>JAHBXS010000008.1 GCA_019636375.1 Pirellulaceae bacterium | reverse complement strand
ATTATCATCGGCTAGCGCGTGATAAGTGGATAAAACACGGCTAAAACCTCGGTTACAGTGTAAATAAATTTTAAAACTCAGTCAACAAGTTGGTTTCGGGAAAAAGCTCGGCTAGCGCGGATAATCCCGTATTGACGCGCTGGAGGTCGGGGAGGTTGGGATCTGGTGGGTCGAGACTGGAGAATGGGAGTACTTTGTTTCGGGAATTTGTTGGCGGCGTTGAAGGCGGGCGTTTTATGGGGCAGTAGATATTGAGTGGTGAACGTGGGAGAGGTTTGGCAGGCGGGAGCCTGCGGTCCCGGATGGCAAGACGCTTGCGGTCCCGAATGGCAGTCTGAATGACTGCAGTACTTGGTGGGTACAATCGGGAGACTGCGGTTGGTTCGGTGGCTGGTTGGCTGCGATTTTCGCTGGATAGATTTCAGTGATAAATAGACGGATGTGGGAATTAAAGTTACCGACGATGAGATAGTGATGACGGAAGTTGCGTTTGTCTACTGGAATGATCGATTCCGATTCAGGATTGGTTCATCAGTGTGTTTGGATGGGAGAACTAGGCTTTGTTTCTAAACCGTAGCTACACTCCCCAGAGCGTGGAGAATTTTCCGGAAAATCCACGTTCTGGCAAACGCGGCCACTCAATCTTTGACCTTTAGACGTAAAGCCTAATACGATCTGCATGTTTTTGCTGTGAATTGCCAATCAAGGTAATGGTTGAAAAATGGAACAAAAAGTGATTTAGCGGATAAAACGAGATTGTCCCGCCGCCAAAAAGGGCCTAAAATGCCTTCATGATTCGCATTTTACTCGTTTGGATTTTGGCGGCTGTCTTGCTGACTTGCCCATTGCGGTGTTTCCGTTGTGGGGAGGTGGGTGTGGATAGCGCTGGGGACATTGCGAGTTCCGAATGGTGTGGCGGGTGTTGCCAGTCGCATCGCAGCGATTCCGAACCCTCACCGACTCGAAAATCTGACGGTCATCAAGATTGCGATTGTCGGTATTGTGCTTGTCACGGTGCATTGCCGGCTCCGTCGGATGGGCGCGTTGGGGCGGACGCATTCGAGAATTTTCGGCTTGAAGAATTTCCAATCGTCCGAAGCCTAAAAGCTTTACCCTTACTAGACCGTGAACTTGCCGCATCGCATTCCGGTATTTTTCAGCATGGGCGCGGGATTCGAATCGCCCTTCAGTCTTTCCAAATTTAAATCTTTCCCACCCCTTTAAGCTGTTTACGGCTGTGCATTGCATTCGCTTTGAATCAGTCGTGTTTTCAGTCTTAAAATTCTGAGGAAGGCACTGGTGATGTGCTTTCTTCGGCGTCTGTTTCGATCGTTCTCGTTGGACAGCGCCACCTTTCCACCAAAAAGGCCAAAAACTAAAGGTAATGATCAGCCGAAAGGCACTAGCCTTCGGTTCCAACATTTGCCCGAATAAACCGCGTGCTAACGCACTGCGGCTGATAAAAGAGAATTAACCGGGTGCTAACGCACTGCGACTGATAAAAAAAGTAGCGTTGTCCACTGAGAATTCGGCGACGGTAAATTTCGCCGATTGAAATTGCAGAAGGTTTCCTGTTACGAGTTTCGAATAGAACATGTTATTGCCCTGGGAATATGGTGTACGCAATCTCATGCGTCGCCCACTGAGAACCCTGATGACGTTGTTTGCATTGACGACGGTTATCACGCTGGTCTTCGTGGTCGTGGGCTTTTTGCGCGGAATGGAAAGATCGCTTTCAATCAGTGGTGATGAACAGGTTGCCTGGGTTTTTTCGATGTTGGCTGAGGAAAACATCGAAACGTCGGCGATTGAAGCCAGCATCCCCAGCCTGTTGACATCGAGTATCGGAAGTACGTTCAATCGATTCGACGTGGATTATGTTTCTCCAGAGCTGTTTTTGGGGACAAGGGTAACTTTGCCCAACCAGAAATCAGGGTTCGGCCTAGTTCGTGGCGTCACGGTTACAGCGCCATTGGTGCATCGCAAAGTCCAATTGGTTTCGGGCAGTTGGCCGCAAAAGAATGAAATCTTGGTCGGACGGTTGGCCGGTACAAAGCTGGGGAGTCATGACGGTTTGTTGAAGGTCGGCGATGTCATTGAATTCGAAGGAGCAAGCTGGACGGTCAGCGGGCATTTTCAGGCCGATGGTTCCTTGTACGAAGCGGAGTTGTGGTGTCGGCTAGAAGATTTTCAAATGGCCACAAAGCGGCAGGACATCAGCCTTGTGGCGTTGCAGGTCAAAACCCCTTCTGCCATGTCGGAAGTGCAATTGTTTTGCAAGGAACGAATCGACTTGGAGCTGACCTCTATTTCGGAAAGTGAATATTACGCGGAGTTGCGAGAATTTTTCCAGCCATTGCGCACCCTGGCGTGGGTGGTGGTTTGGCTGGTTGCGGCTGCGGGAGTATTTACCGGGCTCAACATGATGTATGGAGCGGTGGCGGGAAGAGGGCGGGAAATCGCGACTTTGCAGGCCATCGGTTATCGACGACGGGCGATTGTCATCAGCGTGCTCCAGGAGGGGTTGCTATTGGCCGCTGCTGCGTCGTTAGTTGCAGGTGTCTTGGCATTGGTGTTGATCGATGGATGGGCGGTTCGATTTACGATGTCCGCATTCCGTCTCAGAATTGATGGCGAAGCAATTGTGGTTGGCTGCCTTATCGGACTTCTGGTCGGAGTTTTGGGGGCAGTTCCCCCAGCTCTGCGATCTCTGCGAGTCGATGTGGCAACAGGTCTTAAGGCAATTTAGTCAATGAAAGTTTAGGAGTTTTCAAATGATTTGGAGATGGATTTTAATCGGACTCGTCCCCTGCTTGTTCGCGGGTTGTTTCGGCGATACGGGTGTTCGTGAAGTGGGTGGCTCTTACGATCCGCGATTCCTCGCCAACGAAGAACCAAGCGATCCGTTGGATGTTCAGCAAGTTCGTTCAACTTCAAAAAACGATGATGTCGTTGTTGTCGTCGGACGTGTCGGTGGCTCGGCAAAACCGTTTGTTGACGGCTTGGGAGTGTTTACGATCGTCGACTTAAAAATTCCCACGTGTAGTAGCGATCCAAATTGTTCGGTCGATTGCTCGGTGTCCCCAGAAGAACTCAAACAGAGTTTGGCGACGATCAAGTTGATTGACGACTCTGGAACGCTTGTAGGCAAAGATTCACGAGAGCTTGTGCCTGTACAGGTCAATAGTATTGTCGTCGTCAAGGGTCGAGCGAGTGTTGACACGCACGGGAATTTAACAATTTTGGCTCAGAACTTGGCGATTCGAAACCAAAAGTGAGAATGTAATGAGTCAGCCCCAACTAGACTTGCGAGCCCTGGCCGTTGATCGTTCACAATCGCAAGCGACAACAGTTTCCGCGCCTCCGAAGCGTTGGATATCGCGGTATTTACTCCCTGCGGGTTTACTCGTCGGATTTTTGGGATTGTTTGGCTCTTCCGTGATTCCGGCGTTACTTCCTCGGCAATCGGTCGCGGTGATTCCGGTAATCGTCAAGAAGCCGGTCGGGCAAAAGTCAGGGACGGTGATGTTCCAGGCTCCGGGATGGATTGAGCCGAGCCCCACACCGATCAAAGTATCCGCGCTGACGACGGGGGTGATCGAAGAACTGTTGGTCGTCGAAGGCGATGATGTTGAAAAAGGGGACTCGATTGCTCGACTCTACTCGGTGGATGCCGAATTGGTTGTCGCTCAAGCTCGAAACCAGTTGGAAATCCGCCAAGCCGCAATGGAACAGATCGAAGCGGAACAGCAGGCCGCTGTAGTACGCTTGGATCGACCTTTGCATCTCAAGGCCGCCCTGGCAAGTGCGTTGAGCGAACTGGCGAAGGCCCAGTCGGTCAAAGGAATGCTCCCCCATCAAATCGCATCTGCGAAAGCCGAGCTCGAGTTTGCCGAGAAGAATCTTCAAGGAAAAAGAGCTGCGAAGGACGCCATTTCAGAGCGAATCGTGAATGTCTCCGAACGAGATTACGCGCAGTCCGTGGCGACTTTGGATGAACTTCTTCAGAGTCAAAAAAGTATTGATCGCGAGATCGAAGCGTTGTCTGCCAAAGCCGACGCGCTGGAACAACAGCTTGAACTCCGCATCGAGGAACGACGCCAACTGGACGAGGCCAATGCCCGGCTCCGCTCGGCTCGCGCTTTATGCGAAGAGGCCCGTTTACAACTTGACGTGGCTCAACTCGCACTCGATAGAACGGTGATTCGAGCACCTGTTGCAGGACGGATTTTGTCATTGCAAGCGGCGACAGGTTCGAGCGTCAACGAAGGGCATTTTGGAGGAAGTACAATCGTTGAAATGTACGACCCGAAAAAGCTGCAAGTTCGAGCCGATGTGCGTTTGGAGGATGTTCCCAAGGTAACTAAAGGTCAATTAGTAGAAATTCGCACGCCGTCAGCGTCAGGGAAAATTGTGGGGCGGGTTCTGCAACTCACGAGTTCCGCAAACGTTCAGCGAAATACTTTGGAAGTGAAAGTCGCCTTGATCGATCCACCCGAGACGGTCAGCCCGGAGATGTTGGTTGCTGCTTCGTTTCTGGCTCCTGAACAAGAGACGCCTTCGGATACCACCGAAGTCAACGAGGCGATTTTTGTTCCTAGCCAGATCGTTCAAACTTCCGCCGAGGGAAGTTTCGTGTGGTCCGTTGACGCGATGCAACGGGCTCAGAAGAGAGTGGTTGAACTTGGCATGGTGGGCGAACACGGATTAGTCGAAATCAAATCCGGACTTTCCTTGACGGACAAACTAATCGTCAGCGGAACAGAGGGACTAAAGCCGGGACAGCGCGTTGCCGTCACGGAGGATCGGTCTTGGGGTATTCAATAAACGTGGCAAGGAGAACCGTATTCGATGGCACTTGTTGAAATTCGCAATATCACCAAATCGTTTCGAAAGGGGGAAGAAACCATTATCCCTCTCGACAATGTCAGCCTCGATATTCACGAAGGGGAATTTGTGTCCCTAATGGGACCAAGTGGAACTGGCAAGAGTACCTTGCTCAATCTCGTAAGCGGAATTGATCGCCCGACTTCAGGTCAACTGGTGGTGGGAGGCGTTGAAATTACCGGGCTTTCTCGCTCGAAACTTGCCGATTGGCGAGCAGCCAATTTGGGCTACATCTTTCAAACGCACAACTTGATACCCGTGTTGACAGCCTATGAAAACGTCGAGTTGCCAACACTGCTTCTGAAAATTTCCGCCGCCGAGCGTCGACAGCGAGTTCGCGTAGCGTTGGAAGCGGTTGGTCTCACCGATCGTGCTCATCACTATCCGCGACAATTGTCGGGTGGGCAAGAACAACGGGTTGGCATCGCGAGGGCCATTGTCGCTCATCCGAAAATCGTGGTTGCCGACGAACCGACCGGGAGTCTTGATTCAGAAACCAGCGAGCAAATTCAAATTTTGTTGGAACGTCTGAATCGGGAGTTGGGAATTACCTTGTTAATGGTGACGCATGATTCGGAGCTTTCGCGCATGGCCCGACGCCAGTTGCATTTGGATCGCGGTAAAATTAAAGAACTTGCAAGCGAGAATCAACCGGTATCTGTTTCGGCAGGAGGAGCCTGATGTTTCGCTATGTTTTGAAAACTTTGTTGCGACACCGTACGCGCACGTTATTGACGATTTGTGGAGCGGCGGTCGCGATGTTCGTCTTTTGCGGCGTGGAAGCGATTCAAGAAGGATTGCGGCGTTTGGTGACAGATTCGGAGTCCAATCGAGGGTTGGTCGTTTATCAAGAGAATCGATTTTGTCCCAGCACGAGTCATTTGCCCGTGGATTATGCTCGGCAGATCGCCAAGATTCCTGGAGTTCGTGAAGTGATGCCGGTTCAAGTTTGGACCAATAATTGCCGCGCGAGTTTGGATGTAGTCGTTTTTAACGGGGTCAACCCTCAACAGGTCGCCCAATTTAGGACCTTTAATATTGTGGATGGGACGGCGAGGGGATTCGAAACCGAATCAAATGGGGCGTTGGTGGGATTTACTTTGGCCCAACGGCGAGGCATTAAGGTTGGCGAGACGTTTTCGATTGGGCCGATGAGTGTCAAAGTGTCGGGGATTTTTCGTTCTGAAGTGGCGGCTGAGGAAAACGTGATCTTTACCCCTCTGGACTACTTGCAGCTTGCTGAAGGAACGGATCGAGCGGGAACGGTGACTCTGCACGAGGTGATCGTTCAATCTGGGTTCGATTTGAATCAAGTTGCAGAGTCGATTGATCAAAATTTAAAGTCAGGTCCCGTTGCCACCAAGACTCGGACGCGCGGGGCCTTTATGGCAAATGCCGTGACCGATCTTGTGGATTTCATTCGGTTTACGGCTTGGTTAGGGTATGCTTGTTTGGGGTTGGTCTTGTCGATTGTTGCGACGACCACGGTGATGAGCGTTCAAGACCGAATTAAAGAGTATGCCGTTTTGCAAACGTTGGGGGTTCGCCCTTTAACAGCCATGCGATTGGTGGTCACCGAGAGCAGCCTCTTGTGTATCATTGGCGGGCTGTTAGGTGCCGGAATCGCAATTAGTCTGCTGGCTTGGTTGCGGTTAGCAATGACAACGGAGGGGGTGTCATTGGGAATTGCCCCATCCTTCCGGTTGGCTGGATTAGCCGCAGTTTTGTCCGTCGCCGTTGGAGTTCTTGCCGGAATCGGTCCTGCAATTCAGGCGGTGCAGACTCCCATCGTTGCTGCATTGAGACGCGACTAATTTCCGTTTTGTGCTGGCGGTCAAGCCTATATCGCTAATGACTATCGGGGTTTCGTTGACGTTTCGTTGCCGCGTTGGATGGAAATGAAATGCCATCCGGAACAAAACCATTCTTCGCCATAGGGGCGGCACCAACGGCACTCAGCGAGAAAGAAGACAGGGCTTCCTTCCAGCGAGTGGATTTTAAGCAAAGCGACCAATCCTTCAGAAAAATTGGTTTGCCCGATGAGATTGATTCCCGAGTCGGCAATGTATTGGCTGGTCGCCTTGACGGCTTCCACGGTTCCCCGCACGATCAATGAGCAGGGGCGGACGAAGGGTTTGCGGATAATCGAGCGACATTCGGAATTCAAGAAGCGTATGGATTCGGCTTCGAGCCTGGCAACCGCTCGTTCGACCAGAGTTTTTCCTGGCGGAGTTCCAGAATGACTCGTCGTGTTCGGCGTCGAATTGTTCATGTTCCCCTCCCGTATGGTCTCGTAGGCTAGACCAGGAAACTAACAAATTAATTATGTTGAAAAAGCAAAAAGCGTATTGAAAAACCAAATTGGTGAGCGATTTCAATTTTCGTTCACAGAGCAAACGGCCCAGTGGCTTTTTATTCCGTGAAGAGTCGGAAATCGCGTTGTTTCATCGGCCACCTTCCGTGACGATTAACAAATTCGCGGCCCGTCCATGAGAAAAAAAGACTGCTCCAATGGAAAATGTAGCTTCCGAGGGGACGGGCGGTGCAACAAATCAAGGTCACATTAAGCCGAAAGTCTTGGAAAGAATTCGGGTTGTAGCGATTGATCAATATGGTCGCGGTTCAATAGAGGATCAATTTCATCGCGGTTCGATGTTCAGTAACCACTTACGGAGTGAATGCCTACCTAACGTTTCACTCCGTGAAACGGCGGACGCCCCGAGGGAGCATTCTTCAGTAAGCCGTTTGGATAAGCGATTCGCCAAAGCGGGAATAGGCTAATTTCGAATGCCGATCCCGTGAACGGTCGCGAATTACTTTCGTGTTCAAATTATGGTTTTGGCAATTTGTCTCCGCCAAAAACCTTTTGAATCAACTCGCGTTGTTCCTGCTCTTTCGCTGCCGCTTCTTGCATCCGTTCTAAATTTTTGCGACGGCCCGTGGATGTGGATTTGCTTTCCTCGGAGGTGCTGATTTCTGGAGTGCGAAATAGTCGTGTACTTCGCAAGGTCAGATTTGCAGCGGGCGCCGGGGGAGGACCTTCCGAGCCAAATTCAAAACTGTACCTTTGGGTGCCGATTGAAAAAACAATGTTTCGATCTGCCCAATTAACCTGATACTGAGCAGGGAATTCACCCTCGCTGGGGTCTTCAACCCGAGAGACCTCTCGCCCCGTTCTCAAGTCGATGAAAATGACCTGCATAAAGGAACGATTGAAGGATCGTGGAAAATTGTTGTAATCAATTTTTCGAAAACCGGCCATGACAGGGGAGATCGAGTTTGGATCAGGAGACCAGTTAACGGCTTCAAACCGGAGTGGCTTAGGCCAAACTAATTTACCGTTTGTCTGATCTATCATTACCAGGTACCCCGTATCGAGGCCATCGTTGCGATTTGAAGATGAAATTACGCGCATGAAGGCAGTCTCGTTTCTGAGCTCAATTGAAGTCTCTGGCTGACGGCTTTGGAAAAACACCAATAGACGGCCTTCGACTTCTTTAATTTTTATTCCCCGAATTTTAGTCCTCGGCGGAAATTGGCCATCTAAATCGAGTGACAAGAGAGATTTTCCAGTCTGACTGTCCAAGACTTGAAAAGTCTGGTTTTCGCTATAGATTCCCAAGCGATCATTCCTAATCGGAACGACGATTTCATTTGGGGCCAGCGTTCGATTCCAAGAATCTGCGTTGGTTTTAAGGTTTACGGCGTGGAGGACTTTTTCACCTTTGAGCAATTCAGTCTTCAAGACATGTCCTTCGGAACATTGCAAAAGACCACCCGTAACTTCTGTCACTTGCCCGATTGGCAATCCAGTTGCCAACTCAAATCGGCTTACTGATCGGGAATTTATTTGAAAAACAGCAACTTCATCTTGTAGGCCAATCAATCGAGACCTGAGATGCCCTGGTGATTGCCAGAAGACATTTCCGGTCTCAACATCAATCGCCTCGAGTTGCGATCCATTAAGCCACACGAGGTCGCCTTCTCGAGTCAACGTTGCAGGGAAACCGAAAGAAAGCGGCACGACATCTTCAGCAAACCGATCGTAACCGGCTTCTCCCCATAAGCCTGTAAGGTCAAAAACCAAATCGTTTTTGGACCAAACAAGTCGCGCGTTTTGCCAATCGTTATCTGGGCAATAGACCATGTGGGCGTTGCGTTCGGTGAGCAACAAATTCCATGGCCCTTTGGTAAGGCGAACTCCAAAACCCAACGGCGGCATCATGGTGTACTGCGGCTCGTCATCGTCATCATAGAAGTCGTCTTCGTCTTCGTCTTCATCATGCTCCATCGCACCCAGAATATGAATGCTCTGTTCGTCTGCCGTCGATGGTTCGGTTTTGGGAAGAGCGATGTGTTTAATTAGGGTAAAGTTTTGGTCGAAGACTGCTAGGCGATTGTCTGGCAATTCCCGGATTTCCATTGTCGAAGTGACTGCGACTTCCGAATCAACTAATTTGTAAACAAAACTAGAGTCAATCGCTCCATCACCAAGATTTGAATCGGCGGACCCTGCTTCGAAATTCGGCTGGAGCTTGAGAAAGCCCCACTGATCAAACTCATGCCAACGACGATCTGAACTGAGTTTAAGGCGAGTGTTTGGACTATCGGCGAGTGTTTGGTCGTGGGGCTTTGCGACTAATTTGAGTTGACGTTGATATTCGTTTTGAACGGCACGAATAAGTTGTTCTATAAGAGGCCGATTAATTGGCGTCTTTTGCAATCCCTGCATCGCGCGTTGCAAGTCGGCTTCAGTTTTTAAGGCTCGCCCGATTGTTGTTCCGATCCAGCGATCAAGTCGCACCGTGCCCGCGACTTGCGAGCCGTCGTTGACAAGACTGCTGAAGGGAATCGGCTTCAGCAGTAATTCCGGCGACATTTCGCTGAGTCCTTCGTTAAGAAAAACTAAAGCTGCTGGAATATCTCGGCCAGCACTTGCCTCAATCCGTTTCAACCAAACCGCCACTCTGAATTTCTCATCGGATTGTTGAAACGACTTCAATGTTTCGCTTGTCCAATCTGGTGTTCTCTCGACTTTTTTTAGGTAGGCGGTTTTTAGATGTATGGAATAGGCGTCATCCGAGTCCAATTTCCAGAGCGTCTCCAAGGTATCGATCATTTTGTCGAGTTCCCCTTGTTTGCTTAGCGCAATTGCCTTTACTCGAAGTTTCAATCGGACTTCTTGGAGCGAATCGTCGGAAGAAGGTTCAACATTTTCGAGCAAGGGTTCGTTTTGAAGTAATACTGACAAGCGACTTGGTCCTTGTGAGATGACATAGCCACGATGGCTAATGAGGTTCCCTAACGGCTCGGCCAAACGTATTTCGTTGGTGACTTTGCCATCGCGCAAGGATATTTTTAGAACGCGACCGGAAGAAAGTGGTAGGTGATAGTGTTCACGGGAATAGAAGCCGTGTCCGCTGGGTTCTTCTTCGTGGTCAAAGTCGACTGCCCAAGTCAACTCACCCGTGAATATATCCGCAGCACTGATCGACTTCCTCGCCACGCATAGTGCTTTGCCGTCTCGGATTCCGGCCAAATAAAGTCCACCTTGTTGATTTAGAAAAGCGTTGATGCGTTCGGCCGACAAGGCATGGCCCGTCGCCAACTCGATCAATATCAGTCGTCGAAGACCGGGTTGAGTGAACGCAGCCACGGCATGATCGATGATGACTCGATTGGCAATCCAGTCGATTTGACGAATTTCGTTCGATTTGTTCGTCGTGCGATTTGGGTAGTTGTAGGGGTCGATGCTGCTCGATCCGCTTGGTTCTGAATAGCCCCAGAGCAAACTTTTATCGTCGAGAGAAATAGCAACGATCGCTCCGTTCCCGCATGGGCATATCAATACACCGTCGCGAAAACTGGGCGTCAAGCTCCCCTTCATCGGCGAACGGTCATACTCATAGTATTCGTAATCGTCGTCATCATCGGAAGGAAAGACGGCAATTGGCAACGCCCACTCCATACGTCCACTCGCGGCATTCAATGCGACAACTGAAATAATGTCGTTTTGTTTGCATACGGCATAGAGCTTTCCTGCAACGGCTAGGGGGGCTCCTAAAAAAGAAGTCTTCGTTAGTTGAGGATCGTCGAGACCACTTGCGCCGCCAATTTGCCATTTCAATGCCCCGTGGCGTTCTAGCTCCAACGCACGCAACACTTGAGCCTGGCCTAAAATCGGGGGAGCAAGCTCTCTAAATGTTGTCCCAAACAATCCTCGCATATCCGCTGCATATTGTGAAAATGGAACGGAGTACAAGTTTTGCCCGTCGCTGGTCAACTCTCCCATCAACCACCCAGCGAAAACAGTTTCCGAAAGGTTTGTTAGGGAACGTCTTTCGAGTTCCAATTCAACAGTTGGACTCTTTGATGTTCTAGATTGCGTTGGATTCCAAGCGACGTTAGGGGGAAAGCTCCATTTCAACTTCCCCGAATCCAGCTCAAAAGCGACCAGCTTTTCGCGACTTCGAAACATCACCGTATTTCCGGCAGCAATCGGGAAAAAAGCTGGAATGATTTTGGATTCTTCCTTAAACGTTTTTTTCAGCTGGATCGAGAACGGCTCTTGTTGGTCCGAGTCAACGTGAAGTGGGACCGACCATTCGGGCCATAGCATCGGCAGACCCGCCGTCGAAATGGCGTTGCGATCCGGAGAGCCAAATGCCATTTGCCAATCCCTAACGACCGGTTCCGACTTGATCGGTGAACTTCCTAAGTAGCCAGTCAGCCAATTAAGACCATCATCTGGATTTGTAGGGAAACGTACAGGTTCCCCCAGTAATTGCAACTCGCGAAAATTGACTTCGTTACGAGCAACTTTTGCAATCAAATCTCGCACTTGGAGGTCGGCAGCGTTTGCGTTTCCAGCTAACAACTCGGCGATAGCCACCATCAATTGCGATTCCGGGTCGCTGCGCCCAAGGCGTTTTGCCTCATGCACGACGCGGCGAAAGGCGACGCTCGCCTCACCCAATTTCCCCCGCGAGAATTCTAAATGCCCCAAGATAATGGAAGCCTGAATTCCAGCTTCGGTGAAAAAATAGCGTTTCGACACCATCATCAAAAGATCGCGATTCAACTCTGCTACAGCACGATCCAGAAGTTGTTGGGCGTGAACCGCATACTTCAAGCGGTAATCACTAAGAGCCGACTCCGGTACGAGTTCCATCAACAAGTGGGCCGCCTGCCGAAAACCGATGGCTTGACTACGACTCAGTGGGATCAAAAAATCCGGCTGATTTTGATCCGCTAAGATATCCCCCAATTGAACGGATGCATTAGAAAACTTGGACGTTTTGATGAGCCTCGCCGCCGAAATTAGCGGACGCAATGATTCTCGTGAGGGGGGAATAAATTGCCACTCCTCCTCAACATCTTCCCCTTCGGCGGGCGTTTCAGTTAATCGGTTCAAAAGTCGTATGGTCGTCGGATTTTCGGCCTGCGGTTGAGCGCGGACAATTGAACCGCCGACAACTAGGCCAAACGCTAGAAGCACCAAAAGGTTTCTAATCATCTCAGTCAATCTCAAGCTCCTTGTCTGCCACATCTTGAAAAAATGATTCTACCGCAAAGTTGGCGGGTTTTCGAATGCCGTTCGACAAAATAAAATAAGCCTGTCGTTTGGTAAGTAAAAAAGTCACGGGTTTTATTGGTGCGAATATTCTATGAAAGTCACACACTTCGAAAGTGTCGAGCAGAAGACGGTTGAAATGCCGGGTTCGGAAAATTGTTCTGTGCGCTGGTTAATCGGGCCATCCGACGGAGCGCCGAATTTTGCGATGCGACAGTTTGAGGTTGCACCAGGAGGGTTTACGCCGCGGCATTCACATCCTTATGAGCATGAAGTGTTTGTGCTCGAAGGTGAAGGAACCGTGTTTTGCGACTCGATCCCGCACCGGCTTTCGCCAGGAACCGTTGTCTATGTCGCTCCTGACGAGGTTCATCAATTTCGCAACGATGGCGGGGGGCCGCTGAAGTTCTTGTGCTTCGTTCCGAACGATTCGATGAACAAACCGATCACTCAAGCACCGGAATGTGGCGTGGAAACGGCTAGTTAAGGAATCACAACGGAAATTCTTTCAATTTCTAAGCATTGGGTTCGGCTTGTATGAGTGATTCTGCCAAGAAGAAAATTGAATCTCTACGTAAAGAAATCAATGAGTACGATCGCAGTTACTATGTTGACTCCAAATCGTTAATCACGGACTTGGAGTATGACCAACGCTTTCGGGAACTCGAAGATTTGGAGCGGCAGTTTCCTCTGTTGATCACTCCCGATAGCCCAACGCAGCGGGTCGGTGAGGCACCGGTTGAGCACTTGGAACAATTGGCTCATCGGCTCCCGATGCTATCAATTCAAAACACCTACAGCTTGGAGGAGTTGCTCGATTTTGGCACCAAGGTGGAAAAGGAACTTGGCGAACCTGCCGAGTGGGTCGTGGAAATGAAAATCGACGGGGCGGCTGTCTCGGTCGTTTTCGAAAAAGGCATTCTGGTCCGCGCTCTGACTCGTGGCAATGGCGAGGTCGGTGATGTTATCACGCACAATGTCAAAACGATCAGGGACGTGCCGTTGCGATTGAACGGGGATCGCTACCCTGACCTTTTGGAGGTCCGTGGCGAAATTTTTATGCTTAATGAAGAGCTGGTTAAACTTAACGAGCGGCAGGCCCAAGCGAATCTGCCGCTTTATGCTAACACTCGAAATGTTTCGTCAGGAAGTATTCGCTTGCTCGACCCGAGAATTTGTGCCGACCGGAATCTAAGTTTTTTCGCGCATGGAACCGGTTATTGCGAAGGTTTGCGGGCTCAATCGCATACTGAGTTTTTGGATGAGTTGAGGGAATACGGAATCCCGGCCACCCCGCGCGTCGAGATGTTTCTAGGGATTCAAGCGGTTGCCAAGCATTGCGAAACATTTGTGGAGACTCTTCACGAACTTGATTTCGAAGTCGATGGGCTGGTGATCAAGCTCAATCGATTTGACCAACGTGAAATTCTGGGAACGCGGTCGCGAAGTCCTCGGTGGGCTGCGGCCTACAAATGGGAAAAATACGAAGCGGTCACGCGTTTGAACTCCATCGAACTTCAGGTCGGCAAAACAGGGGCCATCACTCCAGTTGCCAATCTTGAGCCCGTTGAGTTGGCTCAAACCATCGTCAGTCGTGCAAGCCTTCACAACGCTGAGGAAATCGCCCGCAAAGATATTCGGGTCGGGGATTTGGTGGTTGTTGAAAAAGCAGGGAAGATCATTCCCCACATCGTCCGCGTCGAAAAGCACCTGCGAGAAGCGGAATTGCCGGAGTTTATATTCCCGACTCAATGCCCGGCTTGCCAGGGGGAACTCTCGAAAGATGAAGGTGGCGTTTACATTCGGTGTACGAATCCAAATTGCCCTGCTCAAGTCACAGAGCGAATTCGCTTTTTTGCCTCTCGTCCGGCGATGGATATCGAAGGGCTCGGTGAGAAATTGGTGCAACAGCTTGTCGAGAGTGGTTTGGTTCGCGATTTTGTAGATTTGTACGACCTGACCGCTGAGCAATTGCGGACAATCGAACGCATGGGAGAACGCTCCAGCGAGAAACTCATCGCCGGAATCGCAGCTAGTAGGGAACGTCCGTTGGATCGATTTCTAACGGCTCTTTCGATTCGCCATGTTGGCTCAAGCGTTGCGAAAATTTTGGCAAGGGAGTTTGGAACGGTTGAGAAACTGGCTGCGGCAAGTGTCGAAGTGCTAAGCCGAATCAATGAGATTGGTGAAGTAATCGCGCGGAGCGTTTTTGACTTCTTTCGTTCACCTTCTGGAATAAAAGTATTGGAAGAGTTCAAGATTCGGGGGCTCGTTTTCAAACCGGCGACAACAAATTCAGCAAGTGGTTCGTCAGCGTTTTCCGGGAAGACATTTGTTGTCACCGGAACGCTAGTCAAATATAAACGCGAAGAGATTCACGAATTGATCGAGGCCAATGGCGGTAAGACCAGCGGCAGTGTCAGTGCGAAAACAAATTACCTCGTTGCCGGTGCCGACGCCGGCAGCAAGCTCGCCAAGGCCCAATCACTTGGCGTTCAAATTCTCAGTGAATCCGAATTTGAAACACTTTTGGCGAGCCAATCAGCGTCATAGATTGTCAATCCCGAAACATTCACGACTGTTTCGTTTTTCGAGAGCTACAAGCGAGCGAATGAGGGGCGTGAAACCCATCTCTGCCCTGCCGTCTAATTGCGGGCGAAAAGTTTAGGCTTGATCGCTGGCGTGAAAAGGTCGGGCAACTTTTCCTCAACGGTGTAATCGACGATGATGCCATTTTCAACTTCGGCGGTGATACGACCGACGCGATAGTCCCTCGTCAACATAAAGTATTCGTCGTCCATCCGTGAAATCCGGAATTCTACGCCGTTTCGCTCGGCAAGCGCTTCGGCCACTTTCACGGTTAAGCCGATATAGCTCCCTGTCCAAGACGGTGTTCGTGGCCCTGCGACAGGTTCAATTTCCTTGACGCGATCAACAATCGTCATATCAATTTTAGAAAGTTGTGGAGGCCAATATGCGGGACAATCTGGTGGCAAATCGAGTGGGTACTCTTCTTCGACGGTGTAGTCGACGACGATCCCTTTCTCGACTTCAGCGGTGATGCGACCAACACGATAGTCCGTCAACAGTATAAAGTATTCATCATCCATTCGCGAAATTCGGAATTCAACGCCGTTGCGTGTGGCAAGTGCCTGTGCGTCTTCAATTGTTAGCCCGAGATATTCACCAGTCCAAGATGGCGTGCGAGGTCCTTGGATCGTTTCAATTTCATTCGCGACGTCCACGATTGTCACATCGATAGGTGAAAGTGTTGGCGGCCAAAGCACAGGACGATCCGGCGGCAGTTCGGGGCGAGACGCCCCCTCGACAGTGTAATCGACGACGATCCCTTTCTCGACTTCGGCGGTGATGCGACCAGGGCGATAGTCCATCGTCAACATAAAGTACTCATCATCCATTCGCGAAATTCGGAATTCAGCGCCGTTTCGTTTGGCAAGCGCCTGAGCGTCTTCCACAGTCAAGCCGATATACTCACCGGTCCAAGTAGGTCGATTCGGAAGATGTGTCGATGGTTGCACGACGGTGATTTCATCGTGGCTGACGATCATCGGCAGAATTTCGGCTGGCGCAAGTACGAGTGAACCGAACGTTCCATCAAGAACTTTTCGCTCTTCCAAAATCGAATAATCGAGTTTTGAATTGAGATTGCTAATGCGGACGCGATTCTTGCGGCTCATTTTTTGTTCCTTAAAAAGACCATTGCGGAGGGTAACAACTCATCCTTGAGTTGTGGCATGAAAAACACTTCGAACCGTGAACTTCGACGAAGCCCAGGAGAGTACAAAGTTAATCATCGTCCGACAATACAACAATGATGCAGAAGTGCCCTAAATTAATCGGAGCTGATTTGGAGGGTTGGCGAAATGCTGGCAACGACGAGGTGGAACTCTGCGGGGACTGGGAGGTTTGGGTGGGGCTGGGGTTGACGCGCTTAATGATTTGCGAAATCACTTTGGTCTGTCGGACCTCCAAATAACTACAAAACTCTAGACCCAGATGCCATTTTTCAACCTGGCTTGCTCAAAATTCCGAACGGAAATTTGCTCGCTGGCTCAATATGGAATGCGAATCAATAAATTTTTATGATGTCAGTTGGACGATCTTTGATGGGCCCGGCTTTATCTGGTTGAATCTCTGAGTGAGGATGTCGATAGCTTTCGTTTTCCTTCACGAGACGCTCAACTTCATCGGGAGCATGGAGCGGATGGAAGTGCAGAATGTTGGCTTCGCGATCGGCGTGTGGATTTCGTCTTCGATAGGACTCGATGACAGATCGTTCGGCTTGCTGCGGTTGGTAACGCAGGAAAAATTCATGGTGTTCCTCAGCTTTGGCCTTGTCTCCCAATTCTTGGTAACTCAACGAAAGATAGTTATGAGCAAAGACATTCTCTGGATCGATTTCCAGGGTGTGCAAGAAAGTCTCGACGGCCTCGTTAAAGCGTTTCCCCTTGAACAGCGCCAGGCCCTTGTCGTTGTTGACAATCCGATCATCTGGAAAAACGGAAAGCGTGGACTGATAGGCTTCAGCAGCTTCGTCAAACCGAGCTTGTGAGGCGAGCAATTTACCGAGGAAGAAACCGATTTTTGGGAATTTCGGATTGACGTCCGTCGCCTTACCGATGACCTCTGCCAAGTCCTCGCCGAAATTCCCAGTTTGGACGTAACAGCGTGCAATATCGATGTACGAGTCAGGTTCTTCAGGAACAACTCGCGCGACTTGCTGGAAGCCCCAGAGCGCAGTTTTCGTGTCCGTTTGCCTCAAACTGCCGATCGAAAAATCGCGAAGCCGTTTTGCAACCTCTACGGTTTCTATCTTCGAAAGCGGCTGCGGTTCCCCGACCCTCACGGTGACTTCGGCCGATCCGTAGTCGATGATCGGAAATACTGGGGGTTCATCCCCAAAGACGTAGGTGATGTATTCTTGGGAGAATTTGCGATAGCGAACTCTCGCCGTGAACTTCAGACTTTTCCCGTCCAACTCTTCGGGAATCCCGAATTGATATCGGACAATATCGGTCTGCCCCAACCCAATTCCATTGTTGTACAAATCAGTAAAGAAATGCTCGACATTGTGAACGTCAATTAAGCGGCCTTCGCGGCTTAGTAACACGGCATTGTAGCGATGGGCCGAGGGGTCGAGACGACGGTCTTTGCTGAGCAGTCCGCTGGCTAAAATCGGGACTTCAGGTCGTTCTGCATCGGCCACGATAAATTCAACCCAAGGTTCTAGCATATCCATCGTTCCGCCCGGGAATAAATGGCCGACGCCGGTATTCTTCACCATCACTTCAACGCGAACTTCACTGCCCGGCGCGAGGCGCGCGTCAGGTCTTTCTAATGGAAAAATTCGAGACTCTGGATCGGTTTGATCGGCATCAATTGCTGAAAAAATGTCAACCTTGAGGGTGTCTTTTGCGAGCGCTTTTGTTTTTTCGAGCCACTCGGGTTTATTGTGCCAGACAGGGAGTGCTGAATTGGAACCTGGAAAAGTATGGTCTCGCACGAATCCATTTTTGGCCGCCGGGTCATTGCTGGGGACGAGAGGCATGTGGCATTCTTGGCAGCTCTTTACTTTTTGAGCGTTGTAGAATGTCAAAGCACTATTCAGGCCCGCCGAGCTATCAAACCAAGCATCGTAGTCATTTTGTCCTCGTTTCCAACGATAATTGTTCACGAACGTGTCCAAATGAGCCTTGTGACAGGAAAGACAAAACTCGCTGGTGCGATGGATGTCTTTCAAAAAGTCTCGTTTGTGTTTTTCGGGCTTTGCGCGAATCATATCTAGGTTGAGTTGCCGCTCGACAGGATTTTCGCTTTCGTAGAATGGGTAATGATCTGGTTTGGCCATCACATAACTGGCATTCCCCCGTCGGTCATTGACGGCGACGATGCTATGACAAGCCAAGCAGGTAATCCCTTCTTGAGCGTTGGTGGTATGGCGCGTCATTGATTCTTCCATATTCCCAGTCAAAAGAACGAGAGGATCGTGACAGCCGCCACAAAAGTGCATAGACTCTGGTCCACGGTTTTCTTGGACGACAGTGAAAGTTCTTTCGTAAAACGGATCATTCATCGAAGAGAAACGATGAGCCGAACCGCTCCATTGATCAAAAAGGTCTTGATGGCATTGGGCGCAATAATTCGGATTTGATAGGTCTTTTTCGTCCAAAATATGCCCTGAGTTGGTCGTTGCCAACGTGGCGGTGAAACTTGCCACTTTCATTTGAGGGCCCGCAAGATCGAGCCCACGTTGACCATCTGCTTTCGGTTCGGAAAGAAATAGACCCCAGCAAAGTGCTCCTGCGATTGCCGCACCGCCAATTTCATAACGCCAAAGTGGTGCTTGTACGGCCGAGAGCCTGTGCATCAAAAACAAAACAAGTCCCAATCCAAATGCCAACTCGTGGCCGCGAATCATCCAAACGGGAGACTCATTTCTGCCGAGGAAAAAAACCACGATGCCTAGAACGCACGCGACGACTAACAATGCCATCAAGAAGTAGCCAAATGCCTTTGCTTTGACGTTTTGGTGCCGTCGGCGATGAAGGTAATGGGGAACCGCAAAGCCGGTCATCGATAGGGTTAGTATCAACCCCAACCAGCCATGAAGCCACAACATGGCAGACAAAAAGTAACTGTCAGATTTTGCCGCGTAGAGGTAAAAGGAGTTGGCAAGAAGCAAAACCGTCGAAGTCGCAAACACAAGCCCAAACCAATATTTCGCTTGGTCGCGAACCTTGCGTTGGGCAGCCTTGGAGGGTGCACCTACATTAACACTATTTTCAATTTGCAGGCTCATACTTCACCACACTCTCTCCAGGGCGATAGGCCCTAGGCTCTGAACCATGACGTACGTAATAAAATTGATTCGCCTTGAGATTCTCAACGATTTGCGGTTCAGATTCTCCCGGCCAATAGATCTCCAGTTGATCAATTTGCTGTGCATCGCCCAGTCCGACATTCAAACGCCAATCGCTTTGGGACAAATAAGAAGTTGCCCCAAAAATCTGACGCACAAGTTTCCGCTCGCCAATTGTTACAACGACTTTCGCCCCTATGGCGTTGGTGTTACCGTTTGTTCCCTCCAGCCATAACGACACAAAATTCCCAGCGTCTGGAGTCTGATTGCGAACAATTTGAGCGGTGCCGTTATTGTTTGAAACAATTAAGTCCAATAGTCCGTCACCGTCGATGTCCCCAACCGCTAACCCGCGCGAGACCTGAGCATCGGCGAACGCTGGCCCAGCGGAGTTTGAGACGTCGACGAATTTCCCTCCACCGACAGCTTCATAAAAGCTATTAAGTTGTCCGTGTTTGACATTGCTTGCATAGAACTCGACCGTATCGTCGAGATGGCCGCTGACAATCACGAGGTCTTCACGGGTGTTATTATTGGCATCTAAAAAATAACAGCCGAAACTTAGGCGAGCTCTAGCGGTTTGGCCGATTCCCAACTCATCGCAGCGGTCGAGAAACTGAAGGTTGTTGTCTTGGCTATACAAATTAGTTGTTTCCCCCTGAAAGTTCGTACAGACAATGTCCCATAGGCCATTGCCGTCCACATCACTATAGGCGACCCCCATACCGGCCTGCTCTAGCCCGTTTTCACCATAAGCCACATTGGCCTGGCGACCGATTTCAGTGAATGTTCCGTCACCTTGATTGATGAAGAGAAAGTTTCTTGAGACATCATTGGCAACATAAACGTCAACAAGTCCATCACCGTTAATGTCTCCTAACCCAACAGCGAGACCTTTGCAAACCTGAACATCTTGAGTCACACCATCCGTGGCGACTTTGAGCGTCTCTGCCGGAAAGGCCTCCGAGGAAACATCGGTAAAGGTGCCGTCGCCATTATTTCTGAGTAGACGATCCGCTACTCCTTTAAACAGTAACGGTGCACAGTGGACGGTGTAGTTGTTGAACGTGCAAAGAACGGCCTTGTCGAGGGTGTAGTCGAGGTAGTGAGCGATGTACAAGTCCAAATGGCCGTCTTGGTTGTAGTCAAAAAATCCACAGCTCGTGCTCCACAGCAAATCCTGAGGAATCTTGCTCCGTTCGGTGACATCCTCAAACCCCTTGCCTTCAAGGTTTCGGTAGAGTCGCACCCCGCCGCCCCAACTAGTAAGAACAAGGTCCGTCCAACCGTCGTTATCAAAATCCGCCGCCGCTCCACCCATGCCGTATGCATAACTGGGCAATCCCCACTCGTCGGTCACCTCGCGGAAACGTCCTCCACCATCGTTGAGGTACATTCGGTTTTTAATGTGTTCAGGGCGATTCGGGACGGCTTGAACGTCACCACCATTGATGAGAATTAAATCGGGAGCTCCATTTCTAGTAAAATCCGTCAAAAGCACGCCGGACCCCATCCCTTCGGGGAGATATTTTTGCGATGTCGGAGTCGCAAAATGGCGAAAGTCGACTCCTGATTCTTTCGTCCAATCGACGAAATTCACTTTGGTCTCGACAGAATCATTTCGCCTTTTTAAAAAAACTTCAGTAAAGTCAAGAGCGTCGGACGTTAAATTCTTTTGGAAATCGGTCTGTCTTCCGATCGATTGTTGGGCAACAACACGGGGCGAGCCAGGCTTCATGGTATCGACAATGCGATACCCGATAAACGCGAGCACTACCAGTATCAAAAACGTGCCAACAATTTTGGTCATTTCACTCTAATCCAAAAAATAAAACTATTTAGGGGTCCCAACACCGGCTTTTTTTTGTGTGATCATCGCACTGACTCGGTTGAGGTGAGCCAGTTGATCTGGGGCGGCGTCCGTCTTAATCTCTGCGATCAAAGATTCGCTTCCGTTCCAGTCTTCAGCGTCAAGAAGTTTCTTGAGGTCTCGCATTTTTATTGCAAACAGACCAGACTTGAGCTTTTCCTGGGCCCGTTCATTGCGGACTCTTAAAGACTGTTCTTGATAGACTCTCGCTTTTTCTGTTTCTCCCATTCTTTCGTAAATGGCCATTAAACCGATCAACGCTTGCAAAGTCGTTTGATCAACGGCGAGAGCCTGCTTGAAGTGTTGCTCGGCAAGGTCGAGTTCGTTTTTCGATAGGTGACTTTGGCCGATCAAGTTGTGGGCTTCGACCAGTTCCTCACCTTGCAAAGTCGGCATCGCCCGGCGAATGAATTCTATTGCCTCAACGGTTCGCCCCGCATGAGAAAGGGCATTACCCATACGCCATTGAAGTAGATGATTGTCGGGACGCTGTTTGAGCAAAGCCTCTAAGAGCGAAATCGCGGCTTCAAATTGATCGTCTTTGATCAATACAAAGGCCAAATAATCGGCCCGCTCATTGTTCGGTGGCAATTGTTTGAGGAATTCAGCCAGCCCACCGTAATCTTTCCAAGATTCGTAGAGGTGACAAACTACAGAGACGGCTTGATCCGAGTGAGGGTACTTCAGCGCGACTTTAACCAACTCGTCCAACTCGCGTTTTGTAATGAGTTGTCCGGAATCTAATCCTTCGGTCGCGCTCTTGATCTTCCGCGCAGACCCTGCGTCTAATTTCGTCGGGACGACAGTAGGCGAAGATTGGTTGTCTAATTGGTTGGTGAAGGCGGTGTTGTCGTTGTTGTTGTCGCCGCATCCCGCAAACGCCAGGGAAAAAACAAATGCCAAAGTTTGAAGCCCTTTCCGAAATCGAAAAGGCGTACGCTTTTTTATCTTCGACGAAAGAATCCCACTTGTCGTGTTCATGGCATCAGATTTTTTTAGTCCCACTTATCCCACAAATGCAAACCTCTACCAAATCCGTCCCGATGTCGATTTCTCAATCAACAGAGGCAATATCCAAATATGGCTTGGGTGAGGTCGAAACGACCTGAACGCCAAGCCGTATTTTTTGCCGTCGAATTTCCGGGTTCCAATACGACTTCGACGTAACAATTTTTGAGATTGCAAGTCGAACTCTGATTGCAAACGCCAATCAAGGGCATGCGGCAAATTGTACACCAAAAAAAGCTGATTTCTAGATACAGATCGGCGAAACCTGATAATTTTTGAGGGTTCAATCCCCATTCCGTTCATTGGCTCATAATCTGCCAATGGGAATCGCCAATTTTGAAGCGGTCGCGTGACCAGCTATCAATGACTAGGGTTTGAGTCATCTGAGTTCGACAAGTCGCCGTTTTTGCCTACAGTTCCCTTTGTAACACCATTTTTGATACAGGCATTTATCCAAAATGTTAGGGAAATTATCGGGAATTTTCTTCATCCAAAAGCCCAAGTGATGGGGGTACCATGGGGTAAGTTGTATTGGGCCACGCGTTAATTGACAACGTTGGAGTAGGGCCAAATTGGATTCCACAGTGCCTCCAAAAGCTAATTTTTACGGCGAGAAGTCTCGCATTACTTTAAGTTGCTCGATGTAAGGCGAATTTGGATTGGAAATACGCTAACCCGAGGGCTCGAGATTGCTGCTTTGGTGGTTTTCTCCGTCAGCAGTTCAAGAAAATCGTTGTTTTTCAAACACGTGTTTGTTGTTGGAGTCGAACATTGAAGAACTGCCTTTTCAACAGCCTGTTATTATTGACATTTTTCCCGTAATGGCTGTTTTTTTGCACTAGTTTGGTTATTTGCGGGTTAGAATCCGTAATTGCGAGGAGGGACAACCTTTTTTGAGCATTCCATCCATTCAGTACTTTTTTGTGGCGGAGAATGTGACATGACACGATTTCAATCGAGGTCGTCAGGTTTCACTTTAATCGAACTTCTGGTCGTGATTGCCATCATTGGGATTTTGGTCGGTATGCTTCTTCCAGCAGTTCAGTCGGTCCGAGAGGCGGCAAGAAGAACGGACTGCTCCAATCGAATGAGGCAAATGGCGATTGCGACATTGAACTACGAAGGGGCTCGCCAGCATTTTCCTCCAGGCACTCATACCTACAATGGGACAAATATCAACTTGTCGATTCATAGTCATTTATTAGTCTACATGGAGCAGAATGCTGTAGCTGATTTAGTGGATTTTACAGTTGGCTGGAATAGTGCCACTAACCAAGTTGCGAGTGACACACAAGTAGGTTTTTTCATGTGTCCTAGCAATGTTGACAACCTGCCGACGGGAGCAGGAGGACGGAACAACTACTACGGCAATGCCGGCGTTCAAATTCTTCATTCAGGAATTCCTGATCCCAACCCGGGCGACCCAAATTTTGGAATGCCTCCGAGCGATGGGATCTTCTTTAACGCCAGCCGAATTAAAATCCGAGACATCACCGATGGCGCGAGCAACACTGCTTTGTTCAGCGAACGAGTGACAGGCGATGGGAGCAACGGAGTAAGTACGCCCAAATCCGACACCTACCAGCCGGGAACCTACCCATCTACTCCTGACGAGGCCATAGCTCATGCAAGCGCAATTGACGTTACAGATCTTAGCTTCCAAGGGTACTCAAACGTCGGCGCGTCCTGGCTGCGATCTTATCATTCGACCAATCGGTATTGGCATGTCAACGTCCCTAACGGTCGTTCAGCGATGTTTCCCCCCAATCGGATTATGACGACTGCAAGTAGCTACCATCCCGGTGGAGTCTCAATGGTCAAGGCCGATGGATCATTGAAATTTATTCCGTCAACGATCGACATAAACGTTTGGCGTTTAATCGGATGCCGCAATGATGGCCAAGTTTACAACGATGATTTTTAATTGGTATCCATGCGCACGAAAATGAGTCAGCTCACCCTGAATACGGCTTTCATCGTATTGTTGATCGGGATTTTGTGTTCTGGATGCGGCCCACGTTCGGGAAATCCCTATTCATTGGATGAGTCGCTCGCCAAACAGTCTATGGAACGGTTTTTGGAGACATGGAAAAACGGGGGTGATATCAAATCCCTTAAATCTGGCGAGCCGCCAATAATCGCGCGAGATTCTGATTGGGAAAAAGGACTGGCATTGGTCGATTACGAGATTCCGAACGAATGCTCGGATGATGGCACGAACTTGTATCTCGACATTTGTCTGACTCTTGCTAAAAATTCTGATGCACCAAAGACAAAAGTAATCCGATACGTTGTGGGAACCTCACCCGTTGTCACGATCTTTAGGGACCAGTAGTTCGGTGCCAATTACTTGCGAATTGTCGCAAATTGATACCGTGATGTATTTGAGATTATTCTGTAGCTGGGTTTGTGCGTTTGGCATCACAGTCTTGGCTCGATATTGAGAGATTGGGCATCTAAGTCTTCGAAGTGACAAATCAGGCATTAAACGTTAGGCGATGTCCAGTTGCGTTCGGTCAATTCAAGTTTCCCTTTTCATTTTGCGAGGACAGAAGATGTTCCGAGCCGTTGGCATTTTTTCATTCGTTTTGAGTTCTTGGGCAACATGCAATCCTGCTTTCGCATTTCAAGGCGACTCGCCTGCCGTTGCTGACCATGGCCCAAAGCCGATTCCCAAATTTCGTGATGAAATGAAGGCCGCATTGGAGCGACTCAAATCTCGCCAACCACGGCTTCCCTTGCCGGAGACAGATGCAGGAAGAGGCGGTGTCAACAACGGAAATTACCGTGCGTTTTACTTGCCTGCTGAGTGGCAACAACAACGACCGCCCCGAGGCACCGAATCGCAACGTGGAATTTCACCTCGAACTGAGGCATCTGGACAATTGGATAATGTGTTCAAGGTGCGTCTGTTTTGGATCGTTTCGCGAGTCAACAACTGCCACTACTGTCTAGGGCATCAGGAGCTAAAATTGATCAACGAGGGAATGCTCGAAGACGAAATCGCCGAACTTGATTGCAACTGGCAAGCTTTCCCGATTGCAGAGCAGGCGGCTTTCAGTTACATACAAAAGCTGACCTCGACGCCATTTTTAGTTACCGATGAGGACTTCAATCGTCTCCGTCAATTTTTTTCCGACGATCAAATTCTAGATATGCTTCAAACCGTGGCAGGTTACAATTCTACGAATCGTTGGACCGATGCTTTGGGGCTGCCTCAAGATCAAGCCTTCCGAGACAAACCTGCGGACTTTTCTGCACCGACTTCAAACAGATTTTTGGAGGAGCGGTCCAAGGTCGCTCTATCAACCGAACCCGAATGGCCGATTCCAAAATCAAAACATGAGCTAAAAGGTTTATTGGCCGAGGCTGGGGAGAGACGGCCTCGCCTTGATCTCTGCGATTTCGCAAAATTAGACGAAGAGATGCAAGATTTGGCGAACCATTCTGGAATGAGAAACTACGCCCGAATTTTTGGGAACTCCCCAGAATTGGCTAAACGGCAACTTCGAACAATTGATTCGATCAAAAAAATTGGTCGGCTTCCCGACAAAAATAAGATACAAATCTTTTGGGCTGTGTCCCGAACTCATGAAGGTTTGTACACGATGCACCTAACGCAAAAATGGCTTGATGAATCCGGTTTACCAAACCTAGACCCTTTCGATTGGGATCAGCCGCAGACTAATGACCCAACAAGTCAGCTCGTATTGGATTTCGCGCGGAAACTTACCGCTCACCCAAGACAAATTTCAGACGAGGACATCGCGAAACTACGCGAAAAATTTTCCGATCACGAGGTTGCCGAAATTGTCCATCTTGCGGCATTCGCCACCATGCTAAATCTATTCGCCGAGGCATTAAATTTGCCTGCGGAAACTAATTGACAACCTGTTCTCTTGATCTAGACAGTCTAAAAAGGAAACAACTGACCGCCGTAAATTGCGAGGCTTCCGAGTTGCTGTTCGATTCGCAGTAACTGGTTGTATTTGGCGATTCGGTCGCTGCGGGATGCCGAACCAGTCTTAATTTGTCCGGTATTCAAACCGACGGCAAGGTCGGCGATGGTTGCGTCCTCGGTTTCCCCGCTGCGATGACTCGCGATGCTCGTGTAGCCATGACGCAAGGCCAATTGAATCGCCTCAATCGTCTCGGTCACGGTTCCGATTTGATTGACCTTGATCAAAATACTGTTGGCAATTCCCGATTCGATACCTCGGCTAAGCCGTTGGGTATTGGTAACAAACAAGTCGTCGCCGACAACCTGAATTTGTTGGCCCAATTTTTCGGTCAACAATTTCCATCCGTCCCAATCGTCTTCGCTACAGCCATCTTCAATTGAGCAAATCGGGTACTTGCTGGCCCAGTTCGCCAAGAAATCCACCATTTCGCTGGACGTCAGAGCATTCCCGTCAATTTGGTACCGTTTGGTCTTTTCGTCATAAAATTCTGTCGCCGCGACGTCCAAAGCAATCTTAACTTGTTCGCCGGGTTGGTAGCCCGCTCGCTCGATGGCTTGCAGGATCAAGTCCAGAGCCTCGCCGTTACTTTTGAGGTCTGGAGCAAAACCCCCTTCGTCGCCGACAGCGGTGTTGAGCCCTTTTTCCTGCAGCACTTTCTTCAAGTGGTGAAAAATTTCAACGCCGCAGCGGAGACCTTCGGAAAAGGACTCGAAGCCGAGCGGCATCACCATAAACTCCTGAACATCGACTGAATTATCTGCGTGTTGGCCGCCGTTGATGATATTCATCATCGGGGCGGGAACGACTCGAGCGGCAGCACCCCCTAAGTATCGATAAAGTGGTTGGCCTGTGAATGCCGCCGCAGCATGGGCCGACGCCATGGAGACCCCGAGCATGGCATTCGCACCTAAGTTCTTTTTGTTGTCGGTCCCGTCCAGATCGATCATCAATTCGTCAATTTCGCCTTGCTCCAAAGCGTCCATTCCAATTAACGCATCACAAATCTGTCCGTTGATGTTTTCAACCGCTTTGGTGACACCTTTGCCCATAAACACGGCCTTGTCGCCATCTCGAAGTTCCCAAGCTTCATGCGCCCCAGTGCTCGCCCCGCTCGGAACTGCCGCGCGACCTACGGTTCCGTCCGCCAAGGTCACGTCGACTTCAACCGTCGGGTTTCCACGGCTGTCCAAAATTTGTCTTCCGATAATGTCAACAATCGTGCTCATTTGCTCATTCCTCTAAGTTCTGATAACGTCTAAGAACTTCATTGTGCCAGAAAAAGTGGTTTGTAAAAGTGGGCAACAACTTTCCAAGGGTTCGCCTTTTCGTCACAATACAAGTTTGGCGTTAAAAACGATCTAACGTGCGACAAACTTAATAGACGGTGTGAGTGGTGTTTACGGGACTAGTGGAAGAAACAGGGGTCATTTGCAAGGTGGAATTACTGGGTCCAGCGGCGAGACTCGGCGTTCGAGTGAGTCTGGTTGGTACCGACGCTCAAATTGGAGACAGTATTGCCATCAATGGTTGTTGTTTGACGGTCGTTCAAATCGACGATGGTTTGCTCGAATTTGATGTTGGCAGTGAAACGTTGTTGCGAACCAGCCTGGGCCAACTTGCCGTGGGGAGTCGCGTCAATCTGGAGCGAGCGCTGCGAGCAGGTGATCGATTAGGGGGGCATTACGTGACGGGCCACGTCGATGGACTCGGCGAAGTCGTCGAAATTCGCGAGGAGGGTGAGTGGCGGCACATTCGTTTTTCTGCACCTGCGGCGCTTTTGCGGCAAATGGCTTCCAAGGGCTCAATTACAATCGACGGAGTGAGTCTGACACTCGTTGAAACGGATGATCAAGGGTTTTCAGTGATGCTGGTTCCTCATACACTTGCCGTTACAACCCTGGGAGAATTTGAGTTGGGAAGACGGGTAAATTTAGAAACGGATGTGCTGGCAAAATATGTCGAACGCCAATTGCGAGGCTCTGGCTATGTTCAGTGATAAACCGAAATACGAACATGCTAGTCGAATAATCGCTAGCAGGGAGAGGCTTGGCCTTGTGAACTATCCGCAATCTCCCTATTCTTCCCGCGAAATGGAAGCCGATTTTCGGGTTGAAATGAGGTTGCCATGAACGAATCAGAGGTGGCTTGGGATTCAAAATCATTCGGCGACTCGCGACGACGGTTAACGACCGCTCATCGTAGTTATTTGATTTTGGGATCGCTCGCGATATTTGTTTTGTTCGGAGTCGCGGCGAGGCTCAAGCCGGATCCGAGTGGGCATGGCACTCATCGCCAACTTGGTTTACCTCCTTGTACATTTCAATTTGTGTTGGGCATTCCTTGTCCGACATGTGGTTTCACAACGACTTGGTCGTTAATGATGCACGGCAGATGGTGGCAAGCGGTACAAACAAATTTTGGTGGAGCCTTGTTGTGGTTATTTGCGGCGACATGTGGCGTTTGGATGTTTGTTTCAGGATGCCAAGGTCGCTGGTTTGGCCAACGACCGACGACAACTTTTTTTGCCGTGGCCATCACACCCATTGCGCTGATTTCCGTCCTGCTTTGGATTGGGCGGGTAATGGCCGTCATGTGGAACTAAACGGTACTTAACTTGGGCCGCCTGATTTGGACGGCGGTAATTGTTAACCTGTTTTTAAAATTTTCAATTCAAGACAATCAAATTCTCATCGTCAGGAAGACAAAGATGAACCTCGCAAGGAAGCAACAAGTTCGCGTCTGGATTTTTCTGGCATGTCTTCCTCTCATGTTTAGCTCCGGCTGCATTTTGTCCCAACTGATTTATGTGATCAAAGGGCACAAGACAAAAGCTGAATTTCAGGGATTAGCGAATAAAAAAGTCGCCGTGCTCTGCATGTCCGAGGCCCAAGGTTTCGGCCACGATTCACTCACGACAACGATCAGTAAAACTGTAGGGCTTAAGATTCAGCAATCAGTCAAGAAGGTCCAGGTCGTTCCTCACTCGCGTGTAGAAGATTGGCTGGACAATAACGATTGGAATCGCAAAGACATGGTCCGCTTCGGAAAAGGAGTTGGGGCTGAAAAAGTGGTGACAATCGAAATTGGTAACTACTCCATTCACGAAGGCTCGACATTATACAAGGGCCGCTCGACCGTTCGTGTCCGAGTCTACGACATTGCCGATGATGGAAATGTCGAATTTGAAAAGGGGCCCTCCGAATACATCTTCCCAACTACCGGGCGACCTGCCATACAAACGAACGATCGGAATTTCGAAGCAATCTATCTCGCGAAACTCACGGAAAACATCTCTAATCACTTCTGTGACTACGACGCCCTGGACCGAGTCGCCGAAGACGCTTCATTGATGTATTAGAAACTGAACTTCGAACTTCATGATAAATTTAGCGGCGAGTTAAAGTCGCTGTGATATCAAGAGTCTTTGGCGAGCGGTTGAGCCCTTGAACATCGCAGACCTAGTGTGGAGCTCTTGTTTGATCATCGCAGTTGTAGGAGCGTTGATAAGTGCTCCACTCGCAGTCTTTGGAAGGCCGTGGAAGGTCTTCTGCGGCCTCGCAATTGAGGTGCATGTAAGCCCTTGCAATAAAATGCGCTGCAACCGGAGCGGTCAAGAACAAAAACAGCGTGATCAACAGTTCATTGATGGCGAGTTTCCCGTTCTTCATGTAGAAAAAGATCATTGACGCAACCAGCAACGCTCCGACCCCTAAAGTTGTGGCTTTGGTCGGGGAATGAAGACGGGTCATCAGGTCGGGCAATTTTACAAGGCCAATCGAGCCTACGATCGCAAAGGCCGTTCCTAAAAAGATAAATCCTGCAATCGTGTAGTCTGCAATTGGTGACATGTGCAGTCTCCTCTACTCAATAATATCGCCACGAATCAAAAACCGGCAGTACGCTACTGTCGATGTGAAGCCAAACATTGCAAACAGCAACGCCGATTCAAAATAGGCAGTCGTGGCCTTGCTAATTCCGTATAAAATGATCAAGGCAATTGTGTTAATAACCATTGTGTCCGCTGCAAGGACGCGATCAACGACTGTTGGTCCACGCACTAAACGAATCATGTTTAGGAGCAGTGCGAAGCCTAAACCCACAAATCCAAACAGGACGGCAACTTCAATCATTTAAAAATCCTCAACAATCGAGATTCGTAACGCCGCTTGATTCTCGCAACGACGGCGTCCACGTCTCGCACATCCAAGCAGTGTACCAACAGACTGGAACCATCGGCCGATAGATCACAACTTACTGTCCCCGGTGTCAACGTTACCGTTCCCGCCAGCACCGCGATGCCTTCTCGCGAGCGTAAGTCCAAAGGTACTGTTACCCAGGCGGGCTTTAATCTTTGGGAAGGGCGAAAAAGAACCAAAAAAGCCACCTGGATATTTGCCATCGCCACATCCCAAGCAACAATCAGTCCGAAAATCAACACGCTTCCAAACGAACCAATCTTAGCGGTTGAATCCCAGATGCTTTTGGTCACCAACGGAATTGCCAATCCGAACAAGACGCCAAAAATCCAACCGCTTGTCTCATAGTTGTTGACGAGGGCCATCCACAAACCGACCAATACGAGGGTGAGCAATGGATGCGGCACCCAGCGCTTTCGAAAACTCAAATTAGGACTCGTAGGTTCTGCGTGTGATGTCATAAACTCTACTCCATGCTTCCGGTGCAGATTTGTTTGGCGGTGATCGAAAATGCCCTGATCATTGGCTCTGCCATTACTGTCATTCCCAACAACAAGACGATCAAACTTCCGATGGCCACAAACGTCATCACCGTTCGGCTTTTCGGTCGTTCTGGAGCAGAAGGGCCCTGCGTACTTTTCCAAAACAATTCGCTCCCCGCTTTCGCAAACCCCATCAATCCCAACAGGGAAGTTCCCAAAATCGTTGCCCAAATCAGAACTTGCCAATTCGAGTCACGAAACACATTCAGAATTAACAACTTTCCGATGAACCCAGACAATGGTGGCAAACCGATTATCGCGATCGAGGCCACAATGAATGCACTGCCGAGGAGTCCCGTTCCCGAGAATGGCCCTGCTGAAGTCAACAAATCCCGTTGTTCGGGCCGGCGATGCACCAAGGCCTCTACCACCAAAAACAGACAGGCCCCGGCCAACGTCGAATGCACTAAATAATAAAAACCCGCTCCCATTTTCGCCGGTTCAAATTCGCCAACACAAATCGCAATCATCCCTCCTGAGGCCAATGTCGCGTAACTCGCCAACTCACCCAGACTTCTTGAAGCGACGACCCCAATCATTCCAAACAGGATGGTCAATAGGCCAGCGGGCAATATCCAATTTGTGGCCCATGCGGAATAGAACTCTTCGTTTCCAGCCAGCACCGTACTTTGAAAACGAATCAAGGAATAGATTCCGACCTTTGTCGTAAGGGCAAACAAGGCCACGACCAACGGAGACGACCTCGCGTACGTGCCTGGCAGCCAGAAATGAAATGGGATCAAACCAGCCTTGAGCCCGTATACTGCAAACAGTAACGCGATCCCGCAACTAAGAAGGGCTTGATTGCTCGACGACACTTCAGGCAAACGCTCACCCAAGTCTTGAAGGTTCAAGCCTCCGGTCACCGCATAGATCAAACCAACCGCGATCAAAAACAGCGTCGAACCCGCCAGATTGATGGTCACGAATTGAACGCCTCCCAATAGTCTTCCGCCCTCGCCGCCATGGACCGCGAGTCCGTATGAGGCGATTAGCATCACCTCAAAAAAAACGAATTGGTTGAACAAGTCCCCCGTTAAAAACGCACCATTGACCCCCATCAATTGGAACAGCAAAAGTGCATGGAAATGACGCCCCTGCTCGTCAGCATCATCAATCGCTGCCATTGAAATCAAGAGGCCAATGATCGTCGACAAAAGCACCATCGTGGCCGATAGTCGGTCCAAAACCAATACGATTCCAAAAGGTCGCTCCCAATTGCCCAAGTCATATTGAAAAACTTGCCCGTCCAACGTTTGTGCCAACAGCACTCCAGCCACAAACAACTGCAGCAGCATCGCTCCAATCGAAAAAACTCGCGCGAGCACCTGATCGAACCGACCCATTAAGATCAATAAAGGCGCGACGACAGCCGGAATCAACAGAGGGAAAATAATCCAGTGGTTCATCATCGGGGAAGTCCTCCCACCTCGGAAGACTCCAAGTCAACATGGTCAGTATTTGCCTCCAGATAGGCCCGCAATGCCATTGTGACGATCACGGCAGTTGTGCCAAACGAAATCACAATTGCCGTCAACACTAACGCTTGCGGTACTGGGTCAGCGTAGCCGTTTCCTTGATCTTGAATGACAGGCGGTTGGTCAACCGCTAATCTCCCCATTGCGAACAAAAACAGATTGACGGCATACGTTAACATGATCAGGCCGAGGATCACCGGAAAAGTCCGTTTTCGCAACAGCAAAAAGACTCCCGTCGTGGTCATGATCCCAACAGCAAATGCAACCATCAACTCCATCGTTTAATCTCCATGCTGTTCCGAAGTTGTCGCCTCCACCGCTTTCGCGGCGGCCCGTTCCGCTCTCCGTCCCAGCCGAGAAAGATTCGCTAAGGCCAACATAACGGCCCCCACCACCGTCATTAAAACCCCTAAGTCAAACACGAGAGCGCTCGACAAATCCAACTCACCAAAATAGGGGAGATCGAAATGTTTATGTGCGTTGGTTAAAAACGGATAGTCTAGAACAATCGCTGCCGCACCGGTTCCAGCCGCCAGCAGCAAACCCCATCCGAGCCATGCGTGATAGTCTATCGAAATCCGATCTGCAGCCCACTGAAATCCGCTGACCATGTATTGGGTGATGATGGCGATCGTGACCACGAGCCCCGCAATGAAGCCGCCTCCCGGTCGATCATGACCACGCAAAAACATGTAAATCCCAACCATCAGAGCCAAAGGCAGCAGCACCCGTGTAAACGAAATCAACATTGTCGGATGTTTTTCCGGCGAACGAGGCATGTCATGTTCCCAGCCGTCCAACTTCGCCGCTGCCGGTCCATGCATGGCACCATCCAACAAGGCGTAAATAATCAAAGCTGAAATGGCCAGAACCACAATTTCGTTGAACGTATCGAACCCGCGAAAATCAACCAGAATCACGTTAACGACATTCGAGCCGCCCCCCGCAGGTTTCGATTGCTCGATGAAGTAATCGGCCAAGAGTTTCGGTCCGTCGCTCGACAAAACCGCCCAAGTCAATCCGAACATCGCCAAACCAGCCAATACGGCCAATACGATGTCGCGACCTCGCTTCAGCGTTGTCCCCTCGACGACCGTCTCTTTGGGCAAAAAGTACAAAGCCAACAACACCAGGATCAGTGTAACCACCTCGACCGAAATTTGAGTCAACGCTAAATCGGGTGCTGAAAAATAGATGAATCCAATGGCGGCAATCAGCCCCACAACATTTGCCGCAATCAGGCTGAGCAAGCGATTCCCGCAATTAGCAATCGTAAACCAACAAGTGAATAACATGAGCACACTCAAAACGATCACCATGCCATTGATTGGCAATGGCTCGCGAGTGCCCCACTGAAACTCAGAGGTGAAGAAAGCATTTCCTCCGAGCAGCAATGTCGCCACCAGCATCCACACAAGGTATCTCGACAATGAACCCGATTGTACGAGGGATACGACCCGTTTGCAAAGTTCTTCCGTCCAACTTACGCTCCAGTCAAATGCCGCCTTGAAATCTAACCAAGAGAATAACGCGAACAGGCGTTCCCATCCCCGATGTGTTATCAACAATCCCCCCCCAGCCAAAAAAGCGAATCCAGAAAGGAGTAGAGGTGTGTTAACGCCATGCCATAATTTGAGGTGTATATCGACGGCTGTTTCTCTTCCCAACGCACCCCAAAAGGCAGCACGAATAATCGGCGATGCTAATTGCTCCACATACAGCCCAAACCCCAAGGCCATCATTGCCAAAAATAATCCGGGGATCGCCAAACCCCAACTCGGTCCATGCGGTCTGACCATTCCCTCAGGAGTTCTTCCCAAAAATACTTTGATAAAAAATCGAAGTGAATAGGCGAAAGAAAACAGACCAGCGAGGGTCGCAAGACCAGCCAGCAATCGAGGATACCCAAACCAAGTAATATGCCCTACTTCCTCGAGCATCATTTCTTTGGAAATAAAACCTCCAAACGGCGGCAACCCAGCATTGGCCGCAACCGCCATCAACGCGACCGTCCCAGTCACAGGCAACCACCACCAAAGCCCTCCAAGGCGTTTGATGTCTCGGGTTCCTGTTTCGTGGTCGATGATTCCGACCGTCAGGAACAAGGCCCCTTTGAAAACTGCATGGTTCATTAAATGAAGTAATGCCGCGACCAATCCAGCAACTGTTCCCAAGCCGAGCAGCATCGTGATCAGGCCCAGGTGGCTGATCGTCGAATAGGCCAGCATCGCTTTCAAATCGTCCTTAAACAGGGCCACCACTGCCCCCAAAATAAACGTGACTACGCCCGTCGTCGTCAACAAATAAAACCACCAAGGATTGTCGGACAGAATGGGCCACATCCTCGCCAGCAAAAATACACCAGCTTTTACCATCGTCGCGGAATGTAAATACGCCGAAACAGGTGTCGGAGCAGCCATGGCATGGGGCAGCCAAAAATGAAATGGGAACTGAGCACTCTTGGTAAGGCATCCAACCGCAACCAGCAACAAAGCCAATGGAAGAAGTTCACTCGTCTGGACCAATCCCGACAAACCTACCATTTCGCTGATCGTGTAAGTTCCTGCGATCTCACCCAGCAGCAGCATTCCGGCTATCAACGCCAGACCGCCGCCCCCTGTTACCACCAGGGCCATCCGAGCCCCTTGCCTTGCCTCTGGCAAATGCCTCCAAAATCCAATCAACAAAAAAGACGCCAGACTCGTCCCTTCCCAAAAAACGAGAAGCGCCAAGATATTGTCACAGAGAGCGATCCCAACCATCGCCCCTTGGAACAAGAGCAAGTAAGTGAAAAAGACCCCAATTGGCTCGTCGGAACCCAGATAGAAATAGGCATAAATGATGATCAGCAGGCCGATTCCCAAAATCAGCCCGGCCATCAAAAATCCCAGCCCATCCAACCGCAACGCCAAGTCCATCCCCAATTGGGGAATCCAGCTTTGATAATATGACACCGCTTCGCCGGCGAGCACCAATGGACCATGAGTCAACAACAAAACGAACGCCGTCAGCGTGGTAAGTCCGGTCGCGATCGCGCAAGCGCGACGACCCGCCCGCGCCAACAGCATCGGCAAATGGGCTCCCAGAAACGGCAACATGACAATCAGGACTAATCGCATGTTAAAAAATTTAACCGACCGCGTGACAAATTGCGACTAGGCTTTGTGCCGTAGAAGGTAGCGGAAGTCGTCTAGACTTTCGACAAATTGCTGTGTTTCAAAACTCTTGACGGCTTGTTGATTTTTTGACCTCTGTGATTGACAGCAGCAATTTCTTAACCCGCAGCGTGAGCGAGTGGACCGTTTTTCCCTCACTAACGTTTCGGGTTTCGATAAAATCAACAAGCGGTTGACGAGTTCCGCTACCCCGCCGCTCACTTTCGCGATTTGCCCAAACAGAAATTCCAATCCGTCCTCGAATCGTTCGGCCCAGGCGGTCTCGTTATGCCTTGCTCCTTCGATCTTTCGAACCCAAACGTTGGCATTTTCCTGACCTATCTCAGTTTCAAGGGCGGCGGAAAGCCTCCTGAGTCTTTTGAGATTTGCCGATTGAGCGGCAGCGTCTCGGCCTTCCAGCGTCCCCATATCGACGTAAAGACGAGTCGATTCGAATCGCGTTGGCTCCGTTTCGATTTGCTTCAAGAAATTTTCTTGATCCCAAAACAGCGATGGCGAAAACGCTACACTTCCAAAAAACACATGTCGGGCCTCGGTGGCTGCAAAAAGTGCGAATAAACCACCCAACGATGAGCCACCGATCGCCGTATCGTCTCTGCCTGGGCGAGTCCTGTAATTATCGTCAATGAACGGTTTAATCTCTTCGATAACGCAACGCAAATACTCGGTCGCTGAACCACCATCGCCATATTGCTGGTCTTTTGTCGGCGTATACTCGCGAAGTCGTTGTGGAGTATTCCAAATTCCAACGATGATTACAGGGGAAATCTTTTTTTGCTCGATCAATCGTGTGGCCGTCTCGTCAATTTTCCATTCCGCTCCAAATGCAGCGGTGGCCTCATCAAACAAATTTTGGCCGTCTTGCATGTAAAGGACTGGATAACGCTCGTCGCTCGTTGCATAGCCGGATGGGAGCCACACCGCCAGGGTACGCGATGTCGTCAAAATCTGAGATGGAAAATTCTCGTGCGTCTTGAGCGTCCCTGTGATCGTCGATCGTTGGCGATGGTTCCAATTTTGGATGGTGATTTCGACAAGTTGGGGCTTGTCCATTCCAACTCTACCGACAGTCGCCATTCGATTCGAAATTTCGGTCCCCGTTTCGCCCTTTTCGACGGTTTCCCAAGTTCCTTGCGTGACCTTAAACTGAATCTCCGCTCCCGCAGGCAAGTCAACTTCACCAAAATGATAGTTGTCGTCACTCTTGGCCAACTTCAATCCGTCGGGGCGCCAGTTCCCGAGTGCCGTATGGCTACCGGAAATAAAGAGAGTTTCGTCGGTCTTGGCGGAATCCGTCAGGCGAACCTGAAATCGGACTCGGACCGCCTCTTCTTGGCAAGCGTGACTGGTCGCCTTCGAAAGGCATATCCAGGCAAAAATTCCAATGACCAGCCACTTCCGGAGGGAAGAGTGATTGAAGAATTCTGCAGACATTCATGTTGCTCGCTTAAACACGCAACGTTTCGTTGCGCTTGGCACCGGTACCAAATCGCTCTTGAATGGGTTGAACGAACTCTGCATTGAATTCGGTAACCTGCTCCGGAGCTCGGCCTACGAATTTCTGAGGATCGGTCACGCTGGCAAAATCAACCTTCGCAAAATGCGGGTCGATCTGAAGTCGATGCAACAAGTCGTTGGTCAGGCCATGCCTTTTCACTTGCTCCGCTGCGGCTTGGCTGTGTTGGCGAATCACTTCATGTAGCGTCTGTCGGTCTCCTCCGGCCTCGACGGCGGCCATCAAGATATTTTCCGTCGCCATGAACGGCAGTTCCTCCGCGAGGTTTTTGGCAACGACTTGTGGGTAAACGACCAACCCAGTCACGACATTTTCGAGAAGAATTAAAATTGCATCAATGGCCAAAAAGGCTTGGGGGATCGTGAGGCGACGATTGGCGCTATCGTCCAATGTCCGCTCCATCCATTGCGTGGCAAAGGTGTTGGCCGCCGAAGTTTGCAAACTGATGACAAACCGCGCGAGTCCACATATCCGTTCACTTCGCATCGGGTTGCGTTTATAGGCCATTGCCGACGAGCCAATTTGATGCCTTTCGAACGGTTCTTCAATTTCTTTTCGATGAGCCAGAATCCGCAAGTCCGTCGCAAACTTGTGGGCCGATTGCGCGACGCCAGACAAAACGTCTAGGACTTGCGCGTCTACCTTTCGAGAATAGGTTTGCCCGGTCACCGCATAAGAGCCCGGAAATCCGAGCGCGCGAGACACCGCTTCATCAAGTTGTTTCACTCGCTCATGGTCGCCGTCAAATAGTTTCAAGAAACTGGCCTGCGTTCCTGTGGTCCCTTTGACGCCACGTGCTCGCAAACCCGTTTGTACTCGCTCGATCGCTTCTAGGTCTGCAATTAGATCGTAATTCCACAAACAAGCTCGTTTTCCTATCGTCGTCGGCTGGGCAGGTTGTAAGTGCGTGTAGCCCAAGCACGCTGCGTGTTTTTGTTCTTCAGCAAAATGTCCAAGTTTGCAAACGACTTGAGCCAATCGCTCCGCTAACAACCCCAGGCTTTCACGGATGAGAATCAGATCGGTGTTGTCCGTCACATAGCAGCTTGTCGCCCCAAGATGAATGATGGGTCGCGCTGTGGGGCAGCTATCTCCAAAAGTATGAACATGGGCCATCACATCGTGGCGTAGTTCCCGCTCATACTCGGCTGCTTTGGCAAAGTCGATGTCATGCAGATGGCTAGACAATTCATCGAGTTGAATTTGACTAATGTCCAGCCCTAGTTCTTTTTGACATTTTGCCAACACCAGCCACAATTGTCTCCAAGTGGAGAATTTTCGCTGCGGGCCCCAAATTTTCGACATTTCCGCAGAGGCATAGCGACCAATAAGCGGATTGTCGTAGTTCTCGAAGTCCATTAAATGTCTTTGTGTTTTTCGGAAAAATTGGTAAATTTAGGATGTCTTGGTGAAATGCTGTTTCGCTTGATTTCAAAAGTGAACCTGGGAAGTAGAATCTTAAGGCAAATTGTTCGCGATTGGAATTCTACCAAGCGTTAGACAAAACTTGATCTGTGGCGATGATTAAGCGACCATGTTCGCAACACCACGTCGAATATTCCTCAACCCTTCGATTTTCCCTAAGCCAAACATTTTACCAAGTCCAGAAAGTTGTCAACGAGTGGGTACAATATGCCGCTAAAACTCGTTTGTTACAAACATCGTCAACCAATTTTTCGATAAAATACAGACGATTGCGGTCGGATGGCGCAGACACCAAAGGAACTCCTGTGAAGTCACTTATTTTTTTCTTTGTTTCGGTTTTACTGGGAGCTTCAACGGGAGCGGCGGCGCTCCAGGCTCAAAACAATCCATTTCGGCAAACCGGAAACAAAGAAGTCGAACGTGAAGCAAAGCCTCCACAAACGGAGGTAGCGAACTCTGAAGACGTGCCCGCAGTCACCGGCCTCGCGCCTGTCTTGCCAGCGGTGCAGTCTTCCAAACAAATGCAGTCCGCCAAGCAATCCCAGCGGGCTAAATCCGAATCACTCCTCCCTCCAACGACCAAGGCGTGGGTCAGTATTCCGGACGCTAACCTATTGCTTGAAAAATTTGAGCAATCGAATTTGGGAAAACTTGCGGCCATTCCGGAGTTAACTTCTTTTGTCGACGACGTCAAATCACAGTTCAACAACTACATCGACGAAAAAAATATTAGACTCGGCATTTCTTTGTCTGACATTCGCAACGTCCGCACTGGCGAAGTCGCGTTTGCTGGCGTGTTGGAGTCAGTAAGTCCGGAATCGAGTCCTCGTTTTACGGCGGGCTCGCATGGGATCGTTATTTTAGTTGATGTGGCAGGGAATGAAGCAGCAGCAACGGAATTGCTTGATAAGGTTTCGGCGGAAATGAAGTCTTACGGTGCGACTAAGGAGCAACCCGAGTCGGTACTTGGCTTCGAAATCAGCCGTTGGAAGGTTCCGCGACGTAAAGAACCAGAGTTGAAATTCGATACGTTTCAGACGATTGCTGATGGTTGGTTCGTGGCCACCGACAGCCAAACCGTACTTCGTGAAGTGCTGCTGAGAATTAAGAATGATCAATCTTCGGCGACCTATCGCTCACTGGTAGACAACGAGTCTTTTGCGGCGATTCAAGACCGCAGTCAACTCAGTGACTTTGAAGCTGACCTGCGGTGGTTCATCGAACCGTTTGGTTATATTGATCTCGCCCAAGCGATTCGCGCGCAAGAGACAATCTTGAAAAAGCGAAAACATGACTATGCTGGCAAATTGCGTCAACATGGATTCGATGCGTTGCGGGGCGTAGGCGGAATGATTTCGATCAATCCAGACGATTTCGACATTGCCTATCGTTTATTTGCCTACACAGCGGGAAGTCAGTATCAACCAGAAGCCCGTCGGCGGGCTTTGGATATTTTGGATATTAGCAATTCAGCTCAAGACAAGTTGGCCCCGAACCATTTCGTATCTTCAGAGTACAGCCACATTGCATTAACTTGGAACATGCTCAAGGCTTACAACAATGTGGGACCTTTGGTTGACGCCTTTGGGGGTGAGGATTTTTTCAAATCGTTTGAGAAGAGTTTTGAAACTGACATTGGCGTGAATCTTCAGGGCTTGATCTCCCGCCTCGGCTCCAAAATCGGCATCATCTCAAAAACACAAGATGGTCCTGCCGATGAAAACGAGCGAATGGCGATCGTCGTCCCATTGTTGGGGGAAACTCAAGAGCACGAGAATTTCCTAGCCGAAATTCAGAAATTACTTAAAATTGGAGCACCTCAAACAACTCAATCCGGTCTCGTTTATCTTGAGGACAGTCGCGATGCAGACGAACCGGAAGAAGAAGATGACCCTCGTCGTTTGCGACTGAATCGGTTTGAACAATTCGAAGAAAAACCCAAGACGAAAGAAACAAGCACGGAAGGCCCAGAGTTTAAAGTGTTTAAAAGGCGGTACTTTGCGGTGATTGATGGGCAACTTGTAATCGCCAGTCATCTCGATTTGCTCGAAGACTTCTCTGGTGAAAAGGGCAGAGGCAAGCTTGTTTCAAATGTTGACTACATTTACGCTTCATCAACCATCAGTAAACTCTTGGGAACTGAATCGGTCTCACTGCGAGGGTTTGGCCGGTTGGATCGACAAGTAAAGGCCAATTATTTTGCTTTTCGCGAAGGAAAAATGGGGCAGTCTCAAACGTCACTGGGGCGTGTCCTCAATCGCTTATTGAGCCTGGATTCAGAAAACCCCAACTATGTCCGAGAGCAAAGAGTTGATGGAAGCGGCCTGCCGGAAGACTTCGATGGCTTGATTGCTCCCTACCTTGGCTTCGGCGTGATTGCCCTGGAAACACAAGATGACGGATGGCTTGTTTCTGGTGGAATCGTAAAAAAAAAGGGAGTCAATGAGCTCGTTCAACGAGAAGAAGACACCGAACGCCGCTAAAATGGTTCCCTAAAAAGACAAACAATTACTCGGAGGATTTCGCAGGAATCATCGCAAATCGCCCCTAGAAATTTACTCTGCTGATCCAATTGTGCTCAAAACCGTGCGCCGCACGAGTTCGAGGCCTGACAGGATCACCATTAGCAGCAGCAAGCGATAGATCCACAACGAAATGTTGGGCACCCGCTTGACCAGCCACACTGCCAGTAACGCTCCGATGACTTGGAAAATTGCCAACATGATTCCAAATCCAAAATGAATTTGATTCTTCCAAATGAAAATCAATAGCGAAGGGATCGACAGGGCCGCAGTGACGCTCAATTTAATTGCGTTGGCATCCTTGAGACTGTATCGAGCGGCCAATACTAATCCCGCCAAAAGAAAAATTCCCACACCCGCTTGTATGAAGCCCCCGTAAAAACCGATTGCGGCGAAAATCAACCAACTCACCGGATGCCGCATTCGCGTCGGGTCCTGTTCTGATTCCCTCAGCCAGCGTGCCGGATCAACGAGCAAGACGATGAACATGACGAGCATCAGCAAGCCTATCGCTAACATCATCGCTTGGTCGCTGGCCTGGACTGCAGCGATCGCACCAAGAATGGCTCCGAGTATTGCTGGCGCGACCACCCATTGAGACGCACGAAAGACCGATTTTTTTTCACGCCATAGGGCTACTGCCCCTACCAAACTTTGAAGGAAGGCGCCGATTCGATTTGTTCCGTTGGCGACGGTCGGCGGCAGCCCACACAAAAATATCAGGATCGGAAGAGTTACCAGTGACCCGCTTCCCGCCAGAGTATTGATGACTCCTGTCAGAATGCCCACCGTTACAAATAGTAACCATTCGATAGGGCTCAAGGAATTAATCAAACGAGATGACTCCCCAAATGTAAATCCTTGTATCTGTAACTGCTGACGGCTTTAGAATATGCCGCAAGTTAAACGGATAACGGTTTTTGTTTGCCCTTCTTCTGACGGGCCGGCACAACTGCCAGTTTTCGTAGGTTGCGGACAATTTTCCGAAGATTTCGGGCGCGTCGCTCACATCGGAATCAAAAAAAATGCCCAACCGAGTGCAGCTTTCGAAAAACTTTCCCCATTTTTGCAGAATTTCGCTTCAGTAAAAGGTGGCCCACGCCAGTATTTCCGCTTAAGATATTGGTTGGAACAGCGATCAGGATTTTTCGGAGTCTTTGGTGACCAAAGTCTCTCCGTTTCCGCCCTTTCATTTTTTCGGTATGGGAGATCGCAATGAATCACAAAACGAATCTGTTTCATCGATTGGCTATTTTCGTCGCGTTTACATTCGGCGTTGGCGGCATTGGATGGTGCCAAGAAACCGACGTTGAGAAAGCTTGGAGCCAAGGGCTACAGCAGCTTGACGCTCAAGACTACGCCGAGGCCATCAAGTCATTTAGGAAAGTCGTCGACGGGGATCCGCAGCACGGGCAAGGGTGGAGCATGTTGGGCTACGCCTTGCACGTTAATGGGAACCTCGATGAAGCGATCCCGGTTCATGAGAAGGCGTGTGAGTTTCCAGAGGTCAAGGCTACGGCTTTGTACAATTTGGGCTGTGCCTATTCTCTAAAGGAAGAAAATGATCGTGCCATCAAATTCCTTCATGACGCCGTTTCTGCTGGTTTCATTATGATGGACTATTTTCGCACTGACGAAGACCTTGCGAATGTCCGCAATCACCCCAGCTTTGCCTTCGTCCTCGAGCGAGTGCAGAACCAAGGAATGGACCCGAATTTTAAATCAGATCATTTCTTTGGTGACTGGGATTTTGTTTCTGGAAAACGGGCTGGCGATGATGTCGAGCAAGGTCGGCTAGGTGTCCAAGCCAGCATCGCGCGGGAAAATATCAAAATACCATCACCCAACGGCGAATTCGTGATGAAATACAAACTCAACCGCAAAACCTTTCCGGTCGAGATTGATATTGAAATCGAAAGTGGTCCAGCACCGGAAGCCAAGGCCCTGGGGATCATGCAAATGAAAGACGGTGAGCTTTGGTTCTGCTATGATCCTTCCGGCGAAAAGCGTCCTGAGTCGTTCGAATCAACGGCCGAAAACGGATTCTTCCTGTTCGTTCTTAAAAAGTCGGCAGAAACCGGACAACAAAGCGGTGACTTCAACAATTAAGGCAACACCATCCACTGTCCGCCGACCGTAGCTGCGTTCGCCAGAAGGTAGACGGGAGTCTCGCCTAAATGCAAAATGCAAATTCGCACTAAATTCGTCAAAGCACCGACTTGCGAAGCACGCGTTTGATGCTGAAGCGACACGGTCGCTTTCACAATCGATCAAACCGAAAACAGCGCGCGCAACGCGATTTGAGACCACGTTTCATAAGCGTCGATGTCAGCCATAATTTTCGAAATCGGTTCGAAACCGCAGCGGACGATCCCGTCTTCGCGCGAGGTGATTTGCGGAGTCTCCATGTCGAACAGATGCACGACCCCGAGATGAACTCGACCAACCGGCGTCTCGTCGTCGTTGATCAAACCAACCACTTGTTCCGTATAGATCCCTGCGATCGCGATCTCTTCGGCAAGTTCCCGCTCTAGCCCCTCACGATACGCCGCGTTCCCGTCGCCGTCCACCGATGAAATATGCCCCCCAACGCCGATACTCTTGAGGGCTTGCAATCGAACCTCGCCTCCTTTTCCCCGCGTGTATTGAAATATCGAGGTTTCACCGTCCTCGCTTCGATGCCGAAATATGCAATAAGGGATCAGTTGCTTAAACGACGGGTCTTGCTCCATCTCATCCCGAGGCATGTAACGGACGTGTTGCGGATCGAGCAATGTTTCCAGGTAACTACCCAATCCCTGATGAAACCCCTGAAAGTAACCCAAAGAATGAAATAACGATGTGGGAACGACCAAAACGTGTTCTACTTGAGTGAGTTCCATTTCAAATTCCTTGAGGGTGACATTCGGGGAAAACAACGCCAATTGAGCCCCGAGTCTCATCTCAGTGACAAAAATGGCCCACCAAAAAATGTATGAGAGTGAAATAACGAGGCTCCAAACTGACCGTTCGAGACGGATTCTACTCTGCGGGGTCGTGAAATTTCAACCGTCAAAGAAAAACCAAAAAAAGCCGTTTTTCTCCCGATTCCCAGCAATCTCCCCGTTTTCAACGCTTGGGCAAAATAAGGGACGACAAATAAAAACTGTCTAAAATGCCCCAATATTCGGCATTATTCTAAAAAAACTCGGCTTTTCAGTGCCGGCCGGTTGTACACCTTGGTAAACAGATTAACATTAAGGTAGTGTTAAGTCACGTGTTTGAGGGAGTTTAGCCAAGGCTAAACGTATTTCCTGAAAATTCTGGTTTTAACGGGTGGGACAGGGAAAATGGCGTTTTGTGTTGTTTTGTTAGTTTCTGTTTTTAATGAAAGGAAGGCAAAATGAAGAGAATTGGTTACTTCATGGTTGCCGGGCTTGCAATGCTCGCCCTGTCAGCGTCTCAGGCAAAAGCCGACACGATTGACATTGATTTGGCTGGATGGGTCGTCGTTGACGGCTATGGAGCGGCGGGGAATTCCTCAGCGACTCTCAACCTGGGTGTCGGAACGACCATTGATGAAGTCGAGTGGATCGATTTGGTTTTTGAGGCGACTGGATCTGCGTGGCAATCGGATTTGATTTTGTCGGTAAACGACACCGTCAACTTCGTCAACGGTTTTTGGGATATTCAGGTAGCTCCTGGCGTCGACAATGATGGTGTGAATGGACCTAGCTCAGGTCTATTTTCGGCTGCTCCAGTGGCTTTTGGTGGTCCGTTTGTATTGTCGGATGGAGACTTGTATGTAGAGGTGTTCAACGCATTTGGTGCCTTTCCGACGATTAACATTACCGGTGGAACCCTGCGTGTCCATTATACGGCAGCGATTCCTGAGCCTTCCTCGCTATTGCTGCTAGGTTTCGTTGCGGTTGGACTTGTTGTTCGCCGTCGTCGCTAGGCCTTGGTTTTGCCAGACTAAGATTGGTTGGGCAAATCATTAAAAAACTTAAAATGGCTGGCCCTGTTAGGGTCAGCCATTTTTTTGCGAATACTTTCTCGTTCTGCTTCTGAAGTAGAGCGAAAATGACTTGGTGCTTCCTTCGTGTTTGCCCGTCTGGGAAATTCATTACTTTAACCGCAGATGTCAATTTGCCTCAATAATCTCACCCTTGACCTCAGAAATCGGTTTATGTAGCTTCTAAATCTCTGGAATTTCTTCCATGGTCTCGCCATCCTATGGTAGTGTCGCATTGTCCGTTGCGTCGTTCTGGGTCAACTGGTTCGCTTCACCGCTCAAACGGAATGAAGTGATCCCACGGCCCGTAGGCCTTTACAAACACCGATAATACATTTCTTCAGCTTCTTACTTGATGACTATTGACGCTGCCAAAATTCAAACTGAACGATTGCGGCGGCGTACGTTTGCCATCATTTCCCACCCAGACGCCGGAAAAACGACACTCACGGAAAAGCTGCTTCTTTTCGGCGGCTCAATTGAGATCGCCGGAGCAGTGCGAGGCCGGAAATCCCAACGCGCTGCCAAATCCGATTGGATGGAGTTGGAAAAACAACGTGGAATCTCGGTCAGTTCCACGGTACTTACCTTTGAGTACGAAAAACGGCAGTTCAATTTGCTGGACACTCCTGGGCACCATGACTTCAGCGAAGACACCTACCGCACATTGATGGCCGCCGACGCTGCCATTATGGTCATCGATGCCGCAAAGGGGATCGAGACGCAAACCGAAAAATTGTTCCGCGTTTGTGCGGCGCGGAAAATCCCAGTCGTCACCTTTGTGAACAAAGTTGACCGACCTGGTCCATCCCCTTTGGAGATTTTAGCTGGGATCGAACAAAAATTTTCTATCGAAGCCATCCCAGTCAATTGGCCCGTCAGCAGTCCGCTGGGCTTCATCGGCCTCGTCGATCTCGAAGACCAGAAAATGCATCTTTACCGCGAGCGTTCCGGAGAATACCGCGAACGAGCTGAAGTTCGGGATTGGCAGACGATTGCTGATAACCCGCAGGCGTTTGACGAGCGACCCTTGCAGATCACGGCAATCAATGCCGCTCGTGAGGAAATCGAACTGCTTGAGCTTGCTGGACACCGTTTGCAACGAGAACTGTTCCTGCAAGGGAAACAATCGCCCGTCTATTTCGGAAGTGCCCTCACCAACTACGGAATTGAGTTGTTCCTCAAAGGCTTCATGGACACTTGCCCTCCACCGGGAGAGAATCCGGAGACATCTTCCACGGCCGAACTACAGCACGATGAGTTTTCCGGTTTCGTTTTCAAAATCCAAGCGAACCTCGATCCACAACACCGCGATCGCGTGGCCTTTTTGCGAGTTTGTACCGGCAGGTTCGAACGCGACATGGATGTTACGGTAGCTCGTTCATTAAACCGAGTCCGGCTTCCACGGGCGTTGAAGATTTTTGGGCGTGAACGCCAAACAATGGACGAGGCGTTTCCTGGCGACATCATCGGTGTCGTTTGTCCCGGAGAAATTCGTTTGGGTGACACGCTCTACCAAGGGACACCGATCAGTTTTCCAGGCGTGCCGCAGTTTTCCCCCGAGGTCTTTGCCCGCGTGACTTGCCCCGACACTTCGCGACGTAAACAATTTGATCGTGGGATGCAGCAACTTGTCGAAGAAGGAGCGATTCAAATGTTTCGCAGCCTCGGGCGACAGAAGGAATCGATCCTTGCTGCCGTGGGTGAATTGCAGTTTGATGTGGTCAAGTTCCGACTTGAATCAGAATACCAGGCTCCATCGCGAATCGAATGGCTCCCCTACAAAATCGCTCGTTGGTGGCGAGCGGAGGACCCCAGCACGCCCCCAAAGATTCCCTACAGCGCTCGACTCGTCCAAGATTCTTACGGCAGCCCAGCGGTCTTGATGCAAACCCCCTGGGACCTCAAGACCTTGATCGCCGACAACCCTAATTACCAGTTCGAAGAAATTCAAGAGTCCCGGGCACTCGTTCAATAATTGCGGCCGAAGACATTTGGCCAATGATTTGACTTGACGAGAGTTTGCCTTGAAAAGTTTTTTGATCGGAGTGACCACTTTTTGTGGTTCCAATCGTCAATAAAACCTCTAAAATTAGTCTTCGTGGTCGTGTGGAGTTTGGTCTTTTGGCGTTTTTCGCTAAATCGATTCTCTCCGAGCAACGATGACCACAGCGAACGTCAGGGGCAAAAGAGGAGTGGAACCGATGCGAACATCAGGTGATGGGAAGTTGCGTGGATTTACGTTGATCGAATTGTTGGTGGTGATTGCCATCATTGGGATTTTGGTCGGCTTGTTGTTGCCCGCTGTTCAGTCCGTGCGAGAGAGTGGACGCCGGACACAATGTATCAACCATGTCAAACAGATCTCACTTGCGATGTCGGCTTGGGAGGATTCAAACAAGTCATTGCCCCCAGGGTTCACTTTCCCCGAGCAAGCAATGTGGTCGGCGTTTATCTTGCCGCATCTGGATCAAAACAACCTTTACGAATCGCTTGACTTCAATGGCCCTTGGGCGCATGTCGTCAACGCCAACTCGGCAGCTTGTGCGACTTACATCACCGTCTATCAATGCCCGTCGGCGGGAATTCCCGAACATGTTGCCGATGCTCAAGGAGTTGACGGTCGGGTTCCCTGCTCCTATCTGGCCTGCGCGAGCGGAACGAATGATCGCGAGTCCGGAACGCGACCCTACGTCGGAGAAATCGAAGGGAGCGATGGAGTCTTTATGATGAACCGTCGCGTCAAATTGCGAGATATCATCGACGGTCAATCAAACACGGTGCTGGTCGGCGAGTCCCTGTTTGCATTTGAGCACGAGGGTGTCGATTTTTCCGGTAACGTACAAATCGTTGATCATTGGTACATCGGCAGTTCGGAACTTGACCTTTCCCTCCCATCGGCGGAAGCGTCCGAGTGCCTCGGAACGACAGCTTGTCGTATCAATGCCTACATAGACCCTTCCGCACCAATCAATCATTTGGAACTGGGGATCAGCAGCCGCCACCCCAGTGGAGCAGTCGTCGGTTTCGCTGACGGCCACGTCAGCTTTTTGACCGAGCAAATCGACTTGGCCGTCTGGAGCGGACTCGGCACCCGCGCCAACCGCGAAGTCATCGGAGATTACTAATTTTTGTTTCTAAACCGTAGCCACGCTCGCCAGAGCTTGGAGAATTGAGACGAAAACCTTGGACTCGATTCCTTTAGTCGCCAATTCCAGCCTCACCAGTCATCGTTTTGGTCACCAATTGGTAACTTGCAGGACGCCTATCATTAAGCCGGTCGATTTCATGTTCACCGGGTATGTTGACGATTCGTTTTTGACGAGCCAACTGCGGATCAATTGTCGCAAACAATATCTCTTCGTCGGTATGATCAGCTGCAGCCAAATCGTTCCCTCGGGGATCGACGATGCGACTCCGCCCGATGAATGAAAACCCTTGCTCCGTCCCCACGCGATTAACCGCCACGAAGTAAACGTTGTTTTCGAGCGCGCGAGCGTTTGGGATGAAGTCCGCCGTTCTGCCGGAAGTTGTTGGCCAATTCGTGGGGAGGATAATCACATCGGCACCTTGCAACATCAAAACCCGACTGGCCTCTGGAAACACCGAGTCGTAGCAGATATTCATCCCGATCTTTGCCCCCAAAACATCAAAAACCTCCAGCCGATTCCCCGGTGTCGTAAATCGATCAACCCCAAGATAAGGTAAATGAATTTTTCGGTACCTCCCAATCACACCTGACGGTCCTAAGCAGACAACCGTATTATGAACACGACTTCCATCCAACTCCAGCAAACCGACGACTAAGTGAACCCTCAGCGACTTACACAATTTCTGAAGAGTTGCAATTTCTCGCCCGTCTAAGGCAACGCTGGCCTTTCTGGCCTCTTCAATGTTTGCGAAGCAATAACCGGAAAGGGAACATTCTGGGAAAACGACAAGCTCGGCCTCGGAACTCGCAGCCTGACGCGCAAAATGTTCAATACGCCGCATGTTCTCGGTAATATCGCCAAAGGCGATATCCATTTGAACACCGGCAATTTTCAATTCGCTCATCGTAACCTCCAAAATTTACAACTCGATTATTACCGGAATTCTCGCCTTCATCAACTTACGACAAGGTGTTACGATGTCATGTAAATCGGACTTTCGCATCACAATTGACTCGAGCCTATGGAAACCCAGCAGCAACATTCTGAAAGAAAACGAGCTTGGTTACAAGACGCAAAAGAAACGGGACTGCTGGCCGCGCGGAAAAACTTCTTAGCCGGAGTCGCCCTGTGGATATTTGGAACCACGATTGTCGTCTCCTATTACAATTGGCCAAGTGCCAGGGGGATTTTCGATCATATTTCCGAGCTTAAGATCGCTTGGGGTTTTTTCTTCAGCATCCTTTCCACAGCAATCTTCGGCGGACTGATCCCCTCCTTGATTACTGCCATCAGCAACGGATTTTCATTTTCACGAAACGTTTATTTGACGCTAACAAATGTCGGGCTCTGGGGGCTCAAGGGAATCGAATTGGATTTGCTCTATCGAGGCCAAGCGTATGTTTTCGGTGCCGACAACCAGATTTCTACGATCACTTTCAAAACACTTTTCGACCAATTAATTTACGTACCGCTGATCGGCTTGACCAATGTCATTCTATTTGTTTTATGGCGCGACCTAAACTTTTCCTGTCGCCGTTTTCGCGCGGCTTTGGGCCCCAATTGGTACGCCAACCGCATTCTCCCCGTCATTATTTCCAACTGGTTCCTATGGGTTCCTGCCGTCGTTTTGATCTATAGTCTCCCCACCAGCCTGCAACTCCCCATCCAAAACCTCGTCCTCGTCTTCTGGAACCTGATCCTCTTCTTCTTCACCACTCGTAGGAATTGAGATGACCTTGACAACTCAAATTTGTTTGTTTCTTGCACGCAAAGTTCTGGGTGCAACGCTGAGGGAATCTACAGGGCGTAATTTTCTTTCGGAAATTGAAGTGGCCCTTACCGAGGGATTTGTTAAGTATCGTACATCCTTGATTCGATCTGCAGATTTTCTAGCATTGAGGTGAGGCGGTCGCGGATGCGGGACATGAGGGGGTCGTTGCCATTGTCGTCTCGCTCGCGCTCTGGTGAAACCGTAATCGCTTCACCTACATCGATGATGACCTTCAAATTGCCAAGAATCCTCGCGTGATCGTTGATGTCCTCATCAAATTTCTCAACCGTTTCCAAAATTCGATCCACACTCGGATGGCGGGTGATGTATCGATCTGGATAACAATCGATCTGCTGAGCAAGATAAGTGTCCCGCAACTGTCCCCAACGACGCTGGCGTTCGGACTGGTCGATTTCATTGCGACTGAGTTCGGGGAAAATCTTCATCCGTAAATTTTTGATCCGTACGGCGATCCCATCGCGACGGGGACTCCCCAGCCACTGAGTCTCCAGCGGGTCAAGCATTCGATTGACCATATTCGTTTGTCGCTCTCGCAACGTCATGCTCGTCGACATGGGGACGCCGTATTCCAATTCCTTCAGCGTGAGGAGTGCATTTCCAATTCGTACAAGGCGGTCGACTAAAGGCTGCTGCGGGCTTGGTTCCCACGTCAATCGGCGTTCGATTTCTGACAGCACCGGATTGACCGACTCCTCCAAATCACCTTGAAACACGTACTTGAGCGCGATCGGATGAACCACGACTGCCTCACCGCCGTCTTGTTTGGCTCGCCGTTTGGCGGCAGTTCGAGCTATAAAAGCGGGGCCTTCCATCAGCGACATCAGTTGATCATTGGTCCGACTGGTGGTGCCTTCTGGAAAAATGAGCAAGGGTCGTTCGGCGGTTTGTAAGATACGTACGGCTTCATCGACCCCCTGACGGTCCAAACCCTCACGATTGACACTGAACCCGCCCAGCATCCGCAGCAGCCAACGGCGAAAACGGCCCTGGTTAAACAAATGCCAACTGGCCATCACGTAAAATACGCAAGGTGTCTCGCGAGCCAAATGCCCAAAAGCGATTGCGTCCGCAGTTCGTGGGTGATTCGAGCATAACATGATTCCGTGCCCGTTGCGGATCGAGTCCTGCAGCCGCTCAACATTGCGGCACTCGTGAGCGACAACACCGTGTTCCTGTCGTAAAATCCAGCGAAACAACCCAAGGTGAGAAAACAACTTCGGAAACCAAGTGCTCCGAAAGGCCGGGACAAACTGATAAGGCTTTTCGATTAAAACTTGCTGCATGTCGGAATTCCTTTTTTTAACCTCTAATATGAGCAGACTTCCCCGCTGCTAAATCTTGCTCTTGGCGGTCAACTTGATTAAATCGTAGTGGCCAGATTGCAGCCGGATTCAACTGTGGTCCTGCGGAGCTAAATTCGTTTTCTGGGGCAATATCGTTTCGCATGACAGTTTGCGACCGTCGCCCATCGTCTACCCCACGAAAACCTGCAAACTCAAATCCAATTTAAGCTTGTCAGGTGCAAGACCGCTCCCCACCGACTTCAAGACCTCGCGGATGTGATTCAGTTGATTCGAGTCAATCGATTGGCGAGGGACTACGCCGATTGTTTGCACCCTTACGTCCGCGAAAAGTTCCTTGAACTCTGGGCAGCGGCCCAAGTGAACGACGAGTATTGATAATCGCCAGACGCCGTTGCCATCCTCAAAAACTCGTTTCGAGGGTTTATTTTCCGCTTAAACGCGATTGCAGCCAACTTCCGACTTTGTCGAGAGCGGCTGAAGCAATCGTCTCGGTAATTGTCGCGTATTCTAACGGAGAACCGGTTTCGCAGTTTTGGAAGAGGTGGTTCAGTCCTTCTAAGACGACGATCTCGAAGTCGGGGTTTTCCGCAGCCTCCAACGCGGCTCGCAAGGGTGGAATATTTAACGCCGGGGTTACTTGCAGGTCTTTGCTCCCAAACAACGCCAGCATCGGTGTCTTGGTCATTTTAAGCGATTCAGCAGGATCGTACTCTAAAAAGTACTTCATCCAAGGCGTATCGAACTTTTCCACCAAGGCTTGATGTTGAGCCGGATCGTCGAGCGCATTTTGAATCGACTCCATCAACGAGCTAAAGAGCCCAGCCTTTTTTTGTTCTTCGTCATCAGGGGCCGTGTTGGTTTGTTCAGGTTTCGTTTTCGGATCGGCAGCGTTAGTTGGCTCTGAACCCAGAACGACGGCTAATGCTTTCTTTAGCATTTTGTCTTGAATATCGAGAGCCGCCGGGGGAGCACCTTGCGCGCGGGCGATCTCGCGGGATTGATCGAGAATGATGTCGCGTCCAGGAACTGACGTCCCCGCCAGCATAACAATTGCGGCAAGGTCGTTTCGCCGGGCTGCCACCATTGACGCGACAATCCCCCCCTCACTGTGTCCAACAATCGCCATTCGTTGCCGGTCGATCTGAGGCAGACCGGCCAAATGGTCGAGAATCCGAGAGGTGTCGTCGGCAAAGTCGCGAGTGTTGGCCAGCATGTAGGTGCCCGTTGATTTGGCAACGCCCCGCTCGTCGTATCGAAAAACGGCGATACCACGTTTTGTCAAAGCGTCGGTAAGAACCAAAAACAACTTGTGGCCAAACAAGGTCTCATCGCGATCTTGTGGCCCTGAACCGGTAACGGTGACGACTACGGGAAAAGGAGTCGCGACATCTCGGGGCGTGGCCAAGGTCCCTGAAATCGTGACTTCATCAGAAATCTTGATCGTCAACTCGGATTCGTCAAAATCGTAAGGGGCTTTGGGCGTTTGAGGGCGTTCGAGTTGGGGATTCTTGGTCTGTTCCAGAGGAACACGTTCGAACTCGAGCGGAAATTTTTGCCCGCTTTGTTTCCAAGTTCCCGAAATTTTTGTTTCGTCTTCGTTTAATTCTCCTACAAACTCCGCTTTGGTGACGGCGACATTGAAGGTCAATTTCTTCCCCTCGCGCGAGTATTCCAATGGCAGTCCTTTGATCCCTTCGTTAAAACTATCCAGCTCTGCGATGGGCGCGTCGCTTCCCTCCTCCTTGAGGACGCGAAGTTGAAAAGCGAATTTTTGAGGTCCCGCTTCGAGTGTTCCTCGCCAGATTTCCAAAAGTTCCCGTTCTGGAATTTTGTCAGCTTTTTTAAAGGTAAGCGGATTTGCACGTCCCCCCTGAGTCCATTTCCCAACGAGTTCAGAACGCGATTCGTCGAAAGTGCCCTCGAATTGAGCCAGGGCTACGGGCATTTTGGCGATTAGGTTTGAGGCGTTAATTTCGACGGTATCGCATGGAATCACCGCATTTTGTTGATCGAGGCTTACCACTCGGCCTTGCCATTTACCGTCAGCCCCTTCGGACAAATACAACGCCAATCGCAATTTGGCGACCCCAACATCCAGGGTCCCCAGCCAAAGTTCTTCGTCGTAGTGAAGGCGTTCATTGGAAGAAGCCTCGGAAAAATGTAAACTGCTGACAAAAGTCAGCACAACAAACAAAGTCGCCGAAATAACCGAGCGAAAAATACCAACGAGCTTCATTTTAAAACCCAATCGAAAAATGTTGCGATGCCCGTAGGACAGGTTGGCAACCTGTCTTACTTATTCTCTTCGTCCTTTTGCGAACTTCCTCGCGGAAATAAATTTTGAAATCCCTTAAAAAGATCGATGGAAGGCAAGACTCCACCGGTACTCGCCGAGCGTTCGATATCGAGATGACCGTGCAGCGAATACTGTTGTCCTAGCTCCACGCCAACGATTTCCAGCCCCCGAAACCAATTTAACAACGGAGCCGAATACCCTTCGGGAATTACCGGGGCGGTGAAACTGGGCCAAGCCGTCGAGACCCAAACCTCACGTCCTCCAACCGGTTGCAAACGATACGCGCCGCCCAACGAACAAACCAAGTCCACGTTCAAAAGTTCTTGGGCCACCTGTTGAGCCTCGGTTGGAGAAATTCGAAATTGATCGCTAATGAAATTGAGCAATTGCACATTGGCGATAGACGTTTCCCAAGCTCGGCGATAGTTGAGCACATTCGCCCATCCGTTCAAGCGAGATGTTGACAAATCACCCACTGAAATTTTCAATTGAGTGGGATTCTCAGTAGGAACCACCCGAAGATTTCCCCGCAGACCTTCCAGGCGATGCTTCTGAAAACTCAGCACTGAAAAATCACCGAATTGTAATCGCCATAAATCCAGGATTCGTGAGTAGCTGTATCCTTCTGGGTCTGGACGACCTCCCAACGCGGGCAACCAATCCAATGTTCCGGGTTTTGGCCACGCCCCTAAATAACCGGGCACTTCTTTGAGTGTTCGCCAGGAATCAAAAAACGAGGTCGGCGTTAAATCCAAGTTGATCGGTTCGTCACCACGAATCGCAGCAAACAATTGATGTTGGGGAACGTTGCGATTCCAAACACCACCCTTGATCGATAGTTGTCCGCGGATCAACTCCTGCTCGTTGCCGATAACCTCGTAGTTCATCGTTGGCCCGAGCATCGAAGTCAACCAGTTGTAACGCTCTTGACCGAAAGGTGCCAGCCGTGCGTCGAACACAATCCGCTCAGTTTTTGCATCTTGCTGAAATCGTTGAATCGCAATCACCATCGGATCGAGTTGACGAACGTTCTCAACAAAAAACCTCGCCCGCTCTAAATACCATTCCTGTTCGGAAGCGGAAACGGATTGAATTTGCGTATCGGCTATCGGCAAAAAGTAACCTCGCTGGCCGCGTTCTTGATCAATCCAGAGATCATTTTCGATAGTGATCTGCGAGCCTTGCGTGCGAGACGCAAAAACCGACGGTAAAAATCGATTGCCAATTAAGAAATCCCGAGGTGCGTTGGGGAAACCTTCATACGCCGCTGACATGGAAGCCAGTCTCAAAACTTGCATTTCAGCCAGTGCCTGACTGCGGCGATAAAGTTCAATTTGGTACTGCGGCTGCAAGATGCCCTTGAAAAACTCCGTCGAAAAATACACGAAAATCGTGTCGTTACGCTCAAGCGGCATTTGCGTTCGCAAATAGCGAAACTCAAGCGAATCCCCGAGCGAGGACTTGTCTTCTGCACATCTAATAAATGATTCGGCAATCGATCGGCTGTTAGTGAACAAATGAGTGTCTTGTTTGACCACGTAAAAAGAGCGGTAACGATTGTCTGCGGAAGACAGGAAAGAGACCGTGTGTCCGGCGATCTCCACGGTGCCAATGTTGAGTTTCCTTTCATCGGCAAAATTTTGACGGCGCCGTTCAATCCGAGTTGAAAGCGAGCGAGAGTCTTTCGATTGTAAGACCACACCGACTGAAGGCCCCGTTTCAAAATAGGTGTCCCTGCCGATTACGGCCACGTCGCTGATTAAGTTGCCTCCGAACCACTCGTCGATTTGCGACGACTCTAAGGCCAACTGGGTCAAGAACTTTTGTTGGACCTTCGGCTCAAACCCACGCAGGCGAATCATCCGACCCAAGTCACCTCCATGTTCCTCGATCAATTTTTTGAGCCAAATCTGATTGTCCCAAGTTCCGAATCGCAGATAAAAACAATCCTGTGGAACTTGATAGGCGAGCGGCTCCATCGGAATTTTGTCTGGCAGATTGGTTACGACGACCGGCGTCCATTGCATTGGTTGAGGCAACGGTAAATGAGGCACCTCAAACCCCTGCTTCCCTTCGTACCAGTCTCCAAGAACAACGGAATCCAACGGGTCAATATCCATCAACAATTCGACTGTTTTCACCAACGGATCATTCGACGGTCGTTTTCTGGCAGGACGACTCAGTGCAAGGCGATTGGCCAACATCTCTCCAAGGTAGGCATTGACCAAGTCCGGGAAATCCCCGTCGCTGTCGTTCGTGAAATTCGACGCCTGATACTCCCGCCACCATTGCTTTACCATTCGATCAAGTTCGCGACGGCGCGGAATTTTTGAAGTCACTGTCACTTCGATTTCACCAACACCCTGAATCGTCAAATTCAACGGCTCATTGCCCCGAAACAGAAACCAAACTGAGATCAATTCGTCGCTGGGCTGCCCTTGGCGATTGAAAACTGTTTTGAAAAACCTGGCAACTGGCGGTTTGCCGTAGGCCGGATAAAAGATTCGTCCATTTCGTTCAGAAACCCGTAAAGCTCCGGTTCGCAAAACCAAATTAGGATCGGCTCCCCCAAAAGTCTGTGCCGGAAGTCGAAAACTGACCATCCCCAAACCAAAGGGCTCGCCTTGCATCGCTTCTGTCCGCACGACAATTGGTTTGTCGGAAGGTGCCTGTTCGGCGATTACACCGCCGCCGCACACCAATGTCCACATTAGACCAATCCAGCCGACTATTTTTGCCTTCTCCATCATCACCGAAACAAAAGCCTCCAAACCTTAATTTTGATTTAATCTTGGGCCTGTCGAATGCTCCATTTTTCAAAGACCGATGCCCAAACTCTCGGGGGGAACGTTTGCCGTTATCCATCGAGCTGTTCCCAGAGATTATAGGGAGTTTTGCGTCCACATGGGGACTTGTCGTTCTCATTCGATAATCAATGCGAAACTCCGCGCGGACAACTCCAAGGGAATCACCTGCAATGCATTCGCAGTGTCGGGGAATTCTGTTCGGACGATTGTATCGGTTTACCCGTGTAATGCTACTAAACCGGATAATGGACTGAAAAATCACGTGTTTGCGATCCGATCCGTTGACTTGACAACACCTTCATAAAGCGCCAAAATTCTGGAAGTGCTATCACATTTGGCGTGGCGGGCTCCCCTGAGTAAGGAAACGGAAATGATTCTTTCTGGCGAAGAGATCAAAAAGCACTTGGGCAAGGAGATCATGATCGATCCCTTCGATCCGTCGCGGGTAAATCCCAACAGCTACAACCTTTCCTTGCACCCCGAAATCATGACCTACGAAGAGGTCGTCTTGGACATGAAGAAGCGGAACCGCGTTCGCTCCTTGACGATCCCCGAAAGTGGCCTCGTGCTCGAACCGAACCGCCTCTATCTCGCTCGCACTAACGAACGGACCGAAACACATAAATTTGTGCCAATGATCGAAGGCCGCTCGTCAATCGGGCGGTTGGGCCTATTCGTTCACGTGACGGCGGGATTTGGCGATGTTGGTTTTTGCGGCTACTGGACGTTGGAGATGTTCGCGGTCCAACCGATTCGGATTTATCCGAACGTAGAAATCTGTCAGATTTTCTACCATCAAATTCACGGTGACTTCGAAAAATATTCAAGCGACAAGTACCAAAACAATTCCGGCATTCAACCCAGCCTGCTCTACAAAGAACTCAACCCAACGGAAGAATCAGAAGAAAAACAACTGCTGTTGGGGCTAGGATAAAGCGAAATGTGGTTTCTTTCCTGTAGTAGCCGTCGCCAGAAGGTGGATGAGCTTGCTGGCACGTTTTGGAGAACGTAGCCACTGTCGCCAGAGTGATGTTTTTGCAAAATGCAAAGTGCAAATTTCGAAATGCAAAATGCAAAATGCAAAATGCAAAGTGCAAAGTTCAAAGTTCAAAGTTCAAAGTGCGAATTGCAAAGTCCGAAGTGCAAAATCGAGCTTTGCAAAATCGTCGGCCAATCAATCTTTGACCGCAACAACGAACGAGACAAAGAAAACTACGCTACAAAGACCTAAGTAAACCTGCCCGTACGTCACATACCACGTGCCACAAATTTTACATTTTGCACTTTACATTTTGCACTTTACATTTTGCACTTTGCATTTTGCACTTTGCATTTCCCTTTCTGCACTTTGCATTTCCGGTTCTCCGAGTCCCTCTCCCATCAACTCACTCCGCTTGTGGGGGCTGGATTTCCAGATCGACAATCAACGGAAGGTGGTCCGAAGCATACCGAGACAATTGTGTATGCCCTACGAATGCAGCAGACGACTCGATGTCCCCACGGATGTAAATTGCATCCAAACTTCGCACGGGCATAAATGCTGGAAAAGTCCGCGTGTTTTGTGTCACCGACTTGAATCCCGACGGGATAAACAATTGCCGACTCAACGAGCCCCAAATATCATTGAAATCCCCGCCAATGATCGCCGGAGTATGTCGATGTAGCCCCTTGAGGTGGCTCCACTCGAGTAGGCGTTTGACTTGCATCTTCCGCTCGAACCCCGCCAGACCCAAATGCAGATTGCACAAAAAAACCGTTCGATCGTGACCGTCGAGATCCAAATGGACCTTCGCAACCAACGCTCGACGGCGTTTTTTGAATGGGATCGTCAAATCAACGTTCCAGCGTTCGCGAATGGGGAATCGCGTTAAAATTGCGTTCCCATAGTTTCCACGAGTTAACTTCACGTTGGCTTGAAAAGCCCAATGAGGAAATCCCAGTTGATCGGCCAATTCCTCCACCTGAACATCTTGATTTGAACGAGGCACCTCGTGGTCAACCTCTTGCAGGAAAACGATGTCAGGCGCATAGTGCCCAACGGTATCGATAATCCGCGATAGGTCGTAGCGGCGATCAATACCACCGATCCCTTTGTGGATGTTGTAGGTTAGAATGCGCAGATGGTTCGGCTTTTGTTCCGGAGTCATATTTTGAGTTGTATATTCACGCTGCCGACAGACAGCGGCAGATTTTCGAAATTTTTTGGCAGTCGCGAGCTCTTAAGTCTGCTCCACTCTATTTTTCAGGAAAACCGTCCATGTGGCAACCGGCATTCTGGATACTTGTTGCTGACTGGAGCCTACGGATCACTTTTTCAGTATGGATTCTTCTCCGCAAACGCTCGGCAAGCGTCACATTGGCGTGGCTCCTCGTCGTCTTGATTTTCCCCTTCGGCGGGGCGTTCATATTTTTATTGCTGGCCGATAACCGCTTGTGTCGGGTGAGAGCCCGTTGGGCACAAAGTCTTCAAGAAGAATATTCCCGTTGGCTATCACGCTTGGATATTTATCGATTTACGGGATGGGAAAATCCCCGTGAAGATGTTGCGCAGATGAGTCGCATGATTGAGATTGCCAGCGGAGCACTGCCGCTCAGCGGAAATCAGATTGAGATGCACGGCACTTCCGACGAAGCCTTCCAAGACATCATTACGGAGATTGATCGTGCGAAGCGGACTTGTTTTCTGGAATACTACATCTGGGAATCGGGGGGACTGGCCGATCAAGTCGCCAATAGCCTGATGGCCGCAGCGCAACGTGGCGTTGACTGCCGAGTACTTGTGGACGCTGTCGGGAGTTGGGGATTTTTGCGCGGCAAACAAGTCAATGAATTACGCGCCGCCGGAGTTGTGGTTCATGCTGCACTCCCGGTCGGGTTAATCCGTTCACTGTTTTACCGATTTGACTTGCGGCTGCATCGAAAAATCGTCGTTATCGACCACAGAATTGGATTCATTGGCAGCAAAAACATGGCAGACCCCCGGTTCTTTAAACGGACTGCGGGAGTGGGGGAATGGGTCGATGCGATGGTTCGATTAGAGGGGCCCGCCGTTGATCCCGTTTCAATGATCTTTCTAGAAGACTGGTATTTTGAAACAAGTAGTAGTCCGGAAATCAGTCGCTACCTGGAAGAAATGGAACCCCCGTCTCCGCGCGGTTCGGCGATCACCCAAGTCGTACCATCAGGACCAGGGATCGACTCAGAGGCAATCACTCAGTTGCTGATCGGAGCCATCTACTCTGCCGATTGGCAACTCACCATCACGACACCTTATTTCATTCCCGACACATCGCTGCAGCGGGCCCTGATCATCGCTGCACGGCGCGGCGTCGCCGTCACTCTCGTTCTGCCCGAACGAGTTGATTCAACTTCGGTTCGGCTCGCAAGCCGCTCGGCGATCCGCGAGCTCGCCGAAGCGGGAGTCAGCGTCATGCTTTACCAAAAAGGACTGCTGCACACCAAGTCAATTACGATCGATGGCGAAATGAGCGTTTTCGGCTCCCTCAATCTGGACCCTCGCAGCATTCAGCTAAATTTCGAGATGATGTTGGTACTTTACGATAAACCCTTTACGGCGGAGCTAATTGCACTTCAAGAACAATACATCGCCGATTCGCGCCGCCTGATCCCCTCCGAGCAGCCGATTCCTTCTCTTCCCGTCCAACTCCTCGAAAGCTGCGTCAAACTGATCTCACCGTTGTTGTAAATTTCGAGGCTGAGGCTGTCGCACAATAGTTAATCAATTTATTGTCAGATTAGGTGGGTTGGCGTTTCAAGTTTTTTAACGAAGAAAATGAGGCGTTTGGCAGACGCGAGCAATTGAGGAGAATGATTCTACGATCAACGTCCAAGTGCAAGGCCCGCAAACGGTAACCAAAAACAACCCTGGAGGCCGGCCGACGAAGGTCTGCTTCTGCCGCCAATTTCAATCAATACATCGGACGAAACAAACCACAATCCGCCACCCTCCACCGCTTCAACTGCACCCTTCGCGAATTCGAAAGGCCAAATTCACTCACTCTGAACTTCAAGAAGCCATCTTCACCGATAAAAACCACCGGCAGACCAATGGGCAATCGGCAGACTGTTGGGCAATTGAAATGCCAAAAGTTTGAAAACCCAATCTGGAATCTCGAAAAAAGAATCAATCACCAATCAGAAAAACAATCACATGCCTGACTCACCACGTACCAACCTCTAGCCCAAACATCTCACCGAACTTCTTGAACACTCACCGGGCTTCCTGAACAAAGGCCTTGACCTTCGGCTCCGCTCCTGCGTCGCTCCGCGAAGTCAATGCCTTATTGGTTGGGCCACTTCCCTTCAGTTGAGTGGTGGTCCTACAATCTCGATTCCATATTGGGCCGCGGCCGTCGAGAGCACTTGGATCGCCTCGGGAGATGGGGCTACAGGCTCCGGCAGCCCTGGGCCTTGAGCCGGGCGGCTCGTGGCACGCACGAATCGTTCAAAATCGCCGCGCACCGTCACCGTCAGGAAGCGGCCTCCCGCCGACGACTCAGCACGATAAGTGTGGGGGATGCCCTTTGGCAAGAGAACGATGGCGCCGGGGCCGACTCGATGCTCTTGGTCTTGGACCTTTACACGGAATTCGCCCTCCAATATGTGGAAGATTTCATCCTCCGTGCGATGGAAATGCATCGGTGGTGAATCGCCATGGGGCACGCGATGATCGAGAATTGAGACGCTGTCCTGGCCATCCGACTGGGACACGCGGATCGTTACGGACGAGTTCAGAAACCAAAGCTGTTTTGTGCTCATGGACGTTGTGACCAATGGTCGTGATCGTGTGAATGTCAATTCCCTGCAGCCGGTGGTGGCCTATCGGTTCGAATCACCAAGTCGGAGCGGTGATCGTTCCACTGGCAATACGCACCATTCGCCGACTTTGGTGCATCCGATTGTTCAAGTAAGCCGCTTTGCGGCGGGGTTGATTGCCGTCGCATTGTAGGCGAAGGTGGGTTGGCGAGTCAAGTTTTTTTTGTACTCCTGGACAGTAACGAAGCCCCGACAGTGGTCGAGGCAATTTTTTGTTTCCTGTTTTAGGAGTGGCTACTCATGCCAAGTTATGACAAACCCATTCGTTCACCGAGCGTCATCGGGCTTCTTGAACAACGCCCTTAAACATCGGCTCAATTTTTCGATAATTCAACGTCCCTCGCTTCGGCCACACCCCCACCAACCGCCACACCCTATCTCAAGTCTCGCAAAGTCAAAGGCTTATTGGTTACCCAACGGTTTAGTTGCCACGACCATGTATCTTTTGGTTCGCGTTGAGGGAAGTGCATTCGTGGATTCCATAAATCCCGTAAAATCAATTTGGAAGCCACTTTGTTCAAGCAAGTATGGAACAGTTGCGGTGGTTCTGCAAGCCGAGAGCGGTAGCGTATCGACAACGCCATCCCAGTTTCCTGTCCAGGCATCCCGGTCAAAAAGGCCATCCATTACGACAATTTTACCGCCCGCGCGAAGCCAAACATGCCAATTGCGGAAAGCAGCGAGTGGATCAAATAGACAATTTGCAAGTTGGCGCGAAGCAATGACATCGAATGACTCTGCGTCGAAATGCGATAGGTCGTTCGCATGATCACAGAACCCCTGAACAGTTCTAACGGATCGCAATTCCGGTTTAGATTCAAGTAACCGAGTCATCGGAATACAAGGTTCAAGAGCAGTGATGCAAAGCCCTGCAATTCGAACCAGTGCCAGACAAAGGCCGCCAGTTCCACTTCCAGCGTCGAGTACGTCTATGTTAGCCGAAAACGCGACATGGCGAGTCAAGTCCGCAACGCAAGCGTCGTGATCCGTGTCCGTCAACGCGGTGATCCACGCATCGTACTTCGCAGCCTCGACGTCATCGTAGGTTGCGAGATAGCGAGCCCGCGATTCATGCTGTGTACAACGGTAGGTCAAGGCTGCATTCTTATCGGGTAACGACGGCGGTAACCGAGTCGCCGCCAAAAAAACTTTGATTTCAAAATGCCGCCTAAACGGCGACTTCGGTTCATCGCTTTGATACTCATCATGGCCCCTTGAGCTTGGCAATTGTCCACAAAGGATTAACCTTTAACGAGCACAGGGCTCAAACGTATTTGGCTCAAGTCACTCAAACCCAAGGAGACCAATGATGAAATTCTACAATTAGCGGCATTCATTCTAGGTCGGAGTCGATCAGCATGCAAAGGTCTTTTATGTCTGCGTCATCGATCAAAACGGCGAAAAACGCCTCCACAAAAATTTCCAGTGCCAAGACACCGAGACCTTTCTCGAGGAAATTCAGCCGTTCCGCGAAAATCTCGTTGTGGGCTGCGAATCATCCTTCAACTGGTGCTAGTTGGCT
>JAHBXS010000007.1 GCA_019636375.1 Pirellulaceae bacterium | reverse complement strand
GTTACCATCTGTGTTCCATCCGTGGCTTCTCAACGAAGGCTGATCTCCCCAACCGCGACGCACAAATCGCAACCCGAAGTGTCAACGAGGGACAGTCAAAATTCCCTTGACGCATTCCGCCACAGGCTGTGTCGACGTCAATGATCGATTTTGGTTTACCGGGAACCTCGGATGCAGAGGATGCCGGATTTGGTGCGGATGATCAGGTCATTGTCTACGGCAGCGGGGGTAGCCATGATTTGATCTCCGACATCGTTGGTTGCAACAAGATCAAAAGTCCTTCCTGGCTTGAGCAAATAAACTCGACCTCGGTCGTTGCACAACCACACCACCCCTTCAATCAAAATCGGCGAGGCAGCAAAGGCTCCCCTAAGTCGCTCCGTCCAGTAGACTTCGCCCGACTCGGTGTCGATGCAACTGAGAATCCCTTCATCGCTGACCATGACGATGTAGTCATCAATCAAGATCGGTGACGGGATCGTGGGACCGCCCCGTTCGACTTGCCAAACCCGCCGAGGTTCCGCCCGCTCAGCCGTCGGCAACTCGTAGGCTTGCAGCATCGACTGCATAAAGCCCGTGCAAACGTACAGTCGTTCACCCCGGATCATTGGGCGAGGGACGTTCGAGAACCCCAGCCGGTCATAGCCGACCCTCCACAACTCGTGGCCATCCTCGGGATTGTAAGCATAAACCCAATTCGCTCCGGCACTGATCAATTGGGGTCCCGTCGGGCTGTGCCAGATCAGGGGCGTGCTGAACGCCTTTTGATACATCCCGACTTCGTGCAACTCGCCCGAACGGGTTGTCGTCCAAACCACTTCACCGGTCCCCGCATCAAACGCAGCCACAAATTGTCGGTCGGTCCCGTCGTAGTTGAGATAGACTCGGCCGTTCCAAACAATCGGCGAAGAGCCCGGCCCGGTTTCGTGATCGATTTTCAGACTTTCGTTTTTCCAAAGGACTTCACCCGTCTGCCGGTCGATGGCCGCCAGTCCCATCGCTCCGAAACTGCAAAAGACACGGTCGCCATCAATCACCGGGGTTGGGGACGCATAGCTGTTTCGCAAGTGCAGGGCAGGGGGGTTGTCGAGTTCAAACAGGGGAATTTCATAAACGAGCGAACCGGTCTCGCGGTCAACCGCCTGAGCCATCAACTCGATTCGGGTGATTCGTTCGCCGGACTTATGCTCGATGGCCGTGGTTAACCAAATTTGTTGATCGGCGATGACCGGCGACGACCAACCACGACCACGCAAAGGGGTTTGCCAAGCGATCTGTTCTGCGGTCCAAGTTTGCGGAATCCCGCTGGCGGACGTGATCCCTCGTCCCTCCCGCCCGCGAAACTCGGACCAGTCGTTTTTATCATGCACGCTTTGCGCCAGCGATTTCTCCGCAACCGCGCACGTCAACAAGAACAACATCACGAACGCGCAGCACCCTTTGACGACCGATTCCATGACTTTCATGCGACGAAGTTCCTAAAAGTTTTCGAGTCAAAGACTAACAAGCCCGAATCACCATGGCGACGGCGTTGCCCCCTCCGAGACACAAACTGGCCACACCGATTTCCTTTTGGGTGCGTTTCAAGGCGTACATCAGCGAAACCAGCACCCGAGCCCCGCTGGCTCCGATCGGATGCCCCAAGGAAATTCCGCCGCCGTTGACGTTGGTCTTGTCCTCAGAAATCCCCAACTCCCGAACGCAGGCGACCATTTGGCTGGCAAAAGCTTCGTTGATCTCAAACAGATCAACTTTGTCGATTCCCAAACCCGCTTTTTCTAACGCTCCTCGCACGGCGAAAACTGGAGCGATGAACAAATCACGCGGCTCGGTTCCAGAAGTGTGCGACGCCAAGATTTCAAACTTCATCGAGGCGTTTGCTGCGAACTGTTCGTTGACGACGACGACCGCAGCGGCTCCGTCGCTGAGCGTCGAGGCATTACCGGCGGTGACCGATCCACTTTTATCAAAAACCGGGCGAAGATTCCCCAGCCCTTCGGCAGTGGTATCTGGGCGGATCCCTTCGTCGGCGGAAACGGTGCGAGTCCCCTTGCGTTCCTTTACCTCCACCGGAACGATCTCGTCGGCAAACAGACCAGCCGCCGCTGCTTGAGCCGCTCTCTGTTGGCTTTGGGCCGAAAAGCGGTCTTGGTCTTCGCGAGTGACGTTGTAAGTCTTGGCGATGTGTTCGGCGTGCATTCCCATGTGGCAACGTTCGAAGGAACAAGTCAATCCGTCATGCACCATCGCGTCGACCAATTGACCGTCGCCGAGCTTGATCCCGCTTCGCATTCCACGCAATAAGTGGGGAGCAGCCGACATGTTTTCCATGCCACCGGCAACGATCGCGGCTGCGTCGCCGCAGCGAATCGCTTGGGACGCGAGCATCACGGCCTTGAGCCCCGAACCGCAGACTTTGTTGACCGTCACGCAGGGGACTGTGGGAGGAAGTCCGGCTTTAAGAGCCGCTTGTCTTGCCGGTGCTTGTCCGACTCCGGCAGTAACCACGTTCCCCATGATTACTTCGTCGATTTGGGGCGGAGTCAACGCCGAACGTTCCAGTGCGGCCTTAACCGCAACCGCTCCCAAATCGGTGGCCGACATCCCGGCAAAACTACCCAGATAGGCCCCGATCGGTGTCCGAGCTCCGGCAATCACAAAAGCTTTAGTCATGAACAAAAATCCTGTTTAGAAAATAAGGTCGATGATGGGCTGTTCCCAAAAGAGGTAGCGGAAGTCGTCAAGACTTTCGATGGTTTTCTAGGCTTCGTTTGACGATACGAAAGTCTTGACGACTTCCGCTACGGGGTGTTCGTAGATTTAAAACGTCAAAACGCTCACATTTTATCCCTGAATACCTGCCACTGTACACGCCCCACAACAAAACTGCGACAAATGGCAACCAAAAGGCCGACCTCGTTAGCCGACCCCGCTGAGATTTAAATAACGACCGTAGCGGATGGTCACGAGTTCCTTGAGCCGCCCGTGCTCCGGCAAATCCAATTCTGGATCGGCAGCGACAATCTCAGCCGCCGTCGTGCGTGACACTTGCAACAACTCGACATCCTCCGTCAAATCGGCGATTCTCAACGGCGGGAAACCAGTCTGCTCGGCACTGAACAAATTTCCTGGCCCACGCAATCGCAGGTCGATCTCGGCCAATTCAAACCCGTCTTGGATATCGGCGAAGGCTTGCAAACGCTCGTTGTCCGCCGCATCGTCTGAAGTCGAAAAGGCACACACAAAACCCGCATGTTGCCCACGACCAACTCGTCCGCGAAGCTGATGAAGCTGCGACAGCCCGAACCGCTCCGCCGACTCGATCGTCATCACCGTGGCGTTGGGGACATTGATGCCGACCTCGACGACGCTGGTCGCCACGAGGACTTGAGTCTTTCCCAAAGCGAAGGCCCGCAAGGCCGCTTCTTTTTCCTCAGACGATTGGCGACCGTGGAGGACGTCGATTCGAAAGGCTTCCAGCGGTCCGTTGGCGAGCTTCTCAAAAAGTTGTTCGGCACTGCTGACTTGGGAATTCTCTTCACCGACAACGCGCGGCGCGATGACATAAGCCTGCCGACCCTCACGAAGTTTCTTGCACACAAACGCCCACCACTTCTCGCGGTTCTCGGGCGTTCCCAGGTAAGTATGCACCAGCGGCTTGAGATGGTCCGGGCGAATCAACGTCGACAACTCTAAATCGCCAAATACGGTCATGGAAATCGTGCGAGGAATCGGAGTTGCGGTCATGACAAGGTAATGCGGGTCGCGGTCGGAGAGCTCCTTGAGCATTGCCCGTTGCCGCACGCCGAATTTATGTTGTTCGTCGATCACGGCCAAACCCAAACTCTTGAACTTCAAATGGCCCTGCACGATCGCTTGGGTCCCCACCACGATATCAACTTGTCCGTCGGCGACTCGCTGGGCCAACTGATGACGATGGCTTGTCGAGCCGGTCCACAACTCGACGCGGACTCGCGACGACATCAGCCACTCGTTGATGGTGTGCAAATGTTGCTGGGCGAGAATTTCGGTCGGGGCCATCAAGACCGCCTGATGTCCGGCGGCGACGGCGTTCAACATGGCTGCAAAAGCGACCGCCGTTTTCCCGCTCCCAACATCGCCGTGCAGCAAGCGATTCATGGGAATCGGGCGAGCCATGTCAGCGGCGATTTCTTCGATTGCCGCCAGTTGCGAGTCGGTGAGCTGGAACGGAAACCGGCCGAAAATCCGGTCGCGAATTTTCGGGGTCATCTCGATGACGGGAGCGTTGGGGTTTTGCTGCAAGTGATGCCGCCGCGTGGCGAGTGCCAGTTGTAAGATGAACAGTTCCTGAAACGCGAGTCGTCGTCGGGCCGCTTCGGCATTGTCGCGATCGGACGGAAAATGGATTTGCCGCAAGGCCGTTTGGATGTCGACCAGCCCTAATGACTGCCGCAACGATTCCGGCAAGGCTTCTTCGATCAACTCGACCAGCGAGTCGATGGCCCGCTCCATGAGTTGCCGCAAATCACGTTGCTTGAGCCCCTCGGTCAGGCTATAGACCGGGAGCAATCGCCCGGTGGGGAGGGGTTGTTGCGGGTCGAGCACTTGAAAGCTGGGCTGAGCCATTTGCATCCGCCCGCCGAAGGATTTTGGGGTTCCTCGCAGCATCAGCCGCTGGCCAACATGAAACTTTTCCGCCAGGAACGGCTGATTGAAAAAGACGACGCGCAGGTAATGTCGCGACTCTTCGACGAGCAAATACAGCACATGGCGACCCGATTCCGAGACGTGCTGGTCAACTTCGCGAACGGTCACGATGACTTGCGACAAATTTCGTTCGATGAGTTGAGAGATCGGGACGACTTCGCGAAAATCCTCGTAGCGTCGCGGGAAATGAAACAGGAGATCAGCCGCCTTATCGAGCCCTAATCGTTTGAGCAGCCGCGCGGTCGCCGAGCCAACTCCGGGGAATTGCTCCACGGGTTGCAGCAGTTTTTGCTTGGAGTTGGCTTCGGGCATTGGTTCACTTGCTTGCGCAGCGGGCTTGTTTTTTTAAGGGAATATTATCGTCGTTGGAACTTGACGAATTCACGCTTTTGGCGAATCACGTAGCCAAGCGGTTTGTCGATATATGCTTCTTCGGTGCATCCGCCTTTTCACGGAGTGAAAAGCCACGTGGCCGTTCACTCCGTGAACGGTAACTTTTTCATGGACCACCAATTGTGAAGGTCTGCCCCATATTGTAGACGCTGGCATCGATTAGAATAACGCCATTGAACAACACATGAAAATCCCGCAGTTGATTTGGCCGACCGGCATGAATTCGATTGAACAACTTTTTTCAGACTTGCGAACCGACGGTCGTCGAGCGTTGATGCCGTTTTTGGCCGCCGGTGATCCGAATTTGGAATTCACGCAGATGCTTTTGGGGGCCTTTGAGGAAGAGGGTTGCCACCTGTGCGAGTTGGGCTTCCCCTACAGCGATCCCATTGCCGACGGGCCGACGATCCAAGCGGCCTTTACACGAGCCCTTGCCAATGGCGTTTCGGTCGAACAAATTTTTCAGACCGTCAAGAGCACTTCCGCTCGTCCCCCGACCGTTGCCATGTTGAGCTACGCCATCGTTCACCGCTGGGGGCTTGCGCAGTTCGTTGGACAATCCGCCGAAGCGGGGTTTGCTGGATTGATCGTCCCCGATCTTCCTATTGAAGAGTCTCGAGAGCTGGGGTCAATTTGCCGAGCGCGCAATCTCAGCCTGATCCAACTTGTAACCCCTACCACCAACCGAGAACGAGCGAAAAGGATCGTCGAGGCAGCCAGCGGTTTCATCTACTACGTTTCTGTTGCAGGAGTCACAGGCCAACGCACCGACCTGCCGCCAGAGATCGTGGACAATCTGGCGAGTCTCAAAGAACTGACTGACTTGCCGATCTGCGTGGGCTTTGGAATCAGCAGCCCAGCACATGTTCGTTCTCTAGCTCCGCATTGTGATGGACTGATCGTCGGATCGGCTATCGTAAGGCGGATCGAACAGGGACTCGCAACGCAACGTTCAGCGGCTGAAATTGTCACCGAAATTCGGGCGTTTTGCCGAGAGCTTATAGAGGCCATGCCAGGCGCGCGATGAAATCAACTCGGGTCTTTCGAAAATTCGTCGTCGTTTATTTGCTGTTGCACCTGAGCACGGCGTTGATCTTTTTGTTCTTCGCCTCGCGGTGGATTTCGTCCGAGATGAAGCAGCAAGGTTTTCTCCGCTTGGAAATGGCGGCTCGGCATATCCGACATTACTTTCACTTATCCGAAATCTCGATCGAAGACCCGCGCGCGAGGTCTTACGTCATTGAGATGGGTAGGCATCTTGACCTGCGAGTAACCCTCATCGGCAATAACGGAATCGTCTACGCAGACTCCGATTCTCCCGATGCTGACTTCGAGGATCACGCCAATCGGCCCGAAATTGTCGATGCGCGGGAAAAGGGGGTCGGCAAATCGTATCGCGTTTCGGGCTCGGTGGCAAAACCGCTGTATTATTTGGCGATTGGCTACACCGAGCCGCCAGTCGGTTCGGCGAATTACGCTGAGCCAGCGGGATTTATTCGGATTTCTCAACACCGCGATGACTTGCAGCGACTGGAAAAGGGGGTCTTGCGGTACTTGTGGATTTCCGGAACCGGTTTGGCACTTCTCTCGGCGTTCTTCATGTGGCGCTTCATTCAACGAGAGACGAAGCCGCTGGATACCTTTTCTGAGGCTGCTCGAAAAATCGCGATGGGGCAATACGATACCGTGCCCCTTCCAGACGATCGCAACGATGAATGGCGGAACCTGTCGGACGCTTTCCGTCACATGCTCAGCGAGTTGTCCCGACGAGAGGCGTCGCTTATCGCAAGTTCCAATCGCAACGAAGCGGTTTTGACCAGCATGATCGAAGGAGTTTTGGCGATTGACTCGACAGGGGTTGTGAGCCTGGCCAACGATGCGGCTTGTGAAATGTTGAGGATCGAACAGTCTGATCTACTTAACCGCAAGCTCTTGGAAATCGTCCGCATTCCCGCTTTGCAACAAGCGATCGAGGAAACTCAACTTCGTCGAATTTTCCGCCGCGTCGAATTTGAAACAACAACCGACCCCAAAAAACAAATCGCCGCTCGGGTCTCGGTGATGGACGCCGGCGTTCATCCAGGGGTTGCGATCGTCATGCACGACGTGACCGAGATTCGCCAACTGGAATCGATGCGGCGTGATTTCGTCGCGAATGTCTCGCATGAACTAAAGACACCGCTGGCTTCGATCAAAGCTTACGCGGAAACGCTAAAAATGGGCGCGTTGAACGATCCCGAAAAAAGTGTTCAATTCGTTTCGCAAATCGAAACCCAGGCCGAGTTACTTGACCAACAGGTCCAAGACCTGTTGACCCTCGCCAAGGTCGAGTCGGGGCAAGCGATCTTTAATATTCGCCCATTGCCGATCGATTCGATCTGTCGGGATTGCGTCGAGTCGTATCGTGAATTGGCCGACAAACGCGCGGTAAATCTCACGTATCGAGCGGAAGCTGAAGGGATCGTCGCTCGTGTTGATGGGAAAGAACTTGAGACGGTTGTTAAAAACTTGATCAGCAACGCCTTGCGCTACACGCCAGAAAAAGGGTCGGTCACCGTTTCCGCATATCGCGAAGGGCAAACCGCCGTGATTGACGTTACCGACACGGGAATCGGTATCGCTCCCGAACACCAGCCCCGCGTTTTTGAACGATTCTATCGCGTCGATAGCGCCCGCTCCCGCGAATTGGGAGGGACAGGTTTGGGGCTGTCAATCGTCAAACACTTGACGCAAAGCATGGGGGGCAGCGTCCACCTAGCCAGCCAAGTCGGCAAGGGAAGTCAGTTCAAAGTGATTTTCCCCTTGGCTAAATAAGGAACGAATATCAAAGTTGCCGAGTAGCGTTACTGGTCTTTGTCGGCCGATTCCTCGGTTTTTGTTCCGGCGTCAGGCGGCGATACAAGATTGGAATTGTCCAGTTCATCCGCCGCTTTATCGACAGCCCCTTCACTCGTTTCAATTGGCCGATTCGGTCGCAACCGATAATCGATCAGCCCGTACCACGCTTGCTGTTCCCGGCCCAGGAGATCTTGGGCACGAAGCTCCCTTTGAGGAAAGGGTAGAAGTTGATAGGGAGTGTCGGGGGGAATTGTTGCCCAGGGAATCGTTGGTACAGTTTCGCCTTGTTTAGCAGGGCGTATCTCGCTATCAATGATTTTAAGTGACGAAACGGGGGGATATTCTATCTCGAAAGAATCGCCGAGAGGATAGTAGTTGTCATCGTAACGAGTTAAATTAAGCCAATAAAACATATTCTGATGTTGAGATCGTTGATGATTATCGATTTCCGTAAACCTACCAGTTTGCAAGAATTGGCTCTGTAAATAAAGCCGAGTGTTGAGGTACCCCCACAAAACCGTATTGAGCAGCCGATGTTTTTTGAGTTCTTGAAAACTATTGTTTCGCCAATTGGTCCGCTCTTTATCGGCGAGCTCCCAGGAATCAGCCGATTTAGTAGAAAAATGATAAACAAACGGTATCCAACTACCCCTGAGGGCAAGAATTCCAGATTTCTCGAGACCAAGATATCCTGGAAGTGCATGAGATGTTTCCTGCAATACAAAACGGTGTCTCCGGTCGTTTTCAAAATCTAAAAATTTTAGAAGAGCGTTTTCGTTTGCGTTTTTGTGCCATGTCCAGGACTCGTCCTTCTGTACAAAAGAATACCAAGCAGAAGGTGTTCCAAAACGGAGTCGTGAGCTCTCTAGGATGGCTGGTTCGAAGTAACTCCAATTGATCGCTTCAGACACGAGTTCTGCCGTTTGGTCAGGGTGCTCGGCCCAGTGGATCATTCGAGCGACAAATCGCTCGAAAACGTAGGTAGAGGTCGTTGGCGACAACATTGGGAAGAGTTTGGTTTGCAGAAGCATACAATCCAAGGATTCTTTCAACTCTCCCTCTGCGAGCAGTCGTTGGGCCTCCCAATCGAGCGCATTAATTTGATTCAGCACTAAGGCTGACCAGAAACTGGGCGGCCCCTCGTCAGGCCAGTCGATCCGCTGGTCGATAGCCGACAGGGCTGTCTTTAGTCGCTCGATGGTATCACGATTCTTCGACAAATAGGCGAGGACGGCGTCTTTGTGAGTCGACCAGCGGTCGTTAACCGTGTCGACCGCACCCCAACCCAATTGATGCAACGGAGTATCTCCGGACTCATCTTGATTTTCAGGGCGTTCCCCATCGTCGTATAAAAGCGCCATCTGGAAATCTTTGAGGAATTCTGGCGAGACCGCATCCATTCGTTTTCGCACCACTTCCGGTGTCGGTGGCGATGCGAACTCGTACCGCCGTTTGCTCGCAAAAACGCTGAACTGAATCAGGAACGCAATTGATAAAGCCGTCACCGTCAAGACCCGCCATCGCAGACTCCACGTTCCGTTCAACCATTTCGGTGCCACGTACCAGCCGGTAAACAACAACAGCAGACCCCACGGCAACAACGACCAAGCCAACGACTCTCCCCGTAGCGCAATCGAAATGGCCCAAAAACTCAATATCAAACCCAGCATCGCGCTAATGCAAACCGCCGTGATGGCTCGACGAAACACCAACGAACAAAATTGCCCAACCGCCAACAACACGATCGCCAGCCAAAAGAATTCCCCCAACCTGCGGAACAACCACTGCATGCCCAATACATTGTAGTCATTCTCAGAAGAGATCATTTTTTTAACGTCGAAGGAGGGAAACGCTGTCAACAAAAGGAGAAAGTGTATGAGAATCGTCGCGCCTACGGCGACCAAAATGATTCCCAGCCACAACGTCATTCGCGACCACCAAAATTTGCGGCCAGAAACCGAGTGCTGCTGATAGTAGCTCAATCGCTGGCTCGCTTGTTCATTACCAAAAATCGACCCCGAACCAATCGCCATCAATACCGACAACACGATCACGTTGTAGTAAAAGGGCGCAAACATTCCGAGCTTGCTTGTCTGGAGAACCGTTGGCAGCAACAAAGGCAAGCTCAAGGCGGAAACCAACAGCCAAACCCATACCCCATAACCTTGCCGAGCGGCAAGCCAAAACAGACTTTTCCACTGAGCTTGTGGCAACTTGGCAATTTTGTTTTTCGATGTAATCTCATCGGCCGTTTTTGCCAGATGTCTCGTACCAACACTTGGGCTGATCCAGCGTTCCGCTCGCAGCGAGACCAACCAGACGCACACCGCCCAGCCCGCTATATTCCACATCCAGGCTCCAGTAGAAATGATCCAGCCGTTTTTGTTGAGATTGGGGGCAGGCGCGAACCACAACCCATCAGTGAGCGGAGCGAAGAAGAAGCTTTCACCAAGACTCTTCCAAAATGTCGATTCAGAGTTTGCCCAAAAGAGAATCCCGAACAAAGCCTTTGGTAGCCAAAGCAAAATCAAGGCAGATACCGGCAACGCGATCAGCCCAGTTGCCAACATGTTTCGAGTCCAGGCAGCCGCGACTGACGTGATCAAAAAAACCCACACGGCAGGGACGATGGCCAAGCTTAACGACAAAACTAGCGAAAATTTTGGTTTGTGTTCAATTCGAACGAGAAACGTATGTTGGAACCATAAAATTGCATATACCACCAGCATCGCCGCGAGCAGCGACACGAGGCCCACTCCCAATTTGCCAAGCGCATACCGTTGAGGCTTGATAGGGAGATTCTTTAAAAGTCCTACGGTCCCCCGTTCGTTCTCGCCTGCAAAAAGCTCGACCGCAAACAAAAACCCCACCAACGCAAAAATTCCTAAGAACCAAAACACCAACGATTCTCTGATCATCGACGTCCATTGGGAAAATTCTCCGTAGGGGATAAACATCCACAAAAACAACAGCAGCCCGGCCACGGCGGCTGTGAACACAGCGCCGCGCAGTTGCCGCATTTCTTTCCAAATCAAAACCCGCCAAGAGGGGGTTAGCATCGCCATGATTCGACTCATGATTGCACCTCTTGATTAACGGCCCGGTCGTTCGCAGTCGCCATCGAATTTTCCTGTTTGATGTAAGCCACGAACAAATCTTCCAAAGACGGGACATGCACTTCCACCTCCGCCACCCCGGCATGGTCACGGACTTGCCACAGTGAGTCAGGACCAGGATTGCGAATCAAAAGTTGCTGGCGCCGCGTCCCCTGGCCTTCATGCAGAATGATCTCACCGACGACCGCAGGGAATGCCGCTGGAACTTGCTCAAACGAAACCACCCACCGCTCGTGTTGAGCCTTGAGCTGTTCCAGACTCCCACAGATTTGCAACTTCCCGTGATGAATGATCGCCACATAGTCGGCCACCCGTTCGACTTCGGGAATCTGATGGCTCGACAACAATACGGTCCGTCCTGACGAAGCGATGTCGATCATGCTTTCCAAAAACCGCCGCCGCACGAGCGTATCCAGCCCCGATGTCGGCTCGTCCAATACCAGCAGTTCCGGTTCGTGGGCCAGCGTCAACGCCAGTGCGACTTTCGCCCTGCCACCCTTAGACAAATGCTTGATCTTTTGTTTGGCGGCTAAGGAAAAGTCATTTGTCAGCGTTAGATAGCGTTCGGTGAATCCCGGCGGATAAAATCCGGCAGTAAACCAACCGATTTCTTCGACCGTCATCCAGTCGTACAGGGCAGGCACTTCCGGGATGTAGCCGATTCGCCGCCGCAATTCAGGAGTGCTCGGACAGGCAGGAGCACCGAGCACCGTCACACTCCCCGACATCGGTCGCAAATCACCGATAATCGATTTGATGGTTGTCGATTTTCCGGCTCCGTTTTCACCGAGCAGAGCAAAAACGCAACCCGCCGGAATCTCCAGGCTGAGGTTGTCGAGGGCCAGGACGTTACCGAATCGATGCGAGACATTTTCGATTTTTACGATAGAATTCATGGTAGCTCCCACAAGTGAAAGAAAGGGCTATTTGTACTTAGATTGCAGACGTTTGATTTCTTGATTCACCAGCCGCGTGATCTCGTCGGCGGAGAGTTGGCTGCGAAAGGCCTCTTCTAAAACCCCTTGCAGGCGATCGCGAATGATCTGTTGGCGACTCTCGCGGCAAATCCCACGTGCCCTGTCGGCCACCGCCAGCCCCTCGCCCCGCACGGTTTCGATAATTTGTTCGTTTTGCAGCTCGCGATAAGCCCGCGCGACGGTGTTGGGGTTGATCGCCAATTCACGGGCCATTTCCCGCACAGACGGGATCATCTCCCCCGGCACCAGCGACCCCGCCGCCACCGCGAACTTGATCTGCCGCGCGACTTGCTCGTAAACCGGCACGCCGTTACTGACATCAATTTCAAAAAACATGTGAAAACCCTTTGCTGTACTACCGATATACTACAGTATCTGCGTTGGCGGGAGGGTGTCAAGAGGGTTTTTCTAGAAATTTTCCTAAAATTTTGGGTGAGGGTCGCTAGGCAGTCTGACACCGTGAGCAGTCACCCGACAATAAAGGCAACTTGGCTAGGTGACGTGGGGCGAAGGTTTAGGGCAGGGAAGGTCTAGGGCAAAGGTGAAACTCCCCCGGATTAAATCCGGGGGCATCGTGGGTTTCGAGCATCGGGTAGTGGGTGCTGGTGCTAGGTAGGTGGTAACTATCCCCCGGATGAAATCCGGGGGCATTCGCAGAGATGATTCGCAGTGATGACTGCAAGTGAATTGACAGAAGTGGAGGTATTCGATGAACCGAGGACTGTGGAGCAGGAAGCCCCCGGTTTTTAACCGGGGGAGGATCACCCTCAACCTAAAACAGAGACACCAACAAACACACACCAACACACAAAGGGAATGCCCCCGGTTTTAACCGGGGGATTTTTACCCCTTAGCCTTGTCCACGATTGAAAGCCTATGTCATTAAGTTGAGTTCAAAACAAAGATCATCGTCGAGACAATTCAACGAATCTTCATTTCCAACCAAAATCGTATTCAAATCATGCTCGTCTCCCCTCGCAAAACTTGCCGCCAGCAAATCCATCGCTTGAGACTTTGTTGGGGCGAACAGTGCGAGCGCAGGAGTTCCACGACCAGCGAACTGACTAAAGGCAGGCATTTGTGGGGGAGCCGGTGTTGCCGAAGATGCGCCTAAGATCCACAACTCGGTACCATTGCTGACGTTAGTTGCTTGGAAGAAGAGTTTGTGTCCGTTCGACGTAAGGAAACTCGGATTTGAATCAGCGGCACCTGGATTGATGTTTGCAACAAGAGTTGTTCCCCAGGGAAATCCATTGCTGCGCCACAGTTCGCGACCGGCCGCATCGGTCTGAGCACTGAAATATACGAGTCCGTGATGAATCGCCATTTGTTGTGGTCCTGACCCAGCGGACCCTACTCGAATATCGCGGACGCGAACGGTACCCGCGCCTTGTCCATTGGACCGCCAGAGCTCAACCCCAGAACTGCCGTCATCGGCTGCGAATACCAAAAAGCCGTTCATGTTTGCGAGGTTTTCAGGATTGCTCCCCTCTGCTCCGGGTTGGATGTCTCGAACCAAAACCGTTCCCGCCGCACGTCCGTTACTTCTCCAAAGCTCGGTGCCATGCACTCCGTCATTGGCTTGGAAAAAGAGATTACCTCGAACATTCGTCAAGTGTGATGGATTGGAGCCCGTCCCGCCAGAATTGATGTCGCGAACCAAGGAGGTGTTCGCAACCGAACCCGTCGATTTCCAAAGTTCGATTCCGTTCGTACCATCATCGGCCGTAAAGTAAACGATTCCCTTGACATTAACCAATTGAGACGGATTGGAACTTGCAGGTCCGGGATAGATATCGCGGAGCATCAACGTCCCGCCAGACGTTCCGTTGCTTCTCCAAAGCTCTGTTCCATGTGTCCCGTCGTTCGCCGCAAAAATCAAGATGCCTTTGTTGTTCGTCAGAAATTGGGGGTTGGACCCGCCAGCACCGGTTTGAATATCGCGAACCATCACGGTCCCAGCCGATGTTCCGTCACTCTTCCACAATTCGTTTCCATTGACACCATCATTCGCGGCAAAGAAAAGCACACCATTGACGTTGACCAATTCGCTCGGGTCGGAGCCTTGGTTTCCAGAGCGAATGTCTCGTACGATGGTTGTGCCTGCGTTCGTCCCATCGGAACGCCACAGTTCTCGGCCATTCGCGGAATTGGTCGCGGTAAAAAACAAGCGATCACCAACAACAGTGAGGTTCTGAGGATCAGACCCGCTGCTCCCCGATACGATGTCGCGCACTAGGACGGTTCCAGCGACAGTACCATCGGATTTAAATAACTCTCGCCCGATGTCGGGTCGCTCTGCGGTGAAAAATATTATCCCGTTAACATTGGTGAAGTCGCGAGGATTTGACGCTCCAGCACCCGCAGCGATATCGACCATCACTTGTTCCATGTTGGGTAGTTGCGGGCGAACTCCGACGCCAACGACCCCGACTCCCGGTACACCAGCACCGGAAACCCCGACTCCCGGTATTCCAGGTGCAGGGACTCGAGGCTCAGTTTCCGAACGCATGACCCACAATTCACTTCCGTTGGTTCCGTCATCAGCTCGGAAGAACAAGGTACCGTTGATATTCGCTGGAAATAATTCAAGACCAGCTCCGTTGGCGCCAGGTCGAATATCGGCCACCAAAGCGGTACCAGCCTCAGTACCATCGCTTCGCCAAAGTTCAGTCCCGTGAACTCCGTCAATCGCCGTGAAAAACAGGGTTCCGTTAACGTTCAATAGTTCTCTAGGGTAACCCCAGGCTGGGCCGGGATTGATATCTTTGACCAAAACGGTACCGGCCTCAGTCCCGTCGCTTTTCCACACCTCGGCACCGTTTGGCCCACCGTAGTTACCGAAAAACAAAGTTCCATTCACATTGGTCGGAAATTGAATCGTCGTCGATCCGTTGCCTGGAGTAATATCCTTAACCATAACGGTGCCATCAGAGGTACCGTCACTTTTCCACAATTCAGTGCCATGGGTTCCATCGTTCGCCGCGAGAAACAGGGTCCCGTTGACATTGGCCAGTGGGGTTACAACAGAAGAAAGGAATGGCGAAATCTTTTTTACCCTAACGGTACCTGTTTCCGTACCGTCACTTTTCCACAACGCAGCTCCTTGTAACGCATCAGTTCCCGCGAAAAAAAGAGTCCCGTTTGCATTCAACAAATTACTAGGATGGCTGTCCAGAAAACCAGGGTTGACGTCCTTGACCATAAACGTTCCAGCGGCGGTGCCGTTGCTGCGCCAAAGTTCTTGACCATTGGTTCCGTCGTTAGCGCTAAAAAACAGCGTGCCATTGACGTTCGTTAGAAACTGAAGATTAGAATTCGGTACTCCGCCTCTGATGTCTTTAACCATCACCGTTCCCGCTTCTGTGCCATCACTTTTCCATAGCTCGACACCGTGTGTTCCGTCGTTAGCCGTAAAGAACAACGTCCCATTCACGTTAACAAATCGATCAGGCGATGATCCGGTTTCTCCAGCTCGAATGTCCTTGACGAGAACCGTTCCGGCCTCAGTCCCGTCGCTTTTCCACAGTTCAGTTCCCGAGACACCATCGTTTGCCACAAAGAACAGAGTTCCGTTTACATTTGTCAAATTGGTGAATTCAGCAAATCCAAATCCGCCAGGAAAGTCCTTGACGCGAGTCGAACCTTCGAGCGTCCCGTCGGATTTCCACAGACTCCGGATTTCGTCTCCCATGCGAGTTTGGAAAAAAGCCAAGCCATTGACTTCCGTGAATGATCTTGGCTGTGAGCTCAAAAACCCTGGCCTCAAGTCGATCAAGGTTGGAGTTCCCGCAAGCAAACATCGAGGCTCAAGCTGCGAGTATTCCAACGGTTGGGCTTGATCGATTCCCCGTTTGGACGAACCACGATTCAATTTCGACTTCTTTTTCACAGTGTTACCCTCGTCTTTAAGCGGCACGAAACCTTGGCTTTGACCCCACAAGCAGGCGTTAAACGGTCCAGAAACAAAAAATCCCGGAAAATCCAGACCTTGAACGGTAATAGCATCGAGCACCCTTCATCAGCGCTCCGTCGGCTATTTGCTAATTGGCGTCCAACAGCGGCATCTGATTCGATGAAAGCAAATTTTTTCAAATTTCTTTTGAGTTCGTTTCGAATCGGTGCAAAAATCGGGAAATAATTCCGTTCCAAGATGCAAATGCACCCCTTTTCACAGAATGAAAAGCCACGTAGCCTTTCAGCCATGAACAAAGCTTTCTGCAGCGATCTCAATCGCCAAAGGACTCGCGTCACAAATGAATGACCAAGCATCGACGTTTCAAGAGTTTCGATTCGAACACTCCCCCATGTTTTTGGAAATTCTCCAGCATTGTCGTTGTTCACTGCTGGTGTCGACTTACCAAGCGGGCAAACTCGCCGTCATCGGTGCTCATCAAGGCAAATTGGAAGTCTCCCTCCATCACTTTGACCAAGCGATGGGCGTCGCCCTTCACCACCGTGGTTTGGCCGTTGCCTCCAAAAGTCAAATTTGGTTTCTGCAATCCGTTCCCGCGATGGCCAGCCAAATTCAGCCGGCAGGAAAATACGATGCTTGTTACTTGGCGAGACAGTCTCACCTTACCGGCGAAATTCATCTTCATGAAATCGCATGGGGGAAACAGCATCTGTGGATGGTCAATACACTATTTTCAACACTTGCCACGATCCATGAGGACTACAGCTACGTTCCGCGTTGGCGCCCAAAGTTCATTAGTGAGCTCGCGGCCGAAGACCGTTGCCACCTAAATGGGGTGGCGATGATTGACGGTGAACCGCGATTTGTCACGGCGATGGGGGAAACCAATTCGGCAGCCGGATGGCGAGCCGAAAAATCAAATGGCGGCGTCGTCATCGATATTCATACCGATCGAGTGGTCGCCAGGGGGCTCGCGATGCCGCACTCGCCCCGCTATTTCGAAAACCAATTGTGGGTGCTCGACTCGGGTCGCGGATCACTGTCTCGAGTGTCCTCGTCGTCAGATAAAGCCGAAGAGATTGTTCAACTCCCCGGTTACACACGAGGGCTGGCCTTTTCGGGACAGTTTGCATTTGTCGGGCTTTCAAAGATCCGCGAATCGGCAGTCTTCAGCGGATTGCCAATCCAAGAAGCATTTCCCGATTTAAACTGCGGGATTGGGATCGTCGATTTGGTTTCCGGAAAAAACGTTGCAGCGTTTCAGTTTAAAACGGGTGTCGATGAAATTTTCGATGTACAAGTCCTTCCCCAATCGCTTTTGCCTGCCATTGTCGGTCCCCAAGATGATGCCGAAAAATCAACTCATCAGTGGCTTGTCCCGCCTCCGGAGTTCGTCCCACAGCTTGATCAAAAAATATCGCGATCGGTTTTCACCTTGCCCGAATCAGATCGCTCGTTACCCGTCGAGTTCGCTCAGCAAGACCCTGCCGCATTACTTCGCCGTGGACTCGAACTGCATATCAAGGGCGAACTCAAGGAAGCGGTGAAGTCCTTCCAAGCAGCGATTGCGATCCGCGCCGATTTCGCGGATGCCTACATCAACCTCGGAAACGTATACCAAGATCTAAACGATACTAAATTAGCCGTCGATTGCTACCACCAAGCGCTTCGCATCGATCCGAACAGCGTCAATGCCTTGCGAAATTTAGGTTATGTCCTCAAGGAACAGGGGGAAACGTCCGAAGGCGAGCAACATCTACATCGAGCACAAAAATTAGAGTTTAATCCAACGATTGAGTTTGTGTTGGCCACCAGTTTGCCACCGGTTTACGCTTCAAGGCAACATATGCACCACTGCCGAGAAAAACTGGAACACAACCTGGAGACGCTCACCAAAACCGGGTTCAAACTCGACGTCACCCGCCAAGCTGCTTCGACCAATTTCTATTCGGCCTACCAAGGGCTCAATGATCGGCACCTCCAGAAGCAAATCGCCCAGTTACTTGTCGCTCCCCAGCCGCAGCTCAAAAAACAAGAGCCGTCACAGGGTCGTCGCAGAATCGGTTTGATTTCCCGATATTTTCGCAATCACACGATTGGCCGCCTCAATTTGGGAACCGTCCAGAACCTCCCGCGCGATTTGTTCGAAGTGTTCGTCATCAGCGTTGGCACACACCACGACCAGCTCGCCCAAGAGTTCTCTGCCGCTGCCGATCAATTTGTATCCTTGCCGACCAGGCTGGAAAAAATTCGCGAGGCAGTCGTTGCTCTCGATTTGGATGTTCTGTTGTTTACGGATGTCGGGATGGACACGCTGACCTATTCGCTGAGCATGTCTCGCTTGGCTCCCGTGCAATGTGTCACGTGGGGACACCCGGTGACAACAGGGAGTCCGGTGATGGACTATTTTATTTCCAGCGACACGGCGGAGGGCTTCGACTCCGAACAGCATTACAGCGAACAACTGAAAAAGTTTCGAGTTCTCAACGTCTTTTATCATCGCCCCTCCGAACCTGCGGCACGTGACCATGCCTACTTCAAACTCGATCCTACTCGAAACGTCTATCTTTGCTTCCAAAGCCTATTTAAGTTTCATCCAGACTTTGATGAGATTTTGGTCGGGATTCTCAAGAAAGACCCTCAAGGGGACCTTGTGCTGATGGAGGGACGCTACCCGGCGTGGACTCAAGCCTTGCAAGACCGTTTAAGACCGCAGCTAGGGACAGATTTGGCGAGGGTCAAATTTCTCCCACCTCAATCTCATGCTGACTTTTTGAGTCTTCATCGACTTGCCGATGTCTCGCTTGATCCACTTCATTTCGGAGGAGGGAACACCACCTACGAAGCACTCTCTATCGGATTGCCGGTGGTGACTTTGCCCTCCGAGTTTTTACGTTGTCGCCTTACCTATGCGATGTACCAACAGATGGGAATAAACGACCTCGTTGTTAATTCCCCAAAAGAATTCGTCGAACTTGCTGTGCGTTTAGGAACGAACAAAACCTATCGGCAGCAAATGAGCGAGAAAATTCTCGATCACGCAAGCCTCTTGTTCAGCGATACTCGCGCAATTGAGGACTACACCGCATTCTTTAGCACGGTAAACAACGGCTAGGTTGTTTTCAATCATTTTACTGCAACCGGCGGACTTTGATTCGGCTTTGTTGGTTGGGGCCGAAGTGGACGCGGTGGGTCGCGGTGACATAGTCCGAGACTTCCGCTTTGTAGATGTTGGGGACATACTTCTGCGGATTCAAGTCGATCAACGGGAACCACGTGCTCTGCACATGCACCATGATCCGATGACCGGGTTTGAAGGTGTGCATGATGTCTTGCAGCGGCACGTTGACTTGAGTGACCTCCCCCGGAACCAGCGGTTCGGGATGTTCGAGGCTCTTACGCCATCGCGAGCGGAACACTTCGCTGCGCACCATCATCTGATAACCAGCAAGGCGAACGTTTTCCGGCGTCCCCTCAAGCTGCGGATGGTCGTCCGGAAACACGTCGATGAGCTTGACGACCCAATCGGCATCGGTTTGATCGGTGCTGATAAACAGCTCCGCCAACAAATCTCCGCAGATTGTCACCGGCTCCGACAACACTTCTGTCTCGAACCCCAGCACATCGGGCCGCTTGGTGGCAAACGATTGGTCGTCGGTCATGTATTGCCGAGGCGTGAATTGAAGGCGAATATTCGGGCGGTCTCGATAAGGGACCGGGTCATCTGGATTACTGACGAACTCGACAAACGTCGGGTCGTTGATCTGTGGGTCGTCCAGTTTCAATTTTCGTTGAGGAGCCAAGTACAAATAACTGTCGACAGCTGCTGCGGGTGGCCATTCGTTAAATTCATGCCAGCGGCGGCTGCCGGTGTCGAAAATTTTCGCTTCAAACGCCGGAGCCTCCCCTTGGCCTTTCAGAAACTTTCGAAAGAACGGGGCTTCGACCTCCCGTTGATAGTCCGCAGCGATGTTCCGTCCAAACGGCATATTTCCCACGACTTGGACCGGCGAAGGACGAGCCCAATCGCCATGCCCCCAAGGACCCATGACCAGGGTGTTGTGAGTGCCGGGGCTGTTCTTCTCCAGTGACTGATAAATATTCAGCGGCCCATACAGGTCTTCGGCATCAAAAAATCCACCGACCGTCATCACATTCGTCCGCACGTTTTTCAAATGCGGTACGATACTCCGCCGTTGCCAAAACTCGTCGTAATTGGGGTGGTTGATAATTTGTTGCCAAAAGAAATTGTCTTCGCCGTAATACTGACTCGCGTTGCTGAGGGGTTGAATCGAGCGATAGAAGGTCCAAGCGTCTTCGCTGAGCGGACGCGGCGAGGTGTACCAGCTTTGTGTCGTCGGGCCATCATGTTGATAGCCAAACGTCGCGGTGGCCACAAAGTAGCTCAGCAAAAACGCACCCTGATGGTGGAAGTCATCGAAAAAGAAATCACCAATCGGGGCTTGGGGCGAAGCGGCTACCAACGCCGGATGATGTTCGGGAAGTGCCGCTGCCGAATAAAAACCAGGATACGAAATCCCGGAAATCCCCACCCGGCCATTGTTGTTCGGAACATTGGCCAGCAGCCATTCGATGGTGTCGTAAGTGTCAGAACTTTCGGAAATTCCTTCGCTGTGCGGGACATGGGGCCGCATGTTGTCGTAAGTCCCCTCCGAGTTCCAACGCCCGCGAACATCGCATTTGACGAAGATGTAGCCTTCGTTTTCCATGATCGTCGAGGGCCCGATCCGATTGGGATATTTGTCTTCGCCGTAGGGCTGGCAACTGTAGGGGGTGCGGTTCAGCATGATCGGATAGGTTTGCGAGCGATCCCGAGGAGAGTAGATCGAGACATGGAGTTTGACACCATCCCGCATCGGAATTTGGGCCTCCCGTTTTTCGTAGCGGGCGCTCAAGTTGGCTTGTTGCCCGATCGTGGTCAGCGGCAGACCTAGCAAGACTCCCAACAGGAACAAGCCCAAACCACGTCGGCAAAATGTATCCGCCTTCATCATTCTCATACTTTCCAAACGTCATCGCCGCGATATTCAAACCGGCAGGAAATGCTCCTGCCGGACATTCCCGATTATAGCCGATTGCGATCCAGCGAGGGTTTCGTTTGGAAATAAACGTAGCGGAAATTACAAGCCCGCAGCGCGAGCAAGTGAACCATCCATACCAACCCGCGGCGCGAGCAAGTGAACCCGCAAATCGTTCACCCGCAAACCGTTCACTTGCTGGCGCAGCGGGCTTGTATTGGGAAAGTAGGCGTAGGGTGTGTGGAGCAAATCGGCGTCAGATGGTGTGTTCCGTCGGCGAACAAGTGCCGGGTGCTAAAGCGAATTCAAATCACCAAATCACCGACTTGCGGAACACACCAACCGAATTTGCCAACTCCACTCACCCTACGAGTTCTGGCCAACCGTTCACTTGCTGGCGCTGCGGGCTGGTATTGGGAAAGTAGGCGTAGGGTGTGTGGAGCAAGTCGTCGACAGATGGTGTGTTCCGTCGGCGAACAAGTGCCGGGTGTTAAAACGAATTCAGATCACCAAGTCACCGACTTGCGGAACACACCAACCGAAAATGCCGACTCCACACACCCTACGAGTTCTGGAAACATCAAGCTAAAGCTTGTACTTCAACGACATTGTTTAGCGCGGAGCCGATCCGCCGGGCTGATTTCTGCTGGGCTGATTTCTGCTGGGCTGATTTTTGGGCGGGCCGGGTAATGCAGGGACGGCTGCGGGAGCTAGGTTGTTGACTCCCGAAGGAGGTGGTGCTGGCGGTTGAGGGTAAGCTAACCCTTGACTCCATTGCCGATCAAAAGAGTTTCCGCTTGGCCAGCCCAAACCATCGGCTTCGCTGAGGGTCATCTCCAGCTTCAGTTCGACCATCCGGTCCTTGGCATCGCGGCGACGCTCGAGTTGCTCTTCCAGTTTGGCGATCCGCTCCTTAAGTTGCTCGATTTGCTGTTGTTGCTGCCCGAGGAACTCGTCGTACTGCTTGGAAAGTTCGGTTTTGACGTCATCACGCTTTCCTGATTTTTCTTCGCCGCTCGCTTCGCGATAGGCTTTGATGGCAGATTGAAGGGGCGAGCCCGGTTGATTCGTCCGGTTCGGGCTTGAGACGAACGGATTTCCAAACGTATTGACGCCTATCGCATGTTGACCGCTTCCACCAAATCCACTTGGCTGCTGCAGAGTCGTTTCTGTGACTTTATGTATCTCTCCATTGGGCAGCTCAACTTCTCTTTCCCTCGTAATAAGTCTATCCTGCGTTTCGAAGGATTTGAGTGGCGGCGGTGTTTCGTTGTCTTGGGGGTGCGGAACTAACCACAACGCGGCCGTCACCATGGCACACAAACTCATCATTAACTTACTCATAAGGGTTCTCCTTTTTGGGGGTGTTTGTAAGACAGGTTGGCAACCTGTCCCACGATGCTTCAAAACTGTTGTGATTCGACTTCACCAAGTAACCGCTGCAACACTCGGACATCCTCGTCGAACTGAGCCGACGATTTGTTGTCAAATATTTGCGGAGCCAGGCGACTTCCTGATTCGGCCTCCAGCACACTTCGCTCCAACCGAGTCAATTCTTCCGCAAACGCTTGCTCCTCGCGAAGCATTTCCATCGCGTCGCTCACACTGACCGTCGTTGGATTGGTCAGCGGAAGAGAAATTTCTGATTCAACGACACCCACCGGCAGCGATGCGGGACTTTGCCAAAAGAATAAACTCCAGCAACCGACCGCTACGACAGTCGCCGTCACAACACCCGCAACCCAGCGTCGCACGACCCGTTGCCGTGTTCGCCTTGACCAACCGACGCGCGGTTCGGGGCAAGTCTGCGGGTGTTGCAAATGGGCGAGGTACTGTTCCAAGTGCTCCGTTAAAATGGCCGCCGAGCTAAACCGGTCGCGGGGGTCTTTTTCTAATAGCCGCATGATGGTTCGGGAAAGTTCCCTGGGAATATCGGCGTTGACTTGATGGGGAGCCAGCGGCTCGCTTTCGCCAATCATCCGCAGAACGGCCAGAGGCGACTCGCCTCGGAACGGCTGTCTGCCGGTTGCCAGGAAATAGAGCACGCTGCCGAGACTGAACAAATCACTACGCGCGTCGATGTCGCGCCCTGCCGCTTGTTCGGGGGACATGTACAACGGGGTCCCGGCCAACCAACCAGTTTGCGTCGCCGCTACATCGTCCGCCGCGCGGGCCAAGCCAAAATCGGTGATCATTGCTCGGCTGAGATCGTTTTCCAGCAGAATGTTGGCCGGTTTGATGTCGCGATGCACGAGCCCTTGGCGATGAGCGGCGTCGAGTCCAGCAGCGACTTGTTGAGCGATTCGCACGATCGATTTCACGTCCAGCGGGCCGAACCGATCGACCATCGATTGCAGCGAATGGCCGGGGACGTAGGTCATCACAAGGTAGGGAGTCTCCCCCTGTGCATCGACGGCGTGAATCGGGACGACGTTGGGGTGGCTGACGGCCGCCGCCGCTTGAGCCTCGCGAGCAAATCGACGGCGAGCGACACCGTTGGATGCCAAGTGGGGTGCCAAGACCTTGATCGCCACCGCTCGATTGAGTTCGGTATCGTGCCCCTTGAAGACCACTCCAAATCCGCCGCGCCCAAGGACTCGTTCGACATCGTAGCGTCCGATCCGTCCCAACATTTCCGGATGCGATGGCGGGCTCAGCATTTGTTCAACAAGCTGAGGTCCAGTCTCGGTCGTCGGAATTTTTCGTCCATGAGCCCAAGCGGTCGAATCGCTGTCGATCCCCAGATGGCTGACCGAGGAAAGGTGCCCACCGACCGCTTCCCACCACGGGGGCTCGGCGGCTACTTCCTCCAATCGCTGGCGGCAAGTCGAACAATGTTCGAGATGCATTTCGATGGTCGGCGTTGACGGAGCCTGGTCGTCTTGCAGTAACTGTTGAATTTGTTGAGGCGAAAGGCACTCGTCAGTTTTCACGGGTCGGTCCTCCCAAACGCTGGAGATTGACGGAGGTCCCTTCCATTTGCTGAACCACTTCCTTGATCTTCGCCAAGACGCGACTGCGGGCAATATAAACGGCACCGACCGACAATTCGAGTTGTTCGGCGACCGCTTGGGGTGACTGGTTTTCGACGCAGGTCAGCCAGAAGGCTTGCCAAGTCGTATCGGTGAAACTCTGTCGAGCCCTGTCGGCAGCCCAGCAAAAAATTTGGCGTTCTTCTTCTTGTTCGAACAGGGCTTGTTCTGCCGGAGCGTTGATGTCGGCCAGGGCCGATTCGCCGGGGAGGCTCGGTCGTCGCTGCTGTTTGCGAAAGTGATCGATCACCAAATTGCGGGTGACGGTCGCGAGCCAGCTCCGGAAGGAACCACGCTCGCGATCCGGGTTCCAATTTGCGATGGTGCGGGCGACGCGGGTCATGACTTCCTGGCAAAGGTCGTGGGCATCGGAGGCTTGTAGGCCCCGCCGCATCGCCATCCGCACGACGACCGGTTCGTAAATCTGCACGAAATCCTCCCAAGCGACTTGGTCGGCAGGCTCGGCCAGACGCAGCAGCAGGCTCGGTCGTGTGTCGGGGGATTCGGTCATTAGGGGCTCGTCGGTCGAACAAAATGGCAGACGCTACTAGGATAACGCACGCCGCGCCGAAGTCTTTCAGGAATTTTTCGGAAGCGTTCGAAAAGCCCCCCGATTTGACGCTTTTCCCGAAATATCTTGTGAGAAATAGGTGAGTATGGCCTCTCGCGGAGGCACGGAAAGAATCGGACGAAAGAATCGGGCAGGCCATTAGTCAGTAAGCTGCGGGCGAATCCCCTTCGAGGGCTATGGCCTAGTTATGGCACGAATAAGAGGGAACAATTGTGTCATCGTTCTTTTTTAACGAAACCGTTTTCCGGCGGCGACGGCGAGCTCGTCGCAGCGTTCGTTTTCGGGATGGCCGCTGTGACCGGGGACGCGGGTGTATTTGATTTGGTGAATCGCGGCCAGTTCATCAAGCTGCCGCCATAGGTCTTCATTTTTCACCGGCACGAGTTGGTTGTTATCACGTCGCCGCCAATTGTTTCGCTTCCAGCTTTTCATCCACTCTGACAATCCCTTGCCGACGTAGACGCTATCGGTGAACAACTCGACGGCGCAAGGGCGTTTGAGGCGTCGGAGTCCTTCGACGACGGCTTGCAGTTCCATGCGGTTGTTGGTCGTGTTAGCTTCGCCACCCGATGCTTCGACTTCTTTACCGCTCCCCAGGTGCCGCAAGATCAGGCCCCAGCCGCCGGGGCCCGGATTGCCGCTGCAAGCGCCATCGGTGAACAAGTGAATTTCAATGGATGCTTTTGAAGTCATGTGGATCGATGATTCGTTTTAAAAAGAGGATTGTAGTAAAATTTCGCGTGGCGAAGTTCACCAGTATTCAATATTAGGGTGATGGAAGATTATCGGCTGAAGGTTGGTCAGATTTCGAATCGACTTGGGCCAACTCTTCGGGGCTTGGTTGGGGCGTTTGGTTCGCTCGCGCGAAATCGATGCGGGGGATTTTCGTGATTTCCGCGATAGCCTTGGAGACCTCGTTGGTCGATCGTCGCGGTGTACGCGCATTGCGTGGCAGGCGAACGGTGAAGGTACTCCCCTTGCCGACTTCGCTGGAAACTTGAACGCTTCCCCCCAACAGCATGCACAACTCGCGGACGATCGACAGCCCCAGTCCTGTACCGGCGACCTCACGGGTAAGGGTATTGCCGCCAACTGCCGCCGGGCCTTGTCGAAATTTTTCGAAGATCACCTGCAAGTCTGCCTCAGGGATGCCGATCCCAGTGTCTTCGACTTCAATCAGGAAATCCCCGTCGGCTTGCGACGCGGTCACGCGAATTCGTCCCCCTTCGGGAGTGAACTTAATGGCGTTCGAGAGCAGGTTCATCAGAATCTGGCGGATTTTCGTTTGGTCTTGGAATACGTCCGGCAATCCTGGAGTGAATTCGGTATACAGGTTGATGTTCTTGTCCTCTGCAAGCTTGCGAACGAGATCGCACAGCTCGGAGATGGAGCTTTGCAGCGAGAACTGAGTGGGGTTGATTTCCATCTTCCCCGCTTCGAGCTTGGCCAAGTCGAGCAAGTCGTTGATCAAATCCAACAGCAAACGTCCCGAGCGATGAATGTTGTCGGCATAGCGTTTCTCGCGTCCCTCAAGCGACTTAGAGCCCCCCAAGATTTCTGAAAATCCGATGATACTATTAAGCGGCGTTCGCAGTTCATGGCTCATGTTGGCCAAAAATTCACTCTTGAGCTGATTCATCTCGTGAAGTTTGAGGTTCAATTGGGCTTGCTCGTCAACTTTATTGTCCAAGTCTCGGTTGGTTTCTTGGAGTTCCTGTTGCGAGTCCAAAAGGTGCCGCAACATTTTGTTGAATGAACGGCTGAGGTCCTCGAATTCATCGCCGGTGAGGAGTTCGCTGCGAATGTCCATCCGACCATGGCTGACTTCATCGGCGACATCGCGAAGGTGCTTTAACGGTTTGACGATCACGTAGCGGACGATCAAATAGAGCGCCAACATTGAGAGGAACGCGGTCACAATCGCCACGGCCATCAAAATTGCTCGCGAGCGATTGATCGATTGCTTGGCGTCGCGGTAGGGTAGCTTCACCCGCATGAAGACCACCGGTTCGGCGTTGACCGCCTGCAAAGCTTCGTCGGGGAGCGAGTCGATTTCTTCCTTGACCAATCGCTCGATACCGGTCAACACAGAGGGATTGGTCAGGTAGTGACAATCCAAACAATTCTGCGTGAAGATCACCGGCTCGTAGTAGGCGTACCAATTGTCTTCGAGGAACTGGTCAGGAAAGATCCGATTTTGAGGGTCAATGCGAATGGCGTCGGTGAGGTTGACCGGTTCGTTCATGGCCCGAGCGACTTCGTGGGCCGTTTGTTGCCCGCGAAACATGTCTTGGAGACCACGCAAAAGAGCTTGCTCCCGTTCGTCGGCGACGAGTTTTGCGTTGCCAAGTTGGAGTCGGGAAAAGGGTTGGTCGAGAATCAACACGGAGGCATCGATTTCGCGGGTCTTGGAAAGTTCTTTGAGGGCGTTTTCCACGACGGTCTTGCTCACGAAGGCGTCGTCTCGAAACTCGATGTTGTAAAAATGGGTGCGAAGTAAGTGAGCTTCGATGTCCGAACTGGCTTTGGCGCGGGTCGTGTCGAGGATTTGTCGCTCGGTAATCCGGTTGACGGAAATGAACGCTCCGGCAATAAGAGCCAACAAACTGACCCCAAACAGAACGCGAATCTTGCGTTCCAGGCTGGTTTCGCCGAGGACTCGTTTGATGGTGGTATAGGCCATGGGATCAGTGCAAACCTACAATTAGGCGGTCAGCGTCAAAAAAAGGACGTGCCAGAACCCCCGCATTGTAACACCTGGAGCGAAAAATGCCTCGACCAGTTACCGGACTTCGACAAACGCCCCGGCAAAGATCATAATTGAGTTGTCAGATGAAAGTGTCCTAGCCGTACATGGAGTGAACGACCACATAGCTTCTCACTCCGTGAAAAGGCAGTTGCACCGAAAGCGTATGACGTTGTAATCCGCTCGGACGTGTGATTCGCCAAAACGGGAATGGATCATGTTTTCACGACGGTCTCGTGAACGGTTACAAAATATCGGGCAAGGACGAGTTCTTTTTTTCGGTGACATTCATTCAGCTTTTTTCGTGAAGAATTCTTATGAGCAAATCGAAAACTCCGCCAACGCCAAATGCTCAATCACGTGGCAAAAAGCAGGACATCCCATTGGTCTGGAGCGTTTTGGCAATTTTGGGCTTCGCCGTCGCCATGATTTTTATCTTTGGCCGAGGCCAGGGTCGCCCTGTGACCGAAACGAAAGAAGAGGAAAAACAGCCGATTGTCCCTGTGCTGAGATACACACCCCGCGAACCGATCGACGAAGCGGGATACGCCTCTATCTTTGCCATTGTCCCGCAACTGTCCCCCACAGCGACATCGGCAGAAATTGCGAGACAATTTTCAGGAGTCATTTCGGGAAAGATCGAAGAAATCGAGCGAAGCCTCAAAGCATACTCACTGTCACCCGTCGAAGAGTTTACGCTTCAGTTCACTCGCGCGCGTTATCAGAACTTCGAAGGGAACCCTGAAAAAGCCTACGAGGCTCTTGCTCGTTGCCGAAAAATTTTGGAGTCTCATCCAGGTCTAGCAGAAGACGGCCTCTATACGGTGATCTACTACCAGGGGCTCACCAGCTTGCGGAAGGCTGAGAACGACAACTGCATTATGTGTCGCGACGAGAGTTCTTGTATTCTGCCGTTCTCACCACGTGCTCAGCACGCACAAAAGACCGGCTCCGAGCGAGCCATCATTCATTTCACCGAATATCTCCAACAGTTCCCCGAGGACCTTGAGGTCAAATGGCTCCTTAATATCGCTCACATGACCCTGGGACAACATCCGGACAAAGTGCCCGCTCAGTACCGACTCTCTTTGGATCATTTCACAAGCGGGGAAGCGGAGAGTCTGCTCCCGGTCTTCAAAGATATCGGGATCGAAGTGGGAGTGAATCGGCTCAATCAATCGGGCGGGGCCATCATGGATGATTTCAACAACAACGGATTGCTTGATATTGTGGTAACCTCGTTCGACCCGACTCAAGTGGTGGGCCTGTATGCGAATATGGGTAATGGCAAGTTTGAAGAACGAACCCAAGCCGCTGGACTCGGCGAGCAATTTGGCGGGCTTAATTGCGTGCAAACCGATTTCGACAACGACGGCTGGCTGGATATCTTGATTGTGCGTGGGGCGTGGTTGGAAAACAAACACGCCATGCGTCCGTCGTTGCTACGCAATAACGGCGACGGAACATTTGCGGACGTGACTGAGTCGGCAGGGTTGGTTCACCCCGTTAATTCAATCGCCGCCGCTTGGGCTGATTACGACAACGACGGCTGGCTCGATCTGTTCATTTGCTGCGAACAACAATTAAATCGCCTCTATCGCAATCAGGGCGACGGGACGTTCCGCGAAGTCGCTCAGTTAGCCGGTGTGGCCGGGAGCGGGGAGTATTATTGCAAGGGAGTGGCCTGGATCGATTTCGACAACGACGGCTGGCCTGACTTGTTCCTAAATCACCTGTCAGCCGAAGGGGGCCAGTTTTTTCGCAACAACCGTGACGGAACTTTCACGCGAGTGACGGGCCAGATGGGGATCGATGGCCCGCTGTTGGGGTTCGCTTGTTGGGCCTGGGATTACGACAATGATGGATGGCTTGACATTTTTGCTACGAGCTACGATCGAACGCTGACGAACCTCGTCAAAAGCCTGACCGGTCAACCACACAGCAGCGAACGCAGCCGCCTCTATCGCAACCAAGAAGGCCGAGGGTTCGTCGACGTTAGTCGCGAAGTCGGCTTGGACGGCTGCTACGCCACGATGGGGAGCAATTTCGGTGACCTCAACAATAATGGTTTCTTAGATATCTACCTCGGCACGGGAGAACCAAACTTTTCGGCGCTGATTCCCAATCTGGTTTTCTTAAACCAAGGAGGAAAACGATTCGCTGACGTCACCGCGATGAGCCGCATGGGGAACATCCAAAAAGGGCACGGCGTCGCGATAGGCGATTGGGACCACGACGGCAACAACGACGTCTTTATTCAAATGGGCGGGGCGGTGAACGGTGACAAGTACCACAATATCCTGTTCCAAAACCCCGGCAACGACAACGCCTGGGTGACCCTAAAACTTGTGGGCCAAAAAACCAACCGCGCCGCCATCGGAGCGCGAATCAAACTCGTCACCAAGGGCCCCAACCCCCTGACGATCCATCGCCACATTTCGACGGGGAGTAGTTTCGGTGCCAACCCCTTGAGGCAAACGATCGGTCTTGGCGACGCCACAGGAATCGAGAGCTTGGAAATCACTTGGCCGACCAGCGGTACGACCCAGACGTTTACCGACGTCCCCATCCGAAAATTCCTGCAAATCACCGAGTTCGCAGAGACCTTCGAAGAATTGCCCTACGAGCAAATCAAACGAGAATTGACATCGAAGGATGAAAAGCTTTCGTCCGCCGCCGATTAAAATCGAGATGCAGCTCAAAGATATTTAAAAAAATTCAGCCGACTGAAGCTGACTTAGGGTGAATGAAGCAAGTCGGCAACAGTTGGTGTGTCGCGTCAGAGAACACATACCTAAATGCAAGTAAAATTTAAGTTTCCACCACTCCGACTTGCGGAGCACACCATCGATACTTAGAGCGTGGGCGAACCAAGTTAAAACCCGACCAACATTGCCCCGACGAAAATTAAGAACGCGGCGACGACGAAAACGAATAGGGCGACGATGACGCCCTTAAACATTTGATCCATGCCACCCTGCAATAGACCTGCGGTCGCCCCCGCAATCACGGTTCCTACCAACACGACCGACAAAATCTCCCCCATTCCCCAATAACCCTGTTTATAAAGGCTGGGGGCTACGGTGGCGAGTACGGCTACCAAGGCCGTCAGCATAAACAATCGTGCGATGCTGGTCTGACCATGCCGAGGGCCAGTTGGAACGTCTGGGACATTTGGAGTGTCTGGTATGTCAGGGAAATCGTTCACAATTTTTCCTTACGCCAATTTAGAAGAGCGAAACAAACATTGTATTTCTTTGTTCTCACAACATGTCTTGCGGGTCGATGTCGACGGCCCATTGGATGCCCTCGGGAGTCTCCAAACCCGAGGTGGCCGCTGCGACGACCTTTTGCAACTCCACATCCGCCTTGGCAATCAACAATACGTGAAACCGAAAATTTCCTTTGAGTTTCTCCACCGGTGCCGGTGCTGGGCCCAAGATATTCAGCTCAATCCCCTGCGCTTCTCGAGCCGTTTCGATCCGACCAGAAAACTGATCACAAAACGCCCGTGCCAGCTCGGCATTTTGCCCCCGCACAATAATCCTCGCCAAGCGTCCGAACGGCGGAAAACCGGCACTCTCGCGAATCGGTAGCTCTCGTTGTGCAAACGCCAAATAGTCATGCCGGGTGGCCGCCACAATGGCCGGGTGTTCGGGAGAAAACGTTTGCACCAAAACCCGTCCCCCCTTGGGGCCGCGCCCGGACCGACCCGCCACTTGCGTCACCAAGGCAAACGTTCGCTCTGCGGCTCGGAAGTCAGGAAAATGGAGTGCCGAATCAGCGTTCACCACTCCGACCAAAGTCACGTTTGGAAAATCCAGTCCTTTGGCAATCATTTGCGTCCCCAACAAGATGTGGATCTCTTTGTTCCGAAACCGCGCCAACGCCGCTTCGTGACTCCCCGGTCGTCGCATCGTGTCGGTGTCCATCCGCTCACAGACCAAATCGGGAAACACCGAACGGATGTACTCTTCCAATCGCTGCGTCCCTAGCCCTGAAAATTTGATCGCGTTGAAGTCACATTTTGGGCAGCGGTCAGGGGTCTCTTGTTGATGGTCACAGTAATGACAGGCCAACCGCATACCGTCGCGATGAAAGGTCATGGGAATTGAACAATCGGGGCAGTAAACGACTTCGCCACACTTGGGGCACTGCACGCGCGTCGAATAGCCACGCCGGTTGAGGAGCAAAATCACCTGCCCGCCGTCACTTGTCGCCTGGCGAATTTCCTGCCGCAACTTTTGGCTGAGCGGGCTGACCCGCTTACCTTGTGCGTAGTCGATTCGCATGTCGATCGTCCCGACATCAGGGAGAGGCAAATCGAGTACCCGTTTCGGCAATTCCAGCAAACGATATTCCCCAGAGCGGCTCCGCTGAAAGCTTTCGAGCGACGGCGTCGCCGAGCCGAGAATCACCGGCACTTGGTCATGCCGCGCCCTCCAAGCCGCCACGTCGCGAGCGTGATAACGCGGCGACTTGTCTTGTTTGAACGACCCGTCATGCTCTTCGTCGATCACGATCAAACCCAATCGCGGCACCGGTGCAAACACTGCACTCCGCGCTCCGATCACAACATCGATCCGACCCTGCGCGATCTGGTTCCAATGCCAACTTCGTTCGGCAGGGGTGAGGTGACTATGCAGGACGGCGACGCGGTTGAACCGCGCGCGGAAACGTTGCCGGGTTTGTGGCGTAAGGCTGATCTCAGGGACCAGTACAATGGCTTGGCGACCATGTTCGACCGCCTTTTGAATCGCGCGGATGTAGACCTCCGTCTTGCCGCTCCCCGTGATCCCGTTCATCAAAAACGTTTCGTGTCGATGCTGGTCGATGGCTACGAAGACTTGGTCGAGTGCCCGTTGTTGGTCGTCGTTGAGGGGCAAGTCCGCTTGGCGCAACTCGGCGGGGATTTCGTGAGTCCGCTGCTGGACCCGTTCGTTGTAGGCGACGATCAAACCCTTGCGACGCAGGGTCGAAATCGGCCCGGCCGTGCAGCCGACTGTTTCCGCGAGTTCTTTCGGAGTCATCGCTGCCGAGCCCGACGCGAGGACTTGCAAGATGCTGCGTTGCAAGTCGGTGAGCTTTTGGTCGCGAGCTGCCGCTTGCCAGTTCGGAGCGACGATCAAAAAGGTCAGTTCGCGTGTCCCTGCCTGTTGCCGAACGCCGACCGGAACAATCGTTTCGATCACACTCCCCAGTGGACAGAGATAGTATTCGGAAATCCAATGGGCGAGCGGGATCAAGCTCGGCAGGATGATCGCTTCGGCGTCGATCACGCGGTCAAATGGCCGGAGCCGCGCGACGTTGACTTCGTGAGCCAGCGGATGCTGCGGGCCAATCACATCGATACAGTACCCCGTCATCGTGCGGCGACCGGAGCCGAGGGGGCAATAGATGCGTTTGCCGATTCCTGTCGCCGTCTCTTGTTCGGCGGGAATCGCGTAATCGTAGGGCCCAAACGGGGGATCGGCAAAGACAACCCGCGCGGCCAGCCAGTCCCCTTGGTCGTCCAGCGTCCAGGGCTCGGGGGCCGTATCAAATAGGGTTGGTTGGTCGTTAGAGTTCACCGGCTGTTGCGACCTGTCGCTCGAAAGATAAGGTTGTTATAGTTTGGGTTTCGCGATGCTTGATTTTATTGTAGGAGTGTTTGGACAAAATGCGAGTTGGATTGTTTGGCGGTTCGTTTGACCCGGTACATCAGGGGCACCTTATTTTAGCCGAACAGTGCCGAGAGCAGGCGAGCCTGGACGAGGTGTGGTGGATTCCCGCCGCGACTTCGCCACTCAAGGAATCCGGCCCCGTGGCCAGCGACCGCCAGCGACTGGAGATGTTGCAATTAGCGACTGCCGGGCACGAAGCGTTTCGAATTCTCGATTTGGAACTCACTCGGGGCGGGACCAGCTACACGGTTGAGACTTTGGAAACTTTGCGGCAACAGCATCCCGAACACACTTTTTATTGGTTGATGGGGAGCGATTCTGTGGAGTCGTTCGAGCGTTGGCTAGAACCGGCTCGGATTTGTCAATTGGCAACGCCGCTGGTTTATTTTCGACCGGGATCGATTGCTACTGTTGAGCCTCTACGAAAATTCGTCGATGCGGTGCAGTATTCAGAAATCGAAAAAATCGCGTTTGTCTCTCGCCAGATCGACATCAGCAGCACGGACCTCCGCGAGCGAATCGCCACCGGTCGCACAATCCGTTATCTAACTCCTCGTTCAGTCGAGCAGTACATCCTGCACCAAAAAATTTATCAAGCCTAATAGAAGACATTGATCGACAAAATGTGATGGCTGCGATCTGCCGCTGTAGGTAGATCGAGGTACTGATGCAAATAGCCGACTTCCGTACGCACGCGGCTGCTGGGGTCGCGTTTGATGCCCAACCCCGCGAAGACACGATTCTGATCAAAACCGGTTCGGGTTCCCCAATCGGTGTCGTTCAGATGAAAAAAGAACTCGTTCCAACCAATCAGGCTCAATCGAGGATGACTTGGGAGCTGTCGCTGGACACGAACGAACTGCCGAAACCGCCAGCCCAAATCGTCCCCGGTTTCCACCAAGCGTTGTTCCAAGCGCGGACGCAAGACGATCGTCCACTCATCGCGAGTGTGGGTCCAGGTCAACTGCTGCCAAATCCGATGCTCGTCGAAGTCGTCCCCCACAATCGGGCTCGTGTGAATCCAGCCGTAACCTCCCCACACGACTAACTTGTCCGTCAGTTTTCTGCCCAGGGCCGGTCGCACAATGCTTTGCGCAAAGCCGTCGGTGTCATCGAAATACCGGAGATGGCCATCGAACCACCACCTCCACTGGGACTCCTTGCTCCCGATATCGTCTTGACCAAAGACGGCAAGCCACAGCCCCGCATCGTTGACGGTTTGGGCAACTGCCAGTTGTGAAGTGCAGGTCAACCACAACCCCCAGCACAAAAAACAGGTGAATCGTCTCATCGGTGTCGCCTTTAAAAACTCGATTTCTTAAGTGTTCGGGACCAAAGCCTTGCCAGCATCGGAGCGATAGCACGCATTTTTTCAAAAAATGACAGGTACAAACGGCGTGTCTGGCAGTTCTCCCTCGCGAGCGAGTAATCGCAATGCGCAAGGATTCGTTCACACGACCGGCTTTTGTCATCCCGCAGAAGACTCTTGTTACCCTTTTATTTCGGCAAACCGACAGGGCCAGCCTAAACATGATGCCGCAAATTGCTTGTGAAAACGCCGGCTGACGGTGATTTTTTTGGACAGGATTACAGGATTTACAGGATTTTGGAAAAGATGATTTTTGTTGAACAGAGATCGCGCGAGTGTGCCAAGCGGGGCTTTTCGGATTCACGATGCAATCGCCACGACGACGGACCAATTTAATCCTGTAAATCCCTTAATCCTGTCTTCCCCTCTATCTATTTGTCTTTTTCGTCGGTTTCCCATTTTGGTGGGCCGAGGTAGAGGGCGAGGGTCTTTTTTTGAGCGTCGGTCAAAACGTCGTAGAATTCGCGTTCGGCTTCGTCCCGTAGTTTCTGATCTCGCTCGACATATTCTGGAACCAGTTCGTTGAGTTTATTGTCGTGCTTTTCCAGGAGCTCGTCCATCTGACGCGATTGGTCCGACCGGACGTTAACTTGACTGCGGACCCAATCGAATCGCAGCGGAAATTTGCCGCCGGAACTGGCAACAAAATACTGAAGCGCCACCTGCCGGAGCCACTGCTGCTGCTTGGGCAACAACACCTCAAAGGCTTCCTCGCAAGCTTCGAGAACCAACTTCTGAGCCGCGGCACTGCTGATGCCGCGAGAGTGGTGGTCTGCGTTCTGCGGGTTGGTTTGCTTGGCAGTTTCGTCGTCCTTGAAATCTAGTAACGCTGGGGATAAGCCAAGTACGTTCAGCACGACATATAAATGATGGGGTTTGATCGACTCTTCCAAATTCTCTCGGAGGGTGTCCCATTTTTTTTGTTGGCTGGGAACAAGTGCTAGGTCGTCTTCCAGCTTTTTTGAAAACACCAACCTTTTTGCGGTAATTTCAATTAGGTTTTGAGCCAGTTGCCGGGTATTTTGGGGAGGCGAGTCTATAGAGGGGGGTGAATTGGGATAAACCCGCCCACTCTTGATTCGCTCGATTGCCTTAAAGGGTTCAACAACCGCCACAGGGTCGCCGATGAGCTCGTCGTACTTCGCTCGCTGTTCTTCCTCAAGAATTTTTCGCAGCGTCTCATTAAGCTCCTCGACCATTTTGTCTTCTTGCTTGGCCAACTCCTCGCGTAACGCCAGGATTTTAGCACCCCATTGTTCGTCTAGTTGTTTCAACGTCATGCGTTGTTCGGCTGATACTTCCAACACATCGAGTAATTTTTCAACGCTAAAAATGGAACCCAAAACGATCAATCCGCTTCGTTTTGCGTTTCCGTTGGCGGATGAGATAAGCCGTGCGCGGTTTCTGTAAAACACGAGGCTATCCACTTGGCTCGGTTCAAGAATTGCCCGAAGTTTTTTTTCAACTTCGGCGTTCTGTGCCTCATGCCAATCAGAGTAGCCTGTCGGATTCAAATCGCGAAAGTCACGGCTCGCTTCGTACCATTCCTTCCGTAGTTCGTCCAAAGCAAGTTGTTGCGGAAACGGAATTTTCAGCGCATCCAAGTCGATGTATTCGGTTGCCTCCAGTATCGCAACATAAGTAGACTTCGGAGCTACGGAAAGAGATGATTGTGTAAAGCCCTGTTTGCCCACTAAAAAAAAGGACGCTAACAAACATCTGGATATTACTGGTGCAATACGCATAATGAACTCCAGCCTAAATTGAAGCAACTTTTAACGTCCATAATGTAAAACACACCCTCTCCCAACGAAATGTGTCATTTTGCTTCTATACTGAAGCAAAATTTATTGGATATCGGATCGCTTGAAGGTGGACGGAAAGGTATCGAGTTTTTTCCCCGCAATACCATTCATTGACGATCCTAGAGATGCTGCAGTATCAAAACTTTTTGGGCAAAGCTGTAGTGGTGTCACGTACTTTCCTTCCTTGTTTGTGTTAATTTCAGGACCATCGACAATTGGCGGTTCATCCCCTGGAGGAGTTGGGGCAACGTCAACTGATGAAGAGTCATAGGCAGCGATTTGCATGAATTCATCATGGCCGCTGTCGGAATTCCAAATAAACCCGTTTAAGACGAATGTAACAACATCTGGCCGATCGTTTTTCACTCTCGACTTAGCGGTAATCCAAATTGTCTGACCAGGCTCGTATTCGTGCCACTCGACGCCGTCAACGAAACGCTTGAATTCCGTTATAGTTCCAGAACCATATTTTGGCATGTTTGGTACCGGTTGAGCACACGCTTTTTCTGCCGAAACCAACAAACATCCCAGACAGAAAAGAACAATCGCAAACAACTTGAGTGTTTGAACAAAACCACGCGACTGCGAAAGTGAACCGAGGACGTTGGGGCGAAGGCAATTTTGATTCAGCATTTGGATATTCTCCGAAGAATTCAGGGGGAAACGGGTGAGGAAATCAAACTAACCCTGCATTCTACACACACACACACACACACAGTAAAGGCCCTGCTCGAAAAATTTGTGGAAGTTTTTTTCTCGCGGCTTCGCAACCGAGTTTTTGTGGAATTGCGTCACGTTACAAGACGTTTTCTTACGCCAACTTGTTCAAACGGCGGATGGTCCAGTGGCTGGCGAGGAGGAAGGTGGCGAGGACGAGGAGCCAAGCCATCAACTTTTGACGGAACGGTTTATCCGGGCTCCCAGGCAGGACCGAAACCTGATCTTGCGGAGGGATCGCACCGGCAAACGAATCTCCTTGAGCGGTGCTCCCCAACACCGAGCCGAACCCTCGCCAATAGCGACCGCCCGATTGATCGGCGATTTCTTGCAGGCCCAGATCGTTCCGCAATGGATTCTGTTTTTCCAAATCGGGAATCCGCACACTGACCTGCGCGGTCAAAAGCTCTCCTGCCCGCTGCGTCAACACCAACCCCAATCGATAATCCCCCGCCCGACTCACAACAAATGTTCCCGTCAATGTCCCGGCACGTGGAGCAGCCGGGTCGACTTGGAGCGTTGCCGTCGTCCGCTCGCCGCCGGGTATGACGACATCCAGACTCAACGAATCATCGACCAACCCCGCTACACTTCCGGCAGGCAAATTCGCTTGGACCCACACCTGCTCACCCACCCAATAGTTCTGTCGATCGGTGACCAGCGTCCCATTCTTCGCATTGCGGTTCAAACGGCCTTGCGAAGCCCACCGAATCAGTCGGTCGTAATAAATCTGAAAATAGTCGATGTTCTGTCGCCGCATTCGCCAGGTTTCGTTGCTGGCCTGAAACAACACTCGCCCACTCCCATACAGTTGGCTGGCAAGGTAGATCGGCAGTCGATCATCGACGGCGGTTTTCGGATCGGAAAAGTAGGCCAGGATTTCGGCACCGGGTTTGGCTTCGTTCACCGCGTAGTAGCCATAGACCCCGGCGAACTGTTGCCAGACTTGTTCGTTTTCCTCGCGGGTATCGGCAAGCCACAGAAAATTCGCCGCCGCGCCCTCGCGAGTAAAATCGAGTGGCCAAGCCCGCTCGCCCCCAAACCGACCGAGGCTCAACACGGCCGAGCTTTGATTGTAAAACACCACCGGATAAATCCGCCGAATCAGCGTGGCGACCGGGTGGCGAGGCGGGAGCCGTGTCCATAGCGGCGTGTTGACAGGCCCGGCGGTGACAACGAGGCCCCCCGCTCGACTGGCCAACCAGTCTTCGAGCAACGCCGCTTGTTCGGCCGTGAATAATGACCAGTCGGGATCAAAGGCCACGATGCAGTCGACCTCATCGAGCCTTTCAGCATCACTGGGGAAATCGTCCAGCAGTTTGTCCCCCTCTTGTTGCGCTCCGGCCTTCGCCGATTGCAACCAGACTTGCAATTCCACCGTCGGATCGCGATACAATTGATTGCGAAGAAACTGAAAATCACGGTGCGGTCCGCCGGCCACCAACAAAACCACGGTCTTGCGATCAATGATTTCTATCGCGGCGCTTCGCATATTGTCGGCTTCGTCAAGTTCATCCGGAAATTTCGGAATCCGAATTTTGTAGCGTCGCACGCCGATTGATTCGCGTTGCAGTTCGATGTCGATGCTTTGCGGTTGGTTGTCCTCTTCCAGGACGATTTCAATTTCGTCTTCGATGACTTCCGGCTCTTGTTCTCGTTCGTCGGTAGAGACGACTTGCAGCCGCGCGACCGCACCGCGAAAACCTGAATGCTGCACCACCGCGCGGCCGATGAAGCGGTCTTTGGGAAACGCCTTGGCGGGGAGTTGCCAACTGACGATCTCGATGTTCTTGGCGGCTTCGGAACTCCCCACACCGATGGGAAACAAAGGGACTCCCGCAGTCTCGGCCATCAGTCCGACTCGGCTGAGTTCGACACCACTATTAACCGCACCGTCGCTGATCACGAGGCAACCTGCGATGGGGCCTCCTCGTTCGCGTTGGATCAACGCCTCCAGCACATCCCCCAGCCGCGTTGCCGCACCGCGTGGAGCCAAAAGCTCGTTCCAATTGAGCCCGGCCAGTTTGTTCGCAACCAATTCGAAGTCGGTGGTCGGCGTTTTAGTCGGCAAGCTTTCGTTGTTTGCAAAAGGGGTCTCCCAAACCAGTGCCAACGACTCCGCCCAATTTCGCTGCGGCGTCGCCAAGTCGCACGCGGCAACCGCCACCACGGCTGCGGTCCAAGCCAACCAGCCTCCCGCCAGCCACCAGCGATCGCCGCGACCGCGCCGCGAGACGCCCCACTCGATCATCAGCAAAAAGGCTCCCAAACCGAACAGCCCAAATCCCACGAGACCCAATATCCGCGACCGAGCGGGAGCATCCGGTTCGACTGCGGCTGGTATCGGAACGGCGACTTCTGCCGACTCTGTTTCGGCAAAACTCCGCGACGCAGCCAGCAGTTCTGCCGAGCTCGATTCGTCAAAGCGATAGACTTCGACATCGTGCTGTTCGACGAGGGGTCGCCAAAACTCCGGGTTGCTGACAACCATGATCACCGAATCGATTCGCCTTGCTCCCGTTCCATCGACGGCGTCTTGCAGGCTCATGCTCAGGCTGGTGTCGATCAAGACGGGGAGTCGCGAGCGTTTGATCGATTGACTGCGAGTCGACTTTTGCGGCTCGAAAATAAACAACACAAGGCACGCTAGCGCCAGCAGCCGCAACACGACCAACAGCCAGCGAATCCCTGGAGCCACCGACCGCGCGTCGCGCAGCAACACCCACAGCGACAGCCCCGCAACGCAACCAATCGCGGCCACCAACACGGCGACTTGCCAAGTCTCAAACAAGGGCCAGACCGGATTGAATCCGTAGACCACTTCGACCCCTGCCGACAGTTCGCGATCTTCGCCGTTCATCGCACTCCCTCCTGCGACCAACGCGGGTGGTAGCTATTGATGAACGCCAAACCAGACTCGGCCAACATCAACATTCCCATCAAGATGGCCAAAAGTCGAGTCAACGGCGTGACGTAGGGGTTGTCGGGATCGGGATTAAATTGATCCCATGCCAGTACCTCTGCGGCCCCACCCAGGTCCGCCACCAAACGATTCGCCGACGGCACGGCGAGAGGGCTTTCGGCACAATCAACCCCAGCGGTGTAAAATTCGGTGAGGCTGTTTCCGCCCAGGGTCTGCGTGGTGGTTGCGTAAATGCCGGGGTTTTGATTGAGCATCTGTCCCCCTGTGTCCCAAGCCAGCGAATAAGCTTTTGCTCCGGAGGTGTCGCGAACGCTGGCTTCGATGACGACCGACTTTCCCGGCTCGCGCGGCGTCGCGGGAGTTTGCAGCAGCAACGTGCCGCTTCCTTGAACGGCTGGTATGTTCCAGGGTTGCCCGACGATTTGATTCGCAAACGGAAAACGTCCGCCCGCCAAATGATCTTGCAACAACATCATGGCGACGACGAAGGTCGGGTTCCTCGCCCAGTTGTTCCACACCGGAGCCGCCGTCGTCAGCACGAGTGCCGTCCGCCCTTGGCCAAAGCGGTCGAGCACGATCAGCGGTCGATTCGAGTCGCCACGAAGGGTGCAGACGATTTCAGCCCCGCGACGAGCATCTGCCTGAGTCCCTCGTCCCCCGAGCCAACTCGGTTCGGGGATGAAGGCTCGGTTGACTTGCACGAGTTCCAGCGGTGAATTGCGAGTCGCTCCCAAGACACTCAATATCGACGCATCACTAACGATCATATCTGGCGGATCGTCACTCCCGCGCGGAGCGACTTCGATGGCCGACGCTAGGGGAACACCAAACAAACCCGTTCCGCCACGCAACAGCATTTGGTCGTAAAACTCGCGGTTGGTTTCCGGGCCGAGAAACCACGCCAACCCACCCCCTCCAGAGACAAACCGTTCGAGTCTTTCAACAGACGATTCTTCCAGCGAGCCGACACCACTGACCAAAATCACGTCGAACTCGCGGAGGGCCTCATCGACCGGATCGCGAAGAAAATCGAGTGGTCGCGTTTCGACGGTGAGCCCCGTCAAGTCTCTTGCTCCCAACGCCAATTCTAAAAACGGTGCCGCTGGCGTCGGGGTCGGGCCCTCGATGACCAGCACCTTCCGGCTCGGTGCGATGTCGAAAATCACTTCTCGCTCGTTGTCAAGCAGCAACGAATCTGGGGGGAGTTCCGCGCGCACGACGTAACTCCCCGGCTCCTGAAACGTCGCGTGGAAAGTCCGCTTGATCGCCTCCCCCGCCGGAATTTCATCGACAAACATCTTCGGCAACGATTCCGAAGTTCCGAAAATCATTTGTTTTCCGTCGGGAGACGAAACCGCTTGTTGAGTCAAGTTGATGGTCAAATTCCGTGCGGCTTGCTCCCCAAAATTTTCGATGGTCAGCGAGACGGGGATCGGCACGTTCACCGCGCGAACGTTTCCGACAGGGCGAAGTTCCCGAATCGCCAAATTCTCTCGCGAGGCGGTGTCGCAACGAAGCAACTCAATGCGAGTCGTCGGGGTTTGAGTTCGCTTGATCTGCTCGACCAGCGAACTGGGGCTCTGCCACTCGGCGTTGCGAAAGTCGCTCAGCCAATACGCAATCGCCGTTTCACTGGGGCGCGAGCGAATGAGGTCTTCGGCCAATTGTGCCACCGGCTCGGGTGACACGGCAAGCGACGATGGTTGAACGTCTTCCAAAAAAACGCGAATTTGTTGCGTGGTTTGACTGTCGATCAAGACGGCATTGAAATCGATACGTGAGGTTGGCGGCGTTGATTCTTCGATCTCTGTCTGTTCGGGTGCCAAGGTCCCCGTCCAGCGAACGATCGTCACCAGTTGGTTCGGTTGGTTTTGAGCCCGATCCAGAATTTTCAAGGCGGTCAATTTCGCGCGATCAAAGGCGCTGGTTCCCGTCTCTTCAACGGCGGTCATCGAAAGGCTATCGTCCAGCAGCACATAGTGATGCGTCGTTCCCCGTCCGAGTAACCCAGCCAACTGCGAATTGCGACACCCGAGGTGGCTAAACAAAACGAGCAACAATCCCAAGATCGCCATCCGCGAAAAGAGTAGCAAGAATTGTTTGAGGCGAATGCGATTCTTGTTGCGGCGTTGACTGATGCGGAGAAACTCCATCGCGGCCCACGAGACCCGGCGATAGCGCAGTCGGTTGATCAAGTGGATCAGTGGCGGGATGACGAGTAGCCCTGCGGCCAAAGCCCCCCACACCGTAAGCGAATTGGAAAATAGATTTTCAGGCATCTGTTTTCCGTTTTGGGGAGGGAGGAGAAAAGGGGGCAGGTACCGTTGCCGGAACGGCCCTGCGGGTGCTATGCACAACGGTACCTGCCCCCTTTTCTCCCGCACGCTCGGTTAAGAATTCGGCCAGCACTGCTCCGACGTTTTGTCCCGTCCGAGCCAGTTTGTATTGCATCCCGGCTCCGACGATTCCGTGTCGCAGCGTTTGGAGGAATTCGTTGATCGCTTCCAGATAACCATCGCGGAGAGCACGAGGGTTGCAGGCCAGCCAATCGGGCGACTCTAAATCTTCAAAACGTGTCGGGCCATCGAAATCAAAATCGACTTCATCGTCGTCCAGCACATGAAACACGGCGACTTCATGACCTCGTTCGGCCAGCGTCTTGAGCCCCCGCACGATCTGCTCGACATCGCCAAAAAAATCGGAGAAGACCAACGTGATTCCCTTGCGAGGAAAAATCTCGGCGGCCTTGTTGAAGATCGAATCCCAGCGTGATGCCTCGCGGTGAGTGGTCCGATCAAGTCGCTCGGCGATCGTTTGCAGTTGCGTTTGAGCGTTCGACATCGGGATGACCTCGCGGACTTGGTCGTCGAACGTCAGTCCCCCAACGGCGTCTTGTTGTTTCAAGACGAGATAGCCCAGGCAGGCGGCGAGGGTGCTGGCGTATTCGAATTTCGAACCGTGCCGATTGGCGTACTCCATGCTGCGGCTACAGTCGACCAGTAAGTGGCAGCGAAGGTTGGTTTCTTCCTCGAACTGCTTGACGACAAGGCGGTCTTGGCGAGCCCAGACTTTCCAATCGACATGCCGCAGATCGTCGCCGGGAACGTATTCGCGGTGTTGCAGAAACTCGATCGACTGCCCAAAAAACGGACTGCGATGGGCTCCGGTCAAGAAGCCTTCGACGATCTGTCGTGCTCGCAAGTCCAACCGCGAGATGCGGCGGATGGCGTCAGGATGCAAAAATCTTTTGGAGGCGGGCATCGCGGCTCAAATCGTCTTCGGTCAAAGGGGTCTCTTCAATCAAGCGGGCAATCACTTCGTCGGCCGTTATTCCGTCGCTTTGCGCCGAGTAATTCACACGCAGTCGATGCCGCAGCACAGGCGCCGCGAGGTCGGTGACATCTTCGATCGCCACGTGGGTGCGACCGGAGAGCAACGCCCGTGCCTTGGCACCCAGCACCAGAAACTGCACCGCTCGCGGACCAGCTCCCCATTGGATCGAGTCATTAATAAAGTCGGGAACGCCCGGTTGGCCGATTCGCGTTTGCCGAACGAGCGAAATGGCGTACTTGAGGACGTGATCCGAAACAGGGACGTCGCGAACAAGTTCTTGGACTTCCAAAATTTCCGGACCGCTGATCACGGCGTTGATCTGTTCGGTTTGTCGCGAGGTTGTGCGGCGAACGATTTCCAACTCTTCTTCGAATTGCGGGTAGTCGACTTGGATTTTGAACATGAAGCGATCTTGTTGGGCTTCGGGGAGCGGGTAGGTCCCTTCTTGCTCCAGAGGGTTCTGAGTGGCGAGCACAAAGAAGGGGTCGGGCAACTGGTGTCGTACTCGCCCGACGGTGATCTGTCGCTCTTGCATCGCTTCGAGCAACGCCGCCTGCGTCTTGGGTGGAGTCCGGTTGATCTCATCAGCCAAGACGACGTTGGCAAACAGTGGCCCATCTAGGAACCGCCGCTCGCGAGCACCTGTCGAACGGTTTTCCTCGATGATCTCCGTTCCCGTAATGTCAGCGGGCATGAGGTCGGGGGTGAACTGCACGCGGCTGAAGCTCAGGCTCAGGGTCTTGGCCAGCGTGCTGATCATCAGGGTTTTGGCGAGGCCAGGAACTCCTTCTAACAAGCAGTGGCTGCGAGAAAAAATCGAAATGAGAATTTGGTCGATGACTTCGCGCTGCCCGACAATCACAGTCGATAGTTCGTCGATTAGGCGTTGTCGGACCTCGGTCAGTTTTTTGATCTTGTCGCTCGAGATCGGCGCGGAAGGGGGTTGGGTCATGGGGATTGAATGGTATCAAGTTGCGGAATCGTTTTGATTCATCTTACCAAACCCACCGCATCAACCCAAGCGAGCGGCGGAGGCAGGTCGGGGTTGTTGGAAAAAGGGCGACTGGGGTTCTTGCCCTCCTGTATAAGCCCGACGCGCCAGCGAGTGAACCCCGAATTCTCACTCAACGTTCACTTGCTGGCGCGGCGGGCTTGTATTGTTGCAGACACAAGACACTCTGTGTTCTCTGCGCCTCTGCGTTTCAAACGTTCGGCCTTGTACGACAGGCCGTCGCAATAGTTCTCCAGCTTGGAGAAACGCGGACCAAAGTCGGCGTAGGGTGTGTGGAGCAAGTCGGCGACAGATGGTGTGTTTCGTCGGCATACAGTGCCGCGTGTTAAAGCGATTTCAAATCACCAAGTCACCGACTTGCGGAACACACCAACCGAATATGCCGACTTCACACACCCTACGCGTACTGGCAAACCGTTCGTTTGCGCAGCGGGCTGGTATTATTGGTTCACTTGCGCGGCGGGCTTGTGATGTTGCAGGTGCGAGACACTCTGTGTTCTCTGCGCCTCTGCGTTTCAAACGTTCGGCCTTGTACGACAGGCCGTCGCAATAGTTCGCCAGCTTGGAGAAACGCGGACCAAAGCAGGTAGCTAAGCCGACTTGTAAACACGCGATAGACTCCTCACAATTTCAACATGCGAGACGTCATTCGATTTTTGATCAACCTTCCCGGCCAAGCGATGATTCTGCTGGTGCGGGGTTATCAGATTTGGATCAGTCCGATGCTGGGTCCGAAGTGTCGATTCCGTCCGACGTGTAGCCAGTACTTTATCGAAGCCGTGCGGAAGTATGGAGCCATTCGCGGAGCAATTAAAGGGACCTGGCGCATCCTCCGCTGCAACCCCTTCAATAAAAACTGCGGCGACGATCCCCCTTAGAGTCTGAACTTCAAATTTGGGCGGAAAATAAGTTGGCACATTCGTCGGCCACGTAGCTTTTCACTCCGTGAAAATGCTCAATGTTCGTTCAAGGAGTGAACGGCTACGTGGCTTTTCACTCCGTGAAAATGCTCAATGCTCGTTCACGGAGTCAACGGCTACGGGCCTTTTTTAAAACAACGGTGGTCGTCCGAGTTGGCGGCGGATGACGGCCCATTGTCCGGCGTGCATCACCCAGTGGGTCCCCTGCATTGAAAACGCCGCTCCAACCGTCGGTGCATAGCTTTGCATCGATTCAGGAGTCGCACGGTCTAGCTCTCCTGGGCTTTGCCGATCCAGCAACTCCAGAGTCGCTGCCCGTTGTTGCCGATAGGAATCGATTAGCGTTTCACGGGAATCGAAATCACTGGCATCGTCGGAAGCCACCGTTTCTTTTGTGTATCGCCCGACAAAACCTTCTGGCAGTGCCGGCATTTCGCCAGGAAACAACTGGTTCATCATCTGATGTTCACTCGAAACCAAATGCCCGATTTGCCAAGTGATATGGTTGGCCCCCGGAGCAGGACGATGGAAAAACTCTTCGTCGGATAAATCGCCAAGGTATCCCAGCGAAATGAATTCCGATAATCCCAAATTTATTTTAATCGCCTCTCGAGCATCCATCTTCAGTTCCTTATTGGTTTTAGGAATCGACCCCAACTCAATTTTTCAGCAACCCCAGTCTCAACGCGCCAACAGGAAATTGCAAGACGGCTTCTCCACCCCCGCCACTGAAGCTCGGTAATTTTCAATCACCCATGACACGCCAACTGCGGAGCAAGACCCCGCATCCACACCAAACCCCATCCTACCCCGTGTATCAAACAAATCGGAAAAACGAAAAGGGAACAGCAGAGATGACTTTATTCGTGTCCACATAAATGCCTGAACTTGCCGGTTCTTGAAAGTCAGTTCGCAAAAAATGTGCCGTCGATTAGAAGTTTTTGCTTCAAATAAGAAATGTAAATTTACCCCAAATGTCGTCGGGAATTGAATAGTTCCATGAGGACTGAAAAAACGGTAGACTTTTAAAAATAGCGGCGCGTGGATTGACGCGATTCTCTTGGAAACGGCAACGGCAAATCGCTTTGCCATACGACTCACCGATTTTGAATCGAATTGAAAAGAAGGGTTAGCACGAATGGCAAACGATAATGCGACTAACTCCGATAGTTCAAAACAATGGGCCGCACTGCTGGAAAGTCAGTTGGCCAAAGTTAAAAGTAAGGAGGACAAGGCGCGCGAGTGGACTTTCGATATGGATGATCGGCCGGAGTTGCAATTGCTCCAGGCACCGCAACTTGAACGGATTAAGCGAGCCCTGGAGTTCCTGCAAACCGAACTCTACCCCAAATGGGAAGAGGCCGACCAACAAGCCAACGCTAACCAGAAGCGGCATCGTCGGATTACTCGCATGGCCATTGGTTGTGGTGTGGCGGCTGTTGCGGCGGCGATTGTTTCGTTGGTCATTTCGCATTTAGTACCCGGCCTGATGTTGGTGGTCTTTGGGATCGAATTTGTTTCGGTGATCGCGGCACTTGTCGCGGTGGTCGCCGGGATTTGGCTCAAGACGCATCACGAATGGCTCACCAAGCGACAGATTGCCGAGCGATTGCGGTCATTGCGATTCCAGTCGGTGACTTGGCCTGAACTGTGGTGCGACGAGCCGGGCTGGCAAGCGCGAACTCGGGCCGCGATGACTGAATTGGTTGGCTTGACGGACAAACAGGCCGTGAAGTGGGCCAAGGAAGAAGACAAAACCTCGCCGGCGGATGTGGTCAAGCCGAGTTGTGCCGTTCCAGCCGAGGAATTAAAGGCACTGACGGCCTGGTATCGAGTGAAACGTCTGGAGTTTCAAAAGCACTATTTTGATACGCGAGCCGAAGACACTCACAAGCAATCGTGGGGCCATCATTGGAAAGTCTCGTTGAAGCTGTTCGTAGCCAGCGTGATCCTGGTTTTGTGCCACGGTTTTGTCGCGATTTTTTTGGTTGACGGACATCACGGCAAGCCCCATCACGGGCCAGCCCAGGTCCAGCAAGTGGAAGACCAATCGCCACAAGACGCAGGCCATCAGAAACACGACGCAGGCCATGCGGGCGGGGGAGCGGACTTTTGGCATGGGGTGGAAATCGTCTTGATTGGTTTGGCGGCGTTATTGCCGGTGATCGGCTTTGGCATTCGCGCCTGGACCAGTGCCTTTGAATCACCCCGCAGCCACAACCTATTCCGCGCGAAGTCCTTGGCACTGAGAGAGCCGATTCAACGATTACGATCGGGTGCAGAGGGTCCCATCAACTACGAAGACGCAATGTGGGCCATTGTCGAAAACGAGCATTTCTTCGTAGGCGAGCACCACGAATGGTGCCGCCTCCAAGTCGAAGCGGAATGGTATTTTTAGGGGAACGACGTCCTGTTTTAAATTCTGCGGGCTTGATGCAAACGCCTTGTCGTCTTTTACCCAACATTTTTTACCAGCAATGAGCGCAACCAGAGCGTATTATTGGCAGAACAAGGGGAAGGTAAAAAATGTTGTGATCGTCGCCCTTGCTGCCGGCTCTTCGCGTAGCACATGGTGCTGCATCTGACACTGCTTTGTCTGCTGCGCCAAGTTCGCCAATCTCCGGCGCGACATGTTGAATTCGTTGGAGACGGTGGAAAGGAATGTGGTTCTTGTCACGGTGATCCAGGTGGTGTTAGGAGCTTTACCTTAGGAAAATAGGTTTGATAGCGAGCAGCATCTCTTGTAACGAGCGTCCAGTTTTCGACTTCAGCCTGTGCTCCAATATAGAAATCTGGAAGTGGTGAGGTTCTGTTGCCACCGGCTTGTCGATACTTGACAAATGCTTGAGACGCGAGCCAACCAGCAGCATAAGGCAGCGGCAAACGACAAAAAATATTCGGATCAAGCCAAGCATCGAGTTCCGCCATGGTTGAAAAAGCCGGAGCCATTTCCGCATAGATAATGGGATTGATATAGATTGGTCCCGTTACGGAAGCCATTCGAAGCTGCGACTCAGACCACGATAACCATTGCGGATCGGCCGTCGCAATGTCCAACAAAACGTTGGTGTCAAACAGCATCACTCGTCGCCCCGAGAAAGGTCCATGATGCTGGCGGTTGTTTTACCAGGTAAAGCGGAGCCTCGCGCCTGACGCAACCAAGTCTCCACGCACGACGAGTCCACGCGCCTCTTGCGAAACTCCTCAAGCCATCCTGCAAGTTCCTCGACCTGCATCGGAGTGAGGTTTTCGATGGCTTTTTCAATTTCAGCAATGGTATTCATGTCTGCATTATATATCGGCAAGGCTGAGTCAAGCAAGAGATTTCGCTGAAACCAGAAACCAAAACCCGCTGGTGCCATAACGGTTGGAAAACTCGAAAACAGACTTGTGCATCACACCTTTTGCGAATGCCGACTCCACACACCCAACGTCGGAACGCTGAAAGACTACCGAGTTTGAAACGCGGAGTGCGCGGAGATCGCTGAGAGAGGGCGTTTGATCCTTGATGAGTGGCATCTGGGTATTTTTAGGGCGTGGAAACGCGAAAGGGTTGCGTTGTTACCCATTTCACCCAATTTTTTATTCAATCACCAAGCATCATCGTATAAACTCCTGAATGCATTGAGCAATTTCGGGTTTGGACCACCCCTTTGCGTCCAGGAGTTGCCAATAGTTTGCGATTGCCCATTTCAGTAGCGAGTATTCTTTTCCCAGCAACTCGCATTGTAGGACAACCAGTTCAATGGTGGGATTTGGTTGCAAGTGTGACGGATTACATCACGACTCGGCCTTTTGCAATTTCGCTTGGATTTTGGCGATGGCCTCGGCTTCGGAAAGCCCCATATCGATGAGAAGCGAAATGTAATTATTGCGAACGGTTTGGGTGTTCGGATGTTCAAAACCCAACGAACGAAAAAAGACTATGAATGATCTTGCCATCAGCGGTTCGGCCTCCGATAGACGGTTCGTGGCCTTCAGCAACTGAGCTAGGTTGTTGAGGTCTCTGGCGACAGACGGGTGATCGGCTCCGTAGGACTGCTCGTCGATGGCCAGCGCGCGGCGCATCAGCGGCTCGGCCTCCGCCAGACGGTTCGTGTCCTGAAGCAACTGAGCCAGGTTGTTGAGGTCTCTGGCGACAGACGGGTGTTCGGCTCCGTAGGACTGCTCGTCGATGGCCAGCGCGCGACGCATCAGCGGCTCGGCCTCCGCCAGACGGTTCGTGGCCTGAAGCAACTGAGCCAGGTTGTTGAGGTCGATGGCGACATCCGGGTGTTCGGCTCCGTAGGACAGCTCGTCGATCGCCAGCGCGCGGCGCATCAGCGGCTCGGCCTCCGCCAGACGGTTCGTGTCCTGAAGCAACTGAGCCAGGTTGTTGAGGCGAATGGCGACCAAAGGGTGTTCGGCTCCGAAGGACTGCTCGTCGATCGCCAGCGCTCGGCGCATCAGCGGCTCGGCCTCCGCCAGACGGTTCGTGGCCTGAAGCAACTGAGCCAGGTTGTTGAGGGCAACTGCCGTCCATTTCGGATTCTGTAAGTCTTCAGCTTCCTCAAGGGCTTCGCGGGTCTCCGCCTCGGCATCTGACCAATGTGCTTTTTCCTTGAGTAACAACCCAAGCCGAAGTCGCAATTCGATCCGTTTTTGCGGATCGACCAAGAGGGCGAGGTGCTCACGTAAAAAGGCAATCTTTGCTTCCGAATAGTTTTTGTAGTTGAGTTCGACACCCATTTCTGCGAACCGTTCCATGAACGCTTCCAGGTCGCCACTGCGATGCAGTGACCAAAGTTCAATCAGTTGTTGAATCTCATCCAGGTAGTTGAGTTCAAGCTCCCGATCAGGCACTCGTGCAACGATCCAGGTTCCCATCGAATCCAAAGGCATCGCGCGGATCTCGTCCATGATCTCCGCTCGCTCTCTCTGATTCCCACCTTGAGAATGGAGTGCAGCCAAGTCCAGTTTGGCCTGGGCCTGCTCGGGTGGCGTGCCAATCGCGGACAGCAAATCCAGTCCAGCCTGAGCATCGGCGTCTTGATGAAACTTCAGGCGATACTCTGTTCGCTTGAGTTCGCGTTCTTCACGCAGTGGATAGAATTTTGCCAAACACTCGACAAGAATCGGAAGCCGCTTGCGATGTTTGCGAGAGAGATTCATCGCGAGCCAAAGATCGAAAAAACCCTCATTGATGGCGTACAGTCGCGAGCGTTTATCGTTCGGATTTTGAACACTCTTGATGTAACCGCTTCCTGACAAACGTTTAAGCAGCGAGGAAGTTTGCTGCTCACTGATTCGTAGCTTCTCGGCAATGCGCTTGGGCGTCTTCGGTTCGCTTTCATCTCGCATCAAGGCCAGCGTTTCTAACAAGGCCCGCTCGCGCGGTGCCAGTTCCTTGAGCCGGTCCTGATAGAACGGGGTCACACGATCAAGCAGTTTCTTGAATTGCTCGCCGACTTCAACGATCGAATCATGGACAATCATCTCGTACAGCATGTGTGTCAAGCGAGGGTTGCCCGCTGTCATGTCGTGGAGCGCCGCCAGCTTGGGTCGAAGTGTCTTGAAGTCGTCGAGCAGGACGGTTCGATTTTCCCATTCCAGATTTCGATGAACCAGTTCAATCGCCTCGTCTTTCGTCAGCAAGTCGAGTACCTGAACGTCGAAGAAATCGAAGAACGGCTCATCGACGCTCGATATTCCTTCAAAATGGATCGGGGCCGTAGCGATCAGTTGGCAACCGTTGTCGTCCATCAAAAACTTGCGCAGCGCCCCGACATCAACCCGCTCTTTCATCTGTTTTTCGAAAACATCATGAACGTTTTCCAGCATGATCAGCACCGTTCGCTTCATCGCTCGATTGGCTTGGCGAATCGCAGGAACCAGCGTATCGATGATCGTAGCGTCATTGTCTTCCGTCTCGAGTTTCTGATACAACGACTGCCAATTTGTTTCCGTCGGCAATTGCGCCGCCAGAGCCTCGCAAACTCGCAATAGAAAGTCCGCAAACGAGAGAAACCGACTCGATTCTTCGGGAAATCGCACCACCACGATGTGCGTTCGCAGTGCCTCGTCCTGGGCAATTTCATCTTCGATCAATGAAAGCAGATGGGTTTTACCCGTTCCTCGGCTGCCGATGTAAAGCAAGTGGTGCTTCGATTTCCGCGTCATCGAGTTACGAAGATGCTCCAGCGCATCGCGCAGCATCGGTTTCCTCGCGACAGTGATAAAACGCCGATGCTCGGGCGACGTCATTCCAGCTCGAAACAGTCCGAGATAAGAACGTTGCGGCTGGGCTGGCATGGCTGGTGGATTGGATTTTGCGTTTGGCTTACGTTTAGGCATAGTATTTCATCCACCATGCTTTCATGATTCCGCTTTCGAAATCGAACCGGTCCTTCTTGATCTCGCCGATGTAGAAGTCGTTCATCAGATCACACAGAATCTTGTTGAATAACAGATCGCGTTGGGCCGGCGGCATTTGAATTCCGATCTCTTTCTCAAAAGCAGTTTTCAAGGCGTTTCTCGTCAGCCCCGACGATTTGCTTTTGCTGAGCATACTCAACAGCTTGTAGGCCAGAGCGGCCCGTGGCTCGGGGTAATATTTTTGAATACGCGAATAATAATGCTGCAGCTTGTCTTTCGCTCCTGACCCGGTAATCAGGTTGCGGAAGACATCTTCCACGTCGTTGCAGGTGAGCATACGTGGTTGTCGCTTCCAGCAGCGAGCAAGCTCCTGTGTAGCCATCTGCAGGAACAGGGGAATTGGCCGACCGAGATGCTGTTCGACGCGTGAGGGAACCCCCGCTTCAAAGAGAATATCTCGTTGGCCTAGCATCTTGGTCACGAATTCGCAAACTTGATCGGGTGTCAGGATTGGTAGCTGCTCGGTGGACAGGTTGTTGATCAGATCGATGCCGCCCAGATCATCCAGCGTACTGGTCAAATTAATCGACCCGCCTACGAGCCAACGAATATTGTCTCGCGAAGGCGGCGGAGTCTCTCGCTGCTTGCGGAACCAAGCCATGAACTCGCGGGCCTCTTTCGCGTTTTCAAGTTTCATGTTTAGGAGCATATCGGGCAGTTCGTCGACGATGATCAAGACTTGCTTCTTGCTCTGGCGAATTCGGGACAGCAACTCTTCGGCGTGTGCTTTCCAGTTGGCTTTCCAATCGGGATCATTTTCCCGCAGCTTGATTTTCACACCTCCAAATTCAACGTCCTCCACTTTCTCAACCGCAGAGCCGATAAGCCCTTTCAATAGGCCCCAGCCTTTCCCAGCCAGATCACGCAGAAAGTGTTGATGCTGTTCGTGAAAGTTTTCGATGATCGTCTGAAACAGGTCGGCTGGGTGTTTCAGATCCTGGACGTTTTGGAAGACGACCAGCCGATTATCTTGGGGTCGTTCTCGCATATGATTCATGACGCTGGTCTTACCCGTCCGTCGGGGCGCGGTGAGCAAAACATGTTCTTTTTCGAGCTTTGCCCAGAGTTCGGCTATAAACTCATCCCGGAACCACAGGTCTTCCGGCGGAACAATCGACCCGGTGTAAAAATCAGCACTCACGGCTTTTCTCCATTTTTGGTGTCATAAAATCCATTTTAACTATACACCAATTTTGGTGTACGGCAAGAGTGGTGTGTAAAATTTCAGCTTTTTTCCCTTCGCAGTCGGTAGGGCCGCAGTCGGTAGGGCCGTTTTTTCATTCCTCAAAAGCGTTCGATTCAAGCAAATTCAGCTTTAGCAGGGCAACGACCAGTTTGACAATCACTGCGTCTTTGGCTTTTTCGTTGACTGTATTGCCAGCGCGTGTTTGTTCGTCGATGTAACTTTTGGGTGGGGTGTCGAGTTGGGACCAGGGGGTGATTTGCCAGCGGGTTTTGCGCTCTTTATTTCCGTTCTCGGCGTAGTGCCAGCCGGTGAGTAGCCGCTCGGCTACCCAGCGGTAATGCTCCATCTGACGAAGGTTTTCATCCAGTGCGGATGAAATGGAAATCGGTTGCGCGCTGATACCGGAATGGGACGCGTTGGGGTTGCTCGTTTTGGGCGTGGTCGAGTAGCCGGTGATCTTGTGCCCTAATGCAGCGGCTTTCAATACGGCGTGGGCTGCACAAGATCGATTCGAGGCTCGTTCCCATTCCTCGCAAGTGTCCCAGGCGAGCTTGGAAACCCGGTCGATCTCCGGCCAATCGAGTGCCGAAAGTTGTTCCAGGATTTTCACGTTGGGATTGGGATGTGGTGGTTGTGAAGAGCCCGCTGATGGTTCGGTAGTGGTTTCGAACGAATCACTATTTTGGTGGTCAACTAGGTTGAGCTGCTCCAGGGCGGCTTTGAGCCTTCCGATGGAACTGGTCCAGTGTTGACTCGTGGGCTCCATCCAAACCAGATGCACGTGTCGAGCGAGCCAATCTACCCAAGAACTTTTCAACTCGTTATAAGACACGTTCCCGTAACATTCCCCAAACGGGATGATCTCGCAAGATGTGGCAACGGTCGTTTTAATTTCCTTTTTCTGTTCTGCCAATAGTTTGGAGAGTTTTTTGTTGCGGGGAATCCAAACGAAAATCGGCCACGACTTGCCAAGTGAATTCAATTTCGCTTGCAGTCGCTCGGCGCGGGCAAAATTCTCGCGGTCTTCTTCAAAGCATACCAAGACAACCGGTTGCACCGATCCCGTTTCGCAGCAAGCGATCATCTGGCGGAGCATTTGCTCATCGACGATATCGCGGTACTCGTCGAATCGCGCGTTGCAGACGTATTCAATGCCCGGTGAGCCGTCCGGCAAACGACTGGATTCATTGGGGCGATAACGTTTGGAGCCCCACTCGTCCCCTTGAGGATCGAATTCCCAGGTTTCGGCGGGTTCGATGGCCGGGCAAAATGTGGGATGCCGCGAGACAAATGCCGTTGAACGCTGCTCGATTCGTGTGTCAAAAATCGTCATGCGGTTGCGTTTGCAGGTCGCGAAGTGGGACAACTCGGCAATCTTCAAAGCCAATGTCTGGCCGAAATCGCCAAATCCGAACAGGAAATAATGCAGCACTTGCGGCGGAGAGCGGTCGCCATGTCCGTCGCTCGGACTGGCGGGAGTCAGTCTTGAGTAAACCTTGATCGCAATGTCTTCCAGCAGACGACGGGCGGTCCGTTCGAGTGCGTTAAAGACCTCGATGTCGATCATTTCAGAATCGCGTGAGCCAGGGGTCGTTTGATTGCCATCGGCGGTGGAACGCTCCAACATTTCGGCTTTTTCCCGAACGATTCCCGCGAGGTCCTGGTTGAGAATATGCACATGGCATTTCAATCGGGGCAGCTTTTGCCCCAACCGGCCTTTGCGACCCTTGCGGTGCAAGATGTCCCGAATCTCGATGACCGATTCGATATTGCATTCGTCGCTGCCGGTCACCACAAACACTTCGCGGGCCCGCTGAACACGAGCCGCTTCGAGCATGTCCGCCTGGGTTGCATCGCCGATCAAGACGACGGCACCCATTTCACGAGCCCAGGGAATATTCTTGTTTTCAGGGTCCGGCTCAACCACGACGATCTGAAATTCAGAGTGCATTTCTTCAAGATCGGCGACTACCTGTCGGCCAATTCGCCCCAGTCCGCAGACAACAACGTGCATCGACTTGAATCGCAGGCCCAGTTCCTCATACGAAGAACGGAATAGAACGGCGATACCTTTGGAGGCGATAATGGTTGCCAAAAAGACCGCCAAGATCATGGCGATGCTCAACAAGATCGATTTCTCGAGTACTTCCGCGTTGGCGTTGAAGGCAAAAATCTGAAACGTCTCGTAGATCGCTGCGGCGATTGAAGTTCTGTTGATTTGTTTCGAGCTGGGATCGGAATCCTCCTGACTTGTGGGCATTCCTGGTACGGGCTGAATTGCATTTTCACGGACATCAATCGTTTGGCTCGTTGTTTCTTGTTGGCTTTCATCCCTGTCAACGGTCGCGAACCCCCAGAAGCCGAGTATCAGGACTAACATGCCAATCACGATGATTACCCCGCCGCTGCGTCCGTCCAGCCAACGGATAATCTTCATAAATGCACGCGGGCGGATCCGGTAAAATACAAACGCGGCCAGGAAAAAAATCGGAACCAAGATCAACATCAAGACGTGTGGTGACATTGTTCGGATTCTCCTTGTTCATCGCGAAGGGGTGGGGTGTTCGTTCTCATTCAACGGGAACTCATAGGTAGCATCAAAGATCGTTTCGTCAACGATCCAGACGTCGGTGGGATCGGTTTTGCTGCGAACGAGGTAATCGCCCGATTTACCGGTGAGTTCGCCCCAGTGAGCCAGCACACGAAACGGTTGATCGATCTGGGTGGCTTCGACGGGTTGGGAATCGGTTTTGGGGTCAAAACGTTGCCAACCATCGGCGTCGAATTGCTCACTGGCCACGTATTTCTCCAGCAGTTTGCTTTCCTTTTGAGGCCACAACTCGCCGACGATCCCGCGACACAGATAATCGCCGGGTTGGAATTGCAGACGGCCTTCGAGCGTTTCAACTTCGCCCGCGACCTCGGCCCGCTTTCCCCAAATTGGTTTCGTCTTCCGAGCCTCCCGCAACCGTCCAACGATCTCCGGCAACAGTTGCCCCTCAGGATTTAGTAATTCGGCAACGTTCATCAAACAATTTCTTTCTTCGACTACCGTCCACGATTTGCATTCACGATACTCATTGTAGATCAGCGATTTGATTCTTTAAGTAGCCGGTTCCGGTTTTTAAGGTTTTCGCTTTGGTGTAGTATTCAACTTGACGTAAGGGCCTGGGAGGCAACGGTGGTTTTTTGTGGCCGTTCACGGAAGTGTTTGAAAATAACCAATTCCCGCTTTGGCAAATCACATATCCAAGCGGTTTGCTTGGGCATGTTCCTTCGGGGCGTCCTTCTTTTCACGGAGTGAAAAGCTAGTGCGCCTTTGAAGGCGTTTAATCAGTCGGGTGAAAGTCCTGACCAGGGTAACGTTACCGCCCTGTATTCGAAAGTGGTAATTGCGTTCCCGCGAGGGAGGGTGAGGAGCAACCTGAGGAGAAATTCCAGTCCGTAACGAAAGTGAAACTGATTCGGCCAAGCCTGTCGGGGAGGAAGCTGGCAAAGTCCGAACCCTTCGCTGTGCGACGAACCGTCCTGTAGTCCTTTGTATCGACTTTTCCGCAGGATAGACACAGCGAACGAACTTTGGGTGCAGTAACGCGCTGATGCTGAAGTTTGGAAATGGCAATGCGGTGGTTGAGTGCGGAATGGAAGGAAGGTTAAACGCGATAAGAAGGGAGAGCTGTTCTTGGCCAGGGTCGATTCTCGTGATCAATCCCAGCCGGAGATACTGGGCGACCAACTCCAGGTCAAGCTGTGCGACGAACAGGCAGCTTGGTATCGAAAAGACTGATCGTCAATGTAGCGAGAAGATAAGCACCAGGAACAGCAGTCAGAGCCGCCATAGTAGCCGTGAAGCCGTGCAGCAAAACGCGGTGGAGCCAAGGGCGGCAGCAAGGTAGATGCAAGTATGACCAAACAATCCAAAGACCTTAAACCGTCGCAAGTCACAGTGCCTTTCGGGGCTACTCCGGCTACGGAACCATTGAGCATTGACCAATGGGCATCGTCGATGGTTTGGACAGAAAGCATGTTGAAGACACTTTTGGCAAACAAAGTGAGAGGAGGCAAATGGCACACGCTGTACGATAAAGTCTTCAGTGAGCGAAACTTGAGATGGGCGGCCTCGAAGGTCATTACCAATCAAGGAGCCGCTGGAGTAGACCGACAAACGGTAGAACAACTCGACGACGAACTTCTGGCCGAGATCACCAAACTGCAACAGGAACTGAAAGCCGGAACCTATCGGCCGCAGCCTGTACGCCGGGTGGAGATTCCCAAGCCGGGAACGAAGGAAACCCGCCCGTTGGGTATTCCTACCGTTCGCGACCGAGTGGTTCAAACCGCGTTACTGGATGTCTTGGAACCGATCTTTGATCACACCTTTCATCCTCGCAGCTTTGGCTTCCGCCGAGGCAGAGGCTGTCATGGCGCACTTCGTTGCGTCGAGCAATTACTCGAAGAGGGCAACGTCTTCGTGGTAGATGCCGACTTGAAAGGCTACTTCGATACGATCCCCAAAGACCGACTGCTCGCGTTGGTGAAGCAGAAAGTTTCGGATCATGCAGTCCTGCGACTGATCAAGATGTACCTCGATCAAGAAGTGGTTTCAGAACTGAGCCGCTGGACACCGGAAACGGGCGTCCCGCAAGGCGCGGTTCTCTCCCCGATGCTATCCAACCTGTATCTCAATCCGCTGGATCATCACATGGCCGAACAGGGCTATGAGATGGTACGCTATGCGGATGACTTCGTGATCCTCTGCAAGACGCAAGCTGAAGCGGAACAAGCTTTGGCAGTCGTCCAGCAATGGGTTCGCGAAGCAGGCTTGACCCTGCATCCGGACAAGACCCAGATTGTCGATAGTCGCGACCAAAGCTTTGCATTTCTGGGTTATGTATTTCGGGGCCGGTTCCGGTTTCCGCGAGCCAAAAGCCAACAGAAATTCATGGATCGTGTCCGCGAGTTAACTCCACGCACATCTGGCGATTCGCTTGAGGATATCGTCAAGCAATTGAATCAGATGATGCGCGGCTGGTTTCACTACTTTCGCCATTGTTTCTGGAATGTCTACGGTGACTATGACAGTTGGCTCCGCAGTCGTCTGCGACGAATCCTTCTGAAACGCCACCGCACCAATCCCGACCGACAACCTCGTACATGCCGCTGGCCAAACCGCTACTTCTCTGAGCTTGGGCTCTACAGCCTGGTGCAGGCTCATGCTCAGTTCGTCCAAACTATCGAGAACTACCAAGTGGAGAGCCGTATGCGGGAAAACCGCACGTACGGTTCGGCGGGAGGGGGAGTCAGTTGACTCTCCCTACCCCGATCGTAGCCGTTCACTCCGTGAACGTGCGGTAAAGACCAGGCCGATTGAAACAGTGTACAATCGGGAAAATTTTATTGGTTTTAAGAACCTTATTTCTGAGGTGTTCGATGGGGTTGGCTCCTTTTCATTTGGCTTTTCCGGTTCATGATTTGGCGGCGGTGCGGGATTTTTATGCGGGGGTGTTGGGATGTGCGGAAGGGAGGTCGAGTGAGCAGTGGATTGATTTCAATTTGTTCGGACATCAAATTGTGGCGCATTTGGATGTCAATCATGTTCCACATCCGGCTCACAATGCCGTGGATGGTCACGATGTACCCGTGCCTCATTTTGGAGTGGTGTTGGCATGGGAGGAGTGGGAAGCATTTGCTAAGCGATTGCGGGGGCTGGGGGTTGCGTTTGTGATTGAGCCTTGTATCCGCTTCCAAGGCCAGGTCGGGGAACAGGCGACAATGTTCTTCCAAGATCCGTCGGGCAATGCGTTGGAGTTCAAAGCGTTTAAGAACTTGGACGATCTATTCCGAAAATAGGGCATTTCCGTCACGGTTGCGTGCATTCTACATGTGTTGGAAACGGGATGCTGTTGTTCGGCAAATCGAGTTTCGGTTAGCCTAAAGTTAATGCAGCGTGGAAGTTTCCGGTAAGCCCCTTCTGTAGGCGTTATGGATGTAGGGCGTAGGGTGTGTAAAGCAAGTGGACATCAGGTGGTGTGTTGCGTCGGCAAATAAGTGCCAGTCCTAATACACCTCAATTTGCCAACGAGCCGACTTGTGGAACACACTAATAATAATTGCCGACTACACACACCCTACTGTCTCAAATGCTTTAACTTTTTCCAATGATAAATCGCTGATGATTGCTGTGTCCGATCCTGATCTACGTATGCGACCGTCTGATTCCACTGCGCGTGGAATGGGAACGGTTGTGCTGGTGCATGGGTTGTCGGCCTCGCGGTTGTTTATGGAACCGCTTGCTCGTCGATTGCGACGGGAGGGTTTTAAAACACTCAATTGGGGCTATCGCAGTAGTCGCTACTCGTGCGAGCACCATGCGAGAAATTTGGCGAACTTGGCGGTGGAACTGGAAGGCGGTTCGCCGAAAAGTCCGCTGCACTTTGTCGGCCACAGCATGGGATCGATTGTGATTCGGGCCGCGCTGGAGATGGTTCGCCCGCAGGAGATGGGGCGCGTCGTGATGTTGGCTCCGCCCAATCAAGGCTCGCATGTTGCGCGGCGAGTTGGCCCGCTGATCAAGTGGGTTTGTCCGACGATGGTGGAGTTGAGTGACGTGCAGAAAAGCTACGTCAATCAACTCCCACTTCCGCAGGGCTACGAGTTTGGCGTGATCGCGGCAGGCATGGATTGGGTGATTAAACAGGATTGCACTGTTTTACCGGGCCTCACCGATTTCAGCGTGGTCCTTTGCAACCACGGTTTCATCCCTTGGCATCCTCAAGCGATCTCAAAATCCCTGCGGTTTCTAAACCACGGTCATTTTTAGTCGCCTCAATTTGGACGGAATGAATTTAACGCCGTCGGCGAAGCACAACCCCGCAAATCAATCCCACAAGGACCAACCCCGACGTTGGTTCGGGAACGGGAATCGCCGCCTTAAAGTTGGTTGGTGTGGCTCCGTTGATCGGAATCAAGGTGGAAAAGAGCAACTGGCCGTCCGGTACGTCAAAGGCCGATGTCCCTTGCCAAGTCACAAAATCGCCCACTCCAGTAGGTAGCCACCCATCTGTGCCGACATTGGTCCCATCCAAAAATGTCGGCCCGTTATGTCCGCCACTCGAATATGTAAACGTCATATTTGGGTTTGGGAAAGTGTGAAAGTTAAGAGAAAAGTCGGGAAGAGTACTGGGTGCATTAAAAACATCCCCAAAAGTTATCCAGTTGAAACCCTGGCCTGGCGCAAAGGAGCTGTCGTTGTTGGTCACCACCAGCTTAAAGTCATACTGGTAAGATCCTCCCAAATCGACTTTTTTGTAGTACAGGTCTAGCACGTCGGCGTGTAGGTTCGAAGCGAACATCGCTCCGATAAAACCAAAGCAAATCAATCGACTTAACATCAGACAACTCCCCAATTAATGAAACATAAAAGCCCAGCACCTCTATCCGAACATCAGTTTAATTGCTCCTGGCAAGGGTTCAATCTTGGCACTGGAGTTTTGCCTCAAATTCTAAGAAAAAGTGTTGAAAACACCGGTTTCATGGGGAAATTATTTGTTGAGCATCCCAGGTTTTTTACGCATTGCGACATGACGGCGACCCAATTTTGAGCAAACGCGAGAGTATTAGGAGGTGTTGGAAATGTATTTTGGCCTGTCGTGTTAAATCATCACCGCGTGGCGTTCAGTTTGAGCGAATTCGCCTGCTGCAAAGCGGCTCCCAAGCAGCGAACCGCTGCGCGGAGGTCGTCGGCGTTGAGAACATAAGCGATGCGAACTTCGTCGCGCCCCAAACCAGGCGTCGCATAAAAACCCGAACCGGGGGCCAGCATCACCGTCGCCCCTTCGTGCTCGAAATCTTCCAGCAGCCATTGGCAGAATTGGTCGGAGTCTTCCACGGGGAGCCGGACCATTGCGTAAAAGGCCCCGTTAATCGGCGGGCAGACGACTCCATCGATTTTCGAAAGTTCTTCCACCAACACGTCGCGACGTGAGGCGTATTCGCAAACGACCCCGTGATAATAATCAGGCGGCATTTTATAGACCGCTTCGGCTCCGATTTGACCTAGCGTCGGCGGCGAAAGACGAGCTTGGGCCATTTTCATGATCGCCCCCATTAACTCGCGGTTTCTGGAAATCACGCAACCAATCCGAGCCCCACAAGCCGAAAATCGTTTCGAAATCGAATCGACGACGATCACGTGGTCGGCCATCCCGTCAAGTTCTAGAGTACTGTGATGCTGGTGCCCATCGTAGGCGAACTCACGATAGACTTCATCAGCGATCAAAAACAAATCGTGTTTGAGACAAATCTTTCGCAGCTCTTCCAAGGACTCGCGCGGGTACAGCACGCCCGTTGGGTTTCCTGGGTTGCAAATTAAGATCGCTTTGGTTCGCGGCGTGATCCGTTCTTCAAAGGCACTCATGTCGGGGAGGGCGAATCCGTCCTCGATCCGCGTGGTGACGGGAACGACCGTGGCGTCTTTGGCCAAGGAAAACGAACTGTAGTTGGCATAGTAGGGCTCCGGAACAATCACTTCGTCACCCGCATTGAGAATTGCGGCGAACGCAAAAGTCAAAGCCTCCGACGCACCCGTGGTCACGATGATGTCCGAACTCTCAAGCGGATACCCCAAGCGATCATAGTAGTTAGCGATTTCGGTGAGCAGACCTGGAAAACCCGCTGAGGGGCTGTAGGCCAAGACGCGGAGGTCGGCCTGCTTGATCGCTTGGAAAAATTCTGGCGGCGTTTCGACGTCCGGTTGCCCGATGTTGAGATGATAAACTTTAACGCCCCGTTTCTTGGCCGCTTCCGCATAACCGGCGAGTTTACGAATGGGAGACGGAGGAAGCCGAACGGCGCGAGTCGAAAGTTGTGGCACGAGACCAATCCACCTTAAAAAAAGCTGCAAAATTAATTTAGGGTTGAGCGTGTACGCCCCAGCGAATCCGGTCCGACGGCAACTCCACACTCAAAAAAAGCAATCCGCAGCATTATAGAGAACATCGCTCGCCTCGAACATCACCGAGAACGAGGCGAAATTTAGTGGCGCGTGTGCCTTGCCTGTCGATTTAGTCGCAAGTTAAAATGCGAGTTGGACGAGAATCGCGGGAGCAGGTTTCCTACATTTAATCGCAAGGCGAAAATCGAAAATGCATCACAAATTTTGGCAGGCTATTCCTTGGCTGTTGGCGGTCGTTGTTTTGGGAGTTTCAGGGTGCGGAGGTTCCGATTCTGGAGTTGGGGGTGATGGCAAGTCAGCTTCAAAGAAAACCAAACGTGTGATCCTGCTCACCAACGGCGACGACCCATTTTGGGATGCGATGCGAGTCGGGATGGAGAAGGCTCAAGAAGAATTTGGGCTGGCAGATCGTGGGCTGACGGTCGTGATGGACAAAAACGATGCGACGCCAACCGGCCAAGTCGACAAGCTGCGACAGTACTTGGGGCAGACCGATGTGGCCGCCGTCGGTATCTCGGTGATCGACCCCAACAACGAAGCGATGGCGTCGGCGATGCGACAGCTGCAAAAACAAGGAGTCGTGGTCGTGACAATCGACTCGGATGTCAACCGGGATAAATTCAAAGACACTCGTTTCGCTTATTTGGGGACTGAGAATACCTTTGGTGGTCGGCAGATGGGATTGGCCGCCAAAGCCCTCCAGCCTGACGGTGGCAAGTACGCGGCCTTCTACGGAATCGAAGGGGTCGCGAATGTGCTTGAACGTGTCTCCGGATTTGCCGATGGAGCGGGGGACAAGTTTTCTAAGGCGGTGGGCCTGGGGGACAAGATGGACCACAACGTCGCGCGTGACAATGTGCGAAACGCTTTGGAAAACCACCAAGACCTAAAAACGCTCGTTGGCATCTGGGCCTACAATGCCGATGCGATTGTCAGTGTCGTCAACGAGAAGAAAATTCGCGATCAATTCAAGGTTGTGGTCTTTGATGCGGCTCCCCGAGCGATTCAGCATTTGGGCAAAGGGGATATCGATGCGATGGTGGTCCAAAACCCTTACGAGATGGGATACCTCGGAACGCAACTCATGGTGGCTCTCTATGAGAAGAACGACTCCTACGTCCAGTCCTTGTATCCGACCTTTGATCGGGAAACCCGAAAGTTCACTGCCGCTGACGGTGACATCTATTACACCAACATTCGCGTCGTCGTTCCTACCGGTTCGCCCTTGACAAAATCGGACTTCGACCCCGCGATCACCTTTTATACCATTGAAGAATTTAATCAGTGGTTGAGCGAACGTGGCCTTGAGGGCTCCTAAAGGTTTTCAAGTCACCGACATATTGCTGCAACACCTTTCAAACGTCATTCTGAGAATCGCTCACAGTGAATTGGCTCAAAAAGTATCAAACGGAACTGGTGTTGCTGATAGGGATCGTGTTGGTGTACGGCATCACGGCCTATTTCAATGACGCTTACATCGAGCGATTTCAGTATAACGTGACGACCTTGATCCTGCACCCGGCAGCGATTCTCGGTATCTTTGCGTTGGGAGCAGCAGTGGTGATCATTTCCGGCGGCATCGACTTGAGCAGCGGCTCGATGATCGCCTTAAGTGCCGCGACCGTTTGCCTGTTGATGGTGTTGTTCTCGCATTGGGGGTTTGCTACCGATGGTCGGTTGCCGGCGTGGTGCATTGCGGCGGCGATGGGGGCAACCTTGCTGATGGGCCTGTTGGTCGGGACGATCCATACATGGTTGATTACCGTCGTGCAATTGCCACCGTTCGTGGCGACGTTGGCGTCGCTGGTGGGACTGCGGTCTTTGGCGATCATCATGAACAAGGCGGTAACGGCCTCGATGGGGAACCAAAGCATCAAGGTCAACGTAAACGATCCGACGTTTTTTACCATTGGCGAGCAGTGGTGGATCGCGATGGCCGTGTTCTTGGTGCTGGCGTTGTTCCTGTACGTGATCCTCAACCATACGGTCCTGGGACGGCACTTGTACGCGCTCGGTGGAAACGAACAAGCCGCCAAATTAAGCGGGATTCGCACCGAGCGACTGAAGTGGTTTGCCTATTCTTTTGCGGCATTCACGGCTGCCGTGGCAGGAATTTTGTTTGCGGCGAGAATTCAGCAATCCGACCCAGAAAGCCAGGGCCGCGCTGGCGAACTATTTGCGATTGCCGCTGCAGTGATTGGCGGGTGTAGTCTGGCGGGAGGAATCGGGCGTGTCACCGGAGTGGTGTTGGGAGCGATCTTTCTACGAACGGTGATCGATGCAGTGGCCAAGCTCGTGACGGCGGGGTCGGACGATTTCGAAGGGATGATCGTCGGGTTGCTGGTCGTGCTCGCGGTGGCCTTTAATCAGTTGACCGATTCAAAAGAAGGTTGGCGCAAACAATTTTTTCCGGGTTTCTTCGGAACGGCGGCGCTCGCCTCAGTCAGTCTGCTGGTGATGGCGGTCGCTTCGTTTAGCTTGCGAATGTCTGGTCGCGAAACGGCTTGGAGAGACGGGATTTTGGCTGGTGTTCTGACGGCAATCGTTCTGACCGTCTTCAAACTCGTTGCGATTTTTGCCAAACGGGAACGAGCTCGAGTTGCGACAAGTGGGAATTTGCCATGAGTGTGACGGCGAGCGCGGCGAATCCCTTGATCGAGGTCCGCAAGGTCACCAAACGCTTCGGAGGAACGACCGCCCTCGACCAAGTTTCTGTGACGGTCGAGGCTGGCGAACTGCTCGCGATTTGCGGTGAGAACGGAGCCGGCAAAAGCACGCTGATGAAAATCCTCTGCGGGCAATACACCGAGTATGAAGGCGAAGTCCTATTGCGCGGCCAGCCGTTGCGACTGAGCGGAATCAAAGACGCCGAAGCTCACGGTATCAGCATCATCCACCAAGAACTCAATCTGGTGGAGGAACTTTCGATCGCCGCCAACATTTTTTTGGGCCGGGAGATGGTGCGAGGTGGATTTTTCCTAGCCAACGGTGAAATGAATCGACGAGCGGGGGAGATTTTAACGCAACTTGAATGCCGCATCCCTCCAGAGACTTTGGCGGGCCAACTCCGGATCGGCGATCAACAACTGGTGGAGATCGCCAAGGCCCTCAGTTTGGGCTCCGATGTTTTGATCATGGACGAACCGACCAGCGCGCTCACAGAGGCCGAGTCGGCACGGCTGGATCGAGTCATCGGACAACTGCGACAGCGCGGGGTGACGATCTTGTACATCTCGCACAAAATGGAAGAAATTTTTCGTTTGGCAGATCGCATCGTTGTGCTCCGCGATGGAAAAAACGTGACGACCGTAAAACGTGAGGAGGTCACGCCGCGCGAGGTCGCTCACTTGATGGTCGGACGCGAATTGAATTGGGATCGACAGCCGCATGGCGAGAAAGATTCAGAGTATTCGGTTGTTTTGGAGGTTTGTCAGCTTTCACGCCGTTGGCCGCAACACCCGCGAGAATGGAAGTTACGCGAGGTCTCGTTCACGGCGCGAGCGGGGGAGATTTTGGGGTTTGCCGGTTTGATGGGGGCAGGACGTACGGAGTTGTTCGAGTGCTTGTACGGCAATTCCGACGATGAGGTCCTCGGCGATATTTTCTTGGCGGGAAAACGTGTTCGCTTTGAACACCCCGCCGAAGCAATCGCTGCTGGGATGGCGATGGTGACCGAAGATCGCAAACGGCTGGGGCTGTTCGCCAATTTAAATGTCGGCGAGAATATGACGCTCAACTCGCTGCACCAGGATCGCAACGCCGCGCGGATTGTGGAGAAAGGCCGCGAAACCAAACGTTGCCGAGATATGGTCGGCCAGCTCCAAGTCAAAACGGCAGGTCTGCAAGCGGCGATCGGTTCGTTGAGCGGCGGGAACCAACAAAAATGCGTGATGGGGCGAGCGTTGTTGACGCAACCGCAAGTCCTGTTGCTGGACGACCCGACTCGCGGCGTGGATGTCGGAGCCAAGGCTGAGATTTATCGGCTGATTCGTGACCTTGCCCAGCGGGGGATGTGCGTGCTGATGGCCAGTAGCGAGCTTCCGGAGTTGTTGCATCTCTGCGATCGTTTAATAGTGTTAAACGAAGGCCGAATCACCGCAGAGTTTTCGGCGGCAGAAGCAACCGAGCAGGCGATCATGGAAGCGGCAACGGTAAACTCGGCAAAGGGCAGGGGACCAAGCGACCAAAATTTGGGGGGAGGATCATGAAACCAATTGAGCCGACCGAAACGACTTGGTTCAAGGATATTCGCCGCGATTATGGGATCACCCTGCGGCATTTGAAAGAATTGTTTCATCAAAGCGCCAAACGGGTCATTGACGAATGCCCCGGCGAATTGCCAGAAGCACCGCAGCAGTTCATGCAAACGATGAGCGACCTGCAACAGGCGATGGTCGTCAAGATTTTCTTGACCTATGTCCCGGTTGGCGAGCGGTTGGGTGAGGAAGTTGCCGCTTTGGGCGAAGACCTGATGTTCCATATCGCTCGCCGTCGCACGTCGCGGACCGAGACTCGCGAAATGCTGCGTGAACTCGACCAACACGTCCAGCAGATCGAATTGCGAGCCATCTTCCGTCCGTTTGCCGAGGTTCCCTGTTTGCGCGATCAACTGAGCCGTCTGGAAACGCTGTTGATGCGGAATGCCAATTTGATCGCCAAAGCCGATGGGCGAGTATCGAGCAACGAAGTCGCCGCGTTGAATTATTTGCAAAGCCAACTCGATGCCCTATTCCCTGAAATGACTTGCGATTCGGCGACGGGGGCACCGGAGGCTCCGGCGGAGAAGTCAGGTTGGAAAGGTGATTCGCCAGGAGGACTTGCCGGAGAGGTGTTGCCGATGCCAATCGGCGGTGCGGCGATCAGCGAAAAATCCCAGGGCGAAACGGAACGGGCTCAAGAAATCGAGTCGCCCAAGCGATCGACCGAAGAGGAGTTGCAAGAAGCCTTGCAGGAACTCCAGCAACTGATCGGCATGTCGGCGGTCAAACAAAAGGTCGAGTCACTAACAAACTTTTTGCGAGTACAGCGTGAGCGTCGCCAGATGGGGCTGAAGGAAACTCCGCTTAGTTTACATACGGTTTTTCAAGGCAACCCAGGCACCGGAAAAACGACCGTCGCTCGCATCATGGGTCGCATCCTTGGTGCGTTGGGGATTTTGTCGAAGGGGCATTTGGTAGAGGCCGACCGCTCCGGGTTGGTCGCCGAGTATGCGGGTCAAACCGGCCCCAAGACGAACAAGGTGATCGACGCGGCCCTGGACGGCATCTTGTTCATTGACGAAGCCTATAGTCTGGTCGCCGAGCGGGGTGACGATCCCTTTGGGCAAGAGGCCGTGTCCACCCTTTTGAAACGGGCCGAGGATGATCGCGATCGCCTGGTGGTGATCGTCGCGGGATATCCCGAGCCGATGCAGCGACTCCTGAGTAGCAATCCGGGTTTGATGTCGCGATTTGGAACAACCATCGATTTCGCCGATTATGGACCGGTCGAATTGGGAGAGATTTTTGGTGTTTTGTGCCAACGAGACGAATACGAACTTCCTCCGCTCACTCGTGCGCGGGTGCTCGTCGGTTTCGCCTGGCACTATCATCGCCGCGACGCAAATTTTGGCAATGGTCGTTTGGCTCGCAATGTATTTGAGAAATCGATTCGGGCCTTGGCTGACCGGATTTCGTCGGTCGCTCCGATCACTCGCGAGTTGTTGACGACGCTGCAACCGGAGGATATTGTCTTCCCCGACGTGCCGCGAGAATTGCTCGACCGTGCCGCGACGATTCGGTTTTCGATTTCATGTCCCCAGTGTAATCGCATCAGTCGTTTGCGAGCTGAATGGCTCGGTCAAACCGTCCGTTGCACATCCTGTTCCGGCTCCTTCTCCATCCCCTGGGCCGAGCCGCAGTTGGATTAGCTGGCATCCAAGAGAAGCCGTGAAGTAAAGCAAGATCAAAATTCAATCGGTGTTTTTTGCCTTGCCGCACTACCGGCCTCGCCCAGCCGCTCACCACACTTTTCCCATTTTTGGGCCGCGATCATTCGAAAGTTGTTTTCGTGTGGCGTCGAGTAGTTCGGTCGTGATGGTATGTCCAGCGTCGAATGGAAACCAAGTCGTATGATTTCCCTTTCGCTCAAGTATTTCGTGCAATCGCTTTGAATCCGCGAACGGCAAGACTTCGTCACGTTGACCGTGAGCAAGTAACACCTGAACTTTGTGTGTTGAATCAATTGACGAAGCGTTGATTGCTAGGCCGGGTGAGTACAAGACAAGATGCCGAACTGGTAGAGTAGCATCCGTCAGGAGCATGCTTGACACAGTCGCCCCCTGCGAAAATCCACCCACCGCAATCTCGGCATTCGGGTAAGTTTGTGACACGAATCGGATCAAGGATGCAAGCCGTTCATGAGAAATAACAAGTTCGTGCTCTGTTGTCGCCCAGGCGAGCCCGCCACCAGCGACAGAAATTGGTCCTGCCGGGAAAACGAAAGCACGCGATTCGCCGCCAATGTATTCGGCAAGTGGGACAAGATCAGATTCAGTAGCACCGTATCCATGAAGCAACACGACAATCTGAGTCGCATCCTTAAGCGAGGCTCCAGTGGATTGGATTTTCAGACCACCCCAAGGGCTGCTTGTGCCTGTTGCAATCGTCGCTCGCGCCGTATGGTCGTTCGCGCCGGTTAGATCACGGGAAGATTCCGAACAGCCGACTGCGGCGGCGAGCAGAGTAAGTGCTAAGTAACGCATCTGAGTTTCCATATGGTCAATAAGCCGTTAAATCGCTCGGAAGTGATTTCGAAATTTTTCATTGCCGTCGAAAGCCTTGCCGACTTCTGCTACCACGCTTGGGACAAAACCTTAATTTTTGGCACCACTTATTCTCAATTCCCAGCAGGGATTTCATATTCTGCTTCGGACTCTTGGACACATGTCGGGGTGAACTCGACGCCGTCGTAGATTTCTCGCATCGTTAGCGAACAGCCGAGAAATGGCAACTCGATCACCGTGTCGATGCCGTCGACAAACTCGCGCAAGAAACCGGCGTCGGTGCGGCGCATGGCGATCGCCTCCGGTTGATGCTGTTCGAGAATCAAATAGCATTGCAGCGATGGAATCCCCAAATAGGCACTCATTTTTTCGTCGAGGTCATACTGACGAGTCGAGGGCGAAAGGACTTCGATAATCAACACCGGAGAGTCTTGAAAAACAGCGGTTGGTGGTTGTGATTCACAGACAACTTGCAAGTCCGGATAGTAGAACCTCGTTTCTCGTTCGCGACGAATTCTGAGTTTCATATCCGAATCAAACGGGCGACAAGACCTACCCAGCAAGTTCCTGCCTAAATAAATCAAACAATTGGTTTTGACGATGTTATGGCGCACACTCCCCCCGGTCATCGCCCGCACCCAACCATCGACATACTCGTTTCTCGTGAGTGCGATTTCCTCTTGTTTGAGGTAGTCCTCCACAGAAACAAATTCTAATCTTTCGGCACTACTCATTTTTCGCTCCCAGCAGGGATTTCGTATTCCGTTTCGGACTCTTGGACACATATCGGGGTGAACTCCACGCCGTTGTAGATTTCTCGCATGGTCAGCGAGCAATCGAGAAACGGTAGTTCGATCACCGAGTCGATGCCTTCGACAAACTCGCGCAAGAAACCGGCGTCGGTGCGGCGCATGATGATCGCTTCGGGTTGATGCTGTTCGAGAATCAAATAACATTGCAGCGATGGAATCCCCAAATAGGCGCGCATTTTTTCATCGAGATCATGCTGCCGAGTCGAGGGCGACAAGACTTCGATGATTAGGACCGGTTTATCCTGATAGGTCTCGGTTGGTCGATTGGGCTCGCATACGACCTGAGCATCCGGATAATAAAACCGCCGCAACCCATCGTCAAAAATACGAACCTTGGTGTCTGAGTCAAAAACCTGACATGGCTGACCCTGAAACTGTCGCATCATAAGATAAACGCAATTGAGCTTCACTTGATTGTGCCGATTAGAACCCCCGGTCATCGCACGCACCCAACCATCGACATATTCGCTTTTGGTGAGCGCGATCTCTTCTTGTTCGAGGTAGTCCTCCACAGAAACAAATTCTAGTCTTTCAGCACTGCTCATGATTAGACCTCTTGAGGGTCGAGACAAACAACTCGCGATTCGACATTCCTTCTGATTGTACTCCGATTCGAAGGCTTAACTAAGCCTCAAAATAAATTTCTGCCGAATTTTGAATACGTTGGACGGGTTGTGAATGATACGGGGCATGATCACAGACACGTTGCGAAGTAACGCGGCGCT
>JAHBXS010000006.1 GCA_019636375.1 Pirellulaceae bacterium | reverse complement strand
AGGTTTACCGGCATTAATTGCCATTTGGGTGAATGGTCAAGCAAGCCAGGCCCCAAGCTAAGTTAGGCGGTAATGATTGGCGATTCTGTCTTAATATTCACCTTTTTGGAGAACACAATTTTATGCGAAAAATTTTGATGGCCCTAGCAATTGGGGTTTGGCTGTGCAGCAGTGCCGGACTTTCTCAGGCTGACGTCGTTGAATTGACCTGGGTCACAACTGTTTTCTCGGCATCTGGGAATCATCCAGGAGTCGCTGGTGAGCAGATGACGACAACCATTCGAGTGGACAACGGTGGAAACTCGTTGCTTTCGCAATTTTGGACAACGGCCGATTTCGTGTCTTATCGCGCTGAAGGAGCCTCTGGCTGGTTTTTCGAGGGCTATTTCGCTCAAGGAGGAGGGGCATTTTCCACCGATGCAGCAGGGAATGTTGTAACTGTAGGCAATTGGTCAGGTAACTGGCCTAACGAGAACGTGGTCACTTCCTGGGGCGCCACTCTGGGGGGCTGGTGGAACAATGGTTTCAATGAAGTGCATGCTGTAAATTCGCCGTTTGGCGGAGTGTTTGCCGATAACGTAGGCGACAACCTTCTTGCCTCCAGTTGGTCCGCGTCATTTGCTGGGATCCCAGAGCCAGGGAGCTTTGCGGCCTTGGCAGGATTGTTGTTGTTCGTCGCCTCGCGTCGGTCGCGGCCTCGGATCAACATGGTCAAATAAATTCATTCCGTATACTTCATCATGGTGCACGCGAAAACGAATAACCTCGGCGATATGCCGGGGTTTTTTTGTGGAACGAACTCGCATGTTCCAACAAAAAAGGCGAGAGGCTATTGAGTGCCACTCGCCGAGGTTGATATTTAAGGTAATGTAAAAATTTCGAAATCGAATCGAATCGTTACATCTAGTTGGTGCCGTCTTCTTCGACTGCTTTTTTCTCGAAGGCTTTTGCAAAAGCGTCGGCAGAGAAAACCAAGGCAGCTTTAGCGTCTAAGTCTTTAGCGTCTTCAGCCTTCTTTTTGCAGTTGCCGCAGCAGAAAGCGACTTTTACTCCGCCGATGTCCAAGGTTTGATCAGCGTCGACTTCACCACCTGAAATCGGGCAACCTTTTTGGACGAATTGCTTTGTCAGCACCAATTGATGATTGGCTTTTGTGGCAAAAGTTTCTGGTTCTTTCGAAAACTTCTTAACGCAACCGGGGCAGCAAAAGTAAACCTTGGCATCAAGGTAATCAACCGCATTGGCCTCTTTAGTATCTTTGGCAGGCATCAAAAAGCATTTGATGTTTTCCAAATTGACTTTGGGACCGTCCTGAGCCGCGACGTTCTCGCTGCTCACAAAACTCAAACACAAGGCCAACGCAAAACATGCCGTGATCAATCTTGACATCTGAAATCGCTCCATTCGTTTTTGAAACTGAAATTGACTTTGTTAAAACTACAACTACCGAGTAAAGATTATCCGCAATCGGTTGGGGCTGCGTCAACCAGTTTTTGACTTTTTCTTGGTTCTGCCAGCAAAAAGCAAGTTCCAAACCCGACAAATTGCATACCCGACACCAACCAAAACGCCAGTTCGAACCCGAATTTGTCGATCATCGCCCCAATTGCCAGCGAGCCCAAAACGGCGGGACCGGCCATAAACAAGCTCAAAAGACTGAGGTAACGCGGGTGCATTTCACGGCCCGTCAACTCCAGCGTGTAGTTATTGAATGTTCGGATGGTGACGGGGGTCAGCCCCAGCATCCCAAACACAACTATAAACCAAGTCGGCCCGTAGGCCGTGGAACTCGCCAAGGCCAATGACAAAAGGGGCACTATCGCCAGTCCCCCCATCAAAACTAGCAAGACCACCCGATTACCCCGGCGATCGGCCATCCACCCAGCAGGGAGACTAAATAGGGCAACTCCCAAATTTTGTGCGATGATCCACGGAACGAGGCTGTCGAACCCGAGCTCAAGCCGAGTCCGCGCCAGAGCTTGGTAATGAGGAAACAGGGTCATCATCATTCCAAACATCGTGGCCGACAGGAGCATGAGCCCCAAATTGCGATCGGTCCTCAAGAGCACCAGCGATTCCCGCAGTTGTCCCCGCAGCGAACCATCGCTCGACGGAGCCACGTCGCGGGGCTCGCGAAAAAGAACTGCCAATGCTCCCGCCGCAATGAACAGCACGCCCGCAAACATGAATATCCAACTGAAATGGGGGTTCTCGGAAATCAACCAACGCTTGAGCAAAACCCAGGCGCAACCGATTGCAATCACCGAACCCAGAACGCTGGAAAACTGCATCAACCTTCCTCGTTGGACAACAGGAATCAGCTTACCAATCAATGCCGAAAGGATCAGTTGATTGACACCCAAACAAGAAAAGAAAATTGCGTACAACACCAGAATGGCGGCGATGATTGCCGTTGTCGAGAAAGACTCTTTGAAACTCCAGAGCATGGCCAGGGAACAAAACACGACCCCCATCGTGACCGAGGTGCTCACGAGTCGCCATTTCTTGAACGGTGAGCGTCGAATCGTATTGGCGGCCATCAGCGGCGGAACGCTTTGCCCCAACCGGTTCAGCATCGGCAGCAACCCACGTAACCAAGCCGAACCACCCAACGAATCCAAAACCGCCGGCATCACCAGACTTTCCGTCTTAAAAATCCAACCCGTCCGCATCAATATCTGATGCCAATTCATCACGAAAAAGTTGAAGCCGATTTTCGAGCCGTCTTCAGGTTCGGACAAAGCAGATGACGATGAGGCGGTTTCGCCGTTTGAGGAGTCAACCTCAACAGTCGCTTCGTCGTTTATCACGCTTTCGATAGCTGGGGTCGCAGAGAAAGATGCTTGAGAATTCGATATCGCTGAACCGTGGGGCATGGTGGTTTAAGGTTTGCCCCCGTCGGTTCTTCGCGACTCAAGGAGCAGCGTTAAGTAACTTTGGCGAATCGGTGATTCCAATCGCAATTCTTCGGCGATTTGCATGATGATTTCCACGGACTGGTCGACTTCGAAGCTTTCGCACACGACCTCTATTTCCGTGAAAAACCCCAACTCCTTAACATGGTCAATCGTCACGAGGACCTGTCGCTGTTCACAAGGAAAATGAAATTGGCGACGGACTTTTTCGACCGTCGCGACGGATTTAAAGCCGAGAAGACTCAGCAGTTCTTGAATTTCTGACAAAGGTGTGCCCGTGGCGAAGGGGAGTTCGATTTCGCGACGGATTTTGGCGGGACCAGTTTGCGGAGGGCCTTTGTAAGTCACCAAATGCTGGCCATTCAACGAGCGAATTCGGAACGCCTCGCGGGTCTCGGCAAAGTCGCGATTTGGATGTGCCCAATATTCGTCGCGGTGAACTTCGACCGGCCCACGCCGTTCTGCACCGGCATCCTCCAATCGCCCGTAAAATTCACTAGGGTCAGCAACGCGGAATTTAAGTTCCACTTCGACTTGGGCAGCGGCTCGCTCACCCACGGCATTTACAGGATTCGCGTTGTCGGTCATTGGCTACTTAAAAGTTGTTGTTTGATATGCTGAGCGGCCTGACGTGGATCGCTGCTTTCGGTAATCGCTCCTTTGACCGTGACCCGCTCGATGCCCGTTTGCAAGACTGACGCAAGGTTGTCGCCGTTGATGCCGCCGATAGCAAACGCCGGGAGTCGGATTTCTTGGGCGACTTGGCTGGCCAATTCAAGTCCGACAGTTTCTTTAAAAGATTTAGTGCGACTAAAAAAGATCGGGCCGACGCCAATATAGTTCGCGCCATCACGAACTGCCGCACGAGCTTGATCGAGAGAATGAGTCGAGACGCCGACCAATTTAGCAGGGCCGACGATTTGGCGAGCTTGGAAGACGGTTAAGTCGTCTTGGCCGACATGCACCCCGTCGGCTCCCGCCGCGACGGCAAGGTCAGCGCGGTCGTTCATAATCCAGCGAACGCCAGCTGGTCGGCAAATTTCGGCGAGGATTCGCCCACGTTGGAAAAGTTCTTGGGCCGAAAGTTCTTTGTCTCGCAGTTGAATGATATCGGCACCACCGGCAATCAGTTCGCGAGCCATCGTCGAAAATTGTTCCGGGCTCTTGCGGCCATCGAGCAAAACGTACAGCCTCGCGTCTTTGAGATTCGCAAGGCTCAGAATGGTGGTCAAGATTGCCTTTTCCAAAGTGTACGACTCGTATCGCAGCGGTTCGATCATCGCTGCGGCGGCGGGATAGACGAGTTTCGAATACTCTTCGATGGTTCGTAGGGCTTGTTGGACGCGAGACAAGTTCGCTTGGACAATCCCCGTGACGGAGTCTCGTTGCTGTTCCGTCTCGGTAGTGATCATCGTCCCCACATCGCGTGGCGTGTCGCGGCTGGCCACTCGCTCCGAAGTCTGAAACGCCTCCGAAGCGGAGAACAACCGATGCCGGAGCGATTTAAATTGTCCCGTGAGATACGGGTCGTTGAGGATCATTCGCGCGTAATCTTCGACCACGCGCAGTCCCTCGGCGGCCCGATTCAGGGCTGCGTCGATCACTCGTAAAGGGCCGGATGTCTCGTGTTCTTCTGAAAATCCTGGCATGCTGTCACTGCCAAACTGGCATTTGGGGAAAAATGTTGTCAATGGAATTCCGCTGTTTCTGACATTTTTACACGAAAAGGCGATTTTCGCGAGGCCGGAAATTTTATTGAGATTGACCAATTTTTCAAAGAAATTGATACTTGAAAGGCTAGGCTTCGTCAGAAAAAAATGGGCCTACCCAAACAACGAGTAAAAAAATCCCCGTTCGCGCGACTCGGACCGAGACTGGGGAGCATTGTCATACAAGGAAGTTCGGTTTTATGAAGGGAATCGGAGGATCGACGATGTTGAATTCATCGTGGCTCTTGTGCCTTTGGCCGGGCCTCGCACGCCTGTGGACGCGGGGCGAGTGGACTTCGTTGATTCTGGCCATCGGTTTCGGGGCGATGTTAAATCTGGCTTTAATCAGCAGTTTTAGGTGGCCTGAGTTGCTTGGAAGTGGGTTTCCGACTTTAATTTGGCCGATTCTGACTGGAATTTGGATCGTTTCCGCCCTCATCTCGCATTACGAACTGAAGCAGCGAAGAATCAAGAGAAATTCGTCCACCGATTTGTCACCCGTACCAGACACCTTGTTTATTCAGGCACAAAGGGAATACTTAAAGAGGAACTGGGAGGCTGCGGAAACGATGCTGCAGCGCCGGTTACAATTTCGACCGCGCGACGTTGAAGCTCGATTGCTACTCGCAACCATGCTTCGGCGGCTCGGTCGCTGGGACGAATCGCTGCTGGAACTCGAAACTCTGGGGCGGTTCGACGAGTCAGAACCTTGGACTTTTGAAATTGCCGCCGAGCGGTCCGCGATTGCAACTTGGCAGTCTCAAGAGCCAGAGGATGATTCGGCACACGAATTGCATGATGATTCAACCAACCTGCCATTCGAGGCCGAGCCAGCCGAGACTCAACCAGCCGAAAACAACCAACGAAGAGTCGCCTAGGCCCCTCCCGCAAACTTTGGGGCGACGGCGACCAACCACATTGAAATTTTTATTACTTGTTAGGTCACCCTCCTGCGGGTGACAAGGAGGAATGCGAAACATGTACGAAAGATTTACAGACCGAGCTAGAAAGGTGATGCAGTTGGCCAATCAAGAGGCCCAACGCTTCAACCATGAATACATCGGCACCGAGCACATGTTGCTGGGCCTGGTCAAGGAAGGGACCGGGGTCGCCGCCAACGTCCTGAAAAACTTGGACGTTGACCTCCGCAAAATTCGTCTCGAAGTCGAGAAGCTCGTGCAAAGTGGTCCCGAAATGATCACAATCGGCAAGTTGCCCCAAACGCCGCGCGCCAAAAAAGTTATCGAATACTCGATGGAAGAGGCACGCAACTTGAACCATAACTTCGTGGGGACCGAACACTTGCTGTTGGGTTTGCTCCGCGAACACGAAGGAGTCGCGGCTCAAGTCCTGATGAACCTGGGACTCAAGCTCGAAGACGTCCGCGAAGAAGTTCTTAACCTCCTGGGCAATGGTCTAGAGGGAGGCGAAGGGAGCGAGCGCGGCGGTCGTGAAGGGGTCGGTGGTGGCGGTGAGGCTCCGGCTGGCAAAGGCCGCTCGTCAAAAACTCCGGCTCTCGATAGCTTCGGTCGCGACCTTACCGAGTTGGCCCGCCAAGGGAAACTTGATCCTGTGATCGGTCGCCAAGTCGAAATTGAACGGGCCATCCAAGTTCTGTGCCGACGCACAAAGAACAACCCAGTGCTGCTCGGTGAAGCGGGCGTGGGTAAAACTGCGATTGTCGAAGGGTTTGCTCAACGCGTGATTGATGGCGAAGTTCCCGAAATCCTGGCCGACAAACGAATCGTTGTGCTCGACCTCGCGATGATGGTCGCCGGAACCAAATACCGTGGTCAATTCGAGGAACGGATCAAGGCCGTGATGAACGAGGTCAAGCGGAACCGCAATACGATCTTGTTTATCGACGAGTTGCACACGCTGGTTGGAGCCGGTGGCGCCGAAGGGGCCATCGATGCGGCCAACGTCCTTAAACCAGCTCTCGCTCGCGGTGAGATTCAATGCATCGGGGCGACAACTCTCGACGAGTACCGCAAGTACATCGAGAAGGACAGCGCCCTCGCTCGTCGTTTCCAAGAAATTTTGGTCGAGCCGACTTCGATTTCCGAAACCATCGCGATCTTGGGTGGCTTGCGGGCTCGTTACGAAGAGCACCATCGCGTGCAAATTACCGACGATGCCATCGCCGCTGCGGTGGATTTGTCGAGCCGCTACATCACGGGCCGTTGCCTCCCTGACAAGGCGATTGACGTGATCGACGAAGCGGGTGCTCGCGTCCGACTCCGTTCAATGACCAAACCGCCCGACCTTAAGGAAATCGATGAGGATATCGATCGCCTGAATAAGGAAAAGGAAGATGCCGTAGCCAATCAAGACTTTGAAAAGGCCGCAGCCCTTCGCGATCAGTCCGACAAACTGCGCAAAAAGAAAGACCAAATCAAACGTGAATGGCGAGAGAAATCTCAAGAAACGGATGGAGTGGTCGATGAAGAGGTCATTGCCGAAGTCATTTCGAAAATGACCGGCGTTCCGTTGACTCGGTTGACGATCGAAGATTCGATGCGGCTTATCCGCATGGAAGACGAACTGCACAAGGCCGTGATCAGTCAAGACGCAGCGATCAAAGCAATTTCCAAAGCCGTACGTCGCAGCCGTAGTGGACTCAAGGACCCCAAACGTCCGATCGGTTCGTTTATGTTTGCTGGACCAACTGGGGTTGGTAAAACGTTGCTTGCCAAGGCCCTCGCTGAGTTCATGTTCGGCGATGCCGATGCGATGGTGACGATCGATATGAGCGAGTACATGGAGAAGCACAACCTCAGCCGGTTGATCGGTGCCCCTCCGGGCTACGTCGGTTACGAAGAAGGTGGCCAGTTGACCGAGAAAATCCGCCGTCGGCCTTATTCGGTCGTGTTGTTGGATGAAATCGAAAAGGCCCATCCGGACATCTTCAACATGCTGCTGCAAGTGATGGAAGAAGGCCGTTTGACCGATAGCTTCGGACGCAATGTGGACTTCCGTAATGTGATCTTGATCATGACCACCAACGTTGGTGCTCACTCGATCAAGAATGAGTCGAGCTTCGGGCTCCCTGGGGCCGGTGAAGATGCGTCCTTCGAAAGTATGAAGGCTCGGGTCTATGACGAAATCCAACGGGCCTTCCGACCTGAGTTCCTCAACCGTTTGTCGGAAGAGCCGATTATCTTCCGCCACCTGGAGAAAAAGGACCTCAAGTTGGTCATCGATCTGGAACTCAAGAAGATTCGCAATCGCCTGGAAGAGCGTGGTTATGCTCTGGAACTCACGAGCGATGCCAAAGAATTCTTGATCAAGAAGGGTACCAACCTCGACTACGGAGCCCGGCCACTACGCCGAGCGCTGGAGAATTATGTCGAGGACCCGCTGTCGGAAGAGTTGTTGCAAAACACGTTTGCGGGCAAGAACAAGATTCTGGTCGATGTCGTTCGCGGCGAAGACGGAAAAGCCAAACACCTCAAATTCGAAGGGGTCCTTGATGACTCGTCGGACGTAGACCAAGAGCCCGCTGCCGCAGGCCAACCTGCCGAATAGTTTGAAGGCCTACACGGGGAAGAAACTTTTTTCGGAGATGTAGGATTTGTTTTCGGAACAGGCTTGGGCGCAGAATCTTCGCCTGATTGCTGCGATTCAGGAGATGCCCTTCAACCGTGAACTTGCGGCGGGCACCCTGGATGCAGCGCGATTTCAGCGATACATCGTTCAGGATAGTTTGTACTTGCGGCGCTACAGTCGTGCCTTGGCGGTATGCGCTGCAAAGGCTCCTCACGATCAAGCGGCCGACTTTTTTGCGAATTCCGCGCGAGTTGCGATTGCCGTTGAGCAATCAATGCACGCCGGATTTTTGGAACAGTTCGGATTGAGTGGGAATGACCTAAACGACGCCACAATGTCGCCGGTTTGCCAAGCTTACACCGATTTCCTCATCGCCGCTTGTTACGAACGCCCTTATCCTGTCGCTGTCGCGGCGGTGCTTCCGTGTTTTTGGGTGTACGAAGATGTTGGGCGGGCAATCGCCAAGACCGCCGCTGCTGAGAATCCCTACCAAGCTTGGATCGACACCTATAGCGACGAAGGATTTGCCGCCGCAGTTCGTCAGGCAATCGCCCTCACCGACGAGGCCGCCCGCTGCGCCGGCTCCTCAGAATTGCAGCAGATGTTCGAAGTTTTCAAGCTCTCCACCCTCTACGAACATCAATTCTGGCACAGCGCCTACTCAGCCCTCGACTGGCCCCCGATTTGAAGTTATCCATATTTTGATAGGTTTAGAAATTTCGTAAACGGCAGAATTCTCGAATTCTATCGCGTAGGTTCCTCAGGCCAATTTCTTTGATTGCGAAAGAGCTCAACTGGAGAACATTGCTAGCGAATTAACATGAACCATCAGTCAGTCCTTTCCGAATCAATCTTCACATCAAGGCACAGGGATGCTTTGGATCGAGATCTCCGATGACTATGGAAAGTGCCAAATGATGCGATTCTTTTTGTTGTTAAGCCAAGTTAAGAGTTGAAGCCTACCGAAATCCTCACAAATCGATTCAACGTATTCTTCCTTGAACTCAACTATTAGCCGGTGAGCGATTTAGGTCGCATCGACCTTTGATAGGCAATAGTTTAGCAACGCTTCGATTCTAAACTGTAGCTATCCTTTTCAGAGCGTGGAGAAATCTCCGGAAAATCCGCGCTCAGGCGAAGGTGGTTACACAATCTTTGGCCATTAAAAACAAAAAGCCTAGAGGGGAACACTGTCAGTTATAGTCTCAATTTGAGCGAAAATGTCAACCAGATCCGTACTGCAGGGAGTATGGCTCTACCAATTGCAATACTTAGGCAGTGAATGGTTTGGCCAAGAGCTTAAACAAGCAGATTTGGCGAGAATTGAGAGGCAGCCGCAATTTGCCCACATTTCGGGTATCGACGCAATATTAGATGGGAATAGGTATTTAGTATCTACTAGCCCAACACCTATGCTATGCTTTCTCCTTGATAGCCAAGCTTTCAAAACAATCTATCCAGAATCCCATGGTCCGTATGGCGAGTCCGAGTACTCAATCCGATTAGGGATATTGATCTCGCCGACAAAAGTCACCTCGCGTACGGTACCCGGTGAAAACTCGGCATTAGCCGCGCCGACGAAAGTGTTTGGTCCACGAGGGCTGCCAAAGCCGCGAGTCGTTCGCGGTGAACCCGAATTGTATTTGCAAAATTCTGGCGAATTTGGCGACGCCGAGGCGAACAACTCCGAAGTACGAATTTTAATTATCTTTGGATTCTGCGAGGCATATCTTTGAAAATGTCGAACTCCGTAGTCGATTGGTGTCTCATTACTTCCTGGCCAGAAAAAAACTCGGTTGTTTAGTGCTTCAATTAGATCTTGAAAACTCCAATCCCCTTCGAGTGACATCTTACCCTCGTAAAGCGGGGCTTGATCCCGAATGTCAATTCGATGTCCTCGAAAATTTACCGCAATGATTTTTGACCTCTTTTCTCGAATCCATCGGTCTTCCCCGCATTCGTTCAGAATCATTGCTGCACTAAACAACTTTTTTTCAGCTAGAATTAACTGCAGGTTTTGACGGCTTGTTAGGTGGTAAACAAATGGCCTCGTTTTGATAAATATGTCATAGCTAAAAGCCATATTCACTCCTTTTCCTTTTACCAATGGCGTCGGTCGATAATACTTCGGTGGTGGAACCGGGTTGAGATTAACGACACAGGAGCATTAGCAACGCGTTCAACCTCACCGATGAATCGTTGCGATTCCGAGCACAATTCCTCAAACCTTCTGGCTTCTCGATTATTGCCATTGAGATAGTCCACGAACGTCAATGCAATGTCAGTTGGCGTGTTAAGCAAGATGGATTTCCGAAAGAGTTCCCAATCAAATTCCGCAATTCTCCGTTTCTTTCTCGTCGTTGAAGTCGTTTCGATTTTTTTCAATTCTAGTTCTGATAGTTGAGATCGATTCGCAACTTGTTCAATCGAAATTTCATGTTTCATTGGTCCGCTTGTTTTTCTCGGACCTTTAGGGCTCTCCACGCGAATAGGAAATGTTCTGGTTACCATGATTGTTCTCCTAAGAAAACCTGGCGCTATTCCCGCTTCGGCCAAGCATCCCGTCACCGTCGTGTCCCGGGACGTTACGTGAGGGTAAGAACCGTGGTACAAGCTTAAGCCGGTCCCTTGCGTTCCTTCCAGCAAGATTTTTGAATTTGAAGAGCGAGTATATTCGTCTAAAATTTTCCAAGTTGGCCTAATAAACGGCGCAATTTCGGTTACATCCCTTGCTAAGATTGTATCTGAATTTCGCTCGACTATCCTCCGAGCCGTCGCAAAACCGACGCCTTGCCCAGTTGACCCAATTTCTTTAATGAGTTTTTGTTCCTGCTCACGATCTCTTTCATTTATGATCATAACTTGTGGGTCGATTGACAACCGTTCCGGTTGTACACGCAATTCTGAAATTTCACGTAGTATCGTTGGAACGTCAATGACTGCTCCAGGACCAATTAATAGGTTAGCGTTAGACACCCTACTTCCTGATGGCAGAATATGAAACGTGTCCGGATTGTCTGTCTTAAATACCTTGTGCCCCGCATTCGGCCCGCCAACTCGTACAAGCAAATGATATTCGGGCGAAAGATAAGCTGCTAGTTGTCCTTTACCTTCACTTCCGTATTGCCCGCCAACTACAACATCTACAACTCGATGTCGTTCACGGCCAAATAGACCCAAATGGCTTGCAGCACGGACTAAGACATCCCCACGATCACAACGCGACGTGTTTATCGCAATATCTGCATTTTTTTTAAGCGAAGGAACTTGCTTCTCTGTATTGTTTTTTAGAACATCATCGTACGACTTGAGTTCCACAATATCTTTTCGATTTCGTTTCGAATATCGGGTCACTAAATCGGCATAATCTGCATCAAGGTGGACATGAAAGACGATTTGGCCGAATCCTCGGCGAACATGGTCGATTTGCTCTTGAATTCTTACCGAATCGACTACTAAGATTGCGTCGTTTTTCTCCTCTAGAGCCTTCTTTCCCAGGGCTTGAGCTATCCACTCTCCATTAGTTTCTCGATCTAGTTTTTCACCTAACTCTTGTAGTGATTCACGATCTCGTGCAACCTTCGGGTCTATATGAGTCAATAATTGCCACGTCTTTACGAGCACCGCATCAAACTCATCTACCAAAGAGGCTGCCAGGCTACTTTTGCCCGATGCGACAGGACCTGACAGGAGGACGATTTTTCTGGCCATTTTCAAAAAGTCGAAAACAAGGATAGTTGCTCATCAGCCTTTTTGGTGACTCTTTGCGCAGGTAGGTCATAAATAGTTACATCGACTCCTTTGTTGCATAAGTGCTCAAGAATCAATTCTTGAACGATCGCCCAGTTCCCCTTGGCCTCGCCACATCCTATTCGTGGCATGTGAACACTCGCTTGCCATTTTATTGCAAATTCTTTGAGTTCTTGGAGGCAATTGACTAGCGCACCGTACCGAATTCTAGGTTTTATCGATGAGCCATAACCTTGTTGGGCAATCATGCTGAATACGCTTAAGTCGTCATCTACACGAACAACGCGGGAGTTGCCCAGTTTTTGGTTTTCTCGATTTTCCTTTGCCCAACTTGAGAAATCAGATTGAGCCTCTGGGAAATAGCGGCGCACTGCACTTGCAAAACCTCGACCACCCCATGTCATTGCTTTGTCATTCACTATGTGAGCGATTATTTTTTGTCCAGTGCCATGTGGTTTTGTGGCATCACCAACTACAAATCTCAACTTCTGGTTCGCATCCCTATCGCCAATTCTATATGCGATTCCGGCAACACGAGGACGACTTTGACCTGGAAGTGACGGTATTGCGATACACTCAATGTGCAGTAGTTGATCGTTTATCCATTTTTCGGTTCCTTTCGACGTGAAACCTAATGCACTACATTCCGACAAAAGCGTTTTCGGCGGAAATCGAAATCCACTTTTGAGCCCAAATCCGGCATTATTGGATTCAATCGCATAGTCCATGACGTATCCCTGATCGCCTGCGTAAGAAGCGACGAATACCGCAGTATTTCTTCGTTCTAATCGGATTACGCGGAGCATCACGCTTTCCATGGACACTTCATACGTGTCGCGAAAATTTCGTAGGTCATCAATGCCCAGTCTCCGATTCGATTTGACCGGAAGCGAACCCGCGGGCATCAAAATTTCACCGGCAGCTATATTGCACAACATTTCTAGTTGCCACTCGTCGTGCCGACGTTCACCCTTGCCTAGTCGATACCGAACCTGCCTTTTCCAATCTGGAAATATCGCATGTCCTATTTCGTGTGCTATGGAAAAGCGGATTCTGTTTGTTGATCGGTTCGGGTTGAATTCGATTTTAGCCTTTCCGCCGTCAGCCAAAATTAGAGCATCTTGTACGTCTTGAGAAGGGATGACACGATATCCCAAGATTTCGGCAAGTTCGAAAGGGTCAAACGGAGGACCAGACCAGCCGTTTTCAGCGGCAAAAAGTACTAATTCACGGGCACGCTCAATCACTTTAGCAACTGGATCGGCATCCCCAGCAAATGCTACCACACTCGGTTCTGTCCAAGTAATAAACGACATCGCTCAAACTACTTCCTGAAGCTTCCTCAATCCCGGTTGTGAATAAAGAAAGGTTTTGTTCCCATTTCAGTTTCAATCGGAACAAAAAGCTCCATTTTTTCAGTTGCAATCGTACGCCATAAACGCATCAATTCAGGCTAACCGGCAACTGTGCTCTAGAGCAATTTCAACGCTAAATCGATAGCTAGAGCAGTCGAAACGCGTCAAGAAAAAGAGATTTTTCTCCGTTGGATTAAAAAGTCTACCAGAAGAATTACTTAAGTCAAGGAGTTGGGTTGTTGAAGCATTGGCGACCATAACTCGCAACACTTGAATCCCGCCATTCAAAAATGATGAATCGGGCAAAATGGTTCGGAATGAGATTGGAATCGTCGAAGTAATTGGTCGTAGTTTCAGTTCTAAACGTGCAGAATAGGCTTATTCCGTTTTGAATCGCACAGTTTTCGCAAATTTCTGTTTCGGACGTGGCTTATTGATGGCTCGATAGAATCGAATTTGCCTACGAACAGGGGTTCCCTGAATTCGGCTACAATAGCTTGGAACGGCCAAGTGGTCTTAAGGAAGAGTTCGCGGGGGTTTCTGGCGAGCTGTTGTTTACGGTTTTCCAAAGAATGGTTAATGGCTGAGTTGTTGTCGATTTTTTCATAGAGATTTTCAAAGAGAACTAAAATGTTTTACTCGAATTTTTGTGTTGCCAAGGTTTTGATGATCGGATTGTTGTTGGTCGCTCAATGGAGTGCGGCTCAGGATACAAAGTCTGATGAGGAAACGGCTGTTAAACTGTCCCCCGTGAAGGTCGAGGATGGGGTGGCGAAGATTTCGGCTGAGAACACTGCGGTCGAGTTTGTCGGTGCGCATGTGGGGGATGATCCCATGCCTCGGTTGGGCGGTTTTCGCGAGTTTTCAGGACACCTCAAACTAAATGCCAATGGAACCGCTATCGAAGAAATTAAGGTTGAATTTCAAATCGGCTCAATTTGGACAGAGTTCGACGATTTGACTTCGCATTTGATGAACGCCGACTTCTTCGAGGCAGAAAAATTTCCAACGGCGAGTTTTCAAAGTACGTCCGTGAAAGCTGGAGAAGAAGTGGGAACAGTGGTTGTCGCTGGCAACCTTACCATGCACGGAGAGACGAAAGAAATTTCCTTCTCGGCTTCACCGAATGTTACCGCAGAGGGAGTGACCTTGAGCGGAAAGTTCAACCTCGATCGTACCCACTTCGGCATGACGAAGATGACGAATGGCGTGGAACCCGTAGTTTCGATTCGTGTAAACGTGGGAACACCTACGAAGCCGCGTGAGAGTGCTCCCTCGCGCCGACGCGGCAAACAATCGTCACAGAGTACGACGAGTTTGCCGGGTTATGTGCATGTGCGGTTGTCGTTGCCCGAAATGTTTTGAACGGGCTGTGCGGCTTCCGTGCGAAGCGAGTTGTTGGCCTGCCCAGGAATCATGATGGTTCGCACTGACGTCGAGGAAATGACGTGCGAATTTCAAATCTTGCGCAGTCGGTTCGCTGGACTGGAAGATTTGCTCAACGAGTTGGCTGAGAAGAACGACAAATTTGCGGATTGGAGTCGTCTGGAGGATTGACGCTCCTGCGGCGATTGCGGGTCACCGTTCACGAGCTCGGGTGACGACGGCTATGCCGCTTTTCGTAGGGACTCTTGGTTGATTTTGTTGTAGAGGGTTTTGATGCTAACGCCGAGTTCTTCGGCAGCGGCGGCTTTGTTGCCGTTATGGCGATCAAGAGCTTCCCAAATGGCGATGTTCTCCATTTCTCGAAGAGTCATCGGTCTCGAAGAAGTGACTGAAGTGGGTTGGCCTCTGGGGTCTGCGACGTTGGCCGGGAGGTGCTGGAAGTCAATAGGCAGCGTCTCGCAAAGAATGGCGGCGTGCTCAATCACGTTCGCCAGTTCTCGAATGTTGCCAGGCCACGGGTAGTCGAGGAGTACATTGATTGCAGCCTCAGTGAATTTTTCTTGCGCATCTGGAAGTGGGCGGGAACGGACTCGAGCCAAGAGGTTTTCGGCCAGCAGCGGAATGTCCGTGTGGCGGTCCCTGAGCGGCGGCAAATGAATTTGAAAGGTGTTGATCCGATACATCAGGTCCTCGCGGAATTTATCGCGAGGGACCATTTGTGAAAGGTTGCGATGAGTCGCGCAAACGATCCGCACATCGACCTTAAACGGATGGTTGTCACCCACGCGGCGGACTTCGCCGGTCTCCAGGACACGCAGGAGTCGAGATTGTACGGCGAGTGGGAGTTCGCCGATTTCGTCAAGAAACAGAGTCCCGCCATCGGCAACTTCGAACAGTCCAGCGCGGTTTTCGTCGGCACCAGTAAAGGCCCCTTTGCGATGGCCGAACAGTTCACTTTCGATCAAGTTCTCCGGAAGAGCACCGCAGTTGATGGCCAGAAAGGGTTTGTCTGCGCGAAGGCTCTGATCGTGGATCGCACGAGCCACAAGTTCCTTGCCGGTCCCCGTTTCGCCCGTGACAAGCACCGTGGATTCTGTTGGAGCGACCTTGCCAATGAGATTGCGGACTTGTTCGATGAGTGGGTGATCGCCAATCATGGTGCGGGGGCCTTCGGCGCGTTGCACGCGGCGTTCGAGGGCCAAGAGTCGCTGTTGCATGTCTCGTTTTTCGGTGACCCGTTGGAGGCGGGTTTGCAGTTCGATCAAGGTACAGGGTTTTTGCAAGTAATCGAAGGCTCCCAGACGGAGGGCCGCGATGGCCGAGTCCTTCGAGCTTTTCCCCGTCAGCACGATCGCTTCGGTATGCGGGGAGATTTGTTTGGCACGCTCAATGACTTGAATCCCATTCAGTCCCGGCATATCCAAGTCGACGATGATGCAATCGTAAGTGTTTTTCTCGATGGCAGCGACAGCGGTCGCGCCGTCTGGGCAGACGGTAACCACGCAACCCATTCGCGGCAGTTCGTCTGCGATGAGGTCTTGAAGTTGAGCTTCGTCGTCGGCAAACAGGACCTTGAGTGGTTTAGGCTGCCGCCCGCGCGATTGATTCGTTGGATTCATGAGTTTTTAATGGAAAATTAACGATAAAGGTACTGCCGGTTCCGGGGCCCTCGCTAAGAGCCTCGATTTGACCGCCATGTTCTTCAATGATTCGATAGCTGATTGAAAGTCCCAAGCCTGTTCCTTGGCCATCGCGGCGGCGCGTGAAAAAAGGCTCGAAGAGATGTTGGCGAACTTCTTCGGTCATTCCGCAACCGTTGTCGCGAACCCGTAAGATCGCTTGTTGGTTTTGAAGACTTAGTTCCACCCAGACCTCACCGCCATCATCGACGGCATCCAAGGAGTTGGTGATCAGGTTCAGGACAACTTGTTTGATTTCTTGGGGGTTGATCGAGACCCGTAATTGGCGATCGCCGGTGAAGTGGATTTTGCGATGTCGGTAGCGTCCGAGGGGTTTAACCATTTCGATGACGGAATCGACGATTTCAGCGAGCGGCAACGTGATTTTTTGAGCGTCACCTAGTCGAGAGAAATCGAGCAGGCTATGGGTGATCCCTTTGCAGCGAAACGCTTCGTCTTGGATTCGCCGCAAGTATTTTTTGACCGACGCGATTTCGGCTTGGCGTTCTTCGTCGGTTTTCTCGCGAGACGGTTCGAGGATTTCTGGGATGCGGGTTTCCAATGACTCGGCACTCCACGCGATCGACGCGAGGGGGTTGTTGATTTCGTGAGCCACACCGGCGGCGAGGAAACCGACGCTGGCCATTTGTTCGCTGCGAACGACTTGTTTTGTCCGCTGTTGGACTTGGTTGTTGAGGTCGCGGTTGATTTCTTGAACGCGGTCGGTCATGCCGTTGAAGGCATCGATCAGTTCGGCTACCTCTCCGGCGGCTTTGATCTGCACTCGATAATCGAAGTTTCCGGAGGCGACCTCGCGAGTCCCTTTGAGAAGGGCTCCGAGTGGGTGAAACAACGTTCGGTGAAACGACCAAGCGAGAAATCCTAGCAAGGCAAATCCACTGAGCCCGACCACTGCCGATAGGTTAAGAGCGGCATGGTACTCGCTACGGGCATCATCAGCGAAATTATCCATCCTTTTTTTGAGAATCGATGGCAAGTGGCTGGTGAGTTTTTGCAGGGTTTCCAGCTCCATCTCCAGGGGAGAGAAGTACCTTCCAAAGTACCAGTCTTGTTCGCTTGACAGAAGTTTGATTTTTCCGAGCGAGACGCGAAACAAGTTGACAAGTTCCCGTTCTTCAGAGATGTCGGCAATGAGCGGGTCCGAGACGTGGCCACTTTCCAATTGGTCGACGTAGTTGTCGAGAGCGATCTCGATTCCAGACAAATTTTTTCGAAATAGATCGCGATTTAGCCAAGCTTCATTCGGCGAACCAGTCGCAGGTAGGCAACATTGGGAGAGAAGTGCTCGCTGGGCGTTGATTTCAGTCGAGAGTTTTGCCACGAGCGGCAGTTCACTCGAACGCGCATGAAGGTTTTTGGTAAGGTGACGGAACTTGGCGGCGCCCTGGTATGATGTCCATGTCAACGTGCCGACGAACACCAGCAACAACGCGAGCGCGATGAAAAGTTGGGTTCGAATTCGGCGATGTGCAATCACAGTGTCAAATTGGTCATGAGAGCTGAAAAACCGGGGGTTCAAAGTGGTGGGGACTGTATCAAGTTTCCCGGTCTGGAATCAACGGCAATTATTGATGCGAAACCGCCGATTTTGAGCCGTATTTCCCCCATTACCGTTTCAAAAGGGGTGGTTTTGCGGATAAAATGAGGCCACGAATTCTGTGGGATGAAATACAATAGAACTGAAGCATTTTGCGCGGAATGTTTGAAAATAGGCATCAGCCTCTGTTGCAACCTGGGTCAGAATGGCCGCCGCTTTTTTTTGAGAACAAGAATGATCAAACGAATTGTTGAAATGAGTCTGGCGTTGGGGGTAATGATGTTGACCTCCGGTTGGTGTATGGCTCAACCAAGCACCACGAAACTGGTTGTGGCCGGGGAAGTGTTTGTGACTCCTTACGCCAATCGGCAGACCTTCGTCGGTAGTGTGCAGCCGTTACGCCAAACAGTAATCGGTTCGGCGGTTGAAGGGCGAGTCAGGGCGGTCCATGTCGACCGTGGGACGTTTGTGACAGGCCCCCGCCAATCGGAAGCTGACGTTCGGGAGCCCGGTCAAGTTCTCGTCGAGGTCGAAACGGATGCACTGAAAATTGAGATTGATGCAGCTAAGATTCAGTTACAATTGGCCGAGCAAGCGGTTGAGGAGTTGACGGTGACATTGCCGTTAGAAATCGAACTCGCCGAAGCTCGCGTCGCCGAAATGAACGCGCGATTGAAGTTTTCTCAGAATGAGTTCAACCGCTTGGAAAAAATTTCGGCAACGGCGATTTCGCCAGCAGAACTGGAGCAGGCTCGCAGCCAATTCATGACTGATATGCAGATGCAAATCCAGGCGGAGGGGACCCTAAAAGGTTTGCGGGGAACTCGAGAATTGAAACTCATGCAGGCACAGTCTCGGGTTGCCGCAGCGCAACAAGAAATTGTTCGCCTGGAGGACCAATTTCAGAAACATCAAATTCGCGCCTTCTTCGACGGCTACGTCGTGAACAAAGCTACCGAAGTTGGGGCATGGTTGACGCGGGGCCAGCCGGTGGTGGAAGTTGTTGAATTGAGTTCTGTCGAATTCGCTTTTTCTGTCCCCCAAGAGTTTATTGGCGATTTGCAAGAGACGCTCAATGACGATTCGTTGGCTGGGCAAATCGAGGTGGAGGTCGAAGGGTTTCGCGAGTCGTTGCTCGGACGGTTGACTGGGATTATCCCTCAAGTCGATACGCGCACACGTATGATTTCGGTGATTGCCCGTATTAGTAATCCACGTGTAGGCAACCAACCGATCCTGAAGCCAGGAATGTTAGGCAAGGCAACCATGATTGTTGGCGTTCCTCGCGATGTAATGGTGATTTCAACTGATGCGATTGTGCTGGGAGGGCCAGAGCCGGTGGTCTTCAAAATCGTTGCGGGTGAGAAAGGGACGAGCGTTGTTTCCGTTCCAGTAAAGTTAGGAAGTCGAATTGGAAGTTGGGTGGAAGTTTCTGCCGATTTGAAGGCTGGCGACCAGGTTGTCGTCCAAGGGAACGAACGTTTGCGCAACAATGACGCCGTGGTGATCACTCGAACCACGACCGCCAAACCTCAATTGCCAACGTTTTCGGCAACGACTCCTTCAAATTAACGAACACAATCGGTTTCTTGCGTATAAAAATGACGAACGAAAAAAGAAAGGTGTTGCTGTCGTGGAACTGATTGGCTGGTTCATCAATAATCCGGTGAAGGTCTCTGTGGCGATGATTCTGCTCGTCTTGTTCGGGTTGATCGCCATGTTCAACATGCCGATGCAATTGTCTCCCGAAGTGACACGGCCGCAGATTTCGATACTCACGATGTGGCCAGGAGCTAGTCCGCACGAGATTGAGACGAAGATCATCAAAGAGCAGGAAGAAAAGCTCAAGAGCGTCGAAGGGGTCACTAAGATGTCCTCGGAATGCCGCACTTCGTCCGGGAGTGTCAGCCTTGAGTTTCGTGTCGGGACCAACATGAATGAGGCTCTCCTCAAGGTCAATAGTCAACTCCAGCAAGTCCGCGATTATCCGATTGATGCACAAAAGCCAGTGATTCGATCGAGCAATCAAAACGACCGCTCGGCGGGTTGGTTTATCTTGACAAAAAAACCACCAAGTCCCGAGCAGGTTGAAGAGTTTTCTCAACGGTTTCCCGAATTGCGAGAGAAAATCAAGCGCGCAGTTGCTCCGCGAAATGTGGGACTGCAGATTTTTCGTTTGAAGGAACTTGCAGCCGAGCATCCAGAAGTGGCTCCTTTGGTTCCAGCCGAGTTGGATGTTCCAAAATACCGCAAGTTCATGGAGGATGTGCTTAAACCGCAGTTCGATCGCGTCCCTGGAGTTGCTGACGCAATGATTCGCGGGGGAGAGTTGAGACAGTTACATGTCATCGTCGATCCCGCAAAACTTTCGGCGCGCGGCCTGACCATTGCCGATTTGCGAACGGCCTTTTTGCAAAACAATGCCGATATTTCCGGTGGCAATTTCGTTCAAGGAAAGCAACAAATCGGAGTGCGGACTATCGGCAAGTACCAGTCCGTGGAAGAGGTGGCCGGTCAAATCATTGCCCAACAGGACGGTACTAGCGTTTATGTTCGGGATGTGGCTGAAGTCAAATTGGGTTTCGAAAAGAACACTGGATTTGTTCGGCGTTTGGGAGAACGAACCGCTTCTATTTCAGTACAGCTTGATACGACAGCCAATGCTGTGGAAGTCATGCGGGAACTCAGCAAAGTCACCGAGCGGCTCAATCGTGGCGTCCTCGATCAGATGGATTTGACTCTCGTAAAAATGTACGACGAGACGACCTACATTGAGTCTGCTGTTGGGTTGGTGCAACAAAACATCATCTTAGGTGGGGCGCTGACGATTATTGTGTTGATGTTGTTTTTGCATCTTGGACGACGGTCGGTGTTGATCGCGCCGATTATTTTGGCGACAGCCCTAATCGCTATCTCTGGACCAACTTGGGTTTTTGCGATCACGTTGGCGATTATTTTGGGGGCTGGGTTTTGGTTTGCACGAGGGACCCTCGTTGTGGCAATCGCGATTCCATTGAGCGTGATTGGGACGTTTTTGTTCCTGCGCTACATGGGGCGAACGTTGAACGTGATTAGTTTGGCGGGTTTGGCCTTTGCCGTTGGAATGTTGGTAGATAGCGCGATCGTGGTCTTGGAAAATATTGTTCGGTTCATTGACAAAGGCATGAGCCCGCGTGAGGCTGGGCGACGCGGAGCGGGCGAGGTCTGGGGGGCGGTAATGGCCTCGACGTTGACCACACTGGCAGTATTCTTGCCGGTGATTTTTTTACAGGGTGAGGTCGGACAGCTTTTCGGCGATATTGCGTTGGCGATTTGTATTGCCGTCGGTTTGTCGCTCATTGTGAGTGTGATCGTAATTCCGACGGCCGCTTCGCGGTTGTATACAGATGGCAAAGACCACGGCCAGCCTGAGGAACATTCGGAGATTGCTCAGTGGTTGGCGCGGTTTGGAGGTCGGTTTTCCGATTGGATCACCTCAACCAACTCATATTTTGCGCGACACGTGACCGTTGGCTTGACGATGATTCTCGTGATCATTGGAGCCAGTTTCGCGTTTGCTTGGTGGCAGTTTCCGAAAATTGAGTATCTGCCCGCTGGGAATCGCAACTTGGTTTTTTGTACGATTCTAACGCCACCCGGTTACAGCATTTACCAACTTGACGAGATGGGAGCTGAAGTCGAGGCCATCTTGCGTCCCTATTGGGATGTTGATCCTGAAACTGAGGATACTTCTCATTTGGATTATCCGAGTATCGCCGACTTCTTTTATATGGCACGAGATCGTTCCGTGTTTGCCGGAATGCGTGCCCACGATGATCTGCGGGCCAGGAAAATGGTCGAGATGATTCAGAAAAAGTTGCGAGATCGATTTCCAGGCACGACGGTCATTGCCTCGCAGACAAGTCTCTTTGGTCGCGGAATGGGTGGGGGACGAAACATCGATTTGGAAATCACCGGGCCAAGCTTGGAGCGGTTGGTCGAGTTAGGTGGTCAAATGATGGGGAGTATCCGCGAGAACTTTCCAGATGATGTCCAAGTCAGAGCGAATCCGGGGCTCGATCTTTCAAATCCCGAATTGCATGTCCGTTTGAGGCAAGAGCAAGCGGCTGCGGTAGGGATCACGAGTGACGAATTGGGCTACAACGTGAGTGCCTTGGTTGATGGAGCCTACGCTGCTGACTACTACATGGATGGAGACAAAATCGATTTGGTGATTAAGGGAGCAGAGACAGAACTGAGTCTATCGCCGGATATCATGGGGCAATACATCGCGACAAGGAACCTTGCCGAACCGGTGCGTTTGGAAGCGATCGCTCGCGCAAGTCTCAGTAGTGGGCCCGAACAAATCCATCATCGTGAGCTGCAAAGAGCAATCACTTTGGAGTTTTCTCCGCCCACAAAGATGTCCTTAGAAGAAGCGATCGATTTAATTAACCGAAAAGTCATTGCGCCGTTGGAAGCAGATGGGACTCTGGGTGCCGAGTACACGGTGAATTTAAGTGGGACTGCTGATAAGTTGGCGCAAACCTGGAATGCTCTGAAGTGGAATTTTGCCCTTGCCATTTTGATCACCTATTTGTTGATGGCAGCATTGTTCGAGTCGTGGACTTATCCGCTGGTGATCATGTTGAGTGTTCCATTGGGAGCCGTGGGAGGAATTATTGGATTGTTGGCTCTCAGTCGATACCTTGAGAGTATTGGAGAACCACCTCAATCGCTGGACGTGTTAACGATGTTGGGGTTTGTTATCTTGGTGGGGACGGTGGTAAATAATGCGATTTTAATCGTCCATCAATCGCGAATTTTCCGTGGTGAAGGGATTGAGCCGCTGGAGGCGATCACTGAAAGTGTCAGGACCCGGATTCGTCCAATATTCATGTCTACGTTGACGACGTTGTTCGGACTTTCACCGCTGGTCTTCTTCCCTGGTGCGGGGAGTGAACTGTATCGTGGGCTCGGGGCAGTCGTTCTGGGCGGGCTGTTACTCTCGACGCTTTTGACACTGTTTTTGATTCCCACGATGTTGAGTTTGGTTGTCAGGATTGAGTTGTTCCTTTCTGGCCAACCAATAAATACTACTTCAAAATCTTCGAGCAAACGCGAGTCTAAGCGAGAGGAACGCCCGGCGAGTCCTGGCATTCAAGAACCATCAGGGCACAAGCCAACAACTCAGCCCCAACCAGTTCAATAATGAGTAACCCTTCACCGAGTGAACGGCCACGTGGCTTTTCATGCCGTGAAGAGGCGGTAGCGCCGAATCACAATGCGGCTCAAACTACTTGGACGTGCGATTCGCTAAAGCGGGGATTGGTTGAGGTCCAACGACGATCGCGTGAGCGATTACCATAATAATTACCCCGACAACTCCCGAAAAAAGTTCCGATTTGGTCAAAACTTCGGTGACTGTTGACGAAATTTTGTAGAACAGGTTGCCAAACTGTCCTGCGATCCACGCCCTTAAACTACCATCGAGCATGTAAGGAAAGTTGCGTTGATATTTGTACCCGTCTATTCCGACTCATCGAAGTATTATTTGCCGATTGGAACAGGGATTCTTATCGTTGCCAATATTGTCGTGTATATTCTTCAACTCAAATTTGACTTAGAAGAGTTTGAATTGGCGTTTGGCGATGGGCTTCATCCGGTTCAATGGCTCACATCGTTCTTTATGCACGGAGGCCCAGGGCACTTGTTGGGGAACATGTTCTTTCTTGTGGCCTTTGGCTTAGTGATCGAGGGGAGAATTGGCGTCTTGAAATTTTTGCCACTGTACCTAGGGATCGGAATACTGGAGTCTGCTCTGTCACAGATATTGTTTTTAGGACATGGGTATGGAACAGCACTTGGAGCCAGCGGTGCGATTTACGGTTTGATGGCCGTGGCGATGGTTTGGTGTCCTCAAGATTCAGTCAAGTTCTTTTACTGTGTTTTTGTGATTTTTGTAGCGGTAGGATTTGTTGATATTCCAATTTTGTTGCTGGGGCTTGGTTATATGGGACTGGATGGTTTTAGCATGATCATCTCCCCTCACCCCATCACGACCGGTTTGCTCCATTTGCTCGGTGCTGCCGTCGGATTTCCAGTCGCCCTTGTGTTGTTGATGTTGAAGTACGTCAATACGGAAAATCGCGATTTGATTTCGCTGATTCAAGAAGCTCGGGGAATCGAATTAAAACCGGTAGAAGAACTCAAATCAAAGGCTCAGATCGAAGAAGATCGTCGGGTGGCCGAGGCGTATCGGGAAAGTCTAGTTGCCAAATGGAAATCGATAGACTTTCATTTGGCAGCCGGAAATGCGGTTGCTGCGACGACTTGTTATTATCAACTCAAAAAAGAAGCTCCGGGCACCGTGCTGGACGAAGCTCGCTTGTTGAAAGTCATCAGCATTTTTCAAAAACAAGGAAATGTCGACGAAATGCTGAAGTATTCGCAAATGTATCTCGATCAATACACCTCCAAGGCAGCAACCGTCGGTCTCAATGCCGCCAAGGCCCTGGTGTTGCAAAAGGATACCCCGCGCAAAGCCCTAAATCTTTTGCAGTCAATCAATCAGCATTTGACCACCGCACAAGCCAAAGAGATGGCTGAAAAAATCCGCCAAGTCGCTCTCCGAAAAATCGCCGACGGCGACATAGAAATCCGCTAGGCCCGTCATTTGGCAATGGTTCAGTTAATCACCTTTGCGGCCCCCTCTCCCCTTTTTTCAAAATTGTCCGAAGAAATGTTGTTCCGGCAAACGTCATAATGATGGGAACTGAAAATCCACCCACAATGACTGTAGTAGATGACACTGAATGGGACCAAAATTTTGGCCGACGTTTACCACAAATACCGCGAGGCATTAGTAGGTTTGGCTCAAACGTTCTTGGGGTGCCGACACGCGGCCGAAGACGCTGTGCATGAGGCTTTCGCCAAGCTGTGCCAAAATCAAACGTGGGGCAACGATACGGTCGCTTATGTGTTCACGTCCGTTCGCAATGCAGCGATCAACCAGTTGCGGCGGCGGAATTCACAGGACCGTCTGCACGAATCGTTGTTTAACGGTCGTCATCGTGAATTGGAAACTGGCGATTTGTCAAAGGGAGTCGCCAATCGGGAGGAACTCGATTTTCTGGCGGCTGCCGTTGATCGATTGGAACCCAACGAAAAACAACTGATTGTTTTGAAGCTTTACGGCGGTTTAACCTTTGACCAAATTGGCCAAATTATGGATTTACCGCTCAAGACGGTGGCGAGCCGCTATCGGCGGATGCTAGAACGACTGCAAATCGAATTGCGAGAAAAAGTATGAACGACGAATTGGAACGAAAACTTAAACAATTGGGATTGCGTGCTGCGAGCATCGAGTTGGACGAGCAAATCGAACAACTTTTAAATCATGCGGGTCCTGTCTTGACGACTACCGCCCGACAACCAGTCACTTTAGGTTGGCGGATGTGGTGCGCGACGGCGGCTACGTTTTTGACAATTGGTATCGGGATTGGTTTTTTGCTGGCAAGCATTGGACCTCCGAAGGCCAATCAATCTCACTTTGCCGACGGATCAACCTCGACATTAAATTCGAACTCCGTGGATGCGATTCCCTCACCGGCTGTCTCCCCCAGCGCATCTCTGTCAACTGGAATTGCAAACCCAACCGAATCGATCAGCCGAACACATATACTGACGAAACGTTGGTTCGAGACATCGGACGGCAAATTGGCACAAGGCTACTTGGCTGCTACTCGAAAACGTGTTTGGAAATTCGATGAGAGTACTCAGTCGATGCAGCCGCAAGACGTGACAATCCCCCGTTTAATCGTTTCGGCTCCGCCGGGAATTTGAAGCGTGTTTCCAATCTGAGAATTTTGAATGCGTTTGTCCACAGTCTTTTCGATAAAAGGAAGAAATATCTATGAAATACGTTTTAACGCTCTGTCTAGTCACATCGACAACTTTCTTGTCATTGTTGCCACTGCAAGATGTCGATCCGGCAAACCAAGATCAGTCTAAGCCATTGAGTCCGCCGGCAATTCAATTGTCGGATACAGATGAATTGCAACTAGCGGATGAAACTTTTCCGGAAATTCAGATCCACCCATATGTTAGGCAACGGGAAATAGCTTTCAGCATTTTTTATTCGCCAGAGGAAAAAGTAACGATGCTGGGCGTCCATGTTCGCAGCCCTGACAACACTTTGCGAAAACACTTGAAAATTAAACCGGGGTTGGGACTGATTGTTGAGCAAGTCGTAGCAGGCTCGGCAGCGGCCGAAGCCGGTTTGGCGGTGGACGATGTGTTGCTTCGTTTCGCCGACCAGTTATTGGTCAACGAAAATCAATTGACAACTCTGGTACGAAACTCTGAGTTAGGCGAGCGGGTCACACTGTCGATTATTCGCGAGGGCAGTCCGCAAACCATTGAGGTCGAGTTGAGCGAGGGAGTTGCTTCGACGTCTGGCGGTTGGATGAATTTATCGGATCACCACCACGGTGCTCTAGATCTCCATCAACACATGACGAATCCTCAATTCGCCAATTGTGCCACGTGCCACCGTGGTGTTACGTCTGGAACGCTCAAGTTGGTTCCGGTGCTTTCAGACGACAAAACGATGTTGCAGCTAATGCCTTCTTTGGAAGGCTCTAAGCAAGACTAGGAGAACGAGCGGTTTATAAATTGAAGGAGCAAAAGATTCTGTTTGCCGTCGCGACGATTGAACCGAGTATGCAGGAATTCGTAGACAACCCGACCGCGCTGCGCCCCAGTTTACTCGATTTGGCAGTCGGTAGTTTAAGTCGTTATTGTCACAGCCTTTCTGCGATCCGAAAGCGGCTGAACCACCCACATGTGCTGAGCGGGCTTAAAGGCGTTTTGAATCTCATCCGAAATGTCTCGCTGAAAAGTAAAGCGTCTCGATTACATCGGTTACGTTTTGGCACCAAAAAAGCCGACTTTGATATTTTGAGCTCGCAAATACCCAGTGGCGTTTTGACTGGCAGAAAGCATTACAAGTAGCCCCACAAACGGAATCGGAAGAATCTCGCCGATCGTATAGATGATTCGCGTGGAGCCGGGAAATAGAACGCTCCCCATCCGATAGATTGCAATGGCAGCACAAATCGCTGCTGTAAATGCCACCAGAAATCCGCCGACCATAAACACGACAAACATCAGGGTAAACGTTGGCCTTTCGGCAGGTCCTTCCAAAAAAGCGTTTGCCAGTCCAATGAACGGAATCGCACAAAGATAACCTAAAATGGAATAGATCAACATTTTTTGGGATGAGATCACTGTGGCAACGTCCGCCGACGGAGCCTGGGTCAATGGTGAGCCATGCATGGATGGCGGTTGAAATGGGTTCGTCATGCTAGCTCGAATTTTGTTCTCAAAGTCAATTTCAATTGAACTCTACCACAAAAGTATTTTCCGAATGGAAGTTTCGGATACTAGGGCTGAAAAACGAAGCGAAAAAAATCAATCGCATAGAACAGGCGACGTGAAGACGCAATCACTAAAGGCAGGTTTTGCATTAGGGCCAGCGGGCAGGATGCTTGGGTGGGAAATGGTTGCAGGTTGTAATTTAATTGCCCGAACTACACCTAGATCCAAGACTTCGGTCACGACGACACCGCCAAACCCCACGATTCGATATTTCTCTTTAGCGCCCGTCAAACCGCGCACTTTATTGACCGCAGTTCCCGTAATCGTTTCGAATAGAGGAATGACTCGCGGCTGACCGACAATTGATTTGAGTTCGTCGAGTACGCTAGCGTCAACAGCGTGATGACCAAACAACTGAAATGGCAGATCGAGCTGGCGCCCGATATCTCGTTCACTTAATCCGTTCCGAATTTGATGGCGCATTTTTGTCTTGGCAACTTCCGTTCCATTTCCGCCAAAATTCAAAGAAATTATTGTTGACGGCGTTTTTAATGCGTTTTGAGCAGGACTGCCGTTGAGAAGGTTAATTCCCAATTTCCCTTGGATGTTTGCCGGTAAATCGACCAATAAGGCGGAAGAATTAAGGGCGTCGACAAGCCCTACTTCATCAAGGGGTTGGTTTAATAAAATTACCTCCCAAATTCCATCCGAGCCTTTTTTAATTGAATTGGTACTTGGGTTCCAGGTTTGCTCATCAATCAGGATAACTGGCTGACCGTTTCCGGCGAGTAAAGATTGTGCAATTGGGATACCATTGACGACGCCATTTCCTGTTCTAAGTACTCTCCAAATGGTTATATCCATTCCGATTGGAAGGACAGGTGCTCCCGGGGTCACACCGTAATCCCGATAGAAGGTCGCATGAGAGGTTTCACTCAATTGAAACCTAGACCTGCCAAATATTGAACCCCATATGAGTGCTACGGAACCATTGACGGAATCGGATCGTCTCGTGGTTAACTCCACCGAATTCGGATAAATGGGCGGTTTCGCGAACAACAAATCTTCGACTGTTGAGACAATTCCAAGACGATGTAGCGGCAGTAACGGAAGTTGCGGTTCCGAATATGGACGATGATAAATCCTCAGATCTGCGGGCTTTATTTCAAAATCTAACAAGCCCGAAATCGAATTGAGTCGTGAATATTCTTGAGCGACCTTAAAGCAATGGCCGAACCGTTGGCGATCAGAAGAGTCAATAATGGATATCTGTTGATCGACCAATTTAACCGAAGTGTTAAAGGAGTGATCCAGATTCACGGCAATGAGATCTGGAACATTAATTTTTAGGGCCAGTGGCGATCGCAATGGAAATTGAGGAGTGGCAGACGGATATAACTCACCTGCCGCCGCGAGAACTGCTGCATCTGCATTTCTTTTTAGTTCGGTTTTCGCGAGAGAAATCGAAAGCACATCGAAAACTAAAGCAATTATGGCCAAAAGAACAAACACAATAAAAATCAAAGTCGCGAGTGTAGCGCCGGCACGCTTTGGCGGGGTAACTTTATCAAATGTTTGGAGTTTCATTGCGCTACCTCTTTACGATTAAACGTTCAGACCTCATCGTCGCTTTGGTTTGAAGGACGACGTTTTGAAAAACTGATCCTTTGCCTAACCAACTGACACGTTTAAATTCGACTTCGATATCCACCGATATCGGTTGTCCGAAAAAAGTTTGTTCGGGGCTTGGAGTTATCGAAACAATTGCGTCTTTGATCCCAAATCCAATTAATTGGTCTTCAATAATTTTGGCGCCTTCATCACCATGTTTACCATCAACTACGCACGCTCGTACCGCATCTCGTGAGGCATGACAAATTGCTGCTTTTGCCAACATCAAGCAACAAAGGTCGATAAATCCCATGACAACAATCAATATCACGGGGAGCACGATGGCAAACTCGACGGCTGCTGCGCCTTTTCTGCACTGAAGTTGCGAGTTCAAATGGTGAGGACGCTTCATGAGGTTCCCTTTCAAAGGACTTGATTGGTCAACTTTTGGGATGGTCTTAAACCTAAGTTTAAGGGGTAAACGAACCTTAGAATCCCCAGAAGTCAATTCGCAAAAAAAGAATTAAAAATGACTCTTAAAACCGGACTTTCGATCGAATCTCCCTTTTGAATGGAATCTTACAGTTGTTCCCGAGATTGCAGGTCTGACAAATAAAGGGGCGGAATCGACGATAATTTTCAGCGTCCTGACTTTTTGGCCATGAATTCCCATTTGTCTGAGGCCCTTTTCGAAGAATTTGCTTCGGCGATTTTACGCGGAGCACGAAACTAAGAAATTGGTCTTAAAACCCGTAGTAAGGTTGGACGCGAGCGCCGCGGTTGCGGAACTCTTGGTTGTTTTTTGGTTCAGGGAGTGGGTGAGAGTAGCCGGGGCCGCGACCGCCGACGATTGGAGGAGCGACTTCATTATTCGGGAATGGATCGTGAAGCACGGCGCGACTTCGTTGATACTCAAACGTCCCTTGCGGACCAAAATTTGGCCCCGCCATTTGACAGCCGCTCAACAAGATCGTGCCGACAACCAATAGGATTCCGAACAAGGACTGAGTCAACGGCTGTGATAAGGCACGGACCGACTCACTAGTTGGTTGCAAGTTTCTGTTAGTGCCAGATGTCGGAAAAATCACGGAAACCTTCAAAAGACTTATGGAATTTGATTTGGCAATCAGGAATCGGATCAGCAAATTCGGCGGCGAGGGTAGTTAAATTCAGGGTAAAAAACAACCCGGATTTTCCCCGAATATTTGGTTGATTGGGTAGGCTGGGATCGTTGGGGCGGGGGCTGATTGTTTCGACGCGGTCTCTATCTTCGGTAGTTGGGGCGTTAGCTGATGCGGGGTGGGACGGAGCTTTTCTGTGGAATCCAGATTTCCAACAACAGGCTGTCGTCCGATGTCGCGACCGGATAACCAATAGGATTCGGTGGAAGCAGGACGGTTTGTCCAAGGGACATTTTTACGTTGCCAACGGTTGCCGCTCCTAAAGTGACGACCAGAATTTGAAACCGATCTTCCATGCCAAAAGAGCGTTGAATTGGCCCCTTCCAATCCCGGATCGCAAATTTTTCACAAATGACTCGTGGCCACCCGCCGTCGTTGGAAATTGTTGCAGCGATTGGGTTTACTGGACCGGTAGAAAAATTGGTGACCTCAATCGCTTGATCGATATGCAGTGGACGCAAGTTGCCACGTGCATCGCGGCGATTCCAGTCGTAGACGCGATAGGTGGTGTTGCTGGTTTGTTGGACTTCGAGAATAAGTAGACCGGCTCCCAAGGCATGTTGCGTCCCGGCCGGAATGAAAACGCAGTCGCCCGGTTTAGGCACAAAAGAATTCAAACAGTTTTCGACAGTTTCTTTGGTGATTGCGTCTCGGAATGACTCTGCCGTGACTCCCAGTTTCAGCCCCGCAAAAATTATTGAATTGGGCTCGGCATCAACGACGTACCAGGCCTCTGTTTTTCCAAGATCGGGCGGGTCAAGTTCAGCCGCTTGGTGATCATTTGGGTGGACTTGAACGGAAAGCTGCTGTTTGGCGTCGAGGAATTTGATGAGAAGGGGAAATCGACCTCGCAGTTGAGGTGGAATTTTGGGGTCGGTGATTTGAGTCCAAATTTCATCGCCAACCAGTTGGCTTTGATAAGTAGAGAGGAGTTCTCTCAGGGTCAGTCCGGAGAGCGAGCCCACGGTCACGCGGCTTTGGTCTTGGTTCCAATCAACAATTTCCCAGCTTTCGGCCCAAGTCCCCGGTCCGGTGGGTTTGGCGAGCTGAGTACTCAATCGTTCCCCTCCCCATAGGTAGTCTTTGAAGACGGGTTGAAAGACTAGGGGTTCAAGCGGCAACGTTGTTGGAAGCATAAATCGATTGATAGGGTCTGGGTTTGGCAATGATTGACTGGATTTCTGCACCGTTGAATCAATGGCATAAGCCTTGGTAAAATGAAAACTGCGGTCTAACGTTCCGTTGCTGCTCCAAATTTTTGGCGGCAGAATCTAGCGGAGTCGCGTTGCGAAGTTTCTTGAATAAGCCTCTTCGTTGTAAAAAACGATTGCCCCGGCCAGTGTTGTGATTCGCTGGTTGCTGTTGAACTGACCCATATTTTAAAGGACAAAACTTGACCACAGGAGCCCCCCGAACATCCGCTGGCCCGATCCGGCGATCCGGCGAAGACTTATTTGAGCATTCTCGGATGTCCTTCGGCGAGCACTTAGAAGAGTTGCGAAAGGTTTTGGTGCGGGCCTTGATTGGGCTTGGCATCGGTTCTGCGGTTGGCCTGTATTTTGGAAACCAGATCATCGGGATTTTGCTGACTCCTCTCAATCGCTCGATTGAGAAATTCAATCAAAACCGTGCCCGGCAAGAAGTTGAGCAGGATTTGGGCTGGGTCCCCGAAGAATTCGAGGCTTGGTTTGAATCCGGTTACATTCCACAAAAGATTTGGGTCGAACCCGAGGAATTCGCACTGAAATTTCCGTCGGCGGATGGGCCAAATCAAATCACATCAAGCAACGCGACCGTTCAGTTGAGTGCCAATGAGTTTCCGAAGGAAAAGATCGTCCAGGTTTGTGAGCGGATGGTATCCACAGGAAATCAACACCGGGCCGCTCAAGCGATCTTCGGTCGGTTTAGCGAATCGGACCAAGAAATTGTCAAGAAGTTAAGTCAGCGGACAAGCGGAATTAGCGATGCCGATGAAGAGCAGTTTTTCGCGATTCTTAATCGAGTCTTAGACGATACAGAATTGCGGCGAGCCGAGGCGCTCAATCCGGCGTCCTCAAAAGTCTCGTGGTGGGAGACTTTGTTGGGTGAAGAGGATCGACGAGGATTGGGTGCTGTGGCAATGAGCCAAGCTCTGGACAAAGCCGCCGATTCGGAGCTTAACCGTAAATTGAATCGTGTGTTAATCCATCGGGCTTTTAAGGATATCCTCCCGCCATTGCGGTCGAATTTAGTTCCCTTAACGACATGGCGCGAAGTCAAGGTCAGCGCTCAATCGCTTGCGATAACGGAACCGTTTATGATTTGGGTCAAGGCTGGAATTGTGGCAGGACTGTTTTTGTCCAGTCCTTGGGTGTTTTTCCAAATCTGGTCGTTTGTCGCTGCCGGACTCTATCCTCATGAGCAGCGTTACGTGCATTTGTACTTGCCGATCAGTTTGGGGCTGTTTTTGAGCGGAATTTTATTAGCTTATTTCTTCGTGTTTGATCCGGTATTACAGTTTTTGTTTACATTTAACGCGAAGACGGGGATCGAACCGCAGCCGCGCGTGTCTGAGTGGCTGGGGTTTGTTTTATTTCTCCCACTCGGTTTTGGGATCGCGTTTCAACTGCCACTGTTGATGTTATTTCTGAACCGAATCGGTGTGATCGAGGTTTCGACCTATGTGGTCAATTGGCGGATTGCCGTGATGGTGATTTTTGTGTTGGCGATGTTTTTGACTCCCGCCGATCCAATCAGCATGTTGATGTTGGCGGTTCCGTTGACGTTTTTGTATTTCGGCGGAGTACTGTTATGTTACTGGAAGCCCCGCGCGAAATCCCCTTTCGAGGACGACCCATTAGCGACGTCAAATTAATACCGTGCCTGGTTCTCTAATTAGCGAACTGATGAGTCTCGCGAGCGGTATTGGTTGCCAATTTGTGAGTCGAGACGTTCGACAGATGGGAGGCTGTGACGGCCCATCCAATTCAAGAGTTTTCGCACGTCAATTTCTTGAATTTGGTTAGCCTTGCCTTGGTTCAAAATCTCTCGCATACCGCGGCTGACCAATTCGGCGTTGTCGTGCTTGCCTGAAATCGGGCTGTTGCCAACGACGAGATAGCGAGTTGCGGGGTCGATTTCACCGTTGACTTTGCCTTCCGCGTCATGGTAGGCGACCACATTACCGCCGTTCTGCCGAATCATTTGAAGTAAGCGATGAGTGTCATCGATTCCGTCGCCATCGAGGTCAAACACGCCGGCCAAGGCGATCGGAACGTTGTATCCGGGGTCCCAAACTGGATTCAGAATTTGATCGTCAGCGAGGATAGGATCAAGTGGATTTTCGAAGGTTACGCGAGCTTCGGCTTGGTGATCCCAAACCTTGATAACTTCGATGGACGCCTTGGGAGCCTTTGTTTCAAAGCTGGTCGCTTTGGCGTCGAAAATGGAAAACGTCTGAGTAGTTTTCAGGCCGTCTTTTGAGCCGACATCGATAAAGACGCTTTTGGCTCCGACTCGAATTACTTTGCCATCGGCAATGTCGAAGTTTTCTCGTTCATAACGATCGACTTTGGTTTTGAGAATCGTTTTCTCACTTTCGATTTTCACAATTTCTTCGGCTTTGCTCCGAATTGTATTGCTGAGATCACTCTGCTTGTTGCGGGAGTCTCGTTCGAGCGATGTGTACCGGCTTTGGAACTCTTCGAATTTGTTGTCTTGTTCCGTTTTGTAGTTGATGAATTCTTCTGTCTTGACAGATAAATCACGTTGGGCTGCCATTAACAGTTCAGTTTTTTCCTCGACCTCTTTTTGTTTGGCGGCGATTTCAGTTTGAGCTTCGCGCTCGACGCGAGCTCGGGTATTACGCTCGGTTTCAAGTTCGTTATAGTTTCGGGCGAGGGCGTCGTTAAAATTCTTGTTCAAGCTGCGCCAAGTATCTTCTCGATTCTCATCGCGAGCGCCCAAAAACAAGTTCATGTCTTTTTGGTATTCAGTCATAATCAGGTCGATGTCGTTTTTGACCTTGACGACGGCATCGCGGTCGCTGCCTTGCAGGCGGTCGATGGTACGGTCGATCATTTGACGGCTGGTTTCAACTTCAGCGACGCTTTTGCCAAGGCCGCCAATCAACGACATTAGGATTTCAGACTTCTTCTCATAAGCTTCTCGCAAAGCCCCTTCGCTGTTTCCTTTTTGCTCGGCCTGAAGCTTTGCGTCGGCCAAGTCGTTCGCTCGCATCCAATTTAAGAAGAACAGGAGTGCTAGGAGCAAACTTAGCAGAACCAGCAAAATGACCGCGATCAAATATCCTTGATTCTCGCGAGCTGCCATGGGAAAACACTCCAATTAGGGATCAAATACAGGTTTGTTGGGTCAACAATCGAAAACTTGGGGCGACGCACGGGCACGCCCATCTCAAAGATGGTCACGATGGCCCCGATTTCTCCCGACCCTCAATTTTAAATACAGCTAAAATCTCTGTCAAATTTTTGATTTGCGCAGAAAGACTCGATTTCAGTGTATCGGCTGATCGGGGCCATTTTCACAGAAGTCTTCAAAAGTTCGAATTAAACGGCTAAACAGAATCGATTGGGCCGGTTTTTTCGGGAAAATGAGTTGTTCTGCCCGGTTTTTGTCTGGTGGACTGGGCTCTAAAATCTGTAATTACCTCCATTAGCTGGGATAGAAAAAGGACCCACAAAATTGAAAAAAAGAAAGTCGACCTCAGGGAGCCAGTCGGGAGAGCTATTTCCAGACTGGCCCTCAAGTCCTCCCAATCCCGATTTGCCGCGGCATTCTCATCCGCCGCTTTCAGTAGGGTCTCTGCCGGAACAGGAGTTGACCTCTCCGGATGACCTGACGGGAAAAAGGGTGTTTGTGATCGATTCCCATTCTCTGATCTATCAGGTCTTCCATGCCATTGGAGACATGACGGGGCCGGATGGGCGAGCAGTGAACGCCTTGTTCGGGTTCACCAGAGACTTGCTTGATATTTTTTCCAGGTGGAAACCTGATTTTGTTTTCGCGGCATTTGACTTCAGCGATACCACCTTTCGCAATGAAATTTACCCGGAATACAAAGCTCATCGGGACGAAATGCCCGAAGACCTGCGAGCCCAGATTCCCGAAATCCAGCGTTTGTTGCAGGCTTTGGCAATTCCAGTAATGGAACTTGAGGGATACGAGGCCGACGATATCTTGGCGACCATCGCACGTTTGACTGTTGAACGCGGTGGGGAATGCGTGCTCGTTACCAGCGACAAAGATTGCCGGCAGTTGATCACGCCGAAGGTAAGTCTGTTGAATTTGCGCAAAGGGGTTTTGTACGGCGCGGAACAACTGCTGGCTGATTGGGGAATTCGTCCCGATCAGGTTGTCGATTTCCAAGCGTTAGTAGGCGACACCAGTGACAATGTTCCCGGTGTGCCTTCGATTGGGCCGAAAACCGCTCAGCAATTGCTCAGCGAATTCGAAACGCTCGAACGAGTCTTAGATAACACGGACAAAATCAAGGGAAAAAAAGGACTGGTCATTCGAGACTCGCGGGAACTTGCACTGTTGAGTCAGCAGCTTGTTCGCTTAGACGCGAATGTTCCTATTGAAGTTGATTGGAGCTCGGGGCGATTGGGTGGCATGGACGTTGATCAAGCGGTCGCGATTTGTGAAGAAGCGGGCTTTAGGTCACTCAAAGATCGAGTAGAGAATTTGGCACCGCTCGTCAAACCCGTGGTTTGGCAGGCCAACTATCGAACCATTAGCAATTCCCAGGCCTTGAGGGAGTTGGTAGAAGAGATCCGAGCTCGCGGAGTATTTTCGTTTGACACAGAGACCACATCGGCCCATCCGCGTTGGGCGGATTTGGTGGGAATTTCATTGGCGTGGGAACCCGGTGAGGCGATTTATGTTCCGGTTCGAGCACCGGAAGGCTCGGAGACGATTGCAGAGGCAGAGTTGGTAGAAATACTCAAGCCCTTGTTAGAAGACTCCAGCATGCTGGTAATCGGACACAACCTCAAATATGACCTCGTGGTCATGAAAGCGTTGGGCTGCGATGTTCGGGGGCGTTTATTCGACACGATGGTTGCTGACTATTTGCTAAACCCCGGTCGCAATGTTCACAATTTAGATGATCTCGCCCTCCGATTTTTGAATCATCGGACGATCAAAATTTCGGAACTCATCGGACGAGGAAAGACACAGATTTTGATGAGCGAGGTGCCGGTACAGTTGATCACCGACTACGCTGCGGAAGATGCCGACGTTCCGTTGCGGCTGCGACCGATTTTGGAAACACAATTGGATCAAAGCGGCCTACGGGAGTTGTTTGACGGCGTTGAGATGAAATTGGTTCGAGTGCTCGCAGAGATGGAGTACCACGGGATCACGGTTGATCGGGAGCGACTGCTACAACTTTCAAATGAGTTTGGCGAAAGGTTGGGAGAGCTGGAAGAGGAAATTCATCGCCTTGCCGGACAGCCATTTAATTTGGACTCTCCCAAACAACTCGCCGACATCTTGTTCGACCGGCTCAATCTGCCGGTGATTAAGAAGACTAAATTGTCGCGCAGCACTGACAACGAAGTTTTAGAGGAGCTTGCCGACCGTCATCCGTTACCAAAGACGATGATAGAGTATCGGCAATTGGCCAAGTTGAAGAATACCTACACCGACTCGTTGCTCCAGCAAATCAATCCTCGCACGGGCCGTGTCCACACATCGTTCCAACAAGATGTCGCACGGACGGGACGTTTGAGTTCCAAGGACCCAAATTTGCAGAACATTCCGATCCGTTCTGAGGCGGGACGGCGGATTCGTCAAGCGTTTGTCGCAGGTGACGATCGGTCTGTCTTGGTAGCCGCAGATTACTCGCAGATCGAACTGCGTGTGTTGGCCCACTTTTGTGGCGACCAGGCCCTCGCGGGGGCGTTCGCGCGCGACGAAGACATTCATGCAGTTGTCGCAGCTCAGGTAAATGGTGTTCCATTGGATGAAGTGACCACTGACATGCGCCGACAAGCGAAGGCTATTAACTTCGGGATTATTTATGGCCAGAGTTCGTTTGGCTTGGCGAAGGAACTAGGTATCACGAAGGACGACGCGGCTGAGTTTATCGAGGCTTATTTTGCTCGCTATCCCGCCGTCGAGAGTTTTCTGACACAAACTCTTCAAGAAGCGTTTGACCATCGCGAGGTGAGGACGATCTTAGGGCGTCGCCGAGGGATCGAAGGGGTCCGCGACCCAGGGAAAATTTTCGGCAGCCGCAATCGCACGATGCCCGAACGGATCGCCATCAACACGGTAATTCAAGGTTCGGCGGCCGATCTGATCAAGACGGCAATGCTTCGCGTGTTTGATCGTTTGACTGAGAAATTTCCACAAAGTCGTCTGTTGTTGCAGATTCACGATGAGTTAGTTGTCGAGACTTCGAAGGAAGATTGCCAAGCTGTCGCAGAGTTGTTGCGAGACGAAATGAGTAGTGCTTTTGAGTTGCGGGTTCCGCTTAAAGTCTCGGTTGAAAGCGGAAGGAACTGGAACGACACCGAGGATTGTTTTGGATAATTTTGTTAATTGACATGTTGATCATTGGACTAGCCGGCGGAATTGCGAGTGGCAAGAGCTTTGTTGCCACCGAGATTCAGCGAATGGGTGCAGCGGTAATTGATGCTGATCTGCTCGGACATCAAGTCCTCATGATGGACGAAGTTCGGGAAAAATTGGTTATTGAATTTGGGACTCAAATTTTAGATTCGCGAGGCTCGATAGACCGAAAAGCCTTGGCTGCGCTCGTATTTGGGGGGGATTCGGATGCTAGGCATCGACTACGGAAACTGGAAGAAATCACCCATCCGCGAATTGAATCGTTGGTGAAAGAGCAGTTGAGAGCCTATCGAGAGACTGGCTTTCCGGCAGTTGTGGTTGATGCTGCGGTGATGTTCAAGTCGGGCTGGAACAAGTGGTGTGATCGAGTGGTCTTCATTCATTGCTCAGAGAAAACTCGAATCGAGCGTGCTTTGCAGCGAGGTTGGACGAAGGAGGAGTTGCAGAAACGGGAGTCAAATCAATTCCCGCTCGATCAAAAGTTGCGTCTTGCGACGGATGTTGTCAACAATAACGATGGCGTAGAGCCCAGTTTGGCCGAACAAATTCGAGCCTTATGGGTAAAATGGGGGCTTGGAGAAAAAAAAACGCCGCAGAAGTCAACTGATTAGGCCAAAACGCTTGTCATGGCAGCCTAATTATGACTAAAATTGTGCAAGGCAATTCGGGAAAACTTTTCTAAAGACGGGACAAAACAATTCGGTCTCAGGCGCCACTCAGAATTCTAGGAAAAAGCTCTGGAAGTCAGGTCGGTCGTCGAGTTGCAATTGTTTTGAAACGCCAATTTGGTCGCGCGGTTGAGGCAAACTCGCGATCACCATCCCAACGCTTACCATAACCTATTACTCCAACGATACTCTTCTCTGGGAGTCATGTATGTCAAATTCAACCCCAAATGAATCGCGACCAGTCGGTCGAGCGAAGCGACCACGTTCTGGACCTCCCAGAGCTAAGAAATCAAAAGGCGAAGAATTGTCTCCTGAGGCAATTGAACAACTTCGCGAAATCGAAAAAGAAGGTGAGCCTGTTTCGTTCTCCGAACAGAGTGATTTGTCGGACGTTCGTCCAGAGAATCACGAAGACGTGAGGCGTCTCGTCAAGGAAGATGAAATTCCTGTCTCGCAGTTGTTGCAATTGGACGAGGCTGCGTTGCGAATCCAAGCGATTGCCGAAAAGGTGCCCGCTTTGGAAGAGGCCCGAGGCTCCCGAGAAATCTTGCTCAAAATCATCAAACAGCGGATTAAAGACCAAGGACTAATGTATGGTGAGGGGACGTTGCAAATTTTGCCAGACGGATTTGGGTTTTTGCGTTGCGCGAAGTCGTCGTACTTAAGTTGCGCCGACGACATTTATGTTTCGCCGAGTCAAGTTCGTCGGTTTAATCTTCGCAATGGATCGCATGTCTGCGGGCAAGTGCGTCCTCCCAAGCAGAACGAAAAATATTTCGCTTTGCTGCGCGTCGAGCTTATCAACGGATTGGACCCGAACGACTATTACCGCGTGAAGCATTTTGATGAGTTGACGCCCTTGCACCCGGATCAAAGGATTGTGATGGAGCACGATTCACGTGAGTTATCGACGCGAGTCGTGGACATGATCACGCCCATCGGATTTGGGCAACGTGGGTTGATTGTTAGTCCGCCACGGGCTGGTAAAACAATTCTGTTGCAGAACATGGCGCGAGCGGTGCTAAAAAATTACTCGCACGCCTATGTGATCATGTTGTTGGTTGATGAACGCCCCGAAGAAGTTACCGACATGGAACGAGAGGTCAGGGGAGATCGCTGCGAGGTGATCAGTTCAACCTTTGACGAATCACCTGCGCGGCATATTCAAGTTAGCGAGATGGTGTTAGAAAAGGCCAAGCGGTTGGTCGAGGCTGGTGTAGACGTTGTTTTGTTTCTGGATTCCATTACACGGATGGGGCGGGCTTGGAACTCGGAAGTCCCTCAATCTGGGAAAACCTTGACAGGCGGCTTGGATGCCAATGCCATGCAACGTCCCAAAGCGTTTTTTGGGGCGGCACGCAAAATTGAGGAGGGAGGCTCGTTAACGATTATTGCCACGGCTTTGACGGATACCGGAAGTCGCATGGACGAAGTCATTTTTGAAGAGTTCAAAGGGACAGGGAACATGGAAATTGTGCTCGACCGCACCCTTGTGGACCGCCGGATTTGGCCCGCTATTGATATCAATCGCTCTGGGACCCGACGGGAAGAAAAACTTCTAGACCCCGACGAGTATGATCGTATTTGCCAAGTTCGTCGGGCTCTCAATGCTCTTAATCCAGCCGATGCGATGCTCACCTTGACCGAACGTTTACGAAAAACGCAGACAAATGCCGAGTTTCTGATGAGCCTCAGGGTTGGTGGGTTTTGATTTTGAATTATTGATGGCAAACCTTTTTATTGACTCACATGGATAACCGATACGCGATCATCGTCTCTCGCTACAACGAGTCGATTACGGAAAAGCTCTTACACGGTGCCTTGGATACGCTCCAACAGCACGGAGTCACGAGTGATAAAGTTGAGGTGATACGTGTACCTGGGGCGTGGGAGTTGCCCCTGGCCGCCAAGTGGCTTGCTAGGTCTTCGAAAAAGTTTCAAGGCCTCATTGCTATTGGCGTCGTGATCAAAGGGGACACCACCCACGATCAACACATCAATCGGTTTGTCTCGCTGGCGCTCGGCCAAGTGTCGCTGGATTTTGAAATCCCGGTTGCTTTAGGACTACTAACCTGCGACACGTTGCAGCAGGCCGTTGACCGAGCGGGCGGGAAAGTTGGTAATAAGGGTGAAGAGGCGGCGCTTGCGGCTCTCGAAATGGTGAAGCTTCGCGTCCAGTCAGGAATTTAATTGATGATGTTTCGTCGAACACGGGTTCGCCAAGTTGTCCTGCAACTTTTGTATCAATCCGAAACGAACCCGCCCAGCGAAGTTCAATGGCGGCAGTTCTTGCGTAGACGCTTGGGCGGTCGGCCCGATTTAATCGACTTAGGAATTAAACTCTTTTTAGGGGTCCTTGAACATCGCGATGAAATCGATCGAATGGTTTCTGAGATTTCAAAAAACTGGCGACTTTCTCGGATGCCGTTGATCGACCGCAATGTCATCAGATTAGGGGCCTTCGAGTTTTTGCATTTTGGAACGCCCGCACCGGTTGCGATCAATGAGGCGATTGAGCTTTCCAGACGTTTTAGCAACCTGGACTCTCCCGCCTTTGTCAACGGAATCCTTGATCGATTGCATCGGAACCAGTTGGCAATTTCTCCTTCAGAAAATGAAATTTAATCCTTAAAGGCGACAGTCATTCATGGCACTTTGGAACCCTTTTCGAAAAAAAGAAGCTCCTGCACCCCCCCCCGCACCTTCCCCAGCGCAGGAGAGGCACGCTGAGATTACATCGCAAGGTGGAATCCAAAATGACGCTCCAAGTCCAAGTGGTGATGGGAATGCGCCTTCAACTCCAGCAAGTTCAAGGGAGGTTTCGAGTGAAACACCCCGTGAAGCGCCGGCCAAGGTGGGTTTTTTTGGAAAACTAAAAAACGCCCTGAGAAATACGATTCAGGTTTTGAACACGGACATCCGTGACTTGGTGAAAGAAGGCCGTTTGGTCGATGATGAGTTCCTGGACGAACTCTTCTTGTATCTGGTCAAGACCGATATGGGGAATCGGCCTGCTGCTCAAATCCGTGACGATATCAAACGGAGTTTTCGAGGGCGTAAGGTTCATCTGGATGACTTGATCGGTTCTGCAAAAACGACCATTCGGGAGATCATGCGGCAAGAGTCGAGCGGGGTGAGAATGGCCGAGTCGGGTCCAACGGTCATCATGGTTGTCGGTGTCAACGGCTCCGGAAAAACGACCAGCATCGCCAAATTGACTCATCGATTTACTCAGGCAGGTAAGAAAGTCGTCCTTGGAGCTGGGGATACCTTTCGAGCTGCGGCGGTCGAGCAGCTAACGATTTGGTCGGAGCGATTGGGGGCTCAAATCGTCACGGGCAAACCTGGAAGCGATCCAGCGAGCGTGGCCTACAAGGCAACGGAGGCCGCCAAAAACCAAAACGCCGACATCTGCATCATCGATACGGCCGGACGTTTGCAAACGCAGACGAATCTCATGGATGAGTTGTCGCGTGTGAAAAAAGTCATTGGCAAAGTCATTCCAGAAGCTCCTCATGAAGTGCTGTTGGTTCTCGATGCCACAGCGGGCCAAAACGCAATCAGCCAAGCCAAAGGGTTTTCCAAGGCGGCGGACTGTACGGGAATTGTGCTGGCAAAACTTGACGGTACCGCCAAGGGCGGTGTGGCGATTCCGATCCGCCAAGAGTTCAACCTGCCGGTCAAATTTATTGGTTTGGGCGAGACCCCCGATGCCATGGCGGAATTTGAGGTTGATCCTTATGTCGATGCACTGTTCGACGTCGACCGTTAATCAAGCATTTTAGCGTAACCGTTACCCTGGGCTGTCACAATTCGCGTCGGCATACGAATTTGCGGGAAAATCGCAACCCGAAGCGTTAGTTGAGGAAAGATTGGCGATCCCTCGCTCGCGCTTTTTGAAGTTGCGCTGTTTGTTTTTTGAACTTGCGCTGTTTTGAGGGCCGAAGGCCCGGCACAACCTCTGCCGGTGCCGTGAGGCACCGGAAGTTTGGCAACGCCAACGACTCAGGCCCGAAGGGCCGACACAGAGTTGACTGTACCGGCCCTTCGGGGCTATTGGATCATCTCTTTCTCAAACCGGGGCTTTATCAGCCCCGGCAAAGGTTGCTTCGGCCCTTCGGGCCTAAAACGCGCAACATCAAAATTCCCGGCAAGGGTCAGGCAGAGGAGTTTTTATTGGTAAAAGATGATTGGTAAAAGATGTTGCGCGTGGTTTGTCGTGGTTTTGGCTGAGGAAAATGCACTAAAAGATCACTAAAAAATGTGTGGCACCAATTTTCCTGCTAAAAAATGTGTGGCACCAATTTTCCTGCACCAATTTTCCCCAATTTTCCCACCAATTTCCAGCACCAATTTCCAAAAAATACTCTTTGAGCGACTCGGGCTCCGACTACCTTCCCGAATAAAGTTTACCGAATTGTAGTGGAAAAAATTTTCCGAAATCCCATGTTTTTGCACCTCAACGCGTTCGAGTTGGGGAACTAGGGCTAACTCCCCTCTCGCTGTGGGCGGGCTCAGCGCCGCAACTGACTGGTGATCGTCGAGTCCGTGATTTTTTGATCGTCAGCGAGCAAGAACGCCTTGCTCAAAATGATCGACAGCATCCCGTCCCCCTCGAACGGCAAATACACTTTTCCCGTTCCGCTCACGGTTTGTTTCGGCACGATGCACAGGTACTGATCGTTCGGCTCCATGAGGATATTGCCGCTGCCCAGGTGAATCTTGTAGGTGCGAATCGATCCGCGCACGATCAGGAAGCGTTCCGCGAGTGTGCAGCGGTCGGCGATCTTCAGGCGGGGGATGAGTCGTTCGAGCAAAGCGCGGCGCGTCTGGGCGGTGGCGGAGAGTTCGCCGAAAGAGTAACTCTGCCAGTACTCGCGATAGGCCCCGCCGGGTCCGCCGTCGGACCAGTTGGGATCGTTGCCAACGCTGGCGACCCCGACGAACAGATCGACATCGCGCATGATCTCGGAGAAGACCAGCGGCGGAATCTGCTCCAGACGCACGGGATCGTCGTTGCCGGTGGGGTTCCAGCGATCGGTGTAACCGCCACCGCCGGCATGGGCGTGCAATTGCGCTGCCTCGATCGGATAGAAGCGAACCTGGTCGGTTGTGAGATAGAGGAAGACGCCGGCCTCGTTGGTATCCGTGCCGTAGTTTTCGCCGATCCCTTCGATCCAGAATTCCGCGCGCAGATTCCATTGCGGGAGCATGCGATGGGCCGGCGGGTAGGTGTCGTCCACCATCAGTCGCAGCTTGTTCTTCCAGCCACGGGCGAGGCAGAGGGCGTTGAACTGATGCTGCCGCAGGATGTGGGCGGCGAAGCGATTGGAATAGACCTCGGTGCTCCGTTCGGCATCCGTCAAGACATAGACCTCGCGATGGGCCTGCTTGAACGGCTGCACCACTTCATGCCGTTCCAACCATTCGCGCCAGGCGAGGATGGCGTCGACGGAATGTCCGATGGGATGCCAGAGGGTTACGGCAGCATCTTCGGCAACGCGCAGCGGCTTATCGGCCGCATCGACCAGGCCATCGTTCCACCAGATGCCGGCGCTGGTTTTCTTGTTGGCGGTGAAGGTCCAGATCAGCCGCCGGGCGATCGTACCGATCAGCGGATGATCCAGATAGCGCTCGCGCCACAGGGCCAGCGGCCAGCTTCGCTGGGCGAGAAAGAGCGAATCCATGCGCTCGCGCTGGGCGGGGAGCATCGCGTTGATGTCCTTGAGCGTTGCTTGCAGTTCCTTGTACTCCTCGGCAAGTTCCTTGCGCACCTCAGCCGGGACCGACTTCAGCGGCTTGCCGTCCTTCGACCAGTGAATGGCCGCGGAGCTGCCGTCCACAAGCAATTCGGCCCGATAATCGCCGAATTGCTCTCGATAAGCACCGACTTCCTCCAGCCCGTACGACGGCACGGCCAGTTCCTCGATCTCGTCGCGCGGCAGCCCCTCGCGCTGGGCCGCAGCGTTGAAGGCCTTCTCGATCTCGCGCTGGGCCGTCCCGAACTTGACCTTCACCTTCAACAGGGCCAGTTGGCCGATCGGCGCCTTGCCGGGCATCATGCCCAGCGCGGTAATGCAGGCATTGCCCAGCGACACAAGCCGCGGACCCTTGCCGGGGACCTTGCGATAGGCGCTGAGGGCCAGCCGTGCCAGGGCACGCGCGAGGTCGCCGTCTTCTCGCAATCCACAACACCAGACCAGGCCGCGCAGGAGTTCCACATGTGGATCGATGATGAGGTTGTTGAAGTCCGGCTCCCACTCATTTCGTCGTTTTTGTGTATGCGTCCGCGGCTTATCGACCAGCGGGAACCAGCGAAGCAGCGTTTCCTTGAGCGAATCGAAGCTAACGGCGTCGATCAGCGGTACGGCGGATTTGCGCCACTTCTCCGTGAACTTGCCCTTTCCACCGGCTTGGCAATGAACGAGCAAGGCATTCCAAGCGGCGCGCCGTTTCGCGTCCATCGTACCCAGATCGGCAAGCGCGGCGTCCGACCAGGCTTCGCCGACAGCAAGATACACGTTCGGCACGTCCTCACACAATTTCACGATCTCACGAGCAAGCCGCTGTTCTGCGGCGTTTCCGATCGGCTCCAAGGCGGTTCGAAGGCGATCCAAACATTGCCGCAGCGCCGCCGACAGTCCATGTTCTTTGATCCACTTCTCCGCCAGCTTCACGAGGGACGGTACATACGGGAGATTCCAGATCGAAACCAACTCCAATCGCGCCGTTTGATCGATTGCATCAACCAACGTGTCTTCGGTCCAGGGTAGCTTGCGTCGAAGCAGTTGCGGCATCAGGACCGTGGCACCGTTGGGAAATCCCTTCTCGTGATGAAGATTGAGGTAACGGGCATCGAATTCGGGCGATTTTTTGGGTTTGCCAAGGGTATCACGCAAGGCTGATACTCGGTGAATCGTCTCCATGACGACTGACAACTGAGTTTGCGGGTCCGATTTCAGAATGGCCACGGCCGCAGGAACCTTGGCGAACATTGTGGCCGAATACCAACGGTCCTTTGCTGCGGAAACCAATTCATCCACGAGCCGGCTTACTTCGTTTTGCGCCTCGTTTGTTTCCGGTTGCATGGACGGTTAGCCCCCCACCAACATCGTCAACCGCACAAACGTCACCGTTGTTTCCGGCGTGATCGTGAATTCTTCGTCGAGCGATTCGGCTTGCCGGTCGTTAACCAGGATCAGGATTCGATTCCCTTCAAACGCCTCGACAGCACACTCGAACTGGCGCTTCCAGTCCAGCAGGCGCGGCTTCTTGAGCTTCCAGCCGTTAAGCGTTTTTTCGGTATCCTCGGGCTGGATCATGCCGCGGAAAACGTCACCCTGTTTCAGGTTGTAGTCCTGCACTTCTTGATAGACGCGGCTGCGGATCAATTCGCGAACCGTGATCGTCTCCGATAGAAATTCGAGCACGCTTGTGTTGGAAAGGCTGCTACCTAGGGTTTCGTCACGAATGGTGAGCGTGGTCGCCATAAAGAGAACCTCGATCGATGAGTTGTTACCCGGCTGGCATGCATTGTAACGGTATCTATTATAGACTTCAAGTTACGGACTTCCAAAGGGTTAATCCCATGAACGAATTTTTGACCACAGGAAAAACGGATGTCAATCATAGAACTTGAGAAAAAATAAAAGAATTTTTCGCCGTGCGCTTTGCCCCGCGTTTTTCCACAAAAAAATGTCCTCCAAACCGACTTACACAACCCCAAGCCATGAGTTCAAGTTATCGAAAAGGCTGTTTTCAATAACATTATGCGATAGGACACTTGGTAGCGAAGCCTGTTAAGGCGAGCGGCGGTAGCGAATTAACCGTCGCTACCGTCACCAAACGGTGGATGAGTCGCAATCCACGCTCTGCGCGAGCGTGGCTACCGACGCGTAGCCGCCGTCGCCAGACGGTGGCCAGGGAAGCGCGCTGGCCCCTGTGAAACGGTCACCTTTTACCAAATCAATTTTCAACGACGCATTTTTCTACGCCAACGAATAGATTTCCCAGGCCGCAAAGTTTACCTGGGTTGTCCAATTGCCACTTTGGCCAAAATGATCATTTTCGATTTTAACCGAATCCGATATGCCTTCTGACGTATCAATTCGTCCGATCGTACCATTTGTTCTTTTTTTTCGGTCAGGGTGCGAGAGTCGAACGAAAATCGAGTCAAGGCAAGGAACGTTGAAATGCGAGTGTTTTCCTTTTTGTTTGGAACGATAACGGTTTGCTTAAGCGCAAATCTGTGGGGCCAACAAGGGTCAGCAAACTACCCATGGCGGATTCAAGATTCCCAACCGGCGGCAATTCAAGTACCTGCACCACCAGTAACCGCAGCGTCAAGCGGTGGTTTGCGGTTGTTTCAGTCTCAACAAGACCCAGAAGCAGCCGCTGCAATCCAAGACCCTTACGATCAAGTTCCTCAAGCTCCCCGAACACCGCTCGGAAATCCTTTTGAGCAACGACCCGGATTGGACACGCGCAGTAACGCCACAAATCCGGATTTCGGAAACCAACGTCGTCCGAGCAGCAATTGCCAAATTGGCGAAGTACAACGTATTTTTGGAACGGCGTGCAACGGTCGCCGGGCTGGCGGTTTTGCCCAGGTCGGCATTCACGATTCGAATATTCCCTTCTTGAATAATCGCGAAGAAAAATTGAACCTGCATCAGTTCTGGGGCTTCATTGAGCGGCCGGCTGCACGACAGGCCAACTGGGGTTGGGGTTATCGATTGGATACCGTTTATGGAATGGATGCCCAAGCGTTTCAGTCGTTTGGTAACAGTCCCACGGGTGCTCCAACCGGCTGGGACAATGGTTGGGACCGCGGGATCTATGGTTGGGCTTTGCCTCAAGCTTACGTCGAAACCGCAAACTGCAACACTTCCGTGAAAATCGGTCGGTTTCTCTCGCCATTCGGAGCCGAAAGTATTCCCTCAGTCGAGAACTTTTTCTACAGCCGGACCTATACTCGGTTTTATACTCAACCATTTGGGCATACGGGAATCTTGGCGACTCACGAGCGTTCACCTGGTGTGACGCTCCTGGGTGGTGCAACGTTGGGTTGGGATACAGGGTTCGACAGCACCGATAACGGATTTAACTTGTTGACCGGCGTCCGGCTTCAGCCTACCAATCGGGTCTCTTTAGAGTTGACAAGCTCATTAGGTGATACGGGACATCGCGGAAGTGGCGTCCTCCAATCGGCAGTCGCACGATTCCAAGCCTCAGACCGAGTGTGCTATGTCCTGGCAGGCGATTTCCTGAACCTCCAAAATAACAATGAATTTGGAATCACCAATTACCTGTTTTACAACATGAACCAGTGTTTGGCGGTTGGGTCGAGAGTTGAGTGGTGGAAGTCTGATCAAATCTTCGGCACCGCTCGGTCGACATGGAGTTTTACGTCAGGTCTTAATTATCGACCACATGCAAACTTCGTGATCCGACCTGAGATTCGCATGGACTATGGAGCATCAGCGATTGATACCGGACGGTTGATTCCGGCACTCGATGCCATCATCTTGTTTTAAGGATCGAGTCTGAAAGAGCGCTATTTGGCACATTGCAAAGGCGGATTTGGCGTCCCGTTGGCTATCTGTTTGTTTTGGGTTAGATTCAATGGCTGATCGCTCGGCCAGAAAACGCGGCTTGCGAGGGGTGATAAACTATTCGCAAGTTCGTGAAGTCTTTGCACATTGGGAGCGATCTCGGAGAGCCGCTGAACTACTATCTTCGGTGGCGTGTGCCTGGCAGAATCACCCACATAGAACATTGTATGAAGCTCATCATCGCCATCATTCAGCCACATAATCTGGAATCGGTCAAAGCGGCTTTGACTGATGTCGAAGTCTATCGCCTCACGATCATGGATTGCCAAGGGTTTGGAAGGCAAACCGGCAAATCCGAATTGTATGGTGCCGAGCATTTTACGAACAACCTGCGCCGCAAAGTGCAATTGCAAATCGCTGTCAACGAAGAGTTCGTGGAGCCCACAATTGCCGCGATCATCAAAGGTGGACGCTCTGGAGCTGATGGCGAAGTCGGAGATGGAAAGATTTTTATTTTGCCTTTGGAAGATGTGGTTCGCATCCGGACTGGGGAGCGTGGCCCAGAGGCGATCTGATTAACGGCCATTCCGTTAAATTTTCGCTCCAACCCCTTTGGTCAGAAGCATAAAAGCTGATTCGAGGTTGATTTCTTCTTCGCGAAGCATGGTCAATCGTAATCCGTTTTGCACAAGCAGCGATGCTAGCTCAGAATAGTCTTCGACGTCTTCGTTTAAGGTCGCTGTCAAAAAGCCATCTCCCATCGTTGCTGTGGCGACAATCGGTTGCTCACTTACCAACCGATAGGCTTGGTCGATTCCCTCGTGAACGCCGATATGCAAAACGGTTCGACCGCGAACTCGTTTGATAACATCATTGACCTCCGCCGACAAAATCATTTCGCCGCGATCAATAATGCCGACTTTGTTGCAGATGTCTGCAAGCTCTGGCAAGATGTGGCTGGAGACAATGATGGTCTTCCCCATTTTTCCGAGTTGTCGCATAAGGTTACGCATCTCGATGCGGGCTCGCGGATCAAGGCCACTGAGTGGCTCATCGAGGAGCAAGACTTGGGGATCGTGTAGTAAAACGCGAGCCAATCCCAATCGTTGCGTCTGTCCACGCGACAAAGTATTCGCCAAAGCGTGACGTTTGAATTCGAGGTCCACGACCTCTAGCAACTCATCACAGCGTTTTTTGCGTTCCGGCCCATTGATCCGATAGGCCGCCGCGAAAAACTCAAGATATTCGATGACCTTCATGTCGTCGTAAACGCCGAAAAAATCAGGCATGAAACCGACCAGACGCCGAATTTCGCGAGGATTTTCGTAAATGGAATGCCCGCAAACATAGGCCTCTCCGTGCGAGGGTTCGAGCAGCGTCGCAATGATCCGCATCGTCGTCGTTTTTCCGGCACCGTTGGGGCCAATGAACCCAAACAGGTCTCCCGCCTCTAGCGACAGATTAATGTTTTTGATCGCATAAAAGTCGCCATATTTTTTGGTCAAATTATCAGTGCGAATCATTCGGCTTTCGACTCCGCTCGGGTGCGTTCAATTTCAACTGGCAAGAAGACGCGGATTAAAGTTGTACGTTGCGCTTCTACGGTTCTATCTGCTCGACCATTGATCAATATCTGGCTCATGGGCTCATGGACTTCCCCCACCAACACTGCTCGGTCAGGCAGCAGGTGATCCGACAATTCAATTCCTTCGAGGTATCGATTACTGAGTCCTGAGTAGCGTTGGCCTCCGACCAAATCATGAACCATCGATAGCAGCAAAATCCGATGAGAATTCGTCTCTTGTGGGTTCCACTTTTGGGCCTTGCTTCCTTCCTTGGTTGCATCTCCAGAACGGCCAGCGAAGTAATGCTTGATGGTCCGTTCCTTCATTTCCGTGAAAACGTCAACGGCATCACCCGGCGCGAGATGTTTTTCGGGCGTAAATACGGATTCGCCATAAAATAGACGTGGGTTGTACAAAGTGAAGTCAAATGGGTTGCCAACTTGGCCGTCCAATCGGTCAAGTCGCCGAGTCCTGACCAAACGTGAGTTGTTGCGTGTTTTTCCAGTTGCTTCAAAATAGCCTGAGACGGTTTTTGTCGAAGCGAACGTGATGGGAAATCCTTCCAAGGCCAAATTCTGATTCGATTGGCCGTTGTCCGTTACACTGTGATACGCCGTCGGAGGTGCAAATGACGGTGTTGTTGTTTGCATCCCGCCCAAGCCCGACCCAGGGTGCCCCATCCAGGTCAACTCACGCCGCGACGGCGAACTCCACTCAGTTCGATTGCTATTAACTTCTAGATTAAAACTCTCCGCTTGGGGGCTGTAAATCCCTGCCCAAACACGTCCAGTAACTTGCGAGTTTGTCGGTTCTACGTCAATGACCTCACAAACATTCACGCGAAGAGTAGAGTCCTTAAAGGACTGATTTATCCAATAGGCGACACCGCAAAACAAAGCAACGAACAGCGGAAACGTGAGCCAAGTCCAATGCATTTTCTCCCGTGCTGAACGCAGCAAAAAGAAATCACCAGGCCCCACCAATAATAGGAACAAAACGATCAGAGCGGCGACCAAAGTGAATGGCACCAACTGCACGGTCGAGAAGGCCTCAAGCGGAACGCGAAATTGGCCTGACAGATCACGGTAGCCATTGTCGATCAGCATTCCCGCTCCAAGGGCCGTTCCAGAATCGGACACGGTGACATCGGAGTTGATAAGTTTTTCAAGTAAAACTGGCGTGTACAGCCACTGTTTTAAGGGTTCATCACATAGAGGAAGTGAGACAAACATCACCGTCCCCATTCCCAGTCGATAGCGACCAGCCAATACTCGACCGTCCTGACTCAAAACAGGTTGCGATACTTTTTCACCGACATCGATCAATGAGACAGGTGGTTCGCTTGGGAGTGGAACGGTGGCATCGACAAATCGCTCGACAACTGATAGCCTCCGCAACGCGAACGTTCGGACGTTATCGAAATTTCCCAGCCGTCCCAGTCGTCCGTCCTTCGATATTTCAGAGGACAAATCAGCCGCCATCCACATCATTAACTTTCCACCACGCTCGACCCATGCGGCCAAGGCGTCAAGTTGGCTTGCAGAAATTTGCTCAAGTAACTCGCGGTTGGACACTGCCAAAATAACGGTGTCGACTCCGCGATAGCCGCGATGGTCGTTGGGCAAAAATTCGACAGGAAATGCTTTTAACAAAAATGTTGCCAAGTCCGTGTCATACGCATCTTGAATCTCCGCCCCGCGCCGAAATTCTGGAACATCACCAACTCCAACGATGATCCGCGCCGTTGCACGAACGCTTTTAATTTCTTCGGCAACCACGCCGACGGCGAAATTCATGGCGCACAACGTGTCGCCATTTTCGTTCAAGAGTCGGACTCCGATTTCACCCACGGGACGTCCGAGGCGAAAATAGCCTTCGACGATTCCCAGTTCATTGCAAGTGGCCGGTTGCCGGTAATTAATGGGTAAGTCATCACCATCGGGGCATGATATCTCGATCTGGCGAATTGAGCGGGCCAAGTCGCTGTTTTTGATTTTTAGCGATGCATGAGTCCAATGTCCCAAACGCACGTGGTTCGCAAAGCCGATTTGATAGGACTCAACGAGGTCTCCGTTTTGCGGTTCGCTGGATTCGGTAGACGTTGAGATGGGAAATCTCGATAGTTCGCGTCGTAATAGCTCTGCGCTCGAATATTGACTTGTGAAAATCAAGCCAACTAAGATTGCCAAGGCGAGAAGTCGTCGTTGGTGCCAAAGCCAATCGACGCTATATAATTCGGATTCCGCACGCATTGAGGTCGAAAAGTAAAGTCAATGAAAGACATCTAGGATAATCGAAAACCCACATTTCGAACATGCCCGCATCATCCGAAAGGGCCACCGTCAATGCAGCTTGATGCCAAAACGAAGAAACTACTACGGTTTTTCAGAGTCCGGGCAGACGCAAGCCAGTTTTTCGCAACCTGGGCACCCCGTTCCATATTTCCGCTGGATTGCTTCCGTCAAGTCGATTTCGCAGACGTTCGCAATCGTACACAGCCAAGCCAATACATCCGCGAACTCTTCGATTTGATTTTCTCGATCCCGTTCTCGCAATGCGGACGACAGTTCGCCGACCTCTTCCATCAACCACATGAAAGTCCCCTCAATTCCACGGGCTCGATCCTTGTCGTAATACATTTCTCGGATCAACGCTTGGAAATCGCGAAGAGTTAATTCGTTACGCATGTTTTGAGCCTTTTGTTCTTCAGTGTTTTCCGTCGCACAACGCGATGTGGCCAATTTTATTGTGACCTTTTCGCAAGGTAATGCGACTTGAATTCGATCCCCGACGATTCGAGTTGGAAAGGAGTCGGTTTTGATTCGCGGGTTTTCGATCCAGGTCCCATCACGGACATCAAAACGCCATGCGTGCCATGGACAGGCCACAACACAGTTTTCCAATGATCCAGTAGCCAGTGATGCCGCCATGTGTGGGCAATGATCGTCTATCGCAAAAAATTGTCCATCGCAGTTGAAGATGGCAACAGTTCGCCGTTCGATCTCAAAGGCCCTCCCCTCCCCTATGGGAATGTCAGACGTGCTTGCGACATCGATGAACTCTTGCTCTGACGGGGCGGCCGGTGGCATTCTTTTATCGCCGCTCCATCGTCAGTGTAGAACTGCTGGTAATAGTCGTGTGAATAAGCAAATCGCGGAACGATTTTCGCGACTTGAGAATCGAAGTGGTTGTCGATTCCGTGAAAAGTCCACTCCCGGAATCAAACCAAAATGTACCGTTGGAACTGATTTCACGAAGTTCAGGTGGAGGATCAACAGGATTTGCGTCGGGCGGGATTGTCGGAAGTTTATCGGCGGTCGTGGCCAAAGTGAACTGCTGACGTTTTCTGCCGTCGCGATCAATTTCCCCTTCGAAGCGGTAAAGCTCTTTTGTGATTAACTCACCAAATGGGCCATTTGTCGTCCGGCGATTTGTCCATTCGCTGCCAGTTGTTAGAGTTTCTTCCGGGAACACAAAACAAGAACTGCGGAATAATTCACTCATGCCGTCGGCGGTCATCAAATTAAGAAGTGGGGTAGTGCTCCCCGCCTGGCGAAGTTTTTGCAAGTCTTCTTCGGCGACGATCACTCGAGAAATTTCACCTCGCGTGTTCATCGATAGCGTCGCCGTTATCCCGACGAGTGTAGAAAGGTCTTTGAACACCTTTTGCTCAACACCTTTTTTCGGTTTGGTTTCGTCATTCGCTGCTGTATCGATTTCGACCACGTTAGACCCGTCTACGGTTGGCGTAGAAAGCCGAATTTGCACTCGTTGTATCGTCTGTTCGATAACCGCTAGGTCGTTTTCAACCGTGCGCACTTTCCAATCTATTTCTAGTCTAATTTCATTCCCAGAAATTCGTTTAATCGTTTCACATACCGACTGGGTTTCGCTGGCTTGCGTCAACACAACGGCAAATCGATCTTCTGGCGCGAACTTCCAGCGGAATTCGTCAGCGGACAACGACCCGAAACTGCCCAAGACGATCCAACCGACGATCAGCCAGAGTTTATTATGGTTAAGTGATCGAGAAAACATGGAAAACCTAAAAGTAGAAATTATTCACCAGCAAAGGCCGAAAATTCGTGCGACCCACCCGCCGTTAATACGACAGGCTCTGCCGCTGTGTCACGTTTGATGGCCTCCACCCAAGTCGCAGTGTCTTGTTCGATGGGGGGCCAAGTATTGTAATGGCTGGGGACGACAAATTTGGGATTGATCAAGTTCGTTGCGGTAACGCTGTCGTCAATTCCCATCGTGAACAAGTCTCCGATCGGCAAAACAGCAACTTCGATCCCCATTTCGCCGACAAAATTCATGTCAGAGAAAAGTGCAGTATCACCCGCGAAATAAATTCGACGCCCACCAAGAGTAACAACGAACCCGCCAGCAACTCCGCCATTCGATCCATCTGGCAACGCTGAACTGTGTAACGCGGGTGTCATCTTGACCGAGCAGAAGGGGAGTTTCGCGGTCCCTCCCAAGTTCATTCCGGTTAAGTTGGCCACCCCTTGTTTTCCCAACCATTCAGAGATTTCATAGTTGCAAATAATTGGGGCCTTGGTTCTTTTGCCAAGTGCCGCTGCATCGGCAATGTGGTCGCCATGCCCGTGAGTGATCAAAATCAGGTCGCAATCGATCTCGCTGGTTTTGGTCGAGCAAGCTGGGTTTTGATCAAAGAAAGGATCGATAATCACCCGCTTGCCCGCAAACTCAATTCCCCACGTCGCGTGACCATACCAAGTAAGTTTCAAAGCCATTTTGTCTCCGTCGAAAACTTTTTTAATCAATAAATCATTCACATGATCATTCGCCCGTCGCAGCAGTCAGGCAACTTTAGCGTTCGATCACTGCGATTCCAAAAAGCGTTTCATGTGCATTTTATACCCTTCGACCCCCGGTTGCCCATAAGGATTGACGCCCATCCATCGCCCTTCTAGCACCGTCGCCAACATCATCATTTGGAAAAACTGTCCGAGCGACGCTTCGTCAGTGGTCGGCAAGTGCAAATTGGTCGACGGACGTTGATCGGCTGCATAGGAATGATTGGTCCCTTGAATGGCAGCGTTCATGACCTGAGGAAGGGTCAGTTCCGCGTATGAGTCCAATCCGTCTTGGTTCCAGCCGATTTTTCCAATCGCTAATGAATCGTGTCGGTAGCGATCAACAACCAAGTTGTTCATCAGCTTATCGCGACGGCCCTCTTGATGCTGCTGGGCTCGCGAGTGCAAATCCCGCGTGTTGACCACGGTGAGCGGCAACGCACCTTGTTCATGTTTCCCGAGGCTCTCGGCGAGCAGTTGATCATACCACAGTCCGGCTGCTTCAAGAGCACTTGACCAAGCCGACAAAACTCGCGTTTGACATCCTCGCTGCAACTCCATCAAGCGATTGACGGCCACAAAATTGATCACGAGATTTTCTTCCGGTCGGGCTCGACTAAAGTGGTCGTTCATTTGCGAGGCACCTTCCAACAACTTGATGATGTCGGCACCCATGATCGCCGCAGGCAACAAGCCGACAGCCGAGAAAATTGAAAATCGCCCCCCTACCCCGTCTGGTACCGGAAACTGCACCTTGCAACCGATCGCGGCAGCCAAATCAGATAACTTTCCGCTCGATCCCGTTACTGGGATCATAAATTCCGGCAAAGTCTCTGCACCGAACGAGCTGACAAATTCTTGAATGAATTGTCGCAACGCTGCCGCCGTTTCCAGAGTCCCGCCACTTTTGCTAATAACGACCAATCCCCACTTCGATTGGGGATCACCGGTGGCGTTGGTCGAACGCAGTAGGTGGAGTAAGCCTTGGGTGTAGTCGTTATCAACATTGTTCCCCGCAAAATAAATCTTGGGGCGCCCGCCTCGTTCGCCTCTTGGCAGGTCGTTATAAAACGGATCACAGCACGATTCGAGAATTGCTCGAGCACCCATGTAGGACCCGCCGATTCCCAAAACCACGACTCGGTCAACCGATTCTTGCAAACGCTTCGCCGTCGCCAAAATCGACTTTAGTTCACTCAACCCGCGCACGGTGCGGTACTCGTCGAGCAGCCGATCTGGCAATTCCAAAAATCCCGCATCGAGTGGAATTTTTTCCGGCGGAATGTCGGTCCCGCGAGCAAAAAGCTCCAAGTCCGTTGTCAACATCTCATCGCGGTAGCCCGCCAATTCTTTCCGTGCGGTCGTGAGTTGCGATTCCGTCAAACCATAATTGGCATCAAGGCAACCGGAATAGTCAAAACGCAACGAGGGGTATTGATTCATTTCAATAAAAGTTCGGTTAATGCTGTCAGTATTCTACTGCTACGAAACGAAAAGCTCGAAAGTTGGTAAAATTGGTGCGAAAGGTGGTATAGAACCCCCCAGCCTCGTGGAAGGCCAAGGCAGTTTGGACAAGCTAAACTGTCGAATTTACCACCAGGGTCGCCACCGTTCACGGACTCGAAACACCCTAAGTTTAACATAATTTCGAGCGGATTCGATGGCCTTGCTGGCTTGTGCAAGGCGAGTCAAGACGTGTTTGTCGCCAACCCGTTGCCAACATCGAAATTTTGAATTAGATTCCGATTTTAAGATGGCCAAATCTAAACCTAAATCAGAATCATCCTCCTCGGAAACCAAGGCAGGGAATACCCTGCACGCTTTCGATTTGTTGCAACGTGGCGCGATGCCGCCGCCTCGGGGAGTCAGCGTCCTATTCGGTGGCCAGCGATTTCTCAAGCGACTGATTCTGCAGAATTTTCAAGCCCACACGACCGAGGATGATGAGTTTGCCACCGCCCGTTTGGAAGGGGTTCCAGATTGGGCGGTGATCATGGACGAATTGATGACGACCTCCTTGTTTGGAAGTGGGACCAAGCTGGTGATCCTGGATGACGCCGAGGATTTTGTCAAGAAGTTTCGCGAGAAACTGGAGGATGTCGTCGCCCAACAACGTTTGGTTGGCAGTTTGGTGTTGATTGTCGATAGTTGGCCCAGCAATACACGCCTGTACAAGTCTATCGACCAACATGGACTTCAAGTCAACTGCAACCTTCCCGAAGTGACGAAGGGGCGCTCATCTGCAACTGATACGGCCCGGCTATACCGCTGGTTGATGGAATATACCAAGAGTAACTTCCAATTGTCCCTCGACCAAAAAGCGGCTCGGGTCTTGTGCGAATTGACTGAATCTAATTTAGGAAGGATCGATTGCGAATTAGCTAAACTTTCATTGTATGTTTCTCAAGGAGGGACCATCGATGAATCGCTTGTGAACGAACATGTGGGAGGCTGGTTAACCAAAACGATGTGGGAGACCAGCGATGCAATTGCCGACGGCAACCTCAGAGTCTCGCTCGAACTCCTTGATCGTCTGCTCAAGTCTGGTGAGCATCCTTTGGCCCTGTACGGTCAACTTTCCTGGTCTCTGCGTCGATATCCGCGCGCTGTAGAGGTCTATGATCGAATGCGCCAGCACCAAACACGTCCCGATGTCTCCGAGGCGGTCAAGGCCGCCGGTTTTCGGGCGTGGGGAGACGATGTTCCCCGCGCTCAACACAATCTGAAGCGGATTGGCCGGGCGCGGCTTGAGCAACTTGGGGCACAGCTTCTCGAATGTGACTTAGCCCTCAAAGGCTCCCATTCGAGCGATAGCCGGGCAAGACTCCTGCTCGAATGTCTCGCCGCATCTTTGGTGACGACAAAAAGCTAAGCTTTGTTTCTAAACCGTAGCCACGCTCGCGCAGAGCGTGGATGGAACTCGTGCATACAAGGAAAATGCAAAGTGCAAAGTGCAAAGTGCAAAGTGCAAAATTCAAATTGAATGCAAATTGCAAATTGTAAAATGTATGTGGTGTGTGACGCGCTGGCAGGTTTACTTTGGGTTGTGTTGCGTGGCTTCCTTGTTCTCGTTCGTTCTTGCGGTGAAGATTGATTGGCTGATGATATTGCAAAACTGCACTTTGCACTTTGCATTTTGCACTTTGCACTTTGCATTTCCTCCATCGTGCAAACCCACAGCACAGCAAAACCCATGATTTGTTTTCGGCCGCGAAATCTGCTAGCGGCTGTTTGCCGCCAATCTGCTTGTCTTGTGGGGAACGCTGGAAAGGGCTAATATCCCAGCCCGTTTCATGGAAAAACCGCGATTTTGCCTTGGCTAGGTGCAATATGCCCGTTCACTTTCGACATTTCATTCTGGCGATTTTGGCCAGTGTGCTGGCGAGCGGGTGTGCGAGTTGGAGTCCGACACCGCTTTCCCGCCCACTTGGCAAGACAATAAGTAAAGCCAATCTAGAAGAGATGGTTCGAGCCCCAGTGATCGCGACTGCCGACCCAGCACGCTCGCAACCGCAAGGAACTGGAACACGCCAACCCTCGACTCCAACATCAACGCCAATCCCCCCAACACGATCGAGCGACGTTGCCGCGAATGAGCGCGACAATCCACAACCCCAACGCGCCGAGTATCAATCTCCAGATTGGCCTGACTCAATTTATTGGGATGAGGTCTATCGGAAAATTAACGAAGCGGACACGCGCCAAGTGAATCGGGCGGGAGTTGTAAAACATCCGCTTCAGCCCTTGCCCGGTGCGAAAAATCTCCAAGAAAATTCTCTACCAGCAGTTCATCATCAACTTCTGGCTGAACTCAAATCACCAACCATTATCGCTAGCGAGCCCATCCGCGACCAACATTCCAGCCTACCCCCCCTAACCGAGATGTCCCGGGATACTCCAACCGTGACTCATCACGATTCATTCGTAAGTCCAGCCGTTTTTGAACGACCAGAGCGAGATCAAATAACGCAATCCCTTCCGCTCGCAAAACAATCCTCTGCCAATGACTTGCGTCGTGAGCCCGCTTCCTCAAGTGCTACGTCCGCAACCACCACTTCCCTTCCCTGGATGGCTCAATTGTCCTGCCAACTACTTGAGGTATGCTCAAAACAATCTGAGTGCAAATCGAAAACCGACGAAAGTTTACAGGATAACGGCTCGTCAGACTTTTGTAGGAAATTGAGCGAGCTAAGAAACCTAATTTGTCGGGAGCTATCGGATGATGCATTGCCCGAGCAACGGCGACAGGCATTGCAACTTGGGGAACGCATGATTTCAATGCTTGAGCAAACAGACACGGGGGCCCTCAGTTCGACTAATACGATGGAGCGGCAACTGCAGGAGATTCAGGCGATTCTTCGACAGGGAACTGAAGTGCCGGTTGCGCTTCGAGGTCAACAAGCCTACTCCGCTTTAACTCAACTGCGCGAGGCGGAACTTAAATTGGTCTCGACAGCGACCCTGAAGATTCGCAACCCGACATTTTGCACGGAAGTTTTGGGTTTTGGTCAATATCGCGAAACGGAGCGAGCTGTCTTCGAGCGTGATCAATCCGTTTTGATTTATTGCGAACTCGAGAATCACGTCTCGCGCAAGGAGTTGGTGAACAACCACACAAAATTTACGACTCGCCTCAGAACCAGCTTGGTGATCTGTGACCGAGAAAATCAAATCGTTCAACAGATTGAGTTTCCCACCGTTGAAGATCATGCTCGGGGCTATCGCCGCGATTTCTATCTGTTCGTTCCACTTACCGTTGGGATGCATTCACCGGGCACTTATCGACTCTATCTGAGCGTCACTGACTTGGAAGGCAACAAAACAACCACCCTCGACCCGCCCTTGAGCTTCGAAGTCCGCTAGAGCCGAAGCCTACAATACCTTTTGCAAAATCATGCTATCCAGCACGCACTCCGTGCAATTAGTGACACCATTATAAACAACACGAATCTCGATCCAGAACTATGGCTCGGATCACTCTGCGACAGGGATCGCAAGGCTGAGGCAATGAAAACTCTCTATTGGTTTGACGCGATAGTCAAGGTTTATGCTCCTGGATTTGCAACACTCGACAGCAGAGGCTTGACAACAATTGGAGGATTAACGGATGATGTTTTATGAGTGAGTCCGAAAATAGAAAGCCCTTTACCCGGGGCTTGGGCCGCAACCTCCCAAGTTGGGTTATTTGCGGATTACCCGTCCGATCGGACAGTTTCTCACGATGCTTGCTTTAACTCCAACGAACAATCTCGATAATTGGCAAGTGATAGGGGTGGCCCCAAGTGCAATGAGGATTCAATGTGGTGGCGTGTTTTGTGCGTTTTTTTTTATTTTTGTTGTTAACCAAGACGGTTTCATGATGGCTCAGGAAAAGCAAGTGCCGGAAAATCCTGCGGTAGACCAGTTTACTGGATATTACAACATTCCATACCGTGAAATTTACCGAGGAAAAAATTTAACCGAGTCCAAAAAGCGAGAGTTTCATTTCTCGGTTTCGGAAAATGAAGTGCCGCCGTTTTCATTCCCTGAGATGACAAGGCTCATGACGAGACTGGACAGTTTGTCAGAAACGTTTGAGCCCCCTAAAGCGGCTGACATTGAAAGCAGTTCAAACATAACAACATGGCAAGTAAGCGGTCGCACGTTAGCCCTAGCCTTTTACGACAATCGTCAAATCAATCAAGCCAACTGCGAGTTGATTCGTGAACTGTTAAAATCTGAATTCCCGCTGTGGCGTATTGGTATCGCGGTGATTGATCAGGAAAACATCCCCCTCGTTTACCCTTCCGCAATTGTAGTCCCCAGTAAGTGGCAAACGAAAAGAGAGGAATACTGGAAATTTATCATTGAACGAGAAAATCAATCCATGTGGGATTTGCGGGAGGGATGGACCAAGGCGCAAAAGGCTCTCGTTGAAGAGGAAATCAAAGCGATTCTCAAGCGGGATCCGCAGTTTCAACCTCAATCACCAGTCGTAATCAAAATGTTTGAATACAGTCCGGAAAAATGGCCAAATGCACACTCAATGGATATTTGGGTATTGACTGATAATCCGCCCATTGACACTAACTGTTATCTTCTTGGGAAAAATTGTGAAGACGACGACGAATTTGAAATTCAACGCAAATTTTTTGAGAAAATCGGATACACTGGCGGAAATGGAATGATGGGTGTAACGCATGATGGCCTAATCAAGCGGTGTTTGTTTTCGGGAAGCGAAAGAGACCGAGAATTCTCGATGAGAGTATTTCGATTTTGTTACCGGCTAGAGAAATTCGATGCAAAAAACGCGCTGATTAACAATCCAACGACTGGAAACTATGACCATCTGCCAATGCCAGATGATTTCCCAGTTCTTAAAATGGAGGAAACCAAACGAAGATATTTAGAACTCATACACAACAAGAATACGTCTGGCCAAAAAGACTAATAAATCAGGACACAAGAAAAGACACAAGAAAAGGACATGCATTATTTTAATGCATTATTTTAATGTGGCTGTTTTCAGCGTTTGCCGGAAAACGTTGGCTGAATCGAGGCGAGAGACGTGGATGCCTAGCGGGAAGTGTGGAATCTGGACTGATTTGTGCCTGAATGGCTGTGAAAAGCTAGCCAGATGCGCAGCGGTGAAACGGGCTGCCAGAATTTGATCTCAAATGATGGACGAGACGACCTAAGTTATCCCGATGCCAACCCGCCCACCGGGTTGTCCACATGATGCACGCCTCGGCGCGTGGCGATCTCTTTCAACCGATCGCTGCGAGTGGCAAAGTAGCTTCCCAGCAATCGCGACTTGCCCAGGAGTTTCTTCATTGGCGATTCCCAGAACTCCGCGCTCGTCCCCAACCGCTCCCGGTAACGGGCAACTTTGTTCGCGTCCTAGCACTCGTGGTCCACTCACATCTGAACCACTTTCGGATCGTCAACATCCAGCGTCCGGGGTGGATAGACGGCAATCCAGCGTCGGATGACTTCTTCGTCCGTCCAGCTTTCGGCAACCCCCGGATCCAGACGACACCCGCCAGCAGTTCTAGTCGCTCTTCGATCCAAGCTTTGCGACGCTCGAACCCTTCGCCACATACGAGCTGGTTACGGGCACCGGTCACGACAAAGTCTCCAATTTCAGTGCGATTCACAAATCAGCCTGACGCCACGCAACCGGCCTATCAAGGTAACGCCTGTCCTTTTTCTTTTTTTTTCTTTTTTTCTTTTTTAAACTGGAAAATTTTCGAAATTATCCCTGGAATGAAGTTTCTCTTCGGCGTCTGAAACAGAACGAAGTGGCGAGGATGGCTACTAGGACTGCTGCTGAAGGTTCGGGAACACCTGTGAACAGAGCAATCCCGTTGCCAACCCCAGCGTTGTAAGTAATGAACAGATCATGTCCTCCAAATCTCCCGACCAAAGCACCTTCGGATAGGCTCGCAAACGTTCCGAAACGATTACCACCAATTTCTGCGATCAAAAACTCCATGTTGTTACCCAGTGTAAAGCCGTCCCACAATTCGACATTCAATTGACTATTATCCAAGAACAGGTCGCCCGAGACGAGTAGTCGGTCATATTTTTCAAAATCAATACCTCCCAACTCGATTGTGGTCATTGCTGAGGACGATAAAATCAAATTGCCGCCAAAGCTTATGGTTCCAGGACTATTTCCGGGACGCAAGTCACCTTCAACAAATACAGAACCTGAGCCCGTCAATGCTCCCGATCCAGTCAACCCCCCGAAGAAAACGGTCGAGCTGCCGGCCGATGTTCTGATTTCACTGCCATTGTGAATAACGTCCCCGTAAAACGTCGTCGTACCGTTACCGCTCGTGATAATTTTTCCGCCCATTTGGTTGATGACATTGCCATGAATATCGGTGGTGCCATTACTAAACGCCATCACACCCAAATTTGTCCATCCGTTGGCCGCCATGAACTGGCCACGACCGGAAATCATGCCTCCTGCGGCGTTCCAGACTTGACTCGCCGAGAACGTATGACCGAAATTGTTTAATTCGGCGGTGGGCGCGTTATAGAAGTGCATTCCAAACCGAAGTTGTCCCCCGAAGATGTTCATACGACCTGCGTTAGTTCCTGAACCCGCAAAACGCATCCTTTCGTTTCCTAACGTCTCGACTTCGCCGCTCGACGTGTTGACGATACTATTGCCGAGAGCTGCATTGCCATACAGTCCACCAGAGTTCCAGTGAATCACATCAGTCATGACAAGGCTTGAGCCTTGAAACGCAGTAAGCGAGGCGACATTGGTGTAGCCTGTATGATTAATGGTTCCCGCCAGCGAGCCGCTGGTCCCAGAGATGCGGCTCATGCCAGCCATGTCCATGGTTCCAAATTCAAAACGGCCGCCATCAAGTACGACTTCGCTGCTCGCCGTGATCGTGGTGTTACCGGTGACGTTCACGACTCCGTTGCCACCAATTTCGACGATCCCTGCAGTGCCGGATACACTCCCCAGGTTCAAATTGCCATATATATTCAACGAACCTTCGCTGTTCACGATTGCGCGACCTGTGCCGTTGGTTCCCAGCATCACACTTGACGAATTTACTTCGCCATGATTCTCAACGATGATTCTTCCATTCGCGACGTTAAACACACCGGAGTTTGTCAGTCCCGAGTTCACTCCGGCTACATGAATCGTACTCCCCATGCCTGGCCCAAAAACGGTCACACTGCTTGAATTCATCGTTCCACCGTTCTGAACTGTAATATTGCTTGTTGTTCCGCCGCCTCCAGTTGTTCCCAAGGTCACAGAACCCGCATTCCAGGTGGAACCGTTTCCTGAAACATTCAAGAAACCCTGCTGATATTGAGTAGAAGCAGTCTCCAAAACCCCGCCTGCCAAGACATCGACATTTCCCGAGTTGACTCGCAAGCCATTTCCCAGGAATGACACTTTGGTTCCGGACGTATGAGCACCATCCACCATCAGGTAGGAAAGGTCGACTCCAGACGTAAGTGATCCACCAACGAGACTCCTCATGTGTATTCCATTCACGCGCAAAGCGGACGAGTTCAATTGGAAGCCATCATGCTGGTTACCAAGGTTAATTGTGAAAAGATGTTGAGTTGGCAGTGTGCTTTGATTCAGGAAATTAACGGTCCCTGATGTTATACGCACGCGACCAACACTGGGTGCAATGGATGCTGTGTTAGAATCCCACCAAACCTGATAGTTGCCTGGCAGCCCAAAAACTGCGGTCTCGGTCGAATTTGGAAAATTGCCGCCAATCCAGTTTGACCCCACGTCATACCAAGGGTTGATGTTGGTTCCGTTCGACCAGTTGCGATCTTGAGCATCCAGCAGGTTGGTTTGGAAAATGGAAACAAATATCGCCAGTGCGAACCCGAGCTTGCCGATAACACCGCGGTTCTCAGAATCTGCTGGAATTCGAATCGCAGTAATTTTTTTTGAACGGGGCCGCCGACACTCGCGAAGAAAATCATAGATTAGACGCATTAACTGTCCGGAAATAGTCATAATTGGGTGTCCTCGTCGCTGGGCATTTCAAACGGCCAACGGTTAGAAATTGCCTGGTGTGCTCATAGTCTGTTTAGCTTGACCGATCGCCGACCAAGCTGCTCAGAATCTACTTCACTCCCCAAGCAAATTTCATCTGCGGAAAATGCGGAAAAGTTTCCAAAAAGACAAAATTGTTGGCTATTGAAGTTTATAGGCGAGAAAGACAGGGTGCTTGGCGAACCCAACGGTCGCCGTATGTCCATCAACTAATGAAGCGTTCGAGATGAGTCTCTCGCTCTATCGTTCCACATTCTGCCTCCGATTGGTTAATTAAAGAGAGATGTTGTCGAGTATTCCCGAGCGTAAGTCGCCATGCTGTTCTAAAGACGCGCGATCCTGCCTCGCGACCAAGAAATAGTCTGCTAAACTGCCGTAAATTTTCATGGGTCAAATTTTCGGAACTGTTCAAGTTCTTAGAAGGTTGTCAACAAATCATCTCGTGATTTCCCATTTACAAGTCATTTTCTAAGAATATTTCCGAGGTGAAAATTCATTTCTCGTTGAATTAGTTTGGAGAGCATCAACACAAACCAAATTCAACGGAGAAATGCCATGATAGCCAAAGTCCGGCCGAGCGACGCCCAGCGAGTCATTAGCCCAATACATTCAGCGATTGAGTTGCGCGGCGTTCGACCGTCAGTTGAACATACGGTCTACAATGTCGAAAATCGAATACGCGATGCCCATACGACTCATCTTGGATACCCCTACAATTTGGTTGGCCGCGCTGCGGTTCCTGCTACCTTAAACGACTACCTGATCAACAATTTGGGTGATCCATACATCGGTTCCCATTTTGGATCAGAAGTGTGTGATCTCGAACTTCAAGCGGTTTCTTGGTTAATGCGTCTATGGCAATGTGACGACGAGGAGCAGTATTGGGGTTCAGTTGGAGCCAGTGGCACCGAGGGGAATTTCTGGGCCCTCTATTTGGGTCGTGAAGCGTTTCCGGATGCTGTACTACTTTACAGCGATGACGCCCACTACTCGATTCCCAAGGCAGCCAGAATACTACGCATCGAAGCGCGACAAGTGGCGAGCCTGCCCAACGGCGAGTTTTCAATGGATGCACTGAGAAGTACTCTAGCCGACCTCAACGGGCGACCGGTGATATTGGCCTTAACGTGCGGGACAACGGTCAAAGGAGCTCACGACAATATCGGAGACGCGATGAGAGTTCTGGATGAAGCGGGCTACGGACCGAGTCGTCGTTATGTTCATGTGGATGGAGCACTCAATGCGATGGTTCTGCCGTTTGTTGACAATGTACCGTTCGCAATCCAGCCCAGTTTTCGACATGGAATCGACTCAATTTCGACTTCAGGTCACAAAATGATCGGCACACCGATGCCTTGCGGTGTTTTGATTGCCAAACGTTCAATGGTGGATCGCGTTGCATCGGCAGTTGCTTATTTGAGGTCGAACGATACGACGCTAATGGGTTCTCGCAACGGTCACGCCGTGCTTGCCATCTGGGCACGACTGCTGGGGCATGGGTTAAGTGGTTATCGACAAGACATCGAGAATTGCATCGCTCGGACTGTCGCTATGGTTACCGTTTTGAAACAGGCGGGAGTTCCCGTTCTGTGCAATCCCAATTCGCTAACCGTCGTATTTCCGCAGCCGTCAGAAGAAATTGTCAACAATTTCCAGCTCGCCTGCAATTGTGGTGAGGCGCACGCAATTGTGATGCCCAATGTTACTGATGCGTTAATTGGGCAGTTCCTGGACAGCTACCTCAACTGGTGGGAGCAAAACGAATGAGCCTTGATTGGGTTGGCCTAAAGCATGCCTAGCAACTCCTTGCAGGTTGCCAGATTTTCGGCATCGGTTGCCGAGGGTTGACTGGCGGCGACGACTTCGAGAAGTGCCGCCAAAAATTCTTCGCGAGCTTTGGCATATTGACGATGCAGCCACGCAGAATCGACCGACCAGCGGTTGGCGATTTCTCGAATCGGCAATCCGTCGTAGAATCGCAAATGCAACAATTCAACTCGTCGTACCGCAGCATCTCCTTGTGATTGGGCATTTTCCTGTTGTCGCACAGAAGCTTCTTTGACGATGAGTTGCGCGTATTCGCGATCAAAGATTTCCCCGACGGTCCCGTCATCGCCCACGACATCTGGAACCTCGGCAAATCCAGGCAACGGTTTAGACTCAAATCGCAACATGACATTTCGCATCACGCCGAACAGAAAAGCACGGAAACCGCCGGGATATTGGCTATTGGCTTTGGACAAAGCACCGCCAGGGCGAATGCACTCAATGAAGACCTCCTGAACCGCATCGTCAATCAGCGAGATTCGAGGGGACCGATTCCATCGAGCCGCCAAGCAGTTCCGCACAGCCTGCTCGTAACGCTGGCCGAACTGGTCGAGGGCAGACTTGGACCCATCCGCAGCCGCGTGGATCAATGTCCAACTCGTAGCATTTTCTGCTGGAGGACTAGGCTTGTGACTCATGGTTTATCGGGGTTTGAGTTCAACTTGTACCTAAAGTTTTCCAAAAGTTCTTTGAATTCCTCAGTGTCTCGGAGCGGACTGAGATCCGTATCTCGCATCATATGTTCAATGTTGACATAACCAGACTCAATCGCCCGATTCAGCAGCTCGATTGCCCGAATAACGAATTCCTGCTGGCGATCTGGAGCCTTGGTGCAGGCGATGGAGAAGAAACAAGCCGCGTCGTACCAGTGACTGGAGTTCCAAGGGGAATCGGGATCGGTATTGTTCGCCATGCGAATTAACTCGTCCATTTCAGCTAACGAATCTTTGACGTTTCCTGCTCTCAATAGCAAAATCGCCCGAACAATTTGAATTTTCTGAGTCCCATCGGGTCGAATACTCTCGCGAACAGCTTCCCAGTCGGATGGCTTATCCTGTTTCAATTCGGCGAGCGCATAAGCACGCCCAATCAGGCAGGCGATTAAGGTATTGCGTGATTGCGTCGTATGCTCATGAGACTCCTCAATCGACCCAACTAACTCAATTCCCTTGTTGTACCAATTGAGGCTCTCTTCCGGGTTTCCCTGGTCTTTAACTAATTCCCCCAATCCTACATAGCTCATGCTCAAGGCGAATCGGTGTTCGTCACTGTTTGGATAGTCGTTGTAAAGTCTCTCGTTGAGCTTAACCGAGGTGCGGAGCTGTCTTGTTGCCTCGTCAAATTTTCCTTGATATTTCAATACCCCTGCCATTAGGTTGTAGCCCTCCGCCAAGTCTTTACGATAGACGATCACTGACGGAAACTCAGCAGCCAATTTCTCATAGATTTCCACTCCTGACCGAAAATGTTCAATTCCTTCTTCGAGCCTAAAAAAGTAATAGCACAACAACCGACCTAGCGAGATGTGACGATCGGCCAAATCTCTTTGATAATACGAATCGTCCGGGTAGTCAGCCACCAATGATATAGATGTGGCCAATGCGGCGCTGATTAACTTTTCAGCTTCAGAGTGACGGCCAAGATCAGAAAGAAGGTTTCCGAGATTAGATTGAGATCGGGCAACCTTAAAACGATACTCCGCTTCCTGGGGAAAATCTGTGGCCAGTTTTTCAAGAACCTGCAATCCTTGTTTGTATTCATCTTCAGCTTCCGAGATTCTTTCCAGTTCACTCAACAGACGCGCGAGTTCGGTATGAGCTTCTCCTAAAGTCAGAGCAAAAGTGTTGTCAAAAGGAAAGTTCGACATCTGTTGCTTACAACTTTCAACGGTCCGCCTGTACTGGGCTTCTGCGTTCTCAAAATCCTTTTGGCCCATGTAATCCTTTGCCAACAAGATACGCGCCTTGGCGAGACCGAGTTGATTACGCGCTACGGTGGGAAAATTTTCCACCAGCAACTCCCAGATCGCAATACTGTCTGTAATCGCTTTCTTGGCTTCTCCGGTGTCGCCAAAGAAATGCTGGATGCCTCCTACGCGATAGTGCCCCTCGGCCCGAATCGCAAGGCTGCGCGCATCATCTCCTTGGCGATCAGCGAATGCCTGCCATCGACGAAGCGTGGTTTCGAGATACCGCCGTTCCTGAGGGCCGAATTCCAACTTCGATCCGAGCAGGTCTTCAATCCCACTATCTGTACTTGCACGAAAACTTTCCAGCGTCTCGTCTTCTGCTTCTTCAGCGAGTTTTTGATGTCGCTGCGCATCCAGTTTGGCAAGTCGCTCGCCTTCGGCTCTTTCATCAGCGATTTTTCTAGCTTGTTCAGCAACCTTTCGTTGAGATTCCGCGCGAATCAACCCCCAGGAAGTACCGATGATGCCAGCCACCAAAGTCACCAGAAATAAAAGGCTGCCAATGACTTGCCAGCGATGACGCTGCTCGAACTTGCGAAACCGATAGTTCCAACTGGGCGGACAAGCTTCAACTGTTTCATCACTTAGGTAACGCAGTAAGTCACTCGCCATCGCCGATGCCGATTCATAACGCCGCGAGCGTTCCTTCTCGAGCGACTTCATGACGATCCAATCTAATTCCGACTTGAGCAGTTTTCCCAATGCTGCTGGCTCAATGCTGCGCATCGCAGCGATGTTGGCCCGCGCCTTCGATGTCGACAATTTCACGCTAGGTCGCTGCGGATCAACTTCGCGAATGACTCGCAAAATCTCGTGCCAGCCCCGTTCAGCCAAGTCACCTCGCGAAAAGGGTGGAGAGCCAGCCAGCAATTCGTACATCAACACCCCCAGCGAATAAACGTCGCTGCGTGTATCGATGTCCAGGTTATTCAGTTCGGCTTGCTCCGGCGACATGTACTCCGCAGTTCCGACCACCGCGCCGTAGTCGGTGTGCAGCGACATGTCCGTCAATGTCGTGCCGAATGCTTTGGCCACGCCAAAGTCGATTACTTTGGGAACCGGTTTACCGTCGAAAAGCGCAACCATAATGTTGGACGGCTTGATGTCGCGGTGGATAATCCCTTTTTGGTGAGCGTGTTGAATCGCTTGGCACACTGGGATCATCAGTTCCAGCCGTTCGCGCAGGCCCTTTCGATTTTCGTCGCACCAAGTTGTAATCGCCGTTCCACGCACTAATTCCATGACGAAAAAGGGGTGTCCCAAGTCCGTAATGCCACCATCAAAGACTCTGGCGATGTTGGGGTGATCCATCAATGCTAACGCTTGACGTTCGGCATCGAAACGAGCAAGGACGCTTTGCGAGTCCAAACCAGGCTTAATCAGTTTGATTGCAACCTTGCGTTTCACGGGCACCAATTGCTCGGCATACCATACCGTTCCCATTCCGCCTTCGCCGATTTGCTCGATGAGCCGATACCGATTTGCAATCGTATCGCCAGATGCGTAGATGGCGCGTCGCACTTTTTCCGTTTCTGATTGCAATCGGCTCTGACCAAAAGCTGCGACTAACCCGGCGTCGACGTCCTCATCCGGGATGTCTGCATTCATGGGCGAACCGGTAGGCAACGAATCTTGCGTCGGCTGATGCTCTTTCGATAAGTTGTCTTCGGGTCTTGTCATCTTTGCATTATCGCGTCTTTCAACGACTTTCAAAGCCGGTAAATATTCACGTTTGACCAAAGCGGACATGGTCGTTCCAAAGTCTATTCACTCTTGTTTCAGTTTTCGCGCTGAAAAAATGGAGATTTTGGGGCTTTTTGGGTTGAGGTTGAAAACGCAGTTGCTGAAAGGCGATCCTGGATTGGAGTACTGCTAACGGATTTTTGCAGGAGGTCGATGAGGCAGATATGAAATTTGGGCCATTTTCAATCCTAAGACACCTGATCTGAAGTGAGGCAGGCCGACCGCTTTTCGCCTTACGATTAATCTCAACGATCAAGGATCGGGTCGCAAAGTCAACCCAATCGGTAGTCTTTGTCAGAAGAAATAATCCAACCGAAAAATATTGCGATAGCTGCAAAATTGGGGAGTTCCTTTTGGCCGAACTAATTGTTTAGAGACTAAATTCAGTCAAGAACTCGGGGTTTGCACTCTCGTCGTTACTTTTTCGGTCAGTTAGCTGCGGGAGCGCCGAATTTTGCGTTTTATATGAAGATGCCTTGCTGATGAAAAGTGAACAAGTTCGCCCCGCACTCGGTACGACTTCGCCGTCGATAGAACGATGAACCCAATTCTAGCCATCTTTCTTGCGGTGGGTGTTTTATGGGGTGTGATCTTGATCCGGCGTGGTCCACAGGTTAGCCCGGCTGTCTTAGTGAGCGTGTTGACGGCGTACTTGTTTTCCCAAGTGTTCTTTGGGTACGACTTTTTTCATTTGAATGCCGGGCCGATTCCTCCCACGATTGATCGCGGATTGCTAGCGCTGCTCGGTGGGTTATGGCTATTGTGGTTGTGGCAGACTGGCTGGGATCGTATTCGCTTGGACGGGACCGACTTTGTTGTGTTGCTGTGGTTCGGGATATTGAGTGTCAGCACGTTGCTGGGAGATTTTCAGTTTCGCAACAACATGCCGCTATCTCGACTTTTGTTTTTCAACTTTTTCCCACTCCTTGTGTACGCGGTTGTTAAACACACGGAGTGGCAACCGCAGCAGTTTCGATGGCTCGTGCGAATTTGGTTGGTTATTGCCTGTCTGTTAAGCGTGATTGCGATTGCCGAATGGCGGGGCTGGCACGGGATAATTTTTCCGCGCTATATCGTAAGCGCAGAATTTGAAGAGTTTTTAGGGCGCGGACGTGGACCGCTTCTGAACCCCGTGATTAACGGGAGTCTCATTGTGCTGGGGATTGCAGCGCTTGCAATGGAATTTCGCCGTATGCGCATGACATTACTGCCGATTTTGGGATTGATGGGAATGTTGCTGTTGGTGGGAGCTTATGCCACGTTGACACGAAGTGTTTGGATGTCGGCGGCAGCGGTGGTTGCGGTGTTCACGGTCGCTTGGTTGCCCCAGCGTTGGCGCGTTGCGTTTGTGTGCAGCGGGTTGTTGATGGGGGGATTGGTTTACACATTCGGGAAGGAAGCGTTGAATCAATTCAAACGAGATCAAAATGTTTCGGTCGAGGATATGTCAGATTCGATTCGCTTGCGTCCTTTGTTTGCTGCGGTCGCTTGGGAGATGTTTCAGGAAAAACCGGTGACCGGATTTGGGTTCGGTTTGTACCAGAAATACAAGGTCCCCTACCACTACACAGATCGGTATGAATTGCCGATTCAAAAGGCCTTGGACTATACGCAGCACAACGTGTTCCTGGCGTATCTGGTGGAATTAGGTTTGGTCGGATGCGGGGTTCTCGTCGGCCTGTTGGCAACACTCTGCTATCGTAGTTGGCAAGTTTGGAGTCTGCTCGGTGGGGCAAGGTCTGAGTTGGCTGCACTGGGGTTATTTGGTTTTTCTGTTGCGTTAGTTTACGCGATCAATGGGTTTTTCCATGACGTATCACTCATCCCGATGGAGAATTGTTTGTTGCTGTTTGGGTTGGGAATGGTCGGTCGTGCCGCGACGATCACGGCAGTTGAATCACCACAATCGCCACTCGTCAAACATCAGGATGTAGACCCCCAACAAGAAATTAGTGGTGATATGTGCGGCCACGCAATCCCATAGGTTCCCGGTTCGCTTCATGAGCCAATTGATGAGGCTGAACCAAACAATTGCCGCCAAAGCCTCGTGAGGATGGGACAGGACCGAAAAACCGACGATGATTGCCAAAGTCGTCCAACTGACGTCCCGAAAGGAAACCTTGTTCCATTGTTCGCCGCCATCAAGGTATCGGGCCAAGAAGCCACGCAAAAACCACTCTTCGGCAATCGGCACGGCAATCGCCAAGACGGTAAATCGTGCTACTAAAAACAGGCTCATCCAACCCAGCGAATTAAAGTTTCGAAAAGGGTTGAACCCTGCGCGAGTTGGCAGAATCTTGTCGAGTCCCAACCAAGTAATCAGGGTCGATTCCCACTGCTGTTGGCAGATCAAGACCCATGCCACCAAGCCGACCACGCCTACAACAATGCCGAGCCAAGAAATCCGTGGCGGGTGGTATTCCAAAACTCTTCGCCATACGATGGCGACCGCACCCAACATTAGCAAACTAACGGTCGCCGCATAAATTAACTGGTGTCTTCCATACTCCAGGTGAGTCGGCAGGTCGTCAAAGCTGGGGTCGGGTTCGCGCGGCGAAAAAAACGACGCGAGCATCAGTAGCACGAAAGGCGTCAGATACCACCAAATTTTTTCGCCTGATTGTTGCATGAGAGGTTCGCCAATTGTCCACTAAAAACGTCATTTGCCGTTGAGTCGAAATTCTCGGTGCCGGGTTTGGGCGAAGGGGATTCTTCGCAAGTTTTGTCGGTGCGGAGTCGAACTTCGGACTATCACTAGAGTCGCATAAACGTGTATACTTGCCTAGTGCTCTGCGGGGCGAAACGGGGGCTAAAGAACTGTCAAGATTGAATTTGACAATCCGAGTGCACGAAGCGAAGGGGTTTTGGGCTATCCAAGTTTTTGCGTCTTTTGACCGCTTTCTATTAGGTTGCTGAGGACAATGAATCTGAAAATCAATGTCTGTCTGTTAATCGCTTTCGCTTTTGCGTCGGCTTTTCCAGGACTAAGTTGGGGGCAAACGCTCACCGAAAAAGAATTGACTCGTCGCAGAGAAGAGATGGTCAAGTTTACCGTTGAAGGGGCCGGAGTTAAGGACCCTCGGGTCCTCAAGGCAATTCGAGAGACGCTTCGGCATGAATTTATGCCACGCAAGGTGTGGGAGCATGCCTACATCGATGGCGGCATCTCAATCGGGAAGCAACAAACGATCTCATCTCCGTTTATCGTTGCCTACATGACCGAATCACTTGATCCTCAGCCGACCGATAGGGTTCTGGAGATTGGCACAGGGAGTGGATATCAGGCCGCGATCTTGAGCCCGCTCGTTGCGGAGGTCTACTCGATTGAGATTATCGAAGAACTGGGGGTCAAGGCTAAAAAGACGCTTGACCGACTAGGTTATGAAAATGTGTTCACCAAAATCGGTGATGGATATTTAGGCTGGGAAGAACATGCCCCGTTCGACAAGATTATTGTGACGTGCTCGCCCGAAAACGTTCCACAGCCGTTGATTAATCAACTTGCCGAAGGGGGACGACTAATTGTTCCCATGGGAGAGCGGCATCAGCAGATGTTATTCTTGTTTGAAAAACGGGATGGTGAGATGGTGCGAACGGCTTTGCAACCAACCCTGTTTGTTCCGATGACCGGAGCTGCTGAAGAAAAGCGAGAGATCAAACCAGACCCAGCGAATCCGGTTTTGCTCAATCCTGACTTTGAAGAAGGGTTGGACGAGAGCGGATTCGTGTCGCGATGGTACTACGAAAGGTTGTTGACGTTGGAGGAGGACCCGAATGCTCCCAGTGGAAGTCACTTCATAAAATTCGACAATCCAGTTCCAGGTCAGAATGCGCATTTGATGCAAGGCGTGATGGTGGATGGGCGACAGGTATCCAGAATGGTTATGGGAGTGACGACGAAATACCAAGGCGTGGTCAAGGGCCCCGGTGAGTACGATCTCGCCTCGTTTGTGGTCGCCTTCTATGACAAAGACCGTCAGGAAATCCACAATGAATATTTCGGCCCGTTCGTGGGGACGCAGGCTGAGTGGAAGGCCTTCGAAAAAGAGATTGCTGTTCCCAAAGGCTCCCGCGAGGTCATCGTCCGCATCGGCCTCTTCGGTGCCACCGGCTCAATCTCCTTCGATAAAGTCGTCTTTCGAAAAGTGCGGTAGTGGGTGACGCATTTCGGACCTGACCTGCGTTTCGTTTCGTCCCTAACATCGTCTCAATTGAGTCGAAAAGACTCCTGCAAGGCAATCCGCGTTGAATAAATTGGTCTAGCGGGATTCCGAGGGTTTGGGGCATACTGGAGCTTTGGACTTGATCATAAATTCACGACAGATTTGGCCGAAACCCATTAACATCGGTTCGCTGAGAAAACCGCGTGCTAACGCCCTGCGGCTAATATTCAGGTCGGAAACCTGATCGTGAACGAGTCCTTGTCAGGATGAAGTCTCACAACAAGGCCAACGAGGGCGATGAAGATATTTTTGTCGGTGGGAGAACCGAGCGGCGATGTGCATGGTGCCAATCTGGTAAGGTACCTCCGCGAGCGGCGAGATGATATTGAATGTGTGGGCTTCGGGGGTCCGAAGATGGCGGCGGCGGGCTGCGAACTCGTCGCCGATCTGACTCAACTTGCGGTCATGTTTTTGTGGTCAGTGATTAAAAACTACGGGCGGTTCCGAGCCTACTTGAAACAAGCTGACGAGATCTTCCGAACCCAAAAAATCGATGCCGTGGTGCTGATCGACTATCCCGGTTTCAATTGGCAAATCGCGCGGCGGGCGAAAAAGTATGGGATTCCTGTTTTCTATTATGGTGTCCCGCAAATGTGGGCCTGGGCTCCCTGGCGAATCCGCAAACTCAAACGCTTGGTCGATCATGTTCTTTGCAAGTTGCCGTTTGAGAAGCCTTGGTTTGCCGCGCGTGGCGTTGAAGCTCATGCGGTGGGACATCCATTTTTTGATGACTTGATGCAGCGGAATTTGGACAAGGAATTTTGTCGGAGTTTTATCGAGGACGAGCGCCGAACGTTGTTGCTTCTGCCTGGGTCTCGGGATGCCGAAGTCGAGTTGCATTGGCCGGTGTTGCGCGATGCGGCTTTGAAAATTGCCGCCGAACAGCCGGTAAGGATTGTCGCCGGGGCTTTTAAGTCGGCTCACCGTGAACAGATCGCTGCTGACGTTTCCCAGCGAGGGGCCAATATCGAAGTTTTCGAGGGAAAAACCCCTGAGCTGATGAGCATCGCTGATGGGTGTATTGCCTGTAGCGGGTCTGTTTCCCTGGAACTCATGTACTACACTGTGCCGACGGTGATCGTCTATCGAGTATCGCGGTTCATCTTCTTGTTGCAAAAATTTTTCATCCGTTGCCGCTACATCACGCTGGTGAATCTGTTGGCGACGGACAAACTAGAGCGTGCGGGGCGTGGAGCCTACGATCCCGAGGCTTTGGGAGCGGAACAGGTTCCCATGCCAGAATATTTGACCTATCGCGATTGTTCAACGGAGGTTGCCAAACGAATGGGCGATTTATTGAGTGACGAGGTCGCTCGTGAGGCGAATCGCGAGTGGCTGAAACGGCTCAAAGCAGACGTCGCCAAGCCCGGAGCGACAGAACGAGCGGCGCGAATTATCCTGGAAGTTTTGACAAATGGGGGAGCGAATGAATCTACCGAAGAATCAACACAGGATTTCAGGAAGGACCAAAACGCCGCTTGATGACTGTGCCATTTCTGCGGACAATGTTGGACAGGTGCCGAGAATCAAGTTGAACGTTTGTCAATCCGATCTCGCCCTGGGCCAAAGTTGCCTTCGTTTGAAACAATAAGACTAGCGATCACCCTTTAAAAACGATTGAGAGCCCGTTCGTGCTTTTTGAACCACAACCAACCAACTACGATCTGCGGTTTAATTTGTTCGGGTTCCCGGTCAGGGTTCATCCGCTTTTTTTTCTAATGCCACTGTTGCTGGGAAATAGCATTATTTCGCTCGCCTCGAATGCTGGGGTCGCGATTGTCGTGCTGGTGATCGTGTTCTTCCTGTCGATTCTGATTCACGAGTTAGGGCACGCATTTGCGATTCGCTATTTTGGAAATGCGTGTCACATTGTGCTGTATTGGATGGGGGGATTGGCCATAACAGGCTCTGGGGCTAGTTCCTGGCAAGGTGGAGGTAGTCGCTCGGTGACACCCAAGGCCCAGATCATTATTTCGCTGGCTGGACCGGTATTTGGGTTTCTGTTTGCTGCGGTTTTGTTAGGAATTCTCTATGGGATCGGTGGCAGTGTTCGTGTCTATAACGAAGGTTTTGTCCCTCTGTTGATCCCGAATTTGCAGGGGACGATGTTTCAAGGGAATGAAGCCATGACGTTGTTTTTTTTCGTCGGACTGTGGGCTAACATTTTTTGGAACGTACTCAATTTAATGCCCGTGTACCCTCTCGATGGCGGGCAAATCATGCGGCAAGTGATGATCCTTAGCGACCCTTGGAACGGTGTGCGTAAGTCACTGATTGTTTCACTAGTTGCAGCGATCTGTTTGGTTCTTTTTGCGTTTGCCCGCGAAGACCGCTTCATTGGATTCTTGTTTGCCTTCTTAGCATTTGGGTCCTATCAAGAGTTGACCCGATTTGGTGGTAGCGGCGGTCGGCCTTGGTGACCATTTCGTATCAAGCGAGATAGCGAGTCAATTATTTCATTTGCTATCGATGATGCTAGCACAACATTGACTTTCCGGGAAATTTACGCCACCGAACTTCCCGGTTCTTTTCCCAGTGAATTGAATCTGCTTTCTTGAGGCGAAGGGTGTGTAGTGCTCTTCTTCCAGAGAAGGACTAAATTGAAGCAGAATTTGTTCCAAGTTGACTTGGTATCTTACATTTGGTACTTAAGGCCCGCTCAATTGAGCAATATCACGAAATTCTGCAAGCAAAATTGGGCTTATCATTCCAGTGTCGGCATCTCCCAAAATTTTCGAAGATTTCCCGTCGGACGGCTGGTTAAGTCGTTTCGTGGATTGGATCGCGGACTGGGGGAAGCTGGTGTTGGACACGCTGGAGGCGGTTGGCGACTTCGTGCTCTTCGTCTATCGGGCCGTGATTTGGTTGTTCAGTAGGTTTCCGAAAATGGAAACCTTGTGGCCAAACTTTTATTCGGTTGGCGTATCGAGTCTTCCGGTGGTAGCGCTCACGGGAACATTTATCGGGATGGTTTTGGCTGTCCAAGGGTATTTTCAATTTCGGCAGTTGGGGCTGGAGACTCGGTTGGGTGGCGTGATCAATTTGACATTGGTTCGGGAGCTAGGGCCGGTGTTGGCCGCTACGATGTTGGCCGGGCGCGTCGGTAGTTCAATGGCTGCTGAATTAGGCACAATGCGGGTAACGGAACAAATCGACGCCTTGGCGGCGATGGGTGCAAATCCGATTCAATATTTGGTGGTCCCGAGGTTTCTCGCTTGTTTGCTGTTGATCCCTGTGTTGACCATCATGGCCGACTATATGGGGATGATGGGGGGCTATTTCTACAGCGTACAAATTTTGTCGGTAGACTCGCATCATTATTGGTACAACAGCGCACAATTCGTCACTAATTTTGACTTGTTTGCAGGCCTGTTCAAGAGTCTATTCTTCGGATCAGCAATTGCGATGATCAGTTGCTACCAAGGGTTTCATTGCTCGGCAGGTGCAGAAGGGGTCGGTCGCGCTGCAACAGCGTCGTTTGTCTATTCCTTCGTGGCAATTTTGGCGTTGGACTTGATGTTAGGGATTGCTTTGGATGCGGTCTACTTCACGATCTATCCCGAAGGGGGACGGACGCTATGATGATCGAAAGTATCCTGAGCCAAGAACAACCGCTTGTCGAAGTCCGAGATTTGTCGATCGAATTTTATGGGCAAACGGTGTTGAGAGATATCAATCTGTCCATTCCGGCGGGGCAGACTTTGGTGTTGCTTGGCGAAAGCGGTTGCGGCAAAACAGTCTTGATGAAGACATTGATCGGTTTGATCAAACCGACACGTGGTCGTGTCATTTTTGACGGTCTGGACTTGCATACTCTTTCGGATCAAGAGTTGAGTCGTCTGCGATTGCGATTCGGATTTGTGTTTCAGAATGCCGCTTTGTTCGATAGCATGTCGATCGCGCAGAATTTGGCGTTTCCAATGCGGCAGCATGGGGATTTTTCGACGGCTCAGATTCAAGAATTAGTGTCGGCAAGATTGGCTGAGGTCGGATTGCCAAAAACTGTATTGAGGAAAAAGCCGGCGGAGTTGTCCGGTGGAATGCGCAAAAGAGTGGGTTTAGCCCGCGCGTTGATCATGAATCCCGAAGTGATTCTCTACGATGAGCCGACGACAGGGCTGGACCCGATCATGACCGACGTCATCAACCAACTAATCATTCGTACTCGGCGTCGGGGGCCAGTGACCAGCGTGATTGTGACTCACGCGATGGAGACGGCTCGCCGAGTGCCGGATCGAGTCGTCATGCTCTATCCAATCAGTCGGCTCGATCCACATGAGCCACAAATCGTGTATGACGGGCCACCGGGAGAATTGGATCAGTGTCGCGACCGTCGGGTCCGCCAGTTTGTGAATGGCGAGGCGGGGCAGCGATTAATGGAACTTGTCGGCGACAACGAAGGATAAGGATTTCGGAGCACGGATGGACGAAAGATTACTCCGAGTGCGCGTCGGCCTGTTCGTGGTTTTGGCCATGGTGGTTCTCGGCATTCTCATTTTTGTAAACAGCGAAGGCTTTCAGCCCAAGTACGCGCTAGCAATTAAGCCAGAAACAGCGCCAGGCGTCACGGTCAATACTCCAATTCGAAAAAACGGGATTCTGATCGGACGTGTGAAACGTGTCGGAGTCAGAGATAATTACGTGGAAATCGAAATGGGAATTAACCGAGACGTCCATGTTTTTCAAAATGAAATGGTTTCAATTGGCACCGATTCGATTTTGGGTGATGCGGTGATTGAAATCGTTCCAGTCAACGAAGAAATTCGCGGAGACCGATTATCGGCGGGCGGAGTGTTAGATTACGTTGTCATCAAACGTAATCCATTGGACATCGTGGATGTGGCCATTAACCTCGAGTCCAAGATTGCGGGAGCCCTGGAAACGGTTCAGCGAGCCGGACAAAGTGTCGAGGAGGCGGGGATTGGCGTTCGCCAGGTGATGGATCGGGTTTCCAATGCGTTGGGCGATGATCAGAGCGACTTCAAGACGATGTTGAGTCACTTTCAAGAGACAAATCGTAAGGCTCAGGCGGCACTTGACAACTTCAATCGAATTTTTGAAAGCGTCAATGACATTGTCGGAGACCCAGAGTTCAAAAATCGTTTGAGGGATACGGTCGATCGATTGCCGCAGGTGTTCGACGAAATTAAAACCACCGTTGTGGAAACGCGGGATACGATCAACTCCTTCCGCGAGGTGTCCGGTCGGTTCAATTCGAATTTGGCGAACGTCGAGCAATTCACCGAGGCGCTGCGAGACGTTGGACCGGATATTTTGGAGCAAATCCGCACAAGTTTGGAAAACGCTGGGGAGTTAACGGAGCGGATCAAGTCCTTCTCAGAATCGATCTCGAAAATTCAAAACGGGGAAGGGACGATCGGCAAATTGCTGAGCGATCCGTCACTTTACAATAACGCCAACGAGGCGGTGGCAAATGTTAGAGACCTGACGATCAAACTCGATCTAATGGTCAACGACTTGAGGCTGTTTTCTGATTCGGCGGCCCGAGACCCTGGGCAATTTGGGTTGCGGGGGATGCGTGACCGGCGGGCCTTGGGAACCGGTTACAAGGGCTCTGTGGAAGGTCAGGATAATGTCGAGCAGAGGTTTCCACTGAAATTTAACCGATAATTTGAAGAGTTGGGCTGGAAGGGCCTTTTGAACCGCAATACTGCGAAATTCGCGTGATCTGTGACGGTTTCTGCTGGCGGATTGCGATTTTTGGGGCACCTTTTGGGTTGTTTTTACACCGTTTTACCGATGAAACAGAACTATTGCTGGCCTGTTTTCGTCTTAAAGATGAGCTAGAATATATTGATTCTTATTTAGGGCAAGAGGCCGCCATCGGCCGACCGTCGATTCAAACTTGTTCGGGGATTTTGAGCCTAGAGTTTCCAGGCCGGTTTTTCCAAAATGAGTTTTTCGGCATTTGGCATATGTAGACCTCCTGTCCTGGTGGAATTAGGTAAAAGTTTTCAAGTTTCCTTTTTTGGAGTCTCTCAATGAACAAAGTTCTGTTTGCAATTGTTACACTGGCTGCCTTTGCGGCAATCGGCACCATGGTTTTCAACAACCAAGCGAAAAAAGATGGCGGTACTCAGCAAGCGAGTGCAGGCGACGCCGAGAAAAAATCATGCTGCGAAGGTGGTTGCTGCAGCGCCACAACTGAAACCGTTGCTCATACCGAAAAATCTTGCTGCAGCGAAGGCTCGACATGCTGTGCAGAAAAAACCGAAGGCACCTGCTGCAAAGGCGAAGAAAGCGCTTGTGCCAGCGAGTGCAGCGAGAAGAAAGAGTGTTGTAGCGAAAAGTCAGAATGCTGCAGCGAGAAATCAGAGTGCAGCGAAGGCCAATGCCCTGCGACCTCTGAAGTAAGTGCAAAAGAATGTTCGGCTTGCACCAAAGCCGGTGCGGACTGCAAAGAAGAATGCAGCTCTTGCTCAAAAGACAATTGCTCGGAAAAGACTGACGGCGACAACTAAATCTGTCCGCCGCGATTTCTGATTTTCTCCAAACCTCTGGCCAACGCCAGAGGTTTTTTTGTACACTTTATTCGTAACCGTTCGCGAAGTGAACGGCCACGTGGCTTTTCAATTCGAGAAAAAGGCGGGCGAACCGATGTAACATTTCTCTTCAATCCGCTTGGCTCTTTGATTCGCCACAGAGTGAATTGGATATGTTCCGGCGAACAAACATTGAATAGTTACCTTTGTTCTTTGGTTGATGATTCCCTTCGTTCAGGAAATGGTTCAGTATGTCGACGATCATTCAAGGTTTGATTTCTGGCTATCGCAACAATTTGGACTACGCGACGAGGTTGATTGCCGATTTAACCGACGAACAAATGGTTGGACAGCCCCCTGCCCTTTCCGGTATCGTCATGAATCATCCGGCGTGGTGTTTGTCGCATTTGAATGTGTACATTCCCATCATTCGTCAAATCATCCTGGGTGGAGAAATCGTTGATCCCAAGGAGCATCGCTACGGCATGCAATCCAAGCCTGAAGCGGATCGGGGTTGTTACCCGTCGAAGGCCGAAATCATGGCTGACTTCACTGAGGGACATCAGCAAGTGATCGCCGATTTAGAAAAAGCGACCAATGAAATTTTTGACTTCGACGTGCGGCTCGAACGCTGGCAAACAAGGATGCCCAAGGCCGGAATCGCCCTCCCCTATCTGATGTTGCTGCACGAAAACCAACACTTGGGGCAAGTCAGTGCGTGGCGTCGCGCGATGGGGTTGCCTAAAGTCTAAGCACGACAACCTCGTGGCCTCGACGATAGGGTTTGCTCAACAGAGCCTGGGCTTCGTCCGAATTCGTGATGCGGAAGTTCTCTGCATCCCATTCGATTTCGGTACCGCTGCGGTAGGCGACGATACCGAGCAATATCGCCTCGGTTAGGCGACCAGAGTAATCGAAATTGCAACTTGTTGGGCTACCGGTTTTGCAGGCTTGTTGCCACTCGCGCCAGTGTCCGATCGAACTTGCGATGGTTGGCTCGGGCTGCGCGAAGTCGGCGAATTTATCTCTCGGAAGCAATTGCCTCCGACCATAATCGGCAACTAACATCCCTTCGGTTCCGACAAACAATATTCCTAAACCCCATTGATTCAAGGGGTTTCCATCGGCGTCCTGAGTTGCTCGCACCAATTCGAAGTTCTCGCCACCATCCGCCCAGTGAAAATCAATTTTTTGGCCCTGTGGTCCGACGAACTCGTAAGTTGCCTTGCACCAAGCGGGGGCTCCGTCGGGATGAGGCGTGGGGCCTTCGCAACGAACCCGCACTGGAGATCGTAAGCCCAAAGCCCAGAAGGGCAAGTCCATGACGTGGCAGGCCATGTCACCAAACGTTCCCGAACCGAAATCCCAAAACCGTCGCCAATCCGCCGGATGGACACCCGGATAATAAGGACGATTCATTGCCGGGCCGAGCCAGAGATTCCAATCGAGGTTGGTCGGTGGAGCATGTATTCCGCCACGAAAACGTCCATCGGACCAGCCCTTATTGCACCAATTGTAGACTTGAGTGACCTCGCCGATCGCCCCTCCTTGGATCAACTCGACCACGCGCCGATAGTTGTCCCCGGCATGGATTTGGATTCCCATCTGGGTCGCAACTTTCTTGGTGGCAGCTAATTCTGCCACAGCGCGGGCCTCGGCCACGGTATGCGTCAGCGGTTTCTCGCAGTAGACATGTTTACCGAGATCGAGTGCAATAGAAGTCGCAGGGGCATGGGTATGGTCTGCCGTCGAGATCACCACGCCATCGATTTTGTTTCCGAGAGTATCGAACATGCGGCGATAGTCTTTGTAGCGGCTGGCCTGGGGGTAGGCTTCTCCGATCTGCGCGAGGAAATTCGTATCGACGTCGCAGAAAGCCACCCAGTTTTCACCTTTGATTTGATCGATGTTGTCGCGGCCTTTGTTGGCAACACCGATCGCGGCGAGGTTAAGTTGTTCGTTGGGCGAGCGAGAGGGTGTGGTCCAGCCGTTTCCGGCATAAATCACGGCGGCAAGCGATCCGGAGGCTTGAGCACCTCGTTTCAAAAAACAACGGCGTGAAAGTATTTTGGCCATCGATATTTTACTCCTGGTTAAAATTGGTTCCTGACGAATGCGACATCATTTGTCGCCGCGATTTCAACACAACTTGCTGATTGGCACGGTTTATAGGCTAATCTCTATTGAGGCTCGCCAGAATCTGAACTTTCTTTTTTCTCTAATTGTTCCATAAGCAGGAGGACTCGCCACCGCATCATCCATTGTTGGAAGTCGATGAGGCCGGAATAAGGTTGACTTCGAGTGGTCGGATGAGGCGCACCGGCATCGTCATCTAATTTCTGCAATTTTTCCTTGCGAATTCGTTCTAATTCGCGGCCTGCATAGCGCCAAGCCTCGAGCCATTTTTGTTCGTCGCTGGTGGTCATAGCTTCAGAAATACTGTGAAGGCGATTCGCCAATGTCATTGATGGTTCCGCCGAAAACGCAAGCGGCCAGACCTCTCTAGTATAAACCAGAACTGTTTATTTTGCTTCACACTAGGCGTGCATTAGTGGAGGTAAAGATGACATTGGAGTGTCGGATTGAGTTTACGTGTTGCTCGTCATCGTCGAAAAAGAGAAAAATGTTAGAATGTCGGTGAACTCCGCAGTTCCCAGCGGGCAAGAGAGCTGATTTTCCACTTAATTTAGACGAAACGACGTGAAATGAATTTTGAATCCACTGACATCCATCGTTTGACCAAAGAATTGCACCAAAAGAACGACTCCAAAATCGTCTTGTTAGTTGCCGACGGGCTGGGGGGGCTGCCCCTCGTGCCGGGCGGAAAAACCGAATTAGAAACGGCTCGAACCCCGCACTTCGATGCGCTCGCCACTCGGGGAGTCCAAGGGGGGACAATCCCCGTGCTGCCGGGGATTAGTCCGGGGAGTGGGCCAGGCCATCTGGCTTTGTTCGGCTACGATCCCTTGCAATACCAAATTGGTCGAGGGGCCTTGGAGGCAACTGGGATCAACCTGGAACTCCAGCCCGGCGATGTGGCGGTGCGTTGCAATTTTTGCACCTTGGATCAAAAGGGAAAAATCAGCGACCGCCGAGCCGGGAGAATCTCTTCCGAAGAAAGCGCTCCGTTGGCGAATCGTTTGAACCAAGTTTCCATTCCCGGCTATGAAGTGATCGTTCGGCCTGTCAAGGAACATCGGTTTGTTGTGGTCTTTCGAGGGCCGAGTTTGGAGGGAGATGTTGACGACACCGATCCGCAAGTCACCGGTGTGGCTCCACTCCCTCCGCGAGCGCGCACGGTCGGAAGTCAAAAAACCGCCGAAGTTGCCGCTCAATTTGTTGCCGCAGCGCAAGAACTTTTGCGTAACGAGAAAAAAGCCAACGGATTGACTATGCGGGGATTTGCGGCGCGGCCTCAACTGCCCAGCTATGAAGAGGTGTATGGGTTGCGTGCTGCGGCGGTCGCTGTCTATCCAATGTACAAGGGGCTCGCTCAACTTGTGGGGATGGACATTGTAGGATCGGCAAGTTCGATTGAGGATCAGGTCGAAGTCCTGAAAGAAAATTGGAATGATTACGACTTTTTCTTCCTGCACTACAAGTACACTGACAGTACGGGGGAGGATGGAGACTTTGACGCTAAAGTCGAGCAGATCGAAAAACTTGATGGTTTAGCAGGTGAGATTGCGAAGTTGAACCCAACGGTGTTCATTGTGACCGGGGATCATAGCACTCCAGCCTATTTGAAGGCCCACAGTTGGCACCCAGTTCCTACACTGCTCGTTTCCGACTGTTGCAGACCAGATGGGAATGCGACGTTTGGCGAATCGACCGCGATACGGGGTGGTTTGGGGATTTTCCCGGCCAAATATTTGATGACGCTAGCGCTGGCCAACGCCGGTCGTCTGGCAAAATTCGGCGCATAACCGGAGCGAAACGCCTTGTCGTATCGAACTACCTCTCGACACCCAAGATTCGGGCCTTGGGTACAAGTCCGCTGAGGTCAATCGGTTGATTGGTTTGGCTGTAGGTGAAATTCCCTGCTGCGTCCGTCGCTGTAAGTCGAAGGTAGACTTTGGTGGGAACGTCTGCCCCCACCTTCCAAGCATAGGCTCCTATATTTTCTAGCCCCGCAGCGATAGTTGTCCACGGACCATTCGGCTCGACCGAATAGTCGAGCGTGATGGGACGCATGGCGAGCAAGTCGTCGGTGGCCGTCCATTGGATAATGAGCGAACCGGCGTGTTGGTCACGTCCGTAGGGAGCCCCCGTGATCTGCGCTTGCGGAGCGTCAACATCGAGCCTTATCCAGTAGTCGGCATCGTCACCGCTTTTGGGGGCTTGGCTCGTACGACCGTCTTTGGTGTGAAATACAATTCGGAATCCGTAGAGCCCAGGGTGTTCGAGCTGAATCGGAAAGGGACTTTCTTTGTCCCCGTCTTCTCCGTAGGCCGTCCAAGTATGCCCGGCATCGTAAGTCATCCACAAGACGACCTTTTCGACCTGCGCTGGATCCAGTTGGTCGAAAGTGTAATTGAGGCGAAAGCGACGTTGGTTGAGTGACTCAATTTTTGACGTCGGGACGGAATGGATCGGCGTGTGCATCACCGAAGAGGGATTGGTTTCAGCGCCAGAATTAAAGCCTGCAGTTTGAAAAGGCGAAGGAGGAGTTTCAGTTTGTCCTCGAGGCGACGAATGCGAAAGGTCAAGCGGATTTGGATCGGCATTTGATGGCTGAGGAGCAATTGGTCTCAAACCGCCAGTTGGGGGTGGCGTTCGCAGAGGACGTTCTTCCAATTCTGGGGGATTTTCCGGGAGCGTCATCGCTGGACGTTGATCTGGAAGATTGGGCCAATCGACGCGGCGTTGTTCATGCAGGCCGTCGCCGGAAACCGTATTAGAGTCCCAGACTACTGGAGGTTTGGTGGACTTGATTTCCGAATCGACGCCTGGTTGAGGGACTGGGATTCGCTGTGTTTCGACCGCTGTTGGGGTTGCAGTGACGGGCGAGCCGGTCAAGGGGCTCCCTTGTGTCACCATCGATTGATTCGCCGAGCGACGCCCTGAACGCGGAACGACGATTTGGCGTTCTTCGACGGCTGTATTCCCCGCCGTGTCACTGATTTGAAATTGAACCAAGACTTCATGGGCCGCTGTCTCCGGCCACCAGGCGTATTGATCCGCGAACGCGCCTCCCTTGGCCTCACTCACGGGGCGGTAGGGAACGGGAATCCATACGTTGTTTCGGTCGTCAATATCGAGCAAAGGGCGAAAGGATAACTTGATCGAAGCAGGATCGATATGTTCATCCTGTGCATTCCAGCGGCAGACGAGTCGCCCGGCAGAATCGGTTTGGATGCGAAAGTCAACTTGAGGAGTTTTTGAGTCAACGACGACTTCCAACTCTGGATTCATCGGCCCCTCGGGGTGAATGCGACGATCGCGATCCAATGTGCGAAGCGCGAACCAATACACTCCGTCGCCGGAAGAGGTGAATGGGAATTCTTTGGCTGCTGTACTTTCGCGAGCATAAAATTGCCAACTCTGACCCCGGTTTTTCGAAAGATAGAGTTGCACTTCGATAAATCGATCTTCGGAGTCAGCGATCGAAAAAGGAATTCCAAACGAAACGAGGTTTGTCGCCGTTTTTTTGAACTCCGGCCGCGATGCTGGTTGACCCAAAATGGGGTTTGCTGACACGCAACTACTCAGCACGACAAGGAACAAAATGGTGGAGAAATTCAAACGCAACATGGCAGCACTTTTGGGGAACAGTTCTCGCGGCATCGTTCGGGAAATTGGCGTATCCCAGTTATCGAGTTTTCCGGCGTGGATTGGCTACCATTCGCAATTGAGGAACGAGTTTGACGTTTTTCGCGATTTTGATTTCAAGAAACACCGAGAACCAATGTCCGTTGTATCGCGTACCATTGGCGTTGATACAACTTTAACCCGTCAAAAATCATCAACAGCCTGTGGTGTGGCAACGGTTGTCACGCGGCGTTGTTGGGGCGGATGGAAAATCGTCTCTATCGATTCGAACGAGTCTTGTTTCTTGTTGGAGAGGCGAATTTTCGACGAAATTTTGGGAAAACCTGTGGAAAATCGGGTGGTTTGAGCTAACCGGAAAACAACCGTTTGGCATATAATTCGAGATTGTCGAGGCAATGCCTCATCTAGAATCACTGTCAAAGTTTGCTGAACTGTCGATGCTTGAATCGTTGCGAGAGACTTGGGCCAAGGTCCAAGAAATTCGTGAGGCCCGCATGGTGATTTGGTTCTCCGTGTTGGCTGTCGTGATCTTGGTTGGTGTCTACATCATGAAGGCAATTCGCAACGCAATGTTGGTTCCGGAAATTTCCAAAACGGACCACATGGCGGTCTTTCGCGAATTGCGCGATCAGGGAAAGTTGGACGATTCCGAGTATCAAAAACTCAAGCAGGCCGTGATTCCAGTTGGTAAAAGGCCAGAACCAGTCGAATTCCAAGAGTTGGACCGTAACAAGGATAACGCGGAAGCGACTCGCGACGATTGACCGGGTGTAAACCTTTGCAATCGTTCCGTGGATGCACAAACTGCCGATTGTCCTAAATTGTGCGTATTAACGGCATTCAGAAAACGACTTCAGAATTCGCTAGCAATTAACAGATTAACTAATTCGCTCGAAGATTGCGGGCAAGGAAGCACCTTTCGATCGTTGGCCAATGTGTTGGCGGTCGATTTTCGAGTCATTACATGTCAGTCGGCGTCGGATTCCCAATCGATCCTACGTCGAGCTTGAAAATTAAAAAGGAGCTACCATGCCCGCTGGAAATGATTCGTCTGGCAATCGCCGCACAGGCGCTGCCAAAAGAAATGCCCACTGTTCGTTTTGTCGTAAAAGTTACCGCGAAGTCGGTCCCTTGGTTGAAGGGCCAGGCGACGTGTACATTTGCGGCGAGTGTATCGAGTTATGCCAATCGATACTGGATCAAGAGCAACGGCGGCGCGGCCCCACCAAACAGCTCTTCTCTAAAATCCCGACTCCTCGGGAAATCGTTACCAAAATGAACGAGTACGTCATCGGGCAAACCGATGCGAAAAAGGTTTTGGCGGTTGCTGTTCACAATCACTACAAGCGACTAACCCTCGGACAAGAAGGGAGTGATGTCGAAGTCGACAAATCCAACATTCTGCTGGTCGGTCCAACGGGAAGCGGAAAAACATTGCTGGCCCGAACTTTGGCCCGCATCCTCAACGTACCTTTCGCGATTGGCGATGCCACAACGTTGACCGAGGCCGGTTATGTTGGCGAAGACGTAGAAAACTTGTTGCTCAAACTTCTGCACGCCGCCGATTTCGATATTGATGCCGCCCAACGTGGTGTTATCTACATCGACGAGATCGATAAGATTGGTAAAACCTCGAACAATGTCTCAATTACCCGAGATGTTTCCGGCGAAGGCGTCCAGCAGTCGCTCCTCAAAATGCTCGAAGGGACTGTGGCGAATGTGCCACCCCAAGGCGGACGCAAACACCCCGAACAACAGTACATTCAAATCGACACCTCGAACATTCTGTTCATCTGCGGAGGGACCTTTGTTGGCGTCGAGGAGATCGTTCGCAAGCGTCTAGGAAAGCGAACGATAGGGTTCGGCCAACCAACTGGGGCTCGCAACGAGAGTTCATCTGCAGAAGCGTTGTCACAGGTCACATCGGATGACATCTTAGAATTCGGACTGATTCCTGAACTCATCGGACGTTTGCCGGTTGTCTCAAGCCTTGCTCCTCTTGATGAGGCTGGTTTGATTCAGGTCTTGACCGAGCCGAAGAATGCTCTGATCCGCCAGTATCAAACCCTATTCCAAATGGAAAACTGCGAGTTAGACTTTACTCCAGAAGCCCTGACGATGATCGCTCGGCAGGCATTAGAAAAAGGGACCGGTGCTCGCGGACTGCGGTCGATTATCGAGAAATTGATGCTCGACATGATGTATGAACTACCGGATCAACCAAAGGGCTCGAAGTACCTGATCACCGAAGAACAAGTGATTGGAAATTTCCAACCTGGCTTTACGATGCCGGAAACAAAGAGTGCTTAGGTCACTCGAGATTCCGTCCTAAAAATCACGACTATGCATCTCTCCAGTCGGCCAGACATCGTCCTGCGATGTTTGGCCGATTTTTTTGTGCAACCGATAATGGGGTTGTTAGGGTAAGGGCTTTGATTTAACCATAAGTTTAGCCACAGCCACAACCACAAACCAAAACTTAAACTGTTGCCGTTTGGGTTAGACTTTGGGCATAACCAATTCCTGCTCTGGCCAATCATACATCCAAGAGGTTTGCTGAGACATAGTCCTTTGGTGCGTCCCCCTTTTCACGGAGTGAACGGCC
>JAHBXS010000005.1 GCA_019636375.1 Pirellulaceae bacterium | reverse complement strand
GTACGCTCTTTGGATGATCTGTAGGGAGAAACCTAACCATCGGCCGAACCGGAGAACTGTCGAATTAATCGTAGCGGAAGTCGTCAAGACTTTCGTGGCGTCAAAAAAAGCGGGGAAAACGAACGAAAGTCTTGACGACTTCCGCTACTTTTCTCCCGAAACGCCATTAAATCGTTAGTTCCCAGGTCGAAGAAATTGACTACGCGTGAATCTGTGGTGAGCTAACGCAACCAAGATGAATATTTTTTTGTGCGACCGCTGCCTAACGGGCAGAAATGGGCCTGCCTAGTACGGCATGGTTAGGTCCATGTCGAGGGGGTCTCGAAGGCCATCACCCAAACGGCGGAGGGCTTCGGTTTCGATTTGACGAACCCGCTCGCGAGTCAACCCAAGCTTCTCGCCGATCTCTTTGAGCGTATGCGGTTCGGTATTGTCCAGGCCAAATCGCATTTTCAGAACCGTCAGTTCCCGCTCGCCGAGGTCTTTGAGCATTTCCATGATGTTCTTCATCACATCATTTTCGAGCAACTCCGTATCAGGCGAACGCATCCGCTCGTCCATCACCATGTCTCCAAGGGTCCAGCCAGCATCTGACTGGTCGGTCGTGGGGGTGGCGTTGTGAATCTGGATCGCCTTTTTGATGATGGGCAATTTGCGACGCTGCACACCGAGCAGTCTCGCGATTTCCTCCGGTGTTGGGTTGCGGCTGAGTTCCTCGGTAAGCCGAATCGTAGCGCGCCGCCATTTCGAAAGGAGTTCCACCATGTAGGCTGGGATACGGATCGTCTTGGAACAATTGATCAAGGCCCGCTTGATCGATTGTTTGATCCAATAGCTCGCATAGGTGCTGAATCGTGTGCCAACTTCCGGATCAAATCCCTCCACGGCGCGGAGTAATCCAAGGTTCCCTTCCTCGATCAGGTCTTGCAGTCCCAGTCCCTTGCCGGTGTACCCACGGGCAATGTTAACGACGAGTCGCAGATTGGCTCGGACCATTCGGTCGCGGGCCTCGACATCACCTTGGCCGATTTTTACGGCTAGTTGCTTCTCTTCGTCCGCCGTTAAGAGATTCGTTTCGTTGATTTCACGCAGGTAAATTTCCAGCGGAGTTTGCGGAGCCTCGCCCCCTTTTGAGCGGCCTTTTCGAGAAGCTCGTTTCAGTTCTTCGACTTCGCTCAACCAGGTTTCGTTTGTATCAAGTTCATTGTCTGACATGTTGGCTCCGATATCGCAAAAGGAATCACTTAGAAGATATTCTTTGAATCGAATCTCTCTGCGAAGTTCTGCAGGCTAGGAAAAAAATGCTGGATGAAATGGATTTAACGGCATGTGATTTTTATTCACAAATGCACGAATATTCAGTTGATTGGGCTCGTCATTCTTTGGGTGAAATGGGGGCAGGCACCGGTATGCCAAGCACCCACAGGGCGGTTCCGACTACGGAACCTAACCCCATTTCACCCCCGCTCATGGTATCGTCTTCGCCAATTGGACACGGACTTTATTGGGCGACATTGACGGTTGCTCGTCCGGTAGACAGACTGGTCGAATCTGCACTGCGCGACTGAACTTCAAAGATCATTTGACCTGGCCGAACCCCGACCACCGCAGCACGAAAATTCAAGGTTTCACCAGCCCGCAACTCACGGCGAGTCTCGATAAAATATTGACCATCATTGCTCCGTTGTTGATCGATGTTGAGAGAGCGATATTGCTCTTCGAATCCGGCCAAAGTCAAGCCCGGCGGAACCAACATGACAATTTCTACATTCCGCATTGGCGTACTGCGAGTATTCACGACACTGAAGGCCAATTGTGCTGGAGTTTTACCGTCGGCTGGAATCGACGGTGTCAGCGATTGAACGTTTATCGTAAGTCCGCCACTGGGGTCGGCAGGAATCCCAATTCCTCCGCCGCCAGATGGCGGTCCGCCGACACGCTGATCGATCCGAATCGGCAAACGATCCTCGACCGGAAGGGGTTGAGTCATGGTGAACTGTGAAAAGGCGTTACCATCCAAAGCGGCGGCCCGATAGCGAACCTCCAAGAGAATCTCTTGCCCAGGTAACAGCTCGTTGATCGTAAATAACAAATCGCGACCCGCCCAAGTGTGAGGGATGCTGTCGGTCGCGGCGAGCGGTTCGAGAGACGGTGAAAAACTATTGACAATCTTAATGCCTCGCAATGGCGTGTTCCCGCGATTGGCGATCCTTGCTCGTGTTTCAACCATTTCGTCAATCTGTACGAGTCGCGTGCCGTCAACGGTTAAGGTCGCCGAACCAATGGACGCTTGGCGGACTTCAATGCAGCGTCGGACTGCAATCGAATGGTTTCCATCAGCGGTCACCGACAACACGAAACACTGATCCCCAGCCCCAACCAGATCAAAGATCAGCGGAATTTCTCGATGTTCACCAAATTCTAGGCGTCCAATTTGCAAGACTATCGGGTTGGCCATGCCGGGGACTGCCAATCCTGCTTCATAAGAAGCGGTGATCGTCACGTTTTCCAATGGCTCATCACATTGATTGTAAACGTCAACTTTGAAGGTCGCCTGTTGGCCAACTACTCCTGACGAATTTCCGGTCACGGCCAGACCCAGGCAAGGGGCGGCGACTTCGGTTTCCGCGCAGGCTTCCGTAGACAGATTGTCGTTTTGACTGCTAACAGTGAAGCAGACCCGTTTCATGCCCCGAGTCTCGCCGCGAAGTTGAACGTCGATAATGCGGGGAGGTTCGCCTGGCTGGATATCGCCTAGTTGCCATTGCCAACTTCGGCCATACTCAGACGGTTTTGGGTTGGCACTGATCAATTTCAAATCTTCGGGCAAATCGTCTGTGCGGACGACGACCCCGCGCGAGACCTGATCACCAGGATTGGTGATTTCAATTCGGTAGTTGTATGCTTGATTGAGCGGGACGACCTCTGGACCCCGAGCGGTGATGGCCAAAGCCGGAGCACTCCAGGTCACGGACGTCACACCACTTTCGACGATCAACTCGGCTTCTCCCAACATACTGGGGCGAATGACATCGACGCGAACGCTGGTGGTCCCAGGGGCTACCTTGCCCGCCTGTTGTCGGAGTTGCACGATACCCTGGCCTTGAGAATTGGTTTCAACCTCTGCCATTTGTGAGCCCGTGGGGACGAACTCCGCAGGTGCGCCATCAACGATCGTATAACGAATTTTCCAGCCTGGAATCCCGCTGCTGTCGGAGACTCGCGAAACGACGGTCGTCAACGCTTGGGTTGTGCCACTGGTCGCGCGGGTGGGGAGAGGGATACTCCACACTCCGTCAACCCAATGAATGATTGTTGTCGCGCGGCGTTTGTCCCAACCGGCGGCTTTGGGAGCCACGCAAGTCAAATAGGTGGTGCCAGGTGATGCCGATGAAACGCTTACATAAGTTTGTCCCTTGACGAGATCGATGTCGTCGCAAGGGGTCGGTGTGCCACGAGTGAGGACTTTTTCTTTGAGGCCCGTTCGTCCCCAAGCGTATTGGCCATCGACTTTTTTGGAAGTGGGGGGCACCATTTTATTGAAGTTGGGGTGCTCCATGCCACCGACTTCGATGATTTGCCCGACACTATCATTGGAAATCATCCACTCCAACGGCTGATTGAGCACGAAGTGCCCATTGTTGCCGCAGATGCCCGCCAGGACCACGACTTCGGCACCGACCGGAGCGATGATCCGGTGCGGCGTCATGATGATCTCACCGGCCTTGCCAGGTTTCTCTGGGAGCTTGATATTGGGGATGATGTGTTTGCAGCCCTTGCACCCCGGCTGGCCGCATTGGCCCTGGCAAGGGGGAATAGCCGTGACGGGTTGCGGAAACGCAGGCTCGATTGGAGCGGCGTTTCCTTTTCCATGCAAGCCAAAAAAACTGGCGTGGTTGCTCGGATGCTGATCGCCTGGAGATTGTCGGTGATGCGAAAACAAACCACTACGGGACCCAGTCGTACTTTGTGATCGACCGCTATGTAAGCCTTGAAAGGGAGTCAACAACGTTGTCCCCTCTGGCGCAAACACGCGAGTTCCCGTCGGGTCAATCGCCGGAATACGAACTTGTGCCGTGGTTGTTTGGCACGAAAACGCCAACAGACCGATAAGCGCGAACCGGATGAAGTTCCGAAGCCCCGTTGTAAGAATTTTTTGCGCGTCGTTCATGACTTCCGATGCCATTTTTTACAAGCCGTGTTTGGAAATATTAAGCCGCCAAAAGTCCGGCTTAAAATCAGGAGCCCCAGAATCCGTCGGCGCAGCGCATGATGAGGCAAACTGTTGCGAAATTTACCTCAGAGGATCAACTTGGAAAGGAAATTCGATTATTCGACCCAGAAAAATTAGCGGCATCGTTCCGGTTGTTCCAGCGATAACGGTTAGTCTGGGGATTTGATTTGTTGGGCCGTTGGGCCGGAAAGAAAGATTGTTTGGGGAACCGCTACCCAGGGCGGTGAGAAGGATCGATGGCGAGCGTACCTTCGCGTTGCCCTGGGCTGAGAGACTCAAGCCCGTTGGGCAAACCAGCTCTTTTAGAAGCGGTTTCTTCCACAAACCCCGCATTCTCGCCGGTTGACTTGAAATCTCGTGTGATTTGTTTTCTACTGGAGAGTTCAAGTTACGTCACCAAAAATTTCTGGAGGTCAATCCATGTTTACTCAAGTTCGCCGTTTGTTAATGTTGTCTATGGTCGTTGGTTGTTGTCTGGCGGCCGTTCATGCCGGAGCGCAGGATGGCGCTGTCGAGCAAAAGACTGACAAGCCTGCCGATATTACCTTCAAAGTTGCCGAAGACTCTCTACAGATGACCGCCTCGGGGACCTGGAAAAAAGTCACGCCGCGCTCAAGTATGCTCGAAGCGGAGTTTGCAATCCCGAAACTGGGTGACGATGACGCGGATGGACGACTCACGATCATGGGATCGGGCGGGGGTGTCGAAGGGAATATCGCGCGTTGGAAAGGCCAATTTGTGGCGACCCCCGACAACGATCCTGAAGAAACTGCCAAGGTCGAAAAAGTAGAAGTCAATGGATTGACCATCCACATCGTAGACATCAGCGGCATCTATGCCGACTCGATGGGTGGCCCAGCAGGTCCGAAAACCGAGCGCGAAGGCTACCGCATGCTCGGTGCGATCATCGAAACCGAAGAAAGGGGTCTATACTTCATCAAATTTTACGGCCCCCAACATACGGTCGGAGAAAACGAAGCCCATTTCCGCAAACTCGTCGAATCGGTAAAAGAAACCGGACGGTCGTAAGCGAATAAGCTGGCCAAGGAACGGTCGTCTATTTCGACAAGTCCCGCAGGAAGATGTCCTTGAATTGCACCTTCATCGGCGGCCCGGTGTGAAGCTGAAAAGCGATGATGCCGGTCGCCGCCGCTTCGGGGCCATTATCCGCAAGATTTACGGTTTTGACTCCGTTGATGGTTTGCGTGATGCGGTTGCCGACTGCGGTGATGACGTACTCGTTCCAGTCGTTATCCTTGATGCTTTCGCGAAACTCTTCTTCTGTACAGGTTTTCCCGATTTCTTTGCTCGAGTTTTCGGCGTCGATTTCCAGATGTTGTCCGCGGCGAGCGATGATCCCGCGTTTGCGTTCTTCGTAGTTGATTCCAGTAAAGCGATGTTCGGAATCGATGTCCGCTTGGTAACCGGCTACCGTGAAGTCCCCCAGATCAGCGCTCCGAAATTGCACCCCGGAATTTCCCGACTCGATTTTAAACTTCAATTTCAGTTCGAAATCAGCGATATTGCCGCCGCTCCAAATCAGAAACGAGTTGCTTTTGATGGGTTCTTCCGCAGTGGTGATTCCGGTGATCGCCCCGTCCTCGACCGACCACAACCCTTCCGCACCCTTCCATCCAGACAATGTCTCCCCATCAAACAGCGATTTCCATTCGGCTGTTGAGGATTCTTCGACTTGAGCATCAACCCTTTGGCACCATTGGGGTTGGGCGAAAAACGCATCGCCGAGTTGCGGCATCAGCGTGGCAAAAACCGAGAGGGCAAAAGTTCGCAAAAGCATCAAAAAGGTTCCTTTTGTTAAATCTTACTTCATTAATTTTGATCGCGAGATTTTTTGATCACCGATAGGACTTCGCCGACATCGATCATCACGCGACGGTGGTCTTCCATTTCGACGAGCAATTGTTGGGCCAAAATTTCTTGGTTGAGAACTCGCCCACGCCCGATTTTCGTCACGACCTGAGATCCGATATGTGGGAGCTCTCGCTGGGCTTCTTCATAGTGATCGAATTCGTACCGCAGACAGCATTTGAGTCGCCCGCACCGTCCGGAGATTTTGTTGGGATCGAGCGTCGCCTTTTGGAGTTTTGCCATTTTCATGGAAACCGGTGGCATGGCCGAAAGATGCGTATTGCAGCAGACTGGTTTTCCGCAGTCGCCGTAGTCGGCCAAAAGTTTGGCCTCGTCACGAATCCCAATTTGAGTCATTTCCACGCGCGTTTGGAATTCACCGGCCAGAACTTTAACCAACTCTCGAAAGTCGACACGTTCTTCAGAGACATAATAGACAATGACCCTTTCGCCGCCGAGGATTTGTTCGACATCCACAAGTTTCATTTGCAGTTGCAGTGATTTGATCTGCCGCTCGACAAAGTCCCATCGAGAGGACTTCAGCGAGGAAAGTTTGGCGAGTTGATTGGCGTCATCATTGGTGAGGGATCGTTGGATTGTCCCTGACGGAGCACCTCCCATGTAGGCGACCACTTTTTCGGTCGCCTCGCACACGACTTGGCCCGCCTCGATTCCGCGACTCGTTCGAACGACGACCTCATCCCCTCGGCGATATTCCGAACCTTGACGGCCACTCATGGTCCCCAGGATTTTCATTGAGCCGTAACGAACGACATATCGCATGGTGAACTCGGTGCTACGTTTGTACAGAGTAAAGTTGAACTGTGCTTAGAGCCTATCCCAAAAGGGGTCAGACCCTTTGGAGGCTAAGCGAAATTTTACGTTGTTTTGTTGCCGAACCGGAGAGGGTCTGACCCCTTTTGGGATAGGCTCTTATTGGCCTGGCACCCAAAGCTTTGACGCGCCACCTGAACTATCACCAGCGGCGATTTCCGACCCGCCATCAGGTGTCCACAATCCAGAAGTGGCCGCAGCACGCTGAGCTTGGGGAAGTCGAACTCGTCCGTCGGGAGTAATTAAGCCCGTTTCAATCATAAATCGGAAAAGTAATTCCTTGACTCCGGGCTCACCAAAATGATCCCTCTCGATTCGCTTGAGCAGTTCCTGCAAGCCTTCATAACGTCCTCGCAGAACTCGTTGCTCAAACTCCATGACGAAAAGTGTTCCGCAGGGTTCACCACTCTCTTTGGCTGCGTTGATCGCGGATTCGATATGTTTGAAGGCAAGATCGTCGTCTCGTTCGGTTCTCGCCAACACGCTCAGAATGGACGACTTGGACAATCTCTCGGTAAATTCACCGCGCTGCAAAGCAAACTCGGCAAGTTGCCTCAAAAGTGAGTTGCTCTGAATGTTGGCGGCGAACATAAAGAAGACTTCAAAATCTTCCTTGGAGAATGACTCGTAGTCAGCGAAGTAGCCCAGGAACGGACTGCTGATGAAGGTCAGGTTTTCGAATTTCGCCCGTTCCATCGGGGTCAGCCCGACGGCTTCGTGGGCTATCTTGCGAAATTCCTGTTGGCTCGGCGAACCGTCCAGCGACAACGCCGTTTTTTCGATGACGGCCCGCGCTTGAATTTGGCCTTGAGGCGTCTTCACCAAATCACGGAGCGTCTGTCCGGCAGCAAAGTCCAGCGGCATATCGGGCAAGACCACCGTCGCTAGGCGGCGATGCTCTTCATTTTCGATGCGAGTGAATTCATCGCGAGTGATCGTAGGCGGAGTGTACAAATTCGTACGCAGTAGCGAGTTCGCAACCGAATAATGGCCAATGGTTTCCTGCTCTCCAAGCTGAACCGCATCGCCGAAAATTCCGCAAAAGTCTTGCAAGTTCTTCTCGGTTGTCGCGTCTTCGTTGATGATGAACTCGATGCGAGCTGATCGGTCGGTCTGTTTCCCGAAGCAGAGGGCTTGAGCAACATGCTTGGGGATGTCGTTGATGCCCAGCCCCTCGGTTGAGTCGATGCGGTCACGATCCAGGAAATAGAAGAACGCTCGTGGCGGAGGCCCAGCCCCTTCAAAGTCGTCCGCTTGAATCCGCTCTTCGACAAACCGGCGCGAGCTTCTCATGCTCGTCAATACGTCGTCGAGATCTCCAGGGACGTTGATCAGATAACGCAGAACGGGTTTCTTTCCGGCTTCGGATTCCGCAGTGAACGCTTGAACGATCCCTTCGGCTTCAACTCGTTCAACCAACATGAACGCATCATTCTCGGCCACTCGTCGCCATGACCCAAGTAAGCCTTCGCGGTCCGGCACGTTTCCAGATAAGATCGCCACGTTGCGAATCAACAGGGGCTCTTCAGGAGCCATTTCCAAAGCCTTTTTTGCCAACGCCACGGCCTTGCGGAATTGACCGCGACGTGCAGCCTTGCCGGAATTCTCGTATCTCTTCTTCCACTCGAATTCTGCCTCGGGAGGCGGAAGGGGATGATTCGCTCGGCGTAAAATCAAGTTATCGCACAGCGATTTGACGTATTGAGCCAACTGCTCGATTTGTTTGTCGTCTCGGCGTAGTGCAAGAGCAAAGTCGAGGTGAGCACGCGCGGCCCAGACATCACCCAGAGTTAGACAGCCCGCTCCCACGGATGCAAAAGCCGTCGCAAAGCCAACAGGAATTTTAGCATCCGGCAAATTATCCATCGCCGATTGCAATGCCTCGTAGGCCTCGACAATCCGCCCCTGATTGGCCAACATCACCGCTCGTTGCTCAAGGCCGACAGAGTGATTGGGGTTGGAAGCGAGGAACTGCTCGTTAACTTCGCCAGCCGCCTCGTACCGCTCCAGCGAGCCGAGCAATTGAACTTTGAGGCTGAGCAAACAGTCTTTGGGGCCAGATTTTTCAAGGAGCCGGTCGAGGGCTTCGAGGGCGGCCGCCGGTTGTCGTGCTTCGATTTTGTCAAAAATCTCACCCAAGCCGGACGCCACGTCTTTGCCGCAGCAAAATTTGATTTTCTTTTCTTGGTGGACAGGGCAGGGTTGGTAGATGTCAAATTCCATCTCGCCGCTTTCTGTAGAAGGCAATTATTTTCAAGTTGTTTGCTAAACCCTATAATCTACGCGATTTCCCTCGTCATTCCTATTAGGCTTTGTTTCTCGAAAGGCGGGACGCTACGGGGAAACGTGCGATCTGGCCATCGCTTCTGGTTCGCCGGACAAGTGCCAGCCCCAAGAACGACCGAACCAAGGCGGATTTATGGATTTGAGCCAAATCACAAATATTTCGGAAAGTCTACGCATGGCGGCGGCAAATTTTCCGCATCAGGCGGCAGTCGCCGAGCCCGTTGGTCGAACCGGCAATTTTCGTACGATCACCTTTGCGGAACTCGAAAGGCGAGCCGCTCAAATCGCTGCTGGGGTACGAGCCCACGGCGTCGGGCCCGACACGAAAATCTGCCTGATGGTCCCGCCGGGGATCGATTTCGTCGCTTGGGTTTTCGGTTTGTTTCGAGCGGAAACAACCGTCGTCCTGATCGACCCCGGGATGGGTCGGAAGAACATGATTCGCTGCCTCGCCGAAACCAATCCCGACGGCGTGGCAGGGATCGGGCTCGCGCAAATCGCTCGCTGGGTTTACCGCAAGCAACTGCCGCAATGCCGTTTGAATTTTTGCGTGGGTCGCAGGGTCTTGCCGCTGGGGATCGACACCAGACCGTTTTTTGCCGAACCAACTTCTACCACTCAAACAACCACCCGCGACGCGCGGCCGTCCCACGATGCCGAGCATCAGGCCGCGATCATTTTCACCACCGGCAGTACCGGTCCTCCTAAAGGGGTTCTGTACCGACATTGCCACTTTATTCAGCAGACGATTCAAATTCGGGACTACTTTGGAATCGAGCCGGGTGGCGCCGACGTTTCGGGATTTCCATTGTTTGCCTTGTTCAACACAGGCATGGGGATGACCACGATTTTTCCACGCATGGATGCGACTCGCCCGGCAAAGATCGATCCTCGCGATTTCATTCAAGCGGTCGAACATTTTCAGGCGAACCAGTCGTTTGGTTCCCCCGCCTTGTGGAATACCGTGTTGCGGTTCTGCAATACGAACGGGAAAAAATTACCAACCCTTCGCCGAGTCTTGTCGGCAGGCGCTCCGGTCCCCGTGCATGTCTTGGAGGGTGTGCGAACGATGATCCACTCCGATGGTGAAGTCCACACTCCGTACGGCGCCACGGAGTCGTTGCCAGTCGCCTGTGTCGAATCAAGAAAGGTGATTGAAGAAACCTCGTTGCAGTCACGTAACGGTGCGGGGACTTGCGTGGGTAAACGCTGGCCACAAATCGAATGGCGGGTGATTGAGATCAATGACGGCCCGCTCACCGATATTTCTCAAACGGTCCCCGTCCCCCCTGGCCAGATCGGTGAAATGATGGTCAGTGGAAATGTTGTCACCGATCGCTATGTGACGCGAACCGATGCGAATGCCTTGCACAAGGTCGCTGACGGAGAGCGAATTTGGCATCGGATGGGGGATGTGGGTTACTTGGACGAGCAAGATCGATTTTGGTTTTGCGGACGCAAATCACATCGCGTGCAAACGGCGCGGGGAACGTTGTTCACGATTCCTTGTGAAGCGATCATCAACAATCATCCGCGAATTTACCGTTCGGCCCTCGTGGGGGTTGGGCCTCCTGGTCAACAACGCCCTGCGATCATCGCCGAGCCTTGGTCGGACGACTGGCCCAAACGAGCGGCGGACCAAAGCGAACTTCTCGGCGAGTTGCGGGAGTTGGGGGCTGGTCATGAGCTGACCAAGGAGATCGAGTATTATTTTTTGATGAAGTCCCTGCCCGTCGATATCCGCCACAACGCAAAAATTTTCCGCGAACAATTGCGCGAGTGGGCCGCGAAAAGGATGTAGAACCGAATCGCGACTGTGATTTTATTGGCGGGTTTATGGTTCGGGAGTTAATTCACCAACCAAGTTCACAGGGACCTTTTGCCTAATCATGGCGATGTCGCTTTCATTGGAGAATAAGTACATGAGCTTGGCGATGGCCGCTTCGATTGTCAGGTCTCGACCGCTGACGACCCCAACATCATGCAGCATCCGTCCGACTTCGTAAGCCGACTGCAAGACGCAACCATGTCGGCATTGAGTGCAGTTGACCACCACGATTCCGTCGCGAGTCGCGGCATGAATCATTTCCAAAAATTGGTGGTCATGCGCCGGGCCGTTGCCAACTCCATAGGTTTCGAGGATCAACGCCTTGAGGGGTCTCCGCAAAACGTTACTCAATACTTCGTGGCTCATGCCCGGGAAAAGTCGAAAGGTGGCGATTTCTTGGGGAGCCATTTTTTCGAGTGGCAATTGGTCGGATGCCGGTTGAAGCACTTCGCGAAATCTTTCCGGAAAAATCTCAATGGCCGTCTCAGCCGAAACAAGGGGTAAAGCGTTTGGCGAATCGAAAGCATCCAAGCGAGAAGCACTGACCTTCGTCGCGCGGCAACCTCGATACATCGCTTCGCCGAACAGCAGGCCGACTTCAGGGATCACATAATTGGCCGCAATGATAATCGCCGTTTTGAGGTTTTCGCGTCCATCGCTGCGGACCTGGCCGAGGGGCAATTGCGAACCGGTCATCACCACTGGTTTTGCCAATCCCGGCATTATGAACGGCAGGGCCGACGCCGTGTAGGCCATCGTGTCGGTGCCGTGCAACACAACGAATCCATCGAAATCGTTGTATCTTTGAGCAATGTCCCCGGCGATTTGACTCCACGTGGCGGTAGTCATGTTGGCCGAATCGATGACGGGTTGGTACTCGACGATTTCAATTTGGGGCATTTGCTCGTCGGAGAGCTCTTGCATCAATCGCATCTGTTCGGCCAAGAACCCGGGAACGGGTTTCAGCCCCTCGGGAGTCGGCTTCATCCCAATCGTTCCACCGGTGTTAATGAGGCAAACTCGTTTCATTGGCCGCTTCGTTGAGTTGGAGTCGTAAAATTTTCAACTTGATTGTATTGACTTAATTCAAAAAATGTGAAACCTAAAGGGGGTATTTTGATTGTGCGAGAATTTTCGGGGCCTTGGTCGCGAAAACGCCAGCCCCCATTCCCTTTTTTGCCGGTATTCAAACCGCAGGAGCCTTTCGATGTCAGAAGCATCCAATCCCAGCCCACAAAAACAAGTCAGCGTGGACGAGTCCAAAGCCGTTTGTTGTTACGCCAATTTCTGCCGAGTGACCGGTTCTCCGGAAGAACTGATCGTCGATTTCGGTTTGAACTCGCAACCGATGGGGACAAACGACAAGCCCATTGAAATTCAACAGCGGATCGTATTGAATTTCTACACCGCCAAGCGATTACTGCACGCTTTGCATTTGTCGGTCCATCGCCACGAAGAAGTCTTTGGGCCCATCGAGACTGACATTCAAAAACGGGTCGTCAACCGCAGCGGTTCCAATTCGTAGTCCTTGGTTTATTTTTTCCATATCATTCTTCTTTAATTTGTCGAAACATGCCCAAAAAAACGATCGCCGATATTGATGTCCAAGGCCTAAAGGTTTTGATTCGTGTCGATTTCAATGTTCCCCAAGACTCTCACGGGACGATTACTGATGATCGTCGTATTCAAATGGCCCTGCCGACGATTCGCTCTGTCATGGATCGAGGAGGCAGCGCGATTTTGATGAGCCATTTGGGGCGGCCCGACGGGGCTCCCGATCCGCAGTTCAGTCTGGCTCCGGTTGCGACGCGGCTCGGTGAGCTACTGCAACTCCCGGTCGCCTTCGCGACAGATACCGTGGGGCCAACGGCAACTGCGGGGGTCGCCAAGCTTGCGGCGGGTGGCGTTCTCGTTTTGGAGAATGTGCGATTCAACGCCGGGGAGAAGAAAGGGGAGGAAACTTACGCGCGGACCCTCGCCAGTTTTGCGGACGCTTACTGCAATGATGCGTTTGGGACTTGTCATCGCAAGGACGGTTCGATGTACGCTGTTCCGTTAGCAATGGAAGGCAAGCCGCGCGTCGTGGGGTTGTTGGTCGAAAAAGAGATCAAGTATTTGAGCGATGTAATTGCTCAGCCTGAGCGTCCCTTCGTCGCCATCCTCGGCGGGGCAAAGGTCTCGGATAAAATCAAGGTGATCGACAATTTGCTCAATACGTGCGAGCAAGTTCTGGTCGGTGGTGCGATGGCGTACACTTTTTCGCTTGCCCAAGGCGGGCAGGTCGGAACCAGCAAAGTCGAACCGGACAAAGTGGATTTGGCCAAAGAGCTTTTGCAACGCGGAGGTTCGAAACTGGTGCTTCCGCTGGACACACATTGCGGCGACAAGTTTGCCGCCGATTGTGAAAAAGTAATTGTCCCCGCTGGTCAAATTCCCGACGGATTCATGGGTCTGGACATTGGCCCGGAGACTTGCCGCCATTACGCCGACCTGATCCGCGACGCGAAAACGGTCGTCTGGAATGGACCGATGGGGGTGTTCGAAATGCCACCTTTTGACATCGGAACTCGTGCGGTGGCCCAAGCGATTGCAGATAGTCAAGCGACCAGTATCATCGGCGGGGGGGACAGCGCGGCGGCAATCGCCCAGTTCGGCTTCGAAGAATCCGTGACCCACGTCAGCACCGGAGGCGGAGCCAGCCTGGAAATGCTCGAAGGAAAATCCTTTCCCGCCGTGGATATTTTAGACGACGTTTAGTTGGTAAAAAATGAGCGGTAGAAAACAGGGCAAGTAGGCAACGAAACGGAGGCCATTTCGAAGTCTTTTTCTGCGTTAGATTTCGAAAAAATCCCATCAAAACGCCTCAAAAAACAATGTTCAAACTGTGGAGGCTCCACCATTCGAACGCACGTTTGGCAGCAAGCAAAAATTCCCCAAAAATACAATTTTTCTGATTGCATTACCGTCCCAATCCTTTTCACTGCCAGAAGTCCAAAGGGATGAAACTCAATTTTAAGTTTAGACTTCGAATTAAACCAAAATTATTGTTTAGCGAAGCCAGATTTCGTGAACGATTGCACCAGCAGCAGTCCCTCATCGATGCTCACCCGCATGGTCACGACGACTTTCGGCCCTTGGCCCTTGGGTGAGCTTGTTCGTAGACATTTCGGAGCGAGGCCGTGCTGACGTGGGTGTAAATTTGGGTGGTGACAAGACTTTTGTGCCCCAATAATTCTTGCACGCTACGAATATCTGCACCACGGTCCAGTAAGTGGGTCGCAAAACTGTGCCGCAAGGTGTGGGGACTGGTCCGCAGATCGAGACCTGTGATCTTGAGATACTTTTCCAGCATCCGCGCCACGCTGCGGGTCGTTAGTCGGGTGCCGAATTTGTTGACGAACACCGGTGCCGTTCGCCCCTTGTCACTCAGCGTATTGCGATGCTTGAGCCAGCGATTCAGGGCTCGGATCGCAAACGAACCCAAAGGGGCCAAACGTTCCCGTTTCCCCTTTCCGCGCACTCGCACTAAGCCACCGTCTAAATCCAAGTCCTCGCGATTGATCCCCACAAGCTCGCTGACGCGCAATCCTGCCGAGTACATCGTTTCGAGAATTGCTCGATCCCTGAGGCCCATTGGTTCATTTGCCGGCGGGGCAGCGAGCAGTTTCCCCAATTCGTCATTAGACAAAAAATGGGGCAACTTTCGTTCGCGTCTTGGATTGCGGAGAGGCTTGGCGGGATTGCTGTTGGCCAAGCCCTCGCGTTGGGCAAAACGAAAAAAGCTTCGCAACGATGCCAATCGCCGAGCGACCGAGGATTTGGCATAGCCCGCCTCATGTAGGGCTGCGACGTAGCCACGAAGCTGGACGGGACTCAACGAACCAATCGAGACGGCTCCCCCACCGTTAGCTGAAAAATACTCCTCTAAAGATAAGAGGTCTTCGCGGTAGCTTTTGATCGTGTAAGGCGAGCAGTTTCGCTCGACTTCCAAGTACCGCAAAAATCTTCCGATCGCTTCTTGCATCGCTAGCTAACAGCCTCACGAGACACGACAAGTGCCGCTCTAGTCGCCGTAAAAGTCCGATACGGGTGGATGATTAATTCGGTTGGTGACTTTGGGTGCCGGAGGGGACGATTTGGATTTGCGAGTGGCCCTGATTTTTTGGCTCATGACCGCCGCATCGTACCACGAGAAGCTCAACTCGGGGTTAGAAGCAAAGCGGCCCAAGACCCGCAACGTGTCAGCCCGACGAGAGTCGTTGAACAAAAACAGGTATCGCTCTTCGCCCTTGACAAGTGCCAGCACGTTAATGTCTTCCGCCACAAATCCCCCTTTTGTCCTGAGGTCGCGGACCGCTCCAGATCTTTTTCTGATGGGAACCCGCGCAAGAATTCAGTCTGTCACGCGGAAAACCTTGTGAGACGATGGGCAATTTGCACAAGCCGACTCGGTAAACCGCACGGGACGACGCCCGTAAGGTGGGTTATCGGTAAAACCAATCGCAATCAATACTTAAGCCGTTGCCAGCACTGGATGTTTTTTAGGAATGCCGTTGAAGTCCCGATATTCGTCACATCAAGAACTACGATTCGCTATCTGCCAGAGGGCCTGCATCCCCCGATTGCAAGAGCGTTCTTTGCAGCGCTTCTTGGGAAACGGCCTGGATATTGACTTCGCCAACCGCTTCGTCCGACAGGATGTCTCGACTCTTGCGAGAGTCTGCTGGAATTGCAAAGCTAGCGATGAAGGCACCAGCTTGTACTCCTTGCCCTTCAAATCGTGGAGGCCAAAAGTCGTCGGCACAGGCGGTCAACGTTCGTGCCAGCAGCCGCGTGGCTCGTCCTGAGAATCCACCCATGCACATTTCCAACCGACCTTGCGATTCGCGATGCACATAGAACAAGAACGCACAGTCCTCTTTGTCATTTGCCGGTGCAAAATGCCATTTGCCATCGGTACCTTCGTAGTAGATGCCAGGGTCTTTCGACGGGAATGATTTGCTGAGCTTTAGTCCAGCCGCACAAGATGCGGGGTGAGGATCGTTCTCACGGTATCGCACAAAAAATGGAACGTTCCGCGACTCTGGCGTGGCCGCGTTGTCTTGAGAGACGAACGGCTCGCAATTGAAGGCCCTGGCCAAAATCAATTCGACTACTGGATTACTTTTTGTGCTACCAATTGCAATCAAACCTTTGTCAGATCGCGAGTCGCAAAACTCGTCGTAGACTCGATTGGCGCGACGTTTGACCTCGACGGGACTGGCCTGCCCAGGACTCCATACCAAGCTCTGCTTCATGTACTCAGGATGCGGAACGGCGTTGTGGCCGACCGGGTCAGGAAACAGCTCTTTTTTGTGCTTGGCGGTTCCACCTAAAGTGGTAACTCCATTCAAAATCTCGCCCAACAACACGGCGTCTGAAGCAACCACAAAGGAAACCTCGGGTGATTTGGCTTCGACGTCTCGGCGAACACCTAAACAAATTTCTAAACGGGAGCGACGAGCCAGCAACTCCCAAAAACTTTCCGGCTCGATTGCAAACAGAGCGCCCGGCAATTCCGCCGCCGACGCGTGACCATGTTCGATCAAGTAGTCGCATAACCGCGAGAGGGCCTTCAGAGGAATATATCTGATTTCGTTTTTGAGCAACGCCGCGACTTGGTGACGGTCGAGTCCGGTGTACTCCACAATCGTCTTAATGGTCCCCGGGCGTTTCCGCGGGTCAGGAGAATGTCCCAAAAGTTCGGCCAGCCGAAAACTGTATTGCATGCAATCCTCAAAAACTCTTATTCTTGCGAAGCTTCATTCACGTCAACTGTAAGTAGAATACCCGAAAAATCAACCCTACGCAGCAACCCAATCCAGCCATTTGGACTCAGCCTTAGACCTAAGAAAAAAGACGCTTTGTTGCGAAAATCCACGAAAAAACACGGTCGGCCTTTTGAGGGGCCGACCGTGCTTCGTGTGCATGTCCTCGCAAGCGAGCCTGCACGAAACTATACGGGAAAAATTTCTTTAGCCGATGGGCGGATCGTCGTCGCGGGTTGGCGGTGATTGTTGCAAACGCTTCAATTCTCGCTCCAACCGTTCGATCACTTTTTGTTGGTCTTCGATGATTTGTTCTAAATTTTTGGATTCAGCTTTCACGGGCGGCGGTAAAATCCCTTGAGTGGAGCTACGCGAGGAGTTCGTTGGAATGTCCAGAATTGAGTTGGGATTTCGCCGAGAGTCGGCAGTTCGCACCGGCGGAGCAAAATCGTTGGCGGTTTCCAGGTCGATACCGGGTGGCTCTACAAGATCAGTCAATTGCTCCAAATCGGTGTCGATAACGGCGCCAAAAGTTATCGCTTGGCTACTCTTTTTTCCGCCACGCACGATGCCGAACTCGATCTGATCGCCATTTCCCATCAGTTTAGTGATTTCGTCGAATTCGTCGAGCGTGGAAATATCGACGCCACCGATCTGGTTAATCACATCACCACGACGCAAGCCAGCTTGTGCCGCGTTCCCTTTCGGATCGATCTCAGCGACCTGAAGTTGGTCTTGTTTTTCAACTAAAACCAACCCGAAGCCTTGAGGATGATTTGCATTCTTCGCAGGCGGTTTCGCAGTTGTTTGTCTCGGTTGGCCAAAATCCGGCGTTGGCATTTGGGTATTTGGCTGCGCGAACATCGGCTGGCCGGGTGCAGTTTGACCTGGCGTCGGTTGACGCAACTCACCTGGAGCGAATTGAGGAATTGCTTGAGGGCTGCGAAACTGTGGGCCGCCTTGAGGATTGTTTGCGAGATTCGGTTGATTTGCTAAATTTGGCTGATTGAATTGGGGAGGGCGAATCTCGCCACGCTTTTGAGCGTCGCGTGCCATCTTCTCCCGTTCTTTTTCCTGTTGTTCTTTTTCCCGTTGCTTCTTTTGCTGTTCTTTTTTCTCATCGCGAGCCTGTGCGTCCTCACGTAGTTTCCGCATAAAGCGACCGCGAGGAAGGTTTTCGTCAACCTTTTTTTGCAAATCTTGAAGAGGGTTTTGCGCCAAAGCTTCCTGACTAATCAGAAGGGTCCCCAACAGGAGAGCCAAGCCAAACCATCGAATCATGTTCATGTTGCTGTACCTTCTACGATGCCGCGTGCAAAAATAAGTGAACAAGTCACCCTTAACGCGTAACCTTGATAGTTGATTCGGTCCCAAAGGCCGACGTTCCGCAAAAAATCGCTATGGCCGTGACATCTCATCGAAATGGAAAATTCTTGGGCAATCGATAGCATCGGAAAATCTTAACACCCCAACCCAGCGGTTCAAGTGCGTCGCTTTAGCTCGAATCCGTCAGGCAAGAGCTCGCCGCTGGTCCAGGTTTTGTAGATATCAGGGGCGTCGGCTGCATAAGCCCGCACTGCAATGTCGGCTCCGAACTCGAAGAGAACTTGTCGGCAAACGCCGCATGGAGAGGCCAAATCAGTGGCGACGATGGCCACCGCAACGAATTCTCGCTCCCCTGCGGCAACGGCTGCGGCTACGGCTCCTCGCTCAGCGCACAAACAAGGGCTATAAGCACCATTTTCTACGTTGCATCCCAGGTAGACATTCCCTTGCCGAGACAACAACGCCGCTCCGACCAGAAATTTAGAGTAAGGGGCATAGGCTCGCTTGCGAACCGTTTGGGCATGCTGGTGCAGTTCTTTCCATTGAGTCTCGGTCATGCAGTGAGTTTTCCTCGTTGCTGGAGATAGGAGATCACGGCAGCCGCAAGTTCATCGATAGATTGTGATCCACCAGCGAGATGAATTTCCGGTTTCAAAGGGGGCTCGTAGGGATCGTCGATTCCAGTGAAATTCTTGATCTCTCCCGCCCTTGCCTTTTTGTACAAACCTTTGGGGTCCCGCTGCTCACAGACCTCCAGCGGTGTATCGACGAAGACTTCAATAAAATCATCAGCCGCTCCCTGTCCAGAAATAACTTGCCGAGCCAACTCGCGATCACGACGATAGGGACTGACAAATGCGGTTAAGGCAATCAGTCCTGCGGTTGCGAACAATTCTCCCACGCAAGCGATACGACGAATGTTTTCCTCGCGATCAAGTGGAGCAAAGGTCAACCCAAATCGATTTGCGAACTCCTCCGAATGGTTGCGACTCAAAATTTCCGGACTCGCATTCAACCCGTGCCGAACGTTATCGCCATCCAAAACAAATGCGGATACCTGCCGCTCCGCCAAAAGTTCATCGACGCGATTCGCAACCGTACTCTTCCCACTGCCACTCAGGCCCGTGAACCAAACCACGCACCCCCTTGATCGAGAAACGCTGGGGCGATGCCACCTGACGATAGTTTTGTTCTCCGACATTTTGCCTCTTGTGATCCTGTTCCGCCATTCCCAAGAATGATGATTTGCACTGCTTCAGTAAACTGACGCAATTTTTCTAAGCAACGTGGAGCATTTTACCAGATTTCTCCGAAAAAAGGACTCATCCGCTACATCCCAGCCGACGCCAAGTCCTAAAACCGATCCGTCAGATGTTGTCTGCGATGATTCATGAAACCACGGATAAATATCCAAATGCAACACTTAGAAAACACCTGAAACTACTGAAGGACCGGCGGGGTTTTTTGCGAAATACCTCGGGAGAGAATTTACCGTTGTTGGAGTCGACTCAAGTTGCCCGATCCCAAGCAAAACAGGTTTAGCATCGATCAATCTTAAGACTCGCGATTTTTCAAAAACCAATCGATCCAGCGTATCGCTGTACCTCACCGGATATTCCGAAGAGACTTTGCGACCAGGGGACTCACCAGCAAGAATAGGAGGCCGATTGGCATGAGCCCTCCTTGGGGCAGATTGTAGCTGGCAAAAAGTTCCTCCCAGGCCAGGCCCACCACAAAATATCCAAACAGCATCTCGAAAACAAACGTCAAAACAGTCCACACAACCCCGACCGCCAATAGCTCCCCCGTCCGCCGAGCTCCAATCCACTCGATTGTGAAATAGGCGATGCCCAAGATGATCAACGACCCTGAAAAAACCCCAAGTTGATCCGCGCGGAACTTTCCAACTTGCGGCACCACCGCAACGGCACGCACAATTCCATGCACAATCTCAGCCAAAATGATCCCGTGCCAAATAATCAAACTGCGCAAAATGATCTGCTGGCGAATTACCGTTTGTTGCTCAGACATCATTTTCGATATTCCGACTTGAAAGGTTCGAGATCATCCTCGAAAAAACATAATCTGCCAAAGCATCGGCCACGGCAAACTTGAGACCGTTCCGCGAACTTTCATATTGAAGCGTGCATTTTAACAATCGCCTTACCGAATCGCTATCACCGCCATTCTTGCTCGCAGGCAATTCGTTTCATAGAATTCGTTTTTGGGAAAGTTGCATTGACTCGCTATGCACTGATCTCAGGTCGGTGGAAGCAAGGGCATTGCCGAGCAATTATTTCACCTCTTTAGCTGATTTGACCCGTCTTAAGAAACGAGACTTTTATGAGACTTAAGGCGCTTTTGATCACGGCTTCCTTGCTGGTGTCGTTAATGGCTTTTGCTTGGCTGGTAAGTTTTCCAGGAGCGTTTCGCGATTCACGCAATGAGCAACCGATCGCCCAAACCTCAAAAAAAGGCAACCCGACAGATGAGACATTGAGCTCACTAGTGGCGGCACCGCATTTCGAACTTGGGCAGCGTTGTGCGTTGTGCCATAACTTTTCCAGTCGTTCTAATTCACAACGTGATCAGCAAGGGGAATCTGTGGCGGCCTATGATCTATGGCAGTCGTCGATGATGGCCCAGTCTTCGCGAGACCCCTATTGGCGTGCCGTAGTTTCTGCTGAAGTGGCCAAAACGCCTCAGCAAAAGGCACACATTGAGGATATCTGCACTCGTTGCCATACTCCCATGGCAGCTCCCTTTCCGCCCAGCCCAGATGGCGAAGTTCTTGCGTTGCTCAAGACGGCAACCCCCAAGGCTCATTTGGCGATGGACGGAGTGTCGTGTACGGTTTGTCATCAAATCACTGATAAAAATCTGGGAACGCCGGAATCTTTCACCGGCAATTTTGAAATCAATTTGGAATCGCAAATCTATGGACCCCACGCAAATCCGGTCACCATGCCGATGCGGAATAATGTTGGTTACACGCCTACCCACTCACCCCATATTTTGAAGTCAGCTCTCTGTGCAAGTTGTCATACGGTGATTACAGAAGCGGTTACGTCTAAGGGAGAACCCACTGGCACCCATTTTCACGAACAGGCACCCTACCTGGAATGGCGTAATTCGGTCTTTAATGACGAAATGGCTTCTCCTGATCAGCTTGCACGAAGCTGCCAAAGTTGCCACATGCCGACAACCGGCAACGATGGCAGTCCGATCAAGACCATGCTCGCTCACAATCCTGGAGGCCGAGATTTTCCGTTCTTGAATCCACGAGAACCATTCGGGCGTCACACCCTGGTAGGCGGCAATGCCCTGATGACCCGCATTTTACGCGACAACTCCCGAGAGCTTGGAGTTGAGGTTCCTCGTGCTGCTTTCGATGAATCACTCTCGCAAATCGAAAAAATGTTACGACATCAGACGGCCACGCTTGAGTTCGTTGATGCTCGAATCGAAAGCGGTCGATTTTACATTCCTTTGAAGGTAACCAATCTGGCAGGACATAAACTGCCGACGGCATACCCCAGTCGCCGAGCCTGGATTCAACTGAAAGTGTTCGACGCCGATGAGCAACTCGTGTTTGTTTCGGGTGCCTATAATGAACGGGGCGAGTTGGTGGACGCCGAACACCAGGTGTTACCCTCGGAGCGCACAGGCGGCGAGAATCTGCCGCATTTCCAGCGGATCGAGAACTCGCAACAAGTTCAAGTCTACGAAACGATCATGGCAGATATCGAGGGTAAGCCGACCTTTTATCTTCTACATGGAGCCAGTTTCTTGAAAGACAACCGCCTGCTTCCCCTGGGTTGGAAAATGGATCACCCCGACGCGGTCTCGACTCTTCCTGCCGGAATCGATAATGATGTGGATTTTGTTGGCGGTTCAGATCAGTTGACTTACGTCGCACCCGTGGTCGGGAGGTCGCCATATCGTGTCGAGGCGACTCTCCTTTTCCAAACCATCTCGGCTCGACATGCGGCAGAACTTTTCGAAAACGACACTCCTGAAGTCCGCCAATTTCGGTCCATTTATGAGGCTGCAGATTTGAGACCTGAATTGATTGACATGCAGTCATTTGTCTTGGATCACTAAGCCGAGTGTTTCGTTGACCGATCCTACATTGGTTGAGCCAAGGGAATTAAATTCCATGTCATTCACTCAAAGATTTTTTACCGCGATCTTGCCCAAGAGATGGGCCGAAGACATGCGTGCCGAATCACTCGCTTGGATGATGCGTTGCCCCTGTGGTTTCGAACGCTCCGTTTGGGAAATGGGAGGCATTCGCTGGAAAGCACGTGGAAATCCCAAACGCTTAATAACCTGCCCCAAATGCGGCCAACGCACGTGGCACTCGGTCTATCGGAGCACACAAACACCCCCATGATTTTCATCAAGCCGCTCAGGGCTTGCTCCCAGTAAATCATTACGGATTCCACCGCGGCAACTATCACGTTTAAGCATCGGTCGCAAACCCTGAAAATGAATCGCGAGTCCTGTTGGCAAATTTTACAAGAGCCAGCATCAAGGGGACCTCCACCAGTACCCCCACAATCGTCGCCAACACCACTGGTGATGCGGCCCCGAACAGCGTGATCGCTACCGCTACAGCCAACTCGAAAAAGTTCGATGCGCCAATCATCCCCGCTGGAGCCGCCACATCATGCTGGCACCTCAGTTGGTAACAAGTCCCGTATGCCAGGAAAAAGATGAGCACGGTCTGAATCGTCAACGGCACGGCAATCAGGACAATGTGCAATGGGTGATTCAAAATCACTTCACCTTGGAACGAAAAGATCACTACCAAAGTCAGCAACAGGCCGACGATCGTCACGTTGTTAAATTTGGGAATGAACGAGTTCAAAAAGTAGGCATCGCCTCGAGCCCGAATCACGAAGTGCCGGGTAAGTACCCCGCCCGCCAATGGCACAACGACGAACAACACCACCGAAACCAGCAGGGTCATCCACGGCACCGAGATTCCGCCGATCCCCAACAGGAATGCCACGATCGGCGTGAAAGCGACCAGAATGATCAAGTCGTTCGTGGCCACTTGGACAACCGTGTAAGCAGGATTTCCCTGAGTCAAGTGACTCCAAACAAAAACCATCGCCGTACAAGGGGCAGCTCCCAACAAAACCGCTCCTGCCAAATAGTCCTTGGCCAACTCCGGCGAGATCAATGAACTGAACACAACGTAAAAGAAAAAATACGCGATGCCGAACATCGTAAACGGTTTAATCAACCAATTGACGATCCAGGTCACGACAAGTCCCCGGGGGTTCTTCCCGACGTTCTTGATACTGGCAAAGTCCACTTTCATCATCATCGGATAGATCATCAACCAAATCAGCACGGCGATGGGAATCGAGACATTCGCATACTCGAATTTGGACAAAAATTCGGGTACCGCCGGTGCGAATCTTCCGATCAACACCCCTACTACCATGCACAACGCCACCCAAATCGTGAGATTCTTCTCGAAGAAGCTAATCGCAGACTTTTCGGCTACGTCTGGTTTGCCTTTGTTGACGTTCATTTGTCTGGAATTCGATCTTTCGGATATTGAAAATGGTTTGACGATCTCACGAACAGCCGGGACGCCTTAGCCTCATACGACAGACTCTTTTTGGGAAACGGAGCGTTTGGGACGGCAATCCTCGATCGCCTTGGCGAATGCCCGGAACGTATTGCTCAAATGTTTATAGGGCACCGCATAGAACACGGTGCGTCCTCGTTTGGACACCGTGAGAAGTCCAGCCTGTTCAAGCACCGCCAAGTGCCGAGAAACCACTGAAATATCGACGGCGCAACACTCGGCTAACTCCGTAACCGAGCACGGGCGACCACATTTGGCCAAACAAGACAACAGCTTTAGCCGACTTGGTTCACCCATTGCCTTAAAAAATTTTGAATCAAAAAGATCATCAATGGGCCGACAACACTTCGCCGCTTCTTTTGGTTTCATTCCCGACACTCCATACATGCACATTTGCGTCAATATGCAAATATAGCCGGTTTCTAAAATACTGTCAATTTGCTATCATGGGTGGTAACCGTTCAGGAGTGAACGGCCACGTAGCTTTTCACTCCGTGAAAAAGCGAACCCACCCAAAGGATCGCATCTCGGCAAAAAACCACTTGGCCATTTGATTCGCAAATACGACAATATTTTGTGTTCCCACAACAATCTCGTGATTGGTTACTTTTTTTGGCGGCGTATCCTCAAGACGGCTACATGAACATTGATAAGGGATTTGTGATGACATTCCGACCTTCAACTCCAGCGGTACAAAATTTCTACCCAGCAGTTTTACAATACCTGCAGAATCGCGCCGAAGAGTTCTCGTCGATCTCCTCTGAACGGCGCATGGAACTTGAAAAAGTTGCAGATTACATCCGAGCGTGCCAGGGCAAGTCTCAGCCTGCTAAGTTAATTTTCATTTGTACGCACAATTCCCGTCGCAGTCAGTTTGCACAAATCTGGGCTCGGATCGCAGCACGCTACAATTGCCTCAATGCCGAATGGAATGCTGTGGAAACTTTTTCGGGCGGCACTGAAGCGACCGCGTTCAACCCTCGGGCCGTCGCCGCACTCGAGCGGTGCGGTTTACGAATTACCGTCGATGAACGGAACAGTCCGAACCCTAAGTACTCTGTCGCTGAATCGGACTCAACGGCGCAACAACTTTGTTTCTCAAAAATCTACGACTCCGCACCGAATCCCACTAAGGGATATTGTGCCGTGATGACCTGCTCTCAAGCTGACGAGTCTTGCCCGCTAGTGACCGGTTGCGACCTTCGTGTCGCGATTCGCTATGAAGACCCCAAAGTTGCTGACGATACCGAGCATGAAGCCGAGCGATACGACGAACGCTCCGCCCAGATTTGCCGTGAAATGCTGTACTTGATGGCGCGGGTCCAAATTCTGGACAATCAGTAGAGCCTCATTGAAAGCTTACCATAGTTAGATGTCAAAGTTTGATTTTGGGGTAGCGGAACTCGTCAACGGCTTGTTGGTTTTAGGTAGCGGAAGTCGTCAAGACTTTCGTGGCACTAAAAAATTCGGATAAAACGAACGAAAGTCTCGACGACTTCCGCTACTGTTCGCCGAAAACAACTTTGGCCTTTGTGATTGAAAACGAACTACCGTCGGTTTTGGTATTGATCTTTGTCGTCGCCGGAATCTACATGGCGATCCAAGAAGCCTTAGAGCCAACCGTTACAGCAGACCTCGTTCCTCTGAAAATCATTGGTACCAGCCTAGGCGCCCTAGGCACCATCAACGGCACTGCCAAATTCATCTCGAGCGCGGCCGTCGGTATCCTCTGGAGTACCATCTCCCCAACTTTCGGATTCTCCATCGCCGCCAGCCTCATGACCCTAGGCACCATCCTCCTTGTCCGCACCGGCCCGACCAAAGAAACATGAAAACTTCAAATCGAGAAATTGTGATGAAGGGCAGAATACTTCCTGATTCGTCACTACCCTGCGCCTGCGAATGGGATGCCGTCAACTTTGAAGGATCGCGTAAGGGCGGCTTGCGCGTTAAAAAGTGCTTCGATAAGAACCCTGGGAGTGGCTGGACTCCCGTGAAGTACCACAAAGGTATTTTGCGTCACGCGAATCTTCGGATGACCGGCCATTGAAATGACACAAGACGAAATATCTCGATCATCGTCGTAGGCAACATCGATGTCTTTGTTGACTCTTTTGATTTCCTCGACCACATCAACAAGCCGGTCCAGATCGACTCGACCATGAAGCCGTAATTCAATGGCGTTGAATGTGCTCGGAAACACGGATGCAAAATCATCAGAGAGTACGGCATTGGAGTCGGTAATCCCTTCGATTGACCGGCGCCAGACGACGTTCTCGCAATGGTCTTCGTCTTGAAAAACGACAATGTTGTAGTTGAACTTTGGGGTCGTCACCGTACCGATTCCGCCATCACAGGAAATCTGGCATTCTTTACGACCAAATTCAAACTGTCGCTTCAAATGATCGCGGACCTGCTTGAGTTCGGCTTCGACTTGGCTGGCGACAAGCCTTCCAATAAATTCGTTTGCGTCCGAACTTACGCGATCCGGCACGAAATGCCCTCGCTTTTTTTCAAAACCCGGAAGTCGGGTAATGGGTTGCGATTCTTCGCTGGCAAGAATCGAGTCGGCAATTTGGCCATCGTGCGGGTGTTTGGCTGCTTTGCGTGAAGCGAGGATATCCGTTAAGTCTGCCAACTCAAGATCGCTGTTTGCGCCACCGTATTGCCAAGGAGTTTGGGTTGCGGCGGGGTTGACGCTTCGCAGGCTCATCGGCACTACTTGCGTGAGATAATTTTGCAGCGACGAGCCCGTCAGTCGTCCCCGCGTTAACGCCGCTTCAGCCCGGCCGTCAAAGGCTTCAATCAGATGATAAGCCCATATCCCGTGTTTAAAGTCCGTGCTTGGAAATGAACTCTCATCTGACTTGCACGCGGCGAAACAAATGCAGCGTTGGGCATCGGCAAAAAACTGGCCCAACTCATCTGTAGTCAAATCAGAACAAGAATCCGGCGTACCTTCGGGGCCAATCAATCCACTTCGGGAAGAATCGAGGAACACGACGATTTTTTGGCAAGCCGACTTTCTGATTTGCTCAACCAGCCAACTGATTGCAATACTTGTATCCGGAAGGTCGCTAGGGATCGAGTCGTAGCAGGCCAGGTAGCTCGTGCCAGCCACGGTTGCTCCGCGTCCGGCGAAATAAAGGTAGAGCGTATCGTGGTTTCCCAAGCCGCTCAATTGTGTTCTTAGCACCGACTTGATACGTGATTGAGTCGCCTGATCGTTGATCAACAGGATTTCGTCATTCTTATCGAAACCGTGTTGTTCCAGCACTTGCGCGAATTCCCGAACGTCGGCCTCAGCATACTTTACGGGCAAAATAAGCGGTTGTTCCAAATATTGCTCGATGCCGATTCCGATAAAGACCTTCACGAGTCAAATCTCCAAATGATTGAAAACAGCAACATGGCTCAACGATAACGACTATTAAGCAAAAAATCGAGTCGCCACAAAACGAGAAAGCATCGTGAACACCTGGAAAGCCATACTCGAAAAATGTTGGCGACACGGCAGCTTTCCCACAAATTGCTGGCTTAAGGAACTTTGTCTGGTTCTCGTCTTGGGGCCTGCTTTGTTTTTGCTAAAAATGGGGGAAACCCGGTCACTTCCTTCTGAACGTCGGTTTCGTTCTTCGAGGCTTCACCAAATCCCGCAGACTTGGAGATTGTTCGGCCTAAAGCACCTCGGCTTGTCCAGGTGTTTTTTCCGCTTCTCGCTACATCCCGTGCTTCTCGCTACATCCCATTAATGGTTTCGACGAGCTTGAGTGTTCAAAAACCAAGGTGTCCTGTCTACGCACAATTTTCATCAAGCCTTGTTTGAATTCTCTTCGTTTCAAAATCATTTCCATTGCAATTAACTGCGTTGCGCAGCCTATTTATTTTTAGAATAGTTCTCGGCGGCAGTTTGTAATGTTGAGTGGTTCATGCTGCGCAACCAAAGCAATGTCCACAAGCGTGTTTTGCATGTTAGGCGGCCCGAGTCGGTAAGTATGGGGGTTCGTGCCCAAGGATTGACAAAGAGTTGTCGAAGTCAATTTGGCGGGTTGTTCGCCGCAAAGTTTCAAAAATTTAAGCAATCTACACGTCAACCAAAGCTTGCTGGTTTACGCAACTTGTTGGAGGAGCATTCTTCTTCAGTAATGTGAAGATCATCGCACATTGAAGATTCCAGTTGGGGGCCATTAATGAGAGCAGGTGTGTCCAAGTTTCTGTTTCTCGTTTTTGCTGGAGGGTATTCAATGAGTATGTTTGAAAATCGATGGTGGCATGGTTTGATGTTTATGTGCTGGTTTGGTTGCGGTGCTGTGCTGCAGGGCGACATCATCAACTATGGTGATCGGGTTGGTACGAACGTTGAATTCATCTCTATTAGTGAATCGTCCTCCTCGATTGGACCTGGAATTGGTCAAGTCCCTGAGCTATTCGGGGCACCGATCGTGTTTGGAAACAGTTTAATTTTTCAGCCGAAACTTTTTGAGGCGAATAGTGCGGGGGGCGGAGTTTCCCTTGTAGATGGTCAGCTTAGTTTCGCACTTCAGGCCAAGAGTGGTTGGCTGATAAGCGGGATATCTATTCAGGAGTTTGGTGATTACACGTTGGCAACTCCGTTTTCAGGAGGTCAAGCGTTTGTGGCGTCGTCGCTGGCTGCTTTTTTGCAGACTGCCAACCAGACTGACTCACAATCCGTTTCGCTGACCGACCAGAGCACAACTCCGTTTGGGAAGTTTGGAATTCCCTGGGGCCTAGATGCGAATTTGAGTGTTACTCCCGTCGGAAACGGACTGTTCACCATGAATAACACATTGGTTGCAGCCTCGCTGAGTTCCACTGATGCCGCATTCATTAAAAAGAAAGGGGTCGTGATTTCGGTAATGACAACTCCAATTCCTGAGCCGAATTTCACCGGTCTGTTTCTGTGGGCAGCGGTTCTTTTGGCCACCAGAATCCGACTTCCTAGATGACGTCCGAAACTTTTAAAAAAGAAAGAGAAACCGTGAATAAGCACATTTTTGGAAGCCCTTTGGGGAACTCACAGGTGACCCGACCTGAAAATTATGAACGTGTTCATCGTTTGTCGGTTTTGTTTGTCTGCAAGGCCAATGTTTGTCGCTCACCAGCTTGTGTGGGAGTCTTAAAACGTTTACTTCATGAAACTGAAACAACCAAGCTTGTGTCTGTGGATTCCGCCGGTATTTTGGATGAATTCCAAGGCAAAAAAGCTGCCTGGAAGATGCGGTTCACGGCAATGCGACGCGGATATCAAATTACGGGTCGTGCACGCCGGATCAATCGAATCGAGCTCAGTCGTCCGGGTTTTGTAATCGCGATGGATCGTTCGGTGTTGATGGATTTGAGGCGCCTGCACTCACATCCAATGTGTGACCTTCATTTACTTAGCGACTTTTTGCCTCGAGGTTATCCAATTGACCTTCCCGATCCTTTCGGGAGAACGTTGCGATTGCATGGCGAGGTTTTGAGCACCATCCAAATGGCCTGTGACAGAATTCTCAACGAGTTGTTGTTGCCGCGTTTGCGAGCTCCGGCTCGAAAGGAAACTGGCTTGCATTACGATTCACCACGATGTTCGTCGTATGGACAGTTGCAATTGAGTTGATTGTCAGCCATCAGAAAAGCGTGGGGGGAATTCGATTCCTCTACATCAGTGAAACAAAATTTGCTTCTTCGACCACCGGAATCCGTCAGAAATTCCGCTTGTCACTGTAGCGCCGATTCCGGTCACTTGGGGAGGCCAACGAGGGATCTAATGAACTGGGACACCTGCCAGAGGCGCCAGAAGAATTTCAAGTCCAGGCGGATTTTTTCGCGATTCAGACCTGCTTGCTCCGAGTCACCTTGCGGTGACCGCGTTAGTGGAGGCGGCGGGGATCGAACCCGCGTCCCGAGACGTTTCCATGTTGGCCTCTACGTGTGTAGTCAATGGTTTAAGCTTCGCTTCTCAAGACGCCAATTGACAAGGCTCCCCGAGAAACTAGTCGAAAACATTGTTTAATCCCGACCGTTTTCAACGTGGGTCGAGACGATCCGAATTTAGCGACGGACTTTTGAACCTCTTCGGCTAAGGTTCGCAGTCCGGGTTACTTGTTAATTAAGCAACCAGGGCCAAGTTATTGTTGGCAGATAAAGTTTTGATCAGCTTTTTACGTGGCCTGCTGACCAACCACGACACGCCACCAACATTTCCAGCATCCGGTCGAATCCAATTCGCCCCCTGAAAAATCTCCGCAACACTAACCTCCCAATACCCGCTGCCAACAAGCAACTGGTCGCCGGAGGTTTCTAATGCGTCGAAGTCGATATTATCGTAGCGGAAACGTTGGAAAAGTAAAGGAATTCGACGATTTGGCAGAACTGAGTGCTAAAACTCGATCAAATCTCCCCTTTTCCCACTCGGGCGGCTTTTGTCCGCAACCCCCTTTTCCACAAATTCAGATTATTTGAAACAACGACCTGAAGGCCCGCTGTGCCCGCAAGTGGACGGTTCGATTCGGTAGGTTTACTTACAGACGCTGCGGGCTCGTAACTCACTTTCACATGCTGGCGGTTCGGGAAGATGTCTCACCCTAAAAACTCCCGACGGAGCATTTTGGATTTCGGGTCTTGGCGGCATCCACGTTTCCAATGTCGCTAGCATCTTGTGTTTGACCTAGTGATTCGAAGGCGATTCGACTAAATTTTCGCTTGAATAATGCGGGGTAAAAAAATCACAATTCCCATTCAGAAACACAACGAACTCAGGCTTTACCGTCGCGTGCGGCTGGCCAATTCTGGATTGGTTTTTGTTGCCACTTGTTCCGAGACATTTGCCTTGGGACAGCCGAATGAACTTCGCATTTTTCCACAAATAAACTAAGAACACATAGCCGCTGCTGCTGGTCGCAAGTCAAGGAGTGCAGGATGAACTCATCGAAGAACATGGTTGTTGCAATTTTGTTGCTGGGCGTCTCATACGGCGTTTATCAAATCATCACTTCGCCGGAGGAAAAAATTACTCCCGAAACAGTTTTAACGGTTTCCGAACCGAATGGCGAAGGGACGATGAATGGTTTCGCCTCAATGCCGTCGAGTAAGTCGGCGCCGCCAATGAATTCTCAACCCGATTCGCCCGTGACGTTTGCTGCTGGCCAACCTCCTAAAACCGATTCGGCAACTCAGTTTGGGAATGAGTTCGGTTCAGCGAATTCAGGGGCTTTCAATCCCATTGAACCACCCGAGTCACGATCCTTCGATTCGCTCACCACTCGACCATCGAACAGTTCTGGATTTGGGCAGGAATTCACGACGAACACTCCCGCCCCCCCAATGACCGAAATGCGTCCACTCACGTCGCCCGAAGGTTCGTTTGCGGGTGCGGCACCTCGCGTCGAGTCTCCGACAATGGAGTCTCCAGGTTCAGCCGGGGCCTTCGCGAACCTCGCGGCCAACTCGCCGCTGCCAAGTCTTCCCACCGTGCCGTTGATGAGTGTTTTCCCCAATGCGGAACAACTATGCTACGAACAGCACTATCGAGACGCGTTGGAAATCCTCACTCCCTATTATCGAGTCCCCAACTTGCCCGCCGAAGAACGGCAGTTGCTCATGGAGTGGTTGGACGGATTGGCGGCAAAAGTGATCTTTTCGCCAGAACATCATTTTTCAAGCGTTCCTTATGTCGTTCAGTCGGGTGACTCGTTGGATACTCTCTCAGCGAAGTGGCGGGTTCCGACAAACCTAATTTTCAATGTCAACCAAGACAAAATCCAAAACCCTCTCGTCCTGACGCCAGGAATTGAACTGAAACAACTATCCGGCCCGTTTATCGCCGAAATCGACCGGACGACTCGTACGGCAACCTTGTACGTCGATGACATGTACGCTTGCCGCTTTGAGATGGTGAACCTTGACCCGAACTTAGAAACGGGAACTTTTTTGGTTTCCAAAAAGTCGCGGCGCGATGCGGTTCTCGGCGAGTTTGTGGTTTGGCTCGATTCCGGAGTTGCTCTGTATGCCGACCAAGGGCAACGGGAAGCACCGCAAAGCATCACATTTCGGCAACAAGATGCCAAGGATTTGAACGAAATCCTGTCACCCGGTAGCCAAGTGATCGTTCGCTGATCACCATCCAACTTCGAAAAGAACGTGAATAATGAAGTGCGATAACTACTTTGGACTTTGCATGATTCGCAAGTAGTATCGATCAAACGCCGCCGCCATCGCTTCCCGGTTGGAATACGGACCGGGCTCATAACGCGAACTGCTGACTCCACGCTGGGTCCGCTCGCAGATGTCCCAATCCTCACGATTGGTTTGATCCCAAAAAGCGATGCCCTCTTCGGGATTCCATTGTGCTTGATCGCGACTCGATTCGTGAAATAACCAGACGCACTCGATTTTGGTTCGATCCGGAGCGAGCGGCCAAAGTGTATGCACCATGACGTAATCATGATGTAGCGACAACAAGACGTTTGGAAACAAAACGTAATAGTAGACTCTTTGAGAATGATCGCCGGTCAGGTCGCCAACGGGGGCACCACAAGCTCGTCCGCTGCAGGTCAACGAACCTCCCGGTTCCGTCACATCCATGAAGCCACCCAAAAACGGCCCTTCAACCAAATCGTTGCCTCCCGACTTTGGTGGCGATAAGCGAACCAACCCAGGATGAATCACGGCACAATGGTAACACTCGCTGTAGTTCTGAACGATCAGTTTCCAGTTCGCGGCAACATCGTAGTTGCGTTCACCAAGCTTCACGAGTTGAGGCAAATTCCACGGAGTAAATTTTCCAACTAAGGGAGCGATGAAGTTGGTGAAGTCTTCCGGTTGAGGATTTAGGTTCACCCAAATCAGGCCGTCCCACTCGTGACAAACCGCCGAGTGCAGCCCGAAGTCAGCTCGACAAAAATCCTCCATTTGATCTTCGTCGGGAACTCCTACGAGTTTTCCATCGAGTCCGTAGGTCCAAGCGTGATAGGGACACTGAATCGTACGCCGCAATTGACCGCTCGCCTCGGAACAAAGCTCCGTACCGCGATGACGGCAATGATTGAAATGGGCTCGGATTGTTCCTGTTTCGTCGCGCACGACCAAGATCGATTCTTTGCCGATTTGTTTGACCATGAAGGCACCGGGGCCGGCAAGTTCGGCAGCGACTCCGGCGACAACCCAGCGACTTTCAAATATCGCCGATTGCTCCTGTGAAAAAACCGTCGCGTCGCAGTAGGCTGCGGCAGGAAGTGTCCTTTGACCCTTGGCACCAAGTTCGACACTGTTCAAGAATGTCATCGGCCAATTTCCTCAAGTTCTAACTCTGGCGAACCAGCCGCCCTAACACCGAGACCCCTTGTCCGCCGCCAACGCACAAGGTCGCAACTCCCAGATCGCCCGGTTCATGTTCTCGGGCCAAACGACACATCAGGGTGATCAATAACCGTAATCCGCTGGCTCCCAGAGGATGCCCCAACGCCATCGCTCCACCCCAACGGTTGACGCGATCAAGTTCGATCCCCAATTCATCGAGCGACGCCAAGACTTGAACGGCAAACGCCTCGTTGATTTCCCAAGCGGCGATTTCATTGACAGATAAATTCTGTCGTTCGAGCAATTTTTTCGTTGCCGGTACAGGCCCCATGCCCATCACTTCTGGTGCCACATGAGCCGATACGACATCGCAAATTTCTAAGGCAAACTCCTGGCCGCTTTCTCGCCATCCCAGCTCATCGACGACCAGGCCCAACGTTGCTCCGTCGGTCAACGGCGAACTCGTCGCGGCGGTGACCGCTCCGTTTTCAGCGAATGCCGGAGCTAGCGAGGCCATTTTTGCGCGATCCACGGGCACGCGGATAAACTCGTCCCGCTCGATCAAGTACGGGCAAATCGAGGGCGCGTAATTTCCGGATTCGTATGCTGCCGCAGCCAGCTCGTGACTCCGCGCGGCAAGGTCTTCCTGGCGCTGACGGGTCACTTGCGGGGAGGCGCGGGCCACATTTTCGGCGGTCTCTCCGTTGGGAGTATAGGCCGTCGCGCAAGCCTGTTTGATTCGGTCCGACTCGGAAAAATTCGCTCCTCGTCGTGGAATCCGCGTCATCGATTCGACGCCGCCAACCAGAATCCGCCGTGCGTATCCCGCTCGGATTTTAGCAGCGGCCAATCCCGCCGCGTCGAGTGAACTTGCGCACAATCGATTGACGGTCATGGCTGGGATATTCAAACCGCTGCCAATCGCCACCATGCGAGCGAGGTTGTAGCCTTGTTCCCCCTCAGGATAAGCACAGCCGACGATAAGTTCTTCGGGGTCTTTAGTCCATAAATCGGAAAAAGTCCGTTGATGACCGTCGATCAATTCGACCAGTAAATCGTCGGGGCGTGTTTCGGCATAGGCCCCTTTGCCACTGCGAGCGAACGGCGTTCGCAAACCGGCCAAAAAGTAGGCAGAACCATTCATGGATGAGGCTCGAATTCGTTAGATCTTAGTTGAAATAATTTGGTTTTCCGAGTCGGTGAGAATCAAATCGTCTGTCTTAATTCCATGCCGGTTGGCCGCTGAAAATCACTGGCAAGCTAGACAAGCAACTCTGGGACGATTCCCAACTCGGCCATTGTGATTCCAGGAGCCAACTTCTCGACTCGAAAGGCGGTTCCGGTCGGGACAAACATGCCCAATTCGGTAATGACTCGATGAACGACACCGCGCCCGGTCAGCGGCAAACGGCATTCTGCCAACAGTTTACATTCACCGCCGCGCGAGAAATGACTTTGCATGATGATGATTTGTCGAGCCCCGTTCACGAGGTCCATCGCTCCGCCCATGCCGGTGACTTTTTTGCCAGGGACCATCCAGTTGGCAAGGTTTCCTTGGACGTCAACTTCCATCCCCCCCAATACGCAAAAATCGATATGGCCGCCGCGAATCATACCAAAGCTCAGGGCACTGTCGAAAAAACTGGCACCGGCCTGCACGGAAATCGTTTCTTTCCCCGCGTTGATCAGCGTCGGCGAAACGGTCGCGCGGGTGGGGCGTCCCTTGACGCCCAAGACCCCGTTTTCGCTGTGGATCACCACCGACTTCGCGGGGTCCATCCGCTCGGCGATCAGAGTTGGCATTCCAATACCGAGATTGAGACTAGCTCCGCTCGGGATCAAGGCGATGATTTCGTCGGCCATCTCTTCGCGGGTCCAGCCTCGCGGGGTGGAGGATTCGCTCATCGTTTCCCCCCCGTGGCCACGGCACCACCTTCCAAACGCCGGGCGATTTTCGTCCGGGCTTTCTCGGAGATTTCGTAGTCACTTCGTCGGATTACGTCGTGGATCATGGCCATACGGCTGTCGCTGTCATTCCAGCGAGCCTGTGCTTCGGGGCTCAACCGATGGAGCGGATCAAAGTACAAAAACAACTCGCCTGGTTTTACATTCGGGCTGCTCCAAGCGGAAATGCCATTTTCTCGATCGTAGTACTCGTAACTGGCGACGTGACGTTTGCCTCCTCCACCAGGAGCATCGCAAACAAAGGTCGGGGTGTTGAAACCGGCGGTCGTGCCACGGACGTTTTTCTCAAGTTGCACACCGTCCCACAACGTCGTTCGCAAATGTTCGCAACCGGGGACCATGTCGTGAATGTAGACATAGTAGGGCTGGATGTTCATGTAAGACAGCTTGCGGGTCAGCAACACCATTTCATCGATCGAGTTGTTAACCCCTTCTTGCAAAACCGCTTGATTGCGTACGTGAACTCCTTCAGAAAACAGTTTCGTCGCGGCATCCAGGCTATACTGCGTGATCTCTCGGGGCGAGGAAAAGTGAGTATGAATGACGACTTGTTTTCCCAACTCACGACCCCGGCGATGGATGTCTAACAACGCATCCAACCACTCGTTGTCAGTGAGAATTTTCATCGGCAGAATAGCGACACCCTTGGTGGCATAACGCAAGCGACGGATGTGCGGAATCGCCAATAGTTTTTCGCCAATCAAGCGAATGTAACGGGGAGTCAAATTAAAGGCGTCCCCGCCGGAAATCACCACGTCTTCAATTTGTGGGTGTGTGCGGAGGTACTCAAACGCTGGTTCCCAGTTCTCTGGGTTTGGGCCGTAGGTGTCCTTGTCAACCGACTCCGTCGAGCCGCCGATGATTCGACTCCGCGTGCAATACGCACAGTACACCGGACAAGTCGTCAAAGGCAAAAACAGAACCTTGTCCGGATAGCGATGCGTTAACATGGGCACGGGCGAATCGACGTCTTCATACAGTGAATCGGCCATGTAGTACGGATGATCGGGGAGCATCTGAGAGGCGATCGGCAAAAATTGCATTCGCAAAGGGTCATCGGTCGGATTGTCCCAGTCGATCAACGAAAACACGTAAGGCGTGATCCGCACGTTCATCGGAGCGATCCGCAGACCGGCGGCGATATCTTCGATGAAGGACGGCGAGATTCGGTCACCTAAAATGCTCTGGACTTGATCGAGCTTGCGGATCGAATGTTTGGCTTGCCACAAGTGACTGCCAAACTCTGCCGCAGAAACATCTTTCCAACCAGGAATTACCCTCCAGAATTCATCCGTGCGAAAGGTTCGATGATCAAGTTCGGATAAATTTCGTGGGGAGTCGAGCATAGGTGGAGTACCTGATTTTAAAATTCACAAAATGTCGGGCATGTGGCCTATCGGCGGAAGGCCTTACGTTACGATGAGTCCGAATAATGGCCGTGCCAGCTTCTATTATCGCATATCCAACGAGTTTAACTCAACGCGAAACTTTGTCGCCAGCCGTCAAATACTGAGTCAGTCGGCGTAGACAGGAATCTCAATATCATTGCGGTAATTCGAGCCTTGGTAAATACGCTGGACGAAAATCCCTGGCAAATGAATGTCCTCGGCTGGAATCGCGCCTAACGGCACTAACTCTTCGACTTCAACAATCGTCACCTTTGCGGCCATCCCCATCAAGGGTGAAAAATTCCGTGCCGTTTCTTTGAACCATAGATTTCCAAATGCGTCACCCCGCTCGGCCTTGATGATTGCGAAGTCGGCGTGAAGCGGCAGTTCCAAGATGCAAGGTTTGTCAAATTCCTTGGCTTCCTTTCCTTCTGCCACCAGCGTCCCGTACCCCGTCGGCGTATAAAAACCGCGAATCCCCATCCCTGCCGCGCGAATTCGCTCGGAGAAAGTTCCTTGTGGCACCAGCGTCACTTCGACTTGGCCTGCCAGCATCTGTTGCTCTAAATCGGGATTCCCACCGACATAAGAACAAGTCGCCCGCGAGATTTGGCCGTTCTTGAGGAGGATTGCCAGTCCGCGCCCGGAATTGCCAATATTGTTCGAAATGGCGTGAATGTCGCGAATCCCTTGACGAGCGATTTCATCAATGCTGTTTTCCGGGATTCCGCAGAGACCGAAACCCCCGCTCATCAAACTGATTCCATCGCGAAGATCGTGAAGTGCTTCCTGTGAACTGGAAAATGTTTTGTCTTTCATAACTTGCAAACTAAAAATGATGAACCTGTAAGCCTTGTTCCAATTGGTCGAAGGCCGCCCTTAACCTAGCCGTAGTAGAAATCAATGGCGGTGCCAAAATCAACATCGAGCCCTTCGTGTAAACGTACAGGCCTTCCTGAACGAATTGATGCCAAGTCGGTAGGACACGCTCGCCGAATTCTATCGCCGCCAGCATACCGCGAACTCGGACCGCCGTCGCCGCGCGTCGCGCTGCGAGTTCTTGAATCTTCGCGGAAAATGTCTGTTCAAGCAGATTCAAATTTTCGAGAAAACTCGGTTCGGAAATTTGACTTAAGACTCCGCTCAATGCCGCCAAGCCCAGGGGGTGAGCAAAATTTGTTAGGCCTCCCACCAAAACTTGTTCGTCGTAAAATCTCGCCATCTCGGAATTGACCCACACCGCACCGAATGGGATGTAGCCTCCAGAGATCGCCTTGCTCATGCAGACCATATCGGGGCGAACTTGAAAACCTTGAAACGCGAACGCCGATCCGCAGCGATGAAATCCGCACAAAACTTCGTCGCAGATCAACAAAATGCCAAATTCATCGCAGACCCGCCGCAGTCCCTGAAACCAACCTTCCGGCGGGATCACCACGCCGTTCGTCCCCGAAATCGGCTCGACAATCACTGCCGCGATTCGTTCGGCACCGACACGTTTGACGGCCTCACGAACCCCGCTGGCGTCGGGGTCTTTGTCCGGCTCGGGGATTCTTTCGGTTCCCTGCGTGAAGTTCAAATGCTCGTCGCTCCGCCAATCGCCGGAAACCGACATGGCCCCCAGTGAGGCCCCGTGGTAACTCCGTTTGCGGGCCAAGATGACAGGTTTCCCGGTAATCCGTCGTGCCATTTTCAAGGCGTTTTCGACCGACTCCGCTCCGCTGACGGTATAAAAGACCTTACCATCGTTGAAACCCAGAAGACCCAGCAACTTTTGCGAGGCGTCGGTTTTTAGAGGAAACGCAGCTTTCGGCGAGGCAATCGGCATTTGCCCAAGTTGCCGCGTGATCGCGTCAATAATCAATCGGTTCGAATGACCGAACGAAGTTTGAAAACTGGTCGAGGTAAAATCGTATACTCTTTTTCCGTTTGGTTGCACAAACTCATCGTGCTCGCCACGTTCGACTTCAAACGGCAAGAAACCTGCTTGTTTTGTCCAAGAATAAAAATATGGCGTCTTCATTCGTTTTCATCCATTGGGAGCTGAAATTCATGCTGGACAAAATTATCATCGTACACGTGATCTCCACGCCACATCCGCACCAATCCCGTTTTCAAATCGCCGATGGCCCCTCCGCAAGTGACCGAAGGGTCTTGGGCATTCGTCTGGAAGTTTGAGCATATCGAACGCGGGTACCCTTCGTGATCGTTGAGCAAATCCCATCCCGACTGCCAGTCTTGGACGGAAGAGATTTTTCGCTCGATGAGTTCAAAACGAGTATGGGTTGTGGAGCTCATTGCCGCGCGATTTTCGCGTTGGCGAGCCTGTTCGCCGAGACAGTGGTTCGTGTGGAATAGATGGCCTTCTTCGCCAGTCGCAAGTGCCGATACTCGTTCGTGCAAATCGGGCATCGCCTCCCAAAACTCGCCACCATTGCGGCGATCCGCCAGCAGGAAGGAACGACCTGAAGTCAGCGAGGCCACTTGGAGCACTTGTCGTTGATGCTCCAAATTTGTTGCACTTAACAAACGGCGAATGACTGCGGCCCACAAGACTCCAGGTCGAGCGCCACTGGTATTCAAATTGTTGACCCCCACCATCGTCCCGCAACTTGTATAGCCGGTCATCCCCAGGCACCCAACAATGCTGAAAGCGATACTCTCAGGCTGTCCGTTTGTGGCCGGGATTTTCAGACAGCAGACATAGTTTTTTGCACTCCGATGCATGTCCCAAGTTTGCCCGGCAATGATGTTGTTGTTTCTTTGGACATAAATCGCGCTGCAGCCTTGATCGAGCACTTCGATGTCACGGAAGTCGGTGTAGTTGTTCAGGACGACGATTTCTTCAAGGGAAACTCCGGCCCCTTCGGCGATACCCGAAAGTTCGGCTGTGAGCGACGAGTCATAGGCCGCCGTCAAATCCCACTGTTGCTGGGCCAAACGGCGGATCTTTTCATTGTCAAGACCGGGATTCTTCTCGCGCATCAACTGAGTTCGAATCGCGATTAATTCGACGATTCCTGTCCGGTGGGTCTCTCCATGCTGACGCCCCCATTCCTGCGGAGAATCGTTCGCCGAATATTCAATGATGGGAAATCCCAAATCCGTCATCTAACCACTCATCAGCTCAATTTTTATCAACCAATAGTTCGACCGATATTGTCACGAAAACTCAGGCTTTTGGCTATCCGAGCCATTTCCGTCACAAATTGACCAAGCGGGCAAGGTATTCGAGGTCGAGGTTCGATTCGGACAGGTCAAACTCAGAGGGCCAAGCCACAGGACAACGGTAGTAGATGCAATCGCGAAACTCCTCCTGGTCCGGGTAGTCATCCACCAAGTGCATCAATTCGTAGCTTCCTAATCCTAAGTTAATCGCCCACATCGCACCGGCCAAACGATCGCGATTTCTGCCATGGATGGCCTCGCAACCGCGACTTGCCGCAAGGAGAGTCAGCCCTTGTTTTAATGCTCTACCTAACGCCCCGCGTTGTTCGGGTAGAACCGTCACATCGAGCATGTACATGACCCGTCGATTTTCGCGAAACGGGTCTTGAAGCGTCCCCCGTTCGTCAGGAAACAGTGCTACCGGACCCGCAAAAGCAATTCCCACAACTTCGTCATCAAATTGGACCACCAAACCCAACCCCTCTGGGTCCGACACCACCAAATCGAATTTCTCAATCGCCGTTTGTCGGGCCGGTTCGTAAACGGCAGTTTGCAGTTGGCGCACGGATTCTCGAAAGTTACTCCAATTTTCGGGCGAGACGAAAAAGAGTTGGCCGCTCTCCCGAATCGACGTTGGCAATAAGTTGCGAATCGCCTCCCGAATGCTGGATTCTTCTGGAATACGGCCCGCACCAACCGCTTGCCGAGTCAGCAAAAGCTCGCGATGAAATTTGTATTGTCCCGTCGCGTCGCGCAAGGATACGGTTGCGGGAGTGGGGGGGACGTGTCTCCATACCGACAATAATCGGTCAGCGAATGTCTTGAGATCATTGTCGGTTGTTGTAATTGCAAGCCGGAATTCGGCAACTGTACCGTTCATCTCGGCGATAATACCGGCGTCGAACAGCCTTTGTTGCCAATCGGCGGAATTGCCTCCAAAGTCCACCGTCAGGACATTCAGTTGAGCGGAAGTTGCGTGTCTCAATGCATCGTTATCGGCGGTATCGCGGACTAGATTCAAAAGCAACTCACGTGCTCGTGCTCCCAGCGATTCTCGGCGAACGGCGAGTTGATCCAACACATTTGCCGCGATGTAGGTTTTTATGGCGCGACGACATTCTTCGACGCCTTGGCTCTCAAAGCGAACTTTTCCGTTTCGATTGGTTTCCGCCACAGTCGTTAAATCTGGGCGGCGAGAAAAAAGATCGGCGGCTGCCGATTGCAGGCCTAGAAATTCTGAATCCAATAGGTCCCTGCTCCAAACGACCCCATGTTGAATCAATCCGAAGAGAGCCGTGGAGTTGTAACCCAAATCAAAAGCCGGACCCGTGGCGTCAAATACGGCCGAGTCGTCTTGCAAATAAAGCCACGGGCCATTGGAATAGAGCAACCGGGCGTCAATTCGAAATTGTTCCAAATCGGTGACTTTAAATTCTGGTCTCGGTTGCCCTGCTCTCACAGCGACTTGACGCACATGGGCCTCTTCAATGGGTGCCAGAAAACGATGCTTTTGATGATCCCAAACTTTAACAAGACAAGCATCAACTGTCAAAATGGATTACTGACGTTAAGAGCCTATCCCAAAAGGGGTCAGACCCTCTCCGGCTTGGCAACAAAACAACGTTAAATTTCGCTTAGCCTCCAAAGTGTCTGACCCCTTTTGGGGTAGGCTCTAAGCCAGTTTCTGCAACAAAAAAAGGCCGACTGGGAATCCCCAGTCGGCCTGAATACGAATTTTTTTTCAAGACAAAGCCGTTGGGGCCACGCTTGAACTAACTCAATTTTCGGCGACGAATGCTGATCATTGCACCGAGCAAACCAGTCAACAACAAAGCTGACGAAGGCTCAGGAATCGAGTAGAAATTGAGCTGGACATTGCCGATACCCATTGCTGTTGTCGGATTGCCTGCACCGAAGGTGACATCACCCACAAGGTTAACAGAAACCCCGTCGCCACCAAGCGTGGTCCCACCACCTAAAATTGAGCTGGTGAAAGCAGTGCCCGCCCAATGGGAAACTCTGAGGAAATACTCTTCACTTGCAAAAAGTCGCCCAGCTCCCGCAGTGTTCGCATAGTAATCAAGAGGAGCATTTGCAAGTGTTTGGGTTCCCCCGCGACCGTCAAAGAACAACGGGTGATTTTGATTGTATTCGTTACGTCTTAGACCATTAGGGTCTGACGAGCCAAAGGTAACGCCACCGTGTACTCCGAAGGTGCCACCCATATCATCTGTACCCGCAACTGGAATCAAACCACTAGCAGTTGTTCGCCACAGGGTGACTCGCGTGTCGAAGTTTTGGTTCGCTCCACCTGCCACACCCGAAGTAAAGATATCAAAGGCTCGGTCTGGGCCAACGTTTTTATCGACTTGGAATCGGAACCAACTTGCACCGTCCGCACCAGTATTGGTGTTATCAACCGCCATGTTCATGGCTGTGTTACCAACAATCAAGGTGCCCAGGTCCGTAAAGTTAGCAGGGGCTGCAGGACCGGCAAAAGTTCGAGTGTCGTTAACATTCGGATTGAGAACGACTCGAATGTTCGACCAGTCGGCTTGCCCGCCGCCAGCCCACGTCTGCCGAGTTGAGAAATACAAATCGTTCGAACCATCCGAAGTGTAAGCGTTTGTTAAGTTTCCAAACCAAAACATGTTGGTCTGGCTATCGACATTCCCAGCACTTCCAGTTGCAGCCGACCCAACGGCAACGTGAATCGTGCCAGAACCCGAAGGGCCACCGGTCCCAGTTCCCGGTACTCCACTCAGCGGGTCGCCGTGCAACGAAAACCGGGCTTCACTGCTCCATTGATCATTGGCGACGCTTGAGCCGCCCCAGTCAGTCACAACGAGGTAACTGGTGTAAGTTCCGCTAGGGGAAGTCCCCAATGCCAGACCTCCCGTCCAAGTAGTGCCAACATCATTAATTGGCCCAGCAGGACCGTATTGATGCTGCGCGTACCCTAAGGACGCCATCGTTACCAATGCGCCTAGGGTAAACAAAAATTCAAACTTTTTGGTCATAAAACCTCCCAAAAAACATTTAAATGAACCGAAACGAGGAAGAAGTGCGCTTGGCCCTAACCGAATGGCACACTTAAGGGCCAAATGTTAAGGCCTCATTAAAGTTAATTGGCAAAAACGGTTTTTCAAGTAGTGCAGATTAGGCAAAATAAAACGACCACTCGCTCTTGTGCACCACTTCTGCCCCCCCTAAAAGATGGGGGGCAAAAAGAATTGTTCTTTTTTGGCCCTGAATTTGAAAAATCAATGGGTAAGACCAATCATTAAAACTGCTTTCAATACCGCTTCCAATTCCGCCAAACCAAGAAATTCAATGACCAGGTCTCTCAATGTGAGGGATTTTTTCAGGTGTGCATTCGACCGTCAATTTAGGGCAAGACAATTTGCTGCGACCAAGGTCGGTTTTTCTCGTACCAATCCACGCAGGCTTGCAAGCCCTCGTCCAATCCGACTTGAGGGCGCCAGCCAAGAAGTTGATCGGCCTTTGAGATGTCGGCCCAAGTCGATTTGATGTCCGCTTTATGAAATTCACGATACTCAATCCGAGCCTTTTTCCCTAGCATCTCCTCCAACTTGGAAATGATCAAGTTCAGAGTCACCGGTTGTTTACCACCCCCTAAATTCATAACCTCGTAACCCACCGGTTTCAATGCAGCGCTCGTTCCCCGCGCGATGTCGTCTACGAACGTAAAGTCTCTTGATTGCTCACCATCGCCGAACAGCTCGATCGGTTCCTCCTGATCGATCCAACGAATAAATCGAAAGATGCACATGTCTGGACGACCTGCCGGACCGTATACGGTGAAGTACCGCACGACCGAGACATCAACGCCGTACAAGTAATGGTAAGCGTAGGCCATGACCTCAGCGGCTTTTTTGGAAGCGGCGTAAGGAGAAATTGGCGTGTTGACTGCCAGAGTCTCCACAAATGGCATTTCCTGCCCCGCATACAGCGAAGACGTCGACGCCAGCACGTACTTCTTAATGTCTCGTGCTCTCATTTCCTCCAGCAAATTCAGACTCCCCATCGCATTGGTCGTCATGTACACATGGGGATCGATCATGCTGTACCGAACCCCAGCTCTTGCTGCTAGGTTTACCACTGCATCGATTGGATGATCATCGAACAGCTTGTGCAAACCTGATCGGTCTTCAAGGTCAAGCTTACGAAACGAAAAATTCGCCCCCAATCCTTGCAACTGATCGAGCCGATGCTGTTTGAGGCTTACATCGTAGTAGTCGTTGAGATTATCGATGCCCACGACCCGATGCCCTGCTTCCGCTAAAAGAGCCGCGACCCGCGAAGCGATAAAACCGGCGCAACCGGTAACCAAATAAGTCTGTGATTCAATACTCATGAAAAGACAAAACGTTTGAGAAAAAGTGCAAAAATTCGACGTTGGACTCAACTCTAGTTTATCATGACCACATAAAAACGCCATTCCCTACCTGCTAAGGGCCATGAGTAACTACTTACCACTTTACCTCAAGCGGTCAGTGGCAAAATCAGAAGAGACGACATTTGGCGCTACACCACTTTTCAAACTCAACAATGAGGAGCAATGCCATTCCGGTTAACGCGATCGGAATCCAGTACCAAATCTCGAACACTTGTGAGCCCATGATCCAATGCAACCAAGGAGCATAGGTAAAGGCCAACTGAAACAGCAAAACTAAACCAATCGAAATCAAAACCGGCCTGCTACCAAGAAGGCCATTCCTATTCAAAACTGGAGCTCGCAGAAAACGAGTTGAAAATAAATAGAATGCTTCAAGAACGACAATGGTGTTAACGGCCAAAGTTCGTGCAACCTCGATGGACTCGCCATTTCCGCGCGCCCAAAGGAAAAACCCAAACGTACCAATACACATCAGGATCGATACGTAAAAGATCCGCCAGATGGCGTAACGATTGAGCAAGCCTGCCCGTGGGTCGCGAGGAGGTTGGAGCATCACGTTCTTTTCGGGCGGTTCAAAAGCCAGGGCCAAACCCAACGTAACGGCAGTAATCATATTGACCCACAATACCTGCACCGGAGTCATTGGCAGGGTCCGCCCCAACAGAATCGCAACGAGGATTGTCGCCGCTTCTCCACCGTTGGTGGGCAAAATGAACAATAATGATTTTCGCAAATTGTCGAAAACCGTGCGTCCCTCCTCCACAGCCTTGGCAATCGACGCGAAATTGTCGTCGGTCAAGATCATTTCGGCTGATTCCTTCGTAACATCAGTCCCTTTGATCCCCATCGCGATTCCCACGTCGGCCCGCTTGAGAGCCGGAGCATCGTTGACCCCATCCCCAGTCATCGCGACAACTTCTCCATGCTCATGAATTGCCTTGACCAATCTCAGCTTGTGTTCGGGGCTGACTCGGGCAAAGACATCACAAGTTTCAGTCGCATGCAACAAGGATTTCTGATCAAACCCATCAAGTTCGTGGCCAGTCACTGCCGTCTGTCCGTCTCCAATATTGAGACTTTTACCAATTGCTCGCGCGGTGAGGGCGTGATCGCCAGTGATCATCACCACACGAATTCCTGCTTGTTGGCAAGTTTTAACGGCCTCAATCGCTTCGTCTCGTGGCGGATCGATGATGCCCACCAAACCAAGCAAAGTTAGCTCCTCTAGGACATCATATTTATTCAAACTCGATTCACCTTCGGTTGCTTTTCCGGCCAAGGCCAAAACTCGCTGCCCTTGGGCCGCCATCGCATTCTCTCGTTCATGCCAGGCGTCAAGTTTGATTGGGGCTTGGCCTGAGACAGTCAAAACAGTGCGGCAGTGATCCAAAAGTTTTTCTGGAGCACCTTTCACGAATACAACTTGCCGACCAGCGCCGAGGAAATTTTCGATACCTTCCGGCAGTTCATGCAGCGTTGCCATGAACCGGTTTTGCGATTCGAATGGAATTAAATCCACGACCGGCCATTCGCTACGGACTTCGGGAAAAGACAGGCCTGCTTTTCCGGCGAGAGAGAGCAAGGCGCCCTCCATCGGATCGCCGATGACCCGCCAACGCCCCTGATCCTGAAGAAGTTCTCCTTCGTTGCAAACGGCACCGGCAATCGCAAGCAAGTGCAGTGGAATGGAACGCTGGCTGTCGATCTCTGCCTCGTTCAGCAGCAGCTTTCCAACCGGTTCATAACCCACACCCGTCACTTGACAATCCCCTTCGGCGACCGCAACCGTTGTCACGGTCATTTCATTGCGAGTCAGAGTCCCCGTTTTGTCTGAACAGATCACGGTCAATGCCCCCAGCGTATCCACAGCCGGAAGCCTGCGAATAATCGCATTGCGTTCCGCCATCCGCCGCACGCCAATCGCCAAGATGATCGTCATGATCGCGGGCAAGCCTTCGGGGATCGCCGCCACAGCCATCGCAATCGCTGCAAAAAACAGGTCGATCAACTCGGCGCCGCCTACGAAGTAACCAAAAGCGACCGTCATGATCGAAAGCAAAACAATGACAACGGCCAGAATATTCGCAAATTGGTTGACTTTGGCAATCAGTGGCGTCGTGATATTCGACGTTTCTGAGACCAACTCGCTGATCTTGCCGAGTTCGGTCTGTTTTCCAGTCGCGGTGACAACTCCTGTACCTCGTCCGGATGTGACCATGGTCCCCGAAAACGCCAAACAGGTCCGGTCGGCCAGCGGAGTGCCTGTTGCCAGTTTTTCCGTCTGTTTTTCTGTCGGGACCGACTCACCGGTCAGCATTGCTTCGTCGATGTTTAACTCGCGAGCATCCAACAACCGGAGATCAGCAGGCACTTTGTCGCCGGATTGCAACAACACGATATCGCCCGGAACAAGTTCGCTTGAGTTGACGACTTGCCGTTTCCCTCCCCGGCGGACGGTCGCCTTGAGCGACATCATTCCGCGAATGGCGTCAAGAGCTCGTTCGGCACGTCCTTCTTGGACAAAACCAATCAGGGCATTCACCAAAACAACGCCAAAAATGACCCCCGCATCAATCCACTTGGCCAAGACAAATTTGATCACCCCTGCCACCAGAAGGATGTAAATCAGCACGTTGTGGAACTGCAACAGAAAACGGACCAAGGGACCGTGGTGTCGCGCGGCAGGTAGTTCATTCGGTCCAAACTCCACTTTCCTCAAAGTGAGTTCGGAATCCGCCAAACCCGAAGCATCAACAGCAAGCTTACTGAGGACTTCATCCTGTTCTAGGGAGTGCCACTCAATATTGAGAAGGTCATTTGATTTCATCATCGACTTAAAGAGTCCCAATCAAATCAGTCAGATTGTTTTTCGAGGATTGCTTTCGCTTGTTCAAGTTCTTGCAAGTGCTCGGGCGTCGCGCGTGGAAATTCCAAAGGCATCGCTCGAAGCGTTTCCACAATAATGTGTGAGACCAAAAGACGAGCATTGCGCTTATCGTCAGCGGGAACGACATACCAAGGGCTGGTTTTAGAACTGGTGTTCTCGAAACATTCTTCGAAGGCTGTTTGGTAATCATCCCAGCGAGAGCGGCTTGTTAAATCATTCAGGGTAAATTTCCAATTCTTGTCAGGGTCGTCAATGCGGGCCAGTAAACGCTTGCGTTGTTCTTCACGCGAGACGAGCAAGAAAATCTTAACGATTTGAGTTCCGTTGCGATGCAGATAAGATTCGACATTAGAGATGTCTTGATATCGTTCTTTCCATAATTTTGGGGGATTGCAAAATTCTTGTGGAAGTTTTTGTTTCGCCAAAATCTCTGGATGGACTCGCACGACTAATACTTCTTCGTAGTACGAGCGGTCAAAAATTCCGATTCGCCCCCGTTCGGGCAAACAGCGATTCGTACGCCAGAGAAAATCGTGATCCAATTCCTCTGTACTCGGCGGACCAAAATTAAAGACTTGGCAGCCCTGAGGATTTACGCCAGACATCACATGTTTGATCGCACCGCCTTTGCCGGCAGAGTCCATCCCTTGGAAAATTACCAGCAGCGAATAGCGATCATGAGCGTACAGAACCGATTGCAGTTGGGCGATTTCCTCACGGAATTTTGCCAACTTCTCAACATAGTCCGCTTTGGAGTCACTGAGGGGTGGAATGTTGGTAGGCCAGCGACTGAGGTCGATTTTTTTCCCGCCCTCGACTCGAAAGTCCTTGACTTTACAGTTCAAATCCATGTTTCAACTCCCTGCGGCCCAAAATGTCTAATGTTTGAATTGTCGGCGGCCCGTAAAGATCATCGGAATCCCGAACTGGTCAGCGGCCGCGATCACTTCGGGGTCATTGACCGAACCTCCCGGTTGAATGATCGCCGCTATACCAGCTTCGGCAGCCAACGGAATCGAATCGGGAAATGGAAAAAAAGCGTCAGAAGCCAACACGCTTCCACGCGATCGCTCACCGGCTTTTTCAATCGCGATCTTCACCGAATCGACGCGACTCATCTGCCCTGCACCGACTCCGACGAGCGATAGGTCTTTAGAAAGTGTAATGGCATTCGATTTAACGAACCGCACCATGTCCCAGCCAAACGCTAACTCTTCGAGAAGGTTTTTCGGCACCGGTGTTTGACTGACCGTTTTCCAATTCTTTCGGAGGTCGGGCAACAAATCCGCTTGTTGAATCAACGCTCCCCCCGCAACCGTGCGAACTTCCCAAGATGACCCCAATTCCGACAATTCGCCAACGGCCATCAAGCGAACATTCGTTTTCCATTTGGGTTTGGTTGTCAACATCGCAACGGCTGCATCTGCAAAAGACGGTGCGATCAGAACCTCGACAAATAGATTCGGCGTCTCCGATAGCCATTTGGCTGTCTCTAAGTCCACTTCTCGATTAAACGCCACCACCGAGCCAAAGGCACTAAGCGGATCACCTGCGAACGCATGTTCACAGGCCACCCGTAAAGTGTCAGCGATTGCCGCACCGCAGGGGTTGTTGTGTTTGATCACGCTGCACGCAGGTTGGGTTTGCAACCGCACGATTGCCAGGGCTGCATCCATATCCAAGATGTTGTTGTACGACAATTGCTTGCCGTTAATTTGATTGGCCGTCACCACCGACGGACCAGTGTGTGAATCGTCGCGATAGAGACCGCCGAGTTGATGGGAATTTTCGCCGTGACGCAAGGAATGGTGCAATGTCAAGTGAATTGTTCGCTCGTCGGGCAGTTCGGAACAAGCCGCCGAGTCCCATCGACTTTGAAAGAAGTTCGCAATTGTTGCATCGTACGAAGCGGTATGCTGGAAGGCTGCGACCATCAAACGGCGACGCAGGCCTTCTGATACCGAGCCCGTGGCCTGCAATTCGGTTAATACCTCTAAATACTGTGCTGCATCGGTCAGGACTGCGACGTAACGATGGTTCTTTGCTGCCGCACGGATTAAACTGGGCCCGCCAATGTCGATGTTTTCGATCGCCGCGTCAAGCGTGACATCAGCCCTCGAAATCGTTTCGCGAAACGGGTAGAGATTCACACAAACGATCTGAAACGGGAACATGCCTTGTTCCTGCATCGACTTCCGATCTTCCGGCAATTCCAACCGCCCCAGAATGCCACCGAAAATCTTCGGATGCAACGTTTTTACGCGGCCATCCATCATTTCCGGAAAGCCCGTGTAGGCGGTAACGTCAATGACCGGAATCCCGTGATCGGTCAAATGCCGAGCGGTTCCACCCGTACTGAAAATCTCTCCGCCCGCTTCAACAATACCATTTGCTAACTCAACAATTCCTGTCTTGTCGCTGACACTGATCAGTGCTCGCAGTTTTTCCATGCCACCATCCACCAAAAGCGAATCTGATAAGGACGCTAGAAGAAGAATTTCTCGATTAATCACCGAGTTCTGAATTCAAAATCTCAACGTCTTTGCTTCAATCAGAATACCCTTTCGCCGGGTGGTCGTCGATTAGCCCATAGGTGCGTCGTTTAGACGAGTCCATTTAACTGAGCGGCCTTCGGTTGCGACGCATGAACCCAGCCAGCCCGATCAGGCCCAAGAATATAATCGACGATGGCTCTGGAATCGCAGCGGTTCCGTAGACATTTAGGCTCCAATTCAACCAGGTGCTTTGGTCGGTCGCCCACCCATCGCGCACACGTAGCGTCCAGGTCCCTTGAGAGAGTTCGCCCCAGTTCTTCACCGTCATGAAAGTCCAGTTGTTGTAGGCCGCCCCATGACCATGCAAGGTTGCCAGCATACTCTGGGTTCCCATAGGGCTTGTGAGAACCACTTCTAAGTCGCCTCCCCAACCACCACTTGTATTGAAAATCACTTCGACATGCTCAACCAGAACCTGATCCGTGATTTCGATCGTGCTGAATACAGGGGCTCCAAAGATCGGATTGTTGAGATTTCCAGAGCCATCGGCGATGATTTGGTTGACGCTTGCTGTTGCCGACGAAAGCATCTCTGGTTGCACGTTAGTCCAGTTCGACGCCATGTTCACAGCGGCCACTGCGTCAACGGTACCGAATCCATAAAAATCATTGTGCGTCAGACCGGCCCCATTTGTGATCCATCCGGCGTGACCTGGGTCGGTTTGCCAAGCGGTTTGAACCAGAATGTGTTGAACATCACGCCAACCTAAATTTGGGTTGGCCTCGAGCATCAAGGCCACGACACCAGCCACCATGGGCGATGCAGAGCTGGTTCCCCCCATCGAATTCGTGTATCCATTCCCGGTGGACGTCGAAGTAATCGCTCGAGTTCCGCCGTCTCCCATCGCATTAACGAGTAATGCCGCGCCCCGCTCGCTATAGCTGGCGCGTACCCCCAAATTTGTCGTCGCACCTACGGCGATCGTGTATCGACTATTCGCGTAGCCATCGTAGTTCACATTGTCGACATTGCCACCGTTCCCTCCGGCCCAGACGTAGATGTTCCCGAGTCCATCTCGACCATTAACCGCAGCATTTGCCAAAGCCGCTCTTACGAGTGGACCTGCCCGAACTCGAGTCCCATTGTCGCTCGGTCCCCAGCTATTGTTGTAAATGTGGATTCCATCAAACTGCCCACCCACCATCGTACTAAAGTGATTCGTCAATGCCTGAGCTTCAACTGCATCCGTCATCGTTTGATTCAGTAAGCTAATCCCCGCCAACGAAGCTCGCGGCGCTACTCCCGAGACCCCAAGATTGTTGTCTCCAATAGCCCCGACAATTCCCGCGACCGCCGTACCGTGAAAATCTGGCGTGCCGGCCAACCACAATGAACGATCAGCCCGGATGTTGAAGGCCAGATCAGAGTGGGCGGCCTGAACGCGGCCGTCGACGATTCCGACGGTGATGCCAGATCCCAGTCCAGAGTTGCCGTTAAAATTCCACAGCGGCTCCACATTGAGGTCGAATCCAACCATCCCGCCCCCCTGTCCTGTATTTCGCAAATGCCACTGATTGGAAAACTGGGTATCATTCGGCAACTGGCGAGTCGTTTTTTGTTGTGAGAATTGTGAAAACACTTGAGCGACTTCACCGCGTTCGAAAGCTCCATTGGCCACTTGCAATGCGTTTACAGGAGAGTTGCTTTCCAAGATGTAGTACGATCTGTCCCAATTGAGTTGCCCGACAACCGACACTCCCCATTGCTGAGCCAAAGCGTGAACGTCCGAATCGGCCTTGGCCATTACGACAAACTGACTAGTCAAAGTCGTCGGTGACGCGATTTCATTTCTTGCTACTCCCCCCTTCATCGGTTGGTGAGTTCCAAAAAAAATTTCAGGACGCCCGTCAATCACGTTACCCGTCAATTGCAATTGGACTTTATTTCCAAACTCATCGTAGTGGTACAAGTCTGTCGGCTGCTGAGCAAACCCTAGCGAAACAAAGAGCATTGCCAAGCAAAGGCCACCAAACAACTTGCGCAAGAGAGAATTTAATTTCATCGGGTTCCTTTTGATTGATAATCGTTAGCCAAAAAGGCTTGACAAATCAACTGCCAGTATAATCAGGATATGTTAAAAAATGGGTCTCCACTTCAAAATTTGCAGCAAACTGCCGAAATCATCGGTCCACAAAATCTCGCGTTGCGGCTCTTGTGGACTTAGTTTCTCTATTTCCGGACGGTTCAAAAAGCTCTGGTTTTTCGATAGCAACAGCCAATCACTGGAAAGAAAACGCGAATTCCCTGGGAGCCTGCGATCTGGCTCGTCCCTTACCACCACGGGATCAAATCCAAACTCCCGACCCGCCGCAACGACCACCGGTTCCAGGTCCAAATAATGATTCGAAATATGAAAAGCCACAACTCCCCCTGGTGCGAGATGCTGGCGATAGACGTCCATCGCTTCTTTCGTCAACAAGTGTCTCGGAATCGCATCTCCCGAAAATGCATCAACAATCAACAGGTCGAAACCTTCCGGCTGCCCGTGCCGCAAATCTGCTTCCAGCAACATGCGAGCGTCTCCCAAGCGAGTGCGAGTCTTCACAGGAACTTCTTGACGATAGGTAAAAAACTCATCTGCCAAAGCGATGACGGCGGGATTGATCTCATAGTACACAAACGTATCACCCGCGTTTCCCCATACCACAAGTGTCCCAGTTCCCAAACCGATCACCCCCACATGCAACGATTCTCCGGCTTGGCGTTTCGGGTGCTCGCGAAACGCCAAGCCTACCCCGCTGGTGGGGCCGTAATAAATATTGGGCTCCAACTTAATTTCTTCTCGCAGGTACTGTTTTCCATGCCCAATTCGTCCATTGAAGATCTCCAAAAACTTTCCATCAACTGGCGATTCAAATTCTCCCACACCGGTGATGCCAAAGAAATTTCGTTTTATCGCCAGGGTTCTTCCAGACCACCGCTGCTCTCCCCAAAATATTCCCACGACAACAATTTGGATGACAAAAAAGGCAAACACCACTCCCAAATTCGCATATAGAGTCAACGATACCACCGGTCGGAATCGAGTCCCTACCGCGACGCCCCAAATCGCTAATACCATTAGCAACGTAGCCAACGATCCCCATTCATGAACCGACTCGGGAAACAGCACCAACCACCACGAATATAAGATCAGCAAACCGAAGACCAACAACCACGCAACGCGATCCGGCCACGTTGTCGGCTTTTCACCACACTTCATATGGTCGGGGACCAAAAATCGAACCGCGTGTTGCCAGCCGAGCAGACTGGTAGCCAAAAAAATCAATACGGCCACAACACCCAGTCGCATCACAACCGACTCTGACATCTGATTCAGCATTTCGTAGAAACCAATCACAATCGCCAACGAGCCCAAAACTGACACGATCGCCATCACCCTTGTCAGCGCATCTCGATCGCGATCCCAAAGCCACCGCCCGATCGTCAACAAAACCGCGGCAACGATGGCCAGTGGCAACTCATGAAACCGGGAGAAAATAAGGGGTGCCACCATCACGACGAATACCCCTCCCAACGCACCTCCAACCGATAACATCAAATAAAACAGAGTCAAATATCGCGGTGTTGGCTTCATCCGCGCCAACTCACCATGACACGTCATGCAGGCCCCAAACAACATCAAATTCAAAATCGAAAACTGCGTCAGGTAGCCCATGCTCGTTGGCTGAACAATGCAGGGAATCGCAGCCACTCCCCCAAGGATCAGCATCGTCCCAAACACCTCACGCCGATACCACCTCGAATGATCAAAACAAATCACAAACGAAATCAAATACAGCGACAACGGCACGATCCACATCATGGGAACTACGGCGACATCCTGCGACAACTCGTTCGTTACTGCCAGCAATAATACAGATGGAACCATCGCCAAAAACGTCCACCCCAAAATCTTCCATAGGTTCAGCTTTTCGCCATCAACTTCACTTTTGGACGTAGGTCTTTCTCTGGAAGTCGAACCTCCGCCAGCATCCAAGGCACGCCACACGACCACCGCGCACCACGAGCACGAAATCACAAACAGACCATAACCCAGGCTCCATGCCAACGCTTGTTGACGAATCGTTGTTGTCGGCTCAAACACCAATGGGTAACTCAATAATGCTAACAGCGACCCGAAATTGGATAATGCAAATAGCCGATAGGGAGATCGCCCTTCAAACTTGTGAGAGAACCACGCTTGGATCAACGGCCCCGTGGTTGCTAACAAACAATAAACGGGACCGACTGTCGCTAGTAACAGCACAGCAATCGCCCATCCCGGATGCTCTTCACCGCTAGGTTTCAATGATTCTCGAGGAATGATCGGTAGAGCCAGCAATGTCACCCACATTACGACCACGTGAACGACAATTTGAACTCGTGGTCTCAGTCGCCGCGCAACGACGTCGGAATACAGGTAGCCCGCTAATAACGCCAACTGAAAAAAGCACATGCAAGTCGTCCATACCGCCGGCGATCCTCCAAACCACGGCAGAATAAGCCTCGCGATGATCGGCTGAACCTGAAACAGTAAGAATGCACTGAGAAAAATCGTTAGGGCAAAAGGAAGCATTCTTTTAAGCGGTCCAAGAATTTTCTAGTTGATCAAAAAGACAAAGGGACTCTTGCTAGCTGGATCATTATGCCAAAAGGACTAGTCCCCCCAGTTTGCCAAGCAATTTGCCAAAAGACCGCGAAAACAGAACTTTTGGCGAGGCCTAAATTCTGCTAAAACAACGCCCTTAAGGCAAGGGCTTGTAGAAAGGGCAAGTGAATTTGCGATTGATGGAGTCGATCATTGACCATTCACAGGCCTAACTTTGCTTCAATTCTTGACCGCGATTGCGATTCGTCCTTGCAATTTGACCTTAGTTGAAAATGGCGGTCGAAAATGGCTGGCACGTCACTTTAAATTTAAAAGTGCTTCGTGCTTGCTGATTGTTAACTTGAGAATCCCCAATCAAAATGGCTGAAAACACGATAAGCGTTGAAAAAAAATCAAAACGCGAGGGAGCCCTCGGTGCGGCAATTATTTTGCTCCTCCTAGCCGGTGTTGGCTATCTTTTATTTGAAAGAGTCTTCGCGCGTTTTAACCTCGCAGCGAAATTTGATTTTGACGCCATTCCAACTGCAATCGAAATCCCCCCAGAAGACCTTCACCGCGTTCGCCAACCGGGTTATGCGCTACCCAGTCGGAGAACGAATCCTCAATCCCCACAATTGGCAATTCAAAATCCCGCACCTTCACCGCTCAAACCCAGTGGTGATTCCAACACCAGCATCTCCAAGATCGCTGCCAATGAAAATTCCTTGATCCCCGTAACTCCCGGACAGGACGAAAGCACTAAGCCCAACATCGCTCGAACGAGCTTCACCGATGAGCAAACGACAATCAAGCCACTCATCCCACCTGCGGCCTTTTCAGATTTTGAAGGAATCAAACCCCCGGTCCCATCGAATAACATCTACAACTTGAGCCCATCTGCGTCCTCACCATCCAATGACAAAGAATCTTCCATAAATGATTTTGTCCCGCCTACTCCTTCAATATCCAATCAACCGGACAATTCATTTTCATCCACCGAAAGCAAGAATGGTTTCGAACCCCTAACTAGAACAGCAAAAGATTTACTCGCGATACCGCCCGAGTCAGTTCCCCTTTCCCTGCCAGCATCGAATGGGTTTTCGCTTCCTTTTCCTAACCACGCAGAAAAACTTCCACCAACGCTCAACGCTCTAAATCACCAAGTTGAGCACCAATTGGCTTCATTCGAAACCGATACGATATCTACGCTTCAGCCAGCGTTATTTGACCGAGTTGTTGATCTGGAGGAACCGCATCAAATCGTGCGAGTTCAATCTGGGGATACGCTGTGGGACTTGTGTGTCCATATCTATGGCGATGGACGATTCTTCCGGGCCATTTCCGCTGTCAACCAAGCGGCACTTAAAGGTAGCAGTCGTTTGACGCAAGGAATCGAACTCAAATTTCCGCCGCTACAACACCTGATCAGCAACCACCGTGAATTGATCCCGGCAGACTTATTGGAAACACAACCGCCAATCCACGACAACTCCGAACCCAACCCGTCGATCACCAAAAGCAGTCATCGAGCCGGAGAAGGAAATCCACGTTTTGAGGCTGCGAATCCCGTCGCAAGTGGAGTGAATCGGCATGAGGCCGAACTCAATTCCTACACAACTCGCCCTCAAGACTCTTTGTTTTCAATCGCACGTGAACAATTGGGCCAAGCCTCACGGTACTTGGAAATCCTCGAACTCAATCGCGACCAGTTCCCCTCCAAAATCGAGCACTTCCACCCTCTTCCCGTCGGCACTCCCCTAAAACTCCCCGCACCTTATCAATAACCAAATCCCCCAACCCAATCGCTCCATCTGAATATCTGAATAAAGGTGCCATCCATCTTTTATTAATCTTTTATTGAGTCATCCGTTTTTTACTGAATAAAGATGCCATCCATCGTTTGTTGAATCATCCTTTTTTTACCACCCATTTTTTTGATTCGTTGGGAATTCAATGACAATTGACGTGGGCGTTTATTCTCAGCAGCGGATAGCTGCTGGGGAGCTTGGAGCATTTAGGAGCGAAATGCTGCGATTGGAGGAGAAGTGGAGTGCTTTTGGCGTCTGAAACTGTTTGGATTTTTTGAGCGAAGAGGCTGTTGCGGCGCTGTTTAGAAATTGGAGTGATCGCAAAGGCTCAAAAGAGCGGTCGGCAGCTCGGCGCCTTTAGGCAACTCGGCGCCTTTAGGCAACTCGGCGCCTTTAGCGTGATCTACACTAATTCAAACTTTACGGGTTCGACGGTCACTTCGTAAATCGTCACTAGCTCGATGCGAAGCATTCGCTGGCTTGGCGGTGGCCTTGGTACCAGGAACGGTTGTGGCGAGCGGCGTCGGCGTTCATTGCGGCAGGAGAGCCCGCACAACCGCTGCGGCCGAAATACTTCTTGTAGTTCCACACCAAGTCACGCCACATCGAAGCCTCGATCCCGACTGAACGCAATACGTCGCCCAGTTTCTTGGGGACCTTTCGTTGGGCAAAGTCCGCTCCTTGAACCGCCGTCCAGCGAAGGAGTTCCAGATAGTCTTGCCAGGCCAGATTCAAGAAACCTTTATCGCTGGCTCGAACACCTGACTTGCTCAACTCCGGGTTCGACGAAAGGGTCCGGCGATTCAGCGTCAACGGTGCAAGCCAACTGTCGCGACGAACTCGGCGACTTCGCTTGCGACTGCGACTGGCCTTGACCTTCTCTTTTCGCTGAGCCGTCGTTTTGGTGCGAATTTCTTCCACTCGTTCTTCCAAGCTGACGGGGATCAAGTCAAACGCCGCTGAGTCGATCTCGCTCCCTTTTTCCCCTTCGATCCGGTCGTAAGCAGAAGTATGCACCGCTTGGTCGGGAGTCTCAACCATCGCCGCGCGGATCGGATTGAGGTCCACGTACATCGCACAGGCCAAAAGACCCGCTTCATCCGCAATCCGCTGAGCTTTGAAACGTCCCTCCCAAAAACGTCCGGTGCAGTCATCCTGACGGTTGGCAAGCCGAGCGATCGGTTCGCTCAAGGCCCGCATGAACCACGATATGTCTGACAACCGCTGACGAATCTTGGTGATCCGCTCTGGATTGCTGGCCAAGGCTTGGACTTCGACCTCGGTGGGATCGGCAAGGTGCTCATCAAGACGACGCCCCGGAAAGACCCGCAGCCACCGCAAGGCGACTTCTTCGTCGGTCCATGCAGCGACGACATCCGGTCGGTTCCGCAAGATCACATGCAAATGGTTGCTCAAAATTGCGTAAGTCAGCACATCAATACCGAAGACCGATGCCAAAGCCTCCATTCGCCGCCGAATCCACTCCCGGCGGTAGGAGTAGTCGGTGCCAGTCTGCGCGTCAATTCCCGCCAAAAACGCTCTCCGCACACACCGCTGAATGGCGTGAACGATACAAATCTCTTCCGCCGCAAACTGCTCGGCTCGTAAAGGTCGTCCCATAACAAGTCTCCTTTCAGACACCAAATTACCAAATCCCAATCCGTCTGTCAATAAAAATGGGTGGCACTTTTATTGATTTTGTCGCACATTTATTGTCATTTATTGCCTTATTCGAAAAAGGCGATGTCGCGGTTGGCTTGAGTGCCAAGTGCGCTCCAGACGTAGGCGTCAGTGGTTTCAGGAACGAATCGTACACGACCATCCAAAAACACAACGTTTACCCCAGTCGGATGCCAACTTCCGAAAGAAATTTCCTTGGCTGCAAACGGTTGTTGGGTTCTTTTGAGTGAGTTAATTGGTACCCCCGTGGAGCCCAAATGATGAGAAAGTTCTCCACGCGGGTAAACCCAGTGGTCAATGACATCACCTGTTTCTGAGTGAACGCTGGTGTCCGTCATTGCCTCGGCTATTGCCAACGTGTGGGTCTTTCCGTCATGTACCAATCGTTCATCAGTAAAACTAAAATAGCCGTCAGGTATAAAGTTGTCTTCGGTTACTGCCGTTCCGCTGAGTACGCCCAGATACGAAAGGGTTGGGGCTTCTTCCGTTGCAGCGTACGTCAGAAGGCGGGGTGTGCGCGATGAAGGGCAATGGACAAGCGATAATTCTTCGGAAAAATGACGAAATGGGATAGTCGCTTCAGCATTAGGGGGTCTACCGTATCCCCGTCTTCCAAATCGCGATCGATCAAACATTTCGACAAAAATCCCCAACTGTTTTAAGTTGTTTTGACAACTTGTCCGGCGTGCGGATTCGCGAGCGGCTTGAACGGCCGGCAAGGAAATTCCCAGTAAAATACTAATAATTGCCAGCACGACCAAAAGTTCGATCAGTGAAAGTCCGGTTTTCATGTTGCGGCTCTTCGGGGGTAGTTCATGGATTTGAATTCACTGGAAAGCTTTGGTTCTGAGTTGCATCTTTGAAATGAAACCCGATCATCATTTTAAGGCCGTGTAGATTGACTTGCCAGTCCGTCGATTCTGGCGCGATAGTCTAGGCCATACATGATTGGGCATTTTGTGGATAGAATTCTGCAAGTGGAGCGAGCCCCATAATTGTTTTTCTTGGAGAATGTCATGAAGTCGTTCGTGTGGTTGGTCGTTGGCTGTGGAGGTTTTCTGTGGCCGGTACTTCTTGGCGGACATCGAGAGCCAGATGTAGAAGTGTCCTTGCCAAGCATTGCAGCAAATTGTCAAGCAAGGTCGGAGGTCGGCCAAATGGACCAGCCGGACGCTGTTCTTGAACAAGTCGGTCGATGTTCCCATCAAGATGAGCTTGGATTTGACCGCGGGAAGATGTTCGACGAAGTTTGGGCTCTCGTGCAGGAACATTTCTTCGACCCAGCCGCAGTGGGCTCGAAGTGGGAAGCCGCTCGAACGGAGTTTCGGCAACTGGCGATAGACTCGAAAACGCATGACGATTTTGCGGAAATCATCCGCGAGATGCTACGAGGGCTCAAAACATCACATACCGATTATTTTGCGGCAACCAATCCTCGGCGCGGGCAGATGCTGGGGATTTTCCAAATGCTGGTTCCGGAGGATCGACAAGACCTGTGGCTTTATCCATCGATTGGTATCGACTGTGAACAAGTGGAAGGCCGTTGGTTTGTGCGATCTGTCTTTGACGGAACACCTGCCGCCGAAAAAGGGATTCTATTCGGCGATGAAATTGTGAACATCGACGAAAAACCCTACCAACCAGTTGAGTCCTTTAAAGGCCGCGAAAAAGTTAAAGTAGCCATTCGCCGCCAGCAAAATGGCCCGATAGAACTTTTCGACGTTCCAGTCAAGCAATTCGACGGTCGCACGATGTTTGAAGACGCTTTGTTGGCATCGGCTAAAATCATCGAGCAAAACAATAAGGCAATCGCCTACGTTCATGTCTGGAGTTATGCAGGACTAAAGTACCAAGAACATCTTCGCGATTTGTTAATGTTTAAAGACCTTCGACATGCAGACGCCCTGGTTTTGGACTTGCGTGATGGTTGGGGCGGAGCGAGTTTGGAGTATTTGAATTTGTTCCGCGAGCCGATCGCCAATCTAACCTCTAAGCCGCGTGACGGTGAGCCGATGAATTTTAGCGGTGTATGGGGCAAGCCAATCGTACTGCTGACAAACAACAGAAGTACGAGCGGAAAGGAGTTGCTGACTTACGGTTTCAAGAAGTTGGGACTTGGCCAAGTCGTCGGTGAGACAACCGCTGGGGCCGTCGTCGCAGGACGAGGATTCTTGCTTTCGAACGATGACGTTTTGTATGTCGCGGTTTCAGACGTCGAAGTGGATGGTAAGCGTCTGGAAGGTCGCGGCGTCGATCCCGATGTGTTCGTCGAACGTCCGTTGCCTTACGCTGCAGGTGCCGACCCACAGTTAGAAACGGCACTAAATATATTGAGTCGCTGACAACTTGGAAAGACGCTCGTACGTCACTCCTTGGCTGCGATTCGATTCAAGAGTCGTTTCTGGATTGAGCAGCCGCTTTGGCGAATTTCGGCGACCAAATCATCGAGGCCTTCGCTCACCTCGAAGCTAAATTTCAAAAATGACTCTAGGTCGACGCGCAAGGGGCTCAATATGGCATTAGTTTCCAAGTCAATACGGCCTAAATCTATCGCTGTCTTGTTCATCGAAGGGCTCCAGTTCTCCGCCCCGCTAAGAATCCGAACACAGGTTCTACGCTTACGGGTAGAGCCAATACAGATTGCGGGCGGTTGATTCAGTCATCGCTGACATCCGTTGCCAGGCGACGCGTTAAACGATTCCGGAAATCCCTATCCAGACCAATGATTTCTATCCAGAAATGGGCTGTATTTCTCCGTGTTATGAGAAGCAGCTCAATCGAAGGAAGAAGTCGCAGGGCTGTCCGCTAATGCTAGTCACGAACTCCTTGTGAGGTCAGAACGCATCGTTTCCAGCTTTGGTTCAGATGCATGCTACTTGTTAAAATTACTCCCTACGAACGCTAGCACATTTTTGCAGTGGTAATGATCTAGGTAAATTGGCGGAAGCAAGTTAAATTTTTCCAGTTGACCGCGCTAGTTTTTGCGCCGATTAAAATTTGGAGAAAGCAATGAAGCTGACTGAATTGACCCTCAGTGCCAAAGCACAGGAACCGGAAGTTTCCTTACAACGACTGCATTCAGGACTGAATTTAATTTCTGCGGATCGTCCCGAGGTTCTTGAGGCGATCACTAGACTATTTGAGCAAACGTTCGCCGACTCGTTGCACCGTTCCCATGACATGTTGAATTCTCCTGCGGTACGCGGATCCGTGCAAGCCGAAATCGACGGAGGTAGGTTTTGTGTGCAGCGTTCGAACGACGGTGCGTTTCGGCTGGAATTGACACCGCTTTCAAACCAGACTTCAAACGTTGGTGCTAGTTCGACGTTAACCAAGTTGCTGGAGAGGAATCGCTTTTCGGCGGTCTCGCGCGGAGCGAATCCTCTTGAGGCTCTGAACTCAGCAGCGGCGGTTTTGGCCGCGCGGTTGCCACAACATTTTTATCAACAGCGTTTTCGTTCTGAGCGAGAGTATCTGGATTGGAAGGCACTGGCAGAAGGGCGCGTTCGGCGACTGGCGGAAATTCGAAATGAGCGTCAAGCCCTTGAGATTGAAAAAGACCGTTTGCTGGCCGAATTGGACTCTCTCAATCGCGACGACCAGCGGCAACGTGAGCGGTGTGATCAAGAAGTCAGTCGTTTGGATTCGGCAATTGCCGCAGCAGAACGCGATGTGGCACAACAACGACAAGTCTTAGCCCAATTCGAGGCGGAAATCCTTCGATTGCAGAGTGAATCACGCCCAACTCCGCAACGAGTCCAAACTCATCCCGAATGGTCGCGTGACCTGTTGATAGCCCTCTACGCGCGAATTGACGATTTCGATGATCAAATTCTCAACTGGTCAGTATTGTTGGAGGATATTCATTCCGAGCGAATCCGCTTGCGCGACGAGATGGTCAAATGGGGAGAGACAACGATTGATCGTCCGGAGCATCCCTATTTCCGCGCTCAATCTTTGATTTCGGAAATCAATTCAACCGTGGATGACGCGGATCGAATCGCCCTGCAACATGTTGAAGATTCAAGTGCCGATGCCCGCAATGCGGCTCGCAAGGTGAGCGAGCATTGCGACCAGATTCATACAAAACTTAATGAACTATCCGACGAACTTGGCTCGCAGTTCAAGGAACTAAGACATCGAGTCGCCGTCAATGAGCTTAAGTTGCTGCGAGGCTACCATCATCGTATTGGAGTGCATCTCGAACATTTGCGAAAGTCGTTGCATGAGGCCATCGATAGACTTCGCCGTTACGATGAAGTGGGGTCAGTAGCGATCGAGAAGGGTTTGTCAGAGTTTTTAACGTTAGCTCGGCAGCACGGATTCTTGTACGCACGACGCACTTTGCATGGCCCCGAACCTGTCCTTCATCAGCACGAATTGGCGCGAATCGAGCCGCCCCTTACCGACATTAATCGAGCGCGGCTAATTCAAGTTACCAGCCAGCGCGACGCTTGTGTTGATGAGCTTGACCGCTATGTTCCGTTGATTCGTTCGTTGGTCGAAGAACGGGAGAAATGGGTTGCTCAACGGCGGCTCCTTGGGAAATCCAATGACGGTAGCCTTCGCCAGCGGATTGATCAACTGATCGAGCGAGTTGCTCGGATGGTTGCCGACGAAGCTGAATTGACGCGGCAAGTCGAATTGGATCGTCAGCAACAGCCATTCGTACAACATCCATTGGAACAAGCCGCGAGCCAGTTTTTGAGCCAGCTTAGCGGTGTTCCGAGTCGGCTATCGTTTTGGGCGGCAGATTCCAATCACTCGTCGCAGCTCGCAATTTGGGGGACGATTGGCCCTGGCGAATTGCTGCCTTTGACTTCCGCTTCGGTACATCACCAGGGCCTTGCCGCCTTGGCTGTGCGGTTAGCGATTCAGATGCAAGATGTTCAAGAAGGCACGGCTTTGCCGGCTTTGTTTGATCGTTGGTTAGAGCATTCTGACGAGGTCACCCGTCAACGGTTCATCTCAATCCTGCATCAGCTTGGACAACGCGGCTTGCAGTCGTTTTGCTTGTGTTCAGAAGATGTGAGGAATTCAGGATGGCTTCAAACTTTTTCGCCGTCGACATTTGCCGAGTATCGAATTTCGACAATCGCGACAACTCGCAGCGTAGTGATAACATCGCGCGAAGCGGTCCCAACGCTGATCGTTTCGCCTGTTTCGTCGAATACAGTGATCGCACCGGCCGTTGTCGAGATGAAGCTCCCCGAATGGACTCGTCACAACCTGAACTCCGTATTTCCAGCCGCCGAGACACCCCATGTTTACGTTGACCAAACGACCGAGGTGCATTTCGAAAGCACTCCGACGGTCACCGAGCATACGGTGCTGGGAGATGTTGACCTGATGGATCATGTCCATTTAAGGAACTTGGGTTTGTGCGGGATTCACAACATAGCCGGGCTTCTCGATCTTGATCCTGAGGCGTTGCCCGACGAGTTGTTGAACAAGGGGTTTACCGCTGCTCAAATCGATCGTTGGCAGTCGCAAGCCTGGTTATTGCTGTGTGTTCCTGGACTTGTTCCCAGTGAATCTCGGTTGCTCGTTGCTTGCGGAATCGTCGAACCGGAGCAACTCGATTCCACTCAAACCGACCAACTCCTTGCTCGCATCAACCGCTACTTAATCAGCCCTGATGGCCAACGCATGTCGTATGGTGCTGAACGATTTGACAGAAATCGCATTCAAAGCTGGTATTCTGGGCTGCGAGCCACTCGTCAGCGCTGGCGTCGCGAAGGTGGATACAGCCGACGGTTGCGACGACAAGCCATCAATCGCTCGCCAAGCCAAACCGTTGGAGCCGATAGTCGACACAGCAAATCGGCCGAATCAGGTCGGTACTTTGAGCGAACAGCGAATCGCCGCTATGAGGCGGGGAATCACTTTTCGAGTTTCCCGCGTGCTTATATTGAACGTCCCTTTGAAGAGGACGTCGATGAAAACGACGAAACCTTCCACGGTCGCGACATCGAACGGTATTCAGCAGCATCTCGTTTGCCTTCGAATACCTCGCATCTGCCTCGCGAGCGACAGGACGACACTGCGCGAAAACTAAGGCCGAGCGTCATTGAAGAAGCCGACTCCGCCGACGATTCAATTGAGCCAGAAGCCAACTCTGGGGCCACAACGAAATACAAGTTTTACCTAAATCTTGACGATGCCATCGAGGCAGCCCCATCGATTGGCCCAAAAACTGCCGAACGGTTTATCGCGATTGGGATCCATTCGATTCGAGACTTTTTGGGAATGACTTCCGAACTGATGGCCGAACGGATCGACTTCAAGCGAATTTCAGCGGACGTCATTCAAACATGGCAAACTCAAACACGACTGGTCTGCCAAGTTCCCAATCTTCGTGGTCACGATGCACAGCTCTTGGTAGCCTGTGGAATCACAGAAGCCGCACAACTTGCGGGGATGAACCCGCGAAAGTTGCTCAGCTTGGTGGGGCCATTCTCGGATACTAAAGAAGGACTCAAGATCATTCGTTCGGGCAAAAAACCAGACTTAGAAGAGGTCACCGATTGGATCGAATGGGCTCATCACACACGTCCACTTCAGGCGGCTTAGTGCAAACCATCGTAACTTGGCTGATCGTATTTTTAGTTTCGTTCGGAGTCCCTCGAGAGAACGTTTGGGGATTCGCGAGTCAGCCGGATTCGGATGAGGTAGCAGAACTGCCTCCCAATATTGTCGTGATCTTTGTGGATGACTTGGGCTTCGCCGATATTCGTCCTTTTGGCGAAACACCGTATGCCACTCCTGCACTTGAACGAATGGCAAAAGAAGGCCGCCGTTTCACCGATTTTATCGTAACGTCGGCCGTTTGCTCGGCTTCGCGCGCGTCCCTTTTGACAGGATGTCACCACGAGCGAGTGGGCATCGCTCAGGCTCTGATGCCTCAGGCGAAAATTGGACTCGCCGCCTCTGAATTGACGTTGGGTGAACTCTGTCAGTCGGCCGGATATGCAACAACATGCATTGGAAAATGGCATTTGGGACATCATCCACCATTTCTTCCTTGCCAACATGGTTTTGACGAGTTCTATGGGTTGCCCTACTCAAACGACATGTGGCCCTATCATCCCGATTTCGCGAATCTGCCAGCGGACGCAGCCGAGCGCAAGCGCCGATTTCCCGATTTACCACTCTATCGCAACAACGAAATCATCAATCCAGAAGTCCGACCTGAAGACCAACGCGAATTAACTCGTCAATACACAGAGCACGCTATTGACTTCATTCGAAAGAATCAAAACCAGCCATTTTTGGTTTACCTTGCTCACACCATGGTCCATGTTCCACTCTTTGCCGGTGAATCATTCGAGGGCAAAAGCGAACGCGGGTTGTATGCTGATGTGGTCCAAGAGGTCGATTGGTCGACTGGGCAAATTTTAGAGACTCTACGCGAGTTGGGTTTGGCCGAGCGGACGCTGGTTTTATTTACATCGGACAACGGTCCTTGGCTGTCATACGGAGATCATGCTGGTTCTGCGGTACCGTTTCGCGAGGGGAAGGGGACGAGTTTTGAAGGCGGAGTACGCGTCCCTACGATTGTTTGGTGGCCCGGCACGATTCCTGAGGATTCGGTTTGCGATGAACTTGTCTCAACAATCGATGTGTTGCCAACTGTCGCAAAGTTGATCGGAGCCTCTTTGTCTGACAACAAGATTGACGGACACGATGTCCTCCATTTATTGTTGGAATCCGAAAATACTGCCTCGCAATTCTCGCCTCATGAATCTTTCCCGTATTACTATGCCGCTGGCGAACTGCAGGCAATTCGTGACCGACGATTCAAATTAGTTTTCCCGCATAACTACCGAAGTCTTGGCGGTCGGCCCGGAGGCACGGACGGCACACCAGCCCAATACCAAGTCGTCGAAGCGGAGTTCGCCCTGTACGATCTAAAAAATGATCCGGGAGAAACTCGCGACGTCAAGGATGAGTTTCCCGATGTTGTTGAAAGACTCGAAACAGCCGCCGAGGCATATCGCGAAGAGTTGGGAGATAAGCTTCAACAAAGAACCGGTAACGGAATACGTCCTCCTGGGCGAGTCGATTAAATTGCTCCTTCCGCGTCGCCCGAGACCAGTAATTCCCCCAATCCTGTCTGCAAATGATCTCCCGAGTAGGCACGCCAAGTTTGCTCAAGAAGTTGCCGAAGCTTGGGATGGCGACTTGAATTGATACTCGGAAAATTCGCCTCGATCTCGGCGGGTAATAGTCGGCTCAAAACGGAAAGAATTCCACCTTTGACAACTCCGTTTAAGCGAAATCTGGGAAGTGCAATGGAGCCATCTTCGACTCGATTTGCGATCACCGTCCCACGTTTCATTTCATGGGCCAATCCTGCCGAGGCGGTTCCTCCAATCACAATCGTTCCGGCAATAAGTTGAAACCCGGCGAAATTTCCGGCATCGCCTCCGACGATAATCGTTCCTCGCCTCATTCTCAGGCCAACCCCCGTCCCTACGCTGCCTTCAATCACCAAGATGCCACCGCGCATCCCTGCGTTGACACCCGATCCGCATCCGCCCGCTCGATCACCGCTGGAACCTGCAACCCAAATGGACCCAGCGCTCATTTCGCAGCCCAAATCATCTCCCGAATTTTCGCCAATGACAATCGTACCTCCCATCAGACGTAGACCTGTCCGATGCCCCACATTTCCTTCGACCGTCAACAGCCCAGATTTCAAGCCAGTCCCCAGTCCCGTGGCACGGCCCAGGTCTCCGATCCAAATTGACCGCTGGTGTTGATAGTCCCCACGAATTCGAAAAATCTCGCCCAATTCAGTTTTGCGATTTCCATAGTTGACTTGTTGTCGCGCTGCGTCATCGGCATTGGTTGAGGGACTCCATCGCAAAAGGACTTCGGAAAGGTCCAGTGGAAGTGTTAATTGTTCGGTGAGTTCGAGTTCCATATTGACCAATCGTGACCTTTCCGAATACCAGCCAAATTTTTTCTAGCTGGGGATGAGTTGTGTTCCGAGCAGGCGATCGGGAATCCCGCGTTGGGGTGAATAGATCGCGTAGGCTGCCCCCAAAAACGTAATGACAAGCCCAATCAAAACCAAAGTCGTCATTACGAGGATTTGGGTCATCTCTTTCCTTGTCATGCGATGCGGCTCCTTGTCGGGCATGAAGGATACTTCCTCGGAAGGTGGTGGCCCGGTAGAGCCAATCTGTTGAGTTGCCAGAAGAGACTGACGTTGTTCCTGAATAGACTCGTTTCCGAGTTCGATAAAAAATGTTGATGCCACTGCTGCTGCGCAAACCCCCATCCAACTCAGCGTCGCCCTTAAACCACAAATGGAGGCTGGAGCGGGATCTCCATTTTTGTTCCGGACTTCGACACCCATCAACCGAAACGCGGGACCACCCCGGGTCAAACCGCCCACCACATAAACCCCGAACAAAGCCGCCAACCAGCACCACATTGGTTTCCAAAGCGGAAAATAGCCGATGTAGGACAGCACAAACCAACTGAACAGCGAAGTCAAACCCGCAGCTACCGTCCATTCGATGGCCACTGAAAATGCCATCGCCCCAATCCGCGAGTCCCAAGTCATTTCCGAAATGCGGCGGTTTTCTTGGTCGAGGGCCTCGCGCAACCAATTCAGTGTCTCTACGTTGTTTTCACGCGAGCGAAATTCGTTGACCATTTCGTTGGCCGACTTAGGCATGATCAAATGCACAAAACTCCAGTCCAACACATCGCGCAAAAACGACAAACCGCGTTCTAAATCGTTTGATTCAGAGGGTCGATTGACATCGACAACAAAGCGTGTGGCGTCGAAGACATTTACCGGTAGATCGATCAACCTCCCCTGACCTTCGCGCGTGATCATAAAATTATCGAATGTCAGGCGTTTGGGTAACGTTCCGTCTTGGATCGCAGCAGCAATTTCGCGGGCCAGATCGAATACCGCTGATTTGACAGTTCCCCAATCCAAATCAGTGACGCGATTTGTCAGGTACGAAAATGGAACGCCGCCATGATTCTCAAAAGCATCCCAGCGAATCGCTCCTTCGTAGCCCCCTTGGAACCAGCGTTTTCGAGTTGGGCGATTGACTTGAAATCCCGCGATGTCGGTGCCGGAGTGAGATTCGCTGCAAAACACAATCGCTCGCCGATCTAGAATTTCGTCTTGCCCCAAGAAAATGCCTGCACCGTTTTTGTTTGAGGGAAGGCCGCCGAGAATTCTAAACCGGCCCAAATGATATGGCTCGGCAAATGTCTCAAAGGGGAGGCCCTTGATTGCCGGATGTTTTCGTTTGCGAACGATTGGGATCGCGATTGTTCGGGTTTGGCTGAGCCATTCGTGAATCCCGCGCAGGTTTGTTTTTTGCCGCATTGTGAGTAACGCCACAAGGCCAAGCAACGACAATGGCAGCAAATTGTAAAGTAGAGAAACTGTTTCCAACTCGCTTGCATCAAACTCCTTTGAGTTCCGCCAGAACTGATTTGTCAACATAAAAATCAAAGGCAAACCGAACGCACCGGGAATGACGATAGCCCTCAATAGACCTCGCCAAAAACCTGGCCGTTCCCCATTTAGGTTCACGACACGCAGCGACATCAGCCACTTGCCAGGCGTTCTACCCCATAACCCATCGCCGATTGCAAACAGGGCCAACGTCGCCAGCCAACCGCCTAGATTTTGCAGAAAAGCCAACGTTGTGACTCTTTGCAGTACATCTTCTTGCTCTAATGCACCTCCAAAGCCGTTCATGGCCATGATGATCAATGCCACAACAAGAACCATAACCTGCACGGTCAATTGCACCACTCCATAGTCGATCATAAACGCAGCAACACGCCGTCCGATTTCAGCGAGGCTGGTTCCTCGCGATGCGAAGGGCAATAAATCATGCCGCATGGCTTCCAAATTTTGGTAGCGATCAGCGGGTGATTTTTCCATCGCCCGCAAAATGATTTCTTCCAAATCCTTGGGGACCTCTGGAGCCAAATCTCTCAACGACGGCGGGGCGTCAGAGACGATTTGTGCCGCCACTGAAATAGAATCACCGACAAACGGCGGACGACCTCCAAGTAGGTTAAACAGGGTGACACCCAACGAGTAAACATCCGATCGCTCGTCGATCCGCTCGCCGCGAATTTGTTCGGGTGAAGCGAAACAAGGCGTGCCCATGAACGACCCCATTTGCGTCGTTTCTACGTCCCCGAGCAAACTTTTGGAGAGTCCGAAGTCACCAATCTTGACCCTGCCATTTTCCTCGACGAAGCAATTCGCAGGCTTAACATCCCGATGAACGACCCCCAACTCATGGGCAGCGGCCAGTCCATCAATGACGTCCAACGTCACATCGACCGCACGCTGAATTGGGAGCTTACCGAATTCGTTCAATTCGTCTTTCAGAGTTCGCCCGGGCATCAACTCCATCACGATGTAGGGCCGTTGCTGATCGAACCCCGCTTCGTATACGAACGTTGATCGAGGATGCGAGATGCGCGCCGCCAAACGCCCCTCTTGAAGGAACCGCTGCAGCAATTCCGGCTCGTGATGCGACAAGGGGTCGGAGAGGACTTTCAACGCCACCTGCCGACCAAGTTGCTCATCGCTCGCTTCAAAAACTCGCCCCATACCTCCGCAGCCGATTTCGCGAATGATTTCGTAGCCGCTAATTTTCGGAAGTCCGGTCTGGGCCACATAGAGCATGCCTCTTGGTGGTACGGTCTTATCTTCATCCCGATGGTCAGGCAGTTGCGATTGCGGTGGTCCAGGCATTCCCAACACCTCGCCACAATGACGGCAACTCCCCGGTTCAGCACCCGGTGCTTCTGCCAATATCCCGCATTTTGCGCATTTAAACTGCAAGTTTCAACAACCTTACTTTTGACCCGCGAACCATTTTAGAGCCTATCCCAAAAGGGGTCAGACCCTCTCCGGTTCGGCAACAAAACAACGTAAAATTTCGATTAGCCTCCAAAGGGTCTGACCCCTTTTGGATAGGCTCTTAAAAGTCTGAGTTCGCCCGAAGTCTACTGAGATTTTCAAATCTCCGTGGCTTCAAGTAGAAAAATCGCCCAAAGCTGCTATCTTAGTGGAAAACCATGTGCTGCGAAAATACTAGGAACCCCCTAACATGCTATTAACGCTAAAAGTCGTCCAAGGCCCTGACAAGGGCAAGGAATGCTTCGTCAAAGAGGGCGATTGCTTGGTCGTTGGGCGAGGCGAAAAATGCGATTTTCGACTTTCCGACCCAGCCACTTCGCGTGTCCATTTTGAATTAAGTTGTCAGGACGCGGCACTCACGCTTCGAGATTTGGGAAGTTCCAGCGGTACGCTTGTGGAAAACTCTCCAGTTCAAGTTGCTCAAATTCCCGTCGGCAGCAAAATCAACATTGGTGACACCATCCTCGCGATCTTTAACCAAGACGACGGTGAATCAACACACTTTGTCGGCGAAAACTCGGGTGGTGAAAAGTCGCTTGAAGAAATGGTCGGTTCGAAAATCGTTAACTATCGTCTCGATGAAATTTTAGGCCGTGGAGCCAGCGGGGTCGTCTTCCGCGCTTTTGACGAAGAAAAGCAACGGGTCGCGGCCCTCAAGGTCTTAAGCCCACGACATTCTCGACTGCCTCAACAACGCGAACGTTTCGTCCGCGCGATGAAAACGATGATTCCCATTCGTAGCGAAAATATCGTGCGAATCTACAATGCGGGAATTACTGGCCCCTACCTGTGGACCGCAATGGAATACGTCGAGGGCGAAAACCTCGCTCAATTGATCGATCGCATCGGCATCGAGGGGATGTTGGACTGGCGGAAAGTTTGGAAGGTTGCGAAGGATATTGGCAACGCACTCGACACCGCACATCGTCACAATATCGTACACCGTAACGTCACGCCGACGAATATCTTACGCCGCTCATCTGACGAACGTTGCCTGCTGGGTGACTTGATGCTGGCGAAGGCCCTTGAAGGGGAACTCGCGGTGGAGATCACCCAACCCGGCCAACTCATCGGCGAAATTGAATACCTCGCCCCAGAACGCACGATGGCCGATGGCGAGATTGATATTCGCTCCGACCTTTACGGACTGGGGGCGACCTGTTACGCCTTGCTCACAGGACACTCTCCTGCTGAAGGGAAAAATCTCACCGAAACCTTGCAACGGATTCGGCGCGACACGCCTCGCCCTCCTCGCGAATACCAACTCGCCGTCAATGAGTTGTTCCAAGATTTGATTGTGATGAGGTTGCTTGCGAAGAATCCGGCAGATCGCTTGCAGAATCCTGCCGAGCTCTTGGAAGAACTAGACCGAATCGGACGCTACAATTCACTCGTTTGATCGCAACTCATGAAAACCGGCAATCGACTCGAACGCTTTCGCGGACTTCTCAAAAAGAAAAAAATTTCAGCAGCTCTGGTCTGTTGTCCTGTCAACGTTGGTTACTTGACTGGTTTTACCGGTGACTCGACGTATTTAGTCGTGAATTCACAAACCGCTACTCTGGTGAGCGATTCTCGTTTCGCAACACAACTGAGGCTGGAGTGCGGAGACCTGCAGCACCTCATTAAGGGAGACAGTGGAACCACCTGGAGTGCTTTGGCGGAATACGTCAACTCCATGAAACTCACTGAAATCGCCGTCGAACCTCATATCTTGTCGAAATATGTTTACGATCAACTAGCCGAACAAATCACTTGCCCGCTTGTCGACATTGAGAGGGCCGTGGAAGAGTTGCGGATGATTAAAGACGACTCAGAAATCGCCGCCATTCGCCGCGCTATTGAAATCAACGAACGAGTCTTCCAATTGGCTCGAAACCAGCTTCGGGGCGACCAAACCGAACGCTGCGTCGGACACCAACTGGAAAACGAAATGCGATTGTTCGGTGCCGACGGCTGCGCTTTTCCGGCGATTGTTGGGGTGGGGCCTCGTTCGGCGTTGCCTCATGCTGGCCTGTCTTCAACTCGCATAAGCTCCAGCCCGTTTCTCTTGATCGATTGGGGAACTCGCGACAACGGATATGTCAGCGACCTCACGCGGATCATCACTACCGGCAAAGTTCCCGGCAAATACGCCAAAATTTACGATGTGGTTTTGGAAGCTCAACTCAAGGCGATCAAAAAAATTCGTGCGGGTGCTGATTGCCAAGTCGTCGATCGTGCGGCCCGGCAACACATTGAATCGGCTGGCTTTGGGAAATATTTTGGGCACGGACTGGGCCACGGGATCGGTCGCCAAGTTCACGAGTCGCCGGGGTTTTCTCCTTCACGTAAGGGGACGCTGGAGGCGGGAATGGTCGTCACCGTCGAGCCAGGAATCTATCTTCCCGAACTAGGCGGTGTTCGAATCGAAGACGATGTGCTGGTCACCAAAGACGGTTGCGAAGTTCTAAGTTCGCTTCCGAAAGACTTTGAATCAACCTTCGTGAAACTCTTGTGATTCAGTCAGCTTCATCGACTTAAGTCACCCCGCAACTCGCCCAACGAATTGTCTTCCTTTAATCCGCCAAGCGTCTGTGCGACTACTGCCCCTCAGTTGAGGCACCAACCACGTCGATAAACAACGGAGTTTCAGGCCCAATCGGAAGCTCAAGCATGAACACCCACACGAAAAAGAATATCGTCCACGTCACCAAAAAGATGATGGCGTACGGAAACATCAGACTGATAATCGTACCCATGCCCGCTTTTCGGTCGTAGCGAGATGCAAATACGAAGATCATTCCGAAATACGACATCATTGGCGAAATCACATTCGTACACGAGTCGCCAATTCGATAAGCACATTGAATCAATTCCGGACTGTAACCCAACTGCATCATCATTGGCACAAATACGGGTGCCATAAAGGTCCACTTGGCACTGGCACTTCCCATGATCAAATTAATCAAAGCGCACAACAGGATAAAAACCGCCAGAATCCCAGCATTGTCCATGCCGATGTCTTTAATGAATTGAGCACCGCTAACGGCCAGCATCGTCCCCAATTTTGTCCACTCGAAGAACTTGACGAATTGCGCGGCAAAAAATACAAGCACGATGTAGGGACCGAGAGAGGTCATCGACTTCGACATCGATTGAATGATGTCCTTGTCGTTCCGAACCGTCCCCACAGTTCGACCGAAAACAAATCCCGGTACGAGAAAGAACACGAAAATAATGGCCACGATCCCGTTCAAAAACGCCGGACCCTTCTTAGGATCGTCAATAAAACCCAAGGCCCCGAACCAAGGCAAATTCTCTGCAAACGCCGGAATCGATGGAGCGGCCTTCGTGCCAATTGGCCAGCAAAGGTATACGAGAACCAGTGTCATAAACAGAATTGAAACACCAGCATTGATCAGCCCTTGTACTTCATTGGTGGTTAACTTCTCAAGTCTCGGTTGGGATAACCACTCCGAGTCCGCTTGTCCGCTATCAAATTTTCCCAACCTTGGTTCAACGATCGTGATAGAAACCCATGAGCCCACGATCGTGACCAGAAACGTACTGGCAATCATAAAAATCCAATTGCACGCCGGGCTGACTTGGTATCCTGGCTCCCAAATGCCGGCCGCTTCGGCGGTCACTCCGGCAAGTAACGGGTCAACGGTACCCAACAACAAGTTCGCACTATAACCACCAGACACTCCTGCAAACGCCGCCGCTAAACCTGCCAGCGGGTGCCGGCCTAAGGAGTGATAGATCGCTGCCCCCAATGGGATCAAAACGACGTAGCCAATTTCCGAGGCGGTATTTGAAGCGATTCCTGCAAACACGACCGCAATCGTGACGAGTGCTTTCGGGACACCGAACACCATCGAACGAATGGTGGCTGACAGCAGCCCGCTATGCTCGGCCAAACCCACCCCGAGTAGAGCAACCAACACCGTCCCCAACGGTGCGAAGTCGGTGAAGTTCTTAACCAGGTTCGTCGAAATTTTTCGCAAACCGGCTGGGCTCATCAATGAATCGACCTTGATCACACCATCAGGCGCTCGTCCCTCAACCCCGACCGGGCGCGGATCAACAACCGACCACTCGAAGTAACTGCCAATGCCGCTCAATAAAACAGTCAATAACGCAAAACTTGCGAACAGCGTCACTGGATGAGGCAGCAAGTTGCCCGTCCATTCAATCCATTTCAAAAAGCTGTCCATCCATGATTTTTTGGTGGTGACGGGGCCAGTACTGTTCATCGATTTTGAGCCTAAATAAAAATTTGATAGCACCGAGCATTGACTCGCGGTCCGAACCATTGGAACCGCTAAACAGTTGTCTTACAAGCCGTTTTTGCATGAAAACAGACGCACGCCCTGCCAACCGAACAAGAAATCCGGTAAACTTAATGGCTCAGGGGGAAACTCAGATTTTACAAAGGACAAGAACTGTGAATCAAATTTTGTGCAAATTCAAATTCCTATCGCTGATCGCGGCGCTCTCTCTCGGACTGGTCTCCACGTCGTCCGCGCAAGACGATCTCACCATCGGCTCCAAGGCTCCCAAAATCGATATCGAACACTGGGTGCAAAACGGCGAGGGCAAATTTTCCAAGGTTGAATCTTTCGAGGCCGGGAAGGTTTACATCATCGAATTCTGGGCAACTTGGTGTGGCCCCTGCGTTCAAAGTATGCCGCACCTCGTCGAACTTCAAAAACAGTATGGAGAAAAGGGAGTTCAACTCATCAGCGTCAGTGATGAAGACCTCGAAACCGTGGATGCGTTCCTTGAAAGAAACGTCCCACCAAGTCTGCTGCAAAAGTTAAATTCAAATGCCGAAGGTGGCAGCGGCGATGCGGGGCCAAAGACCTTTCGAGACTTGACCAAGTCCTACTGTTTGACGACTGATCCAGACGGTTCGGTCAATGAAGACTACATGCAAGCGTCGGGGCAAATGGGAATTCCGACGGCCTTTATTGTCGGCAAGGACGGCCTTATCGAATGGATTGGCCATCCAATGGAAATGGACAAACCACTCGCCGCTGTCGTTGACGGAACTTGGGATCGGGAAGGATACAAGAAAATCCTCGCCCGGCGTCAGCAAGTCGAAGGTGAGATGATGAAAATTTTCGGCAAATACGAAGAAGGTGATTTCGAAGGTGCTTTGAAAGGTATCGATAACGTCCTCACGCTCATTGATGACGACGAAGAAATGCGTGCGGGTCTCACCATGATGAAATTGCAATTGACCCTGGAGACGAATCCTGCCGACGCCACAGCGATTTTCAAATCCATGCTGCCGAGTCTCAAGGATTCGCAAATGCTTAACGAAGTCGCCTGGTCGGTAGTCGAAGCCGTCGAGGAAGGCAAAGACGTTCCTGGCGATTTGATCGCCGTTGCTCGTGAGGCTGCCGAAAAAGCTGTCAAACTGGACCCAAACAACGGAGCCGTATTGGACACCTTAGCTCACTTGGTATACTTTCAAGGGGACCTCGACAAAGCGATCGAAATCCAAACCAAAGCTGCAAAGCTCGAACCGGGCGTCGATGAGATTGAATCTTTCCTCGAACGCCTCAAAAAAGAGAAGGCCAGCAAAGGCAAATAACGTCATCATTCATATTTGATGATCGGAATTGTGTACGCGCTGGCTTTTGTACACACTTGCAATTACCTCCCTCGCTCTTACCGTCCGGAACGGTGAGGGCGATTTTTTTTCCTGCCCATAGATTCCATCTACAAGTCGAAGCCTTTAGCGATAACTTTTAGCGGAGGATTGTCGTTGATGAAAATTCTCATTCCGTCCGGAGGATTTTGTCCATCTTGCGACCCTTGGCCAATTCATCGACCAGTTTGTCCAAGTACCTGACTTGTTGCGTCAAAGGGTTTTCGATCTCTTCGATGCGATAACCGCAGATGACACCGGTTATTAGATGGGCGTTGGGGTTCAGTTTAGCCTTTTGAAAAAACTGTTCGAAGGTCAGTTGGTCTTTGATGATTTTTTGCAGCGTCTTCTCATTGAATCCGGTGAGCCATTTGATCACCTGATGAAGTTCCTCAATCGTCCGCCCCTTTTTTTCCACCTTTGTCACATAATGTGGATAGACCGACGAAAACGTCATCTTTGCAATTCGTTCGTCGTGTTCGGGTGTCGTTTTCATTTTCGATTTCTCGTTGAATTAAAAAATTCCGAGAGACGATTCTACCACCATCCGCCATAGGAACCACACCCGAGGCCGAAAAATGATGCACTTTCCCCAACAGCTTCAGCCAACATGCTGCCTGAATGAACAATTGTGGATTGCTGGGGTGGAACTACGTGACTTCAACTCCGGCGAAAGTGGGTATCTCGGACTATTTAAAGCAACAACTACGCCCCAAAAAACGTTTGCTTTTCAACACTTCTCGCTTAACGCCACGATGCGAAGTCGTTTGTAGCGGAAGTCGTCAAGACTTTCGTGGCGTCAAAAAAGCGGAAAAAACGAACGAAAGTCTTGACGACTTCCGCTACAATTTTCTCGGGCTTTTTGGGGTTTTGGTGGCGTTCGGTGAGATGTGTTTGCTTTTCTACTGAAAACATCGCTGTTTTCGACTTTCTGCAAAAATTTTTAAGTTTGCTGAAAGGTTTATCGACGCGGCGCGCTTTTATAATACGGGAGCGTGTGTGTTTTTCCGGATGCGGGTAGTTATTGCCGTTATCGGAATTGTTTAGAATGGTCACACGTTTGGCTTTTTCTCTGGCGACTAGGTTGGGATGATGGCCACAGAGTCGTTTTTGCAAGAACGGGATTGGCGCAATTTGTTGCGCGAGATTCACTCCGGACAGGTGATTCCTGTGATCGGGCCGGGGATGGTCTCGGTAGATGCAGAAAGCTCTGGAAATTGCAGCGAGCAGAATGCCGGTCCCGTTCCGCTACACGAAATTCTTGCTCCACGATTGGCCCAGGCTCTCGACTTGGATGAGCCCGACCGGTTTCGCGGTTACAACGAGGTGGCACGCGAGTTTTTGTTGCGCGGCGGGCAGCGCAAAGAATTGTATTTAACGCTCGGTGAAATACTCGACCAACAAGCGTTTCAACCGGCTCAGTCGCTCGTCAATTTGGCGAGCATTCTCGATTTCAATTTGTTTATCGCCGGAACTCCCGATCCGCTGACGGCACTGGCGGTGCGGCAGGCTCGGCCGGCATTCTCAATGGAGCGCGGGGTGATTCGGTTTCATCCGGCGGGGAACCCGAACCGCAGTTACGATGCTCCGCTGAGCGGCAATATTCAATCCCCTTGCGATCTGCCCGAGACTTTTTCGGGCCCGTTGGTGTACCACATTCTCGGCGACTACAACACGCTGCCCGATTTCGCGCTGTGGGAAGAGGACTATATGGAGTTTATCTGTGGGCTGATCGAAAGTCGCGATACGCTTGAAAACCTGTTCCGTGTGATTTCGAATCGGAACTTGTTGTTGCTGGGGGCACCGTCAGAAGACTGGATCGTGCGGTTCTTTTTGCGAGCCGCTCGCGGGCAGCGACTGTCGGACGTCAAACGTCAAGACTATCTGGCCGACACGGCGGGCAATTTAGGCGAGCCGATGATTTTTTTCTTTGACAAGGCCGTCCGATCGACTCGCATCATTAACGGAAACACATTGCAATTTGTCGATGAACTGCACGCTCGGTGGCGCGAGCAATATGGGACTGCCGCTGATGAAAACACTTTCTTGCAGCGACAGCCCGACGAAATGCCGCGCGGCAGCGTGTTCATCAGCTACTCGCGAGACGATTTGCCGAGAGCCGTTCAAGTCGCCCAGGCTCTGGCCAGTGCCGGTGTGCCCGTTTGGCTGGACAAACAACGATTGCAGCCCGGCGAAAACTTTGAACGGTCGCTCGAACACACAATCAAAGACGCAGCTAGTTTTTTCGTTTCGCTAATTTCATCGGCCACCGAAGCCAACGCCAACCGGTACGTGCATCAAGAGCGAAAATGGGCCGCGCAAAAACATGTCGATGGCTTTGTGTTTTATATCCCGCTGATCGTCGATCAGGTTGGCGATCATGAAATCCGTCTTGAACCCGAGTGTTTTAACAAGATTCATCGCGAGCGGCTGGGGCCAGAAGTATTGCCCGCTTTTGCTAGCCGGATGCGCAAATACGTTGATCAATATCGCGATTCCGGGAGGCCGCGCGGATGAGCGGAACCGACACCCAACGTGTTGTCAGTGCGGATCGCCCTTGGTTGGGGCTGATGCCGTTCACACCGCAGACCAAAGAATATTTCTACGGTCGCGACCGAGAGATACGCGATCTGTTTTTGCGGGTTCGCGAACAACCTCTGACGATCCTGTTCGGCCAATCGGGGTTGGGGAAGACTTCGCTGTTGGGTGCGGGCCTCATCCCCAAACTGGAGGTCGAGGGATTTTGCCCCTGTTTGGTTCGGCTGCGTTACGAGTCGAGCGATCTGCCTTTGTTGGAACAAACACGTCTGGCGATTCGACGAACGCTGGGTGCCAACCTCGACTCCGCCTTAGATCAAAACAATCTGACATTGTGGGAGATGTTCCACGACTTGAGCCATCGCTCGGAAGGGTTTGCTGAAAACCCACCTGTGTTTATTTTCGATCAGTTCGAAGAGATTTTTACACTGACAGACACGCCGCGCAAAAAGCGCGAAGCAGAAGAGTTCTTTTTTCAACTTGCCGATCTGATCGAGAACCGTCCGCCGCACCATCTGCAAGAACAATTTCGCACCAACCGCCGTTTGGCGATGCAATATGATTTGTCGCCGACACCCGAACGAATTGTCATCACATTACGTGAAGATTTCCTGTCGCAACTGGAGACTTGGAAAAAGGTGATGCCGTCACTGATGCGAAATCGGATCGGATTGCGGCAACTGGACGGCCCGCAAGCACTGGAGGCGGTGGTGCGTCCAGGTCGGCGCGAGCAGCGCGAATTGGTAAGCGACAAGGTAGGTGCTTCGATCGTGCGGTTCGTGGCAAAAAAATCTGCCGATGTGCCTTTGGAAGAGATCGGTGCCGTTCCGCCGCTATTGAGTTTGCTATGTGATGAGCTGAATGAAGCCCGTTTGGCAGCCGGAGCCGAGCAGATTACGGCCGAGCAAGTCCGGCGGCAGAGTGCCGACATCTTGCAGAATTTTTACTTGCGATCGTTCGATGGGTTGCCTGCGGCGGTACGTAACTTTATCGAGGATCGACTGGTGACGGTCGGCGGGCATCGCAATCCGGCAGCGCGCGAAGACGCAATCGCTGAGCTACAACAACAAGGGGTGGAGAATCCGGCGGCAGCGATTGATCGATTGATCCAAGGTCGTTTGCTGAGTAGCGAAGAACGTGGCGGCGTGCAGCGATTGGAAATCACGCACGACGTGTTGACGCCGCTGGTGGTGGTTTCGCGTGACGAACGCCGCATTCGCGAGCGAGCCGAGCGAGCCGAGCGTGAGCGCGAGGAAACATTGCGGCAGCGTCGGCGACTACAACGTGTGGCGGCTGCCATGCTCGCTTTGACTCTGCTCGCTGTGGCGGGTGCCGCTGTTTCGATTTACGCGTTTCGTCAAGCGAATGCACAACGCGTCGTCGCGGATACGGCAAAACAGGCCGCTGAAGATGCAAAAGAAGTCGCGGAAAATCAACGATTACTGGCTGTACGGCAAAAATCAGAGGCCGAAAGACAAAAATCGGAGGCGGAGAGACAAAAATCAGCGGCCGAAAAGCAGCGAGCGGAAGCCGAACGTCAAAAACAAGTGGCTGATGATCAACGTCTGCGGGCGGAACGTGAATGGGAACGTGCCGAACAGGCTTTGAAGTCTGAATCGACAGCCAGAGCCGCTGCAGAAAATGCCGAGGCGAGTGCAAGCCGGGCTCGTGAACAAGCGGAGTTCAATCTCAACGTTCGCAACGTGATGTTGGCGGAAACCGAATGGCAAGCTGCTGACGTGGGACGAGCCAAACGGTTGTTGCAGCAATATCCCCCCGAACAACGACAATGGGAATGGCACTACGTGTGGCGACTTTGCAACTCAGCGAAACACCGATTTGATTTGGGTTCGCGAGTCTCGTTGGTTCGATTCGCACCAGACGATAGCCATTTGCTGACGGCATCGGACGTGAATGATCGTGAAGCCCTACTTTCCATTTGGGATTGGGACAACGGCCAACGTTTGCTCGATTTGGTCGGTTTGAATTCTGTGGTGCTTGACGCCATGTTCATTGATGCTGACCATGTGGCTGCGATTTCAGCTCGCGAACTAGTCGTTTGGAATCGGCAAACGGGTGCGGTGAGTCGGCGGCAAGACATGCCCGAAGCGAAACGAGGGGCGTTTAGTTCAGACGGTCGTTTTGCATGTGTTTTGACGGAGCGGTACGATCGATTGAGCCAGACACAGAAAAACTCCGTGTCGGTTTTCAGGGTCGATCCATGGGAACTGATCCAGTCATGGTCGTTTGATAATGAAGGCGTGAGCAGCATGGCTTTGTCGAGCGACGGGGCCAAACTGGCAGTTGCCTATCGCTACAACTGGATATCCATTCGCGACTGTTCCACGGGTTCAGAGATTGGTCGCATCGACGGCACCGAGTCTCCGAGCGTTAGCGAGACCATTTTTTGCCTCGCTTTTTCGCCGAACGGCAAACAATTGGCAACCGGTGGTTTGGATGCTCGTCTGAGGTTATGGAATTTAGAGGAGATGGTTGACATTCGATTGGAGAATGTTTTTACCGATCATTCGAGTGCAATTGTCAGTGTCGTGTATGATCGCGGTGGCTCGCAGATTGCGACGGCAAGCTGGGATAACACGGCCCGAGTTTGGACGACGGGAAAGTCGAATCGTAGTCAAGTTATCCGTGGACATGAGGACTGGCTGCACGATGTGGCTTTTAGTCCCAGCGGCAACAGTTTGGCGACCGGCAGCCGCGACCGCACTGCCCAGATTTGGCATTTGACCGAGTCGTTGCAATTGAATAACGAAGGCCATTGGATTGATTCGATTGCGATTCATCCGCGGGGGCGCGAAATTGCCGTGGCTCGGGGATTTGGCGGATTGCGAGTTTGGAAAACAACGATGCGAATTCCCGATATGCACAACGACGAGTGTGATAAGTTTGTGCTTTACAATTCCACCGGTGATCGATTGTTGACTCGCAACCGGGAACAGGCAAACCAGTTGCTGATGATCGACACAGGGAATACATTTTCAAGGAGAAACATCACGCCCTTGATAGGACACGAAGACGAGGTGTTCACTGCAGTGAGTTTGCCGCGTAGCAAGGCCTGGGGCCAAGGACGATTTATAACGGCCGACCGTAGCGGAATGCTGATCTTTTGGGATGCGGCCACTGGGCGTGAACTGGAACGCTGGAACATTCCAGAACGACTGGTCGCGCTGGCGACGAATCGCGACGGAGATCGCTTGTTGGTCGGACGGCCCGACCAACGCGTCGTGCTGTACGATATTTCGACTCGCCAAGCACAAAAGACATTCCAGGCACCGTCAGACATTCTCTCGGTCGCATTGTCGCCCGACGGAAACTGGCTCGCCACTGGGGGAGGCGTTTTTGGCAAAGTCGGTGATCTCACCATCTGGGACAGTTCGGATGCACAACCACGTCATCAAATTCAGGGACACCGCGATTGGATTTCTGCCCTGGTCTTTCATCCCGATAACCGGCGCTTGTTTTCCGGCAGCTATGACCGTGCACTGCGAGTTTGGGATGTGGAATTGGGATTGGAAATGATGAATCTGCGCGGGCATGGGCGAGAGATAACCACACTGACTCTCAGTGAGGATGGTTGTATTCTGTACAGTGCAGATCGATTAGGTATGGTTTCTTCGTGGGACGCGCGGCCTATCAACGATGAATGATGTTAGGGTTAAGTTTGGGTTTGTTTTTTAATCTGGGGGATTGCAATGAGTAACAAATTTGTTGGATGGGCCGTGGCTTTAGTCTGTTTGTTTATTGCACAGACGACCATAGGTCAAGGCGTCATCAATGAACGGGCTGAAATGGGCAAGATCGTGGATTGGATCAAGCGCAATAACGCGTTCGGCATTGACCACGCAATTGTATCGGACATGCAATCTCTGATCGAAGAAGAAACCGAAAACGGTTTTAATATCAATCTGTATTTTGGCAAAGAACTACTCAAGGGCGATAAGTACCAATCAGTCCATCTGTGGAGCGGACAGTTTTTGTCATTTGAACTCAGCGAGGCACAGGCCCAATCACGGGAGCTCAAACCGTCTAGTGTGCAAACCATTACCGGCAAACGATCCGATCGCCGAGGAGACCGTCAATTATATGAAATCTCGGACCTCAAACTGAACCTAAACTCGGCGGGCAAGCTCTATGGCGGCGACAAGATCACCGGAACAGTAAAAGTTCGGGCGTTAGGAAATTCCACTTCGGACAATCCAATCGCAGTTCGCTTGAGCTATCGAACGGATGTAAACACCAGCGGATTTTCCTATCCGAACGATGTGCAGATAACCGCGAATGGATCGACCCTGGAATTCAGTTTTTCCCCAGTCAATGACGACCATAACGCTGCAGAGTTTATCGGTGCGTTACCGATATTTGTGGATGTTTGCCATGTCAATCAATCCAGTGTTGATTTGGACGTCGAACTTCTGAGCAACTCGCTGGGGGCGATGGTCATGGTCGAATCGACACCAGTCGGACAGCCGATGACTACTCAGCCGCCAGTCTTTGACACAAAACCCGCCCGGGCAATTGATGAGTTGGCTGAGCGACAAAAAGCCATCGACTGGGTAAAACGTAATAACAAATGGGGCATCGATCACGCAATCGTCAGTGATATGGCCGAGGTCATCAATGAGGAAACGGAAAAAGGTTTCAATATTAATATCTATTTAGGCAAGGGGCTATTGAACATCGAGAAGTTTCAATCGATTCATTTATGGAGTGGGCAGTTCTTTCAATTTGAAATGACCGACTTTCAGGCCCGCAGCCGCGAACTTGGTCCGATGAGCGTGGAAACTAGCACGGGAAAACGGCAAGACCAGCGAAGTCCCGAACCGTTGTTCGAATTGTCCGAGCTGACACTGACTAATCTGACCGGCAAGTCCCTTGACGGCAAACAAAAAGTTACCGGGACTGTTCAGGTTCGCGCATTGGGCAAAATGGATGCGGGTAAGGAATACGCTTTGCGATTGGGATTCCGCACGAAAAACAATGTGATGCGATTTACGTATTTGAAAGCTGAACATTTCTCGGAGAAAGGTGCAACGGTCGAGTTTTCGTTTGATGAGGTCAATGATCGGGATGATGGCGAGCCGTTTTCGGGGGCGATTCCAATGTTCTTCGACATTTGCACAGTAGATAGCAAACCCGGACAAAATGTCGTCGACATTCGTTTATGTAGCAACTCATTGGCTGTTTTGATCACGGTAATTGACTAAAGGGTAGTCCAGTGCATAAAGATCACTGCCTCGCCAGTTTTTTCCAGTGATCTATTGGAGTTTTGCCATCCTGTTGATGAGGGGCGTAGGCACTCATTGTGCCTGGGGACAACTCGACCAGTTTCTTTCGGCTCATGCGGCTGGGGTAGCGGCCCTACGCAGCGGTCAGTACGAGCGAGGGTTCTCGGGAAGTTGAAGCCGAATGATAACGGGACGCAATTCGTTTTCTTTATTGACACCCGGACTGTACGTAACTGCTCGACGCAGTGTTCACCAAAGATCGAGCGAAGGGGGGTGGTGGTTGGTACATCGCTACGCCGTAACGTCTGATCTTCGCTGGTGGTGACCTGCTCCCCAAGATCGCCCGAGCCTTGCAGGCTGAGAAAAAGTTCGAATGCAATATGCCCCGTTCGCTTCAATAGTTCCCAGACAGTACGTTCCGTGGGGTCGAAAGAATCACCAGCTTGGGCAGCATGAATAACCTGTTGGCGAAGATTGGCCTGCATTGCTCAAGTTGCCAAAGGTTCTTTTCAGCAGCAGAGTCTAACCTTGGATCGATAGGTGCTGAATCGACCGGAGAGGTATCGGGGGAAGGGGAATCGAGGGGGGGTGAATCGACTGCCATCGAAAGGATTACCGACGAAAGGGGCTTGTCAACGGTCTTTAAACTGAACATGCTTGTCATAGCGGCCTCCTGCCCGAGTGATTAAGGATTCCAATAACCCATATCATGGCAGGTTGGTCGCTTTTTGTTTACCCAGATTTCCTAGGCCACCCCAAGCCTTAGAAAGCCCACTGCGGGTTGCCAGTCACGCTCCTGTTTTCATGAAGCTCTCGAACTTCTGGGGTGAATTGTATCAGGTTTAACTTATCATCAAATATCATGGGATTCGATTTTTAAAACACCTCATTCATTTAGCGGCCAGCGCTCGCCGTCGCGAATTTTGACTGGGGACATTTAGAGCAGCAAAATGGTCACTTAAATAGAAAAATTTGCTCGTGCATATGATTCGCTAATTTGAACTTGATACTTGCCCAATCTGCGAAAAGCGTACGATGGTTGTTCGGGTTTAATTTTCTAGTTGTTTCGCGAACTCCATCATACCGGTGGTCGCCGGGTGTTGGATGAAGCGTTCGAGGCGATGGCGGAGGTGGGGGGCGACGGGGGCGGGGTCGATCAAGAAAAGCCGAGCGGACGACGGGGCGAATTCGACAAGGCCGGCGGCTGGGTAGACTTGCAGACTTGTCCCCACGACCACAACAATATCGGCTGCTTGTACAATTTCGATGGCCTCATCCATTGCCGGAACCGCTTCGCCGAACCACACGATATGCGGACGGAGTTGCGAGCCGAGCGGACAAAAATCGCCAAGGTTCAGGTCTGGCCCTGCGATGTCAACAACGAGATTGGGATCGCGCGTGCTGCGAGCTTTTTTGACTTCGCCATGAAGATGCAAGATTTGGCGAGAACCCGCTCGTTCGTGCAAATCGTCGATATTCTGAGTGATGACCCATACATCGTAGTTGGCTTGCAGTTCGGCGATCTGACGATGCGCGGCGTTGGGTTCGGCTTCGATGATTTTGCGGCGTCGCACGTTGTAAAATCGCATGACGAGTTCGGGGTTACGTCGAAAGGCCCCTGGGGTCGCGACGTCTTCAACGCGATGGTCTTCCCACAGTCCATCTTCAGCGCGAAAGGTTCGAATCCCGCTTTCGGCACTGACTCCTGCTCCGGTTAAGAATACGATACGTGGTGGCATTGAGTTGTTTTGATTGGTTTGTTTTGCTGGTGAGTTTTGAGCCGGTCCTTTCGCTTGATTGTAATCAGAGTCGCACGAAGTTGGTTGCGTGGTGGTTGGTTTGGAACGCTAATTTCCGCTAATTGGCGCTAATTTAGGCGAGCGTCGGTTGAAAAATTACCGTAGCGACCATCGCCAGATGGTGGCCTTGCTTGATCCCCACCGTCTGGCGGCCGTCGCTACATTTCTTCCGATCGCCCTAATTGAGGTGTAACTGTTCACGGGATGGTCGTTGGAATATGACCAATTCCCGATTTGGCGAAACTCACATTCAAAAGGTTAGCTGAGGCATTGTATTTCGGTGCGTCCGCTTTTTCAGGGAGTGAAAGGCTACGTGGCCGTTCACTCCGTGAACGGGTTCATTGAGGTCCAACGTGGTGATGAGGTTTGATCAGTGCTGTGTTGAGTAGCCTTTTGCTGAAGCGGCAAAGCTTTCTTGCCTTGTGGAGGTCTCTATTCGGGCGGTGGTGGCGTTAAGTGACTTTTGGTTTGTAATGCGAGTAAGTAGGTCAACAGAGATAAGACCTTTTCTTCTGGGATCGCCAAACGCCCGATATTCGTTGGTTGATTATCGATTGTCTCATTCTGATTGTGGCGTTGAATAAAAAACCTGACTTGACTATTATCCGGGGTCTCAAGGAAAATCGTGATCCTGACCTGATCGAATGCATGCGATTTGGCCTCGTCTAGTTTACGGATGATGGTCTGTATCAGGTCATTATGTACGACCTGCCCAAATTTTATCACTTGATCGAGACCTGGGGTCTCCTGGTCGAAGTGGGTTGATTTCGCTAGGCGATGATATCCGACCAAAAGATTCGTCAATTTTGGGAAATGCGGCATTATTTTGGGCCAGTGAATGTGGACATCGGTAAGCGTGGTTGATTCGTCAATCGAAATTTCCTTCCAGGAAAACTTTGGTCCAATAACAACTCTTTCGATTTCTCTTCCCAGTGAGTCGCGATCATTTTCGATTGAGCTGATGACTTTCTTCCAACTAAAATGGCTGGTTTCAATATCCTCGTCCCGAATCAAAAAGGGGCGACCTTCCTGAGCCAATTGTTTTTCTAGCACGGTCAGGATTCGCAGATCGATTGCCTGAAGGACTCGTTTCGTTTGTGTTGCGTTAAGGAACCACCCATCCACAGAAACGCTGTCATACGTTTCCATCCAACTTCCTCCCTCAACAATCCCATCGCAAAACTGCGAAATTGTCAGATCGTAATTTTCTGGTGTTTGACGCTCCTTGAAAAAAGAAAGCATGAATTTTCCACACACGGTGCTTTTCAGCCATCCGGTGGACTGAATGGCATCGGCGAATCGCTGGAGAACCTGTTTGCGCCTTTCCCATTCAAGAAAATCTGTATCGTCTATAAACGTGTAAATCAAATCAATTTTTTGCGGTTCGGAGAGTCGTTGGTTTTTGGTGAGCACATTTAGAGCGTCTTCAGGGGCGAATGTCGCCACAAGATTGAACCAAGGTTTAATGGTCTCGATTTCCAAGTCTTCGATGTTGCGAAGGCTCATTTCCATTAGATCATCCTCAAGTTCAAAGACTGCGACCGCAATGATGGCACGTTCCAGTCTGGGTTTTTCTCGCGAAAGTTCTCGGCGAATGAATGCGCGTGCAAGTTTTTGTGCCGCGACTTCGTCTTTAAATGCGTGCAAGGCCTCTGCGTTTTCGTAAAAAATCTTTTGATTAACGGCAAGTTCAAACTCTAACCGATCCAGCCATTCGCGAATTGTCTTGCCTCTGTAGGTTGGCGTAGCATGTGCTTTGTCGTGAAGCAATGGCAAGGTGGATTTTTCTGATTCGGCGGGTGGAATTGTTGGCGGGTGAATTTTGGGCGTTGTTTCAGTGGCAGGGTTTTCTTCGCCGAACGAATTTGCGATTTTAATCGGATTGATGTCACGCAATTTTTCGAGGGTGTTTCTGGCGACATGCTCCAAAAAATATTGAGCGAAAATATTTGGGTTTAGTTTTAACATCGCGGCATTTCGTGCGAATTGATCTTCGATTTCCAATAGTTTAATAACATGCAGAATATCAACAGGCTGAAACTCTGCTTCGAGCCACTGAATTGCCTTTTGTTTTGTCGATTCGGGCAAGGTTCCAAGCCCGCCTAGCACGTTCAATACGCGGTATGTTTCCTCAACATAGGTTGAGGTAAAAACAACGCCCAATGACACACGGTTCCCGTCTTCCGTCAATCGGTTCCACTTTCTGCCCATTTGGTCATGTTTGGTGTAACCGTAATCTGACACTGGGATGGCAACGGTCAAAAACCCAGTGCGTTGATCGCCTGTTTCGGGTATCTTTAACTGATAACTATATGAAAGGTATCGCCAAGAAATCTCAGGTGAGTTTTCTGTTGTGAAATCTGTCGGATCATGACTTGCAAGAATCGGTTGACTGGACATTTGCTGGCCGTATTCAAGTAATCCGTTTGCGATCTGTTCAGTGACCGGGAAAGAATGGTTCTCGAACAGGCTCAGGATCGACGCACGCTCCTCTGGTGGATTTTTTGAGTCAGTCAGACGTTCGGCCAGCGACAACCAATCGCTTTGGTCGAGGGAACTGATGGTCGCCAGGCAATCGAGCAAGGCCACTCTGACTTGCCACGAAGTTTGTCGTTCCAATGCCGCGCGAATTTTGTGCAGAACCGGTGAACTATCTGAGACTTTTTTTATCGACGGGGAGCCGAACTGAATTCCTGAGCTTGGCTCGCTGTGCCAATACTGAATCATGAAACCGAGGAGAGCCAAGGCTTTCACGCCTTCGTCGTCCCCTTGCCGCGCGGCAGTTTCGATTGCAGAGAGCCAAGTCTCAAGAATGCTTGCCGCGTTGCGAGTCAATGCTTCCTGGAAGCTTGTAGCCGTGCTTGCCCCCTTGAAGTACGCGTTCGACGTTGATAGCCAGAAGACGAATTCCCTGCGTTTTGAGTTGCCGCTTTTTAGCTCGGCATGGATCAGCTCGACGAACTCTTTAGGAGTAAGTGTTCGCAAGAATCGGTGTAACGCTTCGTGGTACTCTTCATTCATACCGCCTATTCTAAAATCGTAAAAGGGACTTCCCCGAACCGCGATGATTTCGGTTACTTCATCAATCGCAAGTTTGCGTCGTGTTACGTCACCCTTTGATAACTCCCCGAGACCGACGATCCCATCGCAAACGGTGGGCAAGTTCCGCTCGGTGCGAACGGTTTGCAGCCATTGATCAAATGTCAATTGCTTGTAGGTCGGCTCGAATGTATCGGTGCTCTCGGGTTGATCGCTTGAGGCATTGGCTTTGTCATGAGATGTCGATAGGCCGTGAACACCTGCCAAACCAGGGTCGTCTGTGCGATGCGTCGGACTCCGCGAGACCTTGACGACCTGTCGCCCACCGCGAGATAGGGTTACGGTTTCCGGAGTCACCGCAAATTCGCCTCCACCACTCCCCGCCTGGATCGTGTACTGGCCGGCATGGAGGTCGATCCTATCGGCAGTCGCCAAATCGACAATTCGAACCAGCGAGCCGTTTTGCAGGACTTCGATTTTGACTTGATTGTCGCTGGACTCGACAACGATTTCCCCCTGATTCGTCGCAATTCGTACAATGTCCGAACCGAACATCCAGGCTCCGAAACCCAGCAGTCCCGTAATCCCCGCCGCGATCAACCCACGGACGATGCGCCGACCATTGCCAGCGAAGGCGGGCATCGAAGCCAGAGCGTTCGTTGTCGAAGCTGTGGTTTCCATTGTCGCGAAACGCCATTTCGCACGCGGGCTATTAAGTGCGTGGAGGACGGTTTCGGCGTTTGCCGGGCGACGTTCGGGTTGCTTTTCCAGCAAGGCCATGACGAGGGCCGAAAAGTCTGCGGAACAAGCGGGGTTTAGCGTCACGGGGCTGGAGGGGTGCTCCGTCTGGATCGCTTGCAGGGTCGCCAAAATTCCGGTGGAACTGAACGGCAATCGACCGGTGATGCAACGATACAAGAGGCAGCCAAGGCTGAACAAATCGCTGCGACCGTCGAGTTCCAAGCCGCGTGTCTGTTCGGGGGACATGTAGTTTGGAGTTCCCGCCAAAATTCCGCTGGCGGTCAACTGCGGGTCGGCGTCGGCGATGCGGGCCAAACCGAAGTCGAGCAATTTGATTTGATCCCGCTCGGCGGCAAGCCAGATATTGGCGGGTTTCAAATCGCGATGGATGATCCCGCGACCGTGGGCGGCGACGAGTGCTTGGGCGATTTCCGCTGCGATCTTGCGGACTTCGGGTTCGGGTAAAAAAGTTTTGCGTTCGAGTCGCTCTTCGAGGGTTTCACCGGGGTGAAGTTGCATGGTGATGTAGGCCAACCCATTGGCTTCGCCGACATCGAAGACGGTCAAGATATTTTCGTGTTGGAACCCTGCCGCCGCGCGGGCTTCCTTCAGAAATCGATCCCGTGCCGACGGGCCGAGTGAGGGGCGGAGGACTTTGAGGGCCACTTCGCGATTGAGCCGCGTATCCCAGGCGGCAAAGACTACCCCCGTGCTCCCTGAACCGAGGAGTTCGGTCAGGCGATAGTGGCCAAGCGTTCCCAACGAATTATCGGCCTCGTCGGGTTGCAGTAGCCACAATACCTCAGCCGCGCGGTCTTCGACCATTTGCAGGCGACGAGCGATTTCCGTTGGCGGTTGAGACTGAATCTGCTCGATCAAACGCTTGACGAGGGGCTCGTCGGCTCGTTGTTGGACGGTGAGGGTCGGCTGTTCGTCGAGCGAGTTTTGTTTGAGCAAGTCACCCAAGGTATCATTCCCCGTTTGGGCGAGCCCCCGCAGCGTTTCTCCGCACGGTTCGCATCCGTCCAGATGTCGTTCCAACTCGCTGACGTCGGTTTGGCTCAAATCGCCGTTCAAATAGCGGTCAATCAGGGTGGTCCGAGGGCATTTTTCCGTGTTCATGGCATTACTCACAACTTATATTTAGCCTGAAATTGACGGGGAGCTATTAGAGGCTATGCAGGATCGAGCCCCAAATTGTGTCGAAAGTGGATTTTTTCTTGATAGTTTTTTCCTCCTTTCACTCCAGCAAACCATCCAGGATCGAACGCAAACGTTTTAGTAGCCGGCTGCGGGCGGAATAAAGGGTCCAAACGCTCAGGCCATGATTGGCGGCGACCTCTTCGACGGAGGCGTGGCCGGTGACGAGTTCGCTGAGGGCCCTCCACGTTTTCTCGGCAAAGTCACCGCGTAGCAGGAGCATCCCGCGTTTGAGCAGTTCGACCTGATAGGATCGATCCCAAGTCGACTCCAGCGTCTGAGCGTCGGGAATTTGTGCCAACAGAGAATCTCGCTCGGTGATTTCGAATCGTCTTTTTTTCCGCAGATTCATCCGAAACTGGTTGAGGGTCACGGCACGCAACCAACTGCGAAAGGATTTCGATTTGTCGTAACGAAAGGTGTTGATGCGGCGAGCAATCGTGGCCAAGACGTCTTGAACGAGATCGCTGGCGTCGTCGGGTTGCAGACCCACCTGCCGCCCCCAATAAAAGATCAACGGCGTGTAAAGTGCCACGAATCGATTCCAAGCCACCGAGTCTTGTTGGTCGCCGAGGCGTTGCAGGAGGCTTTCCGATGTCGTGGTCATGCTTGGAACGAATCCCGGTAGGGTTTTCAACTGAATGCTCGACAATCAGTATACTCGTTTTCAAGTCGCTCAAAAGCACTTTTTCGCAAAGAAGTCTTGAGGCGAAATGGGCATCTATTTAGCAAACTCTCAAAATAATACGAATCTCGCGAGTGTCAAAAACAGGCCCATACTCACAACGTCGGTTGCCGTTGTCAAGAAGATGCTGGAGGCCGACGCCGGATCGGCCCCCAGTCTTCGAAGACCGAGAGGGATTAGTGCCCCCGAAATGCCACTGACAACGCAACTCCCGACCATCGCCAAAAATACGATCAACCCCAACTTAAGGAATTGCTCGTTTCCCATCGTCCAGGCATAGACGATCATGCCCAGACCTGCCGTGACTCCCACCATCGCTCCATTGAAGAGCCCTAACAGGCCTTCCTTGAAAACGAGCATCCGTTCACGGCCGGGTTTTAAGTCGCCGAGTGTCAAACCTCGGAGCGTGACCGCGAGGGATTGGCAGCCAGTGTTCCCTGACTGACCAGCCAGGACAGGAAGGAAGACCGCCAGGACCACCATCTTGTCGATAGTCGATTGAAACACTCCCACAACAGCCGCTGCGATAAAGGCTGTCAACAAGTTCAACTGCAACCACGGATGACGATATCGCAGACTAACGGGCCACGGAGTCGACAGACGCTCTTCCTTTTCGACGCCGACCATCGCACCCGCTTGTGCGCTGATCTCGTAAGCGTGCTCTTCAAATAGCGTCCGGCCTCGCACCGTTCCCACGAGGCGACCTTGTTCGTCGCAAACCGGATAGATTGGGAAATGCTTGTTGACGACCAACCGCATGGCCTCGATCACATTTAGATTCGTTTGCAGCGAAAATGGATCGGAGATCATCACTTCACTTAGCGGTTGTTCAGGCCGTGCTAACAGCAGGTCACGCATCGCCACAAGGCCCACAAGTCGATGCTCTTTATCGACAATAAAGCCGTAGGTGACCAAAACGTTTTTGGATAGTTTTCTAATTCGTTCTATCGACTCCGCCACAATATGTTCCGGACGAAACACGGCGTGGGGCCAATCCATCAGGCGGCCGATTGAATCGACAGGATATTGCAAATTGGCTGACCATTGTCTCCCCGTCGCCTGAGGAGCCGCTTCGATGACCGTCTGGCGGCGTTCGTCATCCATCGCCAGAAGTATATCTTCGGAGACCGCTGGGCTGAGCGACGCGAGAATCGCCGCAATGGATTCGACCGAAAATTCTTGCAAGCGGACTGCGGCGGCACTGGGAGCCAAATCGATCAGTTCTCGCGCAAGCCCCCCGTTGCCGTTTTTGTCCGTACCATCAGCAGAAGCATCTGTCGTTGAAATATATGTGGACATAGATTTGCCAGGCTCCAGAATCTTGAGACCGGAAGTCTAACAAAAACCGAGGGATTCTGTAAATTTCAAACAATTGGGTTTCCGCCAGCGATAGCGTCCAATGGCCAGTTCAACAGTAGACTGAATTGCTCGAGCCCTTTGTTTTGGAAGTTTAAAGCCCTCGTTCACGCCGGCCGCGAACAGAATTTGACTCTAGACACCGGCGCAGAGACGAGAGTCGACTTGTTAGGTTGATCAATTCTTCTATTCCCAAAAAATCCCTACAGAATAGCGAATTCTTAGGTTTTATGCGGAATTCATGTTGACGCAGCAGAACGGGTCATTAAGATTCAAAAAAGCCTTTCCATCTCCCCCATCGACTCATCTACGAGGAAAATCTTATGTCACGTCGCGCATTCACATTGATTGAGTTGCTCGTGGTCATTGCGATCATTGGTATCTTAATGGGTTTGTTGTTGCCCGCTGTCCAACGGGTACGTGAATCGGCTCGACGGACAGAGTGCTCCAACAACATGCGCCAGCTAGGTTTGGCGATCCATCAGTTCGAGGGGGTTTTCAAGGTCTTCCCTGCATCGGGTTGGACGATGGCGGGGCCTGGGAATCCGCATGGGCAGTTCGTTGGCTGGAGACCGATGATTCTCCCCTTCATTGAACAAAAAAATATCCATGCGGTGTATCGTCCGGAAATCAACTGGTGGGAGGACGAAAATCTTGTTACCGCAACTTATCCTGTCCCTACATTTTTGTGCCCTTCAGCGCCAGAGCGTCCACCCGTTCTGAATCCCGTAGAAAAGCCGCCCCGCCCGGCTTTGGTCTTGACCGATCCATTGGCCTTGACCGATTACGAAGCGATCATGGGCGTGCAACCCACAAACATCAACCTTCATTTCGACAGTCCGGTTTACAACGCATCGAATCGCTGGTCGGTCATGCATCGCAACTCGCGAACAAAGCATGCCGACATCACTGACGGCACCTCGAATACGATCATGGTTGTCGAGTGTGGTGGCAGGCCGTCGGTCTATCGTGGTCGTCGGTTGCAACCTGGCCTGTCGAACGACCAGGGGATCGGATGGGCCGACAGCGAAGGGCCTTTTAGCCTGGATGGTTCGAACAAAGACGGCAGCATCGAAGGAGGCGGGCCAGCAGTAGGCGCGATGTATTCGTTAAATCGACGCAATGACAATGAGCCTTACTCGTTTCATCCGACAGGGGTTAATTGCCTGTTTGCCGATGGCCACATGCAGTTTGTCAATGATTCGGTATCCATTCAAGTTTTCTCCGCCTTGATCACGCGATCTGGAAACGAATTGTTGCCGACTGACGAGTATTGATTCTTCAATCAACGGACACTGGAACTATCGGACGTGCTCATCTAAAATGCGGGTAGCGATGAACACTTGGTTGTTCATTTTGATCTTCGTTTTAAGTCGGATGTAATTTCTTTCTAAGCAATCTCCGTATGGATTCCCCTTTGGTTCATGATCTTGAACAAGCTGCAAGGTTACCCGATTCGAATGGTCGTTTCGGAATGTTTGGTGGGAGGTATGTCCCCGAAACGTTGATGCAGGCCCTTGAGGAATTGACCAACGCTTACGAGAAGGCCAGTAGCGATCCAGACTTTTTGCGGCAATTGAGTGAGCTCCAACGCGATTTCGTGGGGCGTCCTTCGCCACTCTATTTCGCAAAACGGCTGACCGCTGCCTGCGGCGGGGCTCAATTGTGGTTCAAGCGCGAAGACTTGAACCATACCGGAGCACACAAAATCAACAACACGATCGGCCAAGCCCTTCTGACGCTGCGGATGGGCAAGTCACGAGTGATCGCCGAAACCGGAGCCGGACAACACGGCGTCGCAACGGCAACAGCATGTGCTCATTTCGGAATCCCATGCGTCGTTTACATGGGGGCCGAAGACGTCCGGCGTCAACAGCCGAATGTACGGAGCATGAAGCTGATGGGGGCCGAAGTTCGCGCGGTCGAAACCGGCTCGCGAACGTTGCGGGATGCAATCAACGAAGCCATGCGCGACTGGATGGCTAGCGTTAGAGATACACACTACATTTTAGGATCAGTCGTAGGTCCGCATCCGTTTCCAAAAATCGTTCGCGATTTCCAAGCGGTCATTGGTCGCGAGACGATCGAGCAATGCCGCCAGCGTTGGCAAGTGCTTCCTGATTTGGTCATTGCCTGTGTTGGAGGGGGAAGCAATGCTGCTGGAATGTTTTATCCTTTCGTACCGCATAAAGCGGTGGCATTGCTCGGTGTTGAAGCGGGGGGGCTGGGGACTGACCTTGGCAAACATGCGTCCAGTTTGACTTTCGGCAAACCCGGCGTTCTGCACGGGAGCATGAGTTATGTTTTGCAAGACCATGACGGGCAAACGGCTGATGTCCATTCAGCCTCCGCTGGTTTGGACTATCCGGGTGTCGGGCCGGAGCACAGTTTCTGGAAAGACATTGGCCGCGTGAGTTATACGGCTTGTTCTGACTCGCGGGCCTTGGCGGCCTTTGATGCGATGGCACAACACGAAGGAATCCTCCCGGCACTCGAAACGTCTCACGCGATAGCGATTGCGATGGATGAAGCTGCCAAACGTCCGCCGCATCACAGAATCGTTGTATGCCTCTCGGGACGAGGTGAAAAGGACGCTGCGGAAATCGAACGCCTCAAGGGCCTGACGAACGTGTGAGTAAATTCATCAGATTTTTTGCGGCAATATGGACGAACGTATCAGCGTACCGAGTTGCTGGTGTTTTCAAGAATAAACTCGACGAGACGTTCCGACTGAAACCAACCGTCCCACATGTTGTGCCCCTGCCCTTCGACAATTTCCAACTCGATTTCGCCCATGAATGCTCGATAGCGATTGGCAACCAATAAAGAATTGGCGTCGAGTGGCACAACCTCGTCTTGATCTCCGTGAATATGAAAGATGGGAACCTTCGCAGCAGCAATGGTTTCGAGGCGATCGATAGGATTAAACTTCGCTAGGTCGGCCTGAAGTTGTTCGGCGTTCAGGCCGTAAGCCTCGCAAGCCCGGTTGATTCCTGGGTAACTTGCCAGATTGCAAACGGGATAAATTCCCGCGATGCATGAAACTAACTCCGGATTTGCGGCCGCCCAACTGTAGTGCATCAGCCCCCCGCGACTTCTGGCCAACAAGGCTGGTTTCGATGCAAACTTTCGAGAGGTCGCCAAATAATGGTAAAACTCATCGAACTTTTCTCGCCCGCTCGGGCTACCGTAAGATTCGCCAACATCAATTCCTGCAACAGCGATTCCTGCCGCGAGAAATCGCTCGAACATCCAGATTTCTTCTTGAGCCGGAAAAGGTTGCAATGTAGGGGCGTACCAAACCCAGGGAATTTTAGTCGATGAGTCTCCGAGAGCCTTGGGCATGAGCACGAATGCGTCAGAACCATTTAGTTTGAAAACTTCGCCGGGCATCGGTAAGGTTTTGTAGCTGACCGTAATGCTTGGGATTGAAGTGCTGGAAGGGGCAGTGCCGAGGTTTAGCTTTTGAACCCAAATGTTGCGGAATTGTACTTGGTTGTGATGACCCTGGAGCTTAATCGGACGGAGCGAGTTTTCTTCCGGTTTCCCTGCACCGGTTTTTCTAGGCAATTCAAAGTCATCGTGGATCAACTCACCGTTGTGAAACACCGTGACTCGCGCGTTCTCGGTTTTCTGAGAACCTTCAAAACGAGCCGCTCGAAACGCGATGTCAAACGTCTGCCACTCGCCGGGCAGTTTGCAGACGAATTGGTCCGGCTTCTTGATTCCATAAATACTCGCGCAGTCGTCAGTGCCGAAGTCTTCGACAGATATTCCGTGAGAATTCAAGATCTGCAGTTCGTAACGTTGCTGGAGGTAAACTCCTGAATTGCCACTTCGCTCTCGAGGCACTTCTCCAGGATCGTTGAGTTTGAATTCAAGGTGCAGACGAAAGTCTTGGTAGGCGTCGGGAGAGACGACACTATCCCAGTGCGGCGAGGCCGTTAAAACTCCGTCTTGAAACGTCCATTCGCATTTCGCGCTCGATTCTGGAACCATCACGGAACCGGAATCACCGACTAATTGAATCGCATCTGCCGGTCGCTCAAAATCGATAATTCCCTTTGTAGTTCCGTCAGGTTTCTGATTTTGCTCAGTGGTCTCGGGCGATTGTTGGAAATATCGGCTCGCGTTGCAGCAGGAAGCTCGAGGGACTGCCTCGTTTAGGCCGAGTATCATTGGCACAAAGAATACCAAGGCTGAGAAGCTTCCAAATGCGAACGTTTTGAAATGTCTCGGGATCATGAGGCTATCATTAAAACTGAATCGGTGTTGTGGTAGATCATCATTATCCTACCGTATAGTCCCTATCGACCAAAAGTCTACGCAACCAGTCTTTAATAGAAATGAACTGCAAAGCTCTCTCGGTGTCTGAGTTTCCTGGTTACTAGACTTCAAAACACAAAAGGACTAACCTAAAAGAAGCATCGATTTTTCGAGTTTTTCGGGGAGTTAACCGGCGATGAAGTTGATCCGCGTTGCTGCGGCTGTTTTAAATCAAACGCCCTTGGATTGGGAAGGGAACTACCGCAATGTCCGCGCGGCCATTGATCAAGCGCGAGATGCCAAGTCGTCCGTGTTGTGTTTGCCGGAACTGGTCCTCACCGGCTATGGGTGCGAAGACGCCTTCCATTCCCCTGGAGTCCAGCAGACGGCGGTAGCGATGCTGCAACGACTGCTTCCTGCCACCAGCGGCTTGATCGTCTCGGTGGGGATGCCCCTGATGTATGCCGGTGGTTTGTTCAATACGGCATGTTTGATCGTCGATCGGAAAATCGTTGGCGCGGTGGCCAAACAGCATTTGCCGGGGGACGGGATTCACTACGAACCGCGGTGGTTCAAGCCGTGGCCACGCGGCATTCATGGTCGTGTCGATATCGGTGGGCAGACGTTTCCGATCGGCGACATTTTCTTCGACATTGGCGGAATTAAAGTCGGCTTCGAGATTTGCGAAGACGCTTGGGTGGGGACGCGCCCAGGAGGGAGTCTCGCTTCGCGGGGTGTTGATATCATTCTCAATCCGAGTGCCAGTCATTTTGCGTTTGAAAAACATGCCGTACGCGAGCGGTTTGTGCTTGAAGGGAGCCGAGCGTTCAACGTGACCTACGTCTACACCAATTTGGTCGGGAACGAAGCGGGGCGAGCAATTTACGATGGCGATGTGATGATCGCTTCCTCCGGAGCCCTCTTCGCGCGAGGGCCGCGACTATCTTTCGATAATCATGCTGTGATCAGCGCTACGGTTGACGTCAATAGCAACCGAATGTTGCGATCCCGTACGGTGAGCTTTGAACCGGACGTCGATGGTGACGAGACTGACATGGTGCCGGTTCCTTTTCAATGGCCAGAAGTCGAGTTGGGACAAAATGAATTGATGGTCGAGCCGTGGGAAAAGTCCTCCGACGTGAGGTTCGAAGAGTTTACCCGTGCCGTTAGTTTGGGGTTGTTTGATTACTTGAGAAAAAGCCGGTCGCGAGGATTTGTTGTTTCGCTAAGTGGCGGTGTTGATTCGACCGCTGTTTGCGTCCTGGTGTGGGTGATGTGTCGCCGGGCAGTCGCCGAACTGGGGGCAGGGCAGTGTGCCAAGCGATTGGGTTTGTCCGAAGATGTCGTCCGCGATCAACGACGGTTTGTGGCGGCAGTCTTAACGACCGTCTATCAAAAGACTCGAAACAGTTCGGAAACCACTCGTTCGGCAGCAGCGAAAGTTGCTGATGCCATCGGCGCCACGCATTATGAGTGGGAAGTAGATGATCTTGTTGAAATCTACACCCACAGAATCAGTGAGGCGATTGGTCGAAAACTGGATTGGGAAACCGACGATATCGCCTTGCAGAACATCCAAGCCCGCGTCCGTTCTCCAGGAGCCTGGATGCTGGCCAATCTCAACGGAGCTTTGCTACTCTCAACAAGTAATCGTAGCGAGGCGGCTGTCGGATACGCTACGATGGACGGAGATACAAGCGGTGGGCTAAGTCCAATTGCGGGAATCGACAAGGCGTTTTTGCGACGTTGGTTGAGGTGGATGGAAACGACGGGGCCAGTTGGGCTGGAGCCCATTCCGGCTCTCGCGTCGGTCAATCAACAACTTCCGACCGCTGAGTTGCGACCGCAGACTGCCAAGCAAACTGACGAAGACGACCTAATGCCCTACGAGGTTCTCGACCGTATCGAACGGCTCGCGATTCGCGACAAGTTGATGCCGCTGGAAGTCTATCAACACTTAGTCGCCGACCGCTGGTCCTATTCGCGTCAAGAGCTGTGTCAATGGACAATCAAGTTTTTCAGGCTGTGGTGCCGCAATCAGTGGAAGCGGGAACGCTATGCGCCGTCTTTTCATTTAGATGACGCAAACCTTGATCCGAAGACTTGGTGTCGGTTTCCGATTTTGTCGGGTGGCTACGAGCTCGAAATCGCTCAACTTGAGAAGTTTTTTCAAGAACGAACCGAGGACGGCAAGCGGTAAGTACTTGTTAAGCACTGATTTGTTCATTGATATTCGCCAGATTCCAATTGCTGAAGAACGTTTCCATGAATTCCGTCATTGAGCAGATCTATCAAAAAGCGACCGAGCTCGAGCGCACGATTCTGCTGCCTGAAGCCGACGATCCTCGAATTGTAGAGGCCGCGAATGTTTTGGTTCGCAAAGGGTTGGCGAAACCCATTCTCTTGAGTCCGACCCGAGCCGCAGGGCTTGACTCCGCCATCGAAGTGCTATCGGAACGCAATGGAGAACTCTGTGAGGAGGCGGCTCAGCAGCTCTATCGCAATCGTCAACACAAGGGCCTGTCGCTGGATGGCGCTCGGGAAGCAGTGGCCTCGGATCGCCTGATTCTTGGGGCGTTGTTACTAAAAATCGGGCGAGCGGACGGAGGAGTAGCAGGAAGCCTAGCGACAACGGCAAGTGTTTTACGGGCCGGTTTGTATGGAGTCGGGACCGCTCCGGGCAGCCAAGTCGTTTCAAGTTTTTTCTTAATGCAGCTTCCTACCGGTTCGGTCGTTACGTTTGCCGACTGTGCCGTCGTCCCCGACCCCAATCCAGTGCAGCTTGCGGAGATTGCAATAGCCTCGGCTGAAAACCATCGTCGGCTGACGGGGGATGAGCCGCGAGTTGCGCTATTGTCGTTTTCGACCTTCGGCAGCGCGGAACACCCGCGAGTCGAAAAGGTTCGCGCTGCCAAGCAGCGAGCGCTTGAACTTAATCCGCAATTGCAAATTGACGGTGAGCTTCAATTTGATGCGGCCTTTGTACCCCAGGTTGGCAAACGAAAGGCTCCGGGGTCTGCAGTAGCTGGACAGGCGAATGTGTTTATTTTCCCCGATCTCGATTCTGGCAACATCGGTTACAAAATTGCCGAGCGAATCGGGGGCGCTGCTGCATACGGGCCTATAATCCAAGGCCTACAAAAGCCGTGGATGGATTTGTCACGAGGATGTTCGGTCGATGACATTGTGAATGTCGCAGCGATTGCCGCCTGCATGAGCGAGCGAACCTAAAAGACAACACTTCGCAGATTTATTCAGTGGGACTATGGCGTTTGCCGAGGAAGTGCTTCATCCGTGACAGCATACCTTTGGAGCTGTCGTCGGAGTTTGATTTTTGTTCTGACTTGCGAAGTAGTTCTTTTTCTCGCCGACTGAGATCAACTTCTCTCTCTTCCAGGTCGGCAAGCTGCTGAGTTAATTTTGCTCGGGAAATCGATAGCTCGACTTCGGTTTCCCTTAAGAGCGACTCCAATTGATCCTTGAGATGTTGGATGTAATCGAGGTCAGCTTGCGTCACTCCGGGCAGGGCTTGCAGTTCCTCAGTTGAGCATTCGCTGATAGGCTTGTTAAATGAACTCGTGCGTTTCGAATTCGCCTGCTTCTCAGGGGAGTCTTCTTCGGAGTTCGACTGGAATCTTTTGTGGAATGCTTTGAGAGCGGCCTCGTGTTCGGCGTCTTCGAGTTGAGGCGTTTCGTCAACGGAAGGTATTTTCCCCGCCCCCTTTTTCAGGACATCGATCATGGAAAATTCCAAGTCCGAAAACCGTTGTTCCATTCGATCCAAAATGAGTCGATTGAGCTCGATGAGAGTCGTCATGACATCTGAGTCATTGGCCGGTTCAAATTCGTTTGAGTTCAACTCGGAGTCAAGACGCCCCTCGTCTGAGTCCTCAGAAAGAGCTTCTGCCACCAACTCCCTAATGGCAGTCACTGCTAGAAGTTCTTCGCTCGAAGCTTGAATCGACGAATCTTCAGCCACGGCCACCGTTCGGTCTGGCTGGGGTTCTTTCGTTTTCTTGCTTTGGCGTCGAGTATTGCGCATTTGTAATTTGTCAGGTATAGCAGGCGAATAAAAACGTTGAAACCGAGGAGTTTTTCGAATTCCGAAGGCAATCCTCGATGGTCAATTGGTTGGACCAACCATTTGCGGTTGCCCCTTTGGAGATGTCCTCCGACAGGTTTTTTTAGGTCATGGCCACGGGTTTGGCAAAGAAAAAACGTGAACTGCGGCGAAAAGTGGAAGACTAACACAGGGGTTGTCAAGCGGTTATTGGAAACTGAGACGCCTAAACGTTAAAATCGGAGCAATCGTGTCTCCTACAGAAGATGGGACCGATTTTCATTTGCTCTAACTCACTGCAATCATGAACGCACCACGCCCTTTTACGCATTTGCACTGCCATAGTCACTACAGCCTACTGGACGGAGCCAGCTCCATTAACCGGCTGATCCAACGAGCGAAAGAGCATGGCATGAACGCCCTTTCGATCACTGACCACGGCAACCTGCATGGGGCACTTGAGTTCTACCGTAAGGCCAAAGAAGCCGAAATCAACCCGATCATCGGCTACGAAGCCTACATCACATCGGGTAGTCGATTTTCCCGTCGTACCGAGACTCGCGAACAAACTTATCACTTAACGTTGCTCGCTCAAAACAGGACGGGATTTCAGAACTTGGTGCGTTTGGCATCGGCGGCGAGTTTGGAGGGGTTTTACTTTAAACCGCGAATTGACAAAGAGATTTTGGAGCAATATTCGGAAGGACTCGTTTGCTTGAGTGGTTGTGTCAGCGGCGAACTGAGTCAGCGACTGCTTGCTTGTAAGACTGCTGGAATAGATTCCTATCTTGCGGCCGCGAGCGAAACGATCAATTGGTTCCAAAAGGTCTTTGGAGAACGGTACTACATCGAGATCATGAACAATGGAGTCGAGGTGCAGCGTCTCGCGCTTGAGGCTTCTGTCGATTTGGCCAACCGCTTGGGGTTGCCTCTTGTCGCCACCAGCGATTGCCATTACGTCGATCCGGAAGACGCAGACGCGCAAGACGTGATGCTGTGTATCAACACGGGCAACATTCGTACCGACGTGAAGCGGATGAGAATGGACGGGCAACAGTATTATCTGCGCACCCCTGCTGAGATGTATGAAAAATTTCCGGGCCTCGAAGATGCGGTAGCTCGATCCCAAGAAATCGCTGATCAAGTCGAAATTGATTTGGAACTTGGCAAGCGATATTTTCCGATTTTTGCCTTGCCACCGGAGACAACTCCCGAAGATCGACTTCGTGAATTGTGTTATCTAGGTCTCCGCGAACGGTATGCAGGCAACGAGAGATTCTGCCCAAACGGCGAATTGGCTGAAGTGCTTATTCAACGTATGGAGCGCGAGTTAGGGGTGATTAACAAACTCGGTTTTGCTAATTATTTCTTGATCTGCTGGGATTTCGTTCGTTACGCTCGGTCGATCAATGTACCGGCCACGGCCCGGGGTAGTGGCGTGGGGGCGTTGGTTTGTTACTCCCTATATCTGAGCCACGTCTGCCCGCTTGAATACGGGTTGCTCTTCGAGCGGTTTCTCGACGAAAACCGCTTGGAGGCGCCTGATATCGATATTGATTTTTGCCAAGAGCGGCGGGGCGAGATCATGCGTTATGTGAAGGATAAATACGGCGAGGAGAACGTTGCGCAGATCGGTACCTTCAACACGATGGCGGCCAAAGCCGCGATCAAAGATGTCGGGCGTGCGCTGAATTTTCCCTTGGCACGCGTCAATCAAATCACCGCTCTTGTCCCTACTCGACCTGGCGTGACGATCAAGGGAGCAATGGAGGAAGTCGAGGAACTGCGGAATCTTTACAACGCCGATGGGGAAGTCCGTGAAATCATCGACTATGCCAAGAAATTGGAGGGGCTCGCTCGCAACGTGGGGACTCATGCCGCTGCAGTCGTGATTGGTGATCGCCCGCTTGTAGAATACGTTCCGCTTTGTCGCGTGTCTGGCAAGGAAGATGTGATTACGCAATGGGCGATGGCGGATGTGGAAGCTGCCGGTTTACTCAAAATGGATTTCCTCGGTCTGCGGAACTTGACGATCCTCAGCAAGTGTGTCGAGATGATCGAGCAGACGCGAGGCGAGAAGGTTGATCCACTCAAATTTCCGCTGGATGACCGCGAGACATTCGCCTTGCTGCAACGCGGAGAAACGAAAGGGGTCTTCCAGCTTGAAAGTGGCGGGATTCGCGATTTGCTGCAAAAAATGAAACCCGACCATTTCCGGGATATTATCGCCACGAACGCTTTGTATCGACCGGGGCCGCTCGAAGGAGGTATGGTTCAGCAGTACGTCGAGGTAAAAAACGGACGTCGCCCGGCCGAGTACCTCCATCCTGTGCTCAAGAGCATCACCGAGGAAACACATGGCGTGATGGTTTACCAAGAGCAAGTCATGCAGATACTCAATCGCTTGGGACAAATTCCACTGGCGGCTGCCTACACATGCATCAAGGCGATTTCAAAGAAAAAAGAAAAAATTATCGCTCAAAACTTTGACCAGTATCTCGCGGGGGCGACTTCGCAGGGCCTGAAGAAGAGCGACGCCGAGGCTCTGTGGAACATGATCCTCAAATTTGCCGGGTATGGGTTCAATAAGAGTCACTCGACGGCCTATGCCTTGGTCTCATACCAAACGGCTTATCTCAAAGCCCACTATCCGGTGGAGTTCATGGCGGCATTGCTCACGGGGGATATTCCTGGACGTAACTTCTCCCGCAAAGACTCGTTGGTGGAACACATTGAAGATTGTCGCCGGATGGGGATCGAGGTCGTCCCGCCTTGTGTCAATCATTCGGGGGCGGTGTTTCAAGTTGACGGTGAAAAAATTTATTTTGCGTTGTCGGCCATCAAAGGGTGCGGTGGTTCGGCTGCGGATGCGATTGTTTTCGAGCGACGAAAAAATGGGCCCTTCAAAGATATCTTCGATTTTTGTGAGCGAGTCGAGGCAAGTCTCTGCAATCGAGCAGCGATTGAAACGCTGATTAAGGCCGGTGCTATGGACTGCTTTGGAGCGCGGCGGGCTCAACTTTTGGCGGTTATCGAGAGGGCCTTGCAATCCGGTGCTTCGGCGCACGCAGATCGTCGGTCAGGTCAATTGAATCTGTTCGGGGGTATGGAGGACGAGGAAGAGGCAACCCAGGAGTCCGCTGCCGTCCATTTGCCCGATATTCCCGAACTGGAAGAACGAGAAAAATTGGCGGCCGAAAAAGAAGTTTTAGGTTTCTACCTTACCAGCCATCCGCTTTCACAATACTTGTCTCAGTTGCAAAAGTTTTGCCAACACACCACGACGAGTATCGCCGAATGCAAGGACCGCCAAAAGGTCACGGTAGGAGGGATGATCGGTGCCATCAAACATTCCAACGTCAATCGAGTTCGCGAAGCCGGGGCTCCAACGCGCTATGTGATGTTCGACCTTGAGGATGTTGATGGCGCGATCCGTTGCATTCAATGGCCGACTCAGTTCGCCGAACAAGGCCACTTTGTCGTTCCAGATTCCGTCGTCGTGATTCAGGCAACCGTGGACAAGCGGGGAGGTGATGAAGCGAATTTGGTCGTCGAAAAGATCACGCCCCTCGATAAAATGGCCGATTCAATAACGCAAGGAATTTTGTTGACAATCGACCAAGATCGTCACGGAGAACGGGGGCTCAAAGATGTTTACGAGATTCTGCGAGGCTATCCCGGTCGGCGGCGTTTGGAGGTTCGATTACGGCTCGACGATGGCAGTCATGTTCGCCTCCAGTCGGAGTTGAAAATCGACATTAATCCGGAGCTTTGTCGTCGCCTTGAGCAGTATTTGGGCCAAGCCAACTTGGAACTTGTGTGATAAGCCAGGCAACTGAATCAATTTTTTAGGAACGTGGAGGTGCTTTGCCTGAATTCAGATAGGATTTTGTGACATCGATGATGGTTTGGACAGGATCGTGGTCTTGGTGTTTGGACATGCTGTCGATCGGCGTCGTCACCGCTCGGCAATCTGCACCTTGGTCGCGATGATTGGAGCTGCTGTTCTTGCCGAATTTCCTGGCGAGATTTCGACCGCAGAAAACCCCATTTTAAGGGAGCTTTCTAGAATCAGAATCTCAGAAACGACACAAATTGCTGAAACGGGATTTTAAACAGCACACAAAATCGGTATTCTTAAGGGCTTGCAGTTCGGCTCAATCGTTCCGCGAGAGCATGATTCTGCCTCGGTCGTCCGAGGTTGTCGTCTACCGTTTGGCGATTGCCAGCGGACTTCCGGTGGTGCCAAGTTCGGCCCCATTTCGGGACAAGCCGAACAATTCGGTCGAAACCAAACATGTACAAATCGCCCTTTAGCTGGCACTAAAACTTTATTCGAAAACGAAACTTCAAAACGCCTGCCGAGAGGCAATTTCAATTGTTGAGTAACTCTCAAGGGCTTGTCGAGAAAAACCAAATGGATGTGATTTTGAACCCGCAAAGTGACCGTTTCAGCAACGACAAAGTCGCGATTGAAGAACTTTATGAAAAATGCTTGGCATTGGCCAGCAATTTGTGGTGGTCTTGGACCCCCGAAGTCCAACACCTATTTCGCGACTTGGACGCGGTGCGATTCCGCCAACTCGATCACAATCCAATCGCCCTCTTGAAAGAGTTCACGCCCGACCGACTTTTCGAGCGAGCTAACGAAATGGTCTTGTTCAGTCGCATCAATCAGGCCTATCGGCGACTGAAGGAATACATGGCCGATCGTCAGACTTGGGCTTCGACCAATGCTGGCGTTTTGGGCGCTAAGCCGGTGGCCTACTTTTCCGCGGAGTTCGGTATCCACGAGTCGCTGCCGATTTACTCCGGCGGCTTGGGAGTTCTCTCCGGTGATCATGTGAAGAGTGCCAGTTCTCTAGGAATTCCTCTCGTGGCGATTGGACTTTTCTATTCGCATGGTTACTTCCATCAACAATTGAACGAGTTGGGCTACCAAGAAGAAAAATACTGCGAGACCGACGTTAATTTGTTGCCGATTAAACCCGCGCTTTGCCCCAAAGGGGAGCCGATCACCGTGACGATCGAAACGCGAACGGGGAATCTCTTGGCCAAAGTCTGGAAAATCCAAGTTGGCCGTGTAAGGTTGTTTTTGCTTGATACGAATGTGGAGGGAAATCGCCCCGAAGATCGACACCTCACTAGCCGACTCTATGGCGGAGACGAGCGGACACGCATTCGTCAAGAATTGATTTTGGGTGTCGGCGGTGTTAAGGCTTTACAAATGCTGGGGATTACGCCCGGAGTCTATCATCTCAACGAAGGGCACAGTGCCTTCGGTCCGCTGGAAGTCATTCGCCAAACGATGCAAGAAGATGGACTGACCTTTGACGACGCCCTCCGTGAAGTCGCGATGAAAAGCGTATTCACAACCCATACCCCAGTCCCCGCAGGCCACGACCGTTTTTCACAGGAACTAGTAGAAGAGCACTTGGGGCCGCTGCGCGATCAGCTTGGGTTAACCGTCGAGCAGTTCATGAGTTTGGGGAGAATCGATCCCGACAACTACCATGAAACTTTTTGTATGACTGTCATTGGGCTCAAACTATCGCGTACAGCGAACGCAGTGAGTCAGTTGCACGGCCACGTGTCTCGTCGAATGTGGGCGCACTTGTGGCCGTGGCGTGTCGAAAGCGAAATTCCGATCGGCCATATCACGAATGGCGTTCATTCGCAAAGCTGGTTGGCCGAGCAAATGCGAACCTTGTACGACCGCTTATTCCCACCGAACTGGATGGCGCGTGTTGGCGAGCCAGAAACCTGGAAGGGGATTTATGGAGTCGATCCAGGCGAGTTGTGGGAAACGCACAATAGTCTGAAAACAATCATGTTTTCGTTTATTCGTCGACGATTTCTGAGCCAATGTCGAAGGCGTGGCGAGAGTGATGCAACTCTCGAACAAGCACGCACAATTCTCGATCCTGGAATACTGACCATTGGATTCGCCCGAAGATTTGCCACCTATAAACGAGCCAATTTGATTTTTTCAGACTTGGATCGGATTTCGGCGATTCTCAATGACCCACACCGCCCGATTCAAATTGTGTTTTCGGGTAAATCGCATCCGAAAGACGAAGGGGGTAAGGCTTACATCCAAAAGATCGCCCAACTTCGGAATGATTCTCGTTTTGCGGATCGAGTAGTTTTCATCGAAGACTATGACATCAACGTCTGTCGACACTTGGTTCAAGGGGTTGACGTGTGGCTCAATAATCCGCGCCGCCCTTTAGAAGCCTCGGGAACGAGCGGCGAAAAAGTTGTCCTCAACGGCGGGTTGAACTTGTCGATTCTCGATGGCTGGTGGGCAGAGGCCTACGATGGCTGCAACGGTTTCGCGATTGGCAAAGGCTCTAGTCATGTCTCGGCGGAAATCACAGACCAACGCGATGCTGAATTGCTGTACCAAGTCCTCGAAAACGAAGTCGCGCCGATGTACTACAACCGCGACCAGGACGGACTCCCCAGAGAGTGGATCAAACGAATGGTCAATTCCATCGGCACCCTCGCCTGGAGATTCAGCAGTGATCGCATGGTCATGGATTATGCCCGCACCTGCTACGTTCCAGCGGCCGGAGGCTTAAGCTGTGGGATGGAGCATCCTTAAGAATATCTTCTAAGAGAATATCTTCTAAAATGAACTTTGCCAGATCGTTTGGAGATACTCTGAGTGCTCGATTAAACGGAATCCGGACTTTATAAATCCGTTACGCGCTTTTCGGATAAATTGTAGCGGCAACTTCAAAAATCGGGGGTTCTTCCTCTGCGCTGTCAGGTGAAGAATTTAAAGAGCCATCAAGACGAGTCGTTTAACATCTCGTCCATGGGGAAATCTTGCCGCAACGCCATACTGCCAAATTAGGTCACTCCGTCAGGAAAAAGTGCCAGAATTTTCCGATCAGCATGGGCGCTGATTTCGAATTGCCATTAATCTGGCGGATTTTTTGGGCAACAAGGCAAAAATACCTCGCCAAGTCCTCCCGAGGATTTATTTTTGATTACAGTGTAACTGACACAATTTCGTTACTGTTTTCGAAAAAGACCTAGGAAGTTCCATGCGGCTAAATCATCTCATCGTTTTTGTACTCCTCGGATTTACAATTCTTTCCGGTCAGGCCATCGCTCAAGATTCTGACACTCCGCCAGAGCTTGCTCCGGGTCTCAACTCGGGTCTGGTTTCTCCGCTTAAGTTTCGTGGAATTGGTCCCGCTCTCATGTCGGGACGAATAGGTGATATTGCTATCGATCCCCTCAATCGCTCGACATGGTACGTTGCCGTCTCGTCGGGAGGCGTTTGGAAGACGACCAATTCTGGAGTCACTTTCACACCGATTTTCGACGGATATAACTCTTATTCGATTGGCTGCTTGGCTATCGATCCCAATGATCGACATACGATCTGGGTTGGAACCGGGGAGAACAACTCGCAACGAAGCGTGGGCTATGGGGATGGCCTTTATAAATCGACCGACGGGGGCCAATCATTCACGAACGTGGGGTTGGCTCAAAGTGAGCACATTGGAATGATCAAGGTGCATCCCGACGACAGCAACACAGTCTATGTCGCAGCCCAAGGACCCCTGTGGCGCGACGGTGGCGATCGAGGTCTCTATAAAACAACTGACGGTGGGAAAACCTGGACCAAGATTCTCGACATCAGCCCAATGACTGGGATCAACGAGGTCCATCTCGATCCCATGAATCCAGACATTATGTATGCCTCGTCATACCAGCGCCGCCGTCACACTTGGGTATTAATCGACGGCGGGCCGGAATCTACCATTTACAAAACGACCGACGGGGGGCAAAGCTGGAAAAAAATCAATCGCGGCTTGCCCAGCGGCGACATGGGAAAGATTGGATTGGGGATATCGCCCGTGAATCCCGAGGTCGTCTACGCTATCGTTGAAGCGGCTGATGGGCAAAGTGGGTTTTTCCGCAGCAACAATCGGGGAGAGACTTGGCAGAAAATGAGCGGCTATGTCTCTGGCAGTCCGCAGTACTACAACGAAATTGTGTGCTGCCCACACAACGTTGACCGAATCTATTCGCTGGACACTTATACGATGGTCAGCGAGGACGGTGGCAAAACCTTTGTGCAACTCGGTGAAGACGACAAACACGTCGACAACCACGCCTTGATCATTGATCCAGCCGACGAAAATCATTTGTTATTTGGATGCGACGGTGGCCTGTATGAAACATGGGATCGAGGCAAAACATACAGTTACTTTCAAAATCTACCCGTGACCCAGTTTTACAAAATCGGCTTGTCAAACGACCTTCCTTTCTATTACGTTTACGGAGGAACTCAAGACAACGCCACCCAAGGCGGCCCGTCCCGCACCAATAACACGCACGGAATTCGTAATAGCGATTGGTTTGTCACGGTGTTCGGCGATGGGTTCAAGCCGGTGGTCGATCCGGTCGACGCCGATACCGTTTATTCACAGTGGCAACACGGTGGACTTGTTCGCTTCAATCGCAAGACGGGCGAAGCCGTTGATATCAAACCCCGCGAGGAACGAGGCGGTCCGCCTTTGCGTTGGAACTGGGATGCCGCACTAATGCTTTCGCCACACAACCCGAAACGTGTTTACTTCGGGGCACAAATCTTGTTTCGAAGCGACGACCGAGGCGATCACTGGACCGCCATCAGCCCAGACTTAACCCGCCAGATCGACCGAAATCAACTTAGGGTCATGGGACGAATCTGGGGCGTGGATGCGGTCGCCAAAAACAATTCGACTTCACTCTATGGAAACATCGTTTCTGTCGACGAATCGCCTTTGGTTGAAGGGCTCTTGTATGTCGGAACTGACGATGGCCTCGTGCAGATCAGTGAGGATGGCGGTGCAAACTGGCGACGCATCGAACGCTTTGGCTCTCTGGTAGTTCCTGAATTCGGCTATATCAACTATATCGAAGCCGACTTGCACGACCCCAACACGGTTTATGTGGCCGTCAACAATCACAAGCGAGGGGATTTTAAACCGTATCTCGTGAAATCGACCGATCGTGGTCACACTTGGCAAAGTATCACAGGAAACCTTCCCGAACGCGGCAGCGTCTACTGCCTCAAACAAGATCATTTGAATCCAATGCTTCTATTCTGCGGCACTGAGTTTGGTTGCTTCTTCACCGTTGACGGGGGAGAAAAATGGATACCGCTCAAGGCGGGACTCCCAACCATCGCCGTGCGCGATATGGAGATTCAACGTCGCGAAGACGATCTGGTTTTGGGTACGTTTGGTCGTGGCTTTTACATCCTCGACGACTATTCCCCTTTGCGTGATCTTACCAATGAACTTCTAGAAACCAATCACGTTTTTCCAATTCGTAAAGGGCTGATGTACCAAGTTGTTACGACACTCGGCGTTTCCGGCAGGGCATTCCAAGGCTCCGACTACTATACCGCCCCCAACCCAGAGTTTGGAACGACATTCACGCTTTATTTCAAAGACGAATTAAAAACAAAGAAATCCGAACGTCAACGAAAAGACCGTCAACTCCATGCCGCAGGCAAAGACGTTCCCTATTCAAGTTGGGAAGACCTGAAGGCCGAAGATCGCGAAGTCGCCCCGACTCGGTGGCTGACCATCCGCGATCTATCGGGTAATGTCGTTCGGAAATTGCCGACTTCAACTGGCAAGGGACTTGTGCGAACTCACTGGGATTTTAGACATGCGGGTTCCACAGGTGGCGGCGGTCGTCGTCGCGGCGGCGGCAGCAGCGGCCCAATCGCTTTGCCAGGAAAATATACCGTCGAAGTTTCTCAAATGGTCGATGGCATCGTCACCGAGGTGATTCCCAAAACAGAATTCGAAATCGAGCCCCTGACGTTTGGGGATACTTCGGAGATTAATCGATTGGCAATCTTGGAATTTGGCCAACGGGTTCTGAAACTTGGCAATGCCGTGACCGCTGCGACTCAACTCGCCAGCGATGCTTCGGATCAATTGGATGCAGTCATGGCTCTGACGGGAACGGCGGCCGAAGTCGATCCTAGCATGTGGCGAGAAATACGTGACTTGCAATTGAAACTGCTCGATGTTCAAGAAAAATTCTCCGGCGATCCCACGCGACCGCGTCGCAGTGAAGACTCACTGCCGGGTTTGCAAAGTCGCCTGATGACAGCCATGATGGGAGCGATGGGAAGCACGACTGGGCCAACCGGGACTCACCATCGGCAATACGAGATTGCTCTGGCCGAATTTGAGGAGGTGATCGGTGATCTCAACAAACTCTTGAAAAAGAGCATACCGGCACTGTTAAAGAAATTGGACGCCGCTGGTGCCCCTTGGACCCCCGGTCGTCCGATTCCCGACTGGAAATAAACTAAAACGCCTATCGCGATCCGTGTCTAAAGACTTCGCTCTTCGACACGGTTTCGCGAAAAGGTTAGTTCTCCGATGAAAGGGACCTATTTAAACTGCCCGAGAGAAAGTCACGCTATCGACCGGAAAGCGTCAAGTTCTCGTCACCAGCTATTTGCTGCCGATTTTTTCACTGCGGTCTTTAATGATCTTTCCAATGAACTCAGTCAGTTTGGGCCCGCGAAGTTCCCTTGCTGTTGCCAGGATTTCGCCACTGTCACCATCGACCAGCAACACGAATGGGATTCCGCTGACGTCATATAATTCGCCGAGCGTCGTTTCCCAGCCTTTGCCTTCGTAGATTTGTGCCCAAGGCATTTCATTATTTTCAAGGAACTCATTTAGTTTTTCGGTCATGTCAGGGCCGTCAAAACTGATGCCGAGAATTTCAAAACCCGCTTCATGCCATTTTGCGTAAGCCTCTTTCATGTGCGGTAGCTCGGCGATACAAGGACCGCACCAAGTGGCCCAGAAATCCAGCATGACAAGTTTGCCCGAAAAAGATGTCGGAAACTGAATCTCTTCGCCGGCCATTGTTGTGGCCGAGAATTCCAAAGCCTGTTGCCCAATACTTGTGTCCGGGGGCATGGGTGCAACTGGCAATTCCTCGTCGGCAGCAACAAGTAACAGTTTTCCGTTTTCGAGCTTCAATACCTGAGTCGTGCCGGTGAAATTGAACGGGCGATTCAGTTGGATTCTCTCTCGTTTGGGGCTGATCTTGCCGTCGCGGTTTCGATCAATGCCGAGCGATGTAGTCTCGTCAGGCATTCCGGCAACAAATGATTTTGATTCCAGGCCATCGAGGTTCAAGACGACTTCAAATCCAAAATCGGCGTAGTACAACACGGTATTGGCAAGGGCTGCGCGTTGAGGATCTTTGGGATCAAATCGATAGAAATTCACGGTTCCCATTCGGTCATTCCCGAGATCGACTTGCGCTGAACCTTGGTACATCGTCAAACCATCGCGTTCTTGTGGTTCCCAAGTCGGAGTTGGATCGTTGGTTAAATCGCCGTCACCGTTGGTGTCGAGAAAAAGACGAGTCGGTGAATCCTCCGGTTGGTCGACGACAAAAGCCCATTGGCGATTGCCAAATTTGACCCAGCCAAACTGTGGTGATTCGAGACCATCTGGCAAGACTTTTGCGATATCCTCGGCTTGATCCATCTCGGCACGAATGGGGCGATAGCCTCCGACTTTAGCCGTGACACCACTGGGAACAAATTCCATAGTTAGCTCATCTGATGAGCTAAATATCAAACAAGCAAGTAAGCATTCCAACAACATGGCAACCTTCTCTCGTTACAAAAAACTATCAGCAAAACATCAACACTTTCGATTCGGCGTTCCTCTGTCGCCGGTTCGGTCCTCAATTCTAACGCCAATCAAGGAGTTGGGAAAACGCCCAGTCACAAAAAGACCTTGTTTTTCCCCTGCTCAAAATCTGGGCGATGCCAAAAAAGGCTCAAATTTTTCGGGATTGCAAGGGAAAAAATTGCACGTAAAGAACATTTAACACCTCCGTTTCGCGCGGAGTTACCTGAAACAATTGTCTTTCTCAGTTCAGTGCATGTTGTGACTGTGAGTTTAGGCAAGATTCCGAGATTTGGTTTTTGAAAACTGCATGTCGGTTGCATGCCGGCCAACAACGCGAACGAGCTCTGCAAATCCATCCAGCAATCAACTCGTCTCTGCTATTTTCAATCCTGCAAATCCTGAAATCCTGTCTAAAAACTCTAAACGATAAAATGCCGGTCTCACGTTTAAGTGATGAGCGACTAGACGATAAAAGGTTGGCTGAAATACTCAAGTGCGAGTGCCTTGTCCGTCGCCAAACATTCTTTTGGTTCAGTAAACGGAGCACATTCAAGTTGAGTTTATCTTTTACCCAACATCTTTTACCAAAAACTCAAGCGGTTAAAGCATTTGCGCCGGATCTTTAGAGCTACGGCATCGTTGCAGAGGACGCGATCAAGTCGCTAAATGATTGAAGGGAACTATTTAGGACCCTCTACCAAATCAGCCATTTCGAGGGGTCTTGGAGCCAGTCGGGTAAGGATTGGATTTCATCCTCGACGGGGGGGCCAGTGAGACGGCGCGGACCGTCGGCAGTGAGGGCGATCGTATGTTCGAAGTGAGCGGTCAGGCTGCGGTCTGCAGAAACTTGAGTCCAGCGGTCAGGCATTTCCCGTAATCGCGGAGTTCCCACGTTGACCATCGGCTCCACCGCAATCACGATTCCCGGCCGCAACTCGAAATCCTCTCGTGCGGCCCATTCGGAATCATACAAGTTGGGAACCTGGGGAGGCTCATGCAAGTTTTGCCCGATTCCGTGTCCCACCATCGTATCCACAACATGAAAGCCATTTCCTTCGACAAAAGCCTGCATCTCGCGAGCGACTTGGCTCCAACGCTGTTTGGTCTTCATTAAATCAATAGCCAAATTCAAGGCACCCAGCGTCGCGTCGAGTAAACGCTGAGCGACCGGGGTGATCGGCCCAACCGCATGAGTAAACGCCGCATCGCCGCACCAACCATCCACACGGCAACCGGTGTCGATCTTGACGATATCGCCGGCCTTGACTTTTCTTGCGCCGGGAATCCCATGGACCAATTCTTCATTGATTGAAATGCAGGTCTCAGCCGGAAAAGGAGGAGGGCCGCCATAGTTGAGGAATAACGATTCGGCGCGGTGGTTGGCAAATGTTTTTCGGACCGCTTGATTTAATTCGGCAGTCGTGACACCAGGTTGCATCAACCTCGCGACTGCCTGATGGGCCTCCCAAACAACCAAGCCCGCCCGCCGCATTTTAGCGATCTCGCGGGGCGTGCGGAGGATTCTTCGATACTTGGTAGAGGCCATGATTTCGTCGGTTGTTTTGTCTTCGCAAAAGGTGCTTCACGCCCGCGCACAATAACGCGTGATGTCCCCCAAGTTCAAAGTCCGTGAGACTATTTTTTCTTGGGCTTGTAGATTTCCGTTGCCGTACCGAAGAAAATTTCTCCGGCATTCATCAAAGTCTCGCTCAGGGTTGGGTGGGGATGGACGCTTTCGGTCACGTCCCGAATATGGCAGCCCATCTCGATTGCAAGCACCGCTTCGGCGATTAATTCTCCAGCACCAGAACCGACAATTCCGCAACCGAGAACTTGTTCCGTCGCGGGATCGATGAGCCATTTGGTTAGGCCGTCGGTGCGAGCGAGGGCCTGAGCACGTCCGCTAGCGGCCCAAGGGTAGAGACATGCCTCATAGGGTCGCCCTTGTTGCTTGGCTTCCTCTTCGGTCAGTCCCGCCCATGCGATTTCTGGATCAGTGAAGACCACAGCGGGGATCGCGCGTTTATCAAACGACACGTCGTGACCCAAGATAACTTCAACAGCCGTGCGTCCCTCGTGCGTCGCTTTGTGTGCCAGCATCGGTTCGCCTGCCGCATCGCCAATCACAAAAACATTGGGGACAGAAGTCCGTTGTTGGCGGTCACACGGAATAAACCCTCGGGCGTCCGTTTGAATTCCTATCGCTGTTAAGTTTAATGTCTTCGTGTTGGGCATGCGACCAACGGAAACCAATACGCGATCGTAAAGCTCCGTGCCGTATTTTCCGGGGCCCTCAAAGGCGACTTGAATTTTGTCACCAACTGCCGATACGCTCCCGACCTTGGTCTCCAAGAAAATTCGTTTGTCGAAAAGCTTTTCCAAGCGCCGCGCCAAGGGCTTGACCAAATCTCGGTCAGCACCCATTAACAAGCCCGATTGCAATTCGACGACGCTGACTTTTGTGCCGAGTTGAGCGTACACCGAGCCCATTTCGAGGCCAATGTAACCTCCGCCGATGACCAACATTGTCTCGGGGATATCGGCCAGATTCAAAGCGCCGGTCGAGTCCATCACGCGATCCGAGCCGATTCGGAATGCGCCAGGCATGGCCGGCACGCTGCCACTTGCAATCACACAATGGTCAAAGGTGAGTTTGCCCTCCGACGGAATCGATTCGTGGTCTCCGCTGATCGCCAAAGTGTTGGCATCAACGAAAGACGCATCACCAACGATGATCTTCACATTCCGTCGTTTGGCGAGTTGTCCGAGTCCGCCAGTAAGAGTCGAGATCACTTTTTCCTTGCGAGCTCGCAAGGCGTCGAGCTTGATCTGCGGGGTCCCGTAATCGATGCCCCATTCATGGCTTAGCTCTTCGGTTTCCGACATGACCTTGGCGACATGCAGCAACGCCTTTGAGGGAATACAGCCGCGCAGCAAACAGGTTCCTCCGAGTCTCCCCTCACGTTCTATGAGGGTCACTTCCAAACCTTCGTCTGCGGCTAAAAAAGCGGCGGCGTAGCCTCCGGGCCCGCCGCCAATCACAACTACCTGAGTGTGCATGGGTTCCGCCAAATTTTCCTTCGGCACTATCGAGACAAGAACTCAACGACCACGTTGCCGTCAACTGGCAAGCTGATGTCGCTTGGACCGGGAACGCCAACCACGTTGACGGTGAGGGTTTCAGGGTCCAGTTTGGCCCATTCGATCCCTTGACCTTCCACGCCGGTCCCGACGATGTTTCGGTAAGTTGCCACAATGTTGGCACGCGGGCGAACCGTAATCACGTCACCCGGACGCAGCATGTAGGATGGCTTGTCAACCTTGACGTTGTTTACTCGGAAGTGACCGTGCGCGATCCCTTGGCGGGCTTGAGGACGAGTGTGCGCTAATCCGACGCGGCGGAGCACATTGTCGAGTCGCGATTCGCAGAGGATGAGGAGATTTTCTCCGGTGTTCCCCTTCATGCGTCCGGCCTTATCGAAGAAACGACGCAACTGACGTTCACCCATCCCGTAGTAATGCTTGATCTTTTGTTTTTCGTATAACGCCTTCCCGTAGTTTGAAGGACGTTTAGCGCGGGTGTGCATTCCAGGTGGCTGCGTTCCACGTTTCTCCATCGCACGTGAGGCACCACCACTTTCGTAAACGAGAGTTCCCAATCGGCGATTGATGCGACCCTTGGGACCTGTATACCGAGACATTCACTTCTCCTGACAACAACTTTGCGACCACCGTCGGAGCATCCGACAGGGACAGAAATTCGACCGAAAAATTCAAGCCACCATATTACGAATTCACAGCCTTTTCACAAGGGGGAAAACGTTTTTCCAGCATTTTTCGGGGAAATTCGCCGCTCTTGGGATGGGGTGGGCGACACGATGTCGCGGCGAGCGTGTTTCTAGACACATTTTTAGTCTGATTGAGACGCTATCCGACCTTTCCGGCGAATTTCTCGGGTTTGGAATTCTGTCACGATTGGCCCCCCCAATGCGGCCAATTCTTCAGGGGTGGAAAATGCGTGGCAAGGAACTTTCGGAAGTTGGTGTTGAAAGCGCTGGATTTTCTCGATCGGCACCGGGCGGTCCGGTAAGTTGCGAATGAAAACCGCCAAGACTTGGTCTTTAAATTTGTTGGCTAGGTTGCGGTAAAGTTCCAAATCCTTCTCACCAGAATCACCGATCAGGATAAACCGTCGCTGCGGCATGCCTTGAACAACCCGTCGCAACGTTGTGATCTTGCCACTTCTTTTGATCCTCACCATTCGTTGGAGCAGTTGATTGCGAAGGCGGAAGTAACGCAAGTGTATTGGCCCTTCTGGAAACGCATGCTGGCTGAGCATATCTTCCAGCGGCACAAACAACTGCCAGGGGCTCGACGAAACATAGTGAAAAGTCGCTCCAGAATCGCTCCATTCTCGATAGACTTGGGACATGCCTGGGACCGTTCTGAACGGACGCACAAACGTATTCGCCAAAAGTTCTCGACGATCGTTGATGTCAGACTCTTTGATGGTGTCATCAATATCTGAGATGACTGAGAGGCCCGATTGGGGCAGTAGGTGTAGCACGGAATCAACCAATGACCCGTCCGTGCTGGGACTCGCAAAACTAATTTTTAATCTGCCCCCTTCTACGTTCTCATTCAGATGACTTCGCAAGAGGCTATCAGGGATGTGCAGCGTCTGTAAGAAATGTCCGTTGCTACGGGTCCGACGGGGAAGCAACATTTGCTGATCTCCCAACTGGATCATGATTGGTTGCCCCCTCGCCCCATCACAGACAAAAGGAGCGATTCGTCCAAAACAACTTGGCGATAACAATTCCGATTCTGTTGTTCCCAATATGTTGGCCAAAATTTTCAGCAACATTCGTTTTCGCAAGTTGGGCAGGTAGGGGTGCTGCAAGACCCCTGCGACTTGCACGCGCCAGCGGCCCGGCTCAATTTGATAACCAGTGCCCGGGAAGGCGACGAGTTGTGATTTTTGTTCGCTCGTCGGTTTCAATGTGTCATTCTCATTTCGTTTTTAACGCCAAAGCCAACTCATTTCATCGGAAAAATAGCCCGACGAGGCCCCGCTTAAGGGTACAAAAGGCCGCTCGATACGATCCGTTTGCCATCTCAAGATGAACGGCAAACCTCGGCTTGATTTTAACGAAATCGGTGAATGGTTTCACCCCACGCGCGGAATGGCCCAAAATCTGGCCTGAATACGATCAATCGTCTCGTCGGTAGAGAATGTTGGCTCCCACGATGGTCCCGATGAGCCCAATCGCGATCAAAACCAAAATGGCTGGGAGCATTTCGGCCCAAGAAAAGTCGCGCCAGATGGCACCTTCGACCACCCGCAAGGCCCAATAAATCGGGCTGAATCGACTGAGGGACTGAACGAATGCAGGCATGAACATTACCGGAACCATGCCTCCGCCGAACATCGCCATCACGATGTTGGCCGCCCATCCCGTACCGGCAACACTTTCTTCGGTCTTGCCCAGAACCGACATCGTCATCATGATCCCGACAAAACAAAAACTGGTGACCAAACCGGCGACAGCCAATTTCAAGTAACTTAGTGGCTGCATCCCCAGAACGACACCCAGTGTCGTCATCATCAACATGACCAGGAGGCAAGCCAAAAAACAGGCGAGTGCCTTGCCGAGCAGGACTTGAGTTTTGCTGAGCGGAGCGGCTCGGAGTCTCACGAGTGTGCCTCGCGATCGCTCCCGAGCGATGGACATCGAGAAGCCGGCAACACAACCCATGATGCCCCACATCATCGCTTGAGGAAAACTAATATCCCAGTCCGAGCGAATTTTTTGCAATTGTCCCGAAACGCTACTTGGGTTGACTTCGCGAGTCACATCAACCCGCTTCACGTTTGCAAAATTGATTTCAAACCCGCCACCGTCTCCTGTTGCCTGATTGGATGCTTGTACTCGGTCTGCGGCCTCAATCATTTGCTCGACTTGATTGAGGAATGTTCCCATGACGAGTTTAGTCGCGAGATCGACTTCTTGGTTTCCTTTCAAAGATTCGCGAGCTTGGGTGACAGACGGCAGGAACATCGTCGGCTGCTGAAAGCGATCTCCGATGAGGGTCGCAACGGCTTGCATCACCATTCCTTCCAGCATTGCACTTTCGGCGACACGCGAGGGATCAACGCCGATTTGAATTTCCGGCTGCTCTTCCCATAACAAACCAGCCTTCTGGCCAAAGCCAGTTGGAATGACAATCATCGCCGAACGCTGCCCAAGTCGCACGCTTTTTCGAGCCGCCTCGTTTTCATCAATTTCGAGACGCAGACCTTCATTTTTTCGAAGTTCGTCGAGAAACTTAGTTGACTGCGGGCTATTATCAAGATCCACGACGGCTATCGAAATTTTTCCAGAACCTCCGCTGCTGCTATCGGGACCTTTAAAGATCACTCCAAAGAATAGACCGAGCAGGACTGGGAAGCCGATAACAAAAAAGGCACCCATCTTGTCGCGGAACAACAGCCGCAAGTCTTTTAGTGCGAGATGCAGTAGGTTCATTGACTTAGTCCCTCAATACTCGTCCGGTCAATTTCAAGAACACGGCCTCCAAATCTGGACCAGCGATTTGAACCGATCCAAAGCGAACGCCTGATTGGGCAAGTCGCGTGAGAACGTCAAATGGCTGCTCGGATTCGAGCCGCCAGTCGGATTCGAGCAGTGTTCCAGGCAAGCTGAAATCCGAAGGAATATGCTCGAGCCTGCCGCTAATTACACTTTGCCCGCCGTGTTGAGCAAGAAGCTGTGGAATGGCGTCCAGTGCCAGCAATTTTCCGTGATCGATAATGGCCACGCGATCACAAAGACGTTGAGCCTCTTCCATATAGTGAGTCGTGTAGACGATGGTCATTCCGTCGGCATTGAGCTGTTCGATCCAATCGAAAATGTGATTTCGGGATTGCGGATCGACGCCCACCGTCGGTTCATCGAGCAATAGCAGCGTTGGCTGATGAATCAGAGCGACGGCAATATTGAGTCGGCGTTTCATGCCACCCGAAAAGGTATGCACGCGATGTCGAGCCCGGTCTTCAAGTCCCGCAATTTTGAGAGCCCAAGCGACGCGATCACGTAACTTAGCGGCTGAAAGGCCGTAGAGTTTGCCGAAAAAAGTCAGGTTTTCGCGAGGGGTTAACTCTTCGTAGAGCGACAACGCTTGAGGGGCCACACCAATAAGACGGCGAGTCGCATTAGAATCGGGTGAGGCCCCGTCAAGGCGAACCGTTCCGGAGTCTGGTTTCAGCAGGCCAACCATCATGCTGATCGTTGTGGACTTTCCTGCTCCGTTGGGGCCAAGCAAACCGAGGCACTCGCCACGCTTGATTTCAAACGAGATATTGTTGACCGCGACGAGTTCGCCGTAGCGCTTGACAACTTGATCTATGACCAGCATTGCGTATTTCCGTACACAGTATGTTTCGAAAGGGCTATCTAAGAGAATCCAGTGGTCCCATTCGTTCGCAGGGGCGGTCTATTGGAATCTAGACGACTCAGATTTGCGGCGATTCCGATTTTTGGGGATGTTTTTTAATCTTCGTAGCTGATGTCGAGAATCTTGAAGATCAATTTTCCTTTGGGCACGGGAATGTCGACCGTTTCACCGACTTTTTTCCCAAGCAGACCTTGGCCGACGGGACTGGTGATCAAGTAGCGCCCGTTGTCGTAATCCTCGTCCCCTTCTCCGACCAGCGTGATCGATTCTTCCTCGTCGATGTCAACGTCGAGGACTCGGACGGTAGCGCCAAAGGCAACTTCGTCCTTGGGTAACTGGCTGGGGTCGACGATGATCGCACGTTGCAGTTTCGAGCGGAGTTGATTGATGCGAGCTTGTAACATCCCTTGGGCCTCGCGCTGGCCGTGGTATTCAGCGTTCTCCTTGAGGTCCCCTTCGGAACGGGCTTGGGCGATTTTATCGACGATGATGGGCATTTCAACATTTTCCATTTGCTCAAGGTCAGCCCTGAGCTTGTTGTAACCCTCTTGCGACATCGGCACGCGATCTGTCACGACGATCTCCATCTACTGTTTAAAACTGAAACGAACGTGCGCTCCTAAACGACAACGACCTGCACAAAAACCGGTGCAGGTCATTAAAAAGCTAGTCCATTTTCGCCCACGGGTGCGATTGGAGCAACACGAAATTTAAAATATTCTAACGTTTTTTCCGAAAAGGGGGAGGGTTCTGATTTACCAAATTTGACCAGTTTGGACACGTTGGCCAAAGCGGCATTTGGGAAATTACCTAAAAGGCCGGGCTTTCTCGATCCTGATTTTAAAAAGAAAAACCAATTCACCATTGCCAATTGCCTGAATCGTGGAAATCGCATTTGTGACGTCCGATTCAAAATGGTATTTCATCACAGGTTTTTATGAAGGCGCCATGTTCACCAGCATCATTCTCGACCCTATATCCAGCAAGCAAAAATCTTGTGACCGAAAACCCCTTTTATTGCCTCGCAAAAATGGCGTTGCGGAGTTCTTCTTCGAAGCTTCGACTACTGTCCAGCACTGCTTGGAAATCGTCCTTGCTAAGGATAAAACAAGCGACGTTAGATGTGGCGCGGACCGTCGCGTTGCGAGGTTGTTGTTTGATCAATGAAACTTCGCCGAAGAAAGCACCGCGGCCCAGAGAGTTGACGCGGGTTCCGTCGATTTCAATGTCGACTTGGCCCGATCCGATCACAAAAAACTCGTCTCCCATTTCGCCTTGACGAATAATCTCTTCACCCACAAGGTATTGTCGCAACTTCATTTTGTCGGCGACTTGGGAAATGGCCTGAGGGGTCAGACTACGAAAAATCTCGAACTCGTTGAGAATTTGACAGATGACCGCGTTCCGTTGAACGAGGACATTTGTGCGAATTTGCCCATCGACCATACTGACGATTCGATCAGCCACGTCAAGAATGCGATTGTCATGCGTCACAATCACGATTGTACAATCTTCGTTGCGGGCCATTTCCTGAAAAATGGTGACGACTTCGCGACCTGATTCGGCGTCCAACGCGGCAGTCGGTTCGTCTGCCAAGATCAATTGTGGGCGATGGATAATCCCGCGTGCCACCGCGACTCGCTGTTTTTGTCCACCCGATAAAGACCGCGGCTTGTAGTGAATTCGTTGGCCGAGCCCCAGACGAGTCAGAGTTGCCTCGATTCGTGATTTGGATTCGTTACCAGATGTTCCAACCAATTCAGTTGCCATACTGACATTCTGAAACGCGGTCAATGATTCAAACAAATTGTGTGCCTGGAAAATGAAGCCGGTTTTCTTCCGCAATTCGGCCACCGTCGCTGGTGACGCGCCCAAAAGTTCGTTACCGAGGACTCGCATATTCCCCTCTTGAACCGACCGCAATGTGCCGATCAAGGTGAGCAGTGTGGTTTTGCCAGAGCCGGAGGGACCGGTCATGATCACAATTTCCCCACGGCGAATTTTCAGGTTGTTGTCGTAGAGCACTTGTTTGCGAGTTTCTCCTTCGCCGTAAAAGTGATTCAAACCAGAGACATTGATGCTCAAATCCGACTCCGCCGGAGTCCAACGGGCGATCAACGCTTCGAGATTTAAGTTTTCCGCAATCATGGAGCTCTGACTCCTTTCCCATAAAATTTTTAAAACAGCGATGCCGGATCGGTTTGAATCAACTTTCGCAAGGCCAACAACCCCGAAACCACACACATCACGAGAGTCAATCCGAAGATTAAGGCTACTCGATCCCAACTCAATCGCATCAACAAACCGGTCACACTGGAGTTAAACCAAAACAGTCCGCAGGATAACAGCAGACCCGGAATAAAACCAAACAGCGATAGATAGACCGCTTGGCGAATAACGACTCCAATGAAATAGCGATTCGAATAGCCCATCGCTTTGAGGGTCGCGAATTCGCTCATGTGCTCGGCAATGTCGTTAGCCAATATTTGATAGCAAATGATCACACCAACCACGAACCCCAACGCCATCCCGATATTGAAAATGACGCCGATCGGAGTGCTCCGCGACCAAAAGTTAATTTCGCGATCCACAAATTCCTGTTTGGCCATGACTTGGACTTGGTTGCCCAAAATCTGACGTAATTCGGTGACGGCCATTTGCGGATCGGCCTCAGGCCGGAGTCTAATGATTCCGTAGTCCACGACCGAACGAGGATCGAGAGCCCTGTAGGCAAAGTATCGTTCCAAGTTTTCAAGGGACATGATCAGGGTCCCATCGTGCGCAAAATCTCGCCCAAGTCGAAAACGTCCAATGACTTCGACCTGTTTTCGTGAAAGCTCCCCGAATTGAGGGAATCTAGCTTGCGTCCCCAAATCAAACCCGTAGGCCTCGCGACTCAGTTCGTCCATAAGTGCGGTGCCGGGTTTATTTAAGTCTGCTTTTCGTTTGTTTATTTCACCTGAGGAATCGTCGAACAAATCTTGGTTCAAGTCCCACATCAGGACGCGAATCGGCCGCGCGCGGCCTTCTGCGACCCGCAAGCGTGCGGCGAGGTTTTCCATATAAAGTGGAATTGTGGCTTCGACACTCGAATGAGAAGCTGCAATATCGAGAAGGTCACGGCGAAAGCGAACTTCGTTGCTGATCGTAAAACGATTGGTGTTGAACACGATCAAGTCACAATCGATGAGCTGAACCACTTCGACCGTGCTGTCGAAAAGAGCGTGCCGAAAGCCGCGTTGTTGAAACATCAACATCACGGCAAAAGCGATACCAGCGGTGGCCAGCACCAATCGCCGCTTGTCGTGTGTGAGATTTTTCCAGGCCAGGGGAGTGCGTTTCATTGGTTCCTCTAAAACAGCTCCGCCGGGGCGACTTGCATCAATTTCTTGAGGGCCAAGGCCCCGGAAAATGCACTCATCACCACCGTCAGCAATAACACGAAACCGACACGCTCCCAAGTCATCTCTAAACTAATATTGGCAAGGCGCCCCGTGATGCCGTAGAGGATCAGCGACAGGACGAGCGCTGGGCCAAATGCGAAACATGCCAAATAGCCCGCTTGTCGCAGCACGATGCCTGCCAAATAGGTCATGGAATATCCCATCGCCCGCATCGTCGCGTATTCATGCAGTCGATTTGCCACGTCGTTGCCGAGCACCATATAGACAATCACGGCACCGACAACAAAAGAAATCAACACGCCAAGGTTGAAAATAAATCCGATAGGTGTTTCTCCAAGCCAGCGTTTCAACTCGCGATCAACAACTTCTTGCCGCGTCAGCACGTCGACCGGAACGCTGTTATTGCGAGCTAATAAATCTTTGATTTCAGCGACCTTGTTTGCAGCGGACTCGCCAGGTCGAAGTTTTAAGAGCCCGAAGTTCACGCGATCCGGTGACGCGAGCGGATCGATTCGGCGAAACCCTTGCTCGTTACAAATGACGGCTCCGTTGGCCGCAAGACCGGCTCCCATTTCAAAAAGCCCAACGATTTGAATGTTGCGATTGGCGATTTCAGTTTGTAACCCAACGTCCGATTCGGAAAATCGACGTCCGTTTTCCGGGCCGAATTCTCGATTAGACTTGGTGTCAATCAAAATCGTTTCCGCCGCAGTCAATCGTGAAAACTCGTGATCGACCGTTCTGACTCGAAAAGGTGATTTCAAAGGGTCGATGCCGACAATCAAGATTGCTTTTGTATTCAGCTTTTGTGGGTTTCGCCAATTCGCGACGGTCACGCGCATGAAGTTCGTGTCGGCAATCCCCTCGAGCGCACTGGCCTCATTGATATAGCGGCGCTCAATCTGCCCAGAGTCCATAAAATGCAAGTAGTCAGGCGAGCGCAGCAAAATATCGAAATCCATTTTGCCGTAGATATTGGTGGCCGTATTTTCGACCGCTCCGCGAAAACCCAACTGCATAAAGATCAGCAAGATCGCCGTCCCGATTCCCGCAAGCGACAAGAGTGTCTTCTTGGGATTGTTCAGGATATTTAGCAAGGCGACATTGGTACGCATGACTATTGCGGGTAAAAGGCGGCAGGATTTTCTGTCGCCGATGTTGACGATGAAGAAATGTCGATATCCACCGTGACTTGAAGATTCACCAACTTTTGAGCCAAAGCTTGGTCGGCGTCATCCAATTCGATGCGAACATCAACAGTGCGTCGATCAACCATCGCAAGCGGGTTAGGATTTGGAATGGTGCTGTTACCGACCAATCGGCTTACTGACCGCACGGTTCCCCCCAAAGGTCGCGGGAGGGCCGCATGAGTCAACTTGACTCGTTGCCCCTCGGCGACTCGCGGAGCAAACTGATCGACGATTTCTGCGATACACTCAAAATGACTCAAGTCTCCGATTTGTAAAAGTGGCGTTGTCGTCGCCGCTTCTCCGGGCTTAATAAAAACTTTTAGTACCACCCCTGATACAGGTGCCACGACCCGAGTGCTGGCAACTTGGTTGTCGGCGAGTTGCCGCGACAGAGCGACGGTGTTGGTTGAACTGCGAAGTTCCTTGAGCATAACCACCGCCTGTGCTGCGGCGTCCTCTGCCTGGCGGGCTGAGTCAAGTCCCAATTTGGCAGCCGCGATCGCTAACTCTTGTTGTTCCGACGCACTCCGCAGATCAGCGTTTGCTCGAGCAATGGCCAATTCTTTTTCTTCAATTTGCGAACGAGAGACAAAGGTTCCTGTCAGAGGGTCTTGCGATAACTGTTGAAGACGGTTCAGTTGCTCTTGTGCCTGTTCAAGCTGCCGTCGTGGAACCAAAAGGTCAACGACCGTTTCGGCCTGTTTTAGTTTGAGTTCTGCGCCAAGCGTATTGGCCTTGGCCAATTTCAAATTCGTTTCCGCCGTCAAGAGTTTTTGTTCGAGTTCCTTTTCGGTCGCTTCGGCCTGAGCGCTGGCAAGTTCCGCTTGGGCTGTGATTGTGTCGAGGATGGCGAGTGTTGCCAATTCTGTTTCCCCCGCGATGACTTCATCATTTTCTTGCACCAAGAGTCTCGCGACTCGTTGTCCGGGAGGCGTGATCACATTGACAATTCCTCCCCGCGGTAGCAAACGCCCTTGGGCCACTACCTTTGGAACAGCAACTTGTGGATTTGGTGATTCCGATCGTTCCGAAGACGACAAGTCGGTACTTGGAGCCTTTTGGCGAGTTCCAAAGTACCAGCCGCCGACGAAGGCACCGACGACAAATAGTGCGACAATGAGGAGTTTTGAAGAATTCATTTGAAACGAACGACTCTCACGATCAACTACACTTAGGGGATCAAAAAAAATAGAATAGCCCTGTGTTCATCATAATCGGTAAAAAACTAGAATTGGCGACAAAATTGGAAAAGACGGCATCTTGTAGCGGTTGCGACGCCCGATGTCGCTGCATTCCCTGCAATCGGTGCCTAAGTGAAGGTCGCTAAAACAGTTCAGAAAGGCCACGCCGATGGGCGAAAACGACAGGATGACCACCATTCTGGACAAAATCGTAGCCACCAAACGAATTGAAATCGCGAGGCGGAAACAACGTGTCGATTTGGACACCCAAAAACGTTGGGCGGCCAAAGCCGCGCGACCACGCGAATTTTGCAAGGCAATTCACGAGCAAGATGGAGTGGCTTTGATTGCTGAAGTCAAGAAAGCCAGCCCCTCCAAAGGGATTCTTCGCGAGAATTTTGATCCCGTCGAAATCGCGCTCGACTATGCTCGCGGGGGAGCCAATTGCCTCAGTGTCCTGACCGATGAACTCTATTTTCAAGGGCATTTGCATTACTTGCGATTGATTCGGCAAAAGACAGATTTACCACTTTTGCGAAAAGACTTTATCCTTGATGAGTACCAAGTCGTGGAAGCGCGGGCGGCGGGGGCCGATGCGGTGCTCTTGATCGCCGAGTGTTTGACTGCAGAATTGTTGAGTAAACTTCATCAATCGATCATCGATTGGGGAATGACCCCGTTGGTAGAGCTTTATCGAGAAGATTTGTTGGAAAGCGTTTTGGCTTGCGCGCCCCGACTGGTGGGGGTAAATAACAGGAATCTCGCAACTTTTGAGGTAGACCTTCAGCATTCGATCTCTTTGCGGAAAAAAATACCTAAAGATATCCTGTTTGTTAGCGAAAGTGGAATCAGCAATCCCGCCGACGTGGCCTTGCTTGGGCAGCACGGAATTAATGCGATGCTGGTGGGCGAATCCTTGATTCGGCAACCGAATATCGAAACCGCTTGTCGCTTGTTGTTGGGGGGTGAGAATCAACCTTGAGCCAGCGCGGGGGCCTCTGATAGGATCTTAAGACCCCCATTTTTAGCAAGCCAATGACCGAGAAATCGCGTATCATCAATAGCGTAGTTTTTTCATGCGAGAAAAAAAGAATGGCCGACACGATAGAAAAAATCCGAATCGTTGACAGTGCGATTCGTACCGCTTTATTGGCACTCGTTTTATCGATCTTAGGGTATGGCGGCTGTCTAGGCTATAACCATTTTGTGGTGCCTGGCCAGTTGGCCCAAAAAGAACTCGACAAACTTCGCGAGGACTACGAAGTCCAAACCGTTGCGTTGCAGGAGTCTCGGCAAAAGATCGACAAGCTGCAAACTTCATTGCGCCTCCTCAAAATCGACCGCCGACTTGCCAACATCAAAATTCTTGAGAAAGGAATCGACGAGGCGACCGGAAAGCCGTTTCTAAATGTCGATTTTTGGGAAGTTAGTCATCACGGCGATACACCGGTTGGTGATGTGCGGACGTTTCGCTTGAATGGAGACAAAATGTACGTCGATTGCTGGATCGTACAATTTGAAGATGAATATGTTGAGAATGCGGATGCTTTACGAAACGCTTCGTTGTGCGTGTTAAAAAGTATCTGGGGAGATATGGATGGCCCAAACGGAGGACATGTTCTTGATTATGCGGGATCCGATGATCAAGTCCCCGTGGTCTACCAAGGCTCGGGAGATGCCAGCGAATTCGAACATAAAATCTGGTCCGACTTTTGGGCGGTCTCAAATGATCCTCAACGCCAAAAAGAACTCGGTATCCGTGCGAGCCATGGACAAGTCAACTACATGCAAGTGGAAGAAGGTCGCACTTATCAAGTCGAGGTGAGAGCCAGCGGCGGAGCCTCGTTTCGCACTTTGGATCGTTAGGCGCCCGGACGGGTTTGGCCAAAAAGTAGGTTGCCATGTTTCCGTTCCGAATGACGAGCATCGAGAAATATCATTTTTTTGATGACTCACCTGAGTTTCCGAACCACTTTTTTGCACGGTTTGTTTTTTCCGGCAGCCTTTCTCGCGGCGTCCTCGAAGAGTCTTATCGCCTGGCCGTCATGCGACACATTCGGGGTAACGCGATTGCTCGGAAAAAATTTGGTGGGCGTTGGGAGTGGGCCGAGCGCGACGAGCCGCTCACAGATATCGAGTTTTGTGAATCCGAGGAATTGGAATTTCGCCGGCTTGATTTGCGAACCGAGCCGGGGTATCTCGCCAAGTGTTTTTTGACCAACGATCGAGCTGTGGTGATGATGCAAGTCCACCATGCGCTTACTGACGGATTGGGCGGGCTCGCATTTGTCCGTGATTGGCTCGTGATGTATGACAACCTGGTGAATGGACGTGCTGTAGACGAAGGATTGCGCCCTCTCAACCCTGAGATGTTGTTGCAACGTCAACGGATTGGCGTCTGGAGTTGGTACTATTTCAAGCAACTTTGGCGGCAACCAATTGCGCTGTTCGGTGCCGCAAAATTTCTGATGCGGCGATTTGAAACACTGGCCAATCCCCCACCGCTGGGAACTCTGCCCAACTTGGTTCCCCAAACGGCGAGCTTGACTGTCGAACGCGAAACGATCCAGCATTTGAAACGTGAGCTTGCGCGTCACAAGGCAACGCTCAACGATTTTCTATTGGCGACACTGTACGTCGCGCTTTCAAAACAGGAATTGGAAAGTTCACCGAAGGCCTGTTGGAGGGTGATCGTTCCAATCAGCATCCGAGAACGGAGCGAGCAAGCGATGCCGACCGCAAACCGGACGACACTGGTTCAGCTTGATCGCCTATCACGCGAGACGAATGACCTGTGGGGCCTGACCCGGGGAATTCACTTTGAATTGGGCATCATCCGAGGTTGGATGTTGGACAGGATTTTTTTGATGGCAATTCGTCTGATGTCGGTTTCGAATACATGGCTCGCTGCCAACGCGCGAAGTCGAAAACCTCGCGCGACGACTCTGCTTACGAATCTTGGTAAGCCGTTCGTGCGGTCGGGATTGCCTACAAGTGACGGAAAAATTCAAGTTGGAGACGCCCAACTTGAATCTGCCGACTTACTCCCTCCGGTTCGAGACTATCTACCGATCAGTTTTTCGGCGATGCAGTATTGCGGTGCCCTTAAAATCACCGCGCACGTCGATACCAGAGTGTTCGATTTCGCGTCCGCTCAGCGTTTGCTAGATATTTGGGGGCGAGAATTGCGGTCGGTCTGTGAAGCTTAACTCCCTTTGACGGCTCGACCTTGCCTAGCCGCCATCAGAAGTTTCTTCGGTGGTTTCAGCATCATCGTCGGTCTCGCCCTCAACGAATCCGCGGCTAATTCGCTCCCGAGCGCGAGCAACGAGTTCCGGAAACCTGTCAGCGTGACGATTGAGGGCTTCGTTGATTTCGTCATCTTTCATTCGCAGACTGGCAAACGCGTTGATGCAAGCGCGAATGGTCAATTCTTCGACAGGACTCGCTTGTTCGGCATGAGCCAGAAGTTTGAGGATTGCCCCCATTGACTCGACGCTTTGGATTCTTCCAATCGCTTCGCAAGCCTGGGCTCGACGCTGCAAGGCGGTTGAATCATCGTCCAGGATTTCCTCTGGGGAGGTGGGAGCAATTGGCGGGTTGTCATTGGAGAGTAACCGTCCGCGAAACGCGACGAACTGTAAATACTCCAAGCCGTCTTCCCCAAGTTTTGCATAGGACTGGAAAAAGGGCCGGGGATTGTTTTCAATGCGTGCCAACAAGTCGCGGTTACTCGGTGAATCGAAAAGCTGAAAAACGTTTCGAATTGAACCCTCATTGACTTCGCAAATTTCCAGGTAAGTCAAGAGTAGCTCGTGCTTAACCGATGCTTCTGTTGAGGCGCCGATCAATTGCAGTACATTGTTCGAGGCTGGGCTCCCAAACCGGCCGAGGGTCTTCAATTTGCGACACCCGCGGTGGATTTCGATTTGTCGGCTAATATCCAAACGAGGCATCGTTTCTAGGATGACTTTGTCGGCATGCTCCCGTTTCTTTTTGTTTTCGATCATTGCTCGCACATAGCTTTGATCTTCTTCCGAAAGTTCCGTCAACAAGACTCTGATTGGTTCACGACCTACAAGGATAAAAACACGTCCGTTTTCAAGTTTGTCGAATGTGCCTTTGGCCAAAACTTCGCCCGCAGCGTTTTTGTACTCGCGAATGTCTACCCAGGTCATGTGGCTCGGTTGCCGAGACTTGGGGACTGGCAACCCGACTCCCTGAGCTACCATTGATTGTTCGCTCGATAGAACGATTCCGACCACCAGAAACAAACACATGATCGCGGGGTGATGTTTCATTTTCATATCTCGAATGCTGAAGGAAGTGAAACTTTGGGTAGCAACGAATTGCCAGACGCATTACATCATACGTTAATTCGGTATCGAAATCAAAACTGCCTAAGCCGGGTATGTGCAGCGATTTGCTGTTCATCCAAGCCCTGCATTTGGGTGATTTTCCAAGCCTGATCGCGGATTTGCACCTTGAATTTGGCGTCGTATTGATTGGTTCGTTCGTGAATATGGCCCCAGTGCTCTACGGTGCCGACAAGATTCCAGCGACAGCGAAATTCAAAACCTAGTTCGTCACCAGAGCCGATTTCTTCGAGTTTTTTTCCGTCCAAGAAGTCGACTTGTTCGATTTTCGCAATCGCTCCTCCTTGATCCTGCAGCGTCAATCGTTCGTTGATTTGCAAATACAAATCTCGTAAAAGCGGTCCATCAACGCTCTTTGCCAAAGCGTCGTACACGTCCGATTCATTGTGATAGTCAAACGCTCTGAAAATATTTTGGTGCAACTGCTTGAAGATTTCTTGTGACGATTCGCCCGAGACGACTTCTTGTGGCCAAACCATCAGGTGCCGTGTTGGATAAGCCACAAGAGCTAGAAGCAATCCACTGGCGATCAAAGCCGAACGTTTCTGAGTCCAACCGACCGCACCCACGATTAGCCCCAAACCAACAAGCCCTATCGAAACTAATGGAAGCTTCCTAGGAAGTCTCTCGACGGCGATATTTGCGATCATCGGAAGCTCTTTTCGCTCGGTACTCGTCCAGCGATAAATGTTTTCGTCGGAAAACATTGAGAACTGAGTTTTTTCGAGATCGTCATACGCAAAAACTGCCGAATCCACAATCTTGATCGCGTCGTTGAACATCTCCCATTTCACCTCGACGGAAGTCGGTGGCGTTTTTATCGGATAAGACATAATAACGCCGATTCGACCGTTGGCCATGTTGATTTTTTTTCGCTCGGATCGCATTGCAAAATCACGGAGGTCTAGTCCGTAGAAATCGATTCGGTCAAAGACCGGTTTTACATTGATGCCATCCACGACAACTTCGTTATCATAAGCAAAGAATTTTTCGATTTTCCGCTTGGCGGCATCTTGCTCGCCTACGTCAAGATAATTTTCGTCCGCTCGTTCGAAATCAATCATGGTGGCGAGACTGGCTAAAGGAATCAGAATCTCGTGGCGGACTTCAAAGTTCGTGATGTACACAAACGAGTAGACACTGCTGTAACTCGTAATCCCCAGAGTTGCCTCACGCTGCTTTTCGAACCAAGCTTGCCAATCCTCGTCCGAGTCGCTGGAAGCCAGTGCAGGGTTCTCCCAATCGAAACGAAAGGTCTCTGGGATGTCGGCTTTGAGCATGTGGAGGTAAGGTTGGTCCGATCCCGCTTGCTTCAGCAACAGTTTGAACTCTGTAGGAAATAGGTACCCCTCTCCGAGCATTTTTTGATTGATCGTGAGGAACTCGGTAGGTGATTCCAGGGGATATTCAAACTGAAATGCGCAGAAGGAGTTCATCATGTCGTTTTGACGCATTCCTTCTGGCGGGATTTCGGGGGGAGTGATCTCAACAATTTGTTCTTTGAGTCGCGCTCCTGAATCGTCCAAAAGGTCGATGCGGTCGGCAAGGAATCTTGCGTGTTCTTGTGTCGCTTCACGAATTTCCTGAGGATCGTACAATCCGCCCTTCATGGGTGAGACCCCCTGGAGAAGTTCCAAGTCGTCGGCAAAGCAGCGAAGTTTCATGATCACGCGATGCTTTTGTACGTAAATCTCCGCCTCGACAATCGACACGGGGTGGCGAGCGTTCTTTGCGTCTTTTTCGCCAGCAACTCCCGGCGTACTCATCAGCACCATGAGAAACGAACTTATCACGATAATTTTTGTCAATGTCCTGCGTCCCCTTTTTGTCTGTATCGTCTAACAGATCGCTTGCCCGTCCAGCTTTGATTTTTTTGCCACCGGACGTGTTGGTTATGTTCCCCGCAACTGGATATTTTAAGCCTTTACCCGGATTGCGTGAATCGGGAATTTTTGTGACATTCAACGGAAACATTCACTATTTGGTTCCCATTGCCTGGAAAGCTCTCAACGTTTTATGAATCTGCTTGCCGAAATTCGCCAGTGTTTTGCCCCTGCCCTTGAATCGCTGGGGGTTCAGCCCGCGGACTATTTAGGCATGATTCGTCCGGCCCAAGACAAGAAATTTGGGGATTACCAAGTAAATTTTGCAATGGGGCTGGCCAAGGCGTTGGGGAAAGCGCCGCGTGAAATTGCTGGTAGTTTGGTTGAAACAACGAACCTCTCGGGGCTTTGCAGCCAAGTTGAAATTGCTGGTCCAGGCTTCATCAACCTCAGGATTGACGACGAATTTTTACGGACCGCGTTGACCACGGCCGTCAGCGATGATCGTTTGGGCGTCGCCGCTTCATCAAATCCATTGACGATTGTGATTGACTATTCCTCTCCTAACGTTGCCAAGCCAATGCATGTTGGGCACATCCGCTCAACCGTGATCGGTGATGCACTTGCGCGGATCGCTCGATTTGTTGGACATCATGTCATCTCGGACAATCACCTCGGTGATTGGGGGACGCAGTTCGGGATGATTATCTACGGCTACAAACATTTTCGCGACCAGGCTGCGTATCGCGCAAATCCAGTTCAACATCTCGGTGATTTGTATCGCCGAGTTCGGCAGCTTGGTGACTATCATTCGGCCTGTTCGAAAGCTCCTCAGTTGGCGCAGCAAATTGAACAATTGAAGGTTCAGTTCGCGCAAATGAAATCTGCCCCTGAGCCGGAAGACAAGGGAGAGCGAAAACAAAAAGCCAAAGAAATTCAACGCCTAGAAAAAAAACTTGACGAACTAAACGAAGAACTCGCAGCCTTGCGGCAGAAAATTTCGGCAATTGAAAACGTTGCCGAATTGAAACAACTTGCAGACGAGCATGCCAGAATCAACCAGTCTGTTTTGGAGGAAACCGCCAAACTTCATGCGGGTGACGCCGACAACCTTGCGATGTGGCGCGAGTTTTTGCCAAGTTGTATGGACGACATCAACAGTATTTACAAGCGATTAGATGTGGGGTTTGATCAAGTTCTCGGAGAAAGCTTTTACCACGATCAACTGCAAGCGGTGGTCGATGATTTGAAGAACAAGGGGATGGCTGAAGTCAGCGACGGGGCCATGTGTGTTTTCCTGGATAATTTTGAAACCCCTATGTTGATTCAAAAAAGTGACGGAGCCTTTTTGTACGCCACGACCGATCTCGCGACAATCAAATATCGTGTCGAAACATGGAGTCCGGACATCGTGCTGTATGTCGTCGATCATCGACAACAAGAGCACTTCGACAAACTGTTTGCCGTGGCCGCTCGTTGGGGATATGCGACGCAAGATTTTCGGCACGTCAGCTTCGGCACGGTGCTAGGAGAGGACGGACGGCCCTTTAAGACCCGATCCGGAGACACGGTTGGGTTGGCAGGACTCCTGGATGAGGCCGAGCGGAAGGCCAAAGGGGTTTTGATCGCAATGCAAAAAGATTCCAGTGAACTTGTCGACGAAGCTGAAATTGAGAGAATCGCTCAAATCGTCGGAATTGGAGCCCTGAAATTCGCCGACCTTTCGCAACACCGCAGTTCCGACTACACCTTCAGCTACGACAAGATGCTTGAACTTAAGGGGTTCACGGCGACCTACGCCCAGTATCTTTACGCACGGGTTCAAGGAATTTATCGCCGCGACAACATCGATCCAGCATCGTTTCGTACGCAGCCGAAACCGTTTTTGTTTGAACATCCTCTTGAACGCGAATTGGGGATCATGATTTTGCAGGTCAGCGAAACTCTTGATGAAGTACTTGTTGACTACCGCCCGAATCTCTTGGCTCAATACCTCTTCGAGCTGACGCAAACGTTTTTCAAGTTCTACGATCAATGCCCCGTGTTGACTGCCGATTCGGAAAAATTGAAGGCCAGCCGTCTGCAACTGTGCGATTTGGCCGCTAGGACGATTCGATTGGGATTGGGACTTCTGGGAATCGGTGTCGTAGACAAGATGTAAAGGCAAATAAAATTGTGAATACCCGTTCTGACAAACCGTCCGAACTTGACGCGACCACCGAGTGGCTCAATCAAGTCCACTGCGGAGATGCCGCCGCACTTGCTGCCAGATTGCCAAGCGAGCTTGTTGATTGCGTAGTCACCAGCCCGCCATACTATCAGCAACGCGACTACGGGAACGACCGACAGTTGGGTCAGGAAAGTTCACCATCGAGCTATGTTGAGCGACTTGTCGGGGTATTTGCGGCCATTCGTCCGGCGATGAAGGACTCGGGGGCTGTCTGGGTCGTGCTGGGGGATAAATACCAAGACCATCAATTGTTGGGTATGCCGTGGCGTTTTGCTTTGGCCATGCAAGACGATGGCTGGTTCCTCCGAAGCGATTGTATCTGGCACAAGCCCAACGCGATGCCATCGCCAGTCAAGTCTCGCCCTACCACCGACCACGAGTACATTTTTTTGTTTAGCAAAAATGCCCAGTACCATTACGACGCTGATGCTATCCGCGAGCCTCATGTGACCTTTTCTGAAAACTCAAAAATGCGAGGTGGCAGAAAACATTTTGGTACACGTGGAGGCACACCGGAACAAGGCAAAAACGGCGGCAATTCTAATTTGCACAACGCGCGTTGGGACCAAGCGTTTCATCCGCTCGGCAGAAACAAACGGACGGTTTGGTCGATCCCGCTTTCAAAATATCGAGGCGCTCACTTCGCGGTGTTCCCCGAAAAACTGGTTGAGACGTGTCTACTGGCGACCGCTCCTGAGTCTGGAGTGGTCCTTGATCCCTTTAGCGGCTCCGGAACGACCGCTGTCGTCGCCCAACGATTGGCGAGGTCCTACATCGCCTTTGATTGCTCGCCGGAATACTGCCAACAAGCGCGAGTCCGACTAAACCAAGAGCGTCAAGCCCAGTTGTATGACTAGACGCGAAAACGCAAAATGTTGGTATACGGTCACGAAGCGAACGGCAACGTGGTTTGACACTCCGCAAAAAAGACGGGCAGACCTAACGAACACGCTGCGGCAAACTACTTAGATATGTGGTTTACTAAAGCGGCAATTTGTTAGTTTCCACCGGCGATACCGTGAACGGTTACATTTGTTGTTTGATCGTCCCAAACGACGGAACGAGAAAACCTTAGCTCAACAAGTTTCGCAAAACGGTTTGCAAAATGCCGCCGTTGCGGAAGTAGTCGATCTCGACTGGGGTGTCGATGCGAACGGTGGCTTTGAAGGTTATCGTCTTGCCGTCCGGTTTCGTGGCGACGACTTGGACCGTCGAGCGAGGTTGCAACGAATCGTCGATGGGAATGTCAAACGTTTCCGTTCCGTTCAGACCCAACGATTGAGCCGTTTGCCCATCGGCGAATTGCAAGGGCAAAACCCCCATGCCGACGAGATTGCTGCGGTGGATGCGTTCGTAACTCGCGGCAATCACGGCCTTGGCCCCCAGCAGCATCGTTCCCTTTGCGGCCCAGTCCCGACTGCTGCCGGTGCCGTACTCGGTCCCCGCCAGCACGACGAGGGGCACGGATTCTTCCTTGTACTTCATCGCGGCGTCGTAAATCGTCATCTGCTCGCCGGAGGGTTGATGGGTGGTCACGCCCCCTTCGGTTCCCGGTGCCATTTGGTTGCGGATGCGGATGTTCGCAAAGGTCCCTCGGACCATCACACGGTCGTTCCCCCGACGCGAGCCGTAGCTGTTGAAGTCAACGGGCTGGACGCCGTGGTCCATCAAGTACTTGGCAGCTGGGCTGGTCTTTGCGATTGAGCCCGCTGGGGAAATGTGGTCGGTTGTAACGCTGTCCCCTAAAATCGCCAAGCAGCGAGCTTGGCGGATTGACGCGATCTGGCCGACGTCTCGGGTAATGGTTTCGAGGAACGGTGGCTCTTGGATGTAAGTGCTCTTGGCGTTCCACTCGTAAATCTCACCCTTCACCGTTTCAATTGCGTTCCATTCGGCGTTCGAATCGAAACAATTCGAGTATTGGTTGGCGAACATTTCCGGGGTGATCGAATCCCGAACGGCGTCGATGACCTCTTGTTGGCTCGGCCAGATGTCGGCGAGGAAAACGGGATTGCCATCGCTGCCGGTACCGAGGGGTTCGGTTTTCAGGTCGATGTCGGTGGTCCCAGCCAAAGCGTAGGCGACGACGAGTGGGGGGCTGGCCAGGTAATTGGCCTTGGTCAGCGGATTGACACGGCCTTCGAAATTTCGGTTGCCGCTGAGGACTGCCGAGGCGACCAGTTCGCCGCTGGTGATCGCTTGGGCGACAGGTTCGGGGAGCGGGCCACTGTTGCCAATGCAGGTCGTACAGCCGTAGCCGACGGTTTGGAAGCCGAGCTGGTCGAGAGCCTTGTCGACTCCTGCACGTTGGAAGTAATCAGTGACGACGCGCGAGCCGGGGGCCAAACTGGTTTTGACATACGGTTTGACCGAAAGCCCTTTGGCGACGGCCTTTTGAGCCAGCAGACCGGCGGCCAACATCACCGACGGGTTGCTGGTGTTCGTGCAACTGGTGATCGCGGCAATCACGACCGCACCGTGGCCGATGGTGTGGGCTTGGCCATTTTCCACCGTCCCGGTTCGGTTCAAATCGTCCTTGCCCAAGCCGAACCCGCGTTCGGCGACCGGCGTGGTGAGCGACTTGCGGAAGGATGTCTTCATGTCGGCGAGCCGGACGCGGTCTTGCGGGCGTTTGGGCCCGGCCAGCGATGGTTCGACAGTCGATAGGTCGAGATGCAGGGTGTCGGTAAACGTGGGGGCTTCGGCGTCATCGGTGCGGAAGATTCCTTGGGCCTTCGTGTAGGCTTCGACGAATTGGACTTCTTCGTCGGTCCGCCCGGTGCGGGAAAGGTAATTGAGGGTCTCGTTGTCGATGGGGAAAAAGCCCATCGTGGCCCCGTACTCCGGAGCCATGTTGGCGATCGTCGCGCGGTCGGCAAGTGACATATTCGAAACGCCTGGACCGTAGAACTCGACGAACTTGTCAACGACCCCTTTTTTGCGGAGCATCTCGGTGACCGTCAAGACGAGGTCGGTGGCCGTGGTCCCCGGTAGCAGGTTGCCCGTGATTTCAAAACCGATGACTTGCGGCATCAACATGTAGATCGGCTGGCCGAGCATGGCGGCCTCCGCTTCGATCCCGCCAACGCCCCAGCCCAGAACGCCGAGACCGTTGATCATCGTCGTGTGGCTGTCGGTGCCGACGAGTGTGTCGGGGACTCCCAACGGGCCCTTGGCATCTTCGCGGCGGAAGACCCCCTTGGCGAGAAACTCAAGGTTGACTTGATGAACGATCCCTACGTTCGGCGGAACGACGCGGAAATTATCGAACGCTTGTTGTCCCCAGCGCAAAAACTCGTATCGCTCTTGGTTGCGTGAAAATTCAAGCTGGACGTTATTGAGTAAGGCTAGTTCTGAACCGTAGTGGTCCACTTGGACGCTGTGGTCGATGACCAAGTCGACGGGGATAAGGGGGTTGATTTTTTTCGGGTCGCCACCGAGTCGGGCCATCGCGGCTCGCATCGCGGCGAGGTCCACAACCGCTGGGACGCCCGTGAAGTCTTGCAGGACGACGCGGGCGGGCTTGAAGGCGATTTCGACCTTGGCGGGATTCGCGGCGTTCCAGCCAGCGAGGTTGACGACGTCTTCTTCTTGAACCGAATGGCCATCGCAATTTCGCAGAACCGCTTCTAGTAAGACGCGAATCGAAAACGGAAGGCGAGAAACCTTGGTCAGGCCCTGGTCCTCGAGCGTGCTCAAGCGGTAAATGCCACACGGGCCGGATTTGGTCTCGAACTCGCCACGGGCTCCAAACGGATCAATGATTCTGGTCATAGGCTTTGGGGTTGATTTATACTGCTGGTGAATTGTCTTTTGTAAGCAGCAATAGTTTCCCGTTTTTTACGGCAAAAGTCAACCAATGAGACGGGGCTCGAAGCCGACGAAGATCGCGATGGGGGCCGACTCAGGCATGGCCGGGAATGGCTCTTTCTTTTAAGGTTAAGGTCCAGACTGATCGGGGCTGAAGAACCCAGAACTTGCTTTTTTTTCGAGGCTGGCTGACTGACACCAAATTTCCCTTTACAATCTGCAAAAGTCGTTATTGAACAAGAACTGGAATCAGGTTTATGAAAAATGTAGTGGCCTTGGTGTTAGGTGGTGGACGTGGAACGCGACTGTTTCCCTTAACCGCGATTCGTTCGAAACCGGCGGTTCCGCTGGGGGGCATGTACCGCCTCATCGACATTCCCATTTCCAATTGCATCAACAGCGACATCAACCAAATCTATGTGTTGACGCAGTTTATGAGCGTCAGTCTGCACCAGCACATTCGCCGAAGTTATAACTTCGACCGGTTCAGCGGTGGGTTTGTGGAAATTCTCGCGGCTCAAGAAACCATGAACGAGGGGACGAGTTGGTACCAAGGAACCGCCGACGCCGTCCGGAAAAATTTAACTTACATCGACCAACGCCATGTCGATTACGTGGTGATCTTGTCGGGCGACCAACTTTACCGGATGGATTTCGCTCACATGCTGGCCGAACACCAACGAAACGGGGCCGATGTGTCGATCGCTTGTATGCCCGTCACCGAGGAGCAGGCACGGGCGTTTGGTGTGATGCGTTTGGACACCGACGGCAGCGTTCGTGGCTTTTTGGAGAAACCGCAGACGGCGGAGGAACTCGATCTCGTGCGCACCGATCCGGAATTATTGCGGGCGCGAGGCTTCCACGATTCGCAGCGGAACGTTATGGCCAGTATGGGAATCTATATTTTTAACAAAGACGTGCTGCGAAAGGTTCTTATCAAGACCGACTACCGGGACTTTGGCAAGGAGGTCTTTCCGGCAACGATCCGCACTCACTGCGTCCAGTCGTATTGGTTTGATGGTTACTGGGAGGACATCGGGACCATTCGTTCGTTTTACGAGGCCAATTTGAGCCTGTCCGACATCAATCCGCCGTTTGATTTGGCGAACACGAATTCAATTGTTTACACGAGAGCGAGGTTCTTGCCGCCGACTCGAATGGGGAACGCTCAAGTCTCGAACAGTCTGATCGCGAACGGTTGCAAGATCGGCGATGGTGCCGTGATTGAAAACAGCGTGATCGGCTTGCGGGCCACGATTGGGAATAACGCCGTCGTGCGGAACTCGATCATCATGGGGGCCGATTTCTATCAAGGGTCGGATGAGTTGACGGAGTTAGAATCGAATGGCGGCATTCCGATTGGGATCGGTGCCAATTCGTTGATCGATTGTGCGATTGTGGACAAGAACTGCTGCATCGCTCCTGGGGTCGAAATCGTCAACACGAAACAGACGCAAGAAACCCCGCTGGACCATCCGCAATTCGTCATCCGCGACGGCATCCCGGTGATCGTCAAAGGCGCCGTCCTCCCCAGCGGCTGGCGCCTCTCCGACCACGGCTAACACCAGATCGTTTAGCGAATCGACAACCTTGCCTGATCAGTTAGGGCATGGCTGAAAATTGGGGTATCAGACGCTGGGGACATTCCCCAAAGAAAAGCTGTGTTAGTACGTTTAAGCAGGTATACCAGATCGGAGACGGAAAACCATTTCCCATAACCGGTCAATTTCACCTCGCTCAACGACTTCGATTGGTTTCAAGCCTTGGAATCCCTCGTTGGGGGTGTCGAACCAACTGCCCAATGAATCGGGATCAACAACTTCGCTAAGTGCCTCGACCAAACGGAACAACTCGTGAAAAGGCACTGCTTTGGGCGTCAGTGACTCAATCACTTTCAACAGTTCGAGAACCTCTGGAGGATCGGAATTTGGCATCGCCAATCGCTTGCTTTCGGTTCAAGAAATTTCGCCAACTCTGGCCTGAATTTACCAGCATGAGCTCGACATTTCAAAAAAGCACCCTCGGCAGGACTCGAACCTACGACCGACGGATTAGAAATCCGTTGCTCTATCCAACTGAGCTACGAGGGCAAATGGAAAATAGTGAATCAATTCGTTCAATCCGGCCGGGAGTTCCATCACGGCAAACTAATCCGGCTGAACTAAAAGAGCATTTTACACGCGGCGGGGTTCACCGCAACGGCCATGCCGCTCGACTCGCTGATCGGCGATATGGCGATCGTGATCCACAATCCAGCGGATGAGCCGCCAATCCATCCAGTAGGAATCGGGGTCGCCGCGAGTCGGGCCAATGAATCCCAAATGGCCACCATGCCGCGCGAACAGCAAATCAACCAGCGGGGAAACAACCCAGTGCTTGAATGTCTCACTGGGGACCAACGGGTCGTCCTCGGCGGCGATAATCAACGTGGGAACTTCGATATTCCTCAGCACGGGCCCACTACTGGCAGCTTGGTAATACTCGCGGGCTCCTGAAAAACCGGAAACCGGAGCGACAAACTGATCGTCGAAATGAACTAAACGCCCCGGAAGTTTTGTGAGGCCGTTGTCGTACAACTCCGGGACCATTCGGCGGCGGTATTCCAGTGCCCGTTTAAGCTTCGTGCAAAAATAGGCGTCGTAAATTCGATTCCCCCACTGCCGTAAATGACCCGTGCAGTAGGTCAAATCAATCGGTGGTGCAATTGCAACTGCCGAATCGACATGGAGAGGATGTTGGGCTCCCCATTGCCCAACCGTGTTCAACACCAAATTGCCACCCAACGAAAATCCGATCAGGGTCAAAGGACTCAGCGGGCTCAATTCGTGAACGGCCTCGACAATGACTTTCAAATCGTCCACGGCCGCCGCATGGGCGTGACCGCGACTCAAGAGCTCGGCGTCTCCTACTCCCCGCTGATCGACACGGATCGTGCGAAACCCCTCGCGGCGAAGTTTCTGACAGGCGCGGCGGATATAGGTCGAGCGGTGCGAGCCACATAGCCCGTGTACCAAGATCGCGATTCGGTCCCCGGTGATCCAGTTTTTGGGAATGTTGTCGTGGATGACCATGACATCATCGTCGGGAGTGCGAACGACGTACCGCTGAGTCGGATTTTTGCTCGGACCCACCGGTGTAAAAAAGGAAGCGACAGTTTGCAAATGACGATTGCTCAGCCATTGAAACGGTCGAAACGGGGGATAGTCGGCGATGAACATGCAGTATAACTTTAGGGTCTTGAGTGTTACTCTTTGGCGACGCGGATGTAAAACAGATCGGTCGCCACGTCGAAATCATTTGACGAGAGTTCCGTCTCCAGCGTTTGCCACTCGGTCGTCGGGCGAATCGTTTGCCAGTTGCCACGTTTACCGACCTTGACGGGCATGGCAAACTCCGGCTCGTCAACCACCCAGCGGTAGGCAACCGACTTTTCGCCTTCATCGAATTTGAGCTCGAGTTTTGGCAGCGCCGTTCGCCACAAATACTGCTGGAAAATCGGGGTCAAGTCTTGTCCGAAACGACGGTTGAACAACTCGATCAGCTCTTCGGTCATTGCCGTTTTGTATTTGAAGGTTTCGTAAACCTCTCGCACCAACGCCCACCATTTTGTATCATCGTCCAACACGTTGCGTAGCGTGTGCAAGAACAGTGCTCCCTTGAAATACATGTCTTGATGGGGGACTTGATGCGAACCCCGCTCGGTGACAATCGGCGAGCGATTCGCAATCTTGTTCTTGTAACCATTCGTGTATTTCAGTGCATCGTCGTAGCCAAACAAACGCTCGACGTACATGCATTCCAGGTAGGTCGTCCAGCCTTCATGAATCCACATATCGGAAACGTCGGCAGCCGAGACGGCGTTCCCAAACCATTCATGGCCGCTTTCGTGGATGATAATAAAGTCGAATTTCATGCTGACCCCCACGCCGGTCCAATCCCGACCGTAGTAGCCGTTGCGAAAGCCGTTGCCGTAGGTGACCGCCGTTTGGTGTTCCATGCCGGTGTAAGGGACTTGGATCAACTTGTAGCCATCTCGCTCAAAGGGGTACTCGCCAAAATAATGGATGAAGGCTTCCATCATCGGCTTGACCTGTTTGAACTGCTCCTGGGCCTTTTCTAAGTCTTCGGGCAAGACGTAATAGTCGAGGGTCAAATCCCCCAGGGTCTCACCAAATTGGACGTAGCTCCCGACGTTGATCGACACGTTGTATGAATTGATGGGGTAACTGACATGATAGTTCCATTGCGTGTACCCATCCCCCAAATCGACCTTGCTAACAAAGCGTCCGTTGGAGACGTTCATCAAGTCGTTCCGCACGGCGATGCTGATGTCCATCGACTCGGGCTCGTCGCGCCATTGGTCCTTGCTGGGCCACCAGATGCTGGAGCCCTCGCCTTCGCAAGCGGTCGTGACCCACGGTCGTCCGGCTGGGTCTTTCTCAAAGGAAATTCCCCCAAAGCGGCCTTGGGATTTCGGAGTCCCTGAGTAATGGAAGACGATGGACTGCTCCGTCCCTGCCGGTAATTGCTCGGGGAACTGAATGAACACCGCATTGCCATCGCGCTCATGCTTCAGTTCGACTTCGCCCCAGACAATCCGGTCGATATTGAAGTGGTCGTAGAGATCGATTTGGATTCGGTCGTCAGCGGCGAGCATCTGGAATCGAATGGTATTTTGACCCGAAATGAACTTTTTCTCTGGGTCGATTCGGATGTCCAAGTGGTAGTACAACAGATCGTTGTTCGCTCGCAGTCGCCCATAATGTCCTCGCAAGAGCTCGGCTTGGGTCGGCGGGCGTTGTTGCGCAAGCGAGTTACTGGTTAGGACTAGCACGAGACCAACAACCCATGCAGCCCACATCGGTCGCCATATGGCTGTCGATTCGGCCGGCCTCAAGTCGGCGTAGGACCGTTTGCCTTGGCGGCACCGAGTGGAAAGAAATCTTGCCAAGCCTAAATTCATGGAGCATTTCCTGATTGATTGGGTTGATTCGCTAGGCCCAGACCGGCGGCGATGAGTGCGTCGACCCCTTGAGGCAATGAAAACGCACGGTATTCAAGCCGAGTGAAAATCTCGACAGCGGCCTGAGAACGAATCCCTTTAACGCAATGGGCAAACACGGTCGTATCGGCAGACAGGTAGGGCTCTAAGGGTTGTTTGGACCGCAGTTCGCGAAGCCAACTCAACGGCATGCAGATTGAACCGGGGACGGCGTGAGTTTCATGTTCGTTTAGTTCGCGAACGTCGACCAGAATCGCGGCCTTTTCCTGCAAAGCCAATCGCACTTGCTCAAGATCAATGGTATGCTCAGGGACAGGAGCCGAATTTCCAAACAGCCAGCTTAATCCCCAAGAGTTATTGTTGCTCATTTTTTCCTCGAACCGCTTTACACTGGACGAAGACCATTTTAGTGCAACTTGACCAGAGAGGAAACGACCGCTTCCACGACCTGTAAACGCTTGATTCACAGGCACGTGGAAGTTTGGCTCGAAAATTGTCGGCAAAAACACCAGCCGAAATCGCTAGGTGATCGTTCGAAAATAAAATGCCTAATTAGCCGGAACGCGTTAGCGTCCGTCCGACTTAATCGCCTCGTATTCCCGGAGAAAAAGCAGGAAACGTAAATATCACCTGAACAAGTCAGGTGCATTAAGTCCGGTTGCCACGAAAACCGGGTGCCATCGCACTCCGGCTGACGACAAGTTCGCTAGTTTATTTTGCGAAAAGGTTTCCTAAGCGGCTCGCGCGAGCCCCTCGTAGGAGCCCATGAGAATGCGTGAAAGGTTCGAGACAACGCTGCCGATTTCTTCGGTCGTTAGGCCAGGGAAGATCGGCAGACTGAGTACCTCGTTGGCAAGTTTCTCCGTCACGGGCAAACTCCCTTTTTCGTAGCCCAGATAGGCGAAACAAGATTGCCGATGGAGCGGGATCGGGTAATAAATTTCGGACCCGATTCGGGCGTCCGCTAGTTTTTGTCGAACGGAATCTCGTTGACCGCCAGGAATGCGGACGGTGAACTGGTTCCAAACGTGGCCGCATTGATTGAGGCAATGCGGAAGGACCAAATGTTGTCCAAGCCCCGCCCGATTCATCAAATCGAAATAACGGCGAGCGTTTTCCGAGCGTTGCTCTGTCCAACGCGAAAGATGAGGAAGCTTGACGTTCAGCAAGGCCGCTTGGAGGGAATCCAAACGACTGTTGATCCCCACCTCTTGGTGATGGTACCGGGGCCGCATTCCGTGGTTGGCAAGTAGACGAATTCGATCTGCCAGATCGGCGTCGTTGGTCGTCACGATTCCGCCATCCCCGAATCCACCCAAATTCTTCGTCGGGTAAAAGCTGAAACAGCCGACCGAACCGATGCTCCCCGACTGTTTTCCCTTGTAAGTCGCTCCCACCGATTGAGCACAGTCCTCGATTAGGTGCAAATTGTAGCGACTGGCGAGCTCCATAAGGGGCTCCATGTTGACACACTGTCCAAACAAGTGGACGGGGATGATCGCCTTGGTGCGGCTGGTGATGGCGTTCTCGACCGCCGCAGGATCGATGTTGTAGGTTTCTAAATCAACGTCGACAAAAACTGGTTTGGCCCCCAAACGGGTCACGCAACTTGCGGTTGCAAAAAAGGTAAAGCTGGGAACGATCACTTCGTCGCCAGGAGCAATATCGATCGCCATCAGGGCCAAAAGCAAGGCGTCGCTACCAGAGGCACAGCCCACGGCGAATTTAGCGTCGCAAAGTTGGGCAAAGGTTTGTTCGAGTTGCTGACAATCGGGCCCACCGACGAATTGTCCAGAATCGACAACTTTTTCAAGGGCAGCGAGGAATTCCTCGCGAAGAGGGCGGTTGTCGCGGTTGACATCCAGAAGCGGGACGGGGATCGATACAGATTGGTTCATGCGAATTGCCTCCTTGCAATACGGAGTAAATGGTTTGGTTCCAAAAGAACTTGGCTCAAAAATTATCGATTCTTGCGAAATCGGTCAAGACAGACCTTGAGCCGAAAAATGGGGCGAAAACGACTGAATTTAAGCATCTATTAGTAGATGCCACCACTGAGCACTGCGGCTGCGGGCAGCTTTTATACGCGTCAACTGGCTCCAAATGGAGTCTCAATAGCCTTCCAATTCAGCGACAGCAATGCCGTACATGGCACTGAATCCAGACTGGCCAGCAGCAGGTCCGAGCCGAACGACGCCCGCTTGTTCAATGCGACGTACCCACACTGAGAACTCGGTGTCAATTGAAACTCCCGGCCCAACACCCGCTGTCTGGCGAACGATCAACTGTCCGTCAGGCCCCCGCCATACGCCCATATCCAGACCGATTTTGTCGCCAGTGTCGCGAAAATCGTTCAGCAACCACTCGGGCACCGGGAGCCGCGAGTCAAAGAAAATGTACACGTCGGCGGCTCGGGAGAGGGTCACGTCAATCATCAAATGCTGGCGGCGTTTGTCGCCGTTGTAAGTTTTGATGTAATCAAGGCCGTTCAAGTATTCTGGCATTCCAAGCTCGTCCACGCCGTTCCACTCGTGGCCAGGGCGGTCCACATACGCTTTGGCATCTTCACGTAACCCACCGGGTACGATTTCGTAAAAACGCTTGCTCTCCAAGCCGATCACGTTGTCGCTGACATCCAGAATTAAGGGAACGTCTGGTCGGTTTGTGTATTCCGTCAGGTGCGAGAACGTCGAATTTTCACCGGTGACAATCGCCATCAATCGACCGATCACTCCTGTCGCACTCACCCGCACACCGTCGCCGCCTACCAGGCGTCGCGTTTGGTCCGGCTCGGATTCTTCGGGATTCGAATAATTCAAGTCAACCATGCCGTCGAATACGACCACCGTGCTGGCTTGGTCTTCGGCAACGTCGATGGCGAATTCGGTACCCAGGTCGGTGACGGTCGTACTGGGGGTGATGACCGTAAAGCTGTGGCCAGACGGTTTGTCGATTCGAACTCGAATCCGTCCTTGATGTAACTTCAATTGCATAGGAGACATCCACTCGCCGCGCCCAGGTCCCTCGAGGATGGCCGTCCCAAAATCACCAAGTGCAACTGTTTCGACGGCCGCACCGAACTCGAACACAACTTGCTGGAACGTGTTGTCATTTTCTAGGTTCGGCGAACTGTCCGCGATTGGCAGTTCCGTCGTCTCTGTCGGTTTTGCCTCAGTTCCAGAATCGGCCAAATCGATCGGACTGAATAACCGCTCGTTAAACAGCCAGAGGCCCACGCCTAACAAGATCGAAGCGGCAGCCACCATTGCAGAGACTGCCGCCAACCATTTTGTTTTTCGATGCCACAGGCGAATCGGCGAATGGCGTTGCTGATCGAATTCATCTCGATCAATGAGGAGCATTTGGTCTTTGTTGGACAAACGGATCCGCATTCGGTCAACGACCCGTGAAGCCCGGTTTTCCATGTCGATTAGATTGTGCAATTGGCAACGCTCAAGATAAAAATCTTGAGCCGCCGAGTTGTTCAGCAACAACGCCTCCAATCGTTCGACTTCCGCATCGTCAATTCGCCCGTCTAATGAGCGATCGACCAATGTTTGCAGTTCGCTCCATTCTTGCGAGTTAGGATTTCGCTCGTTCACGCTCATGTTCCGAACTCCTCTCTCTCCAACGTGCGCTGAATGCACTCGGCCAACACACGGCGAATCCGCGACAAGCTGACGTAGATGCTATCGGCTGTTCGTCCTAGCTTTTCAGCGACGCTTTGAATTTTGGTGGCCGTCGTTCCGTAGCACTCACGCAATAAGTGTTGATCGTTCGCCCCCAGCTTTTGTTTGCAGTTCGCCAGTGCCGCCAGTTTTTGATCGGTGGTTTCAGTTGACCACATTGGCCGTTCGGCGAATTGATCGATCTGGGTTTCCGAAAAACTCGCCTGCTTGCGGCGCTTGTCTCGCAAGAACGAGAGCGTTTTATTGCCAGCAATCGCCTTGGCCCAAGCGAGAAAATTGGTGCCGGGTTCGAACTGCTCGAATTTTTCCCATAACACAATCGCCGTCTGCTGAAAAATGTCTTCAGCGTCCGCTGCATGGTGAACTTGGCAAAAAATAAAACTGAGAATCTGGTTTTGGTGAGCTTGCAACAGTTGTAGAAATTCTTCTTCCACCGTCAGCCCGTCACAACTGGATTGCGTTTCGTCGAGTAATAGATTTGCTGGCATTATTTGATTCCCAACGGGCGACATAGTTGAAGTGTTACCCGATCAATATCCATTGTACATCAGCCTCGAATATTGAGAGTGTTCCCCGATTGCTTGATCGTGACATCAGCATTGGCAACCGCCATCGCCAGCAATAGAGATACGGGCGCAAGAACGATTTTTAGTGTCGAATGAAATTTCATTGTTTTCTTCGGCTTTATGGATATTTTTGGGCGTGGAGCCACCAGCCCAGCCCCTTGGCATTGACCAAAATTTCACGTTTACAACAAGAAATTGCCGCAACACCACAAACCTAATCCAGATTTTTAAGATTTTGCTAGATGTTACAGATCATGGCATTCAAAGCAAAAATTTTTGACGTTTTTAATTTTTGCCATTAAGGTTTGCGGATTTTAGCCAATTAGGTAGCGAGCGGCTGCGTGTTGGCCGGGTGGCCGAGGGTGTTTTGCTCGGCAAAATCATTACTTAAATTGGCGAAAAACTGACCCATGAACCAACCAATTAATCAACTCCGAAAACAACACGGCTACCGGCTGTTGACGGCTTTTCTAGCTCTCACATGTTGGATAGCTTTAACTCCCGTTCTGTTCGGGCAATTGACGATCACCAGCAACACCACCCAAAACGGCGGGGTTTTGAATATCCCCAACGCACCCAATACCCTCAACATCAGCAATGTCGGCAACCCACTGCTGACCATGACCAATGGAGCTTCCACCACTCAGACCAACAGGGTGAACATCGGCAATCAAGCCGGTCACTCGGGATCGCTGCTGCTGGAACAGGGAAGTCTGCTAGACATACAGGGTGGTGCAGGTATCACAGGAGTTGTTAGTATTGGCCAAGCTTTTGGTGCAACCGGTCAAGTCCGCGTACGGACGAACGCTTTGTTAAGGGGTGAGGTTAACGGAGCTTCAGTGGGCGTAGAAGGCATTGGCGAACTGATCGTCGAACAAGGCGGACGCATGGAAGGCCGATTCCTTGGAGTCGGTGATGGGGAGGGATCACAGGGGACTGTGCTGGTAACCGGAGCCAATTCGCGTATCGACCTGGTCGCTTGGAATAACTTCGAATCCCTTTTCAGGGTGGGCGGTGCCGGATTAGGAACAATGATCGTTTCCAATGGAGGGCAAGTTACCACAACAGGCGATGGGGAAGTTGGCTTTACCGGCCAAGGCATCCTTTCACTGTTCGACACAGGTTCAGCGATCACCGTTGGCGAGACATTTTACGTCGGACGCGGTCAGAGCGGCCAAGGTACGGCAACCATTGCGGGCGGGGCGACACTGACGAGCCACGGCGGTGTCATCGGAGCCGTCAACAGCAGCAACGGACCGGGAACAACCGGTTCAGTCACGGTCACTGGTACAGGCACGACCTGGATCAACAACGGCGAACTGCGGATTGGGACCGCTGCGTTTAGTTTCAGCGAACCGCCAGACTTTCCAAGTAGTGGTTCTTTGACCGTGACCAACAATGCCAGCGTCGTCAATTCCGACAAGCTGCTGGTGGGGCATCTAAATTCTGGAACGATGACCATTTCCGGAGGAGGCACCGTCTCTGCAATCGGAAACGATGTCAATTTTCCCGTGGCTGTGGACTTGGCGGGAGGCAAATTTTCCAGTGCGACGGCAACCGTGACCGGAGCCAATTCCGCCTTAAACGCCAACGGTCACCTGCGAGTCGGCGTACAAGGCAACGCTACACTCACCATTTCCAACGGTGGAGTCGTCAACAACCATGATGGGATGATCGCCTTTTCGCAGGAAACCCAATCATCCCAGTCCAGCGTCCTCGTGACAGGCGCGGGTTCGCAGTGGAACAACAGCGGCAACCTGTACGTCGGAGGTAATTTCTCCCACGTCGATTCAACTCAGTTTGGCGGACAGGCCAGCCTGACCTTTCGCGATGGCGGACTAGTCCGCAGTCAAGGCGACACCGGCATATTTATCTTCCAACAGAGTATTCTGACAGGAAATGGTGGGATCGTCATGGGCAATACCATCGAAAACCGTGGCGTCGTTAGCCCTGGCGATTCGGCGGGCACAATGACTATTGCGGGCAACTTTTTCCAGAACGACACAGGGACTCTCCTCATCGAACTCGGTGGCTTGGCACAAGGGACCGAATACGACCACTTGATTGTCACGAACCAAGCGTTCCTTGGCGGAACACTCGCCGTCTCACTAATCGATGGATTTCAATTGGGCCACAACCAGGTTTTTGACATCCTCACCAGCGGCAATGTTCTCAGCGGGCAATTCATGGGATTGGATGACAACGCACTCGTTGGCAATTTCAACGGGATCGATTTGTTCATCCGTTACGCCGAAGTCCCCGGCCCAGCCGGAAACGGCGGCTTGGTCCGGCTCTACACCGCAATTCCCGAACCAGGTTCAATGATGTTGGTCAGCAGTCTCGGGCTGTTCATTCTGCTTCGCCGCCGTAAACTTGGATAACGCTGGATTACAAGCTTCAGTTTGCTCTTGGTCGGTGTAGGGTGTGTGGAGCAAGTCAAAGCGAGGTTGGTGTGTTCCGTCGGCTGACAGATTGGTTGGTTGAACCGGTCAACTAACCATGCCATTGACTTGCGGAACACACCACGATTCGGCAGCCGACTTCACACACCCTACAACTAATCAATGCTGTGCTTCGATCGGAGTTACTCGCACGTTTACGGAGTGAACGGCCAGTGCGCCTTTGAAGGCGTTTAATCAGTCGGGTGAAAGTCCTGACCAGGGTAACGTTACCGCCCTGTATTCGAAAGTGGTAATTGCGTTCCCGCGAGGGAGGGTGAGGAGCAACCTGAGGAGAAATTCCAGTCCGTAACGAAAGTGAAACTGATTCGGCCAAGCCTGTCGGGGAGGAAGCTGGCAAAGTCCGAACCCTTCGCTGTGCGACGAACCGTCCTGTAGTCCTTTGTATCGACTTTTCCGCAGGATAGACACAGCGAACGAACTTTGGGTGCAGTAACGCGCTGATGCTGAAGTTTGGAAATGGCAATGCGGTGGTTGAGTGCGGAATGGAAGGAAGGTTAAACGCGATAAGAAGGGAGAGCTGTTCTTGGCCAGGGTCGATTCTCGTGATCAATCCCAGCCGGAGATACTGGGCGACCAACTCCAGGTCAAGCTGTGCGACGAACAGGCAGCTTGGTATCGAAAAGACTGATCGTCAATGTAGCGAGAAGATAAGCACCAGGAACAGCAGTCAGAGCCGCCATAGTAGCCGTGAAGCCGTGCAGCAAAACGCGGTGGAGCCAAGGGCGGCAGCAAGGTAGATGCAAGTATGACCAAACAATCCAAAGACCTTAAACCGTCGCAAGTCACAGTGCCTTTCGGGGCTACTCCGGCTACGGAACCATTGAGCATTGACCAATGGGCATCGTCGATGGTTTGGACAGAAAGCATGTTGAAGACACTTTTGGCAAACAAAGTGAGAGGAGGCAAATGGCACACGCTGTACGATAAAGTCTTCAGTGAGCGAAACTTGAGATGGGCGGCCTCGAAGGTCATTACCAATCAAGGAGCCGCTGGAGTAGACCGACAAACGGTAGAACAACTCGACGACGAACTTCTGGCCGAGATCACCAAACTGCAACAGGAACTGAAAGCCGGAACCTATCGGCCGCAGCCTGTACGCCGGGTGGAGATTCCCAAGCCGGGAACGAAGGAAACCCGCCCGTTGGGTATTCCTACCGTTCGCGACCGAGTGGTTCAAACCGCGTTACTGGATGTCTTGGAACCGATCTTTGATCACACCTTTCATCCTCGCAGCTTTGGCTTCCGCCGAGGCAGAGGCTGTCATGGCGCACTTCGTTGCGTCGAGCAATTACTCGAAGAGGGCAACGTCTTCGTGGTAGATGCCGACTTGAAAGGCTACTTCGATACGATCCCCAAAGACCGACTGCTCGCGTTGGTGAAGCAGAAAGTTTCGGATCATGCAGTCCTGCGACTGATCAAGATGTACCTCGATCAAGAAGTGGTTTCAGAACTGAGCCGCTGGACACCGGAAACGGGCGTCCCGCAAGGCGCGGTTCTCTCCCCGATGCTATCCAACCTGTATCTCAATCCGCTGGATCATCACATGGCCGAACAGGGCTATGAGATGGTACGCTATGCGGATGACTTCGTGATCCTCTGCAAGACGCAAGCTGAAGCGGAACAAGCTTTGGCAGTCGTCCAGCAATGGGTTCGCGAAGCAGGCTTGACCCTGCATCCGGACAAGACCCAGATTGTCGATAGTCGCGACCAAAGCTTTGCATTTCTGGGTTATGTATTTCGGGGCCGGTTCCGGTTTCCGCGAGCCAAAAGCCAACAGAAATTCATGGATCGTGTCCGCGAGTTAACTCCACGCACATCTGGCGATTCGCTTGAGGATATCGTCAAGCAATTGAATCAGATGATGCGCGGCTGGTTTCACTACTTTCGCCATTGTTTCTGGAATGTCTACGGTGACTATGACAGTTGGCTCCGCAGTCGTCTGCGACGAATCCTTCTGAAACGCCACCGCACCAATCCCGACCGACAACCTCGTACATGCCGCTGGCCAAACCGCTACTTCTCTGAGCTTGGGCTCTACAGCCTGGTGCAGGCTCATGCTCAGTTCGTCCAAACTATCGAGAACTACCAAGTGGAGAGCCGTATGCGGGAAAACCGCACGTACGGTTCGGCGGGAGGGGGAGTCAGTTGACTCTCCCTACCCCGATCGTGGCTTTTTACCTCTTTGTGACCGACTCGTATCGATTCGGTAAACTTGCTCAGCAGCAAACGTGGTTGGGGGTCAGACTTCGCAACGCCACGTTACGGCTGCTACAAACCTTCACTGGCAGCCGCAGCATTCTCAAACACACCAACCACGACGTCGGCCCACTGGTGAAATGAAACTCAGAGGGAAGTCTTTCGGCTTCTGATCTCCAACGTTTACTACCAATGCGCTGAATCAACATCTCCTCAGGTGTTGCGCACGACGCCTTTTTTTGAATTCATATCGTTCGCGTCACTCGAGACGAAAGGGAAAAGCCCCTACCTTACCGGCAAATTCAGCAGCGAAACGATTTCGCCAGGTTGGTAGTTGCTCTCTCGCGGAGGGAAAAAGGCGAAGGCGTCCGCTTCGGCGAGGCAGCGAAGATCGGAGGAGCCTCGCCAGAGGAGCGGTCGCACACCCACTCGGCCGTCATCAGTTGATTTCAGACTCACCGGCCAATACGTAGGACGACCTCCACGCACCAAATGGGCTTCCAGTAAAACAGCACAACTCATATTCCTGGTTGCTGCGGATGCTCCAGCCAGTAATTGGCAGGCTCCAACAACAAATACCTCGAAGCAAACGAGCGTTGAAACGGGATTTCCGGGGAGACCAAAAACGAGCGTCGGGGGGCGCGCGTCGCCGTTTTGACGAACGCCAAACCAAACCGGTTTGCCGGGCTTGATCGACACCTTGTGAAATACCTGAAGTACTCCGCAATCGGCGAGAACGCGAGGAACCAGGTCAGCCATCCCCGCTGAAACGCCTCCTGTTAAGATCAAGATATCCGATTTGAGACCTTTTTGAATTTTACTCCTAAGATCATCAATGTGATCACGCGCGATTCCCAGATCGATAACCTTGTCGGCCACGCGGGCTGCCATGCTCGACAAAAGCGGTCCGTTGCTGTTGCGAATCTGCGCCTTTGCGGGAAAATCGGTTGCCGGAACCAATTCGTCACCTGTCGCAAGAATTGAGATCGTTGGCCGTTGATAAACCGAAACGGAGGCCGCTCCGACCTCTGCCAAAATCCCTAAGTGATGCGGGCGGATCATAGTGCCGGCTTGTAACACAGTTTCTCCCGAACGCATCGAGTCGGCCTTGCGCATGATGTGCTTGCCAAGACTTACGCCTTCATGAATGGTTACTGAGCCGCTGGGTTGATTGGGATCGAAGTCGGTACTCTCTAGAATCACAACGGCATCGGCTCCCACAGGGAGCGGGGCTCCTGTCATGATTCGCGTTGCCGTGCCGGCTGTTAGAGGGAGCGACGGCGATTTCCCAGCCAACACCGTTTCAATGATCGAAAGCTTGGCGCCAGAAATGGCTGCATCAACCGCGCGAACTGCAAATCCATCCATCAAACTTTTGTCGTGTGGCGGTGAATCGACGTCTGATACCACGTCAGCACTTAAGGTCCTTCCAGCCGCATTTAAAAGTGAGACTCGTTCGCTTGGCAAGGGTCTGACGTTTTGCTTGATAAGTTCAAGTGCAAAGGAGATTTCGATCATAAACTCAATTCGTTTTTGATATTTGAGGGCTGTCGCGCCATTTTCGAAACCTTCGAATCGTGACGCGTTGACAACTTTTTAGCCTACCGGAACGCCGCCATCATCCGCGACTTGTACGTGCAGGAAATTGTCGAGTAGGCGAATGCCATTGGTTGTTAAAAAACTTTCCGGATGGAACTGCAATCCGAACGTAGGATATTTTCGATGAGCAACACCCATGATCTCTTGATGACCATCGGGATCAACACTCCAAGCGTCCATTTCGAATTCCGAAGTTAAGGTATCAGGGCGAATCACCAAGCTATGGTACCGAGTTGCCACCAATGGATTGGGAAGCCCGGCGAACAAGCCTTTGTCACGATGATGAATCAAGTCAGTCTTGCCGTGCATCAAGCGATTGGCACGAACAATCTTGCCTCCAGTTGCCGCCCCAATCGCCTGATGTCCCAGACAAACACCCAAGATCGGCAATTTCCCATGGAAGCGACGAATTGCCTCGATTGAAATCCCAGCCTGATGAGGCGTGCAGGGCCCAGGAGAAATCACGAGGTGCGATGGATTTAGCCTCGCAATTTCATCGCAGTCGATTTCGTTGTTGCGAAAAACGCGAATGTCGAGCCCTCCGTCGATCTCACCAAAACGTTGAACGAGGTTGTAGGTGAACGAATCAAAGTTGTCGATAATTAAAATCATGTTCGAGAATTCTACGGTGTTTTCGGGGTTGTCGGAAAAATGTCTTCGTTTTCCGTCTTGGCAATCAAAATTGCTCCCGTCGCATCCCCAAAAACGTTGACAGCCGTGCGGAACATGTCGAGCGGGCGATCGAGGATCATTAGAATTGCCAAGCCTGCCGTTAAGTCGACCTCTGGGCCAAGTTGTTTCGAAACGGAGTTCAGGATAATGATGATTGCCACTAAGGAAGCACTGGGAACCCCGGCGACACCAATACTGGTCAGCAAGGCGATCAGGACGACCATAAACTGCGCGGCAAAATCGAGTTGATACCCAAACAGTTGCACAACAAACATCGCTGCCACGCATTCGTAAAGGGCTGTCCCATTCATATTCACCGTCGCTCCGAGCGGCAAAACGAACCCCGCCGTCTCGCCAGAGACACCGGCGTTTTTCTCGACACACTCCATCGTCACTGACAGCGTCGCATTGCTGCTGGAAGTTGAAAATGCTGTGAATAGGGCCGGCATGATGGCTTTAAACAGCTTCCGAGGGTTTTGCCCGGTAAACGCCATGAAAACCAGCGGCTCGAAAATAAACATGTGAATCGCCAGTGCGATGGCCGCAGTTACACCAAATCTCCACAACGCACCCACCAAGTCGGCCACGCGATCTTCAGCGGCCAAGGCGACGTAGTTGTCCATGATCGTATGCGCCAATAACATGCCGATCCCCAGCGGGGCCAGCTTCAAGATAAACTCGGTGAACATCAGGCTAACATCGTTGATGCCTTGCCAGAAATTTTGCAGCGTCTCGCGGACCGGGCCCGTCAGGCGGCTCATAAAAAAGCCAAAGAACAACGCGATCACGATCAGGCCCAGCAGATCCATTTCCGCAGCGGCTTTGATCGGGTTCGCCGGAATCAGGCTTTTGAAAACGCCGAGAACTTTCGAAAACAAAGTTTCCCCTGTCCGTTCATTGTGCAGTGCCGCACTATCTGCCAAGCGTTTGGATTCGGAGGCGAATGTTTCTTGGATCTGCGCAGCCTTCTCGCGCGTCAACAGAGGCTCGCCGTCAGTTACGCCGGGCTGAACCCAATTTACGAGGACGAGTCCGATAAGAACTGCCGCGAGTGTCGTTGCCAAAAAGTAGATAAGAGTCTTCAACCCCAAGCGTGCGAAGCCATGCCTCGCCGCGATGGCACCAATAGCCAGAGTGATTGAGCTGGTAACGAGAGGGATGACCACCATTTTAAGGGCGTTCAAAAACATCTCACCGCCGGTTTTGCTGAGCAGGCGAACCCAATGGTATTCCAGATATTTGGCAGCTTCGGCAACCCCCGCCGCACCAATCGCCCAACGCGCCATTCCGTACCCAGTTAGAATCCCCAAGGCCATCCCCAGCAATATTTGCCAGTGCAGTTTCCAATTCCACACTTGCCAGAGCGGACGTTTTTGTCGAGGGCTTTCCATGAATGTTGGGCTTTGCTCTGAGGGAGAGGAACGATTTGGTACGTCCCAAATTATAACCCCAGGTCGAAGTGGACGAAATCAATGACAACTTCTCAGGAGACGCAAAATCTCCCTTGGATTTAATTCAACGGTTGCCAGTTCGGTTTTCGTTTCTCAAGAAACGCTTGGAGCCCTTCGCGAGCATCGGAAGTTTGCCGCGCTTCGGCGGAAACCTCCATTGACTCGCTCAGCAAATTCGTCATTTGTTCTCGTGCCATGCGATGCAGATGGTGTTTCGTGATCGCCAAGGCCTCTTTCGAGCCAGACAGAATCGAGTGTACGAGCCCTGAGACTCGGCCTTCGAATTCCTCCGGAGTGGCGACATCGTGGCACAGCCCCAAGGCCAACGCTCGCTCGGCAGTCCATTTTTCTCCCGACAACAACAAGCTGGTCGCCGCACCAGGGCCGACTCGATGAATCAGCAACGGAGTCACCATTGCTGCCGTGATTCCTCGCATAGGCTCGGGCAACATGAAGTATGCCCGTTGGCTTGCGACCACGAGGTCACACCCGAGCACCAGGCCAACGCCACCCGCCAGAGCAGGTCCACCTACGGCCGCAATGGTCGGAATTGGCAACTTAAAAAGCCTGTTCAGGACATCTCGGTAAACCTCCGAGTCCCGTTGCCACTCGCAAGTGCTGTTCGAAGCTGAGGCCCTGAGTTGCATTTCGCCAAGGTCCATGCCAGCACAAAAAACGTCTCCCTCGCATCCCAATACCAAAACTCGGCAATCCGACGTGTCTGCGACTTGCTCCAAATACCCTAGCAATTGCTCAAGTGTCTCTCGTTTCAAAGCATTTCGTTTCTCGGGACGAGTCAACCAAAGCCGAGCCACTGGGCCCTGCATTTCCAATCGAGTGAGAGATTCCATAAGCAAAACCTATCGCAAATGACAAAAAACTGACGTTTCAGCCGCTATTGTAACCGGTTGAATAGCCCTCCAACAACCGCGAACTGCCGAATCATCGCGAGAGCGGGGCGAAATGGGGGCAGGTGGAATGGGGTCAGATACCGTTGGTGGAACGGCCCGGCAGGAGCTTGGCACATCGGTCCCTGTCCCCATATCGCACGTGACTGAGTGCGAATTCAACGAGCGTTAACTGCCCACTATTGTCTTTTAGTTTGGCGTTACCGATTGCAGTAAGCGAATGTTAAGCTCACTTCGAAACGAATCGCGATCTGAGCAGACAACAAAAAAAGCCGGAAAATTTTCTCTACACGCAAAAACCCTATTAAATCTGCGCCGATTTTCGTTATCATTTTGCATTCGAATTTTCTTGTTGAACAAGCGACAGTCGGCAACGGCGAGCAATTGGCAATGTGCCAAGTCGCCAAAGTGGTAGTTTAGCACCCAAAAGTTTCGGCCATTCGTCCCTTCGACAAGCGAATTTTATGTAACCGTTTACGGAGTTAACGGCCACGTAGATTTTCACTCCGTGAGGAGGCGGACGCTCCGAAGAAGTCCGCGTTGGCGATCCGCTTGAAAATGTGAATCGCCAATGCGGGATTTGATAATGTTCCGACGGTGTTTCCGTGAGCGGCTACAAATTTTTCTAGAACGACAACAGCCTAACCCGAGAGGTGAATTCCGAACGATGATCGACATGAGCGAAAATGATTGGTCCATGATTGACGCCAGCGAGTTGTACAACTTGGAGCGTTGGGGATTGGGGTATTTTGAGTTGGATGCTGACGGCTATTTGGTGGCGAATCCATCTACAGACAAGGCCAACTCGATTCGCATATTCGACGTCGTGAATCACTTCTTAAAAAGTCATGGTGCCGAACCACCGGTCCTCGTGCGATTTCCAGGAATCATCGAGCGGCGGATGCAAGACATTAACGAGGCATTCCGCGAGTCAATTCGCAACTTCGAATACGAAGGGTCCTACTCGACGATTTTTCCCGTCAAGGTGAATCAACACCTCGAGGTGATGCAAGCGGCTCTCAAGTCCGGAAAACTCTATGGGGGTGGACTGGAGGCTGGCAGCAAGGCAGAGCTGTACGCAGTCCTGGCCCTTGCTGACAACGATACCCCAATTCTTTGCAATGGGTTCAAGGACTTGGCAGTGATCGAGATGGCCCTTCGCGCGTCTCAACTCGGTCGCAACGTTACGATTGTGATCGAGAAGCCCAACGAGGTTGACCTGATCTTGAGTGTTTCCCAGCGACTAAAAATCAAACCGAAACTGGGCATCCGCGTCAAACTCTCGGCACGTGGTGCGGGGCATTGGCAAAGCTCGGGAGGTTCGCGCAGCAAATTCGGTTTATCAATTCCCGAATTAGTCAATTGCATTACTCAACTGAGGAAGGCGGAGTGCTTGGATCGAGTTCACTTGCTCCATTTTCATCCAGGCAGCCAAATCACCAACGTCCGCAAAATCAAATACTCGATTATCGAAGCGACTCGAATTTACGCAGACTTGGTTCAACAGGGTGTGCCGCTGAAGATTATCGACGTCGGTGGCGGGTTGGCGGTTGATTACACGGGCAATCGCAACAAAGAACCCAGTAGCATGAACTACTCGTTGCAAGAGTACGCCAACGACGTGGTGTATTACGTGCAAATGGTCTGCGATCAAGAAGGGGTCTCTCATCCCAAAATTTACAGTGAAAGCGGTCGAGCGCTCGTGGCTCACCACAGTATGCTGATCGTCCCAATCGTCGGTAGCAGCCAAACGCATGTCCAGCAATCTCTGGTTCCCAGAAGTGATCAAGTCGATGAAGAAATCGCACCGCTGGTTGAGCTGAGCGGGATTTTTGAAGAACTTAACGTCAAAAACGTATCCGAAAGCTTCCACGATGCTCAAACCGCGATGGAAATCGCGATGCAAATGTTTGCCAACGGAAATCTAACTCTTGAGCAACGAGCCCAATGCGAGGCGCTCACCAATTCGATTTGTTTGAAGATCAACAGTCTTCTCGACGAATTGCCTTTCGTGCCTGCTGAGCTTGACGAACTGCGATACAATTTGGCAGACACCTACTTCGCTAACTTTTCGTTGTTCCAAGCCTTGCCCGACGCCTGGGCCTTGAACCAACTCTTCCCCGTCATGCCCATTCATCGGATGAACCAGCGGCCATCTCGCATCGGTATCCTCGCGGATATGACTTGCGATTCAGACGGCAAGCTCGACTGCTTCATCGGAGGGACTGGTCAGCGGCGGTGGTTGCCAATGCATCAACTTAACGACCAACCCTATTGGATCGGAATTTTCCTGGTCGGGGCATATCAAGAGTCTTTGAGTGACGACCATAACCTCATGGGTAAGTTTCATATTTTGACCGTCGACACGGAACGCCCCTACGAGGACTCCCGCTTGATTTACGGCTCGACGTTGCGAGAGGTTCTCGAACATGTGCATCATGTTTGGGACGACATGCGAGCAAAATTTGCCGCAACGGTCGAAGCCGCCAAGCAAGCGGGACGAGTCGGTTACCAAGAGGGTGAAGAAGCGTTTCGGTTTTTTGAGTCGATGTCGGAGAACTACACCTACTTGACCGACGAGATTCGCGAAATTGAGCCGGCAGAAGTTAACACCTAAGTGCGGAATTCGACTTGCCGCCTACACGAGATGCGCTTCGGCACGGCGAGTTTTTCGGGCTTGAGCCTTTGTTGCTTCCGCCGCTTGGATTGCAAATTGTCCAGATCAATGGGCGGCGGACAGCCGTTTTGGGAATCGAGCGCGTTGATGTGACGTAAAATCTTCGGAGAACCCGCAGGTGGCAACAGAAAAAACCACAGCCATCGTTTTGCGGGTCACCGATTTCAGCGAGACCAGCAAGGTCGTCACGCTCTACACCCGAGACTTTGGCAAAATCACCGGACTTGCCAAAGGGGCCTATCGACGTAACGGGCCGTTCGAATCGGCTTTGGACTTGTTGTCGCTTGTGCAAGTTGTGTTTATTCAAAAACCGAACAGCTCGCTGGATTTGTTGACAGAGGCCAAACTCGAACGCCGCTTTAAATCTGCCAGCATCAACCTGGAGCGACTGCACTATGGATTTTACTTGATTGAGGTCCTTGCGAAGTTCACCGAAGAGTCTGACCCTAACCCGAGGCTCTTTGATTTGGCTATCGAAACCTTAAATGCGATTGATGGCGATTCTGATTTCCCCCAAATCGCTCTTGCCAACTTCGAGCTTCAGATGCTAGCAATGCTCGGACATGCACCGATGCTGTCACAATGTGTTGGCTGTGGACGACCAGCAGGGAACGCAGTTCGAAAATATTTTGGAACTTTGGAAGGAGGGCTCTATTGTTCCGCTTGCCGAGTTGGGAAGAAAAGTGTAATTAACCTCAGTCCCGAAGCTTGGTCGTTGCTTGATGCGCTCTCAGCCTACGACGATCCAGGCGTCGAGATGGTGGCCGAAAATCGCGAACCCTTTCGGTGTGGGAACCGTATGCCAGCGGGCTTTCCTGAAGTTCGCGGTGTTTTAAACCAATTTGTGTCACACTTACTGGGAAAACCGCCGCGATTACAGGGTCACCTTTCGGCCACCGAAAACTGAACTCGCTCAACCTCCGACATGGAAGTCGATTGTGTATTACCAATTTAATTTAACCCAACTTTTGCCCAAGCCGAGACTCGTTTCGGTCTTGGGCTTATTGGCCATTATCCTCGTTTCGCTGACGGGTTGTCAGTCGTTTCAGAAGCCCAAGCAAGGTGACAAGGGATGGTTCGGGAAAAATGACGGGCGCAAAAAAACGAGCCCATCTACGGACGATGCCCTCGACCCGCTCGGTGCCCGCAACATCAATCGCCTTGTTATACACGACCTGACTCCCACGCAAATCGGAACCACGATGCGCGCAAAGTTCGCCAAGGGGAACAACGAACAAGCCGCATTGGGATTCTACGAAGATGGGCAGCAGTATTACAAAAAGGGCTTGCAACTGAGGGAGCAAAACCCAGACGGCAACGAGCATGTAAAGGCATTTGAAGATGCCGCGAAGCAGTTTCGCTTGGCCGGTTCCAACTGGCAAGACTCAGGGCTGGAGCAAGACGCTTTGTTCTACGAAGCCGAGTCGCTGTTTTTTGCCAATCGCTATGTGCAAGCAAATCGGACCTATGAAAAATTGATCGGCGAGTATCCCTCGACTCGTTATTTGGATATGGCACAAGCTCGTCGTTTTGCGATGTCCCAATACTGGTTGGCGTTAGACCGAGACTACAAGAAATCTATTGTGCGAGTTCCCTATCCTCAGGCGAGTCGCCCGACAATGGGCGTCGCCTCCGAAGCTCGCCGTGTGCTCAATCGAATTCGCCTGGATGACCCGACAGGAAAAATGGCCGACGACGCGACCATGGCGTTAGGGAATGCCTTTTTTGAAGCCGCGATGTACCAAGATGCGGCCGAAGCCTACGAAGATTTGCGTCGAAACTATCCCGGCTCGCGCCACATGTTCAAGGCACACGTTCTTGAACTCAAGGCTCTTATGAACTCCTATCATGGTGAAAGTTACCATGACGAGCCCCTCGTACGGGCCGACAAGCTGTTGCGGCAAATCGTACGGCAGTTTCCGAATGAAATTGAAAGTGAACGACCCTATTTGGAAAAGGAAGCGGCAGCCATTCGCAATTTGATGGCCAACCGCGACTACACACTCGCCCAATATTACGAACGCCGAGGCGAGAATCGTGCGGCCTCCATCATGTACGAACAAGTCGCCAGGGACTATGGGAATTCTGCCATCGGGATTGAGGTCGATGAGCGACTGGCAGCCCTGGACGGCAAGGACCCCTACCCTACTCAATACGCCCAATGGCTAGTTGACATTTTCCCGAAATCAGAAGCCAGTCGCCCCCTTATCGCAGCCGGTAGCCGCGATTCTATTACTCGCTAATCGGAAAAGTCCACAGGAAAAACATGCCGCACACAAACTGCCAATATCTGGTCATTTGCCGTTGGCTGATTCCGATTGCGCTTGTTGGCTTACTTGGTGGTTGCCGTGGTTATCATATGGGCAACCAGTACTTGTTTCGCAATGATATCCGCAGCATTCATGTTCAATTTGTCGAAGCTGACTCGTACCGCTGGTTCCAAGGGCAGTTGTTGACCGAGGCTTTGGTAAAAGAAGTCGAAAACGCTACGCCTTATGTCTTGTCGGAGCCCGCAGTTGCCGACAGCTTTCTGCAGGTCCGTCTGATTCAAGAGCAAAAACGAATTGCCGGACGTACCGGCTTCAATGATCCACGCGTCATCGAATTTGATTGGCAGGTAGAGGCGACTTGGGTTGATCGAGCAGGAGTTCCCCTCATGAATCGCCAACTCATTCGCGTCGGCGACGAATCGACGTTCATTCCAGAAGGGGGGCAATCGCTCGGTTCGGCTCAGTTGGCACTCGTCGAGCAAATGGCCCGTCAGATCGTCGGACAAATGGAAGCCGCATGGTAATAATGTAGGCGTTCAGGGGCCGATCGATTATTTCCAGAAAACGTAACCGTTCATGAGATTGTCGCTGAAACATAACCAATTCCCGCTTTGGCGAATGATGCATCCAAGCGATTGGCCGAGGCATGATCCCTCGCAGTGTGCGCGTTTTCACGGAGTGAAAAGCAACGTGGCCGTTCACCTCTTGAACGGTTCATTAAAACGGCAATTAGGAAAAAACAATCAGAATGACAAGTTCTCAAACCGAAATTTGTGATATTCAGATTCAACTTGAGCCCGCACTTTCGGTCGCGGGATTCGTCGACATCCTGACACGTTCCACACTCGCTGAACGCCGTCCTGTAAATAACGAGACGGTTATGGCCGGGATGTTAAAAAACGCTGACCTCATTGTTACCGCTCGGACTTCAGAAATGCTGCTGGTGGGTGTCGCTCGGTCGATTACTGATTTTCACTACTGCACGTATTTATCGGACCTTGCGGTTGACGTGGCGTATCAAGGTCGCGGAATCGGCAAGCAATTGATCGATTTCACACATGCAGCCGCTGGCCGAGACACGACACTTATCCTGCTCGCTGCACCTGCTGCCACGACCTACTATCCTCATATCGGAATGACGCAACACAACTCTTGCTGGCTAAAAAAAGACGTCTCGTAAGCTCGATTGATTTTCGAAAAAATTCTCGCCGCCGATAATCGGCTTGTTGGCAATTTGGTCATGAATTTAATACTTCAACTTAGACCCTGAGCGACACAAACACTGCTGATTAGGTTTAAGTTTAAGTTTAGGTTTATTCTGAAGGTATTTCGCTATAAGACACCTTCATGCCCAGTGGGGCAACGAAATTCATCCAGTTCGATCATTGCTGTGGTAGGTTTGCTTCGCGGATGACGGTTCCCAAATCGTCGTGCTGGATCAACAGTGCCGTTCGCTGAATTCCGGCAGTCGGCTGGTTGTTCTGTGAAGCGTAATCGAATCGGCCCCGCAAATCCGTGTAGCCGTCTTTGTAAAACTTCGCTTGGCCGTTGGCCAGTTGCGCGTAGACTTTGACATAAGTCTTCGGCAAAGGCTTGCCCGTTTTTGCGTCAGTCACCAAGACCTGACCGAAACTTTCGATCACTTGTACCTTGAGGGCACTGGAGTAAACCGGTTTAGACTCGACTCGATCACCCGCTCGGATTTCCACCAGCAGATTTCGGTTCAGCAGGTTGTCGGGCAAGTCGAACAACAACTGCTTCTGATCAGCCGCCAGAGTCTTCGTCTCCGACTGATTGGGGCGGATCATCGAGAAACTTTGCACGTTCAGTGCATCAAACGGATTGGTGCTGAACAGCAACTCGGCATCCATCAAGTAGTAATTGACCTCCAATTGTTCCAGATTTTGATAGTCGATCTTGATCGTGTTTTCAATAATTTCGAATTCGAAGTTGGGAGCCTGAGCGGCAAGTTGATCTTGCACCTGAGCCGCATTGTCTGCATTGACGATTTGGGAGGCTTCTCCTCGAATCTCGGCGACTTGTTGACGAATGGCAGCGAACCGGTCACGCCAACGGGGGATCGAGTAGTCCGCATAACGCAGGGCAATCTGTTCCGCCTTATCCACATCGGCCAGATAAAACTTGAGATAGGCGTCCAAATAGTCATACTGCATCGCGCAATCAGTATCATCGCGGCGGAGGCTTGCGAATCGCTCTAAACTCTCGGCGACACGATCCTGCAACAACAAGTAATAGATCATCGACAACTGATCGGACATCGAATACTCGGGCTTGTCCGCCAAATAATGCAGCAGTCGATGATACTGGCCGTGAATCCGCTCATTCAAAATCTCCCGTTCCCGGCGAACTTGATGGGCGCGGATATTGATCAGCGGCCAGTACTCACGATGGTCGTAATCAGAGCTGGCAAAGTCATCGATTTTCAAGATGGGAGAATTGACGAAATGCCCGGCTCGCGTGAGAATCTTGGGCTCTTGAGCCAAGTATTCTAAAATCGCTTCAGGGTCGTTATGCCGCAAGGAATATGACCAGAGTTGGTGATCGTACGCGCAACGTTGCCGCAATAGCTCGATCGCTTTTTGAAAAAACGCTTGGTCTTTCATGCGAAACGCGATACGAGAGAGTTCGATATTGTGCAGATTTTTATCGCGAAGGAAGGCTAAAATCTCCTCGTCCGTTCCGGATTGGGACACAAAGTCCCAAGTGGTCTTGTCGACAGCCACGAGATCGTCGCGGACTTCAAACTCACGAGGCGGGGCCACTGCAACGACTTGATCCTGATCGGCGACGTGGGCCGGAAAGTGCTGGAAGATTCCCGCCTTGGGGAAATAGAAACGGTACTCGAAATTCTGCGACTGAAAGGCCGCCAGGACCAGCTTTACCGTTTTTGTTTGTTGTGAAATACTGGTGGCGATCGCACCCTCGGGGACTTGGGTGAGTAACTCGATGACACGAGGGGTCGAGGTTGGATTGGTAATCACAACTTGGCCGCCATACAGGGTGTGCGTCGCGAAGGGGCCTGACAAAAACTTGTCGTATTGCAAACCCTGATCTACGCGATGACGATCGTTGAGTTGGAAAATGTTTTCGCTGATTAAAATGGTGGCCGCCCCATCTGCTTTGGGAGTCGGCTTGAGTTGTTGATGAACCATCAAAGACGCTGTTTCCATTTTCCATTCGAGCGAGTTGTCCGTGAACTCGACGGTAGGCTCTTCAGCCGAGACCGGTAGATCGAGGACCGCCAGGGCAAGCAACATCTCACGAAAACTCTCGGTGGCCTGAGCAAAATGGATACTCAAGAATGGTTCTTGCTTGTTCGAACGAGCCCACTGCACCCAGAAATCATTGACGGGGATCAAGTCGGTAGAAGAATTTTGCGGGTGAAGGCGATAGTAGTTGCTTTCTACCCACTCTTCGGTCGGGGCGACTTGACGATACAAACGTCCAGTTACACTGGCCGGACCCAAATACCTGCCGATAAGCCCTTGCGCTTCCATATCTGTGGCTTCCTGGCCTTCTAATGCCTTCAACAGTTCTCCACCTGAAAGTTCTTCAGCCTTCGCTAATCGTCTTCCACTTTCGTCAGACTCTTCTCCGGCCTTTCCGCTTCGAGATACACGCCCCCGAATTTCTGAGTGGCTTCTTTCGAATAACACGGCCTCAGCTAGGTCGACTTCCCCGCCCAGACGTCTTGCATCATCAGCCCTATCGGCGGCCAATTGCCGGGCCGCATTTTTGGTTTGAATCTGCTTGCTTAACTCCGATTCATCCAGCGAACTGCTGGCAATCGCCTTATCAAACAACGCATCAAGCCACTGCTGATTCAGCGGACGCAGCTCGAGTTGATCAGACAAATGTTTCAGGATATCTGCCCGCCGCTCACCGGCTCGTTCGGCCAGTAAAACCTTTTCGAAAACATTGAGTTTTGCAAATTGTTGAGGTTCCAGGTACTGAGCCAACGACTCCTCTAGCAGCCAGCGATCAATAAAAGTTTTTTGAAACTTGTTTTTCAGAAACGGTCGAATGTGTTTGTCAAAAAACGGCCTGTCTTTTTTCCACACATAAAAGTTCAACTCGTGGCAGGCATACTTGCCGTACAGTTCCAAACGTTTTTTATCATCCAGTTCGGGCCAGTCCAACAAGAATCGCCATTCGCTCAAAGCGGACCCTTTGGGAAGCCCTTCGTATAGCCGGAACACCGATTTTAGGTCGGCGAATGATTGGAACTTGGCCGTCAGGATGTTGTTGACTTGAAACGGATGGTTGGCGGGGATGATTTTAATGGTCTTGCGTTGAGCTACGGATTGGTCGCTTTCGAAGGAATTCAACAACCGCAAGTCGCGGACGACAAGTTTTTTGGCGGGCATCGTCAACGTCCGCTGCATCGTGCCGCGATGATCGATGGCGACGATTGTCAGATGAGTTTTGTCCTTCAGTTCAGCCAGATCGATTCTCAAAATGCCTTCTTCATCTGGACGCAGATTCGTCAACACTACGGCCTCGTCGATCAAGAAATCAAGGTTGGCGAAATCGGCTTGATCGCCCCCTGGAGCGGCTTGCTGCATTTCACGAGATCGGCTTTCCGGTGCTCGCGCTGCCGCGGCATCGAACTCTGCTGATTCCTGTAACCTTTGCTCCAGATTTTCGGTCGGCCCTAGCGACCAGGGAGCGAGTAACAACGACGGACGCTCCAGCATATTTCCCGGAAACTTGGCAGCATTCCTTCTGTCAATCACATAGCGAAATTCATCACCGATCACGCGACCCGAAACATAAGTATTGAAATTCGTGCCTCGTCGATACAGGACCGGTTCCAACGGACCGCCCCTCTGGAGGCGACTAAAGGGGTCAAAACGGGGTACATATCGAGTCGCGAACACGTGGAGGCGGGTTTGTGAATTCGCTCCCCTGACCTGCAGTTGCAACTGCTCGTTTTCAACTGTCGGTTTTCCGAAAACAAGTGGCGTCGCCCAAGTCGTTTCCAGAATTCGGTGCAGGCCTACATAGTAGCTGCCGACTTGTTTCCCCTTAGTAACACTGATTTGAATCGACTCGTTCGACTCGCCAAAATGCAAGCGATAATCCCCCGCCGATAATCCCGTGATCATCACGTGGCTGTCGTCCCTTTTGACCTTATCGGTGACATTCTGTGCGATCAAACCATCCCGCAACTCATACAACGAAACATCCACGCGCTGCCCAGCAGTCAGCCCTGACGGAATCGCGCACACGATCGGTTGCCCTTCGCTGGAGGTCACGGTTTGAAAGCTTGTGTTTTGATCGAGGCTCGACAGCGTCCAGGTTCGCAGCGTGCCTCCCTTGACGCCAGCGGTAACCTTGTCGATGTTGTCGAGTGTTCCCAAGCGAATTCGTCCCGTTTCGTCGCTCTGCAAGAATTCGCTAATCGGTTGCTGGAACCAAGCGTGTTTGAGCGAAACCTGCACAACTTGTTGAGTCCGTGCTTCTCCGGTAAGGCCGAGAATTTCCAGTACGAACTGATCGCCGTCTTTGAGCAAATGCACGTCGGCGATTTCTTCAGATTGATCGATTTGGTTGATCGTTTGGCTTTGGGTGACAGAGAGGTGGTCGTCTCGATCTTGGCTATGATTGCGGACTTTGGCGGACAGTGTGACGTCGACCTTGCTTAATCGCGGCGGAACTTGAAACGGTATCACCAACTCGCCTTGCGAATCAAGTTCGACACTTGAAAAAGTTCGCTGTGACTTTTGGCCCTCGTGATTGGTAGTCGAAACCGTGACCACGACGTCGCTTAGTCTCCCTTCGATATCAATTGGCATTCCGGCGATCTTCAGCACTGGCCGGATCACACATTCGGCTCGACTGTTTTTCAAAAGTTGCTCGCGATCCAAATAAATCCCGGCCTGCAACTCGTAGGTTTCGGCAAGGTGTTGAAATCGGGTCAATGTCGCTAGAGAACCATGCTGCACGATCAAATTTGCATCTCCCGGCGATGTCGAAAACGGCACCAAGATGAAGCCGTCTTCGTCGGCCGTAAAACGGCGAGTACCCAAACTGGCCGTGGCTCCGTTGAGTTGCTGGCCTTCGTCGTCGAAAACGCAGAAAACATGACCAACCGCAGTCACTCGCTGCGTCACCGATAGGCGGCCTTTTTGTACCAGCGCCCTGCAGCTTTGGCCGTTGCCGATAAAGTCGATCACGTAAATGCCAGGATGGGCGAGTTCAGGGAATGCGAACGAGTGGCGCTGGCGAATCGCGGGAGCTTGATCGAGCTTTCGCGTCTGCTGCCAGTTCGGAATTAAGCCGTCCAGATTGATGTTCGTGTCTACATGTCTCCCGAACTGCCGCAAATAATTCTCGACATTGATTTCAAAAACTTTGATCACTAAATCGTTGGCGTTCTTAATATCAACGTCTAAGCTGATCGCGGCGTCCGGAGCGAACAGTGTTGGATTGGTTTCCGCAAATTCGATTTCCACCCGATCGACGACCTCTTTGTATTCGGCGGGCGTCAAAATTTTTGACCAGCGGTCCCAATCCCCCATCCCGTTGAGGATTTTGATACGAGCGAATTCTTTGTTGAGAAACTCATCTTCAAGATATTTGGCGAATTCCTCGGGGGAATTGGCGTCACGAAGAAATTGATGCAGATATTTGCTGACGATATTCCATTCATTGTGAACGGGGGGTAGACCGATCACTCCAGAAAAATCGTCGACCAAATTACAGGGGTACAATCGCCCCATCTCGGACTGCAAAATGTCACGCAGGACGTAATGGACGGGACGCGGGAGTTCCAAGTATCGCTTAAAGCGATCCAAGCTCGGTTTGCCGGCATGTAAATCGGCACGGAGCAAGTGAAACAAGATGTTGGCTTTGAGTGAATTCTGAGAACCGTCAAGTTCGGCGATGAAATTCCAGGCGGTCTCCAAGTAACTACGCATCAAGGCGGAATCAACCAACGTGTTCTCATCGGCGGACGGTTTGAGTTTCCGCAAATAGAGTTGAACAAACGTGGCGTTGTTTCGGAGGCTGGTCACGGACCTTGCCAATCGATCCATCTGCTCGATGGTCAACTGTGCGTGAATCGGCATGCTGCCGAATTGGGTTGGGTTCGGTTGACGCTCCAGGTCGGCTGCGAGCCAGTCGACCAGTTTTGTTAAATTCGGGTGTTTCAATCGCGACAATAAATGCCGCTGCTGCGTGGGAGTCAGCGAATCAAACCTTTCGGTCAGCAATTCAAGCCCTGCATCTTCGATTCGTTGCGTTTGAGGCTTGCCACCAAGCTCTCGTTTTAACAACGCCTCAATATCTAACGCTTCGGCCGGGAATTCAGAGGGTAGTTTTTGTTCGGTTGCGGGGACCTCACGTTGATGATCAAATCGCAGCTCAAGCTGTCGAATCAAGTAGTCCAATGACTGCTGCGGGTTTTCCTGATAACGCAGGAGTGCATCGCGGGTTTTGATTCGCTGATACAATTCGGTCTCACCCAGGTTATCTGCCCAGGATTTTAACAATCGCTCGACGTCGGCATGTTGTTCGCCAAGCTGTTTGTCGAGCGCCGAGAAAAAATAGAATTCATCGGATCCGGGAGTGAGCTGACTCAAAGCCGCCTGGCGATCTACCGCCAATACAAATTTCTCGACAAACTCAATCTGCTGTGCCGCGGCAAATCGCGGCCCTATCCCCAGGCCCATCAGCAGCACCAACCAAACGGCTAGTCCCATTACCCCCAAGGGGCCATTAAAAAAAATGAACCGTCCCCCCTTGGAAACAAGGTAGGTGAGACATCGGTAAGTTAAAGAATCACGAAAACGAGGAACATGAGTCGAATGGCGCATATGGGAACACGTTCGTGAGCAGGTGCAAGGTCTTTCGAAACAAAGCAGGACAACGGAAGCTATTTTAGCTTACCAACAGACCGTTTTTCCGGCAATTTTCTTTTGGACGCCACCAAAAAACAAAAAGTTCCAGTTTTTATTTCTACTCATGTTGACACCTCAACGAAAAATCAGGGACATCATTCACGCTCGTAAAATAACCTGAAAAACAACTCGATATCAATTCTAACAAACCTTTTGTGGGCGCAGATTCGGTCGTAAGACAGCCTAGGCTCTTAGTCCACGAAAAATGCAACCATGAAAATCCGCATCGCCGCTATTCGTTGGCAAAACGAGGTCTTTGCGCGACCGGTAATCAACGCTAATTTCGAGACCGACCGCCGCTTCGGTCGCTCAGGTGGAAAAATCTAACACATTGGCGAAAATTTCTCCAGTTTTTGCAAGGGATGAGTGGCACTGAAATTTCACTCCACTTCAAAAACTTCCGTTGGATCAGAGGTAAAAGACAATTTACAACGTCCCCAGGCATTCGGATGGAAAAGGCCGTAAAATACCAAGCGTTAGTTTCACCTTTAGTTCACCAAATGCAAAATGAATTCAAATCCTACACCGCTTGTAATTGGAATCGCCGGAGGGTCAGGGTCCGGTAAGACGACTGTGGCCCAGAAGCTTCTTCACCGGGTTGGCCCGGAACGAATCGCTTTTTTGCCCCATGACGCGTACTACAAAGAATTGGCCGGACTTCCCCCGACACAGCGAGCGGCAGTGAATTTTGACCATCCAAATTCGCTCGAAACGGAATTGCTGATTGAGCATGTTCAGGCACTCAAACGAGGCCAACCCGTCGAGTTGCCGATTTATGATTTCGCCACGCACACTCGAACCGAGAAGAAAATCCCTGTTGCGCCGCGGCGAGTGATCATGGTCGAAGGAATTTTGATTTTGGCCGAAAGCGAATTGCGCAAGTTGCTGGATGTCAAAATCTTTGTCGATACCGATCCTGACCTGCGATTCATCCGCCGACTTGAAAGGGATTTGGCGGAACGATCTCGAACCACCCAGTCGGTCATCGAGCAGTACCTCAAGACCGTGCGACCAATGCACTTGGAGTTTGTCGAACCCAGCAAACGGTATGCTGACGTGATCTTACCTGAGGGCGGACACAATCTCGCGGCGATCGATTTGGTGGGAACTCATGTGGAAGCGTTGTTGGCGGATTGACGCAACAATCACTGACTGTTGATTTGAGCGGGACAGCGTGCCATATAAGCTCGACCCGCCAGTTTTAATGCAAAATGCAAAGTGCAAAGTGCAAAGTGCAAAGTGCAAAATGCAAAATGCAAAATGCAAAATGCAAAATTATCGGCCAGTCAATCTTGACCGGTTTATCATCAGACCTCGAACAACCAGCCTTGGCCTGATTTTGGTTTGGGGCGGCGGAAGTGTTCGACGGACAATCGGGGTGCGGTAACGGCGAGGCCGAGCTTTTTCCGAAAAACCTCAAACGTTTGCCGGATTTGCTCGGCAATCGCCCCGGTTCCTCTCATGCGAGATCCGAATTGGCTGTTGTTGAGTTGCCCGTCGCGTGTCGCGCGGATTCTGGATGTGATTTTTTCGGCGGCAGCAGCGCCTTGGGTTCTTTGGAGCCACTCCAAAAAAATCGGCTCGACCGAGAGGGGTAACCGGAGCAGGATGCACCCGGCACCAACCGCACCGGCTTCTTTGGCGCTTTGCAAAATCTTGGGAATTTCATGATCGTTCAGCCCAGGGATAATGGGAGCGACCATCACCCAGACTGGAACACCTGCTTGGGATAATTCGTTGATCGCTCGCAAGCGTCCCGTTGGAGAACTCGTTCGCGGCTCAAGTTGGCGCGCGAGTGCAACGTCAAGAGTCGTGATGCTGATCGCCGCACGGGCAAACTGTCGTGATGCCATTTCGCCGAGGATGTCAGCGTCGCGAGTCACCAGTCTATTTTTGGTGATGACCGATACCGGGTGCCCGGCATCGCGAGCGACTTCGAGGCACTGCCGCGTCACCTTGAGATTTCTTTCGATGGGCTGGTAACAGTCGGTGACGCCGGAAAAAGCGACGGTTTCGGGTTCATAAGTCGGCCGGGCCATCCAGTCGCGAAAAAGGTCCGCCGCGCGGGACTTGACGAAAATTTTCGACTCGAAGTCGAGCCCCGCACCGAGATCGAAATACTCGTGCGTAGGGCGAGCGTAACAATAGGCACAGCCGTGAGCGCAGCCTCGGTAAGGGTTAATGCTGTAGCGAAAGGGGATGTCGGGACTGTTGTTTTCGCTAATGATCGATTGGGTGTGGTCCCAAAAGTATTCAGTCGTTGGTCCAGACCAATCGTCGAGTTCGTCGCTGGCCTCAAGGTGTTCCCAATCGGGTTCAAGGTGAATTTTCGTGAAGCGATTCACCGGATTGATCTGAGACCCACGAGCGTGGGCGATTAGAGGCAACTCGCGCTGGCTCATGGGAAAACGACCTAGAAAAAGTGCAACAGAGGCGACAGAATCACATCATTCTTATATGGAGAACCGGTTCTATAAAATCAGTTTTGAGCCGTTAAATCTAAGTCTGGAGCGTTGCGGCGATGCGCGGAACCGCCGGTTGATCGCTATGATCAACGCCCTTTTTTCGAGCCGATATTTCGCGAGATGAAGTCTGCCTTGCGTTGCGTTTCGGCCGAGCCGTTTGGGTTTTTCTGGACCGCTTCGCGAGCCGCGATACGCTGCATGCCTTCGGCCACGACTTGGGCTTCGAGTTCTTCCATGATGAGGACCTTGACGGAAAGTTGAGCCGTGCTGGCCCCATGCTCGATGCCGATTGCGCGGTTGTTGAAGGCCCGGTTGAGATAGGGTGCACCTGTCATGGGGAGGCCCCGGCGGACGCTGCCGTAGGCCGAATTACTGATCCCACCCAGGCTAATGGTCCCGCCATCGGGGACCGAAACGGCCGTGTTGACACCGAAAACTGAAACGACAGGTTGCTGGACCGTGATTCCGGTCGGTCCGAATTGTGCAAGGCATGACAGGGGAACTCCCACCATCGCGACGAAAATGCAAAGCGCCAGAGCGTTTCGCAAGCGTTCGAATGCAACAAGCATGATTTGACTCCGGCGTTGTTTTGGGGGGTGATGAGGAACTTAAGGCGTCTCCAAGACTGACCTTAATCCACGTTCTTCGCCGTCAATTGTAACGACGAATGGCCGAAAAGCCACGCGAATCAGATAAAAAGTGTGACTGCGGGCAAGAAATTCCCAGAAGATTTTAAGTCGTGGGTGTGAGGACCCATTTTGCCCAAGAATCCTGGGGGTGCGGCAGATTGGCCGCTGGGTTCTCGATAGACTTAAGATCTGGATCAGTCGATTCAAAATCGCCGATAAATTTTTGGGTTGGCAGGCGGATTAGATGGGGTTCGAGCGATTTTGGAATATTCTTTCGATGCCCGTTGACTTCCGTCGCGAACAATCGTATCTTTTAGGTTTTCCGAATCTCGTTTGAGGAGTTGGCGGTTGCCAGCATCCGGCGTTTTTCTTGTGATCGGCTGAGTAATTCTCACTAGTCCAAGTTGAGTTGGCTTCGGCGGTTCGGGGTTTATTTTTGTCAATTGGGAGGCGTTTGTGTCTGGCCAGGGTCATGAAGTCATTCGAATTCGAATGGAAGCGTACGATAATGCCGTGCTTGATCAAAGTGCGCAAGAAATCGTCGACACTGCCAAGCGAACGCATTCTGAAGTACATGGACCAATTCCTTTGCCGACTCGAGTCGAGCGGTACACGGTTTTGTCGAGTCCTTTTATTGACAAGAAAGCTCGCCAGCAGTTTGAGATTCGGACTCACAAGCGTTTGATCGACATTGTTCAAGCGACTGCCAAAACGATTGAGGCGTTGAATAAGCTCAGCGTTCCGGCTGGTGTTGAAATCAAGATCAAGGCCACCACGCGGTAGCGTTGGTTTGGTCCTTTGGACTGCCGGTAAGTCTCCGCAGCGTTTTGCCGCTTTCGATTGAAGGCCGGGCGAGCTGGTCAGGTTGACTTAAAGGTCGGTGAGCTAGAGTGCGAGATTGGTTGTTTTGTGCGTTGGTGCCGAATGACTTTTCGGTTTAATTTTTGGATTTAATTGGTATGGTATGGAAGCCGCAGGGATAAGCCTGCTAGATGACTCCTTCGGAATGCGGGCTTGCAGTTCGGTTTGGGGTCAAGGCAGTTCCTTCCGTGTGGCAACAGACTAACTGAATAATAAGGCGAATTCGCGATGAGCAAAGGCATACTTGGCCGTAAGGTCGGGATGACCCAGGTGTTTGACCAGGAGACTGGTCGCGTGACACCAGTAACAGTCATTGAAGCAGGGCCGTGCAATGTTCTGCAGGTAAAAACCGTCGAGAAGGACGGTTATTCGGCTATTCAGTTAGGCTTTCTCGATAAAAAGCGACCTGCAAAAGACAGGCGGTCTCGCAAAAGTCAGGCCAGTCGTGCCGAGCGAGGCCATGTGGCAAATATCAAGAGCAAGCGTCAGGAACGCTTGGCAAGCAGCGGAGTTGAGTTGTCTCCCAAGGCTGATTGCGAGCCGAAGCAAATGATTCGCGAGTTACGATGCGAGTCTTCTGAGTATACGGTTGGCCAGGAAATTAAGGCCGACGTTTTGGCTGATATTAAATCTGTTGACGTGATCGGCATTACTCGCGGTCGAGGCTATTCCGGTGTAATGAAGCGGCATGGTTTTTCTGGTCAGCGTGCGACTCACGGTGTTAAGAAGTGTCATCGTCACCTCGGGAGTACGGCGTCTCATGCTTCATGGCGGGGTGGTGGTCGTACTAAAAAGGGCAAGCGGTTGCCAGGTCAGTACGGTAATGAGCAAGTGACGATGCGGAATTTAAAGCTGGTTCGAATCGACGCTGATTCGAATTTGCTGCTGGTTCAAGGCGCCATTCCGGGGCCGCGAGGTGGCTTTGTCGTCATTCGTGAAACAAATAAAAAAGGTTAGTCGAGAGGTTTGGCCGTTATGGTGTCTCTACCGGTATACGATAAAGCTGGAAAAGAAATCGGCAAGTACGATATCGATCCTTCGTCGATTGCGGATAAGATCAACAAGCAGTTGTTGCATGATGTCGTTGTGATGTATCAAGCGAATCAGCGACAAGGAACTCGGGCGACCAAAGGTCGAGCCGATGTGGCGGGTACGACCAAAAAAATGTATCGGCAAAAAGGTACGGGGAATGCTCGTGCTGGTAGCCGTCGGTCAAATATTCGTCGAGGTGGTGGTCATTCGTTTTATCTGCGGACTCGCGATTTTTCGTACCGGCTGCCCAAGAAGGCGGTTCGGTTGGCTACGAAGATGGCAATCGCCGGAAAAATCAGAGATAACGAAGTGTTGGTGATTGACGACTTTGGCTTGCAAGCTCCTAAGACGAGGGAGGTTGCTCGTTTCCTGAAGGCCGTTGGCTTGGAGGGAAAGAGTGCACTGATCGCGACCGGGCAGCACGATCCAGTTGTTTATCGTAGTGCTCGCAACATTGAAAATGTTGCGGTGTCACCTGTCAGTGATTTGAATGCGTTGTTGGTTATTCGGCCTTATCGCGTGGTTTTCACACGGCAAGCCTTGGATCAAATCAAAGGCGATGCTGGTAAATAGGCGTCGCGTTTTCGAGAGGCTGATTAGTCACGTCAATTAATGAGAGTTTCGGGTGATCGGCCCGGGAGTGAGTCAGATGAAAAAATACAACGGACAAAATACGAAAGAGCGAAAGCTTAAGCTGGAACCGCATCAGGTGATCCTGCGTCCCCTTGTAACGGAAAAGGGTGTTTATCAATCCGATGTTGATCGGCATTACACATTCGAAGTTAACCCGGTGGCGACGAAAACTGAAATCAAGGCGGCTATTGAGCAGTTGTTCAATGTCGGCGTTGAAAAAGTGGCAACGCAAAACCGTAAGGGTAAGCCGCGTCGTTTTAAAATGCGGTCTGGAAAAACAAGCGGAATGAAGCGAGCGATCGTTCGCCTCAAGGGTGAAGACAAGATCGAGTTCGTTTAGGCTTCTCCGAACTACCGCGTGGCAAATACTGAATAGGACTTAAATAGCGATGGGCATTCGAAAATACAAACCGACTTCACCCGGACGGCGAGGAGCGTCAGTCAGTGACTTTGCGGACTTGACGCCAGGTGCAGTCCCGGAAAAGTCTCTGCTGCAACCAAAGCGTCGTGGCAGTGGTCGCAATAATCAAGGCAAGATCACGGCGCGGCATCGTGGCGGCGGCCACAAGCAAATGTATCGGGTGATTGATTTCCGGCGTAACAAAGACGGCGTTGTCGCGGTTGTCGATTCGATCCAGTACGATCCAAATCGCAATGCCCGAATCGCGTTGTTGAAATATGCGGATGGAGTGAAAACTTACATCATTGCTCCTGATGGACTCAAGGCTGGTGACGAGTTGATGAACGGTCCGACGGCACCTCCCAGTGTTGGGAACTGCATGTCGTTGAAAGAAATTCCGTTGGCAACCGAAATCCACAACATCGAGTTGCGACCTGGCCAAGGCGGTGAGATTTGTCGTTCGGCTGGTTCGTATGCGACCTTGATGGCTCGGGAGGCCGATTGGGCACAGATTTCTCTGCCTAGCGGTGAAATTCGCCGAATTCCGTCGGCTTGTCGAGCGACGATTGGTAAAGTTGGCAATGCCGACCATATGAACATTGTGTTGGGCAAGGCCGGGCGCAAGCGTTGGATGGGACGCCGGCCACATGTTCGCGGAACGGCAATGAACCCAATCGACCACCCGCACGGTGGTGGTGAGGGGCGAACCAAGGGTGGACGGCATCCAGTTAGTCCAACGGGTAAGCCCGCCAAGGGGGGGATGACCCGCAAACGTGGAAAGCCTTCGAATTCGGCGATCCTGCGGCGACGCAAATCACGACGGTATGGTGTACAAAAACTGCGGTAGATTTTAGAAAAAACAGGCCATGAGTAGATCACAAAAAAAAGGACCGTTTGTAGATAAAAACGTCTATCAAAAGGTCATGAAAATGGACGCTGAGAACAAGAAAGAGCCTATTAAGACTTGGGCACGTTCTTGTACGGTGATTCCAGAATTCGTTGGGCATACCTTTATGGTGCATAACGGAAAAATTCATGTGAAAGTGTACATCACTGAGGAAATGGTGGGGCACAAGTTTGGCGAGTTTGCCCCGACACGGACTTTCCGTGGGCACTCAGGGGCCAAGAAGTAACGTCAGCTCAATTCGCTCGGAAAGAGAATCAAAGAAATGTTTTCAGCAACCCATCGATACGCACAAATCAGCCCTCGCAAGGTCCGGCACCTTGCGACGCTGGTGCGCGGCAAGTTTGTGGATGAAGCTTTAGAGATTTTGCGTTATCAGCCGCATCGCGGTGCTCGGATGCTGGAAAAGGTCATCCGCAGTGCAGCGGCCAACGCTCAAGATCCCGAACAGAACTCCGGCAAAGTCGCTCGTTTAACGGACCTTGTTGTCGTTGATGCTCGCATTGACGGCGGCCCGATGTTCAAACGGATTCGCCCTCGAGCACGTGGGATGGCGTTTGGGATTAAAAAGCGAATGTCGCATATTCGCGTGTCGGTTGACGAAATTTAAACACCACTGAAGGTTACAAAACAATGGGTCAAAAAGTAAATCCAATTGGTTACCGCACCGGAGTGATGCTGGGCTGGAAGAGCCGCTGGTATGCTCCCAAAGAAGAGTTTTCCGCCTTGCTCGTGGAAGACAAGAAAATCCGGGACTTTATCAAGAAGCACCCGACTGGAAAATACTCGGCTGCGGGAATCGATCGTATTGAAATTGAGCGAACTCGCGACGAAGTCAAAGTCATCATTTTCGTGGCTCGGCCTGCGGCAATCATTGGCAAAAAAGGCCAAGACATTGAGACCTTGCAGGAAGAGTTGCAAAACTTGACCGGACGACGCATTAACTTGAAGGTTCAAGAGGTCGGTCGGCCAGAAATTCACGCTCAATTGGTTGCTGAGAAAATTGCTGAACAACTTGCCAAACGCGCTAGTTTCCGCCGGGCCATGAAACGGGCTGCCGAGGAAACAATGGAGGCAGGTGCCAAGGGGATCAAGATTCAATTGGCCGGGCGTTTGGGTGGAGCCGAAATGGCTCGCCGTGAAAAACAAATCAGCGGTGCGATGCCGCTTAGCACCTTGCGTGCAAAAATCGATTATGGGTTCACCGAGGCGATGACCGCTCAAGGTCACCTCGGGGTTCAGGTCTGGATTAATCAAGGTACTTACGGAGACGAAGCCGATGGCGATGATGCCCAAACGGGTCAAGCATCGAAAGGCCCAAAGAGGTCGTATAAAAGGTAACGCGACTCGCGGAAACCGAGTTGTACTGGGTGACTACGGCCTGCAATCGCTGGAAGGCGGCTGGCTCAAAGCTCAAACGATCGAAGCCGGACGTATTGCTGCTCAGCAATACATTCGCGGCGAAGGGAGATTGTACATTCGTGTCTTCCCGCATCGTTCGATTACTTCGCGACCTCTCGAAACGCGGATGGGTAAAGGTAAGGGCGAGCCGGCCGCATGGGTGGCCACGATTCGCCGTGGAACCATTTTGTATGAGTTGGGTGGCGTGACCGAAGCTCAGGCGAAAATTTGTTTCGCTCGCTTGGCTCACAAACTCCCCCTCAAAGTGCGGATGGTAAAACGTCGGACCCACTAAGTGGCTCGGACTCAAAAAAAATTAAGGAGCTGGCTGTTTTGAGGGCGGCTCCAAACTGATGACGATGGCGATCAAATAGGTAAATTGGACAATGAAAGACAAAGACAACGGTGCTGCGGCATTGCGGCAAATGAGTAACGAGCAATTAGATGCGACCTTGCGCGAGGCCAGCACCAAATTGTTTAAGCTTCGCGTCCAATCACAAACGGATCGTTTGGATTCGCCGACCGAGGTCCGTCGTAATCGACGACTCATCGCCCGAATCAAAACCATCCAATCAGAGCGTGTACGCAAGGCTGCAAACTAGGCGAATCGCCAAACGAAAAATTGAGAAAGTGTAAACGAAGAGTACCAACATGCCAAAACGCGAACTAATCGGCAGAGTAACCAGCGACAAGATGCAAAAAACCCGGGTGGTGGAAATCAGCCGCAAGGTTCGGCATCCCAAGTATGGCAAATTTGTGCGGCATCGCACCGTGTGCCACGTCCACGACGAGAACAATGAGTCGGCGGCGGGTGATACGGTTCGAATTATCGAGTCACGGCCACTCTCGCGGACCAAGCGATGGCAGTTGGTCGAGGTCGTTGCCAAGAGCGGCGACGTAAGTTTGGCCAAAAAAGAGAGCGGTGGAGAGTCCGAAACTGGCGTTGCCGGCGACGTATCTTCCACTCAGGAAAATGCCGAGTAGTTCTGCCGTTGCAGAAAAACGTTTCCTTGATCAACCGAGAAGCAAACAGAAATAATTTCAGGTCACGAAGATGATTCAACAAGAAAGCCGACTGCAAGTTGCCGACAACACCGGTGCCAAGGAACTGATGTGTATCAAGGTCTTGGGAGGGTCTCGACGAAGATTCGCCCGACTGGGAGATGTCATCATTTGCAGCGTAAAAAGCGTGATTCCTGGTAGTGAAATCAAAAAGAAGGCGGTCGTGCGAGCCGTGATCGTGCGAACAAGAAAATCGACTCGGCGCGAGGACGGGAGTTACATCCGGTTTGATACCAACGCCGCCGTGATCATTGACAAAGACAATAATCCTCGCGGCACTCGAATTTTTGGGGCCGTGGCGCGTGAACTGCGCGATCGTAATTTTATGAAGATTGTTAGTTTGGCCAACGAAGTCATCTAACGGTAAAGGTGGAGTTAGAATCATCTATGAAAGCGCGTTTACATCAACTGTATATGGACCAGATTCGCGATGAACTGGGCCAACAATTGGGGATCGACAATCCAATGGCGATTCCCCGTTTGGAAAAAATCGTGATCAATATGGGGGTCGGCCAAGCGGTCAACGACAAGAAATTGCTCGATGACGCTTCCGAGGCTCTGACGCTGATCGCCGGTCAAAAGGCCGTGATCACGAAGGCTCGTAGGGCTATCGCGGGTTTTAAACTTCGTGAAGGACTTGCGATCGGTTGTAAGGTCACCCTGCGTGGTGCACGAATGTACGAATTTATGGACCGTTTGCTAACCCTGGCTTTGCCCCGAGTTCGCGACTTCCGCGGCGTCAGCGCCAAAGCGTTCGACGGCCAAGGTAACTACAGCTTGGGATTGACGGAGTATCTGGTGTTCCCCGAATTGAACCCAGATAAGTTTACCCGCTCCCAAGGGATGAATATTGTGTTTGTAACAACCGCCGCGACGAATGATCATGGTCGGGAGTTGTTGAGAATGTTTGGGATGCCGTTCCGTGATGCCCCTGCGGGGGGCAAAGGCAACCAAAATTAAGTTTAACCAGATTTTTCGAATCGTTTATCACAGGACTATTTGTGGCCAAGACATCAAAAATCGCGAAGGCTAATCGAGAACCAAAGTTTTCAACCCGCCGCGAACGACGTTGCAAAATGTGTGGACGTCCCCGCGCTGTTTACCGCAAGTTTGGCATCTGCCGAATTTGTTTTCGAAAACTTGGGGATCAAGGGCTTATCCCCGGTGTGCGTAAATCGAGTTGGTAGTTGGAATTGAATCGCGTTAGCCGAACAAAGTGAATTCTGGTACGAGGTATTTTTAATTATGATGACGGACCCTATTGCAGACATGCTGACTCGCATTCGAAACGCAGTGAATGTCGAGAGACCGCATGTAGACGTTCCTGTCTCGAAAGTCAAACGCGGTGTGGCCGACGTACTGAAGCGTGAAGGCTTCATTTGGGACTGGGTCGAGGTCGCCGAAGCGCCGGTTGCTCAACTGCGATTGGAACTAAAATACGGCCCCAGCGGCGAGCATTTAATTCGCCACGTCAAACGAGTCAGCAAGCCCGGTTGCCGCATTTATCGGCGAGCGTCAGATCTTCGTCCAGTTTTGAACGGATTGGGAATCACCATCCTCAGCACCAGCCAGGGGGTCATTAGCGATCGCGAAGCCCGCCAAAAAAAGGTCGGCGGCGAAGTGATTTGCGAAGTTTGGTAACTCGTTTATGCCATTTGTAAGTTGTCCTAAAGAATTCGTCGGCAACATTTAGACTCGTCACAAGAACACATACGAAACGCAGAAAGCAACAAGAGATTCGGATCATGTCACGTATTGGAAAATTACCGGTTCCCATCTTGGATGGCGTCAAGGTGTCGATCACCGGAAATAATATTAGCGTCGAAGGCCCAAAAGGGAAATTGAGCCAGGATTTCGATCCCCGCATTCAAATCAAAGTCGATGACGAAACAAAATCAGTTCTCGTGACTCGCCGCAACGATGAACGTCAATCAAAAGCATTGCATGGATTGTATCGTGCTCTTGTGAAGAACATGATTGTCGGTGTCAAGGACGGTTACGAGAAGAAACTTGAACTACAGGGTGTGGGCTACGTTTGTAGCTTGGCTGGAAATAGGCTGTCGATGCGCGTTGGTCTTGCGAATGAATTAAAACAAGACGTCCCGGTTGGTTTGATGGTCACATGCCCAGACCAAACGCACATCAATATTTCGGGTTGCGACAAACAATTGGTCGGTCAGTTTGCGGCCCAAATCCGCTCCTTGCGAAAACCTGAGCCTTACAAAGGCAAAGGAATTCGTTACGTTGGTGAACAAATCAAATTGAAACCAGGTAAGGCGGCCAAGGCGTAAGCGGTTTGCACTTAATTTAGAATTCAGTTTGTCATTCAATTGGCAAAGGTTGGAAACGTGAGAAAACAAAAAATTGTAAACAAACAACGCTGGCGTCGCGGTAATCGCGTACGCAATCACTTGCAGGCGATCAGCGAACGTCCACGGCTGTCCGTGTTTCGCAGCAGTAGCCATGTCTACTGTCAGTTGATCGATGACAACGAAGGGAAAACCCTGGTGTCGGTCAGCACGCGAGACAAAGACATTCGCGACAAGGTGAAGCACGGTGGTAACTGTGAGGCGGCCAAGCTGGTCGGTACCTTGATCGCCGAAAGGGCCAAGGCGGCAGGAATCACCCAAGTTAAGTTTGATCGCGGGCGGTACAAGTATCATGGTCGCGTTGCCGAGTTGGCCACTGCAGCTCGCGAAGCCGGTTTAGAGTTTTAATACTGATTAGGAATTTGATTGTGTCGAGCGAAAATCAAAGTCAAACAATTGAACGTACCGTCAAGGTAAAACGTTGCGCGACCGTGGTCAAAGGGGGCCGTCGTTTTAGCTTCGCCGCGCTCGTCGTGGCTGGTGACGGTAAGGGTAAGGTGAGCTGGGGTTATGGCAAGGCGAACGAAGTGCCACCTTGCGTTGACAAGGCCACCAAACAAGCCCTGCGAACCTTGGTCGAAGTTCCTGTGGTCAACGACACCATTCCACATACCGTGACCGGTCGTTGCGGAGCTGCGATGGTCAAGTTGATTCCGGCCGGTGCCGGTACGGGTGTGATTGCTGGCTCTTCCGTGCGTGCCGTTTGCGAAGCTGCGGGAATCAAGAACATTCTGACTAAGAGTTTTGGCAGCACGAACCCAGTCACCTTGGTCAAAGCAACCATTGATGCGCTACAAAATCTACGAACACATGAAGACGTAAAGCGTCTGCGAGGGGTCGATCTATGAAACTAAATGAAGTCAATCAAGACGTTGTTGGCTACAAGCCAACCAAACGCCTCGGTCGTGGTCTGGGGACCGGTCAAGGCAAAACGGCTGGTCGAGGCCACAAAGGTGAGTACCAACATAACGGTAAAATTAGCTTGGTGTTCCAAGGGGGAACCATGCCCCTTTACCGACGCTTGCCCAAACGTGGATTTAACAACTTCAAGTTCGCTTTCCAAGTCGGCGAAGTGAATCTGCGTGACATCGAAGATAATTTCGAGAATGGCGATGAAGTCAATCGCGAAACTCTTCGTAAAAAAGGGCTCGCCAAGTACCGCTACGACATTTTGAAAGTCCTGGGAACTGGCGAACTGACAAAAAAGGTCAAGATTGTCGCGCATCGGTTCTCGGCGACTGCTCGGAAAAAGCTTGAGGCCGCCGGAGTCGAAATCGTGGAACTGCCGTTGCCACAGCCGGTTGTGAAAAACAAGATGACCAAGAAGTCGAAGGAAAAGAAGTAACTCGCCGCTAAATTCTTGTTCCCTCAATTGCCGTCAGGAAACTCGCAAGGCAGTTTGCCCACAAATTTCGGTGCAAGGTCTTTGGCAGATCAAGATTGGGATTGCGACCGGGACAAGATTCGGTGAAACTAGATGAGCCCGAACTGCATTTGCTTTCTGGGCCTGCTTTCGCGAGACGAACGGATGAACGTACAGGATCAGGATTATGCTTGAAAAATTACGTGTGGTTTTCACGATTCCGGAATTGCGGAAGAAAATCTTTTTGACCCTGTTCCTTTTGGCCGTTTATCGGATTGGCTGGCAAATCCCTCTCCCCGTCGTAGACCACGAACAAGTCTCTCAATATGCCCGCGATATGAGCACGGGTTTCGGAAATCTGCTCGCTCGCGTTTCCGTGTTTAGTGCTAGTCGTTTAAACCAAGTCACGATCTTTGGCTTGGGGATTATGCCGTACATCACAGCGTCGATTATTTTGCAGTTGATGGGAACGATCTACAAGCCGCTGATGGATCTTCGTAAGGAAGGCGAGGCGGGCCGGAAGAAAATTAACGAGTACACCCGATATCTGACGGTCGTTTTATGCCTTTTCCAAAGCTGGGTGTTTATGCGGATGGTCATCATGGGCGGAGGAAATCCAGAAGCCAATTTGACGGCTGCCGCCTTTGAAAACCAGTTCGGCAATTTGACTTTCGGTTGGCAAATTAATGCCGTGCTGATCATGACCTGCGGTAGCTTGTTCCTGATGTGGCTCGGTGAACAAATCGACGAATACGGAATCGGCAACGGGATCAGCTTGTTGATTATGGCCGGTATCGTGGCCGCGATGCCCGAGGCACTACGGTCGTTCTTTATCAAATTCGAACCGACCCTCACGGGCCTAAACGGCGATGGCGTCGAGAAACTCGCGATGTTGATCACGATATTTGTTGCGGTTGTGGTAGCCGTCGTGTTTATCACGATGGCACAGCGGCGAATTCCCACCCAAAGTGCCAAACACGTTCGTGGACGCAAGGTCTATGGCGGCACCCGCCAATACCTTCCATTGAAGATCAATCAAGCCGGGGTGATGCCGATCATTTTTGCCAGCAGTTTGTTGATGTTGCCAACGTTTTTGATCGAGCCGCTCGCCAATCTAATAGGCGATAATGTGGTTGGGCAATTCCTGCAGAACGTCAAAGAAGTTTTCTCTGATCCGGCATCGATGTTTTACACCATCGCCTACATCATTATGATTTATTTCTTCTGCTACTTCTGGACTGCGATTTCCTTCAATCCGCAAGAGATCTCCCAAAATTTCAAGGACAACAATACGTTTATCCCTGGGTATCGGCCTGGAAAACGAACTGCGGATTACCTCGAAGCGGTGATGGAACGGATTACCTTTGTGGGAGCGGGCTTTTTGGCCATTGTTGCGATTGTGCCAACGCTCATCACGACATGGTTCAACGTCGATTTCAACTTGGCGAACTTCTACGGAGGAACCGGGTTGCTGATCGCCGTCAGTGTCGCGTTTGACCTCGTGCAGAAGATCGACAGCCACTTGGTCATGCGAAACTACACCGGCCTACTTGAGTAGTCGTCGAAGTGGTGGGCGTTCAGGTCGTCGTTGGAATTGAGCCAGGATGGCGAGAGCAAGCCGAAGGTTTGAACTCTAGAATTCGAAGCCGTTGAGCAACGGGCACGACTGTCGTCTAGTTCCAGGCTCGCGAGGGTGACAGCATTTGCTTGAGCACCAATTGAGGGAAGACCCAGGCGTCTTTGGCGTATCGCTTCACAAGTCGCCGTGGTTCACTCAACATGCGATGCAACCACTCGACACCTAGGCACTGCATCCAGTACGGAGCACGGCGCTTTTCTCCCGCCAAAAAGTCAATCGTTGCACCGACGCAAAGAGCCGCTTTGGCGGCCAAATGTTCGTGATGCTGAGCGACCCAGCATTCTTGTTTGGGAGCGCCCAACCCGACCACCAAGAGGTCTGGTCGAGTCAAAATCAATCGGCCGAGAATGATTTCATTCTCATCAGGGTCCTTTTCAAACCCCAGCGGAGGACTGTAGACACCGACGACATTTACTAATGGCCAGCGTTTGCGGATTTTTTCCACTGCTCGAGCCCCGACGCCAGGCGCTGCACCCAGTAGGAAAACCCGAACCTCGCGGCCAGAGTCTTGGCAATGATCAAAAAATTTCGGAACGAGATCTGAACCGGGAACACGCTCGGGGAGAGGCCGCCTGAGCAATCGCGAGGCCCAGACCAACGGGTGACCGTCAGCCAATACCAGTGAAGCCTTGCGGTAGGCATCGCGCAGTCCTTCGTGCTCTTGCCATAAAACCGCGTGGTCGACGTTCGGGGTCACAACGTAACGGCATTTTCCTAGGCGACTTTCATCAAGCCATTCCCGCAGTCGTGCGATGGCTTGGCCCATATTCAGAGCGTCAATTTCCATTCCGAAGAGTTTTTGTTTCTGAATCATATTTGTGCAAGCGAGTGCTGCGGCTCTGTAAGAGTGATGAAATTGATGTCGGGACGGAAATGGCGTCAGGTGCCGTTGCGGGAACGGCCCTTCGGGTGCTTTGCACATGGGTAACTTACCCCAATTCTGCCCGCCTGACGTATACCTTCTCATGAAATCTAGGTTGTAGATGGCCGCTGTCCAAACCTAGTTTGTGATCGCGAGAAAGTGGGTGAGGTCGGTAATGCCAATACGCTAGGTTGTACCGGTTGTATCAGATTTTTTTTCTCTACTTCCAAGCGAATTCTCAGATGGCAAGTTGCCAGATGGGTACATGCAACCAACATTTGGAGTGTCTGTCATCGAATTGAATGGTGACTGTCGCCACGCGAGCTTTTCACGTGGAGGACGAGATTTTTCACGTGGATTTTGTGGATTAATTCGGCGTGCGTTCACGGAGTGAACGCCCACGTAGCTTTTTACTCCGTGAAAAGGCTGCCGTTACTCCGTAATAAGGACAAGCATCGTCGTGAATTGGCGAGAACAGCAAATGGTAACGCAATTTCGTACAAGTTAAACAAAACGTTCGGAAAAACCAGCGGAAATAACTGAGTCGTGATTTCATTTGAATCAACTTTGATCGAGACTTATCGCTTGGCGACTTTGCCCGTGCGCAGTGCTCATCGCTGGTGGATGACTAGCCAAGGGGCAGTTCCGCTGGGAGTTTTGTTTTATCATCGCGTAGCAGACGAATTTCTGACTCCTTGGACAATCACCCGTCGCGATTTCGAGCGACAAATCGATTGGTTGTCGAAAAATTTTGAAATGATTTCGCTAGAAGAATGCCAACGGCGCATGCAGACCGGAAATTCCAAGCCGGCGTTGGCCATCACATTTGACGATGGCTATGCCGAAAACTGCGAGTGGGCTATTCCGTTGTTGTTAGAACGCAAAATCCCAGTGACCTATTTCGTGGTTCTGGATAACATCGTGAATCAACGCCCGTTTCTCCATGATTTGCAGTTCGGAAACGCCTTGCCGGTCAACACTGTGGAACAAATCCAAGCGCTCGCCGCCGCTGGAATCGAAATCGGCGGGCACACGAGAAGTCATCCGGACCTGGGAACGGTAACATCGATTGCAGAGTTGTTTGACCAAGTGGTTGCCGCTTCGACTGAATTGGGTCTGCTCATCAACCGCCCGATTCGCTATTTTGCGGCTCCGTTTGGTCAACTCGCGAATCTTTCGCCAGCGTTGTTTCAGGTCGCTAGAGAAGCGGGGTTTGCCGGAGTCTGTTCGGCCTATGGTGGGTTCAACTCCGTTTCAGGTGATTCGTTTCATATAAAACGCATTCATGGCGATCCTTGCTTCTCACGTCTGCGGAATTGGCTGCAATACGATTGGCGAATGCTGAATGTCCCAGACTTTGCCTACGAAATACCAGAGCGCTAAACCGGAGCCTTAGGATGTCTCATCCGTTGCGAGTCATGTTTGTCATCACGAGTATGCCGGTAGGGGGCGCGGAGACGTTGTTGGCCAGCCTTGTTCGCTCGTTTGACCGCAACCGCATTGAACCGCAGATTTGCTGTTTGAAAGAACCAGGCCCGTTGGGGGAGATTCTCGGGAAAGAACTTCCAGTGCATTCCCATGTCATTCATCACAAGTACGACGTCCTGGTGATTGGTCGCCTTGCGAAACTGTTTCGGCGAAAACAGATTGACGCCGTTGTCACGGTCGGAGCTGGCGACAAGATGTTTTGGGGACGGCTGGCCGCGCGTTGGGCGAATGTTCCCGTAATTCTCTCGGCATTGCATTCCACCGGATGGCCGGATGGCGTGGGGCGCCTCAATCGTTGGTTGACTCCTTTGACAGATGGCTTCATTGGCGTAGCGCGAACGCATGGTGAGTTTTTGGTGGAACAAGAACGATTCCCTCGCGACAAAGTGCTTGTGATTCGAAACGGAATCGATACAAGAAGATTTCGATTTGATCCATCGGCTCGGGAGCGTTGGAGGAAAGAGTTAGGAATCGAGTTGGATGCCCCCGTTGTCGGAATTGTCGCCGCCTTGCGGCCTGAAAAAAACCATCGGGTTTTCTTAGAGGCCGCCCGAATCACCGCTCAAAAACTCCCCAATACTCATTTTTTGATCGGCGGAGATGGCCCCGGTCGACAAGCCTTAAGTGACAATGCGGTAGAGTTAGGAATTGCCGACCGAGTCCACTTCTTAGGAAACGTCGCGGACACTCCTGGACTTCTTTCCGCCATCGATCTGTTTGCCTTGACTTCCGACAACGAAGCCAGTCCGGTTTCGATTGTAGAAGCGATGGCCTGTCAGCGTCCTGTTGTCGCCACCCGAGTTGGTTCCGTCCCCGACTTGATCTCTGACGGGGAAACTGGTTTCACAGTTCCGATCCGCGACCCCCAGGCCCAGGCCGATCGCTGGATTGAGTTGTTAACCGATCGCGAATTGAGCCAACGTTTTGGAAACGCTGGCAGAGACTTTGTGGTCAATCATGCATCGATTGACGAGATGGTCAACGGCTACACTCGCCTGATCGAAAAAAAGCACGCCGAAAAATCCGCCACATCCACTGCCCTTTCCCCCACCTGGTCCCGCCCCCGCACGGTAAGCAAGTCGTAGTTCAGCCAGCGGAAATAACCATCAAGTTGAGCCAATTTCAATTGACAGTACTATGGTTAGACTACAAAAACGCAATCTGCAGGATCAAAAGCAAACATTTCGCCATAAGAGAAGAGACAGGTTACTAATCGCAACTATTTGGGACGAACTAACTTTACCTGTGGTTTTTCGATTATCAAGATATAGGGCTTTGCAAATTTTTCAGTGCCCGTAAGATAAAACGGGGATCGGAAAGCAATCCAATTCCCTTTTCGTTGAATTTGAACAAATTCGTTTTTTGCTCGATAGATTTTATCAGAATAAACCTCTAGTTTGAGTTTTCCGCGAAACTCAACTTTCCAATCTGAGTCAATTTTTTTCGCCTCTGATTCCGACAAGCGATAACGAATAAAATCATCTGAGGTTTGAAAGCTATCCCAAAACTGCGATTCTTGAGGATTTAATATAAATCCAATTGCATACTGTCCACGTTGCAAATCTTTCACGTTCTTGACTGGAAACGACAAATTTATTGTCTTTTTGGGCAGTTCTTTTTCGGCAATCTTATGCAATACTTCGATTTCGGCTTTGGCCTGAATATCCGTCTTTCCTGATGTGTCAACCTTGAGTCCGTCCAAGAACTGAAGATAGTTTTTGATTATTTCTAGACCGTCCAATTCTTGAGGGTCAGTCGATTCGGAATCTTCGCTCTCAGCATTATCAGCGTTTTCACTTGCGAAGCCAGACGAGTCGTAAACTTGCGATCTATTTACTTGAGGTTCACTCTTTAAATCAAACTCATTTTCGATTTGCGACATGTTTCGAGCGGGGGCTTCACCGCCTAAACTTTGATTTGAACTGCGTTGCAAATCTTCATTTTGGATAACTTCGTTACGAATATCCGTTTGCTTTTGGGGTGTTTTTGTTTGGGGAGAGCGAGGCTGGGGAGACGACGGCTTGGGCGAGGAGTTTCTTTTTGACGTTCTCGACGATTGGGTTTGAACACTATCTTCAGTTCTCCGATTAAAACTCTCAAATTCGGAGACCGAATTTGTTTCTTTGGCAATGTTGGCCTTGAAGAATGGATGGTAATATTTCAAAATCAACCAAGTGGCAACAATCGCACTTGGGATTCCGAGCAAGATGCCAACAATGGTGATCCACGCGCTATTTTTTTTCGATACTCTCCGTGGAGAAAACTTTTTCTTTTTGATGACGATCTGAGGTACCACATCATCCGATTTTTGTTGTTGTTTCGGTTTGTTTGGACTACTCTGAGGTTTTGGCGTTTCATTTGAATTGTTCGATTTAGGTTTAGGTGAAGGTTTTGATGATTCTTTTTTTGACTGAGGGGGAATGTCGTGGGATTTCTCAATAGCTTGATCTCGCAAATACTCAAATGCTTGCGTGATTTGCTCAAAAGCCCATTGGTCTCCACCTCGGTCTGGATGATGCTTAATGCATTTTTCCCGATACGCTTTTTTTATTTCAGCGAGAGTTGCATCCTTCGATACACCTAAAATCTTATATGGATTCATAAGCAATTGTTGATTCCATGACTACCAAAAGGCCCAGGAGAAATCAATAAGCGAGAATTCTTGACTGAAGTGAACATTAAACCAAAAGTTGAAAGTCAAATGGGACTCTTCTTCCGAAAGAGATTTGATCAGATCGCGAAAATTTTAGATCATCAGGAAAATCCTAACAAGTAGCTTTGCAAAATCGTCCACTATTTTGTGTTCGATTGCCTGTTTTGAGCGTCTTGGATAGTCTCTCGCCTTGACAAAAAATGAAGTTTTCGGTCTCGAAACAGGAAATTGCAAGTCATCGTGAACAAGGATGGCTGTATGTCGGATATACGCCGCATCGGGAGGGGATAACACCATTGGATGAGACGGTTATTAATCTCAAAGACGTGGCTTGTCTGAATTGTCAGGGGCGGAATTTTGTTCCGTGTGGACGATGTGTTAACGGAACGGTGGGCAAGTCAAAAATCGAAATCGTCGAACTACCCGGTGACCGCCGTACGACCCGCGAGGTTAAATGGACCGAGCCATGCGTTCCTTGCAATGGAAGTGGTGTCGTTGAATGCAAAATTTGCATCAAGGGTGTGGAAGTTTTGCCGAAATAGTCGCCTATATGGCCGGCCGTCAGAAATGGGACCAGGTACCGGTGTGCATCGCACCCGAAGGGCCGTTCCGGCTAAGCTACTCGCCCCCATTTCTGCCCCTTCATCTAGAAGCCTCGTTGTGCAGGTTTGTTGGCGCGGAAGGGGAATTGTGTTGAGTGGTTGAGAGTGGGCGCTTTAGTATCGGCTGACCCACTGCAGGACGAAGGCTTCGGAAAAAGGGACCGTGGTGCCTGCGGTGGCGAAGTTTAATTGCCGACTGAAGGCACACCCCAACTCGATCGCGGATAGATGATTATGCATGTTGGCATACTCAAAACCCATGACGATTCGGTAATCGCGGTAGGTAAGAAGCTCGCGACTATCGGTCGTTGTTTTGAAATCCCAGGTTCCGCCACCCAGCAATCCAGCCACATAAATCCGGTGATGCGTGTCCAAGGCAAAATCAATACGGGGACGAGGGAAAACTAAATCGAGCCTTATGTTCGGGAACAGGAACTCGCGGATCGAGAGTCCGACAACGGGCAAGATCTTGATATCCTGGCGATCTAAATAGTCGACTCCAAAAACGAAATCCTTTCGGGGATCGAAATGAATCATGCCGACGGCATGGGCTGGGAAGCGGACTCCCTGGCGGGCGCTACCAGCGAAATCACTAAACACACCAACACTTGCAGCGACATCGTAACTGAAATGGTGAGAAAACGGTTTTCGAACTTGGTAACTGGCCACTGCATCGTAAAGCCTGGGTGAAACATCAGGTGCAACTGGACCGGATAACCAGTGGAGATTAAACGCGAGCGATAATCCCGATTCTGATTGGCGGCGGAGATAGGGGTCCTTCTGCCAACTGAGTAATCCGAAGTCGTTATTAGATGCTGCAATCCACTGAAGCCCTGTTTGCTGCGTGCGGTAGGCCTTGTAAGGCCGATCTTGTTCGAGCAATAGATCGAGTCGGGTTTCTTTGGAAAAGACTTCTACAACAATTTGTTCAATGACATCATCAATGATCGATCCGACAGTTGAATCGCGGCTAATTGAAGGAGCCTGCAGGGCTTCATCGGAATCGTCCGTCTGAATCGACAACCAACGGTCGTCAGTGTTATTTTCCAATGTGTTCTGGAAATAGCTCGGCAATTCTAACTGCACTTGCCGATTATTAGCTTCTGAAATAGCCTCTTGCGCGGCAGCCATTTCCAACTGACAAAATATGTTGATCGCGACCCCTGCACACAATAGGGCTAAGCATGTGTGCCGGTGCCAATTTGCGATCGGCCTAAGCAGTCTTTCGATTCCAAGTTTCTTGGATGGGGGGCCAAATGGATTCAAAATCGATACTCTCTTGAAGGGGCCCGAACCAAATTGCTCTTTCACACGGCGAGCGGGACTTTAGCAATGAGAATAGGAACCGTCAACGTCGAGGCCAATATTTCGAAATCGCGCCGTCGGGCATTTTGTGCTTTTGCTAGCAAAGTCCCTTGGCTTGTTTTGCTGAATCAGTGGGTATTTATGCCGGAAAACAAGCCATCGTTGTTTCACCGATTCTGTCGAGGATGTTGAAGCGTAACGAAGAAATTATGTAGCCGTTCGCGGAATGAACGGCCACGTGATTGTTGACGGAGCGAACGGCCACGTAATCGTTGACGGAATGAACGGCCATGTATTCGTTGGCTAATGGTTCGCGAAGTGAACGGCTAAGTCGCTTTTCAATCCTTGAAAAGGCGGACAATCCGAACGAGTACGCGGCGGCATACTACCTATTTAGGCATGTGGTTTGGCTAAAGCGAAAATTCGTTTTGTTGCAATGGCGATACCGTGAACGATTAGAAAGTCATCAAACGCTCAGACTGCGCATTGCAGTTGTACACCTTGGCCCAGAATCGCTTCCTAGGCCAAGGTGAGACGTACAATCGCATACTTTGCGTAAAGGCATTAGCCGCCAGGAACGTCTCCGCCGCCGCCTCCGGCACCACCTGGAGGTGCGCCTCCGCGACGTCCGCCCTTTTTGTCGTCTTCTTTTTCCGGAGCTTTGCCATGTTCAAGAGTCTCGTCGGGCAAGAGCAAGCGTGATCGATAGAAGCGATAATCGGCGTTAGTAGTTTGGATTCGAAATTTTCCGTCTTCGTCCATCACGAGAATTTCACCAGGATCCGTGAATTTCGAATGCAGAGACTCGAATCCTTCAACGGAATTGGGGTTTTCGTTCTGGACTTTGACTTCTCGGATGTCATTCAAATTCAGTTCGCTTCCACCTTGAATATCAACCAGAAGCAAATTGGATCGCACCTGAGTTTGTCTCAGTTTCACAACATCTCTTTTGGATGGGTTAACGATTCCAAGGTTAGGAATAGAGAAATTCAAAAGATCACCTCGGTTCGCTTGTTTGGGGGCAGCGACCCGAACGCCAAAATCTGGGCTGGTGTACGATGCGGCCACGTTAGCGGTTGGCTCATCACGAGGAATTCGCACGTTGCCAACTGCAACAGTCGCCGATTCTCTGACGGCGCCCAAATAGACTTCCGAAGGGATTTGCGTTTTGGCACTTACAAATTCCGTTTCTGGGCTCCAGTCGGTTGGGATCGCATTCCTAAGGGCTTTATCTGGCAAGCTATCAAACGTGTCTAGTTTCTGACGAAGCCGTTCGGCAACACTCGGGTGGATCATTTGCGCAGTGACAGGTTGTTTTCGATAGGCGTCCTTTTTGGAATTAGAATTCGGTCCCTCACTATCACCTTCTGCACCCAGACCAAATGTGGGCTTGTCGCGGTCACTCTTTTTACCGATTGCATCGATGCTATCAGGAGGATCATTAGAATCTAATAGCCAAAGGCGGACACGATAGCGGACAGACTTATCAAGTGGGGGATCATAGTCAACGAACCGAATCATTCGATATGGAGCGAGTGGCGTTTTCGAGGCTACGGCCTCATCGAAGGCGACTTTGCTGCTTCCTTTGATTCGTTCCAACTCTTCGCGTTTCGGGTCCTTTTGTTTTTTATCATCCTGTTCTTCGGCACTTTTGTCGTCTTCGTCCTTGTTGCGATCTTTGTTGCCAGACTTGTCTCCTCTAAAAGGAACGAGTTGTTCTCCCGTTTCTTTAATCCATAAAAAAGAAGGGACTGTGCGGCGCATCGGGACTTTGGGATGTCGTGCAACTTCGCGAAAATCGAAGGCGGTTACTGGAGGGAATGGGCGTGTCAAAACATTGTCATAATATTTGGGATCGACGATTTCCGGAGCCTGCACGGAACCGAAGTTCTTATCCTCGAAATCTGCAATTGCCTTTTCATAATTTTCGTCCCACTCCTCGCCTTCAACTTGTCGGGCAATTTGAAGGTAAAGATAAGTTGGTCGGTCGCGGTCAGGAAAATAGCCTCGGCTGCGTCGCAGGGCAGCATCGAATCGTTTCCATTGATTCTCAAATGGAACCAATCCAACCACGGTGATGACCGTTTCTACAGATGGGACCATTTTTTCGACGCTGGCACCTCGAACTCCCCAGTCGTCAAGGCTGTGAATCACCTCATAAGTTTCACCCATCGATTTAGGGGGCGATTTTGTATCTTTTTCTTTATCTTTTTCCTTGTCTTTATCTTTGCCTTTCTTGCCTTTGTCCTGATCACGATCATCTGGGAAAAGTTTCTCGTTTTCGCTTTGGAGTAGAAGTGGTGAGGCCTTACCTTCCCCTACTTTATGGAAAATGGCAACAGTCATTGGGCGAGCAATCAGTTCAAAGGCGGGAAGGAGTTCTGGGTCTCGCCTCAACTCAGCATCTTTTACGAGCGGGCCAGCGACCATTCCGATTTCATACGCATCAACTTGAGCGACATTTTCAGCGGCAGCGCGAATGCGGTCAGGAGCTGTTGTGTCGGCCTTTCTGTATTCCGCCATTTGCGGCCAAGAATCTTCGGCGAGGAAATTCTTAGTGGAGGCTGCCAACTGCTGCAACTCGGAGGGGGTTCGGGTCGTGGTAGGCTTTACCGAAATGGCATTCCACAGGAACCAGCCCAACAAGACTGCCGCGACTCCCATGATGACTTTTTCGACGTGATCTCTGAAGAAGTCCTTCAAGTCATTTTGGTTGAATTTAAATTTCTTGGCCATGTTAAACCATCCTCATTGCATCAGATTTTGCAGGCGCCATGAAAGTGCCCGCTAAGATTTGAAAGTTCAATTTTTTCAACAACGCAAATTAAGTAAAAAAAGGGACTATGGATTCCGCGAGGCAGTCGTGAGGGCAGCGTCGGATTGATCGAGCATGTCCTTGAAGCGTCCCCAATCGACTGGATTGTAAATTTTCACGATCCCATAAAATTCGACGCTCACATCGTCTTTGGTTCGCACTTCGACGTTTGCTTTGTCGACTGTTTTTTCAGTACCAGAGGCCCCGGCGTTCGCATTGCCACCTCCGGTATCAACACCCGATGCTCCCGCTCCACCTAATCCAGCTACTGGTCTATCACGTTCGCTGCCGCTTTTGGCAGTGTTTTTTCCAACGCGTTCGATTTTGTTGTAGGCGTCTTCGCGATTGATCCGGACTTGGAAAACTTCAAATGCGAAATCGGAGTTGCTGAAGCCGGCGATCAGATCAGGGACTTTCGATTCCGACATCGTGACCGCAATTCTGAAAGGAATGCGACGGGCGACAATCGTCTCGACGTTTCGATCAGGCAGGATCGGATTGGCGAAAATTCCCAAAATTTCATCAATTGCGAGTGGATCAAAATTAATATTCGCATACCGGCCATGAAATGGTCCCAACAAAGCCTGTTCACCATTTAGATTGAATTCAAAGCTTGTCTTCACTGAGGATGCACCGGCTGATGGATTTGGATCTTCGTCGCGATCCTCGCGACTTGGTGGCCGATTTCGGGATCCGCCATCGTCACCGTCGGAACCGGCAGAAGTAGAAACGAGTCGTCCGGTCAAAAGCTTTGGGTCAGGTGTGGAAAGTTTACCAATTTCAGTTTGATAGGACTCTCTTCCGAAGGCGACGTGCACGATTTCTTTGATCGGTGCCATCGCATTTGTTTGAGCATCGCCGTTGATTGACTTTACGATATTGAAGAAGGCTTCGAGCAACCACAAATCCTCTTGGAGGGCAAAGACTTGTCGAGGCAAGGGAACTCCGGACGCATTTTGATTGCCATCCATTCCCTGAAAAATCGTCAGCTTTTCTTTCCAGAGATCGCGATTAGCTGCGTCCCATTTAACGATAAAGTCCAGGTTTTCCATTCCAGTTTTATAGTCGCTGGGAATGTTTTTCCCCTTGTCTTTGTCTTTTCTTGCTGCTGTCGCCATCGTCTCAATTGGTTGCCAGTCGGTGCTGATAATCGAGGCGATTTCATCCATACGTTGGGGAATTAGCTCTTTGTAGATCAGCATTAGGTCTTGGTAGGGTGGGATCAATTCATTGCTGTCCGGCCCGCGTAAGGCGAATTTCTGGGGTGGATCGTATTTAGAAAACCTTTGAGTAAATTCACTACGAACGAGGACTTTTTCGGGCCACTTGAGAATGGGCTCTTGTGCGTTTCGTCTGAGTTCCCAGGCCTCGAGCATTTTTCGAGTGGACAGGTCGATCCGTTTTTTCATTCCAGCTTGAGAACCTGGCGTCGGATGGACGACTACGTCCGCAGGGCTTTCGGCAAACGTTTTTTTCTTGATGTCCATGGTATTTTTGGCGGCGGTTTCGATCATTTGCTCATTCGCCATTTGCGTGGAGCGAGCGTTCCCCGATGCCCACCACCAGGTCCCAATCATGGCCAAAGTCAAAAGGCCACATGCAATCCAAAAGCCGTGTTTTTTCAAGTCGTTCATTTCAAGCCTTTCAAAACTTCTCTTCAATCCTCAAACGTTTCAATAAATTTCATCGTCCGAAAATTTGTTTCATTGATCGTCGTCTAGGCGGGGATGCCCAAGCCGCCGAATCGTCAGCGAAATGAAGTGGCAGAAACGCTACTTCTTTCGCGTCCGGTTTATTCATCGTCGTCATCATCGTCACTGCGAGCGTTTTCCACTCCACCCTGCTCGTTTGGAGTTGGTATTGGAGTGTTAATTGGTTCGCTAGAATTGGAAACTGCTTCACCGCCCAAGTTGTTACCCGTTGTTCGCATGGCAAATCGCTGGCTCGGAGAGCGGGGAATCCAAATCATTTGGACCACAAAATCGTATCTAGTGGCACGGATTCCGCGATCTTTTAGAATTTTATCAACCAGGGCAAGTTTTGCGTCGATTTCATCTCGTTCCTTTTTAAGCGCTTCAAGTTCTTCTTGGCCGTCTTCCTTATCCGCAAGTTGAGTGATTTGTTCGAGGACATCGGCCTGCCGAGCACGAACGCTTTCAATCTCTGTCGGTTCCGGTGAGAACTGAATGAGATAAGGTTGTTTGGTTTCTTCAAAGACTAAAGTTGGTAGGTAAAGGCCAAATTCAGCGAGGCTATACGTTCCACCACCTTGGATAGCATTTTCTTCGCCAGGGAACGTGACGCTTCCACGGTCCAATGATTGTAGCAGCGTGCGGCGCAAATACGTTTGGCGGCTGTCCTTGTTCATGGTTGCCCGGTCAGAGTTGTGGTAATGATGCCCCTTGATTTCGATCACCCAGCCCGGGCCAGAAAGTTCTGGGAGTGGTTTTACCTTGACAGCACCAGCCCCTGCTTCGGTCCCGGCTACCTTGGTGCCTCCTGCTGGAGTTGACGGGGATTCGTCATCGTCAGTTGCAGCTTGTGGAGCCTCCACTGTAGTTGCAGGTTCTTCGTCTTCTTCGCCTGTTCGACTAAATTGCGTGATGTAGTATTTCTCAAGGGCTTGAATTTGTTTCTGCACATCTTTCGTGAAATGAGATTCGATGTGCTGAATGTAGATCGTCTCTCGATCTTCAAAGGGCACATCGAGAGGATTGACCGTGTCATCCACAATCCGTGGGTCTTTGGGGAGTTGGTCGTGAATCGCTTTCATCAATTCGATCCACTGATTCTTGCTTTCGTAAGATGAAACCAGCTCTTTGTTGAGGAGTTCGACTTTGTCCAACGTTCTTCTGAGATCGGCGTCGTCGGTAATCAGCTTTTCGCTTTGCTTTTTCACAGCACCGGCAGCTTCTTTGGCCGTCGCCCACATGACTCCGTTGGCCTCGAATGAGTCCGACGAACGATAAAGCATTTGTGTATAAAAGAACCAGCCTACGAGCATCCCCAACATCAACATGCTGATCGCGGACAACACCCAAGGCTTCTTGGCGCGAATAAACCGCTCCTCCTTGAGTTCCGCCGGCAACAAGTTGGTTTTTAGGACACTTTCGCTAAGACCCTGAATGCACAAGCCATAGGCCGGAGCAAAGGTCAGCACGTTGTCTTGGAACGAAGTCTGGTTGACCACATCAGCACCGGAAAGGTGCTTAAGTTCGGACACTTTAACGATGTCCATTTCCAACTGAGAGGTCAAAAACTGCCTCAAGCCGGGGAGTTTCGCAGTGTTACCCAGCAAAACAATTTTGGACAGCGAGGCGTTTCTGTCGATACTGCGGAAAAAGGTCAGCGAGCGTTGAATTTCACTGACGAGATCATTGAAGACAGGTCGCATCGCGCGAAAGAGACTCTTGGGGTCTTCTGCGTTGCGGGCATTTCGCTTCAATTGCTCAGCCTTGGCGTGGGTCAATTTCAATTCGCGGGAAAGTTGTTTGGTGAAATGGTTTCCCCCGACCGGGATGTTTCGCAACCAAAGTTTCACACCGTTCGTAACAATCAAGTCCGTCGTGTCGGTTCCCACCGATAGGACCACAAGCGACTCGGGCGGGTTCTCAGGGTCAACGTCATCTGGATTGGGAAGGACGTCAAAGACATCGTGGGTGACGAAATTAAATACGGCCAATGGCGACAACTGAATAAAGTCGATTTCAATCTTGGCATCTTCAAACGGCTTCATGGCTTTAAAGACGGCTTCACGCTTCATCGCGAACAAGCCGACCTCAGCATCAACGAGGCGATCGTCGACTAATACACCACCGAGACGCTGCCAGTCCCAGACCACTTCGTCCATCGGGAAGGGGATTTGTTGTTTGACTTCGTATTTGACAATTTCCGGCAGGGTTCGCACATCCACGGGAGGTGGACGAAAGAAACGTGGCAGACCCGTCTGGCCTGGAACGCTAATCGCGATGACATCCCCTTTGACATCGTTTCGGCTCAAAAAGAGCTCAAGAGCATTCTTGATTTCCTCTTCAGGGTCCACGTCGGCCTGATTGAGCATTTTCGGAAACTCGATGTAATCGAATTTGTCCGCAATGATTTGTTTCGAGTCGTCACCCTTGGTGCACCGTAACGCCTTGATGGCGCACATGCCAATGTCGATTCCCCAAACTGCTTGTGTCTTGGCCATTCCAACACCCTGAATAGACTATGTTTTGTGAACGATTCGCAGACCTCAAGTGTCGCGCACCCTTTATTGTTCCATACTAAAAGAAGCCAGCCCCTAGTTTAACCTAAAATCCGACTAAAAACTGCACCAAAAAGGCGGTTTTTAATGTCGTCCCCATTCGATCATTCGAGTTTTGTAACGTTTGTCCCCGTTCGTCTGGTCGCTCCGATGGGAAGTGGCTGGACCGCGACTGACGCTAACCCTTAATTGCCGTTTGAGACAAGGATAGTTCTCCCCTAATGTACCCGTTACACTAGTGAATGTCAAATTTTTGTTCCTTTAAAAAGTGATCGGCGGATCGTGCGAATAGCCATTGCAACCCCTTCAACCCCGATTTTTCTCGCAGTTTACGCCGAGTGGGCTCAGAATCCGTTTGACACCGAGTCGTTATCCGAGGTTTGGCCCGTTCTCGGAGTTGGGCGTTGACCGTGCGGACATTCACATCGCTGACCACGTTTTGGACCTGCCATTCCTGGGAGGATTTTCCGACCCATTTTACAGGTGACGACGCGGCCAGTTTGCTGGTCGCTTGGACCTCCCTGTGGCACCCGGAGTTCTTGGCAGGTGCCCAAAAGATTCCCGAATGGCGGCGAATCGAAACGGTCGACGAGGACTTTTCGGGGGCCCTCATCACCCTGGCCATTCCCACCAGAAGACGAGTTTCCGACGAAGAAGTCGCCAAGCTCAAATCGACCGCCATTGTTATCGAAGGTCCGGTTGAACGCGAAAGGGACGTTCTGGCCCCCGTTCTCGGCTCGCGGCATCCTCATTGGTGCGAGCAACCTTGGGAGCAAGTGGTCAAGTCGTTTTTCGCGCTGGGCTACACTTGGATGCAAATTCAATTGATGACCCGGCAACTCCGCTATTCCAGCACTCTGGATTCGGAGCGACTCACGGAACTAGCGATTGAAGGAGCCCAAGCGGCAGTTGCGAGCAAAGCGGATGAAGCCAACGATCGCTTGCAGGCAGCGTTTGATTTGTTGCTGGAAGAACGCAATCGCTATTATCCGGTCACAGCCAATTTGTTGGACCTGACGCTCGTTTTTCCCGTTGGCATTTCTGAGCTGTCCAAACAGCTGAGCCGATCAGTTCGGCAGAATTGGTTGGGGTCGGCGACAACATTTTCACAGTCTCTTGCAGGCCATCCCGAGTTGACCTCGCACGTCCGAGGGATGATTCACGAACGAAAACTAGAATTGGCGGGAGGGCACGATCAAGAGTTGCCACTGCAGCTTGTTTCGCAGTTGACATTGATCAAAGATTTAACGAAGGGAAAAAACGTTTATCAAGAGAATCTCGGTTCAGCCCCGGTTACTTACGCTCGACGTCTACCGTCGCTGGCTGCCGGAATGCCACAAATGTTGGAGCGACTGGGATTCAAGGGAGCCCTTCATTTGCCCTTTGCCGCAGAATCGCATCCTTATGCTTCCGCTCCGTTATTCAGTTGGCAGTCGCCGGAAGGGACACAAATTCCCTCAATCTCCGGTCCGTTGCTGGACGCTAGTCGCCCGGAAACGTTTTTGAAGCTGGGAGTTGTGATTGGCGAACAAGTTGATTCGTACCACTCGGCCACCGTCGTGCTTGCCCATTGGCCGGCTCAATATCACTGGGCGGCAGAAGACATGTTCGTCGCCAATCAGTACGGAGAAATTTTCGGCAGATTTCGCTTGGCGAGCGAAGTCTTTGACGCTTACTACAACCCTGGCTACGGCGAATCGTTTGAGGAAGACGACTATCGCTGGGACTATCTCGCTGAGTGGGTGCAAGAAAAAAGGCTAAACCCCATTTCGCGAGTTGTTGACTACTGGCGGTTGTATGCGAGATGGCGGGCTTTGGGTATTTGGACGACATTGATCGAAGTTCTGCAAGGAACTCCCCTACCGGCCCGTCCAGATTTTACCGGTTGGCACAAAGAGCTTTGTGCAATCATGATGGACAACGACCAGCAGTTGAAGTTTGATGGGTTGCAATCGAGTTTTGACCAATGCGAAGGCCGTTTGGCATCGCAGTTGGTCGAACTAACCGGATATCAGACAAGCGAACCCGGCGATCAAGTGGTCTTTAATGGAAGTCCAGCGGCGACTGCAGTACCTGTCGCGGTGTCTGAAAAGCCTGCATTGATAACGATCCCAGCCTGGGGTTATGCAGTCGTCTCAAAAACTGATCCGGTTCCCTCTGCGTCAAAGTCGCGATCGACATCGGCAAGCCGCATGATCGAGGATGGCAGTTTGCAGAACGACTTTTTTAGAGTTGACATCGACCAAACTTCCGGTGCGATACGAGGCGTCAAACGGTTTAAGCCTCGCGCAAAAAATTTGCTCTCGCAACAACTCGCTTGGTGCCAATGGGCCAAATCCGGCTCGCTCGAACCGAACTATTCGAAAATGGTTGCCAAGGAAGTCGAATTTAAAGCACTCGACCAGCAGACGGCCGTCGCGGAGTCGTCGGGCGATCTCGTGTTTGGCGAGGATTCACTCGCTCGCTACAGGCAGTTCGTGACCGTTCGGCGAGGGTTTCCCGATATTCATTTCGCAGTTGATATCGAACCGCTGGATGCAACGCGGACAGATGCTTGGAACAACTATTTCTGTGTTCGCTGGGCCTGGGCAAGTGAAGCGGCCTCGCGGTGGCGAACGGTTGGTGGGCAAAGGCACCCTTGTCGGCTCGAAAGGTTTTCGTCTCCCGGTCCGATTCTGATTGAAATTGAAGACGAGACGATTTTATTCAATCCACAAGGGTTGGCGTTTCATCGGCAGTCGTCGTTGCGGACCCTTGATACGCTGTTAATAACGAGTGGAGAACGCCAAAGGCATTTTGAGTTTTGCGTGCGGATTGCATCAGATGAGTTGGGGCAGCGGCCTTATCTGCCAGATGACGCCAATTTGGTTTTTGCCCCTGCCATGACGAAGGAAAACCGCACACGCAGTTCCCAGATCGTTCCTCGGCAGGCTCAGTTTTTTCAGATTCACCCCGCGTCTATAGAGCTCCTCGAGGCAACTTCTGTGGTGGAAGGTGATCGGGTCGTGGGAGTCCACTTGCTAATCGCCGAGACCTTGAATCAGAATGGCAACTATCGGATCGGCGTTCCGCGGATGGTAAGTCGAGCGCAGGCGGTCGACCTTCAAGGGCAATTTTTGTACGACCTTGAGGTCCGCGACGGAGAGGCCCGAGGGGTGTTCCACGGGCATCAAATTTTGGCACTTAAGTTATTTTGGTAGAGCATGATCGTCACGATTGACGGCCCGGCAGGGGCTGGCAAGAGCACTGTTTCTCGACTGTTGGCCGCTGAATTGGGGTTTCGATTCCTCGACACCGGCTCGATGTATCGCGCGATTACTTGGGCCGCTCTCGACCGCCAAGTCCCACTCGATGATCATGCAGGCTTGGCCGCACTTGCCGGCGCTGTGACCATCGTCGTAACGGATCAGGGCCTCACAGTCGATGGGGCGGATGTAACTCGTGCAATCCGTGACCCCACCGTAACTCGCAACATTGGCCCCGTGGCTGACAACCCCGAAGTTCGCCGAGTGATGGTTGAATTGCAACGGAGAATCGCCAGTGACGGGGACTACGTTTGCGAGGGGCGGGATCAAGGGACCGTAGCGTTTCCGAATGCCGAATGCAAAATCTATTTGACGGCTTCTCCCGAACATCGTGCTCAGAGGCGCGTTGGCGATTTGGCAGAGCGGGGTTTGTCGGGGGATTATGAAACGATCTTGGAAGAGCAGATGGCCCGAGATTTTCGCGATCAAAATCGTGCCGTGGGTCGCCTGCAACAAGCCCCCGATGCGATCGTCGTTGATACCGACAATCTTTCGGTTGACGAAGTTGTTCAAAAACTCAAACAAATCGTGCAAACAAAAATTGCGGGCCGAAAATCATAAGGCATCACCAACTTAAACTTAAACCTAATGTTTTAAAGCGGCTTGCCAAGGAATCGAACCTTGTCTAACTGTTTCGAAGACAGTCGTGCGAATCCGGCACACTCGCAAGCCAAATATTTGGTATCAGTGGTGCAGGTGGGATTCGAACCCACAATCACTTGTTTCTAAAACAAGCCGCTCGCCAAGTTGGCGTACCGCACCGGAAAAAGATTTCAAATTTGAAATTTCAAATTTGAAATTTTCCAGCGGAAGACCAGGGACTCGAACCCCGAAGCGGCAAAACCGCCAACCGTTTTCAAGACGGTCTCCTCATCCAGCCGGATGCCTTCCGTTTCAGTTGTCAAAATGTTTTCTCGCAATGATGTTGTCGTCGTTTGCAAACTCACCCAAGGGTGACCGGACGGAATCGAACCGACATCGACCTGGTTCACAGCCAAGTCCCTGAAACCAGTACAGGACGGCCACAGTTCCGGGGGCAGGAATCGAACCTGCGAACTCCTGGTTCAAAGCCAGGCACAGCCACCAGCAACTGCTACCCCGGAAAATGTTTTCACTTCACTTCTCTCTTCTCAAATTCGTCTCATCAATCGCATCATCCCCATTCCTCCCATCGAATGTTTTCAATTCATGCCAATCAAAACAAGCGCCGGGCGAGAATCGAACTCGCGATTCCTGCATGGCGAGCAGGCGGGTTGCCACTACACTACAGGCGCATTCGCAGAGCTTTTAAAGCACCGAGCAGGAATCGAACCCGCATTTCCTCGTTACGAAGGAGGCGTCTTGCCGATAGACGATCAGTGCTTGTCTCGTTCTGCCAAAGTGGGATCGGTGGGACTCGAACCCACATCGCTCGGTTTAAGAGACCGACACATTGCCTTGTCTGCCACAATCCCGTTTTTGTTTTATTTCAGTCGGGTACTTCGGGGTCGAACCGAAATCCTCCTGCTCCCAAAGCAGGCGTGCTCCCATCTGCACCTCTACCCGAATTGTTAAGTGGACCAGGAGGTGCTCGAACCCTCGTCTGCGGTTCTTCAGACCGCCGCTACACCGTCTCAGCTACCGGTCCTCAAATGCGTCCAATCAATCACGAAAATGCCACAAAAAAACCCGGTGTCGCAGCGACACCGGGTTGGCAATGTTTTGATTGCTTGAGCCCAAAGTCACTCGCGATGAGGACGTAGAAAGAGCGCTGCCGCATGGGAATGCCGTGCGACTTGGCCCTGACCGACCTCCGGAAATCGTTCAACCACTTGCGGTTGTCGTGACTTGGACTGCGATAAAACCATGACTAGAAAATCCAATGGAAAAATTTGGAATTGCGATTTTAGTAAGCGTAGGAAATGAAGTTTTCCCCCGCTGTGCTTAAAGAGACGAACTCAGCCGCAAAATGTTCGGCGGTTCTCAAAATATTTTTGAAAAATTTAGGCCGTTTATGAAATCATCTGTCAATCACAGCCCGCAAGTCGTCTCTGCTCGGATCTCGAAAAAGATTACACTGTTAGCAAAATACAACCGATCATGTTAGTTTGAAATGCAGGCGATCAAAAGGAGTTTTGCGATGTCGATCAAGCGGCGCGATTTTCTCAAATTTACCGGGGCGGCATCATGTGGCGTCGTTTTTGGTGATCGATTGATCCACCATTATTCCGGTCGCCGAGGTCGTTGCGTTGTCATCGGTGCCGGACTCGCCGGTCTGTCGGCGGCCTACGTTCTCCAACGTGCGGGATGGGAAGTCACCATCATCGAGGCTCGCAATCGAATTGGAGGCCGAGTTTTCAGCTACGCACTTCCGGAAAATCCAAACTTGCTATGCGAACTGGGGGCCGAGTGGGTCGGTGAAAGTCACGAACGCCTCATCGCCCACTGCCGCGAATTTGGTTTGCCGTTGCAAAAACATCAATTCTCCGACTATCTCATGCTCAACGGTCATGTGTCTCGTCCAAGCGAATGGGACTACTCACCCGAAGCCAATGCTGCGTGGAAGAAGTTGTTGGAGGACTACGAGAGTTATTCCGACGAGCAAAAACGAGTGCTTGATCGAATCGATTGGTGGACGTTTTTATCCGATTTAGGGTTTCAACGGAACGACATGGTCTTGCGTGAACTCGCCGACAGCACCGACTTTGGCGAGTCGATCCGTCATGTCTCGGCTTATGCGGCCCTTGCCGAATACGCTGAGTCAAGCGAGCACAATGAGATGGATCTGAAATTGGTCGGTGGAAATTCGCGCTTGGTGGATGAATTCGTCAAACGAATTGGACGACAAAATATTCGAACGGGTCTCAAAGTTGCCAAAGTTTCGCAGGCGAATGGATTGGTCACGATCAATGCGGGGGATGAAGTGTTTCAGGGTGACGCCTGTATCTGCACCGCTCCCACAGCGGCCATCAGGAAAATCGAATTCGATCCGCCGCTCCCAGCAGATAAGGCCTTTGGTTTGAGTCAACTTTCCTATTCGCGGATCATCAAAAATTCGGTGTTGTATTCGCAACGATTTTGGAAAGCTGATGATTTCTCGATGATCACCGACACGACCTCGCACTACTATTTTCATTCAACGCAGAACCAACCGGGCACCGAAGGCATTTTGACGGCCTACGCGATCGGCGACAAAGCCGACGTGTTGGCCTCGCAAGACCTCCAGCGGCGGAGGGGGGTGATCGCCAGAGATTTAGTGGACTTTCATCCACAGGCCCCAGAACTGGCTTGCGGGATTGCCTCGTACGCTTGGCAGACCGATGAGTACACTGCTGGGGCCTACGCCATGTACCGACCTGGACAGTGGTTTGACCTGCGCCCCATCTTGCAGCGACCACATGGTAAAGTCTTATTTGCGGGGGAACATTTGGCCGATTGGCAAGGCTTCATGGAAGGTGCCATTGAAACCGGCGAGTCCGCTGCCGAAAGTTTATTAGCGGATTAGGTAGAAAAAACGAAAGGCTTTAGCCATCAGCCGGAGTTCGTTAGCACCCGGTTTTTCGAGGCAACCGGACGCGATCGCGTTTCGGCTGATTAAGCAACTCTTCGACGAACAATCACTAAAACGCCCAGGAACAACCCATGTCATGGTTTGAATGGTACGACTCACTACAAAAGCCGTCTTGGACTCCGGCACCGCAGACGATCGGGCTCGTTTGGCAAATCCTCTACCCGATCATTTTTGTTTCTTTTGGATTCGTTTTTTGGCAGGCATTGCGAAAGAAAATTCCGGGTCACGTCGCGATACCGTTTGCGATCAACTTGGCAGCCAACTTGGCCTTTTCACCCATTCAATTTTCGCTGCGAAATCTTCCGTTGGCTGCGGTCGATATTTTGATCGTGTGGATCACCATTCCTTGGGCGATGTTTGCCGTTTGGAAGCACTATCGCTGGGTCGCTTTTGCACAAATCCCCTATTTTATTTGGGTCTCCATCGCAACCGTCCTGCAACTTTCGATGACTTGGGCGAATTGGTAACCGCTGCGGTATTTGCATGGAGCCTCAAACAAGTCGCTTAGAAATGCCGTTCATCGCTCAAGATTGACAATCGCCCGCGAACCGGCAAAATAAATTGCTGCTCGAATAAAATTGTCCCCGTGGCTCAATTGGATAGAGCGTCGGCCTCCGGAGCCGAAGGTTACAGGTTCGAATCCTGTCGGGGATATTTTCGGCGACTTCTCTGAATTGCCGCCTCTACCCTGAACGCTTCTTCAGGGGTTAGAATATAGTCGAGCTTCCTTCAAAAAATGTTTGGAGGTATCAATCGCGGCCTCCCCAATTTTGGGTTGTCGCGTTTCTTGGCATACTGGTTTTTTATCGGTGTGTCCTAAATCATCGACAGACAGAGACCATGCGGAGAGTAACCATGAATCGAATTTTGGCCGGCGTCGTTGTAACCAGTCTCATTTGCGGGACGTTCATTTTAAACGCGATGGGGCAAACGGCTCCTGAGACGATCACGCTCAAACAAACCCCGTTTTACCTCGTCGATACGCTGGAAGCACGCGTAGAGTCCAAGTCGGAAACTACCGTCAAAGTGGATGCGAAGAAATGGGCTCAATTCAAGGTGGCAGAAGTTGTGCCTCAAGGGACTATCGTCCAACCCGGCGATAGGCTGATTACTTTCGAAAACAATGAACTCACCTCTCGTTTGCAAGAGGCCAAATACGAACTGGATCTTGCTCGAATGGATTTAGATGCTGCTGAGGCAGAAATCGAGTTCATGTCAAAGACCTACCCAATTGACGAGCAACTCATGAAACGTGCTTGGGAATACGCCCAAGAAGACGCCAAATATTACATTGAAACTCAACGCCCAATGGCGGAAAGCCAGGCAAAACGGCAACTTGAGAATTCCGAGTATCAAGTTGAAAACGCTCAAGAAGAACTCGATCAATTGCGAAAAATGTACAAAGCAGACCATTTGACTGAAGAGTCCGAACAGATTGTTTTGAAACGAGCCGAACGAGCGCTTGAGCAATCTCAGTTTTACTTGGACATGACGAAAATCAATACGGCTCGGCAACTAGAAGTCGATATTCCGCGAGTTGCCAAAGAGCGAGAGAACGCTCTCGAACGCGGCCAACTCGAATTCGAGAAGAAGTCGATTGAATTGCCTCGCATGGTTCGAAAGAAACAGCTTGAGTATGCCAAATTGAAGTTTGCATTCGAGAAAAAGGAACGTGACTACGCTGAGCTGATCGCCGATGCCGAATTCATGCAACTCACCGCGCCTGTCGCGGGAACGGTCTATCACGGTCACGCTCGTCGCGGGGCCTGGAAAAAAGGAGCAACCCCCGTCAATCGCTTGATCGATTCCGGTGACATGATCGCCGTCGGCCTGCCTGTGATCACCGTGGTGGACACGAAGAACATGCAATTACGCTGCGACTTCGATCAACGACAACGCTCGAACCTCAAGGTTGGAACAAAGGTGATGGTTGCTTTTGATGATCGACCTGAGGAACGAATCGAAGGAGCCATCGTCGAGATCGGACAATTCCCCTTGGATGACGGCAAATTCGATGGATTGATTCAGTTACCATCTTTCCCCGCAGGAATTGTGCCGGGGTTGACTTGCAAAGTTAAAGTTGTGACTTACAAAAACGATCAAGCGATTCTCGTTCCGAAGGCATCCATGTTTTCTGACGATGGCGGTTTGAGCCAGTACGTCTATATTCTTGACGGTGAAAACCCACTGAAACGTCCGGTGGTTGCCTTGCGAGAACAAGGCGATCAAGTCGAAGTCACTCAAGGACTTGCTGCCGGCGACAAAATTCTGAAAAAGAAGCCTGAGTAATTCCACGCCGAAATCGAATCGCTTGATGTGCCAATGTTGATACAAAGGACGCCCATGTCTGAGCATCATAAAAGACTGTTTTTGATCGCGATGTTTGTTGCCGTCGCGTTGGGGCGCGGGCAACTCGTCGCCCAAGACGACCAAGTTCAGCAGCAGAAGGAAGACGCTGCCTATATCGAGGCGATTGCTGCTTCGGAACGTCAAGCGATTTTGGATGATCCCTTTGATTTTTCCAAAGACCCCGTCCTTCCCACCATCGAGCCGCCTACCCAGGAGTCGATTCGCAAGGCCATTGCAGATGGAGTCAGTTTCCTGCTCGATACACAAAACCCTGACGGTTCGTGGGGCTCGTCTGATGCCTCGCGTCCGTTTCAAGTCTACGCACCGATTCCGGGTGCTCATCATGCCTTCCGCGCTGCCGTCACAGGGATGTGCGTTTCGGCCTTGATTGAAACCCAATCATCCGACGAGCGAGTCCCGTCCGCGATCGATCAGGGAGAGGCTTGGTTGTTGGAGCACCTCATGAACGTTCGTCGCGCGACGGGGGACACGATGTACAACGTTTGGGCTCATGCCTACGGAATTCAAGCTCTGGTGCGTTTGTACCGCAGGGCTGATGGCGATTCGGCCAAGCAAGATCGGCTCCGCGCTGCAATCGAGCAACAGATGAAGATGCTTGATCGCTATGAATCGGTTGACGGGGGGTGGGGCTACTACGATTTCTTGGCCCAAGCGGCAGTCCCCACCAGCGCGTCGACCAGCTTTGTAAATGCATCGGTGCTGATCGCGCTAAAGGAAGCGGAAGAGCTTGGTATCGAACAAAACGGACGGACCATCCGCAGAGCGATTGATTCTACAAATCGCCAGCAGTTGCGGGACTACTCGTACATGTATGGCGAATATCTGAAGTATCGCCCAGCACGGGAAATCAATCGGCCAGGGGGAAGTCTTGCTCGCTCGCATGCCTGCAATGTCGCCCTACGACGCTGGGGGGATGATTCGATCACCGACTCCATTTTGAAGAACTGGTTGTATCGACTCTATGTTCGCAACGGTTGGTTGAGTATCGGTCGCAAACGCCCGATTCCACACGAGGCCTGGTTTCAAGTCGCCGGCTACTTCTATTACTACGGGCACTTTTATGCGGCCTATGCCATTGACGAACTGGAACCGGAGGACCGTCCACCCTACCAAGACCACCTTGCCGCAATTATCTTGCAGTACCAAGAGACCGATGGCTCCTGGTGGGATTACCCGTTTTACGACTATCATCGACCGTATGGTACAGCATACGCATTAATGACGTTGCAGCGTTGTTTGCATTCGTCGGAGTAAATTTTAACTGGAGAATATTTGAATGGCCAAGAAGGAATTGCGCATCGGCATGATCGGCTACGGTTTTATGGGGCGAGCCCATTCCAACGCCTATGCGAAAGTCAACCATTTTTTCGACCTCGAGTATCGCCCAGTGTTGGCAGCGGCGTGTGCGAGAAACGCCGAAGCCGTTCAGGCCTTTGCCGACAACTGGGGTTATGCCTCCATTGAAACCGATTGGCGAAAACTCATTGAACGCTCTGACATCGACGCGATCGACATTTGCGTCCCCAATAACTTGCACCGCGAAATCGCGATCGCTGCGGCCAAAGCAGGCAAAGCGATTCTGTGCGAAAAACCGCTTTCGATGAATACCCAAGAAGGGGAGGAAATGTGCCAAGCCGTCGAGGCCGCCGGTGTCCCCAACATGGTGTGGTACAACTACCGCCGAGTGCCGGCCGTGACCCTTGCCAAAAACATTGTCGACTCCGGGCAGTTGGGAAAGATTTTTCACTATCGAGCAAACTTTTTGCAGGACTGGACCATTTCTTCGGAAGTCCCTCAAGGAGGCGGAGCGTTGTGGCGTTTGGATGCCGCAGCAGCCGGTTCTGGAGTTACCGGCGATTTGTTGGCCCACTGCATTGATACGGCTCTTTGGCTCAACGGCGGGATTCGCGATGTGGTCGCAATGACCGAGACGTTTGTCAAGGAGCGGATGCATGTGGAAACTGGCAAAGTCGAACCGGTTGGGATTGATGACGCATGTGCGTTCCTCTGCCATTTCGAAAACGGTTCGCTAGGCTTGTTCGAGTCAACTCGCTACGCGCGAGGGCATAAGGCTCTATACACGTTTGAAATCAATGGAGAACATGGCTCGGTAAGATGGGACCTTCACGATCTGCATCGACTTGAGTTTTTTGACCATCGCGATGCGGGAGCGACTCGCGGTTGGCGCAGCATTCACGTCACCGACCATGGCGGCGAACATCCCTACATGGATCGTTGGTGGGTTCCCGGTTTGCAGATCGGATACGAACACAGTTTTGTGCATCAGGTCGCCGACTTCCTGGCAGGTTACGCTGAGGGGAAAGCGGTGGGGCCGACCTTCCGCGACGCTTTGGAAACCCAAAAAGTCTGCGATGCCGTCTTGGCCAGCGCCGCCGGAAGAAACTGGCAAGCCGTCGGTTAAGTGTTCGTTCGTTAATAATTTGCCCAATTAGCCGGAACGCATTAACGTCCGGTTGCCGAGAAAACCGGAGCTAACGCTCTCCGGCTGATGGCTGGTTCGTTGGTTTTTTTGCGAACAGATCCCAACTCGGGGCTTGCGATTTTTAATCGTCTTCTGGGCCAAACAAGTCCTGTGGGATCTGCTCGATAAAACTCGCTCGATCGGCACGAGGGGAATTGACCTCTGTGCCGACTTCGTGCCGCATAAAAAAATCGTTGCCCACCGGACGAATCAGTTGATGCAATTCTTCCGCAGGCGTTGCGGGATCAAGCCACTTGCGGAGATATTCTGGTGCCAAAATAACCGGCATCCGATCATGCAGATCGCGCAAGAACTCGTTGCTGGAGGTTGTGACGATCGTGGTCGATTCAATGGTTTCATCGGGGGATTGCCAACTCTCCCACAGTCCGGCAAAACAAAACGGCGCTCCATCGCGAGCGTGAATGTAACTGGGGCGTTTGACTTTGCCGTCCGCTTTCCATTCGTAAAAGCCATCCGCCAAGATCGCGCAGCGGCGTTTTTTGAAGGCCGAGCGGAACGCCGGTTTTTCGGCAATCGTTTCTCCTCGTGCATTGATCATCGAGTGCGCGATTTTTTTGTCCTTGGCCCAGCTCGGCAAGAGGCCCCACCGAAATTCGCATGCTTCCGGTTTCTCTTCTGTCGTGAATCGCACCGCAGCCACCATTTGTGTGGGAGCGATATTGAAACGGGGCTTGAACGAAGGAAAACTGACGTCCAACGTTCCCGCCAAAAAATACTGGACAAACGCATCCGCCCCAGTCCGCAATGTAAACCGCCCACACATTAGTTGATGACCAAAAATGACAACGTTTAAGTCCAAAATTTATGTTGATTGAGCTCGAACAGAGTCTTTTGCTCAAGCCTTGAAATTCATGTAAATCTATCCTCTTTACTGTCGATGCACCACACGCGACTGTTGTTTTCAACTTTTTTTCAAACGCGGCAGAACATTTTGTTGGGATAGGCATTAAGTCCTGTTGGACAGCAAATGGTCCATGGCTTGGAATAAGTGGTTGAGGTTTGTTCGCGTTGTATGGAGGTGGCAGGAAACGCGAATGAACCAGCGGTCTTGGAAATGAACCACCGGTGCTTCGATTCGAAATTTCTCCCACAAATCGCGTTGTAGGTTTGACCAATCGCCAGCGGGGAGAGGGACATGAGTCATCGTACCGTACCAGCCTCCGCTGCGATCACCCAACGGCTGTTCCCCGGTTCGTTTGCAGAGTTCCTGTTCAGCAAGTTGAGCGAGCCAATAGGTTCTTTGTCGAAAATTGTCGAGCCCGATTTGTTCTAAAAAATCAATCGCGGCGGGAATTGCCAGGAATCCACTGTAGTCGCGAGTCCCTTGCCATAAAAATTCTTCATCCCAACTGGCGGGAAATGCAGGTGGAAGCAGCCCCCAACTTTTGACAAGCGGTTGCATGATTTCTTGCTGGCGTGGATGAACGTAAATGAAGCCGGTCCCCAACGGAGCACAAAGCCACTTGTGGCAACTGGCCAAATAGAAGTCGCAGTCAAGAGCATCGAGGTCAAGTGGAACTTGGGCCGGTGCATGCGGTCCATCGATACAAACGGCGACGCCCCGCGAACGGATGGCCTTCGTCATCTCAGCCACCGGCCAAATTAAGGCAGTCGGACTGGTGATATGGCTGAAAACCGCAAGCCGCGTGCGATTGGTCAGCCCCGCCAAATAAGCGTCGCGGACTTGATCGACGGATTCGAACCGCTCGGGCATTTTTGCAATCACCAATTTGGCTCCAACTCGCTCGGTTCGTCGCTGCCAGATTCGAACGACCGCTCCGTATTCATGGTCCGACAAAAGAACTTCGTCTCCGAAACCAAGCGGAAACGATTCTGCCACAACGTTCATCGCGTAAGTCGCATTTTCGACGAGGGCCAGATTTGTCCTTGCGGTCCCCAAAAACCGGCCAAGCCGTTCGCGCGTCCGCCGCAATTCGGGCTCGACAAGCCGAATGTAAACATCCATCGGCTGGCGGTCGCATTCATCCATCCAACGCCTGCGAGCTTCGAGAACCGGACGAGGCGAAATACCAAACGATCCATGATTTAAGTAATTCGTGTCGGGCCGGATGTCCCAATTGCTGCGGATGTATTCCCAATCTTCACAGTGATCAAAACGGCGTTGTTGCGGCATGGCGGAGTTAGTTTTCGGGTTGTGTTAAAAGGTCTATTGAATTTAAGGAAAATCGGACTTCAAAGACAGCTCTTCCGGTCATCGAAGAAATGTTTTGTCGCCAAACTGATTCGAATCGTATTCGGCTACAAAACGTTAACTTCTGCTATGGAATTAAACAATCCTGCCTGCCCTTTGAGCAGTCGTGACTAGGCGATTGACCCTTAAGTTCACCGAACGGCGGAAAGCGACGCCGTAAAAGCTTTTTTGACCTTGGCATAGAACTTGCTTCTCAAAAATTCTTTCCGTTTTTGCCACTTGTCTCAGAAAGGTTTTGCCTAGTGACTCCCAAGGAAATTCTCGCGTTGTGCCGCGAAAAGAGCGTTCGTGCGGTTGATTTGCGTTTTATGGACTTCATCGGGACGTGGCAGCACACCACGATTCCCGTTAGCCGTTTGGCTGAAGACACTTTTCTGGACGGCCAAGGGTTTGACGGATCGAGCATCCGTGGTTGGCAACAAATCAACGAAAGCGACATGTTGCTGGTTCCCGACCCCACGACGGCGTTTATCGACCCGTTCACGGAGCTCGCGACCCTCGTGTTGATCTGCAACGTCCAAGACCCATTGACTCGCGAGGACTACAGTCGCGATCCCCGCAATATTGCTCGAAAGGCCGATGCCTACCTGAAGCAAACCGGGATCGCCGACACCGCTTTTTTTGGTCCCGAAGCTGAGTTTTTCATCTTCGACGACATCCGCTTTGATCAAAACGCCCATTCAGGTTTCTTCTACATCGACAGTGAGGAAGCCGAATGGAATCGCGGCCGTGAAGAATTTCCGAACTTGGGCTACAAAATTCGCCACAAGGAAGGCTACTTCCCATGTGCCCCGACCGACAAACTAATGGACATCCGCAACGAGATGATGCAAACGATGATAGATGTGGGAATCGAGGTCGAAGCTCAGCATCACGAAGTCGCTACCGGTGGTCAAGCGGAAATCGACATCAAATTCAATGAGATGGTTCGAATCGCCGACCAAATGATGATGTACAAATACATCGTCAAAAACGTGGCCTACAAGCATCGCAAAACCGCAACGTTTATGCCCAAGCCCATTTATGGTGACAACGGGTCGGGGATGCACGTCCACTTCTCGCTTTGGAAGGACAATAAACCGCTGTTCGCAGGAGACGGTTATGCGGGTCTGAGCCAAACCGCTCTGTACGCAATCGGCGGAATTCTGAAACACGCCCCTGCGATCTTGGCTTTCTCCAACCCGACCACCAACAGCTACAAGCGTTTGGTGCCTGGTTACGAAGCTCCTGTGAATCTCGCCTATTCACAACGGAATCGTTCGGCTTCTTGCCGAATTCCGATGTACAGCAACAGCCCCAAGGCAAAACGGATTGAGTTCCGCTGCCCGGACCCAAGTTGCAACCCGTACCTCGCATTCTCGGCGATCATGATGGCCGGACTCGACGGGATTCAAAACAAGATTGACCCGGGTTCTCCACTCGACAAAGATATCTACGATCTTCCGCCCGAAGAGGCGGCATTGGTCGATAAAACACCTGCTTCACTCGATGCGGCGCTGGATGCGTTGGAAAAAGATCACGAGTTCTTGCTCCGTGGAAACGTCTTCACAAAAGACGTCATTGAGAACTGGATCAAGTACAAGCGTCTTAAAGAGGTCGATGCCTTGCGGCTCCGTCCCCACCCCTACGAATTTTGCCTATACTATGACGTTTAGTTAGCACTGAGCGAATTCGCACGCTAGGCAAACCCGCCTAGCGTGCTTTGCTCGGTTTCGAAATGTCATCAGCAGAGGCAACGCGATGTTGGAACGAGCAAGGCAATGTTGGACTTTGTTTAATCGGTGTGAAATCAAACGCCATGCGTTGGCGGTTTTGGTTGGAATCGCCGCCTGTCTTCCCGGCACTTCAGGTTGGACCCACGGGGCACCTATCATTCCGGCAACTTTATTGCCGGACCATTCGACGCTGACTGCATCGGCAGTCGATGAGTTGGTTGAGAAACTTTGGCGTGCCGCGCGCACTGGCGACCTCGAAGCCTTAAATGAGGCCCTGTCCGAAGGAGCAGATGTCAATGCGATGACTCCTTATCGTTCGACGGCTTTGGTCTTCGCAGCCGACCGAGGCCACGCAGAAATTGTTCGACGATTGTTAGAAGCGGGTGCCGACCCCAATATCAAAGACACTTTTTACAACATGTATCCCCTCGATTGGGCGCGTTCCAATCGCCGCGATGAAGTTGTCGAGCTTTTGCTCAATCACGGTTTGGCAAATTCCGACGAGCTTTTCTTGCAGTACGTCAACACGCGTGAAGTTAAATGGGCCAATGTCCTACTGGCGTCGGGAAAAGTTTCCGAGAGAGCGATTGCGATTGGGCGAGCTTATGCGGTTCAGGGAGGAAACGAATCCGTCTTAGAATTATTCGTGGATTCAAAAATTGAGCCCTTAGAAACCATCGCACTTGCGGATGAATCGTTGGAGCGGCTAAGCGGCACGTTCGCGACCGCCGACGGGCGCAAACACGGAACACTTAGTACCCGCGACGGCAAAGCCCGAATTGCTTGGCGGAACTTCGGATTTGTCACGCTCTTGCCTGTTGGCGAACAAGAATTCGTTGCCAACTTAGACACTCTCCGACTTGTTTGGGAGGACGATAAATTGGTTGGGCTGACGCTAAGCGAAGGCGGACAATCATTCGAACTTCGCCGTCTCGCCGATCAACCCGCTTCGGTCAGCGGTGAACCAACGCCGCCTGCAGAAACTCCCGCCGAAGAGTCAGACTCCCCGTATGTTCCGTCGGTCGCAGACTTAGAGGTTTCATCCCCCAACTGGCCGCGATTTCGCGGCATCGGTTCGCGTGGGATTGCCGATGGTCAGCATCCTCCGACGTCTTGGGACGCAACATCAGAAACGAATTTGCTTTGGAAAACTACGATCCCGGGCCTTGGAAATTCGTGCCCCACGATCTGGGGCGAGCGTCTGTTCATTACATCGGCGGTTGGCATAACCGCCGACCAAGATGTGCGAATTGGTCAATATGGTGACGTCGCGTCGGTGGAAGATCAAAGCCCGTACGACTTTATCGTCTATTGTCTGAACAAAAAAACTGGAGAAATCATTTGGCAAAAAACAGCCTATTCCGGCCCACCTGCGGTGAAGCGCCATTCGAAATCTTCACACGCAAACCCCACGGTGGCGACAGACGGCCAGTATGTGATTGCCTTCTTTGGCTCGGAGGGTCTGTACTGTTATGACTTTGAAGGGAATCTCGTTTGGAAACAAGACTTGGGCGTGCTCGACAGTGGGTGGTTTTACGATGCGGGTTATCAATGGGGGTTCGGAAGTTCGCCAATTATTTTTGAAGACAAAGTGATCGTGCAATGCGATATTCAATCGGGCTCGTTCGTGGCCGCGTTTGATGTGGCCACGGGACAAGAGATATGGCGAACAATGCGAGACGAAATCCCGACGTGGCCAACTCCCAACGTGCATCAGTTCGGAGACATGCCGATGTTGATCACGCATGGGACCCGCGCGGCTCGAGGCTATGACGCTCGTGACGGAGCTTGGTTGTGGTCGCTGAAAGGGCATTCGGAAATCGTGGTCCCGACCCCCTTCGTCGCGAATCAATTGATTTACGTCGCGAGTGGATACTCACCCATTCAACCGATTGTGGCCATTCGCCCCACGATGCGAGGAGAACTCGAATTGCCAGGTGTGCAAAAGGACGACGGAACCACAACCCCCGAGGCTCCAGATCAATTGGCCTGGAGTGTGAATCGGGGTGGCCCCTATATGCCAACGCCAATCGCCTATGGTGATTATTTGTACGTTTGTTCAAATGCCGGCGTGTTGACTTGTTACCATGCGACGACAGGCGAGGAGATGTACCGCGAACGAATCAAAACCGGGGGCATCGCCAGTTTCACCGCTTCGCCCATCGCGGCTGATGGCCATTTGTATTTCAGTGCCGAAGACGGACGCGTCGCTGTGGTTCGGGCTGGTCCGCGCTTTCGTTTGGTATCCGCCAACTTGTGTGGTGGAAATATTCTTTCGACTCCAGCGATTTCGGAGGGCGTTATTTACGTTCGAACGCTGAGTGAATTAGTGGCGTTTGCTAAGTCCGACGAGGAAGAATAGGCGAGATTTATGGCGCCTAAGGATCGTCATTTAGCGATGAGGCGATCAGTCTGGAGATTTTGAATATCAATGCTCGCGAAAAAGGGGGCTCGATGATAGGATTGTTTGCAGGCTATACTATGAACCTATCCCAAAAGGGGTCAGACCCTCTCCGGCTAGGCAGCAAACCAACGTTAAATTTCGCTTAGCCTCCAAAGGGTCTGACCCCTTTTGGGAAAGGCTCTAATTAGCCTCCGGAGGTCCATGACCGTTGCCCCACTTTCAACCCTGGCAGGAAATGTGCGCTCGTGAACGAATCAACTAAGCCCCTTATCTATATCGTCGTTATTTTGCTGCTCGTTGGTGGCGTGTTGCATTTGATTGGTGCCAAAGAAGAGGAATTCGTAGTCTCGATTTCGATAGCTCGCCCTCTGGAAGATGTTTACCCGTATTTGACCAACCCCAGTTTACGCATGAAATGGTCTGAGGGATTGGTGTCATGCAAACTGGCGGACTCGTCCGATGCAACGGTTCATGAGGGAACCGTTTACGAGTCGGAAATCGACATCAACGGCAAACGCAAAGTCGTTCAAGAGACCGTGAAACTCTACGAAAAACACAAGCTCATGACGTTGCATCGTGAAATCGACGGAATTTCGGAAACCCGAATTTTTGAAATTGAGACCCTTCGCGAAAAGACCAAACTGTCGTATCGATATTTGCAGCAAAGAAATTTCATGTCTAGTTTTTTGTACCTTGTGAACCATCGCGACTTGAACGGTCCGATGCTCGAAGAAGTCGAAAAACTCAAACAACTGGCAGAGTCTGGCGAGGGAAGTTAATTCCGAAGGATCTGAATTGTTGATTCCGAAGTAACGAAAACATGCCTGAGCTTCCAGAAGTCGAAACGATGCGGCGGGGTGTGCTGCCCGTGGTCGGAGCCCGTATCGAAAGCGTGCAACTTGTGCCATGCCGCCGCCGCCCCATAAGCATTTCGCATTCTGTGGCCACACTTCGGCGGCGTCTTGTAGGAACAAAAATTCAAGCGGTTGAGCGAATCGGAAAAAAAGTGGTCGTGATCAACGACTCGCAGATTCGTTTAGTCTTCGAACCACGTATGACCGGGCTCGTGTTGACCTCAAAACCGCCAACCAACGAACACTTGCGTTTTCGACTAGGCTTGCAAGGAAAATCTGTTCGGGAATTGCTCTACTGGGATCGGCGAGGATTGGGATTGATTTATTGCTTGAACGAGGAAGAGTTCTTCTCGCAACTGCAACGCTGGAATTTGGGTCCCGATGCTTGCGACATATCGTGTAGTGAATTCAGCGATAGACTTGGGCAAACCAAACGCCCAATCAAGGTGGCTTTATTGGATCAATCTTTGCTGGCCGGCGTTGGAAATTTGTACGCCAGCGAAATCCTGCATCGCGCGAAAATATCGCCGCTACGCCCGGCATTGGCGCTCAACGCTCGCGAGTGGAAACGGGTGCATCAAGTCCTTCGAGAAGTGCTCGACGAAGCGATCGAGTATGAGGGTTCGACTCTCGCCGACGGGACCTATCGCAACGCCCTCAATCAGGCCGGCAGTTATCAAAACGAACATCGAGTCTACGATCGTGAGGGAGAGCGGTGCCCAAGTTGTCGGCTGGGAACCATCATTCGGATCGTACAGGCCCAGCGGGCGACGTTCTTTTGTCCCAAGTGCCAGTCGCGTTAGAAATTCCGGTTGCGGTGTTCCGGTTATAGCTTCCCTATCAGTCGTGCCGCCTAGTTATTCTGTTGACCAATTCGATCCGGCCAAGGAAACCGCCGACGCTTGCGAATTTCGCCGATAAAACCGATGAAGATCATTTTTTTGTCAGACTCTCCTTTGCGATACCGCGCGCGGGATGAAATGGGGTCAGGTACCGTTGCCGGAACGGCTCAGTGAGTGCTTGGCTCAACGGTACCTAACCCCAATTCGCCTCCCGCACAGAATACGTTTCATCTGGTAGATGGAGAGTGACTCAAGTTGGCCATTGGAAAACGAGTTTGGGAATTGCACGATGCGACGCTTCATCACCACTCTGTTCTTGACGAGTATCCTGTTTGGCGGGGCCTGGATTTTCTACCACCGTGATGAAATTGAGTCTCCCCAACAACTGTGGGATTTCGTGTTGGCCAAGATCAATCTCGGTGAGTCTTCACTTCCCCAGCGTGTACCCAGTCAACTTTCTTCGTGGCCAATGTTGGAAAAAACGCCTGACACGATTCGTGTCGCTAACTTTTCATTGGTGAGCCCAACAGCATTTGAAAGTGGTGAGTCAGAAAAGTTCGCAGCAGAAAGACTCGCTGGGATCTTGCAAGCGTTCGATGTCGTCGCGATACCTGAAATGACTCCCTCAAATCGTCGCCTCTTGATGCTCGCAGTTGCTCTACTAAATGTGCAAGGTGGCCAATTTATTTCCACAACCGGACCAGAGTATTCCGGCCCAAGAGGACACGCGACTTCTGCATTCGTGTTCAATCAATTGACGGTACAAATGGAGCACGCTTTTCCGATGCCATTGATGGGCGAAGACCTGGCTTTCGAGTCCCAACCTTATGTGGGCTGGTTTCGAGCTCTTGGCGCGCCGAATGACCGAGCGTTTACATTTACGCTCGTCAACATTCAATTGGCGGCGCGCCAATCGGCTGGCCATGTTTCAGCACTTTCGGAACTTTTTCGGACGGTACGCAATGACCGGAGGAACGAAGATGATATTGTGATTTGCGGGGACTTTCGCGTAAATATTGGCGGAGATCGATTGACCAATCAATTGAGCGGATTGGTCGGAGTCTTCCCGAACGCCGTTCCAAACCATCAAGGCGAACCACAATACGACAATTTTCTAGTCTCTCCTCAGGCCACGACTGAAGTCACAGGTTCGATTGGCCAAATTGATTTTTTGCGCCAATTCAACTTGACGATTACTGAGGCCTGCCAAATTAGTTCCAAGACCCCAATCTGGGTCGAGTTTTCTGTCTTCGAGGGAGGAACCAAGGATCGCACCGCGACACCGCAATTTCTATCTCTTCCCAAATAGATGGACCAAGAAGCCTAATCGCAGTCATTGGAGGGGCATCCAAAAATCCGAATTTTCACGGAATTGTTAAAGTAAATAGGGCACATCCGTGGGTTTAATTTTAGGTTTAGACTCCAACTCCAACTTAAACTTAAACCATTGTTGTGTACCCCTAAGTCCGTGAACGGTTACGTTAAAAAGTTGAGAGGCTTCGAATCGGTTGGCTTTTTTTGAAATCAGAGCTATCACTTAGGTTTGCTGATTTGGAAGTGGTTACTTGAGGAGCCTGATTGTTTGGCGTCAGCTAGTCTCTCGAGTTGTCTCACTTCAATCTCGCCGCACACATCGCATCCAATCACTCCGCAGGGATTAGCGACGACGATTTGATTTTCGATACCGGCTACTTGTGGGACTTTGCGGACGACTTCTTGGGCAAGTTGTTTGAGATAAAAGCTGGGGACTCGGCCAGACAACCGCAAAATTCCCAAATGGTTTTCGCAACGGACCCAGTTTGACCGTCCGCGAAAGTGAGGATGATTTTCAAGAGCGTCTTGTGCATCGTGCCGAAGTTGATCCCCACTCGAATCACCAACGGTAACAACAGCCTTTTCCGCAAGAACTGGAGACGGCCCGTAGACCATGAGCGTGACCATGATATGCTCCAAAAAAATTTATGGATTCGAACGGCAATCGACTCGAAACGCAGGAATCCCGGAAATCGCAAGAACATGACACAGATAAAAGCTTGCCCTGCTAGACCGATATTCCTGAATACGACTCGCGACAATTCTGATTTGTGCAATCTCCATGCCATTTATTAAAACCGGAAATCAATCGAGAGTTTCGGTGAAAACTCAGTCTCGACGAATTGCCAGCGAGCTTAATTGGCACAACGAGCGCGCTTCGCAAACATTACGAATATGCCTGAAGCCCTTGTTCTGGTAAACTTGGGATTCCATTGTTTTTTACCAGTTTAAGGTGACGGTCATTTGAGTTCTTATCGAGTTGGATCACCAATGCTTGCGTTTGAGTTGCAAGACATTGAGGGGAATTTGCATCGAGCAGAGGACGGTTTGGGGCGTTGGCAGTTGCTGGTGTTGCATCGGCATTTAGGCTGACCGCCGTGCCGCGAGCATGTGTCGCAGTTGCGACAGCGAGCCCAAGAATTCGATAGTTTAAACGTTCGAGTATTAATCGTCACTTTTGACGCGCTGTGGCTGGCCCGGAGGTACCTTGCCGACACGCCGCTCCCATGGCCCATGTTGCTCGATCCCGAACGATTTCTTTACCGCAATTATGGAATGACCGAGGCAAGTTGGTGGACATTGCTAAACCCGACGGCCATTTGGAAATATGTCAAACTGATCTTGAGGGGGCATTTCCCAGGTAGGCCAGGTTCCGATGTCCAGCAACTCGGAGGAGATGTCTTGATCGACCCGCAAGGAATCGTCAGACTTATCCATCGCAGTCTGGGCCCACATGATCGGCCTGGAATTGACCAAATGTTCGAATGCATTCGGGCGAGTGAAATTGGTTAGAATTGGACTGCAAAAAATAGTTTCCCTTGAAATGCCAATTTTTGGGAGCGAGCAGCGAATGACTGGGAATGCGCCTTGGGCACACAATTTTCAAATTCGTTAGACTTTACAGGATCAAGTTTTTTTACTCGAAAGCAATAGGAACAAACGCATGAAAGCCATACTGTTGATGATTTGGTTAACCGGGATGATGATTGGCGAACTTCGTTATCAGGACGAAACGACTCCGCCACAAGAGGTCGGAAAATCCCTGACAGATACGTTGACGGAGACGGGAAAAGAAGTCGGGAAGAAACTGGATGAGAGTCCCAAGGCTCAAGAGATTTCGGCAGGAATTCTTAGCCCGATTTACAAACTTGCCGAAAATATGGCAGCTCCCTGGTTCTACTGGGCTGCGTTCGCCTTGTTTGCTGCTGGAGTTGTGAGTTATGCCCTTCAGTTGGTTTTGACCAAGTTAGCATTGTTGGCTCAACTGAAATTTAACTTGGCAGAGATTCTATCGGATGCGATGGGATTGCTAATCAGTTTGGTCGGTTTGGTTCTGACGACACAGGCCGCTACAGAAAATTCAACGTTCACGGCAAGCCCCGCGATGGTTCTGTCTGCCGCTGCCGCAGGGTTGGTGGCCGGGTTTCTCTTCTTCCGGTGGGGTCACAAGCTTGAGGTGCGGGCTGCCAAGGCCAATCAGGCAGTTCAAAATCCAAGTTCTGCAAAGCGGCCAATGTAGAGCGTACGCGCGAACGATTGTCGTTTGGTCAGAAAAAATAAAAATCGCCTTCGGATGTTTGACCGAAGGCGATTTTTTTGTTCAAGGCACGATAAGATCGGCTTGCGCTATCCGATCAAGATGATTTGGTTGGGGCCATCGTTGTCTTCTTCCCAATGGCGGCGGACTTCTCGCAAACCGTAACAGCAAAGTTCGAATTGGTCGCTCAAACGCTCGAATAACAAAGCTTCTTCCAGTCGCTCTTCGTTTTCGACATCGATCTGACTGGCAATGTGATACGATCGCTTTCCGTGAACGCAGTAGTCGGTGAACTGGTCTTGAGCCGGGGAAGAATTCCGAAGGGCCTCCGGATAGACACCGGCCCAGAACAACGTGAAATCCCCGACATGGCGGTAAAGTTCACGTTGGGCATCACCAATCCGCTCACGTGCTTCGGACAGCATTTCCGTGATCGACATCAGCGGTCGTCCGGTGACACTCCGCACACGATGGACCATATCCAACCGAATGAAGCGAACGAGTAGATCGCTGACGTAATCGACCAACGGAGGATCGACGACACCCAACTCCGAGTTAAAGGTGTTTTCGGCTAAGCCCGCAAAATAGCGGTGGACGGTTTGCTCTTGTTTTTCGGACATACTCACCTCGATCAGTCTGTAACCAAAAGAACACTGACCTATTCCAACTTTAGATACCAAACGGTGGTTAGGTCAATAGATTTTTTTGCGAGAAAAACGCGAGAATTTTTAAAAAAAATGGTCTGTAATTCTGTTTAGATCGAAGGACATTTTTTTGCGGGGGTTCAAACGCATGACTTGATCCCCCATTCGAACCGTAAAAAAACCGAGCCCGATGACGGCCATTCCTCGTAGCGACCCGACGCGATGAGCCCCCAATCTTGTTTGTACGTCTCGCGAAACGCGATTTGATTTGTCAATGGTGAACAACCCTTGGTCGACGCCTTCTGACTCCAAAAAATCGAGCCGCGCATGATTCATCAACAGACGAAAGATTCCCAAGTTCCGCTTTCGCGGATGGACCCAAGCTGCGTACCACCAAGCCTGTCCCTGATCAAGGTGAAACTCAATTCCCAATTCCAAGTCAAGGTAGTGCTTAGCCTGTCCCCAGACGATCCCCACGACTTGCGATTCCTCGCGAGCCAGCCAGCAGACTCCGCCCTGTTCCCAGCGGGCTTTGACGATATGACGCCCTTCGATACTTTCCAGTGCATCAAGGTCAGTTTCCTGAGCGCGTTCGATCAGCAACCCGGGTGGAATGGTCAGACGCTGTGGTTGGCCGCCCCACACGTAGATATCTTGCCAACAGACACTGAATATCCTCCGAGGCACATAACGGCGAAAACGACTCTCGATCCGATACAGCAAATTCATAAGAGTCTTCTTTGGCAGGTGCTTGGTCAAATAACACACAAAAACTGAACGGAGTATAATCCGAAGATGCGTTAACTACAATTTTTTTCACTCCGCAAGCCGAGCCATGAGTTTATTCGCAGCCGCTGAACGCGAAAATGAAGACCGAGCCAAACCGTTGGCCGCTCGGATGCGCCCGCGAACGTTGGCCGAGTTTGTTGGGCAAAAACATTTACTCGCGCCCGATAGCGTGCTGGTCAATTTGATGAAACATGATCGGCTGGGCTCTCTACTCTTGTTCGGACCACCGGGAACCGGCAAAACGACATTGGCCCGGCTGCTGGCTCAAGAGACTCGGCGTTACTTTGCGGAGCTCAATGCTGTTTTGCATGGCGTCAAGGAACTCCGTGAGGTATTGGCCGTCGCCCGCGATCGCTTGGCCGCCGAAGGGCGTGGAACGATCCTGTTCATCGACGAAATTCATCGGTTCAATCGAGCTCAACAAGACGCCTTGCTCGCCGATGTCGAACAGGGGGTTGTCAATTTAATTGGGGCAACGACCAGCAATCCTTTCTTTGCCGTCAATCCGGCCCTAGTCAGCCGGAGTCAGCTCTTAGAATTTCGCGAGTTGTCCCCCGACGATATTCGGGAACTTTTGCAGAGAGCGCTGAGCGATCCCCATCGGGGATTCGGCAAGAAGGAGATTCAAGTTGCCGACGACGCCTTGTCGGGAGTGATCGAAATCTGCGACGGGGACGCGCGGAAGGCTCTTTCGATTCTGGAAACGGCAGTACTAAGCCAAACCGAGCCGGTTTCCCTAACTCGCGAAAGTCTATCTGCCGCCAATCTGTATCGCGCCCAACGCTACGACGTGACGGGGGACGAGCACTATGATTGCGCGAGTGCGTTGATTAAAAGTATTCGCGGCAGCGATGCGGATGCGGCGATCTATTGGTTGGCGCGGATGCTGGAAGGGGGTGAAGACATCCGTTTTCTGTGCCGGAGACTGGTCATTGCAGCGAGTGAGGACATCGGGAACGCCGACCCAGCGGCCTTGCCTTTGACCGTCAGTTGCTTCACGGCTTGCGAGCAAATCGGCATGCCCGAATGTCAATTCGCGTTGGCGCAAACGGTCCTTTATTTGGCACTCGCTCCCAAAAGCAATGCCGCGACGGTGGCGATTGTTGCGGCTCGGCAAGACGTTCGCGAGCAAGCGGTTTTGCCCGTCCCGGTTCACCTTCAGGACGGTCACTACGCGGGTGCCGAAAGGCTGGGACGTGGCGAAGGCTACCAGTACTCTCACAATTCGCCCGACGGAATCGCCGCTCAAGACTACCTGGGAGTCCAACGCGACTACTACGCCCCCGTTGCTCGCGGTTTCGAGCAAGAACTCAATCAACGCCTCCAAAACATCCGCGAACAATTGCGAAAGAGAATTTCGTCAACATCGGATTCAGAGAATCGACACGAACGACATGTTTAATTCTCTCCGCTGAAATTTGGGCATTTCCCACTGGAAACTAGAAAAACAAAAAGTTGATGAAGACCAAACAAGTGCGGGGAAAAGCCAAGGCGGCAGGGACGGCCATCGAAGTGCGGGGTTCGCGGGTTCATAACCTCAAAGCGATTGATGTCAGCCTGCCGCACGGCGAGGTGATTGTCGTCACCGGCCCCAGCGGTTGCGGAAAAAGCTCCTTGGCCATCGACACCGTATTCGCCGAAGGCCAACGTCAGTACATCGAAACCCTCTCGGCCTTCACCCGCCAATACCTCGATCAAATGCCGGCCGCTGATGTCGATGCCATCGACGGCCTGTTACCCACCGTCAAAATCGATCAGCACTCGACCGCCGTCGGACCTCGCAGCACCGTTGGGACCATCACCGAGATTCACGATTTTTTGCGGGTACTATTCGCCAGAGTTGGTGAGGTTTCCTGCTACCAATGCGGAGCCGCAATCGGGCAACAAACGAGCGAGGACATCCAGCGCTGGATCGAGCGTCAGCCCGAGGGGACAAAGCTGATGGTGCTTGCTCCGATGGTGCGGGGCCGCAAGGGGAAACACCTCGAAGTCCTCGAACAAATTCGCACCGAGCGACTGGTGCGGGTACGACTGAACGGTGAGTTGCTGGATATCGAAAACATTCCTCCACTCGATTCCCGCCGTGCCCACACCATCGAAGCGGTGACCGACCGCATCGTGGTTCGTCCGGGGAACGAAGATCGATTGCGGGAATCGATCGATTTGGCGATTCGCCTGACGGGCCGTTTGGTCGGGGTGTCGTTACAAACCTCCCCAGGCCCCAACGGCGAGCTAGGTTGGTCCGAGCGATTATTCAGCACCGATTACGCTTGCCCGCATTGCGAAATCAGTTATCCCGAAATCGAGCCGAGAACGTTCAGCTTCAACAGCCCCCATGGTGCCTGTGGCGAATGCCAGGGGTTGGGCGTCACCGAACAATTCGATCTCGAGCGACTGGTCCCAGACCGCAGGAAATCTTTGGCCGGTGGGGCTTTGATCGCTTGGCGGTTCTTGGGAAAAAAGCAGTTGCAAAAGCGATTTGATTCGCTGGAGCCGATGTTCAAAAAACTCTCGATCACCAGTGATACGCCTTTGGAAAAATTATCCGCCAAGGCTTGGCAGACGTTGTGGGCCGGTGGCACTGAGAAAGAGTCTGGACTGCTGCAAGCGGTCGAAAGCGAATGGGCAACGGCGATTGACCCGCGAATTTATGAGACGCTGGAACAGGCCCGGTTGGCACTCCCCTGCAAGACTTGTAACGGCACACGCCTGGGTGCAACAGCACGGGCCGTGCGGTTGGGGGGGCTCAATATCGGCGAGGTTGCTCAGCGGTCGTTGACCGACGTCAATGATTGGCTGAATGGCCTTTCTGATGAAATCAAGGGTCAACCGCAGGCCGAAGTGGTCATCGAAGAGATTAACCACCGCCTGCACTTCCTCGATCAAGTCGGCGTCTCGTATTTGACCCTGGACCGCGCGGGGCCGACACTCAGCGGTGGCGAATTGCAACGAGTAAGGTTGGCAGCGGCAATCGGTACTGGGCTAACCAATGTCTGCTTCGTGCTGGACGAGCCGTCGATTGGTTTGCATCCGCGCGATTCGTTGCGGTTGATTGGAGCCATCTCGGCCTTGCGTGACGGCGGCAATACGGTTTTGGTCGTCGAGCACGATGAAGCGGTGATGCGGGCCGCCGATCGATTGATTGATATGGGACCGGGCGCTGGACCGCTCGGCGGAGAAGTGGTCGCCGTAGGGAGCCCCGCCGAAGTCGCCGCCTCGGGCTCGTTGACGGGAGAATATCTGTCGGGACGCAATAAAATCGAAACACCTACCGAGCGGCGAAAGCTTAACGAAAGAAAATTAAAACTGACCCAGGCCAGCGGTCATAATCTCAATAAAATCGATGTCGAAATTCCACTGGGATTGTTAGTGGCGGTGACTGGCGTAAGCGGATCGGGTAAGAGCACTCTGATCAACCATACCTTGGCTCCCGCCATCTGCAACGCCTTGTATCAAACCCGTCGAGCGGTTGAACCGTTTGGAGAACTTTCGGGGATTGAGTGGCTGGACAAATTTGTCGAAGTTGACCAGCGGCCGATCGGGCGGAACTCGCGAAGTTGTCCGGCGACCTACACGGGGGTGCTCGATGAAATCCGCCAGGTCTACTCGTGGACGAAAGGGGCCAAACAAGCGGGATTTGGACCTGGGAGATTTAGCTTTAACAGCGGGCCGGGCCGTTGCAGCGAATGCCAAGGGCTCGGTGTCCGCAAACTCACCATGAAGTTCCTCCCCGATGTCACGGTAACCTGCGGGACTTGCGATGGAAGACGCTACAACGACCAGACGTTAAACATCCGGTATCGCGACCATTCGATTGCCGACGTGCTTGAGATGCCAATGTGCAGGGCCGCCGAAGTGTTCGCAGATTTCCCGAAAATCAACCGGGTTTTGAGGACTTTGGAAGATGTCGGGCTGGGATATCTCTCCCTGGGGCAATCGGCCATCACGCTGTCGGGGGGCGAAGCCCAACGCGTCAAGTTGGCGACGGAACTCGCCAGTCGCGAAACCGGAAGTTGCTTGTATTTGCTTGATGAACCGACCACGGGGTTGCATCTCGACGATGTTCGCCGGTTGTTAGACGTTTTGCAGCGGTTGGTTGATCGCGGCAATACGGTGGTCGTGATTGAGCATCATTTGGATGTGATCAAAACGGCAGATTGGGTGATCGATCTGGGACCCGAAGGTGGGGCAGCAGGAGGAAGGCTTCTTTGTGTTGGCTCGCCGGAAGAGGTCGCTCGTTCACCCCATTCGCAAACGGGAAAATTTTTGCGAGAAGTGTTGGAGATTTAAGCCGCGTGGGGGAAGCGTTGGAGACGTTTGCCAAGAATCCGCTCGTAGGCTTGTTCGACTTTGGAGGTTAGTAGGGCAGGAGAAAAATTTTCTTGGACTGTCTGCCGCGCAGACGCCGCGATTTCGGAACGCTGATGAGGATTTCGGGCGGCGTGAATGATGGCGTCTGCCAGAGCCCTTGGGTCATTTGTTGGGACCAGCCAACCGGTACGATGATCCGAAATAATTTCTGGGAGTCCTCCGGCGGTTGTGGCGACGACAGGAACCCCTGCCGCCTGAGACTCGATGGCCACGAGTCCCAGTGGTTCTTGATTGCTGGGGATGACGGTAAGGTCGAACGCTTGAAGATATTCATTGACGTTATTGCGAATCCCCAACCATTTGACCTTTCGCAACAAATTGTGTTTTAGTTGAAACCCCCGCATTTTTTGGACGTAGGCTTCTCGGCGATGAAAACGCCCGATGAAGGCCACTTTGGCGGTCGGGATCGCCTTCAAGATTTGAGGGAGTGCTCTCACCAGCACGTCTTGTCCCTTGCGTTGCAACACGCCGCCAACCACACCGATCAAGAATTCGTCGTCGCGGAGATGCAATACTCGTCGATAGAAGACGCGATTTCGCGATTCGACGTGTAAAAAATTCTCTAAGTCGACGAAGCAGTGAATTGTTTCAAGGCGATCTTTGGGTAGGCGAACGACGTTTTGCAGATGTTGCAGAGTGGCATGTGAGTTTGCGATCACGAGATCGTGAAAATGCCAATGCGGGTGAAGCCGTGGAGCGTGGCAGGTCGCGATCGTAGCGACTCGCGTCAGGAACTTGAGCAACATACCAAAATGATGGGCACGACTCATATGAGTGTGAACAACATCGAATTTTTTCTCGCGGATCATGCGGGCCGTACGCATCAACTCGCTGGGAGGAAAACGATTCATGTGAGAGTGGACTAGGGGCACTGAAACCAGTTGCTTGCACATCCAGGATTCTGGCCGAACCATCAACGTGACCTGATGCCCCCGTCCCTGCAATTGCTCGGCCAAGAGCTTGGCGTAAACCAACGCACCGTTGACCTCGCGTCCAGAGACAATTTGCAGAATTTTCACGTTGTTTCAAAGGGAAGTAGTGTGCCAATGCCTTCAAGAGGTGGTATAGCACCAAAAATAGGTGGTTTAGTCAAGGGCAAAATCAGGACGAAAAAGGCGAGAACGCATTTGAATCGGGCTTTTTTGGTTGCAATGGATGTTAGCCGTTCTAGTCAATTGCAGGAGGGGTCTTGATTGCCGAGTTCGCGGTTATTAGGCCAGAGAATGGAGAGACCGACTTGTTCGCAGAGCGACTTCCATAAACGTTCGTCATCAGTTTCAAAAATGTCGTCCAAGTCTGCGGGGGTGGTCAGCCATCCGCCAGCCTCAAGTTCTTGCTCTAATTGCCCCGGACCCCAGCCCGAGTAATTGCCAAAAAAGCGGTATCGATGTTCTGTCTGTTGCGTAAGTTTCGCGAGAATATTTTTGTCAGTTGAAAGGTATAGTCCCGGCACAATAGGCAATTCCGCCAATACCAAACTTGTATGCACAGCCATCACAGGCCCTTCCACTGGTCCACCGGAATAAACGAAACCTTCGGCACCTTCGGTGTCCGCTGTGAAATCATCGCTGAGTTCAGAGATTTTGACATGGGTTCGACGATTAATAACGACACCGGCCGCTCCCGATTCCGAATGCTGAAAAAGGAGTACTGCGGTCCGAAAGAAATTCGGATCCGACAGTGCTGGAACGGCAATCAAAAAATGCCCGGTAAGCCAGGAATTCATGGGAAAACTCTGCGACACTCGTCAACTTATGAACTAAGTTTATTGTAACGAGTTGTCTCTGTGTTGATTGTCGGGAAATATCTGGTTTTAGGACTTTTGTGTCTTTAGGATGGTGACATAAACATGAGTAGTGGTTCGCTTAAAAACAGTCTCAAGACCAACGAATTCGACTTGCTCAAGCAGCGAATTCATCAAAAGCTAATCGGCAAATTGGATTTGGCCCGCGTTGGGGAATTGCAGGGGGATGTCCTCCGCAAGGAGATTCGCGTCGTTGTCGAGCATTTGTGCGACAGCGAAAGTAGCCTGCTGAACCGCCTGGAGCGGGACCGTCTGATCGATGAAGTGCTCGATGAAACCTTTGGGCTTGGGCCGTTAGAGTTGCTCCTCAAGGATCCGACGATCAGCGATATTTTGATCAACGGTCCAAAGAACATTTACTGCGAGCGCGGGGGCAAGATGCAGCGGAGCAACGTCGAGTTCCGCAACAATGCCCACTTGTTGCAAATCATTGACCGGATCGTTTCAAAGGTTGGGCGACGTGTCGATGAAACTTGCCCGATGGTTGACGCTCGTTTGGAAGATGGGTCTCGTGTCAACGCAATTATTCCTCCGCTCGCCTTGGATGGGGCGGCGATGTCGATTCGGCGATTCGGTTCGAACCCTTTGAAGTTGGAAGACTTGTTGAACTACAAAGCGTTCACTCCCGAAATGGTGATGCTGCTTGAAGGTTCGATGAAGGCTCGCCTCAATATCATCATCTCTGGCGGTACGGGTTCCGGAAAGACGACGTTGCTGAATACTTTGTCGAGCTTCATTCCGAATACTGACCGGATCATCACCATCGAAGACGCCGCCGAGTTGCAGTTGCAACAGGAACACGTCGTGCGTTTGGAAACGCGGCCACCTAATATTGAGGGTAAGGGAGAGGTCACGGCCACAGACCTCGTGCGAAACTGCTTGCGTATGCGTCCTGAACGAATCATCATCGGGGAATGCCGGGGACCGGAAGCCTTGGACATGTTGCAGGCCATGAATACAGGCCACGAAGGTTCGATGACGACAACGCACGCCAATACGCCTCGCGACTGTTTGGCTCGTTTAGAAACGCTCATCATGATGTCGGGTTTTGAATTGCCGATCAAAGCGATGCGGACTCAAATTGCGAGTGCCGTCAACTTGATCGTGCAAGCGAACCGGTTGCAAGGAGGGGCAAGAAAAGTCACACACATTACCGAAATCTGCGGGATGGAAAACGAGACGATTGTTACCCAGGACATCTTTAAATTTGTCCAAGAAGGGGTCGACGAAAACGGCAAGGCGGTTGGAAAGTTCATTTGTTCCGGGGTTCGTCCCAAATGTATGGCTCGTTTGGAATCGTCAGGGATAAAGCTCCCGGCAAGTATCTTCCGCGAACGCGTCATGTTGCAATGCTAATGCTGAGTCGCCAAGAGATAAATTCATGACATATTTTTTGATTTTTGTGAGTGTTGCGGTCAGTGTATCGGGAGTGGTCTACGCCATTTCCAGCATGTTCGCCAGCGACACGAATGCGGTCGAAGCTCGACTAGAAAATCTGACCAAGAAACGTTCGGCTTCGACTAGTATTTTGGAAACGGGATCGATCCTCACAAGCCCGCTAGATGACGCGCCTGGGCTTTTAGAAGCGTTCGTTGGAAGATTTTTCAATCTACGGCGTACACTTCAAAACGCTGGAATGGGGGAAACGGAGCCGATCAAGTTTTTGACGATCGCTGGTGTGATGGGTGGCGTCGTGGCCCTGATCACATTAGTGGTTTCTCCCATCAAGTCGTTGTTCTTAGTTGGTTTTGTATTTGGGCTGGCCTTGCCATTTTTGTATTTGTGGTTCATGGTTCGGCGACGTTTAAAGAAATTTGCCGCCCAACTTCCGGACAGTTTAGATTTGATCGGACAAGCATTGCGTGCAGGACAAAGCCTTCCAGCTGGAATACATTTGGTTTCGCAACAAGCCGAGGACCCACTAGGACCAGAGTTCGCTCGATGTTACGAAGAACAGAACTTGGGAGTTCCCCTTGAAGAAGCCTTGCAAAAACTGGCGGATCGTATCGACAACTTGGATTTGCGGTTTTTCGTCACCAGCGTATTGTTGCAGCGGCAAACTGGGGGGGACTTGGCCGAAATTCTCGACAAAATCTCACACTTGATTCGCGAACGATTCACCATTCAAGGACAAATTCAAGCGTTGACGGGAGAAGGGCGATTGTCAGGGGTCGTGCTGTTGGCGTTACCACCGGTCCTCTTCGTCACGATGCTGCGTTTGAACTACGACTACATCATGATGCTTTTCCGCGAGCCGTTGGGGAATCAAATGCTGGCGGTAGGTATTGTTTTGCAATTTTTCGGTGCGGCGATGATCAAGAAAATCATTACGATCAAGGTTTAGAGCCTATCCCAAAAGGGGTCAGACCCTCTCCGGCGATAAAACAAAAAACGCAAATTCTGGCCTAGCCTCCAAAGGGTCTGACCCCTTTAGGGATAGGCTCGTAATCAAATACAAAATATCAACTTGAGCATGAAATCTTAAGCGTATCCTAACGTTCGACTCACTGAAGCGGGTCAGGACAATATGTTTATGACAACGACACAAAAGAGTTTTTCGAAACCATAGAACACTTAAACGAGCATCACGATGGAACTGGACTTTGTAACTATATTGCCTTTCACAGTTTGTATCGCTGCAGCCCTCGGTGTTTGGGCCATTGGGGATTTTCTGCTTAATCGCCGTAGTCGCGCCGAGTCCCGACTCGATCTCATGACCCGCAAACTTTCCAATCGGCCTGATGCGTCATTGGATGATCGAAATGGCCTGACCAAACTCCTTGAAGCCGCCAGTCCTAGTCTTTCCGATTCTCTAACGCCGAAGTCAGAGAAAGAACTCAACAATCTTAAACAGCGGTTGAACCATGCAGGCTTTCGTGGCGAAAATGCGATGCCGATCTTCGTCACCATCAAGGGCATCTGTGCCATGGCAGCCTTTGTTTTGGCTGGTGGTCTCACCTTGATGTTTAACGGAATCAACATGTGGACAATGATTTACACGTTGACCGCAACTGGTTTTGCTTTGTTTGTCCCCGAATTCGCCCTGTCGTTTTTGATTAGTCGTCGAAAACAGAACATTTTCTTGGGGCTTCCGGACGCTTTGGATTTGATGGTCGTCTGCGTTGAGGCTGGATTAGGGCTCGACCAAGCGATGCGTCGTGTCGCCGATGAGATGTCATCGACACATGCTGAGATCGCCCACGAGTTCAAAATTTGTAACCAAGCACTTCAAATGGGCCGCGGCCGTACCGATGTTTTGCAAGACTTGGGTGATCGCAATGGAGTCGACGACCTCAAGACTTTGGCTCAAATCATGATTCAGGTTGATCGCTTCGGGACAAGCGTCGGGGTAGCTCTTCGGACGCAAAGCGATACGATGCGAACGCGGCGTCGGCAATTGGCTGAAGAAAAAGCAGCAAAAACCGCCGTAAAACTGATTTTTCCGTTAGTTCTTTTCATTTTCCCCGGCATATTCGTCGTTCTCGTTGGACCCGCCGCAATCACCATGGTCAACGAAATGCTCCCAGCCATGGGTAAATAGCCTAAACGGCCCCTCATATTTCGAAAAACATCGTTTTATTGATCGATCTGCCATAGGCCGAACATCCGATAATTAGAGCAGGCCAACCAAGGTAGGCCCCGCTTTTTTTACTTGGGAGTTAGTTTGATGACGGTCTACTCGCAGTGCTTCCGTTCACTTATTGTTGCCACATTTGTTTTGGCGTCGGCCAATGCGTTTGCCCAATATGGAGCCTATCCAGGGAACTGTGGAGATTGTTCCCAAGGTGCAAATGGATCCGGACGCGGAAACGGATCGTTTGCTGCCCATAGCGAGGAGTATCGCCAGCAATTGCAGCAAATTGATGCCCGAAACCGAGCATGGTGGCGCCCCTTCAACTGCTGGGACGCCCAAGCGTATAATTCTGCTTGGACCGCAAATCTCGCGGCAGGGCTTTGCGAAACCTGCACACTTCGAGATTGCCATTTTGATCCCGAAACAGGAAGTCTCAACAATCTCGGGTTAACCAAACTGGGAGAAATCGTATCAAACCCCAACGCCCCAGCCGTTTTCGTGTCTTCGCATTTCAATCCTCAAAACGCCCAAAATCGGATTGAGTTCGTCCGTTCAGCGCTTCAAGACCGATTGGGGCCAAACACACCTTGGAACGTCGTCGTCAGTTCGCAAGAACCCATTCGCTTCAGCGGATCGAGAACATCTGATGTGAACACCGCCTATCAACAGCAACTCCAACCACCAATCATCCCGATCAGCTCTGGGGAATCGGTCAGCAGCGCGACAGCCGGAAACTAACGGCTGAAATGAGTGTCGCTGTCGAGGAAGTCATCGAAAAAGGCTGGCCTATCTAGGCCAGCCTTTTTTTGTGAAAGATGTCCTCATGTCAGCCAGAGCCTACCCAAATGCAAACGGAGCAGCCAAAAATAAAAGGCCCCGACACGCTAATAACTGTCGGGGCCCTCTCTGTCAGGTTCAAGCGAATATAAATGGAATTCGCAGGGGCAACTAGACGTTCGCTGCTGCCGAGCGACGTTCCAGGATTTCTCGCTTCAAATCTTCCATGCGAGTGGAGTTGCGAATTTGGTTGGCCAGCATTTGGCGTCCCTTGGCGGTGTAAACGCTCATGGTCTTGAGTGTGGTATTCGATTCTGGGCAGACAATCGTTACGTGGTCGGGAATGATGTCGCTTATGTTGACTTGTCCAGCCGAGCAGATTTCGTAAGCGACTGAAAAATTGATCGTGCGGCTTTTCGCTTCGTCGTGCCAGTTGGCGACCAAAGTACCCATTGGAGTTTCTCCTGATTTTTTGTGTGATGTAAAGGCTTTTGAAAAAATTGAAATCAACGAAACTATATCGGCAGTTGATTCGCAAGGAATCACCATTTTTTTCGGAACCTTTGTTGCGGCAAGGCCAAAAAATGTCGCATTTTCGCAAATGTTCGAGAAAAAAGAGCCAAGGGGACTCCCGCCAACCAAAAGCCTTGCCCAAGGGGCTTCGCGTCAGCATTGCCGCAGGAGGTTTTTTGAAAGAATTTTTTCACTCAAACTCACAAAACCGTTCGTAACGCGGCGAATGGGAGCAAAAGTCCCATGTTTGTACACGTCCACCAACCATCGTTTTCGCTTAACGAGACCATTTTGGTTGCGGAGTGGAATGGACTGTGGGGGGCTCCGCGCCTTGGATGCCTTCCACGATGCGACACAGAATTTCGACCGCAGGCATGTCGGCCGCGAAATGCCAAGTGGTCCGAATTTCCGTCGACGCTCCCGGTTCAAGCCACACCGTGCGGCCTTGTTCCGCCTCGTAGCGTTTCGGATTGGGGAAATTCGTCCCCGGTTCAATTCCCAGAACGTATCCATCCCGCAGATCGGCAGGGTTTTTCCAAATCGTCAAACAGGGCAACTCCGCAACGTTGTACTCGACTCCAACCCCTGCCGTCCAATCGGGGTTGGTCAACACAGCCCAAGCCTGCCCATTGGCGTCTGGTTTCGGTTCCATAAACAGGACTTGTTCGCTACCCTCCGGCGTAACTCGCGGCATCGTATCCCAGAATTGAAGGTCGCTCTCGGATAACTCGTTTCGAGGTACGACGGTCTTGGCGGTTAAATGGAGTTTGCTCGCCGTCTCGAGCAGTGGTGGTCCCAAATTAAAATGGTACAGCATTTGGAAATCGTTCTTGCGTCCGGACAGGTTGGTGACTTTGTCGACAACCTCGATTTTAGTTTCACCGATTCTGATCCGGTAACAAGTTGACAATCGCCACTTTTGAAAATGGAAGCGGACTTCATCGACTTCCGCTTCCACCTCCAAGCAATTGTCATCGACCAACGTCAACCGCAATTGTTGAGCGGGCAAATTTCCGATTTGACCGTGAAGTGGCAGTTCCAAACTCCCTTGAGCGTTAAACTGAGGTGCTCCGTTATTCGTCAATCCACAACGGACCAACAGTTCGGTGAATCCGTGCAACCACCCCAAGCCATCGGGCGCAAACATCGGGACCATTGCTGGATGAACCGGACCTGGCACAGGACTATCCCAGCCAAACCGAAACCCGCCAATGTAAACATCTTCGATGCTCATCCCCCGCGTTGGCAAAAACGACACGCGAAAATCGTCGGCCTGAATCGCCAGTCGCCACACGCCTGCGGCGAGCCCCGAATGGAGCTGTTCCCATAAGACCTGGAAATTTCCCAAGTTCGTTGTCTGCGGCTCCCTCGCGCGATTTTGTCCCCGTTCAAGTAAATTCAAATGCTGCATCAAAATTTCTCCTACTGGCGACAGTGGGCAATCTTAACGCCCACTAAATTTGCGTTCAATTTCTTCACTTAATTGTATCGCACGATACTCCAAAATATGCCGCTTTCTCGTTGACTGTAGCATCAAACTGACAAGGCAAGAGCCAATACAGAACAGCCATGATTTCTCCCTGATTGAAAAATGGGCGAAAAGGGCTTACAAAAGGAGTTGCCAAACGGTGAGCCGGTGGCAATTCTAAATTCTTTTTGCTTCAATGATTCATGACCAATACTTCGACTTTAAAACATGCCGACAAGGTTGCGGCGGTGCTGGAACTCGCTTTGGAGGCTGGCGAAGGGCTGTTGCGGCTGACTCCGACGTGGGTTCCACGCAGCTTCTTACATCCGGGCAAACGCATCCGGCTTCATCCCGACGATTACTACGCACTTGGCACCGAACGAGGAGGAATCGATGAACGCTGGTTCGCCAGCACCACCGAAGCGGCCAACGAAAATCGGCAGTGGCACGAGGGATTAAGCTTTTGCCGATTTGGAGATCAGCAGTTTTTGCTTCGCGATGCCGTGGCGGAAATGGGGGCGCGGCTGATTGGCCCCTCAATGTGGGAAACCTATCAGCGCTGGCCAGTCTATTCAAAATTCTTTGACAACATGGGCCCCATCCCGCACCACATGCACCAAAGTGACGAAGATGCACGACTGGTCGGACAGGACGGCAAGCCCGAGGCTTATTACTTCCCGCCGCAATACAACAACTGCGATAACCATTTCCCGTTCACGTTCATGGGACTGGAACCGGGGACTTCGAAAGCCGACTTGCGACGCTGCCTCGAAAATTGGGGGAACGGAGACAATCGGATTTTGGAACTATCCAAGGCGTACAAACTTCAGCGCGGCACCGGCTGGTTGATTCCCCCCGGCGTTCTCCACGCTCCAGGTTCACTCTGCACCTACGAGCCGCAATGGGGGAGCGACGTGTTTGCGATGTTCCAAAATATTGTCGAAGGTCGGTATGTCCCCTGGTCGCTACTGACCAAGGACATGCCTGCCGAAAAACACCAAGACCTCGACTTTATCATCGGCCAATTGGATTGGGATAAAAACGTCGATCCGAGCTTCAAGGACAACAACTTCATCGAACCGCTGCCAGCAGATTCCGGCCCTGGGTGGGTCGATCGTTGGGTGGTTTACGGTCGCGTGAACGGTCGTCAATTGTTCAGTGCCAAAGAGTTGACGGTGGCGCCGGGGGTAACCTGTACGCTTCGCGATCCAGGGGCCAGCGGTTGGATTACCGTTTCGGGAACAGGGACGCTGGGCAAACTTCCGTTGCAAACGCCGACGCTGATCCGATTTGGGGAACTGACCGAGGACGAGGTTTTCATCACGTACGAAGCCGCAACTCGCGGAGTCACGGTGACCAATACGGGTGCAGAACCCTTGGTAGGACTCCGTTACTTCGGACCCGATGTATTTTCGACTTTCCCCAATGTCGGGGACCATCGACAACAAGGCTAATTCATCGAACCTAATCATTCACGGAGAAGGACATGTCGCATTCGTTTCCAAAACTTCACAACGCCATGTGGCCGGGCCTAGTCGGCAAAGGCCCTGACGCGGAAGAACCAGCCATCGACCTCGACACGATGCTGCGTTTGACGGCTGCTGCCGAAGTGGACGGCCAAAAGTTCGATGGGGTCGATTTGTTCCTGTATGATCCGCACATTAACATCGACATCTCCGATGATGATCTAATGCGTTTGGCGGACAAGATTGCTGGATATGGTTTTGCCGTCGGCAGCTTGGTTGCTCCGATTTGGTTCGAAGGCTGTGCGATGGGCGAGGTGGCAAAACGAGACAAGTATGTTGAGGCGGTAGAGAAGGCCGTGCGAATCGGTGTCAAACTTCGCGAACACGGCGTGCGAAAATACGGTGTGATTCGCATCGATTCGGCGTGTAGTCCCGAGGCGTGGTCAGCCGACCCGCAAGCCAACCAAGAGCAAATCGCCGAGACGATCTGCCGAGCTGCCCAAGTCGCTGCTGCTCACGGGGAGCGTCTCGCGGCGGAAGGGGAAATCTGTTGGGGAGGGATGCACAGTTGGCGCGACATGTTGAATTTGTTGCAACTGGTAAACATGCCGGAGACCGTCGGTTTCCAAGCCGACCTGGCCCATACTTATCTTTACTTATTGGGTTACAACTCGCCGGAAAACGCCTTGTTGCAACCGGGCTATTCCGAGGCCGAATTTGCGGCGGCCTATCGACAGATGACGGATGCCCTGCGTCCTTGGACGATCGATTTTCACGTCGCGCAAAATGATGGCAGCGTGCATGGTTCGGGTTCGCACGACAAAACCGGGCGGCATTGCCCCGCCGACGATCCCAACGGGAAACTTGATGTCGTGGCTGCGTCGGGGTACTGGTTACAAGACGCTCCGGCCCGTGGAATTCAACACATTTGTTGGGACGGATGTATGTTCCCGAACGCGACACTCATGAAAACTGAGACTTGGAGCACGATCCTCAAACTGATGCTGGAAGTTCGGCAGGCTCATGGCTGGGGGGCGGCGACAAGGACTCACGCATCGGAACTGGCATAACGTAGTCGTTGGCCGACCGCACGGAAACGCTTCGGCATCGTGACAGGTAAAACTGCCGTGGCTCCTCGCGGGACAAACACAGCCCCAGCATCCGGTCCGCGCCGACGAATCGAATCGGGCTGACGACGCGATGGCTGCTGTTCCCCTTGGCATCTTCGTAGTCAAATTCGACGACGAGTTCGTCACAGTTCTGCATCGCTTGTCGCAGCATCTGCCGCGAGCATTGTTGTTCGCGAGAGGAATCGTGATTGAAGTGGCTCATGGTCGTCTCGATTTTTTTGGGGCTTCTTTTTTCGGTCGCGTTTGCGTTTTTGGTCTTCGTGGTCGTTTCGATGGTTTGATTCATCGGCAACCGTTCGACTCATCTTTTAGATTCTTCGCGATCTCCGAGACACCTTTGGTCGCGATTCGAAATTTTTTTTCGAAACGGTTAAAAAGCCGTCATTTTCGGCTTTTTAGTGACTTGTTAGCGTTTTTTTTACTGAAACGCGACCGCTTCCAATTCGACTCCCAGCAATTTTTTTGTCAATGGACTAAGAGCCTCCAGCGTTCCCTGAAAATGGAGCGTGCGATGGCGATGCTCGAAACGTTCACCAGGTTCCAAGGCCAAGGCAGGAGACAATGTCTCTAATTCATAAAACGGACCCAATTGTTCGGTGCCTTCCTGCGGCCCGTCGTTGTAAGCGTTCACGACGTCGCCGCTCCACGGTTCCGCCTGCCAGGTCCACAAATTGTTCACGTAGCCGTCTTGCACTTTCGCAGGCAAATCGAACTCGACCACCGTTAAAACTTCTCGAACGGCGTCCCAGCTTCCCAATCGCGGCATTGCTCGCCGATGCGCCAGCCCCAGTTTACTCCGATAGTTTCCATCACCGCGAAAGTAAATCACTCCGGCGTTGTCATCGATTTGCAATCGAGTCTCGTCCAGTTGGCCAAAGTAATCAGCGGTCATGATGGGGCCCAGTCGTTCGACCTCTCCGCGCACATAGGGAATGATCATCGTCACACGGTCCGACGGTTCGAACATTCCGAGCACCCACAAGGCCGGTAAACCTGTCTCGCGCGTCCAGGGAGTATCACCGGCGTTGATCAAAACGTTACGGCTTTCATGTCCAACCACCTTGATAGCGTTGTCTAGTTCAATAGCTAAGCTTGCCCCAACCTCTCGTCGCTCCAGTAAGGCTACCCTCCGCTCAAGTCGCATTTCAAACCAATTTCCTCGATGGTTCTGCACGGTTGAGTGGCCGGAGCAACTCAACCAATTCTTGCCGGAATCGGTTACGGAAAACGGTTCGGTATCGATCAATCTTGGACAGCGCCAATGCTCAAAAGAAAATGAGGCATCCGGCGGAAAGAAAAACGAAAACTGGCCCCCTTCAGGAGCGATCCACACACGGTCTTCGCCGCCGTAGAGGTTTGCTTGAGGGTGTTCGGTTTGCGACTCGATCAGCCGTCGATTGATCCAGCCGAGCCCTGCCCCGTCGCCAAACGTCGAAGTCACGATCCGCCCTTGCCACTTCGGCACCACAATCATTCTGGCCCCATCGGCATTTTCGAAACATTGCAGATCGACATACTGTCGCAAAAATTCAACGTCGTCATCAAACCGTTGGGGTGTGGTCATTAGAATTCCTTGGAAAATAAACCTGACAAATAAAGGCGAAGAAGAACTCGAAAAACTCAATGTAATTGGCGTTCGGGTTATGTTACAATAACCTTACCGACGGCCAACCGCGATTGGGCCGCTCGACCTGATTTCTAAAATGCCCCGACTATCAAAGGTGTCCTAATGTCGCTTGCACCAGCTTTTAGCATTTCCGAAAAGGCCCAACGTTTTGTCGAGTCGATCGACAAGGGGAAATATGATCGCCAAATCACAGCTGGGCTCGACAAGTTCGTGGGAGGAAATGTCGATCCGGAATTGCAAGGCTTCTACTCTCCTGAAGAGCTTGCCGCTTTGGCGGCCTTGAAGGGAACCGAACGAGATATCGAGTCCCGCATGCCGGTGAAAATCACTCGGCATTATTTTCAGCAAGCGAAGAACAGCAAGGCGTTGCAACAGTTGATCAAGGCTAGTCCTGCCGAAACCTTCGACCTTGCTGGCTCCCAAGACCCGGGCAAACAAATGGACTACAGTCCCGTCGAAGGGATGCTGCATAAATACGAAATCGGATTGCTGTATGTTGCATCGACTTGCTCCGCCCATTGCCGGTTTTGCTATCGAGAAGAGTTGATTGCCAAAAAAGAAATCGCTCGGAGCGATGGCACCGTGGCCCCCAAGGGTTTGGCGGTCGCTGAAGACATCTGTGCCTATATCGTCGAACACAATCGTTTGGTCGCCGAGAACGGTGGAGTGCATCCCGAAACCGGACGACCAAAACTGCGAGAAATTTTAATGTCGGGTGGGGACCCGATGGTCTTGAGCAATCGAATTATTGGCAACTGGTGGGCCTCGCTCGCCGAGGCTGGTATTGAGAACATTCGATTGGGCACGAAGGACCTTGCGTTTTTTCCGGATCGATTTGATGCGGCGTTTTTGGAGATGCTTGACGAATTTCATCGTAACTATCCGAACACCAGCATTCGCTTCGTCGTCCACTTCAATCATCCCGATGAGTTTCTGAAAAAAGACGCCGATGGAAACTACATCCCTAATCCAACCGGTGGATTGGCCTGGCTCGACAATACGCTGCGATCCGTGCGCGAGTTGCGGAGTCGCTATTGGGTGACGATTGATAACCAGTCCCCGATCATCAAGGGGATCAACGATGATGCGGACGCCCTCCGAATTTTGCAATGCGAACTTAAACGCAACGGGATTGAGTGCTCACGCTTTTATTGCGGTCGAGATATTGTTGGACATCGTGCGTTCAATATCCCTATCGAAGAAGCCTGGCGACTCCTCAATGAATCGCAACGAGGACTTTCTGGCATTGAGTCTCACGCCAAGCTTTCGATCACTCATTACAAGGGGAAAACCGAAGTTTGCGCCGCCACGAACGAGCCCGTGAACATCCCCGGCGGCGAAAACGGGGTGGTGATCATGAAGCTCTATCGCAATGCCGGTGATGCAGCGGACAAAGGCAAAGTGGTAATCCTCGGCCGCAACCCAAAAGCGATTTGGTTTAACGACTACGAAGATCGCGTGCTGTTCGACGAAGCGGGCTTGTTCACCAAAGCGAATTACTAGGGCGAATCATCGATGTCTCAAACCCAAGCGGTTTCCAAAAGCGGCCAATTGTACGAAGAAGCTCGACAAGTCATGCCCGGCGGTTTCAGTCGCAACACCATCGCTAGAAAACCGCATCCGGACTACGCCGATTTTGCTGCTGGCTGTCGAGTTACTGATGTTGACGGTCGCGTTCGGATCGACCTTGCAGGAAATATGGCGTCGTTGATTCACGGGCACGCATTTCGGCCGGTCGTCGAGGCCGTTACTGACCAACTCGCGCGTGGTACGGCCTTTACGATGGCGACGGAGGCCGAATTGCGGCATGCACAACACCTTTGCTCGCGCAACCGTGGGTTCGAAAAAATCCGCTTCATGAACTCGGGGACCGAAGCGGTGATGTCCGGAATCAAGGTCGCGCGAGCGGTCACTGGAAAACCCAAACTCGCAAAATCCGAGGGAGCCTATCACGGAACCTACGACTACGCCGAAGTCAGCCAGACATCGAAACCGGTCGATTGGGGTGATGTTTCCAATCCCAGTCGTAATGCAGTGGTCGAGGGGACACCGCAGAAAGTCCTAGAAGACGTCGTGGTTTTTCCCTTCAACGACATCGAGCGGACACTCGATCTGCTTGAGCGAAATCGCCACGAGTTGGCCTGCGTTTTGATTGATCCGTTACCGCATCGGGCTGGATTGATTCCAGCGACTCCAGAGTTCATGTCGGCGATACGCGAGTGGACTCGTGCGAACCATGTCTTGTTGTTGATCGATGAGGTAATCACCTTCCGCATGAATTACGGGGGAGCCCAAGAATGGTATCCAGGTCTTGAGCCCGATTTGACCGCGCTCGGGAAGATCATCGGCGGTGGATTTCCGGTGGGTGCTTTGGCAGGCAAGGACGATTATATGTCCGTGCTGGACCCGACTCGCGATCACTTGCCATTTCCGCTGTCGGGAACTTTTTCCGCGAACCCAATCACGATGACCGCCGGTCGGATCGCGATGGAGCATTACGATCATGCGGCCGTCGAGCGATTAAATGAGCTTGGCGATTACGCTCGCACGCAAATCACTATGGCAATTCGAAACGCTGGGTATCCGGCCTGCGTCACTGGTGCCGGATCGATGTTTCGCATCCATTTCAAAGAATCCCCTCCGACAAATTATCGGACGGCCTATCAAGACGCCAACGAGTTGAAGCAGTTGGCCTTGATGATCAACTACCTTTACGGACGCGGTTTCCTGATGATCAGCACCTGTTCCGCCGCACTCTCAACTCCCCTGACCCCCGCCGACATCGACCACTTCACCGAAACCCTGGAATCTGGTTTCCGCGTATTGAAAGGGTAGATTTTGCTCCTTTTTCGGCGATTTTCAGTTGACTACGCCGTTTTGTGTTATATTATTGTTATGGCTTTGGCGAGATAAATTCGAGGCTTTTTTACAGTTTGGGAAAGTGATATTCACGCCGGAACTCTTGATTTGCGTCCAGAACGAGGCGCTACGAAAACGCTTTTCGCAGAGTTGATAACCGAATTAAAGCTGCGCGAGAAAATTTATGGCAAAATTTTTCAAAGGTGATGCGGTGATCGATCAGGCCCAAAACAATACTCATCTCCCGTTAGATGTTCGCGCGATTCGTTGGCTTTTACAGTTGCCGCCAGATATTCGAAGACAATTGTTGGTGGCAATCACGGAAAGTAGCGCCCAAGTTCAAGAAGAGTTGCTCGCCCAGATCAAGGTTCTTGAAAACCCTCTCGCGGATGATTCCGAAAAAAAACGAGCGTACGGCACGATTAGAAACGCGTTAGGGCTTCAGGCTTGTCAGGATTTGCTGGAGTTGGATATTGATCAGTGTGAAATCCGCAGTGTCGTTAAAGAGTCAGGTGCGGCCTACATGGCGAGCGGTTCAAAATCTCAGCAATCCGTTTTTTACGAAAAACTGGAGATACTTCTTAACAGCAAACGTCTCACTCAATCAGAACTTGCGGCGAGACTAGGTATGTCTCAGCCGGCGATCTCACAGATGCTGACCCGCAAGTGCCGACCTCAGCGAGCAACGATTCTGCGAATCGCAGCAGCTCTGGAAGTCGATCCTCAAGAGCTCTGGCCAGATTTGGAGGTGGCGCGAGCTTTGGATTCCGTAGCCAGTGTTCAAGAAGATCAGCAATTGACCATCCCAGAGGCAGAAGCGATCAAAAGAGTACTTAAGGGAAAGCCAGCCAAAGCACCCGCAAGGCCACTGCCCAAACTGAAAGGCTAAAGCGAAAGCACATTAGTGACCTCTGAAACTCTTCATCCGCATCAGCTTTTTGCCGACGAGTTAAAGGAGTCTGATCGAAAGGACCTGATTGACTTTTCATGCGGAGATGAGACGTGGTCAAGGGCGGCGACTGAGTGGCTGATTGGATCGGAAGTTTGGAGGTCAATTGAGGAACGAAAAACAAAGGTTTGGCTTTATCGCACTGCTGACGGCCAGTTGATCGGATTCGGTTCCTTGGGAGTTACTCGTAGAAGGTGGCCTCCCCCGGAAGGCGGTTATGCCAATCTCCTTATCATTCCCATGATTGGTATTGATGTTCGCTATCACGGCCAGCCTTCTGACAAAAATTGGCGTTATTCACATCAAGTCATTTCTCATTTGCGTTACGAATCCATTCTGGCGTGGAACGAACACGTAGAAAACAAAAAAAGCATCCTCCCACTCCTACTGCTTTACGTGCATCGAGACAATCACAAGGCAATTCGACTCTACGAAAAATTCGGGTTTGATGGCGTACAGGCGGCTTCGAACGATCTCATCCTGATGGCCCAAAAACTATCAGATGAGCTGGCTCTTTGATCAATAAGATGGTCAGAATTTAGATTTTTCGACGACGTAGGAATCTCGACTTACCAATAACGTTCGACGACGATTTGGCCGGGGGTTTTGGAGCGGTGGCGAGACAGGTTGCGTTCCAGGAGGGCTTGTTCCACTGCGTCCAGCATGTCGGGATTGCCGCAGATCATCACCGTGCTGTCCGACGGAGTGATCGTCATTTGAGCGGCCTGTTCCAATTGGCCATTGACCAGTAATTGATTTAATCGGCCCTTCAATACGCCGGGCAGCTCCTCTCGCGTGATTGCTGGGATGTAAACAAAACGTCCAGGCTTTTCCTTCGCGAGTCGTTCGAGTTCATCACGGTACCCTAAATCGGCAGCGAACCGAGTTCCATGAACGATCACCACCCGTTCATAGCGATTCCAAATTTCGGCATCTCGCACCATCGCGATGAATGGTGCGAGGCCGGTGCCTGTCCCGATCAACCAAATATCGCGGCTGCTTGGAGAACGATTGAGCGTAAAACTCCCCGCCCCACGGTCACTTACGAGTAATTCGTCCCCCTCGATCAAATTGCCAAGTGACGGAGTCAATTTCCCATCATCGACTCGCACGACAAAAAATTCAACCTGCGGACCGTGTGGGCTTGCCACAGAGTAAGGCCGATTGACGAGCTCGCCGTTCACCTGCAAACCGAGATGCAAAAATTGTCCACATTCGAATGGCTGAACTCCCGCAGCATCAATGGTGACGGTAAACAGACCGGGAGCCCATTCCCTTCTTGCCAGAACTTTCGATTGACACCAGTTGGGCATTGACGCCTCGTCGTGGTTGATTGTTGTGGTGGTAGATGTTGGGCCGGCGTTCATGGATCGCCTGATGCCCTCGCCCTATCTTCGATCAATGTCGAGTGGGTGACAACTAGGCTATCGAGGTTTTTCTCGCACGGCGTCCCATGAACATCGAGTGGATTTCGTTTGTCAATCGTGAAAGGTTGGAACCGTCGCCGCCGAGCCGCTCCCTGTTGGGGAAAAAACGAAAATCGTCTATAGTTATCGCTATCCCTTCCGGCGAAAAGACCAGAAAAATCAGCTTTTGTGAACGTAATCAATCATGTCAACCATCACGGAAATCCCCAACCGCTTTGACTTCGAATCAGCCCAGCCCCGTCTCTATGACGCTTGGGTGAAACAGGGTTTCTTTCACGCGGAGCCCGACCCGAAGCGGCTTCCGTACTGCATTGTGATCCCTCCTCCGAATGTCACCGGGGCGTTGCATTTGGGCCATGCCCTCAACAACACCCTCCAAGACGTGATGATCCGCCTCAAACGGATGCAAGACTTCAATACTCTGTGGATGCCTGGCACCGATCACGCCGGTATCGCGACGCAAGCCGTTGTCGAGCGGCGTCTCAAAGAAACCGAAAACAAAACCCGCCACGACTTGGGCCGCGAAGAACTGGTCCGCCGCATCTGGTCTTGGAAGGACGAGTACGAACAGCGAATTCTCGGACAACTCCAACGCCTGGGAGCAAGCTGCGATTGGGAGCGGACTCGATTCACGTTAGACGAGCAGTGTGCGCGAGCCGTGCGGCATACTTTTTTTGACCTGTTCCGCAAAGGGCTCATCTATCGCGGCAAGCGACTGGTCAACTGGGACACCTTCTTGCAAACCGCAGTCAGCGATGACGAAGTTCAAAACGAAACGGTCCAAGGGCACTTTTGGCATTTGCGATATCCGGTAATCGACCCCAAACCCGGCGAGCCCGAATTTGTCATTGTTGCCACCACACGCCCCGAAACGATGCTGGGCGATACGGCCGTGGCCGTGCATCCCGATCCGGCCGCAGAACTTGAAAAAATCGAACGAGAACTCATCGAGCGACTCTCGAAGGCGCCGACGAGCGAACGTCCGCAACTGGAGTCACAACTTGAGGCCCTCCGCGAACGGCGGCTAACTCATTTGCCAAACCTGCAACTGCTGGCTCAGATGACACAAAACGGCAGGCGACTTCGAGTGCCGTTGCTCGGTCGAGAGATTCCTCTGGTGACCGACCATTGGCCCAAGCCCGAATTGGGTTCCGGTTGCGTGAAGATCACTCCGGCCCACGACCCCAATGACTATGAAGTCGGCAAGCGTTGCAATTTAGAGATGATCAACATCCTCAACCCCGACGGAACGCTCAATGCCGAAGCGGGGCCGTATGCAGGCTTATTTCTGAAGCAAGCTCGTCAAAGAGTTGTTGCCGATTTGGAAGCCGCAGGACTGCTCGACCGAGTCGAGGAGCGCGAAATAGAACTCCCCGTTTCTGATCGCAGCAAAACACCCATCGAGCCGTACCTAGCCGACCAGTGGTTTGTCAAAATGGACACACTCGCACAGTCGGCGATGGATGCCGTTCGCGATGGCCGTGTCAAGATCGAGCCGCAACGTTTCGAGCGGACTTACTTGGACTGGTTGGGTGAAAAAAGGGATTGGCCCGTCTCGCGGCAGCTCTGGTGGGGGCACCAAATCCCCGTCTGGTCCCAAGTGGCCCTGACAGACACTGATGCGGAGAGCCTCGCGGCGAACATTCGCGAACTGCCGGGGTTTGCAGAGGATCGAGTTTATCTGCAATTGGAGTTGACCGAAGAAACCGATCCTGAACGAAGACAACGCCTAAACCTACCCTACGCTGTTTTACACGTTGCAATTCGCGATGAGCATAACGAATTTGCTGATCCGCTGGAAGCGATGGGTTTTGTGCGACAGGAAGACGTGCTCGATACCTGGTTCAGTTCGGCTCTTTGGCCGCACAGCACCCTGGGTTGGCCGGACGAAACTTCCGAACTCAAATATTTTTATCCCACGAATACACTGATCACCAGCCGCGACATCATTAGTCTGTGGGTCGCGCGAATGGTGCTGATGGGTCTGAACAATGTCGGGCAGATTCCATTCGATCGCGTCTTTATTCACCCAAAAATTCTCGACCAGTTTGGCGAAACAATGTCGAAGTCCAAGGGGAACGGAATCGATCCGCTAGATGTGATCGATCGCTTTGGGGCCGATGCCTTGCGTTTTGCGATGGTTCATTTGACGACCGATACGCAAGACGTGCGAATGCCCGTTCTATTCGAATGCCCACACTGCGAACATCGAATCGAGCAAACCAAGAAAAACCGCGTCCTCCCGCGCGTCGATTGCCCGGCCTGCAAGCAAACGTTTTCCACCCAATGGGCGACCAGTGACGAAGACAAAGCGTTGAAGCGAGGTGCCGTGATTTCAGAACGTTTCGAAGTCGCTCGTAACTTCTCGAACAAACTTTGGAACGCCGCGCGGTTTGCCATGCTGCGGTTGGAAAACTTTGAGCCTGGGCCAGTCGATGTCGAGCAGTTGACCATCGAGGATCGCTGGATTCTCAGTCGACTTGTGACAGTGATCGACGAGGCGTCAACAGCCTACGAGCAATTCGCCTATTCGGAGGTGGCACGGGTTCTCTACGATTTCGCTTGGCAAGACTTCTGTAGCTTCTACGTTGAGATGCTCAAGGAACGCTTGAGCAACGACGGCACCCGCATCCAAGCTCAACGGATGTTGGCCTTTGTGCTCGATCAGTTGCTCAGGCTGCTCCATCCGGTGATGCCCTTTGTGACCGAAGAAATTTGGCAACTCCTGAGGGGGATCGCACCGCAACGCGGACTGCAATCGGTACAGGCCCCGTCCGATTGGCTAATCGTTGCGGAATGGCCCAAGTTGGATAACCAATGGCGGCAGCCTCAAATCGAATCGCAATTTCGGTTGTTTGAATCGGCACTTGGCGCGCTCCGCGAAATCCGGGCCAAGCAAAAGATCGAGCATCGTCGCGAGGTTAAGTTTTCGGTCCGTTGCAACGAGGAGACGGCCGGACTGGTGCGAGCGATGGAGGTTTATTTCGCCTCGATGGCCAACGCGCGATTGACGGCAGTTGGTCCTGAGGTATCACCTCCCAAGCCATCGGCGACACTCGCGATTCCTGAAATGGAACTCTACGTCGATTTAGCCGGTTTGATCGATACGGCAGCGGAAAAAGTTCGTCTGGAAAAAGAACAGGCTCGGCTCCAGCAACAAATCACCGGCACCGAGAGCAAACTCGCCAATCCTGCGTTTGTCGAGAAAGCTCCGCCCGACGTGATCGCCCGTTTCCGCGAGCAACTCGCACAAAACGTCGAACAACTCGCCGCCGTTCAACAGGCATTGAAGGACCTGGAATAGACTTGGCGTTGCAAAACAACTGGCCATTCGGCAAGTCTATGATATGAAAGGCCAAACCCAGCCGGCTTCGTTTATCGCCGCTTGGTTTGGTTGTTTTCGAGCACCACAACGCGATCTGCCGTGATGTGGTTAACTTTGAGTTGTTGATTGTAGCCCCGAGTCCCGACCACGCCGACCTTCGTGTTCAAATAGCGATGCAAATTCAGCCCAGGGCTGGGTTCAATCAGGCACAGAATTTTTCCCTGGTCGTCTTGCAAGACGTAGCCCGGTTCGGCCTTGCCACTCTTTCGAGTCAATTGACTTAACCAGCCGTAGGCGTCGTAAGTCGTCCCGAATTGGACTTCGGATTCAACGCCAGAGCCGACTGCTGCGGACCTGTTGATGAGATTCGAACGACGGCTCCCGACATTGGTTTCGATCAATCGCGACTGGGTTGATCGCAATCGGTCGACTTTTTCGATGAGACGGCGAGCCTGCTGAGCTTCCGCTGGAGTTTCTGCCGATTCCTGGATTCGCACCAGTCGATCTGCAAAAGAATTCAATTGCCAACTTTCTGCGGGTTTGATGATTTCAGAGGCCAGTTCCAAATCCAGACGTTGCAAGCGATCGGTGATCGACTCGGTGCCAAAGGTCGGTGTCAGTCGCGCGTTGACAACATCCTCCGGGACATCCGAATATGACGAGGCAAGGCTAGAACGCGTAAGGTCGGAACCACCAGAAGTTCGCATGTCGCCACCGGTGCCCCTCGCCCAATCCGAGTTCGCGTCTCGTTGATTCAGCGAGGTTCCTCCCGTATCGGCTTGAGCAATTCGCAGCGGGACTCGGGCTCGTCGCCAACCTGAATTATCCGAATCGGTTCGGTTGTCATCGAGATTGGAACGCGCGGCGATTCGCGGTGAGGAGCCACTGAGTAATTCTGGATCGTCTGGAAAGGGGTTGTCCAGCACATCTGTCGCTTGAGCCAAACGGACGGGGTTGGGACGTTCTGCGTTTTGCTCTTGAGGAGTTGCAAGCGTTGGCGAGCGAGTGTTGCCGCCAATTTGGTTTGTTTTCGGATCTGGGAGCAATAGTTCTGTTCGTTTGACCCAGCGGAATTCGCCGGGAGGGGGAGCGATTTGGTACCAGGCCGTGGAGAAACCTTCAGCAGTTGGGTAACTCACTTCGCCCAACAACTCGACCTTCTCGCCGGCCTTAAGTTTGACTTGCCACAAGGGACGGTCAACGGGGTCCAACTCCGTTCCGACCCAGACTTGAACGCCGTCAGACAGACAACGCCCCTCGCGTTCGGAAAGGACTTCGATCATTTCGGCTGGGACCATACTGAACGCTTCGTCGGTTGGTCGAATCGCGCACCAGTCGTCCGGGTCATGTCGATGGACCTCGACAAGAGTCCCTTTCGGCAGGGCCTGCGTCGCGTAATGATCGGGCCCCGGCCCGCTGTGGACCCGCACGCCATCGTGCAGGGCATACGCGGTGTACGGGAAACTATGGGTTCCCCCAGTCGTTTGACCCGAGACGAATTCTCCAGCGATGCTGCACGTCCAGAAAATCCCCCAGGCCAACATCATCCATGCTCGAATGGTCGTGTTTTGAAGCATTTCGGGCAACTTATTTGGATACAATTTCGGTCTCGGTCACGTCGCTTGAGCCTCTATTAAGAGGGACTCAGGTGGGGCTTTTAGAGGATTTCGTGCAATCAGGCAAGTCCGACTCGAAACGAAGCGGCTTGAACTTAAGCGGAATTTCTGCGGATTGGCCACTTTTTCTAGCTTTAGAGACCATCGGTGAGAATGACAGCAAATCAATGATAGCAGTAGAAGTAGAGGCAAAGGGATTGTGTAGCACGTTGATAATGGTCGGGAGGTTTTCCGTAAGCAAATGATTTTGAAATCCACAATCGATTCTACCAATCAAGATTTGCGACTTACGGAACACACCACTGCTCGATGGAATTGTTTGGCGATGGGGTAGGTTTAAGTTTAAGTCGAAGTGCAAAACTTAAACTTCAACTTAAACTCAATCGATAACCAACCAGCAACGCCTTTGTCAATCGGTTCGAACGTTTTGAACCTGCTTATCTAACCGCTTTTCCGAAACGGTCACGCTGGTCCCTAAATTCTGCGCGAATTTTGAAACGCGGAACTCCTCGATCATCCAGCGCAGCGTCTCCAATTCAGAGTCGTCGATTCCCAATCGTTGGTGTTGTTCGGCCAACTGTTCATAAACCTTGTCGTACCGCGAAAGAATCCCTGCAGCGGCACGATCGTTGGCTCCCCCACCACTTGCGAGTTTATCAAGGCGAATCACAAAACCCTGCAAGTAACGGGGCAATTGCTGCAACCAACGCCAAGAAGTCTCCTCAAGGGTTTCAATTTTCAGAAGTCGCGACGACTGACGCCGAATTTCCGCGACGACTTCGGGTTGTTTCTTTGAATGTTCCTCTAACTTGAGAGCCAGTTTGTGAGCCGCATCACCGAGCTTTGGAAGCCAAGTCGCCAGCTCTTGAGTGGCCACGGAAAGGAGTTCGACAGCCCGCCGATTTCTGGCTTCAAATTCGAAGGCTGATCTGATTGGGTCCTGATTTTCGACCAATCCATTGACCACCAAACGACGCCCCAGCCACTCTTTGAACTGTTCCGATTTTATCCAGCGAGCCAGATAGACCTGAACTTGATCGATTCCGGGGAGCCACTGGACCTGGGAACGAACATTTTTTCGTTGTCGAATCAAGAACAACCTTGCGAGCCCTGCGTGGGTCAACGTTTCCGCTTGGGCCGCCGACTCCACCAGTCGCAGCGACACCGATTCGCCGTCGTCAACAATGGCCGGATAAACGATCAACCGCGTTTTGCCCCGCACGATTGGGACTTGGTCGGGAAGCGACTCCCACGTCCAGTCGGTTAAACCCGTTTGATTCCATTCGGTCGAGTCGGCTTCGATGATCCCGGTCGATTCGCCTGCACCAAGTTGTTCGCGGATCTCCAGCAAGGACCGGCCGCTGGCGAGCGGTTGTTCTTGGTCATCGACGACGATGAGATTGACGAGCAGATGCGGGTCGATTTTTTCTTTGGTAAAGTGACTTGCGGGGATCGGCTCCCCCGCGATTCGGCCGAGCGTTTTTGCGACAACTTCGAAAAAATTTCCCTCACCAAACGAAATTTCCTTGAGGACCCTTTCGGCAATATCTGGAGCGGGGACCAATCGCCGCCTCAGTGGCTTGGGCAAACTGCGAATCATGGCGATCACGCGGTCTTTGAGGAGGCCCGGAATCAGCCACCCGAGTTGCACTTCGTCGATTTGCCCAAGAGCGGCCTTGGGCAACCGCACGTTGGCACCGTCTTGATTTCCCCCTGGGTGAAACTCGTATTGAACGGGAGCTTCAACGGACCCGACCTGTACCCGATCAGGGAGTTGTTCGGCGACGGACCAATCTTCGGCGGAAATCCCCAAATCCTCGGGTTGCATTTCCAAACGCTTGGACAACTCTGAATTCAGTCGCAACAGTTCCGTCAGACTTCGCACATCCACGGCAGCAATCGGCAGACGACGATGATAAAAGTTGGCAATCAAGGTCGAGTCCATCACCAATTGACGCTGCCGAGTTTTTTTCGCCAACGTTTCAATCTCTTCCATGAGCATGCGATTGTGCTCAAAAAATTCAAACGTCGAACGGATTCTTCCCTCCACCAATCCATGAGCGATAAACAAATCGCGGCTGGTTTCTGGATCGATCTTGGTGTAGTTCACACGTTCTTGCGAGCGTATCGTGAGGCCGAACAGGGTGGTCTTTTGGAGAGCCATTACCGTTTGGCCTTTGTCGCTCCAGTAGGGATCGCTCGCCGTTCGTTGAAGGACGTGTCCGGCGATCGGTTCGATCCATTCCGGCTTGATCGCAGCAACCGTCCGGGCGTAGCGTCGCGAAGTCTCCACGATTTCTGCCGCCATGATCCATTTCGGTTTCGCAGCCAAGACTCCCGAGCCGGGCCACAGAAAAAATTTCACTCCTCCTGCTCCCGTATACTCGGCCTTGTCTTCGAGCGTGGCGACTGAGGAGAGGAGGCCGGACAAAAGGCTGCGGTGGATGGCATCCGGCTGATTTTGGCGACGGTGGACCTTGAGCCCATATTCGCCGACGATTTCCAGTAACTGACGATGGATGTCTTGCCATTGGGCCACGAGAGTCGGCGACAAGAAATTTTGTTCGAGGGCCATTCTAAAACGGCTTCGCGAAAGTGTTTCTTTAAGATGGACGATGAAGTCCCACATGTTCAAGATTGCCATGAAATCGCTTTGCGGATCGTTCCAAGCACGATGAGCCGCGTCGGCTTCAGCCTGTTTTTCAGCGGGGCGAATTCTGACGTCTTGCAATTCCAGGGCCGATGTGATGATCAAAATTTCGTTGAGGCACCCTTGTTCATCAGCCGCGAACAACATCCGTCCGATTCGTGGGTCGACAGGGAGGCGGCTGAGTTTCTTTCCCAGCGGCGTTAACCGTCGCTGGCCATCGATGGCTCCGATCTCGAACAGAGTCTTGAAGCCATCGCGAATCAACTCAGGCGAAGGGGGATCGATAAAAGGAAATTCATCAATGGCTCCCAACCGCAACGCCAACAATTGCAAGATCGTCCCCGCCAAATTCGTGCGGCGGATTTCCGGAGTCGTGAACTCTGGCCGTGATGAATAGTCGTCTTCCGAATACAGTCGAACGCAAATCCCCGGAGCCACGCGACCGCAACGCCCCGCTCGTTGTTTGGCGGACGCTTGCGAAATCGCCTCAATGGGCAAGCGTTGAATCTTGGTGCGCGGTGCATAGCGGCTGATCCGAGCCGTCCCCGAATCGACGACATAGCGAATGCCGGGAACGGTAATCGACGATTCGGCGACGTTGGTCGCCAGGACCACGCGCCCATGCGACGAGGGGCGGAAGACCTCGTTTTGCTGCGCGGGGCTGAGACGGGCGTACAACGGTAGAAGCTCTACGGGACGGTCTCGAAATGCGGCTCGCAGCTTCTTGGTGACTTGGCGAATATCCATCTCGGTCGGCAAAAAGACCAACACATCGCCGTCACGATGATTAACAAGTTCTCGACAATGACGCACGATGTCTTGTTGTTGCTGTTCATCGGTGGAATCTTCCTCCGGTGGGTGGTAGCGAACCTCAACCGGATAGGTTCGCCCGGCGACATGCAGCACTGGGGCAGGGTTGCCGTGTCGATCACTAAAGTGGTGCGAGAATTTTTCCGTATCAAAGGTCGCGGAGGTGATCACTAATTTCAGGTTCGGGCGTTTGGGGAGCAGGTTCTTCAAGTAGCCCAGCAAAAAATCTATGTTGAGGGACCGCTCGTGGGCCTCGTCGACAATCAGCATTTCGTAGCGGTCGAGAAATCGATCAAACTGAGTCTCGGCGAGCAGAATTCCGTCGGTCATCAGTTTGACATAAGTGTCGTCATCGGTTTGATCATTGAACCGAATTTTAAAGCCGACGGCATCACCGAGAGGCGATTTCAAAAGCTGGGCAATGCGAGCGGCGACACTGCGAGCGGCGATGCGTCGCGGTTGCGTATGGCCAATGAGCCCGTAGGCCCCGATGCCGGCCTGCAAGGCAATCAGCGGAAGCTGCGTAGATTTTCCACTCCCCGTTTCGCCGCTGACAACGACGACTTGATGCTGACGAATCAAGCTTGCGATTTCTTCCGCTCGTTCGAAGACGGGGAGAGACGGATCAAGCGAAGGCTTTGGGAGTTTGCCAAGTCGCCGAGTCAGGCGGTCCTGAGCAGCAGCGAGGTCGCCGTCCAATTTCGCTTGGTTGGCCGGAGTGGGTTGCTCGCGAGCAGTGCGCTCGAGTTTGCGCAAGCGATACAAGTCCCGCTGCATCACGGTTGTCGGCCAGTCAGAATTTGGGTCAATGGTCACGGCAAAAATGGCGAAAAGTGGCTCGGATCGATGCTCTTTCGAACCGTTCGGGTGAAAAGTCTCGATCAGTTGTCTTCCGCTCGACAGTTCGAAGGCCGAAAACTCTGACGTTGAGCAAGCGATTTTACGCTAGCAACCCAGGCCTTTTTGAGGGGGGTGCTAGCCAATCAAGAGCCATTTTGGGCGAAAAAGTTCAGGTTTAAAGGAATTTTGGTTGTTTTCAGAAAATTTTGGCGTGTTGGACCAAAGGTGTCCGCGGCTCTTCGAAGATAGGGATGAAGTTTTATCGCCGACAAATTAAGGAAAGGGACAAGATCATGTTAGTTCTTTCACGCAAAACCAACGAAACGATTGTCATCGACGGCCGGATCACACTCGAGGTTTTACAGATCAAAGGGAACCAAATTCGCATCGGGATCAATGCACCTGCCGACGTGCGAATTTTACGAGGCGAACTCAAGCCGTTTGGGATGGAAGACTCGCACTTTCCGCAATTGGAAATGGATGTCGAGTTCGATATGACCAAGGTCGGGTAGTTCGGCCACTGATCTTTTGACCGCTGCTGTGACGAGTGGTAGGGCGAATTGGCAACTCGCCCTACTAACTCAACGGAGCTTCGGGATCGACTTCGACCTTGGGCTTCAAGACCCAATCGTTGTCGTAATTGTGCCGCAACCAGAAATCGGCGACCTCATTGGCTTCTTGATCGAGGTTGACCTTTAGCTCTTGGAATCGCACCTCGTTGCGAGCTTCGGCCATTCGCATGTAGTAGAGCCCCGTCGCTTCCTCATGTCGTTTGGCCGAGTCGGGAATCGTGCCGTTGAGGAGCAAATTTTCCAACCGTGCGTAAACGCAACTGGCCATGAAAATTTCAGTCGCGATATCTCCAAGGCGGGCTTGGACATACTGCTGGTCAATGATCTGTTGCCCGTATTTGACGAGAGCCATATCACAAGCCCACGCGAATCGCGAAATTTGTTTGGAGAGATGGCGCGCCGCGAACCGCAAGTGCTCATGTTGGACCGGGATCGGCGGCGGAGTGCGGAGCAGCTTGTAAGCGTTCCACGGTTTCTTGGTCAACTTGAGCATATCCATCCCTAGATGTCGCAAGCCGACAGCGGCGACGAAACAACGCAAGACTTCGTTGGCCCCTTCGCCAATCATGTTCAGCCGCGCGTCGCGCATCAAGCGTTCGAACGGCTGATCAGTGAAGAAACCTGCCCCACCCCAGACTTGGAGGCAGTCATTCGTGATCCGCCACAACTGATCACTGGCGAAAACCTTGATCATGGCCGTTTCAATCATGTAGTCTTCGGCTCCGCTGTCGATCAGAGCCGCTGTGTGGTAAGTGGCACTCTCCATCGCGTAGATGTCCGCCGCTGCGTCCGCGATTTTGCGTTTGACCAATTCGAACTCACCCAACGTTTTGCCGAACTGACGACGGTTGTTGGCACGATGGACCATTCGTTCGAGGCAGAATTTAGCCGCTCCCGTACAACTTGCACCGAAGGTCGTGCGGCCAAAGTCGAGAACCGTGAGGGCCATCCGCAAGCCCTTCCCCAGCGAACCTAAAATGTTTTCGCGAGGGACTCGCATATTGGTAAACTGCAAGCGGCCGGTGGCCGTTCCTCGAATGCCGGTTTTGTCCATCCGTTCTTCGACAACTTTGAAGCCCGGCATATCAGGCGTCACAACGAATGCGGTGATCTTACCGTCTGGATCAGACGGATCAGGGGTGCGAGCCATCAGGGTCACGACGTCGGCGATTCCTCCGTTGGTGATCCAACGCTTTTCGCCGTTGATCAAGAAGGCAGCGCCATTTTCGATTGGTTCCGCTCGCGTGCGCACGTTTCCGGCATCGGAGCCGGCGTGAGGTTCGGTGAGACCAAAGGCCGCGATCTTGTCACCCGTCATCAGGGGACGCAAGTATTCCTTTTGTTCCTTGGTGCCGAACAGCTCCAATGCTCTCAAGCCGATCGAGTGATGAGCGTTGACGAAGACCGCCGTCGAACCGCAGTGGCCTCCGATCACTTCCATGACGCGGCAGTAGTTGAACTGGGACATCCCCAGCCCTCCGACTTCGCGACCGACCGTCATCCCCAAGACGCCGATTTCACCGAGCCCCTTGATCACCGAGTCAGGGATTCGAGCGTCGCGGTCAATTTGGGCGGGGTCGATATGGGCAAGACAGAATTGCTTGACCTCGGCGACTTTGGCGTCGCCTGCAGCTTTGGCTTCCCCGACAAGTTCCGGATACGGCATGATCGATTCCGTCCGGAAACGTCCGAAGAACAGGTCTTTGGCAAAGCCTTCTTTTTCGGGACCGGAGAACAGAATCTCTTCGGCTTGGGCGATTTGTTTTTTTTGTTGGTCGGACAGGGTTGCGGACATTCCGGCTGCTCGGGGTTCGCGGTGATGAAAAATAATTCTAAAACGGTGCAATCACGACGGACGCCAGCACACGGTGCCCGTCAAATATGCCTTAAGATTATCATTTGCGAACTATAAAAACGCAACCGGCGACCTCGATTTAGCGAGAAACATAACGATCCAACCGGGCAAGCCGGTGGTATTCGAATAAGGGCGGGATCGTTGGCAGCTTTTGTAGCGAGAAACATAACGATCCAACCGGACAAGCCGGTGGTATTAAAGTGCTGCCCAATTTCGGGAAGGCTAGTTTCGCGAATTACGAGCAGGGATTCTCGGGAGCAATTAGCGGTTCAACAGGGGAGAGAATTGCACAACATAAATGCCGCCGTTTTACACGGCGGATTTTTACGTTTTCTGCTACAACGCCAAGGCCGCTACTCGCGCTCCCGCGAATGCCGCCGACTTGCTCGGCGGATCGTTACGATTCCCGCTGCAGATCGCCTATTGGAATTCTTCCCAGACCGATTCTGTGAGAACTGCGCGGTCGACGTTGTGGTCTTGTCCGGGCTCGCAGGCGACTGGGATCGAGCGATCGATGATGTAGAACCCTCGATACCGTTGCCTGCGGAACCGTTCGTCAAGCATTTCCACTTGAGTGACTTGGCCGGTGACTTGGTCGACCTCAAAGAATCCGACCGTGATCCAAATCGCAAATACGCTGGACCGTGTCGTGACCATATTCCCCAATCGTTGCCGCATTTCGTTTTGGAAATATTGGCTACGATCTGGGTCCTTGGCCAAGCTCGCCGTGCCGGTGAAATCGAACAAAGGCTGGTCGCCAGTTCCTCCGTCTTGAGCGCGGAACAGTGTGGGACCGGAGGTGAGTCCTACTTGGTCCGGAAGAACACCGTTTCGAGTGTACATCAAATCACGAGGAGCATTACCAGGTGGTACATAATTCGCAGCTTCTGCCGAGCGATAAACCCACGGGAAATCGGTTGGCAGACCTAGAGCAGTACCACTGCGCGAGGCCGCGAAATCCGCCCACGGAAGGTCATTCGCATATCCACCCATCAGCGCATTGTAGGTTTCCTCGCGGATCGTATTGAGATTGATCTTTCCGGGATAACGCATGTTGGAAACGGCGTTGTTCGGGTAGTTCAACCCCAGAGCGTAACCCGCAACGTTATTAAACGGCGTCGAATCGAAGAATGTTTCTGCACCCAAGAATCGCGAAGGGACTTCAACATAGTCCAATATTCGTTGCAAGTTGAGACTCTCATAAGTGCCGGCGGTTGTTGTGTCCCCATAAAAGTTCGGCAAGTGCCCGAAATTCGAAGCGAACCAAAGCCGGCCATTACTGGAATCTTCTGCATCCGGAGGAGAGTATCGATCGCGAGTGTCGTTGACTGTAAACTTGCACAACATCAACGAAGAGCGGAACATCGGGACCGAGGCCAATTCTAGATGGCTCTCATAGGGACGATTATTCCAAGTAAGCCACGGAAACGAAATCATTCCTCCAGCGTTCGCAAAGTCATCTCGATAAACGTCGTTAATGGTTCCGAGAGAATCGGTCAAATCAAAATTGAAATGATGTCCATCAGCCTGCGGAAGGCCAGTAACAGCGGGCAGCAATTTCCCATCCACTTCCTCACGCCAAAGAAGTAGCGGTTCCGTTGTCGGCGATTCACCACGCTCATAAGACGTACATTCAATACCCATTAGGAATGTCACCGGTGGGTCAGTAAGATCAGGGTCGTTAGATGCAACCGGTGACTCTAGACCATTAAAGGACAGCAAATCGACGTTATGAACATCAACAGTTCGGTAGGGATTCGAATTCGGATCGTGCGGTAAGTCCGGATTCGCCAATCGCTGAAGATGCACTACACGGAAACCAAAATGCTGCGGGGGATCACCAGGTGAAGGTGGCGGAAGAGTAACAATTAGCCCATTGTGTCGAAGAGTGGATTCCCAATCAATCGGTTGAGTCGACTTGTCGACCGGAGTATCCAGAGTCATTGGCGTGTTCGTTGGATCAACAAATTGGAATCCATCAGCAATTGCCTGCAACTCACGAACACCAGGAATTGCATAGCCTTGTACAGGATCACTTAAGCCCAGCGAGCGAGGAACTGCCCCCGAAACCAAGTTGTTTCGGTTGATTGGAATCGCAACGCAAGTACGTGATTCAGCAACCATATTGGCACCGTCCCAGTTCAGAATTTCAACTCGTCCTTCTGCTGGTATGAGTGAAATCCGACGGGTTGTATCGAGTTCGACCTCCCACGCAGGATCATTTTTTCGTCCGAGGTAAGTTCGATATTCGTTGCCAACTTCAACTCCCGATGAACCAACCACAGCAAAACCGCCGCGTGGAATTGAGGGTGGATTGACGGTTGGGTAATAAACGTTCAACCCGCGAAATTCAGGACCAGCCCCTGCGGGTTGAGTGAAGTAGACGATTCGTTCCAGGTCAGAAGCTGCCCGCGTGACGAACGGATCATCTAAATCGTAAAATTTTTCTATGTCTTTGCGGGTCGCTACGATTCGCCAAACAGGATCGCCATTGGGCGCTGTGCGAGCGATATTGAGATTGTTAAATCCATCGTATAGCGAACTGGGAGTTTCGTTATCGGCATTGGCAGTTGCGGACGTACTGTAGATCCAAGGTGCGTACAATTCAAAAAACGCAGCCGCATTTGGAACCAAAGCGCTGTCGTAATCGTCGCCATCTGCCACGGTTTGGTTTTCGGGTGTGTCTTCCGTGCGACGATCATGATGAGCGTACGACTCGGTGATCAACAACTCCGGACGTTCACAACCCCATACCACGCCACCATAGTTCGGGTCCACGGGCGTATTAAGATTATTGGAAAGCTCAAGGCCCATTCCAATGTTCTCCCATCCAGCCCAAGGGTCAAACGGGAATTCAAATCCAGTCATGATTGAATCGGTATCCCGAAAATCGACGATGTTGACTGCCCATTGAGCCATGTCGTAGCAAAAAGCACGGCGATCAAAGACATCGACGCTTCCATCTCGATTGTAATCGATACCGACAATCCGATCCTCAAACATCAACAAGAACAAAATGTACAAGTGGCGAGCCAATTCGATGCGTTCGTCTATTCCCGAACCAGCGTAGGTGTCGAACGATCGATTCAGATTCAATTTTCCGCCCCGCAGCATCTCTGGAGCAAGATAGAAATTGATATGGTTGTTCCGTTGGATTGGATCGGCGATCGTCAGCTTTTGATTAAGTAATGCCACGACATGTTGAGGAGGTGCCGGAACTTCGAAACTGTCTGTTGTGACTAAGTGGCGAGCAGTATCAACAAAGCCTGGTCCAATCAGTTCCACGAGTCGTCGCGGCAATGTGTTAGCGTCTGGAGCATCGTGACGCAGAACACCTTCCAGTTCTTTCGCCGAGAAGTGGACGTCTTTGGCGGTGCCGGTGAAGACCGGAGTATAAGGCGAACTGGTGATGTCGGCCTCGTAGGCGATGTCCAAACCTTCTACGAGTGGTGACGCGATAACATCGACCACAGGCATCCCCAATGGGACCCCAAACAAAACGGGCGAGTTTACTGACACTCCCATATTAAAACGGCCTTGGAGGTCCGCTGCCGTCGCATAAGCATTTCCTGTCAAACTGCCGGGATTAGGGATCGCAGCAAATTTTAAACCGGGAAAGATCTCGTCTCGAATTCCGACAACGCCCGGAACACTATCTGCTGGAGAAAATCCATAACGGCCAGGGTATTGCGCGTTCCCTCGCATAATATTGCTTGCGAAAAAAGGGTCTAAAGGAGGTGTACAAGAGTTTGCGAACGTTTCCAGTGAAATCTCGGCAACACCATGCCCACGCCCTGTTCGCCCAAGAGGACTTCCCATTCCCCCCGCCAAGGGGTCGCGAATGCTGACGAACAAGTCCGGGTCGAGTTGAGTCGGATTGCCATGGAAATTCAGGTTGAGATTGGCGTCCATATCGAGAATGGTATAAGACACCAGCGGTCGATACACACGACCCTTGACATCTGTTTGCATCGGCAGTCCGATATCAATCCAAATTCCATCGTCGTTGCCGTCACCGGTGTTGTCTACTCGCAACGTTCCAACACCGGTATTAAATGCATCAAACACGGAACGATGAGGAGGCGCGGGATTTAGGTGGAAGGCGTGCAAAGAGTCGCGATGGAAACTTGGGATACTCACCCGCCCGGCGTCATCCAAACCAGCCAAGAACATGTTTTGATAATCGGGGGCATCATAGTCTTCATTGACCGAACGGAAGTTCCAGCCTCCGTTTGCACCGAGATAATTATCCCTGAATTGCAAGCGAGTTTCCCCGATTCGATTGGGCAAAAGAGCCTCGGGACCTAGAGCAGCAACGTTGGGGGCTGCGGCTGAATCGAACCCACCCGCCCCGGTGCCTGAAAAAGGACGACCATTCATAACCAACGAGTCACCCGCGTTCGCTTGAAGGAGCGTTGCGGCGAGTTCCGAATTGTCCCGCCATGCTGGCCTGAGATAAAAAGTAGAAACCAAAGTCGTGTGGTTATACTCATATGCTACGACTTGGCAAGTCGTCCCCGCCGAAGGACCACTCGTAAACGTGATCAAGTGCCCCGAATATTGATGGTCGGTTTCTGCAAGAGTAATCGGACCATCATCAAGCATCCGGCGAACGCCGGGTTGTTGCATCGTCAAGCGATAAATTTGATTGGTCCCCGGAACTGGTGCAACGCTGTCAACATTACCCAAGAGCCCGTAACCATACATATCCTCCAAAATGGAATGTCCACGTAGAGGTGACGTCGTATCGTCCAAGGGTACACCACGGTAGACATCGTAAAAGGCCCGACTGACCAAACTCCGCGCGTCGTCACGGCGGACTTTGATGTTCCCCATTACCACTGCCGACCGCCGAAATTGATTGGCGATCAGCATGAAGGATGTCCCCATCAGCAGGAACAATACGATCAGGGTCAAAACGAACAGCAGCGTGACTCCCCGCCGATTGCGTGGTCCAAATTTGGTTTGAAGCAGCTTGTTCATGATGGTCTTTCCAGTTTCTATAAATTTGAATTCTTTGTTCGTCCGGTCGACATTTGCCTCACGACTCGGTGAATTGATCATTCGGTAGTTCTTTGCTTACTCGCGATAGGTCTTTTCAAACACCGCCCAAACGTCAGGAAGGTGAATCGCATAGGTTCTTGACGGCACCACGGCACCCAGCGGGTCCCCGGTTGCAAAGAACTGGTCAAACGAGTTGTAGTCTTGGGGATTCACGGGAACGCCTGGCGCTGAATAAGCCCAACCAAAATCAAAGTCCGGTCCTCGCAGCGTAACTTGCCAAAACGGTGGTGGAGCCAGCGGAGCAACATCGACAAACGTCGCGTCGTCCACCTGATAAAAATTGATTTGCTGGACGTACCGGTTGGTCGCGTAATCGTAAGTAATGTTGGTCAACGCCACCCAGTCCCCACGGCGGATTTCTGCCCGTTGGGTCGAGTTGGCATTGGCGGTTTGGAGGTTGTTATGAGTCAGAGTCCCTCCAGCCTGTTCACGGAAGATGAGTGTTCCTCCCGAAAAGGCGATCCGAGCGTTTGGATTAGCGATCGGGTCATAAGGATTTGTCGGGTATGGATGATCGACTTGATAAATCCGGTCGTACGGCTGTCGTGTATTTGCCGGAGGATTCGGTCGAGGCCGCGTTTTTTCCACGATGAAATAATTGCGCGTCTCGCGAATCGTATCATTCGCTCCGGTGTTGGGGTCTGCCGGATAGGGCTCTCCGGGATTCAAAGATGTAGCGGTGAAGCGATCTGGAGCCACCAATACCCGAACGGACATTTCCCCCATCGCTTGACGACGCACCAATGCCCCAGAATTGTTTTGATCAAAAATCTGCTGTGGAGGTGCTACGTCTGCGGAAATGTATCCGGCAATCGGATTGGCAGGGTCGGTGACTTGGAGATCATCGTCCCAAGTAAAATGATGCTGAGCCAAAGTGCTTTCGAATGGTAAAAAAGGAGCAACTTGCCGAGCCAGATTAACGTTTTCGATAAAAATTGTGCGATCATGAGGTGGCAACCCAGCAGACAAACTTGTCTCGACAAACGGAAACGCACCCTGAGGCGGTATCGTATCTTGGGCGACAAATCCTTGAGCCGCACGATTTGCCACGGCAATAGGATCAAGCATGTAACTGCGAGCGGTTCGACCTGCGATTGGAGGTGCGTCGAGCACCCATCGTTGGCGATCTCCGAATCCCTTGAGTTCATATTCGTTCGCCGCATTAGCGCCTTGGCGATAAGACGTTTCTTGGTCGAAACCAATTTTCGCTTGGTCGACAGCAAAGGGGATCAAAATCATCACGCCCGCGACACCGACGAGCGCCACGACAATTGCCGTCAGCACTTCGATAATCGACAAACCGTTTCTACATTGCATGTTCATTGTTGTTTGTTCACCAGGAAATAGAACTTCACTTTTTCCTAACTTGCATCGATACAGCAAATCCAGGCAAAAGTTTTTTATTCAGATCAATGGTGCTTTCATAAGTACTCGATTTTCAGGATGAGAGTGAATTAACGACGATAAGTTTTTTCAAACACGGTCCAAACACTCGGCAGATGTACCGCATAGGTCCGTGAGGGGACGGTTGGTGTATCGGGGTCATTGCGATCTTCCACAATAGATTGATACTCGCCAAAGGTTCGATAGTCTTGGGGATTTACCGCTTGATTTTGAGGATTCTGAGGGTCAATCGGGCGTCGGCGACAGGCCCAGCCGAAATCGAAGTCAGGGCCACGCAAGGTTGCTTGCCAATAGACTTCTGGATTCTGGACCAAAGTGGCATCATCGATTTGGTAAAAGTTGACTTGTTGTGTTTGTCGCATTAATTCATAGTCAAAAATAACGTTCGTCAACATCACCCAGTCACCTCGGCGGATTTCAGCACGTTGAGTCGACAGGCTGTTGGCTGCCGCGAGATTACTGTGTGTCAAAGCACCACCAGCGTGTTCACGGAAAATCAAAGTCCCCCCGCCAAACGCGATTCGTGCGTTCCGCATCGAAGGTTCGGTGGGATTATAAGTCGGGCTCAAGTTATGAGGGTGATCGACTTGATACACACGATCGTAGGGCTGTACGGTGGACGTCATTGGACGCAAGCGTTGCCGCCCCTTTTCAATCAGAAAATAACATCGAAGTTCACGGTGCAAATCGAGGCCGCCAATAAAGTTCGGGTGAGCCGGATAGCGATCTCGTCGGTGCGGAGTGATTGCTTCAGGGACGACAAGCACTCGGTAAGTTAACTCTTCGAGAGATTGACGTCGGACTGGTTCGTTATCCCCATTAACATCGAAAATCTGTTGCGGTGGAGCCAACTCGGTTGGATAAGTTCCCGTTGCGCCAGGGGTCGGTTCCGATGTCTGCAAGGTATCTCGCCACGAAAAATGATGAAGGGCCAGAGGCGTGTTTAAGACATACCCCGGAGGCAAACTCGAAGTGACCGTTGCGCGGTCAATGAAGATGGCTCCGTCAGTTGCCAAAATTCCATTACCGGGAATCGTCATCGCTACGGTGAAATCGGGCACGAGGAAGGGAAACATCCCCAACGGTGGCAAAATCGTATGAATGTTTAAAGCGTTATCTGCGCTATCGGCAACTCCAATCGGGTCGATCATGTAACAACGAGTGGCGTAGTTATACAACCCCGTTACCGGCGGGGGAGGTGGCGAAGGCGGAGGCGGAGGACGATCCACTGGGGGGCGTGGACGGGGACGCCATGGCGGAGGCGATGGGGGATCAGGCGGCGGAGGAGGAGGGGTCGGGTCAGCAGGCTCAAAAAAACGAGCGGGCATCACGACCCAGCTGTCCGGGTCGTCAAAACCCTTGATCTCGAAATCATTCGCGACATTTGCTCCGAAACGATATGAGGTTTCCTGATCAAAGCCAATTTGGGCTTGGTCGACGGCAAAGGGGATCAAAATCATCACGCCCGCGACACCGACGAGCGCCACGACAATTGCCGTCAGTACTTCGATAATCGAAAGTCCGTTTCTCGTTAGGTGTTTCATAAGTGATGCCTTCATCGATAAAGCCGTGTTCTATTGAGCGGCGTTAAGTCCTTTGGTGGCAATTCCCCGCGATTGCAAAATTCTGGTTTGCTGCAGGTTGTGATCTCCTGTATTCAAAGGGGTCACGGGTGGAATCGATTCGAGAACCGCCACGCGACCGGTCAAGCAATTGAGTTGCACCCAAAGCACCGCCGGGTCGTCCAACAAGTCTCGGGCCGGCGGGGTGCCCAGGGCACTGCGAGGCCATTCTTGACCAGGGGTAAACGAAAACTGTGCATTGTCTGTAGTGATACAAAAATAGATCGATTCGTGCGAAAAATAGCCTGGCATCCCATCAAGGCCATTGGTGTAAATTGACCGGACACCCCCGGATTCATTAAAACTGATTACGATGGCAAGCTCATTGGGAGAAATTGCGCCTGCAGGCCAATTGAGCGAAAATTGCGTCCAAGAGGTAACGTCAAGGTCCGCATTGATAACATCTAGAGGACCGGAATAGTTCAGGTCGATTCGGTAGCCGGAGGGAAGATTAATCCGTGTTCCAGACCTTACAAGTGGCGCTCTGGTGATGGGGTCAACGAGCGGATCATTGTTGACATCTAAGCGTGCCTGATAAAACTCGTTGCAGGAATAGAAAACCGGATTGGCTGCGTCACCACGACGGTAGTTTTGATTCCGGAGGAGTACAACTCCACCCGAGCCCTTGGCCCGAGCGCGAAGCGATGCTTCTTGGAGGGCGGAGCCGAGAACCCTAGCCGCTTCGCGGATTCCCCGTTCCTTGTTAAACATGCGGACTTGGGGAATCAAAATCGCTGCCATGATTACCAGAATAGAAATCACAACCAGCAATTCAACGATCGTGAAGCCACCACGGGGCAACCGGCAAGATCGAGAAAGTATTTTGGATCGAGTCATGGCTTATTCAGTTCAGCTTTGCGGAGGAAATCGAAATAACAATATTGTCAAGCGATAGGTTGTTATTGAGGTGAGCGTCTCGGAGTTCAGTGCCGGGGGCAATGTCCGCATACAGTTCGAACTCAAACGGATCGCCGTACGCATCGACAATGTAGGGAACTCCGTCATGCACCCGAATATCAGCCGGTTGCAAAAAGTGGGTGCCGCGTTTGTCGCCGTCCCAAGAGTTGTACAAAATCATGTACAACAACTTAGAAGACTCGATGTCATGGTCAGAATGAAAGTTCGCTGCCCCGTAACGTGTTAGGTAATTTTGGTTGCCAAGATGCATGGCCGACAACCGCGAACTCATCGCAGTCTGGTAAGCCAAATTATCGACGGCTATAGGAAAAATCGGAGGGGCCAATGTTTTTACGGGAAATGCAAACGAATTATCGAAGTCCTCAACATGGCACGACATTTCGACGATCAGCCATTCAATGAAGGTATTATTTCGCAATGCCTCTTTTTGGGCATTCGTAGGATTGGCTCCTAAGATATCTTCATAGCGAAAGGGAAGGTTGCGTTCTTCGTAGTTTTCTAAGCGAGCCCGCAAGATCATTTCGCAACGGTTCATAAGAGCTCTGGTCCGAGCCGCAGCGGCGTCTTCGCGGGCACTGAGCAAAAGGCCCACAGTCAGGGTGCTCAAGACGGCAATGATGCTGATCACCAACAACAATTCGACCAGAGTAAAACCCTGCCGCGAAAGGGAGCGATGGTTGGATGCAAACATGGTGATAGTCTCTCTGAGTTTTTCTCGGTGTGTGGTGGGCGATCGCATTGCCTCACGATTCGTCAACCAACGCGATTCCGGCCCTCCTACATTTCTTCAGCTAAAATCAAAACGGGAAATACTGGTAACTATTGGACCGTCAAACGTTCGAGCCGTCCTTCGGAAAAGTTGGAGATATTGTCTCGCTCACGGGGATTGCTCAACAATCCGGCCGCATTACCAGAGGAAAAAGCGGTCGAGGAAAAAATAGCGTCTACACCGGGCGAGAAAATTTGAAACTTTTCCAAGGCCAAGTATCGTGTGGAACCCAACGCATTGTCGTAATACCAATATGGTCCAATATCGACACCGCCCTCAGCCAAGTAAACCGTCCAGCGATGAACGTTGGTTGACGAGTCGAGTAATCCGTTCGCGTCATTAGGAAGCGGGTTCGGCATATTGTTGATCGAATAGTAAACAATCGGCTCGTAACGTCCAGCAGTTTGGGATACCACTGCCACATTCGGAAACGGAGTTCCCCCAACACCGATATTTTCGATTGGACTGCCAGTTCCCGTCCGCCATTTCATGAGCGTTTTGAACTCATGGAAAACCTCTCGCTCGGCTACTACGCCGGGAGGAGTGTAGTTGTAAGCAGGCAATCCAACGACCGCTCCACCACCATCGATGTACGTCAAAGGAAACTGCTTGTTTTTACCAAGCCCGGACAGCCAAAATGCCAGCGATGTTTCGGGATTCAAGAATCGTCCGACTTGGTCCCACCAATAATCAATACGACGCTGTCCGCCAACAATTTCCAACTCACCGTGATTGGGAGCAATCTGATTTAGATAAGGGATAAAGTCATTGGCATTCGTCACAAAGCCGGGTTTGGGGTTTCCTGCCGCAGTGACCGTATCGATGTTTGGCGGATAGAACCCGTATTTGGTTCGGAACGCTTCGAGTGATTGGGCGATTTGGGAGTTGGCTTGTTCCATCGCAAACTCTTGGGCTCGAATCCGAGCTCGCATAACGGCCCAAAGTCCTAAACCCGACAGGACGGCGATAATGGAGATCACGACCAACAATTCGACAAGGGTAAACCCGCGATGTGCCTGATTTGACTTCTTCATGGGGTAGCCCCCTCCAAATTGATAATTAATGAATCGGATGTACAACTTACTCGTTTCCACTTGCCACATGATTCGAGAGTTGTCGGAACTTGTCCGTAGCTCTAACAGCCTACGGTTTGAGTTGTGCTATTTGCCTCCACCGCCGGTCAAGCCGCTGATGATCGACATCAAAGGCAGGAACAACGCCGCAACAATAAACAAAACCACCAAACCCAAGAAAATAATCATTGCCGGTTCGATCAATTTGATCATCCCGTCGGTCAGCGTCTGGACCTCTTCTTCGTAGTAATCGGCGACTTTGTAAAGCATGACGTCGAGTTCCCCCGTTTCTTCACCGACCTCGATCATGTTGATCACAAGGTCTTCCACGACAGGACGACGGAAGTACAGCAAATAAAAGGCCAAACCAATCAAGCCCAAGACCGTACAGCCGTAGGCCACGTAGAACCAGAAGTCCGGTTTGATAAAAAGAACAGCCAGCGGCGGCATCGCCAACGTCAACATAAAAAAGAATGCGGCGACCGGATGAAACTTGGGGCGACTTTCGATCTTCATCGGCCGAGCAATCGTATCGCCATCCCGAATCGCGTCGTTGACTTTCAGGTAAATTTTTTCATACATCGCATTCCCCGACGTCTCGCGGGTAATCGACAACCCTTCTAGGATCGGCACACCGCTGGCCACCAACGCACCAAGCGTCCGGGTCGTGCGGGCCAGGTTACTTTTTTCAACAATCTTGCCGAACACAGGTAACTTCAGTAGGTACAAATGGAAACCCATTCGACCGGCCTTGAATTTGCAAATCAGGGCAACGAACAAGATCATCGTGATCGGGATGAGCGGGAACAAAAACCACAGCTTGACGCAGCGGTCCGAAATCGCCATCAACAATTCGGTGATCGCAGGGAGTTTTAACTCAAACTCTTCGAACATCTTTTGGAATTCGGGGATAATCCAGATCATGATGAACGTCAAAATCAAGATCGTGACCAAAATAATCACGATGGGATAAATCAACGCCCCGATGACTTTGTTTCGCAGCGAGGCAGAGCGTTCTTTGAACTCCGCCAGCCGCCGCAAAATAACTTCTAGCGAGCCCCCGGCCTCTCCGGCCTTGATCATGTTCACGTATAGACGGTCGAAAACCTTGGGGGACTTGGACAAAGCCTCGGACAAGGACGAGCCCCCTTGGATTTCGTCGCAAACATCGATGAGGGCATTTTTGAGAGCACCGGCCTGAGCTTGCTCTTCCAAGATTTGCAAGCTGCGGAGGATCGGAAGCCCCGCGTCTTGGAGGATCGAAAGCTGCCGGGTGAAGGTCACCATTTTCTTGGTGCCAGCCCCGCCGATAGCGAATGACTTTTTCTTGCTGCTCCGTTTACCAGCCTTGGCAGCCGCTTTTTGTGCCGAGATCTTCGTTACGAAATACCCCATTGAGCGAATCGTCGCTTGGGCTTCGTCCTGGGTTTGGGCCTCGATAACGTCCCGAATTTCTTGACCCTGGGGGTCCATCGCTTCGAATTGAAAAGTTGGCATCGCTCAAACCTTGTCATTAGAGCCCAGGCCGCCAAGGCTCGCTCGGTGGCCAGCAGACTTGTCGGATACGGGTGTTTTTTGTCGGGATTTGGTTAAAAAATCAAACTCAACCACTAAAATGCGCGGAAAATGACTTATCTCAAGTCGATTTTTCACGATTTTTGTCGGGAGTCAAAAAAAAGTTCGAAAAAATTGATAAGTCGGTACAAAAGGGGTGTGTCTACATATCTTGGATGGTCTCGCGAATGACTTCTTCAATCGAAGTCTTCCCCTGGAAAGCGAATTCAATCCCGGCATCCCGCAGCATCCGCATACCCTTTCGTTTGGCGGTTTCCCGCAGAACGTCTGCTGAGGCATTTTCCAGAATCTGGTCGCGTAGTTCGTCGTCAATGATCATCAGCTCAAATAGCCCGATTCGGCCTTTGAATCCCGTATTGTGGCAGCTTCCACAGCCGGCCCCTCGGAAAAACTTGCGGTCCCCAAGTTCTTCTCGGGTCATTTGCAAGTCCATCAGCATTTCGTCCGAAGGCTCCAAAGGCTCGCGGCATTCCGCACAAATCCGCCGCACCAGCCGCTGAGCCAAAATCGCCTCTACCGTGGCCGTGATCAAAAAGGATGGGATTCCCATGTCCTTGAGGCGCGTTACTGTGCTGGGGGCATCGTTGGTGTGAAGGGTGCTAAAAACCGTGTGCCCAGTCAGTGACGCTTGAACCGCGATTTCTGCGGTTTCCAAATCGCGAATTTCGCCCACCAGAATCTTGTCTGGGTCCTGACGCAGGATGGCCCTCAAGCAACTGGCAAAGGTCACATCGATATCATGGTCGATTGGAATCTGCACGATTCCGTCGATGTCGTATTCCACGGGGTCTTCGGTCGTGATCAATTTGTCTTCGATGTTATTCAGCTCGCTGAGCGCGGAGTACAAAGTGGTCGTCTTGCCGGAACCGGTAGGGCCAGTCACCAAAATAATTCCGTTTGGTTTTTGCATCACCTTGCGAAACTCGGCAATCGTAAGCTCATCCATCCCCACGTTTCCTAGGTCAAGCGACACCACGGAGCGGTCGAGGACCCGACAAACAACGCTTTCGCCAAACATCGTCGGCAAAACGCTGACCCGCAAATCTACGGGGTGGCCACCGATGCTCAACTCGATTCGCCCGTCTTGTGGCAAACGACGCTCGGCGATGTCAAGGTTGGCCATCACTTTGATGCGCGAGGTAATTGCAAAGGCCAAGTGACGGGGAGGCGGGACCATTTCGTAGAGCACCCCGTCGGCCTTGATCCGAATCCGGAACTCCTCTTCGAAAGGCTCGAAGTGAATGTCGCTGGCATGGTCCTTGATGGCTAGCAGCAAAACCATGTTCAGAAGTTTGCGAACGGGGGCGCTCTCGACCAACTCAGAAACGTCACTCAAGTTAATTGGCCCACCTCCCAGCAGACGCTCGGAGGCCTCCTTGAGCTCATTGTCTTTTTGCAATTCGGAGATGATTTTTTCGATGCTTTCTGTTTCTTCGTCGAAATATTTTTCGATGAGCTTGAGGATTTGGGACTCTGTGGCCACCAGCAAGCGAATGTCGAAGCCCAAAAACCTTCGCAATTCGTCTTGCATCGCGATGTTCTGCGGATCGCAAGTTGCGAGAGTCAACACGTCGTCTTTGAGGTGCAAGGGAATTACGCGGTAAAGCTGGACCATCGTATTGGTGATCGATCCGCGTGCGTCGTCAGGAGGCACCACCCCTTCAAGGTCCACGGTCGGTAAACTGAATTGCTCGCCCAACGCCTGGATCACTTGGTCATCAGAGACGAGCCCCATTTCTTCGGCGATTTTCCCGATTTTTTGGCCGGGATTTTGATTCTGCTCCTCGATCAACATCTCCAACTGCTCGTCGGTGATGAAGCCCAAGTCGACCAGAATCTGACCTAGTTTACGTACTGCCATGGAATGCTTGCTTTCTCAAAAACTATGTTCTTTGGGAGTGGTGATGTCCTGGATCTGCATCGATTAACGAGAGCGAATTGCCAGTCAGGATCACGATTGCGGCCCCATTCCCAAATTCGGATCGATCTCCATCCCCAACTGCATTTGACGGCGAACGGTTGCAATTTTTTTGGCCAAAGCGTCTGGATCGTGAGCCTTGGCGAGGATGTCATCCAACTCGACCTTTTCTTCCATCCACAATCGATAAAGGCATTCGTCGAGCAGGAACATCCCGTACTTGCCGCCGGTTTGGATCGCCGAGTTGATTCGGAAGGTTTTGTTTTCGCGAATCAAGTTGGCAACTGCCGATGTAACCACTAATGATTCAAACGCCGCAATTCGTCCGCCGCCGATTCGCGGCAGAAGTGTCTGGGCCAGGACACCGATCAACGACGTCGAAAGCTGGGTTCGGATTTGGTCTTGGAGATTTCCCGGGAAGGCGTCAATGATCCGGTTGACGGTCCCCTGGCAACTATTGGTGTGTAACGTTCCGAAAACGATGTGCCCGGTTTCCGCCGCTGAAATTGCCGCCTCAATGGTTTCCAAGTCCCGCATTTCACCGACCAGAATCACGTCGGGGTCTTGACGCAAGGCTCGCCGAATTGCCTCGGAGAAACTCGGCACGTCCACATGGACTTCGCGTTGGTTGACCGTCGATTTTTTGTGGTAGTGGAAGAACTCAATCGGGTCCTCGATCGTGATGATGTGCCGGTCATCCCGCTCGTTGATAAAGTTAATCAATGACGCCAACGTCGTACTTTTCCCCGACCCGGTTGGGCCTGTCACCAAAATCAATCCCCGAGGCCGCATACAAAGCTGGGTAAAAATTTCGGGCACCCCCAGAATTTCTGGGGGGAGCATATCGTTGGGAATCTGCCGCATCACCATCGAGATGTTGCCGCGTTGCTTAAAAATCGACACGCGGAACCGAGCTTTGTCCGCATAGGCGAACCCAAAGTCCGAGCTTCCGGCCTCTTGCAACTCGCGTTGGCATCGCTCTGGGGAGATACTTTTCATCAGAGCCACCGTATCTTCTGGCTCTAAGACCTTCGTTTCCAGGCGTCGCAAACGGCCGTGGAGCCGGAAAACCGGAGGTTGCCCCACTGTAATGTGGATGTCGCTGGCCCCTTGCTTAACGCAAGCCTCCAGCAATTTGTCGATCAATACGGTAGCCATCTGCTGTTCCCTTGTTGACGTAAAAAATCGTTAAAATCGGTGATGATCGGGGACGAATGCCCGTGCTATTTGTCCTGCTCGGTACGTTTCGCGACGCGGTAGACTTCTTCGAAAGTCGTGACTCCATTACAAACCTTCAACAAACCGTCTTTAAACAACGTTTTCATCCCCTTGTTGATGGCCGCGATTCGCAGGTCGGTCGCCGAAGCGTTCTTAAAGATCATTTCCCGGATTCTGGAGTCGATCAGCATCAACTCGTAAATCCCCAGCCGCCCTTTGTAGCCCGTCTTCTGACAACTGTTGCAGCCTTTGCCTTTCATAAAGGTCGCCGAGGCGACTTGCTCGGGAGACAACCCAGCTTCTTCAATCACCTGTTTAGGAGGGGTAAATCTCGCTCGGCACTTAGGGCAAATCGTACGGACAAGTCGCTGGGCGAGGATGGCGACCACCGAGCTTGCGACCAGGTAACCGGGCACCCCCATGTCAACCATCCGAGTGACAGCACTGGGCGCATCGTTCGTGTGTAGTGTACTGAAAACCAGGTGTCCAGTTAAACTGGCCTGGATTCCCATCGAAACCGTCTCGGCGTCACGCATTTCGCCGACGAGGATGATGTTCGGGGCTTGACGCAACATCGACCGAATAATCCGGGCAAAGTCCAATCCAATCGAGTGTTTAACCTCGACTTGGTTGATCCCAGGAAGGTAGTATTCCACAGGGTCTTCGGCTGTGATGATTTTGCGGTCTGGGCGGTTTAGCTGATTCAGGGCGGCGTACAGGGTTGTGGTCTTCCCAGAACCGGTGGGGCCTGTGACCAGGATGATCCCGTTGGGGCGTCGAATAAGGTTGCCGAAGGTTTTGTAGGTTTCTTCGGAAAAACCGAGTTGACGGACGCTGACCCGAATATTGTCCTTGTCCAGCAAACGCATGACGACCGATTGCCCGTGGTTAGTCGGGATGATGCTGACCCGCAAATCGAGTTCTTTTTCCCCGACGGTGACCTTAATCCGACCGTCTTGGGGGCGTCTTCGCTCCGAAATGTCGATTTTGGACAAGATTTTAACGCGGGAAATGATGGCACTGGCCTGGCGTTTGGGAAGAGTGTCCCGTTCGTGCAAAATGCCGTCAATTCGATAACGGATGCGAACGCGGTCCTCAAAGGGTTCGATGTGAATGTCCGAGGCCCTTAACTGCACCGCTTCGGTGATCATCAGGTTGACCAAACGAACGATTGGGGCACTTGAGTCGTCACCAGTCTGGGCCTGACCACGGGTTACGTCGTCTTCGGTTTCCGTGAAATCGATCGCCGTATCGGTGAATTCTTGCAAAATCGAGTCAGCGGATTCCCCTTCGACCTGCCCGTAAAGTTGGTTGATGTATTCGAGGATCTTTGTCCGGGGAGCCAAAGAGATGGCGATGTCCCGATTTAGAATAAACCTCAGTTTATCCAGGGTTTCGATGTCGGCGGGGTTACTTAGAGCGACGAGCAGTCGATTATCGTCCAGCGCCAACGGCAACACAATGTTTTCTCGTGCGACCGATTCTGGCATGAGTTCGATAACGCGGTCGGAAATCGAGAGGCTATCGAGATCGACGTAGGAGAGTCGATGGACTTTCGCCTGGGCTTTCATGACTTCTGCTTCGGTCGCATAGCCCAATTTTATCAGTGCCTGAGGCAGGCTGACGTTAGTCTGCTTGGCTAAATTCTCGGCATCGAGAACTTGGTCCTGACTAACAATGCCGGCTTTGGTTAAAACCGCGACAAATCCGTTGTTATTTGCTGACATAAATCGACTTAGAATGCCCCCGTAGCACGCCGATTTCAAGAAACCAGATGCGGACTGCGAGGTAAGGTATTTTTTTCACCCCGAATTGGCCTCGTCGGGGACTCACCATCACCATCATCATCTTATCTTGAATCGCCGCAAATTGAACAGCATTCTGCCAGAAAAATCGCGAGTCTGGCTGATTTTTGGAAAAGAGTGGTTACTGGACGCTTTCGCCCTGTCGGGCTTTTCGAGCCTGCCGAAACGATTGAATCGATAAAAAGACGTAGGCCCCGCACAGAGCGGCCATGCCCATTAGAAACAGGGTGGCTCGGGAAAAATCTCCCTCTAACAGCTTGCCAATCCCCATTGCCAGCCGTCCAAAAGAAGCCAAAAAGCCGAGCAAAGCAACGGCTGCGGCGACATGCATAGCGTGTTTTCGCAAGTCCGGTAACGTGCCCAAGGTTCCACAAATAACCAGCAACATCCCAAATGCGGCTGGAATCAACGCCGTGCCGCGTTTTGCTCCAGAGTCCGAACTGACCTCGGTATTTCCATTCTCGCCGACAACGGACTTCTCAATGCTGGCAGAATTTGCATCTCCGGGTTTGTTCTCACCGCCAAAATAGCCCAATAAACCCAACCCCACCAATAACGCCCCAAAAACTAACGCCCATTTCGGCATGTTTCTTCTCCAATTGAATTATTTTACGGTTGAATTTTCTGGTGGCCTCGCAGGAACCGCCCGAAAAACGATGACAACACCCACCACAATCGGCAAAAGTCCAAACAGCCCTACCATTCCAATACTAATCAACCAATCCAATGCAGGGGCTTGCTCGGCACTTCGCAATTGCCTCAAAAACGAAAACACGGTTGCTGCACCCAAAGCGATCAAACTCAAACCATCCAATAGCCATCCAATGACGCTTACAACCGCGCGGGGATTCACGGCTGCGCCTTGGGTTGCGGACGTGTGGTTTGGCTCAGACTCAGATTGGTTCATCGTTGTGGATTAAATCGGCTACAGTTATTTTGCTTTAAGGTGAAATCGGGTCGGATTCCATTGTGACTAGCACCCACAGGGAACGGTGCTTAATCCCATTTCACCCTGCACTCGGGCTACTTGATGACTCGCTTAATCCTACCCCACTTCGGAACGCTCAAGCAACCAGTTTCTTTCGCGACATTTCAGCCATCACGAATTTATTCGGACTTCTGGCCCTGTTTCAACCGTTCTTCTAGCGCTGTACGCTCCTCGTCGGCCTGTACAGTGTCACCCAATAGTGAGCAAAACAATCCGATCAACGATGAAAACATCACAAACGAAACGACATGGAACACACTGCCGATCCCGCACCACAAAATTCCGCCTGGAATCAAAAACAATGAGCCCACAAAAAACAAAAACCAAGTTGTAAGGCTTACCGGGATATAACGCGCCCAATTGTACTTGGGCTGTGAGAACAGCCGCCCCAACTTACGAGGAATGACCAAATAAGGGGAACCATTCGACTGGCCGCCGAAATAAAGGAGCGGGGCGAGCATGTAGCCAGAGAATGCCGCGACCAAGCCTAGCCCCAAGACACTTTGGGTCATCAAGTACAATGCCACGCCAACAAAGAGACCAGGCAAACTTGCTACCCAGAACGCGAACCCCATTTGCACGAGACGCGCAAGGTAATCGCCAAACGTCAAACGATTCCAATCGTCCCAGCGAGGGCGCCGATTTCCCCCCGCTTCAAACATCAGACCGCCCACGGTGAAAAGTGTCCCCCAACCCAAAATGAACAAGGCCAATCCAGGCAGCCCACTCAAAACCGAAAACAGTGAACGTGACGCCGCAGACGCACTATCATCAGCCGCAAAGGCCTGGGCTAACCCCAACAACCAATATGCCAACGTTAGGCCAATACTGATCAACAACATCCGCAATGACAATTGCCAATCGCCGAACAAACCCGTAGCCCATTGAAAAAATTTGCCATCCGAAAAACTCAACGAACCCATCGACATCCCCAATGGGTTCCGCTCTCGCTCGACTTGTTCCGGGTCCACCTTCTCGACCTTCGGCGGGGCGTATGGGTTGTGGGGTTCAGAAGGCGGATTTGCTTCGGTAACTGACTCTACTTTTTCACCTATTTGCCCTCCGTTTTCAGAGGAAGGCGTCTCCAATGGAACGTTCAAAATCGCGCGCGGCGTCTCAGGTTCCAATGCAATCTGATCGGCATCGTCGCCAGTATCCGATCCAGAAGCGACTGCTGGAAAACGGTCGGGTTTCGTCTGAATTTCCGGTTCAAAAAACTGTTGGACCGGTACCTTCACTTTCGGAGACTCGGCCTCCAGTCGTAGTTCTTCTTCGTCCTCAACGAGATCGGGACTCAATTCAGATTGCGAAATCCCTTTTTCTCGATTCTCAACAGGAACAGACTGCGGGGAAACGAGTTCGAAGCCTGGGTCGAGAAGGGGCTCGAGTGGCGCGAGTTCGAGTCCCAAATCGTCGGGTAGCTCATGGCTAACGGCATCAAACTCGCGGTGGCTACTGAGTCCAGTTAGGTCCTGCTCTCCATCACGATACTTCCGCACATGATCAGGGTCTGCCAATCGCAGTTCGCCACTTTCTGTGGCAACGATTTCCAATGGATCGCTTGTCGGGGTTAGTTGCGAATGCGAATCGGATTTTTTTCTTCGAGGAATGGCGTCCACCATTGTGTAACATTCAGGGCACTTCAGTTTCGTGCCGATCTTGCTGTTCGGAAAAATGATCCGCGTGTCGCAAATTCGACACGTCACGGCGGAGGTGTTAGCCACATCAACTTCAAGATCCAAATCATCCAGGCGAATCGGAGCCAGTGAGTCCTTGGCCGTCGTGCTCTCCGCCATATCAATCTTGAGCATTTCGTCGAGCTCGTCAGCAACATCCCGTACGTTGAATCCCGGAGTTGGCAGAGGAGCGGCGGGCACGGGAGGTACAACTGAGGATTTAGAACCATGGCCCGAATCAGGTATTTTAGAAGTGTTTGGAGCCAATTCAGCGGACTGCTGGGTCAATAAATTTTCGATTTCATTTGGGGCGAGATTGGCGAAGTCGAATTCGAATTCTGGAGGAGCAAGATTAGCTTGCTGAGCATCTTTTTGATCCATCAACAGGTCGACTTGTTGCTCCAATTGCGAAGCCGGGACCGTGACGGTCGCTTTACATTCGGGGCAGAGCATCCGTACGCCGATTTGTTCTGCCGGAGCCTCCAGGTCAGCTTGGCAATGCGGGCATTTAAATTCAATCAACGATCTGCCAGTCATCCCTATTTCTCCTCGTTTTCAGCCGGACTGCCCACCCACCGCTTACTCTCTGGGGAGCAATGAGAGGCTTTCCGCATTGGCTTGGGGACAATCAATACGGGCTTTTTTCGACTGCCGATACTCATTGTAGCCTGCCGGAGATTGAAAAGCCACGTCGGCACACCTCCGAGACTCTATCACTTGCAGTATGGAGCGGAAACAAGTGTGCGGATAGAATAGTGGGGGCCAGATTCGGGATTCCCTATCGCCGAGTAATCCTCAGGTTACAGATTCTAACCGTTGATGTCTTGATCGATCACCAAGGGTTCCAATTGAAAATTAAAAGTTCGAGTGGTGGAACGTAGGTGTCCAACAAGTCATCAAGCCAATCAAACGAATCGTCGTCCGGTTCGGGTTGAAAAATTTCACGAACTGCCTCAGAAAACAATCTGCGCGACTCGACCCCGAGCCTCTCAAGTTCTCGTTCAGCAAAGTCAACAACTTTTTTCCTATCGCTCTGTTTCGGTCTGCGTTCGAACGTATCATCGAACCAGTCAGAGAATAATGCTGAATCCAGCCTCCCATTATTAACTGCTTTTAGCCAATTAAACCGATAAAACAGGCTTCGTTCTTCCTTAGTAAAATGCGAATGAAGATTCCGCTCGACGTACTCCCGACGTTTTTTGTCGAAATCTTTGGCAACTGGTGAAAAATCCATTCCACTTGAGTTATACTGCTCCCATAGCGACATCTCTTCTTTGTCAAAACCTTCTAAATCTTCCCAAATTTTATTGAGATAAACGGATGCTTGTGGATTATTCGGGTCTGGTGGATCTAGCATTCTGACCAAGTGCCACAGGTCAAAAATCGGATTCCATCCTTGTCTTAACAAAAAAACCAGCCGACCTGAATTGTCAAGACGCGATACATAGACGCTACCAAACAAATCCGAGCCGTCTTCCTCGGCGGTGTTCAAATTCTCTTTAGAATTAGAAGCAAGCTCTGAAAGGCCCATGGACAACGGTCCAATCGTTCCAAACCGCAAAATGCCTTGATCCAATAGGCTGATTAACTCATCACGTGCTTCCGAAGAGATCAGTGAGAACAATGACCTTAAGGATTCAACTTGAAGCTCCAAAAGCTGCACTTTGAGTTCTTCTCGAACGATTTCGAACCGACGATCAAGTTCGGCACGGCTTTCTAACCGAATGCCGACTTTTTCTGCAAACTTTGCAGGTCCATGTGCGAGCAACAACCCAGCCTTGGTCTGCGCCAAAATTTGCTTGACTTGCTTGTCTGTCAAAAGCGATTTCAAATCATCTTCCAGCTCGCTGCATTTTTCCCAGTATTCGTCGACCGACATATTTTTAATTTCGGGAATTAGTTTGCGAACGTCTTGATATACGGTGTCAATTTTTTTGAGGTCGATATCAAACAATTCCGGCAAGCCCGGCGTCAGGCAAATTGCCAGTACCGGAGGTAGAGCCAGTTTACGGTCGGAAAAGCCGATTCGCCCAATAGAGCCGTTTCCTCCGAAATAAACATCTCTATGATTGGTATTAATTGAGCTCGCCCGTGGCGTTTCAAATGAAACAACTTGCCCATGGCAACTGTTCAGGTTATTTGAGAATAAAGAAAGTATTCCCAGTAGAAAGGCAAGTGAAGTAGACTTCATAAGTGGCCAGCCTTTGGATTTGAAAATGTGGTTCAGCTCTTATTGCCCCTGATTCTGTCGGAGCACCACGGCCTTGTCAAGAAAAACCTTCTGAAAACAACCAAAATCTGTCTGCCACAGCCATTTGGCGACGATACTCATTGTTCGTTTTAGAGAACAGGGCAAAAAGTTCAAAACTGGTGAGAGGCGATGAGGAAGAACTTGAGTGGTTTGAAGCCAACTTGATGCAAAATGACGATGAGATAATCAGCTTTTTAGCCAGCTTTTGTCTCGTTTCGCTTGGCAAAGGAAAATCGTCAGCCGATCGATTAGTTTTCCAAAACGGTTTTTTCGATCATGTACATGATCGCACCGCAGCTTTTGCAAGCGACGGCTTTACTTTGCCGTAGTTCGCTGAGGATTTGGGTGGTAAGTAGCGAATGGCAACTGCCGCAGGAATGACCATCGGTTTCGGCCAAGGCATCAGGGCCATTGGATTCGGCTCGGCGTCGGAATGCGTCGAGAAAATCCCCTGGAAACAGTTTTTCATGTTGCCGAATCTCTGCAACCAAGGCCGCGATTTTAGCGGTAAGCTCCCTTGCCCTGGCTTCGGTTTCTTGTTTCACTTGCTCGAAGTTCAATTTTCCATTTGCGGCAACTTCACGTGACTCGTGCGATTCCTGGTGAAGTCGTTCGGAACGATCAAGCAGTTCGAGAATTTCATCTTCAAGGACCGAATTTGCTTTTAAATCAGCATCGATTTGCTCCGACAAAATCTGGAACTCTTTGTTTGAATCGCACGCGTTGCGGCGAACTCGCATTTGCTCGATCCGTTGCTCGCGTTGGCGCAGGGTCATTTGTTTTCCGTCCGCATCCTTTTGGCACTTCTGCCAGTTCGCTTTGGAGGTCTCGACGGCTTTGTCAAGCTGTTCGCTTTTGGCTCGCGCGATTTGGATGATTCGCGGGCAGCGAGCCAGTTGGTCCTCGAAATCGGACTTCTGCCGCAGCAAGTGATGAAGCGTTCGCAGTCCCTCGTAGTCAATCATGTCGTTTGCTCGAAATCAATCGTTGAAAATGTTTTGATTCTAAAAATCGCGATCCGTTTGTCATTGTCGCTAAAATGAAGACGCGACGTAAGGTCCCGAATCTGCCCCGTGTTCCCGCGATCATTCCGGTCGTTGTCGCTCAACGATGCGTTTAAGCCGTTCAAGGCTGCTGCGGTAGTCAACGACGAGAATGTCGGAGAAATATCGACCAAACCAGCCATAAAACGGCCCACCTGGCAAGCGGCCTTGGCTTGACCATTTAACCATTGTTCCCTCTCCATCCGGAACGAACTCTACAGTACTCTTCATCGCAGGAAAATTACCGAATTCAACGATGTAAGCGATTTGTTCATTCGGGATTGAGTGAGTGATCCAAAGTTTCCCGCTGCCGCGAGTTTCGACCCACGATTGGCTTGCGTCAACACCCTCCTCAATGGGCCCCAATGTCAGTTCTAGTTGGGGATTGATTTCCGAACTGTAGGAACTCCACTCTTGCCAAGCCTTCAGGTTGTTGACGTAGGGAAAAATTTCGTCTGGCGAAGCTGCGAATTTCATCTCCGTCTGAAAACTGTAATCTCGAGGAAGAAAACTCCCTACGACCAACAGCAATCCGATCGCTACGATCACGGTCGCGATGAGACGCAGAAAAAATCGAGTATGCATCAAATTTCTTTTTGCTGAACTACGTGAGGTGGAGGCTGGCTTTCATGAGCAATTATTCGTTTCCGTATTGCCGCTGAAAGAGCGCGTTATTTTTTCAGTCGAGTCGTTTGATTTCGACCTTGCGGAATTCGACCGGGTCATTGTGTCCAGCGAAACCGAAGTGGCCCTGCTTGCGGTCTTTGCCCGGATGCGGCGAGTCGGCCATAAGTTCATTGACTTCAGCCAAATCGCCATCCAAAATCACTGAGCCATTCAGTTCGACTTTGATTTTCGAACCGACCACAGTGACTTCTTGATAATTCCATTCGCCAACAGGACGTAAGTAGCCGCGATGAGCGGCCAACATTCCGTAGGCCGATCCATGATACTGCCGAGGATCGAGATTGGCATACTTGGGATGCTCGCTATCTAAGACTTGCAATTCGCACATTCCAACATAGGCAGTGTCGCCTTCGCCAGGGTATCGAATCGCGAGTCCATTATTCCCACCAGGGGGCAATTTAAACTCGAAGCGCACTTGGAAGTCGCCGTATTCTTCTGCGGTATAAATCGTGCCCCCTTTTCCGGGCCGACAGCGAATCGCTCCGTCAACGATTTCGTAGTTGTCGAGTGGTCCACTCCAGCCAGTAAGGTCCGACCCGTTGAACACCGACTGATAACCTTCGTCACTATTTTCGCGAAGCCATTGACTGGCCTCGTCAGCAGACAGTTCGCGAATAAAGGCGTTTTTCCAACAGATTTCGCCGCCGTGAGTTTGGAGTTGAATAGGTCCGGCTGCAATCAACGGCAAAGCCCGATTCCAATAGTTTTCCATGATCACTTGATCGACGACTTGTTCGCCGTTGAGCCATACGCTAGTTCGTTGCCCAACCTGAACAATGCGAAAGCGATTCCATTCGCCAAAAGGTCGGTCCATGAGTTTTGCAGGGTCTTTCCCTGGCGCGCCGGGACTGTTGTTCCAAAGGCCTCCGGAACCCTTGTCAGCTCCGATATTCCATTTGCCGCCGGCCTCGGTCCAATCCCAAATCTGGATTTGCGGGGTTGCCTTGAGATAAATTCCGCTGTCGGCCAGCGGGACAGTGCGGTAATCGATCCACATTTCGAAATCTGAGTAGTCTTGTAGTGTTGTGAGGTAGGGCCCCTCGCCATCGTTGACAATCATGGCGTCTTGACGCTGAGGGTCGTTCGGGTGCGTTTCTTTTTCAACACGCCAGAATTTCCGCATCGCGGCGTCGCCATCAGCGAGCAATTTCTGTTTGGCGGTTTCGTCGAGAGCGGCTGTGACTCGGGGGTCTTTGGTTTCAATCGCGGTCCAACCAGAAAGGTCCTTCCCGTTGAACAACGCGGTGAAGCCTTCGGGGGGAACGTTGTTTTCTTGTGCACCGGCCTGGTAACAGGCTCCCGCCGCCAAGGCCAAACCCAAGCAGAAGATTTTCAAATTTCGACCCATGTTATGCCTTTCAAATTCCTCAATTCATTTAATTAGTAACTGTTCGCACATGCAGAGCCGCAGCCGCCCTTGTCGTCAGCCGGAGAGCGCAAGCACCCGGTTTTCGCGGCAACTGGACGCCAAAACGTTCCGGCTTATTGGGCAACTTATCCGCGAACGATCACTTAATCGAGATCGACGTTTTCACTTTTTCTGCAACGCGATTTCAACTTCGCTGGTTTCAGTACATTGTACTGGGAATGGCCGCGACCTGAAGCGCCCCTAATTTCACGTAAGTTTTTTGCGGTGAGGGCGTAAGACAGGTGAGCAACCTGTCCTGTCTGATTACTTTAATACCCGCAGACGGATTCCAGATCGGCAAAAAATTTCGGGTAAGTTTTCGATACGCATTCCGGATTTTCGATCTCGATGTTGGGGACTTTGAGGCCGACAAGTGACAGACTCATCGCCATGCGGTGATCGTCGTGAGTTGCCAGCGTGGCACCGTGTAAATTCTCAGGTGGATAAATCGTCAAGCCGTCAGTTCGCTCTTCGACTTTAGCTCCTAGTTTGCGGAGTTCCACGGCGAGATTTCCAATCCGATCGGTTTCTTTGATTCGATTGTGGGCGATACCGTGAATGGTTGTGGGTCCGGACACGAACAACGCCACGGCAGCCAAGGTCTGAACTGTATCGCTGATGTCTCTCATGTCACATTCGATTCCGGTCTGGGCCGGTCCGCTGACCTCAATAAAGCTGTCGCCATAGAGAACTTGACAACCCATCTGTTGAAGCAGTTTTACGAATCCCACATCTCCTTGAAGGGAATCTTGGCCGAGTCCGAGAACTCGCATTGTGCCGCCGCAAATCGCAGCGGCCGCGAAAAAATAGCTCGCCGCCGAAGCGTCGGGCTCTACGAGCAACCGGGTTGCGAGATACTGCTGTGGTTCGATTCGAAATCGGCGGAGATCGTCAAGCCGTTCAACTTCCACGCCAAACTGAGCCATCGTGTCGAGTGTCATTAGCAAGTAGGGCTGCGATACCAACGGACCCTGTATTGAAATTTCAACAGACTGTTTGGCGAGGGGAGCCGCCATTAGCAGGCCGCTGAGGAATTGACTGGAGCGAGCCCCCTGAACGACAATGCTTCCGCCAGCCAATCCCTGTGAGTTGATCCGAACTGGCGGAAATTCGTTTTGGGACTCGGCAGTGATTCCACCACCGAGGTTTTGCAAGGCCGCAATCAATTCGCCTATTGGGCGTTCCTGCATTCGCGGGACCCCGAACAATTCAAACTCCCCACCGCAAGCAGTCAACATCGCTGCCAAAAATCGAATGGTGGTGCCGCTGTTTTGAACGTCAATACGGAGAGGCTTTGGGTTCCTGAGGACTCCGCCGCATCCTTCTACTATTGCCATGGGACCCGACCAATCGACATCGAGCGAAATCCCTAAAGCTCGAAGCCCTTCCAACATGACTTTCGAATCGTCACAGTCGAGGAGTCCATCGATTTGAGAAGTCCCTCTCGCCATTGCAGCGAGCAAAAGCGCGCGGTTCGTAAGGCTTTTCGAGCCTGGTGGGCGGATGACACCCTGCAAAGGAGCAGAGATCGGGCGAATCACACGTGTTGAGGGCATTTGCGATTGAGTTAAGTGATCTTTCGAAAATAAGTTGCCTAATCAACCGGAACGCGTTAACCTCCGGTTACCGCGAAAACCGGGTGCAAACACACTCCGGCTGACAACAAACCCGGTAGTTTATTTGCGAACGGTTTCCTACGTTGATGTAAACGGTCCAAGAACATCTTGCCATAGACAACCCGCCCAGGACCAACCGACTCCGAACCCAACCAGCATGTTGTAATGATGCGGTTGCAACTCGCCCGTGCGTCGCAATTCTTCAATCAAGATAGGAATGGTACAACTGACCGTGTTACCGAAATGTTCGAGCCGAATGGGCAGTTTTTCAACAGGGATTTCCAACAATAATCGCATTTGGTCGAGCATCTTGAAGGTCGCTTGGTGCATCAAAAACCAATCAAATTCGCTCATCGACCGACCGCTTAATTCGCAAACCCCGGCGACAAGATCAGGAATTTTACCGACTGAGAAATTAATCAAACTCGGACCATCCATGTACAGTTCGCTCGGCCAACGTTTTCGATGTCGAGGTTTGATCATTTGGTCCGAATCACGAAAACCTCCCCGCGTTGCCAACAGGGTATCAGCCCCGCTCCCGTCAGTGCCGAATCGAAACGCCGAAAGGCTCGGAGACGAGTGGGCCTGAATAAGCGTTGCCGCACCGGCGTCGCCAAAAATGGTTCGTAAACTGCGGTCTGTTGGATGAATCAATTTGGTGTACGTTTCAGCAGTGATTAGCAACACTCGCTCCGCCATGCCGGCCCTAATCAACCCATCGGCAAGCGATAGGCCGTAGACAAAACCACTGCAGCCAAGATTGAAGTCTAAAGCTCCAATGGACGTCCGCAGCCCCAATCGTTGTTGCAACAGGCAAGCGGTCGTTGGCAATGAATAGTCCGGCGTCTGCGTGCAAAACAGCAAGTAATCAACGGATTCAGGAGCGATGCCGTATTCAGCGAAGAGCTTTTCCGCCGCCGCCACCGCGAGATCAGAGGAGCATTCATCGGGTGCCGCGATGTGCCGAGCGTGAATCCCCGTTTTTTCGCCGATCGAGTCCATATCCCACTCAGGAAACTGGGCCTTGAGTTCTGCGTTCGTTTCGACACGACTGGGTAAATGAACGGCGATGGGGCCGATGGCTGCGTGGCTCACGATGCTCCTAACGGTAATCTGTCACAGTTCAAAAAAATGGTCCGACGACTCGGTTTAACGATCCGTCATCATAGCAATTTGTCGAAACGTTAGCCAATCCGGTAACGAAATCTTAGGCCTCGGTCAACGATCGTGTTGGCGGGCAATTGACGAACTGAACAGGTTTTCCGACGATGGAGAGGGGCAAAAGGCTCAGTTTCAACAGATGGCCATATTGGAAGCCCTTAAGGCTGGCGTTCGAGGCGTTCATTTGAAAACCAATGCTGATGCTTTGAAAGTCCTGTTGAAATTTTTCGAGATACCTGTCCTATTCCGCTATCTATCGAGTCCAAAAACGGCGACACGTTGATGACGAGCGACCCAAATCAAATTCAGAGCCGACCACGAAGACGTCCAAAGGTGATGCTCTATTGGTCGCTGTGCGTCATCGCGCTTTTTGTTTTGGTTCGCTGGTTTGGTCCATCGCTGAGCCTGAGTACCGGGATTGGAACGGACATCTTTAATGTGGTCGCTCTCGTATTGATGATTGTGACTTGGTTGGCCTGGCTTGTTTGGGGACTTTTTCGAGCGGGGGGGACTTGGCGTTATCGGCTTGGGGTGACTTCGCTCATCGCGGGAAGCGTCCTCCTGTTTTTTGCCTTGTTCGAGCTTGAGACAACCGGCGACATGAAGATCACAAATATTCGTTGGCGGAAGTACCGCTCGCCGGTCTTTGAGACACAGGTTGTCAACGCAGAGACCGTCGATCTGCAATCTGAATCGGCTACAAATTTTCCGGGATTCCTAGGGCGCAATCGAGATGGGAAAATTGAAGGCGCTCAATTTGATTCGGATTGGAGCAAGTCACCTCCTCGGGAATTGTGGAAGATCAAAGTCGGTGACGGTTGGTCAGGAGTCGCCATCGCCAACGGTTTTCTGGTAACCATGGAACAACGAGGCCCTGAAGAGTGCGTCGCATGTTATCGTCTCGACGATGGAGCCCAAGTTTGGATTTACCAAAACCCACAGCGGCATGACGATCGCGGAAATATGGGATACGCAGGACCGAGAAGCACACCGACGATTTTCGGCGGTCGTGTGTACTGCCAAGGGGCCACGGGAACTCTAATGTGTCTAGAAGGAGCCACCGGCGAGTTAATTTGGAAAAAAGAGGTCGATGAAGTTTTGGGAATTTCCTACGGTTCCTCGACCGCATTGTTGACGGGAGAAAAATTTCGGCAAGAACCCGGTCTTTCTTGGGGGCGTTCAATCTCTCCTTTAATCGAAGGAGACATGGTAATCACGGGTGGGGGTGCCGATCATCGCGAGGGACTAGCGACTTCGAATCGTTTCGTCACCCTGTTAGGATTCCACAAGGACACGGGTGAATTAGTTTGGGAGGCGGGTGACGACATGATCGCTTATGGGTCTCCCAACGTCGGGGTTCTGGCTGGAAAGCGGCAGATCGTAATAACAGCCGAAAACCATTCCCTAGGCATTGATCCGGGAACCGGAAAAACCTTGTGGAAGATTCCGTTTTCTGGAAGTTCAAGTGGAGACGCAAACACATCACAAACGACCTTTGTCGACGAAAGCCATGTGCTGCTCAGCAAGGGGTATGGTCGGGGCGGAAAACTATATGAGATTATCGAGGAAGGCGGCAATTTTCAAACTCGTGAGGTCTGGAGCAATTCGCGAGTGCTGCGGACCAAGCTCACAAATCCTGTGATTCGCGACGGATATGCTTACGCTTTGTCCGATGGATTCATCGAATGCGTTGAAGTGATTTCGGGCGACTTAAAATGGAAGGAAAGGGCTCATACAGGAAACGGCCAAATGCTGATCGTTGGCGATCATCTACTCGTGCATTCCGAACATGGGAAATTGATGATTGCCCCCGTCTCAGCGCAGGAGTTTCGCAAATTGGGCGAGATAAATACAGTCGCTGGGATTTGTTGGAACACGTTAGCTGTTTCGGGGCCCCATGTCGTTGTACGCAGCAATCTGGAAATGGCTTGCTTCCGACTATCCACTTCAACTCAAGTTCCGGTGAGTGAATCACCATGAGTAGCGGAGGAATCCAAACTTCCTGCGATAATCGTTGGCAAGGAAGAGTTGCAGTCGTCACCGGCAGCAGTACCGGGATCGGACATGCGATTGCATTGAGTCTGGCTGGGTGTGGTGCAGCAGTCGTTTTGCATGGCCGAACTGAATCGGCAGAACTTAAACAGACGGCTAACGAGATTTCAGCGATTGGCGGCAAATGTTTGCTTTTATCGCAAGACCTATCGCATCACGAGTCACTTGCAACGTTTGTCGAAAGTTGCTGGGATTGGCATGGTGTCGTTCATGCTTGGGTCAACAATGCCGGCGTCGATGTGTTAACCGGCGATTTTCGAAATGCCAGTTTTGAAGAAAAGCTGGCGATGCTTTGGTCGGTCGATGTCTTGGCGACGATCTCCCTTTCCCGTTTGGTTGGAAGTAAAATGCGGGACGCTCATCGCAAAAGTTCGGGCGATTTCTCGATTGTGAATATCGGATGGGACCAAGCCGAACAAGGAATGGACGGAGATAGTGGACAGATGTTCGCGACCACCAAAGGGGCAGTGATGGCGTTTAGCAAAAGCTTGGCGCAGGAACTCGCCCCGGAAGTGCGGGTCAACGTGGTGGCACCTGGCTGGATCAAGACCGCTTGGGGAAACGAGGCGAGCGAGGAATGGCAACGGCGCGCGATTGGAGAATCTCTGGTTGGTCGATGGGGGACTCCGGAAGATGTTGCTCGTGTCGTCTCAAGCCTAGTCGATCCGAGCTTCGATTTTGTGACTGGCCAAGTCTGGAAAGTCAACGGCGGCTTTAAATATGGAAGAAGTTAGGGTTCAAAAAGAACCTAAAGTTCTGACGGAATTCGTTCCCCATTGAGGTGAAAATTTTACGAAACTGAGGAGAACAACTTGGAATACGAAAGAACAAGGATTGGAGTTTTGGATTGCGTTCTTGGCAAGATCGCAGGGACGACGCCGCGACAGATGGCAATTTTTTGCCATGGGTTTGGAGCGCCTGGAACAGATTTGGTTGATTTGGCGGATGCCCTGGTAGTGACGGAACCCAAACTATCAGAGACTTTGTTTGTTTTTCCAGCCGCTCCGATTGAAATGGAACCGGGGTTTGACTCAAGAGCCTGGTGGCCGATTAATTTTGCGGCATTGGAAGAAATGGCTCGGAAAAATCAGTATTTGGAGTTGGAGGACTCGATTCCTCCAGGCATCGAAACACAAAGGGAAAATGTTCAACAGATCATTCGCACACTTGGCGAATCACTTGGTATCGAGCCTGCTCAAACATTCGTGGGTGGATTCTCACAGGGAGCGATGTTGGCGACGGACGTTTTTTTGAATTCTGCTGAAAGGCTGGGCGGATTGGTGGTGTGGTCGGGTACGCTGATCAATCGTCAGAACTGGCGGGAAAGGGTCGAACAGCATCAGGGATTGCGTGTTGTCCAGTCGCATGGTCGCTTGGACCCGATTCTTCCGTTCCAAGGCGCGATTCATTTGAAAGAACTGTTTACCGAGCATGGACACATCGTCGAATTCGTTCCGTTTCAAGGATACCATGCGATACCACAATCGGCCGTCGCTTCAGCCGCTAGACTATTGGCAGACGCTTAAACTTTTTAGCATTTGAAGTGTCGGGCTGAAAGCTCCAGTATTGCGACTACGCGCAAAAAAGCGGCCTGATGACTCAGGCCGCTTGGGTTAGGTTTGCTGGAGTTTCTGGTGTCGGTTTAGCGACGCCATTCAAGGCCCAGTGAGAATCCGGCTGCGGTTGTATCTTCGTTGAAGACTCCTACCGTGCCTCCACCAAGACCGTTGATAGAGTTCGGATTGAGTGCTGTCGTCAGATTATCTGAGCGGGCAACTCCATCCCACATGTGAACGATTTGGGCCCCAAATCTAATTCCTATGTCGCGAGTTAGTAGATAGGTTAGTTCGAATCGACCATCCACAACAGGAACAAAGGATTGGTTTGTGTCGTACGACTCAGAGACTTGAATCGAAGCTGGCAGGTATCGAAGGTCGGTCGCAAAGTACCGCTGTTGGTTGTACAGTGCCGAGACTGAGCCGTCGAACGTGTAGCGGAAACGACCTCGCTGAGTGAAGTAACGAGCCCCCACTTGACCACCGATAGCATCATTGTTGACACGTTGCTTGAAACGGTTACTGATCGTTGGAGTCAAGAAAGTGTCTTCGATGGTATTGTCACCCACGTTGACGTAGCGTCCACCAAAGTAGGGTTCCAAGTACCCGCCTTGCGAAAGCTCTTGGCGGAAGGTCCGCAACAGCGATAGGCTGGCATAGTTTGTGTTGACGAGAAAGGGCGTCGAGACTGTATAGTCTTGCCCCCAAACATAGGAAGCCGCTCGACTGTTCTCGTAGTTAGCACTCCAGCCCGAACCGGACTTGCCCATCCAGCCCGCTTGAAAGCGGTTACCCCAGCCGTAGTCATTGCCGACTGGAACGTCGCTTGCGAGAACGCCTAACGGCAAAACGTCCCGTTGGCCCCCCCGCGAGATGCTGAAGTAAGACCGTTCGGCCACGGCATAAAAACCCGTGTTCGGCTCCAGCTCCTGGTAGTTTGAGAACTCAATGGGAGCAAACATTTGACCGTCATAGTCAAATATCCCCGGTTCTGCAAAGGGACGAGTGTTGCCCGCGTCTTGCGGAGGATGGGGTGAAAACTTTGGGCCTGGGATATGAGTTTGTCCAAACCCGTTCGCGACCATCCCCAACGAGATCACGATAGCCGCCATTGTCCATTTCATCAGAGACATTGCACTTTTCCAGCAAATTGGTGATGCACCTATATCCGGAACACCATTTCCGGTTTTCTCTCGAAGGTAAGTATCGGATAGATCGAATGTAGTGATTGAGTAAGAAAGTCATTTTTTGCTGGACATACCGCCAATTTCTCTGAGAATTTTGGCGAAACTGCAAGCGAAATGGAATGTTGCGGGGGAATGGGTCGAAGAAGTAATTTGGGAAGTTTTAAGATCCTCTTTGCGGTGAGGGTCCTTTGGCATAAATGGGGAAAAGTGAAGTTTGGCTTTTTCCACGACATCCTTTTGGACAGGTGATGAAATGAAAAAACGGATTTTTCTGATTCTCGCAATGGGGATTGCCTTGTTTTTTGGCAATGAACCAATTGCAAAGGCAGACATTATGGATGTCGACCTATCAGGTGTCGAACAAAGATTTCGCCCCTTCTTTCGTCGAGCAGAACGAATTTGGGAACAGCGAATTGTCGGCTATAACGGAAATCTGCCGACTGCCGTAAAACGACAACTTGGAAAACTCCAAATTTCTGCCTCGACGGTCGATATTGACGGCCCAGGTGGGATTTTGGGCCAAGCCGCGCCAACGCAGATTTTGCGATACGGCGGAAATATTGCGAACGGTCGTCAATTGCCCAACATTGCGATTGCCCAAGCCGGATTTATGCAATTCGATTCGGCAGACATGGACGCGTTGTTGCTCGACGGTACCCTTCAAAGTGTGGTGCTGCATGAAATGGGCCACGTCTTAGGAATTGGTTCATTGTGGGATGACAACGACTTGTTGAACAATTCACCACGACGCGACTACATCGGCAGTAAAGGTTTGGCCGCATATCGAAGAGAATCAGGAAATCGATTCGCTTTGGCCGTGCCAGTCGAGCAATTCGGTGGTCCAGGTACCGCAGGCAGCCACTGGGATAGCCAAGACCCATTCTTCAATCCACCCGGTCAAAACCGTAGTGAATTGATGATCGGTTTCATCGGCCCAGGAGAACAAAAGTTCATTTCCGATACGACTTGGAATTCTCTTCGCGACATGCATTTTGCCCTGCGCGGTGACCCGAACATTCACTATGTTCGCACAGCAGGTGGTTTGGGAGTATTTCCACCAAAGACGACGAATCCGTTCTTCCTGTCATCGATGTCTGTGCCTGAACCAACTTCGGTCAGTCTGATTTTGTTAGGAACGTTAAGCGGAATGATGCTGTACCGCCGACGAAATTAGGTCAAGCTCGTTCATTCAAAAACTTTGAAGAGTGCAGCCCTTTCAAAGGGCTGCACTTTTTTTTGTGCAACGATTTCACAACCGCTGGATTGTTCCTAACGAAGAGTTGACGAAAATGCATCACGAAGTGCTTGCAATCCGGTTTGGCCCTGACTTCCGTCAATCACAACGTTGACGCGAACCTCACTAGTACTGATCATTTCAAGATTTATTCCCTGATCGGCCAGAGCCCGAAACATTGCAATCGCCATCCCGGTATGGCTACGCAGGCCAATTCCCGACACGACCAATTTGGCGATTTTTTCTTTCCCAACCACGTCTGTGCCCGCCATATCGGCTACCGCTTCTTTGGCTACTCGCAAGGCATCGACGAACTGTTCGCGGGGAATCGTAATGGAAAGCCCAGCGCAGTTTTCTTCTTCAGTGTTTTGAACGATCATATCGACAAAGATTTGATTGGCCGAAAAAGCTGCAAAAATCTTCAGGGCGATTCCAGGTTGGCATGGGAGATTGGTGAAAGTAATCCTGGATTGCTGATCGTCGAGCAATACGTCGTCGATTGTCAATCCTTCCATATCAACCCCTTGAAGTCGCCGAATCACCTCAACCGGTGCCACCCGTGAACGGCGATTGGCAAGGCTAGAAAACGGGTCAGTGACCGCATTGTCGGGCACTTGATGCAAGCCAAATTCGTCGTGAACGGTCCTTAATGCACGCAAGGATTCATTACGATCAACCAGCACGGAGATTTTAATTTCGCTGGTGGAAATCATTTGCATGTTGATTCCTGCTTGGGCCAACGCTCGAAACATTCGCTCGGCCACCCCGTATTGTTCGGCCATTCCCAGGCCGACGACGGAGACCTTCGAAACCTGATCGCTGCATTCGCCGATTTCGCCACCGAGTTCTTCGACCACGGGCCGAATGGTCTTGAGGGTCATCGCCAGTTCGTTGCGGGGAACCGTGAAGGACAATGGCGTCCCCCCTTTCCCAGGTGTGCTCTGAACAATCATATCGACGGAAATTTTTCGATTGGCGATGGGCTCGAAAATTCGCAGAATGGTCGCCGGAGCGTTATTGATGCCGCGCAAGGTAATGCGGGCCTCGTCCTTGGTCATCGCTGCACCGCTAACAACGGCTCCCGAGACTTCAGGTTCATTGACTATCAGCGATCCTGGAACGTCGGCGAGACTGCTGCGAACGTGAATGGGGACATCGAACTTTTTGCCGAACTCGATGGACCGACTGTGCATCACCCCAGCACCGAGGCTGGCGAGTTCCAGCATCTCGTCATAGCTGACTTGCCGTGCAATGCGGGCCTCCGGCAAGATTCTCGGATCGGTCGTGTAGACGCCATCGACATCCGTGTAAATTTCGCAGGATTCAGCATCCAAAACGGCCGCTAAGGCGACTGCCGTGGTATCGCTCCCTCCACGTCCGAGCGTGGTGATGTCGAAATTCTCATCGATCCCTTGAAATCCGGCAGCGATCACGATGTTGCCTTCATCCAATAATTTTTTTACTCGCTCAGTTGAAATCGATTTGATTCGCGCCTTGGTGTGTGAACTGTCGGTGCGGATACCGATCTGGCCACCTGTGAGGCTCACCGCCTTGTAGCCCAGGCTATCGACCGCCATGGCCATTAGTGCCACGCTGACTTGCTCGCCGGTCGAAAGCAGCATGTCCATTTCGCGAGTCGGTGGATTTTCGTTAATTTCGTGGGCCAGTTCGATCAGATGATCGGTGTTTTTCCCCATGGCACTGACGACCATGACGACTTGTTGGCCGTCTTGATGGGCTCGAATGGCTTTCCTCGCAGCCGACAAAATGAGTTGGCTATTGGCGACGCTGGTGCCGCCAAACTTTTGTACAACGATCCCCATCGATTCGACTCGCGGCTAATTTGATACACTGAAATTCCGATGTCAATTGAATGTAGATGATTTGCCGAAAAACAAAAGGGCCGAAGTTGCGAAATGCCGCGTGTGAAACCCCACTTGAATCGCGCCAAATTCTTAAGGTATAAACTCCTCCCTTACCAAACAGTTACTGGAGGAGTCGATGAAAATCAAATGGGCCTACATGCGGGCCGGATGAAAGAGTTGTCAAAAGGCGCAAGAGTTTCTTGCCCAACACGGAATCGAGATCGAGCAGATTCAAAACGCTAAACAGAAACCGATTGATGGCGTCGAAGCGGTTGCGTTGGTTAGAAAGGGGAGAAAGTTGTACGGCAACCGCGGAACAAAATTGGTCTCTTTCACTATCGCCAACGACTCACCAACAAAAGAAGAAATAGCCGTCCTAGTTGTCGGTCCGTCTGGGAAACTACGTGCTCCCGCAATGCAAATAGGCAGTAAGTTCGTCGTGGGCTTCAGCGAGACTTTGTATGAACTTGTTTTCGGTACTGAAGCGTAGGCTAACCGCGGATAATTTTCCGGACGTCATTTGTAAGATGCCGCAATCAATCGCGGTGCATCTCTGACTCGTTGACTGACCGCGCTAAAACTGATGGATGCTCTTGACGCGAGGGCCGCCTTGGCGATTCAGATCGGTGGGTGGTTGAGCTAATCGAGGTACCGCCCCAGACGCACGACCATGGCTCCCGTACCCTGACCATAGTTCTTCCGCCTCTCGATCTAAGATCGAAGGTGAATGATGGCTGAGAGGTGGAGAATCCAAGGAGGGAAACGGTGGCAATTTTTGAGATTGATCAGGTCTCCAAGCGGGTGGGGCGTTTTCTAAATCTTGTCGAGAACGTCGTTCAGGAAACAAATGCTCGTTCCCAACTGCGACTCGCTGGCTGTTTTTCAAAGTGTGCGGATTGTAATAGCTACTGTCTGGACCGGGATTCCCCTTGTGGTAACCCCTTGAATAGCCGAATCCCATAAATCGTGCGGTCCCCTGAACAGGGCGAGCGAGGCTGGTCCAACGATCACCCAAGGGTTGCGCAAAAAGCGGACAACTTGCTGCCGCAACGACCATGAACAGCAGGATTTTGAATGACAGATTCATTGGCGTAATCGTTGAATGAAATCAGGTTGCCGAATAAGGGACATGCGTTTTATTCCTATCGCCTTCGGAATCTTCGATTCGAGCGAGAAAACAAGGGCAAACCCTAAAACCCTCAGAAAACGACTCCAGTTGCGCCATTATTAACGAAGATAGTTGATCGCTATGACCTGCTGGCTTGGGTAAAAAAAACGGGCCGTAACGTTTGTAAACGTACGGCCCGCGATTGAGGAAGTGTAAAACGCTGAGAAGGTTTAATTCGTTGAATTTTCTGGAGGATTGACTTCTACCGAGACCTTTCCGATCTCTGGGAGTTTTCCCGTCACTGATTTGGTGATGTCATCGCGGGTGTCAAATTTTTTGTCTGCTCCAGCGCTGCGTATGATCCCTTGGTCCCCTTCGATTTCGAATCGGAGCGGTTGCCCCCAGCCGTCCTCGAATTTGATGGTCAGCATATTGCCGGTGATTGGATCAGGGAAATGGCCGTCGTGGTTATTAACCCAAAGAGAGATTTCTTCTAAAGGCTGGCCCATGATCTCGACGGTTTTTGCTAGTTTTTCTTGATTCAATTTGGAAATCCGTTGTTCTGCGATTCGCTCCCGATGCCGAGACTCGGCAACCGCTGCGCCAGTGAAAGCGATCGCGATGACCGATGTGCCGATAAGGCTGATCACGGTTCCGGCGGTTGCCAGACCCCTGGGCCGTTTGCGAAGCCCGACGAGGCAGACCAACAGAGCGATTGGTGAAAGCAGTCCGAATGTGAAAATAGAGAAGATGCTCAATAAAAAGCCCAACAAACCGGTACGGTTCCGTTGGCGTTTGGGCCGGGGAGGGGCGTCAAAACCAATGTAGATGGGTTGGGGTTTATTGCGGTATTCAAACGGAATGTGAAAAGCCATGGCTTAAAATCCTCCTTCTTGCGGGGCACTACATGGGACTCTATTCGAAGGGGACGGGGATAAATTTGGAGGATTTTCAAAAAAATCGAACGCGACACGTGAAAAATTGCTGGCATCAACTCGGACGGGCTTTTTTTCGGTTTTTTGGAGCGTTTCTCGGATTCAAATCAGAAACTTCATCTGCCAACGCAATTAGTGGACCCTTAATGGCTCCCTCCCACAACAATTCTTAAACGGCGACTTTTCTGACCTCCCGCTTGGAAACTGGGTAATTGAAAATCGCCGCTCCGTAAACTACCGTATGAAAGCAGGGCTTTTTTCTCGGAATTGAACTTAGGAATTTTGGGGTTTTTCTGATGGCTGGTCGTTACGAAGATTACTCGGTCAAACAAATTGTTGACCATTTGGCAGCGCAGGGTCACGTCGATGGAGAGGCGGTTGACGCCTTGGATCGATTTTTCCGTAAAGACACTGTAATCTCTCAAGACGAAGCCGATCTTCTGTTCCAAATCAACGACCGAGTTCGCCTTAGCGAGGGGAACTGCGAAAGCTGGTCAAAACTTTTTGCTGACTCGATCACCCGGTTTGTCGTCTTCGACATGAATACGCCAGGTGAACTATCCACAGAGGAAGCCAGTTGGTTGCGGAACCACCTAGGGAATATTACTTCTGGCGACCAACTGAGCGACGCCGAAAGACACTTGCTCACCGAAATTAAACGCCACGCGACTTCTTACAGCCCGGAAATGACGACTTTGATTGACTTGGTTTAACCTAATCTCAGTCACATTTATCCATTAAACATCGTTGCGAAAGTTCGCAGCCCTTAGACCAAATCGAGCATCTGTCGCTTTCGGGGCATTACTTCAAACAAGTTAGGATCGCCCTACAACTGAGGTTTCGGGGGAGCTGGCGGCGGCGGTGGTGACGGAGGACCAGGGGGTGTTGATGGCGGGCCAGGGGGTGTTGATGGCGGGCCAGGGGGATCCGAGGGACCTCCATCTCCAGGGGTTGTTGATGGAGGACCAGGGGTAACCGGGGGACCCGGTGTGCCAGGCGGCGGTGCCGGAGGCTCAGGAGGTGGCGGTGGCGGAGGCAATGTCGGCAATGCCTTCGCAACGACCATCGGAGCTCGCTCTGTCAACAGTTCCGAATAGGTTTGAATGTTTCGATTACCCATGAACTGCATGAGCCCCCATCCGTTTCGCCGCATGGGAATGTCGATCTCAACTCTAATGGTCGTCGTTTCTTCAGTGATTTCATTGGGGGTGATCACGATCTGGGCATCACGAATACCCAAATGCGACAATACGGAACGCGCTCGACCCATTGCCTCGTTTCGATTCCCACCAGGGACAATGACGTGCCGAGCAGCTTCGTAACAAGCGTGATTGGCGGTGTGCCTAACCAAATTGACCCGTACAAATTCAACGGCGGCAAATATAAGCAAAAACAACGTCGATCCGACCAACGCAAATTCTAATGAACTTGCGCCTTTCCGGGAGTTTGCTGACTTGTGTCTTGTGTTGTTTGTTTCTCGGAACCTAAAATGACAGAAGTAATTCATGAGACACCTGTTGTTTTTTCTCGAAGGGAAAACGATAAATTCCATCTGTTGGCTCGATTCTATTGGGACAACAAAGTCGGCATCATTTTGGCAATCTCTCTAAAAACGCGTTCTAGGTCGCGAGCAGATCGAGCGTGAAAATGTAGCCCTCCGCCGATTCTAGCCACTTCTTCCATGTCCGTTTGATTTGCCTCATCCGCAAAGGTCACCGTAAAGATCATCACACCGTTTCCTGCAATGTCACGAGCAACACCGATAGGGTTGGGGCCGACATTGTAAATTCCGTCGGTCAGCACAACGATGATTTTTGATGCCCAGGGCCGGCTGCGAGGACTCTCGATAAGATGGTTGTAACCTACCCGCATTCCATCGCCGATATTTGTCGCGCCAGATTCAAAATTAAGTGTATATGGTCTCAATGCTCGGAAGACATCTCCGTAATCCTCCGTTAGCTGATAGTCGAGTAATGCATCGGTTGAATAAGAGGCCAAAGCAACTTGTTCCCGATGCGAGGACGCCGCAAGCTCATCCAAAAATACTCTAACTGCCGCTACGGTATCCAGCCAACGTGACATAGGTGGTGCTGGATCGCCAAAAAACCAACCGATGGGAGCGTTCCGCGGCATCCGAACCGGGTCTGCGACTTCATCGGCCGCAAAAGCCATGGATCCGGAACGATCAATCACAAGTGCGATATCCAACTCGAGTTGAGTCGCGGTTGCAGATCGTTGCATGTTGACCGTTTGTTGCCCCTGTAGCATCGGAAAGATCAAATTGACCGGGCCAGATGGGGAATTTTGACTTTTTTCAACGGTTAGACGCATGGCGTTTGAGCGGTTACTGTCGGATTTCCTGAAATCGTAGCGACGGTCTACACGGGCTCTTGCCGATCGTCCCAACTCGAAGTCGGAAGCACGCAAACGCAAAGGTTGTCCGGCAACCAAATTCTTGTTTGCCAGTGATTGGGCCGCATCGATTGCTTGACTCATTTGCCGCGTCTGAATATGGACCCGACTGGCAGCTCGCACTGAAGCGTCCGTTGCCACCTGCATCTCCGTTTGTACCAGTTGTAAGTGAGCCCAGTTGATCGCAAAACCAGCCAAGATCAACATGACCGGCAACAGGATAACAAACAAAACGAGAACCGCTCCACGACGCGAATTCCTGTACAATAGCTCCGTCTGACGAGTTTGTGGTGATTGATTAAATCCGCTCATAATTTGTTCTTTCGCATTCACTCTAATCGTTGTTTTTCCTAGTATTCGGTCATCATCGTTGTTGATGCTTCTAGCGTCGATCTAGAGAAAAAACCCATTCCAAAAAAACAGTTTTCTCGGGCCGGCGCTCTTACGGTGACTGTGACTTCCGAACCAGATGGCAAGTCTCTAAAGTTCGCGGGGGAAATTGAAAACGAGACACCGCGAATTCTCCGCTCTGTGGTGATTTTTCTGATTTGAGCCTCTACGTTTTCAGAATTGGCCGACGGCACGATGGCCACCCGGGCTCCTTCATAGGCGCTGACCAACAATGCCTGCCTTGCAAACATCCCGTCACACGCCTCGATGACACCGAGTGTCAAAACGACGAAGATCGGTAAACATAGGGCCGCTTCTGCTGCGGCAGCGCCGCGCCGCCCTCCTTGTCGCGCATTTGTTTGGCCGTGAACGCTTTTGTCGCCACGGTTGAAATTCAACAATTGAAAACTCATAGATATTTGAGAACAGGCCCAAAAAAACCAAAAAAAATGACTATTACCATTAAAGGCTATTACAGAAATCTACGATGTTTTGCCTAAAACTCCTCGGCAGGCACTAAAAACACCAAGCAACCTCGAGAAGGACCAACTTTACCCGCAAAATCGGTGATAGCCGTATATTTGGAGTTCAATATTTCCGGGTAAGCTGCGCCTTACCATTCAATGAACGGTTAATTTGGATCGCATTCAGTCAATGCATTTCGGCATTGGTCAAATTGCGAATGGATACTTCGCCGTTTCAAAACATCGAAAGAAGAATCGTTAAGGTGGGACGCTCTGTCGCACCCGTGTTGAGTTTGTGTTTTGTGATCCGCAATTGTTTTGGCGAAGAGACCAATTGCCTCAATGAAATGAATTTGTTACTTTTAGGAAACTCGCAATCCGCTGTGGAATGCGCGTTGTTAATCAGTTTTTTTGCCAAATCCTTGACGGTCCCTCGTTGGTAAGGGACCCAGCTTGTACATTGCTAATTAGCATGTTCTGCTTGGAGACGGCTCAGGAGAATCTATGTCTACTATCGTTCAAGAACTTATTGATGCCGGGGTACACTTCGGGCACCGCGCCAGTCGCTGGAACCCCAAAATGCGACCCTATATCTACGGTCGCAAAAATCAAATTCACATTATCGACGTTCGCGAAACCGTTCGCGGACTTCTGCGTGCAAAGAAATTTGTCTCCCAAGTAGCCAGCGAAGGAAGTCTTGTCCTGTTCGTTGGCACCAAACGCCAAGCGGGCTCGATCGTGCAACGCGAGGCTGAACGCTGCGGAATGCCATTTGTCGGCGAACGATGGCTAGGTGGTGCTCTTACGAATTTCCGAACCATTCGTAGCCGGATGGGCCGTTTCGAAGAACTCGAACGTATTCGCTCTACGGAAGAGATCAACTCTTACTCGAAGAAAATGCAATCCTCATTGGCTCGCGAGTATCGCAAGATGCACCGCAACCTCAATGGGATTCGTACCATGAACCGCATGCCACAATGCCTCATTGTCGTTGACCCGATGAAGGAGAAAAATGCGGTTCGCGAAGCCCGCGCGATGCGGATTCCAACGGTCGCGCTAATCGATACTAACTGCGACCCAGATACGGTCGATTTGCCAATTCCAGGCAACGATGATGGGATTCGTTCTATCGAGTTGATCTTGTCACACTTGGCTGACGCCGTCGTAGCTGGGGCTAAAACGGTTGTCGCCAAAAACGAAGGGGTCGATGCCCCAGCAGCAAAAAAACCGGTGCCCGATAAAGACGCCGAGTAGTCGGTTTGGCCCTTTGAGTGATCCGAACGGAAAGGGCTCGTGCGTTGTTTTTGCCGCAGCCTGAGCATTGTTTCGCAAAGGCTGTCTTTTAACAAACACCGAGCGCTATTTAGAGTTCGCTGATAATCTGCCAAATCATGAATTTTGGTTTGGCTTACCATAATAAATTCCAACATCAGTCAATTGAAAAAATAAAAGAGGAGTCAAAAATGCCCGAAGTAACCGCTGCTGACGTCAAAAAATTTCGCGAAAAAACCGGCCTGCCCCTTATGGATTGCAAGGCCGCCCTGAGTGAGGCGGGAGGCGACGAAGGAAAGGCCATCGAACTTCTGCGCAAACGTGGCCAAGCGATCTCAGAAAAACGAGGTGATCGTGAAACGGCGTTCGGACGATTTGGTCTGTGGTGCGGCCAAGACAAATCGGCTGGTGCTATCGTCGAATTCAAATGCGAATCCGCTCCGGTAGCCGGTAACGACGAATTCATCCAACTTGCCAATGACTTGGCTCGATCCCTGGCAGAGAACCCCAAGGTCCAAACGGTGGAAGAGTTGCTGGCTCTTCCCTCGCCTAGCAAGGCAGGTCAAACCTTGGGCGAAGTCAAAGACGATATGTTCAATCGAATCCGCGAAGTCTTCAACGTTGGACGATTCGCCCGCTTTGAAGGGGGAACTGGCGGTTACAGTCACAATTCCGGTACCGTGGCGGGCGTTCTGCTGAGCGTCGAAGGAGGAACGGATGACCTTGCCAAGGACATCTGTATGCAAATCGTTGCGATGCGCCCTGCCGCTCTTTCTCGAGATGAGATCGATCCGGAATTGGTCAACAAAGAACGAGAAATCCTCAGCGAGGCCGCACGCAAAGAAGGCAAGCCTGAAAGTATCATCGAAAAGATGGTTGAAGGTCGCTTGCGAAACTTTTTTGCCGAGCGTGTCTTGCTCGACCAACCCTACGTCAAAGACGACAAAAAATCGGTTGGACAATTCGCTAAAGACAATGGAATGGTCGTAAAAAAATACGTCCATTGGGTTCTGGGCGAAAAGTAAAAACGCGAATCCACTTGACAACGACCCCCTTTCGATTGCGAACCTATGGAAATCTCTGCTGATGCCAAGTTTAAACGGATACTTCTGAAACTCTCAGGAGAAAGTTTTACCCATCCGGGTGAGCGAGGCATCAGCATGGATCAGGTTCTCAAGGCAGCCCAACAAATCGCACAAGCGCACAAAATGGGTTGCCAAGTCGGGGTCGTGATTGGTGGCGGAAACATCCTGCGGGGCAGTCAGTTTATCTCGGCCAATTCATCGGCCATCGTGAACCCTGCTTCAGCTCACTACATGGGGATGCTGGCCACCGTCATCAATGGGTTGGCATTGGCCGACGCCATCGAGTCCATGGGTTGCACGGCTCGTCTGATGAGCGCGATTCGCATGGATGGTATCTGCGAACCCTACATTCGCCGCCGAGCCAAGCGACACTTGGAAAAAGACCGCGTGATCATCATGGCCGCAGGAACGGGCCGACCGTATGTCACGACTGATACGGCAGCGGCCTCATATGCTTTGGAGATCGAAGCTGAGGTCTTGATGAAGGCCACCAAGGTAGACGGGGTTTACAGCGATGACCCTAACAAGAACCCCCATGCAGTACTCTACACCGAACTCGACTATTCATCGGTTTTGGAACAAAACTTGCGATTTATGGATTCGACTGCGATTTCGCACTGCATGGAACACAGCCTTCCAGTCATGGTTTTTAACTATCAAAAAGAAGGCAATATCCAGCGTGCCGTTGCCGGGGAAAAAATCGGGACTTGGATTGGCAGCCGGGCAACAGCCAAAACCGTCGGATAGTCATTCAAATGCGACCGAATGTAGAGCAATTGTCCTCGACTGCTTCTTAAGCGACTGCCACAATTGTCCTCATTTGCTTCGCAAACATCTGCCCTAAGCCCGAGTTAAACGCTAAAATAGGGTTTGTAAAGCCACCCATGCTCTCGGCGGCAAATCATTCTCAATCATCAGGAGCTCTTCGCAATGACCGTTGACGACTTAATGCTCGATTCCGAAGATCGCATGGAAAAGGCGATTGAAATTCTCAAAAAGAATCTGTCTGGAATTCGCACCGGACGAGCCAACCCAGGGCTCGTTGATTCCGTCCGTGTTGATGTATACGGCTCACCGACTCCACTCAAGCAGATCGCCTCGGTCGGCGTTCCTGAGCCTGCTCAAATTCTGATCCGACCCTATGATGTGGGGACGATTAAGGACATCGAAAAGGCAATTGTTGCGAGTGATCTCGGCTTCAATCCGCAAAGTGACGGTCGTGTGATTCGAATTAACATCCCGGCCCTTTCGACAGACGTTCGCAAAAAGATGGTGGCCCGCATTAAAGAGCTTGCCGAAGAGGCTCGCGTGTCCATCCGCAATATTCGCCGCGACGGCAATAAGGCCGCAGAGGCAGCCGAAAAAAACAAAGAGATCAGCGAAGACATCCGCAACGATCTCAAAGAGCAAATTCAAGAATTGACCAAAAAATTCGAGGACAAAGTCAACGAAATGGCCAAAGCCCGAGAGTCCGAAGTCATGGAAGACTAAGAAGCCTTTCAGCGCGCCAAAGAATCTCTCGAAAGCCTATTTTTCTTGTTTGAGTTTCTCAGCTTGCAATACGACTTAGCCGCAATATCAATTAATTTCAACTGAAGTCACTTGAATTTTAATTAGCGGTTGCGAACTTCGTCGGCGGTGATCACGCCGTCGTTGTTTTTGTCCCATTTGCGAAAGTCGGCAAGTTTTTCAGCGGTCCAAGAATTTGTGAACTCCCACATTTCGACTTGGCCATCGCCGTTTTTATCGTATTCGCTAATTGAGAAACTGCCGCTAGAAGAACCTCTTGAACTTGCTGCTCCACCGCTGCCGGCACCACCTCTTCCAAAAGAGCGAGAGCCTCGTTCTGAGGAATTGTTATCTCCGCTGGAGGTCGCCGAAGAACTTCCGCCACTACTACTCGTCCCTCCAGATCGTTCCATTTCCTCGAAAGCATCGGTAAGCTCTTGCAGCGTCACAACCCCGTCTTTATCTCGGTCGGCATTTGGGGGTTGGCGTCGCAATTTAGAAAACTCGTCTTTATCGAGCGTGCCATCTTTGTTTACGTCGTATTTTTCAAGCATCTCTTCAGCGTACTTTCGGTAGTCAATTCCGCCGCCGGAGGAGCCTCTGGATGAACTTTGGTTGCTGCCCGAGGAGCCCGACATAGGGGACTGGCTTCCGCCTCCTCGCCCTTCGTCACGACCAGAATCGTTTCGACCGCCGTCTCGGCCACGATTCCCCCCACGGTCGGAGTCTCCAGGTGGACGACTATTGTCGCGACCGGAGTTGCTACCTGAGTTTTGCGAGACCGCCGTTTCGCGTTGGCTGTAACGATGAGCGATTTCGTCTCGGCTCAAGACTCCGTCGCCGTTGAGATCGGATTCAGTAGCCGTGGGAGCTCGCCAACGCATTTCTTTCATTTCCTCGGCATCAATGAGGCCGTCACCATTCTTGTCGTATCGGCGCAACGTGTTTTCGACTTCCTCTCGGACAGAAGCGGGCATTTGGTCATAGGACTTGCCTCCTCGAGCGACGGCTACCGAGTTGACGAATCCGGAGAGATTTCCAGATGCCGAGGCCGGTGCATCGAATCCAGGAAGTTTTCGAAACGAATCGAGTGTCGCCGAAGTGTCAGCAGAAGACGATCGAGTGCGTTGAGGTTCTGCTTCGGGAGTCCTTCCAGATCGACGCTCTTCGATTTTTTTGACGACATCGGCAATGACTAATGCGTTTCCAGTGTTTTCCACGCCCATCCGGCCAAGGAAGTCACGAGTTCGATCGTTAAGCTCATTCGCGTCGAGAATTCCGTTTTTGTTGACATCAAGTCGCGCCATCATGGCACCGACATCAAATTGCGGTTGCTCACCATCACCACGGCGTCCACGACGTTCGCCTTCCTGCGCGAGGACACCAGCCCCGCTTCCGGCAAGGATCGTCAGTACCAAGATTATGTAGATGCGGGTTGTCATCAGAGCCATTTTCTCAACCATTTGCCAAACAAACGCCATTATATTTAAACCAAATCGCGACTTGGAGGTTTTTCGGAATTTGCCGCTTTAGCCCAAAATTCTATGGGGTTTTTCGTCCATTTACACGTTCGTTGCCTACTAATGCCTCAATCCTCGACTGGTAAAGCCCCCAAATGATTGACGATTTCATGCGGTTCATCGATAATTAGGATTGTACGACAGTTTTTCCGTCCGAATTATCCGGTTTTCAAATGGCTCAACAATGCCCCGATTGCAAGCATGAATTGGCAGAATTTGCCGTTTCGTGTGAGTATTGCGGGTGGAGTTTGACGGAAGCGATTCGCCAAAATGTCGATTTGGCTGACAAAGACGCGATTAAAACCGGCTATGACCTGCATTATGAAGCGGCGAATGCCGCAATTGAGCGAGGCGACCATGCGACCGCCCTCCGCAGCATCGCTCGTGCAATGCTCGACGCCACGCCCCAACAACGCTGCGAAGCGATAGCGCTGCGGGGCTACGTCGCTCTGAAACAAGGCGACTTCAAAACAGCGGATTCGGATTGCTCCGAGGCGATCAAATCGGGCTGGAACGACGCGAGGACTTTCGCTTGGCGTGCTGCCGCGCGCAGCGGCCTAAAGGTTTTTCATTTAGCGTTCGACGATTTGGCTCATGCGATTTCGATCTCACATGGCGAGTCGGCTGAGTTCGACCCTCTGATCCCTAGCTTTTTGGAACAAGCGAGGCTGTTTTATCAAAATCGCTTGACCGATCAACCGCACGAACCGACTTGGTTCTGGCAACGTGGTTGGGTCTACATGCGAGCGATGGTATTCGAAAAAGCAGAACGCGATTTTACCGCTGCGCTGAAACTTGACTCAAACTGCGGGTGGGCTTGGGTTGGACTAGCCAATGTCAAGCTGGAAACTGGAAACGGTGACATGGCGGTCAAAATCGCTTCAAAAGTGACCGCGCATCCTGACCGCGATGTCGCTTGGGCCGCATTAAGTTGCCGGGCCAAGGCATGGTCACTTGTTGATGGTCCCGAAGCTTGTCAAGACGACTTGGAACGGCTCTCTGAACTTGCCGGAGGAGATTCGGAGTTGATTTTGCAACTTGCCCAACTCCGTTACGATCTGCGACTTTGGGCTGCGACCGTTAGCGATTGCGACACTCTGATTCGCATCAATGGCGATAACATCCAGTCGCGACTACTTCGAGGTTCGGCGCTTGCCCGATTGGGGAATTCGGCACTGGCGGTCAAAGACTTGTCTCGTTTCATCAATGCGTTCCCAGATCATTGTCTTGCATTAACTGAGCGAGGAAACGCTTTTATAGGAATCAACGAACCTGATCGAGCTTTAAAGGACTTTACTTCGGCACTGAAGGGCCACTCTCGATTTGTCCCAGCGTACTTGGGTCGCGCACGAGCGTATTTGCTGCGCAAAAAAACGGACTTGGCGTCGGTCGCCATCGAAAAGGCCTTGGGGATCGACGACCGTCAACATGAGGCTTACGAAATTCGTGGCCAAATCCGCTTTCAAGAAAACGACTATCAATCCGCGATTGATGACTTTAGTCGGGCTATCGAAATCGCCAAATTCCCTGAACAAAAGGCGGGGGGCTTTTATCTTCGGGGAACAACACATTATGAAATTGGCCAACTCGATTTGGCCCGTAGCGACTTTGAAACGGCCTCGCAACTTCGTCCCGGGCATGCTGGAAATTGGATTTGGTTGGCTGCCGTGGATGCCCGTCGTGAACAATGGTCATCGGCAATTCACTCTTTGCAACGTGCGATCAACTGTCGCCCAAGTAATGCGAAACAGTATTTGACTTTGGGAAGACCCGTCGCCACGAGTGCAGTTGAAAACTTGACCCGACAGATTCAACGCGAAAATGATGACATCAATTTAGTGCGGGATCGTGGTCTGGCCTATCAATTCCTAGGCAAAACGGGCGAGGCGTTGGCAGACTTTAATAAGGTGCTTGAAACAGTTGAAGATGACTTGGAAACGCGAGTTCGCCGAGGGCAATTGTTTCAGAAATCTGGCAAACATATCGAGGCGGTCAAGGATTTTACTTACGTCATCCGGCGAGACAAAATTCATCATACCGTTCGGTACTATCGTGCTCTGTCGCTGTTTGCATTGGGGCAAGAATCGCCTGCGATGTCCGATGTGCTGAAGGCCCTCAAGCTATCGCCGCGCGAATCGCGATACCATGTGCTGCGTGGTGAGATGGTCCAACGCGAGGGGCGAGTCAAACGAGCAATTCGTTGCTATGATCGAGCGATTGCCTTCGATCCTGGCGATCCGGCCCCGCGCCGCCTCAAGGGACTTGCCCTGATGGACTTGAATGCCGCCGAAGCGGCGCTGTCCGAACTAAATCGGGCTGTTGAGATGGCACCTGAAAACGCCGATGGCTACGTCGCACGCGGTCAGTTCTATTTGCGAGCCAAACAGTTTGACCAAGCAAAGTTGGAGTTCGATCGCGGGATTGCCTGCAACCCCCAACATCTACGGTCTTATTTGGGGAAAAGTGCAGTCCTGATCAACCAAGGACTTTATCACGAAACCGTTCTGTGGCTCACGAAGTCTTTGCATCGTTTTACGGAAAAACGACATTTGGCTGAAGTGTTAATGAAGCGCGGTCGCGCGTTTTATCAAATGGGTCTCTCCGCGTTTGCGGTCAATGATTTCAGCAGCGCTCTCGTTCTGTTTAAAAAGCTCGACGAAACGTCTGCCGCACGAGCTCGGTACGACCGAGCATTGGCCTATCTCCAGGCGGGGCAATCCGAATCGGCGCGACAGGACCTCGTTAAAATCGGGCGAAGGTATCCCTTGGCCTTCCCGACCATCCCAGCCATTATCGAATGGATGAACCGTCGCGACGGACCGCCGCCATCGGAGATTTACCAGCCTGATCGAATGGCGAAAATACCCAAACCCAAAATCGTACGTTCAGCGATCAAACTCAACGGAGACGCTGGAGCTTGGTCAGTTGCTCCACCCTATGACACTTGGATTGTCCGCGTTGATGAAGCCGAATATGGGCCGGTTTCCAAAGCGACTCTGGATCGTTGGCTCGAACAAGGCCGCCTTACGACGGGAATGAAGGTGATGCGCGGAGATTGGTCTCGTTGGAAGCACATCGAAAAGGTCTATCGGGAACTCTTGGAAAAACCAGGATAATCGTTGGGCATGCAACGGACTTGCAACCACTGGACTTTTGGGGACAAATCGTTTCGAATGGGACGTTTTCATTTGTGTTTCTGCGAAAGTCCCGTTTGTGTGGGAAATTTTAGTAGCGTATTGCGTTTTTATCGTTTTGGCGTCTGTCATCGGCGGGACTTTGCCGTCGTTGGTGACCTTGACGCATCGCAGAGTGCAATTGACGTTGAGTTTCGTCTCGGGCGTGATGCTGGGGGTTGCGTTGTTGCATTTGCTGCCCCATTCGCTGCAGCAGTCGCCGCAAAACCTTGACAGACCGATGCTCGCCTGTCTGTGCGGTCTTCTGTTCATGTTTCTGTTGATTCGTTGCTTCCATTTTCACCACCACGAATTCGAGCACGCCCATTCAGGCATACACGAGCATCACGGATCTTGCGGTCATCATCACTCCCATCCAAAACAAAAAACCGATTCAGAATCGACGATGAACCAATCGGAACTGGCGATTCTACCGGCACCGGAGATTGCCAAGAATTTTAGTTGGCTAGGGCTGGCATTCGGACTTGGAGTTCACACGTTAATCGATGGACTCGCATTGGCTGCGGCATTCAGCGCCGAACGACTCCATTCCGTCATTCCAGCCTTGGGGACTTTTTTGGCCATCGTGTTGCACAAACCCTTAGATGCGATGACCATTACCGCATTGATGCGTGCCAAGAAAGCGACATTTCGCCAACAGACGGCTATCAATTTAATTTTCGCATTAACTTGTCCGATTGGAGCGATTTTGTTCGCGCTTTCGATCTCTAATCCGGTGTTGATGGGCCCCGAAGTCTTATCCGCGATATTGGCATTTTCAGCCGGAGTGTTTTTGTGCATTTCACTGGGTGACTTACTTCCTGAAGTTCATTTTCACACCCACGACCGAATCCGCTTATCTTTGATGCTCTTACTTGGAATCCTCATCGCCTGGGGTATCGATAAATTGCTAGGACACTCGCATAGCCTGTAGGCAAATAGCGAAGCAAAAGTCCCCGATTCCGAAGAACTATCGCTTCTGCGACTTTAATTGGGTTTCTCTTGATCGAGCTTGCTAAATAGCTCGTCTGTATTGAATCGCCAATCGGGTAGCACGGGCGCGGCGTCGATCATTTCACCCTCCCTGATGAGTCGATATTTCGTACTCGAATGATAAGCTGCAATGGTACGATTGCGGGGATCAACGAACCAAGCCAACTCGACACCGGCTTGGAAATACTCTCGTCGTTTCCGGGACATCTCGCCGTAAGTATTGCTAAGGCTGAGCACCTCGATCACAAAATTTGGGACGATAGTTGGAACCGGAGAGGTCGGGATCTTCCCATCGGGCAGACGTTCCCAAGAGATAAATGCCACATCAGGCCCACGGACAACGCCCGAATAAAGTTCGGAAAAGCCGTCGGCACCGGTGACGATGCCAAGATTTCGCGATTCAACAAAGTTTCCCAACCAGCGTCCAAGTAGCATTCCGATAAACGACTCCAACCACCCCATCGGTTTCTCCACTAAAGTGCCGTCGACCAGTTCACACAAGCGGCGTTGGTTTTGGCAAATCTCGATCCAATCCTGTTTTGTGGCCGTGCCAGGAGCAGGCTCCATAATGACTCGGGACACTGGAACATTGCCCAAGTCAGAAAAAAGTTGATCCATACTCTCTGGGTAGCCAATCGCCATTGTGATCTCGACTAAAAGAATTCAGTTGCTAACATTCTACCCCCCGATGCCTGTTAAGCAATCCAAAAAAGCCGACTCAAATATGACCTTGTATTGGGTTTTTGTTGGAATCGCCCCATTTTTGCGGATTACATGTCCGAGTGCTAACACGTCAAATTTCTCTCAAATTTACCCCATCTTTTCTTCGAGTTCATTGGCAAATAGTTGGGGAGCAGTCGAAGAATAGGAAAAGTACAAAGACGGTTCGATGAGTTCAACTTCCATCAACCTCAATGCTCCCTGCCAATTGACGAAGTCGATTCTGGCATACAGCAAATGCTCGTCGATTCGCTCAAGCACGAATTGACCAGCTTGGAGCAATTCATCGGTCGCATGGATGCTGCTAATGATTCCTCCGTGTTCCTCTTGAACTCGAAAATCGCCGCTTCGAGGTCGCTTGTTTATTGCGTGGCTGTATTTGTCTCCAAAGTAAAACAACGAGTACTCCCCTTCGCTTTCTATGGAATCCACATAAGGCTGCACCAAACCCTCACGCCCACGATAAACTTTAAATGCGATGGATGCCGAATCAGGGTCTCCTTCCGACAAAACAAATGCATGATCTGCATTTGCGCCAACAGTCGGCTTGATCACCAATCGAGGCGAATTCAATTCCCGGCACCAACGCGCAACATCTCCTTCGACCATTCTTTCAACCCAAATCGTTGGCAAGGTCGGACAGCCCTTTGAGCTGAGTTCTCGCAAATAGCCCTTGTGCATGTTCCATTGACAGATATGCGCGGGATTGAACAATTTCGCGCCACTGGCTTCGATTGCCTCTAAAACCCTCAAAAACTCCGAAGGACGATTCTGGTAGTCCCAAGTCGAACGAATGACCACTGCCTGATACTGCCCCCACACAACGTCCGCTTGATCCCAAGGAATTTCCTCGACTGACCAACCGAGCTGATTGAGCGGCTCGATGGCCAATTGGTCGTAGGCAAAAAAGCCCGTCATGTCCTGCATGGTCAAAAAGGCACAGCGTTTGAGCATGAATGTTTTTCAAAAGGAGTCAAAAAATCAAAACGAGCATCTTAGCGAATTCTTCATGGTTGCTAAACGTCCCGTTAGTGAAATTAGCAGGCGGTCGAAACGAACGAGATATTGGTTTACAATCGACGGTGACACCAATAGCGTTTTGGGGATGGGAAACGTCAACTTGTCGGTCTAAGAAAAAATTGGTCAAGAGCTTCAGTTAAAGCACGCAATGAAAAGCCCATTAAAATTGAAATTCTGGCAATTTATTTGCCTAGCCATTGCCATATCTTCGGTTCCTGGCATGGCTCAAGATACTGATCAAATTCTCACAAAAATCGCATTTGGATCGTGCGCCGATCAATTCAATCCCTGTCCGATATGGGAGACGATTGCCGATCACCGGCCAGACCTATTGCTCTTGCTGGGCGATACCGTTTACGCCGACCTTGAAAATGGTCGCCTGAAGCCCGCGACACCCGAGCGAATCGAGAAAGCCTACCAAACCCTGGCCAACGACAAGGGATTCGCTCGACTCCGTGCTCAAACTCCGATCATGGCCGTGTGGGACGATCACGATTTTGGAAATAATGATGCTGGAGTTGAGTGGGAGCATAAGGATGTCTCGGCCAAACTATTTCACGATTTTTTGGGAACTCCACTCGACTCTCCACGACGCCGACAACAAGGTGTTTACGATGCGCGAATCTTTGGGCCAGAGGGAAAACGGGTCCAAGTGATCATGCTCGACACTCGCTACTTTAGATCAGCATTGGAAAAGGGTGATCAACCCCTGCCAGGTTTCAGGGCCTTGCCCTACATCCCCAGCACTGACCCCGCAGCGAAAGTGCTCGGCGACGCACAATGGAAATGGTTAGAGGAACAACTTCGGAAACCGGCTGAATTTCGGATCGTTGGATCGAGTATTCAAGTCGTCAGCGATCAGCACCCCTATGAGAAATGGGCCAATTTTCCGCTTGAGCGAGAAAGACTCTATGCTGTGATTCGCGAAACGGCGGCGAGCGGTGTTGTCGTCATCAGTGGCGATCGACATTTGGGAGACATCTCCTTGGACGGTGATGCCATTGGCTATCCACTTTACGACATCACCGCCAGCGGATTCAATCAAGCGACCAAGACTTGGCGAGAAACCGAACCGAACCGATACCGTGTTGCAGCCCTGCCATATGGAAACCATTTTGGAACGATTGAAATTGACTGGGAACAAGAAACGCCGGAGATAAAACTCCAATTACGTCACGAAGATGGAGAACTCGCCGTCCAGTCGCGGGTCCCTTTGAATATTTTGGCAGCCGGTCCTCCTCCACTCCCCCGTCCTCGGGGAGTATTAAGTGTCGCCGAAGTTATTCAGTTGGATGAAGGTAAAGAAGTCCAAGTTCAATTCGCCGTTCGTGGTGCCCGCGCGGTGAGTGGCGATCGCTGGTTGCTGAACTCGGAGGTTGACTATCGCAGCCAACGAAATTTCACCGTCGTCGTCAATCGAGGGGGCCGTTCAGAGTTCCCCAAAGAATGGAGCGTCGATTGGTTCGTTGAAAAAACGATTCGCGTTTCTGGCACGATTTCGATTTACAACGGTGCCAAACAAATCGTCGTGGATTCGCCATCCCAATTCGAGGTCATCGAAGCGGCAGACTAAAGAGCACGAGATCTGGTCACTGAAGCTAGCCACGATGGATTTGTTCAAGAAATTCTTCAGCGCGACGGTGGTGTTCCTTGAGGCGATCCCCAAGTCGATCACATTGCTTGGCCATAATACTCAATCGCGGATTGTTGGCGAAAAAGTCTCGATGCACGTCAACAAATCGCCAATATAGGGCGTCCCACACTTCACACCAGGGCCCTGGCTTGAAATTGCTCATGCGGCGGACATAAGCGGAACCGCTGAGATAGGGTTTGGTCGTGATTAGTCCTCCGTCCGCGTATTGGCTCATTCCATAGACGTTGGGAACCATAACCCAGTCATAGGCATCGATAAAGAGTTCCATGAACCAGCGATAGACTTCATCGGGGTCGATCTCGCAAAGGAGCATAAAGTTACCAAGGATCATTAACCTTTCGATATGGTGGCAATAAGAATATTTCAGGACACGACGAATTACGGTGTCGACAGGCTCAATTCCCGTAGTGCCGTCATAGAATGCCTTCGGCATGGGCAGATGATGGTTCCAAAAATTCCGTGTTCTCTGTCGGCGACCAAAGCAGAAGTATACCCCGCGAATATATTCTCGCCAGCCAATGATTTGCCGAACGAATCCCTCAAGTGAGTTGAGCGGAACTTCGTCTTGCCGTTCCAAGGCGGCCGCGACCACTTCAGCGGGAGACAACAGACCAATATTCAACGCAGGAGTCAAAACCGAGTGAAACAAAAATATCTGCTCAGTATCGATGGCATCCTCGTAAATGCCGAAATCCTTAAGTCGATGGTCCAGAAAGTCGTCCAAGCATCGTCTCGCATCAGTTCGAGATGTTGGGTAACAAAATTGATCGACTGCACCATAAGCCTGGGGAAATTCATCACGAACTTTGGAAATGGTCGCGGAAGTAATTTCAGAAACGACTTGCCAACGGGGACGTGGCGCAACAAGTCCTTTGGGAAGTTTTTTCCGATTGTCGGTATCGAAGGTCCATTTGCCCCCAACAGGTTTGCCCTGATCGTCGAGCAACAGTCCTAACCGTTTTCGTTGCGAAACATAGAATTCAGTGAAAAACCATCTGCCTTTTTTGCGGCGTTCAATTTCAACAAACTCAGAAAGAGGGGTCAAAAAATGGGGGTCATCAAGGACTGTCATCTCAATTCCCGCCTGACCTAGAGCAGCCTCCAATTTCCACTGAAGCCAGTCGTCATTGAGAGCAACGACCTGAACTGATGAAACGCCGAGTTCCTTTAAATACTCGGCGATGTTTTGGGTGGACTCAAGTTGATCAGCCTTCAGGTAATGCACTTTCTTACCCTTACCAACGAGTTCGCGCTCGTAGGTCTCCATCGATGCACGATGCAGTGCCAATTTCCAAGAATGAAAACGGAATTGAGTGAAAAAAAGCGGTTCTTCCACAAGCACAACAGCTTCCGCCCCCTCAAGTGCCGGGTTCGACTCGAAAAGTTGATGGGGATAAACAAGAGCGACAAGCATTTCAGAGGTGCAGAATTTGAGGAATTAAGTTTAGAGGGACTTCACAATGACCAATGCTTCCCCCTCTGCCCAACAGGTTATCGTTTGGGCAAAACACTTCCCAGGCCGCCGTCGACTCCAATCACTTGCCCTGTAATCCAGTCATTGTCCGAATCGAGAAGCCACATTGCCATCGAGCTAATTTGCTTCGGTTCGCCGAATCGTCCGAGTGCATGCATCTGCATTGAACCTGCCGCATTTAAATCGTTTGCCCAAATGCGGCGGGTCATTTCTGTTTTGACTAGTCCCGGCGCAATCACATTGAAGCGAAGATTGTAGGGGGCGTATGTCGCTGCTGCGGACCTCGCAAGTCCAATCACACCGGCTTTTGCAGCTGCAATGGCCTCATGATTACAAATCCCAATTGATGCTGCTGCGGAGGCAAATAGGACCACCGAACCGCCATTCGTTCGCATTAATTTTCCAGCGGCTTTGACGCATGCGAACGAGGTAAACAGATTGGTCTCTAAAACTTCGCGAAACTCGGCATCGGGTGTGGCGTGAGCCGCCTTCAAGTTCAGTGAGCCGATACAATTGACGATCGCATCCAGCTTTGCGTTCTCAGGTAGACTCGAACTGATTGCAGACTCCAAAACGGAAGAATCATGACCATCGGCAATTGCAAAGGGCTGATGAAATTCGCTCGCGAGTGCCGCTAGTTTATCGCCATTTCTTCCGAGCATCAGGACAACTCGCCCGCTGGCCGAAGCATCTCTGACTATTTGCGTACCAATCGTCCCGGTGGCCCCTAAAACGGCGACAACCCCCAATTTTTCCGCGACATTCACTAGCTTCTCTCCACTCGAATCGTTTTCAAGCGGTTTGACCGTTTTTGCCTCGACTTATTAACTTGGCTGTAGGAGATAGAGATTGCCTACCAGCAATTTCCGAAAAGCCGGCGACTTTTAAGTGGTCGCAAGGACGGCGTTGCTTGATCGTGAGATTGGGCCAATTTTGTTGCGTGAGACGCGATGAGACGCTGAAAACGTGACTGCACTTTTCGTATCGGCGAACGTTGCGACTTACACGATTCACTTTCTGCGTAGAATTCAGGATCGGAATTGTTCTTCGAAGAGTGGGTAAGAGTCCCATTCGTCGCGATTTGGCAAGTCATTTTCTTCTTCGAGCACATCGACGCAATCGACAAGCGACAAGACCCCGGCAACTCGGCGACAACTGTTCAGGGCCACTTGTTTTTCATAATAGGATGTGACCTTCCCCGACAAGGTAACAACCCCATTTTGGGCTTTGACCTGCAATACCCGCAATTTGGGGAAATGACGCGAATGTAGAAAATTGAAGACCCGAAACCGGAGGTCCTCGTCGTCATACTCTACTCTCACTCGCTCCAACAATGACTGCGCCATGACCATTCCTTTCTTGCTTAAACCTGTGCGTTAGAGCAGCAATTACGCTTCAAAAACGAAACTGGTTTTCCATCAAGCGACAGATTCACGCGATCTGATTCATTACCGAAACCCGGATGCTCACGTCGATTGCCTGTCGAAGGCCAATTCTACATGTTTTCTCGCAAGGTCGTCGGCTATTCAAATCCTTTACGGTTGGCTCAATCAAACAAGTGAAAACCGAGAAAAAACGGCAGATTGAGGGCTAAGTTCTCGTGTTCGCTAGCTGAAACAGTGATTTCGACAAAACGCAGTTGCTCTACTTTCTCCAAATTAACCAGCCAGTTGGTGCAGGCCCGAACTGGACACTTGGTTTATCAGTCAAACTGGAATTGTTAGTAGACTTGCGGCGATTTTTAGCCTCCTTTTGGAGGTTTTTCTTTCAACACCCGAGTGCTTTCGCCGCTAGCATTTTTTGGGGTAAGTCTAAAGGCAATGTATCAAAGCGTTTCGTTAGAGACTTGTTCCGCCCCAACCGTGTGGCGCGATTCGGCAATGCATGACGGCCGTAAATTTCTTGTTCGTCCAGTCTGAAAAAGTCTCATTGGGTAGGAGCCAAATGAAAACGAGGATTGCTGATTTGCGAGGAGAAGAAGTTCTACAACTGGTCCGATTTCCGCGAGTGCTTGCGCGGCTCAGAGTCTCGGTTTACAGTTTGACAATCAAAGGGCATACTGTTGGAAGCTACTGGGCACTTGAGGTGTCGCTGCAGCGAACATTGATTCTTCTTCAAAATATTATTCGAGGACGCCAGGGTGAATTGCCTGTCGATAAACCAAGTCTCTTCGTTGAAATGGAACTTTTTTCAGGATGTTATCCGATATGCTCGTAAGGGTTTTAACGGAATAGGATTGTGGCGATCAAAGGTTGAAGACATTGGAGTCCAAGAAGCGGCAGACTTCTTGTACGAAATGAAGATGTCGGTCAGCAGTTTAGGTTGGGTTGGTGGCTTCACCGGATCAGAGGGCGTTTCCTTTAAAGATGCAATGGAAGATGCGTTCGAAGGGATTGAAGCGGCCGCTCAATTGGGTGCAAGCTGTCTGATCTTGCATCCGGGCTCGCAAGGCTTGCACACCCCCCGTCACGCTCGGCGTTTGCTGCTGAACGCTTTAGAAATTTTGGTGCCCTGTGCTGAAGCCTACGATGTGACTCTTGCGATTGAGCCAATGACCGCGAACGAAGGGCACTCGTGGACAATGCTTTCGGGAGTCATGGAAACATTGGACATCGTTGAAAATTATTCGTCGGACCAAGTTGGCATTGTGATGGATTTGTACCATCTGGGACTCGAACCTCAACTTGCCCGGCACCGTCATCGTTTGAGTGAGCGGGTGAAATTGATCCAAATCGCTGATCGTCGCCGCAATTCGAGGATAACGAACGGTCGTTGTTTGCCGGGTAGTGGCGAAGTTCCGTTGCGGTCGTGGATCAAGTTGATGGCAATGTCCGGCTATCATGGGCCAATCGAAGCGGAAGTGATTGGCGTCGAGGTTGAAGGGCTGGGATATGAGTGCGTCCTTGATTCGACCTGGGAATTTTTGGTGGATTGCCGCGAGATTTGCCGTTCAGTGGGACGCGGCAAACGCAACAGTCAGAAACCCACAGGTCAGCCCAGTCAACCGCCACACGCTTTGTAATGATCCTCGCTCAGAGCTGATCTCTTTAGAATAATCAAGACAATTTTGAGACCCTGCCGTGCTGAGGATAAACTCTAAAATCTCGATCCCAGCGAGCGAGTTAAAGTTCACCTATTCTAGGTCTCCAGGGCCAGGTGGACAAAACGTCAACAAGGTCAACACCAAGGCAACTTTGAATTGGGATTTAACCGCCACTGCCGCCCTGCCCCCCGAAGTGATGCAGCGATTTCAACAACAGAACCAAACTCGAATTAGTCGCGAGGGGAGTTTTTTCATCAGCAGCCATCGACATCGGGACCAGCCCAGCAATACGGACGACTGTTTGGAGAAACTGCGCGACCTGATTTTGAAAGCCCTTGTAGTACCTAAACGGCGAAAACCAACCAAACCTTCCAACGCCTCGAAACGTCGTCGCCTAGATAGCAAACGTAAAACAAGCGACAAAAAAACACTTCGCCGCCAACCCGGTAGCGGCGAATGAGGTTCAGCCCATTTTCCCTAAACGCGTTCTTGATGTAACATGGTACGCAGTGAGTTCATGCCGCATTTAAATCCTAATCCCGCAGAGACATGGATAACCGTCAAGACATCGATCATATTCTGAAAAACTGGCCTTTTGACCCAACCAGTATCAATGTTCGCAGCGTTCGAGTTGGGGAACGCTCCGTGATCCAACTGCGGCTTGATATGGGGCTGTTGCAAATGGAAATCTTGGGAAGGCCCGATGGAAAACGCCCCCACGGAGAGACCACTTACTTCGATTTTTTGAAAAAACAGCAGGAGCAAAAACGAAGCGGTTTCCAACTAAACGAGGAGCAGTGTGCTGAGGTAGATCGCGAATTTGTTCAGTTCTATCATCGCCGCGTCTGTTGGCTGCACATGCGAGAATTCGACCGGGCGGTTCGCGATGCGGATCATACGCTGGGGTTGATGGATTTTTGCAAGGAATTTTCGTCCGATGAAGAGTGGACGATCTCCCACGAGCAATATCGGCCGTTTGTTCTCTACCATCGCACGCAGGCGAGATCGCTTGCGATTTTAGAAACCGATGATGAGAATGCTGGAGAGTTGGCGGTTGAAGAAGTAGCGAAAGGGCTCGACCTCATTCGAGAACTTTTCGTTCAGTACGATGCCGAAGACAAATTCGAGGAGGATGAGTTGGTGGTTCAGTTGCTGGACTTTCAAAACAGCCTTCGTTCTCGATATAAAATCGACAAAACTCTTTCCGAGCAACTCTCCGACGCCATTGCCGCCGAGAACTTCGAACTCGCCGCGAAACTACGCGATCAGATCAGTTCCCGCCAAGCAGGCCGCTAGACGGCCTTTTTTCGAGTAGAAATCAGGGGCTCCTGCGTGCACGTTAATTGCTCGCCAGACCCCTTTCATCATTGTTTGTCTGTCTTTGCTAACGCGGCGAGCCTGAACTGCTAGCAATCGGCTGTCGGATATTTTTTACGTTGACTTGAGTTTTTTTAAAACTTTTTTTTCCATCTCGCGTATATCTTTTACACAGGTGGTTAAAGCCGCCGGTTTTCTTCTCTGTCAGCAAAGGAGTGTTTGCCATGTTGGTGTTATCGCGAAAGTCCAGTCAAGAAATCATGATTGGCAAGAACGTTAAGGTCACCGTTTTGCAAATCAAAGGCAACACGGTTCGGCTGGGAATCGAGGCCCCCCGTGAAGTGCGGGTTGTAAGAGGAGAACTCCCCCCGAAGGATGAGCCCATTTCAGAAGTTCACGAGTTTACGCTGAAATTTAATGTTGGCGATTCGGCGGACGAACATGAATCGGATGGGATTGTCCCCTTTCGAACATCGACGTCAAAAAAACAGGCCCCCTCGCCGAGCGATCATCGAATGATTGGAAACCGTCTCGATCTAGTCGCGAGCGACTCGCAAGAACCTTCCGGAATGGAAGCGACTCGGCATCGAGTGCGCGACATCTTGGCATTGTTGACGCGCCAACCACACTAAACCATGACTTAGGGATGCATTAGCGGCATCACTGGTTATTCAGACGTCACTTTTCAGTGACGATTGATCTTGAGCCACGGATGGCCAGAGCTCACCAATTGGCACTGGTTTAGGTTGTGCCCGCCAGATTCTGATCTTCTAACTTAATCGCGTTTTGCTTTCCAGCGTTTCCCATACTTCTCGAATGGGAAATCTTCCGATTGGAAGTGTCACCATTTCGTTCGCTTCGAGCATGATCTCGATTCTCTTTACTGCAGCAATCACCGTACTGTGACTTCGCCCGCCGAAATGTTCCCCGATTTCAGAAAGTGCCGCCGACGTCGCCCGTCGGCACAGCAACATCACAATCATCCGAGCGTTTCCCGTTTTCTGCATCCGGCTGCTTGATCGCAACTCTGCGCTTGATACACCAAGGAACTCTGCGGCCACTTGCTCGACCTGCGCTAGAGTCATTAGGCGGGAACCGGATTGAGGCGTCATGTCGAGAATGTCAGCCACCAGAGATTCTGTCACCGCCGAATTCCTAACGGCGGCCATCGCACATATTCGGTTGACCGCTCCCATGAGGCGACGACTGTCTCGGGGTACGCAGGTTGCGATCATCCGACAGACTTCTGCAGGCCAGTTTAGTTGTCGTTCACGGCAAATTTTGGCCACGATGGCTTCTCGACTAGCTGGGCTTGGCGATTGTATGGGACAAACCAAACCGCTTCCCAACCGATTTAAAATTTCCGGCCCCAAATCTCGCAATTCCAGCGGTGGGCGGTCGCTGGCAAAAATCAACTGTTTGCCGAGCCGCAGCAAGTGATCGATCGTGTATTGCAACTCGTTAATCGTCGCCCGTTTGTTGGTGAAAAACTGCACATCGTCGATTGCCAGGACATTCACATCACGATACTTGCGACGAAAGCTCGGCAATCCGCCACCACGCAAGGCGTGAACAAAGGCACTCGTGAATTGTTCGGATGTAACGTAAATGCAACTCCCCAAGCGTTGCGTCGTTCTCAGCTCGGTCGTCAGGGCCTCAAGCAAATGTGTTTTGCCAGTTCCCGGTCCACCACAGATCAACATAGGCGACACCTGACCAGGATTGGCCAACACTTGAGCAATGGCCGCTTTGGTGAATTCGTTCTCAGGACCTAACACCAAATCCCTCAGTAAGAACTTGCGGCGGTGCGGGATTCCATTTTGCGAATCCTTATCGCGGGGTTGCTCTTGATGCGGGTGAGCGATTCGGAGTCCAGCCCCCGTCCGGTTCTGTTGGAGACTAAACGGACAATTCGCCTTAGATCTAGCCTGATGAACGGCGGAAGTTCGGCCCAAACCATCTTCGTCTTTTAACTCAATAGGTTGCTCGGCGTCTGCTTCCTCCCGAACCAAAAATTCCAACTGTACGGCTTGGCCGACAACCGAGGTGGCGACGCGCCGCACGAAGCTCGCATAGCCTTTCTGAATCCGACGCAATTCAAAGTCGGAATCGGCGTACACGCGAACTTCGTTGCCACTAACTTCTAGGCAACCTTCGGCTGAAAACCACAGAGCAAAGAGACTGTCGCCGATCTCTTTGGCGATTCCAGCAAGAATTTGTTCTTCCTGCGTAGCGGTGTGTTTGATTTGGGGAACTGAGACGGCCACGTCCTGATCAATCTCCTTCGTCAGATGGGTTCTTACAGGCGAATCGAATTTTCTGGCGGCAAAAAAAGAAAACTCAAAACGCCGGTTTTCGTGTGTTTCCACACTCACTGAATGGCAACCTGCTTCCCAGCAAATTGCTCAAGCGGTCCATGATTCTAAGGCCGCTAGCATTCGTGTCAAACCGTCTCCAGGAAAAAAATGTCCATCTGAAAATCGGGCTAAAAACAACCCCAAAATTTTCGGGACATTCACGTGTCAAGTAGCCAAAAAAAAGATTTTTTTGCCGCCCAAATTCTACCAAATTTGCGATTCGCCATCTGGCCCAAGTGGATAAACTGTCGGCTTAGGACTCTCCCGACACCACTCTTAAATTCTCAGCGAATTTAGCGATAGAAAAATCCGAAGAACATCTACAAGCGTGGAAAAACCCCGTTTATTTCGAATGTTTCGGTGCTTGGTAATTTAGGCAAAGGCGTTCGCGTAATTCGAGTGATAATCAACGCCTAGTTATCGAACCAAGTCCGCTGCATCGATCATTTCTTGGCTAATCCCAGGCCGAAAACTAGGGAGCGCGACTTCAAAAAATACCGCCACATTCTCATGGCTGTTTTCGCGGCGGATCACGGAGGCTTCTTGTAGAATCAGTGCTCCGCGAGTGTTCGACCAAGATTTCTGCAACAAGACCCGCTGTGAGTTTCCACCCTTCGGCCGCAACTTCCAATTCTCAGCAGCAAATGACTTGAACGTTTCGGCATCTCCTGTCCAACCGCGAAAGGAGATTTTTGCCAGTTGACCACCTGGATCAAAAAAATAGGTCAACGCTCCATGAATGTCCCAAGCCTGCCGACCCGATGTAAACTCGCAACGATAGGCGGTCAAATCGTGATCGCTAGAAAAAACAGAAATTCTCTCCCAACGCTGCTTCACCCAACTCGGCTCAATCCCTGCGCGGAATACTTCGGCGAACGGTACCGACGGTCGAACCTGAAATCCGTAGGCTCCTTGCTCAGGCCCCCAAGGCATATTCGGCCCGAAATTCGGATTGCCACTTTGGTTCGCTGCTGAAAACCACTGAGACTCTGGGGGATTGGCTAGACGGTCGGGATGATAACTGTGCGAGGCGAATTGGAAGGGTGATTCGGAAGGCGGAGCATTCACAGTCGCATGGTCATTCGATGGTTTTTCGAACGGGTCTTCACTCGTCAACAAAAACGGGATTCCAAGTGCCCCGATAATCAAAGCCGGCCAAATATTTTTTGTCATTCTTCGAACTCAGTCACCGAAACCTGTAGAAAATTAAGCCCCAAACTTATGTAGCGAAGGTTGGTCCGAAACCTTTAACCTAATTTTCGACTAATGCGCTAGGTGAAGCACAAAGCCGTGACGATTCTAACGATGATTCTTTGGCCTTCAGCGGGAGGCTACAGTTCGGATAGATATTCCGCGTCGATTCGCAGAATTTCGGCAATAAAATCCAATTCTGCATCAAAATCCTGACGGGAAAAATTTCTGGAATATCCCAGTTCTTTGAGCTTTTTTGAATACTGTTCGATTGGCGTCTTCGCGGAAACCTGTTTAATAAAAACCTGAAAGTCTTCGGCCTCGAGCGCCGTTGTGAAGTCTGGCCAGCGGCGAACGAGATGAGCCGGATTTCGCTGCAAAACCTGTTCGCGGCAATAACTGGCAACTTCGTTAATCCCCGCTAAACTGGCACAACAACCCGCCATCAGCAACGCCCGATCACTTTCGGTTAACATCCGACGATTACGAAAGGCCATCGCTAAATCCAAGTAGATAATCAGTTCTTCCCACAATTCGGCGGTCATGATCGAATACTTTCTCGAAGATTTTATGAAGCGATTATCAAATCTTAACACAATTGGCTTCACTCGGTACGGACTTTCAATTCGGGGATACTGGCCTTGATTTTGGGCGGCCAATGCTTCCTTGATAGCCCTGGCGTCGTTTCCTAGAATTTGCGGTGGCCATTGAGGAACCGACAGGCAAACCCCTGACCATTCAGCAATCACGGCAATACGTAACGTGCGTCGGGCGGCAAACGGTGCAACGTCTGATTATAATGAGAACCAACTCGCCAAATTCTCCGTCTTCAAACAGGAGGGCTCCGTGCGGTTCATGGACAAGTTGCAATAGTCTATTTGAGTTGTGAAATCGTGGACAAGTTTGATTGGTTGTTGACAGCAGCAGGTCGCGAAAGTGCAGCCTTGGCTCGCGAACGACTTCTTGAGCAAGAAAACATCTTGCGGATATTGAAAAGGATGCGGAAATCGATTTCGCCAGCACAAGCGGCAATGGCGCTCGAATTGGCAAAACTTCAAATCCGTGCGCGAACAAAGTTTACACGGGCCGACGAGATGCTATTCACCAAGACTTCGCTCGAACAAGCGACGTCCGAACGACTCGCACTCTACAAGGCGTCTCGGTTCCCCACTGGTTCTAGTGTGGCCGACATCTGTTGTGGCATAGGCGGGGATGCGATTGGACTGGCCCCAAACCGTACCTTGGCCGCCGTTGATCAGCAACAGGTGATCGCTCAAATGGCGCAACACAATCTTGCTGTGTATCAATCGACGAACGCCTCGGTGTTTCATCTTAGCTTTGAAGGTTTCGATATTTCGGAAATCGACTGCTTGCACTTTGATCCCGACCGTCGAGTTGCGGGGCGTACTGTATTGGCACATGATTTTTCGCCACCCCTAACAACGATTTTTTCTGGAATTGGAGGACGGCTCACCGGAATAAAACTTGCCCCAGCCACTAATCTGCCGCAACACACTCGGGAAAAAATTCACCGTGAGTTCATTGGTGAACGGCGCGAGACCAAACAACAGTTGGTTTGGTTAAATCATCCGGAGTACCCCAAAAATCGAACGAGTTGCACCGTCGTTAGCAGCCGAGGTGTCGAGTCGATGACGTTTGACAACGACGAGCAATTCAAACTCTGCGAGATTGCCGACCAAACAGGAACCTATTTGTACGAACCACATTCCGTGGTGATCGCTGCGAGAATGGTCAACGGAATTGCTCGATCCCTTGGCCTTCAGCGTGTTGGCAACGGTTCGGCCTATTTGACAGGTGATCAATACTGCAACTCTGCTTTGATCTCTAGATTCAGGATCGAAAGCGTGGTCCCGCTCAGCATCGAAAGAGTCGCGAACCATATCCATCGCGAACAGTACGGCGAGATCGAATGGAAAAAAAGGGCGGTTGAACAAGAGACCTACGAACAACTACTTAAACTCAAAAGTCGCGGCGAACGAAAAATAACGGCTGTCGTCACTCCCTCACAGCGCGGTGCGATTGTGATCTTTTGCCAACGTGAGGTAGGACCCCCAGTCCCCCAAAAAGTCAGTCACGATCCAGCCAAAAACGAGACTTGATCTTTCCGGTCAAAATTGTTTTCACCGGATCGTCTCCAATTGGCTCAATAAACTCAATCGCCAAAACACCCGGCGAAGTTCCTGCACGCAAGGCTCCGAATTGACTTTCTAACCCTAACGCTTTGGCCGCCCCTTCCGTCCCCATGCGCAGGATCGTTTTGTGGCAGACTTCGGGAAACTTCTCCGCGATCATCCGCAATTCTGCCAACACATCCAAATCTGGATTACTTGCCCGCGAATCAGTGCCGACCACGACGCGAATTTCTCGCAACAGAATCTCCTCCAGAGGATAGCGGGAGTGGCCAAAATAGTCATGCGTTCGTGGACAATAGACCAAAGACAATTCAGGAAAACTGGCGATCCAGTCCAGTTGTCGAGTTTGCAAATAATTCCCGTGAACGATCAAACCTCGGGTTGTACCACTGAGTAGTTCAAGGCATTGATCAATGGCACACGTCGGCTGGGTGGGGTCCCACAGACTTCGGTCGATCAAGAACTTAGCGAATGCTCCAGAATGGGTTTCCAGAAACTGCAACTCCTCTCGCGATTCGGCCAGGTGCATCGCCACCAACGCATCCTCTTGTTCGCCTAGAGAAATCATCGACTTAAGTAGCTCTGGATGCAGCGAGTAAGGTGCATGAGGGCTAAGCCCGGCCTGTGGTTGTCTCCCTGGGCCTCTGGCATTTTCCCAAGCCGTCTCCAACTCACGGAAACGGTCCACCACGCTCTGAGGCGCCAGCCCAAGCTGCTCCAGCAAAGGAACCACGTGCAATTTCATTCCCTTATAAATGTCTATCAGCCAAGGTTTCGTCGAAATATCAGCCAAAGCCGCCACGCCAAACTTCGTCGATTCAGACATGCCTTGGCGAATGGCCGATTCCCGCAATATTTCGAGATCACCGGTTTTCGCTTGAGCTTGACGATAGCGAAGGACCTCGGCGATCCAGGCCGGCATTTTTATTCCAGGGAATCCAAGCGGAACCTTAAGGTCGCTGAACTCCAAATGCGTGTGAGCGTTCACGAATCCGGGCAGGATCAAAGAATTGGGGGGAAGAAATTTCTCAGCGCCTGTGACTGCGGGGGGTAACAACTCTAAAATCCGAGACCCACCCAGACGAATTCCCCCTCCTCGAATTGGAGGAGAATTGATCGGGACCAACCACTCGGCAAAAAATTCTCGGCGTTCTGTCATAACTTCGATTATGACGGAGTAAGAAAATCAAGCAAGGTCGCGTCTCGCTCCCCGCAGTTGGTTCCAGACTCGTTGCCACTTTGACCAATCAAGCTGTTGGTGGCTGTCTTCCATGGTTTGCTTCCAAATCCACATCAACAATGCAATTCCCATTCCGGTCATAAACCAAGCGGGAACAGTATGGTATTGAATCCCGCCGCTTGCTTCGAACTGCATCAACCATGAGAACTGAGTTATCCAGCCCGTTTCTGCCAAATTCGCGCCTAAAACGGTCAGGGAGTTATGAACCGCATGATAAACGATGCACGGCCAGAGGCTCCCTGTTCGCACGGCCAGAAATCCCAATACCATCCCGACGAAAAACGTCAGAACCGACTGCTGGAACACCGCGTGGGCTGCTCCAAAAAATAGGCTTGCGATGACCACCGCCAACCATTGATTTTTGACACCTTGTGCTCCGCTCAAAATGAAGCCGCGAAATGCCAACTCCTCTAAGAACGCCGGAATAAAAGCCAGCGTCAGCAACAGTAACCACAAGGGCGGCGTCGCAGTCAGTAGGCTTTCCATCAAACCGTTCATAGCCTGTAGGCCTTCCGAGGGAGGATACAGCACTAAAATAACCCGACTCAATACTGAAAACGCGGGATGAAGGCAAACAGCTAAAAAGACTGCGGCAGCCAAATAAGAAGGACGGCACCAAGTCAATCGCAACGACAACAGCGGGCGACGGGTCAACACAATCGCCATCAAAACTGCAGGAACGGCAACCGTCGCCAATAAAATCACAAACGTCTGCCTGCCGAACTCATACCAGTCCGCAGGAATTCCTACACCAAATCCAACAAAGAATTTCGTTAGTAAAATCAATAGCCCGCATAACAAGGCATGACCGACGGTCGGCAAGTCCCCTCGGTGTTGCAAAACGTAAGACAGCCATGCTCCGACCCCAAAACGCTCCGATGCTCGGAAGAGCACACTTTCGCTGTTAAACTGGTAGACCACCCAGCGCACTGCAGCCGCCACACAGACAACCGTTACCAAACCTACTAACGTCGAATACCGCAACACAGCCTCGACATTCCCCTCGATCAACGTCCGCAACAAGAGCATCACATTGGTCACCGGAATGAGGCTGGTGCCAATATCCAACTGCGTCGCGGGCAACATCGGCAAAACCATCAAGGGCATCGAAACCATAATTAACGGAACTAAATAATATTGGCCCTCTTTGGAGCTTCTTGCGAACGCCGCCGCAGCCAGTGACACCGCACCGAACAAAGCGGCTACCGGCACCATCGCCAGCACTAGCCAAAACAGCGACAACACGGGAGGGGGCCCCAAAGCCGCCAATCCGAGTCCACCCGAAAGCTGCCCCAACTTCCCCATCACTAGGGTCGTCGTGATTCCCATGCTCAGCAGATTCAGCAGTGCCGTGGCAATACTAAATACGATCACCGTCAGGAGTTTTCCCAGTGCAATCTCCGTACGGCTAGCGGGACTGCTTAGAAGCGTCTCAAACGTACCCCGCTCCTTTTCTCCAGCACATAAATCCACCGCAGGATAAAAAGCTCCTGTTAGACACCAAACCATAATCATCAATGGCAGGATTTTGCTCCATGCTGCGGCCCTTTGTTCGCTTTTCTGTGCAATGTCCGCCGTATCAAAACGAACGGGCAACGCTTGACTCTTTGTCATCTGGTGCCGTTGAAGCTGCCTTTCAAACAAGGCGACCTGCCACTGATTCACAACCGACTGCCATCGTTCCGTCGCAATTTTTGATTTGTCTGAGGCTGAATTCATCAACACAAACACATTGGCACTATTTAAATCCGTGTCATCAGTCTCAGAATCGCAAATGAGATTGGGGATGACAACGGCCAAATCCACGTTGCGTTCCGCCATCTGCCGCTGAATCCATTGATCGACAAGTTCGCGAGTCAGTGGCAGATTTTTGCCCTTGCGGAATGTTTCTATAACTTCGCTGAACTCTTGGTCAGAGGCCTCAGAAAATTTGAGATCGACGAGTGCGTGTTGCTCTGCGGAAAGCCAGCGAGTCGAAAACTTCTCATCGACAAACAAATCTGGTTCTTGAGGCAAGTTCTCAGCCCCGACGATCCAAATGGCGACTCGATGCTCGCGAAAAAATTGAGTGATCTGAATCAGCGAAAGGCCCAAGAACGGATACAACAACATCGGCAACACGACGACGGTAAATAGCGTTCGACGGTCCCGAAGTTGGTCCTTGAGTTCGCGAGTTAAGATGAGTTTGATATTTTGCCAAGTCATGATCGTCCCAATCTACCCCGTTACCAATGTGGCATATTCGCGCTCGTGATTGGCGATCAACTCGTAAAACAACTCTTCGGCATCGTGGACTTCATGCTCATCCGCAAGTTCACCCAGCGACCCTGCTGCGATTATCCTTCCGCGATTCATGACGGCCACCAGGTCACACAGTCGGCTGATCTCCGACATGATATGAGAGGAGTAAATCACACATTTTCCTTCGTCGCGGAGTTCCTCGACAGTACGAAACACTTCTCGTGCTACCAAAATGTCCAATCCCGAAGTCGCTTCGTCAAAAATTAGCACCGGCGGATCATGGATGAGTGCCCGAACAATCGAAACCTTTTGCCTCATTCCTGTCGACATTTTGCTGCCAAGCAATCCGCGAATATTGTTCATTTTAAAGCGGGCAAACAGCATTTCCATACGCAACTGCAGTTCGTCATCTTGCATTCCGTTCAGGCGACCGAATAGCTCGACCATCTCCCAAGAAGTCATACGGTCATAAATCGTCGTGTTGACCGAAACGAAACCGATTTGTCGCCGCACATCACTCGGTGCTTCTGTGACTTCATAGCCATTGACGATAGCCGTTCCCGCAGTCGGTTTCAAAACCGTGCTCAGGATACGCATCGCAGTTGTCTTGCCAGCCCCGTTCGGGCCCAACAATCCAAACACCTGGCCGGGCATGGCGTCGAAGCTCACGCCTCCCAGCGCAACGAAGTCGCCTTCCTGAAAGCCGTCATAGATTTTTGTCAGGTTACGAACGTGAATCATCGGAGCCTTGGCCAAAAGGTGAATGTGGTTCAACAGCTAAGCCTAGGCCAGATTTTCTACCACGGGACCGAATTTCCGATAAAAACGATTTTTCGGGTCAGCGTCGTTGTCGCTCCAGCGATTCAATTCACAAAACCCGCATTTGCATTCGCAAACCGCACCTGCTCTCCCGTATTGTCCGATACTCAACGCATTGCCCATTTTTCTAAAACGAGATCAACCATGCCCGATACTTTTGGTGCGTCACGCGATCACTCTTTTCAGATTCCTGTTCCTGTTTTTAAGAGTGACTCGACGGCAACTGCTATGCCGACCACGGATTTCATTCCCCATCAACCGGCGACGTTGCACGATGCGCATCTTGCTCCGAAAGATCTTTTCCCGTTGGTCTTGCGGATGCTCTACCTGCATGGTGATCAAAGCGGATTGGCCATCGCCAATCGACTCCGCCTGCCGTTTGGGATGGTTTCGGAAGTGCTCGCCTTTCTGAAAACCAATCAGTTGTTGTCCCATAAATCGGCAGTTGCGAACCACGATTACCTATACGAGTTGACTCCGAAAGGTGCCGAGCAAGCCAGATTGCACGTGGAACGCAGCACCTATTGTGGATCGGCTCCTGTTTCCCTCGAACAGTATCACGACTCGATCGTGCGCCAATCTATCAAGAGTTGCCATCCGAGCATGCAGACGATTCAAAAGGCGTTCGCGGGCTTGGTCATTTCAAAATTGTTACTCGCCCAACTTGGTCAAGCCATCAATTCGGGACGTAGTATGCTCCTGTACGGCTCTCCAGGAAATGGGAAAACCCAATTGGCCAAACGGATGATTCGTGCCGTTGAGCCCTACATTTGGATTCCCCGTGCCCTTAGTATCGGTGGCGATGTGATGCGAGTTTTCGATCCTTCGATGCACACTGAGATCAGCCTCCCCGAAAACTATTCGCTTGAACAGAAAAATCCTGTCGACGAGCGTTGGGCGCTGATTGAACGCCCCTTTTTGTCAGTCGGTGGCGAATTGACACTTGATCACCTTGAGGCGACTTTGAATCCGATCACCAAAATCATCGAGGCTCCAATCCAGGTGAAGGCTAACTGCGGATGCCTCGCTATTGAAGACTTAGGGCGACAGCAAATCAGTGTTCCGCAACTGCTGAATCGTTGGATCTTGCCGATGAGTGAGGGGCACGACTTTATTAACCTACCCTCCGGTCGCCAGATCAAGGTCGCGTTCGACCTACTGTTGGTTTTCACAACCAATCTCAATCCTGCCGAAATTTGCGACGAGGCATTCTTGCGACGGTTGCCCTACAAAATTGAAATTCTCGATCCGACCGAGCAACAGTTCCGTCAGCTTTTCGAACTTCGCCGTCAACAAACGGGCTTTGAATTCCAACCAGAGATCATCGATTTCCTGATCGAACATCACTACAAACGCAAAAATAAGGCATTCCGCTTTTGCCATGTCGATGACATTTTGGAACAGGCCCGCGATTTCTGTACCTTTCATGGAATGCCTTTGGTCCTCAACCGAGACATCGCCGAAATGGCACTACTCAACTACTTCTCGGTCACCAGATAGCGCAAATTGCTGATGTTTGACACGCATTGAAATGACGAGATTTCCTGAGAGTGGCGATTTGGTCAGGTTCTTGGTTATTGGGAGATTCTGGCATCCCCAAGCATATCGAATTGCAACTTCGTTTTTGTAGCTTTGGGCAATTTCTAAAGAGTGCGAAGTTTTGCTGATTGAAAAATCTCGAGCCACTTTTTTTGTGTTTCAACCGACGGCTTCGTGTCGCTCCTCAGGGAGTAGGCAATGCGGTGAATGTCTTCGGGACCACGCAGCAATCGGACCAATTGATGAATCGTCGTTTGTCCTTGTGGGCCAATACCCTCGAACGCGATGATCGCTGACTCTTCTGAAACCTCAATCAATAATTGCTGTGATTGAGGAAACGATTGGCTCATCTGTTTAATCGCCAAATTGGCGATCTCTTCCATACTGCCTGCTTTAGTTCCGCCAATGATTCGCTCGACTGTTATCATTTCATTCCAGTTGGAAACTGACTCGCCGGGCACAAACAACATCGTCTTGGACGATGCCTTGGTTTTCTCGCGGTAACCAGTACTCCATCCTCGACCGTCCAAGTCAACGGCGACAATTTCAGTGGGTTCGAAAACAATTTTCGTAACTCCTCGAAGATCGATAATCTCATGCAACTTATCTTGGCGAAAATCTGCCGCCATAAATGCATAAACAAATCGCTTCCCCCAGGGCATTTCGACAACTTGGTGGGGCTCCCCTAAAACACCTGTCAGCGTCTCGGCGGGAACGCCAACGGTGAAAAGGTCTCGCTTGGTAAATTCAGCAACTAAGTCTTGGATGCCTCGAATCATCCCACTGTGATTTGGATCAAGCTGATAGCCAGCCAACAATTGCAACCAAGCTTCTGGGAGATTGCCAGCTCGATACAATGCTTGTGCGTAGGTCCCCCGTGCTGCCAAGTCCGATGGGTTCGCTTGGACAGCCGCCGCAAGTTGCGCCAACTCGTCGGCAGAACTCGACTTTTCTGTATTGAAATTGAGGCCGGGTGGATTCTGGCCAGCTTGCAGGCTGTTTGCAGAGTGGAAATCAAGTTCACCAGAGAACATCACCCTCCAGACAACGATTCCAACAATGGTACTGCGAATCAAAATCTCTCTCGCGGCCGCAAGTCCTTGGTAAACATCCGTTACACACGACAATTTCATCGCCTAAGTTCTCCGAAGCGTTCCGGTTTCTAAAAGCTGTAACTCGTTGCCAAATCACCGAGTTTCCAATCAATCAGTTAGAAGCCGCATTTGCAGGAAATCCGCCGCGCGAGAACCAAGAATTTTTTGCGGATGTCATCTAGGGGCAAGCCATCGCTCATCAGTCGCGGTAATCCAGGGCGTTTCTAACCAACCCCGGCTGCCAAAAAATAATCTTGAACGACTACAAACATTCAGAGACTAAGTCCCTATCCCAAAAGGGGTCAGACCCTCTCCGGCTCGCCTCCAAAGGGTCTGACCCCTCTTGGGATAGGCTTTAATCTTCTTGGGTCGCCTTTGGACGCGCGCTGGGTGGCTGGAAGAACAACAAGAGCAGCACCATCCCCAAAACGGCCAAGCCGGTGGGGACAAGGAACAATTTGAAATAATCCACAACGGCGTCTTCACCTTCGCCTGTCGTCAACAACGACTTGAGGTAAATAAAGCCGAAAGACGCAATCACCAACCCTACCCCCAAAATCAACAAATTGAACATGCCTTGAGCACTAGTGCGGATGTCTTTAGGAAAAACTTCCTCCACAAAAATGTAAAGCGTCGCAAAGAAAAACGCGTAACAGATCCCGTGCAATACCTGCACAAGAATGATCAGCATTTGATAGTCGGCAGTTCCAAATAAAGCAAAAACTCCAAAACGAGCGGCGTGTCCGAGAATCCCCAAAATCATCGTCCATTTCCACCCAAGCTTGGTCAACACAAAACCAAGGACCAGCATCGTGAGAATTTCTGCGACCTGCCCGATCGTCGTAATGGCCATGGTCCAGTTCGCGGGCAACTTCACTTGTTTCGAAAGGAAATCATCGACCAGCACAAAATAGCCATTGTGAATGGTCGCATCGATCAGTGTTACAAAAAACAAAATGGCGATGAACGGATGCTTTAAAAGACGAAACGCCTTGAGCCATGCAAATCGATCCAAACCGACGGCATCGCGGCGAGGAGGCGTGTGGGGAAGTGTCAGACTGAACGCGGCCAACGCGAACGAAATAATCGCTGCCACAACAAAAATCCAACGAACTTGGTCGACAGTTGCGTCTTTCGACAAGATAAAAATAAATGGCCATGACACAATGATCCAGCCGATCGTACCACCCATTCGAACCCATCCGAATTCGTGTGATGGATTTTTTAAATTCGCAAACGCCAGAGAATTGGTTACAGAAATCGTTGGCACATAAAACAGGCCGTACAGCAAGAAGCAACCGAAGAACGGCCAGAAGTCCTGAAAATAGGCAGTTCCCAGCAGAGCAATTCCGCCAATCATATGGCTGAAAGCCAGGAATTTTTCAGCGGCAAAATTCCGATCGGCAAATTGATTGCTGAAGAAGATGCCCACGACTGCGGCAATGGCAAACATGCTCCCTGCCAACGATTGCTGCCATCCTTCGAAATTGAGCATCCCCATGTAGGGAAAGATTTTGACTTGCCACGCCCCCCAAATCGCGATCTCTAAAACCATCATGATGAACAGGTTTGCAAGAATGGGAAATGGTGTACGTTTGTCTTCCATAAGACGGTGCTCAACTCAAAAAATACGTGAATGAAAAAAAACAGGCTCCATGCGAAAAACGGCCATAAATCAATTGAAACACATCAACCGACGAGATTTCAAAGGCTGTGCTTTGGCTTGGTTTCCGCCATATTCGCCCCATTTGCTCGGAGCGAAGTAGCAATTTATCCAATTTTGCGATGTACTTCTAGCATGGCAGATTCTCAAAAAAACTCCCAAAAATCACATTTCGCGCCATCTCGACCTCGATTCTGAGTCCGTGTTTTCTGGGGATTTCACAAAAAATTTGACTTTTTGAGATTTTCTGCGAACCTTTTAGCCTGGCAGCCGACTTAAAGTTGGGTCAGGGACTATCGGCATCCGTTTATGGTTGTTGGTAAGACCATTACAACGTGTTTTTTAACTCTTAGCTGTGCGTTGGCACGGGAGCAGTCTAATGCGAACCAATCTAAACCAATTTGAAAGCGTCACTCGCGAAGTTGACACGCAAGCCGTTGGTTTTGTGGTTGGAACGTCGTACGGACTCCAAGTCCAACGCCTCTATCTCCATCGAGGCGAGCCGAGTTCTTATGAACCGGCCAACCACAAACCGCAGATTTCCACAGAGGGAATGGGCGGTGATTGCGGTTCGAATTCCGCCGGCAATTGTCTGGCAGGGAATTCCGCCGGCAATGACGCAGTGGCAATTAGCGGGCGGATGCTCGCGGGCTTGTCACGCCGTCGTCGGTTATGGCAGAGGGACAGAATAGGCCAATAGCGGTCTGTTACTCGTTTCAAATTGCTCTGCACTAACCAGCACCGCGCGGCGCATGCCCTCACGGCTCGTTGGGCTTTCCGTTGGCGATTTTTCAATCGCGGCGAGTTTTGCCCAGGCTCTCGATCAAACACGTTTTTCTCAGATGAAATCATGTACGCATCAACACAATCATACGAAAAGATTCAACAACTTTCTGAGCTTGTAACCCGAGCTCAAGCGGGTGATTCGCAAGCCTTTGGCGAGCTGTTCGAGCAATACCAACCGTTGGTCCTGTCGATCCTGGTTCGCCGAGTCGGCAACTACGGCGACGCTCAAGAACTGACGCAAGACGTGTTCGTCAAGGCGTTGACCAAGCTCGACCAACTGCGAGTTCCCGAAGCCTTCGTCGGCTGGCTCAAGTCAATCGCGGTCCGTATGTCGATCAACTTCATCCAACGGAAGAAGCTGGTCGCAGGCGGGGACTCCTACGTTGACGGCGTCGCCGCTGAAGACTCGGGGCCCGAGGACGTGGCTCTCGCCAGCGAGCGTCGAGCCGAAGTGCATCGGTGCTTGGGGCGACTCCGAGACCTTGACCGAGAAACGCTGGAGGCCTTCTACGTTCGAGGAAAGTCGATCCTGGAAATGAGCGATGAATTTTCAGCTCCGGTTGGAACCATCAAGCGACGGTTGCACGTTGCCCGTCATCGCCTTGAGGCAGCAATCGGCGAATTCGCCGAATAAAGAACGAAAACGTTGTGCAGATTAGTGGTTGCTCATCGGGTTCCGCGCGACGGTTGTTGCGAGGGGCCCGGTGCGGCGACGGCTCTCCAAGCAGCAGAACCCGGCCAGCCCATCGCGGTTGGTCGGGTCTGTTTTTTTACGCTATCTGCGAGCGAACATTTGCCGTACGTCGGCCAGACTTAAGATAATAATGGACCAAACGCTTGCAGGTATTCCCAATACGCAACAGCAATTCCCAAAATTCAGCGCGGCTAAAATGCTTGCGATCAAGCACACGATCCAGAGCCGTGTGCGGATCATCATGATGCCCCCGAAGATGATAAACAGATTCACGAAGATAAACAAAATATGGATAACAAGTGACTCTGGACCATGACCTGATTCAATAACCTGGTTGATCCAATCTGGAACTTCTGGGTCCGGAATAGGGGGATCTCCGACAGCCATGAATGCACTCATGATTGATACGATGAGGCCGAGGATGCCGACCAAGATCAAAAAAATTCCGGGTAGAATAACCTTGATCTTTGAACCGCCATCGGGAGATTGAGAATAGCCACCTAAATTGACTTGATAAACAGGTGGCGAGTACGGATTGTTGTAGCGAGGGTCAGACATCAAATTCACCAGGATTTAATTCAATGGGAGCGCAGAAAAATGCTGTGCAATCTAAAATCAAAATTTTACCATAGCCCCTTAGTGGTCCCCTATCCCGCCTAAAACGTCCAGGCTCAAGGTTCCAATGAGTCCGTGGCAAGTCCGAGTTGCTTCATTTTGCGGTAGAGATTACTTCGATGAAGCCCCATGTTCTTGGCGGCTTCAGTCATATTCCCGCGTGCCGCTGCAATGTGACGATTGATAAAGTCTGCCTGGAACTGTTCGGTTGCCGACGCCAGGGATTGATCTAATGCCAAGAAATCATCACTCGCACCGCCGTAGGGTGCATCGATAAAGGGCAAATCAATTGCGTCAACCATCGGCTCCGTTGTCAAATAGGCCAAACGTTCCATCATGTTTCGTAGTTCGCGAACGTTTCCTGGCCAGGGGTGAGCAAGCAGGCGTTTTTTGGCGGCGTCGGTGAGGCGTGGCGTCGTGCGCCGAACCTTCACGGCGAACAGCTCTAGAAAATAGTCGGCAAGCTGCAAAATGTCTTCGCCTCGCTCGCGAAGTGGGGGCATTTCGATGGCCATCACGTTGAGCCGGAAGAACAAATCTTCGCGGAATTTCTTTTCGCGAACCAACTGGGCCAAATTTTGGTTCGTTGCTGCCAAAACACGAGCGTTGGTGGCGATAGGGACGGAACCGCCGACGCGAACCACGACTTTTTCTTCCAATACTCGCAAAAGTTTGGCCTGTCCACCCAAGCTCATATCCCCAATTTCGTCCAGAAACAGGGTGCCGCCATCGGCCAATTCAAACTTCCCAACCCGCGTTTGATGGGCGTCAGTGAAGGCTCCTTTTTCGTGCCCGAAGAGTTCGCTTTCGAGTAGCGTCTCGGTGATGGCAGCGCAATTCACCGCGACGAGAACTTGGTCCCGGCGCCCGCTCAGATAGTGAACCATTTGAGCGGCGACTTCTTTGCCGGTTCCGTTTTCACCTGTGATCAAGATCGCCAAATCGGTGTCGGCAACGCGGTCAATGGTCTGTTTGAGTTTCGTCATCACCGGGGACGAGCCGATCCAAGGAACTTGTTTTTGAGCTTGGTCGGCCACTCGTTTTTTTGATGTCACCAATCGTTCGACTTGTCTGCGATGTTCAATCGCAATCGCCGCGTGGGCTGCTAATTCGATCAACGCTTCTTCGTCTTCATTGTCGAAATTCCCTGATAGCTTGTTGATGAGCTCAAAGGCCCCAAGGTCGCGACCTTGAGAATCCCGAATCGGAACACAGATCAACGAGCGGGTTTGAAATTGCAATTTTTGATCGACATCGCGATGCACCAGAGCTTGTTCTTGAGCCACATCACAATCGACGCGTTGAGGGTGGCCAGTGCGGATCGCCAATCCAACCACCCCTGCGTCTGCCGGGATTAAGAGTTCCCCCCCTTCGACACCCAACGCAGGCTTGCCGATCAATAGATTTCGCGCTCGATCAATCAGGAAAATCGTGGCCCGTTCGGCCTTGAGCAATCTCGTGGCCGTATGTGCGATTGCATCGAGCAAGGATTCGGAATCTTGGGACTTGTCCCATTTGACAGTCACGTCGAGTAACGCTTGAAGCCGCTCAGCTCGATTTGTCCAGCGGGCCAAGCGGTTGCTGTAGGCGGCGACCAACCCGACGCCCGCTGCAGCCGCATCAAACTCTGAAATGGACGCGGCTTGAGGATCGGGATTATTCGCGAAGCCCACCAGCAATAGACCTTGCTCAATCGGCGATTCGATCGTCGCGGCCAGCCATCCTTCCGCCTGACTCGCCGATTCCGTATCCAAAACATCAGCGAGTCGCTCGATGGGGAGTTCCGGAATGACGCCAGATTGGAAAAGGACTCGCCATTGACCTTTGACTCCCTGGACCAGTGCTACTCCTGACAAATTCAATTGTTTTTGGAGCAATTGCAAGGCTGGCGAAATCCAGTTGTCGAAATCAGAAATTTGTTCGAACTGTGTGAGTAGCCCGGCAAAGAGATCGCGTTTGCTTGATTGCGGAAAGGCCCGAACGACCAGTGGGGTTGTCATATTACGGTTCTTGCCCTGGTGAATTTATGAACGTGTTCGGGTAAACTATTCGGGGCTGGGGCGTTTAATGAAGCGAAGATTCTCCAGCCTCGAATCAATACTTCAAGTTGTCATTCTAATAAAGTTAACACGGGAGCCAATAACAATGGGCTTGTTTACGGGGAAAAAAGGGTTGGTTTTAGGAGTTGCGAACGATTGGTCGATTGGTTGGGCGATCTCCAACTTCATTTTAGAACAAGGCGGAGAAATCGGATTCACGCATCTCCCAGACAAACCGGACGATGACAAACAAAAAAACCGTCGCCGCGTAGAAAAGTGTATTCAAGGGATCGATGGGGCTAAGTTCCTGGTTCCGCTTGACGTTCAAGACGACGAACAAATTCGCAATGTAATGAAAACCGCCGAAGAGCATTTCGGAAAAATCGACTTCCTGCTCCATTCCATCGCTTATGCGGATCGGACCGACCTTCAGAATGAAACGATCGAAACGAGCCGCGACGGATTCAAAATGGCAATGGACATCAGCGTATACAGTTTGATGGCTGTTTGCCGCGAAGCTCGCGCGGTGTTGAATGACAATGCTTCGGTTCTCACGATGTCGTACTACGGCGGGGAAAAGATTGTTCCCCGATACAACGTGATGGGGATTTGCAAGGCGGCTCTTGAGGCGACGATGAGGTATATGGCTTTTGAGCTTGGACCAAGGGGGATTCGAGTGAACGCGCTGAGCGCCGGGCCGCTAAAGACTTTGGCAGGTAGCGCAGCGGGGGTAAACGACATGATGGAATTGTACCAACACATGTCCCCCTTGGGCCGCAACGTCAGTCACGACGAGGTCGGGCGTGCGGGAGCGTTTTTGCTTTCCGACCTTTCCAACGGCATTACCGCTGAGGTCCTTCATATCGATGGAGGATACAATGCCATGGGAGCCCCTGGAAGGTTGATGGAGCAGATGATTCCTAAGGCATTGGCGGGGAGGGCCTAACTTTTTCGGGGAAATTTCGAGTCCGCAAGTGGCGGCCATATCGCAATTTTTGCGGATTCTGCCGACTTGTTGGGACTTGATCGCGAAAAAATGGGGACCGACCTGGCGTTCTGGGAACTAACCATCGCCAAAAGGCGTCGAAGCATTTACAATTGTTGTTGCGAACCAATTGCCCGGTGAACCAATTTCCCGATGTGCATTTGGGGCGGGCTTAAACAAGGCGATCCATATTTTTGTTGTTCAGGAGTAAAGAATCATGGCAAGTAATTTCGCAGGGGGAACGGCTGTTCGTCTCTCTATTTTGTTGTTGATAGCGGCTGTTCTTGGGGGGGTATTCGCTTACGACCAATTCGTCACTCAACCAAAAATCGACGCAAAACTTCGAGAATTTGAGAATTTAACCAGTGTCCCACTCAGTCGTCCAAAATTGAGCCCCGAAGAGCAGGAAAAATTTGACAAAATGACTGAAGAGGAACAAGAGGCCTACGAAAAGACCATCAATTTGGAAGACAAACTTGAAGAACAACGTCAAAAACTTTTGAACGATCCGACGTTCTCGAAGGAAGGCATTCGCAAACGTTTGGGGATGACCCCTGTGGAAACCATGCAAATCGGCGAGTATGAAGTCGATCACTATCGATTGGCACGAACGCTCCCGTTGATGCCAGGCGGTGCAAACGTGTATGCCGTCTACCGTAAGGATCGTTACTTGGGGCACCAAGGTGAGCGTCCGACTCAAAAATCGTTGGACAAGCGTTTTAATTTGTCCGACGGAACAGATCACAAACCCGACTATGATAACCTCCCTACGGCATCGGCTGGAGGTTAGGAATCGCAATAAGCCTAAAGTTCAAATTTAGCGATTTTTACTGTTTTCAAAGCGCGTCGTTTCGGCGCGCTTTTTTTTTGTAGATTTTTTTTGGGGAAGGTGTCGCCCGGCCGCGACTATCGCGTTGAAAACACATTTACAGCGACGATCTGATGGACTCTGCCGCCACTACGATTGATTGGTCCGAAGCTCTCAACCACCATCGGGGTTGGATGCTGCGCCTATTGCGCGCTCGGATCAAGGATTGGCATGCGGCGGAGGATTTGATCCAAGAAATCGCGGTGATGGTCTTGAGACAGTCGGCTTTGCCAACTGATCCACAAAAGGTTGCCCCTTGGTTGTATCAGTTGACGGTCCGGCAAGCTGTCAATCATCACCGCCGATCAGGACGCAAAAAAAACCAAATTTTCGCGAGTGATTCCGTGGACGGTGCGGATGCCAAGGCAGATTCGCCGCTGGATTGGATCATTTCAATGGAACAACAGGCGGAGATCAATCACGCCTTGAGCAAACTCCGCTCTCGTGATCGAGAGATTTTGCAAATGAAATATGGTGAAAACTGGACCTATGAACAAATCGCCGAAGTGACGGGTGCAAAATTAAAAACCATTGAGTACCGATTGATGCGAGCCCGCCAAGAATTACGACGGCAGATCATCAATCGCCAAGATATTCGGGAACTTTCGACTTATTGATTCGGAATGAATTGATGGACAATTTACGACTACAACGGTTCGTTGATGGGCACATGAGCGTCGAGGAACTGCAGCGACTTGCTAAAGACGCCGAAGCCCAAACGTCACTCTGGCGTGACTTGGCGGTTGCGGTCATCGAAGAAAAAATCTGGCAACGTACGTTGACCAACGATACTTTGACTTGTGCGACTGAATCAAGCGAATCGAGACTCGTTCGTAAAAGCGAATCTGGTTCGCCACAGTCGAAAGGTGTTTTCACTCGTGACGACAAACCGAGTGCTTTTGATCATCATTCTCGTTCCTCATCGAGTTGGCGATCATACATCATGGTTGCATGTAGTCTGCTTGCTTTTCCGCTCGTCTTTTGGGCGGGCTTGATGACGAATCCCCGTTCCGAGGTAGCAGAGTTGAACAAAGCACAAGGCCCTTCGGAAACGCTTCCTGTAGCTATCGACAATTCTTGGCGGACGAATCAAGACGGGGCTACTTCGAACCCACCCATTCGTAATGCCGATCGCAGGGTTCCTCAAATCAATGCGCCCTTTTCACTCCAATTTTCAAACAACGATCAGATTCAATCCACTCCGCTACTCCCCGAATCGACAGCCCGTGAAATCGGTTATCGTCCCAGTGCTTCGGATTTCCCTGCGGAATTGCAAAATCGATTTCGTCGCGATGGCTACCAGTTAAACTCGCAAATTTATTATTTGCAATGGAAAACCCAAGACGGTCGTGAGATCATTGTGCCGGTCGAGTCGGTCAACGTGGCCATTTTTGGACAATAGTCCGATTAAGCCGTTTTCAAGTTCATTTCAACTATTTAACTTTACTTCAAAAGGAACCAAACATGCAAAAACTCAATTTAATGAGGACTTTGATGCTGGCGACGGGAATTGGCGGTTTTGTTACCGCAGGCTTAGCATACGCGCAGGAGAGTGCTCCGCCTGCTGCTAAGGTACGCGAAGCTGCCAAGGCTCAGGCTGCGGCAACGGTTAAACCTTCGACGCATTCGACAACCATCCAATTGGACGGCGGCAAATTGATTGTTATCGACCAAGATGGCAAAGAACGCGAAATCGATGTCGCAAATGCCAAAAGTGTCACGATTCAACGTTCGGCACAATCCAAGGTCGTCGATGGTGAAACCATCGTCGCCAAAGTAACTGGCAAGGCGATTGTTGTCGGTCCCGACGGAGTTGTTCAGGAAATCGAAATCGATGGCCCAGACCAAGGTCGCATTGAAGTGCCCGGTTTTAAAATGAATCTTAGGCTGCAAGATGAGTTGCGAAATATGCAACCGATCCCCGGACAACTTCAAAACCTACAGCCGGGAAATTTCCAACAAGCATTTGGCTCAACAGTCTCAATGGGAAAATATTTCATTGGCGTTCAATGTGAGTCTGTCAACGAAGCCATTCGCTCCCATTTGGGCCTTGAGGCAGGCCAGGGATTAATTATCAATGAAGTGACGCCTGAATCGCCGGCAGAAAAGGCCGGAATGAAGAACCATGACATTCTGTTATACGCTGGTGAAAAACCTCTATCCGAAGTCGCCGACTTGGTTGCCGTAATTAATGAGGCTGGAGAAGGTGGGCTGATCGTGGAGCTCCGACTGATTCGAGCCGGGAAAGAATTGTCCGTCCAAGTCACGCCAGAAGAACGACAAGGACAAAGTTGGGCCTTCGAAGCGATTCCGGGCGAAAATTTTATGAAAGTGGAGCTCATGGAAGGCGAACCAGGAATTTTTCGAGTGATGCCTGGACTAATTCGAGCTGCTGATAACGAAAAACTTGATATGGCTCGCCAGCAAATCCAAGTTGAACTCGAAAAATTGCTCGGGAACGCCGAGGAAATGAAACGCGGAATCATGGATGAGTCATTTCGTGAAGAAATGCAACGCCTTCGCGAAGAAATGCAAAACGCTCATGAGGAGTTCCGCAAAGCCCGAGAAGAGATGCTGAAGTCTCTCCAAGAAATGAAACGCCTTATTCCCCCAGGTGGTGAAGGAGGTCAGTAACCGGATCCGGCATCTTTCCTCGCGCAAAAGACGTTTCCCGGTTTATTGGAGACAATTTTTGGCCGAAGAACGCCTGCCGGATTGGCTGGGCAGAGACATACCCAGTTGATTCGCCCGTAATTTCTCCTCGACCCGCAGATTTGCTTCGGCATTCTGCGGGTTTTTTCGTGGCCGCGTTTGATCCGTTGAATCGTTTCAAACACAAACTACAATAATCGTGAGACCAACGTCGATTCAGATTCGGAGCAATTCACTTGTCGTCAAAATACACCGTCCAAGCCAATCCCAATCCTTTTGCTCCGCCGACCGTTATGAGAAATCTGCCGGGTGCTGCAGGATTCAATGTCGCTGGCCTCGAAAAACTCCGCCGAGATTACTTGGCGCATGAGTCGGCGATTGCCGCATTCGGATGGTTCTTTACCATAAATGGCTGGTTCATCCTGGCGGGATTTTTAATAAATTTGGTGTTGATGATCTGGCTGGCCATAGCGGGTAACGTCGAGATTAACTGGGCCTTTCAAATCGGTAGGTTGATGGGTAATTTGCTCGTCGGAGTTTATCAGATTTTTGCCGGGACGGAATTACGGAAACTAAAAAATGCCGGGCGGGGCCACGGAACGTTCCTGTCCATCTTCTTTATCCTTTACGGCATTGGAATTTGGTTCATGATCTTGGTGTGGTCGGAGAAAGGCAATAAAGTCTTCTCAGACGAGTACCGCAGCGCTGTGCATGCGACGCCTTACATTAAACGGCACATGACCGTGACGGCCTGGATTTTGATCTTCTGGCCGATTTTCATGACGCTGCTATTGATTGGTTTATTTGTCTTGCTAGGACTTATCGTTATCGCCGCAACAAATCCAGCGAGCCTTTGATTGGCCAAATTTTTACTCAATCCCATATTTTTCAAGCAGTCGATATAGCGAGCGACGGCCAATGCCAAGTGCTTGCGCAGTACGGGTCTTGTTGCGATCAAATTTTCGATACACTTCTTCCACATGCATGCGGTTGAGTGATTCTAAATCGACTTTGGAGCCCACCAATCCGACACTTACTTGCTGTGACCCGGAAATAATCTCCGCCGGTAGATTTTCCAATAGGATTTGATCGTCCTCACTCAAAATTTTGGCGCGATCCAAAGCATTTTGTAGTTGGCGCACATTGCCAGGCCAACTGTAGGTCGTCAACACTTTTTTAACTTCGTCAGTGATTTTCCAATCAGGGCCGAGGAAATGATCGATCAGCAGGCCGGTATCACCTTCCCGTTCCCGCAGGGGTGGCAGTCGAATTCCCAAGACATTGATACGGTAGTACAGGTCCTCGCGGAACCGCCCGGCGGCAACTTCCTTCCCGAGATCGCGATTCGTGGCGGCAATGATCCGAACTTTGACATGGCGTTCTTTGACGCTTCCGACCCGTCTCAGAGAACCGTCTTCCAGAACTCGCAAGAGTTTTGCCTGCAACGATCCAGCCAAGTCCCCGAATTCATCGATAAACAACGTCCCGCCATCGGCAATTTCAAACAATCCAGGCTTGGCACTGGAGGCACCGGTAAACGCCCCTTTTTCATGTCCGAAAAGTTCGCTTTCGAGCAATGGCTCCGGAAGGGCAGCACAATTGATCACGACCAGGGGACGATTTGCCAGAGCCGATTGGTCATGAATTGCTCGGGCGACCAGTTCCTTCCCCGTGCCACTTTCCCCTTCGATCAACACCGGTTTGTCGGTTTGAGCTGTTTTTTCAATCAATCGTCGCACTTGTTGCATTGCCGTTGACTCGCCGATCATCGCATTAGGTCGTCGCGATTTTTCGATAACGGCTCGCAATTGCTGATTTTCCTTGAGGAGCGTCCGAGCCCGGTAGGCTTTCTGAATCAGCAAATCAAGCTCATTAAGTTTGGCCGGTTTGGTCAAGAAATCAAAGGCTCCATTTTTCATCGAGTCGACAGCATTTTCGATGGTCCCACCGCCGGTCAACATAATGATCTGCATGTTGGACTCTTGAGCGTGCAATTGTCGCAAAAACTCTAATCCCGAAAGATGCGGCATGTGCATATCGACGACTGCCACATGAAAGTCTTGCGAGTCCAGCATGTTAAGCGCTTCGCGGCCGTCTTCCGCCGTGCCGACTTGATAGCCTAGTTTTGTGAAGTAGGAGCGAGCGGCGTCACGAAAACCTGTTTCGTCATCGACAATTAACAAACGAATATCGGCTCGTTCGGCAAGTGTTGCGGAACCGTTGGCCAAAGGCGTTTTTTCTGGGCTTGTAATAGTCATTGCAATCAGTCAAATAGTTGAAGGATTTACATCATTGAAGGTTTTACTCTGCTGCGGCCTTGTTATCGACTTCGGGCGACTTCACCACCAGTACCGGACAAGGAGCCAACCGTACGACCTTTTCAGTCACACTTCCCATCAACAATCGCAACAGTCCGGTTCTGCCATGTGTGGGCATGACCACCAAATCGATACCGTGTTCCTTGACGAAGTCCACGATGACTTGCACCGGCTCCCCACGGATAAAGTGATTCACGAAAGGGACCTCTCCGTTCACCGGCCGGATCAGTTGTAACTTGGCCTCTTCCATTTTTAGATGAGCATTGACGTCAGGAACTGCCCCCGCTGCGGACAACGGCAACTCCGGCATTGCGACATACAAAAAATGCAATGTTCCCCCGTCTGCTCGAGCGATTGAACTAGCGACTCGAATCGCTTGCTCTGAAAAGCCGGACAGATCGACCGGACAAAGAATTCTCTGAAACGACATGACAACCTCCGATTATGGCAGGTTTGGGCAAACCCACCGAAAACTTCAATAAAACAAATCGCAAACGGTGCGGGGCAGAAATGAGGTCAGTTACCGTTGCCGTAACGGCCCTTCGGGTGCTTTGCACAGCGGCACCTAACCCCATTTCTGCCCTAAAATGCAACTTCCGTACCACGAAACGAAAAAACGCTGAACTTGCAACTACTGCTATTTTTGCACAACAGTATTGGCCAGTCGAGCGAATCCGCACATTGGATGTGCGTTTTGTGGCATCCGAAATGAATTTATGAACGATTTAGATGCGGTTGCCGAATTGACCTCGCGTCCTTCAGCATTTGAAAGCCGGCGCATGATTCCATGTCAAAATAACAAACTGTAGGGATCGACTAGCCCAGGCTAAAACAAAACTTCGCTCCGCCCAATTCACTGCGACTTGCCTGGATTCGGCCTCCATGAGCCTCGACGATGCGTTGTGCGATGGCGAGCCCCAGACCTGTTCCCTTAGATTTTGTGGTAAAAAATGGCTCGAAAATCTTGGGCACGACATTCCCCTCAACCCCAGGCCCGTCGTCTTCGATGGCCACGTCTACTTGGTTGCCGCCGATGCAAGTTACAGTGCAGCGGACCTTCCCTTGAGTCCCGGCGGCTTCGATGGCGTTTTGGAAAAGGTTGGTCAGCACCTGGACCATTCGATAGCGGTCAACGTTGATTACACATGGCGCAACCCCACGATAACGAAACTCCACTTGCGTTTGGTACTGGCTCCAGCTTGGTTTAAGATCATCCCAAACCATGATGATGATTTTTTCGGCGTCGATGGATTCTCGATCCAAGATGATCGGGGCTGCGTAATTTCGCACTTCTTCGTATAGCATGTGCAAGTGATCGAGGGCGACTTGGATATTCCTCGCTTGGGTGAGCGCGTCAGGCCGATCGTCGATATCCAGCAACAGAGCTTCGAGCGAGGCTTGGCTACGTTGCAGTGCATTCCGGCTTTCGTGAGCCAAACCCGTGACCATTTGGCCAATCGACGCCAGCCTTTCAGCTTGTTGGACTTTCTCAAGGGCCGCTAATTGCAATTGTTCCATCGCCTTCTGCTGGTAGGCCAAATCAATAAGTGCCAGATCAATATCCAGGAGTTTATTGATCGAACCAACCGACGAAATCGCCTCATCCAACGCCAATTCAGGACTATTGCTAATCGCCTCATTAATTTTAAATCTCAATCGCCCCACAGCCGCAATTGCGTATGCCTGATGCAGCCCAATTTCGACGTGCCGAACTCCCACTCGCCATCGCGACATGGCAAAATCTGAGTCATAAGGCCCTCGAAACAGTGTTTCAATCCACTGGTGGAGAGTCTCTTTCAAACGTTGGATTTGGGGGGCTCCCCCCGTGATAATTCGACGCGTAAACTCATACTGATTGATCGTTTCATAGAAATCATCGATCATTGCTGAGACATGCGGAACGATCAATGGCCACAACCGCCTGATGCGCTGATGGTCCTCATCGCACCAACCAACGTAGCGTTGTAGATCGTCGTAAAAAGTCGAGATGTCTTGGAGACGTTTAGGCATTCGAGGAAACAGTTCAGAACTACTTGCCTCGCAATACCAACACCGGGCATGTTGCAAAACGAATGACTCGTTCCGCGACCGACCCCAACAAGAGACGCGAGATTCCCGTTCGGCCATGCGATGGGATCACGATTAACTCTGCCTCGATTTCTCCGGCAAATTCAGTAATCACTAGACCTGGATCGCCGATTTTGGCCTCGAAGGCAACCCCTGCCATCCCCGGATACCTTTCGGCGGCTTTTTGAAACTGCTCTTTTGCTCCCCGCACGATGTCATCTGTCGTAATAGAGGCCCAAACACTGCCGAACTCTCCCCCTGCGGGAATCGGGCTAACGTGTACGACTCGCACGAGACTCTTGTCTTCGACGAGTGACAACGCTTTCTCGATCGCACGCAACGAGCCTTCTGAAAAATCGGTAGGCACAACGACAGGTTTTCCCGTCAATAACTTACTCATGCTTAACTCCTTGATTCTCTCGGGGGCAGAATTTTTGATTTCCCTACTTGACTCGATCTCCTTTCGAGAGCGAGCGGCAGAATGAGAAATAAAACGAACACATCGTTCTTGTCTTCAGCAAACCTCATGCCGACTTAAGTTTTTTTGGCGATCGATTGGCTAAGCCGGAAAAGGTCGGAAATATGCCGTTTAACCGATCAAACGTTCCACTCAAAATCGCATCTGGTCATTGCTACTTACCCCTTACTGTACCGAAACCGCACACTTGGTGCGAGTGAACGAGCGCGCCACAAGCGGAAAACAGTCTTTAAAACAAAAAAATATCTGGCACCAGATTTGCAGAGGATGGAACTACGGGAGTTAAATCCAATTGAAAATGCTCTATAGAGTAATCCGATTTCGTAGTTTTTTCCCAGATACATTGACTAAAAAAAATCGCGGGGTCGCTTTTCGTTGACTTCGTAGAGCCCGGTGATTGATGTTTGAATTTCAAGGAGCGTACCATGAAACCGATTGGCGAATTTTATGTTGCTGACATTATGACCTCTGGCCCCTTTGTGATCGGTGAATCGGACCCGATTCGCGACGCCCTTGAGGTGTTTGAAGATACACGGGTCTCGGCTATTCCGGTCGTTGACCAGTCCGGAGCGGTGACGGGAATTCTTTCACTTATTGATCTTGTGCCGGTGATGCGAGAAACCCAAGCCGACTTGTCCGCTATGTGGACAGCCCAAGGCGCTGAACGCCAAGTCGTCATGAATTTTCTTCGTGAGGAAAGTGGCACGCTCAAAATAAGCGAAATCATGACAACTCCTGTGGATACGATCAAAGCCACGGACAATATCGTTGTTGCAGCGCAGAGGATGAGTCGTCAAAATTATCGGCACTTACCCGTGGGGGATCATGAAAATCGACCGGTGGGAATGCTCTCGTCTACCGATTTCGTGAGGGCAATCGCTGACATCGGCGCGCTGATGGCTGGTTGATTGCCTCAGGTCAGTGGCGCCGTAGGTCAAGATATTTATAACCATCAAATTTTTCGGAAAGTGAAAACCATGAGTTCCCAACCGCGAAACGTTGTCGTCTTTAGCTGTTTGGTTTTATTAGTGCTATTGGCCGGAGGCGCCTATGGCACCTGGAATCACTCGCAAGACCAAGATCAGGACAGCGAAGATGCCGTCATCATGCGCAACATGATGCGATCCAAATTGATGTACTCCCAGAATATTGTCGAAGGGTTAAGTTTGGGGCGATTTGATCTCATTGAAGCGGCAACTGATGAAATCATTCGCATCGGAGAAGCTCACAATTGGATTCCGGATACTGAGCCAGAACTTACCAAAATTCGTGATGAAATGGGCCTCGTCGCGACACGTCTCAAAGCAGCCGCCGAGAAACGCAATCTCGAGGGGGCTGCCGTCCGGTACTTTGAACTGACTCTCAAATGCATCGACTGTCATCAGGCTCTTCGGAAGACGGACTTCTAAACCAGCATCCAGCGCAAATTGACTTTTTCCCGCTGCGCTAGTTGGCGTATCGCCACTTGTTAAACGACTCGATGTATTGGCCTAGCCATTTTTTCAGGTACCATGTCATTGAGCATTCCGCGTTGGCGGTATTACTATTTCAACCAGTCCTATCGCGGCACATGTGATTGCAGCCGCTGATAAAGTCGTCTGAGGACATACTCCGCCGCTTCGTGTTGCCTGAGGACTCTTGCAGTTTCGATCAGCCGAACAGAACGGACTTCGCAGTCTATCGAATTGTCGCTCGGTAATCGACGAGCAATTGCGATGTAAATTAGCCCGTCGAGTTCTGGAGGTGCGTCTGGACCCAAATGACCGGTGACCGCAGCCCCCCAGATCGCCTCAGGTGTCTTCCGGAGAACTGAGTGTACCATTGCCTCCGTGACTTCCGCTGAAACACTGGTCAATTGCTCGATCAAGGAGGTCGGCACGTCGAGCCACTGATGCTTGGTGTCGTCTCGATAGGTCACCGCCGAACCGCAGAGAAAACGACTGATCCCAGGTCGAGCGGCCAACGCGGCTGCCACCAGTCCAGCGGTGCAGCTTTCCGCAAAAACCACAGGGACTCGTGCGACATGTTCCAGCATGATCGCCAAGTCCTCGGCGGCTCCTTGCAATCGTTGTTGCATTTCCGACAACGAATTGCCGTTTTTCGGAACATTTTTCAAATCCATTCTTAAGCTCCCGTTAATGGAAACGCGAATTGATGACTTCGGGCAGTGTGCTTGACGAACAGCACACGACCTGAGTCTAAACAAGAATCTTGCAGATACCAGCCCCATTAAAACGAATGGTGCATCACGAAATTAACCACCGAACTGACAACGAATTTCAATAATTTACTGTGGGCCACTGTCGATATCGTCTACAATTTAATGACACAAATTTCGTTTCAGAATGCAGAAGCAACGATAGGGAGGATCTGATGGTTCCACAAAATGGCTGCACGCGGCGGGGTTTTTTGCAAGCGACTGGAGCAGCGGTCCCCGCGACGATGCTGGGAACACAGGTCGCCGGCGGCGCAATTTGGGCACCAAGTCGGGCCAAAATCCGATTGGCGGTCGCAGGTGGTGGGTTTGGGGCAGGTCATCACTGGCATGAACATCCAAGCTGTGAAATCACGGCGGTGACTGACCTTGTCGAGGAGCGACGACAGGCCTTGGTGACCGCCTATCGTTGCCCAAATGTATTTCCATCACTGGAAGAAATGCTCGACAAGGCTGCCGATCAGTTCGACGCCGTTGCGGTATTTACCGACGCACCGAATCACGCCAAGCATTCGATCATGTGCATGGAAGGGGGCAAGCATGTGGTTTGTGCATGCCCAGTTGGCTTGACCATTGAGGAGTTGAAATCGCTGCTGGAAGTTAAGCAACGAACTGGTTTGGTCTACATGATGCACGAATCCAGCTACTATCGCCAACCATGTATCGCGGCCCGCGAAGCTTGGAAAGAAGGGAAGTTAGGCAGACTCTGTTTTTCCGAGGTCGAGTACTACCACTCCGGTATCGGCACACGTAGAAATTCTCTGTCGCGTTGGCAGGGTCTTAACTCATGGCGTTTCGGATTTCCTCCGATGCTCTATCCCACACATTCGCTGGGGTTGCTGGTTGGTGTGACCGGTGAGCGAATCGTCCAAGTCTCCTGCGTCGGTCAACGAGTCGGGAATGACTTTCCCGAAGCTTCCGAAAATCAATACGCCAACCCGTTTGACAACGAAATCGCATTGGGCATCACGAACCAGGGGAATATCTGCCGCTTTGCCGTCTGCTGGAACATCGCAGCCGACGGAGAGCGGGGGCAGTGGCTGGGCGAGAAGATGTCGCTGTGGATGGACGGTTCAGCCGGGCAACCGCTCGCACGTCGTGGCCCGACCGGTGGCTGGCGGCCTTGGGAAGTCCCTAACTTCTGGGCGACCGATCGTTTGCCCGAAACCATGCGTCACAATAGTGGGCACGGAGGGAGTTCGGCTTTTTTATGCGCCGAGTTTATCGATGCCCTAGTCGAGCAACGTGAACCTGCGATCGACATTTATGAGTCAATCGCGATGACCGCCCCTGGCATCATCGCGCATCAATCCGCTCTCGCCGGCGGCAAACAATTAACCGTCCCCCAATTCGACCCCGCTTAAGCCATTTTCGCGTCGAAAAGGTTTAGCCGAGGACAAGTTCAATATGAACTTCACACCTCACAAAAAATTCATTAAATTTCCTTCTCGCTGTTCGCCTGTATCAGTTTCTCGACGCTTGGCTTAATCCCGCAGACTTTCTCTGCGGATATTTCGGCTTTTGGAAAAACAACCGGCGTACAGTGAGAAGTGTCAAATTTCCCTTTTAGAATCAGCAGCCAGCCGATTCCCAAAAGCCGCAATTCAAACGCCTCCTCGCGAAGCACCTCAATTCAATCCAAGAACCAAAACAACGGCAAAAAACCGTCAACTTGTCAATTCAAAATAAGACTTGCCTCGCCAATGTTGGTTGAAAATAAGTAACTTGATTTCTCTGCGGCCGAGATACCTTCCTTCCAAATCCAACCTCAACGCTGCACAGTCCTCGCTCTTCCAATTCCGGCTCGAGCATTCCCCAAAACTGAACGGTCATCGGCTCGCTGAACAGTTCACTTGCGAACGTTCAAAAATGGTTCGAGGCACAACTGAGGTTCTCTTAAAATCCTGGTAAGCCAAATGCCTCTGAAAGTCACTTATCCTTCGAATACTCGTACAGATAAATCAGCGGTGACTAGTAGGGATGAGTGTTTCCGGAATACCCCCCAACGCCAGGCATAAAGTTTAAGTTCGTAAGCGAACATGCCCGAAAGCAGAGCATGTGTTCGACGAATTGCACGAAAAAACCCGCTCAGAAATTGTTTCTGAAGCGGGTTTTGGGGGAGTGGTCAGGGCCGGGATCGAACCGGCGACACATGGATTTTCAGTCCATTGCTCTACCAACTGAGCTACCTGACCTCGTGGGATTTTCCTTGAGGGACTTTCGGCGTGATAATCGCTTTTAAGGCTCACTTCGTTTCCACCGTAATGGGGGAAACCGATGCCGACATAGCCACAGCTGGCTTTGCGACTTGTCCGACTGTCCTAAAGGCTCAATCAACAAGCTAAAACTGTAATGTGGATTCGCGAACTTGTCAACCGAAGGTCCGATTTGTTGCGTTTTTTGGCTTTTTTTGCTGGCAATTTGTGGGTTGGGCTGAACGTAACGACTTGCCAAAGTCGCGGACCAAAGGAACCTTCAATGTTTCAGATGTTGAACGACTTGGCCGACTTGTTTTTTACCTTCCAACAGCCAGCAAAAATTGATGGTACCGGCCCGTCAGTATTCTACGAAATCAGTGATCCCAATTCGCTGGCCAGCCTCCAACAGAATTCTCTCGACGGGGCTAAGCCCGAAGAATTGCTCAACGACTTTCGAAGCAACGTCGGGGCGATTGGTGATGATTCCATCGACTCCGTTGCAAAGGTGATGCAGCATCGATTGCGGTGTATCAACGGTCCAGACGTAGACTGGTTTATTGAGCCGACGAGCGCTTGCGAGGAAACTGCGGGAGGCAATTTTTGAATTGACCGCTAAAAAATCAGCGTCGATTTCCGTAAGCTTTCCGACCGAAACGGCGGCCAAATAACCAACGGTCCAGTCAGGTCTTGCCTGCTTTGTTTCGCGGACAAGAGGAAGACTAAGTGACATCACCACGATTTGCTCACTCATTCTTTCCTGTTCCACAATTTCGATGACACGCTCGACAAGCCGCTCGCCACGCCCATAGTCCTTCAGCTCAATGATGACTTTGGCGCGATCCTTGCAAAGTCTCAACGCATCCACGAGTAGCGGCGTGCGTTGATCGTTGAACTTGGAGTCGAAGTGGCTGCCAATATCAATCGTTGCCAACTCAGAATAAGTGGCCTCCCAGACCTTCGTGGGGACCCCGGCGACTTTCATGTAATCCTTGTCGTGAAAAACGACGACCTGTCCATCGGCACTTTCCATCACGTCCAGTTCCACAAAATCCGCGCCGTCCAAAATCGCCTTTTCAAACGCGGCCAGCGTGTTTTCGGGGGCCGTTCCAGCAGCACCCCGATGAGCGATGACGAGGACGGTATCCGTTGTTTGAACACCGCGAGTTAACAACACGCCCGAAATCACGGCGCAAATCCCGAAACCCGCCGCGTACCACAACCAATTTCGCGAGCGGCGATCTAGTTTTTCGGTTGGTTGCGTCGCAATTGAATTCGATACATCCGACTGAAGTTCCGAGACTCCTAGCGTTTCGTCGAAAACGCTTTCGCGAGTTTTCAGGGAGGCCGAATCGGCCAGTGATTCAGCGTTCTGTTTTGACGAAACCAATCGCTCATTCATACTCAAACATAACTCGGCGAAAGAAACTGCTTGCAGCAACGACAAGACAATATTTCCCGTGAAATAAACAAGAGTCAGTCCACCCAACGTGATCAACAAAGTTGTCAACCAATTCGTCGAATAAGGGACAACGACAGAGGCCAGTCCATACACGGCCGCCGCAAAGATCGACGACAACACAAAATGGCCGACAAACCACAGGCACCACATCCAGGCGACTCGCCAGCGATGAGGCCACAACAATTGATGACTAAGGCTCAGGGCTTTCGTGGGGGACAGATTAAGCAACAATTTTGCCGGCAAGGCAACACTCCAACTTGCCAATCGAGGCAATAGAATCAGCAACCCTCCCCCTGCGACAACAACCGCTACGAGAATCGCAAGATAGAACTTCGGCGGGCGCTTGGCTAAGTAAAAATTGATGTCGTGGTCTCCTAACAAAAACCAGGCCGTTCCCGTAATGACCCCCAAACAGGGAGCCAAGATCAACATCACGAAAACGAGCACCTGAAAGATCAGCAATATCGTCGAACCAACTCGCGACAACGAAAACTTGATCGCGCTCGGAATCGTCAAGCGCATTCCTCGGCGAAACGCAAAACTCTGCGCGATTAAACTCGATTGTTCGAGTGCAATGATCGCGATGCCGATGACGGCACACAGCATACTTCCCGCCGCTCCTAGCGGGCTCAGCAAAAAATGAGCGATCGCTTCGTCGGTTAAGACGGATTCGCCCGAAGTCTGAACGAGCCGACGCAAGAACCAACCCAACAGAGGCCACAACAGAATCAACGCGAGCAAGCGATGGAAAAAGGCCGTGCTCAAAAGCAGTTTTCGATTTCGCCAAGCGTGCGAAATCGCTTCTAAAAATACAGACTTAATTTTCAGGGGTTGGTCCATCGAATTTCGGCAGCGAGTTCATTGAAGGTCTTGCGACCGTTGACCTTAACGAACGCAGGGAAGTGCCAATTGTACCGCGAAGAACCTTGAACATATACCGCCCCGCTAAGGCAGATTGTGGTTCACTTGCTGGCGCTGCGGGCTGGTATTGGGAAAGTCGTCGTAGGGTGTGTGGAGCAAGTCGGCGACAGATGGTGTGTTCCGTCGGCAAACAGTGCCGGGTGTTAAAGCGATTTCAAATTACCAAGTCACCGACTTGCGGAACACACCAACCGAAAATGCCGACTCCACACACCCTACGTGGGCTGGCAAACCGTTCACTTGCTGGCGCTGCGGGCTGGTATGGCGTGCGCTAGACTCGTCGTAGGGCTTCGATTGGATCAAGTTTGGCCGCTTGCTGTGCCGGGTAGAGTCCAAACACGATTCCGACAGCGAGCGAAACGGCGGCTGCGACAACTGGTGCCCAGATCGTCACCTTGGTCTCCATCCCAGACAGCCAAGAGACCAACGCCGGTGTCCACAATCCGACGCCTAAGCCGATTACCGTCCCGATCAGCGAGAGCGTGGCCGTTTCAATTAAAAATTGCATCACGATATCGGTTTGTTTCGCTCCTAACGCCCGCCGAATCCCGATCTCTTGCGTCCGTTCGCTAACGCTGGCGAGCATGATGTTCATAATGCCGATTCCACCGACGAGGAGTGAAATGGCGGCCGTTGCACCCAATACAAAATTGAAAATCCGCTGACTTGCTTCCGCTTGTTCGAGTAAGTCGAGCGGAACGGTGATCGCAAAGTCGCGTTGCGAGTGATTCTTAATCAATAGGCTTTCGATCACATCGGCGGTTGATTTGACCAAGGCCAGATCGTTCACGCGAACCGTGATTTGACTCAACTCCAATTGCTCGCGCGAATAACTCCCTTTTTGATAAGAGAAAATGATATCGCCATGCCGACTGCGGTCGGTGGTTAACGGGATGTACACATCGCGATTAAGGTCTTGAGCGGAAAGGCTTGAGCCGACTCCCCCCGATGGTGTTTTATACTTCGTAACGCCGACGACTCGAAAGAATTGACCCTGGGCGGTATAGACCGTTTTGCCAATCGGATTTTGGAAGCGAAATAGCTCTCGGGCCGTTTCATCACCAATCACACAGACGTTGGCAAAATGCCGAAGGTCGGCGTCTTGCAGCAGCCTGCCACGAGCAAGCTCCAACCCATTCCCTGCGAAAAATGCTGGTTGCACACCGGCGATTCGCCCACGAAGTTTGTTTGGGCCAGCGCGGAACTCCTGAGTGAACTCTCGCTGCGGCATAATCTGCTCGATGTTGCCGACCGCATCTTTGATTCGCCGCAGGTCTTCGTAAGTCAAACCGTATTCCAAGATGAATCGGCCGCGAAAGCGGTCTCCCTCGGAATCTGCGGGTTTGATACTGCGAACAATCACGTTGTGGACGCCGAGGGAAGCGATTTGTCGTTGAGCCTCTTGGCTCGCCCCTTCGGCGACGGCAAGCATAACAATCACGCTGGCGACGCCAAAGACCAACCCCAAGACCGTCAGGAACGAACGCAATTTGTGCATCTGCAAGCTACGAATCGCCGTGGCGAACATGCTGCGCATTCGAATGCCAAATTTAAACATGGGGATCGTTCCTAATCCGAAAAGGGATTACATCTCCATGACGGGCGCTTCGGGTTTGGCTTCCAAGGTCGGTTCGGTTTCGATCTCCTGAAAATCTTTGAGGCCTCGTTGATAAGCGTCAAGGAAGATTCGCTCTCCGACCTCCAATCCCGATACGATTTCGACAAACGCATGAGTCACGCGACCGGTTTTTACGAGTCGCCGCTCAGGCGTAAGCCCTGATTGAACATAGACATACGTCTGTCCCAAATGTTCCGTGACACCACTGAGGGGAACGGCGATCACATCCGGAAAATTCCCGATCAAAATCTCGACTTGTGCAGTCATCCCCGGTCTCAGACTCAAATCGGAGGGGAATGAATCGATGAGGACCAGCGTTTCATAGGCTTTCGAATCCGACCAACTGCTTTGCACCAAATCGGCGACGTAGCTGAGCGATCCGGTTAAAGAAGCGTCGGGAAATGCATCCACGCGAATCTTGGCGGTCTGTTCCGCCTTGACCTTGGTCACTACCGATTCATGAACCTGAAGCTTGATTTGCATGCGGGTCATATCGGGCAAATAAAATACATTTTGCTGCCGCCGAATCGTGGCCCCTTCGCGAATCCGATCTTCCGGATCGTACCAGGGCATATTCGCGTAAGCGACGGTACCGGGTTGAGGAGCCTTGATTTCGCAGTTCTGTTTGACCTCTTTCAACTCTTCCAATTCTTGTTGCACGAGCTCGACACCATTTTTGGCGTTTGCAATCGCGGCGTGCGCTTTGCGTTCTTCGGCGGCAGCGGTGGTTTTTGAACGTTCTAATTTTCGTTCAGCCTCGTCGGCATTTGCTTCGAGCTCGGTCTTTTTGCGACGAAAGTCAAACTCTTGAAGCACCTTCAACTTTTGGCGATCGCGGACAAGTCGCGATTCAAACTGATTGACCCGCAATTCAAGTTCGCGGATTTGGTCTGGTGAGCGGAATCCCTTGCTGACCATCGCGCGTACATTTTTCAACTCGTCTTGCATCTTCCCAAGTTCCGCTTCACTTTCCAAAATTCCCTGCTCAAAGTCTGCCTGTTCGACCAGGTAGTCACCTTGCAAGTATTTATCTCGGTCGAGTCGCGCCAATTCGAGGGCTAATTCTGCCGCAGCAATTTCACTTTGATTTTTATTTTGCTGGATTCCGAGTTCCTCCTCGGCCTGAGCCAATTTTCCCTCTGCCTCGTTAAGTGCGATCGACTTCTCATTGATCATGCGGTCGATGTCTGTACTGTCGAATTGCACGACAAGGTCATCTTTGGCAACAACCGTTCCTTCAGGGACGATCGATATAATTTTGTTTTGATAGCCCGGCAGGTTGCAGACACCGATGGTGGTGTTTTGACTTTCGATTGTCCCCCTTTCGACGACGGTGTCGGTGATCGTTCTCTTAGTTACCGTGAAGACCTGTGCCGACTCATTAGAAACCGTACGGCCTGAGAGTGCTTGGAAGCCCAAATATCCCGACCCGCCCACGGCGAGCGCGAGCAGTAGGTACTTGATCATCGAGCGAAAGCGGGTCATTTGTCGATTTCATCTAGGGGTGCGTCGCCAAAGGAATCGAGGTCTGGCAATTCAATACTGTTCAATTCCACGCGGGGAAAGTCGTCAAAGTCAGCATCTTCAAGTTGACTCTTGAGGAACTCCAGTCCGTCAATCTCGTTTATCCATTTTCCCTGGTCATCTAAGAAAAGCAATTCTAATTCGGTAAAAAGTCGAATTTTGGCGAGCCTAAAATCGACCCAGTTGGCGACGATGTTATTTTGCACGTTCAATAGCTGGTCTAACGAGGTCAGCAAATCGCGGGTTAAATTTGAGTCCCCCTCGCTCGTCGTTCTGAGTTTCAGCCTTGCTTCGTCAACCTGACGGGTCGCCGCCACGTACTGTTGCCTTGCGATTTGAAAATTTAGGCGACGAATTTGCAACTCTCGCAAGTTCCGGCGCACTGAGTTCGCAACGGCGTCTTCTGAGGCCATAAACCGCCGCCGGGACTGATCGTAAGCGATTTGCGACGCACGATAGGCATTTCGCTCATTCAGTCGATTTAGTGGCCCGTCAAACTGGACACCAACTCGATAAACGTTCTCTTTGGAATCAAAACGAAATGCATTCGTCCGATTAGGGTCGGTTCCCAAGGCGACAGAAGATTGCACGTCCAGCCCGCTGCTAAGTTGATTGGCGGCAATCTCGACGCGGCGAAAGGCGTCGACGAGTTCGCCACGGCGATTCATCAAGTCCAATCGACTTCCCAACGCAAATTGAATCGCTTCGGCTTCGTTCAAATCGACCGGTTCAATCTCGAGTGTGAACAAACTCGCCTGAGTCTGGGCAATAAAAAGTTCGCCAATCTGCTCGCCTAGTCGCTTTTCAACGGCCGCTTGCATCAACCGACGGACACGCTCACCGACAATTTCAAGTTCTTGGACTGATTCCGGTCGGTTGGGGTCAACCGTGTCGACGGCACGTTGCAATTTGGTAATCTCTTCCTCGACGCTTGTTTCCGTGGTCTTATCAGCGATCAATTCAGCCAAGGCATCTAATCGTTGTTTCAATTGCTGAACCAAACGTTCTTGCTGCTCGATGTCAATCTTGTCGTCAGCGGAACGGATATTTTGCTTGGCGTCCTTAATCCGTTGCTGCCAATGGTTAACATCGTCGCCGATGACAGGAAGTAGATTGGCCAACTCTTTCTGAAGCGTTAAGTAAACCTGATAAAGCTGCAATAACTGCTCGGCGTCAGGTGCATCTTCGCGGTCGAGTTGGGGCAACAAACGGCGGTTAAGGTCAGCAATTTGGGAGTCCAAGCTGGCTACCGTGTCGGACGTAAACTGAAAATCCTTCAAGTAGCTATCGTCGATTTCGATTTCTACCCAAGGGGGCAAACCCAGGAAGAATTTGAAGTTGTCTAAAGCGTTGAGCAACGCTTGTTCGGCGGAAAATAACGCGATGCGACCACTTTGATACTGCTGGAAAATTTGGTCGACTGTGATCGGAGGGACCGTGCCTAGAGCCAGCATAAATTCGTGTTCTTCGAGGTTAAGTCGCAGGCTGTCTAAGTTGTTGCGTTGGTTGAGAATCCCCTGTTTTTGCACCAATAAACTGAAGTATTGCTCTTGGACCTCCAGATAAAACTGGCGGCGAAACCGCGCGAACTCGCGGACTTGGTACAGCAAGTCCCGCTCGGCTTGCGTTAGTCCCTCCAGCCGCACGAAGCGACCGGCGTTTCTGAGTAGGGGCTGTGTGAACCCGGCAACTATACTGCCGCTCGCCGAACTGACTTGTCCTCCTGCGAATTGAAAGGTAAACGCATTTAGCAGGCTCACAAAAAATTCTCCGCCCGCTGCAAGGTTTCGTTGGAAGCCCAACCGGTCACCAACCGCCAATAGCGAATCGCTCCCGTCCCCTCGCGCCACGTAGTCACTGGAAAGCTGTCCCAACCATTGTGTGTCGAACTCAAAACGATTCGATGACAGCCGCAAGGCACCCACGTAGATTTGTTCGAACTGAGTTTGGAATTCGCGGTTGTGGATCAACGCCAAGTCGTTTGCAAAGTCTGGCGTGACAACAATTTTCCCTTCCTCGTTGCGCGGCAAGAAATCCAGCCAGGTCGGATTTTCGATTTCGTTTGTCTTGGGGATGCGGTCCCAGTAGTTTTGGCGAAAGCGATACGGGTTCCGCTGCCAGCGATTGGCCGCCGGGTCGTCACACGGCTGTGGGCCACAGTCGGGGTCGCCCCCGAGCGCCATCCGGGAGGTCGGGTCGGGTTCGACAGACCTGGACGGCATATCCCAAGTCGGATCCACGATTCTAGACCGCAGCAGACATTGGGCTTCGTCGTCAGCCCGCAACCGGTAGTGCCGCCGACTGCACGACGTACATAAGGTCAACAGAGCCAGCAGCAGCATGGTCAGATTGAAACAACTTGTGACGTTGGTGCATTCGAAAATCCTAGCCACCATACATCGAAAATCGATCCTCTCGGGGATTCGCTGCTCGCCAACGAGCCTTGACGGCGTAGGCAAACGGGGAGCGCAGACGATTGCGCACTTTCGTGTTTGCCGAACAAATTGGGTCATGCTGGGTCGTCTGGGATGACGTTTTGGTTTGCAAGTGGAGCGGCCAACAATTCGGGAAAATTGCGGACAACTGACCAAAAGTTGATGCCGTTTCGAACTCAGCGGGATGAGTTCAATTTGGGTCGATCAAACACGCTTGCGGAAGGTTGAGGTAAGGGTTATTTCGGATGTGGCGATTGTAGGGCTTAACGACTATCCAGCTGCTAGCGACTGGGTTTCCCAAAAGCACTCAAATCTGGGTAATCTGCCATGACTTTTCCGCTTTATGGCGATGGCTAAGACGTCTTCTGAAATTCGACAGACGGGCCTGGACACAGTGCTGCCGCTCCAATTCGCTATGATGGTGAAGACCAAAAACTGGTTTTCGGCGATCACAAAGGAAACGAATGAAAACGGGAGTATTGATTCACGGGTGTAACTTGAACGCTGAGAATTGGCGGTATGTCGCCTGGGGAAATGCTCCCGATCAAATGGGGAGAGTGCCTCAGGGGCTGCTGGCCGCTTGGGAGTTCCAGGCCGACGCGATCGTGATGGGGACCGGTGCTTCGAAAAAGAAATATACCTTTCCCGACTCCCCAAGAACTGGTGAGCAGCTCGTCGAGGCGGATTACACGTTCGAGTTCTTGAAAACCCATCTTGATGATCTTCTCCGATTCGATCAGTTTTCAAGAACTTTTTCCGGATCATCGGCACCTGACTGGGAAAGCTGCAAACGCTGGTTCGTCGAGCGAATTCACTTGGACACGGCATCGTCGAATACCGTTACGGAACTGCAAGAAGCCGGTCAGCTATTTGTTGAGCGTCACATCGAGCGCGTTGTGCTGGTCTCAAGTCCGACGCATCTTATCCGTGTCGTCCGGGATGCCACGGACATTTTTCAAGGCGACGACCGATTCGCTCCCTTCCGGGACCATTTGTTGGCGATGCCGAGTGCCACGAGTTACGAAGGGAGCTCGGCGGGGGATGTGGTGGTTGTCGAACCCCCTCATCGTCCAGATCGGCATGTCGTCCCCACTCATCGCCGCATCGCCCGCATGATGCAACTTCAACAACTAGCTCCCGCGACCCTCGTCAACTTCATCGGCGAACTTGACGAACTCTTGCAAAGGTACGAAGACCTCAAACAAAAAGAGCCACAGATTGAGGCAAGGGTTTCGGCTAACTGAAAAACGCTACCGCGTTTTCGAATAGGGCTCGGCCATGCGGGGCGATGCTTGATCTTTCTCGCGTCCAGCTTGGATGTTGCGTGGGGAACAAATACCGCTCAGGATGCGGCATCAGGCCAAAGATTTGACCCGTCGGGTCGCATAACCCTGCCACGTCTCCAAACGAGCCGTTCGGGTTGTCGCTGGTTCCGTTGCTGAAATAACGCAAGGCGACTTGACCATCGTTTTGCAGTTGCCCGAAAACGTTTTCGTCACGGACCACAAATCGCCCCTCCCCATGTGCAATCGGGAGCATCATTTCCGAGACTCCGCGCAGAAACACACAGCGACTTTCGCCAGGAACCAATCGCACCCAACGATCCAAATAACGCCCCCCCGTGTTCCAAGTCAACGAGGCCGGAAAGCCCTGCTGGTCCTCGGAAAACAGCAAGCCCGTTTTCACAAGGACTTGAAATCCATTGCAAATCCCCAAAATCAATTTCCCTTGTTCCGGAAACCGAGAGAGACGCTCGAACAGTCGATTGCGGACTTGTTGCGCCAAAATCTGGCCAGCCGACAAATCGTCCCCATAACTGAACCCTCCTGGAAAGACGACGATTTGATAGTCGTCCAGTTGCTCAGGTTCCTCGCGGAGGGCATTGATATGTAACGCTGTCGCTCGTCCCCCGGCCAATTCAAAGGCGTGAGCCGTTTCGGCATCGCAATTGGTGCCGGGAGATCGTAATACTAAAACGCGCGGTTGGGCCATGTTTACTATTTCCAATCAAACGTTTGTTGCCAGACTTGTTTCAATTCAGTGATCGACTCGTCGAGGAGGACTTCGGCGTCGTGCTTCAAAATCAATCGCGGGGCGGGCTCGACGACCCCAATCAATGCGGCTTCTCCGTCCTCAAAGCAGCCCATGAATTCATCAACCACACTCGGCGAAATTTCGCAGATGAATCGACTGGGAGATTCGGAAAACATTTTCTCGAACGCCGACAGGGATTTGCCGGGTTCGACAGGGATCGCGGCCACGTTAACTTCGGCCCCCAAACCGCCCGCGAATGCCATTTCAGCTAGCGCCGCAGCAAGTCCACCTTCGCTCAAGTCGTGGCAGCTTCGCACGAGCCCCAACGAGATCGCTCGATGCAGGTTTTCAAACAGAGCCTTCGCCCGGTCCGGTTTGACTTGTGGCACGACTCCCTGACCATGCAGCCCAAGCACGAGCGTAGCATGAGAGCCACCCAGGTGAGCACCCGTCCAGCCAACAGCACAAAGGATGTTGCCCCGTTGTTTCAGGTCCATCGTCACCGATCGCGAAACATCGGGAACTTGTCCCAAGGCACTGATCAACAAAGTGGCGGGGATGGAAATCGTTTGCTTTTGCCCATCAGTGTCGGTGTAGCTGAATTCGTTATTCAGGCTGTCTTTGCCGCTGATGAAAGGAGTCTTGAAAGTCTGAGCGATGTCTTGGCAAGCCAACGACGCCCTCACGAGACTCCCTAGTGTCTCCGGTCGATCCGTATATCCCCAACAGAAATTGTCCAAGATGCCGATGCGGTTCGGGTCGGCACCGACGGCAACACAATTTCGAACCGCTTCGTCGATGCTGCAAGCTGCCATGTGATACGGGTCCAAATCCCCGAGCAGCGGATTCATACCACACGCGAGTGCAATCCCACGCTCACAGTCAAGCAGCGGTCGCACCACTGCCGCGTCGCTCGGCCCGTCATGCTCGACACCCACCAGCGGTTTGATAACGCTGCCCGCCAAGACCTCATGGTCATACTGGCGAATGATCCATTCCTTGCTGGCCACGTTTGGACAAGAAAGCACTCGCCGCAAAACTTCACCGGCGGACATCCCCTTTTCAAAACCCGGAGACAACGGCTTAACGGGCTGTTCCTTAAACACGGCATTGCGAACCACCGGTGGGCGTCCGCCGTGGAGAAACTCCATCGACAACTCGCCGACTTGATGATCTTCATAATGAAGGGTGAGGTTGCCGGTCGGCACAAAGCGGCCGATTGCCGTCGCCTCGACAGACTCCGAGGCACATAGTTCGGAAAAAGCCCCCCACTTCTCAGGCGGGACCGCAAAAACCATTCGCTCTTGGGCCTCTGAAATCCAAATCTCTGTATACGATAGCCCGGCGTATTTGAGTGGAGCCCGATCGAGCCAGACTTCCGCTCCGATCTCTTCCCCCATTTCCCCAACGGCGCTGGAAAAACCTCCCGCCCCGCAGTCGGTCACGGCGTTGTACAGCCCACGATCGCGAGCTTGAAGCATCACGTCCAGTACCATTTTTTCGACGATCGCGTTGCCGATTTGCACCGCACCGCTGCTCATCCGTTCGCTCGCCTCGGTCAACTCGACGGAGCTGAAGGTCGCGCCGTGAATCCCGTCACGTCCGGTGCGGCCACCCAAAACGACGATCAAGTCGCCAGGCTGGGCTTCCTTGAAACTCATTTCATGCGGGATCAAACCGACGTTCCCGCAAAATACCATCGGGTTGCCGATGTAGCGATCATCAAAATAAACCGCACCGTTGACGGTGGGAATTCCCATGCGGTTTCCGTAGTCCCGCACGCCAGCGACAACCCCCTTGATGATTCGTCGAGGGTGCATGACGCCGGGAGGGAGTGATTCGAAATTGCGTTCCGGCGAAGCAAAACAAAAAATGTCGGTGCTACAGATCGGTTTGGCCCCCATTCCCGTCCCCATCGTGTCGCGAATCACCCCCCCCAGCCCGGTGTTCGCACCGCCGTAGGGCTCGATAGCCGAGGGGCGGTTATGCGTTTCGACTTTGAAGGTCACGTTGTGCGAATCGGTGAACTTCACGATCCCCGCGTTGTCCTTGAACACGCTGACGCACCAATCATTGTCTCCAAGTTCCGCTCGGATGTTTTGCGTCGCTGCAAAAATGGTTTCTTTCAAGAGGTTATTGAACTGCCGCGATTGCGTTCCGTCGTCATAGTGGACTTTGCCCGCCAAAGTCTTGTGGCTGCAATGCTCGCTCCAAGTTTGAGCGATTGTCTCCAACTCGATGTCAGTCGGATCACGCTCCAATCCGCGATAATAGTTTTGAATCGTTTGCATTTCGACCAGCGTCAAGCTGAGCTGTCCATCGCGGCTGATTCGCAACAAGGCGTCGTCATTCGCGTCACGAATTGAAACGGTTTGCAATTCGAAATGGTATGCGGAGCCACACGACAAGTGCTCGATGGCGAGCGGTCCCCAAACTAAGTCTTCGATGGAATCATTGCAAAGGACTCGTCGCGCGATTCGCTGCAACGACTCTTCATCAAGCCCCGAAATCTCGTACTTCCGAAAGGTCCGTACTTGATCAACCGAGTACCCCAGTTCGCGAATCGCCGCTGCCGCACTTTCGGCTTCAGGGTCGGTCACGCCGACCTTCGGCAAGACGTAAATCAAACAAGCGTCAGAAAGACTCGCCAAAAATTTCGTGTCACCCGACTGGCCGACCATTGCCGAGTGGACAACAGGTTCAGCCAACAGACGGGTGGCCACCCTATTCGCTTGATTCGAGTCGAGCGCCCCTTGGACCAAAAAACCACGACGCGAAGAGATCGCGACTCCGGCGTCTTCGGCGATCAATCCGAGTTCGATCGCTGCATCCAGTGTCTCTTCCGCGCGACGGTCTGGAAACCCCGGGCTATTGGCAATTTCGACTTGCCACAAAACGGTGGCTTCGACAGATTCAGATGCATTCGAAGACGAATTTAACGACGTTGATTCGGTAGCGTGCGCCACAACATTCCCCGCGATTGGAGGTGAAAAAACTCATTTCGCCACCATTTTATGCGATTTCCGCCAATGCGACAGGGGCAAGGAATGGTTCTTCCGTCGCAGTGATAACCAAATATTTTGTGGCGAGGCCAACAACGATCCCGTTGGCAAAGTCCATTGGAATCATTTGTGTCAATCGGGTTCCGTTTGTTATCGAAACTCCGTGGCCCGCAGTTCTGCGGATTCGGTGATGATCACATCAAGCGGAACGTCCCAGGTGCAAGGTGACCAAGATGGCTGCTGTTGAACTTGAAAGGCAACTCCGATCAGAATCGGACGCCGCTGCTGTTGATCCATACAAAAAGCCAAAGTGCGATCATAGTATCCAGCACCCATCCCGATTCGTTGACAATGTTCGTCAAAGGCCACCAAGGGGACCAAGATTAAATCAAAGTCGCTGGGCTCACCTCTTTGACTTATCTCTGGAACAAGCTCTTCAATGCCGAACCGACTGACGCGGGTTTGAGACTCCGCCGTGTATTGATAGAAGTCCAGTGGAAGGCCCCGTCCGACTACATGTGGCAGGTAGACTTCGCTCTCCTGCTTCCAAGCGATTGACACCAACGGACGAAGGTTGACTTCGTCGGGCATCGAAAGGAACATCCCGATTCGATTAGCCGCCCGAAACTCTGGCAGTACCGCCAACCTGTCGCAAATTATCTGCGACGCCAACTCGCGAGTCTCTTTCGTGAGCACTCTCCGCGCTGTAAGTCCCGCCGCCCTTCGTTTTTCCTGCTCTAGATTCATTTCCGGAAAAAAGACAATCCTTTCAAAAGGCCCTTTTCTTGGTCGTATGCCGTTCAGTGATATGAATCGCTATGTTAAGCAATTTTGCGTTTTGGTCAACGATCTGAAAAAGTCAAAACTGGTCTCGGCCCGATCCTGATTTTCAATCGAACCATTCATTTCCTGATGTGCGATAACCCCATTTTCGATATTGTGACTGAACAATTCAGGACCAACGTGCAGCTTCAGATCGGGCCATTGCAGGCCAAGTGCTGCCGAAAATTGTTAACTTTAAAATTTTGCGAATAATTCGAAAATTCCGGCGCGAAAAGGCCTAGAAGATGGATGTTCTTGTTGACGCGAAGTTCGATTCGTCGGATTTGCCAGATTTTAGACGCCTTTTTTGGAAGCCTGATTTTTATGAAAAAATCGCCGTTTGTTATTGGTTTGCTGTTTTGGAGCAGCATGTTTTTTCCTGAACCAACAGTTGTCGCTCAGACCCACGTTTGGGATTCTGCAACAACCGGGAGCTGGAGTACCCCAGCGCGGTGGAACGTAAACGAGGTTCCGACATCTGTGGCGCAGGTCTTAATTGACGCCACGGGCGCGCCCTATACGGTGAACTATGACGTAATTTCCAGCACGATTCAGAGCCTGACCTTAAACTCAGCAAATCTGACGTTCAATTTGCAGTCAGGACGCACGCTGAGCCTGACTGACTGGAACCACCAGAACGGTGCTGCAACCATCAACGGGATCGTCAATCTGGGCGGCACCATGAATATAACTGGCGGCTCGGTACATGCTAATGGGGCTACAATCAATGGCGGAAAGATTACCAGCACCGCTGGGCTTCGGCTTCAAGGTGGAACGGTGACCTTGAATAATGTCATGTTAGGGGATGCGATCAACCAAGACGTCTTGCGATTGGATGGCAACAGTCAATGGAATTTCCAAGGCTCGACCGACTTTCAAACGGGCTTCACGCCCACCATCATCGGCAATTCCTGGGTCAACTATTTGACTGGCAAAACACTGGCCACCGATATTGTGCTGGGTGGTTCGGGTGCGTCTGGGAACGGAACAGTCACTTCGGGAACCGCTGGTCAAACGATCACCATTCATGAAGATCGGATGATCTCGATGGGCGGTTCGGGTTCTATTCGAGGTGCGGGAAATTGGGTCAATGACGGCACCATCCAAAACTTAACTGCCAACGCTTCGCTTACCATTCGAAACAGCGGGACGTTTGTGAACAACGGGTTGATCCTGGCCGCTCCGACGACTGGCTCAAACTTCATCACCATTCAAAGTGATCTTGCCAGTTTCACCAACAATGGGACGCTTAAAGCAAATACTGGAGGTAAGATTTCCATCGGCGAAAACATGACCACCGCCCAGCTTGGAAATTGGGATACGACTGGGGGCGGTGTGGTTGAACTGAGCCAAATCACGCTTGATAACAATGCCGCGACTCTTAATCTAACCACATCAAGGGGAAACTTGAATGTCCACAGCGGATCAATTCAAGGCGGCACGATCACGGCGGATGTGGGCATAAAACTGATCAGCTCCGGAGGGCCCACGTTAAACAATGTCGTACTAGGGAATTTGACCAACAAAGATGTATTGCAAATTAATAGCAATGCCAATTGGAACTTTCAAGGCACAACGGATTTCTATTCCGACTTTATTCCGAACATAACTGGCAATTCCAACGTCAGCTATTTAACTGGCAAGTCATTGGCTACGGACATTGTGTTAGGCAGTGTCGCGGGTTTTGGAAACATCAACTCGGCCACGGCAGGGCAGACCCTCACCATCGATAACGGACGAATGATCTCGATGGGCGGAGCCGGGAATATTCAGGGAGTCGGGAACTGGATCAACAACCGCACGATTCAGAATTTGACGACAAGTGCCTCGCTCAGCATCCGAAACAATGGCGCGTTCGAAAACAATGGCTTGATTTTGGCTGCGCCGGGTAGCGGGACGAACTTCATTACGGTTTTGAACAACGTCTCCAGCTTCACCAACAATGGGTTGCTAAAAGCCAACACGGGCGGGAGTATCGTTATCGGAGAGGATCTTACGACAGCCCAACTTGGCAATTGGGACACGACTGGCGGAGGCGTTGTGCAATTGAGTGGAGTAACCCTCAATAACTCAGCTTCGACCTTGAATTTGACAACAGCGCGCGGGGTGCTATCGATCCAAAACGGCAGTATCCAGGGAGGCACCATCACCGCCGATCCGGGCGTGCGTTTGACCAACGTCGGTTCACCGATTCTCAATAATGTATTCCTGGGTAATGCGAGCAACAAAGAGGTGCTGCGAACCAATAGTGGTGCCATCTGGAATTTTCAGGGTACCACGGATTTTCAAGCTGGATTTACGCCGCAGATTGGTGGCAATACGTACATCATGTATTTGACGGGAAAAACTTTGGAAACAGACTTTCTGCTGGGCGACAGCGGTGGATTTGGATCAATCCACTCAGGCACCGCTGGCCAGACGGTCACAATTGCCGAAGGCAGAAAAATCTCGCGAATCGGTAACTTTAACGTAAGCAGTCTTGGCGGCAATGGAAACTGGGTGAACAACGGGACGCTTGAGAGTAATAATTCAGGCGGCTCACTCCACATTCAGAACAACGGAAGTTTTATCAATAATGGATTGATATTGGCGGCAATGAATGTTGTAAACCAATCGAGTACCATTAGTTTCGGTGGGTTCGTGAACTCCAGTCTGACCAATAACGGAACCCTGCGAGCGGACAATGGAGGGCTAATCTTCATCAGTGGTACTCAATATTGGAATCTGACAAACTACAATGCCGGCACTCAGACGTTGACCGGTGGCACGTACGAAGCCTTTGGCAATGGGCAAATTCATTTCAATCGCACGATCGCAAACATTGGAGCCGACACTACGGTTCACTTCAACGGTTCGCAATCACGAATGATTGGTCTGGACGGTGGCACACTCAGGTCAATGGCTGGAACACTGATTGTTAGCGGTGGCAAGTCGCTGGATGTTTCCTCACTCGGAATGAATGTTGAATCCGGTGGCTTGTTGACTGGAAACGGCGGGATTCTGGCCGGTGGATTGGTGACGATCGAGCAGGGGGGCGTGCTGTCTCCAGGCAACTCGACGGGGGTGCTGAGTTTCACGAACGGACTTTGGGTCAAAGGCACCTATTTAGTCGAGATCGACGATGATGCCAACGGTGATCCTATCGCCGGGATCGATAACGACTGGGTCCGAATTCTGGGAGGCGCGCTCAATGTTGATGCAACGTCGATGTTGCAAGTCAGTTTTGGTGGACTCAATGATTTCAATGACCCGATCTGGTCGGGCAACCGCGAATGGAAAATCGTCGATGCTGTTTCGATGAATATCCAAAGCGTCTGGTCCAACGGACAACTGAACATCCAAGGAGGGCCGAACGCCGACTGGGGATTGCGTGTGACTAATGATGCGGTATACCTGACGTTCACCGCAGTGCCAGAGCCGAGTGCAATGATGCTCGTCGGAATGGTTTGTATTGGCTTGGCGGTTCGGCGACGGTCGCGAGTGAGCTAGGAATCAATATCTCTAAAGTGAAAAGATCGTTCAGAATGGAGTGCTCCACAACTTAAATTCTATATCGAATTCGAGTTTCAGGGCTTTTAAGGGTTTAGGCTGATGCGCCTAAAGCTCAATGGTTCCGCTGCTGGGGAAACCGGCGGATTCGGTTGGCCAATCTGGGCCTTGGCTGACACTCTACGCTACGAACTAGGCAATACATAAGCGAACTGAAATTGATGTTTAGCGAAACGGGTGGCTTTTACAAGACTATTTTATTTCGCAGGTCGAAACGAATCTAACCTAGACGATCGCCCAAAGGCAGTTGCCGAAATTTAACGCCGAGCAAGCGACTCATTTTCTTGACGATACGCTCAGCCAGATGGTGGGTGTCGTCATTTTACACTTCCAACCTTAGACCAGTTTTGGGCGGGCTGACGCCGAGGTGGTATCGCCGACAACAAATTCGTATTACGTGGTGCCAGCAAGTTCACCAGCATTCGCTGGAGTCGGCGGTGATTCAAGTTGATGAGACAGGCCGGTGAGTGGATCGCAACACCAACCAACAATGGTGTTTTAGCAACGTAGAAAACAGACCCTGCCCGATTGATCGTTCATGCGGATCACATGCACTCATGAATTGTTTTTCTTCCCGAGTTAACAGGACTTTGGTGACCGAACTAGGTGTAGCCTCCAACGCGGTGACCTGCGCAGATCATCAGATTCGTTTGTCGCATTAGCTGCTTGAGTTGGAGCAAGCCATGAAAATCGCGTCATCTGACGTGGGCTGAGCGGCCTTCGAGAAAATGCTGCGAAGATTGCTAGGAGACGCGATTCGGCTATTGAAAAACCATGAAGAACAGGAAGTCGACATGCTCGCAAGTCGTCGCCGCTGACTTGAACATCGCATGCAGGAGATGATCGCTATGCAGTCGCCCAACGGACAAGCAAAAAAATTGAACAAACTGCTTCGCTGAAATCAGCGGGACGTGTCTGCACTGCTGCGTCGAGATAGAGTCCCCGTTAAAAACAATCATGCCGAGCGTTCGATTTGTACGACGGTCCTCATCCCCAAAAAAAATGCCGGAAATCGATCTGAACACGGAGCTGACTTCCAATCTAGAATGAATTCCGTTTACCGAACGTTTAAGCAGCACGACCACGCGCTGATCAAGACCGTCATTACCGCAATCAAATCTATCTAGAGACGGGCGTATTGTCACCAAATCCACGAAAATTTGCTTCAGACGCCTGAGGTGCTACGCATTTTGGCTGATTCGGTATGGAACTTTTGACAATCATTGTCGAATTGTTTAGCTGGAAAAGAACTCGACCTTGGAGATATTATGGGAAGAACGTGCAAATTTTTACAAATTTTTCACATTCCAAATGATGATGGAATTCAAGCGGTTTGCCATCTCACCGAAAAGGTTTGAAGTATTGGATTTTTTCAAAAAAGTCAAAAATTGGTGAAAGGTTCTCTGTTTCGTGTTGCTTTTTGTTTAATGCAGCGTGCGTCATGATGCCGCTGAATTTAAACCACTCGAATCAAGACGACTTGGAACCCCTGAAATGGCTAATTCTAATCCGTGTGGCGAATTTGCAGTCCCCCGCTCCACGTTTTGCGGACGTTTTAAAAACAAAAAATTCAGTGAAATATCGAGGATCTTCTGTGGGAGCACTATAGCACTTCTAATTTTTCTTGGGATTGGAGCTGAATCGTCAGTATTCGGGCAAGCCACATTCGGAGCTATTGGAGTCAATGTCGACTGGTCAAATTCGCTTAGCTGGACACCCGGGGGAGGGCCCCCCGGCTTGTTGGATACGGCCTATATTGGCTCGAGTTCTCCGATCGGAGCTTCTGCCACCGCTTCTGTTTTTCTGTCGGGTGCGACGAACGTCGCTCAGCTTTCGATCGGTCGGTCGGCCGGAGGAACAGGAACGTTAAATCTCAATGGTCAGACTCTCAATGTTTCTGGGACGACCGAGCTGGGATTCGCGAGCACGGCGACCGGCATTGTCCTTCACAATGGTGGAACGCTGAATACGGGATCCATGCGTGTACGCAACCTTAGCAGCTTCGCTTATGCCGTCGCTGACGTCTCAAACAATCTCACGGTTGATTTCGGCGGTACCGTTACAACAGCCAACAGTGGGAATGTCACCCAAGCTGTATTGGTGAATATTCAAGACTCCACACTCAATTTGGGTGCCAATCTACATTTGGTTGAAGACCTCGACATTCGTGGAACAGGAGCAAATGTAGCGACGGTCAATGCGAACAGTTTTAGCATCTACGCCCGCGACATTTACGTAGGGCGTTTTGGAAATCATGGAGAAATCATCAATCGAGGCACGATTACTGCCACAAGGCACTTGGAGTCAAGTGGTGGGGCCTTTGCATTGGGGGCTAATGACAGTGTGGCTGATCAAGTAAGAGCGACCAATAGTGGGACGCTCTTTTTGCACGCCAATACAGCGGCACTCAATGGTCAGGCAGTAAGTGGTGGCACACTCCACACCGTAGCCATTTCAAATCTTTCAACATCTGCACTGGTAAACCAACAGTCCTCACTCCTCAATATGGGAGCCGACTTGGTGCTCTCGCAAGACTTGGATATTCGGGGGACTGGCGTCAATGTTGCAACGGTGAACGCCAATGGCTTTGACATTATTGTCCGTGACGTTTTCGTGGGGCGTTTTGGAAATCATGGAGAAATCATCAATCGAGGCACGATCACTGCCACAAGGCACCTGGAGTCGAGCGGAGGGAGCTTTTCATTGAATGCTGGTGACAGCGTGGCAAACCAAGTCAGAGCGACGAGCGGCGGATCGCTTAGTCTGCATGCGAACACTGCAGCCCAAACTGGAATTGCCCTTAGTGGTGGTACCTTAACCACAGCAGCAACAACGAATTTGTCAACTTCGGCCCAGGCGAATGGACAGGGATCGTTGATTAATTTGGGTGCCAACCTCGCCTTGTCAGGGGATTTGGAGATTTTTGGTACGGGCGCCAATGCGGCAATCGTCTCGGCGAACGGTTTTGACATTTCAGCTAATCGATTTTATGTCGGAAGGTTTGACAATAGCGGCGAGTTGCTAAATGACGGAGCAATTACGGTGAACCAGCTATTGTTTGACCGTAGCTCGCTGGATTTGACTGGCGGAGACGATATCGTTCAGGATGTCTTGAGTATTCTCGATAATTCTAAATTAAATGTGATTCAATCCATAGGCGATTTGAATGGGTTAACCCTCAACGGCAACTCGCTAACGATCGATGCGACAAGCCAAATGGTTTTGGACTTCGACGGACAGGTCGGTGTTGGAGTGGATTGGGGTTTTCGCTGGATCAACCCCTTCGGCGATAATCGAGTTGCCTCTTTGACCGCCCTACTCAACGACGGGCGGATTGCGGTCAATGCTCCGGTTGCCACCTCGATCTTTGACGGCGGAGACGGGTACACTTACATCGGCTATTCGACAATTCCTGAGCCCTCGTCACTTTGCTTATTGACGCTCGTTGCAGCCTTGGGATTTCGGCGACGGGCTAGAGGGTAAGCGACCAAAAAAAAGGTTCTAAATTATGCGCGGCCTTCAGATTATGGCAATTGACGGCTGAGAAATTTGCTCCATTCAAGTTCACCAACAAGTTGGCGAATGGTAGACCAATCGGAAGAGTTGGCGAGATGTTCTATGCGGGCTTCGGTCAATTCGTTCTGTTCGGCCAACAGTCTCAGCAAACGCCAAGACTCTTGTAACGATTCTTGAGTTCTAACGCCGTTTTGATCTGGCTCAGAGGTATTTGCGTTTTCGGAAAAATTCTTGCCGATCAGGGCCAAGCAAGACGCGTGCACAAAAAGCTCTTGGGGAGTTAATTTGAATTGGTCAATCAGAGTCAATTCTGTGTAAGCTTCGAGCGGTTCACCTTTGTTAGCCATTACACGCACCAGAATATGTCGAGCATAGGTCTGGTGTCCCTGTTCGATGGCGTCGCCTACAGCGTCTCGCCATACCTCAATTTTCCGCGATTGATCCGAACAAAATAGTCCGCGATTAGCTGAAATCATGAACAGGAGTCTTTGCAACTCCACGCGGCCAGGATCGGTCTTGATCGCCTGACGAAGGATTGGCCGAGCTTGATCTAGAGTTTCAAATGCTTCGTCATGCCTATTCAAGGCAGCCAATAGATTACTACGGTTGAGGATAGCAGTGGCCCAGTCCTCGACCCATTTGGAAGTGCGAGCGTTGTTGTTGCCCCATTCTTCGAAGGCCTCTAACGCTTGCTGATACCACATTTCGGCTTCCTCATTTCGATGCATTTGCATCAAAACGGCCGCTAAATTGACTTTCAAACCTGCAGCCGCCAATAAATGATCGGGGCCTTCCCCCTGTCGTTCAGCTAATTGCTGCAGAACGTTGATTGAGCGTTGATAAAGGTCTGCTGCTTCCTTGTACTTGTTTTGCTGTAACGCCAGCGTGCCGCGAGTCTCAAGTAGCAACTGATTTTCCCCTAATAGATCGGTCTCGCTAGGAGCCCCCGATTCCCGGTGTAGATTCTCCAGAGACGCAAAAATTTCTGCTGCGATTGCGAGGTGCCTCTCCGACAAATCCAATTCGTTAAATTCTTGCAGTAATTTCGCTCGCGCTATTTGACATTTTAACAAGCCCTGAAGGGCCTCGACGCAAGAGGGATCATGTTTTTGATGCCGATCAAACCTTGCCTCGGCTTGGTCCAAAAAAGAAACCGCCTGTTCATTATTCCCGAGAAGATTTTCAATTATGGCACTTTGGATCAAGACCTTACTAAGATCAAAATCCGATTGTGGCGAGCGGTCCACTTCGGCCAATTGCTCGAACAGCTTTCGGGCATGTGAGACTTGTCGTGCGGCTAACTGAGTCGCTTCGGGAACGACGGTGCCCGTGTTTCGGTTAAGTTCGGCAAGAACATCGTGTAAGGTTGCCCTCACGGCAACGTATTGATCACGAGCTAAGTTTCTTTCTTTTTGAACGGACCAATTTTGATATGCCAGTAAAAATGGAATCGATGTCGCCAATGTTAGTCCTAGCAAACAGGCGACCGCCGTCGCAGGACGACGTTTGGCCCAACGCCAAGTTCTCTCAAACGAGGAAACACGCCGCGACTGAATTGGTTCGCCGTTGAGAAACCGCTGTAGGTCATCGGCCAAGTCGCGTGCCGACCTAAAACGCCGATCAGCCCGCTTGTCCAAGCAACGATTACAGATCGTGATCAAATCACGGGGCACGCCACTGCGTAGCGAGGAAATCGAAACCGGGTCGCGATTGGCAACGGCCTCCAAAATTTCCCAGGTTGAACTTCCGGTAAATGGGGGACGACCGGTGAGGCACTCGTACAAAATTGCCCCCAAACCGTAGATATCCAACAATTCTCCGCCTGTCGTTTTGCTTCGCCCTCCAATAGTTTCCGGAGCCATGTAGGCTGGTGTTCCCAACGTTTCACCGCTTGCAGTGTGGAAAACGGTAGAGTCCTGACATGCGGCCAAACCAAAGTCAACTAGTTTAGGAGTCCAGCGAGTATCCCCCTTGGTGTTCTGTGGCGCAGATAGGCATTTATCGTTGGCGAAAGGGTCCTTTAATGAATATCGCTGTTGACTTTGGGCTTCGCCTTCGTTGGATTTCTGCCGACTTAGTGCCTGTTCGCCACCCTGTTCGGGGCGTGCCAACAAAACATTTTGTGGTTTTAGATCGCGATGCAAAATTCCTTTTTCATGTACTTGGGCGATGGCCTCGGCGAGCGCGAGTAACCACCTAGCGGCTAGCTGCGTGTCGATTGGCCCCACTCGCAATCGCTCGGCCAGTGTTATCCCATCGACAAATTCCATTGCTAGGTAGGGGGCTCCGTCCAACTCGCCGCAGTCGTAAATCTGCACGATGTTGGCGTGACTGAGCCGAGCTAAGGCAACTGACTCGCGTCGAAAACGCGAAAATTCAGCGCGACTTGAGCGATCACCACGCAACAGCATCTTGAGGGCGATTTCACGTTCGAGTCCGGCTTGTTTTGCTCGGTAAACCACCCCTGCTCCACCACGTCCAATTTCTTCGATCAGCTCATACCGCTGCGATGGCGGGGAATTAAACTTTTCATTGTCGAGTAAACTTCTAATTCGTTCTTCGAATTGATCGGAGTCAGCGCGTTCGATTTCAGCAAGGCATTGATCGCAGATTCGCAAGTGTGCTTCAAGCTCATGACGCAACTGATCGTCATCCAACAGGCCTTTAGCAAAAGCATGTAGCTGTTCGACGTCAGGATGCTCACCAGTTGAAGGGATTCCGAAGTTCATTGCATGTCATCCAAAAGTTCACGACCAACGGAACGCAATCGTGTCAACACTCTACTCTTCGCGATCATGACCGCATTCGGAGAGAGACCCAAATCGCGGGCCACTTCTCGGGTCACTTTTCCTTCAACGGTAACGGCGAGAAACGCGGCCCATGTGGAAACGCTGAATTCGGGTTCGATCAATTCAAGAAGTTTTTTCAGCACATGGCGATCGTGTTCGGCTTCCCATTGTTGCTCAAGGTCGGCGGCAGCGAACGCGGGAAATTGAGTTTGACACGCTAATTCAGTTGACTCGCCCTGTAAAGTCTGAACTTGGTAGTAACGCCATAGCTGTTGCAAAACGATCTTGCCGATCCACTTCCGAAAGGCTCCCGTGCGCCCATTGTGAGCGAATGTTTTCAGACTTTGAAAAACCCTAGTCAAAATATCCTGAGCGAGGTCGTCTACATCGGACGAGTTCGACAACCGCCGCTTCAATTGTTGTTGTATTAGGGGCCGATAGATCTGACAGAACGTCTCCCAGTCTCGCGTGGAACTTTCCACCCGCAGTCGATCAAGTAATGATTGTGGGGTATCTGTCAGCATCCGTCTCGCTCAATGATGCCTAGGTTGGGCAAAATAACACAATTAACTTAAGTCTCTCGATTTTGGCTGACCGAACCTCGTTTTTCAAGTTGATTTTAGTAGTCTTTACGCGTTTTTTAAAAATCAAGTTTGGGTTCATCTTTCTGCTACCGTTTTCTAATTCAATATGCGAAGGGATGGTGAGCTTGGCAACGCGATTAAATTTTTGGTGGACTCAATGATTTCAATGACCCAATCTGGTCGGGCAGCTGCGAATGGAAAATCGTCGATGCCGTTTCGATGAATATCCAAAGCGTCTGGTCCAACGGACAACTGAACATCCAAGGTGGGCCGAACGCCGGCTGGGGATTGCGAGTGACCAAGGACGCGGTGTACCTGGCGTTCACCGCATTACCAGAGCCAGGTGCAATGATGCTCGTCGGAATGGTTTGTGTTGGCTTAGCGGTTCGGCGACCGTCGCGAGTGGGGTGGTAAATCAGCCTATCCCCAGGCTGACGCACCATACAAAAAATTAGCTGCGAAGAATTACTACGCTCCGGCGAGTGCTAGAAGCAGTTCTTCGCAGCGGTTGTCGATCTCGGCGGCGGTCAAGGTTGGATTGTGTCGCTTGATCAAACTTCGCAAGGCCTCATGAAACTCTTCGCGGGCCGTGGCGTATTGATGATGTAGCCAAGCCGCATCGACTTGCCAGCGTCGCGCAATTTCCCTGATCGGCAGCGACTCGCCAAATCTCAGATGCAATAACTCGACGCGCCGAACGGCCAGCTCTCCCTTTTGCCGAGCCACCGCAGCTTGAATGAACGACGCCTCACGCATAAGAGCGGCAGCATATTGCCGATCGTACGCCGCACTCGCTGACGTCTCGTTGGCTTCCAAATCAAAATTCAGCCCCTTCTCGCTCGCTTTTGACTCGTGGCGTCGAGCAATATTCTGAATCACGCCGAACAAGTAGGCGCGAAAGGACGTGATCGTCGTCGAGTCGATTTTATCTAACACACCCGCTGGTCGAAAACATTCGATAAATACATCTTGAACAGCGTCCTCGATCATTCCGGAAAGCTGTTTGTTCGTTGCCCAGCGCGAATTCAAATAACCGCTCACGACGGGTTCATAAGTGGCAGCAAATCGATTGCGAGACTCCGCATCGCCATCCGCTGCACCGCGAATGTTCGTCCAGGATGTTTGTGAGTTAGGTTCTTGAGTCATTTCAAACATTACTTCCACTTGGCCGCTTCTTCAGGCTTTTCCCAGACTTCATACAGCCGTTGCAAACGTTTTTTGGTCTGCACTTGGTAGTTACTCAGCGATTGATTGGTGGCTAAACTCTGAGTGAGAATCTCGACCGAGGGCAACAGCAACCGCTCGGCTTCTTGCAACAGGGAATTGGAATCATCCGACTCCCGATCTAAGGCCATCGCCTCCTGAACCAAAATATCCGCCAAGATACCTTGAGCATGGGCCAATTGCCAGCTCTCAGGTTTGAATTCCTCGATAATTGCAATCGCTTCTTGAATCAGCGTTTTTGCCTCTGCAAAATTCAGTTGGTAGATCAAATTGTTGGCCAATCCAGCCTGCCGATTGGCCACGGCCAAGGGACTTGAATTTGCCCATTCCTCGATACGCGTCAACTCGGCTCGCAATCGTTTTTCCTGTTTGACTAACAACGGTTGGGCTTCCTGAGAACGCTCGGCAAACAAATACATGGTCACCAGCTCATCTTCCGTCCACTCAAGCCCAGTATGATTTTCGGCCCGCCGACAAACCTGTTCCATCAGGGAAATGGCTTCCTCAATTTGCCCACTGTCGCGCAAATTGGCGGCCAGGTTGGCTGATGCCTGTACAGTTCGACGATCATCGGGGCCAAATCGTACGGTACACAATTCAACGACGTCACGAAACATTGGGACCGATTTGCCCAACTTGCCCGTCCGCCAATAAAGTGAAGCGAGATTGTTCATGTTCGGCAACAGCTTTGGATCGTGGCGGTCCGCCTGTTTGCGTCGCAGTGTCAATAAATTCTCGCGAAATGGAATCGCCTCTTCCAATTTACCGGCTTGCTGCAATGACTCGCAGTACTGGGACAACGCATCAAGCGATTCTGCGTGGTCTGCACCTAATTCCAGTGTCGCAGCTTGCCAAACGCTCAACAGTGCATCCTGAGCTTCAACAAATCTTTTTTGCTTCAGCATCGTGTGCCCAATCCACTTGCGAGCTTGTAATGTTTTTTCGTGAAAATCACCCAACTTGGCCGACAATTTAGGGAGTAACTCGACAAACATCGGCTCAGCATCGGCCGGTTTTCCGGAATCGGACAAATTGACAGCCAGATTGAATTCCATTTGAAGTGCCGTTGGATGATCGTCACCCAACAGCTTTCGCGCCGATTCGCTCAACTCGCAAAAGATCGGGATGGATTTATCGTATTGTTTTTGTGTCCAGTAGGTGTGGGCCAGATCGTTGCGCATCAGCAACGTAAATAGGTGCTCGTCGCCGAGATTATCTTCGGCAAAATCGAGCAGGCGGTTGTTCAACTCGATTGCTTCGTCTGTTTTTCCCAATGCTTTGTGTGCACTGGAAACCAATGAGCCAATCTCAGCGAACAACTCGGAGTTATCTGGAGAAGAGTTAACGTCGGCCTGATGCAAAATGGGCAATAATCGATCCAAGGTTCTCTGGGGTCGCAGTTCCGCCAAATCAATTTCACCCAAACCGATATGTGCAAGCCACGTCAACGATGCCCGCTGATCATCACTCACCGCGAAATTTTCGAATGCCTGATCAAACCATTTTCTGGCATCATCCAGTTGCGACTGACGCAACAGGCACATTCCAACCTGTGTTCGGGCTTCAAACAAAAATTCCTCAGTTGACATTCGTTCTGACTTCGAGCCGGCGAGCAGCAATTCCAGAACCCGCCGCCAATTGGTTTCCTCTCGGCGGTACTCGCCCAAGTCAAACCAAGTCTCGGCGTGCGCCTGCCGGGCAATCAACTCTGCATTGGGATGTTCACGCACCAAATTCGGCAGTTTGTTTTCCGCCAGCAACAATGCTTCCCGCATGGTCACGTTGACACCCAGCCCGCCGTTCCAGTCTTCAGGTCGCGCGGCCTTGAGAAATCCATTGACCAAGTGGTCCGCAAAGGCTTGGGTGTCGCCAACGGCTTGCTGGGCCAGAGCGGCACTTTTTTCCGATTGTTCGCTGGCTTCGAGTGCTTCGGCGGCCTTTGATTCCGCGTATTCGAGAGCTTGATTGGCTTTCAGCAGACCAATCAACGTGCCGGCCAAACCAACCAACAAACTGATTAGCACTAACGATGCCGCGATGGTAAGCGTTCGGTTTCGCCGCAACCATTTTTGAGCGCGGTACAAAGCACTTGGAGGTGCAGCCTGTACGGTTTCGCCCATCAAGAACCGCTGAATATCGCTGCCCAATTCAATCGAAGTCGCATACCGTCGCGAACGATCTTTTTCCAGCGACTTCATCACCACCCAGTCCAGATCGTTCCGCAGTGACCGCGCCAACCGGTCCGGTTCCGAATTTCGCACAGCGGCAACACTCGCCCGCATCTCGGACGACGATAGCTTGTCACTGGGACGTTTGGGATCGACTTCCCGAATTACCTTCAACACCTCATCAATGGCCAGTCGAGCCAATTCAGTGCGATGGAACGGCGGGCTGCCAACCAACAATTCATACAGAATGACGCCCAGCGAATAGATATCCGCTCGTGTGTCAATATCGCGATTGTTGAACTGAGCCTGTTCGGGAGACATATACTCCAGGGTGCCGACAATCGACGAAAAACCGGTGTGCAGCGTCTCAACGGTCAGTTCGGTGCCGATCGCTTTGGCGACGCCAAAATCGATGACTTTTGGGATGGCCACGTTGTCATATTTCGCGATCAAAATGTTGGATGGCTTGAGGTCACGATGAATGAGCCCCTTTTGATGGGCGTGTTGAATTGCCTGGCAGATCGGAATGAACAACTCCAGCCGTTCTCGAGTGCCCAGCCGCAACTCGTCGCAGTATCGGGTGATGGGAACGCCCTTGACCAACTCCATTGCAAAAAACGGCTGGTTAAATTCATCCACGCCGCCATCGAGAATTCTGGCAATATTGGGATGGTCCAGAAGAGCAAGAGCTTGTTGTTCCGCACTGAACCGAGCCAAAACCTCCCGCGAATTCAAACCCGGTTTAATCAATTTGATGGCCACCAGTCTTTTGACCGGTTCGAACTGCTCAGCCATCCAGACCGACCCCATTCCCCCCTCGCCATTTTTTCAATCAGCCGATAGCGATCCGCGATGATTCGCCCAATTTTCTTGTCTGGTGAAGAGTCTCGTTCCCGCGATTGGACAATTTCGCCACCGAATGCAGCTTGAAGTCCAAACTCTAAAGGATCGTAGTTTTGTCCGAGTGGCCGTTCTGGAAATTTTTCTTCGTCAGCAGATGTAGGATCGTTCGACATGTTTTCTTCCAAAGTCTAGCTTAACCGGCGGTCTTGTTTGTTCATTGGCGGGGTAATCGAGAAACGTAAAACAAACAATTTGTAGCCCAAATAACTTCGCGGAACGCAGTTTGACGTTTTTAATCTTGGGACCGTGACGAATTCATTTTAAATCAGACAATCGCAGGTTTTCGCGGGGATAAAAACTTAAATTAAAAGAATTTAGATAAAAAAAGTCTGTACGAATGAGGTGCAGCCAAAATCGGAATGCTTGGTTGGATCGAATATGGAATAGGGGCGATGACGAGCAACAATCTGAGCCTAACCCGAGGAATCGTTGTCTTGCTTTGTTGCGTCTTTGCTGGGGTAGGTCATTTTGAAAGCACTTGTGGTTGGAGCGGCATTGAATGATTGGAATTACACGACGGTTTACTTCCAAAAGCGTGCTGCGAATCGCTAATTTACTGCATTGCCAAAATCAACTAACAGACAAATCCGTCCAAAGCTGCGATTTTTGTTAAGGGAATTGATTTGGTGTCTGGCGAGTGATATTTCCCTCAAGCCAGGATTCGTAAGCAGGGGATATTTTGGAAATCGGCGTCGCAACGATTTGCGGGACTTGGTAGGGATGATGGGAGTGGATGTTGTCGCATAATCGGTCAAATAGCTCGGCAGCGGTTTTGATTGTCAGGACATACTCGACACTCGTTTCATGCCGCCCCTCCCAAACGTAGTGACTCTCGACAGGGCCGCTGATCTGCATGCAACCGCCCAATCGCAATTCAATCAACTTCTCAGCGAGACGTTGAAGGACCTCGCGGTTATCGGCCGTGGTTGTCACTTTGACCCAATTTGCCATAAAGCGTTTTAGTTCGAAAAACGATGGTGTTGGGAAGAGTGCTCAAGGATGAAGAATTACTCTTTTTCCGAACTACGAGTGTCATTGTTGACGGCATCGTTGTACCGCTCAACGATCTCTTTGTATCGCGGTGGTAGTTTGTCACGCAATCCTGTATTGGCCGGATCGCGACTCATGTCGCGCAACCGACTCCAAGGGCTGGCGGTACCGGTGTCGAATGACTTGTCGATAAATTTGCCATTAGGGTTGCTGCTATTTCCGGCTGTCTCACTTTTGCTTTGCTGGGGTTCGTTTTTGCCTTGTTGTTGTTGTTGTTGTTGTTGTTGTTGCTGTTGAGACTGTTGCTGGCTGGGGTTGTTGCATTTCCCGCCACTACATTCCTTTTTCTCTTCTTCCTCGATCAGTTTTGCCAACATCTTAACGATCTGGTTTTGTTCCTCTTGGGTCTTTTCGCCAGACTCGGCGATACTCAATCGCCGCCGTGAAAAGTCCATGCGATGATAGACGTCTTGCATCTTGCCCGGCTGAATACTTTGTAGCTCCTGAACTTGTCGCCAAGCGCTGACTCGTAATCGTTCCGGCGCGTCAGGATTCAATTGTAAAAATTCCATTAGTGCAGCCATCGCCTCTTGGTGTTGGAGCATTCCGGCCAATGCCTGCCCCAAGAAAAATTGGGTCACGCCGCCGTTTGCGGAATAATCGTCCAACTTCGTTTGCAGATCGCGAAGTAGGGGTAATGCTTCCTCAAAGCGTTCCGCGTTCATTAGAGCCCGAGCCAAATAAAAGGCAGCATCAGCGGCCAAGAATTTATCTTCCCCATCGAGTAAAGGTTGCAGTTGACTGAGTGCGAGTTCCAAATTCCCCTCATCGGCTGCCGCAAGAGCAGCTTGGTATTCGGGATACAATTTCGTTAGCCCAAGGTTCAAGGCATCAGCGTCCGCTTTGGTTTGACGGACCGCTGCCAAAATTTCCTCCGCAGCAGGATTTCCAGATTTGGAAATATGCTCAGCGAAAGTATTGCGAAGAAGATCATCGGTTGCCGTCGCGATGCTTGAGCAACACCACACGGCGATCAATGTAATGAACAAAATGCTGCGTGTCTGCATTGGAATCCTCGCAAATTTTTTTGAGACAAGGCCATTCAAGATTCGGTACTGAATTGTTCCGAAATCCCCACTCTTAGCCAAGTTCAATTATTGCCAATTTTTTCGGCTTGTCGAGCTAATTTCAGAAAAAAGCGCCCTTTCTCGAAGATAGCCACCTCAATTTGGGCGTTTGAAAAGCCAATTTAAGCAATCGAATTCGGCGAATTGTTGGGCTTTTAGCAACGTCAAAAGCTCGATTTGGTCGGACGATCAACGAGGTGGTTTAGGGAGTCTGATGGGCATCAGTGGGCGGCATTAAGTCGATGCGGCGCCGCACAAAGCGGGCATCCTGCCAACGGTTCCAACCCCCCAACTCACTGTCCGTGTAATAGATGAAGAAAGAAGTTCCAGACACCCATGGGATCGGTTCCATGCCGATTATCGACGGATAAAATTGTTCCCTGGGTGAAAGATCAATTGGTTGACGTGAGGTCCAGTTCAAACCATCAACCGATGTCGCGAGGTAAAGATCAGATAGCTCAGGTGTCCATTGCGAGATTGCCAACACAAATCGGTCAAGGACATGATTGTATGAAACTGCGCACCAGGCATTGGCCGGGTTTCCAATCTCTAATGGAGAGGCTCGTCCACCAATTCCAGGTTCCAACCAATCGCCCTCAAAATATTTTTGGAATTGCGGCGTCAGCCCCAGTTGAGCGTCCGCAAGCAACTCAACGAACGAAATTCTGGCCACAGCGAGTTCTGCGGAGCCACCTGCTTCTAAATAGTCTCGGAAATACACTAACAGATATTCATCAGAAATCACAAACGTCCCACCCCCAATGTCAATGGGGTCGTGCATCTCGTCGAGCGAACGATTCGGGCGGATGATGATTCCAAGGTCTCGAAATTTCAAGCCCTTTCGATCGATTGCAACTGCGAGACCTAAGACGCTGTAAAAGTCTTGCGGAGAAAACCGATGAATTTCGGCGTGATAGATCATGAACCTTGTTTTGGTCAGAGGGTCTTCGAAGACCGGACCCCCTGCGACATGATTGAAAATCCCCGGCAGCCCTTCGATCCGCACCTTGCGTCGAGAACGCCCGGGCTTGGTTGGCGTTCCAGAAAGACGAACCATACTCGGTCCGTTGGGGACATAAAAATCGAACTTGCCTCTGCGGGTTTCGACAACTCCAATCGAGCCGTCTGGGGCAAATTGCCCCATACGATTCCGCCGCTGACGAAAAGAATAAATTTGTTCCAATTCACCGATTCGGAAAATGGGCTCTTGCTGATCTTCGTCAACTAATTGAGCTGCAAGCGGACCATTCAAGTCTCCGCAAAAAAGCCCCATTAAAATCGTTCCGAAGAACAAAAGCCAGAAGATTCGTTTCATCAGTGATTGGTTTTGAATAAGGAGAGTCTCGTGCTTCGGATTTGAATGGTCTACGGTGTCCTCTCCCCTAGAAACCGCGACTTTTCACCCGGCTCCATTTCTGTGATCCTTATCAACTTCAATGGCAACGACTCCGAGCTCGATCAGCGGAAGAGCCTGGCCGAGATTCAAGACCGTCAAGAATTATATCCATAACGTTAAAATCGCGCGCACAAAATTCAGAGAATTGAGCGAAACGCTAAAAAAATTCCGTTCGAATAGGGATTTAGTCAATCAATTGCAAGCAAACTACTCGTTTCATCCCGATTTTTCGGCCAGTTCCATACCATTGCGAGACAAACTACGTTGAGTCGCCCAAAAAGTCGCGAGAACTGAAGGGACCTTTGGCGATTCGTAGAGAACGCCTTAGCACTACAAAAATCGCCTTTCAAACTACATACTAGGCGAATCAAGGCATACGATCGTTACGACAAGCATTGTTTAGCAATATGAAGATGTTCGCTTCTATCAATTCGAAACACTTGTGGAGCATTATCTGCTTGGTGGCGTTCGGATTTGGAATGAGCATCGTGTCTCGTGGAGACGCTCAAGAAGCCGTCAAAGGTCCACCAAATGACGATTCTGCTTCATGCGGTACCCTCGACCAAGTTTGGCTTGTGAGCACTAGACAGACCCCCGCCTGTTGCATCAGCGATCAATTTCAAATATCGGTCTTCGATGGATGTCAATTTTTGGCGACGTCATTCGAGCATTTGTTGAACGAATTCCAAACAGAACCACATCGGCCAACCGTTTTCTACATACATGGTTACCGAACGGACCTAAATTATTCTCAGTATCGGGGCCTTCAAGTTTACGGAAATTCATTGGCTTGTGTGTCCAATCGAATTGGTGTCCGCTACATCATTTGGTCTTGGGCGACGGAGACCGATAGTTGTTTGCCAAGAGATTTCAAACGAAAATCTGATCACTCCGTCGTTGAGGGGCATCGTTTGTCGCACTTTATGCAACAGGCAGGTGTACAAAATGGAATTATTATCGGTTACAGCATGGGTGCTCAGGTCGCCCTGACGAACCTTGTCGACTTGGGTAACCTGAATTCAAGCACATCGGCATGGCATTTGATTTTGGTGGCCCCGGTTCTGGCTCCTCAATCCTGCTGTGACGTGGGGCGAAGGGAATTTGATCAAGTGATCCAATCTGCGACCTTGCTCACCAACTCGACCGATCGAGCCCTTAAAAGCGCTCAGCGATTAAACCGACTCAGCCATCGATCCGTGGTGGATCAACGCAGCCTTCCGTCAGCACTAAGTTTGTCTGGCCATAAGCTTACTGTTTGGGAAACATCATGCGAAGTCGGCTCTCGTCACAATATCGATTTGTACAGTCAGACCACGGCTTTTCGCGCTACGATGGCTGAGTTACTGCAAATCCAATCTGCCCAGGTCGTTCTTGACGAATAACGACGGCGTGCCCAAAGCCCACCGTCGTTTTAACCTGCGAAATTTTGCTGATTACTAAGAGCCCATCCCAAAACCAACTTGGCGGACGAGACGTCCGCAGTCCCGGCGGGGTTATGGGATAGGCTCTAAATGGACTACAGGTCGAATCGGTCCAAGTTCATCACTTTGGACCAAGCCTTGACGAAATCACGCACAAAGGCTGTACCACCATCATTGCAGGCGTAAGCTTCGGCGATCGCCCGTAACTGGGAGTTCGATCCGAAAACCAAATCAACGGGTGAGGCTCGCCATTTTACGGTTCCAGTCGCGACGTCGTGGCCTTCGAAGAAATGCCCACACTGCGGCGACTTTTTCCATTCGACCCCCATATCCAAAAGGTTCACGAAAAAGTCGTTCGTTAAAGTTTCGACCTTTTCGGTAAATACTCCCATTTTGGATTGGTTGAAATTGGCTCCGAGCACCCGCAAGCCCCCGACGAGTACCGTCATTTCAGGTGCCGTCAATGTCAGCAATTGAGCGCGATCGATCAGCAGTTCCGGTGCCGGTCGATCATGGTCCATGCGAATATAATTTCGGAATCCATCGGAAATCGGTTCGAGGTCGGCAAATGACTCGACATCGGTCATTTCGCTGGTCGCATCGGTACGTCCTGGTGCGAAAGGCACCTTGGCGGGATGCCCCGCCTTCTTGGCCGCTTCTTCAATTGCCGCACAGCCACCGAGGACGATTAAATCGGCCAACGAAATTTGTTTTCCTCCCTTTTGAGCGGCATTGAAATCGGACTGGATTTTTTCTAGGACCGACAGCACCTTATTCAGTTCTTCTGGCTGGTTGACTTCCCAATCTTTTTGTGGTGCAAGGCGAATTCTCGCCCCGTTGGCGCCGCCGCGTTTGTCTGAACCTCGGAAGGTCGAAGCGGAGGCCCAAGCCGTTGTTACTAATTGGGAGATCGTCAGCCCACTCGCAAGTAAACGCGATTTGAGTTCAGCCACATCGTGATCGTCAACGAGTTCGTGCGCGACCGTCGGCAAGGGATCTTGCCATATTTGCGGGGGCGCGACTTCCGGGCCAAGCAATCGGGAAACCGGGCCCATATCGCGGTGGGTCAACTTGTACCACGCCTTGGCAAATGCCTCAGCAAACTGATCAGGGTTCTCATGGAATCGCCGCGAGATCGGTTCGTAAATTGGGTCAACGCGGAGCGACACGTCAGTCGTCAGCATCATTGGCGGATTTCTTTTCTCTGGGTTGTGAGCGTCGGGCACGAGGGTTTGTGCCGATGCATCGGTGGGTGTCCATTGCCAGCATCCACCTGGACCCTTGGTGAGTTCCCACTCGAAGCCGAAAAGGTTATCAAAGTATCCGTTGGACCATTTTGTCGGAGTTGCCGTCCATGCGCCTTCGAGCCCGCTGGTGATAACATCGCTCCCTTTGCCGCTACCGAAACTGTTTTTCCAACCCAATCCTTGCTCTTCGAGAGTTGCTCCCTCAGGTTCGGGACCGACATGCTGTGCGGCTAAAGCCGCCCCGTGAGCTTTACCGAATGTATGTCCACCAGCGATTAACGCTACGGTCTCTTCATCATTCATCGCCATACGGGCGAACGTCTCACGAATATCGCGCGCGGCTGCCAGTGGATCCGGTTTTCCATTGGGGCCCTCTGGGTTGACATAGATCAATCCCATTTGGACCGCACCTAGCGGCTTTTCAAGATCACGATCACCTGAATAGCGTTTGTCGCCGAGCCATTCACTTTCCGGACCCCAATAAATGTCACCTTCGGGTTCCCAAACATCTTCACGTCCTCCAGCAAAACCAAACGTTTTGAATCCCATCGATTCAAGGGCGACGTTCCCTGCCAAAATCATCAAGTCTGCCCAAGATAATTTGCGGCCATATTTTTGCTTGACGGGCCACAACAAACGCCGAGCTTTGTCGAGGCTGGCATTGTCTGGCCAACTGTTGAGAGGTGCGAAACGCTGTGTTCCCGAACTCGCTCCTCCCCGCCCATCGGTGACCCGGTAAGTCCCGGCGCTGTGCCAAGCCATCCGGATGAACAACGGCCCATAATGTCCCCAGTCGGCTGGCCACCATTCTTGTGAATCGGTCATCAGCGATGTAAGGTCATCTTTGACTTCTTCCAAGTTTAACGAAAGGAATTCCTTGGCATAATCGAACCCCTCATCCATCGGGCTACAGGCTGGACTGTTTTGATGAAGGATTTGTAGGTTCAGTTGATTTGGCCACCAGTCGCGATTTGACCACGTCCCAGCCACCGTATGTCGCTTACCGAGCTCGCCCATCACCGGGCATTTTCCACCATTTCCGTTTTCCATGTCGCGCTCCCAAAGCCGAACTTCGTTTTAAAATTTAAGGTGCTTTAATCATCAATCTTTTAGACTAAAGCTGACATGGCGTATTCTACACTTTGAGAGAAATTTTTGAACACGGCGAGCGCCACGGCATTGCGACGGTTTCTTGGTGCGGATTCAAAAAATCATAGAAGTTTTCGCATCGTGAAGTTGCCCTCGATTTACGCCGAAGCACCGTTTTTTAACGGCGATTTGTAAGAGAAGCCCGAAATTTGGATCTCAAAATTTTGAAAAAATTAAGGTCTTGCGTAAACCAAGTTGAGTGATTGCGATTGGCTTGCAAGTGTAGACTTTCGCGGGCGCACAAAAAAACTCCCGTTGGAAAACCAACGGGAGTTTTTAAATAATCCGGCAAGACCTACTTTCGCACTTGTGGGCACTATCATCGGCTCGGAGTGCTTAACTTCTGTGTTCGGGATGGGAACAGGTGTGACCACTCCGATATAGTCACCGGAAGAAATCCGGAGGGCTTATTCACCCCTCCGGACTTTGGTTGTCTTGACATGGTTTGTGATATTTCGACAGCGTACCAAATTTAAATTAACCACTTAGATGCTAACGCCGCAAACACGATTGAACGTGAATGCGAAGAGACCTGAATATATGTGGTCAAGCATTCGTCCATTAGTACCAGTAAGCTGAACACATTACTGCGCTTACACATCTGGCCTATCAACCTCGTAGTCTACAAGGGGACTTTCGCACATAGTGCAACGAAACCTAATCTTGGAGTTGGCTTCACGCTTAGATGCTTTCAGCGTTTATCCTTTCCATAGTTAGCTATCCAGCCGTGCCACTAGCGTGACAACTGGGACACCAGAGCTACGTCCTTCTAAATCCTCTCGTACTAAAGAAGAATCTCCTCAAGTTTCGTACGCCCACGGCAGATAGGGACCGACCTGTCTCACGACGGTCTGAACCCAGCTCGCGTACCACTTTCATTGGCGAACAGCCAAACCCTTGGGAGCTTCTACACCCCCAGGATGTGATGAGCCGACATCGAGGTGCCAAACCGCATCGCCGCTATGGACGCTCGGATGCGATAAGCCTGTTATCCCCAGAGTACCTTTTATCTGATGAGCTATGGCCCTTCCATTCGGAACCACAGGATCACTAAGACCTACTTTCGTAACTGCTCGACTCATTTGTCTCGCAGTATAGCACACTTCTACCTTTGCGCTCGACGCCTGATTGCCAACCAGGCTGAGTGTACCTATGCACTCCTCCGTTACTCTTTTGGAGGAGACCGCCCCAGTCAAACTGCCCAACTGACACTGTCCTTTGCCCTGATTCAAGGGTCAAAGTTAGAGCTAAAACATAGCCAGGCTGGTATTTCAAGGTTGACTCCACTCCGACTGGCGTCGAAGTTTCACAGTCTCCCAGCTATCCTACACAAGATATATCTCAGACCAATATCAGCATACAGTAAAGGTTCATGGGGTCTTTCCGTCTAACCGCGGGTACGTGGCATCTTCACCACGACTACAATTTCACCGGGTCGGTGGTTGAGACAGTGCACCAGTCGTTACGCCATTCATGCAGGTCGGAACTTACCCGACAAGGAACTTCGCTCAGACTTGTTACGCTGTTACAACAGCCAACTCAAAGATCAATGAAACTCAAAAAAGCTGTTGCACAGTGGGCTGGTCGTTTCCGCCAGCCTCTGCATGTCGCCATGCAGCTCGGACTATATCATCATCCGCAATCAAAGATAATTATTGCGGATGCTTGGCGTATAGTCTCTGAGGATCCCGGAAATACCGGTTTCCTGCTGATTGCCTGCACCGAACAGATTTTCACTTGGGATAACAAGTTATCACAAGTACTGTCGGATACCCAGGTGTTTCAGCATACAGCCAAGTGCTAAGTTGTGTGTTGCCACACAACAGGGCAGAAAATTCTACCTTAGGACCGTCATAGTTACGGCCGCCGTTTATTGGGGCTTCGGTCGCAAGCTTCGCCGTTAGGCTAACCTTCTTCCTTAACCTACCAACACCGGGCAGGCGTCAGACTCTATACATCCTCTTACGAGTTAGCAGAGTCCTGTGTTTTTGATAAACAGTCGCTGATGCCGATTTACTGTGGCCTGCTTGCGCAGGCACCCCTTATCGCGAACTTACGGGGTCATTTTGCAGAGTTCCTTAACCACCGTTCTCCCGAGCGCCTTAGACTACTCGTCTCGCCTACCTGTGTCAGTTTTAGTACGGTCAACGTGCTTCGAAGCTTAGAAGCTTTTCTTGGACAACCTTCCTGTAACTTCCCAGTCAAGCCGGTCGGTCGAACACCTTGAATTACGAGGGTGGATTTGCCATCCCTCCATCTTGGTGTCCTCCACGAACATTTCTAGTCGTTACGCTCACATTTCGGTTGCCGTCCCTCCATCGCTCCACACGCTGGGGCAGGAATATTAACCTGCTGTCCATCGTCTACGCCTATCGGCCTGAACTAAGGAACCGCCTAACCCTGAGTGGATTTACCTTCCCCAGGAAACCTTAGGCTTTCGGCGAACAGGATTCTCACCTGTTTTATCGTTACTCATTCCGGCATAATCACTTGTACGGGCCGCGACCTGTCGTTTCCGTCAGGCTTGTATCTCCCGTACAACGCTCTCCTACCACTTGCCTTACGGCAAGTCCACGGCTTCGGTGTTACACTTACTCCCGTTCATTATCGGCGCAAGATTGCTCGACCAGTAAGCTATTACGCACTTTTTAAATGGTGGCTGCTTCTAAGCCAACATCCTGGCTGTCTCAGCAATCTAACTTCCTTAGTGACTGAGTGTAACTTTGGGACCTTAGCCGATGATCTGGGTTGTTTCCCTCTCGACCACGAAGCTTATCCCTCGCAGTCTCACTCCTGAGATAGTTACATCGGTATTCGGAGTTTGGTTCGGTGGGGTACCGTTGGAACAGCCCCCATCCAATTCAGTCTCTCTACCCCCGATGCATAGTTGTCTCAAGGCTATCCCTCAAGATATTTCGGAGAGAACGAGCTATCTCCCAGTTTGATTAGACTTTCACTCCTCCCCACAAGTCATCCCCTCGGTTTTCAACCCAAGTGGGTTCGGTCCTCCACGCAGTTTAACCCGCGCTTCAACCTGCTCATGGGTAGATCACTTAGGTTTCGCGTCTACCGCCAACGACATGCGCGCTCTTAACACTCGGTTTCCCTATGGCTCCGGCCCTGAAGGCCTTAACCGAGCCGTTGACGATAACTCGCCGGATCATTATGCAAAAGGCACGCCGTCACACATTAACGTGCTCCGACCGCTTGTAGGCACATGGTTTCAGGTTCTTTCCCTCCCCTAGAAGGGGTTCTTTTCATCTTTCGCTCGCGCTACTGATTCACTATCGGTCATCAGAGAGTATTTAGCCTTACGGAATGGTCTCCGTCGATTCAACCGAGGTTTCACGTGACTCGGTTTACTCAGGTGCCTTTCGAGAGGTTCGAAGTTTTCGTGTACGGGACTTTCACCCCCTATGGTTGGCGTTTCCACACCATTCCACTAACCAGAACTCTTCCCATGTGAAAGGTCCTACAACCCCGCAGAGGAAACCTCCACGGTTTGGGCTCTTCCGCCTTCGCTCGCCGCTACTAACGGAATCGATTTTTCTTTCTTTTCCACCAGGTACTTAGATGTTTCAGTTCCCTGGGTTAGCCGCAACACACCTATGAATTCAGTGTGTGCTAATTCGGGTATCTCGGGATCAACGTTTGTTTGTCAACTACCCCAAGCTTTTCGCAGACTTCCACGCCCTTCATCGCCTTCTGATGCCAAGACATCCCCCATGCGCCCTTAATAGCTTGACCACATAAATTCAACCCTCTCCAGCCTTCCGTTTACACGTCCTAGCCAAATCGAATCGAACCTAAGTTGCTATTAAAAACTTTGTAACGATATATTCGCTCTTTAACTTTCGTACTTGTCCAAGACCAACCGCAAGCGGCCAGCCCTGAACAGGCGCTAACATAAGAGTGGTTTAATAAAACAACAACGTCGCCAGTCAAAGAATTGGGCAGAACCCACTACGAGACCGACAGACATCGCTGCTAGATGCCATCGATTATCACAAACCAATTGTCAAAGATCATTTTCGCTGGATCGAGCCAGCAAGCCTTCGGTTGAAAGCGGTCAATCCTCACCAACCAGGCGTACGCTCAACGCGACACTTTGATTCGATGAACCTTGACCGATGCCAACCGCAGACACTCTCGCATCTGCCCCAAAAAGCTCATCGGAAAAAACCGAACAAACTTTAAAGGCATCTCTCAGATTGCAATAGAAATGCTCAAGAGGTGAGCGATTTCGTTTTCAGCGAGCCAAGGATTCTAACGACTTGGATTGGCTTGTAAAGGCCATCTCGAAGAAAATTTCGAAATTTTCCAAAGCCGATCTCATCGCCTCTCGCTGTGACCAACTGATGCCCTGAATATACCGACTCGCGTCGGTTTCACAAGGCCCCCGTTAAAAAAAGTTCTTTTGTCCCCGTAGGTCGATAAAAACCTGGGAAAAGCCGGTGTTTTTTTATCCGAAGTTCTATTTTCGGCCAAACCAAGCGAATTCTTGATCCGCCAAATTGACACAGCAGTACATTGGACAGGCCCAGTCAAAAATGGTTCCGAAAAACCGGAATTTTTGTTGACATTCTTTCCTCTTCAGCGATGTGACGTCTGGCTGCGGTTTTTCGTGCGTGTATTTCGACTCGAAATAGTCTCTGTTCCACTCCACCTTGTCAAATTAGTAGCGAACGGCAATAATCCTCGCTCGCCACATGATTCTAACCAGTGGTAGCAAAGTTCAGCGTCCGTAGCTCAATGGATAGAGCATCGGTCTTCGGAACCGAGGGTTGCAGGTTCGAGTCCTGCCGGGCGCGCTCTCTAAATTTTTTGGCTTTTGTGCCACGGAAAAATGTCCGAAAACCCCGGCAATCCGCAGAATTCTCCCGAATATCCACCCACCGAACGCTGGGAACTCAAAGTCTCCGAAAAGCCCTGGGATTCGGCCCCGTTCGAAAACGAACCGCCAATATCCGCCATTAGTCCGGACGAACTTCTGCGGATCAAACGGATTGTTCCTCCCAAACTCTTACTAGAAACGGGAGTTGATTCTCTTGAGCATCTAGTCCAGCGCGACAAAAACGCTATCCCGGCTCAAAAAGATCGTGAAGGCTATGCTCCGTTCGCTTGGCGGTACTGGGCTTCGGGTTGCCTCGACTACTTGAAAGTCATCTCCGCGTGCCAACGCCATCAACTAAAACCGCACCGTATTTTTGATTTTGGCTGCGCCACCGGCCGCGTTCTACGGCACTTTGTGGCTGCAAACGCGGCGGCAATTGCCGACGAGAAAATTGAGCTTTGGGGAAGCGATCTAAACTATCGCCACATTCGCTGGCTCGAATCGTACCTCCCCGAAATCAAAGCGGTCTTCAATCCGGCGATTCCTTCCCTCCCCATCGAAGACAATTTTTTCGATTTGGTCACGGCATTTTCGGTGTTTACCCATCTGGACACTTTCGAATCAACTTGGCTTTGTGAGCTGCGACGAGTCCTACGTCCTGGTGGCATGGCCTACTTGACCATCCACAACGAAGCGACTTGGGAAGACCTCCGCACCGAGTCTTCTGGCGAATCCGGAGCCCTTAGCCGCCATTACCAATCGCTCGTTGCTGCGGACACGGACATCAACACAAAACTTGCCGGTGACCTTCCTGCGGAACGCATGGTGTTTTGGTTCAATCGCCAAGGCCCCTACGGCAGCCAAGTCTTTCATGCGACTCCCTACATCCAGCGAGTTTGGGGAAGGTTCTTTGAAATCCTAGAGATACTTCCCCGTCACCACTTCCACCAAGCGGTGGTCGTGATGCGAAAGCCTACTTAATTGACCGAACCAGATGATGAGTTTGCCCATGAGCGAAGAATTCTGTGTCCAAGACCGCTTTGCTCCGCGCTTGATCTGCTACGGCTGCGGCCCGGCGAATCCTGACGGACTGCAACTGAAGAGCTACCTCGAAGGGGACCAGTTGGTGGCTCATTTCCAAGCAGAAAAAAAACACCAAGCGTTCGAAGGGATGCTTAACGGCGGGGTCATCGGCACGCTCCTCGATTGCCATTGCAACTGGATGGCATGTTGCCATCTGATGAAACGCCTAAATCTCCCCGCCCCACCCACTACAGTGACTGCCGAGTACACGATCAAAATGGAGCATCCCACGCCGATTGCTGGCCCGCTGGAACTGCGTGCCTGGGTGGTAGACGCTTCGGACCGTCGCGTCACCGTCGACGGAACGATCTCTGCTGGCGAGCTCGTCACCGCTCGCTGCCGAGGCATTTTCGTCGCCGTCAAAGAAGGCCACCCCGCGTTCCACCGCTGGTAAGGACTATTTGGACATGGCTTCGCGGTAAATCACTTTCTCTGCGGTCAGTTCCTGTATCAGTTCCTCGGCGACTAGCGGACTGCCTGAATTGAGAACTTCTATGGCTAATTCAATCGCGAAGTCTATCGAGTGGATCGCTTGCTCTCGATTGCCGAGATGATACTGGGCTTCGGCGGCAGCGCGATGGGCCATTGATAAATCGTATTTGTTCGAACTGGTGCCTGAGCTCGATTCGGACAGTTTTTCCATAACCCCAATCGCGCGATTGGCATTTTCGAGGGCTTGTGCGGGTTGATTCAATTTGAGTTGTGACGAAGCGATTTCGGTCAAGTAGATCGCCAGGTTGCGCTGATACTCTTTGTCGTCTGGATGAACGTCGACGAGATTTTGCATCACCGCGAGAGCGTTTTCAGTCTGCTCAATCGCCGCCTCATAATCCTCGTTCATTCGATAACTGCGAGCCAGATTGAAATAGGAGATCGCCAAATCAACGGCGACGAACGCATTCGCTGGCTCACGCTCGACGACCGCTTTGGGAAAATCGATTGTTGCCAGACAAGCGGGGACGACCTTGTCTATCACTTTGTTCTTGATGTAGTACTCTCCCAGCATGAATCGGGACAACCATACGCTGCGTTCGACCGAAAAATCGTCGGGATAGATTTGAATCAGGTCTTGCCCCATCTCGATCGCCCTGATCAATTTGGCTTCGCCCTCCGCGATATCGCCTCCGCTGATATGGATTTTGCTTGCGGCACGCAGCAATCGCGTCAAAGTTTTCTTGTAATTGCCGTTTTCAGGGTCGCGCTCGATCAGGCCATCCAGAATTTGCTGAGCCTCGTCAAACAAACTGGAGGCCCGTTCGTATTGTCCCTCCCAAGTCGGCACGTTTGCGTAGTCAATTAGAATCGTCGCCAATTTGTTTTGATTTCGCTCGGATTCTGGTTCTGCTGCGCACAGCAGTCGTTGCATCGCGATGCTGAGTTCAAAGATTTGTTCGGCTTCTTGGATTTCGTCGGTCATCCAAACCGTTCGAGCGACGACGTAGTGATTGTGAGCTAGTTTCTCGATATTTCTCGGATTGTTTGGCTCTGCATCAAAGACAGCTTGGCGGAGTTGCTGTGCCTTGCGATAGCTTTCCAATCCGGCAGACTTGTCGCCAAAGTTGGAATTGCCCAACATGCCGTACAGGTCTCCAACTTTTTCGTAGGCCGTCGCCAGTTCGGCTTGCAATTCCAGATCGCCGCTGGCCTCTTGATGCAAACCGTCCAAATAGCCCAGGGCACTCGTAACGATCGCTTGGCGGGCACCCAGCGAATTTTCCAAAAACTCGATTTGAGGATAGATTTCAAACAACAACTCGTTGGCCAGTTTTCGCAGTTCGTCAAATCGCCTTTCGGCCTGTGCTCGTTGGGATTCCGAAGTCTGCAAAGCCGTTTGAAGCTGCAGTTGGTTAACGCCCAGTTCCTCCGCCAAGCTTTTTGATTGCAACCACAGCACCGTACTGACAATCGTGCCCACAAGCAACGATCCTATTGCGGATGTGAGTGCTAATGCCAAACGTGGATTTCGGCGACACCACAAGCGAAATTTTTGCGCGGCTGAAACGGGCCGAGCCAGAATCGGTTTGCCGTCGAGGAACCGCTGCAAGTCATCTCGCATTTCCTCCATCGTCTGATAGCGATCCGTCGGGTCTTTTCGCAATGCCTTCAGGCAAATCGTTTCTAAATCGGCGGGCACCCGGCGATTCAATCGCTGCGGCGCGACGGGCGTGGAGACTCGGTGTTGATCGATCAACTCAAGAGGTCGGCCTCGGAACGGAACGATACCGGTTAGACACTCGTACAGCGTCACGCCAAGGCTATAAATATCGCTGCGGCGGTCAACTTGATCGCCGAGCGTAGCTTGTTCGGGGCTCATATATTCCGGCGTGCCGCAAATGATGTCGGCTGCAGTCAGGGTTTGCTCTTCCGAGACCTGGACCAGCCCAAAGTCCATGATTTTGGCATGCTGATCGACCTCGTCTAACAGGATGTTCGCCGGTTTGACATCGCGATGCACGAGGCCCGCTTGATGAGCGGCCGCCAGTGCGTCGGCGATTTGGCGAATGATGGTTGCGGCCTGTCTGAGCTCAAGTTCGCCGTCATCTAGCATCGACCTCAATGTTTGTCCCTGAATCAAGGGCATGACTATGAAGTCTTGCCCGTGATCGGATTGTCCGATGTGGTAGATGGGCACGATGTTGGGGTGCTGCAATGCGGCGACCGCGCGGGCTTCGCGGGCAAATCTTTTTTCGGTTTCGGCACTGCTGCCTGGACGGACAAATTTGACAGCCACTTCGCGGCCCAGCCGCGTATCTCGACCGCGAAATACGATCCCCATCCCGCCGCGTCCGAGTATGGACTCGATTGCCAAATCACCAAGGCTGCCCAAATCGCCGGGCTTTGAAGGCGGTTCGAGTGCGGGGAGTGTCTGGAGCCGTTTGCGAGCCGAACGACGATATTCCTTTAGCAGTCCAGATTCCGAGATTTGATCGAGCAGGCTGCGGCACCGTTTGCAAGATTCGATATGGCAAGTCAGATCGGCGTCTATTTCCTGCGTTTCTGACAAGAACTGAATCAACGTGTCGCGATCTGGGCAAGCCGGCGTTGCTGCCGTGATCGAGGGGCGTGATTCAGATCGAACTTGCTCCGTCATGTGGTTCTACGCTGTCTGAAAAGGGGATTTCTTCTGCCAGGACACGAACTTCGGCTTCCAGTCGTTTGAGCACGCGCGACTTGTTGACATAGACTTGGTGTACTGGAATTTTCATTGATTTTGCCACGTCAGCCGCATCCTCGTTGCGGACCCAGGTGGCCTCAAAGCAACTGCATTGTACTTCGGAAATCTCTGGCCGAATTCTCGTCCAGGCGACCTGGAAGACTCGTTCGGTAAACAGTTCCACCCAGGCCGAATCTGGATCGACATAGGCCTGGGAATTGGAAACCTGAGTTGCTCCCGAGTCAATTCCGTTTAGTGATCGGTGATTGCGGTTGGACAGTTTGGCGAAATGATTTCGAATTCGATTGGCGGTAATGGTTCCCAGCCAAGAACGAAATCGGCCTTTGGCGGGATCATATTCAAAATTTCGAATCGCACTGCTGACCATCGACATGACATCCTGAACGATATCGTCGGCGTCGCTGGATTGCAGCCTTTCTCGCAAACAGTAATCGCGAATAACCGGGGAGTACAAGTCCGTGAATTCCTGCCAAGCTCCGTTGTCTTGCGCGTTTCTGATACGCAGCAACAAACTGGGAGACGTGGTGGCGGTCATGGACAGCGGCCCTGTATTAGTACAAATGAACAAACGGAATCTATCACGATTTTTTTTGATTTTCCCATGAGACTACTTTGGACGCAAGTATTTTTCCAGTTTTGTTAAAGAATTAGACAAAAGTTTGATAGACCAGTGTCTCTCGCCTGTACTTCTCCATAAGCAATTGGCTGTTTCGTTCGATTCGCTGCATTTTTAAAAAGTAGAGGGTTAAGAACTGAACCCACAACAGCCACCCAACCAAGTCATTCCATTTTTTTGAGTAACGCAATTATGAAAAAGACCGTTCAAATTGATGCGCTGTCCAGCAGAGTCGTGATCTCTGCGGTTCAAAGTATTTGCATCGGGATTCAATCCCAATTTCTCATCGGTGCAATTTGTTTCGTTTGTCTATCCCAAGCCTCTTTTAGTCACGGCCAATCTATTTGGAACGTAGCGGGAAACGGCGGCTGGAACACAGCGGGTAATTGGTCTACCCTTTTGGTGCCTAATAGTGCGACGACTGATGTTATCATCGACGGCAACACAAGTATCAATGTGGCCGTGGAATTGGATACACCGATTGGGACTTTTGTAAACGTTCGAAACCTAAGCATTAGCTCTGGGGATTCTCTCCAGATGTTAAATGGCCGCAATTTGGCGATCAATGCCAATCTTTTCAACGACGGCGTTATCTCCGTCAACTCAAATTCTTTGGGCTCAAACACGGCATTAGTGTTTCAGAATAATAGCATGATATCTGGTAGTGGTTCCATCACTCTCAATCGTGATGTAGGCCTGCACAGCCAGCTATCCACTTCGGGCGGCGTAACCGTTACCCAAGCTTTAGGTCACACCATTCAAGGGCGAGGCGTCTTGTCGGCCAGTTTAATTAATGACGGCTTGGTGAACGCCAATGTCAATGGCGGCACATTGTTTCTTAGCAGCAACGACAAAACCAACAATGGCATTTTTCAATCGTCCAACGGCGGCGTACTTCAAGTTAATAGTAATATCAATAATTCCGGTGGAACCCTACGAGGTGATAACGGTCGAGTCGATTTAAATTCGACGTCAATAACAGGCGGAGTTCTGGATACCCTCAATGGCGGAGAAATCCGAGTGTTAGCATCCACAACGAGCACTCTCAATGGTGTGACGAACAACGGAATTATGAATAGCGTGGGAAGCGGTAACATACAACTTTCCAGTGGATTTATCAACAACGGAACGGTTACGGTCAATTCAAATGCGATTGCGGCCGCAACATCACTACAAGCTTTAGACTCTTTGGCGATCGACGGAGTCGGAACTATCGTTCTCAATAGAAATGTTACTACCCACTCGGCCATCAGTACCGGGGGAGGCGCGACGATTACTCACGGCGCGAGCCATACGATTCGAGGTACCGGGAGTATTTCGGCAAGCATGATCAATAATGGGCTGATCTCGGCAGATGTGAACCTCGCCACATTGCACATCATCGACTCCAACAAAACCAACAATAACTTCTTTCAAGCGACCAGTGGAGGTCTAATGAGAATTGGAGCCAACATCAATAACTCCAATGGAACCATTCGAGCAGATAACGGAATCGTCGAACTCAACTCAGCTTCAATTACCGGTGGTGTCTTGGAAACAATGAACGGAGGCGAAATCCGAACTTTAGCAAGCACCACCACCGTTCTCAACAGCGTGACGAATAACGGAACACTGAATATGTTGGCCGGTGGGAGCTTGCATCTTTCCAGCGGACTTATCAATAACGGCACCATCACCGTCAACCTGCCGGCTTCTGCAACAACAACAACCGTCCAAGCTTTAGAGTCATTGACGATTGGTGGAGCCGGTACAGTCGTCCTCACCAATCCTAGTAGTGCAGGCCATTCTACAATCTCAACCGCAGGAGGAGCGACGATTACCAATGGCGCGAACCACACGATCCGTGGTGGTGGAACCGTATCGGCCAGCTTAATCAACAACGGCTTGGTTTCTGCCAACATCAATGGGGCGACGCTGTTCCTGAATACGAATGCGAAAACTAACAATGGTGTCTTTCAAGCGACAAATGGTGGCATATTGCGAGTCGAGTCGGCAGGCTTGTTAACCAATTTTTCGGGTAGCACATTAACCGCCGGTTCCTATTTCGTTGATGCAGGCAGCACCATGCGACTTGCCGGCATGAACGTGCAGACCCTGAATGGCCACGTTCGGCTTAACGGTGTGGGATCGAACATTTACAACGCCACCACCGGCACGACCAGTGCATTGGCCTCGTTGAACACAATCGGCAGTGCAGGCCAATTCGAACTGCGGGGCGGACGGACATTTACTACCTCAGCCAGTGGATTGGCGAACCAGGGTAGTTTGATTCTAATGGGTTCGGGAACACAGCTCACCGTCAACGGAAACTTCTTGCAAACCGCTGGCTCAACCTATGTCCTCGATAACTCGACATTGATTTTCAATGGAGCATCCAATACGGTTTCCGGGGGGATTCTTGGCGGCGATGGAACCATTATTGGTGACGTGTTGTTTGGTGGCAGTGCCTTACTCTCAGCAGGTGTCTCTCCCGGAACTCTGACGTTCGGCAACAATCTGACCTGGGGGGCTGGCGGTTTGGTCCTGTTTGATCTCGGATTCGACGCCGCATCGTCGGACTTGATCAGCGTCAACGGCGACTTGCTCAAATCAGGAGTCGGCAACTTTGATTTCACCTTTGTCGATAACGGCTGGGTTGCCGGTCAGACCTACGACTTGATTACTTTCGCCAGCACAGACTTTGATCTGGACGATTTTGGATACACCAACGGCGGCGGTTTCATGGGAACGTTTGCGTTTAGCGGCGGTAATACCTTGCAATTTACTGTCAACGCAATTCCAGAGCCGTCGTCACTCGTCTTGATTCTGACCATGGTTGCAACAATGGTTGCTGGCCGCCGCCGACGAGCCAAAGTATAGTTTCTGGGTTTATCGTTGAGTGTCAAGAAGAATTTTAGAATGTGGGTCGATTCATCGGCTCACTTTTTCTTTTGCAATTTTGGATTGTCTCGTCCAATTGCCGGATCGCGTCGAGCGTGTTGGCTGTTCGGGAAGGGGGGGCGATACAACATGTCTTCGACTGAATCGTCTATACTCCATCGAATTGATTGGGCCTCCCAAATTTGCAGTGGCCCCCATGAATCCCCCTGGAGCCCCCAATGGCAAAACGCTCGCAACCGCCGCTCGACCTGTCAAAGTTTGAATGGAAGGTCGAAGTCCGACAACTGACGCTCGACGATTATCCTGACCTCGTCGCGATCCAGCAAAAGTGTTTCCCACAAATGCCGGTCTGGGCTCGCGATCAAGTCGCCAGCCAAATCGAGGTTTTTCCTAAAGGCCAATTAGGGGTCACGATTGACGGAAAACTGGTAGCGTCCAGCAGTAGCTTGGTCTTAGAGTACGACCCCAATCTGGCTTGGCATGACTGGAAAAAAATTGCTGACGCCGGCTACATCCGCAACCATCAACCGCGTGGCGATACCCTGTATGGAATCGAGATTATGGTCGATCCCGAATTCCAGGGAATGAAATTGTCACGGCGACTCTATGATGCCCGCAAGGATCTTTGTCGCGAACTTAACTTAGCGCGGATCATCATTGGCGGACGGTTGCCGGGTTACCACGAACATGCGGCTGACCTAACGGCTCGCGAGTACGTGGAACGGGTGATAGATCGGGCTATCTACGATCCGGTCCTCACCGCGCAACTCGCCAACGGGTTTGCCCTGCGCGGCTTGATTCCCAATTATCTTCCCAACGATTCCGAATCCAAAGGTTTCGCAACCTTCCTGGAGTGGCTGAATCTGGACTATCAACAGAACGCCAAGCGGCGGTTTCACAACCCCGTCGAACCAGTCCGGCTTGCTGTCGTGCAGTATCAGATGCGAGCGATTAAATCATTCGAAGATTTCGCGACCCAATGCGAATTCTTCATCGACGTGGCGTCGGACTACAAAAGCGATTTCGTAATGTTCCCTGAACTGTTCACCACACAACTGCTGTCGTTTGTCAAACCGGAGCGACCGGGTTTGGCAGCTCGAACCTTGGCGGAGTTCACACCGCAATACCTCGATTTATTTACCGAGCTTGCTGTCAAGTACAACGTCAACATCATCGGCGGGTCGCAATTCGTTTTGGAAGAAGAGGTCCTCTACAACGTGGCCTACCTGTTTCGCCGAGATGGAACACTGGGGAAACAGTACAAGGTTCACATTACGCCGAGTGAACGAAAATGGTGGGGCGTCAGTCCAGGGCATCGCGTCGAGGTCTTCGATACCGATTGCGGAGTGATCTCGATTTTGATTTGTTACGACATCGAGTTTCCGGAATTGGTCCGCATCGCGGCCAACAAAGGGGCTCAAATCGTGTTCGTGCCCTTTAACACCGACACGCGACATGGGTACTTGAGGATTCGGCATTGTGCGTTGGCAAGGTGCGTTGAAAATCACGTGTACGTTGCGGTGGCCGGCTGTACGGGGAATTTACCTTTCGTCGAGAACTCGGATATTCACTATGCTCAGTCAGCAATTTTCACCCCCGCGGATGCCGAATTCGCAAGAGATGCCATTGCGGCGGAAAGCACGCCGAACATCGAAACGATGATCATTCACGATGTGGATGTTGAGCTGTTGCGACGGCACAAAATTTCGGGGAGCGTCCAAAACTGGAACGATCGCCGTCGCGATTTGTACCGGGTGGTTTACAACGAAAACGGCAATGAAGAGCGGGTTTGAGAGGTATCGGGGGTAGCCTAAAAGGCCTGACGCACGGCTAGAAACAACGGCGGGTTCAAAATCGTTGTGTGCAGAAAGAACGGACGGGTTTTGTGGTATATTCGATGACGTCGTGTTTAGAATCTGCTGACAATTCAATCGAAAAAATTTGATCATTCCAACTTAGATCGAGGAAGTGAATGGCTACGGCTCTAGAACCGCGTGTGATTAAGGCCCCTACAGGAAAAAATCTTAGCTGTAAAAGCTGGCTGACCGAAGCACCGTTGCGGATGCTCATGAACAACTTGGACCCCGACGTGGCCGAACGACCGGAGGACTTGGTCGTCTACGGTGGAATCGGGCGGGCGGCTCGGAATTGGGAATGCTATGAACGGATCGTCGAGTCGCTGAAACGATTGGAGGCCGACCAGACACTGCTCGTTCAATCGGGCAAACCGGTGGGGATTTTCCGGACTCATCCCGACGCTCCGCGAGTCCTAATCGCCAACAGCAACCTAGTCCCGCACTGGGCGACTTGGGAGCATTTCCACGAATTGGATCGTGCTGGTTTGATGATGTACGGTCAAATGACGGCAGGGTCCTGGATTTACATTGGCAGCCAGGGAATCGTCCAAGGGACCTACGAGACCTTCGTGGCGATGGCCAAGACCCATTTCAATGGCGACTTCTCCGGACGTTGGATTCTGACTGCGGGGCTGGGGGGCATGGGCGGTGCTCAACCACTTGCCGCCACAATGGCGGGTGCTTCCATGTTGGCGATTGAATGCGATCCGACGCGAATCGACAAACGATTGCAAACGGGCTATCTCGATGAGCGAGCCGAGACCCTTGACGAGGCGCTGGAGAAAATCGAGCGATCATCTCGAGAAGGGCGTCCGACAAGTGTCGGCTTGCTAGGAAACGCCGCTGAGTTGCTTCCAGAAATTCACGCCAGAGGTATTCGTCCTGATGTCGTAACCGATCAAACATCGGCACATGATCCACTCAACGGTTATCTGCCCGTCGGGTGGACACTCGAACAAGCCGCCGAGATGCGAAAATCAGATCCAGCCGCTGTGGTTCAAGCAGCCAGAAAGTCGATGGCCCAGCATGTTCGCGCGATGTTGGCATTTCACCAAGATGGGATTCCCGTTGTCGACTACGGCAACAACATCCGCCAAGTCGCCAAGGAAGAAGGGGTCGCGAATGCGTTTGATTTTCCCGGATTCGTTCCGGCCTATATTCGTCCGTTGTTCTGTCAGGGGATCGGGCCTTTCCGCTGGGCAGCCTTGTCGGGGGACCCGGCAGATATCGCCGCCACGGATCGCAAGGTCAAGGAGTTGATTCCGGACGATCCGCATCTCCACCGGTGGCTGGACATGGCCGCTGAACGAATTCAGTTTCAGGGTCTGCCCGCGCGGATTTGCTGGGTCGGCTTGGGAGATCGGCATCGGTTGGGTTTGGCCTTCAATGAAATGGTTCGAACTGGCGAGCTTTCGGCCCCCATCGTGATTGGACGCGACCATTTGGATTCGGGTTCGGTGGCCAGTCCCAACCGCGAGACCGAGGCGATGGCCGACGGCTCGGATGCGGTCTCCGATTGGCCGTTGTTGAACGCGCTGTTAAACACGGCCAGCGGGGCGACTTGGGTCTCGCTCCATCACGGGGGCGGCGTTGGCATGGGGTTCTCGCAGCACTCCGGTGTTGTGATCTGTTGCGATGGAACGGAGGCTGCCGACCGCCGCATCGAACGAGTCTTGTTCAACGATCCGGGAACCGGCGTCATGCGTCACGCCGATGCTGGTTACGAAATCGCCATCGAGTGCGCGCGGGAAAAGGGGCTGGATTTGCCCATGAATTAAGCGGGCAAAAAGCTGGGGGGGAAGGGTTTGATTAACATTGCCGGAACGGCCCGTCGGGCACGATACGAGATGGAATTCGACCCCATTGAGCTCAACGTTTGACTTGCCCTCAATGTAGGACCGGCTACAATGTGAGTCTTTAAAACGCACTAACTCAAACACCATTCCATGTCAACAACGTCCGCCCCCGTCCATAAACTTTATATCGAAACCGTCGGTTGCCAGATGAATGTTCTGGACAGCGAAATGGTAGTGGCCGATTTGCGTCGGCGTGGGTACGAGTTGACGGACAACACTCGAGATGCCGACACGATTTTGTTCAACACTTGCAGCGTGCGGCAACATGCCGAAGACAAAATTTATTCGGCTCTCGGTCGCTTGCGTTTGGCCAAACAAAAACATCCGGAGAAAATCATAGGCGTGATGGGCTGTATGGCCCAAAAAGATCAGGGGCTTATTTTCCAGCGGGCTCCGTATGTCGATTTGATCGTTGGGCCTGGGCAATTGCATCAAGTCCCCGACTTGATCGAGCGAGCTCGCGCGGGTGCTAGGCAACAGTCGGCCTTGAGCCTTGGTCGCAAAGACGGTCGAGTTGACGAAATCCGCCGCTCGCACGAGTCGTTTGACCCGCTCCGCGATCCCTCAATGCGACCGACTCCGTTTCAGGCTTACTTGCGAATCCAAATCGGCTGCGACAAGTTCTGCACGTACTGCATTGTGCCGATGACTCGCGGGCCCGAACAAGGCCGTCCGCCGGAGGTCCTCGTCGAAGAAGCTCGGATTTTGGCGGGACAGGGTACCAAGGAAATCACCCTGCTCGGTCAAACCGTCAACAGCTACCGATTCAAGGACTCGGCTGGCACGGTCACCGACATGGCCGATTTGCTGCACTTGCTCCACGAGGTCGAAGGGATCGAGCGGATCAAATTTGTCACGAACTACCCGAAGGACATGACGTTCAAGTTGTTGGAAACCGTCCGTGATCTCCCCAAGGTGTCGACCTATCTGCACGTGCCGGCCCAGAGTGGATCGAACGAAGTACTCAAACGAATGAAGCGAGGTTATACGGTCGAGGACTATTTGGCCATGATGGAGCGAATCGAAGCAACGTTGGGGGACAAGGCGACCGTGTCGAGCGACTTTATCGTCGGCTTCTGTGGCGAGACGGAGGAAGAGTTCCGGCAGACGGTGGAATTGGTCAAGCGATGTCGGTTCAAAAACAGTTTTATCTTCAAGTACAGCGAGCGACCGGGAACAAAAGCTGCTGAACTGCTCCCAGACGATGTGCCTGAAGAAGTAAAAAAGCGTTGGAACAATGAACTGTTGGCCGTTCAAAACGCGATCAGTGAGGAAGACAATCAACGTTTTCTCGGTCAAACGGTCGAGGTATTGGTCGAAGGCCCCAGTAAAAAAGCTGATTCGGATGCGGTGAGCGAAGGAGGGCCGCTGCAACTCGTGGGGCGAACCTTGGACGACCGGATCGTGGTCTTTGATGGCAATCCGCGTTTGGTTGGGAACACGATTCGAATTGGCATCTACGAGGTGAGTGCCTTCACGCTCATCGGCACCCCAGTCACCCAACACGTCGGCCCCGACCTCATCAGCCTCGATTCAGCTCGATAGTTTCGGGACCGCTAGGAAGCAATGGTCCAGATTTTGTTGCCATACTTTTTCGACCCCATCGCTGCAAAGAACTAGGGCAATGAGATTTTTATCATCGAAGCTGATTTGTTTGCTGATCTGTGGAGTGATTTTTGGACAGTCAATCTGGCCCGATGTCTCAGTCGCAGATCAGCCAAACGTTCTGCTGATCCTGGTTGATGACTTGCGACCAGAATTAGGGTGTTATGGTGCCGAGCACATTCATTCGCCCAATATTGATGCGTTGGCCAAACGGGGCTGCATGTTTCAACGACATTATGTGCAAGCACCAACTTGCGGAGCTTCGCGATACGCCTTACTCACCGGACAATACGGACCTTATGGAAACGATGCGCTTTTTCAACGAGCTGCTCGTCAGATTTCGGGTGAAGTTGTTCCTCCGAGTATGCCCGAATGGTTTCGGCAGCATGGCTACACGACGGTTTCTGTGGGTAAGGTCTCGCATCATCCTGGCGGTCGAGGCGGACCGAATTGGGATGACGATGAGAAGTTGGAAATGCCTCACGCCTGGGATCGCCACCTGCAACCCTCTGGCCCTTGGCTGCATCCTCGCGGAATCATGCACGGGTTGGCAAACGGGGCGATTCGTTCAGCGGCTGGAGACATGGCGGTTTTTGAAGCGGTGCCTGGGGATGACTCGATTTACCCCGATGGCTTGATAACTGACGAAGCCCTTCTGCAAATCGATCAACTTGCTGGCGAAACAGACAAACCATTTTTTCTCGCCGTGGGTTTAATTCGCCCGCATTTGCCTTTTGGTGCCCCGGAAAAGTATTTAGACCTGTATCGAGACGTGGAGTTTCCGCCGATTTCTCATCCGCACAAGCCGGAGGGCAGGACGACTTGGCATCGTTCTGGTGAGTTCATGTCCTATCAGCGTTGGAACCGCGACCCGAATTCCGACGAGTTGTTTGCCGATCAGATTCGCAAGCACTATGCTGCATGTATTTCTTATTCAGATGCCCTCATTGGCAAGCTTATTGATAGGTTGCACGAGCGGGGACTCGCGGATAACACCGTCCTCGTTTTATGGGGCGATCATGGTTGGCATTTGGGAGAACATGCGATTTGGGGGAAACACTCTTTATTCGAGGAATCATTGCGAGCGCCCTTGATTATTTGCGAACCCAACTCAAAACACGCAGGCATCACCAGCGAGTCGATCACTGAAACAATCGATCTATTTCCGACTTTATGCGAGCTCGTCGCCTTGCCGATACCTGATTTCGTCCAGGGTCATTCACTGGTTTCGAACATCCGGAATTTGGAGACGCCTGATCGTGTCGCAATCTCTTATCTACAACGAGCGCGGACCATTCGCAGCAGTTCGCATCGATTGATTGTTCACAACGACGGATATTGCGAATTGTACGATCATCGCAGTCCAGAAGCCGAGACAGGGAACATTGCGACGTCGTATCCCGATTTTGTCGCCAGCCTCAAGCAGAAATTGGACGACCGCCTACCACCGCGAGATGACTAGACGACCAACGAGTCGAGTTCCTGAGTTGCTTGCAGCCGTAGCAAAAATCTGGTGAAGTCGCCCAACCAGACAATCCCCAGTTTCTGATGTGAGTTTGATTCAGGCCGTCGCCGACTTTTGCAACAGCTTATTTGACTTGCGTTCGTGTGGGGCGCGCGGGTGGGGGGATGACGAAGTCGCTGTCGGTTGCTTCGGCAGAGTTTTCCGGGTTAGTGAGTGGGTTGAGGCGGACTTGGCCTTCATAACGTTCGAATTGGGGGATGAGATTCAGGCCCAACTCTTCGATTTCGTTCATGACTTTGACGATGCGATTCTCAAAAAAATGGGCGGCAATCGTGGCTGGGACGGCGATCACCAAACCGCAAATCGTGGTGACCAGGGCGACGTAGATTCCTTGCGACAAGGCCTCGGCGCGGTTCTGACCGACCTCCAATTGCGTCGTGTCGTAAAACGATTCAGTGATCCCCCAAACCGTTCCCAACAAACCGATCAACGGAGCGACGGCGGCAGCCAAGCCCAACCAACTGACGAGTTGTTGATGGCCGATGGCGCGACGTTGAACCGACTCAGACAAAGTGGCCTCCAGTTCGACGAGGGGCCTGCCGACCTTGACGAGTACACTTTTGATCACGTCGGCTGCCGTGCTGGGATGGGACTGGCAAATCCGGTACGCTTCGCGCGGATCGAGTCCGCCAGGGAGATCGGCAAGTTGCCCAAGTCGGCGGACGAATCGTTCGGGCATCAGTCGCTCGCGGCGGAGTTGTATCGCTCGTTCTACGATCAGGGTGACCACGGCCAAACTCAGGAGGGTCAACGGGAGCATGAACCAGCCCCCTTGCCGCAGCAGCGTCAACAGGTTCAAGCTGGCTTTTGTTTTCGGCGCACTTGTTGTACTTGCTGTTGCTGGTGTTGATTCGGTAAGAGATTCCGAAGGGGAATTGTCTTGAGTGGCGAATATAGGTCGCGGGTTACCAAGCCCGTCTGAAAGGATGAACGAAATTACGAGCAGCGACACGATTCGGAAAAAAACTGTCGGACGCCTGACTGATGGCGAAAAAGAATCGGGACGAACCAAGGTAGTTCGCGGGGCTTGTTCAAGTTGAAGTCTCATCAAGATTAAACCCTTGGATCGCGAGTGACTCATATTGATTCGTTTCGCTCGGACACTTATTGCCGAATTGATTTGTTTAAAAATTCTTCGAGTTTTTGGATTTCGCGTTTGGCGTCGAGGACCAGGCGATCGTCGGGGAATTCTTCGACTAAATCCTTGAGGTATTGAATTGCCTCGCCGACCAACTCGCGAGAAAGTGCGGACTGGTTGTCTTGGGCAGCCAATTGGGCCAAGCAGTTTTTGCAGCGGGCAATCTCAAAAGTCGCCAGAGCTTGCCAAGGGTCAATATCCGGATCGGCATCTTTGCCACCGTAGCCGTTTCGGACAAGTGAAAACTGCAAGATCGCCTCTTTGAATTTTTGATCCGCAAACAGGGTGGCACCGAGTAAGTAGCGAGCATGAGCACCGGTTTTGCTGAGATCTTTTGCCGCCTTGCTCCAGGCTTCGGTCGCGGCGGCAGAATTGCTGAGCCCTTGGTGGGCCAATCCCAATTGGAGATAAGCGTCTGCCCGAAGTCCCTCGTCAGCTTCGGCGTCTTCGACGAGATTCGTCGCGAACTCAAGGGCCGATTCGTATTTCTTGAGTTGATTAGCACTTTGGGCAGCGTGAAGATCGCTGAGCCAAAGGTTAGTTTTCGAGACCGATCCAGACGCTTCCATCACGGGTCGCGCGGTGCGGAAGTGGCGGTAGGCGGTTTCGTATTGTTTTAGTTGGAAGGCTGATTCGCTGAGCATGTAAAGGCCATCGGCCAACAAGTGACCGTTGGGGAAATCGGTCGTCTGGCGTTCGAATTGAGCGTAACTGTTGGGAAAGTCTTGCAAATTGAAGTAGGCCCAGCCCAAGCGATAACGAATCCGCTCGGCGAGCGATTCAGGAGCGGCCGCCAACGCTCGCTCGTAGGCCGGAATCGCTTTTTCGAAATCTTTTGTGAGGTACAGAGATTCGGCAACTTGGTATTGGGCGTCGGCACCGATGGAGGTGCCTGGGACCGCTGCGGCGACGGCAGTGAACTCAGCCAGGGCTTGTTCCGGCTCTTGATTTGCACGGAGCGCCCAACCCAATTCATAGCGAACTTGGGGAACGATTTCTTTTGCGTCCGCGTTGTCGAGTAACGAACGGAAGGCCGTGATGGCAGCGCTCCAGTTCTTTTCAGCCACGAGGTTGAGCGCCAACTCGTAAGTTGCATCGACGGCGGTCAAAGGGGCCGGGTCGTCGGCGAGGAGTTTTTCCAACAGCAGGATCGCTTCTTCTGGACGTGCAAGATTTCGCAGGGCAGTGGCCAGCCCGATGGTGGATTGATGTCGCAAGGGACGATCTGCGCCACTTCCGGCAATCGCACGTTCAAATTCCTGGCGAGCTTCCTGCCAGACAGCGGACTCGACCTTGAGCCAACCGCGATTCATTGCCGCGAATGGTGCGAAGGGGCCGGAGTTTTCCATTTGGGCCAAGCGGGCGAAGATCGCATCGGCCTTCGCTTTCTCGCCCCCCGATTGGTGATGTTGGGCGACAAGGTAAAGGGCTCGCGAAGTCATCTCCGCTTCGGGGAACTCACGTGCGAGTCGCTCGGCAGTTTGCTCGGCGGCATCCCAATTTTCGAGTCGGGCTTGGTTTTCCATGAGTGCGAATAGGGTGTCAGCAGTCCGTGTCGGAGGCTCGATCGAGAGGGCTTGTTCAAAATGAGCAATTGCTGCGGCGGGCTGGCCTGATTTGGCGACCGCCATGCCGAGCCAATACAGGGCTTCGGCCGTGAAGGGGGTGGCCGGTTCAAGTTTGCTCAGCGGGGTCAGCCACTCGGCGGCTTTCGTCGAATCGTCGGAGAAGAAATTCGCAACGCCCGCTCGCAGTCGCCAAGTGTTTTGTTTCGGGTGTTCTGCGTGGGTCTGGATAAGGTTTTCGAACGAAGTCGCAGCTTGTGCAAATTCTTCGCGAGCCATGCGGGCTTCGGCGGCCACTTCGAGAGCATCGGGGAGAAACGGATGATCGGGATGGGATTTTTGGAAATCGTCGACAAGGCCCAACGCTCGTTCGTGTTGACCGAGAGTGAGTGCCGCGAAGGCGGCGTTGTAGCGGGCACGGGCGTTGTCGGGCCAATCCTTGTCGGCGAGTTCGACGAATTTTTCGAGAGCTTCGGGAATTCGCTCGGGGATGCGATAGGCCGCTTCGGCTTGATCGAACTGCAAGCGATATTGGTCGGGAGGAGCGAGTTTCGCAGCGGCTTGGGCGGCGACATCGTAGGCCGCCTGCGGTTGGTTTTGGGCCAGAAGGGTTTGGACCTTAAAGTGTGCCGCGTCGACGGATTCGGCATCGAGTTCCAAGGCGCGGTCAAACCACTTCAAAGCCGTCTCCAACTCAGAGTTTGCCAGAGCCTGTTGCCCAAGATTGATGGCGGCGAGAGCGGCGAGTTGAGGGTTGTCCCCCTTGGTAACGACCGCAAAGTTTGCCTGGGACTTGGCGAGTTCTCCCGTTTGGGCTTCGATGACTGCGAGGTTGAACAGGGCCTCGATGCGGAGTTTTTGATCGGCGGCAGCGACTTTTTCGTAAAGGGTTTTAGCTTGTGTGAAAAACTCGGTGGCTTTCGATTCGTCCTGAGCTGATTGGGCTGCTCGTGCGAGTTCCCAATGGACGCGGGCCGAGCGCAGTGCGACCTCGTTGGCTGAAGGGTGCTCGGAACCTTCGGCGAGATATTTGTCGAGGTAGTCTTTGGCGGCGGTGAAATTGCGAGCGCGGGCTTCAAGATCGCCGAGAGCCCACAAGGCATCGAGTTTGAACTTCGACTTTTCTGATTCGAGGACGCGGCGGTACGATATGATCGCTTTGTCGGACACTTCGAGGAGTTCCCACGCGCTCCCTTGGAAATAGGCCGCTTCGTCTTGGTCGGGGAAATCGGGATATTTTTCGTGGACCACTGCCAGGGCTTCGGCGGCGGAGGTGAGCCACTGGTTGGCATCGTCGGTTTTTTGATCGCGGAGTGATTGTTCACCGAGTCGCAAGCGACTGAAGCCGAGGAACAATTGTGCGCGGCCGAGAGTTTGGACTTCGGCTGGGTTGGTCGTCTTGATGGCGTCACGAAGAGCCGATTCTGCTGCCGAGTAGTTTTCGAGTTTGACTTCGCAGATGCCGAGTTGGTGGAGGGCTTTGTTTTTGAGTGGAGAGTTGGGGTGTTTGTTCAACAGGTCACGCCAAAGTTCCGCAGCATCACGAAACTTGCCATCGTTTTGGGCGTTGACGGCGGCGGTTTCGAGAAGGCTTTCTTCATCGGAGATTTTTGATGTTTCCGCCTCTTGTGGAGCAATAGAAGAAGCGGCTAACTGATTGGTACAGGCTGGCACAAGTCCGATTGAAATCAAAACGGCAAACGCCGCAGCTACGCGGATCAGGTAGATCAAGTTTTTATTGGCGTACATGTTGGCAAAAGTTGTTCTGAGAGGATGAAGCTCGATTTCGAATAGTTATAGTTTATCCGTTGAAACGCCGCTGAACAGGAAAACTCAATGGTTCCAGGGCGGTCAATTCTCAAAAAAGGTTTAAAATGCGTAAACATTTAGGCGCGATGACATTTCGTGCTCCAAAACGCAACTCGATTGAATTTGGTTCGCTGGACCCTATTCAGGCACCTACGATCGAATGTGCCTAATGAATACAACACGTGATCGGGGCCGAAGTTTTCACTATTTTTCGTAATGAACGGCTGACGATTGAGAAAAAGTGGAATTTTTGGCTTGTTTTGCCCTGCTGAAGCCTACGGACCGAAAAAACGAGTGTACTTTTTCCTTTAGCTGGGGTAGAATAGAGAGATCGAATCATAGGGCTTGCGTTCATTTTCTGGATGGCGGCGGGGGAGACCTTGCGGCTTTCCTTGTTTTGGCTTTAATTAACCTGTTTGGCGGAATCTTCGGAAAAAATTGGACGATTCGCGTAGCTGGTGAAAACGGCGAGCGTTGTCGCTTTAAAATCGTAGAAAGCCGCAAATCAAAAGGTCACTTGCAAACCCTGGGCAATCGCTCGTTTCTGTGACCAAGGTTGTACTGTTTGGAGTAAGCAAGATGAGTTGCCGACGAATCGATCATCGCCGTGGTTTAACCTTGATCGAGATTTTGATTTCGATGACCATGACCCTCGTTGTTTTGGGGGCAATGATGGCGGCCTTTCGCTACGCCAGCGCGGAAATTTCCAAGGGTCGCGCGACGATTGAGCTGTCGAACCAACTACGGGTTGTCCAAGAATTGATGCGATCCGACCTGGAAGGGGTTACGGTTGACATGCGCCCCTGGGCCATCACGGCCGGACCCAAAGGATACTTCATGTATCTTGAAGGTCCTCGGCGGGACAACACTGCTGGAACCTCACCCGATGGAATCCTGGGCGATACGGACGACATCATTGGGATGACCGTCCGGACGGTTGCTGACATGGGCACGACTCCTGGCAAAGAATTTCACGGGCGTCTCAATGGAAATGACGTTACCTCACTGGCTGCCGAAGTGATGTGGTGGACCGGATTCGACGACCGTAACGCGAACGGAGTTCGCGAGTACGACGAGCCGCTCAAGATTTACCGTCGGCAACTTTTAATTCTCCCTGAAACTGCATCGGTCCCTGCTGCAGACCTCGCAGCCGTGATCCAGTTTTTTCGCAATAATGATATTTCGATGCGATGGGACGGCAATCAGTTGATCGCAAATTCACTAGAGGATTTGGCCAAACGTGAGAATCGATTTGCTCATTGGCCTGGCGTGCCGGGCTACCCACATGTACTTAATCGAGCGGCGTTGCAAAGCGTGCAATTAGAGAATTTGCCGGGGCTCGACGCAAGATTCAATGGAAACGACATCATGCTGTCAGATGTGTTGGCGTTTGATGTCCAAGTCTACTCGCCGGACGCAGAGATTCAGAATAATGACGGTATTCCTGTGACACCTAGCGACACGCAATACGTTGGGATCGCGACCGTGGATTTGGGTGCATTTGTCGATCTGAATTATTTGAATATTCCTTTTGACCCAACGGTGCCCCAATTCTCGACGTTGCCCACTCTTCGTTCTCAATTGGGATACGTTGATCCGATCATGGGGCAAGTTGCTGTCTTGGATACTTTCTCGAATCACTACGAGTCGAACGGCATTGATGATGATGGGGATGGAGTAATAGACCAGGGAACGGATGGGGTCGATAACGACGGGAACGGGGCGGTCGACGATAACGAAGAACGAGAGACGTTGCCTCCCTATCCTTATCGGGTTTCTGGCGTCAAGGTCACCTTCCGAGCTGTCGAGCGGAACACCAAACAAATCCGCCAAACCTCGATCATCCACAGTTTCATGCCGAAATAGTAGATCACTCGTCTGTGGCTGACCGAGAAACTTCAAAACCGAGCACGCATCGAATCCGGCTCGTCGGTCCTTGGGAGCTACGGAGTCTGGGGGTTGGCGAGAGTGCTTTAAGCTCACCGCTCCGAGTGTGGCCCACGGAGCCTGGGAATTATCCGTTGGGTGAAAGTCACTTTGGAGAGACTCACAGTGAAATTGTGTTGACCCGCAGGTTCAATCTTCCTACAGGGATTTCTCCCGCTGATTGTTTGACTTGGGAAGCCGAGTTTTCGGTTCCTCCACAACAGATAGTTCTTAATGACGTGGTGTTGGGAGTAACGCTTGAGCTTCAAGAATCAGGGACCTATCGGATTTGCTCTCAGTCGTTAATGCAGTTGTTGTTGCCTGGACAAAACCGGTTCGATGTGCGGTTAAAAATTCCTGCCTCATTCGAGAGTGCCTTACTCATCCAATCAGAACTGGTCTTTCGGCCTCTAAGTGATTAGTGCCAGAAATACAACTCTATTCGTGTTTTGATTACATTCGTTGGTGTTTTGAGTACAAGCAAATTCAACGCTTGCGATTCAATTGAAACACACAAGCGGCCCGACATTTCGCTACGATTTTGAGCTTCCAGAATCAAGATTGGAACACTAATCAACACTTATCATCACTAGTTTGGGTCGTTAGAATCAGCGGTGATTCGTGATTCAACCAATTTTCACAAATGGTTTGCTATCAATCGCGACGTGACGGAATAAATGTCTTTGACCCGAGGGTAGCTGTGTTGGTAAATTTTGACGGCTGGCGAGTTTGCGTAAGCGGCGTGGCGTCTTCAGGATGTGAGGATCGTTTTGGCGTCAGCCTAATCCAGTTGTTAGGGTCGGTCCGTTTTTGAGGATTGTTAACCGTTAAGCATCCGAAGATAGGGAATGAGTGCTGCTGGAGTATTCTATTGGCACCGCCAAACTCCGAAGCCCGCATTTTGAGCAACAGCTATCACGTGACGCCGATTGAATTTTGTTTAAAAAACAGAACTCTGATAATCGCATCAATGGCGTTGTGCGCCTTGCTAGCGTTGGGTTACGCCGCTGGGATGAAGAAACGCTGGCGGGCTTCGCAGACGATGGTGTTGCGAGACGATTTATTGGGGCAGTCATTCAAGCCAGGGCGTTTTCCCTCGCAAGAAACTCTCAAAAACGCGCAAGAAACGCTGCTGCACATCGCTAAGAAGTCATCGGTCATCCGCGAGGCTCTCCGCGAAAGCTACCCAGAGAAAGCCGTGCTAGAGTCTTGGCCGTCAAATACGTTGATCGACGAAACTCGTGAGCTCATCTCCTTATTGGCACCCAATGGGAGCGATTTTGGAAAGACAGATGTAGTGGTGTTGAGTGTCTATCAATACACTCCAGAAACTGCCCGGCAATTCGCAGAAAAACTTTCCAACCAAATTGAAATTCATTTGCGACTCTTCCGCTCCGATCTTCTCCGAAGCATGGAACGCGAACTGCAATTGCAATACGAGCAAGCTCAGGCTGAATTTGATGACGTGGCGGCTCCGGTCCGAGGACTTGTCGAAGCTGCGGGCGTAGACTTGGAGTCATTGCGATCGTTTAAAGACACTCAAGGGTCATTCGAATTACAGCGAATTCTCGAAAGTCTGAAGAGTGACAAACGCCGATACCAAACGGAATTACAAACGGCTCGCAAGCAATTGGAGTTTCTCCGCGAAGCCCGCGCAAATCCGGAGCAAGCGTTCGTAAGTAACAACGAGCTCGTGCAACTGCAACATTCACTCAAGAAGTTAACGGATGGTCTGAACGAAGCCAAGGTTGTTTACAACAATTTGGCTGGACCTTTGTTGCCGGAACATCCCCAATTGCGGGGCGCTCGGCAAGCGATCGAGAACCAGAAACAACAGATTTTCGATGAAATTGACTTGATCGAGGCTTCCCTGTTGACTCAAATCGAACTCGCCCAAAGTCAGATCGATTTCTTCCAGGCGGAGGAAGAAAAATATGAGCGACGGATGCTGTCGATCAATGCTCGCCGCGTCGATTTCCAACAGTTGACGAACGATCTCAGTCAACGACTTGAGGCTCTCAGCAAATTGCAAACCAGTCTATCGGAAATTCAGTCATTGGCCTCGACTGCTGACCGAGTAAGCCTCGTTTCAATCGTGGGACTGCCAGAAGTGGGGACAAAACCCAAAGGTGTCTCGCGAGCTGCCGTGGTATTGTTGGGTGCCTTTGGAGGCGGCTTGTTTGGGTTGGGCCTAGCCGTATTGATGCAGGACCCGAAATGGGGGCCTGCTTGCCAAAAATGGACATCTACCATCAAGGATCAAATTGGGAAAATCACTTACGGTCCTTTGGCGTCTCTCAAAGTTAGTCCTCCAGAACCCATAAAGCCCTCGGTCCCCGTGCGGCAGTTTGGAAGTGGCACGGTGCGGCCAGCAACTCGCCCTTCGGAAATCATTAAATGGTCTGATGAAGACGTCTTCCAATCCGGTAAAACTTCGTCGGACCCAGTTCCTATTGTGCCGATGGACTTCGCTGAAAATGCCGGTACACCGAAAGACAAGAAGTCTGAAGAAAATGCGTTTTACGAAACGGCAAATGTTGCTGATTCTTTTCCGGAATCGTTGTGGCAACCGGAGCACAATTCTGACTCCCAGCAAACTTCGTCTAAGCCGTCAGGGCTCCATTCGATTGCCCCGATTAAATTCGAAGACGCCCTTGCGGAGGCTACCACCGAATGGGAAGGACCTGGTGCATTTTCTCCACCACTACATTCGCCTGCCTGGAATTTTTCTATTAACGACGATGAAGACTCAGAGGCTGAGTACCAAACTACATCCGGCAATCACGTCGTTGAACCAACCGCAGACGAAGTGGCAGATTCTACGTCAGAGGACGAGGAAGAGCGGTTGGCGAGAAAACAACAAGAACTGCAAGATCGACTGAGTAGGCTGACAAGTTCCATCAAATCGCATGGTTCATAGTGCCTAACGATTACAATTGAAATACTTTGTGGCGCACAGACGTTGAGTCATTCGAGAATTTGCTCGAGCAGCCGGTCAAAATACTCGCGTCCTTCTTGAATCTCCATCGAGATTTCCAAAGCCCACAGAGGAATTGCTCCCAGTCGATTGCGTTCGATTTTAACCAGGTCTTTGCTCGTACACACGACTGCCGTCGCTCCTTTGGCAGTCCCCTGGCGTTCGATATCCAACAAATCATCAGCGGTGTAATGGTGATGGTCCGGATAGACCAACTCGGCAACGATTTCCACATCAAGGCGAACCAACGTCGCTCGAAACCCATCAGGATTTCCAATCCCGCACAGCATTGCGACCTTGGTGCCTGCCAATTGGTTGAGGGCCGCGCGTCGTCCGTCTGCACGGGTCCAGGCATTTGGTTGAGTTGCACACAGAGCGATCGGAGCCCTGTCATTCCATCGCGCCAAGATCGTCTTGATCTTTTCAATTTGCTCGGAGCCCACTGCTTCGACCCGCGTGATCACAAACAAGGTTGCCCTCTGCAATCCTCGTAGCGGCTCACGTAGAAGACCGCGAGGGAAACAATATCCGTGACCGAAGGGGGCGACCGCGTCGATGAGGACGAGATCGTATGTTCGGCCCAATCGCCGATGTTGGAACCCATCGTCCAGAAGACACAGTTGCATTTCCAATTCCTCCGCAGCAATTCGTGCAGAATCGACTCGGTTTGAATTGATCAGTTGAGGAACATCGGGCAAACGGAGCGCAACTTCGCGAGCTTCGTCGTTTTCGACACTTCCTTCAATCGCCCGGTATCCGCGGCTCAGAATTGCTACGCGGATTCCTCTTTGGCGAAATTGCTGCGCCAGCCAGATTACGAGCGGCGTTTTTCCGGTACCGCCAGCCGTTATGTTGCCGACCGAAATGATGGGCAATTCACTGCGTTCGACACGAAGAAAACCATGATCAAAGGCCCAATTGCGGGCGAGAATGGCAATTGCGTAGGGCCAGCTTGCCACTCTCAACAATGGCCGAAGAAGCCAAGTGGACCAAGAGCGATCTGCCCCCGAGATGATTTGGATAAAACGACGTTCGTTAGTCACAAAAATTAATCGACGATTCTCTAGGCAATAAAGTTTACTAGAATAACGCTTTCGAGCTTAAGTGGCTATTCCAAAGAACCTCGAAGTCCAGTGAAGAAGTTTTAATCATCGCAGAGAGGTGAGGCAATATGAGTGAAATTCAGACCGATAGTAACATGAGTGGAAAAACGTGGCGAGTTTTAGACCGCACCGAACGACGAGTTCTGGGAGTTTTGGTTGAGAAGTCAAAGACGACCCCCGACATCTACCCAATGACCTTGAATGCCATCACAACTGCCTGCAATCAAAAGAGTAATCGATATCCATTAACCAACTTCAATCCCGACGAAGTACAAGACGCCTTGGATCGCCTGCGGAGCTACCAGGCGGTGATGGAAGTCCACTCCGATGGGCGGGTTCCGAAATTCAAACACTTGCTGTACGAGTGGTTGCCGATCGATAAGCTTGAACTGTCGGTTCTTGCAGAACTCTTGTTGCGCGGCCAACAAACTCTGGGCGATTTGCGGGCTCGGGCTTCACGAATGGACGACATCGCTAGCCAAGACGATTTGCGAGTGATTTTAGACAGCTTAGTGGCCAAGAAATTGGTCGTTGAGTTAACGCCGCCGGGTCGCGGGCAAATGGTTACTCACAATCTTTATCGTGACGAAGAACTAAACAAAATCAAGGAGCAAGTGAAATCACAGGGGAATGGCGACGGCGCGGAATCCAGTCATCGAACTTCATCGACCCCAGCGGGCGTTGACGAATCGCTGAGTGCGCGCGTCGCTGCCCTAGAGGCCGCTTTGGCATCCGCCGAGGCCCGCATCAAGGCTCTCGAGTCGGCGGTCTTTGAGTGAAAAATCGTTGTAGCGCCCGGTGAATTTAATTTGGTTTCTGTGCTCTTATTTTTTTCAACAGCTCGCTGCGGAAGTGCTCGATGGCGAAATCGTCGTAGGTCTTGAGTTTGTCAATGCGCTGCGCGATCGACAGTGCGTCGCCAGTAACCCGAGTCGGTCCGGCCACCAATTTTTGAATGCGGGCTGAGTTGCGTTCCATTTGCCGAGCGAGTTGTTGGTCCTCAATTCTTAGGCCTTGAAGTTGCTCTTGCAATTGTTGATTCAGGATATACAGGTCTTGGTTCAGACTGGCAACTTGCAACTCCAAACCTCGCATCTGTTGCCTAATGAATAGGATTTGTGAATCGAGAGCTGCGGCCTCAAACGCAAGCTGGTTTAACAGAAATTGATCAAATTGGCTGGGCGGATCGTTCGGTCTTGAGAATCGCCGGTCCAAAAAAGACATGCGGATCATCAAGTTTTGCCATTGGTTCGCGAGCGGAAATAATTGGGTTTCCAGCATTCGATATTGAGATTCCAACGGATTGATTTGATTGCGAATTGAAGTGGAGCGTTGATTAATAGTGTCGGTGGCCGATTGAGTGCGCGTGGGGATTTGATTCCGCTGTTGTGCCAAGGTCTGATTAGCGTTTTGAATGTTCGCCGATTCAGCCGCTGCTTTCTGTTGAGCATCATTCAAAAAATTGTTGCGGGCGAGTTCCTGATCTTGTTTGAGTTGAGCGAATTCGTTGAGGACATCTTGGCGAGAATTTTCAAACGCCGCGAGATTGTCTTGCGGCAAACCGTTGACGATTAATGCAACGGTTTGTTCGAAGGTTTGCCGATTGACTTGGCGATTGCCGGGTCCTTCTAGAAACCCAATCAATCGTCCGAGATGTTGGAGGTAGAATCGCTTCGCTTGATCAGTAGGGTCGAGGCCATCGATCGCTTGGCGAAGGCCCCTCATGGTGATTAATGCTTCGTTGTTCGAACCCAAAAGCGTTTCAAGCCAACTCACGGCTGCCAACGCCTCAATGTGATCCGGTTGCAGACGAACTAGCTCGCGGGCGACGGGCAATGCCTCTCGATAGCGATAATGATTCATCCGCTGAAAAGCATACGCCAGCCTCGCGTCATTGGACGGAACCGCTAATCCTTCAAAGGCAACTCGCGCGTCAATCGCGTTGTCATTTTCGCGACGCCAAAACTCTTCTAAAATTTTCTCGGCGATGATTAAGTCCTGACATCGAATTTCGATCAATGCCGAACCAAACAGCCAGCCAGCACAAGCCAACCCTATCAGCAGTCGCGCGGTCATCAATTCCTCCAAAGGTGGTCGTATCTTGCGGCCTAATTTAACCGAAAATCCAACCCGTGATATTTTGCTATCGCCCCAAGCTATCTTATGAACGAAGCCACAATAAAACAAGTTTTGCGGGAGTTTCTCCTATTTTTTAGCTCAAAAAAGTGGTCGAAGGCTTCGCTGCGTCAAGGCTCAGTTTCGATTGGACACCAGTGTTTTTCTACCGGGTTATACAATTACCATTGACGGAATATGTCCAAATGTTGACATTATTGGAATCGGTCGTCCCGTTTACAGGCATTTGCATTGCCTGCACCCATTGGAATGGGAGGTGATGACAAATACTTCGATCACTGAAGGATTGGCAAGGAGGTCAACCATGAGTCGCTGCTTTAGGTTCATAATCGTCTCGCTGACTGTCGTTTTGTGCGGGAGCGAAATCCAAGGCTTTTCGCAACAAAGCCCATTCCCTCCTCCCGGCAATTCACAAGGCAATTTTTATGGAGGAAACCTTGAGCCTTCGTCTCGAGCGGCCAGTATTCGCGTCAACGACTTACGAAATCCAACAAGTCACCCAGATCCTGCGGGTAGCGACCAAAATTCTCGCCCAATTCAAGACGAACCTCGAAGTCTGCAAGACCAGCGGCCTTGGGATCGATTGCCTGTAAGGCCACCTGAAGGCACCGCCGATCTCGGCGGTTTCCAAAATGCGCATCAACCCGCGATTTCTCCTCGTCAATTGACTCCCGCCAACAACGCTGAGACGAGAGTGTTCGACCAGCCTGAGAATTCTTCTGGATGGAATAGCTATACAAACGAACGGGGCGTTGACCCCAATTTGAGATTGGCTGGCTTTGGCGGGAATGCCGAAAGTGCCAACATGTCGTTTTCTGAAAGCGCGCGCGCTGATGACTTGATCAAGCGTTTTCAACTCAACGGATTTCCCGACCCACTTCCCGGCGTTCCCCTGACAATTGAAGCGGCTTTGTCGCAAACTGCCCCGCAAAATCGTGCGGCGATGGTTCAGCAATATTGGGCGACGTTTGGCGCATGGAGTCGCTATATTCAAGCGCGAGATGAAGTGGCAAGTATCAGTCGCCTAGCTCGCGGAGCAGGGGGTGAAGGAACGCTTGTCCAGGGTGCCCTCGCAATTGCGGAAAACCAAGCGCAAGTGCTGGAAGATGAACTTCAGAATCAGCAACGTCGACTACAAAACTTCCTTCCAAACCCTGGCGCTACCTCACTGCTGGCTCTCCCGGCCGATTTGCCACTGGTAACGGTTTACGACACCCACTTCGAAACCTTCGCATCGATGAATCGTTTGCCGTTTGAACATCGCTCGATCAATCTGCAATTGCCCAAACTGCTTGCTCGAATCGACGGCTCAGCAAAAGCCTGTCAACTGAATCAGCAAGCAGTTCAACAATTATCGGGAGGAAATCTCACATCGGCCTTACTGGCGATTCAGCAGTCCGGCATCGCCGATCGGCAGTTCATTGCTGCGGTCGTCAATTACAACCAAATGATCGGCGACTATGCCCTGAAGGTTGCCCCTTGGGAGACAGCGCCCAATCGTCTCGCGAGTATGCTTGTATTGCCCACTGAAGGCACCTCAGTTGTCGGCGTAGGTGGAGCACCGGTCCGCCAGGCTCAATTGAATTCTGAACCCGCACCTTCGCGAACCGGCGGGTTAGGGTTTAATCAAAATTTTAACCAGCCGGTTTCGGCCCCCCAGAATGGCTCCCCATCACCGTCGTTGCAGCCAATAACCCCGCCGCTAACAACCAGTTCAGGCGTTGGATCTGTACTCGAAAATCCGCCGCAGCGATCGGATGGTTTTTCAGCGAGCGGTGGATTGCGCGATTCAAACTTAAGGTCCGCGAATCCTAACGGGGCTTTTCAGTCGAACGGTCATGCGAACCCTAACAACGAGCCGCAAGCTAACCCTCAGCCATCGAATTTTCAGTTCCCTTCTGAACAGAATCCGTCGGGCGGACTTCCTTCGTCAAGGCAGGCCACCGAGAACCAAGGAACTGACGCTACGTCTGGAGCGTTTAGTGGGTAGCCTTGCAAAACCAGTTACACGGCAATTTGGCGCGAGAAGTAAAGCCATACAGATTTTTTTCTATCGCAAATCGGTTGGTAAAACTCGGTGGCCAATGGCGAAGTAAAGTGGGTGTCGATGCCAATTGATCGGGGTCAAACAACTTCTCGATTTGAGTACCAATTCAATAGGTCAAATCGTTTCGACGCTGACCGTCGTTTTGACTTTGGATTTTGAAATCAAGGCTGGCCAGTAGCTGATCACTTCCGTGGCCTTTGGCCGCCCCCCTGCAAAACCTGTCACGCCTGGAGGTCCGCTTGTAACTAGCGGTACGATTTCCATGCCCAGTCGATTGAGTTTCGCTTCATCTTGACCTCGCGCCCCAATTCTCAATACGACTTCACCGGGCTGATCCGGAGTTGGCAGGATTCCCGCGTGGCATACGTTCGAGCCGACCAATTCGATAAAGCGATCTTCTTCAGGAATGTCGATGCCGTCAAGTTTCAGTCGATCGAACACAATCTCGGCACAAAGTTTGGCCTTATCGATTGCATCAGGACCTGCAACGGTGAGTTGCCCCAAGATTTTGTAGCCTTCGTGAAAGGAAATCGAAACCTTGAGAGTGTCTGTGGCCGGCGCCCCTTTGATTCCCGAAACTCGGACCCGATTTTGGCCCTCTTGGGTCAACTGCGCTGAAGTAAAGTCGGCGATTCCATCTGGAGTGATGTAACGACGTGGGTCGCCCATCTCGTAAACCAACTGCGAAGTCACCGTTTCGACATTGACGAGCCCACCGGTCCCTTCGTGTTTGGTCACCACAAAACTCCCGTCAGGATAGGCTTCGACCACGGGATAGCCGATTCGGGCCATGTTGGGAATCTCCCGCCAATTGGTGTAGTTTCCCCCGGTGCACTGCGCGCCGCATTCAACAATGTGCCCGGCGACGGTGGCCGCAGCCAGCAAGTCGTGATCGTTGATGCCCCAACCGAATTCATAGACCAGCGGAGCAACCACTACGGACGGGTCTGTCGCACGCCCCGTAATGACGATGTCGGCACCTTGCCGTAAGGCCTCGACGATCGGTCCAGCTCCGATGTAGACGTTGGCACTTTTCACAGCAGGAAGATATGGCTCAAGGATTTCGCCGTTATCCATGTTCTTGAACGGCTCACCGGAACGAATCAACGTTGGCAAGTCAGCCAGAATATCGTCACCTTCAACGACACCGACTTTGACACCGCTAAGGCCCAATTTCTTGACAACCTCAAACACGGCAGCACGACACGCTTGTGGGTTGACCCCGCCTGCGTTGGCGACGATCTTGATCCCCTTTTCGCGACACTTGGGGAGGACCCTTGCCACCATTTCCACGAAGTCCGTCGCGAAGCCCGCTTGAGGGTTGCGGCTTTTGAGCTTCTGCATGATGCTCATCGTTACTTCAGCCAAGTAGTCGAGCGTCAAGTAATCCAATGGGCCTTCGTTCACAAGCCGAATCGGGCCCAAGATGCTATCGCCCCAAAAGCCTTGACCGTTGGCGATCAGTATTTTGTCTTTCATGTATATTGTCTCAAATTGTTCCACTATCGGGTAGAAATGGGGGTAAATTCGGTTGAGCAAATCACCCCAAGGGCCGTTGTAACAGCGGTACGGTTCGCATTTTCGACCCCGTCGGTTTGACAAAACATCATAAACGAAAATCGAGTTCCGTCCTTGGGGGGGACAAAACGCCCAATTCTCGCGTAATTTTTATGACTTTTGGCGGTGACCGTCCAAGGAGTTAACGGTTACGTCTTCGGAGAGTGACCGCGCGCAAAAAATGCCCGCCGGAGATTGCTCATCCGAACGGGCTGCTGCGATGTATCGAATTTTGGTTAAGGCTATCGGTTTACCGACTGCTCAGCACGGGCAGCCTTGAGAGCAGCCGCCTGACGTTGCAATTTAAATTCAGGCCCTTTCGGGAAATACTGAATGTCGTCGTGTTGGAAATAGGAGCTAGGAAGCGTCTGCCCCCCAACGCTCACTTGGCAACCAGTATTCAGGGCAGTCAGGCAAAGGAACAAGCTGCCCAGTGCAACGGTTGCAAACCTGTACTTTAGAGATTTTTTCATAAGGCAACTCCGATTCGTAGACCAAACTGTCAACAGTTTTATCCTCGATAAAAACCGTCAAAGTCAGTATCGGCGCCAAAATCAGCAAACTTTGACATTGTTCGAAAAATCAACGAAGAAGGGCTAGCACTCAACATTTACGCCGGGTTCGGCTCAAGGTACTTGCCGAAACTGGTACAATCAACGTGGGGCTTATGAGTGCGAATTGGTTGCGACCGCTAGCAACGCTTGGAGGTTTTTCTGATGTGCCGTATTTTTGGAGCGTTGATTTTTGTTCAGATTGCTGCCTTGATTCTGGGGCCTGCGCCAACGGTCAATGCTCAAGTTCCCGACAATAAACTCCCCCCGCTTCGCTATTACATGCTGTATAGCAACTACTACGACGGGGACTACAAACAGGTCTTTTCAGACGCCAGGACGACTCCCGGTACGTTTCGGATGGGGACTGAACGGTTTTTGGATTCGGCTTGCTATTGGGTCCTGGCCGGCGAGTGTCAGTACCACATGGGAAATTACAAGGCGGCCTTGGAGTTCTACGAAGATTCTTTGCGACTGTTCGCAAGCTTCCAAGCCAACGGTTGGCAAAGCCGTTTGACGCCTCCCAATATTTTGAACGTATTACCTAATGCCCTTCAACGAGCGGCGATTACTTGGGGCCAGCCGAAGCGGGCTTTCGATGTTCCCGCGCTCCCCGATTCGATCACCATGATGTTCGGTGAGATGTTTTCCGGTGAAATGGCCAGGCTCCAAGGCGGAGTCGTCGACGAGGCTCGCTTGCGCCCTGTCGATGCTGGAGAAATCATGCGTTGCATTGGCATCGCTCTCCATCGAAGAAGTTCAATCAAAGGGCGGATTTGTGAGTTCGACCGATTAACCGGTGAAATCGTGAGCCAACTTGAATCCTCTCCCAGAAACGACGGCAGTTTGTTTGGAGCTTGGAACGGGGTGTTGGCAGGGATCGCCTATTCCGGTGCAGGTGAGTACGATCAGGCCAAAAGAAGTCTTGAAGGTGGCCTACAGTTTGGCGGGCGTTTCGATCATCAGCTTACCCCCCTTGGGTTGCTGCACTTAGCGCTGGTGAATTACCGCCAGGGCGATTTGACAACAGCAGCCTATTACGCCTTGGAAGCCTCGTACTCCGCTGCGATCTTTCAGCATTTCGATATCGTCGAAGAGGCGTTGGCATTGGGAACGACCATCCACTTGGAGTCGAAGCAGCCTGGCGTCTATCCCCCTTTGGCGGACGCTATCGTCTGGACCAACGCGAACCGAAATCGTGCTACCGCAGCCGCGACATCGTTGAGGATTCGTTTGGCCGAATGTTTTAGCGAATCCGGAGACGCGGCGAGTTCCGCGCGGTTCCTTGCCGAGGCGACTCGAAGTTTTTCGACTCGGACCGGACTGGGAACCGGCAGTCTTAACGGACGAGCCAATTACTTGGCAGCAGTCAATCTGTTTATCGAAGGGAACTTTGATTCAGGCATGGCCCAGTTACAAAAGGCCATCAACGAGTATTCGACTTGCTCGCGGTGGTTGTTTCGACTGAACTGGGTGGAAGAGGCCTTCTTGCGACGCGAGTTACTCCCCCGACATACGAACACCTTATATGGTCTGTTGTTGCGCGACCCAGGCGAACGAGAATGGCGCAGCGATCCGATCGAAGCCATGACCTTTTTGATGACCCCCCACCTCACGTCAATTGATCGCTGGCTACAAATTGCGATAGCGGATCGAAATTATCAACAGGCAATCCAAGTCGCCGAACTTTATCGTCGGCACTGGTTCTATTCCACGCTACCATTGGGCGGTCGGGAAATCGCATTTCGTTGGACGATGCATGGGCCTCTGGAGGCGTTGACGAATGTTGCTGAGAAACAACGCCGCGACTTTTTTACGAGGTTTCCCGTCTATCGCGAGGTGAGCGACCAAGCCGAAAAACTTCGCCTCACCCTTTTGACCAAACCCCTTCATCACGCTCCGCAATCTGACGAGGAACGAGACTACGTAAAGATTTTTGCCGAGTACTCCAAAGTAACTCAGCGACAGGACTCGCTACTCGCTAGTATTGCTCTAAGGCGAGAGCCGGCTGAGATGGCGTACCCGCCGCAAATCGATTTCGACGAAATGAAACTTCGTCTCGACGAAACGAAAACCGTCCTGTATTGCATCGAAACAAATCATCAAATTTACTTCTTCGAGATCACGTCACTGGGCGTGCGACTGCTGTCCAGCCACTCGAGCAAAGACGTTACAAACCTGATTAATAAATTTTTCCGAGATACATCACTTCGCGAACGTGAGTTATCTCCCGAAATGATCACGAATCCCGCGTGGAAAAAATCTTCTTTCGAACTCGCCCAAAAATTGATTCCGAACTTGACGCTGCGTGGCGATGCTCAAAACCCACATGAATTGGTCATCGTGCCAACCGGTGCCACGTGGTATCTCCCCTTTGAGGCCCTGTGCCTGAGTCATGCCGATGACAAGACCGAGTTTTTGATGGATCGAGCCCGCGTGAGGTACTCACCTACGATGGGGCTGGCGATTATTCCGCAACGCCCAGTGCCTCAATGGGACCGCTCAGCATTTTTTGTCGATAAGGTCAGTGATTCGCTCGACCAGAACCAAATCGCCAACGAACTTCAGGCTCTGGTAGCCCCCGGCCCGAGCCTGGCCGTTTATTCTGATCGAATGCCAGTCCCTTCGTCACTCTTCGGCGCAATTTGCGATGAATTCGTGGTTTGGATCGGTATGGGAAAAATGCCCAACGAGGGACCTTATGGTTTAGAGTTGGTACAAAAAGATCGCGGCCTCAAAGGGAATCGACTTTCGAATTGGTTGACGCTGCCCTGGGAAGGACCCGGGCATGTGGTCCTACCCTTTTACGAGTCAGGCGGTTCAAAGGGGATAGCGGGCAACAATCCAGGAGACGATCTGTTTTTGTTGACAACAGCCCTATTAGCCTCTGGAACGAAAACAGCTCTTGTCAGCCGCTGGCCAACCAACGGAATTAGCGGACTAAAATTTTCTAGCACTTACCGACAAGAAACTCGCAAACATCCGCCCATCGAAGCGATCCATTTGGCGAGAATGCAAATGATTGCCGAACCACTCGATTTTGATCGCGAACCGCGCGCGAAAAAAGCCAAGGGGCAAGAACAGGATGTCGTCAATGCCGAACATCCGTTTTTCTGGGCTGGGTATATGCTGGTCGATGTACCGGGAACAAAAGATCCCAATCAAGGAATCGAAAACTTGCAGAATGAATTGGTTCCGGCGGATCAATTGGAAGCGCGCCCCGCTGACCTTCCGGCGGTTGACAATCCGCCTCCAAAACTCCAAGGAATTGCCCCTGCAGAGGGCATGATTCCATTGTCTTCGGCTGAAGACGCCAAAGGCAAAAAACAAAAAGCGCCACCCAAAAAGTCAAAGGACAAAGACAAATCCAAAGACGATTCTCGTTGCCCGTAACGTTTTATTCATCGTACGGACTTCGACGAAAAATATTGAGTCATCCACGGCGTTTACCTTGACTGCCAAGTAACGGCATTTGTCATCTACAGCTGACGTTGACACTTGGTCTTCAACATGAAAATCATGCGTAAGGAGTTTTGAATTTCGCGTCTTTCAATCTCGATTTGCTGGAATGCGTTTCATTGTCAGCAATTGATTGACGATTCAATTTGTCATAGAAGTTCAAACGATGTGCTGGCCATGGCCTTACCGTTGATTTGGACAGTCAACCGATGAGTGCCGGGGAATAGTCGGTAAGTGGTCGCGTTGGCTCGTAGCGGATGCCGTTTCGAAATGGTGATCGACTCGCCGCGCTGAAGTTCAAGTTTTTTGGCCTTAAATACCTTGGGCGAGAGGCTCCCGCTGGCTTTGACAAAATCAATCACATAGTCGACGATCAACGTTTCGGTTCTCCTCGCTGTGAGTGTAATCGAGAACTCCAATGATTCACCACCCGAGATTTTTGTGTTGACCAGCTCAAGGTTGCCGACGCTCACTTGTGGATCGATGCGGAAACCTAGAAATTTCATTGCCCCCGTGTGCCCCTGTTTCACGAGTGTCCGCAGAGCATGCCGGCAAATCCAATCCAATTCATCGGGTTGTTGTTCTCCTCGCTGACGCCATCGTTCGAGCATCTCCAGCACCAATGCAGGTTCAATCTTGGCAATATCGTTCAGGTGATTGGCGACGCTACGGGTCACATATCGAGTCGGGTCAGCATGAAGTTGATCCAACAATGGCAAAGGTGCCGCATGGGGAATCGATAAACGGCCTGACCAAGGGAGGCGAGGTCGCGTACTTTCGCTGACAAGTCGGCGGACATGGTAATTGCGGTCTTTTGACCACTTGGTCAACTCTCGCAACGCCTGTTCGGGGTGTGCGTTGATGAATGAACGCAATGCGTCCTCCATGGAAAACCTTTTTGTGATTTCTTTCAGGGTTTTCAGAGAGATTGCGACATGCTGCTTGGCCAACCCTTGTCGCACAATATATTCGCCCAAAGGAGCGATGATGAAGTCGCCAAAATCGTCATCCGTTTTGTTCGGGTCCAGCTCTGGTGGTAGAGCACTCAAAATTTGCTTCGCAGCCGTGGGGAAATCCCGATCCAGATAGGGCTCAAGTGTTTCAGCGATCAAGGCGATTCGTTGCTTGAGTTCTAACCGTTTTAGACGCTTCATCACCGCGTGAGTGAAGCCAGTCGTATCAAAACCTGGGACGGCGACAGAAAATAACCCTGCCAGATATTGGACTTTCTGACTATTGAACAGATGGTCTTTAAGGCTGAATTTCGGCAATGGTTGCTTGGTCATATTCGTTTATGCATCTTGAGAATAGGATAAATTGCATTCGATTGCGGGTCCAAGCCTCGCAGCAGCTTTAAGCTCTTGAGTCTTGTGATTCACGTTTAAATTGTCGGCGCTTGGTGCTGACAATAATTTTCGACCGGATTGCAAAACACTTTTCTTGGGAGGTTTCGGCGTTGAACGTTCTAACGGCACCTTGAACAAGATACAGTATAGAATGGTACTGGCTAGGGCCTTGGGGTTGCAGAGGAAACGAAATGATTCGACACTTTTTAGCGTTGTTTGCGGGAATTGTAGCCGGATTGGTCGCTTGGCATGACAATTCGACTGTGCCGGACGATGAGTTACTGGAATTCGTTCGAAATCGTGAAAGTCATTCGCGAGTGACGACGTTGCCATTCAAAATGGATGAAGGAACTTCGCAATTATGTTTTCGACCTGAAGGTTTTATCCCGAACCCCCATGACTTGCGGGCTTTTCATATTTACACCAACCAGTCTGGAGTCGCACCGTTGTGGGACCCGTTCGAATCGTTTTCTGTGGGAACGGTTATCGTCAAGGAAAAAATCATTCCCGAGAGCGGTGAAATCGAGTTGTTTACCGGTATGGTCAAACGCGAACAAGGGTTTGATGCCGAAGTGGGCGACTGGCAGTTTTTTACCGTCGATAGGGAAATCAAACAAATCAGTTTTGCAGTAACCGAAGCGTGTATCAAGTGCCATCAACGCTATGCCGATTCCGATTTCGTGACGAAGCTTTATGCCGGTCGAGGCCATCGCGCTAAACCAAAACTCGACGAAGTCTGGAAAGAAAACAGATGGCAGGCGATTGACGGAGTGATTCGATGCGGAACAAGCACCACGATTTTCTTGCCCGCTTCGCTTGCCACAATCCACGGCAGACTACTCAAAAGTGATGAAGCTAAAAAAATCAGAGCCCAAAGGTCGGGTGGTCAGCAGCCTCACGAAACCAGATCATCAGGCGAGGATCACGACGACCTAACCGTTTTGGGCGGACCCAAATTACGTTACGAACCGAGCCTCGAAAAGAACACTCTGGGATACTGGACTCAGGCCGACGATTGGGCTAGTTGGCGGTTCGAGGTGCCTTTGGCTGGAATCTATCGTGTCTCCGTATTGCAAGGCTGCGGCGACGGTTCGGGCGGCTCCAAAGTCGAGGTGGCCGTCAACGGATCAACGCTGGAGTTTGTTGTCGAGGAGACTGGCGGATTTCAAAAATTCCGCTGGATTGAGATCGGCCAGATCGAATTTGAATCAACTGGCGAATTCTCACTCGCCGTCAAACCCCGAACCAAACCCGGCCCCGCAGTAATGGACCTGCGACAGGTACGCTTGGAATCAATGAATTGAATTCGCATTTGGGCGTAGAGCCTATCCCATAACCCGCCGGGAGCGCGAACGTCTCGTCCACCCAGCTGGTTTTGGGATGGGCTCTCAATCAATAACCCAGTAACTCAATGAGTGTCCGACCTTTCTTGCCACTCCACGAATGATAATTGATGGATGTTGAACTGCTCTGCAACCTGAAGTGAGCTTCAATGCTTGATCGAATTAGGTCGTAAACTTTGGATTTTGAATGAGTCCACGAGCCACAGCCTGTCTCTGATTAATTGCAATCCAACAAGCAACGAGCCCGATCGAATTTCGAAGACGTTCTCCTCATCACAAAACGACTGCAATGTCCTTTCACTTGCTCTTGCGATGAACACTCTATTCACGCGGGGACGCCAAGCTGGCGTTCTCCCGCCATTCTCCGAATACAAAAATCTTTCAAACGCTTAAAGCGATGGGACGGACCATGCGACAGAGTGAGGCATGGCCGCCCAAAAGCGGCCATGCGAAAAATTAGAAACACAGGGGTGTGATGTTTCGATTTAGTGCTGAATCATCGCCCCACCAAATAAATTCGGTGGGGGCGAAACCTGCAAAACTCGAACTTAGCAAAGGTTTCAATCGTGGTCCGGTGAACCGGTTTTCAGCCCTTTAGAACTGACAAATCAGCACCGAAATTGATGTGAAAGGCATTGCCGTCGATGACAATTGCAGGGACTGATTGGACACCGGCTGATTCGGCTTCAGAAACGCGGTCTTTCGAATCGCCCAAGTGAACGAGCTCGACATCGTAACGGTTGGGGTCGAGTCCTTGGGCTACCGTTTGCTCCGCTGCGACACAGACCGGACAACCCGCGTGATAAAAAGTTGCTTTCGTTTTCATTTTTTCTCCTCGACAAAACTAAGTGGTTGAAATGGGATCGCGGATTGCAATCCCGTCGCTCTATATTTATCTGGTAGAGATATCCAGACAAGAAAGGCACTTTTTAGTAACCAGGCACTTTTTGGTAACTGGTTTCTAATCATCTGACAAAATGCTATGCTGGGCGTTGTTGATGAAGTGATTAAATGAAAAACGAACAAGAACATACGTCAGATCACGACTCGCGTGCGGAACAAACCGGGGGGGCACCTTACCGGCGTTTGGAGGATGTGGTCGGTTGCAAGTGGTCGGCGGCCGTCTTGGCGGCGATCGGACGCGGGGTGACTCGTCCAGGACAAATCGAGCGGTTTATTCCCGGAATCTCTCGCAAGGTGCTGAACGAGCGACTGAAGAAGTTGGTCGATTACCGTTTGATCACCCGCACTGAATTGCCCGGAGCCGTTCCGCATACTGAATACGCTTTGACCCAGGTTGGTTCGAAACTGTGCGCGATCATCGAAAGCGTCCGCGATCTGGACGAGGAGCACGATACGAATGCCGAAGACTTTCCACTCAATTGACCTGAATGTTTTTAAGGACCAAACAATGACAACAACGGTGGCAACCCTCTGGCGATATCCGGTCAAATCGATGATGGGGGAAGAACTGAACGGGGCTGAGATTACTTCGAGTGGTTTGTTAGGCGACCGAGCGTTTGCTCTGGTCGATGTCGAAACGGGGAATGTGATCAGTGCCAAGAATCCCAAGAAATGGCCATCCCTTTTTCACTTTCGAGCCCAGTACAGCCAACCTTTGAACAACGGAGCGCCATCCTCTGTCTGGATCACCCTGCCCGATGGTACCGTGCTTTCAAGTGACGATCCCGCAGTCGATCAAAAATTGTCTGATTCCCTGGGGCGACAAGTCACTTTGCAAACTCAATCGCCGCAAGATGCCAAGCTGGAACAATATTGGCCAGAGCATGAAGGAGCGGAAAACGAAATCTCCAACGAGGCCGTCGCGGGTGGCGCGGCAAAAGGAACCTTTTTCGACTATGCCCCGTTGCATTTATTGACAACCAACTCGATCTCTGCCCTGCAGGGCCTTTATCCTGAAGGCCGTTTTGAAGTCCGGCGATTTAGACCTAATCTCATGCTCGATTGCAATGGCCAATTCGGTTTTGTGGAAGACGATTGGGTCGGCAAGACCCTAAGAATTGGCGACAGCCTGCGCCTGAGCATCACCGATCCATGTCCACGTTGTGTGATGACGACGTTAGCTCAAGGGGATTTACCGCGCGACATTGGCATTCTAAAAAACGGCATTTCGGCCAATCGCCCAATGGTCCCTTTTGCCGGTAGAGAACTCCCCAGTGTCGGAGTTTACGCACGCGTCCTCACACCAGGTTGGGTAAAACGTGGTGACTCGGTAATGATCGAAGGTTAACTTTACTCATGATTTTCTGGCTACGGATCGCGGCGTCCAAAATCTTATCATCAATTAAAAACGCTGGTTAAACACGTGGATGCGAGCATTAGTTTTTTGCAGTCGCGTTGGTTAGCGCGGCGCGGCAGAGGTTTCTTAACATCCCGCGAAAGACGAGTTCGTGCAGTGGGAACAGCGAGTACCAATAGACGATGCCAAATAATCCAACCGGATCAAAAATCGCAGTCTGACGTACGGTACTCTTGCCCCCTTCTTCGGTGACCTCGAATTCGAGCCACGCGCGACCGGGTACTTTCATTTCGGCTGCCAATCGCAGCAACTTGTTGTCCTGGAATTCTTCCACTCGCCAAAAATCGACCGTGTCGCCGACGCGCAGTTGATCGGGATGACGCCGACCGCGACGCACGCCTACGCCGCCTACCAGCAGGTCGAGAAAACCTCGCACTTTCCACAGCCAGTTCCCGTAGTACCAACCGGTCTCACCACCAATTCTGCGAATGGCGGTAAACGCTTGACTGGCAGGCAATGGGACTTCGCGCGTGCGGGAGTCAACCAGCCGCGAACCAAACCGAACACCTCCCCAACTTTTTTGTTCACCGCCTGCCGAAAACGCATCGGACCAACGTGTCTCGGCGAATTCGCGATCTTCATTCACGAGGGCACGTGCAATCGACTCCTCAACAGAGCGGGGTGTCACGCTGAAGCGCTCCAGTGCCCTAGTGTCTTGTACCAACGTCGGGTTTTTCAAACTGTCAACCAACTTACGTCCGACCCGCGAGTAGAGTGGTGTTACCAAGCCCAACCATAGACTCGACAAATAGGGAGTTAAGAATGGGACGGGGATCATGAAACGACGAAGCCCACGTTGCCTCGCGTACCGCTGCATGATTTCACCGTAGGAAACTTGATCGGGCCCACCAATTTCGTAAATTTCCGAGGAGCCGGGGGGATGATCAAGTGCTTCGACCAAGTAGGCGAGTACGTCTTCGATAGCGATTGGTTGAGCCAAAACGCGAACCCATTTTGGGCAGATCATCACCGGCAGCCGCTCGACCAAAGCACGAATCATCTCGAACGACAAACTGCCGGAACCGATGACGATTGACGCGCGAAATTCAATCACTGTAGCAGTCGAGGTTCGCAAGATGTTGCCAATTTCCTGCCGGCTCCGGAGGTGCTTTGATAGTTTAGAAGACTCGTCTCCCAAGCCGCCTAAGTAGATAATTCGCTTAACGCCTTGTTCTGAGCAAGCCCGGGCAAAGTTCTCAGCAGCACGGCGGTCGGTTTCCTCAAAATCATCGTTGTCTCCCATCGAGTGGATGAGATAGTAGGCTGTCTCAATTCCAACCAAAGCTTGGTTGAGAGATTGCAGATCAAGCACATTTCCAACGGCCACATCAAGTGCCGCGAATTCAGGGTCAGCTTCACTGGGACGCCGCCGCATTAAGCAACGAACGGAACAATGGCGGTCCCGCAACTGGGAGAGCAGACGCCCACCCACATAGCCCGTGGCACCGGTCAATAAAATCTTTTGCGGACCAAAAACATTTTCCAAAGGGTTATAATCTCCATCTTTGCTTGACCAATGCCTTGCGCTCATTCATTGCCTTCCAACAGCTAATTCTCGTACGGCGGAGCCCCACCAGCAAACGAAAGAACAGAGGCGGGGAAATAATTCAATTGGATTCCGTTTCCTGACCTAAGCCAGCAGAATATGGCGGCTAGATTTTAACATTTTTGCGATCGTATTTAGGGTTGATAAGCGGAACACCAGTCTCGGGTGGCTTCTGCCGTTCGATTGATGCCCGGGAGTGCCTAAAAGTTGCGAGAAACAAAAGCTAAGAATCTTTGACGATGTCGCTCCCCAACTTGCTTGAAACATCGGTTCATTAAGTCCCGCTCATTTCGTGATGTCCTAAATTGGCGAGCAAGTAGTGCCAGTCGTGCAAGACTCATGAGCGCGCAGCAACCCGATTAGCGTTGGTGCTCCCAAACCTTACCAATCTCCAAATACAAATACCTCGAACGATATCTGTTGTTTGCCACTTCCGAACGCACAAGTGTAGCCTTCTTTTTGCCCGTGATCCGCATGGCTTCGTGGGGCATCTTACAGGCGGCGTTTAAGTTTATCATCCGTTGCCACGCTAAAAGAATCAGACTCTGAACCCAAGCAGACGAACACCTAAAACAGCATTGTGATCGACGTGTCGCTTGGTCCCGTTTCGATTAAGTGCAGCGTATTTCGGCGGTCCCTGCGCGTTCGGCAAGTTTGGCCTCTGACAGCTTGCGCCGCATCCGTGACTGATGCAGGCCTTTTCTGAATGCGCTGCGATAACGATATATACATGTCGGCGTCTTGGAAATTCTGGAGGCACAAATCGATTTTCCAGGTGGAGCACGAAATCGCCAACGCGGTTTTTAGCCGCGGCGGATTTCGGAGCCTTTGAATTTGATTTGGATTCGATAAACATATTTTGTCTGACGCTCGACGGCTCCCGTTTCAACGTCGATTCGCTCGACAAAGTCGTAACGGTTCTTGTCGACGACGGCATGAAAGCCTCGTTCGGCGAAGACGTCGATCAACATAGCCAGAGCCGTAGGACGTTCAAAAATCGGATGTTCCGTATTGACGATGGCGTGGCCTGCCAAGGCGTGTCTTCTGATGATCGGAAGGAATCGCTCGTGAATAACATCAAGGACTTGTTTGAATATCTCGGCGTGTTCTAGTGCGTAGCGGTCGAGTCGATTGACCAATTCGATGCGAGCGTTTTCTGCGATTTCGCTGGCGAGTGGGATCGCGCTAATCATGTCGTAGGTGCGGGGCTCAAGTTCCAATGAGCTTTGGTATTGCAACTCGCGCAGAATGTTGGCTTCGACCTCGGCAATCGACCCTTGAGCATTGACGAAGTGATAATGGTAAATCTCTTGTAAGGATTGCAATGCGTCCCAAGTCTGCTTCTTGAACACCAAATAGCGATTACGGGCCGCAGCTTCATCTAAGTCCGTAACTCGCAATTCAAGTCGTTCTCCGATACCCGTTTGGTCAACTTCTTGGTTATGCTTCTCGATTTCTTTGCCGCGTTTTAATTGCCGCTCGATACTCTCCTTCTCTTCCACATATAGCACCATGACATGGATCACAGGGCGGCGAAACTCCAGAGCCATCGGGGTATTTTGATGCTCTTCATGGAGGTCATTGATACGGTCAACCAGCAGTTTTAGAAATTCCACTTGGACCCTTGTACGGGGGAATCCGTCCAGCAATGCACCGTCTCGGTATAGTGGGTCGATCAGTTTTTGCATCAGCAATTTGATGACCTCGCGGTCGCCTACCATCAGGCCTTGATCCTTGATCTTTTTCATTTCAGGAGAATCAAGCAAAGAGCTAATCACGATAGGGTCGCCAGCAAAGCCTTGGGCTTGCATGATGAATCGCGTTTGGGTTCCTTTGCCGGCTCCCGGGGCACCACCGAGAAGAATAATGGACTTTGGAAATCGCAAATTTTGTCGACCAACTTCGGCCTCAAGTTCACCCCAGATCGCGTCAAAGATAACGCGAGCTTGTTTAGCCGCCAAATCATCGGCGATCAAAGAGTCTTTACTTCTCGAAGGTTTTTCGTTCATGTTTCTGGTCCCAGGTGGGGGAATTCAATCGCAAGAGTCAGCCATCCAGTGTACCTGATAACAAAAAAACGCAAAGCTCAGGCAGCGTCCTTTTCCTTGGTTGAATCAATCATTTCGATTGTACCGACTCGAATTTTTGCCGCAGGTCTTTGGCTTGAGCAACAACAACTTCCCAAGGCTTCAAATAGGGCAATGGGTCAATTCGCCCAATCGAGTCGAACGCCAAAATCCGCTCAACGTCTGAACCCGTTAAACCACCGGAACGCCCCTCTCCGTCGGGTGCGTAACTCGTCAGGGTGTTCCGGAAAATCTGATCAAAGTCGAGACCGAGGGTTTGGCACGACCGGATCGCGTCTTGCAATATCGCGGCCTTGTCCAAATGCAGGTAAGGCAAATAGGCTTCGACTCGTTCGCTTCCCCAGTTTCCCAATGTCAGAGCCTCGATTAACTTTTGAAAAAATTCGGGTCGGCAGTCGGGATAAATCGCGTGATCACCGCTGTGAACACCGAGTCCCAACCGGACCGTCGCCCGCTCATGTTCTGCCAACGACAAAGCCCAAGCGTACGCGATCGACGCAAAGATCGCATTGCGATTGGGGACGACCGTCGAAAGCATGTTGGGCTCCTCGTAATAGCCCTCCGGCACCTCGCTTCCTCCGACAATTAACGAAGAACGCAGCATTCCAGCAAGGTCCGAAAGGTCCACTGTCCGCCACTCGATCCGATGCCCTAACGCTCTCAAGGCTTCGATATTTCGTCCCAAAAATTCTAATTCTAAAGCGTGTTTTTGCCCGTAACGAAAACTGACCAAATGGGGCCAATAGCCTGCCGCCAAGAAGTTCAACAACAAACTCGTCGAGTCTAGCCCTCCACTAGCTGACAGAACCGCGATTCGATTTACCGACACCTTGTTGAAACCTCACCCTAAAAATTCAGTACAATCAAAATGAATTAAACCCAGCGGTAGCGGGACAAGATGTGCTCAAGCCTGATTGGTTCAAAGGGCCAAATAGCCACTTCCCACAGCAGGAGCAATCCTAAATCGCCTCCGCATGAATTCTATATGCTAACACAGAATCGGTAGATTATTCTGTGAGGGGGTGAAATGGGGGCAAGTACTGGTGTGCCAAGCACCCGCAGGTCCGGTCCGGCAACGGTACCTGTTGACTCCATTCCACTCCCGCTTGGCATCGGAATGGTTTTTGTGTTCCTAAATTGATTAACCTGAGTCGAACTTAATATGAATCGCTTTCAGAGCATCTGGTGTCATTTTGTCTCCAATTTTGGGTTAGCGACTGCTGCAAGTCTCGTAGTTCTGCTCGTTGCAGCTGGTGGATGCGGAAATGCCTCGAAGGTTAGCTCGCTCCCGGTGGAAAATAAGAACTCCCCAGTATTTTATGATCAAGCAGTCGGGGGACGTTTGGAGGATACGGCTACCGGCGGGTTTTTGGACAAAGGTTTCTTTCTCGCTGTAACACTTGATGTCCCCAAACTCACGTCCGCTCAATCCTTGCAAAAAGTTGATTGGGGGCTGCTAGAAAAATCGCTGGCCAAATGGCTTAGTCCAGAGGCCGCCGAATTAAAACAGTATCGGCGAGTCTGGTTGTTGCTCGATCAGTCGGTGACTCAGGGCCTCAATGGTGGAGGGAATCCTGAAACGAGCAATCCGTTGGTCGTTGTGTTCGAAACCCAAGACGCATTTGACGATCTCGCCGGCCGTTTTCCGAACGCCAAACCGATTGAGGGCCGCCCTCACCTTTTGGGGCTGAAAGAAGCAGGGCAGGTCGCTGCTCGAATCAATGATCGCCACTTTGTGATCGGGTCGCTGGAAATTGCAGGGCGGATGGCGGGGACCAATGCGACTGGCAATTTGCAACGACTGGCAAACCAAAGTCAATCACCCCGAATGATCGAGGCGTACTTTGATCCAGAACCGATCTCCGGTTTCTTCAGCACCATGGCCTCGATGGCCCGCTCCTTTGGAGCCGGTGACACGGTACAACCCTTCACCTCATTGAATCACGCCGTCATGACGGCCGATGTCGAAGCTGCCGAGATGCTGCACCTTTCGGTCAACATTGAAGATCAAAGGGCAGTTGATCAGTTGGCATCAGCCATCAACGAGTCGCTGACGAATCGCAGTCCGTCAGCAAATGCGAATGGTGGGATGCCCGGGATGGCAGGCGGTTTTTCGCCGGGAGGAAGCGGCCCCCAAATGTACACACCCAAAATTTCGGGCGCTCTGACTGCGTTGCTGGATGATATCGAAAAACAAAACCTTGTCGAATTGATTAAGTCCGAGCGCCAAATCGAATTGCGAATTGGCCGTTCGCAGGCCGTCGAACCATTTTTGTCGGCGGCCATTCAAGACTTTCAGCAAACCACCCTTTTGGCCCAGCGAATTGAAGCCGTTAATCAGTTGGCGCGTGCCATTTCTCAGTTTCACGAACAGCATGGTAAACTTCCGGCAGATGGTCCATTGGATGGAGCAGATGGGCCGCAATTTAGTTGGCGCGTGTCGTTGCTCCCTCATCTCGGATTGCAGGAATTGTATGATCGCATCGATTTTTCGCAGCCTTGGGATAGCGAGACTAATCGTCCGCTTGCACTTGAGATGCCAAGCGTTTTTGCCAATTCACTTGAGCCGAATAAGACGGCGTGGCGTCTTTCAAGTGGCGAGGGACGAGTTTATGCAGCTAACGGCAGCGGACCTCCAAACTTGGAATCGATCACTGACCCGAAAAACCGCACAGCGTTGATCGTCGAAGTGTCAAATGCCCTGGCAGTTGATTGGTTAGCCCCCGACTCTGCCCTACCCGCTGCTGTAAAAGAGGCAGACTATGGTCCGGAAATTGAGGCGGGCTGGATGTTTATAGACGCTGAATTTCGCCCCCGGGGAATCAAGAAAAATTCTGGCAACATTGAGGCCGTTTTGACCGTCGCCGGCAAGGAACGAATCAGCCGTTCCGACATCATTGTGCTCCCCAACCCCACTGAGGGGGAGTCAAAGGAATCCGACTCAATCCAATAACGGGAAGCGACTGCGTCACATTCGCTATAATGTCTGATTAGAAAATAAGAGCATTTGACGACAATCAATTATTGCTTCAACAAAATCACTAATCGAATCAAGGTCTGCTGAAACGCCCAAAGGCCAATTGCAGATAGGGCACTTCTTTGTTGAAAATAGAACACGTCCCGTGATATGTTGCACCTGTCTACAATCGCACGAACTCTGAGCGGAATGCCTGGATGGCGGCGAAGAAGGAGAGGACGGCCAGTCCTACACAAATCCCACCGACTACTCCCATCGCGGGTAGGCCGAGTTTCATGCCGGCGAATCTTACGATCACTAGCCCCAAAATGAAGGGGACCAAAGTCGCCAGCGATCCCATCATTTGTGCGGCTTTTGGGTCGCGAATCACCAATGACAAAACCGAGTTCGCAGCGATGATCCAGGAAGTAGAGCCGAGTGTGAACGCGAACATCATGACGGTGAACCAATAGTCCTCCGATGTACTCCAGGAACTGTTCATGTACATCAAAACAACGACACGGGATAGAAGTGTTACCGCGAACAGAACGACACACGTTGCCAGCATAAACCAAGTCCATTTGCCGATGAACAAACAAACAGGGCGCAGAGGCGAAGCCAAGACCGCTGGCAAGGTATGGTGGACCCGTTCGGCGTAGAAAGACTCCGAAGAGATAATCCCTGCGAAGAAAACGCAAATCAAAAAGTTTGCCAGATCAATCAAGTTGCTAAACGATGCGAGTTGGCTGACACCAGACAACAACACGAGTGGCACCGCAAGGCCGCCAATCGTAACGAGAACTGCGAAGGTCGCGACTTGCAATTTCATCGAATCTGCAAACGCGCGATAATGCCGCCAAAATACGACACTCGTGTCAGTCCACATGGTTTACTCCCGAATATTCTGCCCGGTTACCTACCGGTCCAATTCCAAATAAATATCTTCCATCAACACTGGAGTCTCGACCAAACCTTGAGGCCGCAGGGACTCCAGACCATCTTCAGTGCAAATCCGTAATACGACGGCTGCTCCGAGCAGGTCGGCCTCCTCACGAACCAATTCGATCCCCGGCGGCAATTGGCCGGTCAATCGTTGCACGGCGTCTACTGCTCCATGAAAACGTCTCAAACGAGCTGCGGCGTAAAACCCTGCAATTGTCCCACTATACAGAGCCCGTCCCTCGCGGAGCAAAGTCACATGCGTGGCCAGTCGCTGCACCTCAGACATGTCTTGGCTGGCGATTAAAAAAGTAGTGTTGCGATTGCGAAATTGATGGATAGTGTCCCTCACTCGTCCACGAGATTGGACATCCAGCCCTGCGGTCGGTTCATCCAAGATGACTAGTTGCGGATGATGCTGCAAAGCTCGCATGATCGATAGTTTGCGTTTCATTCCCGCCGACCATTTAACAACTCGTTCGTGACAGCGATCGAACAGCCCGATTTGTTTGAGCATTTCCGTTGCTTCACTTTGCCACTTGGCCAGTTCCAATCGATGAATGCGTGCAAAAAACTCAAGGTTTTCCCAAGCTGAAATGTCTTCATACAAAGCATCCGGCTCGAACAACACCCCCAGCCGTCGCCTAATTCCTTCGCGACTCCGATTTCGCCACGGGTCTTCACCAAAGACTCGAACCGTCCCTGAGTCAGGGCGAATTAGCCCCAATAGAATACGGATCAATGTCGTTTTGCCCGCTCCATTGTGTCCGAGAAGCACATGAATTTGGCCCTCGTCAATTTGCAGGGAAACGTCTTTGAGCGCTTTGAGCTTCCGAAAGCTGCGGAAAACATTGTTGACGGTCAACCGAGGCTCAGGCGATCGAATTTCATGTTTGATGTCGGTCATTGCATCACTCTCTCGCTGATCCAGGCGACCACTTCCGACGCCGGAAGCCGAATTTGCTCCAAGGAGTCGCGGTCTCGAATCGTTACGGTTTGATCCTGCAAGGACTGCCCGTCAACCGTGATACAATAAGGCGTCCCCGCTTCGTCTTGCCGGCGATAGCGTCGTCCGACCGCAGCCTTCTCATCATAAAAGACATTGAACCTGCGCTTCAGGGCCAGATAAATTTCCTTTGCCATTTCTGGCATTCCGTCTTTCTTCACCAACGGGAACACGGCCGCCTTGATGGGGGCAATGCGCGGGTGAAATCGCAAGACCGTCCGTGTTTGCATTTTGCCGTCTTCATCCGGAGCTTGATCTTCGTGGTAGGCCTCACAGATAAAAGCCAATGTCGCGCGATCGGCACCCGCAGAGGGTTCGATCACGTGCGGGATATATTTTTCGTTGGTTATCTCATCGCGATACGAAAGGTCTTTGCCGCTTCCCCGCCATTTCGGTTTTCCATCTTCTCCGAGTTCAACCTCTAGCGGACGACGCTTTTCGTCGAGTTTCCCTTCCATGTGACTTCGCAAATCGAAATCACCTCGATGAGCGATCCCTTCCAACTCTCCATATTCACCCGGTTCCAAAAAAGGGAATGCGTATTCAATGTCGGCCGTTCCTGTCGAGTAGTGCGAAAGCTCGGCCTCTTCATGCTCTCTCAACCGTAGTCGCTCCGAGGAAATTCCCAAATCCAAGTACCATTGCATGCGGCGATCGCGCCAGTAGCGATACCAATCAGCCGATTCCTGCGGATGGCAGAAGAACTCGATTTCCATCTGTTCGAATTCGCGCGACCGAAAAGTAAAATTGCGGGGAGTGATTTCATTTCGAAAACTCTTGCCCATTTGAGCGATACCCAAAGGCAGCCGATATCGCGTGCTGTCGATTACGTTCTTGAAGTTTACGAAAATGCCTTGAGCTGTTTCCGGTCGCAAAAATGCGGTGTCATCTTCTCCGCCGAGTGCTCCGATGGTGGTCTTGAACATCAGATTGAATTCGCGAGGAGTCGTCAGTGTGTCCAAGTTTTTTGCGTCAGGGCCAAGCACCTCGGTGAACTCAGATAGATCGGCAAGGCTTTGTGAATCGGATTCCCAAGTCAGCTCGTCTAGGCTTTTGGCTCTCAGGTTGAAAAACTTCATAGCCTGCCGTTCCATTTGGGCTGCGGCTTCATCACCGACTTGGGCTGTGACGAAGGCTCGTTTCCCCTTGGCAGTTCCCCAACGTCCGACGACTTGATCGAGGCGATAACGTTTCTTCGATTCGCGACAATCGACCATGAAGTCATGAAACAGGTCGTAGTGTCCGGAACATTTCCAGACTTGAGGATGCAGGATGAGCGTGGAGTCGATCCCGGTCATGCTGTACGGGGCTGGAGATCCCGGCTGTTGATTCAGGTCGTCATGGCGCAGCACCATGTCTTGCCACCACGCCTCCTTGATGTTTCGTTTCAACTCGATGCCCAGCGGGCCATAGTCCCAAAAGCCATTCAATCCACCATAGATTTCGCTCGACTGAAATAAAAACCCTCGTCGTTTGCAAAGCGAAACGATTTGATCCATGCTGGCCATTGAATGCCTTTCCTTGCGTTTAAACTGCTCGTTTTATCCGGTGATTTTGCGACAGGTTTGAACTTGTCGATTATTCCGCATTTTCGCGAAAATCAGAAAATAAAAACTTATCCGACCACTATGAAAACAATTCCCAGGCCACGCGACAAGTGGTCTGACTGGCTGCCGAGTGGTGACTTTCCAAAAAAAACAAGAATTTTGTCCAAACGTAAGCGTTTTTTACCGATTCGCTGATTGGCTACCGTTTTTCAAGCCATCCGAATAGGATTTGAACCTCAGAGAATGATGTTGCGTAGACTTAAGGGTGAAGCCAATCGATGTCGGATGCCTCAACGGTTCGATTTCGATTTCTAACTTCGCGGAAGCTTTTCCAAAACAAGAACTTGAAAAGTACTGCAAGGCATTTTAGCCGGCTTTTGACGAGGCCGGTGGACTCCAAACAGAGGTTGATCGTTTTCAGCCTCTGAGATTGACTTGCAGCATTGAGCCGGTGGTACTCCTCAACTACCGGCTCTTTTTTTGTGTCCTGTCACGGAAGGAGGCGTGGCTAAGAAATAGTTTAAGTTTAAGTTTAAGTTTGAGCGTAAACTCAAACCCTCGCCCCTCCCCTCCTCGCTCCAAAGATTCCGTAAATGGCTCTGTTTTTGAAACCTCTTCTCACGCAAAACATGTCGGTATCTAAGTCATTCCAGTTCACCGGCGTTGGCTGCGAAGGTCCATGCGGTCGCGAATGGCGACAAGGCAGACTTCGCGGCGGTTGAAAGCCAGTTGTCGCGTTTTAACAATGTCAAAGCCCCATGCCTTGACGCGTTCACGGCACTCGCCGAGTGTGGCAGCAAGTTCCCATTTGGTGAGCTTGAGCGTCAAGATCATTCCTCGTAAGTGTAAATGTTGGTTGGACACAAAGTCCTCAACAGTGTCGAGCGTATAGTTCGGAGCGACGTTTAAGTCGGCAACCAGCCAGCGCGATCCGGCAACATCTTTTTTGCGAACGTCTTTGCTTCGCATTTGCAAATGCATGAGTTTAGGATGTTCGGCGATTTCTGGGTCTAGTGGAGCGGGATCGACGGCAAAAACCGAGGTCCCTTGTTCCAACAGGAATTCGCTGGCCCCTCCGGGCGAACTTCCCAGTTCCAACACGAGGTCACCCTTACGCAGGGGAAACTGACTCCACGCGCAGGCCTCGGCGAGTTTGTAATAGGCACGACTTGTGATCTCATCGTCGCGAACGAGCGGCGGCACTCCGCCGACCCAGCGTGCAGGAATCGTTCCCGCCACATGCCAACCCACCCACCATTGATTCGGTTCGACCAGTACGACATCAAGTACCGTTTGATCGGGGCTGGCCATTCGATTCAACGCCAGGGGGCGGTCGCGTTTCTCGTTCACGGCCGACAGCAAAAGGTCCCCAGCACATTGGGCAAGTTCTGTTGGAAAAGGTTCAAACCCTGCATGTCCCGGCACCGCTGCGTCACGCTCCCAGACGTGCATCTGGTCAAAGGCTGCGTTGCCGATCAACTCAACGACTTGGCGACTCAACGCATCCCCTTCTTCTCCAGAGCATCGTCCCATACTCCAGCCGTAGGCCCGAGCGAATGTCGAGCGGAGCACAAAGTTTTTGGGATACGGCGTGGTCAGTTTAAAGGTCACAAAACCTGGCCGAGAGAATGCCAACCGCAGTTCCGGATGTTCACGCTCGAGTTCGGCCTTTAAAACGGGCTCGGCTCCCCGTTGGCAACAGACGTAAATAAATTCGGTTTCTTGCAAGTTATTTAACTTTTTCTAAAAGCGATAAGTAGGTGGAGGATTTACTTCGAAAACGTGGCCCAAGCATAAAGCATTCTCTTGACCGGCACGTTTTCGCGAAACGTTCCGAGGCGGCCAACTCTGGCGATTCAATTTTTCAACTTTGACGAGCCACCAGTATAGCGAATTCAATCGAAATCTACGACAATCAAACGAACAAAAAGAAATGTTTGCTTACTCAAAGGACCCTCAGGATGAAGCGTTTAGATATTGGCTCGGTAGTATTTGCCGCGTTCGTTAGTATGTGTTTTTTAACGGTCCAAGCCGACGACTGGACCCGCTTTCGAGGCCCAAACGGTAGCGGTTTGGCAACCGGCGAATTGTCGGCGTCAAGTTGGACCGATACCGAAAACATGCGTTGGAAAACAGAGCTTCCAGGTTTCGGCAGCTCCTCTCCGATCATTGTCGGCGACCAAGTGATCGTGACCTGCTATTCGGGCTATGGTCTTGATGCTGAAGCTCCCGGTGACATGAATGACCTAATGCGGCATGTGCTGTCTTTTGATCGACTCTCTGGTAAAAAATTGTGGCAAGTCGACTTGGCCAACACAGAAGAAGAGGACGAATACAAGGGCTTCATCGCCGAGCATGGCTATTCCAGCAGCACACCCACCAGCGACGGGCAGCATCTGTTCTGTTTCTTTGGCAAGGCCGGGGTTTATGCGTTTGATTTGGAAGGGAACCAATTGTGGAACACTCAAGTCGGCAACTTTTCTGACCCCGCAAAATGGGGCGACGGCTCAAGTCCGATTTTGCACGATGATTTAGTGATCATCAATGCGGGCATTGTCGGTCATGCGTTGTTGGCCCTGAACAAGGCCGATGGTTCGGTGGCTTGGAAGGTCGAAGACCCGAACTTCACGAACACTTGGTCGACTCCCGTCCTCGTGACAGTCGGCGAGCGAACGGAGCTTGTGATGAGCGTTCCCAAACAAGTCTTTGCATTAAATCCGAAAACGGGAGAAAAACTTTGGTGGGCCGATTCTCCAATCGAAAATACCGTTTGCCCCAGTTTGGCCGAAGCTGACGGCGTGGTTTACGCAATGGGAGGACGTGGCGGTCGGGGAATCGCAGTCCGTTGCGGTGGAAATGGCGACGTTTCTGAAAGCCATTTAGTTTGGGACTCTCGGGTTGATGCAGGAATTTGCACTCCAATCGCGTTGAATGGGCGGATTTATTGGAGTTCGCGCAGCCTTGTTAGTTGCGTTAACTGTGAAGACGGAGAAGAGATTTTCAAAGAACGTATTAAGGCCGAAGAGCCACCCCCCGCTGAAGGTCAACGCCGTCGCCCCACGGGGGATTACGCCTCGCCGGTGGCGGTCGGCGGCCATGTGATCATCGTCGCGAGAAACGGTGCGACGACGATCATTAAGGCCAGCGAAAAGTTCGAAGTCGTGGCTACCAATTTGTTTGATGGCGACACGAGTCTATTCAATGCCACTCCGGCCTTTAGTCATGGGGATTTGTTTGTTCGCTCAAACAAGATGTTGTACTGCATTGGAAATTAGTCGGTTCTTATGAGCAATCTAGAAAATCACTCGTCAAAGTTTTCTCGCAGTCCGTCTCGCTCGCACTACGATGTCGTCATTGTTGGAGGAGGCCACAACGGACTGATTGCGGCGGCCTACTTAGGTCGCGCCGGGAAATCGGTATTGGTGCTCGAACGAAACGAATCAGTTGGTGGTGCCTCAATTTCTGCCCAACTTTTTCCTGACTATGACGTTTGGGTTTCGCGGTATGCCTATTTGATCTCGCTTTTGCCATCGCAGATCGTTGACGAGTTGCAACTCGACTTTGCGACCCGGCGTCGAACGACCGCTTCTTTTACGCCCTATACCGACAAAAGTGGAAAGTCACGGGGGCTCGTGGTCTCGAATGTCGATCCGGAACGCTCGCGCGATTCGTTTCGTGAATTGACCGGAGACTTGAACGATTGGGAGGGCTATCAAAGACTGTTGGAACTGGAGCAAAGCCTCGCAGGAGTGGTTTGGCCGTCGCTGCTGCAACCCCTTCGAACGAAGGACGATTTTATTCGACAACTGGAGACCCCTTTGCAATGGGAGGCTTGGGATTCGTTTGTCGAGCGACCGTTAGGGGAAGTCATCGAACGAACCATCGCCCATGACTTGGTGCGCGGGTTGGTGATGACCGACGGGAAGATTGGCGTTTTTACGCATCCGCATGACCCGAGCCTCATTCAAAATCGTTGCTTCCTTTATCACGTGATCGGCGGAGGGACAGGTGAATGGCGAGTTCCAGTGGGGGGCATGAAGTCGTTCGTGAAGGCTCTCGTGCAAGATTGCCAGAAACATGGAGTAGAAATCGTCACGCACGCCCCAGTAAGCCATGTCAATGCAAACGACGCGCAACCGACAGTCGTATTTCACGACGGGACCCGCGACCAAACGATTGGTTGTTCCGATGTTTTGGTCAACGCTAGTCCGAGTGCGTTTGCAAAAATCATGGGAACAGAACTGAAGACACAGCCGACTGACGAAGGTTCTGTGATCAAGATGAATATGCTGCTCAGGCGTTTGCCCCGCGTCAAAGCCACGGGAGTTAGCATTGTTGAAGCGTTTTGTGGTTCGTTCCACATTGATGAAGGGTACGAGCAAATGCAAGTGGCTCAAGCCCTGGCTGCACAATCGAAAATGCCTGATCCCATCCCTTGCGAAATCTATTGTCATACCCTGACGGACGATTCGATCATGGCTCCCGAACTTCGCGAATCGGGTTTTCATACGTTGACACTTTTTGCATTGGACATGCCTTATCGTCTCTTTGCCACGAATCACGAAGAGCAAAAGGAAATCGCTAAACAGAAATTACTGGACGGGTTAAATCGCGTTTGCGAAGAGTCGTTTGAGGATTGTTTGGCACGCGATCGCGATGGAAAACTTTGTTTGGAGATTAAAACGCCGCAAGACCTTGAGCAAGAAGTCGGGCTTGATCTGGGCAATATTTTTCACAATTCACTTTCGTGGTTTTTCGCCGAAGAAGATTCGCAGGTTGGCACTTGGGGCGTCGAAACCGAATTCCCACATGTTCTCCTCGCGGGTTCGTCTGCTCAGCGGGGAGGCGCGGTAAGTGGCATTCCTGGTCGCAATGCCGCGATGAGTCTTTTGCAATCCAATAAATGATCAAACGGTTTTCGATAGATTTCCGGATTCTTGCGTTTCGGTCCTGCTTTGAGCGGACAGTTGATGGATCGCGGCGAGAAATGTGTCGATTTCAGCGGGCGTATTTGCCGAGCTAGGGGAAACTCGCACGCCGCCGTTGGGGGCTGTCCCGATTGTTTGGTGAAGTAAGGGAGCACAATGCACACCGCCGCGCGTGCAAATGCCGAAATCAGCGTCCAGTTTGGCCGAAACCTCACGAGGATGCCAGCCTTCAAGATTAAACAAAACCACCGGCGTTCGATTTTCGGTGCTCATGCGACCGTACAGAGTTACCCCGGGAACTTGTTGTAGACCTTCGATGATTTGTTGCGTTAGTTGCATTTCATGCTCATGGGCCTGACGAGCGTGGTTGAGATCGCTGAACTCTTGGATGGCCGCCAACAGACCCGCGAAACCGACCGCGTTGGGTGTCCCGGCTTCGAGGGCGTCTGGCAACACATTCGGCATTTCCAATCCTGGTGCGACCGCTCCCGTCCCGCCTCGCCGCTCGCAGTAAATGCGCGCATTCTCAGCGACTTCAGGAAATGCCCTGGGACCGATGTAAAGGGCTCCAGTTCCCGTGGGGCCTTTTAGAGCCTTGTGCCCGGCGATGGACAATAAATCGATGTCCAATTCCTGAACGTCAATCGCGATGTGACCAATGGTCTGCGCCGCGTCCACAAGAACCAAAATGTCAGGGGCGACTTCACGGAGTCGGGCGACGATTTCCTTGACCGGTTGAATCGTCCCCAAAACATTTGACGAATGCGAAATCGCGAACAGCAACGTATCAGGACGTACTCGCGCCGCTACCGCATCGGGACTCACCAATCCATCTGAGTCGCAGGGAACAACATCCAGGTCGACTTGTCCGTTGCTGCCGTAACAGTGCAGGGTTCTCAAGACGGCATTGTGCTCGATCGTCGTCGTAATGATGTGGGGGCGGGGACATGGCTTGTCGAGTCCTCCGTGGTCACGATGAAACGCACGCACCACACCGTGAATCGCCATGTTGACCGAATCGGTACACCCGTGAGTGAGGACCACCCGTTTTTCTTCGCAGGCATTGATCAACTCGGCAAGCTTCCGTCGAGCCGCTTCGACAACTGCGACCGCTTCTCTCGCGAGATAGTGTCCTCCGCGACCGGGATTCCCCCCTTTGTGATTCAAAAAGTCAACCATCGCCGCTCCAACCGAGGCGGGCTTGGGCCAACTGGTGGCTCCATTGTCGAGATAGATCAAAGGATGTTGCATGGAATTTATTGCGTTATTCAGCCATGAAGAGAAGCCGCCAAAGTGAGTCCGCTGAATTGGCCTGAAAACACAATGGTCAGCGTGCAAGCACTTAAAGCGCTGTCATTCTAATTGTCTGCGGGCTTTTACACAAATCGCTAGCGACTTTTTTCGCCTTGTCGCTCTAGGCAAAATTGCTAGAGTACGCCCCGCGCGCTTCGTCCAGGAGAATCATGGGAGCAAGAATGAACAGCCCATTTTTAAGACAATTTTGCCCCTTCGTGGTTTTGGTGCTTCTAATGGTGTTTTCACCGGGTTGCCGCAACCAATATGGTTGTCAATCCGGAAACTGCGGGCAACCTTGGCAACCGATGCAGCCTTGGAATGCGTTTTCGCAAAATACGGTTGTCCCGCCGCCGGCGACAAATTCCGCTCGGCTGTCAGCTCAACCACAAGGGAGCTTTTACACCGCACCGACTCAACCGGCGACCAATCCAGGTTGGACTCCCGCAGGACAGCCAATGGGTTCAGGAGTTCCAGGAAACTTCGGTGCTTCGACGGGGTTTGGAACACAGCCAACGTTTGCACCCACTGGCTTTTCACAATCCGTCCAGCCGGGGATGCCCGTCGGCGGCTACCCACCGCAAGTCGCCGGATTGGGAAACATCGGAAACGGCTCGCGTGTCGTCTCGCCTGATTTCGTAACGACATCGACAAATGTTGCTCAAGATCCGACACGGATGCCGATGGCAGATGCCACGCAACAAAGAGCCCCGTCGGCCTATTCTTCCTTCGGGGCCTTTAGTCCGGCTCAAAACAATCAAGCCTATGGATATCTGACGCCGAACGGATCGGGGACTACTTCGAATCCAACTGTCCTAGCTCGGGCGACGACCGCCCCAGAGGCGAACCCGAATTATCAAAACGGTTGGCGATCTACTCCGGCCGGAAATCAATCTTCGTTTAGCCGCTAGTCGAATCTTCGCGTGAATCTTTCTCCTCGAAAATTTCGAGCCTACAATCTGCTGCAACTACGAAGGTTGACACTGCAGATTGACCGTCTGGAATCGTCTCTGCAAGGGCTCAAGACGGAAGAACTCGCAAAACGGAGTCGCAGTTTGCGATACCGCGTTTTGGCAGGCGAACCGGATCTCAAGGTTTTGCCTGAAGCGTTTGCTCTTGTTCGCGAATTGGGAGTTCGTACGCTCAACATGCGGCTGTTCGATGTGCAGTTGATCGGTGGTGCGGCTTTGCACCTCGGCAAAATCGCGGTGATGCAAACCGGAGAAGGAAAAACTCTGACTGCCGCAGCACCACTTTATCTGGCCAGTCTCGCGGGAAAGGGAGCCCATCTCTTGACGGCCAATGACTACTTGGCTCAGCGTGACGCCGAGAGCCTGCGACCGCTGTATGCCGCGCTTGGCTTGACGGTCGGCTACATCACCTCCGAAAGCTCACCGGCGGAACGACGACAGGCTTACGCTTGCGATATTACCTACAGCACGGCGAAGGAGGTAGGTTTCGACTTTCTTCGTGACCGACTTCGCCAACGGCAGCAAATGCTGGGAATCGAATCCAAGTTCTCAAGCCTTGTGGGATCGGCGGAAGAATCAATCGATGAGTCTGTTCAACGCCCTTTCTATTACGCCATCGTCGACGAGGCGGACAATCTACTGATCGACGAGGCTCGTACGCCGTTAGTGGTTTCGGGGTTAGGAGAAGGGGGATTAAATCGTGCTCCCTTGTTTCGTTGGGCCTCTCAAGTTGTTGCGAAATTCTCCGACGAAGACTATGAGCGAGAAGATGCAAAGAGACAAATCAACCTGACGACTTCTGGACGGAAGTTGGCTCGTCAATTGGCTGCGGTTCCTGAAATTGCGCCATTCCCTTTGCTCGAAGTATACGGACAACTTGAGCTCGCCCTGGTCGTGCAGCATTATTATGCACGGGACCGTCATTACGTTATTCGCGATGGTGAGGTCGTGATTGTAGACGAATTTACCGGGCGATTGGCGGAAGGGCGAAAGTGGCGAACGGGGCTTCATCAAGCCATCGAGGCTCGCGAGCAACTCGAAATCACCGCCGAGACCGAAGAAGTGGCGCGCGTCACGATCCAACATTTGTTTTCGAAGTACGAGCGATTGGCCGGGATGACGGGAACGATTGGCAATTCGGCGAACGAGTTGAAGACGATCTACGGAACACCCGTCATTGAGGTCCCCACGCATCGGCCTCCCCGACGGCTCGCTTACCCGGCGATCATCGCTCGAGACGACCGCGAACGTTGGTTGCGAATTGCCGACGAGGTGGAGTCCATTTACGAAGAGGGGCGACCGATCTTGATCGGGACCCGCTCGATTGACAAGTCCCAAATACTCTCGCAGATTCTCACCCAGCGGGGAATTCCTCACGAAGTTCTCAACGCCAAAGAGCATGCTCGCGAGGCCGAAATCGTTGCTCATGCCGGTGAATTTCGCAAAGTGACCGTTGCCACGAATATGGCCGGACGTGGAACCGATATTCGACTCGATGCCGCCACGTTAGAGCTTGGGGGCCTGCACGTGATTTGTTCGGAAATGCATGACTCGGCCCGGATTGATCGGCAATTGATCGGGCGAGCAGGGCGACAAGGGGACCCCGGGAGCTACCGACAGTTTCTTTCGCTGGACGATGACATCCTCGTACAGGGCCTTTCGGCTTGGCAAATGCGACGACTGCGAAAACTTTCATTCGTCAATGAAATCCCTCAACAGGTGGCCCGGTACTTCCGTTTGGCACAACGACGGATCGAGCAACGAAATTTCGAGGGTCGCAAAGTTCTGCTTTATCAAGAAAACCGCCGCCGCGAAATTCAAATCGAATTGGGCCAAGACCCCTATCTCGACGCGATCGAGTAAGAGCCTATCCCAAAAGGGGTCAGACCCTCTCCGGCGATGAAACATAAAACGTAAATTCTGGCCTAGCCTCCAAAGGGTCTGACCCCTTTAGGGATAGGCGAAGGCTGATATTTTGGTTTTTTGTGTTGCCGTTTTTGTCTACGTTTGCTTTCATGTCTGCCATTCTAGAAATGTGCGCTATTTCACGGATTGAAAGGCTACGTAGCCGTTCACTCCGTGAACGAGCGAAGACTCACGCTATCAACTCTTGAGCCCGGCATTTGTCTTTTATCATCTAGCAATCCTATTGGTTGAATTGAAGTCGCAGTTCTCCTGAGTTGTCAAATAACTCCGCCGGAGACTCGTTGATCCGAAAAACGAGTACCCCTTCGGCATTCGCGGTAAACGTTGTTCCAGCACCGATGGCGATTTCTGCCGACAAAGTCTGGTCGTCTTTAAGTACCGCTGCCATCAACATCCCTACTCGGTTTCCTCGATAGTATCGCAGTGAAATTCCGGTCGCTTCCGACGTTACCGGGACTCGTGCTGTTCCCGTTGTCTCAGACGATTGCCCTTCTTCGTGGGAGTTGATAGCTTCGTCGTTTGAGTCGTTATCGACGGCGAGTTGGGTCTTTCGCTCGGCGTCTCGAAAGTCCTGCGCTCGAAGTGGGAGTTGCGGATCGACCTGCATCACCACGAATTGCCCAGATACGGAAAACTCGATCTGTTCCCCAGGTTTGACTCGTCGAGGAACAGATTGCCAACTATGGTCGGCGCGCAGCGAGAAGAAAACTTCGCTATCCTCCGAGCCTTGCCCTGCGGGAATCAGCGCCGTGCGATCGGCAGTTGTCCCGTAATTCAGTTCGCTGAGATAAAGCTGCCAATCGCGTTCGAGGTCATTCCATTCGTCCCGTTTAAACCACGACTTGAGCTTGGCGCTGAACGCTGGGGTGGTATTGTCGGCATGTTTGGGGAGCTTGCGATATTTGTCAGCGGCCAGCGGATGAGTGCTTAAAAATTCGCAAGCCGACCAGGACCAAGCGTAACTGGCTACATCGTAAAAACTCATGGCGGTTAAATCAAAGACTTGATCCAGCCGAATCGTTTGGCTTTTTGCCACCGCTTCGCGAATGAACTTCGGACGCCCCCAATATTCGCATTGGTCGGTGTGAGTCAGGCGGGCATTGATCTCCAATTCACCATTATCCCAGCGATGCAGGCCGAATTTTTCTGCCATCCCCTCGCTATACCAAGCCGGACCAGACCCGCCCAGAAACCATTGCATGAACGCATGAGTCCCCTCGTGAATCACCAAATGGCGGGTGTAGTAATTCCCGGGTTGTTCGGCGACCCAAAAATGGTACCCGCGATTGTAGCCGGTTGGGAAATTTGGGAGATCGTCGGGGAGCATTCCGGATGCTTTGAACTTTTCTCGGTCGCGCATCAAAAAACCGACAAGGCTCCAGTTCTTAGTCTTGTTCAGGCCAACACCCAGTTGCTGGCACCATTGTGGCACCGCCGCATCAAAGACATTGACCAACTCGTCGATGTCATCCCGCGTTGGGATATCGGTGAATATCTGGAGGTGCTGGCCAGAGATCAACCGTATGCCTTGGCTCTCTGCCAATTGAGAATCGATATCGATTGGATTTCCCATTCGTGGATTAAGGCGACTCATTTCCTTAACATTTGGTTGGCCGAGGGTCCACGATCCGGTGGATACCATGCAGATCGCGATGGCCCAACCAAATAATTTACAGTGATTCATTTGTTTGTCGTTTCATAATGATTGTTCGAGCTACAAGTTTACCTCGATTTTTAGAGCAACTAAAAGCCTATCCCAAAAGGCGTCAGACCCTTTGGAGGCTAGGCCAGAATTTACGTTTTTTGTTTCATCGCCGGAGAGGGTCTGACCCCTTTGGGGATAGGCTCTAAATGCCCAGAAACCAACGAAATGAAAAAGCACCTTCGAGCTTTCACCAGCCCGCTACTTGAACAAATGGCCCTTGTCAGGGATTATACTCAATGAGGCAACGGTCGTCTTTGTCATTATCTCGGGAATAACGTCAAGAGCCGAGGATTTGAAGGAATGGACGTTGTCTTGCTAGAAGAACGAGAATTTCGATATCAAAAATGGAACAATAAGATGATACGTTGGTTGAACCTTTGGGGACTGCTGTTTTTGATAGTCGGATGCTCGACCGGGACTCAAACTCAAGAAATTATCATTTACGTCGCGCTTGATCGAGAGTTTTCGGAACCTGTCCTTAAGCGTTTCGAACAAGAAACCGGAATTCGGGTTCGGGCAAAGTACGATATTGAAAGCAACAAAACGGTTGGCCTTGCAAACGAGTTGATCGAATCAGCCGGTCGTGGGCGTGCGGATCTGTTTTGGAACAATGAGGTCTTACATACGTTGCGGCTAGAGCGGGCCGGGCGCTTGGCCGCTTACTCAAGCCCCCGAGCTGCCGAATATCCCGAGTCGTTCCGCTCCCCCGACGGGAAATGGTACGGTTTCGCGGCCCGAGCGCGGGTGCTCATTGTGAACACCGATTTGCTGCCGGACGCAACGCAACATCCAAACTCAATTCGAGACTTGATCGATCCGCGGTGGAAAGGAAACTGCGGAATGGCCAAACCGTTTTTTGGAACGACGGCAACTCAGGCAGCGGTGATTTTTTCGGAGTGGCCAACCGAGGAGGCGGTTGAATTCTTCAAAAAAGCGGCTGAGAATGCGCAACAAGAAAGCGGCAATAAGACAGTTGCTCGAAATGTCTCGGCAGGTCGTTACGCCTGGGGGCTCACCGACACCGATGACGCCATCATCGAATTGGAAAAGGGGCAACCCGTGGCGATTGTATATCCCGACCAACAACCTAGTTCGTCGGGCACGTTGTTGATCCCCAACACATTGGGGATTCTTGCCGACGCCCCCAACCCACAAGCGGCTCAGCGACTCGTCGATTTTCTGTTGAGTGCCGAAATCGAAAGAATGTTGTGTGAATGTCCCAGTGCCCAGTTGCCCCTAAACTCGAACAATGCCGCTACCGTGTCACGGGTCGCCATAGAAAACATGCGCGTTCAACCAGTCGATTTCGCCGAAGCCGCCAAATCCTGGGACGATGCTACCCGCGAACTAAGCTCAATCTTCCAATAACAGAAGGCACAGTCAGGCTTCAAATCCCGGATCACCAACCTAGCTTTAAAAAACTCCGTCTCGACCGACTTCCAATTTCAAGCGGCGCGGCGTTGAGGGGGTTGGGTTCGATTGGCGGAGAGTTCAGCGAGGGACTGCTTGGCTTGTTGCAGTTGCTGAAAGGCTCGCTGGTCGTCCCGGGCAAATTTCTTGGCTGCGAGTCGTTGCCAAGCATGACGTAGCGTTTTCGGCCCTTGCCAAATTGATTGCAAGACTTCGCGAAGGATCATTGTATTCGGGGTTTTAAACAAATTTCGGTGTCTGTTTAGCGAACGTGATGCTGAGCAACCATGCGGTTGAGTCGCCTCGCGATGAATTTCGTCGATCGGGCCACCCACAATCCAGTCCGTCGCCAAACGGGATTGGTATCCCAATTCTCGGAGGCCCATTGCGATCTCTGCGTCCAGGTACAAGTCCTCGATGCCGTTATCTAATGTTGGCAACCAACCAAGTGCCTCGTTTCGAAAGGCGACTGCATAAGACGAGCCACCCAAACCGAAGTCACGAACCCTTGTTGCAAGCGATCTGGTGCCAAATGCATTGACATTGATTCCGACAATCGATTGCCCGACAGATTCGATGACGGGAGCGACGAGCGCCACATTCGGATCAAGGAACGATTTGGCGATTCTCGACTGCCAATGGTCATCAAGTTCCACGCCAGGCCGAACCACGAGGAGGTAGTCTCCACTCGCTCGGCTAAGGGCCGAATTCCAAAAGCTGATTAAACGACGCTGGTTGGGGAGGGCCACGAATTCGACCCCTTCACTTTGCAAATCGTACTCGTCTCGATACGTCCCGTCATGGACGGCAATTACTTGAGTTTGAAGATTGCATCCGCGAAGCAGCGAGGCAATCGTTCGCTCAAGCTCAATTGAATCACCAAGAATTGGAATAAAGACGGAGAATTTCGGCATGGCTTGGCCTTGCTCGGGACGACTAAAATAACCGACTCCAGATTGTTAAGAATCGGAACCGGGGTTGGTAAATATCGAAAATTTTTGGCTCCAATCCAATCGATTTCTTGACGTTGTTTGGTCCAGCGAATAAAAAGCCAGACAGGATTGGTAAACTTTGCGGGCTAACTAAGCTGCACGGGTTGTAGGCACAATTTTTGAAGATTCGGGCAAAGACAATTGTTCAATTTCCAAAACGGATACTGGCTGCTGATCCCGAAAAACTTTGATCACTGACTCATTGAATTTCCAATAAGCCGAGAGGTCATCAAAAACAAAACGGACTCCAGCGAATTCGTTTTTCACGACCAAAAAAGACTGCGAAATCGTCGCTTGTGGGTTTCCCACGAGGTCTTGAAGTCGCTCGCGTACAAGTTCGCGGACTTGTGAAATCAGGGGGTTGATGGTCATAGAAATTGATTCCCCAAAGTGTGTTGACGCTGATAGCATCGACCGAACCTTGGAGCGATGTGCCACTTTTGTGATCGTCTCGGAAAAGTCTACCGATTTGGAACCAACCCCTTAATTCACTTCATTCGGGATTCCATGAATGCTAGCAGCACGAAGCGGTCGATTATCCTGGATGTCGAATCCATCTGGAAACTTAACGTGCGATTGCTTTGCCGATTTTTTCGCAGCCCATGTAGGGGGCGAGGGCGCGGGGGATGGAGACCGTGCCGTCGGCGTTTTGATGGTTTTCTAAAATTGCGATCAGGGCACGGCTGAGAGCGATGGCGGTGCCGTTCAGGGTGTGAACGAAATGAGTCCCTTTTTCACCCGCGACCTTGTAGCGGATGTTGAGTCGACGAGCTTGGTAATCAGTACAGTTTGACGTGCTGGTTACTTCGCCCCACTCGCCCGCCTCGCCTCGCCCTGGCATCCAAGCCTCCAGGTCGTACTTACGGTATGCCGGGCCTCCCAAATCGCCGGTGGCCGTGTCGACAACTCGATAAGGGATTTCAAGAGCATCGAACAGGTCGCACTCGATGTTTTTAATTTCTTGGTGCAACGTCTCGCTTTGGTCAGGAGTCGTGAACGCAAACATTTCGACTTTTGTGAACTGGTGAACACGATACAGCCCTCGCGACGCGCGCCCGGCAGCCCCGGCTTCAGTGCGGTAACAGTGGCTGATGCCACAGATCCTCAAAGGCAAATCGGCAGCGTCGAGCGTTTGGTTGGCGTACAGGCCACCCAACGTGATTTCGGCGGTACCGACGAGGGATAGGTTCGAACCGTCGATGCTGTAGACTTGGGTCTCCGGCCCGCGAGGCATAAATCCGATTCCGCGCAAGATTGAGTCTTGAGCGAGGTCCGGGGTGATGGTCGGCAGGTATCCTCGGCGAACAAGTTCTCTCACGGCCCACTGCTGCAAGGCCAAGTCGAGGAGCACAATCTCGCCTTTAAGAAAATAGAAACCGGCACCCGTAGTTCTCGCTCCCCCTTCAAAGTCGATCCAGCCTTGTTTTTCGCCAAGGGTCAAATGATCGAGCGGTTTGAAATCGTAGAACCGAATCGGAATTTTGCCTTTGCCAACTTCAAGGTTCGCTTGGTCATCTCTACCCACTGGCGCAGCAGCGTGAGCCATATTTGGGATCGTCAATTGAATTTCATGAATCAATGCGTCAAGTTCATCGTGTTGAGTTTGGGCATGGTCTTTGGCATCCCGCAATCGTCGCCCCTCTTCCTTGCGGGCATCGCGTTCGGCGGCGTCTTTCGCTTGACCAATTGATTTCGAAACTTCGTTGGCTTGTCGGTTGAACTGCTCGACTTGAGCCAAGACCTCGCGGCGTTTGGCTTCTAGCTCGATCAAGCGATCGACTTCTGCGGTCACTCCGCGATTCGTGCAATTTTGTTTTACGGCATCTGCGTTTTCGATGATGAATTTTCGATCAAGCATCTTGGTGATTCTTTAGGTAAAGCGTTGGAGACTAAATTGATTACTAAGCTTTGATTGACAGGAGTGTTCGCTGAGCTTTTTCAATCGCTAACAAATTAAAGCACTAACTCTGGCGGATTTTTCCAATTTCTTCCCAGAGGTGGGCACTGGTTGCGATCCCACGATGGTAATCTGCCAAAGAAAATTTCTCGTTAGGGCTGTGGAGATTGTCGTCGTCTTGGCCCCAACCCAGCAGGAGCGTGTCCATCCCCGCTTGTTCGGCAAAAGCATTGACAACGGGAATTGATCCACCGGACCGAATAAATACAGGGGAGGTGCCGAAACCTTTTTCAATCGCTTGCGCGGCGGCGGTCATGTAGGGGCTATCGAGTGGGACCATCGAGCCCGGTGCTCCATGAATGTTGATCAGCTCAAGGGTAATGCCCGGCGGACAAAGCGATTCCAGATGACTTTTCAGGGCCACGTAGACTTTGTCCGGGTGCTGATTCGGGACAAGGCGAAAGCTCACTTTTGCTCCGGCACGAGCGGGGAGGATGGTCTTTGCTCCGGCCCCTTGATAGCCACTCCAAAGGCCGTTGATGTCGCAGGTCGGTCGAGCCCAGCGGCGTTCGAGAGCCGAGAAACCTGCTTCGCCCGTTGCTCCGGTGACACCGACACTTGCAAAGTAAGCCTGCTCATCAAAACCGAGACTGGAAAATTGTTCCCGTTCATTGTCTGAAAGTTCGATGACGTCATCATAGAAACCGGGAAGTTGAATTCGGCCTTGGTCGTCAACTAATGACGCCAGCATTTTTGACAATGTGTTTGCGGGGTTGGTGATGGAACCACCGTAGAGGCCACTGTGCAGGTCTTGTTTGGGACCTGTCAAACGAATCTCAAAATAGGCGATCCCGCGCAGCCCATAAGTCACCGCTGGTTGCCCGGGAGCATATTGAGCGTTGTCGCTGACCACCACGATGTCAGCCTTGATCAGTTGCTCTGCCGAGCGTTCTGGCGTGTCATATTTTCCGGCGAGGAATTCGTACAGCCCTCCGCTGCCGCATTCTTCTTCACCCTCGATGAGAAACTTCAGGTTGATCGGAAGCTGGCCAGTAGTTTTGATCCAGGCCTCGGCACCGAACAAATGGGTAATCATTTGGCCTTTGTCGTCGGTTGCTCCTCGGGCGAAGATTTTTCCTTCGCGAATGGTGGGTTGAAAAGGGGGCGTGATCCACTCGTCGAGCGGATCGGGAGGCTGAACATCGTAGTGGCCGTAAACGAGCACCGTCGGAGCCCCTTCGATGACCGGTGACTGGGCGAACACCAACGGATGCCCACAGGTCTCGATCAACTCTGTCTTAAACTTCAGGCTGACGAACCGCTCGGCCAGCCACTGCGCCGCACGTTTGACGTCGGCTTTAAAAGCCGGGTCGGTGCTGACGCTGGGGATTTTCAACCAGTCGATTAATTCCGATTCGTAGCGGTTGCGGTTTTCAACGATGAACTTGTCGAGCGTAGTCATTTTCGTTTACTCGTTCAAATCAGTGGTAAAAAAGTTGGTTTTTCAAAGCGATGTCCGAACGATTCAAACCAAATGTCCGGCTTAATCTTCGTTCCGGCTACGTACAATCTAAGCCCATTGGAGCGTCAGTGGCCCGCAAGACCCCGCCTAAGGCCCAGAAATTACCCCAATCCCACGCGGCTTGCTTCCGGCACAAAAAGTGCTATTCTCTGTAACAAAATCGATTAGAATCATTGTCGTAGGATTCTTGGAGGCGGTGAGAAAAGTCTTGTAAGGCATCGACAATCAAACACCCTTTTTGGTGCTCGATGCCAGACGATCACTGACCCCATTTCTCCCGCCTAAGTATAACGGCTGAAGGTCCCATCGCCTATCACCCGTTGGATTCGTGTGTTGTCTTTGGTTAGACGGAGTATTGATCACATTATGGACGAGAAAACGGTTGTCCTAGACGAGCCTGTGGTCGAGGTCAAACAAAAAAAGGATCGGCGGCAAAAACCCAAACGTCAACCGCGTTACCATGTCATCTTGTGGGACGACGATGACCACTCCTATGAGTACGTGATGCTCATGATGCAAACCTTGTTCGGGCACGATCTAGAAAAAGGTTTTATGATCGCCAAAGAAGTCGATCGCTCGGGGCGTGCGATTTGCCTCACGACGACCAAAGAACATGCTGAACTCAAACGTGAACAAATTCACGCCTTTGGTCGCGATGCGTTGATCCCTCGTTGTCAGGGCTCGATGAAAGCCTCTATTGAACCGGAAGCCAGCGAGTGACGTCGAAAATCAAAACCGTAACGCTGGGATGTAAAGTCAACCAATACGAAACTCAACTGGTTCGTGAAGGTTTGCTATCTGCTGGGTTTGCCGAAGCGGAGCCGGAAGAGGCTGCGGATCTATGTGTCGTTAATACGTGCACCGTGACCAGCGAAGGGGACGCGAAAGGCCGACAACTCATTCGCCGTCTGCATCGAGACAATCCCCAAGCCAAGATCGTAGTCATGGGTTGTTTTGCAACACGAGCACCTCAGGAAGTCGCCAAACTTCCAGGCGTCTCTGAAGTGATCACCGACAAGAGGGAAATCCCCGATCTGCTGGGGCGGTTTGGAGTCATTGATTTGCCAACCGGGATTCGTGGTATGCGAGGACGCCAACGGGCCTATGTCAAAGTCCAAGACGGCTGCCTACTTCGTTGTACCTACTGCATCATTCCGTCAGTACGACCGCACATGTATAGTCGCCCGTCGGATGAAATCTTGGCGGAAGTGCGAGGTTTGCTTGAGGCAGGACATCGCGAAATTATTTTGACGGGCATCCATCTGGGGCATTATGGTGTAGATTTCAACCGGGGCCTTCCCAGAGCGGAATGGACGCGGTTGGCAAGTTTGGTGCGGCAACTGGCCGAACTACCATTCGACTATCGAGTTCGTTTGTCGAGCATTGAGGCTACTGAGGTCACACGCGATTTGATTGCCGTGATGCGGGACTTTCCGGAGAAAGTCGCTCCTCATTTGCATGTTTGTTTGCAAAGCGGCAGTGATCGCATTCTTCGGCGAATGGACCGTCGCTGGAATGCGAAACGGATTGTTGACCGCTGCCTCGCCGTGGCGGATGCAATTGACAAGCCGGCCTTTACGACCGATGTCATCGTTGGATTTCCTGGGGAAAGTGACGCTGACTTTGAAGACACGTTGAATGTTTGCAGCCAAATTGGTTTTTCAAAAATCCACATCTTCCCGTTCAGTGCTCGGAAGGGAACCCCAGCGGCAGACTACCCCGATCAAGTCGCAGGGGAAATCAAGGCTGCCCGCGTCGAACAGTTGACGGCTTATGAAGTTGCATTGCGTGAAGATTATTTCCGGCAGCTCGCGGGAAAACCACTACGAGTCTTGATTGAAAAAATTGAGAACGATGAGGCTCAAGGAACCGCTTGCCGTTACGCGACCTGTCGCTTGCCATCCCAATCCGAAATGAAACTCGGGGGCTTCGTGTCTTTTGTTCCGCGCGGAATCGACCGCGAGGCAGGTTGCCTCGTATGACTCCGGTGATTCGCACGGGGAGTGTCTACGCCGCTCTCTTTGTGGTGTTTGGAATCAACTTGCCGTTTCTTCCTGTCTGGCTCAAGGCGATTGGGCTCAGCAACGAGCAACTTGCATTTGCCCTAGCGGCTCAGTCGGGCATTCGTATTTTATCAGCGCCAATCTTGACCTATTTGGCCGACCGCTGGCACGCCAAGCGAGGGCTTGTGATTGCGTTGGCCGCTAGTTCCACGCTGTTGACCTTGGGTTTAGCCGGTGTTTCGAGTTTCCCTGCGATTACCCTGTTGTTGGTTTTGTCGGGCGCGGCGATGTCACCGATTTTGCCAATGCTGGATGCTTTGGCTTTTGAACAGTCCGAACAAGGGCATTATCAATATGGTCATGTTCGAATTTGTGGTTCATTGGCGTTTGTCGTGGGGAGTTTGGCGGCTGGTTCTCTGTTGCTGGTGATCGATGAGCGGCAGTTGATTTGGCCGCTTATCTTGAGTAACGCACTTTTGACGGCTGCTGGATTTTTACTATCGAAGCAAGGGGATGGTCACGAACGACACTCGAGCGAGCGTTTCACGGTCAAGGCGACGGCACGGGTACTTTTGCGACGGGTCTTTTTGGTGTTTTTGCTGGCGGCAGGGTTGACCCAAGCCAGCCATGCGATGCTTTATAGTTTCGGGTCGGTCCATTGGGCAAGTCGCGGTTTTTCGGGAACCACGATCGGCGTTTTATGGGGCATCGGAATCATTGCCGAAATCACGCTGTTCCATTGGGGACGCGTGGCGATCGGGCGTTGGGGGGCAGAAAGATTGCTGATGATCGGGGGGGCTTTGGCAGCGATCCGCTGGAGTGCGATGGCGTTTGATCCACCGCTGGCGATCATTGGGCTATTGCAAATCCTTCACGCCGCGAGTTTCGGAGCGACTCATTTGGGAGCGATTTATTTCATTCATCGCCGCTACGCATCCGGATTGGGTGGTACGGCTCAGGGGCTTTATTCTGCCGTAGCTGGTGGAGTTTTTATGACGGGAATGCTCAGCATCTGCGGAGGTGTCTATGAACGGTTCGGGGCGGGGAGTTTTGCGTTGATGGGTATCATCTCCGTGTTTGGATGTATCTGTTCAGCATTGTTGCCATTGGCGGACAGCAAACAAAAATCTGGGCGCGAGAAAGTCTCCCCGGCAGAACAAGAAGATGAAGCACTACAAATAGAAGTCGCTGATGACCTGCCCAATTCAATTGGGATCACAAATGAAGTTGCATTATCGGCGCAAGAAGTCAATGCAAGCTGAGGCAGAAAGTCTTCATTGCCAATCCCCAAAGGGGTCAGACCCTCTCCTGCGATGAAACAAAAACGTAAATTCTGTTCTAGCCTCCAAAGGGTCTGGCCCCTTTGGGGATTGGCTCTTAGTAGCCTATTTGCCTGGGCAGAGACGGTTTATGAGTGTTTATTCACGGTTACACGAATTAGCATAAGCGTCTTTCGACCGGCATGTTTTAGGTTTTGGCGTCGGCTGGGATGTAGGGGATGAGCCCCTTTTCGAAGGCTTCGACTTGGTATTCACGGCGGAGATGGCGGGCGTCGACAACGAAGCCATTGATTAGGATCATCCACGCATTTGGGTTGGCGTCGAGATTACTTCGCAGAGTCCAAGCGGGATCCATAGGGCGGATTTTCAAGAGGTTGCGGATGAGTTTCGATTTGCCTTGACCGGTGCTTTCGGCGACCCCCAGGGCTTTGTCGATCGCTGTGAGTTTCATGTACGGCTTTTGTTTGGAATCATCTAAAAAATTTACCCAGCCGATGGTTCGAATGATTCCGCACGCCCAAGTTTCCGGTTTACCTTTGAGCAAAGGCGAGGGACGTTTGCGGGCGAGTTTATCAGTGAGGCGGCGACAGAGTTCGGCATACTCGTCGTTCAAACGCTCTTTGCAAAAAGCGTCTACCAAACTGTAAATTGCGGCGATGGTTTGTTGGTCCGAGTCGTCAGGTTTTTGTTTGCTTTTGGCCATGTTTGCCCTAACAAAAGAAGGATGGGTCGAATGGTAGAGTTCCAAAGAACAATTTATCGTTTATCGGGATCGTTCGAAATGGTATGCTGATCGTGAAATCGTCACCGGAAATTCGGTTCGGGACTTATTGAGTGCGATAGAGTCGTTTGATGGTTTGAATTTGACCGGCATGGTAGAGGTCGTGAGCGGCAATTCCGGTTATCAATTGCAGGAAAGTCGTTGAACCTCCTGGGGCCTTTTGGTCAATTTTAGTTGGATTCAGTTCAGCAATCACCTCCCGTAAACCTTTGTGAATCTGTACCAACAATTTAACATCTTCGGCCCAGATGGCTTCGTCAATGGTTCCCTTGAGCGGCCTATCGAACCAGTTCGATCCCTTGAGTGGAAAACTTCCTCGTTTCTCACCGGCAAGGCGACGGCGCACGGTATATTTCCAATACGCGCAATGCAGAACAATTTCATGGATGTTTTTTCTGGCAGGTTTGGTTCGCCAAGCGGCTTCTTCGGCGGACATTCCGCGAATCGAGCCTCTCAGGTTTGTTCCGTGCCACGATTTGCGATCAAACGCTTCATCAATGATCCGAAGTATCAAATCTAAGTTGTTCATTGGATTGTTTGTGTTCAATTGATGTTGTGTGGAACGATACAGCTTGGTAGCTGATAGTGTAAACTCTTTGTGGAAGTTTTTGGAGATATCGGCAGCAGTTGGCGTCGATATCTCATCGAAGGAACCCAGCGTATCACCTTGTAGAATACGGCGGTTGACGACCAAAAGGCTGAGAATGGTAAGCAAAAAAGATGGGGCATTTGTACGCGGGTTGGCGGTCAAGAAAAATCGCCTTGAATCTGGAGCCTTTTTGGTGGAGGGGGAGAAGTGCCTTTTAGAAGTGCTTGAGTCGGACTTCGAGGTTAAAAAGGTCTTTTGCACGACGACCTTTTTTGAGGACTACAAAAACGACCACTTGGCGAGCGTCGAAGTTGAAGTCGTTCGGCAAGAAGAGTTGGAAAAGCTCGGGACGCTAACTTCGAACAATGCGGGGATCGCAGTGGTCAAGATGAAAACGGCCACGCGATTTGTTCCGCCGCAGCAAGGGTGGAGTTTGTTGCTCGACCGTGTAAACGATCCTGGGAATCTGGGGACGATCTTGCGAATCGCCGATTGGTATGGGATCGCTGATGTGGTCTGCTCGGAAAACACCGTGGATGTCTACAATCCCAAAGTGATCGCTGCGAGTAAGGGGTCTTTCACGAGGGTTAGGGTCTATTATGAGACCCTCGGCGATGTCATCCAGCGTTATCCAGAGATTCAAGCGGTGGGTGCTGAATTGGACGGAATGAGCGTGCATGAGTACACTTTTCCAGCACGAGGATTTTTGGTGATGGGGAGTGAATCGCATGGAATCGATCCGTTGGTTCGCAGTCAACTGACCCAAAAAATTTCCATCCCGTCGTTCGGTGGTGCGGAATCTTTGAACGTCGCGATCGCGACGGCGGTTCTTTTGGATAATCTCAACAGAGGGCGAGTCGAACGTTCTCGTTGATTTGCCGATGTGGGGGATTGAATGAACGAGTTATGTCACAACAAGGGTGAGCAGTTTTGATAGGGAAATGGATTCGAGCGGGTCGTCGGCGAAGGCTCTTGGCGAAACCTCCGCCTCGTGAGTGGGGAGAGTGGCTGCCGACGGCCGTGTTGTGGTACGCCGGTTGGTCGAGCGAGTACCGCGAGAAGTTAGTCGCGAATATGCGGATTTTCATCGCGGAAAAATATTGGGAGGGCTGCGATGGTTTGGTTGTCACCGACGAAATGAAGTTCATGATCGCGGCGCAGGCTTGCATGATGCTGACGGGGGTCGAAGGTTATTGCTTCGAAGGGGTGAAGACGATCTTGGTCTACCCGCAGCAGTTTCGCCGAAAAGCCAACGACGGATTGCTGGAGTGGCATGAGTGGAGAAGCGGCGAGGCGTGGGAGCGGGGGCCAATTGTTCTGGCGTGGGGCGATCTGGTCGACGGACTAGACTACGGACATAACTTGGTTGTTCACGAGTTCGCTCATCATGTTGACGGCTTGAATGGCTCGATGAGCGGTAGACCCTGGTTCAAAGATCGCGAAACGGAAAGGGATTGGGAGCGGGTGTCGCGCGAGGAAATGCAACTGCTGCGTGAACAAACAAATCTGGGAGTTGATACACTGCTCGACCCTTACGGGAGCACAAATCGAGCCGAATTTTTCGCGGTTTCGAGCGAGACATTTTTCGAGCTTCCGAAAGAGCTTCGACAGCATCACCCCAGACTCTATGACATTTTGTCTAAGGTTTACGGCATTGATCCGGCTGGGTGGACTTAGGATGTGTGACGTTGGCAATCTGGGGAGGTGTGTTTCGCAAGTCGCAGGGGGCGAACCTAAGGCTGCGTGGAGCATTTCGAATGTTTTTGTTGACAAGGCACATCAACAGAAGGCGACTTGCTACAAACACCCTACGGTTGCAGCGATTCCTCGAAAAAAGCATGTTTGGCCATCGCACACTTGCACGGTAATTTCGGGTAAAATCTTAAGTGTGAGGAGAGTTGGCGGCGATTTTTTGAATGGTTGCTGCCGTTTATTTTCAAAGGTAACAAGATGACACGATTCAAAGTTTGGGTTTGTTGTTTGTTGAGTGTTTGTGCTTCTACAGTCAATGCCGATGATTGGGCGAATTGGCGTGGCCCGGAGCAAAATGGAGTCTCGCGAGAACGCGGCTTGGTTTCGAATTGGTCCTTAGATGGGCAAAACATTAAATGGCAATCCGAGATCGGCGGGCGAGCGACCCCGATCATCATGGGGAACCGAGTCTATTTGAACTGCCGCACTCTGGACGACGTTCTTGATCCCGTAGAAAAAATTAATGCCGGCGAACAGGTCGTTTGCTGGGATTTGGAAACAGGAAACGTCTTATGGAGGGAACGTTTCAATGTGTTCCAAACGGACATCGCGACAAGTCGAGTCGGTTGGGCTTCGATGTGTGGCGACACAGAAACGGGGAATGTCTACGTGCATACCGTGTCGGGGATTTTTCGCTGTTACGATCGCGATGGCAATGTGATTTGGCAGCGTTCACTCGTGGAAGAATACGGGGAGATTTTGGGATACGGCGGGCGAATTCAGAATCCAATTATTGACGAAAATCTCGTGATCATTAGTTTTTTAGCGGCCAACTGGGGAGCGACTCGCGGCCCTGGACCGATGCACTACTACTACGCGTTTGACAAATCAACGGGAGATTTGCAATGGGTATCGGCTCCTGGCAAGGCTCCAGAAGGAACCAACTATTCAATCCCCGTTGTCACGGTTGTTGATGGCCAACGGATGTTGATCGGCGGCAACGGCGATGGTGGGGTTTACGCCATGAACGCTCGCACCGGAAAACCGTTATGGGGATTCGTGATGTCGAAGTCGGCGATTAATGCCTCGCCTGTGGTGGTCGGCAACCGGGTGTTTGTCTCACATGGCCAAGACAACGTGGACTCGCCGGAATTTGGCAGTGTACGCTGCATTGATATTTCGGTTGCAATGACGGATATGGAAAAGGCGACGGTGTGGCGGAAGGACGGCATTAAGGCCGATTATTCTTCGCCACTTTTTTATGATGGTGTTCTGTATGTGATGAGCGACACCGGGAACTTGTTTGCCCTCGATGCCGACACGGGTGATGAACTTTGGGTTCAGAATTGCGGAACGGTTGGAAAGGGTGCTCCGGTTTGGGCCGATGGAAAAATTTATCTGACAGAAACTAACGGCAATGTTTGGATTTTGCAGCCGACGCGAGAGAAATGCGAGGTGCTTTCGCATGTCCGCTTGCCCGCCCTGGTTGGGAAAGGGGATGACGAGATTTACGCTTCGTTTGCAATTTCCAATGGTTATTGCTTGTTGGTAACGCGAGACCGGACGATTTGTATTAGTGCTGGGCCTAACAGCGGGACCGATCCGATCCCAGAAATGCCCGCAGAGACACCAGCAGAAGATGAGATTGCGTTGGTGCAATTGCGGCCTTATGAAACGGTAATCTCTGCCGACAGACCTCAGAGCTATGTTTTGCATTGCTTTGACCGGATGGGGCATTTGATTAAAACCGTCGAGCCCGAACTCACTCTTTCAAATGAGTTGCAAGGGATGCAAGTCGAAGGCTCGAACGTTTCTGTCTCAGTAATGAATCGGGATTTCGCTGGAACTGTTTCGACGACTTTTGAAGGGCTTGAGGCGACGGCTAGAATTCGAGCCTTCAATGGAACGAAGGAGTGGTTCTGGGATTTTGACGGAACAAAAGGGACTGAAACGCCCCCAACTTGGCTGCGGGCTTTCGCCAAGGCCAAACCGATTGAAATCGATGGGAATACAGCTTTGGGTTTGGCCGGAATTGGAGCAGCCAAAGGGCGGCCCAGTCATACGATGTACATTGGCTCGCCGACGATGAGTAATTACACGATCCAGGCGGATGTACACATGACCGCCAAAGGGCGAACGCTTCCGAATATAGGCGTGTTGGCGAATCGATACACGTTTTTAATCAAGGGAAACTACAACAAAGTCGAAGTGCAAAGCTGGCAGGCCCATTTGCACAATGCCAAAGACGCAAAGTTCGACGTTGTGGGAAGCAAGTGGTACACTCTCAAGTTCACCGTCAAAATCGAGGACGGTCAGGCGAAGTTGTTTGGCAAGGCTTGGGCAAAGGGAGACGAAGAACCTGCCGAATGGACTATCGAACATGTCGATCCGAACCCCAATGAGACGGGGAGTCCTGGGTTGTACGTTTATGCGACCAACGATTGTGCCTTTGACAACGTTCGAGTCACATTTCATGACTAGATGAATGAAGTCCATTCTCACGTCACTCGACTGAATACTACATTGAATTACCAAATCTAAAAATAGGAATGAAATAATGAATCGCTTCCCAAATTTTTTCGTGGGTTTGATGCTGCTGGGCTTCGCTGTGATCCTTTTGATAGGCTGCGACACGCCCAACGATCCGGTGGCCAAAAAAACTGACCCAAAGCAGCCGCAAAAAGCTGCTGAAGAGGCTGCAAAAAACCCGGCGACCGATTCTAAGACTGTAGATGTGGAGGCAGGCTTGTCGCCGGTCGAAACAAAAACGGAAGCCGAGGCTGAAATGAGCACAGACAATATTGTCAACGATTCTGCAAAGGACGATGGAGTTGTGGCTCAGGCCGCTGAGGAAAAAGCTCAAGTCGCAGAAGTGGTCGGCCAAAACGAATCGCAACCGACAGCATCCAGCAAAGCATCTGGAGAACAAGTTATCACGGGCGACTGGGTGATGTGGGGCGGTACGTCTCATCGAAATATGGCATCGGAGGCAATTGGGCTAAACCTCGATTTCGACATCCGCAAAAACGTCAATATTGATTGGTGGAAACAGATGGGGACACAAACTTATGGCAATCCCGTTGTGTCGGGAGGGAAGATTTTTGTGGGAACCAATAATGGAGCTGAATACCGTCCGCAACATAAAGGGGACCGAGGAGTTTTATTGTGTTTCAATGAAGCTGACGGCCAATTTCTGTGGCAGTTGACGCGAGAAAAATTGCCCATCGGCCAAGTTCAAGATTGGCCCGAGCAAGGGATTTGCTCTTCGTGTATTGTGGAAGGGAATCGACTGTATGTTGTCACAAATCGATGCGAAATTATGTGCCTTGACACCGAAGGTTTCCGTGACGGCTCAAATGACGGGACTTATCAGGAAGAGGTCGATACCGATTTGGAGGATGCCGATATCATCTGGTCGCTGGACATGATCGAAGAGTTAGGGGTTTTTCCACACAATCTTGCCACGAGTTCACCGGTCATTCATGGCGACTTGGTTTTGTTAGTAACCAGCAACGGTGTTGACGAGGCCCATTTGGAATTGCCTTCACCTAATGCGCCTTGCTTCATTGCTGTCAATAAACATACGGGGGAATTAGTGTGGGAACGCAGCGAGCCAGGGGATCGAGTACTCCATGGCCAATGGAGCAGTCCGGCTGTAGCGGAAGTCAATGGCGAGGCAGTAGCGTTTTTTCCAGGTGGGGATGGGATTTTGTATGCTTACAAAGTTGCCGATGGTGAACCGGTTTGGCAATTTGACCTTAACCCCAAAGACACACGTTGGATTCTGGGAGGTGCTGGAACACGTAACAACCTTATCGGAACTCCAGTCTTTTACAAGAATTCAATTTTTCTCGGGGTTGGACAGGACCCAGAGCACGGCGAAGGAGTTGGGCACTTCTATCGTATTGATGTTACGAAAACTGGCGACATTAGTCCCGAACTTGGCGAGATACATTCAACTGGGACACCCAACCCCAACTCCGGTGCGATTTGGCATTACGGCGGCGTCGACGATGAAAATGGTACGGTAACAGGAGAACCGGAGGAGCCGATTTTTCGTCGAACGATTTCTACAGCCGCCTGTTACGAAGACCTCGTGTTTATCTCCGACCTCAGCGGCTATTTGCACTGCATCGATTTCGAGACCGGGAAACGCCATTGGATGTATGACACGAAGTCCGCAATCTGGGGCTCGCCGCTGTATGCTGACGGCAAGATTTTCCTCGGTACCGAAGACGGTCGCTTGTGGGTGTTCGAGGCTACCAAGGAAGAAGCTCGCGTGCTGAAACAATTCGACACGGTCAACTATTCGTCAATCTATACGACACCGACGATTGCCAACGGCAAAATGTATTTGACGGATCGCACGCGGTTGTACTGTATTCCAATCCAAATCGGTGGTGACAAGCCCGCAGAGGGTGACGAATAACTCTCAGAGCCTTACGTTTTATTCACAAGGCATGTGGCGAGGAAATGGTGGAACCTCCTTAGGGGGGAGACGTAATCCCGTTTCCTCGAACCATTCGTCTCGTTCGTCATCACTCGCGTAGAAACGCAACCACGATTCTTCGTCACTGAGCGGATCGAGGCATTGCCAGCGAAGGGCATTTCCAGAGCGATCCACCAATTTCTCGCGCGAAGGCAAAATGTCTCTTGCGATCAGACAATACAACTGGCGATCCGAAAGGTGGTCGGTCATGTCAAGAAATATGTTCTTTTCGGCAAGCAACTGCAGCAAATACTCGACACGATAATGAATCGTTTCATCGTCCATCGAGTTGTGGGGTTCGAGTTCTAAGGGAGGGTTGAACCAGTCGCGAATGGCCAGAACTGGCGCACGTTCCCAAGCCAATAACGAACTGAGGTAAGCGTTTTCTTCGTCCGTGGGGAGTTTGTCTAAATCTACAACTTGGATCGATTCGTCCATAAACGGTTCGAGTTCATTTCGCAGTTCGGCGTTTCGCAACATCAGATCGACTTCATTGTTCATGGAGTATCCAGTTCGGGTCAGGCGACAATTGAATCTTAGAAAAACATGTAAGCGTAAAAAAACAACTCGACTTCACAACACTTCCCTGCCGTGGTCATTGCCTGGAAGTTTAGCCGGAACTTGGACGAAGAAAAGTGTTGACTTGATGGAAACCAAAACATTTTCTGAAATTTTTTGAGCGGCTTGATTAAGGAATGCACAATTGGAAAGGTTTAGCATGGCAGAGTTTGCCTAACCGGAAATGCCACCTGCTCGAAACGCTAGCAATCCGTTAAACTTAAACGCTTGCGATCAATCGACACTGGACAATCTGATGACCAAAAAACGGGGCAATTCCAACGCGAAAGTTTTCCATGTGACGGCCAGCGAAGATGGCCTCACGTTGGCCGCTGCGCTGCGGCGATTCGCACCGGAACTTTCGTGGACCAAGGTTCGCCAGTTGATTAAAGCCCGTCATGTTCAAGTCAATGGAAATCTGGCTTTCGATTTCTCAAGGCGAATTAAGACGGGCGAAGTCTTAAAACTGTTTCAACACCCATTGGCACCGCCGCCGCGAGCGGAAGACGTGCAAATTATCTATCTCGATGAATATCTGGTGATTGTGAACAAGCCGTCGGGGATGACCTCGGTAAGACATGCGAAGGACGAGGCTCCCAAGGGTAGGAAACAAAGGCAACTTACCCTTGAAGACCTGATGCCCGATATTCTCGCAAAACAAATTCAACCTCACGAAACTCAGACATCAAAACGCTCACCACAGAAGAATCGACGGTCTTCGAAACGGCTTCCGGCTCGGAGAGCCAAACCCCGAGTCTTCCCGGTCCACCGTTTGGACCGCGATACGAGCGGGCTGATGATGTTTGCCTTGTCGACCGAGGTCGCCGACCAACTGGTCACGATGTTTCAATCTCACTCCATTGAAAGAACCTATCGAGCCGTTGCGTTTGGGAATGTCCGCGGCACAACCATCGAATCGTTTTTGGCCCGCGACCGAGGTGATGGACTACGGGGGAGCGTTGATGGGAACTCGAAAAATGTGCAACATGCGGTTACTCATGTGCGTCCTGTTAAGGGATTTGGTGGCTACACGCTCGTCGAATGTCGATTGGAAACCGGACGCACGCACCAAATCCGCATCCATATGTGCGAGCAGGGGCACCCTCTCTGCGGTGAACGTATGTACACGCATCGCTTGGGCGAATCGGCGGTGCCTGATCAAAGTGGTGCTCCGCGACTTGCCCTGCACGCCTTTCAACTCAAACTGTTGCATCCCATCAAGGGGAGAAAAATCAGTGTCGAGGCCCCGTTGCCCCCAGACCTAGAGAATTTTGTAAACCGGCTCAAGCGAGAGAAAAAACGATAGGCGATGACTACGGGAACAGAACTAACATTACGGCAGGCACAGGCCGATGTGGACGCTTGGATACGTTCCATCGGCGTGCGTTACTTCAATGAACTGACCAATTTGGCTCAATTGGTCGAAGAGGTTGGAGAACTCGCTCGTTTAATCTCCAGGACTTATGGGGAGCAAAGTTTCAAGGGGAACGAACAAGACCATGACTTGGGGGATGAAATGGCCGACGTTTTGTTCGTGCTGATTTGTTTGGCGAATCAAACCGGTGTCGATCTGACCGAGGCATTGAAAAAGAATCTTTCGAAGAAAACTCAACGAGATCGTTCGCGACACTCCTCAAATCCGAAACTCCAATAGTCATCGAGCCAAAGCACTCGAATGATGGTCCGACGAGCGTATACCACTCGCAGCAGGACAATTTAGAAGACCTTTCAAAGCCGAACCAAAATTAAAAACCATGGCCCACGATAGCAAAATTACCGTAATGAGACGAATTCCATTTTGTGCCGGGCACCGTTTGGTGGGGCACGAGGGAAAGTGCGTTCATTTACATGGTCACAACTATGTGGTTGAAATTTACGTGACCGGCTCCAAAGTCGATTCGCTCGGCAGGATCGTCGACTTTGCCGTCATCAATCGATTGTTCAAGGATTGGATTGACAACCATTGGGATCATGGTTTCGTGCTGTGGGATCAAGACCTAGAGGCCATCAGAGCCATTGAGAGCGTGCAACCCGCGCGGGTCTACAAAATTCCTTACAACCCCACGGCCGAGAATATGGCCGCCTACCTTCTTCATCAAATTGGACCGAAGTTGCTCGCCGAGTTGCCTGATTATGACTTGCGACTGACAAAAGTGATTCTCTGCGAAACCGAGAAGTCTGCCGCGATTGTGGAATTGCCGTAAATCGCAATTTATGTGCTGCTATTCGGCGATGTGCGTTTTGGCGCGCTATTAGGTTTGTCGCTTGTGCTCCAAACCACCGGGACAATTTTGTCAAACGCTTGGAATCAATAAATCCTTTGCTTAAAATTTGGTTATTCGCTCACGTCGATTTTGTATCGAAAAAAACTTGCTGCCAAAGGAATGTCATGAAAATCCAACAAATCCACCACGTCGCTTATCGCTGTCGAGATGCCAAAGAGACTGTAGACTTTTACACCAAACATTTGAACATGGGCTTCATCTTGGCGATCTCCGAAGACAAAGTGCCATCCACCAAAGAACCCAATCCCTACATGCATGTGTTCTTGGACGCCGGACAAGGAAACATTCTGGCTTTCTTCGAGCTACCTGCCTCGCCCGATATGGGACGCGATGAAAATACTCCCAAGTGGGTCCAACACATTGCATTTCAACTAGCATCGGTTGAAGAACTGGATCAGGCCAAGCGAGACCTGGAGCAAGCTGGCCTTGAAGTCGTCGGTCCCACCGACCATGGGATCATTCGCTCGATCTATTTCTTTGATCCCAACGGGCACCGAATTGAGTTGACCACCATCACGGCCACACAAGAGCAAATGGAAAAACTCGACGCCTGCAAATGGGACATGTTGGAGGAATGGACTCGATCAAAACAAACGGTCCGCCAAGCTGATTGGTTGCACCAAGACGAATTTGCGAGTCAGTAGGCTACCCCTTGGATTCCCTCTCGAAACCGAGGCGGAATCGTCTGAACAATTGCCACGCTGCGATCATGATCCCAGCAACGAACAAAAGGGTCAGCAGAGTGACCGCAGCCGCTTTTTCATTGACTCCCGCATGGAGGAAGCCCAAAGTCAATCGCGGAAGTGTGTCGATGCCGGCGATTTGCACCATCTGAGCCGCCGACAATTCGCCAAACATCAGCACTGCGGCGACACCGGCAATTCCCAGTAAGACGACTCGGTACCTGCCGATCACCATCGAAAAAAAACGGTTCCACCAACCCGCGCCGTCAAGTTCAGCCACTCGCAGCACATGTTCTCCACCCGAACGAAAAACCGTCCAGACCAACAACGCGATCAGCGGCCACACAAATAGGGCCGACGCCATAACGGGAGCCAATATCGAGCGATCAAACCACGCGATCCACAACGGGTGATTTGAGGCGAGAGCAATCTTGAAAATCAGACCGCCGATCATCGGGCCTGGCACCGCTAAGCCAACCGAGATGATGCCCAAAAAAAGCGTCCGGCCCAAACGTGAGGTCTGTGCCCAAAAGGCAAATAAAGCCGCCGTGATCAACACAACCGCCGATCCAGCAGCGGCAATGATCAGCGACCACTGAAATTCCCAATAGTAATCTTGCAAACAACGGGACATTAAACCTGGAACTAAAGTCAGATCGATGATCTGAGTCGGTTGACCATCGATCCGGCGAATCGTCATGCCACTGCGAACAACGAGATTGACCACGGGAATTACAAAGATCGCGATCGCGACAAGCCATCCGGACGCCCCTAAAATCCAACCACCCTTATTCGGGTAATCGTTTGCCTCGGAGTAGGTCAAACCCCATTCAGTTTCCAGATATTTCCGCGCTGCGAGCAGCACGAGAGAAGCCATCCAGGCGATCGCCAGGATTTGAAACCACACATCAAGTTGTTGAGCGTCCGTTCCCCAGGGGACCAGCATTTCCATGCCTTGCCCCATCGCGTAACCCAAATAAAGATATTCAGCCAGGGTTCCAATTTGATAAATGTCTGTGACCGCAATTTCGCGAGCACAAACGACCATCACCCAAATCAGACCGAGTCCGGCAAAAGGGAGCAGTCTCGGCAGCGTCACCTTCCAAAAGACCCGATGAGGAGGAGCATCCAGCAGACCCATGTCCTCATAAACCCCACGCCCGAGCGAATGTCCTGCCATCAGAATCAATGCGACTTGCGGAGCACCAGCCGCTGCGTGAATCCAAATTGCGGCGACCCAACGATTGATCGACAGCATCAATGGTTCGCGATACCAGGTCGTAAACCAACCCAGTTTGCCGAATATACTGTCCCAAGCTCCGACGTGAACATAAACAGGAACCGCTGCCGCAACGGCGATGATTGGCAACCAGAAACTCCTGCCAGGTCTTTGAGTCATCAGCCACAGCAAAGGGATCGCCATGACAACTGCCAAAGCGCCAGCCCCGAACCCCAGAGCCAGAGTCGCCCCCAAGACGCGCGACGACAGCGGGCTAGCGAGCCACCACCAGTAGGCTACCAACACTAAAGTCGTTGCGATGAACCCCCAGCCCCAAATTGGAACAGTTCGGTGATTCATCGATCGTTCCAAATGTTCCAAGGTGGCAAATTCTTCGGGAAAACGTTATTTGCTGCTGAGGCTCAAATCGACATCGAGATCAACAGGGACCGTCAGCGTTTGAGTCGAGCCGAAGTATTTGACCTGTGCGGTAAGTGCAGTCGGCTTGCCGGCGACTTGAAAAGTCCGTATGTAAGTCATTTGATCGCCAAAACCAAAACTCGATGAACCACCGGAATTTGTTTCCAGTTCTTTTCCGTTTTCATCGAGAAATTTAAGGCTCGAAATCACATCCATGGACTGATTTGTCTCAAAAGCGATGTTTGTGACCGTTTCACCAAAGTCATATTCGTCGACGCTGGAAATTTTGGTCGAAATCGGACCAAGTTGGACCGTTTCTCCGACAGCGACTTTGAAAGATACTTTGTCGGTTTTTTCATCTGCACCGGCCATCAAAACGAGTTTCCCAGTGACTTTGACGCTAGTCGCCCCTTTGGGAGGAAGTTGCGTCGCCGAAACAGGAACGGTGACGCGTTGGCCATTGTCGGAAATCGACGACATGAAGCCGATGCGTGAAAAACTATTCTTGTTGTCCAGCTTTTTACCATCAACAACTAACGACAAGTCGGACTTTTCTTTGCCTTCGTCAATCACTGATACAAAAAAGGAGTTTTTGTCTTCGACCATAAAGGTGATTTCGATTCCTGCAGAGCGGCCCAAAACATAAGAGCCACCGTACTCGCTATCTGGATCGGCAAGTCCGATATTCATTCCAACTGCTTTGATTGTTGGAGTCGCATCCTGGCAAGTTCCGCCACTGGAAAGAAAGCCAACAAGAACAACCATCAAACCCAGTCTCATCGTTTTTGTCTGTAGCATTCTGATCTCCCCTTTGTTTTCGACGAAGCGTGATTGGCGATGCAAACTAACGCTTTCGTAAAATTATCTAACGTGTCTCCAAACCGATGCCCCCATTTTAAAGGACTTGTGTAGACCTTAAAACTAGAGGGGCCGACAACAACTTCGTTCGACAATTGGTAATCTTAGAATTTATTATGGAAAAAATGTTTCAAATCGTCTTCGGTTCTCGGAATCCGAAAAAAGCCCGAGAAATGGCGGACTTGTTCGGGCCCACCGACATCGATTTGATTTCTCTGAACGAATTCAAATTTGATCAAGAGGTTGCCGAAACAGGCACGACATTCGCCGAAAATGCCAGTCTCAAGGCCGCTGGCTATGCGGCATTGACCGGGCATTGGGTACTCGCCGAAGACAGCGGACTGAGCGTAGCCCACTTAAAGGGCGAACCTGGAGTCTGGTCGGCACGCTACGCTGGAGAGGACTCCAACGACCAGTTAAACAACGAAAAACTCCTGCGTAATTTGTCGGGTGTACCTGCTAACCAGCGCACCGCTTGGTTCACCTGTTCGATGGCCTTTTCAGACCCCGCCGGGAAGATTTGGATCGCATGTGAAGGCCGCTGTTATGGGCGAATCCTCGACGAGCATCGCGGTGATCAAGGGTTCGGATACGACCCGCTGTTTGAAGTCGCCGAGTATCATCAAACATTCGGGCAACTTGGTCTGGCGGTAAAATCCCTGATCAGTCACCGAGCCCGCGCCGCTCGAAAATTCCTGCAAGAGTTCCAGCGACGTTTGCCAGAGTTTAAAAGGGGAATGTCGAGACCGTTCTCGGAGTGAAAGGCCACGTAGCTTTTCAATCCATGAAAAGACGATCTTGGGATTCATTTCCAGTTTCGCGGACTGAAATCGATCTAAATTCGTAGCACGAGTAAATCCCGTCCCGTGGCGATTCGCCGCAAATCTACCAGTAGGGGTTCTACCGCGTTTTGTGCATTGGCATTCATTTCGATATGCGACTGAAAATCGGTGAGCCGCTCGATGGCATGTGCGATTTTCGCTGGGGATTGTGACCAGGATTCCGCAGCGGAGTTGACCGCGTTCATCAAGTTTTCGTCACCTTCGACCTGATTGCCCGTAAGACGATTGAGAAGTTGTCGATAGAAGATCAAGCCTTGATCAGCGATAAAATAAAGCGTTTCGCGTTTTTCCGCTCCTTCTTTGTTTCCCGCACCGGAAAATTTGACGATCTCGGCGGCGAAATCGTTTTGCCCAGGGTCGCAAGTCCCCAGTTGTTCTAGCCAAACGGAACGAAAGTCGTAGACCTTTGGGTCAGACAAGAGTTTGGCGACTTTGATGCTCCCCGCAGCCGCCTTGGCCAGTTCCTCGAGCGGGGCGGTACTCTCAAATTCTGAATCACGCTTCAACAATTCCCACAGCTCGTTTGATGTAAGTGGCGAGAAAGGGACCAGTTGCGAACGAGACAAGATCGTGGGCAATTGCCGTTGAGGACTCGTGCCAATCAGCACAATCACGGCTCCTGGTGGCGGCTCTTCCAGTGTCTTCAGCAACACGTTGGCACTTTCCGTATTCAAATAATCGGCATCGTCGATAATCGCGAATTTTCGGGAACCCTCTTTCGGCTTGACCCGAATCTCGCGACACATACCGGTTTGCGAGCGATGCTCTCGATCCCCAACGAACAACTCGATCGGCAGGACGTTTTTATCGTCTGGCTTTTGCACGATCAGCAAATCGGGGTGGTTAAGCGATTGGACTTGTTGGCACGAGGGGCAGCGACCACAGGGGGCGAGGTTTGCCAAGTCCCGATTGGGACAGAGCAAAAACTCGGCCAGTCCCTCCGCAAACAATCGCTTGCCAATCCCTTCTGGACCGACAAACAAAAACGTCGATGGCAATTTGTTTCTTTCCAGCATCCGACCGAATCGCCGCATCTGGTCGCGATGGCCAACCATCTTTTCCCAAATCATCGCGCGGCCTCCCGGTGCATGAGGACTTCTCTCAGGTGAACTTGAATGATCTCTTGGATCGCCGCGGGGCTTGCCGTCGCATCGACCACACGCGCGATGGAGAGGTTTTTTTGTGCTTCAACGAGGAACCCCTGGCGAACCTTTTCGAAATACGCCAACCCCCGCGACTCCATGCGATCGAGATTTCCGCCGATTCGCTCAAAGGCGACTTCAGCCGGCAAGTCGAACAGGATCGCCAAATCCGGTTGCAGGCCACCGGTTGCAAGGTCATTGGCTGCGCGAATCTTCCGAACGTCAACGCCACCGGCGTGCCCTTGATAGACTACGGTGGAGTAAGTGTAACGATCACATAAAACGACCTTGCCAGACTCTAGCGCCGGTCGAATTTTTTCCGCGACCAACTGGGCTCGCGCGGCGACAAACATCAGGGTTTCGGCCTCAGGAGCAATCGTCAGATCGTGATTACCTAGGAGCAGTTCCCTTAATTTGAGTCCCAGAGAGGTACTGCCGGGATCGTAAAGTGTTTCGGCGACGTGTCCTCGCTCGACCAGCCAAGCCCGCGTCAACTCAATCTGAGTTGATTTGCCAGCCCCGTCGATTCCATCAAAAACGATGAACACTTCACACTCTCACAAACGACAACTGTGGAATTGACTAATTCTTTTGAAGGCGGGCGATGGCCTCATCCATTTCATCGAGCCCCGCATCGTAGGCGACCTTGTAGCAGGTTAGGGCAAGTTCCAAATCTCGTTCGGTTCCGACCCCTTCCTCCAAACATCGCCCTAACTCGGCTAAACAATCGACGTTCCCCATGGTGGCCCCGGCCCGAAACAGATTGACCGCTTCCTCAGCCGATTTCTCCAATCCTTCTCCGTTGGCGTAGCACATCCCTAATGAGTAGAACCCCTCTGGCTCACCCTTATCGACAGCTTTGCGGAACCATTCAATGGCCTGACTTTGGTTGGCCACGCATCCAACGCCGACTTGAAGACAACGACCGACCATCACCATCCCTAGAGGGTGATTCATGTCAGCAGCTTGTGTAAATAACTTGTATGCTTTGGCGTCGTGTTGTTCATCGCCTTGGCTATCTAAGAAACGTTGCCCCATTCCGACCATTGCGACAGGATTATTGTTGGCAATTTGGGTCTTCAGGTCTTTTACAAACGCATCGTCACTGGTTTCATCATCGAAATAAGAAACCTGAACTTGCGAAGGTTCATTGATGTCGGTCAAATCGACAAACACAGTTCCAAACTCGGCCTCATCGCCATGTTCATCCATAATGGCTTGTGCCAAGGGCAGGGCCAACACGGAATCATGGCAGTTTCCGAAATCATTGCAGCCAACTCCTTCGTTCCATTGGGACAACGTTTCGGCAACCAAATGCTGTTCTTCTTCTTCAGTTAAACGTCGCGACACATCATAGGCCGTCGTGATCCTAAACAAATTCAGTTCGGGATTATAGTCGAATCTCAGAACCCCGCCGTCGATCAAAACCTCATCCAGGTCCCCCTCGCCGATATCAATGTAATCGAGGCACGATTCGCTGGACGCCAAACAGTGGAGACGTTGCAGTGTTGCCGGATCAGTGATTGGCTTCAGGTCGTCCAGTTTTCCTTCCAGGGCCTTCGTGACGGCAGATATCTCGATGATTCCCATTATTTGTCCCTACAATTAGATGTTTTTTGTCCAAACGATCCGCTAAATTTTACTCGCTTAATTTACCAGCGTTGCCTCAAATCGAACAGGCGGCGCTACCAATTCAGAGGGACTGCGACCGTTTTGGTTTAGCGAAGGCCGTCAGTTGCACAAGGTCATGTGAATGATGGGAAGAATGGGAGTAAAGTCCGTTGGTAGCCGTTCTCGGGATCGTCGCTGGAACTTAACCAATTCCCGGTTTCGCAAATAAATCATCCAAGCGGTTTGCCACCGCATGCTTCTTCGGTGCGCCCGCCTTTTCACGGAGTGAAAAGCCAGTGCGCCTTTGAAGGCGTTTAATCAGTCGGGTGAAAGTCCTGACCAGGGTAACGTTACCGCCCTGTATTCGAAAGTGGTAATTGCGTTCCCGCGAGGGAGGGTGAGGAGCAACCTGAGGAGAAATTCCAGTCCGTAACGAAAGTGAAACTGATTCGGCCAAGCCTGTCGGGGAGGAAGCTGGCAAAGTCCGAACCCTTCGCTGTGCGACGAACCGTCCTGTAGTCCTCTGTATCGACTTTTCCGCAGGATAGACACAGCGAACGAACTTTGGGTGCAGTAACGCGCTGATGCTGAAGTTTGGAAATGGCAATGCGGTGGTTGAGTGCGGAATGGAAGGAAGGTTAAACGCGATAAGAAGGGAGAGCTGTTCTTGGCCAGGGTCGATTCTCGTGATCAATCCCAGCCGGAGATACTGGGCGACCAACTCCAGGTCAAGCTGTGCGACGAACAGGCAGCTTGGTATCGAAAAGACTGATCGTCAATGTAGCGAGAAGATAAGCACCAGGAACAGCAGTCAGAGCCGCCATAGTAGCCGTGAAGCCGTGCAGCAAAACGCGGTGGAGCCAAGGGCGGCAGCAAGGTAGATGCAAGTATGACCAAACAATCCAAAGACCTTAAACCGTCGCAAGTCACAGTGCCTTTCGGGGCTACTCCGGCTACGGAACCATTGAGCATTGACCAATGGGCATCGTCGATGGTTTGGACAGAAAGCATGTTGAAGACACTTTTGGCAAACAAAGTGAGAGGAGGCAAATGGCACACGCTGTACGATAAAGTCTTCAGTGAGCGAAACTTGAGATGGGCGGCCTCGAAGGTCATTACCAATCAAGGAGCCGCTGGAGTAGACCGACAAACGGTAGAACAACTCGACGACGAACTTCTGGCCGAGATCACCAAACTGCAACAGGAACTGAAAGCCGGAACCTATCGGCCGCAGCCTGTACGCCGGGTGGAGATTCCCAAGCCGGGAACGAAGGAAACCCGCCCGTTGGGTATTCCTACCGTTCGCGACCGAGTGGTTCAAACCGCGTTACTGGATGTCTTGGAACCGATCTTTGATCACACCTTTCATCCTCGCAGCTTTGGCTTCCGCCGAGGCAGAGGCTGTCATGGCGCACTTCGTTGCGTCGAGCAATTACTCGAAGAGGGCAACGTCTTCGTGGTAGATGCCGACTTGAAAGGCTACTTCGATACGATCCCCAAAGACCGACTGCTCGCGTTGGTGAAGCAGAAAGTTTCGGATCATGCAGTCCTGCGACTGATCAAGATGTACCTCGATCAAGAAGTGGTTTCAGAACTGAGCCGCTGGACACCGGAAACGGGCGTCCCGCAAGGCGCGGTTCTCTCCCCGATGCTATCCAACCTGTATCTCAATCCGCTGGATCATCACATGGCCGAACAGGGCTATGAGATGGTACGCTATGCGGATGACTTCGTGATCCTCTGCAAGACGCAAGCTGAAGCGGAACAAGCTTTGGCAGTCGTCCAGCAATGGGTTCGCGAAGCAGGCTTGACCCTGCATCCGGACAAGACCCAGATTGTCGATAGTCGCGACCAAAGCTTTGCATTTCTGGGTTATGTATTTCGGGGCCGGTTCCGGTTTCCGCGAGCCAAAAGCCAACAGAAATTCATGGATCGTGTCCGCGAGTTAACTCCACGCACATCTGGCGATTCGCTTGAGGATATCGTCAAGCAATTGAATCAGATGATGCGCGGCTGGTTTCACTACTTTCGCCATTGTTTCTGGAATGTCTACGGTGACTATGACAGTTGGCTCCGCAGTCGTCTGCGACGAATCCTTCTGAAACGCCACCGCACCAATCCCGACCGACAACCTCGTACATGCCGCTGGCCAAACCGCTACTTCTCTGAGCTTGGGCTCTACAGCCTGGTGCAGGCTCATGCTCAGTTCGTCCAAACTATCGAGAACTACCAAGTGGAGAGCCGTATGCGGGAAAACCGCACGTACGGTTCGGCGGGAGGGGGAGTCAGTTGACTCTCCCTACCCCGATCGTGGCCGTTCACTCCGTGAACGGTTGTGTCCGTTGTCACCGGCCCAACCGCGATAAAATCCGGCTGGCGAGAGACGGTAATAAACGGTCGAGCCAGACGAGAGCTTTACCGCCAACCGACAGAATGATTTCGCGGCGACCGGTGCGAATGGCGCGCAGGGTATGCCGCGCGACAGTTTGCGGCGACATCGGACGATGGCCTTTCCAGTTCTTCTGAACACGATCTTCAATCGCCGCATCAAAAAATTCGCTATCGGTCGTGCTCGGACTGACGAGGAGCACATCGATCCCTTGTGGACGTAGTTCCATTCGCAAGGCATCGCTGAATCCGTGCAACGCAAATTTGCTGGCGCAGTATTCGCTCTTGAGCGGAACGGCACAATGTCCCAGGACGCTGCCGATGTTGACGATGATCGGACGCTGGCCATTTCGTAACAGAGGTAGGCTCGCTCTAATCAACTCGACTGCGGCAAAAAAATTGACTTCGAAGATTTTTCTCAAACGCTCTTCATCAGCAGTCTCAAACGGCCCCATCGCACCAACTCCGGCGCAGTTGACAAGGCCATCCAAGGCTTGCAAACGTTCGGATACGGCAGCCATTAGTCCCTTTCGTGCGGCAGCGTCTGCAATGTCTCCGACCATATACGAGCATTCGCAGCCCGCAAGCGAGAGTTCTTCGCAAAGTTGCTCAAGGCGGTCTTGGCGTCGGCCCGTCAGCAGAAGTTTCGCTCCGGCCTTCCCGAGTTCCAACGCAACCGCACGCCCAATTCCAGACGTGGCACCGGTGATCAGCCAGCGGGATTGGGCGAGGTTGGGACGTTTCATCAGGTGCGGTCCCGGTCTAAGCGACGTCTTCCAGATTTTCGCCTTCGAGGCTCGGCGGGGGAGCATCTCGGACTGTCGCCGTATCTGGATTGATCGCGCCGACATATTTTTGAGGCAATCGGCAATGCACGGTCACGGTGCTCTCCGTGAACTGTTTAGAAATCACATCGCCATGAGCCGCGAGAAATGCCAACAAGCGGCCGTTGCCAATGTCGGTTTCGACGATGATATGTCGGAAATTTCGCGTGAGTGTGGCACTGACGACGCGATGCAAATTCTCAAATCCCTCCCGTGTTCGCGCGCTGATCGGCACCGCATGGGGATAACGTGTGAGAAGAGCCTCCAGATTCGAGGCAGCGTTCTCCGCATCAATTTTATTGAGAATCAACAAGGTGTCTTTTTCATCGATCCCCAAATCATGGAGCACCGAATAGACGCTGGAAATTTGTTGCAAAACCGCCGGACTACTGGCGTCGGCCACGTGGAGCAACAAGTCGGCTTGGTTGGCTTCTTCTAAAGTAGCCTTAAAGCTGGCGATCAAATGGTGGGGCAAGTCGCGAATGAAACCGACCGTATCGCTCAAAAGAACCGGCCCCCAGTTGGGCAACTCCCAACGCCGCGTCCGCGTGTCGAGCGTGGCGAACAATTTGTCTTCCGCGAGGACTCCTGCCCCGGTCAGGGCGTTCATCAACGTACTCTTCCCCGCATTCGTATAGCCGACCAGCGAGACGGTCATTCGCCCCGATCGAGAGCGGACGAGTCGTTCCTTGCGAACTTCGACTTGTCGCAACTCCATCTTCAACTCGTGGATTCGTTTTTCGACGAGGCGGCGGTCGACTTCTAGTTGCTTTTCACCGGGACCGCGCATCCCGACCCCCATCTTGATTCGCGACAAGTGGGTCCACATCCGTTTGAGACGCGGCAGCGAATACTCTAATTGAGCAAGTTCCACGGCCAAACGAGCTTCCGCCGTCTGTGCATGAGTGGCAAAAATATCAAGGATCAACTCGGTGCGATCCAAGACTTTGACTCCGAGTGCCTTTTCCAGGTTGCGGGTTTGACTTGGAGCCAAATCGTTGTCGAAGATCACGACGTCGGCAGCATGAAACTCGGCGAGCCGCTGCAACTCTTCGACTTTGCCCGAGCCCAAATAGTAAGCAATGTCAGGCTTCGCGCGGCGCTGGACTAAACTTCCAAAAGGTTGAGCCCCGGCTGTCGTGGCTAAACCGTGGAGTTCCTCGGTGGGGTCTTCGGTGACTTCTTGGCCGTCTAAAATCACCCGCACCAAGATGGCGATCTCTTGACGGGTACCGCGAGCGCGTTCTCGATCATGCACGTTGTGGTTGAGTCCTTGTTAGTTGACGGTCAATTGGTTTAGCTGCGAGCGGTAGAAGCTCCGCGTTCCCCGCCGGCTTCCAATAAATTATAGGTCCAATTTTTATCGGGGTTAGACCCCATTTCGGTAATTCGCGAAACATTGTCTTGACCGAAGGATGCTGGGTGAGGTTCACATCAACAGCAGGGGATACCCCACAAATATTGGAAGAATCGAACATTTTGCCCAAGTGTTCGTCCGCTAGGGGCCTTTTGAGTAGGGCTTGTTTTTGGCATCATGGAGTTTCCAAATTACTCGGTTAAAATGCTCCCTGTCAGTCTGAATTCCATTGACTTCGTTTCGCCCTTTTGAACTCCATGTCCCTGCTCCCCCCCAGCCGCGCGAAGGGCTTCGGCGATTGCGGCATTTGCCCTATCCGATCTTGCTCGAAAGTTCGATGCGGCATCCGCAGTTTGGGCGATACTCATTTTTGGCAGCGGACCCCATCGAAGTCTTGACCGTCCCTGTTGGGAGCGAAAATCCGCTGGCGATCCTCCAAAGCCGACTTGCCCGCGAAGCGACTCCGGCACTCCCCAACCGGCCTCCATTCCAAGGCGGCTGGGCCGGATGCCTGAGCTATGAACTCGGCAGAAGTTTCGAGTGTTTGCCAGAGTCGGTTCCTTCGCCCATTGCGATCCCCGCAGTGACGCTCGCCCTCTACGATGTCGTGATGGCTTGGGACCACGTTTTGGAGGAGTGTTGGATTTTCAGCCAAGGGCTTCCCGAGACAGATATTGCCCGACGAGAAAAACGGGCTCGCGAGCGGGCTGAGGAAATTCTCCGAGCCTTGGTGACCGAGAGTGCAAACATCAACACTCGCTTAAACGTTGAAGATCAGCCAAAGCCGTCGAGCCAACTGTCACCGGTGCCGCCAAACTTCGAAGAAGTCGCCGAAGGCTGCTTCAGCAATTTCACCAAAGCGGCCTATCCTGCTGCCGTCGAACGTTGCGTGAATTACATCCGTGCCGGCGACATTTTCCAAGTCAACCTTTCGCAACAACTTTTGGTTCGCCAAACATCATCGGCATGTGACCTATTCGAGCGATTGGCCGAAACAAACCCCAGCACCTTCTCCGGTTACTTTGATGCTGGCGATTTCCAAGTCATTAGCTCCTCGCCAGAACGTTTATTGCAAATCCGTAACCGGCATTTGGAGTCCCGCCCGATTAAAGGGACCCGCCGCCGGACCAGAAACGCAGTTGTCGATGAAACCGTTTCGCAAGAACTCACCACCAACGAGAAGGAACGCGCCGAAAACACGATGATCGTCGATTTGATGCGGAACGATTTCTCCAGAATCTGCACCGACGAGTCAGTTTTAGTTTCCGAATGGTGCAAGCTTGAGTCGTACGAGACGGTCTATCATTTAGTGTCAGCGATTGAGGGAACTTTGCGCCCCGATGTCCACGTCACCGAAGCAATATCTGCGATCTTCCCCGGCGGTTCTGTGACGGGCGCCCCGAAGATTCGCGCGATGGAGATCATTGCCGAACTCGAAGGGCTCTCGCGCGGGGCGTATTGCGGATCGCTGGGGTATTTCGCTTTGTCCGGCGACGCCGATTTCAATATTCTGATTCGTACGGTAACGGCCCAAAACGGCTGGTGGCAAATCCCAGTTGGGGGGGCTGTCGTTGCTCAATCGTCACCCGAACAAGAGTATCAAGAAACATGGACAAAAGCCGCTGCGGTGCTCGACGCTTGTTTGCCGAGCGGGCTTTCTGAGGTTAGGCCGCATTTATTAAACACCGAACAAATTGAACACGAAGTGATTTTGCCTGATGAACAGGAACCGGTTTTAACACCTTCAGACCAGGAGGTAGTGCCATGATTCTGGTGATCGACAACTACGATAGTTTTGTGCATAACCTGGCGAGGTACGTTCGCTTGTTGGGTTTCGATACGTTGGTGGTCCGCAACGACAAAATCCAGGTCGCTGATGTCGAGCGGTTGCAACCCGCCGCAGTCGTCTTGTCCCCCGGGCCCAAGGGACCACGAGAAGCGGGGATTTGTCTTCAATTGGTTCGTGAATTGAATCCCGAAACGCCCCTGCTGGGGATTTGTTTGGGGCACCAAGTCTTAGTCGAAGCACTCGGCGGTGAAATCTCTATCAACGAAACGCCGACACACGGTCGCTCTAGTCGGCTGCACCATGACGGCAGGTATTTGTTTCGTGACCTGCCGAACCCCCTCGATGTCGGGCGCTACCACAGCCTTCATGCAATTCGCGACACCCTGCCGGAATGCTTGGACGTTTTTGGAGAATTGGCAGACGGAACCGTCATGGCAGTCGCTCATCGCACGGCCCCTTGGTTCGGGCTCCAGTTTCATCCCGAATCGATCTTGACCGAGCACGGCGGCGAGATGTTGAGTCGCTTTTTTGAGTTGGGGCACGTTGTCCCCGTGCGCCAAGGCCAATCCATTTCCCTGTTCACAACGAGTGGCAAATCATGATCATCGAAAGTATTGTCACCACAACGAATTCCGACGGAACCGGCAACTTGTCGCCGATGGGGGCGGTTTTTGGAATTGATCGAACGATTTTAGAACTCCGTCCGTTTTCAGGTTCGCGGACTTTGGAAAATTTAAGGCAGCGGATGGTGGGGGTGGTGCATCTTGTTGATGACGCCATGCTGTTTGTCCGCTCATTGACCGACACTTGGGAGGAACGCCCGCCGATGCAACTGGCTACTGTCGTCGCGGCTCCGATGCTCAAGGAGTATTTGCGTGCGATCGAGTTTCAAGTCAAATTCGTGGACGATTCGAGCCATCGAGCGAACGTGATGTGCGAAGTCGTCGAGCAACATATCGGTCGGCCTCCGAGGGGGATTTGTCGGGGACTTAACGCGGTGATCGAAGCCTGTATTTTGATCAGCCGCGTCGATTTCTTGCCTGCCTCTGAGATCGATTCGCAGATTCCTGGACTGCAAAAGATTGTCGATAAAACGGGGAACCCCCAAGACATCGCCGCGATGGAACTGCTGTTGCAACACTATCGCAAATTGACCTCCTCGGGATCGGCAGGAAACAAATGAGGCCAACGCGAGTAGTCAGTGTCTCAGCTCCGGCCCGAATCCATTGCGGGTTGTTGTCGGTTGGCAAGCGTCTGCCGGTAAATTTCGGCGGTTGCGGTTTAATGATTGACCAACCGCAAACCGTTGTCCGCGTGCGTCAAGGGTCAGGGGCCTTTCGTGGGAATCCGGCCGTCGAGGAACGGGTTCGTCGTATCGTCGATCGTTGTGCACCAGTGACCAACCTCAATCGTTTTCAAATCGATGTGGAAGTTTCGAGTCAGGCGCCACGGCATTCGGGGTTTGGGAGCGGCACGCAGACTGCATTTTCATTGGCTCAAGCATTATTTGAGTTAGCGGAAATGCCGCCGCTGGCACCGCAAGAGTTAGCCGCGTTGCTCAAACGAGGTGAGCGATCTGCGGTGGGGACTTACGGGTTTTTTCGCGGAGGTTTTCTGGTTGATCGTGGGTTGTCCGAGGGAGAATCTCTCAGCCCGCTCGACATCCGCTGCGATTTTCCGGATTGGCCGATTTGCGTTGTTACTTTCCCCAGCCTGTGCGGCGTGCATGGCTTCGAAGAGTTGCGCGCCTTCGACGCGGTGGTGCAGACGACTGGCAAGGAGCGAAACGAAATGGAACGTTTGCTGAACGACGCGATCGTTCCGGCTGTTTTGCAAGAAAAGTACACCGACTTTTGCGATGCCATCTATGAATATGGGGCTCGTAGTGGAGAATACTATCGCGACGTTCAGCGAGGGACTTTTCATAGTCCAGCAGTGGGCGATGTAGTCCGGTGGATTCGGGAGGAAGGGATTTCCGGGGTCGTGCAAAGTTCTTGGGGACCGACGTTGGCGGTCTTCGTTGATCGAAAAGAGCGAGCCGACGTTTTTGTCGCTAGTCTCAAATCGAAATTCGGCGACCTTGTTCAACCCTTTGTCACCGCCGCGAATAATGTTGGTGCAAAATTAACCATTCAGGAGCAAACCGTGTATGCCTAAGCTAGGTGTCAATATCGATCACGTCGCAACGGTCCGCCAAGCCCGCAAGACAGTGGAACCCGATCCCGTTTGGGCTGCGGTGCTGGCCGAGCTGGGAGGGGCTGACCAAATCACAGTCCACTTGCGAGAGGATCGGCGACATATTCAAGATCGGGATTTGGAAGTTCTTCGACGCTCGATCCACGTTCCGCTCAACCTCGAATGTGCCGTCGTCGATGAGATGTTGACGATCGCCGAACAAACGAAGCCCGATCAGGTCTGTCTGGTTCCCGAACGCCGAGAAGAAGTGACGACTGAGGGGGGGCTCGACGTGGTACGGCATCGCCAAGCGGTCACGGTGGCTGTTGCTCGATTGCAGGCCGCTGGAATCGCCGTCAGTTTATTCATCGACCCGAACCCGCAGCAAATCGAAGTCGCCGTTGAGACGGGAGCCTCCATTGTGGAATTGCATACAGGAGCCTATGCCCACGCCTTTCGAACGGCGGATGGAGACCAGCGTTTTCAAGAAATTTTTTCAGCCGCTCACGTTGCCCAGCAACTTGGGTTGCGCGTTGATGCGGGGCACGGTTTAAACTATCAGAATGTTGGGCCAATCGCTCGCATCGAACCGATCAGCGAACTGAACATTGGTCACAGCATCGTCTCGCGAGCCGTTCTCGTAGGAATGGAGCGAGCGGTTCGCGAGATGAAGGCGTTGATTCACTAAATTCACTTCAAAAGGAAGCGACAATGAAACGGGACGAGTTACGGGAGCGGCAAGCGAAATGCAAGGCCCTCTATCAAGAGAACCCCGACGCCGGACGGCAAACGCTCACGTCGCTGGTCGTGTTGGAATTTGACAACCTGGCCTGCAACGTCTTGCATCCGACATTTCTGTCTCCCGCCGGATTGCATCCATCCGGTGGCGGCGATGGGACCTTTGCTTGCGCCGTGGAAATGTTGTTGGCGGGTTTGGCAAGTTGTGCCGGAGTGACTCTGACCGCAGTCGCTACATCGATGCAGTTGAAAATTACCAGCGGCCGAGTCCTCGCTGAAGGAGACATTGATTTCAGCGGCACATTGGCCGTCAGCAAAACAGCCCCCGTCGGTCTGACCGCCCTACGTCTCGTCTTTGAATTAGAAACCGCCGAGCCGGACGAGAAAATCGAAAAACTCTTAGAACTCACCCACCGCTACTGCGTGGTCCACCGCACCCTCGACGCCCCCCCCTCCATCGAAGTCAAACGCATCGGAAAAGAGCCATAACAATTTGTACATTTTGGCTGGCGACGAATTATGGTTTCTCGGCTTTGGCCGTTAAGTCCTCTCGATCATCGGACTACTATTCCCATTTTCAACCTTGGAAATTTCTGGACGTCCACACTTTTTCCCGGAAGCCTCGTCGCACAATTGGCTACAACTTGCCAATTCACTCGTCATGCCGGCCTTTGAGCTATGTTGATTGAGCAGGAGAATTCAGCGGCTTTGCCGGTCTTATTTTTCAATCAAAGAACGTTCGCAGCCATTTTTCATCGCTGTTTGGCACAGCGGAGGCGCACAGGAGGTTGCATCCCTGGTTCTCTGCGTTCTCAGCGTCTCTGCGTTTCCAATTCCTTGTCACGATAGAAAAAGGTCCTTGGCAAGAAATACTGAAAACGCAGAGGTGCAGAGAGCGCGGAAAAATGTCTGAGTTTGTTCGATCAGCCCTTTTTCCCATCGATTTTGTTGACCGACCGGATGTGGGAGTTAAGCTGGAACGGAGAGGCTGGAACGCCGTTTTTGGGCTGAACGAAGTCTCAAACGCGTGGTATCGCCTCAAATTTGCCCCGTAGTCGTAAGAATCTAACTTGGCGGAAAAAGTCGCTGGCCACCCATTCACCGGATCGATCTAGCTCTGGACCGCCTAGAAATCGAATTTCAACGCAATTCTTCACTCGGTTAACCAGATTTCTCCGATGGGAATTGTTTGGTCTCAAATAAGGAAAAATTAATGTCTCAAGAGGCACGCTACTTCTACATTAACACCAATTCTGGTTTTCTAGGCTACGATCCGTTCTACCTTTGGTACGAGCACAGTCTCGCGATCAGCGACGGAGAATACGAACTGTATGGTGCTCCCTTAGGAAATCTCAGGCCGGGCGACATTCTGTTGGCATATACAACTAAAGTTGGAGTCGTTGGGATTGGGGCAGTTCAAGAGAAGTGGGATGGTAAATCGCATTCTAAGAACAAACTAACACAGTGGTATCCAAAAGTGAATGAATACCGAATCGGAGTCAATTGGTTCGTTGATTGTCGAGAAAATCCAATTTCTGGAATCGATGCGATTGGGTACACTGTTCCCAAGTTTTTTCAGGAAATCGTCAGCGGTCGGGAAAAAGCTCGAAAGCTAATCAAGCGATTGATTGGCACCGAACGAAAAGTAAACCTAAGCGGAAATAGCCAATCGAAAAAAGAAGGGCGTGCAACCGTCGTTCTTGTGAGTCGTTACGAACGAGATCCGCAGCTTCGCAAAGCGTGTATCAAGCATTTTGGATACAAATGCCAAATTTGCGGTTTCGATTTCAAGGATGTTTATGGAGAGGTTGGAAAGAATTTCATCGAAGTTCACCATCTCCTCCCCCTTTCCAAAAAATCCGTTCGAAAAACAAACCCAATCAAGGACTTGCTTCCAGTTTGCTCCAACTGCCACTCGATGATCCATCGAAAAACTCCGGAATACTCGGTAAAGGAAATCAAGCAGGCGATTGCGAAGCATCGTCGGTGACCTCGTTAGGGCTGACTGGCAACAGATGAGTGGGACGGGCTGAGGAGTCCCAAGGCGTTTATTCTCGGAAAAGTTTTTAGGGTCGCGAATTTAATTGACGACGAAGGTCTGGGGAGTGGAGAAGATCGAACGTTTCGTAGAGTGTGAGCGGCTCTCGAACCCGGCGAGCATGTTGAAGTCCTCAGGTCCAAGTTCCTTGACTAGATCGAAACAGCAAAAACCCGCCTTTTGAGTGTCCTCCAAAGGGGGAGGATTCAGCTTGAATTCCCCCTTTTCCACCCCCGTTTCGAGGACACCGACTCGACAAACGGAAAGGGGCCTCCGATAATTAACCCAGGCGTCTGGAATGGTCTAGTTGATAATTGGCAAACGAGCTAGACTCGACATCCGGTTGTCGTTTACAACAACTTCATTTTACTGGTTCTTGTGTTTCCGCTTGGAAACAGCCAATTTCCGCGAATTGAGCAAATAGTCGATGGAGCAAACGCCCACATTTATCAATCCACCGATTGTCGAGTTCGTTTTAGGGGCTCAGTTTGCCCCTCTCGGGAGCTTTACGTCAGCGCATTTCGGTCGGTTCTGGGATCGGTTGGGAAGTGACTGGATTGATCCTCGTGATAACCCGTTGATTGAAGATCAATTCGAGCGGTTTGACCAGGTAGCGAGTCCCCGGAAATGGCGGTTGAGAGTTGAACCAGCGCCGTTGGTGAACCGGCTGACATTGATCAACCGAAAAGGAGATCGGTTGCTTCAATTACAGCCTACGAGATTCCACATGAATTGGCGTAAGACAGACGAACTCAAGCCGAGTTACAAGGAGTTGATTGAAGAGTTTGAGAGTGAATTCGGAAAATTCGTTTCATTTTGTGATGAAGTAGGAGTGGGCACTGTCGAAGTGAATCAATGGGAGTTGACTTACGTCGATTTCTTTCCGAAAGGAGAGTATTGGGAAACTCCTGAGGATTGGAACCGTTTCCTGCCCGGCCTGTTTCGAGACCAACCTCCTGCAATTGTCGAGCCGTTACGATTCGAACGGCGTGATGTTCAGTGGACAATGGAGATTGAGCCGAAACTGGGTCGGCTTCATCTGACAGCAGGAATCGGAAACTGGAAAGATGAACCCAAAGAGGGATTAACATTGAGTATGACCGCGCGAGGCCCTTTGGTACCAGAATGGACGCCAACCCTTCGTGACGGTCTGGATCTTGGTCATGGTGTCGCAGTTCGGCAATTCCTAAAAATGGTTGACGAAGATACTAAAACGAGTTGGGGAGTTAAGTGATGAGTCTAATCATTGAGCGCCATGGCGCGGTAAAATTCTACAAACCAAGACCTCAGGCAGCCCGCCCGAGTGATACTCCAGTCTTTGCTAAGTCCGATTCGGACGCCGATTGCGTCGATGCCGAATGGGACACGATCATCGATATCGTGAACTCCTTTGCAAGTCTGGATGATGACTGGGACGGTGGTGGAGCGGCGGCACCCGAGCGAGGATTGGTTCTCATGGCCGTTGAACTTGCCCGCCAACTCAAAAATGCCGCTTATCCTGCTCCCTCGCGGGCCATTGCCGGAGTCAATGGAACAATCAGCTTCGAATTTGCGGATGAACCATTCACGGAGATTGAAGTCGTTAGCCCTGACAAAGCTGAGGTTTATGAAACCGGAAGACTTGTGGGAACCCTTCACGCCGATTCAGTTTCGTAAGGAAACGTCCGTTTCGAATGGTTCTGATCAATGCCGAAAAAAGAAGAAGCAGAGCCCATCGCCGATGACGAATGGTTGTATCGGCGCGTTTATGCCGACCGTTTCCGCACCAACAAGACGCCTTATGTTTCGCCGGGTGCATTCGAGCCGCGAGTAAAGGGGAGTGAGCAGGACGTGGATGGCATTAGCTTGTATCGGGCTGACTGTCTGGATAAAGCTGACGACATTCTCGCTTTGATTCACGACTCGGCCAAGAGAAAAATAAACGGAATCGTCAAAGTTCTGGTTTCGGAAATAAGATCAATCGGTCTGAGCGTGAATTCGACCCCACGCGATGAGATTCGCGGGCATGTCAGTATTCCCGAATTGTCATCGACGGCCTTCAGCGACAAAAATAAGCGTCCAAAGTGCAAAGAGTGGGTGTTCCGTTTGGCTGGATTTGCAAGCTCAGACGAACGAATTGTCGTCCAACCGATCCCAATGAATCCTCGAAATAAATGACTATCGCGATAGCCTTCAAGGCGGCCATGTTGGCAATGGTCCAGGCGACCAAGAACTCTTAAGTCGGTGGGTGGGAATTTCTAATTTGTACTTTAAGGTACTCCGGTCGTCCGCATCGTCTGCGGGAATCCAAACCCAATAACGGGCCAAACGCGATGAACAAAGCCAAATTTGGAGCTTCCTTCCTATTTGCTCCAACTGCCCCTCGATGGGCCATCGAAAAACTCCGGAATACTCGGTAAAGGAAATCAAGCAGGCGATTGCGAAGCATCGTCGGTGATATCGTTTGGGCTGACTGGCAACATCATTGCGGTTCTCGACTATTTGGATCCCGCAGCTCCAAGTCTAGTTTCTGCATAGAACAAAACTCCTACCTCTGACTGGATCGATGCCGTCGATCGGGCAGAGCATGATGGCGATTCGGTTCAGATGGAGGGAGCAAGGCAGCCAGTGAGGAGTCATTCAGCCACGGGGGGGAGGGGGAGGGGGTTGAGAAATATACGAAACGGGAGGGGCGGCACACGCCGAGGGGTCCCAGGGCGTTTATTCTCTAAAAAGTTTTGAGGTTCACCTTGGGGGATAGCAACAGACAAATCCTTTTCATGGCTTCCTTCAGGTGCTTTGATGTATACGGAGAGAAACCGGTTTGGATAAGTGTTTATTCCCAAATGATCCGCGAAATTTCGTACAACAGTCGGTGTCTTTGTTCAAGCTCGTTTGGGCCGAAGTGATCAAGTGGCTCAAGTTTCAAATTGTGCTGTCTCTTCAATGAAACCATATCCAACTTTGACTTGTAGCTGTCCCTGCGAAGAGTCTCATTCCAGTACAAAGTGTTTGCATAAGACTTCAATTTCTGCGAATACGGTTCGTTTCCGCTGGAAATGTTATCCTTGCCTTTGAGCAATAAAATGCCTCCCAGTCGATTTCGTTCCTGTTCAAATCGTTCTTCGTCGTCGTCAAACAATTCAAGATTTTCCTCGTTGTATGAAAGTATATGCTCAACATAAAAGCCAGTCTTGGCCCCTGTTTTGGTAACCAAATCGCCAATTTCGTGTTTCGGGTTGACATTGAGATTCTCAGCCAAAAACAAGTCGATCCTCGCAAAGAAGAATCGCTTGAATCGTGTGTTTAGGTTGATGCCCGTTTGTTTGAACGCCACGTAAGAGAAAGGCTCTGCTTCGGTCACGTTCCGACGAGCGGCTATTGTTGCGGTCAATTGATCGTCAAATGCCTTGCGATATTCTTCCGGCGGTCGATTCCGGATGGCTAACGAAATTGTGTACAACGTATCGGCAAACTCATTGCTATCGTAGGCATTCTGCAACTGCAAAAGTGCGATGTATCGGTCGATCTCTCGCGAAATCGTCTGGATTTTCTCGGATTCGTTCGGGTCGTGAAGATCACAGGCACTGAGGGTCAACAGAAACGGTGCATCCAGGTCTAGCAAGCCGTTGAAATAGACGTGCTGAAACTCAGTATCGCTACTTGTATAGGCGTTGAGCAATGTGACGTATAATTTCGCAAAATACGTCAACTCATCTTTCAGGAACGATTTTACACGAGTCGGGTTATGGTTCAATTTAAGTTGCTCTTCCATATCCGAACTGAACATTGCCCGATGGTAATCACCATCGAACTTTTGCCCGTCTTTCCGGGACGAGGCAAACTTCGCTTTCAGGTAGAAACGGAAAAAGCTGTCCATTTCATCATCCTTGAATTGGTTGATTGCGGAGGCTTGCGATTCCCACAACTCGTTGAACTTGCCTTTGTCTAGTTCAATCTTGTCGATTTGACCAAGCAATTTTCCTTTTAGAATTTCGTAGGGGCGTAAACGAACACCACGATCATTGATCACTTCAAACACCATTGAGACATCCGTTTGTTCCACCGAAAGATTGATCAGGACGAGGCGGTGGAGAAAATAGAAAACAAACGTTTCGAACTGATGCTTGTCGCTGAGTTCACGATTGAGGTATGCAGAAATTTCCTGAAAATTGGCCACCAGATTCACAGCAGTGATGCCAGATTTCGTGGAAATTGACTTGGGCTCTTTACCTTCAAAAAGTGCATTTTGAGTCGCTTTGTGGCCCACGTGGTTCATCCAGAATTCGTGTTCGTATCCTGAAGTCCCAGCAATTTTTCCTTCGATCCACGCCTTGAGTTGGGAATCCCACTTGATGGCCATCAATCTCAGTTTCATCAGTATAAGAGAAAGCGTCGTCAAGCGTTGTTGGCCGTCAACTACATAAACACGCCCATCGACGATGTTCGTCACGTATGTGTTGAGGTAGTACCAAGGGTACTTTGCCGTGATGGTCTCTTTTCCTGGATCGAGGTCTTTTGATTCTTCGTATTGATCCCGAAACTTGAAAAACACATCGTCCAGCAATCGCAGCACAGGCGTCGCATCCCAGCGATAGTCTCGTTGGTAAAAATCAATGTAATACGTCGTGTTCGAAAACACGCGGTCTATGTTCTGTTTGTCGGGGGAGATGTCCATTTTTATCTCTTTTCGGGACTCAGTATGCAAATTGGGCGATTTCGTCAAACTAAGGTGTTACGTCTTGTTCAAGCTGTTGGATCAAACTCAGCGCGTTAATAACTTCAGCTTCATAAATTGGTGGATCACCGGCGTGCGCTGCGGGATTTAGAACGCGTCCTGTACAGGCGAGAATGTCGTCTATTAGTTCAATTCTTCGCAGCACATTCGTTTGATCGTCCGTTATGACCTGCCGCAATCGACGACGCTGAGCCTTAAGTATTCCTTTTTCTGCGGCCTGTAGCTCGGCAACGGCATCGATATCGGCCTCGTTTGAAGGAAGAAGAAAGCCGAGGTGGGCCTTGGGTGTGCATTTCAAAACTTTTTCGTAAAGCGCAAATGGCAACTCTGCGAGCAATTTGTTTCTGGCGGCACGTAAGTTCTCCGTGAGGGTGAAGAACTCGCCCGAAGGTAGTGATTTTCTATCGAGTAGTTCTCGGTAACGTGTCGCGAGCTTTTCGGCGGCTTTTCTAAGAGAGAGGGCGGCTTCGTCAAGCTGAAAGCCTGCAAGAAACTCTTCCGCCTTTTGCAGATCATTTTTCTCGTTTATGGCAACGATGATTTCACGAGCTGTCCCTTTCAGTCGCACACAATACCATTCATTGCGGTGCGCTCCAAGGCAACGCTCGAATTCGCGAAAGAAGCCAAGATCATGAGTAAGAACTACCTGTTGGTATCCCTCAAACTGATTTGAAAGAAGGATTTCAACAACTTTCATTCGATTGCTCATATCGAGACTGACAAGGAGATCATCGAGAACGAGCAGCTTCAAATCAGATTCGTGCAAATTCACAAGAGAGGCCGCAAAGCGGACGGACAAAGCGATTTGTGTCATTTTCGCCTCGTTAAGAAATGATTGTGGACGCGTGATCGGGTTTCCATCGTCAATCTGGATGCCGAATTGAATTTTGGGTTTCTCGAATCGGAATTCGCCTTGATTGCCACCCGAGGAAATTGGCCCACTCGCTATGAGTTGCAAGGACAATTTAGCTTGGTCGTCGTGCGCGAAGTGTGAATCATAAAAATGCTGTGCTTGAGTTGAAATTGTGTCGACCATGCTCGCCAGCATCGATGCAAAGTCAGCGGTCTTCCGGTGAAAATAATCGTAGTTTGCGGCCCCAGCAATTCCCGGTGTACCCAACGGATTCGGCTTGGCAGACTCGATTTCGTTCCAACAGGTTAGAGGATTTTTTCCACCGGTGCTCACACAAAACGGCAATATCTCTTTTTCAAACAATCGCCAGATGTTCGATGGTGTTGAATGACGGAAATCAGAAAACCCAAAGAAGAAACGGTAGGTTATGAAATCACTGGCCAAGTCGCCCTTCAAAACGAAAGGATGGTTGAATGTCCCATGATTGTTCTTACTGATCTCAAAACGTGTGTCAATCTTGGTTGTCTGTTCGCGAAAAGTGAGGGCAATCGATCCATCTCTTGGTGCAGGTTCTGATTGCTCGTGGATGTTTAACAATTGCTCCTCATTTTCTGGAGTCGGATCGAAGTATTTTTTGATGCCACCTTGCGATTTTCGAGCACTTTGAAGAAAGGTGTACAAAGCCCAATACAGAGAGGACTTTCCTGAGCCGTTGCCACCATAGATGAGCAAATGCCGTCCTTCAGGTTCCAAAGTGAATTGGCGAAAAGCCTTGAAATTTGTAATTTCGATCCGGTGTAACCGCGAAGTCATGCTTGCCCCTCATTCTTGATAACAGCCAATAAGTCAGGGCTGTCGGCGGTCAGGCGAAGGAGCCGATTGCGAATGGGTGACGTCGGTGCATTCAACTTCTGATATAAATGTTCAAGAAATTCTGTCTGCTTGGATTGGCTTGCCGAAGAATCATAGCTGGCCAAAAACGGACTCAGATCACCTAGAAACAATAAGTCCCGTTCAGCCATATGCTCCTTGAAGTAACATTCCATTACGCAAGCGTCGATTAGGTCTTTTAGGAACTCGCATTTCGAATCAGCGTCATCCTTTACTGCCAAAATCATCAGGTCGGTCAGCCGACTAAATTGAGCGCGTTGTTTAAGAAGTAGATCGCTGACGGGAATTCGCTTAATGTGCGTAATTTTTGTCTCGATGTAAGTATCGCCAAGGCGTGGTGCGGCGAATGTTCGTATGTAGTAATTTGCAAGTCCTGAAAGTATCAATGGCAAGATCGCCTTCAGATTCTCTGAAGTATTATTTGGATAGTCCTTCATTTGAATGGAGAAGAAATTATTAGAAGCGTATGTCGATTCATCGAAAAACGCCTTAATCGGGTTCCCCGTTCTTGTAACGTAAATCTTTGGCAATTTGAAAATTCGTTCGTCTCTCAACGATGCGTACATCCCTTTTGATTCGTCGATCAATTCTTGACGATAGTCGACAAACCAACCCGATGTTTGAGAAGAATAGTTGCAAATCCTGTCTCCGGCTCGTCCTCCGTAAAATAGTGGCTTGCAGTGCTTGTTTTTCTTTGAATCGTGAAAGAGAATTTCCCGACAATTCCCGGTGTGTATGCCTTCGTGTACCTGAGCTAAATCCTCAAGCGGCTGATGTTTTTCAAGTGCTTCCATAATTAACCGAGAAGAATCGTCGACCAAGAGATTAAACGTATATTCGTGCTGTGGAAACACGAAAGATTTTTTTTCGATCAATCGATTGGCGGAAACGAGAGAGTTCTGAGTACGATCAAACCTGTAGGTCAAAATCCGGCAGGCGGAAGCTGCGTGCTTAATTTGTAGAAAAACTATGCAAACATCGTGCTCGACGTAAACGAACGGGCGAACATGTTCGGGTATTCCCGTGTTTGAGTACCACGCTATCTCGGTCAACATTGGTGAAATTAGCTTTCTCGTCTTGGAATAGTCTTTTATCAAAAGGCTGTCAGGCAAGACAAATGCAATCGCACCCTTTGTAAATCGAAGAGCTGCGCCAACAAAATACGCAAATGAATTCGGCGTCGACGAGTCGATCTCTGGGTATATCGATTTAAGTACTTGTTTGTTATCGCTCGTCAATTTAGCTCCCCAAGGTGGGTTGCCAAAAACAATGTCAAATCCATCGGACAATGATTTGTCAAACATCCAAAGCGGTTCAAAGAAATCCGCTGAAGCTTGTGGATCGTAAGGGTCCCAATCTGCAAGCTTCTTGGCGGTAGTCTGATCCCAGAAGGCATTGTGTTCCAGTTCTTCGGCCAATTCGTCACGAATTGCGCGATCGCGATCCTGAAGAGCAAGTTTCTTTTGGCGAGTCGTGGCGGCGAAGTGGTCATGGCGGACTCGCTGCAATTCAGATTCAAGGCGTTTGACTTTCGCACTTTCAAATAGCTCTAATTGGGCATCCTTCTTGAGCGAGATCAGCGTATCGGCGGCGACGAATTTGGTCTCAAGGTTTGGGAGTGGGCGAATTCCGTGGTTGTCTTTCTTGCTGCGATTTGTCTTTTGATCACAAACCAGCGAAATGAAAAATCGAAGCTTGGAAATCTGAATGGCAATTGGCTGGATATCGACTCCGTACAAGCAGTTTTCGATCAAATATAGCTTGCGACCGTAGTCGTCTTCATTGTCCGCAAAATCCTGTTCGATGGCTTTGATTGCCGCGTCGCGTGAAGAGGGATCGGGAATTTCGCTGGCTTTGTCGATTTGTAACTGCATCCACTTGGCATTGTCTGGGTCGAGTTTATGGATGATGTACACCAGTTTATGTAACATGCCCATCGGAAACGCACCGCTACCACATGCCGGGTCGAGAATTTTGCAGGTGTGAATCGCGTCGAGCAATGAATCAACCTGTTTGTTGTTAAATGGATGCGGCTCCTCGGTGTAGGCGAACAGATTTTCCAAGCCGGCCTTGGCCTTTTCTTCGCTCATGCCGGATGACACCAGTGAGGTGGACAAATGTGCCTTCAGCGATTCGTCGACCATGTATTCGACGATGGGTCGAGGGGTGTAGAACGAACCGGTCTGTTTTCGCGCCGTGGTTTTCGTTTCCTCGTTGTAAGATGCAAGCAGATTTTCAAAAACTTTCCCTAACAGTTCTGGATCGAGCGCGATTTCCTGATCGATTGGCGTATTTTCGACAATCGTAAATTTGTAAGAGTTAAGGATGCGGATCAATCCACGAACTTTTTCGTTCCGGCGGGAACGCTCACCGTAGGCCTCAGATAGATCAACGCCAGACTGTTCGTCCGCGAAGAATAAGTCGTTGGTAACTTGGGGGCGATTCTTCTTTTCGCGAGAAAAACCGTCCACGTAAATTTTCTTTTTTGTTTTCGGATCTATTCGGTCCAGACATTCAAATAAACCACCGTTGAGAAATGGAATATCGGCAAAGAGGTCGATTGCGGTTTCTGGCTCACGAAACTGTTCTTCATAGCGAAATAGATTGTCAACGCCGTAAGTCGATTTGTTTTTCTGAAAACCCTCGTCTTTAGCAAATTGCCTCCAAGGTTTTTTCGTTTTAGGATTTACGCCCATTTGCTGGTTGAGTGTTCCGAAAAACAGGTTTTGCAAGATGGCTTGGTGGAAACTACATGAATCGGGTTTGAGTTCCTTGAGAACTCCCTTCAAATCAGTTTCGTTAAACAACTTTTCAGGAATCAGCCCCTTCTCTTTGAGGAACCAACAGAAAATCAAACGGGTCAACAGACGGATCAATGACGTAGCACGTCGTTTTTCGACGTCTTTTTCACCGCCGGCCGGAAATTCGACTTGGAGCAAGGCCCAGAAATACCAGTTAGCCAGTTCTCGATAGAACCGTTTGTTGAGCAATTCGACATTGAAGATTTCTTCCCAGGCGGCATGCAAATTGTCAAAGCTGTTGATCGGCAGTCGCTGGGGATGTTCCAAATTTTCGAGTGCAATCGAGTTGAGAATGTCCAGATGGCCTCGGTGGGGCTGTTTGATTGAAATGTCACGGATAATAGTGACTTTGCCCAGTACATCTTTCGCCGCGTCAATCTTATTCTGCCTGCGGTTGATGACGGCGATCGAAATGACGGGCTGCTTTTGAGATTTATGCTTGAGGATGACCATCACCGGCATTGGAAAGACACGGTTGATCTGCCGTGCAATATCCGTCAGCTTGCCTCGCGCATAGTTGTCCCCAGTTAGTTCGATGGCGAAGAAGACATAAGACCGCAGCAATCCCGGCGATAGTTGTTTGTCGTCGAATAAGGCGCGCTGTTTGGAAAGTTCTTGATCGGTCAACTGGAACAGCAGGTCAGCGGACTTCCAGTCATCGAAAATTGCTTTGGATTGGTTGAATTGACCTGTCTGGGAATTTGCTTGTACAAACTTGAGAAAGGCATTTGGAGACGAACCGCCAAGATCGACTCCTCGGTCACTTTCGTAGCCAAGGCATCGCAGGAGGTTCAAAGCAGAATCCTTAAGGGATGCATCGGAAAATCCTAAGAGGCATTTTTGAATTAGATCTCGTTTGTCAGGCATATTTAGGTATTCTTCCTAGTTTCAGTTGTATGGGCTGGCATTCCGCGTCGTACGAATGCGTCGAGTTTGCGGTTGGCTGAAAATTTTCACTTTTACTTTGCCGGGATTGGAAACTCTCCCCGCAAAAACTGCCCTGCAGAAGTTCCATATCCTAGTCTTTCCAGATAGCGAATTTCTGTTTTGTACAATTGCGTGCCGAATGTTCCAGCACTGAGGCAACAACTCCCGATTGCCGGAGCGAAAGGCTGCGGTTTGCGCAGCATGTATCCGATGCGTGAGGCACAGTAGGAGTTGAGCGAAGTCAAACGAGATCATTGCTTGTGACTTGCCCTTCAATTTGTTCATCTTTTGCCCTCCATGATGACCAGCCAAGTGACGAGGTCGAAGTCGTCGCCGCTGGATGTCGGGGTTTCTGTGGCGGTTGGCAAAACGGCTCCCCGGCCTGAAAGAAGTGATGCGGCCGCCCGCTTCTGGAAAGTCTTTTCAATCGATGCCAGAGCACTTTTTAAGAGGCTGTCGTATTGACTCATGTCGGAGCCATCGCCTGTAAGTTGATCGAACAGATCGCAAAGTTTTTCGAAGGCGGAAGGCTCGTCGGCAGCGAGATCACGGAAGAGCAGAATCGCTTCCTTGGGTTGCGCAAAACTGAAACGGACGGTGCCGTCATCATGAACATAAACAAGGTAATAGGGGGCCAGCGGATTTAGTCGTGATGAGTCGGCGGGTTTGGACGTGGCGCCAGTAACCTTTCCGGCGACTGACCGATGCCGCAGGCAAAAAACAACCCCCGGCTGCGCCGCAACGAACAACTCCTGCTTGGGCGGAACTACGGCATAGACACCCTCGGCACAGCTTTCAAGTGCGTCCCGGTTGGCTTCCAAGTAACGCAGCAAATCCAAACGAAACTCGTCGAGAGAAAAATCGGTGAGCGAGACGCTGTCATCCAGTTCCTCCAGGTCAAGCACCTCGTCCTTGAGTCGTTTTAGTTGACGGTCACGAAACAACAAATCGTCCTTGATAAGGTCTTCGAGTTGGCTAGGATCGAGGAGATTGTCGGTCTGCGTGGCGGCCAAATCGACCAAGGCCATGCGGGCTTCGACCCGCTGCTTGACCCCCAGATAGTGGTCTAGGTCGGCTACGGGCCAGAAGTTGACAAGTTGTACGGAATCATTGCGTGAACCGATTCGGTCGATCCGTCCAAAGCGTTGAATGATCCGGACGGGGTTCCAATGGATGTCGTAGTTGATGAGAAGATCGCAATCCTGAAGGTTTTGACCCTCGCTGATGCAATCGGTGGCGATCAACAGATCGATTTCTGAGTCTTGGTCGGGGAATCGGCCTGTTTGGTCGGCACGGCGTTTAGCCAACGGGGAAAAATTGGTGAGGATGTCATCGAAATCGGTGCGCCCTAGTGAGGCTTGGTTGCCACCATCGCCGCAAACGAGACCTGTATGGATTTTCAAATCATTGCGAGCCCATTTGCCCAGGTTTTCGTAAAGGTAGCGAGCGGTGTCGGCAAAGGCAGTAAAGACGAGAACCTTTCGATTTTGTTTACCATCCCGGTTGATCGTCGGATTGGTAGCTTTTGATTCGATGATCTTCTTGAGTTCGGCAAGCTTTCCGTCGCGAGGTGGCGTAACTGTCTGCGTCTTTTCGAGGAGAAACTGAAGTTGTGTTCGGTCGTGGCGGATTGCCTTGAGCCATTCAGGCAACTTGAGATGGGCCAAGTGAATCCGACGACGGCCACCGATGGTGAAGTCTTCGGTGTCGAAATCAGGGTCTTCAAATTGCTCAGGTGTGAGGGAGTCGTAATCAATCTCCGAGTTTTGGATAAGGTGTTGTTCAAAATCAGTGATTCGTTTTTCCAGTTTGTCAATCTTGTCGATCGTTCGGCTCAGGGTCAGACGAAAGGAATCTACGGAACTTTCGAGACGTTTCAAGAAATTGATCTTCATCATCGCAATGAGAATTCGTTCACGGCCTTCTTGGGTGAATCCGCCGAGGATTTTGTTTTCGTAGACGGTGCGAACCTGTTCTGGAAGATCGTCTCGAAGGAAGCTGGTCGGATGATACAACGCGAGGCGAAGAGCGCCGATTTCACCATCAAGTTGCTCGAAAGATAGGTATCGCTGTTCCAGGTCTATCTGAGCGTGAATGGCCTTGGGGGGAGGGCGTCGGGGAAATCCGCCGAGTTGTTTCATTTCCTTGGCGTAATAACTGGCAATCTGGCGGCGAGAGCGGGCAATACTGAGGCCGTCAAGCAGTTTGAAAAAATCGCCTCCAATCGCGGCAATAAGCTCTCGGGTTTTACGCTGACCCGGGGGCTTTTTTGACCAGTTTGTGAAATGTGTTTGGGCGAGCCGAGAGGTATCCCGTACCGAAGGAATGCCCAGCTTTTCGCCAAAGGCTGCGTCGGCAACACTATCGCGGGCCACGTCGCCTCCGGCAATGAACGAAATTTGATTTCGAAGGTCGGCCAATTGGTTGTTCACCGGGGTGGCCGACAGGAGCAGAATTTTCGTTCTTACTCCGGCAGAAATAATATCCTCCATTAGCCGTTGATAGCGACTCCTTTTTTCAGGTTCTCCAGGACGCTGGGTCGCGAGTTTGTTGTTCCGAAAATTGTGCGATTCGTCGATCACTACGAGGTCGTAGGCGCCCCAATTTAGTGACTCCAAATGGATGCCGTTGACTTCGCCTGACTCGCGCGATAGGTCGGTGTGGTGCAGGACGTCGTAGCGGAACTTGTCGTCCGAAAAAGGATTGAGGCGGCTGGGGTTCGTGTAGATCGTCCAGTTGCGGCTGAGCTTCTTGGGGCAAAGCACTAGGACTCGTTCGTTGCGCAGCTCAAAATACTTGATGACTGCGAGTGCCGTGTAGGTTTTCCCTAATCCGACACTGTCCGCGAGGATACATCCGTTATAGTCCAGGATTTTGTTGATGGCCGCCTTGGCTCCGTCTTTCTGGAAGGAAAACAGAGTCCGCCAAATGTGAGTGTCCGGCAGAGCGACCCGGCGAAGATCGTCTTCCATGTCTCGCGTCCCGTCGAGGTAGTCGCGAAATAGATGGAAGAGTGTCAGGTAGTAGATAAATTGGGGCGAATGGTTGGAGTAAAGCTTTTGCAGATAGAGAAGGACGTCGTCTTTGGCGTCTCTGACCAGTTTCTCGTCCTTCCAAATTTCGTAAAACCATTCTTTCAGTTCTCGGCGGTCACGATTGCTGTCGACGATGAGATTGAGCTCGATGTTGTTTCCAGAATTGCCCAACCCAAGACCCCGGACGGTGAAGTTGGAGCTGCCGAGGATGGCGTCTTCGACTCCTCCGTTGGTGACGTGATACATCTTTCCGTGGAGCAAGTTCGATTGACGGATCGTTTTGATGTTGACCTTTTCCTCGATCCAACGAGCGCAGTCTCGGGCGACACGTTTTTGCTGCAACCGGTTGGACAACTCCAATCCTTCCGTGTCTAACAAAAACGCTTTCTTTTCATTCTTGCTGGGGTCTAGACGACTAACTGAGGAGGGTTCTCCGAATAGAAAGTCCAGGTGGTCAATCTGATCCAATTGCTCCTTGAGGGCCTCGTAGGCATAAATCGTGAAGTAAGCGGAGACGATTGAAAGACGTGACCCGGGCTGAATCTTCGATCTGAGAAATTCCGCCACAATGCCGCGGGTATGGTTGTCGCGTAATCCAAGATCGAAGTTTTGGTTGGGCATTGATGCTTCCGCGGAATTCGATGGAGCTTATTTCGACCTAGTTGGAACGGAGATGTTTCCCCTTTTTATCCTTGTTTGCCGATAAATTCATCAGGCAAGAAATTGTGCCCTAGTCGAGCCTCCAAAACAAGCGGTGCCATGTGGATTTATTCATGCTTTTGGAGGCAGGATTGATTTCAAATATGTGATCGCTTGCGTAAAGACAGTGTTTGCCGTTAGGATTGACACCTATTTCCCATCTCACAAATGAAAGGTGGTTTTATGGGTGACATAAGTGACGACTCTCGGAAAAAGCTGCGGGAACTCGGATGGAGCGACCCGGCAATCGATTTGGGAATAGATCAGAAATTTAAATGTATTTATTGCGATCGAGATCTCTTGGCTAGCATTGAGGACTACGACGTATGGCAGTTCGATCATTTAATACCGATCTCAAAGGGAGGGCCAGACAATTCCGAAAATCTTGTTGTGGCTTGTAAGCTTTGTAACTTTGTAAAACGCAACTTCAACGTCAAAGAAATTGCAGGCGAAAACGCTCCTTGGGAAGAGTACGAGATGCTTGCTAGGGCGTTTATAGTCGAGAAACGAAGAGAAAAGGCCGCAAAGTTAACTGAAGTCCAAAAAATACTTTTGGATGCCGATTTAATTAGTCGGGAACGCATTGAACGGTGGCGATCGTAAAGGGAATTTTCCGAGCTCGATACCTAGGGATTGAAATGGTAAGATTTTTTTTCGGAAATCCAAACTCAATCGATTCAGTTTATTAAATCTGAAGTCATTGGGGTTTTGTGATCGGCTGCGTCGCAGGTTACTCATCACCGTGCGTGATCACGTGCCTGAGTGTAGGGGGAAGAAAAAAACCAAAAACGGATGGAGAGGGATTCGAACCCCCGGTACCCTTACGAGTACGCCGGTTTTCAAAACCGGTGCCTTAAACCGCTCAGCCATCCATCCGAATCGGGCTTGATTGTTGAGGTGAGTGAACGAAAGTTTAACAAAAAGTCGGCTTTTGGCAAGGCGGGAGGGGTGGTTCGAGGTGGGGGATTGCGG
>JAHBXS010000004.1 GCA_019636375.1 Pirellulaceae bacterium | reverse complement strand
GGGATTGCGGCAGCGGAGGAAGGCTGGTTTTGATTGTAACCGTTCACCGAGTGAACGGCCAAGTAGCTTTTCACTCCGGGAAAAAACGGAAGCACCGAAGGACTATGCCTCAGCAAACCTTTTGGATGTAAGTTTCGCCAAATCGGGAATTGTTCACGTTCCAACGACCATCCCGTGAACGGTTACTTTTGGTTTTTAATGGGTGAAGGCTGAATAAAAAAAGCCATCAGCGATTGCTCGCTGATGGCGTCCCCCCTTTTTGAATTTTCTCTTTTCAACTCTCCCTGCTTGTTCAGTTTTCAAGCGATGGAAGCGGCCGACTTATCGTTTAAACAATCAATTTTTTTATCGCTACTTGCGTGTTCCCATTCGACGCGTTTTCGGTTTTGTCGTATGTTCAAATTCGGCACTCACTACCTGAGGCCTGAGCCGGGGCGCCAGCCGCTGGGCGGAGGTGATGGAGCACGGTGGGTTGTGTCGGAGTCGCGACGGGGTGAAGGGAGTTCTTCAGGTTGCGGATCGTCAAGCAATCCTGGCAATCGTTCGCCGGGTAACTTGGGTTTGTAGGTTTCCAAATTAGAATCTGCCGATGGACCCGTTCCAGCGGTGTAGGGGTCGGAAAAAATGGAACCGACACGACCCCAGGCTGGATCGGTGCGTTGGACTTTGCCGCCAAACGTCGGATAGTGATCGAGGTAGGGGCCGCAGCACATCGCGCATCCCGTCAAGGTCGCTACTGCCAGGGCACTGCATATCAATTGTGCGAATCGTTTCATCAGTCTATCTCGCGTTTCGCTGGTCGTTAAAGGTGATTTTTCGTTTCGATTTTGGTCGTCGAATTTGCTGAACTGAAGTTAAGCTTTCGATCTATGGCGGCCTCAAGGGTCATTGTTTGCGTTTGGCAAAAAACGACTCCATGAATCATTGTTGCTGCGATTTAAAGGTGGCGTTGACATTGCCGTCGTTAAGGTTTGGTTTCGACAAGCCGAATCGGCCCCAGTCGGTGTCTTGGACTTGTGGTCCTTCGTTTCTCAAGCCATTCGGAGCGGTGTTCGTATCGCGTTTTGGCATTTCGCCTTGAGGTTCGGTTTGGCTGTCGCCAGTATTCATCCGCGATGGCGAACTCGTTGGCTGTGGGTTGCGGCGGAACTCTTCCGCAGCAATTCGAGCGGCGGAGGTCGTCGTGGACGATTCGTAGCCAACCGCTCGAACTCCCGTTTCAGGTTTTTGAGTCGAACCCCAATCGATGATCATTGGAAGATCGTCTTCTTGGATGTATCCCTCGCTTCCTTCAATGTAACCGCCGTATTGTTGCAACGGCATGAAGATGTCGTCGACCGATGGCATTGATGGATAGGCTTGGAGATCGTGATGAGCAGTACCGAGATTGAAGGTTGGACCGCCGGGTCCGCGACTGATGACTTCGGGACGGGTCCAGCCGTAGTTGACTTCGCGACTCGCCGAGCGTTTGCGTGCGAGTTCCGAGGCGTCTTGATAGGCCTTGCCGGTCCACGGTCCTTCGCCCATCGAAATGCCGTTGTAGGCGAGGATGGTACCCTTGCGGCGATGGAACAGGGCGATAGCTTTGTTGTATTCTGCCAAGGCCGAGTAGAAGGACTGTTGGGCTTGGGCTCGGCTGCGTTGGGCATCGAGAGCGATATTGATCGTCGCGGTCCCTTGAGCGGCGAGTTCTTCGAAGTGTTCGACTTCGATAGAGTTCTGTACCCATTGGTTAAAAGCGGTTTGCATCAAGTTGCGGTTCGCTGCGATTGCTCGCAGGGTTTGTTGAAGTTCCCGCGAGGTGTCGAGTTCGAGGTCTTCGAGTCGAGCTTGTTCGCGAGCAACCTTGATTTGCGAGTTTACGACGTTCGACATTTCGCGGCGGAGTCCGACAGGGACAGCGTAGTCCAAGCCGAATTGGAATTCTTGGTATCGTCCGTGAAGCAGTTCGTTGGTCGCCCCGCTGTTGGGAAGTGGCCAAGCAGGTGGGTTGCTACTGTAGTTCGTTAGGTCGTTGCCCATCCCTTGCCATCGGTAAAGACCGGTCGCATTGAGGACGGGTAAGAGGCTATTTTTGGCATAGGCCAGGGCCAATTGTTGTTTCTTGATTTCCCATTTTTGTTGTCGCAATTCAGGGCGGTATGCCAATGCTTCGTCGAGGGACTGGCAGTAGTCGAATTCAACGGGAGCGACGACTGGTTCGTCGATGGGGCGGATCAATTGCCCGTCAGACTGGGAAATTCCCAACAAGAACCGCAGGTCGGCCTCAGCCGAGAGGAGATTGTTGAACGAGTCGATGACTTGGCTGTCGAAGAAGTGGTATTGGGCCTTGGCCGAAGCGACTTGTTGGATATTCACATCAGCCTTCTCGTCGTATTTGGATTTGACGATTCGCCACGTTTCCAAAGCAGCATTGCGTCCGTCTTTGGAGGCTTCCAGCAAGCGATAAGCCAACTGCAAATCCCAGTAGCGGATTTCGACGTTCGTGACCATGTTTTGCAATTGCCCTTCGATGTTGGCAATTTCTTGGTCGGTGCCGATTCGTGAGATCACGATGGGCATCCGATTGATAAAGGCGCCTCGACCTCGCAACAGAGGCTGGCGTACTTCGAGTTCTATGTTGGTTCGCCACCATGACGGGAACAATTGAAATCCGCCATCGCCGACCAAGGGAATATTGTTGTCGGTGTGAATTGTTGTATTTCGCAAGAAGTACTGCGTCCCTTCGGCTGACTTTTTCGCCAACTGATGTTGCAGGGTGAATTGGTCTTGCTGGAAAGCCAATTGATCGAACGGAGCAACCGTGTTTCGTGGTTCGTCACTGCGGCCCCAAAAGGCTTGGGCCGAATATTGAGCATCGAACTCGGCGAGGGCAGCTTCAACCCCTTGGTTTGCATCGAGAGCGGTGTTGGCGAGCACGAACCCTGGATTTTGGATTTGTCCAGGAAGACCGATGAAGCCCGGTTCTGATTCGCGGATCGCTACGTTGTACAGGGTGCCTACACCAGCCAAGCCGTTCGTCAGATTGTCCAGGCCGGGGGAGACTCGCGAGCCTTGGAGGCCGGGAGTGCCGTAGCCGCGGATGACCTTGCTGTTTTGCAAAGCAATGCTGACGCACTCTTCGAGAGTCAGATCGTAGAAGCGTTCGAAATCCGGGTCGAACACTGTGATCGGCGGACGCGATTGCACCACTTCTTCAAGGCTGCGGGCATCCACGTCGGGATACTCGATCCCGGTTGCCTGATCGAGGTAATAAGAAAGGTCGCCGCCCATCGGTTCACGTAAGTACCGTGGTTGGGTGGGAAAACACCCAGTCACCACAATGCTGAACAGGCAAACGAAACTAATAATTTTGGGGTTGCAGCGCATTGGACTTCCATATCCTGCTGTCGTTCGAAAACTGATGGCCCATCGCGAGCCTACCATCAGCACCGGCCAAACTAATGACCCAGTGATCGAACCCCCCGCGTTTTCTTGCGTTTTTGGCGGCGAGGAACCCTGGCAACCATCGTGCAAGTAAACGTCTACCACCCGTTATCGACGCCTGAACTGGTAAACTTTGACGATTCCGTGGATTTTTCCGGCAAAAAGGCACGAGTAATGGTAGCAACGGTTTGATAGCACGATTTTCTGGCCGTTGCTGGCTCTGTTTTGGCCTGGGAATTCGACCAGTTTTTAAAAAATGGGTGGCGCCTTTTTTGAAAAACAGGACGTCGGCTGAGTCAAAAACCCGCATTTCACCCGTTGATCAAATTGCCGTCCTTGTTACAATCTACGCTTTGAAATTCGGATTGCGTTAAAAGGTGGCCCTGTCATGGCTGTTCCAAAGAGAAAACATTCAAATTCCCGATCGGGAAAACGCCGCGCCCATGACGGTTTGCGGGCGAAAGCACTCAAAATCTGTCCAAAATGCAGCACGGCTCATCCTCCGCACGTGGTTTGCCCAAATTGCGGCTATTACATGAGCCGCGTTGTCGTGCCAGCGGCAGAAGACAACTAGACTTTGTTTTTGAATGCCGATAGTTGGGTAGCCACGTTCGCCGGAACGTGGATGTCGCTGGCTCCATTCACTCTTGGAAGCGTAGCTACCATTAAGAAACAACGCCCAGTCGCACGGGGTTTCGGCAACTGTTGGCGTTGCAAAAAATGCCAAAATCCAATAACTTTCTTAGGTAATGCATCGACTTGATGGACCGAGTCGACGGAATGTCATGGATGTAACCCCATAGGCCTGAGCCGGTGACTTCTATTGAGCCAAACGATCCGGTGCGACTCGCTCGTTCACCTGGTGTGTCCCTGCGCGTGGATATCGTCGTTCCTCTGTACAACGAGCAAAGTGTCGTTGGAGAACTCCATCGCCGACTTTCGGCGACCTGCCAAAACCTCTCTTGCGACTATCGCATCATCTATGTGGATGATGGCAGCCACGATCAAACGGTGCCGCTGTTGCAGAGTAAACTGACGGCGGACTCACCGGTTGAGATTGTTCAACTCTCCAGGAATTTTGGTCAGATGGCCGCCATCCAAGCCGGCATGTCGTTCGCGGACGGTGATGCTGTTGTGGTGTTGGATGGAGATTTGCAAGACCCACCCGAATTGATTTCCGAGATGGTGGATATTTGGAAATGCGGGGCGGATGTTGTGATCGCTCGACGGAATGATCGCCAGGAAGAAACAAGGCTCCGAAAATTGGCGTTTGTCTCGTTTCATTGGGTCTTTCAACGTTTAACGGACCTGCCGATTCCGAAAGACTGCGGCACCTATTCACTTTTGGACACGAAAGCCGTTCAAGCGATTCGCCAAATGCCTGAAGCTCATCGTTTTTTTCCAGGACTGCGGGCTTGGGTCGGTTTTCGGCAAGAGTTCGTCGAGTACGCACGACCACCGAGAGCTGCGGGAGGCACAAAACAGTCCTTCTCGCGGCTCTTCGACTACGCATTGAATGGGATCTTGGGCTATTCGCGAAAGCCGGCGAAGTTGCTTATGAAGTTTGGATTTTCGCAGTCTGCCACGGCAGTCGCGTTGTTGGCATGTGGGGTAGTCGGCGCAATCATGGGGCTCGCTACATTGTGGACTTGGGGACTTATTGCCGCTGGGTTTTTGTTGGGCCTTGCTGGAACCCAAACCCTGGGGATGGGATTTCTCGCCGAGCAACTGTCGAGGGTTTATGAGCAAACAAAAAATCGGCCCCCGTTCATCGTGCGTCAGCATTTTGTGGCCGATGAAGCTCAGCAAATAAGAATCCACTCGGTAGATGACCGTGCCAAATATTCTGCGTAACGAGTGAACGCTCAAAAAAATCGAGAGGATGGAATAAGTTGTCAGACAGAAGAGAATATTTACTGTCGGCTCTTGATGAATCAGCACTCTCCGATGATCCGTTTGAGCAATTCCAGCGGTGGTATCAAGATGCGACGGAGGCTAAGTTGCTGGAGCCTAACGCTTTGGTCTTGGCGACGGTAAACGCTTCAGGAAGGCCCGCTCAGCGGACGGTATTGCTGAAGTACTACGACCGTTCCGGAATGGTTTTTTTTACGAACTACGGGAGTCGCAAGGGGCGTGACATCGCCGAGAATCCATCCGTATCGATGCTTTTCCAGTGGCTGCCGCTGCAACGGCAACTTGAGATTCACGGTCGTGCCGAGCGAATTTCGGCAGCTGAGTCGTTTAAGTACTTTGCGATGCGGCCAAGAGGGAGCCAGTTGGGGGCTTGGGTTTCTGAGCAAAGCAGCGTGATTTCATCGCGGCAACTCTTGGAGAGCAAGTGGGTCGAGATGCAAAACCGTTTTCGAGCGGGGAAAATTCCGTTGCCGAAATTTTGGGGTGGTTTTCGCGTCGTCCCCCATCGGTTTGAATTTTGGCAGGGGCGAGAGAACCGCTTACATGATCGATTTGAATATTTGTTGACCGACGAATCGAAGTGGATTCGTCATCGACTGGCTCCTTAAACAAACGAAATTTTACCCCCCACAGTACGAGAGTTGACTGGCAAGTTTTTTCGACTTGGTAATCATCCAAAGAAGGCATTGCTGCCGCAAACAGCAATCGAATCAAGAAGCACCAGAATTATTTTTTGAGCTGGTTGCCTTTAACCTAAGCCTTATGGCACTGTCGCCTCCGTTACGCGGCGGTTGAATTCAAAGTTAGCTTTTAAACGAAGCCAACAATTCGTAGAATTCTGCGGTAGTTGATACTTTTCTACGCAGGAGTTGTCCGTTGAGTAACAGTTTGTCGTATCCGGCCCGACCGGAGATTTTGTTTGAGCGAGTGGGGATTTTGTTTGCAGGCGGACCTGCACCGGCGGCCAATGCGGTTATTTCGGCGGCAGCGACCTCTTTCTTGCGAGCGGGCGTCCAAGTGGTCGGCATTCGACATGGGTACTCGTCGCTGGTGGAATACTCATCCGAACGCCCGTTGATCGAGGGGCGAGACTACATTCATTTTACGCCAAAGGTATTATCGCGTACTCGTAACTCGCAAGGGATCATGATTGGGACTTCACGAACGAATCCCGGTAAGTTTGTTGCGTCTCCCAGTGATTTTGCCGACACCGAAAAGTGCCGTCCGTTAAAGGCAACTTACGAGGCTCTGCGGTCGATCAACGTGGAGGCATTGATATCAATCGGCGGTGACGACACTCTAAAAACGGCAAACAAACTTAAACAGTATCAAGAACTAGTCCACAAAGGTAACAAGACCATTCCGGTCGTTCATCTGCCGAAAACTATCGATAACGACTATCATGGGATCGACTTCACGTTCGGGTTCTTTACGGCCGTTGATTTCTTGGCTTCAGAAATTCGCAATTTGATTTACGACGCAGAGGTGACTCGGTCGTACTTTATCGCCGAAACGATGGGGCGAAGTGCGGGTTGGTTGGCTTATGGGGCGGCAATTGCGGGAGAGGCGAGTTTCGTCGTCAGCGTCGAGGACATCAACGGCGAGTTTCGCGAAGAAGAATCGGTTACGGCTCCTGATGGGACGGTTACGGTTCGCCCGGTGATGAACATTCAGCGGATTGCCGAGCGGATTGTGAAAACGATGATGGCTCGCGAGCGAGACGGGAAGGAATATGGAGTGATTGTTCTCGCCGAAGGGTTGGCGGAGTTTTTGCCAAGTCACTATTTGGAGGGGGTCCGACGAGACGATCACGGTCATATCTCGATTTCAGAGATCAATTTGTGCGATGTTTTTTCGTCATTGGTTGGCAAAGTCTATACGGAAAAGACTCAAAAGAAGCGTCGGATCAAGGGATTGCAGTTGGGTTATGAGTCCCGTTGTGCTAAACCTCACGCGTTCGACGTTATGTTGGGCAGCCAACTGGGTGTCGGCGCGTTTAGGGCTCTGGCAGAGAAGAAGCTCAACGGAGTGATGGTTTCCGTTTCCGGCCAGTTGGATTTGCACTATGAGCCATTTGAGAACTTGGTCGATCCTGAAACGCTAGTAACGAGAGTTCGTTACATCAAACCGTCCAGTGATTTTCATCGTTTGGCGCGTTTCCTGGAAACCCAAGTCGACGACGACTAGAGCTGTTCTTCCGTCACGGGGCAGCGACGGATTTGGTTTTCTTTTTGACGCGAGCTTGTTCGAATAAGTCGGAAATCCTCGACTGCAATAACTCAACCAAGTCATCATCGGAAATGTTTGCATATTCTTCAGGTGAGATTGGTTGGCCAATGACGATGCGGACTTTCGGCCCGATACTTGGGAACTTTTGTCCTTTGGGCCAAGCTCGAAACGCTCCGTCCTCACCGACGGGAATCAGCGGTGCACGAGTCCTGCGGGCCATCGCACAAAATCCTGGCAAGATCGGACGCAATTCGCCGTCGGTTGTCCGGGTTCCCTCAGGGAACATGAGCACAAGCTCGCCGCGACGCAAGCGAATCATCGATTCTTTAATTCCACCCAGCGATGAAACTCCCTCTCGGTCGATCGGTATGGCATCCAAAAAGCGGATTAATCTGCCCAAGAAAGGTACCCTAAACAATTCTTTTTTGGCCAAAAAGTTCATGCGTCGAGTTGATGTTGAGCCAACGAGCATGGGGTCAAGATGACTTTGATGGTTCGAGCAAATGATTGCTCCACCTTCTTTCGGAAAGTTTTCTCTCCCATAGATTTCGTAGCGGTAAATGACCTTAAACAATAACCACAACGAAACCCGCATAGCTTGATAGCCGAACCTTTTAAAGAGTGAACGTTTGGACTTGGTGTTAGACATTGGAAATAAAAACTAGGCTTTCGAAATCACTTCAATGGAATCGTGTACTACTCTGGAAGCGGGCTGCCGAGACGAGTGAGCCTTGATGGTGGCCTGTTAAAAGTTTAGCCGGACGAATGTTGACTGCCAGTACCCTTGTGAGGCCGAAATTTTGATTCGATAGTCGCGGCGTAATTTGGATTGAAAATAAGCCTGTCTGGCTCCTGACGAGTCCGTAGATAACGTGTATTCTATTTTAGAGAACCCTTCACAAAAAGACGCGAGCAGTTCCTCGATCCGACAGAATCAATGGAGAACAAAACGATGTCGATGACCATCGGAAACACGACGATCGATGAGACATTCGCCGAGGCATTCCGAATGGTCTATTCGAGGTTAATTATCACCGCTGTCGATGAATATTGGCTCGGGGCGGCTGTGGGGGCGATATCGGGATATGGGACAAGTGTCATCGGATGCGACGCCGAGGTCGGTCATGAATATAATGTCCTTCCCGAAGAGTCACCCGACGGGCGGCCTGGAGTTGCGATCTTGTTGTTCGGCTTTTCCCAAGATCGATTGGAGAAGGCCGTGATAAATCGAGTCGCCCAAGCCGTGATGACTTGCCCTAGCACAGCGGCCTTCAACGGGCTCTTGTCCGCCCCCGTTCAAATGCGACTGGGAGATCAACTTCGATTTTTTGGCGATGGATATCAAACGAGTAAGCTTGTTGGAGAACGACGTTTTTGGCGAATTCCGGTGATGGACGGTGAGTTTATCGTCGAGGGGACCGTCGGGCTGGGAAAAGGAATTGCGGGTGGAAATTTTTTGATTCAGTCGGAGACCGAAAGAGATGGTTTAGGCGCAGCGCGACGGGCAGTGACGGCCATTCGACAACTGACGGGTGTGATTTTGCCTTTTCCAGGCGGCGTTGTTCGGAGCGGGAGCAAAGTTGGTTCGAAGTATACCGGGCTCAAGGCGTCAACAAATCACGAATACTGTCCCACTTTGCGAAACCGCACAGAAACAAAATTGGCAGCCAAGGCAGATGTCGTTCATGAAATTGTGATCAATGGCGTTGACGAAAGGAGTGTGCGAGCAGCGATGGCTTGCGGGATTCGAGCAAGTCTTGGTTCCGGGGTTGTAGCGATTAGCGCAGGAAATTACGGCGGCAAACTTGGCAAGTTTCATTTTTACTTGCATGACGTATTGGGAGACGAAGACGCCGATTTGCCTGCTTAGACTAATGAGCTGCAGGTAGAGCCGTTCGTTCACGGTTAGACACGTCTTGAAGAGCCGATTCCAAAATTTTAAGTTCCTCCCAAAGGCGACGTTCGGCGGCTCGATCGAGGGTCTTTTTTCCGAAACGCACGGCCTGAAAATCTTCTGTCAAGCGTAGCACGATGTCCTGAGTTGGCGGAGCGATGTCATATTTCATCAATTTGTCCACCACTTGGTTGGCGAATTCTCGGTGCGTGGTCGAGGAATCCAGATTGTATCCATGGCGTTTCAAAAGGCCGACAAATTTCTCATAGAACGGAACGGTCAATTTTGATTCGCTGTCTGCCAAAACCCAACGGCCAAGGTCGGAGGAAATGATCGAAAGCAACGTTGCGGCCAAACGTCGAATCGGCCCGGCGCGATGTTTTTTCTCCCGCTCGGATTTGGTTTGGTTTTTGCGAAGTGCAACGATGGTGAGTACAACCAATACGAGGATGCTCGCCGAGATCACCACCGCTTGCAAAAGAGGATTCGTTTGGACTCGTACGACTGCGGCTTGAGCAGATTCAGTGATTTGCCCCAAATTCAATGCATTGGCTAGTCGGCCCGCAGGTACATCAACCATACTGTCGCCGGATCGGTCTTCCATCCCCATCACATAATCTTGCCAAAGTGAACGGGCAAGCTGCAGGGAGTTACCACCTCGATTTCCGTTGGCAAAAATTCCTTGTGGTGGCGTTGGGTCAAAGCGAACCCAAGCTCCACCCCGTCCTGCCTCTCCATTTCGAAACATCTCTTCAGTACAAAATTCGGGCGGCACATAAGCTTCCACCCAAGCATGAGCATACTTATTCAAGACCGAATAAGAATCACCCATCCAATCCCCCCCGCAAAACCCGACGACGATCCGAGCAGGAATTCCTTGACTTCTTAGCATTAGGACCATTGCGGCGGCATACATTTGACAATGGCCGGTACGGTGATTCGCGACAAAGTCCTCGATGGGGTCCAAGGCCTGGTTGCGAGTGATCGTCGTAAAATCGAGAGTGTATTTGAAGCTAGGGCTGTTCACAAAATAAGACTCGATCCGTTTGCCGAATTCAAGCGGATTGCGAGATGGGACGTTTTGGGCCATGTCCTGGGCGATTTTAATCAAATCCGGATACCGTTCAGCAGGCAAATAAGTCAAGCTGCGATGCTCGCCATCTTCGGGTTCCATTTTGAAGTGGGTAGTACTTCGATCCGGAGATACAAACGGAAATGCGGACGACATCTGGTTGTTGGAATTGATCCGCGTCACCAAAGTGTAACGGTACGGGGCGTATTCGATGAAATCAAATGGGCGCGGGCGAACAACGGCCGATAGGGGGCGGCAAACTTCAAGCGAGATGGAGTCTTCGAGTGGCAAGAAAAGGGGCATCGTGCAAAAAACGAGCGGGTCATTGGTTGGTTCTAAGATGTAATCGGCGTTAACAAAGGGGGCGGGCAGCCTCGACTCGCGATAAGAAATCTTTGGGATTGACTCATAGTCATTATAGAAAACCCGATCATGAGGTGCTTCGAAGATCGTGACATTGTTCCGCACGATGAGTTGCGGTAAAGCCATCCCGCGAAAATATGGATTGCCCGCGATTTCGATTGGTTCTCCAGTAACGATATTGGAGAACTTGACTCGCATGACCTGGGAAAAGTCATAATTGATGACGCCTGTGGAGTCCAATTGAATACTGCGCGAGACTCCAGTAGATGACGCCTGCATGACTCGAGAAGCCACCCACGAATCTGGAGCCCGAGGAATCAGAACCAGTAAGATCATGGCAAATGTAAAACATGCGAGAATTGCAGGTACGAGATGGCCAATCGAGATGCGAAAAAACTGGTGCGGGAAAGGGGGGTGAGGGTATTCAAACTTCATACCAGAGGGACGAGACTCTTCACGCCAAATGAAAAACGGAAAAACTCCTTGCTTTAAAGTCCCAGCATCGTTGGTCTCCTGAAGGCTGTGTTCGACGTCTTCGTTGGAAAGAAAAAACAAAAAGAATGCTGCTAAGACCATATAGATCAAAAAAACCAGCCCTCCTTCGAGGTCCAGACTAAAAACGGCTGCAACCACGACTTGCAGGACGTTCAGGATAATCAACTGCCAGTACTGCCTGGGAGTCTTTTCTTGGAACAAGATCAGCGACTGCAAATAAACCAGCAAGTTGGCCACTGCAATTAATTGGGCGCCACTTTGAGCCTCAAAAAAATAGCTCATGGTCCAGATCAAAATCCCAATCGAAACAACATTAGCCACCCAACGGGGGATTCGAAATAATTTCAGCCAATCAACAAAAATCCAAGCGGCGACTGCCAGGCTGATCGCAATGACGCTGAGCGCGATGTTCCCTTGGCCCATTCCTAACAGAAAGGCGCTGACAACCACCAAAGACAAAAAGAGAATTTCCAGACTCCGTCGATTGCGATTCATAGGCCCGCGGATCTTCCTCAATCAGTTAAGTGCTTAATTTGCCAACCGCATTCAGTTCACGATGGTCTGGCGGCACAAGGTTGAACATTTCCTGGAATTCGTCGCTGGAATATTCAATCCAGCGAACCATGTTTTGCAATGAGCGATAGCGGATCAATTCTTCAGGTTCGAGTTGTTCGAGCAAGGCATCCGTAAAAGGGCGGGTGCTAAACACGTAAATCGGCGTCCCCTCGGATGCGCGGCGGCCGATGTCCAAGACCGTATTAACGGTCAACGGATGGCGACCCTCGCGGGCCAAAGCTAGATCGCGAAAGACTTCAAAAGCAATGTTCGAATAGTTTTGATCGCTGTGGACACAGTTGTCGGAACCGCAAATGGCAACGGTTATCAAACCCGAAACATGATTTTCGAGTCGTGAAAACAGAGTAGCTCCGAAACTGAGAAGCAGTTCAATGGCGGACTGATCCTGACCCGACTCTGCGAGGTGCGTCGTTAGTTCTTCGTAAAGGTCGAGGATCAATACCACGTCTTTGTCGGTTCGCGTGTCAAATTGTTTCACCATTGGGACACCGAACTTCGCGGTACTGCGCCAGTGAATTTGTTTGATACTATCGCCAGAGCGCCAAGTCCTGAGAGCAAAGAATTCGTCATCGACCAATGCTCGTTTTCTTTTGATCGAGTTGTCGCCTGCAGCGTAGGACAACAGCCGCCGATCCCACGAAGCGCTCAACGCGCCCAACTTGGGGGCGACGTAAACGATGTCTTGCGTTTCAACTTCGAGAGTCGCCTTCATCAGCCCAAACGGAAATCGAGTCGTCAATTTCGCCGGTCCAAACCGATATTCTCCACGTTGGGATATGTTGGCACGATAACTCTGATAACGTGTTTCTTGAGGGCGAATCAAGCGAAACAACAGTTGCACGACTTGATGCCTCGATTTGAGTTCATCGTCGAAAATGCGTCTACCTTGGTCGTGAATGACGAGTTGCCATGTCGCCAATTTTGCTCGATCATTGTGCAGTTCCCAATTGACATCAAATGGTTCTTGGGCAAAAGCGATTTTCTGCACACGTCGATTGGCTCGGAGTTTTCGAAGCATCGCAAGATTGAGTCGCCAACCGATTAACAGCGGGGCAATCATGATCGCCGCCATGAGCACGAGCATGTTGATATTGCGGAGGAGAGCGCCGGAGGTTACGAACAGCCAGACGATCAAATAGATTCCCCCTTCGCGAGTCAGAAATATTTGAACTCGCTCGGCAATGGGAACGGGCTGTTGCTTGTTGGCCGCTGACACGGGTCGAACTTCTCGGTTCACTAAATTTTAACGTGGCAATTCCGTTTGGCTCACAATTCGACGCACAATTTCCTCAACTTCCGCACGCTGATTGCCTTGCAGAAACCCTCGAGTTTGAACACGATGCCCGCAGACTGCGACGGCCAAATCGCGAGCGTCATCTGGAATCGCGTAATCGCGTCCATCGACAAACGCCGCAGCTTGAGTTGCTCGGTACCACAGCAGGGCTCCTCGTGTCGAGACGCCAAAGGCCAAATCTTTAGAATTCCGAGTCGCGTGAACAACGCGCAAAATATAGTCGGCAATTGTTGAATCGACTTGAACGTCGCGAACTTGAGCTTGCATCGCTACGATTTGCCCAGAATCGCAGATGGACTGAAGTTGATCGACGGGCTCTCCAAAACGGTGACTCGTCAAAATCGCTTCCTCATAGTCTCGACCGGGGTATCCCATCGAAACCCGCAGCAGAAACCGGTCCAATTGGCTTTCTGGCAAAACGTAAGTCCCCTCGAATTCGAAAGGATTTTGAGTGGCGATGACCATGAAAGGAGGCGTTAGCGGATGAGAGATTCCATCGACGCTCACCTGGCGATCGCTCATCGCCTCTAGCAAAGCACTTTGGGTTCGCGGTGGCGCGCGATTGACTTCATCGGCCAAGACAAAGTTGCTAAAAATCGGTCCTGGCTTGAATTCAAACTCACTCGTTGCCGCCGCAAAAATTGAACTTCCGACAATATCACTGGGGAGCAAGTCAGGAGTGAATTGGATACGGCGAAAGACTCCGGCGACGCTCTTGGCCAGAGCTTTCCCCATCAAGGTTTTGCCGACCCCGGGAAGGTCTTCCAGAAGTAAGTGCTCTCCGGCAAGCAATGTGATGACACACGAGCGAGCCACATCTTCTTTGCCCAAAACAACGGAGGTGATGTTTGCGACCAACGACCGAGCCGTGGCAAACGATGCATCCCAGTCATTGTTTGCCCCGGCGGAGCGAGCGGTTTGCGTATTTTCTTGTAACAACGGTTTTCCTCACCACAATTGGATCAGCCAATTGAACTTTGCCCCCGACAACACTTCAGGATTTTAACCGATTTTGATTTGAACTGTTAGGGTCTTTGGCCGAACGCCTTCCCAAATGCGCACAAAAAAACGCCGCCCTTGTTCGGACGACGTTTCAACAATACGTGATTGTCGGAAACAGAGTCTTTCGTCTATTCTTCACTGACCAATTCGGTTTGAGCCTCGGTCGTTTTCCACGGCAAGTCAAAAATCGAGCCCCATTTTGACAATTCCAAATACATTAACAGGGTGGCAACTGTTAAAAAAAATGCAGAGAGTGTCAACAGAGCATGATAGAAATTGAAGCCTACCCACGGCTTGGGTCGGACAATTTTTCCGTCCTGAATGACGATTTCTTGAGATGTCTTACCAGCTTGACTCATCGCAAATCCTAATAATTACTTGCGTCGACGAACAACATGATTGCCGCAGCGGTTAGAAGCACAAACGAAATAATCAACGAAAATGCGTAAATGTCAAACGGACGTTTCCCAAAGGTTCTTGGTCGTTGGGGAGCCACTTGAGGTTGTGCAGGGGTCTCGGGTGTCGTTTGGGCTTCAATAGGAGATTCAAAGGCACCCTCAACTGAATCAAACAAATCATCAGAGTCGAGTCGTGACATGATCTCCCTCGCGTACGGTGGCTTGGCGATATTCAGGAGCGACTCGCAAAATTGAGCGGTCATGCTCACTTTTTACCACAACAGCCTTGCCAATAAATCGGTCACCTCGGAAGATATCCATCGTGTGACCTTCGCGGATTCCGTCGTCAACACCTAAGCTGACAACGATATTCTCTGCATCGCGGATGCGAGAAACTTCAACAATCACACCGTCGACCTTGCTAGGGATGTGATCAGTCAGAGAGTCGACCGTTAAACCAGCACTACGCATAACTTTTTCTTGTTTGGCGACAACTGAGGTCATGTCCATGACACGTAGTTCAAGGCTTTCCAGCGTTTGTTTTGTTTGGTTGAAAAGGTTTGTTAATTCAATAACTTCGGTACGTTTGGCCGTGATATCGGTGACGAGGTTGCGATTAGTATCGCGAAGCGATTCCACTTCCCGTTCTTGTTGAGTCAAACGAGCTTGTACGGTGCTGACGTTTTGTTGCAAACGCTCGTTTTCGACGATTTTTTCGGTGAGTTGTTTGATGGCCGCATCGCGGTTGCTTTTCTCAACTTCCAATTGAGAGAACAACTGTTGCAATTGTTGTTGCCGCGCGACCTTTTCCGTTTCGATCAACGTTTCCAATTCCGTCGAGCGAGTTTTGATGTCCGTAATTGTCCGGCGATAGGTGTCGGCAACCTGCTTATTTGTCTGAGCTTGTTGCTTCCAGTTACGTTGCGACGCTCCTACCATGACGGCGAGGACCATGAAGCAAATGCTCATCACCAAGATGAAAGCTACAAGAATCTTGCCCAGTAAATTCATTGAATAAATTCCTCAATCATGTGGCGGCAGAGATGGCGTTAAAGTTTCGCCAATCCTCCTGCTTTTCCAAACTGATCACCCGAAAAGACCACTCGGCGAATGTCGTGGAAGTCCCGACCCTGGCGTTGTTCCAGCATTGCCTGCCAATTTAGTATAGTTGCAGGAGTAAAACTGTGTCAACGATTTTGCAATTTTGTAGGGTTTTTCGCCGTTTTGAGGGAGGGGCCGCCGATGCCTCCATCCGCAAAAAACGGGGGTTAGTCCCTCATTTTCAATCGGTTCTACAACCCAAACAACAAGCGCAGTCTCGCAAAGAATCGGGGCTTTTTTTGACAACCCGCCATTTAATTGTCATATTCGTAACGATCTGTCAAAATCACTTGCCAATGATTTGTCGATTTTGGCGAATCTGCCCCCCAGGAGACTCCTAACGATGATTCGCGGTAGCTTTTCACTTCGAACGATTTTCATCCTTGTGGCCATTGCGGCTTTTTTCAGCAGCGTCCTTCTGTCTTTCATCAACGGATCGGCTTGGGGGAAAGGGGTTTGGAGTGCCGTCAGCTTACTGATGTTCACGATTTTTCTGGGGGTAGTCGTGACCTGGATCGTGACCGGAATGGGAAAGATAATCGTTCGGCGACAAGACCAAAAAGACCAACCACGGCAAGTCATTTAATCAACGGGTAACTCCTTCAGAGAGCAAAACAAGATCATGACGCGATTTGGAGTCCTTCAGATGAGTAGAGGCGCGTTCATCAGATTCGCGTGTTTCCTTGGATGTGTTGCAAGTTGGGGCGTCCTCACTTTGCAGGCTTTTCAAAGTTCGGCGATCTCGCAATCGATTTTCAAGATCCGCCAACAAGAGATGTACAAATCTGTCTCGCCGACCATGTTCGTCGACGTCAGTTTGATCGACCCAACTTTGGTCAAGACTGAGCCGCAAAGGATGTATGTGCATGTTGGCTTCAACCCAAGCTACAACCCGCGAGGGATTTCCGTATGGTCAAAGCCCATCGATTTTTCCGCAGGTGCGTCCAAGTCCACCGTCGAGTTTGATCGTGAGTTTTCAAATATCTCGTTTCAATATGGTGGGATAAATTGGATTTGTTTGACTACGGGGCCGAGTATTTCTTCAAAAACGGTGGGCAAGGCGATCGCATTTAGTGCGGCGTCAAGGATTCAACCTCGTAGGTTTACTTCAACACTGTTTCTGTACAGCAGTCCCCCCCTGGCCACAGGCTTAGAAGGGGTTTTTTCCGACGATCCCACCGCTCGTCTGGCAAATGCGCCGATGTGGGCTCCGCAGACTACAGCTTCGAGACATCGAAAGTCGAATTTTCTTCCGCAAGAGATGCCGACACTCCAGCATGTCATCCCAAACTTATCGGTTGACGCTTCAGGCAGTGTATTGTGGAGTGTAAGCTCAAATGGAAATTTTGAGGACTACGAGACGCTGGTAACAAACGGTTACTATTTTGGAGATTTCGAGGAAATTCCCCAAAATTGGGCGGGCTTGGCACCCTACGAGGAAATATTTATTTCGGAGGCCGACATCCGTCGTTTGCGGCGTGAATCGCCGGAGAAGGTCGAAGTCTTGGGAAAACGAATTGCGGCCGGCGGTCAACTTGTTGTCACCGAATGCACAAAAGATTTCGCAATTTTCCGAGAACTTCAAACCGCGATGTCTTGGGAGGTCGACGATGAGCTACTGGTCAACCAGAAATCGAAACCCGTGTATTGGCTCGCAGAAACCGCCAATAATCAAAAAGACTCGGGCATTAAAACCTTAGAATTACAAAAAGAAATCGATAACCTCACCGATAGGCAATCAAATAATTACTATCCTTACTACGGCTACCGTTCAAATGCTGCCCTTGGGAATTTAGGACAGCAGGTCAAGCTTGATGAATTGGAAGCGAAGATTCGAAAATTAGCGGTTTCAGTTTCCAAGACTGATGATTTGGCAGATGCAAGTCATGCATCCTTGAATTGGGGCCGTGGTTCAATCATCCTTACCAAAGGAGACCTTCGGAATTTTTCAGAAAACGATTGGATGAGCCTTCGCGAGGTTTCGGCCGGATGTCAGCGAGTTCCCTTCGAGTACATTGCTGGTTTAGGTGGTCTCGGAGATGCCGAAGTTTACCAAGGTGTGCCGGGAGTTGGAAAGCCACCTCTCTTTTTCTTCTTGTTTTTGGCGACGGGTTTTACACTATTGATCGGGCCAGGTTGCCTCATCGTCTTAGGGAAATTCAAAAAAAGAAGTTTGATTTTGTTGCTTGTGCCGCTGATATCTTTCGGCGTCACCCTGCTGTTGGCTGCGTATGGAATTCTGGTAGATGGGTTCGATTATCGTGTGTGCCGAATCTCAAGTTCATATTTGGATCAAGACAATCAAATCTTGATTTCGCACTCGGAAAATGCTGTGTTCTCTGGGAGACAACCACAGCCCTTGAAGGTCGAGAATGACACGGTGCTTTTGCCCTATCGGAACAGGGTCAAGAATCGATACTACTATGAAGACCTGAACAACATTTATCAGGCAAACACGGATGAATCCTCCACAGTCGTATCTGGTCGAGTGTTCAAGGCCCGGCAACTGCATCAAGTTGCCACGTTGGGGGTCCGTCGACTCGACGGGACGTTTCGGATTTCCATGACTCAAGAAGAATCCTCTGAATTTCCAAAACTCAAAGCAACGAATGGTCTGGGGTTTCCAGTCGAATTGGCAATTGCTAAACAGGGCGGAAAGTTTTACATCATCAAGTCGATTTCGGACGGGTCAAGCGCGGAGTTAGAGGTCGTTGAAGAATACGAAATAAGAAATATTCTCATGGTGTACCTTGCTGAGTTGAGAAACGAGAGTCTTGATCGAGAAGATATTCGTGGCCAAAAAATTCCGACGGCATTGTCTGACTTCTCACGTTCGGGAAATGCGTCGGCGGACGTTTACGACACAAGTATTGGACAAACCTGGAGGCAAAGTTGGTTGCTGCGTGGACAGCTCGATGCCTTGAAGAATGGAGAGTTTTGGCTAGTTGCCAGAGATAACCCTTGGGTCGAGGATCTAAATCCCCGCTCGTTGTACCAATATCAAATCCATTTTATTTTCGGGCGGTGGTGATGAGCAACGTTTGGGTGGCTTCAGAGTCGGCGGCCATTGAGGTCGCTGGATTAACCCGTTGGTTCGGGCAGACGCTGGCGGTAGATTCTTTGAATCTGACTGTCAAAGCCGGAGAGGCGTTGGGGTTCATCGGACCGAATGGTGCCGGGAAGACCACGACCATGCGGGTTTTGGCAACTCTCGACGAGCCCGATGTTGGGGATGCGTATGTATGCGGGTTCTCTTGCACCAACGACCCGGACCGAGTGCGCCATCGCTTGGGTTTTATGCCGGACGCTTACGGGGCCTACCCAAATGTTTCCTGCATCGAGTACCTAGACTTTTTTGCTCGCAGTTATGGACTCGTGGGGCGAGAGCGAATTCGCGCTGTTAAACGAGTTTTGGAATTCACCAAAATGAGTCACATGGTCGACAAGCCGACCACTGGTCTGAGTAAAGGGATGAAACAACGCTTGTGCCTAGGCCGGACCCTCATTCATGACCCGCAAGTCCTCATTATGGACGAGCCAGCAGCGGGGCTTGACCCTCGGGCACGTATCGAACTTAAGGAAATGGTCGCCAGACTTTTGGATGAAGGCAAAACCCTCCTCATCAGCAGTCATATTCTTACGGAATTGGCTGAGATGTGCAGTCGCGTTGCGATTATCGAACATGGGCATTTGCTCGCTGCCGGGACGGTTTCGGAAATTCTCGAAAAATATTCTGCTCAAGAAGTGTCGGAGTCGGGAGAACGGTTGACGATGGTTCAAATTGGGTTTTTGGGCTCTGGCGAGGCTCTGTTGGGTTTCCTCAACCAACGGACAAAAGGCGAATTGCAAATCAAAGGGGAGCAGGTGGAGTGTGTGTTGCCCGACAATCCAGAAATTTGGGCAGGCCTTTTGTGCGAACTTGTCGGCCACGGATTCCAAATTACAAGCTTCATTCCCAAACAGCGTTCACTCGAAGAAGCATTTTTGAAAGTCACCCGAGGCCGCGTGCAATGAGCGACATCACCGTTTCGGCGGAATCCTCCGCAATCAATGATTTTGATTCTCATCAGTTGCTCCAGGAACCGGTGCATTGGTTGGATCGCGTTCTCAATTGGCTGTCCGATCGTTCCAGTCCCCTCCTGGTGAAAGAAACGCGGCAGGCGATCAAAAGCCGACAATTTTTCTACACGTTTTTGTTGTTGCTGGTTGCGAGTCTCGCTTGGGCCTACATCGGCGTGATGCTGACGATATCCTATGACTCAGATGCCAATGGCTCCAATTTTCTGTCTGGCTATTTATGGATATTAGCCCTTCCGATGATGATCATTTTGCCGTTCACGACATTCCGTTCACTAATCAGAGAATTTGAAGACGATACCTTCCAGCTTGCCTCGATAACGAATCTGTCGGCGCGGGGAATCATCTACGGAAAATTGGCCAGCGCGATGCTGCAGATGATTGTTTATTTGTCAGCGGTCGTACCTGGTATTGCTTTTAGCTACCTATTACAGGGTGTTGATCTCCCCAGTATTTTTTCGTTGTTGCTCATTCTCGTGGTCTCTTCGGTGACCTTGATCAGTTTTGGCTTGGCGATTGGAGGCGTTGGTCGGCACCTTTTTTTGCGTGTCATGGCTCACCTGGTGCTCCTGGTCGTCTCTTTGGTTTCGTATTTTGCATTTGGAAGTTTTCAATCGGCGTTCCTTTCCAGTGGCGGGTGGGAAATTCCGTGGGAAGGGACCTATTGTTTCGTCGCGATCACGTTGGGTGTCTCGGCGATTTGTATGGAGAGTAGCGTCTCGGCGAATTCGTTCTTTGCCGATAACCGCAGTTCCAACGTCCGCCTGGCGGTCCTGTTTTTAGTTTTCGCGGTCGTGTCGGCGATATTTACATCCTTCAGCTCGGCTGAAAGTAGTGGAGTAGAATATCAGGAATTGGTTTGGGTCCTATCAGCAACCGTTGGCATTTTGATGGCCTTTTTTGGTGTCATGATGGCAACAGAGTTTCCAGTGGTTTCCCAGCGAGTTCGCCGCAGCATTCCTCAGGCAGCTTGGGTGAATTCATTTGTGGCGTTGTTGTTGCCTGGACCGGGGCGAGGGTACCTGTTCTCCTTGGTGATGATTTGGGGATGGATCGGCGGGATGATCGTCTATGCTCCGTTATACTCGATTATTGAAGGCGGCATGTCATGGATGTCCATCAGCAAAAATGAAATGTTTGAGATGTCATTTGTCGCGCTGAACAATGCGACGATGGCGACGATTTATGTTTCGCTGACGTATCTGGCTGCTCGATTGATTGGGACGCGAATTCCGCGTCCCGCTCCGCTGATGGGGTTGGTGTTCGCGGCAATCCTTTACATTTTCTCAATTGTCTTTTCACTGTGTTTGATGGGGGTCTATGACTACCTAGACTTCGATCGGAGAATTAACGACTGCAATGGAACGAACTTTTTTTGTTGGGCGTTTACCATGACCTTAGATGGCGAAGATTTGGTCTCTGGAGAGGGGGCAATCTACCTTTTGTTTAATTTTGTTTTGATGGCGGCTTTAGTCCTCATTTGCATGATGCGAGCAGCACGAGAAATCGCATTGCCCCACTCGATGGTTCCTGCGAAAGTCCAAGCTGAAATTGAATCGCGACGCCGAGTGATCGCAGTCCGCGATGAGGAAACGATCGAAGAGTTGTTCCAAGCACACCAGCAAAGCCCACCGACGTCAGTTGACGACGGTGCGGATGGAAGTTCACAAATGACTGATCGTTAAGGCTCTCGGATACTTGAATCCAAACTGCGGATCAGTGGATACAAGAAGTATTCGTAGACTCGGCGTTTGCCAACCACGATCTCCGTATCGGCCAACATCCCTGGACGTAGCCGGAACGAATCGGGCTTGTTTTCAAGCGCTGTTGCCTCTGTGAGTTCGACCCTTGCAATGAAGGTGATCTGGCGCGGCACACCGGGGGTGTCCTCCCGCTCCACGGAATCTTCGCTGATCGTTCTTACGATACCCGTCAAATAGCCATGTCGTTGATAGGGGAGTGCTGAAAGTTTCAAGCGGACCTCCTGTCCAACTTTGACCTGGCCAATATCTCTGTCGGGAAGTTTGATTTCGACCTCGACGAGTGCATCGGTAGGAACAAGCTTGAACAGGGCCTCACCCGTTTGAGCGACCGATCCAACCGTTCTATCGGCGACCTCCAAGACGTAAAACTCTTTGTAGGGTAGATCTGTGGGGACTCGGATTTCGACAAGTTGCTGAGCCCTCATCGCCTTATTGAGCATTTGTTCGTTTTCTGAAATCTGCGCGTAAGTGTCAGCAATTTCTTTGGCGATTTCACTGCGCCAGTTGGCCATGAAGGCCTCTTGGCGATCTGACAATGCTTTTTTCTCGGCCGCGATTTCCATAGTCTTGCCTTGGGCGGTTTTGAGTTCTGCGCGAGCCTTGGCGACCTGAAGTCGTTTATCCTCATAATCGATTGGTGACGCGTTTCCCTTTTCGGCCAATTTGCGGAACGTTTTCTCGATGTCCTCTAGAGCGGCTAAATATTCCTTTTGCATGTCGATGGTAATTGCATTGTTTTCGGTTTGAACTTCGAGCTTGGCATGTTCGGATGCAAACTCGTTGTTCCGCGATTGTAATTCGTTTTTCCGCTCGAGATAGGTTTTCAATTGAGTCAACCAAGCCGGATCGCGTTCCTTGCCGACTAAACTGAATTCTTGCTCCTCCAATTCGGCGGTCAGTCGATCATGGGCCGCTTGGAGGGAATTGAGTTTGGCCTTGATTTGGTTGACGTCGGCGTCGGAAAAGGTCGGGTCAAGGGTGGCCAATAAATCGTTAGCTCGAACGATTTGCCCGAATTTTGCATGAATCTCGCGAATTGGGGCACTGGTGCCGGGCTGGATCATGATCGCCTTGTCGACCACAAACTTTCCCGGTGCGACCACAATTCGATCGACCTCTGCCCAAGCCGCCCAAATACAGACTGCCGCGATGAGCGCGAAGACCGTGTACAGCGTCCATCGGGCACCGCCTGGGACACTCCGCTGTTCGATCTCAACGGCGTCCGGCTGAAACTCGATCAGCGTTTTACTCAGGCGCGGGTCCTTGCGACGGATTTCATCGCGGGCGACTTGTCGCTTGCGTTCCCGTTCTGCCTGAACGTCTTGTTTTAAATTCGACCGACCTGTTGTTGCCATAATTCACGATAAACCTTGCAAGATTCCAAAAGTTGGCGATGATTGCCGACGGCGTTAACTTCGCCCCGCTCCAAAACGATTGTGAAATCACAATGGGTGAGAGTTGTCAGACGGTGAGACACAATAATCACGGTTCGGCCTCGGGCGATCCCGGCCAGGTTGCGTTGAATGATGGCTTCGCTTTCGGGGTCGAGGGCACTGGTGGCTTCGTCAAAAACTAGAATTCGCGGGTCGGTGAGAAGAGCCCGCGCAATAGCCAGACGCTGTTTCTGTCCGCCGGAAAGATTAGAGCCATTTTCTTCCAAGAGTGTGTCGTAAGACTGTGGCAACCGTTCGATAAATTCATCGGCGCCAGCGAGTTTCGCGGCGTGTACGACCTCTGGGAAGCTCGTGTTCGATTTGGCCATCGAAATGTTTTCTCGAACGGTCCCACGGAACAAGAAGTTATCCTGCAAGACGACGCCGATATTCTGCCGCAAATGGGTCAAGTCGAGTTCTCGCATATCGAGCCCATCGATTCGAATCAAGCCGGACTGCGGAGTGTACATTCCTTGGAACAGGCGGGTCAGCGTGGTTTTACCACTCCCGCTACGCCCAACGACGCCGACGACGCTCCCTTGCGGAATTTTGATGGATACATCTCTCAGGGCTGGCGGCAGGGCTGGGGAGTAGCTGAAGGTAATTCGTTCAAGTTCCATTTGGCCTTGAATGGGTGGTCGCAAACCGTGCCCCACACCGGGTTCGGCGGGGCTGTTCATCACTGTTCCCAACATTCGCACGGACAAGGCCGTTTCTTGGAAGGAGTGAATCAGCGAAACTAACTGCACCAGTGGACCAGTAACTCGGCCCGAGATCATTTGAAATGCGATGAGCGCTCCCACAGTGATTTCGCGATCGATGACGTCGGTGGCTCCAAACCAGATCACGGCAATCATCATCAGTTTTTCGATCAGCTTGGAAACCGTTGTGGCGGTGATTGAGATTTTGCCGACGCGATATTGCATGGCCACGGCTTCTGCGGAACGTTGGTCCCATTTTTTGCGTTGGACAGGTTCCATGCTTAAGGCTTTGACCGTTTGAGCGCCGTGGATCGTTTCGATCAACATCGCCTGGCGATTTCCCTCGGCGTTGTAGAGTGCCTCTAGACGACGCCGATAGGGGCCGAGCAAGAGGAAAATGTTGAGAGCCAACATTCCGGTAAACACCAACACGATTAGCGACAATTTCACGCTGTAGAGGAACATGATCGGCAAGAACACGAACAGCGATACCGTATCGAGCAGGGTTAAAAACAGGTTGCCCGTTAGAAATTCGCGAATTTTCGAAGTCTGCTGCATGTGTTTCGACAACACCCCGGCCGTGACGTGTTCGAAAAAGGTCATAGGCAGCGACAGCATGTGTTGGAATGTTCTCGTCGCGACGCGAACATCGATTTTTGCGGTGGCATGTAACAAAAGATAGCCCCGCAAGAAATTCAGCAAGGCATCAAAGACCAAGGCAACGCAAATTCCAATGGTGATGGCATGCAAGGTTTGCATCGCGTTATTCACCAACACCTTGTCAATCACCAACTGAAAATACAGTGGGACGACGAGCGCAATGATTTGAATCACCACGGCAGCGATGGCAACGTCTGAAAACGTCGTCCACTGCCGAGAAATTTCCGGCAAGAACCAGCGGAGGCTAAACGGTTGATTCTGATCGAGTAGTTTAAAAGTTCGTTTCGTGAGAAGTATCTCACCACGCCATGATTTTTCAAACGTCGCACGATCAAGGAAAATGAAATCAGGTCGATCGGCGAGCGGATCGTAGATGGCGACTTGGTTGACGGTCTTGCCGTTGTCAAGGGCCACCTTTCGCATCCCCACGATGATGACAAAGTTCCCATTGTCCAGTTTGGCCATGATGGGAAACGCTTGCTGAGCACGTTCTAGGTGACTCCAGCCGACGCGGGTAAAGCGTGCCTTAAGGCCAAGGTCCTTGGAGATTCGCAAGATTTTAGAATTGCTAGGCTCCTCATGTTCCAGCGAGTAGTCGTGGATCAATCGGGCGGCGGCAGCGTCTAAACCATGATGCCGAGCTATCAAAGAGAGGCAACGAACTGCAGTGTGACCAGTTTCGTCGTTCGATTCGCCAGAGCTTTGACCAATTTTTCGATTCGCATCCGGGGTATTTTCCGATGCCTTTTCCGGACGATTCTTGGAGGAATTTTGCATGGCAGGAGAATCATCCTGCTTCTCGATGGGCCCCATAGGAGCATCGGCATCCGGTCCAAGGGAGGGGCCTGGGACCGATTGAGGGTTTGTTTCAGGTTTGCGGGGATCGGTGGTCATTCCGGGATTTTAGCTATTTTTACTATTTTGCTGCAGACCAAAAAAAACCTCACCGGAAAACCGGCGAGGTGAGTCCTTTTTTGGTCACCGATGGAGAAATCTAGACCGGGACAGCGACAAAGCCGAATTGAGTTTGAAAATCCGTGATTCGGAAGTTCTGTTTCTGGTCGGTTGCACCGACCCAAACGGATGTAAGGTCTACAGCGCGTCCAAGTTGTTCCCCGTTTCTATCGACAACTCTCAAGATTTCGACTTGAGAGCCTGTATTAATCATGTCGGCGACAGTGATTCCACCGATGGATTGGCGGTCGCCGAGGGTAATTTCCATTCGCAAGTCCCGAAGATTTTGGCCAGCTTTCCAGAACGTGAAATCGACTTCTAAGGAATTAAATCGATTGAAACGATCAACGATTTCGATGGTGTCGCGACCGCCATCGCCAGCTTCTCGAATGATGTCTCGGCCGTCTCCAGGGCCCCAAACGTAGGTGTCGTTTCCGGCACCACCGCGCAGAACATCATTTCCACCGAGACCAATCAAACGGTCGTTGCCATTTCCTCCCCAGAGGGTGTTCCGAACGTCGTTTCCTGTGATTACGTCGTTGTTGTGAGTGCCGCGAGCATTTTCGATCACGGCTCCAAAGGCGATCCCCATCGCATTCGCTCGCCCGTTCAATGAGCTATAACGTCCCTCACGTAAATCTATTACTGCAGGTGCAAATTGATTGCCGTAGTTCAACGTGTCGATTCCCCCTGCATCCCAAATCACGCGCAGGTCCGTGTCATCAATTGACCAGCGGTACTGGGTGTTGTCTGCATTATGAGACATATTCGGACGGTACAACCGTTGGAGTTCCATGATGTCGTACATCATGAAAGTGATCGGGTGCCCTTCGTAGACACTCGCTGGAGGAGCATCAAAGGAACTGTTATAGCTCATGATTGATAGTTGATGCGAGTCAATCCACGGCGGGAGCACAGGGCTACCATCGAAGGGATGTTTGAAACCCATCGAGTGACCGATTTCGTGATAGTAGGTTAACCAAGCATAACCGCCTGGTGTCCCGCGGAACGGATCGTCGGCACCAGTCACACCGGAGTTGTTGATCCAAATATCACCAATTGGGTCGTTTTGGCCAGACTCTTGGATTGGACCGATCGCATATCCTTGCGAGTCGGTTTGGTCATTCTTAGCCCAAACGGTTTTGGCCGACGGACCGTTTTGCCACCAAGGCAATTCGACGAATCTCAAGTCAGCAAAGGTTTCGATATTTTTGTAGATGGCTCGAATCGCTGCTCGTGCTTCAACAGTCATTGGCTGGAAACCAGCCAAATTTTCGTCATCTGGAGCATAATACGGAGGAGGTGTGTCCGCGAACGAAAAGGTAACTTGTGTTTTTCCGTTGACTTGATTGTCCCAACGTCCAAACGATTGAAGGGCTGCAATGTTGACCGGTTCTGTTCGAATGTTGATTCGTTGCCAATCGGTCCAGAAGATTCCATTGAATCCCCGCACATAAATCTCGTCCAACGAACGTCCAGGGTCGGAAACGGCCGAGCGAACTTGGGCATTAGCCATTTGAGTGGCGGACAATTCGTAGATGCGATTTTGCAACAACGGGTTGCCGTTTACAACGATTCTGGCCGATTCAAAATTTGGGTTGTGGCCGTAGACTTCGTATTTTGTATACAACGGGCCGGTGTCAACCTTGTCGAACATCGATAACAATGGACGGAACTGAATTGCGTCCATGATCACATTGTTGTCGACAACTTCAATAACCGGTCGTGGCACGGAGGTGATTTGTCCTCGGGTTGCTGGGGTCGTGAATTTGCCATCGCTAACCCTGACGTCAAAGAACTCAACCTCGCCCAAACTTGCATACTGGTAGCGAACGCTGTCCAGTTGCGAGTAGGGCACACTGAAATAGACCCCTTGTTGCTTGGGTACCCCATTTACGGTGAAGAAACCGCTACTTGCATCAACCCCAGTATCGCGGAACCATATTTCCTTGATCGAGTTGCCGTCCGGATCGGATACCGTAAAGAAACTTCGGACCGAAACATCACGTCCTGCCGCAGCTTGTACATCCCGAGCGTTAAGAATCGGAGCAAAGTTGTTAGGCGTGGTGGTCATCACCAAATCCGCAGCCGTTCCCCAGGACTTTCCGTCCGATGCTTGGATTCGAATTGTCTCAGTTGACGTTCCGTACGCTGCTGAGACATAGCGGATGGAGTTTAATTGATTCGCTTCGATGGTGAACCATTGCCCTGCAGGGACTTGAGCGCCATTAAAGGTCAAGTAGCCAGAGTGAGGATGCGCTTGAGTATCTAGGAAACGAAACTGCTTGATTGCATCTCCATCACGGTCAGTCGCTGTGAACAAATCATTGATCATCCGGACTTCGTTGGCCAATATGAAGCCAGGTTGAGTCGCAATCTCAGGAGCAAAAAAGTTCGCCTTGATGGTGAACATCGCTCCCGTTGCCACATTACTCCATCGACCATCGTAGGCCATCACGCTGATCGTTTCCTGACCAATGATCAAGCCCGAATTGTAGTACACATTGGCAAGCTCAGCGGCCGAAACCTCGATCCACTGATTGGCGGCGACTTTAACCCCATTTCGAGTGAAAAAGCCCGACGTAGCCAATGTGCCATTGTCTCGAAACCGATACTTCAGAATTGGATTGTTATCCAAGTCTTGAACGTCGATCAATGAAGACAGCAGCCGCTTTTCGGAAATTTCAAGATCGGTGGGCTTGACGTTGACAAGAGGAGCAAAATTGTTGGACATGGTACCTTCGCGTTCCTAGAAACCCTGGTCATCTGGAAAGAAAACCGCCTTTCGAATAATGACGGTGAGAACTTTCCATTTTATTCAGATTATTCAAAAAATCGACTAAAAATTTGGAGATTTAGGTGTTGGATTGACCGGAGCCGAGCCACCGACTGGCCCGTTTCCAGGTTGGTTTGGACGGATTAGTCCGGCGTCAATCAGTTGTTTGACTAAGTTTTCCATCGCACTGAAGCTGCGGAGGAATCCCTCGGGGGGCATCACAATCCGACATTTTGGCTCAAACCGAGGTTTGTTTTCGTCGTTTCCTTGATTTCCCACTAAGGAAACCAAGTCCATACGGACCATTCCACCGGCCAATGAAATTTCACCAATTGTATCTGCAAAAATTTCTTCTAATTGCTTCATCTCCGTCCAGTTCCTCTACTTCTAAGTTTGAAATGCGGCCAAGCCGCTAGCGATGCCCAAATGGCCCTCTACACCCTGTCAGTTTATCGGCAATACCTGCGGTGTTCAAGCAAAAAAGCCTCAAGTGACCATTTCAATTCAAAACGGGGCAGGCAAAATTCAATCATCCCCACCGACGCCTACACCCGCCAAAAATCACCAGACCGCTGAAGTTTCGCTAAGATTTAACACGCAGCGCGATAAATCCGCCTCGACACCCTGGCCGGAACCCCCTATAAGTCTTGCCAACAAAAGGACCGTAATTACCGCCCAAGTCACCTGCCCCGGTGAGATGGCCGGTCGTTGTAGCGTATTCACTGGAATCCTATCTTGGTTAATCCACATGTCAGGCAAAATCACTGAACCAACTCCATCGAGTTTTTGGCAAGTCTGTCGTGCCACGATTCAAGGCGTTGATGAACCACGGCAACTAGCCACTGGTTTGTGCCTCGGATTCGCGATTGGGCTGATTCCGAAATTCTCCGTGTTGCCTGCTCTGTTTCTGGTCGTCCTGATTTTGAGTCGTGCGAATTTGCTAACGGGCCTCATCGGGATTACTGTTGGCGTGTTGACGTTGGGCGGAATGCAAGGAAATTTTGATCATTGGGGTTACTGGTTTTTAACTCTTGAACAAATGCAATCCGCATTCGCTTGGTTGCAACAACTGCCGCTCGTTCCTTGGCTTCGGTTTAATAATAGTTTGGTTGCAGGCTCATTGCTAACGCTGGGAATAGGCTGGCTTCCGCTCATGATCCTCTCCAGACTGTTCTTTGCGTGGTATCACCCACACATCGTCGCCAGGTGGCGCGACTTCATGTCTCCCGAACCCAAAGTCGCTTAATGATTTACGAAAGTTCATTTCAATGAGTCTCCTTGTAAAAGGTTCCCTCGACAGGTTCAGCGACCGACTGCCATGACAAAGGTGAATATTGTGACCGCCCGCTTCTTTATTTTGACTTTGCTGATGTTGATCGTCTGGATGAGTTCCAAGCCGACGATTCACCAGCTTGTGAAACGCCACCTTGAGGAAACTACCGGAGGCCAAGTCGATATTGGCGAGATGTTTACCGATTTCCGTCGTGGAACGATGGAGTTGAACGACTTTGCCCTGGCCAATCCGCGCAGTCCGAGTCGCAATTTGTTTCAGGCCCGCGAGGCCATTCTCCAACTTGATCTTGCCGAACTAGCGTCGCGGAGAATCGTCGTTAACAACGGGCGAGCCGGCGGTGTTCAAATGGACACGCCTCGAACGACGTTTTCCAAAAACAAACGCCCAGATTCAACTGACGCGAATGAACAATTCGGGCTGGCAAATTTTTCGTGGCGTCAAACTCCACAGGATGCTCAACATCAGTTTTTGGACCACATGGTGACATGGTCCGTCAAACCACCGTCAACGGCAACGCCGAATCTAAGCGTCGAGCATGCGTTGCTCAAACGTCAATGGACGACACGAATCCGAGAATTGGTCCAAAAGGCAGATGGACATCGACAAACGCTCCAAAATAAGGTGGTAGCAACTCAAACATCGACTGGACCTAAAAATGCTTTGCGTGCAGACAAGAATGAATCCCAGCAGCAGATCGTCGAACTCATGACGCTACGCCAGAATTTGACCGAAATCACGGCAGAGCTCGACAAACTCAAGTCAACCGGCAACGCGCAAATCAACGACTTGGCGTCGCGACTCACGGTTCCCCCACAAGGTCCTGCTCCTTTGTTCGTGACTGAAACCCAAGAGGCGGCAGTAGCCAAGTTCATGTTGAGTGAATTGGCGGCTCAAGAATCGAGAAAGGTTCTCGAATGGCTGGATTGGTTCTATTCAGTCTACCCAGACGCCGAACGAAACTTTTTGTCGGCCACGGGTCCCGGACGCGATGTCGAGTTTGTCGGTATGCAATCACGGCCAATGTTCTTGATCCGCGAATTGGACATTGAAGGGTCGGGAACGGTAAATGGGAGCTTTTACGAACTTGCTGGAAAGATTGAGAATTACTCGCCTCAGTCTCAACTTATTGAATCCCCAACCACCATGGCTTTCCGGGCCCAAGGCAAACAGCATTTCTCGCTAAATGCCAGTTTGGACCGGCGGTCTCCGGAGTCCGTTGACCAGTTCTCAATTTCTTGCCCCGACTTTAATATTGCCTCAACACTTATCGGAAACGAAGAATCTCTCGTGGCCAACTTGTCGAGCGCCACCTGTCGCGCTCAAGCCGATTTGCAAGTGGTCGATGAGCGATTGACTGGTACACTCCGTATCGGCCTATCAGGAACTGCCCTGTTCGCCGAACATGTTTCGAGTCACGTTGGAGGAGAGGAGATTCGAAATCTTCTCAACCAAGAGATCAATGCGGTACAAAACTTTGAAATGTTGGTCCAATTGGATGGCACACGTTCGCAAATTCAGTTGAAGCTTGAATCTGACCTAGGCCAGAAAATTTACGCAGCGTTGGCGGCAGCAAAAGGCCAGCAAAGAAAATTTAACCACGTCACGGTCGATAACCACACCGAAAACTCAGCGTTGTTGGAGGACCTTAGGCAATTCTTGACGACAGAAATCGATTCTGCTCGACGGCTCGTCGAAGAACAGACATTGGTTGCCGAAAAACTCGAAACCTCCATCTCAGGGGGAGCCGACTCCTCTACTCGAAGGTTGCGCTAAAAGATTTCCGACTATGGGCTGCGGAAAAACTTCTTAATTCGTTCGCCGCTAAACAAAGGGCTTGAGCGAGAACGGTTTTCTCCAGCAGTTGGATTGTCTGGAGTTAGTCTGATGTCAGGAGGCGCAAAATCTCTTGGAACTTCCTGATCAGAATTCCGTGGTTGGGCGGGTTGTCCAATACCAAACGCCTCAAGCGGATCGACCAAGTTGAATCGCTCTTCGCTCGGTTTTTCTCCGCTCGGATAACGGTCCACCGAAGGGGTCGGAGGAGTCGTCGCGGGATACATCACCGGAACGGCCCGACGCCCCAACGGACCAAGGGATCCAAAACGTTCTTCAACGAACGCGATGCCATGACTCTCCAAAATCGTTCCTGTTTGCAATTCGAGAGCGGCGAGTTCAGAGTTGTATAGCACCAAAGCTTGGGCTTCGCTGGAAACTGCGTTTCCCCAATCAACAATGGCTTGTAGTAGCACAATAAATTGCTCTAGCTCGTTGCCAATCTCAATCTGTTGATCGAGGTTGTCTTGGGCGGCTTGGCGGACTTCTTGATAACGGCGGTATTGAGCGTAGGCCAACTCCAAATTTCTGACGGTGACCGCCAAGTCATGGGAGGCTTGGTGTAAGCCTTGTTGAAGATTCAATTGATCGCGTTGGATCAACAATTCTTGCTGTCGCAATGAGGCTCGTGCTGTTCGCAATCCAAGTGGTACGGAAAAATTAACGCCCAACGCCCAATCATTAAATCCTCCGCCACTGATTTGTGACCCGTTAGGCATCGTCCCTTCGATTCCGTTCCAGCGATACAGGGCGATCGCATCGAGACGCGGGAGGGTATCGTTTTGACGGACCAAGAGTCGTTGTTGATCGGCTTCGAGAATCAGTTTCAATTCAATGACATCCGGGCGATACTGTTCGGCAAGATCAAGCAACTCGTTCCAATTCCACTCCAAGCGTTCATCGATCAAAGGAGAAGTTGGAAATATCCGATCATTGTCAAACGGACTGAGCCCCAAGACGTTTCTCAAAGCCGATTCCCTCGCCAGGAGATTGCCTTCGGCGATCAAAAGCCCCGCGCGAAAATTCTCGAATGCCACGCGAGCTTGGGACAATTCTCCCAGCCGAGCGTCACCGACCTCGACTCGATCTTCGGCGCGTTTTAAGGCAAATTGCAGTTGGCGAACTTGTTGCTCTCTGGCCCACAACTCCGTCCGAGCCTGGACCAATTGCCAATACCCCTGAACAACGCTCAATACATGCCGCTGTACGGAATCTTTAAATTGGAAGAAGGATCGCTCCGTGTCGATCATCGCAATGACAATAGGTGCCTCGTTCACCGCGCGACCGGCTCCCTGCAACAGCGGCTGCGTGAATTGCAACGAAGGGCTTGAATTGATCTGCGGATTAAGTGGCGTGATGAGGTTTGGAAAACGATTGTTGGAGCCCACCACGCCAAAGTCGATATTACCGCCGGTCAACAGGCGTTGGGATAGACCGAAATTCAAGGCATGTCGATTGTTCCGGGTTGATTCTAAATTTGTGATCGTTGGATCGATTAAATCAGGAACGGCCGATGGAAGTCTGTTTTGAGTCCACAGGTTATTGGCCGAAAGGTTCGGATCAAACAAGCCGCGTTGCACGTCGATGCCCGTGTTGTTTATGGCGACATCATAAATCGTTCGTCCCGTCGAGTTGGCCGTGACACCGCTCAAGACGCGGACCACATCCAAATTTTGCAAGCTGATGTTCAATACCTCGGACAGCGAAAGATTTACAGGATTGGCATCCCATTGCGGGTCCGTCACGGTTGCCGGAGGCGGTGTACGAGGAATGGGGCGCGACGGAAGTTGGTCAGGCGAGCGGATTTGTAATGCTCGTTGCTCTGGGAGAATGCCCCGCAAGGGCTGCTGAGCTCCTGCCCAATGGCCGATCAGCCCAAAACCCGTCCAGATCAGAATGTAGATAACGTGACGATTTTGCATGTTCCAAGGTATCGAACATGTCTGCCGAATGCTCTAGCGATTCTTAATGATTCAGTTTGAACTCATGTCCGAGTCTTGTTGCAGAATTCATTTGTAGGGGTTGAAACGATCGTCCGGGATTTTCGGGCTTTTGGGTGTATAGCGGGTGGCTTCGGGGGGGCCTGCTAAGGGGTAGACTTTTCACAGAGTGAAAAGCCACGTAGCCGTTCACTCCGTGAACGAGCGAACAGACCATTTCAAAGATCGATGCCAACGACTAAACCGTTTCATTTTCGTCAAGGACTTCGTAGTGAAGAGCCTGCATCGCTCGCTCGAAGTCACTTGTGTCTTCAACGACTTCGCCGTCGCGAAGCACGATCATTCGCCTTGCGTTCCGAGCTACTGCCGGATCGTGTGTCACCAAGATGACCGTCTGTCCATGCACTTCGTTCAGTTCACGAAACAAACCAATCACCTCGCGACTGGTTTTGGAATCGAGGTTCCCTGTCGGCTCATCTCCCATCAGAATCGACGGATTGGTTGCAAGCGCCCGAGCAATGGCCACACGCTGTTGCTGGCCGCCAGAGAGTTGGCTTGAATGATGGTAAAGTCGGTCCCCTAAACCCACCTTTTTCAAAAGTTCAATGGCTGTTTTGCGGCGCTCACGACTGTTGAGTCCCCGTCGATACATCAGAGGAAGCTCGACGTTTTCAACAGCGGATGTGCGATTAAGCAGATTAAAATTCTGGAACACGAAGCCTAATTGCCGGTTGCGAATTTTGGCTCGCTCGTCGCGCGACATTGTGACAATTTCCTCGCCGTCGAGAATGTAACTTCCCGATGTAGGCCGATCCAAACAGCCGAGCGTGTTCATCAAGGTCGATTTTCCCGAGCCACTCGGCCCGATGAGGGCTACGTATTCCCCACGTTCGATATTCAATGTGACGTTTCGCAGCGCATGAACTTCAACCTCCCCCAAGTCGTAGGTGCGTCGAACATCGCGAAGTTCAATCATAGCCATCGTTAGTGTCTCACGCCCCGGTTACTCATAACGTAACGCTTCAATTGGGTCCATGCGACTCGCTCGCCGTGCCGGATAATAGCCAAAAAACACGCCCACGCCGGCGGCAAAGACCAACGCGACAGCAGCAGCGGGCAAGGAAATGATGATGGGCCAGTCTTCTCCGGCGGTTACTTGATTGATGATTAAAGTGGCTCCGACCGACGCAGCCGTTCCGAGCGAGACACCGATCACGCCTCCGATTAGACTAAGCACAACAGCCTCGACCAAAAACTGTCTTAAGATGTCTCGCCCACTTGCACCTACGGCCATTCGAATGCCGATTTCCTTGGTTCGTTCAGTTACGGATACCAGCATGATGTTCATAATTCCCACACCACCGACCAGCAACGAGATCCCTGCGATTGCCGAGAGCATCAGGGTCAGTGTTCCCGTAATGACGCCCAAAGTCTGCGCAATCTCTGTTGTGTTCTGCACGCGAAAATCAGCCGTCTGCCCTGGCGGGATGTGATGCCGTTCGAAAAGGAGTTGTTCGATTTGCCGCGTCGCTTCACTCATCTTCGTTGGCGAAACAGCAGAGACCATAATCGCGTTGACATCGTCAAAATTCGAGCCTTGCAGACGTTTGCGAACGGTGGTGTAAGGCATGAGGACAATGTTGTCCTTGTCGGTTCCCACCATATCCACCCCTTTTTTCTCAAGGACTCCGATGATTCGAAAGGGTATGTTGCGAATGCGAATAATCTCGTCGATCGGATCAGCCGTTTGAAAGAGTTTGGTCACAACCGTATGGCCAATCACACAGACTTTAGCTCCCGCTTTGATGTCGTCATCAGTGAAAAATTCACCAGCGTCGATAGGCCAATTTCGAACAGTAAGGTAATCCGCCCCGACTCCAAACATTTCGTTGGGGCTCCAATTGGCGTTTCCATAAATCACTTGGCCTCCGGTCCCTACTAACGGCGATGAAGCCAGAACGGCATCGCACTGAGCGGAGATTTCTCGACTGTCGGCAGCGGTTAGGGTAATCGTGAGCCCCTGGCGGACCCCGCCTCGACGGCGAGTTTCTGGGAACACAACGATGACATTTGTTCCCAGTGCTTCGAATTGGTTTTGGACGAGAGCACTGGCACTTTGGCCGATCGATACCATCGTCGTCACGGCTGCAATTCCTATCACGACTCCGAGGACAGTTAGGCCAGCGCGCATTTTGTTTTTCAGCAACGCCCGCAGAGCGACCCGAAATGTATCCCATATAGACATCGCCAATTCCTACTTCTTCATCCCCGTGACCAATTCCATCCCTTCCTCAAGCTCGCCGCTAACGACCACCGAATATCGGCTCTCCGAAAAACCGACTTCGATTTCAATCGCATGAAGAATTCCCTCGCGAACGACCCAAACGTGGCGTTTGCTTCGTCCCTGAGAATTGGCAGCGCGTTCGGTGGCTGACAATTCTGGATCTTTTTCGCTGGTGCTGTCGGGGTTGTCCTGGTTGCCTTGGCGGTTCCATTGAGAGCCATCGAGCAACTTTCGATCTTCTTCGTTGACATATTGAGGACGCTCTGGGTAATAACGTAGTGCAGCGTTGGGGACTTTCAGGACCCTTTCTTTAGAATCGACTTCGAACGAAATCTGCGCCGTCATACTGGGGAGAAGTTTTAAGTCCGGATTCTCGGTGGCAACAACCACGGGATAAGTGATCACGTTTTGGACTTCCGTTGCACTCAATCGAATTTGTTCGATGTAGCCCTCGAAAACCTCATCCGGATAAGCGTCAACGGTAAATTTTACGGGCAACTTGTTCTCGAAAGCCCGGCGGATGAGCCCGATATCCGATTCGTCAACTGACGCGAAGACATGCAACTTTTTTCGCAAATCCGGCGCGACGACAAACAACTCTGGGGTTTGAAACTGTGAGGCCAGCGTTTGCCCTGGATCAATTTTCCGTTCGAGGATCACCCCATCCACGGGCGACTTGATCTCGCAGTAATCGAGATTCGTTTTTGAGTTGTCAAGTTGAGCTCGAGCTTGCTTGACTGATGCCTCTGCGACTTCAAGTGAGGCTTCCAAAGCCGTATATTCCGCGGTGAGGGCGTCCATCTCGCGATCAGAAAGATACTTTTCATTTTTTTGACGAAGCTTCTCGCCACGAGCTAGGTTGTTTTCTGCAAGCTTAAGTTGAGCCTTGACGCGATTCACTTCAGCTTCGCGAGTCGACAAGTTGGCTTGGTCGCGGTCCACAGCGGCTTGATAAAGGAGCGGATCGACCTTGGCTAACAAGTCCCCTTCCTTGACCTCATCGTTGAAGTCGACATGCAGTTCAACGATCGGGCCGGAAACAAAAGAACCGATCGCAACCTTGAGCACCGGTTCGATTTTCCCGGTAGACGTGATGACCCGCTTGGCATCGCCGAAAATAACTGCGGCGGTCTCCCATTGCGGCTTGTTCCGTTCCTGCCAATAGGACATCATCGGCTGATAACTAAACCAACCGATGCCTGCCAAAATTAGGGCGGCGATCAATAACTTAATGAGCAAACGCATAAAACAATGTGACCAGGAAAATTGTTGGCGAGTACCTTCGAGGAAAATTTGAGCCTGAAAGTAATCCTACTTATACCTCGCAACTCGCCGTTTGTTCCACGCATTTGGCGATTGCCTCGCACAACGGTTCTAAGTTTCGCGAATTGATCCCAGCGATGTTGATCCGCCCGCTTTCGACGGCGTAAATCGCAAATTCTTCTCGCAGCCGAATCACCTGTTCGCGGGTTAGCCCTGAGAAACTGAACATCCCAACCTGCTGCCGAATGAATCCAAAGTCATGGTCTGGAATCCGCATAGAAAGTCGTTGCACAAACGTTTCCCGCAACTCGATGATTCTCAGCCGCATCGTCTCCAACTCGGCCATCCAATCTTGGCGGAGGCCTTCATTGCTCAGAATCGTTTCGGCTATCGCGCCTCCGTGTTGGGGTGGCGTCGAGTAGATCGTGCGGATGATCGATTTGACTTGACTCAAGGCCGCCGGCGTCGACGTGGCATCTTCCGTGACGACCGTGAGGGCTCCGACTCGCTCGCCGTACAGCCCCATGTTCTTAGAAAACGAACTGCAAATTAAAGCCGCTTGACCATTCGCTAAAAACTCGCGGATCATTTCGGCGTCAGCATCGAGCCCTTGTCCAAGCCCTTGATAGGCAAAATCGAAAATCGGGATGAGCCGACGTTCTTTGACGATAGCCAACGCCTCTCGCCACTGTTCGTGACTCAAATCGAATCCGGTTGGATTGTGGCAGACTGTATGCAACAACACGGCATCGCCTGAACCAGCGCGGCCGAGAGCGTCGAGGATTGAGCCAAAATCCAATTGTCGGCGATCCGACGTCAGGTATGGAAACCACTCAACATGCAAACCGGCCGCTGCAAAAATTTGTGGATGATTCGCCCAAGTCGGGTTCCCCACCCAGATCGTCTTGGTGTTGCACTGTTGGCGGAGAAAGTCGGTCGAAATTCGTAAGGCCCCTGTCCCTCCCGGCGTATGAGCGGTGGCGTATCTGCGATCCGAAATCACCGGATGCCGGTCGCCGAAAATTAGCCTCGCTACTAATTTTGCATAATTTGAGGTGCCGTCGATGGGGAGATAGTTCTTTGTCGATTCTTTCGCAAGAATCAGTTCCTCAGCTCTTTTAACGCTGTCCAAGATCGGTGTTTCGCCATCGTCCGTTTGGTAGGCACCGACGGTCAAATTAATTTTGGCGGGGTTCGAGTCTGCACGGAACATTTCGGCTAATCCGAAAACCGGGTCGGGGGGAGCTACTTTTAAATGTGCGAACATATTGGCCAAGTCCTGATTTCCTAGAGACGATTCGTTGCCTGGATCGCGAGTCGAAAGTCAACGCGACCAATGGAGTGCGAGAAAATTCCCTTAACATTGTAGCGATTGATCTGGCCTTGGTCGCGGGACAGCAGGGAAAAAAACGCCGCAACGAGTCGCACCGCTTGGGAAATTTATAACAAGCCATTAGGATAAGAGGAGGAATTTTCATTTTCGCCGTCATCAAAATAGACCTCAATGAAACAACAATTCGGGATTTGGTTAGTCGGAGCGGGCGGTGGAGTCGCCTCGACTGTTGCGGTTGGATTGGCGGCTCTTCGGCGAGGACTCATTCAGCCAACGGCTTTGGTCTCGGCGTTACCGTGCTTTCAAGCCCTGAATTTGACCCCTTGGGACCAATGGGAACTGGGGGGCCACGAGATTCGCGCAGCAAACTTCTTCGATGGCGCTCAACAATTGGCCAATTCAAGCCGTGCGTTTTCGCCTGCGTTGGTCGATCAAGTCCGCGAGGACCTAGTGCGTTGGAGCGAACAGATTCGACCCGGCTTTTTGTACAACAGCGGCCAAGCGATTTCGGCTTTGGCCGATTCGCGGCAGTCGCGCCAATTGGACAGCCCCCGAAAAACGATCACAGCCATTCAAGAAGACTTGCGGGCCTTTGCTGCCGAACGGAATTTGGAAAAGGTCATTGTGATCAACGTAAGCTCAACGGAACCTGGCCATGATCGATCGTTGGACGAATTGGACTGGCAACAATTCTCAACTCAGCTTGATCGCCCGGACTTTCCGGTTCCCGCCAGCACGCTCTACGCAATCGCGACGATGGAGTTAGGGTTTCCGCATGTTAATTTCACGCCGAGCGTTGGCAGTAACTTGCGGGCCCTGCGAGAATTGGCTGAGTTGCAACAGACCTGTCATGCCGGGCGAGATGGAAAAACCGGGGAGACTTTTTTGAAAAGTGTTTTGGCGCCGGCCTTTGCTGCTCGAAACCTTCACGTCATGAGTTGGGTCGGGCACAACATCTTTGGGAACTTAGACGGGAAAATATTGGACGATCCGAACAACAAGGCGACGAAGGTGGTCAGCAAGGATGCGCTTTTGGGAAATATCCTTGGCTATGCCCCTCAGACCCACACAAGCATCGAATACATCAGCAGCCTGGGAGACTGGAAGACGGCTTGGGATCACATTCACTTTCAGGGATTTCTTGGAACGCCGATGATCATGCAGTTCATCTGGCAAGGCTGCGATTCGATTTTGGCCGCTCCGTTGGTTCTCGATTTGGCCAGATTTGTAGGCTTAGCGTCGCAGCTTGGCGAAATTGGCGAATTAGGCTGGCTCGCCAGCTTTTTCAAGTCTCCCCAAGGCGCCTCAGCTCAGGAATTTTCGGAGCAGTTCGCTCAATTAAGATCTTGGGCTGAGCGGCAAATGTCCAGTTGATCCGCAAACGAACTTTTGATGTCGACGAAATGGTAGTCGGATTCCAGAATTTGTGGTTATAATGCAAGGACGAATCGCGGGGACCCCTCCCCAAAGTTCTTAGGATTTCAGGGAACAGCAGAACGAGAATTGGGCGATGGGCCACAAACATTATCAATGTATTCGCACCCAAGATGTCGATGGCGTCACGGTGGTTCATTTCTTGGACGACAAGGTTATGGACCCCGCGAGAATTGAACAATTGGGATCAGAGCTCAACACGTTGACGGACGAATCCCTGCCTCCCAAGTTGATTGTCAATTTCTCCGACGTAAAATTCTTTTCGAGTGCAGCGATCAATAAATTGATCGTGCTGGAAAAACGAGTCAAAGAAAAAGGGGGGCAAACTCGATTGAGTAATTTACGCCCCGAAGTTCGCGATTTGTTCGGATTCACCCATTTAGATTCGCTGTTTCGAATCCACGACTCGCAAGAAGATGCCGTCCTGGATCTGAAACAAAAGTAATCTCGCCCTGGTTTTGGTTCGAGAAAATGAAGTCCAACCAAGAAGAAATTGCTCGCTGGGAACTCCACCAAGAAATCCCCAGCGATACCCGAGTCGCCTGCGAGCTTATTCGTAGCGTTGTTTCGACGGTTGAAGAATTGGGGTGGGACCAAGCCGCAACGTTTGCCGTCCACATGGCGATGGAAGAAGCCGTGATGAACAGCATCAAGCACGGAAATCGACGGGACCCGAGCAAGTTCGTGAAAATCGATGTGCAGATTTTTGCCGAACATTTTGTGGCAACGATTTGCGATGAAGGGGAGGGCTTCGACCCCGATAACGTCCCGGATCCACGCTGCGATGAAAACCTCGAACTCTGCTCCGGTCGGGGCGTACTCCTCATCCGCCAATTCATGGACGAAGTCGTCTACGACCAACAAGGCCGCCGCGTCACCATGCGAAAACGAAAATAGCAACGCGAATGCGAAAACGGAAATAGCACGGCGACCCATTTGATTTCAACAACCAAAACTTCATTTGCACACCTTTCGCCCGTCCCCCAGCAAACTCTCCACACTATTTTCAGGGTGACGCAACATTCTTAATTGAGTCGACCAGTCCTGCTCAATAATCGCACCCACCCAAAAAAACGGGCACTGAATACAAAAATCTCGCCGCCTTCCAATACCGGAAGTTCCACCGAAACTGTCCAGCGAGCGGTATGGCAACTGCCGTTAAATTAGAATCGGCGTCCCTCAACGAATTCGCTGAGTTCAATTCCTTGGCGATCAAGCAACAACTTGAGCAGATTGGGGTCGCGGTCCATAGCATTGAGCCAGGATCGCGGTGGCAAAACGTTCTTTGTAAGAGTTTAAATTGTCGCTTTCGTGGCCTTTCGTGGCGAATTTATTTAGCAGCTGGTTCTGTTAAATTGGTCCGATGCAAGGCTCAATGCTCAAGCCTGGCAAACGGATTACAATGAAGTTCTGCCGCACAGCTCGCTAGGCTATCTGACACCCCTCGGATTTTCGCGTCACGGAGCTGCTTCCGCCACGGTCGCTGTACTCCTTTCGATCAAGCGGCACTGTGATCCAACATCCCTGTTATCTAAAATCAAACCCAAACCTGTTGCGTTGGTACAGAAAATTGGGGCAGGCCTTCGGCACCAAAAAGCCAGTGAGATACCATCGCGTTGGAGCCTCAAACAACAGTTGGCTCGCGAACGCATGATACTTGGATGGGCCGACGAGAACGAGTTGCAGGCGATCGACAAGCAAGGTTCGTATTTGGCCGCAGTTCATATCTCCAATTAACAGAATAATCGGTTACTTAAATCTCAAATGACTTACTCGACAACAAGCTTTTGACCAGCCTGCTCTAAAATCAATTTTACTCCATTCCAGGTTAAGGTCAGACTCCATTCTTCAATCGAGAGAGTCGAAGCAGACAAATGCTTTCTTGTAAGGGAGGAAGTCAGATGCCTATCGTCGAGTCTAATTTGCACTATATCACCAGTTTCTAAATGCGTGATATTCACTCGACGATTCTGAGGGAATACTGAAACCGAAAGCTGGTTCAATTTTCCAGTACCACTGCGCAGTATAGAGTCGTCTTTCGCTGCTACAATTGTATTGGCTCGTGAAGCTATAGGCGAGCGATCAAGGTCCTCTTCAGTCCAGCCCCTTTCTTGTAATGCCTCCTTCGCGTCTTCTCGGTATTGCCTTGCTTTGGTGGATTTGCCCTCGCGTTCTTCCCTATCCGCTTGTCGCAACTTCATCGCAATCCATCTACGTTCTGCTTTGTCGGTTGCCGGTAAGGAACTGTTACCCTTCCAGTTCTCGTAATACTTCAAAGCATCGATATCCTTCCCAAGGTTCTCAATTGCCTGCCCAATAAGCTCAAGCGACCGAGTTGTGCGACTACCGACCGGAATTCCGCGATCCACGAACTCCTGTCGGAGAAAACCACTAATTAAATCTCTTGTGGCTGAATCTAGCGACGCGTGGAGGCCGATATTGCCCGCCACAGCCGGAAGGAATTTGGTGAGAATCAGGTTTCTCGATTTCACCAGATCAGCAACTCGCTGCTTCTCTCCTTTCGTCCATTTTGCCGCAGAAGGAGACGACTCAATTATGAGCGACGCCGCATTGGCCCAATCCGAATAGTAGATCAATAAATCGATAACCTGCTCAAAAACGCCATCACCAATTCCTATGGTACTCTTTATCGCCATTTGCAGCGCATCCATTACTCTTGATAAAGCCTTCGCTTCACCAAAGGCTGTAACTGCATCTCGAATCTGCGATTCTTTGAGGTAGAACTCCCCTAATAACCTCATTTCATCGGCGGTTAACGTCTCTTTGGACTTCTTCTTTTGCAACGCCAAGCGGGTCCGTGCTTCGCGAACTAATTCACTAGTCTCGTCATCAATTAGTTCGATTACTCGCTTGTACTCCTCCGCCTCCATTAGCAAAGTACAGCACATTTGCTTGTCACTCCGAACGCCGATTGCGTAGAGTTGATCGATAATCGAAACAAGTTCTCGTGCGTCCGACGTATTTACGTCAAGATTCTTGTTCCGTCTGCCTTCAATCGCCCGCTTTACTACCTGATCTAAACGGCGGTTCCATTCTGCTTGTATGAGCTTTGCCTTAAACGAAACATCCGTGCCTGATCGATCTAGCAAATCTTGTAACACTGATACGACGGCGCGATATGACAGATTTTTTTCGACAATCGCGGTCGCTATACGACACTCTGGTAATTTTGCAACGTCTTGCCGCTTCACAGCAAGTTGGGCGAGTTCGCCATAACATTCGCCGCGCCAATACGATTCAATCGCGACCTCGATCTTGCCAGCCAAATCAAATTGATGACCTGCATCCGCAAAACTTCCTTCGAACAGGAACGCGTATCCTCGGCACTCACATAACTTTCTACCGTTATCAAGTCGTTCATACTGATACGCGGCCTGACGCAGAAGATATGGATCCTGTTTTGTCCTACCCTCACCCTCGAACTGCTCGGCAAGCTTCTGCGAATCGTCGTGGTCATCGCGAAAGCTATCAGCAACACCCTTGGCGAGAATTCCCATTCCTTTCATCCAAGCATCTCGGTTGGGCAATGCATTCACGAGGCCTCCAATATTCTCGGTGTCTTTGGAGAACCACCAGAACTTGTCTCTGGAGTCTCTCGCGTCAACCACGAATAGACGCTTCTGCGCTCTACTCGCAGCCACGTAAAGATTATTCATGAAGTACTCGAGCTCTAAGCGAGCTTCAACTTCGAGCGACGGTTTATCTTTTTTCTGAAAGAGTTCGGCTAAGCTTGTAGCTTCTTTTCTATCGGCCCAGCCATAAAGGAGCACACGTCTAAACTCAAGTCCTTTTGATTTGGCCGCACTAAAGACATTCTGAGGAACATCCGTGTCGGTAAAAGATACCAGAGATTTGAGGTAGGAATCGTTCGCAACATATTCTGCTTCTTCTCCCTCTTCGCAAGGCACAATGATTATTAGGTCACTTTGCTTACGAACTGCCTCCTCCATTTCTACGTCACCCTTTTCGAAGAAGACAGGTAAGCTTCCGCGACTGTTGCTTTCCTGCCACGTGGATTGAGGCAAAAGCGATTTATGGTCAAACAGGGATGCTCGGAGCGCCTGGATCGTATTGCAAAAGCTTACGATAGTCGCAGCTGATCGATAGTTGTAAGTAAGCTCGCGATATCTCAACTGAGGCATCTCTGTCCTTGCATGGTACCTTGCAAGGGAAGACATAATGCGCTCTGTAAAAGCTGCCTTCACGGACTCCCAGCGAAAACCAGTCGGATTTAATGTTTGAAACGGGTCACCCGCGAAAATGAAGGGAATTCTGCCTAAATTTGATATTTCTATCGACCTGTTCGCAAAGATTGAGACTCGGTACAACGCCTCAAGTTCAAGTCTCGTAAAGTCCTGCGCTTCGTCGCAGAAGATAGCGACGTGCTCAGACCTAATCAAGTCTTTGTCTAGAAGATGTCGAACGAGATCCTGGGAATCCCATGCCTCTCCGCCTTTGCGAAGTGGCTCATACCAAGCTTTCCAGACATGGGTGAAAACGGACTCATAAGACTTACGAGAGACTGTTCGCTCTTCCTTGGGGAGGTCATCATACTCATCAATTTCCAACTCATCTTCGACACTTAACCCCTTAATCAATCCGCGAATGACATGCCATGAGAGTTGGGGACCATACTCGCGCACTGCCTTCGGTTCGTTTCCAAACCGTTGCTTCCACTTGCGTCGAAATGTTGCATAGCTGAAATAGTTCTCAGTTCGAAACAACTGCGTGGCATCGTTGGGCAATAGCGAATGAAAGTACTTCAGCGTGTCGAGAAAGACATTGTCGAGTTGTTTAACGCAGGCCTCGCTGAGCTGCTGTTCTCGCAAAAGATGCTGTGAATTTGCCTTCAGTAGTCCATGCACTGTTCGCCTTGCAACGTGCAAAAGCGTCTCATTGCTGGCGAAATAAAGGGGTCTGCAATCTGGATTGGCGTCGAAGAGTTGATCCCACCTGCGGATGCATTCTGCAAATAAGTATTGTAAAAGCGTCGACTTTCCGCTCCCTGCTCGCCCATTAATAAACAGCGGTAACGCAACCGCGTCTTGACTGCCGCTAAGGCTGCAAGAACGCAGTATCTCACCTTCTTCCGGGGAAAGGGCAAGGTTGGCCTGCTCCTGACGCTCGACGTTCAACCACATGTCTTCGTCGTAGCAAATCAGAAGTGGATAGCTTCTTCGGCTGTAGCGAAGGAGAAGCTCTACGTTCACAGATTGAAGCTTTTCAGACCATTCCGACCTTAAAGCATCAAGTTCGTGTTTGTCGGCCCCGTAGCTGACGGACAGAAGAAGTAAGTGATCACTTTCTGAGTGGTAGTAAGAATGGACAGTTAGTCGAGGATCGCCTGCCGGTTTGTAGACAACTTCGTCGTGGAATTCTGGGCACTTGGCAATCAGCTCCGGAAGGCGAACCAGACGGGAATCAATCTTTGAATCTCGTACTGCATCAATCCACTGCTCTGTTTCGCAAACAATTGTATCGCAGTCATGATTTGCCGTCGCATCAGTCCAAAGGAAAGTCGACTCCACAATCGACAGCGGGGGTGCAGGTGCGGGCAATTCGACCTTCGTTCGCTCCGCAACCCACTCCTGTAATTTCCCACCTCCAAATTCTTTGTCAAAGTATTTTCCAGCCCAACCAGCAGGATCGACTTGAAAATCCCGGTAGTCGTTCTTTTCTGCACCGCCGTGCATTATCATTCGGAGCATTACAACAACAGAATGATCTCCAACATATTTAAGAACACCAATCATCCGATTCTTGTAACCGAACTTTTTCTTTTTTACCAAACAGGGCGGTGGAAAATGATCAAACTGAGATAGCGACTGCGTCTTCTCTATTTCCGAGGCGAATTCGTCAAGTTTCCCTTTAGGCACGCCATGCCTTGATGCATCCTGCCGAATGGTTTCCGAAACTAAGCACAAAATTGCCATATTATTAATCTCCTGCAGGTGTTGATTAAATACTCTCAAATCCTCATCCCGAACAATCCACCAGTCTCGTTCTCATCGCTTAGCTGAACGGGGTTCACGAAGCCGTCGAAATCGAATTCTGGTTTGAATTCATCACGGGGGACTTGGTCTGAGTTCATGGTGATGATGTATTGGAAATTGTGCTCACGTGATTTGGCTTCGCCGATCTCGATGGCTTTCGCAACTTGGCGAGAATCCATGCCATCGAACAAATGGCTGTCGTGTATCAGGAAGCCTGGACCTAGATTGCGCTTGGCCCAAATGATCGACAGCATCATGTCGAAGCAAAATATCTGCATGTTGCGGATGCCGACGCTGCGTCCGCCCTCTACCTTGATCTTAAACGTCGGTCCGTTGTCACTGACGTCGACCTCGAGGCTGCCTTCGTGATCGGAGATTTCTCGCGAGAGCTCTTCGAAAATCAGAATCGCGTCGCGAAGGACTTCGTCGTGCTCGGCATGATCGATCGTTATGCGTTGCTTGAGTTGGGCCCGCTCGATCGTGAGCTCGGTTTTGGTGGATTCGAGTTTGTTGGTGACCTCGAGCCGCTTCTTCAGTTCGTCGACAAGCGAGAACAGACGAGAACGCTCTTCCTCCAGCTTGATCATCTGGTCGATCGCGCCGTGCGAAGACAAGACCTTCATGATCTCGCGTCGTCGACTGTCTAAACCCTGGGCCTCTGACTCGCGGACGACAATACGTTGCTCGGCATCCTGAATCTCGCGTTGAAGATGCAGGAGACGATTCTTGATCACTCGATCGTGAAACGCTTGGACATCCTCGATGCGTTTGCGCACTAGATCGGGCAAGACGACACTCGCCTCTTCGTACATCGCCATAACTTCATTGGCCTGAACGGGTTGCTCCGCTTGTAGCTGTTGCTCGATGGCCTTGATTCGTTGACGGGCGAGGGTATTGGCGTTTGCCAGATCCGACTGCCGAATTGCGATCGTTGAGGCCTCTTTCTCTAGGTCACGATACTCGGGCAGAACTTGGAACTCTTTGAGTTCATTTGCAAGTCGTTTGAGTTCCTTTTCTGCTAGAGCAAGCTTGGTCCTTAACTCCCCAGCCTTCCCAATAAGATTGCCCATGACGCCTTTGCCAGCGTCTTTTTTGAGGGTTTTGATTGCCTTTTCACGTTCTCGAACCTGTTGCAACTCTTGAGCAGGCTTCCAGTTGAGCCCCAAAAGATACGAGAGGTTAACTTGCACGTTCCAAGGTTGTTGTTTCGAGTAGTAGTTCTCGGCGTTTAGGAATCCTCCCTCGGTTTCGACTCGAGCGAAATACGGAACCATCGACCGAAAACTTGGGGCGTACTTACCGAAATCATTCACTCCAAACATGGATGCCGCCAATGCAGCTGTCCACTTCTTGACTGGAAGATAGAAATCACCGGTCGCTAAATCCTCTGTCGGCCGATCGGGCCACTCCGAAAGGTTAGCATCCACATAAACTTTGTTTGGATCGAAGCCGCTCCGGCGCGCAGTAATCCTTTGCATGGACAGAGAAAATGTTGTTGAGAAGGATTGGTCGCGTAGCGACTCGTACTTGAAGATCGACTTCTTTGTACAGCTTGCTCCCATCAAGAAATGCACAATCGTGATCAAGCTCGTTTTACCTGAGCTGTTTCTAGTCTGTCTGTCGGTCGCCCCCTTGCTTTTCTCAGCAAGAACAACGTTCAAACCGGAGTCAAAGCGGACGGTCTTGAACGATGGAAGCGAGCTCGATATCTCGTGAATCATGCGTCACCCCTGCGTACGATGCGTCCGCGCTCGAAATCGATCGCCTCGAACAAATAGAGCATGTCAAGCGTGAGCACAAAGCGATCGAAACCCACTTCGTGTTTACCCTTTTGGTCACGGCTCTCACGAAATTCTTCCCACAGTCGCGATACGGTTTTCGACTGATCAAGCAACTGCAGAACTTCCCCGCCGATGCCAATTAAGGCCCTTTCGGTCTTCAAATGTTTGGAGGGAAGGATCATGTCGTTTCAAGGGGATCAGGTGGATTCTCAAATATGTCGCAACTATCGAAGAAATACGCCAACACTGTCATGACGCCGGCCAGCTCGACCGGTTCAGAGGCAAAAACTTGACCACCGGCAAACAACCAAAGCTCATCGAAGATCTGGTCGGCATCGAAGCCTGCGTCACGATGCGTTGTGTACCTACGTCGAAAAGCTTCGGCGATCTGTTCTGGTTTGTCTTCCTCTGGCATTGTCGATAGGTATGATTCTACCAGTCCTTGCTTCGAGCGTCCTCGCTGGATGTAATTGGCTCGATCTTCAGAAAGCTCGTTGAACTCCAGCTTTCGTGGGCTGGGCGGATCGGTAGGTGGAAACGGAGGAACTCTCTCGGTTGCCAAGTGCTCGATTACGGGAATGATGTCCTGATAACACAGGTCTTCCAGTAACTCGAGCGTCGGAGCTGCTCCAAATAGCTCGACAAGCTCGTCGTCCGCTAGTTGTTTGATCTCATTCAAAATTGCAGTGAATTCCCAGCGTCGAATTGCGATACCTGGATTATCGGCCTGGAGTTTGGCAAGTTCGGTGACGGCTTCGTGTGGCAAGTCATCCGGATCGTTATGGACGAATATCCATGTCTTCATCTCGAGCTTTTTCTCAGCGAGCGTTTGCTTGGCGTGAGCAAAGTCGTCACGGATCTTGTCAGCCATTTCGGCCGCAGTATAATCACGCGGCGCGAATATTTGATAGACGGTCTGCGTTGATAAGCGATAACCATCGAGCCCACCGTCCCCTTTCGATAGTCGAATGCGAATGAAATCATCGCAGTATCGCTTGGTCATGATGGCACCTAGCCAATCTTGGAAAGCAGTTCGCTTGTGCTTCCAAAAGCCATTTTCAGCGGCAAGTCGATAATGATTAAGTTTCACAGGGTCCATCAAACACCCTCCTTATCTAAAATCGCGTCGGCTCAGGCGCGACGGCACGGTTTTCGTTGCATAGGGGTGCACATGCGCGAGTCGTCCACGTCTTCGTACTCCTTCATGAATTTACTGGTCGAGTTGTTCACCAGATCATAGTCTCGTTTGACTCTGAAGTCGTCCACGATTTTCACAATGGACAGCCGGTGATCTTCGAGTTTCACCTTCATCTGGGAATCCTTTCATGACTCTGCCGAACTAATTTGATGGCGTTTTCGCTTTGTGGTGAATTCTAAAACTATCGCGATTACCTTGGTAGTATCATAGCAAATTGTTCAGCGTTTGATAACGATCGAAAAGCCATGCGTATCTGCGCGGAAGGTGAGATTTCCGACCCAACATAAAAGCTAAGCCGTCGAGGGATACCTTTGGTCAAGCCGCGAAATCGAGTCGTCGATTTGGGCGTCTGTGCGGGATTTGTGGCGGTTTTGGTGAGGTGGGTGGGTTTGTTTTGGCTGGATTGGAATTGGAAGAGATTGGCGTAAAGTTGTAAAGGTGTTCAAGCAGGCCGGGGACGGGGTAGTTTATGGCATAGTTGAGATGGGCAAACACGGCGCGAGGTGGTGTTTGGGACGGAAATTTTTAGGGTAGAGCCTCTGTCACGATACGTCTCGGTGGTCTTCGGGTAGCTATCTCTTTAAGCACAATCGGTAGTTCCCAGAAAATTGCGGTCCTCAAGAAAATTATGGACTCAAACGTTCATGTTCCCAAAACGTTCACGGTCCCAAAACTTTCATGTTCCCCAGGATTTTGTGCTCTCCAAAATTCTTGCTCCCCAAAAAAACTCAAAAACTTGCTGAGAGATTTGATTCACGCGGTAGTAGATAGGGGTGAAGGGGGCAGTGTGCTGGCCTTTTTGGGGGTAACACGTTGGGTTCCCCAATATTTCGAGTCCAAAGTCGCGCCGATCTTAATTAGTTTGTTGCTCGGCGGAAATTGGACCGTAGATCAAATTTTAGGATTTATTTCAGGATTTAAACCATGTTGTTTCGAGTGGGTTTTTTTGCGTTAGTAGTGATTGTGTGTGGTGTTTCGATTGCGAACGCCGATGTCAGCGTTCGCCAATCGAGGACAACCCTGAATATTCGCGGTGATGGAGCTGGGGACGAAGTTGCGATTGTCGGCCTGAGTACAAACGTCTTCACCGTTTCCGTCAACGGTGCAACGGCCACCACTTATTCCGAAGTTCAAACAATCAAAATCAGTATGGGTAAAGGGGCCGATTTGGTCGTGATTTCTGAATTGATTGTCGATGGAAGTGTTGAAGTTGCTCTCGGCGGTGACGCTGACGACGAAGCCTTCGTCTGGGCGTCAAGTATCGGTGGAAATTTGGTTGCAAAAGGTGGTTCGTTTATCGAGGTTGAAGATTGTTTCGTTAATAAGGATTTGTCGCTACAGTCTGGGGCTAACTTGGGGACTTTCGTTAGTGATTCCATCGCGTCCGCCATCACTACAACGGTGGTGTTAGGCAAATCGACGATTCGCGGAAACTCCAAACTAAGCGATCGGCTTTTTGTTGAAGGAAGCGTGTTAATTGGCAAAACGAGCGTTAGCTTGGGCGGCGGAAACGATACTGCCATTGTTTTATCAAGTATATTTTTGGGCGATGTTGGCGTCGGTCTTGGGTCTGGGGACGATTTGTTGTCAGTCAATAGCGTTACCATGGGGGCGAAGGTGGCACTTGATGGAGGTCAGGGCGTCGATACTCTGTTCGCGATGGCCGTTTCCACGATCGTGCCAGTTACGCCCAAGGGGTTTGAAAATATCCTGCCACTCTTAATTGGCCAATAGTCGAATCAGCAATCATCAACTCGGGTTGGTTTTGAGCGCCAACACTTGAGCCTATCCCAAAAGGGGTCAGACCCTTTGGAGGCTATGCGAAATTTAACGTTGTTTTGCTGCCTAGCCGGAGAGGCTCTGACCCCTTTGGGGATAGGTTCGAAACGGATGAAACGACACAGCTCGCTGATGGCCGATTTGAGCTCGTTGAAACTACGCCAGATCCTGCAGACTTCTTCTGCAGGATTTTTTTGATAGCTATTTATTGGCACTGGCGTTCGGAGAGAAGTACGGTTTGTTCGGAGATCTTTTTTGCGGATACAGTCTGTGGATATTCGAACAGATGAACCGTTTTTATGCGATTTTCAGGTCAAAATTTGCTAAACTCTCGGGTTGTTGTTTTCAAGGCAAAATGATGAGTCCTAGTTGAGAGACTGAGAATGCGATTCGAGGTTCCTTTTACACTACCGAAAAGTCGGGTTCCGACTGACCGATGTTACTGGGTCGTTGATGATATGTTGTTGGCGGGAGCTTATCCGGGGCGGATTAAGCCCAGCGAACATCAACAACGTTTGTCCGCACTTTGGGGGGCCGGAATGCGGACGTTTGTTAATCTGATGGAAGAAAATGAAACGAATAATGACGGCAAGCCGTTCGTCAGATATGACGACAGTTTGCAAGAGTTTTCCAAACAACATGACGACCAACTCGAACTTCTTCGTCTTTCGATTCCAGATACAAGCGTTACGACCCCCAATCGAATGCGCGAAATTCTGAATGTCATCGACGAGTCACATGCAAGAAATCGTCCCGTGTATGTGCATTGCTTCGGTGGAATGGGAAGGACCGGGACTGTGATCTGTTGTTGGTTGTTAAGGCATGGACTGGCAACAGTGGATACGGTATTTGATTTGTTGACAACCTTGCGGCAAGCGGATCGATTGCGAGCGGACTGGCCGGCGCCAGAAAACCAGAGGCAAAGGCAATTTGTGATAGACTGGTTGGGGCATGAAAAAGTCTCGTGATGCGATACAACCCGTTTGGATGAAGTTCGATGAAAAAGTATGCTGCTGGCGATTGGTTCGAGCAACTATTCGGGTTCACGGAAACCGACCGTCGAACCGTGCATTCGATGCTTGAGGTTGATGGGGCGACTATTCGGTCGAGGCAAAACGAACTTCAGTGGACATGCGGTAAGCTCGAAGTGATCTCGTTGGCGGAATTGCGTTGCCGCCGAGATGAAATTTTCGGCGATGAAATTATCGGCTCGAAACCAAGTCGAATCAGAGTTTCGGAATTGATTGGCAATGTGAAATTGTTTCATGCTGATCCAGCCAATGCAGGGGCGTTATTCCAGGTCGCCTCCCAGTTTAATTTGCTTGAAATGGTCGGTCCCGATGTGACACCCGAAGAAGGGATCACTCGTTACGAATTTGATGGGACCCAAGGCCCAGTCTGTGCCATGGCTTGCGCTGCCGGGACGGTCTACCGAAATTATTTTGTTCCGCTCGACGGTCAGTTGGGGCAGACTGCCGATCATCAAGTCGATGGCCTAGCTGGAATTGGTGCCGCATTGGGGAATGCCAGTGGGAAGTTGTGGAGAATGAGAAACGGTTATGCCTTGCCGTCAGTGTCCGGGCTTAAAGCGGTCGATTCGAAATTGAAGTCTATGAGCGAGGCTGAGTTGGACGACTTGCGCAGCAAGCTACAAATCGGAGTGCAGTGGGATACACAGGTCACTTTAGCTGGCTGTCAGCATTTGGTGACTCAGGCCTACTGCTCCGCAATGCCCGTGTCTTACAGTGGCCTGCCACGCCGAGATTGGGAGCGGTTTGCGAAACTGGTCTTGGAGGCGGCTTACGAAGCAACGTTTGCTGCGGCAGCGATCAACGCTGAAAAGAGTCGAAACCGAACTGTGTTCCTTACACTTCTCGGTGGTGGCGCGTTTGGAAATGAGGAATCCTGGATTTTGGAAGCGATTGAACGGGCCGTGCACCTTTATCACAACGTAGACTTGGACATAAAAATCGTCAGCTATAGTCGCAGCAATCCGGCTGTTCAACGGTTGTGCGAAAGTTTTGCAAAATGAAATTCGCTTAATAATTTCCTTACGGAAAGGCATTTACCCAGGCAAGAATCTGTGAGTCGAGTGACGCTTGGTGGTGAACGAAGCGGTTCTGGGTTAAAATTGTGTCTGACTTAGCGAAACAATTTCTCTTCTGGACGTGCTTTTCGATGATTTTGAGGGCCGCTCCGTTGTCTAATTTGAAAGTCCGAAATGTTTTTAAAACGTTGCCGTCTCATCACCTTAACTGTTCTTGCGATTTTCTTGGCTGGGGGTACGTCGGCAGTTGCCCAGTCTGGCGAGCAAGAGGAGTTTTTGATCGTCGCTTACAACGTCGAAAACCTGTTTGACATCGATGGAATTTCTTTGTTCGAAGACTATCGCGCTGAGCAATACAAACCGTTGCATCTGCTGCGGAAACTTCAAAATACTGCTGCTGTTCTGGCGACGATGCAGGATGGACGGGGTCCCGAAATCATTTTGTTCCAAGAACTGGAGGGGGATCAGACGCCGAGCAAGCGACCGCATAATTACGCCGCCATCCTCAAGAAATATGCGGATGTTAGTTTGGAGCAAATGTTGCTGACCGAGCCGATTTCGGATGACATCCGTGATTTGCCCGCCGAAGCGTTCTTGCTCAAGGCACTGCAAGAGGCAGGTCTGGATTCGTATGAAGTGGGAATCGCCGAATATCGACCCGATCCCGTGCGCACGGTCGCTCACGTCAACGCGACGTTTTCACGTTTCCCGATAGTTGAGACCCGCACTCATCACAGCGACGGAGCACGGGGGACTTTGGAAGTGGTTCATAAAATCGGTGGATATCGTCTGCATACATTTAATAATCACTGGAAGTCAGGGGCGTCCGATCCTGAAGCAGAAAAAATTCGGTTGGGCAATGCTCGCGTCGTTCGAGACCGTTTGGCAAGTATTGTTTCTGAAAATCCTGCGGCGGATATTGTTTTGGGCGGTGATTTCAATTCGCAGTATAACCAACGCCAAAGCAACCCTGCAATGGCTTCGACGGCACTCAACGATGTGCTTGGTGCTCATGGAGATGAGGCTGCGATGGTCGCTGGCAAGGCGGGAATCCTTTACAACTTGTGGTATGAATTACCAGAAGACGATCGCGGCAGTGACGTTTACCGCGACCGTTGGGGAACCTTGATGCAATTGATCGTGTCGCGAGGTTTGTACGACTGTCATGGGATTCAGTACCGTGACAACAGTTTTGGAGTGCTGGCCATCGAGGGCCTGAATGCTCAGCACGGCACGAAAATGCCGATCCGTTGGGCCTTTGCCGACGGCGACGGGAGCGGATATTCGGATCATTTGCCGGTCTATGCAAAATTCCGAGTGGTGAAAGACAAAGCCCCCCGCCGCTTTGTCGAACTCGAAAATCCAAGCAACGAAACGGTTCAAGCCAAAGAGCCTCGGAAGGTTGACTATGGACTTGCTCTGAAAATGGAATTACCCAAAATCAACAACCTGCAATCGGACGACGAGATCAAGAACTTGCAAAAGCTCGGACATCTTTTCCGAATCGAGGCGAAAGTGTCGGGTGATAAGCCGTTTCGGGTTAAGGTGTTTGAGGACGAATATAATCTCTGGGCCTTTGATGTCGAAATGCGGAAAAAAGTTTACGAACGTTTTAAGGTTTCCGACTCGATGGATTTCGTTGGTGAGCTAGGAGTTCACAATGGCAACTGGCAATTTGTCATCCGTGATTTGGAATGGTTGACTCCTCCTCCAGTTGAAAAAATGCCTTGATCTCAAATGAAAACTTTTTTTTGAAAAGCATTTTTCCGCCAATCGAGTTTCAAGGTGCTGGCTTGCGATTTGTTTGTGAATCGAAATACTTTTCAATGATCCATTTCGGTTGCCATTGATCGGGTTTCCGGGGACGGCCAGTCAAGTCGATTTCAGCGGGCAACGGATCGGCGGAAGTCAATGGCAGTGAATCGCCCACCAACTTTTGCTCCACCATCAATTGATTCCACAGTCGTTGAATGATTTCCTTGTGCTGCGGTTCATTTGAGTCTGCAAGATTTTGTACTTCGTTCGGATCGGATTTTAAATCAAACAATTGGGTTCGGTTGATTTGCGGGTATTGGATCAATTTCCAGCGTTCGTCGCGGATCGCACGGATCGAGTTTTTGTAGCTTGTTGTTAAGAAGGGTCTGGGTTGGTATGAGTTGTTTTGGTTCAGTAACGGAGTAAGAGAGCGGCCATTGTTTTCATTATTGATTGGACAACCAGCTAACTCCAAAATCGTGGGAAACAAGTCGTGTAAATAAACCATCGACTCGTCCGTCCCGTTTTCAATGTCTGGGCCGCAGATGATCAAAGGGGCCTTGGTGCTGTGTTCGTAAAGGTTTTGTTTGCCGAGCAGGCCGTGGCTCCCCATCGCGAGTCCATGATCTGCGGCGTAGATAATGATCGTGTTGTTTGCATTCTCCGATTCACGTAGAGCGTCGACGATTCGCCCAACTTGTTGATCAAGATGGGAAATCAATCCGTAATAGTCAGCCAATTGGGATTGGATGACTTCCGGTGTTCGCGGCCAGGGAGCAAGTTCCTCGTCTCTTACTGTCAGGTCGCCATTGTCGAAGGGATGTTGCGGGAGGAAATTCGGCGGGATTAGCATCTCCTCCGGGCGGTACATGCGGTTGAAGTTTCCCGGCGACATTCCGGGGTCATGCGGTGCCGTAAAGGCGACATAGCAAAAAAATGGGCGTGCATCATCTCGGTTCGTTAAGAACTCTATCGCGGCGTCGGCAAAAAGGCGACTTGAGAAATGTTCTCCGGTAACCGCCGCAGAGATATCTCTGGTAGCCGAATCGAGTTGAGTGACGGGAACTTTTGAATGATCCGACATGCCACCAAACATCACGTTCCTACCCAATTCGAAACTGCGGAGAAAAGACTCTTTGCCGTTGTGCCATTTTCCAGTTGCAAAGGTTTGGTAGCCCGACTTCTGCAACAATTCGCCAAGGGTTGGCTGACCAGCAAGTTCCAAGTTTGGCAAATTGAAATAAGTTTGTCCTGAATGCAACATCGCTCTGCTGGGAATGCAAACAGCACCGTGAGGGGAACCGAAACAATAGGCGTTGCGAAAATTGACTCCTGAACGGGCAAGTTGATCAAAGTTTGGTGTTTCGATTTTTGAATTGCCGTAGGCGCCGATCGTGTCCCAACGTTGATCGTCGGCGAAGAGGAATAAAATGTTGGGCGCGGTCTTTGTTCGTGACCAAGCTTCGTTTTCGTTTTGTCCGAGAGTAAGTTCTTGGGAAAAAATAGACAGAAGGATAAACGTCCAAAATCGCAAATGAAATGGCATCGGGTTGCTCCAAAAAAAGTCGCCAAGAAAGATGGCCGGGAAAGACGACTTAATTTTGGACTGAGACAGCACAATGGGCAAGCAGGGGAATATTCACGCTAGAGGCATAAAATCAAAAAAGAGAACGCGTGAAATCTTGCAAAAATGCCAAAAAATCCCAGTCGTGGACCACTTTGGCTTCTTATCAGATATCAGTCCTTCTTAGAACTCTGCGCGGCATTTGCCCCGCCTTGATCAGATTGCGAGAGCCCTTTTTCGCGACCACGAAGGGATTCGATCTGTGATTTGATCTCTCGCTTTTGAGTAGGGTCTTCCATCAAATCGTGAGCCATTTTCAAAAACGACCTTGCTCGCGGATATTCGCCGTTACTGACCGCCGAGGCGGCTTCGTCCAAGTATTCTTTGATTTTGTTCAGCGTCGCTTGGGTTTCAGCATCCTTACGAGCCTTGATTTCTGCCACACTGTCGAAAGCCCGCTCTGCAGACGATGAGCGTGGCAGAGGTGCGTCACCTACCGAAGTCGAACGTGAAATGTCTTCGCGTCCCAGGTTTCGAGTATCCAATTGGCCACTGGAAGTCGCCAAGGTTACTGCGTTCACCGGATGGGTGATGATCGTGCCGGAATTGCCAACGACTGGAATCACACCGGTCACAAATGGGCGGACCTCTCCGTGAAACATCGAGCCTCCCATTCCGTTGAACATCGTCATGCTGGGAGTGGTCGAGGTAAGCATGCGACTGCTTCCTTTGCCAAAGTTCATTCCTAAAGAAAATCCGCCGCCGCCACTGCCTACTCTTCCAAAACCGAATGAACCTGCCGAGCCTGGATCGAATCCTCCGAACGGCGGAATCGCGCTCGCTGCGGAATTTTGATTGAAAGAAACATTGGGTGCGAATTGACCGTTGGGCATCAGACCGACAATTCGACTGCCACCCCCAAAACCACCTCCGGCGCGTGGAAATTGGAAGCCAAAATTGATTCCCATGTGTTCGTAATAGGAATTCGTAAAGGTCGTGAAGGGGGAACTGACGCCGATTTGTTGAGCGTTCAATTGCGGCGAATGCCACAAGTAACAGAACACCAGCGCGACAACCGATAAAATGCGAATTACGCTCATCAGGGCTTCCTCCAAAAATCCATGACCCTTCACCCGCTCAATTGTAGCAATTTGAAACGGTCAAGGAACCCGAAAAAAAGGGAAACCAATTGATTAACTACTTATTTTCTTCCGCCGGTTTGGTCTGTTGCTGAGACAGGTATTCGATAAGATGCACAAATTCTGCCGGTGACATCGCCTTGGCAAGATCATCAGGCATGCTGCTTTGGTTCTTTGTGACTCGCTCATCGATGTCGTCAACCAAGACTTTTTGCAGTTCTTTGCCGTCGTAGATTTGCAGTTCATCTTTGGATTCTTCAACCAGCAGGCCGCTGACAACCAATCCGTCGAGCGTCATCACGAGCGTCGTTTTGTATTTGTCGTCGACTTCGGCACTGGGCTCGACAATCGAATGGACGATTTTATCGCGACCAAGTCGAGCCCCAACGTCCGACAGATTCGGCCCGAATTCTCGCCCTTCCGTGCCGATCTTGTGACATGTCGCGCAGTTGCGTTGGAACAAGTCTTTTCCCTTGTTGGCTTCGCCGCGAATATCGGCGAGTGCCGTCATCGCCTTGTTGCGCACTTCTTCGGTCAGGTCACGATTGTGGGCGTCGGTGATAAAGGTTCGAGCTCGATGATCGAGCGCGAAGTCGCCGAGGAGTTCCTTGATCATTCCTTCGGCTCGTGAGCCAAGTTCTCCAAGTTGGTTGTCAACGTAAGCCTGCCGCCAAAGGAGTTGATTGGCTCCCAGCGTGTGGTAAATCGTGTAATCGACCCAATAGTCTGCAGGTTTATCTAGCATGCGGAAGGTTGCTTGGACTGCCGCAAGGTTCGGGAAAAAGCTCAAGCCTCTGGCCGCTTCGGTGCGAACGCGCGGATGCTCGTCTTGCGAGGCAGAAGTGAGCAAGTCCAGTGCGCTTGGAATCATCTCGCGTTCATCGGCAACGATTCGCACTGCCGCAGCGCGAGCTTGGAACGTTTGCGCATTTAGAGCAACGTCATTCAATAAATTCAAATCAAGAATTCGGTGGGCTTGTTGGGTCCATAAAACTTCGCAACGCAGGCGATCAAAGTCGGATTCGCTGGCGGTCAAGGTCTCTTGCCAACGGGCCAGGGCCGCTGCAACCATCGCGGTTGGACGATCCCGCAGTTCACGCCGAGCGCGATAGCGAGTTCGCCACTCATGGTCTCGCAATTGTTCGAGGAGTTCGAACTCCGATTTGTCGGCCTGCGTCACCGGAGTAAGCAAAGGCCGTGATGGATAGACAAGTCGATAAATGCGGCCGTGGGCTTTGTCGCGATTCGGATCGCGTTGGCTGTATTGCATGTGACCGATCAGTGGGTTCGCCCAATCGCCAAACCACAAAGCGCCGTCGGGGCCGATTTGCGGATCGGCAGGACGAAAATGTTTGTCGGTCGAGCGGACCAAATCGTCCGGCTGTTTCTCGCTGTTGCGAATTCGCCCGCCGGCATAACCCCCGCCATCATCACGCAATGAAAATCGCGGGAGACCGTTCATGTTGATGACACAAGCGAAAGTCATTTGCCATTGGACTTCATCCGGAAAATGGCGGCTAACGATAAATTCGCTTCCTAAGGCCGGTCGCATTCCATCGCTGTCAAAGATAAACCGAACCCCTTGACGACCCCGAAAAGACGCCCCAGAGAGCGGCGTATCCCATGCTTGGTTGGCCGTCGTGCCGTCACCGGGGAAACCTTGTCCCCATTCGTCAAACGAATAGCACCACATGTTGTACTGGCCAGGCAAGGGGAATTGTCGGATCCGCAACGACTTTGGGTCCAGCACATAAGCGCCGCCATCACCGAAACTTCGATGCGGCCCCCAAGGCGTCTCGAGTGTCGTACTCGTCGCAATCCCTTCCAGCATGTGCAGATAGCCCCCGTTGTTCCACTGGAAGGTGCTGCAAGTATGATGCGTGTCTTCCGTCGCCCAGCCGTCCATCAAATGCACAACCAAGTCTGCGCGGTCGTCGCCGGTTGTGTCCTTGAGGAACAACAGCCTTGGCTGATCGACAACTAAAACGCCGCCATTCCAAAACTCAAATCCGGTCGGGCAATGGAGTTGATCGTAAAACACCTTACACGAGTCCGCTCGCCCGTTTCCATCGGTGTCTTCTAAAATCAGCAAGCGATCGTTCGGCTTGACTTCTCCCGGTCGCCATTGCGGGTAGGTCGGCATGCAAGAAACCCATAGCCGCCCGCGATTGTCAAAGTTCATCTGCACCGGATTGGCCAACTCGGGAAACTGCCGCTCGTCAGCAAAGAGCTGAATCTCGAAGCCTTCGGGAACGGTTGCCGTTGCGAGAAATTCTTCTGGGGTGAGGATTCGTAGCTCGTCGGCTTCGGAGTATTTTTGTTGAGGATTTCCGAATCGCGTTTGGGGAGTGTGAAGGTCCCCTGTCGTTGAATCGTCAGGCGAGTAAATCGATTTTTTGCCCTGAGCCAGATCCCAAATCTCGCGATCTCGCACTGCAACCATCGCACGAAGTTTAGGATACTCTTGTGGAAACGTCTCGGTGTCCCAAGTTCGCCGCCCACCGTAAACATACCATCCGTTGATTTGGCGGTAGTCCTGCGAATGGTGCCAGTTTTTGTCGACGATCCCTTTTCGAATCGCTTCGTATTGCTCGGCGGCTGGGAATTTTTCGCGAGTGCCAAACAACGTTTCGTCGAGCACCTTGGCAACAACCAGATCGCCCCGTTCGTTTAAATGGCAACCGTTAATCGTGAACTGCAATCCCTGCTCGCGCGAGAATGCGTCTAGTGTTGGCGTGAACAAATCGACGAACGGCAGATTGTCGGCTATCGCCAGACGACGGATCGCTTCGGTGTAGGCCGCAAGGTTGATGTTTTCGCGAGTTCCGTCGGGGAGGAAGCGTTCCGCCGAAGCTTCAAAGGCAACCGGCGAGATAAGGACAAATCTTGGAGGTTGTCCATTTGCGGGGTAACGCGCGGCAGTCGACTTCATGAACTGGCGAAAGTCTTCGACAAATTTTTCGATCCCTTCCGGACCGGCAAACGATTCGTTGAAACCGAAGCAACACAGATAAGTCTCGGCACTAAAGACCGCTTGAGGGTCGTCGATTTTCGTGTAATCGTTGGGCCGTTGTTGTTTGGCCACTTCATCGGCTGGGCGGGCAAAGTTCCTGACGCTCAATTCCAATTCTGGAAAACGAGTGTGCAGCAGAGTTTCAAAGTTTCCAAAAAGACTCATTCGTTCGGCAAGGCTGTTTCCGACCCACGCGATTTTTTCCCCTCGATGAAATTTTAAGGGCAAGGTTGCTGGGCGCGGAGATTCACTGGCTAGGTTCTCTCCAATCGGCGTGGCGACTTGTGTAGTTGGAGTCTCACCAGCAGGTTGGGGCACCGTTGTTTGTACCGGAGCCGTCTGCGTTGGCATTATTTCTGCGGGCTGAGCAGTTGGTTCTGGAATGACGGGCGTCAAATTGTTGGGAGTTGTCGCGACGGGACTGGTTGCAGCAGGTCTGTCGGGGACCAAGACGAGAACCTCAGGCTGCGAAACGTCGTTGAAGGCCGAATACAACACCGCAAGCAGAAACGAGGCGCCGAAAGTCAAAATTGCCATTAGTTTGTATGAGTCGTTCGTCCGTGTCATTGGGAATTCGTCTTCGATTAAAATTTGTGAATGGATTCCAAAAGCGGCCTGACCATTTATTCGCCGCTGGGGGGCGATTCGGACAGGCGTCCCTTGAGTTGCTCGGTCGTCGCTGGAGTGCCGATTGCCTTTACAGTAGATTCTAATTGCTGCAGGCGTTGCTGTCGCTCATATTGGCCGAACCAAGCAATGGTGACACCCAAGAGGATGACTCCCAGAATGCCGCAGATGAGTCTAAAATGGTTGTACACAATGATTCACTTTCGGTTACGATAGAAGAGTGCCATCCGCTTGTAGACCATCGAGCATCGACATGTTGACGCGAAACACGTTCTGGATTCAGTCCCAGGTATTTCGCGCCGCGTCGAATTGGCGTCACACGACCTAACGTTGGTGGCTCGGTACTATTATGACTCTAAAGGGCCAGCCATTGTTTTCAAGTAGACAGGCAGGCTTAATCGTCGTTTTTTTGTAAAGATCGCCTTAGGAAATGGAAATTGCTACGTCTAACGCCGCCACGGAAGAGTCGCGGTCTGTGACCGTTTCGGAAGAAACCCCAAACACGACGGTCGCGCGGAGCGGTGAATTGCGGTTTCCACTATGGAGCTATTTCGTCGTCGCAATACAGGGTTTCCTGTTTCTGCTGATCCTTAATGGTTTGTTTGCATTGCGGACCGTTTTTCGTGTCGATTTCTGGGCGTCCGATGGTTGGATGGCCGGGATGGGTTGGGGAGTTTTGACCAGCCTCGCTCTGCTGTGGGGTGTTGTGAATTTTCGTTGGGCAAGACTGGCTGCGCGGCGAATAAGAGCGTTTGATTATGCCGGGCATTTGGCCGTAGTTGTTTGCTGCGCTGTAGCGACCGTGGGACTGCATGCCGTTTCGGCAGCCAAAGGGACCAACCCAGGTTTGATTGTCGAAGACCCCGCTCAACTGCTGTCTCGCCAAACACCAACGGCGGAGTTCGATGAATCGATTTTTGAGTTAGAGGGGAATGCTCGTAAGGGGCGGGCTTGGTTTAGCCTGTATTGCGTGTCGTGTCATGGACCGGATGGTAACGGCGTAGAAAACTTGGCACCTTCGTTGCGTGAAAGTGATTTCATTGCTAGTGCCGATCGTCAAGCGTTAATTCGGTTAATTCGGTTCGGAAGAGCGATTGACGATCCGTTGAACAAAAGTGGCAAACCGATGCCTGCCAGAGGGAACAATCCAGACCTTGCCGATCGCCACATCGTTGACATCGCCGAGCATCTTTTGAGTCTCTACCCAGAATCGTCGAGCAAGGCTGCTGCGCCGTCCCCTCAGAGCACAGAAAAAAGTAACTCCGACACGGGTGTGCTGTCCACTGATTCTTCGCCGGAAACTTCTAAAGACAACCAACGCGAATCCGATCGCTCGAAAGGGTCAGTTTCGTCGGTAGATAAGCCAAGTTCGTCTGACTTTAAGCCAAGTTCGTCTGACGTTTGGACAAGGCTTCAACCGATGGAACGGAATCTGACATTAGTTGGCTTGGGTAAGACTACTTTATGGCTGCATGGCGGTTGGGTCGTCGCGATTGCCCTGGGCACGTTGGCTGTCATCTTCAGTCGCGCCATCGGCCTAAGCCCCCGCACCCGTCGCGGCCTACACTTCTCAACGTCCCTCGGTTGGACCCTCGCCACCCTCACCTGGTTCGCCATCTGGGCCACGTTCGCGATTTAGTTGCCAGAATGCAGGCAACACAAGCGGTCGGCAATGATTGGTCCTGCATAGTACAAACAGTTCGCGAGGAGCATTGTATCCCAAAAGGGGTCAGACCCTCTCCGGCGATAAAACAAAAAACGTAAATTCTGGCCTAGCCTCCAAAGGGTCTGCCCCGAATGGCACTGTCGGGTTTTAAGTTGTCTTATGTACACGTTTTTCGCAATTCATTGCGCAATACCTGCCTGTGTTTCTGCATAAGTTTATAGCCGTGTCGCCTTCGTTTCAATACACGTGGCTCTAGCCTGCCTGGGCGATTGGCGACCTCGCAGGCCGCGATCTGTTTGAGCATCAGCCTCAAGTAGCCATCGAGTCGCGCAGGATCAATGATCGCGAGAGACAATTGCATCCACGATGCCAGCACGTATTGGCAGGTGCTGGTAAAACTTATTTGGCGCGGCTGTTTGTGGTGGAGCAGAGCAGCTCCAGCAGCAGTTGTGCGAATGAGGTTGTAGCCGAGAATCGTCGTCCAGACTTCTCGATAGATCATTTCAGGTTTTTTGCAGCGAACATGAGCCAGATTCAGATTGGACTTGATGCTACGGATGTCCAATTCCGAATTCCAGCGAAATCCATACAATTCGGCAATGTCTTCGACGGTATGCTGCTCGGGATTCGTCAGTGTTGTGATGATTTCGATGGTTTGTGTACGACGACCAGGCTCGACAATCTGAAAACGCAACTCGCGCAAAGTCAGTGTTTCCGGAATCATTGCATACGTTGCCTCGTCCATCCAACTGGGCTTTTCTGGTCGAGTCCACACGATGAGGTGGTCGTTCTTGCCGAGTCTCTTGCCACGTCGGAAATCGGTCTTATGACGCCGGTGATGCTTGCGGGCACAGGTCTGGATTCCTTGACAATGCAGCAACGCGATCATCATAAACGAACAATAGTACCGGTCCATCACGGCAATATCTCCTTCTGCAAACGAATCAAGAATCTTCCTCAGTAAGGCAGATTCGCCTGTTTCTTTGCCTTGGTACGGCCCGAATTCCATGTCCATTACTGTGGCAGTTGCCAATGAGATAATGGCTACGGCGCGAGCAATGGGCAAACCGACTCCGGGTGTTTGTGATTTTGGATGGGGGTACATGGCTTGGTTCTCCGGTGTATCAGGCATCGTGAAGGTAAAGCCATCGACGAGTTTGGCGTGATGGACTCCTTTCCACAGCCAAGACGGCTCAGCCGCTTGTTCCAGCTCTTCGGCTATTTCGCCGCTGAGGTCACGTAATGCCGCGCCTGATAGTTTAGCGCGAGCTTTGCAGTAATCGCCGGTGTCTTCCGTCGGTACGTCTAGCCCTTGTAGCTCACAGTAGCTGACGACGCGTGCCACCGCTGATTGGCACGAAGCCTCCTTGCCATCTCTTAGGACTTGCGAGAGAAAGGCCCAAACCACAATGGCTGTCGAGTAAATGCCATGCAGGCCAAACAACGCTCTGTGTTTTCGGAAGACTCGTTCGATACGCTCAGCCGAGAGAATCTCGGCAAAGGGTAGGCCCTTACCCGATAGAAATACATCCACAACTTTTTGATAATTGCGACTGTCCTGAGGCGGAAATTTTGGTATATCTCCAGACATGAAAAACCCTCCTTGGCTTTTTCACTGCCCAGTGAACCAAGGAGGGCTTCATTTTAATACCAAGGTCGGCTCAATTTCGCAAGATCGCCTTGGCTGGAGCAGATTTTAAAAAATTGTCCGCTTCAGTCCTAGATCAATCTGCGCGCATTCATCAACCCGACAGTGCCATTCGGGTCTGCCCCCTTTTGGGATACTTACTGATGCGATGTCAAACCGCTAATGGGCAGTCAATCCTATTTAGTAGGTCTTTTTGTTTTTCCAAAAACGCAATTCAAACAAGAACTGAAATTGAATTTTCGAATTTTTTTGACCAGTCCTGACCAGCCTGTTTTTTTGACGGCCAAGCCAACATGACAGCTAGCGAATGGCTTGCAAGCATTGATTTGTATTTCTGACTCGTTTCCTTTGCGGCTTTCGAATATTCCTCACCAAATCTGGCTCATCTTCGATCTGAACTGGTTTTGGTTCGTAGAATCTGGTACATCCGGTTACCCGAATCGGCCAAAAAAGGAGTTTTTAGAATGAGACAGTCTTGTGAGTGCGGACGTCGTGATGGCGAGGCGGCGAAAGTTGTTGTGATCTTGAACGTTGCGGAGGTGACAAGAAGCGGCCAATCACGGGAGCACGGCGGTTCGATGAAATTTAGTTGGCGGCGCGGGCTGGGTTTTCTGGCGTTGGTCGGCCTGCTGATTGGGGCGGAAACGGCGGCGGCTCAGTCGGCGGCGTCGCGGGAGTATATGGAGGCTTCCTCGCCACTCAAAAAAGGGGGTGTCGTGGTGACACGGACGGCTCCGGGCCAACAAGTCGAAACAGTAATCTATCGCGAAACGCCCAGCCTCGTCCGTACTAATGCTGTGGTTGAACGACCGATCGAGACGCAGGGGACGCAGCCTCAAGTGGCAGCGAACCAACCTGGTTCCGATGTCAGTGTGGCTCCACCTCCGGACCTTTATCCCTATCCGCAACCGATCCCTTCGCTGAACCAGGGCATTTTTCCTAGCGTGATGCAGGTGCCAAGTTTGGGCTATTCCGGGACCACGGCTCAGCGTCCAAGTTGGTTTGGGCAGCCGACTCAACGACCAGGTTGGTTCGCGAACCGCAATTCGTCGCAATTGAACAATCCAGCACAATTCAATAACACACCGCAATTCACCGGTACGCAACCATTTAATCAGCCGTTCATGCAACCGCCGCCGGCAGATACGGCTCCGATGATTCAGTACCCACAGGCTTATCAACCGGGGCAAATGGTGACGGCGGCGTCGCCGCAATGGACTCAGCCGTTTACAACCAGCCAACAGATGCCGCAACCGATGGTCCGTTTCCAAAACATGCCACCTGGATCTTACATGGGACAAGGGATCGTCGGGCAGCCCAAGGCGTATGTCGATGGCCAACCGATGCGAAACCTTTTCCGGTACTTGACTCCGTTTTAGGGTCTTATGAATCAGCCAAGGACGATGTCGAATTTTCCGGAGCGAGGCGTTCGATCTTGTTCAATCGTTTGCCCTTGAGTTGCTGCGTCGGTGTTGAGTTTGGCAGCTTCGGCGGAGTCTAATTCGACGGTTACCAATTTACGTTCGTTGGGTTGCAGGGATCGGTAAAGGCCATCGCGGGCGTTGTCTTCTCCGAAGTCGGAAAAATAACACTGGGTCGTCAAACGTTTCAGTCCCGGTGAATCGATACGGAAATGAATGTGTCGAGCGGTGCGACCGGTGTACATGCCTGGGATAATCGATTTGAACGAATAGCTGCCGTCTTCGCCCGTGATCGCTCGTCCCCAAAACTGAAAATTATTGTCGAGCAACGCGGGATTGTTTTCGTCTCGTGGGTGATGGTAACGGCCTGTCGCGCAGGCTTGCCAGATTTCAACCACGGAACCGGGCAGCGGTTGGCCTTTACGATTTTTCACCACCCCGTTGACGATAATCTGTTCACCCTTGGCAAACTCATGCCCGGCGGCTCTCTGTACGAGGTCGGTGTCGTTAAACAGTTGTTGGTCAATGGAAGGTTGCGGATAAAAGGGGCCTTCGATCTGTGTCGGAGTTATCGGAAGCTCTTCGTCCGGCATCCACAGACCGTTTCGAGCCAACGCCCAACCCGGCAAAGCCAATGTCAGGCCCCCCGTCAGAAACCGCAAAAAATGGCGCCGTCCGTGTTTTGATTGTAGGTCGTCAGTTCGCATCGTTGGGTCCTTTTTTTGTATTGTAACCGGTCACGGAATGAGGTTTCTATAAACTTAAACTTAAACTTAAACTTAAACTTAAACCTGCCCCCTCTTTACTCGGATAAATTCATAAACCTTCCCCTTTTTGAATTTGAGTTTTTATTGACTTTCCGCTTGATTTTCCGCAACCCAATCATTGCCAAATTTGGCGGTCGAGTTGGCGGTAGTTGACCGCCTCTTGGAGGTGTTCGAGTCGAATTTGCGGGGCATCGTCAAGGTCGGCAATCGTGCGGGCGACCCGGAGGACTTTATCGTGTGCTCTGGCCGATAGCCCCATCTCGTTGACGCTCGATTTCATCAGGCCCATTCCGGCCTCATCGAGACGGCAGAATTCTCGCAGTTGTTTGCTGCTCATCTGCGCGTTGTACAAGATTTTAAGTTTCGCGAAACGATGGGCTTGGGTTTCGCGAGCCCGCAAGACTTGTTCCCGGATCGATTCGCTACTGGTGCCGGGGAGTGCCGACGAAAGTTCCTTGTATTCCGCCGCCGGGACTTCGACGTGTAGGTCGATGCGATCGAGCAGTGGTCCAGAAATTTTTCCCATGTATCTTTCGATTTGCTGCGGCGTGCAATTGCATTCGCGGCGGGGGTCGGTGCGGTAGCCGCAGGGGCAAGGGTTCAGTGCGGCGACAAGCATAAAGTTGGCTGGAAAAGTCGTCGAGTTCAGAGCGCGGCTGATGGTGACGACGCGATCTTCCAGAGGTTGCCGCAAGACTTCCAGCGTTCGGCGGTTGAATTCGGGAAGTTCATCCAGAAACAACACACCGTTATGGGCCATGCTGATTTCGCCGGGAGTCGGAGTGCTGCCGCCGCCGACGAGGCCCGCTTCGCTGATCGTGTGGTGCGGGGAGCGAAAGGGGCGACGAGCCATCAGTGGCTGCCCGGCGGTCAGGCGTCCTAGGGCACTATAAATTCGCGTGGTTTCGATGGACTCTTCCGGAGTGAGTCTGGGCAACACCGTGGGGATGCGTTTGGAGAGCATCGTTTTTCCGGAGCCCGGCGGACCGAGCATCAATAAATTATGCGAACCCGCCGCCGCGATCGTGATGGCTCGTTTGGCTAACTCTTGGCCGCGGACGTCGGCAAAGTCTTCGTCGTAAGTCGCGAACTCGTTGAAAATTTCCTCCAGCCGCGAAGGGGTGGGCTCGATGGAAAGCTCGCCGGTGAAGAAGGCGATCGTTTGTGTCAGACTTTCTACAGCAATCACTTCGATTTCGCGAACGACAGCCGCCTCGGAAGCGTTCTCGCGCGGAACGACGATCCCGCGCAGGCCTTGTCGGGCAGCAGCGATCGCCATCGACAAGACTCCTTTGGCGGGGCGCGTGTGCCCTTCGAGAGCCAATTCACCCACGACGGCGTAATCAGAAAACTTGTCCGACGACATTTGTCCGCTGGCGGCGAGGATTCCAATTGACATGGGGAGGTCAAACGAGGCCGCTTGTTTGGGGAGTTCGGCAGGAGCCAAGTTGATCACCACACGATCTGACGGTCGTTCGTAGCCGGAATTGGCGAGGGCTCGGCCAACGCGGTGAGTGCTTTCCCGGACAGCGGCTTCGGGCAAGCCCACGAGAATCGTCTTCGGCATCGCTACGGGTGATACGTCAACTTCGACCTCCACCGGCTCGGCCTCGATTCCCACGAGCGAAAATGTTTTCAATTTGGCGAGCATTTTCGATTCCCTAACGTGTAACGTTTTTCCAATGGGGAGCAGAGCTTGTTTTCCACAAAGCAATTAACCTGAATCTGGCGAGCACTTATTTTAATGAGGTTGAACATTCGCGAGGCGTCGGTTGCGGGTGTTTAAAGTGATCCGAATTGCGAATCGCTCCTAATTGTAATGAATCGCCAAAGCTTGTGGAGTAAGCATCGAAATGCCTTGATGGGTTGGAATGGCGGAAAACCACGAAGCCGGACCAAAAAAAGAGAAATTGAATGCCGTTTGGTACTAGAAATCAGCGACTGGGGCTGTCAAAATAACCCCCGAAGTGAATTTTTCAAGACTCATTGACGAACAGGGTCAGGCTATATGAATGAAGATACTCTGCACCAGCAGGCCGAGCAGTTTCGTGTGCGATACACGGCGATCAAGGACGAGATCGGCAAGGTGATTGTGGGGCACGATGAGATCGTCCACGGCGTTTTGACCTCGTTGATGATTGGCGGGCACTGCTTGCTGGAGGGTGCTCCGGGGCTCGGGAAAACTTTGTTGGTCAAGACGTTAGCCGAAGCGTTGAGTCTCGACTTCAATCGCATCCAATTTACGCCCGACCTGATGCCCGCCGACATTTTGGGAACGAACATGATCGTGGAATCGCCGGACGGTCGCCGGGCGTTTGAGTTTCAAAAGGGACCAATCTTTACGCAAATTTGTTTGGCTGACGAAATCAACCGCGCGACCCCCAAGACCCAATCAGCCCTCCTAGAAACGATGCAAGAAGGAACGGTGACGGTCGCCGGTCAACGGTTCGTGCTGAAGAAACCATTTTTCGTGATGGCGACGCAAAACCCAATCGAGCAAGAGGGAACTTATCCCCTCCCCGAGGCTCAACTCGACCGGTTCTTGTTCAAGTTGGTAGTCGATTATTCCACTCGCGATGAATTGGCGACAATTATTGACCGGACGACTCGCGGCATCAAAATCGATACGAATCCTGTCATGGATGGTGCCGAGATCATCAACTGGCAGAATTTAATCCGCCAAGTGATTCTGGCCGATCACGTTCGGGATTACATCGTGCGTTTGACGATGGCAACACATCCGTTTGGTCCGCAAGCCATTGATCAAACGAATAAATATCTGCGTTGGGGGAGTAGTCCCCGTGGGGCCCAGACGCTGGCGTTGGCTTCGAAAGTCCGTGCGTTGTTAGAAGGGCGATTTAACGTCAGCTTCGAGGATGTGCGTCGTGTTTATTTGCCAGCCATGCGGCATCGGGTGATCTTGAACTTCGAGGCTCTCGCGGAAGGGATTTCGGCGGATCAAGTGTTGCTCGACATCCTGAACGCGGTTCCGCAAAAGTCGGATGCCTAGAGGCTGCACGGGTTGTTTGTTTTGGTTGTTTGCTCGATTCCCTCCATTTAAACGGTCGCTTGCGAGATGAACAAGGTTTCTCCTGACAGCCTGCTGACGCCGCAGATGCTCGCGCAATTGGAGCGGCTGGAACTGGTGAGTCGCAAGATTTTTCGCGGCCAGCTCAAGGGTGAGCGGCGCAGTCGTCGCAAGGGGCAAAGTGTTGAGTTTGCGGACTATCGAAATTATGTCCCGGGGGATGATTTGCGGTTCCTCGATTGGAACTTGTACGCCCGTTTGGATAAGTTCTTCCTCAAACTGTTTTTGGAGGAAGAAGATTTGCATTTTTATGCTCTCGTCGATTGCAGTGAGAGCATGAGTTTTGGTGATCCGAGCAAACTGTTTTATGCTCAGCAGTTGGCGGCGGCATTGGGGTATATCGGGTTGGTGCGTGCGGATCGCGTGAAGGTCGAGCCGCTGGGAGCGAACATGGAATCGCCGGTATTGCGGGGACGGGCCAGTTTGTTTCGCTTGTTGCAGCATGTCAGTTCATTTCCAAGCAATGTCAACACGCCGCTCGACCAATCGATCAAATCGTTTTCGTTGCGGAACAGTGGGCGGGGGATCGTGGTGCTGATCACCGATTTGATGGACAAGAGTGGTTACGATCAAGCGTTGCGGTATTTGGTAGCTCGCGATTTGGACATTTATTTGATCCATGTGTTGTCGCCGGTGGAGATTGAGCCGGATTTGGCAGGTGACTTGAAGTTGATCGATTGTGAAGATGGCGACATTGCCGAGATCAGCGTGAGTCAACGGTTGATTGACCGATACCGAGCGACGTTGGCTTCATTTATTGAAACCGCCAGAGAGTATTGTAGCCGTCGCGGGATCGCCTACATGATGACCAGTACAGAGCGGCCCGTTGAGCGTCTGGTGTCTCGTTACCTTCGGCAGCGAGGACTGGTGCGATGAGTTTTCTGAGCTCGATTGGGGGCTGGGGTTGGGCGGCATTGTTGGCGGTGCCGCCGTTGATTGTGCTGTTGTATTTCTTGAAACTCAGGCGGCGTCCGGTCGAGGTTCCCAGCACGTTTCTATGGAAAAAAGCTCTGGAGGACATGCACGTCAACAGCTTGTGGCAACGGCTGCGAAATAACTTGTTGATGTATCTGCAAGTTCTGACCGTGCTGATTCTTGCCCTCGCTTGTTTGCGTCCCAGTTGTCGGGGAACGGAGCTTGAGGGGAACCGTTTTATTTTTTTGGTGGATACATCGGCCAGTATGTCGGCGACGGACGTAGAGGGCGGGACCCGTCTGGACGAAGCGAAAAGGAAGGTCGCCGGGATGATTGATCGCATGAAGTCCGGTGATTCGGGCATGTTGATTTCATTTTCGAATCAAGCTGAAGTGGTTCAGTCGTACACGGACAGCACAAATTTATTGAAACAGAAACTGGCCACGATTACTCAAACGCAACGAACTACTGACATCAGTGAGGCGTTGACCGCTGCCGCCGGTTTAGCGAATCCTCCCAAAGTCCTCACCGACGACGGCTACCAACAAGTGACCGAGGGGAAAGAAGCTCGCTTGATGATCGTTTCCGATGGAGGTTTCGGAAATATTGATGATTTTGTTTTTGGAAATCTGATTCCGGCCTATCACGCGGTGGGGGCGGTTGAGGTTCCCATCAATGTTGGGATAACCGCCTTTTCCATCAACGATGATCCGAATGTGAGCGACAAAAGAGAGGCATTCGCGCAGCTCCGCAACACGTCGATGGTTGATCAGGACATTGAGTTGTCTTTATTTGTAGAGGACGTGTTGTTCGATGCCAAGAAAAATGTCAAAGTCCCGGCGGGGCGGACTACCGGGGTAAGCTTTCCATTAACGGGACTTTTTGAAGGATTGGGGCAGGCGACTCGGCTTAAACTCGTCATCGATACGCCTGACGTTTACCTGCAAGACAACGTTGCCTATGCCGTGGTGAATCCTCCCCGCAAGGCGCGGGTTCTGATCGTTACCCCAGGGAATGAATATTTGAGCTTGGCGATGGAAACCGAACCGATTCAACGTGTCGCCAATCCGGTGTTCGAGCGGAGGGATTTTCTCAAGAGTGATGAATTCAAAAGGAAAGCCCTGTTAGGCGAATATGATTTGGTGATTTTTGATCAGTGTCAGCCGGAAGTCATGCCGAATTGCAACACAGTTTTTATTGGTGGTCATCCATTGGATGAGAGTTGGCAATTGGGTGAGCGCCAATTTCCCACGCCGATTATCGATGTGAGGCGTTCGCATCCCTTGATGAGTGCGATGCAGCTCACCGGGATTTTGATTTTGGAAGCTCGCCCGATTGAGGGGCCGACGGGCACGTTGTCTTTGCTCGACTCGACTTATGGATCGATCATCGCGTTGGGGCCTCGCGGAGGATTTCAGGATTTGGTGATTTCGTTTCCGTTTTCAGAAGTCAATGAAGCAGGTGAGGTGCAGGTCAACACCGATTGGCCGAGCAAGTTGAGTTTTCCGTTGTTTGTGCAAAATGTTGTCAATCAATTGGGGGGAGGGGCAAGGTTCTTGGCTGGCGAAACTGTATCTCCCGGCGAGATGGCGAAGTTGCGTCCCTCGCCGGCGGTTAGCAAGGTTTCTGTAAAAACTCCGGGTGGTGCGAGCGTTGATGTAATTCGAGATTCGAATAATCAAGTCCTGTTTTCGCAAACCGAAAGTAGCGGTATTTATGACGTTAGTCCGCGTGAGTTCACGACTCCTGAGCCACCCGAGAATCAGTTGTTTGCAGTCAATTTGTTTGATCATCGCGAGTCGGACATTACCGTGAAGGAGTCTTTGGGGATCGGTTTTGAGGAGATTGTCGCGCAGCGAGAGTCATTGCCGAGTGTGCGCGAATATTGGAAGTGGATTGTGGCTGCGGCGATTTTGGTTTTGTTGCTTGAATGGGTTGTGTACAATCGCCGCGTTTTGATTTAGAGTCAAAGCATGAAATCGAATTGCGTTTGATTCTAATGAAAGTTTCTTATGGAAATGTCGCAGCCCGTGCGCCTAACACCCTCTCAATTGCGCTGGCGGTGTAACCCAGATGTCTTCGAGTTCGAAACGACGGCAGCACTAGAGATTCAAGACTCGATCGTCGGTCAGGAAACGGCGCGTGAGGCGCTCATGTTCGGCATCCAATGCCTCGCCGAGGGTCAAAACGTTTACGTGCGAGGTTCGCGGGGGACAGGCCGCATCACGACCGTACGGCAAATGTTGCGTGAATTGCAACCCACAACGAGCAGCAAAAGAGATCGGTGCTTTGTCAATAATTTCGCTTGTCCCGACCGTCCGCGATTATTGACGTTGCCTGCGGGTCAGGCGACGCAATTTAAACGGCGGATGTTGGAGTTCGCAGAATTTGTTCAAGATGGCTTGCGAAAGGCACTTGACGGCGAACCGCATGTTGGCCGTCGGGAGGCTGCCCGTTCGCGGTTGCAACAAGAGATGCAAGGGATATCTGCACCGCTGGAAAAAGAGTTGGCCGAAAATAATTTGGCACTGGTTACACTCAATCAGGGGCCAGTGAATACGACCGTGATTGTTCCCACGGTGGACGGAGAACCAGTGCCTCCTGAGCAGTTAGTGGCTCTGATTAAGGAAGGCAAGGTTCCGGAACAGGCCCTTGAAGAATTCCAGACGAAAATTCCTGTGTTTCAAAAGGAACTCGATCGCGTGAGCCGCGAAATGAATGGATTTGTGCGGCGAGCGAAACAGGAAATGGAGCAACTTCGACAGGCGGCAGCGCGCGAAGTGCTTGGGCCACTGGAACAGCATCTGAGGTCGGACTATCCCTATCCTGAAGTTCAGGCGTTCTTGCAAGAGGTCCTCAAAGATGTCGTCGAAAATCAATTGGATCAATCCGAAAATGAAATCGACTATGTTGCACTCTACGGGGTCAACATCATTTTGCAAAACGATGTTGGTCCTTTGGCACCAATTGTTGAGGAAGTCGTCCCGAGCATGATGAATTTGTTGGGAACCGTCGATGTGTCGTTTGGGCCGCAATCGATGCCCATGTCCGATTATCGTGGAATTCGCGGTGGAGCGATTCTAAGTGCTGACTCGGGGTACTTGTTGCTCGAAGTCGAGGATTTACTTTCGGAACCCGGTGCGTATCGAGCATTGATGCGAACGTTGCGAACGCGGAAGCTGGAAATCGTGCCACCGGAGGCCGGTTGGATGCGGCCGTATGTGGTCGTACAACCGGAGCCGATTCCCATCAAATTGCGAGTGATTTTGATCGGTGACGTGCAGACGTTTTATCGATTGGACGCTTTTGATCCGGACTTTCGAGAATTGTTCAAAGTGCTGGCTGATTTCGAAGATCAAATCGGGCGCGAACAAGAGTCGTTTCAGCAGTATGCGATTGTGGTTGCCCGTTTAGTCAAAGAAGAAAATTTGCTGCCGTTCCATCGTTCGGGAGTTGCCCGTTTGATCGAACACGGGGCGCGGATCGTGGCGCGTGATGGGAAATTGACTGCCAAATTTGGACGGATTGCGGACATTGCACGTGAGGCAGCGTTTTTGGCTCAACAAGCCGACAAGGCGGCGGTTGATGCTGAGGATGTGAGAGTTGCGATCTTAAGAACGAAAGCTCGAGCCAATCTCCCGAGCCGCCGGTTTCAAGAATTTGTCGATCAGGGAACGATCGTCATTCGGACCGCAGGGGTTGAAGTTGGTCAAATCAATGGCTTGGCGGTAATGCGTTCTGGGCCGTTGACTTACGGATTTCCTGCGCGAATCACGGCAACTATCGGACCTGGGTCGGCGGGACTGATCGACATCGAAGGCTCCTCCCGCATGAGCGGAACGATTCACACGAAGGGCTTCCATATTCTGGGTGGACTTCTGCGGCATCTGTTGCACACGAATCATCCATTGTCGTTTAGCGCGTCAGTGGCCTTTGAGCAAAGCTACGGCGGAATTGACGGTGACTCGGCAAGTGGCGCGGAGATGATTTGTTTGTTGAGTGCGTTGACTGATATTCCGATTCGCCAAGACTTGGCGATCACGGGAGCGATTGATCAACACGGTCGGATTCAGGCGATCGGCGGGGTCAATGAAAAGATCGAGGGTTTCTATGACACTTGCCGCGCAGCGGGTTTAACGGGCACTCAAGGGGTTGTGATTCCCCAAGCCAACGCCGGGGATTTAATGTTGCGGGAAGACGTTGTAGAAGCTTGCGAGGCCGGGCAATTCCACGTGTTTGCGGTGGATTCAATTTATGCCGCGATCGAGTTGTTCACCGGGAAGCCGACGCAGCTTGCGGGGCCCAGTGGCTACGACGAGGATTCGGTATTGGGCATCGCTGTGCGGCGGGCACGAGAGTTTTGGGAGAAAACCTTGGCGGCTCCGGTTCGTCTAACTCAAAGCCAAACGGTCCCAGCACCGCAAACACCACCCCCCACGGATCCCTTGCCCCCTCCGGAAAAGTTCAATAACAAAAATACCTAATGTTTTCCGAACTCTTAATAAGGATCAAGTGGCCACGATGTTGACCATGCGGTCGGGGACGACGATCACCTTGCGAACGGTTTTGCCATCGAGCAATTCGACGATTCGGATATCGGCGAGCGCTTGTTGTTCGATGTCATCAGCCGACATCCCGCGCGCGATCGTGATTTTCGAACGCACCTTGCCTTGGATCGAAACGGGAATCTCGATTGTTTGGTCGATGGTGAGGTCCGGGTCGAACTTGGGCCACGGTTCGTAAGCTAACGACTCGGTACGCCCAAGGGCCGACCATAGTTCCTCAGCAATATGAGGCGCAAGTGGCGAAAGGATCAAGACGAAGGTCTCCATGATCGATTTCGGACGTTGGCTTTGCTTCGTGAAGTAATTGACGAACTCCATCAAGCGGGCGATGGCCGTATTGAAGCCCAGAGTGTCAATGTCTTGAGTCACGGCCTTGATGGTTTTGTGTAGGACTCGTAACTGATCTTCATTGGGTTCAACCGAAACCACGGACTCATTGAGGACTCGTTCTTCGGCACGCTCGTCAATGATCATCCGCCAGACGCGATCAAGGAAACCGCGAACGCCGTTGACTCCCGACATACTCCAGGGTTTGGAGGCTTCCAGTGGCCCCATAAACATCTCGTACAGTCGCAGTGAGTCGGCTCCGTAATCGGTGACAATTTCGTCGGGGTTGACGACATTCCCCCGCGACTTGGACATCTTGTAAGCTTTGCTCTCGATCCGAATCGTGGGGTCGCTTTTGAGGACAAAGCGATCGCCAACTTTTTCAATTTGATCGGGCTCAAGTTTGATGGGCATGACGGGCGAGCGGTCTTTGGCAAGGACCAGCGAGTGGTCTTCAGTTTCGATCACTTGCTCGCTGCTGACCCATTGTTCATCGGCTCCGCGATAGCCTGTGAACTCCATTTCGCCGAGGATCATCCCTTGATTAACAAGTCGTTGGAAGGGCTCGATTGTCGAGACAACGCCCCGGTCAAACAGCACCTTGTGCCAAAACCTCGCGTACAGCAAGTGCAGAACTGCGTGTTCGGCACCGCCGACGTAGAGATCGACGGCCATCCAGCGTTTTTCCAGTTTGGGATCGATGAGGGCCTTGTCGTTTTTCGGATCGATGTAGCGGAGGTAATACCAACAAGAACCCGCCCATTGGGGCATGGTGTTTGTTTCTCGGCGAAAGCGGACGCCATCGATTTCTACAAATAGCCATGATTCGGGGGCCTTGGCCAAGGGTGGTTCCAACCTCCCGTGAGGTTTGAAATCGTCCAGGTGCGGAAGATCGACGGGGAGTTGGTCTTCGGGCACGGCGCGTTTTCTACCCGTCGGTTTCCCACGCTCGTCCAACTCGTGCAAGATCGGGAACGGCTCGCCCCAGAATCGTTGGCGGCTGAAAAGCCAATCACGAAGTTTATAATTGACCGCAGCGCGACCAATCCCCTGGGTGGCAAGGTCCGATTTAATTTGGGTTTTGAAATTTTCGGTCGTTGATCCGGTGTAATCTCCAGAGGCGTGAGCTATGCCTTCGCCGCTGAAGCAGGCCAGTCCTTTTTCGACATCGCTCCAATTCACAGAGTCGTCAGTAGAAGTCGGTTTGACGACGGCCAAGATTGGCAATTGAAATTGTTTCGCGAAAGCGAAATCGCGTTCGTCATGAGCCGGCACCGCCATGATGGCCCCCGTCCCGTAGTTGATCAATACGTAGTCAGCGATCCAAATGGGAATGGGTTGGTTGGTGATGGGATTGATTGCGAAACTGCCTGTGAAGACACCGGTTTTGGTTTTTTTGTCCTCTTGGCGTTCGCGATCGCTTTTAGACGCAGCGGCTTCTCGGTAGGCTTCAACCGCAAGTCGTTGATCGTCAGTGGTGATTTTTTCGACCAGAGGATGTTCGGGAGCGATCACCATGTAAGTCGCACCGAACAGAGTGTCGGGGCGAGTGGTGTAGACTCGCAGAACTTCAGATTCTGGAGAACTGGGAAACCCTTTCGTGCGGCGAATTTCATGCCAAGTTTGATAGGCGCTGTTATCGCCGACGAAGAAATCGACTTCGGCCCCCTCGCTGCGGCCAATCCAGTCCTTTTGGAGTTTTTTGATTCCTTCGGGCCAATCGACGGTTTCGATATCTTTTTCTAAACGGTCGGCGTAGGCCGTGATTCGCAGCATCCACTGACGCAGGGGGATGCGTTGAACGGGGTGTCCTTGCTCGCTGCGTCCGTCGGTCACTTCCTCATTTGCGAGAACGGTCCCCAAGGCGGGGCACCAGTTGACCAAAGCGTCGCCTTCGTAGGCGAGGCGATGTCGGTCCTGGTATTCGATAACGGCTTGGTCACCTTGGTTTTGAATGTCCGCGGGAATCGGGAGTTCGGCGATTGGTTTGCCGCGTCCCGTCGTTTCGTCAAACCATGTATCGTAAAGTTTTAGGAAAATCCACTGTGTCCAACGGACATAGTCGATATCGGTCGTGGAGACTTGACGTTCCCAGTCGTAGCTGAAGCCGAGCATTTTAAGCTGGCGTTTGAAATTCGCGATATTTTTTTCGGTGAACTCGCGGGGGGGAACGTTCCGTTTGATCGCCGCTTCTTCGGCGGGAAGACCGAAGGCATCGAAGCCCATCGGATGCAGTACCGCTTTGCCGTTCATCCGCTGAAACCGCGCCAAAATATCGGTCGCGGTATAGCCCTCTGGGTGGCCGACATGTAGCCCTTCACCGCTGGGGTAGGGGAACATGTCCAAGACGTAATATTTTTCCAAATTGGTGTCTTCTGGGGTACGAAAGGTTTTGTTTTGTTCCCAAAAGCGCTGCCAGCGCGGTTCGATTTCGGCTGGATTGTAACGGGGCACGAGTGCTACTCCAAATGGCCAAGGTTAATTAAACGCAGTTCGCAAAGGGGGGCAGACCCTTTGGCATGACTCAAATCAAAGAGCCGATCTCTTGCCAAAGGGTTCGACTCCTTTAGAAAAACGGGCTCCACGAAATTTAACCAACATCATAGCGAGTTTTCGGGTTTTCTCCCATGCCACGGGTAGAATGCCTGAACGTTGACTCTATTAAAGGAGCGTGCGAGCGGTTAAAATCTTGGAGACTCCCCGCTTGGCCCTTTGGATGGAAAATCATGATCCGCAGAAGTCCACGATTGCAGTTAGCAGAACATGAGCGGGAATTGATGCGCTCGGCTGGCCGATTCAACGCCCAACTAATGGATCACCTGCGTTCTTATGTCGCCGCGGGAGTCTCGACCGATTCAATTAATCGAATCGTCCACGATTACACGCTCGATCACGGTCACCGACCGGCTTGCTTGGGCTATCGCGGTGATGTCTGCAAGTTTCCTAAAAGTTGTTGCATCAGTGTTAATGACGTCGTATGCCACGGAATTCCTGGCGATGAGATTTTGAAGGAAGGGGACATCGTTAACATTGACATCACGACCTCTGTGGATGGCTGGCACGGCGATCAGTCTGAGACGTTTTTGATCGGTCAAGTTTCCGACGAAGCTCGCGAGATTACACAATGCGCTTTCAATTCGCTCTATCGTGGCATTGAGGCAGTATATCCGGGTTGTCAAGTTGCGGTGATTGGCGAAGCGATTGTTGATTACGTTCGCAAAAAGCATCCTCAGTTTGGCGTGGTTGATCGCTATGTGGGGCATGGGATCGGCCAACGCTTCCATCAACTCCCCAACATCCCGCACGTTCCGTCGCGGAAGGCCTATCAAGACCGACTTTATCCCGGAATGTGTTTCACAATCGAGCCGATGATCAACGGTGGTGGCATTCAATCAGTGTGTGATAGTCGCGATGGTTGGACGGTGCGAACGGCTGATGGAAAATGGTCAGCTCAATTTGAGCATACATTGTTGATGACCGAAAACGGAGTTGAGATTCTGACATTGACTGAAATGGGGCCGCAGCCGGGGCATCGATTCTAAAAGGCCTGCCAGCAAAATCTGATGATACAAATTCGCGACTTGTTGTTTCGTTACCCACGTTCTCCGTTTGTCCTGCGGATTGAGGAGATGACGGTCGCGGCTGGAGAGAAAATCGCATTTGTTGGGCCTAGTGGAAGCGGTAAAACCACATTGCTGAATTTGATTTCAGGGATCAACGTACCAGAACAGGGGAGCGTCGCAGTTGCCGATTTTCCGATCAACCAAAAAGGGGACGCTGAACGGCGTAGTTTTCGAATCGCAACGATTGGGTTTGTCTTTCAGCAATTCGAATTGTTGCCTTATTTGAATCTTTTGGAAAACGTGTTGTTGCCCTATCGTATCAATCAGGCCCTGACGATGGGGCCCATGGTACGCCAAAGGGCGTTGGCGTTGGCAGAGCAAGTTGGGATTGCCGATAAGATACATCGTTTTCCGAGTCAGCTTTCTCAAGGCGAGCAGCAGCGGACGGCTTTGTGCAGGGCGGTGATCGCCGAACCAAAACTAATCTTGGCCGACGAACCGACAGGTAACTTAGACGACGAGAACAAACGTCTCGCGTTGGAATTGCTGTTCGAGCAAAGTCGCGAACACAATGCGACTCTCGTCGTCGTGACCCATGACATGGGGATTTTGAGCGGTTTTGACCGAGTTGTAGACTTTCGTGGCTTTCGGGCTCGTGAGGTGGCGGAATGAAAAACGCCATTTTCTTAGCCGCGCGGTACTTGTTATTTTACCGTTGGAAGTCGTTGTTGATCATCTTGTGTTTGACGCTCACCGGATATGTCCCAATTCTGTTGTGGTTGGTCTTGGGAGAATTTGATCAACGGATCGCCGCCCGCGCTGATTCGACGCCGTTGGTGATCGGTCCGCCGGGAAGTGGGGTTGATTTGACACTTCATGCGTTGTACTTCACGGCCCGACCAAAAGACGGTGTTCCGGCACGAGAACTTCAACGAATCTCAGACAGCAAATTCGCGCATGCCGTTCCGCTGCATTGCCACTTTACGGCTCGCGGTTACCCGGTTGTGGGAACGACGATTGACTATTTCGACTTGCGGAACATCGATACCGCCGAAGGACGATTTTTTGGGACGATTGGAGACTGCGTGATCGGTGCCGACGTCGCGAGGGATTTAAGGTTGGTGGTTGGCGACAAACTGATGTCGGACCGCGAGAATCTCATAGACATCGCGGGGCAATATCCGCTGCGAATGACGATCGTAGGGGTTTTGGAACGAAGTGGCACGGCGGACGATCGCGCGGTTTTCACCGATGTGAAATCAAGCTGGATGATGTTGGGTTTGGGGCATGGCCACGACGATCTTCGTGACGAGACGGACCCGCATAAAGTTCTATCACGTGAGCAAGGCAGGGTGGTCGCTAGCGCGGCGGTATTGCCGTATTTGGAAATCACGCCGGAGTTGATGGAATCAGTTCACTTTCATGGAGACCCCGACGAGTTTCCGCTAACGGCGATATTGGCGTTTCCCTTTGACGAAAAATCCGAGACGTTATTGATTGGACGATACGAGAGTCCCGGCGGAAGTCGCGCGGCACAGGCGATTGTTCCCCAAGATGTGATTCGGGACTTGATGAAATTGGTCTTTCAAGTCACTCAATTATTCCAAGCAAACATGTTGTTGGTCGGAATCTCGACTGTCTGTTTGTTGGGTTTGGTCATCGCGTTATCAATGCGACTACGAGCCAACGAAATGGAAACGATGTTTCGGTTGGGTTGCAGCCGAAGCATGATTTTCAATTTGCAAGCCGCCGAGATGATGATCGTGGTTGCGATTTCGGTAGTCTGTATCGCGGCGTTGGTATTTGCGAGCAAATCTTGGGTCGGCCAAATTCTCGAACGCCTGATCGTCGGTACTACTTAATTTCGACCAACTCGACGATGAATGTCAGTTCGGCGTTTGGTGGAATCCCGGCTTGCGGAGCGCCACGTGCTCCATAGGCCAAATTTCCGGGAATGGCGAGTTCGATCATTCCACCAACGCCAACGAGTTGCATTCCTTCTGTCCATCCTGCAATCACGCGATTGAGCGGGAAAGAAATTGTTTCGCCTCGGCGGTAGGAACTGTCAAAAATCTTTTGATCGCTACTCAGCCATCCCTTGTAGTGAACGGTAACAGTGTCACCGGCCTCCGGTTTGGGTTTGTCCGATTTTCGCAGGATTCGATATTTGAGGCCGGAGGCCGTGGTGATGAATTCGGCGGAAGCGTCTTCGTCAATCTTACCAGGGGCAACTTTTTCTTGAGCGTCTTTAGGGCCGGTTGTCAGTGGTCTCGCGGGTTTGGAGTCGGTTTGTTGGTCTTGGATCACCTGCGAATCCCCTTCGGTTTGTGCGTGGCAGTTGTTGGTAGTCAAAATTCCGCAGACAATCGCAAATAACGCGCTGGCAAAAAATCTGTTGATCATACTTTGTTCCGGAAAAAGAAGGGGTGCTTAAGGAAAATTTGCGGTTGGTATTGTAACACGAGTTGCGAAGTCGATGGATGAAGCGATTCGTTCTAATTGCGATTTCGCACAAGTGATTAACGCAGCGCGAGTTACAATGGTTCGCGACGTTTTTAATTTGATTCGAGAGAGCCCGAAGATTTGAAGAGCTAGAGGAGTTTTCTTTTTCCGCAGCAAACGCAGCGACTTGGGCGGTACCGGAGGATAAGTCCAAACGTCAAAACGGTCAGAAAACCCAGTAAGAATGGGGAGATTGGGATGGGCCGATGAACTTCTAGCCGCCAGCACGAACGGCAATATTTCACCGCATTGCTGGACAGAGCATCCGGAGCTTCATCAAGAAATGTATCTGCGTTTGCCACGTGTTTACGACTCAGCTACTGAGGACATACATTGATTTGATCGGTGGAAAAATCCGCATAAACCAGCGGTTTTTCTAAAACTGGAGAAAAACTTAGGTTCGTAACAAGCGAGGTGAATAGCTCCTATCGAGAGCTCCCTTACGCTTAAATATCGCTTACCGCGAGGCGAGTAGGCCAAAAAACTGGGCAATAAGTTCGCTAAGATGCGAAAACCACCCTTTTTTTCAGTATACGCAGATCAAGCCCAAAAATCACTGTATTTTAACCTGCCTACCGAAATTTTCGAATTCCGTGAGTCTTGGGAGCTGACGAAATGCGACAAACTTCGCGATTTCCGAATGAAAGTAAGCCGGATTCCCTGTCAAAAGAACGCCCGTAACTTGGTATACTTAATCGTTCGCGGTTTTACGCGGGTGAGCCACTTTCGCCGCTGGGACTTTGGAAGTTCTGCGCGCACAGGGTTGTATTCGCGATTTTCGATACAAATTTCCGTTTTCCTTCGGTCAGAGAGCTATCTGTGAGGTTGCGGGCTGGGCAAAAAAGGGTAAACAGAATCCCCGGGAAACGCGATTTTTTAAATAGAACGAGCCCCATCGAAAGATGCGGGGTGTATTGCAAGTAGGTTTCGGAGGTCGAAAGACTGTGAAAATTGCTGAGTTGATGGCACCGTTTTCCCCACCAGAGACGGTCTACATGGATCGATTCATGTACTGGACGGTGGCCAAGCCTGAGGAAGTCGCATTTCGCTTCCTCAGGGATGACCACGATGATGTTGTCTTGACGTATTCTCAGCTAGAAGAACGTGCTCGGGCCATTGCGGCTTATTTGGTTGGCGAGGGGATGCGCGGACAACGCGCGTTGATGATGTATCCGCCCGGCTTGGAGTTTGTCGAGGCGTTGATGGGATGTTTTTATGCCGGTGTAACGGCCGTTCCTGCGTATCCTCCCCGAAGAAATCGCAATATGGGGCGAATTAACGCGATCTCCGAAGATGTCGAAGCCAGCATCGCACTTACGGTAGCCGATGTGCGGGATCGCAAGGAAGGGATGTTGGATGATTCGCCCAATTTAAAGAGAATTCCATGGTTGGCGACTGAAGAGATTCCCACCGAGTTGAGTGGCGACTGGGTCAAGCCGAAAATCAACCCGCAAGACATTGCCATTATCCAGTACACGTCTGGCTCGACCGGTTCGCCGAAAGGTGTGGTTTTGACTCAAAGCAATCTGATGGCAAACTGCCGGATGATCACGGAGGCATTCGGCCTAACACACGAGTTGATTGGTTGCAGTTGGTTGCCGGCTTACCACGACATGGGGCTCATCGGAGGAATTCTCAATCCGATTTTTTGCGGTGGTGCTCAGAACATGATGTCCCCTGTTTCATTTTTGACTCGACCGATTCGTTGGCTGCAGGCGATCAGCAAATATCGCTGCAATTGCACCGGCGGACCGAATTTTGCGTATGCCATTAGCGCCGACAAGATTACCGACGAGCAATGTGAGGGGCTGGATCTTTCTTGCTGGACGATTGCCTTCAACGGGGCCGAGCCGGTTCGCTCAAATGTGCTCAAGGCATTTACGCGCCGATTCGCTCCGTACGGTTTCCGACATGAGGCGCATTACCCGTGCTACGGAATGGCAGAAGCCTCGTTGATTATCACCGGAGGCGATGCCAAGAAACCGCCTGTGATTCGGTCATTTGATCGTTCGGCTTTAGTTGAACAACGGGTCGTTCCGTTAGAAGATGCTGACCCCAAGGCTCATGAATTAGTCGGGTGCGGTCAAATCATCGATGGCGAAGAAGTTCTGATTGTCCATCCCGAATCACGGAAGCTAATGCCAGAAAACGAGATCGGAGAAATCTGGGTCTCTAGCCCCAGTGTCGGAGCCGGCTATTGGAATAAACCCGAAGAATCCGAAAAGACGTTTCGTGCTCCGCTTAATCCCGACGATGGACGGCGTTTTCTGCGGACGGGCGACTTGGGATTCATGGACCGAGGCGAGTTGTTCATCACTGGTCGTCTCAAAGACATGATCATCATTCGCGGCGTCAATCGTTATCCGCAGGACATCGAAGCCACCGTCGAATCTTGTGATCATCGATTGCGAACGACCGGAGCAGCGGCGTTTGCGGTTCAGCGATGGGACCGTGAACAGTTGGTGGTCGTTTGCGAAGTAGAGCGTGGCCCCAATACGAACCTTGATGGGATCATGGATCGAATTCGCAAAAGTGTGATTGCCGAACACGATATCCCGCCCGACGTGATTGTGTTGGTCCGCGCAAATTCAGTTCCTAAGACCTCAAGTGGAAAAATCCAACGTCATGCCTGTCGCGAGCAATACATCGAAAACAAGCTGACGGTCATTGAACGATGGAGCGTCCTCGACGAAAGCGGTGCGACGCCGGAAATGCCACCAGCGAACAATGGGCAAACGGTCGAACCGGTCGACAGTACCGTTCTTGCGATGGTTATCAATGCCGTGAAGCAAGTTGGAGCCGAGCGATCTCGCAATGTCAATGCTGACTCGAACATTGTCGTTGACTTAGGGCTAGATTCCCTTGAGCGATTGGAAATCGCACGCATCCTAGAGACAAGTTTTGGTGGCCGCCTTCCGGACGAGGTTTTGCAGGAAATTGAAACAGTGCGCGAGGTTGCTGCCGCTGTTCAAGAATATCTTGGAACTTCATTGGTCAAAGAGCCCGCACAAATCAATGGGCAACCCAAGATCATTGCGGCCGGAAAGCCAATCCCAGACACCTACTACATCTTGGAGAAAACTCCTGAATACGTCCGGCTGCAACGGAACAAAGAACAAATCCTGAGAACAGGACTTCGCAATCCGTTCTTCTCCATTCACGAGGGAGTGATTGCGGACACGACTCGTATTGGTGGTCGGGAGTTGATTTCGTTTTCCAGTTACAACTATTTGGGGCTTTCGGGACATCCAGATGTCACGCGCTCGGCAAAAGAGGCGATCGACCAATTCGGGACCAGCGTTTCCGCAAGTCGCTTGGTCTCCGGGGAAAAAACAATTCATCGTGAACTCGAGCGAGGGTTGTCGAAATTTCTTGGCGTCGAAGATGTCATCACCTTCCCAGGGGGACATGCGACGAATGAGTCGGTGATCGGACACCTGGTCGGAGCGGGAGATTTGATCCTCCATGACGCACTTGCTCACAACAGCATTATTCAAGGGGCCGAAATGTCCGGCGCCCGCCGCCGTCCCTTTAATCACAACGACTGGCAACACCTCGACGAAATTCTCAGCGAGAACCGTGCCGAGTATCGTCGCGTGCTGATCTGCATCGAAGGACTGTACAGCATGGACGGCGACTTTCCAAAGGTTCCCGAGTTCGTACGCGTTAAGCAAAAGCACCACTGCTGGCTGTTTATCGACGAAGCACATTCGATTGGCACGCTGGGCGAAACGGGGCGCGGGGTCGGCGAGTTGTTCGATATTCCGCGCGAAAGCGTTGAATGCTGGATGGGGACGTTGAGCAAAGCCTTTGGAAGTTGTGGCGGTTTTGTGGGTGGTAGTCACAATTTGATCGAGTATCTTAGGTACACGACGCCGGGCTACGTCTTTGCAGCCGGGATTCCGCCAGCGAATGTCGGTGCTGCGTTGGGGGCTCTCAACGTCATCACCCGCGAACCAGAGCGAGTTCGTCAATTGCGAGATAATTCGCGTCTGTTTTTGAGTTTGGCGAAACAAGTCGGTATCGACACCGGCCCCAGCCACGACTCGCCAATCATTCCCGCAATGACTCAAAACTCAATTCGGGCCCTACAGTTATCTCAAGGTCTCTTTGATCATGGGATTAACGCCCAACCGATTCTCTATCCTGCCGTTCCAGAAGATCAGGCACGAGTTCGGTTCTTCATCACGGCTGCTCATTCTGAAAATCAAATCCGCGAAGCGGTTGCCACACTTGGTGAGATTTGGAATCAGATCAAACAGGAATGGGACGAACCAGTCCCGGCGGTCTAAACGCTCCGACAGTTCATCTTTTTTCTGATAGGTCTTCATGCAAGAAGCGATTGATAAAGCCGATACGTTAATCGAAGCACTGGGATGGATTCGCAAATTTCGCGATAAAACAACCGTGATCAAACTTGGCGGTAGTGTCTTGGACAACCCCGACCAACTTCGTCATATCCTGCTCGACATCTTATTCATGGAAACGGTGGGCCTTCGCCCCGTGGTCATCCACGGAGGCGGGGCACGTATCAATGCAGCTATGAAAGAGGCTGGCATTCAACCGAATTTTGTTCAAGGGCGTCGGTATACCGATGCGGCGACCTTGAATATCGTCGAGCGAGTGTTGGCGGAAGAAACGAATCATTACCTCGCCGACGAATTTGAAAAAATTGGTGGGCGGGCAATGACCCTCAACTTCCTGTCAACTCCAGTCCTATTCGGAGAAAAGCTCACTTTGCGTGACGCCGAGAATCAGCCGATTGACCTGGGTTTTGTTGGCGAAGTTTTGCGAATTGATCGCTTGGTGATTGAAAATCTTTGTTATGCCGGACAAGTCCCTTTTATTCCGTCGATGTGCCTCACTGACGCGGGACAAAAGTTAAATGTGAACGCCGATACTGCCGCGACTCGATTGGCCGTCGAACTCAATGCCGACAAACTTGTCTTTCTAAGTGACGTTCCTGGCGTGCTACGAGACCCTCAAGACCCCGACTCACTTATTTCGAGCCTTAATCGAAATTCTGCTGGGGAAATGATGTCAAGCGGACAAATTTCTGGTGGAATGATTCCAAAAATCGAATCCTGCCTGGACACGCTCCGGCAAGGGGTCAAAAAAATCCACATTATTGACGGTCGAATTCGCCACTCGTTGTTGTTGGAAGTTTACACTTCATCCGGTGTAGGCACAGTCATTACTGAGTAAATCGTTCGGCATTACAACCTGTGTAAATGGGAGTGTTCACGTTGCAGCATCTTTTATCATTGGTCGATCTTTCGAGGGAACAAATCGAAGAGATTCTTGAGATCGCGGTTCGTCTAAAGCAGGAACTAAAGGCCGGTCAGCGACGACCGATTTTTCAGAATCTCGTTTGCGGTCTTTTGTTCGAAAAGCCTTCACTGAGAACCCGGGTGAGTTTCGAGGCGTTGATGAACCAGCATGGCGGGGCCAGTTTGTATCTGGGAGCAGATGTCGGTTGGCCATCGCGGGAACCGGTGTGCGATTTTATACCGATTCTGACGAGCTACCTTGACGTGTTGGTAATAAGAGCCAAGGACCACCAAAGTGTGGTCGAGGCAGCGAGCTTCAGTCGCTGCTCGATCATCAACGGATTGACTGATCTTTCGCATCCTTGTCAGGCCCTCGCGGATGTGATGACGATTCGTGAGCACTCTCAGGGGCAAAAGGATGTCAAAGTCGCCTATGTGGGGGATGCTAACAACGTCGCCGTTAGCTTGGCGGAAGCCTGTAGTAAACTCGCTATCGAGTTCACGATCGCTGCTCCCGAGAGGTATCAGTTCTCGGAGAATTTTCTGGCGTCGTTGGGGCTCTCGGCCAACTCACAGACCTCTGATCCCTTCGCCGCCGTTCGGGAGGCAGATTTCGTCTACACAGATGTGTGGACAAGTATGGGGCAAGAAGCTGAGTCCGAACGGAGGCTGCAAGCCTTCGCTAACTTTCAAGTTACTTCGGCACTCATGTCCGCAGCAAAACCAAACGCAAAATTTTTGCATTGTCTGCCAGCAAGACGCGGGGAGGAGGTCGCCAGTTCGGTGATCGACGGTCCGCAAAGTATCGTCATTGACCAAGCTGAAAATCGCCTTCACGCCCAAAAAGGTCTTGTCGCCTGGTTGTTGAAACAAGGTTAGACGCAGATTGACCCCTCCGATTCGAGCGTCAATAGCCTGCAGATATTTTGAGGAACCGGATGGATATTGCGGAATACAATCGAAAGGCCTGGGATAGTCAGGTTGAAGCGGGGAATTGTTGGACGATACCCGTGTCGAGCGAAGTGATCGCTGCGGCCCGCGAGGGGAATTGGAAAGTCGTGTTGACGCCACAAAAGCCAGTTCCGAATACTTGGTTTCCCAAGATGAACGGGCTTAAAATCCTAGGCCTTGCATCAGGCGGAGGGCAACAAGCCCCGATTTTCGCAGCTGCAGGGGCCCATGTCACTGTCATCGACAATTCGACTCGCCAACTCGAACAAGACCAATACGTCGCTCAAAGAGATGGTCTCGAAATCAAGTCGGTTTTGGGTGACATGCGCGATTTGTCTTGTTTTAGAGCGGACACATTCGATGTTGTTTTCAATCCATGCTCGGTATCGTTTATTCCCAGCGTGCAGACGATGTTCGACGAAGTGTTTCGGGTGTTGCGTCCTGGTGGGTTATTGATGTGTGGGTTTGTCAATCCGGTCCGATTCATCTTTGACGAAGACCAACTGAAAATCGGCGTTCTTGCGGTTAGACATAAGCTTCCATATTCGGATCAAACCCACCTTAGTCAGGCCGAACTGGAACAATTGCGTGCCGATGGAGAGCCTTTCGTGTTCAGTCACTCGCTTGAGGACTTAATCGCCGGGCAGTTGAAATCGGGATTTGTCCTTCGCGATATGTTTGAAGACTCAAGTCCTCCCTCCGAAGAGACGCTTTCCCGGTTCCTGCCAACCTGCCTCGCAACGCTCGCCCAAAAGCCTCCGACTCAATAAAATCGCGTTCGTTAATTATCAGGCTGTCAATCAACGCTTTTACTTCGATCAACCGTCTCATCGAAGAGCACGATTTGCGGTATAAATTACGATTGTTGGCCGTTTATTTTAAATGAGGTGTTGAAATGCCAAGGGTAGCGATCAAGTTGAGTATCTGTAAACATTTTTGCTTTCCCCTATTCTTATGGTTAACTCTGTTTGCAGTCGCGGAGTCGCAGGAGAACTGGCCGCAGTTTCGAGGACCGGGGGCGCGGGGGATCGGCGACGGAGAGAATTTGCCAAGTCGCTGGTCAGCTTCAGAAAATATTGAATGGCAGCGGGAAATTCCCGGGCGGGGTTGGTCGTCGCCGGTGGTCTGGGGCGAGCGAGTATTTTTGACGTCAGTGATAAATTCGGGAGAGATGGAAGAGGCCAAAAAGGGACTGTATTTCGGCGGTGAGCGATTAAAACCGTCGCAAAACCAACATCGATGGATGGTCTATTGTTTGGACTTAATAAGCGGAGAAACTATCTGGGAACGAGAGGTTCATGCGGGGGTTCCTAAGACGGCGATCCATATCAAAGGCAGCTACGCTTCAGAAACAGCGGCGACCGATGGGGAGCGAGTCTATTTTTGTTTCGGGAATCTGGGGATTTACTGTTTTGATTTCGATGGCAATCCCGTTTGGAAGCACGAGCTGGAGCCGAGGACTACTCGCTTGGGTTGGGGTACGGCGGCTTCACCGGTTGTTCACGATGGGCGGTTGTATTTTGTGAATGATAATGAAGAGTCCTCTTATTTGATGGCATTGAACGCGACCGATGGCGCGGTGTTATGGAAGACACCTCGCGAAGAAGCGACCAACTGGGCGACGCCGTTCGTGTGGAAAAATTCGTTGCGAACTGAAATCGTCACCGCTGGTACTGGAGGCGTGCGGTCCTATGACGAATCGGGGCGATTGCTGTGGTCGCTTCACGGGATGTCGTCGATCACGATCGCGACCCCTTACGAACACGATGGAAATGTCGTCGTCAGTTCGGGATATGTCATGGACCCACGACGACCGATTTATGTGATTCGACCGGGCGCGGAAGGTGATATCTCTTTGGAAGACGATGCAACATCGAGCGAATTTGTGGTGTGGGCGCAGCCTCGTGCGGCCCCCTACAATCCCAGTACTATCGTGTACCAAGGGGGACTGTACGTTTTGTATGATCGCGGAATGGTCTCTTGCTTAAACGCACAGACTGGGGAAATTTTGTTTGATAAGGAGCGGCTCAAGGGGGAATTTACGAGCTCGCCATGGGCCTATGACGGCAAGGTCTTTTGCCTCAATGAGGACGGTGTAACGTTTGTCCTGGAGGCCAGCGACCAGTTCAAGCTGCTTCACGAAAACCGATTGGAACCCGACGACATGGGGATGGCAACGCCGGCCATAGTCGGGGATCGGCTGTTGATTCGCACAGCGGCACGAATTTATTCGATTCGCAAGATGGAAAAGGAATGACAGCGGCTAGGCTCAGAACTCCTGATTTGAAGTAAAAAATTGGCGAGTTTTTGATCAGTAAATTGCTGGGACCGGAAATTGACCTGAGTCGGTTATTTTGGAACAAGTGCAAAGTGCAAAGTGCAAAATCGACGGCCAAATCCACCTTGACCGCAAGAACGAACGAGGACAAGGAAGCCACGCAATAAAAACCAAACCAAACCTGCCAGCGTGTCACACCACACACATTTTACAATTTGCATTTTGCAATTTGCATTTTCCTTACTCGGCTCCGCGTTCTGGCGAGCGTGGCTACGGAATGGTTTGGCATTTAAAGACAATGCCTAATTTTTGGCGTCGCGGCGACTTTGGTTGCGTCGACCCGCCGATGAGACGTGAGCCTTGATACGAGTTGAACCGCCAACCTTTGTGCGATTTTTGGAAGCGATGGCGTTGAGGTTCCGATTGCGAGCTTTCTTCGAGGGAACTCCACCAGCGGATGGTTTGGGGGCCTGTGTGGCAACGTTGGAACTGCCTGCGATTGTGGATTGAATCTCGGCTCGTTTCGCCAGTTTCTTGGAACGGCTCTTAGACGCAGAGGCCTTTTTGACGGCAGCTTTCTTCACGGCCACTTTAGCCGGTGCCGATTTTAAAGCGGCTTTTTTTGGACTCGGTTTCTTGGCTGGTGCTTTTGAGTTGGAAGTTGCCATTTCAGATTCCTGTTGCGGTTGAGTGGTTTTTTCTAGGATACGGCGGGCTTTGTTGATTTTTTGCTTGGCGTCCTTCAATCGCGTTTTGTTGACGGAGCGGACGGCGCGGGTCACGATTTTTCGGTCTTTGCGAGGAACGCTCGCTGGGCGTTGACCCTTGGGGATTTCTACCGCGCCGGTTTGCACATCTTTGAGTCGCTCGTTGAAAGCATTGTGGACTTGCTCGAATAACGCCGCCTTGTCGGCGCTACGGGCGTTGGCGATCGTCTGTCGCTGGCCCTTGGCGGATTGAGTCGAGCGACGTTGTTTACGAGCAACGTCTCGCCATTGGTCGCGGAGTTTTCGGCTGTAATCGACCAAGTCTTTCAGTTCGACGCCAGTCAATTGATTGAGTTTCGGTGAAATCGACTTGAGGAAGACGTCGTACTCTTTGTTGTCACAAAGTGCTTTTGCTTGGGCTTTAGTGAAACTTGCTGCGGCCATCGTGAATTATCTCCTTAAAATTGTGCGGTGAAAAAACTTGTTCCGTCGCTATTTGGGTTTAAACTAGTCGATTGGGCTTAGAGCCTATCCCTACAGGGGTCAGACCCTCTCCGGGTGGGCAGCAAAACAACGTTAAATTTCCCTTAGCCACTAAAGGTTCTGACCCCTTTGGGGATAGGCACTTTTTGTTTTAGCCTACGATCGGAATTTTCCCAGATTACCAGTATCATGCAGCGAGAGCAAGAACGGGGAACCTCTCACTACCTCGAAGGCACTTAGCTCACAGCAAAATAATTCCTGTGAATCCGAAGATCAATACACGACCTCGGCCGCCGCTCCCCTGACATCACGATCCTGAGTAGCATGCATTGGAAGGTGGGGACGATGGATGTGGGATTTGATGAGGTGTGGCATCCAAAGAGCCTTTTCGACCAAATCGATCAGAATCGCGGGTACAAAGGGCTTTTTCAAAAATAGAGCCGCACCGTTATCAAACATTCGTGAGGCGACGCTAGGAAGTTGACTGACCGACAAAAACATTACCGGGACATCATGGCAATGGACTTGTTTACGCAGGGCCAAACAAACATCGACTCCGTCGTCCCCATTGAGATTGACGTCGCAAATCACGAGGTCCAGGTTCAACTTATCCGCCAGAGCCAGTGCCGAAACGCGGTCGGTCGCTGAGTGGGTTATAAAACCTTGGCCCGACAATAATGCAGTTGTCGTCGCGAGGGACAACGAATCAGTGTCGATGACTAAAATAACGGGCTGTGACAAACCTTTCATTGGATCGGCTCCTGAGCAAAAACAGTTCGCCGCCAATCCTTTAGCTTCTAACGTCCGAACTCCACACACTTTTCTCGGACCTCCCGACTATCGACTTTCTGCACCTGGTATCTTCACTAATGGGAAGGCTTTTCGTAAAAATAAATATCTCCGGAATCGTCATGACCGTCAAAGTCGGATAAACGCAGGACTTAAAATGCCCACAAATCTAATTCTTGGAACTTCTGGGCACATCGACCACGGGAAGTCCTCGTTGATTCGGATTCTCACGGGTACCGATCCAGATCGTCTGCCAGAGGAAAAGAAACGGGGAATTACAATTGAGTTGGGTTATGCCGCGTTGGACCTAGGAGAATTCCACCTGGGGATCGTCGATGTTCCTGGACACGAAAAATTCGTAAGGCAGATGTTGGCGGGTGCGACCGGCATGGACTTGGCGATGTTGGTCGTTGCCGCCGACGACTCAATTAAGCAGCAGACACGCGAGCACTTGGACATCCTTCGGCTGCTCAATTTGCGTGAAGGAGTCATTGTTTTAACCAAGACCGATTTGGTCGAAGCTGAATGGCTTGACCTCGTCGAAGCGGAAATTCGTGAACTCGTACAAGGGACATTTTTGGAAATGGCCTCGATTGTGCGTGTCAGTAGCAAGACTGGAGCGGGATTCGACGACCTCAAGAAGGCGATTTTGGACGCCGCACGTCGTGTCGTTGATGACTTGCCAGATTCATCGACCGCTCCGTTTCGGATGGCGATTGATAGGAGTTTCGCTATCGAAGGGTTCGGGGCCGTCGTGACAGGAAGTGTCAGCAGTGGCGTACTGCGGGTCGGAGACGTGATCGAATTGCAGCCTGCTCAAATCGAGGTTCGAGTCCGCGGTTTGCAAAATCATGACACAAAATCGGATGTTGTATCGCGGGGGCAACGTGCGGCAATCAATTTGACGGGCCTGCGTCACGGTGAGATTCCTCGGGGAAACGAGTTGGCAACTTTGGGGCATTTGAAACCAACCAACCAACTCGCCGTCGAACTGCTGGCTTTACCGGGACTCGACAAGCCCGTCAAGGATCGTAGTCGCGTGAGGTTTCACCTCGGCACATCGGAGGTCTCTGGAGTGTTGCGACTGCCGCATGAAAAGAAGCAATTCGAGCCTGGCGAACGAGGGTTTGCGGTATTGTTTCTAAGTGAATCGGTTGTCGCAACCTGGGGCCAACCCTTCGTGGTTCGGCTCGAGTCTCCGGTGACTACTTTGGGTGGTGGAAGAATCGCGTTTCCCAATCGCCTTTCGACTAACCGACCAACGGCGGCTGATTGGAATGCAATCGCTGAGGCAGTTTCACCGGATCCAAAAAGCCGAGCCAGTGCAGCCGCCTATTTGGCCGGACTCTCGAATTGGAAACCGAGCGACTTGATCCGCTGGACAGCGATCCATCAGATTGATGAAATCATCGAAACGATGATCTCCGAAAAAACAATTGTGCGGATTCCGCTGAGTAAGGAGCGATCTTGGCTGGTTCACTCAGCACGTTTGGAAGAAATTAGCGCGACAATCGAGCAGCATTTGATGCGATTGCACCAAGAACATCCATTGCGCCTGGGGCACTCGGTTTCTGAAGTTCAACATTGCCTGGATTATTTGCCCGAGCCCGAGTTGTTTCGTGTCTCACTGGAACGTTTGAATGCCGCGAAGAAAGTCCACCGAATCGGGGCCGCTATTTGCTTGGATGGGCTCGGACCGAAATTGAGCAAAGGCGAAACGCAATTGTACGGTGAGCTAGTGGAAAAAATTCGTGTCGCTGGATTAGCTGTTGAGCCGCCGAAAGTACTCGCTGCAGGAGTCGCCAAGAATCGCGATTCCGTCCCGCAACTCTTGAAACTTGGTGTCGACAGCGGGCAATTGCTCCAAATAACGCCAGATTGGATCGTTCATCGAGACGTTTATGACAATGTGTTAGAGCGACTTAAGGCGGAATTTGAGAGGGCGAAAACGCTCACCGTTTCTGATATCCGCTCGCTTTTGGATGTAAGTCGAAAATTTGCCGTGCCATTGTGCGAATACCTTGATAAAATAGGTTTCACGATCCGAGATGGGGATCAAAGGCGGCTCGCCTAAGTTAACCTAAGCTGGTTTATCCCGCCTATTTTCGCTAGCTGAAATTGTTGAATCACAAGGATATTTGCGTTTGTGAACGACCGCCGCCTGTGATAATTTGACAAGTCGATTACAATTGGGCGTTTGAGAGAGAAGTTGTTTGTGCCTAACTTTCAGTTTGGGCTAGGTGATCGGGTTTAGTGGTACCGGTGCATGGACCCCTATCAAGTTTTAGAAATCGACGCATCGGCCTCTCGTGATGAGGTGCGTAAGGCCTATCGGCGTCTGTCTGCCAAATACCATCCGGATTTGGGCGGGGACCTCCAAGTATTTCAACAACTTCAACGCGCAGTTGATTTAATTGAAACCAAAATCGACGAAGGTCCCAAAGTCACGAATCATCTGGAAGGTACCCATCCCGGCATTTCGCGTTTGCGACGTGCCGGTGAGGTACTTTTGATCTCTCTATCCATCCTCGTTGTATTAGGGATGATAGGCGTAGGCGGGATGCTCTGGTGGTTGGCATCAGAACGCGATCGACAACGAGCTAGAGATACGACAGAAAGGGTATTGAAAAATCCGGCGATCAAAGAAATGACAAGTCCAGGTGCCACATTGCCGACCCCATTGTTGGGAGAGTCGGATCAGAATGAACGGGTGATCGTTCGTAAAGTTGTCGTATCCGAACCGGGAGTTGCGGTGACGGTTAGCGATGACGTCGTAAAGGAAGAATCTGAAGAAAATACTCTAGACGAGGATTGAGCGTTTACTTCGTCAAACAAAAAACGTCGCGTCTTCAAACAAGACGCGACGTTGTAGTGTATCCTCTGGGCATCGGAGTCGTAAACAACCCCGATGCCCAGACAAAGCTCAGCCGTGAGCACGTGTTGAAAGAGTTGACCCAGATACCTTTTCAACACGAAGTAAGCTCTTACCCAGGAGGGAGGGCTTGGTCTTTGGTTCCCGCTTCCTCTGACCAAATCGACTGAACTGAGAAATGGCTTTTCACAGCAGGTCGTCAATGCGTTACCTGCGGTGGTTTAAATACCGAACCGTCTGGCGTGAGGCAAGGCCGATTTTTTACAAATCGATAAAAACGAAAGAAATTTCCGGGAACTTAATAATTTGGACGATAGCGGGTCCATTGCCCTATTTTCCTGCTCTAAACGGCAACTTGAGGTGTAAATTCCCGTTTTTTGGGGCTTGAGGATTGCTGACATGCTTCGTTACAATCATGCTAGCGTGAAACGCCGCGCAAATCGTTAGGCTTCGTTTAGTGCCAAAAATTCAGAGCCCTAGTTCAACAGTCATTGTTTACGCAGAGTGCCATACCTGATGAAAGTCTTCCTCTTGATTCTGTCGTTTGTTGTTGGGTGCTTAATAACGGTCGTTATTCGCCAAGAAAACGCGGCGCGTCAAATGGAGGGGGCTGAGGTGGCCAAAACGATCAAGTCGGAAGATGTCGTTGTGGAAGTATATGGAACCACGGCTCGTGGCGAAAAGGTTACCAGCTATTCGATGGAAAACCGGCAAGGCCTGAAGTTGCAAATGATCGATTATGGGGCCACAGTTGTGCGGTTTGAGACCCCCGACCGAGACGGCAAATTGGCGAACATCGTTTTAACGTGTCCTGATATGGCCGGCTTCGAAGCTTGTACGATGTACTTTAATGGTTCGGTTGGACGCTACTGTAATCGGATCGCTAATGGTCGATTTTCGATCAAGGACCAAGAGTACGAGTTGGCTCAAAACAACGGAGATCACCATTTGCACGGCGGAGTGCGGGGGTTTGACAAGTTGATGTGGAAAGGCGAGCCCTTTTCGCACAACGGTTCCAGGGGTGTTGTGTTTTCTTTGATGAGCCCCGATGGAGACGAAGGATACCCCGGAAACCTCAATGTCACAGCCACGTACACGCTAACGGACAACAACGAGTTGATTGTCGAATTCAAGGCCACGACCGACAAGGCAACACCCGTGTCGTTGACCAATCACAACTATTGGAATCTCGCCGGAACTGGCACAATTCTCGAACACAAACTTCAACTGTTTGCCGACAACTACATTCCAGTTGACGACAGCGGAATTCCGACGGGTGAATTGTTGGCCGTGAAAAACACTCCCTTCGATTTCTTGGATTTTCAACCGATTGGAAATCGATTTGCCGAGCTGGTTGGTGAGCCCATTGGCTACGATCATTGCTATGAAATCAATGGCAAACCAGGTGATCTTCGCATGGCCGCGAAAGTTCACGATCCTGCATCCGGACGCACGATGGAAATCAAATCGACGGAACCCGGAATTCAGTTTTATACGGGGAAATTTCTAGCCGGTACGGTTGCCAGTGGTAATTACGCCCAATACTCGGCATTTTGTTTGGAAACACAGCATTTTCCAGACAGCCCAAATCAGTCCAAATTCCCGTCGTCGATTCTGAACCCTAACGAATCGTATTTCCACAAGACGGTCCATACCTTTGGCGTTTCCAACTAGACGGTAGGTGGTAATCAAAGTCGCCCGTTGGAAAAGACTTCCGATTCATGTGGCTAACTTGAGGGACATGTTTCGCTTTTTCCACGGCGTTTTTCGAAGCGAAACTTCGTGCTAGCAGAGTTCTGCATTGACCGTTTTCGGATACAAGGTTAGGTTTTATGGGTCGCAAGGCAGCGTTCTCTAATCGACCTCTGAATTCGTTAACGGACTGATGAAACAAGCCGTATCTTTAATCATCCCCTGCAAAAACGAACGGCTCAATATTGGGCCGTGTATCGAAAGTGCAATCTCGATTGCCGATGAGGTGATCATTGCCGATTCGTTTTCGACAGATAACACGGTGGCGATCGCCAAGAGCTATCCCAAAGTCCGGGTGATTCAGCGAGAATATGTGACCAGCGGTGATTTTAAAAACTGGGCGATACCGCAGGCAGCCAACGAGTGGGTACTGTTGTTGGACGCTGACGAACGGGCCACTCCCGAGTTGTTAAGCGAAATTTCATTGGAACTGTCTCGCGGCTCGATGTTGGACGGCTACCGAATTTATCGAGACAACCATTTCATGGGGCATCGGGTATACCACGGTGACGCCAAAACAGACTCGGTGATTCGACTGTTTCGCCGTGACGTTAGTCGATACGAAGGCCCGAGCGATCATGGGGAAGTGCGATTGCAAAAGGGGCGAGTGGGAACGCTCAAGGAGCGTTTGCAGCACTTTTCGGCTTGGAATTATGACCAACTGATCTCAAAATACAATCGATACACAAGTTTGCAGGCTCAGCAATGGGCCGAGAAAAACGTCGATACGAGTTACTTTAAATTGCTCGTCCGCCCAATGTGGCGATTTTTTAGAGAGTATATTCTTCAGGGCGGATTTCGTGACGGCAAAATCGGCATCCAACAGGCTTGGCTTTCCGCGTTTTACTCCTTTCAAAAGCAGGGCCGTTTGTGGGAGCTTCATCACGGACTTGATCAGCCAGTCCCTCCCAACGCGAATTATCGCGAGATTGAAGACCGTCGAGTTGCGTAGCTCGGTACGAATTTCGAGATACCGAGTTTTCTGTTTGCGGTCTAATAGACAAGTTTGTGGCGAATTTTTGCCTGAATACCTATCAATGGGTCTCAGGCTTTACTTTGGCCGTCAAATCATGGTCCGTATCTGCTTTGGTTCAAGCTTTGATTGCCAGCCGGCTATTTCTGTTGCACGCAATTAATAGGTTGTTTTAAACATCTGAACATTGTTTTTTTGGGAAATTCTGGCTCCAGCCCTCCAGGTACAGTAAACGGCGCGAAAGTTTGATAGACTTTTGATATTGGTCTGATTGTTTCCGGCCACTTAGTGAAGTGAGTTTTTGGTAAGGAATAGAAAATGAAAACGGCTCTTGGATTAAGCTTGATGTTTGCTTTGACGTTGACGGTTTGTGTGCAAGCCGATGACCTGATTTTGAAAACAGGGGCTGCCGCTCCAGACTTCAAAGCGACGGCAACCTGCGGTACGGAAATTAGTTTGGAAACCTTTAAAGAGGCCGAAGTGTTGGTGATCGTATTTAATTGCAACACCTGCCCGGTCGCCATCGCCTACGAAGATCGCATCAATGAACTTGCAAAAAATTTCAAGGACCGCAATGTCGCCTTGGTGACCATCAATAACCATCGTTCTGAAACGATTGAGGACATGAAGAAACGTGTCGAAGAGAAAGGGTTTGTGTTTCCGTATGCCTACGAAGAGAGTGGTGACAGTGCTCGCGCGTTCGGAGCGAAGGTGACTCCGCATTGCTTTGTTTTGTGTAAAGATCGCAAGGTCGCGTATCAAGGTGCGATCGATGATTCTCAAAAGGACCCCAAGAACCATTACGTCAAAGACGCGATTGAGTCACTGCTTGAGGGCAAAACGGTTCCCGTTGATTACAAGCCAGCATTTGGTTGTGGAATCAAATTCAAGCAAAACTAAATCGATTCTTTTAGCGCAAAAGGCCAAGTCTCGGCTTTATTGGCCAGTCATTGGAGGCTTGTATTCTACTTCCTGGAAACGAGACTCGCCAAGAATTGGGCACTTGCTTCCGTCAAGCGGTGCCCGTTTTTTGTACCTTCGCGAGCTGGGGGGCAATAGTAGAACAATTGCCACAATTTTTCTGCCAGCTTGAAGACAGTTGAAAAAACTCTGATCAATTGAGGACAATTGGTTTACTGGTTTGGGCAAACAATGAAGACAGTTGTTTATCTAACGGCGAGCTACAACATGTTTCGAAATCATCGTGCTCGAATTTTCTGGTTCTTGTTGATGGGTGGGGTGATATTCGCGAGTTCTAGCGGATGCAAATTCAATAGCGATCAATCATCGCCAAAAGCCGAGTCGAACCAAAACGATTCTGCTTCGCCAACTTTTAAACCTGACGACCGGAGGACTTCCGGCGAAGACCGACCCACCGTTTTCGAACTAGATGGACCGGGATTCGAAAATTGGAGAGTTGAAAGGCAGGGGAGTTGGATCTTGGTGGACTTTTGGGCAACTTGGTGTGCACCCTGCGTCGAAAAATTTCCTCAGGTAGTCGAACTCGAACAGAAATTTCGAGAAAAAGGCTTGATCGTGGTATCGTTTAGCATGGACGAACCAGATGAAGTCGCAAGTGTCCAAGATTTTCTATTAAAAAGATCGGCTGAGTTCCCAGCATTAATCCGAGCCGAAAGCATGGGAGCAGCATTCGAGAACTTGGGCATATCGTCACTTCCCGAACTGCACCTTTTTCGACCGGACGGTTCTCTTGAAAAGAAATTTTCTGATGAGTTCGAGTGGGAGGAATTGACCGATTTCCTTAACGAAGTCTTGACCGGGCAATGATCACAAACGAAGAAAGTCTCGAAATGCGGCCGCTACTTCGACTTGATTTTGGAACAACAATACCCCGTTGACGATTGCCAAAGCAAGCGAGCCCGGCAACAATCCAGTTCCCCAAAAATTGGGAGGAACGCGGCTGTCTTGAGTTGCCTCGCGAAGTTTCTTCTCGACGGCCCGCCACCCGTCATAGCTTTGGTCGTTTCCGGTGGCGACGATTTGCACGTTGCGGAGCCAATCGACCGCTTCCACGTGAAAATGAACCCGTCGATTGGGAATGATCATGCTGTCTCCCGTCCAGCGACTCTTTTGATCAAACGACTTGGCAATGTCCGTAATGAGCGGACGAATTTGTTCAATCGTTGCGTTGTAGACAACAATTCTGGGACGGAGCAGTAAGACAATCAAAGAGATGCACAGTCCGTAAAAGACGAGTAGAAATAAGCCAAACGTAGGGTCCAAACCGAATCGCGACTGCCTCCGGCGAGCAAGTCTAAAGGCCCAACCGATCATCAGCTAATATGCCGATGCCAACCGCCCCAATGTCGCGGGCACCCGTGGTCACAAACGGGCGGCGTCTCAAATTGATCAGTCCCAAGACCGCTAAATAAACCGCAATCGGAATCACGGCAATCGAAAATCGCAACGGATCCATGAGGAGACGGACCTTAAGTTGTTGGAGAAAACATCATGCGACCGATCCAGATACCAAACAAGACGCAACCCAATCCACCAAATAAGTTAATCAGCACATTGGCGACTAACGCGCCCCAACGACTCTGCTCGAGCAACTGCCAACTCTCGTAGCCAAATGTCGAAAAGGTCGTTAGTGACCCCAAAAATCCAACAGCGAGCCACAGGCGACGAGGATTCTTTCGTCCGATGTAGCGTTTTTTTCGGGAGTATATTCTTCAGGGCGGATTTCGTGACGGCAAAATCGGCATCCAACAGGCTTGGCTTTCCGCGTTTTACTCCTTTCAAAAGCAGGGCCGTTTGTGGGAGCTTCATCACGGACTTGATCAGCCAGTCCCCAAAAATGCCAATTACGTCGATGTCGATGAGCGCCGAGTTGCGTAAAATGCAACGGTCTATTAGAGCACTCTTAACGCCTTCTAAGGGGGCAAGGGCCAATTGACAAACTTTTTCAGCAGCTTAGACTGTCAGAAAATTTTGTTCGACTAAATTTTATATTTGGGGTATGTCCAGCGTAGCATTCAGGAGCAATTCATAAATTCTCCTTAATCATCGCAGGAAAGGTTGAACAACCGAATTTCTTAACGGGACTGATTGACAAAACAAACTGGAGTGAATTTATGAGCTACGGAAACAACCCTTATTCGTCTCCTCAATTCGGTGCTGCCCCATCAGGCGGTCAAGATCAAACGGCGTTGGCAAAAGCTAAACCGCCTGCCTTGGTATTGCTGATCGTTACATCTTTGATGATGTTGCTAGTACTTGTTGGTTTGGTTCTCAATCTTTTAGGCGTGGGACTGATGGCCGCTCAGCAAGGAAATGTTGGTCAAGAGGATGCAGTGATCGCGATGATTCAGGGGACGATTGGTTTGATCTCTGGCATTGTCGGTTTGATTGTTGGAGGTGTCGTTATCTACGGATGCATGCAAATGATGAAATTGAAAAGCCACGGCCTCGCAATGACTGCAATGATCCTATCAATGCTCCCCTGCATTTCGCCGTGCTGCATCACCGGGATCCCTATCGGAATTTGGGGACTGATCGTCTTGAATGATCCTATCGTGAAATCCGCATTTGATCGCAACTCGTAGTCGAGAATCGACAATTGCGACAGATCAAATTTTGCGATCCGATGTTTGGAAACCACGCCCCAAATTCTAGAGTTTGAGCTGCTTGATTCTCAAATCACAAACGTAAAAAGTCTCTGAAGGCAGCGGCAACTTCGACCTGGTTTTGGAAGAGCAGGACACCACTTAAAATTGCCAGCGTGAGAGAGGCCAATAAGAATCCAGTTCCCCAAAAATTGGGAGGAACGCGGCTGTCTTGAGTTGCCTCGCGAAGTTTCTTCTCGACGGCCCGCCACCCGTCATAACTTTGGTCGTTTCCGGTGGCGACGATTTGCACGTTGCGGAGCCAATCGACCGCTTCCACGTGAAAATGAACCCGTCGATTGGGAATGATCATGCTGTCTCCCGTCCAGCGACTCTTTTGATCAAACGACTTGGCAATGTCCGTAATGAGCGGACGAATTTGTTCAATCGTTGCGTTGTAGACAACAATTCTGGGACGGAGCAGTAAGACAATCAAAGAGATGCACAGTCCGTAAAAGACGAGTAGAAATAGCCAAACGTAGGGTCCAAACCGAATCGCGACTGCCTCCGGCAAGAACAAGTCTAAAGGCCCAGCCGATCATCAGCCCCAATATGCCGATGCCAACCGCCCCAATGTCGCGGGCACCCGTGGTCACAAACGGGCGGCGTCTCAAATTGATCAGTCCCAAGACCGCTAAATAAACCGCAATCGGAATCACGGCAATCGAAAATCGCAACGGGTCCATGAGGAGACGAGCCTTAAGTTGTTGGAGAAAACATCATGCGACCGATCCAGATACCAAACAAGACGCAACCCAATCCACCAAATAAGTTAATCAGCACATTGGCGACTAAAGCGCCCCAACGACTCTGCTCGAGCAACTGCCAACTCTCGTAGCCAAAGGTTGAAAAAGTCGTCAATGACCCCAAAAATCCAACAGCGAGCCACAGGCGACGAGGATTCTCTGGGCTCAGCCAACCAAATCCGCCCATCAAACCAATCGCAAAACACCCCGCTAAATTGACCGTCAAGGTTGCCAAGGGAAATGGGGGATGCGTCGTCAAATTCGTGGTACGGTAATAATTAAGTTGCCCTAATACGCACAAATACCGAACGATGGCACCAATCGCACCACCACTCCCAACCAGCAACAATTCCTGTGCGAATTTGGACATGTCTTAACGCTGATCAATTGGAACAAACGCTTGCTTTTGCGGTCCTGTATAAATTTGTCGGGGGCGGCATATTTTTTTAGTTGGCGATTCGTGCATTTCCATCCAGTGGGCGATCCAGCCCGGCAACCGTCCCATCGCGAACAACACGGTAAACATCTGTACGGGAATCCCTAACGCTCGATAGATCACGCCGGAATAAAAATCCACATTCGGGTAGAGTTTTCGCTCGATAAAGTACTCGTCGCTCAACGCAACGGCTTCGAGTTTTTGAGCGATTTCAAAGAGGGGGTCGTCAAGTTGCAATTTATGCAGCAACTGATCACAGGCAGTTTTAATGATCGTTGCTCGCGGGTCAAAATTCTTATAGACCCGATGACCGAATCCCATCAAGCGGAAGTTATTGTCTTTGTCCTTGGCCATGTTGACATATTTGTCGACATTCCCGCCGTCTTCGCGAATCTGTTCCAGCATCGCCACCACCGCTTCATTCGCACCGCCGTGCAACGGGCCCCACAACGCGCAAATGCCGGCGGCAATCGAGGCGAACAAATTGGCATTCGACGAGCCAACCATTCGGACCGTCGATGTACTACAATTTTGTTCGTGATCCGCATGAACAATCAAGAGAAGATTGAGGGCCTTCACAAAGTCTGGATCGGGGATGTATTCGGCCGCTGGAACAGCGAACATCATGTGCAAAAAGTTCTCGACATAATCTAGTTTGTTGTCCGGATACAGAAACGGTTGGCCAACCGATTTTTTATGACTGTAGGCGGCAATCGTAGGAATCTTGGCCATTAGCCGATGAATGCAAATGTTGACGTGTTTGGGATTCGCCGGATCAAGTGCGTCTTGATAAAAAGTGCTCATGGCACCAACAACACTTGACAAAATCGCCATCGGATGCGCGTCGCGAGGGAAACCGTTGTAAAACGATTTCATGTCCTCATGCAGCATCGTGTGCATACGAATTGAGTGGCGGAAAGATTCCAGTTCGTCGTTTGTTGGCAGGTGCCCGTAGATCAGTAAAAAGCAAACTTCCACAAAGTCGCAATTTGCGGCCAACTCTTCGACCGGGTAGCCCCGATACCGCAAGATTCCTTTTTCGCCGTCGAGGAACGTGATCGAACTGGTTGTTGACCCTGTGTTTACATATCCTTCGTCCAGGGTAATGATCCCCGTCTTTCCTCGCAGCGCGGAAATGTCCACACCGAGCTCTCCCTCAGAGCCCTCGATCACCTGCATTTCCAGCTCTTTGCCGTTGAAAGACAACTTGGCCGAACCACTCTTGGTCGCTTTTCCAGTTTCCGCAATACTCACGCGTTTCCCAATCGTCGCTAAATGGTGACAAGGAGGCGGCATTCCCGACGAAAAACCGCTCAAACGAGCCAATCATTTTAGACGATTTTCGCCCGCAATGTAAGGAACCAAAACAGAAACTTATTCGATTTCCCACACGATTTCATGCGGGATTTCTTGGCGGATTTTGGTGAGGTACTTTTCGATGGCCGCTTCGCGTCGCTCGCGAACGATTTGTTCTTTAAGCTCTGATTGGACTTCAACAAACGGCTTGGTATGCGCTTCCTCACGCTCAAGCACTCGAATAATGTGAATTCCGATTTTGGTTTCGAGCATTTCGCTGAGTTCATTGAGTGGCAGAGCAAAAATCGCATCATCAAGGTTTTTGTGAATCAAGCTGCCTGGAGTCACCCAGTCGTGTTGCCCGCCCGTTGAAGCGGTCAAACCGTGCGAGCCCCTTTTGGCTACCGCATCGAGCGGGGCTCCATAGACGACTTCATTTCCCATTTCGACGATCGCTCTGAAGGCTGCGTCGCGATTGGGAAACCGATCAAACCGCACCATTAACTCCTCCCACCGAGCTCGAGCCGTCCGTTGGTACTGTGCGATTTGTTCTCGATAGGCCGCCAACAATTGTTCGTGAGTCACGTCTTGATCGTAGTCTAAGCTTTGCATCGCGAAGTAACTCACCAATTGCTCACGCGCCCAACTGTCTCTCATTTGCCGTAGAGAACTCCCCTTGAGTCGCAACAATGCGTCATACTCGGTGACCGATTCCACGCCGGCCCGCTCCATGATCTTGGGAAGAGCGGTTGAGTCGAATTCTTTGCCGGCTTGTTGCAAGACATCTTCGATATTCGCCGTTTGAGGGAGCTTTCGGATACTGTCGACATACATAAGTTTGGCATCTACGTATTTCGGAATCAACATTTTGATCACGTTCGGACGTTCGCGATTTTTGACCTCAGCGGGTGCGTTCGGCATAAAGCGATCGAAAATTTGTTCGATTTCTAACAACATATCACCAATCAAAATTGGTTGACCGGCAACGATCGCAACCACTGTACCCGGTTCGAATATCTCGCGGTTGTTGGTTTCGCTTTGACTCGTATTGCTCGTTACATGGGGTTTCGGTTTCGTCGCCGAAAGGGCGGTTTGAGTCGCTGTCGGCGTTTGGGAAGATTCTGGTGGAGTGTCGACGTTTCGTAGCGTCTTAAAGTATGGATCGTTGGATGGGCGCAGGGGTTGCCCAAAACCGGCCACGCAGAAGATGCTGCTCGCTAACACCGCGAACGTGACCGCAAGCGACGGCACGACTACCTGAGTGATTTTCATAAGGCAATTCAACCCAACAAATCGACTGATAGAAATGGGTTCAGTTACCGCTAACGGAACGGCACTTTGCGTAAAGGGTATAACAGGTCCCGACGCCATTTCATTGGAAATTTTGTCGGGAGAGTATGGGCTTACGCCTTATTTCGCAAGATCGCTTGCACGAGTGATAGCAGTTTTTCAGGGTCTTTCGGTACGGCCTTCAATGACACGTATGCCTTTTGCTCGTCCACAATCCTCAAAATCTTGGGCTGCCGATTCACCAGACCCTCAAATTGACGACGATCACGAAAACGAAAGCCCAAGTACTTGTCCTCCAAAAAGATCGCCTCGACCTGCCACAATGCCGCCTCCAATTTCACTTCTGCCAAACGCAACAGTCGAGATACGGGGGGAGGGATGGGGCCAAACCGATCAAGGAGTTCGTCAGAGACTGTTTTAACTTGCTCAAATGTCTCGACCCGCGTCAGCCGCCGATATAATTCGATTTTTTCTCGCCCCTCGCCTACATACTCTGTCGGCAAATAGGCTTCAATTGGCAAATCGACATCAATGTCGGTTGAAAGTCGTAACGGGAGTTGTTTCAATCGATGCACCGCTTGCTCCAGCAATTGGCAATACAACTCATAGCCGACCGAGGCGATATGACCGCTTTGCTCGGTTCCCAACAAATTCCCCGTTCCGCGAATCTCCAAATCACGCATTGAGATCGAAAACCCCGCCCCCATTTCGCTGAAAGTCTCGATGGCCTGCAAACGTTTCCCCGCGTTGGGAGTAATATGCCCCTCCGGATGCAGCAATAAATAACAATAGGCCTGATGTTTGTACCGCCCCACACGACCACGTAGTTGGTGCAAATCCGCCAGTCCATAGCGGTTGGCGTCGTTGATGAAAATCGTATTGGCGTTGGGGATATCGAGCCCGCTTTCGATGATCGTCGTGGCCAACAAGACATCGTGCTTGCCTTGGACAAACTCCGTCATCACGGTTTCGAGTTCTTCGTCAGGCATCTGACCATGCCCAACCACAAACGTCGCTTCGGGGACGATTTGCTCCAATCGATGTTTCATCATCTCGATGTCATTGACACGATTATGGACGAAGTAAACCTGCCCTCCCCGATCCAATTCGCGGATAATCGCATTGCGGATGAGCTCGTTGCTGAACCTCGTTACCTTCGTCTCAACAGCCGTTCGTTCTTCCGGCGGCGTCTCCAAGTTGGAAATGTCGCGGACACCCACCAGTGACATGTGCAGCGTGCGAGGAATCGGCGTGGCGGACATCGTGAGGACGTCGACGGAGCTGCGGAGAGCCTTCAGGCGTTCCTTGTGATCAACGCCGAAACGCTGCTCTTCGTCAATGATCACGAGTCCCAAGTTGCAGAACTTGACATCTTTCGATACTAACCGATGAGTCCCGATACAAATGTCGATGCTTCCCGTTTTTAGACCTGAGACGGTTTCTTTTTCTTCGGCCGCTGGAGCAAAACGACTCAGCCGACCGACCGAAATTGGGAATTCCCCCATCCGCTCGCGGAAGGTTCGATAATGTTGCTCGGCCAAGACCGTCGTGGGAACCAAGAGAGCCACTTGATAACCGCTCTCAACGGCCTTAAATGCCGCGCGCATGGCAACCTCGGTTTTTCCAAACCCCACATCCCCGCACAACAACCGGTCCATCGGTCGAGCGATCTCCATATCCTGCTTAATTGCTGTAATAGCGGACAACTGGTCGGGAGTTTCTCGATAAGGGAAGGCGTGTTCGAACTCCATTTGCCAAGTCGTATCGGGCTGAAAAGCGATGCCGGGTCGCGACGCTCGGTGGGCCTGGATCTCAAGCATCTCCGCCGCAAGGTCAGTGACGGCGTTTTCAGTCGCTTGTTTTTGTTTGACCCAAGTCTTGCCGCCGATTTTCGCGAGTTGGGGGCGAGTTTTCGTTCCGCCAACATATTTTTGTACCAAATCGATTTTCGCGGCTGGAACAAAAATCCTCGTCCCGCCATGAAATTCCAGTTCCAGATGCTCGGTATGCTGCCCACCCCGGTCGAGCATCTTCAAGCCGCGAAACCTGCCGATCCCATGTGCCAAATGAACGATCAAATCCCCTTCGCGAAGAGACAGAAACGAGTCAATCGCCTTCCCCTGTTTGCGGCGTTTGGCGGCACGTCGCAATTCGCCGCGATGGAAGAGTTGATCACAACCGACAACCAACACATCTGGTCGCCGCAATCGAAAACCGGCATGAACGCAACCGACCGACAGCTTCAGCCTTCCCTCCCGAGCAGTCTTTGTCGCCGACATGATTTCGGTGATACGTTCGAGTTCCCCCTCAACGCGCGCGACCAAATGGACTTCTCGCCCTTCCCCCATTCGATCGACCGCTTCGCGCAGCTCAGAAAAGTCTCCGCCGAATTCACCTAAGTCCTCAGACTTTAGAGACCAGTGGTTGTCCAATTTTCCGGCAGAGAGTCGTTCGCCGGTGGCCAGCGGAAACTTGGCCGCTTCCCGCAAAATGTTCGCCAATTCAAAAAGTGTTTCTGGATGAGGAGCTCGTTCGCGATAAGCCTCAGCTTCTTTTTTGATTTCGTACGGTTCGATCTGAAGAATGACAGTGTCTTGTGCCAAGTACTGCAGCAATGATTCGTTGGCTTCGTCCTGCTGCGGTACCAGGGTGATTTCGACTTGAGCGACATCCGCAGTGCTCCGTTGGTCCGCAATCGAAAACTGCCGAAGCGATTCGACTTCATCCCCAAACAACTCGATCCGAACCGGCTCAAGCCAGTCGGGGGCAAACACATCGATGATCCCTCCGCGCACCGCAAACTCTCCGGCCAACTCAACCGCAGAGGTCCGCTGGAATCCGTGTTGCGTCAGCCAGTCCGTAAAAGAATCGAGTTCGATTTGTTGTCCGACTCGGACGATGCGTGAATGGGCCTGCAACGCTTCCTTGGCAGGTACGGGCTGTAAAATGGATTGCACACTGGCCACCAAGATTCGGGGTTGAATTCCCGACCCTAATTCCTTGAGTAATCGCAACCGGTCGCCGTACTCGTCGTCGAGGAGTTGGTTTTCTCCGAGGCCGGTCGAACAAGCGGGGAATTTTCGTGTCGTGACGCCTGTAAAAGTCTCCAAATCGTCGAACAGGTCGTCCTGAGCCTTGAGATTCGACGTGATGATCAACAGTGGGTGGCCATGATCGACGATAGCCGCCGCGAGAAGCGCGCAGCCCGAACCCCAGACTTCGTCAAAAGTAGTACCCGCGCCTGCCAAAAGGAGTTCTACCGTTTGAACGAAATCCGTCGCATTCGCAATTTCGTGAGCCAGCTCTCTAAGTTGTTGCCCCGAGCGAGCGTGGGGCGTGACTTGGGCCATAGGCACTCAATCTTACGGGATTTGAAATCAATTGTTCAACCCGTAATTGAGGGAATATCTCCCCGCCGAACTTCGCCCCAATTCGTGGTTTGAATAAACGTCTGGCTCGTCAGTTCGACTGCCGTCAACCACAAGTTACCGCAACAGTTCGTGTCGATCATCAAAACGTGCCCGATGTTTCGAATATCCCCCGACAACTGCGGCGTATGCCCAACTACTGCGATTTTCCCATTTTCATGCGGTGGCGGGACGTTTTCGAAAATGTGCGTCCAAAACATAATTTCGTCGGGCTGGTCATCCAGCGACAAAAAAGGCTCGTAGTTCGCATGGACAAAGAAATAATCGTTCGTTTCATGGTACCGCACACAGTGACTCAAAAATTGCCGGTGATGCGGTGGGATCGCACGGGGATCGCCCCCGTAACTGGCCAGCGTCGCTTGCCCACCGTGCCGATTCCAAAAATCGAAATCGCGACGTTGGCTGAGACCCTTGAACATCATCAGCTCATGGTTCCCGATCAAAGGGATGAAATCGCACCTCGATACCAAATCGCACAAAATCTCCAAGACCCCCGCCGAGTTTGGCCCCCGATCCACGTAGTCACCGATCCCGACAATCACATCGTCCGGCTGGGGTGAGATTTCATTAAGGAGCGTCACCAAGGCGACATCACAACCGTGAATATCACCGATGGCAAAAAGACGGGACATCTAAAAATTGGCGGACTTTGAATTTTGTGACGAAAAGCCGCCCCCGAACGGTCCAGCACTCTCGCTTGTTGTTTTCGGTTTTGAGAAGAACCGAATTCTCGCGAGCCCAGGAAATTTCCAAAACCAATCAGGACGACTACCAGTGGATTCTATTGTCCCAAAAATAAGGGGACTGTAACAGACCACTCCGCCCAAGAATCGTATTTATCGGTTACACTTTTGAGTTGTCCGGAACCATTGGAAGAACTCGCTCGCATGACCTCTGATTTAGAACTTGTAGAACATTACGACTACGAACTCCCGAAGAGTTTGATCGCTCAATATCCGCTGCCCCAGCGTGACGAATCTCGCTTGATGGTCGTGAATCGTCAGACCGGGGAGATTGAGCACCGTCGAATTCGTGAATTGCCAGCGATAATTGCGCCCGGCGATCTGATGGTTCTCAATGACTCTCGTGTGATTCCTGCGAAACTTGTGGGACTGCGCCAGCGAACCGGTGGGCGTTGGCAGGGGCTTTTTCTCGAGGAGGAAAACGGCATTTGGAAGGTCCTGTCGAAAACCCGTGGCAAGCTTGAGCCCAACGAAGAAGTGGTCCTGCAAGACCGCCAGGGCTCCGCACATACGACGCTGGTCATGCTTTCGAAACTCGCCGACGGAAGTTGGTTGGCTCGCCCTCAATCGGAGTTGACCTCTTTCACGCTGCTCGAAGCGGTAGGGCGAGTTCCACTTCCACAGTATATCCGCGACGGGAAAATGGTTGATGATGACCTGCGGCGCTATCAAACCGTGTATGCTTCCAAACCCGGCTCCGTGGCGGCACCAACGGCCGGACTGCATTTGACAAAGCCGTTGATCGAAGAGTTGATCGACACTCAGAAATTCATAACTCGCGTGACTCTGCATGTCGGCATCGGGACTTTCAAACCGATGGCCTCTCGCGACATCAACGATCATCAAATGCACCATGAGTGGGCTCAGATCGACGAAAAGGCGATTGACCAAATCAACCGTTGCAGAACGGAGGGGAAGAGGATCATTGCCGTCGGTTCGACTGCCTGCCGGGTCCTAGAGACCGTTGGCAAAAATCAGCCGCTGAGTCCTTGGGTGGGTGAGACCAATCTGTTTATTCGTCCCGGGCATCAGTTTGCACTGGTCGACGGGCTGCTGACAAATTTTCATCTCCCCAAGAGCACGCTGTTGGTTTTGGTCCGCACCTTTGGTGGTGATGAGCTAATTAAACGGGCTTATGAAATGGCCATTCAAGAGCGCTATCGCTTCTTTAGCTACGGCGACGCGATGTTGATTTTGTAGGCATTCGTCGTCAAAAAATAAACAAGACGATTGCACAAAAAAAATCGGTGCCGTTTGAGCACCGATTTATCTTGAATGATCGATGTGAATGTCCCTCGGGGACTTCACGTGTCTCGCAGAATGGTTTAGGAAACCATATCCTTGAGGCCCTTCAAAGGACGAATGCGAACCGCACGGCTCGCTGGACGAGCATCGGCCCAGACCATTTCATTCGTGCCTGGTTTGCGAACTTGGCGTTTTGGCAAAGCGGGCTTTTGTTTGACAACGATTTTGCAAAGGCCTGGAATCGCGAACATTCCAGGGCTCCCTTTTTTCGAAATATTGTTCGAGATTTCTTGTGTCAAGGCATCGAATACCGCAGCAACGTCCTTCTTCGACAAACCAGTCGACTCGGAGATGTTGTTTAAGATTTCGGTTTTCGATGGAGCTTTTGGGCCAGCAGCTTTCTTCGACATGAGTAACTTTCCTCCAGAAATTGATAAAAATTCGTTGAACGTGTTTTAAGCAAAAAGTCTCTTAAACGCGAGAATTAGACAATTTAGGCACAAAATTACAAGCGGAGATAGGCCAAAAACGGGCTTTTTTCCCCAATTTTGGCAGAAATACACGTTTTTTAGGGGTTTTTCTTGTTGAGAACGTCCAGAAATTGCCCGTTTAGACGCATTTTTGCCGCTCATTACTCGGACATTTTAAGTCCGTACTACATTTAGCCCCAAACCTTCCGAATGAGAATTTGACAAGTCTTAAAATGTTTTCGCGAATCGTTTGGGATTTCTCAGGGTTAAAAGGCTGACACTCTGTTAATTCTCTTTATTCAGGGGGACTTTTGATAGTCCAATCGCGCGAGGACAATGTTCATCCAACGTCAACATCGTTTTGAGGCAATCGATGAACGCACATTTACATGACCAGCATTGGATGGAACTCGCGCTGAAACTCGCCGCAGGGGGGCAGGGGCACGTCGAGCCCAATCCGATGGTAGGCTGCATCATCACTCGCGATGGTACCCTCGTCGGCAGTGGGTTTCACGAGAGATTCGGTGGCCCACATGCTGAAATCAATGCCTTGCAAATGGCCGGAGAAGCCGCAGTCGGCAGTACCGTCTATTTGACGCTTGAGCCGTGCTCTTATTTTGGAAAAACTCCGCCTTGCGTCGACGCATTGATCGCCGCCAAAGTAGGTCGCGTCGTGATTGGGGCTCTCGATCCCAATCCTCAAGTCAACGGCAGCGGTGTCGCGAGGCTTCAAGCTGCGGGAATTGAAACGCTCGTCGGTGTTTGCGAAGAAGAGGCCACGGACTTGATTAAGCCCTTCGCTACGCTCTTCACCAAACATCGCCCTTGGGTCATCGCCAAATGGGCCATGTCTCTGGACGGCAAGATTGCAACGGTCAGCGGCGAAAGTCAATGGATTTCCAGCCCGGAATCTCGCGAGCATTTTCATCAAACACGTGGCCGCGTCGACGCAATCGTTGTCGGTGCTGGCACCGCGAGAGCGGATAACCCGATGTTGACCGCCCGCCCCGCAGGCCCTCGCACGGCTTTGCGCGTGGTTGTCGATTCGAAGGGGACGTTGTCCCCCGATTCGCAACTTGCCAAAACTGCACACAAAACGCCGACCCTGGTTGTCGCCGGACCTGCGGCAGATGAAGCCTGGCAGATTTCAATGACAAATTGCGGCGTAGAAGTGATTCGCAGTCAATCGGGAGAATATGCCCGGATGTTGCAAGAGTTGCTGGATGAGCTGGGAAAACGCAGATTTACCAATGCCGTCGTAGAAGGGGGGAGTCGTTTACTGGGGGTCTTTTTGCAAGAAAATCTGATCGACGAGGTAAATCTTTACCTCGCTCCTCGAATAATCGGCGGAAAAACGGCACTTTCCCCGGTAGGCGACCCCGGGTTTAGTCAATTGGCCGACGCTTTGCAACTCACCATGATCGAATCTCGCCGCCTCGGCCCCGACCTCTTTGTGACGGCCCGGCGTTAAATTCGGAGGAGGTTCCACGCTGAATCGGTAAACGCTGATTTTAGAATCTGTGCCGAACAGGATTGATTTTCCCCTTTTGCTTATCCTAATCTCAATCTTCGGGTAGCCACGCTTGCCAAAGCGTGGCTTTTTATTGGCAAATCTACGTTTTAGTAAACGTAGCTACCCGAATCTATACTGGAAATAGCACAGGGCAATTTTGGGGATAGTCCGTAAAATTCTCGCAAAAAAAGCTACCCTTTCCCGATTCGATTTTGTCCCTTAAAATACCGATGTTGAAAAGGAGATCGATATCGCGAGCCAAATTCGGTCTCGCCTTGTCATCAACAAACAACCGGACGGTTAGCTCAGTTGGTTAGAGCGCCACGTTGACATCGTGGAGGTCGTTGGTTCGAGTCCAATACCGTCCATACCAAAAATTAACGGGGCGTGCGTGGCAAACGAACGTCCCGTTTTTTTCTCGCCTAATCTGTACCTCTTCCAAAAAAACGTGCCTGGGCCGTCGAATCGCCGAGTCTTCTCTAAATTTCTCAAAAAATTCTTGTTTTGAACGTATTTCTGTCGCGAAAAAACGGTGTGTTGAGGATGTAATAGTGTCACCGCCCCTGTTTCTTTTTTTTCGCTCTTTTGCGGCATACTCGGCAGACAACAAAGATCATTTGGAGAAAAAACATGATTTACGGCTTTTATCACTATTCAATGTCAGCACATTCTCAAGGTACATCCAGCGCCCACTATGTAACACAGATTCTTGGGCTAAGTGCAATTAACATCTTCGCGAATACTTCGCTTACGGGTGTATCGTTGGGAATTCTGAACGGAGAACCCGGGTCGGCAGCTTGCTACATCAAAAGTTACTCGGCAATCCGTCCCAATTGGTCAGGAGAGGACAAGGTCGAACTAGCTGATCCTTCTCACAATACGATCTACGTCCATGGCTGCACCGAAATCGTATTCCGTTTAGCCGTGCGTCAAGCGAGGGCGTTTGGCAATTCTATGGTTTTGTTGCTTTCGCCTCCTCTGCATCCTTTTTCAAATCCGCCGTCTCGCAAGATGCACTCTTTCGATTTCTGCAACCCAAGCGGGGATTTGATAAGCTCGTTAGAGTTTTCGCTCTTGGAAGACGGCAATACAATTGACATGGACGAACACATCGAATTGCATAAACGAGAAATCGAAAAAGAATTTGAAATCGATCCGAAAAAATTAAAAATCAATTCACGAAAACTCCGAGAGGGCTCTCTACAGTTTTCACAAATTCATCCAGCGGCCTTCGGTAATTTTGGAGGTTTTCCCAAAGGTTAGACAATCACCTCTCGGTTCTCAAGCAAAGACTCAAAATTGGTGTCGGATTCAAATTTATTTCCGACCAAAATCGGCGGGGATTTCGCCCCAGGCGGCGGTTTCCCATTTGAGGATCGGGTTGGGATAGTCGTGGGTGCGGAGCCAATTTAAGGCCCGCTCCACCAAGGCATTTACCCTCTCGCTCGTCTCACCTTTTTCAATCGATTTCGAGTTGACCTTGCGATCACGAACCCAAGCGATTGCCGTTTGGCTGTCGCTGTAAATCGGCCAATCGCAATGTTCTTCGGCCATCTGAGCAAGGCCGTGGACGATGGCTAAAAACTCGCCGATGTTGTTGGTTGCATTGGGGAACGGCCCGCGTGAAAACGCGACATGCCCGTTGTGATTCCAGACGCCCCGGTATTCCATGAACTTGGTCTGAGCATTCCAGGCGGCGTCAACACACAGACTGTGGCGAATCGGTTGACCGATGGCGGCTAGTTCTTGTTCGGAAAGGCTACTGACAAAGGGACTCTTTTTGCCAATGTGCTCGTCGGGGTCATCGGCGAAGGCTTCTTCGGCTTCCTGCAAAGTCGCAAACGATTTGTACTTGGCGTTAGAAAACCCACGCATAGCCGCTTCGCATTCCGGCCAGGTCTTGTAGACTCCAGGGGTCCAGCCGCGCCACACCACGTAAAATTTTTTCTTCTTGGTGGCCATGTTTTTCGTCGGGACGCGCTCTTGGAATTCTTCAATCGAAGCGAGCAGAAATTTCGAGAACATTCTTTCCGAAAATTTTGCTCAAGTGTTTGCTTCTTCAATCAATGAGTTGATCAGGGCATTGGTTTCGTCACGTTTTTTGAGGCGGGCCTCTTTGCGAATCGCGCGGTCGCGGTAGAGCAGGTGTTCTTCGGCGGATTCTGGAAATACCTCGGGGACTTCAGCGGGTTGGCCGGAGTCGTCTAAGCCGACAAACGTCAAAAACGAAATCGCAGCCACTTGCCGTTTGGCCCCTTTACCTAAATTCTCCGTGCTGATCTTTACGAAGATTTCCATCGAAGACCGCCCCACCGCACAAACATAAGACTCCAGGATGACGATATCGTCGTTTTGGATCGGGCGATGAAAGTGGACGCCGTCGTTGGAGGCAGTCACCACCGCTCGGTGGCAATGTCGCCGAGCGGAGATCGCAGCGACCTTGTCGATGATTTTCATGAGCAGCCCGCCGAACAACGTATTGTGGGTGTTCGTGTCGCCTGGGAGCACGATGGTTTCCAGGGTGGCGAGCGAGTTTCGCATCGGGATTTTATCGCGTGTCATTTTATGTTCTCAGTCGGTTGGAATCAGGCAGATTCGCGGTTTTCAATAGGCAATTCGTCTCTCCAGTCTATCGTTTTGCCGATTTTGCCAAAAGGCAACCGCCTTGAACCTGTCGTGCTTTTTCAGGGTTGAGCAACGATTCGCGTATTTGTCGTCGAATCGCGACAAAAGTCGAAAATTATTGGCGCTCCTACTTTTAAATTCCGCGTCGATTCGTACAATACTGGACCGTTGATCGGGAGCGCTTTCAAAAGTTCCTCTAATCGCGGAACGACAACAGTTTGAAAGACTTACCGAAGTCGCCGAAACGAATTCGCAATGATCATCCGAAACGCCCCTATAGCTCAATCGGTAGAGCAACTGACTCTTAATCAGTAGGTTCTTGGTTCGAGTCCAAGTGGGGGCATCCCAGGGGTTATCACAGCCCCGCCCAACCCATCAAGACCCCGCATTTCGCGGGGTTTTTTTGTGTCGTGATTTTTCCTGATGGGCTCAGAATGGTTACTGATAAGGGGACCAGTAAGGGGACAGGATTCGACCGCAGCCGCCCAATGGTCATCGGTCACTTGCAAGTAGTGCTTGGCAGCAACCGCCGCCGAATGACCGAGCCATTTATTAATCACATGATCGGGGAATGATTCCTGCAATTCCGTTCGCCGGGTTGATCGTAGGTTGACGAATGGCTTGGGCCACATCGGCACCCCCGCCCGTTCGACGATCCGGGCAAACTGGGTCCGCAGATTCTCAGCCCCTCGATAACGCTCGATCACATAGACCGCACCATCTGGGGCCACTTCCCACGCTTCAGACAGTGCCACCCGCAACTCAGGGAACATCGGGCAGAATCTCAGGCCGGTTTTCGGTGAATCGATCCGTAACCGCCCCGCATCCCAATCAACATCAGACCATCGCAACCCCAGCACTTCCGAGGGGCACCGCAGACCACCGAACCGAGCCAGATCGAGAACGACGACCGGGCGATCGACTTCTTTACCCAAATGGCCGTAAAACAGGCATCGACATACTCGCCGATGATTTCTCGAAGTTTCATGATTAATTTCCTTGCGTAGTTAACTGGATTTCACGTTTGGGGTTTACGATGACTTCGATGCCCCGGCGGCTTGTCCTCGCTACGACGGGCGGGAACTCTAGTCGAAGTAGGTTGCGATCATTAATCCAAAATGAATTCCACGGTTTTAATTCATTTTGAAAAGCCAGGTGCCTAATCCCTCGTTTTGAAGCAGATCTGCGTTTGAATGGAAAAATAATTTGGTGACTTTCGAGATGCTGTGGGAAAAGGCCCCCTGGATTCCTCAAGGAGGAAATTATCAACTCTTCAGGAATCAATAGTCCGATCGCCGTTCCAGCTCAAAGAGATTTCAGAAAAGCAATCAAAGCCGACTTTTCGTCAGGTTCCAGTTGAAGGCCAAACGGATGGCCGTTCACGGCGCGATTTGCGGATTCCACAGGCCCTTTCCAACCGGTCGGTAGGTAGTCATCCTCCAGCCGTTTCGGATCGAACCAATCCTCGAGTGTGGCCACCGAACCGCTATGTTCAAATGGTCCACGCAACCAAATGGAGCGCAAGGACGGAACCTTGTAGAATCCGGTGCCGCGGCGCGTCGACATCGTTAAGGTTGGGTCCGTGTTCACTCGACGGCTCATCACTCGTGATTTCTCCGGATGATCAGAAGGCACTTCAAAGCCTGGTGCCGCGACAAGCCGATCGCTTCCGTATTCTTTATCCGGCTGATGGCAACTGGCGCAGCCGTTCGCCATGAACACCTGTCGGCCCCGCTCAGCCAGTTCGTCCATTGCATGTGGGTTTGCCGGCGGCTGGAGCGAGTAAACGTATTTCGCCAACGCATACAATTGCTCATCGCTATAGCGAGGAAAGAGGTAGGCGGCTGGTTCTGGACGGGTCGTGAAATCGATGCCAGCCGGAATAAATCCGTCAAACAGGGAAAGGCCATCCATACCCTGATTAAGTGCTGCGTAACGCATGAGGTCCTGAATATCACGATGGTTCTGCAAGCCAGTGCGATCTAAATAGTTTCTGGCTTGCAGGCCAAAGAGGTCTGGAACAACCACGGGAGCCTGCGGACTTGAGCGGTGGCGAGCAACAACGCCTGGGGGAATCGCGGCGTGCGCCGCGGCCAGTTCCTCTAGCGGTGAGTTCCAGAGATCTTCCTGCGGATCCGGAGAAATCCAGGGAGCACCGAACAGATTTCTCTCCAGTCCGCGCACCGCATCCGGGATCGCACCGGGCTCGAGCATTTGAGTGGCATAAACTCGACCAAATGGAAAATTGCCTTGTGCCCCTAGCACGGCCATTCCATCGCTCGTCACTCGCGTATGGCACATGGCACAAGACAATACTCCGACTTCGACTTTGCCCGGTTCCCTGATGATGTAGCGAAAAAAAGGATTCACCCCTTCTTTCGTGGTCGGGACGGCATGTTCCGCATACCAGTTTGGGTCCCGTACGAAGAGGTTCGTTTCCATGGATGGAAGCATACGCCCTGAGCCAAAACCAATGGGCATTTCGAAAATCAGCGCGCCTGCCGCAACCCAGTCCGCCTCTGAATCCAAAGCAGGACGTTGCTCACGATCCCAAATAACCTCGGGCTCGGTCGTCAGCAGTTTCTCAAAATAGCCCGTCGGTTCTTGGTCCGGGTGGTAAACCGGATAGCTACGATGAAGCTTCATTTCCGGAATCTGGTAATAATACTCCTCGGTGATATGGGTTGGGGTTGCGATGGAGTTCGCCAAAGGCAACTCCACATCCTTCATCGCGTCATCCGTCCAAAACCTTGGTACTGTCGGATTGGTTTGTGCGGTTGCAGGCGCGACCGGTTGGTCTACAACTTGTTCAGAATCTGCTTCGGGCCGATCATGTTTGTCGTTGCCAGTCAAGTATTTCAAGGCCGCTTGTTCGCGGTCGACGAGTCGAGGGTCGCTCTCCAGTTCCTGTTGCTTGATGAGCATGCGGGCTTCGCGCAAATAGATACGAAACTCTAGCCAATCACTCCAAGCAATGGGCATGTTGGGCAAGGGTGACTGTGCAATCGCCATGCTCCATTCTTCGAGCGTCTCATTGGCACGGCTCAGTGCTTCTTCTGCCTCCTGGATTCGCCCAAGGTGAAAGAGGGCAATTGCCAATGGTGCCGAGCCAGCTCGATGTCCGGCAGGCGATTTTGCTCCTGCTTTCAACGCCAACTGAAAGCGGTCGACGGCCTCGGCATAATTCTCAGCCCGCAAGTGGGCCAGTGCTGAAACGTAGATGTCGTATGGGTGCCGTCTGGGGCCAACAATGCTATTACCAAGTGCGGCCAATCCAACGGAGTCCATTGCGGGATTGGGAGAAAGTGCAAGAGCGCGAACCACAAGTTCCCGCACTTCATGATCGGGCGAGTCCCCCTGTCCACCTTCAAGAAAGTTCAGGCAAGCCAGACGGTGTCCTGAAATGTCCTGGCCATGCATTCGTAGCAACGCGCGACCAAAATGATTTGTTGCACTCGCTTGATTGCCTAATCGGAAGCGATGTTCAAAGTCCGCAGCGGCCAGATCCCAGCAACCAAACGTCAAATAATAATTGGCCCGCTGAATATAGGCTTCGCGATAATTTGGCTCGGCCTCAATTGCCTCACTGAATTTCCGAAAAGCAAGGACTGGCTGTCCAACGGCAGCCAGCTTAAATCCTTCGTTGACAAGTCTGGTCGCCGTTTGGAGTTGCGACACCAGTCGCTCAGATCGTTCACGCGCCGCCTCGGCTTCCGTCCGCGCGGTCGTCTCATGGGCGAGAGCCTTTTCAGATGCTGCGCGGGCGAGGACTGCTTCATTTCGAGCGGTCATTGCCACGCTTGCCAACGTAAAACTCACCACGAAACCGATCAGGATGAGGATCATGAACGATGCTGCCATGGCAATGGCCCATCGGTGCTTGCGGGCCACCTTTTGTAAACGATAGACAGTCGACGGAGGACAGGCCTCAACCGGTTCGTCGTCAAGGTAACGTTGCAAATCACGCGCCAATCCGCTCGGCGTCTCGTAACGACGGGAGCGGTCTTTTTCCAAACATTTCATGACGATCCAGTCCAGTTCACCGTGAACCATTTTGGCAAGCTGTGCGGGCTCGGCCCGACAAACGGTAGCAAACTCTTTGAGCGTCGCGGAACCGCTCAGGCGATGACTGGGCCTAGGCGGTTCTTCCTCTCTGATCCGCCTTAACATTTCTTGCCAGGCAGCTTTACGCAAGCTTGTTCCGTCCAACGGCGTCGTGCCGGTCAACAGTTCGTAGAGCATGACGCCAAGCGAATAGACATCACTACGAGTATCAACGCCCAAGGCGTTCATTTCAGCTTGTTCGGGCGACATGTATTCGAGCGTGCCGACCAAGGTGCCAAATTGAGTGAACAGGGTTCTCTCGGTCAGTGACTGGTCAATCGCTTTTGCGACACCGAAGTCAATCACTTTTGGGACTGGCTTGTCGTCGTACATCGTGACTAAAACATTATTGGGCTTGATGTCACGGTGGATGATTCCCTTCTGATGGGCATGTTGAATCGCATGGCAGACTGGGATCAGTAATTCCAGCCGCTGACGTACCGTGAAGCGGCTTTCCTGGCAAAACTTGGTCATGGGCACGCCATGCACGAGTTCCATAACAAAAAAGGGGTGACCGGTTTGCGTTGTACCAGCATCGAATACCTTGGCGATGCTCGGATGATCCATCATTGCCAGTGCTTGTCGCTCGGATTCAAACCTGGCGATCACTTGGCGAGAGTCCATGCCTGGCTTGATGACTTTCAGAGCGACACGACGGCGTACAGGCTCCAACTGTTCTGCCATCCAAACGACCCCCATGCCCCCCTCGCCAATTTGCTGCAGCAGCCGATAGGGCCCGATCTGAGTACCGGGAGTTTCCAACGGTATTGGAGCCGATGTGGTCACCATCTCCGCAGCCTGGCCCTGGAGAAAACTACCCAACTTGGGGCGGGCGTTGAGCAATGCCTCGACTCGCTGTCTGAGAATTTCGTCATCGCCGCAGGCTTGATTCAAGTAGGCGGCCAAGTCAGCGAGCGATTTCATTTCAATCGCGGCAAAAAAGATCGCTTCGACGTTTGGTTTTTCGTTTGTCATTTTGTTGAGTTCCTTTCGCGTTACTCACTCCATTGACAATGCGAGTATTTGCGTTCGATCCCCTCAACTGTTGCCGAGATTCTGTGGAATTTTTTCCGCAGCCTTGCCGTCTCCCAGCTCGCAGTACAACCAAACCCGTGCGTAAGTCCAATACCGCTCGGCGGTTGCGACTGAAATGCCGAGAGCTTCGGCTGCCTCTGGAACGGTCATGCCAGCAAAAAAGCGTAACTTTACCAGCTCGGCCTTGAGCGGCTCCGACACTGCGAACCGGGTTAGTACATCATCCAAGGCTAGTAGATCCTCATGTCGATCCTCGGTCAGAACGCAGGCAGAATCGAGGTCCACGCGTTTCCGATCCCCTCCATGCATTGGTCGAAGTTTTTTGCGGGCTTTATCGACCAAAATCCGACGCATGGCTTCTGCGGCCGCTGCAAAGAAGTGCCCGCGCGAATCCCAGTGCTGCGTTTCCTTAACATCTACCAGTCGGATATACGCTTCATGGACCAGTCCAGTCGCCTGGAGAGTCTGCCCCGGTCGTTCTTGGTTGAGTTTCGCGGCAGCGAGCTTTCGCAGCTCGTCGTACACTAACAGAAATAAATGCTCAGCCGCCGATGGATCGCCGGATTCGATCTGAGACAGGATACGAGTAATTTCAGCCATCCGGGGATTGTATCACAGGGACGCTGATCGCACAGTCTTCCAAAAGTTACCAATTTTTTGTACGCCCCGCGTCGAGCCTTACCACGAGTGGCTCCTTCACTCCCGAATCACAGCGGAGAGTGCCTGCGATGTAGTATGTAGGAGGCTTTCTTTTTCGGGGTCCATGTCGCGTCAACGTTTTTATGGGTTTGACGGATTTCATCGAAACTGGAGGTCTTTTTTCTTCTATCATCAAAAGCCCCCGTCAATCCAAAAACAATCTCAATAAATCCCTCATTGTCCGGACACAAAGTATTCGGCTCCCTTTGCAAGTTTCAATTTGTATTCGCCTGGCACTCAATCAGATTTCAACTGCCACTTGATTTGCACTCATCGCGGTAGTCAGCAGGCGTTTGACGTAAGTTTTGCGATCATCCTTCTGGAACAGGGACGTGCGCCTTGGTGAACTCGCCTTTCGATAGGTCTTCGGTCCACCAGCGGACTTGTTGGAAGGGCGTGTTCGAGATGATGAACGAGTTCAAGATGACGTTCAAATTGCCGAGGCAGGACTCCAGTTCCTTGATCGAGCGATAGAAGCGAATCTTGGGGTCGTCTGGGCCTTCGAGATGGCGGATACCCTTCGGATCGACGAACGTGATGAACTCGTTGTCAGCGGTCAGCAGCCATAGTAGGAAGTCAGGGTAGAAGTTCCCTGCTTCGAAGAACCCGAAGCCTCGTCCACGGCTCAAATTGTGGAGCAAGTGCAGTTCATGGTCCTTGAAGAATATTGGGTTGCCGTCATAGAACGAGCAACGGTCGGCGACAAACTCCCTCTCCCTTTCGTTCGTGCCCGCAGATCCAGTCTCGAAATGAGGCCACGAAAACATCCAGCGTTATGATAGTTTCGGGGCTCAAGCGTGCCAAATGAAGTTTGTACTCAGATGGATTGCTAATTTGAACGAATTATTTAGTAGGATTTGAATGCGATCAATCTCCAACAAGAACACCCTAATTTTTCCCTTGATCGTAGTGACGGTATGGAAGGAGATGCAAGTCGGTAATAGCCGGTCATCTGGGCTCAACAGTTCCCAAACTTCAATCAATTCCATTGTGATGGTTCCTGATGTGGGGACCGGTATGGGCACGGTTGACGAGTCCTGAGTTTTTCCTCGCGTTTTCTCCAATTGTTTTGGTCCAAGTGGGGGCATCTCTGGGGTTATCACAACCCCGCCCAACCCATCAAGACCCCGCATTTCGTGGGTTTTTTTTTGTGTCGTGAATTTCAAGATGGGGACGGAATGATTGCTGACATATAATCCCGAATTGGGCGAAATTTGTCGAGTCAGTCGGTTGAATGCGGTGGAACCGGGAAAATCCGAAAAAACGGACTCAGCAAGTTTCCTTTTCCCGTGCTTTTTGAAGGTAAGTGGTGAATTGCGGCCTATTTTTGAAGGCATTCTCGACTTTGTTAACCTAATTGATCAAAGATTTGCTTGAGAACTTAGAATGCAAGGGCGTAACAAAAAAAGCCTAAAACACCCTGATATCGCTCCCTACTGAAACGGCCAAGTTAAAGGCCAATGGCGAGATCGGTCACAAAGGGGGTGGCTAGTCAATTCCAATACATCCATGAAGGGGATGATCCAACATGAGTTTACAATTTGGCGAGCGGCGACCTGGAGGGAATCGACCTTCATTTGACATGGCCGGGCAAGTCCACCCCGTGTGGTTTTTGGTACTTCTGATCGCCGGTATCGTATTGTGGGGGATCAGCACGTGCTTCTTCACCGTCGAGACACAGGGCCAAGCGATTGTCAAAAGGTTTGGCAAAGTCGTCGCGACAAAGGGGCCTGGACTGCATTTCAAACTTCCCTTTGGAATCGAAACCCAAACCTATGTCCCCACGGAAAAAGTCTTGAAACATGAATTCGGATTTGCTTCGACCGACACATCCAGTCGTCGCGGATCAAGCACGTTTCAAAAGACTTCCATGCACCAAGAAGAGTCGTTGATGCTGACCGGCGACTTGAAGGTAATCGACCTGGAATGGGTCGTTCAGTTTCGCATCAATGATCCGAACAAGTATTTGCATCGTGTTCAATTGGTCGACAAAACAATCCGCGATATTTCGGAGTCAGTCAATCGAAGAATCGTAGGCAACTCGCTGGGGACCGATGTGTTGACGGTTAATCGGGTGCAAATCGCCCAAGAATCAAAACGGGAGTTGCAGGAGATTTTGGATTCCTTTGATATGGGAGTCACCATCAGCACGATTGAACTTCAAGACGTTACGCCTCCGGACCCGGTTAAGCCTGCCTTCAACGAAATCAACCAAGCGGAACAGGAAAAAGAACGCTTTATCAACGAAGCCGAAAAATACCGCAATCAAATGGTGCCGCGAGCGAAGGGTGAAGCACGACAGGTCGTCGAAGCCGCCGAGGGGTATCGAGCCGAGCGGGTGAACAAAGCCAAAGGTGAAGCGGCAGCTTTTGCGGCCCTCGTCGAGGAGTATCGCCATGCTCCGGATGTGACGCGGCGACGTCTGTACTTGGAAATGCTCGACGAGGTCATGCCGAATTTGGGCCGCGTTTTGGTCGTTGAGCCGGGGCAATCCAGCCCCATACCTTTTCTCAATTTAGACGCGGCCGGTAACCCACTCGCCCCAAGTCGCTCAGACACCGGAGGAAACCGCTAATGTTTATGAAACGAAACAATCGAAACGTAAAATACTCCAATCGTCGCGGCCAGACGGCTTTAATTGCAGTCGCTCTCATCGTTTTTGCGGTGTTGTTGGTTGCCTATTCATCGGCGTTCACTGTCGATGAAGCGGAACAGGCCGTCGTCGTACAGTTCGGTGCTCCGGTGGGGGAAACCATTACGGAGCCAGGTTTGTACTTTCGCGTCCCCTTTATTCAAGAGGTGAAACGCTTCGACAAACGCCTCATGTCTTGGGACGGCGAACCGAATCAAATGCCGACGGTCGAGCAACAGTTTATCAAGATCGACACGACGGCCCGCTGGAGAATCGTGGACGCTTTAAAGTTCTATCAAAGCGTTCAAGACATTCCCCGCGCTCAAAGCCGACTTAATGACGTACTCGACTCGGTTGTTCGAGACAAGATTGCCGAGAGTTCACTGATCGACATCGTACGCTCGAAAGATTGGAACGTGACGGAAGAGGACCTTGACCGAGCTATGGCTGGCGAAGGGGACGAAGAAACTTTATTGCAAAAAGTGAAAACCGGACGCGAGGCCCTGACGAAACTAATTTTGGAAACTGCTCAAAAACAAATGCCCTCTTACGGTATCGAGTTGGTTGACATTCGAATCAAGCGGATCAATTACGTCGAATCGGTCCAACAGCAAGTTTTCCAGCGGATGATCGCCGAACGCCAAAAGATGGCCGAGCAGTTTCGCAGCGAGGGCCAAGGTCGTGCCGCTGAGATTCGCGGTGAGACCGACCGGATGATTGCCGAAGTCAAATCCGAAGCTGCACGTGAGGCGGAGGTGATCCGAGGCCAGGCGAATGCCGAGGCGACGCGGATTTACAACGAAGCATTCGGAAGCGAGGCCGAGTTCTATGCCTTTATTCGGACTCTGGAGAGTTACCGAAAGTCGTTGGGCAAGGACGTGACGCTGATGATGGGCACGGACTCCGAGTACTTCCGTTTGCTGCGAAGCGGGGATAAACCGAGTTCGCCAACGGATCAGTAGTGCTCAAATTGAAGTTGAATTGGCAATTCAACCGGCGACGAATTCAATTTGGCCGTCGGTGAACCAGAATTTTTCAGGTTTTTGCATCGGCATTCAGCTATTTTCCGGCGTTTGAACCGTCTACAATAAGAATGCTCGGATAGGTGCTGTGGAAGAATCAAGCCTTGACGAGTGTTTTTAGGCAGGCTTGACAGGTCGGTCCGGCATTTTAGCGGTTCGAGTTCGGCTGGCGATGCACAGGGAAACTTCGCATGATCGCACGATTTAAACTTTGGTGGCAAATCAAAACGGGCCAATTGGATTTCCCTTGGGAACAAGACGCACGGTTCTGGGTCATCAGTCTCGTCCTCCACATCGCGTTGTTGGTTGGCCTTTCTCATTTTTTGCTGCGAATGTACGAGCCGCAACAAATCAATCTCGTGGCCCCACAGTCGGAGCTGTTAGACCTTTCCGAGCAGCCGATTTCGATTCAGTTTGATGAGATGAAGTTTGAGGAAATCGGCGAGAATCTCAATGACGAAGCGGCTCTGGTGGAGATGGAGCAGCAGCTTGTCGATGACGTGAAAGACGCGCCGCTCGAAGTCTCGATGCCCGTGGTGCTCGATGCCGATCTTCAATTTGAAGCCGAACTTCTGGATTCCAGCGCAGATTTTACGACTCGTTTGCCGCTCAAAGGAAACGCAGGGGTTGCCGTTACCGGAGCGGCGGGGGCAATTGATCGAATCACACAAGAAATTTTGCGGTCGCTTGATGAACGAAAGACAACCGTCGTATGGTTGTTCGATCAGTCGGCGAGTTTGATGTCTCAACGCGCCGAAATCCGCAGCCGTTTTGACCGTATCTATCGAGAGTTGCATAATTTAGCGGCTCAAGATCACGAAGCCTTCCGGAAACATGGCGACGAGCCCTTGTTGACGTCGATTTATGGATTTGGAAACTCTTACCAACGAATGACTTCGGTCACCAACGATACCGATCGATTGTTGGCGGCAATAGATCGGATCGAACGTGACGACACGGGGTTGGAGTACGTTTTTTCTGCCGTGATTCAAACGGTGAACAATTACAAGACGTTTCGAGGGGTCAACCGTTTAACAAAAGACCGCGATCGAAACGTCATGATTGTGATCGTCTCCGATGAAGCGGGGGATGACATTGAGAGAATCGACGAAGCGGTCGAACTTTGCACACGCTGGCAGATTCCAGTCTACGTGATTGGAGTTCCGGCACCGTTTGGTCGGGAAGAGACGATGCTGCGATGGATCGATCCGGACCCCCGTTACGACCAAACGCCTCAATGGGCCATGATTCATCAAGGGCCGGAGTCGGTGATGTCGGAGGTCGTCAAACTGGATTTTGCCGACGGCGATCCAGAAGAAGTCGGGGCAATTGATTCGGGTTTCGGGCCATTTGGTTTGACACGCTTGGCTTACGAGAGCGGCGGGATTTACTTCACGGTCCACCCGAATCGCCGAGTTGGCTCGCAGGTGCGCCGCTCTGAAACGGAGAACTACACCGCTCATTTCCGTCATTTTTTCGAGCCGGAGGCCATGCGGGCCTACCGACCTGATTATGTGTCTCATCGAACCTACATGCAGCAAATTAATAGCAATCGTTGTCGGATGGCGCTCGTGCAGGCCGCGCAGATTTCCCGAGTTGGAACTCTTGCAACTCCGGTTTTGCGATTCGAAAGATTCAATGAAGGGCAGTTTGTAAACACGGTCTCACTCGCTCAGCGTAACGCGGCGATCTTGGAGCCGAAATTAAACCAGCTCTATGAGACGTTGCGAGCTGGGGAAAAAAGTCGCGCGGATGAAATTTCACCACGCTGGAGAGCGGGATACGATTTGGCTTATGGGCGCGTGATGGCTCAAAAGGTTCGCGTCGAGTCATACAATGGTATGTTGGCCTTGATTAAAACACGGTTGACTTTCCAAGACACCAACAACAATACCTGGACCCTCGCACCGGCAGATTCAATTCAAACCGGAAGTCAGATGGCGACGATGGCTGACAAGGCCCGTAAGCTTCTGCAACAAGTCGTGGAGGAACATCCGGGAACCCCGTGGGCCATGCTGGCTCAAAAGGAACTGAGCACTCCGCTGGGTTGGGAATGGAAAGAGTCATTCACTCAGCCCCCGCCCACTCCGCGAGAAATTGCTGCGAACAATAACAACTCCAATATGGCGCCTAATCCACAACCCCAAGCCAACGCGAATCCTCCTCCCCGCCGCCCTCCTCCTCGGTTGTGAGTTTTTTGAGTCAGTCGAACAATCGCCCACGATCAGCCTTGTCAAATCAGGGCTCTTTCAACCCTTGATTTTAGTTTTCCGTAACACTTCAGCCATCAGAGGTGTTGCGGTTTTTCGTTATCAATCTGGAATTGTTATGGCGTGGCAAGAATGCCAAGTATCCGTAAGATGCAACCAACAATGCCAAACCAACCACCTTTTCTGGTAAGACAAAAAAAGGACCATGCCGACCAGCCAGAGTATCTTGCCAGAAACGATAATCGCAACGATCAAACGCGGGTTTTCTTGAGCAACTCGCCACGGTCAACATCGAATGGCCCAAATTTGAGCGGCCAGGAAAAGTATTATGATTACAACATTCACAGTCTCAGCCATTTTTCTCTTTCGGCCATTCAACGCCCTTCGCTTCGGCCACACCCCCACCAACCGCCACACCCTAGCTCATATCTCGCGATGTTAAAGGGTTATTGGTTATCCGCGATTCTTCAGGGCGGACTCGTCTTCCCCACTTGTAAATAGTCCAACTACAACAATTACATCGCCATCCACGCGAAAATAAAGCACGCAGTAAACCGCTTCAGTCGGCACGGTCGATAACCCGTATGATTAGCCGCGAATTGATACGGCTCCTGTTTGATTCGCTCAAGTGCATTAAAAAACTCGGATTGAAATTGGTCACCAAGTCCGGGCGAAATTCTGTCAAACCACTCTATTCCACGTAGAAGATCCGCTTGGGTGTCAGCAGTTAGCTTTGCATTCATTGGCCGCGTGGAATCCGAATACGCTCCCGAAACTCTTCCTCAGTCAAATCGCTAGACGGATTTGCCTGGTATTCGGCCCACCGACGATTAAGTTCTGCTTGCTGAGCTGCAGAAAGCTCAAATCCAACCCCCTCGGGTAGCCGATCCCAAATCGCTTGGACGACTCGAAGTTGGTCACTCGGCGGCAACGCGGAAACGTCTTTTAATACCTGCTCTATTGTCATAGTTTTAATTCCACAAGCACATTTTACCAGCCACAAGTTCGGTAGGGAATGGTGTCCCAGACAGGCTACAGATTTTTGAAGCGGATTAATAATCCAAGTAGTTCCTGAGTTTGGGGCGGGAGTCTTTGAATCAAAATCTGGTGCCTCAGGCCTGTGATCTCGGGACGCTGTTGACGACGACTGTCACAATTTTCCCAATGCCAATCCCTGGGAAGTCCTAACCAGCAAAATTCTCGCACTCGATCTCGGTAAATTCAAGTCTGTTTGCCGTCTGTTTGACTGGAAAATCAAAAAATTCGAGTTCCTTTTTCGGCCATTCAACGCCATTTATTTCGACCAAAACGCCACCAACCGCCACACCCTATCTCATATCTCGCGATGTTAAAGGCTTATTGGTTATGCGGTCGATTGCAGGAGTCTCACGCGTTCCTGGATCATGGACGCAATTTCGATCTCTGAATGTTTGTTGGCGTCAATGTACCCGTCGTGCGCAAACACTCCATCGACCGGCGCATCGTCGAACCGTATGAACATGACCATTTCATCTTGCTTTGCGTTGATAATTTCCCTGATTGCCCGGAATTCGATACCGCACCACTTCTTGTTGGCGTAATCGGCGGACAAAAACACGACGACAAGCCGAGCACGATTGCCGTACAAGTCTTGAAGTGCTATATCAAGGTTGGGCATGGCAAGTTGCGATTTGTAGAAGTTGTCATAGAAGACTGTGTTGTTGCCAAGAATCCGAACGAGCTGTCTGGCAATGGTTTCGGTGTACGAGCGAACTTCGCCCGGGAATGAAAGGGCGACACAAAATACGTGTTCGCGGATATTGACGAGAGGCTGATTCGAAAATGGCACTTCCGGAAAACCAGCGAGACTGAGCCCGAAGTTTAAGTCTTCGTCTTTCAGTGCCCAGTGTGTTCGGTAAAGCTCGGAGTCTTCAATGCCCAATTCGTGACGGTATTGGTTCAGAACCTCATTCGGGATTGGGGGATACGAATCAAGAAACTGATAGTCGATTCGGACGTTGCGACCGCCTTTCTTTATCGCGAGGATGCGACCAAGGCGAGCATCTTGTTTGACGCCCGTTTCATAGCCAAACACAGCAGGGAGTTGCGTAAGGAGACGGTTTTGGACGTCCGTGAATTGGCAGTATTCGTCGATTAGATACGCCGCCGTAAATTCCTTTGATTTAAGGCACCGATCCGCCGACAGCGATTCAGCGTGACGCTGCCACGTGTCTTCACAACCGCTGATCAATAGGTGGTACATTAGCTTTACAGTTTTGGACCTGCCGTAACCGGGCACCAACGGACGGCATTGAATTCAGTTTCCGCGTAAATGAGTGCTCCGGTTCACGGCATTATGTACGCCCGTCACAGGGTTGATGTTTTGGGGTGGAAGTCCCCGAACGAAATTGGGAACCTTAACGACTAAAGTAACACAGATAGTGTAACCACTTTGCGATTAAGAGTCAAAGTACTAGACGAGGGCAACTGTGCTGGAGTGATCCAGGGTGGAGAGAAGACCTGCGAATGTGTGGTTAAGCACCGGGGCTGTCGACAGCCGTTAGAGGCTTACTGTGTAGCTCATCTTTGTGCTCTGGCATGTAACGCTGTCAATAACGGTGTGCGAGCGAAAGGGCTTGCCATCAACTGGCGGCTGTTCGAGCACTTCCGCTCATTGCTTTGTCCGCCATTACGGATTCAAGTTTGCATTGGAGTGCATCGACTTCCCGCTCAATACGAGCATATTCATCGGTGAGTTGCTCTTGACTCTTTGACGCAAGGCACTGCATTGTCTTTCCAGCCGATCTGAGAATTGTCACGATGTCATCTGTTGGCGACAAAGAATTAGCTAGGGCGAAGCGCTCAATGGCATTAACGCTTATGCCAGCAAGCTTTTCGCACCACCAATCCGCCTTATTCACGGCACTGAGCAATCGCCTTTGTGCTGCCATGCGATTGTTGAACTCGAATTCGCGTGATTCCATCATTTCTTAGCCTCGTCATCCAATCATCAATATGCCCGAATGCCGTCAACCGATTGAGACATTCTTCGTCAGTAATTTCCTTCCCTATCGCCCGGGTCGATAGGAGCCTAGCTCTCAAAAGCAAATCAAACGCATCGGGCGCCAACGGAATACTGTATTTTCCCATTCTAAGCGCAGAGTCTCTCGAGAAACATGCCTGCCCCTGAACACCAAGCAAATAGCAAGTTGCAAAATTCCGAATCGCCAAAAACATCGCAGAGAGGTCAAATACCCTTGTGTCGTCCGAAGTTGTGAAGGAACTATACGCATCCCTAAACAAACGGTGAAATTTTTCGCAATCTGTTGAAGCATTCTGGTAAGGCGACGGGGTGCCAAGTTCTTTAATGACGTCTTTTCCATCACACGAGAAAACGAGTCGAGATTCTATCGAGAGATGCCAAGCGAAAGGATTACCATCACGCCAAATCTCGCCTAGTCGTCGGCGAGAATAAATCGAATAAACAAAGGGATCGAATCGAGAATCGAATCCATCGACAATTGCCAAAAGATCGACATCGGAGTCAGTAGATACTTCCCCCCTACAAATCGAGCCAAAAACGTAAATATGGTGACTCATCGTCGATTGAATCGTTTAATGATTACGGACAGGAACAATGCGATTGCGATCAGCCGAAGAAACACGATAAACGCAAGATAACCCTTAGAGTAGTAATCGGGTGACAACGTTCCCAAAAGCAACTGGGGGGATTTTAGGATTGCTCCAAAGTAGTCCGGACCAATCGATATCTGGCCAGTAACAAGCAAGTCGACAATTGCAACAAAAAGGATCAGAAGTCCGAGGCTGCGGCAGAGTTTGAAAGTGCTTTCGCCATTTCCCCACAAAAAGTCGAGCAGCGTGAACTCAATCCATCGTGCAAATGCGATAACTCGTGGGAAGCCTTTATATTTGTGTCGATAATACGATTCATTTGACCACCACGATTTTCTCAGGTGGACTTCAGTGGCTTTTAGTTCTAGTGCAATTGCTTTATTGACAGCAACAGCATCACCAAGAGCCTGGAAGTTCGTTCGCAGTGTCCTCGCAAACCGTAGTTGCAAATTCTCGACACTTGGAGCATTGTTCACGATATCATCGAAATCGACAATGGTGCGTTCAAAGGTTGCGTAGTCAAATTTGCAGCCAGTAAACGTTGAGCCGTGCAAATTTGAACTGACAAATCGACAGCCAACAAAAGTGCATGAGTCAAAGACGCAACTCCGAAGGTAAGCCGCGTCGAAAGTGGAGTAGTTAAAGCTGACTCGCTCGAAACGGCGCGCTTTGGCAACGAGGCGAGTAAACTGCCGATTCTGAAGGTCTTCACCGACAATATCTGTCGTAACCTTCTTATCTTTCTCCTCTACTCTTCCACTATCTTCGAGCATCAATTCCTCAGGGAGAACTTGATTGTCATCGGCTAGCGCGCGATGAGTTGACAAAACACGGCTATTGCATTTGCTAGAGTGTAGACAATTTAAAACTTAAGTCAACAAGCTGGTTTTGGGAAAAGCTGGGCTAACGCGGATAATCCATTATTGAGGCGCTGGCGGTGGCAGGGGATTCGGCTGAAATATTTGAATTCCGTTACCATGTTTCGCGTGAAGACGCTAGGCCGCAAAGAATAACTGGGTTGGAACCTCTGCGCCTTTGCGACTTTGCGCGATCTTTTGCAAACATGGTTCTATCTTTTACCCAACGTCTTTTACCATATTCTTGCGAGGCTATTCCGTTCGGCGGGGCTTCTGGTTGTGGCGTGGCATTGGTGGAATGAGCTCGTTTTCCGGGAAGGGATTGGAATCCGTTAACGGAGTTTTTGAAGTATGGAGGATTCAGGCGAGGGTTTAAGTTTAAGTTTAAGTTTAAGTTTAGGTTTAGGTTTAAGTTTAAGTTTAGGTTTAGGTTTAGAACAATCTGGTGGTTCGCGAGGCGGGATTCTTTGAACGGATACTGCTTTTGTTAGCGGAAGAGTTCCTTGAGGCTTTCGTTGACGCCGGGGAGGATTTCTTGGCGGCTTTTGGGCGATTGCAGTGTTCCACCGACGTTGATCCACATGATCTGTTGACTCCCCGCCTTGTACAACTCACTCAGCACGGGGACGTAAAAACGATTTCTCCCCGCGATGGTGTAAAAGTTTAAGTCGACGTTTTGATTGAAGTCGACTTGGCCGTTGCCAATGAGGCTGATCGGCTCGCCCAGCAATTCCATGCGGGAAAAGAGGACACTCCGCCCCTTGATCGCGAAGTCGATATTGCCCGAATCGAAGGCCGATTTATCCTCGTTGAAGCGGCGGATTTGCTTGAGCGTGGCAAGCAAGACGGGGAGTTCGTGAATTTTCGCTTGGTACATTTTCATGACGCCATCTCCGTAAAACGAATCAACCGATGCGCAATCGCCTTGCAAACGCAACGCCAATTGCCCACGGCCATCGATCATCGTGTAAGAAGGTGCGAAATTTGCGGCAGCCTGCCTGAGGCTGGCGCGGTCAATGGTTGTTTGTAGATAGAATTTCTGGCATTGTTCGTGCCAGGTTTGTCCATCGAATTCAATCACGCCACCAAAGACTTGCCCTGTCAATGACGAAGGCGTTGCGGAAGTTTGGGTGTTTTCGGGGCGGGCAAACATACCTACTCCCACCCGGTGTTCGTCAATCCAAATAGGGCCACGGATTTTAGTGACTTGAGCGTCTAGGAGAGTGAGTGAATCAATCTCAAGACTGCCCTGAGAAACTGCTTGTTGCCCATCGTAACGACCTTGTAATTTTACGTTGCCATGAATTTCGTTGATATCGATACCGGTTGTCATTTTTCCGCGAACAACATCAATGCGTATGTCCCATTCCATTTCAGACTTCATCGCTCGGTTGGGAATCGCAGAATTGATGAACGAAACTTGCGCAATGTCGCGTGTGCCCCATTCGTGATTGGGTTGGCTCGGTGGGATCACCTGGCCACTAATCGTTAATGCTCCGGAGATATTCGCATTTCCACGAAAGTCGATGTGTCGAATCGCTGATTGCAATCCGCTCGGCATGGCATATAGCAATTTATGATCTACGGGAATCGCTCCCGTGAGGATGTCGTAAAGGCGAACTTGCCAGGCAGCATCTGAAAACGATCCGGCACCTTGGCAACGCATCCAGGCTTGGTCGTGGTGTGCTTCGATGTCAGTCATCTCAATACGATTTTCGATGACGCTGACCAGTCCGCGAATATCCTGAATTTCGTAAGGGAAGGCGACGGGTTTGATGGAGTAGGTGGTCTGCTCGTCGTCTTTTCCGTTAGAACGTGAATCTAGGATTAGACTGATGTGCGGAGGGCCAGGCGAACCGCTGGGGACGCTCAAGTCCAGTCGCACAATGGGGATTCGACCTGAAGGGCGGAGTTCTCTCCAAGCCTCCTTGGCCATTTGAGGAACTGCCGCGCGCAATTGTTCGTCCAGCACGACATTTCGAGCCCAGAATCGGAGCGCCAAACCGATTTCAGGGTCCCAGGTCCCGTTGCATGTCACACGACTATCAAGGTTCTCACCGGTGATGTTCTGATAGACAATATGTTGGTCGCGAACCAACACTTGTCCGTTGACGTTCCGAAACGGGTAATCAAACAAATCATGCCGAACGAAACATTGTTTGAGATTGATGAGATAGCTCAATTCCAATGGGCTATCGGGAGTTGCTTTGTGGATTTTTCCGGAAACGGACGCTTGTCCACGTGGCTTGAGGGCCATGATTTGGCGATAGACCGTTGGGTAGAGTTTCATCGCATGGAAGAGTTTTTCATCGATTGGCAAACTACCCGGACAATCGATGGCAATATCAACTGTCGCGTGGGGTCCTGGATTCAAAACAACCCCTTTCATTGTCGCGATTTCCGAAGCGAGCAGTGTTTGCAAATCAATTTCGCAGCGTTCGTTTTCCCAAATCACGTTGCCGACTAAGTTTTCGACGCGATAGGGGAACTTTACGAAACTGGCGCTGAGATCTTTGACTTGTGCATGGATCCAGCGGTGTGTTTGCTGTTGATGACGGTTGAGATTGAACCGCATACTGACGAGGCCAACAGGCGAAAAGTCGTTGAGGAATTTCTTTCCGGATTCGGATAAAACTTCGCCGAACTGCGGGTTCACCGCCAGGTTATCAACCTCCCCCTGAAACTGATAATCCGCGTAAGGGCTCAGCCCGTCCAGACGAAACGAACCCCGGCAAATTCCGTCCCCAATATTGGCTTGAATTTTTGTCAGGGCGAGCCCAGATTTGTTGACTTCGAAGTCAAATCGCCCATTGGAAATCGGGGTTGCAATCTTCTCGTGCAAAATGTTCATGCGTTCGCATGAGCCACGCACATTAAAGTCGATTTCGCCAGAATCGTTGGGGGCCAATTCAACGGCGACGTCAAGCGATCCAGAAAGGTGATGGATCGCGTCGAAACCCAATCTCTCGGCCTCGGGAATCAGGTCCAAAAAGGCTTCGTCCATCCCAATCTGGTTTATAAAGCTTGTGCATTTCCAAGGACGGTCTTCTCCCGCATGTTCAAAATTGACAATCCATTGCCGGAAATAGTCTGATTCACAGCGGACAACCGTGGTGCTTTTATGGTCATCTTTAGAAGTAACCGAATTGACGTCTCGCAACTCGAATTCGGGAACGTGCTGAGGCTCGAGGACTCGGCAGGTCGCTTTTCGGATTCGCAACTCGATGTCGCTTGGCCGTTTTTTTGAAAGCAGTTTGAGCCGTTCGAAAAGCGGTTCCAACGAAGCCTCTCTGATCACGCGCGCGTTGATGTGGATCGTCGTGCGGTCGATGACGATGGCCGTGAGCTTCGGAACAGGCTGTTCGCCGTCTTTCCATGGGTCGGACAAGATCAAATGGATCGCATCAATTGCGATTGCTGGTTGGTCGGCGTCGATGGGATAAAGCAGAATGTTGGAGATCTTTACCTGATCTGAAGTTAGCATTTGAGCGCGGCCGACGGCAAGTTGCCAGCCCGTATCGGCGAGTTGCGAATTGATTTCGAGAACGGCAAGTTCAGTGACTCGCTGCGAGATGTCATTTCGAAAGGCAATGCCTATCCAGACGACTCCGCCGATCACGAACCCCCAAAACAGGGCGTAGGCGCGGAACCCTCCCAATCCTTCTGCGAGGAAGGTCCAGCGGTTGGTTGACAGTTCGACCGAATGACGGTTCATGGAGTGCGATCCATCGCAGTTGGGATTTTGAATCTTCCGTGATTTGACGTCAGTTGAATTGGTGATTGAGATGACAGCGTGGACTTGAGAAGTCTCCTTCGCCACCGCTAAGTTTATCTGGTTTGGCGAGCAATCCCTAGATCATTCACGGCATCGCTCATTTGCATCACGACGACGCTAGCGTTGATGGATTTCACGCCGATTTTGTACTACATTTCCCAGAAAGGCCACAACTTCCACATGCCCCGGTTCCGCAACCGCTTTCACCGGTCCCGCAGTTTGGACCGCAGCCGTTAGCAAGCTTCTCGGCAAATTGGCGAAACCGAATTTTTTTCCCGTATTGTTCGGCTAGTTCTTCCATCAAGGGCTCTAGCTCACTCAACTCATCGGTCAAAAAATAGAAGAACAAATTCTCGCCGTCGTGCAGGAGCTCGATGTCCATAAGGGGTGTTTGAATTCCCTGTTGGTCGAGCAAGTCAACGCAGGCCCGATAGGCGGTGGCTTGGTAGCGTTCGAGTCGTTCCTCAAGTAGTACATCGTTGTGGGTGAAGGGTCGCAGGACTTCGCCGTCGCAGAGATCTGAATCTCCCAACCCGTATGAGTCCTCTGACGAGTCATCGTAAGAATTTAAAACGATGGCCGACTCGATGCCACGTTGGCTCTGGCAAACGACTTTAGAGCCTCGCTCGAAGGGCACACCAAGCCGAGATTCAAAGACCCCGATGTGGGAATGTAAACCGTATTTTAAAAAGAACTTTTGGATCATCCGAGACATTTTAGCGGCCTCGCCTTCGAATGCCAAGCAATTTTCAGGATTTTACCTCGCAGGCGATAGTCGCAGGTCAACAGGAGGGTGTAGATGCTGTACAATAACGGTTCCGGAACATCTGACCCATTGAATCAAAGTTGGAAATCTCAAAATGAACCAATCAATTTCTTACGTTCGCATTCGCGTCTTGACATCACTGGCGATCATCGGCCTGTTTTCGCTCGCAATGGCCGACTTGAGTTGGGCACAGCCAGAAAAATCGACTGAAGTAAGTGTTGCTTATCGGGCGACCGACGCTGACAACTACGACTGGCCGCAATGGCGTGGGAAGGGCCGCCGCGATGTTTCGTCAGAAACGGGCCTGCTTCAAAAGTGGCCTGAGGGCGGACCGACGCGAATTTGGCTCAATGAGAATGCGGGGTTAGGCTATGCGGGTTTTTCGATCGCCAACAATCGCTTGTTCACGATGGGATTGTTTGCTGACAAGGAAATCGGCTTGTGCTTGGACGCATCGACCGGTGAGGAAATTTGGCGAGTCGAAATTGGTGAACGCTACGAGAACAATTGGGGAGACGGCCCACGAAGCACACCTACAGTGGATGGCGACCGGGTCTATTTCATGGCAGCGGCGGGCCGATTGTCTTGCTTCAATATCAATGACCAAACCAAGGTATGGTCGGTATTGATGGGTGATTTTGGTGGTGCGGTTCCGGTGTGGGGGTTTTCTGAGTCGCCATTGGTTCATGGGGGACAAGTCGTTTGTACACCCGGAGGCGAGCAAGGCGCAATCGTCGCTCTCGATAAAATGACAGGTGAGAAACTGTGGCAGACCGTCGATGTCACTGACCAAGCCCACTACTCGTCGCCAATTGTTTTAGAAAAAGACGGAATGACGACTTACGTGCAATTGCTGAACAGCAAAGTTGTTGGCGTAGACCCAGCGAATGGCAATGTGCGTTGGCAAGCCGATTTTCCCGGCAAGGTCGCTGTGATCCCGACTCCGGTCGAAGTGAATGGCAACGTCTACGTTACATCGGGATACGGTTCTGGGTCGGCGATGTTCGCCGTTAATGGCAACTCAGCGAAAGAACTTTGGATGACTCGTTCGATGAGCAACCATCACGGCGGTGTGATCTTTGTGGATGGCTTTATCTATGGACACGGGGATAAAGACGGTTTTGGTTGCCAAGACATCGAGACAGGCGAATTTCGTTGGGCTGACAAGAAGGATATGAAGAAGGGGGCCGTGACTTACGCCGATGGCCGCTTCTATTACATCAACGAACAAGATGGCGAAGTGCTGTTGATCAAGGCCGACCCGGAAGGGTTCGAAATCACGGGGCGATTCACGCTTTCGCCGCAAACGGAACAACGTAAACCTCAAGGGAGAATTTGGGTGCATCCGGTTGTCGCCAACGGCAAACTCTACCTCCGCGACCAAGAGTTCATCATGTGTTATGACGTGAAGCAGTAGGCCTCGAACGTTCAATGATTTGTCGGCAACTGTTGTTCCGGGTTGGAATTGTTGTCCTTGGCTGGTGCAGCCAAGTTGCTAGAGCCGACGATGATGAGTTGGCACGAGAGGCGTTGAAAATTTTTCAAACGCACTGCGTCAAGTGCCACAACGCTCGCGATCTAGCGGGAGGGCTCTCACTATTGGACGGTCCCAGTGCGTTTGCGGGAGGGGTCAGCGGCGAAGTCCTTGATCCGGGTGATCCCGACTCGAGTTACTTGATCGATCTGATCACGACGGAAGGCGGACGTGCCGCGATGCCTCAAGAAGGGCCGCCACTCTCGGCCGCGGAACAGGAGACGTTGGCCCGGTGGATTCGCGAGGGGGCCGTTTGGCCTGATGGAGTAGTTCTGGCACCACCATATCAGCTCGATGCAAACTGGTGGTCGCTTCGCCCATTGATCCGTCCGACAATCCCGAGCACCCGTGCGAACTCAAAACAAAAGTCTGAGAGGGATACGACCGAAGAAACCCAGCCCCACCCGATTGATGCATTCATTTATCAAGTCTTGAACGAACGCGGATTCGAACTTTCCCCGCCTGCTGATCGCCGCATTCTGGCTCGCCGATTGTATTATGACTTGATTGGTTTGCCGCCGGCTCCTGAAGAGTTGAAGGCATTTGTTGAAGACCCCGACCCTCAAGCCTATGAAAATTTGGTGGACCGCCTGTTGAATTCGCCGCGGTATGGCGAACGATGGGCCCGGCATTGGCTGGACGTCGTGCAGTACGCCGACACCCACGGCTACGACAAGGATCAACCGCGCCCCAATGCTTGGCCGTATCGAGACTACGTGATTCGCTCTTTCAATGAAGACAAATCGTGGGGGCGTATGATCGAGGAGCAAGTAGCGGGGGACGCCTTGTTTCCTGGAACAGTTGACGGTATCGAGGCGTTGGGAATGATCGCCGCAGGGCCTTGGGACTTGGTGGGTCACGCCGAAGTCCCCGAGTCGAAAATCGACGGAAAAATCGCTCGCCACCTCGACCGCGATGATATGGTACGGAACGTCGTGCAGTCTTTCACGAGCATCACTGTCGGCTGCGCGCAATGTCACAACCACAAATTCGACCCGATCAATCAAGTGGAATACTATCGACTGCAGGCTGCTTTTGCGGCGATTGATCGAGCAGACAAGCCTTACGACCATGACCCCGAAATCGCTAAACGACGCGAACAACTCAACGCCGAGCGCACTCGAATCGAGGAAATTTTAGCGGCTGCCATCGCAAAACTGCCGCCGGAAGAGCAGAGTCGAGTTGGCGAGATGGAGTTGCTTTTGGATGACGACGTAAACTCCGAAGAATTGTCCGACGTTGCAAAAGCCAAGCGAGACTTGAAGGGCGTGAAGGCCAAAATTGAGGAACTGCCTTTACCCTCGCTCGTTTATGCGGGGACTGTGCATCACGGCCAGGGTAGCTTCTCGGGCACTGGTCCATCCGGTGGAAAGCCTCGGGAAATAAGGGTTTTGTATCGGGGTGAAGTGACGCAACCGCGCGAAATGGTCGAACCGGGTGGACTGGAGTTGGTTTCGGGGGTGAGTCCAGAGTTCTTCATCCCGAGCAACCATGACGAGTCCGACCGCCGAGTCGCCTTGGCCCGCTGGTTGTCCGATCGCGAAAACGGGTTCACTTGGCGGAGTATTGTAAATCGAGTTTGGCAACACCATTTTGGTCAAGGGCTCGTAGAAACCCCAAACGATTTTGGTCAGATGGGGGGAGTACCCAGTCATCCGGAGTTGCTGGATTGGTTGGCCTGTGAGTTTCGCGATGGTGGGCAATCGCTTAAGTCTCTCCATCGTTTGATCGTCACCAGTGCCGCTTATCGGCAAACCTCAAATCCCAGCCTTGACGACCCGCGCGAGGACGCTCGACTCGTCGCCGATCCAAACAATCGTTGGCTGTGGCGAGCGAATCGCCGAAAACTTGATGCCGAGCAGTTCCGAGATACGCTGCTGCTTGTATCCAATTGCCTGGACGAGACGATGGGCGGCCCGGGATTTCAAGAATTCGTGATGGAAAAGCCGGAGCATTCGCCGCACTATCGCTACGAGTTGCATGACTTTTTTGATGCCAAATCGCATCGACGATCGATCTACCGCTTCACCGTGCGGTCGCAGCTTGAACCGTTTTCAAATGCACTCGACTGTGCTGACCCTTCTCAGCAAGTAGCTAGAAGAAACGAAAGTCAAACTCCATTGCAAGCTCTTGCGCTGCTCAACAACGGATTGATTATGGCAATGAGCCAGCGATTCGCCGAAAAGCTCGAACGGCTTTCAGAAATTCAGGAGATAAACGATCCCAAACAAAGACTCGCTCGTCAGATTGAGCGAGGGTTTTGGGAGGTTACAGGTCGCCAGCCAACCCTTGCCGAGGTCGAAGAATTGACAGATTTTGCGATGGAGCATGGTTTGATTCAAGTGTGCCGCGTCATGTTTAACTTAAACGAATTGATGTTTATTGATTGAGGTGTCAATGCTTGGTTCATTCTGCCAGCGAACCCAACGAGTCGTTACGCCGCTACGACGCGAGTTTTTAGGACAATTGGGTGGTGGGTTTGGCACCCTGGCATTGGCCGCGTTAATGGCGAATGATGCAAAGGGGAAACAGTCGGATGATGCTCCGTACGGCCACAGTGCCAACGGAAGCCCACTGCAATTTCGTCCACGCGCCAAACGAGTGGTGCAGTTGTTTATGGCCGGTGCCGCGAGTCACATCGACTTGTTTGACTACAAGCCCGAACTGATCAAACGACACGGCGAGCCCGCAGACTTCGGTGAACATGTCGAAGCTTTTCAAGATGGATTGGGACCGTGGAAAAAGCCGGTCTGGGATTTTCGGCCTTACGGCGAATGCGGCAAACCGCTGAGCGAAGTTGTTTCACCCTTAGGAGAGTTCGTAGACGAGATAGCGTTTGTTCACAACATGGTGGGAAAATCGGGCGTGCATAGCACGGCGACGCTCCTGCAAGCGACAGGGTTTTCCTTACCGGGCTTCCCAGGGATGGGGAGTTGGATCAGTTACGGATTGGGAAGTGAGAATGAGAACCTGCCGACGTTTGTAGTATTGCCCGACCATCGTGGTTTCGCATCGAACGGTGTTAAGAATTGGGACTCCGCTTTTTTGCCTTCCGAACACTCGGGAACCATGGTTTTTCCGCAGAACTCGATACCGATCACCAATTTGTATCCACATGAGACGGGGAAATTTGTGACTCCGGAAAGTGAACGGCGAACGCACGAAATCTTGGCGAAGCTCAATCGTCAACATACTTCCGAGCGACCAGGCGATGGGCGGTTGGAATCGAGAATTAAGACCTATGAATTGGCGGCGCGGATGCAGTTGGCGGCTCCGGAGGCCCTCGATATTTCTGACGAGCCCCAGTATGTTCTGGATGAGTACGGTATTCGCGATGGAGGTGCGGAGTGGCCCGCCGAAATCAATGCTACGGAAGAGGCCGATTGTTTTGGACGCAAATGTTTGGTGGCGCGGCGATTGCTTGAGCGCGGAGTGCGTTTCGTTCAAATCTGGTCGGGAAACGACAACGGCTTTCCCCGCCGGAATTGGGACTCTCATGAAGACCTGGAGCGTGACCATGGTCCCTTGGCCCAGGGCATGGCGCGTGGAGCAGCGGCTCTGATTGGCGATTTGCGGCGCCGGGGGCTTCTCGAAGACACCATCGTTTTTTGGACCACTGAATTCGGGCGAATGCCCTCGACGCAAGGAGGCCTGGGGCGAGACCATAACCCATTTGTGTTTACCAATTGGCTCTGCGGCGGCGGAATCAAAGGAGGGGTGAGCTACGGCCCCAGCGATGAATGGGGGTACAAGCCTTTGGATCGCGAGCACCCAACCCAGGTCTACGACATCCACGCGACGATTCTTCAGTTACTCGGTTTGGATCACAAACAATTGACCTTTCGGTCCGGTGGCATTGATCGGCGTTTAACGGATGTCCACGGTCATGTGATCTCGGATATCTTGGCGTAATTTTGAAAGAGTATTCAAGGACAACAGGATCGTCGTTGTCATCATAAGGGAGAAATCAACGGCGGGGAGGAATTGCTAGGCAAATAGCTGACACCACTAGCCATAACACGAAACACAACACGACGCTGAGGCCCCCCATGATCATCACAGGGGAGAAGGTTTTGATGATTGACAGCGACAATGCAATCGGGTTCGAGGTGAGCGTCATTGCGATGACAGCAGCAGCCAACACGACGAAGGCCATGATCACGAGGCCCCGCATCGCACCCTTGTAGTCGCTGGCGCTGGGGGCCATGTGGGAAGCGACGCAAAGTGTAAGGTACAGAAAAATCCAAAGTCGGAAGGTTGTTAGACTTTCCCACGCGAAAAGGGATTGCAAGAACTCTCGATAGGCCAACGCAGTCCCGGATAGCAAAGTTTGCCATGACTCCGCTGCCAGAACGTCCTCAGAACGCAAAAGTCCGCGAGCGAGACTAGGATAAAACAGCCAGAGCAAGACGAGCATGACCAGCGAGCCGCCGATGAATGGCGCAGTTCCGATAAAGACGTTACCAAGTTCCTCAAACCAATGTCCACGATGATAAGAATGCTTGACATACCCCAGACGGCCGCTTTGGTTGTCAGGATCGAAAAATCGGACCTCTTCAATTCGATGTCCGAACAACCGGCACATCAGGACATGGCTCAATTCGTGAATCGGCGTCCCAAGCCAACCGGTCCACAGCACACTTCGCCAACCCCAGCGTGCGGCCATTTGATGTTGGACATTGTGCTCGAAGCCATGAATCAGCGCAGCGGCCACAATCGCTGGACCCAGTAACATTGCGAGGAGACTCAAGCTATTGATTAAAATCTCTGGCATGGCTCTGGGGCGATTCGTTGGATGCGTGCAGGTTGCTCAAGTTGTGAAAGAAAACGGAATTTTTGTTGGAGAAAAATCAAATCTCTTTATGGCGAATCACTCATCCGAGTGGATTGTGGCGTCATGTTCCTACGGTGCAGTCGCCTTTTCACGGAGTGAAAAGCTACGTGGTCGTTCACTCCCTGAACGGTTGCCTCAAATTTAGGCGACTCGATTGGCTTTCGAAAGAGATTTGCCGGGTTCCTACCCTTCAAAAACTGTCGGTTTTGCCTATAACTTATACCAAAGGACCCAAGACCACAGTAGCTTAATTTTTCCGAAATGAATAAACCGCCGTTAAAAAAAATCCCCAAGGATCAAGTTCCGGAGGGAGCCTGTCTCTGCGATTTTTGCACCGCCAAATGTTGCCGGTACTTTGCGTTGCCAATTGAAAAACCCACGGAGACTCAAGATTTTGACTTCATGCGGTGGTTCTTGTTGCACGAACGGGCGTCGGTTTTCGTCGACGACGAGGTTTGGTACATCCTCGTTCACACGAAATGCAAACATCTCCAAGACGACAATCGATGCGGCATCTACCACACTCGTCCGCAAATTTGCCGCGAGTACTCGACCGACAATTGCGAGTACGAAGACAGCAACGTGTACGACCGGTATTTTGAGACTGCTGAGCAGGTTCAAGAGTACTATGAGGCCCTATTTGAAAATCGGCCGACTGCGAAAAATTTCCGCTCGCCGCGCCCTGAAATGTTTCCTATTCTGAATTAACCGGGGACGTCGCCCATCCATGTCCAATCAATTGATTCAACCTCGCACTCTCAAGGGATTCCGCGATTTTCTTCCGGAAATGATGCTGCCGCGCGAGGCCCTGATCGAAGTTTGCAAACGAGTTTATCGATCCTACGGTTTCGCGCCGATCGATACGCCGACTTTGGAACTGTTTGAGATTTTGACTGGCAAGGGGAGCGAAGAAACCGACCGGCAGATGTACCATTTTGTCGATCAAGGGGAACGGCATGTGGGGATGCGGTTTGATCTCACGGTTCCCTTGGCACGATTTGTGGCCCAGCACTCGGCACAATTAGGGATGCCTTTCAAACGGTATCACATCGCCACCGTTTGGCGAGGTGAAGCGCCACAAGCGGGGCGTTATCGAGAGTTCATGCAATGCGATTTCGACACGATTGGCACGACGTCATTGACCAGCGATATCGAGACCGGGCTGGTGATCATCGACTTGATGAAGGCACTTGGGTTCGAACGGTTTGAGGTTCGGATCAATAACCGGAAGGTGTTGAATGGTTTTTTGGAGAAATTCGGATTGGCAGAACGAGCTACGGCTGTTTTGCGAGCGATTGATAAACTTCCCAAGGTCGGCCCCAAGGCTATAGAGACAGAATTGTCCGAAGTGGCGAAATTGAACTTGGAACAAACGGCTGCGGTAATTGAGATGGCGCAGTTGGCTGGCGAACCGCAATTAATTCTCAGTCAAATGGCCGACTTAATTTCAGGCAATCCATTAGGTGAACAAGGCTGCGAGGAGCTGCGAGCGATGTTTGCCGCCTTCGATGAGTTGGGTGTTGGCAAACATGTGCGGATCGATCCGAGCATCGCCCGAGGGTTGGACTACTACACCGGCACGATTTTTGAGACGTTCTTGTTGGACAAACCGGAGATTGGAAGCGTCTGTTCGGGTGGCCGTTACGATAATTTGGCGGGCCTTTTCACGAGGGAGCAGTTGCCTGGGATAGGTGCCTCCTTGGGGCTGGATCGATTACTTGCCGCGATGGAAATGTTGGGGATGCTACCGGCGGCTAAAACCCCGGCACAAATCATGATCGCCAATTTTCGAAACGAGGACCTTGCTCATTACTTGCGGTTGGCAGCATTATTGCGGCAGGCTGGTTTTAACGTTGAGGTTTATCCGGATTCGAAAAAACTGGGTGCACAGTTCAAATTCGCAGATCGTCGTGGGTTCCAAGGGGTGATTGTCGCTGGGCCAGATGAACTGCAAAGCCAACAGGTACAACTCAAATGGCTGGCGGATTCCTCACAAACGTTGGTTTCCATCGCCAATAGCGGGGAAAATCTGATCAACGAGCTAAATGCGAAATTGAATCGTAGCGGAACTGAAGTTAAAATGTAACTCAGGCTGATTGCACCGATAACTTGTCTTAAAGTCCGTCACCGTTTTCACTTCAACAGATCATTCTAAGTATCGACAAGAGTGGTTGGTTGGGCTTCATTCACGAATAAAAAATCTTCCAACGAGAATTCCCGTTATGTCATTAGCGCCTACCAAATCTAAGAAGAGAAAAGTCAGCCCGTTGGACAGATTTAATCTTCATTTGTTGGTCCTGTCAGGAATGGCCATGACCATCGCGTTTTTGCTGTATGGCTTTCCGATGTTCCTGGAGATGTTTTTCGGTGCTCGGGGGATCATGCCGATGCTCGGGTTGATTGTGGGCCTTTTATCCTGTACCGCTTTCGCACTTTTAGTGATTCGCAAACGCAAGTATCAATTGGGGATTACGTTTTGGGTGATCTTCGCAACATTGTACGTTGTGCTTTTAATCGCTTGGTTTCGGTTCAATGTTTATGCAACATATAATTTTGGGGTCCAACTCGATTCGCCGATGAACCCGATTGATATTTTCAGTGCCCAGCGGTTTTACACGCAGCAGGAATTTGGTGCTGGAGTTGCGTTGGCTTTCGCTTTCGTTTGCTTAGGTGTTCTAGTTTCCTGCATTCCCATTTATCGAGCCCGCGACATTCCGGAAAACCTTGAGAAGGAAAAAATTCGCAAGGCCCAAGAAATGCGGCAAAAGCAAAACCAGTTCCGCGCTCGGGCAATGAAGTAGCCTGCTCAAAGGATGAGCGAACTGAACCCAGGGTGATTGGAACAGTTGGACTATTTGTTAGTCATTGATGGATTCGGGATTGGTTTTTTAGATTTTAGGATTTCCCCCAAAAACTGCGATGGATCTGACTCCAAGTCTAGCTATTAATCGAGCCGATTGTGCTGCTGCTCTGAAGTGTTGGTATTTGACCGGGGCCACTGCCGGTGGAAAAACACTGGTCAGCCTCGAGTTGGCGAAACGTCTTAACGCCGAAATTATCTCTCTGGATTCAATGGCGATCTATCGCGAAATGGATATTGCGACGGCCAAGCCATCGCGCGAGCAGCAGGCAGAAGTTCCTCACCATTTGATCGACATCATTTCTCCGGCTGAATCGTTCAGTGTCTCCAGGTATCGCGAAATGGCCCTGGCGAAAATCGCCGAGATCAAATCGCGAGGGCGAGAAGTGCTATTTGTGGGTGGTTCGGCACTTTACCTTAAGGCGATGCTGCGAGGATTGTTCGACGGCCCGCCGGCCGATTGGAAATTTCGCGAGGAAATCGAGGAAGAAATCGAACAAGTTGGCTCTGCGGCGCTGCATGAGCGGTTGAAAATTCTCGATCCGTTGAGTGCCCACAAGTTACACGTCAACGATCGTCGGCGTTTAGTCAGAGCCCTCGAAGTAGTTCACCTTACCGGACGCCCCATCAGCCATTGGCAAATGGAATTTGATCATGCCCATCGTGCTGATGAGTGTCGCGTGTTCACCATTCGTCATCCTCGCGTAGTACTTCACGAGCGAATCGCACAGCGGGTCGCCTGGATGTTTGACAACGGTTTGGTTGCCGAGGTTGAGCGGTTGTTGGTGAATTATCCAAACCTTTCACGTACGGCCCTTCAAGCGGTTGGGTACTGTGAGGTGATCGACTTTCTCCAAGGGCGAAGTACGCTGGCCGAGGCCCAAGAACAGACGCTGATTCGCACGCGACGTTTCGCACGGCATCAGGAAACTTGGTTTCGAGGCCTAACTGAATGCGAGTTCATCGAAGTCAGCCCAAATGACACCCCTGAATCGATCGCCGAAACGATCTTCGCAATCGGAAACAATCGTTCCGAGCCGGCTTTTTGATGTTGCGCTCTATCACGGAGTGGTTGCGAATTTATTCACCGCACGTTCACTCCGTGAACTGCCACGTAGCCGTTCACTCCGTGAACGAGCGTACAATCATGTAGATACCTGACACGTCCGTTAGGGTCACGGACGGACAGGACATTCCCTGCCGCGTCGTAGGTCATCGTCGAGAATTTTTCGAGTTGGTCGATCGTTTGCAGGGTCCGCCCCGCTCCGTCGGTGAGGGAACGGGTCGTGTACCCATCTGCGTCTACCGAGCGGGTTTCGACGACTTCGCCGAACAAAACAATGAGCCGCTACGCCTTTGTTTTGGCTGCCCACTTTTGATTTGGCCGATTTTTCTATCTACTATTGCGAAATGATAAGTCGCTGCCACACTTTTACATTTTGCCTTTCGTCATGCGTAAAAGAAATGTTTTTTACATTGTCTTCACAGTCAATAGTAGACGCTGACAAATGTTCAATTAAGTCAACAAGTTGATAAGTCATAGACGCTTTCCCCCCGTCACGGCAATACAATAGCACACGACCTACGACACGTCCATCCTTGATGCACTCAAGAGAATACGTCGCAAACCCGGCTTCGGAAAAATCCATAATAACGGAATTCGATATTACTGACTCCATTAATTTTTTTGCGTCGCCATTGAAAACGCATGCTTTCCAACGGCGTTCTTCGGGAAGTACTCGGCAATTCTCAATGATTACAACATCACACGTCGCCAACTGAGGGAAAACAACGTGATATTGCCAAAACAAATATGAATGTAAAAAAGCTACCACCAAAATGGATATCGCAATTCTGCGAAACCACCGCCTTGCGCTAGAAATTTGTTTGGCACTCATCCTATTCACCATTTCGGCCCTGGCCCCCAGTGCAAGTTACCATGTTCGGTTCGAAAAAGGGGGCAGTAGGCGTAGGGTGTGTGAAGGGAACCGATTGCTGAGCAAACTGCCATTCACAGGTTCCATTTCCATCACAAAAACGTTTGACTTGAGAAAAAATGGTTCCCGTAACACACCATCACTTTGTCACCTATTGAGAGTTTGTCTGGAAACTGGTGTGTTCCGTGAGCGACAACTTATCGAACCGATTCAAGAAGCCAAACGACCTTTCCAACTTAAATCCCTCAAAATTCGAACACGCTCACTTCACACACCCTACTTCCCATCGTCGTTACGTTCCCCTTGGCATCGGTTCAGGTCTTGACGTTACCCCTTCATCATACGTCATACGCCTTGTATCGCAAAGGTTTCGAACGAAAAACGGTTCCTGGCACTTTGATTGTAGCCGTTCAACGGTTAGTCTTTCTCGCCTATTCGGTAAAGTGACGATTCACTCCGAATTAATAAATGCCCGTCGGCGGCAGCGGGGGAGGCGAGTGTGCGACCGGTCAGTTTGCTCGTGGCGATTTTTTTATATTTTTTCCCCGCCTCCACGATGTCCATCTGCCCTCGTTCATTGAGAAAATAAATTCGCCCCTCGGCAGTTATTGGTGAGGCAGAGTAGTTCCCAGAAATTCGTTGCTTCCAATGCTGTTTGCCAGACTGGGCGTCCAGGCAACTGGCGATTCCATTATCGTTAATCAAATACAGTTCGTCGCCAATCAGCAATGGTGAAGGAGTCAGAGGGATGGAACTTTTGGATTGCCACTCGATATGGGTTTCGGTAACATCCCCTTTGCCGCTAGGGCGAATGGCCAGAAGCGATGGCTGGTCGTATCCGGTACATACGAATACCAATCCGTTGCCAAATACTGGGCGAGGCGTCAGGGAATATCCCTCGTAACGGCACCACCACAATTCCTCTCCAGTCACTGGGTCATAGGCGATCACGCGATCACCTCCAGGGCTGATCACTTGGCGTTTTCCATCGACTTCAATTGCCAGCGGCGTGCTGTAGCTATGTCGCCCATCGCGGGAACGTCGCCAACGAATTTGGCCGGTCGCAGCCTCTATCCCCACAACAAACTGAGGCGAATGAACCCCAGTTCGTTCGACGCGATCCCAAAAGGGACCTGTAAACCCATCGCAATTGATGATCAACAAATCATCAACCAATACGGGCGACGCAGCCGGACCATGGTGGTGATAGTAGGGCAATTCAATTCGCCACAAAATCTGACCGTCGGTGGAGAGGCAAGCCGTTCCGTGAGTGCCAAAATGAACATATAGGCGGGTGCCGTCAATGATAGGTGTCGGCGAGGCGTGGCTGTTCTTGGGATGCAACTGTCCAGGATTTTCGACACGGAACAATTCGACATCATGAACGATCGTGCCTGATTCAAAATTGATGCACACGGCCCTCAATGACTTCCCCTCGTCCAACGCTGTTGTCAGCCAGATTTGTTCACCTTGAATCACGGGAGACGACCAGCCGCGTCCCGGAATGTCTGTTTTCCAGATGATGTTTTTTTTCTCGCTCCACGAGGTCGGAAGGCCCAATTGGTCAGAATGCCCTTGACCGGTGGGGCCGCGAAACTCAGGCCAGGAATTTATTTGTTCTTGAAAGGCGAGGCAACGATTCGGCATCGCCAAAATGCACAATACCGCCACCATGCTCGCGAACCACCAGTTGAATAGGAGCGGAAAGGCAAATGTTGATGACAGTTGTCGTGACATGAGTTTCTAAGGTTTGGCTTGATTGTTACGGCTTCTTTCAACGATCGATTACCGATCAAAACTTGGTAACGGGACCTTTCGCCAACCATCGGTTGCTTCCGTGAACTCACGCGAGGCAAAACACCAAACGACCAGCTTTTTTCCTTGCAGTCGCCCCGTTTGGCGGGCAAGAGTGATTCTTGCCGAGGTTGATCCAGAACCTCTTACGCCAATCAAATCGACAGGGCCTCCCAGTTGGTAGGCCAAATGGTCTGGAAGTCCCGCGCCTGACGCATAAAGGCTCGCGTCGTGAAAAACCAGCGTGTGACTATCTCCTAGTAGCAAGATTTCCGAGTCTCTGGATGTCGGGATAGGTTCCCCTTGCGAATCTCTAACAAGAGTCACTTGAACTGACTCACTCTTTTGCGGCAGCGAAGGGGACATCACGGTCAAATCGCCGACAAAGTCGACGACTTCACTGCGCAGTGACATATCAGTTTCGGTTGGCGGTTCGTACCATTCGCGAGATTTTACAACCTCAGCAATCGCCTCGGCTGCGATTTGGATTCCTGCCCCGGACCAATGGGTATCTGTGAGGCAATAGACCGGGCCGTCCTCTCTTTGTCTTGTTTCGCAAAAAAACGGAAAGAGGTCGAGTACTTGAACACCGGCCTCGTCAAGTGTTTTCAAAAATTTGGCATGGTTGGCATCAAGTCTCCAATCGTTGGGAATCGTAACTTCAGACCCCAACAGCTTTTCAGGAACAACTGCGGCCCTGGCGGGTACAGGGACGAGCAGCAATTCAATACCCACTTCATGCAAGCGTTTCTGAAAATCCAAGATGGCCGGTAAGGGATCGGCGTATTCCGGTCGCGTCGCCCGACTTGCCGAAATCGCAGCGTCCCCCCAAAATGGCCCGACGAGCAAAGAGCGAATTTCCGGAGTGAAAAATAACCAACCATCTTCTCCAGGTAGAGAAAACTGCGAATTGGCTTCGGCTTCCGCGAGCTTGATCGTCAGTTCGTTCAGTCGAACCTGTAAGGCCTCCGGCAAATCCTGAGTTTGACCCCAGGACGCGATCGGAATGATCAAGAAACCAAACACGACCAACCAAAAGGAGCCGATGCGAATCAGAAATCGCTTTTGCTTGTCCCTCATTCGAGCAGTTCTCCGAAAAAGACTGGCAGTTCCAATAGTTCAAAATTCGGATCGTCTAATTCCGCCCTAGAAAAGCGTCCCAATTGTTGCTCGACGTCGCTCCACTTGATCAGTCGTAGTTTCACCCGTTGTCCGCTTCGCAGGCGGGCTGCCGGAAGCATCTGATTGTCCCGTTTTCCCCAAACGTAAATGACACATCGGACGGGATCGGTGCCAGCGTCTGTTGATTCGATGGTCCCTTCCATTGCGAGAAGGGCATCTGGATAAGGAACTTGGTGGGGCGCGGCAATTGTTCCCGTTGAGGCGATTCGAACATCAACGATTTCGGCTGTTTGAAATAAGTGCCCCAATTGCGGTACATTGTCAACGCCGTTTGCTTCGCGCACTCGCATTTCGGGCAACTGGATGGGCAGCCAATTTCCGAAAGATAACTCTCGTGCGCTGAATTGCCAAATCACCAGTTTTGTTTGGGCGAAACGTTCGGGTTGTTGAGCCATGGCGCGTGCCAAGTCTCGACGAGTCGCGATAGCTCCGTTGTTGTTTTGAGCAATACGATCCAGGGGCCGCTGGAGTTCATAACTCAATTGTTCGGCCAAACCGGCAGCGTCTCCGAACTTCAATTCGGGCATCGAATAGATGTTGGTAAAGCTGTCACCAAGCAACAGAATCTCGGCGTGTGAGGCCTGCCAAGGCTGTCGTTGGGTGTCGAGCACTCGCCGCAATTCGACTCTTTCCGCCGGGTACCAACGAGACCCCATTTGGCCACTGAGAATCACTGACAAATCTCCGAGGCCCTCGTGCCAAATATGCTCAGTTTGAAATTTTTGTTGCAGGGAGAGGTCCAGGCCGCTTTCGTCCATCCATTGGGCCAGCAATTGGGCGACTTGGATGACAGTTTCTTGAGTCCAGTGTGTGTCGGTCTTCAAAAATGCCCCTGGAGTTTCGCTGCGAGCTTTTTGTATCAGGTGGGGTCCGATATCCAAGACCTTAACGCCAGAATTTTCGAGAGTATCTAAAAAATGATTAAAAGACCGATTCGTAAGGGGCCCGGCAATCCCGTCCGAATACCGTCGACTGAGGCGCTCGGGCTGAATTGCCGCTTTGACGGGAGTTGGCATCACGAACAGCTCGATGCCTCGTTGATTAAGTTGTTGACGAAAATCCAAGATCACATTCGTTACAGCCGCCTCAGAGGAATCTAAGAATTCTGGGCCAATCAAATGGTCGATGTCCGGTATGTAAAACAGCCAGTCGTCTCTGCCGGGAATCACGCTGCGGGTGTTGAGCCCTGTCAAGCGAACGAAGGCCGGTTGCATGGGCTGGAAAAACGACACCGGCCAAAGCTGCGTACTCATTTGTTCTTCAATCCCTGCCCCGCGATCGGCAAGGTACTGATTGACGCCAAGGACTTGTCCCCACAACCCTTCACCTTTCTGAATGCTTTTCTTGATTTCGGTTGCGCCAAAACCTGCCGGATGGCGCCAGATTTTGGTGACATCCACGCCGGGCGTCACCGCGATACTTATCAGAAACAATCCAACCAAGATCCAGGCAGCGCTCGGCGAAATATTGGTCGTCGCCAAATCTCGCTGGGCAACTTGTTCACGTTCGTAGTAGGCTTCGCGCATTTTCAAAAAATAAAATAGATGAAGGGGTTGTAGTCTTGAACCGTTAACATCGCCACCGACAACCAAAACAGTAACAGGGCGATGATGACTTTGGGAAAGGTCAAAGTTTTCGTCCAATCCCAGGTTTGAGGGCAAAACCATACGATTACCGCTGAGATTACCAGAATCGTGATTGAAAAAGGTTGCCAAATCAGACTGCCAACCAAGCCGGTTTGCGCTTCAGTCACCCCCAGTCCGAAAAGCGACCCGATGTACTCGACAGCTCTTTGCAAATTGTCCGCTCGGAAGAAAATAAAGGCCAGCGAGACCCCGAGGAACGTCAGACCGCAACGTGTCCATTCAGGTAGAACCTTGAGCGAGACACTTCCCCGCAGGGAGCGTTCTGCAATCAGCCATCCACCTTGAATTGCACCCCAAATCAAAAAGTTCCAGGCGGCACCATGCCAAATGCCGCCCAGGATCATGACGATCGCGAGATTAATGTTCGTTCTCAAATAGCCCAGGCGATTTCCGCCCAGCGGGATGTACAAGTAATCTCGCAACCAAGTGGACAGCGAGATATGCCAGCGTTGCCAAAACTCAGTGATTGACTTCGCTTGATATGGCGAATCAAAGTTCTTTGCAAAAATGAAGCCCAGCATCAACCCGAGTCCGATGGCCATATCCGAATAGCCGCTGAAGTCGAAATAGATTTGAAACGAATACGCGAACATTCCCACCCAGGCATCTGCGGCCGAAACTGATGAGGCGTTGTACGCGGCGTCTGCAATCTGCCCGCAAGGATTGGCAAGCAATACTTTTTTGCCCAGGCCAACGCAAAAGAATGCAGTGCCGCGAGCAAATTTTTCGAAGGTATGCGTGCGATTACTTAGTTGTTCCGCGACATCCCGAAACCGCACGATTGGCCCAGCAACCAATTGCGGGAACATCGCGACGTAACATGCGAAATCGATGAAACTTCGAAGCGGTTTTGTATTTCCACGATAGACATCAATCGTGTAACTGAGAGATTGAAAGGTGTAAAAGCTAATTCCTAAAGGTAGTGCGACTCTAAAGAAACTTTCCCAGGCATAGTTTCCAAGCCCCAACTGTCCCAGCAGCAAGTTGTAGCTTTCGATGCCAAAATTCCAATATTTGAAGAACCCCAATGAACCCAGATTGCAGACGATAGAAATAAGTAGAATCAACCGACGTCGCCGATTCTTGTTTAAGCGTGAATTCACCGTCGAATCGGCGGGACTGATTTCGCCCAAACATCGGCCCGCCACATAATCAACGACCGTCGTGGCGAGCATGAGCAGGCAAAATAGAGGATTACCCCAACCGTAAAAGATGTAGCTCAGCAGAGCAAGGGTCAGTTGTTTCGCGCGGCGTGGCGTGAGGTAGTAGATCGCCAAGGCAAGCGGCAGGAATCCAAACAGAAACAGATAGGAACTGAAAACCATGGCCGCAGAATACGCTCTGATGGATCGAAACTAGGATTCGGCAAGCCTGCCTCAAAACGGAAACAAAATATCGTAAAACATCGGTAGCTCAAAACGATCGACTAATATCAACTGCCGCTCACTGGCCAATTGCGGGTGCGCTTCGAAGGCCTCTAATGACAACTCTACCAACTCCCCTGGCTCGGGAATTCCGCCCTCGACAACTTCACCATCGAGTATACCCCATCGAGCCACCAGAAAGTCTTGATCGGAAAAATCACCGGCGATCGCTTTCGTCAGGAGGAAATGGTGGATCAATAGCGCTCGACGATAGGGGAGGATGGCTTCAGGTTGAGGAACTGAAGTTGACTGAATCAACTGGGCCTGAACTCGGAGGCGGGTGGGATTGATTCTCCCTTGAGTCGCGAGTTTGGCACTATTGCTGCTGCGAAGAACCTCTTCCGATGCCAAGGCGTGTTGATAGACCCTCACCCGTTCCAGTCGACCTCGCCAGGAATTTTCACCAGCTAGATTTGCTCCGAGGCTCAAGCGCACTTGCCCATTATCGGAAAAGGCGAACCGGGCCGCGTTACCCTTGCCAACCGTTTTTCCATCAATCCAGCACTCAATGCGTCCATCAACGGAGGTGATCGCCAAATGCAGTGGCCGACTAGGCTTCAGCTTGCCGGCTTGAATCCGGAGGTCGGATTCGGAATGAATCACGAGTTCTAGGTTACTCTGTTTTTGCTGCAAAGTAATTCGCTTGCCACTAGGCTCGCCGAATTCCAACAGACATTTTGTTTGCTCAGTGTCAAAAACTTCATCGGGGGTCACGAGTATTTCTAGGGAGAAACTTTTTTTGTTCTGAACGGCCTTTTGAATCGCTGACATTGACGAAGAATCGGGTTCAAAAAAGCCAGCCCCGCAACTCATGGCGAAAAAAGAATCGAAGCGAGCCCAGCCACGTGGTTCAATTCGACAAGCTCGCTTTGTGTCTGCATCATCGAGTACCTCGTTCTGCCGATCAGCACCGTCCCAAATGAAAACCAAACTGGCATCGGAATCAGACTTACGCAAGGGAGGAGGGGGAACCGCTTGATCGCGCCCAGAAACTGTCGCTGGGATTGTGCTTTGATCACCGTCGGCAATCCAAATATCGGGATAAAAGTCGGCGCGTTGGTTATTTGTGACCTGCACCCAACTTTCGATACGCTCAAAGTCTTCCGAAAATTTCGCTAAGTAGACTTCGACTTCCGGTCCCCCACCGGAAATTTCATTGACAGGCCCGCGCACTTTGTAAGGACCGGTCAAGGCCATGAACTGGACATGATTACTCCATCGCGGGTGAAAAACTTCGAAACCCCAGAACAAATCGACAGGAGCAACGTTGACTTTCCAGGATTTGTTCCCATCCGCAGAGTGGACTTGCAGATTGCGGTGCGGACCATCAAATATGGAGCAGACATAACTGTTGTCAGGTGCCATTGTAGCCCAGCACCCCGTCGAGCGTTTGTCCCACGTCCTGGCCGCCAAGTCAGCCACGCCGGAATTGGGCCACGGAAATTCGCCAGCGACTTTCAATCCATCGGCGGACAATTGGAAATTGTCGGGGCTGATCAACGTTGCACTCCAAATCGGTTCGCGAACCTTGGGGTTGTCGAGCTGGAGCCGAAAAACATCTCGGTAAACATAATCGTCGAGCGTTCCGGCTCGAATAGCGACGTAGACCCATTGCGTTCCATCAGCCGGGTCACGCCAAACTTCCAGGGCAAATCCTGTGCAAAGCGTACGTCGGTTGTTGCCGTCCCAATCGACGACAAAAACACGATCTTGGGAATGGTCGGAGTAAACAATTCGGTCGCCTGAGGGAGTCAAGAGCGGTTTGACATAGTTTCGCGAGTTTTTAAAAATTGCCCGCTCACCTTTTCCATCACGACTATCCAAGCCCATCAAGAGCAAGTGATTACCGCGAGCCAGTGTGTCATTTTGCGCCCGGCTCTGATCCTGAACCCAAACCACACGCGTGTGAGCTCCTGTTTGGGCTTCGATCAAAGTTCCCACATCGTCCGCGAGGCCAATCATTGCATTCAGGCCGACAGCCCCAAGAGCTATCAACGCCGCACCAAAGCGTGTCGAATCGCAAAGTCGAAACGTGCCAAAAATGAGGCGTCTAAAGATTGTTTCCATAGGGTAAATTATAACACCGAGCGACATTGCCGAAAAAGATCGATTCACAGAACATCACTGGATGAATTACCCTAGAAGTATCCCAAGGCATTTGAAAACCGCGAAAAGACGGATCACCATTTTGGAAACGCTCAATAAAAAAATTGGCAACATGTCGCCTCGTCGCTTACAAGGATTATGACTATAGTAGAACAATATCGCCGATTAATTGAACTTTGAGGCCTGTTTTCCGAATGAATGCTGAGGAAATTGTAGACGTAGTGCGAGAGGTATTGCGCTGGGAAAGTCAATGTTTGGAATCGACAGCCGTAAGGGTTGATGCGTCGATTGCGAAGGTCGTCGATTTGCTCAGGTCATGTCGGGGGCGCGTTGTTTTGACGGGCATGGGAAAAATGGGGCATATCGCCAACAAGGCCGCCGCTACTTTTTCGAGTACAGGCACGCCGGCATTTTGCCTTCATCCGGGTGAGGCCCTGCACGGCGACCTGGGGATGGTGACCAAAGACGATGTTGTGATCGCAATGTCCAATAGCGGAGAGACAGCCGAGATTTTGGAATTGCTTCCGCATATTTTGCGACAAGGGATTCCGGTCGTTGCGTTGACGGGACGGCCTGACAGCACGCTGGCCTGCCGCAGCACTCACGTGATTGATGTGTCGGTTTTGCGAGAGGCCGATGAAATTGCTTCCGCGCCCACGGCCAGTACGACGGTTAGCATTGCAATGTGTGACGCACTGGCAGTCGCCCTCATGAAGGCTCGTGGATTTACGAAGGACCAGTTCGCGATCTTCCACCCGAGTGGACACTTGGGAAAAAAAATGCTCACGACCGTTGGCGATGTGATGCATTCGGGTGATCGAGTTCCCAAATCGAAACCGACCGCCTCGATCCGCGAAGCGATTTTGGAAATGAGTCGTTGTGGTTTGGGGTGTGTGATTGCAGTGAATGAACAAAGCGGCTTGATGGGAATATTGACTGACGGTGACCTGAGGCGGTTATTGGCGCGGGACCACAATCCGTTGTCTGATCGCTTGGATGATCACATGATCCAAAATCCCAAATCGATTCGAAAAGACCTATTGGCCGTAGAAGCACTTAGGGAGATGGAGCAGCATGCGATTACGGTCCTTCCCGTTCTTGACGATGAAGGCAAAGTGGTCGGCGGTTTGCACTTGCATACATTGATTCAAATCGGCTTGGCTTAAGTCACGGGAACGGTTACGATTTGAGGGGATATCTCCGCAATCGAAACGTAAAGCCATCTTGCTATGAACGGCCAACCGCCAAAAATCGTGTACCACGCCAAGCCGGATTTGGCGTCTCCTGGGCGATTGCTGCGGGAAATTTATCGTGATCTGTTGTTTAATGGGCGGGAATTGGCCTGGAGATTGTTTGTCCGCAACCTGCGAGGGATGTACAGACAAACGGTGCTGGGGATGTTTTGGATATTCTTGCCCCCGTTGGCTAACACGGCGATTTGGGTGTTTTTACGAAGTCGTGGGGTATTTGATTTTTCATTGACCGGGCCAAACGGTTCGACAGAAGTCGATGCCACGCTGTACATCTTAACCGGTATGATCATTTGGCAGGGGTTTGTCGAAGCCTTGCAAATGCCGCTCAACGCCGTCAGTTCGAATCGAGGAATGCTTAGTCGCCTGAATTTTCCAAGAGAAGCTTTGATTTTGGAAGGGCTGATGGATTTGTTTTTCAATCTGGCGATTCGCTGTTTGTTGTTGATTCCAGCATTCATTTATTTTTCTGGGTCGCTGCAATGGGGAATTTTAGCCGCGATTCCAGTGATCGGATTGATGATGCTGTTTGCCGTGGGGTGTGGGTTGATTCTGGTTCCGTTTGGCACTTTGTACCACGACGTTCCAAGATTGCTCTCGATTGGAATGCCATTTTGGATGATCGTGACACCGGTGATTTACTATTTGCCAAACGTGCGGCCCACGAACTTGCTAAACTGGCTGAATCCTGCGAGCCCTCTTTTAGTGGCCAGTCGCGACTTGATGTTATTTGGAGCCACGGAGCATGTGGCGGCAGGATTGACGTACGGACTAGTTGCCATTCCTGTCTTTGTGTTGGGTTTGTTAGTGTTTCGCGTATCGATACCGGCCTTGGTCGAGCGAATGGTGGTGAGTTAACAATGCTTCGCGGTTGGATTGGCAGGTCGAATGGATAACGAGCAAATTATTCTGGAGGTTGACCGCGTCTGGAAAAAGTACTGTCGCAATTTGCGGCGGGCGATGTGGTATGGCGTGCTTGATATTGCCAGCCAACTTCGGTCGAGTCGGCCAAGTGTACCGCCGAAGGATATGCTGCGACCGGGGGAGTTTTTTGCCGTTAAAGACGCGACGTTTTCGATGGTACCCGGAGAATGTATTGGACTGATCGGCCCCAACGGCGCTGGAAAAAGTTCATTACTCAAAATGATCACCGGCTTGATTCGACCAGACGCGGGGCAAATTCGGATTTCGGGACGAGTCGGAGCATTGATCGAATTGGGGACGGGGTTTAACCTTCAGCTTTCGGGCCGCGAAAATATCTTCATCAACGGGACCGTCTTGGGTCTGAAAAAGCCGGAAATTGCTCGGGCCTTCGATGGAATCGTTGAGTTTGCAGAATTGGGAGCGGTCATCGATGACCCGATCAAAACCTATAGTTCCGGGATGCGGATGCGGTTAGGCTTTTCGGTCGCCGCTCATTTGCGACCGCAGTTGTTGATCCTAGATGAAGTCTTGGCGGTTGGCGATGTTCGCTTTCGCATGAAGTGTTTCCAGCATTTCAATAATTTGATCCAACAAGGGACTTCTATTGTGCTCGTGACTCATGCGGTCGGGATGTTGCCTCGCGTGGCGACGAGGACGATCGTTTGCGAGGCTGGTCGGATTGTCTATGACGGTGAAGTGCAGAAGGGGCTAACGATTTACGAACAAGGGCTGGTGGAGCAAGCGAATCGTGGTGGTGCGACTGCGGACCAACATTGGACCAATGCCCGCATTCTGTCGGCCGTTACAGTCGATGAAGCAGGCTACGAGAAAGTCGAATTCGAATCAGGTGATGATATCCGTTTGCGGATTGAACTAGAGTGTGAAACCGAAGTTCGAGAAGCTCGATTGATCGCAGCCGTAAGTTCTCCTGGCGCGGAAACCATTGGTTCGATGGCGACACCTTTCCAAGAATTTTATTTTGACTTGCAGCCTGGTCGCCTAGTCCTAGAGTTGACGTTAAAGAAAATTCCGTTGTTGCTGGGGGCCTACTATTTTGATGTGTCCTTGTATGGGGCCAGTTTGACCGATTTCTGCCATCGTCGGACTGGGATCGGGGGATTCCGGATCGTGGCCCCAGCGATTGACATCAACGGCAACGGGATCAGCGGGTTGATTCGCTTCGAGCATTCTTGGCGAACGGTATCGCCGTAAGAACTTGCCTACGTTCGATACCAGCAGTTGCGGTAAAAATCGCGAGAAGTTTACACGCTAATTGACTAGCCGAAAACACATACGCTTAACCTCGATTGATTGGCCGTTTAAGTGTTTAGTCCGATAGCTTCACTCGTCATTAATTCAATTGCACCCGAATCGACATCGAGCAGCCCGCCGACGACAGCCAGCTTACCTTCCTCTGTCAACCGCCTAATCGTCGAACTTTGGGCAACAATTTCCCGAGTCATTCGTAAGACATTTAGACGCGAGAGTTTGCGCTTGTAACCTTCCCTTTCAACTTGGTCCAAAGAACTAAACCTGCGGGCCTCTTGGGCATCGATAACTGCCGAAATTTGATCAAGCACCGGCTCAAGATGAACACACCCTGCCGCAGTTGCCACGGGATCTCCGCTAATGGTTCGATTAATCGCCAATTCGATGATTAGGCTATTGGTGTGTCCCAACACCACGATCACTTTGACACCACCAAAAATTGCTGCGAATTCCATACCGCCTAATGGCCGTTCCCCGATGACATTTCCGGGAGTCCTGATCGTAAAAGCGTCTCCGATGTCGAGATCGAAAAGAATTTCACCGGGAGTTCTGGAGTCGATACCGGAAAACAAAGCCACAAATGCCTGCTGTTTTTTCGAGTGCATCGCCAATGTCTGGCGAAGGTCTCGGTCGAGCGGATGACCCTCAACATACCGTTTGTTTCCCTCGCGTAGGATGTCGATAACCTGTGCCGGCGTCAAATTTTCTCGAACTTCCTGCCGAGTGAAATCGACTGTCTCCGTCGTGTAGCCCTTAAGTTGATGCTCCAGCCCCAAGACATCCAACTGAACTCCTCGAACAGGTGCAATTACCGTTCGGAATTCTTTGATAAGGCTGAGAATGTCTGGATCGGCATAGTTGGTGCGTCGCGCATCGAGCAATACACGACTGCCTGCTGGGGCTTCTCTAAGTGCGGTTTCCAGCGCCGCCCGTTTCAGAAACGTGACTTCATTCGGCAACTCGATATGCAGCACATCCCCCTCGATATGTTTTTCGGTGATTTTTCGAAGTGGACTGGCGAGGTTGGCATGAAGGATAAACAGCAAACTTAATACTAAACCGAGAGACACACCAATCAACAGGTCGGTCATTACAATTGCCAACAATGTCAAAATAAAGGGCATGAATTGATAGCGCCCTTCGTTCCACATTTTTTTGAATAGGGATGGGTGAGCGAGTTTATAGCCGGTCAACAACAAAATTGCAGCCAAGCAAGAAAGTGGGATCATGTTAAGGTATTGCGGCATCAAGAGCACACAGATCAACAATAACATCCCGTGAAAAATAGCGGACAATTTGGTTTCTGAACCGGCATTCACGTTGACCGATCCACGTATGATCACGCTGGTGACGGGAATTCCGCCAAACAAGCCGGCAGTCATGTTTCCAATCCCCTGAGCGAACAACTCACGATTTGGGGGGGATTGTCGTTGCTTCTTGTCGATCTTATCGACTGCTTCCAAGTTGAGCAGTGTTTCCAATGAGGCCACGACTGCAATCGTGATCGCGGCGATATAGACCGTAGAGTTGGTTAAGTGACTAAAGTCGGGAAAAACAATTGCAGCAGCGAAATCTTGGATTCGCTCAGGAACAGGAACGTTGACGAGTTGAGTATCGTGTAACGCCCATCCGCCCCCTAACGGTCGTAATACAATCCCGAGGACAACTCCTGCAAGCACAACAATCAAAGGAGCAGGAACTAACGAGTTCTTCAAAAATTTAACGCGGTCCCAGCCAATCAAGAACAAGAGAGAAAAAACGCCAATGATGATTGCCCCCCATTGGAAACCTTCAGCATAGTGAAAGGTCTCCCACATCGAGGAATAAAAATGGGTAAAAATCTCACCAATTTGATGGACATGTTCCGCAGAGTGCGCGGTTTCAGCAGTTCCGTGCATTTCATGTACAAGACCATCGTCTAATTTTCCTGGAGATGCAGCGTGCACGAACGGCAGTGACTCCATATCCTTCCAGTGCCCAAAAAGAACGGGGAGTTGCTTCAGCAATAAGATGACACCAATTGCAGCCAACAGCCCCTTAATGACACTCATTGGAAAAAATGCCGATAACGCCCCGGCTTTAAAAAGTCCCATGACGACTTGCAAGGCACCGGCAATAACGACGGCCAATAAAAACCCTTGAAATGCCTCCTCCTGAGTGTTTTCGGGAGTCTTGAACGCCGCGATTTGGGCTGCGACGATCGCCGTCAGTCCGGCTGCGGGGCCAGAAACACTCGTATGCGAGCCGCTAAAAAAGCCAATGACGATGCCACCTACGATCCCAGCAATTAGCCCCGACATCGCACTGGCCCCTGAAGCCAATGCGATTCCCAAACATAGTGGAAGAGCGACCAAAAAGACGATGGTTCCAGCCAATAAATCTTTGGCGATCGTCTTCGGTGTGTACTGTGCCCCGTTGTTTGCGGAATTCATTTTTTATCCCTTGAGTGGTCGTGCGTAGATTGCAGTTAGATGGACTTGTCGTTTGTGATGCAATCCAAAATTCGAACTGCAAACGAGTTCCGATTTAGAGAATCGGATAAAAGTACTCACGGCTGAGCTTTAGAGGTCAGCCGAAAAACGAGTTGAATATCGCCCAGTTTCAAATTCGAAACGGTGCAATCAGGCCATTCGGTAAGCGATGACCATCCATTAAAGAGGTAGGAACAATTGTATTGCAGGCGAGAACACCGTGCAATTCAACTGCAGGCCAAAGAATGAAACGGCGGCACGGCGGAAAAACTCTGTTGTTTTTATGAACCTGCACGAGGCGATGACCACTGCAGCGAAAATATTGAGTATTTTCAATCTCTTCGACCGGGAGACCAGAACTTGATGAAGTGTTCGTGCAAGAGATACTCCCCGAAGCAGCAGTCATGAAAATGACCACAATCATCAAAAAGTTTCTCAAAAAGCTGAACATCGATAGCATCTCTCCCTGGCGGGCGATCAAAAAAAGTAAAGACCCAAAAAAGTTACAACTCTGCTTAACCACGCATTTAAAACGCACGATTCTAACAAATATGCGCAAATTTTCCAAGTGCGATGAAACCAGGACAACAGGTTGCTGTGCCGTCTTTTTGGCGCTGACTAGGTGCCTGTGTCAATCACACCCTGCTTGATCGCAATCAGAGAGCAAGGGAGTTCACGCAGAACCCGACGAGTCGTGCTTCCCAAAAGGACGCGGACAAGGCCAGATCGGCCGGTCGCTCCCATGACGATCAAGTCGGCTGCCGATTTTTGAGCCACTGCTAAAATCTGGGAATGAGCTTCGCCCTGTTCTAAAACGATTTCGTGGTCAATGGAAGACAAATCAATCTTTGACATGAATTGATCAAGTTCGTCCGCCCAGCGGAGGCGATACTCTTCGCGAGCATTGCGAAGCTCACCCGTTTCCGTGGCCGCCGTCAGCCAGCCCACATCAGGAACCACGGAGAGAACGGTCAGCTTAGCTCCTATTCCTTGAGCCAAGCGGATCGCGTTTTGCAACCCGCGATGCGAAACATCAGAATGGTCGATCGGACACAGAATTGATCGAATGGGTTTTCCGGACAAGCTGGGGTGCAGGACCATCACAGGCTGAGGAGCCAGCTCGACAATCGTTTGAGCCGTATGCCCCGGCCCCTGATCAGAGAAATGATTCCCTGCGCCAACCAAAATCATGTCCGCAGACACCTGTTCCGCCCCGCGAACGATTAAATCGGCAACCGAGCCGAACTCAAGCATCAGTTCGCCAACTTGAGCATTGAGGGTCTCAAGTCTCTGTCGAGCCTCGGACAACCGCTCACGCGATTCTGCCTCCTTTTTTTCGTAAAAGGGGTGCTCAATACTTAAAACATCAAAATGCCACACACGTTCCATCACATGCAACAAATGGACATGGGCATCGAATTTGACAGCTAAATCGGCCACTGTTTCAAGTTGAGCAGTTGCCGACGAATCGAGTTCCGTCGCGAATAGTAATGACTTGAGTTTGAGCACTTTTCCGGTCTCCGTTGATGTCTGGAGGGTTTAAAAACTGCCAACAATCACGCAAGCTTACGGCAGCCAAAGTCTGGATCACTGCTACTCTTAGCTCGCACCTTTAGGATACGGTAATTGGCGACTTGAATCCAGAAGGTTTAACGGTCAACATGCTGCAATCGCAAACATCGAGAATTTTTTCTGCAGTATTTCCCACGACGAGACCTTGCAACCCGCGACGCCCTACCGTTCCCATAGCGAGCAAATCGGGTTTTAGCTGCTGCACAAGGCCCTGGATTTCCCTCCAAGGAGTCCCCCAGGCTAAATACGTTTCGACTTGGCCTTGATCGCCTGTGATGTCTTGAGCAAGTTCGCGGAGTTGCCCGATGGCCGTCTCCATAATTTCGCGATGGATGTATTCGCCTTCTGGAAGTCCGGTGATGGTCTGTTCTGGAAAATCTCGTTCATCAATCACGTGCAACAATTTGAAGTCTGCATTTGACTGTTGGGCAATGGCCCAAGCCTGATCGACTGCCCGACGGCACGTATCCGAAAAGTCGGTCGTCGCCAGAATCGAACGAGGCGGTTCCGCATGTTCGGCCTTGACAATCCAAACAGATGTCGGGCAATGGCGAATAAGTCGCTTGGCCGTGCTGCCGACGATAAATTGCTCCCAGGCTGAATTGCCGCGTGTTCCCACCATTACTAGGTCATGCGATTCGCGCAATGCCGCCGATATAATTTTTTCGTATGGTTCGCCGGAAAAGGTTTCGAATCGCACCTTCAAATCAAGACCACCCAAGTCGAAAATGCTCTTTTTCAACAGCGACTCCGGTTCGTGATCCATTTCCCGAACCATTTTCCCGTCAGGGCCCGTGAATAAATCGATTTTTTCATGGTAGGCCAATCCATAAACCGCTTGACGCAAGTCGGGAATCGTATGAGTCACAACCAGTTCGGCATCAAATGCCTTCGCCAACCAAACCGCCTGCCGAGTTGCCGAAGTACCGGAGAAAGAAAAGTCGGTAGCTACCTGAATTCGTCGATAGCCAAAATTATCGGGTCGATTCACGAAAGGTTTCTCCGTCGAAAAAGATGGTTTGTTGAAAAAGAATTATGCCAAACTCAACGGCATTCAGCGACTGGGTCAACAGCCAGGATTGTATCGATTAGGCGTGTGAAGAGGCGAACTTCTTTTTCGAGCGGCGATAGCGGACCTCCATGAACACGATCAAGGAAACGATCACCGCCAGCCCTCCCCATCGAACAACGGGATTGTTCATCAGATCGAATCTCGCGATTTGCTCAGAGGCCACCAATAAAACCCCATTGCCGACCAAACACCCCAACATCGTTCCCACAAAGACCTTCTTTCGAGATAGTCCTAAAAGCGTCCCCAGAATCGCTCCCCCGATTGCACCAGTTGATGCCAATGGGAAAGCGATAAAAACAGTCAATCCTGTAAACGTAAGACGCTCCATCCAAGGCATTTTGCTGAGCACAAATCTGGCGTCTTCTACCAGCGAAACGACACGCGTCCCGATTACTGGTATGCGAAACAACGCGCCAATATGAAAAGCGACCAACATCGCCGTGACTAAGTCCATGAACGAAACCATCAGGAACAATTCCCAGGGCGTCATGAAGCTAAAACGTGAGGCGGCCTCACCGATTTGCTCGGCTCCCCTATCGCCGAACAGAATAACAAACCTTCCTAACCCAAAAAAAGTAACCACCGAAACCACGCTGACCTTGATCGAGAATTCGATGCCTCGATACAACAACAGCAAAACTAGCACCACGACCACCAGCAAAAATGGGGCCATGAACGTGAGCCACCACAGCGTGGGAGCTTTTTCGCGGAATTTGTCTTCGTAGCCGTGAAGCTTCTCTTCAACCTGATGCTCAAGCTCTTGGGTTGAGACGGATGTCGAGGCGAGAGCGATTTTTGTCAAGTCGACAGAAGAGTCTTTATTTTGAGGCGTTTGGTCCATAGAAAAAAAGAATCGATACTCCCTAAATGCCAGCCCATTCTACTAAACGCAATCCCTACTAAGCAGGCAATAGGTTTTATCGCAATTCGCAAGAGATTCCTACATGTCCGAAAGGCGTTTCCCCTGATCAAGGCTAGCAAATCACAGGCTGAAACAGTCTTTTGGCAGATGAATTTGCCTAATCTTCGCGAGCGGGCGTTGTCAAAATCTTCCAATAACACCAACCGGTTAAGCCCCACACAAACACGAGGGAAACGATCATAAAAATCCAACCTTCAGGCTTCATTTAATCAACTCCAACTCACAATGATTTTTTTGCTCTATAACCATAGCCTAAGCAATACACTCACCACACTTCGATGTTTTCACAAACAATTCTTCTATTATCAATCGTCTAGGATTTCCGCGCCGTCAACATCCAATCCACGTCCACGCCAACGTCGTTCACCGATGAAGACACAAGTGGCCAGCAACCCGATCACGATCACAATCAACAAAAGTGCCAATTGGCGATTCGTACTGACCATGATGTCGTTGATCCAATCTCCTAGATTTTGAACACAAAAAACTGAGAATACGATTAACAGATAAGCCGGAGCTATGTACTTCATCACGATCTTGTATAAACCAGGAATTTTGATTTTCGCCCCAGAGTGTAATTCTCGCCAGCCGCGATCAATTCCCATGATCCAGCTAAAGCAAATAATCTGTACGCCCGCCAGCACGAAAATAAATAGAGTACCTACCCAGTCGTCGATCACCGACATAAACTGCCCATCTTGAGAGAAGTACATCACCGAGAAGGAACCGATCAAACAAGTCACCACCAAAATCGTTGTTGCCGGAAATCTCGCAACTCCGAGGCTCTCTTGCAAAAATGCCAAAGTCGGTTGATACATCGAAATCGAACTAGTGATCGCGGCTAAGAACAACATGAAAAAGAAGGTCGCGCCGATGTAAGGACCTAACGGTCCCATTTGAGCAAAAACGACAGGCAGTGTTTTAAATCCCAAACCAAAAGTACCGGTTTTTGCCGCCTCCAGCGTCCCAACTGCCCCTAAAAATACGAATGCCGAGGTAAGAGTGATCAAGCCGCCGAATCCCACTTCAAAGGTCTCGTTTGTTGCAGCAGCGGTGAGACCTGATAAGGCAATGTCATCTTTTTTTCGTAAGTAAGACGCATAGTTCAAAATCACTCCAAATCCAACTGAGAGACTGAAGAATATCTGCCCCGCCGCAGCTAGCCATGTTTGGGCATTCAACAACGCACCAAAATCTGGGTTCCACATGTTGCCCAAACCGTTAAGAACATTTTGTTCGGGATTGTCAGGATTTGCAGGCAATGTCAAAACTCGAATCAAAACTAATACGGCACAAATCGCCATCATTGGCATTGCAATCGAGCAAAACCTTTCGATTCCTTTCGAAATCCCTCGATAAATCAAGTAGATATTGATACCGAAAATGATCAACCAAAAGACAAGGGTTTGGAACGAAGTCTCAAAAATCGCACCGTTAGCGGACTGACCTGTAAAGTTGTTGTGGAACGCGGCTGCAACGGCGGCTTGTTCTTGATAAGAAGCCGACGGATCGATTCCGATTCCACCGTTAACTAAGAAATGCCAGGTGTAACCGAGGCACCAAGCTTCAACAAATGTGTAATAAAACGAAACCGCCAGCGGAATCAATACTGAGAACAATCCCAAGTAGCGGAAGATTGAACCTCGTCCGACGACCCCGAGAATTGCTGGCCCAGAGTGAAAACCCTTGCGGCCCCCATACCGAGCCATCGTCCATTCCGCCCAGCCGATCGGAATCCCCAAAAGCAACAAAGCACAAAAATAGGGAATCAAAAAAGCACCGCCGCCGTTTTGAGCTGCCTGACCGGGAAATCGCAGAAAATTCCCCAGTCCAACTGCGGAGCCCGATACCGCCAAAATAACTCCCAGCTTCGTTGCCCATTGCTCGGTTTTTTCAGTTACCACAATCCCTGGTCCTTTTGGAATTCAGATGATTTTTACCCTTGGCTGTTCCCTAAGGGTGACACAAATTCCCAACCAGTATAACAAGACCATTGCGGCATGAAACTAGAGATTGAGAAAGATTTGCCCCAAAAACCGAGCGTTCTTTTAAATCTGAACCCCAGGATCGTCTTGGAAAATACTGCTGATGGATTTGTGTTGGTGAATCCGACGAATAGCCTCCCCCAGCAACCCAGCAATCGAAAGCCGGTGAATTTTCGGAATCCATTTTTCTTTAGGCAATGGTATCGAGTCGGTTACAACCACCGAATCGATTGGGGCCTTGTCTAGCTTTTCAATAGCTGGACCGGCGAAAACTCCATGAGTCGCCCCCACGTGAATCTGTTTGGCACCCAATTTGTGCAACAAATCAGCGGCCCCGCAAATCGACCCTGCGGTGCTGATCATGTCGTCAAACATCAGGCAGATTTTCCCTTCAACCGGGCCGCCGATAATGTTCTCTTGTTTGGTGGTTTCGGCTCCAAGTCGCCTTTTGTCAATAATTGCCAGCTGCCCTCCCAGGCGTTTGGCATGGCCTACCGCGCGTTTAATACTCCCCTCGTCAGGGCTAACGATCACGACATCGTTCGGGTCATCGAACAAAGTTCGGAAATGCGCCGTCAAAACGGCTCCAGCATACATGTGATCCACAGGGACATCGAAAAAGCCTTGAATCTGAGCGGCGTGAAGGTCCATACACAACACGCGGTCGGCACCAGCCCGCGTAATGATATTGGCCACCAGTTTGGCGGTGATCGGAACACGCCCTTCGTCCTTACGGTCTTGCCGAGCGTAACCAAAATACGGAATGACCGCTGTGATCCGTTCCGCGCTTGCTCGTCGGCACGTATCGATCATGATCAACAACTCCATCAAGTTGTCGTTGACCGGAGGGCAAGTCGGCTGCACGATAAAAACATCACGACCCCGAACGTCCTCAATCTTGCAGTGCAGTTCGCCGTCGGGAAAAGTCAATAGTCGGCAAGCTCCCAATTCCAGATGCAAAAATTCTGAAATTCGCTGAGTCAACTCCTGGTTGGCTCGGCCACTAAATATTTTTAATTCCCGCATGATTCCCCTTTAAGTTGTTGAAGTGCTGCTTCGACTTCGGCAAGTTGTTCGACCGTATTAACGCTTAAGGCCTCGATGGGCTGCAAAACGGGTAACGCCATTACGGGTAAACCCTGTGACCGCAAGATTTCTGGAAGGTCCGTGATGTAGTACTCACGCTGCTGGTTGTTATTCGTCAATTGCTCCAGCCCCCTCAGCAAGGCTTGGGCGTCAAAGACATAAGTGCTCATATTGACTTCATTGATGGCCTTTTCACTTTCCGACGCATCTTTCTCCTCGACGATCCGAACGAACTCGCCATTGGTGTCACGCACGATACGGCCGAGACCCGATGGATTTGGGTGCTGCAAAGTCCCTAAAACGCATCCGGCCTTATGTTCATGATATGCGTCTAGAATCTTTAGGACGCTCGCAGTTTGGAGCATCGGAGAATCACCGGCGACAACGACGACAGGTCCCGTGCGATTCTGTAAATGTTCGCGACACATCATGACCGCATGGCCGGTTCCAAGCTGTTCCGCTTGGACCGCAAACGCGATATTGGGAATTCGGCCTAAGGATTCTTGGACCAATTCAGCTCGATAGCCCACGACGCAGATCAATTGATCGACGCCGGCTGCCTGGAGGGCATCAATGACGTATCCCACAAGTGGCCTTCCGTTGGCCTGACAAAGGACTTTGGGAAGTTCCGATTTCATGCGGGTTCCCTTGCCCGCAGCCAAAATAATTGCTGTTGCCGCCACCGTTAAAAACCTAGCCTCCGCGTTGAGTTTTCATAAGGGAACGAGTCCCCGAGTAATTTTGTGAAAGGCTTCGTTGCCGTCTAAGCCAAAACTTGATTCCCTGCATTCAAACGTTCGAAGACCTCTCCTAAATTTGACAGACTATCAATCGTTGTCAATTGGATGGGCTTCGTTGGCGGAGCGGGCACAACTTGCTGCTTAGCAACTTGGATGCAACGCATTTCCGCTTCTCGTCCGATTTCCAAACGACTTTCTCTGGCGGAGACGTACAGCAACGACTGCATCGGGAAATTTAGCATCTCGGCGATGGTCTGAAAGCCCGCTACGTCTGGCATGACCCTTCCCAAATGCCTCGATGTCAAAATCGCATCAATTTGCGTCCGCACGCCGATACGAATCAAGATTTCTGCCAGCGCTTGAGGCTGATGAATTGAGTTGCATAAGATGCCCAATCGCAGTCCTTGTAACTTAAGTTGTTTTAGCGTCTCATCGACTTGAGGGAAGAGTCGCAAGTTGGCCTGTGCAAACTTCATTCGACTTTGCGAGGCCACCAATAACTCGCTGACTTCGCACTCACTCAATCCCCACAAACGAAAAAAGGACGCTAATGCGTCCCAGTAATTTCTTTGGCCTTGGTAGACCTCTGGCAAAAATTTGGATTGCCAAGCTGATTGAACCTCGTTAAACGAGACGTCCACGCCCGATCGACATACAGCTCGATGCAAATAACGATGCCAGAACGTGCCGTCGAAAAACGTGTCCTCGACGTCAAAGATAATTCCCTGTAACGACATGCTGTCCCAACCTAAACCGCCAAATAAATTGAGCCTGCCGACGACTTGCGGGCACTCGCTCTAAACCCATGCCAACATCAATTGGCCCAAAAGTTCGTTTCGCTTCTACTTCCACTTTAAAAAGCAAGTTGCTGCTTCGTCAACACAGAAAATTTCAGATTGTTGTCGGTAGGGGGAAAATTAGAAGCCACAGCTTTCTCGTGACTAATGTCGTTGTATTGGAAATATTAAATGATAAAAACGGAAAAGGAAGATATCGGTTAAGTCGCTTCTAAAAGCTCCCATACGACGGGGGCGTTCAGTGCCCTTGCGATGTGTCTAACGTGAGAAAACTCTCCATCATCTTGGTGATGGCCAGGAACGGCAATCGTCACCGCTCCCGCCGCAACTGCGGCCCGAGTCCCGTTGACGCTATCTTCCAGAACGAGCATCCGCGTTGTCGTCACGTTTAATCGGTCGGCAGCAGCGAAATAAATTTCTGGGTCCGGCTTCCCACGTTTAACATCGTCGCCCGTCAAAACGAACTCAAATCGAGGAATTAAGTCGAAATGCCCCAGCGCGGCTTCGGCCAAGACCCGCGAACTGCTCGTCGCGACGGCCTTTGGAATCCGCGTTTGCTCCAACCAATTCAACAAATCTTCCAGGCCTGGGAGTTTCTCGATTTGTTGCGGAAGCATATCCAAAAACAACGTGTTGGATTCGTGGTTGAGTTCTAAAACGGAATCCTTCAAGTCACAAAAGTCGATCATGATTTGGAGGGCTTCACGATTCTGCCGCCCCATCATGCGACGTTTGAGGTCCAACGTAAATTCATGCCCCCGTCGCGCTAACAATGTCGCACCGACCCGGTCGTAGATGTCTTCGGTGTTGAACATCAGCCCATCCATGTCGAAAACAACCGCCTGAATTTTTCGCTCGATATCGTTGTCGTTCATCCAGACAAATTACCTGTGATTCGAATTGCTCACCAAATAGCCTATCCCAAAAGGGGTCAGACCCTCTCCGGCGATGAAACAAAAAACGTAAATTCTGGCCTTGCCTCCAAAGGGTCTGACCCCTTTTGGGATAGGCTCGAAGCCGAAGAATTCGTTTCGGCTGCGATGAAGAAACCTACAGTTCCGAGAAGTCTTGCCGCTCGACGGGTTGATCGAACTCGTTGAATCGCTCTTCAGCAAGATTCGCAAAACGAGTGAAGTCCTTGAGCCAGGCCAAATCGATGTCACCAACGGGACCGTTTCGTTGCTTGGCGACAATGATTTGCGCCTTGCCTTCGTTTTCCGCGTCGCTATCGTCACCGCTCTTGTAGTAGTCTTTGCGGTGCACAAACATCACGACGTCGGCGTCTTGTTCGATCGCTCCCGACTCACGGAGGTGACTCAGTTTTGGCCGATGGTCACGAGTGTCTTCGGCTTGTCGATTCAACTGTGCGAGGCAAACGACCGGAACCGCTAGTTCTTTGGCGAGTCCTTTAAGGCGGCGAGCAATTTTGGCGACCTGTTCTTGACGGGGGTCTTGAGAATTCTCAGGTTCGATCAATTGCAAATAATCGATCACAATCAGCGACAGATCATTTTCACGCCGCTTAATACGTCGTGCCGTAGCTGCAATCTCGGCTAAAGTCTGGCTGTGCGAGTCATCGATGAACAATTTGGCCTTGTTGATTTGTGCCGCCATTCGAATCAGTCGTTTTCGATCATCCGTTCGTAACGAGCCATTGCGAAGACGATGGCCGTTGACGCGAGCGAGCGAGCAGAGCATTCGCTCGGTTAGTTCAATCGCGGCCATTTCCAGGCTGATAAAAAGCACGGGGCGATTCACTTCAATCGCGACATGCTCAGCGATGTTGAGGGCAAACGCGGTCTTTCCCATACTGGGCCTCGCCGCAATGATCAACAACTCTGAGCCGTGCAACCCACCTAACAGATTGTCCAGGTCTTTGAAGCCAGTTTCAACGGTCCCGGCGAGTCCTTCTCCGCGAGCTTTGGCTTCCAAACGATTAATGGCCAGTTCCAGACATTGATCCAAGCTCATCAGGCTATTGCCCTGCCTCGATTCGCGGATTTTCAAAACTTGCGATTCCGCCTGGTCGAGCAACAACATAGGCTTGTCGTTTGGCAAATAAGCGGCCGTCATCAAGTCGGTGCAAGTTGCAATCAACTGCCGTAACGTCGCCTTCTCTTGGACAATTTTTGCGTAAAACTTGGCGTGTGCCGGGGTCGGAACAGATGTGAAAATGTGAGCAAGTTGACTGGCCCCGCCAATTGCTTCGAAATCGCCATGGCTTTCGAGTCGCGCTCGTAAAAGGGTCAAGTCGATGCGCAATCCGGAACCGTGCATGTCGCGGATATGGTGGAACAGCTTTTCATGGGCAGGATCGTAGAAGTCCTCGGGGCGAACGATTGAGACGATCTCATCGCAGAGTTCGGGCATCAACAAAATGCTGCCCAATACCCCAACTTCTGCTTCTAGATTGAAAGGCTGCTCGCGATCAAGGATTTGATGAGGAGCGAGTTCAGGCTTTTTTTTGGGACGAAATTTCTTCGTCCCAGGACCGGCTTGGTTTGTAGACATGATGGGCGATAAAATCCGTTGTATCAGCGAAAGGGACCATCGCTATCTTACGCTTTTGCTACCGACAATCAAGCGCGAGAGGAAGTTGGCCATTTTTCGTGATTAGGCACAGTCGAAGCCACGCCGGAATGAAATCAGAAAACCCAAAAAATCGCCTGTTTTTCGGTTTTTCAAGCAAATATGCTCACCGAACAATCGGGAAATGCTGGGGACGAATCGAACCACTTAAATGTGGAGAACCTGTTGTAGGTAAACACGCCAACCTGTCCAGCTAACACGTCGGACAGGTTGGCTCGAATTTTGAAACCGACAACGATTACTTGTCGTCTTGCACGGTGGGAACAACCCATACCTTGAGTTCGGCTTCGATCTCGTGGTGAAGGTGAGCCCGAACGGTGTAGAGCCCCAATTCCTTGAGAACCCCTTCCATGCGGATTTGATCGTTGTGAAGGTTAACGCCATGCTGCTTAAGCGCGGTGGCGATATCTGCGGCATTAACACTGCCGTATAAATGACCTTCTTCGTTCGCGTTCGCTTCTATGGTCACGCTCAACTTGCTGATCGAATCGGCAAGGGTTCTCAGGTCCTTCAAGCGAGCTTGTTCAATCGCCTGCAATTTCGCGCGATGTTTTTCGACCATTCGCTTATGATGAGCACTCGCAACGGTCGCCAATCCTTGAGGGAGTAAGTAATTGTTGGCATAACCAGGGCGGACTTCAACCACATCCCCTTGTCGTCCCAGTCCGTCCACGGATTGGATCAACAGCAATTCGACGCCACCTGTTTGACCGGATGGCAAACGCTTGTAACGGGGTTTCACTTTTTTGGTATTCGTCATGATGTTCTTGCAGGCTCTTAGCGAGCCAATTGGTTAAATGTTAATGTTGTCAAATGTTGTTTCAATTCGCAGGGATCTTACCAGAATATTTTCGGGGAAGCTCACTGTGTTTATTTGTTTTTAAAATGGTACTTCGTCGGATGGAGCGGAACTGGGAACTGAATGAGTTACCGGTTCCGATTGGTTTGAATGCTGGACACCAGTTTGTTCAGTCGGTCGTGTAACTCCACCGGGCCGAGGGCCAACCATCTGCATCTTTTCCCCAATCACATGAAGCTTGCTCCGCTTTTGACCGTCGGATTCCCAAGAGTCGTACTTGAGCCTTCCTTCGATCAAAACTGAAGAGCCTTTCGACAGGTATTGGTTGGCGATTTCAGCCGTTCTTCCGAACAGAGTGATGTCGACAAATGTCGGTTCATCAACCCATTCATTATTCTTTTTGACCCGCTCATTGACCGCCAAGCCAAATTTGGCGATGGCCAATTGATTTTGCGAGTACTTCAGTTCGACATCACGAGTGAGGTTCCCCATGAGGACCACGAGATTTAAACTTGCCATAGGAATTTCTCCATCTGGTTTGAGCCTGCGTCCCTTTTTTAAAAAACCGGACGGTCCCTGGTTGTCCGAGTAACATTCGTCGTTAGTCTATTTGTTCTGATTATTCTTCGCCGGCATCTTCTTCGATTTCGTCGATTCCAACGTCATCAGCAACCACACTCACTGTGGCGAGTTCGGGTTGTGGCATGATCTTCTCGCCTTTAGCGACTGACACCAAAGTATCAACCAACCGATGATCAACTTTGACCGCTAGTTGTCGCAACACCAGGTCTTGAAGTTTGCAAGCACGAGTGAATTTCGGGAGGCTCGTTGACTCAATCGAGAAATAGGTCAACCAGTAGACTCCTTTTCGGTGCCCATTGATTGGGTAGGCCAACTTTTGTTCGTTCCATAGGCGACTCGCCAAAATTGAACCACCAGAGTTTTTAACCAAGTCGTCGACGACATTGGCCATGCCGCTTGGATTCTTCGCATAAGCGTTTGGGTTCAAAATAAACATGCATTCGTAAACTTGCTCAGCCAACTTCGATTCTCCGTCGCGATTTGATCTAATGGTTCAAAGAGTGTGTTAATTAATTTCGGTTGTATTGATTCATGGTCGTCGTCAATCCCGATTCGACCCATGACAGAGCCGCATTCGTGGCTATTGCCACGGCCTCTGTTACGGTTTTTAATTCGTCCGAATTGAATCGCGACAACACGTAGTCACTTGTATCCCAATGTGGTGGAGTAGTTCCGATGCCAATCCGCAATCGCGGAACCTCGTTACTCCCCAAAAGTTCGCAGATGTTTTGCAATCCCTTTTGCCCACCTGCCGAGCCTTGGCCCCGCAAGCGAACCTTGCCGGTTGGAAGACTTAAATCATCGCATATTACGAGGATTTCGGAAAGCGGCTGTTGATAAAAATCTACCAACGGTCGGACCGAACGTCCACTCAGGTTCATGTAGGTCAATGGTCGAACCAACAGGACCTTTTCCTCACCATGCCGAGCCTCACCGATTTCGGCGTCGAATTTCGCCTGAAACCGAGCAACTCCCAGCTTTTCAGCCAAACTGGCAACCACGTCAAATCCTAAATTGTGTCGGGTCCCGGCGTATTTTTTGCCCGGATTACCCAACCCGACAATGATTTTCATGGCCCAGCTATTGGTCCGACTTTATTCGGCCCCCTCATTCTTCTTGCGTGCGATTACCTCTGGCTCATGCCCCGCCGCAGTCGTAGCACCATCGGCGTCTGCCGTTGGTGTCACGCATTGAACGATGACTTTATCCTTGGATCCAATTAAGGACGCGCCAGCCGGAAGTGTCAAATCACTAGCCCTTAAGGCGTGGCCAACATCCAAATCCGCAATTTTCAATTCCAACTGTTCAGGAACCACATGAGCCGGGCACCGTATTTCAATGGTGTGGGCCACATGGCTGAGCACACCGCCATTCATCGTTCCCTTTGCCGTTCCACGAAGGATAATTTCCAGCGTAACATCCACTTGTTCGGTTGCATCAACTCGGATCAGGTCAACGTGCAAAACTTCAGTTTCCACATGATCGAACTGTACGTCTTTGATCAGCGCACTTTCGCTCGATGCACCTTGAAGCTGTACAAAATGCTTGTTGTGATTGAGCAATGCTGCCAGTTCTTTCCCGTCTAGTGTCAACAGGCTTGATTCTTGGCCGTGTCCATACAAAACGGCGGGAACTTTGCCAGAGGCACGCAAACGCTTCATCCGGGCAGTTCCCGTTTCAGTTCTTGCGGTTACATTCAAAATGTCGTTCACAATCTTGATTCCTTAAACTACCGCGCATCGCCCAAAAATGGGGCGGCGGATGATATCTCACAATTTTTCGAACAAAAGGCAGATTGTCGCATAAAACAGGAGAATTTCAAGCCCAACCGCGATACAAAGTCGCGTCAACTTGGCCTAGGCTTTTGGCGAACCAGAAGGCACTGAGGAATGCATTTGCTGTTTGGAAATAGCCCCGTTTTTACCGGTTAAACCGCTGAAAATGGCTAGGTCAGCATGGTTAGAAAACAACTTTTCCCAATTCCCTTCAAGGCTCATTGCCCGAATTTCGGTCGTTGATTTTCCCATTCAAGCTTAAAGCGCGAACTAGGGGCGATTTTTTCCATCAAAGAACTTTAATCGCAGCCAAGCCCTAGTCGAGGCGGTTCTCCTTCTTTATCATTCCTCTATTCAAAAAACGAGGTAATCAATGACTTCAAAAGGCAAACCTAGACCCGGGAAATTGGATTATGTCGAACCAATTGGCCATCGGGTTTTAGTCCGCAAAGACGAACCCAAAAAAGAGACCAAAGGGGGGATCGCTTTGCCCGACGCGGCAGAGATTCCAACAATCACCGGTAGGATCGTTACCATTTCGGCCGCTGTTCATCACGACGAAGACGTCCCACTGCGGCAATACGATAAAGTCCTGTTTCACCCCAAAAACGCGATCCCAGTCGACTTCGAATCGGACAATCAATTGTTCGTCGTTCCGGTCGAAGACATTGTGGCGGTCTTTCGCGCTGAACCGCCGAATCATGAGGAATAAAAGGCCGAAACGCTCGAGGCTACCTGCTCGAACGCGAGCATCTTAGATAACAACGGTTACGATTCATCAAACTCAGATTGATGTTCATGCGAATTGTCAGGGACTCCGTTTTCAAGTCGTTTTGACTCGCGAATACGTTGCGGATGTCTCACGGCAACGATCGTCTCAAAGATCCCTTGCTGGACCAGTTCACCTCGCTGGTTAGAAAGCTTAAGCAACCAAGCAACCCGGCCCGTTCGCTTGCCATGCATTACTTTATCGAGCACCGTTGTGGTTAGCCTTAGGGTGTCACCTGCATAAATCGGTTTGTGAAATTCCCAGTCGCGAACGGCAGAAAATGCAACGGTGGATACCCGCGGAAAATTGCTGCCCAATCCAGCCGCCCAACTCATTCCTAACAAACCGTGAGCAATTGGTTTGCGATAGATCGTTTTAGATGCAAACTCGGCGTCGATATGCAAAGGGTTGAAGTCGCCAGTATGATTAGCGAAATTGACGATGTCGGTCTCAGTTACGGTCCGACCGGGACTCTCCCATTGTGCGCCGATTTCAATGTCTTCAAAGCACAATGCGTTGTCCATCGACCGCTCAAATTCTCTCGTTAAATTGTCGCCAAACCCCGCAATTTCTCTTGATTCTACGTTTTGACATTTGACTGTCAATGAGGCACAGATTACCAAAATGGACGCGATTTCGGCCAATTTCATGTGATTTTAAGAGGGCACCGAGCTTGTTGAGGTGGAAACCCAACGGGTCTTCAAGAGAACTAACACGGGGCCTGAGTTAAGTTCCAATGGCCACGCGTTGAAGCCGTCGGCGATCAGATTCCTTAAGCAACGCCTTCCGCAACCGGATATTTGTCGGCGTCACTTCGACCAATTCATCGTCTTCGATATACTCGAGGGCGGCTTCCAAGGTCAACACGCGGGGCGGCTTGAGCAAGATATTGTCATCGCTCCCCGAAGCACGGAAGTTTGTGAGTTTCTTCTCGCGGGTTGGGTTGACCGGCAAGTCGTTGTCGCGTGCGTTTTCGCCAACCAACATTCCTTCGTAAACTTCATCTCCCGGGCCGACGAACAGTTCGGAACGTTCTTGCAGCGTGTCCAAGGCATAAGCATTGACTCGTCCCTGCACCATTGAGACCAAAACACCATTGGCGCGGCGGGGTGGGTCTCCTTCCACAGGACGGTATTCCAAAAAGCGGTGATTGATAATCGCAGTACCTTGCGTAGCGTTCAACAAACGAGTTCGCAATCCGATCAGGCCACGAGAGGGGATCACAAAACTTGCCAATGAAAATTCGCCGCGAACTTTTAGCTCTCGCAAATCGCCGCGCCTCGCGCCAACCATCTCCATTACCGGACCAAACCGATCAGTCGGAACCTCGACGACCAATGTCTCAAACGGCTCGCAACGCTCGCCGTCAACCATCCGGAACAGGACTTGGGGTTTTCCAACCGCCAACTCGTAGCCTTCGCGGCGCATCGTTTCAATGAGAACTGCCAAGTGTAGGATGCCTCGTCCGGCCACGCGAAAGGCGTCGAGTCCCGATTCGCCTTGAGTGACGCGCAATGCCACATTTTTTTGAAGTTCGCGTTGCAAACGCTCGCGAATTTGGCGGCTGGTGACGTATTTTCCCTCTCTGCCCGCAAAGGGAGAACTGTTGACCATAAAGACCATTTCCAAAGTCGGATGGTCCACTTCGATGCGGGGAAGTCGCAAAGGATAGTCGGGGGAGCAAATCGTATCACCGATCTTCACATCTTCCAGGCCAACGAGCGCGACCACATCGCCGGCTTGAGCCTGTTCGACTTCAGCCCGACCCAAGTCGTTGAATTCGAAAATGTTCTGTAGCTTCGCGTTGGTCTGTTGGTCGTCGGACTGCATGATCGATACCGTTTGTCCGCGAGTAAAACTACCCGACAAAACCCGCCCAATCGCGATTCGACCCACATAATCTGACCAGTCCAACGTCGTGACCATCAGCGACGGCCCTGGGTGGCTGGCGATTTTGGGCGGCGGGACTTTTTCCAAGATCATGTCCATAAGCGGAAAAATACTGGTCGAGGGCTGGTCGAGTTCTCGCGTCGCGAAACCCTGCTTGGCAGACGCAAAAATATGCGATAGGTCATCGAGGTAAGATTCGCCGCCAAGTTCTAGGATCAACTCAAACGCCTCATCGACCACTTCCAGAGTCCGGGCGTCGGGACGGTCGATCTTGTTGATGACAACGATCGGTCGTAGTCCTACCTCAATCGCCTTGCTAAGTACGAACCGCGTTTGCGGCATCGGGCCTTCTGCGGCATCGACCAAAACGAGCGCCCCGTCGGCCATTCGCAAGACCCGTTCGACTTCGCCCCCAAAGTCGGCGTGCCCCGGCGTATCAATGACGTTGATCTTGATGCCTTTGTATTGCACTGCGATGTTCTTGGCCAAAATCGTGATACCACGTTCCCGTTCCAGATCGTTGCTGTCGAGGATTTGGTCGCCGACGAGTTGATTCGCGCGGAATTGGCCGCATTGACGAAGGATACAATCGACCAGGGTCGTTTTACCGTGGTCGACGTGAGCGATGATGACAATATTTCGAATTTCTTGGTGGTTCATAGGCGGTGATTTGACTAAATAAGGGGGCGAATTGGCAAGGGCAAACGCCAAAAATGCCACAAATGCCGCATGCAATCGGCGGCAACGATGCTGGTTATGACGACCCCCGAGAGGGGAAGGCGGTGCATTCGTAGCTCCCTTTTGGGAACGAAGGGAGCGAGGGGAATTATAGGCCAAAAGGGGAAAAAGATAGTGCAATTCTTCGGGAGCTGAGGTTCGCCAAGGGGTTTTTGTTAAATCTTATGTTGGACTCTTTTTCAGGCTTGTTGGTGCCTTATTGTCGGATAAACTACTAAACGCCAGTTTCAGCCGAAATGGCAACTGCCCAGGATTTTCATCACTTTTTCACGGTAGGAGTTCAAAATGATCGTCACGAACACTGAAACCATTTCTGGCTACACGATACGACAGACACTTGGAATTGTCCAAGGGAACACGGTTAGGGCCAAACATGCGGGCCGCGATATTGCAGCCAGCTTCAAAAACCTCATTGGAGGGGAACTCAAAGGGTACACCGAATTGTTGACAGAATCTCGCCGCGAAGCCATGCAACGGATGTTGGCCCAAGCTCAACAACTGGGTGCTAACGCCGTTGTCAATGTTCGGTTCTCGACCAGTTCGATCACCGCCGGTGCTTCCGAACTATATGTCTACGGAACGGCTGTGATTGTAAGTCAACAAGGTTAAGACGCTATCGAGGAGTTTTCCATGTTAGAACTTTTTATTGGCCTTTTGTTTTTTATGGTGCCGGCGGTAGTTTTTGGCATGATTTTCGGGCGAACAATCGAGAAGAGGCATCTTCGCCGATTGGACGAACATGACTCGAAGTATCGAGGATTTTTGGTTACACAAGTTAAGTCGTTTCCGGACGCTGTTCCCGGAAATCAGCCCCCGACTTTGATTTGCAGCGAGGTTGTCATCGCTAGCGACTACCTCAAGAACTTTTTTGCAAGTTGGCGAAATTTCTTCGGAGGTGAAGTCAGGTCCTACAGCCGAATGACGGAGCGGGCCAAGCGAGAAGTCGTGGCGCGGCTTGTGACTGAGGCCGAGGCGTTGGGTTACAACGCGATTTGTAATGTGCGGATTGAAACGGCCGAAATCGGAAACCGCAGGCAAAAAGGGGCTCAAGCCATGTCTAGCTGCATTGGCTACGCAACCGCTTACCACTGCTCTGCGAACAAAGGTTGAAACGATGCGTGGCATCAACGGTCGGTGCGAGGTGAAAAGGGTTCCAATACCGTTATCGGAATGGCCATTCGTATCCCAAAAGGGGGCAGACCCACTCCGGCTTGGCAACAAATCAACGTTAAATTTCGCTTTGCCTCCAAAGGGGCTGCCCCCTTTTGGGATAGGGCCTTAACACGACGGTATCTGCCCCCATTTCACACTGTTTGTCCAATTCCCAGGCGGCCCAAAACGTGAGCAGTTCTGATGACAATTCGAATGAATTAGGAGTAGGTCGGCCTGCTCGGTCGGACTCCCCTTTTGCGCCCCCGAACACAACGAGCCACGATCCATCTGTTTCACACGACTCAAAAGACCAGTCGATCCAAGCGGAACCCTGGATGAACCAATCCTATTTCGCTCCCGACGCCAGTGAGTTCAAAGCTGACAATCCGCTTCATCGCCCGCTGACGGTCGAGGAGTTGGCCGAAAATTCGGTGTGGGATGAACCCGCAAGAGCAGTCGGCTTGGCGGGGGAACTTGATCCGCAACAAATCACGTGGTTTCGCTATTATTTACATCAGCAATCACAGACCCAGCCGGGAATTCCGTGGTTGGTCACGATGGCAATTCTTGTTTTGGCGGGACCTCTCGCCATTTTGGGGGCACTATTCAATTGGTTTGGCGGCAATGCCTGGCTGGCCATTGTAGTGATGGGACCGACTGTAGAAGAAGTTTTCAAAATTGCCTTGCCGCTGTGGGTGATTGAAAAACGGCCTTGGTTATTTTCGTCCGGGATTCAAATTCTCATTTGTTGTTTTGGTGCCGGTTTGATGTTTGCGGCAATCGAAAATCTGCTCTACTTAAACGTCTACATCCCAAATCCTTCTGAGCGGCTCGTTTTTTGGCGCTGGACGGTTTGCGTCGCATTACACACCGGTTGTTCGCTGGTTGCTGGTGTTGGATTGCTTCAAGTCCGCAGCCGGATGCTCAAACGCGAAAGGCAGCCGCAACTCATCGACGGCTCGAACTGGATCATCGCCGCGATCGTCATCCACGGCACCTACAACGCCTTCGCCATCCTCATCGACGGCTGGCTGCGGTAGGTGATTGAAGTTTTAGCCATCTCGCTTTTTTGAAATACTACTTGTCCCCGAAGGCGTACAGGGCCTCGAAAGTGCGGATGAAAAGGCGGCCGCCGGAAATTGCGGGGGAGGCGGTGGTTTCTTCCTCAAGCGCGATGCGAGAGACGACTTGAGGGTTTTCGCCGCGCTGGATCACCAAGACTTCGCCATTTCTGGCAGTTAGGAAATAAACATCACCGGCTATGACAGGTGTCGACCGGTGTTTGTCGGCGAACATCCGTTCAACGTAGGGGACTTCTCCCGTCTCCATTTGAACGACGTGCAACAAACCTTTCTCGTTACATAAATAAACCAGTTTTCGCTCGGCATCGATAACTGGAGTGGACACGTCGGGTGTGCCACGATCAAGAACCCAGTGAAAGGCGTCCGCATGTTCCGACATGTCCCCCATATCACCGGAAAGTTTCTCGGGACGAAGGGCGTAAACGGGACCGTTTTTCGCCGATGGGATCACGATCATCCCGGGATGAACGGCAGGGGATGAGACGAACCGTAGGAACGAATTGTAAGTGGCCTTGGGGTTCAAACCGCCGACACGCCACAACTCGGCACCGGTATCCAAATCATGCCCAATCGCATAATCACCCCCGTGCGTGATCAAAAACGCTCGCTCGTCGTCACGGTAGATGACAGGTGAAGTATACGAGTGCTTGTTTTCGGCGATGGCCTCGGTTTCACGTTTGATCTTCCAAATCTCGTCCCCAGTCTTTGCGTCAAACGCCAAGACCCAGCCGACGCTCGGACTGGCGTCTCTCATGCTGCCATGAATGAGTTGGTGATAAATCCGCCCGTTGTCGAGAATCGGGGTCGTTGACATTCCGAATTGGATGTCGAAATTGCCGTAAACTTCTTGCAAGTCCTTTTTCCAAACGGGCTTGCCATCGAACGTGAAACAATGCAAAACCCCTGCTGCCGAAGTAGCCCAAACATGGGTACCGTCGGTCATCGGACTGGGGGAGGCGTAATTCGCGTTGTCCATCCGAATGGTACGATTTTCTCCGTCAAGCTTTTGTCGCCATTGTTCGGCTCCTTGCAGATTCAGGGCAATCAGCACGAGATTGTCGCCATCAGCAGAAGTCACAAAAATCGTGTCGTTCCACACGATGGGGCTGCTCCCCGCCGGGCCGGGCATCGCGACCCGCCAAAGAAGGTTCTTCTCCAGGTCCAAGTTCGTCGGAACGTTAGAACTTCCACTCAGACTTGCCCAACCTGGCCCGCGCCATTGCGGCCAATTATCGTCGGCAGCCGTTGGAGTAACGAGCCAAGATTGAATGAACAGACAAACGAGACCGATGGTTAGCAATTGAGTTTTCATCACAGCACAACTCTGAGGTGGATTAAAAAACAAGGGCACCGAACATACATTCGGCGCCCTTGAATTATAACCGCTCTTAAAGAGCAAGTGTTGTTTCCGATGCGGTCTCAACCGACTTGGCGCTTGGTCGATTCCGACAAAATCGCAAGAACTCGCTCGAATTCTTCATGATTTGCAAAGTGAATGGCGATGGAACCGCGACCTTGTTTCGTTGTGCGAATTGAAACTTTGGTCCCGAGCTCGAGCCGCAGTTCCTTTTCCAGAGCTTCGACCTGAGGGGATTTTGACCTCGCGTTTCCTGCCGTCGGAACCTTGAAAGGCACAACGTCATGGTCCTCGGCGTGAATCCGTTCGGCGACCAGTTGCTCGGTCGCTCGGACGCTTAGCCCTTCATCTTTAATCATTTTTGCAAATTCGTTTTGCAAATTTTCCTCTCCGAGGGGGAGCAAAGCCCGCGCGTGTCCCATCGTGAGAAGGCCCTGTTGCAGGTCACTTTGAATTCCACGGGGCAACTCAAGCAACCGCATGAGGTTCGCGATTGTCGAGCGGTCGATCTTCAGGCGTTGGGCCAAGTCCTCTTGGGTGCAACCGTGCTCGTCGAGGTAGCGTCGGAAGGACAGCCCCTTTTCGATCGGATTCAAATCCTTTCGCTGCAAGTTTTCGACGATGGCCAACTCAGCCACCAAACGATCATCGGCCTCGCGGACGCGAGCGGGGATCGTAGCCCAACCGGCACGAATGGCCGCGCGGAGTCGACGTTCACCGCTGATCAACTGGTAACGATTATTGACCCGGCGGACGAGGATCGGTTGAAGGATGTCATGGTCCTTGAGGCTCTCGGCCAACGATGCGATTTCGGGTTCGCTGAATTCGCGGCGCGGTTGGAACGGGTTCTCTTCGATCTCGTGGACGCTGAGCCGAACGAGACCTTCGTTGGGGTTCCCGCTGGGTGTCGCTGAAGAGACCGAAACTGCTAGCGGATGTTGGTCTTCGGTCTCGATCGAGGCGGAGAACTCTACAACCGAGTCTTCGGTTGCATCGACGGGCTGACTGGAATTCAGCAATGCCTCAAGGCCGCGTCCCAAACGCTTTTTCTTATTCGGAATCATTATCAAGGATCTCCATGCAAAGTTCTATGTAGGCCCGCGCGCCGCGTGAGCGAGGGGCGTAGTCCAGCACGGATTGACCGTGGCTGGGTGCCTCGCTGACCAAGACGTCGCGGGGGATGGTTGAAGAAAAAACAATTTCGCCAAAAAAATCTCGAACCTGTTCGTCGACTTCTTGCGTAAGCTCTAATTGATGGTCGTACATCGTGAGGAGGATTCCTCCAAAGGCCAATTGGTGTGGGCTGGACTGCATGATGTCGCGGATCACCTCGATCATTTGGGTGAGGCCTTCCATCGCGAAGTACTCGCATTGGATCGGCATCAGGACCTCGTGCGAGGCCCGCAATGCCGTTTGGGTCAGTGTGCCGAGTGATGGCGGAGAATCGATCACGACGTAGTCGAAGATTTTTGTTCCGTCGGTCAGATGTTCGATGACATGTTCGGTTTGCAAACTGTCGGCGTGAGCCAGAGTTTCGACGTCTCGAACTCGGCGACTGCCAGGAAGAAGAAAGAGCCCCTCGAAATCGGTTTCCAAAATCCGCTGATGTAGCGGTTCACCGACCAAAAGTGGGTGAACATCGACCGGGCGTTTTCCCACACCGCCTGTTGCGTTGCACTGGGGGTCGAGGTCAACGAGCAGGGTCGCGTGACCGGCCAATGCCAAGGCGGCTGCCAAATTGATCGCAGTGGTGGTCTTCCCGACCCCCCCTTTTTGGTTCGCGATGCAATAGGTTTGAGTCACGTAGCCGCCGTGGTTTGTTGGTTCAGTTCTGGAATTTTAGAGGGGTGTATGTACCAATTTGATTGCAACGGGGGAAGTTCAGTTTTTGAAATCGGATTGCAAACGAGTAAGTGAAGGTAGTATTCGATTCTTACGGAAACTCCGGAAAAGTTGGCTCAAGCATCCCAGGCCGCGCAACTTGCCTTGTTACACGTGAAACCCGTTTCCAGAAATTCAATGCATTGCCCTGCAACAGCAGATGAAGTTGATCCGCTGATGGGCCTGGTGATTTCCTGGTAGCGAAAGTCGTTAAGACTTTCGGTCTGGAACCGTAGCGGATGTCGTCAAGACTTTCGATCAGTCGATTGGGGATTTCATGATAGCAACGAAAGTCTGGACGACTTCCGCTACGAGCCCACTGCCAGTCTAGGTTCCACGTGGAATTCATTGTGTTAAGGGTCAAAACGTGAAACCAAGCTATGTTAAAATGGGTGGTTTCACGTGGAACTGGGAGATTTTTGGAATAGATAAAATGAGCGGATGAGGCAAAGACATCAGTTGCATTGGTCCCGACTCCCACCAAAGACTCTGAAGCCGAAATGGGGTTCTTCTGGTCCATCGCCTAAATGCCATTAGCGAAGATTAGCGCCGATTAGTGTTCCTAAGAAACAAACCCAAACGACACCTTCTTGCCCAAAAGTCCTATTCCACAAAAAAAAGGACGGGAACTTTTCCCGTCCTTTCATCATTTCGTGGCGGTGGGTCCAAGCCAACGTTTGACGGAATCAAAGATTCTGCCAGAGGGTCGCAAACGACTTTTTAAGGCTCGCTTAGTAACGATAATGCTCAGGCTTGTAAGGGCCTTCGACCGAAATCCCGAGATATTCGGCTTGTTTCGGAGTCAACTTCGTCAGCTTCACGCCGATTTGTTCGAGGTGAAGACGGGCGACTTCCTCGTCCAGTTTCTTCGGAAGGGTATGAACGCCAACCGAGTAATGATCGGTTTCGGTCCACAGTGCGAGTTGAGCCATCGTTTGATTCGTGAAGGAATTGCTCATCACGAACGAAGGGTGACCAGTCGCACAGCCCAGGTTTACCAGGCGGCCTTCAGCCAAAAGCAGCAACGAGCGGCCTGTTTTGCTGTTGGTGTAACGGTCGACTTGAGGCTTGACTTCCTCGCGGCTCCACTTTCCGGCGTCGACTTGTTTGTTGAGCCAATCCACTTGGATTTCGTTGTCAAAGTGCCCGATGTTGCAGACGATGGCGTCTTGAGGCATCTTTTCCATGTGTTCGCCGGTGATCACGTCGATGTTACCGGTCGTGGTTACGAAGATATTGCCAATCGAGGCGGCCTCTTCCATCGTGGTAACTTGAAAACCTTCCATCGCGGCTTGCAAAGCGTTGATCGGGTCGATTTCGGTCACGATTACGCGGCCACCATAACGCTGCATCGAGTGAGCACAGCCTTTGCCGACATCGCCGTAACCGCAGATCACCACGACTTTACCGGCGATCATGACATCAGTCGCACGCTTGATGCCGTCTGCTAGCGACTCGCGGCAGCCGTACAAGTTGTCGAACTTGCTCTTTGTCACCGAGTCGTTGACGTTGATGGCAGGAAGCTTGAGTTCGCCACGCTCATGCATTTGATACAGGCGATGGACTCCCGTAGTGGTTTCTTCCGAAAGGCCGCGGATGTCCGACAACAACTCAGGGTATTTGTGGTGGACCATGTGGGTCAAGTCGCCACCGTCGTCGAGGATCAGGTTTAGCGGCTTGCCGTCCGGGAAGAACAGGGTTTGCTCGATGCACCAATCGAATTCTTCGTTGGTCATTCCCTTCCAGGCGTAAACAGGAACCCCACGAGCGGCCATCGCGGCAGCAGCGTGATCTTGTGTTGAAAAGATATTGCAACTGCTCCAAGTGACCTCTGCCCCCAGCTCGATCAGAGTCTCGATCAACACGGCGGTTTGGATTGTCATGTGGAGGCAACCCGCGATTCGGGCACCAGCGAGTGGCTTGGACGCTCCGTATTTTTTGCGGAGGGCCATCAAGCCGGGCATTTCGTTTTCGGCCAATACGATTTCGCGGCGGCCCCATTCGGCGAGAGAGATGTCTTTGACTTTGTAAGGAAGCCGTTCAGTTGCTACGGTCGACACGATGATGTACTCCTAAAATCTAGTAATTCAATGTGAGAAAAGGCTGCCGTGAGCCAGAGGAAAATCGCTTCCTTGCCAAGAGCCTTTATGATACCGTCTACCGAAGCCGCCATACAAGCCATAACGCAGAAACTATCGCAAAATACAGCTAAAATGTCGCGGTTTTCGGATGTTCTGAAGAATGATACGTCCCCCAGTCGCATACGGTTCATGCTTCAAAGGCAACCTTTGAAATCACGGCGTTAGTTGCCTTCAAAATGGCTATTCAATGAGCCTTAACGGTTCGAGGGGAATTTGGTTTGTTCTTCGAGGTAAAGATCATAGTCGCGAAATCGATCATGAGAGCGGGTTGCTTCCACCAAACAGGCCGGCAAGCAAAAGAGACTCATCACAACTCCGATCCAAATCAACATCGCACCGAATAAGCCTCGTTTGTCTGACGGGACTTGCGATTCGTTGTTGTCATCGATCTCGGGGGGACGACTAGAAGCCATCAACCACCAACCGACAAAAATCCCAATGGTCGCCGCAATTTGGTAGGGTCCGTAAATCGGACATGCAATTGCCAAATAACACAAAAAGCCCAAAACGGCAGTCCCCCACAACATCTGTTGCAACGAAAAGCGTTTGGGGAATTTTCCAAGGCGCGGGTCAGTAGATGGTGATTCGGACTGGGGAGAATCGGGTTTGGAAGTTTGGTTCATGGTTTTTTGACGCCTCGCGATTTAAAGGCTTGAGCGGCGGCTTGCACAAAGTGGTCGATTAGCAAGGCATCTTTTTTCCCTGGGCTTTCTTCAACTCCACTGGCAGTGTCCACGCCATCGGCACCTGTCGCGGCAATCGCCATCGAGACGTTTTGGGGGGTGAGACCCCCGGCCAAAATCAGCCGAGCGTCGGGAATCGCTTGGCGGCATCGCTCAATCAATTTTCCGGTTGCCGTCCAGTCTAAGACCGAACCTGTTCCGCCGAACTGCGAGGAGTTTCCGTAATCTAGAATAAATTGGCGAACCCCTTCGGTATGCCAATCCCTGATTTCCGAAAACGCCTGATCGAATCGGTTCTCGCGAATTCGAATCGCTCGAATAACCCGTCGCGGGCCGAGTATTTTGGCGATCTCGATCCCCTCGTCGCCATGCAGTTGAATTAAATCTAAGTTGTATTCGGCGGCCGTTTTTTCGACTTCGGCGGGACTCGAGTTAACAAAAACGCCGACGCAAACGCAGGCGTTTTCTAGGCTTTTGATTGCGCTCAGAATCGTCGGCACGATTTCGGTTTCTACTCGCCTTAGACTGCGGGCATAGAAATTCAATCCAATCGCATCGGCCCCCGCTTCGATCGCGGCAATCGCGACTGGAGCGTTTGTGATCCCGCAAATTTTAATTTGGAAATTCGGTTCGGGCATGTTAATTAACTAACCAGGAAACCGAGGCACCGCCACTGGCCTCGTTTCAAAATTATCGCTAAAGTCTGACCTATGATCATCCGGGGTTCAATATTTGACGCAGCCAATTTGCAACTGCCCGCAGCCGACAGCTTTCCGCAACTACTCGTCGCAGAAAGCCGTTTGCCGCTGCTTGTCACGGGTGTTTCAGGAGTGGCGGGGCTCAACGTGTTTGGTTTCTTTAGACGGCGGTACGGGGATGCGGTTGTCGGGCAACGGCCAAAGGATACCTGGAGGCTTGTTGGGCCGGGAATTGTCGGCGTGGACCTGGAAAATCGCGACGTTTTGCGGCGATTGATCGAAGATGGGGGCTTTAAGGCCGTTTTGAGTTGCGGTGGAAGTTGTGCCCTAAAGTCCTGCGAACTCGACCCAGTTATGGCTCAACGCGTTAACGTTGAGACCATTCAATCGCTTTTGGACGCCATCGCCGGAACCGACATCCGTTTGGTGCATCTTTCAATCGATTTGGTCTATTCAGGTATTGGCGCAGGTAATATCAAGGAATCCGAACCTCCCGACCCGGTAACGGTCTACGGGGCGACAATGGCGGAGGCTGAACGGTTGATTGCCGAGCAACGTCCCGACGCCTTAATCGGGAGAATCTCGCTGCCGATGGGGATTAGTTTCAATGGCCATGCAGGGGCGATTGATTGGATTCAAGCCCGTTTTGCCAAGGATAAACCGGCGACCCTGTATTACGACGAGGTCCGGACGCCGACCTATGTCGAGTGTCTTAGTGAAGTTTGCGAGGAACTCTTGGCAAGCGATGCCGCTGGCTTGTATCACCTTGGCGGTACACGACAACTGACATTGAATCAAATCGCTCAAATCGTCAATCGAGTTGGCGGTTATCGCCCCGAAAACTTGCGGGGCTGCAACCGAATCGAGGCGGGTCCAATTCCGCCGCGCGCGGGCAATGTCACGATGAATACCGAACGCCTCACAGAAATGTTAGGGCGGAATCCGTTCGCGCCGTGGCCATACTTTGACGAACTAGTGCCGATTGATCGCGAGTGGCATTTTCACCGAGAGGGATTTACGGGTTCGCCACGGCTTTTGCAGCGGCTATTGTATCGCCGACCACTTCCAAATGAGACTTTGGCGGATTTTTTACGGGATTAGGGCACGAAAAAGGGCCAAACGAGTTACCTCGCTTGGCCCGCTGAAACGGCTTTTTGAATTTCTATCGATTATTCAGTTAGTCACCTACGATTGTAGCGGCAATCACTTGGGCTCGAAAGTTTACTCGAATTTCCGGCTGAGTTTCATTGTTTGTTCGAATCACGATGTCGTCGGAAACGAGTCCTTCTTTGGCTGCGTCGAACTTGAAGACAATGATGTGCAATGTCTTTGAGCCGTCCATTTTCGATGGGAACTCCAAGCGTGAGTTTTCGCTGTGGATTTCGAGGATTTCAAAGGGCTCTTTACCCGATACGATCAGTCGTTTCTCGTGGGTTTTCCCTTTTTCGATCATCCCCAGATTAACATCCGCAGCGGTAATCATCGATTCTACGCTGCCAGAGATGGGGAGGGTCAAGGTATCGTTGCTCCGGTCGTTGGTCTTTACCGTCAAAACGTCGTTGATGCGGCCGTTAGGTGCATTTCCGTTGAGTTTGAGAGTAATTTGATAGTCCGTCCGACCTCGATTTCGGTCCCGCATCGTTTCCTTGATCTCAACGGTCATATTGGGGTTCGAGCTGACAGCCGATTCAACTTGCCAGTCGTGTCGCCCTGCATACTTGACGATCACAGAGCGTTCCACCGAATTACCGCGAGAAACCGGGCCAAAATCCATGGTTCCAGGTTCGAAAACGACGTCAGTACGAATCATCCCTTTGACGCTGAAGCGTAACTCTGAATATTCGGAGTAAGGTTGACGTTTGCTGACGCCGACCGAGACCGTGGCCGAGCGAGCACCGGCGAATGCGACCGTGTCGTAACGAGCCTCAATCTGCCCCTTTTCGCCAGGTTTCACTTCGTTTGTTAACACGCGGACTTTGGTACATCCGCAACTTGTGCGGGCGCCCGTGATGGTGAGAGGGGTATCGAGGGTGTTCTCAAATTCGAAAATGTGGACTTGATTCGAGGCTTTGGCGACCGCACCAAAATCGTGATCTCTCGAGACCCCTTCTAAAATCTGTTGGCTCCAATGAACTCGGGGAGTTGAGGTAGTCCCTGAAGTTTGGGTTCCCTGAATCTGTTGGGCTGGTTGGACCGGTTGAACCTGAAAGTTTCCGGGGTTTTGGGCCTGTGGAGGGTTCTGCTGTTGAACCGGGGGCCGATACGTGTTGTTGTTGCCTCGGCCTCGAAATACTTGGCCGTTCACCACTGGCAGGGAAGTCACAAACACTAAAACGGCAAGTGCCAAACTGCGAAAAAACATTTCATTCCTCAATGTTATTCAGCGAATTGACCTGATCCCGACTTTCAAACGCTGACATGAAATCGGTACATGGAAGCTCAATAATAATTCCCCAGACTTCACGCAAAACAAGGAAACGAACACAAAAATTCCTGAAAAAAATCAGGGTTTTTGAGAAAATTTGCGTATTGGTTAAAACGAGACACTTGTCGCGAAAATCCGCGTGTGCTCGATTGGGTTACCTCGGAAAGAGTTGGCGTTTGGAGGGTCGCAAAAAGTATGAAACGTTGAAAATCAACGTCGGGAAAAAAAGAAGCCGACCGCCCAAATGGAAATCTGAATTACCCCGCTAGGATTCGAACCTAGACAAACAGAACCAAAATCTGTTGTGCTACCATTACACTACGGGGCAGCTTCAAATTCACGATTTCTTCGTTGACGATAATTTAATCAACTTTTTGCTTTTGAACAACCGCAAATACAAGTTGTTCAAGCTCGATCGTGAGGTCAACGTTGGAGAGGCTAACCGAATCGGGAAGGTTCAGATTCACCGGTGCAAAGTTCAAAATCCCTAAAATCCCGCAATTCGCAAGCACATCAGCCGTTTTTTGGGCCGCAGCAGCCGGTACCGATAATATGGCCAATTGAATCTCCAACTCCTGAATCGTTGCGGCGAATTGACCAAAGTCCTGGATCGTCAAGCCATGGATAGTGGTCCCAATGACGGCTGGGTTCTCGTCAAAAGCGGCCTCAATGGTGATCCCCCGTTGACGAAAGCCTCGGTACCCAATCAGGGCTTGGCCTAAGTTCCCGCAGCCCACAATCGCAGCGCTCCAAACTTGATTCATCCCGAGCGTCTGGCGGATAACCTCGGCCAACTCCTCGCAGCGGTACCCAATCCCGGCGTGGCCTAGGCGATTGAACATCGCGAAGTCCTTGCGAACTTGGGAATCACTGATCCCCAGCATTTCCCCCAGGGCCTTGGAGTTTATCGTCGTCGTTCCGCCACTCATGATCCTTTCCAAGCCTCGGAGATAGCGGCTCATCCGCGCGATCATCGCTTTAGAATGCCCACCTTTCATGTGTTCCTATTCCTTTTTTGACCATCAGATGATGTTTCACGGAAGGTTCGGTCGCCGTTGCAATCGTATTTTATGGATCATCCAACTTAAAAGTAACCGATTCTCCAGTTTTTCTAAGAATTTGATCCGACTTTTTTTACCAGATTAATCTATCTTGCCCTGTCCGCCGATTTTAACAGTAATCAAGGAGGACCAAATTCCAGCCTGAACTCAAAGCTCAGGACGGGACCGACACTGGCTGATCGTTCGCGTTACAGGATGTAAATGACGGAACACCACCGGTTGGGCATGGAGAATTATGGTACGGCAAGGCGAAACGGATATCGCCAGACCAGATGCCGCCTCTAGGGTCAAACGTCAGTTTTTTTCATTTGGAGAAACGAAAATGAAAGTGGTAAGAAGTCTGCTGGCTTCCGCGGCTTTAGTTGCGGCTATGTCGGCCAGCTTCAGCTGGGGCCAATGTTGTGGCGGCGCAAGCTACAACGCTGTCGGAGCTGGTGCTCCTGTCATGGCTGGAGTCGATGGTGGCGCCGGAAACGGTTGCGGTCACACCGTCATGCGAACGGTCCGTCGCGTAGTGATGGAACAACAACAAGTCACACGCAACCGAACGGTTGTCCGCAATGTCTGGGAAGAACAACAAGTTCCCGTGACGCGGGTCATCCGCGAAACAGCACACCGCATGGAAGATTACACCGTGCGAGTTCCTGTTCGCGAGCAATCGACCAAGACCGTATCCTACACGGTTCGTAAGCCTGTTCGTGAGCAAACGGTTCACACCGTTAACTACACCGTTCGGGTTCCTGTTCGTGAAGTACAAACCAAAGAAGTAACTTACAACGTTCGACGCGTTGTTCGTGAAACTCAAATGCGAAACGTATCTCGTACGGTTCGCGTTCCTTACACCGAGACTCGTACAGTTCAAGTACGCGGTGGTCACTGGGAAACTCGTCAAGAAGTTATCCCAGGCCGCTCATACTCCAAACTGGTACGTCATCGCGGTGGATTCAGCTACGATCCATGCTCGTGCCGCTGCCGTTGGAATCCAGGATGCTTTGAGCGCGTATGCTGCCAAGCTCCTGACCGAACGGTTTGCCGACGAGTTTGGGTTCCAACCTGCGAAACTCGCGAAGTCACTTGCACCAAATACCGTTGCGAAACTGTATGCGAGCAAGTTCCTGTAACGGTCTGCCGAGTTGTGTGCGAACCATGCACCAAAACGGTTAGCTGCTGCGTGACTCGTTGGGTTTGCGAAACTCGTTCGAAAGAAGTTGTTCGATGCCATACCCGCTGGGTTTGCGAAACTTGCACCAAAGAAGTGCCTGTTTGCACCGTTCGCTGGGTTTGCGAAACTCGTCAACGCTGCGTTCCTTACACCGTATGCCGTACGGTTACCGAAACCAAATGCGTTCGAGTATGCCGAAAGGTTTGCGAGCAAGTTCCTTACACTGTAACAGTTTGCGTTCCTCGCGTTGTATGCGAGCAAGTTCCTGTGAACGTTTGCAGTGCTCCTTGCTGCGATCCTTGCGATCCATGCTGCCGCAATGGCCTGTTCAACGGTCGCATTCGCGGTCTGTTGTCACGAGTTCGCGGTCTGCTCAGCTTCCGTCACTGCTGCGGCGGTTTCGGTGGTGATTGCGGATGCGACAACGGTTGCACCGGTGGTTCGGTTGGCGCAAGTTGCGGTTGCAACTAGTTGACGCTGGCCTGATCATGTCAGGCTCAATCGACAACCAAAAGTAATTCAAAGGCGGCTCGGATGATCAAAAGTCCGGGCCGCTTTTTTTTCGTCAAAGAGCCTGTCCCAAAAGGGGTCTCCCAAAAGGGGTCCCAAAAGGGGTCAGACCCTCTCCCGCTAGGCTGTAAAACAACGTTAAATTTGCTTGGCCTCCAAAGGGTCAGACCCGAATGGCACTGTCGGGTTTTAAGTTGTCTTATGTACACGTTTTTCGCAATTCATTGCGCAATACCTGCCTGTGTTTCTGCATAAGTTTATAGCCGTGTCGCCTTCGTTTCAATACACGTGGCTCTAGCCTGCCTGGGCGATTGGCGACCTCGCAGGCCGCGATCTGTTTGAGCATCAGCCTCAAGTAGCCATCGAGTCGCGCAGGATCAATGATCGCGAGAGACAATTGCATCCACGATGCCAGCACGTATTGGCAGGTGCTGGTAAAACTTATTTGGCGCGGCTGTTTGTGGTGGAGCAGAGCAGCTCCAGCAGCAGTTGTGCGAATGAGGTTGTAGCCGAGAATCGTCGTCCAGACTTCTCGATAGATCATTTCAGGTTTTTTGCAGCGAACATGAGCCAGATTCAGATTGGACTTGATGCTACGGATGTCCAATTCCGAATTCCAGCGAAATCCATACAATTCGGCAATGTCTTCGACGGTATGCTGCTCGGGATTCGTCAGTGTTGTGATGATTTCGATGGTTTGTGTACGACGACCAGGCTCGACAATCTGAAAACGCAACTCGCGCAAAGTCAGTGTTTCCGGAATCATTGCATACGTTGCCTCGTCCATCCAACTGGGCTTTTCTGGTCGAGTCCACACGATGAGGTGGTCGTTCTTGCCGAGTCTCTTGCCACGTCGGAAATCGGTCTTATGACGCCGGTGATGCTTGCGGGCACAGGTCTGGATTCCTTGACAATGCAGCAACGCGATCATCATAAACGAACAATAGTACCGGTCCATCACGGCAATATCTCCTTCTGCAAACGAATCAAGAATCTTCCTCAGTAAGGCAGATTCGCCTGTTTCTTTGCCTTGGTACGGCCCGAATTCCATGTCCATTACTGTGGCAGTTGCCAATGAGATAATGGCTACGGCGCGAGCAATGGGCAAACCGACTCCGGGTGTTTGTGATTTTGGATGGGGGTACATGGCTTGGTTCTCCGGTGTATCAGGCATCGTGAAGGTAAAGCCATCGACGAGTTTGGCGTGATGGACTCCTTTCCACAGCCAAGACGGCTCAGCCGCTTGTTCCAGCTCTTCGGCTATTTCGCCGCTGAGGTCACGTAATGCCGCGCCTGATAGTTTAGCGCGAGCTTTGCAGTAATCGCCGGTGTCTTCCGTCGGTACGTCTAGCCCTTGTAGCTCACAGTAGCTGACGACGCGTGCCACCGCTGATTGGCACGAAGCCTCCTTGCCATCTCTTAGGACTTGCGAGAGAAAGGCCCAAACCACAATGGCTGTCGAGTAAATGCCATGCAGGCCAAACAACGCTCTGTGTTTTCGGAAGACTCGTTCGATACGCTCAGCCGAGAGAATCTCGGCAAAGGGTAGGCCCTTACCCGATAGAAATACATCCACAACTTTTTGATAATTGCGACTGTCCTGAGGCGGAAATTTTGGTATATCTCCAGACATGAAAAACCCTCCTTGGCTTTTTCACTGCCCAGTGAACCAAGGAGGGCTTCATTTTAATACCAAGGTCGGCTCAATTTCGCAAGATCGCCTTGGCCGGAGCAGATTTTAAAAAATTTTCCGCTTCAGTCCTAGATCAATCTGCGCGCATTCATCAACCCGACAGTGCCATTCGGGGCTGACCCCTTTTGGGAAAAGCTTTAAACCAAACCCCACTTTTTCCTCAAAGCCCACTCCAGGGACATCACGCCCACGAAGAAAATCAGGAACAAGGAAGCGTCCGTTGCTGTATTACCCAAATGCCATCGTTGGGGGATTTCAATTTTGAGCAGGCCGGGTTGATCGGCAATTTCGATCAAGAACTTACCAAAATCCTCTGGCGCAACGATTCGGCCCCCGGCGTCTTTGGTTTCTTCCGCAAGCCGAGCAAGTTGCCGAACGTCAGCCGATGGGTTGGCTTTCTCCTTGTCCTGGTCGCTGACCTCGAATTCGATTTCCGATTCGCCAATCGATTCCCCATTGTCTTTGGCTTCGACTCTTACCGAATAGATTCCAGGCTCCGAAACCCATTCTCGGTTCAATTCCCCCACTGGAAGATTGCGGCCCGGGACTACAGGCACCAAATGCTCCACGCCAGAAGGTGTTAACAATCGGGCTTCGTAAACAGCTGTGGGGATCGCTTGACCAGTGACAGTACGGGCTTCCGTCGAAAAAGTAACGGTTGATCCAGGTTGGAACCTGCGTTGCGGCATATAAATCCGCACCGTATCCTTGGCGGATCCATCCGGAACAGCCAACCACAAGACGACTTGCTGCCAAAACCTTTGATACTCGTCACGAAAACGATGGTTATACCATAGCCATGTTGAATTCGCCGCGAACGCCAGGACTCGTCCGTTTCCATATTTTCCAGCAACCAAAACCGGTTCGTTTTTCGCCGACTTGATCAAGACCTCAGCGGTTGGTTTCACGCCGACAAAGCGATTGACGCTCGGCATCGGCGGCAGGTCTTTCCAAGGGCTCGCAAAATTCGGTTCATCCGATAGTCGAACCAGAGGATGATCCACGGCGGGGACCAACTCAATCGGTCCCAAAATGTGAAAATCTTGCCGTACATCCCGCTCGAATTCCTGGCGTTCGTCGGGCCGCATCGCAATCGGCAATACGTCATTCAATGGGGTGTTCCAGTAATACCCCGGCCCAAAGCTATGCGTACCGCCGCACATGATCAGGCCCTTACCGTTGGCGACGGCATTCTGCAGGAGCTGCATGTTCTGCGGGAGAAAAACCCGCGAGTCGACGTCAACAAACATAAACATGTCATACGATTGATCGCCAAACACGCCCGAGTAGTCGAGTGGGGTGCGATAGGCTTGGGGGTTGATCGGGAAGAAATCAACATCAATACCTTGAGTGTCGCCACCTGAGTCTGCCTTCGATGCTAGAACCCGCCGCAGCCGACTTTGCTCCCACCACCCAATGTTGGATATCAGCGCGATTCGCAATCCACCTTCATATACTGTCAAGAACGAGGTCAACTGGTTGTTAAGCGTCGATTGCTCGTTGGGCATCATCAACGCCCGGACCGTCATGCGGAAGCTCCCCGCGACTTGGGGAACGTAGGAAAGTTCTACGGTTTGTTCTTCATAGCTTTGCCGCGGTGTGTAGACTTGCTCGTCGACGACCCTCTCCAATTGCCCCTTGCCGGAAATCACAAGTTGCACGCGGATTGGCTGGTTCGCATAGCCGCGACTGATCAACGAAGCCCGCACTGTCTTGCGATTCTTCACAAACACGGTGTCGTGGTCGGGCAGGTTGGCAATCGCCACATCAGCGAATTGCCCCACCTCCGCTGCCGTCCCAAACGGTACCGCAAAGATTGGGACGCTCATGTTGCCAAAGTCCTTGGCGATATTTACAAGGTCAATTTCCGAATCGGCGACATTCTGTACGCCGTCACTCGCAACGACGACCCCCAGCAATCGCTCCTCGCGCACGCCTCCCAAAACATCGGCTAAAGCTCGGCCGATGTCGGTTTCGGCTCCGGCAGGATTTTTCGGCAACATCAAAATGCCGTCGGCGTAGTCGATGCTTTGGGTTTTTTGGTCAAAGCCCAGAAAACGCAAATCGACTTGTTGCTCGCTAAGGTTGTCCAAACCAGACATGTTGTCCAGCAGCATCGAAGACAGCGCCTTCCAGCGTTTGATTTTTTCATCCCGATGCGGCAAATCCATCGAACGGGACGTGTCGAGCAAAACATACATCACCGCCGTTTGACGCCTTTCGACAGTCGTCATGCAGCCCGGTCGCACCAAGGCCAGTAGCACCAAAGCGATCGAGACGATTCGCAGCAAGGTCAAAACGCTCCGCCGCCGCCAAGTCAGTCCTTCGAAACTGGGCCCGATCAATAACATCGCGACGAGCGCGACGGTGATCAGCCCAATCCAAAACGGACCGGCAACCGGATAGAAATTAAGACTTTCCATGCACTTCAGCAATTCAGGCGACTGGGAGCCAGCTGTGGTTCATTGATTTTGCGTTAACCCTGGAACGCCGCACGAGCGTCCCTGGGCCATATTCTAAGGTTTTCTGATGCAAAAGGTCAGCCACCTTGAGGACAAAATGTTACGTGTTTCGTTCTATCGCCTAGTCGCGAAACTCAACCGGGGCGATTATTCTGTAAGTCGCGACGGACACAATGCCAAGCTGTCCCTCCAAAGCTCTAACAACCACAAAAAACAGAACCTATGAACTGGCAAACACTTCTGGAAGAATTTGACGGCCAAAGCAAGCACATCCAACTCGGAGGCGGAAAAAAAGCCGCCGTCCGCCAACACGAAAAAGGTCGCCTCACCGCTCGTGAACGCATCGACCGCTTGCTCGACGACCCCAATTCATGGCTTGAGGTCGGACTGTGGGCCGCCTTCGGGATGTACGACGAGTGGGGTGGTTGCGCTTCGGCCAGCGTCATCTGCGGCGTCGGACGAATCAGCGGGCGCGATGTGATGATCATCGCCAACGACGCCACCATCAAAGCCGGTGCGTTTTTCCCGATGACTTGCAAGAAAGTCTTGCGGGCCCAACGAATCGCAATGCACTGCCGTTTGCCACTTGTCTACCTCGTCGATTCAGCCGGGGTGTTTCTGCCATTACAGGACGAAATCTTCCCCGACGAAGACGACTTTGGGCGCATCTTCCGCAATAACTCTGTCATCTCCGCGATGGGCATCCCGCAACTTGCCGCCATCATGGGGAACTGTGTCGCCGGTGGCGGTTACCTCCCGGTGCTGTGTGACAAGCTGATCATGACCGAAGGCTCAGGGCTTTACCTCGCCGGTCCTGCGTTAGTCAAAAGTGCAATCGGCCAAGAAGTCTCCCACGAGGACCTCGGCGGTGCCGCGATGCACGCCTCAATCAGCGGCACGATTGACTACCGCGAACCAGACGATGACGCCGCGATTTCTCGAGTGCGGGAATTGGTTGGAATGTTTCCTCCTAATACTCACGCCGATGTCTTTGGCCGCGACGAAGCTGCTCCCGCAGCACGCCCTGCAAACGAGATTTACGACGCCATCCCGATGGAGGCCCAAAGTCGCTTCGACATTCGCGACCTGATCAAGTTTTTGGTCGATGCCGATTCGTTTTCTGAGTACAAGGCCGAGTACGGCAAGACCATCGTCTGCGGCTATGCTCGCATCGGCGGTTATCGAGTCGGGATCGTCGCCAATCAACGCCAGCCGGTTATGTCGGCCGAAGAAGGGATGCAATTTGGAGGCGTGATCTATCACGACAGTGCCGACAAAGAAGCCCGCTTTATTATGGACTGCAACCAAACCTGGACACCACTCCTGTTCTTGCAAGACGTCTTCGGCTTCATGGTCGGGCGTGACAGCGAACACGCCGGCATTATTCGGGCCGGGGCCAAAGTCGTGAACGCAATCAGCAACAGCCGAGTCCCGAAGATCACGATCATCACCGGCGGTAGCTACGGTGCCGGAAACTACGCGATGTGCGGCAAGGCGTTCGATCCTCGCTTCATTTTCGCTTGGCCAAACGCCAAGTATGCCGTGATGGGAGGCAAACAAGCCGCTTCGACTTTGCTCGATGTCAACATCGCCGCGATCAAACGTTCCGGCCGCGAGCCCGACGCGCGGGAATTGGAAGAGCTGCGCGAACGAGTCACCCAGGCTTACGAAACATCAACCGACATCCGCTACGCCGCCGCTCGGCTATGGGTCGACGGGATCATCACCCCGGGCGACACCCGCGAGACCCTGATCCGCACCCTCGGCATCGTCACCCGCCACGTCCCCGACGAACCCTTCCGCACTGGGGTTTTGCAGGTTTAGATTAATATTTTCCATTTCGGTTGGCAACGTTCACCGGTGTTCTCAGTCACCCAAAATTTAGTCCCTAGATCACGAAGTTTTTTAGTTCTGTTTGGACCTTGAAACTTTTGCTTTTCCCAACGGGCTCATGGTTCCCAGTTCTGGGAAGAAGTGGATTGAGTTCGCGGAACGAAATCCCTCTGCGCCCCTGGGGCTTGAGCCATCTCAGTCCAACAGACAACCAAATCATCGTCGCCTACTTGGATCGGATAAAGTGCTGTCGTTCAAGCGAAGTAGAGCGTCAGGACAAATGCCTTTGAATGAAAGACTGACAAAAACGCTAAAATACGTTGCTCCAACAGTATTTCTTATCTTGACCGGCACTTACAATGTAGTAGTTTACTGACCGAAAATGGAGGAAAATGCTTTGAACAGTGAATTGAATTCGGAGGACCGTCCGGACAACTTATCTTTATTCGTGAGAATGGCTTGGCCAGGTGCCTTTGCGGGCTACTCAATTGCTGTCATTTTGACCATGGTGACCATTGAACGGCTTACTATTTGTCACAAAGTTTGTTTGTTTTCGACGTTATTGTTGTTCTTGGTTTCTGTCAGTTGTTTCATAGATAGCTTACTCATGGCATCGTTGGAAAAATCCTCGAAAGAAATTGCGTCAACAATGGCCTCAAATCTGGGAAGTTGCGTTATTTTTGGGTTGATCTCTATGATTTCTTTAATTACGACGGTAAGTCCTCCATTTGCAATATTTTTTTTCCTATTTGGTTGCGTCTTCATGTGGCGTTCATGGAAACGTTTTCCTGAGTTCTCAGATCGAGACAGGATTTTCAAAACGATGTTTTCCGGCTTTATCAGTGTTCATTTAGTTCTTGGACTCGCTGTTATTTTTGTGGTCTATTTTCTCGAAACATTTGTTCTTTGACAATGACGGAAAAAATGAGCTAAAGGTCGAGTCCGCCAATTGTAGGGCGTGATCTAAAACACGCATGGTACTTCATCAAACGGTAACTATCCATCAGAACGCCGGCGGATGAACTGCGCATTGAGAAACATCGCATTAGGAATCGCTGAGACGATTACCAGCAAGAGTGGTAGGCTAATCGGGCAAGCTTCGAACTCCACATCAAAAATCGCGTGTCGGCGGGGCACTTGAGGGATTGCTTGATTTTGCAAATCGTTCTCTCACAGCGACGAAGTCAGAGCTTGATCTCCTAACATGGTAACAACGCTAGGTAGTGTTGACATTCAGGAGATAGTTACAAACAGTCCGGCCAGCATCACAAATGCCAAAAAACTCTCGTCGGTTTTATCGTAACGGGTTGCAACGCGTCGGTAGTGTTTCATTCGGTTGAACATCCGTTCGATGATGTTTCTTTTCTTGTAACTCTCTTTGTCATGTCGGCGTTTGCGAGTTCCTGACCGAGAGGGAATAACTGGTTTAGCCTTTGACTTTCGAATTGCCTGACGAACATCGTCACTGTCGTAGGCTTTGTCCGCAATCACCTCTTCGGCATTCTGGCCCTTGATCAGTTCCTTGGCTTGGGTCACATCATGCTGCTGACCGGGAGTCAAAATGATTTGTTGCGGCTTGCCTTGCTCATTCACAGAGGCGTGAATTTTCGTGGTCAACCCGCCTCGTGAGCGACCGATAGCTTGTTTTTCTTGCCCCCTTTTGCACCAGCGGCATGCTGGTGAACACGAACAATGGTACTATCCAGAATCAGTGACTCAATTTCTTCTTCAACACCAAGTTCTCTGCTGATTTTCTGCCAGACACCATTGACTGCCCAACGTCGAAATCGCTTGAATACCGAATTCCATTTTCCGAATCGCTCCGGTAAGTCGCGCCATGGTGCACCGGACCGGGCAATCCAAACCACAGCATTTACAAACAATCGGTTATTTTGGGCCGTCCTTCCAGGATCCTGTTTCTTGCCGGGAAGTTGGTTCTTGATCTGTTCCCATTGAATATCATTCAGTTCGTACCTTCGTGACATTTTCATACCTCCATGTCTAAAACTCTTACCAAATGATACTATTCCTCTTAAAATCTTGAAATCTCAATGTCAACACTACCTAAAGTCCTACCAGAAATTCGGTCTCCAGCTCATTCTCTCGATTCCCCAAAAACTGGGATGAATTCCGAATCGGTTATGAACGCAAAACGCTAACCGGCGTTTTTTATTGACGGCGCCCGCCCTATCTTACGGAGTTTTAGAGCCGTCCATAGCCAGACTACTGCGGCCACGATTGCGAGCAAGACGATGAATGCTCCAATAGTCACCCATTTCGAGATGGCATCTGCCAGTTCATGTGCTTTCACATGATCCGCCTTGGCAATTGAGGCGAATGAATTCTTTATCCCGATAACGGTCGTCAAAACTCCACCTACCAAGGCTGTCGCGAAAATAAGTCCGGCCATCCAACGAATTCGACTCAGTGAATTCGGATTCGGCAATGCCTGCTTTTGCTCGGTTTGTGGAGATGAATACGGATTCGGGATATTCATTTCAGTTTGACCATTGTGATGTTCAATTTGTTGCAGGCATCGAATGAAAAAAGGAAGTCCGGTGGGCGACGCTTATGGAGGGCAGCCATTCTTGTCGATGTGAAAATTTTGAATTCAGTTTTGCATTAGACATAGCGTAGTTCAAGTACATATCCCGTCTCATATTTTCTCCACCATCGGCATCGCCATGGGCCGCCAGGGTTTGGCCCCGACAGGTGTTCGATTTCGACCTGATGTTCGTCGTCTACGAGTTCATCTCGTAGGAAGTCGAAGCAGCCCTTGCGCGTCGGACTGTAAATTAGTTGGCGTTTTTCCGATTGCCAATCACGAGACCACAACACGCCAGGAAGTTGACAATCGATGCTCGCCCAATGTCTAATGAGTAAGTCAGCGAAGCGGATTGAAATCTGTAGCGTTCCGATTTCGGGCATCCCCTCCGTTGGACCGAGAGCTGGATCGCTTTTGAGATAACCAGAAATCAGTCCGAGTTTAATGGCATCAATGTTCCAAACAAGATCACGTTCTGATAAATCTGCAATCGCTGCCGCATAATTTGACAGAGGTTGAGCGGTCTTGTATGTTAGCTTGGCCCAACTCCGAGATCTTTCAGCTCCCTCAACCGTAGGACGTGGCGGCTCAGTTAGTAGATAGTTGAGAACCGTTCGGTGTGCCGAGCTGTGGAGGTTGTGTGCGATGTAAAACGCTTCAATTTGGCGGGCTACTTCTGGATCAGGAATCATCTTCCGGCGGAGCGTCTAGTTGCCAAAGCAAGGTTGTAGGTTCTGAGAATACTGCTGGACAGAAACGGTTGCCTCTAACACAATCCGTGAAGCCTCTGCATATTTTATTGAGTTTTTAGTTGATGCCAGCTTTCGATCTTTTCTTTAAGACTCGCTGCTATTTCTGGGAATTTGCTCGATAGTTCATTTTTTTCGTGCGGATCGTCTTTGATATTGTACAAACGGATGGGTAGTGTATCCCAAATATGGAGATTCCGGTACTCGGTGGTGTCTTTTCCGTGATAGCGAACCATGAGTTTCCAATCACCTTCGACGCACCACAAGTATTGCAGGGTATCGTCGGGGTTTCCAGGCGTCATGTTGTGCGTTGAATTGCAAACACCAAAAACGATTTTCCGACTTTCTCTGGCCTGTTCATCAAGCAGATTAATGCCTGGTAAACCTGCGGGCGTTGGCAGGCTGGCAGCAGCGGCAATCGTGGGAAAAATATCAATCGCATGGGCGAAATTCGGATCTCTTGAGGGCTCGATTCTGCCTGGCCATGAAACCATGATCGGAGTACGAATGCCGTTTTCGAACGGGGAGGCTTTGGAACGAAGCGCATACTGACGCCACAAATTCTGATTGGGATCGTCAGCATTCATACTTACCGGAACCCAGCCATTGTCGCACATGAATATCACGACCGTATTTTGAGTGAGATTCTTCTCGTCGAGATAACCCAGCAACTCACCGCAAGTCTCATCGAACCATTCGCACATCGCATAATACTTGGCAACATCATCGGCCCGCCCTGAATGATTGTATTTCTGCAAGAGTCGCGGTGGTGGATTGTGGGGAGTGTGTGGCAGAAAGGGGGCATACCACAACAGGAAAGGTTTCTCCGTTTCGACGGCATGGTCGATGAAATCGGTAATCGGCTTCATTGACTCGCGACCGATTTTCAAGCCTTCATCGCCGTGACGTCCGCCCCGCTCTGGATCGCCATGGGTCATTCCATTAGTGAAACCGCTTTCTTCCCAAGACCCATCCCACCACTTACCAGACTGGTGAGCCAGGTAGCCATTTTCAGTCAGTAATTTGATGAAGCTGGGGTGTTTGTGAAACGCTTCTTGGACTGGTCGATCCAATTCAGCGCGTCGATTAAGTCCATCGACATCATTTCCTGGAATCCCGTGTTGAAACGGATAGAGTCCCGTCGCAATCGACGCCAGCGACGGTCGGCAAAGTGGCGCAGAGACATACCCCCGATTGAAAACGAGGCTCTGTTTCGCCAGTTGATCCAGGTTCGGCGTCTTTATCTCCGGGTGCCCCATAAATCCGTAGTCACTCCACGCCTGATCATCACCAAGTATGAACACAATATTCGGAGCCTGCACTTTCTCCGGCGATTCGCACCCCATCGCGTCCCCCACAATGGTCACCAAAAAAATAAGGAAAGCCCACTTGAAGACGTAGCCGCAGGAATGAAGAAGCGTTTTCATGGGTACCTACGAAGTTTCAAAAAATTTAGGGTGATATTAAATGTACCGAGATGGCTCTAGGCTCTAAATTTGGGAACAAGGCGGAATCGTCAGAGTTCTAAAATTCAGCTTTGTTTGTATTCCAAAACGACTGCACGCAAATTGGTTCATTCAAGCAATCGATGCGCCGGAGCAGGTGGCCTTCAAAAGAACCTACATCGAAATCATCTGTTTTCTTTATGCGACGCCTAACCAATGTAAGGGATGTTGCGAATTCTTTACAAATGGCATCAAAGTCCGAGCGCGAAAACTCTGCACCGTTTTCCTTGAAGAATTCACTCGAATGAACCCATCTGCTTTCGTAAGAAATTTCAAATAGTCGAAGTTTTCGTCGAAACCGAATATACGGAAGTGTCGTCAAACCTTTTTGAAAACGGTCCATCAGAAATTCTAAACCATCGGGGATGTTGTCTTTCGTTTGGCAGCGAGGGTATATATCGATTTGTTCGATTGCATTTCCAAAAGATGGCGGTGCATTTGTCATCAAGAAATCAACACATTGATTGAGTCGTGGACCAGTCGACATGCTGTTGAAGGTGATTATGAATGGCACGATTTTCATTGATAAGACTTTTGATCTAAGAACTGCGAGAATTGTCCAGGCAAAGCCAGCGATTCCAAGCAATTTAAGGCTTGATCGTGGGTTTAAACAAATTCACGTGTTGAAGCATTCTATTCGAAAATGAAGCGGATTTCGAGATGGCCTTGCTTGGTTGCGGGGGTGTTCATGCAATTGAGGGCCGTCTCGGTGAAGCGATGTTACAACGCCGCATCGCCAGTAAACAACGATGATCATACGTTGTGGTCTGGTGGCAAATTCTGCTCAGACGTTTAACTGTCGTTCGGTTGACGTTGCCTATCGGTTAGCTTTTCCAACCACTGGTATAGCTCAGACAACTCGTCAACTGGATTTTCATAGACGACCACCCACCCACATTCGGGCTCGACGGCCTTCGTCGCTTCGTCTTGAGTCACCACAAGCAGTCCACCAACGAGTCGCATTTCAGTTTCCTGGTCTCCCCAATGCACGGTCAAAGGAACGGATGTCATACAATTCGGTATCAAGCTCATACTAATTCCCTGGGGGTCCTGGCAACGCTCTCGCCAGTTTTGCTTGTCATCGATTCCTAACCGATGCTTCCAATCGTGTATAAACGGGTTGGGGCGAAGAGTTCCGTGTGCACCTTCCAAAAACGGAAACAAGACGTTTACCCAGCCTGTCATTACTGCAAAACCTGAGCCGCTGTTAAAGCGAAACATTGACTTCCAGAACTCGACATCTACGTTCCCGCATTTTGCAGCGCAGAATTGGTCAAGTATCGGGACGAGAACCTCTACCCACTCATCAAGTCCGTATTCCGCAAATTGTTTTATTCGATTGCGGATTTCGCTCCAATCCTGCTCAGTCCCCGCAAGTGTGATTTGAGGGATGCCGCATCCGGCAAATACTTCGAACTCAAAATACGATTTGAATGCGTCCATTGCCATTAACTGTGACGCTGCGACCTCAGTCGGGCCAGTTGTAGAAAAATTGGCGCGAAAAATTTTACTCAGGCTGCCCGTTTGTGCATCCATTTGGTCTGCAAACGCAGAAAAAACTTCAGGCCACGGATTCTCCTCCCCTGGAAGGAAGTCCCTCCGAGTTACCGACAATTTTTGTTGGCCGGTATGTTTCACGAGTTTATGCCGCAACTCTTCGGCGTTCTTGTTGACGTGAAGCGCAAGGCCTCGAGCGATTGTAATCCAAACCGCATCGGGGGTTAAACGAAGTGGCACATGGTCGTAAAACGCGTAATGCAACGCTGTAAGAAGAGGGTGATTATTATCGCAAGCGACAACGGGATTCCTTGGTAGCCAGTGTTGCTCGATCGGACGGCGGAGAGCCACTCTAAATCTGGCAACATAGTCCAAAACGTCGCGATCACGTTTCCTGGTTACCTCTGGTGAAACTTTGAATGTCGTGTCTGCCATGATTGAGCCAATTTAAAAATCTATGTGATTCAACGGGTTAGGTCGAAAGACAAAAGCTGCCGGTTAATCAGCGTCTCCGTTTTCAAATGCGTGCCGTCGTTTAAGAAATTGGCCGACGGTTGAAAGTCCAGTGTATCGGTGATCACTCTTAATTTCCAGAACAACGACTGGCGAAAGCGGAAGGTCCAATTCGAAAAGTTGATCAAAAATTCTTGGATTTATCGAGCATGAGTGGGTCACGATGAATTCGAGCAAGTCTAATGCACAGAGGAATTCATGTGAATTTACGGGAAACTCTTGTAGCCGTTCGATCAAGAATTCACATTTATCCTCATAGCGCTCCGCAAATGCGATTCCAAGGTTTCTGGCAAATGAAGGCCAATACTTGGGCACTCGAATTGATAGTGAAAGATCGCGAACACGACCAAATTCGAGCCAAATTGGAAGGCAATTTGCCCAAGCGATTTGGATTGATTGGTCGAGTAGTCTCTCAATTCGGCTTAATTGGTTTTCCGTTTGGCACTGCCAATCATTGAAATCATGAATGCCGCGCACATAAGCCAGTTCTTCGATTTTTTCGTTGGATATTGCGTGAGACATCTTAAACTTAGGGCAATTTCTTGTGGTGACTATCACGCTGCGTTGATACGCTGACAAATGCAGCTTCAAAACGTAACGGGTTTATTGTGCTTGGCCCCTGCCGTTTTTGTGGAGAGTCGCACTTAGAAAACTTCAAAACCTTGAAACAACCAAGGAGGTTCGGCTTCTGCAGAAATTTGCGATTTATCCAGTGGGGGCTGCAATCATTTGGGATACCGTTTTTTGAACCCTTGCGACAAAATCCGAGCCAAGACCTTGTAGTCTTCCGTCGTACCAATCTGCCGCATTGATTACATCAGATTCAAATAATGGGTGATAAAGTGTCGACCTAGCCATTGCGCAATTCGTTGATCCTTGCCCAAACCTCGTCATGAGTCGAGCCAAGTTTCGGGTTGGTCACCATTTCGTCGCGTCTTCGAACGGCTTCGGTTACGGCCCAATCAGGTAGCGGCAGAGGAGTTCCCGCAGAAGCTAAGTCGTCCCAAATTTGCTCAACGAGCAACAATTTGTCTTCAATTGGTAGATTTCGAATAGAGTCAGTGTAAACGTTCATTTTCTCCTCCTTGACAAATTGTAGTCGGAAATTGTCTGACGATCAAATCTTGAAGTTGTTCCAATGATGGTTTTTGACCAGGCAGTTTGACGGCTTGAGAGGAAGGGGGCTAAAATGGGAATCGCTGCGGAATTTCGACCTACGGCGGTTTGGAAATGGTCGTGGATGTTGACGCGAGATTTATGTTTTCAAAGGAATACAATGCGAACGATTGATTTGACGGGGAAAACAGCGGTGGTCACCGGTGGGGGGCAAGGGATCGGGTTGGCATGTGCGACGGCCCTTTACTCTGCTGGGGCGAATGTCGTGCTGAATTTCTTCCCCGATCCAGCCGGGGCAAACGGGAAAATTGCCGAAGGGGCGGCGAGTCAATTAGGTGACCGCGCGGTGGCATTGCCTGCGGATGTTCGCTCGCCTGACGAGTTACAAAAAATGGTGGCGGCGACGGTCGAGAAGTTTGGAGGGATTGATATCCTCGTCAACAATGCTGGGATTCTCCGCGATCGTAGCTTTCGCAAAATGAGTCACCAAGAGTGGCAAGACGTGATCGATACGAACCTGACAGGTGTCTTTAACGCCTCACAAGCCATCGCCGAAGTGATCCGCGACAATGGGGCGATGATCAATATCGCTTCGTTGTCTGCCGTGACGGGATTCTTCGGCCAAGCGAATTACGCTTCGGCCAAGGCCGGGGTGGTCGCGCTCACGAAGGTGCTCAGCAAGGAACTTGCCCGCCGCAATATTCGTGTCAATGCAGTTGCTCCTGGCGTGGTCAATACGGAAATGGGGGAGTCGATCCCTGAAGAAAACAGGAAAGTCATGTTGACCAATATCCCGCTGGGGCGGTTTGCCGAGCCGCGAGAAATTGGGGATGTGGTTTTGTTCTTGGCCAGCCCGCTGGCGAGCTATTTGACCGGGCAGACTTTGCATGTCAACGGTGGTTGGTGGGCGTAGTGTTCAATTGGGTGTGCTCGTTCACTGATTGAACTGTTTTGCGCTCGTTCACGGAGTGAACGGCGACGTGATGGAGTGAACGGCTACGTGGCCGTTCACTCCGTGAACGTGCGGTATGACTTTGTAAACACGATTGAAAGGAAGTCCGAGACGAGATCGAGTTTATCTGAATCGGTTGGGGGTGGTTTGGACTTGGTTTAGAAGGTCTTTTATAGACTCTAGGTTGATTGAGTTGTCTTTGTCAGCAGGCATGGATTCGGTTGCTTCAAGGATTGCAGACAGACTCGATAGGAGCGTTTGCTTTTCCAAATAGAGGAGTCCGTTCAAATTCTTTTCGGCGGCCAGCAATTTTTGCAAATGTGGAGCCGCTGCGTTCAATCCGTCAAGCTTAAGTTGAACGGTTGCGGCAATAGACTCAGCCAGCAATTCCTCGTAGGCTCGCGAATCGGATTCCGGGGCCAGCTCGCAATATCTGGTTGCGATGGGGTGCATCTCTTCGAATGCCTCTTGTTTCAGCAGGGCGGCGAGCAGTGTGGCATGACTCTTGAGAAGAATCAAATTGCGGTCTGGTAGGTTTGTTTCCTCCGACAAGTAATCAAAAAACTTGTCGGCCATTTGCAGACCTGTGTCTTGGTTACCTTGTGCAATCGCCAGCATCCCTCGACGAAACTTGGCGATTTCCGAAAGGGTCGATTCATCTCGGCCTTCGTCGGCTTCCAGGTCTAAAATCTCTTGCCAGCCCTCGTCGGCTTCGGAGTATCGCTGGGAAAATTCCAAGGTGTCCAAATACTCTACCCAGACGCCGATCGTTCGCAGGTGGAGCGGGCCGACGGATGCGCGAAGTCCTTCGACAGCTTCCGCGTACGAGTTGATGGAATTCTCCCAGTCCCTCTGGTCCCGGTCGATTCTCGCGACCTCAGTCAATGAAACGGAACGGTAGGGGCTTGTTTTGCCGTGAATTTTTTCCGACAAATCTGCCGCAAGCATAAAATAGCGGCGGGCTTCTTCACCTTGATTTTCGCGTTTTAGAACGACTCCAAGGTTGTGCATCGCTCTGGCCGTCTCTGGATGCTCCTCGCCGAATTTATCCGTGACCCCTTCCAGCATGTCCTGATGTAGTGTGATCAAGCCAGTGGTTTTGTTCTGGGCCATCAACGCCTTGGTCAAAATGGACTTGGCCAGCAGGGTTGTCGTGTGGTTGCGTCCGAGGTCGGATTCGAGAGCGGGAACGAGTTCTGTCAAAATCTGTTCGGCTTCGGAGTGTTGGCCGGTTTGCGCCAGGCCGACGGCCCAATCGACTTCGGCATTCAATAGTTCTTCGCGGTTTGCTTCGGGATCAGTACGAAGGAACAAGACGGCGGACGCGCGAATCGAGTTGGCCTCAACTAGTTTGCCGAGATTTGAAAGATGGCTGGCAATATTTCGTTTTAGCTTCCAAAGGGTTCGGTCTGGAAAATCAGTGATTTGTTCGGCTTCTTGGATAGCGATATTTGTTAATTCGAGGGCCGTTTCGTACTTCCCTTGGCCGTTGGCAACCAAAGCCGCGACATCGAAGTATTCGACTTTAAGTAGGTTAGGCTCGCCAACTGAGGCAGCTAATTCTGGCCCCATGATATCCAGGATTCGTTGGGCATCGTCGAATTGCCCCAACGACTGCCAAGCCTTCGCCAATTGTAGCCACAAACTCCATCGAGTCTGATCGTCGTCGGCAAATTGTTGGGCGATTTCTTGTTCGGCACGATTCAGGACTTCGACAACCTTGACCTCTCGTCCATCGCGGGACGGGTCTGCGCTGCGGTAAGTGGAACCCAGGAATACAGCGATTTTCTCGGCACGTATCCGTTGAAGTTTTTCTTGATCAGCGGACTGCTCGGCCTGAATCCGATTCGACTCCGCTCGTTCGAACTCCAGTCGAAATCGCTCGGCATTGGCTTTGGCGTTTTGCCACTGCCAAGTCGTACCCGCGATACCCGCAGTGAAAAAAAGTACCGCGAGTGCGGTGAGGGCGGTCAAGGCCGGGTTGCGTTTTGCCCAAGCCCTGGTTCGATCGAGGATGGTGGGACGGCGAGCTTTAACAGGGAATCCGTTTAGCCAGCGTCGCAAGTCGGCGCTCAGTTCGTAGGCAGATGCGTATCGATCAGTGGGCGCCTTTTGCAAGCATTTCAGACAGATGGCCTCAACGTCCTGCGGAATCCTATCGTCGGAGCGTCGCGGTTTTAAGCGCGGGATGGGGTCGTGCTGGACGGCTTGCAGGGTTGCCATAAGCGTGTCTTTTCTGAACGGAACCTCGCCCGTCAAGAGTTCGAACAAGATCACTCCCAGAGCATAGATGTCGGTTGCCGACGTGATGTACGATGCTCCGGCCGCTTGTTCGGGAGACATGTAGGAGGGGGTTCCCAACGTGGTTCCTTCGCGAGTCAACTTCTGATCGTCATCTCCGTTGTAGTGAGCCAATCCGAAATCGGCCACGAGCACACGCTGGGCCAGGGGATCAGTTTGCCGTTCGCGACTTTCGTCGACCAGAATGTTGGCGGGTTTTAGGTCGCGATGGATGACCCCGCGTTGATGCGCGTGCTCGATGGCATCGGCAAGCTGAGCTACAATTTCAACGCAGTCTCGCAGGCTGAGCGAATCGCCGTTCGCTCGCAAAAATTCTGCCAGATTTTGACCCGGTAGCCAACGATAGGCGATGAACGCAAGCGGGCCGATGACATCGAATTCGTAGATCGGCACGATGCTGGGGTGAGTCAGAAGGGCGGAGGCCATCGCTTCGCGTTCGAATCGGGCCTGATATTCCGAACGGCGAGTTCCGACGAGTAAGGGAACTTTGATGGCGGCTCGTCGCAGCAGGCTTTCGTCTTCCCCCAAAAAGACTTCTGAGAATCCGCCACGTCCAAGTGAACTTAGAATTTTATAGCGACCAATGTAGGAGGGAATTTCCTGGTTGGTCGCATCGGCATCTTGAACAGATTGCGTCGACGACATCGCCGCTTTGACGGTGTTCAAGAAATCGAGTGCCTCTTGGGCTTGCAGGCAATCTTCTGCCGAGAGTCCGGCGGCGGTCGCGACTTGTTCTATTTCATGAGTTGGCGTTTCTTGCCCGTGTTGGGTCTCCTGTTCAACCGCCTGCTTCTTGCGGGTTGAAAGGATTTTTTCGGGTTGTTCAGGATTGGTAGGCATCGCAAATTTCTTCTCGCAGTAATGCGATGTAGGCTCGGATTTTGACACTTGACAGGGAGCAATGACAATCGGTGCGCGGCGCTTTCAGTTTATTCCATTCGTATCGATTGTGGAAATCATCCCGCTTGCGGCTGCGAAGCGAAGGTGTACGGCATCCCCTCGTCCCTAGAAGCCATTTACTGCACGAATCGGACGGAGTTTGGAATGTTTGTTTAATAAAAAAGGTCTCGCAAAATCTGAAAAATTTTGGCTTAAATAGGGCGGATTGGGGTCAAATAAGGCTTCTGAGATTACATGGACCCGATTTGTGGCCGTGTTTCTCGAACCTTTTAGGCGAATGTTAAAATGAACAAGCCCCTTTGTGTAGCTTCACTTTCTCAACAACAAAAACTTCTACATCGAATCGGCCAAGGCATTTTGGTCGCGTTGGCGATTCTTGCACTATCTCAAAATGCATTGGCCGACGGGATTGTCACCGTTCAACTCTCTAGTCGCGGGGACTGGAGTATCATCGGGGACGATTTCTCGAATGAAGTCCTCGTGGGCGAACTCGGGGATGATGTGATCGTTGAAGGCCAGAATGGGACTTTGATTCGACGCATTGTGCCTGGTTTAACGGAGGTAACTGCGGCCACGATTTCCATTCCTAAGTCCGATTTGTTCTTACCGAGAAACGTCAACATCGATTTGAAGAATGGCGACAACATGCTCATCATGTTTTACCTGCCGGAGCTGATCACAGGCTCGTTGTCATGTCGCATGGGTAGCGGAGCAAATTTATTGGGAATCATTCCCGAAGGCGAAGTCGAAATCCTGAACGGTATCAACATTCGCGGGAACCGCTCGAACCGGCCGCAAAGTGTAGTGTTAGGAAGCCCCTTTAATATCGGGCAAAATGTCATCTACAACATGCGGGACACGTCGATCGATCTAAAAGGTTCTGAGAATGTTATTTGGCTTCATGATTCATTCACAAATCGAAATCTGTCGTTGAAAACAGCCGGAGCAAGTTCGGAGATTGTTGCCATTAGTAATGCTGTCTACGGACGAACTGACCTGCGAGTTAATCCGAGCATTTCGTCGACGACCCAATTAGCATTTTTCTATTTTGGTGGAAAAACGACAATGAACACAGGGAATGGCAACAATGATTTGGAGTTACTCGGTGCGACGTTCGCTGGCGAAGTTGCGGTGAAGTTCGGTCGGGGTGACGATCGAACCGTTATTAATAGTTGCGTATTTGGTCACCCCAAAGGCGCCAAATTTGATGGAGGGCGGGGGTACAACTTATACGGTGAACTGTTTAATACGGGGAGCCCGCTGATGTTTAAGAACTTTGTGGTGTTTCCCTAAGGCCACTGGATGAAGGCTGATTCGCTGCGACGATGGCTAACGGGATAGTTGACTCGTCCATGACCTTGCAAGGTTTGGGTTAGCCAAGCCTTGAATCGTCGAGGGTTTTTAGTTCTTCGGAAAGTTTAACGAGTGCTCGGGCCCAAAGTTTCGAGACGGCGTCGACACTCCGTTCCATTTTTTGAGCGATTTCTGCAAAAGGGAGTTCGTCAATGCCGCGTAACTGAATCACTTCGGCGTAGTCTTGCGGCAGCCTTGTCAGGACTTCGCGGAATCGGGCCACCTGCTCGTGCCTCTGGATCTGGAGGTCGGGGCGGTCCTGAGACGCGATCAGATCATGCACCCCTTCGGCAGGTTCCGCTTGTTCGCGACGGACATCGCGGCGCTGTCGTCGATAGTCACGTCGCGTCGAATTGATTTCGTTCCGTAGAATCGAGTTGATCCAGGCATAAAACTCTTGAGAGGTCGAACCGCGAAAGTCCTCGAAGCCGTCAACCATGCGCAACATGGCTTGTTGAGCGATGTCAGACGGGTTCAGTTTGCGTCGCAGGGCCTGATCCAAATTCTGGTCAGCCATTCCCCGCAAATGCTGTTCGACTTGTCGGCAGATCTCGCTACGAGCGGTAGCGTCACCCGCCTTGGCACCATGCACCAGACGGCTAAACGATCCTAATTCAAGCGATTCCGAGGGCTGATTCACAGCAATTGACTCTCCAAACCCCAAACATACTTTGGCCAGATACACTCTGGGCCGAAATAGGGTCAAGTACCGCCCGTGCAAAGCAACCGAAGGGCCGTTCCGGCAACGGTTCCTAACCCCATTTCTGCCCTTATATCTTAATAGCTTTTGAGAGCGACTCCTACCCGAAAATGAAGTTTGTGGGTTGGTTTACAAAAATGGCCCGCTGATTGAATCCAGCGGGCCGTGCGAAATCAGTAAAGACCTCTCAACTGTAGAGTTTAATTTCTAGCGTTGAGAAACCGCCGGTTTGGCCGCCTTCCGCAGGCTTGGGTCGAGGTCAAACCGGTCGAGGTTCATGACTTTGTTCCAAACCGAAACAAAATCTTTGACGAATTTGCCTTCGGCATCACCGCTGCCGTAGACTTCGGCGAGGGCACGGAGTTGGGAATTTGAGCCGAAGACCAAATCAACCGACGTTCCGGTCCATCTAACGTTTCCAGTTTTGTGATCCCGCCCTTCGTAAACGTCAGGACCGGCTTCGGATTTTTGCCAACCGGTGCCGATGTCCAACAAGTTGACGAAAAAGTCGTTTGAAAGAACGCCGGGACGATTCGTGAACACGCCATGACTGGTGTTGCCATGGTTGGCGCCGAGCACCCGCAAGCCGCCGACCAGCACCGTCATTTCAGGAGCGGTCAGGGTGAGCAGTTGGGCACGATCGATCAGGGCCTCGGTCGGCGAATAGTATAGACCGTCGCGATAGTAGTTGCGGAAACCATCGGCAAGCGGTTCAAGGACGGCGAATGAATCAACGTCTGTCATTTCATCCGTCGCATCTGTTCTGCCAGGGCTGAAGGGGACGCGAACCTCGTGACCCGCCTTCTTCGCAGCAGCTTCAACCGCCGCACAACCACCGAGGACAATCAGGTCGGCTAGCGAAACTTGTTTGCCGCCGGTTTGGGCTTTGTTAAAGTCGCCTTGGATTTTTTCCAAAACACTGACGACTTTGGCGACTTGTTCTGGCTGGTTGGCTTCCCAGTCTTTTTGTGGAGCGAGACGAATGCGAGCACCGTTGGCACCGCCACGTTTGTCTGAACCGCGGAACGTTGAAGCGGATGCCCAAGCGGTGGAGACCAATTGCGAGGTGCTGAGTCCAGAGTCGAGGATTTTCGCCTTGAGGTTGGTGATGTCCGTGTCGTCGATCAGTTTATGAGTGACTTCTGGAACTGGGTCCTGCCAAATTTGAGGCGAGGGAACCTCTGGTCCAAGGCAGCGGGCGTAAGGGCCCATATCGCGGTGGGTCAGCTTGTACCAGGCCTTGGCGAATGCCTCGGCGAATTCTTCGGGGTTTTCGTGGAAGCGTTTCGAAATCTTTCCATACTCAGGATCGAAGCGGAGTGCCAAATCGGTCGTGAACATGATCGGTGCGTGCGTTTTGTTGGGATCAAATGCGTCTGGGACAGTTCCCTTGGCATTCGGGTCGGTGGGTACCCACTGCCAAGCACCCGCAGGACTTTTGACCAAATCCCAATCGTAGTTGAAGAGGTTATCAAAATAGCCATTCGACCATTGGGTCGGCGTGGAGGACCAAGCTCCTTCCAGGCCGCTTGTGATTGTATCTTTCCCTTTTCCGGTACCGAATTTACTGATCCAACCGAGGCCTTGGGCTTCGATGGATTCCGCTTCGGGCTCGGGGCCAACGTGGCTGGCAGAGGCTGCACCATGGGCCTTACCAAAAGTGTGTCCACCGGCGATCAGGGCCACGGTTTCTTCATCGTTCATCGCCATGCGTCCAAAAGTTTCACGGATATCTTTCGCAGCCGCCAGAGCAATTGGCTCCCCATTGGGGCCTTCTGGGTTGACGTAGATCAGTCCCATTTGAACGGCGGCTAACGGATTGGAGAGTTGACGTTCGCCTGAGTAGCGTTTGTCGGCAAGCCATTCCGATTCAGTTCCCCAATTAATGTCTTCTTGAGGTTCCCAGACATCTTCGCGGCCCCCAGCGAATCCGAAGGTTTTGAAACCCATCGACTCGAGAGCCACATTGCCGGTGAGCACCATGAGGTCAGCCCAAGAAATACTGCGGCCATATTTTTGTTTGATTGGCCAGAGCAAACGGCGGGCCTTGTCGAGGTTCGCATTGTCCGGCCAACTGTTGAGAGGAGCAAAACGCTGGGTCCCGTAACCGGCGCCACCGCGACCATCGCCGACTCGGTAGGTTCCCGCACTGTGCCAGGCCATGCGAATGAAGAGTGGGCCATAGTGCCCGTAGTCGGCAGGCCACCAATCTTGCGAATCGGTCATCAATTCGCGAAGGTCTTGTTTGAGGGCCTCGAGGTCGAGCTTGGCGAATTCTTCTGCGTAGTTGAAGTCGGCACCCATCGGGTTACTCTTGGCGGAGTTTTGATGGAGAATCGACAGGTTGAGTTGGTTAGGCCACCAGTCTCGGTTGGAGGTTGCACCTGCCATCGCCTTGCTTCCTTCCGCTGAAGATTGCGGGTCTTGGGTTGTCTCTGGATTCGCCGGAGCAGAAACTGGTACTTCGGCGCCGGTTATCGGGCACTTTCCTGCCGTTTCCGCGCTCGTTGCGACTTTTAGAGGGCATTCTCCTTCTTGTGAAATTGCCGTGGAGCCCCAACCAAATGCAAGAAGCCCGACCGCAGTTAGAAAGAGCCCAATCCGAACCAATCCAATCGGAAGCTCTTGTTGAATGTTCGATTCTCGATTGATTGCCACTGTCGCAATCAACGATTTGGATTGCTTGTTGTTTTGTCTGTCCATTTCTAACCTCCCGAAAAAACGTGATAAGACTTTTGATGAGAGCCGCCCTCACGAGCAAGATTCAACGACGCTTGGTCATTGTGGGAACGGCGAACATCACGAGGATTTTCTAGAAAAGTCCTCTTAGCAAGTGAGTATCTGGGTGATGTCGTCATTCGTCAAGTGCATGGAGTGCATAGGCTTTATGCACGCTGTGAATCGTGCTCAATCGCACATGTGCATCGTTTAAAAATAGCGCCCGGATGACCAGGGTGAGCGCACTATTTAGCGAAATTGGGGTATTCAGGCAAGTCGAAAAAATGGTATTTGTTTCCTATTTGGAGATGCCATTATGCCGAAACTTGAGATTGCTCGTCACTTTGAATCGATCACTGATCCTCGAATCGAAACATCCAATCGCCGTCATCTTTTGATAGATATTTTGGTCTTGGGTGTTTGTGCGATGCTATCGGGAGCCGAAGGCTGGAAAGACATGCATAACTATGGTGTAGCCCGTAAGCACTTATTCAAGAAGTTTCTCAAGCTGAAGAGTGGAGTCCCTTCTGACGACACGTTTCGCCGCGTATTTTCAGCGATCAAGCCCGAACAATTGACCGCTTGCTTTTTGTCTTGGGTGCGGGCAATTGCACCAGAAACTGAACATTCGATCATCAACATTGATGGTAAAACAGCACGTCGTTCGCACGACCACAAAAACGGGGTCAAAGCCCTACACATGGTCACCGCCTGGGCAGCGGAGAATCAAATGGTGCTTGGGCAAGAAGCAGTCGACGAGAAGAGTAATGAGATCACGGCGATTCCGAAGTTGTTGTCATTGCTCGAATTGGAAGGGGCCATTGTGACGATTGACGCGATGGGTTGTCAGCGAGAAATCGCATCCCAGATTGTTTCAGAGGGGGGCGACTATATTTTGGGACTCAAAGGGAATCAGGGGACTTTAGAAGCCGACGTTAGCGACTTGGCAGAAGAGATTCTCGGCACGATGGAAGGTGTTCAATGCCTCGAAAAAACAGAGACCGGTCATGGGCGAGTCGAGCATCGAACCTGGTACCAGTTCCCAGTTTCGAAGGAATTGCAGCAAAAGCATCAGTGGCCAGGCTTGAAGACCATTGGCGTGGCGGTCAACAATGTGACTCGTGATGGAAAAGAATCCTACGAAGTACGATACTATTTGCTGAGCTTTTCCATGGACATCGACAAATTCGCCAAAGGCTGCCGAGCCCACTGGAGTATTGAAAACTCGCTACACTGGCGTCTGGATGTGATTTTCAATGAAGACCAATGTCGAATCAACGGAACAGGCGCTATCAACTCCTCTTCAATGCGGCGTATGGCTTTGACTCTTCTGAAAAACTATAAAGGTGACAAGGAAAGCGTACGAACTCGAAGACTAAGATGTGCTTGGGATGAACACTACCTCTTCAAAGTTCTCGGTATTTCCATGGAAAAATAGTGCGCTCACCCTGCCCGGATGACCCGTTTTAAGAATTGTCGTGTGCGAATCGCAATTTAAATATTTTTTCGAGTTGATTCTTCGTTGTCATTACCGGCTGAATCGAATTCGAAGGGCTGGCGTCCGTACCGATGCCTGATCCAATTGGCCGCATCACGCATCGGTTTGATTCGAATTAACCTCCCTTCAAGCCTTCGTTTTCCCGGAAAGTCCATCAAAATGATCCCGAACAGGATCGTTAACAGTCCTTGTCCGGGCAATACCAGCATCGCAATGCCCGCCAAAATCAAGACGATTCCCAAGACATTTTTTCCAATCACAAGTGCCAAATGTCGCCCAGGGTGATTGGTTGGCCAATCTCGAATGGGGCGACGGGTAAAATAATCCGCCGGAATTCGAATGATCAATAGCGGCAATAAAAAGATCGACCCCAGAAACATCAATACGCTGCTGATGCTCAATATCCAAATTAACGTCTTGTAGGGTTCCAACCACTCGAACATGGGCCATCCTGAAAACTTCCGGAAACAGATAGGTATCACTCTAAGGTACTCTCCGCTAAGTTCGCAAGTTCACAATTCTTGATGAAAAATCAATTTGCTCAACACGCCGGAACTGGTACCAATTGAGCTTGCGCTGCATTAGACTGGTCAGCATAAGGTGAGATTGGCAGCTGCTGCGGCAACGCCAAACATCTGGATTATCTGTAGTTGATTGCTTGTTCAAAAGGGGCTGACCGCCATGGGCCGATACCGACTTTTTCTGGTGCTTTCCTTCAATTTAGTCTTTGCGGCTTCCATTGGATTTACGCAGGTGGAATCCCGGTTAAACCCAATTCCACCCGCCCCAACGCCCAACGCGTCAATTAAAGTCGCCCTTTCGGAAATCGATGAGTATATCGAAAAGGTGCAGAAAGACTGGAATGTGCCGGGTTTGGCGGTCGCGATTGTGAAAGGGGACAAGGTCTTGTTCGCCAAAGGGTATGGCGTGCGGCGACTCGATGGGGCGGACCCAGTGGATGCTGACACGTTGTTTGCTATCGCTTCGAATTCAAAGGCATTCACGGCGGCAGCTTTGGCCGTTCTTGTCGAAGAGGGGAAGTTGGCTTGGGATGATCCGGTTCAAAAACACTTTCCCGAATTCATGATGCCAGACCCTTTTGTCACTCGCGAAATGACGGTCCGCGATCTGCTTTGTCATCGATGCGGGCTGGATACGTTCAGCGGCGATTTATTGTGGTACGACACAAACTATTCGACGCAAGAGGTTGCCGAGCGAATTCGTTTTTTGAAGCCGGTCAGTAGTTTTCGAAGTCGGTACGGCTATCAAAACTTGATGTACATCGTAGCGGGGCTAGTGATTGAGCGAGTGTCTGGGGAAACCTGGGGCGAGTTCGTAACGTCTCGTTTTTTGCGACCGTTGGAAATGAATCGAACCACGGTGTCGATTGCGGATTTGCAAGACAATTTTGCGTCACCACACAATGAATCTGGTGGACAGGGGTTGCGCGTTTTGCCGCTGGGGAATGTCGATAACGCTTGGGGCGCATGCGGGCTGAACTCTTCCGTAAATGATTTGGCAAAATGGATGATTGCACAGCTCAATGACGGCAAGTTTGCAGGTAAACAAATTCTGACTCCCAGTCGGATCGATGAGTTGTTTTCGCCGCACACGATTATTCCGCTTTCGGCAGCCGCGCGGCAAGCGGAGCCTTCTCGGCATTTTCAAGCTTACGGTTTGGGTTATGTTTTGCATGATTGGCATGGTCGCAAAGTGGTCGGCCATAGTGGCGGCTTGGACGGAATGATTTCTTATTTGGCGATGGTGCCGGAAGAAAAACTGGGCATGGTCGTTTTGACAAACAACGAATCCTCGGCCAGCCGATTTATTCGTGATCGTGTGATCGAGTGCTTTCTGGATGTGGCTGAACGGCCTGATCGCAGCGGCACAGCGGTCGCTCGCCGCGCGGCAATCGACCAGCAACAGGCGGCGACTCGGAAGAAAATCGACGACGCCAGAAGATCAGGGACTTCACCGAGTGTCCCGTTGTTTGAGTTGGCTGGACGCTATCGTTGCCCAATGTATGGAGATGTAGTGGTTGAAGCTGAAGGGGAGCGTCTTTTGTTAAAGCTGGGGCCAGCCACCAATTTTGTCGCCGAACTTTCTCATTGGCATTTAAACACATTTCAAATTCACTGGCGGGAATCTGTTAAATACAATTTTCCCCGAGGATTTGTCACGTTTTCGATCAATGGCCAGGGGCAAGCGGAACGGCTTGAAATCGATCAACCTAATGACGACTTCTGGTTCTACGAACTAAAACCTGAGCGAATTAAAGAGTAGGACAAGATGCCTGGGGGGACCTTGCAATCGGTAAATTCGGAACCAAAAACACCAAAATTGTTCACAATTTTCCGTGCAGAAAACGCATCGTTTGTTTCGAAACCTAGTGTTTCACAGCGAACTCTTCCCAGAAAGTGACAACATCCAAGGTTGTCCTTTGATGGAAAGGGTTATCGCCTTCAGCCGAAACTCCCATCCAATGTTCGAGTCTATCATCAAGAATTCTGACTTTTAGCTTCCCATGTTTGGATTGTTCACAAAAAAGCCGGATCAGCAATATGCTCTCAGAATTCGACGTTTGATCGATCATACGAGTGCATGGCGGATGCCTGAAACGGAAACTCGAAAATCGGATCGCTGCAAACGGACGTTGCCGATTTTCTATGCGGCTTGGTGTGGGGCTCCAATTTCGAACCAAGAAGTTAAGGCAGGGGTTTGTGTCGATCTAAGCGAAAACGGAATGCGTTTAATTCTACTCGAACCGCCGCGCTCCCCAAAATTTCTCGTGTCGATTGCAACAGTGGTGAATCACGATTTGGAGTTGTTTAGCTTTGTGGTCGAGAAAAGGCACGCAATCGCCATGGCATCAGGAATTTATTCTGTTGGTATGTCGATTGTGAAATGCGTCGAGGCTGAAAAATTGGGGGATGGTTACAACCAAGGCCTCGAACGACTCGTGGCCGGCTCTGAGATGCTGCAACAGCAATTTTGCAAAAAGACCTAGCTCACTCTGCTGACGGGTATTCTGCTGACGGGCAACAGGCCAGTGGTCTGAATTTTTATTCGCGAATTAACGACATAAATTCGGCTCGTGTCGATTCGTTTGTTTTAAAAATACCACGCAACGCACTCGTAACGGTGGAACTGCCGTGTTTCTTCACACCGCGAATTGACATACACGAATGTTCGGCACGTAAAACGACCGCCACTCCCAACGTCTCCAAACGCGAGTTGATAAGATCGGCGATTTCTTGAGTCATCCGTTCTTGAACTTGTGGACGACGAGCCACTTCATCTACAACGCGGGCGATTTTGCTAAGGCCTGTCACCTGACCATTAGGAATGTATGCGACATGGGCAATTCCTGAGAATGGGAGCAGATGGTGTTCGCACATGCTCGTGAAGGGGATGTCTCTGATGAGCACCATTTCGTCATAGTTTTCAGGGAAAACGACTTCGAGGTGACGCTCAGGCTTGAGGTGCAAACCAGCAAACATCTCTGCATACATCCTGGCGACGCGGCGCGGCGTTTCCAGAAGGCCCGGCCGTTGAGGGTCCTCGCCAACCGCCTCCAAAATTTCACGAACCGCTTCTTCGATCCGATCCAAATCAACTGGCGAATCAATCATAAACTTGTCCATTTCGTCCTCACCACATGTCATGAATTCGCCCTTATCCGCCTTTTGTTCTTCGAGTTAACCAATCCATTCTAATTTCCACGAAACGCGGCGGAAAGAAGCCTTTGGATGACATCGGCCGGAGTATGACCGTAAATCTCGATTCTTAGATCCCGCGATTTTCATGGCGGATCTGATGCGGACCTCAAACTGATGTCCAACGCTCGATTGTACGATTTGATTGGTCGGGAAGAACTTTTTTCGGTTCAATGATAGAATTAGCGGACTGTTTGAGAATTTTTTGTCATTGGGAGAATCATGTCTCGTATCGTTTTGGCCATGTCGGGAGGGGTTGATTCAAGCGTTGCTGCATACTTGTTGCGCGAGGCGGGACACGATGTCATCGGCGTCTTCATGCGGCACGGGGAACAAAGCATTGCGGCCTGTTCTATTGACGGGAAAAAAGAGTCTTCGCCGCTGTTGCCCGTGTTGGACTCGCGTGCCGATCACAAACAGGGCTGCTGCAGTGCGTCTGACGCCGCCGATGCGAGACGAGTTGCTGACAAGTTAGGGATTCCCTTTTATGCGCTGAATCTGCAAGCCGAATTTCGCGGCATCATCGACTATTTCGTCGACGAGTATGCCGTGGGTCGGACGCCCAATCCCTGTGTGATGTGTAACAATCGGATCAAATTTGGCAAGTTGTTTGCATACGCTGACTCTGTGGGTGCGGAGTTTGTTGCGACTGGTCACTACGCACGTTTGGTACGTGATCGTGACGAAATTCGCCTGTTGAGAGGCGTTGATGAAAACAAGGACCAATCGTACGTTTTGTTTGGAATTCGATCTGAATTTTTATCGCGGATGTTGTTGCCTGTTGGAGAATTTCACAAGCCTCAGATTCGCGAACTTGCAGGAAAAGTTGGCTTGAATGTCGCGACGAAAAAGGACAGCCAAGAAATTTGCTTTGTGAACTCTGGGCACCACGGCGAGTTCGTTCGTTCGCGAATGAATCGGGCGAGTTCGGCGGGGGAAATTGTCACCACGTCAGGAAAAGTTGTTGGGTATCATCCGGGGATCGAGGGATTCACGATCGGGCAACGCAAGAAATTGGGAGTTGCGATGGGCGAGCCGTATTTTGTGGTCCGCATAGAGCGGGAGACTTGCCGGGTAGTGATTGGGCAAAAAGAAGAACTCGGCAGATCTGACCTAACGGCATCGGAATCAAATTGGCTGACGACGATTCCAGACGGTTCGTTTGAGTGTCTCGCTCAGATTCGCTACAACAGCCAGGCCGTTCCCGCCTTGGCCGAGGTATTGCCGAATCACCGCATTGGCGTCCGTTTTTTGGAGCCGCAACATGGAGTTGCACCGGGGCAAGCCGTGGTTCTTTACCACGATCAACGGGTCCTCGGCGGAGGCTGGATCGACTCTTGATAATGGACGTTAATGGAAGGAGTCGTTGAACGAAGATGTGCGATCTGGGGACGTTGTACGGGTTAAATTAACCGAATTAGGCCCCCCTTTGAACATTTTTGATTGTCGGACCATAATAGACAAAGGTGATTTTCGGAACAGACATTAGCACTTTTTTTACCTTGACGCATGATGGAATTGAACTTGAGTTTGATCGGCCAGTCAGTTGAAATCATGAACTGGTTCACGCCGACCTGGATTTTTTCTGTCGGAGTCACTGCGGGCTTGGTGCTCGTGATGCTGTTTCTCGGCCTCGTCTACGTTGTGGCTAAAATCCCTGGGCTCAATACGATTGCCGAAAATCGCGTTTCCTATTTTATTGCCTCCCTGTTGGTAAGCGGCGGCCTGTTTGCTTGCTGTGTCGCGGCACTGGGAATGTTGTATCAAGAACAAAGTCTGTTTCGATTTTCAACCGAACAAGGCCCAGGTGCATTGTTGGGAGTTTTGTTTTCGGGATTTCTGTCGAGCATCGTCGGTTTCGGCTTTTGGCGGTTGGCTTCGAAGAAGAGAATTGAAGAAGTTTTCGTCCTTGTAAAAGAAGGCTTCCTGTATTGGTTTTCCGTAATTGCAACCGTGTTAGCTGGCTTTGCCGCACTCGGCCTGATATTGGGGATTTTCGGCGGGTTCGGGATTTTCAAGATCGTCGATGATCCGCGCGGAATGTTAAAGTCGCTCGCTCGTTTGCCTACGAGTGGCTATTACCCGCAAGAGATATTGGAGTTCCCTCCGACGCCAGACACCGAAGGGGGGACATTCGTTCCATTCGAACAGTTTGGAAAACCGGTCACAATTGATGGGCGTGAAATTCAGCGGCTACGTTTTAGTTCAAATCAAAACCTTCAAGTTGCTGCTGAGCCGATTTCGATTGCGACCCCATTGGATCGGTTTTTTAGAATTCCCTCGACTTCTTTGAATTCCGGAGTTTCTTTCAATCGAGGGTTAGTGATCCCGGAAAAGGAAATCGAAGGGCTCTACATCGCGAACCGTGGCAAAAACCCAGCGATAGTCCGTTTCGATTACCTCGTCATGCCTCAGTACCCGGAAGTGTATTTGGTGCCGGTGATGGCGGTTGCAACTTTTTCGCTGTTTGCCATTTACCTGAGCCTGTTAATCTTGGCTCCCAAGGTGACTGCGATTTCAATCTCGACGTTTAAATCCGAAGTCAATCAACCGATCTTTTTGTTGACGATGATCTTGGGAGCAATCTTCGTGGTTGTTTCCATTTACATTCCCTACAACACGTTGGGGGAAGACATCAAAATGTACAAGGATTCGGGGCTGACGCTTTTGAAAGTATTGGCCATTTTCGTGGCAATCTGGGCGGCCAGTAAGTCTGTTGCCGAAGAAATCGAAGGCCGTACGGCACTAACGGTGCTCAGCAAGCCAGTGGGTCGCCGTCAGTTTATCGTCGGCAAAATTTTCGGAATCTCGTCTGCGGTTGCCATCCTGTTTTTAATTCTTGGGATTTGGTTTTTCTTTTGGGTGTCTTACAAACCGGTCTATGATGCTCGTGAGATGTCGACCGAGATGGTAGAGTGGACGACCTGTTTCCGCGATGCGACTCACGTCTTGCCTGCGATCTTCCTCGGGTTTTTGGAGGTGGTGATATTCGTTGCGATTAGCGTGGCGATTTCAACCCGCCTCGGTGTTACCGCGAATTTGATGATTTGTTTCTTTATCTATGTTTTGGGGCACTTGACGCCGCTCATCGTGATGAGTGAACAGGTTGCGGGCTCGCTTGACACGGTCAGGTTTTTTGGGCAGTTTATCTCGATCATTTTCCCGGTACTGAACCATTTTGACGTGCAGACAGCGATTAATACGAACAGTTCGGTACCTTGGATTTATTTGGGTTGGTCGGTGGTTTATACGTTGCTGTATGGTTCAGCAGCCGTCTTATTGGCTTTGGTGATGTTTGAGGACAGGGACCTCGCCTAAGCCGATCGAATCCAATGCAGCATCAAGGTTCAAGCTCTACCTGTTTTAAGACAAGACGAGGAACACCAAAAATGACTGCAACATTTTCAGACCTTCAACTTGAAGAGATCGCAAAGCGACATGGATTGACTCTTGAACAAGTCTGTCCTCCTAGTCACGAGCAACGGTTGGAGGAATTGCGAGCTCAATTGGCTCGGCAAGATGTCGCTTATTCCATTCCCCAGGATGTTGCTGAAAAATACTTTCAATTAGCGAAATCAGGTGCACCATTCGGGGTCGGGTCTTTGACGGACGAAAGCGTCGATCTAGGCGAGTTCGAAAACCACCAACGTTTCGACGACTACCAAATCGCAGAACATTTGAGTTGGGCCTGTTTGATTGTTGAGCAGCAAAAAACGAAGTATCGCTATGCCTGCCGCGAATATCTCGAAGGGGAACAGCTATTCGCAATTCGTGGAACGACGATTCCAGACTACTATTTGCTCAACGCAAGAATTTACCAGGCGACAGGATGGCAACTGGCAACCGTCAGTGAAATCATCCCAGCCGAATTGTTCTTCACGTGCCACAGTCGCCGCTTCTTCCCGGTCACGACGTTTATGCGGCAACTTGAGCAAGATTACCTTCAAGAACCTGACATTGGTCACGATGTCGCCGGACACGTCGCCACCTTCACGATCCCGGCGGTTGCGCATGTTATGCGGAACCATGGTCAGGCTCGTGACATTGTGTACGCAGAGCGGGACGCTAAATTGGCGAACGCATCAACTGACGAAGAAAGACAAAAAATTTCCGACTGGGCCGACGAGTTGCTTTTGTATGCCGGGCGGATTTATTGGTTTACCGTCGAGTTTGGGCTCGTTATGCAAGACGGCGATGTACGTGACTTTGGTGCCGGCATTCTTTCCTCTCCAGGAGAAACGATCTTCAGCATCGATTCTCCCGAACCGTCTCGAGTGCTGATCGATCCAGCGAACGACGCCGATCTCTTAAGATTGGCGGTAACCGACTACTTGATCAGCGAATTTCAAAAGACCTATTTCGTGATGTCGAGTTTCGATCGACTGGAGTCCCTCAGTCCCGAACGAATTGTGTGGGCAGCGAAACGCGCGATGGAGTTGCCGCATTACACCTGGCGCGAAATCGCTCCGGGTGATCAGGTGATCAATGTCGGACGAGTGGTCACTGGGGTCAACGAAAAATACTTTAGACTGCACGCGAGCGATTCATTAGATGAGTGCCAGTCTCGTTGTGCGGCACGAAATCTCGACATGATAGTTGCGGGCTTCGATGAAGGTAAAGACTACGCCGACCTAAAACTTCCTCCTCCATTAGTCCCTCGTTCCGTTGTGGAATGGTGGCGTAGTCGGCTAGTCTGATTAAAGTTTATATCCAAGCCTTTTCAGTGTCGTCGTACGACTGTCGGTCGGCAGAATGCCAAAGAGGTAAACCAGCAGAGGCTCGCTCGGCCAATACGTCTACTTTCTCGTTCGTACCTGGCAATGCGGATGTGTTCTCGAATTCACTTTCCGGAACAGTTTCCGGCTCAAAATCCCACTGGCCGTTCCGGATCGCGTCGAAAACAGAAGATTCTTTCATGTCAGATTCCTTCATCAATTCTTTTTTGGAAGTGTTAATCCTGAAGTCGTAACTTTGTCAACTTCCATGAACCGACACGAAAAAACGATGTCAGCGACAAGACCTAAATATGAAGACTTTTTTACAAATGTCAAGTTTTTTCCAACACAAAAATTTTGCTGTGATTTTCCAGTTCAAAAACCTGTTCAAGCCTACTTGACAGGCTCGAAAAAAACGAGGTTCTCTTCTGGCAATTGTTGTTCGGTGGATGAAACATTATTAAACCACTGATGATCGCCGTTCTCGAAAACGATCTCGCTGGTGGAGTTTGACTCTTTGTTGTCACCCTCGGCACTTGAAAGCGTTGACAACAGCAATGAGGCTTGGGTTGTTCGATGAGGTTTGATTGAACCGGGCAAGATCACATGCAGATGATGAATGGCTCGAGTCATCCAAACATACAACATGCAGACCCGTTCTTCGATGGTTTGGCAACGGTGATTAAGAAATAGGTTTTGGATTCGTTCGGGTAAAAACGAACGCTCGGTCTCGTTGCAATACAAATGCACAAGGTCAATTGGTTTCCCAGGCTCAGAGCGAGAGTAAACAACATGAGGCGTGTTACCAGTCCATTGGCTTCCCAAACTAAGAAACGGAGCAAATACGGCTTGGAATTCCAATCCCTTTGCGGCATGGACGGTCATCACGCGAATCATCGCCGCGCTGGGTTCCATGATTTTGGTTTCTTGAACGACCTTAATGAAGTGGCTGGTTCGTAGCGTCCATGGTTCGTCATACTCATAGGCGAACTCAACCAACTGGTCGACGCGTCGTTTTTCACGGGTTGTGCAACTGTCGTCGAGTGCCTTGGCCCAACGTTCGAGTACCTTTCCATAGCCATCACGGATAATTTCTCGACGAATATTGAGAGAAATTTTGGCTGTTTGTTCTCGATTGTTTGCGGCCGATGATTGGTCTTCGGGGACAAGCCCAATAACGCAAGCCAGCGGACTATGCGAAATCAAATATCGCGCGACTCCATCCCCCGGATGATCGGCAACCTTTAGGGCGGCGAGTAACAAATTCACTGCGGCCGAATCGGTAAGTGGATTACCACCTTCCTCACTCGCCGGAATTCCCCGTTGATGCAGCAAAAATAGCAACTGGGCAATGTCCTCATGCGTACTTACGAGCACTCCAATTGATATTTGGGGGGCTTCGCGATGGAGGTTCACAATGGAGGCCACCGTTTTTTCGAAAACCAGGAGTTTGTCGTTCCCTTTTCCGCCCTCTGGATCGTGGACCTGCTCGACCAAGACATGACCTGGAAGTTCATTGCGGGCTGTCGTGTGTTTGGGGAATCGCTTGGCCCAATTGCTCAAAACAGTTTGATCAAATTCACGATCACCTTGCCAAGCCCCCAAGTTTTCGAAGACGCGATTGACAAAATCAATCACGATGGGACTCGACCGAAAACTCGTTGTCAACGGTTGGGCTGGCTCAAGATATTCGCCATATTCATGTGTTACGACGTCGAACATCTGCGAAACGCCGCCTCGCCAAGCGTAGATGGCTTGCTTGCGATCTCCAACGCAAAAAAATGATCCCGCTTTCATACCGCAAAACAATTTTTCAACAAATGGCCGCAAAATCTGCCACTGCGCCGGGGACGTATCCTGAAACTCATCTAACAACAGATGTTCAATGTTTTGATCCAAGCGAGATTCTAAATTGAGCGAGCCTTGTTGCACCAGTTGCTTCACCAAATGCGTGACATCAGAAAAACGAAGTTCTCCAGCGGCCAATTGCAAGGGCCAGAGTGCTTGCGAATACAAATCTATTAATCGCCAAGCTGATAACGTCCGCTGAGAATATATGGTCGTGACACGCCCACGCAAAAAATCCACGAGGCGTTCGTAAAATTCAACCAATCCGGAATCGAGTGGTTTGCGATAGTAAGTTAAGTCGTTGGTCATCACCTTGCCAAGCATGCCTGATTTCAGCAAGTCGTCCCAATTGTCGGCCTCAATCAACTCAAGGTCTTTCAAGAATGCAGTCCGTTGCCGAGATTCTGCCGGCTCAACATTCTGGGCAGCAGCGAGTAATTCTGCAAATCCCTTTTTCGAATCAAATACTCTTGGTGAGGGATGGTTCCAGGCTGCGGGGATCGAATCGCGATACAGTTCTGCATAGCGGTTGACTTGGTCAATCATCAAATCGGCGACTTTTCGATCCGCATCCCCTTTGACGATCAAGTGCAAAAACTCGCGAACGTTTTCGTCGTGCAACAAGTTGCGTACTGCAATCTCAGCCAAGGAGCCGACTTGGCCGTTCTCGGCAATTTTCCAATCGACCGGGAGGCCGAGTTCAAAACTAAAGCTTTGTGCAATCTGATAAAAAAAACTGTCCAACGTAGAAATTAACAGTCGATGCAGGTTTTCGGCCAATTGACGCAAGATTCGGATCGCATCGTTGGGTGCTAAGGGCTGGTCAAGAAAGCGTTCCAGTTCCTTACTCGCTTTGGGGTCAGTTGCCGCAGCGGTCAGTCGCTGCATCACACGGTCAAGAATTTCCCCGGCGGCTTTTCGTGTGAAAGTCGTTGCCAAGATGTTTTCGCACGATACGCCCGACGCCAATAGTCCCAGGTAGCGATTCGTAAGGGCAAACGTCTTACCGCTTCCCGCCGAGGCTTCGACAATCGTGTTGGGGAAAGCGGAAGCAGATGAAATCTTTTTTGACCTACGGCTCATGCGACACCTCCTGCGGTCCATTGCTCAAAGACTTGGTCCTGGCAAATCGCCGCGAACGACTCCGAGAAATCAGGCGGTTCTGGATTTGGTGGCCAGAAGATTCCTTGATTCAAGCTCCGCATCACCTGCACCGCACATTCGTCGGCGGACTTGAGGTCCTCTGACGTCCAGTCAGCAGACTCAAATTTGATTTTTGAAGTGCTACCAGGAAGAATCACGTAGCCAAGCCCTACTTGATCTCGATCAATGTCGGGGTAGAGTTTGCTGACCAGATGCCGATACAGTGGAAGTTGAAGGTCGGTCCAATTTCCCTTACCATCCCGGTGGGCTTGATTGGCTGATTTGCCCGCCTCACTTGTCTTGTAATCCCATACGGCCAGCCGTCCGTCTTCATGTTGATCGATTCGGTCGATCATCCCACGAATGACGAATGGATTTCCATCGACATCGAAAACATAATCCAACTTGTTTTCGACCGACGCGATTAACCATCCCGACCGGCGATGTTCGGCTTGATGCTCGGCGAATTTTTCCAAGCGATACCGCAAGTTTTCGACTTGTAACGTCACACTGGGCAGACGAGAACGATAAATCAAAGGATGTGCCAAATCTGTAAGCGTATCCTGCAAAAAAGCTCGAATTAAACTGGGGTCGTCACTGTGCCGTACGGATGAAAAACCAAACGCCTCTAAGACTTTATGCGCTAAGTCACCAAAAGCACCTCCGTCCAGTTCTCGTAGCGAATCGGAAACTTCTTCAAGCTTCAACACGATCGCAAGATAGAATCGGTAAGGGCATTTGAGATAATCCCTAAACCGAGTGACGCTCAAAGGGGTCGGGACAACGACGTTGTTTGGTCGCGGAATCACCAATTGTTGAGTCGTTGGGCGAGTCGCAACAGACGCGTCAGGAATGGAGCAAATGTCTGGATGAAGTCGATCAAAATCAAAAAACGCTGTCGCCCGTCGAACCAGTTCTTCGTCGCTGGCATGAAGGAGAAGGCGACTGATTTGCAGCGGGTTCTTGACAACATCGCGTCGCCCAACAACAAACATCAACTCCGATCGGCAAGCGTGCATTAAACTGGCCGCATACAAATCGCGAGCCAAACGCCGCTGGGGATTCAGCAGTCCTAGCTGGGAACAAACAGAATTCGGTAGAAACGCAAAGCTCGCTTCGGCCATTGGTACTACATGATTATTCATCCCTGTCACGATCATGGCGTCTGCATCTTCGAAGGCAAGGTCCAGCCAGCCAAGGACTGGAACCGTTCCGTTCGTTTCGCCACCTTCCATCACGGGATCGGTCATAAAGTTTCGGCAAAAATCCAACGCCTCCCTCGCCGACTTTAGCGGCAGTGTCGCTCGGTCGTCTGCATGAATAAATTCGAGTGCCTCCACGATTTGTCGAGCCGCCATTGCCGCGAGTTGGTCGTAAGTATCTAACGCCTCAAGTGTTTCATCGAGAATCTCGTCGAAACTTTGGGTGATGATTTTCGCCCACCCACCGGCCCATTGCTGAACCGTTCGTTCGACCGGGGCCACTGGAGCAAAGAAGTCGCGGAATGCTCGCAGAATGTGGGTTACTGGGAAATCCTCAAGATCAGGAGTTGCGAAGTACTCTGAATCCGCAAAATCGACGCGAGCGGGAATCGATAGATTTTGAAACCCATCCAATTCGGCCAGCCAACTATCTCGCTCCAATAAACGGGAAATCCATCGGCTCATATCGGGGTGCCGAACCAATTCTGCAAAATTCTGATATGACGGATCGTCCAAATACTCAGCGACCTTTTCGAGCAAACGCATTACCGCGCCGGACTGCAGGGAAATCCCTTTGGCGTAGTAAGTGTCAAAACCCAATCGAGAAGTTTCCCTTTCGACTTGGGGCCACACCTTTTCGTCAGGCATTCCGATGCAAAGACGGTCTTTTCCAAAAGTCGCCGTATGTTTTGTCAGAAACGCCCCGACCATTGCTGCCTGGTCGGCTGGTTTGTCGACGATTCGAATCGTCGCGTCGGGGATTTTTAACCGGCGATTAATCCAGTAGTCTGGAATCAAACAGCCCAGATCATCAAATCCAAATTGATCAACTGGGTCGCAAAAAATTAGAGTGGTCACCTTCTCGGCAACCTGTTCGAGCATCTCCAATGGCCCGCGATTTATGTCCGTCAATCCGACGAGCACAATCGGGCGGGTCGTTCGGCACTCGCGGCGATAGATGGCGACGTTCCGAGCGGCCTGCGGGTCCCACAAGTCCATTGCTTCCAATTCTCGGTAGTACAGACCCTGAAGTTTCGCGAGCCCTTCCCATAGTTTCGTTTGGGGAAAATCAGGAATTTTCTTCACCTCGCGCGACACGCTTTCGAAGCTCGACGTTTCCGCGCCCAAACGTTCGTGAAGGGTTTGCAACCGGGTTGCCAACGATGACAGTCGAGCCAAATTCTCCACATCCAAACTTGGGAAAACATTTTCTCGTTTGGGCTTGGGCAGTTTTTGTATCGCCGCAATCCACGCCAAGTTTCGCAACAAATGCGAAGCGGTTTCTTTTTGTTGCTCGTAGACCTTTTCCGGTAATGACCCAACGGTGATCACCTCAATCTGCCGAGTTGAAATAGAGTGTTCTTGCAACAGCTCTATCAAACGGCGTCGAGACCGGGCCGTCGGCAACACGATAATCGGAGGCGCTGCCTTACTTGGCTCATCAAGGTTCGCGGCGATCCAGTCGGCTGCCGAATGCAGGGGCGGGCGTTTCCATTCAAAAAAAATCCGTTGCGGCTGTCCGGCCATACTTTACTCCGATTCGCGTTGACGGCGGCGACTGATTCGATGCTTTTGTTCCATCTCGGGTGTCAAAAACCCCCAACGCAGGGGTTCGTCTTGAGTGTATTGTTTGCCGAGTTGTAACGCCAGTTCCGCCTTGCACATTTCGTAGCCTAAATAGAAGGCATGGGACGGGTCGATCCCTTTCGGTGCCAGTTCAGCGAGCCGATCGAAAATTTCAAACGGGTCGCTCCCCTCCACGTGCTGACCGCCGCCTAAAGCGTGAATTTTCCTGTCGGCATTTAGAATGCGGTAATTTCCGTCTTTGATCGCAGTTGCAAGTTGGCCGATGACTTCAAGGGAAAACTCACTGACTCGCGGGTCGCGTAACATCACTAATTGGTCGGACAAACGCTTGGGTGGGATTCCACCGTCAATCGCAGCCTTGACCAAGCGCCTCGCCCACGCACATTCGCAAACGCTGCTGGACGCCCAATTAATGACCTGCGTCGTCAGGACGCTGCCGATGTTCCATTCTTGGCATAAGGCCATCAACAAAAAGTTGATTCCGGCCGAATCAACATCGGTCAATTCAGTCAAATTGCCGATCCCCATCATCATCGGGGCCTTGGGCCATCTCTGACGCGCGGCGTGATAGCGAAGGAGACTTGCTGCAAATCCAAATCCAATTGGTTCGAGGATCGGGTCGATGCGAAAGGGAATGTTAGCGGATTCTAGAATTTCTAAGGTCGACTCCATCCGCTGCCATTGGTGTGGATCGTCTGGGACGACCACGACCTCGACTCCCCAATCGCGAGCCTGAGAGACGTTGGACGAGTTGACGCTTAAGACCAATTCAGCTCCAGCGACTGTGGCTGCGTGAACTTCTTGGGGCTCAAAACTATCGACCGAAACTCTGATCCCGTTGTCTTTTAGAAGTTTGACCGCATCACCTACTCCGTGCCAAGTTGAACCGGGATTGCAGCCGAGGTCGATGACGTCCGCTCCTGCTTGGCACAACTCGACAGCCTTTACTAAGAGAGATTCTAGGGAAATGTCTGGAGCATGATTGATCTCAGCGATGATTTGGATATCGTAGCGTTCCAACGAAATCGGCTCCCGTTCATCCCCAAAATACTCGTCCAAATTTCGTAAGTCCTTCGGGCCATGGCGAACGGGAACAGAAACACAAGCTTGAATGGGGCTAAGATCTCCTTGAGCGTAGCCAGGAATAAGGACTTGTGTCGTTTCAGCAGGAACTTCCAGTCGCTTGGAAATCCATTCTGGGGTCATCAGTGCCGCGACGGTGATCTGCAAAACTTGGATCGAGTAACGAAAACCTAGTCGTTTGGCTAGCCTCTCAACTTCTTGCCGTAACGCCATTTCGGCCAGTCGTCCAGTAACAAAATGGATGTGTTCGGATGCCAAATTCATCGGGAACTGGGGTTAAAGTTGACCAAGTGCAGGCGAAATCGTGGTGTGGTGATTACAATGATAGTCGAATCAATAGGCTTGTGACAGGCTCGCCACCGGCGGCCAATGTGTGGGACAGGTTGCCTGTCTGTCGTACCTCGCACCCCCAATACTTCAGTGATTTTATGAAAAAAACACTTCGCTACGCCACTCGCTTGATTCAGTTCGATTCGGTCAGCCATCTTTCGAACCAAATGATTGCCAAATACGTCGAGATCAAGTTGGCAAAGCATGGCTTCGTCGTGGAAAAAATTCGGTACAAAGACGATAGGCAGACGACCAAGGTTTGTTTGGTCGCCAAGAAGGGGGCGGGTAGTGGCGGCTTGGCTTATTTTGCCCATCTGGACACGGTGCCACATGACTATTGGAGTTTTCCAAAGTCGGGCCCACTTTCACCAACGATTCACAACGAGCGACTGTATGGCCGTGGTTCCTGCGACATGAAGGGGTCATTGGCTTGCATGTTAAGTGCCGGGCAAACCTTTGACTGGGAACAACTGAAGCGACCCTTGTATGTCGTTTGCACGGCGGACGAAGAAGTTGGTTTTCATGGTGCTCGCGCTGTCGTCGGGGACAGCGAGTTCTACCGCGAGATGGTTGAGAATCAACCGAAGTGCATCATCGGGGAACCAACCGGATTGGAAGTCGTCCACGCCCATAAAGGCTCCTATCGAATCACCGCCACGAGTCACGGGAAAGAAGCCCATTCGAGTTCTCGCGAAGGCAAAAACGCTAATCTTGCGATGATCCCTTTCTTGAAGGAGTTGTATGACATTTATCAACTCACCGAGACCGACACAAAGTGGCACGATAATCAGTTTGATCCACCAACCTTGTCGCTGAACATTGGTATTCGCGATAGTTCACCAGCGTTTAACGTCAAGGCCGGAAGGAGTGACGCCTCGGTCTATTTGCGACCGATGCCCAATACGGATGTGACTCCATTGATCAATCGGTGCCAAAAAGTCGCCGCTGAAAATGGCTTGGAAATGAATGTTTTTCGGGCTTGCGAACCTTTTTACAAAAATCCCAATTCCGAATTTGTCAAACAAACGCTAAAACTACTTCATCGTACCCAGTCGAAAACCGTCAGCTACGCGACGGATGCCGGCGTGTTCACCGAATTGTTCGACAAGATCATTTTGGGGCCGGGGCAAATCGCTCAGGCCCACACGGCTGATGAATGGATATCGCTTGATCAGCTCAGTCGTGGGGCTGAAGTCTATGCAAAAATGATTCAATATTGGTGTTGTGAATGAGTGATGACGTTTGGTTGACTCGGAAGATTACGATTGCCGCTGCGGGGCTTGAAGACGCTCCGGCTATTGCGAGATTTTTGAAGCCGTTCGTAAAGGCCAAACAAATTCTGCCACGCACGGCCGAGGAGATCGAGCATCTTACGAAACATGCCTTCATCGCTCGAGCGAAAAAAAAAGTCGTCGGATTTTCGGCAGTAGAAGTTTATTCCCGCAAACTTGCGGAGATTCAATGTCTGTGCGTTCACCCAGACTTCCAAGATATTGGAATTGGACGACAACTTGTAAAGTCTTGCGTTCAGTTGGCGAAATCCAAAGGGGTCCTGGAGGTCATGGCCATTTCAGCATCAGAGAATCTATTCCGCAGCTGTGGCTTCGACTATTCACTACCCAATCAAAAACGGGCGTTGTTCATTCAGCCTCAAGAAACAGAATAGAACAGACGCATTTGGTGAATTTGGTTTACGCAGAAGGCCCGGTTTCTCGAACCAATTGACTCAGCGCTTTGAATTTCGGGTCGTTTGACGTTTCAGCCCACTCGAACATCGCCCCTTCGACAGTTGTAATGGTTGCTCCCGCGTCGCTCATTCTGCGAAGTGCTACTTCGCGATCGATTTCAAATCGCGAGCCCACTGCATCAACCGGCAAGAAGACTGAAAAACCAGCTTCCATCAAATCAAATACTGTCTGCAAAACGCATACATGAGTTTCGATCCCTGTGACGACAATCTGTCGAATCTCAGAATTCCAAAACCCTTGAAAAACCCCTTCGCACTCGCGGCAACTGAACATCGATTTGATGTTGGCCTCCGGCAATAAGACCTTAAGTTCTGAAACCGTGGAGCCCAGACCTTGGGGATATTGCTCGGTAGCCTGAACTGGAACTTCAAACAACTTCGCCGCATCAATCAGTCGGCGAATATTCCAAACCAGCCGCTGCGGGCACGGTATGTGGGGGACAAGTTTACTTTGGACGTCAACAACGAGCAAAGCGGATCGTTGTCTATCTAAAAGATTGAGGCTGCGTTGCCATTCGGTTGTTTTTTTCATTTATTCACACAACCCTCATTGTTTACCTGTTTCACCTAAACTAACACTCTGCAGGTTTGATTTAATCAATTTGACTCGAATACGCGCGGTCTGTTGCACCGAACCAAGGCCGAAAAAACGGCAAAAATCAAAGAAGCGAATTCCTTAGAATCAAATTATCTTCGCATTTTCTCGAATTTTATCAAATTTTACATGTTTTTTTGTCCCAGCGGTTGCATACATCAAGAAATCTTTCATACTAATTCTTAGGCTTACCAAACGCCTATTTTCGCGGCATCTGAATAAGACGCTACGGCCTAATGAAATGCGTTTAATATCGTCCGCTTGGGTCGGGCGAGATTCCAAACTTTTTTGAAAGAGATTTACCATGAAGCGATTGTTTTCGATGTTGGCAATTGTTGCAGCAGGTCTGATGATTGGCTGCACCAATGCAGAAGAGGTGAAAAAGACTGTTGACGATGCAACAAAGGCAGCGGCTCAAAAGGCTGAAGAAGCAGGCAAAGCTGCTGAAGAAGCCGTTGAAAAAGTAAAGGATGCTGCCGACGAAGCCGTCGACAAAGTAAAAGAAGGCGCCAACGATGCAATCGATGCTGCCAAAGAAAAAATCGATGATCTAACCGGCGGTGGTGATCTGTAGTCAAATCGGCCCAAGTCGTTTACATCATCTACGAATAAACAAGGCTGCCCCGATAAACTCGGTGCAGCTTTTTTATTTAGTCTGAGTCTGAAAATGGGGGCAGACCCTAGAGTCTGACCCCCTTTTTCAGATAGCTTCTAGACAGTTAGTTCGGACCACGGAGGCGGGGCGGTTTGGATTTCGATTCGACGCTCTGGGGCCTGCGGATGATGAAATCTGATCCGCCAGCTGTGCAAACACAGCGGTTCCGCGTCGAGCGGCAGAGTTTGAGTTGCGTCTTCAAATGGCGATGGTTCGTTCGAAACACTTGATATTCGTTCGCAATCAACTGGCGACCGATAAAGCGGGTCACCAAGGATGGGTAATCCCAGAGTCGCCAAATGAATACGAATTTGATTAGTGCGCCCTGTTAGAGGTCGGCACTCGATCAAAGCACGATCTCCCCTTGACCACAACAAGCGAAACTCGGTTCGAGAATCTAAACCATCTTCCGCATCAGCATAGCGTCCCCCAGCACGATTCGTATCACGGCTGATTTTCATTTCCGACGCAAATACCTCGGACTTAGGAGTGCCATTAACTAGGGCGAGGTAGGTTTTTTCAACTTGGCCCTTGGCAAACTGTGGATGCACGCGTCGAGAGAATTCTTTGGTTCGCGCCATAACGACAACGCCAGTCGTGTTCGCATCAAGTCGATGCAGCATTCGTAAGCGTTGCGGTGCATAGACTTGATCCAGAATCGAAATCAAACTATTTCGATTGAACCGGCCACAAGGGTGCATCGGGAGCGGAGCGGGTTTATCAATTCCCACCAATGCCTCGTCTTCGTAAATCACGCGGATATCGGCGTTAACCGTCGGTTCGACTGTCTGCGGGAAAAGATGTTGCAAACGCCAACCGGCTCGCACCACTTCGTCTTCGTTCAATACGCGACCGTCAACTAAAATCCTCCCCAACTTACATTCCTGCTGCCAATATCCAGGCTCGGCGTGTCCGTGCAGTCCCGTCAAGAAATCCAACAAGCGAAATCTGTCAAATCGCTCGGCCACATTTAACGGACGGATATTATCATAGGGCAGACTCCCAGGAAGCGGATCGACGATCTTGGAAATCAAGCGATTTCGTTCGGTGATGGTCGCTTGCATCTGCTGTTCGGCTGTTTGGTAACAATGTGGGCAACTGCGAGGCGGTTGATAGTGCGGGTGAATTTGATCCGCAGGACTCAGGACGGCTTGGCACGCGAAGCAGAGTCCTGTGTCGGTTTCATCCAAATTCGGATTCACGGCGACTCGTTTGTCGAACACAAAGCAATCGCCCTGATAACCTTCGCCGCCACACTCTTCGAAGTACTTGAGAATACCTCCTTCGAGTTGATAAATATGTTGGTAGCCTTCTCGCTCCATTAGTGGGCCGGCCTTTTCACACCGGATGCCACCCGTGCAAAACATCACGATGGGTTCATTCTTCCAGGACTCCGGCAATTGCCGAATCGCTTCCGGGAACTCACGAAACGAATCGATTCTCAAATCGACCGCGTTTTCAAATGTCCCCACTTCAATTTCGTAAATGTTGCGGGTGTCCAAAAAATGGAACGGCTTGCCCTGCCTGATCCATTCCCGCAGATCGACAGGTTTTAGTTTCGGACTGGGCCGATTTACCGGATCGATTCCTTCGACCCCCAACGTGATGATTTCTTTCTTTAAGCGAACGAGCAAACGACTAAAAGGCTGGTGATCGCTAGGACTTTCCTTGACTTCAAGGTCTGAAAATTCCGGTTGGCCGCGCAGAAACTTTAAAAACTCAGAAACACTTTCCGGGGAGCCGGCCAGAAAGAGATTGATCCCCTCATGGCTTAACAGGATCGTCCCTTTTAGCCCCAGTTCTTGGCATCGCTGGCGAAGTTTGGGCCTACGTTCAGCAAGATTATCGAGCTGAACAAATTTATAGGCAGCAATGTTGACAAACGGAGCAATTTGAGTGGTCGTCATGAAAAAAATCAGGGGCTGAAGGTGTCATTCCTCCCCTGAATTTTAACAAGTGTTCATCAAATTGGGAAATCGGCTACGCCTAGATGAACCGGTCAATGAACCGAGGATCGAGTGGAATGTCGCCTACTTCGATATCAGCAATCAAGTCGCGGAATAAATCTGATTTTCCGTTCATGATCAGGTCGCCAATCTCTGCCCAAGCGGTCTGAAGTGCCGGAGTTGTGACTTTTCCGCTCATCCGCACATCGGCTTCCATGTCCAACGCAGCGGCGACCTTGAGGTATTCAGGGTTCGGCTTGTCCAACGACAACGCAAAAACCAAAGACGCCAAAGAGTGGCACAGCTGATCGAAAACTCCACCCTCATCGCCAAGTAAATAGCTCTGGTCCATGAAGCTTTTTTGGTACTTGGCAATAATCATCAAAATGCGGCGTCCGAGGACTCGATTACGCTTAAGTGCCTTCCGAATGTATCGCTTTTTTTCGGGAAAGAGGTTTTTCACTCCGGCGAGCGAACCGGTAAATGGGCTCCACGAACAAAGAACGGTCTTAGCAATGAACATACCGAATTTCAGTTTCGGCATCAGGCCAAAGCTGCCAGCCACTTCGGCTACACCAATCGGTTCCAGGTACTTTGCTCGAATCCCTCGCGTCATCGCATTTGGGGCACCAACATCAGCCAGAACAGGATTTGGACCTTCGTATACGGTCGCAATTGTAAATTCGTGCATGTTTTCGCCCACGTAATTCTCGATGGGGTTTTCCATCGTTAGGGGCTGTTGACGTTGGTTCGCCTTGCGACGTTCGTCGGAATGGACCGAACGTCCCCCTTGGATTTGGTAAACATTGATCGCCGTTTGCAGCAAACCCTTGGTTGCATACACCTTGGCAATCATCCCTTGGGTTTCATCGCGAACCCCATTGGCAGCTAGTCGGAAGCACAAGTCTCCAAGAACCCGACCAGCGAGTCCGTGACATGTCGAGCGACCGACCCAAGTCCGAATCCGAGGTGAACTGCCGATCGGCTTGCCAAACGTCGAGCGGAACGAAGTCCATCCGCCGTGAGCAAATCGTTTGTGGAGTCCGTCACTCGAGACTTGATTCGGATCGAGAATGATTTGTGCCAGCAACTTGAAGATTTTCGCGGCACTGTTGACCCCAATGCCCCCGCGTCCCTTTGCCAACGAACTAAACGCTTGGGCCAGTCCCTTCCCAGGTGGGCCCAACAACGTCGACGCCGGCACGGCCATTTCAGTCAATCGAAATCGAGCGTTCCACAAATAGTCGAACGCAACGAGATCATTGCGGACCATTTTGAAATGCGGTGTGTCGGTTTTGGGAACTTCGAAGACAATCATTCCCGAATCACGGCCAGGCGGTAAATTCTCCCCCTCCAGTTTCAATACGAGGATGCAAACCCCTCCATAAATCACGTTGGTGATCGGCCATTTGACACCACTGATGAAATATTGATCCCCTTCTCGGCGAGCTGTCATCGAAAGACGGCTTGGGTCGGCTCCAACCCCCGGTTCGGTCAACGCGAATGAACCCAATAGCTCCCCGCGTGCCATCCGTGGAAGGTAATATTCCTTTTGCTCTTCAGTGCCAAAATCCAGAATCGGCGTCACGGGTCCAAGAAAATTGTGGACTTCGAACATGACCGCAAGATCGGGGTGGATAAATGTCAATGCTCGCAATAGCGGACCAAGGTCGCCAAGTTTGGCTCCGCTACCACCATACTTCTCGGGAATCGCCAAACCAAAAAATCCAAGTTGTGCCAACCCGGAAATCGTCTCCGAGTGAAACAACATTTTGCGATGATCGAGGAGTGTTTCGTTTTTCTTTCGCTCGAGCAAAAATGCCATACTGTCACTCATCACCTTGGCAACTTGCGGTGACGGGTTAAACGATCCGGCATAAAATTCGGCGGCCTTACCCTTGCCGAACAAAGAAGCGATGGTCGGGGCCTCTCCCGAAAATTGGTTCTCGGCCGCGCGGTCAGCGTCATCGAGTGTAGATAGGGCGGCGACCTCATCCGCTCCTTTACCGGCTTGTTTCAAAATCATCGAAACGGCGTCGAGGTTTAAGTCAACCTTCTTGTCGACTTCATCGTTAGTCTTCAGCATCAATATGAACTCGTCTTAAGTGTGTTTCCCGACATTCTTTCAAGACCGACGAAAAAACGGCCTTGTAACGAACCCGCAGCCGTTAGTGGTCGCGAGGCCAGATATTCAAAAAAGAGGCCCGATCGGGCGGCTTTCTCATTGAAAATATCCCATGTTGTCGCTTGTTTAGGGCCGATTTTCAAGTGCCAAAACGGCGCATGGGGAGGAAAACTGCCCCAAAACTCGCACACAAAGGGGATCGCAGTGCCCTTCCCCAACTGAGAATCCCCATTCGCCCGCTAGATTCTGCCCGATAACCGTCACAGATTCCCGCAACTAATCCGAAAATTCGTCGCGCAACGGCATTCATAACGTAAACTTTCACCGCATGGTGACTTCATCAATTTTTTGAAACTAACCCGAATTTTTTATGCTGCGAAGTGAGTCAAAGTGATCGTCAAAGCCTCCAATTTTTCGTCGCCAATCCCAATGCGAGTTCAAAATGCAAAAGTCTTGCATGTGATCAATGGCGAGCATTATTCTGGTGCGGAACGGGTTCAAGACTTGCTGGGACTGCAACTTCCTGCCGTGGGTTTCGACGTAGGCTTTCTCTGCCTCAAGTCAGGACTCTTCGAACGCCACCGTCGGGCGACAACCTGTCCACTTGAAACTGTCGAAATGACGTCGAAGTTTGACACCCGACCCAAACGCCGCGCCATTGAAATGATTCGCCGAGATGGCTATTCGATGATTCATGCTCATACGCCGCGATCACTTTTGATTGCAGCAGGAGCCGCCAAGGCTACTGGCATTCCTTTGATCTACCATGTTCACAGTCCCGTCGGTCGCGACTCGAAACGCTGGCTCGCCAATAAACTGAACACCTTCGTCGAAAACTGGTCTCTTCGCTCTGCGTCGCGCATGATCTGTGTCTCGCAATCGCTGGGACGCTACATGCAGTCACTCGGGCATCCTGCTGAAAAACTGGTGGTCGTTCCGAACGGTGTCCCGGTTGTCGATACACCTCCTATCCCAAGGCCAACTGCGGAGTTCGTATTGGGGATGGTCGCCTTGTTTCGTCCGCGCAAAGGAACAGAAATTCTTTTAGAAGGAATCGCAGACCTGAAGTCGCGCGGGCGGCGAGTCGAATTGCTCGCCGTTGGGCCTTTCGAAACTCCAGCTTATGAAGCTGAGATCATGCGGCTCGTCGATGGATTCGAGATCAAAGACCAAATCACTTGGACGGGTTTCACCAGCGACGTTACTTCATACTTGCAAAAGATGCACGCAATGGTCCTGCCGAGTCTGTTCGGCGAGGGATTGCCGATGGTGGTCCTGGAGGCGATGGCGGCAGGGTTGCCTGTACTCGCCAGTCGCGTTGAGGGAATCCCCGAAGCCATTCGAGACGGCCAAGACGGTCTGCTATTCGACCCCGCCAATCCCCAACAGTTGGCCGATTGCGTAGAGCAAATGATGGGCGACACTGATCGTTGGGAATCAATGGCCCATTCCGCTCGCCAGCGTCACCGCGAGTGTCTTTCCGACATCGCGATGGCGGAAAAAATCGCGGCGGTCTATCGCAGTTTGGGCTGATATTGTCTGTTGTGATTCGATCTCGACGTCAGTTCTTTCGCCGGTTTTATTTCATCGAACAAACTGCTATTTTGTAGAGATTCACTCCAATAGCAGTATTCTTGCGGACAAGACTCGACCTTGGATCATCACGAAATCTATCTCGACAACCATTCTTCAACTCGTTGCGCTCCGGAAGTTGTCGAGTCGATGCTCCCCTATTTTGATGCGGAATATGCAAACCCGAGTTCCGTTGCAAACGCCGTTGGACGCAGGGCTCAAAACGACGTGGACCATGCTCGGCAATCCATCGCATTGATGCTTGGTTGTGAGTCAAATGAAGTCGTCTTCACCAGCGGAGCGACCGAGAGCAATAATCTGGCACTGGCCGGAGTGCTATCCCGCCACAAGGCCGGCCATGTTTGCCTGACGACAATCGAGCACTCCTCCGTTCGCGGGCCGCTGCAGGAATTCGTTCGGCGAGGTTTCCAAATCAGTGAGATCCCCGTCGATCGTTTCGGGAGGGTGTCCCCCGAGGCATTGGCCGAAGTGTTGCGACCGGATACGGTGCTGGTGTCGATCATCGCCGCCAGCAATGAAATCGGGACGATCCAAAATTTTCATCGCCTCCTGCCGAACATTCGCCGAACTCAGGCACTCCTCCATGTCGATGCGACTCAAGCTGTGGGAAAAATTCCGTTCTCACTCAACGAATTAGACATTGACCTCTTGAGTTTTTCTGGCCACAAACTGCATGGTCCGAAAGGGATCGGAGGGTTGATCGTACGCCAAAAAAATCGCCGAGTCCGCTTGCAGCCTCAAGTCTTCGGCGGCGGCCACGAACGAGGACTTCGAAGCGGCACGATGAACGTCCCCGGAATCATTGGCCTCGAACGGGCTCTGCGATTGTCGTTTGAAGACATCGAGACGGTAAGCACGAAAGTGCGCGTGCTACGCGACGACCTGTGGCAGCGCCTTCAAAACGGCATCCCCGACCTTGTCCTGAACGGTCCTCCGCTCGGAGAAAACGATCGGCTGTGGAACAATTTGAATTGTCAATTTCCAGGTGTCGAGGGGCAAACGCTGGCGCTGACTTGTGAGCAAGTCGCGATGTCCAGCGGCAGTGCTTGTAATGCCAACCAAGGGGAGCCCAGCCACGTTCTAAAGGCAATCGGCCTCAACCCCGACCAGGCCCGCAGCAGTCTGCGATTCGGCCTAAGCCGCTACACGACAGCATCGGAAATCGAAACTGCCGCCTCGTTAATCATCGCCGCGTACCGCAAAATTATCAAGTAACAGGTCCCATGTTACCGAGCATTTCAAAAGGTAGATCTAACAACAAATACACCTGGCATGTCTAGGTGATCGTTATGCTTCTCGCTAAATCGAACGGACGCGCCAACTCAATCTAATGCCGCCGGCTTGCCCGGCGGATTTTTACATTTCACGCTCTCCACCCGTCACATGCAGCGAGAAGCCTAACGATCCGCCGAGCTAGGAACCTGTTGAGCCGCTTGTCGGTTAAAAGTCGCGAATTTGGTCAAGATTTTGGGGAACCACTCGCAGTCCGCCTTGGAAAGATTCTCTTTTTGGACGAGTATTGCAAATTCAACAATCATTTTGTTTCCCTAGCGATTTCCCCGCCATTTTGTCATGCCCGACACTATCCGATGATAAATATAAGTTATCACCCTTAAATCGAAAATGTAAATATGCCCGGTTTTTGATTGGTACGACGATTGCAGTTTAGGGAATCAACATAATTTGGTCTGCCATGTTGGCACGTCCTTGGTTGGCTTATTGGATCGGAGGTTTAAAATGGCTAGATGTACTGCTCCAGTGAATGGACATCGTACAGCGTCTGGAGCAGCAAATTGCCCAGCATGCGGTGGGCGTTCCCGCGGATACAGTTCGTATTCGTCTTACTCTTCGTATATCCCATCCAATTCTTCATCGAGCGGTTCTGGTAGCTACAGCGGAAGCGTTGGCAGTCGGAGCAGTGGCGCCGGATCACGTAGCAGCACTAAACCACGTTGGTCGCGAGCAAAGTCTACGGTTGTGTACACGCCAGCGCAAGTTACAGCGCTCACGCCAATTCGCAACAGCATTGAAGGGCGAGTAAAATTTCCTGACCTACGAGATGTCTTTCTCTGTCATGCCTGGGACGACCGCAAAGGTGCCGCAAAAGTTGTTCACGATTTATTGGAGGCGCGGGGAGTTTCGGTGTGGTTTAGCGAAAAAGACGTTCTTCTCGGTTCGCCCTTACTCCGTGAGATTGACAAAGGGCTAGCGAAATCGCGTGTCGGCGTTGTCCTGGTTACTCCGGCTTTTTTGAAACGTATCGACGGCGCTGGGATCTCTGAAAAGGAACTTTCGGCACTTCTGGCGCGTGACCTCCTCGTACCGGTCGTTCACGACACTACCTATGACGCTCTTCGCGACGTCAGCCCACTCCTCGGCTCACGGAGTGGTTTGGATACCTCTGAGGATTCGATGGAGAATATTGCCGATAAACTAGCCGAGCTCGTTGCAGTCGACGACTGTACCAAGCCTGAACCACAAATCGCGTGATAACCAAGCGGTGAACCGGAGCCGACGATGACGCGGATTTTGAAATCATAGTTTTTTGCCGGCGGCCCGGTTACCGCCGCCGTTATTCGGAAAGGTATGCACTACAATGGGATTGAAAATCCACTCGCTCGCTGAAATCCCGGAGTCCGTTTCGCGAAGCTTCTATCTCTACATTTTGGACTACTACAATTGGGACGAACCAATTGGAAATACGCTCCGACAAAATTTTGATCGGATCGCCGAGTTCGCGTCAAAAAATGACGCGGTAGTTATTCAAGGCGTTGGCGAAAGCCATTTCTATTCGGAGCTACTTTCCTTTGATGGCATAAATGGAAAGAAACCCGAGGATATGCTGCCCGCATTCATGATTACGACCATTCATCCCAATTATTTCGTCTCGCGGAATGATCAGCGGAGTGAAGGTGAACCAATACCCAAAGATGAGATCGTCTTCATTCGGCTCCGCGACGCATGCAAACAACCTTCCGACGTTCTATTGATGCTTGAAAAGATTTTTGACGACATCAAAGATGGGAAACGGCTGCGTGACTTCCAAGTAGCAGAAGAACAGAAACGCGGGCGGGGTGGTGCGTTGGCGAACGCGCTGATTCTCGAACCAAACTTCGCTGGCGTTGGCGTTGACTTGAAGCGTTTGTGGGCCGCATTGCGTGGATCATCCGAATAACAAAAAAAATGCACGCGAGTTGCGGGTCGCGCGTTTCCTGGTTGTAAAGTCACTCGGCCGCAACCGCGTGATTTTAGTCGTTATCCCAAAAAAAACGTCTCGCTGCGAATGTCGATTGAGATTCTAAACGAAGCAATTCTTATTTACCTGGGTGGCAACCCATGCGACGGGGGCATTTTAGTCGGTGGAATAGTACGTGAACTCGAACGGCGATTTGGTGACCAAGCAAACGGAATAAAAACCCTCATTGACGAAATATTTTCACAAGCTCTTGGGCATGCTCAAGGCGTGATTCGCGGGACGACAAAGGGAACGGTCTACGATTGGCTCACTGAAAAATATCCGGAGCTTTCTCATTTTGCCCGACTAAAGCTGGAGTCTAAAGTGATATATTACATCGAACACTAAATCCTGCTCCAAAAATCCATGTACAATCAACGGGTGAAAAGGGATAACAACGCGTTCGACCGCAGCGGCGGTTGTGAATGCATACGGAATGGTTAATTTTTTTCCCGCCGCATTGTCAATGCCGGCGTTATCGGGCAAAGCAAATAGGACGTATTTATTGGCAACGCCAGATGTGATTCGTGAACGGTTGCGGACTCGCCTTGGTGATGAACGTTACCAACATTTTGTCTTCCGTGTACCAAGCTCGAAGGAAGGAACTCGATTGGCATTCTGGCAAGAACGAGAATGGGAACGCTTCGTCAAAGACAACTCCGATTGTGAACTCGATTTCGCTGGCATCGTCGATGTATTTGCGAACTGTCCTGAGTTTGGCGCGTTAGTCCGCCGAACCGCGTATTGTGATCTTGTGCGATCGTGGCTTCACGGCAATTCAATGTCCGTAGATGAATTTGAACGACAACTGGGATCCAATCAGAACGAAAATCGAAAACGATTGGAATCGTTTGGACTTGGGAGCAAACAATGGCAACTTATTAAAAAAAAGATGCAACCCGGCGACCAACTGTACAAATTCCGATCGCCGCCTGAAACTTGGGCGAATATGGCGGGACGCGCTGGAATCGCCCTGGTTCGAGACGGCAATGTAATTGATACACTGGTAACGGCACTCAACTGAACCATGGTCCGATAACTTCTCTATGGCCGTTGAAGTCAAGTAGTGCATACTTTTTTCGGCGGGAAAATGATAGATTTTTTTTCCTTGAGGGGAATGAGAGTCTCCATATCCTCCGCAGGCACTCCCGGGCCGGGCGTTCTGAGGATATGGAGACGGGCCGGGATCGACTCGCTCTCGACCGCCTTCCGCGTCTCGGTACTGCTCGACTTACCTTGGGTGGAGTGATCGGGGACCGGTGGCTCGCGCTGATGTTGCCGGGGTTTTTCTTTTTTTAGGAAGTCAGACCGTTGCCTCCGTGATCGACTGAGCGACTTCCGACTCAAACATCTCGTCAACGCTTGTTTGATTGCCGGTTGTTGCCGTTGTTTTCGGTAAAAATATGGTGGTAAATGGCCAAATCCGGATTTCGAGATTGGTTATACTGAGCGGTGGGCGGAAGCTTGCTGTTGCGGTCGCTCAAATATCGTGAATAGCACGATTGGGTTCAATCGTTTAAGCGTCGCTTGCGTATTGCCATTTATGTTTCGAGAAAAACCAGGGGTTCTGAAATGTGGTTCAAAATATGGTTGAGCGTATGTTGGCTCGCGGTGAATTTGACAAGCAGCATTGGGTTGCTATCGGCCAACGATGATTGGCCGCAGTGGTTGGGGCCGAATCGAGATAGCTCTTGGAATGAAACCGGCATCATTCGAGATTTTCCAGAAGGTGGGCCGCCGGTGCTCTGGCGTGCTCCTGTGGCCGGTGGATATTCCGGACCTGCAGTTGCTAACGGCAAAGTTGTATTGCTGGACTATGTGCTTGAGACCGGCGATCCCAGCCCGAACCCCGGCCTCCGCAACGAGTTGACTGGTTCCGAACGTGTTTTGTGCATCGATGCGGAAAGTGGCCAAGAGCTTTGGAAGCACGAATACAAATGTGACTACCGGATTTCTTATCCGGCTGGCCCCCGATGTACTCCAACTATTGATGGCGATTTGGTTTATTGCCTAGGTGCGATGGGGCAATTAAGTTGCCTGAGCATGGAAAATGGAGAAGTCGTTTGGGAACGTGATTTGCCGAAAGACTACCGCGTTGAAGAGATTCCGATTTGGGGTTACGCAGCCCATCCGTTGGTTTACGGCGATTACCTGTTCTGTATCGTGGGGGGATTGGGAAACGATGGGAAGCCGTCGACTGCCGTTTGCTTCGACAAACGGACGGGAGAAGAAATTTGGCATAGTGTCGCCGCCAAAGAACCAGGCTATTGTCCGCCGACGATGATTGAACATGGTGGGCACGAACAATTACTGATCTGGCACCCGGAAAAACTCAATTCTCTCGACCCGGAAACGGGTGAAATTTACTGGTCGATTCCCTGCGTTCCTCAATACGGCATGTCCATCGTGGCTCCCGTTAAATATCAAGATCGAGTTTTGATTGCGGGGATTGGTTCAGCAAGTTTGCTGGTTCAACTCGATGATGAGAAACCAGCGGCAACCACAATTTGGAGCGAGAAGGGATTTCACCCAGTCCACAGCCCTTTTCTGATCGTTGACGGACACATCTTAGGCGTAGACCGCGACGGAACTTTGCGGTCTCTAGACCTGGAAACTGCGGAGAGAATGTGGGGGACGACCGAACCGACGACCGGTACACGGGCTCGCAATAGCGGGACCGGCTTTATTGTGAAAAACGGTGACTACTATTTTATTGCGGGGCAGACCGGTGAGTTGACCCTCGCCAAAATGACTCCTTCCGAATACACGAAAATTGCCAGTGCCAAACTCTTGGAACCGACCAACCCGGAAATGGGCGGCAAGGTCCTGTGGAGTCATCCCGCTTTCGCCGGCGGGAAAATGTATTGGCGAAACGATCAAGAACTGATTTGCGTTGATCTTCGAGAGCCGCAGCGGTAAGTCAAATGCTCGTCGGATTTGTTAGTCACAAATCTTTGCGTCGTGCAAATTCAAAAAGAAAAAGTGCTCGCGATAAGGTTCGACACTATCGCGCATTTCACGTAGCCCACCCGTTCTGCGAAAGTTGAACTTTTCGAAAAACCGGTGAGCCCGATGAAATCTCGTGTCCGACCAAAACTCGATGCGCGCGAACCCGTTGTTTCGAGCCCATTCAATCGCAATGCTCATCAATTCGCGACCCCATTCCGTACCTCGAAAATCTGATTTCAGGTACAGTCGCCGAAAAGTACACACGCCAGCCTTACCGACGATGGGATAGGCAGCGTGGGTTCCGATGATTTCATCTTCGTGCTCCAACACCCAGAAGGCCCCGCCTCGCTCCCAATAGACTTGATCAATGTGTAACAAGTCTTTGTCGCCTGATTCCAGGCACATCGTTTCGCCAAACTCCGAATACACCGAAGTAATCAAGGCGATAATGCCAGGTGCATCACACGATCGAGCATCTCGCAATTGTGGCGGACGAGCCATCTGGGTCCATTCCGGATCAACCGAATGATCGGGACTTGATCGATCTGCGCTATAGCCGGAACGCTTAGACGCTGAAAGAGTTTCCGCAACCGCAGCTTCGTTTCACATGCGGATTGATGAACTGAAAGCCTCGCTTGTCCAAATCTTCGTAGTAGTCGACAGAGGTTCCGTCCAAGTACAGAGCGCTTTTTCTGTCGACAACCACTGGAACGCCGTGCTGATCGGACTTGGTATCTTTTTCGGCGTCATAATCCGTTGCGATATTGAGACTGTAGCTCAGCCCACTGCACCCCCCGCCGACGACGGCGATACGAAGCACGGCTTCTTCGCCATAGCTCCCATCAGTGATAAATTTTTTGACTTCGTTGGCTGCTTTTTCAGTCAGGACGACGGACATCTTTTCAACTCCCAAATTGACGAAAATTTTGAAACTCAAAGCTGATCTGTAAAACCAGCCGAATATTTTTTTGAACTGCTTCTCTATTTTCGGAAATTTTTGGTAAAAGTCCAGGGCGAAACCCCTCAAAACGCTTGTTTTTCCAATTGCGGCGAGTTTACCATTTTGGTACTTTCCCGCGCCGTTTCACGTAAGGTGCCGCAAACAACATTGGATGAACCATGAGAATTGACGTTTTCCTAGCGGGTTTTGTGCTTGTCTTTTTGTTGTGCAGTGTCGGCGAGGCCCAATCCCGAACCGGGTCTTCGGCAAGTCGCAATTCGACGGCCAGATCGACAACGACTTCCGGACGACTATCGGAAGACGAAGAAAACCTTCGCTTCACCGACTACGAAGAGCGTCTGAATGCCATTCTGAAAACCCGACGGGATGAAGAGAAAAAGTTCGTCAATCAAGTGCTCCAGCAAGTAAGGGCTGGTGAATTGCCCGAACATTTGGTGGAAACCAGCTACAAATGGGTCATCAACAAACGGCCCGACACCAATTATCCGTTTGTCTTTTTCGAGCGGGTGTTGCGCCTTCATGCAACTGCCCTGGAGTTAGAAATCCCAGCGTTCGACTACTCCATCTACGACCAGCGCGTCTTCCAAAGCGGCGGCAAGGGGAAAAAAACCGACAACCAGTAGTGCCTTAAACGATTCGACCGCATAAGCTCGCTTTTGATATCAATCTTTCTAACTGACGCCGCTTTGACTCGTGAAAAAGAAAAGGGGCCTCCTGAGTAGAATTCGACTTTTCCGGGAGGACATGAAATCTTCCGGCGATTTTTTATTCCGTGAAATCAGCCAGTGCTTTCGTCACGATCCGTTTTGCGTCAAGCGGTTGTTGGTTTTCAACGACCTCTAAAGCCCTTGCCAATTCCAGTCGTCCTGTCCCTTCGCGAAACATGTTTTTTACGATGTCAAATGTCGACAGCCCGCTATTTTTCAGCTCCTTGTATTTTATCATGGCTGAATCAAAGTCCACAATTGTCAACGAGATCCCCTTTCAATTTGATTGGCCAAGCTGTTTTCAAAAAAGATGGGAGGGCACCCAATCTTAAGACATGCTACTCAATTTCAAAGCGCAACTCGATGCTGTAAGTGCGGGACAGTTCTTGGGGGTTTGTGCCAAACAGTTCGTTTTCGGACGGATGGAAGTTGGCCTGCGGAAAGTCATCCACCCTATCATAGTTCCAGGAACCGTAGGTCAGGTCCGATCTGTATCGCCAACGTCCATCAATTTGTGGAGTCAATGCTTGTAATTTCCCTAGTTTCCTTCCCGACAGTTCTGCGATTGAATTGGCGTATGTCATTGCTTCGTCGTAAGCTCGCTTGTTTACTTCAGTAATTTGTGTTTCGTCCACCTCGCCAATGTACAACATTACCACTTTTTTAAGTTTTAACTCAGGAATATCGCTGAGTTTTTTACTAATTTCATAGGGCAACAAAGTGATCTCATCCTCGTTGTCCGTCTCAATCGGAACATCAAATGACAAATATGTGACTGCCGAATGCGTGCGAAAGTGGCTAGGAATGAAAATGCCGTCAGACTGCCGATAGTAATAGGTTGTTCTAGATGAGTGTTCCCATTCCGCGAATTGAGGGGATGTAAAGTTGATAGCTGTCTCTGCAACACCAATGGCCCTCAGGGACTTGATCACAGTAGTTTTCGCTTCGTTTAGCTTGTTGATTGCTTGGCGGGGATCTGAATCCGAGATTCGGAGTGTCGTGAAAACTCGCAGTTTTTTCGCCGAAACGGCAATCCTTTGTGAACTGGCCACCGTCAGTCCGTTGCGTTCATTCCAATCAGGATTTACGGACATTTGAGTAAAACCGATTTGAGTGAAGCCCAAGAATATCAAATAAGCTATGATCATCGGTCTCATGAGATGATTTCCTCTGTGTTAAAAATGTGTCTCAAAAAATCACACGTTGTCGGCGACACAAGAGCGATATCGAAGCCCTGATCGCCGCAAGCAAATATTGTAACTGTTCACGAGATGGTCGTTGGATTGTAGCCAATTCCCGCTTTTGCGAATGACTTAATCCCAACCGTTTGCCGAAACTTGCTCCTTCGGTACGTCCGCTTTTTCACGGAGTGAAAAGCCAGTGCGCCTTTGAAGGCGTTTAATCAGTCGGGTGAAAGTCCTGACCAGGGTAACGTTACCGCCCTGTATTCGAAAGTGGTAATTGCGTTCCCGCGAGGGAGGGTGAGGAGCAACCTGAGGAGAAATTCCAGTCCGTAACGAAAGTGAAACTGATTCGGCCAAGCCTGTCGGGGAGGAAGCTGGCAAAGTCCGAACCCTTCGCTGTGCGACGAACCGTCCTGTAGTCCTTTGTATCGACTTTTCCGCAGGATAGACACAGCGAACGAACTTTGGGTGCAGTAACGCGCTGATGCTGAAGTTTGGAAATGGCAATGCGGTGGTTGAGTGCGGAATGGAAGGAAGGTTAAACGCGATAAGAAGGGAGAGCTGTTCTTGGCCAGGGTCGATTCTCGTGATCAATCCCAGCCGGAGATACTGGGCGACCAACTCCAGGTCAAGCTGTGCGACGAACAGGCAGCTTGGTATCGAAAAGACTGATCGTCAATGTAGCGAGAAGATAAGCACCAGGAACAGCAGTCAGAGCCGCCATAGTAGCCGTGAAGCCGTGCAGCAAAACGCGGTGGAGCCAAGGGCGGCAGCAAGGTAGATGCAAGTATGACCAAACAATCCAAAGACCTTAAACCGTCGCAAGTCACAGTGCCTTTCGGGGCTACTCCGGCTACGGAACCATTGAGCATTGACCAATGGGCATCGTCGATGGTTTGGACAGAAAGCATGTTGAAGACACTTTTGGCAAACAAAGTGAGAGGAGGCAAATGGCACACGCTGTACGATAAAGTCTTCAGTGAGCGAAACTTGAGATGGGCGGCCTCGAAGGTCATTACCAATCAAGGAGCCGCTGGAGTAGACCGACAAACGGTAGAACAACTCGACGACGAACTTCTGGCCGAGATCACCAAACTGCAACAGGAACTGAAAGCCGGAACCTATCGGCCGCAGCCTGTACGCCGGGTGGAGATTCCCAAGCCGGGAACGAAGGAAACCCGCCCGTTGGGTATTCCTACCGTTCGCGACCGAGTGGTTCAAACCGCGTTACTGGATGTCTTGGAACCGATCTTTGATCACACCTTTCATCCTCGCAGCTTTGGCTTCCGCCGAGGCAGAGGCTGTCATGGCGCACTTCGTTGCGTCGAGCAATTACTCGAAGAGGGCAACGTCTTCGTGGTAGATGCCGACTTGAAAGGCTACTTCGATACGATCCCCAAAGACCGACTGCTCGCGTTGGTGAAGCAGAAAGTTTCGGATCATGCAGTCCTGCGACTGATCAAGATGTACCTCGATCAAGAAGTGGTTTCAGAACTGAGCCGCTGGACACCGGAAACGGGCGTCCCGCAAGGCGCGGTTCTCTCCCCGATGCTATCCAACCTGTATCTCAATCCGCTGGATCATCACATGGCCGAACAGGGCTATGAGATGGTACGCTATGCGGATGACTTCGTGATCCTCTGCAAGACGCAAGCTGAAGCGGAACAAGCTTTGGCAGTCGTCCAGCAATGGGTTCGCGAAGCAGGCTTGACCCTGCATCCGGACAAGACCCAGATTGTCGATAGTCGCGACCAAAGCTTTGCATTTCTGGGTTATGTATTTCGGGGCCGGTTCCGGTTTCCGCGAGCCAAAAGCCAACAGAAATTCATGGATCGTGTCCGCGAGTTAACTCCACGCACATCTGGCGATTCGCTTGAGGATATCGTCAAGCAATTGAATCAGATGATGCGCGGCTGGTTTCACTACTTTCGCCATTGTTTCTGGAATGTCTACGGTGACTATGACAGTTGGCTCCGCAGTCGTCTGCGACGAATCCTTCTGAAACGCCACCGCACCAATCCCGACCGACAACCTCGTACATGCCGCTGGCCAAACCGCTACTTCTCTGAGCTTGGGCTCTACAGCCTGGTGCAGGCTCATGCTCAGTTCGTCCAAACTATCGAGAACTACCAAGTGGAGAGCCGTATGCGGGAAAACCGCACGTACGGTTCGGCGGGAGGGGGAGTCAGTTGACTCTCCCTACCCCGATCGTGGCCGTGCACTCCGTGAACGGTTGCAGGCGAATTTATCTAGATTCGAAACTCAGTGCGGCGTTCTTCGATGTCGGAGAGTTGATGAAGTTGGCCTTGGCCTGAACCGGGGCAAGATTGGCAGGTTTCTGCCCAGCGCTCAGGGGTTAATAAATTGGAATTCCAGAACGGCCAAGTCCGACATTGACGCGGACGGTCTTCGTAAACCGAACAGTTCCTCTTTTCCTCGTCGAAAAATACGCACGATCCGTTGGGAAACTCTTTGAGGCTGTACCTGATCCCGATTTTCCTTGTGTAAAGTCTTTCGAACTCGTCGAAATCAATCCCCAATCGCTCGGCGAGAGCGGTCATCTCGGCCTTGTTTACCCACACGTAACCGAAAAATCCAGTGCAGCAATTGCCACATTCGGTACACGTGAATCGCAGTCCATCTCGATACCAGGGTTGCTCGTCAGACATTGATGTCATCTAACTCCAAAAACAAACGTGAAAACTAAGAAAATTTTGCAACCTAACCACCGATTTGATACATCGCTCGTTTCGGACGCAGAAAACTGGGCTCGTCGATCCCATGTCCTGGTTTCTTACTCGCGACGCACTGACGAAACAGTTCGGCGATCTCCACATCACTGCTTCCGTTTCGCAAAAGCTGGCGAATACTCCAGTCGTCATGCCCGAACAAACAATTTTTAAGCGCACCCTCGGCAGTCAATCGCAGTCGATCACAAGCCCCGCAAAACGGTTCAGTTACTGAATCAATAAAGCCCACCTTTTGCCTCTTATCAGCATACCAGTAATCTCGCGCAGGTTGACTCGGGTCGGTGTCTGCAACTGGCCGTAGCGAGCCGAACTCTTGCTCAAGTCGTTGCCGAAGCGAGGCGCCTGATAGGACGAGCTCTTGTTCCCATTGATTTTCAGCGTCGAGGGGCATGAATTCAATAAAGCGTAAATGTAAATCGTGCTCGCGGCAAAAGTGGGCCAACGGGATCACATCTTCCTCGTTGACATCCTTAATCGCGACGGCGTTGATGCGGATATTTTGAAAGCCGACCTGACGTGCGGTCGCGATACCCTGGAGGGTCAGCGACAAACCATTTCGCCGTGCGATCCTCTGGAACGTTTCTTCCCTCAACGTATCGAGGCTCACATTTAATCGACGCAACCCGGCGTCGTATAATTCCTGACTCAATCCCGGCAACAAAAACCCGTTGGTCGTCAGCGCGAGGTCTTTCAAGCCCGTCCTGCAGCTCAGCATTCGCACAAGGTCCGGCAAACCCTGCCGCACCAATGGCTCTCCACCGGTCAAACGGATTTTCTCGATTCCCAACTGAAGTGCGATATCGACAATGCGGCTGATTTCTTCGAACGTCAGAATCTCGGACTTCGGCAAAAAGTTGACGTTTTCATTCGGCATGCAGTAGAAGCAACGAATATTGCAGCGATCGGTCACGCTGATTCGCAAGCTCCGATGCACTCGACCAAATCCATCAACCAGCATGACTTACTACCTTTTCTGATGCGACTTGATTGGGGACCCAAGTCGTCTCTCCATTTGGAGCGATGTCTTTTTTCCAAATCGGCACACGCTGCTTGAGCTCGTTCATCAACCAGGCGACAGCCTCAAAAGCGGCCTCGCGATGAGGACTGGCGAGGGCCACGACGACGGTCGTCTCTCCACAGGGAACCTCTCCGAGCCGATGCTCGATCGCACAGGCCCGCAACCGAAACCTATCGCGTGCTTCTTTCTCTAGACGCTCCAGTTCCCGCAGAGCCATTTCCTCGTAGACTTCGAAAAAGAGCGAGGTTGTTTCATGGTCTCCCGTGAACCGTCGTGCCGTGCCGGAAAAAACGATGACCGCTCCGCAGTCAGGATTCCTCACGGAGCCCAACAATCGGCCTTCATCTAATGACTCGTAGGTCAAACGCGGCATAAGGCTATCCACCTCCGACCGGAGGAATGACGCCGATTTCGTCGCCGACGTGCAGCGGTCGATCATCGGTCGCGTAATCGTGATTCACAGCAACAAAATAATTGGGCAACGCGGACTCCAATTGAGGAAAACGTTCCCCGAGTACGCGACGAAAATCGGCAACCGTCGCCTCGGAACCAAGTTCCATTTCTAACGACGGCTGGCCGATTGCCTCTGCCGCTTGTGCGAACAACAAAACTCTCACCATCATGACAGGATTAAATCCTCGCTTTTTCTCGAAAACAACCCGATCAATTGCGGCATCAGGCCGTACGCCAAGGCCATCACTTTGATCGGATGCACGGTAATTTTATTGGTTCCGTGCTCCATCTGTATTTTACACGTTGTACACTCGGTTGTCCCGATGATGATTTCAGGGGCCCGCAGGGCGTTGATCAGCGGAAAACCGACCCGCAAACTGCGCAGATAATTCTTGCGTTTCAGCCCCCAAACACCGGCGACCCCCGAACAGCCGAGTTCCAAACACTCGACTTGGACACCCGGAATAAGCTTCATCAATTCCACGCCGGGCCGTCCGATTTGCAGTGCTTTTTGATGGCAAGGTTGATGGTATCCGGCCACCAAATTTTGCGGTTTAAAATCAAGCTGCAAGTCTCCGGTCAAGTGTAGCTTCCACAAGTACTCGCACACGTCAAGAGTATTGGCGGCCACAAGCTGAGCGTCTTGGTCGTTGATCAAGTTCAAGTACTCATGTTTCAACGCCAGAGCTGCCGACGGCTCGGTGGTCACGACTTGAAAGCCCTGACGTACGTAATCGGCCAGGATTTCAATATTCCGAGCCGCTAATTTTCGGGCTCGCCCCAACACGCCATCCGAGATTAAAGACATACCCGACACAGCCTGGTTTAACGGCACGACGACATCGACATTGTTGTGTTGCAGAATTTTGACGGCGGCCTGGCCGAGTTCCAAATCATTCCAATTCACAAAGGCGTCAACAAAAAAAACCACCTTACGACCGTGAACGCGGGGGACGCGATTAAGCTTCTGTCGCTGCGCCCAACTGAGAAAACTCGTTTGCGAAAAACGAGGCAACTTTCGACCTTGAGCAATCCCCATGAACCGATCCAACAACCACCGCGCGCGACGACTTTGAATCAATTTGTTCGTCAAACGCGGAAACCGTCCCGCAAACCAATACAGCAAATCCAGCCGCGAAAGAAACCAATCGCTCAGCCCAAGTCCGTTGTTTTCAACGTGTTGGGCCTTGGCTTCAACCATAAGTTTCGGGATGTCAACGCTCGCTGGGCATTCCAAACGACATTGATGACAATTCACACATAAATCGGCAACCGCCCGAAATTCATCCGAACCCAACGTCTCTGCGGATAAGTCCCCGGTCATGACCGCTCGCATCAGGTTCGCCTTGGCTCGCGGAGAGGCACTTTCTGTTGGAGCAACCCTAAATATCGGGCACATTCTTTGATCGAGATTACTCGTACGGCAACGTCCGCATCCATTGCAAGTTCGAGCCGCTCCATTCACCTCGTCAGCGGTCCAGCTTAGTTGCGGCTCGAAAATCGGAAGAGCGTTCTTGCGCGAGGCAGTCGCTGTCGATACGTCACCATCCGACGGAGCGGGCCGAAACGTCTCGGCTAACGTCAATTTCCGCAATTGGCCGGTCAAACTGTGCTGTGGTTGATCGACCACTTTGCCTGGGTTCAATAAATGAGTTGGGTCAAAAATGTTCTTGATTTCAGCGAGCGCGCTGTATGCCGTTCCAAATTGTTTCCTCAACGTCCAGGTCCGGCTCAATCCATCACCAAACATTCCACTGAGCGTTCCTCCCATTTCCACCACACGATTGAGCAACTCCTTGGTCAGCGATTCCAATTGAGCGACTTGGGAGTCGGAGGTCAGATCGATAAACGGATGAACTTGCAAAACCCCTTGCGGCGTATGCGAAAAAACAGACGCCGTGATTTCGAAGCGGTTGAGCACTTGATGCAAAACATTCAAGAACTCAGGCAATTTTGGTGGCGGAACTGCGATCGACTCAATGAAGGGAACCGCTCGGCGATTTCCCTTTAGTCGATACAAAATCGGCGTCACCCGCCGCGTTAGACGCCAGAACAAATTTCGCTCGGCAGTTTGTGTCGTCGTGCGAAAGTCGAACGCCAATTTTTTCTTTCTGACGATTCGTTGTACCAAGAACTCCAAACGATCTCGCACGATCGCATTTTCATCTGCTTGAAACTCGACCAGAAGCATTGCCTCAGCGTCATTTGGAAGTATCCGCGCGTAACGTTCGTCAGTCTTGCGTGCCAAGGCCAAAACTCGTCGATCAAGTAGGTCGCAGGCCACGATCCCCAGCGACGAGATTTCCAGTGCGGCCCGAGCCGCCGTATCAAGCCGCTCAAAAAACAACAAGCAAACCCCTCGATGCTTCGGGATTGGGTCGGTGGCAAATGTCGCTTTGGTGATGATCCCCAGCGTTCCCTCAGAGCCGACCATCAGACGAGTCAAATCAATCCCGTCCGGTTGACGTAGACTCCACAGATGGTATCCCGCCTCAGAAACGACCGACGCAGGACGACAAGCCTGAAGCTCCTTTTCTTGCCAAGACAGAATTTGTTCTGTTCGGGTTTTCAATTCGGTCACCAGCGAATCACCTTCGTTCGCCTTCGCCATATTTGCGGACGAGTCGAGGTTGACCACATCTCCAGATGCGAGGACGACTTGGAGACTAAGCACCTTTTCACGAGGCGAACCGTATTTGACCCAGTGGCTCCCGGTCAAATTCATCGCCAACATACCACCGATCGTCGTGATATGTCGTGTGGCTGGGTCAGGTCCGATAACCCTTTGATGGCTGCGAAGCTCCCGATTGACATTGGCCAAGACCGCACCAGCCTGAACCGTAACCGCCTCTCGGTCCACGGAAACCAGTCGCCGCATGTTTTCTGAGAAATCGAGAACAATCCCAGTCCCCAAACAACCTCCAATGGGATTGGAACCACTGCCTCGCGGATGGATGGAAATCTGATTTTCGCGAGCGTAGTTGACAATCTTGACCACATCGCGTGTGGACGCAGGACTGATCACTGCAAGCGGACGCAACTCGTGGATACTGGCGTCCGTTGCGTACATCTGAATGGTCAGATCGTCGCAATAAATGTTCCCATCAATCGCCCCTTCAAGGTCCGCTAAAATTCGAGCGCGATTGGGATCCATGTTTCGATAACAGTCAGGTACAGATGCTGAAGTCGGAATATTTGCCGTCTTGATTTTAACCGCTGTTGAGGTCCGTGTCAGACGCATTGGCCATCAATCGACGCCGAAATCAGCGGTTGGCTGCCGATTTGTCTAACTGTAGCAATTTCGGGGTCTTTTCATGGTCCACCGACTGCCTGGGCTGGTAGAAAGGGAGGGTACGTCTGAAAAAAAAGGAATCGTCAGCCGATTGAACTCCTTATGCCAACTCGCTCCCACAAACGTCACGACGGGCCGACGAGTCAAGAGCCCGGTCACGCGCGCTGGCATTTTTAGAGGCTCTACGATAACCCGTTTTTCTACTCGCCCAGCCCAAGATACTTTTGCCGCAAGCGGAAATGGTAAACGTTCACGAGATCGTTGGAGTCCACGCTTTAGCGTACCGCGCGCCGGAAAATTTGTATCGGTTTCGAGCGACAAGCTAAAGCCTGAAATCGAACTTTCAACCGATTCCAAGCAAAACGAACATATTCCGTGAACTTTTACCGGGAATGAACAAGACCGCGTTATCAAAGGACGTATGAGTCAACTGAACAGAACCACTGACCCATACGGCGTTTCACTTCGGCAACGAACGAGGGGGTGTTCTATCTGCCTCAAGCAAGGAGCCACACCGAGCCAACTGCGGGCTTGCTATTGAAGTATCAGTAGCAGAAGTGTATTCGCCACACGATGTATGTTCGCCGAGTGACGAGACACTCGGATCAATACGCCGATAAAGCCACCCGGCATCGGCCCGAACTTATGATACAAGGCCAGCATCACATCAACACAAAATGAAGCCTTCGGATTTTTAGTCCAGTTCAGCGGCCAGAAAGCTTAAATCCAAACCCACCGCAAACATTCCTGCCCATTGAACCCGAACTTCACTATTTGCGAGCTATATTACCCCCCTTCGATCAAAGAGTCGCCGGTTTCCCGCAGAATCAACCAGTCCCTCAAAAGATGGGTAAAAGATGATGGGTAAAAGATGGGGGGCACAAATTTCCCGTGCCATGATCATCGAGATCGCCTTCACCGCAGAACAGATTCCAAATGCTTCCGACAAAAAGTTGTATTCCCCAGAAACTGGACCTTTCCCCGTTTCTTTCCCTTTCCCGATTCACGTCCTCAAAATAAGCCACATCCGTCGCCCTATTCTCCACAACTAAACACACGGACCCGGCATCGAATTGGACGGATCAATCATCCGTCCACTGCAAAGGCTCTTTCCAGATCACGGAATCCCCTTTCGTGTGCCTTGTTAAGTCATCGGTGATCCTAATTGCCTCAACGCTCATCTTATTACCGAAATCCGTCCGCACGGAATCGCAGTCATCCCGCCAACCACAGAAGAAACGGGGACAGGCTCGATGCGACACTTCGCAAGCCCGGCTGACCAAAGAAGCGATAAGCCCAACGCAAAAAATGGACCTGCCCCCGTATCCCCGATCGATCATCGCTTTATCGCATAGCCTCATTCCAGATCACGGAATCCCCTTTCGTTTGCCTTGTTAAGTCATCGGTGATCCTATTTGCCTCATCCCTCGTTTTATTTCCGACATCCCTCCTCTTATTTCCGACATCCCTCTACACGGAATCGCAGTCATCTCGCCAGCCAATCCGCATTGTCATGATTCGCAAAAGGTGGGTTTGCGAATAGTTGCAGCACAGGAAACCCTGAGGAAGAAACGTGGACAGGCTCGATGCGACACTTCGCAAGCCCGGCTGACCAAAGAAGCGATAAGCTTAACGCAAAAATTTACCTGTCCCCGTTTCCCCCGTTCAGCCAAATGGGTCAAATACGATTTGATGTCGTGGTCGCCGAGGGTTTCTGGGTGAACCCAGTGTCCAGCTTGGTCCCGGGAAAATTAGATAAAATCCCGAATCCAGCCGACGTACGCCTCTTCGGTTCGCTTAGCGTAGTGCAGCATCCGCAATTTACCGCGAACGATATCGATCAATTAAGGTTTGGCCGCTTGATTTTCATTAGTCGATTCCGATTCCGGCCCAGCTAATTCTTGCTGAATCTGCATATCACCCCTCTGCCTATCGTCCACCTGTCTAACACCCCTCAGACTCTGTCTAACATTCTAATGAAAAAGTCGATTTTTTGAATATTGACACACGGTTGACAATCCCCTTAGAATGAATTCACATTGAAGAGGCAGAGTTTTCGCAGCCCTGATAATGGCTGACTCTGTCCATTAATAGTTATGCACCTATTAACATGACCAAGTTTTCAACGTTGATCGAAGAAGTCGCCGACGAAAGCAATCACACGCTTTCCGCCGTCTTGCTCAAATCAAAGCTGTTGGCGGCAAGAATGCGTAGCCGGAAATTCCGCAACTGGGTTGACGCCGAGCTTAATCGATACCCAGACGTCGATTCTCTGCCTGAGTATCGCATAATCTATCCAAGGCTCTTGGCCGACTTTTGGGGACGATTTGGTGCGCGGACGAAAAATGTTCCGCTCTCGCTTACCGATTTCCCACAGAACGTCAAAGACTTCGTTGAGCGACATTGCTTTCTGGAAAACATTGGCGAAATCGAGGCAATGCTTGACACCGATTCTCAAACGTTCCATCGCCATTTTGGCATTGAAATCGTCCAATTGATTCGTTCCGGACCATGTGTTCGCGTATCCGGTCAGGAGATGCAGTCAATTCAAGCGATCTTCACAAAATCATCGGTTCGCGGAGTCCTACACGCAATCCGCACGCGCTTGTTGGACTTCTTGATTGAGCTTCGCGAAACATACCCTGAATTAGAAAATGATCCCGATGCAATCAACAATGTCTCCGTATCCGAGGTTTCACGCCTTGTTGATCGCGTCATCTACAGCAACTGCACAATATTCGAGAAACAATCCGGAGATCTTCATATGGGTGACAAATACGAAACCGGACAGGCTGGGGCGGTTGGACCACACGCAATCGCACATGGCAACACGTTCAATCAGCTCTGGATTCAGAATGCTGGCGATATCGACCTCCATAAACTTGCAGCAGACCTTGAATCACTTGTCGGGGCAATGAAAGAACGCGCGTCTGAACCGGAACATCAAATCGCAATCGGAAATGTCGAAGCAGCTCGCCAGTGCGCGGAGAACGGCGACGGGGCCAAAGCATTGGAGTATCTCAAAGCCGCAGGGAAATGGACCTTGAATGTTGCACGAGACATTGGTGTAGGGGTTGCCGCTGCAGCAATATCCTTAACGTTCGGTGCATAACAACACGATGCACGCGGAGCCGCCGACAACGCGTGTTTTGAATGGAACGATCACACCGGCGGCCCGGTGATCGTTGACGACTATGAAGTCCTGGGTTTGGCAAGTGGGTTGGGCCCCTTTTTTTGAGAAGTGTTTTTGGATTACATGATTGAGTTCCTTGTTTGGGATTGCTGAGGAAGTGCTCGGCGGCTTTATTCACAATGACTCAGTTCAGGATGTTTGATTAAACGACTATTCGAGGTGTGAACGCATTTCGTTCTGGTACGCCTGCTTGTGCGGGCTGCGTTCCCTCAGTTATCCATGCACGGTTCAAATCATTCTGGTTCGAGTGTTTGTTCCGTTCTTTGGCCAAAGCTTGCCTGGAGGCTTCTAGTGAGCAGCAAGCTTCTCTCCCGTGGACTGCACCTTCTTTAGGGCGACCTGTCTGCGGCTTCGTCGAACAAGTTGCATGCTCGCGTTCGAGTCCTAAAGTGGGAAGCTGCAGGGTCATTTGTTGGTCGTGCTGGTGTCCAATGGGTTGGTCTTCGTCCTGGACGTTCGTCAGTGTGTTCGGCCGGTGGCTCTCCTTCAGAATCAATGGTCGTTTGGGGTTTCGAAATCGTTGGTTATGTTCGTAAAGAGTCAGTCGAAAAACGCTCAAAAGGTCCGATTCGTTCGCCGAACTCGTTGATCAGACAGCGATACTGGTTGTCCCCTTGAGCTTGGTTCAAAAAAGGCGAGCAAGGCCAATTCGTTCGTCGGTATGTGCATGGGCTAACCACACTTACCCGGCGGCGATACGGGCTGTCTTGCTCGCCGTGGTTTCAAGGTCTCTTCTCCTTGAATTGATCGGTTCGTGTTGATCGACTACACTGTGATTTGGCTGGTGAAACGGAGTGAGGCTCTGCGGGCTTCTTGATTATTTTTGTGCCCTGCGATTCCTCAGAAAATCCCATCACGGGGGCAGCTTTCTTCTTCGATGCCTTACCCGCGCGTGATCCGATGGGATCAGTCAGGGTTGCCTGGGTGATGCTTGCTTGGGTAACGCCTGCTTTGGCCGAGCGGGCTTCGCGGCGAAGGCGGGCTTTGCGCTGGTCACTATTCTCCTTAGGCTTCATCCCTTCCAGGGTTTGCTTCAATGACGCTGACATCTTTCCAAACGATTCGGTGACTTCGATCATCCGCTTGGGTTCCCAATCTTTGTCGTCGCGGAGCAAGGCCCATGCGATCACGGCAATCTTCCGGGCCAGGGCCACGGCGGCTTTTTTCCGCCGTGTCTTTTGTTTGCCGCTGATTCGCTCGTACACCGCCTTGGCCCACGGGTTGTAACGCAACGATGCCCAAGCACACTCGACCAGGATCGTGCGAGCCAATGGATTGCCGCGTTTGTTGATCCGCCCGTTGCGGTCGGTTTCGCCCGATTGGTACTGACGCGGGACTAGGCCAAAGTACTGAGAGACTTGGCGACCGTTGTCAAAACGATGGGGATCGTCGATACAGGCCACCAGAATCTCGGCGGTGCGTGGACCGACACCAGGCACCGAGCGGATGCGATGGATGCGTGAGTCGTTCTTGCTGATGGCCTCCAGACGCTTGATGACTTGTTCTTCCTGGGCTACCAGGGCGTCCAGCCCGCGTGAGTTCCAGATCGAGTTCTCCCTGCCACAGTTCCTTGTCGCTGCACTGCTCCAGGGGCTTGCGGTACGAATCGATCAGCGTTCGACCTGAATGCCACGCCTTCTCTCCGCTATCGATCTTGATCCCGTGGTTGACGAACCAAGCTCGGATGGTGCATTTGATTTTGTTGATGCGGTAGTCGAGGGTCTTGCGATACTTGACCAACGAACGGAATTCCCGGTGTTCTTCCGAAGGCACATGCACCGCTTTGAGTTCGTTCATGGCTGCCATACGGGCCTGTTTGAGAGCGTCGTCTTTGTCCGTCTTGCGTTTGACGTTCACCCACTTCCAGGCTTCTTCATTGGTGGAGCAGACGAGGGTCTTATGTCGGAGGCTGACGGCCAAGTCGTTGATCCAACCCGATGGACCACAGGCTTCCATCACGACGAGGTCGACGGGGTGTTGTTTGAAGACCGAGGTCAGATAATTTCTGTCTGTGCCTACGGTGAAAAACTCGAATTTTCTGGTTTTCGTGTCGAAAAGACAGCAAACAGACTTGAATTTCCCGATATCGAGTGCGAGAATTTTCATGGTTAGTATTTCCTTGGGTTTGGGGTTGGAAAAAATTGTGACAGTGGTCGTCAACAGCCGACCCGAGATCACGGGTCTGAGTCGCCAGATTTTAATTCAAAGGCTCCCGCCCCAAACCCAGGACTTACATGGATTCTTTCTGCGGTGGAAGCGCCCACACCGTGCAATGTTAAGGGGTCTCGCGATCCGCCAGCCTGTTCCGACGGATAAGCAACACAACTTCTTGGTCAACGATATGAACTACATGACAACCCTGAGGGCCGCTGTCAGCGTCCGTGACTTCCTGTTCTCGGACACCGTCGCAGACTTGCTGTCATCGATTGAGTTAGAGGCAGCCAAAGATGCCTTCTGGAAGGCCACCCTATCAACTGATTGGAAGGCCCGGGTGGACTCCGGCATCAATCATCTCGAAACCGCCGAACACGCCCTTCGATCGCAAGTCGAAAGCATGCCTTTGCGTCATATCCTGAACCGAAAGCGACACTTCAATGCACTGAGCAAGAAGAACTACGTACACGCCCTCATGGCCTGCGCCCACCATGCACTCGACGATTTGACACCAAGAAATGTGTGCTTGGAGAGGCTAATCAAGAATGATCGAGTGCTGTTCGAAGAAGCGCGATCGCTAGAAAAACTCGGACGTTACCGTGACCTTTCAAGACCAACAGTCCTCGGCGCTATCGCTGGACTCTTCACCAAGGAAGTTCCTCACATTGGTTGCGTCTTTTGCATAAGAGACTACCTTCAGCGCGGCACTACTGAATGCGCAAACGGTACTTAGTTCGCACACTGTGCGCCGTCATCACTGCCGAGTTTGCGGGACTACCCGGATTCTCGGCCCACGGTGCCCCTCCCGATGCAGTCCGCTTGAGATGCGGCGATACGATCGCTACGCGGGTCGACGCCGCAACGAAGTCCGGGTTGCCTGTTTCCGGCGCCCAAAGTGTCCACGTCTCCGACTGGCCTAATTACTCCGGATCCCCGCAGAACAACCGGTTGCAGCGGACGGTCCACCGCTGAACCGGAGACATCTGAGTCAAGGCGTCAATAGGGTGTACGGATTTTTTTGAATTTGTTTGGGGAAATCAAGGGAAATCAAAGGGGTCAGCGACGGTCTTAAATTTGGTCAATACGGTGTTTCAAAACATTTTGAAACTCCTTTCAGGTTTGTTCAGGGATGTTGGATTTTTTTAGGCATGGCTCTGGTGTTCAATGCATGCTGACGGCAAAGTGCCAAAACAACACCACAAGTCACTGGACATCCAAACTCAAAAAAACTACCATCTGGTAGTCGCGCTCAATCCGCGCGCCGTTACCGTTTAGCAAATCCGACCATGACAGTCTTTGATTCGTCCGGTCTATGGGTGATCGACGCTGACCGTCACCCCTTCGTACAATTGGACCGATTTGTATGTCACCTTTGACGGAATGGCCCGACCATTCTTGGAAATCGTGCCATTCAACTTGAGGCCCTCGATTACACCGCGCGTGGTAACGGCCTTGCGGATCTTTGACGAAGCTAGATCCCCGATCGCAAGTGTTGCGGTGTTTTTGATCTAGGTGGCCATAGTTGCTTGCAAATGGGACAGTTGTCGATTGCTGGCAAAATGAGAATGAAATCGCAGAATAGTATCAAAAACGGTTTTTGGAGGAAGAAAATGAAAGCGGGCGACGATCCCATTCAACAGTTTTTAGATATCAAGAAACTTCTTCGCTACTTTTCAAAGAAAGGGCAAGTGAGTGGGTGTTCGATTCCTCGAACTCCAGAGCAAGGTTCTTTAGGGTTTTGTGAAACGTTACACGCCGAGTAAAAAGGTTATTTGGACACTGCGATCATGATTGCAGAAATAATGACGGACCTGACCAGTAATTATGTAACTGCCGGTTATCGGCTATTCAACAAAGATGATTTGGCGGTGTTTGCATTTGCCGCGAATGCTAGAGCTTCAATGGAATGTGCGGCTAGAGCTAAGTGGCTAATGTCAATGGAATGTAGCCAGGAGGAAAGGGCCATTAGAATTCTTCAAGTTCTGAGCGCAAATACGGATGAAGAATATTCCTATCAAAAATCTATCATCAGTAATGAACATGCAAAACGTCCCAAATTGGATCGACATTACAAAAAGAGGCTTAATTTGATCGACCTTCGATCTAGTAAACTCGGATGCGCAAAGCTTAACAGGCCTCCAAGTCCCACAAAGTTGATAAGTGATGAGTTGAAGATGGGACCGCTGTACCGCCTGTTGTCTGGCGTCGTTCATGGCCAATGGTATGCGATCAATGTCATAGGCCTTAACAAGTCAGGTCCGTTTAAAGACTCTCTCAGTGATTCAACGTACATAACCTATGATTATGCGATGAATCGCAAAATTGTTTTTGAAGCCGGTATTTCGCTTTGCGAGTGCTTTGTCATAAGCCTCTGGCAATGCGCCAAATTCCGTCTGGCATCTACATTGGAGATCGCAGAGATTATTGATAAAGGCTTTGACATTATCAACTACCCAGATGATCGTAGATTCTGGCGATCACGATGATGGAGGCTTCCTATCCGGTCAGGAAAAGGGCTCAGGAGGGCTCTGTAGAAAACTGACAAAAAGCGGGGAACCATAAGCGAAAGTGATTCGTATTGGTGACCCGTGAGTACAACGAGCAAATCACCGAAACATGTATTATTTGAGGCTTGAAGCGTCGCCGCACAAGTTTTCCCTGAGTATTCGCATAAGAACAGTCCCAAAAAATTGACCCAGAGGCGACTCTTTGCCTGTCTGGTTCTGAAGAACTTTCTCAAGCTCGATTACCGTGGCTTGCAGAATCTTCTGTGTGATTGCAGTGATCTCACTGCCGCCATCGAGATGAAGTTGGTACCCCACTTCCCGACTTTCCAGAAAGCCTCGCGAAAAATTCTCGCCGCAGAGCCTGTCCAGGGACTGCTCGATGAGACCGTGTCGCGAATGATGGGACGGCGAAAACATGTTCAACTTGCCGCCGTGGATTCCACAGGTTTGGAATCCACGGCGGCCAGCCCCTACTTCGTCAGACGCCGCTCGCGTCAGGAAAACCCCTGGAAAACCGTGGTCTATCACCGCTATCCCAAACTGGCGATCGTTTGCAAAACGTTCAATCAGTTTATCATTGCCTTCCAAACTCATCGCGGCCCCAAACCCGATGTAGACGAACTCAAAGGCCTGTTAGTACAAACCCGCCGTCGTGTTGGCGTGAAGGTGTTAGTTGCAGATGCGGGTTACGATTCAGAATCCAACCACGAATTTTCCAGAAACGCCATCGGTGCACGAACGATCATTCCCGCGAAGCATGGAAGACCCAGCAACAAACCCGCGCGCGGCAAATACCGGAGACTCATGCAGACTCGATTCGACCAAAATACCTACAGGCACCGAGCCCAAGTTGAAACCACCGTCTCGATGGTCAAACGTCGCCAAGGCAATCATATCCTAGGAAAAACCTACTGGTCACAAACACGTGAACTGCGACTCATGGTTCTCACGCACAACATCATGATCCTTTGGTGCGGTATACTTTTCTACAGTGCCGTTCGAACTCTACGAAAAACCAACCAGGCCACTGGTTCAAACCACCGAACCACGCCGCCGGAGAATTAGTTGAAATTCTACGTTTTGACCACTGAGTGAATTGAAAGAATCTGTATGAGACCATCAAACGAACTATTGGCGGAAATGCTTTCAGATCATGTTGGTCCGATGTTGTTTAGACTTGCATGGTGGAATTCTCTCGATCCCAAAAAGCGTGACGACTTCGCAGAGGATTTTTTTAGTGTTCTCACTGTCGCGATCATGCATTCTTTTGAGGAACATTCAGGCACAAAGCTTCCGGCCGATGTTTTTCCTTTGGTCCGACCTGTATTTCGAACATTTTTGGAATCTAGGATGGGTGATTTTGTTTCAAAGATTCCTGAATTTTGGGATGAAACTTATCCGGCTTTGATAAAGCGAATCACTACGTTAAGAAACGAATCCCAATTCAATTCATTGATTGCGGAACAGTACGATTTATTCACATTGCGAATTGCTAATCTGTCTGAAGATTTGATCTCTGCTGTAAAATTGATCAACGAAGAGTTTATTATTTGGCTCAAAACACATCTGAATAGTTCAAAACAGATTCACGCCGATGCTTTTGAGCAATTGACTGGCGAAATCCTTACCAGCCATGGATTCGATATAGAATTTACGGGGCGTATTAAGAATCGAAGCGCAGACCTTATGGCCATTCAAAAGAATGAGAACGGCGAAGAAATTAAGTATCTGGTCGAATGCAAACGCTATTGCGAATCGAACAAGGTTGGCATTGATATTTTAAATTCAGTTGTTGGTGCCAGTTTTCGAGCAAAGACGTCATACGCCATGCTCGTTACAACCAGTGAGTTCACGTCAAATGTGTTTGAAGCCCGCGCTGAGCTAGAGGATTTTCGCCTCGACTTGCATGATGGTCGGCGGGTTTCTGAATGACTGGACAACTATCAATTCAAGAATTTTGGTTTGTGGTTACCCGATGGGTGGCAAGATCAATGGCAAGACAGCTAAATATTTATAATAGGTACCAAAAATGAACATTTTTATCAGTTGGTCTGGGGGCCGAAGTAAGGCCGTTGCAGAGTTTCTTCGAGATTGGATTCGTTGTGTTCTTCAAGCAACCAGGCCATGGGTGTCAACTCGCGATTTGGATCGAGGTTCCGTGTGGTTCAGCGAAATTAATGAGCGATTAAAAGATACCGCCGTTGGTATCGTGTGCTTGACTCACGAAAACAAGGACCGACCATGGATTCTTTTTGAGGCGGGTGCGCTCACGAAGGGACTTACCTCAAATCGAATATGCACATTTCTCATTGATTTAAGACCTATTGATATTAAAGACCCGTTAGCCCAATTCAACCACACATTGCCGGATCGCGACAGCGTCTTGGGGATGATTGAGACGATTAACAACCAACTCGGTACAGCTTCTTTGGAGCAAAAAAGTCTCCTCAATGTTTTTGATACTTATTGGGATCAATTTGAGAGTAAGTTTTCTGATATCCTAAATCAGACAGACAGGCCGGTCGATGTTGCTCCTAGGCAACCCGACGACATTTTGGCAGAAATCCTGGACAATACTCGACATTTAACCAGTCGAATCAGGATTCTTGAGGAAAAACAGAGTACAAACTGCGCAGATCCGTCACGTCTGAAACTTGACAGCGACGAAATTCGTAACATGATAAGGTCACATGCGTTCAATGGACTAACCATGGAACAAGCAATTGAACAAATATCTCTTTCAATGGGAAGCAAACAGGACCGAAATAGACTCATAATTATGATTAGCCGACATTGGCCGACTAACAGTGAGATCGCACACGAGACATTAAGAAACTTGTAGAGTTAATTTCTAATTGCAAAATCATCCTCATTCTCAACAACATTCCTCGAATGGACACTTGGTAATGCACTTTATAAATTATCAGAGGTTTGATTGAGAGGTGAAGTGTGGGATGTTAGAAAACTACGGCAAATCGCGTAAATCGCAACCCGATGTGTCAACGAGGGGCAGTGGAAATTCCCTCGCTAACGAATCGGGTTTCGATTTCTACCAACCCGCCCCCGTACCAATGCACCAAATTTTTTGGAGACCGATCCTTGAAAACTTTATTGTTTATGCGCCATGCCAAATCGGATTGGGGTGAACCACAACTCGCAGACCATGACCGCGAATTAAACGAGCGTGGGCAACGCGTCGCCCCGCAAATGGGAATTTTCTTGGCTAAACAACGATTGGTTCCGGACCTGGTACTCGTGTCCACCGCGCGTCGAGCTCAGGACACACTCGAATTGATGTTGGCACACTGGAACAAGCGACCTGAAGTCGTCTCCAGCCACGATTTGTATCTGGCTTCTGCAGAAATATTCTACGAGGCTATTGGTCAAGCGAATTCGAATCATCACACCGTAATGGTGATTGGCCATAACCCCGGCATGTCCCAACTGGCATCTTGGTTCGTATCAGGCGCCCCTCATTTTCCTACCGCCGCAATTTTGCAGCTTGAATCGGACCTGGATGATTGGCCTCGCATTGCGTTGGCGTCGGAAAACTGCCGTTTTTGCAAACTCTTCAAACCCAAAGAACTGAACATCGAGTAGTTCGCGGTTCCCCAGTCGCCTTGCGAATCGGCTGACCGTTTAAGCAGCGTCGCGAAGCTCGGACTCTCTCAAGTGTCGATAGGTTGCACAGCGTTGCATCAGCTCGTGATGCGTCCCGCAGTCAACGATTTGGCCTTCTTTCATCACGAGAATTCGATCAGCGAGTTCTAAAGTTGAAAGTCGATGAGTGATCAAGATCGTCGTGCGGCCTTTGATGAATTCCTTAAGCGTCTCGTGGATCAAGATTTCGCTCTGCGGATCAATTTGACTGGTCGCCTCATCTAGCAGCAAGATATCGGGGTCTTTGAGAATCGCCCTGGCAAGCGAAATGCGTTGCCGTTGGCCACCCGAAAGCTTCCCGCCATGCTCTCCGATGTCGGTGTCGTAGCCATGTTCGAGTTCCATAATGAACTCATGAGCATGTGCTTTTTTGGCGGCCTCGATGACTTCTTCACGGCTCGCCCCAGTAGAACCGTAAATGATATTGTTCTCAATCGTATCGGAAAACAGCATCGTCATTTGCGTGACGTAACCGACCCGTTTTCTCAAATGTTTGCAATTGAAGTCACGCAGGTCCGTGCCGTTGATCCGAATCGACCCGGATGTCGGATCAAAAAACCTCGGGAGGAGATTGATAAACGTACTTTTCCCGCAGCCGTTGGGGCCAATGATTGCCAGCGTTGATCCAGCGGGAACTTCGAACGATACACCTTTGAGGATCATTTTGTCCTCATCGTAGGCGAACCAAACATTATCCACGTCGACAGAAAGCTGACCTGCAGGAATAGAAACCGGATTTGGAGGATTGCTAACGGCAGGGGATTGATCGATCAGTGGATAAACGCGATCCGATGCAACCATTCCCGCTTGCAACGATCCGTAAACATCCGACATTTTTCGCAACGGGTCTGAAACACCGCACAGAAACGCGAAAAAGGTGATGATCTCGCCAAAACTCATCGGCGTTGCGGCCAATTGAATGCCGAACAAAAACTTCTCTTGATTGATGACAAGATAACCGCCAGCAATCACGGCCATCCCAATAATGCTAACTCCGAGTAGTTCATTGTTAACGCGGGCCAAGGCGCTGTACCAGGAAATCTTCATCGCCCGACCATAAACATCCTTGGCAACCAATTGAAAACGGGAACGCTCGTGGTTCTCCATCGTGAAGGCCCTGACCACCCGAGAATAGGTCAACGCCTGATAAAGTCGGTTGAGTAATCGAGCCGACTCTTCCATCGCCTTGCGGTTTGCTCGTTTTGTCGATTTCGCCAACAACAACATTAAATAGATCGCAATCGGGCAGATCAACAACGAAAACAACAACAATCGCCAATTGATCAAAGCCGCACCGATCAAGCAGACGATCATCTTTAGCGGTTCGCGGAGGGTCTTCCCTAGCAGATTCGTGATGGCCGTCCCGATGGAGCCTGTCTCGCCGCGAATCCGACTGATTAAATCGCCAGTTCCTTTGACACCCAATTCACTCATTTCCATGTTCAGGACGTTGCGAAAGACATCGTTCTGCAAATCGAGCATCGTGCGCTGGCCAACTCGCGCGATCAAAACCATGCTGGCAACCAAAAAGATTCCTCTCAACAACGTGGCCAATAACAAAAGGCCGATGATCGCAACCAAAGTCTGGTACGGGTCATTTGGCGCGTAGCGTTCGATGTAAGGGACCAACTTCTCCGTCGTCGCAATGGAACGCCGATGCGATTCAACCTCTGACTGAACCCCATTGATTTTCTTGATAAGCGAACGTTGCTCGGATTCATCGGCGGTCGACAAATCGGCTTGGTATTGCTGGTTGAGCAGTTCAAGATCGACAATCCGTTTCTCGGCGGTCTTGATTTGGTCGTCGGCCCATTCGGAAAGGGTGTGATTTTTTAGGACAACTTCCATGAATGGATAAACGGCCCCCAGATTGGCACCCCAACACGCGGCGACCAGAATCGAACAGATTACCGATCCGATAATCGACCACTTGTATCGAAACGCTTGGCCTAACGCGCGTTGAAGGTTTTTCATGGAGTCCGCTTCCTTGCTAGCATTTACCAGGCCTCTGCCTGGTGACAAAATGTTTTACCGATTGGCGGGCGATTTCCAAACCCCAAAAATTTGTCTTTGATTCGTCGTTTTGAAGAATTGAGCCAGGTAAGCAAATTCAACCAAATTTCGCTTCGTTTTGGCACGTTGGTCTGCAATTCAAGGGAGCAAACCCCGTTGGCCTATTCCCAATTGGCGATCCTTCCTAGCGAAGATTGTGTTCCCTCGGACGCGGAGCGAGTGGATTGTCGCGATACAAAATCTGTTGAAACCTCGCGATTTCGGTGTGCAAGGTTAAATCGTGGGTTAACGGTGTTACGGAAATGTCCCCCTCGGCAACGACTTCAGCATCCGTCAAATGAGCCAGTGGCATCGGTGCCGGATCGTTTGTTTGCCAATAAAAGGGGCGACCGTTGGGGTCGTTGCCGTGCATAAAGTGGGTGCCCATTGGATTGGGATTCATCGGCACGACGAGCCAGCGGTGATCGTGAGTCAGGGCTCGCAACGGCACGTTGATGTTAATGACGTGCCCAAAGGCATGACCGTCGGCGACAAGTTTTTCGCAAATCGGCCAAGCGAGCTCGATGGCCCGATCAAAGTTGGCTTGATCGTTATTGGCTTCAAGCGAGAGAGCGACACTACGGAAGCCCGCCGCCGCACCGGCCAATGCTGCCGCAACCGTCCCGCTATAGCCGACATTAAGGCCAACATTCAGTCCGTTATTGATTCCGCTGATTACCAAGTCAGGCTTAAAAGGGCACAGTTCCGAAATCGCCACTTTGACGCAATCAGCAGGAAATCCATTGACTCCCAATCCGACAAAATCATCGTCGACTTGAAACTCACGAGCAAAAATCGGGCGTCGGTAGGTGATCGACTGACTGACGCCGCTGCGTTCGTTGTCAGGAGCGACCACGAAAATCTCGTGCTCTTTGCGAAAAAACTTCACGAGCGCCCGAATGCCAATCGCGGAAATTCCGTCGTCGTTAGATATCAAAATTTTCATCGGTTTCTGCGGGCCTTGGTTATCTAGAAAATGGAAATGTTAATGTCAGTGCAAATGATCATCTCAACATGTTGACAGTTATTTTACCCCAACAAGCATGTCAGTGTGCAGCACTTGGACAAGCCCAACCCCATTCGTTTTGCACTTCAAATCCTCGTGCGACGAAATACCGGATCTAAAGAGACTCTGCTTTGAAGATCCAAAAGGGGAAATTAGTGTGAGCAAAACATTGACGAAAAGCATTCTTTCCTGCATCTCAATTTAACCTATTAGTTGCAACCCGTAGAAAACCCATTTTAAGATCGTGTTTCCCTGGAGAACGAACTTATGGATTTACTCTCGGGCTTATTTCGTTTTTCACGGACATCGGAAAACTCTGTAAAACGTCTACGTTAGGAAATCTGCAACCCATTGACGCTAATTTTTACCTCTTGTCTAATGATTCTGATTGATTTTTTTGCCGCGAGAAAGAACTTTTGGTACCCAAAAAACACCGTTCAAAAGGGCATGTTCATTCGCCAAGACGGGACATACCGAAACGAAAGTCGTTTCGCTTCAGGAGAACTGGACTTTCTCCGGCAGAAATGTTGGCCCTGTCGTTTATTTGCATGATTTTATTGGGGACCATCGGCTTCTTGTTGATCCCTGGCTTGTGTACGGACGAGCGGTTGGGATTTATCGATTCGTTGTTTACGGCAACAAGTGCAATCTGTATCACGGGACTTGTTGCGGCCGACACAGGAACGACATTTACATTTTGGGGACAGTTGTATTTGTTGATTTTGATTCAGTTGGGAGGGTTAGGGATTCTGACCTTGGCCAGTGCCATTATTTCCTCAATCGGATTACGTCCCAGCCTGAAAACTGAAATCGCTGTTGCTAACACAGGAAGTACGCTTCCGTTTTTGCCCTCCAGAAAACTAATCCGAGACATCGTCGGATTCACCCTATTGTTCGAAACCTTAGGAGCCGTCTCACTCTACGTAACTTGGGCTCCGACGCTGGGCTGGCGAGAGGCGATTTGGCCCTCGATATTTCATTCCGTGAGCGCATTTTGCAATGCTGGTTTCTCGCTGAACCACGATTCGTTGATGGGATTCGCGGATTCACCTGCCACTTTAACCATCGTCTCCCTCCTCGTGATTTGCGGGGGGATTGGCTTTATCACGCTAGAAGAGGTTTTTCTTTGGATGCGAGCCAAAAAGAAACGTGACCATTTTCGGATTTCCATTCATTCAAAAGTCGTTTTGTATGGGACGGTGTTGTGCCTAGTCATCCCTTCGGTGATTTTTGGCATTTTTGAATGGAATCAATCATTTGACGGATGGACCTTGACGGACAAGTTCACGAATTCCTTTTTTCTGTCAGCAACCTGCCGAACCGCAGGTTTCAATACAATCGACTATGGGACGGCATCGGATTCCACTGTTTTGTTCACGATGGTGCTGATGATGATCGGCGGCGCCCCGGCCTCATTGGCGGGTGGCATGAAAATCACTACTTTTATGTTGTTGGGGCTGTTGGCTTGGTCGAAAATTCGTGGTCGTTCAACGGTAGACTTTGGTAATCGGACGATCCCAGACAATACTGTCCAAAGGGCTACGAGCATTTTTGTGATCATGACCACTTTGATGATTTTGGCTTTGTTTGGCCTTCAATTTTTTGATGCTCCACGCGGGCAAGATGGCCAAATTCTAGCACGGATGTTTGAGGTCGTAAGTGCGATGAACACGGTAGGCCTGTCGATGGGTTTCACGGATACCTTGTCGGGAACTGCAAAAGTGATCCTGGTAATCATGATGTTTGTGGGAAGAATTGGGCCATTAGCATTATTGACTGCTTTTGAATCGCGATATAGAAGCGGCTCGACGGGAGTTCGGTTTGCACAAGAAGATGTTTTGATAGGTTAAGGAATCATTGTGGCGGATAAAAAGAAACGGTTTTTGGTCGTTGGGCTCGGCAATTTTGGATTTGCGGTTGCAGAAAAACTATCGCAACTTGGCCATGAGGTGATTGCCGTTGACCTTGACGCCGATGCAATTGATCGCATCGGACCGATCATCACGCGGGCGGCTGTTGCCGATGCAACGAGCTTAGAAACCCTACGAATGATCGGCGGCGACAATGTCGATGCAGCGATCGTCTCAACGGGCGACGACATCACTGCGAGTATCCTTGCGGTATTAGCTATGCAAGATCTAAAAATCCGGGAAGTTTTTGTGAAAGTGATTTCGAATGACCACCGACGCGTCATGGAGAAGCTCGGCGTTACCGAGACCGTGTTTCCGGAACGAGACTCAGCGTTAGGATTGGCGGCCAAGATTTGCGGAAAGTCACTGCTGAAATACCTTCCGTTGGGGACTAACTTTTCAATTCAAGAGATGGGGATCCCCAATATTTGGGTTTCGAAATCGATTGGCGAGTTAGAGATTCGGCAAAAGTTTGACATTACGATTTTGGCGATCCATGACATCTTAACGGACACATTCCACGCCACTCCAGGACCGGACTATCGCCTCAAGGAGTCCGACACGCTATTTGTTGCCGGAAGCGACGATTCGCTGAAGAAAATTGCTCGAATCGACTGACCATTTTTGTCTCCCTATTTCTCAAAATGGTCGTACAGAAATTGTTTTTTCGTAAATACAAATTCGCGATATTTGTCCACTGATCGGCGACTGATGTGACATTTAAAACACAATAAGCTGCCATGTGTGATTGCTTTGGCGAGATAGACTTGAGCCGTTAAATTAAGTTTTGGCGGACATTGTCTTAATAGCCTGAAAAAATCGCTCCTCGCCTTCGGTGTCTCCGATCATGATAAGTTTGGCGTTTGCGGGAAGTGGTTGTTTGGGGTTTGGGACGCCTTGGCATTGGCCGTTGATTTCGATCCCCGCGACATTGCACCCCATCGTTTGCCTAAATCGGCACTCGGCCAAAGATTTGCCGATTAATGCTGGAGGAACGTCGACTTTGAAGACATCTAGCCCTTCGGCAAGAGCTAGGAAATGGTCACGGCGCAATAGGTTGTAGATGTTCGTGCTTCCCATTGAAGCGTACGACATCACGAAATCGGCACCTGCGCGATGCAGCGTGCTTGCGTTTCGATCCTGATTGGCCCTAGCAAGAATTTCCACGTCAGGCCGAAGTTTGCGGCAGTAAATCGACAAATAGACGTTGATGTCGTCATCGTGACTAGTGATCACCACGGTTGAACAAGTTCGAATCCCCGCCTTTTCCAAAACTTCCAGTTCGGCAGCGTCTCCCAAGATGTAAGTGCGTGGATCGCGAATTCGAGCAGGATCTTTTTCAATCAAAAAATAATCGATTTGAGACTCTGCCAGACCTTTGGCAGTGGCCCGACCGACGCGTCCACCTCCAATAATAATGACCCTCGTTTCCGACTTTCCGTAAACGCAAAACAAAGAATCATATTCGTCTAGATCGGCTCGGGTTCCGGACAGAAGCAAAACCGACGAAGTTTGTATTTTCGTTTCGGGGCCAGCCAAAGTAAATCGCCCCCGGTCCCAAACTCCAATCACATTAACGCGACTGAATTCATCAAGGTTGACTTCCCGAAGTGTCCGTCCGACCAATGGAGTCCCTGTCGCCGCAGCCTCGGCGATTAACAAGTTACCGAAAGACCCGACGACATGTGTTCTGGCATCTCTTCCCAATACTCGGCGCGATAGGGCTTGGCCGAGCATGGCCCCGAGTTGAATGACTTGGTTGCAACCTGCGAGTTCTAAAATATCAACGGACGCTGTCGAAGAAGCCGAGGCGACGATTCTGACATCAGGAGAGATTTCTCGAACCGTAAATGCGATATTTGTGTTGGAAGTATCACTGCGCGTGGTTACCACCATCGCCGCACGTTCGACTTGGGCCTTTTGATACGTATCGCGATCATCTCGATCCCCGACCATTACGTGAATGCCTTCGTCAGACATTCGTAGGGCTTCTGCCAAGTCATCGACAATGACAACATAGGGAATTCGAAAACGATTCAGCAATTGAATCAGTGCTCGTCCTACAATGTCAAAATTGGTCATGATCACATGTCCCGACGTTGACTTGGGGAGCATCCTCGGTGCTTGGGCGGCAGCTTGTGCCTCCATCCAGGGGACATAGAAGAATTGAATGAACATGAACGGGATCAAAACCAACATAAAAGTCGCGCCAGAGATAATCACGACTACTGTAAACAGTCGGCCAATAGGCCCCAAGAATACAATGTCACCGTAGCCGAGAGTCGACATTGTGACAAAAACCCAGTAGATCCCATTGACCCAAGAATGCTCCTGGCCTTCAAGGGCCATTAAGACCTTGAAAACAATTGTAAACACTAACACAATTAATCCGAACGCAGCCAATAGTTTTGCGAGCGAGGCCAGATTTCGCCGCCGTTTTGAATCTTCAAAAAAATGAAAAATGACTGCAAAAGTCTTCATGGTTTTTAAAAAAGTACCGGAAATCGTTTTTCAAATGATGCCCTTACACGACAGAACGGCCATACTTCGCACCGCCCTTTCAATACAAAAGGTTACTCGATTTTCGGAAGTCCATACAGTTGGCTTTTTGCTGAGAAGCTGGGGCTTTTTGGCTAGATTTGGAGGAAAAGTGGTTTTGAAGAAGTTACAATCGATGGTCAAAAACCGACTGATTTCCTTGGCAACACTCCGTAAAACCTCGAAATAGGTAAGCCAACAGGGGTTGGTTCGATTGTGAAGACGTTTCACTCTTTACATTGTCTGGTCGTCGCCGTAGACTGAATCCATGATCACGACGCGTGCCTTCTCTCAGTTATTAATCGAGAGAGCCTTACTTCTCAATGTCCTTTTCATTTTTATTTGGCCGGCGGCAATTGCTGGTCTAAATAAGGATGACGATCCGCATTTACCTAGCTTGGTAATTGTTGAGTCACTCGAAGTCGAAACAGAAGTTTCCGAAACTAAGGAATCCAAATCTTTTGCGATTCAATTGACTTTTCGTCTCGTTTTTGCTCACGATTTGCGAGAAAATTTGCTCTATGCCTGCCCAGGATTATTACATGCTTGGGCTTCTGAATTTCACGTTCGCGGGCCGCCAGCCATTTCGGGCTAGGTAGCGAAGAGTCGCGTGGAAAATTTAATTTGCTGAACAAAAGCTGAAGACCATCTGGTTGAGGCCAAGTCCAGCTTCCTAGTCAAGCCTCTCGTCTCTGCGTACTGCTCTTAAGGAGCCATCTAGCCAACGATTTCGGGCTGAAGTTCTTCTTTTAATTTTGCTTTTCAAAATCTCCACAGTTGTGCCATGACAGCTCCCAACCAGTCCGAGACTGGTAGTTTGGCTGGCTCAAAAAATATTGTCGAACAGGCGTTGGATCATGCTGTTCACTATTTGCCGGGCCAAGGTCCAATTACCGTTTTTATCCACCACAATACGTTGCATGCTTTCGAGCATTTGCCGTTTATCGAGGCCGTTCGACAGGCTTCCTCGCATTTCAATTGCCGCGCGCTATTGCCCGAGTCTTGGTATCGGCAAGCATGGACGAATGCTGAGTTTTCCAACGAGGACTTAGAAGACGCTTTGTTGGAATCGTTGGGCGAACAAGCCGAAACGTTTGTTGGCTTTTTGGGAACTCGATTCAGTTTGTGGCGTGAAATGCTGTATCAGCCCTTGCAAGCGGTTTTGCCCAATGAACTCGAATGGGTGTTTGCCGAAAATCGTTCGCTGGAGCGATTTGATCGAAGCATACCCGCCGACGCCAAGAAAAGACTAATCAACGACACCAAACGATGGGTATTGGCTTTATTGGCTTCGGTCAACGCACCGCCTCATCATCACACGCCGCACACCGATCTTGAACTTCTACGGTTTCGAAAGAAGTGTGAAAGTTTGGGTAGAGACTTTCAATTGGAACACTGCGAGGCTTGGAATGACGCAACTCGGGAGGCATTCACGCTGCATTTACTGTGGCAAGTCTGTTTTCACGCCGTTTCGCGACACCCACACGTTGCGGCATTGAAGCCCCCGGTGCGACACCGCGATGCATTCTATGAACTAACGGGTGTTGATAGCGATCAATTAGTCCATGAGTTGCTAATTCGATTTTGTGTGGTATTCATCGACCAGGGAATGAGCCCGTCGCCATTGCCCTGCCGGCAGCAGGGATTTTTGCAAGCGTTTATTGCGATATACGGACATCCTAACCCGCTGTTGCCCAGTTGGCTAATACCGCTGGCAGACGAACTTGCCGCACTCGCCAATGACGAGTTGTCACCTCTGCAAAGTATCGCGGACAATTTGCACGCGATGGGAGTCAGCACCGAGGAAATTGAAAAGTATGTGACGCATTCACTGCTCGCGATTCGCGGGTTTGCCGGAATGATCTGGCAGATGGAAACTCGTCCCGATCGTGTTACACGTGCAGTTCCTCCTGGAACACTGACAGAGTTTTTGGCGGTAAGGCTGATTCTGGACAAGCTAGCTCTGAATTGGCTGATGCACCGTGAACTTGGAAGTGACGTCGGATTTCACGACTTGAAGGATCGCTACCGGAACCACTCGGAATATCGAGTAGCAGATCAGGTTCGCAGCGAGGCATTCTCGATTTTTCAACTAGCTCAAGGGCGAGGCTGGCGTCCAGAAACTTTGTTTGGTCTAACTCCTGCCAACTGGCGAAAGCTGCTTACCGAGATTCGCGCGTTTGATGAGACGCAACGCTGCTACGTTTTCCAATTGGCTTTGGAACGTCGTTGGCGGCACGAGTGTTTTGACGCAGTGCAGGCAATTCATCAGCGAAATCAGTCACATCCGATTGTTGATAGTTTGGATAGCAATCTTCACTCCGAAAATGTATCGGACTCAAGTGTGGCCTTTGACGTCATCACTTGCATTGACGAACGCGAGGAGTCGTTTCGACGACATTTGGAAGAGGTTGAGCCGCGAGTTCGCACTTGGGGAGCGGCCGGATTTTTCAGTGTGGCCATGAACTATCAAGCGGCAGACTCGTTCCAAGCGATTCCGCTGTGCCCAATCGTAATCGAACCGCAACATCTGGTCACCGAACGCGTGTGCGAAGAGCTTCACGAGGTCGGGCAAGAACGTGCAGGTCGGCGGCGGCGATTTGCCGAATGGCTGCACGGTTTGCATCTCGGTAGTCGATCTCTGTTGTCCGGTGCAGTGACGTCGATTGCAGGTGTGGTGGCAGCCATTCCGCTCGTCTTGCGTGTGCTCTTCCCGAGAATCGCAGGCGTCTTGCGAAACCGGTTCGACGATTGGATGGCCACTCCGCACAAGACGGAATTGCAATTGGAATTGCCAGCCCTTGAGACCGACAATCGCCACAGAGGTTTTACGGTCGCTGAAATGGCAAACATCGTCGAGCGATTGTTGACTGACATTGGCCTGGTTGAAAACTGGTCGCCTCTTGTGATCGTCGTCGGGCATGGCTCGAGCAGTCTCAACAATCCACATGGCTCGGCCTATAACTGTGGGGCATGCGGGGGTGGTCACGGTGGCCCAAACGCCCGAGCGTTTGCAAAAATGGCCAATGACCCGCGAGTCCGCTCAGTATTGGCTGAGCGAGCCTTGGAAATTCCCGCGACCACTTGGTTCGTTGGCGGCTACCATAACACTGGCGGCGATCAAGTCAGTTTCCTGGACGAATCGAGTGTTCCCGATGGGTTTCGATCGGCCCTTGCAACAGCCCGGGAGGCAATGGTCCAAGTCAGTCAACGCAATGCCCATGAGCGTTGCCGTCGATTTGTTTCGGCCCCGCTCAATTTGAGTCCAGCCGAGGCGTACAAGCACGTTTTGACCCGCATCGAGGACTTGTCCCAAGCCAGACCGGAGTGCGGTCACGCAACCAATGCGATTTGTATCGTTGGACGGCGCGAAAGAACTCGGGGCCTGTACCTGGATCGACGAGCTTTTTTGCACAGTTATGATCCGGGTTGCGATGACGACGACGCCACGATTTTGTCGAGAATTTTGGCCGCCGTCGTGCCGGTTTGTGCTGGCATCAATCTGGAATATTTCTTCTCTTACACCGATCCTGTCCAACTGGGTTGCAGCACGAAACTGCCACACAACATTACATCACTGCTCGGTGTCATGGACGGTGCCCAAAGTGATTTGGGAACGGGTTTGCCTTGGCAAATGGTGGAGATACACAAACCATTGCGACTCTTGCTCTTGATTGAGACAACGACAAAACGAATCGAGAAGATTCTGAAATCAAATCCAGGTTTTGCTCGTTTAGTCGAAAACGACTGGCTGCAATTAGCACTCATGTCTCCCGACTCCGCAGAGGTTTTGCGATATGTGCAAGACAGTTTCATCCCCTACGGAACTTCCACGGGAACATGTCCCCGAGCGAAGACGTCGTGGGACTGGTATCACGGCAACCGTGAGGATTTAGGGTTTGCCATGATTGACATCTCTTGCGCACCGGTTGGCGTTAAAGCCTATCCCAAAAGGGGTCAGACCCTCTCCGGCGAAACGACGAAAAAAAGTAAATCTGGTCCAGCCTCAATAGGGTCTGACCCCTTTTGAGATAGGCTAAAGGAAATTAAAGATGGACGAGACATTTTGGTTTGTGCAGTTTGCCGGGATGGCAATTTTGAGTCCCGGTGTTTTGGCGGCAATCATTGGATTGAGCAACCTGTTCTCAATGCGACTGTCCGAGCAATCAATTTCACGAATCGCCATGATTGCGAATCTTGTGGGACTCATGGGTAGTTTGGGTGTCGCCGTTTTGATGATTGTGGTTGGGCAAGCGGAACGGGTCTGGGAGATTGGCGATTGGGTTGCGATACCTAACGAACACTTTTATTTCCATCTCAAATTTGTATTTGATCGTCTTTCGCTGCCGCTGGTGATATTGACTTATGTGCTGTGTGGAACGGTAGCGGCGTTTGCTTCAAACTATTTACACCGCGAGTCGGGATACCAACGCTTTTTTCTCTATTATGCCATATTCTCGTTTGGTTTGACCACAAGTTTTTTGGCAGGCACCATCGAAGTCTTGTTTTTCGGTTGGGAGCTTGTGGGCTTGGCCTCGGCATTGCTCGTGGGATTTTTCCACGAACGCAGGGCACCCGTGGAAAATGGTTTGCGAATCTGGGCCATTTACCGATTGGCCGATGCGTTCTTTTTGATAGCCGCTGTGATCATGCACAACGTAACCGGCCATGGCGATTTCGATCATTTGACTGGTGCCGGAGCTTGGCCCTACGCAACCTCGGTGATGAAAGAGTGGGAAGCGTTAAGTGTTGGGCTGTTGCTAGTCTTGGCCGCAGCCGGCAAATCTGCTTTGGTCCCATTCTCGGGTTGGCTGCCCAGAGCGATGGAGGGGCCGACGCCATCGAGTGCCATTTTTTATGGCGCACTATCGATTCACTTGGGGGCGTTCTTGTTGTTGCGTGCAACTCCCATCATCGCGGCCTCAATGGCGTTGACCGTCCTGGTTATCGTGTTAGGTCTGGCGACTTCGATTTTCGCAAACATGGCGGGGCGAGTTCAAGCGGACATTAAGAGCGTGTTGGCATTCGCCTCGCTGACGCAGGTCGGTTTGATCATTACCGAGATCGGAATGGGTTGGTACTACTTGGCGTTGTTTCACATCATTGGACACGCTTTGCTCCGCACATTGCAACTGCTGAGGGCCTCGAATTTGTTGCATGACTATTTCAAACTCGAAACCGCACTCGGCAAGAAAATCGCCCATTTGAGCTCCTTAGCCATCGACACCAAAAAACCAAGTTTAATCCAGCAAAGTTGGTATCGATTTGGATTGGAACGTGGCTACCTCGACACCATGCTGGACCGGATTTTCGTCAATCCGTTTTCGTCGTTTTTTCAATGGTGTAGCCGATTGGAGTCCAATTGGATTGCCTGGACCAGCGAAAAACTAAGCGGAGTCTCACGCAGCAAGGATGGCCAAAACGATGCTTGAGCTACACGGATTTTGGTTAGAACTTGCGATCACGCTGCCAATCATTGCCGCCGTGATCGTAGGAGTGATACGTGACGCCGATTGGCGTTTGCGGGTGAGTTCGATTACCTTGCTCGGCACGCTCCTATGCACTCTGGCCGCATGGTTCGATTTCGTCGGCCTGGGAGCATTTGAAGCCCATGACCGATTCAATTACTGGGAGCCGTGGTTTGGTAAGGACGTTCTGGTAATCGATGAACTGAGTGCCCCGCTGTTTTCATTTGTCGCCACTCTGTACCTAGCCGTAGTTGTCGTCACTCCGCGATCGAAACAAAGTCGATTCCCGTTTGCGTTAACCCTTACTTCACTGACGCTGCTGTTACTATTAATTAGCTGTCGGGAACCGCGTTGGTTTTTCGTGCTACTCGCCCTGCAAAACGCCTTGCCCGTGATTGAACTGAAATTGCGTGGACAAGTCTGGCAGTTTTTTGCCGTTCATCAATTGTTGTCATTACTACTCATTGGAATCGGCGGTGGAATCGTCATGGTTACCGAGAACCAATCGACGTTTGGAGGGGTCGGAATTGGTTTAATTGCTTTGGGCTTGGTCATTCGTTGCGGCTGCATTCCATTTCACACTTGGCTCATCGATTTATTCGACCGGGCGAGTTTGGGAACGGCGATTCTTTTTGTGGTGCCGATGGTTGGAGCACTTGGTGTCGTTCGTTTGGTGTTTCCAATCGCTCCCGCCGAAGTCTTGCGAGCGATTGCCCTCGTTTCTTTGGCGACAGCCGTGTATGCCGGTGGAATGTTGGTTGTGCAAACGAATACCCGCCGATTTTTTGCCTATTTGGTGCTGGGGAATATTTCGCTGGTTCTGATTGGATTGGAGTCCGTGACCAGCATCGGATTGACTGGTGGATTGAGTCTATGGATTTCGTCGGGAATCTCATTAGTTTCTTTGGGAATCGTCATCAGGGCGGTCGAAGGTCGTGTAGGTCGAATTTCGCTGGCGAGATTTCATGGACTGTACGGGCAGATGCCTGCCTTGGCAGGTTTTTTCTTGTTGGCGGTCTTATCCGGAATTGGGTTCCCTGGAACGGTCGGTTTCGTAGGAACTGAATTATTGGTTGAGAGTTCGATTCATGTCTATTCATACGTCGGTGCATTGGTCGTGCTCGTAATGGCGTTGAACGGGATCGGTGCGTTGCGAGCCTATTTTCGAATTTTTACAGGATCGGTCGCTCCAGCTTCGATTTCGATGCAACCGCGGCCTTTTGAAAAACTAGTCATTGGTCTGTTTTGCGCCCTGATGGTGCTAGGTGGCATCATTCCGCAACCCAATATCTCGTCGCGTTATCATGCCGCTCAAGAGTTACTGAATCGCCGTATCGCGCCAAACAGTTCAGAACATTTAAATCATCCAGGGGGAGAATCCGCCCATATTTCAGGGGAACATTCAGATGAATAGCTCATCGCAAAACGAACACACTCAAAACTTAATTGACAGTGATAAACCTGTCGGTGATTGGGCCGGTTTTCGACGTTATTGGCGGGCCGATATGATGTCTGGCTTCATGGTCTTTTTATTAGCATTGCCACTTTGTCTCGGCATATCAGTCGCTTCGGGATTTCCGCCAATTGCAGGTGTTTTTACCGCCGTCATTGGGGCATTGGCGGGAATGGCTTTCAGCAATTCAGAGCTCACGATCAAAGGACCGGCGGCCGGTTTAATTGTGATCCTGATTGGATGCATCGAGTCGTTTGGGGGTGATGGCATGTTGGGCGGCTGGACAGCAGCCGATCTCAGTGCCTACCGCGCGGCTTTGGCTGTCGGCGTGGCGGCGGCCGTTTTGCAAATTGGGTTCGGCCTGGTGCGGGCCGGAATCTTGGGGGATTTCTTCCCAGTTGCGGCGATCCACGGCATGTTGGCTGCGATTGGGGTCATTATTATCTCAAAACAAATTCCAGTGGCTTTAGGGGTTACTGCAAGTGGCGAACCGCTGGAGCTGTTGCGAGAAATTCCGCACTTTTTACTAGAAGCCAACCCAGCCATAGCACTGATCGGAATTTTAAGTATCGCCATCATGTTTCTGTGGCCAATCGCAAGCAAATTTTTTCTGGTTTTACGATACATTCCCTCGCCTGTAGTCGTGTTGGCCGTGGCGATCCCGTTGGGTATCGTTTTCGATTTGTTGCATGAGCATTCGTACCACTTGCAAAATCACGAGTACAAACTGGGTGAGCAATATTTGGTGAGTATGCCAGATCGCATGTTCGGAATTTTCTCCGAAATTCAAACACCGGATTTTCGTGCTGTGCTGGAACTGAAGGCGTGGAAATGGGTCGCACTGTTTTTCATCATCGGAAGTTTAGAGTCGGTACTGAGCGCCAAGGCCATCGATTTGCTTGATCCATGGAAACGTCGGAGTAATCTGGACCGCGATATCCTGGCAGTCGGCGTCGGGAATCTCGCCGTAGGTATGATTGGCGGATTGCCGATGATCTCGGAGATTGTGCGTAGTAAGTCCAACATCGATAACGGCGGAAAGACGCGATTTTCAAACTTTTGGCACGGCATGTTCCTGCTCGTATGCGTCACGTTGATTCCCACAGTGCTACATCTAATTCCGTTAGCTGCGCTGGCGGGTATGTTGGTTTACACCGGATTTCGACTTGCTCATCCGCAAGAATTCATCAACGTCTATCGAATCGGCAAAGAGCAACTCGTTATTTTTGTCACCACTCTGATCGCTGTATTGGCTACCGATTTGCTGATCGGCATCGCCATCGGAATTGGGCTAAAGTTCTTTTTTCATGTCGTTCACGGCGTGCCATTGAGAACATTGTTTTATCCTGAACTGAAAACAGAACCGGTTGATGGAGCGACGGTGCGAATCTTGGCGGGTGACTCTGTAATTTTTAGCAACTGGATACCCGTGCGACGCCAAGTTGAACAGGCCGGCTTGTTTCAGGGAAAAAGCGTAATTTTGGACCTAAGCAAAACACGCCTTGTTGATCACAGTGTGATGGAAAAACTTCATTCACTGGAGGACGATTTTAAGATGCAAGGATTGCGTTTAGAACTCATCGGGTTGGATCGCATGTCACCAGATACAGATCACCATCTTTCGACTCGCAGTCGCCGACTGACGAATATTCAACGATTGACAATCGTCTGCGAGCAAGAGATCGAAACGAGTATTGTCAAGAAAATTCTGGAATTAGGTGCCAGCGGCTACACTTCTGCTACGTGTTCAGGTGTCGGTCGGCATGACGTCGGTGTCGACAATTACAACGTTCAACCGAGAGTTCGGATCGAAATTATTTGTCCGGCAGACATAGCCCAAGAGATTTTGGATGAGCTCGAAGTCTACTCGTCGGGCAAACGATTCTTGACCGTCTGCGCGGAAACCGTCAAGGTGCTCCACGTTCACAAGTTCGCGCCGCGAGGAAATTCCTAACAACGTCCTAACGCGCTTTTCAAGAGCTAAACGCGTTCGTCAAAGATTAGGTAGTGTTGACATTGAGATTTCAAGATTTTAAGAGGAATAGTATCATTTGGTAAGAGTTTTAGACATGGAGGTATGAAAATGTCACGAAGGTACGAACTGAATGATATTCAATGGGAACAGATCAAGAACCAAGTTCCCGGCAAGAAACAGGATCCTGGAAGGACGGCCCAAAATAACCGATTGTTTGTAAATGCTGTGGTTTGGATTGCCCGGTCCGGTGCACCATGGCGCGACTTACCGGAGCGATTCGGAAAATGGAATTCGGTATTCAAGCGATTTCGACGTTGGGCAGTCAATGGTGTCTGGCAGAAAATCAGCAGAGAACTTGGTGTTGAAGAAGAAATTGAGTCACTGATTCTGGATAGTACCATTGTTCGTGTTCACCAGCATGCCGCTGGTGCAAAAGGGGGCAAGAAAAACAAGCTATCGGTCGCTCACGAGGCGGGTTGACCACGAAAATTCACGCCTCTGTGAATGAGCAAGGCAAGCCGCAACAAATCATTTTGACTCCCGGTCAGCAGCATGATGTGACCCAAGCCAAGGAACTGATCAAGGGCCAGAATGCCGAAGAGGTGATTGCGGACAAAGCCTACGACAGTGACGATGTTCGTCAGGCAATTCGAAAGTCAAAGGCTAAACCAGTTATTCCCTCTCGGTCAGGAACTCGCAAACGCCGACATGACAAAGAGAGTTACAAGAAAAGAAACATCATCGAACGGATGTTCAACCGAATGAAACACTACCGACGCGTTGCAACCCGTTACGATAAAACCGACGAGAGTTTTTTGGCATTTGTGATGCTGGCCGGACTGTTTGTAACTATCTCCTGAATGTCAACACTACCTAGTCCTTGGGCATCGAGAGACCGGTTAGGAACATGAATGCTCCGAGGAAAAAAATCGGCCAACAAATCCAATTCGGTGGAGTGACCACTTTCTGAGGAGCGGGAAGTGGGTTCATTTGGTTGAAACTGGAATACGACGCCGATTGGAACATCGAGTTGCTGGGGCCGCTGTTGGTGAAGTTCTGAAGACCTTGTTTGGCGACGATTTCGGGGTCCTCGATTCGTTCAATCCAAAACTTGGTTGCCGCCGGTGTCAAATGATACGACTGGACCGTGCGCAATTTCAGCCCCACAAAAAGTAACAAAAACGCGATTGTCAGGGTTGTTGTACGACTCATCGGATTGTCCTGCAGCAATGACGGGTGTTCGAGACTCAAAAACTTTGTTCTAGAACCTGACCAACGAAAATTGAGGAACGCGACTATTAAGGCGGCGTTTACCTCAACCGGCAGGTTTGACTAGAAACCCGCGTTCCATATCCATCGATTTCTGCGATGGCGCCATTTAGAAAATTTGTTTTGCTTTAGCCTGAGCGGTTAGTGCGGATTGCTCCGGTGCAAAATAAGCCGAATTTGCAGTGAAAAAGGATTGATTCGGCTTGTCGGCTTGGGCAGTTTGAAATTAAACTCTTCAGCATCCGATTGAAAGACGAATCCTTGGAGCCCCCTTGTCACCGATGACGCAAGAAACCCCAGATCGCAACCTGAGTTATTTGGAGCCAACCCCGCCACCACGGACTGGAGACTCGATTTGGGGAGGGAGTTTCCAAAGTCTGCTGTGGACAAACTGGCTGACGGCCGTCAACGATAACGTTTCGCGTTGGCTCGTGATTGGGCTGGGTAAACAATTTTGGACCGACCCAGCGGACCACGCTGCCGTCTTGGCGCTGGGGACGGTGTTTTTCGTCTTACCCTATCTAATGTTCCAAGTTCCCGCTGGTTGGCTCGCTGACCGGTTTAGCAAACGCCAAGTGATCGTCGGTTGCAAAGTCGCCGAGATCGTGATCATGGGGTTGGCCATTTTGGCGGTATGGATACAGAGCTTTGAGTTTTTGCTGGCAGTCGTGTTTTTGATGGGGACGCAAAGTGCTCTGTTCGCCCCGGCCAAGATCGGCACGATCCCGGAACTCCTAGATGAGAAAACCATCTCGTCAGGGAACGGCCTTTTCAATTTGGCGACGCTCACGGCGACGGTGATCGGAATGTCAATCGGCGGATGGTTGAGTGATTTCACGGCCCCGCGCGGCGAGTCGCATTTGTGGGTCGCTGCGGTCATCATGATCGGGAACGCGATTGTCGGAACCTTGCTGAGTTTTTTCATCCGCAAGATGCCTGCGTCCAGCCCTGGGTTGCGTTTCCCTCGGAATGTCCCGTTGGCAATGATTCGAGACTTCAGAGCGTTGTTCGCCAATCGCCGTTTGTTCCGCGTCGCGTTGGGCGTAGTCTTTTTCTGGTCGTTTGCGGCGATCGCTCAAATCAATATCGATGCCTTTTCGGATGAGAGCGGATCGGCACTCGACGCCGAACGGAATCCTTTGTTGATCTCGTTAGTGTTGGGAGTAGGACTCGGGAGTGTTGCGGCGGGATTTGCTTCGCGCGGTCGAATCGAGTTGGGACTAGTTCCGTGGGCTGCGATAGGAATGATGTTGTTCGCCCTGATGTTGGCGTTTGCCCCCCAGCATTTCATGTTTGGTTTCTCACCGCGCTGGCAACTTGCTGTGGCCTGTTTGATTTTGGGGTTGCTCGGGGCGTCGGGAGGTTTTTTTGACGTGCCTCTTTCGTCCTATCTGCAAGATCGCAGTCCGGCCGCATCACGAGGTTCGATTCTCGCGGCATGCAACTTTATGTTGTTTGGTGGAGTGATGGTCACGACGGGGGCTCTGTTTCCGCTGTTACGAACGGCGACTTGGGAACCCTCGACGGCCCGCTTGCCGACTCAATACCAAGTCGCGAGTTTGGATGGACCGCTCCAGGAAACCGTACGTACAGCACTGACGGCTTACGAGAAGTTTCCAGAGGCCGACAGAAATGTCGAGCGAATCGCAGAGTTGGTCAATGCGGTGCCGGCAGAGGCTCGCCATGCGGCACTTGCGGAGATGATTTTTCTGGACATCCAATTGAAAAATGGCCCGACACAAAAGACCAAAGTGGACTTGGCCGTTTACGATGATTTACGTGACAAAATCAACGATCCGCAAGTCGGCGACTCAAAGCTAGAAACAAAACGTCTCATAAAATCTGCCGTGCGGCAGGCTTCGAAACAGCCACTGTTGTCATCGCGAGGCGTTTTTCTTGCGATGGCGGTTTTGACCGTTCCGGTGATTTTGTATTCAGCCATCATGCTCGCGCGGCAAATGGCGACGGTAATGTTCTTCTGGCTTCTGCGAATCGTCTATCGGGTTAAGATCAACGGAGTGGAGAACATTCCTGAGAAAGGCCCGGCGGTGTTGATCGCCAATCATTCGAGCTGGTTAGATGCCGCGTTACTGATGTTGTCTACCCATCATCATGTTCACATGATCGCTTGGGCTGGAAACTTTAACCATTGGTTCATGCGTTGGTTTGGAAAACTGGCAGGCGTGATTTTGATTTCTGGTGGCCCCAAAGCAATCATCAAAAGCCTCCGTGAGGCGCGGCAAATCCTGGATGACGGGGGAGTGATCGGGATTTTTCCGGAAGGGGGCCTATCGCGAAATTGCCAAGTCAAATCGTTCAAACCGGGACTACTCAAAATCATCGATGGGAGCGACTATCCGGTGATCCCCATCTACATTGATGAGGTCTGGGGAACGATCTTTAGTTACTCCGATGGACCAGCCTTTAAAAAATTGCCCAAGCATTTCCGCAAAGGAATCTCGGTGCATATTGGCAAGCCGATTCAAAACCCTGACAATTTATTTGTGTTGCGGCAAGAAGTGATGAATTTAGGAGCCGAAGCTGTGAATCAACCTGCAAGTACTTTTATTTCGCCAGCACAGATGTTTATTCGAGCCTGTCGCAAACGGCTATTTTCGCTGAAGGCAGGAGACTCAACCGGGCAAACCATGAGTGGTGGCTCGTTGTTGATGCGGTCGCTGATCTTGCGGCGTCTGTTGCGTCGGCATGTACTGAACGACCATGAGCAAAATGTCGGTGTCTTGATTCCGCCGAGTGTCGGGGGAGTGGTGGTCAATATGGCACTTGCCCTCGACAGGCGAACGTCTGTGAATCTGAACTATTCCGTTTCACAAGAAATCATGGACCACTGCGTTCGCGAAGCTGAATTGCAACATGTGCTCACTACCGAAAAGGTCCTGGAGAAGCTCAGTTTCGATTTAGGGAATACTAAGACTCTTCTGGACGAGTTGCGCAGCAAAGTGACGTTGGCCGACAAAATTATTTGTGCCTTGCAGGCCTATTTGTTACCTGCGGCGATTCTTTCCCGCTGGTTGGGGCTCCACAAGAACAAAGCCGACGACTTGATCACGTTGATCTTCACATCGGGCTCGACGGGCAAGCCCAAGGGAGTGATGCTTACCCAACGTAATGTGGCGACTAACGTCAGGGCGATCGACCAGATGATCTCGCTGAATAAAAACGACGTGATTACAGGTGTCTTGCCTTTTTTCCATTCGTTTGGCTACACGATTTCGTTGTGGGGCGCGATGGGGTTGAATATTGTGGGGACGTATCACTTCAGCCCCCTCGATGCGCGACAGGTCGGCAAACTTGTTGAGCAGTACAAGGGGACGTTATTACTGGCAACGCCAACATTTTTGCGGAACTACTTAAAACGCTGCACGCCCGAAGAATTTAAGAGCTTGGAAATTGTCGTGGTGGGTGCGGAAAAAATGCCCATCGAGTTGGCCGCAGAATTTGAAAAGAAATTCGGCGTCCGACCTGTTGAAGGGTATGGCACGACCGAACTTTCACCGCTGGTTTCGGTCAACATTCCCGGCTCGCGAAGGCGGGATGAATTCCAAATCGATTGCAAGGAAGGAACTGTGGGGCGACCGATTCCGAACGTTGTCGCTCGGGTCACGGACCTTGACACGGGAGAGACCCTCGGCGTCGACCAGCCGGGGATGCTTTGGATCAAAGGCCCGAACGTCATGAAGGGCTACTTGAATCATCCTGAAAAGACTGCCGAAATTGTCGTTGACGGTTGGTACAACACCGGCGATGTGGCGATCATCGATTCGGATGGCTTTATCAAACTCACCGGACGAATGAGCCGTTTCTCGAAGATTGGCGGTGAGATGGTACCGCATGTGGCGATTGAAGACGAACTGATGCGGATTTTGGGAGGCGAGGGAGAGGGGCTTCAGAATGTTGCCGTTACATCGGTGCCCGACTCGCGAAAAGGCGAACGATTGATCGTGTTCTATTCTGACATCAATAAGACTGTCGACGAATTGCGTTCAGGACTTAGCAACGCCGGGTTCCCCAATTTATTTATCCCTTCTCCAGATAGTTTTATTCAGGTGGAAACGATCCCAATCTTGGGGACTGGAAAACTTGATCTAAAGGGGCTTAAGGATCTCGCTCTCGAACGCTGCCCGCCAAGTTAATTTTCCTTTGGAATCGCTGATTTAAACGCAGATTTTTTTCTAGCGCAAGTTGAAAAAGAGGTAGCCGATCAGGCATAAAATAAACATCACGATGATGGAGATAAAGAAAATCGTCATCGCTCCTATGACGGCAGCTGCGGTGCCGAAACGGGAAAGAATTCCGGAGCGGAAGAACCCTCCGTGAGCCCACAAGGCGAATCCCAAGTAGAACCCCTGCGCAGAGATTACTTGCAACAACATGCTGATTCGAATAAAGATTGGGGTCGTCACCGCCGTTACGAGCAAACAATGCCCCGCAACGTAGATCGAAAAAACCATGACTTCAGCAAAATGGTAGTTGCTCTTTAGCCAGCGATGAAAAATCCACAGCAACATTCCCATTGGCAGGCAAAAAGTCAAAAATGCCAAGTACGTGTACGATTGGGCGAGGGAAGTAATGTAGACGTCGGCAAAGACATCGACGGTGTTTCCTTGCAATGCCTCGTCAATTTTTTGGAATTGTTCGGCTTGGGCAGGTGTTTCACGAGCATGGACGATATTTTCCTCGATAGACTTGCGAATGAACGAGGAGTTAAGCCACAGGTTGATGAGCTGAGCCGTTGCCCCGATGAAAAAGTAACTCAAGGGGTTCAGGTAGCGTTTTCGTTTTCCCTGAACGTAGTCTGAGCACAAAATGCCGGGACGTCGCCAAAGATCGATAAACGTCAACCAAAACCCACGTTCGAAATTGAAAATCTTGGCGGGGAATTCTCTGAGAATTTCGCCAAACTTCAGACGATCACGTATTCGTTTTTGGCCGCAATGGGGACAGAATTCGCCGGTTAGTTCCCCGCCGCAATTAAGACATTGCGTTTGGCTAATTGCGAATTTGTCTTGATGGTCATCGGGAATGGGCATTAAAGAAGAACCCTTGCTGTTTTCACACTTTGGTTCTCGCACATTTATTGTATCCTAATCAAGGATGACGACTTCGCCACCCTGGGGCGTCAATAAGGCTCGAAACTCCACAGCGGAATATCGCTTGGCCGGGATTTTGCGGACCGAACCATCGTAAAAAATTACAATGATTGTTTCGCCTTCTGCTAAGTTGGTGTACAACTCAACCGCCTCGTCCTGAGTCAGATCGTTGGCTTCAGTCCACGGAACGGGAGAACCACCGGCGAGGCAAGCGATGGTGTTACTCGTACCGTCTACCACATCTGCGAATCTCCGCACATCGCTTTTGACCCAGCGAATATCGGATTTGCCTTCTTGGCCGAGAGGTTGAGGGACTTTGTTGGCCAATGGGCGATTCTGGGCAGAGTCCCAGGGCTGATTCATATCGAATTGTTCAGCCAAACGGTTTTCATTGATGAACGGCAAGATTCTCACGCGCCAACTGAGTTTTTCATGCTGATAGTTTGCGTGCGGCAAGAACGGGAATCGTCGAAATGTATCAGCATAATTGTGAAATCCGACAGCAACTTCTCGATAGCGTCGCAAAACCTCTGCTTCTGCCGATTGCATTTGCCGCAATTCGACAGCCTTGGCAAGTTCGGGAGTCTTGGTCAATTTCATTCGAATTTCACCTACCCCCGCTTCGATTGAAATACCATTTAGAACCAACCGACCAACATCATCAAACTCGCCATCGACGACGTATTCCCGATAAAGTTGTAACAGCTCTGCCAGAAGCGACTTCATGCTCTCGGTATCCGCAGTTTTGGGTGTTGCTATTAAGGCCTGAAAGAATGGGTCGCGATCGAGATTTCCCTCAATTCGCACGCTTTCGATTTGGGTGAGCAGTTTCAAGTATCTCTTGTAGTCAGGAGGAAGTTCCCGTTCGAGGAGTTCGATAAATGAGTTGATTAGAGGTCGGGCTTGTACAAAATCGAAAACAGCGAATACCTGATCAGATTGTCGGTTGGCAAGAACTTGCTTGATCAGTGGGCTAACACCATCGAAGTTTTTCGCGTCGGGCTTGAAGCTGTCCGTCGCGTAGCCCAGCAGATTGTCTGGGCCGATAAAAAAATAGGCGTTGTTGATGGTGTTCAACTTCCCAATGTCAACGGTCTTGCCATTCGCAAGAACAGTCTTCTTCCAAGCGAGCCCACGGAGATTACGAATTCCATCAAGCCAATCAACCGAGTTTTGCGATTCGTCGAATGGCATTTCGAGATACAAATCGATCCCGTACTTATCGTTTCGTTCGACGACCGTCATAAAATTGTCCGGCAGAGCGACAATCCCCCGAACGGATTTTGCGTTTCGGGGTGTGTGGTCAAACTCAATCACCCGGCGAACTTCCACAAAGTCCCAGAAAATGCTTGCCAGTGGCGATTGCTTGATCGATTCCGATTGAATCTCGAAGTAAATCGAAGCGGGAGCAGGTTGTTGTGCGACTGCGGTTGAAATGCAAGTCACTAAAAGTGTTAAGGCTATGGCAAAAGGATTGACTTTCATACGGCAAATTCTCAACTTAAACCTAAAATTAAACTCAGATTCACGACAGGAGCCTCTCTAATCCAACAACTCCGTGAACTGGCCTCCTCAATGCAGGTCCATTTTGGAGGCATTCGCTTGCCAAAGTCAATCGGTATGCAGCTAGAGTTGGGAAAAAATGGGCTGCGGATTAATTTTCCGAATGCTCGATGGTCTGTTCTACCAACGATTTATCCCAAGCAAAAATCATCCCGAATGGGGGTTTCCGCTGCGCGCTGAATCATGGCAAAATATGTCAGCCATTTGAGATGGCTCACTGTTTCGTTGTCGAATTGACTTGAACACCAAGAAGGTGAGAGTAATGAAAAAAGGAGATCGAATCCCAATCATTCAGGGTGCCTACCCCGAATTTACTTGGGTGGCGGTATTGGTTGGATGGGTGATTGGAGCACTCATTACGGTTTCGGTTGCTTACGCAGCGTTAATGCTGGGGTTTTCAATCGAGGGTTCTGAACTAGCGGCGATCCTCGGTTGGGGCGTGCTGCGTGGAGTCATGCGACGAACCAGCATCGTCGAGAACAACATCAATCAAACGATCGCCTCGGCGGTCAACGGTGCATCCAGCGGGATCATGTTCAGCGTTCCCGCTCTGTTGATTCTCTCCAAACAAGAACAATTCGCAGATTTAGCGGACATCAATCGACCGCTCTTGATTTTGGCTGCGATCACAGGCTGCGTCGTCGGCTTGTGTTTTGTGATTCCACTGCGAAAGCAAATGATTGATTTTGAACGGCTCCCTTACCCTGGTGGAATTGCGGTGGCGACGATTTTGAAAAGTCCCGGAGCCGGGGTCCGCAAGGCGATGCTGTTGCTCGGCGGTGTTGCAATCGCAATGGTCGTGCAGTCGCTGGTGATGGTCAACATGGGGGATCACGCGACTTGGCATCTGGGGGAGCAATTGGGACTCCCGTCCATGCTGAATATCAACTTGTTTATTTCGATCATGACCGTCGGAGTAGGCTATCTATCCGGTCGCGGTGGATTGTGGTTCGGAGCAGGTGGTTTTATTTGTTATTTCCTGCTGGCTCCACTTCTGTCTATTTACGGCGAACCCTACGTGGTTCAGATGACCGCCGAACCCGATCAATTGAGAGTTGGTTTGTTTCGACCGACGGGGATCGGGGTTTTGATCGGGGCAGCGATCGGCGGGATCGTTGCCGCGTTGCCGATGATCATCGGAGCATTTGGGGCTTTACAAGGTGCTTCGCGACGTTCGGCTGGAGAGGTCGCAGCCAAAGACGAAATGCCTCTCGGTCTGATGGTGTTGATGATTGCCTTGGGAAGCGTTTTAACGGTTGCCATCGGTTGGGCGGTCGGAAACGGGCAAATCACCTGGGGCCGTGCGATCATGTCGGCGGGCCTGGGGATCGCTTGGATTTGGATCGCGGGCGTGATTGTCGCCGAGTGCGTTGGTCGAACCAATTGGTCTCCACTGTCGGGGATGACCCTGATTGCAGTGACCCTGTTGATTTTTGCCTTAAAGGGTGGAACCGATACGATCACGACGATTCGCGTGGCGATGATCGTGGGAGCGACCGTTTGCATGGGCGTTTCTCAGGCCAGCGACATCATGTTGGATTTGAAAAGTGGCTACTTGATTGGTGCAGTCCCCCGCAGGCAACAGATCGCACAATTGGTTGGGACATGGTTGGGTCCCATTATTGTCGTTTGGTTGATGTTCGTTTTGCACGAGACGCGTCCCGACGGGATGGGAGGCAAGAGCCTTCCGGCTCCGCAGGCTCAGGCTTTGGCATCGACGATTGATGCGATTGTCAGCGGGAATGTTCCGGCGTTTCGATATACGGCTGGAGCGATTTTGGGCCTGATGTTGGCGTTAAGCGGACTGGGGGGCATTGGAGTCTTGATCGGGCTCGGTTTCTATATGCCGTTCGACATCGTGTTGACTTATACGCTTGGGAACCTCTTGAGAATGGCGAGTGATCGCTTCAAGGGACGACAGTTCGGCTACGAAATAGGCGTGCCAATAGCGGCGGGTTTGATTGTTGGTGAGGCGCTCGTCAACGTCGGCGGAGCATTTTGGGCGATTGCCAAGGGAGGAAACTAGGATGAGTTCGCTATATGGACAGATTCTGCTGTGGTGCGGATTTCTAGGTGCGGCGGTAATGGCGGTGAGTCAACCGGAAGGTGACCATTTTTTACCCAACGCTGAAGTGACTCCCAATATCAATGATCGTGTGGTAGTGCGGTTCAAGTTGCAAGGCGAAGAGGACGCCAGACAAGTTTCCGGGCGGTTGAAGAAACTAGACGAAATGTCGGTTGCGTTTGAGTTCACGAAAGTCGATCCGGAAACCAAGGAAAAAACGACCGAGACTCTTACCGTTCCCAATGAAAACGTGATTTGGGCGAGGACCATTGTTTCGGCCGATCCATGGCGCAAAATTAATTGGCTCTTGTTTTCGATTTTTGCTTCCGTTGGCTGGGTAGGCGTCGTGCTACTCCGAATTGCTAAAGTGAGCGGTCGAGCAAAATCGATTGACAAACAGGCTGATTTGTTAGGAGTCGTTGCGACGTTGCGCGAAGCAAATGCTGGAGTTAAAGAACTCGACGAAAATCTGCCACTCCTGTCATGCGAAGAAGTTCTCCAAATCATCGATGAACGCCTGGCACCAAAGCTAACTTCATTTGCGGATGATCGACAAGTTCTCGCAGACCAACTAGGAATTTCAGCCTACACCCAGATCATGACTGAGTTCGCAAGTGGTGAACGATACCTCAATCGAGCTTGGTCGGCCGCAGCCGATGGTTACGTCGATGAAGTGGTGACGGCAGTAGGAAACGCCAAGACATTTTTGAATGACGCGATCTCGATTGCTCAGGAAATCGTGACACAAAATGATTTGGTGAAATTACGAAACAGTCCACCAACCTAAGATGATTTGCAAATGTGAGGATTTCTTAATCACCACTGTGACGACATGTTTCCCTTGGTAAAATCCGGACTGCCATCACCCTCGTTGAATGACAGCGATCGGTGTCGACTTTCGAATTTTTTGAACTGAGGAACGCCGTTTCATGTTTCAGAGAAGACTTATTGATTGCTGCCGACTCAATTTTAAATTTGTACTGGGCATTTTTTTGGTGGCCTTGACCGCCCCAAGCAACCGCGCAGCGACGGCTTTTCAAGAGAGCTCAGATCAGCCATCTGTCCGCTTGGAGTTTATTGGAAGGTACGAGAGCGGCGTGTATCAAAAAAGCGGTGCCGAGATCGTGTCGTACGATCCCGCCAGCAAGCGAGCATTTGTCGTCAACGCTTTTAGCGGAAAGATCGACGTGCTCGATATGAACGATCCGACCAAGCCAACCTTGTTATTCAGCATTGATGTCTCTGATTTAGGTGCGGATGCCAATAGTGTTGCGGTGCAGAATGGAATCGTAGCGATTGCTGTTCAGGCGTCTGTCAAAACCGATCCTGGATTCGTCGCGTTTTATGACACCGACGGCAATCGAAAGGCTTTCCTTCAAGCGGGGTCTCTGCCTGACGCAGTTACTTTTTCCCCGGACGGTCGTTATGTACTCGTCTCGAACGAAGGTGAGCCGAATGACGACTATTCTATTGATCCAGAAGGGTCAGTAACCATCATTGATTTAAGTGGTGGATTGGACTCGATCAAACAGTCCAAGGCCCGGACGGCTAATTTTCGAGCATTTAACGGTCGCGAAGACGAATTGCGAGCCAAAGGGATTCGAATTTTTGGCCCGAATGCCTCAGCAGCCCAAGATTTTGAGCCGGAATGGACCGATGTGACGAGTGATTCGAAGACGGCCTACGTTTGCCTTCAAGAAAATAATGCGATCGCGGTCATTGATATTGCGACGGCTACGGTGACCGACGTCTTTCCGCTGGGGTTCAAGGATTGGTCAGAAAAAGGAAAATGGGCGGGTCGCGGCTTCGATGCCAGTGACAAAGACGACGGCATCAACATTCGCAACTGGCCTGTCTACGGAATTTTCCAGCCCGACACAATAAAAATTTACGAAGTCAACGGGCAAACGTATATCATTGGCGCCAACGAAGGGGATTCGCGAGTCTACCAAGGTTGGAGCGAAGAGGCCCGGGTCGGCGATTTAAATTTGGACCCTAACTCCTTTCCAGACGCAGCGACTCTTCAAAAGGATGAAAACCTTGGACGCTTACAGGTCACTACGACCTTGGGAGTCTGCAATGGCTTTAATCCGAGTGCCTTTGGAGCCTCAGCCAAAAAAGATGGTGTTTATGATTCGTTGTATGCCTATGGTGGGCGCTCGATGGCCATTTGGCGGGTGAGTCCTAAGGGAATGGAACTGGTCTTTGATACGGGTTCTCAAATGGAGGAAACCATCGCGGCTCAGTTTCCTAAATACTTCAATGCGGACCATCAGGCCCGACCTGACCAATTGGATCGCCGTTCGCCAAGCAAAGGCCCAGAACCGGAAGGTTTGGCGATTGGTGAGGTTGATGAGAGGACGTACGTCTTTGTCGGGCTCGAAAGAATCGGTGGAGTGATGGTTTACGACATTACAAACCCAGAGTCCACAGAGTTATTGCAGTACATCAATACCAGAGATTTTTCAATTGCCGAAGATCCAGATGCCGATCAAACCAAAACCGATCTGGGAGCGGAGGGGCTCTATTTTGTTCCTTCTTCGGAGAGTCCTGACGCCAATAAGCGCCCCCTGCTGCTGGTTGGGAATGAAGTCAGTGGCACGACGTCAGTTTTTGCAATTGTTCGAATAACAGAGTAGGAATTGACGTCGCTTAATTTTAGTTTTTGTTTTGGCACCAACGAGACGAACGATAGTCCTAACAACTCAGCGAATCGTCATCGTTGGCAGTTTACACGCTTGTCTGATTTGCCTTTGATATTTGGAAATTTTTGTGCCAGGCACTTGAAAAACCACTTCTTGAAAGACTTGAAGTCGGCAGATACCCGTTGATTTGTCACTGGTAAACTGGCAACATAGGGCCAAATGAATGCAACAAATATTTCTGCAACTGAGACTTTCGGCGAGAATTTTATTCCGTTTCGCCATCGCGCCTTGATCGAGCGATTGGTCAATTGGCTGTCGGCCAAAGTGCCCGTGGATGAAAATCGCCTCGACGCTTTGTTTCATTCTTTGGTGACGGTATTTCATCTGGAACATCAAGGGCAACTTGTCGCTCTCGAAGACCTTTACGAGCCCTTCGACCCAGATCATGATCCCAACAACGGCGGTGACCACGAGCCTAGCTCTGAGGACACCAATCCTCTTTTTGCCGAATTGTCGAGAGTTCTGGCTGCGGCCCATTACCATCAACTCAACCAAACGGAGCTCAATCAAGCGGTCAAACTCGGTTGGCATTGGGGCGTACATTTGAGTTTGGATTTTTCGATTTTTCAGCGATTGGAGGTGTTCGCTCGGGGCTATCGTCGCATCAAGAAGAAACGCCGAAGATTGGCGAACTTTTTTCGCTTGGAGGAGGTCGAGTTTCCCGAGTTTCATCGTTTGGTATTGGCGTTTCAACTAAAGGAAGCCGCGAGGGTGAGCCCAGCGATGCAATCGGGAGTGGTCTACCTCAAAATTTTCAAAAACATCCCCGAAAATGAATTGGAGATTTTGCTGCCGGGATCGACGATCAAGCTCAGTCTGATTGACCGTGGCAAGATTTTGATCCCATCCCTTTCGGGTGCAGCACTTGCCATATTCAAGGTGACCCGTGGGGCGATGATTCTGACGATTTTCACCCTCTCAGCATTTTACAATTGGCTCCTATTTGGTGCCGTACTCGGTTTTTATTTGATTCGGGGATTGCTCAGCTATCTGCGAACCAAAGACAAGTATCAGTTTGGGCTGACCCGCAATTTGTACTTAAAAAATCTTGACAATAATTTGGGTGTCATTTATCGACTGTTTCGCGAAGCGGAAGAGCAAGAGGTTTGTGAGACAATTCTGGTCTACTGTTTATTATTGCCGGAAAAGGACGGTCTGTCCGAAGGTGATCTGTGTGAACGGGCTCCGAAATTGCTTGCCGAATTCACAGGTCAACAACTAGCCTTCGACATCCCCGATGCAATTGAGAAATTGCGGAAATATCGCTTGGCAACTTGTGATACGGCGGGGATATGGAGAGTGCTGCCCCTCCAACAAGCGAAGGAGCGACTTCTGGAGTTCTACCCGCAATCTCAATTTACGCCCGGTCCTGAATCTGGAGTCTAGAGGGCCGTTGGTTGTTTCGAAAAGGCTGCTACGAACCCTCCCTAAGGTGTGAGGTCGTGCAGCGAAAATTGCCGATTGGTGAGGGCCTGCTGGGCTAGGTCAATCAAGTGGCGATGATGGGTGAAGAGAATGACCTGTGTTTCATGGGCAAGTTTTGCCAAAACTCGCAGGGCAGCCCGCGACCGCAGATCGTCGAAATGAATCAAGATATCGTCGAGGATCAATGGCATTGGCTGGCGATCTACAAATTGATTCTCGAGCAGCGCGATACGTATGGCGAGATACATTTGATCGCATGTTCCGGTGCTGAGTGCTTCCGGTGAGATGCCAGTGTTTTCACCGCTTCTTAGAGCAAGTAACTGTCCGTTCCCGTCCTCGTCGAAGTCGGTCAGAATCGCGGTGAAAGTGTTGTCAGTCAATTCCGAAAAAATCTCGCTGGCTCGGGCCAAAGCCGGTACTTGATTTCTTTCGCGGTACCGTTCCATCCCTTGGTGCAGAATCGTAACGGCAAGGCGAAGCCTGATGTACTCCTCAGCTTCTCGCCGCACTTTCGCCCGCAATTCTTCAGCGGATATTCTCATGTCAAGAGCCTTTGAGCCGCCATCCATTTGCTCCAATTCTTTATTAAGGCTACCAATCTGTTGATTCGTCTCGTTCAATTGCGTGCCAAGAACAACAAGCTCTGCCTTGCATTTTTCTATTTCAAGCGAAACTTGGTCAGAGTCCATTTCTCTCAATTCGGCGATGAATGCTTTTAAGTCATGTTCTCCGGCAAGGTCCGCGATACTCCGTTCCAAATCATTTCGCTCGCGAGTTAGGCGCTGTCGTTCGCCAGAGAGTCGTTCACACTCGATGAATTCCGATGGCTCGGTGCACTTAGCGATCTTGCAAAGGTCATCGATTTCTTGCTGCCAGTGAGCGATTTGAGTCAATGCCTGGTCTTGTTGGGCACGATGTTTTTGCAGCAAATCACTGAGGTTTTCCAGTTTTGTTTGCGATTTATTGGCGGCCTCAAGACTTAGGTTGAGTTCCTCGGCCAACTGTTCAGGAGTTCCTTCGACATCAAGATTGACAAGTTCGGAAAGTCTTTGAACCTCAGTTTCAAATTCCGATTTTTCTCGTGAAAGGTCGGCAACTTGCTTTTGCTTGTCTTCGATCTCTTGGGAGTATTTTTTGAAGTCGTCGAGAGACTGCAGGAAAGATTTGACTTCCTTCGGGGATCGGTCTTGGGAAAGCTGCATCGGGGCCAATGCCTCCCGCCAATCGGACTGCCATTTGCTGAGTTCTTGTTCGGTGTCAGCTAGTTCCTTTTGCGTTCTGGCAAGGGCCTTTGAGCGGTCGTCCTTTTTGTTTTGCCAGTCTCTTGCGCTTTCGAGCTGACCGTAGAGTTCAATGAGTTTTCGCTCGGCAAAATCGAGAAGGAGACTGAGTTTTTCTGGGGAATCCTCAGATGTGATTCCACAGCCGCGAAGACTTGCCAACAGGTCGGCTTGAAGACTTCGTTGCCTCTCCGCTAAAACCTCGATTTCTGACGATATTTCGCGACATTTCTCGCCTTTTTTCAAAAGCTCCAGCCTGGCTGTGAGCCACCCCCGCATCTCAACTGGCGACAAAGGCGATGATTGGGGTAAATTCCATTCTGATGCCCAGCGTTTGCTCAGTTCCCCCTGCGCTGATTCGATGTCGGCGACGTTTTTTTGCCGTTCTGCTTCTTCGGAAATTCTTTCTTCCAAATCAGCTTGTGCCTTAGCAAGTTCGGCCACCTGGTCGGCATCTCGCCGCATTTGATCGGCCATTTGATCGGCACTTTGGATCGCATTTTCCAGTGAAGCGGCCAGATCATTATTAACACCGACATCAGAGAGTGACTTTTTTATGACAGGCGAATCAAACGGAATCTCTCCTTGGATGACTCGAACTGCCAACTCTACCAACGAGTCGCGGTAGGCTCGGGTGCTCTGCAAGTCAGCCTCGGAATGGACGGTCCGGTCTTTCCGAAGTCGATTAAGATCGCGCTGACCTTTGAGGCGTTGTTTTTGCGAGTCTTGAAGCTGTGATGCGGCAAGCTGATATTGCTGGTCAAGTTCGGCAAAACGGACAGCGTACTTTTCTACAGTTTCGGATTGGGGAACGCTGAGTCGTTCAAGTTCATCAAGCGTACCTTGAAAGACAGCCATTCGACTCAGAACTAACTCCGTATCCGACTCAATGCGTCGTCGTTCGCTTGTCAATTTTTGTTGTTCGGATTCAAGGCCCAATTGTTTTTGAGCACGACTCACAACTTGTTTGAGTTGAGAAAGCGCCTCTCCATTGATGTCGGACGCTTCGCGAATTGGAATTTCATCGATCTCTTCTTGGAGTCGTTTGATTTCAGCAGTCAATCGACTTTGGTCACTTATGAGCCTTTTAAAAGTTTCAGACAATTGGTCAATTTTATCTCGCTGCCAAATATCGACATGTAATTTGTTGCCAAGATCAAAACTCGCAGCAATTCCCATATCCTGCAGCACCTTCATCGCGAGTTTTTTTGCCGATTGAATATCAGCCTCGAGTTGCGGGCGTTCCATTTCGCCTTTGCGAAACGCTCCTAATTTGATCTGCAGTTGAGTGATGGCCGCGCGATGCTTAAGAATCTGGTCCGGAAGTTTTATTTCAGAGATTTGTTTCTGGCAAAGTTCCAGGTCACTCCGAGTGGTTTCTGCCGCAAGTTTTGCGGTTTTCAGATTGGTTTCCGCAGTGATCCGGCGATCCTTAAAATCATCGGGCAAAAGTGTCGCCGTTGAAACTAATTGCAATTGTTCGTTGGTGCGTGCGAACCCTGCGGCAAGGGGAATCCCCTGTTTTGTCCGTTCAAGTTGGGCGAGCGTCAAACGGGATAACTGGATTTTTCCAGAAATTTCATCCGCCAATCCACGCTTGGCGGCAAGGTCCGAATCAACTCGTTTCCATTGTTCTGTTGACAGCGAGACAGCTTTCACTTGCTTCTCGGCGTCTTTAACTTTTGACAAGAGGTCATTGATTTTTGGTAATTTTGCAGACGGCTTAAACAACGCCTCGCAGTCCTTGATCAGCGACTGCTGAATCTTTCGCAAATTGCTAATTCCGGACCCCGCAGCAAATAGAATTCCGGAAAGTTTTCCTTCTGTATTTGAAATCTCTTGACCACCGGTGCGAAGCTCTGAATGGTCGATACTAAATAGGCGACGAAAAACACTTTCTTCAACCCCTCCCAAGTAGTCTGTCAGTAGCGAGGGATCGATGACGGTTTTGTCGTCGGCAGCACGCATCGATTTTTCTTTACCCCGGCGACGGATGAATTCAAGTCGTTCGCCCGTAGTTTTTTCAAGGACACCGCCGATTCGAAGTTGTGGTCCAGCGTGTTTAAAATTGTCTTCAACGCTGTGGGAAAAACCGTACAGCCACTGGCGGATCGCCCGCAAACAAGTGCTCTTTCCGGCCTCGTTGGGTCCGTAAACAATTTGTAAAGCGGAAGGGTTCTCGTCAAAATCAAGCCGTCGATTGTCGAAACAGCCAAATGCAATCAAGTCAAGACTCGCGAATCTCATACATGACCTCCACGGCTCAACCGTTCGGTCAGGATCGATTCTGCGCCCATTAGCCACTCTTCGAAGAGTTCCTCACGATCCAACTCGATCCGTTCCGAACCAGTGCGAAGTTCGTCCGGTAGTTTGGCAATCAAATCTTCGAGCGTTTGAAGCAATGAGTTTCGAAAGTCAGGATTCTGTCGTGCCTGCTGAAGACACCAGGCGATATCTTCCCAAGGCCCCGAAATATCGGGGGAGGATTGCGGGGCGGAAAAGGGGCGAGTTTGGAATTTGACCTTTTCTATCCAGGCCAAATCAGAAAAAAGATCGGTGGCCAAGCCGCGAATTTCATTGAGCCATCGTGTTTGATCGGCCATGTACAGGTCGTGGTAAGGCGTGGCTCCTAAGACGACGATGCGGAGGGCCAAAGGCATCATCGGATGTTGTTTGCGGAGTTCTGTAAGCTCGTTTTGCAGCAGTTCCATTAGTTTATGCGAGTGCTCCTCGGTTCCAGCAAAATGAACCTGGCAAGTTTCCCAACGAAAAACATCGAGCGGGCAAAATTCTAAAGTTGTCTTGCGCTGGTCATCGACCGTTACCAGATAACATCCCTTTGCGCCTGATTCGCGAATATGGCGTCCCTGGATGTTTCCACTAAAAACGATCCAAGGGTCTTCATTTAGGACTTGCCGTTTGTGAATATGGCCGAGAGCCCAGTAATCGTAATCCTTTTGCAACAAGTCTTCGAGTTTGCAGGGTGCGTATGGCTCGTGCCCTTCGGCACCCTCAAGCGACGTGTGCAAAACCCCAATGTTGTACAAACCCGAATTCTTGGCCGGATATTCTCGGGCGAGGTTGGCGGTGACAGCTTGAGTGGCGAAGGACTGGCCATGAATCGCGACCCCCAATTCGGCAAGGCGAGAATGTTTCGCCGTTTCCGGATGCGATGCGCTCAGCGTGATCACGTTTTCTGGAAGCTTGAGCGATTTAGAAATTTTGCTTTGGGCGTCGTGATTTCCGGAGATCATGACGACAGGGATTTCGGCCGCATTGAGCCGAGCCATTTGTCGTCGAAAGAAAAGTCCTGTGTTGTGGTCTTGCCAATCACCATCGTAGATGTCTCCGGCAAGCACAATGAAGTCAACTTTTTTCTCAATCGCCAGTTCGACCAAGTTCTCCAGGCTCCGGCGGGGCGCTGCGCGAAGTTCTTGAATCGGAGCCCCCTCGTAGGCTTCCAGCCCAACTAACGGGCTGTCAAGGTGCAGGTCGGCGGCGTGAATGAAGGAAAACACAGGAATTTTGTAAAGTGAAGTGTCGTTAAAATTGGACGGCTGTCATTTTAATCAAGTTGGCTGGGCCGTGGGCAAGGCACCGGTTTGGATTTTTTCGGATTGCCTCCAGGAGCCTGCTCGCAAGTTGCGAGATAAACGCCAAATTGGCCTGCAGCAACTTGCCAGTTGCCCACCAATACTCTGCCAGTCGACTCACTTCCACTCTCAACCGAAACCAACTGAGTCGCCATCAACTGGCGTGTAGATATTCATTGATGCCCTTTATGAAAATCAAATCTTCTGTCAGCATCAACTTGAAGAGGTTGAGACGGTGACACCTCGTTTCAACGTCTGCAGCAGTACTTTGCCTGGACCGGTCAATTCGGTCATGAACAGACCTTCGCCGCCAAAGAGAGATTTTTTCAGTCCCCCGACAAATTCAATGTTATAGTCGATCGACTGCAACATGGCGGCCAGATTGCCCGAACTGAGCCTGAGCGACTGCCCTGGTGGCAGAGCGACCTCTTCTAAATCTCCACCAACGCTGATCAGGGCCGCTTATTCCGCCAGGAGCTCTCAGCGTCCAGGAGACTCCTGCGGAATATGTCCAGATTGATACGAGAGTTGGAGTACTGCCTTTTGGCTGTTAAGAGCAAGTTAACGCTTGCAATTCAACCGCCACTCCTTGCAAGCTAAAACTTGTACTCCAACGCTAATTCAGTCTATGGGGGCGTTGATTTCGATTCCCGGAGTCGCTTGATTCTGGACCTGCGATTGAAGAACCACGCCAATGACGCCAGAACGACCAACCACGGAGTGTACGAAATCCATGGCCTAAGATTGAGTGAAGGCCTTTGCGGATCACCCGTAATTGCGAACGCGCAACGAGTCTCTGGCAGCGGCAATTCGGTTCGCAGAATCGAGAAGGTTGAATCACGAATCGAATCTCCAATCATCTTCCGCATTGTGATTCGAAGCACGAGTCAACATGACCGAAGCAATAGAGCGTCACCCACCCAGTCACACTCCAACGAAAGTCCGCGCAATAATCGCGACAGCGAAACACACTCTCCATCCCGAAACAGGTCAACCAAACGTTGGTCGTAAATTGAGGGGACGAACGTTCAATCGCTGGCACCACTGGGGCGGGGGTGAGCGTCGAAACGGGATGGCGGTTTAAAGTTACGGAACGCATGGCCGACAGAGCAGCCCCAGCGGCAGTACAGCCGCGCCTTGTTCGGCCTTCGCGTGGCGTAATATTACTGTGACTTAGCTGGAAGCATAGTTCAGGGCTATAATGATGGCTGCGCCTACGATGGCCGATGCCAAGCGTAGCAATATGATGAGGCGGGAATCTCCGCAGTAGTGTGCCCGCATCTGTTCACTGGGCTTGCTGGGTGAATACTGCATCGAGGACGGGCCATGTGCCCCGCTATAAACCACCAAGTATGGCCTCTTGAATGTCTCGGGAATAAAGAGAGGCCACAAAAGACAAGCTTTCAACATCTGCCCTGCGGCATACACGCGGTAGCGAAAACGGCTGTTCTTGAAGTTGTGTTGAACGACCCACGGATGGAGGAAATCGAATCGGAGCTTCTGCCACACCACTCTCTGATACACAAACCCCAAAATGACATAGAGAATCAAAGCGTCCTTACCCCAAGGAGGAATCGTCCAATGCAGCCACCCGAAAAGCAGGTCGAAAGGCTTGTGAAAAACTGCCCTATAAACATTGAAGACGTTCGCGATCAAAGTAGAGAACTGCAAAGTGAACGCATCGAAGATGAGGCGTGCTACAGACAAGGCTGATGTCGCCGCCGTCAGCTTTGCTGCAGGGCCGCCGAATGCGAACTGCTTGGCCTTCTGGAAGTCTGTCTTTGGATCAGGCATTGCGAATTTGTATTGGCCGAACGCTGGCGATAAACGGGCGAAAATGGCGCGAGTTATCTTGATTTCAGGAAAAAAACGGAACGCCATTTTCGCTCCGTTGCATCGCGTAAATACTCATTATGGCCCCATAACATTGGTAATTGTCCACAATGGATTAACCTTTAACGAGCTCGGGACTCAAACGTATTTGGCTCAAGTCACTCAAACCGAAAGAGACCGATGATGAAATTCTATAATCAACAGCATTTATTCTACGCAGGAATCGATCTGCATGCAAAGAGCTTTTTCGTCTGCATCATCGATCAAAACGGCGAAAAACGCCTCCACAAAAATTTCCAGTGCCAAGACTCCGAGACCTTTCTCACGGAAATTCAGCCGTTCCGCGAAAATCTCGTCGTGGGCTGCGAATCAACCTTCAACTGGTACTGTTCGGCATCAGCACGAGGCACCGGTCCCCGATCACTCCACCCAAGGTAAGTCGAGCAGTACCGAGACGCGGAAGGGGGTCGAGCGAATCGATCCCGGCCCGTCTCCATATCCTCAGAACGCCCGGGAGGGCCTTTAGAGGATATGGAGACTCTCATTCCCCACAAGGAAAAAAAATCTGCCACTTTTTCCGCCGAAAAAAGTATGTACTACTTGACTTCAAGGGCCATAGACGAGCTGTCGGCCACTCCGTGTTCATCGCTTGGTTATCCGACTTTCTGGATAGTGAGCGTACCGTCAACTACCGTGAACAAAAAACGCAGTTGCTCGGCGTCGGACACCGAGAAGTATATCGTATTTGATTCGCGACGAGCAACGGCGAGATGGTCATAGTCCCGTACAACAATCGTGTGTTCGCCAGGTTCAAGTTCAATGTACTCAGAATTGCGTGGAGCCTTGTCGCGTGGAGCGGTCCGCCGAACGTTGCGATCAAAATAGATTTTGTAGTTCGCAAGAGGCGATTCGTGAGGAGTAGTGGACTCGACGATGATCGAAGCGGTCTCGCGTCGCTTTCGATCAGCCTCCAACTTTGCCCAAAGTTCATCGTTACCGAAGTTGAAGAACTCGCCTCCGCATCCGCCAGCACAGTACCGTCCGGGATGCTGCGGCTTGTCTACATCAACCGCCTGCGGAAAGCTTGTGATGGCGCGAATTTTCGTGAAGCAATCGGCGACCAACATGCCAGATGGCAGCCAATACACGATGTCAGCGCCGCACGAAGGGCAGTGTTCGTCAGTAGGTTTGTGCTGTTCCATTCAGTCGCAGTACGGCTAAAATCACCCGGTTGCCGCCAAGTGACTTTGACTTCCGGAAACGCCCGATCGGCAACTCGGGTGCATTTTTTTGTTCTGTTACGTTGGTCGGCGACGCAGTGTTCACTAGATCTCACATGTAAAGCCTGCAGTTCATGCATCGTCGTTCCGCCCACTTCACATCCGAATCAAGCGGTTGACAACAGACTGGGCAGTTGTCTGGTATCTCGTCATCTGCGTCACGGAAAAACCAAAACCATGTTGGGATCTTCGATGACAGGTGACGTGCAGCCTCCAAACCACGCTGATTCACGTGACCGTTTGGATCAAGTAATTTCTCTTTCGCATATATCTCGTATTCGGTTGAATCAAGCCAAAGTTTGTAAAGGGCGTTGGCAATCGAGTTCCATCCAGAGATCTCACGCACATCATCCGATGTCAGCGGTAATCGTTCCGGTGTTATTTCCTTCCGGCACTTGATGCAATGGAGCGGGTTGTCTGTCAGCAGGTTGACCATCACGACTTGTTCTAACGAGTCGCATTCGCATTGCTCTTGAACGGCATCGGGGCGTAGCAAATCGAACGGATTCATTGTTTGTGACATAACGCTACCGATAACCCAGCGGCGGCCAATAAATGTTGATTTCAGGAAACGCCCGATCCGCCGCTTGGGTTCATCGGTTTGTTCGTCGCGGATTCTGTCGATGGCAGGGAAGATGGCAACCAATCCCGATCTGCTAGCCATTGAATTTCGCACAAGTCGCTGGCGCGGTCACGGGACACAAGGATTCTAACCCAAGTTCGTTTATCCTGCGGCCGCGATTTGTCCATCCAATCAGTCACACGTATCTCGTAATGATGACGATCATCAGGTTCATTTCCGATTATTTCAGCCCATCCCGGCAAGACGGAACCGCCGCCAAGACACGCCTCTTTTACACAGTATTCGAATTGAGCGGGAGTCAAGTGCTGCTTCGCGCTCACCGAGAACGCATCGAGGGCAATCTTCAAGCATTCGTCAAAGGTACGGCGTTTGTATTGGTGGATTGGTCAGCCCTCAAGTAGCGACGAACTTGTAATTATCATCGGCTAGCGCGTGATAAGTGGATAAAAAACGGCTAAAACCTCGGTTACAGTGTAGATAAATTTTAAAACTCAGTCAACAAGTTGGTTTCGGGAAAAGCTCGGCTAGCGCGGATAATCCCGTATTGACGCGCTAGCGGGCTTGATTTGCGGGGAGGTTTGAAAATTGGTTCGGTGGCTGGTTGGCCGCGATTTTCGATGGATAGATTTCAGTGATCAATAGACGGATGTGGGAATTAAAGTTGCCGATGACGAGATAGTGATGACAGAAGTTGCGTTTGCCTACAGGAATGATCGATTCTGATTCCGGATTGGTTCATCGTATGATTGGTTGGGGGAACAAGGCGATTCTTTTTAGTGATCGTGTAGACGGTTGCGGCCTATCTGAGGGGTTGAATGGGGGTCGGGTAGCACCAATTCAATAAGCCACAGATGAAACACAGATGAAACACGGATTGGGGAAAGGTCGGGGAAATTAGGTGCCCTGCACGGGCATCAAATCCGTGTTCAATCGGTGTACCATCCGTGGCTCGATATTACCCACGTGGATTTTGAATCTGCTTTGCTTTTTTTCCGGCAAATATTTTGACGGACGTAACGTGCTTGGCGTTTCTGAATTGGTAGCATGGCTTTTGGGGTGGCTATACATTTTTGATCGGAATGTAGATCGGTTGGCCCATTGGGCCGGAAAGGGAACGTGTGGGGCGTGTACCCAGGGCGGCGCGAGGGTTCGATGGGCATCTAACCCTCGCTCTTCCCTGGACTGGGAGAGAGATAGCCTTTCAGGCAAATGCGCGATGCATTACATAGGCAACTTGGCACAATTTGGCGGGTGCTAGAGCATGGTCATCTTTTACCCAACATCTTTTACCAAATCGTCACGTTGACTATGGGAGGGCGTTGGATTCTTGCTTGAGATGATGGAGCGATTGTTTTTGATGGTAAAAGATGAAGGGTAAAAGATGTTGCGCGTGGAGGTTTTGAAAAATGGAGAATTGGTGCCATTGATGCACTTTGAAAATTTGCTTGGCACCAATTTCGCTGGCCCTTATTCCACTCCCTTGAGCATGGTCACCTTTTACCCAACATCTTGTACCAAATCGTCACGCTGACTATGGGAGGACATGGGGCTTTCGCTTGAGATGATGGTGCGATTGTTTTTTTGGTAAAAGATGTTGGGTAAAAGATGGTGCGCGAAATTGGTTGGATGGGTTTGGGAGGGGTTGCGAATTGGAGTTGCGGTTCCTGGAGTGAACGGCCACGTGGGTTTTCACACTGTGAAAAATTCGGACGCACTGAAGGAGCATGCCTTGGTAAGCCGCTTCGAGGTGCGGTCTACCAAGACGGGAATTCGTTATGTTCCAACGACAACAACGTGAAAGGACATCGACAATCTAACGTTTGAGGGCAATCGCTTCAATTTCGGGGCTAAACAACTATTGTCTAACTGGAATCGATTCCAACCTGCAAAGATCACTGACGGGCTCGCGTTGGCGAACGAGATGATCACCGTCTTGGTCGAGCAAGACTTCGGCGGCGAACGGTTTACTGTTATAGTTCGAGCCCATCACAAAACCGTAGGCTCCTGCCCCCCCGATCACCACAAAATCGCCGACTTCGGCAACCGGCAAATTTCGTCGAACGACCAATCCTCCGTCGGTTTGCGTGAAAATGTCTCCTGACTCACACAGCGGGCCTCCGACGACGACTTCTTGAGTTTTCGCTGACTCACGTGGAACACGATGAGCGACCGACATCGGATGATAGGCTCCATATAGAATTGGTCGAGCGAGATTATTGAAACCGGCATCGAGCAAATAGAACAAGTTTTCCCCCATTGTTTTGATCGCGCGAATCTCGGCGATGAGGAATCCCGCTTGAGCTACTGGATAACGCCCTGGTTCGATCTCCAAGGATAGCGGATGCTCAAACTCCGTTGCCAAACGCTGGCGAGTCGCGTCCCACAACGCATAGTAACGTTCGATATCGATCTCTTCGTCTTCATTGCGATATGGAGTCGGCAGCCCGCCACCGGCACTAATCGTTTTTAATTGTGGGCCGACGCGGAGTGCCATTTCTTCCATCGCTTGGCATACCTGAGCCAAATGTTCGAAGTCGGTACCCGATCCGATGTGCATGTGCAGGCCGCTGATTGTCAAATCATATTTGGCAGCTCGCGCCAAACAATCATCGAGGTCTTCATGCCAGATTCCATGTTTGGAACTGGCTCCGCCCGTATTGGTTTTTTGGCTATGGCCGTGGCCGAAACCTGGGTTGATCCGCAGAGTCACATCTCTGCCGGGGCAGCGTTCCCCGAACTGGTCGATCATATCCGGAGAGCCGAGATTTGGATGAACCCGGTGCTTTTCGATCCAATCCAACGCTTCGCGATCGAAAATGTCCGCCGTGTAGACAATCGGTGCCGGGTCATTTTCACCAGCCTTATAAGGGAAACCTGCGCGATGCGCTCGGTAAATTTCACCCACGCTCACTGCATCGACGACGACCCCCAAACGCCGCATCAAATCCAACACGGCTAGGTTTGAATTCGCTTTTTGGGCGTAACGAATGACATCGAAAGAGCGAAGTCGTTCGATTTGTTGAACAATTTTCTCCGCATCATACACATAGGTTGGCGTTCCGTATTTCTCGGCGAGTTCCCGCACGGAGCGCCCGGCGATTTCCGTACAAACCAAGTTTTCCGTCATGGCGGTCGACAAAGTCATCTGAAATTGTTCCTTGTTGTTTTAAATTGAGTTAAGTTCAATTATTTAGTATCCAGCCGCATGGCCATCTTTTCTGGACTCGCTGGCACCATAGTAAACGTCGTGAATTGGGTCGTAACGAATGCCTTGATAGCCACCAAAATTGCCGCGATCACGGCCAATTTTATGACCCATCGCTTGGAGTGCGTCAACCGTATCGCGACGAAAGCCCGTCTCGAGCGATACGGTACCACCATCGGTCATTCGTTCGCCAGTTGGTTCGGAGGAGCCATTGTGCAGAATTCTGGGAGCATCACCTGCCTCTTGGATATTCATTCCGAAGTCAACGATATTCATAACGATTTGTACATGTCCCTGCGGCTGGGTCGCTCCTCCCATGACTCCAAAACTCAAAAACGGTTGGCCGTCTTTGGTTATAAACGCCGGGATGATTGTGTGAAAGGGACGCTTGTTGGGTTCGTAAGTATTAAACCGTCCGGGTGTCATGTCAAACATTTCACCGCGATCTTGCAGACAGAATCCCAGTTCACCAGGGCACAGGCCAGACCCAAACCCACGGTAGTTACTTTGGATCAACGACACCATGTTACGATCAGAATCGGCCACGGTGAGATAAATCGTATCGCCATCGATCAAAGCAGGATTTCCAGCGTCATACCGATCTGCGGCCACCCCGTCGCGGATAAGGTTTCGACGTTGAGATAAATACTCGTCAGAGATCAGTTGCTCAGTAGGAATCTGATTGAAGGCCGGATCGGCGTAGAACAGGGCGCGGTCTTCGAACGCGAGTTTTTTTGCCTCGACGAAGAGATGCACGTGTTGGGGGCTGCCGAAGGGGATTTTCGAAAAATCGTAGTGCTTGAGTATCCCCAGCATCTGTAACGCCGCGATCCCCTGGCCATTGGGCGGGAGTTCCCATACGTCGTAGCCACGATAGTTGACCGAAACCGGATCAACCCATTCACTGCGGTGGCTCGCCAAATCTTGGTAACTTAAGTGTCCCCCGTGAGCTTGCATAAATTCGGCAATTTCTCTGGCGATGTCACCTCGATAAAATTCGTCGCGTCCGCCTTGGGCGATTCTCGCAAGGGTATTCGCAAGTCGAGGATTTTTAAAAATTTCCCCTTTGCGAGGCGCTTTTCCGTCGGGCAAGAAAGTTTCACTAAATCCGGGATAGCGTGCCAAACGGCGACTCGCTCCCCAATAGTAAGCGATCAATTCCGAAACGGGGAAGCCTTCGCGGGCATAGGTTATCGTTGGCTGAAGGACTTTCTCCATCGGCATTTTTCCGAATCGTTCGTGGAGTTCGAACCAGCCGTCAACACAACCCGGAACAGAAATTGGCAACGGCCCCAAAGCAGGGATTTTGGTAAGTTGCTGTTCGGCCAGAAGAGTTTGCAATTTTTCGTAGGTCAACGACTGCGGCGAGCGTCCACTCGCGTTCAGTCCGTAAAGTTTTTGATCTGCATTGATCCAAACGATGGCGAACAAATCACCGCCGACTCCACAACCCGTTGGTTCCATCAGACCCAAAGCGGCGTTGGCGGCAATGGCCGCGTCGATGGCGTTACCTCCGTTTCGCATCACGTCCAGAGCAATTTGAGTCGCCAAGGGATGACTGGTCGCTGCCATCGCGTTGCGAGCAATGACTTCGGATCGAGACGCAAAGGGTTTCCTTGTGATGCGATCTTGGCCGAGAACAGGCTGCATTGCAACTAACAACCCAATTGAAATTGCGGCAAATTTTTGAAATGCAACCACGCTGAGCCTCCCCATGAACCGGCCACGACTGTCATAGCCACTGTCATGCGGTTCAGCGCAAACCACCTCAATCAGATCGTTGAGGGAACTCCGAAATGCGCTGCCGCAGTGTTGATTGTCGCAGTTGGTAGCCAACAATCAACGGGGGATCGATTGGGACGCCCAAAATGATAACCCTGCAAAAATTCCGCTCGAGAGTCTTTAGCCCACTCCCAATCGTCGGCGGTTTCGATTCCTTCAAGTACAACTTTGGTATCGAGCGAGCGACAAAAATCGATCACTCCCTCGACCAATGTTCGACGATAAGGATCAGTACTGGCGCCTCTGACAGTTTGGACTTCGAGTTTTACGAAGTCGGGTCGTACCGCTTCCAAAACGGTCAAATTTCCCGAATGTTGTCCCCAGTCGTCAACTGCAATTGTAAAACTACGACGGCGACATTCGCTAACAAAATTTTCGAGTTCACCAAAATCATACGGTGTTTCCGATTCCAGGATTTCAACGACCATGCGAGAGGGAGCGATTGATGCTTTGGCTAATTCACGGTCAGTTCGTCTCCAATCCGTGATTCCCTGAAAGAATATTTCCGGGTTTAAATTGACGAATCCCAATTTGTTGTTCGGTAAATGTCGCAACTGCTTAAGGGCTGATGTCCACAGCAACCCTTCAAGAGCCAGTCGTTCCCGCGCATCGTGAACTTGGAGAAAAAGATCGTAGGCTCCAAGATCGAGTTTTTCATCATGGAAATTGGCCAGCAACTCGTAGCCAAAAATCGATTGATGAACTCTCGACACAATCGGTTGGAATTTGCAGCGGAGCGTTCCGCGTTTCAACTCGTCAGTTAACCCTTGCAAGAAGTGGAGACGCCAGAAGTCTGCAAAGGGAATTTCTCGCGTCGGGTGTTTTGCTGAATATTTGACTCGCACCAACAGATCACCAATGTCAACTCCAACAAGGTGCTCGCGCCAAGCCATCAATGTTTGCCATAATCGATTTTGGGGAACGACGGAGTGGACAATGGAATAGGTTGAGGCACCGAGCTGTGAACCCTCGCGAAACCCAGTTGCGTCGTCGGCGACTTGGCGGTTTAACAACAATTCAATATCGCACCAGGTGCCGTCGAAATGCAGGAAATCATGTGCCATAAACTTAACTGCCGCCGCTAAATGACGGTCCTTGGTGGCGAGAGCTTTAAAAAGGGACTGGTTAACGTTGTAAGGCAGACCGTCATCAGTTATCACCTTGGGGCGTTAAGGAAGTCGAGGTGGCCGAACAATGAATTTGTTATCGACTTGATGATTAATTCGCTTGTTTGTCGCGGCATTCGCTGGCAGGGTTTTGGCAAACAGAACAACTGGTTGAACCGTCTGGATTGGTTGTGCCGGAAATACCTCCACACGACCCTTTGATCGTGCGATTCGAAAGGATCACTCCACTGGCCATTCCTAAAACGGCCAACCCAAACAGCACAAATGCGGCCAAAAATAGAGGGAAAATCGTAGACGCCGCTTCGGAGGCTTCCGAGGGGGGGGCTTCTTGAAAAGGAATCTCACCGGAAAAACTTCTCTGCAACTTGGAGCCTTCTTGCTGGATAAGATAAACCCCCAGCGATTCAGCGATCGAAACACGATCAATTTCTTCAGGTCCCAGGACCATGAATGCCGTCGCATAGGCATCGGCCGTCATACAATCTGACGCTAGAACCGACGCGCTGACCATGCTGTTTTCGACAGGTGTCCCGGTTCGCGGATCAATCGTGTGCGAGCGTCGTTTTCCACCGACTTCGACAAAATTTCGGTAGTCGCCAGAAGTGGCCAGAGCTTGGTTTTTTAAGACGACCGTGCAATCCGTTTCGCGAATATTCGGAATAGGTCTCTCGATTCCCACAATCCAGGGTTGCTCGTTAGGCTTCATTCCGTGGGCGCGAACCTCGCCACCGATTTCCACAAAATGAGAAACGAAGCCAAGTTCCTGCAATTTTTCCGATACCGAGTCGACAGCGTAACCCTTGGCGATGGCCGACAAATCAATCTGAAGATCGGGAGCCACTTTACGAATCGCCGGCGGATCGATTCGGACGTCGAGTTTTTCGAAGCCGATTCGAAGTTTCAATCGTGCTGTTTCCTCGGCTGAAGGAACTGTAAAGGTGTCTTGTTTTCCAGCCCCCATATTCCAACGTTCGACAATCGGTTTGACGGTAATGTCAAAAGCACCGTTTGTAATTCGACTGATCTCTTGAGCCCGCGAAATCACGACCGCTGTTTGCGGTGATACTTCGAACCAATCTGGAGATTCACTTTTGTTAAAGCGAGAGACCTCGGAGTCTGGGAGGTAGGTCGACATTCGATGGTTGACGCAGTCCAAAACGCTGGAAATTTCGTTTTGAACTTCAGTGAGGTCAACTTCCGAAGGAGCGACGACTTTCACGACGTAGGTGATCGGGCCCATCGTATAGCCCGACCAACTGAGAACCACGTCTTCCGCACAGCTCAAAGAAGTGAAACCGGTAGCCAACAAAGTCCACAGCACACTTAGGCCGAGGTAACGCCACTTGTCGCTACGGTTGATCATCTGACTCTGCCTATCCGCCGAAGTCGTCAAAAGCGATGTTCTCTGGAGGGACCCCCAACTCATCAAGCATTTTGAAGACCGCTTGATTCATCATGGGGGGGCCGCACAAATAAAACTCGATGTCTTCAGGTGCTGGATGTTTGCTCAAGTATTCTTCTAGCAAGACTTGATGGATAAAGCCCTTGTAGCCGGTCCAATTGTCTTCTGGAAGAGGCTCAGACAAGGCGATATTGAACTTGAAATTGGGAAACTGTTTTTCAATCTCACGGAATTGATCGACGTAAAACAACTCCCGCATGCTTCGGCCACCATACCAGTAAGTAACTTTCCGGTCAGTTAGCTTTCGCTTGAACAGTTCAAAAATGTGGCTGCGAAGCGGTGCCATGCCAGCCCCACCGCCGATGTAGACCATTTCGGATTTTGTATCCTTAATGAAGAACTCACCAAACGGCCCAGCAATCGTCACTTTGTCACCGGGTTTAAGGTTAAAAATGTAAGAGGACATTTTCCCTGGCGGTGCATTGGCGATACGCGGTGGAGGAGTCGCGACCCGCACGTTCAGCATGATGATCCCTTTTTCTCCAGGGTAATTCGCCATGGAGTAGGCGCGGGTGACGTGTTCGTTGACCTTTGACACGTACTGCCAGACGTTGTACTTATCCCAATCGGGATGAAATCGTTCTTCGATGTCAAAGTCTTTGTAATTCACTTCGTGGGGTGGGCATTCAATTTGGATGTAACCTCCGGCTTTGAAATCGACCGCTTCGCCTTCGGGTAACTCAAGCACGAGTTCTTTGATGAACGTTGCCACATTGTGATTTGAACGAACGGTGCAAAGCCATTTCTTGGTCTCGAAGGCTTCGTGGGGGACCTCGACCACCATGTTTTGTTTTACAGCGACTTGGCAACTTAAGCGGCAACCCTCACGCTCGTCACGTTTATTGATGTGGGACTTTTCCGTCGGCAAGATGTCGCCGCCCCCTTCGAGGACTTTGACTTTGCATTGAGCACAAGTTCCACCGCCGCCACATGCCGAGGAGACAAAAATTCCTTGATCGGCCAATGCGCCCATCAGCTTTCCACCCAACGGAACCTCATATTCCTTTTGGCCATTGACCAAAATCTTGACCTTACCCTTGGGCACCAAAAAATTCTTGGCAACCAAAATCAAGGCAACCAACGCCATGACGACTCCCGTAAACATAACGACGCTGGAGGTCAACGCTTGCGTTGTCGTCGATGCCAAGAGGTTCGTCGCAGGGGTAAAGATTTCAATAATTTCGGCAATGGTATGCATATTCATTTTCTCGAAATTTCGGAGCCCGTTTTTGACAGACGTAATTAAAACAACAATACCGAACTAGATGCCTTGAAACGACATGAATCCCAAAGCCATCAGGCCGCAGATCACAAAGGTGATTCCCAATCCTCGAAGGCCAGCAGGGATGTCTGAATATCGCAACTTCTCGCGGATCGCGGCGAGCATCATGATAGCCAACCCCCATCCAAAACCAGAGCCGATGCCGTAAACGACGCTTTGCGGAAAATCGTAAGAGCGTTCGACCATGAACAATGAACCGCCGAGGATCGCGCAATTCACCGTGATCAGGGGTAGGAAAATACCGAGTGTGTTATAAAGGGCCGGGAAATATTTGTCCAAAATTAACTCCATGATCTGAACCATGGCAGCGACCACCCCGATGTACACGATCAAGCCCAAGAATGATAAATCGAGGCCCTTCATATCCGACCCGAGCCACGCCAAAGCCCCAGGCTTAAGCATGTAATTGTACAACAGGTTATTGACGGGGACCGTAATGGTCTGCACCAGCACAACCGCAATTGCGAGGCCTATAGCCGTTTTGACGTTTTTCGAAACCGCTAGGAAAGTACACATACCCAAGAAGAACGCCAGCGCAAGATTTTCGACAAACGCGGCCTTCATAAACAGGCTAAACAAATCGTATGAATAATTCCACATGGCCTATTCCTTCTCTTGTTGATCGGTGTAAACAGTACGGACCACCCAAATAAAGAGAGCGATCAAAAAGAACGCGCTTGGCGGAGTGAACATCAGGCCGTTGGGGGTGTACATCTCAGGGTTACTCAACACGGGCAGTTTGTATCCCAGTAGTGTTCCCGCACCGAACGCTTCTCTGAAAACAGCAACAAAAATCAATACCACGCTGTACCCTAAGCCGTTACCAAGGCCATCAAAGAAGCTGTCGCGAGGGTTGTTGCTCATCGCAAACCCTTCGGCTCGGCCCATGACGATACAGTTGGTGATGATCAAACCGACAAAAACCGAAAGCTCTTTCGAAAGAGCGTAAAAGTAAGCTTTCAAAAACTGGTCCACCAGAATCACAATCGACGCAATGATCGTCATTTGAACGATAATGCGAATACTGCTGGGGATTCGATTCCGAATCAATGAAACCGCCACATTCGAAATGCAGACCGTGAAGATCACCGCTCCGCACATGATGAGGGTTTTGTCAAGTTTCGTTGTGACCGCCAAGGCCGAGCAAATCCCCAGCACCAACAAGGCGATGGGGTTCCGCCGAAAGATCGGACCCCATAATATCGATTTTACGTTTGAATCTGCCATGCTTCACCTCAAATTGGGTGTCAATTATTAATTTCGTAAAACTGGTAAACTACTTCGAATCACGCAAGTTTTGAAGTTTGGGGCCGAAACCATCTGCTCCCATCCAAAATCGAACTAATCTTTCGACGCCGACCGAAGTAATTGTCGCTCCCGATAGGGAGTCGATTTCGTTTTTGTTTTCTTCAACACGGGCCTTGGTGATTTTCAAAACCACGCTCCCCTTGTCATCAAAAATTTTGGCACCCTTCCAGGCATCGCGGAAATAGTCCGCTTCAATTTCACCACCGAGACCAGGAGTTTCTGCATGTTGGTAAAACGTGATCCCAATCGAGTTCTTCAACTCGGCGTCAATTGCCAAAAATCCTCTCAACGTTGACCACAAACCCTTGCCGCGAACCGGAAAAACGTAGCCCGCAGGAGTGCGATCACTCTCTGAAGTCTTGATCACATACATCGGAGCCCGAACCTCGCGTTGCCGAATTTGGGCCAAGTCTCGATCATTTGAAAGGTCGATTCGATGCTCCCGCTCCATCATGAGTGGCTCGGGGTCGAACTCGTCCGGATTTTCGTATTCGGATGTGACGTCCTCGCCGGTAGCCAAGTCGATGATCCGAGTCTCAATTCGTTCAGAAAAAATTTCGCTGATCTTCTGAGCACCGGCTGCATCGAGCAAGCCGGCAGCCATCAAGACATTTTTCTTTTTGTCGAGCGCCTTGTTTTGAGCTTGGCGCTCACGCAGACCAATCGAAGTTATCGAAACGATCGTCGAACAGACGAGGCATAAAACCACTGCCGTGATAATCGTGTTGACCAGGCCATCTTTATTTGACATCGCAAACCACCTTCTTATGCTGTACGAAGCAAACGACGTTTGATGTTTTGTTGAACGACAAAGTAATCAATCAGCGGAGCAGAGCAGTTGGCAAACAGGATCGCCAGCATGACTCCTTCCGCAAATCCAATGTTCATACAGCGAACGATCACTGTAACCACGCCGATCAAAATCCCGTAAATCCATTTGCCTTTCGGCGTCATCGCCGCTGACACTGGGTCGGTCGCCATGAACACCGCACCAAAAGCGTAGCTGCCGATAACCAAATGCCACCAAGGCGGAATGTTGTAGGCAGCCGCTTGGAAGGGAAGAAGCCAAAATGCCGTGGACAGTCCAAGCAAACCAACGAGAGTTCCGGCCATGATCTGCCAAGAACCAATTCGAGTCGCAATTAAAATCGCAGCCCCGATGAGACATGCCAGAGCACTGGTTTCGCCCATCGAGCCGTGCATGTTTCCGATAAAGCAATCCCACCAACTGGCCGCACCGGCCGCGATGGTTTCGCCGTTGTAGGTTCCACTCAGGCTGGCCATCATCGGGGCCGTCGCCGTTCCCGGTTCGACAGCATTGATTTGGCCAAGGCCAGTGGCTCCGCTAAAACCATCAACAGCAGTCCATACTTTGTCGCCTGAGATTTCTTTGGCATAAGCAAAATACAAAAATGCTCGGGCCGTCAAAGCAGGGTTTAAAAAGTTTCGACCGGTACCGCCAAAAATTTCTTTGCCAATAACCACACCGAATGCGATCCCCACTCCAACTTGCCACAATGGGATGTTCGGTGGCAACGTCAATGGGAACAACATTCCGGTAACCAAAAAACCTTCGTTGATTTCATGCTTGCGTACGAGCGAAAAAATCAACTCGCAGGTACCACCAACTGCCATCGTTACGACGTAAATTGGTAGGAAAAACAACGCCCCATGAATCGTACAAGGGAGCAGGCTTCCGAAGCTCAAAAATTCGCCGCGGTTCGCCTTGAAGTCAACCCCTAAAAAGCTCATCACCGAGTACCGCCAAGATCCATCCCATAACGACTCAAGTAAACCTGACTCGGGGATTTTCACCGCACTCGCAGCGTACATGATCTTCTGAGCTTGGTAGCCGGTGTTGTAACAGGCCATAAAGATGCAAGGGATCAGAGCGACGATCACCATGCTCATCATCCGTTTGAGGTCCAGTGCATCGCGGACATGGGTCCCCCCATGAGTCACCTCGCCCGGCGTGTAGAGGAACGTATCTTGCGCCTCGTACAGCGGATAAAGTTTTTCGTATTTTCCCCCTGGTTTGAACAGAGGTTCGATCTTGTCGAGCAATTTGCGAATCATATTTTTGAAACCTGTTCGTCTTCGCCTTTTTCGATCTGGTTAACCGTCTTTTTCGATAATGGACAAATTTTCTCGGAGAGCCGAGCCGTAATCGTATTTGCCGGGACAGACAAATGTACATAGAGCGACATCGTCTTCGTCCAGCTCCAAGCATCCGAGAGCTTGAGCTGAATCCGTATCTTTAGTCAGCAACGCTCGCAATAATTGCGTCGGCAAAATATCTAAGGGCATTACCCGCTCGTAGACTCCGATGGGCACCATCGCACGATGACTCCCGCCAGTGCTGGTCGTCAGATTAAATTGTCGTGACAACCATGAACCAAGATAGGCCTTGGTGACGGAGAATTTGTCGGCCCCGGGCTTTTGCCAGCCCAGGAACTCGCGGTGGTTTCCCTCCTCAAGTACAGAGACTTGCAGGTGGTAACGCCCCAAGTAATCGTGCGGTGCTGAAAATTTGCGACCGCTAAGAACGGAGCCCGACACAATCCGGTTGTTGGTTCCTTGAACCCGCCCGGCAACCAACTCTCCGACATGAGCTCCCAGTCTCGTGCGTAAAAGAATCGGATTTCTTACTCGCGGACCGGCGACGGCGATAGTTCGTTCGACCATTAAGCGGCCCGTCGTGAAGAGCCTTCCGACAGCGATGACGTCTTGGTAATTGATAAACCAAACGGTTTTCGCAGGTCCGACCGGGTCGAGAAAATGAATGTGAGTCCCCGGCAATCCTGCTGGATGCGGCCCGGCGAAAACTTCGAAGAACACGCCCGGAACATCTTTTCCAGGAATTCGAGAATGGTCACGGGTGCAAACGAAGGTCTTGCCGCGAGTTAATTTACTGATGACCGCAAGGCCGCTAACAAAATCGTCCTTGTGCTGCTCGATGATGAGTTCTGGATCACTAGCCAGTGGATTGGTGTCGATTGCCGTCACGAAAATACTGTGCGGCTCGCCCGTAACACTCGGAACTTTATTGAAAGGGCGAGTTCGCAAAGCCGTCCAGAGTCCTGACTGTTGTAATTGAGCAGCGACTTGATCGCGGCTAAGGGCTTGCAAGTCCCTGTGGGCTGTGAATTCGACTTCGGCGTCTCCGTCGATTTCGATGCCCAATGCTTCGAATTTACGCTTCGCTCCGCGATTGATTTCCACAACGCGACCACTTGCCGGAGCAACGTAGAAAACTCCCGCGTTTTTCTTGTCTTCAAAAACTGGCTGCCCCAATTTTACCTGGTCACCAACTTGGACCAGCATCTTGGGAACAAGCCCCACGTAGTCATCGCCGACCAAACCTACTTTGGTGATTGGTGGACCATTTTCAATGTCTTGAGCCGGGCCGCCGGCGATGGGAATCTTCAGTCCACGTTGAATTTGATTCATCTTGAATTCCAGACCTCGATGAAAAATAACCGTATCGATCCGTCCACTTGTGCCAGCAAACATCGTGAAAAAATTCACGATGTCAGCTTAAAAAATTTTGAGTCGTCTTATTTTGCCTTCGCTAGCTCGTTTTTGAAGCTAGAGATTTTGCCTTCACACCCACCGCTCGTTCAACAAAACCGACAGGTAAGTTCTCAAAAAACCTAAAAAACCACAGAAATCGCGAACTTTTTATCGGTCAAGCCTCGATGACGGGTGATCGTCGATCAAGGCATCGCATAGATTCCGACTCGAAACTCAGTCGGAATTCTTCCGAGTGTGCGATATTGTTACACAAAAGCTCAAATTTTCCAATCCCGCAACCGGCAATGCGACAAATTTTAGCCGCGTGGGTTGACAAGAGAATGGTTATTCCTACTCCAGACCTTGCCCTGCGATTCATCTGAGCCAATCCGGCTTCCATTTTTCTCGGTTTACCCAATTTAGAGATGTGCAAGCACCAAGAACCCTCGATTCTGGTCATTGCGATGTTTCTTTTGATGGCCGCGCGAATTGGCTCACCTACTCCCTAACGGAATCCGAAATTATGCGATAGCGAAATCTCTCACAAACCCAGGCCTATCCCGCGCGCTGCGGCGTGATTAGCGGGCCATTTAAACGCGATTTGCTGCAAGGTACTAGTGAATGTCGAGCTGGAAACAGTCACACCGCGAAAATAGGGAACACCGCAAAAATTGGCGTTTGTTTCTCTGTAGATTCATCGCGATTTGGTGTTTTGGGGTCGCATTGTCGACTTCGGGCGCTGGGTTTTCACAGCAACTAACGACGGGCACGAGCTCGCGAAATGCTAAAGACGAAGCGATCAAATGCATTCCGCTGCACGACATGACTCCCGATGCCCAGGCTAAGATTTCAGCCGTTTTGCAGGACCATAGTCTTTATCGCCGACTGCCGATGACTCAAATCGAGTGCGATTCAGAATACTACACCTTCCTGTGTCGTTACCCGGAAGTCATTGTTTCTATTTGGCGGTTAATGGGGGTTACGGAAATGGACTCCCAACGGACCGGACCGTTTGAGCTTCACACCGAAGACGGGGCAGGGGGCACGAACGACGTCGAACTGATTTATGGAAACGATCAAATTCACGTGTTTTACGGCACGGGAAAATATGAAGGCCCAGTATTGCGAAAACCTGTAAATGGTCAATGCGTTCTCGTGTTGCGAACGTCTTCGGCTGATGATCCGACAGGAAAATCAACTCAAACGAGTAAGTTGGATATCTTTCTGAAAATCGAAAATGCAGCCGCTGGGATCATTGCGAAAACACTCAATCCGCTGGTGGGCAAGACCGCTGATCAAAACTTCGTTGAGACCATGAAGTTCGTCCAGCGTCTGAACGAGACAACTTCCCGCAATGGGCCTGGGGTCCAAGGGATGGCCTATCGCTTAGATGGTTTGACTCCCGAAGTGCGTCAGTCCTTTATCGATGTCGCCGGGCGGGTTTTCGAGAGATCGCAGCCCGAAGCCAGATTCGTCGTTCCCGCGACGGCTGCCCCAAGCGGCCTTCCGTCCGAACCCTCTGGCACGCCGATTCGCTACACAACGACGCCTCCAGGCCGCTAGACTCTGGACTTCCCGGCGCTTCTCGCGTTATGATAACTACGGTTGTTAGCCTTCCGTTAGTTAGTTCTGGAGAATTCATGCCAAAAGACGAGTCCTATGAGGTCAGTGGAACCGTGACCCAAGCCCTTGCCAACACACGATTTCGTGTCGAGTTGGACACCGGCGGTGAAGTGATGGCCCATGTGGCAGGAAAAATGCGCAAAAACTTTATTCGGATTGTTCCCGGAGATAAGGTTCGGGTTGAGTTGTCCCCGTATGATTTGACCAAGGGTCGAATTGTTTTTCGCGAACGCTAAAAATAAAAAGTTGCCAAGCTGCTCCGTGCGGGTCTTTTTTTCGAGGTAGCGATGTTTGCGAGTCTTGAACTCTTGTTTGTCGTAGGCTGCATTCTGATGCTGATTGCCGGAGCGTGGATGTTGGTTGTCGTCGCCCGCAGACGATGGCGAGGAATGTTATTGCCGTTAGCGGTTGGTCTTGTCGGTGTGGCGGCGATCGTTTCACCTGCGATTCTCGCGCGTGCAGTTCTGGACGTTGACCTTGGACCACGCGAAAAAATCGTCGATGGGGAAATGCATCTGACGTTGACGGGATGGGATCGAGAAAGTTACGAAGTCTTGAAACTGCGTCCGGATACAGTTGTTTTGCAAATGGCCAATCCCGATGTCACCGACGAAACGCTCGAGTATTTGCTTGGCATGTCGAAATTGCGAGAGTTGGACCTCAACGATTCAAAAATAACCGACGTAGGACTTGCCATTTTGGCTCGATTTGAAAAACTAGAAATCCTTCGGTTGCGCGGCACGCAGATCTCCGACGATGGTTTTCGAGAACATTTGATTAAACTCCCGTCTCTGAAAAACATTGACGTATCACAAACGGCGATCTCGGCTGAAGTCGTTGACCAATGGAAGGCAGAAGGTTCTCGACGACGTGCCTTGCGATGATCTACGTTTATACCTTTGGGTGACATGGAGTTGACTGATGACAAGCAATACTGAAATCAAATCTTTGCTGGACGCAAGCGTTCCACATGGGCCAATACATGCAGCGATCCTGGGTAGAGCCTGCGAATTAGCCTATCTACCCGCGGGCGAAGGGCGTGAGGCTTTTCGTAGAGAACTCAACCTTGATGCGGAGCTAATTTCCGTCAGCAATACGCAAGTTTACGTCGGAGAAACGGACGGAGCGATCGTCATTGCATTTCGAGGTTCCGAGTCGTTTATGAATCTCGATGGTTTCAAAGATTGGCTACTGACCAACGCTCGTAATTTCTTGATCGTGCCGGAGGGCCGTGCCGGGACTGATTTCGCGGCGGCAGGTGTTGGCGCGCGGTTTCATAGCGGTTTTATGGGAGCTATCCAGGATATCTGGGAGCCGTTTTTTGACCGGGTTGATAGTTTGTATTCTGCGTCGGAGCGTCCAGTTTGGATCACTGGGCATAGTTTGGGGGGCGCGTTGGCTTTGTTGGCTGGTTGGAGATTGGAGCGACACTTCATCCCAATCACGCGGCTTTGCACTTTCGGAGCCCCCATGATTGGCAACGACGCTGCTGCGGCTGCATTTAATCGGACCTTTTCAGGCAAAATCTTCCGTTACGTTGACGGCGGCGACCTTGTCCCCAGACTGCCAACCGTCAGCCTGTTCAGCAACACCTATCAACATTGCGATCGCGAAATTGCAATTGGAGAGATCGGTGAAAACGCTGAGTCTCGAGTTTTGGCCCAAGTGGACGCCGAATCGGAAGACGAGGGGATTTCGAGTTCAGCCTCGGCAACTCTTTGGAGCGAACTGCGCAATGGCATGCCTTCGCATTTGATGGGCAACTATCTTAATCGACTCAGGAATTTACTGAGTTAATTCGCCTTGGCTTTTACGTGATCCATGGCAGTAGGGCGGCCGCCAGGCTTAGTACCAGAAAAAAGCCAGACATGTCGGTGATCGTCGTCAGCACGGGGCCGGAGGCGAGTGCCGGATCGAACTTCATGCGCTTTAGCAACAAAGGCATGATGCCACCGACGGTCGTCGCAACCAGTGTGTTGATCGCCATCGCGACTCCGACGACAAGTCCCAGCACCAAATTTCCCTTCCAAAGCCATGTGCCAAATGCAATGATCACACCGAGAACGAGCCCGTTAACGAGCCCTACCGTTCCCTCTTTGATCGCTACCCATAGAATCTCGTGGGACTTGAGGAGCCCCAAATTCAGTTCGCGAATGCTCACAGCGATTGCTTGAATCCCCGCGTTGCCTCCCATATCTGAAATTAACGGCAAAAGCACTGAAAGTGCGATCACTTCTTGAATCGTTACTTCGTAAATTGCGATCACGCTGATGGCGATGACATTCAGCAGAATGTTAGGAATCAACCAACTCAATCGCCACCCTGCCCTTGTGGCTAGGGGCATCGTTCGCAGCTCTTCCCCGCCGACAATCCCCAAAAGTTTCAAGTTGTCATCGTCTGCCCTTTCGACTCGCGCTTCCTCGACATCGTGTCGGCGAACGACGCCAACCAATCGCCCCAGTGAATCGACGATCGGCAATCCCAAAAAAGCACGACGGTCAAAGATATCGAACAACTCTTCCAGAGATGCAGTTGCCACGACCGACAGCGGATTTGCGATCATCAACGAAGCGATTGTTGTGTCGGGTTGGCTCAGCAATAAATCCCGCAATCGCAGAACGCCGACGAGTTTTCCGAAATGGACAGGGTTGGCTGGTTCATCGGGAGCATGAGTTTGCTGCACGACGTAAGCGTATTGGACTTCGTAATCGGAGTAGATTTCCTTGTTCGCACGCAGGTCGTCCAGCACGTCTCTAACCCGCAAATTGTCCGCATAGCAGAGGACTTCATTGATCATCAAACCGCCAGCCGTATCGGCTTCATAGCCAACCATATGACGCACGCTGGCCGCATCTTCGGGGTCCATTGTCGCCAAAATCGCGTCGGCCTCGGCATCGGTGAGTTTGGAGAGGATGTCCGCTTGTTCGTCACTCTCCATTTCCTGAAGAATGGCCCCTGCCTCAGCGGGTTCCAGCCGTTCGACGAGTTCGACGGCCTGAGTTTCCGAAAACTCTTCGATAAGTTCCGCACTGATTACTGCGGGAAGGGTGGTCAGCAAAAGGCGTTGTTCGGCGGCGTCCAAGCGACTGATCGTGCGGGCAATTTCTCCAGACGCAAGGGTGCCTATAAAGGCCTCCAATTTGGCGACGTCTTGCTGCCGAATCAACTCGCGAAGTTGATCCCAAGGGTGATCATGGTTAAGGTTCGGGGATTCATGCTCGTTCATGGTGATCGTCAGCGGTCTCGATGTTGATGGAATGGTAGCGGAACAGCAGACGCTGATTTCCAACGATTTAATCACTTGTTTTCGTTGCAGGCTCGCAAATACGCAACCTCAAAAATGACGGGGCGGATTAGGACTTTTGGGGGACCTGGATTCTGCGGCCCCAATTTACACTTCAAGCGATGTTTGACAACTCGAATTCATGTGCGGTGATTTGGTGGATAGTCGTCAATCCCGCCCAATTGAGGGAATATGTATTTTCTACTAAACTAAATCCGCATCCCAATTCAAACTTTTCGCAGAATTGAAACCATGAAAACACCCTTTTTTTTGATGACTTTTTTAGTCAGCGTACTCCTTATGAACTCAACGATTCAGGCTCAAGAAACCCCGATTCTCGACCGCGAGCTGTTCTTCGGCAACCCACAAATTTCTTCTGGCCAGTTAAGCCCAGATGGAAAACTGATCTCGTTTATGAAAGCCCACAACGGCATTATGAACGTTTGGGTTAAGGACTTTAATGAGCCGTTCGAAAACGCTCGCCTTTTGACTGACAGCGAGCGTCCATTGTACGGCTACGCCTGGACGGAAGACGGAAAATACATTTTGTTCGTCAAAGACAAGGACGGTGACGAAAATATCAACGTCTTTGCGGTCGATCCTTATGCCCCGCCAGCCGCAGGGCGTGAAGTCCCCGAATCGCGAAACTTGACGCCTCTGGATGACGTCACTGCCCAGATGTTTCATGTGAGTCAAAAAAATCCCGATCTGCTGTGGGTTGGTCTTAATGATCGCGACAAGGCCTGGCATGATCTCTACCAACTTAAAATCTCGACCGGTGAATTAACACTCTTGTATGAAAACAACGACCGCATCACCGGCTACGAATTCGACTGGGACGATAATCTTCGACTCCTCAGCCGTACTGACGAAAAAGGTAACACAACTTTACTTCGCATCAACACCGATGGGTTGACCCCGATTTACGAAACGTTGGTAACGGAAGGTGCAGGGGTCTTGGGCTGGAATAAAGACAACAAGGATTTTTACTTGGAGACCAACAAGGGGGACCTTGATCTCTCCACGGTTTACCTGATGAACCCCGATACGTTGGAAATGAAACTATTGGAAAGCGATCCCGAAGGCCGCGTGGATTTTGGCAGCTTGAGGTTGGACCGAAACACGCGCGAAATCATTTCGACGTCGTACACCGATGACCGCGATCGTCTCTACTGGAAAAATAAATCTTGGGAAGAAAACTACAAATTCCTCGAACAAAAATTCCCCGGTCGCGAAATCGGTTTCGCCAGCTCGACCAACGACTACAGCAAATTTTTGATTTCCGTTTCCGGTGATCGCTATGCCTCGGAGGCTTGGTTTTTTAATGCAGAAACCAAGGAGTTAATCCACCAGTACACCCCTCGCCCTGAACTCAAGGCCGTCGAGCAACATCTCGCACCGATGGAACCAGTGCGGTACGCCAGTAGCGATGGCTTGGAAATTCCTGGCTATTTGACCGTTCCAGTTGGGAAGGAACCTAAAAATCTTCCTTTGGTCGTACTTGTCCATGGTGGCCCAAAAGGTCCTCGTGACAACTGGGGTTATGATCCTGAAGCCCAATTCCTCGCCAATCGCGGCTATGCAGTTTTGCAACCGAACTTCCGAGCTAGTGGTGGTTATGGCAAGGCGTTCTTGAATGCCGGTGACTTGCAATGGGGCAAACTCATGCAAGACGACATCACCTGGGGCGTTAAGCATTTGATTGAAAAGGGGATCGCCGATCCAAACCGCGTCGGAATCATGGGGGGAAGTTACGGTGGCTATGCGACCCTGGCCGGTTTGGCGTTCACCCCCGATGTTTACGCTTGCGGTGTCGATATCGTCGGCCCCAGTAACTTGTTCACGCTACTCGAGTCAATTCCTCCTTACTGGGAAGCAGGTCGAGCATTTTTGTACGGCATGACCGGCGACCCAAAGACAGAAGAGGGAAGCCAAAGGATTCGCGAAGCCAGTCCGCTGTTCAGCGCCGACAAAATCAACAAACCGTTGCTGATCATCCAAGGTGCAAATGATCCGCGAGTCAAAAAGGCCGAAGCCGACCAGATCGTGATTGCACTTCGAGACCGAGGACATTACGTCAGCTACTTGTTGGCAGAAGACGAAGGGCACGGGTTTGCGAAACCTGTCAACCGCATGGCGATGTACGCCGAAGTCGAGCAGTTCCTCGCGAATCAACTTGGTGGGCGGTACCAATCCGATATGCCGAGCGAGGTCTCTGATCGTTTGGAAGAATTGCGAGTTGACATCAAAACGGTGGTTTACGTTCCCGCTGATCAAGTCAAAATCGCAACGGACCTCCCCGAACTCGCCTTGAAAATTTCCGCTGGAACCCAAAACTGGAGCGGAACACTGGAGATTCAAAATCAAGAACTTCCCTTAGAAATCGTTCGTGAAATCGTCAAAAAAGATGGCACCTGGATGATCTCGGACACGATGAAACTCCCCTTCGGTGAGATGCGGGATGCAGGGACGTATTCAGCCCAGTTGCTCCCAATCTCCCGTGACCTTGACCAAGCCGGAACGAAAATGGCTGTCATATATGGCGACGGAAAAATCAGCTACGTAATTGGTGAAAACAACGAAGAAGTTGAATTCTCGGGAGCGATGATTTGTGATGGCCCTGCCCGAGATTTCCTTGTTGCGAGCCTCCCACTTGATAGCGGTTACGAGATCGTCGTGCAAATGCCGGACTTGGCAAAAACCTCAATCGCAACCTTCCGAATTAAGGTCGAAGGAAACGAAAGGGAAGACGGCCAAGACTACGTCAAAGTCAGCATCACCAACATCGAGAACGAAGCTCAGAAAACGACTTTGTGGATTAACCCTGAGTCGCGCGAAGTCGATCGAGTTGTGCAAATCTTGCCCGCTTTAGCAAACGCCAAACTCGACTATCGTCGTAAAAAATAACATCAACGCGAGAGAAATTTCTCGCGACGAACGAAGAGCATCAAAATTAGTCGTTGAATAGAAATCGGGCCTCTCGAATGAGAGGCCCGATTCTTTTTTTAAATTTCAGAATAGCGGAGAATGCTCGCTATTCGGATCAACGCGACTAACCCAGATCGAGTTCAGTCGTCCAGTAAACGTCACTGATAAACTTCTGCCAGCTATCGATTCGTGTCGCATGACGCCAGTAACCGGGATTCCAAGTTGGCTGGATCGGAGTCTTCCGCAGTTTCATGTGAGCCTGTTCCGGAGTCCGGTCCGCCTTGCGATGATTGCAGGCGACGCACGCGAGCACGCAGTTCGCCCAGGATGACAGCCCCCCTTGTGAACGCGGAATCACGTGGTCAATCGTCAGCTCATCTGCTTCAGGACGCTTGCCGCAGTATTGGCACGCATGTCGGTCACGCTTGAACAAGTTGCGTCGGTTGAACGCCACATTGGCCGATGGAAGTCGATCGAAGCGAGTCAGGGCAATCACTTCCGGCACCCGAAAGCGTTGTGAAACCGCTTGGATGAACAATTCACCTGGCTCAGGTTCCAGCTTCGACCAATCGTTCCAATCGTAAAGTTGAAAATCGTTGGGCTCAACGATTTGGGCATGACGGTTCCACACCAACGTAATGGCTCGCGATACAGTCGCGATGTTTACGGGTTGCCAGTTTCGATTCAGCACGAGAGCTGGGCGGCGAAGGGTCGCGGAGATCACGTGAGGTTTCCTTTTGATTCGCAAAAACAAAAAATCCTAATCTGTCATAACGGCTGCTGCCATTGGCCGCGAAGGCCAACAACCTCCCAATTATGACCAGTTGCCGCAAGAGAGACAACGTGAAGTTGACCGAGAACCGCAGTTTCAGGTTCACAGACCGGCATTGTTGAGACTGCGAAAATGGGAGTTTGGCCTGAAAACTATTTGGAGGAGGAAGTTTTGCACAAATGCAAAAAGCCTGATTTTTGTGAGGCTTTTAGGACGTAGGCGATTTCCTGGAACTTCCAACACGAATGTTTTGAGCGTCTTGGGGAACCCATTCAAATGAAACCCTGACGTGCAGCCTTCACAAAAATTTCATCCTCGCACTACCGGCCTTCTACCGCTTGGACACCTCGCAACGAAGGTCTGTGACTGCTTAAATTTAGGCTTTCACGTAGCGGATTTCGACAACGGCTAGTTAACGTCTGCGACGATAGAAACCCAGAGAAACAGCAATACCCATTAGCATGAGTATTCCGGCCCCAGGTTCTGGGATTGCGGAAGTGTAAAGGGCGATGCTGTTGCCGTCCCCGGCCTGGTAAGTGACGAACAAATCATGCCCACCGAAGTTCCCGACGAGAGCCCCTTCGCCGAGCCCCAAAAAATTCCCGGTGAGATTCCCGCCTACATCAACAATGTCAAACCATTGGTTTTCATCAAGTTGAAAACTGTTGATCAAGGACACTTCCAAAGCCCCTTCGAGTATGGCATTGTTGGTGATGATGAGTTGGTCGTAGCCAGAGCCCGCGACCAGCCCTCCCAATTCGATTTTCAGAACGCCAGCGGATTCCTGAAAGTAAAAGCCGTCGATTGTCAGGATACCGGCTGAGCTGCCGGGGGACAAGGTTCCTTGGTTGTACACATCAGCTTGTACGATTCCACCCGAGCCGGACAGGGTGCTGCCGAAACCAACATGCAGTTCGTTGGCACTCACCAGACCCGAATTATTGACGATCAGATTCCCAATTCCGTCCAAGCCGACATAAACATTGCCAGAATTTTCCCATTTCGAGCCGGCTCCCGTCACGGTCACGTTGCCGATACTTCCAATGTCATGCGCCAGAAAGCCTGCCGTATTCTTCAAGACGCCACCGTTTTGGATCATCAACGATCCGGTTCCTTGGTAACCGACAATCAGTACATTTTGGCTTTCCCATTGAGAGCCTGCACCTGTCACTGTCGCGGTGCCAACGGAACCGGGGTTGAGTCCGAGGTAACTGCGACCGGAGTGCAGATCAACTCCGCCAATGGTACTGCCGGGGATAAATGAGCCGGTGCCAAGAACGTTGACTTTTCCGCCACCTTGGATGGTGAGGTTTCCATTGCCGTTCGCGTCTCCGACGACAACCGCTGACGTATTGGAAATCTGACCGCTTGCACCGCTAACCTGAAGCGTTCCCCCTTCCACTAGAGTTCGACCACTGTAGGTGTTATTGTTTGAGACCGTGAACGTCCCGCTACCCCGTTTGGTCAAACTGCCAGAACCACTCATCGCGCCTGAAAAAGTGGTCGAGCCATTGTTTCCGCCGGTAATCAGATTGCCACTACCAAAAACGACGTTGCCCGCACCTGTCAGCGATCCAATTGTCTCGTTGAAATTGTTTAGATTGAACGTCGCACCACTGGATACGGTGAGTGCCGAACCATTGGGAATACGTTCGTTGTTTCCCAGGCGAAATGTTCCAGCGGCAATTGTCGTCGCACCCTGGTAAGTATTATTGCCATTAATTTGTAAAGTGCCTGCACCGCTTTTTGTGAGGCCACCAAAACCGCTGATTACACCGGACCAGGTAAGAGTAGTGCCCGAACCTAACACCGCAATTTGGCCTCCGCCGCTGTTCGTAAATGAAATAGTACGATTGGTGGAGGCGGACGCGCCGGTGTACTCCAAGGTCGCACCATTCGCGATCGAGAAGTTACCTCGCCCAAAAGAAGAGTTCAAACCACTATTTCCAATCAAATTGCCTGACAAGATACCTCGTGAAATGAAATTATCGCCCGCATACTGATTGGTGCCCGAAAGCGTGAGTTTTCCAGTCCCTACTTTGCGAAATCCGCCAACTCCGCTGATAACACCTGAAAAGGTAGTCGAACTATCATTGTATCCGGTCTCAAGTTGATAATTTTCGCTCTCAAGCGTGACGCTTCCTGAACCTGCAAGCGAGCCAATCATCTCTGTGGCGAGGATCCGCAATGTCGCTCCGCTGGAAACCATGACGGCCGACTGATAAGGAATGCTGCCGGTACCATACCCGGCCCTCATAGTTCCTGCTGAAATCATCGTGCTGCCGTTGTAAGAATTCCATCCAAGTAGGCTTAGTTCACCAGAACCTGTTTTGAGCAGACCGCCACTGCCTGTGATTGGCGAAAACATTTGCAAAACTGCCCCATCCATGCGAAACTCCGTAGTTGTTGCAAGGACAACGCCAATTTGTTCAGAAGAATTAAAGGTAGTGTTAGTAACGTGAAACAGTGCATTCCCGCTGCTCGTTTGAAAGGTAAGCGTACCCGAACCCGTTAAAAACCTTCCGAACGTAGAATTGCTATATGTCAGCGTTCCCAGAGTCATGGTGCCATTGAGGGTAAAGTTCCCCGAATTGGTTGGATTTGTTCCGAACACCGCCACAGCACCGATGGCATTTGGAGCCGCACTACCACTCCAGTTTGAATTGGTCAGGAGATTGCCGGGATTGGGGTTTGTCCAGGTGCGAGTTTGGGCGTTGGAAACGTCCTGAAATGCGATAAGCGTCAGGAACACAAACGAAAAGGCAAAGGCCATTCGACGCGGTCGCTGGATTGCATCGGCTAGAATTGATAAAAAGATAGCGCCTATGGGAGCATTGTCGCCAATGAATGTCGGTGACTTTAAGCTTGTTCGCATGGTATTCTCCATCGAGTTATAGATTTAATTCGTTTATGGCCCTTAAATTCGCCGAGAACGGCGGGTGATGCCCAGGACCAAACAAAATCCCACCAATAGGAGACTCGATGGTTCGGGAATTGCGGCGGAGTACAAACTGACGCCGCTACTGTGGTAAGAGATGAACAAATCGATTCCATTGAAGTTTCCGACCAATGCGCCGTCGTTCAGTGCATTAAAAAATTCGTCATAGAATAATAAGGAGTGATCTCCATCGACGAGTAGAAAGTCGAACGTCTGGTCATAGCCTAAGTTAAAGCCGTCCCAGGTGGACACAAGAAGGTGTGCAAGTCCAAACTGCGTGACATCACCCGTGACCACCAATTGGTCGTAGCCCGTACCCGCGATCAATCCTCCAAGTTGAATGTCCAGAATACTCCCATTCCCAAGAATAAGGTCGCCATCAATCGTCAGAATGCCCGTCGAGTTGCCTGGCGCAATGGTGCCGTAGTTTTCAACATTGCCAAGGATGATTCCGCCATCACCACTCAACGTTCCGAGGGAATACGTGTACAAAGTTCCGCCGACATCGACTTGCCCGCCATGGTTGACAATCAATGAGCCTGAACTCCAATATCCAACAAACAAATCGTCAATAGCCGTCAATGTCGAGCCTGCGCCATCGACCGTAACGCTGCCGCCATAGTCGATTGTAGCTACGGAACCAACAACGACACTGCCGCCATCTTTGATGTTCAGTACTCCGCTTTCCCCGTATCCAACATACAAATCTCCCATGTTGTTCCAAGTCGAGCCGCTGCCAATGACGTTGACTGTGCCATTGGCAAAATAGCCGACGATGCTGTCATTGTTGGAGACGTTGCTCCCGCTTTCAATGTTCAGAATTCCGTTAGCCCCATTTCCGACAACTAATATTCCGTTGTTAGACCAGATTGAACCGCCCGTTAGGGTGGCCGTACCCGTGCCGGTTTGGCTTCCGATAAATCCATTGGAACTGGAAACACTGCCGCCGTCTGCGACGGTCAGACTGCCAGAATTCCATCCGACATAGAGATCGTCACTATTAGTCCAGGACGATCCGGCCCCGGTGACGATTGCGCTGGAACCATTGCTGATATAGCCATAAGTATTGGACACATTCCCGCCATCTTCGATCGTCAACGTGCCGATACCGGGCCCCCAATAACCAAGGTGGAGTTCACCGGTCATCGTCCAGTTTGAGCTACTGCCGTTGACTGTGACCGTACCAACGCCATCGTCCGAGAATCCCAGTATTCCCCAAGTGCTACTGACGCTGCCACCATTGAGGATGTTCAACTCGCCGATGCCCTGATACCCGACGTACAGCGTGCCAGCATTGGTCCAGGTCGAGCTATTGACCGTTGCAGTTCCAAACGAGCCAGCCCATACGCCAATATAGGCGTAGGAATTAGAGACATTGCCGCCATCGGAAATGTTCAATTCGCCGCTGCCGTATCTACCCAGTTCCAACCCAGCCGTATTGGTCCAGGTCGAGTTGTTGACGTTGACAATGCCACTTGAACCCGCGTAATTGCCGACGAAGCTCTCGAAACTTGAGACATTACTGCCACCGGAAATATTCAACTCACCCGTGCCGTAATAGCCGATCCAACTCGTCCAATCATTGGTCCAAGCTGAACCACCGTCCACCGTGATCGATCCGTTGGAACTCGCGTACACGCCCAAGTAGCCATATTCGCTGGTCACACTGCCGCCAGACAAGACGTTTAACACACCTGTACCACCGTGGCCGATACTTAATGCGCCACTGTTGTTCCACTGGGAACCTGCCCCGCTAACAGTCGCAAATCCGGTCGAGCCAGCCATAAGACCAATACTGGCCGAACCTGCATAAAATGTATCGCCTCCAAAATCCCATGAGTTGGTCCACCAGGGAGCATCATTGCTCAACACACTTCCTCCGTTGACGACCAGGGTTCCTTGATGACCATTCAACAATCCAACAACGACTGCATGAACTCCGTCAGTTGTCGCCCCGTTGGTAAGCGTCAAAGACGCATCGGTGCCGGTGTGACTAATCACTACGGCTTCGCCATCTGGAGGATTCACTTCGAAAACGCCACCATTTTGTACTTGGGTATCGGTAACGTAGACTTGTGCCTGCACGCTCCCAACCATGAACATACATGCGGACATCAGGATCAACAACGTCCCTAGTCGCATCGAATGAACTAGTGAGTTCTTGCGTTTGAAAACCGATGGTAATTTGAAACTCATAATAATTCTCCGCGTCGAGGTGAAAAAAGCATGAATTAGAATCTTGTTTAGCGTGCTCGCTGAGATGCCTTCTAGTAGTGCCAACTCTTGCCCCATGCTAGTCGCAGTATTGGCAAATCGAAAGTCGCTCTTTTGATGACGTTCATTTGATGCCGCCTATTGCAATTGTCTCTACCGAACCAATTTCTTGCCCCCACAATTCTCCGATTCAACTTAACGTCGTCGCTTACGTCGGGGCATTCCCGCAGTTAGGCCCAAGACAACAAGCAGGAGACTCGAAGGCTCGGGAATGGAGGAAAATCCAATCACCAAACTGTTGCCGTTGGACGAAACGTGGAAGGTTCCGCCGCCGAGGTCGTTCACAAATCCCGTCCAGTCGATCGCAAACTTGTCGGCGGAAAAGTTTTGAATGCCGCCTGACGCTGTAAGGAATGTCCATTCATAGTCGAGCATCGGATCGAATCCTGCGACAGGGTTGCCCATCGAACTCATCTTGATTTCGAATGGGTTCAGTGCCGTTGCCGTAATGTCGAGGATGCCACTTATCTGAAAACCATCCCAAGCGATTCCCATCCCTCCGGTTGCTGATGTGATCTCGAATTCGAATTGGCCGCCTTCACCAAAGATCGCATCGGAGCCTGTCATAAGGCCGACTGAGTTTCCCGGTGCCAGTGTACCACCTGAATGGATTGCGATCAGACCACCAAATTGCCCTGTCCCTTTAACGACTCCGCTGCCCATCGTCGTCAAACTGCTATGGATGATTCCGTGATTGATCAATGTGCCGGAATTTTGAAAACCGTTTGCGACCAGCGTCTTACCGGTGGCGACAATATACGTTCCAGCGTTATTCACATTGCCAGTGGCTGTCAATGTTCCGCCTTGAACAAATAAGGCACCGTTGGCAACTTGCACATTGCCGCCTACCAGATACTGATGGAAAGAAAGATCAAAATGTACGGCACCCGCGTCGATATTCAATCCTGCTGCTTGAGCCGTGTTGCCAAACCACACGGTGTAGCTACCCACTTTGTCGAACACAGCAGTTGAAAGTGCAGTGCTGGGAATACGACCATTCCACATATGCGAAGTGAGATAGTCTGCACTGGTGGCGTTGGTCCATTTAACGGTGGTCGGCAACGCAAAATTAGCTGGTGTATTTCGTTGCCCGTCACCTGTAGCTCCCCAACTGGTAATGTTACCGTTGCGAAGTACTGCGTAGTTGTGAATAGCTCCGGCAGCGACATAGACGACGTTGTTCAAAGAAAACGCACCCGAAACCTGCCCAGCCCAGTTGTCGCCCCAAGCGGCCACCAACCCATTCGACCGTAATGCCAACGAGTGAAAACGTCCGGCCGAAACTGCGGTCGCATTACTGACTGATCCGGCACCCGAAACCTGCCCTTCGTTGTTCCGTCCCCATGCCACCAACGTCCCATTCGATCGCAATGCCAACGAGTGATAACCTCCAGCAGAAACTGCGGTCGCATTACTGACTGATCCAGCTCCTGAAACCTGCCCATTCCCGTTCAGCCCCCAAGCGGCCACTGACCCATTAGACCGTAACGCCAAGGCGTGAAAACCTCCGGCAGAAACGGCGGTCGCATTGCTGACCGCCCCGGCTCCAGAAACTTGTCCATTAAAGTTATTTCCCCACGCTGCTACCGTTCCATCGGACCGTAAGGCAAGGGAATACTGGTATCCACCAGACACAGCAGTGATGCTCGATAGACCGCCCGTCGCAGACGATTGCCCGTGAGAGTTGTATCCCCAACCGGCAACCGTGCCATCACTTTTGACGCCCAACGTGTAATACGAATAGGCACCGCTACCAAGCGACTGCCCAATGGTTTCAGCACAAAACACGAGAGAGAGAACGAGGCTCAAAATTCCAAACTGGAGGTGGCGAATTCGATTCATTTCAATCTTTCAAAAATTGCATCAATGAGATGGCGAGTTACAAAACAGATTTATTCACATTGTGAATTTATTTCCCAAAAACGTGTCACCATCAGGAGGCCGTAGTTAAATTCGCATCAGTTTAGTTGCGGTAGACTGTGGATGAAAGTCGCGCGTTTGATGACATTCATTTGATGACATCCGATTGATGACGTTCGTTTGTTGCTTGATCTTTAGCAAAAGTTGTTTCGTCGGCGGATGGACGCACCGACCAGACTCCAAGGTCATTCGCCAACGCGACGACATAGAGCAGTAATTGAACTCGGCTGTTGGTCCCCGTTCGTTCGAAAATGCGTGACAGGTAGGTCCGCAACGTCGTGATCTCGATTTGCATCGCAGCGGCGATTTCCTGATTTTCCTTGCCCGTCAGTAACAACTCGACGACTCTCTGGAGTTGCGGAGGCAGTCCCAACTCTTGGGCAACCACGATCCACAACTCGGTCGGGAAGGGAATCCCACGAATATCTCCAGGATTAACGGGAACCACCGATGGCCCAACGGCAGCATTCCGCTTTGTACTCGCCCGTGAATTGCCACGTTTTTCTCGTGATACTGGTCCTTCCATTGGTCTCCCAAGCAACTTGGTTCTAAGGCTTGTGATCATTTGTCATTGTCCTCTTTATGTTTACTCACGAACGAGTTGGGAAACCCGGCGCGAATTCTTCAAAAGTTTCAAAACTTTTTTGTGTCTGGTGAAGACGCGCCGAGGAGGATACCAAGAAAATGTGAAAACGCTCGCGGCAAAGCTGCTTGAAATCCGGTCGGGCCGTGAATTAAACTAGGCGTTGTCCCTAAAGAGGTAGCGGAAGTCGTCAAGACTTTCGTGATGTCTAAAAAGAATTCCGAAAAAACGAACGAAAGTCTTGACGACATCCGCTACATTTTCGAGTTTCCGGACAAAATTCCAAAAAAAGGTTTTGTTTCATGTCACGCCCTGACCGTTTGCCGAACTCGGCTGCAGTCATCAACTATTGATGTCGAGTATGTCTGAACACCACTCAGTAACTCATTGGATCGGAGAACTAAAGGCGGGCGAGCAAGGCCAGGCACAACAAGAATTGTGGAACCGTTATTTTCAACAATTGGTCAAACTGGCTCGAGTCAAATTGAACGGTTCGTCACGCGGCATGGAAGACGAAGAAGACGCCGTGCTCAGCGCGCTGAACAGCTTCTTTGTCCGAGTGCCCCAAGGCCAGTTTCCCCAACTCCACGACCGCACTGATTTATGGTCGCTGTTGGTAAAGCTGACTTCGCGCAAGGCAGCCAATCAACGACGCCGTACAAACGCTCTGAAACGCGGCGGGACGCAGCAGCCCGTTTGCCAGGCCAACCCCAATGGCGATGAATGGCTCGCACAATTAGCTGGTTACGAGCCAACTCCCGATCTGGCGGTAGAGACAGTCGATGAAGCTCGGCGATTGCTGCAGTTGCTCAACAAGGAATCGCTCCGCCGTATCGCTGAACTGAAACTCGATGGCTACGCTAATCGCGAGATCGCCGAACAGTTGGGAGTCATCGAACGCACCGTCGAACGACGATTGGCCTTGATCCGCAAAATTTGGAGCGAGGCATTCGAACCATGAGTGACGATTCCAGGCTTTCGCGGTTGTCGGCAGAGTTGCAAGCTCGAATAGATGCCGTTTGCGAAGCATACGAGGTAGCTTGGCAAGCGGCTCCGCCAAATCCCGACATGGAGTCGTTTCTTCGAAAATGGAATGAGCCTGAACGATCGATTCTGCGCGACGAGTTGATGCTCATCGAGAAAGAGTATCGATCAAATGACCCGTCGGACATGACTCGGCAGGAAAAATCTGGCAGCACAAAAAGTTCAACCTCGCCGGGCAGTGAAAACGCAGGAAATGCGATCGGGCCGTACCGCCTGATTAAAAAACTGGGCGAAGGCGGGATGGGCCAGGTTTGGCTGGCCGAACAAAAACATCCGGTCAAACGACAAGTGGCTCTCAAAGTCATCAAAACCGGCGTCGGCTCGCGCGAAGTGATTGCTCGATTCGAAGCCGAACGGCAAGCGTTGGCATTAATGAACCATCCCAATGTGGCTCGAATTATCGATGCCGGAACGACTGACGACAATCAACCCTTCTTTGCGATGGAGTTGGTGCGAGGAGAGGCGTTGAACCAATACTGCGATCATCACAGACTGAGTATCGAGCAACGACTGCGGCTGTTCATTGATGTCTGCTCCGGAGTGCAACATGCCCATCAAAAGGGGATCATCCACCGCGACCTCAAGCCTGGCAATATCCTGGTTACCGAAGTCGATGGTCAACCGGTTCCCAAAGTAATTGATTTTGGCTTGGCCAAGGCGATGGGGACAACCGAGCGATTGACTGATAACTCTCTGTTTACCGAGATCGGTCGAATTCTGGGGACGCTCAAGTACATGAGTCCCGAACAAGCCGGTTTGGAATCCCAGGACATCGATACCCGTACTGACGTTTATGCGTTGGGGGTGATTTTATATGAACTACTGACGGGCAGCACACCGCTGGATGAAACGTCGCTCAAGGGGCAAGCCATCTTGAGTGTGTTGGCGACGATTCGCGAGCAAGATCCGGCGAAACCGAGTAGTCGCTTGAGTCACAGTGGCGACTCGGCCTCTTCCATTACCGCTGTTCGTCGCACTGACAGCGGCAGCCTGCATCGGATTTTAGCTGGCGATCTCGATTGGGTGGTGATGAAGGCGTTGGAAAAAGATCGCACACGTCGCTACGATTCGGTTTCAGGTTTCGCCGCTGACGTGCGTCGCTATCTCGATAGCGAACCGGTCATCGCCCGACCGCCATCGCTGAACTATCGTGTTCGCAAATTCGTTCGCAAGAACCGCGCCAGCGTGCTTGCGGCATCGTTGGTCGTGTTGACATTAGTCGGCGGAATCATCGGAACGACTTGGGGAACGTTGGTCGCAAACCGAGCACGGGTGGCTGAAAAAGCACAACGTGATATCGCCGATCAGCGCGCCGAGCGGGAACGTTTGGCCAATCTCGAAGCCCAAGAACAATCACGCAATGCACTCGAGAAAAAGCAGATCGCTCAAGCCGTTCAAAATTTCCTGCAGAACAAATTGTTGGGGCAGGCCGATGTGAGTGTTCAAGCCAATGCTTTGCTCGAAGCTGGATCAATGACGGATGCAGCCAAAACAGACGTGACCATTGGTGAATTGATCGATCGCGCCGCAGCGGAATTGAGGCCGGACAATATCGAATCAAGCTTTCCAGATCAACCGTTGGTGCAAGCCGAAATCTTGCAGACCATCGGAAACGCCTATCGGGGATTGGGGCGGTACTCGGACGCCGTTGCCCAATTGGAGCGCGCACGAGTACTTAAACTAGCTTATCTATCGGCCCGCGACCTCAGTGTCTTGGACATCTTGGATGACTTGTCCTTGGCATACTTGACCAACGGCAGATACGCTGAGGCCATTGAACTGCTCGATCAAGTTCACAAGGTTCGCGTTGAAGAACTCGGAGCCGAGAGTCTAAGTACGCTTAAAACTTTGGGGGTTTTGGCCTTGGCTTATCGTCTGATCGGTCAACCCGCAAAGGCAATTCAACTCTTCGAGCTAGTGCGAAGTGCGCGTGAGCAAAATCAACAAGCGGATTCCGCCGACTACCTGGCGATGCTCTCCGGCTTGGCCAGAACGCATCGCGAAATTGGTGAGTACGCTTTGGCAATTGAACTACTCGAAAAAGTCCATCAGGCTCAAATCGTCAAACTCGGAACCGAGCACCCCAGTACGATGGACACTCGCTACGAGTTAGCCTCAGCCTATTACACGGTGGGACGGTATGCTGAAGGAATTGAGTTGCTGGAACCTCTGTGTCGCACGCGGCGGGAGAAATATGGGATCAGCCACCCCAGCACTTTTAATGCCATCAGCAGTTTGGCACTGGCGTATTCGACTGCCACTCGATACGCCGAGGGTATTTCCCTGCTTGAGGAAGTTTGCACGGCGGTCGACGGAAGTTTGGGTGCCAATCACCCAATTGCGCTGAACTCGCGTGTCAACCTTGGTTCCATCTATCGGGCCAGCGGCAGATACACTGATGCCATCGAACTACTCGAACCGCTCTCAGCGACCATGCTAAAAAATCTGGGGGCCGAGAACCGCAATACCATGGGTGCGATTGGCACCTTGGCTGCGACATATCGCAACGCAGGCAAGGCGACCGAATCCATTGAATTGCTGGAAACGGTGCGTGAAACCATGTTGGAGCAGTTGGGAGCCGAGCATCCCCACACTTCGACTACACTTTCAAACCTGGCAGTCGCGTACCGCGACGCCGGCAGAATTGCCGACTCGCTGCAACTTTACGAACAGTTGCGAACTACCATGCTAGAGAATCCAGGCATTGACCACCCCAATACAATCATTGTGATCGGTCAACTGGCCATCACCTACCGAATGTTAGGGAGGACTGCCGAGGCGTTTGAAATGTTCGAATTCGCTCGGACGGTTTTGGAGAGACATCATTTTCAATTGACAAGCTCGGTTTGGATTGTCAATGAAGCGATTAATTCCTATCAGGTTGAGAGTCAGTTCGACCAGGCTGAAGTCTGGCTGAAACAATGGTCAGTGGTCATCGGCAACAAGTATGGCTATGAATCGCCGACCTACGCAACTCTCGCGGCTCGCCTTGGCCGGAACTTCGTCTTACAAAACAAATACGAAGATGCCGAAACGGTCTTGCAAGACGCTTTGGAAATTTTAACGAGTGTGGAACCCGATGTTTGGACAACCTATAACACCCAGTCACTGATGGGAGCTGCGTTATTGGGTCAAGCAATCGCGAAGAGTAAGGCCGACGACGACGCATCGCGCAGTCGTGGTGCCGAATTGTATCGCGAGGCCGAAACGCAACTACTCCGGGGATTCGAAGGGCTCAAGAAACATGCGGGGTCAATTCCCAGCCATAGCAAGAACTGCCCGCGAGATGCGGTTGACCGCCTAATCGATCTCTACAAAGCCCTCAATCGATCCACCGAACAGAACCAATGGCAAAACGAACGCCAGGCTTGGCAATAGTCTAGTATGCTACGGATTTGCCGCCCTTTTCTTGCAAGAATTTTGGCCGAGGGTTATGCAATACAACGACTGCTTTCATCGTCATGCTATCACCCCTGTGTTGCTCTGTGAGTTTTAGGGGCTTTTTGTTAAGTTGCGAGGTTTTCAAAGACCAAAGTTTTTCCGTTTCTTGCGGCGCGGATGGCTGCGTGATGACAGAAGCGGAACTGCCGTAAACTGGACTCGAAGGACCGAGGACAATGACCCAAGAACAAAACTTCGAAACGCCAAGGACGATGGGAATGAATCGAGGATTCCTCGGTCGTGTCATCGCTCTCGGGTTGTTTGTTTCTGTCGGCACGTTTGCCGTCACGCACTCGTTAAGTAAACCCAAATCGGTTGCCAAAGCTGATGTGGCCAGCAAGGAACAAGCCGAAAACATTGAAGGTTCGGACTCGCCAATCAACCAATCCGATTCTCCCAAAGTCGTAGACAACATTCCGGCGATCGTCGCTGCCAACGCAGAGGCAATCGAGAAGGCCGATGCAGCCAATGTTCCGGAAATTATCAAGGCAAGCGTTAGTTCGTCATCGATCAACCAAAATCAATCTGGTTTTAACGCTTCTCCAGCGACAGCACCGCAGACCCGCGATGAACGGAATTCAGGTGAGCCGAAGGAGAACGAAAAAATTCCGGGGGCCACAAAATTAAGGGACCGTACCGAACCGGATTTTAGTTCTCAACTTCAAGACAAATCAGTTGTTTCATCGGCAAACGGCAGCGATACACCGAAAGATCCTCCAGAAAATGGGTTTCAAATCAACTCCGCTACTTCGCCAACCAAAGACATCCCAGGGGGCGGGGTTGAAGCTCCGCCTTCGAGGACCTTTGACCAAACCTCAAATGGAAGTCTTGCCAATGACGAAAACTCTGCCGTCCAGGCGAAACCCCCATTACTTCGAATCACTAATCCCATCGATATCGCAAGTAGCAACCCTGCCAAACCGAGTCCCGAAGCCGCAGCTCAACCAACCGCCAGTGCCGATTCAGGATTCGCGCCAGTCCCTGTTAAGTCTGTAGACAATTTGACTGGCACTTCGCCAAACACCGACGGACCCAATCCAAGTCAGATTCGAAGCTTGGCCGCACAACCAGCCGGAGAATCCGTCAACCCTGAACCTCTCGCCGGGCAAACGCCAACGACATCGCCTTCTTCACAATCAAACCCCCTCCCGTCGTTTGCAACGAGAGGTTCAGCCGACCCAGCAGCGGAAACTCCAGCAAGCTCGGGTTTGGCTGGAATTGGAGGGGCAGTCGCGCCTTTGGCAGGTCCTGGAGCTACAACTGGTCAAAGTCAACCGCAAATTCAGTATCCCACACAGGTTCCGAAAGTGAATCAACCTCCTGATGACAAAAGGAGCAATTTGCAAGCTAGTTTGAACTCGCAAGCAGCGATACCACCCGTTGAGAGTCAGCCCTTTGTGACGCAACCAACCACTCAACCCGTTGCTCAACCCATCGCCGGTCAACCGCGTTTACCTCCGGTCGACCAGCCACAAATGAATCCGAACCCCGAGCGTTCTGAAAAACCATCAGCATTCCCGATGATCCCCGACGACTCAAGTTTGGAGTCTCGTCCCTTGGCCGCATCAGGAATCGCTGGGACACGAGGGACTCCGGGCGAAGCCGCTTTAGAGGGACTTCAGCGTCCGTCCCTTACCATCGAAAAAATCGCACCGCAGGAAATTCAAGTCAATCAAATCGCCAAATTCAAAATTGTCGTCCGCAATGTCGGCCAAGTCGCTGCGACCGAGGTCATTGTCTCTGATCAAATTCCAGCAGGTGCTGAACTTGTTGGAGCTAACCCATCAGCGGAGAACCGTACTTCGGACGGGAAAATCCAATGGAACTTGGGGCGAATTGCAGCGGGCGATGAGAAGTCAATCGAGCTTGAAATTCGGCCAACCCGGCCAGGCGAAATTGGCTCGGTAGCACAAGTGACTTTCTCGACTCAAGCCTCCGCGCGGACCAGAGTGACGCGACCGGAACTAGCCATCGAGCATTCCGGCCCAGCAAAAGTCTTGATTGGCAATCAAGTCCCGTTGCGGTTCGTCGTTCACAATCGAGGTGATGGCCCAGCGACCGATGTTCTGTTGCTGGAACGAGTTCCGAATCAATTGAAATTCAATGACGAATTTCGCGATTTGGAATATCCAGTGGGTACGATCCCGCCAGGAAAATCCAAGGAGATCAACCTGAGTTTGACTGCAGTTGAGGCAGGTCGATTTAATAACGTCGTGATGGTCACGGGGGCTGGTGGCCTAGAGTCCCGCCATCAAATCGAGATTGAAGTCGTTGCCCCTCAGCTTGAGGGTGAGATTTCAGGTCCAACTCGCCGGTTTCTAAAGCGTGAGGCATCACACAAATTCACGATCTCCAATTCCGGGACCGCACCCGCAAGTAATCTGGACATTGTTGCTCGACTACCACGCGGAGTCCAATTCGTTTCTGCTAACAATCGAGGTCAGTACGATCCGGGGTCACATAGTGTCTATTGGAGCTTGGTTGAATTGACACCTTCGCAATCGGCCAATGTCGAATTAAGTACTTTGCCGGTCGAAACTGGAAATCACGAAATTGAGTTTCGCACGACCGCTGATTTGAAGCAGTCCGTGACGCGTCGCCAAGCGTTGACGATCGAGCATTTGGTCGACGTCTTCTTTGATATTCGCGACACAACCGACCCGATCGAAGTTGGCGGGAGTACAAGTTACCGGATTCGCATCGTCAATCAAGGAACCAAACCGGCCTCCGAAGTTCGCCTCGAAGTGAATATGGCTGAAGGCGTCCGCGCGACTCGCGTCGATAGTACAGCGGCCCATGAAATTCGCGGCCAAGTAGTTTCCTTCGCTCCAATTACCAGCATCAATCCTGGCGAAGAGGTCGTTGTGGAAATCGAAGCCGTCGGAACCTCGCCAGGCGAACACCGCGTCTCCGCGAACCTGCGCACAGCCGAACGAGAAATCAACTTGACTAAAGAAGAAAGCACTCGCGTTTACGCTGATCGGTAAAGCCAGGTCGGTGACAAGGCAGCAAACCCTTCAATGATATCATTCACCAATTCGGCAATCGGCAATCCAGCCCATCGGTTGGCGGGATCGTTCTTGATCAGGGATTGGGTGGAATTTGTTAATCAGTAGTCCTGTGTCTTCAAGCTCGCGACGAAATGAATTCAAGGTGTAGCTATGCAAATAGAGGCTGGCGATGAAGGCTTGATCGGCGTAGCGATCACCGAATTCAGTGGTTGAATTGAATAGACTTCTGAAGAAGTTTCCGATTAGCCAACGTTTGCCTCCTGGAAAACTTGTTTGGTGCCAAACGTTGTGAGCGTGGACAATAAACGTCGCGCCGGGTTTAAGGACGCGTACGACCTCTTTCAAAAAACGCTGTCGATTTTTTCTTCCGCGAATCATTCCCAACGTGCTAAAAAGGCAACAAGCCAAGTCGGCGGAGTTGTCTGCAAGCCAAGGCATCTCCAACAAATCGGAGCGGATGAGAGTGCAGGTGGCGTCCGAGCTTTGAGATTCGCGGATCGGCAATAACTTAGCCCTCGCCTGAATCAACATTGGCAAGGAGAGATCGACTCCGATGGTATGAAAACCGGCAGCGATTGCCGGAGCTAAGGATCGCCCAGTGCCACAACCAAAATCGATGACCACGGCATCGCGATTGTGGAATCTCAAATCATTTAATTTTTGCAACCAAATTTGCTGATCAAAAACCGAAACCGGATTCTCTCGCAACGAATCGTCATAATGAGCGGCGATGGCTGGTTCTTGGAAATACTGGCGATTTCCAGGCGGGATGGCTGACTGCGACAACTTGTCGGAAGGCATCGTTTTTTGTGTTGCTGTTGCAAGGAGTAAAAAAAGGTTAAAATAAGTTCGGCTTTAAATCCAATTAGTGAACTCATTCTTGTGAACAGAGTCGATTGGCTTTTTTGACCTCTAGGCTGCCGTGTTACCTGCCAGCCGATTTGTAAAAAACACCCTCAAGACGCCATGTTTCGTTCGCACGGGGCGAGCAGCGTGATGCGTATGACTCTAATCAGGAGATGACTTCGTGGCAATCCGAGTAGCAATTAATGGTTTTGGACGTATTGGTCGTTTGACGTTTCGCAATATGATCGAACGGGGCAACGAGTTTGAAGTCGTCGCCGTTAACGATTTGACCGACAACAAGATGTTGGCGACCCTGCTCAAGTACGACAGCGTTCACGGCCGTTTTCCTGGCACGGTCGATCACGATGCGGAAAACTTGATCGTCAACGGGAAGAAGATTCGTGTTTTCGAAGAACGCGATCCTCGCAAATTGCCGTGGGGAGATTTGAAAGTTGACGTCGTTGTGGAAAGCACAGGCGTTTTTGTCGGTAAGGCATCCGGCGACAAGCCTGGATTCGACTCTCATATCGCTGCCGGTGCTCGAAAGGTCGTCTTGAGCGCTCCCGCAAAAGATGGCGAAGATTTGACGGTTGTTCTCGGCGTCAACGGGCATCAATTGACCCCAGAGATGAAATGCATCTCCAACGCCAGTTGCACGACGAATTGCCTCGCACCGGTTGCCAAGGTTTTGCACGATAACTTTGGCATTGAAAGCGGCCTGATGACGACCATTCACGCCTACACGAACGACCAACAAATTTTGGACTTGCCGCACAAAGACCCGTATCGTGCTCGCGCGGCCGCTCAAAACATCATTCCAACATCGACCGGAGCGGCCAAGGCCGTGGGGCTCGTCATCCCCGAACTCAACGGCAAGTTGACTGGGATCGCCATGCGAGTTCCCGTTCCGTCGGGAAGCGTCGTAGACCTTACAGTAAACCTCAGCAAGGAAACGACCGCCGAAGAAATCAACGCGGCGATGAAGGCGGCTGCCGAAGGTCCCATGAAGGGCATCTTGTGCTACACCGAAGACCCGCTGGTTTCCAGTGACATCATCGACGACTCGCACAGCAGCATTTTCGCGGCGGACTTCACGCAAGTCTTGGGCAAAAAAGGAAAATTGGCCAAGGTTGTTTCTTGGTACGACAACGAGTGGGGTTATAGTTGCCGCACTTCTGACTTGGTTGCGATGATCGGCAAATCCTAAAATGTCCGCAGACGCGAACAAAACCGAAATCGGCAGTTACTTTATCTCCAACTATCCGCCCTACAGCCAATGGAGCGAGCGGTATTTGGAGGAAGTGCAAGCGGCCTTTGCCGCTCCTCCGGCTGCCGTTCCTCTCGGTTTGTATCTGCATATTCCGTTCTGCCGCAAGCGTTGCAAATTTTGTTACTTCAAAGTCTTCACCGAAAAAAACGCCGGGGAGATTGAGCGTTATGTTCAGGCTCTGTGTCGAGAAATCGAACTGGTCAGCCAGCAACCGGTAATGGGGGGACGCCCGTTCCGCTTTGTTTATTTTGGTGGAGGCACTCCTTCGTATTTGAGCAGCCGCCAGCTTGTAAGCCTTGTCGAACGCCTGCAACAGAACATTCGCTGGGATCAAGCGGAAGAAGTCACATTTGAATGCGAGCCGGGAACTCTGCAAGAAAATAAACTTGTGACACTCAAGGAACTCGGCGTGACTCGCCTTAGTCTGGGCGTCGAGAACTTTAGTGATAGGATTCTTGAAGAAAACGGAAGGGCTCATCTTTCCAAAGAAGTCTATCGAGCTTGGGAATGGATCACGAAAATCGGTTTTGCGAATGTCAATATTGATTTGATAGCCGGGATGGTTGGAGAGGATTGGGACAACTGGCGGGACAACATCGCCAGAACCATCGAGTTGACCCCCGACAGTGTCACGATTTACCAACTCGAATTACCATTCAACACGGTTTACTCGAAGGACATCTTGGGAAATCAGATCGAAATCACTGTCGCTGATTGGCCCACGAAGCGCGCTTGGGTGAATTACGCCTACGACGAACTCTTGGCCGCCGGATATCACGTGAGCAGCGCGTATACATTGGTCAAGGACCCGCAGAAGGTGAACTTCAGCTATCGCGACAACCTGTGGCAGGGCTCTGATTTAATCGCTACGGGGATTGCCAGTTTTGGACATGTCAGCGGTGTGCATTATCAAAACAAGGCCGAATGGGAGTCTTACCTGGGAGACCTGCTGGACCGCTCAACTCTTCCGCTCGGTCGGGCATTGCGACCGACTTCTCGGCAAATGTTGATTCGCGAAATGATTTTGCAACTCAAGCGGGGATATCTGGACGTTCCCTATTTCCGTCAGAAGTATCAAACCGACATCGTCGCAGAATGGCGAGAAGTGTTTGAGTCGCATCGGGAGCGAGGAATGTTGGACTTCGATACGGAGCGTGTTTCTCTCACTCGTGACGGTTTACTGCAAGCCGATGGATTGCTTCCGGCATTTTTCGAACCGGAATTTCAAGGGGTTCGCTATACCTAAATAGCAACTTGATTTCTGCTAAAAAATGCCGGCGGCCTTGCGATTTCGTAACCGCTGACGGAAAAGGGCGTTGAAAGGTGAAGCTCCCCCGGATGAAATCCGGGGGCATCGGGGGTTTTGGGGTTCCGGTAGTTGGTGCTTCTGCTGCTCAGGCAGGTGGTAACCATCCCCCGGTTAAAAACCGGGGGCATTCGCAAAATCGGGGGCATTCGAAGAACCGGGGGCATTCGCAGAACCGGGGGCATTCGTTGTACTGCGGGCATTCGCTGGACTGTGGGCAGGTGGAGCGGGAAGCCCCCGGTTTTTAACCGGGGGAGGCTCACTTTCAGCCTAATAGATGCGGCAACAAACACACAGGGAATGCCCCCGGCTTTTAACCGGGGGATTTTTACCTCTACGCCTGCTCACACCCATTTCAATGCTTTTTCCGGTTTAGAAATGGATCACTTCTCCACCGAATAAATCCGGCGGCTGATGGTGTGACTTCCCAACAAAATCATTCCGCCAATTTCAAGCAAATCGAACAAACGGTTACCGAAATTTTTAAGCTCTCGGCTGCGACCTCATTACTCTAACCATTCTGTGAACGGTCACGCGATTTCTAGGCCATCGTTGTTGGCGTCGCCATGAGGGGCGGGACCGGGCAGTCGAGCGATTCGGCCAAGGCTCGGAATAATTCGGCCTCTTCCACCGTCACGCGATGATCGTGTGAAATCGTCACCACCGTAGAAGATAAAATATCCTTCTTAAGTGTCGGGCTTGCATGGGAAAGTACGGTAATGGCTTGCGCGAGTTGTCCGATGTTAAGTCCCTCGGCTACGTATTCCGGTCGATTGGACGCATTCAAACTGCTGACCCCTGCTTGGTAGGCGGACCGTGCGCTGCTCTCGTCGCTATGGCCGACTTTGGCGAGAACCGACAGAACATAGCCGACTTCACCCAGGACTTGATCCACCGTTTCGTACTTTACTTCCTTCATGGTTGCATGACCAAAGTGGCGATCCAAGTGAATCACCAGATGATGCCGCAAAAAGAACTCAAATAAATTCACGCTTTGATCCGCAGCGATCAATTCAGAAACAGTTTTGCGAAAATGGCGGTACTGATTATCCGAAAGACCGACCAGGGTGCCCTGCAAAATTTCGAAAATGGGCAGACGATAGCGGATATCCGCCGAGGCCAAAAACGGCAAAAATACCTCGGTTTGGCGAGTCGATTCTTCACCTTCGAGATTGGTGATCGATTGCAACTGAGCGGTTCGAATCTGCGGATTGCCGTCCAGCAGACTGGCGAACACGACGCAGCGAGCCAAAAACGTGTCATGGCAGGCCTCAAGGAGTTCATCGGGAATTTGGCCGATCACCAATCGCGAGTATTCAATATCGTCGTCGGTAGGAGAACCAATCGCTCCGATGATGAGCATTGGGTTCAGCAACCCTCCTGGCGCCGACATCGTCGCCGCGCCTGGCATTTTGGCCAAGCCGGGAATGAATTTGTCGAAGAATTTATGATCAGTCTTGGGTTTTTCTTTTTCCGTTTCGTAACCTGCCGTCGCTTTCGCACGTGACTTTAGGTATTCTCCGAGGTTTCCATCAAACCTGGGTTCCACATGTTTGATTCGTTTGTCGAGTGGAGGGTGAGTTGCCAGTAAACCGGCCGCCATTTTTCCCAATCGATCTGCAAAAAACATGTGGCTGAGCGCTTCGGCATTTTCTGAACGGACACGAGAATGGTCCGAGTGAGCCGCGATCATCTTCAGGGCTCCGCCGATTCCCTGAGGATTACGGGTGAACTGAACACTCGAAGCGTCGGCCAGATATTCGCGTTGCCGAGAAATGGAAGCCTTGATTAACCGTGCGAAGAACAATCCCAGCGAACCAATCACCAACAATCCGAGTCCGGCGACCAACAGAAAAATTCTCGGGTCTCCTTTATCACTGCTCGAAGACCTGCCCCCCGTATGCCCGACGGACCGAATCAACATGTATCCGATCAGGGCAATTGCTTGAATACCGTGCAACAGTCCTATGATTCGCAGGCTCATCCGCATATCGCCGTTAAGAATGTGGCTGAATTCGTGAGCGATGACCCCTTGGAGTTCATCTCGATTCAAAATCTCCAAGGTGCCGCGATTGACACCGATGATCGCATCATTCACCGTTTGACCGGCAGCGAAGGCGTTGATTCCTGACTCGTTGTCGAGGACATAGACCGGAGGAACGGGCATCCCGGCAGCGAGGGCCATTTCTTCGACGATGTTGAGGAGGCGGCGTTCGGCGGGGTGGGTCGAATTTGGAAGCAAGCGTCGTCCCCCTACCAAATCGGCAATGACCTTGCCCCCTTTGCTCAACTCAGCAAATTTCAGCAACATCCCACTCCCAACGACAACGATAACGGCCGCTGACGTCATGAGTAGGATTTGACCGATAGCCCAGGGGTCTTCCAGGATATGTTTCGCCGGGTTCGCGATGTTCAGCCCCAAAAGCACAAGTGCAAAAATGGAGCCGATAATGCAAACCACAGAAATGATCAGCAACACGACAAGCCGAAACGTATTTCGACGCGCGAGTTCCTGACTGGCAAAAAAGTCCATTTGTTTCGACTCCCTGGTTGCCGAATCAAAGCGTCTTCGAAGCAACTAAAATTGCACTTTGGGAGCTTCGCGCTCTTTGGAATTTTCAATTTCGAGCAACTGAGCAGGGCCAAAGCCCATCATGCCGGCGAAAACGACCGCTGGGAAAACCTCGCGGGCGGAGTTGTATTCAGTCACCGAATCGTTGTAACCTTGGCGAGCAAAGGAAATTTTGTTCTCGGTGGAGGTCAACTCTTCTTGCAGCGACATCATGTTTTGGTTCGCCTTGAGTTCCGGATAGGACTCGGCAACCATCAGCAATCGGCTCAACGCCCCGCCAAGTTGGCTTTCGGCACTCGCCAGTTGCTTCATAGAAGATGGATCGCCTGGGTTGGCCGCAGCTCTTTGACCGGCGGAAATCGCTAAATTTCGAGCTTCGATGACCTTGGTCAGCGTGTCTTGCTCGTGCTTCATGTAACCCTTGACCATCTCGACCAAGTTCGGGATCAAATCGTAACGCCGTTTCAATTGAACGTCGATTTGCGAAAAGGCGTTTTGGTAACGATTTCGGAGCTTTACCAAACCGTTGTAAATTCCAACCAGGAAAACCAATAGGACGAATAGTCCTCCAAAAATTGCCAGTATGGCAGCGATCCAGGTCATAAGCGGGCTCCAATAGAAAGAAGTTTGTAAGCAGGTGTTCGTCGAAATAACCAGATTATTTGACCATATTTCCGTTTCAATGGAAACACCCGGCCAGAACCGGAAAGGCAAAATTTGACGGTTGTATCAATTTGGTTCGAATTACCAGTCGCAACGAGAAATTCAGATCGCCAGAAATTTCCGACATTCGGATTGTTAAACTTTTCAACATGCAACAATTAACGCACCCCAGATCCCGAATTCTAAGAATCAATTTTAGCCAAGGTATGGTTTGTTCGGTCTGTTCGGACGATTTCACAAGCAGACGTTATGCAGATCGTGATTGTTGACGGGCTCGCAACCATGCTGACAATTTTTGCGGCCTTAATCAAAATGCGAATTCTGCAATCCAGCCAACTATCACCGTTGCTGGCGAAAAAGACCAACAAGGAGTGTTCAAAATGAAGTGCTTATGGCGATTTAGCTTGGCGTGGCTAGGACTGGCGATGGTTTCGACCGTTGCTTCGGCCCAAACTGGTTGGGATCAACCAAGTATGGTCGCGCAACATTCTATCCTGGGAACCCCAACTTCCTACCAAACTGGGAATGATTTCTCACCCCCAAATCAAAACCGAGGAGTTCAGAGTTCACCGAGTTATTCTCAGGTGCCACAAGCTCCTTATTTCCCTGATCAACCGCAATACGGCCATGCGTCGAATCAATCAGTCGGCTCAGGAAGCCAGCAATGGGGGCCTCGGTACGGTCAAAATCAGCCGGGTTATTCTCCGGCCAGTTACGGCTCAAACCAAAATCATGCCAATCAGGGTTATCGACAAGAAACAGCACCGGGGGCTCTCGATGGAATTCATCAAGGTTCTTTTGGTAGCGGATATGGAGCGGGGCAGAATTGGGGAGAGGCTAACCTCGGTGCAGGGCAGCAATCTTACTTCAATCCTGCGCACTGCGGTAATGGAAATGCCAATTGTGCTACGGTGCAAGGACGTGGACCGAATGCTCGCAATTTTGTAATCGGAGCAGGAGGACTCGTGTTCTTCCGCGATTATGAAGACGACATCGGATTGAGTGGAAACGGGTTGGGGCAGTCCATGTTCTCGACTGATGCGCGATTTCGCGGATTGGGAGGCGTTGAGTTGTTCGCCCAATCGCGAAATGCAAACGGACGCGGTTTTGAGGCACGTTATTGGGGATTATTCTCCGGTTGCGGCGGAACATTTATTTCAGACTCGGCGTTTACGAACTTAGATGGCCTTTCTGAAATCCAACACGACCCTGCAGGCACAAACGTTCGTGATGTTTTCAATATCGCGGGTGCTCACGAGCTCTGTCGCTCAAACCAAATTCACAACTTTGAAGTCAACCGTTTGATCAACGCTGGCTCATTTAATGGCCTTGGCTGCCGAACGGTAAATTACGAACTGTTGCATGGAGCCCGTTGGTTCCAATTTGATGAGCAATTCGAATACACCGCCGTCGCTGGAGTAGCTCCGACGCGATTAGACTACACTCTGGACGCAAATAACACGTTGTTGGGCTACCAAGTCGGTGGGCGAGGAAGTCATGGCGTGTCTGACAGATTGCAATTGATTTCCGGAGTCCGATTTGGTCTGTTCAACAATCGTATTCGTCATCGTCAGCGGATGTCGGACGAAATAGGTTTTACCTCCTACATCAACTCGGGACCTTTTTCAGGAACCCCTTACGATTTTTCATCAACCAAGAACGATTTGGCCACGGTTGGAGAAATTGATTTGGGCTTAGGGTATTTGCTCACAAACTCTTGCCGGGCGACAATTGGTTATCGGCTGATTGGAGTAACAGGAGTAGCACTTGCTCCAGACCAAATCCCGGTCAATTTTACCGATGTCAACCAAATCGAGCGAATCAACTCGAACGGTAGTTTGCTGTTGCACGGCTTCTACGGTGGATTGAACTTCTGCTTCTAATGCGAAGGCTCGCTTTGAGAAAAGTCGATTAGTTGGTTTCAATAACGTCTGCAATATCAAAAACACCGCCGAGGAAGACTTGGCGGTGTTTTTTTATTTTTTTGGGGGGTCGGGTAACTATTATTACCACCGGCTTGCACGGTGGATCGTTATGTTTCTCGCTACACAAGGCGATCGCGAATTCCTTTTCCTTGTTTTTGGGTTTGGATTTGCCTCCAGCAAATCCAAACCAAAAAACAATGGGGAGGGTGGCGCACCGCGTTTTTTAGCAAGAAACCGAAACTTCCGCTGGACAAGCCAGCGGGATTCGAATCGCGCTTAGCGAGAAACCGAAACTTCCAATCTGCAAGCCAGAGGGATTCGCAGCCGTCAATGCAAGAATCCTAAACTTCCGCGGTGCAAGCCAGCGGGATTCTCAGATTGAATAATGGTTCAACAGAATGAACATGCGGTTAAGAACCAAAAACGCAACGCACCCGGAGGGCGGTTCCGGCTTTGGGTAACTTTTTCGTAACCGTTCACAACCTGGAAGCGGAATTCGTCAAGAATTTCGGCATGTTGGGCGAGGCTCCGATAGTCGTTGACGACTTCCGCTACGGCAAAGCCCTTAAATTCGCCTAGTTTTCCCGACTCGTGAACGGTTACCCCTTTTCACATGCCCGGCTATTGGTACCTGCCCCATTTTTCACATGACTTCTTTTTCACGAGGCCCAGCCACTTCTTAAACCTGTAAAGGCTTCAGGGCGACTCTTAACGAGTATCTTTTTGGCATTGCCAATTAACCGTAACGAACTTCGCCGTCAGGTTTGCGGCAATTGTCTGGCTTGAATTTTTTAATTCGCAAGATTTGGCAACCAAACAGAAACAAATAGTACGGGTTGAGCAGTAAATACCTTTTCCAAAGCCGAAAAGGTTCTTGGATAAATCGATAAAACCACTCGAGCCCCCACCGCTGCATCCACGCCGGAGCTTGCTTCAACAGCCCTGCGTGAAAATTGAATGCGGCACCAACGGCCAATACGGGCATCGACAAGCCGTCTTTGAATTCGAAGGCCCAAACCTCTTGGCGGGGGCAACCCAACCCGCAAAACGTGATCAGCGCTCCGCTGGATTTAATCTGCGCAATCAACTGATCCTTTTCTTCTGCGGTCAGCGTCCGAAACCTAGAGGGAATCGCCTCAGCGATTTGAAGATCAGGAAATTTCTCTCGTAAGTTGTCTGACAACTTTTTCAACAATTCAGACGTGCCACCAAACAGGCAGATAGGCAAGCCATTTTCTGCCGCTGCTTGGCACACCTGGAGCATCAAATTCGGGCCGTAAACCCGCTCACTAAGCCTTGTCCCATGCAGCATGTTCAACCCAACTCGAACCGGTTGGCCGTCTGGCACCAGCATTTCCAAGGCATTCAAGCGATACCGATGCTCGGCGTCCATGACGCCGATCATCACTCCGTGGACCGCCAATGCCGAAACCCCAAACGGACGGTTACCCTTAGCCGCTTCGAGGATCTTCGCTACTGCTGCTGTATAGTCAACCGCTGAAATCTGTATTCCGAGAAGGTTGTGTTTTCCGCGATCAATCAAGCGTGGGCGACTCCCGAAGTCCATCGCTCTACATTGGCTTCGTAAATTTCGCTTAAAATCGCATGGATGTTTTTTGTCAATTTCCAATTCGGATAATGCTGCTCGAATTTGGACACATCGCTTACGTACCAAATGTGATCGCCAATCCGATTGTCTTCAATATAGGTCCACGACAGGTCGCGCCCGGAAATCGATTGACAGATTTGAATGGCTTCGAGCATGGAGCAGTGGCTAAATCGCGCTCCGCCAATGTTGTAGACTTCACCGAACCGTGGGTCGCGGAAAAAATGCTCGAAGCATTGAATCAAGTCGAAGCTGTGGATGTTATCGCGGACCTGTTTCCCGTTGTAGCCAAACACCTTGTACGGCGTCCCTGTTACGGTGCACTTCATCAAGTAGGCCAAAAAGCCATGCAATTGTGTGCCGCTATGATTTGGCCCAGTGAGACAACCTCCGCGAAAGACACCGGTCTTCATGCCGAAGTAGCGTCCGTATTCTTGCACCAAAATATCAGCCGCAACTTTGCTGGCTCCGAACAAGCTGTGCAAACATTGATCAATCGACATGTCTTCGCGAATTCCACTGTGGTACGAATGCGACGGGTCAATTTCCCAGCGTGTCTCTTGTTCGATCAGGGGCAACCGATTCGGCGTATCACCGTAGACCTTGTTCGTGGATGTGAAAATAAAGACCGCTTCGGGGCAGTGTTGTCTCGTCGCTTCGAGAAGATTCAGAGTTCCGTTGGCATTGACCGTAAAATCAACTTGCGGGGCACGAGCGGCCCAGTCATGCGAAGGTTGTGCGGCGGTATGGACGATCAAGGAAATATCTTTGCCGTATTTTGAAAATACATCCCGCAGGAATCCTTCGTCGCGAATGTCTCCATTGCAGTGTCGGTAGCTCTCACCTAATGAGCGAACGAGTTGTTCCCGCTGCCATTCGGTAGAAGCCTCTTTGCCAAAAAACTCCTGCCGCATGTTGTTGTCGATCCCAACGACGGTCAAACCGAGCGAGGCAAAATGCCGAGTGGCCTCAGACCCGATCAGGCCAGCGGAACCGGTGACGATGACGACGGACATGTTGAACCCTAAAAAAAACGAAACGATGTTATTTGCGGAAATCCAGGCCAAAATTCGAGTTTAGCCGAACGGTTTAGGCCGTCAATGACAAACCATTGATTGCGGCAAGATTGACAGGGATGAGGCAGTTTTTTGGAAGCCTTGAGAAGCTTTTTTTCGAATCACCGGTTTTAGCGGGTCAGTTTGTTCCGTTATTGGCGATTAAGGGAGTGGCGCCGCGGGCTCCTCAAATTCGTTCATCTTTACCATTCTGCCGATTTTCGCAAGAATAGATGTTGGAGACGCCACCGCACCCGACTTATTGATCGGTGGAATATCCCACTGAAACTAAAAGAGGCACAGGGAAACTAATGTCAGACGTTGTCAAGCCGATCCACGAACAAATACATCCATCTTCTTGCCACCTAACAACCGATGTCGACCCAGTCGAGACTCAAGAATGGCTTGATTCGTTAGGTTACGTCATTAACAGCAAGGGGCGTGATCGTGCTCAATATTTGTTGACTCTATTGGAGGCAAAGGCCAAGGCTGATGGTGTCGAATTGCCTATCCGTTCGAATACGCCCTATGTCAACACGATTCCTGCTTCAGAACAGCCGACCTATCCCGGCAACCGTGAAATCGAGCGTCGAATCAAGAGCATCATCCGTTGGAATGCGATGGCGATGGTTGCCAAGGCGAACAAGAATTTCGAAGGAATCGGTGGACACATTTCGACTTTCGCGTCAAGCGCCACGTTGTACGAAGTTGCCTTCAACCATTTCTTTCGCGGACGCGGCGATTCTGGGTATGACGGCGACCTGATTTTTTTCCAAGGCCATGGATCACCAGGCATTTACGCCAGAGCATTTGTCGAAGGGCGATTTGACGAAGGAATTCTCAATCGATTCCGTCGAGAGCTACAGGATGAACCGGGACTGTCCTCTTATCCACATCCCTGGCTAATGCCGGAGTTTTGGGAGTATCCTTCGGTGTCGATGGGCTTGGGGCCGATCATGGCGATTTACCAAGCCCGCTTTAATCACTACCTGCGCGATCGCGGAATTAAAGACACGTCGAATCAACGAGTCTGGGCGTTTTTGGGAGATGGTGAATGCGACGAGCCCGAAGCCTTGGGGGCGATCTCGCTGGCCTCGCGAGAAAACCTCGACAACTTGACGTTCGTCATCAATTGCAACCTGCAACGCCTCGACGGCCCCGTTCGCGGCAACGGCAAAATCATCCAAGAACTCGAAGCGATTTTCCGAGGTGCCGGTTGGAATGTGATCAAAGTCGTCTGGGGTGAAGATTGGGACCCGCTCCTTGAAAACGATCCGACCGGCCTTCTCGTTAAACGAATGGGTGAGGTCGTTGACGGGCAGTATCAAAAGTACGTCGCGATGCCCGGCACCTACATTCGCGAGCACTTTTTCGGCAAGTACCCCGAATTACTTGACCTCGTGAAAAACTACTCCGACGAGCGACTTGAAAAATTGCGTCGTGGTGGACACGATCCGGCCAAGGTTTATGCAGCCTTCAAGTCGGCTGTTGAAACCAAGGGCCGCCCGACAGTGATCCTCGCAAAAACCATCAAAGGATACGGCTTGGGGATGACCGGTGAAGGCAAAAACATCGCCCACAACATGAAGAAGCAAAACGAGCAGGAGTTGCTCGAATTCCGCAATCGTTTCGCCGTCCCGCTTTCGGACGACGACGCCTTGCAAATGAAATTCTACCGCTTCCCAGAGGGGAGTGCGGAGCACCAGTACGTGGTCGAACGCCGCAAGGCCCTTGGAGGCTCGGTGCCCCGTCGCGTTCATGAACCAATTTCAATCGAAGTCCCTAAATACCAAGAATACGCCAACATCGTCGAGCGAGATTACGGCAAAGAAATCTCAACCACGATGGGATTTGTGCGATTGTTGGGTAGGCTTTGTAAGGACAAGAGGATCGGCAAAAACATTGTTCCGATTGTTCCTGATGAGTCGCGCACCTTTGGGATGGAGGGCTTGTTCCGCGAGATCGGAATTTACGCTCACTCGGGGCAGTTGTACGAGCCGGTTGATTCCGATCAGTTGGCCTACTACAAAGAGGCTCGTGACGGCCAACTCTTGGAAGAAGGGATCACCGAATGCGGTGCCATGTCGTCATTCTGCGCGGCTGGTTCAGCCTACTCCGCTCACGGTGTGAACATGATTCCGTTTTACATTTACTACTCGATGTTCGGATTCCAGCGTGTGGGCGACTCGATTTGGGCGGCCGCTGACATGCGAGCCAAAGGATTCTTGTTGGGGGCCACCGCCGGACGAACGACGCTGAACGGCGAAGGCTTACAACATCAGGACGGCCATAGTCTCCTGAACGCGATGGCGTTTCCGACCGTTCGCTCCTACGATCCTGCTTTCCATTACGAAACGGCTCAGATCATTTTTGACGGGCTTAAGCGGATGTACCAAGACAACGAGACCGCGATTTACTACATCATGCTGGGCAACGAGAACTTTGTGATGCCCGAAATGCCCGCAGGCTGCGAAGAAGGGATCGTCAAAGGTCTGTACCGTTTTCGCACCCGGGATGTCGCCAAATCGCAATTGCGAGTCCAACTGCTCGGCAGTGGTGCGATCATGAACAGTGTCCTTCGTGCCCAGGAAATCTTGGCCGAGCGTTACCAAATCTCCAGCGACGTTTGGAGTGCCACGAGCTACACGCAACTTCGCCGCGAGGCACAAGAGGTCGCGCGCCAGCGGTTCTTGAATCCAACCGCCAAGGATCAACCTCGCAGCTATCTGGAAACAGTATTGGCTGATGCAAAAGGCCCCTTCATCGCCGCCAGCGATTACGTTCAAGCCCACTCGGAGCAAATCGCTCCATTCGTCCCCGGCCCGTTCATGGCTTTGGGAACCGACGGGATGGGACGAAGCGAAACGCGAGATGCCTTGCGTCGGCATTTTGAAGTCGATGCGGAATTTGTAACGTTGGCCGCGCTTTACCAACTCGCTCAGATGAAACAGTTAGACTACGAGACGGTTGCCAAGGCCATCAAGGACTTGGGGATCAATCCTCAAAAAGCGAACGCTCTCTATGCCTAATGAAAGCGGGATTTTGGATATCCCATTTTAAACATCGCTCCCATTTGAAACCTCAACTCAAACACCGAAAAAAATGACGATCGAAATAAAAGTACCGGCCCTCGGAGATGGTATTGAATCTGGCGACGTGCTGGATGTGTTTGTCTCAGAAGGGGAGACCATCGAATTTGATGCTGGATTGATCGAGTTGGAAACCGACAAAGCGACGGTGACGGTTCCCAGCACATCGGCCGGAAAAGTGGTTAAGGTACACGTCAAAGCGGGCGAAACCGTTCCTGTCGGCTCGGTCATCGTCACCCTCGAACCCGTCGGTGTACAACCTGACGGGCGTCCTGCTGCTAATCCAAGTGGGGCGAGCAGTGCCGTCCCCTCGAATCCTCCCGCTTCATCTTCGGCTGCCGCAGTTCCAGCGTTGCCCCCAGTGCCTGAGTTAGAAAAATTGCCTGAGTTGCCGGCTGTTTCAGCATTACCAGAATTGCCTGCTGTCCCTGCTTTGGCCGATGTTCCGGAAGTTCCAGCCAATGCACATGTAACTGCCGACTCAACTCCAACAAGTGCAGGGATGTTACGCTCGTCTGGAGATCTAGCCCTCGTACCAGCCGGACCTGCCATGCGGCGATTCGCGCGGGAAGTTGGCGTGGATATCCGGCAAGTCAACGGGACGGGCTCACACGGCCGAATTACTCGCGAGGATATTTTAGCCGTCGTTCGGGCTGGAGGGACGAGGACCACAGTGTCGACGTCGAGCAGTGATGTAATCCCATTTACTCCGGCAACTTCAACGACCACTTCTCAATCGGCTCCTGCGGTGGGCGTGGGCCAAGACCAATTCGGCTCGCTGCGAATCGAAAAGATGTCCAAAATTCGCGCGACGATCGCGCAAAAGATGCACGAATCGTGGACCACGGTGCCGCGTGTCACGAATTTTGACGATGCCGATGTCACCGATCTCGACTACATCAGACAGAACAACAAAAAAGACTATGAAGCACGTGGGATAAAACTGACCACGATGCCGTTTTTGATCAAGGCGGTCGCGATGTCCCTCAAGGCCCATCCTACGATCAATGCCGCGATCGATATGCAAAACAATCAGATCATCTACAAAGATTACGTCAACGTCGGTGTTGCCGTCGATACGGATCGCGGCTTGGTTGTCCCCAATTTGCGAAACGTAGACAAACTTGCGATTCCCGACATTGCTCGCAAACTCCATGAGCTCGCCGAAAATGTGCGGGGCGGCAAATTTTCGGTAGATGACTTGCGGGGTGGTACGTTCACGATCAGCAATCTTGGTGCAATCGGGGGAACTTATTCCACACCGATTATCAACGTCCCGGAAACGGCGATTTTATTGGCTGGTCGGGCTCGTCGCTTGCCGGTCGTCGTCGGCGATCAAATTGTGATTCGGTTGATGATGCCGTTGAGCCTTTCCTACGATCATCGTTTAATCGACGGGGCGGCCGCTGCGAGATTCCTCAACGATGTCATCGGCTACCTGGAGGCTCCCAGTCGGCTTCTGTTGGCTCTTTAGATTCGATGTCGAGGACATTGTCTTCGACATAGTTTGGTTGCACTTACGCAAACAACTTCAAGTTGCCGAATCTCTTGACGTCAATAACGAGACGACGATTAACGTCGCAAACGAGAGGGGAATGGTGATAATTCCAGGTTGACTAAATGGCACAAGCGCCAATTCTTCCGGAAGTCCGTAGACTTTCGAAAATGTGTCGCCGCAGAGGAGAATCCAAGTCAGCGAAGTTGTCATGCCGACCAGCACGCTGGTGATGATTCCGAGTCGAGTCGTCTTCTTCCAAAAAAGCAGCATCACCAATGCCGGTAAATTTGCGGATGCGGCAACGCTGAACGCCCAACCCACCAAGTAGTTGACGTTCAGTTTTGCAAATAAGATTCCTAGCGCAATCGCGATCAAGCCAACAACTACGGAAGAAAATTTTGCCATACGTACTTTTTCGTGATCCGTCATCTGTACCGCACCGACCCCAGCCAGAAGATCATGAGCCACTGCTCCTGACGATGCTAAGATTAGACCGCTTACCGTACCTAAGACGGTTGTAAAGGCGATTGCGGTAATTGCCGCAAAGAGCCATTCGCTGAAACTCCTGGCCAATAGTGGAGCGGCCATATTGCTGTCCGAAATATCCAAGGCGCCACTCGTCATCGCTCCCAGGCCCATGTAGAGGGTGAGAATGTAGAAGAAGCCAATACTTGCAATTCCAACAATCGTACTTTTTCTAGCCGCCGCTTCGTCGCGAACCGTATAGTAACGAATCAAAATGTGAGGCAATGATGCCGTTCCACAAAACAAGGCCAGCATCAGTGACAGAAAATTGATCTTGTCGCTAAACCTTGGACTGCGGATTCCGGAAAAAGTCGACGACTCGCCAGGACGCAATACCTGACTCCCCGGTGTCAACTTCGGAGAATAGACCGTCCAGCGGCTTCCATCGTCGAGTCTGATGTTGCGGCTTTCCCAACGAACGATCGTGCTTTCTTGAATCGTTTCGATTAGTGAGATCGGGTCTAACGCTCCCGTTTTCGATTGGTTTCCCGGCAGTTCCTTGACATAGCCTGTGGGGTGCAATTGCCCTTCACCGTCGCCCCGTCCTTGCGGCAAGCCATTTACGAAAACGCGATCGGCTCGATCAGTCATCACAAATTGCGATTCCCGAAGGATGACTTGGCCGTCACCTAATTGCTCTATTGCGAAAAGGTAACTTCGTCCCTCACGATCTTTAAGAGGTAGTAGTCCGTACGTTCTGAGGCTTTCCCCGCGTTCTAAGTCAGGGACGAATTTTCCATCCCAAGGCGGATCATTCTCTCGATCCATAATTTCGCTTGAAATAGGGCCAATCTCTAAAAACTCATAACCGTCGATTCCACCAGCTTTTTCTTCCAGGCCCCGAAACAAGACGGCAACCGTAAGGATCAAACTAAACACAATCAACAGGGCACCTTTGAAGAACTGCACCCAAGTTGTTGAGATCATTCCGGCAGTCACGACAATCAAGATCACAACTGTTCCAACGATCACGACTCCCACCCAGTGGGGGAGTCCTAAGAGAGGTTGCACCAAGACGCCCGCCCCGACCATTTGCGGGATGAGGTAAAAGACACTGACCACCAATGTGCTCAGCCCGGCCGCAAATTTGATTCCTCTTGAATTGAATTGCGAATCCAGGCAGTCAGCGAAAGTGAATCGGCCCATGCGTTTCATCGGCTCGGCAATCACAAACAAGGCTACGACCCAACCCGCAAGATATCCGATCGAGTACAAAAAGCCATCGTACCCATAAAAGGCGATCATCCCGCAAATACCCAAGAAGGACGCGGCAGAAAGATAATCCCCGGCAAATGCAACCCCATTCACAAACCAAGGGATCTGGCCATGCGCTGCAAAGTAACCCTGTGTCGATCCAGCACGGCGACCAAGGTATAAACTCAGCCCAACCGTGATCCCCACAAAAGCGAAGAAAACGACCGTCGCCAACAATGAGAACTCATGATTCATGTTTTCCCCTTCGGCCAATCGATCTATGTTCGGCCCTTGAGGCCAGTCCCCCATAGAGGAGTGACAGCAAACAGGCGAATGCAATTAGCCCGACACCTGCCAGTACCGCCAAATTAAGCTTTCCGATCGGAGTCCAATCCATCAGATGTGGCCAAAAGGCGTTTGCGATTACGAAGCAGACGTAAACACTAGCGTAGATTAAAAACAGGCGATGGCCCAAGCGGGCACTTTTTGTTCGCGCGATATGATTAGGTGAGTCGGGCATTACCTTCGGGAATCGCTAGAGTGCCAGTCCACAGGACCTCGTTGCAAAGGCTTAGGTTTCGCTTCGATCTCCCCAGGCGGGGACCGGCGAAGACTTCCGGTGATGGACTCCCAGGTTCGGGATGAATTTTGCCGAATTTCTTCGCTGGCACTTCGAAACGCGGCCCCCGAACGGGCTCCCCAACTTAAAACAGACTCCCGACTGCTGTGGATTATCTCTCGAGTATTTCGGTTCAATTGTTCTATTCTTGTAGGATGTGGTTCGCCGTTTCCGACGACATGTTTGTTTGATGGAGTTGGTCGAAGGTGCGAAGGTGGTTCGGACTCATCTAATAAAATCGGTCCAGAATCGAGCGATTTCTTTTTTTGAGTTAACGGACCAAAATTTGCGAACCATCGCGTTTCCACAGTTTCCGAATTGGCGGCCTGCGGATTGACAGCACTATCATCAATTGAGACGCTAGCATGAGTTACGGGGACAATGTCTTGTGCCATTCCAATTTGGATCAGGCACGCGAATCCTACAATAGCATTCGGAATTGTGAGGAGTCGCATATCGTCACTCCGTATTAGAAATTTTTGCGGCATCACACTAAAAAAAATCTGTGTTTTTTCCCCGAATTGGCAAATCGGCTTAAACAGGGAGCTGTTTCTCATTCAATTGCCTAGAGAAAAAATCTCCTAAAATTTAGATTTTGGACGATTCCAAATCTCCAACAATCTGTCCAGGTCAATTTCCGAGTTTATTTCCAAGTTGTCTACGAGAAAAGCCCAAAGCATTCTGCTAGGCGAAAACGCATAATCCGAACCAGCCGAAGAATCGAATTTTTAGGCAAAACACAAAAAAACGGAATCTTCGTTAAATCTTTCCCATCCCGAATGGCGATTCTAAGCATGAACAGGATTCCATCAGCCTGCCAATTGAATTTTGATTGTTGACGAGGGGGGAAACATGTCATTTAATCCGGGTGCTCCAGACTTCGAGCCGCTCGAAAGAGCCCAAGTAAAATCTTGGGACAAGATCGGGCAGTCCCTATGGAGCAAAGGGACCAAGCTGTTATTTAGCTTGTGGATATTGGCCCAAGTCGGCTGTTGTTGCTTCAACGCTGACCCATCAAGACATCGTCTGGTTGACGAAGCATTTGTTCGCTATCGCGACTGCGTATGGGCGAATCGTGCCTACAACCTTGAATACGGTCATACCCGCCGACCGTTGGCAGATCATTTCCGCAAGGGCTACGTCGCGGGCTACATGGATGTCTCTCGCGGGGGTAGCGGTTATGTTCCGGCGGTTCCTCCTAGTGACTATATGAACTACGAGTACCAGTCTGCAGAGGGATCGAGTTGCGTCTCGGCTTGGTTTGAAGGATTTCCTGCAGGAGCAAAAGCGGCCAAGTCACGTAACCTAGACCAATACGCGAACGCTTATGTTTCGGGGACCATGCAAGAGGCACTCAGACAAGATTCTCGCGAAGTCAAATTGCCTAGCGAAATTCAAATTCTGAGCGGTCACTCACACGACGACTCGATAGAAAGAAGTTTTCAAGGGCCACAGCTTCGCCAGGGACAAGTGTTCGGTTCCGATGAGGCTTACCAATATCGCTAGCCGTTAATTCGGCGATGGATTCTTAACGACGTAAACGGCTATAGCTTTGGAGTTCCACTTCGATGTCAATCAATACATTCAAAACGACTTTTTGCCTTTCAACCAGCCACTGGCTTATGCTGCTGGCGATGATGACACTCATCGCATCTTCTGGATGTGCGGCCATATTGGCCCCAATCGATGCAATCCCAGTTGAACGCCTGCCGCCGCAATTCTATCGCCAACCAGAATCGGCAAAGGTCGCAATCGATGTTGCTCGGCTCCGACAGCCCAAACCACCCGTTTATACTCTGGACGACGGAGATGTCCTGGGCATCTTCATCGAAGGGGTTTTAGGTAACATTGACGAAGCTCCGCCCGTCCAATTCCAAGATCCAAATAGCGATTTACCCCCAGCGATTGGATATCCCGTGCCAGTGCGTGAGGATGGAACAATCTCACTTCCTTTGGTGCGATCAATTTCTGTACGCGGATTGAGTATTCAGCAAGTCGAACAACTCATTGCTCGTGTTTATCGCCAAGGGGAACGTCCGATCCTCCAAGAGAATAACCGAATCATCGTCTCCTTGCTTCGGAAACGAACATATCGGGTTTTTGTGGTGCGGCAGGACAATACAAATTTTGGTATGAACCCTCAAATTCAAGCGGCCCAGTTGTCTGGAGGGCGCGGAGTTTTCGAACGCTCTGATCAGAGTCGCCGCGGCTTCGTATTGCAGATGCCAGCTGGTGAAAATGACCTGATGAATGCTCTCGCTCAGACGGGTGGGATGCCAGGTTTAAATGCAAAAAATGAAGTCCGAATTCTTCGCGGAGACAGACTCTCAGCAGAAAATCGCATGCGAGAAGTTGACGAATTCTATCGTACTAACAACGCAGAAGATTTTCCTTATGGAGCCATCCCGCAGGTCACTGAAGAATCTGCGGTCTTGAAAATTCCCATGCGTTACTTGCCCAATAATCCTCCTCGATTCACTACCGAAGACATCGTTCTGAGAGACGGTGACATCGTCTATGTGGATACTCGCGAAACAGATGTCTACTACACAGGAGGATTGCTGGTGGGCGGCGAATGGCCATTACCTCGCGACTATGACTTGGACGTATTGGGAGCGATTGCGTTGTCCGGGTCGAGTATCGGTGTTGGCCAACGTCAATCAAGCAGCCTTTTGAGTGGATTGCAAGGCGTTCCAGCCAGTGAATTGATCGTGCTTCGGAAATTGCCGGGAAATCAACAGATTGCCATTCGAATCGACGTAAACCGAGCGATCAACAACCCACGCTCGCGACTGTTGGTGCAACCTGGTGATACGTTGATCCTACGTCAAAAACCTCAAGAGGAAGCAACCAACTTTGCACTCGTGACCTTCTTTACCTTCGGACTACGTAGCATCTTCCGATAACAAGAAAACTTCTGAGATTGGCGGCAACCTAACCCTAGGCAGGGTTCAAATCGAATCCGTGTAAATCAAAAATCTCAGAATAACTTTTGACTTTGAATCTCCAAATGAAACGCGGTTTGGGAACCTCCCACATCGCGTTTTTTTTTTTATCAAGGGCTTATTGCACTAAAGCAACCAAGTCGTCGTCTAGAACTTCCTTTTTGCGGTCGGCTAATTTTTTGAATTCCTCAAAGACTCTATTTAAGTCATCGCCTGTTAAATCGAATCCCAGACGTCGCAAGCGATCATTGAGAGCTGCCCGCCCACTGTGTTTGCCCAACACTAAATCGGTACTGCTAAGACCTACATCTTCGGGACGCATAATTTCGTACGTCGTGCGTTCTTTCAGCATCCCGTCTTGGTGAATTCCAGCTTCATGGGCAAATGCATTTCGGCCTACGATTGCCTTGTTGCGTTGTACCAACAAGCCGGTCGTTTCCGAGACTAAACGACTCGTGGGGACCAATTTCGTCGAGTCAATCCCGGTATCGCATCGGTAAAAATCGTTACGAGTCCGAAGCGCCATGACGATCTCTTCAAGAGAGCAATTCCCCGCTCGTTCGCCGATACCGTTTATCGTGCATTCAACCTGACCAGCTCCGTTTTCAATCGCGGCTAAGCTGTTGGCAACGGCCAGTCCCAAGTCATTGTGGCAATGAACGCTTAGCACGGCTTTTTCAATATTTGGAACCCGATCCCTAAGCGTCTTGATAACTCGTCCCATTTCCATCGGCGTCGCATAGCCCACCGTATCGGGGATGTTGACCGTGTTAGCTCCGGCAGCAATGACCGCTTCGACAACACGGCATAAGAAATCTAACTCAGTACGCCCTGCGTCTTCAGGTGAGAACTCTACGTTTGAGCAATAGTTGGCTGCTCTTTCAACTCCCTTGACGGCTCGAGCAACAACCTCGTCACAAGTCATTTTCAATTTGTGTTCACGATGAATTGGGCTTGTCGCCAGGAAAACGTGAATTCTCGGTCGATCTGCATGTTTCAAGGCTTCCCAAGCCCGATCAATGTCGGCATCGTTGCAACGCGCTAGCCCGCAAATCTCTGGACCCTTGAAGTTGATGGCGATTTCGCGAACGGCCTCAAAATCATCTGGCGAGGCAATCGGAAATCCCGCTTCGATCACATCGACTCCCAAATCTACGAGAGCCTGAGCGATCGCAAGTTTCTCTTGGTGATTCATGCTCGCGCCGGGAGACTGCTCCCCATCGCGAAGGGTCGTGTCAAAAATTTTGATCAATCGGGAACTCGACATGCAGACATCCCTGAATAGAAATGAAACCTTAGAACGCCCTCTAATGAATGAGTTGTCTACCGACAACGCCAAAGTTGGACGGACGACCGATACCGGCCAAACTCAAACTACCTACTCTACCTGCTTAAATTCTTGCCGATGACGAACTCTCTGACAATCGCCCAAAATACGTTTTTTCAATGAATTCTGCTGCCCATGCCAAGCAATGGTGCGACAAATTAGGTTGCTTCTCTTTTTCCAATACCAAGGCTTAGATTTCCGTGATGATAACTCGTCTCATAATCACCCTATCTGAACTACCCTGAGTTGATTGGAATTGATCCAAGACACCGCTTCCGCTAACTAGCTGCCCAAAAATTGTGTGCTTGCCATCAAGATGCGGTTGCGGAGAGTAAGTGATAAAGAACTGGCTGCCATTGGTCGTTGGTCCTGAATTGGCCATAGCCAAAACACCGGCCTTGTCAAACTTTAGCGAGGCATCGGTCTCATCGACAAAAACGTAGCCAGGACCACCCGTGCCAACTCCCAACGGGTCTCCCCCTTGGGCTACAAATCGATTTCCCAAATCATTGATCACCCGATGGAAATTCAAGCCATCGTAATAACCATCGCGGACAAGGTTCACAAAACTATTCACTGCGATTGGAGCCTGGCTTGCGAACAGGTCAAGCTCCAAGATACCTAAATCCGTATGAATCGTTGCACGATAATTTTTACTCGTGTCGATGTTCATCGCCGGGGCTTGTGTATAAATCCTATCTCTCAGGGATGGCGGTACGAAGGAAAGTTGTCGTTGACCTGAAAAAGGTTGAAAGCCGCTCAGTGGCAGATTCAATTGACTGGTCAAAACAAACGACTCGGAAGCGCTTGCTCCATGCGAATCAGTAACGGTGACTTTCACATTCAAAATCCCACCTTGATCCGGCGTCCAACGGAATTCCCCCGACGAAGAGATGGTGGGACCTGTCTCATCCGCTCTTAAAGCGGTGCCTGAAGCTTCGATCGAATAGGTCAATGGATCGCCATTTGGATCGGTGGCGTTCACTTGCAGAACGAACTCTTGGCCCGCGTTGATCGTTTGGTTCGAAATCGGAGTCAACAAAGGGGCTTGGTTTGTTTCGACGTTAACTGAAATGAGTAACGAATCACTGACTGCACCTTGGTCGTTGATGGCAACTCGAACCTGCCGAGTTCCACCAATCGCGTCTGACGCAATATTTTTATAGGCAACTGACTCTAGGACTTGTTTGTAATTCTGAATCGAGTCCGTACCCGTTAACGTCAACACTCCTCGAGCCGCATCAAAAACCGCCGTGATTGCGGTTCCAGTGGTAACAGCAGACAAAATTTCATTCGCACCGTTTAGTCGATTCAAAATTGAAATCGTAGCATGGGTCAACTGAGTGCGAACGCGATTGAAAACGGTGAGGTTCTCATTCATGAGCGGAGTCGGCTCAGATCCGACAGTGTGCTTGACCGGACTATTGGGACGCTGGATTCCTAGTTCCCAATTCGCCGTGACCCGAGTCACTTGCACGTCGCTGATCCAAGGGCCAAGGCCGTCACCCGTGTGCGGGGCGCCATTTTTTATTCCCGCTTCTCGCAACACAAGGTCACTGCTGTCTCCGTTTGCACGAGCAAGTAGATGGAATCGGTTCCACTCTTGAGTCGGCAGCACAACGCCGACAAACTGATCACCAAACCTCACCCGAAGTTGGCTCGCTAATTGACCTGGGGTTTGGCCGGGGGCCAATCTCGCATTGAAGGAGATCAAATAGGTCTGATCGGCGGTGGTCTGAATATTCTGACGAATGAGGTCAACATTATCGGAATCGCTATCCAACTTTAGAATCGTTTCATTGGCAGGACCGGTCTGAGGCAAAATCACAAACGGAGTTGTACCTCGCTTATGCCAACCAAAAACCTTTGAGTTTTCGCCCGCAGAGGTGCCATTTTCAAAACCACCATTTCGCAGGGAATTGTTCGTAAGTTGGACGACTTGAACATTATCTAACAACGCCCCAATTCCATCGTCACCTGAGCTGCCTTGACTGGCCGCTTCGCGAAACTCCAATCGAGCCGAACTGTTGGTCGATACCGGGGTCATTAATCGGTACCTTTCAAAACGTTCTGTCGGGCTGAAGACCCCCAAGCTAACGCCGTTCCATAAAACTTCGATATCCTGGGTTCCCTGCGCTGATCCCGTTCTAAAACTTCGCAGCTCAAAAGAAATCAAATACTGACGACCATTTTTCACCGCGATGTCTTGATAAATGCCATCGCGCTGATTTGCCGTATGGTCAATCTGCAAAACGTTCCCGCGAGAATTTGAACCGATAGGGAACAATTTGACTTGGTTACCTCCGCCGGCAACCGTGTTCCAGCCCGGTACGTTGTTGACGTTATACATGTTGTTGACGCCACCGGTTGCCTGCTCGAAACCCGAATTGACAACTAGGTTTTTGTCTTGCGGCAAGTTGACAATCGGAGCACGAATCAAATCTGCTGCCAACAGTTGCCTTTCTTCTAAGCGATCATATTGAAGTTCATTGGCTTGGGTGCGCTTTGGACGTTTCGATTTCATGGTTCGTTGGCAACTTTGTGCAAGGTGTGGACTGAAGAGCTAAACATGGATAGCAATGAATCTAATTGGGAGACTTTGAAGGCCCTCCCAAACCTCAATGATAACGCTAAAACCTTGGTTTTTCAATAATTTTTAAAGAAATTCCAAGTCTCGCTCAGAGGGCGGCACTTCATTGGGACAATCAAGTGTAAGACGAACCAAAATCGCCCAACTATTTAAAAAAACGAGAAGAATAGCAGGAATCGACAGGAAAATATTTTCCCGTTTAAATCGTACTACCCTAATATTGAGATTACATCCTTCAAAAAACGGGCGTTCAAATCCGTTGCTCGGTTCAATCGAAGTCTAACCAATCGACAAAAGGGGAAGTAATTCTGCGGCTAGCTCCGGCGTGGCCGTCACACAAAATTCAGCATCGCCGATTCGAAATCGGTCCCCTTGAAAATTCTGGATCACGCAACCTGCTTCGTCGGCGATCAACATTCCTGCGGCGATGTCCCAAATGTTTAGGGTTGATGCCCAGTAACCGTCAAGACGTCCACATGCGACGTAGCAAAGATTGAGAGCGGCCGACCCTAAACGCCTCATCGACGCTCGCTGCACGACACGGTTAAATCGCAATAATTCTGGTTCATCGGGGCGAACTTTTGGTGGAAAACTACTCACCAAAAGCGAACGGTCAAGCGATGTCGTACGGGATTTTTGGATTTGAGCCCCGTTTTTCCAGGTTCCTTCCCCGCGAATCGCGGAAAATGTTTCGGAAAGGAAAGGGTCATGCACGACTCCCACAAGGGGTTCACCATCCTGAAACAACCCAATTGAAACGCTAAACGACGGCAACCCGGCAATAAAATTTCTAGTTCCGTCAATTGGGTCAACAACCCAGCATAGCCCACGATCCCAGTCGGAATTCGGAGCGTTTTCCTCGCCCAACAGTCCAGTTTCCGGGAAATGACGTCTGATTTCATCGAAAATCAGGGATTGGGCTTCCTCGTCGGCCTTGGTCACCACATCCCCAGGTCTTTTCTCTCGGTAATCCGTTTTACCTGACAACGGCAATAGGAATTCGCCAACCTGACGGGCAAGGACCCTCGCAAACTCAGCATATTTTTCCCGTTGTTCTCGATTTGTCATGGTTGTGCTATTAAGGGTTTTGGGGATTTCGTCATGGTCCAACTTCGATTGCTTGCGGCCCAAGAAGGCAACTTGTTGCGAAAAGCGGAGCTAGATTTTAGTGGAAATTGAAAAAAAACGACTTTATTTGCTGGAATTAGTTGGGAACTTTGTTAGAATTTCGAATGTAGGAGGGCGGATGCGTCTGGCCTACTTATGGCCTCTTCTCTGTTCCGGCCCCGTCGTTAGTTTACTGACGACGGGGTTTTTTGTTTCCGAAATCAAGAGTTTTAAACAGGTTAACGCATTTTGTCCCAATGGCCATAAGGCCAACTTTATTCTAAGCACCTCGATGTAGATTTGAAATTTAAAAAATGCTTGACACTTGGGGAGCCAAGGACAACTATCGGTTAATCTCCGACCGATTTGCATCCTACCGATTCGATCTGCGGCGGCCGGAAAAGGGCGTTGAGGCAGCCTGTGCCGGAATGCACTCAGCAGTTTTCTCTCTACCGGCGTTAAACTCATCCGCGACCGAATTAGCAGACCATTTCGTCCGTTACGAAAAAATGTTTGCACGGTTTCTCCAACGGGAGAACTCGGCACTTGAGATTTCAATGTTGCTTCAAACGGGCAATTCCTGGCTGGAAAGCGATCTCCGTCACCGGGTATCTGCATTGGAATTAACGCTTTCCGTTCAAACCCCTCTGCTGGATGCCGATCCGATTGATCAAGTTGGACTCACGGCTTCCAGTACGAGCCCCACAAGGTGTGAATTCTTTAGAACGATCAACTCTCAAAACCCTTTGCTCGAAGCCGAGTCTCCCGACAACGGATTGATTGTCAGCAACTCCGAGGTTGCAATATTGTTGATGATTCACTCCAGCGATTTTTCCGGCATGGAATTCAGGCAGTCCGAAAGTTCGATTGAGCTATTGGCAAGACTTCGTTCTCAAAATATGGAAAAGGGGGTCATTCGGCGGTATCGATTGTTGTTCGCCGTTATGCCCCACGACCAAGTTGAAGTTTTGAAAAGCGTAGCCAATGCTTTCGAAAACGCTGACCTTCCCCTCTCAACCTAACCCCCCCGAGGCGACTGTCATTATTTGGCGTTTAAACAACTTTGTTGCTTGGCCTAAACGTTCGACTATTGGTTTGCGAGGATCGAGCCTTCTAAGTCTGGGATTTTGATGGTGGTGCCAACAGGGAGATTGATGGGGCTTGAAAGTACATCTTGGTTGGCCACGTAGATTTCAAGGTACGGGTCCTCGCGATGATAATATCGCTTGGCGATCCCTTGCAGAGTCTCACCAGAACGCACCACATGGACGCGGAAGGAGTGATGGCGCGAAGGCTCACCGGACGACGGGCTTCCGGCTATCGATGTCAACGACGCGAGATTTCGAAGCTGCTGTTGATGCTGTTCAATTTGGCCCAGTGGCGGTTCAGATTGCGACTCGCGAACGCGAAGATTCAATTGGGTGATCTCTGGTGTCAACCACGAATTCCCACCCTGAGCAGACTCGGGTGGAAGCATTGGTCGATAGGCCTGAAGGTTGTCTGGTTGAATTGGCTTGCCCCAGGGACTTGGGGGCGCTTGCTCCGATTCGCCAGTTATCGGCGCAGCGCTATTGATCGGGGCAAGTCGTGATTCGTTCGATTGTTCGACCTTGAAACGAGAAAAATCAGGTTCAACAATTTGCGGTTGCACGCGGTTTGCGCCTTGTTCACCGTTGAGTCCAACACTAGGAATCTGCACTTCAGGAAGCTGCAAGGCAGGAGTGCGAACAGGTAGTCGTGCGGAATTTTGATCTGTAGAAAACTCAGATTGGCCTTCTCGCGGTGGTGGTTCACGCCCAGGCAACAGAGGTTGACGAAGGGTTAAATCATCGTCAGCTAAATCCGCCGTCATCGTCATGTTCGTTCCGCGAAGATCCCCACCTTGATAATTAATTACCAAATAAAAAACGACGGTCAAGGCAATCGCTGCGACCAAGAGTTGAGTGAAATTTATCCGTTGCATGGGCTCGTTGCCTTTGTTCCTACCTCCGACTCGGTTTTCCTCCCTCCAACCGACACGGACATTCTTTTGTTGAGGCATCTGTGCCTGCGGTCCATCGCGATAAGCTCGGCAACCACCGCATACTAAGCTGCGAGTAGAGTCGGGCCGACGAATTCTTCCCCGATTTCGGAGAAATGTCAGAGACTTTTACGAGGCAACCGACAGATTCGCCCGAAAAAAATTTGCACGAAACTAAAAATTCGTTTATGCAGGTCGGCAAAAGAATTCTCAAGTTGCCATGAGTTTCGGTCTGGAAGACTTTAACCGCCGATTTTCGTGAAAGTTGCTAGCGTTTGAAAGTGGCCTTTATGATCTTTGGGAAATGACGGAAAATTTGGCGTTCGGACTTGGAGGGATTGGTCCGCGTACGTCCCGAATCGTGACATCTACCGGTTCGGGTCAATGGAATTGAGGAATATATGAACTTCGAACTTTTGTCGGATTACGGAAATATCGCATTGACTTGGATCGGGTTCGGAACGATTTTAGGTCTGATTGCGATGGCGGTGATGCCAGGACGTGAACCGGGGGGGACACTGGCGACACTGATGATGGGAATCGCAGGGACGTTGATTGGCTGCGCGATCTTGAAGTTCTTCTATCCTCTTCAGGACATTCGCCCTCTAAGTATCGAGGGATTCAGCGCGGGGGTCGGAGGGGCTTTTGTGCTTCTGTTGTTTTACAAAGTGATGGGTGGATATTGGATGTTGGAAGGGGACTTGGAGTCCCGAAGAGAACATCGTCGACGCCGCTATCGAACCGCTTACGACGATTGATGTTCGAGTCGTTCCAATGCCTCATCAGACCAGGGCGTCCGAGGGGCCAATTCCAAAAAACGCTCCCAATGCCCGATGGCAATATCAGGTAGCTCTAGCTGGTCCAGAAGTTTGGCCAAGTGGAAATGGACGTCGGGATAGTCTGGATGATGTCGTAAGGCCCTCTCGAAAATTCTTCGAGCTTCTTTCAGTTCACCCAACTCGACCAACACACATCCAAGATTGGCGAGGGCCTCTACAAAGCCTTCGTCCAGTTCCACAGCGTTGTAATACCTCTCCCTGGCGGCGACCAAGTCCCCCATCGCATAAAACACTTCGGCGATTGCAAAGCACGAATCGGCGGTCGGCCCAAATGTCTGCAACATGCGTCGATAGGCGGCAATGGCGGCCTGCGGTTCTTGGTTATCCTCATGTTCTAAGGCGATTTGCAGTAGTTCTTCGACCGTTTCGGGTGAGTCTCGATCGTCAAGCGGTGTTATGGAGAAGATTCTTGAATGGACCGGCTCGTCGGCCTCCGCAGATTCATCGTGATAAAAATCGAAGTGGAATTGCCCGCTGGTGTCAACCAAACGTTCTCCCGACTCGCGAATCAATACGGTGCGTCCATTGACAACAAAATCGAGCGAAGATAACAGTGACTGCCAGTCCGGACGAATTTTAGATAGTCTCGCAAGTTGTTTTTCGACGGTGGCCGAGTGGGGCGAATCGGACAATATCCTTGCAAGGTTTCGCGCGGCGATAACCTGAGAAAAATCAAAATAGGGGAGCCGTTTGACTTGGCGAACAGGTAGTAGTAGCCCTCGGATGTACCAACGCCGGAGCAACCCGCTCGGAACATCCAAAATTTTTGAGAGCATCGCAAGCGTATACGCCGCCGTCTCGTATGTGGAAGAGGCTTCGTTGGTTTGATTCGGTTCCAAAGTCGTCGTTGCCACAATTTTGCCGCAAAAGTTGCCAAAAAACGCAGGCGCTAGATTGCTGCATATATTAACGTTTGAGTGAGGGAGTTCAAGCCGTTCGCAAGGACTACTGGGGGCTGGGAAAAATCTGGGCGAATTGGCGGAAAAGTCGCTCGAGTACTTAGGGCTCCAGAGGGCGTCGAAATGTGGAAAACTGGTTGAAGGGGTTGGGGCGACCTGAACTCTTCTATCTCGGCTTGGAAAAACTCCCAAATTTGATTCGAGCTTAGGAATCGCACAAAATTTGGACGGAAGTCCGCCTTTTCTCGTGTGAAGTTGGATGTTGGCCATTTCTCCGGTGATTTTGAAAATGGATAATTTGTAACGATTATTCCAAAAGCTCAACTGACACTTTCCGTAGAACCGGAAAAATCGTCTCGTCAGGCTCATGCGCTCGATTCAGAACAATCGATACAGGTTAAGGCGGAAGGTTCCCTTTACGTTTTTGCGTAGTCAGAATGTCAAATTCCTCGAATCGAACAACTTTGCTGATTGTCGGCGGACTTGTCTTGGCGGGCCTCATATGGACCCGAGTTGAGAACGGTGCGCTCGAAATGAAGGCTGTATCGCTCGTCGATGACAGGCCTGCTCGCGAGCCGGACTCGATTCGCGAGTTGCCGATTGAATGGGAAAGGGCCGCGACTCGACGTGATGAAGGCGAAAAAGAGCGCCCAGTAGCACCTCAGCCCGAAGTCACTCTGCCTCAAGGCTGGCATGGAAATCCGTTTGCCGGAAAGACCGAGAATACTGAAGTGTCGCCAGAAACAGCTTTGTTGCGGGCTCTTGCCGAACAAAAAAATTCTCTTGCTTCAAGCGGCGGAGCAATGATTGGCTACGAAGCTCGCCACGAAAATCAAAGCGAAGGTGTCACAATCGCGACTGCTCGGCGGATTCCCAATCAAGGACTCTTTGCTGATCGTTCGCTTGACCAGCGTGTAAGCCAAGTGATGCGAGAGATGCCTGCGACCAATGTAATTGCCCAGCCAACCGACCGACTTTTGGCCAAGTTGCAACGCGGCGAATCACTGGCTCGGCGTGGGGCAACGGCGACAGCCCAACAAGAATTTACTGAAGTCCTGATCTTGATCGCTCAGCACAATGATGCCGTTCGTGGCGAAACGAGTTCCTCATTGGGTTTGAATCGCGCGTTGAAGGCGATAAAAGAAGCGGAAGACTTTGTTGCCCCAAAAAACGGGGCGGCGATTGATGTTGCCGAGCAGGTCTTGCGGCATCAAACTCGGGTACTTGATGCCCAGCAAGCCGAAGGGATGACCGCATTGGGCGCAGCCCAGATTTACTACGGTTATGCGCGGAAAATGTTCCGCGAAACGTTTCATCACGATCCCGTCGCGTCGCGAGCGTTATTTTGCCTCGCGAAGGTGCATTCGTTTGATTTGAAACCGCAGTCTGACACCGCCGCGATTCACGCCAAAGTAATGTTGCTGCATTATGCGGCACTCGATTGTGACCCGCAGAATTTTCCTTCTGCAAACGAGTTAGGGGTAATGTTGGCAAAGGGGGGGCGAATGGTGGAAGCTCGTGACTGCCTCGCCCATGGTGTGAACGTGCAAGCGACAGTTTCCGGCTTGGTTAATTTGGCTAAAGTTCAGGCCCAAATGGGCGATGTTCAAGGCTCTCAATTGACGATGACTCGCGCTCAAGCTTTGGACGAAGGTCAAGTTCCCGGAATCGTCAACGAGGAACTCGTGATGGTCGATCAACGGTCTTTTGATGCGATACCTAACCGTTCTGGCGACGTTTATGTTCGCCAAGACATACCACAAGGAACGGCGAACCCCGCATCTGATGCGGCGACAAAGAACAAGCGTTGGTTTATGTGGCGTTAAGCACGAATTTAACGATCATCGAATTACAAAGCTGACTTCGGAATTCCCAGCCATGCAACAGCGTCTTAAATTCAATAAAACGATTTCCGCGATTGCTTGCGGTATACTCGTAGCTGGAGTTTTTTGGGTCGGATTCACACAGGGTCCGACTTCCTTCTCTCAACTCGGAACATCGAATTCCGATGTGGATTTTTGCGACGATGTTGTTGGCGAAGTGGCCGTTTCGGCAACTCCGTTTGATACTGCCGTTGAGTTGTGCAATTTCCAATGGCAGGACGGCTACGGAAATACAGGTTATGCTGGTGAATTCTTCCAGCCTGGAACTGGGCACTATGGCAATGAACCCTTTCATCAAAAATGTCTGCTCGGCGTCAATCAAACGACCGCCGACTGTTTGGATCGCGAACCAACCTGGCAAAACGCAACTCAAGTTCCCTGGGAAAACTACGCTTACGGCGAATATATTGGCCCGCATCGGACGCCACATTTACCGGTTTATCTGATTCGCGTCGGCGATGAAATTTCGTTCAACTATTTGTTGTCACGGACAAGGTCGGCTGCTCCCTATCGAATTGGAGTGGCCGACGTCCTGCAAATCAGTTCCGCTGGCGATCCGACGGTCAATCGAGAAAATTTACAAGTGTTGTCTGATGGCACAATCTCATTACCACTCGTGGGAACGGTCGATGCCGAAGGGCTGACCATTGCTCAGCTAACGGAACGACTCAATAATCTCTATGTAAACATGAAGCTCATTCGAGATCCTGCGATCACGGTGCAGGTCGTCAAAGGAGACAATGTGATCAACGACATCCGGGATGCTGTCGATGCCCGTTTTGGTCAAGGGGGACAAAACATCGGTGTCCGAGTCATGCCGGACGGAATGTTGATGCTGCCTCTGATCGGTCCGGTTCCAGCAGTCGGACTTACATTGGATGAATTGGCAGCCGAAGTCAATGCTCGTTACTCCAAGTTCGTGCACGGGATTTTCGTGACCCCTAATCTTTCTCAAAGTGCACCGGCGGCAATTTTTGTTCTGGGTGAGGTCGGTCGATCCGGTCGCCAAGAATTAAATGGACCGATTACCGTTCTTCAAGCACTGGCTGCCGCAGAAGGTTATCGAAACGGGGCCAACTTACGAAGTGTAGTCGTTATTCGGCGAGATCAGGATTGGAAGTTGGTCGCCACCAAACTTGATTTGTCGGGTGCCGTATTCGGACGTAGCCCTCTCCCGTCAGATGAGATTTGGCTTCGCAACGGGGACATCGTCGTCGTTCCACCGATGCCAATCTTGCGGTTTTCGCGTGCTGTGGAGTTGTATTTGACCCGCAGTGTCTACTCGGTCTTTCCGCAACAGCAACTGGTGTTCAATTTCGACTCTTTTCAGCGGTTCTAGTCGAAATAAAAGCGACTTTTTTCGATCTTGCGAAATGCGCCAACAAGCGAAATACCTCCGCTTCTGCTAAACTTTTAGGGGCCGAGAATTTTCGGTCAACTTGACAATGGTGCGATCTTGTCGCTCGCTTGCACTGGGTGGAGAGTCGCGTCGTTGTAAAACGTTCGAAGTGTTCGCGGGGCTTTTCACATTCGACAGTAGGGCGCAATATGTCTTTGAATTTCTGTGGATATGGCATTAAAACCAAATTCCGAATCCAGTTTGTTTTGCGTTCTGTTCGGCTAACGACCTTGATTCTTGCGATGAGCTGGATGGGAGGAAATACGCTGGGCCAAGTAGCGGAGAATGTTCTTCCTCGCTTGACTGCCAAGAAGCTTGAAATCGGGGAATTGCCCAACGCCATTTTGGTTTGCGAAGGGGTTGTTTCCGGCGGACTACCGTCGGACGAAGACGCTTTTGCAAAGTTAAAAGAGTTGGGTATAAAAACGATCATTAGTGTCGATGGGGCAAAGCCTGATCTTGAAGCGGCTGAGAAATTCGGTTTGCGATACGTCCACATGCCTCACGGTTACGACGGCGTTTCCGAGGAGCGAGGATTGGAATTGGCCAAGGCGTTGTTGGAACTCCCAGGGCCCGTCTATATTCACTGCCATCATGGTTTTCACAGAAGTCCAGCCGCTTCGGTTGTTGCTGCTGTGGGCGCCGGAAAACTCGCACCGGAAATCGGTGTGGCGATGCTCGAATTCGCCGGAACGAGTCCAAACTACCGAGGTCTATATCAATCGGCACGAGAGGCCCGCGCATTCACTGCGGCGGAGCTGGCAGAGGTTGCTTCCGAATTTCCTGCGGTTGTCGAGGTTCCGCCAATGGCTGAGGCAATGGTCGACCTTGAATTGGTATTTGATCGCCTGCGAAATTTTCGAGTGAATGATTGGAAGTCGCCAACGAATCACCCCGACCTAAAATTGGCCCACGAAGCCCTCATCTTGCGCGAACATTATACGGAACTCTTGCGGCTACAAGACCAGGAGCAATACTCAACCGAATTTTGGCAAGACATGCGGAAAAGTCTTGAGCTCGCTGAAGATTTTGAACGGGCAACGCAAGCAGAGAGCCCAATGGCAGGAAAATTGAATGCGGCCTTTTTAAAGGTGGAGCAGGATTGCAAGTTGTGCCATCGCACCCATCGAGATATTCCGTTGAAGGAGAAAAAAATCGGTGACTTAAGTTATTATCGCACTCGAAATAGCATCCAGAATGCGTCTCCCAAGAAGTAGGGGACTGCTAGGTTTGAGGGTGCAAGAACGAGAGGCCACGTCAACCAACGGCCTATTATTGAATTTTCAGTGGAATGGCGGATCATTTTTGCCGCGCGGCCCAATTGGATTCTTTTGCGGGGAATGCCCTGAGAGACTTTTTCAAAGCCATGTTCCTCGACGAGTTTTTGGAGGCTGGCTCGCGAGAACCAATGCAGCACTGACGGCGGGTTGTATTCATGCCAGCCTTCCCCACTAAGCCGCGCCGCAAGACTCGAACGGTCCCACGTTTCAATCAGCAGCAAACCGCCTGGAAGTAAGCGATTGTGAATTGTGGTCAATGTCTGGCGCGGGTCGATCAGATGAGAGATGACCTGAATGACGCTGATGAGGTCCACGCGATCAGAGCTTGGCAAATCGTCTAGCTGTGCCGCAGGTAGATCAATGCCAAATTTCTTTTGGCCAAAGTCTCGCATCGACGAATTTGGCTCAACGCCGCATGCACACCAACCTGCGTCGGAAAACTCCTTCACGAAAAACCCGCAAGCAGCACCGACATCAGTCATTCGCCCTGGACGAGTGTGCCGAGTTAGCATTCGAGTGTAGTAACGAGCACTTGCTCTTTGAATTGTTTCCTCACCAACGTAATCAAGGTATCCGGCGGAAGAGCCTTGAAAATAGTCGTCTCCATAAGTTTCCGCGACATGAGCTTCGAGATTGGTTGGCTTCCAAAACTGATGGTGGCAATTCGTACATTCGAGAATTGTTAAGTCCCGTTTTTTGAATCGAGCCCTTCCCTGTTTTCCGCAAAGTGGGCAATGATTGGCGGAGTTATCAGTCATTAACAAGTTACCAATGTAAGTGGTTGTCATCCAAAAATGTAGAATACTGGCCTGTGTGCAAGCCGACGACTGGGTAGACAATTCCTAACAATTGGCGACAATAGGTTTTTGTTTGCATTGTTGACCCAATACGGATTCTAAATCATGGCGAATCGTCGAGGCCGCAGAGCCTTACCGGACGCGAAAGAGGCACCGGTTTATGTTCCTCCACCGAATCACTCGTCCATATTCCAGCTATCCTATCGTAATTACTTGCGCCTAATTTTTGTGCTGATTGTTCTTGGAGGCAGCTATTTGGTGCTGTATTTTCGAAACATGGCTTCAAATGTACCACGTTATTCGGTTGAGTTGATCGAAAAATACCCCAAGGATCCCTTGTCGTTTACCCAAGGGTTAGTTTTTGATGCGAGCGGCGAATTTTTGTACGAAAGCACGGGCCTGTTGGGGCAGTCGTCCTTTCGAAAAATCGATTGGAAGACGGGAGAAGTTCTCGTCAAAAAACCGCTTGACAACGATTTGTTTGGTGAAGGACTGACCTTTTTGAAAGGGAAGTTTTACCAGCTAACTTGGAAAAACGACCTCATTCTCGTTTATGACCAGGACATGAACCTGTTAGAAACCCGAGATTTCAATCGGGAAATGTGGGGACTTACGACCGATGGCACCCACTTGATCATCAGCAATGGCACAAGCCAACTGATGTACGTTGATCCTCAAACACTACAGATTATTAAACGTGTTGCGGTGCGACGCGCCAATCCGACCTGGGAACTTAACGATCTTGAGTTTAACAATGGACGCATTTACGCCAACCTGTTTCGAACGGATTTGATTTGTGAAATCGATAACGCAAACGGCGAGGTGATTGGGATTATAGATTTGGACGGCTTGTGGCCGATGAAGGAACGCCCGGCCGATGGCCTGATGAATGGGATCGCCGTCAATCGTAAACTGCAAAAGATGTTCGTGACTGGAAAACTCTGCCCTTATCTTTATCAAATCGAAATCGTTCCCCAAAAGAAGTGACCTCGCCTATGAACCCCGCTCAAATCATTACCGCAAAACGGGATGGTCGCGAATTAGAGGACTCCGAGATTGAGTGGTTGATCTCCGGTTATGCCCAAGACCAAATCAAAAATGACCAGATGGCGGCATTTGCGATGGCGGTCTATTTCCAAGGGATGACCCATCGCGAGACCGCCTGTCTCACGAGAGCAATGCTGAATTCCGGTGTGACGTTGAGTTGGGATTCTGGTCCACCTAAAGTAGACAAACATTCGACGGGTGGCATCGGGGATAAAATCTCGATTCCACTCGCTCCGATTTTGGCGGTTTGCGGTTTGGCAGTGCCGATGATCAGCGGTCGGGGATTGGGGACCACTGGTGGAACTATTGATAAATTAGAGGCGATTCCGGGTTTTCGAACTGACCTGTCGTTGATGGAAATCAAAGAAACTGTGGAGCGGGTTGGATGTGTCATCACGGCTGCTTCGTCAGAAATTGCTCCGGCGGATAAGAAGCTGTATGCGCTTCGTGATGTGACTGGCACGGTGCCGTCGATTCCCCTGATCACCGCCAGTATCCTCAGTAAAAAACTGGCCGAGGGCCTTGATGCCCTGGTCCTGGACGTTAAATGGGGGAATGGCGCATTTATGAAAACACTTGAGGAGGCCGAGGCGTTGGCCCATTCGCTCGTGCGAACCGCGACTGAAATGGGCGTCAAAGTCCGTGCTTTGTTGACTGACATGAATCGGCCCTTGGGGATCATGGTTGGAAATGGCGTTGAAGTTGACGAGTCAGTAGAGGTACTTCAAGGGCGTGGGCCGGCCGATGTCGTCTCTTTAACACATCGATTGGCTGCTGAGTTACTCGTCCTTTGCGGCCTCGTTCCTGACATCGCGGCCGGAATTTCAGCCTCGGAAAAGGCTATCGAAAGTGGACAGGCCCTCCTCAAATTTCTCGAGATGGTAAGTGCTCAAGGTGGCAATTTAGGAGCGGAACGGCTCCGCGCGAAGGCATCGCTAGTTTTGGCCAGTTGCGATGGCTACATTACCGAGATCGACAGCGATCGTATCGGACTCGCCGTCATCGAAATGGGAGGGGGAAGGAAGTATGTGGGGCAGTCGATCGATCCCACTGTGGGATTGGAAATGATGCGAGATGTAGGCGATCAGGTTCGCATTGGCGAACCTTTGGCTACGATCTTTACTCATGATGAAACACGAGACATCACAGAAGAATTGGTACGAACTTCATTTCAAATCGGCCCGCAACCAATTGAATCACCACCGCTGATTCATTCGGTGATTGGGTAAACACTTAACGCTAAAAAAAATGCAACTCCGACCTATCAAAATTAAACGTCATTTCACCAAAACCGCACCAGGCAGCGTTTTATTCTCGGCTGGCGAGACGGTGATCTTGTGTACGGCCAGCATCGAAGAAAAAGTGCCGGCTTGGCTGGCGGCTGAAGGGAAGGGGTGGGTGACGGCCGAATACAATATGCTTCCCGGCTCGACAAATCCCCGCAAACAGCGAGAGCGGATGAAAATTGACGGGCGGACCAATGAAATCCAGCGGCTGATTGGCCGAAGTCTGCGAGCGGTGGTTGATTTACAGGCACTTGGCCCTCGGCAAATCGTGATTGATTGCGAAGTCCTGCAAGCTGATGGGGGTACCCGCACGGCCAGCATCACCGGTGGATTTATCGCCTTGGTTGACGCCCTACGCTCGATCCGCAAGCAACTCCCCGATCCAAACCACTATCCAATTCGCGATAGCATCGCCGCCGTAAGTGTTGGAATCGTCGAAGGGCGCGTTTGTCTCGATTTGGATTATGCTCACGATGTCAATGCTGACGTGGACATGAATGTCGTAATGACCGGCGCCGGAAAGTTCGTCGAAATTCAAGGGACAGGTGAAGAGTCGACGTTCAGCGAGTCGCAACTAACGGCAATGCTTGCGGCTGCTAAAAAAGGAATCCAAACGCTCACTTTGGCGCAGAAAAACGCTTTGGGAAAAGCTTGGGAATTCTAAGCCTCTTTAACGAAAAACCAAAACATCCGCCGAGCGAGTCGGCGGGGTTTCGTAATTATGGTGAGCGGTTTTTAGTTTGGGCCTTGGCTGAGTTTCTAATCTCAGTTTTTCTAATGGGCTTTCGGCGAGATCGTACAAGTCATGCGTTTGGCCTGGGTCTGTGGAGGACTTTCTAGCTTGCCATGCTCGGACAACTGTGCGATGATTCCGTCCATCACCTTGCGACCTTCTTCGATGTGCGCTAACTCGCGCCCACGGAACATTACCGTCACGAGAACTTTGTCTTTGTGTTCGAGAAAGGTGATTGCTTGTTTGACCTTGAAATCAATGTCGTGCTGACCAGTTTTCGGTCGCAGACGAATCTCTTTGATTTTCGAGGCGTGCGATTTGTTTTTGTGAGAACGTTTGTTCTTGTCGTATTTGAATTTGCCGTAATCTAAAATCCGGCAAACAGGAGGTTTGGAGTCGGGGGAGACTTCAACGAGATCAAGGCCAGACTCGCGTGCGCGAGATAAGGCTTCTTTGGTGGGGAGGATTCCTAATTGGTTGCCGTCTTGGTCGATGACCCGAATTGGAGAGACGCGGATGTTCTCGTTAATTCGAACCTGGTCCTTCGACTGTTCTTGTCCCTTGCTAATAACTTTATCCTTTCGTAATTGACACGTTGCATTGAATGGAGCAAATTGATCTCACGAGCGTTCAGCGCCGGAATGTTCACCCCAAGTTACTTAGAGCCTACATTTTGCTAGAAAACTTACATTTAATCAATGCAGCTTTAGGGGGTTGCCTGGGTCAATTTTTCTTTTACTTCGCGTTCCAGGCGTGCGACCAGGGTCTCAATGGGCATGGCTCCTAAGTCTCCGAGAACTCTGTGGCGGACGGAAACGGACTGAGCCTCGGCGTCCCGAGGGCCGACCACCAGCATATAGGGGATCATTTCTAATTGAGCGTCCCGGATTTTGGCCCCGAGTTTTTCGCTGCGGAAATCGGCCTTGATCCGCAACCCAGCATTTTGCAAACGCTCCAAGACCGCCTTTCCAAATTCCTCAGATTTCTCGCTGACGGTCAAAATTCGCCCTTGTTCTGGACACAACCACAGCGGGAATTGGCCAGCGAAATGTTCAATCAAGACCCCAATGAATCGCTCCATCGATCCAAACGGTGCACGATGGATCATGATTGGGCGGTGAGGTCGATTGTCCGCTCCAATGTAACTTAGATCGAATCGCTCCGGGAGATTGTAGTCGACTTGGACAGTTCCAAGTTGCCAAGGTCGCCCAATACAATCGCGGACGACAAAGTCGATCTTGGGTCCGTAAAATGCCGCTTCACCTTGTTCTTCGGTGAACGGTTTTCCCAAACTCGCCGCTGCATCGCGACAGGCTTGTTCGGCCAGGGCCCAATTATCGGGGTTCCCGACATATTTGTCACTCTCAGGATCGCGAAGCCCGACTCGTACTCGGTAGTCGTCCATACCCATCGCTGAGAAAACGATTTTGACGAGTTCCAGGCAGCCGGCAAGTTCATCGGCAAGTTGGTCTTGGGTTACGAACAAGTGGGCATCGTCCTGAGTAAACCCACGAACGCGAGTCATCCCGCCGATTTCTCCGGACTGTTCCCAGCGATAAACCGTCCCGAATTCGGCCAGACGAATCGGCAGATCGCGGTAGCTGCGATGTTCTGAAGCGAAAATGCGAACGTGGTGGGGGCAATTCATCGGCTTCAATAGATAGCCATCGATATTGCCGGAAGACATTCGATTGGACAACTCACCGCAGGAACAGCCTTCGTCGGCCAGAGCCTGCAAATGCTCCCGTTGAACGAGCGGCGGATACTGGCTCTCTTGATAGTACGGAAAGTGACCGCTGGTTTTGTAGAGGTCGAGCTTGCCGATATGCGGAGTGAATACTTGATCGTAGCCCTGACGTCGCAAGTGGAGCGAGATGAAGTCCTGAAGTTGCTGCCTGATAAACGCACCTTTGGGAGTCCACAAGATCAACCCTTGCCCCACCATCTCGTCGATGTGGAATAAACCCAGGCGTTTTCCCAAAACTCGATGATCGCGTTTTTTGGCTTCTTCGATCCTTTCAAGATGCTGAACGAGGTCTTGTTCGTTAAAGAAAGCGGTCGCATAAAGACGCTGCAACTGTTGGCGGTTCTCATCTCCCTTCCAGTAGGCACCGGCGATTGACATGAGTTTGAACGCGCCGATCATTTTTGGCGAAGGGATATGCGGCCCACGGCAGAGATCAACAAATTCCCCTTGTTGATAAAACGAAAGAGTCGCCTCGTCCTTCAGTTCGGTTTCAATATGTTCGGCCTTGAGGGGTTGTTTCAAATCATGACAAATCTGAACAGCATCGTTATGATTTTTTTCAACCCGTTCGAACGGTTCGTCCAATTCGATGATCCGCTTCATTTCGGCTTCGATCTTGGGGAAGTCGTCCTCGGTTAACGGTTCTTGACTCTCAATGTCGTAATAAAATCCGTCGTCGAGGGCGGGGCCGAACGCCAATTGGACTTGCTTTTTAACTCTCATCACGGCACGAGCCATGACGTGGGCGCAACTGTGCCGCAAAGTGGACAGGGCTTGCGGATCGTTGCGAGTAATGATTCGCAGAGGAACCACTGATCCAGCGGGGATCAAGTGGTCAAGCGGTACCGGTTGACCTGCAATGTCGCCCCACAGTGCGTCCTTGGCGAGTCGCGAGCCGATACTTTTGGCCACCTCCAACACCGTCAATTCGCGATCGAACTCCTTAAAGCTACCATCGGGTAATTGGATTCGGACTGCGGAAGAAGTGGACATTGTTTAGAGGTCTCTAAAAATATAGTCGCTGAATGAAAATCGCACAATTCAAATTTGTTTGCCGACTCTTAAAAGTATAAGGTGTCAGCCAATTCAAGAAAACGCCTCTTTTGGGCGTCTGCAAAGTTAGAGCAAAAATCGCCAATTAGGGTTCGCGTCGAGAGAACCGCATGGTGTTTCCCTCGACACCCTGGAGACGATAGCCCAATAGGTGAAGGAACTCTCGTACCTTGAACTTTGCGATGCGGGTATTGACGGTTACCGTGTTTTGCTCGTCTTGTAATCGTCTCACACCGGGCAACCACGTCAGCACCCGTTCGGCACGCCAACGGCGGAGAACTTTTGAGAGTTTGAGCCAAAACCTTGCAATCGGGCGTATCAAAAAGTAGCCGTCGTTCCCTTGGGCTTGATAAAGAGGCATGAAAATTCGCCCATTCTCTTGGGCCTTGATCGAGCCTTGATTGTTCTCGGCGAGAGGTTGCATCCGAGAAACGGGCTGAAAACTCGTGAAGCCCGGCAGCATCCGAAATCCCTCGCCTTCCTCAATCGCATAACGGTAGCGAACTTCGTAAAATCCTTGAAGTCCCTCCGCTCGCTTGCGCAACGTTTCTTCGTGTTCGGCAAGAACCGGGAAGTTTTCGCGGGCCACGCAACCGGCTTTTTCCAAACACAACGCCAACATCGCGTGGTGAAAACCTATTGAACTGGGTTCACGATGCTGTCCAGCTTCGTAGCCAATCGCAACCACATTGTAACGGGTCATGTAGCTCAAGAGTGTTCCTGGCAAAAATTCCTCGATTCCTAAAATTCCTGGAACCGGGAAATGTTCGACAAAGTTCCGGTTGCTCAGCGTATCGTCGAACGGAATAAACGGTGGCGAAACACTCGACGTCGTATGTAAATCGACGAAGTGGAATGGCCCTGTTTCGTTTGCCATGATCCCCTTGATCACATCGTAAAGAGCGCGGACTTCATCCAGTTCGGCACAACGGGGTTGGGATTCATTTAGCAACGCGGGGTCGTAGGCCGCTTCGACGTTTTCCCGAATCCACATGCGGTTTAAATCGCGATCGATGTAGCGGACATTGTTTTTCAACGCTGCCAAGTTTCCGGCCAAACCAATCACCTTCCCGCGAAAATCTGGACTGGCTTCATTGAGAGAGTCCAGTAAATCGAGGATTGCATAAACTCCAGCGGGCTCATTTCCGTGAACGCCCGCGATAACTACAACGACCGGGCCATCACCGGACCCGTATTGGCCGATGACTCGATCGATAGAGGCGGTTCGCTGCAGGGTCGGGCAGTGGATCAAAACGGACATTGCTCAAAGAAACAAAGAAACATCAACGGCACGCGTTGAAAAACTGACTTTTCAATTTTCGCGAACTGTCGAAAGAGTTCAAGGGGAGTTTAAGTATCAGACTGAATCGCAGCGGGCTTTCTCGTCCAGACGCAAGATGTCTTCACGCGTCAGCAGTCCCATCAGCTTTTTGTCCCGAACGACGGGAACACAGCCAATTTGGCGTTCTAGCATCAGTTGCCGCGCTTCGTGGGCCGTTGTTTCTGGTGCCACGCAAACCGGTTCTCGCACCATCAAGTCCGCTGCAGTGAAGTGTTCCCCGTCATTACGTCGCACTTCCATAACGTCTTGGCAACGATGCTCCTCGCAAAACCGAGCCATATCATTATTGGTGATGATTCCCAAAATGTTCCCTTTTTCGTCCTCCACAGGAATATGGCGGATGCCACGCCAATTCATGATCTGCTGAACAACTGCCAGTAAGTCATCGGCGAGAACCGAAATCAAGTCCGTCGTCATCAACAGATCGACTCGTTCGTTAAAAATCGACGGTTGAGGCAGAGGGACCAGTTTGGCGACTTGCCAATCGGCGACCGGCAAACCCGTTTGTTGGTATTCCCACATTTTGGCGGTCAGCGCGGTTTGTTTTTGCAAGAGTTCCAGGCTTGAATCAGCGGATCGGAAAGTCTGTTTTTGCCAACGCGAACCGGTCATCCGTTTTACGGCCCGATGCTCGATGATCCCCAGGTATTTGGTGATTTCGTCGTGAGCCACTCCGCATTTCTCTAAGCCCGCTTGGGCAATCGGAAGCAAATTGTCCAGGATCATCCGCCTTGCGTTTTGCGTTTTTCCTTGCCAACTTAACTCGACCTCTAACCCGTGCTGGGCCGATTTGACAAAATTCTCACGAACTTCCAAAAAGTTGACCTTTTCCCAAATCGAGCGGTATCGTTCCGGCATTCCGCACATCAAACCCACCCAAAAAGCGGCATTGGCGATTTCATCGCTGGTGGTGGGCCCAGCCGGAAGGTAGCGATTTTCCAAACGCAAATGTGCCTGCTGACCATCCGAGCCGAAACACAATCGGTTCCACTTCCAAATCGTTCCATTGTGAAGTGCCAAAGAGCGGAGTTTTGGAATCTCGCCACGCTCAAGTTGGGCGAGGCTGTCTTCCGTTTGCGTTGCGACAAACAATGGGTAGCGAGCGATGTCTTCTTGGAATATCTCGCCGATGCTATGTCGCAACCAACGTTTCCCGAAATAGACGCGGGCTTGTCGCTGCCTCAATCCAAAATCGCGAGTGCGCGTGTCGACACTTTGCTGAAACAAGGCCAATCGGGTTTCGGCCCAAAGCTCTCTTCCGAACAACAATGGAGAATTTGTTGCAATCGCAAGCACTGGGCCACTAATCGCTTGAGCCCAGTTGTAATGGTCTACAAAATTCTCAGGATCAATTTGCAGATGAACTTGGAAACTCGTGTTACAAGCCTCGAACATAATGTTGTTGTGCCGCATCATGATGTCATCAACACCTTGAATCGCCAACTCGATATCGCCCCCCCTCAACTCACGAATCCTTTCTCCCATCAGCTCATAACGTTGTGCCGGGGTCATGAACCGAATGTCCAGTTCCGACATGCCAATTGAGGGAAGGATACCAGCCAAGACGACTTTGTCGCCAAACTCTGCTGCGGTATCTGCCGCCAATTTCAACAACTGATCGAGTTGCCTGTGCATCGCAGTGAAAGGGCGATCCACAAGCGGCAGAGGATCGAGATTAATCTCTAACGTGTATCGAGCAAGTTCGGTTGTAAAATGCGGGTCTTGAATTTTTGCCAGAATCTCCGGGCCTCGGAGCGAGGGGCGAAATCCGGAATCTACAATACAATATTCTTGCTCGGCTCCAATTCGACGCACGCCGGTTTCGAAGATCCCCCGAGCGTGCATTAACTCGATTGCTTTCAAATCGTTGAGCAGTCGAGATGCAAAATCGGCTCGCTCTTTTGCCGACGAAACATACTGAACCGTTTGATCGCCCATGGAGAACTCTCAGTCTTCTCGAATTCAAATACTATGGAGTTGGAAAGAAGCAGCTCGCCGGATGGTCGTCAAGCCAATTTTTGTCGCCAAAAGAACCACTCAACGATTGCGGCCTGACTCGACTTTTTCCGGTCCGGGTATCTTAATCTCCGACCGAACAAAAACAAAGCATACATTCCCAACTGATGGTTTTCCGGAGTCACGGTTAGCGAGGACGGTGAACGGAGCGAATCGTAAGGCTTCGCTACGCTAAAAAAGCGATACTTTTCGAGTTGTCTCGATGTTGACACCGCGTCAATAGGTTCGGTGGCAACGGAAAGCTTCCAAACCACCCAACAAAAAAAAGTCGCCGGAGATTCTCCAGCGACTCTTCATAGATTTTCACTTATTCCGTTGTTTCAACTACTTAAGTCTGAACGTTAAAGTAGTCGCTCGTGCGAACACCCTACTCTTAATAATTTGAATAACCGGTGCCCATGTCGATGTTGCCGACCATGTGGAAGTGATTGTGGTCGATGTAGATCACTTCTTGGGCCTCTTCGTCAACGAGAGTGTGAGGGAATGGCCAGCCGACGATCTTGCGTTCCGAGTAAAAAACGGTGCATTTGTAGTGAGCATGATGCAATTGAACTGGGCCGATCAGTGGGACCACGCGAGGTGGATCAACGTAGTCGGCAATCTTGTCCTTCACAATCACGATGTTGTTGTGTTGGGTTTCGTGCAGAAAGGGAATTCCGCCTTGAACCGGATTGGCTCGTTCGAAAGCCCACCAAACTTCGTCGTCGCTAGGTGGGTCCAATGCCACAACTGGTCCACCCTGAGTCAACGGGCCCATAATAGGAACCCGAGCGTATCGCTCGTGAATGTGGTACTTGTCCTCATACAACTTTTGCCAGTAGGGAGAGACGGGCAGAGGAATACTGAAAATCCCCAGCGACGGTCCCAGACCTGCAAAGCAGCCCGTGCTGACCAACGTGACAACGACCAAACAGATGGTCACCAAACTTCTTAATTTTCGATTTTGCATTGCAATTCCCTTTTTGGTTTGCAGTCCTACCCGTATGTATCGTGTTAAACTTTTCCGGACTTGCGGATTTTTCAGACAAAATCGTTTAAATCGATAAATTCTTCGGGCGATTGGACGGCTCAAAGCGGACTGTTTACTAAGAGAATGCTAGCAAAAGAGTGCCTTAAGTCTGATTTGTGGAATCACTGGGGAAAATGGGATGAATGGGATGTAGTAGAATTCGTTGTTTACTTTTCAAAAGTTGGCGCGTCGATGTTCGGTTCCGGTCCGTCCAGAAATCCACTGAGCGTGCGACTTCGGAAGGGATGTTGCAGTTTACGAACGGCTTTCGATTCGATTTGCCGCACGCGTTCTCTGGTGACCGAAAAAATTCGTCCGACTTCCTCTAGGGTATAGGCGTAGCCGTCCGTGAGTCCATAGCGCAACTTCAGAATTTCCCGCTCGCGAAAGTTGAGATGTTCCATCGCTTCTTCAATGCGATGTTTTAGGGCCTCTTGATTTGATTCGTACAAAGGGTCATCCTCTCGGTGGTCCTGCAGGAATTCGCCGAAGAAACTTTCCTCGTGATCCCCAACGGGCTGATCGAGGGAAAGTGGTTGACGAGCCATTTTAATAATGACTCTCGCGTCATCTAAAGACATTTTGGCCCGTTTCGCGGTTTCTTCGTGACTGGGTTCTCTTCCGAGTTCCTGAACGAGGTCGCGGATCACGTTGCGGACTTTGGTCATCGTGTCGATCATGTGAACGGGAACTCGAATCGTACGGCTTTGATCAGCGATGGCACGAGTGATGGCTTGGCGAATCCACCAAGTGGCATAAGTAGAGAATTTGTAGCCCCGTTTGTGTTCAAATTTATCGACCGCTCGCATGAGTCCGGTATTGCCTTCTTGAATCAGGTCGAGAAAGCTCAAGCCGCGATTGCGGTACTTTTTCGCGATAGATACGACGAGTCTCAAATTGCCCGCCGACAAAACTCGTTTGGCGGCATCGTGTATTTGAGAACTGCGATTGGTAGCCGAAATTTTTCGCTGCAAGGTCGCCGGGCTATCTTGTACCAATTTCATCAGCATATTCAGTTCGGCACGAACTTCTTCGTAGTTTCCGATCATGCTGTTGCCTTTTCGGATTTCAGTCATGATTTGACGGAGGGATTTCATACGATCATTGATGATTTCAAGGCGGGCGTAAAAGGGGTGTAGGCGACTGTGCCGCAGGTTAAGTTCTTCTACCAAACGGATGCACTTGTTGCGGCGAATCACCATCTGACGCCATACGCGATGACGTTCTTTGCGTGGATGACGGCGATTAATGGCGTAAAAGAAATCGCGGCGGTTCTGCTGCAGAAGAGCGTCAAGGGTCCGCAAGTTGGGACCGATACGTTGCATGATCCGCTTCTTTTCTGCCTTATTAGTCACAGAGACTTCTATCGTGCGGTCGAGTCGCAATTGCCCAAGGCTGACTTTCTTGAGCATTTCATAGGCAGCTCGCAGCATAAAGTCACTAGACAGGAGATGATTGCGATAGACGAACCGAGTCGCTTCGATTCGACGAGCTGAGGTGAGTTCTTCGTCTCGGGACAGCAACGGAATACGCCCCATTTGCATCAAATACATTCGTACTGGGTCGTCGATGCTCCCTTCATCTGAATCGTCGTTCCGAGAGGGACGGTCAGTCTCAACCACTCCTTCCATTCCCAGCTCGAGATCATCATCCATCGAGAAGTGCTGGTCGTCGCGGAGGTCTTCCTCGAAGGGCTTGGCCGAGGTTGATTTTGTCGAAGCGGATTGGCTGGCCGGTTTTCGTTTGGTCATTGTGTTCCTCTCCAGAGATGGCGATTAGGTTGCGACGAAGAAACAAGCAGACCAGATGCCAATCGCGATTTCGCTTCCGAGTTTGGCTCGAAGAGGGGCAAAATGCAGCGTTTTTTCAGGTGCTGGGGATGAGCTGGCCAGGAAAGTGGGATTTGGCGTTGCAAAAACTCAACAAGATGTCGAATTTTATTGACGTACGTTGCCTCGAAGTAACCCTGCCCAATTGTTAAAATCGATTCTCAAAGCTTCACCCTACTATGGGGCCGAGCCTCAAAAGCAGACCAAAACCATTTGCAAAATATGCCAAACGACGACTATTACAAAGTACTAAACGTTCCTAAGACTGCCACGCAGCAGGAAATTCAAAAGGCCTATCGCAAATTGGCGAAACAGTACCATCCCGATTTGCATGAGGACAAAGAACACGCGAAACAGAAATTTCAAAAGGTCCAACAAGCCTACGACGTTTTGGGAGATGCCAAAAAACGAGAGATGTATGATCGCTTTGGTCCAGATTTCGAACAGATGCGGGGACCCAGCGGACAGCCTTTTGAAGGCCAATTTCATCCGGGAGGGGCGGGGGGCGCTGATTTTGATTTCAGCCAGATTTTTGGGAACCGTGGCGGACGAGCGGGTGCTGGCGGAATGGGATTTGAGGAAATCCTGCGGCAGTTCGGAGGATTTCCCGGTGCCGAGGGCTCGCAAAGGCGAGGACCTGGGCCCGCAACTCCTGATTCTTCTCTCGATGTTGAAACAGAAATTACGATCCCATTTGCCGTTTCAGTTTTAGGTGGCGAACATCGTGTGGCGGTCGACCAAGCTGATGGGCCCAAATCCATTACCGTGAAAATTCCTGCTGGAATCGAAGACCGCAAAAAAATTCGCTTGAGAAACCAAGGGGCCATCGGTCCGGGAAATCGCCGTGGTGACCTATTGATTCGGGTGATCGTTGCACCGCATCCGTTGTTTCGTCGTACGGGAATTCATCTGAATTTGACTTTGAATATTTCGTTATTAGAAGCAATTTGGGGCACCACTGTTGACGTCCCAACTCCTTACGGCACGGTGGCTCTTAAAATTCCGCCGCGCTCGAGCAGCGGAAGAGTCCTTCGCCTAAAGGGCATGGGCGTGCCCAACGAGCAAGGACAAAAGGGCGATCTACTGGTGGAATTGCAAATCGCGGTTCCCAAAGAAATTCCGACTGCTGTCGAGGGAGAATTGAAATCGGCCTTGGCGTCAATCCCAACCGAAGACTTACGCAGCCAATTGAAATGGTGAACGAGGGGGCGGGGAGTTTGGACAGGTCGTTTCCCAAAAATTTGCGAGTTCGTAGCCAGCACGATTACTCAGTGATCTTCCTGGCTCGGTGCAGTGCCGGCGACGAATGGCTCATTATTAATGGCAAGCCTCGTGGCGAGGATTCAGAGATTACTCGCCTCGGCTTGTCCATCGGGCGGCGATTCGGAAACTCACCCCAGCGAAACCAATGGAAGCGAATTGTTCGTGAGGCATTTCGTTTGGAGAGAGCGAATCTGCCCTCAGGTTGGGATTTAATTGTCCGTCCTCGAGACAATAAGCTGCCCACTTTGGCCGAAGCGCGACACTCTTTAAATCGTCTCACGCGCCGTTTGGCAAAACTACGACAACGAAACAAACCGGTTTAAGACCAAAAATCTGTGCCCCTGAAAGATCAACATGTCAAACCTCAATCTGGGAAATATCAACATCAATACTCGACATTTGATTGAGTCTTTGGGCGGCAGTCGCCTGGGGGAGTTGGACATTCGCGTCATCCCTGGGCCACTGGGTAGCGTGATCCTTGATTTCGGAGTTGATCGATTGGGGACTTTGGGAGCAGGCAAAGCCCTCGCCGAAATCTGTCTCGCTGGGTTAGGTCGAGTTAGCATCGGTCCGCAAAGTTCAAGTATAGGGCCGCTGCCTGCGGTGATGGTCGAGACCGATTATCCGCTGGTCGCCTGTATCGGTGCCCAATATGCTGGATGGCCTTTGGCGACTCCGGATTATTTCGCAATGGCGAGCGGTGCGGCACGGATGTTGCGAGGCCAGGAAGAAATTTTGGATCGCTATGGATTGAGCGAGGTCGCCACGCAGGGAGTCTTGGTTTTGGAAGCCGCAAAGCTGCCGACGGAATCAGCTGTTGCTCAAGCTGGATTGGAATGCCAACTCCCGTCCAACGATTTAACATTCTGCGTCGCACGCACGGCAAGTCTGCCAGGGACGATTCAAATTGTTGCGAGAAGCGTCGAAACTACTTTGCACAAACTCTTCGAATTGAATTTCGATTTGTCGAGCGTTCATCGCGCCTGCGGAACTTGTCCGTTACCACCGATTGGGGTAAGCGATCTTCAAAGTATCGGGTGGACGAACGACGCGATCATTTTGGGTAGCGATGTCGCATTGTGGGTTGATTGTCCCGATGAAAATATCGAGGTTATTTTAGATCAACTGCCAAGCAGTAGTTCTCAAGACTTCGGAAGGCCGTTTATTGAAATTTTCGAAGCTTACGGTCGCGATTTCTATAAAATTGACAAGTTGTTGTTCAGCCCCGCGCGAGTCACATTTAACAACTACCGAACCGGGCGATTGTTTCGGGTTGGGGAGTTGCATGAAAGGCTATTTCATCAGTCGTTGGGCCTCGCAACGGATACGAGAAAATTATGAGCAAGCGACAGCCTCATGTTGTCGTGTTGGGCAATGTCGGCCAGTGGCATTGGCAGGATTTAAGTCGAGCGGCTAACGGATGTTGCCGTCTTTCTAGGGGAAAATACGAACAACTTCAATGCCGACTGTCAAATTCTGCAGTCCGCGTGATGTGCGGTTCGTTAGACCTTACCAAAGTTGATGCCGTGCTTTGTCGTGCGATGCCGCGAGGGTCCTTAGAACAAATCGTGTTTCGAATGGATGCCTTGGCAACGCTTGAGAGGCAAGACGTTCCCTTACTCAATCCCCCCAAGGCTATCGAAACTTGCATCGACAAATTTTCGGCACTGTCTAAGTTGCGAGATGTTGGTTTGCCCGTTCCGCTAACGATTGCCTGTCAAAACACCAGGGACGCGATTGAGGCCTTCGAAGATTTGGGAGGAGACGTCGTGCTCAAACCGTTATTCGGCAGCGAAGGACGCGGACTGCTACGGCTAACTTCCAAACAACTCGCGTCGCGAGTCTTCTCAGCTTTGGAACGCTCGGAGCAAACGATTTATCTGCAGACGTTTGTGCGGCATGGTGGCAAAGATTTGCGACTGCTGGTTCTGGGGGATAAGGTGTTGACGGTTCAACGATCACGTGAAGATGATTGGCGTCTCAATGCCTCAAGAGGCGCGGATGTTGAAGTGATCGACCCGAAATCCGAAATCGTTGCATTGGCCCGCCAGGCGGTCGAAGTGGTGGGAGCGGTAATGGGAGGAGTAGACGTCGTGATAGACCCGTGCGGGAATCCCCACATTCTCGAAATCAACGCTTCGCCAGGTTGGCGACATGTATCTGCCGCTTGTAAGATTGATGTCGCCCAACTTGTCGTCAAACAGGTTTTGACAGTCTCCAAGGAAACTTAGTCGTCACTCAATTTCTTACGGATTTTTTCAATCGCTGGAAGCCGTTCACAGAATGCGTCCAGCACATTCGGATCGAACCGGGTACCACGTTCTGAGAGCATGATTTCCAACGATTTTTCTAGCGAGTATCTCGGCTTGTAAGCTCGTTCGCTACACAAAGCGTCGTAAACATCAGCTGCCGCAGTGATTCGACCTTCCATAGGGATTTGTTCTCCCTTGAGGCCCATTGGATATCCGGTGCCATCCCATTTCTCGTGGTGGGTTTGTGCGATCCTAGCAGCCATTGTCATTAGCGGAATCCGCATGGACTCGGGCAATTCCTCGCGATCAATAGTCGGATCTCGCAAGAGTTCTACTTCTTCAGCAGCAAATGGGTCGAGAATCCTTCTACCTATCTCGCAGTGTTTTTTCATGATGTCGAATTCTGCTTCGGACAACTTGTGGCTGCCAAGCATGATCGAATCGGGGATACCGATTTTTCCCAGGTCATGTAACGGGGCCGCCAATTCGATTTGGCGACAAAATGAGGCAGGCAATCCAAGTTGTTCGGCAATCAAACGGGCAAAAATTCCAACCCGCATAACGTGCCTGCCTGTCTCATTGTCACGATATTCTGCTGCGCGGGCCAAACATTGGAGAATCTGTGTTCTTGAACGTTCCAATAGTTTTGTTCGCTCAGTGACCTTTTGTTCGAGCACTCTGGTGTAATCCGAAAGGTGGTCGAAGTGGTTTTTGACGATCAATGCATTTTGAACTCTCAAAATCAGCTCGATTTGCTCGACGGGCTTGGCCAGAAACTCCGTGGCCCCCATTTCTAGGGCAAGCTGCTTGGTCTCGACGTCTTGGCTCGCGCTCAAAATAATGAACGGTGTGTATTGCAAGTTTGGAATCGCTCGCCGCTTGTGGAGGATATCCAATCCCGTAACTTCGGGCATTTGGATGTCCATCAGTACGGTGTCTGGTTGCTCCCTGAGGATGGTATCGATGGCTTTTGTCGAGTCTGTCAACGTAATAAAGTGTTCGTAGCCTTCACGTTGCAAAAAACGTTGGACAACCTTGACGACCAACTCTTCGTCGTCAATGATCATCAGTTTGGCCTTCTTTTTAAGCCTTTTTACGGCATCCCATTCGGGCATTTCCGCAACAGGGGGCGCGGTTGCGGGGCCGACAGGGCATTCCGACCAAGCATTTGCGATACCTGGAATTGCAATTGATGGGAAGTTGGCGCTCATCTTTTAGGTCACTTCAAAATACGGGACAACAACTTGGCGTTGTAATTAGCCCAGAAACGTAGAGCGCCGATGCAAAAACGTCGAAACAAATTCAACGACTCGTCGGCGAATCACGGTATCTATCGTTGAAAGGTTCCGTTTGTAACGGTTTTTCCAAAGAGAATTTGGACCAGGTAATTCAAAAAACTCTACTTGCGCAGGCTCGGCATCTTGCGAGTCCCTTTATCTGGAGCGCCATTAGCGTCTTGTGTGGGAAGCAGTGGATTCAGTGCGGCAATGCTGAAGCCGCGTAGAGCTTTTAGGAAGTTCGAAAGTAGTTGAGTCATGTAACGCTGTCGATTCCAGCATAGGTACAGACGCCTGACGAGCGAGCCACCGTTTAAGGAGCGATAAACATGATTGACCGAGCTGTCTTCTGGAACACTTGCAGCTGGCCAAAAACCGATCGCTTCGTTGAATGAAACGAGTTGATTCATCATCGAAAAACTATCAACGAAAATCGTTTTTTTGGGGCGAACCTGATGTGCGTCAAAGGCATCTAAAATCGTCGAACTAAATTCATGGAAATCGTTCAGCAAACACACTCGTTCGCCATTGAGCGATTCAAGATCAATCTGACGCAGGTCAGCAAGACGACTTTTACGATTGAGCACGAGTTTTAGTTCTTCTTCGAATACCGGTTCGAATTCAACCTCTCGATCTTGACAGGGACAGAACGGAAGAATGGCAACGTCAGTTTCGCCGTTTTTGATTCGCCTCACGATCTCAGACGCGGGAAGTTCAGAAAAATTTAAATCGCATTCTGCGAACTCTTGCGTCGCTGCCCGATAAATTTGGCCAGACAGGCAACAACCCACGACAGGAGCGACGGCAAGGTTGATCACTCCAAAACGTCCGTCATCTGACATCTGACGTCGAGTGTCCTCAACGGTTCGTAAAATAACAGACGCGCGATCCCGCAGGGTCTGACCGATCGGCGTCAGTGTGACTTGCCGCCCCATTCGATTGAATAAACTACAACCGAATTCTTTTTCAAGTTTTGCGATTTGCTGGCTCAGTGCAGGTTGTGAAACCTTGCACTGCTTGGCCGCCATTGTGAAATTTGAACATTCCACAACGGTCATAAAATATCGAAGTTGGGTGAGATCCATCGTTCCTGCTTTAATGTTGTGACAACAACCCTAGAGAAACTTTTGTCCACCGACTATTTCGGTTCCGCATCCACGATTCCTTGTGCGACTACAATTGTCGGCGAACGGGATTGGTTTTGCAATCGAGGGGCCAGATTTTTTTCTCATAAACCTGTTGCCTAAATGCGACAAGAATTTTGAGGTTAAAAGCCGCGACTTTTGGAGGCCCAAAGGGAGCAGAGTTTCATCACACCTCAATTGGGAGTAGCGACGAGGCGATTTAGTTCACTCAACGAGCTAGCCAGGTCGGGTGCGATGCATCCAAACCAGAAATTTTGATGACAAATCCGCTCATTGGGGCTTCGTTAACTGAGGTGTCTTCTCCGTGTAACGATACAAATAACTCGCCTTTGGCATCAAAAACAAATGCGGTTGGACGGGGAAGCGCAAGCACTCGGTGAGAAATTCCCGACAATCCATCGGATGCGGTCACGATTTGGAACAGTCCAGGATTATTGTCTCCCCCCTTTTGGCGACCGAGGGCAAACAGACGCCCGTTGGTCGGATGATAGGCCAGTCCCCAAACATCCGCTAAGTCTAATCGAGCTTCTCCAAGTTTTCCACCATCATCGTCGAAGAATGCAAGTGAACATTCTGAATGAATGGCGTCAGCACCAACAAAACCCACCGTCAAAAAACCCATCGGACTACAGGCGATGGTGGTAGGTGTTAGATTTGAGTTCGCTTCTGAAATCGGTGCCACTGGAACTGGTTTGGAAATTCCCGTTTCGGCAATCGAGCCTTTTGCCAGCCAATGAGCGTTTTCAGCACTCTTTCCCGTCAAAAAAATAGAGAAGCCACCTTGCGCGAAATTCGTAAGGTCCGACAATAAGTCTTTGCTGACAGTTCGCCCAATTCGATACCTCGATGAAATGGCGGCGGACAATTTTTTGCCCGCGTCCGTCGAAACATTCTTTAAGACCAATATGTCATATTCGTTTTTAGGAAGCGACTTGACGATGACGGCGAGTGTCGATTGGTCAATAAAAGCTAGATGAAGGATTTGTTCTTCTCGAGGCTCTTCCGCCGCAACTTCTTTGCGGAACCCAAAAACGGCAGTGTCGGCATTTCCATCTACGACGCGCACGATCTGTTGAGCACCTTGCTCGGCAACAAAAATGATCCCCGTTTGCGGATGAATCGCAATCCCCGTTGGATGTCGAAGGTTATCGGCAATGGTCTGCACTACCAATTCGCTCTCGGAGGTTAGGTCCTGAGCCAGACTCATCTTCGTGTTTACGATGGCCAAGGCGCTGAACGCGATCATCCTCAAGAAAAAGTCCCGACGCAGCGCATGAACAGCCCAAAGGCTTGTTCGTGTTGAGCGATTTTCGTTTGGCAATGTTCGGCCAGCCCGACCCAAAATCATCAAGAAACCCACTCCTTTTCTCGACGAGCCTCGAACTTGTTGATTTGATCAACGTGTTCGAGAGTCAGGCCAATGTCATCCAAGCCTCGCAACATGCAATCTCGACGAAACTCGTCAACGGAAAACGAAGCTCGAAACCCCTGATCGTCATAGACCGCTAAAGATTCCAAATCGACGGTCACTTGATAACCAGGATTTGCTGCGACCGCTCGATGAAGGTGGTCGACTTCAGATTCGGTAAGCACCACTGGCAAAACGCCGTTCTTGAAACAATTATTGAAAAAGATGTCTGCGAACGACTGAGCAATGACGGCCCTGATCCCGTAATCCAGCAACGCCCACACCGCATGTTCGCGACTGGAGCCATTGCCAAAGTTTTGCCGCGCGACCAGCAGCGACGCTCCGGCAAACTCCGGTCGATTCAACTCGAAATTTGGATTTGGGGTCCCCGACTCATCAAAACGCCAATCGTAAAACAGGTACTGCCCGAATCCAGTTCTCTCAATCCTTTTGAGGAATTGTTTGGGGATAATTTGATCAGTGTCAACGTTGGAACGATCCATCGTGGCCACCAGACCGGTGTGTTTGATGAAGGCTTGCATTTCAGTTTTTCTCACGACGCAAATTGTTAACTAGAACTTAAAGGCAAATCAAAAATATTCTTGTGCAATACTAGGATGCGAAATCCCATTCTCGAATATCGACAAAGCGACCGCTCACGGCTGCCGCTGCGGCCATCGTCGGAGAAACCAGATGCGTTCGCCCCCCTCGACCTTGGCGACCCTCGAAATTCCGATTGCTGGTCGAGGCACAGCGTTGCCCGGCTGAGATCTGATCGGGGTTCATTCCCAGACACATGCTGCAACCGGCCTCACGCCATTCAAAACCTGCTTCGACGAAGACCTTGTCGAGCCCTTCGGATTCCGCTTGTTGTTTGATCAACCCGCTGCCTGGGACCACCATCGCGTGAACACGCTCGTGGACTCGCTTGCCTTTGACGGCCGCAGCCGCCTCGCGAAGGTCTTCGATTCTTGAATTGGTGCATGAACCGATGAAGACTCGGTCAACTGGAGTGTCGGTTAGTCGTGCTCCCGGGCGCAGGTCCATGTACTTCAAAGCCGACTCTGCCGATTGCTGATCGACCGGGTCGGCAAAGTCTCCAGGTGCAGGAACCGGCGTATTAATGCTGATGACCTGACCGGGATTAGTACCCCAAGTGACTTGAGGTTCGATGTCCGCTGCATCATAGATTTCCACGCGGTCGTAAACAGCCCCCGGGTCTGTTGGAAGCTGGCACCATTTTTCGACCGCCGCCTCAAAACTTTTCGGAGCAAACGGGCGACCCCTTAGGTAGTCAAAGGTCTTTTGATCGGGAGCGATCATTCCCGCCCGTGCCCCCGCTTCAATCGACATGTTGCAGATCGTCATCCGCTCTTCCATCGAAAGACTGCGGATCGCCGAGCCAGTGTATTCGAGAACGTAACCCGTTCCGCCGGAGGTTGTGAGTTTTCCGATAATGTACAGGATCAAGTCTTTGGCCGTGACGCCTCGCCCCAGTATTCCGTCGATTCGCAACTCGCAAGTCTTGGGCCTCGATTGAATCAAGGTTTGCGTCGCGAGAACGTGTTCGACTTCTGAAGTTCCAATCCCAAAGGCCAGCGCGCCGAACGCGCCATGAGTTGCCGTATGAGAATCTCCGCAGACAATGGTCATTCCGGGCTGCGTAAATCCCAACTCTGGTCCAATCACGTGGACGATCCCTTGGTTAATACTGTCGAGATCGTACAACCGGATACCGAATTCCTGGCAATTCGTCCTCAATGTCTCGACCTGTTGGCGAGAGATCGGGTCGGCTATCGGCAGTCGTCGATCCGTGGTCGGCACGTTGTGGTCTTGAGTCGCCACTGTTAAATCTGGGCGACGTACCGGACGTCCAGCCAGGCGCAAACCCTCGAAGGCTTGAGGGCTGGTGACTTCATGGACCAAATGCAGGTCGATGTACAACAGCGACTGATTGGGTGAGGGCTGATAGACTTGGTGCGAGTCCCAAATCTTTTCAAACATCGTTTTTGGCGATTGAGCATTCATGTCGTGAATTGGCCTTAAGTGCGCTCGTTAAAAGTAACAAGTTAAAACGTGCAGTCCCAGGTTCGACGGGAGCATTCGGGCGAGCGAATCGATTGAATCGTTTTTCTCCCAGCAGGACGAAAACTGCACTTTTATCTTAAGGCCAATCAGGTCAGAATAACAGACCGCGACTTTTGTCGTCCGATCTCATTTTTTCGAAAGTCCAATTTAATGACCTTTGCTGAAGCCGTTGTTATCGCCATCGTGGAAGGATTGACGGAGTTTCTCCCAGTCTCGTCCACGGGGCACATGATTATTGCCCAAAAATTTCTGGGGACGCCCGACGACGACTTTACCAAACTGTTCACGGTTGGGATTCAATTCGGGGCGATCATCGCTGTGCTGGTTTTGTATTGGAATCGGTTCCTCAAGCCTGTTCGGGACAAAGACTTCGCTTTTTACGGAAAACTAATTGTGGGAGTGATTCCGGCGATCGTACTCGGCCTGTTGTTTGCCAAAAAAATCGATGCCCTTTTGGAAAGCGTCTTCACGGTTGCGGTCGCCTTGATCATAGGCGGAATCGTACTCTTGTTCATCGACAACCTGTTCAAACGACCCAAGGTCACCCGAGTCGAAAATATGACCTACTGGCAAGCCTTGATCATCGGATTTTGGCAATGCCTCGCGATGATTCCAGGAACGAGTCGCAGTGCGGCCAGCATTATTGGTGGGATGCAGCAGTCGCTCGACCGCAAATCTGCTGCTGAGTTTTCGTTTTTCCTGGCCGTGCCGACAATGGCCGCAGCGACGGGCTATAAATTACTAAAAGGCTACGAAAGCCTCAGCGTAGACAATTTGACTCTGTTCTTGGTCGGGAATCTCGTGGCCTTTGTCGTCGCGATGCTGGCGATCAAGTTCTTCATCGGATATTTGCAGAAGCATGGGTTCAAGCTGTTCGGTTATTACCGAATTGCATTGGGATTGCTTCTGCTCGTGTTGATGTGGCTCGGCTACCTGCAGTCGAACGACGTGGCCTAAGCTTCAAACGAGTCGGGGTCGCTGGAGCTAATTCCCTTGAGATGCGGATTGTAGTCTTCGACAGAATGCAATTGAAGCTCGGCCGTGAACCCTTCCCCCGGAACGACCACGATGTCACCATTCGGATCGTCTTGCTCGGCCCGCACGTTATGGTGCCTCGTTAGTTCCAAGACCGCGAGAAAAACACCGATCATGGCCGACTTGTGCATCCCCGGTTTGAACAAGTCACTGAAGACGACTTGCCGGCGCTCTTGCAACTGGCGGTGGATTTCCTTCATGTAAAACGTAATCGGCGTTTCGTCGTAGTAGACCTTCTCGGGCTGGGCACGTCGGTTGTCGCGGAGCACGCGTCCAAATGCACTCACCAAGTCCCATAGTTCAACGGTCCGGATTGGTTGATCGGCGAGATCAACGGTTCGGGGTGGCAGATCGTCTTGAATCCTCGCGTACCGTTGATGCCAGGCCGCCGCGCGTTCGTCCAGCAACACTGCTGCCTCGCGAAAATTTTTGTAGAGCATTAGTCGTTGGACGAGGTCTTGACGCGGATCTTCGTAAACTTCCTCAGGATTGATGCTTTCTTCGGCTGGAAGCAATTGTTTTGCCTTCATCTCGACGAGGCGGCTGGCAACATTCAGAAAGTCGCCCACGGAGTTGATGTCGATTTCCTTGAGGACTTCCAAGTACTCGAGGTACTGGTCAACAATTGTCGACAAACCGACCCCGCTGATGTCGATCTCGTTACGGCGAACGAGAAACAACAGCAAATCAATGGGGCCTCGGAAGTCGCTGGTTTCTACACGGAAGTTCATGAGAAGATTTTGGACAGTTTTTGAAAATTTTGGAAGACATGCCGCCGTGATGTTCGTGTCATTCAGCCTGCCCCTATCGCGCCGTAAAGTCAGCCTGGTCGGATTATGTGAGTTTTGTTTTCAATTTCGCCTAGCTTCACTAACCCGCATAAAAATTACCCTTTTTCATCTGCGAATGCCAGCATCCCCTGACGATACCCTACTAGCAGACCCAATTGGTTTCTTTGGACATTCATACCACTCGCTTTCGTCGAGGCGAGAATTCACAAGGAGACATGGCCGAATATGCGGCACGACATTGAAGTAAGAAATTTAATCGAGTTGCGAAATTTCGTATCTCGTACGCTGTGTCAGATCAATGATTTTGAAGATGGAGTTTTCCAGGTTACGGAGCGGATACTAATCAGATGCGGAAAAGCTTGTGGCATCCTGTTTTGTTTGCACGGACCACGAAGCGTTAAATCCACCGCTGTTTGGGAAACTGTCACGAACACAATCATTTTTTATGGCTCAACGGGCGAAAAAGTTCATCGCACTCAATTGCCTACTCAGGCAATCAGCATGGCATCATAAATTCATCATTCAGCTCTAGGAGTCACCAGGATATGTTAGTTCTTTCCAGGAAGGAAAGTGAAAAAGTCAAACTCGGAGATTCGATCGTGTTGACGATTGTGCGAGTCTCGGGGGATCGAGTCCGGTTAGGCATCGAAGCTCCCGACGACATGCTCATTCTCAGACACGAATTGGACTGTACCGGCGTGCAGGGTACCTCTCAAGATGACGTTGCGGTCGCGTGAACTGGTCTACACAACATCGCAATTGAGTCGTGAGGCGTGGCTGCTGCACGCTGAATCACCGTGAACAAAACTGGCAGTGTGAGCCCGCCTCACACTGCCTTTTTTGGTTTTTCCCCTCGGAAAACGAACGACTGAATCAGCAGGTTAGCGATAGCTAGTCCCTGACGAATGGTTGCCAACCGAATTCTCCGGCTGATAGCTTGAACGGAAATTCGCCCCGCCACCCATTCCCGCCGTATTCCCTGCCCCCATTCCGCCTCTTGTGGGTATCACAGTCTTGGAGTTTTCCGCCAGGACCTGCAAGAGCTTGGAAATGCAGAGCTTGTTCATGCTCGTGTTATGGTCGTTCGCCTCGGCCTTGAGAGCCTCGTGCAAGCTTTCCGGCAACCGAACCGTAATGACCCGGGTCGGTTCGTTGTTGGTGCTTGGGCTGACCTTGCGGTTGCGTAATGCGTTTACCAGTGCCTGAATCTCGGTGAACTCAGGGGATTTCTCGAAGGAGATGTACTCTTTTTGAGTTTTGAAAACACTTCGGGCCGCCCCGTCGACGCCCAGTACCTCGCGGAAAAACGTAACCCAATCTGGGTTGCCATGAAACAACTGCTTGGCGACCCCCAATATCTTTTGGCAGCGGGTGGCAAAATCCTCCGTCGGCTCGTGTTGCTGCGTCGGGGGATTCGAGGACATGGGGTTCATGGACATGGAATTCATTTCGTTCATAGGGGACTCCTTTCGGGGGTCTGGTTATCAGAAAAGGAAACTTTGGGACTCAGCTCGCCGTTTCTGCGGGAACTTCCTCAATCACATGCCCCAGTTTTCCACGCCTGGCAAGCAACCCCAGCAATGTCACTGCATTGCAAGCATTTGCAACGAACCGCGAATCCTGCAAACCCGCTGGGCAGTGGTGCTTAAATTGCGGGCACTCGAAAGCTGCTTAAGATTTGTGCAGGCCGAAGAGTTGCAATTCCAGGGTGTCCAGTTCCGCTTGCAGTCCTTGCCCGCACGAAATTTTCTCTGTTTTTTAGAAAAGTTGAAAAAAATATTAATTTTCGTGACATTCTTCCCGAGCAGGCTCCAGATCGGCTTCCTCTTTTTCGCTTGCAAGCCGCTGAAGCTCCGAGTTTCCAATGATTAGAACGAAGACCCCAATCAGAATGAGTTGCCATTGTGGTCGGACCAACCCATAGGCAATCCCAGCCAGAGCCGCCCCTTGGCCAATTCTCACCGCACACCACGTTGCCCTCCTAAAATCAAACAACGCAGCCAAAGCGGCCCTCAGAATGCGTCCACCGTCCATCGGAAAAGCCGGGATCAAATTAAACGCGAACAAAATCAAATTGACTTGGATTACTGATTGCAGCAAATATCCCAAAAAATTGCTTTCCTCACCCCACAAACCAGCTCTCCCCAGCCCGCAATCGAGCCCCCAAAAAATGCCCGCGAATGTCAAATTGACGAGCGGCCCAGCCAAGGCGATCACGAATTCGGCCCATGGTGATCGAGGCATCCCAACTAAAAAGGCGATCCCACCTATCGGCGACAAAACAATTTCACGTGTTTCGACCTGAAACCACTTTGCGGCCAAAGCATGCCCAAACTCATGCAGCAACACAAATGAGAAGATCACAAAAAGTAGCCCCTGCATTCCCAGCATTTGGGCTGTGTCAAAACCGGCCTGCCAACCCAAATAGCCGACCCAGGCCACGGCGAACACGAACGTCCAATGCAGATAGACTCGAATTCCAAGATATCTTCCGAGGGGTAGCATTCGCTGGGTCTTGAGGTTCGAGCGGGGAAATTTTCGACCTTAATTTTAACCAGTTCAGTCGACCTTGTGACCGCCAGAATAGGTACCCGAGAAAGATAATCGCCATCCCCGCGCTCCAAGAGGTCATGCGAGCAGGTCCAGAGTCGCGGTTCGCATAATCGACGCCTTCGCCAATTCTGTGGCTTGAATCGATTCTGCCGCTTTCCATTTTAGGGATTTGTCGACCTCAAATCGAAAGTTGGCTGCGGATAGACTGAGAACTGACTAGGATGATATCTAAGGAGAAGCTTCTTACTGCGTCGCCTTCATCCAACGCGGCAAGACGTAACATCTCCGATATTGGTTCATTTCCACAACTGCGAGTTCAACCATCGTGCGGCGAATCTATTTGGACTACAACGCCACCACCCCCATTGCTCCGAGTGTTCTCGAAGCGATGGAGCCTTTTCTGCATTCGCATTATGGGAACGCCTCTAGTTCGCACTGGCTGGGACGCGCTGCCGCTGAAGGAGTGAGTGATGCTCGGGGAATGCTGGCCGGTCTCCTCAGTTGCGATGAAGACGAAATTGTGTTCACCAGCGGCGGAACTGAGTCGAACAATCTCGCGATCAAAGGCGTGATGCTGCGTGAGCCCCCGACCTCCGGTGCCCATCTCGTCATCAGCGCTCTGGAACACCCAGCCGTCAACGCTCCTGCTGAGTTCCTGCGACGGATGGGTTATGACGTTTCGGTAGTTCCTGCCAACAAGCAAGGAATCGTAGAACCGGACTTGGTCTTCAAAGCAATCAAACGCAAGACTCGTCTTGTCAGTATCATCCACGCCAACAATGAAATTGGAACGATTCAACCAATCCGGCAGATCGCCGACTTTTGTCACTCGCGCTCGATTCTCGTGCATACTGACGCGGCTCAGACGGTTGGAAAAATCCGCACCGATGTCGATCAACTCGATGTCGATTTGCTGACCGTTGCGGCACACAAGTTCTACGGCCCCAAGGGAGTCGGTGCTCTATTTGTTCGCGGTGGCGTCGATCTGGAACCCTTGCATCATGGCGGTGACCAAGAATCAGGCTTGCGCGCTGGTACCGAAAACACTGCGGCCATCGTTGGCCTCGGACGTGCTGCCGTTCTGTGTAACAAGGCGCTGGATGAGTCCTCGAAAAGAATGGAGTTTCTGCGCGACGACTTATTGGCCCGCTTGGAAAAAGGGATCGGCGTTCTCCTCAACGTCAACGGTTTCTTGGCTCCTCGTCTTCCCAACACACTCAGTGTTGTCTTTCCATCAGTCAACGCTCGCAGCATGCTCGATCGACTTCCTCAACTCGCCGCATCAACTGGGTCCGCCTGTCACAGCACCACGGGAACGAGTGGCACGCTCCAAGCGATTGGTCTTTCCCCCGCCGCTGCTCAAGGCACCATGCGTCTCAGCCTCGGCTGGTACACGTCACAAGAAGACATCGAAACCGTCTCCGACTGGCTCATCGACGCCTGGCAGTCCCTCACCAGTTAGTCGCCCAACTCCACCTACCCGACGAGTCCACGGGGACTTGTTTCTCGATACCGCATCGGGGATAGTAAAAAGGTTAAGAGGTGTCGATGGGATGCCGTGTTTGTTTTGTTAAATGAATCGAGGCTAAATTATGCGTTCTCTTCACAACTCGTTGCTCAGCAACTATGCCATTCGATGGCACCGACAATTTTTGTGCGCTCTCGTAGCACTTGTTGCTTTCACTTTCCCAACCCTTACCATCGCCGACGACCTTACCCCGGCAGCGATTCAGGCACTTGCAGAAAAGTTCGGTCTCGACATCGAACGTACCTCTACCCTTATGAAAATCATCGAAGAGGGAAAAAATCGAAACCAAACGATGACCCACTTAACCTACATCTGCGAAGAAATCGGTCCCCGCCTTACTGGCTCTTCACGTCTTGAACGGGCCAATAATTGGGTCGCTGACCAATTTCGCGAATTCGGATTACAAAATGTACACCTGCATGAATGGGGCACGCTCCCCGTTCGCTTTGACCGCGGACCATCGACCGGCGGCATGGTCAAACCTGTCGAGCGTCGCTTCGAATTCACAACTCGCGCATGGTCGGCTGGTACTGACGGCCCTCGTCGCGGACACGTCGTTCGCGAACCGCAGACAGAAGCCGAGTTGGATGAAATCGCGGAGAAATTGGAAGGAGCCTGGATTCTGCGTAAACCGCGCTCCGAAGCGTCGCCATTTGCCGCAAGGCTAGAAGGCTCCGGGATCGCCGGCTACATCACCGCCGCCCAAGGCGAAACGGTTACAACCGGTGGAGTTCGCGGAATTACCCAACTCGACATCAACGATCTATCTCCTGTCGTGACAACGATTGTTCGCCGCTCAGATTACGATGCCATCAACAGTCGCCTGACCGATGAAGAAGAGGTCATCGTCGAATTTGACCTTCAACACACCTTCGTCCCCGGTCCGATTCCAGTTTACAACACCGTGGGAGAAATTCCCGGCACGGAACTCCCCAACGAAATCGTGATCATTTCGGCTCACCTCGACAGTTGGGACGGGCCCGGCTCGCAAGGGACGGTCGACAACGGCACCGGATCAAGCGTTACCATCGAGGCGGCACGCATCCTGATGGCGGCAGGCGTCAAACCCAAACGCACGATTCGCTTCATTCTCTGGTCTGGTGAAGAACAAGGCTTACTTGGCTCCCGTGCCTATGTCGCTAAACTCTCCGAAGAAGAGCGAAACAAAATCTCGGCAGTCTTTGTCGACGATAGCGGAACCAACTACCAGTCTTCACTAACCTGTGCAGAGAACATGGCGGAGATGCTCGGCAAGGCCATCGAACCAATGAACCATGCCTTCCCAGAAACCCCAATCAAACTGAACGTGCTGCCAACCATGCCTGCTCGCGGCGGGGCCAGCGACCATGCTTCGTTCAACGCAGTCGGAGTTCCTGGATTCTTCTGGGGCAAATCTGGTACGGCGGACTATCGCTACGCTTGGCACACCCAAAATGATCGCCTTGATCAAGCGGTGCCGGAGTATTTAGTTAAAAACTCGACCGTTTCCGCCATTGCTGCCTTAATGCTATCTGAAGCCGAAACGTTGCTCCCTCGTTCACCGACTGCACCTGAAGGGGAAGACGGTGAAGAACGCCGCCCTCGTCGCCGCCGCGATGGAGACCTAAACTAATCACAAAATGAGATTTGATTTCGGTTCACACTTAGCATCCCAAAAGGGGTCAGACCCTTTGGAGGCTAGGCCAGAATTTACGTTTTTTGTTTCATCGCCGGAGAGGGTCTGACCCCTTTGGGGATAGGCTCTTTACCATGTGTCAATCCGAATGAATCTTTAAGAATTAAAGCGACCGCGACATCCAAGTGTTGCGGTCGCCTTTTTTTGTAAGCTACCAGATCGCCTTTTCCGGAAGCGTCCTCAATCGTCATCGTCGAAATCCAAGTTCGAGTAAAACGTCGCTCGTCGAAAGGCATCGGGGTCGATCTCTTTTAATTCTTCGATGAAGACTTTTGCCTGATCCAGCGGACAGGCTTGGAGGTACTGCAAAATCGGCACCCGCACCCAATTCGGCTTCCTGTCCGAGTCCTTGAACAGTTTCACCAACTGCGGCATCACCGACCAGTCCTCCCAACGTGCCAAGTCGGGGATGACCAAATCTGCTAACCTCGGGCGAGAAAGTAATTTCCGAACGGTTTCGATCAAACGTTCCTTTGGAATAATTTTCGCCTCGGTTCCGTGAAATCGAAGGGCTGATACAACCTCTTGCGTGGCCACGTAGTCCATTTGTTCGTTCAACAAAAATCGTTCTTCAATAAATGTAAGCCCTTCGGCACCCTTAAGGCTCAAGTAACATGCCGATAACGCGTCCAGTCCAGCGAGGTCTTCCTTGCTGTCCGACAGGAGCAATTGTTCCAACATGGGCAAGTCCTCATCAGCCTGCCCGCATACTCCCAGCATCGTCAAATAGAGTCGCCGTCTACCAACGTCGATGCCGGGTGCTTGAATTAGTTTCAACAAACGCGGGCGATCCATTTGTTCGCGCATCCCTTGCAAGTCTTCGTAACTTGAGATCGCAAACTCATCGTAGGCATCCATCGCCAACACCACCAATTCGTCCTCAAAATAGTCTTGAAAAAAAGCCAATCGCTCGGACCCTTTTTCAGGGAGCGTTTGAATCGCGTCCAGGTACTTTTCGACCCGCTCATGACTGGGTACAACTTCATCCCACAGCACTAGTGGCGGGCCGATACCAAAACACAAGAACTCGTCCCCCACGGCACCAGTCACGACGATTGGTGCTAAAAACTCAGTACCGACGCCAATGAAGTTATGCCCTTTGAAAATCCGCTTGACGGCGAATTTGCCTTTCGGAGTCGCTGCTTCGATCCCCTCGCTAGGAGGGGCTTCCTCGACCATTTCACCAATCACAACAATGTCGTTGATCTTGAATCGCTCAGCAAACGTCATGTTGATCGCTTCGCAAAACGGACATTCCTCAATAGCGATCAACTCACCACAAGCCGGCAGTCCGCGTGTTTCGCCAAACCCGAGTCCGGCCCCGGATGCCCATATCGATAAGGCAGCCACCGACACCAGCGACGAATCTTTAAGAAATTGGGCCAATACTCCAAGCGTGTTTTTCACGTTCAGCTCGATCATTTAAGAAAAGTTCAGACAATTCCATTATACCCATGCTGGCGACGGCTAACCCAACTCGGGAGGGGCCAAAAACAACCCAGCGACCGTCAAATAAATCAGAATCCCCAAAATATCGACAATCCCGGCGACAAAGGGGTTGCTCATCAATGCGGGGTCCAGCCCCAGTCGCTTAAAGAACAAGGGGAGCGTCGCCCCCATCACCGTTCCGGTCAGAATCACCATTACCAACGTGATCGGAACGACCAAAACTTGCGGAAACCCAGGGACCGATGGAAACAGAAAGACGACAATCAAGTAACCCACGAATCCCAACTTCAACCCCAACAATATCCCCATGATGATTTCGCGAGTCACCACTCGGAACCAATCTCGTACTGTCACCTCGCCGTGAACAAGTGCGGCAATGATTAACGTCGCCGATTGATTCCCGGAATTCCCTCCCGTGCTAATGATCATCGGAATAAATGGCACGAGCCAAGCCCAGGCCTCTAATTGGCGATCATAGCTTTGGAGTGCCGTGGCGGTCATGAGCGAACCCAAAAACAAAACCAACAACCACAACCCTCGTTTGTAGCTGAAAGTTAATATTGAGGTGTTCAGATACGTGTCTTCCAGCGGTTCGATCGCCGCACTTTTTACGAGGTCATCTTGAGCCTCTTCGCGAACCACGTCAATCACGTCGTCGTGGGTAATGATTCCGACAATGTGATTTTCGTCATCCACCACCGGAATCGCCAACAAGTCCATCCGCGCGACTTTCTTGACAACTTCGGTCTGGTCATCGCGCGTTTTCACCGTAATCAGCGCGGACTCCATAATGTCGGCCAGTTTCGTTTGGGGACTCCGCAATCCGGCAAGCAATTGCCGTGCTGACACGACTCCGCGCAAATGCCCTTCGTCATCGACGATATAGACATAGTAGATCGTTTCGAAATACTCAGACTGTTTCCCGACCTCCTTGATGGCATCGCCGATCGTCAAGTTTTCCGACAACTTCATGAATTCCGTTGCCATCATTGAGCCCGCTGTCCCCTCGGGATACTGACTCAATCGCATGATGTCCCGGCGATCATCGGCCGGCAGTCTTCGAAGCAAGTCTTCTTTGATCTCAGAATCGACGTCACTCAAGATATCGACCCGGTCATCCGAAGACAGTTCAGCGATCAACGCGGCGATCTCATCGCGATTTTGCGTTTCGATAATATCCTTTTGAAAGGAATGCTCGAAAAAGCCAAATATCTCGCCCGCTTTCTCCTGGTCGGCGAACTTCAGAATCTGCCAAGCCTCGTCAGGAGTCAAACCGTCCATAAAGTCGGCAGTCCGAGACGGATGCAAGGCTTCGCAGAACTCTCGCAATTCGACTTCATTGTGTTGGGCCAACATCTCGCGCAATTCTGGGAGGAAAAGAGTGTTGACCATTTAATTAACTTCTGTTCTGCTTGATGTGACAAGTTAGAGAATAAAAACTTCGACAGATAGTTTAGCGGTTCGTTTTCCGATCAGGAACTCTTCGACAGGATCAAGGCATCCAATTCAGCCTTGAGGCGAGGTAGAATCTCGTCGTACTTGAATGCCCCCAGTGATTCCGTGCCTCGCTTGAGGTTTACATGCTGGGGACCGCACCACAACCCCAAGTCTGCATCGTCCGTTTCTCCCGGACCGTTGACCCGGCACCCCATGACGGCAATCGTAATTTTGTGAGCCGCCGCATACTGAGTCATTTCGCGGACGTCCTCCGCAAGGTTCACAAAGGCCTCGTTTTCGACTCGCGAACAACTCGGGCAGGAGATGATGTTCAGACCCTCCCGATTGAAGTCCACAACCGACCGCACCCGCCCTGCATAAATGTCGTTGATGATCTCACGACCTACTGAAATCTCCTCGCCTTTGCGGTCGTTAGGCACCGTCAACGAAACCCGCACCGTATCACCAATTCCCCGCCCGATGAGTTGCTCAAAGGCGATTCGCGTTTTGATCACGCCGTTCGGAGGCAAACCAGCTTCCGTAACACCCAGATGCAAAGGAATCTCGGGTCGCATTTCGGCAAACCGCCGGTTGACTTCGACGACTTTGTCGGGGTCGCTGTCCTTCAGCGACACACAGTACCGAGTGAAACCAATCGAATCCAAAAAATCGCAATGCTCAGCGGCACTCACCAACATTGGCGAAATCGAATCTTCGTGGGGAAATTTTTCCTTGATTGCCGGATCGACACTCCCGCAATTGACGCCCACACGAATGGCGCAGCCGTTGGCCACAGCGATCTCAACAAGCCAACGGACTTTGTCTTGCCAAGTCTTCTCCCGTTCGTGATGGTACAAGTGCCCCGGGTTGTAACGCAGTTTATCGACATGCGGAGCGACGATTTCCGCCATCCGATAGTTTTCTTGCAGGTCCACGGACAGGTTCGCCTTGGTCGCCGCCCGGATGGGGGCCAAGGCTTCCGCATCCTTGCGACTATCCACCGCAATCCGCACCACGTCCGCCCCGGCCCGCTCCAGCAGTTGCACGAGTCCGATCGTCGCGTCAATGTCGGTTGTTTTTGTGGCCGTCATCGATTGAACGGCGATTGGGTTATTTCCGCCGATAATCACCGAGCCAATTTTTACTGCCCGCGTTGGGTTCCGCTTGATTTCGACCAACGTATCCTCTCCGTTCCATAGTTTGATTAATGTTCAAGTGCCAAACCGCCTCGATTATAACCGCAAGTTGCCGTTTTGTTTAAACCCGTTGTGTCCTGAATGTTCTTTCGCAAATAAATTGGCTAATTAGCCGGAACGCGTTAGCGTACGGTTTCCGAGAAAACCGTGCTAACTTACTCCGGCAGATGACAAGTCCAGTAGTTTATCCGAGATTGTTTCCTTCCCTCCTTTCACGTAAACTCCCCGGGATCGCGGACGTCCCGTCCGCAAAGTAGGTCTTGGGATAGCGGTTATATTGAGTGCCCCGCAAGCCCGACAAAATTGTGTTACGATCAATGGCCAAAGGGCCATGCACGTCGGCATTTGGTTTTAGTTTTCGCAATTCAAAGACTCTAATCTCAACTCCATGTCGCAAGTCACCTCCAGCCCGCTTGTTCACATCGTCTTGTATCAGCCCGAAATTCCAGGGAACACCGGGGCCGTGGGTCGAACATGCGTGGGCCTGGATGCGAAACTTTGGCTCGTCCGACCATTAGGCTTCCGGATCGACGAGAAAACTCTGCGCCGTGCCGGTCTGGATTATTGGCCACATTTGGATTGGGAAGTCGTCAACGACTGGGAAGATTTGCTGGCCCGATTTGCCTGCCCGACTTTAAACGCCTCGGCTGAAGCATCAGATGGTCCGTCAGAGCTCAAAAGAAGCGATGAATTGGCAAGTCCGAATTTTTGGTTCTTAACGAAAACGGCAACTCGTTCGGTGTATGCGACCACTTTTTCGCGGGGGGACGTTTTCGTGTTTGGACCTGAAACAGCCGGACTCCCCCCGTCGATGCTGGATACTTACCGCGAACAACTCCTTAGAATTCCCACTACCCCTCGCGTCCGCAGTCTAAACCTCGCCACCAGCGCCGCCATCTGTGCCTACGAAGCCTTCCGCCAACTCAATCCCCCCGACCTCATCGACCTCCCTTAGCCGGTCCGTGGGAAAGGTCGCTAACCTTTCTTTTTCAATGTCGTAGGACAGTTAGCCAACCTATATTTTTCAGTTTAGTCCTACAGGTTGCCAACCTGTCCTGCACAATCCAACCAGCGCCACAAAAAATTTCCGCCCTCCCCCTAGACTTTGCTGCTCGATTGGCTAACATACGTGTGCGGGATGGAGCAGCCCGGTAGCTCGCGAGGCTCATAACCTCGAGGTCGTCGGTTCAAATCCGGCTCCCGCAACTGAATCAAAGGCTTCAAACTTTGTTTGACCCTGCGGTTATACCAACAGGCCGACGCCTCAAAACGTCGGCCTGTTCGCGTTTCTGGCCCTTGTTTTCCCGGCATTTCGCCAAACTCTCGCCTCTCAAAATCTCCCATTTCCGACCTCATTCCGACGACCGGCGCGAGTCCTTTGGGGAGACTTCCCGGCCGTTCTCGGCGTAAGTCTCGGCACTCTCTAAGTCTCTCGTGATAAGGGTTATAGCTAAGTTGCGACCGCTAATTCGAAATTTTCAGGTAAATCGACATTCTGACGGACTTCGCTAGGATACCGAGATAACCGACACAATCATAACAACCCTCACGAATGGCTGACTGCCTCAATCCTTCCCGACGATAAAGCCGATACTTCGTGTCGTACCGTCGCAATCCAAAACTCGGGAAGAATTGTCAGGATGAAATAAACATGAAGATTTCTGGAGTATTCGTGGCGGCGGCGTTGGCGATTGTGGCAACCGGTTGTCGGTCGACCAGCCGCACGGTAATCGAGCAGGAGTCTCGGTCGCGGCAAAGTCAAATCTCTGCCCGACCCCAAACTCAGGTTTCGGCAGTCATATCCCAAGCGGCTTACGATGAGTTGGATAACTCAAGAGACTTTTCGGGCACACAATCAGCCGAACCGCCCTCCGAACTGGAATTGAATCCCATCGGTGCTCAATTTCAAGAATCGCAAAGCTTGATGTCGTTGACTCACTTCCAATCGTTGGCGATCGAAAACAATCCCACCATTCAGGCGTTGGCAGCCACCACGCAAAAAGCTGCCGGATACCGAACTCAGGTCGGATTGCGGCCCAATCCGATTGTTGGCTATCAGGCAGTTCAGCTCGCCGATCAAGGCACTGACCAGCATACGATGTTCTTCGAACGACAGTTTGTTCGGGGTGGCAAGTTGGAGCTGAACCAGAGCGTGCTCAACGAAGCCTTGCGAGCACAAAGATTCGAGTACGATGCTCAGCAAATTCGAGTATTGACCGACATCGAAATTAAATTCTTTGAAGTACTGGCCGCACAACGCAGAGTGGAATTAGTCTCTGAGTTTGAAAGTGTTGTCGAAAAGGGGTTAGAGCTTTCTGAAACTCGAATGAAGGCTCAGGAGGGCACCAAAGTCGATGTATTGCAAGCAAGAATTCAAAAAAACGAAATCAATCTGTTACGCCAGCAGGCGGAAATCGCCCTCGCTACAGCTTGGCAAGAGTTAGTCGCGATTGCGGGAGTACCCGACCTGCCAATGACGCAAGTCATGGGTGAATTGCCGCAGCAGGCGGAGCTCTTGGACTGGCGGGCGTTTGCGTCAGCCGTCGTTGAAACCAGCCCTGAAATGGAAGCTGCCCGTGCGAGAATCGCGAGGGCTCGTGCCAATTTGAATCGGCAAGGAGTCCAAGCCATTCCGAATATCACCGCTCAACTTGCCGCTGGCATAGATAACGATTCGAATTCTGGCTTGATCAACTTGCAAGTCGGTGTACCGATTCCAACCAACAATCGCAACCAGGGCAATATCTCGGCCGCTCAAGCGGAGTTGTGTCGGGCAATCAAGGATGCCGAACGAGTCGAATTGTCCATCAAGTCGAGGTTTGCAGTCATCGCCCGCGAATATGACTCCGCACTGGCAGCCGTTGAGCAATACACTCGGGAAATTCTGCCCAGTGCGGTCGAGTCGCTCCAATTAGCGGATGAATCCTATAAAGCGGGCGAATCGAGTTTTGTGCAGGTGTTAGTCGCGAGAAAGACGTTCTTCGATTCCAATATCAGTTTCTTGGAGGCTCAAGCTCAGTTGGCTCAGGCGCAAGCGAAAATGAAAGGCAACGCCTTGACCGGAGCTCTTGATCCGACCACCGACGAAAGCGGTGACGACGGCCTACGCGGTGAGTCGCTGGATCAGCAGTAGATCAACTTTGTCGCAAATGGTTACTGGCTCGGGAATCGAGCTTGCTGGCGAGTGTTCGAATTCATTGGCATCGAACCATGCCAATTGCGACTCTGGGCATGCAGCATTTCTTCGTCAGCTGCTTTTCACCATTTTTCCATGTGCGTGAAATTCAGTGATTTGGGGATATTTTTTTCGCTGCCGTGAAGGAAATCCATCCGGTTGGCATCCAACCTTGCAAATGCTCGTGTGCGTCTGCATCGGGCTTGAGCGGCATTCATTATCCGCAATCGGCTTTTGAAGGTCGAACGGATTTTAAACACCGTCGTGGTAGAAGGGTGCGAACTGGATGAGTATGCCGAAGGATTGGACTGATTCCGCCCCCTAATGACCAGAAGTTTCTTGAATTTCGAACACTATTGGAGATTAACGATGAGACATTTTGTGTCCCTTTTTATGCTTGCCCTGTTTGCGAATCTGGCTGCTGCACAGTCGACGACTCCGTTGCAACTCTCCCCTTCCGACCTGTTGCTAGCGAAAGTCCAAGGAATCTGTCCGGTAATGGGCGAGAAGCTCGGTTCGATGGGAGACCTGATCAAGGTTCAAATCGAAGGCGAAACGGCGTTTCTCTGCTGCGAAAGCTGCAAGGATCAAGCCATTAACGCGGATTACTGGAAGACCATACAAGCCAATATGGCCAAGGCTCAAGGGATCTGCCCCGTGATGGAAGAAGAGTTGCCTAAAAATGCTTCATCGACCGTTGTAAACGGCCGCCGGATTTTTGTCTGCTGTCCGCCATGCTCGAAGAAAATCGCCGTCGACCCGACGACATATATAGCAATGGTCGACGAAAAATACGCGGCGTATGTCGCTGGAGCCGCTGAAAAAGAAAAGGTTCATCGTCGCATAGTAGCCCAGAAAATCTGCCCTGTTTCAGGCGAAGAGCTGGGATCGATGGCCGAGCCGGTTTGGGTAAAGACGTCCGAAGGCGAAGAGTTTTTTCTGTGCTGCAAGGGCTGCGAAGGGAAAGCAGCAAATGCCAACCATAGCGCATCCATTGAGGCCAACCTACGAGCTGCCCAAGGGAAATGCCCCGTGATGGACAAAGCATTGCCTGGAAACGCCAAGTCAGTATTGGTCAATGGCCGCCGCGTCTTTATCTGCTGCCCCGGCTGCGAAAAGAAGTTGGCTGCCGATCCGACTACCTATCTGGCGATGGTTGACCAGCTTTATGCAACAAACTTGAAATCAAACCATCAAGCGGATGCAGAGGGCAAGACCCGTGCTCACGACAAATAATCGAAGGTCGGAGGTAATGCTGACCCATCTATAAAGAACTGAGCGGCCTAATGTAAAAGAACGCAAGATAATCGATGCAGGCCTCATTCGAGATTCAGGTCCTGCATCGCGAAAGCTGTGCAGCGAAAGTCGCTGGTGCAATCAGAACGACTACTTGTGTTCGCCAAGCTGATGTTTCGTTTGCCTCCCGGCGTGCCGAGGTGGAAGCCGAATCCTCGCCACATTTGATTGGCGATGGCGGTGACCATGCTGCTGATGATGGCAATGGGTTGACGCTGCACAGCCGGTGCCAGAACATTACTGCCGAGAGGCCCTGTTTTGGCAAGAAAGAGTATCGAATAGGACGAGCGATGGCACACGAACACGAACATCGAGAACACGATTCGGGCGAGCACCGGAGTTCGAAGCCATCTGACCGAAGCGCACGTGATCGCGGGCATTCGCACCACCACAAGCCAGGGCACGGCAAGCACGCCCGCCACAGCGTGGAAATGTTCCGCAATAAGTTTTGGATCTCCTTGGTGCTGAGTGTGCCGACCGTCATCTGGAGCGAGATGATTCAGGAGTGGTTTGGATATTCCGCTCCTGTGTTCCCCGGTTCGGCGCACGTCCCCACTTTTTTTGGAACCATCGTCTACGCCTACGGCGGATGGGTGTTTTTGCGGGGCGCTTGGCGCGAACTGGCTGAGCGTCTGCCGGGGATGATGACGCTGATCTCGCTCGCGATTACGGTCGCTTTCGTTTACAGCCTGGCTGTGATCTTCGGCTTAGACGGCATGGACCTGTGGTGGGAGCTAGCCACTCTTGTCACGATCATGCTGCTCGGCCATTGGATTGAGATGCGTTCGGTCAGCCAGGCACAAGGGGCGTTAAAGGAACTGGCCAAGCTCCTGCCGGACACAGCTCTGCGCATTGTGGCGGAGGATCAGATCGAAGAGGTGCCCTTGTCCACGCTACGGGAGGGCGATCTGCTGCTGATCCGACCGGGCGCGGCGATCGCGGCCGACGGGATCGTCAGGCAGGGGCGAACCTCCGTCAACCAGTCGATGGTCACCGGCGAGTCAGAGCCAGTGCGCAAGCAAGAGACTGATCGAGTGGTTGCGGGGACCATCAATGGGGAAGGATCGCTGCGAGTCGAGGTGACCGGAACCGGCGAACGGACGACCCTGGCTGGCATCATGCGGCTAGTCGAGCAGGCACAGACGTCAAGGTCGAAGGCACAGGTGCTCGCCGACCGAGCCGCCTTCTGGCTGACTCTGATGGCTATTCTGGCCAGTGTGACTACCGCCGTTGTCTGGCTAAGTCTCGGACGTCCCTGGGACTTCACCATTGAGCGCGTGGTGACGGTGCTGGTGATCGCCTGCCCCCACGCACTCGGATTGGCGATTCCGCTGGTTACTGCCGTCTCCACGACGCTGGGGGCGAAGAGCGGTCTGCTGGTGCGAAACCGCCGTGGTTTAGAGGAAGCACACATGCTGGATGTGGTGGTCTTCGACAAGACCGGCACGTTGACTCTGGGTGAGCATCGCGTGGTGGCCATGACGACGGCGGGCGACGTCTCCGAGGAGGAGACGCTGTCGCTTGCTGCCGCCGTGGAACGGGATTCGGAGCACCCGATTGCGCAAGCACTGCTTAAAAGCGTGCGGGAGAGGAAGCTTTCCCTCCCTCAATCCTCTGAGTTGGCATCCGTTGCCGGGCGCGGCGTTTCGGCACTGGTGGATGGAAGAAAGCTGCACGTGGGCGGGCCGGCGCTGCTAAAGAGCCTTCACGCCGAGGCTGGCGACGCATTGCGTGAGGCGGCGGCCCAGGCAAGCACGCACGGACAGGCGGCAATCTACCTCGTCGAGGAGGGGCAGGTCCTGGCGGTTTTCGCGATCGCCGATGCGATTCGTGAGGAGGCCCAAGAGGCGGTTCGCCGGCTGCATGAAAGAGGTATTCAGGTAGTCATGCTGACCGCCGACTCGCAGGCGGTGGCGGATCGGGTAGCGAAACAGCTTAGCATTGAAACCGTATTTGCTGAGGTGCTGCCCGAATACAAGGCGGCAAAGATCAAAGAGCTGCAGCAGAACAAGAAGCGCGTCGCGATGGTGGGTGATGGCGTGAATGATGCGCCCGCCCTAGTGACAGCGGATCTCGGGATCGCCATCGGCGCGGGAACGGACGTGGCGGTCGAGGCCGGCGACGTGGTGCTCGTGCGCTCCGACCCGCGCGATGTCGAGCGAATCATCGTCTTGAGCCAGGCCACCTATCGCAAGATGGTGTAAAACTTATGGTGGGCTGCGGGCTACAACATCGTGGCGATACCGCTCGCTGCCGGGGCGCTTGCATGGGCAGGCATTCTGCTCCATCCAGCGGTGGGCACCGTCTTGATGGCGGCTTCTACCGTGATTGTCGCGGTTAATGCGCAGCTGTTGAGAATTAGATGAGTAAAAGCAGAAACATGAATGGTGGGCGAATGCGGCATGGAATCTGGTTAGCGGTGGGAAGGGTTTTCCCATTCCTGCTATTTTTCGCATTACGTTTAATTGTATTGGCGAATGAATTGACGCACGATGTGTTGATCTTTACCGGCAACGGGGTGATGGGTCGGGAAGTCGTCAACATTCGCAGCAGTAACATCGTGGTGATCCTCGGCGGACGCAGCGGCACGTTGGGAAAGCTGGCCATCGGCTATAACGAAGGAAAGCTGATCGGTGCTTTGATGGGCACCGGTGGGATTACGGATATCGTAGAGCCAGTGCCTGCAGCCAGTAAAACGGAGACCGTCGCGCGGATACTCTACCTCCACCTTCCGCGACGACCGATTGAGTGGCTGCTGAAGGTCTACCGCAGGGAACACTATCGGCACTCCTCCATTTTCTGCCGCAGAAACAGCGTCACCAGCACAACGCCGATCGAAGGCAGTCGCGCGACCTCCGCTGGCCACTTAGATTCATCGAAGAGCTTGAGGGCTCGTGCATCAAAGGGTTTAGGAATGTACGTTGTAGCGGCAGGAGTGTTGGTTAATGCTTAGTTTTGAATTCTGGAAACGTCTTCCGATTCGTCACCAGTTAATGCTGGCGGTCAATGGGCACCTTCTGCTGGCGGTCATTCTGTTTTTGGCTCTTGGTCATGGGCTCAGAATTCGTGATGCAAAACGGGAAACGCGTGTCGCTTTGCTCAAGGAAGCAAAGACTCTTTACGAGTCGGTCGATGCCATCGCCAATCGTGGTAATGAGTCGATTCAACAGTTGATTGACGACGTTTGTGCCCGAATGAACTCGTCAGAATTTCCCGGACACCACATTGCCCTAGAGTGGCAGGGGAGGTCAATGCAGGCTCAGTCGCACGGTCGTGCCTCGCACGACATGTTTCTGGCAATGCGGGAGGGGGCTGCGGAACCTGTTCACTTGTTTCCCAAAACGCATTCTCTGCTTGTTGCAAAGTTCGTGGGGCCACGAGGAACAATTTACGTCGCCGAGGCAGAAGAATCAGTTCTTCGCAAAGCTCGACCGGAATTGCTACGTCAGGTTATCGCGGTGCTGATAACGGGGGCATTAGCAGGCTTGATTGTTCACATTGTCCTGCGACGTGTCGTCACCAAGCCACTACGACGACTGGCCACAACTCTTGGTCGCATTGGCGTCGGTGATCTGGATGCGGAAGCGGACCAGCGAGGTTGTGAAGAACTGACCTACCTTTCGGAACAGATCAATTCGATGAGGATTCAGCTTGCGGAAGCAGACCGCGACCGACGTTTCCAGATGAAGAAGGCTCGCGACATCCAACAACACTTGCGTCCGGCTAATGGAACAGTCAAAGGTATAAAAACCGCCGTGTTGTTTGAGCCGGCTGAAGATGTCGGTGGAGATTACTACGACGTGATTCCACTGGGCGGACATCAATGCCTGTTGTGTTTGGCTGATGTGTCCGGCCACGGAGTGGCTGCGGCTATGGTGGCGGCTGTGATTAAGGCATTGGTCTTGGAAGCGACTGAAGTCACGCATAGCCCGGCAGAAATTCTCAATCGTATTAATCGCCGATACGCGGAGATCATCATGGAAGGGCATTTTGCCACGATGGCCGTCGTCCTGGTCGATTGCCAACAAGTGACACTCACTGTTGCCAATGCCGGACACGAGCTTCCATTCATTCAGCAACCGGGGAACCCGGTGCAGCGCCTCGAAGACAGTGATCTGTTACTCGGTGTCGATCCGGCGATGACCTACACGGAAAAAATGGTATCCGTGGCAAGCGGCACAAGGATCGTTCTGGTATCTGACGGTGTCACGGAAATGTTTGATCCGGATGACGATCAGTTTGGTACTCAGCGGGTCAGCGAAGTGATGGAGGTGTCGTCGACGTCAGACATACAGCAGTTGGTCAACGATTTCTCTCAGGTACTCGTAAAGTTCCGGCGATCTCGAACGCCAATCGATGACCTAACGCTAGTGGCAGCAGAGTTGAATAGAGCTTGAGTTCTTGTCACTCGGAGAACCCGAAAGATGCACTGGATGGCAGGCATTTCGCCAGCTCTAACGGCACGCCCTAGTGCGGCTGTGTGCGGTAGCGGCATCCGCCGGATTGCAAAGACGCCTGAGCATCACATAGTAGACCCCGACAACCGAGTGTGGCCTGCTGATGAAATAATGAAAGAAAGGTTGTCGCTAACGATACGGCACGATGTACTGACCAGCCATCTCGGGCTCGGCTTCTGTTTAGGGTAGCCCGTTGAATGGGTTCAGGAAAGCCCGTCCTTTCGTCGTTGTTGTACTGCAGGGTGCTCTTCCCCCGTGGATTCAGCTTGCAAAAGAGATCCTCGCTTCATCAGTGAATTCATTACCTCTTTTGCATAACATCAGTTGATTTCGAGATTTTTTTTCGCTGCTGTGAAGGAAATCCATCCAAAAGGCATCTTATTCCTGCATTTGCGGATGTTGCGAGTTAAAGTTGCAGTTGTCAAGGAAGGCCACATCCGAAATAATGCAGGATTCAACGATGACGATCGCGAGGTGCATCGCTCTAACGTGGCGAAGATGTGCGGAAAAAGAGAAAATTGGCCGAAAAATGAAGTAATGAGTCGGAGAATGAAAACAGACCAATCAGCACATTCGCCTAACGTGGTCTGCGAAAAACTGCTTGCAAACCACGATCGCTTTCTTAATTTTCTCGCGGTTCGTTTGGGTAAACGAGAGGACGCGGAAGACATCCTTCAGAATGCCTTTGTCAAGGGACTGCAAAAAGCAAGCGAAATCCGCGACGAAGAGAGTGCCGTGGCGTGGTTCTATCGGCTATTGCGAAATGCCATTATCGATCACTATCGACATTCGGCCGCAGGCCAGAAAGCTCTTGAGGCAATTACTCATCAAACGACCGACGTTGATCCGAGTTTCGATGCCGAGTTGAAGAAAGTAGTTTGCGACTGTGTCAGTGAAATGGTTCCTTTGATCAAGACGGAGTACGCCGAAATGATCCGACGGGTTGACCTTGGTGGTGCCAATTTAACTTCGCTTGCAAATGAAATGGGAATTTCCCCCGGCAACGCTCGTGTGCGACTGCATCGGGCTCGAACGGCACTTCGGAATGAGCTCGAGAACTTCTGCGGCAAATGCGCCGCTGAGGGGTGCATCGACTGCTCTTGTTCGAGAAAAAACGCCAGTTCCTGCGAATAGTTCCTGATTATCCATCGCGTCTGCAGAAATCTCGAAATTCTAGTGTAACGCTCAGCCAGCTCATTCGTCTGCTGTTTTGAAGTGCCCAGATTGCTGAAGGTTAGGACGACACACGAGGAGGTGTCAACCAAAAAGCAATTCATAATCAGGCGACAAAAGTTGAACAGGAGCAATCCATTGAATACCACACGAAAATATAAGACAAATCTGCGCTGTGAAAGCTGTGTCGCAGCTTTGAAACCATACCTTGATCAGGCACCCGGGGTGACCAAATGGGAGGTAGACATTGCCTCGCCCAACAAGACCCTGACGATCGAAGGCGACGTTTCGATTGACATCGTTCGTCAGACCGTTTCCCGGGCTGGGTATGAAGTGCTCGGTGAGGTCGCTGTCTCGCCAATGCCCCCAACTGCAGATCAGTCCGCTGACGCCGCAGCTACCACTTACTTTCCGCTACTATTGCTCGTTTCGTTTCTTATCTCGGTCGTAGCATTGATCGAACTAAGGATGGGCGGCTTTAACTGGAGCCGGGCGATGGGGAACTTTATGGGTGCGTTCTTTTTGGCCTTCTCATTTTTTAAGTTGCTTGATCTAAAAGGATTTGCGGACAATTACTGCAGTTATGACGTGGTAGCCCGGCGAATCCCTGTGTATGGGTACCTCTACCCGTTCATCGAGTTGCTTCTAGGAATTGCATACATCACTGCTTTTCAGCCATTTGCTACGAATCTTGTTACGCTGGTCGTGATGTCCGTCAGCAGTATTGGAGTCATTGAGAGCTTGCTGAACAAGCGTAAGATCCGCTGTGCTTGCCTTGGCACTGTTTTTAATCTCCCCATGTCCACGGTGACATTGGTCGAAGATGGGCTAATGGTCGGGATGGCCGCCATGGCATTGCTAGCAGGTGGACACTAATCAAAGCGTGAAGGCCGCCAACTCATAGCTTTCTTTCGAGTTTTAGCCGTCGTTGCAGCGGAATCAGACTTTTTCCTTCCGAAAAGTGAAGGAATTCGATCCGGCTAGCATCCAAACTGTACGGCGGTTTTTTCGGGCTCAAATCGCAGGGGGGCAACCTTGCCCAAGGTGTTTTACCAAGCCAAAAAAGGATGGAGTTAACAAAAAATGAACAACTTTAAGAGATATTTGCTGGGATTTGGACTGATTGCCGTTCTTGCGATCGTCGTTGCGGTTGGTTGCAGCCAGCCTGCGGGTCAAACAGCTAACACGTCGAGTTCAACGAATTCGGCCAAAATGAGCCAGACAAAATCCGCAAATCTGGACGAGGAGCATCCCCATGTGCCGGGCACTCATGGTGGAATTATCATTCCGATTGGTGCCGATAGTTACCACGCCGAAGCCGTGGTCGAAAAAGATGGTGTGCTGAGACTGTTCATGCTCGGTGCGGATGAGACGAGGATCCATGAAGTTGATGTGCAAGCTGTCAAGGCTTATGTCAAAGTTTCCGGTGCTACCGACGCCATTCCCATTGACCTGTCCGCAACGCCTCAGGACGGTGATTCCGACGGCAAGACTTCTCAATTCACCGGCACTCTTCCCGAAGGAGCCATCGGTCAGGCCATTGATGTGACGATTCCGAACCTGCGTATCGGTACTGAGCGATTCCGCGTCGGATTCACAACGGCTGTTCAGGTTCACGACAACGGCATGCCCGCCGGTGTAACAGGCGAAGAAGAGCAAAAGCTGTACTTTACGGCTGCGGGCAAATACACCGAGGCCGATATCAAGGCCAACGGCAATCAAACGGCAAGCGCGAAGTTCAAAGGTTTCATGTCCAAGCATGACATGAACCCCAAGCCGGGCGATTATATTTGCCCAGTGACTTTCACGAAAGCAAACCCGCAATGCGCTTGGCAGGTCAATGGCAAGAAGTACCTGTTTTGTTGCCCACCTTGCGTTGATGAATTCGTGCGGATGGCGAAGGAAGAACCCGAGTCCATTCTGGAACCAGAAGAGTATATTCAGCAAGATAAAGGTCGAAACAAAAGTGAAGGTGTTACGAAATCCGACGCCAACACATCCGACAATGTCGATCCTGAGATCGCGGAGGCATTGTCAAAGTTGAGTGAAGACGATCGTCGCGTCGCTGAAGCTCAAAAATTCTGCGCCGTTGTGACCAGTAGTCCTCTCGGTTCAATGGGGACTCCGATCAAGGTTGAAATCGAAGGCGAGCCGGTTTTTCTTTGCTGCGAGGGCTGTCGCAATAAAGCACTTCGTCAGCCCACGGAAACGTTGGCTGTCGTAGCGAAGTTGAAACAACAGAATGCGGGCAAGTAGTGATCTATGCGTCGCATTTTCATTTTTTTTGTACTCGCATTCGCGACCCTCGTTTATGCTCATGAAGGGCATCGACCGCTACCCACCCGCGGTATGGAGATTGATGTTGTCACTGGCAAAATGGTGCTGACCAAATCTTCTCGCGACCTGCTGGATGTGCGAACGGAAGATGTCATTACGGGATTGGTCGAGGAGTCGATTGCCACCTATGGTCAGATCCTAGTTCCCTGGAATCAGCACGCCGTCATCGCCTCTCCATTGTCGGGCCGCATCGTCGAGTTGCTGGTCAAGCCCGGTGAAACCGTCGAGGCCGGTCAGGTCGTGGCCAAGCTCGATAGCCTGGAGTTGCAACAATTGGTTTTGGAGCTGCGGGCGGCTCAAGTAGAACTTCTGTTGTCCGAGAAACTGGTTGCAAATCTGGAGAGCGCGAGCCAGAGTGGAGCGGTTCCTGGATCACGTTTGCGAGATTCGCAAGCCAAAATGTTGCAGGATCGAGCGGCCGTCCAACTGGGGCGTGCCAAATGGGACGCTTTGAAACTACCGCCGGAAATGCTCGATCGAATACTCACTTCGCCGGAGGTCGAGCATCAACTGTTGCTGGATCTTCGAACTCCCATTTCGGGTGTTGTCACGCACGCAGATTTGTCCCTGGGTAAAATCGTCAACCCCAAGGAACACCTGTTCGAGATACTCGACTTGAGTCGCGTATGGCTCAAGATTCAGGTACTGGAAAAAGATCTTTCAAAATGCGAAATCGGCCAGCGTGTTGTGTTTGAGCCGACGGCACAAAGGGAACTTCAATATGAGGCCGTCATCGATATCGTGGACTCGTATCTTGACCCATCAACTCACTTTGGCACAGTCTGGGCGACGCTGCCGATTGACCCTACCAGCAGCTCGACAATACTGCCGGGCATGGCGGGTAAAGTGCGTATCCAGCTCGGAGGCAATGACGGAAAACTCGTGATGCCTCATTCGGCGGTCATGCGTGACGGTGCCGAACGATTTGTGCTGGTGGAGCAGGAACAAACCGAGGTTGCCTCCATCTATCAGAAGCAAGTTCTTGCATTGGGAAGTCGGATTGGCCAGCAAATTGAAGTCTTGAGTGGCAACCTTTATCCGGGTGATCGGGTGGTTACGCAAGGCGTGCACGAACTTGGCGGCTATTTTGCGAAAGGCGTACTTAAAATCGGGGCCGAGTCGGCTCGAGACATCGGGCTGCAAACGGAGGTTGTCACCAGCGGAAGCGTTGCCGAAACATTTTCCGTTGACGGGATCGTCGATCTGCCCCCAACCCATCGCAGCGTCGGCTCCGCCCAGATGAGCGGTACGATTGAGCGTATTTTGATTGATCGCGGGCAAGTCGTTTCTCAGGGGCAAGTGTTGGCCGAGATATCAAGTCAACCGTTCAAGAACTTGCAACTTGACCTGCTGCAGTCGGAAATTGAAGCCCGGTTATTGGCCGAAGTCGTCAACAGCCTGCGTGAAGCGAGAGATGCCATTGCAGCGCGACAGTTATGGGAATCCGAGAGCCAACTCAACCAAGTTACCACGCGCCGCGAAAACCTGATTCAGCAATTGCGCACGATTGGTATCTCGCCAGAACAGGTAGCTGAATTACTGGAAAACCGCCGCCTCATCCAGACGTTGCCAATTAAAGCACCCATCGATGGCGTCATCGTTGGGTTCGACAAATTTCTGGGGCATGTGGTGGTTCCCGATGAGCCGCTATTCGAGGTTCAGGATTTGAGTCATGCCTGGATACAAGGTTTCGTTTCTGAGCAAGATTTTCCCCGTATCGAAATCGGTCAAAGCGTGCGAGTGCGATTCGTGGCCGCACCGGATGAAATCGCCGAGGGAACGGTGGTTCGCAGCGGTCAGGCGATCTCGAGTGATGACCGGACGCTGGCGATTTGGGTCGAATTGAGACGTTCATCATCATTGGCACTGCGGCACCGCATGATGGCTCGGCTCGAAATTCTGACCGGAAAACATAGCGACGGTTTAGCGATTCCGCGAACGGCGATCGTGCGGGAAGGCCTAAGGTCTTACGTTTTCGTGGAACGTGAAAATCAAACTTTCGAGAGGCGTTATGTTGTGACTGGCCCATCCGATGACTTGCGAGTCACGGTTCTCCAGGGACTTGAGCCCGGTGAAACCGTGGCGACGCGTGGGGCACAGCAGCTTCAATCGGGATATGCGGCTCTCAAATGAATGATCTCGATGTCTCGATGCTTGTCGACTATTTTCCGGGGTCACACCCGACCAAATTTGTGAATTAAACGAAGCGAAACTGCCACATGCTTGACGCAATCATTCGATTCTCGCTTCGCAATCGCGGCTTAGTGCTGATTCTCGGTCTTTTCGTGCTGATTTACGGCGGTTTCAATTTGAGCCAGATGCCGGTGGATGTCTTTCCCGACCTGAATCGGCCAACGGTAACCATCATGACCGAGGCTCCGGGTCTCGCTCCTGAAGAGGTCGAGGTGCTCGTGACGCGACCGATTGAATATCAGGTCAATGGTGCCACGGGCGTCAAGCGAGTTCGTTCGGCTTCCGGAATCGGATTATCGATCGTGTGGGTTGAATTCGAGTGGGGAACAGATATTTACCGCGACCGACAGATCGTTGCGGAGAAAATTCAGATTGTTCGTGAGCGTCTGCCGGTCGGAGTCAATCCAGTCATGGCTCCCATCTCTTCGATCATGGGCGAGATCATGTTGATTGGCTTGCGCAGCGAACGCGTTCCCCAAAACGACGACGAGGCTTGGCAACAGCGAATGGAGTTGCGCACGTTGGGTGAATTCACAGTGCGGAATCGATTGCTGGCCGTCGATGGTGTCTCCCAAGTGACGGTCATGGGAGGCACTCTGAAGCAATATCAAATCATCACCTCCCCGGCGCGACTCGCGGCCCAAAACGTATCGTTGCAGCAACTGACAGAAGCGGCCAGCAAAGCCAACGTCTTGGCCGGTGGAGGGATCATGGTTCGCTCGCCTCAAGAGTCGCTGATTCGCATTGATGGTCAAAGCCTGACGCTAGAGGAAATTGAGAACACGCCCATTTTCTGGAGGGGACAACGCGCAGTCCGGATCAAGGAAGTCGCCGATGTTCGCTACGGCGGCCCAATCCAGCGCGGCGATGGCAGCGTGCGAGTCAAAACGGAAGATGGCATCGAAGGCGGAGACGCCGTCATCCTGGCGATTCAAAAACAGCCGGGCGAAGACACGCTAAATCTCGACAAGAACATCCAATCTGTGCTGGCGAGTTTGCAAACCGAATTGCCCGAGGGCGTCGTGATTGAAAATCGCATTTTCAGACAAGCCGACTTCATTCGGGCCGCCGTCGATAATGTCACCGAAGCCGTCCGAGATGGGGCGGTCTGGGTCGTCATCGTGCTGTTTGTGTTTATGTGGAACTTTCGCACAAGTCTCTGCTCGTTAACCGCGATGCCGCTCTCAATTTTTCTGACCTTTATGATTTTTCACTGGTTTGGCATTTCAATCAACACGATGACCCTCGGCGGAATTGCAGTCGCCATCGGGGATTTGGTGGACGATTCGATTGTCGATATCGAGAATATTTTTCGACGCTTAAAGGAAAACCAGCAACTACCACAGGATCGGAAACGGCCGGTGCTGGATGTGATCTACGATGCCTCGCGCGAGGTTCGCAATTCTATCGTTTACGCTACACTTGTCGTGGTACTGGTCGTCCTTCCTTTGTTTGCTCTGAGCGGATTGGAAGGTCGGATGTTCGCCCCCTTGGGGCTGGCTTATATGGTGTCGCTGCTGGCGTCGTTGGCCATCTCTCTGACGGTAACACCCGTGCTGGCGTCCTATCTGCTGCCGGGAGCCAAATTTTTGGAGGAACGAGAAGATCCTTTCGTCCTTCGTTATTTGAAGCGAGTTTTCCGGCGCGTCCTGCAGACGACGTTACGACACTCCGGCAAAGTGCTCATCACCACGCTGATCGGTGTCATGTTTTCGCTGGCTACATTGTCTTGGATGGGAGGCGAGTTTCTCCCGCCGTTCAATGAGGGAACGTTTACGATTAGCTTTCAAGCGGAACCCGGAACCAGCCTCGATGAAAGTCGGCGTTTGGCTCAGCGTGCCGAACAAATTCTGCTGGAGATACCCGAGGTAGTCGCCGTCTCCCGTCGCACGGGGCGAGCTGAATTGGATGAACATGCCGAAGGTGTCAATTCGTCAGAGATCGATGTGCGAGTCGCTGAGCATCATCGCCCCAAATCGGGCTGGTTCGCCGTAGTATTGCGTCTAATTCCCGTCCTTCATCTATGGGGCTACGAGAGTCACGGACGACCGCACGAAGAAGTGCTGTCCGATATTCGAGACAAAGTGACCTTGATTCCCGGCATCAAGGCCAATATCGGTCAGCCCATCTCGCATCGACTAGATCACATCATGTCAGGCGTTCGAGCGCAGATTGCCGTCAAAGTTTTTGGCACCGATCTGCGCGAATTGCGTGATTCCAGCCAGGACGTCTTTACCGCCATGAGCGAGGTTCCGGGGGTGGTCGATTTGCAGATCGAACCGCAGGTCGAAGTCAGCCAGGTTCGCTTGCAAGTGCGACGGGACGATGCCGCGCGGTACGGGCTGGCTCCCGGCGATGTGGCCGAGTTGCTCGAAACGGCCTACAAAGGGCGTACCGTCTCGCAAATTCTGGATGATGACCGCTATTTTGACATGGTGGTCTGGTACGATGAGAGTTCCCGCAACGATCCCGAGATCATTTCTCAGACCATTGTCGAAACGCCGTCAGGGCGGCGTGTTTCGCTGGGGGAAGTCGTCGAAGTCCTGGACACCACTGGCCCGAACACTCTCAACCGCGAGCATATTCAGAGGAGGATTGTGGTTTTTTGCAATGTAGAGGGCCGCGATTTGACGAGCGTGGTGGACGATATTCGTGGACGAATCAGTTCGGTTGAAGATCGCTTGCGAAAACTGCCGGGCGACTATCGCATCGAATTAGGAGGACAATTCGAGGCCCAGCAAGATGCCAATTTTCGCCTATTGATCTTCGGTAGCCTGTCGGTGATCGGTGTCTTCTTGCTGCTGATAAAATGCCTGCGATCCTGGCGAGCCGCCTTGCAGGTCATGGTCAATATTCCGCTGGCAGCGATGGGGTCGATTATCACTCTTTTGATTGTTAATCGACCGCCATGGGAAGTCATCATGGGCTCACCGTTCTGGCAGTGGCCAAGTATCTGGATTGGAACGACGACTTTATCGGTTGCCCATTGGGTCGGGTTCATTACGTTGATCGGAATCGTGAGCCGAAACGGGATCATGATGATTTCGCACTATCAGCATTTGATGGAACACGAGGGTGAAGAGTTCGGCCAATCGATGATCATTCGCGGAAGCTTGGAGCGACTTGCTCCAGTGATGATGACCGCCATGACCAGCTTGTTTGGGCTGTTGCCGTTGTTGCTGGGGGCGGGCCAAACGGGCAAGGAAATTTTGTATCCACTCGCTCTGGTTGTGTTTGGTGGGATGTTGACTTCGACTCTGCTGGATCAAGTGGTGACACCCGCCCTCTTTTATCGTTTCGGACGTAAGATCAAATGAGATTCTTGAAAAGGAAGAAAAAAATATGGAAACAATGTCGAAAACTGTTTCCCTGAAAATCAGCAGGTGGAAGTGAAGAAAATTCGACTCAGATGCATCCAATTATAAGACATTTCTGTTCCCTTAAGATGCTGTGAAAGACCAGACGGAGACGAAATGTCGGAACCCGAACCAGACAACCTGTTGGAACAAGAAATCGTCCGCCGTGCGGCACGAGGGGATCGGGATGCGCAACGACAGATTTATGAACATTATGGCCATAGAGCACTGAGCACAATTAAACGGATCGTCGGCTCGTCGGATGCTGAAGACGTGTTGCAGGACGCCTTCATTCGCCTATTCGACAAACTGCCGACTTTTCGATTCGAGTCGGAGTTCTCAACCTGGATGCATCGGTTGGTGGTGAATGAAGCCTTGCAGCGTTTGCGGAAACGAGTTCAAAAAGTAACAAACACTGAATCTCTACCGTCGGAAGTTTTGGACACCCACAATCGCGGCATGAATTCACAAGAAGACGTTGAGATAATTAAGATGGCCATGAATCAAATCCAGCCTGAGTTGCGAAGAATGTTCGAGCTGAAGGTGCTGGATGAGTTGTCCTACGCTCAGATCAGTGAGATTATCGGGATACCTGAGGGTACCGTCGGCTCGCGCCTCAATCGGGCTCGGCGAGAATTACAGAACCAGTTGGTTCAATTAGGTTGGGAGATTTAATCAATGAGTATCAACTGCAAATTTATTCAGGAGAATGTTTCGGCTTTCGTCGATCGCGAATTGGGGGCTGATTCGACTGCGGCTTTGCAGGCTCATATCGCAGAATGCCAGCACTGTTCACGGATGGTTTTGCAGACCACGAAACTTAATCAAATTGCCCGAACGATTTCGCCACCAAAAAACGCCTTGCCTGCTTGGGAATCGTTTGAGTCAAGACTTGCTGCCAACGCTTCTGACCTGTCAGCAAAAATCGATCAGCCGAGTCCAAGTAACGTTCTGGCAAATCGTGCGAAGCGAAACGGGCTACCGTGGAGTCTTGTGGTTGGTATTTCAGTCGCCACGGCGGCAAGTGTTTTTCTGTTGGCCAAGTTCATTTTTCCGCCAGCCGTGAATCATCCACCTATCGCTCAATCGCCGGGGGCAAATGCGAATCATACATCACTTGAACTTCAAACCGTTATCGAGCAATTTCGCGTCGATCCACGTGCCGCACTTGATGCGCTCCGAAGCCAATTCGATTTGACCGAGTATTCGCTTACGCAGGCGGATGCGAGTCTCGGACGCCCGACTTATGTCAGTCATGTAAAACAAACAGCGGGATTACCCGGAAATGCCTCACCCATTTCGACCAAGGTGCTTTCGTTTCCTTCATGCCAATGCCCTTTTGGCGAGTGTACTTGTGGCGAGGGGGGATGTAATTGCATCGTCAACGTATGCCAGCGTCCCGATGGAACGGTGTATCTGGTCTTTGAACAATGCAAATCGCAGCCGATCCATTTTGGCGACTATCCAATTCAAGTCGTCAATCGAGGCGGGAAACAATTGCAACAAGTCATCATCGACGATGTCCGCGCAGTTGCCTTTGATTGGGAGGCTGGAAAAGTGGCGGTGGTCGGTTTACGCGACGATGAAGAAGTCAATTCATTGTTCGCATCCCGATGACATTAGAGCACGCTTCCATGGCACTTTTGCCGCATTCAAAAAATGTTGAGAGCAATGATAACTGAGAGAAACATGCTGGAAGAAAAATTGTCAAAAATGGATGGTGAAAGTTCGGAAGTGGCTAGGGATGCAGTGTTTTGGGAACCGATCGCATCAAGTCGTTGGGGACAGTACATTTCCTCAATTGAACAGCAGTGCATTGAGTTCGCATTGCGACAAACTAAAATTGCAGGAAACGCATTGGAAATAGGTGCCGAGAGTGGTCGTTGGTCAAAACTACTATTTGATTGCGGCTGGCAGGTAACGTGCACCGAAATCAATGCAACAGCTCTCGATGTATGCCATAAACGGATTCCAAGTGCAAAATGTGTGCTAGTCGATAAGGAGTCAACCCAGTTTCCATGCCCATCGAACTCAATGGATCTGTTGCTTGCCATTGAAGTTCATGAACTTGTCGAGCAGGAATGGTTTATTCTGGAGTCAAAGCGTGTGCTCAGAGAAGGAGGATTGTATGTTGGAGTTTTCCAAAACGTTCGATCATGGAGAGCGTTGATCAGAAATCTCAAATCGGATGGAGAAAGCAATTTTAAACATTACACGGCGTCCTACGCCCCGTGGCGAGATGCGATGCGGCGTCAGGGCTTTGAAATGTTGAAACAGGTTGGTTGTTGCTGGATGCCATTTGGGCGAATGAGTAATTCATCGCTCATCCCGGCCGCAGTCCAAATCGAAAAATTGCTAGGCCTTCGAAGACTTTATTCGATTAGTCCTTGGGTAGTTTTTGTGGCAAAGAAAATCACGCAGTGAAACAGCGACAAAAGCCGTAGAAAGTGGAGTAAGTTATTCATGCCAGCGTCGTGCGGTGTCGCAGTACATTCAATCGGGTCAAGATATCATCGGCGACTGCATGGCAATTGAATTGTGATTTCGCGATTGATCGAATTGTGTCGCGGTTAAGAAAGCTTATCTCGGCAATTGACTTAATAAATCGATCAAGGTGTGATAGGTCACTCGATGAACAGAAACCCTTGCCTGGGGGCAACTTCCTTACTATTTTCCCCAATAAATGGTCTTTTAAGTATGGAACCCCAGTTCTCACGCCAACGGCCGGGCAGCCGGTGAGGAGTATTTCCTGGAGAGCCAGCGGCCCGTGATCATCGTCGGCCAGGTAGGCGCAGGCGCGGGAGCGGCGGGCGGCTTCGATGAGGTCGGCTCGTTTGTATTGTCCGTAATGGAATTGAATGTGATTGGGGTAGAGTTCGGCCAGGTGTTCGAGCAGGCCGGGCCGGTGGCCGTTCTTGGCGTAGATCAAAAGGTCGTATTCGGCCGGCAGCGGGCCTTCGGGCATGGGATCGATGGGATACGGCCACATGCAGGGTGAGCGCACTATTTAGCGAAATTGGGGTATTCAGGCAAGTCGAAAAAATGGTATTTGTTTCCTATTTGGAGATGCCATTATGCCGAAACTTGAGATTGCTCGTCACTTTGAATCGATCACTGATCCTCGAATCGAAACATCCAATCGCCGTCATCTTTTGATAGATATTTTGGTCTTGGGTGTTTGTGCGATGCTATCGGGAGCCGAAGGCTGGAAAGACATGCATAACTATGGTGTAGCCCGTAAGCACTTATTCAAGAAGTTTCTCAAGCTGAAGAGTGGAGTCCCTTCTGACGACACGTTTCGCCGCGTATTTTCAGCGATCAAGCCCGAACAATTGACCGCTTGCTTTTTGTCTTGGGTGCGGGCAATTGCACCAGAAACTGAACATTCGATCATCAACATTGATGGTAAAACAGCACGTCGTTCGCACGACCACAAAAACGGGGTCAAAGCCCTACACATGGTCACCGCCTGGGCAGCGGAGAATCAAATGGTGCTTGGGCAAGAAGCAGTCGACGAGAAGAGTAATGAGATCACGGCGATTCCGAAGTTGTTGTCATTGCTCGAATTGGAAGGGGCCATTGTGACGATTGACGCGATGGGTTGTCAGCGAGAAATCGCATCCCAGATTGTTTCAGAGGGGGGCGACTATATTTTGGGACTCAAAGGGAATCAGGGGACTTTAGAAGCCGACGTTAGCGACTTGGCAGAAGAGATTCTCGGCACGATGGAAGGTGTTCAATGCCTCGAAAAAACAGAGACCGGTCATGGGCGAGTCGAGCATCGAACCTGGTACCAGTTCCCAGTTTCGAAGGAATTGCAGCAAAAGCATCAGTGGCCAGGCTTGAAGACCATTGGCGTGGCGGTCAACAATGTGACTCGTGATGGAAAAGAATCCTACGAAGTACGATACTATTTGCTGAGCTTTTCCATGGACATCGACAAATTCGCCAAAGGCTGCCGAGCCCACTGGAGTATTGAAAACTCGCTACACTGGCGTCTGGATGTGATTTTCAATGAAGACCAATGTCGAATCAACGGAACAGGCGCTATCAACTCCTCTTCAATGCGGCGTATGGCTTTGACTCTTCTGAAAAACTATAAAGGTGACAAGGAAAGCGTACGAACTCGAAGACTAAGATGTGCTTGGGATGAACACTACCTCTTCAAAGTTCTCGGTATTTCCATGGAAAAATAGTGCGCTCACCCTGCGGCCACATGACGATTTCGGATTCGTTGTTCGGGCTTCGATTGGCCAAGATCAGGTCGCGATACCATTCGCTGTGGCAGAACATCATCAGGCAGTTCGGTGAATCGAGCAGGGCGCACTCCTCGCGGTCGATGCGTGGCGTGGCGGAGTTGATGAAGAGCATATTGGGACCTTGGATGAATGGCAATCCTTCAGCGTCCCACCACATGGCGTAGCGCCGATCTTGCCAGTTCTAGAACCAAGGGATGGCCCCTTTGCTGACGGGGAGCGGTTTGATCGACAACCAATCGAGCCCTTCGTCGATGCGTTTGCGGAGTTCCTTCTGCAACGCGTACATGCCGTTCTGAGGACCGTTGGTTCCTGGTTCGAGGACTGGCCCGATCAACTCAATCGGCGTGCGGTCGGATTTCGGATTGACGTGAGGGCCAAAGGTGAAGCGGCGGATGACAGGGAGACTTGCCCAGTCCTGCGACCAGCCCACGGCGATCGGCTCACGATGTTGTTGCCGGTCGCTTCCGAGATCGCGATAGCCGCGGTCGTCCATGTAGCTCAAATGGTAGCTCGCGTTGTCGCAGCGGTAGACGTAGAACGGTGGTGCGAAGGTACAAGGGTCGATTTCGGTCGCTCCCGACTCGCACAGGCGTCGTGCCAGTTCTTGATCTTCGCCATTGTTGTGCGGCCCGTAACCGATGACCTTTTGAAACGCAGCCCTTCGAAAAGCCCAGCCACCGTGGTACAAACCACCCGTGTCAGCTTCGCGAAGTCCGTCTTTGTGCTCAAGTAGAACCAAACCTGGTCGCGACCAATCAGCCTGTTTTAAAGCCTCGGCCTGCGTGCGGAACCAATGCGGCAGGTACCGAAATCGCCTTGTCGAAATGTGCCGCCTCAAAAGAGCGTCGACCTGATCTTGCGATCTCCCGCGCGTTGTTGCATGGGACTTACCTATCATTACCAGATTTTGCCCGTCGAAATTCTCGAGACTGACAACGTTCAGTTCTTCCAGCAGTTTGGTACAATTTGGCCAAAAGGAGGCGTTTTTTTATGGCCGATATCACACAATTGTTAGCGGAGATGGAATCCGGAGATCATCAATCGGCGGACAAACTTTTACCGCTCGTCTATGAAGAATTGCGCAAGTTAGCGGCCGCCCGCTTGGCCAATGAAAAGCCGGGGCAGACGTTCCAGGCAACCGCATTGGTCCACGAAGCTTATGTCCGTTTGGTCGGCGGCGCGGTCCCAGCCAAGTCTTGGCACGGCCGCGGCCACTTCTTTGCTGCGGCCGCCGAAGCCATGCGCAGGATTCTCGTCGAAGCGGCCCGCCGAAAGTCCCGCGAGAAACATGGCGGCAGGTGGCAACGTACCGATTTGAACGAGCACCAATTCCCGGCAGTCGAGACCGCTGATCCTTTCCAGATCCTTGCGATTCATGAAGCACTGGATCGTCTCGGAATCCAATCGCCCCGGAAAGCGGAATTGGTAAAGCTACGGTATTTCGCCGGTTTCACTTTGGCGGAAGCTGCTGAAATCTTGGGTATCGCGGAAAAAACCGCCGAATCCGACTGGACGTATGCCCGAGCCTGGCTGCGACGTGAATGGATGCGACAGGACAAATCAGCGGACAACGCATAAATTCTCAAAAATATCCAGGGGTTCTTCCAGCTTACGACGCATTGGTTCATGGTGGTACGTAAACGAATTTTAAGGAAATCCCATGACCCTCAAACCAACGACCGAAACTGAAATATTCGAAGTAGCAGTCAACCTTCCAGAGTCTGAACGTGACGATTTTCTTGAGCGAGCCTGCGGCAATAATCACCTCTTGCGCCGCGAAGTCGAGTCGCTTTTGGATGCTCATGCACCGGAGAGCAGCTTTCTGCGGTCGCCGGCCTTCGCAGTCACTATCGACCAAACCATGGCAAGTCCGTCAGTGGACATCCAACCCGGTTCCATGATCGGCCCCTACAAGATCCGTGAAAAAATCGGTGAAGGCGGATTCGGTGTCGTGTATGTCGCGGAACAGGAACAACCTGTCCGTCGCAAAGTGGCATTGAAGGTGATCAAACCCGGGATGGACTCGCACGAGATCGTCGCCCGTTTCGAAGCTGAGCGTCAGGCGCTGGCGTTGATGGATCATCCCCATATTGCCAAGATCCTGGACGCCAGCACCACCGCTTCTGGTCGCCCATTCTTTGTGATGGAACTGGTTCGTGGAGTTCTCATCACAGACTACTGCAATACTCACAAGCTGTCGACCAAACAGCGATTGGAATTGTTTATCCAGGTCTGCCACGCAGTCCAGCATGCCCATCAAAAAGGAGTGGTCCATCGCGATCTTAAACCCACAAACATTCTGGTCGCTCCCCACGATGGCGTGCCAGTGGTCAAAGTGATTGACTTCGGTGTTGCCAAAGCTCTCGGTCAACAGTTGACCGACAAATCGATCTACACTCGTTTTGCGTCAATGATCGGCACCCCACTTTATATGAGCCCAGAGCAGGCTGAGATCAATGCCTTGGATATCGATACACGCAGCGACATCTATTCGCTGGGCGTGCTGCTCTATGAGCTCCTGACCGGGACGACTCCCTTCGATCGCAAAAAGCTGGAATCGGCGGCGTTTGATGAGATGCGGCGAATCATTCGTGAGGAAACGCCCGAGTCGCCCAGTGCCCGGTTGACAACGTTGGCCAATACCAACAAATCTACCGACAATGGCCAGGGAATTGATTCTGTTAACCTGGCCAAGACTATTCGTGGCGACTTGGACGTGATTGTGATGAAGGCCTTGGAAAAAGAACGCGACCGTCGCTATGACACGGCATCGGCGTTTGCCGAAGATATCGGCCGATTCCTCAACCAGGAGCCGATTCTAGCCAAACCTGCATCAACGGCTTATCGGCTCAAGAAGCTCGTTCAGCGTAATCGCGGCACGATCCTTGCCGGTTCAATGATTGCCGCCGCGTTGTTGTTGGCTACCATTGCCAGCATCTGGAGCGCCATCACGGCCAACCGTTTGCGAAACGAGGCCGTGGCCAACGCTGCCGAGGCGGCGATAGCTCGTGGTCAGGCCGAACAGTCAGCCCAAGAAGCGCGAGCAGCCCAGCAAGCTGAAACTCTGCGCGCCGAAGAAGCCCGTAAGGCAGTGGTCGCCACCAAAACAGCCGAGGAACGCCTGCGACTTCAGCTTTACGTTTCAGACTGTTCGCATGCGTTTCGTGCGGCAGACGAAGGTAACTATGAATTGATGAATGAATTGCTGGAGCGGCATCGGCCCAGCGATGATCAAGAGGACATGCGCGGCAGCGAATGGTATTACTTGCGTCGCCAATGTGACGAGGCCCGCAATGCGCCGACTTTTGACCATGGTCAGCCAATTTCCTGTTTGGCGTTGTCACACGACGAGAAACATCAGGCGACCGTAAGCGTCAACGGCACCGTAGTGGTCTGGGATGTCGGGACAAAAGATAAAGTTTTTGAGTTTACTGCTCCAGTTCGTACACGGGTCAATCTATCTACAAACGTGCGCTCCTACGCCGTATCATTCTCTGCTGACGGCAGATCGCTCTTTGGCTTGGTAGATGGAAAGCTCTGGCGGTGGGATCTCGATGCCAACGAAGAAGCTCATGAGCCCATTGCGCTTGCTAATAGGCGGGTTCTAGCTGCTGCATTTTCGCCGGACACTACGTCGCTGGCCCTGGTCATTGATGGCTGGAGTGGCGTCTATATCCATGACGTTGCCGACGGAAAATTCTTGCATCGCCTCGCGACTTCCGTCGACGAATTGGCGCAGGGAGCAGTGCTGGCGTACTCCCCAGACGGGAAGTTCCTCGCGAGTAGTCGAGGTAACCAGATTTGTGTCTGGGATTTGAAACAGCGGAAACCAGATTTCACCATTGATTCTGGCAATTACTGGACATTTGGCCTGGCGCTTTCGGAAGGTGGAAAGGTTCTGGCCACGGCTTTCGGTGGTCCTCCTCATCGGGTCGAACTATGGGATGTAAGCACGCAAAGTAAAATCGCACAATTCCACGAGCCGACCGAGCACATTCACACCTTGGCGATGTCTCTAGATGGGAAATACCTTGCGGCCGGCGGGAACGAAGCAAAGCTGTTCCTCTGGGACATTCCGGGTGTGAAGATGGCGGGCGTTTTCAAGGGGCATGGCGGCGCGATCATCGGCGCAAACTTTACCTCTGACGGAACCCGTATTGTAACAGGGGCTATCGACGGTCTTGCCCGCAGATGGAAGGTCGATGAGGAAATAAAGGTTCGCCTTGGCGATCAAGGCGGATTCTTCCCCGTTAGCCTTTTGGCCAGTCCTGACGGAAAGGTGCTTCGCCTTGAGGCGCATGCCAAAAATCGGGCAGCGAAAGTTCAACGGCAAGTCACATTTTGGGATGTTGATTCTGGAGTCAGGTTGCCCGAAATGGAAGCTCCCTGGGTTCAATCCGCAGAAGTAAAACAACTGGGAACTCCTGGAAAGGGCTTTGGTATTCGCCCCGTCGGACTATTTGTCGAATTGCGCGACCCGATCACTGGAACGCCAGTCGCGATGCTGAAAGGCCACCGGAGGCCGATCCGGGATTATCACTTCGCCCCCGATGGACGGACGCTGGCGACCGGTTCAGGCACACAAATCAAGCTTTGGAATCTTGCTACATTCGATGAAATCGGCTCCCTGACCATGGATACCAACGTCTACAAAATGACTTACCTGCCCGACGGCACATTGGTTACTGCGGATGACTATTGCGAAATCCGTCTGTGGCGTACCGCACCGCGTGACTAGGAGGTGTGAAGGGAAATTGTCGAGAGCGTCGCCTAAATCCAGGAAAAAATACAGATCCACCGAATGGTCATCGTCACCGAGCGTCTTGAAAAATGGGCCTAAACTCAAAGTGACGTGTACCGGTACCTAATTGGATTCCTCATCGGACGAATAACAAATTACATTCAGATTTGCCGGATTCGGATTTGCCAAAAAGCCAGTTGACTGGCCCCTACAAACTTTTGCAGCGACTAGGCACGGAAGGGATGGCAGAAGTCTGGGTTGCCAAACAAGCGGAACCGGGCAAACGGCGGGTAGCCCTGATATTGATCAACGAGGGCGTCGGCTCCAAAGAGATCATCGCCCGATTCGAAGCCGAACGTCAGGCCTTGCCCTGATAAACCACCTCAACATCGCGGATTCTGGATGCTGGGGCGACTGCCGACGGCCGGCCCTAATAAATGATGGAACTCGTCGCTGGAAAACGGCTCACGCAGTAATGCGACGTGAACAAACTCTTGATCGACCAGCGGCTGAAGCTGTTCATCGATTTTTGTTCCGGCGTCCAGCATGTCCATCAAAAAAGGGATCATCCACCGCGACCTCAAACCTGGGAACGTATTCGTCGGCATGCAGGAGGAGGTGACGGCCCCCAAAATCATTGACTTTGGGCTGGCACCTACTGTTATTCGCGAAACGGCAATTAATTTCACAAACATCAATTGTGGCAGAAAGTGCACGAAGGCACTTTCCGCTGACTTAAATGAGTTAAGATGTGCTAGGCTGCTGCACGAACCGCAACCGGCGCTGATTTATGAGATTGAGGTTTTCTTGGCGAAAAATTCTTGATCGCAAAAACGACTCCAATGACTAGTGGTACCGTAGCGTGCAACAATGTCGTTGGTGTTGGCCAAGCGAGAATACCAATCGACAACATCCCGGTTCCAGGAATGGTAGCAGCCGGTGCCCAATGAACATGCATCATGCTACAAAGGACGGCGACCACTCCGCAACTCACGACTCCCCACCAAGGACTACGAACCGACCGACTCACCAGTCGACACACGAGAAAGCATGCGATGGTCGCAGGAACTACGACTTGCACGAAGTTGAGAACCATCATGAGTGGCTCTAACCAAGGGGCTGACGCCAGAGTTATCACTTCAACAAATAGAGTTAGAATATTGAAAATCACAAATAATAAGCCAATTGTCAAACCAAGCGTTATCGCAGGGGCACCGATAATAAACGCCAGCCATGGATGTCTTCCTGCCCAAGTTGCACGCGGTACCTGCGCCGCCTGGATCGCCAGCGTCTCTGGTGATCCCAATCGTTCCACCCCGCCGTTGTCCTCGATTGAAAATCCATTCATTTCATCTCGCTCCTTCATTTCTAAGTAGTGAAACCACAATTCATCAATTAGACGATTCGCGTACCGCTTCGGAACGCGTTGTTTTCGCAAAGCATCACGAAGCTGCTGGAACCACAGGTGACAATCCATTGTCTCCTCCTTCAATAAGTGCCTGAACGGATTGAACCACATTCTGCCATCGATGACAGCTTTCTTCGAGTTGTTTACTGCCACGCTTCGAAAGCCGATACACAATGCGTTCTCGTCCGCCAGCGACTTCACGCCGAGTCATCAATAGGCCTTGCTGTTCTAATTTATGCAATATCGGATAGATGGACCCTTCGCCGAATTGCAGTGTACCGCCTGTGCGCTTCGAAATACTTTGAACGATCGCGTAACCATGCTGAGGCCCGTCGAACAAAACTCGTAAAACTGCGAGTTCTGGGACGCCATTCAGAAAATCGGGGTTCGTATTGCCTTTTGCCATTAGATCTCCTTAGTCATCGAGTTTACGGCGATGGCTAAAACAGCCGACCTGTCATTACCTTGAACCTTTAGGTATATCGTCCTAGCACCCATCGGCACAATAGCAAAATACCTCGAAGTTCCAAGCATTTGAATGAAAATGAACAGGAAAGCTAGCAAAGCAAATAGGGGCAATTCATGCAGCCGCCATCCCCTGTTTATGTCTTGAATCGCGGCCAAGCCTTTACCATCAATGCGAGTGCTTATTCGCAATCATCAATGAATGAACATGGGGGAAGCGAAAGGATGACGAATGAGTGACCTGAAGCAAATTCAATCTGCTTGGCACACGGATTTTTCATGACGAAGCAAATAGTATCGTTTCCTGGAACGATCCCGAGCATGAGTTCGAGGACGCGGTTGAGTCGCTATCGCTGGATGGTGTCACGACAGTGCTCTTACATCAATCGGGCGCACTGGCGACAAAAGTTTGCATCGATCGCCTGGAGACGTAAAGTAAGTTCATTTTATACTCCCCGACGGAGGGTCCAAAGTAAGAAATCGCCTGGTTGCACGACACTCGACTTTTCAGCCGAAGTTTCCGTGCAGATCGAGCGAGTATTCTCCTCCAGGAACTTGGGCTCGGCCAATATGACACCGGCGATCCCAACTGGCCGAACGCCCGAAGTTTTTCGTTTCCAAGGATCTTTTGCAGCGACTGAAGGCATTAGTTGAGCCAAAGGCCGCAGAAGTTTTGTTATCTTTTGTCACAGTGCCGGGCTTTTGGTTTCAAAGGGTAAGTAGTCGCCGTCGGCTTTCAAATGTATGTCCGATGCCACCAAAGGAGAAGTTATGAAGAATCCTGTTCGAAAATACCTGCGTTTGGGCCTGCACCTAGTCCTTTTGTTGTGCATTGCCTCCATTAATTGTTGGGCTCAAGAGGTCAATAAAGAAAACGAGTCAGCTCAAATCACAGTGACGCAACGTCAGTTCGGCCTGGACCCAAATCAATCCTTGTTCCAGCGCGTCGGCAAAACACCGGATAGCGTGTTGGCCATTTTTCGTGACGCTGGGATGTCCCCAAAGCCGTTTACTCTTAACGAACAGGACCAGCAAAAGCTCATTGACGCAATTTCAATTTTGCCACCGTTGCATCAATCTGTTCTCAAGCAAAGACTAAGGAGCATCAGTCTGGTCACGGACATGCCCAACACTGCTTTGACATCCGCTGTAAATCCAGATGACGCGATTTGTTTGTTTGACATTACAATCCGCGCTGGCATTCTGAATCAGTCCGCTGCGGAATGGTTGGTTGAAAAGGAAAGTTCTTGCTTCAATACCGAAAAGTCCAGTTTCTACCTGAAAGCCGATGTCGGCGATATCACCGCAATTCAATATGTGTTGCTTCATGAGGCGACTCACGTCGTAGATGCGGCACTGAAAATCACGCCTGCAGTTCGCTCGAATCCTGGGAGCGTCTTGCTGGAGAACGCAACTCCATTTACCGCCACTGTCTGGGAAGACGCTAGAACCCCTACCGATCGTTACAAAGACGACGGACTTCTGACATCGCCCGAGGTCGTTTTGAATTAATGGGTCAATTTAATCAAGCTGAAAGTGTGGAAAAGCCGCCTGACCAATAGACGGCAGAGGATCGAAAACGTATAGAAGTGGAATCTTGGCGACCTCCATTGAGGCCATAACAACCAAAGGAAGACCGTGTCATGCACAATCCATTTGCCGAGATGATTGATGAAACAACAGACAGTGAACTGATTGAACAGTCGAAGAATGGTAGCCAAGCAGCAGTTGAAAAGCTGATACTTCGCCATCAAGCTTGGGTTTACAATATCGCGTTACGCATGGTCTTCTATCCTCATGACGCGGAAGAAGTGACGCAGGAAGTCTTGATCAAAGCCATCACTCGGCTGAGCACCTTTAATGGCGAAAGCAAGTTCCGGACGTGGCTCTATCGAATCGCCACGAATCATGTGCTCAACATGAAACGCCGCGGCGGCGAGCTGCAAACGCAATCGTTTTCAGGTTATGGCGATGCGATCAACGGTGTGCCGGATCTTGACCTTCCTGATCCAAAGGCCGTGCCGGTCGAAGTGCCACTCTTGGTGGAAGAAGCGAAGATTGCCTGCACCATGGGCATGCTCTTGTGCCTCGACCGCAAACAGCGGCTTATTTTCGTTTTGGCAGAAGTATTCGGCGTCAGCGACACGGTTGGCAGCGAAATCCTGGACGTGTCACCGGACAACTTCCGCCAATCGCTCTCCCGAGCGAGGCGAGATCTGTATCAGTTCATGAATAACCAATGCGGTCTCATCAACTCCAACAATCCATGCCGCTGCCACAAGAAGACGAAAGGTTTCATCGATGCAGGTCACGTTGATCCCAACAACATGATGTTTGTATCTCAACGTTTGAGCGAGATTAGAAGTGTAGCAGCTAGCACTTACGCGCAAGTCGACGATGTTATGGACCGACAATATGCAACGCTCTTCCGCGACCACCCATTCCTTGAGCCGAAGGATCAAATACTGTGGTTGCGACAAATGTTCGAACAGCGCAGTTTTCGAGATACGTTGCACCTGAACTAAAATTTCCGCGAGTGTTCTGTCACAGTCCTCCATCGATGGTGTCAAAAGTCGTAGGAGGACAAAACATGTCTAAACTGAGAATGAAAACAGCATTGGTGACGGGCGCATCCAAGGGTATTGGGGCCGGCATTGCTCTTGAACTCGCCGCAGCCGAGGCCTCGGTAATTGTGAACTACTCGTCGGATCAAAGTGGAGCAGAAGCCGTTGTTCGCAAGATCACGGACGCTGGTGGGCGAGCGATGGCGATTCAAGGTGACGTATCGAACTTTGCCGACGTGACCCATCTATTTGCTCGAGTGGCGGAAGAATACGGATCGATTGACATACTGGTCAACAATGCTGGAGTGTATCAGGCGATGCCCATCTTCGAGATGACCGAAGCGGAATTTCATCGAGAAATGAACGTCAATCTGCTTGGACCGTTGTTGACAATTCGAGAGTCGCTTAAGCACTTTGGTTCTGAAGGTGGCAGTATTATCAACATCGGCTCAGCTGCCTCGAGATCGCTGCCCCCCACTTACTCGATTTACGCAGCTAGCAAGAGTGGCCTAGATGCCATCACGGGAGTTCTAGCCAAAGAACTCGCCTCGCGTCGAATCCGGGTCAACTCAGTAAACCCCGGTGCCACACTTAGCGAGGGAACCAAGGAAGCCGGTTTGTATGGTGTTGGTAGTGACGTTGAAAAGCGACTTGTGAGTATGACTCCATTGGGTCGCATTGGCACACCACTGGACATCGCGCGAGTCGTAGTCTTCTTAGCCTCGGACGATTCCGGTTGGCTGACCGGAGAAGTCATCCACGCGACCGGCGGACTTTAAAATTGTCGAACCCAACATTCAATCAAGAACCCATTTAGGAGAACTCAATGCCTGCTTACATGATCTTTATTCGCGAACAAACTCTCGACCGGGCTGAACTTGAAGCGTATTGGGCCAAAGTTGCCTCAACGCTCGAAGGTGTTCCAATAAAAGTTCTTTCCGCCTATGGTCCCCATACAACACTTGAGGGACCCGACGTTGAAGGAGTGGTGATTGCGGAGTTTCCGAGTGCTGAATCTGCTCGTGCGTGGTACGACAGCCCTGCTTACCAAGACGCTGCGAATCACAGACAGCGCGGCGCGATCTATCGCGGCTTGCTTGTCGAAGGAACTCCAAGCTAACCGTGCTCTATGTCTCTTTCCGATCGCGGGTGCAGGGCCAACCGGGAGTACATAAATGCCAGGCCGACGCCTCACAACGTCGGCCTGTTCGCGTTTCTGGCGCAAGGGTCTGACGCCATTTTGCCACGCTTCGGGAGCAAAACTGGGGTCTGACCCTCTACGACCACACGGTAAATGTCATAAAACTCGACCGCCCAGTTATGGGGCGAGTGAAACGGCCGAATAACCAATGGGCAAACCGGAACGCACTCTGCGGGCGACGATGAGGCTTAACCATTTCTTCCGAGACGGTCAGCTCTCGCCAACTTCGGATTAGGTGATTCACAGACGTCACAGCCTCTCAATCACTCAGCCCCCAACCACTTGAACGGTTCTGCTGGTTTAAGTGACTCTGAAAGATCGCCCGCCAACGGTTGGCCTCGCTCGACGCGGATTGTCTTTGGTGTGGCACCCTCATTCAAATCGAACTTGCTCATGTTTACCCAGCATACCGACGGAAAAATCGCCGAATCGAAGTAAAGGACTTTCGTTTTTTGATCCGCAACGGTTCGCCACAGTGTCATGGACAGGTTCGGATTTTGCTCGTCAGACAAGCCAAGGGGGACACTCACCATCCGCATCTGGGAAAACACTGACGCTAAAGCTAATTCCGGATCTTTGTACTTCGGGGATTGTTTGGCGTAATAGGTTGTTCGAACAAAGCGATCTGCAGCGCTAATAGTACCTGGCATGAAACGGCTGCCACCGATTTTATCCCAGTACGTATTCAAAGCAAGTTGTTCGTCGAATGTGGGGGAATTGGTCATGACATTGTATTCCCGTCCATGATGAATCACTAACTCGCCTTTAATGTATTCAAAGATTGCCGAATCGCCTGACGCATCGGAAATTGCAAGATGCAATCCAGCGGCATAACCGTTGGGAAGCGTCGGGGCGATAATCACGAAAGGCGGATCAGCCATCGCGGCCACCGCTTCGGCGACCGTCGCATAGTTGTCCAAGAAAAATTGGCCCCAAGCACCTGCGGTCAGTGTCGGCTTGGAAGACTTGGATGCATCACCCCAATCCGTCTCCTTCAAGTACAACATGTTGGCGACAAGTCCTTGCTCATTCCGTCGGCGGTTCCCGCGTCGTAAAACGAGACAGCGATCGACCCGTACTTGGCTGTCCATTCAATCGGCTTGGCACCCACCGTCCCGTTTCGCTTCATGCCCCGTGGGAATACCCATAACGCGGTCTGCGCGTTCGGGTCCATCCAATCCATCGTTCGCCCAGTCATAAAAGACTGATACCCAGTTTCATAGAGCAGGCGCGTGCAAGCGGCCGTTTGGTACAACGGAGTCATTACAAGTGACACAGTCAGAAAAAGGCAAATAAATTGTCTGATGAAAAAGGTTCGGTCTCGGTGACGCATAAAATTTCCCAGAGAAAAAAGTTCGAAGATATTGGGGCCATTCCCCTGGGCGGACAAACCGACCAACGGAAACGGGTCAACGGTGGTTGAAATTAGCTAAACCAACTCTGACCATTTGCCATCAGTGCAGTCTATCGAAGAAAAAACTGGAATTCAAGCTCGGATGACGATCAAGAATTCGCCCGTTCAAAACGTGTCCATTTTCGCCGAAATTATGTCCCGGACCAACTTAAAACCGTTTCCTTGCGGTCGCGATTTCGGCTGACGCAGTTCGCGGGTTCATCAGATTTAAATTTAAATCAAAAGCTCGCTCGCAAATTTCGGTCAACTCGAAAATCAACCCTAATTGAGCGAATTCATTTTTCACTGCTGACCTTCGGTACGATATTTTTTTTGACTCAGTAAATTTGACAATGATCTTGGAACATGACCAATTTCCGCGTTTGCGAAACACACTTCCGTGCGGCGTGCTGTGGCATGGCCCTTCGGTGCGTCTGCCTTTTCTCGGAGTGACAAGCGACGTAACTGTTCGTTTCGTGAACGGTTGATAGTTTTTTGATTGGTCAGAACTCTAATGTTTACCGAGCTGTTTCACCGAAAAGAGATGTTTTTGAATCAATGACCGTTCATTGTGGAAAATCGCCGCGAATCCTGGCATTGATATCAATCCCTTTCGAAAAATCAAGAATCTAACGATTTGTCTTTGCGATCAGGTGTGTTGAATTGCCCGCGAAAATGGGCTTATTGTGCTGAATAGTGCAGCGCTTAAGCCCCTAGAACAACAAGAGGCATTTTTTTGGTACGATTTTTGACCGCGGTAGGTGTGGTGCCAAGGGCTTTATTGCCATCCGGTCGGTCGAATTTATTCCCCCTATGGCGACCACAACAGTTATAAAAAAGTCGTGACTTCTTTACTAATCTTCGGAGCATCGTGTGGGCTCAACATTTCGGGATTTGTATCGCTTGGCAAAGGTTGCATCGGAATCCCTCTCCGAATTTCGAGAGCGAACCGGCGAGGTGTTGGGAATTCGTTTTCCAACAAGTTATTTGCTACAGGCGGACGCCTATGCTTTGACGCATGAATTTCAGGGCATTTGCGGCGGGTTGATCGTTGTGCAAAATCCCCCCTTTCGCTGCCTGCAATCGATCCCGAATGAATCGAAATGGGACGTGTTCAAAAGGCTAGGAGACCTAGCGGACTGTGCGGAAGTCAATGGAGTCTGGATCGCGCCTGAAGCTAAATCTGCGTTTGTTTCGAACGCGTTTTGGAGGCAGATGATTGACGTCTTGTTGGCGAGCAACAAGTGTCGATTCCTGTTCACCGTCGACCATTCCAATCAGCACATGTTGGGGCATGTATCCTTTCTCCAGCCGGTAGTCCTTTATTCTGGTGCAACCACTCAACTTGACGGAATGGATCACGTGGCCAACGAAGTGATCTTCTTGATTCAAAGGGACTCAGTGGAGGACGGTGTCAAATTTCTTGATCGCTTCGAGAATGGACAGAGGCTTGCATCTGATTTGGAGGCCGTTCAACGGATTTCTAAACGACGCAAGACGGAAGAAATTCTTGCGGCTTACGATCAAGCAACTCAATAAGAGGTGCTGGTTCCTTGGGAAAACCTCCGAATTTCGAAATCAACTCTTGGCTGGAAGGTGAGCCTGCGTTTGCGGAATACCCTCAGTTGGAAGCCGACTTGCATACGGACTGGTTAATTGTCGGAGCGGGTTTCACCGGGTTGGCGGCGGCCACTCATTTGGCCCAACTTCGCCCAGCAGATCGCATCGTACTCATCGAAGGAAGCCGTCTGGGCGAGGGAAGCGCGAGCCGTTCATCCGGTTTTGTGGTGTCCCTTGGTCACTTTGACGGTTCATCCCGCGAGACTGCCGCTCTTTATCGTTTGGGGACGGCTGCTATCGCCTATTTGCGCGAACAAGTTCAAACGCATCATATTGAATGCGACTGGAATGAAGCCGGTCGCATGATTGCCGCGCGGGGAAACCCCGGCTTGGGTTCCCTAAAACGGATCCGGCGTGCGCTCGACCGAGCGGGCTCCGGCTACACGCCTGTATCGTCACAGCAAATCAAACAAACCACCGGCATGTCGGGGTATGTTGACGGCATTCGACAAGACGAATCGATACAAGTCAATCCGGCCAAATTACATCGTGGGCTCGTTGAGTCTCTTCCTGCAAACGTTGAGGTCTTTGAGCAATCGCCCGTTCTGTCTATCCAACGCAAGTCTCATTGGGTCGCTCAAACGAAAACGGGCAGCATAACGGCAAAACGCATTTTGCTCACCAACAATGCCAGCGTCACAAAACTCGGACATGCCACCAACCGTGTCTTTCCCATGCAGACGTATATCGGAGTATTTCAGAGTCCGCAAAACGAGTCGAGCCTTTTTGGTGACGAGCCAAATTGGGGTTTGACCTCGGTTGAACGCGTGGGAAGTTCCGTCCGACGCGTCAAGGATCAACTATTTATTCGCAGTGGTGCGATTTGCGGATTCGCAGAGGGACAAAATTCGGCTCAACAATATAAAGAGATTGTTGATCTGCAGCGGCAAGCGATGGCAAGGCGGTTTCCCCAGAATGAGCTTGAGTGTATTAACGTGTGGAGCGGCGGGATCGGAGTGACGGCGAATGGATCACAGTTCTTCGGACAAGCTGGCGAAGGTCTATTTCTTTCGGTCGGTTACAACGGACATGGTATCGCACAGGGAACTATTTCTGGGCAACTATTGGTCGATCTGGCCCTTGCTCGCGAATCCGAATTGCTTCACTGCATTCAGGGGTTGCCGAAGCCCTGGTGGATTCCAAGGCCCAGTTTGCTCTATCCAATCGTCGATCGTTACGTCGAATGGCTGAATTGGCGCTACGGAGATGAGATCTAGAACGCGTTTGGGAAACGCAGTCGTTTGGTGGAAGTTTTGGTAACCGTTCACGGAGTGAACGGCCAGTGCGCCTTTGAAGGCGTTTAATCAGTCGGGTGAAAGTCCTGACCAGGGTAACGTTACCGCCCTGTATTCGAAAGTGGTAATTGCGTTCCCGCGAGGGAGGGTGAGGAGCAACCTGAGGAGAAATTCCAGTCCGTAACGAAAGTGAAACTGATTCGGCCAAGCCTGTCGGGGAGGAAGCTGGCAAAGTCCGAACCCTTCGCTGTGCGACGAACCGTCCTGTAGTCCTTTGTATCGACTTTTCCGCAGGATAGACACAGCGAACGAACTTTGGGTGCAGTAACGCGCTGATGCTGAAGTTTGGAAATGGCAATGCGGTGGTTGAGTGCGGAATGGAAGGAAGGTTAAACGCGATAAGAAGGGAGAGCTGTTCTTGGCCAGGGTCGATTCTCGTGATCAATCCCAGCCGGAGATACTGGGCGACCAACTCCAGGTCAAGCTGTGCGACGAACAGGCAGCTTGGTATCGAAAAGACTGATCGTCAATGTAGCGAGAAGATAAGCACCAGGAACAGCAGTCAGAGCCGCCATAGTAGCCGTGAAGCCGTGCAGCAAAACGCGGTGGAGCCAAGGGCGGCAGCAAGGTAGATGCAAGTATGACCAAACAATCCAAAGACCTTAAACCGTCGCAAGTCACAGTGCCTTTCGGGGCTACTCCGGCTACGGAACCATTGAGCATTGACCAATGGGCATCGTCGATGGTTTGGACAGAAAGCATGTTGAAGACACTTTTGGCAAACAAAGTGAGAGGAGGCAAATGGCACACGCTGTACGATAAAGTCTTCAGTGAGCGAAACTTGAGATGGGCGGCCTCGAAGGTCATTACCAATCAAGGAGCCGCTGGAGTAGACCGACAAACGGTAGAACAACTCGACGACGAACTTCTGGCCGAGATCACCAAACTGCAACAGGAACTGAAAGCCGGAACCTATCGGCCGCAGCCTGTACGCCGGGTGGAGATTCCCAAGCCGGGAACGAAGGAAACCCGCCCGTTGGGTATTCCTACCGTTCGCGACCGAGTGGTTCAAACCGCGTTACTGGATGTCTTGGAACCGATCTTTGATCACACCTTTCATCCTCGCAGCTTTGGCTTCCGCCGAGGCAGAGGCTGTCATGGCGCACTTCGTTGCGTCGAGCAATTACTCGAAGAGGGCAACGTCTTCGTGGTAGATGCCGACTTGAAAGGCTACTTCGATACGATCCCCAAAGACCGACTGCTCGCGTTGGTGAAGCAGAAAGTTTCGGATCATGCAGTCCTGCGACTGATCAAGATGTACCTCGATCAAGAAGTGGTTTCAGAACTGAGCCGCTGGACACCGGAAACGGGCGTCCCGCAAGGCGCGGTTCTCTCCCCGATGCTATCCAACCTGTATCTCAATCCGCTGGATCATCACATGGCCGAACAGGGCTATGAGATGGTACGCTATGCGGATGACTTCGTGATCCTCTGCAAGACGCAAGCTGAAGCGGAACAAGCTTTGGCAGTCGTCCAGCAATGGGTTCGCGAAGCAGGCTTGACCCTGCATCCGGACAAGACCCAGATTGTCGATAGTCGCGACCAAAGCTTTGCATTTCTGGGTTATGTATTTCGGGGCCGGTTCCGGTTTCCGCGAGCCAAAAGCCAACAGAAATTCATGGATCGTGTCCGCGAGTTAACTCCACGCACATCTGGCGATTCGCTTGAGGATATCGTCAAGCAATTGAATCAGATGATGCGCGGCTGGTTTCACTACTTTCGCCATTGTTTCTGGAATGTCTACGGTGACTATGACAGTTGGCTCCGCAGTCGTCTGCGACGAATCCTTCTGAAACGCCACCGCACCAATCCCGACCGACAACCTCGTACATGCCGCTGGCCAAACCGCTACTTCTCTGAGCTTGGGCTCTACAGCCTGGTGCAGGCTCATGCTCAGTTCGTCCAAACTATCGAGAACTACCAAGTGGAGAGCCGTATGCGGGAAAACCGCACGTACGGTTCGGCGGGAGGGGGAGTCAGTTGACTCTCCCTACCCCGATCGTAGCCTTTCACTCCGTGAAAAGGCGGCCGCAACAAAAGAGCATGCGGCGGAAAAACGCTTGGATGTTTGAGTCGCTAAAGCGGGAATTGGTTAAGTCCTAACGACGATCCCGTGACAGTTACAAATTTGGTTACTGAGAAATTAATGAAACTCCCTTTCCATGCACGACTGACCGGCTTCGAAGAGTATTTCTTTTGGAAGCATACCGTCGATAATCCTTCGACGTTTTGCGTCGAAATGGAGCTCGCAGGAACGCTGAATCGAGACACCACGGAAGCCGCAGTGCGATATGTTTGTCAACATCATCCGTTGCTGAATTGTCTCGTGGACCTGAACAAGGGACGCCCACAATGGCGTCAAACGGATTCAGCCCCTGGTGTCGAATGGCTTGCCCAGCCGCTCTCCATTTCGAACCTGCCCGGCTCACATATCGATATCACCTCTGAGTTCCCCTTAAAAATATTCGGGTACGTCGGGAGCCAAACCGAAAACGAACGTCCTCCCAAGTTGGTCTTTTTGCTCCATCATACGGCCGTCGATGGACTTGGGACTTTGCACTGGCTCAACGATTTCATGCGAGTCTACCGCTGCCTGGAGCTTGGTGATGCGCCACCTAATCTAAATCGCCGAGCAGAACTTCTGTCCCTGCGTTGTCGACCAAGGCTGGGGTGGCGACAAGCATTACGGTTATTGCCTGGGCAATGGCTAAGTGTTCGAGAGACGTTTCGCATTCTCTCTCGAAAGACGATTCCACTTGTCCCGTGGTCAACGCCGGCCAACACGGAGCCTCGACCACCGTGTTGTCTCGATTTCCGTCTGAGTGCCGATGAAATGAAAGTGCTGAAAAAGAAAGCCGCTCGAATTGGGACCAGCCTAAATAGTTGGGCGCTGCGTTCGCTCTTGGTAGCTATTGAGCAGTGGCAACGGAAGCGAGTCGACGTTGAGCCAACGGGTCGGCAGGCTGATGGGACTCACTTTCGAATCGTCGTACCGGTTAACGAGCGCGGCCGCTCTCTCCACTCGCTCCCCGCTTGTAATCACTGCACGATGATTAACATCGATTTCCCTAGGGAGGTCGTCAGTCAGGATTCATCATTGTTGCCACGAATTGAGCGAATTTTTTCACGGGTCGCCCGTTGGAAACTTAGTCTTAATTGTTGGCGGGGCATGGAGGTGTTTCGTTGGTTGCCGGGTGGACTCAAAAAACTCGCAAGGAACGAATCGGTAGCTGCCACGGCTCTGTTGACCAACGTTGGCCGCGTATTGCAAGATTTTTCTACTTCGTCGGCTGACCATTCACGTAGAAGTTCGGGCGAAGAAAAGGCAATGGCGTTGCCGTCAGATCGCCAATCGCTACGTGTTGCCGATTTGAAAGCCTACCCACCGCTCCAACGTGGGATGGTGTTTGCGATTGTGTTGTACTACTTCAACAATGAACTACGAATCTCTGCCCAATACGACCAGCGATTTCTGAACCCCACTCACGCTGAGCAACTATTAACCGCCTTCCGTCAAGAGTTGTTGCTTGGAAGTTCGGAAAGAAACAGCCAAGCACGATAGTAAACCTGGCTAAGTTCGTGTCGCGACTTGAAAATTAATTCAACGCTCATATTTCGAGAACGATACTCCGGTGAATTTATCCGTAAGTTCACGAGTTTGGCCGCCCTATTCACGGCATTTCACCAAGCCCTCGGCTCCCCAAGTCTTTCATCCAAGACCTTTAGTTTTGCAGATCACCGCAAACGATTTGAGGTTCTTTCCACCCCTTCTCACAACATTCGATAAGTTTATCGACCGAACAAAAGCCAAGTCAAGGATGAAAATTAAACGCGAAACAGTTCGCGAATAGGCCATGAAACTTTTAAAAGACGATTGAATGTCGAAGACACTGTGCCGAGGTTATTGCAAGTAAATACTATCTTTCTTTGATTCACATGTAGAAGCTGTACTTTGGTGGGATAGCATCCGATGGTGCTAGATATCTGAGGATTTTTCCCACTTGGCGAGCTGCGCGAATGGTGATCGGGACCGAACCATCAAGCTGAGTATCATTCCAGTTCATTTTTGTAAGGGCAAGAATCTCCTCTGCATGAGCCCTCAATGATCGCTCGGTTCTAGCCGCTTCGATCTTTAACGTTCGCGGCATGTACATCCCAGGATAAGTCTCGTAGAACTCGACGCTGCCACGGGTATAGAGTATTCCTAAATCCTGTTCCAGAATCAGCAGTGTACCTCGAAGGCATGGATACTCCCCTTTTCGAAACAGCCGAGTGAATGATTTGGATAAAGACAGCATTTCGCAATACTCAATATTCAAATCGTTGATTGCAGCGTTGAATCCATAAATCTCTGCGGCATTGAATGACGACGTTTTGTGGATAACAACCCGAGCCGGAACAGTCTTGTGTTCAGCCCGATACCTTTGGATCGATTCTTTTACCAAGGCGTTTGCACCGTCTTGGTCAAGATGAACTTGGCGATCTGACTTATCGAACGTCGCCTGACTTCCGCGCACGACGACACCTTCGCCGCGTTCGTTAAACACTTGCGCAACACTGGTGTTAATTCGCTCTCTATCAAGCGTTCGAAAAAAGCCAACGCCAATATGGCAGGTCTGCAACTCTGACGGGGCTCGAAGCAATTTCCAGGGCGTTCCTCCGGCTTTGTAATAGAGAGCAGTCCAAAAATTCCACGCGCGAGTCGCTTCATCCTGTAGCGGCCTAGCTTTGGCGTCCGGACGTTGGCGATCCGTCTTCTTTGCTAGTGGATCGTAAGTGCCTGGCAGAACTAGTTGAAGCGGGCAAGCGGACGGCAACAAGAGGCATCGAGCCTTTAACAAGTCGTGGAAGTCAACTCTGTATCGAGGTTCCTTTTCACTTTCTGTATTCACGATTTCTTCATCGTCACCTTCCAACTCAGGAGGGTTCATTGCCTCAAGCAACTCAGGCGGCAAAGCACAAACAATAACTGCGGGTCGGCGTTTCTCCAGGATGTCTCGAGCGTGCTCGACAAAAAGATCAACCGCACGAACGGTTCGTTCCTCTTCCAGTCCAATATTGGCGATTCGATCAATTTCGTTTCGACTTATGAATCGATGCAAACTTGAGTCAGTTCGAACTTCGCATCGAAAACCCGATTCCGCGTTAATGCCGGGAAACCGGACAAATAGGTTTGGCTGACGACTATCTTTGGCCGGAATGATCGCACGACACTTATCAATCCAAGCACAAAACGCTTCAATTGATCGTTCAGTGCCAATCACCCCAAGTTGAATTTCCTCAATCGGGATTTCTTGATTGAAGTCCGAAACGCAATAGTTCATCAGGCCAAATCGGACATCGACGCTAGTTCCAACCCCAAACTGCAATCGTGGTTCGACAAGTCTTGAGACATGCATGGCTAAAACAGCTCCATCTGCATTTCGATGCTTTCTTCGGCCGAACGCCCTAACGCGAGCCAGTGCTTTTCAGGAACTGTCCAGTTAGCGACAAACTTGACCAGATTTCCGAACCGAACGACTCCGAACTTCTTGGTAATTCGCTCGATGGCTGGGGCAAGAACGAGTTCACTATCATCGAAAAGCTCTCTTTGAACAGCCTTACCGGGAGTCCGAATATAGGATTCGTTGAGCACTTCTTCCCAAAGACGAACCTGGCGGAGATGGGCCTTGTTTTGTCTTTCTGCAATTTTAATCTTGCTCAATGCTTCTTCGTAAAATCTTGAAGGCCTCGTTCCATTATTGGTGAAATGGTACGTCGGTGTGATTTCAACGTACCAATCGCCTTCGATCCTTCGCAACTCAAGGCGGCAAGCGCGATGGCGATAATACACAATTCGATCTGGGTTCAACTTGCTGAAGTATCCCTTAAACACGCTCAAACCACCAACGTGTTGCTCTGAAAGTTCTTCCGTTGCGCGAAAGTAAAAACATTTGTGTTCTTTTGAGTACAAAACTCCTTGTCGCCAAAGAAGGTTGCGCAGACAAATTCCCAGAAGTCGTACAAAAAAGTATCGTTTGTCGGAATCTGAACTGCCGGTATAGTCTTTTGAAGGCAAATTTTCTGGGTTCGTAGCCGTCCTGATCGTCGTGTAACAATCGAAACTAAGGTCATCAAAAGAGTAAATGAAACCGCCGTGAAGAAGCCACTCGCGGTATCGCGGTTCTTTAGCACCTTTCAGACGCTCAATCACACTTTCGGGATATTTGAGGCGAGTCTTTGCCCGAAAAAGTCGAGGCGGATATTCTTCAAGTCGCAGCAAATTGCTCCACAGAGTCTCCGTCGACTCAAGAACTTTGGCATGGTAGGCCTTGTCCACTGGGGTGGCGAGCCTTTGAATCTGATCTGTGGCGTGAATATCGAATCTCTGCAGGACCTTGTTGAATACGATTTTCCGCGAAGCGACTCTCTCAGGAGTGTTGAAGTAAGCTTGCACATGAACCCAATATCCCTCGTCGTTCTCAGGTCGGGAAACTATGAGTAAAACGGGTGTATTGGCTCGGAGCCAATAGTCCACATCGGGTTCATCACAATAGAACGTAAACTCGTGTCTCGATTCCGATCGAAAATGACTTGGCCCCGCCTTGCTTTGAACTTGAAGAATGCACGCCCCGACGTGAGAGGTCTCGTCTTCTCGAAGCTCGATAAAACCATCAATTCCAGCTTCCAACGGTTTCGGAGTCCAAATATGCCCCATATCGCTTACAACGCGATGGATAAACGCGATACCGCGATCACCGGTTAAATCCGATTTCGAAAGTCGTTTGCGTTTTGCCAATTTTTAGGACTCCTCAACCGATTCACTTTAACATACTTCTGCTTGTTGGTTCTGCGTGGGTTTTCGAATTACCTGAGTTGCTTCAGAATCTTTTCCAAATCTGTTCCCCGAAAAAGTCGGTAACCGATGGCTGGATTCCGCTTGGCTGGCAAGCCTTCCCAACTTGGCCCCTCTTGGCCCGAGCGTGAATCGTGTTTTGTGTGACACCGAGAATTTCAGCAGCTTCGGCGACTTTGACGTACTAGTTGACTTTTTGCAATTCAACTCCGGCATGGTTTTCGTGCTCGAAACAGCTAGTCTTCCTTGCTAAATGAGCGTGACCGGCAACCCGCAGTGGGCTTTCTAAGGCTTGGGGTGGCCTAGGAAATCTGGGTAAACAAAAAGCGACCAACCTGCCATGATATTGGTTATTGGAATCCTTAATCACTCGGGCAGGAGGCCGCTATGACAAGCATGATCAGTTTAAAGACCGTTGACAAGCCCCATTCGTCGGTTATCCCTTCGATGGCAGTCGATTCCCCCCCCCTCAATTCCCCTTCCCCCGATTCCTCTCTGGTCGATTCCGCATCTATCGATCCAAAGATCTTTGACTCTGCTGCTGAAAAGAACCTATGGCAACTTGAGCAATTGCAGGCCAATCTTCGTCGACAAATCATTCGAGCTGCCCAAGCTGGTGATTCTTTCGACACCACGGAACGTACTGTCTGGGAATTACTGAAGCGAACGGGGCATGCCGCAATCGAACTTTTTCTCGGCCTTCAAGGCTCGGGAGACCTTGGGGAGCAAGTCACCACCAGCGAAGATCAGACGTTACGGCGTAGCGATGCGCCAACCACCACCACTCTTCGCTCGATCTTTGGAGAACACCGCTTCGAGCAGTATACCTACAGTCCGGGAGTCAATAAAAAAATCGAATTGCGTCCCATTAGCACTCGGCTTCAACTTCCCGAGAACCGCTGGTCTTATTTGTTGGAAGAATTCTCTCAAATGTTTTGCGTTGACCAAGCTTACCATCAAGCTGCCAGCAATCTGGAACGCTTGTTTGGCGGCAAGTTCTCCGTCGAAACATTAGAACGGACCAACTTTCGTCTGGGCCAGTCTGCTGACGGATTCTTGGACTCTCTGCCCAAACCGCCACCGCAGACCGAGAGTAAGATTCTGGTCAGTTCGGGCGATTGCAAGGGCGTTCCTCTGATCAATGAAGATGCCGCTCCCGTAGCCGCTTTCGAGACCGCCCGTAAGCGTCCTGGGAACCGTCGCATGGCGACCGTGGTGAGTGTCTACACCGTCGATCCCTACATTCGAACCGCAGACCAAATCATTGAGGCCCTGTTTCGCGAACGTCATGAGCCGACCGAACATCCCAAACGTCCGCAGCCTACCAATAAACACACCATGGCTCACTTGCCGACGGTATGGGTTGATGGTGATCAGGAAATCCCCATCAGCAGTATCTATGAAGGGATGGCCTGGTTGGCAGACCAAGTGACCCAGCGGCAGCAACCTGGCCAGCCGTGCATCTTGCTGATGGATGGCCAGACGGCTCTCTGGGAGGCAGCTGACGTCTGCATGGGAAACCAAGCCACCATCGAAATTTTGGACATCATTCAGTTCTCGACTTACATCTGGGAAGCCGCGTCATTGTTTACCAGCACTGATCAAGAACGCAAGGCATTCACTCGCCAACGGCTCTTGAAAATTCTTCAGGGCGAAGTCAGTGGAGTGATCCGAGGATTACGCCGCATGGGAAGTACTGCTGGACTAAGCGGCGAAAAACAGAAAGACCTGCAGCGTATCTGCGGCTATTTTAAAAACAATCAATCCCATATGAAATATGATCAGTACTTGGCAGCCGGTTACCCCATTGCCAGCGGAGTGATCGAAGGTGCTTGCGGGCATCTGGTAAAGGATCGGATGGAACGAAGCGGTATGCGTTGGACGCAAGAAGGAGCTCGAAATATGCTCAATGTCCGAGCCGTATTCCAGTCAAGCTATTGGGACGAATTTTGTCAGCAACGAATCGAGAAACTCAATCAAACAATTCACCCTCACACCAACTTGCTAACCAATTATCAACCCCTCAACGTCGCCTGCTAGTACGCGGGTTGCCGGTCACGCTCTTGCTAAATCTACCAAAGCCTCTGACTAGATGCTAGGATACTTTCTTAGGAATCCGATCATTGCATGTTCCAGAACATGTGAGGATATTTCGATGCGTTCAAAGGGCTCGGTTATGCAGGTTCTGAAAGACCCTGAGAGACCCCTGCATGCATTTGAGATCACCAATCGGCTTATTGAAGTGGAAATATGGGAGCCGTTTAGGAAACACAATTGGCCACAGTGAGCGCAAGGGGCAGTGCCACGGCAAACAAAGATTTTCACTTAGGGTGAAGAGGCCCGACTGAATCATATAGTCTTGCACTATAAACTATAATGAAAACGTGATAAAGCAACACAGTCATCAGTCAAGAGGTTGTCGGCATGGAATCAAAATCGCTACGGGAAGCCGCCAAGAATAAGGTAATCGCAGCTGGAAATGCGCAGGCTGTTTTTAATGAGCTTGGTAAGATCGAGAACGATCGAGAGGCCAATCTCAATCGCTGGGCGTGGGAGTTACTTCAAAATGCACGCGATGCGGCTGGCAGGAAATCTAAGGTGTCGGTTAGTGTCGTCTTCAATGGAAAAACGTTGCGGTTCCAGCATAACGGTCCTCCGTTCCGTGACGAAGAAATCGCCCATCTCATCTTCCACGGTTCGACCAAGCATCATGAGCATGCGGGCATCGGCCGCTTTGGGCCGGATTCATCTCCACGCACTTGTTGTCGCGAGTAGTACGGGTTAGTGGACCGCTTGAAGATGGGAATGTGTTCGACTTCCCGTTGGACCGAACAGGGGCAGATGCGACGGCACTTGAAGCCTCGATGGAAAGGTCTTGGGAGGCAATGACCAAATCGTTGCGGCCTGCTCTTGCACAGGAGAACGCCCGATTGACGACCTTTGAGTATTCGATTCAGCCTGAGACGAAAGAAGTGGTCGTGCGGGGTCTCGAAGGTCTAAACGCAGTAGCCCCTCTGGTCTTGGCGTTCAATTCTCCATTCGTCTCGCTGTCGCTCGAATTGAACGAAACATCAACGACCTACTGTTTGAAACGTCAGAAGAAGCTTGGAGGAAGCATTCGGAGCATTCCAGTTGCTGACGAACAGGGGAATGGTAAAAGCACTGTGTTCCTTTCGGAGCAAGACGACGTCCAAGTGGCGGTCGTTGTGACAGAAACAGCCGACGGACGATCTATTCTCCCAAAACAAGGAATGTCACGTATCTATGTCGCCTTTCCGCTGAGTTCGACTTCCGACTATCCGATCCGGGTTGCAGTAAACTCGGAAAACTTCAATCCGCTTCCCGATCGCGACGGGATATATTTGGTTACTGATGATACGTTTAAGAACTCCGAGAATCGGTCACGCTTTGAGTTGGCCTGTAAATTGTTCAGCGACTTGATAGAACACATCGCCCGCACCGATATCGTGCCGGTTACTGACATGCTCATTTTGGATAAACCTGTTGGTCTGAAAAGCGTTAATGTAGAGTACCTGGCCCACGTTATCCAAAATCGAGTAATCGATGACGTGGCGGAGCGCTCCGTATTGCAGAGCCTTGATGGTCCACTGATCTCACCAAGGCAGGCAGTGATTCCACTGGCTGAAGTTGGAAAGCGAATACCTTTGTGGGAATGCCTAGCAGCTTTCAAGAACATCCGTGCGGTGTTGCCTCGCCAGAAGGATATCGACGGTTGGAACGATGTGGTGGCGAGTTGGAGTCAATTTGCAAACGAGCCACCCGAGCCTACAGATTGGGTCTGGACAATCGAGCATTTGGTCGGCTTCGTAACGGAGTGCCGGACCTTGGCGGTGCTCACCGAAAGCCTTAATAGCGACCCGTTTGAATGGTTGTCTTCACTCCTCGATTTGCTGCAGGCCGACGGCAAATTGGGGCTAGTTGCAATCAACGCGATCCTCCCGAACCAGCACGGCGAACTGAAGTCCGTGCTGCTGATAGATGAAGAAATTCCAGCAGAATTGAAGGACCTAGCTGAAGAGTTGGGATTAGCCGGTCGCGGGGATATTCTTGCGCACGAATTGTCGGAATGTTGCTACTCCAGTCAGCTCAATTCCCAGACTGCGGACGATTTGCTCGAATCAATTTTGGATGAACTCGGAGACATGGACGAGTCAAATCGATCAGTTGCAGTGCGGTTGTTTGCATTCGCCGTTCGATCCAAGCGGTTGACTTGGCTTGACCGAATTCCGGTAGTTACCGCCGGAGCAACCTTCAACACGGCAAAGATTACGTTGCGTGCCGCTGCAAAAGATCGGCTCCTGGTTCCGATTGCGTGCTGGCAAAACACCGTCCGTCCCTTCGCAGATCTGTTTCCGCCGATCTTTGTGTTGCACGAAGACTATGCCAGCCAGATCCCTATCGACGAGGAGTGGAAATGGCTTATCGACCAAGAGGCGGTGATTTCTTCGCCACTGGTCATGGACACGGCGATCGTGGAAGACTTTGTCGAACTTATGCGCAAGGGACCGGAGATCGAGGACGTGCGGAGCAAAGAGAAAATGACTCGCTCACACATCGCCTATCTCTCAGGAGAGGACTCAATACTCGAGAAGGTGCGGGGAAGCCGCCGGCTAGGTGTCTTGCTCGTCCAATTCTTGTTGGAAGTGATTGTTCCTAGTGATTCCGAGGCATTTGCGGAACTGGAAGTTATATGTGAGGACGAGACATCACGGCGCTGTTATCGCGGGGCCTGGATTGCGCCGCTGCTTAACAGGGGCTGGTTAAAAATCGAAAAACGTGCGACGTACCTTTACGCTGAGTCACTTGCCAATTTACTCGCTAATCAAGCTCCGATAATGAAGATGCTGTTACAGGAATCCAATCTCCCGTTATTGAAGAGTTTTGGAATCAGCCCAGCGGACTTAGCCTTGCGCAGCGTTGGTAAGAATGAGTCCGACCGCATGTCCTTGATTCGTTCACTCGGCGTGATTGCCGATGCGGTTGGACCAGATCCCGAGCAAGTTGCTCGCTTCGCAGCTACAATCAGGGCAGATGTTGGTTTGTTAGAGTATATCGCTCAGCGTGGCACATTCATTGAGCACATTGAAAAGAACCAATCCTTCGGCCTAGCAATTGAGCGGGAGTTCGCAAACGTATTCACTTTGGAGTCAGGTGTGCATATCCAGCGAACAGGGCACGGCCACGACTTTATGCTGACACCGATTGCCGGTGAGGAGAATGACGCTGGACGGATGGAGGTAAATTCCGGGGACCACACCGTGTATGTTGAACTCAAAGCGACACGCGGCTCCGATACAGTGCGAATGAGCGTTCGTCAGGTCGAGGCGGCAACGAGTATGGCGAATCGCTATTGGCTTTGCGTTGTTGTGATCGAAGACGGGGAGTTAACGAGCGAATTGGTCCAATCACAGGCCCTATTTTTGTGCGATATCGGCGTTCATCTAGCTGATGCTTGGGCGGACTACGGGCGTCTCCGAGAGGCAACACCTTTAGCAACGGATTCTGATAGCGATGCCGCGCTCGAAGTGACGGATCAGGAAGTGAAGTTCCGAATTGGCAAAAAGCTTTGGGAGCGTGGGATTTCGTTCGCGGAGGCTATGGAACGCCTCAAGTTCAATATGGCTTCGGCCAAATTGCCTGCAGACACAAAGTAAGTAGCGCTGCCCGGAAACGCAGTTTGAAAGATGGGAACCGAGTTTACGAGTTCGTCAGGTTCTGATGACTCTGGGAACTTCAACACGGGTTCGATAAAATTAGACACCCGAATCGTCAGTATTGATATTGCCTCTTTTGCACTTTGATGAATCCAAAATCGAATTAATTCTCGATCCAGCGATACTAATGTCTCTTGCGGTGTCAATTCGGATCAGCCATAATTTAGGTAAAAAGGCATGTCAGACGAAAGACTTATGAGTACCCCTGAAGACGTTATTGTTGGCCGAGTTGTTCCGCCAGAAATGTTGCGTGATCTACTCGCTGTCGCAAACATTGAGGAAGCGGCCTGCAGCTTGATTGCCGAGAATTTGCATGGCCTTCGAGGAATGGCTGACTCAAGTGCCCTTCAGCAGGTAATACTCACGCAGTCTGGCTTAGCGCGAGAGCAAGGCGATGCCGTAGGCCGTGTCCTGATGAACTTGACGCCTGGCAATGTAAGGCGGATTTTCGAGACGATCGAAGCGTGGGTGCGCGGCAGTAAAACTCGGGCGGAGGTCTTTACCCCTGAAATACTCGCTCGGTTGAAATCGAACTTGGATGTTTTGATCCAGGACTATCAAGCAATCGCTTTAATGCAAAAAGCGGACAGGTTGCTGCGAGATACCGGTGATGAGATCGAAAATATCAAATTCGTATGCGATCTGCGGCCCGTTTTTGACGAATCACGCGAGAATGTCGAAGCGTTCGTTTTGGTAACAACTTTGCGTTTGGTTTACCTGCAACAACATGGTGAGCGTCAGTCATGCGAAATTGCGTTCACGGAAGACGAATTGTTGCAACTCAAAGGACAACTCGATATCGCTTTGCGTAAGCTGGAGGCTCTGAAGCAACTGCGTACTACTCTGTCTGTTGGAAATCACAGCGGGGACGCAATATGAGCAAGTTAGTTAAGAAACAAGGTGACCTTTTTTTGCCGTGGTCTGGCGCCACAGTAGCTGAGGGACAATTTGAAGACCTGGAAACCGACTTTACAATCTTGCAAGAACTAGGCGGTGTTTCGGGGGTCGTGAGTGTCGATGCTCTGATTCAAGAGCAGTGGCGAAGATTCATCGCATTCGAGATGGACGAGCAAAGCAGAAGCGATTTGGCGGGATCTCTGCAACGACGTGCCAGCCGTCCTCCAAGAACTACTTGGAAATCGAGCCGTCCCGTTCACGTGGTTCGTGTGGCTCCAACGATTCAATCTGGTAGCAACGAGGAGTCAATTGAGTCCGAAAACAACGACTGGGTGTTAGACCCCATGAAGTTGTTGCAGCGTTTGGAGCGTCAAGGAACAACCGTCGAAGAACGCCGAATTGCCGTTTTGTTTGCGGAGACGACTGCGTTTTCGTCTGATCAATTGCCGCCGCTCCTCAATGGCTTGGCTGCCTTCATTGATGAATACCGGTTTTCTACCACAAAAAAAATAGTCAATGCTGTAGGTTCCGCTATTCGCAAATTCGGAATGAACATGCCTCCCGAACAGTTTCCACGATTCGCGGCTTGGTTTGGTCCCTCGGAAACGGAAACGATTAGCCATGATGTTGAATTGGAATTGGTAAAGGCAGTCGTGTGGCGGTTGAGTTACCAGCCTGTCGATGCAGTTGCACCGATTGTCGAACTTTTAGAATCGCTTCGATCGCTTGCAACCGATTATCTTACACCTCGGTTAGTCTTGCAGAAAAATTATGCAGCAATCGCCCTGAATGCAACGATTGCCACCGTTCTGCTTGCGTCACAAGTTGGACAAAATGAGGTAGCTGTCCAAATGGCAAAAATCATTCGAGAGATCAACATCGATTGGTTTCAGCAGCAGGTGATGCGAAGACTGAAAAATTTGAGCGTATCCCTTCGCTCTGAAAATGCAGAAGCAGGAGAGAAGCTGGAATTGCTGGTGAAAAATCTGTTTTGAGGAGTCGGACCCGTGCCTGTCTATCCGGTAGCCGACCAACTAATTTCGGTTCATCCATTCGACATCAGCGCCATTCTGGGTGATGAACTGGGGCTATTCATTCATGCTTTATTGGTTGTTGAGCCTCGACCACGCCACGACGTAACTGCAACTACAGAGCTAACTCACTTTCACATGGGGCCGCCACTTGAGTCATCACAGACGACGACTTCTATTGTTGGATCGGCGAATCTTTCACTTGGTCAGGTTCGGCAAATTCAAACGTTTGTCGATGAGAGGCGAAGCGAAAAAGAGGCAGAGGACGAACGAAGACGAATACTCGGTCGAAACGCGCCTGCCGAGTTTCATCAATACTGGTTGATTTGTGATGCAGTTCCGCCGAATCCTGATTTCAGTTTGTGGCGATTTAGTTGCGTCGGTTTTGTGCGACAGAGCTATCGTGAGGCAGGCATCGAGTTGCTGGCCGAGCCATTCCCGGAGAGAACTATCGATGAACTCAAACGGTTTTATCCGCATCCACGTGTCACTCGTGTTCTTGATAATCTGAAGCTTCGCGAGCGGTTGCTTGGGCTCGGGAATGGTGATAAATGGCCGGTCTGTCTAGTCGGGTACTTGGTCCATTCGCTTGCCCGCTCGGTGGAGGAAATCAATGGCCCCGCTGCGACAGCATATCAGCCAGTCGCGATCGATTCACATTTCCCTCACCAGACGGAACCACAAGATTGAGTGTTTTCGAATTGCAACGTTACAGAATCATCCCTTTGTTGATTGAAATTTACGAATCGAAGTCAAACAGTTCGTCCAAAGATATCTTTGCGGTGGGTTGGCAGAGTGGGCTGATGTTGGCCGAGTGGTCGAAGATTTCAACGCTTTGATATTTTTCCCCGTCAGGCTGGCGGTGAACGTGGACTTGTTGGCCATTCAAGTCCACGACCCAATACTCCCTAATGTTATGTTCGGCGTACAAGTCAGCTTTTTCGCCTAAGTCTTGTCCAGTGCTTGAATCGCTGACTTCGATCAACAGCAAAACATCTTCATGGGTTGGGCGAATCCGCCGGGACGGCATCTTTCGAGCCCATACCAAATCGGGTTCTGGTCGATGATCGCCGCAGTTGATGCTGCATTGAACGCGAACTGAAACTTCCTTGCGGTTCGTAATTGCGTAGGACCAATCAGTCAAAAATTGAATTTCTCCTTCATGCACCGGGCCGGCAGGGTTCATAAAGCGTAGTTCTCCATGAATCAACTCGATTTTCATCGGCTCCAAGTCAACAAAAGCCCCACGCTCCACCATGCGGTCGAAATCGGTTCCACTTAGTTTTGCTGTTGTGCTCATCACTCACCAATTCATTGGCGGATTCAATCTCAGGGTTCATACCACAAGGTAATTGTACTGAGGATAGTCCGATCAAGCAACTAAAAAGAGAACTATTTGATGGTCTACACCCATTCGCAAGGATAGTTCTGCGTTCAAATGTCTTAAAGAGAGTAAAAATCGTCAACAGTCTGCCGAAACTCGAAATCGATTGAGAACCGTCCGGCGATGTGGCGTTACCATTTTTTCAGTGAGCTTAAATAATGAACTACAATATGGATTCCTGGAGCAATGCGAAGTCCGCCAATAATTCCTTGTCGCGAGAATAGCCTCGATCATGAATCAACTGGAGTAGTCGAGTGGTTTCAGTCAAATCGTCCGAAGTTGCGTCAACCAAAAGGTTAAAATCGATTTGATTCGCTTCTAGACATTTAACGACCTCCTGGGCTATTCCGGCGAGGGTTGGCATGGATCGAATCTCCTGATGTCGCCGGGTACACCGACACCGTCACCGAACTCAGCACCAGGTCGATCTTGATACCATTGCTTGACCGCTTCAGCGATTTCGGTCGGTGTTTTTTGCGGATTCTTCTGTTTCAACTTGTGAACAAAAGCTCGCTCGCCAAGTTCGGACAACTCAAAAATCAACTCAAACTTTGCGAGATCGTCTTTCATCAATGATTGTTTTTGTACCAGAGGTCATCAAAATTAAATTGGCCACAAGCACACAATTTTGAGAGTGCTTGTCTCGACATTTTATACCACAGACTTTTCATCAGCCATACGCCAATCTATGCTCAGCAATGCTCCTGGACAAAGAGGCTTGTCGAGGAACAAGCGTTTGATTTCATGATCCCCAGTAGCGATTTGTTTGAATCCTGTTCCATTTTAGAGAATGGGTTGACCATTGACGCTGGCTTGCTGGAATCGGCTAGAGTGTCTTGGTAAATTGAATGGGGCAAAATCGGAGGCGAGGTTGATTGATTGTCACCGTATACGGAGTGAAAGGCCACGTGGATATCGTATCTCACAGGCGATCAGAACTTTGTCATCTGCGGTAAATTGACGGCGGGCTACGGTTCAATGTGGGGACAGGATTCCACAAAACCGGGTGACAAGATCGGGCCTGAGTTCATAAGTTTTAATTTTTTAAATCATGGACATCATGAAAACTGTTTTGCTGACTTTAATTAATATCAGTTGGTTTGGTTTCGTTACGTATGCCACCGCAGCACCTCAAGAAAATCCTTTAGCGATTCCTGATTTCACTGCGGGGGATACGATCCCGGCGGAAGCGAAGCACGATTGGAACCTTGGCCCTACCGGTTTGCGCGGATGGATGTTCAGCGACAAATTGGTGACGACCGATGCCCGACAAATTGCGATTACAAAAGTTGAGCCAGGGTCGCCAGCCGAGGGGATTATCGCTGTAGGTGACGTCATTCTCGGCGTAGGTGGCAACCGATTTTCTTTTGATCCTCGCACCGAGTTTGGACGAGCCATTACCATTGCCGAAACGGAAGCGGCAGGTGGGAAACTGATCCTGACACGTTGGCGCGACGGAAACGAATCCGAAGTTACCATTAACTTGTCAGTACTCGGCTCGTTCGGTCCTACGGCTCCTTACAACTGCTCGAAATCGCAACTCATACTTGAACGCGGCCTACAGGAATTGGCTGCTCAAATGGAGAAATCGGACTACGCCAAACAGGCAAACCCCATTCCGCGTGCTTTGAATGCACTGGCGTTATTGGCCGGTGGCGATGCGTCGCATCTCCCATTGGTAAAACGTGAAGCGGAGTGGGCGGCGAACTATAGCGCGAAAGACTTCAAGACTTGGTACTACGGCTACGTGATGATTTTTCTGGCCGAGTACGCGATGGCCACTGGGGATACATCGGTCTTACCTGGATTACAACGGTTGGCACGAGAAGCGGCGAGCGGTCAAAGTGCTGTTGGGTCGTGGGGACATACCTTTGCCCGGCCCGATGGACGGCTGAAGGGTTATGGCATGATGAACTCCCCAGGACTACCGTTGACCATCGGCATGGTGCTGGCTCGCGAGGCAGGTGTTAACGATGCCGAAGTCGGACGAGCGATCGAACTCAGTACGAAACTGCTGCGTTTTTACACCGGCAAAGGTGCCATTCCCTATGGCGATCATGACGCTTGGACCGAAACGCATGAAGACAACGGCAAGTGCGGGATGGCAGCGGTTCTGTTCAATCGACTTGGTGAAGAAAAAAGTGCAGACTATTTCACGCGCATGTCGGTCGCTTCGCATGGAGCAGAACGGGATTGCGGACACACGGGCAATTATTTTAACATGCTGTGGTCACTGCCAGCCATTGCGCAAGCTGGGCCAGAAGCTACAGGCGTATGGATGGAGGAATTTGGCGCGTGGTACCACGACCTTGCAAGACGATGGGATGGAACATTCACCCATCAAGGCCCGCCGGAGCCGAAGCCCGATAGCTACCACGGCTGGGATGCGACCGGGGCTTATCTGCTGGCCTACTCCATGCCGCTGAAAAAGACGATTCTAACGGGCAAAAATCGTGGCACTGTCCAGACGTTTACTCGTGACGCTGCGGAAAGCCTCATCGCGGACGGTCGCGGCTGGGACAACAAAGATCGTAAGAGCTTCTATGACAGCCGTTCCGATATCGAGCTACTTGAACGCCTTGGCTCTTGGTCGCCAATCGTGCGAGAGCGCGCGGCAGATGCTCTGGCCCGTCGAAAAGAGCCTCCGGTTGCGTCGATTATCGCGTTGCTTGAGTCTGAGAATCTTGACGCTTGCGTCGGTGCCTGCCACGCTTTGGAAGCATTACGAGGCCGCGCCGCGTCGGCAGTACCGCAACTTCGCCTCGCTTTGCCGCACGAAGACCTGTGGCTGCGCATCCGCGCCGCCACGGCTTTGGCTATGATTGGCGACCCCGCCATGCCCGCGCTTCCAGACATGCTGGAGATCATCGCTCGTGGACCGACTGCCGAGGACCCTCGCGGCATGGAGCAGCGATTTATTTCCATGGCCATTTTCAACAAAATGCTCGGACGTGGCAAAACACTTGACGGTGTCAACGGCGACCAACTCCGCACCGCCATTGTGCGCGGTTTGCAGAACCAGGATGGACGAGCCCGCAGTGACATCAGCACGATTTACCAGCGTCTCAGCTTCGAAGAAATCCAGCCGCTACTGCCGGCGATTTTCGAAGCCGTCGAGCAACCTGCACCGAGCGGTGAGATGTTCGCCGATGGCGTCCGGCTCAATGGTTTGAAAGTCCTTGCACAACATCGTATCGAAGAGGGGATTCAAGCGACCGCTGACTATCTGCGAAACCAAAACCCCTGGGCGAGTGAGCATCGTTCGTTGGAAATCTTGAAGGTGTTTGAGAACTACGGAGCCGCAGCACAACGCATCGTCCCGCACCTGCGCGAGACAGCGGCCATGTTCGACGCAGGCGAGGTCGATTTCCCCAAACGGCTCAGCGAGCAAAAGGCACAAGCGGTCCGAGCTACCATTGAAAAAATTGAATCCGCTCGAGAGAAACCTGAATTGCTACGTTTAAAATAGCTTCGTCTCAAATCATAAGTGGCTGGCCGACTCTATCGAGTAGATGACGGTTTAAGCCGCTTGACTTTTGTAGACCGAATCGCGATCAAGCATTTTTGAACTCTTGATTTCGTTTAACTCGTCTAGGATGGGGCCTCGGAGAATTCGTCCGAGTTCTTGGAGGATTTCAATGATTGGCTGTCCGTCCAAAACCCGATGGTCAAAGGTAAGTAACGTTTCGCTTATTCCATTTTTGGAAACGACATCGACACCCAGGGTGGTGGTCATCGGGGAAACGTGGCAGTTGCCGTGAACATCCTTGAAACACGAGATGCTCATTCCAAAGGTCCCCATGTGTGAGGCGGCTTTACGAGTCCAAACCTCACGCATTAAAAACCAGGCGAATTTCCTCAACAATCGAGGAGCGTGCGAAAACTTAATCTGATGTCGGAATTGTTTGATGCTCTCGACGGGTTGCTCGCGATATTCATCGTAGCGTTCTTGCAGTTCAAGCAAAGTACACTCTTCGGGCACATTGAATCGCCCAAAAAACAATCGTTCTTCGCCGTTGTATTCGCGACTGACCGTTAACATCGCAACGTTGTTTGGATGCTCGTAAAGGTGCGGCCAGGGCCAGCGGATGTAGCGCTGACGGAGTTCGGGCCTCGATAGGGCTACGATTGCATAGGCTTTCAGAAACAAAACGTTCCAAGCGATTCTCGGGCGAATTTGCTTGCGAACTGCCGCTACTTCAGTGACATCTATTTTGGCAGTCGTACCCGCCAGCGGTACTTGCAAAGCCATTTCACTAATATCGGAAATCAGGCGGCGGCCAGGGCTCAGTCGTTTTCGTCGATATGAAGTCATCCATGACCCTCATTAAAATTCTTAGGCGTACGTGCATTCGTTCATTCGAAAGACAGGCGACGCATTTGTCAAAACCATGGCGTTTCGACAACGAGTTATGCGGCAGAGGCAGAAATGGGGGCATGTACCGTTGTGCAAACCACCTGAAGGGCCGTTCCGGCAACGTTACCTGATCCCATTTCTGCCTGACATCTATGGCCCGGATTCTACAGTCCTAGGCGTTTTACTCAACCCAAATCACAGGGAATGGCTAGCAGTGGACATCACCTAGATAAAGGTGGTGTATTCAAGCACCTTCGAACCTCATAAACTGGTAGCACTAAAAACCGGCGCGTTGATCCAGGTAAACAAGGCAAATTCGATGAATGACAGTGACAAGAAAAACTACCGCAAACGGCTAATCGCCAACCACGAACTCCATCCGGAAACCCAAATGATGGGCTATGGATACAGCCCTCATTTGTCCGAGGGTTCCCTAAAGCCACCCGTCTTTTTGACTTCGACGTTTGTCTTCAAAAATGCACAGGCCGGCAAAGATTTTTTTGACTTCAACTCAGGCCGCCGTCAACCAGGGCCAGGGGAAGAGCCTGGGCTTATCTACTCACGATTCAATAACCCAAATTTAGAAGTCTTAGAGGACCGCCTCTGTTTGTGGGAACAAGCGGAAATTGCAGGGGCATTTTCGTCGGGCATGGGAGCGATTTCGACAGCGATGTTGGCGTTTTTGCGTCCCGGCGACGTCATCATGTTTTCGTCGCCGATTTACGGAGGTACCGAAACGCTGCTCGAAAAAGTGATGGTCAATTACGGAATCATTCCGGTTCCATTTTATGACGGGATCAACCATGCGGCTTTGGATGCGTCAGCGGAAGAAGCGATGGCACGCGGTCGCGTCGGGATGATTTTGGCTGAGACTCCAGCCAACCCGACAAATGGACTCGTCGATCTCGCCTATTTGCGACAAATTTCAGAACGAATTGGCGAGCGGCAAGCGGGGCATCGTCCGCCGCTGGCCGTTGACAACACATTTTTAGGCCCTTGTTATCAGCATCCTTTGCATCACGGCGCCGATTTGGCAATGTATTCGCTTACCAAATATGTCGGCGGACACTCGGATTTGGTGGCTGGCGCGATTGTCGGCACCAAGGAATCGTGCCAACCGATTCGTGCCTTGCGAAGTGCCATTGGTACTCAGCTCGACCCCAATAGTGCTTGGATGTTATTGCGTTCAATGGAGACATTGAGCGTGAGGATGGAAAAGGCAAATACGAATGCAAAAATCGTCGCCGAGTATCTCGCTCAACATCCGAAAATCGAAAAGGTCAATTACCTTGGCTTCCTCAAAGAATCGGATCCAGCCTATGCGATTTACCAGCGACAATGTCTTGCACCTGGCTCGACATTTTCGTTTTACATTCGTGGCGGTGAAGCCGAAGCGTTCCGGATGTTGGATGAATTACAAGTCATGAAACTTGCCGTCAGCCTCGGCGGAACAGAGACGCTCATCAGTCACCCAGCTTCCACGACCCATTCCGGAGTCCCCAAGGAAACGCGTCAACGCCAAGGGGTCACGGAAGCGATGATCCGCATCTCGGTCGGAATCGAGCATCCCAATGACTTGATTTTTGATTTGGAACAGGCGTTAAACGCCGTTTAGGTCGAGGCCCCGTTGATTTAGCCGTTCATGGGATCGTCTTGGAACACAATCAATTCCCGATTTGGCGAATCACATAAAAGCGATTTTCCGCAGCATGGTTTTTCGGTGCGCCGGACTTTTCAAGAAGTGAAAAACTACGTGGCCGTTCGCTCCGTGAACGGTTACTCGTTACTCGGGTGGGATCGGAGTGCCGTGAGGGTCTTCTTGCGCTGAAACCGCCTCGCCGAGTTTCGTTCGCAGTTCTTTGTCGGTGAAGTGTTCCAGGTCTTCGGCAGCGTCGTGCAGTCGTTCGGTTGGCATTGAAAGCTCTTCGGCTAAATACGTTTCCCACAAGCGATGGGAGCGGACGACCTCTTGAGCCCGCTGCGTTCCAAGAGGTGTCAGTTTCAAGCCCTCGGAAAAACTCTGGACGAGACCCTTACGCCGATTAACCCACAATGCAAGTCGTAAAAACCAAGCCGACTGTTTAAGCTGTTCGCTGATTTCAATCATTCGATAATATTGTTGGGGTGCTCGTTCACCACGACGGTATAGAAAGGCGATGATGTCTTCAAAAGCGATTTCCAATCGGTTAATTCCAAACCGGTAGGCGTTGACCAGCAGTCCGTGTCTTGGCCCTAGTAAGCAGGCTCCCAAAAAAAGGAATCCAACCGCCACTGCCATCATCCCCGCAGTCGAAGCGCTCCTAAAGCCGAACCAAGGCGGGACGGCAATCGCCATCACATGCCCGAGCGTTGCTCCCGCCGCTCCGATCAGCGTGCTGACAAAAATGACGCGACTTAGTCGATCCGTTATCAACAACGCGGCGGCCGGAGGTACGATGAACATCGCCACCACGAGAATGGACCCAACACTTTCAAAGGCCGCAACAGCGGTAACGGCAACCAAGGCCATCAAGGAGTAGTGGATAAGCCCGCCAGGAATCCCCATAGTCTTGGCCAACTCAGGTGCAAAAGTAGTGATTTGCAACTCTTTGAAAAGCAACGTTACAAATAGCAGGTTGACGACTGCCACTGCCGACAATACGAGCACCACTCGCGGTATCGACAATTCCAAAAATTGAACTTGATCGAGTGGCGTAAATTCAATCGCCCCGTAAAGGACGCAACTAGGATCTAAATCGACATACTTGGCGCTGTGATTGATCAACAACAGTCCAGCAGCAAAGAGCGTGGTGAAGACGACACCCATCGCAGCACCTTCATCTACTCGCCCTTGTCGGTGAATTAACTGACTCAAAAAGGCCGTCAATATTCCAACCGCCACAGCCGCGACAAAAACTGGCCAGCCACTGCGACTTGCCGACCACAAAAAGGCAATCGCTAAACCCGGCAAGATCGCATGACTAATGGCGTCACCGAGAAGACTCATCCTTCTCAAAACCAAGAAGTTGCCAATGAGTGATGCACTGACCGCACAAAGAATCCCAGCCAAGACAATCCAACCGTCGAGCGGCCAATACCATTCTGAGAACAATCGCATCATTGTGTCTCCGAAACGGCAGGATGATACAACGAAGTCGATTTGAAGATGATACCTTTTGTTGGTCCAAACAGCAGGCTTAAAACGAAAATGCCACTGCACATCAACACGATCATCGCGCCCGATGGGAGGTCAGTTGCCCAAGCCGATAATAGGGCACCACCCACCGAGGCCGCAGCACCAAACGTCGCTGAAATAAGGCACATCCAACCAAGCGAGTTGGTCCAGAATCGAGCCGCTGCAGCGGGAGTGACCAACAGGGCAATAATCAGGATTAGACCGACGGCTTGCAAACCAATGACGGTTACAATTGTCACGAGCCCCATCACCAAACCGTCGAGCCAAAATCGCGAATATCCGCGAGCAACGGCGAAACCTTCATCGAAGCATAGTAGTTTGAGTTCTTTGAAAAAAAGCCCAACCAGCAGACTAACACCGAGGGCTGTGATGGCGATCAATTGTGCGTCGCTTCGGAGCATTGATGCTGCCTTCCCGTAAATAAACGACTCCAATCCAGCCGCGTGACCTGACTCCATCTGTTGGGCCAACGTGATCAGTACAATTCCCGCTCCAAAAAAAACGCTCAACACGATTCCCAGTGATGTGTCTGGTTTCAAACGTGGCAAGCGTTGAATACCGATCATCACGAGGGTTCCGAAGACGCCGGTGATCGTCGCGCCCAACAGCAGCCAACCAATCCCTTTACCATTCCCCCCGAAAAAACTTACCAGAATAAAGGCCCCCGCGATTCCGGGAAGTGTCGCGTGGCTCAGTGCGTCACCAACCAACGCCTGCCGCCTCAGCAATGCGAAACAGCCGACCAGTCCGGCTGCAAAACCCAACAACCCTGCTCCAAACACGACGATTTGAGTATTGTAGTCAGCCAGAGAAAATCGCTGGCCGTCTTCGAATGAAGCCCCGAAATGCGGCGAGTCATCGGTGACTTGCCCTAAACCTGGAGTCGGTGTGACGAGTGTGGCCAACAACAATCCGCAAAGTCCAAGGCCTCTAAAAAAAATACGTACTGCGCTTTTGACGGATTCCATCACGCCTTCCTCCGATGCCGCATTGCTTCGGTCGCTTCGTCAAATAGCGTCAACATGCCGCCGTAGGTTTTTTGCAAATTCTCGGCTTGGAACACATCAGCCGTTTCCCCAAAAGCGACCACCCGCATGTTTAGTAAGAGGACTGAATCGAAATAGTCCGTGACGGTTTGCAAATCGTGATGAATCACGAGCACGGTTTTTCCTGCATCCCGAAGTTCCCGCAAGACATTGACGATGACAGCCTCGGTTGCGGCGTCAACCGCAGAAAAGGGCTCATCCAACAAATACAAATCGGCGTTTTGAACTAACGCGCGAGCCAAAAAAGTTCGTTGCTGTTGCCCCCCCGACAGTTCATTGATTTGCCGATTGGCCAAATCGGAAATTCCGAGCCGTTCCAGACTACTCATGGCTCGCTGTCGATGCTCACGCTTGACACGACGAAACCAACCGATTTCCGGGTACAACCCCATCGACACCACATCGAGTGCCGAGATAGGGAAATCCCAATCGACACTTTCCCGTTGAGGCACATAGCCCACTCGGCGGCGATTCGTAGCGAACGGTTTACCAAACACATGGACTTTGCCGTCCGTTTTTGGAATTAAATCCATAATGGCTTTGAAGAGAGTGCTCTTGCCCGCTCCGTTTGGGCCGATGACGCCGATCAGCTTTCCCGGTTCGGCGCGAAACGAAACGTCCCACAAGACGGGTTTGCGGTGAAACGACACCGTCAAGTGCTCGACCGATAGAGGCAATCCATCGGAGTCTTTCGAAGCATTCTGGAGCGAACTGTTGGTGAGCTTCGTCATGGTTGCCGCTCGTTTATTTGGGCTAATTTTTGTTTTGCGGCGTCTAGGTAATCGTGGAAATTCTGTGGCGGAGGAGACGCTCCCAGTGCCCGAGCGACGGTGGTGATGTTATGGTCCATCATGCCGATATAGGTGCCTTCGTAAGTCCCGGCCTCTCCCATTGCATCGGAATAAAGTGGTCCAGCAATTTCGATCTGTCTGCCACGCGCGGAGGCACCTTCGACGATCGCCTGGAGACTTCGACTTGCGACACTACTCTCAAAGAAGACTGAGCGTATTTGTCGCTCCACGAGAAGATTGACGATTGCATTGACACGTCGCAAACCTGCTTCCGATTCGGTCGAGAATCCTTGTACGCCAACAACCTCAAGTTGATACGCTCGACCAAAATACCGAAACGCATCGTGCGAAGTCACAAAGTATCGTTGCGACTCTGGGATCGTGTGAATGGTCTCCGTGGCAAACCTATGCAGTTGCTCCAATTGATCGACATATTCGGTCGCATTGCGGCGATAATCGCCAGCGTGAGTCGGATCGAAATCAGCGAGCCATTCAGCGAGTGCGGATGCCCCTTGGCCCCACAATGAAATATCCATCCAAATATGAGGATCAACCGCTTCCTGCGAGTCTCCATCGCGAATCAATAGCTCTGGAGGGAGTCCGTCAGCTATTGAATAAACAGGTTTCGTTCTCGCAAGTTTCTCAAGGGTCTCTGACAACTTCCCTTCCAAATGTAATCCGCTTGACACAACGACATCCGCCTTCATCACCAATCGCACATCGTCCCGAGTCGGTTTGTATAGATGCGGATCAACGCCGGCGCTCATCATTTGCTCAACGCGCACATGTTCGCCACCTACCGCTTGCACCATGTCGGCGACCATCCCGACGGTAGCAATCACACGAATAGGAGGGGTTCCGGAAAAATTAGCCGTTGGGGCTTGGCGTTTCGACATCGCTGACTGGCCGCATCCGCCGATGACGGCAACACCCAACAGCGCTATCGCCAGGAAAGCCTGTTTGAATCCCAAAAAATCAGCCAAAAATCGAAAATGTAGCATAAGCTACATTTTGCGATAGGCATCGGGTTTCGTCAAGGCTTGATTTCACGTTTAGTTGTTTGGCAAAACCGGAAACCTTTGGCCTTACTAAAGGCCACTTCTCGCCATTCTTTGTCCTGTGCCATACAATCGAAGGAGTAGAAAAGACCTATTCAACATTTTTTCGCCGTTAAAGATCCGAGAGGAATATGAGCCGAATAACTGCCATCATTTTTTGTCTTCTTTGGAGTATCGTTGGAGGTTTTGGTGGGACGAGTTGGGGGCAATCCGATTTGCGGATCGAGCAGTTGCCCGGCTACGAGGCTTACCAAGAGGCTCAAAGAAATCGCGGACGCAATCTTCGCATGTTGCGGGTGGATTGGAGCAAAGACGGAACATTTGCCAATGTCCGTTTAGGGGATTTCGAACGCTCGGTGGACTTGAAGACTTTTGAACTGGCTGAAAAGCGAGCCGGAGAGTTTATCGAGGCCGATCAGCCGCAACGTCGGTCACCTCAACGATCCGCAGTCGCCCGCGCGGAGCAACGGACAATCGAACCCTCTCCAGACGGAAAATGGAACGCGGTCTTTCGTGACAACAATATTACTCTTGAACCCATTCCAGCCGAACGAGAAACTCCAGTTCAGGTTACAACCGATGGGATTGATCGCCTGAGATATGGTACGGGATGTTGGGTTTACGGCGAGGAGTTGGACCAAAAGGAAGCGATGTGGTGGTCCCCGGATTCCACCAAGTTGGTGTTTTACGAAGTCGACGAGCAAGGGCTCAAGGACTACCATCTGACCTTTGACAACACTGACCTTTACACCACGCTTCATACGACTCGTTACCCCAAGGCCGGTGAAACAAATCCTCAAGTCAACTTAATGGTCTATGACTTAGCAACAAAAAAGGTAAACCGTTTTTCGATTGATGGCGAACCACGGCAATATTTGTTCAACATAAAATTCGCTCCGAATGGTCGGGAATTGATCGTCAGCCGCACCAATCGTCGCCAAAACGTGTTGGATGTTTTGGCAATCGATGTCGAGAGTGGCGACATGCGAGTCGTTGTCACGGAACGACAACCGACTTGGCAAACCAATCGACCCACAATGCAGTTCCTTGAAGATGGCGAGCGTTTCATCTGGGAAACAGAAGCGAACGGGTGGAAGAACTATCAACTCCGCCATTTTGACGGAGGTTTGCTGCAAGACTTGACCAACTGGAACCAATTTCCATGTGAACGAATTGTTCGTGTCGACGAAGCGAATGGGTGGTTTTATTACACTGCTTACAGTGATTCCTTCCCCTACAATGAGCAATTACACCGTGTTCGTTTGAACGGCGAAAGCGAACAGAGAATTTCGACATCGGCCTGGCATCACTCGAATTTTGAAATTGATCCTCACGGACGATTTGTCATGGCCACGCGGCAACAGATCGACCAAGCCCCCGAGCATGTAATTTATTCGATCGGAGGGGAGGAAGTCGCGGTTTTGCATGACCCGGATGCGCCCCAAATTGACGTGCATTCAGAAATTTTTTCCTTTACAGCTTCCGATGGTAAGACTCCGATCTACGGTATTTTGCATAAGCCCGCTGATTTCGACCCCGCAAAAAAATATCCGTTGCTGATTGATGTTTATGGCGGCCCGAATTCCAGGGGCCTTTCGAGCCAATTTTCCCCTACAAATGCGATGACTGCATTTGGTTTCTTAGTGGCTAAGGTCGGAAATCGAGGGACGGTTGGGCGAGGCAAGGCGTTTGAAAGCGCGACCTATCTGCAACTTGGCATTTTAGACTTGGATGATCAAGCTGATGCCGTCAAGCACCTTTCTGAACGACCTTACGTCGATGGCGGCCGAGTGGGGATTTATGGCCATTCCTATGGTGGCTACATGTCAGCGTTGGCCTTGTTGCGGTACCCGGACGTGTTTCATGTCGGAGTTGCTGGGGCACCGGTGACCGATTGGAAACACTACGACACGATTTACACCGAGCGGTACATGCGAACGCCCCAAGAAAATCCTGACGGTTACCGAATTGGCTCCTGCCTTGAATACACAAAAAACCTCCAAGGCAAACTTTTCCTGGTTCATGGTTTGATCGATGACAACGTGCATCCGTCAAACACCTGGGAGCTGGCGAAAAAATTGAACGACGAAAACAAACGGTTCGACATGATGATTTACCCGGAGTTTAAGCACGGGATAGGCAGTACGTATTCGGCATTGCGGGTGGAATATCTGTACAGACATTTAATGGCTCAGCCAGCAGTTCCGTCGCAAATCATCGGTGAATGAACGTGAAGGCAGAGGCCCAGTTGTTTCCCTTGCGAACGTTTGTAACTCCGCTTACGATAATGAAAATTCTGGTCGCTTAACGCTTAATCGAAAATCGGCGAAACAGCGTCCGTTTATAAACAAGTACATGTCACAGACCGATTGAGGTCAGGAATTTTTATGAATGTTGCGTTACCGCAGTCGATGCCGGCCCTAAAAAAGCTGCAAGCATCACCAGGATTGGATTTTGTTCCAGAAGTTGAAATCCCGGCGTTTGGGGCTCGAGACGTACTCGTGCAAGTAACCCATGCGGGAATCTGCGGAACTGACCGACATATTTTCGAGTGGGACCAGTGGAGCCAAAATCGTATCCCGCTGGGGATCACGACTGGGCATGAGTTTTGCGGAACAGTGATCAAAGTCGGTCCTGCCGTTACGCGGTTCTCCGTTGGCCAACGGGTCAGCGCTGAGGGGCATTTGGCATGCGGCAAATGCGAAGCCTGTCGCACAGGCAATGCCCACATTTGCGACTATGTTCGAATTTTCGGAATCGATTGCAACGGTTGTTTCGCGACCTATCACAGCGTTCCTGAAGAAAATGCTTGGGCCGTTCATCCCGAAATCCCCGACCATATCGCCGCCGTTTTTGATCCGCTCGGAAATGCTGTTCACACGGTGATGACCGCTGGAGTCAGCGGAAAAACCGTTTTGATTACCGGAGTCGGAATTATTGGGCTAATGGCAGTCACCGTCGCGCGAGCTGCCGGTGCGGCGCAGATTATCGCGACCGACGTTGATCCAAAACGGCTCGCGCTTGCAAAAGAACTTGGCGCTGACGAGACCTTTAGTGCTCGCGAACCTTGGGTTTCTCAGGTCCGTGAGGTCACCGGAGGGCGAGGCCCGCAAGTGGTTTTGGAAATGAGCGGACACCCACAAGCGATACGGGATGGCTTCGAAGCGTTGCAGCCCGGTGGCACGGTGGCGATTCTAGGCATACCGAGCAAAGAGATTACCCTGGATTTATCCTCGGCGATCATCTTCAAAGGGGCCACCGTTCATGGAATCAACGGCCGGAGGATGTTTGAGACCTGGTACCAAATGGAACGTCTGATTCTCTCTAAACGCTTACTGCTCGATCCCATTGTGACTCATCAAATCGACATGCAAGACTTCGAGCGTGGCTTCCGCATGATGCAAACCGGCGAAGCGATCAAGGTAGTCATGAAAATCCCCCAATGATGATTTTTAACCGTTCACGGTTTGAACGGCCACTTGGCTTTTCACTCCCTGAAAAAGCGAACCCACCCAATGGATCGTATTTCGGCAAATCACCTGGCCAATTGATTCGCATTCACGGCAATTGGTTACGTTCTAACAACGATATTGTGAACGGCCACGAAAATTCTCATCCCAGGTCGCAAATACCTTTTTCCTAAGACTGGAAATCGTGATCACATGATGCCTGACATGAAATACATCACGAGAATCACAACGCCCCCGATCAGAATGACGATAAAAAAGTAGATCAAAACAAAGAGCAAGGAAACCAAAGCAGACTTGCCGAGCGTTGTCGGGAGCATTTTCGCAAGGACGGCAACTTGAACAATAAATCCGATAAGATAGAAGAGGATGTTGGTGGCAACCAAGAAGATAGGAGGGGCCATTCTCGCGTTGATTAAGAACTGCTGGAGGGCTACCAATCCTAATCCAATGGGGAGATGTGCAGCGAATGCGGCGAGGCCAATCAAAAACGCTCTCCCGAAATTCGGAACCGGAACACCTGCCGATGAACTCAACGGAAGCGATGGTGCGTGAGCGGCGACCGTGGCCGGTGATGCGAACGGATTCGGCGATGAGGGAACCGGCGGGAGACCGCTTTGATCGGTAATGGAACCGGCAGCCTGCGGAGTTGCCGTGTTCCAATTCTCCGCCATTTGTTGCTCGGAAAAATTCTGCTGACTAACTCCTTGATTGGTTACGCCCGCCAAACGATTAAACAGCGAGCAAGCCGCTCGTAACAAAACTGCATAAATGGCCATCCCAATTGGCAGGCCAACAAAAAAGAAACAAACGAGACCAATTATTAGACCTTCCAACGTGCCCACCATCGTATCAGTCGTGCCCTGGAATCAAAAAACTATTCTCGATTAAGAGTATGCGAACGTTTACTCTGCAACTGACGTATGATCGTGGATGATTTTCCAGCGTTTGTCAATCACCTTGAGGACCAACGAATATTTTCCAGAAACAGGTGATTTTCCGGTCGCCTCCGAAAAGCTCAGTTTCCAAGTACCGATCACCAATGCGGCGTTGTCGGAAATGAGAGTGATTTCCAAATCATCGAAATCCAAGTGCCCCATTTTTTCGGGCGTATCGTAGTTTTTCTTATAACGTTCCTTCGTCTTGAGCCAGCCCCGCGTGATTTTCCCCGAGGAGCAAAAAGTCAATTCTTCAGATTCCCAATAGGTGTCCATAAATCCATCAATGTCACCACGATTCCAGCAGGCGACTTGGCTCTGCAATAATTCAGCGATTGCTTTTTCGGCATCTTGATCGGAATGTCGTTGATTGTTTTGATTTCCGGAAAAGACGGTACTCACGACGACAAGGTAAAAGCCTACAGTGATTGCTTTCGCGATTCTTGAATAGGACATGATGAGCCTCCAGTTGGAATAAGAGCTTATCCCAAAAGGGGTCAGACCCGAATGGCACTGTCGGGTTTTAAGTTGTCTTATGTACACGTTTTTCGCAATTCATTGCGCAATACCTGCCTGTGTTTCTGCATAAGTTTATAGCCGTGTCGCCTTCGTTTCAATACACGTGGCTCTAGCCTGCCTGGGCGATTGGCGACCTCGCAGGCCGCGATCTGTTTGAGCATCAGCCTCAAGTAGCCATCGAGTCGCGCAGGATCAATGATCGCGAGAGACAATTGCATCCACGATGCCAGCACGTATTGGCAGGTGCTGGTAAAACTTATTTGGCGCGGCTGTTTGTGGTGGAGCAGAGCAGCTCCAGCAGCAGTTGTGCGAATGAGGTTGTAGCCGAGAATCGTCGTCCAGACTTCTCGATAGATCATTTCAGGTTTTTTGCAGCGAACATGAGCCAGATTCAGATTGGACTTGATGCTACGGATGTCCAATTCCGAATTCCAGCGAAATCCATACAATTCGGCAATGTCTTCGACGGTATGCTGCTCGGGATTCGTCAGTGTTGTGATGATTTCGATGGTTTGTGTACGACGACCAGGCTCGACAATCTGAAAACGCAACTCGCGCAAAGTCAGTGTTTCCGGAATCATTGCATACGTTGCCTCGTCCATCCAACTGGGCTTTTCTGGTCGAGTCCACACGATGAGGTGGTCGTTCTTGCCGAGTCTCTTGCCACGTCGGAAATCGGTCTTATGACGCCGGTGATGCTTGCGGGCACAGGTCTGGATTCCTTGACAATGCAGCAACGCGATCATCATAAACGAACAATAGTACCGGTCCATCACGGCAATATCTCCTTCTGCAAACGAATCAAGAATCTTCCTCAGTAAGGCAGATTCGCCTGTTTCTTTGCCTTGGTACGGCCCGAATTCCATGTCCATTACTGTGGCAGTTGCCAATGAGATAATGGCTACGGCGCGAGCAATGGGCAAACCGACTCCGGGTGTTTGTGATTTTGGATGGGGGTACATGGCTTGGTTCTCCGGTGTATCAGGCATCGTGAAGGTAAAGCCATCGACGAGTTTGGCGTGATGGACTCCTTTCCACAGCCAAGACGGCTCAGCCGCTTGTTCCAGCTCTTCGGCTATTTCGCCGCTGAGGTCACGTAATGCCGCGCCTGATAGTTTAGCGCGAGCTTTGCAGTAATCGCCGGTGTCTTCCGTCGGTACGTCTAGCCCTTGTAGCTCACAGTAGCTGACGACGCGTGCCACCGCTGATTGGCACGAAGCCTCCTTGCCATCTCTTAGGACTTGCGAGAGAAAGGCCCAAACCACAATGGCTGTCGAGTAAATGCCATGCAGGCCAAACAACGCTCTGTGTTTTCGGAAGACTCGTTCGATACGCTCAGCCGAGAGAATCTCGGCAAAGGGTAGGCCCTTACCCGATAGAAATACATCCACAACTTTTTGATAATTGCGACTGTCCTGAGGCGGAAATTTTGGTATATCTCCAGACATGAAAAACCCTCCTTGGCTTTTTCACTGCCCAGTGAACCAAGGAGGGCTTCATTTTAATACCAAGGTCGGCTCAATTTCGCAAGATCGCCTTGGCTGGAGCAGATTTTAAAAAATTGTCCGCTTCAGTCCTAGATCAATCTGCGCGCATTCATCAACCCGACAGTGCCATTCGGGTCAGACCCTTTGGAGGCTAAGCGAAATTTAACGTTGTTTTGCTGCCTAGCCGGAGAGGGTCTGACCCCTTTGGGGATAGGCTGTAAGATGTCTTCTAACATCATAACGAGCTGAAGTCGATTGTGTGGAGTCGGCGAGTGCAAGCTGTCGGTTCTGAGCCGTTCAGTCATTATTCGGAATGGCGAGCCAACGACTCCGTTTGCCGGCGCAGGAAGTCTATCACTTCTTTGTCCGACTTGTAGTGTTCTAATTCTTCCGGTTCAATGATTCGCCCAATCGTTAGGCGTAGTTTGCATTTCCGTTTGTTGATAAATTCACGGATGATGCGAAAATCAACCAATGGTGGTGCCAACGCTGCCATCAATTGAAATATTAATCCGTTACGGCCATGAAAATAAATCGGCAAAGTTTTGGCCCCCGTACGACGGATCGCTGCCGCGATATGGGGGCTCCAATCCATTTCGCCGATTGACAACTTACGCCATTGGAATCGGGCGACGCAGCCAGCCGGAAAAACCCCCAAAGCATTGCCGTTTCTGAGCCAACTCAGGGCCTGTCGCCAGCCCTTGATACTCGTACTGCGGCGTCGCTTATTCCCCACGGGGCCCACTAAGATAAGGTGCTCACTGAACTCAGGGATTTGCTCTAGCCAACTGGTTGCCATGACGGTGGAGTCTTCTCGGATGGATTGCAACAGCGAATCCATTACCAACCCCTCCATCAATCCAAATGGGTGGTTGGAAACGACGACCAACGGACCTTGTTTGGGAATTGCTTCAAGCGTTTGTCCGTCGACCGTGGTTTGTACTTCCATCGCATCCAGCAAAACACGAGAAAGGTCATTCGCAGGGCAGGACGGCAGTTGACGATAGATTAAATTGAAATGCTCGAATCCAAGCGCACGATTGATGGCTCTGCGAAAAAGTCCACCCAATTTCGAGCGGGATCTCTTTTCGAGGCTTCGAAGGTGAAGCACGTTTTGATCGCGGGTCATCAGGAACACCAGATGGGGTCGGTTTTAATCATGGAAATCAACCATTCGAGTGATGCTTCCAGAAATTGGCGATGCCGAAAACGCCTGATCTGGAGGGTAAACGATCATGGGAATGCCTTGTTTGGGACGAAGGGTCAGTTGAATAATACCATCGATGCGAGAACCTGGAACCACGGCCAGTCGAAAACGCTGCATCACTCTGGCGACGGTTATCTTCAGTTCAAGGAGCGCGAAGCTGATTCCCATACACAATCGCGCTCCCGCGCTGAATGCAACATATTCATAATGGCCAGGGCGCGACTCAAGCCAACGCTCCGGAAGAAATCGATTTGGATCAGGGAAAACGTCGGGTTCACGATGGGTTAGGTAATGACAGGGCACTACTTTGTCTTTGCCGTCCAGTGACATTCCATCTATGGACGCTAGGTGTGCCGGTGTGCGAAATGTGTAGGCGACCGGCGGGAGCAATCGCATAGACTCATGGATCGCGGCATCAAGCAGCGGCAGTTGATCGATTGACCGGTGGTCGGGTGCTTCGTTACCCAATTGACTGGAAATCTCGTCGTTCAAAGCCTGGGCTGTTGCCGGATGCTGGGCGATCAGAAACAGCGTCCAAGCCAGAGCATTGGCCGTCGTTTCAAAGCTCGCCGCATACAGGATCACCGCATGCGCCACGAGATCTTTTTCTGTCATTAAATCCGGATTCTGGGCGGCTTCGCGTATCAAAAGCGACAGCAAATCAGAACCTTGAACATTTGAAATTCGATTCCGATTGATGGCGTCGATCATCAGGGACTCGACTTGTTCGGCTTGTTGCAAGAGCTTTCGGTACCGAGTCCCCGGTAAATTGATCAATGCGAACCGCGAGCGAACATCGGCATCGAGTTGAAGCCACAGTTCAATCGCTTCGCCCAATCGCATTGACGCCGCGAAATCCTCGGAGCCGAACAGCAAATGCGCTGCCGCCCAGTTCGATAGCTTTCGCATCTCGCGATAAAGGTCGATGGGCTTGCCGACTTCCCAAGTACCGACCATTTCATCGACTAATGACAGCATCCTTGGACCGTAACTGGCGATGGCAGGTTTTAAGAGAGGCGGCTGCATCATTCGGCGATGAGTTCGGTGGCGGCTGCCGTTCATAGCGAAAATCCCCTCGCGAATTCGCCGTTGGGCAGAACCCTTGGGGCCTCGAAGCGTTTGCCCCCCAGAGCGGAATTGATCGGGCTTGCCCAAAACAATCTTGTTGTATTCTGCTCCGCTAACAACCAGGAACTTTCTGCCACCCTTAGAAAATGGCATGGGGCTGCCGAGTGCAAAGATCGGGCCGAATTTTTTTCTGGCACTGACGAAAAAGTCCAACGGATCTCGAAGGTATTTTGCATACCAGGGCCATGACGCTACGCCGCAAAGCAAGGGAACAGACGATTCAGTCAGATTCACCTCAGCAACGTTAGAATCGGTTGAGCCAGCATCGTGCGAAGAGGGTTCAAGCGAAGGTTCAGGCTTCGTTGTCAAATCAAACTCCCTTCTGTATCGTCGCTTCTCTGCAAAATCGTGCGGTGCTGGCTAATCGCGATTGTCATTGTAGGCGGTTCGACCATAGTTTCAAAGCCAGGAGCGAAACCTCGAACGTCGTCTTCGAAAGATCGAGGCAAAGCGAGAGTGCATGTTTGTCAACGAAGGAGATAGGCGTGAGTTTCTTTGAATGAAAAGTCTAGGTAAACACTGGCGCCTGCGACGAAACAATAGGGATTAGGGGGACTTCGCAAGCCTTTTGCTCGACGGAAGGACTTACTATAATTTTCCCTTTAGTTTTTCCTCGTATGGAATCAAGCAAATGTCGGTCGCTACTCCCAACCCTGCGACGGGTCATCAGGTCTCATTGCAAACCGAACGGGTGTTGATTTTGGACTTCGGTTCGCAATATGCGCAACTGATCGCTCGCCGTGTGCGCGAGCTTAATGTCTATTGTGAAATCGTTCGGCACGACATCACCCCAGAGCAAATCCGCAAACACGGTCCGATAGGGCTGATTTTGTCCGGTGGGCCCAGCAGCGTTTACGAAACAACCGCCCCGAAGTGTCACCCGGAGATTTTTGATTTAGGAATCCCGGTGTTGGGGATTTGCTACGGTATGCAGTTGGCATGTGAATCGCTGGGGGGGAAGGTTTCCAATACTCCCACCCGAGAATATGGGAGGACGATTTGCGAAGTCTCGAAACCTGATCCTTTGTTTAAAGACTTCCCGCAGCAATCAGAAGTTTGGATGAGTCACGGGGACCAGGTTCAAGAGGTGGGCTCTCGTTTCGTCCCGTTGGCCAAGACTGGAACTTGTCCCATCGCGGCAGTTCGCCATGAAACGTTGCCGGTCTACGGTCTCCAGTTTCATCCAGAGGTTACCCATACGGCGGCTGGAAAGACGTTGTTGAAAAATTTCTTGTATGAGATCTGCCGCTGTAAGGGGACGTGGCAGCTTTCCAATTTTGCCGAAGAAGCGATTGCCCAAATTCGCGAAAGGGTCGGCAATGCTAGAGTTATCTGCGGCTTGAGCGGAGGAGTTGACTCGGCGGTTGTCGCGGCGTTGATCTATCGCGCGATTGGAGACCAGTTGTCGTGCATTTTGGTGGACAATGGCTTGCTAAGGAAAAATGAATCGAGCTTGGTTGTCGATGAGTTTACCAATCACTTTCGAGCCGATCTGCATGTGGTGGAGGCGGAAGATCGTTTTCTCAATGTCTTGAGCGGAATCAGTGATCCCCAAGAAAAACGTCGCCGAATTGGGCACACCTTTATCGAGTGCTTCCAAGCCGAAGCGGCAAAAATCGAGAATGTCCGCTTTCTTGCCCAGGGGACTCTTTACCCCGACGTGATCGAAAGTGGCGCGGCAGTCGACGGACCGGCGGCGACGATTAAATTGCATCACAACGTGGGTGGTTTGCCCGAGAAGCTTGGGTTTGAATTGATCGAACCGTTGCGGGATTTGTTCAAGGACGAGGTGCGAAAGTTGGGGATTGAATTGGGGTTGCCCGAAAGTCTCGTTTGGCGGCATCCGTTTCCTGGGCCTGGGTTGGCCGTTCGTTGTTTGGGTGAGATTTCAAAAGAAAAACTGGAAATTTTGCGTCATGCCGATACGATTGTGCTTGAGGAAATTCATTCGGCAGGACTGTATCGCGAAACATCGCAACTTTTCGCGGTCTTGCTGCCGGTTCAGAGTGTCGGGGTCATGGGCGACGCGCGAACTTATGAATTTGTGGCGGCGATTCGGAGTGTCAATACGGACGATTTTATGACCGCTGATTGGTCGCGGTTGCCCTACGATGTGTTGGCCCGAATGTCCACTCGAATCATCAATGAAGTTAAGGGCGTGAATCGCGTTTGCTACGACATCAGTACGAAGCCTCCCGCCACGATTGAATGGGAATAACTAAAGGAAAAAAATGAGTCGACAGTACATATTTCAAATGCACGGCATGACCAAAAAACGAAACGGGCGGGCCGTTTTGGAGGATATTTGGTTGTCGTTTTTTCCCGGTGCCAAAATCGGTGTTTTGGGCCGCAATGGATCGGGAAAAAGTACCTTGCTGAGAATCATGGCAGGCCTGGATTCAGAATTTGACGGCGAAGCCCGCCTGACCGAGGGGTTTACCTGCGGATTCTTACCCCAAGAGCCGCAACTCGATCCGAGCCTTGACGTGTGGGGGAACGTCGAGCAGGCGGTGGCCCCGCGCCGGCGTTTGATCGACCGCTTCAATGAACTAAGTGCGAAGTGCGCTGAGCCGCTCGACGACAAAGCGATGCAAAAGGTCTACGACGAGATGGCTCGTGTCCAGGACCAAATCGAAGCGACAAATACTTGGGAGCTTGATCGCGAAATTGAAATCGCCTTCGATGTGATGAACCTGCCTGATCGCGACGCCGACGTCACGAAGTTGTCCGGAGGCGAAAAACGTCGTGTTGCATTGTGCAAATTGCTGCTCGAAAAACCTGATCTCTTATTGCTCGACGAACCCACCAACCACCTGGACGCTGAATCGGTTCAGTGGTTGGAAAAAACACTGCACGCTTATCCAGGTACTGTCGTTGCGGTGACTCACGACCGATATTTTTTGGACAACGTTGCGGGGTGGATTTTAGAGTTGGACCGAGCGAAGGGATTCCCGTTCGAAGGCAACTATTCCTCGTGGCTGGAGCAGAAACGGGCTCGCTTGGAAAAAGAGGAGAAGCAGGCCGAGGCACGACAAAAAACCTTGGAACGGGAACTCGAATGGATTCGCATGGCACCTCGGGCTCGCCAATCGAAAAACAAAGCCCGTATCAACGCCTACGATCAATTGGTGGCAGAGAGCAGCCGAGATCGCGAGCAAGAGTTGGAACTTCAAATCCCCACAACTCGCCCGTTGGGGGATACGGTGATCGTTGCCGAAAATTTGACCAAAGGATTTGGCGACAAGATTTTGATGGACAGCTTGAATTTTCGACTTCCACCGGGCGGAATCGTCGGGATCATTGGCCCCAACGGAGCCGGAAAGACGACGTTGTTCCGCATGATAACGGGGCAAGATCAGCCGGACCAAGGGTCGATCAAAATCGGTTCGACGGTCGATCTTGGTTACGTCGATCAGTCTCGCGACAGCTTGGATTCGGAAAAGACGATTTATCAAGAAATTTCCGGTGGGCATGATTTTTTGGAAATCGGAAAAAAGAAAATCAACTCTCGGGCTTACGTTTCCAGGTTCAACTTTCGAGGTCAAGACCAAGAGAAAAAAGTCGGCGTGTTGTCGGGTGGCGAACGCAATCGAGTGCACCTCGCGAAATTATTGCGGCAAGGCTCAAATGTGTTGTTGCTTGACGAGCCGACAAATGACTTAGACGTCGATACTTTGCGAGCACTTGAAGAAGCGATCTTGAACTACGCGGGTTGTGTGGTCGTTACGAGCCACGACCGTTGGTTTTTGGATCGCTTGGCAACCCATATCTTGGCTTTTGAAGGGGATGGCTACGTTCACTGGTGCGAAGGAAATTTTGAGACCTACGAATCGCAGCGTCGCGAAAGACTTGGGATCGGTGCAGACGAACCGCATCGGTTCCGATACAAAAAGCTTGCTACTTAAGAAACTTGGCGAATGTGACAATGGAGGTCGATTTGATGTGTATCTTTTTCGACGGTTCCGCCAAGCGGTAAACAATTCAATGTTGTTCTGTAAAGCTTTATTTTATCGAGGCTCTACTGGACACGGCGTTTTAAAAAAATGAACAAACAAGGAGTGATTTTAGATGACTATTTTACGTTCCGGCTCGACTGAGAAATATTCCCAAAATTGGGCTTCCGCTTTTGGTGACAAAAGGGGGGGAGGTAAGGCGGCGACTGCAAAAGCTGTAGCAAGCAAGGCTGCGACAAAACCAAAGGCCAAGAAACCGGCAAAAACCGCCAAGCAACCAGCCAAACCGGCGAATGCCAAACGTCGCTAGAAGAAATTGGAAGTCGTTTCCGAATCCCTTAACGGATTCCTTGGCATGTCCCCTATCGCAACAATAGGGGACTGGGCAGCGATGAACAAATCCCATCTAATCGCGTAAGTAATTTATTGGGTGAGACCCTGCGTTTACCATAAACTTTCGAAATTTGGTCAATGCTAGACTTGGATTGGGCGAAAGTCCTTTCTCTCCCCGCTGCGAAATCGAAGTTAATTACGGTCGGATGCGTGCGGATAAACGGCGATGATTTCAATCCACGAACTCTCAAAAGAATTTCCAACCGCTGAAGGCCCGATTCTCGCAGTCGATAGGGTTTCTTTTGAGGTTCAAGCCGGCGAGGTTTATGGGCTGTTGGGTCCAAATGGAGCTGGCAAAACGACGACAATGCGGATGATCCTCGGTCTGTTGCGAGCCGATAGTGGCTATGCTGAAGTAGCGGGATACCGCTCGGACTTGCGCGGTGACGATGTCAAACGACAAGTCGGATTTATTTCTGCTTCATCCGGCATCTATCAGTGGCTGACTGGCCGGGAGGTGCTGAGTTTTTTCGCCGATGTTTACGGGCTGGCTCCGACTGAGGCGGCAGAGCGGATCGAATTGCTGTCAAACTTGTTGGACCTAAGGACCTTTTTAGACCGACGGTGCGCGACATTGAGCACTGGCCAGCGGCAACGAGTCAATCTCGCCCGTGCTCTAGTTCACGATCCACCCGTAATGATTATGGACGAGCCAACTCTGGGACTCGACATTGTCGGCAGCCAAATAATTTTCGACTACATTGAACTCTTGAAGCAACAAGGGAAGGCGATCATCCTCTGCACTCATCAACTCGATCAAGCGGAGAGAATTTGTAGTCGCTTTGGCTTACTCTTTCGCAGTCGAATGGTCCGTGAAGGCTCATTGGATGAACTCCTGGCTGATTCGAACTACAAATCCCTCGTGGACCTTTTTATCGCCCTGATCCAAAAGCCAAACGCAATCGATGCGATGGCTGCTGCAAGGAACTAGTGTGACGACATTAACAAATCAGACTGGGCCTTTGTTTCGCGGCGGACGATTTTTTCGACTGGCTCAAAAGGAATTGCGTGAAACCCTTCGTGATCGTCGGACGATCATTACGCTTGTGGCGATGCCGTTGATCGTCTACCCACTGTTGAGCCTGATTTTCAAAACCTTTTTGCTGTCGAATTTGGGGATCGGAGGCGCAAGCGGAGAGATTCGCTATCGATACTTGGTGTTGTCTGACCACCTGCACGCGGCAACAACTCCAGATCAGTTGGCATTGATTTTTTCGAATATCGGTGATCTTTGGGAGGCAAAAGAAAAGAGTCGAGATAGAGATTCCGCCAATGGCGGAACGAACGCGACTCCGACTGCTCAAAATGGTCGGGAAGCGGTGAAGTCTCAACGTTCGGGTCCCAAAGCGGCAAAGATGGGGGAACACTATTGGGATTTCGCGCCAACGGGCATTGTCAATCCAGAGTATGAGTTCCTACAAAAGTCGTACGACTCGATTATTGAAGTTAAAGTATTGGGTGAAAATTCAAACCAACGGTTGGAGTTCGAGATTTTTTCGAGCGACCAGGACCCGCCAAGTCTGGCAGCCGCCCGATTTTTCAAAGAACGTTTGCAGCATTTTAACATGGTGATTTTGCAGCAACGGCTCGCGTCCGTCGGCAACGACCCGCGATTATTGATGACGCCAATAGATCGCAAAGTCGAGATGGAGGAAAGTGGCAATCAGTTCACTGCAATGATCCCGTTGATACTGGTCCTGATGACAATCACGGGAGCTGTTTATCCGGCAATCGATTTGACCGCCGGCGAGCGGGAACGGGGAACTTTAGAAACCTTGATCGCCGCGCCGGTTCCGAGAATTCGCGTCCTGTTGGCCAAAATGCTGGCCGTGATTACGGTTGCCGTTATGACCGCGTCCCTCAATGTGATTGGCATGGTAGTGACCCTCTGGGCCTTTCAGCTTGAAAAAGTAGTCTTAGGCGACGCTGGTTTGACTTGGATGATGGGACTCAAGGTATTCTTGTTACTGGCATTGCTCGCCACTTTCTTTGCGGCGGTATTGTTGGTCGTGACAAGTTTCGCTCGGAGTTTCAAGGAAGCCCAAGCCTATCTCATTCCCCTGATTCTCATGTCGATGGCTCCTGGTTTATTGGCAATGACGCCTGGACTTAAGCTCGAAGGGCCGCTCGCGGTTTGCCCGATGATTAACTTGTTGCTTCTCGCACGCGACGTGCTGGAGAACAATGTCTCGGTGATTCCCGCAGCGGTTGCGATTTTTTCGACGGTGGTCTACGGGGGCTTAGCGATTGCTGCTGCGGCGTCAATCTTCGGTGCTGATTCGATATTGTACGGCAGTCAGAGTAGTTGGAAGGAATTGTTCGCAGCCCCTGTTAGAAGATCAGCGATTGCGCCCCTGAATGTGACCTTGGTTTGCTTGTTATTACTGTTGCCGATCAATTTTATCGCGATCGCATTTTTAGGACGACTTGTCGGGGCGGACGGTGCGGGGATTTCTGTTACTGTGCAACTGTTGCTGATGAGTCTATTTACGATGCTGGCTTTCTGGGTTTTTCCAACCTTCGTCGCGAGTTGGCAGCGTGTGGACTTGCGGACGGGCTTCGGCTGGTTGCGAACAAAGACCTGGATGTACCCGTTGGCAATCGTCATGGGTTTGGGGCTTTGGCCAATCGTGATGACGCTGATCAATGGATGGTACGAACTAGTCGGTATGTTGTATTCATCAGAAGCTGCCTCTGAATGGCATGCACGACTGACTCAATTCAGTTCAGAGCAAGCGGAAAAATTTCGCCAAACAAGCCCCTTTGTAATCGCGTTTGCAATGTCGATTGTTCCGGCAGTCACCGAAGAATGGTTTTTTCGCGGCATGTTGCAGCGAACTTTGCTGCGTTCAACCAAGCCTTGGCGAGCGATTTTTGTTTCAGCACTCTTGTTTGGTGTGTTTCATACCTTGTCGGGAAGCGTTGTCGCGTTTGATCGTCTATTGCCGACCGCGATGATGGGCGTGATTTTGGGTTATATGGCGTACAAAGCGAATTCCATCTTACCTGGGATTTTGCTCCATGCCTTTCACAACGCCACGATCGCATTCATCGCTTATTATTTGCCACAACTCAATGAAGTCAGTTGGTTTCCCAAAAACGCAGAGACAATTCCGCCAAGTTGGTTAGTCGTTTCTGCAGCGATTGCCGCGATAGGATTTTTTATTCTGGCGAAGACAAAAGCTGTCCCGCTGCTGGGACACCAAGAATCAACAGATGAATTCAGCCCGTAAACATTCTCGTACGTGCATCGGCGCAAGCGGCACACCCAAATCCATCATGTCATTGAGGATATTTTAGAAATCGTAAGCCGGGCGTTTCAATCTTGACTCGACGGTGGCCCAATCGAATTGACTCAAGTCGAGTTCCGGTAAGTCAGGTCGGAAGTAGTCCATGTACTTTTGTCCGGCGGCCGTATTGAAGATCACGACTTTGTCCGTGGACTTAATTTCTCCACGACCTGCCAGTTCGACCAGCGCCCCAATACAAGTGCTTGTCTCAGGACAAACCATGACGCCTTCGTGGGACGCCAACATTTTTTGCCATGCGAACAATTGAGACTCATCAGCGGCGATCACCATTCCACAACTTTCGCGAACAGCATCTAGGACCATAAAATCGCCAATCCCTTGCGGGACCCGCAATCCAGACGCGATAGTCTGAGTGTTTTCGAATCGCGTGACGAACCGCTCTCCTTTTTCATAAGCTAAAACCAATGGCGGGCAGCCGGTGGATTGAACAGAAATCATTCGTGGCATTTTGGAAGACTTGAGCCAGCCAAGTTCGCGAAGTTCCTGAAACGCCTTCCACATCGCGATCAAGGCCGTTCCTCCTCCGGTCGGATAAAGAATCACGTCGGGGAGTTCCCATTGGAACTGCTCGGCCAATTCGAGCCCCATCGTCTTTTTGCCTTCCAGGCGATAGGGTTCTTTCATGGTCGAAATGTCGAACCAAAGTTTTCGGTCATGCCCTTCGCGAATCAATCGCCCACATTCATCAATCAATCCATTGCCGTAGTAGATCACTGCGCCGCTTTGCACGCATTCAGCAATGTTGGTAATCGGTGTGTTCTTGGGAACGAGGACAAACGCATCCATGTCTCCCCGCGCGGCATAAATGGCCATCGCCCCTCCGGCGTTACCGTTCGAGGCCATTGCCACTCGGCGAACTCCAAAATGGCGGGCCATCGTCAGGGCCAGGGAAAGTCCTCGCGCCTTAAAGCTACAAGTTGCCAGACGCGATTCATCTTTGACAAACACGTGTTGCAAATTGAGCGAGCGGGCGAAACGTGGGCAATTCACCATAGGGGTCATCGCTTCATCCAGGCTGATCGGCTCAATCTCATCGCCGATGGGGAGAAGCTCCCGATATCGCCACATATTGGCAGGGCGGCTGGCGATTATTTCAGGGGTCACTGCCTGTCGAATTTGGTCCAAGTCGTATCGGGACCACAATGGGCGTTTGGCGTGCCAAGTCTGCAATTGGTCGGCTGGAAAAACCGTTCCGTCAATAGCACTTTCGAAATGCGTAATAAATCGTGTCATGGAACCTAGGGGGTACCTGGCTGCGTCAATTACGGCAGCCGATTGAAACGGGCAAAATCTAATTGTACGAAGTTATTGCCACTCGTGTTAGCCCCAACAACTGCCATAACCCAAGAAAATGGGGGACTAAGTACCACATCCTTCTTCAATGGTGGACCGGCGCGAGCTATAATTTCATCTCTTTCCGCCATCTCATAGTTTTGCAAGCCGTATGTCGCAAAGTCAAAATCCAGAACCGATCCTCGGCGTCGAACTCGTTGAGACATCCCCCAAGCCGGGAGAAACGTCGAATGGCGAAAATGGAGAAGTGCCGGTGGCCGAAGTCGTAGAACCTGAAGTTGTGGTTGCGAAGCCATTTGTTCTTACCCTCAATGAACCGCCACCAATTCCGAATGTTGCCGCGATTGGCGGAGCGGTGGCAAGTTGTATGCTCGGAACTTTGTCGATCATTGGGATTCTCATCTCGCCACTCAGCATCATCAATGGAATCCTGGGGGTTTTATTTGGAATGTGGGGGCTCTATTCTCCGAGAAAGCGGTTGGCGTTCACCGGAATTTGCCTGGGAATCACTGGAGTGATATTGAACATCGGGAAAGTGTTGTTGGATTTGACTGCTGTATTCGAAGGAATGGGGCTTTAGCTGTAAGCGAATTGAATTTAAAAAATGGCCAAGCTTTATTTTTATTATTCGGCGATGAACGCGGGCAAGAGTACGACGTTGCTCCAGTCCGCACATAACTATGAAGAACGCGGGATGCGCGTCCTGTTGCTGACTCCCTTCATTGATGAACGCTCCGGTCGCGGCGTCATTGGTTCGCGAATCGGATTAGAGCGACCGGCTTTTGCATTCACAGCCGGCGACGACTTGCTGCAGTATGTGTGGGACCAGCATCGCGCTCAAACCGTCAGTTGCGTATTGGTTGATGAGGCGCAGTTTTTGACGCCCCGCCAAGTTCTACAGCTTACACTGGTCTGTGATCGACTGGGGATTCCCGTTCTGTGTTACGGATTACGGACGGATTTTCGCGGAGAACCTTTTGAGGGAAGCAAATACCTATTAGCCTGGGCTGACGAAATGGTGGAAATCAAAACGATCTGCCGCACGGGTAAAAAAGCTACGATGAACGCACGGATCGACGCCGCAGGACAACGAGTGGTCGCAGGGGAGCAAGTCCAAATTGGCCACAACTACGTCGCTCTCAGTCGTCGCGAGTTTGAGTTAGATAAAGTCTCACCGGTCAGCTACGAGTGCCCTGACGGTTTTCCCGAATAGGGGGAATGTCTCGCTCGTTCAATCTGCTCCACAACCGATTCTCGCCTCGGGTCCGAGCCAATTGAAATAATCTCCGCGCCAAGGCGCGATAGACTCGCCATTTCATAAGTCACCTTCATTTCGGTGCGGCTTAACGCAAGCTGGTAAAACCGGCTCGCTAGCCCCCTAGCACCTCACCGTCCTGACCGGCCAATCCTAAAGCGATCGCTTTTTTCTTAGACATAAAGATTCTAAGACTGTCCGAAAAGCTCCCAATCAGTAACCTCATCCTCGCGGCAGAGCGTGACATGGGCGGGAATCAATCGAGCTTGAACGGGATTGTGTCGAGACCGCAAGGCCTCAATCTGGAATTGATCGGTAAGGAACATACTGGCCTGACGACGCTTGATCGATACCATCCGATTAAGGGATATTGCCTTTCAGCGACGAAATAATTTTCCATTTCAAGTCCCGCGTCATCGGCGGCTCTCGTTCACCGCTTGGAAGTTGTACGAGGACAGTTTGCAATTTTAACGTAAAGTTTCACCCAAGCAGGTCGATGTTCAACCTCAGCGATCTGCAGAACGTTTGCGAATCGTTGCCGTGAAATCTACGACTCCGATACTCGGATCTGGGGCAATCAAAAAGTCTACGACGGATTTCTCACGGATCTTGGCGGCAACCGCATAGTCAATTCCATGATCGTCCATGACCGTAGAGAATATAGTTTCTCCATCAATTACAATGATCGCCCTGCATTCTCCTCCCCAGTTGGCACCCCAAGGCATGACCTTTCCGGCATGACCAGATATTGTAACAGTCCCGGAAGTATCGCTGATCCACCGTCGAACTGCCCACTGCTCCGCCGCAGCGTACTTGCCAAGTTGCTTGCTGCTATTCGCATGCCCTCCTTTGGCCCAAAGTGACGTGTAGAGACGGCCGTCCTCAAGAAACCAAATGTCACCGGTAATGAAATCGCGGTGCTCACTTAGACCGTTCTGGACATCTCGCCCAAAATGCTGAAGCATCTTGAAATCAGAAGACTGGTTGTATTTGTCGTCTGTATCAACTGAGCGGTCCCAGTATCCGAACTGCCATCCGTTCTTTCCCTGTTCACTGCTGAACTCGGTGACAGAATCGGCAATGACGCTGCCTAATTCTGAGACAGTCGTTTGTCCGTAACCGGAAATTGGGGCCAGCATGAATGCAATGACCATCAGTACCCGACTTGACCCTCGTGAGTTATGTGCGATTGGCATGGCGTTTCAATGATTTTCTCGGATTGTTATCGAATCAGCGAGCATTCGAGTTCAGTTGCCCGCGAAGGCATGTACGTTAAGCATTGCATGTCGTAGCGGGTCAGCTTGAGCAAGGAGTCAGGCCTCGCCGGGTGCGGCAAGCGGCTTCCCTGACCATAAGGCCACTCGAAAGGGATAGACCTCTCCGCGCATGACTCCGTGCAGAATCGCGGGGTCCTCAGCGAGTACAGCCCTGGCCTCCTGCTCAGAAGCCGCTGCAAAGACTGCTACTCCAAATGTCCTCTCGTCCGTGAGCAGCGTTCGACCGGCTATGAATAAGCGGCCCGCGTTTGCAAGACTTTGAAGATAAGAAAAGTGCTCGGAGACCACTTGGCTCTCTTCAGGAGTTGGTCCATCGCTCAACATCTCGATCCTTGTTGGTTGAATCTTGTAGATGTAGTGATTCATCGGTGCAGTCTGGAAGTCGAGTTGCTGATCGCGGCGCTATGCGGTAGTTGCAAAGCGAAGCAGGTGCATGTTCTCATGCGAGGCCTAACTAGTTATTACCATCGGATAGCGCGTGATAAGTTGATAAAACATAACTAAACCGTTGGTAAGAGTGTAGATAAATTTTCGGGCTCAGTCAACAAGTTGGCGTTTCGAAACAGCTCGGATAATCAGGTATTGACGCGCTGGAGGGCGGGCGGGTTGGAAGCTGGTGGGGCGAGGTTTGAACATGGGGGGCTTTGTTTGGGGAATTTGTTGGCGGCATTGAAGTCGGGCGTTTTTAGGGGCAGCGTTTATTGGGGTGGTGAGTATGGGAGAAGTTTGGCAGGCGGGACGCCTGCGGTCCTGGATGGCGGCCAGGATTACTGGGGCTCGGGTCGTGCGCGGGGTGCGTGCGGTAGGTTTTAGGTCTCGGATGATTGCGGGTTTGTGTGGAGGGATTGCGGGTATAGCGAGAGCGATGAGGGAGTTAGGATTTCCGATGACGAAACAAAACAGAGGAATGGGGTTTTGTGAGCTGGAAAGATTGGTTCCGATGTCGGAATATTTCATTGGTTTGATTCGATGGCTGTTCCGTTCGTTTCGTTGTTGAAATTGGGTGGACGGATGTGGCCTTTTGGGGTGGCATGAATCGCGCGGGTGAGTGGTTTTGAGAAACAAAACCCATTTGTTGCCGTGAATTGCTCAATGGGCCAACGAATTTTGGTGACGCTTTTGAGCATTTCCATCTTTTACCCAACATCTTTTACCAAAAACGATAACTGATTAAGCGTCAGGGCGGGATTTTTGATTGGAAGATTGCAAGCTGGTTTTTGTTGGTAAAAGATGTGGGGTAAAAGATGTTACGCGTGAGTTGTTGGGTGAGCTTGGGTGTTGGAGGTTTTGTTGTGTTGGGGTTCTTTTTTGCAGATCGTTGTTCGGATTTGAAGGCGAGAGATGTTTGGAGGTAGATGAAGATCGGTTGGCCCGTTGTGGGATTTATCGGGGCATGTACCCAGGGCGGCGCGAGGGTTCGATGGTCATCGAACCCTCGCTCTGCCCTGGGCTGAGAGACGTAAGCCTTTCAGGCAAGTGCGCATACGAGTTGAAAGTTGCGACTTAAATAATTTGCGGAATCAAAGATTGCCGAGCATCAAGTTCGAACCCTCGCTTTGAACTGCGTTGGGAGACACAAGCCCCTAAAGCCTTAGACGGCTTGTTGATTTTTTTAGCATCTGTGATTGAAAGTGGCAATTTCTTAACCTGGAGCATGAGCGAGTGGACTAAATTCCCTCACCGACGTTTCGGGTTTCGATAAAATCAACAAGCCGTAGAGGGATTTTTATCGATGGCGACCGGATGCAGCTTTAGCGAGGTTTGTTGTCGCCGAGTTGGCGGCGGAAACCGATCGCTTCCAGCGACTTGTAGACTTCTTCCAATGTTTTCTCGCCGAAATTGGTAATCCCCAGCAATTCCTCGCGGGTAGTGTTCAGCAAGTCTTGCACGGTGAAAATACCTCGTTCTTCGAGGCAATTGGTGGTGCGGACGGTCAAGCCGATCTCAGCGGTGCTAAGCTCCAATTTTTCTTTGAGATCGCGATTCGCTTCTTCAACGGCACTTAACGGAATGCGGGTCCGAGCCATGTGATTCCTTTCGATTTGTAGATTCCAAAAATTTTAGCCGCGTCCTTGTTGAACGCCGGTAAAAATATAACATAGGATGAGAAGTCGAAAAGCACACTAAGGCGAGGCCTGCTAGCAAACCATGTTTGACTCCCCCGATCTCGATTCCATTTTGCAACCGCTCAACCCCGTGCAGCGGCAAGCGGTTGAAACGGTCACTGGCCCGCTGCTGTGTTTGGCAGGTCCTGGGTCTGGGAAGACGCGGGTGATGACTCATCGCATCGCCTACATGATTGCGTCGGGAATCGATTCGCGAAGTATCGTCGCGTTGACGTTCACGAACAAAGCGGCCGACGAGATGCGGACTCGGCTGGAGTTGTTGTCGCCTGGGCATCGCGCCTGGACGGGGACCTTCCATCGGTTTTGTTCCCGTCTGCTGCGCGTTTATGCTCCCTACATAGGGCTGTCGGAGAATTTTACGATTTACGACACGGCCGATTCGCGAAAGCTTTTCAGCCAAGCGATCGGCGAAGCCAATTTGGACTTGCGTCACTACTCGGTCAACAACGTCGCGGCAGAGGTGAGCCACCTCAAGGGAGCGGGTGTTGTCCCCGACCAATTCGAGCCCCGGCCTGGGAACTATCTCCACCGAGTGGTGGCAAAGGTTTACCCCGAGTATCAAAAGTTATTGCAATTGGCCAACGCCGTTGACTTTGATGACTTGTTGATGCTGGCTGGGCAGCTTTTGGTTGAAAACGAAGATCTGCGGCATCGGCTGGACGAGCAATACGCTTACATGTTGGTCGATGAATATCAGGACACGAACGTCGCTCAATATCGCCTGATCCGGCTCCTCAATCAGATCAACAAAAATTTAGCGGTGACGGGTGATCCAGATCAATCGATTTACGGCTGGCGGGGTGCCACGATCAACAACATCTTGGAATTCGAACGAGATTTTCCCGGCACGCAGGTGATTAAGCTGGAGGAGAACTACCGCAGCACTCAATCAATCTTGCACGTGGCCGACACACTGATTGCCAACAATCAGCGCCGCAAGGCCAAACGATTGTGGACCAACAATCAGGCCGGAACGCCGGTGCGGATGATCGCCTATGCGAATCCAGAGCAAGAGGCGAATGACATTGCCGAGTCGATCGCGTTGCAAATTCGACGCGGCGAGCGACGACCCAGTGATTTCGCGATTCTGTATCGCACAAATTCGCTGTCGCGTTCGTTTGAGCATTACCTGAAGATTCATGGTGTCCCCTATCAGGTGGTGCAGGGATTGGAATTTTATCAACGCCGCGAGATTAAGGATATTTTGGCGTATTGCCATTTGCTCAATAACCCAGCCGATCGAGTGGCGTTCGAAAGGGTGATTAATATTCCTGCGAGAGGCATCGGTGATCGCACCGTTGAAAAACTCCGCCGCCACGCAATCGATCAGGGAGTCACGTTGCTGGAGGCCGCTCGGCAATCGGGCTTGGTGACGTCGATTGCGAAGGGGACTGCGACCAAGATTTCCCGTTTTGTCGCCTTGTATGATCAGATTGCCGAACATCGCCACGCACCGGTTGGAGAGTTGATTCAACAAATCGTGAAACTGACAGGGTATCGGGATTGGTTGACCGAAGACGGATCGGAGGAAGGGCACGAACGGGCCAACAATATCGATGAACTTTTGGTTGCCGCCCATGAGTTCGACCGTCAGCACCCAGAGGATGGTGGAATCGAGACGTTTTTGGAGCAAGCGGCTTTGGTGAATGACACAGACGCTTGGGAATCGAATTCGGAATTCGTGACTTTGTTGACCATTCACTCGAGCAAGGGATTGGAGTTTCCGTGTTTGTATATTGTGGGCCTTGAGGATGGGATTTTGCCTCACGAACGGAGCAGCACCAACGAAACGGAGATCGAAGAGGAGCGGCGTTTGTTATTTGTTGGCATCACGCGGGCTCAAGAACGACTGCAGATCAGTCGCTGTCAGACGCGTTTCCGTCGTGGAGGGTATTGGCCCTGTATCGCGAGTCGGTTTTTGATGGAGTTGCCCCGTGGCGAAATGGAAGTTGTCGAGCCCAGGACCTTAAATGACTTCGTTGACGAGGATGTTTGGGCGGAGAATCTGGACCCGTGGCTGCATGACGGTATCCCTAGCCAAGATATCAACGAGGACCGAGTCGAAGAAAAGCCGACGCCTTTTCAGAAGTCACTGCCGCCAAAATTCCCTCGCATCGTGACGGCCGCAGACATGGCTCGCGATCGAGATGCCGGCGAAAATCGCTGCCATCCAGAAATGTTTTCTCAAGGAATGTCGGTCGAACATCCGGAGTATGGAGCCGGTGTGATTGTGGACTTGTCGGGTTCAGGGATTAAGAAGACCGCGACCGTGAAGTTTTCATCGGGGGGACTTAAGCGGTTTCGATTAAGTCATGCTCCGTTGACTCCGCTTAAAGGTTAGCTTGCATCAAAACTTTAACGATTTGTCGGGTAATTCCGTCAAAACGTGATCTTTATCCGGTCTTTACAGGCCATGGTCCGTTAAGGTAGTGAAGCTTGGTAAAGGATTCCACGGGTAGGGGTCGTATTAATTGTTTCTAACGTGACGGCCGATCAAAGTTTGCAGCAGAAAAATTCTGGCTTGACCATCGTCCGGAGGAATTAGGCGTGCGGGCAATTAAATTATTGTGTTTGGCAGTGATCACTTTGGTATTCACCAGTTCCGCCTACGGGCAGTGGCCTGGGATCGCCAATCCTGGGCAAAGTCGATTTTGGATGGAAGCCGGAGGGGCGGTTTTTAGTCGTCCAGGTGGCGATTTGGGTTTGGGATTGATCACCAATACTCAGACAAATGAAATCCTGTTTTCTTCGGATCAACTTTCCGACATGCAATCGACCGTTGGGCCGAACTTGCGGATTGGTTCGACAAACCGCTTTGGGATTGAATGGGAAGCCTCAACTCAATTCGGAAGATGGACAACAGACGAAGAGTTCTTTGGCCCGAATTTGACTTCTCCGTTTATCGATCCACAGTTGAGCCCTGACGTGATCGGCGTTGGCTACGATTCTCAGTTTTTTGATTTTCAGTTCAACTTGCGGAAATCGTTCGCACCGGGCATGACCTTCTTGATTGGTCCACGATATTTCCGCATGACCGAAGATTTGCGTTTGAACACGGAGACTTTAGTGGACGCCGGTTTCTTCGATTTTCTTTTGCTGTCAGAAAACCTCGTTGACATTTCCAACAGTGCGATTGGGGGAACGATTGGATTCGAGTTCAATCAACCTGTATCGCAACTTATTTCGGTTCAAGGGCATGTCAAGGCTTCGGGGCTTGCCAATCAAGGCCGAATGTCCCGCTCGGAGTTCAACAATCTCGACGTTGTATTACTGGACGATCGAATCGACAAAAGTGGCGGCATGTTTATTGGTCAGGCTGGCGGACGGATGTACTTCGACATCGCACCAGGTCGTGCGGCAACCTATCTCGGATATGAAGCCAATTGGCTTGACGGTGTTGCCAATGCTCCATCCCAAGACTTCGCGGTCGGCGGCAATGAGATGAAATTGTCGAACACAATTTTTTGGCACACGATTCACTTCGGCCTTCGATTTAGCTACTAATTAGACCGCAACAGAAAATACCCGCACTGTTGCAGTCTCGATAGGCCAACTTGATCCGCGCGGTGCTCACGCGACCGACCCAGGGAGCATGGACGCCTAGATTCTTGAATTGCAACAAATAAAGAAGGCTGCTTGGACAACGATCCAAGCAGCCTCTTTTTTTAAAACTTATGTTAGTCGACAACTATTGGCCGCTGTCGGCTTCATTTGACGAACCAAAGATGATGAAGGGCGCCGCTCCGCTGCCAGACTGAGCGACCTTGCCTTCAACCCAGCGGTGGATACGGTCGTGCATGTCGAACAGGTGAGCCCGACTGTAGGCGTCGAGGCCTTCCAAGTCTTTGGCGGTTTCCAGTTTGCCCTTCAAATCGTGGAGGGCCAACCCAGCCAGATTGGAAATCGGCTTGAGAGCTGCATTTCCTGTCTTGGTGTTGGCCAAGTCAAAAAGCCGTTGCAAGTGCTCTGCTTGAAGGTTGCGGCGGAGGTTGCTAATCGCAGGTTTCCGCTCGGTAAATTGCCCTTTGGGTAGATCACCAATTTCAGACCAAATCGCATTGTGAATGCTCGACATCAGTTCGTTCAAAGTGAACGCGTCTTCGTCGGCAGGAACCCGAAACTCGTTGTCATAAACCCGTCGTAATGCGGTAGGGTTCAGAAGCTGAGAAAGAGCCGTCGCTTGCACTCCAGAAATTTGATCATGCACCGGCCAAGGTGGGTCGAGTGAGCCAATCGAGCGTCCACCTTCGAACCAAGCGTCCGAAACCAAGTGTTGAAGAAGTTCAGGAGTAAGGCCAAAGGCTTCGTCCTTAAACGTGTTCTCGATCACGAATCCCAGGGCGTCGCGTTGTGCCGCTGCCGAAACAGGTTCAATCGGACGACGACCGTTGGGGTCACCTTTTTTGTCTCGATTGATATGTGCTCCACCGATCCAGTTGGCCATCGTCGAGGTGCTTCGGAGTTGCATGGAAAGGGTCAGCAGGTAACCACGTCGAGCCCTCTCCCATGGTTCGCCGTCTTTTACAAATTTTTCTAAGATTTTTTCCCGGTGGTGCAGAGCCAATTTGACTTGGCTTTTGCCGTAATCCAACGGGTTCTTGCTAAAGTCATAGCGACGTGCCAAAGGGTCAGAGCCCATCGTGTCTTCATCCGTTCCGAAAATCAATTCGGGCTCGGCGACTCGCTTGAGGATTTCCGGCAGCTTCTTGTCGTCGGGAGTGTACCCGTACTCAATTGCCCACATGTCGTAGGGACCGATTCCGATCATCGAGTAGTCCCCTTGGACCGTTCCGCTTTCGAAGCGGAAGTTCACCGGGATGTAGTCCATAACCGAACCAGCAAAAGGTTTTTTGCCCTTGACTTCTTCGCTGTTGATTTCATCAAGCGTGTAGATGCTGGATGCCTTGAAGTTGTGTCGCAAACCCAGGGTGTGTCCCACTTCATGGCAAACCAAATCGGCCAACAGTGGACCAATGAAGGACTCTGGCATCCCGTCGAGAATTTGCTCTTCGGGACCTTTGTCGTTTTCATCTTTTTTGTCTTTGTCGTCAAACATGGCATGAGCGAGCGCCATCCGCATCATCGCCACATCAAATTGGCGACCTTCGGCGGCAAAACACGCACCATTGACTTGGCTGGTTCGGTTGAACAAGCCGTCGTAGGGTTCGTCACCCAATAGTCTTGTCAACGTGTTTCGGCTCGCGGCAGCGTCTAAGTTGGCGTTCATTTTCATCAATGATTGGCCGATGGCGTCACGTTTTCCGGGGCTTGCCAGACGAATCCTTGGGTCCCAATTTGGGTTTTGAGCATACCATGCCATGGTCTCAGTCGTGGCACTTTCCATCGCGATTTTCGGCATCACTTTGTCGAATTCTTGCTCGAATGCCCGAATCCAACCATCGGTTAGCACGATATCGGCATCGAGGATTTCACCTGTTTTCGGATTAACGCGGCTCGGTCCGATTGCCGTACTGATGTTGTTGTTGAGCCAACGAATGAAGTTGTACCGCACATCTTCTGGGTCCTTGTTCATGTGCTCGCCGGTTTGTTTGTCTTGTTGACGAACATCGATGGCGTTGACAATCCCAATTTGTTCGAAGGCTTTATTCCAATGGAGGACGCCTTCACGAACCCAGCGACGGTAGCGGACGGGTGTGGTGTGTTCGATGTAGAATACGATTTGTTTCTTTGGGGGGCTCATCTTGAGGCTTGGATCACGTTTCTCCAAGTTCCAGCGATTGATGTAGCGGACCCGCGTGTCGTCTCCTTGGTACTTGCCGTAGTCATCATAATTAGTTGTGAAGTAACCGACTCGCTGGTCGGCGACTCGAGGTTTGAATCCAGGAGTACCTTCGATTTTGCTGATCGAGTAGTGCAGAACCTTCAACTGATTGTTCGTGTCGGCAATTTCGAAAGCAACTTCGACGTTTTTCGGAAACGCTTTGACGACTTTGATCTTCGACAGATTTGGTTTGTTTGTGCGGACGCGACTAAAAAAGACTGAAGAATTGTTCACCAGCAGTTCGTCAAGCGAGATGACTGGTCCGCCTCGTGGAACCATCGTTAAGATTGGGAGATCAACCAAAATGCGGTCCGTGAATAATCTTTGAACGGATGCCCGAGATTCGTCGTCCGAGCCACGAATCGAAACGTCTTCGGCGACCAGAGCAAGTCGTTTTCCGTATTGCTTCCAGTAAACATAGTAGTCGTCAGATTGAAGTCCCGCGAAAACATCGCCGCCCGAGAGTGTGGTGGCGATGAAGTGTCGCTGGTCGGGATTAGCGAAATCTTTTGGCAACTCGGCGAGAACTTTTCCATTTTTGTGATCGACCCATAGACGATAAAACGGCTGCACCTCGGTACCTGTCGCTTCGTCATCAATGACTTTGATTTCTTCAAATCCGTTAATCACTTGATCTAAGGGTGGATACTCGGGCTTTGGGTCTTGGGCAACAACTTGAGTTGCTCCAACCACCAGCCAAGCTCCCAGGCAGAGAGCTGACCAATTCCAATTAAAAAACGCTTTCATAAGTTACTCCGAAATTGACTTTTTCGATCAACGATTCCTAAGTGGGCATCAGGGCAAGCCGAGAGCACGAGAATCGTGCGTTGTTTGAACGTCCAACAACAAATCAGTGCGATTTGGCTAGAGTTCAACTGCCGAATACGCACCGCAATATTTACCTATCTTAACATAGCCTTGGCCGTTTGTCGGGATTTGCAATGGGTCTTGAATTGACATTTCAGGCTTCCCAGGAGGGTAAATCAGAATTGAGAACCGGAAGTCAAAATTTTCGAATTAGCGATACTTTTTTTTAGTTTTGAGGCGAATGGTCTATGTTTTAGGGTCAAATCGGCCACGTAAGTGGGCGTTTTTCGAAATATCATCTCTCAACTTAGTCTCTGCGGTAGGTTCAAAAACGGCTGTTCCAACGCAGTTTTTCACTTCAAAAATAGATTGAAGCCGTTTTGGAAAACTCGAGTCAGAAATTTGTGATTATTGCCCAGCGGTGTTGGACCAAAGTTGGTGGAATATCGACTACAATTTTGAGCAATGATGTGGTGCCTCGCGGCGGTTCCTGTCAAAATGTGCTCGAAGTGAAATGGTTGTCGGATACTGTTATGCTGAGCACCCACAGGGCCGTTCCGGCACCGGTACCTGATCCCATATCACCCCCGACTCCTAACTACTGTCGCCTTGCGGAGAATTTCAGCGGCCAATTCTTGAGTCGGCTTAGGATCAGTTTCGGCGAAAATAGTATTACCTAAAATTTAGCGGTCGGTGCATGTTATGTTTGAAGAAATTGGATTTGATCGTCCTCATTTTCTTTGGCTGTTGCTATTGCTCCCCGTGATTTGGATTTTGAGCTTCAACAGTCTGGCGGGTTTGGGACGCTCGCGACGCCTGTTCGCCATCGCTTTTCGCTCCCTTGTTTATGCGGCCCTCGTTTGCGCACTGGCGGAAATTCATTGGAGAGACCTTACGAACCGCCTCACGGTTTTATATTTGCTTGATCAATCGGAGAGCATCCCCCGCGAGCAACGAGAGGCCATGATGACCTATGTCGCCAAATCGGTGGACGAGCATCGAAAGTCTAATCGCGGAATTGGAACCGGAGATTTGGCCGGCGTGATTGTATTCGGGACCAACGCTGACTTCGAAGCTTCTCCTTACGAAGGTTCCCTGCCAATTGTCGCTCGATCGGAGCTGAAGATCGCAACCGAGGGAACTAACATCGAAGCTGCCTTGCGATTAGCAAAAGCTGGATTCCCAGAAGATACTGCACGTAGGGTAGTAATCGTCACAGATGGAAATGAAAACATTGGCGATGTTTTGACGGCAGCCAATTCATTTGTACGCGACGGGATCGGAATCGACGTGGTCCCGATCAAGTTGGACCGCCGTAACGATGTCGCGGTTGATAAATTGATGGTCCCGAGTGATGTCCGCAAAGACCAACCGTTTGAGGCTCGCGTGGTTCTCACGAATGAAAATCTCATCACTGAGGATAACCCTGATGGCAAGGTCTCAGGCGAATTGATCTTGAAACAACGGATTGGTGGCCGCGAGGAGTTGATCGCTCAACAACGGGTCACGCTAAACCCCGGCAAGAATGTTATCGGCTTTCAACACGAGCTCCATCACGCCGATATGATCACTTTGGACGCAAGCTTTCTTCCAGACGATCCATCGCAAGATGCGGTTTCGAAGAACAATTCAGCAGGGGCGTTTGTCCACGTTCGCGGTAAGGGACGAGTGCTCTTGATCGAAGACGTTGAATTTCCCGGAGAATTTTTTCAATTGATTGATCGATTGAAGACTTTGGCGATTGAAGTTGATGTCATGCAAACGGACCAGCTTTTCACCTCGGCCGCTGAATTATTACAGTATGACTCAGTGATTTTGGCGAACGTGCCACGATCATCCGAGTCAGGAATGACGGCGGTTGGTTTTTCGGATCAGCAAATTCAAATCCTGGTCAATAACTGCCGTGAGTTGGGATGCGGAATAGTGATGATCGGTGGGGATCGTTCTTTCGGAGTTGGCGGCTGGACCAATTCAGAATTGGAAAAGGCAATGCCGGTCGATTTCCAGATCAAAAATGACAAGGTAAGCGCGGTCGGTGCTCTCGCGATGGTGATGCATGCTTCGGAAATGGCTCAGGGTAACTATTGGCAAATGAAGGTGGGGCAGGAGGCGGTGAATTGCCTCGGCCCCATGGATTTCTGCGGAGTCGTGGAATGGGATCATATGGCTGGGCGAAGCCGCTGGTTGTGGCAACTTCCGACGGGAATGGCTCGCATTTCGGAAAACAAACGGCGAATGTTGAACTTGATCAATCGGATGACGCCGGGTGATATGCCTGATTTTGACTCGTCGATGGAACTTGCCCTGTTGGGTCTTAAGAACTGCCCGGCATCAATGAAGCACATGATCATCATTAGTGACGGTGACCCCACGCCTTCACGACCAGCCTTGCTAAGGCGATATGTCGATGAAAAAATCTTGATTTCAACGGTTGCAATTGGAACACACGGTCCGGCGAATAGTGCTTTGTTGCGAGACATCGCGAAACAAACCGGAGGCAAATACTACGAAGTCGCCGACGGCAGGGCATTGCCAAAAATTTATCAGCGCGAGGCACGGAGGGTTGCCAAACCGGTGATCAAAGAGTCGAAAGCGGGAATGCAAGCGATCCCTAATTCGATGAGCAGCCGCCACGAAATTCTCCAAGGCGTTGATGCCAGTGCGTTGCCACCTTTTTACGGCTATGTGATGACGACGGTGAAACAGAACCCGCTGGTGGAACAGCTGTTGATTGCCAGCGAGCCCGCTGACAATACCGAGAACTCAACGCTGCTCGCTGCATGGCGTTACGAACTTGGGCGCACCGTGGTATTCACCAGCGATGCTGGAAAAAACTGGACTTCGAATTGGTACAACAGCGAATACTACGACAAACTGTTTACGCAAATGGTCCGCTATTCGATGCGCCCGGTGACCGAAAACGCGAACTTCTCCCTCAGTACGGATGTTCGGGACAACAAAGGGCGCGTGGTCGTCACGGCAATTGACGAGAGCGACGAATTCATAAACTTTTTAAATCTCGCGGCTCGTGGACTTCCCCCTGCCTCGGCCGATGGTACGGAACGAGGAGGATTTGATCTGAATTTTTCTCAGACTGGACCCGGGCGTTACGAAGCGGAATTCGATGCGAACGATCCCGGAAATTACTTGATCACGATCATGCCAGGCGAAGGATATGAACGTTTGACGACGGGAATCAGCGTTCCTTATTCCAGTGAATACTCGGATCGCGAAACCAATTTTCCTCTCCTCCAAAATCTCTCGGCGTTGAACGCTACTGGCTCGACCGATTCAGGAATGATTTCAGATCCGTTTGCGGGGCGCGACGACCTGTCGGCGGTACTCGCCCTCAATCCGTTTCGGCCGACTTTGCGGCACACGTCAGCAATTCAGTCAATGTGGCCTTGGATGCTCGTTTTAGGCGCCTGGGTCTTTTTGGCTGACGTATTCATTCGACGGGTCGCGGTGGGAACTGGGTGGATTACTGGCCTCATGGCATTCGTTCGCAGGCTGCGTGGTCAACCCGACAATGAAGCACTGGCCTCCAATCTTGAACGACTCCGCTCGAAGAAGTCGGAAATCAGTAAACGCTTGGAGGCTCGGCAGGCTGAAACTCGCTTCGAACCTAAAGCGGATTCCGGAGGGAGCAGCGGCAAAGAGCAATTGACTCGTATCCTCGAAAGCGAACAAGACCGCGAACGGGAACCACCTCCTCCTCGTCCCGTGCAAGAGACAAATCGCACCGATGAGCAACCGCATACGTCTCGATTGCTGGACGCGAAGCGAAAGGCTCGACGAGACCCTCCCGCCAGCTAAAGGATACTATCGAGTTACATGAGTTCCATGCCAAGCAAACCGTTGACCGTCAGTCAATTGACGCAACAGATTAAACTCGCGTTGAACACTTCGTTTTCAGGATTGCTGGTCCAAGGCGAATTCTCGGAACTCACGAGATCACAGGCTGGCCATATTTATTTCAGCCTCAAGGACGCCAATGCAAAAATCAGTTGCGTGATGTGGCGATCCTCTGCCGAGCGGTTGAAGATGCGAATCGAGAGTGGTCTAAAAGTCACCTGTTACGGCGGTTTGGACGTCTATCCGGCGCGGGGAAACTACCAATTTATCGCACAACGAATCGAACCGGTTGGACAAGGTGAATTGCAGTTGGCCCTCAAGCAACTGCGAGAAAAGTTGGCGGCCGCTGGAATATTCGATCCCGGTCGAAAACGCCCGTTGCCGGTTTTACCGGAACGTGTCGCGGTTGTCACGAGCCCAGACGGTGCGGCCATTAGAGATTTTTTACAAATCTTGTTACGCCGCTATCCAAACGTTGAAGTCACCATCGCACCGACACGAGTCCAGGGGGATGGATCGGCGCAAGAAATCGCTGAGGCCATTGCGTTGGCCAATCGGATGCGTCCTGCGGCTGATGTGCTGGTCGTTTGTCGCGGAGGTGGAAGCTTAGAGGACTTGTGGAGTTTCAACGAAGAAGTTGTTTGCCGCGCGATTTTCGCTTCGAAAATTCCTGTGATTACCGGGATAGGGCATGAAACGGATGTGTCGCTAGCGGATTTAGTTGCCGACGTCAGAGCCTTGACGCCAAGTGAGGCCGCCGAGCGAATTGCCCCGCAAAAAATCGACTTGTTAGATGCTCTTCGACAAGGACGAAGTCGGTTAAAAACGGCGTTGCAAAACCGGTATCGCAAGTCTTTCGCGGTGCTGCAAAGTTTGGCAGATCGACCGGCATTGACTCGACCCTTCGATCAAATGAACCAGCATCGTCAGCGACTTGATGAATTCGGCGAGCGGCTCAATGATTCCATGTTTGATGCAACCTCGGAAGCTCGCCAAAGGCTGACGGAACTTGCCGGAAAACTGGATGTGCTCAGCCCGGTAGGGATTTTGACCAGAGGGTACAGTGTGACGACGGACATAAAAGGTGTGGTAGTTCGCAGCGTTTCACAGGTTCAGTCGAGTTTACAGATTACAACTCGCGTTCAAGACGGTACAATAGAGAGTGTCGTAGTAAAGAGTCAGCCCTTAGAGGATGTCGAGTAACATCGGCAGTTTGAGGGCATCTCCTCTCGAATACAGGCAAATCCTTGGCCGTCAAAATACTGACGCGATGTGAATCGTTGTCGAATAAGGTATAACGACCAGAGTCCTGCCCCGAACGATGCGGAGCAAAACCACAGCCCCTTAAATTAACCGTACATTACAAGAAATGGCCCGAAAACGTCAGACCACTCAAGAATCCATATCTTTTGAAGATTCACTGGAAAAACTCCGAGCCGTTATTCGCGAAATCGAGTCAGGAGAATTAACTCTGGACGATTCCTTGCGGGCATACGAGCAAGGCGTCAAGCACTTGCGCGACTGCCATGCACGTCTCGAGCGGGTCGAGCAAAAATTGCGTTTGTTGGTCGATGTCGACGAATCGGGCGTTGCCAAAACCAAAGACTTTCAACACGCTGCCTCGTCTTTCCTAGACGAGGGAGATGAAGAAGAAGAGACTGAAGACGAGTATTGATAAATTTCTTGTACCCGAATACCGTAGCGCACGATGGAATTCAACCAAACACAACCGATGACGCCTGAGCGAACGATCAAGTTCCGCTGCACGTGCGGCGAACTGTTGACGTTGAACCTCGATCGCGGCGGAGTTTGCGAGAGTTGCCAACGTGCGATCAGCTCGAAGGCCCTGCAAAATGAACTTTCCCGGACACTGGCGATTCACGGCGACTCTCGCGATTTGAGCCGATGCCAAGGTGAATTTAGTTTGATCGACAACCAGGATGGCTCCCTGGTCTTAGGAAAGGCACTCGGGCACTTCGAAATCATCGAGCCTGTCGGGCAAGGGGGAATGGGGCAGGTCTATCGGGCCTTTGACACTTCCCTCAAGCGATATGTAGCGGTGAAAGTTCTGACCAATAGCGGCTCGCGCGTTCATGACAAGGAAGTGGATCGCTTGCTTCAAGAGGCCGTCGCACAAGCCCGAGTAAACCACCCCAACATTGTCTCCATTTATTATGTCGGCAAACATGAGGGGGACCCTTTTTTCGCGATGGAGTTGATTTCAGGGAATACGGTGGCCGACCGCATCATCCAAGGCGACCTCGTTTTCACAGAGACGGTTTATGTTGCATGGCAAATTTGCGAGGCTCTCCGATTTTCACACGAGTTCGATGTGATTCATGGCGACATTAAACCGTCCAACATCTTGCTCCAAGAGAATGGCGTAGCCAAGCTGAGCGATTTTGGAATGGCTCGTTTCGAGTCTGATCAACAAACACAAACGCTGGGCGGCACCCCCAATTATTTGGCTCCTGAAATTCTGGAGGGCGAAAAACATTCGATCCAGAGCGACATGTATGCCCTGGGAGTAACTCTTTATGAGATGACTTTTGGGAAACGCCCGGTGGTTCTTTCAGGAACGACCATCAAGGAGTGGGGAGAATCGCATCGTAAGCAGTCTCTCGAATTCCCGCAACCTTGGCCGGAAGATTTCCCGATTGCCTGGCGAGCTATCTTGCAACGTTTGTTGGCCAAAGACCCAGAAAAACGATACCAAAGCTACGAGTCATTGTCGGAAGATATTGTCCGAGTTGCACCGGCTCCCAACGTACCTGCTCGGTTTCTACCCCGCATCATCGCTGCTGGAATTGATTACACCATCGTGATCGGTTTGTTTACGGTGATTCAAATCCTTGTGTTTTTCGTTCTTTCTTGGGTTTCAGGCACGATGCAACTCAATGGCGTCGGTTGGCTAAGTTTTGTGGACCGCAATATTCCATGGTACTTGACGGCGACGTTCATCATTTTAAAGACCTTGTTGTCTGCTTGTGGTTTTCTGCCGCTTGTTCTATTCACATTGATCGAAGGTTATCATCGTCAATCCTTCGGTAGGGCGCTAATGCACATTCGCGTTGTAAACCAATATGGACTCCGACCGTCACCGCGTCTAATGATGGGACGTAGCTTTTTGAGGTTGGCGATTTTGTGGGGAGTGATGACTTTCTTGATTCTTCCCTTCAACGAGTTTTCGCCCTGGTTAATTCCTGCGGTCGCGGTGTTTGTCACTCTGTTTGCCATCGCGGATATTACCTACATGGCTTTTTTTGGAAACGGCTTGAGTTTGCATGATCGCTGGTACAAGTCGCGCGTGGTTTTGGACACACATCAACAATAGCTGCCAAAGGAATAGGGAAATGTGGCGTTGGTTCCGAACCGCGTTGATTTTGCTGCTGGCAAGCTGTGCATTTGTGGTTATGAACCCTTTGGTGTCGATTGCACAACACGATCAAAATTCTCCAGTTCTCAAACGCATTAATCAATCCAAGCCTGAATTCGACTCGGAGGGCTATCTGGTCAAACTGTGGATGCCTCAGTTTCGTGGAATCAATTTCTTTGGTCAATTGAGTGATTTCGAAAGGCTCAAAAACTTAGAAGTCGAGTATTCTGGACACATCTACAATTATTCGCTTAACGGTGTCGGGCTTCTGAAGAATCTGGAAAGTTTGAGGCTGAGGTATGCTGACGAAATCGACCACGAATCGCTTTTGGCCCTGCAAACCCTGCCGAAATTGAAAGAGCTTTCGCTGTCGCATACTTATGCATTGAACGAGATTTCTGCGTTCGTCGATTTTGCCAGCCTAAAACGACTTCAATTAGAGGTCACGAATTTCAACTGGGGTTCTTTGGCCGAACGAGACGCTCAAAAACGAATGCCAATCGAAGAATTGCGATTTATCGGCACCAATAATATTAAGCATTCAGATTGGGAAATCATTGCTCAATTCCCAAAGTTGCGAGTTCTCACTCTCGTAGACGATCAAGAATTGGCTGATGTTGCTTTAAAAACTTTAGCGATCGCCACAGGGTTAAAATCCTTGCACATTGTGAACTGCAACAGCGTCACCGGCGAATTTTTGCAGAATTTTACGAATTCGTCTCTTGAGGAATTGACCCTCGTTTCAAGCAAAGCCCGACCGGAAGTCCTAGATCAAATCGCTGAAATTGATACACTGCGGCGCCTGAAACTCAAATTCGGTGTCGTTGGCCGTCGCCAACGGTCCGAAGAGGGCGTCGCACCTTCATCAAAACTTGGCAGGCTGACCAAATTAGAGGAATTGGATATCGACTCGACGCAGTTCGGACTGGGAGTTGTTGCTCCGCTTTCAGAAACTTCCAACTTGCGGACCCTCTCGTTCAAGTTCTACCGTGGAATCAGTGCATCGGAAAGGCAAGTCGATTGGTTGGGTTCATTCCCGAAATTGGAGGCATTGCGTTTGAGTGGGGCCAAGCCATTTCCGGCGCTGTGGTTAAAATCTTTCCAACATCCCCACAGTTCGATTCAAGAGTTAATTTTAGAAAATTGTCAACTGGACGATGAGGCAATCGAGCAGTTGAGCAACTGCCACTCCTTGCGACGATTGGCCCTGGTCAATTGCGGAATGACTAGTGGGCGACTTGAAAAAGTCACCAAATTGAGTTCGTTGAATGTGTTGGACTTGCAAAACAACCCAGACATTTCTGATGACGGCCTCAAACAAATCGCGAAATTTCCGGAATTAAAACGTTTGCGTTTAAGTGGGTGCAAATTGATGACAGGTAGCGGATTCGAAGAGTTTGATGTCGACCACCCTTTAGAAACGATCGCCATGATTCGCATGAACAGCATGACACCAGCAGGGCTTGAATTGTTATTGAAGTTGAAGAACCTGCGCGAATTTAGTTTTCATAGCGAAAAAATCACACGCGAGCATTTTCTGACATTGCGATGTACACCAGATTTGGAAGTGGTTCAAATGGAGCCCAAACAGGACCTCGATTCAGTGTTTTCGTGGGAACTCGACGAAATTCAACCTGAGATCAACCGCGGCGTCAAGGTCATCAATTGGAATCAGTATTTTTCGTTATTATCCGATTCGCTTTCCGAGGTCCGAGAGTCTGAGGCGATGGACGATTAACTTTGTTCGTCGGATGGTGGTTGCCGTTTGGCTGGTGAATAAAGTTCCTGGTACCCTGGATGGAAATTCAATATTTTTGAAACGATATGTCTGTCACGCTCTTTAAACGCTATCGAATGGTTTTTAACCTGACACGCGAATTGCCGCCGCTCATTGGATTAACAGCCGACGACTCGTTTTTGGCATGGCGGCCCGAGTTGTTACAATCTCACGCAGAAACCAAATTCAAGAGTTTTTGCGATGAAATGGACACGAGCATATTTTCATGTCTAGGTCGGCGTGACGGTTGCCAACGACTAATGGCCGATATTGTTGGACGCGATGGTTTTTTGCCTGAGGCTACGTGGCTGTTGATTCATCGCACGAACCGAGGCACCATCGAAAGCTGCGGAACGATTCAGGCCGTGCAATCCGGGCCTTTAACGGCCACGATTCAGAACATTGGCATCGTCCCTAAACATCGTGGGCGCGGCCTCGGAGCTGCGTTGATCAACAAGTCTCTGCTTGGAATGCAAGGGCTCGGTTTTAAACAAGGCACCTTAGAGGTGACCGCGCACAATCTTGGCGCCATTCGACTTTATCAACGTATGGGCTTTGTCATTGACCGCGTTGTCTACAAATCCGCTGAAATCGCAATTATTTGACCCAATTTTAAAAATATGCAAATTATTGGAATCGGAACTGACTTGTGTGAATGCCAGCGGATTGCCGGAATGATCCAGCGACACGGGGAAACCTTCTTGACCAAAGTTTATACGGCGGCAGAAATCGAATATTGCCAACCCCATCGAAACTCTGCTATTTCCTATGCGGGTCGCTGGGCTGCGAAAGAAGCGATCCTCAAAGCGTTAGGGACTGGTTGGGCACGTGGAATAGAATGGACCAATCTTGAAGTACTCAATCAGCCGGGCGGACAACCCGTCGTCAATCTCACCGGACGTGCCGCAGAGGTTGCAGCCGAGAAAGGAATTTCCAGCGTCAACATCTCAATCTCTCACACAGACACACTCGCTATCGCATTTGCGATCGCCGTTTCTGATTGACGCACGAGTCCACGATTGCAGCGAGATATCAGCGATAAACAGCCGTTTTGATTTCGGCGTAAATCGTGGCATTCATCTACTAGCTAGCGAGTCGGTAGTCTATAATCCGGCGAACAGAATTTTACTCGCAGACAAAACGTTAGTCGTTTGTCAACAACCATTGCCTAGGAGAACAAGTCGATGTTGAAAATGGAGCAAATCTTTGCCAATAACTCTAATTGGGTGACAAAAAGGCTTGAAGCCGACCCAAGTTACTTTGAGCGACTCTCACAAGGTCAAACTCCTCAAATTCTTTACGTTGGGTGTTCTGACAGCCGGGTCACAGCGGAAGACCTCATGGGCTTGGAGCCAGGTCAGGCCTTTGTCCACCGCAACATTGCGAACATGGTGATTAGCATCGACTTGAACTTCATGTCCGTTCTGAACTATGCCGTGCGGCACCTGAAAGTCCAGGACATTGTTGTCTGCGGTCACTATGGCTGTGGTGGTGTCAAAGCTGCGATGACATCACAGGATTTGGGGATACTGAATCCCTGGCTTCGAAATATCCGTGACGTCTATCGTTTGCATAAAAAGGAACTCAACGCGATCAATGACATCGACAAGCGGAATGATCGCTTGGTTGAACTTAACGTTCAAGAGCAATGCATTAACCTATTAAAAACGGCTGCCGTGCAAGTCGCTATCAAGGAGCGGCAACTAACGGTGCACAGTTGGGTCTTCGATGTTCGATGTGGCAAGCTCGTTGACCTAAATCTTGATTTCGATAATTTGCTGAAGGAAATCACCGAAATTTATTCACTTGATGTCTGATGGATGAGTAAGCAATTTCTATCCTGCCATCTGAAATCAACGTTAGAAAATCACGGATTCCTTCGAAGAGATTGAAGTTCTCCGCTCCGAGTCGGCATCGAGGAACAACTAATGAAGCTCGCATTGGTTCGAAATTGACGCTGATTGAGTGAGCGCCTTTGTTGTTGTTGAGTTGCGCCGGAAGGACGTGGCAGTTGATCAATTCAAGACGAGAAAAGAATGCCTAAACTTGGTTCCCACATGTCAATCGCCGGTGGCTATTATCGAGCGGTCGAGGCTGCGGCCAAGGCTGGCTGCGATTGCGTGCAGTTGTTTACAAAAAACAATAATCAATGGAGGGCCAAACCGATAACTGCAGCAGAGATTGATGCGTTTCAAGATGCGTTGCAGAGAACCGGAGTGTCTGATCCGTTGTCGCACGCCTCATACTTGATCAATCTAGCATCTCCGGATTTGGAATTGCGAAAAAAGAGCGTTGATGCGATGGTCGTTGAACTTGAGCGGGCGGCTGCGTTGGGAATTCCCCATGTCGTCGTCCATCCCGGGGCCTTTACGACCTCTTCTCCCGAAGAAGGAATCGCTGCGATTGGAGTATCGTTAAAGGAAATATTTCGACAAACGCCAGACATCTCGACGACGGTGCTGCTAGAAAACACGGCTGGTCAGGGCTCAACTTTGGGATGGAACTTTGAGCAACTTGGTGCCATGCTGAGCCTTGTTTCTGCGAATCGTGAGCGACTCGGGGTTTGTATCGATACCTGCCACGCATTTGCTGCTGGTTACGACTTGACGACCGACGAGGGCTTTCTATTGACGACTTCGGAACTTGATCGTCACGTTGGTTTGAATCGGGTAAAAGCGATTCATCTCAACGATTCCAAAAAAGGGCTCGATTCGCGTGTCGACCGTCATGAGCATATAGGGGAAGGCATGATCGGAATCTCTGCCTTTAGGCGTTTCTTGGCGCATCCCCAACTCTCGAATGTGCCGATGTACTTGGAAACCGAAAAGGGAACTGATGATCAAGGGAACGACTGGGACGTTGTTAATCTTGAACGGTTACGCGCGTCAATTGGTGTTATCTAAGACGAGATGCGCGAAATTGAAAAAGGCATCGCGGTCTCAAAAATCTACGTAAAAAAGGCGGCCCAGACAACTGAACCGCCTTTCGCGTATGTTTGACTGAAATGAACCAAGTTTTCTTCGAATTCGCCGAAATGGATTTCTAGCGTTCGACTAAAACTCCGGCTCTTTTAGTACATGTCATGGTCATGGTTGTGACCGCCCTTGCCGCCTTTTTTGTCCTTCGGGGCATCAGCGATCAGGGCGTCGCTGGTCAGGAGCAGGGTCGCCACACTTGCCGCATTGGAAAGTGCGGTCTTGGTGACCTTGGCTGGGTCGATTACACCGGCCTTGATCAAATCTTCGTATTTGTCCGTCAAGGCGTTGTAGCCGTGGCCATTCTTGCCTTCGAGAACTCGTTCGCAAACAATTCCACCGTCTTGACCTGCGTTCGAAGCAATCATCGACAAAGGAGCACGACAAGCACGGACGACAATGTTGAAGCCGGTGACTTCGTCATCAGACAAATCGGTTGGCTTGACCTCTGAGCTGGCTCGCAACAGAGCGACCCCGCCGCCTGGGAGAATGCCGTCTTCAACAGCAGCTCGAGTGGCGTGGAGGGCATCCTCAACACGGGCCTTCTTTTCTTTCATTTCGCTTTCGGTGGCTGCGCCAACGTTTACCTTGGCAACACCGCCAGCGAGTTTCGCCAAGCGTTCTTCCAATTTCTCTCGATCGTAGTCACTGGAGGTGTTTTCGATTTCACGGCGAATCGCATCAATGCGGGCCTTGATATCGGAGTTCTTGCCAGCACCTTCGATGATGGTTGTGTTGTCTTTATCGACAATGATTTTCTTGGCTCGGCCCAAGTCGGACAAATCAAGGTTTTCGAGTTTCTTACCGAGGGCTTCGAAAATCGCTTGTCCACCGGTGAGGACCGCCAAGTCTTCGAGCATCGCCTTGCGACGATCACCATATCCAGGCGCCTTGACGGCACAAACGTTCAACGTTCCTCGCAAGCGGTTGATCACCAACGTGGTCAGTGCCTCGCCATCAACGTCTTCGGCGACGATCAACAATGGGCGGCCTTGTTGAACAACCTTTTCCAGGATGGGGACAAGGTCTTTGATGTTCGAAAGTTTCTTTTCGTAGACCAAGACATAAGCATCTTCCAAAACGCATTCCATTGAAGACGGGCTGGTAACGAAATAGGGGGACAGATAACCGCGATCAAACTGCATCCCTTCAACCCATTCGACTTCGGTCTGCAAGCTGCGGCCCTCGTCGACAGTGATCACACCGTCTTTGCCAACTTTCTCCATCGCGTCTGCCAAAAGCGAACCGATTTCGCGATCGTTATTAGCAGCTACAGAAGCGACGTTGGCCATCTCTTCTTTGTTTTTGATCTTGATCGACATCTTGCTCAATCGCTCGTTGATTGCGACGGTGGCTTTCTCGATCCCTTGTTTCATTTGAATCGGGTTGACACCGGCGGTTACCGCCTTGAGGCCCTCGTTGAAAATCGCTTCGGCGAGAACGGTCGCTGTGGTCGTTCCGTCGCCGGCGACATCGCTAGTCTTGCTGGCGACTTCGCGAACCATTTGAGCGCCCATGTTTTCATAGGTATCTTCAAGTTCGATTTCTTTCGCGACGCTCACACCGTCTTTGGTCACGGTGGGTGAGCCGAAGCTCTTTTGCAAGATCACGTTGCGGCCTTTAGGACCGAGGGTAACCTTGACGGCACGGGCCAGTTTTGCAACGCCGCGACGAATCGCTTCGCGAGCCTCTTGGTCAAATGCAATCATCTTTGCCATGTTTTATCTCCGAAAATATTGTTGAATTAAAAGTTGAAAAAGGGTTGAAACATAAATTGCCGAAGCTCAGCTGCCGACGGCGATAGATAGGTCTTTAGTCGATAACAGCCAGGATGTCATCTTCGCGCATCAGGAGCAATTCCGTGTCGCCAATCTTGATTTCGTCAGGGCCGTAGGAGGTGAAAAGGATACGATCACCAGGTTTGACTTGAAGGGGGGTACGGGTTCCGTTTTTATTCAACTTTCCTTCGCCCACGCTGATAACCACGCCGCGTGTTGGCTTGCCTTTTGCGGAATCGGGCAGGAACAAGCCGCCGCTTGTCGTTGTCTCGATTTCCTCACGTCTGGCAACCACACGGTCGCCGAGTGGTTGTAAATTCACCTTGGCCGGTGCGGCTTTTTTTGTGGCAGTCGCAGCCATACAATATTCTCCGTCAAATTGCCTAAAAGTTTGTTTTTTTCCCTTGGGCTTCGCACCGAACTAAAAAGTCCTATTTTCTGACAAATTGGCGCGAAAAACCACGTAAGACTCCCTGAAGATGCAACTGGCGCGCCAAATTCGAAAAGTAGGACCTTGCTTCTCATTTGAAGGGTTTTTGCTCGTTATTCCTTCGATTGTGCCCGGAATCAAAATTAAAAGTGTCAAATTGGCAGGATTGAGAACCTCGAATTTTGGGGGCTCGGGTTGTTTGAGAAGACCGCATTTAAGCGAGTACTTTGGACAAAATCTGAAGTCACAGGATTATGTTTGGGCATCGTCTGGGAAACCAGATTAACTCCTTCTGCCGCAGTGAAAACAGCCCTCAATCGAAATTGGAGGGGCAGGAAGTCTCGTTGAAATCCGATTTTTGCCGAATCGAACGGTGCCGATTTGAAAAAAAGGGTGAATTCTTCTATTTAGACGCTAGAAAAATTGCCAATTTTCGGCAATCATTAATGGACTGTACTTTTCCGAGACGTATTCTCTGTTTTCGATCCCCCACCTCACGGGGGCTAGTTTCCTTTAGCACCACGAAACTCATGGCAATTAAGGCTCGTTGCGGCAACTGCTCGAATCCCATTACTGTTAGGGATGAATTTGGCGGAAAAAAGGTCAAATGCCCTAAGTGCAGTACTTCAATGCAGATTCCGATGGCCAATTCGGCGACGGCTGCTGTAAGCCGCGCTGCACCGGTTGCGGCTGGGACCAGCGGAAAACGCTATAACCCGCTCTTGGATTTGTTGGATGAAGCCGGGGTGGAGAGCCGTCCCTCCGGTCCTTGTTGCGACAACTGTGGTGCCGCAATGTCCCCTACAGCGATCATTTGCATCGAGTGCGGTTTCAACATGGCGACTCGTCAAAAGTTGGAAACGACGGTTCTCATTTCGGAGGACGATCGCAAAAGCACCAGCGATATGACAGACGCCGAAAGGTTATTGGCAAAAGCGGAAAAAGATATCGCTCAAACGCCGGTAACTTCCGAGGGGGAAGACTTTGGGGACGACCCGGCCGACTCTACGCTGGTGATGTTTATCGCCGGCGGTGCGGCGCTCGTGTTGATTGCGGTCGGATTGTTTTTCATTCTAGCGATGGAGACAATACTCGAATTCACAGGCCTGTCAACACCAATGATCAGTCTGATTATCTCCTGCTGTATGTGGGCTGGTTGCGCGACATGGATCACGATTATCGCTTTCCGAGTTGCGGCTCCTCATGGGTTCGGTTGCTTACTTTCCCTAGGACTGTATTGCCCCATTTTTGGGTTTATGCAAGGGAAAACTCTACTCATACCAGCGATTATGATGATCGCTTCTGTATTGATCGGGCTGCTGTCCTACGCCATTTGGGTCAACTCTGTAGATGAGTTTGCATTAAACATTGGTTATTTCGTTGATCAAGGAAGAATGGCACTTGGAAGCGCAGTTCGCTACTAAATCTGTTAGCCAGCATCCGCTAAACATAGGAAATTCGTCTTCGAGCGAGTGACAAAGTTGGACGCGCAATGACGGTATATCAGGTGTGGATGGCGCGGCCGCTGACGGCGAGTGCCGCTTCTTGCATGATCTCTGACAAGGTCGGATGTGCGTGACAGCAGCGAGCAAGGTCTTCGCTGCTCGCTCCAAAATTCACCGCCACGGCTGCTTCCGAAATCAAATCTCCTGCGCGAATACCAATCGCATGAACGCCAAGAATCCGATCTGTGTCGGAATGGGCTAAAACCTTCAAGCGGCCTTCGACATCACCCAAAGTTCTCGCTCGTCCATTGGCACCGAATGGGCAGATTCCCTTGTTGAACGGGATGCCTTCGGCCTTGAGTTGCTCCTCGGTTTTTCCGACGCTCGCGATTTCGGGATTAGTGTAGACAATTGCTGGAATTGCGTTGTAGTCAACGTGTCCATAGCCGGTGACGATCATTTCCACACAGGCGACTCCTTCTTCAGAAGCTTTATGAGCCAACATTGCTCCGCCGATAGCGTCACCAATTGCAAAAACACCAGGAACAGAAGTTTCGAAGTGGTCATTCACTTGGATTGCGCCGCGACGGTCTGTTTGAATTCCGAGATTCTCCAAACCGATTCCCTTGGTGTTTGGGACTCGGCCAGCACAGACCAATACGCGATCGCATTCGATGGCGGGCATTCCTTTGCATTCAACGACACATTGATTGCCACGTCGGGCAGCTCGTTCAACAAAGGCACTCGTGACAAACTTGAGCCCTTGTTTTTCAAACACTTTGCGGGCAACCGTTGCGATTTCTCCATCCAAGCCTGCCAGTACTCGGTCCATAGCCTCTAAAATCGTGACCTCGGTCCCAAGGCGAGCCCAGACAGACCCCAACTCCAAACCGATATAACCACCGCCAATCACGACCAAATGCTTAGGGACTTCTGGGTACGACAAAGCGGTGGTGCTGTCGCCGATCCAGTCTCCGTCGAATTCGATACCTGGGAGCATCATGGGGATACTTCCTGTTGCGATGAGAATTCGGTCGGCGAGGATCGTTTGGGGTTCAGCACCGTTAACAGATATCTTTCCGGGAGCTTCCAGGATTCCTCGCCCGACGATTTGTGTGACTTTGTTTTTCTTGAGCAGCATGTTGATGCCGCCCGTCAACGTGGTCACGATACGGTCCTTGCGTTTCATCATCGCGGCTACGTTGATTTTTGGCGCGTTAACCTCAATACCATGTTCGGCAAAATGTTGACCCGCCTCCCAGAACAGATGGCTCGATTCCAATAGGGCTTTGCTGGGAATGCAGCCGACTCGCAAACAAGTCCCACCGAATCGTTGGTTCTCATCGATAACGGCGACATTCATTTTCAATTGTGCTGCGCGGATTGCCGCGACATAGCCACCAGGGCCTCCACCTAAGACGACTAGATCAAATTTTTGTGTGGACATTCTATCTCCGGCGACGAAGCCGTCGCGAATTTGTTAATGGAAAAATGAAATGGCTGAAGACAAGATTAAACTTCGAGGAACAACCGAGCTGGCTCTTCCAAGACTTCCTTGATCGTCCGCAAGAATCCGACCGCTTCCCGACCGTCCACGATTCGATGGTCGTAGGTCAGGGCGATGTACATCATCGGTCGAATAACGACTTGGCCTTTTACCGCAATCGGGCGATCTTGGATTGCATGCAATCCCAAAATGCCACTTTGCGGAGGGTTGACGATCGGCGTGGAAAGTAGCGAGCCATAGACACCACCATTGCTAATGGTGAACGTTCCACCTTCGAGGTCGTTGGGTTTAATTTTGTTGTCTTTGGCCAAGGCTGCAAAATGCCCAATCGTTCGCTCAACCTCGGCAAAACTCATCCTCTCGACGTTGCGCAAGACGGGAACGATCAATCCCTTGCCGCCACCGATGGCGATTCCAATATCGAAGTAATTCCGATAAACAACATCGTTGCCGCGAACCTCGGCGTTAATCGCGGGAAATCGCTTCAGGGCTTCAACGGTCGCTTTGGCAAAGAACGACATGAACCCCAACTTCACACCATGTTTTTCGCCGAACGAGTCTTTGTACTTCGACCGCAATTCCATCACCGGCTGCATGTCAATTTCATTGAAGGTCGTCAACAAGGCCGCAGTCTGTTGGGCCTCCACCAATCGATTGGCGATGGTTCGTCGCAGCATGCTCATCGGGCGTAGTTCTTCAGATCGAGAAGCATCACCAAGATTAGATGTTGTGACAACGGCGGTTGATGCGCGAGTTGGCTCCTGCGAAACCGGAACGACAGCTTGAATTGGAGGCTGAGACGTTGGCGAGGTTGACGGTGTCATATCGGCAGGCTTGTTTGCCAAGTGCTTTAACACATCTTCTTTTTGCAACCGATTGCCAGGCCCGGTTGGAGTGACCGCGTCGGCAGATAGATTGTTTTCATGTAAGACTCGAGCCGCAGCAGGCATCACAATGGCTGCATTGCCCGCAATGGGGGTTGCACCTACCGACTCCGCTTGTGGGGGCGAAGGAACGGCCCCAGATGCGGGTTTTCCGCTAGGGTCGAGAATAGCGATCACTTCGCCGACTTTGGCAAAAGCTCCGTTAGGCAAAACGTGTTTTTGCAGCACGCCCGCTTCTGGAGAAGGGAGCGCTTGAGTCGCTTTTTCCGATTCAAGTTCGACGAATTCCTCGTCTTTTTCGATCCACTCTCCCTCTTTTTTTAGCCATTGGGCGATTTGAACTTCTTGAATCGACTCACCGAAAGCAGGTACTTTGATCTCAATCATGGATTTAAATATTTTGGTTGACGAAAAACGCCGGACCGGACATCGCAAGGCGGCATACAACGTGTCAATTCGGTTGCCAGGATGCGGTTCTTCAGCAGAAAGCGGCTTCCCTATTCTACTCAACCATCGCGTATCGGAAACACGGGGAGACGGCAAAAAAATCGCTTGGCAAAACTTGTTACCCCACACGGGACCTTACCTAGCCCTGTTTCGGGGCGTTATAATCGACCGCAGAGCGGCGAGATGAAAGGTCATGTCGGTTGAGGTGTTCGCGGAAATGCAATTGTCTCGACCGCTCGCATTTCGCGCTGACACTTACTTTTGCAGACTAAAGCCCCGATTTGGAGTGAAAAAACATGTCAAGTTCACTGGAACTGGATTTCCGAGACTACATCCGCGACATTCCGGATTTCCCGAAACCAGGGATTTTATTCAAAGACATCACGCCATTATTGGCCAACTATGAGGCTTTCAACGGTGCGATTAAGACGATGGCCGACCATTTTCGCAATCAAAAGATTGACGTCGTGGTCGCGGCGGAAGCGCGGGGGTTCCTGTTTGCCGCCCCCTTAGCCCTGGAGTTGAAGGTCGGATTTGTGCCGATCCGCAAACCTGGAAAACTCCCTTACGAAAAACGTTCGTACTCCTATCAACTGGAGTACGGCAACGACACCCTCGAGATGCACGTGGACGGAATCGAAAAGGGGGAAAATGTGTTAGTCGTCGATGACCTATTGGCGACCGGCGGTACGGTCGAGGCCTGTGTCCGCATGATCGAAGAGTGTGAGGCAAATGTAGTTTGTTGCGCGTTCTTGATTGAGTTGTCATTTTTGAAGGGAGCGGAACGATTGGCTCCGCATCCCGTTTTTAGCCTGATAAGGTACTAGGGGCCTCGATTTATTCTTTTGCTCGCGGAATTCGCGCGAGTGAGTGACTGTTTTTTTGCAACGAATCACCTCACCGATGAATATGCCTACAAATTCTCGAACCCTGGATATTGTCCTGGACGGTTTGATGCGACGCTACCGAGAGCGCGTTCCCGATGTCAATGCCGTAACCAATTGTTTGGTTCGCGATGGTCTGATTGCGTCGCCAAGTAGCATCGAGAATGACCATATCGCGTTTCGGACGATGGGGGTTCCGCAACTTGGCATCCGGTCTTTCGAAAAGATTTTTTTAAATTTCGGCTACCAACGCCGTGACGCTTACGATTTTCCCGCTAAGAAACTTAATGCGTTTTGGTACTCACCGCCAACAGATGCCTATCCCCGAATCTTCATTAGTGAACTCCGCGTCGGGGACTTGAGTAACGAGGCTCAGCGAATCATTTTATCCTACACCGACGAAGTAGTCGCTGATCCGGTTGACCAACTCGATTTGAATGACGGCTTTGCCGTGGATTCTTTTTTGCATCAACCGTTATGGCGCAGGCCGCTCTGGAGTGACTATCAACGCCTTGCTGAGGAAAGCGAGTACGCGGCCTGGGTGATTTACAATCGCTACTACTTAAATCATTTCACGGTCAGTGTGCATAACTTGCCAACTGGATTAAACACAATCGCTGAGTTTAACGACTACTTGGAGAGAAATGGTTTTGTTCTCAATGACTCTGGAGGCAAGGCGAAACAAAGTCCCGATGGACTGTTAATTCAGAGTTCAACCGTTGCTGAAATGGTAGACGCAGCGTTCGATGATGGAAACGGCGGGATAATTACTGAAAGGATCGCGGGCTCCTATGTCGAGTTCGCCGAACGTCGAGTCCTCCCGCAATTCACGCAACTGCCTCAGGCAGAAATTCAACGGCAACATCGCCGCGAGGGTTTCGAAGCCCAAAATGCGGACAAAATTTTCGAAAGCACTTACTCGGCCCAGACGGACCGCCATCAAAGTGCGATGTAAAAAAAGAAACGCCGCACTTTCTGGATTATCGTTTCGGTGCGATCTTTTCTGACATCAGGAACGCCAGTTCCATTGCCTGATCGTAATTCAAACGAGGATCGACCGGACTTTTATAGGCCCTTTGCAAGTCAACCTCTGCCAGTTGCGTTGCTCCGCCGACGCATTCGGTGACATTATCCCCAGTCACCTCGAGATGCACGCCACCCAGTCCGTTCCCCAGCGAAGCGTGAATTTCAAATGCCGCGACGAGTTCATTGTAAATACTTGTGAAATCGCGGGTCTTGATCCCTTTTTCGGTCACGTAGGTATTTCCATGCATTGGGTCACAACTCCAAATTGCTCGGATTTTCTCGCGGCGTACAACTTCGATCAATGGTGGCAAGTAATTGGCGATTTGGTCGGTGCCAAAACGATGGATCAACACCATTTTTCCAGGAGTATTATTTGGGTTCAAAAGGCGACACAAATCCCGAAGCTGCTCTGGGGACGTTGCAGCGCCAACCTTGACTCCAATAGGATTTTCTAAACCGCGAAAATACTCGACGTGCGCCCCACCGATCGCGTTTGTTCGATAGCCAACCCAAGGAAGATGGGTACTTAGGTTGTACCAGCCATCGCGCCGAGGAACTTTTCGCGTTTGAGCTTCTTCATAACTCAAATGTAGCGCTTCGTGGGATGAGAAAATCTCGACTCCATAGCTTTCGCGGAAGTTAGTCGACATGACCGTCTCCATGAATTGCATCGAGCGAGTAATCGAATGCACCATGTCCAAATAATCTCGTTCGCGGGCTGAGTGCGTTGGGAAATCCAACTCCCAATTCTCGGGGTGATGCAAATCAGCGAACCCCCCACCAATTAACGACCGTACAAAGTTCAATGTCAATGCTGCCCGTTCATAGCCACGGAGCAACAACTCTGGATCGGGCTCGCGTTCGGCTGCAGTGAATCCATTGCGGTTTACAATGTCACCCCGAAAAACGGGCAACGTCACACCGTCGCGAGTTTCGAAATCAGCCGAACGAGGTTTCGCATATTGTCCCGCGAAACGACCGACCCTGACGATCTTTCGCATTGAGCCGTAAATCAACACAAAGCTCATTTGCATCAGCACTTTTAGGTTTCGCACGATCGTCTCGGTCGAGCAATCATCAAGACTCTCGCAGCAATCGCCAGACTGGAGCAAGAACGCTTGGCCCGCATCGACGGTCGCCAGTTGTTGCTTCAGCGATTCAATTTCCCAACTAGTGACCAGCGGTGGTAGCCGACGCAATCGCTCGATAGCCGACTGCAAACGTTCGGGGTCGGCGTAGTGGGGTTGTTGCATCGCAGGTTTTTTACGCCAAGTGCCTGGGTGCCAATCAAGTGAACTTGTCGGTGAATCGTTCATTGTCCAGCCTCCACATCGGAGATTTCGCGATCGACATCCACTAGGGACTGTTCCAGCAATTCGATAAGGTTAATCGGAGCCAACATGTTTTTTAATGAAGGATGAACGAAGACGCGAATTTGTTTGACGATGTTGTCGAACTGTCGATCCGCCAAAACTCCGGTCACCGGCGACAATTCTCGCAATTTTAAATACTCATCCGAGCGAGCATCAAAAACGTCAACATCGAATTGTACCTCCAGATTGACGGGCGGCGCGTCAACAAGCACCGAAGTTTCGGGAATGCTCAGTCCTAACTTTCCTCCCAATCGTTGGGATAAGTAGGTTGACAATCGAACCAACCAGGGGAAAGGCCGTCTGGCGATTCGCGCGAATAACTCTCCATGCCGAACGGAGCTGAGCTGGTCCCAGCGTTTATACAAACATCGTTTGGGTCCCAACAGGTCCAAAAACAGCTCCGCCAAAAAGGGTTCCTCCAACGCTCCCCGTTGCAGCAATCCGGGAAACGAAGCCTCATCGCTCGCATAGATTCGCGGCAAATCTAGCCGTTCTAGACATTCATAAAACAGTCGTTGGAACATCGCCGTAGCACTGCGAACGGCGTGATGCCAATAGACCTCGCTGAACATCACGTACCGAGCAAACACCATGAGCTCCGCTGCCGTTTTTCCTTTGGTTGTGATCGCCAGACCACTTTGAGTTCTGTTCAAACATAGGGCGCCAATTAAACGCCCCGAATCGAAATTTCTTCCGTACGGTACCCCTGCATGGAGGCTATCGCGGTAAAGGTAATCCATTTTGTCGACATCAATGGGGCCCGATAGCAGGGAACGCACAAGACGCTCTCCAGGCGACGTTCCCGATGACGCAACGAGCCTAACCACATCATTTCCAGAGCATGACCAATCCTCCGCCAATAGGTCAGCAATTGGCCCCGACGTAAGATTTCTCGCCGCCAATGACTCGTGTTCTTCGATTCGTGAGTCCCCCAAATCCTCAATGGGATGGCAAAAGGGATAGTGGCCCAAATCGTGTAGCAAAGCGGCGACGATTAACGTCTCGATCAAACGGCGATCAACTTGTTGAGCGAAATCCGGCTCGCGAAGCAATTGCCGCAAATACAGCAGACAAATTCGATAGGCACCGAGGGAATGTTCGAATCGATGGTGTACTGCACCTGGATAGACCAAGGACACGAACCCCAACTGCCGCACTTTGGATAGTCGCTGAAAAGGTTCCGTATCGACGATCTTGCGAACTCGTTCCGATAGTGGAATGTCGATTTGATCGGCAATTCGGACAACTGACGAGGGACGTTCGAAATCCCTCAGTTCTGGTATATCACCGAGTAAATTCAACCCAGACATGACAAAGCCAGTTCAAAATAGGGTGCCAGCCCCGCCATGCTCACCACTGTTGATTCGTTTATCAATTCTGATTCACGAGTCCCTGGAAATAGTCCAATTCCAGCGATGAATCGAGCCAACAAACAGCAACCAAAATACAAACCGTAGTGCAAAACGCCATTGAGATACTCAAAATCGAGGGCCGCCAGGCCAATACCCCCACCGAGCAGAATCATTGCGGTGGCCCCAATTCCCCAAGCGGCAGCTCCCCATTTATTGTCCGACATGTAATAGGCAATCCACATCGAAAGCCACGTCAAGGCATACAGCGTTCCAGTCACTGACACACGAATCCAAAGTTCACGCCCCAAGAATGAACCCCGTTCTTGGTCTCGCAAAAAACTATAACCGGCAAATGCACAAGGAATCGCCAACAAGATTACGAGCGCCCACCCAAAGGCTTCGGCAACGTAAGGCGTCGGACTTGGCGTCGTAAACCGGAACGCCAAGGCCCCGACAAAAAACAACAAAATAACGCCAATGATGAGCGTGATTTGGACTTGGCTCAAATTTGTTTCTTGGCGAGCAATCGGTTTGAGCACCGGTCGCCCTTTCGAGTCCTTGGGGCCAGATGTCTCTGGTGCATGAACCAGCACTTCTTCCGCCTTTGACGGAATCTGGATCGGAGCCTTGCATTTTGGGCACGGCCCCTCTCGCCCCGCGAATTTATCGCTGACCGAAAAACGAGTGAGGCAACTGGGGCAAGTTACTTGAATAGCCATAGCGTTGGTTGAGCGGCTTTTAAAAAGTTAAAAATATCTAAATTTGTTGTTTTTCCGGCAAAACGATACTGGGCACGCCTTGACTCCGCCGCGATTTACAACGAATTTTCGAAAATGACCAATTCTTTGATATTCGGTCTTCGAACGGGAAGTCAGCCTTTAGATGCTGGGATTTCAAACCTATGACCATTCGGCCAATTCGTCTTCATTGAGCAAGCGGAAATTGCCTTTTGCCAGTGTTTCTTGTGCCGCTTCCGTGTTGTCCACCATCAGGGCAATTGCCATTCGTTCGCCATGCCGCAACATCAACGGGTAGGTTTGCACCAAATTAATTTCAGCTTGAATCAAACAACTGCAAACCAAAAGCAATGGTTGATCGTCTTCGGGCAACTCCAAGGCAATCAAATCCGTCTCGATCATCGCCAGTCCAGCGCGTTCGAGAATCTCTCGGCCTTTTTCCGGGTTTGTCAGAACAAACCGAACGATGCTGCATTCCGACGTGTCATGGATGTTCAGCGCGACGATTTTTACACCGGTCCCGCGAAAACGTCGCAAAACCTCCAGAAGCTGCCCCACCCGATTTTCGATAAAAACAGTAAATTGTCGAATGGTGGGATAGTCCCTCCGTCGTGCTGTCTCGAACCCGACGGATGAACCGGCATCATCTGCCATACTCATGTTTGATTTTCCTCTCGCCGCCGACTTGCTCGCATCGTGCCGTGCATTCGCGACTGATAAATCCCAAAACGAAATCGGGCTCCGCCAATTTCAAGTCACATTGTCATTTGTACCTGTTGACATTCCTCTGGTCGAATCGTCCGTTCATAGGAATGTTGTCAGCCCTCTTCGAATCCCAAAAAACGGCTTTTGGGACAATTGATCTTAAAGTCCCGTTCCGGCCAGGTGATGGACAGGGGTCTGCCAAGCCCCATTCTACCGAAATTCCCATCGAATCCAACCGCCGAAATCCTGTTGATTTGGCCCGTTGGGAGCCTGAGGTCACATGCCAAGTGTGAAAGGGGATTTCTTTTCACCCCAAAAAATTAAACGCTAAACAACGCTCGGGCTGAACTTCAACTTTTCGAATATAGATACCCATGAATTGGTACGGCTCGATCGTTCGACCATCGTTTTAGGTGATGGCGTTGATTTATGGAAAGTCGGTCGGGGAGAAAACAGGGATTGGCTTTTTGGGGGTAGCGACGATTGGAGGGGTTTTGGGGACGTTAAGGATCATAATCGGGATGATTCAGCGATCACCTTCCTCCGGCCTTACCCGAAATCGGAAAAACAGGGTCCGAGTGCGAGATGTTGTAAATCTACGGCGGACATTTCACAGTTGGGTTATTTGGATGGGTCTGGCAAATTTTTTGGATTGCGGGGGACTTTTTCGGTTCCTGTTCCTAATAAGGAGCTATGTTATCGCATCGCGAATCCTCTGGGTTGAGGATGCCGCCGAATCTCACTCACGGGCATGATGAAAAGGGAACCCGAAAATGGAAAGTCTGATGGAAAGTTTCGTCCATAATTGGCCTTATTGGGTCGTGACGTTGTTTGTAATTGTTGCAGCGTACATTGATGGAAAAGAGTTACGTGTACCCAACAAATTGACCTTGCCAATGATCGTTGCAGGCTGGATTTACAGCATGATTGCCTATCATTTCACGGGTGAGGGGTGGTATGTGGGGCTTGGATGGAGTTTGGCCGGAACAGCCGTTGGTTTGGCCACTCTGTTGCCAGCCTACTCGATTGGTGGCATGGGAGCTGGTGACGTCAAGATGATGGGAGCCATCGGTGCTTGGATTTATTGTGCCAATACCTTTTACGCCTTTTGCGTCTCGGCAATCGTCGGGGCCGTGTTGTCCGTTGGAATGGTGATGTGGCACCGTCAAGGACGCAAACACTGGAACCAGTTTTTCTTCATTATTAACGAAATCGTCACGGTCAAAAATCCAGAAACCTTGGCCACGATTGCCGCTGAACGAAAGAGTTCGATGCGATTGTTGCCCTATGGGATTCCCATTGCGATCGGGACGGTATTGTATTTTGCCTGGATGGGAATGTTGATTTAAGCAATAGAGTCCGCTCAATCGATACGGTTTACCAGTCTTTTCTGGTCAAACCGGTCAGTTAGGCGGACTCACTCGCTCTTAAGTCCCATTTCTGACCTAGGCTTCATCCGGAAAAATGACAAGCCAAGTTAAGTTAGCGAGACTTTTTTGATTTTTCCCAATGTGACAGTTTGCACACGATTATTTTTCCTCCGCTTCGGATCAGTCGAAATTGATTGTAACGACGATCCGCGTTTTGTCGGTTTTGGCTGCCAAAACGTATTATCGGGGGGATGTCAAAAACTCGGAATTTAATTATGAAATCGAAATCCCTCATTTTGATGTTTGTTTCCCTCGGATTCGGTCTGATCGCCGCAATCGGCATCAGCCAAGTGATGGGGCGAAGTGGTGGCAGTAAAAACGAAGTCAAGATGGGCCAAGTTCTGGTTGCCGTCGATTTTATTGAAACGAGTCGCGAACTCACCGAAGAAGTCGTGCGAGTTGAGGAATGGCCAGCGAACATTATCCCTGAAAACGTCATTCGGGATCTCAGCCAAATTCAGAACATGTCTACCGTCCGTGCAATCCCGCGCGGGGCACCGATTTTTGCAACTGACATCATCGATAAAAATCAACAATCGAATATCAATCTGAAGGATGGTCAACGGGTTGTCTTTATCAAAGTTGGTGCTGAGTCCACGGGGCATGGCCTTCTAAAGCCTGGTGATCGCGTAGATATTATCGGCTCGTTTTCACAAGGTTTCGGGCAAAACCAAACAACGGTAGCATCGACGTTCTTGAAGAACATTGAAGTCTACTCCGTGAACGAGACCACCGAGCGAAAAGGGCCTCGGGAAGCAACCGGTGCAAAACAGAACTCGATTGTGGGCGTCATTCTAAACCAAAAACAAGCCGAAAAAGTGGCTCTTGTTCAAAAGGTGGGATCGTTGACCTTCACCATTCGCGGGATGGAAAGCCTCTCCGGTCGTGAAGAAGTTGAAGACCCACTTCCGAGTTGGCTCGATCCGGTTAAGACCGCATCGGAAGAAAATGTCGAACCCAAAGCAACCAACGACAAGAACAATTTTTCCGCACAGATGGCGGCATTTTTAGATTCGATGAAGGCATCTAGCAATCAAAAACCTCGCGAAACCATGAGGGTCTATCACGGGCAAGAAGTTCAAGTTTTCTACATTAATCCAGACGGTTCCTTGACTGAGACGGATTCGGAAAATGCGACTAAGAGTCAAAAAAATGGTATGCCCGCAATCGACTTTGACTCTCCGATTGGAAAACCAACCCGACAAAACTCCGGTTTGGAAGAAACGGAAGTCGACGAGTACATTAACGAAGGCTAGAGATCGAAGAGTGTATTGGTGGTAATCGTCGGCGACATGGTCCTGGCACCTAATGTCTTGGCGAAACGAACACGACTCCTCTCAGAAATTCAAAACACAAACTTTTATGTCTTGAGGCAGGATGTCTCAGGCAGTTTTATTGCGAAGGAAATCACGGATGAGAACTCGCTGCTTCACTACCTTTTGCCACTCTATCGTCCTACTCGTGTTGTTTGTCGCTCCACGAGTCGCGTGCGGGCAAGACTCCGACGCTTGGTTTGAGTCGAAGCCAACGTCACCATTCAAGGTCGAGTCAGCGAAACTGGAACTTGAATTGCCGGAAGGGTCAAGTCGGACCCTCAAGTTCGAGCATTCCATCCCAAAATTTGTGGTTGATTCGCCAGACATCATCCAGGCCACGCCAATTTCCGGCAATGAGTTCATCATCACGGGCTTGCGCGTCGGCCTCGCACACATTACCGTGGCTGATCCCAAACAAAATCACACGATCATTCGAGTGAATGTGACCGTCGATGTAAGGCCATTGGAAATCGCTCTGGGCCGAACGTTTCCTACGTCAAACGTCAAGATCGTCCCAATGCGGGATGGAGTGATGTTGTTGGGAACCGTGGCCCGTGCTGATGACATTCAGAACGTCATGGCGGTAGCTCAGAACTATTTCCCCACTACCGTTATCAATCAATTGAGTATTGATGGCTCGCAAACCGTTTCTGCTCAGGTTCGTGTTTACGAAGTATCTCGCACTAAGTTGCGCAACTTGGGTGTGGACTGGTCGGTCGCTGGACGAAATTTGAATATCGTATCCGGATTTGCTGACGTGATTTCTTCGCTGTCACCTGCAAGCTCTACTCAAGACAACCTGCGAATTGGGGTCATCAACGACTCAACCACGATCAACACGTTTATCAATTTCCTAGAGCAACGAAATGTTGCCAAGTTGATGTCGCAACCGACTTTGACTGCTCAAAACGGACGGGCCGCCGAATTTCTTTCAGGTGGCGAGATTCCTTATCAAGTCGCTCAAGGTCTTGGTAATGCGACGATTGAGTTTCGGCCTTTCGGTACGAAACTCGATATGGTGCCCATCATTCATGGTCAAGGGGAAATGACTTTAGAAATCCGAGCAGAAGTTTCCGAAGTGGCCAACGACCTCAATGCAGGGACGCCAGTGCCCGGTTTCCGTGTACGCCGAGTCAACACAGCGGTTCCCATGCGAGCCGGACAAACCTTGGCTCTCGCTGGTGACTATCGAGAAAAAGTTGAATCAGAAGTTCGTGGTGCCCCTGGATTGATGAACAAGGGGGCTTGGGGTATTCCATTCCGAAACACCCATTCCGAAGAAAATGAAACGGAACTCGTCTTCTTAATCACGCCGCAATTCGTGCAAGGAGTCAATGCTAATCAATTCGTTGGTCCGTTCCCCGGCCAAACTTCAAAACCACCGAGCAATCGAGAATTGATGATCAACGGTCATGTCGAAGTGCCACGTTGCCCCGACGACGGTTGCCCGACCAGTTCGCCATTCACCACTGGACAAAATGCCCCTTTGAGCCCTGCCTACCCGGCGAGTGGTGTACCCCATTCAAACGGCAACTTCGAGCGTCCTGAGTACCAAAGTAATGGACCGAGCGCAGCCAACAACCGATTTGGTTTTCCAACCTCGACTCCTGCTCCCCGAGAAGGTCTCAACTCTGGAGCGCGAGGTTTGTTCCATTCATCCTCGGGTAATAAGTCTAGTCACAATTCTGCTGGCCAAGGTTCAACAGGTGCCCAAAACCGGATGTCGGATGGTCGTTTCGATCAATATCCGTCCGGTGGACAATGGCGTTAGAAACCAGAAACCATCTAGGAATCGCAAGCTTTTCACTTGTCAACGATCAAAACTTGATTTTCAGGTAAGTCATGTCAGATACGATTCGAATTTCCATTTGCGATCCGAATGAAAAAAGTCGCGAGAACCTGAAGAAGTTTCTTGTTGGAATGGATCGGATTTGGCTTGAGGCCGACAGTTCGCGGTATGAATTTTTCATGCAAATCGTGGAACAAACGAACCCCGATTGCGTGATTATTGATCTCGACAATGACGAAAACAAGGCCCTTCAATTGATCGGTTTGATCAAAGAATCTCGGCCGTCTTGCGGCATTATTGCCGTAAGCACTCGAACAGAGGGAACCTTAATCCTCAAGACAATGCGCTCGGGGGCCGGTGAGTTCCTTAACGCTCCAGTTCAGGTCGATGAGCTACTCGGTGCCGTTGAACGGGTCACCAAAAATTCTTTCGGAACTCAACGAGCAAAGTCTGGTTCGATCATCGCAATCACGGGTGCCTCAGGGGGCGTCGGCAGTACATCAATTGCCGTTAATTTGTCCTGTGCGTTGGCACAGAATCGCTCCAACAATGTTGTGCTTGTGGATTTGGATTTGTCATTGGGAGATGCTGACATTTTCCTAGATACACTTCCAGAATACACGATCTTGGACGTTTCGCAGAACATCGCTCGTTTAGACTTGGCGATGCTTCGCAAGTCATTGACAAAACACGAAAGTGGCGTCTATCTTTTGCCCCGCCCGATGCACTTAGAGGACATGGGCGCAATTTCGAAAGAACAGTTTCGCAAGGTTCTAGGCCTGCTGAAGGCGTCGTTTTCACATCTAGTGATTGACCTATCAAAATCCTTCAACGTCTTAGACATGGTGGCGATGGAGATGGCAGAACACATTTTGATCGTGACCCAGCTTGACTTACCATGCCTGCGAAACATCGTTAGGATCTTAACATCCTTAGAACAACACGATGGGCTCTTGGATCGAGTCAAAGTCATCGTCAATCGCGTGGGGCTCGACAAGTCCTTCATTAGTTTTGCCCATGCAGAAGAAACGATCAATCGCGAAATCTATTGGAAAATCGCCAATAACTATGCGGTGATTGCCGAAGCCCGCAATAACGGAGTTCCACTCGTTATGGGCGCCCCTAAAGCTCCGATCACTCAACAAATTTGCGAACTTGCTGACAAACTCTACGCTTCCTCCGGCCAATCTCAAAGTGCCGAGCCTGAGGCAGAAAAGAAAGAGAAAAAAGGCTGGCTCAAATTTCTCTCTAAGTCGCCATAGCCAAAACGTTTTCCGACTCTGTTAATCCCAGGCCATTTTCGTTATCATTAAACGAAAACATTTACATTACTGGCCGGATTTACGAGACGATGAAGATCAAATCGATTGGCATTTTATTGGGGCGTTCGCTTGCTGTCGTCTTCACGATTTCTGCGGCAATGATGTCTTCGGAAAATGTTGCGAATGCGCAGGAGCATGAGCGCCCAGCACAATCGACGAATCAACAGCAAGCACTCGTTCAAGACAACGAAAATGAACGTGTTCTATTTTCTGGAGATTCGCTCGCAAATTGGAAGTCTACGCTGTTTGGCGGAGACGGGGAAATTCGCATCGAAAATGAAGCGATTGTCTTGGGGATCGGCGATCCTTTGACAGGGGTGACGTACAAAGGTAAAGACCTTCCGGTAAACAATTACGAGGTCTCACTTGAAGCGAGACGGGTTAAAGGACACGACTTTTTTTGTTGCTTGACGTTTCCCGTTGACGAGTCACATTGCTCGTTGGTCGTTGGCGGTTGGGCCGGAACCATTGTTGGGTTATCTTGCTTGGATGGACAAGACGCCTCTGATAATGAAACGACACGCGAGATGAGCTTCGCTAACGAAACTTGGTTCCGGATTCGTGTCCGCGTGACGCCCGGCAAAATCGCTGCTTGGATTGACGATGAACAGATCGTTGATGCCGATGTTTCGAACAAGGAACTTTCCGTTCGGAATGAAGTGCGTCTTTCCCGACCGCTGGGAGTTTGCAATTTTCGAACCGAGGCCGAAATCCGCAACATTCGTTTATTAAAAATTGACGAGGGCAACCTTCTTCGCGCACCTCAACCCAATGGCTCCCGATGATTTACGAAAGTTTTGACGACGAGGTTGAGTCGCTGCCCGATGAGCATTACATGCGGTTAGCCATGCAACAAGCCCAAGCTGCACTTGAAGTCGACGAGGTGCCTGTAGGAGCCATCATTGTTTGGCAAAATCGGGTGATCGCGGCGGCGCACAACCAACGGGAACAACTCAACGATCCGACCGCCCATGCTGAAATCCTGGCAATCACCCAAGCCACTCAAATTGTCAACGATTGGCGTTTAGAAAATTGCACAATGTACGTCACGTTGGAACCGTGTCTTATGTGTGCTGGCGCAATCCTCCAAGCACGAATTTCCAGGCTTGTTTTCGGAGCACGAGACGCCAAGGCTGGAGCGGTGGAATCGCTGTATCAAGTCCTCCAAGACCCTCGCCTCAATCATCGCGTCGAGATTACTTCAGGTGTTCTCAGTGAGCCTTGCGGGCAAATACTGACGAGGTTTTTCCAAGAAAAACGCAGAATGGGAAAGAAGTAGAACGCAAGACTCCATTTCGGAGACGCCGAGGTTACTTGAAGGGCCGGGAATTTGGAAAATCTCCTCGAAATACATGTCAGATTTCACGAAGGCTTGTGTAATGACTTAAGGCTCGCGGTTCACGAGGCCGAACAGTTTACCAATCCTCAAAAATTCTCATATCTGGTTGGGTACCCAAATTGCATTTATCGAGAAGTCATAGGATAATCGCCATCCGTGTTTGAGCGCGATTTCAGAAGCCTTCGGTTTACTGGGAGTTTCCATGTCGATCAAAGTATCTTGCCCGAAGTGTCAGAAGAATTATAAATTGAAGGACGAGTTTTCAGGAAAGAAAATTCGCTGCTCCGCCTGTCAAACACCTTTCACCGCGACGCCTGCCGATACAGATGTCTATGAGCCAACGATCATTGAATCTCAGGTCGCGGACGAAGTTCCACCTGCGGCAGTCAGTGTCGTCTCGACTCAGAAATCCAACCCAGTATCGGCACCTGTGGCCGCTCCCGTTGCGGCACCCGTCGTTAGCCCAATTGCGGCACCCGTTGCGGCACCAATTAAAAAAACTCCCGAAGAATTGTCCCCATACGAAGCGTATGCGGCGGGTCTGCTCAATCCAACATCCTCCACGATACCGGCATCAAACTCGGTCGGTGGACATCTTGCAACTCCAACGCAAGCCCCTGTTTCGCCTTATGAGGCGATGGCCAATCCTCACTCGTACTCGAGTAGTTATCATTCACCGACTACCGCAGCGAAATCAGCCTCCAACGACGAAAACGGATTGCCGGTGTTGGTAAGCATGGGTTTGACCTTAATCTTACTTGGTGCAATTGCTCTGATTCTGCCGATGTTTGGACTTCAGCTCCGAAGGTTTTCTAGCGTTGGACCAATTGGCGGAGGAATCGCTGGATTGGTGGGTTCCATCTTGGTTGGAATCGGTTTTGCCGTCCGCCAAAACTTTGTCCTCGCGGCTTTGGGCAGCATGATGCCCGGCGGGTTATTTATGTTGGCAATCATCGGCATTCTTGTTTTTGGTGGTAATGGCGAAAATGGGCGTACGGCAAAGAATTCCGGTCCAAAGACTCCAGACCGACTTGCTAGGGCCAATCCGCCTGCTGAAGTTGCAAAACCACCAGTCATTCCCAATTTGGGAAACCAACCTCCATTTCAAGGCGTGCCGAAAACCAATCCCCGAACAGTCCCAATTCAGCCGCCTCAACCAGGAGGCAATCCAGGACGAGGCGGTGCGGGTGGACAAGTTGACTTGGGCAATCATCCCAATAGAGGTGGGCTCGATCCGAACCCATTCGGGAACCAGGCAATTCCTCCTCAAATCGGAGGCAGGATTGGCGAGCAAGGTGCCAATTCAAATGAGTTAAATAAGTATGCAGACTACAATTTCAAATCGGAGTCGGCTGAAAGAAGGCTCAATGCTGGAAACCCACCGCCATTAGGTCTACCAGAATTCGATCCTCGGGAAGTATCTTATGAGGGGATCGGTCGAGACGTTGGCTATGGTGTCGATCACGAACAGGATTTAGCCAACGAGCAGGGGGTCATGGTAGGGATGGTTGCACATTTTGATACGACAATCTCACCCAATCCCTGGGTTGGGCTTCAGCCGATTTACCAAAAGGATAGCGATTATGTGCAAGGTTCAGTCCAAGGTCGAATAGGAAATCACAAAACCGTTCTGTTGGCCGAACATGGGCATGTTGTTGTCGCGATCAACTGCTATGATGGGAAAGGCGTTTTGCTAAAGACGGCACCCGTTGTTAAAGGTAGCGTCAGTAGCTCTAATTTTTCAATGACACCAATTGCTGGCTCTGAAAAAGGGTTTCCCCGAACGGGGACCCCAGGACCTCCAATCGTTGGAATTGGCGCAAAAATTGATTCAACCTGGGGTGGAGTTGAAGGAATCCGGTTGGTCCGAGCCAAAACTCGCTCCGCCGAACAAGGCGGCATTAACAATGTTGCAGGAAATTCAAATTCGACGGAAACGGACGTTGGGAATGTTGAATACGATGTCACACAATTGCGTTATCACGAAGTCGGCGACATAGGTCGCGACATGTCAATAATCCGTAACTATCACGCCGCTTTGCAAATCGCCCACACCACGGGCGTCGCCGTTCCTCGCAGCTCTCCAGCGGCCCGGCGAGGTCAGCCCTCGCCCAAAGACTACCGTGTTGTCGGTGGTGCCACAAAGGGAATGTCGAGGGATTACCGTGACGCCGGCGGCGCGCCCATCATTGGTTTACTTGTATTTGACGACTCGAGAGAGGGTTACCTGAAGCTTGCTCTTCCCGTTTTTAGCTCGGACTCCGATTACTCCGTACTGTGTCCTGATGGTTATGGGCTTGGAGCGCTTCATGTTTTTGCCGACACAAACGGAGTCAAGGGACTTCAGCCGATCTTCATGAAAATCTCAGGGAAAAAATTCGACACATCTGACCAATTAGTTGGAAAATGGCTTGGCAGCGAACCCGTGCAATCGGCGCCTGAAGTGCTCGGAGGAAAAGGGGCCTATGTTTCCGGCATGCGTATCAATGATTTCAGTATACTCGTCAATATCGGTCTTATTACCAACGACTAAAACAGGCAGGAGCCCAGCACGATGAGTCAAGGAGCAAACAAGGCCAACCGCAAGGAATTAGTTGACAAACTCTTGAAGGCCTCCCAACAACCGATTCCTCCTGTCGAACGGAGCCCCAAATTTCAATCGGAATTAACAATTTCGTTGGTCGTCATGTATTTGATGATAGGGGGGTATGTGTTGCTCCTGGTTGGAATGATGGGGGCCGCGCTTGGATGTGTTGCCACTGGAATCATGTCGCGCAATCCGTTTTTAATGCTGTTTGCCGGATGCTCTGGGTTTGGATTATTCTGTTTGTTGTTGGCTTTGATAAAACCCTTATTGGCACCGCCAACTCAGTTGCTCGATCCCTTTCAACTCAATCCACAACATGAACCGGTTTTATTTCAGTTCGTGGCCAACGTTTGTAAATCGGTCGGTGCAACGGCTCCAGGTAAAATCTTAGTCTCTCACGATGTCAATGCCGCCGCATCGTTTGAAAAGGGAGCTTCCGGTCCCCTTGAATTGACAATCGGCCTGCCGCTGGTTGCAGGGATCAACACTCGACAATTCGCCGGAATCATTGCTCATGAATTCGGTCATTTCAACCAAGAAGTCGGGATGAAGCGTTCTTACAAAATCCGCAACATCATCCAATGGTTTGGAACGGCTGCATTTGAACGTGACTCGTGGGATGAAAAACTGGCTGCCTGGAGCGAAAACAGCCCTGCCGGGGTGGTTTTTTATGTTTTGCGGGCCGGTATTTTTGGGGCGAGGTTATTGCTGATGGGAATCACGATGGGCGGGGTCTTCTTCGTTTCGCGATTGTTGCGCGAAATGGAGTTTGATGCTGATCGGGTCGAAGCAAGATTTGCCGGAAGCCAAAATTTTGCCAAGACCTGCCGGCAACTTCGGCTACTCGGTATCTGCAGCGAAATCGCACATGAGGAATTAGATCGCTATCGACGTGAACAACGTTTGCCTGATAACTTGCCGAAAATGATTGTTTCCAAAGTCTCGGAAATCGACAAGAAAAAGTTCCAAGAATTGGAACGCGAACTCTTAAATGCGAAAACCGAATGGCACGACACGCACCCCAGCGACCGCGAACGAATTGATAACGCCGTTCGCGAGGGCGCCCCGGGTGTTTTTCAGTTGGAATATCCAACGTCCTTGTTGTTCACCGATTTAAATGGTCTGTGCCGTGCTGAGACCATTCGACTCTATCGCCATTCTTTCGAAACAGAATTTAATCCGAATGCAATCAAAGCGACCGACGAACTGGTGGCACGGGCCAAAGTCGAGGCGACGGAGGCCGATGCTGCCATGCGGTTTGTGCTGCATCAATTTTGTGGCTTTCGTACGTTTCAACTTCCCCGTTTCTCGCTGGGCGAACCTATCGCGACGGCTCAGTTCAAACAAAATACGGAACTGCGGCGAAAATTGCTGATCCGCGACGTGGTTGGCTATCACATGATGAAGAAACAAGAGGCAACGCTCGAGGAAGAACGAAGCAAGGCTGTCGCGGCCAGACGTATGATTGAGGCGGGGTTGAATTTGCAAGGCCAAGATGTCGTCTATCCCGCCGTTTCGATTATCGATGCGAATACAAGAGTTGCAACGCTATCGCGACAGCTTGATGACTTGAAACTAAAATTGACGCCGTTTCGTCAAATGCTCGGGACTCGTTTGATCGACGCTTTAGAATTTTTGCGATCCCCAAAGGTTTGCGAGCGAATCGGCGAGCCAACAACTGTCGCTCAAGAAGCGAATTCGATTCTTAAGGTCCTCGAACGAATCGAAGCCTGTCGCGATACGTTGAATGATTTTGCGATGGATTTAGCCGTGACCGTTTTGCTCGGTGGGATATTGTCCGATTCGAGCGATCCTCAACTTTTTGGTTCATTCCAAGCAGCGGTATTCCGCGTGCATTCGCAGATCTCTCATATTCAACAAAGCACATGGCAAGTCGAATGCCCATTTGAACACGGCAAAGGCAAGGTGTCGGTAGCTTACTTTTTGTTGGATCATTTGCCCGCCCCCAGAGACCCCGCTGCGATCTTGAACGCTGCCGTCGACTTTGACAGCAACATGGATACCCTTTTAATCCGCTCCCTCGCGCGCCTCGGTGCCCTCGCCGAAAAAATCGAAGCCGTCTTCGGATTCCCAGCCCTCGCCGCACCCCCTGAAGTCGTCGATAACGATTGACGGGTTTACCAATTAAAGATGTAAACAACAAAAAAAAGCCCCGTACCGAGATTAATCGCACGGGGCTTTTGATTTTTAGAGGTGGTCACTGACGACGAGTTTACGCTCGACGACGGCGGAAGACTGCTGACAGAGCCAGCAAACCTAACACGGCAGCAGTGCTTGGTTCGGGAATGCCAGTAAAAGATGCCAGCGATGCTTCGAAAGCTTCTTCAGTCATCCCGTAGTTGAAAATCAACCAAAACGGATCGGAATTCGCAATGCTCGGATCATCAATGTTTAAACTCATCAGCAAACCGTAGGCTCCAAAGGTTCCGTTAGCCGCTGGAGCCAAGTCCGGATGAATCCAAAAATTAAGGTGAGCATGAAGTTCGCCATCTGACTCAATTTCACTAATCAAGCCACTGCCACCGGTAAGGGCGGAAAGTGTCAGAGATTGGCCGGGAATCGATCCCCAGCTTATGTGCATCGAATGCGAGTGCGAAGCGGCTAAGGCTCCGGCTACTGGATCAAAGAAGTGCAAAAAATTGCCATTGTGTCCCGGCAACAGGTCAAATCCTATAACGTTCCCTGCGAAGTCGGGGAGGCCATCGTGAGCCTCAAATCCAGGATTTATAGTCGTTCGGTTGAACAATCCACCTGTACTAAACTCGCCCTCAAACATCTTGGAGGCGAACCAAACACTGGGGGCTCCATTCTCGATTTCGATTTCACCATCATGGATATGAACTTGAATGTCTCCCTCGTGCTGAGCAACGACTATCGACAGATTTAGCAACATGGTCAATGTTGCCCCCAAGAAAACTAATCGACGAATCATAAAAAAATTCTCCCAAAAGAGTTTTTAAAAATACAGTAATTAACGCCAATGACGTCGAACGTTTCGACAACTTCACCAACGATTGATATTGCTGCAAAAGTTCCTCTTGAACCAACTTAAACAGCGAAAGATTTCGAAGCGGCATGCATTCGTCATCAACGAATTTGCTGCCAACTTCATTAGTCGAGTGGGCCGGGTAAGTCTCCTTGATTACTGCTCCCGAGAGCCCACCAGGTTGCCAAGTCAACTTGATTCGGTACGAATCTTGTTGAGCCATCGGCAAACGCGACGTTGACGCCACCGGGGTGACGACTACTGGGGGCAACGATAAAGTCCCCCTGCCGTTCGCTCGATTCATTGCTGCCGGTAAAGTGGCCGTTGTTCGTGTTGGGTGCGGTTAGGTGCACGTACATATTCCCGGCCGGAGCCCAGCCCACGATCCACGCACGACCGACATAAGCCCCATAAGGAGCATCCGTGTGCGTCGGCGGACCACATTGATTGGCCAAGGCCGACAAAGTCATTGCCGCTCGCGAAACGTGATGGGACTGTAGGCGACGATCCGAAGCGTTAATTTCTGGGATCGACTGTCCTGCCTGAACAAGTCTCTCCGACACCATACAGGTGTTGGAGGTTCCATCAATGATGTCGCGTGAAGACCAGCGTCCCTTCGGATGCCAACTCAACGTGGGAGCCAAACTCGCCGTAGGTGCCGGATAGCGAATCGGGATCACGCCGTTGAACTTTCCAGGAACTGGGCGTTCACCGTTATAACCCGTCACACTCTTGGGCCACCCCATATTGGCTGCATAACTTCCCGAAGCCGGATTCGCATCTCCAAACACTACAGCGTTTGCATGAGAAATGGTATCGGATGGGCAGAGAAAAGTAGCCACCGGAGTCGCCGCCGCGACCGCATTGGGATGCGTCGCTTCGATTTGAATCGAAAACGGCGAATGGGGTCCACCAGGCACGATGTTACTAGACATATTGAAGGAAGTGTCGATTGAGTCATATAGGTTGTTCCCTTCCAAATACGGCAAAATCCACACCAGCCAACTGTAGTAACCCGTACCAACTTTCGTGGCACTGACATCTGGCCCCGGTCCGATCATGTTCACAGGATACGCTTGCAACGTGCTTTCGTAGTTGGCAACTGCCAGGGCCACCTGACGCATGTTGTTCAAACACTGCGTCCGCCTCGCCGCTTCGCGTACGGACTGCACCGCAGGGAGTAGCAACCCCACGAGGATTCCGATAATCGCGATCACTACCAATAACTCAATCAGTGTGAACGCGCGAGGAGGCGAGACATTTGAAAACTTCCGTAAATTCATGACGGCACCTATTGATTGCCAAAAAGAAACAGTTTGTCACAGGACAGAACAGGCGAACGATTTTCCGCGACCCAGGATTTGGCTTGCGGATGATCGAAGCTGCCTATTAATCGAGGCGGCCTTGCTTACACGTTTACCAACAGAACACTGACCGCAATCAAGATCGAGCGGATGCTCAGAGGCCTGAGCATCAAACCAACGAACACAAGGGGCTCTCACTGAGCCCCAATAGTTGCGAGACAGTTTCAACTGCTAAAGGCACGGCGGGCCGCGAGGTGCGTAAGGCGTCCAGTGTTGTGAAATACGCTCACAGACTGGAGCGGTCGAAAAGGACTCGACAGGTGAGAAAAAGGTGCTAAAAGTTCCCCATGAGGAAACTAGCGACTTGGAAAAGTGTTTGCAAATCGCACAAGGAGTCGCGATTTTCGAGGATTGCTCTTGAAAAGCTTCTGGAAGTTCGACATCCGGCAACGCCGGTAAGGGGTGGCAATCGCAGCACGCGACCGCTGTCGCTGGGGACGATGGAGAGCCCGCCATCACCAGACTTTCAACGAAGTGAAGTCCCGGTGAGCCCAGCCCTAAAATCGATATGAGGCAGATGATCAAGAAACTTGACCGTTGCCGCAAAATTCTCATGAGAACGACGCAAAAACAAAAGTGATATCAGTTCCGTACTTAACGAATATAGGGTGAGCGGCCTCTCAAGTCAAATAGTTTTCGCAAAATGAAATTTTAACCCTTGACGGCCTGTCTCCTACATTCGACGATAGAAACAGCTGTTCGCCCAGTTTTTACGCGAAGTCGTGAGGGGGCGATTAGTTGAAGCTCATTTGCATCTGCATTAGTATTTCGTTTAATGACTAGCCCCAGTGCGACACATTCGAGACGCCAGGACCTCGGGTGGGCCATAAGCCCTCTGACCCGCCGGGTCGCGTTATTGATGGTTGTTGTCCAAGTCGGTCTCGCGGTTGGAAGCGAACCTTTGCATCGCCTGTACCATCGGTTCCAAGCCATTGCCGAAACCGATTGCGGCGGTTGCTGTTGTCAACAAACGCCAAAATCTGACACCGCTCCAGAAGGGTGTCTGTCTGCGCCCCGACCCACGCTGCATTGCTTTTCCTCCGATTGCCGCATGGTGCAACTGTTTAAGCAACAGCGGATTCTGGCTGTGAGCGTCACGATTTGTGAATTGCTCGATGCTCGCGTCGAATTGGTGGCCGACGAATCGCATGTTCCTTTTTTGAATCCGATCTACCGGAAACAGGCTCCTCGCGGTCCACCACAACTCTTCTATCGCGCATAAAACCAAGCGGCGGTCTTTCTCAATCATTGACAGTTCTTGTCGTTTGGTGCTTCACGTGGGCGATGATTCCGGTCGCCTTTCATTGGGACTCACGTTCCGCGCTTCAACCTGCAGACGGTAGTAAATCAAGCATTTGAGCAACAGCGGCAACACAATCGTCTCGCGAACAATCCTTCTGCCAAACCTATTTCGTAATCACCCGTAAATTTCAGTAGAAGACCATTGAATTTAGAACCCACGCCACCATTAACATGTTGAAATCAATCCAGCCAGAATCTTCGCGGCAGAATTTAGGTCAGAAAAAATCGTTGCTGATGCGCCTTCTTGAAATCGGCAACACTGATTTTTGCCCGAATGCAAACCGTTACGTCTATTGGCTGAAACAGCCGATTGGGTGGTTCGTTATTGGTTTGTCGGCATCGATTTTGGCTGGTATGTTCGTGGGCCCACAGGGTTTTATTTTGGCTGGGGCAATCGGTGCTGTCATTTTTTTAGGGGTCATTTGGCCCTGGCTTTCATTGCGAGGGATTCGTGTGAAACTCGGTTTTCGCCGACGCCGAGTTGTTGAAGGTGATACCTTAGTCGCGGTGATCTCCGTCGAGAATCGATGGCCGATTCCTGTTTGGGGCCTAGCGATGGAACGCGGTTTCCCGTTGCCAGATGGAAACGAAACGGGGCCTTGGCTGGCCCTTTCACGTATTGGTCCTTGGACCGAGACCGAATTCGATTGGGCCATGACGGCACCTCAGCGCGGCGTCTACCCATCGCAGCCCTGTGTCGTTTCCAACGGTTTTCCCTTTGGAATTTGGCGGTGTGAACACGCCGTCGAGATGGAAGAATCGGTTTTTGTCTGGCCCAAGACTTTTCCTCTTCGCTCATTCCCTGAAATTGTTGGCGATTCGATTTCCATCGAAGGCTGCGAAACACTCAAGGCCGGTCAGGAAGGGGAGGTCGTTGACATCCGAAATTTCAGAATTGGAGACACTCTGCGGCAAGTCCATTGGGCTCAAACGGCTCGCCGTGGCACCCTCATGGTTCGCGAGCGGCAGAACAAGAGTCGTCGAGAAGTGCGAGTAGTCCTCGACATTGACCCCGAAATTCATTTTGGCTCCGGCCCAAACGGCTCCTTCGAATGGGGCATGAGGGTCGCTGCGAGCATCTGTCGAGAGTTTCATGCTCATCATTTTCATGTTAGTTGCACTTTAGGTAGCGATGTCATTTCCGTCCCGGACCATCTCGCAGGGATCAAGCCGATTCTCGACGCAATGGCAAAGTTTCGACCGGAGCAGGTTGCAGACCCCCGACTTCGATTGGCCGATTTGCGAAAAACATCGAGTGCTGGGTCTCAAATTGAGTACATCGTGACAACTCGTTTGCGAAAACAGAAGTCACTTGGTGCGGCCAACTTGGAGTCGACCGCCAATCGGCATTGGATCATATTGCAAGAGGCTTCTTCTGCGGAGTTGCACAACATCGACGGCGGCCCACACTCGGCAACTTTGAATCATCGCCCGATTGATCTTGCCTCAAATTCATTTTCGATCCCTTCCATGCAGTTCGAGGCAGCGCAATGATCGCAACCGCGATTCGCAAAAAACGCGTACTCGCCTCGGCCGATTGGCTCTGGCCAATCTTCTTCGCGTTCCTCGGCATGTTGGGAATTTTGAGTTTCCGTTCGACGTGCCAAACGCGACCGTACGTAATTTGGCTGGATCTGTTGATTTTGCTCGGACTACTTAGTCTTTTAGTCTTGTTGAATCTGCGTAGCGGCAGGACGACCGGTAAAGTCTCTTGGCACCTGCAATTGATGATCGGCGTGATCGTCCTGTGGCCTCTTCTAACTGCTTATTTGACTCGGTGGTTTGGAATCGGAGACCCTTGGGAAGTGACTCTTTTATGTATGCTTCAAAACGCGGCGTTGTGCTGTGCCGTCCTTTCACAGCGACGCCGATTGGGTCAATTCGCAGTTGTTTTTAGTGGGTTTTTGTTATTGTTTTTAGGTTTTGTCTTTGTCAGCCCCGCGATGACGGTCATCTTGAGCATCTTCGGCGTTGCGATCCTATGGTGGTTGATGGAGCAGTATTGGAGTCGCGCCCAGGGTGCGATGCCGATGTCGGAGCGACGAGTAATCCCGCTAAAACGCTCGACGCTCGTCAGCGTGGTTGTCCTCATCGGACTGGTGATCTTGATCGCAACAGGTCTCGCACCACGCGGCGCGTTGGTCACGCTCAGCGGATTCATGCCGACGTCGGGCGGGGATCGTTGGGGAGATCGATTCGCTCGCGATGGCTCGGGCTCTGGTGAAATTCTCACCGGTGCGATTAACAATGCGACCACCATCGCGCCAGTAGATACGGACGTTTACCTGTCGTCACAACAACCCAGCATGTATGACATGGTCAGCAAGGCCTACGGTAAACCATCCAAGCAGCGCGATCGAAAAATAGCCGTTGATGGGGCAAACAAAGATGTTCATTTGCATGAAAAAATGCAAGAACTCGTTGCCAGTCGCCAATTTTCCGTGATCCGTCATTTTGCCGAACAAGGGAGAGAACACAAACGGCGGAAATCGGATGCATTGCTCTTTGTGAGCGGTGCGGAGCCGATGCATTTGAGGTTGCAGACTTTCGACAAGTTTGACGGTGTCGAGTGGCAAGTCTGTGACAATGGACCACTTTTCGAATTCTCGATGCGTGAATTAAACGGTGAACCCTGGTTCCACCTGACTCGCCCGGCGTCCAACGAACTTTTCAAGTCTTACCACGCTCATGAACTACAATTCGTCAATTTGAAATCCAATCGAATTCCAACTCCCAGCATGCTCACCGCGTGGCGGATTCCCAAAATCGATCAAGGTGACTTTTATGCCTGGACCCATGACGATGTTTTGGAAATGACCGGACGCGAACGAATTCCTGCGACAACGAAGATCGGCATCGTATTTAACGGCGTTGATCGGTATGGACTCCACCAGCACGTTAATTGGCCCTCTTCGAATCGATCTGATTCGGTGGAGGTGTATTTTGGCACCGATTGGATTCCTGAGGATATTCGAAGCCTGCCCCGGTCAATGCTTCAGCTAGAAGCGATAGAGAATTTTTTCAGAAGTCAATTCGTTTATGATCCTGAATTGACAGCCCCAGAAGATTGCCTAGACATTGTGAGCTTTTTGCTAACGGCGAAGCGTGGACCTGACTACATGTTCGCAACGGCAGCCGCGATTTCTTTGCGAGAGTTGGGCTACCAGACGCGGTTGGTCCAAGGACTCATTGCTGAGCCCAAAAACTACGATCGCGAGTCTAAGTTGACGATCATCGGACCGGACGGCGTTCATACTTGGCTCGAGGTCTGTGTTGATGGCGTTAACTGGATTCCGCTTGAACCGACACCGGGCTTTTCGTTGCCTCGTCGAGAATTAAATTGGTATCAAGCGTTTATGTTGTGGCTAGATTTCGCGCGGCGCTGGGCAATCGCGAATTGGGCGTTGCTCGCAGTTGTGGCCGTTGCTTTGGTTGGATTCGTTTGGCAGCGAAGGCGAGTTTATGACTTTATCTCTTGGATCGTATGGGAATTTGCGAAGCGGCTTTGCTCACCTCGTCGAGCAATGCTCGTGAGTGAACGCATCGTTAGCACAAGGTTGCGGCTGGCTGGGCTCGCCTGTCCGGCCACATTATCGTTGCGAGGATGGCTGGTATCCCTGGCAGTCAACGGCGATTCATGGCGCCCCTATGTCGATGAACTGGATCGTTTACACTATCAGCCGGGCTACCAAATTTCCGCCGATTCTTGTTCTTCGAAGTTAGCAATGGCACAAGTTGTATTGTCTGAGTTTAAGTCGGCTTCCATTTTCGCTCAGCAACGGCGGAAGACGAAAGGCCAACAGAATGGTAAAATCCGTTTGCAGCCCGCGATGACTTCTTTTTAGGAACCCTTGTCCGATGAATTCAATTTTACAATCAACTCGCGAGTTCACGTTTGCCGAGATCACGGAAAAGGCGCGCGAGATGTGCGGGCTTTTGAACCGAGTATTGCTTGGCAAGGAAGATGTGATCGATTTGGTTCTGGCGTGTCTTTTGGCCCGGGGACATATCTTGTTCGATGACCTTCCTGGGCTTGGAAAAACAACACTGGCCAAAGCGATTGCGACCGCCGTTGGCGGGAAATTTGGTCGAATCCAGTGCACTCCCGACCTCTTGCCGACTGACATCACAGGTTACAACATTTACAACCAAAAAACTCATGAGTTCGACTTTGTGGCTGGGCCAGTCTTCGCAGATGTGTTGTTGGCCGACGAAGTTAATCGGACAACGCCCAGAACACAGAGTGCACTTTTTGAAGCTATGGCCGAACGGCAAGTCACGATCGACGCCAAAACAAGACTCTTATCACCAGAGTTTTTTGTGATTGCCACACAAAATCCGATTGAAAGTTTTGGAACTTATCCTCTCCCAGAAGCACAACTTGATCGATTTGCGATGAAATTACGGATTGGCTTGCCGAGTCGCGAAACGGAAATTGAATTGCTCGAAAGCCACGCAACGAAACTCGGAAGTTCTGTCGAGATTCTACCTTGCCTGCAGCCAGGCGAGTTGTTTGCAATTCAAGAGCAAGTAAGTCGTGTCAGCCTAGTCACTCCAATCCGGGCGTATCTTGTGGATTTGGCGAGTCACATTCGCAACAATCCTGATGTTCGCTTGGGGATCAGTCCGCGAGCCCTGTTGGTTTGGCAAAGAATTGCGCAGGCATGGGCCGTGTTGCAGGGCCGCGATTTTGTGATTCCTGATGACGTTCGTGCGGTGGCGGGACCAACGATTTCGGTGCGGCTGTCGGGAGAATTCGACGACCCGCAATCGATTATCAATCAGGCTTTCGATGCCGTACCGGTTCCAAAATAGGCTTGAAATTTAAAGTTTTACTATGAACTCGACGAGTCAAAATGTCTTTCATAAAAAGGGAACCGTTCACGGAGTGAACGGCCACGTAGCTTTTCACTCCGTGAAAAGGCGCGGCCTAAAAAGAGTCCTGACCCCTTTTGGGGTGTTGCTGTTGTTTGCGGGGTGTTTCGGCAACGGGGGGGATGCGGAGGGCTATTCGCGAAGCGACTCGCACGCTGCGCCCGCTCATTATCCGCAAGATTTTTCAGATGCGGTTTCGCGAATTCAGGGGCTGGTCGATAGCATTTCGGCAGGTGAAGTGGTTTCGGCCTTTGCGCTTGATGAGAAGCCAGGATCAGCCACACCGGAAAGTGCGGTTACGGAATTGCTTGACCTTGTGGAATGGTTGCCTCATTTGGCAGCCGCCAGTGATCTGGGAGAGGGAGATTGGCTCACCTGTAGGCGCGTCAGCCAGGACCTGTTGCAAAAATTGGAATCGACTGAAACGGTCGCGGCCGAACGCCACTCAGAAATGATTCGCGAGCGGGCTCCGCAGCTTCGCGAATCGCTAAAACTCCTTGAGCCAGTGGTGGCAGAATTTCATCGTCTTGAGGAGCGCTATCGTCCACAAGAACTCGATCTTCCTAATGATCAAACCGCTGCCGACCAAGAGAAAGACGGATGATGGCTACCTATTTTTGGGTCCTGATTTTGCGAGCGGGGGAGGTTATTGCCGCTTCCGCGCTCACGATTGTGATCGGATGTTTGATCGCCGCCGTGATGCATCGGCTGATTGGTCGCGAGCGGATGCATGGAATGTTTGCCGGAAATTCGTGGTGGTCGTTTTTCAAGGCATGGTTGCTGGGGATGTTACTCCCCGTTTGTTCATTGGGCACGATCCCGATCATGCGTGAGATGAAGCGGGCCGGAATCTCGACCGGAACTTTATTGGCGTTTGGATTGACGGCGCCGCTTTTTAATCCCGTTTCGGTGATGTACGGTTTGACCTTGGCCAGCCCGTGGGTGGTCATCGTGTTCACGTTGTGCTCGTTGGTGATCGTTTCGGTAGTCGGTGTTCTCTTTGATCGTTTGTTTCCTGGAAGAAGTCAAATTGAGACTCAGCCCACGATACCTCCAGGTTTCAAGCGGATGTTGAGCGTGCTTGATTCTGCGTTTCGTCAGTTGACGGGATTTAATTTGGTTTGCATTCTCCTGGGGATTGGTGGGGCGGTTGGATTGAGTTTTGTATTGCCAAACGGTGCCTTACAGGATTCGGTTGAGCCTGAACTGACTTTTGCACCCGTGGTCATGTTGGCAGCGGCGGTTCCAATGTTCCTGTCGCCGATCGCTGCAATGGTTCAAATCGCGGGGATGTTTGAACACGGGAATTCGGTGGGAGCGGCGTTCACACTGTTGATCGTCGGTGCAGGTTTGAATTTAGGGACACTGTGGTGGATCGCGCGGACCTATGGATGGGGAACCGGTGGTCGGTTTGCGTTACTGTTGTTTTCGGTTGTGTTGGTGTTGGCCTATGCTGTTGACCGACCGCTTTATCCTGTTGGGGTAAAACCTGTTGGGCATACTCATGCGTTTGATCAATTTTGTTTCCCGGTTCCAGAGGGATATGAGCTGACGGGCGAGTTGGTCGTATCGCAACTCAAGCGTCCATACAGCGAGATTCATGTATTGAGCGGTGCGATTTTCTTAGGGCTATTTCTCGTGACGGGGCAACTTTTGAGTTGGTTGGGAACAGAAGAGCGGTTGCTCGCTTGGTTCATGAAATCTAATCGAGAAAACTGGAAATACGACACTTACCTTTCTCAAAATTTCTTAGTAGGTGTGACTTTAGTGGGTCTGGTCGCGGCGAGTGTACTGGGATGTTACGTTTACTACCCGCCGCAAGATGAAATCTTCAAAGAACTCCAGTCCGTAAACATCCGTTTGGGTTCTGCGGTATTGTCCCAAAACTGGCAAGAGGCAGCAATTTTGGTTCCGGAGGCCGAGGATTGGACCAATAAATTGGCGGTCAGCAGCTTTCTGAGGGGCCGAATTCGCAGCGACTTCCAACTCGCCAAAACCCAAGTATTCATGGAGAATTTGGAACGGCTGGAACATGCGGTTGAAGATGAGAACTCGGAAATGGCTCGACAATACGCACTTCGGTTGCAGACCGATCTCCGACGACTGAGGAACGCTTGGGAATAAGACTTGCGGCAAAAAAAGATTGCCATTTTCATTAATTAGCTGCTAAAATAGGGGACTCCAATTTTGACGAGTCAAGGCGAGCGAATTATTCCGAAAGCAAGCGAATTCCCGGTTATACCAGCGGAGTTTGAGATGGGCATTGGTAAATGTCTGCTAAAACGCCGCTTCGCAAAAGTCACTTGAAAATTGCAATTGAACTAGAGAAGGATTAACCATGAAAAGGCGAGTTGGTTTTACGCTAATCGAACTTTTGGTCGTCATTGCGATTATTGGTATCTTGGTAGGAATGTTACTGCCTGCCGTTCAGTCGGTGCGGGCTGCGGCGAGACGAACCTACTGCCTGAACAACTTGCGGCAAATTGCTCTTGGTTGCAGCAACTTTCATTCGACGTTTCAAGCCTTTCCACCTGCGAGACTTGGACCGCTGGAAGGATCAACAGAAATGTTCTTGGAGCAACCGGTTGGGTATGCTTCATGGTTTGTGCGGATCATGCCTTACGTGGAGCAAGACAATCTGTACAACGAGTGGGATTTAAAACTCGATTTTGATTTGCAAAATGCAGTGGCGAAGAGCACACCGGTGCCTCTGTTTTTGTGCCCCGAAAGACGTGATGCATCAACCGCAGTCGGCGAACCCCAAGAAATTGACGTTGCCTTGCCCTGTGGATGCCCCGGCGGAGTACGAATTGTTGAAGGCGGTGCGCTTGGTGATTACGCCGCGAATGCCGGAGACCTATCACCAGGAGCGATTGGAGCCTCGACCGACTTTTATCAACCAGGTCGCGGTACAGGGGTGATGTTCACCGCGCGGACGATCGGCAATTTGGATACCGGCCCCTTGGGTTGGTCCGACAAAATTTCAATCGAAAAGATCATGGACGGTTCATCCAGTACCATCTTGATTGGTGAAGCTCACAAACCTGTTGAATGGATTAAACTTCCGCCCTACGATGCCCCAATTTACTCTGGATATGAGTTTCCATCGATTGCTCGAATTGGCGGGCCGGGAGTTCCCATTAGCCGTAATCGTTACGACACGTCGCCGACGAGTTTCTTTCAATGGGGAAGTTGGCATGCGGCTGTTTGCCATTTTGCGTTTGCCGACGGTAGCACTCGTGGATTGGCGAATTTTATTGACCCCGAAACTCTGCGTCGCTTGAGTTGCCGAGCGGATGGGATGGTCGTTGATTTTTCAAGCCTTGACTAGTGTCTCAGCGATTTTTCCGCAAGAGATTTAATGCTTCAGAATGACAGGAAGGCCAGATTGTATAACCCAAATTGCCTGCTTGCGAATTTGATTTTGAGCTTCATCGTTCTTTCATATTCCGGCTGCGGACCGAGCTATCCCAAGCGATACCCTGTGAGTGGTGTCGTAAAGTTCAAGGATGGTTCGGCTGTTAAAACAGGAACGATAGAGATCGGGGTGCCGGGTTCTCAATGGACGGCTTCGGGGACGATAGATCGCGAAGGAACCTTCACTCTCTCGACGGTCAAACCTAACGACGGTGCGATTGAGGGTGAACACAAGGTTATCATTCGTCAAATCATCGTGGCCTATATGCCTGTCAAAGGCCAGCACGACCACGGCAAACTGGTCGATCTAAAATATGCCGACTATCGTACCACCCCCCTCACATTGACGGTTCCTGTGGGTGGCGTTAAGAACGCTGAGTTCGTTGTCGAAGAACGCAACGACAAGTGACGATCTGCCAACTCACACCACGATGTTAACCAACGCTTGCACTGGCAACTTGCGTGAATTACGATGTTGAAACGTCCTTGTTTTCGCGATTCAATTCGTCGAGTTGGGTGGGTATGACTTCTTATCAAAATGAACCGGGGTCCATCACTCAAGCATTGACTCGACTTGGCGCCAATGACGAAGAGGCTGCTTATCTACTTTGGAATCGTTTTTTTAGGCGATTGACTCAGTTCGCCGAATCTCGCATTTTCCCTCAGCATCGTCGCTTGGTTTCTCCCGATGATATTGCCTCACAGGCACTGATGGCACTTGTGGAAGGTTGTCGAGAGGAAAAGTTCAGCAAAGTTCGTAACCGCGATGACCTATGGCAACTGCTGACGCTGATTGCCGCAAGACGCGTCATCAACGAACAAACCTGTCAGCAACGACAAAAACGGGGAAATGGTCGGGTGGCTACCGAGTGCGACTTGGACGGCACCGAAGTCGGGCAATTAACAGAATTTGTACGTCGCGACCTTTCGCCGGAACAGTTCGTGCAACTTAAGGAGCTACTCGAAGAACTGATGCTCGCACTTCCCAATGAGAAACTTCAGGCCGTGGCTCAAGCCCGTTTAGGTGGTTTCTCCGCTCAGGAAATTGCCTCCCAATTAGGATGTGCAACGAGAACGATCGACCGAAAACTTGAATTGATTCGCGAAATTTGGCGGGCACGCCTGCCTTGATGGTTCTTAGGCCGAATTGATCTTAAGCCGATTAATGCAGTAATTGTTCGAAGTATCATCGTTGGAACGTAAACGATTCCCGTTTTGGCGAAGAAAATCTCCAGGAAGCATGCCAAGGCACACTTAGTAGGCGCCTCCGCCTATTCACGGGGTAAAAAACGACGTGGCCGTTTAGTCCGTGAGGGGCTACCAAATTTTAAACGCCTAACGCCTCTTAGCCGCCAAACGGATTGTTGGGGTCTTTCTTCTTTTCGTTGGACGAACCACCGAACGGATTTGCGTCATCACGTGTGTTGTCGCCGAAAGGATTATCGGATTTGGAGTTTCCTGGCTCGGAACCAAATGGGTCACGAACATTGTCCTCTGCCTCGGCGGCACTATGAAAAAATGGCCGTACACTTCCCGTTTCGCGTAAGCATTGCACAAGTCCAGACTGAGTGCAGAGGTACAACCGATCAGAGAGGCTGTTGCGAATCTCGACAAACGGAGCGTTTGAATTGACTCGCCCCAATTCCGTGCCTGTTGACCGGTCGAGAACGACGATGTTCCCCACCGGATCACGAGCATAGAAATTTTTCTTACTGGCTCCGATGAAGCCCGCCAATCCCTGACGTGGTTCTTCCCAGCCTGGAGACGGTTCGCCGGTAGCCGCATCAAACTGGAACAGTCGATTTTCGTCCGTGAATACAAACAAAGATTGTTCGAAGGCAACAAGTCTACGACTGACTCTCTCGCCAATCGCGAAGTTCCAGAGCACGTTTCCTTTTTTGTCGTCTAAAGCGTAGACATAACCTCTGTAGGTTGCCGCAAACAAACGTCCTGAGCTGTCTACAGGTCCGGAAATAAATATCCCTGCAGCCTTGAGTCGATACTTGAGCGAACTGCTGTAGTCGTTCACATTATTTTTGTCTCCGACCATTAAATATCCCTCGTCCGTCGTCCAAACAACAAAATTTCCAGCGATCAGTGGGGCCGCGTAGGCGACTCCCACCGCGTTGAGGGGCAAGGTGCCGGCACCTTTGGACTTGATCGGCAGGGCCATCAATGCGCCGTTGTTGAGAGGCACGAAAATGGTCTCCTCTGAAACTGCCGGAGAATTCATCACCGCATTTGAGCATTGGTGTTCAAAGAGAACATGTCCAGACTTGGCATCTAAACAGAAAACCCGAGAGCCTCGCACAACGGCAACATGGTCTTTACTGGCCCCCAATCCAATTACAGGATACTTTGGATTCCCGACTTGAGTCGTCCACAGCAGTTTTCCGGTCTCGGCATTGATCGCCTGCACCGTCCCTCCATCAGTAAGTGTAAACAAAGTCGCTTGAGGAACCTTGTACTCTTGGATAACAACTTCGTCCTCGGAACCCCTAAATCGAAGTTCGGCTTCGATAACTTCTTTGCGATCTTGGGCGCGTAACTCGGCACCTTTGATCTCTAAAATTGTGCCGTTGGGGCCGATGTCTCGATCGGAAATAACTTCGCGGCGGCCGCCTCCAACCAACTCGAAATAGGAAATCGCATCGTTCTCATCGACGACCAAAACGGCATCGATCAGTTTCCCTTGTCTGCCGAACTGAATTTGATTTGACCAATGGACGGTTAAGCCAGCTTGCTTCGCTTGGACATCAGAAATGATCTTGCCGTCATTTCCAGCCGCAACAGGTGGCGTCCCCACGCAAACAATCGCAGCCAATCCCCAGGCCACGAGCCCCTTTAACATTCGCATCGAATCAATCTCCAAATCATGACGCTATGGACGGTGGATTCCGCAGAGGATGCTCCACCCCCTCAGAACTCTGAAATAGTTAAACTTTGACACTTATGCCATCTAATATTCTAGTCGCAAAACTAGGGAAGTAACGAATGAATTCTCGAAAATACTAGGCGACGCCACCTAGACCAAAATCGGCTTGATTTTTAACATAGACTCACAACAGCGTCGTTTTTTGAGGTTTTTGCCGCAGAAATCGGGCTTGGGTCCCAATCTTGTCGATTTTTTGCGTTTTAGGGGCCTTTTGCCCGTTCGTCATGCCTCGCGAATACCCCATAAATTCAAGTAAATCCGCCTAATCAACCGCATCGTGACGAGCAACTGATGAAAGAAAGGAGTCCGAAGTTGAAACCGCAAAAGGGCGAGCCCCTGCCGGAATTTGACCAACTTCTCGGCTACCTCAATCTCAGTTCCGGCAATTACGATTCTCTTGTATTCAAAACGTTAAATGAACTTTTCGCCAATTTGGCCAGTTCGGAGCGAGACCTCGAGGTTCCCCTACATTTAGGAGTGGGAAAAAAGTTATTGGAACGATTGGCTGCTCTGGATGGTAATGGATCGACCTATCGCGACACGCTGCAAGCTCGTGCCGTGATTCAGTTGTGCTTTTTCGATTTTCCAGCGGCTTACCGAGCTTTCCATTCCGACGTGCTGTTTCATCAAACAGATGAGTTTTTATTTAATGCATTTTTTATGGGAAGGGTTTTGGAGTCCGCCCTCAGGCACTCCTTGCATCAAGAGCCAACTCAAGTCGCATTGGAAAGCCTGATCGATCACCTTAACGATTATGTGGGGCATCGTCCGGTTGCAATTTTGGAGAATCACCGTTGCGAGCCGTATACCCATGAGTGGATTCGCCCCGTGCCTATCTTCATCTCAGGTGTCGGCGGAGCTTTCGGTCCTTACGAAGAGTTGGTCAACCAGGCAATTAGTATTTTGACCGCCAGCGATCCAAACCTTTTACGAGTTGCGCAGTTCGATCTCGATTGCCTTGACGAAATCGCTATCGATCCCAGAGCGTTAGATTTCGATCATCCAGTTAATCGCCGTCCCAATCACCACTTCGGCCAATGGGACGAACATTCGGTTGATGGAAAGGGGTTCTATCGCCGCTTCATCGTGCATTCGATTACTCTCGATGCGATGTTGCAACGTGTCAAGGAAAATACGGACATTCCTCACTCGGAGTTGATGCTGGAAGCGGGCGCCGTGTTGGCCTGCACCATGTTGATGGGTGCAGGAATTAGCGGGCCCGGCCCCGAGGCTTACGATTCCGAGGTTACCTTAGGAAAACTCGTAGGAATTATCGCGAATTACCGAGATGTCTTCTACTCCGGCCTCTTGAAGCAACTTCCCCCAAAACATCGCAATCGTCTCTTGGCCGAAGCCGCCGAGCGTCATCAACCATTTGGTGCGGCCCGCCAAGACATCAACACCAAACTCAGCACGCAACGAGACCAGCAGCTCATTCACTGCCACCTTGCTCACGTATATGCTGGGCTGGGATACCGAGACGCAGCTCTCGCCGAAGCATCCGTTGTTCCTGTTGCAGCAGCACGATTGAACTCTCAAATTGATTGCCTCATGGGTTCTGCTCGCGGACATCTCATGCACGGGAATTTGCGGGCCGCCGTTGATGAACTTCCGCAAGTCTTCGCACTCATGCGCCGAGGAATCGATTGCGGTGCGATTGTTGACCCTTGGAACATCATTGGCTTCGATGGAAACTTCAGCCTTTTCCCCGCGACCGAAAATTCGATTCGCGATCATCGCATCGATGATCTTGTCGAACTCGTCAACGAGACACTTTCACTCTATTCAGAGCTTTGGGCTAACGCGGCAGCGGTGAATGAGTTGTCGCTCTGTGAGCAGATTCGTCAGCAATTCTCCGAATTCGTCGAATGGTGGCATCAATTTGCGGCCCATGAAGTGATGTCGGTTGACGCCTTGGATCCCCAAGACGTCTTTGCAGCCGCGCAGCATGTCGCCGAGGCGTTGAACCTCTGGCACCAACAAGGGGCTCCTGCTGGAAACCTTGAATTTTGGGCTCAACACGCGCGCATGTTTGATAGCCCAAGTGCCTTTCGTCTTGCGATCGAAGCCTTGATGGATCGTCAGGATTTCCGCACTTCAAGTGCCCTTCTCGTGCTGTGGCTCAGCCAAAACGAAAAGATTGACCTGCAACAAGGTGATGTTTCGTTCTACGATTTGTTGTGGAGATGGGTTTCCGCTCAAGGCGCGAAAATTCGCTCCGCAGATCCCTCCGATTCTGCGGCCGTTTGGAACGCCGTCCGCAAATTCCACGACTATCTGGAGGCGAATGCTGAAGGCTACTGGCGTGTTCCGAAATTTTCTGTCGGCTGGTCCCGCGATGCAGGCCAGGAAAGACGAAAAGGAACCCCCGACGATTCCGACTCTGCTGACCAAGACAACATCCTCCGCGCGGCTTATGAAAATTTCACCTACGAAGACGAAACCGACGACGGCTTCGAAGGAACAGTTTTCGAAAACGGAAACCAATCGGAATCAGAACTCGAGGCAGAGGCGGAACGGATCGTCGAGCGATTAGAATTCATCGCGTCTCTCTCAGACTACTGGCGAATGGTCGCGATGTTTCCGCTTCAATTAAACGACCAACCGCTGGCACCGCGCGGAAAATATATCGATCCGCTTGACAATCGCCGCGAGACCCTGGGCGAGTGGTTGAGTCAAGCACAAAAATTCCGCCACGATCTTTCTGTCCTGCTAGGAACGGTTCACGATTTTGCCTTGCCGACTTCAGGCGTCGATGCGGAGTCAATGTTTTCCTACGACCGAATGCGGCTCTACAAAGAGTCACTGGCACAACAGATCATCAATTGCTCTGTGCAAGTCGAAACGGCAATCCGCATGTTGGCGTCGGTCAATTTGGCGATTGATGTATTAACCGAGAATCGCTCCCTGGATAATGTGGATTCGAGTTTCCAAGAGGCTCGTCCGATCGTCGCTGTCTTGGCCGCAATGGTACTGCGCGACCGCGAGGCAATCATTGAGATGTTTCCACGACTTAGCGATTATTTGCAGCGTTGTCGTTTGCTGTACGTGCCGCTTTCGCGGGGCGGTTCTCCGCAAGAAATTGTTCAGTTTCGCACAGATCAAACCTCGATTCGCGTTCTCTTGGAGACATTGCCACTGCTGGGCCTCCTGAACGAGCCCTACGAGTTGACTAAAATGGCGATGAACATGGAACGAAACATGCCCATCGAGCAGGGGGCTGTTACGGAATTTGACGAACTATTCCGAGTTGCCTTTTCATCAATGGTGAAATCACTGGTCATCGCCAGTCAACAACGGTCTGCACGTCGCTCCGAACAAAAAATTTCCAAAAAGAAACTGCGTGAGGTTCAGGAAAGCGAGCAAGAAGCGTTATTCAACTGCTCGCAAGACCTCACCGAGTCGATGCTGATGATTTGGCTGGAGCACAGCCGCACCTTGCGACTCAGTGTTCTGGAGCGTGTGGCGCGGACCCACCAATGGCAGGCATTGCTCAAGTTCATCAAGTCTTACGGGGCTGATTTATTTACCCAAGAATTCTTGCAACTATCAAACATTCGGGCGATCTTGCACCAAGGCGTCGATGAATGGCTCTACAAAATGCAACGTTCAGACTTCCCTGGTCGCCCCCGCTTGTTCGACGAGATAGGACATGGACTGTCGCTTCGCCAAGCCGTCGAGTATCTGACCTTGATCCTCGAAGCGGTCATCGAAAACTACCCCCGCTATCGGGACTACAACGCGACGACGACACAGAGCGATCACGGAGACATGCTCCATGTCTTATTGGATTTCCTACGGCTGGAGCGACGCTACGATCGAATTCTCTGGCACCTGAAGCCCGTTACCTGGGCACATGAAATTTTGGTTCGCGAGGGAGCCGGTGAGGTCGCCCGTGATTGGCGACGTTCGTTGACAGAACGAGTCCAAACCGAGGCCAACCGATATCTGACGATGTACCATCGCTTGCGAAAGAAATACTCGGTCCAGATGGCCTCCATTGGCCAACATCTGGAGGGACGTTTCGTGAAACCGATGTTGATCGACCGTTTGGTCGCACTGGTCCCTCAAGCCTCGATTTATTCGGGGAACCCTCGCTGCCAAGAAGCGTTCGAAATGCTGAAGTTCGAATGTGACGCGATGGCGGCCATGAGCCCTGGTGTCGGGATGGATGTCCCTGATTGGCTTGAGGCAGTTGAGGACGAGGTGACGATGTTATCGATGCCTCCCCGCTTGCTGGAAGCTGCCGGAATGCTAGGACCCATTCGCGAACCGATCGAAATGGACTGGGATGATCTGGTTCAACAAATTGAGGACCTCCCTCATCGAGGTTTTGACTGGCAAGACCCGAATGCTGACAATCTGGACGAAACTAGTTGACGATTTTTGGGTATACTGACTTGTTCCCAACGTCAAAAAAATTCCTTCGAAGTTGACAAACCAATAGGAAAAACTTTCATGCGCCCTCGCCTCCTAATGCTCGTAGCTGTTGCTTTGTTGTTCGCCTCGTCAGTGTTTTGCCAAGAAAAACGATTCAACAACTCACTCGAGTTCGTCCCGCAAGATGCAGCTTTTTATTTTGCCACGATGAACCACGAAAAACTGTGGAGTCAATTCTCAGAGAGTGCGGCACTTAAGGCCCTGCAAGATTCCCCCGTCAACAAAAAACTGCGTTCGGCCTACCGCAAGCGTTCTCGGGGTTTCGACCAATTGGGCGAAAATCCATTCCGCTATTATCTCGAAGGTTACGCCAATACAATTGACAGCATTCCAGGCAAGGCCGTGATGGCCTACGTGCAAAGGATTTTCAAAAATGAACTAATGATCTACGCCGACGAAAACTGGGTTGATCTGCAAGAAGCTTTCGTCAACATCAACCGCGAGTTCGTTGACCTTTTCGCCGAACTCGAACTGGACGACACTGAAGAAATCCAAGAGGCCCTGGAATTGCTTCTGATGGAAAATCTAGGTGATCTCGAATGCCCCACCTTGCTGTTCGGAGCCTTACTGGATGACCCGGCGGATTTTACCTCCCTCATCGATGTCGCCGAATCCTTTGTCAAGGAATTCATGAGTGAGATCGACGAAGAGGTTGGCGGCATATCCGACTACTACCGTTCTGAGTCGCAACCCGGACACCGTTATATTGCTCTAGTCGCCAAAGGGAGTGACATCCCGTGGGGGGCATTCGAAGAAGTCATGGAGGACGACGAAAACACTTACCTCTTAATGCGAATCATTCAAGAACTCCTTAACGACAAGGGGGTCGCGGTCTGCCTTTCCGTAAAGAACAACGTACTCTCATTCAGCATTGGCCCTTCGCTCGACCACGTGACCAAGTTAGGCGATTCACCTAAATTGATTGATCATGCCGCGATGAAACCAATCAAAGATGCCCTCGAGGCCGGAAAAATCCTCCACCAGGTGCATTACATCAACCAACGCCTCACCGAGGTTGCGCTCGAATCAACACTCGACGGAGTATCTGGAATCCCTCTGATTTTATTGACTGCCCTCGAAGAGGCAGCCGACGACCTGATCAGCGAACAAGAATGGGATGAACTCGTCACCGATCTTGATCGAGACGTCGAAGAACTGAGGGAAGATCTCCGACGGTACTATGGCCAAGCGGGAGCGAGCGTCGGCTATATCGCCGCTGCCACAGAAGGCCTTGAAGGCTTTTACTTCAACGACGCACCTAATCCGGTTTTGGACAGCTCAAATCCAATGGCCTTGGCTCAAAATGTCGGAGCCAATCCGATACTCTTCACATTGGCGCGCGAAAAAGCGGATCGCTTCCAATACCAAGCCCTCCGCAAGTGGACCGGCAGAGTTTTGGAATACACCGACCGTATGGCCCCTTACTTCTTTGAAGACGAAGTGGAGTACGACCAATTTTCTGTCTTCATGGGAATCCTTCGTCCGGCGTTGAAGAAAATAGACGAAATCACTGCCAAGAAATTTGCGCCCAACGTATTCGGTCGAGAAGCGGGCTTTGTGGTTGGAGTCTCTGAAGCCAAACAGTCATGGTCCCCCGCAATGCTCGCTTCACATCAACCGTTGTCAATTCCGATCCCAGCCATGATTTCACAAGTTGGCGACGAAACGGCCGTCAAGGAATCCGTGGTTGAATACCAGGTGGCTGTCATGGAACTGATTAAAAGACTAAACGCTCAATCTGATCCCGACGGCCTATTCGAACAAATCACTCTACAGGAATTTGCCAGGAAAGAAGTCAATGGTGGCGAGTCGTTCACGTGGACGCTGCCTGACGAATCGTATTTGGATTCCAGTTTGGCCCCGCATGTCTCCATCGCAAATGGTGTGATGGTGATCGGAATTCACGCGGCTAGCGAGCAGCGATTGCTGGCCACAGGAACCACTTCGCTCTTCGGCCCTGCGGCTGATACCAAGCCTGCAATGGCGATCGGCTTTTTCGACAACCGGTTGGCGGTCAATTTGCTGGAGCAGTGGGCCGATTACGGATTCGAGCAATGGGCCAATCTGGATGGCGGAATTCAACTGTCTAGTAACGGGGCCACACAAGACCTGACGATGAACGAACAAGACATTCGCGAATCGACCAAGCGGCTGATGGATTTGTTCAGGTGCTTCCACGGCGTTTCAAGTCGCCGCTACGAAGAAGACGGAAAACAAATCAATCATTTCCTCCTTAAATTTTCCGACCTCGAAAGCCCAGACTCCCCCTGAGCGGTCCGGATGCTTTTTTGAGCTTGCTCCAAACTGCCCAAGAATCCAGACATGTCGCAGCGAGCCGACCATAGTTCGAATTTGATATATTCTCCTGGAACACAAGTTGTTTCGCTCAAGCCGATATTCGGGCCTTCGAACATCATCGTGCATCCTGCGGGAGCCGTCGGTATCGTGATTTCCTCCCCAGGCGACCGAGACCATGATTATCGCGTGCGATTCGTCGATGGCTACGAGGGGATGGTGCACCATGACCAATTGGCGTTGCTGGCTGAATACAAACTCGGAGAGATTAATCCGGCCAATCCCAAGCGGTCCGCCGGAGGGCTCTTTGACAGAGTCATCTATCGCTGCGTGGTTGGTTCGCGGGCCTTCGGCCTCCAGACTGACGAATCAGACACTGACCTCCGTGGCGTTTATCTCCCTCCCGCTCAATCTCACTGGTCATTGTACGGAGTGCCCGAACAATTGGAAAATGAGGCGACTCAGGAAACTTATTGGGAGTTGCAAAAATTTTTGGTCATGGCCCTGAAGGGAAACCCCAACATTCTCGAGTGTCTGTATTCTCCCCTCGTAGAATTCGCCTCACCGTTGGCTCTTGAGTTGCTCGAAATCCGCTCAGTTTTTCTGTCGAAGCTTGTCTACCAAACTTACAACGGCTATGTGCTCTCCCAATTCAAACGAATCCAAGCCGATCTTAGAAACCAGGGTAAAATCAAGCCCAAACACAAAATGCACTTGATCCGCCTGCTGCTTTCAGGCATCCAAGTCCTTCGCGAAGGAATTGTCCCGGTCGATGTCTGCGAGCATCGCGAGTCTTTGTTAGCGATCAAACGTGACGAGATGCCTTGGCCTGAAATCGAAGTCTGGCGATTGAAACTCCATGACGAATTTCGCCGGGCATTCGAAGAGACGAACTTGCCAGACCGCCCAGATTATGATCGCGTGAATCAGTTTTTGATTCGAGCGCGAGGCTTGGCGACCAAGGAGAACTTGCCATGAACGCCCAACTAATCGATTTCGAGAAATTACGGCAACAGGCCGCTCTACACCCTTTTCCACTCGTGTTTGCGACGATCAGTGGGGCACACCTGTACGGCTTTCCTTCCCCCGACTCCGATTTCGACCTGCGCGGCGCCCATATTCTTGCACTTCCATCAGTCGTCGGCTTGGATGTATCCGACGAGACGGTTGAGAAATCAGGTGTTCGCGACGGAATGGAGATGGATTTAGTGACTCACGACATCAAAAAGTTCATCGGGCTGATGCTCAAAAAGAACGGATACGTGCTTGAACAACTTTTGTCCCCCCTGGTCGTGCAATCCTCTCCAGAGCACGAAGAACTAAAATCGCTCGCTCCCAATTGCATCACTCGCCATCACGCCCATCATTATTTGGGCTTTGCGGAAACTCAATGGAAGCTGTTTCAAAAAGAAACTCCACCGCGAGTCAAACCGCTGTTGTACGTCTTCCGCGTTTTGCTGACGGGGCTCCATCTCATGCGGACAGGGCAGGTCAACGCAAATTTATTGGAACTCAATCAGGACGCCAAGCTGTCTTACCTTGACGACTTAATCGCACTCAAGCTAGCCGGCCCAGAGAAGGGTACGATCACAACAAGCGACCTGCCATTTTACGAGAGGGAGTTTATTCGTTTGATCGGCGACCTGCGAAACGCCTCTGAGAAATCTTACCTACCTAATGACGCTACTGCAAAACCAGCATTGAACAATCTGCTCGTCCGAATCCGCCTTCAAACCGCATAGGGGCAGAGCCAAGGAGCGAACATGTTGCCAATCAATCTTTTGTTCTGCAAATGTTTTAACTCGTAAATCTCAACCCGTCTGCACACTTGCCTGAAAGGCTTGAGTCTCTCAGCCCAGGGCAAAGCGAGTGTTCGATGCCCACCGAACCCTCGCGCCGCCCTGGGTACACGCCCCGATAAATCCCACATCGGCCCAACGGGCCAACCGATCTTCATCTACCGCCAAACATCCCTCGCCCTCAAATCCAAACAACCATCTGCGAAAAACCAATCCAAACACAACAAAACCCCCAACACCCAAACTCAACCAACAACTCACACGCAACATCTTTTACCCAACATCTTTTACCAACAAAAACCAGCTTACAATCGTCCAATCAAGAATCCCGCCCTGACCCTTAATCAGTTATCGTTTTTGGTAAAAGATGTTGGGTAAAAGATGGAAATGCTCAAAAGCGTCACCAAAATTCGCGAATCTTTTTAGCAATTCACAACTACCATCCGACCTGGTTTCTCAAAACCTCTCGCCCGCCCGATTCATGCCGCCCCAAAAGGCCACATCCGTCTCCCCAATCTCGAAAACGAAACGAACGAAACAGCCATCGAATCAAACCGATGAATCATCCCGAAATTGCAATTGCACTTTCCCGCAAACAAAATCCCATTTCTCAGGTTAGTTTCGTCATCGGAAATCTTAACTCCCCCATCGCTCTTGCTAAACCCGCAATCCCTCCCTCGCCCACAACTCAATACACGCCGCCCCAATGCTCGCCCGCCTTTTACGCCGCCAACAAGACTCGTAAATAGCTGATTTTGAGAATTTAAGTTTGTCGCCGCGTCTCGGTGAACGCCGGACGGATGTTGTTTTAAGACCGAGGTCGGATAACTTCTGTCTGTGGCTACCGCAAAAACTCGAATTTTCTGGTATTCGTGTCGAATAGGCAGCAAACAGACTTGAATTTACCGAGATCGAGTGCGAGAATTTTTATGGTTAAGACGTCCATAGGTTTGGGGTTGGAAAAAATTGTCACAATCGTCGTCATCAGGCGACCCGAGATCACGGGCCTTAGCCGCCAATTTTAAGTCAACGGCTTCCGCCCCAAACCCAAGACTAATACATGGATTCTTTCTGTGGTTTACTTTTCGAGAGGATACCTGCGATGGTTCGATATCTTGCATCACTCGGACTTCTGTTCGGTTTCGCGTTCTCGGCATTGGCACAATCCAATCCCGTCGTCGCCGTGCTCCGCGATTCCGATACGTCCTTTAGGGGGGCTGATCGTAACCGCGATTCTGCGATCTTGTTGGACTCGCAGGCGAACGTCATCAACGTCATCTCTGGTCTCGGCGTAACCCCATCACTATCGTCTCAGAACACCTTACAATTTGATTCGGTTCATCGGCGCATAATTGTCGCCGAGAACCTGTGTAATCGTGTGTCGGTATTTGACTACGATGGAACTTCTCAACTCACAATTCCGATTGAGAATGTCGCCGCAATCGCCCTAACCAACGACGCAAAACAAATCGACTGCGTGACCGGCACAACAATCAACGACAGGCAGACAGTGTTCTATGACACGACGACGGGAAAGGAGATCCGCCGCCTGAATTTGGACGCGGTTGCTGTGACGAATGATGTCGTGGGCTCCCAGCTTTGGGCGATCGGAAAGCATTTAACGGCGTTTGATCCGGATGGTGATATCCGAATCAGGCGACCCTTAACCCAATTGCCGGCGGAACTTAAACACCCCACGGTTATCAATTCCAGAAACTGGTGCGGTGTTGGAGTGGCCGTTGAACCAAATCAAAATGATTGGTGGCGGAGGATTTGGGTTATCGAACGGAACCACCCAGAGGTAACTGGGAGTAAGAATCGACTCTTCGCGGTTGATCCAGAGGGACAGACCCGTATTCTCGTGGAATTAAACGAAATTGATCCCATCAGCATCGCTTGTGCAACTTATCGAGGTGATATGAATCGAATTCTGGTTGTCGATAGGGTGACTGGAAACCTCGTGTCGTTTAACTCCGATGGTGAATTGATGGGCAAAGTCGACTTAGACGTTCAATTGGTTGGATTCGGCGAGCATTCCGGTCTGTGGGTCGCTGGCCGCGAGTCGATTCGACGCCTTGATCCGTCTGACCTTTCCGTTCTCGCCGAGCATGCATTTGATCAAGCGTGTGATTCTGTCGGGCTTGCCGTCCGCTAACACCGAAGAACCAAGCGGTGCATACGGAGCGGAATAGGCGTTCCGATTTTTTTCCAATTCCAAGATCACTCGCGCCATTTCCGCCAGGTGATCGCCCCCTTTCTGCCGCTCAAAATGAACAAACTTGAATCTAAATTGAGCCCTACGGCAAATCAAACTGCTGGCTGGGTTGCGCTCGTTCTCGGCGTATTGGCATTTCTGGTTGCACTTTCTTTGCTGATGGTGTCGTTGTTTATAGGAGTTCCTGCCCAATTGATAATTCCTGGTTTAATTCAACTAGGCATTGGAATTTTCTTGATCGCCGCCAAATGGATCGTGCCAAACAACAGACAAGTTATTTTGATTATTTGGGCAATATTGTTACTGGTAATTAATGCCGCATTTGGATTCTGGTTCGGAATTGGCTCGTTGGTGACGCCCGGAAAGACGTCGTCGGAAGGACTTGTCCTGACGGTTCGCGACCCTGATTCACCGATTGTTGTTTCTATCAAGGACTCTCGGGGCTTGTTGCAGAATCGCCCCATTTGGTCTGGCACCATAAGTGCAGACGGGATACGACCCACACAATATACAGGGTGGCCGACTTTTCTTGTTGGTGATAATGCAAATCCAACAAAACTAATTTGGCACAATGACAATCCTGATTGGGTAGAAATACGACTTGATACTGGACAGTCACTCAAACTGACCTGGGATTCAAAGGCCGCGTTTGATGCCCGACTCATCCGTGATTTACATTACTTCTTGAATCCCGAGTTTGAGCTCATTCGTTGACCTGAATCGCGACATAGTAGCAAACGTTCCTCTGAAAGTAATTGGCGTGACCGCTACTACTCAGGAATCGCATCGACTTCGCGCAAAGTTCGATGAAGATAGTGGCTACTTCAAACTCGCAGTTGATGTTAAGGAAAAATCTATTTGGTCTGGTGCGTTTGAGCCGAAGATCATGGCTCCGATCAATTGCTCTGTTGGCTTTCGTTGCTATAATGGGAGCTTTGTCTGCAAGCTATTCGATGCCGAAGAACCATCGAAATGTGGAGCAGAGAACAAGCTAAGGACTCTAAGGTCACGATCGACTTTTTTTCACTTTCACTGAGTCAACCGCTCGGACCGGTAGATCGCAGGCAATATTCAACTCTGGTAGACAAGTCCTAATGAACATCCCCAAAGTGGAGTTCGCGACTATTCCGCAGTATCTGCAAGCGATGATAGTCTATCCGAACCTTTGTTGGATCTACCGCGGACAAGCAGACGGAAATTGGCCCCTAAAACCGAAAGCAGGTCGTCCAGACTATTTCTTGCCCGAATTGGACGGTCCCGACCACAGGGATTTGCCTCCTCGCGACCTTCTTAGGTTTTACTATTGGCGAGAAAGCGAGCTGGCAACATGCTCGCTCAATCGGCACTTGATCGCAGGTCCATTGGTTCGCCCCCGAAGGTCTTTGGACTATATCGCGAGCTCGCGAGCGTTATCGATTCAGGAGAAATTATGAACAATGAAGCTTTAAAAAAGGATTCGATTGCTTCAGCCCACTTGCGCGTGGCGCGACCTACGGATCGCTTGGAAGAAGTCCAGGCGTTCTACTGCGATGCGCTGGGCTTCAAAGTCTTGGGGGGCTTCAAGGATCACGATGGATTCGATGGTGTGATGCTGGGCCACGAAGGCGCGCAGTATCATCTCGAATTTACAACTCGGGCCGGCCATCACGAAGCCTCGGCCCCGTCGCCGGAGCACCTTCTAGTCTTCTATCTGCCCGATCTATCCCAATGGCAGGCTGCTATCGAACGGCTGGAGTCTCAAGGTTTTTCGGCAGTGGAGGCATTCAATCCCTACTGGGACATCAAAGGGCGAACCTACGAAGATCCAGATGGTAATCGGGTCGTCATCCAAAACGCCTCTTGGCCGACCGAATAGAAGTGTGTCAACCCAACGAATGGAGAGAACACGTCTATGCTCCAAGAAGTCGCAAAGTCCTTATCTCTTAAACGACAAAATTGTAGGCGTTCATTGAGTAATCGTTGGAAGAAAACCAATTTTTGGTTTGGCGATTCACATTTCCAAGGGGGTTGCCGATGGCTGCCAACTCGGTCCGTCCGCTTCTTCACGGAGTTATAAGTTACGTGGCCGCTCATTCTGTGGACGGTTACACAAGGTTGTTGGATGGGGCTATGATTTTTTGTTCGGCCTTTGGAAAATTTGAATCCTAAATTCTGCAATCCGCGGAACTCGCCCAGAAACGAGCGCTTAGGGGCACTGATTTGCTGTAAGGACCTTGATGGAGTTTCGAGTGGATTTTGGGTAGACTGTGGGGTGGGAAACGGCACACTCGAGTGCTCACGTTTCTAACAGGTGCGTATAACTAAATTGGCAACGGATCGATCTATGATTTCGACAGGATGGACTTGGAAAACGTTTAGTGGGACGGCGGTTCTTGTATTTTTAGTCGGACTAGATCTGTTTGCTGTTGCGGGTGCAACTCAAGACGACCGAGTGCAATTTGCGCGTGACATTCGTCCGATTCTGTCCCAAAACTGTTTCGCCTGCCATGGTTTTGATGAGAATACTCGAGCGGCGGACTTGCGACTTGATTTACCGATGGATCCCGAATCAGAGGTCATTGTGCCGGGCGAGCCTGATGAGAGTGAGTTGGTGATTCGTTTGCTCGCGGATGCCGATTCAGGGGAGCGAATGCCGCCAGTCGATTCGCATTTGGAGGTCACTACGGAACAAATTGAGTTGATTCGACGATGGATCGAGCAGGGAGCTGAATACGACAGCCTGTGGTCTCTCGTGCCTCCGATTAAGGGTGACTTGCCAAATCTCCCGGTTGAACTTGCTGCGACTTCAAAGAATGAAATTGATCATTGGGTTCGTCAGCGCTTGTTGGAAAAGCAGTTGGAGCCGGCTCCAGAAGCGGATCGAGCGACATTGATTCGGCGACTCTCGCTTGACCTAGTCGGGCTCCCACCAACGGCGGCGGAGGTGGCGATGTTCGTCAACGATTCAGACCCTCGTGCTTATGAGAATTTGGTGGTCAGGCTCTTGGCAAGCCCGCATTTTGGCGAGCGATTGGCTCTGGATTGGCTCGATGTGGCTCGTTACGCAGATACCAACGGCTATTCCATCGATGGCGGGAGATCGATGTGGCTGTGGCGCGATTGGGTGATTCAGAGTTTCAACGATAACGTCCCTTACGATCAGTTTTTGATCGAGCAACTTGCCGGGGATTTGTTGCCAAACAAAAGCGAACGCTCGATCATTGCGACCGGTTTTCAAAGGAACCACATGATCACGCACGAGGGGGGGACGATACCTGAAGAAAATCTGTTGAACTACAACGCCGACCGAGTGAAGACTTTTGGCGAGGCCGTCTTGGGGCTAACGCTTGGGTGTGCCCAATGCCACAATCACAAGTACGATCCGATTTCGCAAGCCGAATATTATCAACTGTATGCCTTTTTCAACTCAATTGACGAGCGGGGGCTAGACGGCGACGGAGGGCGAAATTCGCTGCCGCATTACGAGGCAGCTACCGTTTTGAAGGCGGATGGTTTGGATGGTGTCCGGCAGCGGATTGCGGAATTGGAGAAAACACTTGAGACGATAGATCGGCAACGCCTCGACGATTGGGAGGCGCGGCAGCAACAGCGTTTGAAAACCCGAGGGCAAGATTTCACCCTTCACGATGTCGAGGTCCTCAATGTGACCACGCCGAATCTTGGGAGTGGGTTTGCGGTCGACGGAAAAAATGGAGTTCGGTTTGACAGCCGCGCGGGCTTTTTGGCATTTGACATTTCAGCAAGATTGCCCGAAACAAATCAACCGATTCGAGGTGTCAGGGTGACGTTTCCTGAAGACGAAAGTTTGCCGGGTAACGGCTGGGGGCGAGGCATCAGGAAGCAAATCGTTGCCGGTCAAGAAGTCGAAAAGGGGACGTTTGTCTTGACGGCAATTTCACTTTCCGTCGATTCAGCCGTTGGCGAACAAGTCAACTTGTATGGCCTTCGGGCTTTCGAGCAAGTGACCGCAAGTTCGTGGGACGACAACTTTTTGCCACGGTTTGCGCTCGACACGCGCTATGAAAACGGCTGGTCCCCAAATCTTTCTCAAACCGGTCCGGTTCACTTCACGGCGACGACGGAATTGCCGATCATGGCTGCGGAGACCCCTTTTCTTACGTTGCATCTAAATTTCGGACACGGAAATGTCCTTGTTCCGGCAAAGTTTTCAATTCAAGTCTTTACGGGCTCCGATACGGATAGCGAGTTGCCAGCCGACATTATCTCGCTGTTGGAGAAACCGAAGGCAGAAAGAAGCGATTCTGAATTGCGGAGGCTTTGGGATTATTTTTCCACGCATTCAGAGGAGATGTCGCCCGAGCGTTTTAGTTTGGCGAATCATCGTGAACGGTTGCGTGTTTTCAGCGAACGGTTCTCGACAATGGTCATGAATTCTGCGAACGTTCCTCGACAGACTTTTGTGTTTCATCGAGGTGATTATTCACAGCCTAGGGAACTAGTTGCTCCCGGAGTTCCGGCAGTCCTTCCAGGGTTGCCGTCAAGCGAAGCCAGCGACCGCTTGGCATTGGCACAGTGGGTCACAATGCCCTCGCATCCTTTGACGGCGAGGGTTGCCGTCAATCGTTTTTGGAGGTTGTTTTTCGGAAGTGGAATCGTTTCGACGCCTGCCGATTTTGGCTCACAAGGAGCTTGGCCGAGTCATCCAGAGCTCCTCGATTGGCTGGCCGTCGATTTTCAGGAGAATGGCTGGGATGTGAAGCGATTGGTCTATCAGATCGTGACTTCGGCGACTTATCGGCAATCGTCGTTTTCGAGTGAAGAGGCAATTCAGAATGATCCGGAGAACGTATGGTTGGCGCGCGGTCCTAGATTTCGTTTGTCGGCCGAGTTGATCAGGGACCAAGCGCTGGCCGCAAGTGGATTGTTTGTCCCCTGGTTGGGCGGTCCAAGTGTTAATCCATATACGCCCGGCGACCCGTGGCGTGAGGTGAGTCATTACGGGAGCACTCAGGCGACGGCACAATCATTTGTGCAGGATCATGGCGAGAAACTCTATCGCCGCTCAATGTACACGTACTGGAAGCGGACCGCTCCCCCTCCGAATCTGTCGGTCTTCGATGCGCCAAATCGCGAGGTCTGCGTTGTTGAACGATCAGCGACGACGACACCATTGCAGGCCTTGGTGTTGCTGAATGATGTTCAATTTGTCGAGGCTCAACGAGCGTTCGCCGAGCGGATATTGCAGCAACCTGGAGGCGATGAGAGTCGTTTGGGTTGGGCATTTTTGACGATCTTTGGTCGTGCCGTTAGCCAAAATGAATCGGATCGTTTATTGCAGGTTTTGCAGCGGGAGCGGGTCCGTTTTCGCGACTCACCGCAAGATGGTTTGGCTTTGCTGAACCTTGGGGAATCAAAACGAAATCAAGAACTTGACCCGGCAGATCATGCTGCCTGGACTATTGTCGCGGCGGTACTCTTCAATTCGAGCGAGTTTGTGACTCGGAACTAAATGGGGACGCGAGCAAACGGTTCAGTCCGGCGAATTTTCGTGTAGAATTGTGGTCGTGTGGAGGTTGAGCATTTCTTACCTGATGCGTACGGCTCATGGCGCGTTCTCAAAAACTCATGTCGGTGTTGGGTGCCGAGCTTTGGCGGTCCGCTTTGGATTTTGCTTTTCCGCCTGAGTGCATTGGTTGCTATGTTGACTTGCCCGAGGAAACTGGGCCAAGTTTGGGGCAGCGTCTGTTGTGGTGTTCGGAATGCCGCGAAAAGATTTGTAACCAACCCGAAAACTGTTGCCCTTCATGTGGGGCCGAACGGAATCCGGCCAAGTTTCCAGGCGGAAGATGCTCGTTGTGTCGAGGAATGAAACTCCATTTTGAATTTTCGGTTTGCGTTGGCAACTATACGGGGGTGATGCAAGATTTGATCGTGAGGCTCAAGGGGACTTTTGACGAAGTATTGGCATTGCAGTTTGGGCGACTGTTAGGTCAACGGATCGCAATGAATCCCTTGCCCCACGAATGCGATATGATTGTGACGACACCCACACACTGGTGGAACCGGTTTCGGCGACCGAGTTTTCTCGTCGGAGTCATCGCTGAAGGAGTTGCCGGACAAGTTGGATTGCCGATTGAGGGGAATGCGTTACATTGCCTAAAGCGGACCAAAAAGCAAGGATTGTTGAGCACTCCGCAACGTTTCGAAAACGTCGCGAAAGCATTTGGCGTTTCCAATCCGAAAGTGGTGGCTGGGAAATCGGTACTTTTGATCGATGATGTGGTCACATCAGGAGCAACCGCCAATCAGATTGCCAAGGTGTTGAAGCGTGCCGGTGCACGGCGTGTAGTCGTAGGTGCCTTGGCTCGCGGCGTTAAACATGCGGTCAGTTAATTGGCGTAACCGTCAAGTTTTAACAGGAAAAATGAGGGTGAAAACAGCCTGCTTTCATTCAAAGTCCCGCATTTAGTAACCGTGCGAAATTTTTCTCGATCGACGCTTGCACTTTTTAATTGGGAAGGGTAACTTGATCGACTCCCCGAAATTAAAATTGAAAAGAGTACCAGGAGTTGATCAATGGCCATCGGACGAACACTTGAGAAAAAGGGCCTGTTTATCACCATCGACGCCAATATCGGTGCCGGCAAAACTAATGCCTGTCATGCGATTGCATCGGCTGCTACGGCTTCGGGTTGGCCTGCTCGCGTTTTGGAAGAGCCAACACATCACCCAAAGTTTGGGCACTTTTTGGAGCGTTATTACGCCGACCTTCAATCGGGCGTCAACACGGGTGGCGGTTTTGCGATGCAGATGTTCATGCTGTGCCAGAGGTACGAGCAACATCGCCTCGCCGTCGAGCAAGCTTGGGGGTCGCAAGGAATGGTCGTTGTACAAGACCGACCGATTTACGGCGACACGGTTTTTGCGACAACGGCAATGGAACGGGGCTTTATGACTCCCGAAGAATACGAACTGTATGTCGATGTATATCGCAACATGAGTCGAGATGTAATGCCGCCAGATATTTTCGTCTTCTTGGACGTTCCGCCAGAGGAGTGTTATGAACGAATGGCGTCTCGGGGGCGAAGCCAAGAAGAAGGCGTTCCGCTGGACTATTTGCAACAACTCTACGGAAACTATCAAAAACTGATCAGTGAAATGCGCCGCCGGGGTGTCAAAGTTTTGACGATTGACTGGCGCGAGTTCGGTCCGCCGGTTGAAATTTGGAAACACATTCGGGAGATGGTCAATTCCGACGATACTTGGGACAAGAACTTGACGTTTTCTTTGACCAAGGCCCCACGGGTTCCGTTGACACCGCTGGGGTAGAACGCGGACATTGAGCGTTCCAAATCGCCGATTTGTTAATCCAAAATTTATCAACTTGAGCGAGCGTAAGGCCCGCTCGCTGCAAAGGTTAAATTGGGGTTTCCGCCTAGCGAAGAAGTTGACTTGCCTTGCGTGTCCAGACTTCTGGTCCACCAGCCTCATATCCCAATTTGCCGATAATTTTTCCGCCGGCATCGGTCAGCAAAATGGTGGGAAAGCCTCGGATCGCGTATTCTTGTTGCAACGCAGAGTTCTGCTCGACAACGTCTTTTGGCAATTGAGTCGATCTTGGGAAATCGAGTTTCAAAAGTACCACATGATCGTCGGCCCATTTCTTGAATTCATCTGTGTGAAAAACTTCCTTGTCCAATTTAATACACCAACCACACCAATCACTCCCAGTGAAATCGATCATGATCGGTTTGCCAGAAGTCCGCGATTCTGAAACCGCATCGGCATAACTCTGGAACCAGCCGTCTTCGGTTTTTCCGATTTTTGCAACGGGGATGACGCGACCTAGGCTTGACACATTATTGCTCGGCTCGGGAGTCTTCTCGGCGACGGGTGCGGGAACGTCGCATCCGATCAGAAAAAACAGGGCGCAAAAAGCGGTCGAAAATTGAATAAAGCCACGTTTCGTTTTGATTGAGTGATACATCTTTGGTTCCTTCGCTTGTTTCTATTGATCAAGTTGGTTCGAGTCGCGTCGTTGCGAGGAGATTGAACGAATGGCGTCTAGGTAGTCACAAGCCAAATGACATCCTCGCAAATCTGTCGGCCAATCTCAGATTTTCCAAGCTTTTTGCCTTCGTGTCAATCAAGCAACTGGAAAACTTTTGATTTGTGTTGCGCCAGCAGTTTTCGAAAGGAACATGAAAGCGACAGGCCAAATGGGGGCTTTGGACTCATTTTAGAATTCGAATTCCGTTGCTAGTCCTTTGTCGAGCAGTTTTTGGCGGAAAGCCTCCGACAAGTCGAAAAGCTCGGACACCGTAAGTTGCTCGGAGCGCGCTTGAGGGCCAAAATCCTGAGTACCCAACACCTCGTCGACTTCTCCCTTGGTAAGTTTGTCACGAAAGGCACTGACGGCAACCGCACGGAGGAATTTGCGACGGTGGAAAAACATAACTCTTACAAAATCGTGCCAATAGGTAAGGTCAGGAATGGCCTCTCGCAAGTCATTTCGATGGTTCAGATGAATAATGGCCGAGTCAACTCGGGGCCGCGGCCAAAACACTCCGGGCGAAAGAACACGAACGATTTCCGCGTCGCAGAGGCTCTGCACCCAAACGCTGAGGGAGCTGTAATCCTTGGAGTTGGGCCGAGCCACGATCCGCTCGGCAAGTTCCAGTTGAATCGTGGCGGTCAATGAACTGGGAACAAACGGGCAGTTCAATAAGTTACTGAGGATCGGCGTCGCCACGTTGTAGGGTAAATTTGCGGCGAGTTTGAATTGTCGGTTGGGCTCGCGAGCTAGGGCAGTTCCGATCGCGTCGAGAACATTGGGGTGAAAGTGGTTTTTGTTTTTCAACGCATCTTGATGAAGCATTGTGACGTTTTCGTACTGCTCGAGTTCCTCACGTGCCAGTTGGTAAAGATGTTCGTCGATTTCAACGGTAATGACTTCAGCAGCCTGCTCGGCTAGAAGGCTGGTCAACGATCCCATGCCGGTTCCGATTTCCAGGACCACATCGTTTGGGCCAACATTGGCCGATCTGGCCAAAAGCTCGATCAAATTCAAATCGATCAAGAAATTCTGACCATGGCGACGGTTCGGTTCGAGACCGACTTCGCGAAATCGGCGGGTCAAATAGGAAATGGTTTGGCGATTGCCACGAGACATGAAGTTAGCCCTTGAAAATTTCTAAAACGCGATTCGGCAAATCGCCCAAATTAAATTGCCGCCAAAAAACGAGATGAAAGAGGGTGGCCAGTAAGATTCGATTGGAAGGAGCCATCCAACCATCCCCATTTGCGACTTGCCGCGATAACACGAGGGGAATTGAAACGATAACATAGGTTGCAACCACCATCACCATCAAATCGATTTCCCCCAACATACCGATCAACAACAGGGAAAAAATAATCTCACGCGAAATTTCAGTTCGGCTTGGAGCCAACCACCACCGCTCAAGCATCGAGATGATTTGTCCTAAAACGAAAGCTGCCAAAATCGTCAGCCCTAATTGTATCGTGATTAACTCAAGGGAATTCTTCCGCACAACGAAGAGAACCCCGAACCACTGCGGATTGGCAAGCAAAACCTGTTTGATTACAAAGCATACGATTCCAAAAATCAACAATGACCAGGGAATTTTTGCCCCTTCAAAACGAAACAGCGAAAACGTGAACAACAGACTAACCAAAACTAAATGGCTCGTTAGAATTGCGATTGCCAATGCACTGATGTCGAAATAACTGGAGGGAGCTCGAAAAAACCACTTGGGGAAATTCGCACCCAAGAATGCAATTTCTAAGGCGCCCAACAGAACGAAAATCGATCCGAGAAATACTTCAACCCAAAAATATCGGCTGGGAATCGGCTGCCTGCAACACTTGGAAATCCCTTCTTGATTGAGCCAGCCGATGAACGGCAAGTTTTCGCGAAACGTCAATCCTTGGCCGCAATTGGGACAGGCACTTCCGCCGAGAATTGATCGCTTTTGCGGAAGTCTCCACGCGACCACGTTTAAAAAGCTGGCGACACAGCCACCAACAAAAAACAACCAAATCGAAAACAACAGTCCGATAGCGAGAAACCAAACGCGTTCGACAACTTGCAACTCCCAAGTCATTTTTTGGGGCTTCGCAAAGTCAATCGATAGAGCGCTGAGAATCGCGGGCACTGACGCGACGACAAAAAATAGTATCGCGGTCCCCCACATTACGACATGCAAAAATTTGCGGCGACGACTCGCTGGGATTTTTGGTGATGTCATACGCAATGGTCGAAGGATTGAAGCAGGTGCAGTTCGTCAAAGAAGACATACATGCTGGCTATTGTGCAGCATCTGTGGTCGGGGGAGGGAGTTGTTTGTGTGCTCCGTCGCAGTAGGGCCCGTTTGCGGTTCGTTTACACTGGCAAAGGAATGCGGTTTTGCATTCGGGGACGGTGAAAAGCGTCGGGCGGTAATCCGTCCCCTTGTGTGCACCGTCACAAAAAGGCTGTTTTGCCGAAAGGCCGCATGTGCAATAGGCGTAGTTCTTCCCGGGCTCTAATTCCAATTTCGCGGGACAATTCGCCGCAACGCGTGGTAAGTCCATTTTTTGGTCTCCAATTCAGATTCGTCTAATACCTGCATCCGATCCCTTGGCTACATAAAATGCGATCGGATGCCTTGTTATAGAATAGTCGACTGCGGGCTAATCGCCAAGGTTCCTGACCGTTACTTGGCGATAACCGCTATCGTAGAATACGGGCTAATTCCAATCCTTGCGATCTTTGGCGCGATTGACCGGCGAGTGCCCTCGACGCCGAACCGCCTTTGACGATAATGCAGTCGTTGTGAGATCGCTTCGACACCAGAAAAATTTTGGAATACGTATCGAGCCGATGCGAAGTCAACTGATTTGAACTCGATTGAAATAACTAGTTCCAACTAGCGGTTGTTGTTACGATTAAGCAATTCTTGATAAAAGCCTCACTCAGATTTTTTGCGGCCTTTTTTTAATTTGGCGAAATGCGCACGATTCCGTTTACAAAAATGCATGGAGCAGGAAACGATTACGTCTATATCGACTGCTTCCGAAATCCAACTCCCAACAACCCTGCCGAATTGGCTCGTCAGATTTCCGACCGCCATCGCGGAGTTGGGGGAGACGGGTTGATTTTGATTTGCCCTGATGAGCAGTCCGACGCACGAATGCGGATGTTCAACGCCGATGGCAGCGAAGCCGAAATGTGTGGCAATGGAATTCGCTGCGTTGCAAAGTACTTATTCGATCACGGTCTTGTGCCTCGCGAAACGATTCGAGTTGCGACTGGCGCAGGAATTCTTACGCTAAACTTGACTGTCGAACATGGTTTAGCCACGAAGATTCGTGTTGATTTGGGGGAGCCCATTTTGGATGGTTTGAAAATTCCGACAACTTTTGGTCAAACGCCAGTGGTTGATCAAGTCATCAAAATCGGCGAAACAGAATTGACGGTCACGTGCGTTTCGATGGGCAACCCGCACTGTGTCGTCTTCGTGGAAGAATTAAACGATGAGATCGTGTTGGGGCTAGGACCCAAGATTGAACGATCCCCGTACTTCCCGGCGCGAGTCAATGTTGAATTTGTCAAAAAAGTAACCGAGCACGAGTTAATTCAACGGACTTGGGAACGGGGCTCGGGAGAAACCCAGGCATGCGGAACCGGAGCTGCCGCCGTATGTGTCGCTGGTGTATTGTCGGGGCGCTCGCAGCGGCAAGTGGTTGTTCACTTGTTGGGGGGAGACCTTGAGCTGGATTGGGACGAAGCGAGCAATCATGTTTTCAAGACCGGGCCTGCCACCGAAGTTTTCAGCGGTCTTTGGCCAATTGAGTTCAACTGATCGCAAACAATCGCAAGCGAAAGTTATGGCAAAAAAAAATCGCTGGATTAAGGACTTGAGTGGGCGTTTCGCTGCCTTTGCAATGCCGATGTACGCCTCTTCGGCGAACTATCGCGTTCATGCGTTTGATCCAACTTGTGACCCGGGTGTATTGGACCTCCATCAACGCGGAGTATTCATCTTTTGGCATGAATTTATCGTGTCGTTGTTGCCTTACTGGGGCTGGTCGAATTTAACGCTGTTGATGAGCCAACATCGTGATGCCGAATGGCTCAATCAAACCGCAAATCGAATGGGGTATCGGATCGTTAGGGGAAGTACAACTCGCGGTGGAGCGGCTGCACTCAAGCGTTTGCAAACCATACAAACAACTTCGTCGCTTGTTTTTACTCCTGATGGCCCAAAGGGCCCTCGGAGGCAGATGGCGCCGGGAGCGTTGTACACAGCCAACAAGTTAGACCTTCCCATTATCCCAGTTGCTGTTGGTTTGAGTTGCGCGAAACGCCTGAAGACTTGGGATCGAATGGCGATTCCTCTACCGCTGACTCGTGTGAGAGTTGTCTTTGGTGAGAGAATTTGGATTCCTTCAATCGACACTCGAGAAGAATTGGAGGCCGAAATTGATCGCGTTTCTGGCACGCTAAACAACTTGACGGATTTCGCGCAACAATGGGCTGACGGCAAAGTAGATCAAGAAGGCTATCGCCCCCAGCATCCTCGCCATCGCAAGAAAATTTTGAAAGGTCATTGGCGCGCCGCCATCGATGACCAACCATCATCTGAATGATGTCGCTATTAGAATCGCCTGCGTAAAAGTGCGTCACGGCCAACCCCATTTTTCTAAAAGGGAAGACGGCCCCTGGTCATTTTGCGATGGGCCTCAATGTTAGTCAGAAAAGCATCCAATTTTTTTGTTGAGAAACCTTAACGGAAGAAACGGTTTTAACGGGGTTTTTCAGCAAATCGCGGGGAAGGGCTGTGAAAATGAACCGTTTGGATTACAATGGTTGGGAAATTGAGGTGTAAGTGTTCGAATACTTTGAAAGACAACGCTTTTATCGAATAAACTGAAGGCCGAACGCGTTAGTTTTACAAGACGTTTGTCGATCTCCAGTTGCAGTTTCGGACAGCACTCTCGGTTTGGTTAAAAGCCAAACTGTTAAATCAATCCTTTTCTCGTCAAATTAGTTCGCCGATGATTTCCGATTTCCGTTATCGACAATGCAGCTTGCCTGTCAGCGGTAAATTTGTGGTAGCAATTTGGAGCCCCCGTTTTTGGGCGGTGGGGTTGTCGCTCGTTGCGTGGTGCCTTACCGGAATGCGGAATGGGCACGCAGATGAGGTAATTCTAGATCGCTCGCGGGCAGACTCTCACATCATCGGTGATTTTACGCTCTCGACTCCAGTTAGCACCACCGTTCATGGCTTGCAAATTCACTGTGTTGGCTGTGATGCCGAAGCCAGCGGAGTTTATTCGATTTCAGCCGGAGAATTGTGGACCTTCTACAAAGAACAAGGAATCCACTCCACGGACCGCATTACGCTGTTGATCGACTTCGATCGCACGAAAGTCGTTAGCGATGCGAGCCTAAACACTGTTAATGTTCGCCTACAAGACGGCAGTGGGCACATTACAGATTTGGCAGGTTTAGGAACGAATAATCGATTCATCATTCGTGCCGCTGACGTGATCAGGTTCAAGCCCGAAGCTCAGCTTGAAATCGGTTTGGACTTTGACTTCATGCAACGTTTCTCGGCGGATAGTCAAGAAAAAATTGTCCTTACATCGTTAATGGAAGGAGTCGATCCGGAGTCGGCAAGGATTTCGATTCAAGGGAAACAACGTGCGTACAATTTGCCCAATATTTATTCGCTGGTTGGTTTCGTCGTTTTTTGGGGAATCATGTTCCTCGTGTTGCGACGTTCGACCAGAAATCGAATTGAGTCTGTTTCGCCGACCACGAAAGTCCCACCTCCCAAACCAGACTTGTTTCGCGAACCCGCTCGCCAAGAGACTTCCTCAGTTGCCTAGGCGATTTAGTTCCTATCCCAAAAGGGCTCAGACCCGAATGGCACTGTCGGGTTTTAAGTTGTCTTATGTACACGTTTTTCGCAATTCATTGCGCAATACCTGCCTGTGTTTCTGCATAAGTTTATAGCCGTGTCGCCTTCGTTTCAATACACGTGGCTCTAGCCTGCCTGGGCGATTGGCGACCTCGCAGGCCGCGATCTGTTTGAGCATCAGCCTCAAGTAGCCATCGAGTCGCGCAGGATCAATGATCGCGAGAGACAATTGCATCCACGATGCCAGCACGTATTGGCAGGTGCTGGTAAAACTTATTTGGCGCGGCTGTTTGTGGTGGAGCAGAGCAGCTCCAGCAGCAGTTGTGCGAATGAGGTTGTAGCCGAGAATCGTCGTCCAGACTTCTCGATAGATCATTTCAGGTTTTTTGCAGCGAACATGAGCCAGATTCAGATTGGACTTGATGCTACGGATGTCCAATTCCGAATTCCAGCGAAATCCATACAATTCGGCAATGTCTTCGACGGTATGCTGCTCGGGATTCGTCAGTGTTGTGATGATTTCGATGGTTTGTGTACGACGACCAGGCTCGACAATCTGAAAACGCAACTCGCGCAAAGTCAGTGTTTCCGGAATCATTGCATACGTTGCCTCGTCCATCCAACTGGGCTTTTCTGGTCGAGTCCACACGATGAGGTGGTCGTTCTTGCCGAGTCTCTTGCCACGTCGGAAATCGGTCTTATGACGCCGGTGATGCTTGCGGGCACAGGTCTGGATTCCTTGACAATGCAGCAACGCGATCATCATAAACGAACAATAGTACCGGTCCATCACGGCAATATCTCCTTCTGCAAACGAATCAAGAATCTTCCTCAGTAAGGCAGATTCGCCTGTTTCTTTGCCTTGGTACGGCCCGAATTCCATGTCCATTACTGTGGCAGTTGCCAATGAGATAATGGCTACGGCGCGAGCAATGGGCAAACCGACTCCGGGTGTTTGTGATTTTGGATGGGGGTACATGGCTTGGTTCTCCGGTGTATCAGGCATCGTGAAGGTAAAGCCATCGACGAGTTTGGCGTGATGGACTCCTTTCCACAGCCAAGACGGCTCAGCCGCTTGTTCCAGCTCTTCGGCTATTTCGCCGCTGAGGTCACGTAATGCCGCGCCTGATAGTTTAGCGCGAGCTTTGCAGTAATCGCCGGTGTCTTCCGTCGGTACGTCTAGCCCTTGTAGCTCACAGTAGCTGACGACGCGTGCCACCGCTGATTGGCACGAAGCCTCCTTGCCATCTCTTAGGACTTGCGAGAGAAAGGCCCAAACCACAATGGCTGTCGAGTAAATGCCATGCAGGCCAAACAACGCTCTGTGTTTTCGGAAGACTCGTTCGATACGCTCAGCCGAGAGAATCTCGGCAAAGGGTAGGCCCTTACCCGATAGAAATACATCCACAACTTTTTGATAATTGCGACTGTCCTGAGGCGGAAATTTTGGTATATCTCCAGACATGAAAAACCCTCCTTGGCTTTTTCACTGCCCAGTGAACCAAGGAGGGCTTCATTTTAATACCAAGGTCGGCTCAATTTCGCAAGATCGCCTTGGCTGGAGCAGATTTTAAAAAATTGTCCGCTTCAGTCCTAGATCAATCTGCGCGCATTCATCAACCCGACAGTGCCATTCGGCTCAGACCCTCTCCGGCGATGAAACAAAAAAAGTAAATTCTGGCCATGGCGTTGGACTAAAACTACTGATGAACGGCGGTGAGCGATTAAGGTCGTGTTTACGTTTTTTCGGTTCACACTCGGATATCGCCAACTGTCATGCGTTTTGTCGTTGGCGAGCGATTTCATAAGCCATGATTGCCGCGGTTGTTGATACGTTTAAGCTGTCGGCGGCACCCAGCATTGGCAAACTCACTCCCACCATCAACCGGGTACGCCAGACTTCCGAAAGCCCCTCCGATTCGTTTCCTAATACAATGGCAGTGCGAGCCGGGAATTTGGTTTCCCAGAGATCTTGTTGGGCATCGACAATAGCCGAGTAAGTTGTAAAGCCATGAGACTGAAGCCAATTTACAATTTCTATCGAAGTCCCGCTGGCCAGCGGTAGCGAGAAAACAGTTCCAACACTGGCTCGGATCGCGTTGGGATGGAAAAAATCAGTACAGGGGTCGGCAAGTAAAAGTGCTCGGGCACCCGCCCCATCTGCCGAGCGTGCCACGGCACCGACGTTGCCCGGCTTTTCAGTTCCTTCCAGGACAACGACAAAACCATCGTCGAGGTTACCAAGGGTCTCCAACGTTGTTGTTGGTCGTTTGGCAATCGCAACGAGCCCTATCGACCGTTCTCCATATTCAAGTTTTTGCAACAATTCTTTTGGCAAGGAATAAACTTGAACACCCTGTTCAGTTGCTGAAGTTATCAGATTTCCAAAAACCTTGTCTTCTGCCATTCCCTCACAGACGAACATCTCTTCAATCGCGACTCCGGCATCCAAGGCTCGTTGAATTTCCTGGATTCCATTGATCAAGATCCGCCCTTGCTTTTTACGCCCCCGCGATGACTCCAATCGAAGTGCCGCTTTGAATTTTGGATTTTGAGAGCTCGTGATCGGAATCATTTTTACTCTTCGTTTGAAGCCCCAATGTTTATTGAATCAAGCGCCGATACAAATTTGTGCAGCTCTTCCCAGTACGAAAAGGGAAGGGGCGCCAAGTGCCCTCCTGAGTCCATTTCAAGGAATTGCTTCGCGTCAGAAGGCGAAGCGGCGAAGAGCCTGCGCGAACGCTCAATGGATATCAATTCGTCATTACGGAAATGGGAAATGAAAACCGGGATATCCAAACGAGCCAACCTATCGGCACTCGGGTATCGATTGCGCATAATCCATCTCACGGGAAGCCACGGATAGTTGTCACCTGCCGCCCCCACGAGGCTGTCGAAAGTCCGATCCAACAGGAGCATCTTGGGAGGTCTTGATTCGGCAACCCCGATTGCGACGCCGCCCCCCAACGAACTGCCATAAAAAATGATTTCATTCGCAGGTTTATCCGTGCGATTGGACAACCAATCCACAGCCGCGATTCCATCATCAATAAGCCCCTGTTCGTGAGGGGTCCCGTGAGAATTGCCAAATCCACGATAGTCATACACAAATACATCAGCCTGCAGAACGGTCCGCAGCATGTTTCCATAGCCAGCACTCGTGGTCGCAACATTTTCGGCGTTTCCGTGAAACAGCAGAACGGCTCGTTTCGCATCGGGATAGGGCAGCAACCACCCCTCCAGTTCGGTGCCATCGGCTGATTCGAATGCGATGGCTTCAAATTTAAAACTAGGTTTCCAGTTTCCAATCGTTGGCGGTCGACCGGGATATACAAGGCGCGTTTCGTTGAGGGCCATGAACAACACCACGACCACATAGGCAACTACGATAAAGCGTAGAAAGCGAAGCGCACGACGCCTATAATCAAATCGTTGTTTGCCCTGTTGGTCAGAATTCATATTGTCAAGTTGTCCATGATTTTCGATTCTTCTTGTTCAGTCGAGCCCCACCAGGCCGAAGTCATGGTCATTATCGCGACTTTAAACGAAATGGCCAACCTGCCCTCGATCGTCGCGAGGATTCGTCGAGTCTTGCCTGCTTCAAAAATTTTGGTGATCGATGACAACTCGCAAGATGGTACTCGGGAATGGTTGGCGACGCAATCTGACCATGATTTAGAATGGATTATCCGCACCGAAGAACGTGGACTTGGGACTGCAACTCTGGCCGGACTGAAAACTGCGATCTCGCGTGGATTTGCATGGGTAGCGACGCTCGACGCCGACGGCAGCCATGATCCGGCGGTGCTGAAACAGATGCTAGATAGCGACTGCCAAGTTGATGGCCGACCGTTCGATTTGTGTATCGGTTCTCGATACACGCATGGAGGGAATACAATCGGATGGCCTATGTCGCGATGGATCGGCTCAAAAGCAATTAATTTTATCTCGCGATGGCTTGTCGGGTTGAAGCCTCGCGACACGACCAGTGCCTTGCGGCTATATCGCATCGAGTCACTTCGTCAAATCGACTTGGCGCAACTTCATTGTACTGGGTACGGATATCTGCAAGAAATTCTTTGGCACTTGCAACGACATGGGGCATTGGTCCGAGAGTTTCCGATCACTTTTGTCGAGCGCGAGCAAGGCGAATCGAAGTTGCGGATTGGCGAGGCACTTCGTGTTTTGGCAGGGTTAATGAGATTGACTTGGTGGCGATTCACTTGGCGAAAGTGAGTCTTTAAGCATTCGCAAAGCGAGCTCAATTTCATCTCGGACCGTTGCGTCGGTTTCTGTAATTAGTCGAGCGGTCAACAAATCTTGATGTTCCGCGCGAAGAATTTTCCCTAATCCCCAAGCTGCCGCTCCGCGAATTAGGGGTTCTTCATCGGCGAGCAAACGCGTCAATTCCGGAACTGCGGCCACTGATTGCAAATTGCCTGCCACAATACAGGCATTCCGCAAAAGCCCTCGACGTTTTGCTCTCCAAAGTGGAGTGTGGCGAAAACGAAGCCGAAACCCTTTGTCGTCAAGTTTCAAAATTTCGATCACATCAAACGAAGGTTGCGATCGCTCCTCGCGAAACTCCTCTGTACTGGGTGGTTTGGCAAAACGATTCCAAGGGCACACGTCTTGGCAAACGTCGCACCCAAACAACCAATCTCCGATCCCCTCGCGTAAGTCATGTGGAATTGGCGAGCGATGCTCGATGGTCAAGTAGCTGATGCAACGTCGTGCATCCAAGACATGGGCATCCACAAAGGCATCGGTTGGGCATGCTTCCAGGCAGCGGCGACAGGTCCCACAATGGTCCGCCTTGAAAGGCTCTGATGGCGGCAATTCGAAATCGGTTAACAATGCGGATAGAAAAAAGTAGCTGCCTTGGCGCGGATTAATCAGCATTGTGTTTTTGCCCGCCCAACCTAGGCCAGCCAATTCAGCAAACTCGCGCTCCAAAAGCGGTGCTGTATCAACGACGCCTCGCCAACGTGCCTCGGGAATCACGCTCGTCAAAAATTCGCCGAGGTTGTCAAGCTTCTCCCAAATCACATCGTGATAATCAATGTGGACCGCTGCATAGCTCGCGATTTGCGCATGCCTGGGACCGCTGATTCGTGAGACTCCTCCGGCGTAGCGCATCCCCAAGATGACAAGACTTCGAACTTCGTCTAAAACGTGTTGCGGATCGGAGTACGCTTCGCGGCGTCGTTCGAAATATGCCATTTCGCCGTGATAATTTTGATCGAGCCAAGTAGTGAGATGACTGAATCCAGTCGGTTTTACCGCCGCAGACACTCCAAACAACTCGAAACCCAGCCTGTGGGCTTCGGTTTGTAACGATTGTACGACTGAGCTGGGGGGCTTCATTGGCAACGATTTTCAAGAAATTTTGGAATCCGCACTGCTAAAGACTTGTATCAAAATGAGTTCTGTTTAGTCTCGAATTAAAGGGACCATTTTCTTTTGTCCCATTGCCGCACTAGATTTTGAGAGGACAAGATGAAACGACATTTGTTATTAGCTGGTATTTTGTTTGGGTCGCTTTTTTGTGGATCAAACGCCTTTGCCCAATTTGGCTACCAAAACGGCTACGGATTTGGAGCAGGCCTTAATTTCGGATTCCCGATGATGGGCCGAGGCGGGTTCCAACGTGAAGATATTCCTTACTTCGCAAAATTTCCACCGGTCTACTACAGCAACATCGTGCGTCGGCCTTATGGTGTTAGCCCATTCGCCGCCCCTCCGGGAATCGTCCCCGTTGAAATGGGGGTTCCTGCGATTTCTCGCGAGCCGCTAACGATCGTCAACCCATTCTATACTGCCCCGGCCGTTGACGGGGCGGACATGCTCCCTGTCGAATCTGAAAGCTCAACCACTGGTCTCGTCCCTTTGATTCCTCCAACAGAATCATCTGACGAACAACATAAGGCTAACGAGGAAGGCGAAGCGGCCACTGAAGGGTCCGTTCTCGACGAGTCCGGAAGCGAGGAAATGAAAGACAATCAATAAATCCTTTTCGCCAAACGAAACTTTCGATCTCAAACAACGAAATCGGCAGGGTTCATTCAAAACCCTGCCGATTTTTGTGCCACTGTCGATCGTAAAACAATGGAAGACAATTGTTCCACAACCGAGCAAATTTCTAAGAAAACTTCGCGAACTCAGTCTCCAGTTCTTTTAGCGTCTCACCTTCCGTTTTCAGTTGTTGCCGCGTCTCCATCAGTTGCTGTTCCGCCGCGCGAATCGATTCGAGGAAGCCTTTGGCAACCTCGGGATCGACTTTTGTGGTCTCCACCAGTTTTGAAAGACGCAGTTGTTCCACCTCTAAAAACTTGAGATTATCACGCAAGCCGGCAACCTTTTCCTGCTGGATTTTTAGGCGAATTTGCAGGTCTCGCACCTGCTCCAACAACTCCGTAACCTCTGGGGGAATATTCAAATCTGCCTTTTTCCAGATTTCAAGTTGCGTAAGTGCGGTGATAGGGCGGTAACTCTCCACCCACTCGCGAACCAGGGTATGTTCTCGGACAATTTTTTCGCGGGCAGCGATGTTGAGTTCAAGTAGTGCACAAGTTTCATCTGCAAATTCCATCGGGGGATCGATGCGAGTCCATTTAAGCTTGTCACGCAGACTGTTGGGAAGGCTCACTCGCAGGAATCGTGGTTGCGGATGAAGATTGGCAATATCTAAGTTCAGGCCCTGCCGTCCCTCAAACTTAACTTTTACAAGTTGCTCTTCCAACGTTATTTCAATCAGCTTGGAAGTTGACGAGTCGAATTTTAGGGAAATTACCGATTCTAAATCAGCCCCATAGTCTACCACTAGTTTTTCGTTTGCCACCGTGCGACGTACAAAGCCGTCCCCAATAAACGATCCATCTTCAAACACCGCGATGGGGCCAGTCAGGAGAGGGGTTTCGCCGACATTAGTGATTTCGATTTGAAGGGAGCCAATTTTCTTTGCCTGCGAGTCGTTCGCAAATTCCACTCGAGATATTTTTTGAGCTGGAAAGTCTTGGGTGAAAACCGGTACAACCGCGCTGCTACCCGATCGAAGCGAAACGCGGTCCTTGAGTTTCAGGACAATCGAACCGTGAATGTGGAATTGGGAATCGCCCCCCATGTGCAGTCGTCGCGGATCGAGAAGGGCTTCTGGGGTTTGATCTCCGCTAAAAAAAGGACTCTGTTCCATAGCTTTCGCCCGAACCCCCGGTCTCTCGGCTGTTCCTCCACCAGTGTCTCCCTCAGTTCCCAACCCATACGTGGGCTTATCCCTGTCGCCACGAGCCAAGCCGTCCATGCCGCCAGCCATGCCGCCACCCATGCCTCCCATTCCGCCACCTCCCATGCCGAATCCTTGAAGTTTGCTGGAGTCAAGAGACGGATTTCCGCTGAGACTATCGAAGCGGACTGATGGAGACATGCCGTACCATTGTGTGACCAGAGTTACATCGGTTGGGATTTCAAAAACTGAAAGGCCCAGATTCCTCCGTTCCGCCAGAATCGGAGCGAACAACTCCGCGTGAAACGCATCCGGTCTTCCGTTCCGCAATTCGATTTCGACATTTTCCCAGTCATACCCAAAAACATTGTCCAAATGTACCCAGCTTTGAAGCGTCGCTTTTTCATTTTCCATGATCAGACGATAAGTGATCCGCCAGATCGGACCATCGACGAGGTAGCTGAAACGCACCTCCCTTTCGCCTTGACCCTTAAATTGAAGAACCATTTTCTTGGGGTTCGTGGGGTCTCGATCGAGGCACAATCCCGCTAGGGCATCCGAAAATTTCTTTGCGGTTTCTAGGTTGGAAAAACGAATCTCAGTAAGCTCCGCAATCGGAAAACTCATCAAGCCGTTCTCAGACAGAACGACCACAGTTTCCACGATTTCTTCACCTTGCCGACGGTTCTCAACCACATAGATGGTTCCGGATTGCAAGATGTTGTTGTGTTTGAAGCGAATCGCCTCACCTCGAAACTGCTGGAAGGTCTGAGCGAGGGTCAACGGGTCCTTGAAGTCTTCCGCCGCGAATTGTTCCGGGCTGGGAGCAGTCGGATACACGACGACTTGAGATTCACCATTTGGGTCATCCAAGACGAGGCTCTTCAGTGCATCGTCAATGTCGTGAGCCCCAAACCGTAATTCGGTCTCGACGTTCCCGTTCACTTTTCCAGAGTGAATGATTTGAGCCACTCCAGAACTATAAAACAGAATTTTGGTGACCTTTAGTGGAGGGGCAGTGCGAAAGCTCTCCTGTTGAGCGCCGCGTTGTGCCTGTTGTGGGGAAATGAGGGCGGCCATTGCCTGACCGTTTACAAGCAAGCAGGCGATTGGAATGACCAAGGCCGTCTTCAAAAGTCGAAAAGAAATCGAAAATACTGGTCTTGGACACATCGCAGAGATGCGCCATACAGGGCGAAAGTTCATCGAAGGTTCCTGCTTTTGAAAGATGCTGCCCCTAAGTAAGGCCATGAAGAAAACTTTTTGTTTGCCTTCTTTGACCTTCACGTTATCATAGTTCCAGGGGCGCAAAAGGCAAGGGTTTTATTCAGCGAATGAGTTTGGTAAATTCAATGCCTAATCTTTCTAGCAGGAGTTCATCTGTGCGTCACCCTCTGAGATTTGCTCTCTTTCCTACACTCGTCGGGCTTTTATATTCCCCGTTTTCCGGTTGTATCTCGTTCGCTCAACAGTTAAATTCCAGCCCAGTTCGTGCCGTGCAACGAAATGCCCAACCGAGGTCCGACAGGGTGCCAGTAGCTGGCCAAATTGAATGGTCCCTTTCGCCCACTCAATTGCATTGGGAGCAAGTCTTGGATCGGTCCCATTCGGATTTGCCATCCGACGCCATGCTGACTGCGGAGGGGCTCTGTCGATGGCTGACAAGTCGAGGTATTCCGACTCTGCTCGATCAATCGGCAATCGATGACGAACTGGCCCCTACTCAGCAAATCCACTTGAATCTTGCCTCCCTTCCGCTGCGAGACCGGTTGCTGATCGCTCTGGGCGACCACAACGCGACCCTTGTTTATCGGGAGAATCATGTCTTGATCGTGTCAGCAGATTTAGCGAAACGCGAAGAGTATTTTTCCTTGATTGTCTACGATATATCGAGACTCTCAAACCAAGAGGACACTGCGTTCTGGTTCACGATGCACATTACCAGGGTGAGCGCACTATTTAGCGAAATTGGGGTATTCAGGCAAGTCGAAAAAATGGTATTTGTTTCCTATTTGGAGATGCCATTATGCCGAAACTTGAGATTGCTCGTCACTTTGAATCGATCACTGATCCTCGAATCGAAACATCCAATCGCCGTCATCTTTTGATAGATATTTTGGTCTTGGGTGTTTGTGCGATGCTATCGGGAGCCGAAGGCTGGAAAGACATGCATAACTATGGTGTAGCCCGTAAGCACTTATTCAAGAAGTTTCTCAAGCTGAAGAGTGGAGTCCCTTCTGACGACACGTTTCGCCGCGTATTTTCAGCGATCAAGCCCGAACAATTGACCGCTTGCTTTTTGTCTTGGGTGCGGGCAATTGCACCAGAAACTGAACATTCGATCATCAACATTGATGGTAAAACAGCACGTCGTTCGCACGACCACAAAAACGGGGTCAAAGCCCTACACATGGTCACCGCCTGGGCAGCGGAGAATCAAATGGTGCTTGGGCAAGAAGCAGTCGACGAGAAGAGTAATGAGATCACGGCGATTCCGAAGTTGTTGTCATTGCTCGAATTGGAAGGGGCCATTGTGACGATTGACGCGATGGGTTGTCAGCGAGAAATCGCATCCCAGATTGTTTCAGAGGGGGGCGACTATATTTTGGGACTCAAAGGGAATCAGGGGACTTTAGAAGCCGACGTTAGCGACTTGGCAGAAGAGATTCTCGGCACGATGGAAGGTGTTCAATGCCTCGAAAAAACAGAGACCGGTCATGGGCGAGTCGAGCATCGAACCTGGTACCAGTTCCCAGTTTCGAAGGAATTGCAGCAAAAGCATCAGTGGCCAGGCTTGAAGACCATTGGCGTGGCGGTCAACAATGTGACTCGTGATGGAAAAGAATCCTACGAAGTACGATACTATTTGCTGAGCTTTTCCATGGACATCGACAAATTCGCCAAAGGCTGCCGAGCCCACTGGAGTATTGAAAACTCGCTACACTGGCGTCTGGATGTGATTTTCAATGAAGACCAATGTCGAATCAACGGAACAGGCGCTATCAACTCCTCTTCAATGCGGCGTATGGCTTTGACTCTTCTGAAAAACTATAAAGGTGACAAGGAAAGCGTACGAACTCGAAGACTAAGATGTGCTTGGGATGAACACTACCTCTTCAAAGTTCTCGGTATTTCCATGGAAAAATAGTGCGCTCACCCTGTGCACATTACGGCAATGGTTACCCCCGACGAATGGCATTATTCGCAAGGTGAACAAGGAATTTCTGTTTGCCATAATGGAGGTCAGATGCTCGCCACTATATCGGCACCGATATCGACGCACTGGAAGATCAAAAGGCATCTGGAAAACCTTTTGTCCATGAGTCGAACAATACCAGCCAATTTATCATCATCGCATGAAGGCTGGTCTCCATATTCATTCTATTACCCGATTTCAGGAAACCAGGGTCCTGCAAAGCCCAACGGTTTGGGGATTTCTACCGCTGTCGAAATCCCTGTGCGTTCCCCGAAAAGGGGCATCACCATCCCAGGCAGCAACCCCAATGGCGGGGGAGGAATGGGGGGTGGGATGATGTCCGTTGGCAGTTTCGCGATTCCTGATGTCAGAAGAGCACAACAAGGCTCTTTTTCCAAATGATTCGCTTATCCCGCTCGCGGTGATGGTGCAAATATTTTGACAAGTCGCTTTTCGAGCCAATGGTAAAGCCTAGATACGAGAATCTTGAAGTCGACTTTTGGGTTCATCCCGAAAGGCTTGGCGTTTCGAAAAACCCACTTTGCCTACACCATCGCAATCTGGGAATTGGCAAACCGGATTTTTGATGCGCTCTCGGAACTCGAGCAAACCACGCCACTGTCGCGTCAAACAGTTTCGTTCGCTACCTACTCGCGTCAAGACTCGATTCACACTCGGAACTTCAGATTTGAGCCAGACCACGAATAACTAAAGTTCAAGTCGCTGATAGGTTAAAGGCCACCCAATTAATGAGCAACACAGAGTGGTCGTGGAAATTCTATTTGTTTAAAATCAAGTTTTGTTTCAAGCATTTAAAATCCGAATCGGCGAGACGAATTTTTCCGATTCGAAAAAGCACTCATTAGTCGCGGAGTCACATGTTCGAGCGAGCGGCAATTTTTGTTTGGATATGCATCCATCTGTTGGTTGGTCTTCTCGATAAGAGCCCGTTGACTGTTTCGGCTCAGGAGGCAACGGAAGAGTTGCGTGCGGAGCGGCAACAGTTCTTGGCACAGGAACTGCTCACTTCACGAACGGGAGGGTGGATTTTTGTCCCCGGTCTTCATCCCAGATTCGTTTGGCGAGATGTGGATGAAGTGCGACGCCTTGGGCACGATCCGAAATTTACCACGCGCTGGTTTGATGCTAGTCTGCGCGAAGCCAGCCAGCCCGATGCGCCCGGACGCTGGATGGCGTGGCTTGAAGGAGTTGCTCCCAACGGGATGCCGTGGCGGCGAGCGTTTACTTTGTACGCGATTCCACCGATTACAAATTCCGAGTTCGCGCCTGATTTGACGGTTCACTTTTCCCATTTCCCAGGAAAAAATGCGCCTGCTGCGTGGCTCGAACACCGCAATGAGTTTGAACGGTTCGCCAAAGATTTGATGACTCGGGGTTTGATTGACAGCGAACAAGGAGCCATCTTGGTGGCAGGCACCGCCGAGTCTGCGGAATTGGGGCGTCCCAAAAGATTTGTCGAATGGGCGACCTCGGTCAACGACGAGTTCCAACTCAAGCTCAAGTTGAAGTTGCTGGGATTAGACGAAAAAGTGAAAACACTTCGGCAACCGATACTGAACGAACAACCTTCACTTACGATTCGCGATGGCGAGCCAGTCGAAGCCGGAGTCCCGGCTACGGCGAAACGGGCAATCGACGAATTTTGCAGAGAATGGGCAGCAGCGACTGATGAACCATTTGTGACTTTGGTTGCCAAGCGGGGTGTCATCATCACGCACGAGGCATTCGGCAGGACGGCACAAGGGGAACCGGTCGAACTTGACTACCGTTGCTGGGCTGCATCGATTACGAAGACGGTGACAGCGATTTTGTTCAGCCAATTTGTTGATCAAAAACTAATTGGATTGGATGATCAATTAGATCGCGTGTTCCCGGATTTCCCAATCAATAATCCGGCGGTCCCAACGTTTCGCCAATTGTTGAACCATACCAGCGGGCTGAGCGGTCATGGGGAGTATGGCGGAATGCGCAATCCCCATTTAGAGAATTTTGTCCTGAATGTTATCGACATTAACCAGCCCGGCCAGCGACACCAATATTGCGGCTTGGGCTTTGAGCTTGCCGTCAAGGCAATGGAAATTGTTTCCGGCAAAAGCGGGCCTCGGTTGTTTCACGAGCATCTCTTCGAGCCGTTAGGATTTGGCGACGTTATCATGCGAAATGCTAGTTCAGACGGCGAATTCACAGCACTGGAATTAGCGATTCTTGGTCAATGGATTGCTAACGAAGGGAGTTACGGAACGTTGCGGTTTATAGGGCCTGCGACTTGGGCTGAGTTTCTGCCCCATCCGTTGGCCGTGCCAGGTGTCAAGGAAGAACAGGGACTCGGAATTCACCGCGTCCGTCACAGACGCCCGGACGCCTCAGTCCAATCGACGCGACCAGAAGATCAACTATTCAGCGAGCATACCGTGGGTCATGGATCATTTTCAGGATGTATTTTGGTTGTCGACCCAGACCAGCAACTTGTCATCGTCCAAGTCCGCCAACGATTCTCTGAGTCCGACAATGAATGGTACCCGCGATTCTTCCAAAAAATCGCCGCTGAAATCAGCTTTCCCAAGTAATTCGTTTTCTTTGCATGCGAATTGACAAATCTAGTCATTTGACCGAAAGTGGCATCTATATGAAAGTATCGGGAACAGAATGAACCTAGAACTCCAACGGCGATATCAAGCGATTTGGCAAAAGAAATTTTTCTGTCGAACGGATTCCGGTTGCGTTGGGTTCTCGTCTGATCGACTTCTGTATCAATGAGTCGCAATTTCTGACTTCGACCTTTGAATAGTCGCCAGTTCTACAGAGAATCTCTTCAGGTTCTCCCGGCAAAGACGCTCAATTTTGATTGGTTAACAAGTTTCTTGAGTTAAGCGACTTGAATTTTCATCGGCAAACAAAACTACTGCTGGACAACATCCAACACAATTTGCCAAGTATAATTCAAGATTAGGTCGTCACTTGATAAAAATGAAAAGGCTTCGCTATCGATATGGTAAGTTTGATGAGTATTCGATTTCTCAAGATGGCTTGGCTCGTTTGGCTGATTGGCCTTATTGGATTATGGGGACGAAAATTCCCGGTTGATGCGCAAGAGTTACCGGCTCGGTTGACGATTGTTACTCCGCGAGTATGGAAAGGGGAGTTGGAAGATTACGTCGTTCGACGGGGCGCCGATGTTAGAGGAACGGTTGTTGCTTGGGAAGATCTCAACGAGTCTCAAGTGGGAGTTGACGAGCCAGAAAGGATCAAGCGATTTTTGCATGAACAATGGCTTGCCGGGCAGATCGAACATGTGTTGCTGGTGGGAGATGCCAGCCTGCTTCCTGTGCGGTATATGGTACTTGATCGGGCGACGCCCGCCGCCTACGACTACGCTTTTTATGCCAGCGATCTGTACTACGCAGACTTGGCCAAACGGGATCGAAGTTTCGAAAATTGGAACGGAGTGAGAGATGATTTTCACGGTCAGTATTTCGGTGAAGTTCGGGGCGAAAAAAACAAAAATGACCCGATTAACTTTGACCAAATCGATTACCTCCCGGAAATCGGAGTCGGTCGTTGGCCGGTGAATAGCCGAGAACAGTTGCAAACGATTATCGAAAAGTCGTTAACATACCAAAATAGGATTGCGAAAGGGGAGTCAGGAAAGGTAGTCAATCCAAACGCCGCATTGATCGCGGTCGGTGGCTGGATTGATAGTCGTCCGCATCTGGATCGAATTGGGAATTTGTTGCCCGGATGGCAGATCGAAAAAAGGTACTTCTCCGATGCAACGCGCGACGACGGTACTCCGCCCCCGAATGAAGCTGAAGTTGCTGATTTATTCGGGTTGCCGCAAGGGTTGTTGTTTCATGCCGGGCATGGCCATCCTGACCATTGGCACGATTGCATTTCACTGGGCAGATTGATGCGCGTGGAAACATGGGGGCATTGGCCGATTGTCTTTTCAGCGGGGTGCAGCACTTCGGTTTTTGCTCCGCAGGCTCCCTACGAGGCCTACGTAGATATTCACGGGGTTCGACACGCCGGAACGAATTCAGGACAAGTCTTCGAAGGCCCGCCTCCCGCCGTCGCAGCGATCCAACCGAGGGAGTTGACCTATCGCAGCCTTGGCACCGATTTGGTCGTTGGGACACGACACGGAGCGATCGCTTATTTCGGTTGTGCCACCGGATCGCAGCCTTGCGCTTTGACGTTGTTGGAAGGGTTTGCGGGGGCGCTTCATTCGAGTTCGCAAAAAATGGAAACCGTTCATCTCGGCGATGCCTATCGCCAGATGATCACGTACTATGTCGAATCTGAGGGATTGGAAAAACTGAAGCCGAATACCAGTTGGTATCCTCCCAGCATTTTTTTCCAGGGGATGAAATTTGTATTGTTTGGTGATCCGACCATGCGAATCGATTAGCCAACCCGTTAACACCTATTTTTGCAAAGATCAGACATTATCCAATGTGCAACACTTCTACTGCCCTATGGCTTTTGTATTTGGCATTATGGGCTCCCATTTGCACTGATGACCCCGATGAACTTCGTTTGATCGAGGTTCGAAAAATTTGGGATCAGGCACCGCATAATGCGTTTACGGATTTGATCCGGCATAACGATCACTGGATCTGCGTTTTTCGCGAAGGGGGATCGCATGTTTCTCCCGACGGGGCCTTGCGGGTGATCGTGTCCGAAGACGGTATCGAGTGGGAATCGGCGGCTGTAATCCGCAGTGCTAACTCCGATCTGCGTGATGCTAAGGTTTCCGTGATGCCGAATGGGCGGTTGATGTTGCTGGGGGCCGAGAGTCTCCATCAGCCCATGACCCATCGGCATCAATCCTTAGTTTGGTTCTCAGACGACGCGCGGCAATGGAGCGAGCGGCACGAAGTGGGTGAGCGAGATAATTGGCTGTGGCGGATCACTTGGCATGATGGTATGGCATTCGGCTTCGGTTATGGCTGCGGCAATGACAACCGAGGGCTTAGCCTATTCAGCAGTCGAGACGGCAAACAGTTTGACCGGTTGATTGAAAAAGTAAATGTCGAGGGGACTTATCCCAACGAAACTTCAATTGTTCTTTCCAAAGACGGCAAAGCCTTTTGCTTGTTGCGTCAAGACGGTGAACCTCGCGAAGGTTTTGTCGGTCAGGCGTCCGCTCCGTTCACTGATTGGACGTGGAAAAAGTTGAATGTCCAAATTGGCGGCCCAGAATTGATCTGCTTACCCGACGGGAGACTACTTGCCGCCGTCAGATTGTATGACGCCCCCGTCCGCACTTCTCTCTGCTGGCTCGATCCCGAGAAAGGGACCCTCGTGGAGGCGTTGCGTTTCCCGTCTGGAGGAGACACGAGTTATGCTGGAATGGTTTGGCACGACGAGATGTTATGGGTCAGCTACTATTCATCCCATGAAGGACGCAGCGCGATCTATCTGTCCAAAGTCGCCGTCAATCTCAAGGTCGGTGCGAAAGGTGATTGACTAGTCGGCGGAAAACAGCGAGGTAGCTTTTAGATTCGAGTGTTTGGTGGATTGATCAAGGGAAAGATAAAATGAAAGCTCACCAAAAACTGTTTCGGCCGCGTTTGTTGGACCATGTCAACAGACTGATTGGTCTCGCATTCGCGACGATAATTTTTGCTATTGGAATTTTATTGGTTTTGTTCTCTGGATATCACACGCTTTCATTATGTTTTTTTTTTTCTTTGGCGGCTTGATGAGCTATATTTTGGCTCGCAATTTGTTTAGCCGAGTGGTTTTAGGGAACGACTGGCTCAGCTACCGAGCCACCCCGTTTTTCCCGGGTAGCTTTCTGATCCATTGGGAGGAAGTGGAGAGTTGGTCTGAGCATCGCGCAGACGAAACGGACGAAATCCCCTATGTTCGTTTCAAGACTTGCAAATTGGGATCCAATTACATCTTCGAACCAGAGGTATGGAATCCAGGTTTTGATCGATTCGACTCTGAGGTTAACGAACGAATTGCAGAACTTCGTATCGGCAAACTTGGGAACTTAAAAAAGGCCTAGTCGCAAAGTCATTTGCAAAGGTTTTCAAACTCATTATCAATCGTCAGAGTTTGCAATCGGTTCTAGGAAAACACTTGTTATGCCAAGATTTCGGTAATGACTCTTTGGGGTTCGACCCCGGTGAGGCGTTGGTCGAGGCCTTGGAACTTGAATGAGAAGCGTTCGTGATCGATCCCGAGGCAATGCAGAATCGTGGCGTTGATGTCGTTGATATGGACGGGGGCATCCACGACGTTATAGCTGAAGTCGTCTGTCTCGCCATGCACGACTCCTCCACGAATCCCGCCGCCTGCCAGCCACATGCAGAAATTTCTCGGATGGTGATCCCGCCCGTAATTTTCCTTGGACAATTGGCCCTGGGAATACACGGTGCGTCCAAACTCGCCTCCCCAAACCACCAAGGTGTCGTTCAGCATCCCACGTTGTTTAAGGTCTTTAATCAGTGCTGCAACTGGTTGATCCGTTTGACGACATTGATTTCCAATTTGATAGGGGAGGTCCGAATGTTGGTCCCATCCGCGATGCAGCAACTGCACGACACGAACGCCCCGTTGGACGAGACGACGGGCCAACAAGGCACTGTGGGCGAACGAACCAGGACTGTTAACGTCTGGCCCATACATTTCCAGAGTCTCAGCGGTCTCTTGGCTGATGTCCGTGAGCTCGGGAACGCTTGTCTGCATCCGAAACGCCATTTCATACTGAGCGATTCGCGTCAGAATTTCTGGGTCACCGTAAAGTTGATGGTTCTGTTGATTGAGTTGTTGCAGCGAGTCCAGCATCAAACGACGGTCGCTGGCAGAAACCCCTTCGGGATTGGGCAAATACAGTACAGGATCACCGCTCCCCCTGAGTGCGACTCCATTGAAACGAGTTGGCAAAAACCCGCTGCTCCACATGCGACTGAAAAGGGCTTGACCGTTGCTGTCAAGTGGATATTTCGGGGTAAACACCACAAACGCTGGCAGGTCATTGTTTTCACTTCCCAATCCATACGCCAACCATGAGCCAAGACTCGCCTTGCCAGGAATTTCCGATCCGGTCATCACGTAAGTGCAGGCCGGATCGTGATTGATGGCGTTGGTATGCACGGAGCGAACCAAAGCAATATCGTCAACGATGTCCGCACAATGTGGGAACAAATCCATGTTGACCCAAACCCCTGCTTGGCCCTTTTGTTGGAACCGGTATTTAGAAGGCGCTACAGGAAATCGGGACTGCCCACTGGTCATGGTTGAAAGGCGTTGCCCACCTTGGACGCTGGGGGGGAGTTCTTGGTCAAAGAATTTGTGCAAATCGGGTTTATGATCCCAAGTATCAAGCTGCGAGGGGCCTCCGTTCATGTGGAGGTAAATCACCGACTTGGCCTTGGGAGGAAAGTGAGGCAAGCCTGGAAGTGGCGGATGGACTCGATCGTCGGCAGAGGTTGCTTGCCGCCCATGAACCACGCCACCGGACCCTAAAGCGGCTCCCATCAACAGCCCCGTTGTCAGGCCGCCAAAACGCAAGCCGAAATCACCAAAGAAGTTGCGGCGATTCAGTTGTAACTGAAGTTCGTGTAAGGAATTCATCGATTCTCTATTGCTGAAGGAAATTAGTTGCGATTAACGGTTTCATCCAAATTCAAAACCGTACTCGAAATTAGGGTGAAGGCTGCCAGTCGGGCCGCAGGCAATGCCGAATCGCGTTTCGATTCGCCTTGGCTGACTAAGGCCTCGGCACCTTCACCGTCTACTTCGTACCGTTGAACGTGCAGGGAGAGTTGTTGCATCAAAATCTCCAGCTCAACCGGTCTCGGCTCGCGAGCCAAAACGATTTTGTAGATCAACACGAGTTTTGATTCATCTGAGTCGGCCTGTTCGGCTAAAAGGACTCGTTCTGCCAATGCACGGGCGGCCTCGACATGTTGGACGTCGTTCAGTAGCTGAAGTGCCTGAAGTGGCGTGTTGCTGCGCTCGCGGCGACTGCAGGGTTGTTCGCGATTGGGAGCGTCGAAGTTTACCATGAACGGCGGAGGTACCGTCCGTTTGAAGAAAGTGTACAAACTCCTACGGTAGAGAGCCGAGCCTGAATCTTGTTTGTAATTCCGCGTATTGGAATCGATGTAGCCGACCGGCTCCCAAACATTGGGGGGCTGGTACGGTTTAACCCCTTTTCCGCCAAACGTTTTATCCATCAACCCACTGACAAACAGTACGTTGTCACGAATCTGTTCGGCATCCAACCGAAACCGTGGGCCGCGAGCAAGCAGGCGATTCTCCGGGTCTAGTTCGAGGAGTTCCGGAGTGACCGATGAGTTCTGGCGAAACGTATCCGAGGTCAGCATCAACCGCATCAGGGCCTTGACGTCCCAGCCCGAATCGCGAAACTCGGACGCCAAAAAATCCATGAGCTCAGGATGTGAAGGCAGTTCGCCTTGAGTTCCAAAGTCGCCGCTGCTTTTTACAAGGCCGACTCCGAATACTTGTTGCCAATACCGATTCACAATGACTCTGGCTGTGAGTGGGTTCTCATCCGAGACAATCCACTCGGCGAGATCCAAGCGATTGGGGGACCGAGTTTCGTCCTGACGTTTAAGCGGTGGTAGCACGGCAGGTACTCCGGGTTCAACCTTTTCCCCAGGCTGGTCGTACTGCCCCCGCTGCATCACGAAGCTTTCACGTGGTTGATCAGTGTTGCGAAAGATAAATGTCCGCGGGATTTGTTGATCAAAGTTCGAACGGGCTTGGCGGAGTTCTCGGATTTGTGCAAGTTTGGGCGCGAAGGTTTCTTTCGTGTCGTTGCAAACCGTCTTTAAAAAATGGCGGCGTAGTTGCTCAATCAATTCGGGTGCGGCTTCGGCATTGGGCCCCGCCTTGGCGATTTGTTTGAGGTTTGCTGGGAGGTCGGAAAGGTCTTTTCCCTGGACCGCTTCCCACCAGCGGGTAAACGAGCTAGTGGGGTCGGTTGTCGGATCGCTAACTCCTTCAACCCCCACATAATCCCAGAAGACCGTCCCATCAATTTGAGTCGTTGCAAATCCGGTAAGCTGATCGCCGGAAGTCAGACCCACCTTGTCGAGCGCTACCTCCAGCTTGGCCCAGACTCCCAGTTCTGGAAGTGAGCCGACATGAAATCGCTCAGGAGTATTTGGACGCCCCCAAGGAATCGTATTGATGTCTCCCCAAACCGCGCGATGATTCCAACCATTGCGGAAGAATTGCAGCATCACGGCTTGAGGGGGATTCTCTGGATCAAGGTAAACCCATGCAAACAAGATGCCGTCTTGAGGTAAGACCAACGGAGAAGGAGCCCCCTCCCAGACGTCTTGGCCAAGTCCATTTGCCGTTCGCTTCAGTGCCCGCGTTCCCTTAAAGGTCGGAGCCCCGTCACTTTGAGAAACAAACTGAGTTGCATGACCATGATGTGAAATGCGGCCTCCCGTGGGGAATTCTTCGTCAAACCAAATCTGTTCGACGGCCATCGCCGCCGGTGGTTCTGGCATTGTAGCAGGATCGTTGTAGATGACTTGAGCAACCAGCTGTTCTAGCTCTGCCTCCGCAGCAACGATCTGCCGGTCGTATTCCGCAAGCCGTTCCTCATCAGTCGGTTGAGTGAGTCTCAAAATGGGGTTGGTCAACAAGGCATTACCGTCCATCGCAGGATCGGCTGCTGAATTGAAAAAAGCATACAGCGAATAAAATTCTTTGGTCGAAATCGGATCGAACTTGTGGTCATGGCAAACAGCACATCCTGCAGTCAAACCCAGCCAAGTTTCAGCCATCGTCGAAGTGCGATCAACCGCGTACCGGTAACGAAACTCGGCATCGATTGCCCCCCCTTCACTTGTTGTCACATTGCAGCGATTAAAGCCGGTGGCAACCAATTGTTCGGTTGTCGGTTCAGGAAGGAGGTCTCCTGCGAGTTGCTCGATTGTAAACTGATCGAACGATTGGTTTCGATTGAAACTCTTCACGACCCAATCGCGATAAGCCCACATTTGCCGTTCGTTGTCCAGATGCAAGCCATGTGTATCGCCATACCTAGCGAGGTCGAGCCAGTGCCTAGCCATCTCTTCGCCATAATGAGGCGAAGCCAGAAATCGATCGACCATCGCCTCGTAAGCATCTGGCGATTCGTCGGCCAAGAACTGATTGACATCTTCAACGGTCGGTGGCAGTCCAGTCAGCGTGAACGCAACCCGGCGGATCAGCACAGCGCGGTCGGCGTTTGGGGCAAGCCCCAATCCGTGTGATTTCAGTTTCTCACGGATAAAGCCATCAATCGGGTTGAGATTTTCGCTCCCCTCCGTTGGTGGCTCCAGACGAACAATGGGCTGAAAGGACCAGTGCTCTTCATACTCCGCCCCTTCTTCGATCCAACGTTTGAGCTTCGCAATTTCATCAGCCGTCAGTTCTTTGTGAGAGTTTGGAGGAGGCATGATGTCGTCAGGATCATCCGAAGTGATCCTCGCCCACAATTCACTTTCCTCAAGATCACCTGGGACAATGGCCGCCGAGCCAGACTCTTCGCTCGTGGCTCCCAAAAAAGTATCGAGCCGCAAACCGGCCTCGCGAGTTTGTTCGTCAAGCCCATGACAGGCAAAACATTTGTCAGCCAAGATCGGCTTGATGTCGCGGTTGTAACTGAGGCGATCTTGCCCGTAAGCCGCCGACGTTAAGCCTGCTACCACAATGAGCACCCAACACGCCGAAAAAATTCCGCGAGAAACTTTGCACGAAGAAACGATCTGCTGTTTCATTTCGATAACGTCCTTTCAAGATGACAACGAACTCCATTGTAGTCGAACAGAAAAGGTGCGTGGTAGCCGAGTTTCAGGGATCGAGGAACGACTACTGCAACGAGGCGTCGTCTGGTGCTTGAACATTTCGGTCCGAAAATGTGCGGTATCGCACGAGTTCCACCCGGTCCTTTGTGACCTTGTATTCGATTCCTCGCCAGATGACATAAGGCATCCGTACAGCACGTAGCGTCGACAAGAAATGGGTGATCTGAGTTAACGGTATCGCCAACAACCAACGCCACCACTGACGACGAATCGCAGATTCGCCCACAATTTGACCTTGTTCCCGAAGGATCGACACATTTTCTCGTGCGATGAGCGCGACAAGGCCAAAGTTTATCAACTCTGCCAATAACGTCGTGCTCGCGACACCTGCAGCAACCGCCAATTTGCCTATTGACAAATCGACGATCATGAGTAGAAAACACATTAGGAGCGTCAATCCAACAAGCAGACCATGTCCAAACACAAACGGCCACTTGTCGTTGTGCAAGCGAACCGTAAGCAACTGCCGAGCGATCCAAAAATGCAGATTCTTCCAAGCGATCGATTCTTCATTGAAGACCACCGCCTGTCGCGGGCGGACAACCGTCAAGTTTTCACGACGAAATAGATCGACGAGCACCGTGTCTTCACAAAACGTTTTCCGCCAAACATCCAAAATGCCCAAACGCTGGATGGTGTCCGATCTCATCGCCAATGAACCGCCCCAGGCAATGCGATAGAGATTCATTTGTACGATGGCTGCCGCATTCCAGACCGCTCGGGTGATACTCGCAAATTCATGATTCGGCTCGAACCACCGATCTCCGGTCACGGCCCCCACACTTGTATCAGCCAATGGTCCCACCATCACACGCAACCAATTTGGCGCGGCGATAGAATCGGCATCGATCAAGGCGACGACTTCGTGCCGCGGATCGAGATTTTCAATCGCACAAATCAATGCCTCGCATTTCATGCCGCATTGACCCGAATACTGGGGAATGACGAGGGTGCGAATTTTGATTGCGGTTCGTTCGCGAAAGGCTTCGACAACTTGATAGGCCGGGTCATCGGTCGAATCAAAGACGACTGTCAATTCGAAGTCTGGATAGTCTTGTGCTTCAATGGCCTTAAGACAACGGAGAAGGGTCGGATCGCGCCCCCGCAAACACAGAATCACGCTGGCCGGCGGCAAGAAGTTTGAATCGGTTACGAGATTTTCGCGCCGACGCATTCTTAAATACAGCGCAACGTAAACCCCTTGCCCTATGATCAGTGCCATGAGCAGCGACGGGACGACGTAATTGAGGACTTCAAGCATCGGTATGCAAGATTTGCACGAAATACCGGTTTGGTGTTTAAAGAATAAGTGGCATTCAACGGAATCTCAAGTTTGGCCGTTATGATCGCCACTATCGGTTTCGTTGGCAAAAATCCACCCACTCCGCCAAAAGTAAAACACAAATCCCAGGGCCATCGCGAGCATCAAGCTTAAGGCAAACACATACCCAAACGGCCAATTCAATTCCGGCATATTCCAAGGACTATCCGTATTAAAATTCATCCCATAAATGCTGGCGACAAAGCTGAGTGGAATGAAAATTGTGGCGATGATGGTCAACACTTTCATGATCTCATTCATCCTCAAACTGACCATCGACAAATGATAATCACGCATGTCGGAACACAAGTCACGATAGGTTTCCACGAGTTCAATCAGTTGCTGGCAATGATCGTAACAATCGCGCAAGAACAATCGCGTTTCTCCTTGAATTAGACCTGTTGTTTCGCGAATCAATTGGTTAACCGCATCGCGTAACGGGCGAATCGCACGACGAATTGTCAACAAATCGTTACGAATCGCGTGGAGTTGCTTCAATAGCGATTGGGACGGTCTCTGTCCGATTACATCCTCGATTTCATCTAAACGGTCTGCCAACCGATCCACAATTGGAAAATACGAGTCGACGATGGAATCAAGAATCGAATAGGCGAGGTAATCCGGTGGACTTGTGACCAGTCGCCCTGCATTTTTATGGAGTCGATCACGAACCGCCTGGAAACAATCGCCGGGGATTTCTTGGACCGTGATCACAAAATCCTTGCCCAAAAACAGGCAGAGTTGCTCTGATTCCAATTGGGGCTCAATGTTGAGCATTCGCGAAACGAAAAAAATCGATTCGCCGTAGTCCTCACATTTGGCCAATTGATGTTGATTGACGGTGTCCTCCAACGCAAGCGGATGAAGCCCGAAAATTTCCCCTAGCCCAGTAAGGAAGGCTGCATCTTTTAGCCCGTCAATGTTCAGCCAGATTTTTGGATGCGTCTGATGAAGTTCTCGAATTCGCTCCAAAGTACATTGTGATTCTTGATAGACCTCCCCTCCACCATAAGCGATGATTTGCCAAAGACTCGGGCGAGCTTCCTCGGAGGGCGTTACCAGTCCCGGCGGTTTAAACCGATTACGTACGTTGACAGCATATTTTCGTTTTCGTCGGCGAGATTTGCGAGCCATTTAATTTTCAAACCAACCTGAGAAGCCAGAACTCATTCGCGACGTATTCTAGCTAAATTCCATCAACAACCGAATCCGACGATGACGGAACCAAGCTAGGACATACTTGCTACGGAACTGAAGGAATTGTCGATGGATTAAAGGCTAGCGGAAGTCTGTACACGATATCGAGTTATCATTTTTTAATTGCCGGCGAGCGAAAACCAGGGCAATGGATACAACCAATGGCTTGACGGTTTGTCCTCTTTTGAATACGTCTTGGCGAAGTTTGCGGGTTGTGCGGCGGCATAAATTACCAGGTTAAACGACGGCGAAATAGCCCTGATTTTTCGGAGAATTCGACCAAAGTGAACAACCAGTGCCGTCGATAGATTCCGAAGAAGCCGCTTTTTCGGCATCCCTTGGAATTTGCTGATACCCATGCACACCGCCACCGGAAATTCGCTCAAACGGACATTGCCAACTCGGCAAATTGCCGCTGCGCATGCCAAAACCCAGGCGTTTCCCGTACCCCAGAAAAAGTGGGTGGCACTTTTTGTGAATAAATGGGTGGCACCGTTTTTGTTGTGCCTGCTCCTGTTCGGGGGGGGAGGGTGTGCCCACAAAGGGAAAACGAGGACCTCGTGCGCCTTGCCGCCCGTCGAAATCGTAGAGGCTAAAAACGAATTACGATTGATTCCCTTCGCCGATCGAGCGGCCATGCAACTCCCTGATCTCGATCAAACGATCCTAGGGTGGCCAATAGCAGACTCCGATCCAGAAAAGGTTCGACAACTTCACCGGGATGAGTGCCGCCGCTTAGGTCAACTGAGCTCCCCCCTGGCGAATCAAATCATGCAACATCGCGAATGGCTGAGTTGCCGATTGAGCCCGCAACATCCCCTCGTTTTAGCGATGACACAACGGGAGAACTACGAACGAGCGCTCCACGCTGCCAAGTCCGAAGAGACTCTCTTAAATCTCATGCAAATCTACGCGGTCCAACCCCTCATTGCCGAGTCACGTGAGATTCTCGCTGAATCTAGCGAAGTCGTCAAAAAATTTCGTGACAATGGTTTTTCCATCCCTGGTGATACGTCAGAACTTGAACGTCAAGAGCTACAACTCGATCAAAAACTCTCCGAGCTAAAATACCAACAACAACGAGCCACGGGAGGCCTCGAGTTTTTGCTCCATTTGAATACGGATTCGCGATATCCGATTTGGGGAGAGATGGGGACTCAACCCAATGCCGAGTTGCAACCAATCGACTTCTATCTCGTGTCCGCAACTTGTCGCGGCGATTTGCAAGCGATTGAAACCCTCGCGGGAGGGGCTCATCAAATTTCCGAAGACTCTCTCAGCGGATTTGCCGGAAGTCCCCAACCTCTCTTAGGTATTACCCCCGGATTTCCAGGTCCGGCGAAATTCTGGCAGTGTGCTTTGAAGGCCGAGATTGAATGCCTCAAGCAGCAGACCTCTCAACAAAGGCAACGACAATTGCTGGAACTCGCGGCGCTCAAACGCCGTGAGATCGAAATGGAGGTCCGCGACGCCCATAATGCGGTCGTCCATCACACCGAGGTCTCAGAACTGAAGTACCGTGAGATCGAGATTCTATTCGATTCCATCGTCGCATCAGAAAAAGCCAAAGACGAAACCCCTTTGGATTTCGCTCAGCACTTGGAACGCCGCATGCAACTCATGCAACTAACTGCCGAGTTCTTAGCCGAGCGAATCCAAGTGGAAATTCATCAAGTCCGATTAAATGCCGCAAGCGGTCTTCAATACTAGGGGCTTTGACATCGAAAAGTCAGGGTTAATCCTGTAGCGGAAGTCGTCAAGACTTTCGACGATTTTTGGTCGATTCGAAACTCTTGACGAGTTCCGCTACCCCAAAATTGATCCTTGACGAAGCTCTAGTCAACGATTTTCCCATTCGGTGATGCTCGTGCAGTTGTCCGCGCCGACCACGATATGGTCAAGGATTTTAATGCCGACAATATCGGCACACTTCTTCAGTCTCTCGGTAACGGCCAAATCTTCGCGACTTGGGGTTGAATCTCCCGAGGGATGATTGTGGACCAAGATGATTGCAGATGCCGAATCACGAATCGCATTTTTGAAAATCTCTCGCGGATGGACCAAACTTGCATCCAAAGTTCCGACAGTGATTTGATGGGTCGCGATCGGGAAGAGTTTTGTATTCAGCGTGACGATATGAAATTCTTCTTGGCAGCGATCGATCGCCAAACGGCGGAACTTTCGTTGGCAATAGGAAATCGCGGCGGCAGTACTATCGATCTTGAACTCTGTGAAGTCCCGATTCAGTATCGCCGTCTCGACGCGACGTCCCAATTCAATCGCGGCCATGATTTGACAATAAACGCCCTGCGAGACGCTGGTGGCAATTCTTTTCAATTCCGTTTGGCTGTGGTCTTTTAATTTTCCCAGATTTTCTGAAAAAGCAGCAGCCAATTTTTCCCCCGCGGCAACAGCCGACTCTCCAGGCCGACCACTTCGAATCAATATCGCGAGAAGTTCTGCGGTCTTCAGATTCTCAGCCCCTTGCGACAAAAGCCTTTCTCTTGGTCGATCTTGTTCCGGCGAAGAAGTCAGCGCCGTCGAGAATCTTTTTTTGACCCACAAATGTGGTTCGAATTCCGAGCGATGTGTTTGCCATCGATAACTTCTGATTTTCCCTTCCTTTTCAATTGCTAAATGCCCATCGTCAGTTAATTGCTTCAGAACCGACGTCACAAATTGAGGTGTGACTTCGCGGATTGACACGGCGACATCGTCGGCAGTGAAATGATCGAGTTCTCGAATCGGCTCTAGTACGCGAAGGTACCGCTCGACTCGGACTTGGTTGGCGTCTGGCATGGTAAGAACCCTAAAGGTTATGGCTGTTCGAAGATAGTATTTTGGCAAGGCCAAAAAAACTTCGCAACCATCCCAAGGGATAATCGGGCCCAAAAAAGCTGAGCGATCACGACGGTTTGACGCGCCAGCGGGCGCTGGTCGCGTGGCCTGATAGCCCCTCCAATTCAGCGAGAGCTACCGCGTCTTGCACGGTTTCCTGAGCAGCGGGAAGGTCAACAATCTTGAGCCACGTCTGCCTACGCATAAAGGTATCGACAGCCAACCCAGAAGCGAATCGTGCTGTACCGCCCGTCGGCAACACGTGATTAGGCCCCGCTCCGTAGTCCCCCAACACTTCAGCGCTCGGCTCGCCAATAAACAAACAACCGCACTTGGTAAGCCTGGAGGCCAAAACATCAGGATCGGCGACTTGAATTTCCAAATGTTCGGGAGCAATTTTCTGACACGCTTCAACAGCTTCATTCCAATTTCCAACAACCAGCGCAAATCCATTTTGCATAGCCGCCCTTGCCGTGTCTCTCGTATCAAGCTGAGAGAGTTGAACACCAAGTTCCCGATCTACGGCATCAGCAAACCGCGCTGAGTTCGTAATCAAAATCGGTCGCGCATCAACATCATGTTCGGCTTGTGCCAACAGGTCTGCCGCGACGATTTTTGCTTCCGCGGATTCGTCGGCAACCACGAGAAGTTCCGAAGGCCCCGCGAGCATATCGATTCTCAACCTGTCAGACACAAGAAACTTCGCAGCGGTTACCCAACGATTCCCGGGCCCCACCACGACGTCACAAACAGGAACTGGCCCGACGCCATAGGCAAAAGCCGCAATTGCCTGAGCGCCGCCGCACCACAAAAAATAATCCGCACCTGCAATCTCTGCCGCAGCCAACATGACCGGTGAGGCAACCGGGGAAGCGACCCACACGTTTTCAACACCCGCCGTTCTTGCCGTGACCACCGTCATTAACAGACTAGAAACCAGCGGAAATCGTCCGCCGGGAACGTAGCACCCAGCAGTTTGAAGCGGAAACCAGTGATGCCCTGCCGTTCCTCCTGCGATAGGCATTGAGACTGACTGCAAACTGTCGCGTTGAGCAGTCGAAAATCGTTCGATTCTTCTTGCGACTCGTTTTAAAAGTTCACGCTGTTCGGATGAAATTAGATCAACGGCCTTTAAAAAATCGTCTCGCCCAAAACAAAGCGGATCATTCGCTCGCCCTTCATAGCGCTCAATCGCATGCAATAAAGCTGACTCACCGCCTAGGCGAATTTCGTCCAGAATAGCTTGTGTCGCTTCAAGTGTTTCTACATCAACCGCCGGTTTCAGCGTCGTGTCTAATTCGTCTATAGAAATTCGTTTCAGCATTGATCTGTCTAAAAGAGAAGGGGCGTTTTTAATTCGACTTGGCATTTCCTGGTCGCCGAGTCACTCGTTTTCGGCGGAAATCGAGCACTTTTTCGACTTTTTCCCAAGTCACATTTTCAGCCGCAATTTTTGTGAGCAAAAAGTACAACACATCGGCGGCTTCTTGGCTGGTTTGTTCACTGTCAGCGGCTTCCGTCAATTCGTGGACCTCTTCAATGAGTTTCTTTCGGAGCAGCTCAGGGTCATTCAGTAGTCGCTGGGTGTATGAACCGGTAGGGGCGGAATCGCGATAGGCTTTGAGTCTTCGCGACAACTCAGGGACAATTCCTCCCGAGCCCCAACACGAGTGTGTCTCAAGATGACAGAATCCTGTTCCTGATTGCCGCACACGAAATCGCAAGGCGTCACGGTCGCAGTCGGCAGAGACTTCAAGAAGTTCTTGGGTCGCTCCCGACGACTCCCCTTTCAACCAAATTCCATTTCGGCTTCTCGAAAAATAGACGCCTCGTCGTGTTTCAATAGCCTGACGCAGACTTTCTAAATTGGAATAAACGAGTCCCAATGCGACATCGTGTTCATCGACGACCACTGTCGGCCACAGTCCGTCGGGACGGTCGCTGACTAGCGGCGCAGCAAAGGCGTCGGCCAGAGGGAGTAGGCCTTTATACAAAGCCATCCCGACCTGAGCGTCGCAGCCCATTCGATCGAGTGCGGCAACTTCCTCCGCAGTCGTCACGCCGCCTGCAATGGTGACTCGCACTCCCTCGGCGGCTCTTGCGATTTGCTCGGCGGCATCCAAGCGGGTTCCCCCCAATCGGCCTTCTCGTTCCACGAAGGTCACTAAAAAACCGCCAACGAAGGGCTTCAATTCAGCGATCCGGTCCAAAACGCTCGTGCCTGTTCCCCGTTTCCAACCCTCCACGACGACTTCATCGTTCACGGAGTCCAACGCTGCGACGACACGCTCCCGCGGTAGTTCTTTTAAAATTTCGGGTCGAGCTGCCGTTCCTAAAACGACCGATTCGGCTCCAGCGTCGAGCCATTCAATCGCCGTTTCGACAGAACGAATTCCTCCACCAACCCGACAGCGACAAGTTTTACAAAGTTCCTTGATTACTTCGCGATTGGACCCACGCCCGAGTGCCGCGTCCAAATCAACAATCGCGACGTCGCCAACCAAACCGAACTTTTCAGCCCAAACGATAGGGTCGCCCGCGTCCAGTTCAAAATCACGGCCTCCAATTAATTGAACGGTACGACCATTCATTAAATCAATGGACGGAACAATCATTGCCGCACCTCAACTCCGCAATCAAGCAAAAAAGACTTTACGTCACCCACGGTGTATTCTCCCGAATGAAATATGCTGGCCGCTAAAACCGCATCGGCACCTGCTTGAATCGCCTCCCACAAATGCTGGGGAGAATTCGCTCCGCCGGAGGCTATCAAAGGGACGTTTAAGTTATCACGAACATGTCGCAAGAGTTTTAGGCAATAGCCGCTACGGGTTCCGTCGCGATCCCAACTGGTCAACAAAATCTCGCCTGCCCCCAAATCTGCTCCGAAACGACACCAATCCCCCACTTCCCAGTCTGTGTGCTGACGACCCGAGTGCGTCACAACACCCCAGCCGCCGTTTTCATTGGACGCGGCATCAACGGCCAGCACGATACACTGACGTCCAAACCGATTGGCCAACTCCTCGATCAGACCTGGGTTTTGGACAGCGGCCGTGTTGACGGAGACTTTGTCCGCTCCACAATCCAGCAGTCGTTCGGCATCTTCAATCGAGCGAACGCCACCTCCAACGGTTAGAGGGATCGACAACTCTTGGCGAACCACTCGAATTGTGGCTGCCTGAGCCGCCTGTCCTTCAATCGTCGCGATGACATCCAGCAATACGATTTCATCGGCCCCTTGCGTCTCGTACAATGCCGCTTGTTCCGCAGGCGAACCAACGTCGCGAAGGTTTCCGAATTGGACCCCTTTAACAACTCGACCGTCGCGGCAGTCGAGGCACGGAATAATTCGGGTTGTTAACATCCGCTATTCTCCAACCAATTCAGCAAGCACTGCCGACCCCACTCCCCAGATAATTCAGGGTGAAACTGGCAGGCCAAAACTCGTCCGCGTTCAATCGCGGCCACAAAATCACCTTCGTAATTGCTCCAACTCGCCAACCATCCGCTCGGCTCACGTCTTAGACAAAACGAATTTGCGTAATACGCGTATCCCGGCTGGATCGGTGTGGCATTCGCGTAACTCTCTTTGTCAACTTCAGAGTTTGCATTCGATGCTGTTTCGCCAACCGCTCGCTGCACAAAGAACCTCGATTTTTCGTGGGGTTGGACCCGATTCCAACCAAGCTGCGGAAGCCTGCGAGCGGGTAACCGTTCTACGGCGGCATCAATCACGCCTAAGCCTGGGACACCGGGACTTTCTTCACTGGAACGTGCCAGCAACTGTAGGCCCAAGCAAATACACAGCGTGGGCAAATCCCTTTCAATTCTTTCTCGAAGTGGCTCCACCAACCCTCGACGTATCAATTCTTGCATTGCTGCCTCAAACGCTCCCACACCCGGAAGCACCAATCGCTCAGCCGAGCGAACGGCCTCTGGCGTCGAAATTTCCCGAGGCTCTGCACCTAGGCGACGAAAGGCTGCTAGTACCGAGGCTACATTAGCGACGCCTGTCGAAACGATGGAAACCGAAAGGGGATCGTTTGGGATCATAAAGTCCCTTTCGTGCTCGGTACCTCGGCATCATTGCATACTCGTGTCGCCTCTCGAATTGCAATCGCAAACGACTTAAAGGCGGCTTCGGCAATATGATGAGCGTTTTCACCACGAATCAAATCGAGGTGGAGCGTCAGCCGTGCCGTCGAGGCCAGCGAACGAAAGAAATGCGGAACATTCTCGCAGCTCAACTCGCCGATCCGCTCGCGCTGCATTGGCAGTTCCACCCAAGCTCCACTTCGCCCAGAAAGGTCGATCACGGTTCGGACCAGGGCCTCGTCAAGTGGAGCGTGGCCGGTCGCAAACCGAACGACGCCGACACGTTTCGCAAGCGCCTGGTCAATGGCCTGCCCAATCGCTAGGCCGCAATCTTCAGCAGTGTGATGGTCGTCAATGTGCAAATCGCCGCTGCAAACGATGCTCAAATCGAATCGAGCGTGACGAGCGAAAGCAGTCAACAGGTGATCGAACATTCCGATCCCGGTGCTGATTTCCGATTTGCCAGTCCCATCGAGACACAAATTCACTCGAATATCGGTTTCAGAAGTTTTGCGAACGATTTCAGCGATTCTTGTTTGCATGATTATTTTCAACGATGGAAATAAGGACTCTTGTAACAGTAAAAACCTTTGATTCACGCGCGAACTTGCTCAATTCAATTTCGGCAAGTTCTGCAAGACGGACTCCAACGAGGACCGCAAGTAAGCGAATTCTGCATCATTGCCGGGACAGGAAATCCTGAGCGAATTGCCAAGCTCTGCGTGATCTCCAAACCAACGCACAGCAATTTCAAGTTCGCCGAGTTGTCTCCAGATCGCTTCGGCATGTTCCGTTTGCAGAAACACAAAATTGCCTTGCGATTCGATAACGTTGATTTCAAAGCGACGAAGTAAATTGGTCAATTCGCTTCGTTCTTTGATCGCTGCGGAAACATATGGGGGCATGCCGGTCGGAAAATTCTTTAAAGCTTGGTAGGCAATGGCCTCAGAGAGAGTGGATGTTGGGTAGGGGCCTCCCGCTCGCCGCAACAATTCAATCGTCTCGGGCCGACCAATGGTGTAACCAATTCTTAGCCCCGCCATACCCCAGGCCTTCGAAAAAGTTCTCACAACAACGGTATTGGGAAACTGCAATGCCAAGCCGGTTAAATCTTCAGCCGCAAACTCTCCGTAGGCTGCATCGACGAGAATTAACGTCGACGGTAGTGACTCAGCGAGCAATCGCAATTCAGAAGGCGTGACGACCGCTCCGCTTGGATTGTTGGGTGAGACAACCGCGACAATTCGTGTTCGATCAGAGGCGAGATTGAGAATGCCGCTGACCGGGAAATGATTTGCGGCCCAGTGAACGTTTACGATTTCAGCTCCCGCCAACGAGCCATACTTCGCAAGCATTTCAAAGGTTGGCGACGGAAGAATCATTTGCGTTCCCACGTCCAAGAACGCGAAGCAAATTCTTTGCAGCGATTCGTCGCCGCCAGCCGTCACCAAAATTTGTTCAGGATTGACGCCATGCCGATTCGCCAGTTGCTCTGTTAGGCTGCTGGAATTCGGGTACCGGCGAACAAGCTCGCGATTGGCTGCGGAAATCCACTCATCGAGTTCAACGGGGGGGCGACCTTCGTTCCGATCAAGTTGCAATCGAATGGGCGATAGGAGTTTGGGGGGTCGATACGCATTCGCGGTGGCGACACGTGACGCGGCACGCGGGATGTAGCCTATCGTTTCAAGTGGCTGTTGAAGGGGATTGGTCAATTTTAGAGCTTGTGACATCTTGGAAATCAAAACTGTTCGAGGAGATTAAATCTATGCTAACGAGCAAACCAAAATATTTTCGACGTGCTCTTGAAAGAAATATTAGGGAACGATCTGAGAGATTGGGCTAACAACAATATCGGTGCCCCCTAGACTCTTGATTCGAGTGAGCAGGGCCGGCAAATCATTCTTCGGTGCTGCGACTTTGATGGCGTAGCCTCGCTCGCCATGCAATGTTGCGATCGTTGGTTCCCGCATACAGGGCAGACTTGCAACCACTTTTTCCAATACTTCGGCGGTCACGTTGACTTCGACCATCACGCGCTGGCGAGCTTCGAGAACGGAGCGCAAGAGCAATACGAATTCTTCCACGAGCCGCCGTTGCTCGGGCCGCTCCATCGTTATTGGCGAGGCATAAAGTCGTGTTGAAGAAGTCATAATCACATCGGTCACATTCAGTCCGTTGGCTTTTAGAGTCGCGCCCGTGGCGACGACATCGACGATACAGTCGGCGTCTTCGGGTGGATAGACTTCGGTAGACCCGTAGGAGCGAAGGAATTCTGCCGTGAGTCCACGTTGTTTGATCCATTGATTGGTCAGCACCTCCATTTCCGAAGCGACCACCAGGGGACGGTTCCAAAAGTCGGGGTCTTGCAGCGACTTTACCGGAGCAGCGGCAACAATTTGAACCGGATCAAGCCCCGTGTCGAGAAGCTCGACCAAAGGAGCGTCCAGTTCCGCAACCCAGTCAGCCCCGGCAAAACCGATATCTCGCGAACCAGCAGCCAACATTGTCACGATCGCCTGGGGTTTGAGGAGCTTGACCTCCATGCTGCCAAAAGAGAGTTCTGGGCGATAGTCACGCGAGGAAGTTTGAGTACGTATTCCTGCGTCGGCAATGAGTTGATTGATCCCTTGAGCCATGCGGCCCTTGGGCAATCCCAACCGCAATCGCATTTCAGCGCGATTTGCTTGCCTTCCTTCAAATGAGCTTTCCCTTACTTCAATTGAGCATTGCGAAGGGGAACTTGATTTCGTGCGTTGTTCGGCAATCGATTTGTATTCGGTCATTGTAAAATCCTGTTGACAATGACGCCGCACTAGGCTGGCGAAAAAAAAAACGCCAGCGGGTGCTGGCGTCGAATGGTTTTCGCAATTCGCAAACTACATCACGTCGCAGCACCTTCTAGGTGACGATGATGATGAACGTGATGGAGCTTAAATTTCATTCACTCAGTCTCTCTTAAAAACTTTGAATTGTCAAGAGGCTAAGAGGCCTATCCCAAAAGGGGGCAGACCCTCTCCGGCTAGGCAGTAATACAACGTTAAATTTCGCTTAGCCTCCAAAGGGTCTGACCCTTTTCGGATAGGGCGCCACAGCGATTGCTCCTTTCCCCGGCAACGGCAATAAAAAAGGGCTTCGAAAATTCCTTTCCGAAACCCCTGGTTTTGCTAATTGTGCAGCCGGTCCACTGGCCGACCGCCGGTGCGAATCAACCAAGTCGAGAAAATGGTCCTTCGCGTTTTAATTCTTGACAACCGTGTTCATGTCGGAGTTACCGAAATACTCGTCGATCTCCTTGACGATGTTGCCAGAGCTTTTGCTCGAAGGGCTGACCGGAATCTCACCCAAGTATTTTGGAGCCAGTTCCAGCATCTCTTCTTCGGCATCGATTCGGCCGCTGATCTCGTCGATCATCTTTTGGGTCCGAGACAGTTGGCTGTCGCTGAAGTTTAAGGTGCTGGCGGTTTTTGCCACATCGACCATTCGTTGCCGAGCGGTCAAGTTTTCGATTTGCACCTCAAGTTCACGTTGAGCAGCTTGGGCTTGTTCTAGTTTCACCATGGCGGAGTCCAGTGACTTCTGCCGCAGTTCGAGGACTTGTTGCGATTTTTCTACGGTTTGTTTGGCCGTTTGGAAAACGCTGAAGCGGTGTCGAAGGTCTTCTTCGACGCGAGCGTTGGAGTAGGCCTTGCCGTTGGTGGCGACATAGACTTCTTCGCCCGTGTTCAAGTGTCCTCGCAAGCTCAAAATTTCGGCTTGCTGTTTGGCCAGCAGTTCATTCTGATGACCGACTTCGCGCTCCAAACGCTTCATTTCTGCGCGTTCTTTGGCGATTTGGAAGACCATGTCGTTGATCTCCGGTTTGATTTTCTTCAGTTGATCGCGGGCTGCGTCAATCTGAAAGCCTAGCGGCACGCTGTTCTGAGCCGCATCGCGGGCTTTGTTGATCGCTGTTTTTGCATACGGCATCATGCGACCACCAAACAACAGTGCCCCAAACAAGACGGCACCGACACCAATCAAGGCGATTTTTTTCAACATAACTCGACTCCTAAAAAAGTGGTTGTTCGTACCGCCGTAAACCATTCAATCTTCAGCGGTATGTCAGGGAATTCGAGGTCGAGCGGCGAATCTTTGCCAATTTCGGAAAAAATCGGAAAATTTTACAATTCAAGTTGATGGTAATTTGGGGGGATTTGGCGGTGAGCTTGACGCCGAATATTCGCCTCAATTCGAGGCAGCTTTGAAAATGAAGCTGACATATCGCTATGGAGCAAATGCCCCTGTTTTGCTAAAAAACCAGCCCAACTTATGAGTTTTATGTCGTGGAGCCAGCGGAATGCCCCGAAAAAGTTTTAATTTTAGCGTTTTCAAACCACTTTCCAACACATTTTTGGCCGTAACGATGGCAGTCATTTTTTGTATTTCAGTCACTCCGATTGCCGGTCAAGAATTCAAAATTGAGTCTCAGGTCTACATGGACCAGCAGACGACTCCCATCGCATCCACGGTCACGCTCTTTCAAGAAAAACTAGTCTTTGATATTTCGATCGGACCGGACGGGAGTTCGGCAACCGAAGTCGTGATTTTTGATTCGAGAAATCAATCATTTGAATTGATTGACGTTGCCAAAGAACGCCGCGTTCATCTAGAACAATTTGAGATCGTTCGCATTATCGAATCGCTGCGTCAACAAGGTGCTCAAGACGAGCGTTTGTTGGCCTTAATTGAGCCAAATCTTCAGGAAACGATTGACCTTTCGGGACGATTTTTGCGAATGGCAAACAGCCAGTTGGTCTATGAAGCTAAATGTGAATCGCCAACCGACGTCACATTGCTTCCGACCTATTTTGAGTTTTTGGACCAGTACACGCGACTCGCAGCTACTGACCCTCGCCGGATGCCGCCATTTGCTAGGTTGGAACTGAACCAAGCAATGAAAAAGCATGGTTGGATGCCCAAGGAAATCAACCTCAAACTGGAAGGCGGTGAGTTGTCAGCACGGACGCTAAATTTGACTTCGAAGCACCAATTGATTGGCCGACTTTCGGATCAAGACAAAAAGCGGATCGAGCTGGCGCGCCGACAATGGCTTCAGTTCAAGCAAGTTAGCCTGAGCGAATATCGCGATCTTCCAAAGGTCGCGGAGGCTCCAGGAGAGGGGGATAAAAGGAAGGTTAAATAGCGATTAGAACTTCCCGCGTCGGGTGCCGTTTTGGCCCGATTGCAATTTGCCTTATTTTTGGAACGTGGCAGTCGGAGCCGGAAAACACCCGAAATCCTACCCCATCCCCCCAATTTTCGCAAAAATCAAGCAAACTTGATTTAAAACGAGCTTTTTCAAGGATTCCAAGACGATTCAAATAAAATTAGTTGATTTACGTCTTATTTAGTGGCTAAAATCAACGGCAATGCGAAGAGACGCATTTTATATTTCCGGATTAATCGATTTAAGACCGAAACCTAGGCATAGGTTTCGGTGTCTAAATACAGAGTGAACAGCGAAGAGAGAAAACGGCTAGCAGTGAAGAGGTTCCTGTTTTGGCGTAACTCGTTTTGACTTGTATTTTTAGTCGGCAATTAAAACGCACCACGAGTTGGTGAGTTTTATTGGTGGACTTTTTGGCTGCATTGGTTTTGCCCAAATGAATGGGCTCAAAGAATGGGCCGTCCCAGAATGGACTTCTTTGGCGGTTTTCAGATTAGCCAGCGGCTGTTGGTCGATAACGGGTTCTTGTGACAAACGGGAGCTGCGGGGGCATTTTCTACCGGAGAGAAATTGATGATCGAGATCAAACACAAGGCAACTGGAAAATTGTTGCATCGGCATGACAAAGAGTCCTTTAGCGGCTCATTGATCACTGGAGTTGACTTCACATGTGCAGACTTCTCCGAAATTGATCTCTCGGGTTGCAAGCTTCATAGTTGCAACCTTTCCGAAGCGACCTTCCGCGGCTCGACCCTTGACAAAGTTACTCTGCAAAACTGCGTCTTGCGCCGAGTCGATTTCTCAACTGCTCTCGTCAACTTCACAAATTTTTCCGACAACGTGATGGACCTTTGCGTTTTTGAGGAAGTCCGAGGAATCGGAACTCAATTCCGACACTCGAAGATCAATGGCGCAAGTTTTCAACGCTGCCAACTTCCCAAGGCCGATTTTTCGTTTGCCGAAATGCGTGGCACAAACTTTCATGCTGCGGTACTCGCTAAGGCCAACTTGTTTGGGGCCGACGTATCGGAAAGTGATTTCACTCAGTCAGATCTTCGTGATTGCAACATGACCAACGCGAAAATCTTCAAGGCCGATTTTAACTTCGCCAAAATGGCGGGAAGCATTGGTACCAACGGCAAGCCCTGGGGCTCGTCCGTCAAGGCCGATCCGAAAAAGCCTTGGTGGCAAATCTGGCGCGGTGCTGCGGTCTAACGAACTTCGGCCAATGTTTTTAACAAGAACTGCCAGAACTTCTGGACGGAACTGACTTGCACTTGTTCGTCCGGCGAATGTGCTCCGCGAATGTTGGGGCCAAAGCTGATCATTTCCATTCCTGGATAATGAGCACCGATGATTCCACACTCGAGCCCCGCATGGCAGGCGGCTACGTGGGGCTCCGAAGCGAATTCCTCTTGATACAAACGCCGCATCAACGCCACGATTCTCGAATCGGGGTTCGGCTGCCAGCCTGGATAATCGCTGGCAAATTCGACTGCCGCCCCGGCCCCTTCGAGGATCACCCGTATCACACGGCCAAGTTCATGACGTTCTGAGTCGACTGAACTGCGTGTGAGGCAGCACCACTCTGCTCGACCGTTGCTGACCGTGACCTTGGCAAGATTGTTGCTCGTTTGGACCAATCCTGCAACCGCCGGACTCATCCGAAAAATCCCATTAGGAATCGCATCAGTCACTCGCAGAATTTTTGACTGATCGGCGGCCGTCAAAACTTGCATTGTCGCGGAATGTTCGAACAATCCAATCGTCAGGCCAGGGTCCGTGAGGCAATATTCTTGCTGTAGGACTTTCTCTTCTGCGGCTATACTCGCTTTTACATCTTCGAGTCGAGACCTTGGGAACGCGATGATGGCCTGAGCTTCGCGAGGAATCGCATTTCGTAGTGAGCCACCGGAAAATTCAGCCAAGCGAACAGCAACTCGTTCCGACAATTTTGAAACCAATCGCGACATCAGTTTGTTTGAGTTGGCTCGGCCTAAATGGATATCCATCCCTGAATGGCCACCAGTAAGGCCCTGCAAGACAAGACGCCAAACGGTCGATTCTGCCGGAGGTGGTTCGGTGTCGAGCGAAACTTGGCCTGTCACATCCATTCCGCCAGCACAGCCGATCGTCAATTCCGTATCGTCCTCGGTGTCGAGGTTGAGTAATATCCGCCCGCGTAGCCAATCATCTTGAAGAGCCTTGGCTCCGGTCATTCCGGTTTCTTCGTCGATCGTGAACAGAGCCTCAATCGGCGGATGCTCAATGTCGTTTGACTCTAGGATAGCCATCATGGCAGCGACCCCAATTCCGTTATCCGCCCCCAGTGTTGTTCCTTCAGCGCGAACCCAGTCGCCATCGAGAAACATTTTGATCCCTTGAGTTGAAAAGTCGAAATCGGTCCCCGTGTTTTTTTGGTGAACCATATCCAAATGCGATTGGAGGACTACGACAGAAGCTGCCTCGCGCCCCGCTGTCGCAGGTTTGCGAATTAAAACGTTACCGACTCCATCCACCGCAGTTTCTAATCCCAAACCTTTCCCGAACTCAACCATAAACTGAGTGACTCGAGCCTCCGCCTTTGAAGGTCGGGGAACGGCGTTCAATTTTGAAAAGTTATGCCACAATGCGGTTGGTTGCAAAGACTCAATCGAAGTTGATTTCATGGTAACTCTCGACGAAATGGAGAATAAATAGTTCCATGCCATTAAACCAAAAACCACCGATTTGCGTAACCAAAGGGGATTTGTTAGCCTAACTACCGCGTTTATTTTCGCGTCAACAGGTTAATTGCGGCCCGCCGTTGCCGGTTCTTCCGCCAAACAAAGTTTCTATTTTTCAGGAGAAAGAAATGCGAATCAATTTAGCAAAAGCAGTTTTGTTGTGTTTTGGCATGTTGTTTCTAACTAACGTGTCCATGGGTCAAGAGACCCAAACGAAGGAGGAAAAAAAAGTGGCAGAGTCTTTGAATTTTAAGATGGCGTCGATCGATGGTGATGAAATCGACCTGAGTCAGTATTCTGGAAAAGTCATTTTGATCGTGAACGTGGCCAGCCGTTGCGGGATGACTCCGCAATACGAAGGACTGCAAGCCCTCCACGAAAAATATGCGGATCAAGGACTCGTCGTGCTAGGGTTCCCTTGTAACCAATTCGGTGGTCAGGAACCGGGCTCCGAAGCAGAGATCAAGGAATTTTGCTCGACCAAATACAACGTTTCGTTTCCCATGTTCAGTAAGATCGACGTGAAGGGGGACGGTCAGGCAGATATCTTCAAGCATCTTTCAGGTTTGGACCTGGCTCCGAAAGGTGCTGGTGAAGTCGGCTGGAACTTCGAGAAATTCGTTATCGATCGGTCAGGGAATCCAGTTGCTCGTTTCGGCTCGCGAGTTAAACCGTCTGATGCGGAGTTCGTCAAGGCAATTACCGAAGCTTTGAAGGCCAATTAATTTTGGTCAGTGGATTTACTGTTCCTCTGAGTGCTGATTAAACTGGAGGCACACGAAATGTCTGTTGATCGCCCGTTCACGGAGTGAACGCCTACGTGGCTTCTCACTCCGTGAAAAGGCCCTCCATTAACGCGTTCAAATCCTTCGCAACTCCATGATTTCGTGAACGCTTTTGTCTCCCCCCGCTTTGACGTTCAAGTCGAAAAACATCGAACATGAAATTCGTTTAACCAGAGTATCAGCAACTCACCTCAGTTGAGTCCTGTTTACTGTTTACTTCAACCGTTTTAACCCGGCGGCCTCTCGAACTTTCGCAACGACCGTCCATGCGGCGGGCTCAAGGCGCAGAAACTTCAGCAATTGAGTTGGTGAGATTCTGAGAAGTTCAGCAGGTTCACTAAGATCGCCTTGAAAGGCGTGGACCAAATCAAGAGCATCGGCGAGCAACGCTGGGAAATCTTCGTTCAATGGATTGATCGCCACTTTTCCTCCCGTGACGTACTTGATCCAACTCTCGCTAAGTGCCTCGGTCGAATCGCTGCGCAAAGCGATAGCCAGATTGACCCGGAGTCGCTGAATGGCCACTTTGCGGTTGTCTTGCAAACTTCGTCGTTCGCTCGCAGCGCCAGAGACTTGAGAAGGTTGATGCGTAAAAACAACCGCCGTCTCGACCTTGTTGCGATGCTGACCACCAGGACCAGAACCCCGGGTGCGGGCTTCATGGCATTCCGCGAATAGTTTTTCAATGGGCAGTTTCGCTGGGTGCAACATATTCTCGCTTTGGTTGCAAGTTTTTGCTGAATGTTCTGAAATCCCTAAAACGGAAACGCAGAAATGACTCGATTTTCGTCGGCCAAGATCAGCTTCAAACGCGAAAGTTTCGGAAACCCGTCCCGCCGGCCGTTTTGGCCGCCGCGGTAGCCAATGGCTCGCTGCATGTCGATCACGTATTCGGTTCGATCTGGGTACTCATTGTTCGGCGTCGCTTTCACACGTTTATCTTTTTGTTTGATCAACTCGTAGGCTTCGTCCAACAGCGATAAAATCGCATCTCGGTTTCCATTAAAAACGCTATGGACTGGGCGATTGGGATTGTCCGCTGCGTGAAGCAGAACATGATCGACCCGATGTTCGCGATTTGGTCCGAAACCGTAAATCAATCCGGCCGGAGATTGCAATTCGCCCCGTGGTAGTTTTTCGAAAGCAAATTCTGTCCCCTTCGACTCAGGTGCAGATGCGGGATTTGACCTGTCTTTCTGAACCGACTCATTAGCTGTTCTGCTATTTTGAGTTTGCGAGTCAGACTGTTTCGGTGCGTCGGGTGCTGGGGTCGCTTCATTCCCCAGGTTGATCAGAACGGGCAGTTCGCGACCGAGCCATTTCTCCAAAGTTGGTCGCGAGAACGTGTAGATGACCAGTAGCAGCAGTCCAACAAAGACCAGCAATTTTTGGTTGCGTCCGTGGAAGACCGATTTGTGCTCGGTGTTTTGAGAAGGTTTCGACCGGTTCATAAAATCTGGTTGACGCGAGAAGCGTTGAAAGAAAGTGCGGGACCAAAAAAAACCGCGTTCCCCCGAAAGGGAACGCGGCAAAATTCCGGCGGATTCGCAGCAAATGGGAGCTGCTGGGAGAAAGGCGGAATCGAGCGTGCTAAGCACAAGCTGTTTGTGATTCGAGCCTACCCTGTTTTATTGGTCCCTCAGCCGTATGCGCCAGAATTGTATCAAGCGAACTTGGTACTCCCACATTGTATCCGTTTGGCTACTCTTAGGGGAGTCGTTTGTGCTAATTCGGTTTCGACATTTTGGTCAAAGCCGATGCAGGCTCATTTTAAGATTGGGAGAAATTTGCCAAATTCTCGCCGGCGATTGGAGTTTTTCAACTGAACATTCGTTCAACTTCACGCAGTCGAAAGAAAAGTTTTTTTCCGGCATGGGGTTTGCTTGCGACGATAGCACCAGTTTTGACACGTTGGGGATTGAAGTATTCAAAAAAACTTCTTTTTTTTCTTGCCCGCATTTAAATCGCGGGTAGATTACCTTACCTCGGCTGCATTCCACAGGAACACGAGGCATGTAGGAGTCTTTAACGAAGTGCGGCACCCGTAAATCGGACAGGTCGCGAAAGGAGTGTTGGCGATGAAAAAGCAAATGACGATTTTGCTACTTCTCTCTGTGATGCTAGTTTCGAGCGGATGTGCCAATGGCCCATTTCGTCAGTTTTTTCGGGGCGGAGCTTGCAACACTTGCAATCCATCGATGGGGCTTTTTAATCGCCGACAACACACGGTCGATAATTGTTCCAATGGCGTTTGCGGTGGCGTTACCCCCGTTGATGGAGCAATGATCGGCGGACCGACATTCGGCTCTGGGACACTTTCACCCTCGCAAAATCCAAACGAACAATTCGATCAATACCCCTATCCTGGAACTGGATCGGGATTTGGAGGGAGTGTCACCCCCAGCACTGCACCGCCACTCCCTGGAGCCCGTATGCCTGGGCAATAACCACCCGCGCGGTTTCGCGTCGAATCGAACATCCTGAAACGTCCTCAGTCCGGACGGGGCTCAATCCAATTGAGCCCACCCCAAAACCTGGCCGCCCCTGCGGCCAGGTTTTTTTCGTGAAACGTCCACGGAAATGGATGTTGTATGTGTCGAAGACAAATTTAACGAATCGTACAAGACGCCAGCCGATTTTCAAGATAAAATCAAATACATGAACCGATTGCTGCATAAATTCGAAATGATCGACGAAACGATGGCTGAAGTGTTGCGACAAAAAACTGATGCCCAGCGTTTGCGAAGTGTCGATGCGTTTTGGCAATCCGCCCGAGCCATCCTCCTGGCGGCGATCCGCACAGAACATCCCGACTGGGAAAAAGAAAAGGTTCAACGCGAAGTCGCTCGCCGTATCAGCAATGGAGTCCTCGACGATGTCGACGCATGACCCCGCCGACCTACAACCTCGGGAGTTGTTGCAGAATGCCGCCGATTTTTTCGAGTTGCATGGTATCGCTTATCGCGTTGTCGGGTCGATGGCAAGCATTGCGTATGGCGAAAACCGCTTCACCAACGATGTCGATGTCGTGGCCGATTTGAAACTTGAGCATGTTGATGACTTGTGCGCCAAATTCCAAGCTCCCGACTACTTCGTGGCTCGGCATGCCGTCACAGACGCGATCCAGAAGCGATTTCAATTCAATATCAAACATATTCCTGCGGGCCTGAAGATTGATGTGATGCTCCCCAAGCCAACCGAATTTTCCGCCCTGGAACAGCAACGTGCCATTCGGCTGACAGACCCAGATGGGTTGTCGGCTGTTTTCGCTACGCCCGAAGATGTGATCTTGAACAAGTTGATTTTCTTCCAAATGGGTGACAGCGAGAAGCACTTACGCGACATCGGTGGTATTCTCAAGGTGAAGGCCGATGCGGTTGATCGAGTCTATATCACCGCCTGGGCGGCGAAACTGGGAGTCGCCGAGGAATGGGCAATGATTCAGAAACGAGTCGACGACCCATCTTGATAAGTAGGGGCTTTTCGAGAAATCCCCTCACGCAACAAACTTCAAGAACTTGAACGGACTGAGTTACAAGAGCAATTCCCATCCCAGGTGATCGATGCCTGGCTGGGTCATTCAACCCGTGTTGCCGAACGGCATTATCTACAAGTGACCGATGACCTTTGGGCGGCTGCGGTCGAGTTTGGTTCCCCCATCAATGACCATTCTGGCCCCATCAGGAAAAATCAGGGCACAAAAAAACCCTAAAAATGCAGGGTTTTGATGGTTTGGGTGGGGCGTTGATACCCTATTCGAAAACCCTACGGACGCCGTGAGTACAACGGCTACAGCGCCAGTAACGGCTCGTCCCTGATCCGCAAGATTCAATGCCACCACAAAGACGTGGCGTTTTACACCAACCAAGACATCCTGAACCACGTCCGCAGTTCTTCCCCCAACCCGACGACCACCGTCGCCGACGCCATCAAAGACGCTTCGGGGAACCTGATCGAACTGATCGACCCACGCGGGGTGATCACCAAGTACGAGTACGACTCCCGCAGTCGCCAGCTTCGTCAGTTCGCCGCCTTTGGCACCGCCCGCCAAACGGAATCCGAAACGATTTACAACTTGGCCTCCCAAGTCATCGAGTCCCGCAGCCCCCGTTATTTCGATTCTTCCGACTCGCAAAACGCCTACATGAAGGCCGTCTTTACCTACAACGGTCGCGGCCTTCAAGCCTCCTCGACCATCGCACCCGGCGGCGGTGCGGCCCAAGCCATCACGTCCCAAACCTACACCTTGAAAAAGGGGTCTGACCCTTTGGAGGTTTCCGGAGAGGGTCTGACCCCTTTTTCAAACCCGACTACGCCACGCATACCGACAAGGCCGATCCGCTGGACGCCAAGACCTACGGCGAATCGACCACCCGCTACGACGCTTTGGGACGTGCCGTCGCCCGGACGACTTGGCTCACCCCTCTGGGAACCGTAGATCGAAACAACCCACCGATTGCCGGTCTGGACGGAGTACCGACCGCCCAGGGTCTCACCAGCCAAACCTACTACGACTCGAACCTGACCGACGGCGTAGGGCTCGACAACACCACCGGTCTGACGATCCACAAACTGGGGGGCGGGACCTATTCGCTCAGCCTCACCGACGTCCTGGCCCAAGTCTCCGCTGCCGAATCGGCAGGTGGCGCGGCCACGAGTTTCGTCGCCGGGATCAGCGCCGGGAGTGCGGTGGTCAGCATCAACGCGGCAGAGGCCATCTCGGTATCGATCAGCGACGGACGAGGGCGGACGGTCTTGACCGCCACGCTCCAGCCGTGGAACGGTCCCGACCCGTTGGCCCTCGTGAACTGGAGTTGCCAGCGTTACGACATTCTGACCAGCTTGGCCGGGTTCGGCGAAGTCCTCGAAACCCGCTCGGTAGACGCCGACGGGTTCACGACCCGTTCCCTCACCGACGGAGCGGGGCGGACCCTGCAAACCATCGACCAACTCGGCAAAATCTCGACGATGACCTACGACGCCGCAGGAAATGTCCTGTCCGCCCGCGACCCTAACGGGGTGGGCTACGATGCGGTCTACGACGAACTGGGGCGGATGACATCACAGACCGATACGTTTGGCGATTCGACCAGTATGACGTATGATAAAGGGGGTAACGTCAAGACCCGGACCGACGCCAAGGGGATTGTAACGACGATGGCTTACGACGCGCAGAACCGCCTAATCAGCACCACCGACCGCCTCGGTGGCGTGACGCTGCACAATTACAACTGCTGCCGCCGAGTGAAAAAGGGGTCAGGTACCAAAAGTGCAAAGCACCCGCAGGGCCGTTCCGGCTTTTGGTACCTGACCCCTTTTTCACGAGGCCAAGTCACTTCCTACACCTACAACGCACGTGGCGAGCGTATCTCCGAAACGTTCCCCGATCATGTCACCGGCTCAAACCCTGGCGATACAACTTATGGAATCGTCGCGTTCGAATACGATCCAGCCGGGAGACTTCTTCGCAAGACCGATCAACTTGGCGATACGGTCACGTTCAACTATGACCTTGCCGGACGGATGCACCAGCGTGATTACCGCACACTGGCCAATTCACCTTCGGGGACGATCGCCGACAGCGATACGTTTACCTTCGACGGTGCCGGGCGAATGCTGACTGCCGTCAGTGGGCGCTACGCCAACACCGTCGCCCAGACGTATGACTTCATGGGACGACTCTTGACCGAAAGTCTCACGATTGCCAGTCGGACCTACACCATCACACACGCCTACGATAGTTTCGGACGCCCTGCACAGATGACCTACCCCAACGGTTCGGTCTCCGAGCGGACTTTCACGCCACGGGGCCAACTGCACGAGGTCAAGTACTTGGGGAACACCGTCGATACCCGGACCTATGACGACGGGGGACGACTGGCGACGAGCGTTTATCTCAACGGAGCTGAAACGACTTGGAACTACCGCCAGTCGGGGGCCAACAAAGACAACCTGCTGGCCTCGATTGTGACGACCAATTCAGGGAGCTTTAAAATCGGCACCTACAGCTACACTTGGGACGCGAACAAGAACAAAACTGCCGAGACGATCACCGGCTCGGCGATCAATGGGCGTGGCTTCTCGACTGGTTCGACCGGCTACGACGCCGAAGACCGCCTCACCGCTTGGAACCGCAGCGATAGTAACCAGAATCAAGCGTGGAACCTCTCGCTGGTTGGCGACTGGAACACCTTTAATCAAACGGGCTCCAGTCCGCTGACTCAAACCCGCACCCACGGCCCGGCGCATGAGTTCACGTCGTTCACCGGCACAAATTCAGGGACACTGACTTACGACGCCAAGGGGAACCAAACGGTGCGTCCGGCAAGTCTGGTTGCTCCTGCGCTGAATCTGGTCTGGGACTTTGACAACCGCCTGATAGGTGCCGACACCGACGGGACGCCAGCCAGTTTAGAAGTGACTTACGAGTTCGACGCCCTCGGTCGCCGAGTCGCCCGCAATGGTCCATCGGGCAACGTGGTCTACGTCCAATCTGGCCAGCGAACCATCGCCGACTACGCCCGTGGCGCCGTGGCCAGCAGTCCGAGTTTTCGATACGTCTACGGCTCGTACATCGACGAACCGATTCTCCGTCAGGGTGGAACCAGCAGCACGCTACCCACCTCCGGAACCAGCCTCGCCTACTACCACCGCAACCAACAATACTCAATTGTCGCTCTGACCAACCACTCAGGCGCGATCCTCGAACGCTACGCCTACACCGCACATGGCGAACTAACGATCATGGCCGCCAACGGCACCCTCCGCACAACCAGCCTCTACAACAACCGCTACACCTACACCGGTCGCGAACACGACCTCGACCTCAACCTCTACCATTTCCGCGCCCGCCTCTACGACCCCATCGCCGGACGATTCATCACCCGTGATCCACTGGGGTACGTGGATGGAAAGAGTTTTTATCGGGGGTATTTCGGTTTAAGAAATTTTGACCCAAGTGGTCACAACGTCTTCGTTTATGACGATCTTTGGCCTCCAAAGTATCGCTGTGAAGACTTTGTCAAACATTTGTATGACACTTACGACCAATTCAAAATTCCGTCAGATATATTGAGTAGATTTCGTAAAGGCAACGATTATGTGTATTGCGGCGATTGTGGAACAATGAAGAGTTATGCTTGGCGACATGAAGATCGATGTTATGTCTGTTTAGATAATTCGGCGTCTTGGTTTACTGAACAGTGGTTTGGCATGTTAATTCACGAGGTGACTCATTGTAAGCAGTTCAAATGCTCAATGCCCGGTAAACCAATAGAATTTGGACCACCACCAATAGTTCCCAAAGCCCCTACAATTCCGGCTGGTAAAAATGAGTGTAAGTATTGCATGACAATTGAATCAGAGGCATACCGAAAGCAGTGCCTATTTCTTTTTCCGAATGACAAAGTAAGGAGAAGCGCATGTGAAATTGCAGGAGAATGCTATAGCTGCAGAATTGCTTGCTCCGAAGACAGGAATTTTTTAAACAGGTGTAAAGACAGGGTTTGGCCGACATTTATTCCTCAGCCGATTACACCCACCTTTGGACCCGGATTGATCGCTTAAATCGAGGTTACTCATGTCGAGAGTTTTATTTACGCTAGGTTTTATGTCGACTAGGTTTTTGTCAACTACGACTTTGGTTTTTGTCGTCGTGCTTTTTGTGGTTGTTGATAGGTTTAATGAATTGATTGCTGAGAGATTATTAATCAAAAATGGGCTTAGCGTCTCTAGTCGCTTACAAGATTATGGAGAACTCGGATTGGCGCTTGGCGCCGAAGTTGAGCGGGAATGCATTTTCCTGACGTTGAATAAAAGCACAAACTGGTGGTTTCGCAGGGTTCGTGGAATTCAGTATGACTCAACAGTTCCCATTGACGACAACGCCCTAATACCACTTCAACAAATACGTCATGCGGAGTTGTTGGCAATCAACGGAAAAGGCATTACAAATGCAGGTGTAAGGTTTTTTGCTCACATGCAAAGCCTTCGTGTTCTCAAATTGAACAGGACTTCGATTTCAGATATTGGCCTATTGCAACTGAAACAATTAATGCATTTAGAAGATTTATCACTAGAATTTTTAGATGTTACCGATTCTGGAATGGCGGTCTTGCAATATATGCCAAATTTGCGAAAGCTTAATTTGTATCAGACAAAAATTGGAACTGCAACGATATTAGAGATATCCAAGTTGAAAAACTTGGAGGACTTATGCTTGGCTAATTGTAGTATTTGCTCGGAAGAAATAGAATTAATTTCCGACTTAGCAAACCTCAAGAAATTGGACTTGTCCGGGACCTTAATTGATGACAAGTCGGCGATTTACATCTCCGAGATTAAGACATTGCATTATTTAAATGTGAGTGATTCAGCGGTTGGGGATGAGTTCTTTGAGGTGATTGGAACACTTCCTTCTTTAAGAACTCTTGTAGCTAAATCGACGAATATCACGAAAAAGGGGGTTGAGATTCTGATGGCGTCGTTGCCTGAACTTGATTTGGTGGTTGATTTTGAGTGAGAGTTTTGACGGACAAATCAAAGACTGTCATGGTCGGATTTGCTAAACGGTAACGGCGCGCGGATTGAGCGCGACTACCCGATGATAGTTTTTTTGAGTTTGGAAGTGCAGTGACTTGTGGTGTTGTTTTGGCACTTTGCCGTCAGCATCGATCGGTTCTTTCTCGCCACCCTGGTAAATATCCGGAGGACAAATCAAACGTGTAGGGCTCATTGTTTTGTTTGCGAAGTCCTCGAAACCCGCTCGGTAGACGCCGACGGGTTCACGACCCGTTCCCTCACCGACGGAGCGGGGCGGACCCTGCAAACCATCGACCAACTCGGCAAAATCTCGACGATGACCTACGACGCCGCAGGAAATGTCCTGTCCGCCCGCGACCCCAACGGCGTGGGCTACGATGCGGTCTACGACGAACTGGGGCGCATGACATCACAGACCGATACGTTTGCCGATACGACCGATTGCGGGTATGATGACGCGAGGGAAGTAGGGTGTGTGAAGTGAGCGCGTTCGAATTTTAAGGGATTAAACTCGAAGGTTCGTTTGGATTCTCGAATCGGTTCGATAAGTTGTCGCTCACGGAACACACCAATTCCCAGAAAATTCTCAATTGGTGACATTGTGATGGTGTGTTACGGGAACCATTTTTTCTCAAGTCAAACGTTTTTTTAATGGAAGCGGAACCGGTGATTGGTACTTTGCTCGGCAACCGGCTCCCTTCACACACCCTACGCGGTCTATGACGAACTGGGCCGGATGACAGCACAGACCGATACGTTTGGCGATTCGACGAGGATGGGGTATGATGGCGCAGGTGACTTCTGTCTTCGGAGTTATACCTTGAAGAATAAATAAACGGGTTTTTTCTGGCCTGCTTTCCTTATCTCGTACCATCTTCAGTCAAAATGAGGACCTAATGGTCATTGGAATCCGCCCGACAAACGACTTCGCGTTCAAGAAAGTATTTGGCTCGCCAGCCAACAAATTGGCGTTGATCAGTCTGCTTAATGCGATCCTCAACCCGCCGGTCCCCATCGTCGATGTCGTGATCCTCAACCCGTTCAACCTTCAAGACTTCGAACAAGACAAACTGTCCATCTTGGATGTCAAAGCTACCGACCAAAACGGGGTAATTTACGACATCGAGATTCAAATAGCGGTGCGACCGGGTTTGGTGCAGCGATTGGTGTTTTACGGATGTGACGAGTACGCTGGGCAACTTCGCTCTGGAGAGCCGTATACGGCACTCAAACCGGTGGTGGTCATCGCGTTGATGGAGGAGACGTTGTGGGCGGATACCGCACAACTTCACCACCGATTTGCCTTGACGGATCGAGAATCGGGGCGAGAATTAACGGATACTTTGTCGATTCACACGTTGGAGTTGGGCAAGTATAATCTGACAGAGGCTGAGTTGGGGACAGCGACCCCTTTGCAACTTTGGTTGTACTGGTTGATCCATGCCGAAAATTACGAGCCTGAACGGTTGCTGGAATTGTTTCCAGAGGCAGCGTTTAAGTTGGCCAGCACACAGTTGATTTCGATTTCAGAAAAGACGGAGGATAAAGAGATGTACGACGCCCGAGAAAAGGCGATACGCGACCACGAATGGGCCGTCCATGTGGCCCGCGATGAAGGGAAAATCGAGGGCAAGATCGAGGGCAAGATCGAAGGCAAGATCGAAGGCAAGATCGAAGGCAAGATCGAAGGGAAGATCGAGACGATTCGTTTGCTGCAAAAATTGCTGGGAGTTCCCCAAGCGAGCGAGTCTGATCTCAATGAAAAAAGCCTAGAGGAACTTCAAGCGATCACGACGGAGCTTCAGAAAAAGTTTCAGAATCGAAACCACTATCAATGAGTTAACGATGGTTTCCTCCTTGAAAACACCTGAAACATTCGCGCACGACCCGCGATTATTTTATGGTGGGAGACATCGATTCTATTCTTTCCGAGGCCCATTTGGGTCGAAAAATACGGCCAATTTTAACAGCCTTGTTAACAAACCATCGACTTGGAACCGTAGCGATAATAACCAAAATCAAGCGTGGAACCTCTCGCTGGTTGGCGACTGGAACACGTTCAATAAAACGGGCTCCAGTCCGCTGACTCAAACCCGGACCCACGGCCCGGCACATGAGTTCACGTCGTTCACCGGCACGAATTCAGGGACACTGACTTACGACGCCAAGGGGAACCAAACGGTGCGCCCGGCAAGTCTGGTTGCTCCGGCCCTGAATCTAAGTTGGGATTTTGACAACCGCTTAAAAGGTGCCGACACCGACGGGACGCCAGCCAGTTTAGAAGTGACTTACGAGTTCGACGCCCTCGGTCGCCGAGTCGCTCGCAACGGCCCGTCGGGCAACGTCGTCTACGTCCAGTCCGGCCAACAAACCATCGCCGACTACGCGCGTGGCGCCGTGGCCAGCAGTCCGAGTTTTCGATACGTCTACGGCTCGTACATCGACGAACCGATCCTCCGCCACGGCGGAACGGCCAGCACACTACCGACCACGGGAACGCACCTCGCCTACTACCACCGCAACCAACAATATTCGATTGTCGCCTTGACCAACCATTCAGGCGCAATCCTCGAACGCTACGCCTACACCGCGCATGGCGAACTAACGATCATGGCCGCCAACGGCACCCTCCGCACAACCAGCAGTTACAACAACCGCTACACCTACACCGGCCGCGAATGGGACCCCGACCTCTACCTCTACCACTTCCGCGCCCGCCTCTACGACCCCATCGCAGGAAGATTCATCACACGCGATCCACTGGGGTTTGTCGATGGGACGAGTTTGTATCGGGCGTATTTTGTGATCAAGTTCGTTGATTCTACGGGAACGTTTAGTGACGTAACATTGATGGATGCTTTCCATCCCTGCTATTTGAGATGTATCGACATTCACAGCGCGGGAACAATGGGCGACGTTGCAGGATGTTATAAAAAATGCAATGATCGGGTTCCGCAGGTAGACGAGAGTTGTTCTAGTCAGGACGGAGTTGATCTAGTAACAAAATGCAAAAAAGACCCAAATTTCATTGCCGTACTTGAGCGCTACCAGGCGGACTGCTTTACTTCATCAAGAGGAACGACGCGCGTGGTATGCGGAAAAATGTTTAGTCATGGAACATATTCATGCAAAGAATACCGAATTAAACTTGATCTTCAAAATCCAAACCTGTGCAACGCATTTGCACACGAACTTCTTCACGCCGCAGACTATTGTGTACTTGATGATACCTGCGACGCCCAGCGTTCTGAGGAATGGTGGAAGGATTGTGAGATTACTATGTGCATGGAGGCACGCGCAGCGGCATACGTCAACTGTTGCGATCTCAACACAACCATGAGGAGGGGCTGGTCATGGGACGAATGTGTCAAATACAGACGGAGATTTTATACCAAAAATCCTAGTCGTGGATGCAGAAATGCAAACATACAGAGTCGCGAAAAATATTGGGACGCTTGCCTTCCATCAGTTCTAAACGAAAATACGGCTTGCTGTGAATAGATTCCTTGGGCACAATTTCTGTAAGGGTAGTGATTTTTTATGCAAAAAAAACAATTCAATAGTTTGTTCTGGTTTACCCTGATTGGAGGCGGCGTTGTGTGGCTGACTGGGCTACTTCAATTAAAGATTCGATACCAAGATCCAGACTTTGCAGAGCTTTCAATTTTGGCAATCCAGCACTTGCTGAACCATGACGACCCTGAAACATCAGATCCCTACCGAAAAATGATGGTATCGCGATATAATGTCTTGAAGCAAAATGACGATTTGGAGAACGATCCTTATCCAGCGTGCCTACAGCAGGCAATGATTAATTTGGCTATTCAAAAAAAGATGTTTGTGTTTCAGGATGAATCTATTCAGCTGAAAATGCCTATACATATAGGTGATGATTCACATTGGTATTTTGTCAGAGTGAAAGGATTTGGTAACGATGCGTGCAGTTTTGGTGAAATGGTGATTTTTGAGTTTTTCGATTTCATCAGCGATAATCAAGACGCTCTTGCAAGTAAAGTAACCCTTAAAAATGCACGTATTGGCGAATTTGTTCGGGTGGAAGTGTATAGATTGCCGAAGCGTTTGCTAGATGTCGATGATGTGACAGCTGGGAGAGTAAACTGTGAGCAGGCAATTTCTGACGCTAGTAGCACTTTGCTGTTTGCTCTTTACCTTCCTATAGTTGTCCAAGACTGATGGGGAGTGGAGTGGAATAGGTCCTTCAGGGTTTTCCGTGGGTCCAATGAAAGCCGAAAACTACCTCTTGGGTGAGTTAGCGGCGAAATCTCACCACAATTCAGATTCTTAGTGTATTGAGGATTTTTCGTCCCTTTGGTCAACGGTGGCTCACCCATGAAATTCCCGGATGGACCAGTGAATAGGGAGTCAGGGTGCACCGGGATAAACCTGACAAATCGAAGGACACAAATCAAAGACTGTCATGATCGGATTTGCTAAACGGGTCAGCGACTAATTGATTTGTTTACGAAGTGCTCGAAACCCGCTCGGTAAACGCCGACGGGTACACGACCCGTTCCCTCACCGACGGAGCGGGGCGGACCCTGCAAACCATCGACCAACTCGGCAAAATCTCGACGTTGACCTACGACGCCATCTACGACGAACTGGGAATATCCGCGTTTGCCTTTACGCGCAGCGATGCGCCTAATCGTATGTGGCAATACCACCGGCTCGCACGGTGGATCGTTATGTTTCTCGCTACATACGGCTACCTCGAATTCCTTTTCCTTGTTTTTTGGTTTGGATTTGCCTCCAGCAAATCCAAGCCAAAAAACAAGTAGGGGGTGGGGGCACTGCTTTAGCGAGAAACCTAAACTTCCGCTGGACAAGCCAGCGGGATTCGAAACCGCGCGACCCCAACGGCGTGGGCTACGATGCCGTCTACGACGAACTGGTGCGGATGACATCACAGACCGATACGTTTGGCGATTCGACGAGTATGACGTATGATAAAGGGGGTAACGTCAAGACCCGAACCGATGCCAAGGGGATTGTAACGACGATGGTTTACGACGCGCAGAACCGCTTGATCAGCACCACCGACCGCCTCGGTGGCGTGACGCTGCACAACTACAACTGCTGCCGCAAGCGAGTGAAAAAGGGGCGATTCGGCAAAATCTAGTTGCCTGGGGGGTGGCCGATCCCGAAAGCCCTAAGTTGCCAACCGATGCGGGGCGACTGCTGGGGGCGTTCTGTGATGCGTATATCTTGGGGCGGTCTGATGTGAAAGATTCAACCGTGACCAACTACAAGCAATCGCGAAGGTTGCTGGTCGAGTATTTTGGCGAAGCGAAATTGATCCTAGAAATCACGGCGGCAGATGCTGAACGGTGGCGGTTGTGGCTGCTAAAGCGGATGGCCCGTGCGACGGTCTGCAAGCATATCAAACGGGCGAAAACGATGTTTGCCCATGCGGTTGATGATCGACTGTTGAGCCTGAGCCCGTTTGCAAAGGTGAAAGCGGGTGATGATGTCAATCCGGATCGTCAACGGTTCATTGATCGCGCGTTGTCGGATCGAATTTTAGAAGCGTGCCCCGATGCTGATTGGCGGGTGATATTCTCCCTGGCTCGGTTCGGTGGTCTGCGGTGCCCCTCGGAAGTGTTGGGGTTGCGGTGGTCTGATGTTGATTGGGATGCTGGGCGGTTGCGGATCGATTCACCGAAAACCGGCCTGAGATTCTGCCCGATGTTTGCTGAGCTGCGGGTGGCACTGTCTGAAGCGTGGGAAGTGGCCCCTGATGGTGCGGTCTATGTGATCGAGCGTTATCGAGGGGCTGAGAATCTGCGGACCCAATTTGCCCGGATCGTCGAACGGGCGGGTGTACCGATGTGGCCCAAGCCGTTCAACAATCTGAGAGCGTCCCGGCGGACTGAGTTACAAGAGCAATTCCCGTCCCATGTGATCGATGCCTGGATGGGTCATTCAACCCGGGTTGCCGAACGGCATTATCTGCAAGTGACCGATGACCATTGGGCGGCTGCGGTCGAATCCTGTCCCCATATTGGTCCCCATATCAATAGCCCTACTGAGCCCATCAGGAAAAATCAGGACACAAAAAAACCCCGCAAAAAGCAGGGTTTTGATGGTTTGGGCGGGGTGCTGATACCCGGCCCGATGACCCCTACGGGACTCGAACCCGTGTTACCGCCGTGAAAGGGCGGTGTCCTAGACCGCTAGACGAAGGGGCCGTCTTGCTTGAATAAGTTCTTAAAATTAACCTCACCAACCTTGTTTCGTCAATCGGGTATCCGGAGGATAAGTTCGATGACAAATTGCCGCCTAAAAAGTTCAGTGAGGGAAACCGTTTCTTGGAATGCTCAATGTGAGCGAATGATTCGAACCAAAAACACCTCAAAAGTTCCAAATTCAATTGCTGAAGGCATGTGAAATCGGCTATCTGCCACCAAACACGGCACACCGCAACCGGAAATCGCCTTCGTCCGATTGTCGTGAGTTTGGGCCTTTTTGCCCGTTTTTGCGTCTTTTTTGCTGATTTAAATTTCGAAAAGAAACGCCGCTCGTCAATTTACATCATGACGGAAAAGAAACGCCGAAATTGGCGTTCCAAAGCGATATGACTACTGATCCCCAGAAGATTCGCGGCCAACGTTTTCGGCGTTGTGACTCCGTTTGATGGCGTCGTAGACCTCTTTGCGGTGCACGGGGACCTCTTTGGGAGCTTCCACACCCAAACGGACTTTGTCGCCGCGAATTTCTACGACGACAATCGTGATGTCATCGTTGATGACGATGCTTTCATTCTTTTTTCTTGAGAGAACCAACATGACGGTGCATTCCTTTGTGCTATCGAACTTGTCACCCAAGTTCGCAACGCTGTTCCTGGCGAGTAAACATTTAACGATGGGGGCTTGACGCCGCAATTTCCCCACGAATTCACTTTACAAGGCATTTAGTGATAGTCAACGAATCGCCTTTCCGGATTCTGGAAATTAATGGACAAGTTTGCTATCCTCCAGTTACCAAACCCGAATAATCCCCATAAATTAAGGTTTTGCGGCCAAAAATTGGCTTTAATCGGCCATTTCCCTAAAGATTGCAGTCATTGCCTGACGGCTCAATTCGAACTGGACACTTTTGGCCATTAACTTGCTTTTTTAGTAAAAATATCACGAATGCAACTTTTTGATACTCACGCCCACCTTTACGACAGTAGTTTGCTTCCTCAACTCAACGAAGTCCTGGGTCGAGCCCGCGAAGTTGGGGTCCGTGGCGTCTGTTGCATTGGCACTGATTTGGAAACCAGTCGCCAAGCGGTCGAACTGGCTCGCTCACACTCTGGCGTTCATGCTGTCGTCGGTTTCCAGCCGAACCATTGTCATGGACTGACGGACGCCGATTGGGAAGCGTTGTTGCAGCTTGTTGACGATCCGACCGTTGTCGGAATTGGCGAAACGGGACTGGATCGTTACTGGAAAGATTGCCCGTTCGAAGAACAATGGTTTTGGTTCGAACGACATTGGGGTTTAGCCAAGTCGCGGGACATGCCACTGGTGATTCACATGCGAGATTGCGAGGCGGACATCGTGCACTTCATTGAAGAGCATCGTAAGGATTGGCCGATTCGCGGGATTATGCATTCGTTTACCGGTAACTGGAATACGGCCTCGAAGGCCCTTGATGCGGGAATGCACATCAGCTTTGCGGGAATGGTCACATTCAAAGCGTCTGACGATTTGCGTTCGGTCGCGCGGCGGGTGCCTCAAGACCGACTCTTAATCGAAACCGACTCGCCCTACCTTTCCCCAGAGCCTTTACGAGGCCGACGCCCCAACGAACCAGGGAGAGTGTTGCACACGTTACGCTGCCTCGCGGAAACCATTGGCGTTTCCGCTGACCTATTGGCCGAACAAACGACACGGAATGCCGTCGAGCTATTTCGCTTGGATGAACAATTCGAATCTCTTTAGAGTCGCCCTGCCCGAACTAAGCCAGCCCAAACGCGACATCCATTTCTTGAGAGATTCGGGTTAATTCCGCTAGGTCACCGCCGCCAACTTCAGCGGCAGCCCAGCCATGGAAATTTATCTCCAAAAGTGCTCGTCTCACATCCGCGTAGTCGATGTCCCCTTCGGATATTCGGGTGAAACGTCCTTGGGCTCTTGAAAAACCCTTGATGTCCAATTTGTAAACCCGGCGTCCGAGTTGGCGAATCCAATCCCCCATGCTCCCGTATTTCCAATGGTTGCCAATGTCAAATTGCATCCCCACCCACGGCGAATTCAGCTCATCAACAAAACGAACGTAGTCGTCTGCCGTTTGCTGGTGGTCCCCTTGGTGGTCATACATAAAGTGGTTCCATACATTCTCGATGACGATCTGCACTCCCAGTCGAGCGGCCAAAGGAATCGAGAGAGCAATGTTGTCTCGTGCACGTTCCCAGCACTCGGCAGGCGAACCGTCTTGGCCGTGTCCTGCGACGAGCAACACGCTATGACCGCCAACGGCATGCGTATCGCGAATCGCGGTTTCCAGTGACTCGCGGGCCCGGGCGCGAACGTCGGGATCTGGGTCGGTATGGCGGACTTGCCAGTGGGTCGAATTCACGGTCCCATCGACAGGCAAGCCACTTTCGGAAATCGCTCGGCGGGTTTCTTCGACATTCATTCCTGGCGAGTCCATTTCGATGCCTTCGAACCCCGCCAATTTGACGGCTTTGAATTTATCGACGAGGGAACCTTCGACGTTTACCATGCCGATCTTGAGCGTTTTCCAAAGTCGTCCTTGAAGTGATTCGTCAGATTGTCCCAACGATTTGGGAGCTGAAAGAAATTTAGAACGATGCGTTATGCCTGAGAGTCCACCCAATGCCGCGCCACCCATTGCGATAGCTGTCGACGTTGCCAAAAAACCTCGCCGATTTGTTGTGTTGTTTTTCATTGATTCAAGATCCCCATTTTTTGTTGCTGAACGAAACCGTCAATTGTAACTAATTTCAATCGAGCCGTCGTGTCGCGTATCAACGATTCGGCGAATTAACGGAGCGGTAAATAGATGTCCGTTACGAGTTCGTTTTCCGGTGTGTCGACCGGCGTCGTTCGATAAATTTCGAAGGTGCCTTCACGCCGCTGTTTGAGCTTGCTGTATCGTACGACTTGATTGGCAACGCTCCAGCCGTTGCCCAAGTGCCGATAACTCCCCGTATGCTGTACGCGAAAGGAATGGCATTTTGGCAACCGCCAAGTCTTCAGGCCACTTCGCGCAGGAACCTCGGTTTTTTCCGGCAGAATAAAACCGCAAATGTAATCGAAGGTCCCGGGTTTTACACAAAATCTGGTGTAAACCGTGATCATCGAGCCATCGAGAGGCAGGTCGTTTTCGGCGAAGGTCTTGCGGGCTTTTTCAAACGCCCCACTGACGGCCTGACTGACTTGATCGATCGTGCAGGTCCCTGAGACCCCAGCCATCCGCAGTGGCTCAGTCGGTTCGGAGCCGTGGACCAAAACTTTCGAAGGAATCACACCCGTTTCGATCAAGTCCTTAAGCATTGCCAGTCCACGATCATAATCCATCCCGATAAACGTCTTGATCATGGGGATCATCCAGAACAGGAACCACGGCATTTTACCGTCCATGCTCCAGGTTACTTGAGTCCCTTCCCTGACTGGCTCAAATTCAAATTTAACTTGGCAAGTCGATTTAACCGGCTTCAGGAAACGCAACTCGTCTTCAATTAATCGGGCGGGTACGACACGTCGATGCTCGATCTCTCCAGCCCCGACCACTTCCCCCTCCCAAGCGTATGTCGCTCCAACACCCGAGGAATTCGGCGACACGACAACACGCGTGGTCGGCTCGGCAATCAGCCAGGGGGACCACGTTGTCCACGTCTTAAAGTTTGCAATCGTTTCATAGACCCGTTCAACCGGCGCATTGATGTGCGCAGTTCGGGCCAAGTGATAACTCGGCATTTCACACCTCCCGACGGTGTTTAGAGAAGAGAAGATTACATTTTCAATCGCTCGATGGGCAAAAGCAACCAGTGTTCCGCAAAAATAACGTATTTTTCCGAAAAGGAAATGTTGAGACGAGGCTATCGCCACATCGAATCATCACTGAATGGGTGAATCGGGGCGTCAAATTTCGGGGTTGGAAGGGACTTGAGACAGGCTGAGGCGAAACTCAAATCTGCTTTGGTCGTAATCTTCACATTTAAAGGCGATCCCAACACCATCCGCACCGGGTGCCCTAAAGACTCGACCAATTGGGCTTCGTCCGTTGGCACGAGGTTTGCATCCCGTTTAGCAAATGCTTCCAGGAGAAGGTCTTTCGCGAATACCTGAGGTGTCTGAGCAAACCATAAATGCTCGCGACTAACGGTCGTCCCAACAAACTTGCCGTCGGTAGATTTCTTAATCGTACTGGTAACGGGGGTTGCCAGAATCGCGGCCCTGGACTGAACTCCGGCAGCCATCACTTCTTCGATCCATTCGTCGGCAAGACAAGGCCGAGCGCCATCGTGAATCACAACATGGTCGCATGCGTCGGCAACTTTGGCCAAACCACGCTCGATACTGTTGAACCTCTCTGCTCCGCCGATCACGACATCGATTCCCATGACGGCGACATTCGCTCCGAATCGCGACATGAAATCCTCGCGATCATCGCTTGAGATCACGACGATCACCTGAGCAACGTCGGACCGGCTGAGAAATTTTTCCGCTGAATAAAGCCAAATCGCCTTTTGGTTAAGCAATGCGAATGGTTTCTTGTAATGCGGATCGCGGAAACGAGTGCTTTTTCCCGCAGCGGCAATAATGACCGAGAACTTGGCCATAGAGCGGTATCTTTCCGAACAATTGCGGAATCAAAGAAAAATGGAGACGATCGGGATCGAACCGACAACCCCCTGCTTGCAAAGCAGGTGCTCTCCCAATTGAGCTACGTCCCCTCGAAAAACGGTTTGGCGAAAATTCCCCTGCAATAATCAGGTAAGAAATATCCGCAATTTCCGACAAAATGGGCGTGCCAGAATTCGAATCTGGGACCTCGTCGTTATCAGCGACGCGCTCTAACCAACTGAGCTACACGCCCGAATCTGTATTCGGCCATCCCGAAGGAAGGCTCCATTTTAGGGAAAGACAGAAAACTGTCAAATGGTGTTCGCGAACTCCAGAAAAAAACACTTGAGCCTGCAATATCAGCCAATCCGCAGTGTTTCCGACTTGAACCCAAAACGGAACTCAACGGTCATCGGCTCGCCCGTTTCCAAAAAAACACACCTTTTGGACAAGTGCTGGAAATGATGGTTAGCTTGCCTAAAAGCCTCAGTCTTTGAGAATTTGACCGACAACTTCGGGATAAAAGTTATCGGTTGGCGGCACTGCTTCCACCCGATTGGTCGATTGGGCCAGTCGTCACCGGGTGCATGTCTACGGTATCCACGGCACCGCGGCTATTTTGCTCATAATGGGACGCTTTAGCCCGCGCGATGGTTTCCAGTGAATCTTCCCAACCGCCTTCATCCAAGTAGATATTGTAGCGAGCCAGGAGTGAGCCTTCGGTGAACATGAAATTCAACATCGCCTGGTTGTAGTCGATCACGGAGCGATAAAAGCCGCTTTCCGAGTTTGCGGATCGCAATTGAGCATCAAGCAGGAAGAACACTTGGTCCTTGCCCTCTTCCACCCGCAGGCGTTTTGGCTCAAGTTCCTCATTGGCCGCGACCAGAGAATTGTAAGAGGCGCGAATGTTGGCTAGAGCGCGATCAATTTCGACATAGGCACCCCCGAGATCATGCAGGATTTGTCGTTGTTGTTCGCGAAGAACGGCCTTCTCCCTTACGAGCTGCAACTCGGCGTTGCGGATCGCAAGGTGTCCCTGCCGCATTCCCAGCGGACCCTGAAGTTCAAATCCGACGGCCCAGTCATCCAACTCGCCGGTAAACATGTCTGCAACCGCACTCCCTTCAGGTCGGCTGCGACTCCCGAACAAATTGTCACCAAAACCGCGAAAGCCATATTGGCCGACTGCATCAAGTCGCCAGATATTGAGTTGACGAGCAGCTAATAGTTCGAGTTCACGTTGTTTAACAATCCATTTTTGACGACGAAGTTCAACCCGCCGCTCCAAAGTCTGCTGTTGAGCATAATTCCAGTCGAAGACGACCGGCGCTACGGTGGGCTCGGTGCTCGGGCGGAGAAGTTTGCCGTCGTTCACGGGCAACCCTAGCAACCGTCGTAAATTTCTCTCGGACCCCAAAACACCAGCTTGCGGCAAGCCAATTCCTCCGGCAAATCCAACCAAGGAATTCTGTACTTGAGCCTCAAAGGAATAGAATTGTTGGCGTGCCTGAGCTTCTTCGTCTGGGCGTCCCAACCCTTGCTCAAATCGAATTTGGCGGTTCTCCCAAGTCTCCCGTGCTGCGTTGCGTGCTGCGATCTTGGCGTGCAAATCGCGATAGGAAAACAATAGCTCCCAATAGTTCCGTTCGACATCGCGGACCAAATTGATCACGGCCGCTTCGAAATCTGCGATCGTAATGTCGCCGCGGATACGAGCGATCATCACGCCGTTATATTGACCCGGAAATGCATTAGGGCCGGCGATACGATTGACCGAAGCTCCGGCACCCCGCAGCAACGGCTGGCGAACCTCGAACTGATTGACGGTATTGTACACGCTGTTGAACCGGAAGGGAGTCAACGGTAGGATTCCTGGATCGATGTGGTTGTTAATGTAGTCCGTGTTGTTTCGTATTGCGAATCGAGTGCCTACTGCCGTTTGTTTCGACAATTCAAAATTGAAATTTGCGGTGTCGGATCGGTTGGTCGAAAACAGGGCCTGGAAGTTGTTATTGAACTTCCGCTCCGCATGATTAAAAAATAAGCTGCTCGCGACTTGGGCGTCGAAGGCACTCAAGGCCGCCTCCACACCCAGTTGAGGGTTAGTCTCGAATAGAGCAGGATCGAAGGTGGTTTGAACAGCTTGCGGGGCGTTCACTACGGTCCCTCCCAGTCGTTGCAATACGCGACTGTTGGTCAAAGCCATCTGCACCGCTTCCTCAAGACTGAGGTCCATAAATTCGCTGGTCAGATAGTTGTCCAAGGTCATAGGAGCGGGTGAAATCAAATCGAGATTTTCCCCGTATGTGTCTGTGTCGGTGTTGGGATAATAGATTTTTTGAAGGGTATCCGAGCATTGAGGCATCCCAGAATCGATGGGGGCCTTCGGTCGTACTCGACATCCCAGCGACGACAGCGTAACACTGGCCATGATCATGACGGTGATCGCAAAGCGATGCTTATGCAACATGTCGTATTCCGTTGTATCTAAACGATTTTTCGAATGATCGGTTCACAGGTCGCCGGGCGAAACCTGTTGTTGGTTATGGCTTAGGTCAGAAGGCTGCACGAAACAGATGCCTGAGCGACACAGACTCACCTGGAATAACCCCAACATCGGTCAAAATCGGCACGGCGAAACTAGGAAATCCATCTTCCGAAGAACAATCGTTGCAGGCGTTATAGGCCGCAATCTTTAACATTTTGACCAACAGGCAATCCAATGCGAACGTGCGCTCAGAAACGCGGGAGGAGCAACGCCTTGAGAGAAGCATCAAGCACTCGGTCGCCGAATGCCTGAATTGGCTGCACTACCTACAATTTTCGCAACCGTTTACGGAGTGAACGGTTACCAATTTTCTAACGTCGTAGAAAACGCTGATATGTCGGAGGAACGCAATCACCCGGTCGGCAAAACCCGAGCGGCGTGTCGCAATCGTAATACGGATCAAGCCGCATGTTGAGCGGCAATGCCAAAAGTGTTCCACCCCAATGGATAGCCGAACGAAATTCCTGCGCCAAAATCCCTTGGGGAACTTGGCCATATCTCTCCACCGCGACGTCCTCGAAATACAATTTGCGATAGTGAATATTCGGAGCTTCCCAACCATAAACCATTCCGGTTGCCTGCGTATCGTTCCAGGTTACGACATCCAAATCCACCGCATTTTGTGCTCTGTCGTCAGGTAAACGTTTTCCCTCGGTGTGGATATCAATATTGACTTCTGAAAGGGGACGTCTCAAGGGACGTCTGCCGATGGTGGGACCGACACGATCTGGGTCTTGCGGTATTGATTCCTGTGGCAACGCGAACGGTGCTACTTCACTTGTCGTTTCGAGAGGGTCTTGTCGATGCTCGGAGGTGTTCCGCATGTCACGGTTCAATGAAAGGTGCGAACGGCTTGATCCACCCTCGAACAAAACTTCCAAACCCGAAATTGTGGTCGCTTCCAGGCTCTTCGCTCCCTCATGTTCGCGAACCTCTTCATTTTCGTCGCTGACCGATGCCCGGCTAAAAACAGGCAAACTAAACGAACGAGCTTTCCCCGCCTGTGGTCGTGCCACCGTCCGATATTCTTGTGCCTCAAGCTGGTTGCCACCCAGTTGAATTCCGCAAAAAATCGCGGAAACGAAGATCAATAGCGAAGTAATTTGTCTGGCCATTACCGACTCTGACTTCAAAAAATGTGGTTAAAATGCGCAGATATTACGGTGAGTATCGACGATTTCGGTTCCATCGGCGGACTTTCGATGCACTTCCCACCGTCAAATTGCCTAATCCGAATAGCTTCTGGCTGATAGGTATCTTCAATTTCAAAAAAACGCGACCTCTCCTACCAAGACTCAAAAAACGATAGCAAAATGAGGAAGAATGTTCGCGGAATTAGGCGTCACTAAACAACGGTTTGAGTTTAAGTTCAATCCTAAACTTCAACTCAAACTCACTCCCGTACCCTTAACGCTTAAAAAATCTCCGCGAACCAACGCTAAATTGGGAATCGTTGATTCAATACTTAACAAACCCTCATTCAAAATGAATTTAGAGAACGAACTGCTTAACCATCTTTCGTGGCTGGATGGACGTGACGACGAAATGTTGTCCCTTGTCGAAGGACTCTGTAACCAAAATTCTGGAACCTACAATCTCCAAGGCATCGAGGCCGTTAGGCAGCGACTGCTCGCGGAGTTCGGGCCTTTAGGGGGGAATCAGCACGATGTTCCGGTCGCACTTCAAGAAACGGTCAATGACCAAGGCAGTGTCGTGCAAACTCCGCTTGGTCCGGCAATCCACCTTTCCAAGCGTCCGGACGCAGGCCACCAAGTCATTCTGTGCATCCACATGGATACCGTCTATGGCCTCGATCATCCGTTCCAGAAGTGTCGCCGAATCGACGAGCACCATTTGAACGGGCCGGGAGTGATCGACGCCAAAGGTGGTCTGGTCGTCATGCTGTACGCGCTCCGATGTTTCGAAGCGTCGCCTCTCGCTCAGAACTTGGGCTGGCAAGTCTTTATCAATCCCGATGAAGAAATTGGTTCGCCAGGCACCGGTGACTATATTGAAAAAATCGCTTCGACGGCCGAGTTGGCTTTGCTCTTCGAACCGTCACTTCCAAGCGGCGAGTTGGTTTCTTGGCGCAAGGGAACGGGAAGTTTTTCATTTGTCGTTTACGGGCGGGCCGCTCACTCCGGTCGCGAGTTTGCCAAAGGCCGCAACGCAATCGCCGCGCTCAGTCGACTGATGGTTGCTATCGACGAATTGAATCGAGACCCCGAAGTCACCTACAATGTGGGACGCATTTCAGGAGGCGGTCCGCTCAACATTGTTCCGGATTTGGCAATCGGTCGCGTCAACATCCGTGTACGAACGCTTGCACAGCAGGCTCTGGTCGAACAAGAGTTGCAACAGCTTGTTGATGACTTTAACTCGCGATGGGATGGGATCAAAATTGAAACCCACGGCCACTTCACTTCTCCCCCCAAGATCGTCTGCGATGAAACCGAAAGACTGATGAAACGAATCGAGGCCTGCGGGAACCTCTTGGGTGAATCCATCAAATGGCAAGGCTCAGGTGGGGCCAGCGACGGCAACAAATTCTCCGCAGCGGGCCTTCCCAATATCGATTCGCTTGGTCCCGAAGGTGGCGAGATTCACAGCTCAAACGAGTTTCTGTTTATTCCGAGTTTGATTCGAAAAGCTCGCCTTGTTGCCCTGATCCTTCTCAGCCTCGCTAAAAAATAGTCTCGGTTTAAGTTTGAATTTTAACTTCAACTTGTACTTAAACCTGAACTCAACCCCACTTCCACACCCTCCGGACCCAAATAGATTCCGTGAGCGGTTACGATTTTTTAACGTGTCGGTATTCGATCATTCGCGTTTTAAGGGGCATAACCAAACCCACTATGGCCCTTTAAAGTCGATTTTTGGCCCTCATTTAATTGCCAAACGCTTTCTTACCAGATAGGCTAAAGGGAGTTTTATGTGGGGGCTCCAGTCGTTTTAAAGACGCGGCGGGAGCTAAAGTTTTGAGTTGAGTAACCTGATTGTTGAGGCACCCCGATGTTGAATTTACAAAACGAAACCACTCGTCCTTGGTTGACCGGTTTAACCATTCTCCTACTTTCTTTACTTTCGCCGGTCGCCCTCGGTTTTCAAAGTTCCGACAATCGGGTTGTTACACCCAATTTCCGCCAAGCGGAACAATACAGCTCGGCCTACCTTCGCCAATTTGTTTACAGTACTTCGGTGACTCCGAATTGGATCGGCAAGTCAGATGAATTTTGGTACTCCTATAAAACTTCTGAAGGGACTCGCTATTGGAGAGTCAACCCTGACAAGGAAACTCGGCTCCCACTTTTTGACCATCAGAAGTTGGCGGGACAACTTTCGGTATTAACTCGCAAACCTGTTGAACCCGGAAACCTTCAGTTGACCCAAGTCGAATTGGACAACGACACCGACAAACTAAAATTTGTGGTCGAACAAACTCTTTTCGAATATTCGCTGAAGTCAGAAACCCTCGCCAAACTCGGCCCCGCCCCCCGCCAAAACAGAACGCCCAACTCGCCACGGCGATCGACTCAACGTGAAGAACAACAGGAACGCCGAGAGGAACAACAAGAGCGCCGGGAAGAACAACAGGAACGTCGCGAAGACCAACAAGAACGCCGCGAGGATCAACAAGAGCAACAGCGAGACGGACAACAACGAGACGGACAACAAACGCAGCGTCGCGGCTTCGGGGAACGAGAAGGCGACAGCGGTGCGGCTGGAGCGACCGACCGGAGCGGCTATCGAGTTTTCTCTCCCGACCGAAAACATTACGTTTTCGCCAAGGGGCACAACTTATATTTAGTCACCATCCCCCCGAAACCTGAAGAAAGTCAACCACTTCCTGGTGAACAACCACCAGCTGAAGCCAAAGCGGAAACTACCGATGAAAACCAAGAACTGGACCAAAAAGTTCAACAGGATCAAAACGGCCAGCTAGAGCAAACTGAAAACCAACAAACCGAAGAATCACAAACTGATTCCAAACAGGATAAGACTGAACAAACTCAGACCGAACAAACTCAGACTGAATCCCAGCAAACCCAAACTAACGAAACCAAAACCACCCAAACTGTTTCTGAACAAACCAAAACCGAAGAAACTCAAACTGACAAAACTCAAACTGACAAAACTCAAACCCAATCCACTCAGTCAACTACCGACGGCGGTACCGACACTCCGGCCAGCCAGTCCGGAGAGCCCCCAATTCCCGAAGTCGATCCGGCCTTGGACGACTTGGCGGTACAATTATCAACTGATGGCGTTGCCGACTACAGCTTTGCCGGTCGCGTCATTCCGACTCGCGGTGGCAATCAACAGACGCAAGGGAATCGCTCGGCTCAGGGAGCACAGGGAACCGGGGCCTCGGAAATCACCGACGAAACCAAAACACGACCGAGTGTCGTTTGGTCTGAAGACTCCCAAGTCTTTTATGTCAATCGTCGAGACTCTCGCGGCGTGAAAGACTTGTGGGTGATCAATTCACTCGCGTCACCACGACCGACGCTCGAGTCGTACCCCTATCCCATGCCCGGCGAAGACAACATCCGCAAGACGGAAATGTACTGGTTCTCCGTAACCAGCAAGCAACTCCAACCTTTGGCCAAGAAATGGAAGGACGAATCCTACTCCAATATCCGCTACAGCCCCGACCACACTCAATTGCAATTCTTGCGACGCGACCGACTGTTGCGAAACGTTGAGTATTGCTCGTTGCACCTTGGTACCGGTGCCGTAGAAACGATGTTCGAGGAAGGCTTCGATCAAGCCAGCATTTCCCCACAACCTCCGCGTTTTTTAAAGGACTCGAAAGAATTCATCTGGTGGTCCGAGCGAGACGGTTGGGGGCATTACTATTTGTACGGCAGCGACGGCCAATTCAAAAATCAGATCACTTCCGGACCCTACATCGCTGCCCGAATCTTGGATGTCGATGAGCAAAATCGCATCATGTACTTTTACGGTAATGCTCGTGAACCTGGCGAAAACCTCAATTATCAGCATCTGTACTCGATTCGCCTGGACGGTGGCGATCTAAAACTTCTCGACCCAGGGGATGCCAATCATACATCAATCTTATCTCCGTCGAAAAAGTACTTGATCGACAATTATTCACGAGTCGATATGGCCCCCGAAGCAGTCCTGCGCCGTGCGGATGGCGCTGAGGTCATGCCTTTAGAAAAGACCGACCTAAGCCGCCTGTACCAAACCGGCTGGCAAATGCCCGAGACTTTTGTCGTCAAGGCGGCGGATGGAGTGACTGACTTGTTCGGCAACATGTACAAGCCGTTTGATTTTGATCCAAATCGAAAATATCCAATCATCACCTACGTGTATCCAGGACCCCAACAAGAGGGAACACGGCACACTTTCGCCGCAACTTCTGGCGAGCAGCAACTCGCGCAAATCGGGTTCGTCGTCGTACAAGTCGGGCATCGCGGCGGCACGCCTCGACGTTCGAAGGCATACGCCAGCTACGGCTATTTCAATCTCCGCGACTACGGTCTCGCCGACAAGAAAACCGCAATCGAACAGCTCGGGCAAATCTATTCGTTTGTCGATGTCGAACGAGTTGGAATCTACGGGCATTCCGGAGGCGGTTTTATGACGGCTGCCGCGTTGATGGTCCCACCCTACAATGACTTTTTCAAGGCCGGTTTTTCCACTGCCGGAAATCACGACAACAATATCTACAACAATGCTTGGTCCGAGCGCTGGCACGGCATGCGCGAGGTCGCTGTGTCGAATAACTCGCGCGGTCAAAACACCGCTCGCCCCGCTGAAGCTGCCGACTCGCGGCAATCCTCAAACTCGGCCAACACGCTGAATCTCCAAGTTGATCCCGAAGACTTCTTCTACGATTTCGAAGTCTACAACGGTGAAGACCCTTGGGACTTTGACGAGCGATTGCGTGAGGGACAATTCGATGCCCCCGATTGGAATCTGTTACAACAAGACCTGATTGAAAAGGTCCAGGAACAAAAAGTTCAAGAGCAGCAAGTTCAAGAGCAGCAAGTTCAAGAGCAGCAAGTTCAAGAACAACAAGTTCAAGAGCAACAACAAGAAAACCAAGATGCCCGCCGCGACATCCAAGAGGGGCAGCGGGGACGCGAAGGGCGCCGCCAACGCGGTAGGCGTGATTCCGAACGCGAGGGGCAAGAGCGCCAAGGCCAACAGCAAACCGGTATCCAACAAGATTCGGAAAAACAACAGGATGGCCAAAACGTCGAAAACAAAGACGGCACGGAAGGCCAAGAAACAAAACAGGAGCAAGAACAAAAAGAGGGCAAACAAGACGCAAAACAACAGGCCGAGCAACAAACGCGGTTCGAAATTCGCGTTCCGACCAATGCCGAGCTTGCCGCGAACCTCAAGCACCACTTGTTCCTTGTCCACGGTGAACTGGACAACAACGTCCACCCAGCGAACACGTTGCGACTTGTCGATGCCCTGATCAAGGCCAACAAGCGGTTCGACATGTTGTATTTGCCGGGCACTCGTCACGGGTTTGGAGACTATCAACCTTATGTGACACAGCGGATGTTCGAGTTTTTTGCTCAACGCCTTCTTAGTGACTACCAAACTGGGGCGGATATGAAATACAATCGCTAATCGATTCGTAGCGAAAAAAATATTTTTTTTTTGCGACAGGCTTTCGGCCAACGAAACGTCTGGTCGACAGTTTCGACTGCCATTACCACTTTTAGAAAAATAATCCACTTTGGGAGAATCATTGGATGAATGCTTCGGCGATACTGAATGTTAGTCGGCGGATTTTTGTAACGGGCGCTGTCTTGATCGCCTTGTGTTTAGCATGGCCGAAAGTTCCAAGTGTTTGTGCTCAATCCGCCGCGCCTTTGATCGCCGACACCGAGGAAACCCAGCAACGCTGGGAACTGTTCCGCGCTCATCAGGCGATGCGGGCTGAAACGCCCTTCTCTCAAAACTGGCAATTCATCGGCCCCTTGCAAATGACCGGACGAGTGACAGACATTGCCGTCCACTCGCAGCACCCAGACGTTTGGTACGTTGCAGGAGCCTCAGGGGGAGTTTTTAAAACCGCCGACAAAGGGAATACTTGGCAAGGGATTTTCGAAGACTATCCCACGGCCTCGATCGGCGATATCGAAATCGATCCACAAAATCCACAAACGATCTGGGTGGGTACCGGCGAAGCCAACATTCTGCGCAGCACCATGGCGGGATTGGGAATTTTCAAGTCCACCAATGGCGGCGAATCATTTGAATACATGGGACTTGGGGACACGCATCACATCGCTCGCATCGTCATTCACCCACAGAACTCCGACGTGATTTGGGTTGCCGCTCCCGGACACGAATACACCCACAATCGCGAACGGGGCGTCTTCAAAAGCACAGATGGTGGCAAAACGTGGCGACATGTGTTTTACAAAAATCGCTCGACAGGCTCGATTGACTTGGTCATCGACCCTAGCAATCCGGATACGCTTTATATGTCCACAGGGGAACGACTCCGTTATCGCTGGAACGACCCGAATCCCGGCCCGCAAACTGCCGTCTGGAAATCCACCGACGGTGGCGAAAACTGGTTTCTGATTGGACGTGGGCTTCCTGAAATGGCCGACTGCGAACGGATTGGACTCGACGTTTGCCGCTCTCAACCGAATGTCGTTTATGCCTTGGTCAACGATTTGTCCCCCAATCCAGACGGGCGCGGAGTCGTGGGAGCTAACCTATTTCGGTCCAACGATCATGGGATGACCTGGGAACGCTGCGAAGGCTCCACCGCTATTGGAAGAATCTACGCTTCGTATGGTTGGTTCTTTGGACAAGTCCGCGTGGACCCCAACGATCCGGAAACGGTCTACGTTCAAGGGGTCAACTTCATGCGGAGCACGGATGGCGGCAAAGCGTTTACGAACATTCGAGGTAATCACGCCGACTATCATGCGTTGTGGATCAATCCCAACAATTCACAACAAATTCTCGTCGGCAACGACGGCGGAATTATGTATTCGGAAAATGGTCTTGAAACGTACGAATCGCCGCGAACACTCCCCATTGTCCAAATGTACAATGTCGCGATCAGCCAAACCCCCGGTCAGTTTCATGCCTACACCTGCATTCAAGATAACATGGGTTGGCGGGGCCTGATCGACGTTTCCGAGGGGCCGCATCAGGCAAAGTGGAGTCCTTGGGAGCGGGGCTATGGTGACGAATCGGGGCGACATGCCGTTGATCCAACCAACCCAAACCTCGTCTACGCTGTCAATCGCTACGGCACCGGCCCCTTTCGTTTTGACTTGACTGCCGAAGATGCTCGCTCGCGTCGCAAAGAAATTGCGCCGGACTTCGGGACCGAGCGTCGCCGAGGGCAGTGGGTTTCCCCGCTGACGATGTCTTCTCACGACCCCAAGCGACTGCTGTACGGTGCTCAATTTGTTTTTCTCAGCAACGATGGTGGTGATTCTTGGACACGGATCAGCGACGACCTGACAAATTTCGACCCGAACAAGCAAGGCAACATCGCTTTCTCAACCTTATTTGCAATCGCAGAGTCACCGTTGCAAAAGGGTTTAATCTACGCCGGTTCCGACGATGGCCTTGTCCACGTTACTGACGATGAAAAAAACTGGACCAGCATTTCGACAGGAATCCCTGCTGATACGGTCATCGCCTCGATCGAAGCCTGTCGCCAAGATGTGAACACCGTCTACCTAGTCGCCAACGGCAAACGCCTCAACGATTTCCAGACCTATGTCTTCAAGTCAACTGATCGCGGCCAAACCTGGACCTCTATCGCCAACGGAATCCCTGGCGGGATTGGGAATGTGATCAAGCAAGACCCGAAGTTCCACAACGTTTTGTACCTCGGCACCGACCTGGGGGTCTACGTCAGTCTGGATTCAGGCTTAAGTTGGCAAGTTCTCGGACAGGGTTTGCCGACGGTCTACGTCCATGACATCGCGATTCACGAAACCGAACAAGTCGCCGTCATCGCCACTCACGGCCGCGGCGGCTGGCTCATCGACCTCCGCAACATCTACCTCTCCCAACTGGTGGAATAAGCCCCCGTTGTCGATTGGACGAGAATCAAAAAATCCAATAACCGTTCACAGAGTGAACGGCCAGTGCGCCTTGAAGGCGTTTAATCAGTCGGGTGAAAGTCCTGACCAGGGTAACGTTACCGCCCTGTATTCGAAAGTGGTAATTGCGTTCCCGCGAGGGAGGGTGAGGAGCAACCTGAGGAGAAATTCCAGTCCGTAACGAAAGTGAAACTGATTCGGCCAAGCCTGTCGGGGAGGAAGCTGGCAAAGTCCGAACCCTTCGCTGTGCGACGAACCGTCCTGTAGTCCTTTGTATCGACTTTTCCGCAGGATAGACACAGCGAACGAACTTTGGGTGCAGTAACGCGCTGATGCTGAAGTTTGGAAATGGCAATGCGGTGGTTGAGTGCGGAATGGAAGGAAGGTTAAACGCGATAAGAAGGGAGAGCTGTTCTTGGCCAGGGTCGATTCTCGTGATCAATCCCAGCCGGAGATACTGGGCGACCAACTCCAGGTCAAGCTGTGCGACGAACAGGCAGCTTGGTATCGAAAAGACTGATCGTCAATGTAGCGAGAAGATAAGCACCAGGAACAGCAGTCAGAGCCGCCATAGTAGCCGTGAAGCCGTGCAGCAAAACGCGGTGGAGCCAAGGGCGGCAGCAAGGTAGATGCAAGTATGACCAAACAATCCAAAGACCTTAAACCGTCGCAAGTCACAGTGCCTTTCGGGGCTACTCCGGCTACGGAACCATTGAGCATTGACCAATGGGCATCGTCGATGGTTTGGACAGAAAGCATGTTGAAGACACTTTTGGCAAACAAAGTGAGAGGAGGCAAATGGCACACGCTGTACGATAAAGTCTTCAGTGAGCGAAACTTGAGATGGGCGGCCTCGAAGGTCATTACCAATCAAGGAGCCGCTGGAGTAGACCGACAAACGGTAGAACAACTCGACGACGAACTTCTGGCCGAGATCACCAAACTGCAACAGGAACTGAAAGCCGGAACCTATCGGCCGCAGCCTGTACGCCGGGTGGAGATTCCCAAGCCGGGAACGAAGGAAACCCGCCCGTTGGGTATTCCTACCGTTCGCGACCGAGTGGTTCAAACCGCGTTACTGGATGTCTTGGAACCGATCTTTGATCACACCTTTCATCCTCGCAGCTTTGGCTTCCGCCGAGGCAGAGGCTGTCATGGCGCACTTCGTTGCGTCGAGCAATTACTCGAAGAGGGCAACGTCTTCGTGGTAGATGCCGACTTGAAAGGCTACTTCGATACGATCCCCAAAGACCGACTGCTCGCGTTGGTGAAGCAGAAAGTTTCGGATCATGCAGTCCTGCGACTGATCAAGATGTACCTCGATCAAGAAGTGGTTTCAGAACTGAGCCGCTGGACACCGGAAACGGGCGTCCCGCAAGGCGCGGTTCTCTCCCCGATGCTATCCAACCTGTATCTCAATCCGCTGGATCATCACATGGCCGAACAGGGCTATGAGATGGTACGCTATGCGGATGACTTCGTGATCCTCTGCAAGACGCAAGCTGAAGCGGAACAAGCTTTGGCAGTCGTCCAGCAATGGGTTCGCGAAGCAGGCTTGACCCTGCATCCGGACAAGACCCAGATTGTCGATAGTCGCGACCAAAGCTTTGCATTTCTGGGTTATGTATTTCGGGGCCGGTTCCGGTTTCCGCGAGCCAAAAGCCAACAGAAATTCATGGATCGTGTCCGCGAGTTAACTCCACGCACATCTGGCGATTCGCTTGAGGATATCGTCAAGCAATTGAATCAGATGATGCGCGGCTGGTTTCACTACTTTCGCCATTGTTTCTGGAATGTCTACGGTGACTATGACAGTTGGCTCCGCAGTCGTCTGCGACGAATCCTTCTGAAACGCCACCGCACCAATCCCGACCGACAACCTCGTACATGCCGCTGGCCAAACCGCTACTTCTCTGAGCTTGGGCTCTACAGCCTGGTGCAGGCTCATGCTCAGTTCGTCCAAACTATCGAGAACTACCAAGTGGAGAGCCGTATGCGGGAAAACCGCACGTACGGTTCGGCGGGAGGGGGAGTCAGTTGACTCTCCCTACCCCGATCGTGGCTTTTCACTCCGTGAAAAGGCGGACACAGCGAAGAATCATGCCGCGGCAAACCGCTTGGATGAATGATTCGCCAAAGCAGGAATTGGATCTATCCAAAGACGAGCCCATTAACGGCTACGTCAGATCAAACCGAAACGTTCGTCTATTCGCTGCTGAATAGGTCCCTGGCCCATTTGATTTTCATGTCTTACAGGCGAACTCGGTTGACCGCGTCGTTATCATCCCATTTCGTCGACCATCACATCGAGTTTGCGAGTTTTTTGAGTTGTTTTGCTTCCGCCTCCGTCATTTGCGATGGGGCTAGTTCAAGAGACTCGATCGGAAGGTTGTCGACAATCCAATTGATCCCGATTTTGTCGATCCTGCAATTGTTGATTCGTAACATCGTGGGGGATTGACCTGCCAGTGATCTTACACCAACATTCCCTACGTCAGTGTTTGAAATGTCGATGTTCCACATTCGAGAGAAGCTACAGCAAGCAACCCCAAACCCATCATCATTTAAGTTGCTACCATTGCCGTAAAACGACATTTTCTCCGAATGCTTCCAGGTCGAGAAGCCGGTCCCCGTTACGGGACAATTCTCGAAAGAGAGCAAATGAATTGTTCTTGAGGCAATTTTGTTGATTCCGCAATCCGAAATCGACGTATTTCCAATACCAGGCGACCATAGCTCGGGCAAACCGCCAATGGATTCGACACCGTCATCGGAAACCGACGTTCCATCGAGATAGAGTTCCCGAACAGTCTTGCAGGCGCAAATCGCGTCCATGCATTCGTCAGTTGCTTTTGGGACACCCGACAGCATAAAGCTCTCAATGGAATTGTTTTTGGCGACGCAAGCGATGCCACGGTCCGAAATTGTCTGACTGGAAATATGGATGCTGGTAAGCGTCCCCGACTTAGCGACGATCTCCAGAAAGTCGTCGTCAACAGCGGTATCGAAAAGCCCAAGGCTGCGGATTCGTTTTCCGGCAATCTTTTTCAATGCCAGGGAGTTTGTCCAACGTTTGCCGCGAAGTTCCATTTTGATGTTTCAGGGGTGATAAGTCGGTTGCGATCACCCAGTCGCCGGAGAAGAAGCACCACTGGAAACCCCGTCGTTCGCGTTGGGTGCATCGCTTTGTTCGGACTTCCAGGGACGCGGCGGGAAACTAACCGTGTTTCGTTCCCGAGATTTAGCGTCGGCAATAATGAGGTCGAGATCATTACCAAAACGTCCCGCCAACTCCCGTTTGATTCGAAGAATTTCGTCGTTAATTGAGTCAGTTGTCATTCTTAGGCTCCTAACAATTCATCAGGCGAGCAAATCGAAGGCGGTGTGTAACCACAATCACGACAAATTTGCTCGATCGTGGCACGAGTCTCCGCGTTTGCGATATGGCGAAATTTCCACGTCAATAAGTATTGTATTCCATTGACAGCCGCAAGGGAAATGTGAAGTGCATCGCGGGGTTCGGTTTCGGGAATCCCGTGTCGCGTCATAAGCTGAACCGCCAAGTTTCTCGCATCTACCGAAACGTCAAGAACCTGAATTCCATCAATCAATTGAAGTCGCTCATTCGCGGCAACCGAATCCCCAGCACTACATTCGTCAATAACAATTTGCGACACTACCAGTTCGTATCCGTCGCGTATCTCCCACCATCGCCGAGAAGAAAGCTGACGCGCTGCGACGATGATGTCGGCCTGTTGTCGCGCGGCGATGTGCCCAACAACAGTCGTTTCACCGTACACAGACGGTTTGCTCATTGTTCTTTATTCCGAAAGAATCCATGTAAGTCCTGGGTTTAGGGCGGGAGCCTTTGACTTAAAAACTGGCGACTCAGGCCCGTGATCTCGGATCGCTGTTGACGACCACTGTCACAATTTTTGTCAACTCCAAACCTAAGAACGTCTTAACTATAGAAATTCTCGCACCCGATCTCGGGAAATTCAAGTCTGTTTTCTGTCTGTATGACACGAAAACCAGAAGATTCGAGTTTTTTCCGTCGCCAACGAGCCGCGTTATTCGACCACGGCCTTCAATCAACACCCCGTCGCCCTCGTCGTGATGGAAGCCTGTGGGCAATCGGGTTGGATCAACGACTTGGCCGTCAGCCTGGGACATAAGACCCACCAAAGAAGAAGCCTGGAAGTGGGTGAACGCCAAACGGAAGACCGACCAAGCCGAAGACAAGTCGCCCTAAAGAATGCCGGTCTCCCGAAAAGATGGATGGCACCAAATTTCCCACCAAATTTCCCATATTTCCGTTGCGATTGTCAGTCCGGGGTTGAAGTGTATCGATAGACTACGATAGACCTTTCGCGATCTACTCCAATCGTAGTGCCGCCTTTGTTATACCATTCGGTGAGGCCAGTTCGATCAATTGAGCCCGGTAAATTCTTGACCCAATCGGGTGGAGAACCTTCGAGTTTTTTGACACCATCAAGAACCGATTCTTCAATCTCTGCAATCGGTACCACGGCGATCAATCGAATATCCCAGTCGGACGGGCCTGGTACCATCCCACCCCCGTTGTTCTGATACATGATGTCATAGTCGAGTTCCTCGTACTGGCGTCTGAATGTGACGTAGTTCTCCAGAAATTGAATCTTGTCAGCTAGTCGATTTTGTGTGGCACTCGTTGCTACAACCGACGCCGGGCCTGTTGCCCTATTTGAGCATCCAGAAAGCGTGACTGCTACTAACAACACGGAAATGATAAGTCTCGCAGGTATGGTCATTGAGGAATGGCTCGATCAGCAACAGAACGGGGGCGATAACGGAGTGTGAGCCAAAGAGTTTGCCATCAATTGGCGGCGATTCGAGCACTTATCGTTCATCGCTTGGTTCGTCCGAGTCGTGAATCGATCGCAGTTGGATCGCTGCGGCAGTCCAAGATTGCGACCACGTCGATAAACTCTTCAGCAACCAAATAGTATATTGCATAAGGAAAACGATCTGAAAGTGAACGATGGAAATCCCGGTATTTCTCATGGACTCCGCCGATCGACTGTAGTTTTTCGATGTCTTGTCGTAGGCATTTCAGGAAATATCCATCCAAGCCTGCAGATTGTTCAGCGTAGAACATGGCACCGTAAACGAGATCTTCACGTGCCTCATCCCTGAGTTCGACGTGCATTCAATCGCTCCCTGATATCATCGAAGGCAGCATCGATCGGCAATCCAGGCACGCTGGAAGGATTGGCGATCCGATGGGCCAACACATCGCCGTGCCAATCGGGCGAGGGTAGGCAAGCAGGATTCGCCGACAAGTCCCGCCAAAGAATGTCCATGGCGTTCAGCTTCTCTTGGGGCGTAAGTGACGCAAGCAGGCTTTCAAGTGTCATTGGTTTTCCTCCATACAACATTATAGCGTGCCAGCCGACACTCGGCAAAGACTGCCTGACGGACGAAGGCCGGCGTTGACCACGCGGCGGGAAAAAAAAGATTACCAATGCGAACGCGTGTGCCACCGCCGCTAAGGTCGAACGCGTTGTTCAAGTAAGCCGCTTTGCGGCGGGGTTGGTGACGGTGGCATTGTAGGTGAAGATGGGTTGGCGAGTCAAGTTTTTTTGTATTCCTGGACAGTAACGAAGCCCCGACAGTGGTCGAGGCAATTTTTTGTTTTCTGTTTGAGGAGTCTCTATTCATGCCAAGTTATGACAAACCCAATCGTTCATCGAGTGTCATCGGACTTGTTGAACAAAGGCCGTAAACATCGGCTCAATCTTTCGGCCATTCAACGTCCTTCGGTTCCCACCAACCGCCACACCCTATCTCATTTCTTGCGATGTTAAAGGCATATTGGTTATCCGAAGAGTCAGAGTCAGGTTAGAATCATTCGGAAGTGCGGTGTTTGAACCACCGTTGGCCACCACGGATATTTTATTCGTTCCCAGTCAGGATGATCAAACCAGAACATTTGAAACGAAATGTCAAGATTCCATCCGGAAACTCGCCGCATTAAATCGGCGGGACATTGAAACCAATCGAAAATCGGACGTGAGAGTATTAGACCATTGAGTGAAAAACCTAAGTCGGATAACGACTGCGTCAACTCAAAAGGCGCATTGGACTATGATTTCAAAATCGGCGTGTTCGCCCGCCCGCATTCAACGTTTAGTTCGCGGCGAATCCAAGATGGCGTCTATAGATTCGGGGTCTTGCCTTGCGTCGAGAACCGCGTAGATATCTACACAATCGTTAGCAAGCTTGTAGTATATCGAAAACGGGAAACGCTTTGAAAGGGAGCGATGGAATTCGTGGTAAGTTTCATGAATACCTGCATAGAACCGCAAGGACTCGATGTCTGCGGTAAGGCTATCATTGAAATACGACCCAAGACCAGACCGTTATGATTCATAAAAATCAGCAGCGATCTCAAGGTCCCGCTCGGCCTCGGGCAGAAGTCTTATTTTCATTTGTGTCGATTCCTAAGACGCTCCTTGGCAGCGTCCCAGTCGACAAACTCCGTCCGCCCCTCTTTAACGGCCGCTAGTCGCGCAGACAGAACATCCCCATGCCAGTCAGGCGGCGCGACACTCGATGGCTGCTTCGAGAGGTCTTCCCAAAGACGTTCCATCAACAGGAGCTTTTCAGCCAAAGTAAACGTTTCGATCGGAATTGTTGTCGCATTGTTCATGGTTAAATCGTACGTCGAAAAAGGAAAAGTCGCGAACTGGTGCTACCACCGCGAAAGAATCCATGTAAGTTCTGGGTTAAGGGCGGGGGCCTTTGAATTAAAAGCTGGCGACCCAGGCCCGTGATCTCGGATCGCTGTTGACGAACACTGTCACAATTTTTCCCAACTCCAAACCTAAGGACGTCTTAACCATAAAAATTCTCGCACTCGATCTCGGGAAATTCAAGACTGATTGCTGAATGTTTGACACGAAAACCAGAAAATTCGGGTTTTTCATCGTAGCCGCAGACAGAAATTACCCGACCTCAGACTTCAAGCAACACCCCGTCGACCTCGTCGTGATGGAAGCCTGTGGGCCAACGGGTTGAATCAACGACTTGGCAGTCAGCCTGGGACACAAGACCCTCGCATGCTTCACCAATGAAGAAGCCTGGAAGTGGGCGAACGTCAAACGGAAGACCGACAAAGCCGCGAACATGTCGCCCCAAAGAATGCCTGCCTCCCGAAAAAGATGGATGACACTAAATTTCCTTGACCTTCGACTCCGCGTCGTCAAAATCTTATTGGTTATCTGCCTAAACCGATGCGTGAACTTGCATATCCATACGAATTGCGCGGGCGAGACCGTCTAGGTCTCCATAAAGGCTTTTGCTTGTGATATTCATTTTTCTCAATAAAGCGAATACCGACGTATAAAGATTGCTCGAAATCACGATTTTTTTTCGATCCACGCTGCGGTACGGCTTTGAACATAAAACCTCTTCAATCTTAACACCACCGTTCCCCGATAGTAAGAACGAACCCGCTTGACGATCTAATCGAGCGTGCATTTGTCTTGGCTCCGTAACCCACAGAATATCGTATGAAAATCGATCAACAACATCGTCAAATATCTGGTCGCGATTTTCGTGCAACGACTCCCGTGTCTCAACAAATTCGCTGTCCATGGTTCTAATTTCCGCAAGCGATTGATCCATTACGCCGGTGTAGTCAATCGCGTAAACCGCAAAGTCATTCTTCGTGTGCGGCGAATAGCTTTCGAGCGCAAAATAAAGCGCGACGTACGGGCTCTCAGTAAAGTCGACAAGACGGGTCGGTACGCCATAGTGCTGCATGATGGAAAGCCACGCAAGCTTGGAGTCAGGTTGTACGTTTTCCAAGTCATAAAGGTGAAATTTTGATTGAAACTGAAGAAGCGAAAAATCCTCAAACCGTTTGGCTGCCTTTTTAGACCAACCATTTCCTATGACTCGTTCTAGTGCGGATTTAATTCCCCATGCGGCGTCAGCTTGACCACGATAGATGTAATTGTTGGGTAATTCATTCAACTCTTGAATGAGCTGAGACATGTCTTCAATTCGCTTCTCATCCATCCACGCGGACCTCTTTGTATACGCTTGTGAGTTCGTTAATAACAGCCTTTGGGTCGTGCGAATCTTCATCGAAACGCCTTTTTATGGGTTCTCCTTTCAATCCGATCGTCACGGGGGCTTGTGACTTGGTGCGTTTCACACGGGCGGAAGCCTTGTTGCCCGAGGCTGCAGTGCTTCTCGCAACCTCAGTAACTACTTCTTTCCTTAAGTTTTCTCCGTCAATCTGCGCCTTTCCCTTCGACGCATTCGCCGAAGCAGCATAAACCGACAATGGCCGTTGAAAGTACTCATCGGCATCAAAAGGGTTTGGACCAGTGAAATGCGCGGTAAACCGCATCACCCGATAAGCGTTTGCGATTGTATTGAGGAAACTTTGCGGGTCAGAAATAGGGGAAATCACAACTTCGACATCATTTGAGCGAACCACGCCAGTTTGCCCGAGGACCAACTGCAGCTTTTTCGAAATTCCGATGGCACTCCTCGCCAGCCGATGGTTATGTGCGATCCCTAGAAAGCCTATTTTTGAGTTGAAAACGACGTGGGTGTAAGGACTGGTCTGGAAATCCTCATTAACGAAATTGCCCGTTTCATCATCAAACTTTGTATTTGTGGCCCGCGTGGTCCGTCCAAACGCGAAATATCCAGAGTCTGGCCCGAATTCTTTAATATTGCCAATGTGCCATGTTCGACCGACGTTTAATTTAGATGAAGGTCGCTCTTTCAAAGCGAATTCGAAAATCTGACGCGGAGTAAAGTCATCATGTAGGAATGACTGTTGTGGCGAGCGAATCATCTTGGCACGAAAAAGACTATATTCAATCGATGGCATTGAAGTTTTTGGTGTTCGGATTCAACATTTATGGGAATTAACGTTAGATTTGACCGAGCGGCAGCCAACCAATTTTTAAAAGCACATTGCATTCTAAACCGCCGCTCCGGTCGAGCGGTATGCCCGGCATAGGTGTGAACTTGTGGGGTGCAAGCCCCCTGTACGAAAATCGGAATTGCTTGAATTACAGTATACCAAATGTAACCAGACATTTGAAAGGTCTAGGCGAAGGCAACTGCGGGGAGGCGACGAACCGTGGGGAAAAAGCCTGCGAAGACGTGCTTAAACCCCAGGTTTGTCGCTGACCATCGGTTCATCCGATATCGGCCCTCGCCACCCGGACATCTTCACGCCAAAGCTGCGAGGCTACGAACAGAAACGTCATCGAGCAAAGCCGGCACATGGCCTTGCCGCTGGTTTACCTCAAGCAGTTGGGACTGGTTAGTCTGGAAGAGATATGGATCAAACTTGCTTCGAAGGGACGAACCGCCTAGTGCGGACCCGCATGTTGGGTGGTGAGGGAGAGGCCTCAGAGCAATCTGGGCCCCTATCCCGATTGTTATTATTTGCTGAAATCACTCAGCCAATTCCTGATCTTTGTCATTAGACTTCCGTTTCTTTTTTGCCGCCACCGAGATCGTTGCGGACATATCTTCTTCTTTTTGGCAATTCAAAGGAGGAAGGCCAAGGACGATGCGAACATCGTTGAAATCTTTTCGAGCACGCTCGGAATGATTAAGTATATCCGCCAAATCTGCACCAATTGTTTCGCTGCCTAGCGCATCGTTGATCTGAGTTCCGAAGTCAACGAAAGACTTTGATCTTGCTATTGCGTCGCGAACGTCCTCCAGCGACATGCCTGATTCGGAATGCAAGCGAGTCATCCGAAGCGTATGTTTCATCCAATTATTGTCACGCAACTCATTCAGTGCTTTTAGCTCAGACAGTCGTGTTTCTTCTTGCCTGATCAAAGCGGCGGAGGCGTCGGGAGACAATTTGGTCACGACGGCCTCGAGATAACGCTTCAGTGTTCCAGACACTTCCTGAAGGGCTGCCACCTGGTCAGTCAGTGCTGCAATCTGCTGTTGACTTGAAGTTCGGTGGAGGAACTCGCGGAATAGACCAGCCCATTGCTCGCGCAGCCATGACTCAATGTCTGAAAATCGCTCAAACGTCTTTACCGGATTGTTGCGACGTCGATTTAGTATTTCTTCCAATAGAATGAAAACGTTGACCGAGTCGACATGGGCGTATGAAATGCTCTTTGAGTCTTTGTTCCTAAGGTAGGTTTGGTATTCGGCATAAACCGGAGATTCCACCAAGATGTAGATCGGAATATCTCTTTTTACGGCTTCGTCATGCTCAAGCTTTGTCACACTCTCATAGCGATCAAAGAACAGTTTCGATGGATCGCGCATTTCCCGACTCGCTGATGACCCATATCGCCCGCCGATAACGAGAACGAATATGTCTGCCGTGGATACCTCTCGGTAACAAGACTCGTCAAGCGGAACTTCATGCGAGTACGCAATGTCACCCTTTTCGGAAAGGATCGAATCGTACCCGAGAGAGTCGATGAAGATGTCGAGTGACGATCGGACGTGTTTGAGGTCGTAAAACGTCGAGCTGACAAAGACACGGGGACGAGCCATTCGCAAACCTATACGGGTAGTTGTTTATGCATCCGTGCCAATAAAAATAACTTGTAATTTTCATCGGCTAGCGCGTGATAAGTGGATAAAACACGGCTATAACCTTGGCTAGAGTTTAGATAAATTTTAATACTCAGTCAACAAGTTGGTTTTGGAAAAAGCTCGGATTGTGCGGATATTCCTGTATTGAAGCGCTGGAGGGCGGGGAGGTGGAAGCTGGCGGAAGAAGGTTTGGAAATGGGGGAGTTTTGTGCAGGGAATTGTTAGCGGATTTAAAGTCGGACGTTTCTAGGGGCAGCACCTATTGGGGTGGTGAGCGGGGAAAAAAATCGGCAGGCGGGACGCCTGCGGTCCCGGATGACCGCCAGGATGTCAGCGGGCCGCGGTGGCGAACTGGGGTAAGTACGGCAAGTATTGCGAGCGGGATTACTGCGATTCCGTGTAGAGGGAGTTCGGGAATAGAGAGAGCGATGATGGAATTAGGATCACCGATGACGAAGGATGAGAAACGAAAGGGAGTCCGTAATCTGAAATTGGCCATTGCAGTAAAGGGATGATTGATCGGTCCAATTCGATGCCGGGTCCGTTTGTCTAGTTGTGGAGATTAGGTAGACGGGTGTAGCCTATTTTGACGCCTTGAGTCGGGCGGGTGAGTGGTTTTGAGAATCCAGGCCGGATGGTTGTTGTGAATGGCTAAAAAGGCTCGCGAATTTTGGTGACGCTTTCGAGCATGGGCATCTTTTACCCAACATCTTTTACCAAAAATGATAACTGATGATGAGGCTGGGCTGGATTTTTGAAGGGACGATTTCAGGCGGGCTATTGTTGGTAAAAGATGTTGGGTAAAAGATGTTGCGCGTGATTTGTTAGGTAAATTTGGGGAGCGGATGTCGTTTGTGATTTTTGATGGGACGATTTCAGGTTGGCTTTTGTTGGTAAAAGATGTTGGGTAAAAGATGTTGCGCGTGATTTGTTAGGTAAATTTGGGGAGCGGATGTCCTTTGTGATTTTTGATGTGACGATTTCAGGTTGGCCTTTTATTGGTAAAAGATGTTGGGTAAAAGATGATGCGCGTGATTTGTTAGGTAAATTTGGGGAGCGGATGTCCTTTGTGATTTTTGATGTGACGATTTCAGGTTGGCCTTTTATTGGTAAAAGATGTTGGGTAAAAGATGTTGCGCGTGATTTGTTAGGTAAATTTGGGGAGCGGATGTCCTTTGTGATTTTTGATGTGACGATTTCAGGTGGGCTCGTGTTGGTAAAAGATGTTGGGTAAAAGATGATGCGCGTGGTTTGATGGGCAAATTTGGATAGCGGATGTCGTTTGTGATTTTTGATGGGGCTCTTTTAATTTCCATGACAGCGCCGTGGAGTCAAAAAATCGGAAAACTGAATTATCAGCCGGTTAAACCGAAGGCTTTACGATTGCGAAAACCATGCGATGTAACAAGAAACGGAAACCTCACCCGGACAAGCCAAGGTGCATTGAGTGGGAAAATCTCCGCGTTTACGGGATTAGGCCAAGTATCAGAATGCTGTAAAACGGCGAGCGACGAGAAATGTCCAGCGAGTTGTGCCATAATCAATACGGCTAAAAGTCTTTGTTTCGTAATTTGCCAACTCATCTGGAGCCGCTGTGATTTACTCGAAGGTATTTTGTCAAACCCTGACGTTGTTGATTTTGTTGCTGCCGACATTGGTGCCGGCACAAACGGAGGGGATTTCGAAGTTGGTCCAGGGCGATTCGCCGCTTCGACAAAACGAAGTCATCGCTTTTCTGGGGGCTTCGATTGTTGAGGAAGGGGGCAAACCGGGTGGCTTCTGCCGTTTAATTGCGGACGCTATCGAACAGAATCGCCCGGACCTGAACGCAACCTTCGTGTTCGCAGGCATCAGTGGCAATAAAGTGCCAGACTTGCAACAACGACTTGAACGCGACGTCCTCTCGAAGAGTCCGACGCTTGTCTTCATCCATATCGGAATTAACGACGTCTGGCACAGCAATTCTGGAAACGGCACGCCGAAGGATCAATACGAGGCGGGTCTGCGGGAAGTGATTGAAAAAATCACTCGCACCAATGCCAAAGTCGTCTTGTGTACCCCCAATTCAATTGGCGAAAAGTCCGCTGGCTTCAATCCGCTCGACACCATGCTCGACGAATACGCTGCGATCAGTCGCTCGGTCGCTCAAGAGACCGGTGCAACACTGTGTGACCTGCGGAAACAATTTATCGGACATCTCGAGCAGAATAACCCAGATAACAAAGAGGCCGGGATTTTGACCAGAGATGGTGTTCATTTCAATGAAGCAGGGAATGCTTTTGTCGCTGAGGCGGCTGTCGAGGCAATTACCGAAGCTTTGAAATCTTCGACCGCAAAATAGGGGGGCATCCACGGTATTGTTAGAGGAGTGAGGATGCGGCAGTGGTTTAGGTTTTAAGTTTAAGTTTAAGTTTAAGTTTGGGTTTAGGTTTAGGTTTAGGTTTAGGTTTAGGTTTAGGTTTGGATATAGGATTCAACTTCAACTTCAATGGTTGATTAGAAACGACCTGTTTTGCGAACGGTTACGCCCTTTGTTTACGACGAGCGGCCGAGTTGAATCAATGGCCCCTTGTCGGTGCGAGGGACAAAAAAGCTCCCTTGGGTTGTCCCAAAACGATTGATTTCGTTCCAGACGGCGGCGAGTTGCGACGTTGAGGAACGACCCTGCAAAAAGTTCTTGAATGCTTCAGTGCTTTTCATGACGTCATCTGCCGTTTGGTGGACAAACTCCAAACGAAAATTGCAAATCCCGGCTCCACGCAAGTCATCCAAGAAATCGGCGGCTGATTGCATTTCGGAATTAAAGACGGTATTCCGACAGCCGACATCAGCCATCACGGGATGCTCCCGCCCCGACGAATCGCGGACGGCCAAACGATGCTTTTCGCACGGATGCCCGCAATTGGAACTGTCGGTCCCGGTACTCAAAAAACGACAAAATACGCAATGCTCCATGTGGAAGATGGGAAGGTGCTGCAACACGACAACTTCCAACCTTCGCGGTTCGATCCGCGCGGCAAGATCAACGATTTGTTTGGCGTTGAGGTCATACGTCGGTGCGATTCGATTGAGCCCGAGGTCCAAATAGGTCGCGCAGCTCAGGGCATTGGCGGCGTTGAGACTGAAGTCGCCATCTAAGCGAATCTCCTCACTGTGATGGTCTCCATTCTGTGGCCGTTTGCGGAGATCGTGCAACAGTCCGCCACTCCGCACCAAAATGTCGACCTCGAGTGACAGCAAGAATCGTGTCACCTTTTGCTCGCTTGGTTTGAGAACTCTTGGACTCGCGACTCGGCAGCGAATCCCCGCCGCTTGGACTTGGACAACAGAAGTACGCAAGCCGTAAAGCTCTAAGTAGTCGAGAGTGATCGAGTCTGGCCGAGCGGCAATTGCTCCGGCGAGCTGCTCGGGAGTACGGACAAGCAAGTGAATTTGCGGCGTCGATTCGTTAGAGGGTAAGGGTGCGATTGAAAACCGTTCGCTTACTTCTTCCAACTTCTTTTCAGCCACCATACGAGTTTGCAGCGTTGGGCGAGCGATCCGAGCCCGCTCGATTTTCTCGACGACTTCGCGACGCAAGCGGTTCAATAGGCTTGCCGGAACAAACACGCTTCCAGCAATCGAGGCGGTCATCTCTCCCAAGTGAAACGGCGTTCCGCCAAGGCGATCTAGCTGGTCGCGAAGCGAATCAACCGTCGCCCCTTTGCGTTCAGCTTCGGCTAATAGTTCCGTAGAGTGGTGCGTCACCGAGATTCCTTGAGGGATTGAAGCCGTGATTTTTAGAGGCTCCCCAACTCGGAGATCCAAATCGAAATTCAGCGGGTCAGTTCTGGTTGGTTGCTCTTTTTCAAGTTGTGACCGTAGCCGCTTTTCAAGACGCGGGTCGAGGGTCCGCCACACCCAATCGCCCGGCTGGACTTGACGCTGCAAAGATTCTTGGCGACCCAAAGTCACAAGTCGTTGAATGGTTCCGACTTCACTAACATCGTATACGAATCCGCCTGGTTCGACGCCGTCGATTGTCCGGCGGTCAGCAGCATCGAACACGAGTCCATCGCCGCGATAGATCGCCTGGGTCCCTTCCACGATTACCGATTCGCGTTGCACCTGAGTGACCTTGCCGAGGAACACGCCTCGATGTCGAGGAGCACGACCATCGACGACTTGTTGATGGTTGATGCCGCTGATGAAATAAGGGCCGAGTCCTCTTGAATAGATTTGTTCGAGGTCTTGCCGGTCGGACTCGGTGACCGATAGTGGACGATTTGCAAAAGCATCGTCGAGTGCCTGGCGGTAGGCCCGTGTGGTTAGCCACACATACTCAGCGTTTTTGTAGCGGCCCTCGATCTTCAAACAGGAAATTCCCGCATCCACCAATTGCGGGATGTAGTCCAGGGCCATCAAGTCGCCTGGGGACAGCAGGTATCGATTCGCTCCCAACTCGCGGGTCTTTCCATCCACAACCAACTCGTAATCCAACCGACAAGCCTGCGCGCATTGGCCGCGATTCGCGCTGCGACCTCCCCAGGCCTCGCTCGAAAAACATTGCCCCGAATAGGAGACGCACAAGGCCCCGTGGATAAACGTCTCAAGTTCGACGCTGGTCTGAGCGGCGATTCGTCGAATATCGGCGAGTTCAAGTTCACGAGCCAGAACCACTCGCGAGCATCCCAACTCGGCGGCCAGTTCGGCACCTTCGGCGCTCGTGATGGACATTTGCGTGCTGCCGTGAATCGTCAATTCTGGTGCGATGTCCCGAATCAAACGGGCGATGCCGACATCTTGGACGATCAGGGCATCGACGTTGGCAGCGGCCAGCTCCATGATCGCTTGCTCGGCAATGGCGATCTCACTATCGAAGACGAGGGTGTTGAAGGTGATATAGCCCTTGACTCCTCGGCGATGCAGGTGGTCCATGATTGTCGGCAGTTCGGCGAGTTGGAAACCGACCTTTGCTCGCGCAGAAAAATGGGGCAGCCCAAAGTAGACCGCATCGGCCCCCGCCTCAATCGCCGCGTTTAATTGCGGCCAGTCGCCTGCGGGGCTCATTAACTCCGTTCGCTTGTTCATCGCCATCACGGTTGTTGGGGTGTTTCGCCTTTGGCCTCGGCAAGTTCAGCCGATGTTACTTTGTCGTATTTGCCGTTCGCCAACAAAATCCAAAATTGATCCGGTGAGTTACCGGGTGCGTAAGCGATCACCGTGTCGGCCTTGACCTCATCGCTCAAGTCGTTCGGGATGTTAAAGATCGGCTCGATCCCTTTTTTTCTCGCGTCAGAAATCCGAGTCCCAAGGGAACTCGTGGCGGCATTGGTTTGCGAAAGAGAATCCCACCCTAATACGGGTCCGTTGCTCCAAGCCTCTTGGTAGGCCGAATTCACCAACTTAAAGGCGTCTTGCAACTCGAAATCCATTTCGACTCGGAGTTGCAATTCGTCCAAACGTTTTTTGACTTCGCGCTTGGAGCGGCGAATCTCTTCACCCGTTTTTTTAATTTCTTTGCCGACGCCGCAACCCAGGACCAACAGCATACCGCAAAATGCAACCGAAAGGCCCAATAAATGTTGAACTTTAATCATCAGTAAACTTTTCGAAGTAAAAACCCGGACCTGGAAAGCCGCAACATCGTCTGAAATCGGAAATGAACCGGAGAACTCCTATATCGTAGGGCAAAATGAGTTCGATACAATCGGCTAGGGAAAAAATCCTGAGCGTTTGCGAGAGGTTGTCTCTGGCAGATGGCACTCATCAAGTCGTCCCTGGCCAACACGGCGATTCGCAGTTCGATTCCGTTTTGTTACAATGCGAAATCAAGGCCCGTTGCCGCGATGGTTCCCAGTCGATGGAGTCACCCATGAACAAAGACGAACATACAGAACCCCTTGATTCTGACGACGGCAATTTAAACGACGAGAAATCGCTGTTTCTTTCCCTGGTGAAGAATATCCCGGCCTGCTTCATCCGCAAAAACCGTCAAGGGAAAATTGTCTATGTCAACGACAAATTTGCCGAGCTGATGGGATTGCCCAACGATCAAATCATCGGCAAAACCGTTGCTGATTTCTATCCTGAGGATTTGGCCAAGGCAGCCCGCGAGGAAGACGAACAGGTGATGGAATCCGGCAAGGTCTTGGAGGATGTCTTTGACGCCGAGGTCAACGGAGAAACTCGATTCTTTGCGTCACGAAAAGGCCCGGTGCGCAACGAACGCCGTGAGGTCATCGGCATTCAGACCATTTTTTGGGACATCACCGAACAACGGCTTGCCGAACAAGCTCTCGAACGCGAACGAGAGGAGCTTCGCGAAGCCAAACTTGCCGCCGAACAAGCCAATCGGGCCAAGAGTGATTTTCTCGCCAACATGAGTCACGAGATTCGCACGCCGCTCAACGGGATCATTGGCATCACTGATTTGCTCCTCGAAACACCGCTCAACTCGACGCAAAAAGAGTACATGCGGATGTTGCAAGATTCCGGCGTTTCGCTGCTGACACTCCTCAATGACATTTTGGACTTTTCCAAAATCGAGGCCGGCAAACTGGAGATCGAAACGCTCTCGTTTGATATTCGTGAATTGCTCGGCGATACACTCAAGGGCTTGGGGTTGCGAGCGCAAGGCAAGGGCCTAGAGTTGGCCTGCCAAATCGACCCTCAGACCCCGAGGATTTTGCGCGGCGATTCAAATCGCTTGCGGCAGATCATCCTGAATCTGATTGGCAATGCGATTAAATTCACAGAGCAAGGGGAAATCGTTTTAGAGATTGACTGCATTGAAAAAAATTGCGATACGGCTTTGCTGCGGTTCACGGTCTTCGACACTGGAATCGGGATTCCTACCGACAAGATTGACAAAGTGTTTGAGGAATTCGAGCAGGCCGATGCCTCGACCACGCGGCGATATGGGGGAACAGGTCTGGGGCTGGCGATTTGCGCTAGGCTCGTGGAATTGATGAATGGAAGAATTTGGGTCGAGAGTGAGCTAGATCGCGGGAGCAAATTTCAGTTCGAACTAAGCCTTGAAATTGAGGAGCAGGCGGGTACTGGAAGCGGCTCGGAAGGGCACGGGGACATGAGTGGCCTGCGGGTTCTAATCGTCGATGATAATGCCACCAATCGGCGAATCCTCAAAGAGATTTTTGCAGGTTGGGGCATGATTCCGACAACAACTTCCGGGGCGGAATCGGCGTTGCAGGCGTTGGCAGACGCAGTAGAAGAAGGCGACGGTTTTCAGTTGATGATTTCTGATGTGAACATGCCGGACATTGATGGCATTGAACTTGCCAAACGAGTCTTAGATCAAGGGTTTTTGAAATCTAGCGCCTTGATCATACTCTCTTCCGGAGCTAGGCCGCGCGACTCAAACAGTTTGCAAGCGTTAGGGGTTCCGGCTCCTCTTATGAAGCCTGCCAAGCAATCCGAGATTTACCAAGCGGTAGTGAATTCGCTGATGTCCAACGGCCATCGCCGCAACATTCTCGAAGTCGAAGAGGGCCACGAAAACGAAAATTCCGTGCATAACCTGCATATTTTGTTGGCGGAAGATAACCTTGTGAACCAGAAGCTCGCGGTGGGACTACTCGAGGGACTCGGGCATCAAGTCACCGTGGCCGGAAACGGAAAGATTGCCCTGGATCTGATGGAAAAGATGTCCTTTGACATGGTATTAATGGATGTACAAATGCCCGTCCTGGATGGTTTGTCGGCGACAAGCCAGCTTCGTGAACGGGAATTGGAAACCGGAGCGCATATCCCAGTTGTCGCTATGACGGCTCATGCGATGAAAGGGGACCGCGAAAATTGTCTAGCAGCAGGAATGGACGATTATCTCAGCAAGCCGATTCGCCTTCGCGAAATCAAGCAGAAGTTGTCTCAGTTGTTTCCGAAATTTCCTCGAGCACATCGAGTTCCGTCAGACACGAAACCGATTTTAGACGACAGCGTAGAATTGGAGCCGGCAAAACTGCAAGTCGATTGGAAAAAAGCGTTAACCAATACGGCCGGCAATCAAAAACTTTTTCAAGAACTCTTGAAGATTTTTGTCGAAGAGACTCCTGGTCAAATTCGACGTCTCACTGTCGCGATGGAATGCCAAGACCTTTCGGAAATCGCTGCCGCGTCTCATTCCATTAAAGGCTCGTTGGGTTTCTTGGAAACGATGACAGCGCAGCAGTCTTTTGAAAAGCTTGAAGATCTCGCTATGACTAGTTCGGCAGAAGAACTCGGTACTCAGTATCGCCTTTGCTGCCAAGAAATGGATCGGGTCACCGCTGAGATCAAACGGAAACTGAGTCAGCTTCAATCGAGCTAGTGAATGCTTGAGATTTCGGACAACGTTTTTTTCGAAATGTTCGGTATTGTCACGTCGGCAGCCGGATAGCCGACGACCAACAGGAGAAAAGGGCGTTCGTTCTTGGGGCGTCCAAGAATCTCGTTTAGAAATGCCATGGGACTTGGAGTGTGCGTCAAGGTTGCCAAGCCTGCCGAGTGCAAACTGGCAATCAATAAACCGGTCGCGATTCCAACCGATTCGGAGACGTAATAATTTTTCACGTTTTTTCCGGCTGGCGATACAGAATAGGCCTTCCCGAATACAACAATCAAGGCCGGAGCGATTTCTAAAAATGGCTTGTGCTCGTCGGTTCCGAGCGGGGCCAACGCGTCGAGCCATTCTTGAGGCGCACGAGTCTGATAGAACTCTTGTTCCTCAGCTTCGGCGGCTACACGGATTTTTTGTTTGATTGCCGGATCGCGAACAATCGCGAAGTGCCACGGCTGTAGGTTCGCTCCGTTGGGAGCGGTTCCGGCCGCAAGAATTGCGTTTTCGATGATTTCATCTGGAAAGGGCTCCGGAGAAAACTCGCGAACAGTTCGCCGTTTTCGGATCATCTCGTAGAAAGCCCGAGAGCGCGCCACCATTTCGCCGTGATTAAATCGGCGATAATTTTCGTAAGGCACAAACTCGGGCTTGCTCGAATTCATCTGGTTTAAACTTCCAGAACGGTGACTTTCGTCATTTTGGCCTCGGTGCGAGGTCGATCGTTGCGATCAGTTTCCAACGATCCAATTTTGCGAACGACTTCCATGCTGGCGTCATCGACTGTTTTGCCAAACGCCGTGTACTGGCGGTCCAGGTAGGCGTGTTTTCCAAGGCAAATAAAGAACTGGCTTCCTGCAGAATTCGGATCGTTAGAACGAGCCATCGAAAGAACCCCCGACTCGTGTGGCAAGTCGTTGAACTCGGCCTTGATTTGGTAGCCGGGTCCGCCGGTTCCGGTTCCTTGTGGGCAGCCCCCTTGGATCATGAATCCATTAATGATCCGATGAAATCCGAGCCCGTCATAGAATCCCGCACGTGCCAACCCGATGATGTTGCGGCAATGGCCTGGAGCACGCTCCGGAAACAAATCCAACGTGATGGTTCCGTGATTTGTGTCAATTTGAAGTTGATATTTTTTATTGTCAAAATCCAGGTCTTGTGTCGCGTCATCGACAGTTTTGCGAATGCTCATTTTTGCTTTCTCAAATATTTTTTAAGGTTGATGGAGTTGGTTTTGATAGGTCCAAGGTCGGTGACCCTAACGGCCTAAAGGTTAACCTTTGCTGCCTTGTGAATCAACCACTGACCCGGTGACTTCGCCGATGCTGATCTTCTGACCAGGTTTAGCAATTGTCCGTTTCAATGTTGCAAGGCCGAACCAAAGTTGCGGATCGGCGCGATCTTGTGCAACGGAGGTCAAGCTGCCGACCTTTTGTTGCTCAATCGTAACTTCGACGGGCAAATTCCATTGGTGCTCGGGGGGAACCGTGAGAGCAATAACCGCCAAAAAGCGATTAACGTGTCCGAGAGCGTCGATCCGTGCTACGGTTTCTTGGCCCAGATAACATCCCTTGGTGAAGGAGATAGCCAAATCATCTCGACGGAGTTCTTGCGGCAAATAGTCGTCGTTGAAATCGGTTCCCCATCTGGGGGCTCGATGCAGAATTCGTTGGAGATTTAAGTCCTCAGAATCCCCTACTTCGAAGCCTGTCGAAGAGAACCACGCCTCAGGATCGCTCAACGATTGAGCGGCAACCTCGACGAGAATTCCGGGGCCAATCATCTCGATGGGGGTTGCTAAAATGGTCTGACCATTCAAAACGGTTTGGGAAGTTTTTCCCGGAATTAGCTCGCAACCCGTTGATTCGCGAAAAGCATCGCCAGCCTCCGCGCCCCACAGAAAGAATAATTCTGTGGGTGCAGCAACATGTTCAAAAGAAACGTCTTCACGGATCACGTACCGTTCGAAGTGCTCCAGCATCGCGGGGGCGGTCCCTACCGGCATCAACAAATCGAGTGTCTCGGCGCGACAGAAAACTTGGACCCAGCCGCTCACCTTTCCTTTGCTATTCAGAATAAACGCCTCGCAGGAATCTCCCGGAGTGAGAGCCTTGATGTCCGCCGTACAAAAATTGTGGAGCCATTTGGCGCGATCGCTGCCTGCTAATTGCACGATGTCTCCGCCAATTTGAATGCCATACGCAGCGCGTTCCATGTTGTTGTTTTTCTCCAATTTCGACAATTTGTGATCAGTGTTTTAAGTCGCCGGTTCGCCGACGAACTCAACGACCGCTTGATCTGCATCGCGGACTAAGATCGCTTCACCTTGTCTGGCGATCAAGCGTTCCAGTTCATCCAATTCGTTGATTGGACCCATCCCGAGGGCTTCGACATCTGAATCATTTAATCCCGAGATCAAATATATCGGGTGATCGGTTGCAATTTCCGCCAATCGCATCGCCTCACGAGAGGTGATTTTGCGTGAGTCGGAGGTTGCGGAAGACAACGCCGCCCGCCACTCTCCTCTGGGCCTTGTCGTCAATTCCGAATAAACCACCAAAGCGGCACCGGGAGCGGCGCATTGTTGTGCGGTCATCAAGGCGTTCGCGAATTGCTCCCAGGTCTGTGTAAAGCTAGGTCCTTCGAGGGATGCCACGACCACCGAGTAACGTTCCTCGATGGGCAAACGCCATTTGGTCGTGAGAAATTTGGTTGCCGCCTCTCGAATGGCCGTCGATTCACCGGCAAGCACATTTCCAATTTCGCCGCCGGGCCCTAACACAACTTGAATTCCTACAAAGGTTCCCAGGTTTTCGCTGACCAATCGAATCAGCCCCCTTTGTTTGGCCTTATTCAGTTCGGCGAATTGATCTTGATTCGTACGTCCTAAAAATTTTGGTACGACGCAGTCCAATCCTTGTTGTTGCTCACGTAACGAAAAACAACTGACGGGAATCACGACATCGGCGTCGAACATTGCTCGATTGACGTACAAGGCCTCTCCTTGGGGATCAATCGCAATCATTGCCAGTTGATTGGTCTCGTCTGGGTCATGGGTAACAAGGTTGACGCCACCTGAGTTTTCAAGCGACACAATGTTGCTTTCGTCAGTTCCCGCGGGATAGACGACCGACACCTCGCAATTGAATCGCTCGTTAAGTTCGCGCACCAGAATTTGGGTCACTTGATTGACTTGGGTAAGGGGACGATGAACGACAATCGCAATCCGCTCGCCGGGTAAGATCGCCTGATCAATTGGGGGATAATCAAGTGGCGACGCAAGGGCATCACGCACCAACTTTTCGGCGGAGTCCTGCGGTGAGAACTGATGCTCGTACAGCGAACGAATTTGGTGACGCTCGATGAATTGGCGAAAGGATTGGAGGGAAATTCTGGATGACGCGGCCACGAGGCGAATTACCTGATTAAAAATACTCAAACGATTGACAATCGACGGTGGATTGATCTTATCCCTCACCCACCGTTTCGGTCAACTCGCCGGACTGCGAGCGATGTAGAATTTCAGCCGACGTAAAGAATTAAATCGCCGCATGATCATGGAATTTGGCTATTTGCCGCTTGTTCACGGATTTGATTGCTCGCTCACGAATTTGATCGCTCGTTCACGGAGTGAGCGGCTACGTTGCTTTTCACTCCATGAAAAGTCAGAGTGAGCTGCTACGTGGCTTTTCACTTCGTGAAAGAGCCCAAGTCACGCGGATTCAACCGTGAAAATCAAGGGTAGAAAGTCTGATTGATGCTTAATTCGACGTTTACGGGAAATGCCGGATCGGGCAAAATGGTCGAAGGGACGTTTTGTTCGTGGGGCTTTCACCGACGTTACCCCTTGTGTTTGATCAGGAAGATTCTATGTGCCAACTCGCACGACATGCGTTAATTTTTTGCTGCTGTTGTTTGGCATCGCTTGGCTGTAGCACAAATAAAAACTCCGGAACTGAAAACGCCGAGCAAAAGCCCATTCAGTTCACTGACGGTTTGGCAGCGGGTGATATTCTCAAAAAGATGCGTGCTGCCTATCGCGAAGCACAAAGCTATCAGGACCAAGCAGTCCTCTATTTAAGTTACCGCATGGATGGAAGAGTCATCCAAGAGGAACAAGCCTGGAGACAGATATGGCAAAAGGACGGACGCCGCGAGGCACTTTGGTTCAATGCTGAGATTCGTGGCGACGGACAGAGGATCGGTTGTTTTGTTTACGACATCGAATCCGGAAATTTGGACGGCCAATGGCTTCTCAATCGTGACGAAGGGGAGGGCCTACGGCGAATCATGACCGATCCAATCGCGCGATATTTTGCGGCCGGGAGATCGGAATTGCCGCTGGGGGCCAATCCAGGTTCTGTGCAAGACTTTTTGATTCCTCCGCCCGCGATATGGCTGGGATCGAATGACGATTGGATGGACTTGCATGATTTTCAAGAGTTGAGTCGCCTGGCCGATGGCAAAGTTGATGGTCGTGCCTGTTACCATATACAGGTCGGCGAGTCTGCTGAGGGATACGACTTGTGGATCGACCAAGAGACGCTCGCCCTTCGCCAGATGACCTTGCCGAAGACGTTGCTTGATTCGCTTGTCACGAGCAGTGAGGAGGTCGGCGAGATTCAGTTTTTCGCGAGAATGCATGGCGCGGAGTTTAATGCAGCCTTGCCCGCAGATCGGTTCGTCGTCACACGCCCAAAGAATTCACGCCCTGTTCAACAGTTTGTGCCGATCCCAGAACCGTTCCCTTGCGAATCACTGGGCCAAGTCGCCGACTTGCAACTGTTAGAGCAATCCGGAAATCGGGCTCCCTTGGAACGGTTCAGGGGGCAAACGACTGCCCTGTTTTGGTTTTCTGGGTTGAGTGGTCCCGGGACGATCTCGCGACTCGGCGAAATTCGCGAGACTCTGCGAAAACTAAACCCACAAACAAAAGTTCAAATCATCGGAGTCTATGCCGACGATCAAGTTGACCAAGACGCCGAGTCGAGTCCCATGGTCAATCGTTCGTTGGCTTCGGTGGCCGAAGGGCTGGGGGTGCCGATTGTATGGCTCTTTGATCCGAAATTAGTGTCCGCCAACAACATTCGACTTGTGAACACGCCCGCCGTTGTCATTGTCAGCCCTGCCGGTGTGCTCGAATACGCGCGAGGGCTTGGTGATCAGAATTGGTCAGGTGAAGTCGCAACCGCTGCCGAACGCATTCATGCAGGCGAGTCGTTGTCACAAGAAATGACGGCCGACTATCAACAATTTGTTGAGCGGTATCACCGCCGACTTGAGTTGGTCAACGCCGAACGATTGTTGAAAGGTGATAGCGCGCCCGAGAAAAGAGGGACGCTTCCGCGATTCGAATTGACAGAACTTTGGCGTGTCGAGGACCTTCGCAAGGCAGGGAATTTAGCGCTGGTACCCGGAGTGCCTGAGCCATCTCTCGTCGTTTTGGACGGTGCGCGAACCGTCGTCGAAATTGACGCCCAAGGGAAAATAGTAGGGCGGTATGAATTAGATTTGCCAGCCGGAGAAACGGTCACAAGAATCCGAGTTGCAGAATGGGAAGGCGGTCCGGTGTTCGCTGCATTTACTCCTTACGGACGCGCTGTGTATTTGTTTGATCGCCAGTGGAATAGCGTGCGACAACTCAAAGGTTCTGGCAACGAACAAGTCCTCGACATGGTTTGTCGCAAGGGCAAACGTGGGAATGAGATCGTTGTTTCGTATCGGGGCCGAGGAATTGTTAGTTACGGTCTTGAGGGGGGGGAAACGCAACTCTCGGATTCCGGAGATTTCGAAAGTATTGCGGTTTCTGTTGGTGGCATCGACGCTGTCTGGCGAAGTGGGCTGGTTGGGTTTGCCGAAACCGAGTCGGGTTGGGAGACAAATCCAATCGCGATATCAATGAATGTGGTTAAAGTCGCGTCGAGTCCCAACGACGGACGGCGGTTTTTGTTGGCGGTCGATCATCGCGGCGAATGGAATTTGGGGGCTGGCGGCGCAAACGGCGAGGATTGGGACTGGACTGTCGTGGGGCCGCAAATTTTCGAAAACGACGTTGAATCGATGGCCCTGGTCGCACCGGCTGGAGCAGGTTCAGTGGTCGTGGTGGATTCGCGAGGAAACCTGTTGATCAAGAATGCGCGGACTGGTCAAGCGGCCAGCCTTGAGATGGTACGGACTTGTTCTGGAATCGCGGGGTGGCAAAGTGGGGATTCATTCGTTTTGGTGACTTCCGACGGCAATGGCCTGCGGGCTTGGCGTGTCGAACCACCAAGAAACTGAGAGAATTTGCCGAAAAAATCAAATTGGTGGGTCACTTTCGCTTAGTTCTCATGGACGGTTGCCTTTGACATCAAGGCTTCGCGTCTTACAATGAAGGCAGATAGATAGCGCTTCTTCGTTTAGTGGAATTTGAGATGTTTGGATTTGGACACACCGAATTGTTGATCGTGGTTGCAGTGATGTTGCTCCTGTTTGGAAGTGCGAAACTCCCCAGCCTAATGCGGAACATGGGGCGAAGCGTCAACGAATTCAAGGCGGGCATGAAAGACAAACCGGCTGGCGCTGGAAACATCGACGACAAAAGCGATGACGCTTAGAAAACTGGGATTCGAACATGCTCCCCGGTGGAATTGGATTCAGTGAAATATTGGTCATTCTGGTCATTGCCGTCGTGCTGTTTGGAAGCCGGCTGCCAGAGGTCGCTAAAAATCTTGGGAAGAGCTACCAGCAATTCCGGAAGGGCCTTTCTGACCTGCAATCAAGTCTTAAGATCGATGATACCGACGACCATCGCTACGGCCCCACGCCGACTTCTTCCAAGCGTTTGGCCCATTACAAAGACGCCGCCGACGACGAAGCGGGAGACAATGCCGCTCCCCGTTTTATGGCCCCGCCTTTAGAGACGGCTGATCGTTCTGAAACCGAACAGGGGTAGCTGCGTTCGCCAGAAGGGGGAAATGGCGAAGGGGAAATTGCGAGGGGGGAAATGCAAAATGCAAAATGCAAAGTGCAAAGTGCAAAGTGCAAAGTGCAAAGTGCAAAGTGCAAAGTGCAAAGTGCAAAGTGCAAAGTGCAAAGTGCAAAATTTTAAAAGAGTTGAAATTTTGGTCAACGTTCGCGAATAACGGAGCTTCGGTGTTTGTGGTCTCGAAAAATTTTCGGAAGAATTGTTTGTGGAGTATTGGGTTGCTGTTGATGGCGTGGATCGGTCCCAAGCTCGTCGCAGAAGACAATTCAAATCCCCATGGCACTTTGCGACAGCCCAACATCGTATTCATCTTTTCAGACGACCATGCCTTACAAGCGATTGGGGCCTACGGTTCGCAAATCAACGAGACTCCTCGGATCGATCAAATTGCTCGCCAAGGGATGGTGTTCGACCGTTCCTTTTGCGGAAACTCGATCTGTGGTCCTTCGCGGGCAACCGTGCTGACCGGTAAACACAGCCACCTGAATGGTTTCATGAGAAATGGGGACCGGTTCTATGGTGGCCAAGTCACGTTTCCCAAACTGCTTCAATCCGCAGGCTATCAAACTGCCGTCATCGGGAAATGGCATCTCGAAACCAATCCGACAGGCTTTGACCACTGGGAAATACTCCCTGACCAAGGACATTATTACAACCCTGACTTCATCCAAATGGACGGCTCGCGAAAAAGGTTTGCGGGGTACTGCACTGATTTGATCGGCGACAAATCACTGGAATGGCTGAAAAACCGCGACCCCAACAAGCCGTTTCTTTTGATGAGTCAACACAAGGCCCCTCACCGCAACTGGAGCCCCCATCCTCGGCATTTCGGAAAACATCCTTTGGGCTCGATCCTCCCTCCTGAGACCTTGTTCGATGATCTCGCCAACCGCAGCGAAATGCTGAAAGAAAGCGAAATGTCGATTGCCGAACATTTTTACTGGGGACATGACGCAAAATTTCATGGAGAAAACGAGTTCCCCGATCACTTCATGTCTGGCATCAACAACGGCGAATACGCTCGCATGACAGAATCCGAAAAAGCGACTTGGGACGCTTACTATGGACCGGAAAACGACGCCTTTCTACAAAAGTTACGGGCCGGTGAGTTGACCAAGGAACAAATTACCGTCTGGAAGCACGGCCGCTACATGCACGATTACCTTGGTTGCATCGCGGCGGTTGACGAAAACGTTGGCCGGGTTCTTGACTACCTCGACGAAAATGGACTCACCGAAAACACGATTGTGGTTTACGCTTCCGATCAAGGGTTTTATCTCGGCGAGCATGGCTGGTACGACAAACGTTGGATGTTTGAGGAGTCTCTGGGGATGCCGTTCCTCATCCGATGGCCCGAAGTCGTCAAGGCAGGGACCCGTTCGGAGGCAATGATTCAAAACATCGACTACGCTCCGACCTTTTTGGAAGCTGCCGGAATCACGCCCCCCGCCGAGATGCAGGGAACAAGTATCATGCCAATTTTGCAATCGGAAGGTACACCCCCCAACGATTGGCGTCGTGAGATTTATTATGCGTTTTACGAAAGCGAAGGAGCCCATCGCGTTCCTCAACACGACGGCATCCGCTCAGAAAGATACAAGGCGATCTATTTCCCCAAGAGCGATGAATGGAACCTGTTCGATCTCGAAACCGATCCACAAGAAATGACCAGCCGCCATGACGACCCAGACCACCAAACGATCCTTGCCGACCTGCAACAGCGGTACCATGCACTGCGGAAGAAGTACAATGTCAACTCTGCAGTGATTCCCGAATCGCGATGGCAAGAAAAATGGTGGCAAGATCGCTTCGAAGCCAAACTCAAACAGGCCCGCGAGGAGGCCGCCGATTTGGTCTTTATTGGCGATTCGATCACCCAAGGCTGGGAAGGAGGTGGACGAGAAGTTTTTGAGGAAGTCTTTGGTAGTGTTAAGACGATGAACCTAGGCTTCAGTGGTGATCGCACGGAACATGTATTGTGGCGGCTCAAACGAAATTCTTTGGCTGACCAGAAACCCACAGCCGCTGTGATCATGATCGGGACCAACAATACGGGGCACATCATGCAAGCCCCGACGGAGGTCGCCGATGGTGTCCGCGAAATCGTTGACACGCTCCGCTCGGTTACGCCGGACACAAAAATCTTGTTGTTAGGAGTTTTCCCACGCGGCGAGCAGCCATCGGATCAAGGGCGTCAAAACAACGTCGCGATCAACGAGTTGATTTCTAAATTCGCGGACGGCGAGCAAGTTGTGTTTTTAGATTTGGCGGACTCGTTCATCAATCCTGACGGCACAATCTCGCGCGAGATCATGCCAGACTTTCTCCATTTGACTGCTGCGGGATACCGCTTGTGGGCTGATGGCCTTCGTTCGCAACTTCAGGCATGGAACGTTTTGAAATAGAGTTTCCCAAATAGGCTACTCGAAATTTAGAGCATGCAGTTTGCCATCGATAATGCAGTAAAAGCGATTTCCGACTAGCGCGGGATGGCTGTAGACATTCAGTCCGGATTTCGACGTGAGCTTCAGGCGACTGATTACCGATAGGGCTCCTTTTTTTAGCTCTAACAAACACAGTAGACCATCGGACGTTAATGCAAGAAGTCGGTTCTCTCCATCAGTAATAAAACTACCGTAACCTGAAAGCTCGCTATCGTCGAGTTCTTGGTGAATCTCCAAATTATCGGCCCGCATGACCATCAAAGAATGATGCAGCGCGACCAGGTAGGAGCCCATGATAACCGGCGAGTGCGTATCCGGGTGACAGTCGGAATTTTGTCCCACTGGTTGCAACTCGGGCCGACCGTCATTCGAAAAACGAAAAACTCTAGCTCCATTATTTTCACCCACCACATACAGTTGGCCCTGATCGAATACTGGCGTGGGGACTTGAAACTCACCGTTGATCGGAGGCACTAATTCCCAAAGTCGCTCTCCCGTTGCCAAGTCCCAACCGCCAATGGTTTCGGCATCAAGTCCGATGAGTTGGGTCATTCCCCCGACGCTCGCGGCAATAAACGACGAATAACTCGCCTTTCGTCCGCTGCTTTCCCAGACGACCTCGCCGTCTTCGAGTTGCACAGCCAATAGGGAACATTCCTCGCCACCAGGTTGCAGGATCACCATGCCATCGACGATTAGTGGCGAGCCGCTGTAGCCCCAATCTGGCAAGCGACCGTCAAAATCGGTTAACAAGTTGAAGGACCAAATAAGTTTGCCGGTCTGCAAATTTAGACAATGCACATGCCCCATAGCCCCGAGAAAAATAACTCGCTCTCCTACGATTGCGGGCGTGGCACGCGGCGCATTTCCGAAGTCAAGTCGTCCGTTGCGTGTGTTGGCACCAGCGGGGGGCATTGCCGGGTATTGAAACCTCCAACGCTCAGCTCCTGTCAGCGCATCAACACAGAAAAAGATGTCAGTGCGATCAAGTGCGTCTCGCGTCCCAAACAAGACGACTTGCTCGGTTGCCGCCACTCCACCCATCGTGTCAGTGGGCAGTTCAAACGTCCAAATAAAATCCGGTTCGGCGGGTAGCGAAGCTGGAAGAGCAGGGACACGTCCATCGCGATCAGGGCCCCTCCAACCGCTCCAGTCAACTACGGTACTTTTTTTTTGCTGGTCTGCGTTTGGGTAGTTTCCGTTTCACTCTCAAACGCGACAAAGCCGTCGCGAGTTTCAAGGGCCTCAAGTAACTTCGGCTCATTTCTAACCCCATTTAAAGCGGTTTGAACTTGCCTCCGAAGATCACTTTCCATGTCACCCCGTACAAAGGCGGAGATAAACGGAACCGGCTCGGATTTTCCGATGACCCTTAAGTCCCCTTTTTTGACGTTCCCACAACCTTCGAGCAAGGGGGCCGCGTAGCTGGAAATGATCGCCGCGACTTTTTCATCGCTTGGGCTGTCCAACAATTGCTTGGCGGCAACACTACAAGCACTCGCAATCTCGAGCTTTTCCGGGAGTTTGATTCCTGCCTCTTCAATTAACAAGCGAGGCGCCGAGTTTTTCTCGTCGCAGTTTGCGGGACCAAATAAAATGCGATAACCCTCTAAATCATCGACAACCAGTGCGGGATCGGCACCGCGAACAACCACCAATCCCCATTGCGTGGTGTCTCCGTCCTTGCCGGTCAACTGCGCAATCGGCTCATAGTTCCAGCTTCGATCTTTGGCCTCAAACGCAATCACGGAATGTTTGCCGATCACCAAATCGGCGACAAGCGGCCGTTCGCGTTTTTGATTCTCATCACGCAAGGCCGACTCAACCGAATCACCAAAATACACCTCGACGGGGCTTCCAATTTTTGACTGAAGGTGCCGCCCCAATGCCTCATACTTACGTTGAGCATAACCCTCGACGCAATCACAAGCGAGGCGTTCGCTCAAGGGATCAGTGACCACAATAACAAACGGTTCGCTACGAGGGAGTTCCGATTTTAGTTGCTCGTCGGCCATTGCCTCGGTTGGCATGATCAAAATTAGTAGAGCCACCGTCCACCGGCAAAATCCACTGATCAACTTCATGGGCTTTTCGAATTGGAAACTTGTGCAGGGCATCATTACTCATCGACTCCTTGGTGGACTCCGGAAGCTGCTTCTGGACGCTTAAAAACCATCGATTTTCCATTAGGTTGAAAATCATCTTTGATCGTAACGACAATACCTTCGTCTGTAAATTTTACGGTCAGTTCAAATTCGATTAACCCTTCTGAATTTTCTAGGTCAGCGGTCAGAATGCCATCTTGAAAACGTTGAGGGACAAGTTTGTAGGATACGCTGCTGTTGTCTTGAGGAATCCCATCGCCCATCATTTGAGCGAGTTTGGCAAGTTTCCCTTTGTCGTTGTCGGAAACCGCAATCTTGCAATTCAAATTTTGGCGTTGCGAGTCAAAATCGAGTTCGCCAAAACTTGTGCGAATGGCCATGTAGACAAAGAAAAAGTCGTTATCATCGCCATCGTCAGCCAATTCGGCGTTGTCAATTTGAACGATCTTGGCATTAGTCGAGCCATTGTCAACGATCGCGAAGTCAAAATCGACCCCTTGGTTGGAAGTCGTTGTTCCGGCATCATCGGTTTCGGAATTTTTTTCACCGGTTTTTTCACCGGCCTCGTTAGCTTCCACCCGTTTCCACTTTCCGTCTAAGCGTTTCATCGCGGCGTCAGCCTCGGCTCTGGCGGCCTTGGTGGCGGCCATTAGGCTTTCTGCATCCTCGCCCGCGACAAGAACACTGATTTGGTTTTTGTCTTGGTTTTGAATGTAATAGCGATTTCGCGATTCATCGAAGCCAAGAGCCACGTGTTTGCACCCTCCACCAATACGGGCCTTGCCGACATAGGTCAGCAATTCACCATCACGGTTGAAACGTTTGATTTTGCCGATGCTTGACTCGGCGGTGAGGATCTCGCCATTCGCGGTACAGATGACATTCATTGGATTGCAACAACTTCCGAATCCCGTTTCGTCTTGCTCACCGCGACGGCCAAACGCGCTCAATCGATTTCCATCGCGATCGTAAATCCCGACTTGGAATTGGGAGTTTTCCGCAAGGAACAGATTTTCGCCTTGAGCGTAGAAATCGAACTGGCCGCAACATCCAGAGAGTTTGTCGATGATCATCGCACCGTTTTCAAAATTCGCATCGGTACGCCAAATTTCGTAACCGCGACTTGCCGAAACAGCAACGAATACATCGTCACCGCTCACCGCGATGGACGGGATTCGTTGGCGGCTTTCAAGCATATAATTGAGTTGCTCGTCGCTAATTTCTGCATCGAATTGTTGCTCAATCATCTCGCGGTAGGCGTCCAATTGACTGGTCAGACTGTCCAGTCGCGATTGTTCGCGTTTAGAGAAGTCGTCCCCTTTTTCATCCTTGCGGGCTTGCAGACGCTCGATTTGCGTCTTCATCGTTTCCATTTGTTCTTCGTACATTTTTCGCATTCCCGCCATCTGTTCTTTGTAGGCGGCGATATATTTTAGCTTCGCCTCTTCAGCAGATTCGCCGGACAAGTGCGGTGCGGGGGCTTCACGCATCAATTCCCCCGTTGCAGAAATGAGCCCGATACGCCCATTGCCGCCGATTACGAAATCCCCATTGGCAGTGACCGCGATGGCCGTCGCCGGAAACTGAAGTGAGACTTCCTGCAACAATTCGAAGTCTGGCGAATAAACTTGCAGCACTTCGTTTTCGAAACGGACCCCGGCGACGATATTTCCTGACGGGGTCAATTTAAAAGTGCGGAGTTGGCCAGTTTTCTCGTTTCGTTTGGGGACCAAAGGTGCCCCTTCAATATGAGTTGAAACAAAAACCTTTTTTTCCGATTCATCAGCAGTCGCTTTGTCGGCCTCTTGGTCTTGCACAACCGTACCAAAATTTGCAGCCAACACGGTCGGCGTTGGCGAAATTAACACGAAACAAACTCCCGCTAAGATCCATGAAAATCTATTCGCCATTTTTACTCTCGCCTCAAAAAAAAGGAATTCTCTCGACACAGCAACTGATCACTCAAAAGGAAGGAACTAATGAGTGGAGTTCTCTTAAGGAATGCACAGATACTTCGATACTTAGCCCGCTGTTCCAATTACGCCGAAAGTCAACCAATGGTTTTTGGTTGAACGGCATTTTGGACTTTGCCAAACCAAGTCGTCATTTTTTGGCATTTTGAAGGTAATGTCAATCGATTCTTATGATTTTGGGTGAGAATAGTAAATATTATTCTTTTTCGCTATCGCTCAAGAATTTTTCTAGGGGAGGACGGGGGCGGGGGATTGGGAGACGGCGTTCGAAGGCCTGGGCTAAACTCAGGACCGTTTCTTCCGCAAAAAGATGCCCGGTTACGACCACCATTTGCGGAACTTCGAATTTGCCGATTGACTTCATCGCATACGGCAAAGTCAACGATGGATGCCCTGTGAAATTAGTGAACACGAGGTCGTTGGCGTTCCAAAGAATATCGACTTCGCGGATCGAGTCCTCGAACGCTTGCATCAAGCGTCTTCGCACTCGTTGCATCCGCAGATAATCGATGGCCGTGACGAACTGAGCCGTTTGAAACGACTTTGTCCAAGTATTCCAGCCCTCAGTTTCTCCGGCTCGCAACAAATCGTCGAACACCGCCGCACCTTCCACATCAATGATCTTGGTCAATGAAGCCAACGGATAGCCTTGGGGCAACTCGACTTCTTTAATTCGACAGCCGAGCTCACGCAGAATCTCTAAAGAATCATCGGGCGGGGCGTTCTCGCGGCGTGGCGGCACGACTCCGATTCGCAATGAACGGAAATCGAGCGGTTTTGATAACGGCCAGCGAAAAGGACGGTCGGCCACCGTTTGATCGATCCCGTCGGGACCGTAGATAGCTGCCAAGACCAATCCCAAATCCTCGGCGCTTCTTCCCAGCGGTCCGATCTTGTCCATCGACCATGAGAGGGGCATACATCCCGCTCGGCTAACGCGACCAAAGGTCGGCCTGAGCCCATGACTGCCACAGCGAGTTGACGGGGTGAGAATGCTTCCCAAAGTTTCACTGCCGATTGCGAACCCGACCAGACCTGCCGCTACCGCACACGCCGAGCCCGCACTGGAACCGCTGGAGCCTTGAGCGGGATTCCAAGGATTTCGCGTCATCCCTTTGTACCAACGATCTCCCATCGCGATGGCCCCCAAACTCAATTTGGCGACAAGTACCGCTCCGGCTTCTTCTAAGCGTTTTGCTACCGTCGCCGTCTCATCGAGAATGCGATCCTGAAAACCAGGAATCCCCCAAGTCGTTGGATAACCCGGTACGCTGATCAAGTCTTTGGCACCCCAAGGAATCCCATGCAGCGGGCCTCGGTAACGTCCCTGGGCAAGTTCTCGATCCGCGCGGCGGGCTTGTTCTATCGCCAATTCCTCTGTCAGTGTGACGACGCAATTGAGCAGGGGGTTAAAACGCTTGAGTCGATTCAAATAGAGTTTTGTCAATTCGATACTACTGACTTGTCGCGTCCGGATGAGTTTTCCCAACTCGGTGACCGGCAAAAACGCAATATCGTCGTCAGAGGTCGGACGCGGCGTGGGATGAGAATCGACCGGCCAAGCACCCCGTGAGGTTACGCCTGAAGCGCGAGACGAACTGCCTAATCCTGCGAGAGTTTGTATTGACATTGCCGGAACATCGTTTTGTGGGTTGAGCTCGAATTTGCGAAGTTCGGCGAGTTGACGCTGGAGATTGTTGACATCCCGGACAAGAGCAGACTCTTGTTCCTCGGTCAATTCAATCCCGCTGACCCATTTCGCATTGGCGATCATTTCGCGGGTCAATTCAGGTCGGCCATCACCTTCTTGAGCCAATGCGCGAGCGAACACGGTTGAGGAAATTCCCAGGGTGGGAACAATTCGCAATAGAGCGCGTCGCGTTAACATGGTGCCTCTTCGGACATTTCGTTGAAAGGATTTAGAGCCTATCCCAAAAGGGGTCAGACCCTTTGGAGGTTAAGCGAAATTTAACGTTGTATTGTTGCCAAGCCAGAGAGGGTCTGACCCGAATGGCACTGTCGGGTTTTAAGTTGTCTTATGTACACGTTTTTCGCAATTCATTGCGCAATACCTGCCTGTGTTTCTGCATAAGTTTATAGCCGTGTCGCCTTCGTTTCAATACACGTGGCTCTAGCCTGCCTGGGCGATTGGCGACCTCGCAGGCCGCGATCTGTTTGAGCATCAGCCTCAAGTAGCCATCGAGTCGCGCAGGATCAATGATCGCGAGAGACAATTGCATCCACGATGCCAGCACGTATTGGCAGGTGCTGGTAAAACTTATTTGGCGCGGCTGTTTGTGGTGGAGCAGAGCAGCTCCAGCAGCAGTTGTGCGAATGAGGTTGTAGCCGAGAATCGTCGTCCAGACTTCTCGATAGATCATTTCAGGTTTTTTGCAGCGAACATGAGCCAGATTCAGATTGGACTTGATGCTACGGATGTCCAATTCCGAATTCCAGCGAAATCCATACAATTCGGCAATGTCTTCGACGGTATGCTGCTCGGGATTCGTCAGTGTTGTGATGATTTCGATGGTTTGTGTACGACGACCAGGCTCGACAATCTGAAAACGCAACTCGCGCAAAGTCAGTGTTTCCGGAATCATTGCATACGTTGCCTCGTCCATCCAACTGGGCTTTTCTGGTCGAGTCCACACGATGAGGTGGTCGTTCTTGCCGAGTCTCTTGCCACGTCGGAAATCGGTCTTATGACGCCGGTGATGCTTGCGGGCACAGGTCTGGATTCCTTGACAATGCAGCAACGCGATCATCATAAACGAACAATAGTACCGGTCCATCACGGCAATATCTCCTTCTGCAAACGAATCAAGAATCTTCCTCAGTAAGGCAGATTCGCCTGTTTCTTTGCCTTGGTACGGCCCGAATTCCATGTCCATTACTGTGGCAGTTGCCAATGAGATAATGGCTACGGCGCGAGCAATGGGCAAACCGACTCCGGGTGTTTGTGATTTTGGATGGGGGTACATGGCTTGGTTCTCCGGTGTATCAGGCATCGTGAAGGTAAAGCCATCGACGAGTTTGGCGTGATGGACTCCTTTCCACAGCCAAGACGGCTCAGCCGCTTGTTCCAGCTCTTCGGCTATTTCGCCGCTGAGGTCACGTAATGCCGCGCCTGATAGTTTAGCGCGAGCTTTGCAGTAATCGCCGGTGTCTTCCGTCGGTACGTCTAGCCCTTGTAGCTCACAGTAGCTGACGACGCGTGCCACCGCTGATTGGCACGAAGCCTCCTTGCCATCTCTTAGGACTTGCGAGAGAAAGGCCCAAACCACAATGGCTGTCGAGTAAATGCCATGCAGGCCAAACAACGCTCTGTGTTTTCGGAAGACTCGTTCGATACGCTCAGCCGAGAGAATCTCGGCAAAGGGTAGGCCCTTACCCGATAGAAATACATCCACAACTTTTTGATAATTGCGACTGTCCTGAGGCGGAAATTTTGGTATATCTCCAGACATGAAAAACCCTCCTTGGCTTTTTCACTAGCCAGTGAACCAAGGAGGGCTTCATTTTAATACCAAGGTCGGCTCAATTTCGCAAGATCGCCTTGGCCGGAGCAGATTTTAAAAAATTGTCCGCTTCAGTCCTAGATCAATCTGCGCGCATTCATCAACCCGACAGTGCCATTCGGGTCAGACCCCTTTTGGGATGGGCTCTATGTCGTAACCCGGATAGGACCAGTGGCCGGTCCTCGTTCTCCAATCGCAATGGTTCGGTGAGTTTAAGCAAACGGGCGTCTCCGAACAATTGAGGACGCATGCTCTGTGCCACGGAAGTTCCTCTATTCGATGGATGCCTACAGGCAAAAAATTGCGGAGTCATCGGCCACATTTAAAAAAGGATGTCTTATTGCGAGGTGCGGTTTAAAACTAAAGTTTCTCTAGTTTCAATCCTTTGACAAACACCTGTTTCGAAAGCGTGGGCTTGAAATCCGCGAATAAAAAGGAGTTAGCCAGATACTTAAGAAATTTAAGAGGTAGCTGGTTTGCTTGTTACGTACAGAACATTCGGTCGATTTTCGAGTCCTTTGTTTTTCCTAAACAGACAATGCCGATTTCAAACGCTTGAACTCTCTGAATCACACGAGACTTCATAAATGTCGCGCCGAAAATGGGTCAAGCACCGTTGCCGAAACGGCTCTTTGAGTGCTTTGCACAACGGTACTTGCCCAGAAGCTGGTAAAGTACCTATCCCAAAAGGGGTCAGACCCTTTGGAGGCTAAGCCAAATTTAACGTTGTTTTGCTGCCTAGCCGGAGAGGGTCTGACCCCTTTTGGGATAGGCTCTACGTTAAATGGCCGTGAAAAAGGGGAGTTTAAGGGTTTCGTTGATTTCGTGGAATAAGCAGCGGAGGGTCACAAGAAGGCGGTTAATCCGGCCTAGAATTGATCTAAAAACGCAGGTTTTTAGCGACTGTGAGAGTTTTCCAAAAAAAATTGAGAAAATTTAACAATTTTGTCGCCTAAATGGTTGACGAGCTTAAAACATGCGATTAGTTTGATTGGGTAGTTTCGCAAAGTTAGGCAGACGATTCTGTCTTCGACGCGTGAACTCGTACTTTTTGTCTCGATTTTTGGAGCGAACTTTTCGCTGTCTAAAAACCCCTTCCATTTTTTGAGGAGAACACATGAAAAGATTTTTAGTGGGAATTTTATCGGTTGCGTTGCTGGCTCTGGCGCCAGTATGCAAAGCCGATATTGTCTTCAACTCGGTTCCAACCGTAGGCGGCTACGTGGCGTTTGCTGCGTCTGCTGGACTTTTGGGTGTCGAGGATTATCAGGCGGATTTCAGCTTGCTTCCTTATGGGAACAACTCTCAAACTGATTTCATTTTGCAAAGTTTTCAATTTGTAGGCGGGGTGACTGTTGCGAACAGCACCATGCAGTTTCAGTTCACGGAGTCCAATAATGTGACGCCGGTAGCTACATTCAATGTGACCTTGCCTATGGCTGGAAACTTTATTTGGACGATCACTGTTCCGGATACAATCATCCGCCGCGAAGGCGGGCTTCGAGTTTCCACTTTGGGTGGAGTAACGGGCCAATGGTTTATCAACAATGACAATCCAGTTTACGGTACGTCGCCAGGTAACCCTTATGGGGTTCCAGGCAGTCCTCCTCGTACGTTTGCATTCTCTTTGGACGGGGTTTCAACGGTACCAGAACCAAGCACCGGTCTTGCTTTGTTGTTGGTTGGAACGATTGGCTTGATCGGTCGCCGACGTCGGTAGTTTGATTAATTTAAATTTTAACACAGAATCAATCTTGGACAAATAAGCTCGCGGTTTGGTTTCGTGCTCAAAAAATTTAGGCCGATTCAGGGAATACCTGGATCGGTCTTTTTTTTTGGCTCGACAACATAACGGCGACTTGGTCCGGAATAATCTCGCCCGTTTTCTGAATTCAATCACAATATCCCACCGGTAAACTCCCAATACTCAATACCGAAAAATTTGGAAATACCCTTAGAAAACTAAGAAATAAATCCGGTAAATCCTTCCGACTTCTTAAACTCGTGGTAAACTGTAGGACTCGTTTTAAATCACTTGTTCACACTGGTGAAGGATTAACAGGAACTAAATTTTTTTCTGACGGTTCCGGAGGAGTCAACCTGAACCAATTTTCGCATTGGTAATTTTCCGAGCCCCTTTTCGTTCTCTCATCTCGAATTTATTGAGTTTCATTTCTTAAGGCTGTAGCTATGCAATTTCGACCTCTCCCAATGATGTATCGGATCTCAACGATCACCTGTTGTGTTGTGGCATTTTTCCAATCTGCGATTTGGGGTCAATCGACACCTGCCGTCCCGGACGATCATAGTGCTACTCAAAAGGTGAGTCTGATCTCTAGCTCGTCTGGTTCGGTTGGTGGTCCTTTCAATGGGCTTAACATCAACAACTTCCTGGGTGCGAATCGATTCTACAACGCAGGCTTTACGGGCTCGACGGCACGAGTTGGAAATATCGAAGCGGGCCATGTTTTTGGCGGACATTCAACTTTAGGCCATGTGACGACTTTTGTAACAGGAACGGGTGCAGTTGGCTCTGTTGACGAACACGCCACTTCAGTTACCCACATGATGTCAGGTCGGCTTGCTGCAAATACATTTCCAACCAATTATTTTGGATACGGGATTGCTTATGGCGCAACGACATGGTCCGGAGCAATTGCAACCGGATTCGGAGGCGGTGGATCGTTTTCCACAACCAATTCCTCTACTGCGAGTGTCTACAGCACGATGATGATTACCGGTGTTGGTGGTCAGACCGTCGATGTCTTCAACAGCAGTTGGGGGTTCAGCGGATCGCCAACCGGAAACAATGTTGATACCGTTGGGATCGACGGCATGATCAATCAAAGTCGAAAGATTGGTGTGTTTGCAGCAGGCAACGATGGCCCGGGAGCCAACACCGTGTCGTCGCCTGGAGTCGGCTTTAACGTGATCACCGTTGGAGCGTTGGGTGCAGATACGGGCGCGAATCCCTACAATACGGTTTCAAGTTTTTCAAGTCGCGGTCCCAGCCCGTTTTATCACGCTGGAACAGGTCAAACAATCAACGGCGTCCGAGCCACCGTCGACATCATGGCTCCTGGACAGAACCTGACAACTGCTAGTTCTGCCGGACCCAACAGTTACATTGGCGGCAATTTAGGCACAAGTTTTGCCGCACCAATCGTTGCCGGTGGGGCTGGGTTGGTCGTTGATGTTGGTCGCCAACTCTACGGTACGGCTGATGCTATCGATGGGCGAGTGGTAAAATCGGTTCTTCTCAACAGTGCCACCAAAACCACAGGTTGGAGCAACGGCCAAGCTCTCGTCGGCGGAGTCATCACGACGACTCAAAGTCTCGACTATGTTCGCGGTGCCGGACGAATGAATCTGGATCGGGCTTTCGATCAATATGTCAATACAGCCAATGGTGGCATGGCGGGAACCTTCGATGTGGCCGGGACCGGCAGCGGTGATTTAGGAAACGTCTCCAACGTTGGTTGGGATTTTGGTCAGGTTTCAATCGGTGGAGCCAATCAATACTTCATGGAACTCCAAGTCGCAGCGGGTTCGACCCTCAATGCGACTCTGTCTTGGTTTACCGATACGAACCCAGGCAATCTCGGCAACTTTAGCGGTGTGGCCTATCGTCGCTACGATGACCTCAACCTGCGAGTCTTCCAATTCGACAACTTGACCAACCGAAACATCATTGGCTCAATTGCCCAATCAATCAGCCTGTATAACTCCGTTGAACACCTTTCGTTTACCGTTGCGAACCAAGGGTTTTATGGCATCGAAGTGATCCATAACGGTGTGCACTGGAACTTCCCCGGGACCACGGCAGGTCAATTCTACGGACTGGCTTGGCACTCGGTCGGAATGATTCCCGAACCAGGTTCATTGATGGTTCTGACTATCACCCTCAGCATCGTCACCACCCTACGACGTCGCCGAAAATAGGGCAGGGTGTCCGCGCAAGACGATTCCGGTCTGGGGTTTCCTTTTGAAGGGCTGTATGCCCGTTCTTATTTGAGACTCGGTTGAAGTTTAGGCCTAAGTTTTCCAACTTAGACTTAAACTTCCCCCTCACCGAGCCTCATCCGGCGCTTTTCCACTCCCTGGCTCGCTGAAAAACAGAAAACAATCGTCCCCGCTTTCGGTCGCCGTTACCCCTCGATTCCTAACCCATAATCTCGAAAAACCCTGACTGCTAGCTGGGTTGGCGTGGCAAGACGCATGGATTATGCCGATAGTAACGACAAGCGATATTTTCGAAACAGCTCTCGTTTAGGCGAGGCTTCGAGCATTTGCTACGTTTAAGTCCTTACTCAGCAATTTCAAGCGTTATGATGCCATTCTTGAGTCCCAACTCGAACGGTAGCCGAATCAACTCGCCCGGTCTCCCCGATCGAATTAGAAGGATGGGCCTAATTTGGCTGCTCGCGATTGCGGGATTGGCGGCCTTGTCAAATTGCAGCTTGGCTCAGGATTTGTCGAGCTTCGACTTCGATTTTCGCAATCCGCTCGCGGCCTTCGACGATGAAACCAATGGAACTCAAGCTCGCCGATCCGAGCAACCCTTCTTCGGGTTTGACACTCCTTTGATGACGGACTTACTCGACTTTCAAAACCAGCAATCCGAAAAGCAGATTTGGCTGATCGAGTCCGGAATCGATTATCCTTCTTCGGCTTTTATCGTGGGAGCGCAACTGAGAAGCTCGTTGTTGCTGGCCAGGACAAATCGCGACAATCGATTTTCATACTTGGGTCGTTTCCCACCCGATTTTCGCGGACGTACGGCGAGTGACGCTCGTTTGCTGCAAGGCAACGCGGCCTTTGCAACTCATTACGGCTCGATGTTCCACGGCTATTTCGAAACATTGTTCTCCGATGTATTTACGTTCCCGACGTTTAACCAAGGGAGTTTTCAAGTCCGTCAGGCTTATGTAGCCATCGGGGATTTTCAACAAAGTCCTCTGTACATGTTCGTCGGCAAGAAGAACGTTTCGTTCGGCGATATGGGAACGCTCAGTCCCTTTTCGCAGTCGATGGTTTGGCACTATTTTTCTCCTTTGGCCGAGGGGATTGGGGCTGGCTATTCCGAAGGAGGATTGGACCTCACGGTGACCGCCCTCAACGGCGGTCGCGGAATTCGCGTGGCGCGTTCAGCGCCTCGTGGCCAATTGAGTAACTTCGCCGTGAATGGTTCTTGGTCCGGGATGGTTGATGAAGTCGGGATTAAGCTGGGGCTCGGTTACCTGCACGGGACGATTTACGATGCGAACGTCGCCGAGCATATCAACTTTGCAATCGCTGGAGACCGCAATCCAGCTTGGAATGCCAACGCGGGCTTCAGTTGGCGGCAATGGGATTTCGCAGCCGAATACACGACCACACTTAACCCTTGGCCTGTGACAGACACCCGCGTTCAGGCGTATCGTACGGAGGCTAGTTATCGTTTGACCAACACACCGCGACCGACTCGTCTGTCGATTTCCTGGAGCGAAGGGTTACAGGGCCCCAGCGGTTCTGAGTTCGAATTCAACCGGCAATTGGTTTTGGGATCAGCCGTCAAGTTCAACCGCCACGCACTCTTTACCACCGAGTACGTTCTCAGTTCAGGTTTTGCCCCCCTAATCGACATCACCACCGCCAGCGACCGCTCCGTCCGCCAACACAGCGCCGACTTCGGATTAGTGCTGGTACTGTAATAGAAAAGTTAAAAAATTTGTTCGCCGTATACGCGAAACCCCAGACCTCAATGAACGAAGAAAATACAAATCCGTTTCAGTCACCGAAGACAGAAATCAACTCCACCGGAAATAGAGATTGGGACGGTGCACGAGAATTGGCCGGAAATTTGGTTGTGACCCCGGAATATTTAATTGATTCGCTAGAGCATTTTCAATCGCAAGGCTATTGGTACAGGGTTCGAAAGTGGATTCGAGTTTCTGCTGCCGCTTTTCTAATATTTTTTGCAATCGTCGGTTTGTTTTTTTCGAACTTCGGAACGTCAGCCTTTCTAATCGCATTGTCAGTATTTTTTCTGTTGTCATACAAAATTGACCACTGGCGACTCAAAAGACAAATCTCAAAGTCGCCGTTTGTCAACAAGCAGCAAAGCATTCGATTTTCCGAAGGAGGCATTTCGTCGAAATCTGAATTGCACGAATTTATGACGAAGTGGGCATCCTTCAAACAAGCCATCTTATTTGAGGACGGCGTAATGCTAATTCAAGAACCGGCAACTCTAAATTGGTTTCCCGATCGCATTTTTGACAACTCAAGCGATGCGGAAGATTTGCGAATTCTTGTAAAGTCAAAATTGGCGACCACCACTGTCAAACGAAGTGGGAGTGGTCGCCGACTAATTTAATTTCAAACTGCACTTCGGTACCACTTACACGTATTGACGCAAAAAAACAAATTGCCCTAAACGAATTCACGTACGCTCCACCAAAAAATCTGGTATTCAGACGATCTGTTCCGATTTGGATATCAATCTGAAGTCACAATCTTTTCCGGTTCTTCGTAGTTCGACATTGGCGGGCAGGCGCAGACGAGGTTGCGGTCGCCGTAGACGTTATCGACGCGACCGACCGGCGGAAAATATTTGACCGAATAGTCGGTCTCCGGATCGGGGCAAACGGCCGCTTTCCTAGAATAGACCGCCCCAAAATCGTCCGCCAAAACGGCATTCAACGTATGGGGTGCGTTTCGTAATGGATTGTTGTCCGCTGGCCACTCTCCCGACTTCACCTTTTCAAATTCAGCAAAAATTTGATTCATCGCCCGACAGAAGCGATCTAGTTCGTATAACGATTCACTTTCCGTCGGCTCGATCATCAATGTCCCGGCGACAGGAAACGACATCGTGGGGGCATGGAAACCGAAATCGATCAGCCGCTTGGCGATGTCATCGACTGTCACATGAGCCGCCTTGTCCATCGGGCGTGTATCTAGAATGCACTCGTGAGCGACCAGGCCGTGGTTCCCGGTGTACAGAACCGGATAGTTGATTTGCAAGTTCTTGGCGACATAATTCGCATTCAAGATGGCTACTTGAGTTGCGTGGCGCAAACCTTCAGCTCCCATCATGCGGATGTACATCCAAGAAATGGGGAGAATGCTACTGCTGCCGAACGGGGCCGCGCTGACCATCGGCCCTTGGCGCGATTCACGGACGCCATCGCGTGGCAAAAACGGAGCGAGATGCTCGCGGACGGCCACGGGCCCAACTCCCGGCCCACCACCACCATGCGGAATACAGAATGTTTTGTGAAGGTTGAGGTGTGAAACGTCGCCGCCGAATTTTCCTGGGCTAGCGACTCCGACAAGGGCGTTTAAGTTGGCACCGTCAATGTAGACTTGCCCCCCGGCCGCGTGGACTTTTTCGCATATCGCCGTCACCCCTTCTTCAAACACTCCGTGAGTCGAAGGATAAGTGATCATGATCGCCGCGACTTTGTTGGGATAGGCCGCGATTTTTGCATCGAGATCATTCAAGTCCACATTGCCGGCTTCGTCGCATTTGACAACGACGACTTCCATGTTGGCCATTTGGGCACTTGCCGGATTCGTTCCGTGAGCACTGCTGGGGATCAAGCAAATGTTCCTGTCATGATCACCGCGCGATGCATAGTAAGCTTGGATCGCCAGTAAGCCGGCATATTCCCCTTGAGAACCCGCATTGGGTTGCAGCGAGATCGAGTCGTAACCCGTGATGGCACACAGCCATTCCTCGAGTTGCTCGATCATCATCAAGTAGCCCTTCCACTGGTCGCGTGGGGCAAACGGGTGCAGGTTGTTGAACTCTGGCCATGTGATGGGAATCAACTCGGAGGCCGCATTCAGCTTCATCGTGCAAGATCCGAGTGGGATCATCGCACGATCGAGGGCGATGTCCATTTCCGAAAGTCTTCGCAAGTAACGCATCATTTCGGTTTCGCTACGGTACTTGTGGAAGACCTCTTGAGTCAAAATCGTGTCGTCACGGAGCAGGTCGTCGGGGAGAGCGGTTTGTTCGGCAGCAGCGAACTTGCCGTCGCCAAAGACCTTGAGGAGTTTCTTGACTTCTTTTTCCGTTGAGACTTCATCAAAGGAGATCGCAATTTCGGCGTCGTTTAGACGTCGTAGATTGAAACCAGCCTTCAAGGCTTTTTCCATCAAAGCGTCGGTATTTGCACCTGATTGAATCGTGACGGTGTCGAAGAACTGGTCTCCCTTAAGTTGGAAACCAAGTCCCTTCAAGCCGTTAGCAAACGTCGAGGCGAGGCCATGCACACGACGAGCGATGGCTCGCAACCCTTCCGGGCCGTGATAACAAGCGTACAAGGTCGACATGATGGCCAGAAGTGCTTGGGCCGTACAAATGTTGGACGTCGCTTTTTCGCGGCGAATGTGTTGTTCGCGCGTTTGCAACGACAGTCGATAGGCGTCATTACCATGTCGATCGATGGAGCGACCGACGAGTCGCCCTGGCATCGTCCGTTTGTAGGCGTCTTTGGTCGCCATGAATGCCGCGTGCGGACCGCCGAATCCAAGGGGAACCCCGAAGCGTTGGGCATTGCCAATGGCGACATCCGCACCAAGTTTCCCCGGCGACTCAAGTAGCATCAGCGCCAACAAGTCGGTCGCCATGATCACTAACGCATCGTGCCGATGGGCTTCGTCGGTCAGACCTCGGAAGTTGATAACCCGTCCGTCCGTGCCAGGATATTGAACAATCACGGCAAACACGCCGGTCCAATCCGAGACCGATTGCGACTCGTCAAATTTTTCGACAGTGATCCCCAACGGACGAGCGCGGGATTCGATGACTTCGATACTTTGCGGATGCAGATTTTGTGACACCAAAAATCGATTCCCTTTCCCCTTGCCGCTGCGATGGCAAAGGGTCATTGCTTCGGCAGCCGCCGTTGCTTCGTCGAGCAGCGAAGCGTTGGCGATTTCCAATCCAGTCAATTCGGCGACCAAGGTTTGAAAATAGAACAGGACTTCCAATCGACCTTGTGAGATCTCGGGTTGGTAAGGAGTATAGGCCGTGTACCAGGCGGGGTTTTCCAGCACGTTGCGTTGGATGACCTTGGGGGTGTGGGTTCCGTAGTAGCCCTGGCCGATCAGCGAGCGAACGACTTTGTTTTTTGACGCGATGGCTTTGAGTTCGGCAAGAGCTTCTTCTTCGGAAACCGCAGGAGGAAGTTTTGGAAGTTTGCTGTCGGCGATGTTTGCCGGAACAGCGGCCTTAGTAAGGGCATCCAAAGATTTGAATCCCAAGAATTTCAGCATCCGTTGAATTTCGTCTTCGCGGGGTCCAATATGCCGACCGACGAAGGGGGACAGACGAGGTGTACGGGCCATGACGTTTCTCCAAAGGGGGATCAAATAGGACAACTTGTTGTGCAATTGAATGCTAATGTTGCCCCTCTGTCCATGTACCTGAGAGATGCAATGCGGTGGACGCATTTTGCCCCTTCGGTGGATTGCCGATAGCAATCGCTCTCCAGAGACGGTGTTTCAGACTCGCGATCCTTTTGCCTGAGCGGTTCAGGGCACCTTGCACCTTCGGCGGCCTCGATCCGGGTGTCATTCGAGTCGGTCGTGGCTCTCTCGCGCGGGTTTTTCACCGTGTTCGTATTGTATACCGCAAAAGGGGGTTTTGCGATAAGCGGTCATCGAAAAAAAACGTTCAAAATGAGGCGAATTCTCGTAAGTTTAAATCAGCCGTACAAGGGCGTAGTTTTTTTTCCCTTTTCTTAAGACCAAGATCGACTCGCTCGCCAGATGCTCCGCGTTGAGGACGATTTCCGCCGATTCGGCGCGGCGATTGTTGACGTAGACTCCACCCTCGGCAATCGAGCGGCGTGCCTCACCCTTGCTCTTCGAAAGGTTTGCTAGAACCAGTGCATCAATCAGCGGCAACCCCGCCTCGACAAAAGTAGCTCGCGCGGTGGTGCAACTTGGCACGTCGGAAAAAATCTGACTGAGTTCGCTGTCGTTTAAGTTCGCGATTTCTTGACCGAACAAAATACCGGCAGCCTGTTGGGCCTTGGCTAAACCCTCAGCCCCGTGAATCATTGCGGTCAAATGTTCCGCCAAACAACGTTGGCTGTCACGAGCGTGGGGGGATTCCTTTCGGGATTGGTCCAACTCCTCGATCTCTTCCCGCGACAGTTCGGTCAAAAACCTTAAGCATTGCCCCACATCGGCGTCATCGGTATTGAACCAGTATTGATAGAACTGGTAGGGGCTGGTGCGGGTTCCGCAAAGCCACACGGTTCCTTGTTCGGTTTTCCCCATTTTGCTGCCATCAGATTTTGTCAGCAAAGGACAAGTCATTCCTTGCAAGTGGTTCCCCGACAAGCGGCGAACGAGGTCAATACCGGCCGTGATGTTCCCCCATTGGTCACTTCCGCCAACCTGCAATTCGCAACCGAATTCGCGATTCAAGTGCACGAAGTCATACGCTTGAAGGAGCATGTAGCTGAATTCGGTGTAGCTGATCCCGGTTTCGTTTTCGATGCGACTTTTTACGGAGTCTTTCGCCATCATCACGTTGACCGAAACATGCTTGCCGACGTCGCGGAGGAAATCGATCACCGATAGTTTCCCGATCCAATCGGCGTTATTGACGACTTGAGCGGCAGCGGGACCGGAGAAGTCGAGGAATTGGCGAAGCTGTTTTTCGATTCCGGCGACGTTCGCGTGCAGTTGGTCTGCGGACAAGAGATTTCGCTCGGCACTTTTTCCGCTGGGGTCGCCAATCATCCCGGTGGCACCACCGACGAGGGCCAACGGGCGATGACCGGCCCGCTGAAATCGTCGCAACATCATCAGGGGCATGAGGCTTCCGACGTGCAGGCTGTCGGCGGTGGGGTCAAAACCGGCGTAGAGGGTACGAGATTTTTCGTCGAGCCATTTTTCGATTTGGTCGGGGCTGGTCGCTTGGTAAACGAGCCCCCGCCAGCTAAGTTCTGAAAAAATTCCGTTTTGCATTCGAACTTTCTACATAAGTTTTTCGAGAAAAAGACCTGTCCATTTCAGGCACTTACGAATCAACCATCGACGAATTAACGAGAGGCAGCACTGATGCTCAAACCAAATCGACGCGGCGTTTGGTGCGGCGGCGACGCTGCCGACAATTCGAACAAGTCCCACTTACAACCAGTCGATGAGCGGCGACTTGAAACCCTCTGTCGTTGGCCACTTGTTGAACTGAATCGGCAATCGCAGGTGAAACAAACTCAATCAACTCCCTGCACTCGACGCAGAAAAAATGATCGGTGGGTTCTGAACCTATTCCGGGTTGATAAACGGAGCGTCCATCCAATTCAAACTTCTGTAGCAGCCCCGCTTCGACAAACTCCGCCAACGTGCGGTAGACCGTCGGGCGACTGACGTAGCCAGGCGTCGAGCGCCCGGGAAGCCGCTCGATGAGTTGGTCGGCATCGAATATGCCCGCTTGCGAGAACACGACGTCCAGCATCATCCGGCGTTGTTGGGTATTCCTCATTCCGCGACTCTGCAGAAAATCTTCGAAACGATCCGCAGGGGAACGTTGGCTCGATTTTGATAGTGGCGTCTGAGTTACCATGACTCGAACAAAGCTGGCCGGTAATGGTTTAGTGATTGTGACGGTGGCGTTTCGGCAGATTGATTGTAATCTTTTTCTCACCGTCCTGCATCACGATCTCGCAAGGCATAAAAATCACCATCGAAAGGGGTTTGCTATCGAGTGCAAACTCGGCGGATTTCCCATCGGCGGTGGGATCGACTGCGGCCAACGTATAACTTTCAGGCTCTTTTCCGCCGTTGTAGTTGACCACGATGTTATCCGCCTTGATGGGATAGGGAGTAGCCTCGTCTGCTTCGAGCAAGAAAATCGTGATCACATTGTTCGTTTTGTTGTAGCCCAACTCACCGACGATGTCATGACCCTCGATGTCAAACAAATCTCCGCCATTGGGACCGTGGCGGCATTCGCTGTGTTCGTTTACGACCGTTGTGGAGTTGGAGGATGCACTGTTGTCGCCACATCCAGTTAACAAAACTAATCCAACCGCCAGAATTGAAAATCCAAGGATGTTTAAACGCACAATTCTCCTCCTACGCTCGACTTGTCGTTGACGAGCTTTTTTTATTGAAACTGAAACCAAAATACAGATAGGCTCTTTACGTGACACACGACATTTTGGCCCATTATGAGCAGGTTTAAAAGGTGCCTTGGCCGGAATTTTGAGGGACTTAATTTAGCTCTGGGTTTCCGGCAATTGGGTAACCGCCCAACATTTTGCTCAGGCAATCGCGCCCATAGGCGACGACCGCTCGTTCCCACTCGACTTCCTGTGAGGGAAAAATCAACTCGGAGCGATTTTCCAGCGGGAACCACAATCCATTGGCGAGTTCAGTGGCGAGGCTTGCGGCCTTCCACGAAACCATACCGCAAAAGATTCGATAGCGATTATCCCCTGATTCAATGATTTTATGGATCGCATCGTAATTGGCGGAAATAAAAAGTCCCCCATCGATTTTGATCTCGGCAAAATTTTCCATGGAATGGACAGCGAATACGGGTCCACCGATCGGACCGCCAACGTGCAGGCGTTCGGCCTCTGAGGCGGGGCTTCCGGAGGCTTGCATCCAAAACTTTTTCAAATCGGCGTCGGCGGGTCGGTTGACGATGACGCCAAAAACACCGTCCGGATTATGCTGCAAAATCAGAACGACCGTGCGAGCAAACGGACCCTCGGCCCAAGTTGGAGCGGCAACGAGGAAATTCCCAACAAGCCACGAAAAATCAGCTTGGGAAACTTCCCGCTTATCATTCCCGTCGAATGAAAAACGCCGCGTCATGTTCTCAATATCCGCCTTTCTGAGCACTTACCTGTAAATGGCAAGAGGTTTGAAGCAACCTTTTTTTAAACTCCTCGCCCACTCTAAAAGACACTGCAAATTCCGTTCCGTTCGTGAAAACCGCTAAAAAACGAGGGTTGAAACCGAAAATTGTCTCACTTTGATTCGTTCTGTGTCATTTTGGCAGTTTTAAAGTCGCCTTAGCTGAGCATCACCGTCATTTCAAAGACGTCCAAAACGTCCAAAAGGTGCCACCCACCTTTATTTGCACGTTGCATTGGTAACTTTTCACGGGATCGTCTTAGTTGGACAGCGCCACTTTTCCACCAAAAATGCCAAAAACGGAGGGCAATGATCAGCCGGAAGGCGTTAGCCTCCGGTTCCAAAAATCGTCCAAAAAAACCGGTTGCAAACGCACGGCGGCTGATAAAAGTGACGCTGGCCAATTGGAAGCTTGCTAACTCCCGCTTTTTCCGCATGCCCGCTTTTTCACCTAGTTAAAAGCTGCGTGGCCGTCCACTCCGCGATCGTTTGCGGTTTTTAAGGGCGATGTCATGGGTGATACCAGGCTATTTCTGCGGGTTCCAACTGAAAAAATCAACGGGCTTCGAATGGTTGCCGGACAATAGGACCTAGTGGTTTTTCTGGTTTTCGATAAACTGAGGATCGAGAAATATCGTAAATAGTTGGTAGGCGATCGACTTATGGCCTACCCCGATCAACTTCGCGGCCGTGCGGTTCGAAGCTGTGAATTTACGCTTTGTGCCTTGTTTCAATTTGATTTTAGCGTCTGCCAAATGGCTTAACCTGCGGTTTAGGTTGTTGAAACCGGTGCGGTTGCCGGTCGGCGGAGTTGATTTAGGCGTAAATCGTTGGACAAACGCATTAGAAATCCCCAAAAATCGACACAATAAATTCATGATGAAAATTGCTTCACCTGCGCCCGTTTTTTCGTTGCTGGGCTGCCTGTTATTACTGGCGACAACTGGCTGCGAGCCTGGACTCGACCCTCTGTTAGATATCGTCGATGCCCGATCGTCTACCGGAAAAGTGGACGATTACGAGCGAGCGATTTCGCTGGTTACGAGCGCCAAGGGTTTCTCAAATGAGGAATTTGAAAACTTAACTGCTCAGAACTTGAATCGTTGGGCCAGTCGCGTCCTCAGCACTGATCCGACAGCCGAAACATCTGATGGCTGGAGTTTGGACCCTGAATTGGTTCCATTGTTCGCTGCCCACTCGGCAGTGCCCCCCATCAAGGCGGTCGATTCGTTGACCTTCCAGCGAACCGACGCTTATTATTTGCGACAAGCGGACTGGTGTGATGAGCTTGTTCGCCGCCTCAATACTCCCCGCAATCATTTGGCTTTCGAATTATTTCATTTGAGTTCTGGAGTTGAACTGACTGAGGACGAGCCAGAGGTGGCATTCTTGAAGGCCTTGCAAACGCTGAACCCTGATTTGAATGGTGAGAAACTTGATCAATTGGCGTTGACGCTACGCCTCTTTGATTGGGTCGTACGCAACACCCAATTGGAACCTGCTACGGAGTTTAACGAGGAAGAACGTGTTACCGAGCAACTCGTCGATATCAGCACGGGAAATCCCTGGTCTGACGGCGTTCGAGGTCCAGGCTATGTCCGCACTCCGTACCAAGCGGTTTTGTATGGTCGTTGCGACTACATCGAGCGAGCGTTGCTGTTTATCAAATTGCTGGAGCATGCACAACTAAATGCACTGATGTTGTCGGTGCAAGGGAAACCGTGGGCCGTCGGAGTTGAGATCGGTGACGAGCTGTATTTGTTTGACACGTTGATGGGTCTTCCCATCCCCAACCAGCGTTTCGGTTCAGTCCTGACGCTACGAGGCCTTCGCGAGAATCCGGCCAGCTTGAGGAAATTAGATTTAACGCGGGACGAATTGCTCGACGGCGAAAATCGCTATTGGGTGAAAGAGTCCGATTTGGATTCCCTGAAGGGGCTGATCTATGTGGCCCCCGAGTCGGTTAGTCGAAGAATTTTATTTCTCGAAAAACGGATGATTGGCGAGAAGTTGCAATTGGTTAAAAACTTGGCACCTATTCGAGCGGTTGCGGCCAAACAAAATAACTTGCCCGTCGAAGTTTGGGACATCGGTTTCAAAAACTGGTCCTTCCGTTGGGCCTTGCGTGACGCACTAGTCCGATCCCGATCGGACGAGTCGTTGCAGGCGAAATTGTTTTGGTATTACGACAACGAGTCGTACGCCGACACGTTTGAAACCTACCGCACGGCTCGCAATATGTTCGTTCACGGAATGTTCGAGCGAGATCCGAGCACTGACGACTTTAATGTCATCGAGAATTTTTACTTGTTGATGTACGACGATAAAAAAATTGACGAGTTGGCCACAAATCGTCCCTTGTTGATGCGGTTGGGGATTCTGCAAACGGTCAACCAAAGTGCTCGCGAGTTTCAGGAACGAATTCGCAGTGTGCAAGGTCAAATGCGATTGGTTCGTCGAGATGCCGGCGTGTTTTTGGCCCAAAGCCATTTTGATAACGGCAATTTAGGAACTGCGAGTAACTGGCTGGAGCGACTTGCGCTCAAAGAAGACGCCTCGCGTTGGGAAGAGACAATCAATTACCTTTCCGCGCGGGCTTACGAGTCTCGCCGAGAATACGATTTGGCATTGGCAGAACTTGGGCAAAGTTCCGGTCAGAGCAAACACGGAAACTTGCTCAGGAAGCGATTTCTGAAACAGGCCGTCGAAGCTTTATCGTTACCGACTTCGGCGGTCGAAGAAACTGCGGAGCCAAACCCAGAAGGTGCCGAGGAGTCGAGTGACAAGGCCGAAAAAGACGCCGAAAACGCGACCACCGAAACGGGCTCGGATAAGGTCGATGGCTCTGGCGATGACGACTGAGCGATGACCGTTGCGAAATATTGAGTAACAACGACTAAATGCTGACGATTTAAACTACCGCGAAGATTGTCAGTCCCAGGCTTGCGAGACCTAGTCGATTCAGCGTCTAATGGTTGCGTCGAGTAGAATCAGGCTCGGCAACTTCCTGTGCGCATTCGTCGGAGCGGCACTTCATGACATCAGTCACTCGCAACTCGCCTTCTTTTTTTCGATCCATTCTGCCGCATCGATATTTTTGGTTGGTGCTTGGCATGATCGTCGCCTTAGCAGGCATGATGATCGAGGGCGAAACCTATCTGGTTTATTTGCCTGTATTTGCATTCGGCGGATTCTGGCTGGGATTGACTTTGGGCACCCTTGCAATTTTGATTCAAATCAAAGGTGAGCAACCTTGTTGGGCTCTATTGTTCGCTGTTTGGACACTCTCCTTGTTGTGGGCCTGGAACTGGGGTTCGATGAAGGTGAGTGAGAGTTTTATTGAGTTTCAGTTTCTTTTTTTTCGTGGTGTTCCTTTAGCATTGTTATTCAATGCGTTCACGTCATTGGCGATCAGACATTTTGGTTCGAGTTGGCAAGTAGTCTATGAACGAGTCATTCCACAAGGTGACAGCAGGCGACTTTTGGCGATGCTGGGTGTGTTATTAGCAGTTCATGTCTTCAGCAGGTTTATTCAGGAAGATATCAAATTAGTCAATTGGGCTTGGTTGAAGTCGGCAATAATTGTGTCGTTGGCGTGGACAGGAATTGCTACAGCCCTAGTCACCGACTACGCAAGTCGAATCAAACGGGTCACGGCATTGCTTCTTTTTTCGGCACTTATTTTCGCACCGACTCTACCCCTCGTGGCGATCTTGTTCAGGAACGCGGATGATTTTAGAGAAGTTAATTATCCGGCAGTGGCGATTTGGGGAGGCATTTTTTTGTCCGCATGGATCGTGCTTGGCAATAGCACGCAGCGAACGCCGTCCCGCCTGCACAGCAATTCCCTAGTTTTGCTTTCGATCATCTGGCCGATCGCGCTGGCCATCGCTGTTTTTAATTTCTCGGCACCGAACGAAAAATTGTCCGTAGTTGTTGAGAAACAGTTGGCCTATAACGAAGAACGTTTAACCCTATGGCATTTGCGGTATCTCGTTTCCCAAGGCGGTGCGATTATTGAAGTCAAAGAGGACGGGAATGCCTATCACTCAACCCTTACGCTTAACGGATCAACACCCAGCAATATTTTGCGGTTAATGCCGCAAAAACATATTGGCAAGGAGTTTTACTTGAAGCTTAAGTCGGCAACTCCAGCGATTAATTTTAAATTCCTACCTCAAAGATGCACCGAAGTGCACTTGATTGACTCAGAAATTACATTGAGCCAGCTTTTTCAGCTTCAAAACAACTACAGGCGACTGCATTTGGCATCAACTCAAGTGATCGACGACTCGCCCCCTGTACCATCCGGGACGTTTTTGAGTAAATTGACGCTTAGCGACCTGCCGTTGGAGTCCCTTCCGATTATTATCAAAAACTTTTCAACCTATGGAAATGTTTGGTCAGTTCATTTCAACCAGCAGGAGTGGAGTCTGGAATGTTTTAAGGAACTAATCCAGCTAGCACCCCGGAACGGAATTTTGTTTGACCTCAATTCCGATGGGCTTCGTTCATTCAATGCGGCATTCAGGTGTTTGAGTGAACTCGACCGTAGCGAAATTTTGAGGCATTCTTTTCAAATCAGTGACCTAGATGAATTGGAAGTTGCTCCAGAGCTCTTGTTGGACTTGTTAAATCTAAATGTCAAAAGACTTGTCATTACCAATCCAACAAAGCCAGATGCCTGGCAGTTATTACTGGCTAATTACCAGCCTATCCGAACGCGACTTCCAGAATGGCTCTTTGAGCCAGATCCGAAGACGGGGGAATATCCTCTGTTTTCAGAACCATCGGTCACCGAGCTGGCGAAAAAGTTGGGCTGGGCTTATGGAGTTGACGGCGAAGGGAGCGTAACTCGACTTTGGCTCCCAAATGAGCGTTGGCTACTGCAGTTGACCGACGTAGAGCTAGAGCATTTAGTTGCGGTGTCGATTGATCATTACTGGCTCGGTAGCTTCGAAAGAATCTACGAACCTTCGACAAACTGCTTTGAACGCGCCATGTCGAATCTCTCACAAAAAAGCAGAGAACTAACTGAAATACATTTCGGAGAATTATTGCACAAAGATTTCGAAATTTCGGGTGACACGAATTTTCCTCAGGTGGCCCAAATCAGATGTTTGGTGGACGTGAAATCGAATTTTTCTATATCAAACCTTCTCGGTAGCTGCCCGAATTTAAGCGAATGCTGGATTTTATTCTTTCACAATGATTTAAAAATTACTCCCAACTTTCCGAGTAGAATATTAGCCGACCTACAAGAGCTTCGTCCCAGCGGAAATCACCGCATTCTGTCGACATCTCCAAAATTCAACCCCGTCGACTCCAAGCCGTTACTCACTTTAGAAATTCAAGAAGGCCTGCCGAACACGACGTTTTTGTTTGGTAGTAATCCTCAAGACATCGTTCCTGACGACTTCAAGGCCCATATCGCAAAGATAAGAGAGGACGTGGTTCGCCGTCTTAAAGAAATGATTGAACAGAATTCAGAAGAAGGTCAATGAGAACTCGAAGGGCGTAATCGCCGTTTGCGAGGACGATTACGTGGCGAGCACAAGCTTGATTGGAAGGACCGAATCAATCATGGTCCACTATTGGATGCGTCGTGACGCGGGTTCGAGTGCCATGCGCTCCTGTGGTGGCACGCGCTCTTGGGGGGCGTTGAGAGCAGGGCCGACTTGCATGTCAGCCGCCGCGATCCAGCTTTTTGCTCCTCCCCGTTCGTATCCCATTTTCCCAATCACTTGTCCATCTGGCTGAACAAACAGAATCGTTGGGTATCCGGCGACAAACTTGCCGTAGCGTTCTTTGAGTTGCTCATTTTGCCCGGCGATGTCCGAGGCCAATCGTTTTGAGCGGGGAAAGTCAACCATCATCGGGACAAATTTGTCTTCTGCCCAAGTGGTAAATTCCGGTTGCGATAGGACTTCCTTTTCGAGCTTTGTGCAATAAGTACACCAATCGCTACCTGTGAACAGCAGCATCATCGGTTTTTGTTCTCGAGTGGCTTGGTCCAAAACCCGGCTGTAGTCGTTCGACCAGCGATACGGAGTTGGCGTTTCTCGCCGCACGAGTTCGGCAGCTTGCTCGTTTGAAAGGGTTGCTTTGGAAAAGTCAGTCGAGCGACCCCAAGAGCCACCCTGACAACCAGCCATTAGACCGGCAATGCCGATCATCGTCAAAAGACTAAAAGTAATTTTTGTCCACATGATCTTTTCCTGTTAGCAGCCTGCGGCCTAGTGGTCTGCGAGAGCTGTTCGCTAGACTTTTTCGCGGCGGAATTCGTCCGTCACGTTGGCTTTTGCTGCTTGATTCGAAACTCTTGACGAGTACTGCGACCTAAAACTTGGACTAATCCAATCCGCCAGAACCGTCGATGGAAATGACGCTTTCCGAACGATTGCTGGTGGCTGGAGATGTAGCCTCTCTCACCGAAATACGGCGGGAGAGTACCGAAAACCGAAATTTTCGGCAAGGGCGAACCAATTCCCCTAAATCGCGGTCTTTTTTTGGGTCCAACAGCGGCAATTGCACCTTGAAAAATTGGCGAATTGGCGTCACAATGTGGGGCACCTGGAGAGGTGGCTGAGTGGTCGAAAGCACGTCTTTGCTAAAGACGCGACCGGGTAATACTGGTCCGCAGGTTCGAATCCTGTCCTCTCCGCTGGAAAAACTCTATTACCACCCCGGCACGCTGCACCCCCTGCATCGTGCCGTTTTTTTGGAAAATTGGGAGTTCTTGATAGAACTCCTCTACCTACGCTGGAAATCTATGCGTTTCGTTGGGGCTCCGTCCCGTTTCTGGACGGGCCGAATTCTGAACCAAGTGCCGTGATTTCTCGGTGAACTCAAGGGGCTCTGTGGCTCGAAAACAAATCAATGGAATCACACCGTTTCAAAACGAATTGGGCCGATGGACCATTGATGTATGACTTTCGAAGTACGGAGTTTGCCCAAACGGAGGTACCCCCTGACGACAGGTCAAATGTCGCGAGAGCGAGGTGAGAATTCGGGCAACCCTTGGGCGGGCATTTGCTAGATGGATATTGAGGTTCGCAGGCAAACTTTCCGATTCGTCAAAGCATCTCGAGCCCGTTCCGAAATGCGATATCGGAAATTGAAATTTCGAGCGCTGAACTTCTAATCGCTCGTGCGAAAATCGGCCACGACCGTCGAGCCGCTGAGGAGTTGCAGTTGATTTCCCTCAACGTGAAAGCCGTTAACTGAGGCCATCGTTTGGGAGAATTCGCGTTCCAACTCCATTAACTCTGGCGGCCCCGCCATTCTGGTGCTGAACAATTCTCCGAGGACAACACTCCCATTGGACTCGATAAGTGCATAGGAGCCCCCAAGTCGATTAACGCCTCCGAAAATTGAGAGTTGGCCCTTTTCGAACTTCAACGTCGGGGGATTTTCTTTTTTTATCTCGCGGTCGTTGAGCTTGACAAGCGTCCATAATTTGCCTGCCGCTTGATTGATTTCCGCCCGATCGCAAACATGAGCTCGCCAGCGATAAAACATTCCGTCGTACTTATCAGCCGCTTTGGGCGTTTTTAGTTCGGCAGGGGCCGGGAAGATTGTCGTACCGTCCTTGATCGTTTCAACAATCTTGATGTCCTTGATTGCGAGAGGGTCCACTTGCAATGGATCTTTGTCGAGGATGACGAGATCGGCCCGCTTACCAGCCTCCAATGTGCCTTTGCTATCCAATTCGTCGTATTGAGCCGCCGCCCAAGCCGTCATGGACTTCAATCCTTCATAAGGGGAAACTCGCTGATCCGCACCGATCACCGCACCACCGCGAGAAACTCGATTGACGGCCGACCAGAGCATCATCATTTGATCCAGGGGAGCGACAACAAAATCCGTGTGGTTGCTCGGTTGAAGTCCCGCATCAATGGAATCGCGCATGGGACTGATGTAAGTTGCTTGAACTGGCCCGCGATTTGCCAAATGGGCCTCAGCGAAATAAAACGTATGCAACGTGTAGAAGGACGGGCGAATGTTGTATTTTACAAAGTTGGGAATTTGGTCTTTGCGAATGAATTGCGTGTGAATGGTGGTTACATTCCAAGGACGACTGAAGTCTCCCGCGCGGGCCAATTCGTAGGCTGACAAGAAAGCATCAATCGCAGCATCTCCGTTGCAATGGATGAGCAAGGGTACCTGCATATCGTAAACTTTTTGGACCATTTTGTTGGCGAGGTCTTGCGGGAAAAGGAGCTCTCCACGCCAATCCTCTTCGCCACCGGGACCACCGGTCAGATAGGGCGATGTGAAAGCGGCAGTTCGGCCTTGGGGCGAGCCGTCCAAAGTGATCTTCACACCACCGATCTTGAAACCGTTTCGGTATTTGCCCCATTCGCTCAACGGAGCAACCTCCAATACCTTGTCCACTTCTGTGATAAACGGGTAAGCAACCACATCGATGATGTTTGCGCCAGCCTCCGTGGCCCGTTGAATCGTCTCAAACGGCCCGATCATCGTGGAGCCTTCTTGGGCGGTCGTAATTCCAGCTTCCGCAAAAAGTAATTGACCGGCCCGCGTCCATTCGATCTCTTGCTGCGCTGACATCGGCTCGGATTGCTGGAAAACAGGCAAAAACGCAGTTTCCATGATCAGCCCCCAGGGTTCTTCTGTCCCCGGTTTGCGGACGATGATCCCTCCCGCTGGAGTTTTGGTTTCAGCACTTATGCCATATTTTTTCAAAGCGAGACTGTTCATCACGGCACCATGCATGGACACGTGGTCGATCCGTACGGGATGGTTGGGAAACGCCTCGTCAAGATCATCGCGATTGAGGAGTCGGCCATCCGGCATCACCGTGTCGTCGTAGCCATAGCCCATGATCAACTCACCTTCGGGGATCTTTCTATCCGCAGCGTACTTCTTGAGTTCAGCAATGATGCTCGGCACATCTCGACCGGGACCTGACGGGGGAGCGTAGAGCTTGCATTGGTTGGCGACGAGTAGCGAGTTGATGTAGTGGCTGTGCCCGTCGATGAATCCGGGCAGCAAAGCCTTGCCCTCCAGATCGACCACGCGAGTTGAGTCGCCTTTAAGTTTAAAAACATCCGCTTTGGCGCCCGCGATCGCGATCTTGCCGTCCCTCACCGCCAATGCTTCGACATAGGTTGGCGTTTCGCCAGCCATGGTGAGGATAGAACCGTTGTGATAAATCGTGTCTGCGGTTTGCGCGAATGTTGTCAGAGCGCCTAAAGTTGCGTAAAGGCAAAACGAGCAGAATCGTACGAAAGGCATAAAGCTTGGACCAACAGCAAGAGCTCTCAGTGAGTTGAGGAATCGATTAGAACTTCTGGAGGACGGCGAATTTATATCGGGAGTTGCCAGCTTAATTGGTTTCTTTGCCAGAGAGTACTGCATCCAAGTTCTCCTGCGGTAATTTAAAAAATGTCAAAATATGGTGTAGACTTCGCACGGCCAGACGTGTGCCAATTTTTATAACGGCCTAAAATCACCAGCGCGGTTCTGCGAAGAATGGTCAAGTCACGATGACATAGTTCCAGTGTTCGAAGCAACTTTGCCTGGATTGCAGGTTATTTTAGCTTCACGAAATCTAGAATGCTAGGCTGCAAATTTTCTATGACGACGATGAGGTCTTCATCCGAAAGTCCAATAAAATGATTCGCCAATAGAAAAAGTGTCGCCTCAGGGAACGTTTGAGATGCCTGCAATTACTCAACAGCCAAACAAACACAGCCTTAAAGGATGAAAGCCATTCGCTAAGGGTCAAATGCTCGACAAGTCATTTCATCAATTCCGTGGGACGATGAGGAGGAAGCCGAGGTAGAGGATGGCGAGGCAGATTAGCATGGCGATGAGATTGAAGATCGCGCGTTGCCGCCATTGGGTATGGCGGTCGGCGAGGCGAACGGGGACTTTTTTGCCGTCGGCCATAACATGCACAATCGTTGGGTCCACTTCAACAAAGCCCCCTTGGCCATCGGGAAAACGAATTTTGCCAGCCCCACCTTCGACGCTGCCGTCACTCCAGTGAACCGAGGCTCCCTTGAATTTCGGCGGCAACCATTTGGCAACACGATCAGGGTCGCGGAACTTGGGCGGGAGTTGCGATTTTACAACTGGAGTTTTTTCAACTGGATTGTCTTGAGCTTCTGACATTACTTGATGATAACCCTTGAAAACCGAGAACCAAACACTCAACCTGTCGTATTGAAAATCCGGTCCCCGGCATCGCCGAGTCCGGGCACGATGAACTTGTGCTCATTCAGGCCGCGATCAACGGCACAAGTATGAATTTCGATAGTTGGCAACGCTTCTTGCATTCGCTTGATTCCTTCTGGGGCGCTGATGATCGAAATCATTTTGATTTTTTTGACACCCCAATCTTGTAGCATTTTCCCGGCGAGAATGGCCGATCCTCCGGTAGCGAGCATCGGATCAAGGACAAAGGCGACATCCACTGGGTCACCGGCGGGGAGTTTGTCGTAGTAGCGAACCGGCTCTGCCGTGGATTCGTCGCGGTAGACGCCGAGATGCCAGACTTCGGCCGTAGGGATCATGTTGAGCAAGGAATCGACCATTCCGACGCCAGCTCTCAGAATCGGGACGAGTCCAATTCGATTGAGTAGCGTTCGCCCGACCATTTTTTGAATGGGTGTTTCAATTTGGGCCTCGGCGGTCGAAAGGTCTTGGGTGGCCGCAAAAGCCAAGAGTGTCGCTAATCGATTGACGGTTTGCCGAAACTCGCTCGGTGGCGTATTCTTATCGCGAAGCGTCGTGAGGTGACAAGCGACCAACGGATGATCAAGGATATTTAGAATGGGCATACCAGGCATGTTGGAATTGGTTATCGGACAAAAAGTGACAAATTGAATGCCACAATTGAGCAACTTGGCGACACCTACTATTTTAATCCAAATTCCTGCCGCGATGTAAGATGAAGATTTAAGATGACGAACCGTTCTGAAATTAAACAAACATCGCCGAGCTTAGGAAGTCTCACCAGAATGCTTGTGATTCTTGGGTGCGTAAGCCTGATTGCCGCGATCGGCTTGTGGCTAAGATTTCGAGAGCAAACGCGCGAGTATCGCCAAGCGATTATCGCGGGCAATTCGATGGCCCCTCATTTTTGGGGTGAGCATTTGGCATTCACCTGCCCAGATTGTGCGTTTCCTTTTGAGACGTCTACCGATGTCCCAAGGTCCCAGCTCGTTGTTTGTCCGAATTGTGGTTTTCGCGAAATCTCGGTCGCCTCGGGTGAGCGTCGAGACGCCGAACGATTTTATATCAAACCGCTAGAAGGGGTGCCGTTGAATCGCTGGGACGTCGTGGCGATCGCGGAGCCCGAACCTTCTCAGCCCGACAATGTCCCGCCGCGATTTTTTATCAAGCGAATCGTGGGCTTGCCAGGAGAAAGAATTGCCATGGCCGACGGGGAAATTCTCGTCAACGAAAAATTGTTGGCTTTGAATTGGGCCGAGATCGACGATCAAAAAATCTTGGTGTTCGACTCGGCGTTTGAGCCAAAATCTAAACCGCGTGAACGGATCGTTGTGACTCCCGCAGAAGTCTGGCAGACCTTAAGCGAAGGTTGGCATTGCAATCCCGTTTGTGATTCCTCAAACCCTGAAGGCCAAGACGAACTGCCAACTTGGGCGTATCAAAGCTGGCGTTGCTATCGCCACGCAGGTGATCGCGATGAGCTAGGGCCGGTCGATGACTTTTACAGTTTCGATCAATCAATTTCTCGAAATGTACATGCGATGGATTCACTGGTGACGACAACCGAAGTATTGGTAGAAGGCGATTCGGAGTTCGTGATACATCGAGAATACCTTGGGAGTAAGCTGAAAGTCGTTTTGTCTTGGCAGCAAAAAGAGGTTCGCGTGCTGCGAGAGAATGGAGATAGAAATTCACAAATGATTCAAACATTTCCGTTGCCTGCAATCGACGGAGCGAAACGTTTCACGATCGACGTTGCGACGATAACTGGCCGAGTGGGGATACGTATCCAAGGAGTTTTAGAAGAGTGGATTTCTTGGGAAAAGCAATCCGCTACACCATCGGAAAAGGTGATCCAAATCCACGTACTGCATGGCTCTGTCGGGGTTCAACGACTAAGAATTTGGCGGTCAATTTATTGGTTTGATCAGTTACCGGGGATGCGCGTCCCGGCTGTCGAGTCGAGGGTTTTTGAGGTGCCAGACGGGCATTATTTCGTGATGGGGGACAATGTGCCGGTTTCGAAAGACAGCCGCGATTGGGATTCGCCCTATGTTCTGCTCGAACGCGTTGCGGGCCGTGTGACAAGGGTTTCGAAACCGGAATAGTTTTTTTGGCTATGACGTGATCTGTTGGGCGTTTTCCGATAGGAGCAACGCCGGTAATTCGCTACAATTTGGGAATCTTTCGTTTAATTCGAAAGTTCATTTGTTTACAAGTTCGCAAATTTTTGTTCGCGTGAAATGGCCAAATCCACTAAAAAGCGTCGCCCCTTTGACCTTGAAGATCGCGCTGAGCCGCCGCAGCCAACTCGAAGAACTTCTGGGTTTGACGACGGGCCAAACGCGGTGTTTCGTTTTTTTCAGAATTACGGTGTCCGGGAAACACTCGAATCGGTGATCGTCGCGGTAGTATTGGCGATGTTGTTTCGGACTTTCGGTGGCGAAGCTTATATCATTCCCACTGGATCGATGGCTCCATCGCTGCAAGGCCAGCACATGGATGTGACTTGCGACAAATGTCAAGCACGATATTTGACAGGGTCGAGCGAGGACAATCCAACAATTCCCGAGAATGATCGGATGAAGGTGTTGGAAACCAATTGCCCGTTTTGCCGAGCTCCCATGACGATGCGCCCTCGCGCGAATGCGGAGCATCAATCGAATTCCGGTGATCGCATCGTGGTCAATAAATTTATTTACGACTTTCAACAGCCCAAGCGATTCGACGTAATTGTTTTTAAAAATCCGAACAACGGAAAACAAAACTACATCAAGCGATTGATCGGATTGCCGGGTGAGAAATTGAAAATTGAAAACGGCGACATCTATACGATGACTTCGGACGGTGCCCAAGGCTGGGGACAAGCGATCGTTCGTAAACCGGCCTACAAGTTGATGACCATGAAGCATCCGGTTGACGACACCGACTTTATTGCACCGCTGTTGCATGATGCCAAATGGCCACTGCGTTGGAATGAGTGGGCAAATCCCGACGACTCGAAATGGAACACGGTCGTCCAAAATCACCGCCCGATTTATTCGATCTCAAGTGATGAAACCTCGAAGAAGTGGTTGCGCTATCGTCACTTGGTCCCCAACAAACAAATATGGGAACGGATCGAAGATGGCGAGTCATTCGAAAACTATGCCGCGACGCATCCGGGTGAACTGATTGGCGATTGGTACTGCTACAATGAACGGACAGTAGGGGGCAAGAAAGGTTATCGGGAAACCTTCGAAAACGGCCTACATTGGGTCGGTGATTTGGGGTTGGAGGTAGACCTTGAAATAAAATCATCATCGGGGAAGTTGTTTTTAGATGTTGTCGAAGCCGGGGTACACTTCGAATTGGAAATCGATGTGGCGACGGGTGAAGGGAAGGTGACGAACGATGGTTCAATTAAATTCCATGCTGAAGACGGCAGCAATCCGCTTGACGTTGCGACATGTCAAACTCCGTTGACCGGCCCAGGTAAATATTCGCTGCTATTTTTCAATGCCGACGATCAAATTCGACTGTGGGTCAATAATCGTGAGATGAAGTTCGATGTCGATTGCTACTCGCCGTCACATGAATTGTTGCCCCGTTGGTCCCCAAACGATCCTGGCGATGCCGAACCGTTGGGAATTGCAGCGACTGGGCTCGCTTTGACCGTTAATCGACTGCGAGTTTGGCGCGATCAGTACTACACCTCAGTCAAAGGCGAAACGATTGGCCACGCGACTTCTCGAAACGAAACAGGATACCAAGCCGCCTCGATTAGAGAGGTCATGCGAAATCCGGACAAATGGGATTCGTCCTCAGGGCAGCAATTATTTCAAGCGAGATTTCGCAATGGCGGGCCAATGTTCGAACTCGGTGCTCAACAGTTTTTGCCGATGGGAGACAACAGCCCTGAGAGCCTTGATGCTCGGATTTGGCAGGGAGAACATTTTGTTCCGGGAGAATTGATGATCGGAAGGGCCTTGTATATCTTTTGGCCCGCGCCGAAAAGGACCCCTGTCCCTTTTTGGCCGAACTTTGAAAGGATGGGGCCAATTCGATAACGGGTAGGAGTCGACGGGTAGGCAAGGCAAAAGTTTAGCAAGGAAGTGTCATGAACATTTTAAACGCCCAATCATTGGTCAAACGCTTTTCCAGGCGGACGGTCGTAAACGGAGTGTCGTTGGAGGTCGGCGAGGGGGAAGTGATCGGATTGCTCGGTCCCAACGGTGCGGGAAAAACGACCACGTTCCGCATGATTTGCGGGATGACCAAGCCGGATAGCGGAAAGGTTTTTTTGCGCGGTGAGGAGGTCACTAATTGGCCGATGTATGTGCGAGCCAGTCGAGGTGGGATGGGATACCTGCCTCAACAATCGAGCGTGTTTGCAAAACTTTCGGCAGAGAACAATTTGCGCGGGATTATGCAGTTGCTGGGGATGAACCGCAAAGAGCAAAATTCCAGGATCGAAGAATTGCTGGATCAATTCAAAATCAAGCATGTCCGCAAAACCCAGGCAGGCCGACTCTCCGGTGGCGAACGACGTCGACTCGAAATCGCGCGCTGTTTGATCTCCAATCCTAAAATCATCATGCTCGACGAACCTTTTGCGGGTATCGATCCGGTCACCGTGCAAAACGTACAAGTCATCATTCGAGAATTGGCAGATTCGGGAATCTCGATCTTGATTACCGATCACGCGGCCCGTGAGATTTTGCAAATTACAGACCGGACGTATGTGGTCAGCGAGGGAACGATTTTATGCCACGGGACGACGGATGACATTGTTCAGCACGAAGAAGTCAAACGTAAATACCTCGGAGAAATTGATATTCCCGGCGAACGCCGAGAATCGGTCAAAGCTCCATTTTTGTTGAAAACCAAACCACGCCAACTCGTGAACATGGACGAGTGAGTCGCGACCCCTTTGGGGATAGGCTTAAACGTTTCGAATCGACTTCAATAAAGGGCGTAATTCCTGATCATGATCAACGCAGCAACCATCCCGATTAAAAACAGAATGGTGCCGGCGATTCCGGATAGATAGCCGATGAGCGTTGCGGCGAATCCCGCTGGCTCCATCTCTCCCGCCCGGATTCGTCTGAAATCACTACTTCCCAAAACCCACGCTGCCAAAGCAATCGGCAGAATTCCGAGCAGTCCCACAAGCCCCAAGGACAAAACAAGGTCTCCTCGGTGGGGCTTCAAAGAAGGCTTGTCGTTTTGATCGCTCATCGTCGCAAGTTGCGATTTCTTAATGAGAGATCGTGTCGCCATGCCGACCCGCACAAAGCCAATCAACAAAAAAGGATACGAGAAAAAATCTACAATTCGCATGAACGTGGTGACTGTCTCCATATTTTGGTAAAGTTGAAAATTGTCCGTTAGCTTGGCTACGAAATACAGAGCGGCAAAATAGAGCGAAGAGACTAGCCAAAAAGTCAGTGCAATTACAAACCAAGGTTTTCCGATCTGGCGTGGCCAAAAACAGACGACCAATAGAAATGCGAAAATCAGGAAATTTCGAATCACGTCAAAAATGCTAACGAAAACAATACTATCAAAGATGTCCATATTTGGCCTTTTTGTTGTCAGAATTAAAAGCGGAATTGATTCGGAAAGGCGGCAAGGCATTTGACAATAGAAACGAAGGGTTTCGGCGTGATTTTCAAACCAATGGTTTTGCCTTGTCCGAGACCTGGCGGCATTCATTATCAGGCTCAGCGTGCGATGCCGTATATATTTGAAACGAATTTACGGATTTAACAAGCTGGCCTGCGGCAACTTTCTGTAACGTCAAATGTGAAAGGCTAGGGCTAGGTCGAAGGTAACAAGGACGGTGATGGCAGTTCCGCTGGAGCGAAGGGAACGCTGCGACCGTCGCGGAAGCGGCACTGCGACACGAAAACTCGAATGGTCTCAGATAGTGTGGCGAGAAGTCGAAAAATCCACTGAGTGATGCAGAGGGATTTGGTTTGCTGGAGATTTGAGCGGCTGCCGATCAGCGTCAACTGTACCAAATGCCCGCAATTTCAATGCGAAATGGAGCAATTTTGTCGTGGAAAGTTGACGACTGGCCGGGAAAAGTTTAGAGTTCTTTGAGATAAATTTTGGCGGTAATGGCGATAAGTTAGGCGTCATTTTGCTCGCCGATTAAGAACGCACTTTCTCAATGAATTGCACCAAAATGTCAATCAAAAATCCTCCAGATGTAAACCATTCCAACAAGGGACTTGCCGGGTCAAGCGATGGTTCGATGAGCGAGTTGGTCACTCTGCTGGGGATAGAGTTTAGCCTCGCAGATTTTGCGGAAAACGCTCGCAGCCGATGGCGGAAGAGGTTTCAGGGAGAAGAGCACTCCTTGAGAGATTGGTTGTTGTTGGCCGTTCCAGACTCCGTAGGAATTGAAGCAATCGATAAAGCACTGCGAAAGGCCGAGCGGAAAGTTCGCAACGGATCGTTGGCTGGAGTACTTGATTTGCACCTATCCTGCAGCGAGATCGCAGACGTTGGCGCGGAGACGTTGGCACTCGGCGAGGTGGCTAGTGTTTACTTTTTGGCAGAGTTGATTCAAGCGGAACCTCGCTTGGCGTGGGAATTGGTTTTACGGGTTGCAGAGTCGATGCAGCAACCGATTGATCTAGCTGACGAAGACCCATTGCGATTTTTCTGCTCGGCTGTAGAAATTCCGTTGATCATTTCGGCGGTGCTCAGGCGACTGGAACGGGGGCATGCGTTGGGGTCGGAGGCAATCATCACGTTTGGCGTATTTCTCGAAAGGTTTTTCGATTCGAATGGTTGGTTGGCACCGCAGTATCTGCCCCAAATCGGTCCATTGACCGTTGCCATTTTGCGAGCGCGGCATTTGATCAAACTTTCGAAGCACCCAGTGCCGGAGAAAATCCAAGAACGCTTCGAGTGGATTGGCCGTCAATTCATGCGGATGCTTAAGTCCGATGGACAAGTTGCATTGGTCGATGGTTGGGTTGGTGACCCGGAGTTGTTGGTTAAGGCGATTCAGAAGGTAACGAAAGACCCAGGCGACTCTGCCGTGGCCGGTTTCATTTTGAAAAACGGTAACAAGCCCAAATCTGAACGACAGTTACCAGAGTCCTGCGACTTTAGTGGGGACGCACAAATTGGTGTATTGAGATCGAGTTGGCGTAGGAAGAGTCCAAAGATTGCGTTGGCAAACGTTGAGGGTGGAATCGAAGTGGAAATCGGAGCGGCGTGGTCGTTGTTTCGTGGTGATAACAGCCCGCGAATTTCGATTGACGGCGAAGCGGTGGAGTTTGGTACAGGAGATTTCAGTTTAAATTTTTGGGAGTCAAACGAAGATGTGGCCGTTCTGGAGCTTGAACGGCATTGGCAAGACCGACTGACCTGGCAGCGGCAATGGTTATTAAGTCGTCGTGGTGAATTGGCGATTGTTTCGGACACGTTTTTGTTGGCTGATTCAGCCGGGCTCATCGAATACGAATGCCCTTTCCCTTACGCTGAAGGGACGACGGCGTTGTCAGAAACTGAAACCCGAGAAATTTACCTTGTTCGAGACGAAAAGATTGTGGCCCTGGCCATCCCACTTTCCTTGGGCGAATGGAAAAACGATCGCTCGGGAAATAATTTCTTGGCCGAATCGGATCGGTTGCTGCTCAATCAACGGGGGCGTGGACGAGGACTTTATTCTGCCGTAGCGATTGACTTTAACCCGCAGCGAACCAAGCGTCCGAGAACTTGGCGGCGCCTGACGGTTGCCGAGCATTTGCAGATTGTCAATGATGACGTCGCAGTTGCCTTCCGATTGCAACTCGGAAACGAACAATGGTTGGCCTATCGCAGCCTAGCTCCGGTTGGTAATCGAACGTTCCTCGGGCAGAATGTCTATTGTGATTTTTGTTTCGGAAGTTTTTCCGAATCGGGAGACCTTGTAAAACAGGTTGAAATCGAATGATTTCGCGAGACGCTGCCCAGCGACTGTTTCGAGAGAACCTAGCACGCTTGAAGGGCGAAGTTGCCGTGGCCTGCCAACAAGTGAACCGACCAGTTGAATCGGTGAAGCTTGTCGCTGTAACCAAATATATTGACGTGGTTAAAACCCGATGGTTGGTTGAAGCTGGGTGTCAATGTTTGGGTGAGAATCGAGCCGACCAATTGCGTGACAAGGCTCCGTTGTTGGAAGACTTGTCCATCGAATGGCATTTCATCGGTCACTTGCAGAGAAACAAAGCGAAGTGGGTGGTGCCTGTCGCGACGCTGATTCATTCGGTGGATAGTGTGCGTTTGATGGAGACACTAAACGAGCAAGCTGCGGCACTGGGTCGGCCATGTTCGATTCTTCTCGAAGCGAATATCTCGAAGGAAGACGCGAAGCATGGGTTTTCAATCGACGAATTGCCAGACGCGCTCGAACGCGGCAGGGGAATGGCTCATATAAGTGTTTGCGGTTTTATGGGAATGTCGGGTTTGGAGGCCGGCCCTGAAGAGACACGCATCCAATTTCAATCACTCGCCGATGTTTGGCACGAATTGCGGCGATTGGCAACGGAAAAGGACCCACTGAACGAGCTTTCGATTGGTATGAGCGACGATTTCGAAGTGGCGATTGCCGCCGGCTCGACAATGATCCGAGTCGGTTCGCGATTGTTAGAGGGTTTGGGTGATTAGGAAAAAATCTTGGGACGCGGGCGTTTTGCCCGCCTTCTTTTTCCTCCTTTTTATTTGGCAGATCTTTTGGGGCTGTCTCAGCGAAATCATTTAACGGTGGTTTCGCTAGTCGACTGAGCCACAACCGCTTCCCGTTCGTTATACATGAACGCGAACAGGTCAGCGATTTCTTGCTTCGTCAAAGAATCCAACAAGCCGTCTGGCATCGATGATTGCGTCACGAATTTTTGCTCGGCGATTTCATCAGGACCAAAGCGAACTCGTTCTCCGGATGGGACAATCAAAGTTATCGTGCCATCGTTGTTTTCGACTTTGAGGCCTACGAAGGAGATTCCATTTTCGTTAACGATCATGGTGCTGCGATACTGGTCGGAAACCACCTTCGAAGGCTCGACAATGGACTCCAAAGTCTCTCGTTTGGAAAAACGTTTCGCAATACTCGTGAGGTCAGGGCCTGCCGATGAACCGTTGGCACCAAAACGATGGCATTTGGCACAATCGGCCTTGTTAAAGACATGCAGTCCACGTTCGGCATCTCCAGAAATGAGCCTACGTTCGAGCATGTCGAGGATTTCGGCAGCGGGTTGAAAACTGACGCTGATGGTTTGAGCATCTTGCACGTCAACCTGTTGTTCGTTGGGCCATTCTTCGTGATACCATTTGCTCCAATCTTCGAGTTGTTGTTCCCAGGTTTGATTTGAATCGTTGATATCCCGCTCGGTCCACATCGCCAAGATTTTTGAAACAGTCTTGGCGTGGTCATTTCGCAGTCGGTATCCCAACTCAATAATCTCGCGATAGTGTTGAGGATCAACGGGGCGTAATTTGACGGACTGGATACAATTCAAAATGTCTCCAGCCGTCAGGTCGTTGACAATTGGGAGACTGGCAATCAGATAGGCCCAGTTTTCTCGAGTAGGATTTTGTGCGATCCCGATCACGATATCTCGGCGACGATCGGGTTCCTCGACCCATAATCGACGGAGGTACTCGTTTCCGATGTCCGTTTTGCCTTCTGCCAGTAGAGCGATGATTCCTAACCGTGCTTGTGCGACGACATCGCGCGAGCCTTGAAGTTGCAAACGGCGGTCGAGGTCGACCAGCATCGGGGAGTATTCAGCCATTTCTTCTTGGGTTAGGCGATAGAAGACCGGCATGAGTGCATACGGCCATTTTTCGCCAGACTGAATGATTTTTGAAACCGAAGATTTCGACAACGACTCCGTTGCGGTTCTAATTGAGCGTGAGAGGTATAGGCGAAAACTCCCAGCTTGGTTATCGCCCATGCTGCGATGCAACGATTCAATCAGAGCCAATCGGGTTTTGTCGTTAAGGTTTTCGGCAAACGTTGCATAGTGCATTGCGACAAGGATTTTGGTTTCATTGTCGTCGGCATGGTTCGCCAAGTAGTCGACGAGTGACTCTGCACTTGAGGTGTCTTTCAGGTATGTCAAAATGCGAACCAGTTCCCGGTTGAGTAGCGAATTCGCTGTGGGAAATTCAGCGGCCATTTGTTTGGAGAAGGTCGCAATCGTCTTCGGTTCCAGTTTTGTTCGTGCCAAAGTGATTTGAGCAACTCGCAAAAGTTGCACGAAATCACGGTCGCTGATGAACCCTTCCAACAAGGATGAGCATCGGTTGACGATCATCAATCCATTGTCCGCCGATGGTTCGAGTCGCATGAGGGATAGACTTCCGTAATAGAAGACTCGTGGATTCTCGTGTTTGAGAACGGTGTCTTTCCATTGATTGAGCGGTAGACGTTCCAGCAAGCGGGTCCCCGTGGACGCGAGAACGTGATCATCATCACTCATGAGGTTAATGATCTCGGTTAGCGATACCGTACTTTCCGTGCGGAGCAACGCTTCGGCAGCGCGACGTCGCACGTGTTTGAATTCGTCGTTCAACAGGGGCAAGCAAATCGGGCCCCATTTTTTTGTTGTGCCGCAGATTTGAGCCGCTTTTGCCCGGATTTGAGGCAGCGGGTCCCGGCTCAGAGTGGTCAACGTTTGGTCACTCAAGTGGCCGAAAAGGTAAAGGTTCTCGATCGCCTGGCAACGAATGTTGGGAGTATTTTCGGCATCGAGAGCAACGCCAACGAGTTTCAGTGCCAGCTCTTGTGGATTACGGTAGAAGACCTCTGCCATGTTCTGCCGCGCCCACGGAGCGGTTGCTTGCGGTTGACGAACCAATCGAGTGAGGTCGTTCTCAAACTTCATTACATCGTCGGGAACCGCACCTGTCCAAGCGACGCGGTAGACACCACCACTCGTCCCACGTCCACCGGTGGCTAGGTAAAGTGCCCCGTCTTCGCCAACGTCCAGATCGGTGACGTTCAAAGGTTTGCCTTTGAGAAATTCCTCGACCTCGGTTGTGTAGGATGCGCCGCGAATCGTTTGACGGACAGCTAACACGCGACCTTCCGACCAGTCAGCCAGAAATAGTGCCCCGTGGTAGCGAGCTGGAAAATTGAGATGCGTGTAACACACGGCACCACTTGGCGAGCCACGATCGGTGATGGCGACAGGAGACACCGTGTCCATGAAATAGTAAGGGTATTTCGCCCAGCCACTTCGCCAACCAACATCGATTCCATCGGTCACGTGATAGAGAGCAGTCGGGCGGTACCAAGGAAGGCCGATATCGGACTCCATATCGCTGTCGTGAATGAACAGATCGCCGTGTGCATTAAATACAAGGTCGTAGGCATTGCGAATTCCGCCGGCAACGGTTTGAATTTGCGTGCCGTCGAGGGTCATTCTCAGAACCGTTCCTGCCGGAGCACGAACGCCGTTTGAATGGCCACTTGGGTCCTCAAGTCGAGTGGTTAAGTCGATTTCTAGAGGGTGGCGATAGGGGCCGTAGACTTGATCTTGGTTTTCCGGTCCACTTCCGTTGCCAATGATGCAATACAAAAGGCCATCAGGGCCGAGCGTGAGGCCATGCGGACCGTGCTCACTGGCTTGTCCGCTAAATTTCACGAGCAACTTGGCGACTTTCATCCGCGTCGATTCCGGATTGATTCTTTCGAGAAGGTACAATCCGAGGCCTTGCGGTCCGGTACCGGTGACATAGAGTCGTCCGTTGAGAGGCAGAATTCCCTGGCAGTTTTCAACCTCGTCGCAGAGAGTTGCCACGCGAGGTTCACCGAAGGGGATTGAAAGGTCGGCGATCTTGAGATGGCCCCCTTCTTGGGAAACAATCAAATAACCCCACTCGTCAAAAGCAATTGCGATGATGGAGCCGCATTCGTCACTGGCCAGGACCGGATCAATTCTGAATTCCTTACCGATTTCAAAACGGGGTTCTGAAGCCCCAGCCTCATCTTCTGGGCCGGGTTGGGGTGAAGACCGTTGGTCTTGCGGGCTCTTTGTGGAAACAAGGACGTTCTTTGACGAAGGCGCGGCTTCAGGTTTTGATTCGGAACTTGCCGGAACTGCGTCGGAAATTTGGCTGGAAGGCATGTCTAGCGCTGACTCGTTTGTCGCCACTTCACGTTGCACATCTTCGTTGTACGGTTTTTGAGGAGCAGCCAACGTCGGCATCGATTTTGAGGAGACGATTGGGATTGTTTTGGCGGAGGCTTGGCTAGGCTGCACCGACGTGCCACCTGGAATTGGCGAGTTCTCTGATTGCCCGGCAACGACGGAGCCAAGTTGTGCTGAGTTTTGGCCGGAGGTCATTCCTGGGAGTGGATCAGATTCAACTCTCGTTGCAGCGATCTGTGCGGAAGGAGCAGCGGGGAGCCAGCCGAGATCGCGGAACCGCTGTTTTTGCCATTCGGGGAAATTCGTTTGATGAGTCAACCAAGTCTCGTCGATTCCCATTGCTCGCCAACGGGGTTCGTACTTTTCTTTGACACGAAAGCGAAGGGCCAAGCCACGATCGGATTTGCCCGTAGCATCAACTTCAACGGCGATAACATTGACGCCGGGAAAAAGAAATCGGCCCGCATCAAAACTCGTGTACTCAGTGGAAGCCTCTCCGGAAGCAACTAAACGCCCGTTCAGAAAGAGCTGAAAAGGTCCGGTCGCGGCGATCAGGACTTCACTTTTTTCCGGAGCTACTAAGGTCATTTTTTTGCGAAAGTGACAGATTTCGCTCGATTCGTCTTGGGAACTTATGGGAATCCAATAAAAATCGGCTTCCTCTTGTCCCTGTACAAATTCAGCATTCCCAACGAGATTTGCCAGAGCTGCGAACACGAGCACCAGCTTCAGGAACGAGTGAGTTGGAAGGGCAAACATAAGGGGACCTGCGTGGAGGTTTGGAAAACTGACGGCTGGCCAGGGGCCGCCGTGAAAAAACGGAATCACGTTTCTTCCATCGGCAATAAGGGATGTGCGGGTTTGGTAAACTCTGCGGTTTGTAGCGAAAAATCCATGCAGGGACGATGCAAGCACTGCTGGGGGCTTCGAAGTTTCGCTTTTAGTGTAAAATTTGGCGTTTTGGGGGATTCAGCCGAAGTTTTTTGATTGCAGAAGCGTCCTATCTTGATAAAAATGGAAAGAAACCCCGGAACAACCTCCGAATATTTCTTTAGCAGACCCAGAATTTAGAAAATCCTAGAGACCCTCTCCATGCTGACCATTGGCCAAAAACTCCGTTCATTCTTGTTTGGTGATCGTGTCTTCTCAGTTCGTTCAAATGTCCAATCGACGAATCGCTTCGATTTCAACGAATTGGAAGCCAGGAAGCTGCTAGCTACGATCAACCTATCGCAAAACATCGTTACTGTTCGCGGCACGGACGGTGACGACCAAGTCTTGATTCAAGACGCGAGTGATACCGAAATTCGAGTCACTATTGTTGGTGAGCTATCTGAGGTATTCAACAGAGCCGACGTGGCGATTGTTCAAGTGTTTTTGCGAGCGGGAAATGACTTCTTCCGCAATGATACGGATGTGACGACGCTCGTTCATGGTGGAGATGGTGACGACCGTTTGATCGGAGGATCGGGTCGGGACGAAATGTATGGCGGTCGCGGCGACGACGTGATGTTTGGTCGTGATGGCAATGATTTGTTGTCTGGTGGGCAAGGGAACGACGTAATCTATGGTGGGCTTGGTGACGACGCCCTTTATGGCGACGATGGCAATGATCGCCTTTTTGGCGAAGAGGGTGACGACTTTTTATACGGCGGAACAGGCAATGATTTCGCTTACGGCGGTGTAGGGGATGACTTAATTGTTGGCGGAGCTGGTGAAGATAGCTTGTTTGGTGGTGATGGTGACGATGAAATCCATGGCGGTCACGGTGCTGACCGAATCTTTGGCGATGACGGCAATGACAAATTGTATGGCGGAATTAACAACGACCGCATTTTTGGCGGCCTCGGCGATGACTTGATGTACGGTGGAGCCGGTAACGACGGTCTGTTCGGCGACGACGGTGATGATCAAATTTTTGGAGATAACGGCAACGACCGAATTCGCGGTGGCAATGGGAATGACCAAATCCACGGAGGCAACGGCAATAACACCATTTGGGGTGACGCTGGTGATGACTTCATCGTCGTAGGCAATGGCAATGGGACGGCCTATGGTGGCGACGGCAACGACGCGATCTACGGCATCGAAGGCGATGATCGAATTTTTGGCGACGCCGGCGATGACAAGCTGTATGGCGGCAGCGGCAACGACCAAATTTTTGGCGGCGATGGGGATGACATCATTCACGGCGGCGACGGCAACGATTTAATTCAAGGCGATGCCGGTAGAGACAACTTGATTGGAGGTGCCGGCAACGACACAATTCTTGGTGGCGAAGGCGATGATTACATCGACGGCGGTGAAGGCGACGACATCCTGGATGGCGGTGACGGTAACGACTATCTCGTCGGTGGCGACGGAGATGACACCATCTCCACTGGGAACGGTGACAATGTGGTTCATGCGGGGGATGGTGATGACCAAGTCTTCGGTGGTAACGGCAACAATCATGTCCTGTTAGGCCCTGGCAATGACCGAGCATGGATGGGAACGGGCAATGATACGGTATTCGGTGGCGAAGGAGATGACTACATTCAATTTGCGGCTGGACAAAATTTTGCATTCGGAGGCGATGGAAACGATCGACTGATTGGTGGCATCGGCAATGACGTGCTGCACGGGGAAGATGGCGATGACGTTCTTGTCGGCGGCCTCGGCAATGATCACTTGTATGCCGGAAGCGGACGAGACGGTTTGATCGGTGGTCCAGGTGGCGGAAACCGACTTTTTGGTGGTGATGGCGATAAAAGATTCTTGGTGTACATGAATGACCAGATTTTTAACGGTCAGCCCAAAGACGCGATCATCCGCCTGGCAAATGCCTCCAGCCAATGGACTACTGCCGAACTCATTCAACTTGACGTGGGCTTGGAAAAGTTGCACCACGAAATCCGAAATTCTCGTCTATTGAAGGACTCTTTGACAACGATTCCGTTGGTCTTCGAAAAGCACTTCTCGTTGGCCGGAGGAGTGGCGTCTCAAAATGTTTTCCTTAAGAGTGTCAACGCTTGGGCTTACAACTTTAATACCCGCACCTGGTCGATGCGTACTGACGATGTTCGGACGATTCGCTATGCCGATTGGGATGAAAGCAACCCAGCGGCCGCAAAATTTAGAGAAACTGAGACCTACCGCGTCATGTCTCACAACTGGAATTCAACCGAAGAAATCGGTAACACGCTGCCGTCACGCGCGTTCATTTGGAACAACTTCTTGCAAACCAGTGGTTGGACTCAAGAAAACCCATTTGACTACGACAATTTCGCGATCTCGTACGATAACAATTGGTTCTATTTGCGGTTCTCCACTTTCGCACGTGACCTTGCAAAGACGAATCCATACGAAGATTGGAGCACGGTTTGGGAAGTCCGGTTTGATGATGCGAAAGAAGATGAGCGTCCACCGGTGTTCACAAAGATCGATGTCGTTGATCGTTTGATGGCTGCTCTCGATGGCTTCTCATCGTAAGAATCAATCTCAATCCAACAAGTCAGCGCGACGGCGGCGAGTTTTCTCTAGGGATTGCTCTCGCCGCCAACGCTCAATCTCGGCGTGATTGCCATTTAGAAGCACTTCGGGGACTTCTAGCCCGCGAAATACTCGTGGGCGTGTGTATTGGGGAAACTCTAATAAACGGTTTCCGCTAGAAAACGAGTCATCGATTGAGCTTGACTCATCCCCCAATACGCCAGGTAGCAATCTGAAAACGGAATCGATGATGGTCATTGCCGCAACTTCTCCGCCATTTAAAATGAAATCTCCAACCGAGATTTCCCGCGGTTTTGTGATGTCGAGAATGCGTTGATCGAAACCTTCATACCGACCGCAAATAAGCAGCAACCTGGGGCGTTGTGCCAAATCTTCAACCAATCTCTGATCGAGCTTCTCGCCTTGAGGTGTTAGCAGAATGGCATCAGCGGGTGGCTCCGACATTTGTTGCACAGCCTCTATAGCGTTGACAACCGGCTCGGCCATCAGCACCATTCCTGGCCCGCCACCAAATGGTCGATCATCCACTCTCCGAAATTTGTCGTTCGCCCAGTTCCGCATATCGTGGAAGTGGACTTCGACTAGTTTTCGTTCAATCGCTTTGCTCAATAGGGACTGACCTACGTAGCCTGTAAAAATCTCGGGAAACAAAGTCAGGATGTCAACTCTCATCGAAATTCCCGAATGACTACATAAAAAAAGGGTGGCAGTTTGGTTGCCACCCCTCGTAAAGACTTCCAAATTAGTTGAGCTCCGAACCTTCCAGACTGAGTTTGGAACTTCCGCTTAAATTCAGTCCTCAGACGACTTTAGCCTTCGGAAGATGCAACGGTTTCTTCGCTGGCTACGGCCTCACCGTTCTCAGGCGATGCGTCCGAGTCCACCACTTCAGCGGCAGGTTCTTCGGCAGGTGCTGGAGGAGCCGGTAGATTAGCGGCAGCTTCGAGGGCGGCCTTGATGCTATTTTGACGACGTGTCCCCAACTTCTCGATCGCTTTTTGTTGAGCGTCGAGGTGTGTTCCGTCCTTCCCGTATTTTTTGATCATGACGGAGACTTTCGGGCTAGGGATCGCCCCAACTCCAAGCCAATACGCCACGCGTTCCTTGTTAAGCACAACACGAGCGTCCGTTTCAGGCACTGACGGATCATACGAGCCCAATTCCTCGATCACGCGCCCATCGCGTGGTGAGCGGCTATCGGTCGCACAAATTCGAAAGAAAGCACGGTTCTTTCTTCCCATTCGTTTCATGCGGATTTTTACTGACACAATCTCTATCCTATTTTTCTGGAACCTGAATTAAAGCCGTATTTTAGCGAATTTCGCCCGCGATGGCAAGCCATGAGCGGTCGCCGGATATCGAAGAGAACCTTGCACCTCTGCTAATTCGCCTGGTGCGATTACGTCATACTCGGCTCATCACATCAAATCCAAGATAATTTTCGGTCGATGCCAGCGAGCCAAACCCACGAAAAGAACCGCCAAAAAGCGGCTATTTCCCCTTTTTCTTTTGTCGAAGGAACTTTTTGTATTCCTTCTGCCGTTTTTCCCGTTCTTTGGCCGTCAGTCGGGTCCCGGTCGATTTTTTCTCTTTGCGCATACTTGCCGCAGGGTTCATCATTTGTTGTTGCATTTGATCGAACATCTGCCGCTTTTGGTCCATAGTTCCAGTGGCCATGCCCGTAACCATGGGTTTCATCATCTCGTATTGTTTGATCAGTTCGTTGACCTGTTTGGCCTGGACCCCGGATCCTTTGGCAATTCTTTGTCGGCGGCCCATGTCAATAAGTTGCGGCGATTTTCGTTCGGCGGGGGTCATCGAATCGATGATCCCGCAGAGGCGTTTCATTTCCCGCACGGTATCGGCATTTCCCATCGCTTCTTGCAATTGTTTCATATGACCGCCAACTCCCGGGAGCAAACCGAGCATTTTCATCATCAGACCCGGCTTGGCCATTCGTTGGATTTGATCGCGAAAATCGTCCAGCGTAAATTGGCCTTTTTCCAGTTGCTCTTGAAGGCGTAATTGCTCTTTCTCGTCGACGAGTTTTTGAGCTTCTTCGACCAAGGCCAAAACGTCACCCATTCCCAAGATGCGACTGGCCATTCCTTCGGGACGAAATAGTTCAAGGTTGTCGAGATGCTCCCCGGTCCCGATAAACTTGATCGGAACTCCAGTGACTTGTTTGACCGACAACAGAGCCCCACCGCGAGCGTCGCCATCGAGTTTGGTCATGATCACACCGTTCAACTCGAGAGCCGCGTGAAAGGCTCCCGCACTGTTGACGGCATCTTGTCCGGTCATCCCGTCCACCACGAGCAAGACTTGATCGGGCTGGACCTCTCGGTCGATTTTCTTGAGCTGTTCCATCAACTCTTGGTCGATCGCCAGTCGTCCCGCCGTATCGAGAATGACGAGTGGGATTTTCTCGGCGCGGGCCTTGGCAACGGCGTTTCGGCAGACTTGAATCGGGTCTTGCTGGCCAGGTTCCGAATAAACCGGAACATCGAGTTGACGACCGATCACATGTAATTGTTCAATGGCGGCAGGGCGTTGCAAGTCAGCGGCCACCAAGAGTGGTTTGATTTTTTGCGTCCGCATGAGCAGGTTGGCGAGCTTGCCGCAGGTTGTCGTTTTACCACTCCCCTGCAATCCGCACATCATGATGATGCCGACTTCACGACCGACTGGCAGTGAATGATCCACCGGACCTAACAAATCGATCAGCTCTTGATTGACGATTCCGATCAACTGCTCTTGGGGTTTAAGGGCCAACAAGACCTTTTCACCCAACGCTTCTTCGGTAACCCGCTTCATAAAATCGCGGACGACCGTGATGTTCACGTCGGCGTCGAGCAACGACTGCTCGACGAGTTTCAGCCCCTCCCGCATGTTGGCTTCGGTGAGTTTTCCTTTGCCGGTCAACGACTTAAAGGCGGACTGTAAGCTTTCTTGGAGTGAATCAAACATTGAGAGAAATCAAGCGGTGAAACAATGGAACACGCAACCCAGCGAACCCCGCATTTTGCGGTGGGAGGTCCGCTCAATGATAACGAATGAACGCCCCTTTTAGTAGGCATGGACATCCGGCGTGGATTACGCTTTTTTGAAGATCACTCCGCCAAGTGGCGGCAGGGTCAAGTTCAGCGAGAAGGGCTGGCCAGTATGCGGGATGTCTTCGGCCAAAATCCGCGAGGCATTGCCGACATTAGCACCACCGTAATACTGAGAATCGGAATTCAAAAGCTCCATATACTCGCCAGGCTGCGGGACGCCAATCCGAATATTGTCGCGAACGATTGGCGTGAAATTGCACGCGACCAAGACCTCTTCCCCAGCTTGGTCCCGCCGAATGTAGGCCAAACGGCTATCCTCGGCATTATGACACTCGATCCACTCGAATCCACGACCGTCGAAATCAAGGGAGTGCAACGCCGACTCCTCTCGATAAAGTCGATTTAAATCGCGGACCAAATGGGCCAATCCGAGGTGCTTGTCATTACCCAGCAATCCCCAATCCAATTCAGCGTTGCAATTCCATTCGGCCCACTGCCCGAATTCACTGCCCATAAACAACAGTTTCTTGCCGGGGTGCGTCCAAAGATAAGTGTAAAGGAGTCGCAAGTTCGCGAATTTTTGCCATTCGTCTCCGGGCATTTGGTTGAGCATGGAACCCTTGCCGTGGACCACTTCGTCATGCGAAAACGGAAGCATAAAGTTCTCCGTAAACGCATACATCAAGCTGAAGGTGAGTTCATTGTGATGGAACTTGCGATAAATCGGATCGCGTCGCATGTATCGCAACGTATCGTTCATCCAGCCCATGTTCCACTTAATCGAAAACCCCAGCCCCCCAGCATCAACAGGCCGCGACACTCCGGGCCACGCGGTCGATTCCTCGGCTATCGTCAAGACTCCCGGAAACTGCTCATGCGCCGCCGCGTTGAATTGCTTCAAAAAGTCGATCGCTTCTAAATTCTCTCGACCACCGTAACGATTGGGAATCCACTCTCCATGCTTTCGACTGTAGTCGAGGTAGAGCATCGAGGCCACGGCATCGACACGCAGTCCGTCTATATGGTATTTGTCCAACCAGAATAGGCCGCTGGCTATTAAAAAATTTCGCACCTCGTTACGGCCATAGTTGAAAATCAACGTGTTCCAATCGGGATGTTCCCCTTTGCGTGGGTCGGCATGTTCGTACAAACATGTTCCGTCAAAATGGGCCAATCCATGAACGTCCTTGGGGAAGTGAGCAGGTACCCAATCGACAAGCACACCAATTCCATGATTGTGGCAATGATTGACGAAATACATCAAATCTTCGGGAGTCCCATACCGACTGGTGGCCGCGAAGTATCCCGTCGTTTGATAACCCCAGCTTCCAGTGTACGGGTGTTCGGAAACAGGCAATAGTTCGATGTGCGTGAACTGCATTTCCAAACAGTAGGCTACGATTTCATGTGCCAAAGTTCGATAGTCAATCCAACCATGAGCCCGCCCGGCCCTCTGTCGCCAACTCCCCAAGTGCAATTCATACACCGAAATCGGGCGATTCAACTGATCTTGTTCTCGACGCTGGTTCAACCACTGCTGATCGGTCCACTCGAAGTGGTCAAGGTCGGTCACAATCGAGGCCGTTCGCGGAGGCAATTCAGCCGCAAATGCAAACGGATCCGCTCGATCCATTTGCTGCCCCCAAGCATCACTGACTCGATACTTATAGGCATCACCAATTTTTGCATCCGGAATAAACAGCTCCCAAACTCCAGAGCCGTTCACGTTTTGCATTGGAAAGCGACGACCGTCCCAGTCGTTGAACGATCCGATAATCGAAACCTGACGTGCATTCGGAGCCCACACCGCAAAGTTCACGCCATTTTGGCCAACGACCTGCCGAGGATGTGCTCCCAGTTTGTGATAGATGCGCAGGTGGTTCCCTTCGCCAAACAAATGCAAATCGAGTTCGCCAAAAATTGATGGGGCAGCGTAAGGATCGGACATGCTTTTTGTCTGGCCGTTCATCGAATACTCAAATTCATATTGTCCCGAAACGACCGCATGGGCAGTGTCTCCAGAAACTCTGGCTTCGTACAAGCCGTCCCGATGAACACACATCATGGGGATCGCAAGCCCACGCCGACGCCGTGTTCTTAATCGTACCTGGCCTCCATCGGGAATCCAAGTTCTGACGATCACTTGTTCGCTGGAAGCGGCCATTTTTCGCCACCCAAGAACGCTGCGCGGGTCTGCAAGTTCACCTAATTTGATTTTTTGAGGTAATTGGGCCAATAAATCCGTCGAATGGGTCATTAATGTTCGTCCATGGAAAAAGTTGAGGGGGCTGGAAATCCAATGTCCAACCCCCAAGTCAAAAATCACAAATTAAACGCCACTGCTGTACGTGACAACAGATGGTTCATTCGTTGAGAAATGCCGGAGGCCACTGCGGCCCATCCACGCAGATGTTTCCGACGTTTGGGCAAAGTAGCGACGTGAGGCTCGTAAGCTGGAATCGTAAGCGGGGTTTCTTCGGCTTGCAGACGCCAAACCCGGCACTCCACAGAATGGAACTTGAGAGCGTGATCCACTCGCCGCCAAAGATCAAGATTGCTGATGGAAGTCATTTCGCCAAAACGCTCCCATTGCCATTCGTTCTCTCGCCATTGTTCAAGTCCGAACCGAATGCCATGCACGACATATCGACTTGAGGTCACCAGTGTTACACTTGCCGCGCCATCAATGGCTTCTAGTCCTCTAAGGACCGCCAAGAGTTGCAAGCGTTCACCACAGACTCCTGGTTCTGAGTCAGAGACCTCGAGTCGGTTGCTGCCATCAACCTCTTGTAAAACAAATCGCCACTGTCCTCCTACTTGCTCGCCTGGTTCAGGATATGTTTCGGTCAACAGCAAGTATTGGGTTCGTTCCGTATTCATAGAATCACTCTGTCAAATCGGTCAGTAAATTGAACGCGTTTGACAATCCGTTGTCTGCGCACAAATTTGGAGTTGTGCGCGTTCCTTGAATGGAGCTATCGTCAAACTCTTCGGGACTCCCCCATGTTTCCCGGTAAGAAAAACTAGAAAATCTTCTCGCCGTCCAGCATGTTCGGAACCTTCATCACAATCGATGTAGTTTCACATTCGTCGCGCATCGGAAGTCTAGCCAGGCGCTTACAACTGGGTTTCAGGACGTAGACGTCTTATCTTCAGGTTTATGAATGAGGGTTTTTTAACCAGTCCTAACGTTCAGTCGCAGAAGAAATCCAGCAAAAACACGCGGAAAATCGGTCGAAACGATTGCGATCAGCCCGAAGGCGGTTAAACTTAAGCCCTGGCGGAAATTAACAGTTGATATAACATTAGAAACGTCGTCTGGCGTAACTACTTGTCAATGGTCATGTCGCCACATTGAACAGCTTGCCGAATCTTGTTGGGCGAGAGATTTGAATCAATAGCTACTTCAGTGAATTGCTGGAGCCTTTGACGTACGAAGCCCGAAACTAATCGAATGGTTTATAACAGTTGTCCATAGAAATTGTGGCCGAGTCAGCAAACGTAAGAATCAAGCAATGAAACCAAACGATCAAGGTCAACCGATATCGCAAGCGGCACCAAACGGCGGCCTGAATTCAAACGGCGACGATAATGTTGCGGCTGAAGTTGGCGACACGTCCACGAAGCCGCTGAATTCTCAATCCGTTGCCGAACGTCGATTATTTCCCTTGCACATGACTCCCTTCGAGCGGTACATGATGCAAGACGACACGCCGCACTATCCGATGACTTTCATTTTGCAATTTGAGTTTTCCGGTTGCCTGGATCGTAAAGTCTTTCAGCATGCAATCGACCAAGCCTTAACGCGGCAACCTATGCTGCGATGCAACCTGCGGGTGGCCAAGGGGGGGAAGGAATGTTGGGTTCCGGTTGAGAACGTCAATAGCCAAGTGCTGTGGGACGACTGGGATGCTCCAATCGTCCATCCCCAGCACATGGACTACATCGACCTCAAGACGGAATCTGGTTTTCGGTGCTGGGTTCGCCATGATGACCATCGTGCCCGTTGCATTTTTCTGTTTCATCATGCGGCGATTGATGGAATCGCCGCTTATCAATTCGTCGGCGATATCTTGTGGTTCTATGCGACCGAAATGGGGGACGTTTTAGATTCTTTGCCGGAAGTAAATCCGACAGAATTGCGAAATCGCCTTCGAAACAACTTACACCCCGATATCTTAAAGCCCAGTTCGGCAGACGAGCGAAAGGCTGCCGTCGAACGCATCGAGCAACCGATCCAAGCCTTGGCGTGCTCGTTTCCCCGTTTCGATATGAGCCCTCATACGAGTTTTCCAGATATCTACAATTTAGATTTTGATAAAGACCAGTTTCGCAAACTACGCCTCGTCGCGCAGGAGCGGGGCCAGAGTGTCAACGATGCTTTGTTGGAAAGCCTGTTTGCGGCCTTGGTGCAATGGAATCATTTTTTTGCCGAAGATGCTCAACAAGGAAAAATTTGCGTCAATATGCCTTTGGACCTTCGCAATGACGAAGAACCACAGTATTTGGCGGCAAACTACGTGAGCTACGCCCTTGTGCAACGAACCCCTGAAGAAATTCTCAGCTCTGAATTTGCTGATGGTCTACGAATGGAATTGGCCCACTTAAAGCACACTCGGCACAATTCGGCATTCATTCGATTCTTGATTGAGACTCCGTTGGATGAAAAAGGGAACATGTCGAATAAGGCGTTTAATCAGGATTGCCTCGCCACGGTGGTCTTCTCAAACACCGGCGATCCCACTCGACGCTTTTGGGTCAAACTCCCGCGAAGCGGTGATGGCATTAAATGCGGCAACTTGGTTTTGACAGATGTGACGGGATCGCCGCCACTTCGCAAAGGGACCCGTGCGGCTATCGGTGTCCTGACCTATCAACGAAAATTGAGACTGAGTATCCGCTGCGATCGTAACTACCTCAACGAATCACAGTCCAAACAGTTCCTCAATCATTTCGCCGAATTGTTCGTTAGTGGCAATTACTGCCAACTCTCTAGCGTTCTGACCAATGCAGCAAAAGACGATCAAGAGTCATCACGCAACAGCCCAAATATTCTCGATGAAAAAACGGTGGCAGAGATTTCGCCTCGATAACTCTTTCTTGTCCGCGACCGTGATTGTCCGCGACGACGATTATCCGCAACGATGATTGTCGTCGCGTGAAAATTTTCAACGTACATTATTTCTGTCGAAAAATCAGTCCTGAACATTGGCACCGCACAAGTCAGTCCCGCCAAACGCCGCATCGACGCAGAGATTCCCGGCAATTAATTTTTGTAGGCTGGGATCGAATGCTTGACCATATTTGGACCAACTCTGGAGCAATTCTTTCCGGATAGATGCGGGCTAACCGAAGCGAAGCGCTGACCGATTCGGCGTTCCATTCGTCGTCATAAGTCGCCGACACCGAACCGCTGCGTGTGACTCGGTGGTTCAACTGACCATTCGAAAAATAATCCGACTCGGCATCAGCCAAAACCTCTGATTTATGCCATACAAAGAATCGAAAGAAGTACCGTCATCTCATTCATAGTACCGTTTAGCGGTCAGAAAGCTGAAATCCAGCCCCACCATAAACCGTCTTGACCATTGGCCCCAAACTGCACAACTTGTTAGCATGATTGCCACCCTGCAATCAAAGAACCGCCTGTTTACCCAAAAGATCTGCCAGTTTCCCAGAAAGATGTATGGCACCAATTTCCACCTTTAGTTCGTAGTGGCAATCAATTCAATTGCGCGGGTTTTGCTGATCGGGTTTCAATGACTCTTCACAAATTTCGTTCAAGGTCCAAACGGGAGTTCTGCAACGAATTTTTGTTGGCAACTTATCGCTCCCCAAGGCACAATGTGGCGGGAGCGACGACGCCTGGCTATTGAATTGGCGAAAATCAAGTGTTTAACGCAAGAGCCGAAGCCCAAAATGACTTTCCTTCTGCTAAAATGGGAGCACTTAAAAATTGATCAGTGCGGAACTCGAATGGTTGGCCGCATTGGTGACAAATCGAGCAGATTTTTGGGAAGGTAGCGCGATGAAGAGTCGTTGTCTAAAAATGGTCGTTTTGGCAGTTTTCGCAATTGGCGTGGCAACTGCTCATGCCTTTCAAGATTCGAAACCCCCGTTGGAGGGTTTGCAGTTGTTCTGCGAGTACAAGCCGCCGGCTGAAATTGCGAACGGAAAGAGGATCGTGTTGCTGGCCGGAGATGAGGAATATCGCTCGGAAGAGGCCTTGCCAATGTTAGGCAAACTTCTTTCACAACATCATGGTTTTCATTGCATGATGTTGTTTTCGATTAATCCTCAAACCGGGGAAATTGACCCCAACAATCAAACGTACCTCCCAGGTCTGTGCCATCTCGAAGTCGCCGACCTGATGATCATCAGTTATCGTTTTCGCGCGCCACCCGACTACGACATGCGATGGATTGATCGCTACGTGAGCTCTGGAAAACCGATACTCGGATTGCGGACGGCGACACATGCGTTTCGATTTCCGGCCGACGCTGAAACAAGTTATGCTCAATACAGTTTTGACAGCAAAGACAACCCCGGTGGCTTTGGACGACAGTATCTCGGAGAAACTTGGATTGCCCATCATGGAAGACATGGTAGCGAAAGTACGCGAGGCGTCGTTGAACCCGCCAACGCAGAGCATCCAATTTTGTCGGGGGTAGAAGACGTATGGGGGCCGACGGACGTCTACACAGTTACGGACTTGCCAGAAGGATCAGTGGTCTTGATGCGAGGCGCGATTCTAAAAGGCATGGAGCCGACAGATGCGGTCGTTGAGGACGAACGGAATAACCCGATGATGCCACTGGTTTGGATTCGCGAACGTGACTCCGACGGGCGAACGCAGCGAATTTTTACCACGACAATGGGGTCGTCGACTGATTTTGAGTCTGCCGATTTGCGACGTCTTGTGGTCAACGGTGCCCTGTGGTGTATGGGATTAGAGGACAGAATCTCTACCGACCTGAATGTCGATATTGTGGGGGAGTATCAGCCGACTCCCTTTGGCTTCAATTCTTTTCAAACTGGAAAATTTCCCCGCGATCATAATTTGCCAGATCAAGATCAAGAACCGAACAACGGTCATGGAGACTAACGAAAGACCCGTACCGTTCGACTGCATTAATGGCTAGATCTGCTCGATAAAAATTGGAGTGAAAATGGAAGACAAGTATTGGGTTGGTTTTGACTTGGGCGGCACGAAAATGCTGGCCATTGTTTACAATTCGAAATTCGAAGAGGTCGGTCGAGCGAGAAAGAAAACGAAGGGGCACGAGGGTTCAGCGGCCGGACTTCAGAGAATCGGCGACATCATTCAAGAAGCACTCGACAAAGCACAACTCAACGGCGGTCAAATTGGCGGGATTGGCATCGGCTGTCCTGGGCCGCTTGATCTAAAAAAAGGTGCGCTTCGCGAGGCTCCGAATCTCGGCTGGAGCGACGTGCCCATTCGTGCCAGATTAGAAAAACGGTTTGATGTCCCTGTGGTTGTCGGGAACGATGTCGACTACGGCGTGTTTGGAGAATATTGTTTCGGGGCGGGGAAAGGGGCTCGTTGTGCTGTCGGCGTTTTTCCTGGAACCGGTATTGGGGGAGGCTGTATTTACGAAGGGAGAATTCTTCGCGGTGCGAATGAAACTTGTATGGAGGTCGGACATATTCCGATCGTTTCGGATGGACTGCCGGACGGAGCCGGGAACGTCGGAACGCTCGAGGGAATGGCCTCTCGCTTGACGATTTCGGCGGCGGCTGCCCAGGCCGCCTATCGCGGTCAAGCTCCAACTCTGCTAAAAATTGCCGGCACCGACATCTCGAACATCCGTAGCGGCCAAATTGCGGAGGCGATCAAGGGTGGTGACCGCGTGATCGAGGACATCGTGAAGCGGTCCTGCGACCATCTCGCGTTGGGGGTCGTCACGCTGATCCATTTACTGGCTCCGAATGTGGTGATTCTTGGTGGTGGGTTAGTCGAAGCCATGCCGAGCTTGATTACTCAATGGGTTTCCAAAGCGGTTGACAAACGGGTTCTTCCTAGCTTGCGACACGTCTACAAAATCCGAGTGGCCGAATTAGGTGATGAGGCCACGGCCAAAGGGGCGGCGGCAGCGGTTCGCCAAGCCCACGATCATGCCAGTTTTCAAGTTGGGGACCTCGAGCTTAATCCGTTAAGCGTTGGAGAAGGCCAATGATTCGCCTTTTCACGTACACGCGAGGTGTTCGATGAGTGAATCTGTCGCGTCACCAGAATTGGTGGCGGTGATCGACTTGGGAACGACGTCGATTCGGATGCAAATCTCTGAGATTTACCCCAATCACGAAATTGTTAGCCGTGAATTCATGAGCCAAGGCGTCAGCATTGGCAAAGACTCATTTGCGCGCGGCAAGATTTCCCAAGCCACGACAAACGAATGCATTCGAGTCCTGAAGCAATACCGCAAAAAGTTGGCGGAGTATGGCATAAGCGACATGAAAAAAGTTCGTGTGGTTGCAACGAGCGGTGTTCGCGAAGCGACCAATCAGCAGGCATTTCTTGATCGCATCCTAATTGCGACCGGGTTTGACATCGAACCTTTCGACGAAGCGGAATTGCATCGCGTCACGTATTTAGGAATTCAATCTTGTTTTGCGAACGAAGCGGATGTATTCTCCGGTCGTAGCCTCGTCGCCGAGGTCGGTGGAGGGAGTACCGAGATTTTAGTCCTGAATGACGTGGATGTTTTGGCCTCGCGGACCTTTCGTTTGGGTAGTTTGCGGCTTCGCCAAGCGATGGAGTCGTTTGACGCTCCTGTCTCCAGGACCCGCGAGTTAATGGAGGCGGCAATTTCTCCCTTTGTGAGCCAGATTTATCATTTGGCAGAAGAACGCTCGGCCCGCTACGTGACGATGGGCTCAGAAATTCGAATGCTCGTCCTGCAGGCAGGTTTGCCGATGCTCAACGACCACCTCGTATCCCTGCCTTTGGAGTTTTTGTCAAACTTTGTTGACGAAGTCCTGCAGACACCGCTTGTTAGATTGATGAAGCGTTACAGTTTGAGTCAGGCAGAAGCAGATTCATTGGGGCCATCTTTATTGACTCATTTGATGATTGCGAGAAAACTTGAAGCTGGCGAGTTGTTCGTTGCTCAAACAAATCTTCGCGATGCGCTGGTTAAAGAATTTGAACAAGGCTACCACTGGACGGAGACGGTACAAAGCCAGATCATTCGTTCGGCAATGAGACTTGGAGGGCGTTACGACTTTGACGAACAACATGCGACTCAAGTTGCGTTCATTGCTTGCCAACTTTTCGAGCAATTGAGCGACATTACGGGACTCAGTTTTCGTCACCGGCTAATTTTGCATCTCGCGGCACTCTTGCATGAGATTGGGATTTTTGTGAGCCCGCGGAGTTACCACAAGCATTCGCTTTATTTGATTCGAAATTCTGAGTTGTTCGGTGTCAGTGGGGCAGACCTGGAGCTGATTGGTCTGGTGGCCCGTTATCATCGACGAGCTCGACCGTTAGCGACACATGAAGGCTATGCGCAGTTGGATCGAAACAATCGTCTGCTGGTCGCAAAGTTGGCGTCGATCTTGCGATTGGCGGTCGCTTTGGATGTTACTCGCCAACAAAAAGTTCAAGCCGTGGAATGTCAAGTTTCGAAAAGCGAAATCAGCATCCAAGTCTCAAACCTGATGGAATTGGCCATAGAGGCCGCTGAACTGAAGTCAGCCTGCCTTATGTTCGAGGAGTTGTTTGGCTACCACGTCGAATTGACGAGTAAACCTTATGAGTGAAACTGAAACAAAAATCAAACCTTCGTTCATCAACCGCGAATTGAGTTGGCTGCAATTCAATACACGTGTCGTCGAGTTGGCCTACGATGAGTCGCTCCCTTTGTTGGAACGTTTGAAGTTCCTGGCTATCTCGGCCTCCAACCTTGACGAGTTTTTTATGGTGCGGGTTGGCAGTTTGAAATTGACGACTTCGAACGTGCCCGACCCATCCGGGATGACTCCCACGCAACAGCTTGCTGCGATTCGGGATAAGGTCATTGAAATGAATTTGCTTCAGGACCGCTGTTTGGTGGAGCATTTGGAGCCTGCGTTGGCACAAGCGGGCCTCGTGAGATTGTCTCCCAACGACTTGAACGACCGGCAGCGTGAATTCGTCATCAACTATTTTCGCGAAGAAGTCAAAAGTGTGATTTCACCAACGGCGATCACTGAGGATCGACCCATGACGGCACTTCAAGGCGCTAAATTGTGTTTGTGTATTCGCTTGAAAGCGCATCAACAGAGCCCGTTTTTCAAGGGTGAGGGAACAACTGAGAAACAAACAGAATTCTTTTCTTTGATTTCAGTCCCGAGCATTCTCCACCGAATGGTCTTTGTTCCATCAGATCGCGGTCAAGCATTTATTTTGCTGGAAGATGTGATCGGAATGGCTTTGCGCGACTTGTTTGCCAATGAAGAGATCGTTGAATGGACGACTTTGCGAGTCACGCGAAATGCCGACTTTGCACTTGACGATGATGCGGAAGATTTCTTTTCGGAGATGGAGCAGTTTCTTGAGCTTAGGGCCAAGAGCAAGTGCATTAGGATGCGTGTGGCCCAAAATACAAGTCAGGAAATGGTGACATTCCTTGGCAAGATTTTCAAGTTGCAGCCTGACGATGTTTATGTCGCCAATGCCCCACTGGATCATTCGGCCTGGATGACTTTGGTCAACCATCCTCAGTTTGCGGAATTGCGCGATGCCCATTGGTCGCAAAGCCCTTCGTCAGAATTTTTAGAAGGCGAGAGCATGTTTGATGCAATCGCCGAGCGGGACCGAGTGCTTATACATCCGTACCATTCCTTTGATCCCGTTGTTGAGTTCCTTCGGCAAGCGGTGGCCGATCCCAACGTGATTGCGATCAAACAAACACTCTACCGCACAAGTCGATACAGCAAAATTGTTAGTTTGCTGGCCGAAGCATCACGCAATGGCAAATTCGTAACGGCCGTTGTTGAACTCAAGGCTCGATTTGACGAGGCCCGAAACATGGACTGGGCCGAAGTCCTCGAAAAGGCTGGGGTCGAAGTCATCTACGGAGTTGTGGGCTTTAAAGTTCATGCCAAATTTTGCATTGTGGTGCGACGAGAAAAAAGTGGGATTTGTCGCTATGTTCATATCGGCACGGGAAACTACAACGAGAACACAGCGACTTTGTACGGTGATATCAGCCTATTCACGGCGGATCCTCAAATTGGGCTAGATGCCATCCATGTTATGAACGCGATCACCGGTTTGTCCGTACCTCAAAACTTGGGGAAGTTGGCAATGGCTCCCATCAACCTCAGGGACACGATACTTCAGTTAATCGAAGTTGAAAAGATTAACGCTGGCGACCAACTTCCAGGCGAAATCTTGCTCAAGTTAAATTCACTCGTTGATCCGAAGATGATCGAGGCTCTGTATGAAGCGTCTCAAAAAGGGGTGAAAGTCAAAATTAATGTTCGTGGTATCTGTTGCTTGAGGCCCGGAGTCCCTGGTTTAAGTGACAATATTCAAGTCGTCAGCATCCTTGATCGTTTTCTGGAACATTCCCGAATCATTTACTTCCGTCATGGCGGTGATCAAAAGGTGTTTATATCCAGTGCCGATTGGATGGGGCGCAACCTCGATCGACGGATTGAAATCTTGGCTCCAATTGATGATCCAATTTGCCGTCAACAGTTGCTGGAAGTGTTGGAAGCCTATTTTTCAGACAATACGAATGCATGGGAGATTTTGCCCGATGGAACACATCGCCGCTTGAAGCCCGGCGAAAATCCTTCGTTCCGCTCCCAACAGCAGTTAAGCGAATTGTTCCGCGAACAATATGAGTTGTCCGTCAATCCTCGCACGACAGTCTTTAAACCCATTCTTGGCGAAGCATAGGGCGGATGGAAGCCTATGAGTATTGAAGTCCCGCAGCATCGATTTTGGGATGTATCTCTGGAAACCGATATGGGTTGGCGTCTTGAGTCTACTTACCTTGGACTGCCCGAAACGTTTTACTCGCAAGTCTTGCCGGAGCCTGTCGCTCGTCCTCAACTGGTGAAATTTAACACCACTCTAGCAAATTCATTGGGGCTGAATCTTGATCAGATTCCTATGGAAAAACTTGCTAATTTATTTTCTGGGAATCAACTTTTTCGCGAAGGCCTGCCGTTCGCCCAGGCCTATGCGGGGCATCAATACGGCGGCTTCACGATGCTTGGAGATGGAAGAGCGGTCATGCTCTCAGAGCATCGCGATCCAGACGGGCGGCTTTGGGATATACAACTTAAGGGGGCAGGTCGAACCCCTTATTCGCGGAACGGTGACGGGCGAGCGGCGCTTGGGCCAATGCTGCGAGAATATTTGATCAGCGAGGCAATGTACGCGCTGGGAATTCCAACGACTCGCAGCCTTGCGGTTGTTGCAACGGGGGAAAGAGTACATCGCGAACGTCCCTTGCCTGGTGCTGTGTTGACGCGAATTGCAATTAGTCACTTGCGAGTAGGAACTTTCGAGTACGCGAATTGTCGAAACGAACCGGAAGAACTCGCGACGCTCGCCGACTATGCGATTGCGCGACATTTTCCTGAACTGACGCATCAACCTGACCGAATGGTTAAGTTTCTTCGCTCTGTAATGCAACGACAGGCCAAATTGGTAGCCCAGTGGATGGCGGTGGGATTTGTTCATGGAGTCATGAATACCGATAACGTTTCGATTGCCGGGGAAACGATCGACTACGGACCATGTGCATTTATGAACGCTTACGATCCAGCAACCGTTTTTAGTTCGATTGATCGCCACGGACGGTACGCCTATGGCAATCAACCACGAATTGCGAATTGGAACATGGCACGTTTTGCGGAGTCATTGTTGCCGATTATTTCCGATGATCGAAATGAGGCGATAGAAGTAGCGACGACCGCCGTTCATGAATTCCCTCACTTGATTCAGGCCGATTGGTTGTCTGCATTGCGACTGAAACTAGGACTGCATGGGGCGGCCACGGATATCGATGAAGCTCACGACCATTCATTGATCAACGACTTGTTGGATTGGATGAAACAAAATCGAGCGGATTTCACAAATACCTTTCGGACGTTGGCAGGGGACGAAGAAAACGTTGGATGCGCGTATTGGGAAGACCAGAAATTTTGCGAATGGGTTGCGAGATGGGAAACTCGGGTCTCAGTGCAGGGAGGCTCGGTTGCTCAAGCCCAAGAGAGAATGAAAGCCGTAAATCCTGTGGTGATCCCCCGCAACCATCGCGTGGAGGAAGTTCTCGCAAACGCAAACCGTGGTGACTTTCAGCCCTTCGATACACTTTTGGAATTATTGCGACATCCTTTCGAACGCCGATCAACCAATCCAGCCGACTACGCTCCGCCTCCTCCCGGCACTGATGCCTGCTACCAGACATTCTGCGGAACCTAATCAATTTAATTGGACTGTTGACACTCTAGTATGATTCACAACACGGGTGTGCCATCGAATGAACCGCCACGGACTTGGAGGTTCTCCCGCAGCAAGGCGATAGTAATTGCAGTCGTGTTCGGGATTTTCGGTGTCGGTATTTGGGTGATGCAGTATTGGATCACATTAGACAAACTGGCCGAAAAGGAGTTGAGCCTACGCGCGTGGGGATTGAGTCATCCTTGGTTTTCCGTTTTGTTGGGCATTCTGGTTTATGTGCTGATAACGGGTCTGTCTTTGCCGGGAGCGACCTTGACAACACTCGTCTTCGGTTGGTTCTTTGGTTTTTGGCGAGGATTGGTGGTGGTAAGTCTCGGCTCGACTGCGGGAGCCACGGTGGCGTTTCTGTTGAGCCGATTTTTGTTTCGAACGTGGATTCGCGAGCGGTTTGGAGAACGGTTTCGAAACGTGACCGAGAATTTCGAACGCGATGGTCCCTATTATTTGTTCACTTTGCGACTGATTCCTATCGTTCCGTTTTTTGTGATCAACCTGGTGATGGGGCTCACCTCAATTCGCGCTCGCACGTTTTGGTGGGTTAGCCAGTTGGGAATGCTCCCCGCGACCGTCGCGTATGTCTATGCCGGGGCTTCGATTCCGAGTTTGAACACTCTTGTGGACGAGGGGATTGTTTCCGTTATGAATTGGCAGCTTTTTCTTGCGCTCGTTGTAATAGGACTATTGCCTATCGCGATCAAAAGGATAATTAAGGTTTTTGGTTAAATTCGATTGACTCCTCGATTAGTAGCTATAAGCCGGCCCATTTCGAACTTGTTTAAGTAATTCTATATCAACAGCTCAGTCGATCAAACTTCGGAGGTTGCCAGGAGTTTGTGATTTTTGAGATGCCAAACGCTTTTAATTTTGCAATCAAAGATGAGCCTGCAAGTTCCTAGCACTTGACCGTTTTTCGTTTTTGACCGACTCGTTTAAGGTTTTCAACTTTGGCGATGGCTTCCGTGGCCAGCGGGATTTTGCACGAGGTGTCGCCTACATCGACCTGAACGGGGCCGATTTTTTTGGCAATCGCTTTCGCCTTTGACAGCAAGGGCTTTACGTAACAGCCAACGGCGATTACGAACCCGTTCATTGTGTAAGCCACTCGATTTGGGGCTGAATGGACCTGTGCGGAGACAAACTCCAGTAACGATTCGATTTCCTGTAAGTCTAGTTCCTCGTCCGGGCGAGTTGATACGAGGGAACTGTACGTTGCCCAGCCTGCCGACGCGATCTTGGCGGTTTTCGACTTGATCCATTTCATTGCCAATTCAGCGGCAGCCGGATTTTCCGACGCGACCCAAGCGACCGTGTACTCGCTAATCATGTACCAAGTGGCATTCTTGGCCCAGGTCTCCAACTCTTTCTTGCTCATCGCCGCGCCATCAGCCACGAGCCCCGCCAAGTACATCGCGTCAGAGTTTCCGGTGGCATACAATTCAAGAGCCAATTTTTGATTGCCTTTGATTTTCTTCACAATGGTCTTCAAGTCACCGACCTTGACTCCGTACATTTGATCGACGGGAGCACCGTGACGCGCGAAGGTCTTTCGCGTTTGCTCGCTTCCTAATCGTTTCAACTCGGCCATGACTTCGGTGGCGGTTTGCATGTTAATTGCCCTTTGTGAATGGTTGAATTTCGCGCGAAAATCCGATGCGGATGTAACAAGCGGTGTTAACGCTCAATATCAGCAAGAAGAATCGATACCTCGCGAGCCTCAATCGGCAGCATCAATGAAGATCGTTCTGCTTTAGGGAATTTGACTTGAAGAATCAGTGCCTTACAAGCACCATTTGAGAAATCCAAATTCGAAGAGTAATTGTGTTGTGCCAACCAAGGTATTTCTTCGCAAATATGCCCGCTTTAGCGGTTTCTTACTCGTTCCCCAAAAACCGGTTCGGGATCAAAAGGTTCACCGATCATGGCTTGCCATTTTTCGAATTGGCTTTGCGTCAACAGCTTAAAAATATCCTCCCAAATCACTTGGTTTTGTTGCCCGTCGCCTGACACCGTTCGTTGTTGACGAGGTCTCTCCCTACCGAGCGGTCCGCGGGGAACTAAAATTTTTCGAATATCCGCCTGTTGATCGCGTGTAAGCTCCAATTGTTTTACAACTTCATAGTCTCGAAAGGCATCAGGTCCCTGCATTTGCAAAGCGATTTGATTGAGTCGCAAAAGTTGCGAATCTTGCAAAATTGAGGTTAATTTCTTTTCGTGTTGGCGAGCGATTTCAATCAGTGACTCACGCGAGATGAAGGGACGTTGAGCGTATGGTTGCATGAGGGGCTCAGTTGAAGGGCGTCGTTGAGCGGGCGGGTCACGGTCATCTTGGTCATTGCGCGAACGTCCCCCACGAGGAGGGCCATCCTTTTGAGCGGTCATTCGTGGGGGGCCGTCTTTTGGCGGCTCTGGCGTTCCATACGAACCAGGACGTGAAAACACAGTCAGGTCGCCCAATACGCGTTTTAATTCAGTTCGCTGCGCTGCGGTCGCTTGTAAATCATCTAATACATTTTCCTCCCGCAGCAAAAAGAATTGTCGATCAGCTCGAAGTAAGGCTAGGTCATCCAAGATTTTTTCGACGCGATCGCGCGTGGCCTCCAGAATCGCTTGATCTTCGGGGTGCCCGTGCCGTTCGTCAATGAACTCCTGATAATATTGAAGAGCGGTTTCAAGGAGTCTCGTTCTGAGCCCTTCTTGAAAGGGATGATCGAGGGCTTCGTCTTCGGCCAACTGAATCAACTCGTCTGCTGCTCGCTGCGCCATGATGAGTCGCGACTCCGCTTGGACAGACCGAAGTCGTTCTCGCTCTAGCGATTGAGAAGTCAGCCGTTGTTCGTGCCAAACCTTAGTCGTCGCAATCGCCATTACGATGGCTGAAATCAATCCGATCAGCCCAACTGCGACCAGAAAACCGGGATGACGACGGAGCCATTTTCGCGTGTGATCGAGCCAAGTCGGACGCCGTGCTAGAATCGGTCGCTCGCTCAGGAAGCGTCGCAAGTCTTCAGCGAATTCGCCGGCTGTGGCGTATCGATCCGCTGGGCTTTTCGCAATCGCCTTAAGGACAATCGTTTCCAATTCGATGGGGATGGTCCGATCATGTTGCCGTGGAAGATTAGGTTCTTCTTGCAAAATTTGCAGAAGTAGCGTTGCGCGATCGTCTCCCGAAAAAATAGGCTTAAGCGTCAATAACTCATACAGCGTTGCCCCTAAAGAATAAATGTCGGATCGATGATCGACTTGTGCTCGTTGACCCATCGCTTGTTCAGGGCTCATGTAGCGGAGTGTTCCCAGCATTTCCCCTGACCTGGTTAACGAAACGTCGGTGGCGACCTGAGCCAATCCGAAATCGGTGACCCATACTCGGCCTTGCTCATCGATTAGGATGTTGGCCGGTTTGATGTCGCGATGAATGACACCTGCGACATGAGCAAAATCAAGAGCATCGGCAACTTCTGCGATGATCCGTGCCGCAGTCTTCCATCGCGATTTTTTAGGGCCTGCGGTCTCTGATCTCGCAACGGCAGCAGTTTCCGTTGAACGGGGTGTTTTAATTGGTGAAACTGATTGGGCCGCACTTTCGCTATTTTCTCCTCTCCATTCATTGAGGAGTTCACCAAGGCTTTGTCCTTTGATCAGTTGCATCGCATAGTAATGAACTCCACGATCACACCCCACGGCGTAGATCGGAACGATATTCGAGTGATGCAATTGAGCGGCGGCATGGGCTTCGATTTTGAATCGTTGAAGTTGCCGCTGATCAAGGGCCGCGGCAAACGGAAGGACCTTGAGTGCCACCCGCCGTCCGAGCGACAACTGAATCGCTTCATAAACAACTCCCATGCCGCCCCGAGCGATTTGTCGGACGATTTGAAAGTCGCCCAGCGGTTCGGGAGATTGAGTCAACTCGGCCAACGGGTCAGTTCGGCTCATGGGCCGCATTGCTTGCGCCAATTCAATCCCATCAAAACACTCCCCAAGTTCCTCCGCCAAGTCGGGGCAGCGTTCAATGAAGTTCTTCCGCTGGGGAATTTTCCCGGCCTCTAATTCTGCCAAATACTCGCGAGCTAAGGCGAGTACTCTCGGATCGTCTCCGGAAATATCGGGTTCATCGTTCACGAATCGTCCCTCGCAAATTGTCGCCGAAGTTTGGTGATGCCACGCAGCCAGAGCTTCTCCACACTATCAACCGTGCGCCCAAGCCGCTCGGCGATTTGAGGAAACGTTAGTCCCTCCAAATGCCGCAATGCCAAAACATCTTGGTAGTCCTCCGGCAAACGAGTCATCGCTTCCGCCACCAAGCGACCCAACTCACTCCCGGCCACATGCTGGCTGGGGGAACTGTGCGGGTCGACGGCGAGATGATTAAGGCCATGCGTCGATTGATCAAAGCGAACGATCATTTCTCGCTCGAGTTGTAGGTTGCGAGCTTTGGTCCCCAAGTAATGCCGGACGGTGTTGGCCAGGGTTCCGGCAAGGATCGTTTGCAACCAACTTTCAAATTGCGGAACCGCTGAGCCTTGGAACTGAGGAAACTGTCGGTGAGCTTTGAGAAATACTTCTTGCACCACATCGCTCGCACCAACTTTGCCTTGAAGTTGCCGACCGATTTCTTGGCGGGCCAACAAACGCATGTAGGCGCGGTGCTGTTCGAGCAATTCTCCCAACGCGGTCGCGTCGCCAGATTTTGCTTGATCTAAAAGTTCTTGTGTACCCATCGTTTCTAAGTCTCAATTCACGTCAATCCACTCATTTCGTCACGGACTGTTGGCGAATACCGCCTCATTTTCAAAAAATCTACCAAAAATTATTGGCGGTTTGGCGTCGCAGATGTGACTAGAACCTTCAGACGGTCAAAAACCCCAAAAATTCGCGGACTGATCCCGCTTTTTTAACCGACGAGACATTTCATGCCTGAATGGCTGACAAACACCACGATTGCTGCTGATTCCTTTTCTGCCATGGAGGGTGGCTGGCGGTTGGTCATGGGGCTCTTGCTAGGTGGCTGTGTGGCCATCGTCTACCAGTTTTCGCATGGCAGGGAAAACGGCGACTCACGTTCTCTGCATGCCACTTTGATTTTGTTGTGTGCTTTAATTGCAATGGTCACCATGGTCATTGGCGGAAGTGTTGCCAAGGCGTTTAGCTTGGTCGGCGCTTTGTCGATTGTTCGATTTCGCACGGTTGTCGAAGACACTCGCGATACAGCGTTTGTCATTTTCTCCGTGATCGTGGGAATGGCGGCTGGATCTGGCATGTACTTGTTGCCGGTGATGGGAATCGTCGCGATTGGGGGCACGGCTGTCGCCTTGCAGTATGGTCCGACGAATTGGACCCATCACCGTGAGACTTACGAACTGACGATTCGATTGCCGGCAAACATTTCACCGTCGGAATCGCTAAGAGCGACGATTTCTAGTTGCTTTAAGCGGAACGAACTCCATTCGGTCAGCACGGTCAAGCAAGGGACTCAAATAAAATATGTCTACCTGGTTCAATTGATTTCACTAGAATCAATTGGCGAAGTCACGAAACGCCTGGGCCAAGCGGAACATGTTCAGTGCGTTGAACTCAATAGCAAACCTTAACCTCCTTAATTTAGGAAAACCTGATGAAAAACAAAGTGGTGGCCATGTGCCTAACGGGCTTCGTAATTTTTATGCTGAGCTTGTTCCTTTCAACGCCTCACCCATTTTTTAAAATGGTTGTTGGACAAGACCCACAACCGCCCCGCGGCCGTTTTGATGGTCCACGAGGCCCGGGAGGGTTTGGTGGTCCGGGTGGTCCCGGCGGACCGATGTCTCAAGAGAGAAAACTTCTCGAGCAATTCGACGTCAATAAAGATGGATGGTTGAACGATGAAGAGCGCCAAAAAGCACTAGCTTGGCTGGCCGACAACCCCTCCGGACAGGGTATGCGTGGCCCGGGAGGCCCTGGCGGGTTTGGACCGCCAGGAGGAGCTGGTGGCCCTGGAGGGCCTGGTGGCCCCGGACGTGGTAGAGCCTTGCCACCTTCCGAGCCAGGCGATTCGGTTCAACCAGAAAACGTCTCGCCCGGTTCAGGGCCGCTCTACCAGCACGACACATTGCGAACTCTGTTTCTGACCTTTACGAACGAAGATTGGGAGGAAGAGTTAGAGTCGTTCAATAATTCTGATGTCGACGTTCCAGCAACTTTAGTTGTCGATGGCCAGTCGTATCAAAACGTAGGAGTCCATTTTCGAGGCGCCTCTTCATTTTTTATGGTCCCCAGAGGGTACAAGCGTTCGCTCAATCTCTCCCTAGACCTTGTCGATTCCAAGCAACGATTACTCGGCTATAAGACTCTCAATCTCTTGAACTGCAACGGCGATCCAAGTTTTATGCGAGCGGTTTTGTATGCCGACATTGCGAGCAGGCATATTCCGATTCCCAAATCAAACTTCGTGCGAGTCGTGATCAACGGCGAGGATTGGGGTTTGTATGTCAGTTCGCAACAATTCAACAAGGAATTCATCGCCGAACACTTTCCGACCGACAAGGGGGCACGCTGGAAAGTCCCCGGTAGTCCTAATGGTCGCGGTGGTTTGGAGTACATCGGAGATAAGATCGAAGACTACAAGGCTCGGTTTGAAATCAAATCGGGGGACAAAGACGAAAGCTGGCACAAACTAATCGAACTTTGCTGCATTTTAAACGAGACACCGATTGACGAATTGCCTCAGGCATTGTCCGGGAAATTGGACATCGATAGCACTTTGTGGTTCCTTGCGCTCGATGTAGGTTTGGTGAACTCCGATGGTTATTGGGTCAGAGCCAGCGATTACAATCTATACATGGACCCGAACGGAAAATTCTTTTTGATCCCGCACGATGTCAATGAGACTTTTAGCACGGGAATGGGCGGAGGACCTGGCCCCGGAAGAGGTGGACCTCCAGGTGGCGGCCCCGGTCCGGGTCCCGGATTTGAGCGCGGCGGGCCTCCCGGTGCCGAAGGACCTCCTCCAGTCGGTGAGCGTCCCGGCGGACCACCACGTCGAGAAAATGTTCCTGGTCAAGAGCCCGGCGGTCCGCCTCCCGGTGGGCCTGGTCCTGGTAGAATGGGAGCCGGTGGAATGGGGCCGCAATCAGGGGGTGTCGAACTTGATCCGCTGGTTGGGATTGAGAATCCCCGAATGCCACTTCGCAGCCGACTGTTGGCAGTTCCTGCGTATCGAGAACAGTATTTGCGAAACCTAAAAACGCTGGCCGAGGAAGACCTTGTGTGGGCCACGCTCGAGCCGAGAGTTGCGACCTATGTCGAATTGGTTGAACCAATCGTTGTTCGGGACAAGAAAAAGTTGACCTCAATTGATGACTTTCATCGCTCAATTGGCTTGCGAAATCAAGGTGCTCGTGAAGGTGGTCGAAATCAATCACGGCCGGCTGATCGAGGAACACCGGAAATGGAGCGACGAGGAATGCAACCGCCGATGTCTCTGAAAGATTTTATCGAACGGCGTCGAGAGTTTTTGTTAAATCACCCTGCAATCAAGGAACTTTAATTCATGAGTGGGAACCAACTGAGCCGCCGAGAAATATTTGCTGGTGTGGTGGGAGCAGCGGCAAGTGCGAGGATTCCTTTCGCAATGGGTGGTGAAGTCGGTACGACTCCCGCGCGTCGTCGGGTTTTGCGATTTGCGCATTTAACTGATGTGCATGTGCAAACTCAACGCCGCGCGGACGAGGGGTTTTTGACGGCGTTGCGGCATCTGCAGGAACTTGCCGACCCAGCCGAGTTTGTCATGTTCGGCGGAGACAATGTGATGAACGTCGATAGTGCGAACGGGGCGCAAACCGCCGCCGAGCAATTGGAGACTTGGAACAGGTGCCTGCGCGATGGGCTGAGTCTGCCCCATCGAATTTGTATAGGTAATCACGATGTGCTCGGGCTTGATCCGGTCGATGGCAAGAAATGGGCCGTTGACTCGTTTGGGCTGGAAGAACGCTACTATCATTTTGATCAAGCGGGCTGGCGGTTCATCGTGCTCGACAGCACGAGCCCCGAAGGTGGTGGCTACAAAGGGCGGTTGGATGAAGCACAGAAGGAGTGGCTAAAAAACACCCTCGCGTCAACGGACGCCGCGACCCCTGTCATCATCGTCAGCCATATTCCCATACTGGCCGCTTGCGCCTATTTCGATGGGCAAAATGAAAAGACCGGCAATTGGGTCGTGCCAGGTGCTTGGATGCACCTTGACGCGCGAGAGTTGAAAGACATTTTCTTGCAGCACCCCATCGTTCGCGCGGCCTTGTCGGGGCACATTCATCTCGTTGATTTAGTGCAGTACTGCGGCGTCACCTACGTTTGCAACGGAGCCGTTTCGGGAGGGTGGTGGAAAGGGGCCTTTCAAGAATGCTGGCCGGGTTACGCGCTGATCGACCTTTACGACGACGGCACGCTCGAGCGCACCTATGTTGAACACCCCTGGAAGGGTGACGACATCAAAGACTAACCCGCCTCGTTCCATCAAAAACCGCACCCCGAGCGGCCAGTTTGCCGACGTTTGAATTCACAAACACCCTCAAAACCCATCTCCGAGAATAAAATCACTCGCAACATCTTTTACCCCCCATCTTTTACCATCAAAACAAACGTCAACCGTCTATCCAAAATCCCAAACAAAACGACTCGATCACCCACCCGCTCAAACCGATGAATCGTCCCTTAATCGCATTCGCTCATTCCAGCAAACGAAATTGCATTCGTCTGATTATTTTATTCATCAGAGATCTTAATTCCCTCAGCGGTCTCTCTAACAATGCGGAATACCGCGATGGACAATTGGCTTTGCAACTTGCCCTGAAGACCCAAAACAATGAAACGCTTGCCGCGGCCTATGCCGAAAACGGTGCATTTGATGAATCTGTGGCCACGCAGAAACGCGCATTTGGAACTTTTGGACGGTGGTTCCGAGCCAAATGGCGAAAAGGAAGCTGAACGTCGACGGACGAAAAGGGAGCAAATGGAGATACGCTTGGCGGCTTATGAATCCCAACGGCCGTACCGAGACGAATAGGAAATTGCAGAAAGTCTCGATGGCTCTTGAAGTCCCTACTTACAAATTTTTTCGGCGGAAGAAGTGGCAGGTTTTTTTCCTTGTGGGGAATGAGAGTCTCCATATCCTCCAAAGGCCCTCAGGGGCAGGGCGTTCTGAGAATCTGGAGACGGGCCGGGAGCAATTCTCGCCTCGAACAAACAAAACGCTGAACGCGAACGGACAGTGAAGCCGAAAGCAATGTCATTGTCGAACGCACCCTACGTAATCGGGTTACTGTCCGGGAATACAAAAAAACTTGACCCGCCAATCTATCTTCGCCTACAATAGCACCGTATCCAACCCCGCCGCAAAGCGGCTTGCTTGAATCAATCCGATGCACCGGAGTGGCATTGGCCAGCGTTTCCAGAAATCAACGCGAACTCCAGCCACTCTTTGATGGCAAACATCCGGCCATTGTGAATGTAACCAATGAGCGATACAGCGATTCAAGTCGGCGATGTCGATAAGCTGCGATCCGGGGGGCTGGAACTGATCGTTGATGCCATCAAGGAGCGGCAGGATGGAGTAGAAATCGAGTGCGAATGGTTTGAATAAGGTCGCGATGGATGGACATGCGAAAGCGCATGGCTATTTTCCTCCGGCGGCACTTCGCAAGGTGCGCAACGAACGATAGCTGCTATAATGACATGTGTTTAAGACAATTTTAGGAGCCTTAAAATGAACAGAAGATTGACAGCGGTTATCCAGCGTGAAAACGACGGCTACGTTGCTTTGTGTCCGGAACTCGACGTGGCAAGCCAAGGTGATACGATTGAGTCTGCACGCGAGAATCTACGCGAAGCGCTGGAGTTGTTTTTCGAATGTGCCTCACCTGATGAGATTCACGAGCGTTTAGGAGAGGATGTGTTTGTAACGCAAATTGAGGTGGCAATTGGGTAAACTACGTGTGCTTTCGGGCCGTGAGGTTTGTTCGATACTCGAAAGGCACGGATATCAGCGCGTTCGCCAACGCGGCAGTCACATTGTCATGCAGCGAATGTCAAGTGGAACCACCACGACGGTTCCTGTCCCCGATCACGATGAGCTTCGCGCGGGGACTTTACGATCAATCATTAGACAATCTGGAGTTCCACGCTGTGAGTTCGAGGCGTGAACTGTACGGAACCAAACGATGAAGGTGTTACGATAAGCGGCGAAGTCGGCCGGTGTTAAAATGGACAATCAATCGTCGCCGCCCCGTGATCGGTAACGTTTGCTCAAGATGGCTGACACATCACCACAATCAAACGTTGGTACCGACGCGAGATACTGTCCAGGAGTACAAAAAAACTTGACTCGCCAACCCATCTTCGCCTACAATACGATTAATGATCTCAGCCGCCACAGCGGCTGGCATGGAGAGCCCGGTTGGCCGAATTGGGTAATCGGTCGGTTCCTGGTGAAATTGCTTGCCTACGCTCGATAATGGGGGAATTTATGTCCCCGACCGAGATCTGAAATGGAAACGCGACGCAGGTTCGGCCGATGTGCCGTGATCGTTTTAATTTCATCGTTTCAAATCGAGGAACTGCGACCTATCCTTGAAGGGAAATTTTGTTATGCAAAAACATGCGTTGGCTCTTGGGTATTTTGCGTTGAGTGTTTTTTGCATTTTCACGAGTGCGCATTGCTTCAAGGTGTTCTCGCCGCTTCTGATAGTAGGGGCGATCTTGGCTTTGGTTGCAGGGGCTGGGTATGCGGCCGAGCCGATTGCCGAAAAGTTGCGGCCAGTCGGAGCTTGGGCGATGAAGATGTTCCGTATTGCGCAAGAGCCGCCCAAGCACTCACCGGAACAGGTCAAGCCCAAACACTAAACGACATTGGTTTCAACCAATGGAATGAACCGATGCCAATGGAAACCGTCGGGTAGAGTTGAACTGGCGGCGAACTCAAGATGCACAATCCGGCGGTGGCGCGTTGTGCCGGGTTGCGACGCTCCGCTGGAGTGGGTGACGAGCGGACGCATCGCCAGTACGTCGCCCGGTTGGGCGAGTATCGTTTCGTGACAGCCAAGCCCTATCCCTTCCGACTGACTCGAAAGGTGAGACTCTGGGACGACGCGCAGTGGTCCGTTTTCGTCGGTAACTTCATCCAGGTGAATTCGCAGGGTCAGCATCTTTCGCAATAGTTCATCTGGAGCGATAACGTGCGGAACTCCGGCCTTGAGCGTGGGCCGAGAAAAATACTGACTTGGTGGGGAGTTATCGCGAACGGCAATCGCTTGGTCTTTGTGCCACGGCAAACCCCAACTTCTTTCCGGAGGCTTGTCAAAGTACAACACGCGAACGAGCCCCGACTCCGCGCCCAAGACTCTTCGCAAAAAGTCTGCGATGTGACCGTGCCGCCAAACATCATTCAGTTCTGGTAGGACATCGAGAACGTTCCGGGCCGCCACGACGTGGCCAGTTCGGCTATGTGCCACAGCGGTCTGCGATTCCGAATCGAACCGTGCCGAACAAAACTTCAGAAGCTCGCTGACCTGCGCTTCGCCAATGGCCTGCCGCAATACAACGAATCCCTGGCGCTCTAAAGGTTCTAAGAAATTTGGGTGGGAATATCCGTTTGGCTCGTACATTTTGAAATTCGAAACTCGTAACTTTGTGCGAAAACAGCCGATTTGTGTTGCATTGCTTATCAGCGAATGGGTATCATATAGAAAGTCACGGAGAAATCGTAAGCCGTTGCCAACACTCGGGCAGCGAAATCCCCTGAGCGACAAAGCGACGTTGGGGCGAGATCAAGACCAAACGCTTAAGCGAGGAAATTGATTCGAGATGAATTATCGAAATTCGAGACATCCGACGCAAGTCAACCAAGCCGGGATGAAATTCCAGAAATTTCAATTCCTACGAAGCTTGCCTGCTAATGTCGTGGCGCTATTGATCCTAAGTTTCGCGTTTTTACCTGCGGGTCGGTGCCAAGATGCCCTGCCAAAGGGGACCCCGTTTGACTCTCGCGTCAAAGAGATTTTAGAAGACAGTTGTTATTCGTGCCACGGGCATGTGGAACCAGCGGCGGGTTTGGACTTGATTCATTTTCGAACGGTCGAGAGTGTGCGAGGCACTCCCGAGGTTTGGAAACAAGTGATGCGGCGAGTCATGAACGGCTCGATGCCCCCCGCCGACGTTGAAGTCCTCGAAGACGAAGATCGAGATTTTCTTGCCCAAGCCGTCGATCAAATGCTGCACGCCATCGAATGTGCGACCGTTTCTCATGCGGGTAGTGTGACGATCCGCCGACTGAATCGAGTCGAGTATCGCAACACGATTTTTGACTTGCTGGGCTACGACTACGCGCCATCGGCAAATTTCCCTGGCGACGATGTCGGGTACGGTTTTGACAATATCGGGGATGTGTTAAGCCTGCCACCGATGCTCATGGAAAAATATCTCGACGCTGCCGAAGAGATCAGCCGCCAAATCATCCAAGCACCCGAAGACGGTATTCCCGAAGACGAGCCTTTGCCCGTCAATCGTTGGACGACGGAGGGTGGGGTTAACACTGATTCGGGAAACCTCGCCTTCTATTCAAATGGCTCAGCGACGATCGATATCAATTTGCCTGAGTCTGAGGAACTCACGATTCGAATCGTGGGTCGTGGCCAACAGGCGGGAAATGAACCGGTCAAAATGTCGGTCTATCAAAATCGCAGGAAGGTCGGACAGTATCGCTTGGAGAAAGACGATCTGCCAGAAAAGGTCGAAGTCGCGAGGCGATTCCCCAAGGGCAAGTCGTCGCTGAAGATCATCTTCGACAATGACTTCTACGAACCCAACCATCCAGACCCCAGTCGGCGCGACCGCAATTTAATTGTGGAATCGGTCAGCTTGATACGGCAGCAATCGGCAGCGAAAAACTCGAAACTGCATGAGCGGTTTTTCTTCGTACGCCCGGCGAAAAAAAGTGAGGAGGAGGCGACTGCAAGAAAACTACTTTCCGTTTGGGCAAGCCGTTTGTTTCGACGACCAGCTGGTGATGAAGAAGTCGAGCGACTTTACCAAATTTACGCCGCGACTCGACGTGACGGCGAGTCGTTTGAAAAGGGGATGCAGTACAGTTTGCAAGCGATGTTGGTCTCGCCAAAATTCTTGTTCAGGGTCGAGCGTCCGCCCACTGCCGATGGTTCACCTCGCAAGTTGAATTCATACGAATTGGCCACAAATCTCGCGTATCTGATATGGGTTTCGGCTCCGGATGAAGAACTATTGAAAATCGCCTACGAACAGGACTTGCAAGCCGACGAGGCGTTGCGGGAGCAAACCAAACGCTTGTTGCGTGACCCGCGAGCCGAACGGCTTGCCGAAAACTTTGCGGAGCAGTGGTTGCAGCTCCGCGCTTTGAGTGATTTCACACCTGACCTCGACCGGTTTCCTGGGGCCGAGCAAGAATTGTTCACTGACATGCGTCGGGAGACTCTCATGTTCGTTGCCGAGGTCATCAAACGGGATGGAAGTGTATTGGAGTTGCTGGACGGAGAGTTCACCTATGTGAACCGCCGTCTTGCGAATCATTATGGAATTAAGGCGGCGACAAAAGACGACGAGACGTTTGTGCGCGTCGATTTGAAGGGGACAAATCGTGGAGGTTTGTTGACACAGGGGAGTGTCCTATCGGCGACCAGCAACCCGACGCGAACGAGTCCCGTGAAACGGGGCAAATGGATCATGGAAAACCTGCTCGGCGATGTCCCTCCCCCGGCGTTGCCCGACGTGGTGCCACTTGAGGATCAGGAGTTGACTGGCAACTTGCGCGAGCAGATGGAACAACATCGAAGCGATCCAAATTGTGCGTCGTGCCACGAAGTGATGGACCAGCTTGGATTCGCTTTGGAAAATTTTGATGCGGTCGGAAAATGGCGGACCGCAGACGAGTGGGGAGACGTCAACCCGGAAGGGCAATTGCCAAGTGGTGAGGTTTTTCGAGGGGCCGTCGAGTTGCGAATGCTACTACTCGAACGGAAAAAGACTCAATTTGCCCGTTGTTTAACGGAAAAAATGATGATTTATGCCCTCGGTCGCGGATTACAATATGAAGACCAGTGTGCCGTGAACGAGATTTTGGTACGGTTACGGGAAAACGATTATCGATTTTCCGAGTTGATTTTGGGGATCGTGGAGAGTAAACCCTTTCGCCAACGGCAATTAAAAACGGAGGTGTCGGAATGAGTCATCGAGCAATTTCGCGTCGAACAGTGTTGCGAGGAATTGGGGCAGCGGTCGCTTTGCCGGTTCTCGAAGCGATGTCTCCCAATCGGTTCGCGTTTGGACTCCCGTCGCTGGCGACTCCAGCTCAGGCGAATCCTGTGCGGATGATGTTTGTGTACTTGCCGAACGGTCAACACATGCCGGACTGGACGCCGGAAGCCGTGGGGAGTGATTTCGAATTGCCGCCGATTTTGAAGAATTTAGAAAAATTCAAGGGGCAAATGAATGTCCTCTCTGGATTGGCTCTCGATGGAGCTCGCGCTCATGGTGATGGGCCTGGGGATCATGCACGGGCGGTGGCCGCGTTTTTGACCGGAGCCCATCCGCGAAAAACCGACGGGTCGGATATTTTTAATGGGGTCAGCATCGACCAGTTGGCCGCCAGTCGCATTGGCCATTTAACGCGACTCCCTTCGCTAGAGTTGGGGACCGAGGCGAGTGCTCCGGCGGGCCGTTGCGATTCGGGCTATAGCTGTGCGTACACGTCGAACATGTCTTGGCGGACGGAGACAAGTCCTGTTGCCAAAGAGATTGATCCGGCGTTCGTGTTTGATCGGCTGTTCAAGGGCTCGGAAATGGCTCTGACGCCGGAAGAGCGGGAGCGAAGGGATCGACGCCGTAAAAGTGTTTTAGATTTTGTAGCTGAAGACGCCAAGAGTTTGCACCAAGCACTCGGGGCCAACGACAAAAGGAAACTTGACGAGTATCTGCACGGGATTCGCGAAATTGAGCAGCGGTTGGCCAAGTCTGAAAAACTACGGCACGAAGATGCCGAACTGCCCGATCTGTACCGACCAGAGGGTGTGCCCCGAGATTACGGCGAGCATCTGAAGCTGTTGATGGACATGGTGGTGCTCGCATTCCAAACGGATTCGACACGAGTGGTGACACTTATGTTTGGCAATGCAGGCAGCAACCGCAGCTACAAACAAATTGGCGTTGCCGACGGACATCACGACGTTTCGCATCACGGAAACAGTGCCGAGAAGCAAGCCAAGATATCCTTGATCAACCAATACCATTCGCAGTTGTTTGCCTACTTCCTGGAGCGGCTGAATTCGATCCAAGAGCCCACAGGTTCGCTACTCGACAATTCAATGATTGTTTATGGGAGCGGTATTGGCGACGGGAATCGGCACAACCACGATGACTTGCCGATCTTGTTAGCCGGACGGGGTGGCGGTTCCATCGAGGCGGGGCGACACTTGCGGTTTGCGCGGAATACGCCGCTGACCAATCTGTATTTGACGATGCTTAACAAGGTCGGTGTCGCTGAAACAAAATTTAGCGACAGTACCAGCCCGCTGCCGCTGTAAAGGCCGGTAACCGTTTGGGCCTTGTTGATTTGTGACCGTTCACGAAGTGAACGGCTACGTGGCCGTTCACTCCGTGAACGAGCGGCGAATAAATTCACAACCTCTACATGACGAGCCACTTGGCCACCCAGGCCGTGAACGACTACCCAAAGCTTTCGCCCCCTTTGGACAAGCCAATGAGGGTGCGGCATAGGGGGGTGAATTTGTTTCCTTCTAGGCTTGCCGAAGCCGTAAGGTTATGAACAATTGAGGACAATTGTTCTACTATTTTTTTGCTGGCATTGTAGAGACCTGTCTTGCGCGGTGGGCAGTACGGCCCCCTTTCACCCTTGGGGAGGAGATTTGATTTACGATTTTGATGTGATTGTAGTTGGAGCTGGGCACGCGGGAACAGAATCGGCGGTGGCGGCTGCACGGATCGGAGCGAGCACGGTACTCCTGACCACGAACCTCGATACGATTGGGCAGATGAGTTGCAACCCGGCGATTGGGGGTGTCGCCAAGGGGCATTTGGTGCGTGAGATCGACGCCCTGGGAGGCTTGATGGGACGAGCCATCGACGCCACCGGAATTCAGTTTCGCATGCTGAATCTGAAAAAAGGTCCCGCCATGCACAGCCCCCGAGCTCAAGCCGACAAAAAGGGGTACCAGAATTGGATCAAATTCGCCGTTGAGTCTCAATCGAACTTGGCCGTCCGCCAAGAAATTGTCGAAGACTTGTTGACCGAAACCGTTAACGGCCAAACCCGAATCTTGGGCGTGCGAGTCAAAGGGGACGCGACGTATCGAGCGCGAGCGGTGATTCTGACGACGGGGACTTTTTTGCAAGCGATCATGCATACGGGGGAGGCCAAGGTCGCTGGGGGGAGAGCGGGTGAAGGGACGACGGCTGGAATCAGTGGCGCGCTCCAGCGTTTGGGCTTCGAAATCGATCGCTTCAAAACCGGTACCCCGCCACGTCTAAACGCGCGGACGATTGATTTTTCTCGAACGGAAATTCAACCTGGAGACGAAAGCCCCCAGCCCTTCTCATTCATGCAAGATGATTTTAGGGTCGAGCAAGTCCCTTGTTGGATCACTTACACGAACGAAGCCGTTCATGCGTTGATCCAACAGAATTTGCATCGGGCACCGATGTACAGCGGTCAAATTCAAACGCGTGGTCCACGCTATTGCCCATCGATTGAAGATAAAGTCGTTAGGTTCGCCGACAAGGATCGGCACCAATTGTTCCTTGAGCCTGAAGGGCGGGCGACCCATGAGGTTTATGTCAATGGAATCTCCACGAGTCTGCCTCGCGATGTCCAGGACGAGATGTTTCGCTTGATTCCCGGTTTGGAACGGGCACAAATCATGCGGTATGGATACGCCGTGGAGTACGATTTTTGCCCGCCGGATCAATTGCAACGGACTTTGGAAACCAAACGAGTCGCCGGGCTCTATTTTGCTGGGCAAATCAATGGAACCACCGGTTATGAAGAAGCAGGGGCTCAGGGGCTGATCGCCGGAGCAAACGCGGCTCTTAAATTAAACGGAGATCGCGAATTGTTCATCGAGCGGGACGCAGGGTACATCGGTGTGTTGATTGATGATCTTGTGACCCGCAGCGTCGACGAACCGTATCGGATGTTCACCAGTCGAGCCGAATATCGTTTGCTCTTACGGCAAGACAATGCGGACCGCCGTTTGACGCGGCTGGGGCATGAGTTGGGGTTGGTCGATGCCAAGCGGATGGAACGTCTGGACACGAAGGAGCGGTTAATCGAGCGGTCTCTGCAAATTCTCCGAGAGACTTGGGTTGATTCCGTTTCGCTGGAGAAGAGGTTGCGGCGGCCGGAGGTGGAATGGGCCGACCTCTGCAAAAGTGCTCCCGAATTGGCTGCGATTCCGTCGGATGTTATCGAGCAAGTCACTTTCGATGTAAAATATTCGGGCTACGTCGAGCGGCAGCAAAACACAATCGAGCGGCAACGTCGATTGGCTGGGAAGAAAATTCCAGCTTGGTTCGACTATGAATCGATTCAGCATTTGCGCCGCGAGGCCAAAGAAAAACTCAATCGTGTCCGCCCGGTCACGATTGATCAAGCCCAACGGATTAGCGGCATTACCCCGGCGGACATCGCGCTGGTTTTAGTGTATTTGGAGAATCCTCGGCGAGAGAACCAAGCGGAGACGCTGGGAGATTCTGAAGGCGAGTCTGGGCCTATTTAAAACGATCGTGAAAAGGAGCGGGAGTGATGAACACGAAGATACCCAGTTTTGGTTCCGCTCGCAAAGAGGTCCCCGACGATTGGTTTGGGGGAGAGCCCGAAGGGGATTCCAGCGGTACCGGCTCTCAAGAAAGAAAACCCGTTCATGTCAAAAATGATCCGCCCAGGAAATCGGTTTCGAGGTTGGCTCGATTCATTGGGCTCTTTATTCCGGCCCCGCCGATTCGGCTGCTCATTCTGTTGTCGGTGATTTTGTTTTTGCCTATTGCATCGGAAATTGCCAATCAGATTTTCTTGATAAAGGGACTTGAACGTTGGGTAGAAGATGGATTGCTCGCCCAATTTGGTTTTGCCGTGGGGTTAATCGGGTTCGCTTTTGGTGGTATCTTTTTCAACCGATTGAGTGTAATTGAACGGGTGTTGGTGATTTTGGCCGTTGTCGGGGCGGGGGCGTTGAGTCAATTCTACAAGACTCCATCTCGATTTGATTTTTACTCGATCACTGGAGATAGAACTGACGAATGGGTTGGGTTCGGCTTGTACTGTGTCGTCACATTAGTGGCTTGTGTGGTCGCGGCAACGATGCTAAAGCGTCAGCGGCAAACTCTTACGAATTGGGGTTCGAAATTGATGCCCAATTTTGGCATCGCCGTCATGCTCATGTACTTGTCGCAGTATGCAGTTAGGTACTTACTTGCGGACCAGCGAGTGCCAGAGGTCGATTTTTTTGATCTCGGTTGGCGAGCAGTCGGCCCCTTGTTTGCCCTGGTCGTCATGTTCCCAACTATTTTTATTTTGAGCCATGTGCGGGGGTTTTTCGGAAAACTTGGTTGGAGTGTCGCGTTAACTGGATGGGGACTTGTGTTTGGGGCGTTTTTGTTCTCATCGATCTATAGAGAGGTGGTTCAGTATTTAACGTGGGGAGGTCCTTACGCATTGGGCATCGCTATCTCGCAGTTTGGAATTGCGAAAAGCGGAGAACCGGAGAGCAGGACCTCAACCAAGGGAATCGTCTGGAGTGGATTTGTTGTTTACTTAGTGCCCTTGTGGGCAATCATGCTCGCTGCGATTGTGATCAACCACTATTTTTACATTCCTCGGGTCTACAATTCGGAATTGGGATTTCGCTGGATGGTAGCAGCGGAACTTAAGAAACTTGAGAGTTATGGAACTCTTGAGTTTCGGGAATTTGGAACACCTAGTAAACCAATCTCGCATTTAGAGGTTAAATTTGCAGATCGTGCGGATTTGAGGAAAGTCCCTCAAATTAGCGACGAGGTACTGATGCTAAATGGGTTGAGGCTAGCCGGCGTTACGCCTGACCTTGAGATAAGTCGACTCCCGAAGAGTGGAACTTATGGAGTCCATATTGATCAATCGAAAGTTTCGGTAAAACAACTAGCAGAACTCTCTGCAACCATTTTGTTTTTGAATAATGTCGATCTGGTTGATGACGGTCAAACAGTAGGCAAAATCGGAACTAGACAATTTACGCTTAAACGGATTTCTGAAAACACTCTTGCTAAAATACTTCGAAACCATGAAGACCTTACGACGATTACTTGGCTTCTTGTTCATATTGAAGACTTGGGAAAGGAAGATTGGGAGGCGATCCTTGACAATCCGGACCTGAGGATCCAAGTACATGTGGCCGATACGGAAAAGGGCTTTTGGTTCATGTCAGATGAGGCAAGTGAGATTCGAAAAAGACTCACAACTCATGAAGGGCTACGGATTCAAATGGGGCAGCCATTTCCAAAGCGGGAGGTTCTCTTTGATTTCCTACATGAAATCGCTCGAAGCGGAATTGCGATTGATATGAGCACATACGCTCAGCCAAGATATGAAAACAAGCAAAAGGAGTTGGAGTTTTGCGTTGATTTTTATTTGCTGTTTGGCTTTACTGTCAGGTCTTGGACGATCGAATGGCCAGAAGAGGTTGATTATGAATCGCAAGACTTGCGAGATCTGAATCTCCTTTACACGGATCCCCAAAATCGCGAGGTGTTGTGGCTTCCGTTTACCCAACAAAATTGGAAAATCGATGCGAAAATTGCCCAGCAGTTAGAGGTGCTCAGCCTTGATCCAGGGTGGTCTGGTGCCGATTTTTGGGTGCCCCGCAGGAGACTTCTCAATGCGTGGTTCAATTCAGAGGCGAATTTTCCCAATCTTAAGGAACTCTATTTGCCGTCGTTATCTGACACGATTGGAGTTTTCACTTGCACGTTTCTCCAAATGTTTCCAAATTTGGAATTCTTGCAGATCGATTTGCAGGGCAGCAACTCGAAAACAGAAGTCCAGGAACTCTGTGGGGAACTTCCGCAATTGAAAAAGCTAAAACGAATGGTTGTTATTGGGTCAGTGCCGGACAATTTGATGGAAGTTATCGTCAGCATGCCTGCTATCGAAGAGGTCGTCATTTATGGCACGGATTCGATTCCTGAGGGAGAAGATGTTTTTAACGAAATCCGGAATAATGTGAAGTTGACATATTACCGTTCTGAGGCCGACATTCCGATTCCAGAGCATTTCAAAGAACATCACCAGCGCGTGCGCGAAAAGTTGATCGAAAAGTTTCGAATGCTGGGGACGGCGGGGAGCGAGAGTTCTCAAGAATCGGAGGCCAATACCAATGCGAAATGATTCTATGGCACAGCGCCCCAGACGAACCGCAGTGCCAGACGATTGGTTTGGGGAAACTTCTCCAAGTGAGATCGAACCCTCTGATGCGCCGGCGCCAACGGTGGAAACACAGGGGCTGAAAGCAGAGAGAAAACGGGGTTTGTTCGGGCGGTTTGTACGCTGGAGTTTGGGGCTGTTGGTCCCCGCCGAGCGGATTCGACTTGTTCTGTTAATGGTGGTGTTGTTGGCATCACCGGCCATCGTAGAGATTCTTGAACATGTCCTTGTGTCGATGCTGCACTTGTTTAACGACGATGTCTGGCTATCGATTGTGCTTTCCTTTTCGTTGCCGATCTGTTGCCTTGCGGTTGGGGCTTTGATCCTTAATCAAATGCAGAAAAGTGAACGAATTGCCCTCGCCGTCGCGTTGGCAGGGAGCCTGATGTTGTGGGGAGTTTTCATGAAACCAAAACTCTGGCCCACCACGGCTGAATCCACAAATTCCATTGTGATTCATGTTTTGGTCATGGGGGTTTCGGCAACAGCGATTGTCGTTTGGTTACTGCGGGGATGGGTGGCTCGGTTTAGCGATGCCATTCAGTCGGGACGAGTGAAACCTTACCAGCAATGGCTGGGGGCGGCGGTAATGATGTTGGTTGCGTACTCGGCGAACCTGATGTTTAATTCCTCCGACGGCATTGCAAATAGTAGGTTGCCGTTTTTTGACTGGCCCGGTTTGGTGTGGCCGTTGCTGGGACTATGCATTGTTCCGGGGATCGTTTTAATGCGCATGATCCGGTCATGGCTGATCCGGATGTGTTGGGTATTTAGTTTGACAGTCTGTTGGGTGGCGATCTTTGCGATTTGTTACGTCGGCTATTCGAGAACTGTTTCGCATTTATTTATTGTGCCTGCCGTATTTGGTGTCAGTTGGTTTTTGGCGACGAATTTGGTTTTTTGTGGCAACAGGATTGATAAAAAGGAGTTGGGGAAGGACTGGGGCTGGATTTGGGCGTTCGGTTGGACATCGCCTCTATTGATCGGCCTGGTCGGCTTGACCGGAATCACTTACCGTTATCACGTTCCCACGCTATGCATGGGATACATGATGAGGAATATCGATTGGGAGACGGCCCGTGAACTCAAGCAGTGGGAAAGATGGGCCCGCGTCGCGTATCAACCAGTTGGCGGTGGAAAGCTCGCCGTCAGTTTCGTATTCAGTGGCGCTGACTCACAGGACCAAATTGGTTTTGCAGAGGGTTCAAGACTGGATGCGCAGAAGGTCAGCCTAATGAGAGTAAAGCCGCAATTGAATTTCGATTCACTGCCTTTATCTGAGGCATCCGAACTACGAATTACTGCCTCGACGATCACTCTCGCCCAATTAGCCAAGGCACCTTGCGACCAGTTAATTCTTAGCGATACAGAACTGATTGAGGCTGGTGTGACGAGTGCTGACAATCAACTCTACTTTCGAGAACTCACCGCTTTTGATACGCCGCCCGGCACGATTGCGAAGTTGATTGCGTGTCACAAGGATATTTCGGTAGTTGATAAGGTTTCTGTCAATTTTTCTCAATTGAATGAAGCTGATTGGGTACACCTTTGTCGATTGCCTCGGGTAAGAATGGGTATGTTCGGCTCTGAAGCGGATTTTGAAGCTCTGTTTGAAAGGGCGACTTGGCTCGGGGCGATGAAAGATCGAGCAGGCGACAATTCATTGCTTTTCTTTATGCGACAGGCTGAGTTTCCTTTTGGCGGACGTCAAAAAGACTGGATCGGGCTGGTTTTGCGATATCGGGTCGGAATTCAGACGCTCAGTATTTCGTCGCTTAATGAAGAATCAGACGCCCTAGAGGCTGAAGACATACAAATGTATTGGGATTTTCGATTTGCGACTTTGCAGCGAGCAGAAGTTTGGCTCCCGGAGAATCTCTGGAGGTTTTTAAAGCCTAGTGGCAATATTCAAGATGCGCATTGGCAGTATGCGGAAACTGATGGCGGGCCTTTAGATTGCCTGTATTTGACGAGAGGGGAGTTGCTCGGGTTGATCCCGCAAGACGTGGCTGACGGGATTCAAACATTGGCGATTGATGAGTCCTGGATTAGCAACGAAGTCGGACGGGGAACGAAACATCCGGTCGATCCTTTGCATTTGCTCAAAATCCATGAACAATTGGCATTCCCAAATTTGCAAAGGCTACATTTGCCAGCGGTCATTTTTTTGCGCAAGAAAACAGATGGGCAGATACCTGGATTCGAATTTTTAACAATGTTTCCGAATTTAGAGATTCTAGAAATCGGGTTTGGCGCGTTAGTGCAGTCTCCAGCGTTGCAAAAGTCTTTTAGAGAAGAATTGTCGAAACAACGGCAGCTAAAAACGCTGATCGTGTATGGCGGAGTCTCGAAAGGGCTCCTTGATACACTTGCCGAACTCCCTGCGTTTACCGACTTGTGGATTGTTGCGGACGCCAAAACCAAGATTTCACTTGGTGAAATCCAAGAACTTTTGCCGAAAGCGAACGTTCGAGTCTTGCCCCCCGACTCACCGGAACTGATTCCCGATCATTTCCGTCGCCATCGCGAACAGACGATCAACCGCCTGATAGAAAAATACCCCGATCCGTTGGAATTATTAGAGGCGAAATCCAGGGGTAATAGAGATGAGTAATGAAAAGAAGGCTCGAATTGAAATCTCCGACGAATGGTTTGGAAGTGAGCCGGATGAGAAAGGAGCGGTGCCAACTCGCCCGGAAAATTGGCGTGAGTTTCGGCGTTTTTTGGGTGGGTGCCGCCGTATTGGTGAACGTATTTTGAATATTGTTGCACTGCCTGTTGAAATCCGTTGGTTGTTGCTGTTGGGATCACTGGTTTTATGGCCAACATTTCTAGACATCTTCACAAAGGCTTTTTTGGAGTCCAGGCTCTCATACTCCAAGGCTTTGATCGATTTCTTTTTTTGGGGCCTGTGGTTTGGCCTTTTGGTTTTTTCAAGTGGCGGTCTCGTATGGGGCCGATTGTCTCGAAAACAGCGTAAAGAACTGGTCCTTGCAATCATTCTATCGTTGAGTTTTCCATTGCTTTACAAGTCCTATCTTCCGTTTTGGTTTACATCGTATCTCCCCTATTTGCCAAGGTGGAGCGTTCTCATATTTATGTGTATCGCGACGACGATCACATCATTTTTCCTACAGAAGTTCGGCCCATTCTTTTGGCTTTGGCGAGCTTGTTCCGCTTGGAAACCCAGTCCTGAATTTCGGTTAATGGGAACTGTTGCCGCCGTGGCCATTGGCTACCTTTGGTTTTTCTATTTTTTGAATACTCAGTATTTGGCGAACGGGAGCCCGTTTGCCAAATGGCCGTATTGGGCTATCGGTTTGATGGCAGCAGTGGTCGGTGTCATACCCTGGACATTGGCAGTTTTTCAATCGAGGAACGCCTTGCGCGCGGCCATTTTGACGGTTCCTGCTACTGGATGGGGACTTGTGGTCGCGTTTCATTTGTTGGGGTTTTCACGGTTTGGAATCGGGCATTTTTTGGCGGGAGCTGGTGGCTATTGGCTGGGCTTGTGTGTCGCTACCGTTGGTTGCTTTCGAAGCCCTGAACTTGCGACGAAGAAGGCTCGTGTAATTCTGCCCAAAAAAGTTTCATGGTCGCTTGCGATTTCATTTGGCTTGATAGCCCTGCTGACGTTCAATCATTTTTTTAGCATTCGGAGTCTGGTTAGTCGAAACTTCAATTGGAATTTTGCACAAGCCCGCGAGATTCGACAAATCGAAAGCTTTGCCGACTTGAGGTACATTCATGGCGAGCACCTCGGTATCGAATTTCGAGGGACCAAGTCCCAGGATCAATTTCCGGATATTTACAACTTATCCTTTCGTTCCGTGCACTTAAAAGGACTGGACGAGAATTTTGATTTGAAGACGATTTTGGTGGTTCAACACCAGGAACTAACGATTCGAATTTCCGACTCGACGGTGACGGTTGATCAACTGGCGGATACAGGTAAGCATCGGCTGATTTTGGATAATGTGAACGTCCGTCCAATCAATTCAAATTCGCAAAATCTAGTGAACCCGTATTTGCACGTTAGGCGGCTTCCGGCTGGGACCTTGAGGGAAATTCTGGACGCTTACTCAAACAAGCGGTTGATTGAGCGATTGCTTGTTGACGAATGTGCGCTGAATTCCTTTGATTGGAAGGATTTATGTGCGATTTCTGCCGTAGCAAGTGTGTCTGCGAGGCAAGTCAACTTGGATTTCGCTCTGCTTGATAATGAAGTTCGCTTAATGCTCAATGACCTGTCGGCAGACAATCGAATTAAGTTCTATTTTGAGAGTGATTCATTTTGGGCCATATCAGATCGTTTGATTGCCGCATTTGTTGGGAGCGATCTCGATATCTTTGTCCATCTTCCGTCCGAAAATTCGAGTTTGAGTGAATCTAAAGTCGATGCAGAGAGATTTTGGGACGCCTTTTCTTCGATGCGCAAGAAGATCGTTTTCGAATCTGGAACGTCAAATCATATCATTGATCGCCTTGACCGAGAGCTTGCCGAAACTTGTCATTTTCTCGATTTGAGAGATGATGGAACGATTGCGATGTACCTGCCGGACGATGACCTGTATCGTAAAATCGACCTTGAGCTTGCCGAGGAAATTGAGTTCCTTTGGCTTGGGATTGACGTTTCGCCTATACCGGTGAAAACAAACTGGGCCGCAACGAGTGAATTAAACCGGGCTCCTGGCTCAAATCCTACACCAATGGTGTTCGTCAAACGTTTGCCGTATTTGCCGTTTCCGCGGCTCAAAGAACTTCACGTGCCAAAAATCTACGGCGTTCTGGGTTCGGCAGATGCATCGTTGATTCAAGACGCCTTTGGCATTTCGGAGGACTTGCAGGGGACGTTTGGGTTTTTGGCGTTTTGCCCCAACTTGGAAGTCTTGTCATTAGACCTTAAAGACATGCCGTTTGATTCAAACGAATTGTCAAGGCGGATTTTGGGCTTGAAAAAGTTGAAGAAATTGATCATCCACGGCGATCCCACAAGACTCAGTGTTGAGGCATTAGGTGATTGTGTTTCTCTTGAGGAAGTCGTGTATGCAAATTGGGATTTCGGCACTTGGAATAAGGCGCTGTTTGAGTCGCGATTTCAGAGGTCTCGTGCGTTGTTGCCTCAAAATGTCAACTTGACTTGGGTTTTACCTAATGATCCGAGCGTCATTCCAGCAGACCTGGATAAACATCGCGAGCGGGTTTTTGAGTCGTTGCGAGAAAAGTACCGGAAGAAGTTGGGGATGAGTGATGAGTAGCGTTTCCATTCGAATGTATCGTCTGGCGGGTTGCTGACGTGGTGAAGATAGGCAAGGGCTATTACCAAGCGATCAGCCAACTCGAGAGCCAATCGCTAGTAATTGTTGGGAACCAAAAGGGGAGAATTTTGGCATGAACGAGCAGCTAAAACCTCGAATGGAAATCAACGACGATTGGTTTGCAGATGACCGGGTTGAAGATACGGCGGGGCAACTGCCTAAGGAAAGTTGGCGTGAGTTTCGCGGTCTGGCCGGATGGTTCGGAAAATTAATTGAGGGTTTCCTGGCCTTTTTTGCTCCGCCCGGTTGGGCACGTTGGTGGATGCTGCTGGGGGCTTTGTTTCTCGCACCTGTAGTGATCGATGTGTCGCAGCAGTTTTTCGCGATGAGCAGTCACAGGTATCGAATTCCAACGAGGGACTTGGTGCTTTGGACGTTTTGGTTAGGACTACTGACGTACACTTGTGGCGGTATTGTATTGGGGCGTATCGGCGGGCGAGAGCGTTTGATACTGGCAATTGCTGTTGCTATCTCTTTGTTGCTTCCTTTGGTGTACCAAACGTCCGCTGCAATTGGGTACGAGCCTCCTGATGACTTTTGGAAAAAGTGGTGGGTCATCGCCACAATGAGTGGTACGACGCTTGTGGGGTGTTTCGGGGTCTACCTATTTCTGCGGTTTTGCCGTAGAAAATTTGAATGGGCTGGGTGGGCTTTTTCGGAAAAAGTTTGGCTGGTTGTAAGTTTTTTAGGAATTGGAATTGGGACACTGGTCATTATCTATCCCTTTGACAACCATTATTTTTCATTCGCCAGTTGGTTCAGGTCATGGCCTCAGTCAAAACTTTCAATTTTCGCGGCGTTGGTGGGGATTGTTCCCTTGGCTTGTCTTGTGGTGGCACAACGGACTCCGGTGAGAGCAATTCTCGCCACCTGTTCCGCTGCTGGATGGGCGCTTCTGGTCGCTGCTCTTTGCCTGTACGGAAGTTCTTTCCACGGAGTTCAGTTTTTCGTTCTCGGAACCTGTGGTTTTTGGTTGGGGTTGAGTATCGCAGGAATGGGGTGTTTTAGAAAAGGTCAAAGCGAGTCGGTCGAAACCTGTTTTTCGACACTGAAAGGAGCGGTTTGGCTAACGCCATTTTGGTTCGGGTTGGTCGGACTACTGATCGTGAATCATTTTTTCAGTGTTCGTTACCTTGTAGATTACAAACTTTCATGGCAATGGAATCTATCTCGTGAAATTCAAAAATTGAGTCGCTGCGCGAATGGAGATTACTTGCCGTCAAGGTTTATTACCTTATTCATGCGCGAGGGTGTTCCACAAAAACAGTGCGTCCTATCTACGGATCTAAATGTCCAGAACGTCAATCTTCACGGTCTAGATTCAGAATTTGATTTAATTTCATTTACAGAGCCATTAAAATCGCTGAGGTCGCTCGCAATTTCGGATTCAGTGTTAGTGGGGGAACAGCTATCTGGTCTGGCCGTTGATCGTCTTCATTTGACAAATGTGACAATGCGTCCAACAGCTTCATTGAACTCCCCCATATCAGTTTCAAGAATTTCGTTGAGCAATATGCCAACAGGATCTGCGTCCGAAGTTTTGACGCACGTCGATCCAACGAGCATTATCGAAATTTATCTAGAGAATTGCCGGCTTGACGCTGATGATTGGCGGCGACTATGTGCATTAGCAGAGACGGCTTCCGTTGTTGTCTGGCCAAATGATTTTGGTGAAGCATTAAAAGACCCGGAAGTTGTGGCCGGGTTTCAAGGGCTTTCGCCGGCGAATTTCTTGAACTTGTTGTTTGAAAATACCGAGTACTCCGCTGTTTCTGGACCGATCATTGCGGAACTGGCGGGGAGCCATTTAAAGGTTCATTTTTACGAAGAACCCGACGCCAACGCTGACAATCAGCCAACGGCCCTGAATTTCCTGAAAGAAAATCCCGAGTTGTTTTGGGATCTGTTTTTTTCCATGCGGAGAGGTGTTGAGTTTCCCCGCCAATATCTTCCCGTCGACTTTAAGGTAACGATCGATCGAGAATATGCCATTAAACATCATTTGATGTATTACCAAGACGAAGACTCTTCAGTTTTGGCCCTCGATTGGCGAGAGTGGTTCTCTCAAATTTCAGAAGAACTGGCAGGAGAGTTGGAAGTGTTATGCCTGAATGGAGAATGGCAATTTCCCGAACGCGGTTCGCCGGTTTCGCCTTATGTGAATGTCCCATTCTTCGTCAACACACATTTTATGCCCTTTGTTAAATTTCCAAAATTAAAAGAGCTCTATTTGCCCGACCTTTTGGGGTCAATCAGTGCGGAGCAAGTTGCGCGAATCAAGGCACAAAATTCGATCAGTGAGGACATCGGGGGACAATTCGGAATTTTGGCTCTTTGTCCAAATTTGGAGGTGTTGTCGTTGAGAATTCCAAACGCTGGATTTGATACCAAAGGATTGGCAGGTAGGCTGTCTGTTCTCCAAAATTTGAGGACACTATTTTTGTATGGCGACCCAACGAAACTCGACTTGAACGCGTTGCTCGCAAATACAAACATTGAGGAGTTGGTTTTGGTTGACGAGCAAGATGTCTTTGTCGATGAACGTGACAAAAGGCTTCAAACAGCCAAGCTTAAAGAGCTTATTTCCAAAGGACTCCAGTTGCGAATTGTCGATCCGGATGACCCGAGTTTGGTTCCCGAACATTACCAGCAACATCGGGAACGGGTTTTCGAGTTGTTGCGTGAAAAGTACCGTGAGAAATTGAAGACGTCGGGTACCGAGGGAGAGTAAATGGGGAACATTGCCATCGTTGGGGCTTCAGATTGGCGTGAGGTTTTTTAGTTCCGACTACTTCCGAACAAGTGGGGCAGGAAACGGATACATCCGCCGGGTAAAACCGGTGGCTTTACGGGTAGGGGCGGAATTTCGGTTGTCCAAAAAAACGGAAATATCACCTCGGCAAGCGAGATGCATTGGGCCGGACGGTTTCGAAAGCGTCCGGCTGCCGTGAAAACCGGGTGCTAATGCACTCCGGCTGATGACATGTACGGTTGTTTATTTGCGAATGGTTCCTAAGTTTGCCTACGACACGAAACCCCAATACCAAACGGCTTCTCAATGTTCACTCCCTAACCCGTGGGGGTTACTTGGCCGGATCAGAGCCTTGTGGTTTGGGGAAGTTTCCTGGCCGCCGCGTCGGGCTTGTGATTTGCTACTCGTCGCTGGCGCGGAACCAGGGGGAGAGGCAGGGGGCGTGGTTGACCAGTTCGTTCGCTTGGAAGTACAACGCGATTTCGCGGCTGGCAGCTTCGGGACCGTCCGAAGCGTGGACCAAATTCATTTGGCGGCTGCTGCTGAAGTCTCCACGAATGGTTCCGGGGGCCGCTTGGAGGCCGTTGGTTTTGCCCAGCATTTCCCGCACGACACGAATGGCGTCGAGGCCTTCCAAGACCATGGCCACGATTGGCGCCGCCGTGATGAACGATTCGAGGGCCGGATAAAAAGGCTTTTCAACGTGTTCGGCATAGTGTTTCTTCGCGAGTTCCGGAGTTACTTGCATCATCTTCATGGCCACAATCGTGAGGGCCTTGTCTTCAAATCGAGAAATCACACGGCCAATCAGGCGGCGTTCCACGCAATCGGGTTTGAGGAGAATGAGGGTACGTTCCATGGCATTTGACCTTTGCTGAATATGTTGTGTCTGGACTTAAAACGCCGGATTTTAGCAAGGCTTTCCCCCTTTCGAAAAGGCCAGGGTTGTGCGAAAATATGGCTTACGGTCATTCTGCAAGCGTAATCTTTCTTTTAAACATGCGGCTCAGCAGAGAGAAAGCGGAAAGGAATCGCCGATTGCTGTTGCCTTCGCCAGCCAGGAAGCCACTTCTTTGATGGCCCGTTTCAGAAGTCTTTTAACATCTTAGCGAGTTGCCATGTCGTCTTCTTCGACATCGTCCCAGCGTTCCGATTTTATTAGTTCAGGAAAACCGCGAGAGTCGGTCAATGGAGTCACCGTCCGGTTGGTTGGTGACTCTGGGGATGGGATGCAGTTGCTCGGGACGCAATTGACTAACGTCTCGGCTCTTTCGGGCAACGACGTCGCGACGTTTCCGGATTTTCCGGCTGAGATTCGAGCACCGCGAGGAACGCGGGCTGGGGTGAGCGGTTACCAAGTCCACTTTGCGTCAGAGGAAATTTACACGCCTGGCGATGGCTTGGATGCGCTTGTCGCCATGAACCCGGCTGCGCTCGTTACGAATTTAGGAGACCTCAAGCGGTCCGGTTTGTTGATTCTTAACAGCGACAGCTTTGAAGCCAAGGACCTAAAGTTGGCCAAGCTCGATCAAGACCCACGACAAACGGGGCGTTTGAAAGACTATCGCGTCATCGAAGTCGCCATGACCACGCTCACACGTGGCGCGGTTGAAGGGACGGGGCTATCCGTAAAAGACGCCGATCAGTGTAAAAACTTTTTCGCGATGGGGTTGGTCTTTTGGTTGTACGGTCGCGACTATGAGCCGACCCTGCGATTTATTGAGAGCAAATTCAAACACCTCCCCGCAGTTGCCGAGGCCAATCGACGAGCCTTGACGGCAGGCTGGAATTACGGTGAGACAACTGAGGATTTCGTTTCAACTTACCAAGTCGCTCCAGCTCGCTTGCCACCGGGAACCTACAAAAACGTGATGGGGAATCAGGCTCTGGCTTGGGGGTTGATGGCGGCGGCGGAGTTGAGTGGTAAGGAACTTTTTATCGGCGCTTATCCGATCACTCCCGCCAGTGATGTTCTGCACGAGTTGAGCAGGTACAAACATTATGGAGTACGAACCTTCCAAGCCGAGGACGAAATCGCGGCGGTCTGCTCGGCGATTGGCACAGCGTTTGGTGGTGGTATGGGTGTGACGGTCAGCAGCGGACCGGGGATCGCTTTGAAAGCCGAAGGGATGGGGCTGGCGGTGATGCTGGAACTACCCATGCTGATCTTAAATATCCAGCGTGGCGGCCCGAGCACAGGTTTGCCAACGAAAACCGAACAAGCTGATTTACTCATGGCGATGTTTGGGCGAAACGGCGAAGCCCCGATGCCGATCTTGGCGGCGCGTAGTCCGGCAGATTGTTTTGATACGGCAATCGAGGCTTGGCGAATCGCCACGAAATTGATGACGCCGGTCATGGTTTTGTCTGATGGTTATATCGCAAACGGAGCGGAGCCATGGCGAATCCCAGACCTCGCCAGCTTGCCAAAAATCGAAATCCGGCACCCGGAGGCCGGCACTGGTGCTGAGCCTTTTAAACCCTATTTGCGCAACGAAAACCTTTCGCGTCCTTGGGCTGTACCGGGAACACCGGGTTTGATGCACCGGATCGGTGGCTTGGAAAAAGAGGACGGAACTGGAAACATCAGTTACGATCCGCAGAACCATCAACACATGGTCAACACCCGCGCTCAAAAGGTTGAGAATGCCGCCAAATTTATTGAACCTGTTCAAGTTGTGGGTGACGATTCGGGGCTTCTGGTTTTAAGTTGGGGCGGGACCTATGGAGCTTGCTACACGGCAACCGCCCAGGCCCGAGCTCAAGGCAAACGAGTTGGACACGCACACCTTCGCTGGTTGAACCCATTTCCGGCGAATCTTGGTGACGTTTTGCGGCAGTACGATCGCGTTTTGATTCCCGAACTGAACACAGGACAACTTCGATTACTGATTAACGGGCGGTATCAAGTCGGTGCGGTGGGATTGAACAAGGTCCAGGGGAAACCGTTTACAGTCACCGAGTTGGTGGAAGAGATCGTCCGTCTGGCTTAAATGCCATTTGTACTTGAGCGAAACTGTTGGATTGACTTTTTAATTTGGAGATATATCAGAGATGGCCACGGACCTGCCTGTCCTCACTGCAAACGATTTTGCATCTGACCAAGACGTTCGATGGTGCCCCGGTTGCGGTGATTACTCGATCCTGGCGCAGATGAAAAAGATTCTGCCGACCTTGGGCGTACCGCCGGATCAAACGGTGTTCATCTCTGGGATTGGTTGCTCCAGCCGATTTCCGTACTACGTCAATACCTACGGACTGCACAGTATCCATGGGCGAGCACCGGCATTTGCCACGGGTCTGAAAATGACTCGTCCCGACTTAAGCGTCTGGGTCATCACGGGCGATGGTGATGCGCTCAGTATTGGCGGGAACCATTTTATTCACCTGATGCGCCGCAACGTGGATTTGAATATCGTCTTGTTCAACAACAGTATTTACGGATTGACCAAGGGGCAATATTCGCCGACCTCGCCGCAAGGCAAAGTCACGAAGAGCACGCCGATGGGCTCATTGGACTTTCCGTTAAATCCGATCTCGATGGCCTTGGCTGCTGAGGCCACATTTGTGGCTCGGTCGGTCGATACGAATATCAAGCATCTCGGCGAAATTTTGATTCGCGCTGCGCAGCATCGGGGGACTTCGTTTGTCGAGGTTTACCAAAACTGCAATGTGTTCAACGATGGTGCTTGGGACTACGCCAAAGACAAAGCGGTACGTGAGCAAAACACGGTTGAACTTGAGCATGGCAAACCGTTATTGTTTGCCGGTGGGAAAAAGGGGATTCGCTTAAACGGCTTCGAGCCGGAAGTCGTCGAGATGGATGGGCGGATTTCACAAGATGACCTTTTGTTCCATGATGAAAAAACGTCTTCGCCGGCCCTGGCTTACATGTTAAGTCGCCTGCGTTATCCGGACTTTCCGGAACCCATCGGAGTCTTCCGACGAGTCGAACGCCCCACTTATGACTATCAAGTCAATCAACAAGTCGAACAAGCACGTGAACAGCGGGGCGCTGGAAATCTGCAGAAGTTAATCACTTCCGGTGACACTTGGACCGTGACTTAGATCTCCGCAATCCGGCTCCAGAACGGGTTTCAAGCCAGAACCACGCCGTCTCTGGTGATTTGAAAAATTCGGTCGGAAATCTGGTGATCGCTGGATTGGTAGTCGTGACTGACTGCGTGAACGAGCGAGCTGCGATCCATGAATTTCATGGAAAACAGCATCAACGAGTCACGATTGGGGACGGCTGCGTAAACGTCGTTCCCAAGTTTGTCGCGAATGCTGACGAATAAATCGGGGTGCAGCAGATAACTCGACTTAGCCGACAGGCCCCCCTCGGCCAAACCTCCGAAGATTGCTTGTCCTTCATCGTTTTCAATCGCAGCCAGGTCTGGAATGGGACTTGCCTTGAGGTTTTTGGTTGCCTGCTCGTGTAAACGGTCTTCGTCGACACCCCACCGCGTCAAGTCCGATTGGTTGATCATGCGAAAAGAACGAGGCAAGTCGATGGCGTAACAAACAACCAGATCGGCCAGCCAAGGCGAAGCGACCAAGATGTGTTGGGATCGTTCTTCGGGGGTCATCTCGGTAGCTTGCTCGTTCAGTCGCTTCATCATCGCTTGGATCATCGAATCGGGCCGAATCATCGGAAAGATTCGGTCTTGAACGTGATCCCATAGTTCTTCGCCTACGGTTTCTGAAGTCTGAAACACTTCGGCTACCGAGGCCACAAAATCATCAATGGCTTGTTCGGCATCGCTGGGATTTCGTTTGATTTGAGCGATGAGGTTGTCCACTCCAAGTTCCATTGAATCGTTGGCAATTCGGTCTCCGTTGACTTTGAAATCACTGTCGGGGCAGGCGTCACGCAATTTGGTGACGATGCGGATCAACAAACGCTGATGTTCCACATGGGCTTGGCGATGGATTCGAAACGAGGTCAGTACACGTTCGATGACAGGTTGGTATTCATGTTCAATTGTGGGATCGCAAGTCACGGTGATACCGATTGTGAGGTCATCGTGGCCTGTCACCCAGCTTTTGCTCATCTGTCCGGTCAGGCCGCATACCGATGGATATTGCAGCAACTTCGATTCGGTGATTTCTTGCGCCTGACCTTCCTCAAGGATTTTAGAAAAAAACTGCAAAGAATTGTCGCCGAGCAATTGGAGGTCGATCAGAAACTCAAAGGTTTCAAATCGGATCGACAAATTAGTGCCATCACCTGGGAAAATGAGCACCCCCAATTTGTCGTCGTCCACTTCGACGTGCCAGCCTTCGGGGTAGTCAAAGGTGAAGGCGTTTCCGGTGTGTTGGTAGAGTTGGTATTGAGGAAATTTGTTCGGGTTCATTTCAGGATTCACTTGGGGCAACAATTACGAGGGATCGCACGCAAAAATGCAGGCTGGGCGATGCGATTTTACGTTTGATCAAAAGTCGAGAAATAGTTTGACGGACATGATTTTACCAAAGCTTTGGATTCCTAATTCGCTGTGGAGCGGAGTTTTTGAAGGCAAGAGAGTGGCGTTCAAGGGGATTTTTGGTGGGGTTTTCAAGGTCTATTGAGATGGTAGGCAGGTCGTTCAGCCAATCCATCGAGAATTTTGAATTTTTCAAGTCAGATCAAACTCATCGGTCGCAATAGTCAGTTAGTCGGCCATTTTTTGGGGCTGTGCAATCATTTGAAACCACAAGGATTTGGGAGAAATGTCCTCCAAACACTTCAGAAAAACACTTTCACGAAGGTCATCTCATGACAACACTTAATTCCCGCTGTCTTGGAAAATGTTTCGTCTTATTGGCGATATTCGGTTCAGCCATTTGTTTTCAATCTAAAACGTTCGCAGACGGGGTCGTCACCGTCTCCGTTTCAAAATCTGGGGACGTGAGTTTCAGTGGAGACAATGGAAACAACGAAATCCGATGCCAAATTGTTGGGCAGAATTTCAGAATTTCTGGTTTGAGCGGCACCCGTGTGATTGCGAAACTCGGTAACTTCGTGGTTGGCCCGGTCTCCGTATTAGACATCAATCTTATTGATTTGCCGATCGTTAGGAACTTGTCGATCGACCTCAAGGCGGGCAACAATTCATTTTTGATATTCAGTATGCCCAGTTTGGTCAGCGGAAATTTCAATGCAAAACTTGGGAAAGGGGAAAACGTTCTCTTCGTCGGCCCGAGTAATGCTGTCGAAGTCCTAGGAAATGTCAAAATTAGTGGTGCAAGTACGAGCGAGTCACATTTCGTAAACCTTGAAGGTAACGTTTTGATTGGTGGAAGCATGGCGATCTCGCTAAAATCCGCTTACTCTGAATTGGAGATCATCGGCTTTGAGGTTCTCAAATCGTTAAGCACCTCTCTGTCAGGAATTAGTTCAGATCAAGTGTATCGAATGCTGCAGGTTGCCGGAACAACTAAAATCCAATCGCGAGCAATGTATAGCGACATTGAAATGGCTCATTGTTATCTCGATGGAGCCGTGTCGCTGACCGCAGGAAAAGGGAGTGACTGGGTGCGTGTGGTCGGTAATTTTTTCTGGGGCGATGTTGATGTCAAGTTGGGCGACGGGAATGACCTATTGAACCTTCAACAAAACGATTTCTTCTACCAGAAAAAAATCGCATTTGATGGCGGGAAAGGGATCAACTACATCGATTCATCATTAAATTTATTCTGGGGTTTGAATCTGCCGACGTACAAAAACTTGATCAATTACTGGGATTTCGATTGACGCCTGATGATGGTGGACAGGGGCTACAGAAATAAAAACGGCCGGAGGTTTCTTCATAGAAACCTCCAATTTTTTTGCGCAGCTATTTTTCGACCATTGAGCCATTGGGGCGGATTGCGTCGTGGGGAGTTGTGAGAATAATTTGAGAGATGAGGATGATGGGGGTTGTAATCTCTTCCGCTAGGTTTTTTGAATTCGTGGTTGGATAAGTCACGTCACTTGAGTGCCGATGGCCTTCACCCCAACAAACTGTGAAACAGGCATTTTGGGAATGTCGTCAGTCGAGCCCTTGTCCGTGTTTACGGCAAGTCGATCTTGCGTTAATGGTCGAGTGCGTTCAATTTGCTGATGATCGGTGCATTTGGCCAAATCTTGAAATTGTTCTTCTTTCGCATTGTTAAGATTTCATCACATTGTCCATTGTGAAAATTTGCCGCAAACAACGAGTATTTTTTGGGAAAAGGGACCGCTTGAATCCGATTTCAATGTGATGCCGTCTGTGAACTGCAGGCCGTTTCGGCAATAATTCCAGCGTTTGAAATCAGGTACTAAAAAATACAGGTGTATGGTAGCGATCACCCAGACGTTGACTATTTTGCTTCCGACCATTGGGGGCTTGGGGATTTTTATGCTCGGCATGAAATACATGTCCGAGGGAATCCAAACGATTGCTGGCCCAAGTCTCAGGCAGATGGTCAGCCGGGTCACAGATAATCGATTCGCTGCGACGGCAACAGGAACCACATTCACGCTCTTGGTTCAAAGTTCCAGTATTGCGACCGTCATTATGGTTGGACTCGTCAACGCCGGTTTGATGAAACTGCATCAGGCCGTTGGCTTCATCATGGGGGCCAATATCGGCACAACGATTACCGGCTGGATTTTGATGCTGAAGGTCGGCAAGTACGGTTTGCCAATCGCCGGAATTGCGGCACTTGTCTTTGTGTTTACCAAGCGGGACCGATTGAGATTTATCGCGATGGCGGTCATGGGACTTGGTTTGGTGTTTCTAGGCCTTGAGTTGATGAAGCAAGGAGTGGAGCCGATCCGCGAAATGCCTCAAATCAAGGAGTGGATTCAGACGCTCAAGGTCGATCATTTTGGCGGCATCCTGTTCTGTGTCGCGGTCGGTTGTCTTTTGACATTCGCTGTTCAAAGCAGCAGTGCGGCATTGGGGATTCTAATCGCGGCTGCATCCACCGGGTTGGTTTCATTCCCGGTGGCAGCGGCGGTCATTCTTGGCGAAAACATTGGCACGACGATCACGGTGGTGATTGCCTCGTTAAACGCGAATCGCACCGCCAAGCGAGCGGCTTACGCCCATGTGATGTTTAACCTGATTGGCGTTTCGTGGATGGTCCTGGCATTTCCGTTTACGATTCGTTTGATCTCATGGGCGATCGAATCGATTCATGGAACGAATCCAATTACGATGCAGTACGGTGATTTCGAAAATCCGCTTCAGTTCGGAGTCATCATGACAGCCGCGATTGCGGCGATGCACACAAGTTTCAATATTGCGAACACGATCGTTTTCTTGCCATTCGTTCGCCAGTTTGCCCGTTTGCTTGAATGGCTGGTACCAGATGGCAAAGAAGAGGAGATTCCACACCTTGTCCACTTGGACGCTGGGAGTGTTGACAGCCCGATCATTGGGATTGAGCAAAGTCGTCGCGAAATTATACAAATGGGTAACCTTAGTAATGAGATGATGGAGTTTGTTCGAAAAATCGGCTATGAGAGTGCGTTTGATGAAGAGTTAGCCAAACGGGCTTTGAGACGCGAGGACATCCTCGACAATATCGAACGCGAGATAGTGGCCTTTCTGACCGAGATTTTGCAAAGCACGGTTCCACAAGCAATCGTTGAGGAGGGGCGAGCCCAACTGAGACTCGCCCATGAATTCGAGTCGACTTGCGATTTTTTGGCGACAATTGTCAAAGAATTTCAACGGCTGCGAGAACAAAAACTTCAATTCGAGCCCGAGCGTTTGCAGGAATTGTCTGGTCTGCATGACGCCGTGTTGAAGTTTTTGAGCCAAACGGTCGCCGCTTACGAGAAAAAGACGCCTATCGATGAAGCGACTGCTAAACAGACGAGCAAAGACATCGTTTCGCTGATTTCGCGACTTCGCGAAGAGCATTTAAATCGGGTTGTTGAAACGAGTGCCGATCCGCGATTGACGATGGCCTACACGGCAATTTTGACTCACTACCGGCGTGTGCGAGCTCATATTTTGAACGCTCAACAAGCGATTTCAGGCACAAAGACGCATCCACGTTCTTAATTTTGGGCCAAATCGTTTGCATCCCATGATGACTCTGGCGGATATGTCTTTACCGAATTCTGTGCATCATTTAATCTAAGTTGGCTTCTAACAAACGCCACTTTAACCATCGGTCTAGCCAGCATCCAATGACAGGCAACATCAAAAATCTTGCTGTCTTGGGGTCGACAGGAAGTATTGGAGTCAGCACCTTAGCAGTTGCCAAAGAACTCCGAGGTGTTCGGATTTTTGGCTTGTCGGGTCACGCGAAATTAGAACGATTGATGGAGCAGGTAAAAGAGCATTCTCCGCAGGTCGCGGTATGCACCAGTCAATCGACACCCACGTCAGAAGGCCCATCTCGGATTGGCGAATTCGGTTCTGATTGGAATGGGAGAATTCTGTGGGGTAGTGAGGGGTTGGTCGAACTTGCGACGGCACCTGAAGTTGACATCGTCGTGGCCGCGATCGTGGGGCAAGCTGGTTTGGAAAGCACGTTGGCGGCGACCCAAGCGGGAAAACGTGTTGCTCTTGCAAACAAAGAAGCACTTGTGATCGCAGGGGACTTGGTGACAAAGGCGGCGAAAGACTCGGGGGCTGAACTTGTTCCCATCGACAGTGAACACAGTGCGATATGGCAAGCGGCGGCGAGTGGGCGACGTGAGGAAATTCGTCGCGTCATCCTGACCGCGAGTGGTGGGCCATTCCGAAATTTTGACCAACAGCAACTGGCCGCTGTGACCGTTTCGCAAGCCCTTGCGCATCCGATTTGGGATATGGGCCCCAAAATCACGGTCGACTCGGCGACCATGTTGAACAAAACACTGGAAATGATTGAGGCCAAGTGGCTATTCGGCTTGAGTCCTGAACAAATCGAGGTTGTGATCCACCCTCAATCAATCGTGCATTCTATGGTAGAATTCGTAGATGGATCGGTAATGGCACAACTTAGCCCGCCGGACATGAAACTGCCAATCCAGTACGCGTTGACCTATCCTGCGCGGATGCCGGGGCCGGCTCCGAAGATGAACTGGGACTCACTATTTCGTCTTGAGTTCATACCTCCGAACCCACTTCAGCGGGCAGCCCTCGCATTGGGACGCCAGGTATGCGAAGTTGGCGGGACCAGTGGGGCGGTTTTGAATGCGGCGAATGAGGTCGCGGTTCAGGCTTTTATGGATGGAAAACTTTCGTTTTTGGAAATTGTCCCGAGTTGCCGGGAAATTTTAGAGCAACATCAAACGATTCCGAACCCAACTTATGAACAGCTACTGGCTGCTGATTGTTGGGCTCGGCAGGAGATGAATCAGTGGATTTTAGCTTGATCGCCGCAGGTTGGTTGTCTCTTGAGACAATTCAATCGATAGGGCTTGTTGTGTTAGGATTAGGGTTCGTGATTTTTGTACACGAGCTAGGGCATTTTCTCGCTGCCAAAATGTGTGGCGTGAAATGTGAGAAGTTCTACGTAGGTTTCGATTTCTTTGACATTAAAATCGGTGATCGAGTCATCATCCCAAGGGCCTTGCTGAAGTGGACTTGGGGTGAGACGGAGTATGGGATCGGTGTCATTCCCTTGGGTGGCTACGTGAAGATGCTCGGCCAAGAAGACAATCCCGGCGAAATCGCCGATGAAAACACCCGCGATTTGCCCGCCGGACAACGTGGGGCGGTACAAACTCAAGGGCCCGTAGATCGCGAACAACTCGACCCCCGCAGCTATCGATCCAAAACCGTCTTGCAGCGAATGTGGATCATCTCCGCAGGAGTTATTTTCAATATTATCTTCGCCGTGATCTTTGCAGCCGTTGCCTTCAAAATGGGGGTCAACTACGAACCGACCACCGTGGGACCAACCATGATTGGATCGGTTGCCTGGGAGGAAAATCTGGACGGAGCGACCTTTCTCCGCATTAATCAGCGGAGACTGGATGAGGGCTACGCACCGTTTACGGAGATCGTGCAAGAGATTGTGTTGTCAGGGACCAAGGGCGAGGTGGAGATCGAATACTTGCCTGTTGGTGAATCGACTCCGCAAACGATTCGCGTGACGCCACGTCCGCGCGAAGTAATGGGGGGGCTCAGCTTGCCGATGGTTGGGGTTCAGCCGGAACTCGGCCTGAAACTGAACGCAGTGCGACCGACGGCCCCCGGTCAAGCGGCAGAGCGATCTGAATTGCAAGGGAGCGATTTAATCACCCATGTTGATGGGACCGCAATTAGTCAATATTCAGAACTCAAGCGGCATTTGACTCGGAACTTTGATCGACCGGTGGAATTTACGGTTCGACGAGTCAGCAACCCCAAGGGAGAGACACCCAGCTTCGAAGAAAAACGAATTGTAATCGAGCCAAACCCGATTCGTGATTTAGGGTTTGCGTTTGAAGTCGGTCCGATTGTGGCTCTGAGGAAAAATTCAGCCGCTGCAGATGCCGGATTGCAGGCTGGCGACCTCATCATTGAGATTGCCGGGGAACCATTTGGGAACCCGCTAACTTTGGATCAGCGTTTGATTCTAATGGAACGAGACGGTGTTAAGTCGGTTTCGGTCAAGATTGAACGAATGACGGAAACCGGCGGCGAGCTATTGACGTTAGATGTTGAGCTTCGGTTGCCAAAAGTTGATGGAAGCTCGGACGAGGGGATGTATTCGTTTGAAACTTTGGGGATCGCCTGTCGAATTCTGCCAACGGTTGCCAGCGTGAATTCCGATTCGCCTTTGGCCACTGCCGGAGTGTCAAACGATGATCGCTTGGTCGAATACCGCTTCGAGTTGCCGCAACAATATGCGGGGCGTCCTGAGTTTAAAAATGTTGCCAAGAAGAACTTTGGCGGCTTGATCGACCCATCAGGATTCAACGCCAATAACCAGCGGAATTCGGGGGGATTATTCTCAATTTTTTCTGGCCCAGCGCCAACCAACCTTACTCCCGTTGAACTTTTAAAGGATCGGTTGCTGATGCTCCCACCGGAAACGAAATTTCATTTGGTATTTGAAAAACCGGACAGGAAAAAAATTGAATGTGATGTCGTTTCGAAATTGTCGGAAACGGAATTTCAATCGATTCGCGGCATTGGCATGACACTCGTAAACAAGGTTTACAGTTCTGCGACTTGGGGCGAGGCGTTTCGTTTGGGGAACAAGCAAGTCGGGGCCGACCTGATGATGATTTTGAAATCTTTGCAGCGACTGGCGACGGGGCAGATTTCTCCCAAAGCGATTGGGGGGATTGGCACCATCGGTGCGGTTGCGGCCTCGGAGGCAGGGCAGGGGACCTCGCGCTTGTTGCTGTTCCTGACGATGTTGTCGGCCAACTTGGCAATCATTAACTTGTTGCCGATTCCAGTTTTGGACGGTGGGCATTTAATGTTTTTGGCTTACGAGGGAATCTTCCGGCGACCGGTGACGGAGCGTGTGCAGATCGCGTTGTCTTGGGTGGGCTTGATTTTTATCTTGAGCCTCATGTCGTTCGCGATTTTCATGGACATCACTCGATTTATTGAATGGTTGCGTTAAACGATGAGTGGGGAGTCTCCGGAACACGTACGGCATCGGCCCCCCATTTCGTTGCCGCAACCGAGACCAGTCGTTGTGGCTTGTCCGCAGTTCAAAAGCGCGATTAATCTGTCCCGGATTGTACGGCTGGCCGGATGTTGTGGGGTGCCACATGTGATTGCCTGCGGGAACAATAAAATTGATTCCGCAGTCGCAAGGGATGCGCCTGAATGTGTTCAAATCGAACGTCGACGCTCTCTGCCGAATCGTTTGAGGGAGTTGAAGGAATCGGGATATCGATTGGTGGGGCTTGAGCAAACGACCCACGCGATCTCGCTCCACGAGTATCGTTTTCCACGCCAAATGGCTCTGGTTGTTGGGCACGAACGGATCGGGATTGACGCGGAAGTCATGCCGTTGCTCGATGACGTTGTGGAAATTCCGGTTTACGGACTCCCCTTCAGCTACAACGTCGCGACTGCAACCACGATGGCGTTGTACGAGTATTGTAAGCAGTACCCGCAAGGTTAAAGGAAGGGTGAAATTCCTTCATTTAAGGCGTAATTGCGTGCAATTTCCAGATGTCTTGATCGATCTGGACTTTTCTTTTCCGTCTGTTCGAATAAACTGATATTTGAATCGAGAGGCCCAAGAGAAGACGATTCAAATGCAAACAGTGACTTGGCGATCGGTTGATCGGGCTCCAGGTTGATCGGCGAGGATAAACGTGGAAAACACTAAAGTTGGGCCTTTTGAAATTCTTGAACGACTGGGGAGCACCCGTCGGCAACGGGTCTTTCGCGCTCGACAAGTTGAGCAGCGACGTGAATACGCTCTAAAATTTATCAACATCCCGCCGAATTACGACCGCGAGTTGGCGCTTGAAAAACTCAAGGTCGAGTTTAGTCTCTTGCGGGAGCTTCGACATCCAAACCTCGTGAGAATTTTTGGAGCCGGAGTAGACGGCGAGTCGATCTTTATCGCCTCAGAGTTGGTGGAAGGTGAATCATTGGCATCGATCATCTCGCGGCGGGGGAGGATGGCTCCGGACTTGGTGGTTGAATATGCACGCCAATTGGCGTTGTGTCTAGAGTATTTGCACGGCCAAGACTTAATCCACAGCAAAATCACTCCAGAAAAAATCCTCATTGATCGCGAGGGGAATTTGCGGTTGGCCGATTTGCGATTGAATCGTTCGAAAAAACGTCGGTGGGACATTACTCGTCAAAGGGATGCCGAGTTGGCGGCATATTTAGCTCCGGAGCAACTGACAGGATTTGCCACGGCGAAGTCAGACATTTATTCTTTGGGGACGATCATGTATGAAATGCTGGTCGGCAAACTCCCCTTCCCACCCGAAAATATCGCGCGGCTAACTCGCCGCAAACTCGAAGACAAAATCGAATCGGTCGCGACGCAGGTCTTGTCGTGCCCTGTGTGGTTGGATCGCTTGGTGATGCAAATGGTTGAGCCAACGCCCAGGAAGCGTCCTCATTCGGCTCATGCCGTGCGGCTTGCGCTCGAGGAGATTGTCCGGATTGATGTTACCAAGCGGTCGGCGGTGGACGAGTTGTCAGGGGCTTTTAATCCGCTGCACATCAACGTCGATAAATCTGAGGCCAGGGCGCTGTTGAATAAATCCCAAGCCGAAAGGCCATCGCCGTTTCAAAACTGGAAGCAGTGGCTGGCGTTAGCTGGAGTTGTGGTAGTTGTGTCTCTGTTGGCTGGCCTCTTGTGGATGCCTTCCAATCAACAGAATGATATTGAAGCAGCCGAACAAATGTTGGCCTCTAGTGATCCGCAGTCATGGGGGCAAGCTCGTCAAATGTTGGCAGAACTGCCGCGAGAGCGTTTAACCACTGAGCAGCAGCAGCAGGTGGATGAGATGCTGGTTCGCTCGAAGCGACAGACTCTATTGGATCAAGCCCGGCGCGGTGAAACGAGTGCCTTGTTTACCGACTCGGTGCGGGCGTTCATCGCCGCTTATATTGAAGAGCAGCAATACGAGTTTCGCAGAGCCCATAACTCCTTTACCGATTTGTTATCTGAAACAGGCAATGGAGCCCTTGAGGTTCATGTGAAAATGGAGGCGGAGCTTGGCAGGAGGCGGACCGAAAAACTGAGGGACTTGCCGTCGGGCCCTATTGAGGTGCTAAGTTGGATTAAGCAGTCAGAAGCAAATTCAGCCGATCAGCAGAAGTTCTTGCGGCAAACCCTGGAGCATATTCTCGCGAACTATGATTCGGGAGATCAGCATTCAGCGCTAATTGAGGCCGCCAAGCTGCGGTTGCGAGAATTGGACGCGGTTTCGCGAAGCACTGAAGCGAAGGCGGGAAATGCCAAAGAAAACCTTTCCGATTCGTCGCCAATCTTAGAGGGGCAAACCCAAGAGACAACCGAAACCGACTCGAACGCAGATTCCAAATAGCTTCCGTAGAATTGCAACTTCGAAACTCGTGATTTGCGAGTGACAATACATTTCGAGTGTCGGTAAAGTCGTTACGATTCGTGCAGCTCGACGGTATCCGCGAGGTCTACTCAGAAAGTAGTTTTTTCGCAAACGGTTAATTTTGACTTTGGCCGATGAACATCGAAAGTCGTACAGTATTCTTCGCTTTTCATGGATGGCCAAGGAATGATCGTTTCCAGTCTATTGAATATTTGGTTGTTGTTGACGGCGGCAATTGATCCTGGATTGGCGCCGTTTTCAAGTGACGGATTAGAAAAGCCGTGTTCTTCGCAATCCCAGTTGCATCGTCATCCGCCCCTGAATCTCCCCGTATTAGTGTTTTCTCCGACTGCAAACTCAAATGTCTCGACTGAGAGTTTTTCGCAAGTGCCGGTTGCGTCGCTAAAAATTGCGAACAAATTTTTGGGCCTGACACAAATTGAATTCCGCGACGCATTTTTTGCGATGGCGGAGAGTTTCGAACAAGCCATATACGAGAGTGAAGCAGTTATTTTGAATTGGCAGGCTGAACTGATTATCGCCCGGCTCGAACGATCAGCCCAAGGGCAGGGGCTTAAGAGCTTGGTGGCCAATCGGGACTGGGCTGAGTATGAGAGGCTGATTCAACCGGCACAAACATTGACGATTGTTGACGTCGAACCAACGTTGAAAACACCATCGAGTCCGAAGACAGAATTGAATCAGGGGATTTTGGAAACGGCAAAGTTTTGGGGCAAAGGGTCTTTTGGCGTAGCTAACGAGCTAAATTCTTGGATTTGGCAGTACGGTCGGGGCTTAGGGCACATGGTCAGGAATCTTCAATTTGCCGTCGAAAGATGGAGGTTGCCAAGCCCCGAGTGGGAAGCGGAACTCATTCCGTTGGGGGGCCCTTTGGACTGCGAATAGTGGCGAAGAACGGGGACGACAGGCCGCGATTTGTGGGAAATTTGCAGGTCTGGAGTCCCCCGGTGTGGAGGAATGAACGGTGACATTTTGAGAAATGGTTAAAATGCGGGTTGAAGTGTCTTTCCCGGTTCAATACTCCTTCCGAAAGGTCCTATTATTCGATTTGGTGCGATTTTGGCGGGAATTACTGGGTGGAAATCTGGAAAGTCGGCAATCGTGGGTTTGACTTTCATCTGGGAAATCCGATAAGATGAGGGGGAAGAGCGTCAGGGGCGACGCTTCTGAAACACTACTCTTGCCTAACCAAGCGTTAGAGTCGAAATCCGCCGGAAATTTCCGAAAAAGCGGCATTTGGCCAGGGTTAACCGACGTTTGGCAAGACCGAGATGTCCGGAATTTCTCGGTTTAACGATCACGTTGAAGGAACAATGTAGGCAAATTCGGCTATTTTTTAGTAGCATTATTGCGTTTGCCAAAATAAGATAGAGTTTGGGCGGTGTTGGGCACCGCAAGTGGAAAAACATAGGCAAGGCATGGTTTGGAAGGGGATCTCGAGTCACCTTTTTCATTCCATCTCTTTTGATTCGGAGTCGGAGTTAACTGACATGATCAACCGTCGCTCTCTACGAGCCCTATTGTCAACGTTTTTGGCAATGGGAATTTTCAGTGTCGCTCAAGCCGCCACCTACGATGGTGGTAACCCAGAAAATCCTTTTGGGACGCGATTGGCAACGTATGACGATGCAACAGGTGAAACATCCTTTGCATTGAGCTTGCGTCCTCAAATTGAAGTGGCCCCGTCAATCGCGAGTGATATCGTGATTTACGTGGACACCTCGGCGAGCCAAGTCGGCTTGTACCAGCGAGATTCACTGGCAGTCATTGAGCAGTTTTTGAAACGCTTGGCGTCTGATGATCGCGTCAAGATTTACGCCATTGACACCGAATCGGTTCCCCTCGTCGGTACGTTTTCAGCGTCCGACTCGAATGAAGTCGCCGTCGCTTTGAAGAAACTTAGCCAACGGACTCCACTGGGCGCAACGAATCTCGCCGAGTCTTTGCAAAATGTTACTGATGAGTTCGATGCCCCGGTTGCCGGGCGCAATCGGAGTGTGATTTACATCGGCGATGGAATTTCGCGAGCCGGTTTGCTGACACAAACTCGGTTCCAGAACATCGTTCGTGGAATGACCGATAAACGAATTTCTTTTTCGGCTTACGCCATTGGTCCTCAGCGCAATGTCGAAGTTTTGGCCGCCATCGCCAACCAATTGGGTGGCAACATCTTCCTTGATTCAGACGATCCCGATGCCGTCAATTACGGTGCCAGTGGTCTCAGCCAAACCGTTCATGGCGGCATTTTTTGGCCTCATGCGACTGAACTGCCTGACGCAATTGCTGAAATCTATCCAACCACGATTCCACCGCTGCGAACCGACCGCGACACGATCGTCATTGGAACTCTGGCGCAACGCCAAGAAATCGATTTGACGATCCGAGGCGAGTTCGACGGCAAAGCGATGAAAATGACTTGGCCAATGGCCCCGGAGACTTCCAATGTTGATTTTTCTTTCTTACCACAACTGCTGGCGACGGCACGTAAAGACGGTGGTTTGACGTTGCCGACGATTGGTTCGGCTGGTTTGTTGGAAGTGGCTCGTTTGCTGTCCGCAAGCAGTCATACCTTGACTCAATTGGGAACCCAGTCCTTATTGATGGGTGACGTTGGCCAAGCCGCAGTGATTGCTCGGCAAGCAGTCGAGCGCGATCCAGACAATATTGAAGCGGTCGCCCTTAACGCCATGATTGATCGCGTCATCAATGATGGGGTAGTTCTGGAATTGCCTCAAATTCAAGATCAAGACCAAGACCAAGACCCACAACGAGAACTTGGACGGGGAGACGACTCAGCAAATTCACTCGAATTGATTGGGCCCGCTCGACCCAAACAAGAAGAAATTGATCGTCTGATCACCGAGCAACGCCAAGAGGCCCGACGTTTGTTGGGCGACGAAGAATCTCGAGCTCGAATTGTGAGTTCGAGAATGAAAGCGGAAGTTGAATTCGAACTTAGTCGCGCTCGTGAAGAACTCAAAACCAATCCCGGTGGCGCAGTGGAACGCCTCAAGGCAATGGTAGACATGATCGATCAAACCACGGATGTCAGTGCCAACACGAAAGCTGACCTCCGAAATCGCCTGGAGTCTGCTTTGATGACGGCTCGCCAACGAAAATTGGAGTTTGACGACGTAACGGCAATGGCACAGAAGCGAATTTCCCAAGCGAATGAACTCGCCGAGAGAACACATGACATTGAACGTCGTGAAGAGCAATTGGCCCGTTTGATCAATCGCTTTCAGTCGTTGATGAACGAAGGAAACTATTTGGCGGCCGAGGATGTGACGATGGAAGCCATGCGGCGAAATCCAGAGGCTCCAGAAGCTGCGTCGGCCCAAGAGTCTTCGCACATCATGAATCATTATCACCTTGAGACGGACCTTCGTCGGGTTCGCGAATACAATTTCGTAGGTGCTTTGTATCAAGCAGAAAAAGCATCGGTTGGTTTTCCTGGTGATCCGCCTCTCGTATTCCCTGATGCCGAGACCTGGATTCAAAAGAAAGCCTTACGAGAAAAGTACCAAGATGTTCGCTTGGCAGGCAATCCTATCGACGAAAGTATCCTACGAGTCCTTGATGACATCGTGACCTCTGATAGTGCACTAGGACGTCCGATTGACCAAGAGCCATTCAGCGATGTCATTGCTCGAATTAGGAAGGAATATGGTTTCAATGTGATTCTGGATCAGACGGCGATTGACGATAGTCTCGACGAGGATACTGAAATTACCTTTGATGCCACCGGCATTCGTTTGAAAAATTGGCTCCGATTGATGCTCAAGGCCCATAATGCCACCTTCGTTGTAAAAGACGAAGTGATGCGCATCATTTCAATCGATTCCGCAAAGAATGAAGAGTTCTTTGTCCGCAATATCTACAGTGTCGGTGACTTGGTTGCTCCCCGCGGCAGTTTTGGCGGCGGTATGGGCGGCATGGGCGGCGGAATGGGTGGCATGGGCGGCGGCGGCATGGGTGGTATGGGCGGCGGCGGTATGGGCGGCATGGGCATGGGCATGGGTGGCGGCGGTGGAATGTTCTGCATTCAAGATGAACGCGGTTCCGTTAGCCTGAATTCTGCCATCCTCAACGCCGAATCGGAACCTAGCAGCATCGATATTAAAACGACCAATTGGGACGAATATTTTCGATCCAATACGCCTGATCCTAAGGCCGTTCGATCGGCAGTCCGTAAACTTATGCGGCAGGAACAATTTGACAAAACATCTGAGTTGATTTTGGCCGCTTTACGAAACGATCAAGCCCAACCTTGGATGTACGAGGGATTAGCATTGGCGATGAAAATCAACAATGCCGAACCGAGTGAAATCGAGAGAGCACTGATGTCTGCTATCGATTTGTCCGGCGATTATACAGACGCCATGATCGTTGCCGACTACATGCTCCGCAGCGGTTTTGAAAAACGAGCGGTCAAGATTTTGCAAGACATTTCAGACGACCTTCCGGGTCTTATCGATGTCTACGTCTTGGGGTTGGAAGCAGCCAAAAAGGCGGATGATGTCGAAGCCCTGCAATGGGCAACGCTGGGAGTTTTCAGTCAAGCTTGGCCAACCAATCAACACGTAGTTAAGGACGCCATTTTGACTTCGAAGGCCCTGCAGGCTCGCCTTGAGTCCGAAGGTCGGGTCGATGAGTTGTCTAGTTATCGCAGCCAATTAGAAGAGGCACTTTGCCGTGATGTCATCATTGGCGTCACTTTTAGTGGCGATGCAGACGTTGACCTGTTGGTGGAAGAACCCGGCGGCACAATCTGCTCGCGAATGAGTCCCCGCTCAACTTCCGGCGGGGTTCACATGGGTGATCAGTATGCCAAATCCAAAAATGATGGCGATGTGACTGAGTATTACGTATTGCCGCGTGGATTCACTGGCGATTACCGTGTCCTCGTTCGCAGAGTCTGGGGAAATGTCACCGGTGACAAGGCCACCGTTTCAATTACAAAATATTTCGGTACGGACAAACAAGTTACAGAAACACGACAATTGCCCGTCAGCAATAACGGCACTTTGGTTGTCTTTAATTTGGAGGCTGGACGCCGTTATGAATCAGCGACGGAGACACATTTGGCCTCTTTGCCAACTCGAAAATTTGTAGAAGACCGAAAGTTCTTGGCTCAACAACTCCAACAGTCCTCCTCTTCGGGAGCATGGTCTGATTACATGCAGTCACGAATGGGGGCCGGCGCGTTTGGTCCAGGAAATGGAGCGGACTTTTTTAGAAACCAAGCATTCTTGCTCGGACGTCGCGGTGCGGTCGGGTACCAGCCTGTGGTCACTCCGATCCCCGACGGAAATTTCATGACCGTCAATCACGCGACGACGGCCGATCGATTGTACGTCTTTGTGAGTGTTACACCGTTTTTCACAAAAATCACCGACATCTTCACCTTTAACTTTCTGGGCGGTGCTGGAAATGCTACCGGGCTCGGCGGCGGTGCTGGCGGCGGTGGCGGTGGTCTTGGCGGCGGTGGCGGTGGATTGTTCTAAGCCAATCCAGGCCCTTGACATTTTAAAACAACGATTGCGGTTGCTAAAAAGCGACCGCTTTTTTGTTGCCAAAATCAGTCTGTTCGCTTATTGCGACTATAGATGTCGGGGTTGAAATGGGAGCAATTTTGGTTGCCGAAACGGCCCGTCGGGTGCTTTGCACAAAGGTGCCTGACTCCATTTCTGTCCGCATAAATTTGTCCAAGGCGAAATCAACAAAAAGATTTCCCAATTGGCAAAAGGAGTTTGTTTCGACATAATAAAGCAGTGAGGCGACTTTCACCTGGGGGCAAAAACTGGGAAGACAAGCAATGCCATTGTTTCTTTTTAGGACCTTTCAAGCGTTTTTGCTATTAAGCGTTTTTTGCGGGGCCGGCCAAATTGGATCGGCTCAAGCATTAAGCCCAACCTCAAAACCTCAATCTCCTTCGATCAACGAATTACGCGAGCGGACTAAAAGGTCACTCCAGAATTTTCGGGGAATTGAAGACCACCACGATTTTGCGGCAGTTTTGCTCGATATGTGTTGGTTGCACAAGTCGATCGTTTTGCACCCTGATTTTGAAAATAGCCCAACTCTTCAAAATCGCCGAGCGGAAATCAGTTCCGTGTTGAAAAAAGTCGTCGGTGAATTACAGGTGACCGAGCGCCAACGTGAACGACTTGGTTCGTCAGATCGCACCTACCAAAGTCCGCTTGAACTCCATGCCGGAGAAAGTATTTCGGCTGGTTCACGCGAAATTGAATCCTGGGACTTTATGCAGTCCCGAGCTTTCGACCAAATAACGGGTGGGCCTCTGGCAACTTTGGGGCAATTGCCCGGGAATTTCGCCCCTCCGTTCACCGACAGGGAACTAATTTCACTGATCACAGCAACGGTTTCGCCGAGTTCCTGGCGAATCAATGGTGGGGAGGGAACCGCAGAATACTACTCGCCAGCTCTGGCATTGGTCGTGTTCAACTCCCAGCAGGTTCAAGACGAAATCTGCGACCTTTTGCGCCAATTGCGGTGAAAATCGGGGTAAACTGTGGTTCACGAAGTTGTCATAATTTCTTAGACTTTATGCTGTGCGAATGAGTAATAAAGGTTACTGTGTGCGGCCTTGGGATTTCCGAGGATTTGGCTTGCAGAAATTAACCCCGAATTTCCATTAGCATCCAAGAAGAAATGACTTTCTGCAAACGGATCGAGATTAATCTGGTGAACCGAAATTTTGCCTTGTTTTTTATCGGAGCTTTAACGCTCCTTGCCATTTCTACCACGACGGCCGTAGGTCAACAGTCCTCTGACTGGGCCAAGCGGATGTTTAAAGAATTTTCGCATGACTTTGGAACGGTCGTTCGTGGTGAAGAAGCGGTCCACCGGTTTGAAATCGAAAACGTCTACCAAGAGGACATGCGCATCCAATCTGTGACTTCGAGTTGCGGCTGCGCCGATGTCTCGATCTCGAAGAACGTTTTGAAGACTTGGGAAAAAGGCGAGGTCGTCGTTAGGTTTGTTACCAAAAATTTTGCGGGACATCGTAAAGCTCGAATCACGGTCGTCTTTGCCCAACCATTTCCGGCGACTGTTTATCTCGACATCAGTGGCAACATTCGAACGGATACCGTTATCGAACCAGGTAGCGTCAATTTTGGAACGCTCGTCGATCCCACTCATTCATCCAGAACCATTCAAATTTCCCGTTATGGAAATCCGGCTTGGCGAATCATGGATGTGAAATCCACTTACCCCCATGTAAGTGTTGCACTTAAAGAAACCGCCAGGACTTCAAATTACGTTTCGTACCAACTCACGGCGTCGTTGAAGGAAACCGCTCCCAAAGGCTATCTTCAAAACGAATTGATTGTGATCGCCTCTGATAGGCCCGGTGATGCCAGGAACCAAATCAGTGTTCCTGTTCCTTTGATGGCCAACATCACGCAGCCGTTGCATATTTCACCCGCTGTTTTGCCGATTGTTGGAGAATCGGCCAGCGAAAAGGTCATCATTAAAGCAGACGAGGCCTTTCGTATTCTGGACGTGACCTGTAGCGACCACTCGTTTCGAGCCAAGGCCAAAAAAGAACCCGCCAAGGTTCACATCGTACAGATCGAATATGCTGCCCTAGAAGACTCGCCAACAGGCGAAGTCGAACTGACCTTCGTGACCGATAACCCCAACCAGCCACAGGTCAAACTCAAAGCGATTATCCAAAGAACCAAGTAGTTCATGTCCACGCCCCGCTAACATGTTGGAGCTGTCCCTGGTGAGAACGATTACAGGAGCCATCATTTGGGTAGGGCTTTTGCTAGCCGGGTTCTGGCTGTTGCCTAAATCGCCCGATCGCGTTGAGCATCCTCTTCCGCAAATAGGAAAATATCTTCTAAACTCTCGACTCACACTGCAACTGCGTTTCCCTGAAGAATGCGTGGTGATGGTCGGCGATCCTGTTTATTACGATGGCGGCACGCAAATCGTCCCAATCGGACGGGTGATTCGCCTCAAAGATTACGACGACCCGGAGACGTATCTCGCCTGGACCGACCATATCGAAATTGAGTTGTTTTCTAATGCTCCCAAAGTCTCCTCCGAAATGCGATTTCATTACCTTGAGACTCCCTCTTCATTGGAATGGGTGTTGTCGACGATGCTGCCAGAATCGAAAAGGGTTGAAATAGGCAACTTGATCGTCGATTCGCTACAGGCACACCGAGAAGAGCTGTGGGGCGACCTCCAGCCGTTGCTCGCGTCAGTCCTCAACGAGTCTCAAACGGTGATCATGGAAGATTTTCAAATCGCGTTTGCCAAACGTCAAACCCAGGTCGGTGCAATATCCCAAAAGTACCGAGAGGAATTTGTCGAAACGGAAGTGGTTCCCGTTTTTGAACGAGTGGTAATTCCCATCGTCCAGCAAGAAGCCGGCGATTTAGTTCAAGTGATCGGAGCCGAGTTGTGGAGTCAAGCGTCGGTTTGGGGTTTAACTTGGCGATATATTTACGATCGTTCTCCACTGCCACAACGAGATTTGACTCGCAAGGAATTTGAACGCTTTGTCAACGAGAAAGCGATTCCTATTTTTGAGAGTCATTCTGACGATATCCTTGATGTACAGGAAAAAATCTTCCGTCGCTTGTCCACGAATCCTGAAATGTCTGCTCTGTTCAATTCGTTGTTCAGCCGGATGGCTCGCGATGAAGACTTGCGTCAACTCGTCGCCGAAATCCTTCGTGAGGTCATTATCGATAACCCGCGACTGCGAGACGTTTGGATTTCGGCTTGGAATTCTAACGAAATGCACGAATTGATGGCGAAAGTGAACGACCGACTGGGACCCACCGTTACCAAGATCGGTGAATCTCTGTTTGGGAATCCTCGCACCGCGATCACGCCTGAGTTCAGTCGTGTGTTGCGCAATCGCGTGATGTTCAAGGACTTAAGATTCCTTGTGTTGGCAACTGATCCGACGGCTGTGGGGCCTCAGGAAGTCGTCGTACTGGGTAAGGAATTTCAAAATCTTCCCATTCATCTTCCTTCGCACCCAAGGTAACGGTTGGCATGACCAGCGACAGTGCTTCGATCGAACTCGCCAATTTGACGGTGCAAGCCGGCGAGCGGACCCTTCTGAAAGACGTCAATCTGACGCTGCCTGGCGGAAAGATATCGTTGGTGGTCGGTCCCAGTGGGGTCGGTAAAAGCGTGCTGCTGAAATTGATCGGAGGATTGGTTTCTGGCTCTCGCAGTGGAATTCGTGTTGATGGAGGCATTACACATGGCGGACAGCCTGTGACAGTGGGTGAATCGGGGATTGTTTTTCAATCCTTCGCACTCCTGGATGAGCTGAGCCCACTTGGAAATGTGGATTTGGCCGAGTCTTGTTCGCGGCATCAAAGCGAATCTAGTCGTAAACCGAACGAGTGGTTAGACGAGCTCAATGTCCCAACCAAAGTTCCCACCGCGCGACTCAGTGGAGGCCAACGACAGCGCCTGGCGATTGCTCGAACTCTTGCGGCCAATCCGCCGATTCTATTGTTCGACGAACCAACCAGCGGCCTTGATCCGGCGACCGGAACCCAAGTCGCCGACTTGATTCGCGAGACGCATCATAAATACGGCAGGACGTCGATTGTTGTTACCCATGACTATCCGACACTTCTTCCGATTGCAGAACACGTTTTTTTGTTCGATTCGGAAAATCAAACGATTCGGGAAATCGAACCTGCGGAGTGGAATCGACTTGGTGATTTAATTGCCAAAGGTTCAGCCCACCGGCGCATCAATGGCGACACGTCCCTCGCGTTGCCGTCGCTAGGAGAGCGACTTGGCAAGTCCATTGCTTCATTCTTTTGCGAAACAACGAATGTGGCCGTGGCAGCGGCAAGTGCTTTGTGGGGGTTGATCCCTCGGTGGACCAACCTGAAGTGGGGCAGTCGATTTACCTGGCACTACGCCAAAATGATTTTCGGCGTCACAGCGTTGATCTATCTCGTGCTCGCCGGTTTTATCAACGGCTTTGTAACCACCTATTTCACGTTTCAATTTTTTCCTTATGCGACTTATACCGAACCATTGTTGATCGAGGAGTTGTTGCAAGCCCTGGGATTCACCGTGTATCGCGTTTTTGTACCGATTCTGTCGTGTATTCTGATTGCCGCGCGATGTGGAGCGGCGGTGACAGCCGACATCGGCGGGCGCCAATATGGGCACCAGTTGGACGCCATGCGGACCTTTGGAGCCGATCCAAATCGATATTTGCTGACTGCGATCATGTGGGGTTTTTTAGTTGGAACTCCTTTGTTGAATTTTGTCTCCTACGCGGCGTCTGTATTTGCCAGCCTCCTGTCCTTTGTGTGGATGCATCCCGATCGCGGCCCAGATTTTTGGGACCATCACTTTTTTTACAATTTGCGGCAGCTCAACTCAATATGGTTCGTCGGTGCGGGGTGGTTGTGGGCAAAGTTGGCAATCAGCGGACTAGGGATCGGGGCGATTGCATACTTTCAAGGACTAAAGCCCAAGACCTCAACGTCTGACGTAAGTCGTAGCGTGACCAATACGATTTTGTGGGCCACCCTGTATGTCCTGCTCATCCATTTCTGGTTTTCATTGGTAGAGTTTGAAGGACTCAGAATTCAACCAGACGCCGCAAAATAAGTCCAACTGAATGGGTGGCCAGAGGCCCAACCCAGTTTAGACCTTTAGAAAGTCACCGTCGCACCGTCTTGTGAGCCGCAGAGTTGGTAAAATACCATCCAGTCGATTTCGCGAGCCAACGAATGTGTACTGCCGTCAACAAACACAAAATTCGCGGTTGCTGAATGCTGAGAAGCAAAACCAAACGGCGAAGCATATCGACCGTGACCAATGAGCCGACCACTGGGCGGAGGCTCCATCCAGGGCACCACACCTTTCCCGCGAGCCAATCCTCCGATCAACCACGGATGAACGTAGTTTCTCGACCCATCAATGATCTCACCAAGAGTCTCGCCGCACATCACCGTTTGACTTGTGCCATCTCGGCAATCTCGGAGGCGATAGGGATGCCCGCTGCTCATCACGCCGATATAGGGCTGACGGCTCGGATCGGGATGTTTGCCACCCGAATAGGCACCCGCGCATCCGGTATAATTGGTCCCCACATAATTGCCGGGCAATTCGTCATCCAAAAAAGGGACGAAACTGATCGCATCGGTATTCACACCAAAGAAGGTCACCGGTTGGCTCCCGCCCGAATATTTGACTCCGCCGCCAAGTTCAGCCATGTTGTCTGACGGGCAAAGAAACAGGGGAACGCGAGTCTGAGCCAGTTCTAAAAATCCGGGAACTTCGCCAAACCAACTGTACAGCGGCGTGTTTGTAACCCCATCGGTGTAATTCACCAAATGTCGACTCGTATCAAACATTGCCCGGGGCATGAGGTCTTGTTCATTCGTCGCCTCGATGTAGGGGAGAATGATCCCCAAAAAAGAAGTGTGCTGTACATGTCGCCAATAGGGACCGGAGGGAACATTGCGGAAATCGTTCCAATCAATCGTGTCTCCGTAGCCAATCGTCCCAGGGGGAAGTCGTTGGAGTTGGTTCTCATAATTTAGAATGGCCACGCCGATTTGACGGAGATTGTTTTTGCAGCTTAGGTTCCGAGCCGATTCGCGAACATTTTGAACCGCAGGCAGAATCAGTCCAACCAAAATCGACAAGATTCCAATGACCACCAGCAATTCGATAAGCGTGAATCCCTTGTGCAGGAATTCTTCACAACGACGTACTTGTTTTGAATTTCCCATCGAAAATCTACCAGTTCTTTTGTACCTGATGCACCTTGCCGTCCACCATATGAATCACCGTTGGGGCACTCATAAACCATTTCGCCAACGAGACCACGGAGAAAACAGAAAACAGGACCAATGCGATGCGGCGAATCCTGGCTTTGTTGAGTTCAGAAACCAACCAAAAAGCGATTGAGACTTCCAGGATGATCAGTCCCACTGTCCCTGTTTGAAACAAATCCCAGTAACAACCAGAAACGTTGCCTCGGGAGAACGCGATCAACTTCAACAGTGCGGCAAGAAACAGGACCATTGCCGCTGGCAGATTCGCAAGTTTCCGCCAGAACAGCCCACTGGGCATTGATTCACGATGTTGGGCCTTAGGCATTGCAAAACAATAAGTTACCGAATTGGTATTGACATAAGTGTTCAGGATTTGCGAAGCTGCTTGGATGCAGGACGCAAAAATTATTGAAACGATTCGAAACAAGTATATCGTAATTCTCGCCGATTTGGATGAGCGAGCCAGTCGTCGTTGGGCAGCAGCCGAAGCGATAGCACTGGGTCATGGTGGAATTACGGCAGTTTCCAAGGCGACCGGTATTTCTGATCGAACGATTAGAAACGGTATTCGAGAACTTAATTCCACCGAGCACTTGACATCAGATCGTCAGCGAAGGCTTGGCGGAGGTAGAAAAAAACGAGAAGTCGAACAGCCAAATTTGGTATCAGCTTTGGAAGAGCTTTTAAATCCTGTAACGCGTGGCGATCCACAGTCGGCATTGCGTTGGACATGTAAAAGTACTCGAATTTTGGCCCGAGAATTGAATCGGCAGGGGTTTAATGTAAGTAGCACCAAGGTTGGGCAAATTCTCAGATCAATGGGCTACTCGCTTCAATCCAATCGCAAGAGTATTGAAGGAAAACAGCATCCGGATCGGAACGCACAGTTTGAGTTTATCGCGAAACGAGTTTCGGCAAATTGCAGTCGCCAACAGCCTTGCATTTCGGTAGATACCAAGAAGAAAGAAGTCCTGGGAAACCTCAAAAATGCGGGGAAAACGTATCGGAAGAGCAAGTCACCACGCGAAGTGGAAACACACGACTTTCCGAAAAAGGAACTGGGCAAGGCGGTACCCTATGGAGTCTACGATATTGCTCAGAATGAGGCAGGAGTGACTGTCGGAATTAGTAGTGATACGGCCGAGTTTGCTGTTGCCGCAATCGACCGTTGGTGGACGAAACTGGGAAAAGTTCGTTACTCCAAAGGCAAGAGAGTGCTAATTACTGCCGACAGCGGAGGGAGTAACAGTCCCCGTACTCGATTGTGGCGCGTAGAGCTACAGAAACTTGCCAACAAAACGGGACTGATCATCGAGGTGTGCCACTATCCCCCCGGGACGAGCAAGTGGAACAAGATCGAACACAAACTGTTTTGCCATATCACTCGCAATTGGCGGGGAATCCCCCTGGAAACATTCGAAATTATCGTTAATCTAATTTCAGCAACTACGACAGAAACAGGGCTTGAGGTTCATGCGTGGCTGGATACCACTAAGTATCAAACTAAAAAATCAGTCTCAACTGAAGAACTCAATGCAGTTACAATTGTTCGCAACAAGTTCCACGGCGAATGGAACTATACGATCCGACCACAACTTTCATCAAACAAACGGTAAGTTATTGTTTTGCAGCGACTTAGGTGTCACTGGCACCGCTCCAGCAAGAAACTAAACTCAAATTGCGATTTGAAATTATGACTTCTGATCCCGTCCCCGATACCAAAGCAGCAAGGCCAGCGCTAAAGTGGTAACGCCAATGGACACAAAAATCCAGAAACCGACTCCCTGTCGATTTCCAGGTTTTGAATGGGCGGGCTCCACAGATTTCGATTGTTTGAGATTTGTTGGAAATTCAGACAACGTATTGTCCGCGCTCCAATAACCAACGCGTTCACTTTTCCGGATATCGACCGCTGGCGTACCAACATCCAACTTAAGAGCGGCCCAACCGTTTTCGGGCAAAGAAGCACCCGACCGAAAGTTTGAAAATGACTCAATCCTCACAGACCTAATGTAAGGTGAAGACTTGCCGTCGCTTTCATCGCGTTTCGAACGCCAACTTTCATGCTTAATAATTTTTGGGATCCGCCCTTCCCCAAATGTCGAATCATACGTTGACTTGGTCCGATTGACTTGGCCTCTCGCAAATTGATTTTCAAACAAATGCACTCGATTGGAGTTGTCAATCCAAAAAGAAATAAAATCTTCCAAATTCTCCCCTCGGTCTTCATCAGGCCGCGCCCAAACGAATTTTTTAAGAGGAATTTCGTCAATCGACTCGTTTGATATTGAAACAAGTTCAGAATAATTATTCAGATATCGAAACACTTCCTCAAAACTATCTACATTTGATACCCCAAGTATCATCACGCGTGGATCGCTATATGAGTAGGCAGCATTGTCATAAGAGTCGACCGTTGCTTGCCAAAACAACAAACGATATGCCGAGTGTCCGTCTAAAAAAATCCGAAATGGATAAAATTCGGTTACGTCAGCTTCACTCCCATCAATGAGTACTTTGAATCGATCAACGGTAACCGAGTACTCAGCAACAACCGATAAACTCCCATCATATGGAATCGAACTTGCCTTTTTCTCGGCATCAACAGAGAAATTATCATTCTTTTCCAAAGATGTTCTAATCGTCAACAGGAATTCGTTGATTGAAACGGCATCCTGAAGTGCGCATTCTACTCGTTGCCCAAACAAAAATGTCAAGCATAGGAAAGCTACTGCCGAGACGAGACATGGCGTCGAAGTGATCAAAAGTTCCCGAATATTTTGAGAGTAGTTCAATACACACCTCCATTTCGCCAAGTTTTGACAGCCAAGCGCGAAAAACCACACCTTTTCTTGTTCTTGTCTTCAAGCGGTTTAGCTATTCGAATCATCGTTCGGTGTATCAACCCGCAGGATCGTCACATGGTACGGAAACTCTGTTCACACCATTTAACCAACCGTTTATATTGTCTTTTGTGTAAGGAACGCATTTTGAGCCCCCCCACGCGCACTTGGATTTGCGATAGCACTTGACTTCTTCCATCTTGCAGTTAGATGGTACAGCAATCCAAATTCCGTTAACCCAATTTCCTGACGGCAAACAATCTTTTGGATAATTAAGCACTTCGTAAAATACTTGTTTATCGTCCTCGCAAACGTCCTTTTCATCTTGAACAGCACAAGACTTTACGTCAAGCTTGCAAGGCGCAGTTTCGCCGGCAGCCCACTCAAAATCACAATGTCCATGAGTGACCCTTGCCGCTATTCCAATTGCAAATGCAACCATGACCAATGCCAAAAAATAATTTAGACTCACTCTTGATCTCCTTTTTTCAAAACTAATAAGGGTATTCTAATCGACAAAGGCTGACCTTTAACTGAATCGCGAAAGGTCAGTCCTATTTCTTCCAAATCCGACTTACAACGAAATTGCAAGCCGCCGAAACCAAACTCGCAGCGCCAGGCCAGCAAGTGACCCTCATGCGTCACCTTGGAGTAACCGACTAATTCAATTCCATTGGGCAATTTTGATTCGAGCAATTCTAGCTCGCTAGCGTCGACCCCGTAAATTTCCATCTGAGAGGTGGAAGCCTCATCGGAAAAGACCAATGCTGATGGCCAGTGGTCTAAGCGATCGCGATGATGGATCGTGACAGGAATCGACAAATATGGCATTTTCTCGCTGTTCGTGTGCAAGTAAATTGTATCACTCACTTGCCGACCTCGTGTTCCGCTTCCGTCATAGCTGACCTTGACTTGAACGTTCAGGGGATCAGAAAGGTCAACGACTTCCAGGGCAAGGTTCCCATTGACCGACCGCATCGACTCGATGCGAACCTCGGGGATTCCACGGGCCATCACGTGGATTGCGCCCTGGGCTGTTCCACTCCCCGTGGCGTCGAGTTCTAAATAGACCGGCGAGTAGGCCAATTCGGGGACTCCATTAAACGAGACAAAGCAATTGGCATTTGTCCGATCCCCGAACTCGTCCTCAAATTGAAGGCTCATCATTTGGGTATTGAAGCCGGTCGCGAGACCAATATCGACCTGAATCGGGACCCGAATTTCCTCTTGTGGGCCAAGCGTTTTTCCAACGACTTGCTCGTCAATGCTCACACAACTACAAGTCGCATGAACCGAGCGAATTTTCCAAGGCCGGTCGGTATGATTTTGGCAGACGACGTTTCGATCTACCACCGAACCAACGGGCCGATCTCCCAAAATTACGTTTTCCGATTCAAATTCGCAAAGCTGGACCGGCGGGCGCTCAATCAACTTGCCTGTTGCCACGTAACCGGCAACCAAAGCGACAAGCATCGCCCCCATCGTCATGAATCGCAAATTGTCTCCCATAGTGGTTTACTCCATTTTACTTGGAGAGTGGAGAGTGGAGAGTGGAGAGTGGAGAGTGGAGAGTGGAGAGTGGAGATTGGAGATTGGAGATTGGAGAGTGGAGAGTGGAGAGTGGAGAGTGGAGAGTGGACAACCGATGGTCCGACTAAACTCCAAAAGCCAACTCGACCCTTTGCCGCAAATTCTAAGGGTTTGAAGAATGGTGTCAAGAAAAAAATCTGAAAACACGACGGAATTTCAAAAATCGCAAAAAAGTCGCGAAAAACAGCCTTTTCTCAGTGTTTGACCCCGGATTCGATTTCATAGTAGCGAAAATCGTCAAAGCCTCATTGATAATTTCGCAACCCGAAACGTTAGTGAGGGGAATATATCCCACTCGCTGACGCTTCGGGTTTAGGGATCGCCAGTGACCATCGAAGCGGGCAAAAAATCAACAAGCCGCCGACGACTTCCGCTACTTGTCTTCGCAAACGCGATGAGAGCGTCGGTATCATCAACTTATCGCGGAGTCTTTATGCTCGCGTCGGAGACGTCGGTGACTTCGGCGTTAAAGATGTGCAGGGCGGCTTTGACGAAGGGGAGTTCCGAGGCGGCTTGCATTCGTTCGCGAAGAGAAAGTTTTCGAGGCGCCTCGTGGGCTTGGTCTTCCCGCGTCTGCGTTGCAATAAATTCCAAAGTCGTACGGTGCCCCAAAACCTCGCTCATCGCCTCCTCAAACTTGAGCCGTCGATCCGCCTGATTGCACATTTTGGCGTGATACGACTCTCCCAGAATGACTTGTAAACGCTGAGTCCCATCAACCGCTCGAATACTCTGATAGTCCGACGCCATGTCGGCGGTGAGGCTGCCGACCAATTCCAAAGCCCGCTTCCAGGCGGCCTCTAACGTAAGGCCGGCGACAGGTTCCGCTGTGGCGGTCGCTGGCTCAGAACTGGGTGCCACGACGGCTACCGGAGAGATTGAAACTTGAGGAGCCGTATCGGACATCGACGACGCGGGTTCAGGGGGGGCTACTGGGCGAGAGCTGTCGGTTGCAGACAAAGAGGAAACATCATCAGCAACCACAGGCGATTCGACCGCCACCGCTGAAGGTTTTTCCACGACAGGTGCCGAAACCGGTGGTGGTTTTTCCGGTTGTGGTTTCTGCAAAGTGGGAGCTACGTCAGTTTTTTTTTTAGCAGCGTCCGAACTTGCGGTAGTTGAAGCTGGGCCTGGATTTGGCCGTTGAGCAGGTGGATTGGCTGCGGCTGCGGGACTGATGGCTGACGGAGCGACTCCGGCGAGCAAATCCGCGATCGCTTGCAGGTTCTCCAGTTCACAACAGCGCAGAGCGGCGGCTTCCAGCAATACGCGACTGTGATGGCTGTGCTGCATCCGCGTGACCGCTTGATCGATCAATTGGATCATCGCCAAAATTGTCTGCAAATCGACCCTGGTCGTCAGTTCGGTCATCGGTTCAATTTCCGAACCAGCGACGTTGATCAAAAACTTTGGCTCGCACCCCGCCTTGGTGGCCATCATGTCGCGGAGGTAGCCGACAAGTTGCTGAGCAAGCTGCCCGATATCGACGCCGGTCTTAAGCGTCCCTTCGATCTCTCCCAGAACTCCGGCCAAGTCCTTGCTGACAATCGCCGTCACGATACTGGTCACACGCCCCATGTCGGCTGTGCCGAGAAGCTGGTAAACGTCTTCAACGCGGATTTGCTGATCGCAAAAGGAAAGGATTTGTTCGAGCAACGATTGGCTATCGCGCATCGAACCATTGGCCCGGCGAGCGATGAGTTCTAAGGCCCCTTCGTCGGCGGCAACCCCTTCCGCCTGTGCGATTTCGCGAAGCTTCCCGCAGATGTCATCGGCCTCAACCGGTGAGAAATCGAACCGTTGGCAACGCGACAGCACGGTGATCGGAATTTTGTGCGGGTCGGTGGTGCAGAAAATAAATTTGACGTGGGCCGGGGGCTCTTCCAACGTCTTCAGCAAGGCGTTGAAGGCGGGAGTCGTCAACATGTGGACTTCGTCGATAATGTAAATCTTGTACCGGCAACGACTGGGCCGAATGTTGACGTTCGAGCGTAGCTGCCGAATCTCCTCAATCCCGCGATTGCTGGCACCGTCGATTTCGAGAACATCGATGTCTTCTCCGACCGAGACCGATTTGCAGACATCACATTCGTTACAGGGGGTCGTGGTCGGGCCTTCGACGCAATTCAGGCACTTGGCGAAAATCCTCGCAGTCGAGGTTTTGCCCACTCCCCGAGCACCCGTAAATAGATACGCATGGCCGACGCGATGCTGCTCGATGGCGTTAGAAAGGGCCGTGATGACATGCGGCTGGCCGACAAGTTCCGCAAAGGCCTGGGGGCGATAGCGACGGGCGACGACGGTGTAAGAAGGGGCGACTTGATCCGACATACACCTGGGCTCTCGTCAATGAATGTCCGAAAAGGCAAGCGGCAGAAACGTAGCTACCGTCGCCAGACGGTGGGGATCGAGCAATACCACCGTTTGGCAACGGTAGCTACGGTAAATTTTCAACGTCCGCTCGCCAAAAAAGCGAAAAAAACTTGAGAATGAGCGGACCCCGCACAAGAGTACCCCGCTTAGGGATGCTTCATATTTCAGATCTGACCCGGTTCACGGCTCCCCCTCACGGGGCCCACTCGTTCTCAAGCGGCATACACTGTTTTAGGCTTATTTCGGTTTTTCGTCAAAGGGTGGCAGGATTTCCGCAGGGCTCATCGGTTTTTCAAACTTAACAATCAGCCGGCATTTGTCAGCATCCGGTTTCGGCACATTTTCGGGGAAACCTCATGCTAACGCATTCCGGCTGACCCGGCGGCGAAAAAGACTTATTGACCTCATGGGTTCATGTGGCGTTCGAATCCTATCGAATTTCTCGATTGCCGAGCGAGCAAGCCAAAAAGGACCTATTGCGGCGGGAAACAATTGCGGAAGGCCAAATACCGTTTAAATTGCCAAGGCAAGGAATTTTGGAACGCACCATTGAGAATTACCGTCTGCTCCAAACGTCGAGGTCGGCGAAATGAAAAGAGTTTTGAAAGCCCAACGCTCGGTATATTCCGCAACGTGCAAAATTGCCCGCCAACTGCTAGCGAAAGAATCTTGCGAACCGTGACTTGTCGGCATTCGTAAGGGTTATCGATTCAAAGTCCACTTGTCGCTTTCGAATACTTTCTGTATTTACTCCGCCTTGAAGGCAGATTTTTTAAAGATTTTAAGCGACGATTATTCCATGCCGACAACAAGGGAGTGTTTTCGGAAGATGCCAGACCATCTACGACCCATCCAAAGACGATGCCAGCGACTCGCATGTTTGTTTGCGACCGTCGCGTTGCTCGTCCCCTTTTCGGCCACCGGTTGCAAGGCTTGGCGGTCTCCTGCTGAGGAAAATATTTTTGATGTCCGTTTCCAAAGCCCTGACCCCGCCCCCAGCACTGCAACGCCATCGACCGGTCAATCACAAGCCAGCCCGAATCAGGAAAAGCTCATCGCTGAAATCCGCGTGATTGGCAACGAACGCTTGGCCACTCATCAGGTTTTGCGAAACGTTAATAGTCGTGTGGGTCGCTACTTTGATCCAGACATCCTGAAAAAAGACGTCGAACAATTGTGGCGAATGCCAGAAATCAAGCGAGTCAACGGACCGTTTCTTGAACGAACCCCGCAAGGCTATATCATCACCATCGAAATCGAAGAAAAGCCGTTCCTCGATTCGATTGAATTCGTCGGCAATCGAGGCATTTCCGACCGGGCCTTGAAACGACACCTTTCGATCTCCGATGGTCAACGCCTGGATGTGTACGAGATTCGTATGATGAAGGGACGCATCGAGGAGCATTATCGAGACAAAGGCTACCCCAACACACAAGTCGAGATCATTGACGGTTCGGAATCGGGTGATCGCAAAGTGACCTTTCTAATTCACGAAGATCAAAAACAACGCTATTGGGCGACGCAGTTCGAAGGAAACACGGTGGTCAGCGATGGACGCCTAAAAACCCAAGTCAAATCTCGCCCCGGCATTGGAAAACTCTTCGGCGGACTTGTCAAACGTGAGGAAATCGATCAAGACGTCAAGCGATTGATGACCTACTATCACAATTTGGGTTACTTCAGTTGTCGAATCGGTCGCGAAATTGCCGAGAGCAACGACGGTCGCTGGCTGACTCTTAAGTTCATTGTTGATGAGGGGCCGCGATACCAAGTCCGCAACGTGGCGTTCATCGGCAACGAAGTCTACGGCTACGAAGACTTGTCCGGGCTGGTCAAACTCAAACCAGAGGATGGCGAATTGCCATTCTTCGACGCCTCGCTAATGAACGCCGATTTGGTAAAACTCCGCGATCTGTATGGCTCGACCGGCTACGTCTTTGCCGATGTCGAAGCCGAGCCACGGTTTCTCGAAACTCCTGGCACGATCGATTTGGTTTACAAAATTGCCGAGGGCAAACAATATCGAGTCGGCAAAATCTTCGTCGAAATCGGCGGCGACTACGGCGTGACCAAACGCGAGGTATTGCTCAACCGCCTAAGTCTGCGGCCAGGCGACATTATCGATATTCGAGAAATACGAAACTCAGAGCGACGATTGATGAGTTCACAGATTTTTGCTGGCTCGGACCCAAGTGTTCCTGGCCCGCCCCCCAGAATTGTTGTTAGACCGCCCGAGTTAAGGGAGCTGGAACGTATGGCCCGAGATGATTGGGGGATGACCCGATGATAAAAACCCCTTCATTTCAACTGATTGCAATTCTATTGGCTTCGATGGTGTTCGCGTTGGCGGGTTGTCGAACCCCCTGGAATTCGGACGCCAAAGGCCCGACGGCGACTCGTTGGTACGAGGCCGGAAAAGACTCAGAGTCGTCTGAGCCTTATGAAATGCCTTTCAGCAATCGAGCCAAGCCGATTTATGGGGCCAGTAACAATCCGGTTGACAACTCACTCGTCAACAACTCAGTAAATGCAGAAGCCATTCCGCAAACCAAGGCTCAAGGATCTTTTGCAAATCATTCGACAACATCGGCAACATCGGTTGTTCGTGGCCAGGATCCCGGCTCGTTTCAAAACTCCAACGTCGTGCAAGCGTCTTATCAGGTCTCCGGCGGTGAGTTCAATCCTGGTGCAGCATTTATTCAGTCGAGCCAATCCAATCAGCAAGACGGAGGCGGTCCCGGCGGTGTGTCTCAGGCCACGTATCAGTATCCTGAATTGGGTGCTCAAGGAGTGCAGACTCCATTTTTGACCCCTTCGGAACGAATCGGTTCGCCCAATGAACTGAACCCGCTGGTTTACCCCTATCCACCATCAGGCTCGGCAACTTTTCCGAGAAATTACCTCGATCAAAACTATGCTGATTTGGTCATCTCCGCTAGCGAAGGCCAGACTGGCCGCATCAACCTCGGCGGTGCGTACAACTCAGAAAACGGACTCGTGGGGCAATTCATTATCGACGAGAGAAATTTCGACATAACCCGCTTCCCACGTGGTTTCCGCGACATCAGAGACGGGACGGCTTGGCGAGGCGCCGGACAAGGCTTCCGTATGGAACTTGTTCCAGGAAATCTCGTGCAACGCTACATGGTCAATTTTACGGAACCCTATTTGTTCGACACGAACATCAGCTTTTCACTGAGTGGTTTTTACTTCACTCGAAACTACTTTGATTGGAACGAACAGCGTTTAGGTGGTCGATTTGCGTTCGGCTATCGCTTGACACCGGATTTGAGCGTCAGTCTTGGATTGCGGATGGAAGACGTCAAATTATTCGATCCGCGAGTTAATACATCGCAGCAGCTAAATGACTCGCTGGGTAGCACCGACTTGTTCATGGCCACGCTGAGTATTGTCAACGATACTCGAGATCATCCGTTTCTCCCCACAGACGGAACGTTCACATCATTGAGTTTTACACAAGCGTTTGGAGAAGTGAGTTTTCCTAGGGCCGATTTGGAGTGGCGAAAATACCACTTGATTTACGAACGAATGGACCGCTCGGGACGGCATACGTTGAGCTACGGCACAAAGCTTGGTTTCTCTGGTTCGGACACACCCATTTTTGAAAACTATTTTGCCGGTGGCTTCTCAACGATGCGAGGTTTCGACTTCCGGGGAATGGGGCCTGTGGAAGGCGACGTTCGAGTTGGTGGACCATTCCAATGGATAAGTTCAGTAGAGTACATGTTCCCATTAACTCACGACGACATGATCCGCGGGGTCGCGTTTGTGGACTTCGGAACGGTTGAGGAAAGTGTCAAACTTAATTGGGATTCTTTTCGCATAGCACCCGGATTGGGTCTTCGAGTCCACCTCCCGATGGCTGGGATGGGGGGTGCCCCATTGGCCTTTGATTTCGCGTTCCCAGTTAACAAAACTGACGCAGACGACCGGCAAATCTTCAGCTTTTATATGGGTTTTACCCGATAAACCGGGTAGCTTTTATGTATCGATCGCTTCAGGGGGCGCGTGCTTGAGGCGACATCGCGTTGACAACTGGCTTGCCAGAAGTTAAGATTTCCCCTTCGAATTCGCAGACAATTGAATAGGTGACAGGCCCATGAAAGATAAAATTCACCCCGAATATCGCCAAGTCGTTTTCAAAGATAAGACGGCTGATTTTGCGGTCTTGACCCGCTCGACAATCCGCACCACCGAGACGATTAAATGGGAAGACGGCAACGAATATCCCGTTTACTACGTTGATATTTCCAGTGCCTCGCATCCTTTCTACACCGGTCGGCAACAGTTCGTTGACACGATGGGTCGCGTCGATAAATTCCGCAAGAAATTCGGCGGAACGTATCAATCGACCGAAAAGAAAACTGCGAAGAAAAAAGTGGCCAAGAAAAGCTAGTTTGCAGCTTTTGTTAACGGCCTCTCGCGACGCTAGCACGCGTGTTCGCGGTTGACCTTTTGGCGGTCGCGAAATACAAAATATGGCTTCGACCGAAATAGAAGGTGGGGTCTTGTTGTGGATTGCGCGCTTCGAGCAAGCCATTCTGTTGGAAACTTTAGATAGTTGCAGCATGGCTAGGCCACCCTCGCCGATTTAATGGAATGAATCGATGGAACCTACAAACCAGCCGAAATACGTTTGTATTTTGCCTTACTTCTGCGACGAAGAAGTCGTCCGCTATTTGCGGACCGCCGCATGGCTCCGCGAACATCGCAACGATCCCTTGCCTTGCAAGTTTCTGTTGGCCGCCAGTCCACGCACTCCGCTGAACTTCGAGTTGGAATCGGCCTTTCGAGAATTGGGTGACGTCCACCATATTCAATGCCCCACCCAAGTGTTCGGTTATCCCCAGGGTCCCACCGCGATGTTCTGGGACGCGATGGACTATGTAGCGGAGAAGTTTAAGGGACCCGGATTCAGTTTGTGGTTCGAGTCCGACATGGCGGTGACCAAACCCGATTGGCTCAGTCGTCTCGCTAATGAATGGCATGATGGCGATGAAGACCCCGTGATGATGGGCTGTTTCGTCCCCGAGACGTACAAATTCCGTTGGTTGCGTCGGAGAAAAAAAGTTCTCGACGCTCATATCAATGGTGGTGCTTGTTACGCTTTGGATTTCGGAATGCGCTTGCCAGCGGAGGCCCGCGAAGGTGTCTTTGATATGGCCGTCTACCCGTTCGCTCTCCAAGTCGGCACTGTCAAAGAGACGACGCAAATCGCTTTTTCAACGGTCGGGCGTGTGAGGAGAGATTTGGTTTCGGATCGATCCTGTGTCTTGCATGGATTTATGCAGGACAAAGATACTTTTATCGACCTCTGCACTTCTCCAATTAGTGAACACGAGCGACAACGGCACTCTTGGAATTCATTCTGCGATCAAGTCGACCTCGCCAAACGTCATCTGAGTGTCTGTTTTTATCGGCGTGGGCGACAGGCAGTTTTAGAAAGCGTTTTGTTGGCCCAGTATTATCGTGAACGTCGTAAGTCGGCTTGATGCAAGTCCATCACTATTTGACTTTTCCGCATGGTGGAGCGGCAATTGCTGCCAAGCGTTTACATGTTGAGTTACTCAAGCTCAATCTCGATAGCCGGTTTATCTTTTCGCTGAACGAACGCGGCCCCGTCGCAATCGAGGCCGCCCAGCAACTCGACCAAGGCCCTATCAAATTCCCCGGTTGGCCGTGGCCCATTTCGCGTTGGCTAGAAAAACACCAAAACCGCCGCATCCGCCGCCTTTACGAACGGCATCTGGCACCGCGATCTCTCAATATTGAAACGTTTTCAATGGCCGAGCAACTCACGACGGCGCATCCGAACTCGGGAGATTCAAAAGCTCATGTCACCCATCTACATTGGATTTCCTACATGGCGGACTACCCGACTTTTTTTGACGGCATTGACCCGCAATGCCCGTTGGTCTGGACTCTGCACGACATGAATCCGTTCACCGGTGGCTGCCATTTCAATGACGGCTGTCATCGATTTCAAACAGGTTGTGGTAACTGTCCCCAGGTCCAGTCACCATCAGAATTCGATGTGTCGCGATCTTCATTCGAAGTGAAGCAAAAAATATTCAGCCGCTTTCGTCGGCTGGCTGTTGTCGCACCGAGTGCCTGGATGTTGGACTTGGCAAGGAGGAGTGGCGTCTGGCCGCGCTGGACGCAGTTCGAGCAAATTCCTTATGGACTCGATTTGGAAGTCTTTTCGTACCAAGAGAAAACATCCGCACGCAATCAACTTCAACTCCCCACTGACTGTACGATCGTTGGTTTTGGTGCCGATCAATTGAGTAACCCTCGCAAAGGTTTTGCGGAACTCATTCGAGCTTTCGGGCAATGCCAAAGTCGCTCGCGATTGCAGGCGCTGATTTTTGGCGGCGGCGAGCTGGACGCCAAGGAGTTGGGGTTGGATAAGGTCCACTCGTTAGGATTTGTGACCGACGAACGTCTCCAGGCGACCGCCTATGCTGCCTGTGATTTTTTTGTCGTTCCCTCTCGCGAAGACAATCAACCGCAAATGGCCCTCGAAGCAATGGCCTGCGGTACGCCGGTGATCGGCTCGAGCGTCGGTGGCATCCCAGAAGTCGTCCTGCATGGCGAGACGGGCTGGTTGTTCGATCCTGCTACTTCAAATTCTCTTTCCGACGCAATTGATAATCTTGCTCAAGACCCTGAACTTCGCCAACTTCTCGCCTCAAATGCAATGCGGAAAATCGCCGAAAACCACTCTAGCCCGCAACAAGCGAAAAAATACAGCGACCTTTACGCCGATTTGTAGCTGATGTATGCCGTTTGAAGCGGCCGCCGCGTTCGCCTGCCTACAAAAAATCTCCGAATTTGGTAACCTGATGACGCGGTTATCGATCACCAAAACGACGGCAGGAAATTACTTTGAGCAGTAAAGTCACCCAACCAATGCGGCAAGGCAAAGTTCGCGATCTCTACGATCTGGGCGAACATTTGCTCCTCGTCGCTTCAGACCGAATCAGCGCTTTTGACTGGATTCTTCCCACGACGATACCAGACAAAGGCCGTGTCCTGACGGAGATCAGCAAGTTTTGGTTTCAGTTTTTGAACGTCCCGAATCACCTTGTCTCGACAGACCTGTCGAGTTGCGAACTCCCCGTTGGGCTTGATCGTGATCAATTGGCCGGGCGTGCAATGATCGTCCGTAAATGCAGCGTCGTGCCCGTCGAATGTGTCGTGCGTGGCTATCTCGTTGGTTCCGGGTGGCGCGATTACCTCGCGACGGGGAGCGTTTGCGGACATGCCTTGTCTGTCGGACTTCCGAACTGTGCTCGGTTTGAAAAACCGCTGTTCACTCCCGCGACCAAGGCCGAGGGGGGAGCCCATGACGAAAACATCAGCTTCGAGCAGATGGCGGGGATCGTTTCTCTTGAAGTCGCCGAGGAATTGCAGCACCGCAGTTTGGAAATCTACCAGGCTGCCTCGGCTCACGCGGAATCTTGCGGCATTATCCTGGCCGATACGAAATTCGAGTTCGGCTGGTACGATGATCAACTGCTGTTGATCGACGAAGTGTTGACGCCGGACAGTTCTCGTTTTTGGCCCGCCGACACGTACACTCCTGGCCAGAACCAGCTTTCGTTCGACAAACAGTTTGTGCGGGAGTTTTTAGAGACGACAACTTGGGACAAAAACTCTCCGCCACCTGAACTTCCCGCAGAAATTGTCGACAAGACGCGAGCCAAATACATTGAAGCCTTCGAGCGACTGACCGGTCAAAATTTTGCTTGGAAATAGTCCATGAAAATCGGAATTGTCACGATCTCAGATCGAGCCAGTCGAGGGGAGTACGTCGACCGAGGCGGACCGGCCGTCGCCGCTTATCTGGAAGAAGTCATCGCCAGTCCATTTGAGTCGATATCGCGGCTGGTCAGTGACGAACAAGAGCTGATCGAAAAATGCCTGATCGACCTCGTGGACAATGAACTTTGCTCGCTTGTCATCACGACCGGTGGAACCGGCCCGGCGATTCGCGACGTGACGCCGGAAGCGACCGAAGCGGTTTGTGAACGACTGCTTCCGGGATTCGGGGAGGAGATGCGACGGGTTTCCCTAAACTTTGTCCCCACCGCAATCCTCTCCCGGCAAATCGCTGGGACGCGCGGCAAGTGTTTGATCATCAATTTACCTGGGAGTCCGAAAGCGATTGCCCAGTGCCTCGATGGAGTTTTTGCAGCGGTACCCTATTGTATCGATCTGCTGGGCGGCCCTCGAATGGAAACGAACCCAAATCGAATCGTCGCCTTCCGCCCCAAGGGGAGCTAGATTCGGGGGAATCCATCGCGATAACTGGAAACACTTTTGTGAATTCGCGGCCCTAAATCGCCGATAACGCGAGTAGGGGCGTGCACTGGCCTGGCAAAAATCTGAACCCGAAGCGTCAGCGAGGGAAAATTGGTGCTCCCTCGCTCACGCTTCGGGTTGCGGTCTTTCCGCTAAAACATCTTCAACAGTGATTTTTGACAGGCCCGGGCGTACACCCCGTTTTTTTGGCGACACAACGGCAAGTGAATCGTTTTCGAAAAGCCCCGAACAAGGTTTCCGCATAAAAACAGCACCCCTTGTCGGCAGCCCCCAAATTGGCTAAATTTTTGCTTAGAAAACACGCACCCATAGCTCAATTGGATAGAGCATCGGTCTACGGAACCGAAGGTTGTAGGTTCGAATCCTGCTGGGTGTATTCTTTACCTTTGTGACTATTTGTCTTTGGCTTGACTTAGGCGGGTCAACGCGGGCTTGATAATCTCGATAGCCTCGCGATTCATCGATAGACGAAACATCTCTTGCTGAAAGGCAATTTGACTCTCAATCATTTGGTCCTTGAAGAGCTCTTCAAGTTCTTTTTCCTGCTCAGGAGTTGGATCAGGTATTGACTGACTATTCTTTTGATCAATCTCGAACTCTTTCATGATTGATTCGATCTCCGGAAGTGCGGCTTCGGCAGTCGCAACGTCGGTAATGCCTTTAAGTAACTCTGTGAGCCCTTGAAGACGGGCAATCATAGTTTTGGCAACTTTGTGATGTTCCGGCTCCAAGTCTTTTCCAGCGTCACAGCCCAATACGGCCAAAAGAACAAATCCAATCAACAATCCGGTACGTAGACTTTTCATGATTTTCATCCCATTTTAAATGTGGTAAATGCAAATGTTTTTCCGAAGATTGACCGCAAAACGAATTGAATAGATATGCGCCCCCATTTCCAACGTCAATGAAATGGGAAAAACACTAACAAAGTTTTCAGTCTTTCCCTGCCCAATCCAAATGGCAAAATCGATCGCCTGAGCTAACCTCTCGATAAATTATGGAAGGATGAGCGTATTTTACCTGGTACCAAGAGACTGAGCGAGGATGGGTACTGCTGGAAATCACAATTTATGCAGTGTTTCTGTGCCTAACTAATCTCGTTTAGGCTTTGAAAAGCGGATTTTGCAGCCGCGGGGTTGTTGAAAGGTGAACGGGGGTTCTGCGCCAGCCTTCAGGGCATCGATGACTTCAACGACGAATTCTTGCGAAACCTCGTTCGGTTTCGTTTTGTCGTCGAGTGCTCCTTGGTAATGCAACGCCCTTTGTTTGTCCAAGACGAAAAACTCTGGGGTGTAGAGTGCCTTGAACTGTTTGGCAATCTCTTGATCTGGGTCGCGGAGGTAAAGGAATGGAAACTCTTTTTGCTCCGCGCGTTCTTTCATCTTTTCGATTTGATCCCCAGGAGTGTCGTTCGAGTTGATCGCCACGACGGCAACTTGGGCCGTTTTGTCGTCAACAAAACGTTGATGCAAGGCAATCAGGCGGTCTTCGTAGTCGATCGAGTAGGGGCAAGTGTTACACGTAAAGCAGACGACGATGAAATCGTACTCGCTCAAATCTGCAAGCGAATGTTTTCGATCATCAGTCCCCTCCAGTTCCGCCCAGCCTTCTAAAATCGTGCCAATTTCCAAACGATCCTGGCCATGTAGTTTTCCGTAACTAATCCCAGTCGTTGCGATTCCGAAAGTGAGCGTTGCAACCACTGGCCCCAGGACTGTCATTAAAAATCCGCCATTCATCAGCAAGTTCCTTTCCCCGAATTCTCTTCAATTAGATGCCATTATTAGGTCAGGGCGTCAGGTGTCAAGTTGGCCGCAACGGGAGATTCAAGAGTACGAAGCAATTGGGCCTATGCTCAAGCGCGATTCACTCAAGCCGCTCAAATTTTCGGGGACCAATGATGAAAGTTAACAATCAACGACCAGCATGTTACACTGAAAAGGATCGGTACCTTACACGTCTGGTTGATCGAACAAAACGGTGAAAAACTCGCCAACTAAAACTTCATTGGCAACCAGTAAGGCTCCCTAGCGATATAGAGGTTTTTGCGGCAACCGCAGTCAGCCAAGAGCGGCGAAATCGGTCTGACTCGCTAAGAAAAGAAAACCCTCGGCTGGCATCAGCGCGATCCACCCGTCCCCGATCAGTCCACTCAAGTTAAGTCGAGCAGTACCGAGAGACGCGGAAGGTGGTCGAGCGAATCGACTCCAGCCCGTCTCCACATCCTCAGAACGCACGGCCCAGGAGGGCCTTCGGAGAAAATGGAGACTCTCATTCCCCACAAGGAAAAAAAATCTGCCACTTTTTCCGCCGAAAAAGGTATGTACTACTTGACTTCAAGGGCCATAGAGATGTTCGTCGCGCTGTTGTGTTGATTTTGTAGGGAAGCAGCATGTGGTTTCAGGTTGCGCAGACACCATCACGACGTTCGGTTCCGTCATCGTGTTTCGCCCATCCACCAATGTAAGTGCCATCGTCGGATGAAAATACCGATTCAAATTCTTGGGTCATGTTACCGCGCGCATCAAACAATTGCCCGGTCATCTTCACCATTTTCAGCGCAAGTACGCCTTCAGATGTGTTCCATGGATGTTCGCCATCGTAGTATTCGTGCAATGGTAGCCGAACGCTGTAAACGATGTCATCGGACTGGTTGTAGCCGATGAGTTTTGCGGTATCTCGAAAGACTTCTGATTTCATGCGGCTCTCTTGAGCGACGAACGCCCCACATCACTGGGCCGGCGGTGATGACTCTCCATTGTGATTCGGCCCGGCCGCCGGCTCCAGTGCATGCGATGGTTCGTCACTTTTTGTCGAATGGCGTTTTAGCCTTGCCCTCCATGTCATTGCGCAAATAACCAATAAGGCTACCGCACCAAGAATATATTCGTACTGATGGGCCATTGCGACAGCAACGAGCCGACGGTCAGACTCAAAGGTAACAGGTCGTCGCTCAATCGGAATGGTACTCGATATTACCATCACTGCGAGAAGAATCGCAACCATGATCAACCACAGTGCGATACAAGCAATCGCCGTCCATCTCAGAATTCGTGATGGCTCCAACGGCTGCTTGCGGCGGTGATTGATCGACGCCACTACCGCACCAGCCATCGCACCGAACCACCACGATGCAGCAACACCCCAAACCAACGCCAATGCCCATGGATTATCTGTTGCGATAATTTTTGGGTGATGGACCGAAAAGTACTCAACCGCCACGTTTGCGGTAACCAGATCGAGGCAAATCCCCAGAACGCAGGTAAGGATAGTTGATCCAACTACGATTGTTAGGAATCGCCGCAACGCAACATGCATGAGTAGATCTCGTGAGACAACGAGTGAGTGACTAACGACGCGGTTAACCGGGCCGCGGCGAACAAGCACTGACCTCAGAAACCGCGTTGCCCGCGGCTCCGGTTGAACCGTTTGTTATGTCTCGTTTTCGCGCTCACGTTGGGCGCGAAGTTCACGGCATTTTGGGCAGTATAACACGTCAACGAATTTGTTTTCATGGGGTGGCCAATCGTCTGGTGACACAGGCCATCCCGGATATGGATATTTGTCATTGTCAATTGTTCCGGCCTGAAGTCCAGTATCAGGCGATTGCGTCCGACTGTGACGAAGCTGGCTGTAAGGCGCAAGAACGGTGTCCGTCAGTAAGTCGCAATCATGCAATTCGCAGACTGCGAACAATTGCTGAATCGTCGAGTAATCACAGGGGCAGTCTGGTACTGTCGACGCAAAGCCGGTCCAAAGTACGTCCTGCCAATAACGGAGTTGGACGGCATTCTGCGATGCGGTGTTTAGTGCGCGAATGAATCGTCGATATTTCTCGTCTCCGGCATAGGAACGAAACGACTCTCGCAGGAGTTTGGATTTCATTTCCGCCCCTGAGCGACATAACGATTGCATTGACCGAAGGGCGAGGGGTGATCTCGACACAAGTCAGGGCCGAATGATCGAGCCCTTCGGTCCAATGCTTGGTTCTCAAATGTTTTCGGGTTTGCAAGGATCGCCATTCGATCCCTGTCTTGATTCTGTCTCGTCATTGTACGAGCTCTAAGGTCACGCTGCAATCATGTCACGCGTTCCAAGTCTACCATGTTAATTAGGTCCATCGCAACGCTTGCATCAGATCCGTTGCAGTATGTCGTTATCGATCCCTGGAGACAGTCTGGATTACGGTTTTAAGTTCGGCTCTGCCGTCCGTCTCCGTCCTGGATTTTGAATTTGAGAACGACCCCGATGACCGAGCGGGGGCAAGTAAATTTTCCATTAGGAAGCGGCCGATCCCCCGCTTCGGTCCATCGGATTGTTATTTGCTGATAGTTCTGTTGTCTTGAAGGGTTTTATTCCATGTTTGACCAATAGTTCGTCGACCTTCGGTAACGGGGATGTACGTTGCCAAACCAAATCGGCAAAGGACACATAGCGTTTGGTATCTTTGTCTAGTCGAATCGCCGTTTCAAGGTGTTGTTTTGCGAGGTTTTCGTCTGATGCAAACATCGCCAGCAGAAACCGATTGAACGATATGACCGCATTCTCGTGCCTATTTTGATGCGCCCAAAATTCGGCAGCCGCGAGATGGCGTTCGCATTCCACCAGGTTTCCTTGCAACCCAAGGGCAAGTCCGTAGTTTGCAAGGGAGATCGGATCAGCACCCCGAGTCTCAATATCCATTCTCAGAAGGCTTTCCGCATGCTTTGGAAGATTCTGCAACAAATAGACAAACGCGGTGTTGTTTCGCGATCGACTCTTCGGAATCCACCCTCGTAGAATGCGACGTAGTAGTGGCCATATTGCAAATAGCATCCCAATCTGAAGCGCTGCAGCAAGAGGGACTAAGAAACTTGATATTTGGTTCCATGTTGACCTGTTTGTTTCCGGAGTTGCACTTACAGATTCAAATTTTGTGCCGGTAGTCGCATCACTCTTGACGCCAATTAGCGGATCGCTCGAATCATCGGCGTCGACAACGATGGTGGTTGTAAGAACTTCGTCAGGAGTGAGATTTCCGATCTTGATTTCCATTAAATCTGGTTTTGCGCCCGACGAAGTTAGCCCAGCAATTGGCCCCGAGGAGAGCGTGAAAGACCGATCGGTTATTTTTACCGTATCGGGGAAGTCCAAGTTCATGACAACGTTTTTTGCCGCAAGCGTGCCGCGATTCCGTAGGCGAATCGTATGTAAAGAAAACTTCGCCGTATCGGAAGCGAATTTCCCAGACCGAAAGTGCTCGTACACCAACGCCTCGGCAAGTGGTGGAGCAGGAGGCTCACGAGTCGCGTAGTAAACCGCTACGCCACCAAGAACGGTGACAATCAACGTAGCGACTGATCCAATTACGATTTCACGCCAATGCATCTATTCTCTCGCACCGATCTTTCAGCAAATAACTTGTT
>JAHBXS010000003.1 GCA_019636375.1 Pirellulaceae bacterium | reverse complement strand
GTAGCCTTTCACTCCGTGAAACGGCGCACGCAGCGAGGGATCATGCCTCGGCAAATCGCTTTGATGTGTGTTTGGCCAAAACGGAAATTGGTGGTGTTCCAACGACAATTCCGTGAACGGTTACCACAGATGAAACACGGATGAAGGAAAGGGTCAGAACTCCTGATCTGGAGTAGAGAACTGGCGTGTTTTTGCATCAATCATTTGCCGGGACCGGAAATTGACCTGAGTCGATGATTGTGGGGTAAATGCAAAGTGCAAAGTGCAAATTGTAAAATGTATGGTGGGTGTGTAACGCGCTGGCAGGTTTTCTTTGGTTTTTGTTGCGTGGCTTCTGTTCTCGTTCGTTCTTGCGGTCAAGATAAATTGGCCGTTGATTTCGCACTTTGCATTTTGCACTTCGCATTTTGCATTTTGCATTTTCCGCTTAGACAGATGGTGTGTTCCGTCGGCAAACGGTGCCGGGTGTTAAAGCGATTTCAGATCACCAACTCACCGACTTGCGGAACACACCAACCGAATTTGCCGACTCCACACACCCTACGAGTTCGTGCAAAACGTTCACTTGCTCGCGCGGCGGGCTGGTGTTTGTTAGACCTACTGTCATTGCCTTGGGTTATTCCCAGGTCACCGTTTCACCGCCGTATCGGGTGGCGAGGGAGGGGATGATCGTGGCGTCGGTGGTATAGCCGAAAAACTGGACCGAACCGTCGGCCATCACGAATTGTGACCCACCTGGATGCGGGCTCCAGTAGTGAAACAGACTGCACTGCTCTTGAAAATTGCCACGTCCAAACTGATACGGACCCGGCGGGCAACTGGCGGCGTCATAGGTCGTGCTGTCGTTCCGCTCTCGCGCTCCCAGCAGCATGTCGGGTGAACCTGATGGCAAGCCGTCGTGCATTTGGCCTGTCCCAGCATACCACCAGCCGTACCAATGATCGGTACTGGGAGGGCGTTCGGCGATGAGGAGGGTTTGACTGAGACCATCTCGGATGTCGGCGGCCCGAATTTTCGAATCGACAAACAGAATCCCGTCTCGTGAGCGATAGTCGGTCCCGACCACACCGACATAGCTGGTCAGTCCCACGAGGTAGTTCAGGTGGGTCCATTGGGCCGATCCGCTGCGAGGATCGCTTGGGCATTGGTACAGGGTGACGACCGATTGGAAACCCAGATGCCCGGAGAAGGGGGACGGTGACGCTTGCCAGTCCTCTCTAGCTATGTCGTAGACTTGGGTCTGTTCGATTTGGGGGAGGATATGGACAAGCCAAGTTGAATGCCGTAGGCGGTTGACGGGCTGAGTGGGGGACACGATTCCAGGAGGAAAGGTTTGAAAAGTGGAGAGATAGTTATGGAGGCCGAGTCCGATTTGTTTGAGGTTATTGGCGCAGGCCGTCCGTCGTGCCGCTTCGCGGACCATTTGGACCGCTGGGAGAGTCAATCCCACCAGAATCCCGATGATCGCGACTACCACCAACAACTCGATCAGGGTAAACCCCTGTTTTTGGCAAGATCGGCTCACGGCAACTCTTCAGACATTTTTCAATTCAAAACCAAAACCGCAATTTAATCACCTACGTTTTTTGTTGTTCTGCTTAGCAGACCCTTCTCTCCACAACCGTTTCCCAAAGTGGAATACAACGGCCCCGACGACGACTAGAACCATCCCCACAATCGACGTATAAAACCACCACGGCTTGGGTGGTGTGTACCAATCTGGTTCCGGGAGGCCATATGCCGTCAAGTAAAAATTTTCGGGTCGCAAAGTTTCTTGGTAAAATGTGTTATTAATGACTAACTCAATGCAATCGTCTGACACGCTTGCGTTCCATTCCCTTAAAACACTTCTAATCAGGCGGGCGCCACCGGAGTATCCTTGTTCGAACTCCTGTTCAACTTCGAATCTCATCTCCGGCAGGCCAGGATCAACAGGTGGGCCATTCATCGCGAGCCTATTGAATTGACACTTCATGTAAAGGACCGCCCAAAAACTGTTCGGATTCAGAATCGCGAAACAAACGGAAGGCTGAAGACCGACTTTTCTGTTTTCGAAAGACACCTCTCTACCAAACTGAAACTCCACCGCAATACACTCAACACCCAGGTACTTCAGTTGATAACATTTTAAAAAATTGATATTTTCAAGATCAAAAATATTTGACTTTTCTTTGGGGCCAGAAAAGTTATAGCGCAGCGAAAGGTATTTTTCTTCATTGTCTCCCACGGGAAAAGAATTTAATGTTTTTATGCCCGGATATTTCAAGAACAGCTCCGACAATTCCATTTTCTCATTTACAGAATCCTTTAAGGGCACCACTTGACCTAGCACCCACCCAGAAGTCACGCTTGAACGGGAAAGTTCAAAAAAATAGTCGGGATTGATGCAGGACACGCTCGTTCCTGGTGAAATAATGGTAGACTTGTGGTGAGAGTCCAGGATTTTTTGAGTGACAGTGGTATCGATCGGAAAAATCTTGCTCCCCAAAATCTTGCCCTTAGCCTCGACCGTGCTTACATATCCCCTTCGCAACCCTGAATAACGTTCGTTGAGTTGCCTTTGTTTTTCCCATGCTTGAGGGGCTTCTTGCATAAATCTTTGAAGAAGTTCTTCATTTCGCATAGCCTCTTGCCCAATGACTGAGTCTCTGCACGAAGTTAAACAAAATACAATGAAAAATGTAAGTATAAATTTGTTGGTCATAACTGTTTCCGATCTGGATATCTCAATCGAAAAATCGAGCGTAGTGTAATCGTCGGTCTATATGAATCTGGCTTCAATTGAATCGTGGAGATTTGCGAATACGTTTTATGAATGCACAAAACGATCAGCCGAGACGCCTAAAACGTTCTTTACAGGCCATCAGTATTTAAATAGCTGATAAATCGTCATCTACTGGCCATGTCAGGCGGTCGCCCAGATTTTACGGATGCCGTGAATTTTTAGAACGATGTTCGCGTATTGAGCCAGGTATAGGCAGAATTTTATAATAACTCACTTAAGGCCCTGTTAGCTTACATCGACATTCAGTTAGAGTAGGGTTGTTTGGAACGGGCGTATCGGTACAGACTCCCGAACAGTCCGCGCAGTTAGTCGTCGTTTTTTTGCATTCACCGGGTTGCCACGTCTGGTCAGGTTTGTATTGGCCACATTCTCGTGCGCCTGAAGGTGCGGTGATATTAGTAAAACAATTTTTTACGCAACCGGAGTGGACGCATATTTTGGCCTCCAAAACATCCCCCCAAACAGGTGCCGCTACGGGGACCATGGCGGTGCCGAGGAACATGGTGGCAACACCAAAACACATGCACATAATGCCCAAAAATTTTACCGGATTCATTTGATTTCTCCTTCAAAAAAGAACCAAGTCGCCTGCTACCAAGTCCGCACGCAGTGTGCCAAAAAACCTCAATAACTCGACGAACGATGAATTGGCGACGGTGATCCCGCCGATTGTACCTTTTTCAACGGCGTGATCGTCACGCCAGCGGTGTGCATTCAATGCTGATTGCTGCAACGTTTTCTCTAACGACCAGTCGCGAGGAACCACTTGGGCTTGCCAACGACACACGAGCAACGGCTGACGCTGATGGTCGGTTCGTAACCAAAACCTATCACGCTGAATCCCCGTCGTTTGTCCCATCTTGACCTCGACTGAAATCGAGACGACCTCCTGCGGGGCCAGAGTCAACGGCAACTTTGAATCCGCGCGACAGCGACAGTTCCGCTCGGAACCGATCAGCGTGATCGGCTCGCTACTGCGATTCCGTATCGACACCTCAACCGTCCGCCACTCGCCTACGGCACCCGAACCGAGATCACTGACCGCTGGCTCCGACATCACGTATTGTCCACTGACCGACGGCGGCAGGCAACTGGCGAGCCACGAACCTATCTCCGCTCCGCGAACGATCGTCAACGCGCCAAGCGCCAAACCGAAGATCAAACTGGCAACGCCCCAACCGATTAGTCGGTGGGGTTTTTGTTTTTCTACAGAGGCAGAATCGATGCTCGCTCGGGCGCCCCAGAGAAAACCCAGAAACACGATATCGACAAACAGCATGACCAGCGGAGGGACCTGGACGACGCCCAAGCAGCCGCAGCTACTGCGACCCTGGGCAATCATCATCAAGTTAGCACCACCGAACGCCGCCAACAGCAGCATCGTCAGGGACCAGGTCAATCTCGGCTGCCAACCAATGAGCAAGGCTAGGCCGAGGAGAACTTCGAACTGAATCGCCAGCCATTCGAGTTGGGGGGCGACATCAAATAGGGCTGAAGAATGCGAGCCTCCAAACGCTCGCCATTTCAGTATCGCCGCCATGATCAACAGCAGCCCAAAACCCACACGCAAGTATCGCCACTGGGACCACCATCCTGCGGACTGGGGCGTGGCGCCTTCGCTGGTCGCGAAGTCATGCCCGTGCCCTTGTGGAAAGCATTTCGCCACCGGTTTGAATTGAGTTTCATTCCTTTGGACTTTTGGCATTCTAAAGGATTGGGAGGGTATTTCAATCAGAAAAATTGCATTTTTTGGGGAATTTTTTGCTTGCTACCAAACGTGCGTTCGAAAGGGGGAGCCTCCACGGCTTGAGCATAGGTTTGAAACCATTCAAGGGCTTGGCCTTTGGACGGCGATCGTAGGTTAATTGCCATCTATTACTCTATTTTCCCCTGAACGGTTACGTTTTTGTGTCTGGAGGTTTTGGCAAGTGGGATTTTGACGGAATCGCTACTATAATTAAATCGTCTGTTACACCTCAAAGGAACCTGTTGTGCCACGAAAGATTCGCGAACTGATTGCTGACTTGAAGGCAGCAGGTTTTGAGAATCGAGGAGGTAAGGGGAGTCACAGAAACTTTGTTCATCCGAAGGTTTCCAAGCCCGTTACCATTTCTGGGAATCCAGGCGACGATGCGAAAAAATACCAGGAGCAGGCCGTACGCAAAGCAATCGAGGAATCAAAATCATGAACAAAGCTGCAAAATACGTGAAGTTGGTCGAATGGTCCGATGACGATCAATGCTTTGTTGGCAGTTGCCCCGGACTTTTTTATGGCGGATGCCATGGAGACGATGAAAAATTAGTATTTGCCGAACTCTGCGAATTAGTCGAAGAGACGGTGAAGTTGTACGAATCAGAGAATCGGCCTTTGCCCCCCATTACCTCCGGGTACGATTGGGCAAATTTGATTTCGAATACCACGACGACGAATTAAGGCTGGGTTGCTGATCAACGGCAGCGACGATCCTATTCATCATGACTGCTGAAGCTAAATTTGCGGGTAACCGGAGGGAACGGCCACGTAGCTTTTCACTCTCAGAACTCCAGACTCGGTGTAAAGAATTAGCGTGTTTTTGCATCAATCATTTGCCGGGACCGGAAATTGACCTGAGTCGATGATTATGGAGCAAATGCAAAGTGCAAAGTGCAAAGGGCCTGTAAATAATTTTGTGTCAGGCGGTTGATTTGATGATTTGATTAGTCTGTTAGTTTGGGCATCCGTTCTTCAAACATGATGGCGAAATGGTTTAGTGCTTGTTTCCAGTGGTGGATAGGCATCGTCCATTTTCGGGACGCCTCGTGAATTGCCATATACACCAGTTTCAAGGCTGATTCTTCGTTGGGATAAATCTTGCGATTGCGAGTAAACTTGCGAATCACGCTGTTGACCGACTCGATCGCGTTGGTCGTGTAAATGGCTTTGCGGATCGCCGGGGGATAGTCAAACAACGTGATGATATCCGTCCACTTGGCACGCCACATCTTTGAAATCGTCGGATACTTGTCGTCCCAAGCTTGAGCGAATTCTTCTAAAGACGCTTCCGCTTCGGCCACCGTTGCCGATTGATAGATTTTCTTGAGACCCTTCGCCACTGCTTTGCTGTCTTCGGTGCTGACGTAACGCAACGCAGCTCGAACCAGGTGCACAATGCAGAGCTGAACTTGACAATCGGGATAGGCCGCGTGAACGGCCTCGGCGAATCCCGAGAGGCCATCAATGCACGCCACGAAGATATCGCTCAAGCCCCGATTGCGAAGATCCGTCAAACAGGACAACCAGAACTTGGCACCTTCGTTTTCGCTCAGCCACAGTCCCAGCAGTTCTTTGCGTCCTTGTAAATTGACGCCCAAAGCCACATAAATCGTGTGTTTGGTGACCCGGCCATTGGTACCACGGACATGAACGACGATGCCGTCGAAATACACAATCGGCCATACCGCTTCCAGCGGTCGGGTTCGCCAAGCCGAAACTTCTGTATCCAGATCGCTGGTGATTTCTGAGACCAGTGTAGGTGAAATGTCCACACCATAGAGGTCGCGCACGATCTCCTGGATGTCGCGAGTGGTCATGCCTTTGGCGTACAAGGCCAGTATCTTTTCATCGAAACCTTCCACGCGACGCTGGTGCTTGCCGATCAGTTGCGGCTCGAATGTGCCGTTACGATCACGGGGAGTTTCCAGCGGAATTTCGCCTAGTTCGCTTTGAACCTTTTTGCACGATCGACCGTTACGACGATTAGGAGTACGATTCTTTACCGACTGTGATTTCGAGCGGGCAGACCGTTTTTCGGCGCTCGGTGCAATGTCAGGTGCCTCCGTCGAATCCCCATCTTCACGAGGATTGTCGATGTCGACTCGTCCCAAGTGAACGTCCATTTCCGTATCAAGCATTCGCTCCATTGCCGACTTCATCATCAATCTCATCAGCGAATTGAGATCGCCAACCGTCTTTGCCTGACGGGCAAATTCGCCGGCAAGTCGTTCTGCTTCACCTTTTAAAGACGCATCCATGCTTCGATTCTCCTGTAAATTGAAACTGTCAAAAATACTAACTTTTGCTAGCTGACACAAGTTTCATTACAGGCCCGGGATTTGAGTTGGCAAGGTCGTTCGGGTTCTCGAATCGGTTCGATAAGTTGTCGCTCACGGAACACACCAATTCCCTGAGAAATTCTCTATGGCTGACAATGTGAATAGCTGACATTGTGATGGTGTGTTACTGGAACCATTTTTTCTCAAATCAAACGTTTTTGTATAGGAAACGGAACCGATGACAAGTACTTGCTCGGCAATCGGTTCCCTTCACACACCCTACGCCGCATAAAACCGGGGACTGGATGGATCGCACCCTCGCCCAAAGGATTTCAACTGAAGGGAAAATTCAAGATTGGAATTCATCATGCTCAGAGTTGGGCTCATCCCGTGATTTTGAATGGGCACTTGTACCTGCGCGATCAGCACGAGCTGATTTGTTACGATCTGCGAAAAAAGTAAACTGAACTCCGTACCGTTTTTTGGGACTAAGTTTTTAGACGTCGAGATTTCGCACATCCAGCGCGTGCTTCTCGATGAACTCTCGGCGTGGTTCGACTTTGTCCCCCATCAGGATGCGGAACATTTCGTCTGCTTCGGCTGCATTGGTCATACTGATTTTAATTAGCGTCCGGTTGTGGGGATCGAGGGTCGTTTCGCGGAGTTCTTCCGCGTTCATTTCACCGAGACCTTTAAAGCGGGTGATGGTCATCCCTTTTTCGCCTGCCGCTCGAATGGCGGCCAAAAGACCACGCAAGTCGTTGATACCGGTTTCGGTTTCCCCTCGAATGATGTGATAGCGGCTTTCTTGAACCCCCGTTTGTTCTTCGGCCCAGAGGGCCTCGATGGAAAATCCGAGAGATTCGATTTCTTTGAGCCCCGAATTGATCGTGCGGACTTCGTTGAATTCGTTAATTTGCAATCGATTTTGTTCGGTGCCGTTCGTTGAATCGGATTTGCCTTCTTCGGTAGCCGCTCCGTTTTCGGCGTCTCCTCGGATATCTAGTTCAGTGCCGGTATTCGCCTCGTATTCGCGCAAAAAGTCATCTAGCTCTTTTCGACTAGCGAACCAATGTTCGTCGCGACCGATGAAGATGTGATAAATGGGGAGCCGGCCGGTTTCTACTTGCATTCGTTGGGCGTGAGTTTTCAGGTTAATTCCTCGTCGCTCCAAGGCCAAGATGGCATCTTCCATGCTCGACAGGGTTCGGCAGAGTTTGGTCATGTCGTCCCCTTCGATTCGTCGGCTATCGGGCAAGACTAAGACCGCGTCCTCGAGACCGCGAGCCAGCAATTGACTTTTCCATTTCTCTTCGGTTTGGACATAGTAGGTTTCCTTTTTGGTTTTGATCCGGAAAAGAGGCGGCTGGGCGACATAGACGTGTCCCCCTTCGATCAAGTGATTCATTTGCCGATAGAAAAAGCACAACAACAATGTTCTGATGTGAGAACCATCGACGTCGGCGTCGGTCATGATGATGATTTTGTTGTAGCGACGCTTGGAAATATCTTGGTCGCCACCGACACCAATGCGAATTGCGCTGATGATACTTTGAACTTCTTCGTTGGCGAGAACCTTGTCTTCGCGAGCCTTGTAAGCGTTGATAATTTTACCGCGCAAGGGCAGGATGGCTTGGAATTCCTTAAGTCTACCCCCCTCGGCACTGCCACCCGCCGAGTCACCTTCGACGAGATAGAGTTCACATTTTTCCATATCGCTCGACAAGCAATCGCGGAGTTTCCCTGGGAGGCCACCTCCACCCAGCACTGATTTGCGACGGACTTGTTCGCGTGCCTTACGAGCTGCCTCACGCGCCTCGGCGGCTTGGATGCCTTTGCGAAAAATCACTTTCCCCGTGTTAGGGTTTTCCTCTAAATAGTTTTTCAGGAACTCTCCAAACGCTGAATTGACGATTCCTTCAACGTCGTTGTTTCCCAATTTCGTTTTGGTTTGCCCTTCGAATTGTGGTTCGGGGACGCGCATCGAGATGACGGCAGTCAAACCTTCGCGGAAATCTTCTCCGGTCAGGGCAAGGTCCTTCGGAAAAAGGTTGTTTTTCTTTCCGTAGTTATTCAAACTACGCGTCAAGGCCGTGCGGAATCCCGAAACGTGCGTTCCTCCCTCGTGTGTGTTGATGTTGTTTACATAGGAATGGACGGTTTCAGTTAGTTCCGTGCTGTATTGTAGAGCGATTTCAAATTCGTGTCCTTCGTGATCGCCTTTGACGTAGATCACTTCTTTGTGGATCGCATCGCTACTGCGGTTGATGTGTTCAACAAACTCGATAATGCCTCGCTCGTAGAAAAATTCATCCCCTTCGTTCGTACGCTCATCTCGGTAAACGATTCTTACGCCTTGGTTCAAAAATGCGAGTTCTTGAAGCCTTTTGTAGAGAATATTGAACTCGTATTTTGTTACGGGAAAAATTTGACCATCGGGCTTGAATGTCGTTTTTGTCCCTCGTTTGTCTGTCTTCCCAACTCGCATTACGGGTCCCGTTGGAACCCCTCGTTCGTATTCTTGTTGGTAAACATGTCCATCGCGGCAGACTTCCACGTTGGCCCACTCCGATAAAAAGTTGACTACCGTAACGCCTACTCCGTGCAAACCACCTGACGTTACATAGGCTCCCTTTTCGAACTTTCCACCGAATTTTAGAACCGTCATGACGCCTTCCAGTGTCGTGACTTCCCGTTCCATTTGTTCGCTTAGTTGTTTATGGACGTCTGCAGGAATACCTCGCCCATCGTCTTGAACGGTTACGGAGCCGTCGTTGTTGATGGTTACCTTAACCAGTGTCGCAAACCCGGCCATTGCCTCGTCTATCGAGTTATCGACGACTTCGTATACGAGGTGATGCAACCCTCGGATCGTCGTATCGCCAATGTACATACTGGGTCGTTCACGCACGTGTTCCAAATCGGACAAGTGCTGCAAATCATCCCCTGTGTAGTCGGACTTGGCTGTTTTCTTCTCTGGTTGGTCGCTCATTGTTCCCTTTAGATTTTTAGTCTATCTACTTGTTTGATTTTGTTAATTGACATTCCCGATTCGAAAAGTCAATTCTTTTATTTTTGCCGTTGAATACAGCCTGTTTAAATCTTGAATTATTTGTATTTTCTTGAAGGCCAGTCGTTGCATCACCATGTTGTTGCTACAGATTACCTCCAAGCGGTTATTTTTTTTTGCTCCTACTTGAGTTGTTCCCTTGAATTCCTTTCCGGCCGCTTCTTCCCAGGCTTTTTCAAGGTCTTGAATTCCTTGTTCAGCAGCCACTCCATAGCGACCTATGACTCGACTGGCAAGAGTTCCCGCTTGTTTGGGTTGTCTCTTGAAGATTTGTCTTTGTTTGATCAAGCGATCCGCTTGTTCAAAATCTATTTCCTCGTCATTCATTGTTTGTCCTTGGGGATTATTTATTTCCCTTTCTGTACTGGCATGATGACATAGCCGTATTTATCTTCAGTCGAGCAATAAGCCGCCTGGTCGCTCCCTTGGATGTCCAAAGTGAACATCGTGTCTGGTGCCAACACTTTCAGAAAATCCGCTACGTAGCGGTTATCCAAAGCGATCGTCGTTGCCGCTCCATCGTAAGTCACTGGCATTTCTATTCGCGATTCGCCTACTTCCGCTGTTTGGTTTGAAAGAACTACTGTTCCTTGGTCAAACGTGAAATCAATTCCTCTACTTTCTTCGTTCGTCACAATCGCCGCTTGTCGCAAAGCTGAATAAAATGGTCCCACCGGTAATGTTATTTTCGTGCTCGTATTGCGATTGGGAATAACGTCCCGCCAACGTGGAAATCGCCCTTCTACCAATTGAGTTTTGAAGATTCCGTTTGGTTCACCAATTAGCAATTTATTGCCTTTCGGGACAATCTTCACGACTTCATCACCCTCTGGGAGCATCCGCTCTATCAGTTGCATGCTTCTCGCTGGTACGATCGTTGTCCCTGCTCCCTCTGGTTTTCCTACCGTCTTCATTGGCCCTTCCATTTTGGCCAGCCGCCTTCCGTCGGTACCTACCGCTGTTAGTTTTCCTTCTTCAAACTCCAGCAAGACGCCTCCAAGTTGGTACCTACTACTCTCTGTGTCTGTCGCGAACAATGTTCTTTTGATTAGCTCCTTCATCACATGGGAAGCTACCTCGTAGAATTCTCCATCTTCGATGCTTTCTACGTCCGGGAACTCTTCTGGATTCTGTCCCAATAACTGGAATTTACTACTTTTCCCAGTTATCAAGATTTTGTTTTCTTGGCTCGATATTGACATTGTGTCGTCATTGGACTCCCGGAGGATCATGCTTAACCTCGATACGGGTATCACGGCCTCTCCTGGTTGTTTCACTTCAACCCCAGGAACCATCAGTTTGACGCCTACTTCCGTGTCATTTGCCATGATCTCCAAAGTATTTGTTGACGCAGCTAATTTAACGTTCTGAAGAATCGCTTTAGGACTCCTGGTAGGAGCCACCATTGCCGCGATTTGAAAATGACGCAAAAAGGCGTCGCGATTGAAATCCAACTTCATGGACAATATCCTTTTAAAATAGTTTTGTTTTGTTGGTAGTAGTGGTTGAGAACGCTAAAATGTTGATAATTGTCTGAACATGAGCAAAGTACGCTCATTAGACGAAAAAATCGAAGTGGAAAACTAGTTAATTAAATGTCAAAAGCTTGTAGACAGAAAAACGAAACAAAGTCAATAAGTTAGTAAAACAGAAATAACACCCAAAACCATAAACACACCAAACACCAATCAACAAAGAGTCAACAAGTTTTCAAGGTGCCCTCGCGACGAGAGCTTTGTTGAGAACGCAAAAGAACGCACTTTGACCAAAGGGAATCGACAATTTGTTGGAAGGCAGAGTCGGAGCGATAAAGATTGCCGATTTTTCGATAGGAATGCAAAATCGTAGAGTGATCTCGACCACCGAAGTATTGACCAATCAAGGAGTAATTTAGCGAAAACAACCGTCGCGACAAATAAATGGCGATGCTCCGGGCAAGCACAGTCGTGTGTTTGCGAGAAGGAGACAACAACATGGAAGGCAAAATGTCAAAATGTTCAGCAACCACCTTTACAGTCAAATCAAGGTGCTCAGCATTCGATAATTCATCGTCTTGATAACAGGCGATAGACTTTTCGGCAGAAAAAGCAGCAGGGTCAAGCTTACTAGATGCAGCTAAGGTATTTTTGAACTCGACAACCAATCGTTGAAGGAGTGAAAAAGACAGGGGGCTTGAATGGGCCAGCGCTTCGATCTCGGAAGGTTTAACGACCAGAGAATGTTTCAAAAACAACTGTCGAACGATTTCACAACGAGCGTAAAAACCGGGCAAACGAACGGGTACGGAAAGTCCAGCAGCAAGACGACTAGAAATGCCATCGGAAATCCCTGGCAAATGTTCGGGAGTCGCGGAGCACGTAACAACACAAGGGATTCGCAGCTCAGAGAGCCTATCCAAAAACGAACAAAAATCAATTAAGGCATTTGGATATTGAGCTAAGGCGTCAAGTTTATCGATGACAACCGCCTGGTAGGAGAGAAGCTTCTCGAAAAACCCATCAACGGACTTGGTGTGAATCGCTTCGGCCAGTCCGCGAGCAAAGTCGATGGACGAAAGATGGCAACATGCCCCTGAAACGGCTTCGTCACCGCGTAATTTGGCAAATCGTTCGCCCAAGGAGATCGCCAAACTGGTCTTCCCGGCCCCACTCGGACCATACAAAACTAACGGAAAAAATGCGGGCTCAAACCGTTCCAAATCCAAAAACAGTTGCAACGATTCGTTGGCTTGGTCTCCGAAAAACCAGACATCAAGCGAACGCTCAAAATTGTCAGTCGGACAATCCCACGACGCTGCCTTTAAAGGCAAGAAAAACAAGTTTTTCGAAGCGATCGAGGACATGCAAACAGAAACCGACCAAGGGGATAAAAAAACTGGACAAAACAGACAAAAAACCGGCGAAAAACGGGTTGTCAACACAACACAACCGGCATCAAAATTGTACCAGATTTTACTGAGATTCGGGAGTGGGAAAGATACCAGTATTAGGCCCGCAAAACCGCTACCAATTCCCCTATTTGCCGCGAACCGCGGCGAATCTCCGCTTCGGTCGAGTCTCGCCCAAAACTAACGCGGATAGAACTCTCTACGAGACCCTTTTCAAGGCCCATTGCCAACAAAACCGGAGAAGGTTCGCTAGAGCCACTAGAACACGCCGAGCCGGTGGAAAGGGCAATTCCGGCCACGTCGGCAGCGATCAAAAGAGCCTGACGGTCCACGCCAGGAAATGAAAGATTGAGAGTTTGGGGAACCCTTTCCTCAGCAGCACCATGCTCAACAAAGTCATTCCTCAGAACATCCTTTAACTCGGCCAAAAACAACTCGCGCAAATGTAGCCATCGCTGATTGGACTCAGGCAATTCGGTGACAGCCAGCTCCATTGCTCGTTCGCATGCCACGGCCAACACGACGTCTTCAGTACCAGGCCGATAACCAGACTGTTGGAATCCCCCGTGCATCAAAGATGGGACCTTAATGCCAGCACGAACCACCAACCCACCAATTCCCCGAGGCCCATGAAATTTGTGAGGAGTAAACGTCATAAAATCGACCCCCAGCGACCGAAAGGAGACGGGAATCTTGCCAACAGCTTGCACGGCATCGGTGTGAATCAATACGCCAAACTGCCGACACAGCTTAACCGCCTCGGCGACAGGCTGGATCACCCCCGTTTCGTTGTTGACCAGCATTAGGCTGGCCAGCGACGTAGGACCAGCTTGCAAAAGGTTTTCTAAGTGATCGAGTCGCCAAACACCAGAAGAAGATGTTGAGACAATTGACAACTTAGCCCCAACTACCGCTGCAGCATGTTCGGCCGCCAACATCACACTTGGGTGTTCAATTGCCGAAACAATCAGTTGGTGATTGCGTCGAGCCGAACCCAGAACGACTAGATTATTCGCTTCCGTGCCGCCACTCGTGAAAATTAGCTCGTCTGCCGGAAAAGAATGCGTATCAGCATCTAACGTTTGAAGGCAGCCTTGTCGCGCATTTTCCAATCGACGGCGGGAACGCTGCCCCAGTAAATGTTGGCTCGCCGGATTGACATGCCCCTCAAGAATCGCCTCGTTCATCGCGGCGGCCACTCGGGGGTCGATGCGAGTGGTCGAGTTGTTATCAAAATAAAGCGAATCGAGAGACATTTTTTCAGAAGTGAATCGACAAACAGAATTACTCGTCATCATCAGGCAAATCAAGCAAGGTCATTACATCAGTGAGTTGTATCGTAAATTCCTCGAGCGAGATATCCGAACGATTGACCACCAAATCCATCAACAAAGGGACATCTCGATACCGCCCAGCACGGGCAACACGAGCAACTTCAGGCCAAAAAACGCCTGCATGTTCAGGGTGCTCCATCGTCCAGCGTTCGAAAATGTGCAGGCCATCGGAATCGACAAGATCGAGATAGCGGCAGAGAATTCTCGCGTCATAGGCCACAGAATCTGACGGCATTCGATTGTCTTGAACTAAATCCCAGTGTTTTTGGGGAGTTTGAAGCGGAACCAAGTGGCGGTCGACCAGCAACAATCGAGAAACTGGATCGGTAGTCGATTCATAACGGATTCCAGACAACGTAATCGGCAACCAAGAAGGGCGAATGTAAAAAAAGCGGCGCCTCGAAAAATCATCAGGAGAAAACTCTTCACCGGTCGTCAAACCAGTCGCATAAGCGGTGACCACCAAAACGAAAACCGCAAAGAACAACGACAGCAGTCCCAGCACAATTCGATTGAAAATAGTTCGAGAATTTGAATTCATGCCAACCAAAGAACCAGTCAGATTTGATAAAATCAATGGTCGTCGCTGCAGAAAAATGCGTGAAAGATTTAACCGTGCCTCGACTTGAGACCATCGCCGTGAGCAATTCCAACACCCATGATAACTCATTACAGCGAGTAGAAGCGGTCCTATTTCTTTCGCGAACCCCCATCACCAGTCGTAGGGTGGCTCAACTGGCCGACCTCGAGGACGGTACCCAAGCCCGCACATTAATTGCCAAACTAAACGAAAATTATCGGGAAAAAGGGCGGGCCTTCCACGTCAAACGAGTCGCTGGCGGGTACCAAATCCGAACCAGACCCGTTTTTTCGCGCTGGATACGGCAATTGGAAATCCCCAATCACTACCAGCGTTTAACGACACCCGCCCTGGAAACTCTAACGGTCGTGGCCTACCGACAACCGATCATTAAAGCCGATATAGAGGCCATTAGAGGGGTTAGCTGTGGCGAAATGTTGCGGCAATTACTGGAAAAGGGGCTTGTTCGCATTGTCGGTCGCAGTGAACAATTAGGACATCCATTTTTGTACGGAACGACAAAAAAATTCCTCGCAGATTTTGGGTTAAACAACCTGGATAGCCTCCCTCGCGGAAAATTTTTACGCGGGGCAGGGTTGCCACAAGGGCTATCTTTTGGTCAAAATTCAAGCAACGGCGTTTCGCAACCGAAACAAGTCGATAGTCATCATCCAGTTAATCCTATGGTTTCAAAGGAGGATAGAACGTGAGCCATTCCCTAGCCCCCAAACGTTTTTCAACCGAGTCGGAAATTGAAATGCGCCGCTGGGCCGTTACAACCCCGATTCTTAACATCGACGATGACGACGATGACTTTGAAGAAGACGAAGACTTCGACGATGATGACGACGATGATTTTGAAGAAGACGAAGTGGACGACGACTTCGAAGACGAAATCGTTGATGAAGATGAAGGCGACGACGATTTAGAAGATGAGGCCGAGGATGAGGCCGAAGCCGAGGACGAAATCGAAGACGGCGAATGGGAAGAAGTCGACGAGGAAGAAGACGACTGGGACGACGAAGAAGAAGACGATGACGATTGGGGTGACGACGACGACGACGAAGATGACGACGACGAAGATTGGGAGTAGAACAGAACGGACGGCAGCAAGTTCTTAATCGAGAATTGCCGTCCGACTTTAATAACTAATCGAGAAGGTCAACCTCTGGAAGTTTCCGGTCGAATTTTGGCTCAATGCAATTGATGGATTGAAATATCCACTGCGGACCTAGCGGCGGCAGGGCGTCGATCCGTCGCATCATCACGTTGACAGACCAAACGTCCCCTTTTGCCGGCACGATAACTTTTCCAGGAATCAGTTCCCCGATCATTGCCGGTGGGGCGTCCCATTCAAGACGGTAGCGCATGATGAACATTTCATCGCGACTTCTCCGCACCATCCGAGTTTCGTTGGCCTCCCAGATGCACCGAGCGTTCGAACCTGCCAGTCGCATTGACATCTCAGGCTCTAAAACCTTGTAGGCGTCAAGCGTAACGACCTTTAGGTTTTTAGGCTCACGATAAAATTGCTTTAGATCTACAGAAAAGTCCGGTCGGTACATCAACTCAGCGGTCAAAGCAAACGGAAGATAAACTTCTCCCTTTTGTACCAGGGTTAACCATTGTTCTGCATATTGTCGAGCCAGGCTAAACAATCGCTGGTCCTCTAGTCGTTTGTGGGTCAGGGTACCTGCCGCCAACGCCGTACCCAGAAACAGGGCAAAGTACCCCAAACTAGCGCCGGTGGGTTTTTCAGACTGAGTTTCCGTCCTCACAACCGCAAACAAAGCAAAAATAGCGGCACAAAAAGCAATCGGAACAAACGAATAGTGGAGCAGTGAAACCATGGCGATACAAGAAAACACGAACGCCAAAATCGACATGACACTAAAGGGTCGATAGGTAACTTCGCCTAACTCGCCAGAGTAATTGTCTTCTTCCATACAGTTTACGTCCGTTGTTACTTTTCGCTGGAAACTCGCAAAGTCTCGACGTCTGCCAATTCTTTGCGCCAAAAATAATATTCCATTAACAAAGTCGGTCGCCAAGGCCGATGCCGCAGGAGTCGTTGCCCCTCCAAGTCTTCGGCCGACAATTTTCGTGAGTTTAACTCCTGTAAGCGATCGACCAAGCAATACTGATAGCTTTCCGATAATGTCCAATTAGACCAATAGATCAAAAACGTCTCCCACAGGACTTCGGGACCAATCGCATAAATCACTGAAGTATCGCTGGCTGAAACGTCGGCACCTTGGTCGGTCATGTGAACGAAAATCGGCGGTTTTTGAACCGATCTAACGATTCTCCCGCCTCCCATACCGGTTGAGTCGCCCATGAAATTCGGTGGCAGTGGGGCGAGATGCATCGTAAATGACGCAAACGTGATAAACAACATGCCAACCGCTAGGCTCATTAGAGAACGGCCAATCATCTCGGTCAGAATATCAAACTTCAACTTGATTCTCGAAAATGCGTCCGTGCAAGCTCGCAACACGGCAGTCGTCACAAAAAACAGACCCCAAATCGAAGCAAACGGTGCCACATAATTCCAGGACGAATCCTGAGTTAAAACAAAATTCGTAACGTTGCCAAAAAAAGCCGTTGCGACCAATGCCCCAATCAGCATGTTCACAAACATCACCGTATTGGACCAAAACCCTGCCCACCAAACCGAGGCGACAATGATCACAAAAATTGTCAACATGAATAGTAGCATCATGTTAGCACCTCTATTTGTTAAGGACCCGTTGAACTTCATCCAAGGAAGTCGTTCCTTGAGCGACCAACAAAATCGCTTCTTCACGCATTGATATGTGTCCACTCTCGGCAATTACTTTGGGCAACTCTGCCAACTTGCCGCTCGCAATTGTTTTGCGAATGGGTTTGGTGGTCTTCAGTAATTCGAACAAACCAATTCGGCCAAAATACCCAGTCCCCATGCATTTGGGGCAGGGGGGAATCTCTTTCCCTTTGGGGTCGAGCTGTCCCGGGACATAGACAAACGCCTTGTAAAGTTGCTTGATTCTACCCGGAGGGATTCCCAAAGACGCCAACAATCGCTCGTCGGGCGCGAAGCCCAAGCGACACGAGGGACAAAGTTTTCGCAATACACGCATGCTTAAGATTCCCGAAAGCTGTTCGGCCACCTTCGGCAAATCCGGTTTCATTGCCAACAATCGCAGTAACGCATCTACGGCGTTTTTTCCATGTAATCGGGAAAACGTCATCAAGTTTTCATTTTCCGCCAATTCGACAATTGCATTGAGCAGCTTACCATTAGGGATTTCAGCGAAAGCCACCACTTGAGGCTCTCGCAACAACAGGGCTCGCATGTCGGAAAAAGCATTCTGCCCGGCTTTTTCATCGTAGGTAATTCCGGTGACATTGATGACCTCCGGTTCCACTCGTGACTTTTCTTCCAAAACATAAAAGTCCCTCGTGAAACGATCGCAGGCGTTCAACACTCCGCGCCACACGGTCGTGTAACCCTCACCCGGCATCGCGGCCGTCAACAATAGACCTTTGTCAGCCTCAACCATCGCCGACAATTCCGCCTTCATTGAACCCCGCATTCCCAAATCGTCAACAGTCTCCAGCGGCGGTCGTTTAAAATCGACATAAACCCCGATCCGCTCCCCGGCCTGGACCCCTTGGCTGACGATGCGGAATTTGTATTTGACGCCATCGTACAGCAATCGAAACGATCCATTCTGCCGAGCCTGACGCTCTTCGTAATTCATTCCGGCGAGGTGTTTAACAACGACTAACATCATTTCGCCGTTTGCCAAATCCATCGTGGCCATCGGATGCCACAACCCATCGATTTGGTAACGGATTGCAACCCCTTGAGTCGTAAAATCAAAAACAGCCACGTCCGCTCGGCGCCTGATCAAGTCGATCAGCATAACGCATGAGGAAGGAAACCCCGGTGCTTCGAGGACCGTTTGTAGTCGCTGGGCGCGTTCTTCACCCGTTTGGCCCGCAGCCTCAAATTCCAACGGCATGACTTGATAGGAATCAGGAACGCCTGACATGGTTCATTCTCACTATGATTTGGCTTGAAAGACTCGCTTGATTTCATCGATTGACGTGACACCAGCCAAAACAAGTCGATAGGCCTCTCGATATTGGTCTTGATGACCCAGTTTTTTAGTCGCCGCAGTAACCGCTTCCAACGTCGGGGTCTTCATCAAGACTCCTCGCAAACCATCGGTCACAACGAGCGTTTCAAAAATAGCAGTTCGCCCAAAATATCCAAAACCCTGACATTGTGGGCAAAGCGGGATTTCTATCGGTTTCCCCTGCTCATCCAATGTTCCCGGCGGTGGAGGCACAAAAGGCATCCATACCGCCTGCACTTTGGAAGGGTCACCACCGACCTTTTGAATCCACTCTGGCTTTACAGGGACCGACACTTTACACATGTCACACAATTTTCGCACGAGCCGCTGGGAGCTTACGACTTGCAGCGCATCCACAAATGCCTTTCGGTTCTTCGCCAGAGCCATGATTCGCAACAAGGCTTCGACTGCAGAAACAGCTTGGATTCGAGTGATGACACACCGCCGGTTCTCAGCGATCTGCTCCGTCAACAAGTCCATCGTTTTGGCGTTGACAATGTTGGGGATCACGATGACTTCCGGCTCCGTCAACAACACTGGGCGTATGACATCGTAGGGACTCCCGTGTTCCGGAAAACGGTGGACCACCAAATTTTCCAACGTCGATTCTGTATCAGTAGGATCAACCACGAGGATGCAATCCCGTGTGTAACGGTCCATCGCCAACAAGGCACTTCGCCAAGTCGTCGTTAAACCATTTCTTGGCGGGCCAGAAATAATTGAAAAACCAGGCGAGTTCATGGCATTCAACAACGCTGCAGAGGCCTCTGGCCACATCCCCAATTCGGCCAACGTCATGTCTTTGCCGGTCGCCCGTAAAATCTTGATCTGTGCGCGCTCGCCAGTCGGCACCCCTTGAGTCAGCAACTCGATTCCCGTTTTGAGGTCCAAGGCATGATACTTGCAGCGGAAATCACCGACCTGCCGCAGACGTCGTTCCTGAGGATTTAGCCCGGCCAACAACTTGAGACTCACCAACACTTGATCACCATCTTCGCGACTAAGTGTAGGAATGGGATGCCAAGCTCCATCGACTTGCATCCGACCGTTGACTTCTTGTTTTGTAAAGTCGAAAAGCATCAAATCGGCTCGCTTGGCCAACATGTTTCCGATGATATTCTTGACGAGAGGAAATTGGGGAATCCGTCGGGCTGAAATTAGAGCCCTTGTCTGAGCGTCTTGATCGTCTCCGGCAGGAGTGAAATCGATTTCGGCACCTTGGTCTTGTGGCAATGGTTGCCCGATCGCGACCGATTGAGGGTTCATTTCAAAGGCCAATTGTTCGTTCCCCTTCAGGGTCGACCTTCGAACGGCCGAATAAGCAAAAAACGGAGCCAGCGTTGCAATCAAATACAGCGGCCAACCCACCCAAAACAAGGGAATCGCCAAAATCGCCAGCAGCCCGACGGCAAATCCGCCCATATTAATCAAATTCCAAACGGTCACCGGCATTTTCAGTTCTTCACCCCAGCGGAGCAAATCCCGATTCATCCGATCCGCAAAGAACACCCACAACAGATAAACGATGGCAATCAGCAGCAGTTTGTACCACGCAAAATAAGCCCCGACGCCAAAAGTCGGCGTGATATCTCGAACCGTTCTAGCAGGAGCATCAGCCTCCTCGTCATCCTGCAATTCAATTTCAGATGGGCTCGATGCCCCGCCACTCGACTCGGTCGAATAGGGAATCGGCGCGTTCGGTTCCGCTAAGATAGCCGAACTGCCGGCAGTAGCATTGCTCCCCGAAACAGAACCCAATGCATACCCAGGCAATAATAGGGCCAACCACACGGCGACCAATACCCCGGACCAAGCACGAACGGCACAATGAGGCATTAGAGAATCCCAGGTTGCGAAACTTTGATCCCCTTGAGGGCCATTTTTAGAGCTTCCTTGTTCGGCGCGACTTCGAAAGCGGTCGGTCGGTCGATCAATTCGTCATCGATCAGTTGCTTGAGGCTCATCGTGAAGTCTTGCATCCCTTCTTGAATCCCGATACGAATCGCATCCGCCAATTTTTCGTCGTGGCCTTCAAGAACCAACTTTTTGATCATCGGACTAAAGGTCATGATCTCGCACGTCGGAACTCGCCCAACTCCCGGCTTGATCGACGGCAACAATTTTTGAGCAATAATCGCCTTCATGTTAAAAGCGATCGCACTGCGAATGGCCGAGTGCAAATCCTCTGGGAACAAGTCCAAAATACGACCAATCGTCGATGGAGATGACGACGCGTGAATCGTTCCAAACACAAGGTGCCCGGTCTCCGCCGCATGGATGGCCGTCATAAACGTCTCTTCATCCCGCATTTCCCCCACGAGAATGATGTCTGGGTCTTCGCGGACGGCGTGTTTCATGCCAATCGAAAAGTCTTTGACGTCGATCCCCACCTCGCGTTGGTTGATCAGGGCCTTGTCTTCTGTAAACACAAACTCAATCGGGTCCTCAAGCGTCAGAATGTGAACCGCCTCGCGATGATTGATGTAGTCGAGCATCGAGGCGATTGTGGTACTTTTTCCGGACCCAGTCACCCCGGCCAACAATATCATCCCTTGATCGAAATTACATAACTCGGCCATCACCGGCGGCAAGTACAGCCCGCGAAAGTCCGGAATTTTGTTGTTCACCCGCCGTGCCACCAAACCGATTTTTCCCAATTGCTGGAGCATGTTGACCCGGAAACGCCAAGTCACCCCATCGACATCAATCGTGTACGCAAAGTCGGAGCCGCCCTCTTTGTCAAAAATTTCCCGCAACCGATCATTCATCATCGGAAACAGCAACGCGGCCATTTCTTCGGCATCAATCGGGCCCCGGTTAAGTTCCTTGAGAGCACCATGAATCCGGATAATTGGCGGGCGACCGGTCTTCATGTGCAAGTCGCTCCCCTGCATCTTGACCAACGCTCGAAAGTACTTGTCAACTTCCCGCTCTTCGCGTTTGACCACGAAACGCTTGACCAAGTCGTCAACCCCAGCCACAGTGGGGATGTCGGAGGTTGTATCAGACATGAAGGCACTCTATATAAAAAACCGTTCCAGAAGACTTGTCCTCAGACCGATAGGATCGCGGTTCCACGTCTTCGTCGTAGACCCCTGATTTATCGAGTATTTCGGACCCTTTTACTTTAAGTGCCACGTTGCCAACGGTCAACTCTCAAGCCCCCGCTTTCCCCCTAGTTTCCCAACAAAATCAGCCGAGTTGACGCGAATACACCGCTGGCCAAAGCCCCTAGTCATCTCGTTGCCAAAAAGGTAATCTGAAAACCAGCCATCTCCACGGCGAATTCCACATAACCGCTACAACCAAATTTAACTCTTGAAAACTAAGCCCCTCTATGAACCCCGATCTGTTCAACCGTGCCGAGCAAATCCAGCAACGTGTCTCCCAAATGCGAGACAGTCTTTGACTACGGTACAAAGACTCAAAAAATAGCACAGATCGAAGACCGAATGGCCCAAGCGGGCTTTTGGTCCAATCAAGAGGCCGCCCAACAAACCGTTTCGGAGCTTAAATCTCTCAAGGCCGTTTCTGTTCCTCTGCAACTCGCTATCGATGGCTCGAACGACCTGCAAGCCCTCATCGAAATGGCTGCCGACGATCCATCAGCGGAATCGGAGATCCGTGCCGAAGTCGAACGAATCGAGAAAATTCTCGATGAACTCGAACTAAAATCACTCCTCAACGGCCCCCATGATGCCGCAGGGGCGCTCATTTCGATCTACGCCCGAGATGGCGGCACCGACGCCAACGATTGGGCCGAAATGCTCCTCCGCATGTACGTGCAGTGGGCCCAACAAAACGAATACGAAACCGAAATCCTCGATCGCCAAGACGACATGGTGGCCGGGATACAAAGCGCGACCATCGCGATTCGCGGACCGATGGCCTACGGATACCTCAAAGGCGAAACTGGGATGCACCGACTTGTGCGGATTTCCCCCTTCAACGCCGATGGTAAACGCCAAACGAGCTTCGCCGCCATCGATGTGACCCCCGAAATCAACGACACCATCGAAATCAAAATCGAAGACAAAGACATCCGCGAAGACACCTATCGAGCCAGCGGGGCCGGTGGCCAACACGTCAACAAAACCGACTCCGCTGTCCGACTCACACACTTCCCCACGGGCACCGTCGTCCAATGCCAAGCCGAACGGAGCCAACACAAAAACCGAGCGACCGCCTGGAAAATGCTCCGCGCTCAATTGGCACGACTCGAAGAAATCAAACGCGAACAAGAAGAAGCGGCGAAGTACAAAACCAAGGTCCGCGTCGGGTTCGGCAGCCAAATCCGAAACTACTTCCAACACCCTGACCAGCGCGTCAAGGACGTTCGCACCGGGTATTCGATGGGGGATTTTCATCGCGTTCTGGATGGAGACATCCAAGGGTTTCTCGACGCACTCCTCGCTTGGAGAGCCAAACAAGATGCCCCGCCACGCGACAACGAAGATAGTTAACCGTGACCAACGAACACTCTGAGCCACGACTCGAACTGACTTTTATACAACTGGGCGACCGCCAAGGCCATCGAATTTCCTTGGTCCATCACGGCGAGTGCATTCCCGTCTTGGAGTCGGTCGAAGGGACCGCTGCCGACCCTTGGCCACCATCACCACCGTTGCAGCAAATTCACGAACAAACACTTGCAGCCGGCCCCGTGGTCTGGGGCCTTGGAGCAGCCGGAAACGGCCATTGGTCGGCTTCCTTTTCCTGGCAGAAAACTGACGAATCCCTTTCGTCTCGCCTTTGCGTTGAACTCGCTCTCCGTTCGAGCGATTCGATCAACAACGCAGGCAGCACCTACCACTTACTTGCACCGCAAACCACATTGGAAATCGTTAGTCCGACCGAGTGTCTACTTACTCGAAAACTGTCCGGGCATGTTCCAACAAGAATCAGCATCACAATTGACCCCGCCCAAGCCGAGTTCAACTGGAACAGAGAACAGCGAGAAATTTCGCTTCGTCCGTTTGCCGTCTGGACAGCCAAGTCTCCAACAGTCACTTGGAATTATTCTATTCAAATTTGCCCGATTTCTATAAAATAGTCAGCATCAAAAAAGCTGAATCAATCGAGGGCCTTTTCACAGAGTGAAAAGCCACGTAGCCGTTCACTCCGTGAACGAGCGCCCCACACAATCCAACAACAGAAACCAACCCATGCCCGACCCAATTTATTTCGTCTTTATCGCCCCCGGCATCTTGCTTTCGATGTACGCCAGCTACCTGGTGAAATCCCGTTTTCAATACTACTCCAAAGTCCCTTCCGCCCGGGGCATAACCGGAGCCCGAGCCGCGCAGATGTTGCTGGACCGAGCCGGAATCAAAGACGTCCAAGTCGTCCGAGTCGACGGCTTTTTGTCCGACCATTACGACCCAGTCAATAAACGCCTCGCCCTTTCCCCACCCGTTTTCGACAGTCACTCCGTCGCCGCGTTGGGGGTTGCTACCCATGAAGCCGGTCACGCCATCCAACACGCCACGCGATATTACCCCTTGGCTTGGCGTTCCGCCCTGGTCCCCGTCGTCCAGTTCGGCAGCCCGTTCAGCATGTACGCCCTGATGATCGGCATTGGCCTGATGTCCGCCGGAAGTGCTTTTGGAAGAATCGTTTTTTTCGTCGGCCTCGCCTTATTCGGTGCCATGTTGTTGTTCCAACTGGTCACGTTGCCAGTCGAGTTCAACGCCAGCGCACGAGCCAAGGCCCTGGTCGTCGAGGCGGGCATCATCAGTCCTGGCGAACGGGAGGGGGTCGACAAAGTCCTCAACGCCGCCGCGCTGACCTACGTCGCCGCGTTCGTGCAGACGCTTATGACTTTCCTCTACTTCCTCTGGCGCTCCGGCCTCCTCTCCGGTCGCCGCGATTAAAAATCAAGCCCGCCGCGCCAGCAAGTGAACGTTTTGCACGAACTCGTAGGGTGTGTGGAGTCGGCATTTTGGGTTGGTGTGTTCCGCAAGTCGGTGAGTTGGTGATCTGAAATCGCTTTAACACGCGGCACTGTTTGCCGACGGAACACACCGTCTGTCGCTAAGCGGAAAATGCAAAGTGCAAAGTGCAATATCAACGGCCAATTTATCTTGACCGCAAGAACGAACGAGAACAGAAGCCACGCAATAAAAACCAAAGAAAACCTGCCAGCGCGTCACACACCCACTATACATTTTACACTTTGCATTTTACACTTTGCATTTTGCACTTTGCACTTTGCACTTTGCACTGGGCCTGTAATGAAACTTGTGTCAGCTAGCAAAAGTTAGTATTTTTGACAGTTTCAATTTACAGGAGAATCGAAGCATGGATGCGTCTTTAAAAGGTGAAGCAGAACGACTTGCCGGCGAATTTGCCCGTCAGGCAAAGACGGTTGGCGATCTCAATTCGCTGATGAGATTGATGATGAAGTCGGCAATGGAGCGAATGCTTGATACGGAAATGGACGTTCACTTGGGACGAGTCGACATCGACAATCCTCGTGAAGATGGGGATTCGACGGAGGCACCTGACATTGCACCGAGCGCCGAAAAACGGTCTGCCCGCTCGAAATCACAGTCGGTAAAGAATCGTACTCTAATCGTCGTAACGGTCGATCGTGCAAAAAGGTTCAAAGCGAACTAGGCGAAATTCCGCTGGAAACTCCCCGTCATCAACGGCACATTCGAGCCGCAACTGGATCGGCAAGCACCAGCGTCGCGTGGAAGGTTTCGATGAAAAGATAGGCCTTGTACGCCAAAGGCATGACCACTCGCGACATCCAGGAGATCGTGCGCGACCTCTATGGTGTGGACATTTCACCTACACTGGTCTCAGAAATCACCAGCGATCTGGATACAGAAGTTTCGGCTTGGCGAACCCGACTGCTGAAGCGGTATGGCCAGTGTGTATTTCGACGGCATCGTCGTTCATGTCCGTGGTACCAATGGCCAGATGGTCACCAAACACACGATTTATGTGGCTTTGGGCGTCAATTTACAAGGACGCAAAGAACTGCTGGGACTGTGGCTGGAGCGAAACGAAGGTGCCAAGTTCTGGTTGTCCTGTTTGACGGATCTTCGCAATCGGGGCTTGAGCGATATCTTCGTGGCGAGCATTGATGGCCTCTCGGGATTCGCCGATGCCGTTCCACGCGGCCTATCCCGATTGTCAAGTTCAGCCTGCATTGTGCACCTGGTTCAAGCTGGCGTTGCGTTACGTCAGCACCGAAGACAGCAAAAGCAGTGGCGAAGGGTCTCAAGAAAATCTATCAATCGGCAACGGTGGCCAAGCGGAAGCGTCTTTAGAAAGAATTCGCTCAAGCTTGGGACGACAAGTATCCGACGATTTCAAAGATGTGGCGTGCCAAGTGGACGGATATCATCACGTTGTTTGACTATCCCCCGGCGATCCGCAAAGCCATTTACACGACCAACGCGATCGAGTCGGTCAACAGCGTGATTCGCAAGTTTACTCGCAATCGCAAGATTTATCCCAACGAAGAATCAGCCTTGAAACTGGTGTATATGGCAATTCACGAGGCGTCCCGAAAATGGACGATGCCTATCCACCACTGGAAACAAGCACTAAACCATTTCGCCATCATGTTTGAAGAACGGATGCCCAAACTAACAGACTAATCAAATCATCAAATCAACCGCCTGACACAAAATTATTTACAGGCCCCAAATCCCTCAAGATTCGAACACGCTCACTTCACACCCCCTACTTCCCTCGCGTCATCATACCCCCAATCGGTCATATCGCCAAACGTTTCGGCCTGTGATGTCATCCGCCCCAGTTCGTCGTAGACGGCATCGTAGCCCACCCCGTTTGGGTCGCGGACGATTCGAATCCCACTGGCTTGCACAGCGGAAGTTTCGGTTTCTTGCTAAAAAAAGGCGGTGCCCCCACCCACACTTGTTTTTTGGTTTGGATTTGCCAGAGGCAAATCCAAACCAAAAAACAAGGAAAAGGAAATCGCGACAGCCTTGTGTAGCGAGAAACATAACAATCCACCGTGCGAGCCGGTGGTATTGCCGACAACGATACGGCGCTTCGCAGCGCATACGAAGAGTCGCGGATCGCCCCAGTTCATCGTAGACCGCATCGTAGCCCACGCCGCCCGATGTCGCGGGCGGACAGGACATTTCCTGCGGCGTCGTAGGTCATCGTCGAGATTTTGCCGAGTTGGTCGATGGTTTGCAGGGTCCGCCCCGCTCCGTCAGTGAGGGAACGGGTCGTGTACCCATCGGCGTCTACCGAGCGGGTGTAAAGGACTTCTTAATCACGAAAAATGAGCCCTTTGACTTTGACCGCTGAATTCGTAAACCGCCGTTTGCGATTAAGACCCTGATGCATGTCCCATTTGTTTTTTGCCTCTCTGGCACCTTAATGCTTCACTGATTCCATTCTTTCTCAAAATTATCAATTAAATTGAGCGTGTCGCGGAATTTATTGTCATATCTAATCTTTAAGGCCGGGTTGAACAGTCTCAATCTGACTATGCCTTGCGATGTTACGCGAGAATTTGACAAGTCAATAAACGATAAATCGCGGAGCACTAAAAGCTCATTGATAGCACTGTCCGAAACATTTGTGTTACTGATATCCAAATGTTTTACATGTCGAAAATTATGGAGCATGTCCACTTCCTCCTCTCCAAATATCGAATCACTCAAATCAACGTACACAATATCTCTTAGTGGTTCGAAAACTATATTGCCGATAAATGTGCTTCGAAAAAGCGACCTGTTAGTTGGTGGCACGGGGACTCCATTATTATCACAAAATGCCGAAGTTAAGGCGTTCCCATTAAAATTCCTGATTAACTTCAACTGAATTATCCTTTGGTTATTTCTTACCGCCCAATATCCGATTATAAAGGCCAGAACGGTAAAGATCAAAAAAAGTGTTTTCAATCGAAAGCGTAAAAGTTGTAACATTTTCATCCCTCAGCCCCACCAAACAGGGTGAGCGCACTATTTAGCGAAACTGGGGTATTCAGGCAAGTCGAAAAAATGGTATTTGTTTCCTATTTGGAGATGCCATTATGCCGAAACTTGAGATTGCTCGTCACTTTGAATCGATCACTGATCCTCGAATCGAAACATCCAATCGCCGTCATCTTTTGATAGATATTTTGGTCTTGGGTGTTTGTGCGATGCTATCGGGAGCCGAAGGCTGGAAAGACATGCATAACTATGGTGTAGCCCGTAAGCACTTATTCAAGAAGTTTCTCAAGCTGAAGAGTGGAGTCCCTTCTGACGACACGTTTTCGCCGCGTATTTTCAGCGATCAAGCCCGAACAATTGACCGCTTGCTTTTGTCTTGGGTGCGGGCAATTGCACCAGAAACTGAACATTCGATCATCAACATTGATGGTAAAACAGCACGTCGTTCGCACGACCACAAAACGGGGTCAAAGCCCTCACATGGTCACCGCCTGGGCAGCGGAGAATCAAATGGTGCTTGGGCAAGAAGCAGTCGACGAGAAGAGTAATGAGATCACGGCGATTCCGGAAGTTGTTGTCATTGCTCGAATTGGAAGGGCCATTGTGACGATTGACGCGATGGGTTGTCAGCGAGAAAATCGCATCCAGATTGTTTCAGAGGGGGCGACTATATTTTGGGACTCAAAGGGAATCAGGGGACTTTAGAAGCCGACGTTAGCGACTTGGCAGAAGAGATTCTCGGCACGATGGAAGGTGTTCATGCCTCGAAAAAACAGAGACCGGTCATGGGCGAGCCGAGCATCGAACCTGGTACCAGTTCCCCAGTTTCGGGAAGGAGTGCAGCAAAGCAGTCAGTGGCCAGGCTTGAAGACCATTGGCGTGGCGGTCAACAATGTGACTCGTGATGGAAAAGAATCCTACGAAGTACGATACTATTTGCTGAGCTTTTCCATGGACATCGACAAATTCGCCAAAGGCTGCCGAGCCCACTGGAGTATTGAAAACTCGCTACACTGGCGTCTGGATGTGATTTTCAATGAAGACCAATGTCGAATCAACGGAACAGGCGCTATCAACTCCTCTTCAATGCGGCGTATGGCTTTGACTCTTCTGAAAAACTATAAAGGTGACAAGGAAAGCGTACGAACTCGAAGACTAAGATGTGCTTGGGATGAACACTACCTCTTCAAAGTTCTCGGTATTTCCATGGAAAAATAGTGCGCTCACCCTGATCAAGATACCATCCTGCTCTTCCGTATTTTTCTGGATTTCCATAATTCCCAAAACTCTCTCTAGCTTGAAGTCGGCGTAAACCATAAACATTACACCCAAGATCATTGGCAATCGTCCATCGATTGGCTTCTCTATTGTTTTGAAAATCACGATATTTCTCATAGCCTGTCTCACCCTTTTTTGGTCGATCGGTCCAATGAGTATCGCCACATGAGTAAATAAATACGTCGCATTTTTGGCAATGTTTTTCTAAGGCTATTCGTATGGCGCTTCGACTTTCGGGAGTTCCGGGAAGGGGGCTCGTGCCGTTAGCCGCCACGCCTCCTGGATTTGCATATCCCCCTTGGTGCCCAAATATTACAATTTCACAACATCCGGTGACTTCAATAAACTTAGCAATTTGCTCCGGTTTGTTTAAGCTTTGATGCACTACATAGCCTTTTACTGTTTTGTTGTCCGGTAAAAAAATTGGGTTTTCTTCCTTGGGGAAAGTATGGGCGTCGTCATAAGTTTCATAAATAGTGGTCGATCCATATTTTGGATCTTCAACGCCATCTGCGTAAAATACGCATTTTTTTACGCCGCTGCTTTTATGATCGAAAGGGCCAACATATTCGGCGTCGGGATGGCCTTGGTCTTGCCTTCGCATGACGGCCATCCCGGTATAGTCCTTTTTATTCAACGAAAAGTGCATTCGATACAAACTCTTTCCGTCCACATACTTCTTGGGATCGCGTGTGATAAATCTTCCGGCGATGGGGTCGTAGAGGCGGGCGCGGAAGTGGTAGAGGTTAAGGTCGGGGTCCCACTCGCGGCCCGTGTAGGTGTAGCGGTTGTTGTAGAGGCTGGTTGTGCGGAGGGTGCCGTTGGCGGCCATGATCGTTAGTTCGCCATGCGCAGTGTAGGCGTAGCGTTCGACGAGGGTGCCGGCGGCGTTGGTTAGTCCGACGATCGAGTATTGTTGGTTACGATGATAATACAAAGCGTTGTTGCCAGTTGTGGGAAGCGTTGAAGCAGTCCCCGTGTGACGTAAAATCGGCTCGTCAATATAGTCACCATAAACGTAACGGTAGGTGGGGTTCGTTGCAGCCGCGCCTCGCGCGTAGTCGGCGATGGTTCGCTGGCCGGATTGGACGTAGACAACGTTCCCCGATGGGCCGTTGCGGGCGACTCGGCGACCAAGGGCGTCGAACTCGTATGTGACTTCCAGCGTTGCGGGGTTGCCGTCGGTGTCGGCACCTTTTAAGCGGTTATCAAAATCCCAACTTAGATTCAGGGCCGGAGCAACCAGACTTGCCGGACGCACCGTTTGGTTCCCCTTGGCGTCGTAAGTCAGTGTTCCAGAATTCGTGCCGGTGAACGACGTGAACTCATGCGCCGGGCCGTGGGTACGGGTTTGAGTGAGCGGACTGGAACCCGTTTGATTGAACGTGTTCCAGTCGCCAACCAGCGAGAGGTTCCACGCTTGATTCTGGTTACTATCGCTGCGGTTCCAGGCCGATGGTTTGTTGTCAAGACTTTCAAGACTGGCCGTATTATTCGACCCAATTGGGCCTCGGAAAGAATAGAATCGATGCCTCCCACCAGAAAATAATCGCGGGTCGTGCGCGAATGTTTCAGGTGTTTTCAAGGAGGAAACCATCGTTAAATCATTGATTGTGGTTTCGATTCTGAAACTTTTTTTGAAGCTCAGTCGTGATCGCTTGAAGTTCCTCCAGGCTTTTTTCAATGAGATCAGCCTCGCTCGCTTGGGGAACTCCCAGCAATTTTTGCAGCAAACGAATCGTCTCGATCTTGCCTTCGATCTTGCCTTCGATCTTGCCCTCGATCTTGCCCTCGATCTTGCCCTCGATCTTGCCCTCGATCTTCCCTTCATCGCGGGCCACATGGATGGCCCATTCGTGGTCGCGAATGGCCTTTTCTCGGGCGTCGTACATCTCTTTGTCCTCCGTCTTTTCTGAAATCGAAATCAACTGTGTGCTGGCCAACTGAAACGCGGCCTCTGGAAATAATTCCAATAACCGTTCAGGTTCGTAGTTTTCGGCATGAATCAACCAGTACAACCAACGGTGCAAAGGGGTCGCTGTCCCCAACTCCGCCTCTGTCAAATTATACTTGCCCAACTCCAAAGTGTGAATCGACAAAGTATCCGTTAATTCTCGCCCCGATTCTCGATCCGTCAAGGCGAACCGATGATGGAGTTGTTCGGTATCAGTCCACAACGTCTCTTTTAGCAGGGCGATGACGACGACCGGTTTGAGTGTCGCGTACAGGTCACCCGAGCGAAGTTGCCCAGCGTACTCCTCGCACCCGTAAAACACCAATCTTTGCACCAAACCCGGACGAACCGTGATTTGAATCTCAATGTCGTAAATCGCCCCGTTTTGATCGGTGGCCTTCACGTCCAAGATGGACAGTTTGTCTTGTTCGAAGTCTTGAAGGTTGAACGGGTTGAGGATCACGACATCGACGATCGGGACCTGCGGATTGAGGATCGCATTGAGTAGGCTGATCAACGCCAATTTATTGGCTGGTGAGCCAAAAATTTTTTTGAAGGCAAAATCGTTTAATGGGCGGATTCCAATGACCATTGGGACCTCATTTTGGGGAAAAATAACGCGGGCTCAGGAAAGCCGAAAGGTAGAAATCCGGATTTTCAATCCTCAAGGTTTCCCGCCAGGGATCGGTGCCACTCGCGTCATCATACCCCTAATTGGTCGTATCGCCAAACGTATCGGTTTGGGCTGTCATCCGGCCCAGTTCGTCGTAGACAGCGTAGGGTGTGTGAAGGGAACCGAATGCTGAACATTGTACAAATCATCTGTTTCGCTTCCGTTACAAAAACGTTTGATTTGAGAAATAATGGTTCCCGTAACACACCATCACAATGTCACCAACAGAGAATTTTCTGGGAATTGGTGTGTTCCGTGAGCGACAACTTATCGAATCGATTCGAGAAGCCAAACGACCTTGCCAACTTAAATCCCTCAAGATTCGAACACGCTCACTTCACACACCCTACTTCCCATCGTCGTTACAATCCCCATCATCGTTCGGCCTGATGGTCCCTTCGGCGCAATTGGGAAAATCCTGGATACTGCTCCCTCCGTCAATGGCGCATAGAATTTGAGCACGACCCTTGGCGTTGGAGGACGGTGGACCGCTCCCCGAAAGGCCACTGCCAGAATCTCCGCTCCCCCGACCGTAGGCCGTACAGACCCAACCGACCATGTATTCCACGCGAAAAAACCCCCGTCGGCAAACGACGAGTCGAAAGTCGCGGAATGTTGAAGTACACGCTTTAGCGTGCCACGCGCAAACGATCCAAATTTTTTCGGTGTGCGGCACGCTAAAGCGTGTACTCCAACATTCGGCCAATTTCAAGCAAATCGAACAAATTCTGTGAACGGTTACGATCCACACAACCGGACCTTGATCAAGGTCAGCATGACCAACGCAGCCGAGGCCGACGAAATGTTTCGCATCTTGATGGGTGACAAGGTCGAACCGCGACGAGAGTTCATCGAGAAAAACGCTCTCGATGTCCGAACACTCGATGTCTAATTTTTACGCAGATCGTAACAAATCAGTTCGTGCTGATCGCGAAGGTACAAGTGTCCGTTCCAAATCACAGGGTGAGCCCAGCTTTGAGCATGATGGATACCAATTTTAAATTTTCCCTTTAGCTTGTAGCCCGTAGGCGTCGCTTCAACCAACGCCATCACGGCGTTTTCGTAACGAAAGTACAAGTGCCCTTCTGCATACAACACGGCAGCCGAACCCGTTCCGGCGCCACGGTCGGGACCCCATAAAGGTCTCCCTGTCGCCAGCGGAAAACAAACCGGGAATCCATTGTTGTGACCGTGCCCCATGTAGACGTTTTGCCCGATCAGAATCATCCCACCGTGATGGTTCTGCAAGTCACGAGACGGTTTGTACCAAACCTCCCGAGCATTCAATTGATTGCGAGCACCGACCACTTCCAACAGTGCAGAGCCACCATCGTCATAACCACTTGAACAGAACACAAAATTTCCTGAAACAATTGGCGTGGGAATATTGGCCGTCCCATTGGCAATCCGATTGTAACCCCACAAGAACCGACCACTTTCGGCTTCAACAGAAATCACACCGCGCCCTACAAATTGGATGTACTGCTTCACCCCTTGAGCTTGGCTGACGACGATGGAAGAGTACCCGGCCCCATCTTGACCGGCAGGGCCCGCATTTTGAGGCAAGGCCGCTCGCCAAATCAGTTTTCCGGAACGTTTGTCCATCGCCGCCATCGCCGCTTGCGGAGCACCGGGAGTAAGTATCACGCGGTCGCCATCGATCAAAGGAGACTCGCTGTAACCCCATTGCGACATCATCTTGCCACCAAAGTCACGCGCGAAATTCAGTCGCCAAACTTCCTGGCCGGAGTCGGCAAGAGCACACAAGACATCCCCCGCATGGGAGACGGCGAACACCAATTCACCATCAACAGTAGGAGTGCAATTGGGGCCTTCTCCCCCGCGCCCCACGCGGGTCTCCCACAACCGATCACCAGTCGTCGCGTCGCGAGCGATCAGACGAGTTTCGTCACCGAACTGACCCATCGTAAACAGGCGTCCTCCGGCAATCGCGCAACTAGAGAAACCACCACCTAATCCGTCAATTCGCCACGCTTCTGGAGGCCCATCGGCGGGCCAACTTTCGAGCAACCCAGTTTCGCCGCTGATGCCATCACGGTTCGGTCCCCGCCATTGAGTCCAATCGCCTCCCGCGTCCAGCGCAGGTAGGTCGCCGTTAGGCTCATCCGGCATCCGGTCCGATGGCTCGACACCAGTTTTTCGTTTGGGCTGATTGGGAGCCTTTGCAGGTCGAGTAATTTTCCGAACATAGGCTTTGTCAGCCGCTGAAAGTCGATCCAAGGAAACTTCGATGGATTTGCCGTCTTCCAGTTTCAGTTCCACAACATCATCACGTAGCGCGACAAAACTCGCCCTGGTCTCATGTTTTCCCGTGTCGTCTTTCCAAACTCGCAACTCTTCATCTTGAGAAGTTAACACACCAACCAAAGCCACCACCGGGAGGCAAGCCACAAAAATCAATCGCCGAAAACCATTCATATTTTGAATCCAAGCAGTTTCTATTTAGCGTTCCAGGCCTGATAAATAGCGGTAGAAATTCGACCAGGCTCGGCGTGTTCACAATTGGACATGACCACAATACCATTTTTTCGATTGGGATAAATTACCATCCGCGTTTTGGCCTTTTCTTGACTTCCATTATGAGAGACTCGCAGACTTTCGCCGACTCCATCGATAAAAAAACCAAGCCCCACATCGGTCTCCGTGCCATCCGTCGTTTTCTGCCGAACCCACATTTGGGACTTGATTTTTTCGGACAACAATTTAGAGCCCATCAACCCCGCTCCAAACGCCGCCATATCTTCCACCGATGAAATGAAACCACCTCCTCCCAGTTTCCAACTCACATCGGTGTTGGTGGATGGAATGACTTGTTGATTCCGCAAACGATAGCCAACCGCCCGAGGCGATATTTCGACCCATTGGTAATCTGGTTGCAAAGTCGTTAGGCCTAGGGGGGAGTTGATACGATCTTGCACTTGTTGAGCAAACGGCTTGTTTTCCGCTCGTTCCGTCACGGCGCTTAACAGCATGTAAGCGTGAGTCGAGTAAGAATACTTTTCTCCTGGAGCGTTGACCAGCGGAGACTCCTTAAAAGTATCGAGCGAGTTAATGACGTTTTGGAAAGGATGCGGCTCGCCGTATTCTTTCTGCGTTCGCACGACTCGCCCGTTGGCGTAGTGCACGATCCCGCTTTGGTGACATAGCAAATCTCGCACGCGAATGGTGACGCCATGGTCCGGAAATTCGGGAACGTATTTGCGCACATCGTCGTCGAACGACAATCGTCCCTCGGCGACCAATTGTCCGGCCACGACAGCGGTGAGCGGCTTGGATACCGAAGCCCACCGAATCAGCGATTGCGGTGTCATCGCAACCTGATTTTCGACATCCGCAAAGCCGAAGCCTTGCGAGTAGGCCACTCGTCCCCCATCGATGACGCCGATCGAAACCCCTACCAACTGTTGTTGCGACATCTGCTCTTTTACCGAGTCATCAATTCGACCAACGACAGCCTTGGGCAGCGATTTTTGATTGCGTTTCGCGGTTTGTGCCCAAGAAGTTGCCGAGGAAATCAGCAACAAGCCCATCGCGAGATATCCCAGCCAGCTTTTCATTTTCAAAATCCCAATCAATTTCCAATGACATCCAACATGGACAAACACTCACAAGTCTTCTGACCATACGACTACCCTATGGTATCATCTGCATCAAGCCGTTGGGGTGACGAAAAATTGAATTTGCCGACAAGAACGCGAAAGGACGATCAACAACAACATGCTTAATCGAAGAAAACTGTTGGGTGCCGGAACAGCGGCAGTTGCGACTTGGGGATTTCTGACAACCTCAAAACCAGGCCAGCATCGGCAATCCACCAAGGTCGCACATTGCACCGACATACACATCACGTCGGACCGTTCTGCCGCATCAGGAGTCGCGGCGATGTTCGCTCATCAATTCGGCAGGCCAGACTGGTCGCCAGAGATCGTCCTCAACACGGGCGACACCGTCATGGCCCTCGACGGATCTGTGAGTGGCAAACGGGCTCAGCAACAAATAGAACTTTGGCAGGCCGCGACAAAGAACTGTCATGTCCCGATCTATTCTTGTCTCGGAAATCACGATGTCTGGGACCTTCACGAGCCGACCGCAGAGATACCCGCCGAGAAGGCAGGCTTCAAACTGATGAAGGATGTCTTAGACATGCCCCGCGACTATTACAGCTTTGATCATGGCGGCTGGCATTTCATCGCCTTAAACTCAGTTTGCCAATGGCCCAAGTACGGCGTGTTGAGCGACGAACATTTGACTTGGCTCGTCGATGATCTTAATCGAACTCCCCGCACGACCCCGATCTGTGTGCTATCGCATTTACCAATCCTCAGCATCACATCCAGCGTCTACGGCGATGATTGCCGCAAGGGTGATGACGTGGTCATCCCAGGGACTTGGCAACATGCTGATGGTTGGGTCATCAGCGAAATTTTTCGCCGCCATCCCAACGTCAAACTTTGCTTGAGCGGACACATGCACACTTGCGATCGCTGTGAGTATCGCGGAGTGTGGTACATTTGCGGGGGAGCGGTCTCAGGGGCTTGGTGGAACGGCTCGCAATACGGGTTCCCACCCTGTTACGGACAACTCGATCTCTTCGACGATGGCACCTTCAGCTATCAATTCGTCGACTACGGATGGGAAAAACGAGACTGGCGAGGGAAGGAATGGCTCGTGTCATAGCCTCTCCGACAAGACTCCAAACAAGTGTTCCAAAAACACGCACAAAAAAACTTCACGGTTGACCATTCGGACTTGATCGTAACAATAGGGCAACACAACAAACCACCTCAACCGGAGAACATCATGCTGCTACGAGTTGCCATCGTCGGAATCGGACTATTTTTGATCAGCGCCAGCACGGCCGAGGCCCAATCCTTCAAACAACAAGGAACCCGTCGTGGTGCCGTCGTGGGTGGGATCGTCGGCGGTCTCATCGGGGCCAAAAATGACCGCCCAGCAGCCGGGATTATCACGGGAGCCGTCGTCGGGGGCTTGGTTGGACGAGAGGTCGGCAGGAATCGAGACAACCGCTATCAAGGTCCACAGTGGGGTCCTGGGCCTTACCAAAACGTTCCAGTCCAGCCCTATTACGGGCAACCGCAGTATGGCCCAATTCACCCGCAGTATTATCCACCGCAATCGCAGGGATTTCCGCGACGCTGGTAAATCCGATCAATCAGCAAACTCACGGAAAACTACTAGCATCTTGAGTCGTCGCCACCAAAAAAAGTTCGCTTTATGCAGTGATTCGACGGCAAAGGTGAAAATTTTTCGTCCAAGGGCCGATGGCAACTTTGTGGTGTCGCGAAAAGAAGAGCTTGTACCTTTTCAAATCCGCCAAAGACGTTTTGACCGCAGGATGGGGCCAGATAAATGGGTTTTCTCGATGACTTGATGCAAGCAGCTCACCAGGCGGTAGAGCAAGGAAATCTTAAAGTGGCCGCCGATGGATTTGCTCAAGTCATCTACCTCGACCCGACCAACGCCGAGGCTTGGTACCAGGCCGGTCTCGTGCTCTATCAAACGGGCCATACCGACCAATCGCTGGCCTCCATCGAGCACGCCATTACGCTCGACACGCGCGCCGAGTATTTAGTCAACCTCGGCCAGATTTATCGAGGCGAGCGAGAGTTTGGTCGAGCAGAAGAACTGCTTGAAATCGCCCTTGACTGTGACAACGAAAATCCAGAGGCCTGGTTCCAGCTTGGGTGCGTACAACGGGAACAAGGTCGTCTTTCTGAAGCGTTGGCCAGTCTCGAAGAAGTGACACGTTTTGCCTTTCCCCGCGACGTAACGTTTGCCGAAATCGGCAAAGTCTACGAAGCGAATGGACAAATCCCACAAGCCATTTCCGCCTATGAACATGCGCTGACGATCAACCCCTCCAGCACCACCAGCCTTGAGCGACTCAGTTCACTGTCCATCGCCGGGGAGTACAATCTGAACCCTACCCAACTTTCGAACATCGGCCATTTGTCAACTACTTTCGCCGACTTCCCCACCCACGCCGAACGCAGCGCCAAACTCGTCCTCGCCGAAGAGATTTCCTTCGCCGCCGCTGGATTCTAAACGCGATTCCATAGGTTTTCTGTCACGGGACAACGCGAAAATCCATGCATTCGGCGAGGTAGCCCCAAGTCCCACCAGCTTGCCAAATCTGTTATTGTAATAGCACGGTTATTTTGTTTACCACACTATCCAGTCTTAAAACAATTGGCGAGCCATGCACTCACTTGCACACCAAGACCCAGCAATTTTTGATTTGATCAATGCCGAAGCTCATCGACAGCACGATGGCCTCGAAATGATTGCCAGTGAAAACTACACCAGCCCCGCAGTGATGGAGGCCGTCGGGGGAGTGCTCACCAATAAATACGCCGAAGGCTATCCAGGTCGCCGCTACTACGGAGGTTGCGAGGTCGTCGACAAAGTCGAACAACTCGCCATCGACCGAGCTTGTCAATTGTTCGGAGCGGAATTTGCGAACGTCCAACCCCACAGTGGCTCGCAAGCGAACCAAGCGACTTACTGGAGTCTCATCGAACCGGGCACCACCGTCCTTGGTCTCGACCTTGCTCACGGCGGGCACCTGACCCACGGGATGAAACTCAATGTTTCCGGGAAGATGTACAACTTCCTCCACTATGGTGTCCGACAAGACGACCATCTGCTGGACTTCGATCAAGTCGCCAAACTTGCTCGCGAACACAAACCCAAACTGATCGTCGCCGGTGCCAGTGCTTACCCGCGCGAGATACCTCATACAAAGTTCCGCGAAATCGCCGACGATGTCGGAGCGAAACTTTTTGTCGACATGGCGCACTACGCGGGCTTGGTCGCCGCCGGTTTGTACAACAATCCCGTCGAGGTCGCCGACCTCGTAACGACAACCACCCACAAAACGCTGCGCGGCCCGCGTGGCGGTCTGATCGTGGGGCGCGAAGCCTACGCCAAAGACGTCAACCGCATGGTCTTCCCCGGTTGCCAAGGGGGTCCGCTGATGCACGTGATCGCCGGCAAAGCGGTTTGTTTTGGCGAAGCCCTCCGTCCCGAATTCAAAACCTATTCCAAAACAGTCATCGAAAACGCCAAAGCCCTCGCCGAAAAACTCATGGCCGGTGGACTGCGGTTAATTTCCGGTGGCACCGACACACACTTGATGCTGGTCGATGTCACACCGTTTGGAATTGGCGGCAAACAAGCGGAAGAAACCCTCGACCGCTGCGGGATCACGGTTAACAAAAACATGATCCCCTACGACGAGCGAAAGCCGATGGACCCCAGCGGCATTCGCATCGGTACCCCTGCCCTGACGACTCGCGGCATGGGCCCCAATCAGATGGAAACGATCGGCGAGTGGATTTTAACGGTCCTCAAACACGTCGACGACGAAACCGTCCTATCTCGCATTCGCGGCGAAGTCTCCGATTTGTGCCAACATTTCCCCGTCCCCGCCCAAGCGATCGCGGTATAAATCGACTGGTATCATCGGTAGAAACGGATACCGAAATTTCATGAAAAATTCTCGTTACGGATCCCGCCGCGTGGTTTTGAATTAGCTAAAATGGGGCAAGATATCGGTACGATCTACTTTTGGTATGTCCCTTTATTCTTTACTGAGGTTTCCTTATGAAAACGTTTTCTGTCGCTCTGCTTTCCTTGTTCTTAGTCTCATCGTTTATGATCAACGACGAACAGACGAGAACTGGCCTCCAGGCCGATCCAGAACACTCCATTTCGGAGATCATGAAAATAGCTCATGGGAAGGATAGTTTGCTGAACAAGGTCGCCGGGGGTGATGCCTCCGAAGAAGAAATGAAAAAGCTCCTCGCGCTGTACGTCGATTTGCTCGACAACGATCCAGCCAAGGGTGAGCGAGCAGATTGGGAAGCTGCGACCACCAAAATCATAGTGGCGATGAATCGGGTCATGCTGGGCCAAGAAGATGCTGGCAAGGGACTTAAGCAAGCGACCAACTGCAAGGCTTGCCACGATAAACACAAATAAAGCTCTTAGAGTTCGGCGGCGTGTAGGACAGGTTGCCAACCTTTCTTACACCCAGCTTCTATCGTAGTCTCCTTCGCTAGACGGAGGATAAAAACCGCTCGACCAATGCCCCCCATCCGGTGTAATCGGCTGGTGGTCATTGAGTTGGTATGTCAGCCCACGGTCGGGCGACGGAGGCTACGTTCATCACTCGAAACTTCCACAGCCGGCTACTGCTGGAATTTTGGTTGCATCCCGAGATGCTTGACCAAAAATGCCCAGAGGTCGGCTGACTCTTCGATGATCTTGGCCGTCGGTTTTCCAGCACCGTGGCCGGCCTTGGTGTCGATGCGGATTAACACCGGTGCTTCACCCGCATGAGCGGCCTGCAATCGCGCGGCGAACTTGAAACTATGCCCCGGCACCACGCGGTCGTCGTGATCGGCGGTCGTGATGACCGTTGGCGGGTAGGCCACCCCATCGCGAAGATTGTGATACGGCGAATAGGCATGCAAAGCCGCAAATTCTTCGGCGGAATTCTGGCTGCTGCCATAATCGTCCACCCAGAATCGCCCAGCCGTAAACTCTTGAAACCGCAGCATGTCCATCACGCCGACGGCGGGGAGGCAAGCCCCAAACAAATCAGGCCGTTGCGTCATGCAGGCACCCACCAGCAAACCGCCGTTGCTCCCCCCCTGGATTCCCAAATGCTGGGGACTCGTGTAACCGTTGGCGATCAACCATTCCCCGGCAGCGATAAAGTCATCAAACACGTTTTGTTTTTGGGTCTTGGTTCCCGCCTTGTGCCAGCGTTCCCCGTACTCGCCACCACCCCGCAAGTTCGGCATCGCGAACACGCCACCCATTTCCATCCACTGCAGACGCGAAACCGAAAAAGTCGGCGTGAGTGAAATGTTGAACCCGCCATAACCGTACAACAAGGTCGGATTTGTTCCGTCTTTTTTCAAACCTTTTTTGTGGGCGATAAACATCGGAACTTTCGTGCCATCGCGACTCGTGAAGAAGACTTGTTCGACCACAAAATCATCGGGTTGAAAATCGACTTCGGCCGTTTTCCATAACGAGCTTTCGCCACTCGCCAAATCGTAACGATAGATACTGGCCGGTCGATTAAAACTGGAGAACGAATAAAACGTCTCGCGGTCCGAGCGACGCCCCGAGAATCCCGACGCCGTTCCGATCCCAGGGAACGCCACATCGCGTACATGCTTCCCGTTCAAGTCATAAATCTGGACTTGCGTCACGGCGTCTTTGAGATACTCGGTAAACAGGTAATCGCCGACCATGCCGGCCCCGATCAACGTCTCATCAGCCTCAGGAACAACGACTTGCCAATCCGCCTCGGCAGCCCCCACGTCGATCGAGACGATGGCTCGGTTGGGAGCCGCTCGGTCGGTCTTGAAATACAACCGGCTCCCCTCGTTACCAATGAAGGTATATTCTTGATCGAAGTTATCGACGAGCATCACGAGTTCAGACTGAGCGTTTTGCAAATCGCGATAGAGAATCCGGTACTTGTCGTCGGTCCCTTTCCAAACAGTGATGACGAGATAGCGACCGTCCTCGGTGACTTCGGCATTGAAGCCCCATTCCGGATTGTCGGCGTCGGCATGAATCAACGTGTCTTCTGATTGAGGAGTCCCCAGTCGATGATAGTAGACTTTTTGGTTAAGGTTCAGGCTTTGGAACGTTTGGCCTTCTTCTGGGGCATCGAACGCGCTATAGAAGAAGCCTTGATTGTCCCCCGACCAAGAGGCACTGGTGAACTTCGTCCAGCGAATTTCGTCTTCCAAAATTTCGCCCGTCTCCGTGTTCATGACCTTCCAAGTCATCCAGTCAGAACCACCTTCGGAAAACGAGTAGGCCACATGTTTTCCGTCGTGACTAAAAGACATCCCGCCCAACGCGATGGTGCCATCTTCCGACCATTGGTTAGGATCGATCAACACCTGCGGCTCGTCGTCAAGCGACCTGAGTTGGTAGATCACAAACTGATTTTGCAGCCCATCGTTTTTGGCGTAATAGTAGAACGGGCCTTCTTGCGACGGGACCCCGAATTTTTCGAAGTCCCACAGTTTGGTCAGGCGGTTTTTGATCTCTTCGCGATAGGGAAGGCTTTCCAAATAGCCGAGCGTGACTTTGTTCTGAGCCTCGACCCAGGCTTCGACATCGGCGGATACCCGCACATCGTCTTCCAGCCAGCGAAATGGGTCAGCAACGCGGGTGCCGAAGTACTCGTCAAACTGTTCGACGGTTTTCGATTCTGGATACTTCAAGGTTTGCCCCCATACAAGACCGGTTTGCAAACCGGTAAACAACACGACCGCACAAGCCAACAGTTTAAGTGAGTTGAACACAATGAGATTCCTCTTAGGACTTCAATACACTCGGGAACCACCAATCGTTCCACCGACCCCACATCGAGAATAAAGCCCGAGCGCAACGCCGTCAAGCGACCGTAGGACAGGTTGCCAACCTGTCACTACTTTTCCTCAATCAACCCTTCGCGTAGTTCCTTGCGGTAAACGAAACGTAAGAGAAGCATGGGGAGGAACGAGATGGTCAGGATCACTGCCAGGTACAAGAGCTGGTTTTTCGCCATCCACTCGATCATCCAGATTTTCGATTTGGTCTGCGCCAGTTCTTTTGCCAATTCGGTGTTGGCCTCAGCCGCCCAGGCATCGCCGCCGACCGCAAAGTCTTGCGCCCAAGCCCCACCGCCGACCGCCAAATGCCCAGCAATCGCTCCGCCCCCCGTTGCAACATGCCAAGCGATTGCACCTCCACCGACCGCTTCATAGCCGACCGCCAACCCACCGAATGCCATCACACCAAGAGCGCCACCGCCAATCGCCAGAACGCCGACCGCACCACCTCCAAATGCAATTCCTCCAATCGCCAAACCTCCGATCGCAATCAGCCCCTTGGCCAGCCCACCCGCCGCGAACAATAAACCTGTCGCGCGATCGCCGATCGCGACCCAGCCGAAGGCCTTTCCGGGTTGCGTCTTCGCTTGATTCCCGCCAGCAAACACGTCGCTAAACTGAATGTCAATCAAGGGAACTCCGAAGAGTCTCCAGCGACTGGTAAACCGCCGCCCGCGATAGATGAACCTGCTAGGAATGATTTTGCGTCGGAGCGGCGAGGGATTGGGCTCGGCGTCAGGAGCGAGGCCTGCGCGAAGTTTTTGAACCTCCCACTGAGTTTTGACAGCCAAGATGATCGTCGTCGCGACAAACACCAACGTCACAATCACGAGCAACAAGAAATACCAGAACAGACCACCGGGGATAAACAAGAGCAGTGTTTGAACCAAGATAATTGCCGTAAATATGAGGGCTGCTGCAAAAGTGCGGCGACCATGTTTTTCGAGTAGCTTTCTTTCAGCCATCGTCTCGGCCATTTGAGCGGGCAGAAAGCTCCCCAAGTAAGCCCCTCCTAATCCTCCCGCAGCTCCGACCAAACCACCCAACAGTCCTCCGGCCGCACCTGTCATCGCGGCAGATTTTACTGTTGCGGCAACCGCACCACCCGCTGTATTGACCGCAGCCGCTTTCGCGATTTCAGTTGCGGTGAATGTACCCGCCGTGGTTGCTCCCACCGTTGCCGCGCTGGCCGTTGCCGCGCTGGCGGTTGCCTTCAGCGATGCACCCAGCGCCGCCATTCCGACCATGACTTTGGTTGTGAGGGATCGTCCCGGGCGGCTGCGGACCAGAACGTCCTCGACGCGAGTCGCCAGCGTCGCCCGCAACAACTCGCGTCCGCGATGGACCCGTTGTTTGGCGACGTCGACCGAAACGTCCAGCGCCGCCGCAACCTCCGCCATCGAATGCCCCTCACGATAAAACAACACCAGAGCCTCACGATAGGTCTCGGGAATCTCGGCAAGCGTCTCCCAAACGATCGCGCGTTCCTCAGTGGAAATCGAATTCTGTACAGGGTCGTCAAAGGTTGAACCGAAGTCGAAGATCAGCTCCTCGGCGGCATGTCGCGATTCCCTTTTCGAAGTTTGCGCTGCCAAGTTCCTCGCGATACCGCACAACCAAGGGGCCAGTCGTGAATGATCTCGCAACTGAAACCTTTGCCGCCACGCCTGCCAAAACGTCTCTTGGGTGACCTCTTCACTGAGCGCGAAATTTCCGGTGGAACTGTAGGCCACGGCCGCGACTAGGTTCTGGTACTTGGTGACGACCTCTTCAAAAGCCGCTGGTTCGCCCGCCAGCACCCGTTGCCAAAGGCCAGCATCTTCATTTCGGGTCGAATCAACCAGCGTATTCATCTGCCACCTCAATCAAACATCGTGAAATCTCAATTTACTTGCCCAAAGGTATCAATAGGTGTGCCCCAATCGCCATTTGGTGACAAAAGCGTCAGGAAAATCACCTAATTTCGCTAAATCCCAGCATTGGAGGGCGTTCGTAGCGGAAGTCGTCAAGACTTTCGTCACGTCTCAGTGCCATTTTGCGTTTCCCGAAAGTTTTGCCGACTTCCGCTACGTTTCATAGGCGTTTTCAAGTTTTGCTGGCGTACGGCGAGAAGCGACAGAATTTTCCTTTTTTTCGACCCCAAACCCTTGACCGCCTTTGTGCATTGGTGTACTAATTGAGCAATGCACAAAGGGCTTGTGTTGAAAAGTCAAACGAAGCCATTGGGATGTCAATTGTTGGTAAACGTAATAACGGTTCGATTCCCCAATGGTTGGTCGTTGATAACCCATTGATTACAAATTTTTTCGAGGCACCAATGTTACACAAAAAGTTAAAATGGCTGATTCTTTTCCGCGCCGTTGCAATTTGCCAAGCGGTGTACCTTTGTGGAATGGGAGCGAGTTTGGTTGCCCAAAATCGCCCTGCCGCAAGCTCGGACCAACCCGCTGACGACCGTGGCAGCTTTGTGACCAACATCATGTTCGAAATCGAGTTCGAGCGGATGTCGCAAGCTCCGTTTTTTAAACACATGGCCCAGGACGGCAGATTCCCGACCCCATTCAGCGACATGCCCTACTTGCCGAAAACGGTTCACGGAGTCCTCGCCCTGCCGAAGGATTTGACGCTGCTGGTCGAGCGTTGGGCGGCGATGAGCGACCAGGGGCCTTTCAGCCTCAACCCTGCCGTCCACTTCTACATCGAGCAGGCATTTTCTCCGTCGCCTGGGTACAGTCGCTTCAAAGAGCAAGTTGAACAAGCACCCGGCGAGGAAATCGATGGTATCCGGCATTTTCCACTCGACCCCGAACATTCCAGCCCGGTGGCTGTTCTGGAAGATCGACGAGTCGTCGCTTTTAGTTCACTCTATTCTCTGCTGCCCAAGGGATTGCCGGAAGCGACCAAAGAGGCCGACCAACTATTTCGACAAGCGCCTCGAAGTGATTTCATCATGGCAGTCGACATGGAGTCGCTACGCAAAATGATTTCCGAAGGAATCGCCCAGGCGGAAGGAGCACTCCCCAGCGAGTTGGTCGATGACCTGCGAGCCCTGGAGTCCGTGGACGGGTTGACCCTGTTTGCTAACTTTGACGACCAACTCAGTTTGGGATTGGACCTCGAATGCCGCAACGCAACCGATGTTCAAAGAATCTTAACGATTGCACAAAAATATATCGACGAGTTCAAGTCGTCGCCGGAAGCGATGCCGCAGTTCCCGCTCCCGATGGGCGGAGCGGATACAAGTGCCGAATTGGTCAAATCGCTGAGGGCTCGATCCACCGGGCGGCGCGTAGAAATTCGCGGAGCGATTGGCAAGGCGTTCATCAAGGGCGTTCAGAATTCGGCTCAAGAGGTGAGAGTCCTCAACAACCAACGGCAAATGCTGATCGCCATGCACAACTATCACGATGCCTACGGGCGACTTCCTTTCTTGGACAACCCAGACCAACATGAAAGCCTCAGTTGGCGGGTGAGCCTGTTGCCCTTGATCAACCAGGGGGACCTTCACGCAGAGTTCGATTTGTCCCAACCGTGGGACAGCCCGCACAACCGAGCGTTACTGGACAAAATGCCGGAACTATTTGGCACGGATGGCATGACGAATATGTGTTGGGTTAAATCCGACGTGAACGTGTTGAATGACATTACCAACGGGACGGCGAATACGATCTGTTTTATCGCAGGTTCGAAACGAGTCCCCTGGACGCAAAACAACGATCTGACACACGTCGAAGCGATGGCGATGTTCATGGCACTCGAGCCTGGAGAACAGTTGCTGGTGACGATGTACGACGGATCGGTCCGCAGAATACCGGCAGAGACAGATTTGGACACGTTTGAAAAGATGCTGATCCCACGGGACTAACAACACATGAAATTCAACATCGATGTCGATAACGGCGTCCCCATTTTTGAGCAGTTGATTCGGCAGATCAAATTCGCGATCGCCGAGGGAGTCCTCGTGCCGGGAGAAATGATTCCCAGCACGCGGGAACTCGCCAAACAGTTGGCGATCAACCCCAACACCGTTCAACGGGCATTTACTGAACTCCAAGGGGAACAAGTGCTGGAAGTCCTCCGCGGTCGCGGTTTGGCCGTCACAGCGGGGGCAAAAAAACGATGTGTCTCCGCCCGTCAACAACTGATCGTCGAACAACTCGAACGGGTGATCGCGGAGGGTTTGCGAAGTGGCCTCGAACCCGACAACCTGCGCAATCTTTTCGAACGGCAACTTAACAAATCAGCCCGTCAACAGGGGGAGTAAAACGATGCACCGGATGATCGAAGCACATCAAGTCTGGAAAACGTTTGGACCAAATCAAGTCCTGAGAGATTTCGAGTTGACGATCCCCAGTGGCTGCGTGTTCGCCCTGTTGGGTGAAAACGGCGTGGGCAAAACGACCTTCATTCGTGGCCTAATGGGCTACCTCAAATTTGACCACGGACATGTCAAGGTTGTCGGGCTCGATCCGTATCGGGATACGCTGGCCTTGCGGCGGCGCGTCGGTTATGTCTCGGACTCACCGGCGTTTTACGAATGGATGACGGTGGCCGAAACCGCTCGCTTTGCCAGCGCTTTTCATACGCCAGACTTTTTGAAGAACTTCGCCGATCACGCCACGAATTTTGAACTGCCACCCCGGACCAAAATTTCCGCGTTGTCCAAGGGGATGAAATCGAAACTGGCCCTAGCCCTGGTCTTGGCCGCCGATCCCGAGTTGCTGATTCTGGACGAACCGACATCTGGGCTCGATCCGGTAGTCCGTCGATCGTTCCTCGAGTCGATGGTCGATTTGGCGGGGACCGGCAAGACGGTATTGATTGCCAGTCATCAAATTCGAGAGATCGAACGGGTGGCTGATCGCGTGGCCTTTCTCAAAGACGGGCGAATCTGCGAGGCTGGATTACTGGATGATCTCAAGGAGGACATTCAGTCCCTGTCCTTCGCCCGCCGCGACACGTTGGTCAGTCTTCCGTTTCGGGAAAGTGAATTGCAGTTGTTGGGTGCGACCGAAGCGGGGCGCACGACGTCCTGTCTGGTGCGAGGACTATCGAAAGACTTGGTGAGCCGTCTGGAAAGTGATGCCAACATCTTTGATGTGCGCGTTTCGCGGCCATCCCTGGAGGATTTGTACGTGGGGCTGTTCGCTTCCAAAAAACTTAAAGGCACGGCGAATGGGTCGAGCCTCGAACTGGAGACTCACCCATGACAACTTGCGAATTTCTTGCCACGGAAAAACCACCAAGACCCTGGGTGGCGATTTTACGAAAAGATCTCCGCCTGCTCGCCGTCGCGTCAGGGTTGGTGATTGGGATACTCTTGATGTGTCAATTGGGGTTACGCCTAAGTCAACTCTATTATTTTCCCGACTTGTACTACGGGAAACGGGAGTACATTTACACATTTTGGTTCGCCAACGCAGCCCCCGCACTGATCGCGATCAGTGTCGCCGGCATCTGTGCCTTTGAATACCATCAAGGAATTCAGCGCTGGACGAGCTCGCTGGCAATGACAACGCGGCAAAGTCTATTTTCTAAACTGTTGGGATGGCTGCTGATATCGGCAGTTGTGCATACAAGTCCAACAGCGATCGCGATTTACATGACGCACATGGACCAGGGTTACTGGGCTTGGGGTGATCTAGTGCGCAATGGAGTAGACGCCTATTTGATCGGCTTGCAAGGGTTGTTGTTTTTGATCGTCGCGATGACCTTGTTAGAGCCACTGCTGGGGTTCTTGGTCGGCAGCGTTTTGCTCCTTTGTTTCCAGCTCATTCTCCGAAACTATCCCGCCGTGTTTGAACTCGCGAATCAAGAAGTCAATCAAACGGCTTATGTTGTGGTTCAAACTCTATTGACATTTGGTTTGGTTTTCGCGAGCTATCGCGTACTGCGATGGCGGTGGGGAGTGGGCCAATTTTCGCGGTGGATCGGATTCTATCGCCAGGGAATTCAAACTGCGGTTATCGAACGAAACTCTGTTAGCTGGTCCGAAGAATTGGGGCGGATAGGTGGACCGAGTCGTTTGCCGTTTTGGAGTCTCGTAAGCCAAGCGTTTCGAGGCCAGTTCGGCTTGTTGTGTGGATTTGGGGCCGCAGTAGCGCTGTTTGGAGGATTCGAGAGCATCTTCGTTCACTTCGAGAGCTTAATTGCGATCAATGAAAATCATCCATACTTCTACAGCCAACTGATGGGTTTTAAAGCGATGATGGGATTTTTAATGGCGGGGGTCTTGGGGATCAGTACCTTCTCGATGGATCGGCAACAAGACCGATTTCAGTTTTTGGGCTACCTGGGGGCCGAACCAAAAAACATCGTTTTGAGCCGCCTGATCGTAACGGCATTGCCGCTCGTGATCGGCTATTCGTTGTGCCTTGTGATTCCGGTGAGTGGCGGGCAATTAGATAGGGAAATGGTATTGCGTCTGTTTACAGTAGTGATCGCGATGCCCTTTGTCGCGGGTGTCATCACAGGGCTCATTTTTCGAAATCCGATTATCGCATTTTTGTCGGGATTTTTGCTACTCGGCGTGATTATGTTTACGCCATTGATGTTTCACGAACTTCTTTCTCATGAACTAAAATCGCAAATTCTCAATCCGTACCACAGCCTAGTATCCGCAGGGTTTGGTTGGCTTCTTCGGTTAAGCGGCATTGTGCTGCTCCTCATGCTTTTGGTGCAGCAAGTCAACCACCTCCTCAAGCGGAATCGAATTTCCAAACGAATCACCGCCGCCCTCTGCGTCGTCTTCGCCTCAACCCTCTGGGCCTTGTTCGACACGCTTTAGTGGCATTTCCGCTGCCACAAAAATCAAAAAGGAGCCCTGGAAAGAAAGAATGAAAACCAGGCCGTTTTCCAAAAAATGTCATTTTCCCATCTGGGAAAACATTGCATTTTAAGAAAGTCGTGCTATAATCCCAGGATAGGCGGTTTTCCAAAAGGTGAAAATGGAAAGAAAAAAGAAAATCAATGAGCGTCAAATGCTGTCTAGGTTCCAGGTTGGCCAAGAACTTCTGCCACCACTGATCGTGAAAAAAGTCGCATTGCAACCCAAGAATGACGCCGATGCCAGGATCGATTCGGGAATCAAAGACCAGCCAGAGCAATTTCGTTTCGTCGTTGAAAGTAAATCGGTGTCGACTCCGAGGGCAATTCGGGCCGCGGTCGAACAGGCCCGACGGCATGCCCGAAACAACGAAGCGTATCCTTTGATTCAAGTTCCCTTTCTTTCTCCTCAAATGATTAGAGAGTTGGAAAATGAGCGAGTCAGCGGCGTCGATCTTTGCGGTAACGGTGTGGTGATCATTCCGGAACGACTGTACATCGTTCGGACTGGTCGGCCTAACCAATATCCCGATTCTCGGCCGCTCAATAATCCATACCGAGGTCGATCGGCATTGGTCGCTCGAACGCTCTTGATTCAACCTCGTTGGGAATCTTTGACGGCGTTAGTAGGGGGAATCAGAAAACACGGAGTCGATTTGTCAATATCTCAAGTATCCAAGGCCATTGCAGCGTTAGTCGACGAATTGATTGTCGTCAAAAAGCAGGGAATGATCTTGCTCAGCGATCCGTTACGATTGTTGGACAAATTATCCCAGGCTTGGTCAGGCAAGGACTTTACACAGCGACAGACCTTTCGCGTTCACCGGTCATCCGATTGGCCCGAACGACTATCGGCCAACAAGGCCCTCAAATGGTCGGCAACAGGAGAATCGTCGGTTGGCCAATACACAACCTTTTCTCAATCAGGTCCGATACAAGTTGCCGTCAGTGATTTCTCACTTGCACAATCTCTACTGCAAGCGGAGCCGGAGTCGGTGACCAGTTTCGCCGACATAGAGTTATGCGAGACGAGCGAGGAATCGTATTATTTTGCAAACTCTGTCGTCGACAACAACATGCGATACGCCAATCGAGTTCAAACCTGGATCGAATTGAGTCGCGGCGACGCTCGTCAACAAGTGGCTGCCCAAGATATCCACGAACAACTTTTCAAGGAGATTAGCAAGTGGCCGACAACCTAGACGATCCCCTTTGGCCTCACTTTCATCTCCTTTGGGACGATTTACAAAATACGTTGGGACAGCAGATTTTCATCGCCGGTGGTTATGGACTCTTTCTCAAACAGATTTGGGCACTGCATACTGGAATACAGACGCTCATTCCCCTCGCTCGCTGGCGTGATGCCAAACCTCGCGTTACCAAGGACGTCGATCTGGTGACAAGCGTGGACTTGATAGCCGAAGAAAAAAGTAACCATACAGTTCTTTTGGTGTTGAAACGACATGGCTTCGAGGTTACCCAAAAACCTGAGGGAAAACGCTGGCAGTTCGAAAAAAGATTTGGTAAAGATCGAAACATAATTGTTGAACTACACGCTCCTCCACCAAAGCCATCTCGATCGGACGTTAAAGCAGACAGAATGCGAGTCAAACATAAACCATCTTTAGGGGACGCTGGAGTCCATGGACGCACAAATCCAGAAGCGGTCGGATGCGAAATTCAACCAACTCAAATTCAATTGAACGAAAAAACTTTTTCGATTCTAAATCCCGTGACTCTGAGCGTCATGAAGTTGACGGCAATGCGAGATCGATGGGAGGATTCGCAGGACCAGTTGAAAAGTCAAAAACTCCGAGAATTCTCACAACTTCAAGCGATTAAGCATGCTCAAGATGTTTGCCGCGTTATCGCCTTGGTAACACCAGAAGAGCGAGATGTTGCCGGTGAAGTGGCTGTTGCATTGAGACACCAACTCCCGTTTCAGTCTGCTGCGAGCATTGTAGATTCTCATTTCCGCAGTGATCGAAACCCAGTCGCCCTTTCAGCCAGAGACAACTGGAGGCAAGAAGATATCGTTCAAATTGATGAAATACTGGACAACTGGTTTAAGTGACGGAAATACTGGGAACCGATCAACAACGGGAATTTATAAATGCTCTTGGGGATGACCTGGAGCATTCACCAGCGAACTTAGAAATTATGGCACAACAACTTTCAGGAAATTCAAAACGCGGTTAATGAAGACGGAAGTCATTCCTGCGCATCAACAGAAAAGATGCTAACGGGATTACGGATCATTTGGTTCTCCCAGCGATTTATTTCGTGAGTGTTGATAGAAAGGAGGGTGACACAAGGTCCCGGCTTCAATCAATGCGGCTTGTCGCAATCGGACTCAAGGCGTTGTCCTATCATTTGGGAAAACGTTTTTCTTTGACAATTGCCGCCAGCAACTGATTGACGCAGGGTGGTTGCTCGCTTTAAATGGCAAGGGTGGATCATTGAAGTTCAAACATTTGCCAGGACTTGTCACATGGCAGCAAACGGGCCCAGGTTTTTTCGGGTTAAGCAAAACACGAGGATCACGCGGATGTCTCTCACGGTCGTGGGCCTCTTGGTGTTTTTTACTGGAGTCACGAAGTTAGGTGCCCAAACCGAAGATCAGCCGCCCCAAAAATTTTCCCCCGAGGCGATTGAGTTTTTCGAAGCCAAAATTCGTCCGGTCCTAATCGTGCACTGCTACGAATGCCACAACTCGCGCGATGATGCCGAAGGGGAACTGGCACTCGACTATCGCGGTGGGATTATCGAAGGGGGAGACTCTGGCCCTGCTGTCGACTTCGTCAATCCCGCCCAAAGCTATCTTCTGCAATTAGTTCGCCACGAAGTGCCCGGATCGGAAATGCCGTCGGGCCGTCCCAAATTGCCGGACACAGTCATTGCCGACCTCCAGCGGTGGATTGAAATGGGGTTGCCAGACCCAAGAAGCGAACCGCCGAGCGGCGAAGAACTGGAGTCGGAAATCAGTTGGCCGAGCGTGATGCAACGCCGGTTGCAGGCGTGGTGTTATCAGCCGATCAAACGCCCAGCGGTGCCAGAGTCGGGTTCGGGCAATCTACCTCCTGTTGATGCTTTCATCCGTCAACGCCTTGCCGAACAAGGGCTCGAACCATCCGCAACGGCGCCCGCTCAGCAACTTGTGCGGCGATTGTATTTCACGCTGATCGGGTTGCCCCCGACGGCTGATCAAGCGCAGTTGTGGACTCAGCGGTTGAGTGTCACCGATCGCGCGGAACGCGACGCGAATTATGCAGCGCTGGTAGACGAACTGCTGGCCAGTCCCCACTTTGGCGAACGCTGGGCGCGACATTGGATGGATTGGTTGCGGTACGCCGAGTCGCATGGCTCAGAGGGTGATCCGCTCATTGAGAACGCTTGGCACTATCGCGATTATTTGATTCGCGCGATCAATGACAATGTTCCGTACGATCAACTTGTCCGCGAGCATCTCGCGGGGGACTTGTTAGCCGAACCACGCGTCAACCATGAACTGGGAATCGTGGAATCACTCATTGGTACGGCGCATTGGCGAATGGTGTTTCATGGATTCACGCCCACCGATGCGCTTGATGAGCGGGTGCGGTTTATCGACGATCAGATCAATGTTTTTTCCAAGGCGTTTATGGGGATGACCGTGTCCTGTGCCCGGTGTCATGATCATAAGTTCGACGCGATTGGCCAAGACGACTACTACGCGCTATTTGGCGTGTTGGGTTCGAACCGAGCGAGCCGCCACCCCATCAACCATTGGCCCGATTTGTCCGAGTGGCTGGAGTTGCTGGAGAGTCTGCGTGAACCCGTCCGACAATCGCTTGCAACCGAGTGGCTCGGCGATGGCGACGGAATCAAGAACCGAATTCAAGCGACGATGGATGGCGATGCGGTAGCCGATTCGCAAGTAGCGGCGTTGCTGGCCCGCTTGGGTCAAGCACTCAAGTCGGGTGAGTCAATCGAAACTGCGTGGCGGAGCGAAGAGGCGAGTTGGCGTGAGGCATCAGCGGCAACCGCAAGCGAAGATGCGCAACAAGTCAAAAACGATCGCACTGGGCATTGGAATTTGGCAAACCCTGAACACTATGCCGAGTGGTATGCAGACGGTCCGGGGTTGCCGCCGCAAACGGCCAGCGCCGGAGAGTTGGCGATCGCATCAGACGGAGATCGGGCCTTGGTAGGTATCTACCCGTCGGGGGTCTACAGCCATCGAATCTCTGACAAACTTCCTGCACGACTGACCTCACCAGATATTCAACTGAAGGATGAATATGAAATCTGGATTGAAGCGATTGGGGCTGGGGACGCTTCGCTGCGTTATGTCGTTCAAGACTATCCCCGCGATGGGACCGTTTATCCGATCATCCGGTTGAACGACGGGCAGTGGAAATGGCATCGATTGGATGTGTCGTATTGGAACGGGGACCAAATCCACATCGAATTGTCCCACGCTCGGGATGCTCCGCTCATGGTATCGTCGCGGGATCGATCGTGGTTCGGAGTGCGGCAAGTGAAATTGGTTCGCAAGGGTACTTGGCGGCCGCACGAAGTCGACGAGTCGTTGGGTTTGCTCTTTGAGTTGACGACCAACAAGGTGCCGCACGGCGCGGAGTCAGTGGCACTACTTGTGCAGCAAGCCATTTTGCAATCCATCGACGCTTGGAAACACGACCGCTGCGATGATCGTCAGGCACAATTATTGAACGAGGCCCTTCGTCGCGGCTGGTTGGAGAATCGGCTGTCGCAATTGCCGCAGACTGCGAAACTGGTGAACGAGTATCGCAGTTTAGAAGGAGCAATTCCCGTCGCCTCACGTGTCCCTGGATTGAGGGAAGCCCGGGTCGTCGATCAGCCCCTGTATTTGCGCGGCGATCATCGGCAACCCGCTGAACCGGTCGCGCGGCGTTTTCCAGCCCTTCTATCGGGAGAGGAATATCCGCAAGACCGCAGTGGCCGGATGGAGTTGGCTGAAGATTTATTGCGAGCCGACAATCCGCTGACCCGTCGCGTGATCGTCAATCGACTGTGGCATCATGTCTTCGGTCGGGGGATTGTGGCGACGCCGGACAATTTTGGGTTGTTGGGTGCCGAGCCGACGCATCCGGAGCTGTTGGATTGGTTGGCTGATTCGTTTTCCAACGAGCATGGATGGTCGTTAAAAAGTTTCATCCGTGAAATGGTATTGTCGGAGAGTTGGCAACAAGATTCGCGGCCTTCGTCACAAGCTCGCAGTGCCGACCCCGACAACCGTTATTGGTCCCATGCGTTAGCGGGTCGGTTGGAGGCAGAAACAATTCGCGACCAAATGCTGGCGGTAGCTCAGACGCTCGATCGCCAAATGTTTGGCCCTCCCCAAAGCAACAGTAGTCGCCGCCGCAGTATCTATCTCCCCGTGATGCGTAATTCGCTGGACCCGTTTTTGCGAGTGTTTGATTTTCCTGAACCGTTTAGTTCTGTCGGGAGTCGTGACGCGACGAACGTTCCGGCTCAGTCGCTGGCATTGCTTAACGACCCGCTGGTGGTTGAAAGTGCGGAGGCGATGGCTCGGCGACTGACGGAAAGCAGCGAGCTATCGACCGATTCGGCCAGAATCGAGAGGCTGTTTTGGTTGTGCTTCGGTCGCGAGCCGAATGAAACAGAACAAGGAGCGTTGAAGGCTTTTCTAAACGAGGCTCGGGATGTTCAAGCGGCCAAGGCTGTTCGAGTGGCCGAGTTACAAAAACAGCAGCATGAAAATGACGTCGCCTTGCAAACCCTTTTAGGCAAAATTCGTCAACGATTGAGTCATAGTGACGGTGCGGAAGGGGGCCTCGGGGACTTGGAGGTCGCAACGCCGCTGCTGGCGTGGGAATTCGATCAAGACTCAGGGGCTGCGCGCAGTGATCGTGGCCTGGAGCTACATGGCGGAGCCCGTATCGAAGGGGGGCGGTTGGCCGTCCGCGATGGAGGTTTTGCGCTTTCGGTGCCGCTGAATCGGGAAATCACAGAAAAGACGTTAGAGGCGTGGGTGGCCCTCGACAACCTCGACCAGCGCGGCGGCGGAGTGGTGGCGCTGCAAACGGCCGACGGTACGGTTTTCGACAGCATCGTGTTCGGAGAGCAAAGTCCCGGGTTGTGGCTGGCGGGGAGTGAGTTCTTTAATCGAACACAAGGCGTGGCCGGACCCCGTGAAATGGCGGTTGGCGAGGAGGTCGTGCATTTGGCGATCACATATCAATCCGATGGAGAAATTGCCTTGTATCGCAATGGCGAGGCGTATGGCCAACCCTATCGAACCAGCGGGCCGTTTCGTTTTTCCCCAGGCTCAGTCGTCACTTTGGGATTGCGGCACTTGCCCGCCGGTGGCAACCGAGGATTGAACGGGCACATCGTGCGGGCTCGATTGTATGAACGGGCTCTCTCGCCTATAGAAGTTGCCGCAAGTTACCGGACGGGTGCTGCGGCGGTATCGCTGTGGGGTTTGATGGATCAAATGACCGAAGCAGAGAAACAAACGTGGCAGGCCAGCATTGAGACCCGCGAAAGCTTGGCGCGGGAGTTCGACACGTTGGGCTCGACGGTGGCTGATCCTGAAGTTGAAGCCTGGCAGCAGTTGATTCATGGATTGTTCATGACTCAAGAATTTATTTATGTGCGGTGACGGAGAATCAAGCCATGTTGAGTCGACGAGAGATGTTGCAGCGGTGCTCGGTGGGATTCGGCGGGGTTGCCTTGGCCGGGTTGATGCACGAGCAAATGCGGGCCGACGAATTACCAGCGGGGGCTGCCTTGGCCACCACGCATCATCAGCCTCGCGCGAAGCGAGTGATCTTGTGCTACATGTCCGGCGGCGTCTCGCACTTGGACAGCTTTGACCCGAAACCCGAATTGGAAAAGTGGCACGGTCGCCCGATGCCGATGCGGGTCGAGCGGACTCAGTTCAACGACAATGGCAACGTGATGGCCAGCCCCTTCAAGTTCACTCCGGCTGGCGAATGTCAGATGCCGATCAGCAGCCTGTTTCCGAATATTGCGAAGGTCGCCGATGAGCTGGCGGTGATTCGCTCGATGACGACCCCCTTTAACGAACATGCCCAAGGGAATTTGTTCACGCATACGGGATTTCCAATCATGGGGCATCCGAGCGCGGGGGCTTGGTGTGCGTATGGTTTGGGGTCGCTGAATCGGGACTTGCCAGCGTATGTGGTGTTGCAAAGTGGCGGGGCGGTGCCGCCACACGGCGGGGTGACGCTGTTCACGAACGGCTTTTTACCGGGACACACTCAGGGCTCCATTTTACAAGCGGACCGAGCCGAGGCACTTCACAATTTAAAACCCGCCCGCGATCCGCAAGTTCAACTACGCCAAATCGAATTGGCTCGATCGTTTGATAGTCGTTTGTCACAATCGCTGGGCTCGGATGGTTACATCGATGCGGCGATTGCCAATCTGGAGACAGCGTTTCGGATGCAAACGGCTGTCCCCGAATTATGCGAAATTTCGGGTGAGAGCCAAGCGACCCGCGACTTGTACGGGGTCGATCATGCCAATCCGACTTTGGCAGCTTATGCCAGGCAATGTTTATTGGCGCGGCGGTTGGTCGAGCAAGGAGTACGATTCATTGAACTAAGTTGCCTGTCGGTCGGAATCGGAGCAGGTAACGCCCCCAACCCGTGGGACCAACACGGGGAACTGGAACGCGGGCATCGGGCAATGGCAGAACAAGTCGATCAGCCCATCGCGGCGTTGATCATGGACTTGAAGCAACGTGGTTTGTTGGATGACACGTTGGTTGTCTGGACCGGCGAGTTTGGTCGGACCCCGTTTTCACAAGGGAGCAATGGTCGCGATCACAACCCGTTTGGGTTTTCGGTGTGGATGGCTGGCGGAGGCATACGTGGAGGCACGATCTATGGAGCCACCGATGAGTTCGGATATTATGCCGTGGACGGGATCACCACGATTTACGATCTGTGGGCGACTGTCCTTCATTTGATGGGGATCGACCACGAGCGACTCACCTATCGCTACAGCGGGCGCGACGTTCGTTTGACAGACGTACACGGTCGCGTCTTGTTCGAGATTTTGGGATAAGGGGGACCGCAAAGAGTCTGGCGAAACAGCGTTTGTGCGCGAATATCAACGGAAAACGGCATATAATTCATCATTGCCCTGAGGCGCGAATCGTATTTCTCTAAACTCCGAAGGCTGAACCATGAGAAGCGCCAAAAAACCTGAACTTGTCTCTGTGGAAGACTATCTCAAGCAGGAGGAAGTTGCGCTCACCAAGAGCGAGTATGTCGATGGCTGGGTGCGGGGAATGACCGGTGGCAGCGTGCGTCATAATATCGTTAAGACGAATTGTTTATTTCATTTGAAACGGCAATTATTGGGCCAGACCTGTCGGCCGTTCGATTCGGATATGAAGCTCAGACTCCGTTGGGACGATGAGACGAGATTCTATTATCCGGACTTGCAAGTCGTCTGCGAGTCGCAACCGCCAACTGCCGTGTTTCAAGAGTCGCCAGTTTTGATCATCGAAGTCCTCTCGCCATCGACTCGGCAACATGACCTTGATGAAAAAATGAGAGCCTATTTGCGAATTCCATCTATGCAGTGTTATGTAGTCCTTGAACAACATCAGCCCGAAGCGATCGTGATGCGACGCACCGACGCCGGATTTTTGCGAGAACAAATCGAGGGCCTTGATGCGGTCATCGCGGTACCGTTCCTCGGTTGTTCGCTGACCATGCGAGAAATCTACGAGGGCGTCGAGTTCAGCCCCACCTGTGTTCAAGAACCGGAAGAGGAATACAATTTCCAATAGCCATTCATGGCCATGTAAGCATGTTGTTTTTCAGTACCCGTCTTTTCACGGAGTGAAAAGCCACGTAGCCGTTCACTCCGTGAACGAGCGCAAAACAATTCAGTGCCTCGGATTGAAAAGACACGTGTTTGGTCGTCCCTTTTCGATATCGTGAATCATCACGAGCTCGAAAATCTAAAACCCCCCAGCGAGAGAAATTGAACGATGAATCGATTGCCAACTTTAAGTAGTCGGATGAGAATGGGATTTATGTTGTTTTGCTGGTGGGCACTTGCCGGTGGTCCTGCATTCGGTCAGACAGAAAAGACCTATTTTGAAATCCGTTTGTCGGAAATCCCTGAACAAGCTCTGGATGGCCGACTGTTGTTGATGCTCTCAGTAGACGGGAGCGCCGAGCCCCGTTTTCAGATCGCCGACAATTACCGCACACAACAAATTTTTGGGATGGATGTCGAAGACTGGAATGGCGGCGAGCCGCAAATGTTCGATCGTCAAGCGTTCGGTTTTCCCGTGACTTCGCTCAGTAGTATCCCGCCCGGCAAGTATTTCGTACAAGCCTTGTTTCACGAATACGAAACCTTTCATCGAGCCGATGGACACGTGGTGAAACTGCCGATGGATCGCGGTGAGGGGCAGGTCTGGAACCGAGCTCCAGGCAATCGCTACTCAACCCCCGTCGAGATCGACTATGATCCCGCTGCCGATAATTTTCACACCGTTGTGCTGGATCAAGTGATTCGGCCGATCGAGCCGCCAGCCGATACGAAGTACATCAAACATATCCGCATCGAGAGCAAACTGTTGAGCGAATTTTGGGGGCGACCGATGCATCTGGGGGCCCACGTGCTATTGCCGGAGGGGTTTGACGAACACCCCGAAGCGCGTTATCCGCTGGCCATTTTTCATGGGCATTTCACGCACGACTTGACGGGTTTTCGTACCGAGCCGCCTGATCCGGACTTGGAGCCAGACTACAGTGAACGATTCAAGTTGCACGGCTACAACCGAATTCAGCAGCAGGAGGCCTACGATTTCTACAAGCTATGGACAGGCCCCGATTTTCCACGCATGTTGGTGATCGAGATTCAGCACGCCAACCCGTTTTACGATGATTCTTACGCCGTCAACTCAGCCAATCTGGGACCCTACGGCGACGCGATCACTTACGAATTGATTCCGGAAATCGAGCGGCAGTTTCGCGGGATCGGCGAGGGTTGGGCGCGGTGTTTGTACGGGGGTTCGACGGGTGGCTGGGAAGCGTTGGCGGCTCAAGTCCTCTATCCCGACGAGTACAACGCCTGTTTTGCCGCTTGTCCTGACCCGATCGACTTCCGCCAGTACACGGTGGTCAACATCTACGAGGACGAAAACGCCTATCGCCGAATTGGGCCATTCGGCTCAGTCGCGCGACCTGGGCGACGGAACTACCTCGGCCATCTCGATGCGACGCTCGAGATGATGAATCGCTACGAACTGGTGCTCGGAACGAAGAGTCGATCTGGCCAGCAGTGGGATATCTGGCAAGCCGTTTATTCTCCCGTGGGCGACGACGGCTATCCGAAACCGATCTGGGACAAACTGACGGGTAAGATCGACCATCAAGTCGCCGAGTATTGGCGAGAGAACTACGATCTCGTCCACATCATGCAACGCGACTGGGCGACGTTGGGGCCCAAGTTACAAGGCAAGATCCACATCTATTGTGGCGATATGGACAACTACTATTTGAACAACGCCGTCTACCTCGCCGAAGAATTTTTGAGCACTGCTGATCCACCCTATGGCGGTGAGATCACTTACGGAGATCGAGCCGAGCACTGCTGGAATGGAGATCCGACGCAACCGAATTCCATTTCGCGGCTCCGTTATCATCGCATGTTTGTGCCACGATTTCGTGAGCGAATCATGCAATCCGCCCCACCAGGTGCGGATTTGGAAAGTTGGCAATATTGAGCAAGTAGATTTTCCAGCGATGAAAACCCTGCAGTGGGTGACGGAAGCCGTCAAGACTTTCGTTCGGTTTATCCGCTTTTTTAGCGTCACAAAAGTCTTGACGACTTCCGCTACGACTAAATCGACAGTTCCCCTGTTCGACGGATCGTTAGGTTTCTCGCTAATCGAACAACTCTACGACTTTTTCGCGATCAGCTTGTTGGCTTCCTTGGGGTTGCGATGACATTCGAGGAGGGCCGAAAGAATCAGTGGCGCGACGATCGTGGCATCGGACTCGATGACAAACATCGGAGTCTTTTCTGTCAGCTTATCCCAAGTGATCTTCTCGTTCGGAGTCGCACCGGAATAGGAACCATAGGAAGTCGTCGAGTCGGAGATTTGGCAGAAGTAGGCCCATGGCTTGGCTTTTTTCTGCAAGTCGTACTTGATCGACGGCACGACGCAAATCGGAAAATCTCCGGCGATTCCCCCACCGATTTGGAAGAAGCCACACCCGGCCCCGGTCGAGAGTTCTTCGTATTGATCATAAAACTCAGCCATGTATTCGATTCCCGATTTGACAATTGAGGCCGAGCACTCTCCGAGTTTGACATGCGAGGCAAAAATGTTGCCAAAGGTTGAGTCTTCGTAACCCGGAACGACGATCGGCAAATTTTTGTTGGCGGCGGCGAGTAGCCAAGACTCTTCGGGTTTGCCTTCGTGGAGTTTTTTGGGGAGCTTTTGAATCAGATCGTAGAAATACTCGTGCCAGAATTTTCGAGTACCGTCACGAGAAGCACCCTCCCACATAGGGATCATCAAATGCTCGACGACGCGAAACGCTTCTTCTTCCGGGATGCTGGTGTCGGTCACCCGTCGCATTTGGTCTTTGAGGATTTTTGTGTCGTCCGATTTCTTAAAGTATCGGTAATCAGGGAAATCGCGGTAGCTGTGATGAGCCACCAGGCGAAACAGTGACTCTTCGAGGTTGGCACCGGTCGATGAAATCCCGTGAATCAACCCTTCGCGGATCGCCGGAGCGAGGGTAATCCCCAATTGAGCCGACGACATTGCCCCGGCGAGCGTCCAAAACATCTTTCCGCCGTCTTGCAGATGACTCCAGTAAGCGAGCAACGCATCGCGAGTGACACGGGCGTTAAAATTTTTGTAGTTGGTAAGAATAAAATCCAAAACAGGTAGCGACATCAATCAGGGTCTCAGCAAAGATGATTCAATCACAAAGCACGGTGCACATTCCGACCGCCAAAACCAAACATTTTACCCAAACCACCCCGCATCACAATTCCCCACAGTCGGCGAAAAGGGTCTGACGATTAGCCGCAAGTCAACTTCTTGAAGCAATGACGATAATGGGAAACACTGCTATTCTTTGCTAAGCACCCACAGGGCCGTTCCGGCAATAATACCTGATGCAATTTCACCTGGCGCTCGGTAATTCAATAATGTTTGGAGCGAGACTTTAAAAATAGAGGAATTTCGGCGGCTATCAATTTGATCAAGCGTCGATTGCAATTATTTTCTCGTAAGCCTTGTCGCCCCCAAGTCACAAACACTCCACTCCAAGATCGTTTTGTTTATCGAGATTTGAGCGTGAAGTCCCTGATCGTCAGGCCCTTGACTTCTCCCTCGCGGGTGAAGCGGAGATGGTTTGGGCCTGCTCTTAGCTCGATTTCGATGGGGGGCGTGGTTTCCCACATTCCGACTGTGAATGGTAACGAGATTTCCGTCCGTTGGTCTGAGCCATTGACGGTGACGAAAAGGCTTTGTCGCCAACTGGGGGTTACGACCCGCGCGGTTAGAATGTATTTGCCAGCGGCTGGCGCGTTGAAGGTGTATTCGAAGGGTTCGTGCTGCCCGTTGCGGCTGTAGTGCAACTGCAGGCCGCCAAGGTTGCTGGGCATGAAAATGATCTTGCCGGTGCTCTTGGTCGGGCGGCTGCAGGCGGCGGCGGGGATCGTGATTGTGCCGTCGGAATCGACGATGATCTCTCGGTCTTTGTCAGAAAGCGCCACGGCGGCGATCGCTTCTTTTTCTTTGGACTCATTCGCCTCGGCGATGTCCTCTCCGATGGCGGCCAGTGCCAGGGCCTCGGCTGCTGCAATCATTTCACGTTGTGAATACAGGGCGACGCTGTTCCAAAAGTCCGGATTGCTGTCGATCAAGCCATAAGTTCGCGGCTCCCCCATCACATCGCCGATCCAGTGGGCGCGTTTGACTTGCATGAACGATTCGCCCAAGGCTCTCGCCTGAGTCGTCGCCAGAAAATTAAGGTCTTTGCCATACGGAGTTTTAGTCGAGCCGCTCCCCCAGCCTGCACCGAGACAAGGGACCCAGCCGTCGGGAGTCCAGCGGACCAGCGCGGCATGACCCGGCTGCGGACGGGCGGCGGTGGGAATGCCGAACGCTCGCAATAGGAAGCGTCCAAAGAATGCGCGCCTGCCGCAGATACCGCCGTTCATCAGAATGTTCTGGTAGAACTGCAAATCGTCTCGGTCGTATTTGTTATCCTCTGAGCCGTAGCGGATGTCGGTTCGCACGGACGAAACATATCGCCACCGCTGGTCAGGCATCGTGATCTGGTCAGGCCGATAGTTTCGCAGCATCTCGCGTCCCCAGGCCAACATTTCATCCGGCTCGTCGCCGTAAACGACCATCCGATAATCCCACACACTAAAATCTTTGAACGCCGGATCGAGTTCACCATCAAGGAACGCATGCTCATAGTGAAGATAACGTTTGACGGGATCGACAAATTCCGGGGCGTCGGTTCGGCTCGCGGCATTACGCTGCGCGATGGGAGTGGCATGTTCCAAAGCGATGGCCAAGGCCAAGCGTTGTAGATTTCCGTCGCTGGCCCTGTCGCTGGCTCGTTGGATGTCGTGATAAATTTGCATGGCTCGGCCGTAGTTGCCGTTTTGGGCTCCGTCGGCGACGACCATTTGTAAGAGCAAACTGTCGTCGGCCAACATCCGCTCGATTTGAGTCAAATGGGTTTCGCTTTCCGCTGCGAACTCAGCGAGTCTGGCAGGTGTCGCTTCATGCAGTACCACAAACTTCGCTAGTTTTGCATCGAGCGCGTCGCTTGATAAAAACGGCTTTAAGTTCTGAAGCAAGGATTGAACGGTCGCCAGTTCGTTGGCTTCTGCATCGGCGAGCGTTGCTTGGGCAGCTCGATTCTCGTCGAGCAAACGTGGCTCGTCGAGCTTGGCCCGTTCCCACGCCGCTTGTCGTTCCTCGAGGGCCTTGATTCCTTCTTGTTTGTTGGCCTCCCATTTCTCGACCTCTAACCGAGCGGTCTCGCGTTCCTGCTCGTTGGTGGCTTGGTTTAAAGCCGCTTGGGCTCGCGCGATTTCTTTTTCGGCACCGCCGATCCATTTCCCTTTGGCGTGATCGACCAACCCCTTGGCCTCTTGAACTTTGTTGTGAGCTTGCTGGGTAAAATTTGCGTCTTTTCGAGCTTGTTCGGTTGTTTGACGAGCCGTTCGCAAAGCCTCTCGTTTTGCGACAGAGATATTTGGGACATGTTGAGTAATTTCGGAATGTAGAGCCGCCAACATGTCGGTGAAGCGGGTTTCGAGTTGCTGCTTCCGGTCTGGTTGATTAAGCGAAGTCTCCTTGTAGGCCAACAGTTCGACCATCGCTTGTCCCATCGCTTCCCCGACGTTCATGTAGGTCTCGGCGTTGCCGTTGTAATGGCCGTTGGATGCACCGCCGAGCGACAGTGGGTTGGTGTACACGGTGGCAACGTTTCCGCTGAACTGCGGGTATCGACCGGCATTTCCGTCCACTGCCAGTTGCGCATTCAGGATCAATCCGTCGTTGCCAGTGTCCCCTTTTTTCGTTTGCCCCAACGTCGCGCAGACGAACTTGGCGGCGGGAGCGTCGAAGTCGGCTCGCAATTGCTCGATCAGTCGCACGAGATTTTGCTCGTAGCGGCTGGCGTGTCCGGCATCGTAGCGGTCTTTGTCCCCTTGCCACCAGAAAAAACCGGCGATCTCGTATTCCGTTGCTCCGGGGTAGTACTTGTCGAGTTCCGCCAAGACCTGTTTGGCGTTGGCCACATCGTCATCGTACTGTTTACCGGCGTACCATTCGATCGGTTCTGGCTCGGTCCCCTTTTCCCATTTCAACGGGGACTGTTTGTAGCCGGCGTAGATGAAGCGTTTTGACTCGCCGGATTTCTTATCCGTCTCTTCGAATTCATAACTTTCGCTGCCGGGTGGCAACAGGTCCCAGCCGAGGCTGCGGTTACCGATGCAACTTTTGAGAAGCATGACCGGTCCGTCGATGACGTCACCCAGTTGATGGCCGATGCCGATTTCCGGCCCGATATTTTTGCCGGTGATTGTCAACCACTCGTTTTGATGGACGGCCATGCCTCCACCCCGCGCGACCATCACACGAACGTTGCGGACGTCTTCCCGCTGGGTCCAGCTTCCGGTTTCGTCAATCAGGTAAGGATACTTGGCTTTGTTTTTAACCGCGAACTCGAGCGTGCCATCTTTGTCGCCTGCAACTTTGCCGAAGCCCAGCATGTTGGACTGTCCCATGAGGATGAACACCTGGACCGGCTTGTTCTTCTCGGGTGGACTTGATGCACTAACTGAATCAATTACGGCTTGTGCGGCGCTGGCCACAACAGAACATGCAATGAACGCTGCACAAATTAGAACCACATACAATTTTTCAATGGATCGTTTCGTCATAATCGTTTTGATGGCGAAAAATTTAGGGTAATTGAAAACCGTCAGGTCTAACGAGAAAACGCAATATGCTTCGATTTTACACTGATTTCAAGGGAAAATACCACTCACTCCAAGAAGCGGAAAACGGTCTGGTAAGAAAATGGAGGTAAGAAAATCGACTCATGATCTTCTTGCCTTCATCTTCTTGCCTTTGCTTTGTCGCTCCGCACATCATTCGCGGTGTCAGTCCATAACGGATTCAACATGCCATTGAGAATAATCGGCGAAACTCAAAATTAGAAAGTCGGGATTGGTTTTGTCGATTGCCAGTCTCGGGAGCCTGGGATATGATTGCAATCATGTTTTAAACGCTGCGTTTCTTGATGTCGCAGACGCCCAAGGACGACCTTGGCGTGTCGATTTACCGAGGGGACGGCCCCTGCATTTGAAGGAGCCGTAATGGTTTGGTTGATCCTGTTTTTTGCGGGCCTGTTTGAAGTCGTGTGGGCCATCGGGCTAAAGTTTACAGAGGGTTTCTCGAAGCCTTTGCCATCGGTACTCACGCTCATCGCGATGATTGTGAGTTTTTATCTACTCAGCATCGCCATGCGTTCGCTGCCCTTGGGTACGGCCTATGCCATTTGGGTAGGGATCGGTGCCATAGGTGCCGCCGTCGCCGGTATGATGCTGTTCCAAGAGTCGATCACCACCCTAAAAATTTTGAGTCTGGTACTTGTGATCTCCGGGATCGTCGGCCTCAAACTTTCAAGTGGCGTTTGATGGTTTGCTCGAAGGCAAAATCATAGGCTAACGACTTCTCGCTCGAAAATGGGAAACTTTGGTCTGTGGATCAATCGATATTTCGAGGATTTGAGCCTGGAGTCTGGCGTCTTCCAAGTTGACTCGGTCGTGTTGCCGGAGGTGTTCGTCCCAGGACGAAACAAAAAAGACCTCGAGCCACTGTGTCGGGTTGGCAAGGTCTTGTGTGAGATGCCATTGATAGGCTCCGGTTCGTAGTCTCGAGCGCCTTAGTTCTCGCATCAGTTCGAGGAACTGCGGCTGATTCTCTGTGGGAATTTGATAGCTAACGGTGACCATCACCGGCCCGACATTCTTTTCGGGCTTTGTTTCGATGACAGGAGATGGCCAATGGCCTGCGGGGGTAAGATTTTCCGCAGCGACATTGGTTAGCGTAAATCGGTTCAACAAAATGGTGGACAGAATTAACCCGGAACCAGCTAGAATCAGAGTTGTCCCCAGCCCGAACTGATTGGCGATGATTCCCCAACAAGCCGCACCGGCTGACATGCCGCCGAAAAAGAACAACAAGTAAACCGACAAGGCACGGGCTTTGACCCAGTGCGGGGCGTTGGTCTGAGCGGCACCATTGAGACTCGATAACGCCGAGACCCAAGCGACGCCTACCACGAAGAGCAGAGGATAGGCTAACCAGATGCTGGAAATATAGGTCAGCAGCACAAACGCGATTCCGAAGATGACACTGGCGACGCCAACCAATCGGTGAGCGCTGATTCGACCGTGAAAATAGGCGAGCATGACTGCGACAGCAACTGCCCCAACTCCCACCGCGCCCATCATCAGACCATACTCTGTTGCGCTGGCACCCAATTGAACTCTCGCAACATTGGGTAGCAACGCCCAAAAGGCGCTGGCAAACAAAACGAATCCAAAACCCCGCACCAATACGTTCACATAGCTGGATGAATGCCACACGAAGCGAATCCCGGTCAGCATCGCTGGAACGAGGCTCTCAGGCGGCAATCGATTTTCTCGCGGGCTGGGCCTCCATCTCGCCAACACCCACAGCACAACGATGAAGGTCAAGCTGTTGAAGGCAAACGCAGCCGCTGGACCAGCGGCGGCGACAATCATCCCTCCCAACGCAGGTCCAATGGCTCGCGCGACGTTAATGCCGGCACCGGAGAGTGTCGCAGCCGAGCGGATTTGTTGTGGGCCGACAATATCTGGAATAATCGCTTGAAAGGCGGGTGCATTGAGCGCAAAACCGACCCCGAGTGCGAAAGTTCCCAACAGCAACAAGGGCGGCGTCATCATTTCTTGCCACGCCATCCAAGCCATGACCGCTGCCGAAAATAACATCCAACTCTGGGCAAGTAGCAGCAATCGCCTGCGGTCCATGATGTCGGCGAGTGCCCCCGCTGGAAGGGCAAGTAAGAACATCGGCGCGGTCAAGGCCGATTGGACGAGTGCCACCATCAACATTGACGGGGTGAGGCTGGTCATCAACCACGCAGTTCCAACTTCATGAACCCAAGTGCCAATATTCGAAACGATACTGGCGATCCAAATCGTTCGAAAAACAGGATTTTTTAAGGGACCAGGTTGTGCCAAGGTTGTGTCCAGCTTAGTGATTCCTTTGACCCTAGACTCCGCAGCCGCAACTGGTCGTCCAAACCCGTCCATCGGCCGCCATAATCGGTGTGTGTTCATGTTGCGGAGGGAGTGGCGCGGAGTTGTCATAGCCTCCATAGTGTGCCACCGGCGACCAGCCAGGGCTTACTGGCGGAAGTTCCGGCGATAGGCTCGAATAGCTACCGGAACCATACACGATTTGCCCGCCCAACACGGTCAGCACGCTTTCAATCCCACGGATGGCGTCAGGCTCGACCGAGAAAAAGTCATCACTTAACACGGCAAGGTCCGCCCAGTTGCCGACCGAGAGCGTTCCCTTGCGATCGTCTTCACTGCTAAACCAGGCGCTGCCGCTGGTGTACAGTCGCAAAGCCTCTTCGCGACTCAAACAATCATTGGAATCATGCAAACGGGTCCCGCCAACGGTCTGACCGGTAACCAACCACCACAAGCAAGTCCACGGATGGTAGCTGGCGACGCGAGTCCCGTCGGTACCTGCTCCAACTGGGATGCCCATTTTCAGCATTTGCCGAATGGGCGGGCGCTGCCGTGCTTCGTGGATTCCGTAGCGACGGATAAAGTATTCGCCTTGATAAGCCATCCGGTGCTGCACTGCGATCCCACCGCCCAGGGCTTGAATGCGTTCCAAGTTCGCTTCTGAAACCGTTTCGGCATGATCGATAAACCAACGCAAGTTATCGATCGGGAAATCGCGGTGAACTCTTTCAAAGATATTCAAAAACCGGCCGATGGTTTCGTCGTAGGTGGCGTGAATTCGCCAGGGCCACTTGGCTTCGGCCAGCATTTTCACAATTGCTTCCAATTCCGCTTCCATGATCGGTTTGAGATCGGGACGGGGTTGGAGAAAGTTTTCAAAATCGGCGGCACTCCAGACGAGATTTTCGCCTGCTCCGTTGACGCGCAGCAGGTCCGATCCGTCACCAGGATGGGTCATCCCTAGCCAGCGACGGTAGTCTTGGAACTCTGCGCCCGATTTTTGAGCAAACAAACTGTAAGCGATCCGCAGCGTTAGGTTTCCGTCTTTTTCTAGCTGACGCACGACTTGATAATCATCGGGATAATTCTGTCCGCCGCCCCCTGCATCGGAAACGCTCGTGACACCGAATCGATTCAGCTCCCGCATGAAATGCCGACTAGAATTCAGTTGATCTTCAAATGAAAGCTTGGGTGCATTTGCAATGGTGGAGTACAGGATCAACGCGTTCGGCTCAGCGATCAATAGTCCGGTTGGTTTTCCACGCTGATCCTTCACCACCAAGCCCCCGGGCGGATTGGGCGTGTTTTCATTGAACCCCAATGCCCGCACGGCAGCTTTATTTAACATCGCCGAATCGTACAGATGCAAGATAAAAACGGGAGTATCTGGTGCCGCTTCGTTCAGTTCTTCAAACGTAGGCATGCGGCCTTCACGAAATTGAAATTCATTCCAACCGCCAATCACTCGCACCCATTGAGGGGGCGGCGTGCGCTGCGCCTGTTCTTTAAGCTGTTTTAAGGCAAGGGAAATCGTAGGGACTCCATCCCAGCGAAGTTCTAGGTTGGAGAATAAGCCCGCACGAATCACGTGCAAATGCGAATCATTCAAACCGGGTATCACTCGCCGGTTTGCAAGATCGACCTTTTGGGTTGACGCTGTAGCAAGTGCCAGGATTTCGTCATTGGTGCCAATAGCGCGAACCCGCCCCTGGGAGATCGCAATGGCGTGTACCTCTGAATGGCCGGGGTCTTGAGTCGTTATTTTTCCACGATGCAAAATCAACTCGACATTCATTTTTAGTTCCTTTCTTCGGAGTTCCGCCATAGCGAGAAACGGGCATCCCTGCAAAACCAAAGGGATGCCCGCTCGCTTAATTCACCGTGACCAAGTATGCCCTTATCTCTGCGTTGCGTTGTAGCTGGTGATCAGGTTTCGATAGGCAGGCAGATGATTGGAAAACAGCGTTCCTAGCCCTTCGATGTCGTTCCGCCAGTCGCGATGTAGTTCACAAGCGACACCGAACCAGGTCATCAGTTGAGCACCGGCAGATTGCATCCGCAACCAAGCGGATTCGCGGGTGGTGTGATTGAATGTCCCCGAAGCATCGGTGACGACGAAGACTTCGTAGCCTTCCTCCAAGGCCGACAGAGCCGGGAAGGCAACGCAGACCTCAGTCACCACACCCGCGATGATCAACTGTTTCTTGCCCGTGGCTTTTACAGCTTTGACGAAATCCTCATTATCCCAGGCATTGATCTGGCCGGGTCGAGCGATGTAGGGAGCATCTGGGAACAGTTCCTTCAACTCCGGCACCAACGGTCCATTGGGGCCTTGTTCAAAGCTGGTCGTCAAAATCGTCGGCAGGTTAAAATACTTTGCCGAATCGGCCAACGCCAAGACGTTGTTTTTGAAATCGTCGGGAGAAAAATCTCCGACGATATTGCACAAACCCGACTGATGATCGACCAACAACACGGCTGCATCGGTCTTGTCCAGTCGTCGATAGGTAAAACCTTTACTCATCTACTTTTCCTTTCATTTGGGAAACTCAAAAAAACATCACACCAATCGACCAGACGTTCTGGCCAAGATCGATTCAACTTAATCTTTATTCAAGACGGTTTCCATTCGCAATCCTCGTTTCGCATCCATCTAAACTCCAGCGGCCTCCGCCGTTGGCGATCAAGAATAACATGGCTCCTGCCATTGAGAGGTTTTTCATGAATTGGATCATCTCGCGCTGCTGGTCTTGTCCTTCGTAAGCCCAAAAGTTGTGGAAGAAGTAAGTGGCGAGAATCAAGAACACCAAGAGTAATGTCGCGCCGATGCGGGTTTTGTAGCCGCTAATGACAGATAAGCTGCCGGCGATCAGAAAGACGATAGCGCCTACCAACATCAAGCTCGGCAGCGGGACTCCTTTCGATTCCATGTAGCCGACAGTCGCCGAAAATTGTGGAATCTTGTTGCCGACGGCACTCATTAGAAAAATAGTGCCAATGAACAGACGGCCAAACAGAGACAACAGATTATTAAGTAAAGTTTGCATTTTAAAAGTCCTTAATCAAAAATTTGGAAATTGCGGTTCAGTATTTAATTTGAGGCAAGTGTTGAGGGTGCTGTGTTACCGGCTATTAAGCAAGATCGAACAGCATCAATTCGGTCCCTGCACGACTCGATACTTGAAAACGGGTTTCGTCACTGATGGCCAGACCGTCTCCAGCCGTCATCGAATAACCTTCTACTTGAGCATCCCCCCGCAAGACTTGAAGCCAAACGTGTCGGCCAGCGGCAATCGTGTGATCCAAAGATTTTCCGGCGGCAATATCCGCCAGAAAGATGCGAGCGTCTTGGTGGATACTCAGTGGCTGGTCATCGACAGGAACTGCACCCAGATCTTGTTCGGCGGCGTCTCGGGGAGTGGCGACTAATTGCCATTTACCCTGCCTGCCGGCTTGTGAGAATGGTCGTTGCTCATAACTTGGTTCGATCCCTTTTTTTGCGGGAAACAGCCAAATTTGGTATAAATGCACGGGTTCTGTTTTCGAGGGGTTAAACTCGCTGTGGGTAATCCCAGTGCCAGCCGACATCCGCTGAAATTCGCCGGGGCGGAGAATCTCTCCGTTGCCCATCGAATCACGATGTTCGAGTTGTCCCTCCAGGACATAAGTCACGATCTCCATGTCGTTGTGGGGATGCTCGCCAAACCCTTCACCGGGTGCAACCCAGTCTTCATTCATAACCCGCAGCGCGCGAAAATGCACATGCTTGGGGTCTCGATAGTCCGCGAACGAGAAGGTGTGAAACGATTTTAGCCAGCCGTGATCGCCAAAACCACGTTCGGCAGAGGGTCTCAGTTTTTTCATGATCATTCTCCTGTAATCAATTCGGTTCTTTGGAAACTACTTGTTGACACGAACCACTGCCACACAGGTTAGCAAACACGTAAATAGTTTATATGTCAAGCATTTCCCGAAAAAAATCGGCAACACTACACTCAGGCCTAGCTGCGGATTTTTTCCATCAGCTCGATCACCGTTTTCAGTTCCAGTCGAGTCAAGTGGCCCATCAGGTCACGGTGTAAATCCTGCAAGGGTTCATCAATTTTGTCGACCAAATCTCGTCCTTTTTTCGTCAAAGCGACCTTCACAACTCGGCGGTCTTCACTGGAACGCTCACGCTCCACCAGCGATTGCTGTTCTAGCCGGTCGATCAGTCCAGTGATGGCCGGAACAACTTGAATCAACCTGGAGGCGATTTCCAGTGACGGCAAAGCCTCACCCGCACCACGCAAAATACGGAGCACGTTGTATTGCGACGGCGTCAACCCGAATTGCCGCAAGAGTTGCCCCACACGGTTTACCAACTGGTCAGACGTCCGCCACAAATTCAGCGTCGCCTCCTGCTCTAAGGAATCAAAAGCTCCTTTTTTCTTCAATTCAGATTTCAGTTTTCCAGGCATCTTGCAAGCTACACGCTGTGAATTTTCGAACACTGGAAATAGTTTACCAGTAAACTATTGTCTTGTCAAGTGTGTTGATCAAGCGGTCAAAAACGGCAAGTTGCTCATTGCCGCCTCTTCGAATGATCCCCCGTAGACACTGAAACATGGCTCGATGGTAGGCTTGAAAACGCTCTACGACACCCCCGGCGTCTGAACAGCTTTTTTCGGGGTAAGTTCCGAAATATCAACGGAAACGTCGCGTCTTTTGGTCCTCAGTTGGTCAGTTGGGTGACGGATGTTGGGAAAACTCGGTGGGTTTTTCGCACCATTTGGTGATTGACCTAGGCCAACCCCGGAATTTGCGGCAAACGGATTTAGGTTTTCGTTTCAAAGAGACCGAACCAGGCAGGATTGTCATCAACAGAGCGTCTGGTTCCGAGGAACCGATTCAACCTTTGGGCCAAATGGAATTCAGCGACTTTCATGCTCGAGTTGCGGCTCAACTGAACGAGGGGGGGCGGTTCGATGAGTAAAAACCGAGTTTCTGGAGCCGCTGACCGATAGTCCGTTGCTGATGATCGGTGAGATTGATCTGCCGCCGACCAAGGCCGACTAAGGTCAACTTTCGAGAGACGATTTCTTGCGTCGATGACTGTCGTTTGTCTTGCGCTGGGAGATGCGCTAAATCGACCGAATCAATTGGCAGAGTTGGCAAGTTGTGCCGTCGCAGCCGCGGGCGGTGCAGTGTTGACGGCCGTAAAAAATGATCTGCAAGTGCAAACGATTCCAGGACGACTCAGGGAATAGGTCCTTGAGGTCCGCCTCGGTTTGGGTCACGTTTTTGCCGGAGGTCAACTTCCAGCGGGTCGCCAAGCGATGGATGTGGGTGTCAACAGGGAAAGCGGGGACGCCAAAGGCTTGGGCCATCACGACGCTCGCTGTTTTGTGCCCAACTCCGGGAAGACGCTCTAGTTCGGCAAAGGACTGGGGAACTTTTCCTCCGTGTTCTTTGACCAAAATTTTTGATAGTCCAGAAATGGCTTTTGATTTTTGCGGACTGAGCCCACAGGGGCGAATTATTTTTTGAATCTTAGCCACCGGGACGCGAGCCATCGCTTGCGGCGTATCAGCGATGGCGAACAAGTGCGGGGTGACTTGGTTGACGCGGACGTCGGTGCATTGGGCGCTGAGGAGCACGGCAATTAAGAGCGTGAACGGGTCACGATGGTCCAGAGGGATCGGGGTCTCCGGATAGAGTTGTTCCAAATGTTCGGCGATCAAGGCAGCGCGTTTCGCGCGGCGGATTCGCGAGATACGTCTTTTGGCAGTTGATCGCGGTTTGGCCGTCGATATCTTTTTGGCAGGCGGACGAGAACGGGTCCGTTTCGGTGATTGCGCTGACATTTGGCCCGTTCGGAAAATGGTCAAACTTAATGAACCCAAAGATCCAAAGCAGAATGGAGTCGCTCGATGCTCGCTGTCCCAACGTCCACCAATGATGTCAGCGGACGTTGGGCGTGGTTGAGCAAGCGAGTGGGGTCTTGAGCTAGAGATTGCCCTCAGAACCTAGAGCTGGGTCGTCTTTGATGTCGCCTGGTTTCGGAGCTGCGTCATTGTCGCTGGTTTTGGCTCTTGGGTCGGGAATCTTTTTGACTGAATACTCGTGGCCGCGATCCCTAACGATCTCAACGGAGTTGATTTTGTCTGGAACGGCATCAGGGATCAATTGATCTTGGAAAGCAAGATGGGTTCGGGTCAATTTTTCGAGCACCTCATGTCCTGAAAGTACCCGCCCAAAAACCGTATGTTTTCCATCCAAGTTTTGGACGTTTTGGCTGCGATTGAAGGTAATAAAAAACTGTGAATTTCCGGAATCAGGATCATTGGTTTTGGCCATGCTGAGAACACCGCTGAAATGGAGGCGGTATCCGGGTGTGCGGCATTCGTCCTCGATCGTGTAGCCTGGTCCACTGGGTCCGTCTTTTTGGTTAATCCCAGTTTGGGCCATGAAGCCGTCGATGACGCGATGAAAATCGACTTCGGAGTAATAGCCGCTTTTGGCAAGGCTGATAAAATTCGCGACGGTATTGGGGGCCTCGTTTTCGTACAGCTCGACCACGATCTCGCCTTGGCTGGTGTTGATTTTTGCTCGGGGCAGATTGTCCTGTTGGGCTTCAGATTGCCGAATCAGAATTTCTTCAAAAATTTCTTTGCCTCTAATGGGGAGGTTGAGTGAGGGGCTCGTTGCAGCGAGTTCCCAATTTCGACGGTTGATTTTCAAAGGGATCAAGCGGTCTGCTGCCCGTAAGACTTGGGCATCGCGTCCATTCCGGGCATCGTCCACCAGGACGCCCATGAGGGTTTTGACGACGTCGTTTTTTAGTCCGTCGGTTTCGAGTTTCACCAAAGCCGCTTCTCGCAATTCGTTGACCACCTTGTTGGCCTTCATGATCAGGTCGGCGTACTCTCGGCGGTAGGCATCTTGAAGCGTGATGTCATCGGTGCTGGCGAAATTAGCGGCTTTGCTTTGCAGTTCAGCGTCAATCGCTTGCCATTCTGCCAAGCATTCTTCGAAGGGCTTGGTGGCTTGCGGGGCCGACGCGCCGAGGTCTTCTTGAGACCATAGGCGAGTTGTCGTACCGAGGACAACGATAGAAAACAAAGCGGCGGTAAGGCTAGACCGGGCGACGAGACAATGCATGTTAAAAAAGACTCCAAATAGTTATTGTTTAATTTCAATTTTTTCGAGGACTTGATACGGTTGGGCACGTTTTCGCGTAACACGAGTTGAAATGATTCTTTCCGGTTGGCGAGTTGCTCGGACCAGTGAATTGAAATGCGGGATCGAGAATAAAACATCAAGTCCACTAATTACCCGTCCAAAAACCGTAAATTCACCGTCACGATCCGGTGAGCATTGGTACGAGAAGGCAAATTGAGAAGACGCGAGTCCGGTAGCTTCGTTGTGAACGAGGCTAAGAGAGCCGATGACGTGTTTGCGGGCGTTTTCGACCTTCCTTTCGTCCGGAATGTAGTAGCCAGCGTTGCCATGTCCGTCACCTTGAGGGCATCCGGTCAGGGCGACCTGGCCTGATTTGACGAAGAACAAAGGCTGATTCTGATAAAAACCGCTTTCCACGAGCGTGATGAATTGATTAACGGCGTGGGGAGCTTGGTCTTCATACAGTTCGACCTCGATGATACCGCGCGTCGTTTCAATTTGGACAATGGGAAGGTTTACATCTTGTTCGCGACGTTGATTTTCGCTCTCGCACGATTCTTTGGCCTTGGCCAAGTTGTTGACAAAAGACTCATTCAGCGGCGCTCCGGTCTCCTCTAATGCTTTGAGGTATCGCTCGCAGGCATCAAAATCACAAGAGGCATACGCCGCGATGCAACCGATTGTGATGAGTTTTGAGTCCCTCGAACCGGCGGCGTAAGCGACGTCAACTAGTTCAAGGGCTTGACGCGGATTGAATTGGCCACCTTGGGTGTCACTCCCCATGAGGCTGGTCAATCGTCTCATGCCTTCACGATTCACTTCGGGGTTGCCGTCAGGATTTTGACAAAAAGCCCGCAAAGCCAAATCGCCCTGTTCTTTGTCCCAGGCAATGATTTCGTTTCGCAAACGTTCGATTTCCTGTAGCACCTGTTGTTGACTCATTGCTTCGGCAGGTTGCGATTTCAACAGCAATTGCGTGATTCGATTTTTGTTATCCGCAATATTTCGTTTTCGTTCGAGATACTTGGCTACCAAATCCTCATTATCGGAAGTTGGGATTTGGGTCTCTACGATGGGGATGTCGGCAATCGGAGGGTCTTCGGTGAGGTCTTGGCCCCAGAGCATTGGAACGCTTGAGATTGCCAATAGAGACAGAATCGCCAAGACGTTCGCTCGCCAAAAAAAATGATTTTCAAGCATGGGTTATTTACCTACTTGTCAGGGGGTTGTTCACCCTGGGTCCGGGGCGAGGGTCGAGGAAAAGTCATAAAAATATTCGGGAAATACTCGCGATCACGTTTTCGGAGCACTTTAGCGGCGAGAATTTTGTCCGGAACGACTCCAGTCAACAGTTGGTCGTCTCTATCGTGGGTGTGGGTCAGGCTTTCGACCACGTCAAATCCCTCAAGAACCCGACCAAAGACCGCATACTTTTGATTCAAGCCGGGCAATGGCCGAAGCGTAATATAGAATTCGGCAGCGGCTGAATGGGCGCTTTCCGTTTTTGCCATCGCCAAAACATAGGCAAAATGAGGGCGATCATTAGCCCCTCCAAACTCATCGTAGATCGTGTAGAACGGCGCGCCACTTAAATCTTCTCCACCTTGGGCAACAAATCCAGGAACGACGCGATGGAAGTTTAGGTCGCGATCATAGTAGCCCGTCTCAACCAGCTTGATAAAGTTAGCAACTGTTTGGGGGGCTTCGTTTTCAAAAAGCTCTACCACGATGTCGCCGCGAGTTGTCGACATCAAAACCCGTGGTAAGTCATCGGCCTTTGCCTCGGCCTCACGAATTAGCGATTCTTTGGCAAAGGACTCGCGGAGAACAGCCAGATTTTCAAACAGGGCACGGGTTTCATTCGAAAGATCTTTTTCCAGTTGGCCCCAATTGAACAAAAAATCTTGGGCCTCATCAAAGCGATTACTCGAGATCGCGGAGGAGCCATTCAAAATGCGTAAGGTCGGATTGTCAGGCTCGAATCGAAGCAGTTTGTCTGTTAACTCAAAGCATCGATGCATCCGCTCTTCGCGAAAATAGTCTTGGGCAATCGATAGTGCAATTCTGCGAAGGGCTTCGTCGGGGTTTGGGCTGGCATTCAGCTTTTCAACATGTAGCTCAGAAAGCAAGTCCTTATGCTCACGAGCTTTTCGATAGGCCGCCTCGTAACGCTCCCGGTTCTTGATACTCTGCCCGCGTTCTTCGGCGAAATAATCGACACGGGCCTGAGATGCCTCTTTGAGGAACTCGCGCCATTCTTCGAACCGCTTGTCGAGTTCTTTGTTGATATCATCGATGCTGCGCTGCTGCTGCGCGACTTGAAAACTCCAAACGATCGACAAGTTCCCCATCGAAACGAGGCACCCGACGAAGACACCGATCCACAAAGCAACCCGCGAACCAAGCATTGAAATTCGACTCGATAAAAAATGACTCAGACGCAAATTTGAAATTGGGAAAACATCGACATCCGCAAGTCGACGGTAGGAAATCGATTTGAACCTCTTTCCCGATCAGAGTATGATACCGAATTGTCCCCATTTTGGGGACATCCCGACAACTCAGATTCTCGAAAAACGCTGCCTCACGTGCGAGATACCTGAAAAAGGACGAACGTTTATCCATGACAAACCACCCAACCGACAGAAACTCACTTCACGCCCATCGCAGCAGTTCCCCCAACCTTCCAAAATTGCGGATCGTGGGTGGGGAGTTTCGCGGTCGAACCATCGAATATTCAGGTGACCCGCGAACCCGTCCCATGAAAGACAGTATTCGCGAATCGCTCTTTAATCTCGTGGGTGGATTTGTTCCTGGGCGTTGTGCGTTTGATCTGTTTGCAGGAACGGGAGCAGTGGGAATTGAGGCCCTCAGTCGCGGAGCCACGCGAGCCTTGTTTATCGAAAGGCATTTTCCAACGGCCAAAATCATTCGACAAAACTTGCGTTCGCTAGCAGAAAATCTCCCGGCAACCGTCGAGACGGCGGACACTTTTTTTTGGGCTCGCCAGTTTTTCAAGAATCCGCCCCTTTGGCCGACTGAGCCGTGGCTCGTTTTCTGTTGTCCCCCCTACTCGCTGTATAGATCTCGAGGGTCCGAGCTGATGGAGATGCTAAAGTCATTTTTGGAGCACGCTCCAGACGGCAGTGTCGTCGTCGCCGAAACCCCAGAGGACTTCGATGTCTCTCTCCTTCCAAACCCAGAATCGTCCCGAATCAAACCATACAGCCCGGCTTTGTTGTGTGTCTGGAGGCCCCCATCCTACGAAAATACAGAAAGTTTCGATGCAACTGGCCAATAATGCCCGTAAAAACTAGAATACAGTCAGGAGTTGCACGCGGCTTTTGCCCGACGTCGAAAGAGAGACTTCCAGTCCCAAAAGAGCCGCGAGCGTTCCCCTTTTCGACGTTGATCGAGAGTTTCGAAGAAAAGTCATCGAGCCATTAAAACCAAAACCAGAATCAGCAGCCCCCGAGTTTTCCAATGTCGAGCCCTGATCACCAGCGACCGTTCGAACCAGCAATCACAAACCCACAGCCCAGGTTAGATTCGGAGTCGCAGTCGGCATCTGCGGGCGTTTTCTCCGAACGTTGCCTATCGTCTACCGACGGTATACCAAGCCCACCTCTTACCCCCCTCCAACACGCCGCCCCGCCCCGCTCGCCAGGTTCATCGGGAGGGTTCGCCAGCCAAGTCTTTTGGATTTTCTGTTGTGCAGCCTTCGTGTTTGGACTTTGGCAACTCGGTCCGATAGTGGCAGAACGCTACCAGTATTCCATTAGTCGCGGAAAGGCATTGGCCGAATACGAAGTCGCCCGCCAAGCCCTCAACGATTTTCCGCTCACGGCGGTTTCTCAGGCCTATCAAATGGTCGCCCAAAAAATTCGCCCCAGTGTCGTAAGCATTACTTGTCAGAAGAATTTTGGCGTTGGCCAAGGTTCTGGTTTAATTATTTCGGAAGACGGCTATATCGTCACCAATCGCCATGTGATCGAGCAAGCGCAAGATGTGGTCGTGATTTTGCATGATCGCCAAGAATTTAAAGCAGCCATCATTGGCGAAGACGTCGAAACCGATTTGGCCCTTCTAAAAATCAACGCTAGGGGACTAATTGCCGCCGATTGGGGGGACAGTAAAGACCTTGCCGTCGGCTCGATTGTTTGGGCCGTTGGTAGTCCATTTGGCTATACCCAAACCGTGACCTCTGGAATCGTCAGCGGCAAAAATCGATTGACCACGGACCAACGCGGCCAGCGCGATGGGCAATTCAAGGAACTCATCCAAACGGATGCCGCAGTCAACCCAGGCAACAGTGGCGGGCCATTGGTTGACGCAAGTGGTCGAGTCGTCGGCATCAACACTTCGATCCTTGGCGAGACCTTCCAAGGCGTTAGTTTTGCCGTTCCTAGCTCCGTGGCTCAGTTTGTCACCCAACAATTACTGGCGAAGGGGCGAGTGGAGCGAGGTTATTTTGGATTTTTGCCTTCAGCGGTCGAGGCCAAACACCAGAACGTTCTGAATCTGCCAGACCTGTACGGGGCGTTAGTCCTTGAAGTCGTCCGTGATTCTCCTGCAGCCAATGCGGGCCTAAAATCCGGAGACGTTATTCGCTCCTGGAACGGTGAAAAGATAGATGACTTTAACCGCGTCTACAATCTAATCGGTGTCACCCCTCCTGAGAAAACGGTCAGCATGGAAATCATGCGCGATGGAAATCCTCTTCAACTCGACGTTACCGTCACGCAACGGCCAACCGAATTGTTGAACCGCCGTTAGTTCGCTGTGCCCTTTGTAATTGTCGGAGTCGCGGGAATAGGAAATGGCATTTGGCAAACAGGCGTTTGACTCGCCCCTTGCGCATAGCGGATTTGGCCTGCCGAGACTCCCGCGAGAGTGATAGAGCCTAGCCGAGACTTTCCATAAACCCTCAAATTGACCTATTCCTTCTCGTGGTCGTAGAAATTTCTTGACCTAAAAAACGTCAAAAATGGGAAAAAACGCACGATTTAGAGTGCTAAAAAGGGGCGAATGGGGGGAATGTTTAGGATAGGGCGGCTTTTTTTGTTTTGAGGGGTGTGAAGGTAGGATTAAGGAATTATACTTAAGAAGTCCACTTTCGCCTGTAAGTTCCGTTTCTTCAGGCAGCGTTCCAAAAAACCAGCGAACTGGTTCTGGGGTTTTTTATCAGCCCCGGTGGAAAACCCTTGTTTTGAGTAAGGAAGAAATAGTGATGATGAAAAAGTTTTTCTTGGTTTTGCTCGCGATGGCCATCGCGACAGCACCCCGTGCGGCCTCGGCAGACATTGTCGACATCGGTTTTGATGTTACGGGAATTCTGAGCATGGACGGCCCAGGCGATCCAGACAATGAAATTCATTCCATGGACTTGGGTGCCGGATTTGACAGCTATCAAGTCATTGGGATTGGTTGGGATGTCGAGTTGTTTGCCGACTCACCAAGTTGGCTAAGCGAAATGACAGTTAGGTTTGTCGAAGGGGGCTTGGACTTAACTCCTGGTGTTGGCGTAGATAATCCAGGGACACAAGTTTTCAGCAGTGGCGGAGTCGTCGATCTCGTGGGATTGGCATTGGACTGGACTCAACTCAGCAACATCCTGACTCTGGAATTTTTTGAGACATTTGTCGACTACAACAATGATTGGGACGGAATTTGGAATTCCGGAACGTTAACCGTTCGAGTCGAGCGATTTTCGGCAATTCCTGAGCCAAGTTCGTTGTGCGTTCTTGCCGTAGGTGCAATCGGTTTGTTGGTCCGTCGACGTCGCGTCTAAGACCGCGAATTGATCTCGAATCAATGACATTTTTTCAACCCTCGCGTCAAGTACGATGCGAGGGTTTTTTCGTTGCTTGAAATGGCGGAGGGTGAGATGAGTGCTGTCGAAATGCAAAACCAATAGGGTGCTGTTACTGAACGGGACAAAGTTCTACTTTCAAGAAACAAATATTACGAATTCCACGGCTCGTCGGAACCACTGTTGTCCGAAATGGGGCAGCGATCTTGAAGGAGCGTTTCACATTCGGTTTTTGAATCGGTTCGTGCCCGCTCTTTTGCGGATCGTATTTCACGATCATTAATGAACGCGAAAAACATGGACACCAAAAAAGACACACAGGTGATCCACAAAACGCCTACGCCTCGACCCTCAGGTGGCAAAGTGGCAATCGCAGTAAATGAAGCAAACAGACAGATCACCGCCAGGTAGCCCCACCGCAACGTGATTGCGATGACGAAAGCTGCCAGACAAAGGGTAGGAATGACCCCGCCTGCCCTCCAGCCACTAAAAACCAGAGCCATCGCGACCGTGCTGAGCATGATTTTGGAAAGGCTAATTTGCATGGTCGCTCGAAACACGGCTGTTGACCAATAGTTTACAGGCTTTGGCTTGACGATGCTATGATATCGAACAAACATCGCCCCGCAAATATTTAGACCAATTACCATGCACGATTTTTTCCTCCGCCCCCTCAATCAAAAGAACTATTTCTTGATAGGAACAGGCTTGGCACTCTTCAAGTACCTAGTTGAACTAGGTGTCGTGATGCTCAGCGGCGGGGCCCGATATGCTCCTGTGACGTTCATCTCTCCTTTACTTTCCATCCGCCAAGTAGACCTATCAGGAGCACCCGATAAAGTCATGCTGTTTATCTTGACTTGGTCGTTGCCGTTTCTCGCGGTGGCAATGGTTCTGAGCGTTCGCCGTTGCATTGATGCGGGGCTCAATCCCTGGTACGTGCTTTGGATTGCCTGTCCAATCTTCAACTTATTGGCGATCGTCATATTTTGTTTTGCCCCGACGCGACGTGGGCTCGCGACATTGAGCGAGCAGGCAGAAACGACCCAAGACGTTAGTTTCATTCAAACGGCTTTAATCGCATTGCTGTATAGTTTTTTGATTGGCGGCGTGGCTTTATGGTGGAGTGTTTACTGGTGGCAGGAATACGGGGCAACGCTGTTTTTCACCGCACCGGTTTTGATCGGGGCGGTTTCCAGTTATCGCGTTAGGAGTCGCTTGAGGAAGAAATTATCAGCGGCGGTAGGGGCAGCCATTTTTAATATGTTGATTATGATTTTGGCCCTGGGCTTGTTTGGTTTAGAAGGATTGGTCTGTTTGGTGATCGCATCGCCAATCATGTTTGTGGCGACAATCCTCGGAGCCATCCTCGGATTTTTAATCGCTCAGAGTACAGCCCAAGGAGGCCACTTGAGTGTCGTCTTGCCAATTCTGCTATGCGGCTTATTGGCGGACGCTTGGTCGTATCGAGAACAGCAATACGAGGTCCTCACAGCAATCGAAATCGCCGCCGATCCGCATGAAGTCTGGCCAGTCGTGATCGCTTTTCCAGATATTGAACGCAAGCCCCAAGGGATTTTCGCGTGGGGGGTGGCGTATCCACTTCGCGCCCGAATCGAAGGTGACGGAATCGGTGCGATGCGCTACTGCGAGTTTTCCACCGGAGATTTTGTTGAGCCGATCACGACCTGGGACGCGCCATTTCATTTGGCTTTTGATGTCACCGAGCAACCGGACTCGTTGAAGGAGTTTAGTTTCTTCGAGCACATTCACCCGCCCCATTTGGATGGTTATCTCCGTAGCCATCGCGGTGAGTTTAGGCTGGTTCCACTCGAACCCGGACGTATGCGATTGGAAGGCCGCACATGGTACTCGATTCGCATGAATCCGCAGGGCTATTGGCGGATGTGGGCCGATGGGATCATTCATCGAATCCACTTGCGCGTGCTGGATCATATTCGCGAAACCGTGGAGGAGCAAAAAGCATCCACCGCCATCGAATAACGGGCGTGGGTCCATTGCCAGCTTGACGAAAGTTTGTTTTTTCGAGCAAAGGTGGTAGAACATGATCTTTGCTCGATAGCCGTTTGTGCTTTGCCAAGGTCTTGCGGTGACGGTTGATTTGAAATGTCGGTGAATCTGGAAACTTAGCATTGAACCCCGAAACAGACATCACGGCGATTCACGGCGAGGCCCGAATGCGAGGGTGGGAGCGTGTGGCGATGGCGATAGAAAAAGTTCGCGCCCGTTTGCTGAAAATCACGGCCGTCTTAAACGAAGCTGGTATCCCCTACGCGGTGATCGGCGGCAATGCCGTGGCTGAATGGGTGGGGCGAGTCGACGAGGGGGCCGTGCGATTCACCAAAAATGTTGACATTCTGCTCCGAAGACTAGACATGCCGCAAGTGATCGACGCAGCCAAAAAGGCTGGTTTTCATTATGCCGAGACCATTGGAATACCGATCTTGCTGGACAGCCCTGACGCCTTGCCCAGTTCTGCCGTGCATGTGATCTATGCGGACGAGCGCGTGAAGGCCGACGACTTGGCCGCAGCACCCGATGTGGAAGACGTTGATCACGGTGACATCTTCTGTGTCTTGTCACTAGAAAAACTCGTACAGATGAAACTGACGTCGTATCGGCGAAAGGATCAAGTCCATTTATTGGACATGCTAGGTGTCGGACTCATCGATGCAAATTGGCCTGATCGATATCCCGCACCACTAGCTGCCCGCCTTCAGGATCTGATCGACAACCCCGAATAGGCCACCAAACGTTTCAAATTAATCGTAGCCTGTCGGATCGATCTATCCCATTTTGTTGCGAAGGCCCTCGTCGATGGCGGCGAGGAACTCTTCCGTGTTTAGGTAGTGCTCAGACTTGACGCTCTCGCCGTGAATGCAGGCGGCAAGGTCCTTGGTCATCTTGCCACTTTCGACAGTCTGAATACAGACTTGCTCCAAATCCTCACAGAATTTGGCCAGGGCTTGGTTGTTATCCAAGCGAGCGCGATGGGCGAGGCCACGAGTCCAAGCAAAAATCGAAGCGATCGGGTTCGTCGAAGTCGGCTTCCCTTGTTGGTGCATGCGGTAGTGACGCGTGACAGTTCCGTGAGCCGCTTCGGCTTCCATCGTCTTGCCGTCTGGGGTCACGAGCACCGAGGTCATCAAGCCCAACGAACCAAACCCTTGAGCAACGGTGTCGGACTGCACGTCGCCATCGTAATTCTTGCAGGCCCATACAAAGCCCCCTTCCCACTTGAGGCACGCGGCGACCATGTCGTCGATCAAGCGATGCTCGTAGGTCAGTTTTTCGGCCTCAAAGGCAGCCTGGAATTCGTTGTCATAAATTTCTTGGAACAAGTCCTTGAAGCGACCGTCGTATTTCTTCAGGATCGTGTTTTTGGTCGAAAGGTACAGCGGCCATTTTTTTTGCAGGGCCATGTTGAAACACGAGCGAGCGAAGCCGCGAATCGACTCGTCGGTGTTGTACATCGCCAGGGCAACTCCGCCACCCTTGAAGTCATACACGTCATGAGAAATCGTCTCGCCGTTGGCACCGGTGAAGCTCACGGTCAGCTTGCCAGGTCCGGGAACCACAAAATCTGTCGCGCGGTATTGGTCCCCAAACGCATGTCGGCCAATGCAGATCGGTTTTCGCCAATGCGGCACGAGGCGCGGAATGTTCTGGATAATGATCGGCTCGCGGAATACGGTCCCGTCCAAGATGTTGCGGATCGTCCCGTTGGGGGACTTCCACATTTGTTTGAGGTCGAATTCTTTGACGCGAGCTTCGTCGGGAGTGATCGTGGCACACTTGATCCCCACGTTGTAGTGTTTGATCGCTTCGGCACAATCAATCGTCACTTGGTCGTTAGTTTGATCGCGATATTCGATACCCAAATCAAAGTACTTAATGTCCAGGTCGAGATAGGGGAGAATCAGTTTCTCCTTGATGAAGGCCCAAATGATACGGGTCATTTCATCGCCATCGAGTTCAACAACGGGGTTTGCTACTTTGATTTTGCTCATGAAACCTACGGGGAAAAAGTGGTCAAGAAACGAGGATTTACGGCAACTAATGTAGCGAAATTGGCGGCTTTTGACGAGTTGGGCGACAGCATGTCGCAACAATTTGACTTGCAGGATAGAAGTTGACCATTCTGTTGATAGGCTCACAAAAGACCTTGGCGCACGCCCCCTCATCTTCGAAGATAGAGCAATGACCTACGCTCCCGAAAAACAACCGACGACGCCTCTCGCCCCGCCGATCAAGATCGGTCCTTTGGTGGTCGATCCGCCGATCTTACAAGCCCCGATGGCTGGGTTCACCAATTACGCCTTCCGTCAGATCGTGCGGGAATATGGCGGTGTCGGACTCCAAGCAACCGAGATGGTCAACGCGCGCGGTTTTGTCTGGATGGACGAACGCGCGGAAAACCCCGACCGGCTGTGGGGAGTCGCCGATGAGGCCCGACCGTTAGCCGTTCAGATTTGGGACAACGACCCAGACACAATGGCCCGCGTTGGACGACGTTTGGTAGAAGAATACCGAGTATCGATTGTCGATATCAATTTCGGCTGCCCGGTGAAAAAGGTAACAGAAAAAGCTCATAGTGGTTCGTACTTGTTGCGGGAACCAGATCGCATTGGCCGAATCGTCGAGCGACTTGTGGCCGCCTGCGCGCCAACTCCCGTGACGGCCAAGATTCGTTTGGGATGCACCCGCGATCAGATTGTGGCCAACGACGTTGCCCAGGTCATCGAAGGCGCCGGTGCGGCGGCGCTGACCGTTCATGGTCGCACGGCGGCGGACATGTTCAGCGGCCAAGCCGACTGGGAGCGGATTTCGGCGATCAAACCTCATCTCAAACGAATCCCCCTCATCGGCAACGGCGACCTTGATTCGGCAGAGCGTGTTGTCGAGGTGTTTAAGAATTTCGATATTGATGGTGTGATGATCGCGCGGGCGTCATTGGGGCGGCCCTGGTTATTCGCTCAGGCCGCAGCCGCCTTGCGCGGCGAGCCGATTCCTCCGGACCCAACTCCTGAACAGCAGCGCGATTGCATGTTGCGGCATTACGCGATGATTGTGGAACGCTTTGGCGAAGAAAAAGGGACCGTCCTCATGCGCAAGTACGCTTGTTGTTACGCTCAAGGCCGCCCTGGAGCAAGGCACTTTCGGACCCATGTTGCCCACGTGGCCAACCCCGCCGAATTCCACGCCGTCGTCGAGCAATATTTCCCCCAATCAAGCTAGCGAATAGAATTTCATGATTCCAAATAAAGAGTAAGCAAAAAAGGGGCGGGTTGGTGAGTTTATTTCGAGCAGAGTGTCCGATTTGCGAGGCGATGGTGACCTTTGAGGGGGCATCTGAGGCGGGCTTGGGTGACTCCTCAGACGCGATCGAGTGCGGGCAATGCCGACAGAAATTCAACCCTGAAAATGCGGAGCCTGTCAAAGAAAAACAATCTACTTCGAATTCTGAGCCCGATTCACTCGTGCCCATCGTTCCGCCGCCGTTACCGGTTCCAACAGCGAAAAAATCTAGTCTCAACCAAGGCGAAAACAATCCTCCCAAAGCGCGGAACCCTTTCGAACAACTTGAAGTTGAGATTCCTGATGCCAACGCCGCGAACGAGGATCCAGGTGATCGTCAGTTTGTGATTCCTGCGGACCCTCGCGGTGAAAAAAAGCGTGGGGTGATGCAATATTCGGACTATCGTCGCCGGATTCGTCGCATGAGAATCCTGTTTACGATATTTGCACTCTTGTTGAGTGTTGGGGTTGGAGCCGCGGTGTTTTTTTTGGTCAGAAACAACGCTGCCGCAAATCTTGATAATGAGAATTCGTCAGATGTTGTGAATGAGAAGTCGGCCAATACCGATGTCATCCAGTCTTCTGCTCCAGCGACTCCAACCGAAGAAGCGGCAACGGACACCGAGCCCGCAGCTCCCCAGGAGACCCTGGCTACCTACGGGGCAGCTAAATTTTTGTTCTTCACATCGCGCGAGGCTAATATTCTGTGGACAAAAATCTACCCTTCGGTCTTTGAGTTGCGAATCTCGCGGCAAGGGGAAGTCGTTCGGGCGACAGGAACCTTGATCGATTCGCGAGGTTGGATTGTCACCAGCTATTCGGCAATCAAAAATGCCGAGCAAGTTCTTTGTCGACTGGCCCCCAATCAGATCGAATATAACGTGAACTTGATGGGAGTAACGGATACTTGCAAGTCGATCTTGGCCTACGACGAGGCAACCGATTTAGCCATCGTGCAAATCAACCGCAAGCTGGTGGATGTCATTTCTCCTTTAAAAGTTGCAGAAAAACCACCCGTCGCCGGAGTGCATTTATTGATTGCCACTCCACCCGAAATGACGAAGGTAGCGTGGCTCAGCGAAGGGAAACTTGCCCAAGAATCCTACGGCGGTGAGCTTAGCGAAAGTGTCCTGAAGACGATTGGTGATCAGGGGCTAGCTACCGATCGCGGATGGATGGTACTCGACGCGGCCATCGACCTTTTGCCCGGCGGGACCGTGTTTTCCGAGGAAGGAGAAATTCACGGGGTCGTCACCAAGGGGACACAGGGCAAGCAGGCGATTATCAGTTCCGGTGCAGAAATCCGCCAACTCATGGCCCAAGTCGGCAAGTCTGATCCACTCCCTATCGGCCAACGGATTCGAGAGTTGGCAGCAGACTCGGAGATTCCGGATGCAGACCCCGACGCTTTAGAGTTAGCAGACGCGGGGCTACCAAAAATTCCCAATGTCGAGCAACTTCCTCCCACCAGTGCGCGGCATGAATTGAGTCGTGATTTGAATCTCGCAGGGCGGCACTGCATGGTGTTCGATTGGATCCCCAAAGACCAAACCCAACTCGGGCAAGTCGTCGAACTCTTGCAAAAACTTCAACTCGCAAAAGACACCCTGCGATTGGAGTCCGGCGAAATGCGGTTAGCCGAGGAAATCGCTCTGACCCAACAAGTCAATCATTGGCGAACGGAATGCAAGCCGTTGATCGATTCGCCGGGGTTGACCATCATCAATCAAATTCATGCCCTGGCAGGTGTGGGTGTTTCAGGAAAACTTCCCAATGCCCCAATTCTGGCTTACGTCGATGTCGTTCACGCCGCAACGCTTGGACAAACGGCCAGCTTTGTGAGAATTGTCGAAGGGGAACAGGCTTTTTCGATCCCCATCGATCCAGAGCGATTTGTATTGGGCCGTGGCACTCGCTGGTTGATCTTGCTCGAAGAAATCCAAAATACCAAAGTCACCGTCACCTTAGGCAACGAAAAATTGACGGTCAATCCGGTCACAATTTCGGCAGCGCTCGAGATTCCCAAACGCTAATTCCAAACAACGTCAACGCAAGACGTTCGCCAACTTAGAACGTCACGAACTCGCCGTCTTCAGGAATTTTGAGCTTGGGGTAGATCCCAGCGACGGAAGCCAAGTCCAAGAACCCGTCGCTTTCCTCCAGTGGCGACAGATGCACCAGACATGTTTGCCGGGCTCGACAGGCAGCGGCCACCTTCGCTACCGGAGTCAAACAACTGTGCCCCGTCAATTCGGCGAGGTCCTCGAATCCATCCGGAAAATAACATTCGTGTACGAGGAGTTGCACATCTTCAATTTCTTGAACGTAGGGCGCAGCGAGATCTGCCGTGGTGTCTGTGACGTAGGCCAAACTCGTTTCCGGCCAGTCAAGGCGAAACCCTAGACAACCTCCGGGATGCTTCAGCGGGAACGCTCGCAATGTTCCCCCACCAGGTAGCGATACCGAAGGCGCGTCGGGACCGCCCCTCAATTCGGCAAACTTAAATGGCGGCGCGACAGGAAAAATATCTTTGTGAAACAAATGCTGCTCAATGGCCGCTCGTTTTTCTGGATCGACATAGACGGTGACCGACGAGACATTCTTTTGATGCAGCACATCCAGCAAAAACGTAAGTCCCACGATATGATCTAAATGGGTGTGGGACAAAAAGATATGCAAATCCGGAGTTTGAATGAGGTCTCGAGCGCGAAACATCCCCGTCCCCGCATCGAGGATCACCCCGAGCTCAGGGATCATAAAACACGCCGTATCGCGGCGGCGATTGGGATGATAGCCCGTCGTCCCCAAAAAGTGAAACTGCATATTGAGCCTGAGGTTATTCGAGTTTACTTTGGGGCGCCGTCGCAAATCCCCAACCCCCGTTCAGGGAGCGCAAAAATTCAGGGGCGCTGCCGCAGAGCAATCCCGCAGCACGCCCCTTAATATGATAATCGTCGGAAAGATGGCGGGCTATCGGCCAAACCATTTCTTGAGTTTATGCAGTGTCACCGCCCGCCCGGCCCGACCAATCGAAGTCGTCAACGGAATCTTTTTGGGGCAAACCGCGACGCAGTTTTGCGCGTTCCCGCAGACTTGCAGACCCCCCGGTTCCGAAAGGGCTTCCAGGCGTTCGCCCGCAATGTTTTTACCCGTCGGATGGTTGTTGAACAACATCGCCTGACTGATGGCGTGGGGGCCAACAAAAGACGTATCGTAGGCAGCCGCTTTGCGAGCCTCGAACTCCGCGTCGGTTTCCTTGGGGAGTCGCGTCAATTCCACTTTCGTGAATTGCGGGCAAGCGTCCAGGCAGCAGCCGCAGCTCATGCATTCGCTGAGCGGATAGTTTTCTTCCTGCTGTTGGCGAGGCTGTTGGGGGCCGGGGCCCATGTCGTAGTAGGTATCGACCGGCACCCAAGCTTTGACTCGTTTTAAGTTGTGGAATAATCGCGAGCGATCAACCACGAGGTCGCGAACAACTGGGAACTTGGTCATTGGTTCCAAAGTGATTTCTTTGTTCTCTTCCAGCAAGCGATCAACTAGCGCCGAACAACTTTGACGAACCCGCCCGTTGATGACCATCGTGCACGCGCCGCAGACCTCTTCCAAACAGCCACAGTCCCAGGCAACTGGCGTGGTCGATTTCCCGTCGGCCGTTTGCGACATCGCAGCGATTTTTTGCAAAACGCTGATGATGTTCATGTCCGACTCGTACTCGACGCGAAAGGTCTCCCAATACGGCTTGGTCTGTGGAGCAGACTGCCGTTGGACTTTCACGGTGAAGTGTCGCAGTGTTTCTCCGTAGGCGTCTTTGATCATGGTTGAACCTTTGTGATGGTGAAAACTGTTTTCAATAAAGTTGGTGATAGGCTGAAAAACACCGAGTCGTCGAGCGATTTAACCAACCGGTTGCGGTTGTTTTCCAGCGGCTCGTTGTTGAGCACGTTCCTTCCAGACGGCATCGATTTCTTCCGCCCCAGCCAATCCGTACAGTCGGGGTCGCGGCGGGATGATCGAGGTATCGACATCTTCGTAAGAAAGTTGCGGGTGGTCCCCGTCGAGAACGGCGATGGTGGACTTCAGCCACTTCTGCGTGTTTGCTTCGAAAGCATCGCACCAGGCTTCGGCCTCAACGCGACGGCCCTCCGGTGTATCGGATTTCAAAGAAGGCATCGCAAAATCGGGCTTATAGTGAGCGCCGCGACATTCGTCTCGTTGTAACGCCCCCTTGAGAATCGACTTGGCCAGCGGGAACATGTCGAGCAGTCCGCGTGTGAAGGCCACGTTTTGGTTGGTCCAAGTTCCCGTGTCCGAAAGACTGCAACGCTTGGCTCGCTCGTGCAGTTCCGAAACCGTCTCGTAAGCGGAAGCGAGTTGGTCGTTGCGGCGGACGACGGTCGCGGCCTTGGTCATGACGTCGCCGAGTTCACGATGAATCAAATACGGGTTCTCATTTCCACCAGTGCGGGACAGCAGACCGTCGTGCTGGGCCTGATGCTCGTTGCGTGCCGATTCGCAAAGGCTCGCGGAGTCTTCAGCCGCCGTCCGCTTGCTGGCCTTGATGAGTGTTTCGATACTCGGAGCAACTAGAAGTCCGCTGAAGATGCAACTCAGCAACGAGTTGGCCCCCAATCGATTGGCTCCGTGGTATTGGTAGTCGCATTCGCCAATCGCAAACAGGCCGGGAATGTTCGTCTGTTGATTGCGTGGATGACCTACCACCAAACCCCCGTCGGCATGTCGTTCGTAATCGACCCACAGTCCGCCCATCGAGTAGTGAACGGCGGGGAAAATTTTCATCGGGACTTTGCGAGGATCGACCCCTTGGAATTTTTGATAGATATCCAAAATGCCGCCGAGCTTGCGGTCAAGTTCCGCTTTGGGGATGTGAGTCAAATCCAGATAAACGCACAAGCGTTCCTTGTCCACGCTCAAACCTTCATTGACGCAGACATCGAAAATCTCGCGCGTCGCGATGTCGCGAGGAACAAGGTTGCCGTATTTGGGGTAACGTTCTTCCAGGAAATAGAATCGTTCGCTGTCTGGAATCGATTTGGGATCGCGAGGGTCTTGAGGAGTCCGAGGAACCCACACCCGACCCCCTTCGCCCCGAGCTGACTCGCTCATCAACCGGAGTTTGTCGGCACCTGGAATTGCCGTCGGGTGAACTTGAATGAATTCCGCATTGGCGTATTTTGCGCCGGCTTGGAAGCAGCGGCTGGCCGCCGAGCCGGTACACATAACCGACATCGTGGAGCGACCGTAGACGAGCCCTGGTCCGCCCGTGGCGATGACGACCGCATCCGCAGGCAACGCCTTGATCTCCATCGACAACAAATTTTGAGCGACGATTCCTCGGCATTCTCCGGAATCGTTCAGCACCGGGCCCAGAAAATCCCAATGCTCGAATTTTCGCACGCGGCCCTCGACCTCCCAGCGGCGGACTTGTTCGTCCAACGCATAGAGGAGCTGCTGGCCCGTTGTCGCCCCCGCAAAAGCCGTTCGCTTGTAAAGCGTACCACCGAAGCGGCGGCGGTCGATGAACCCTTCTCCGGTCCGGTTAAAGGGAACTCCGAGCCGGTCCATCAAGTCGATGACTTTTGGTCCCCACAGGGCCATCTCTTTCACCGGTGGTTGATGCTGCAAAAAGTCCCCGCCGTAAACCGTATCGTCCAGGTGCAACCACTCCGAGTCTCCCAACTGACGAGTTTGGTCGTTGCAACTGTTGATCCCACCCTGGGCGCAAACACTGTGGGATCGTTTCACGGGGACAAGGCTGATCAAATCGACGTTGATGCCAAGTTCACATAACTTCATGGTGCATGACAATCCGGCCAAACCGCCGCCAACCACCACGACTCTTTGTTTGCTCATGAAATTCGCTTTTTGGTTAAAAGAAACTGAATGATTTAATGACCCAACCGTTTGTGTTCGTCGGCAAAAATGCTGCCGTCTTCGACACGACGCTCGTAAATTTCGTTTTCACGTTTTTCGGCAGCATCAGCGTCAACTTTCCAGAACCCAACAATCGCGCTCATCCCGATGACGGCCACGATCAGGCCCAGACCCATGCAAAAATGACTTGCCCATTTCTGGGCCTTGGGAGTCACCCACACGCCCCAAGTGATTCCCATGGTCCATAAACCGTTGGCAAAGTGAAAAACGCAACTGAGCACTCCAATCACATACAGCGTCGAGACCAGCGGCGACTGCAACGCCCGAGCTGCCGTCGAGGCCGCATTGTAAGGACGGAAGCGAGCCAGCCCCAACGGATCGGCAATCGCCGTGCGGAACCAATCCATGTGAATCAATCCGTGCATGTGTAACACGTGATAGAAAATGAAAAAGAACGCGATGATCCCCGTGATCCGTTGTAGTTTATAGCGATAGTTCGCCGCGTAACCGTAACGGCTGGTGTTGGATTTCGAGCCCCATAAAAATACAAAGCCAAACAGGGCGTGGAATAAAATCGGCAAGAAGATAAACGTCCACTCGATTACCGGCAGGATTTTGCCCAACGAGTGAATTTGGAAAACAATGTTTTGAAACGAGTCGACTCCGTTCAAAATCGAGGCGTTGGCGCTCAGGTGGACCAGCATGTACAGACCGACCGGAATCAGTCCACTCAAGGAATGCAAACGCCGGAGCAAAAACTCATGGCGTTGAAAAAAAGTCAGCGGCTGACCCGAAGGTTGTGCAGTTTCCAAGACAATTCGCCCCTTGTGTTGGTTGGTTCAAAACAGGAAATCTACCAAACCCCCATTTTATCGACCGACGAGAATCTTCAAAGTCGGGCTTTTCCGGTAAAAATGGCGCATTCCCCCAAAGAAAACCGACTCGGAAGCTCCGTAGTTCACGGGCGACAAAAAAAGTTTTTTTAAATTCTTTAGGAAATCCCTGCGAACAAACCTTGAGCGTGGACCCAAACCGATGCTCCAACGTTTTGCCCAATGACGGTTCCGTTTCGGTTTGCGTCCTCAAAATGAATACCGCCAAAGACTCGCGACTTTCCAGCTTCTAGCGCGGCTGCAGTGAAGGTTGGCCAAGACAGTCGAACTGCGTTGGACGGAGTTTGCCCCGGCTCGAATCGCGACTCGCCAGGCGCCAAAGCGACGAATGCACCGAATTCGTCACTCCCCGTGAATTCACGAAGGACACTGGCTGCCGCGGCGCTAAAAGCACTGTGCCCAGAAGTGTAGTCTGGAAACGGCGGCGAAGGGTCGCCACCTGGGGTTTGGTAGGTCACGAATGAAGTTGCAAGGATGCGCTGAGTCCCTTCGCCGGGTTTCCAAGCATCGATGACAAAACCTCCCAACCCGGGATCAAACTCACCGATCAGTCCCAGTCGCCCCAATTCCCGAATCGCACGGACAGGCCGAGTATAGTTGTAAAATCGTTTCGTTTCCCACGTCGCAATCCCGGCATCTAAGACTGCGTTGCCTAAGGCCAGGAACATGCGTGCGTCTTGGTCTAGCGAGTGGTTATCTCTCGCAGAAACAAATTCTCCAAAGGTCATCCATGTGCCCGGCGGAAAAGCGGTGCCAGGTCCGTCTTCCCAAAACTCGGCAATCAATTTTTGTTGATCGGTCAGGCCGGCGCTGATGGTGACGACATCTTCGAACTGAGCGACAAAGGCAGGATTGATCACACTTCCAATCAAGGATTTGTCGATCGCGCGAACCGAGCCATCTTCCAAGGTGATGGTTTTCGACTCGAGGTCAACAGTTGCTCCGCTCACCAGCAGGAATGATTCAGGGGGCGTCGCGCGGAATTCGGCTCCTTCCGAAAGTGCGAATGGAGTCACGCTACCCCAGTGCGGCGTTAAATAGCGTTGGTTGCGCAACTCTTCTCCAGGTATTGCATCAATAGGCACTCGCTCTGGAGTCCATTTCTCGATATCGACCACTGCATCCGAAGAGTTTGTCGGCACATATCCAGAAATGTCCGAGTAGCGAGTGCCAATCGCACCATTAGGGTCAGTACCGAGTTGGTTCGAGCCATCTGCGTGTCGAAACTCCAATAACTTGGATGCCATGACATTACCAATTCCAGTCGGCGTGGTCGTATCGGTTGAGGTGTTTTGAGGATTGAGACCCAATTCGCTCATCAAGGCGTTGAATCTTTGCATTTGCGAGGGAAACAAGTCCACTAAAACTCGGTAGGCTGCATAGCTCATGGCAATTCGTTTGTTGCCATCGGTATTTTCCGAGGCAGGTCGCTGTAAGTCGTCGGCCATCTGTGTCGAGCGTGCCGGGGCGTCGTATGCAGACCAAGCGTCATACATCGCCGTATGGACCAAAGCAAACACCCGCGACGCGACCGTTGGTCCAGTCCGGCCTTCAACAACGGCCAACACTGCAACGTCATTCCAACGAACCGATATGGTTGGACTGCGGTCGTTTACTGTCACAAACTGGTCAACAGGATCGACGATCAGCCGCACGTCGCCAAAATCGGCTGAATCGATTTCCCGCTCATTAAGGGTCGCCATAACACTGCGGAATTCTTGATTCGGTTGGATGTCGGTCATCTGTTGAATCGACCTCGAAGCAGCAATTCCGAGATCATCAAACAGAGTATCGACACCGGAGCCACCATCAATTCGGACTTTGCCATTAACGGTTGTCGCTGCATCAAGGCAAATAAGGTCATCGCCCTTGCCAGCGTTGATGCTAAGACGAGCATTCACGTTTACGGTTTCCCCGGCTCGCTCAGGCACGATGCCGACAAAATCATTTCCACGACCAAATCGCAAAGTTGCCGCGCCGCCAACTTGCGTATCACCGCAAATCACAAAACGATTGTCACCGCTTCCAAAAGTTGCTGTCACGTTCCTGCCAACATCCAAAATTCCAGTCGTGATGGTCGTCGTGCCTTGGCCGCGAATCGAGAGGTCGCGTCCAGTGGTTAGCTCGTTGATGCCCACAACATCGTTCCCCATAGGCATCCGAATGCCCGTCGAGCGACTTGTGCGCACTTCGTTGATCACGATCGTGTCATCTCCGGAGCCCGAGTCAACTGCTAAATCGCGAGTCGTGGTATTTGACAATTCGATGCGATCGTTTCCTTGACCCCCTTTAACGGAGATTTTCTTGCTAACGTTCAGCCCGACAAGGGTGATTTGATCGTTGCCCCCTTTGAGGTCAACGCTGAGTTCCCGAATATCGCCTCGCACTTCGAAAGGATTTATTGAACCATTAAGTGATGTTCCCTGACCGACGACCCGAACAAGGCCCTCATCGACCTTTTCTATTCGGATCGCATTGTCGGCATTGTCGCCGACGAGTCGCAAGTTGCCACTGCGGAAACTCACGGACACATCGCCCGCCAATAGGACTCGATCTTCGAGCGGCGAATAGTCAAGCGGATGCCGATGGCACGCCACCGGGCGAATTTTTATGCGGCGAGGCATGTCTTGTTCTCGATTTGGGCCTGGGAGCCTCTAGTTTTTCAGCAGTCCTCGGGCGATGGCCGCATAGGCGGCACCGCGATCCTTGGGAGCCTCGATTTTTTCGGCCCATTCCTTGGCAAGCTGAACGTTCCCCAATTCCGCTTGGGCCTGGACCAACTGATACATCAGGGAGCCATAGACGTTTCCGACAGGACGCTCGCGGTCTTCCACCACTTTTTTGGCATCACGAAGAACTCTTTCGAAAATCGCATTGGCCGTTTTTTCCTGTCCGTCGAGGGCATAGGCCTTGGCGACCTTGATGAGCGCACTCCCCTGGCAAAAGTCATCAGTAATCGCATCGGTATAGATTTCCGCAGATTCCGTTTGGCCCTTTTCGAGGAAAACCTCAACCAGCGAGCCATACGCCTGACTGCGATAAAAAGGATTTGAGATTTTTTGGACGGTGTCGATTGCATAACCCCAGTCATCCAGTCGAGCAGATTCGGTAGCAATGCGTTCCCAGGCGATGTCTTGCCAAGGTTCGCAAGGAATTGCATTCGCAATTCGTTCGGCGTTTGCCTTGTCTCCATAGCTCGCGAGGACCACGGCGAAATTGCTCATGCTGAAGGGTTTAATGTCATTCGGCTCATCTTTGTCAAACGGAATTTCTTCAATCAACTTCTCGGCATCGCGGAGAATTTTTTCACCGTCGACACGGTTGCCACTTTGCAGCAACTCACTAGCGATTCCTACCAGCGCGTTTGCGCGAGACGACAGATTCGGATTTTGCTCGGCCAAGTCCAGAGCTCGTTTGGTGTTTCCTTGTTTGGCATACTCAATGGCAACCAATTGCATACACTCACCTTTGTACGGCAATTCTTCGATTTTCTCCGCAGTCTCCAATGCCTTCTCCAACAAGCCGATCTTGAGTTGCATGTTAGAGATTTCCCGCAAGCCTGCATACCGTTCGGAATCGGGCAATGATTCGAGAATCTCGAAAGCTGTGGCGTCGTCACCGATTTCAATAAAGCCCGCCATCACTTCGGCGAGGCGATGATGTTTATAACCTCTGAGTCGAAAATAGCCTTCCATTTCTTCAGCGGCTTTTGTTGCGTCGTGCAAAACTTCAGCGGCCTTGTCTTTCATGCCCATCGAGTGATAGACCTCGGCGATGTTCGAAAGCAGGAAAACTCGCGCGTCGGATGGTTTGATTTCTGCCGCATTCTTCCTCGCCAACACGAGGAGTTCCTCAACATCGGCTCGGAGCGCCTCATCCTCCATTGCACGCACACCTTGTTCAGGCAAACTGAACAAGAACAAAATGCACAACGCCAACACCCGAATCGTACTTCTCAAATTCCACATTGCAGGACCCCTTTAACTCGTGACAAATGGGCTGATACACCCTATAAATCCTAAACCTCCGCAAAGCACAAAACAAGTCGAATATTGCCAGCAATCAAGGCATTTTCGACAAAACACTGCGCAACGTCAGGGCGATTGCTTATATTTGCTCTGCTATTGGGGAAAAGGCTTCGCCATCGGAGAAAAGGCGAATAAAATCATAGCTCGTTCGTTCGGCAAATCGTGAAACACGCATAGCGTTACGTCTTCTTTTTCTGCATAAATGTGCGGCGGAAGATTCGCGAAGTCTGCGCACCGACAACAAATCCGGTGATTACCGTAATCAAGCCAAACATAGAAACCGATTTCAAAAGCCAAGTGTTAAAGCTGTCTCGACCCCAAAAGTCCATTGTGTGCAACATCCAAAAGAAATCATAAAGCCGCCACTGGTCGTTGCGACGCGCGGTGACGGTGCCGCGATCTGCCGATACATAGATGATCGGGTTTGTGTTGTGGTCCAAGCCGACCCGATACGCGGGAAGTTCTTTTTTGCGATACTCCGAATGACTGCTGACGGCATCAATTTTTTCGCAGAATCGAATGCTGACGGGTTCAGCAAAATCGTGTTGGGCGATTTGCCGAGCAGTTGACTCATCAATTGGCGATAACAGATTTCCGGTTGTCAGGTCGTAGACAACAAAATCGACCCCTTCTCCTCGACGATAGGTAAGTTCCACGACTGGCCGCGACAGCAGGCTACGAACAGAAACGGAATACAACGATTGGGCTTTGTGAGAGTCAGTGGCGGCAGATGCCAAAATCGACGATAAGACATCTGGGTCGAAAGGTGCCAAGGGTTCTCCATCGGGATGTCGGATAAGGTGCTCGCCCCGCACCGACTTCATCGAATTCCAACTGAAGACCACTCCGCTAAGTGTCCAAACAAACAGTTGGATTCCAATGATCAGACCCAAATACCGATGCAGTTTTCGCCAAGTTCGATGTTTCATGTTCCTGCGGGCTAAAAAGTAGTTGAATTCGAGGGCTTTTCGCTGAACGCAAAGTTCGTTCTGCCGAATCTGGAAGGCGCAACCAGCGATATTATGTTTAAACCATGTCGCCGGTCAGCCAGAATTTGATTTTAGGTCGTAGTAAAATTGACGGCGATAGACTCGAAGCTTAAATTAAAAAAATAAAATCCTAGGAGTTGTTTTGTGAAATTTACTGTGCCGCTGGTGGTCCTGGGCATATTGACGCTGTCCATATTGGCGTTGTTTCTGGTTCCCGAAACCGATCCGGATGCCGAAAAAAACAAGAAAAAAGGGCGGACATTGCCGGTTGCCTCGGTCGGCGGCGGTGACGCCGCGATTCCAGTTCCCTCCGGAAATTCAGGCCTGGATTCAAATGAGCAAGCCGCGAAATTGTATTCAAAAGCCGATATCACTCGATTCGATTTTTCAAGCTGGCCAGACAATGTCGAGCATGAACCTTTAGTGAGCGCGAAGGTTGTGGCCTGGCCCGATGAGCAGCCTTTTGACGACGATCAAATGGTTTTGGGTGTCGTTTTGGACGGCACACCGATGATGTGCCGACTGGATTTTCTACGCTCGAACGCGCCCGTATTGAATATTGAGCATGCTGAAAGCCAACTAGTAATCGGCTGGGATTTTCAAAATCAACAAGCTTACGCAACCATAACGCCAGAGTCTGGGTCGTTGGTGGCCCTGAAAAAGTCCTTGCATGGAACGCCGGTGCTCAAGGACATCAACACCGGAAATTGGTGGGCTCCACTGGCGGGCGTCTGCGTGCGCGGCCAAGATGCAGGGAAGGAACTCGACGTTGTCCCCGTTTCGACGATGAGCGTTAAGGACTGGCGATCACTATTCCCCAACAGTTTCATGATCGAAGCAGAATCTGGAGAGGGAGAGTTGGCCTCGCTTTCGACCGTTTTTCCCAGGGGAAATCTTAAGCCCTATATTATCGGGACCATCATTGATGGCCGAGCGATGCATGTGGCGATCAGGCCGGAAATGACCGAAAGCCTTACCGTCAAACAAGGTGGCGAAGTCATTTTAATGGTGGACTGGGAACAAGCACTCGCACGGGCCTATCGATCAACGGTGGATGGCGAGAAGTTGAACTTCGTTGCTGAGGCCGGTATCGTCATCGATCGCGAATCGGATTCAACTTGGGACGCGCGACTCGGTCGTTCCTCCAGTGGCCCAAGGTCAGGCGCAACACTCACTCCCCTCCCCTGCTTCGTCCTCCCAGAAAATTCCTGGAAACAACTCCACCCGAATTCGGTCGAGTTCTCCCACCGATAAATCGGTGGGCCAATATCGAATGTTCTTATGGGACAAAGACCAAGAATCTCAAATTCGCCTCGCAGATCACGAAGGGAAGTTTCATGATAGCCCACCGCTTCAAAAGTGGGCTCATATCATTTCGTTCGCACTTGTCCCGTAGGGACGCTCGATAATAGCCCACCGATTTATCGGTGGGATGGTAAAATCGTATCAAACACCTAAGTCCCGTAGGGACGAAAGACCCGAGGCCGAACCATGCATTCATTCGTAAGTTGCCATCTCCACGTTGTGTTTGCAACCAAAGGGCGTCAACCATTGATTACGCCGGAAATTGCCGCGCGGCTTTGGCCATACATCGGAGGCATCGCGCGAGAAAACAAAATGAAGGCCATTAAGGTCGGTGGCATTGAGGATCACATTCATATCTTGCTATCTCTCCCGTCAACGATTGCGATTTCCAAGGCCGTTCAACTCATCAAAGGCAATTCGTCTAAATGGATTCACGAGACATTTTTGTCGGCTTCATCTTTTGCTTGGCAAGAAGGCTATGGTGCGTTCAGCATCGGAGTATCCGGAATTGACGATACCATTGCCTACATTGAGAACCAAGCAGCGCATCACCAAAAGAAGTCTTTTCGAGACGAGTTAGAAGCCATTCTTCGCAAACATGGAATGGCGTATGAGGATTGGATGCTCGATTAGCGTCGCGGCGTTGGAAGCTTCAACATGCGATAATTCAATAAGGCGTCGATGTCGTGTTGCATGATCTTTCGCCCCTACGGGGCTTGGGGACCGCCGGGGGGTAAATTTTGATTCGGGATTCGTTTTCCCAGCGATAAATCGGTGGGCTATTGTCGGTCGTCCCTACGGGACTTGGGGGCGGTTTTGGGTATGTTTCGATTTGGTTTTTGTTTTCCCAGCGATAAATCGGTGGGAAAACATTTATCAGATGTCCCTACGGGACAAAGACAAAGCATGCCAATGCGAGCCTCTCGACGCGAAGGCGGTATCCGGTCGGCTCATAGGTCATCATGGGTGAGCTCTTAAGCCAATATTCCCTACAAATCCCGAAAGGAGAGGCGACAATAGCCCACGACCCGCTTAGTCCCACAAGGACGACCGATAAAAGCCCACGACCCGCTTAGTCCCGTAGGGACGCTCGACAATAGCCCACCGATTTATCGGTGGGTTTTCGGATCAACGCCACCACCCAGCCCCGTAGGGGCGAAAGAACCGATTCATCGGTGAGCATTCGGGGCGAATCAAATGATTTCCCAAATCTGCGGATCAAGCCGTGCGAGACGGGGGACGCGGTCGATTTGGGCGCAAAAACGAATGTCGTCGTCATAACCTAGTCGCTTGAGGTTGCGGCCTCCGGCTCCGCTGGCCAACTCGTCGGCAAGCGCGGCCTCCGAAATGTTGGCGCGACGACAAAATTCAGACCAATAGCCAAGGGCAATCATAGTCTGGTCGCTGGGCTGCCAGCCGCTTGACCCTTCGAGAACTTTTGCCGCCAAGGCACCGGCAAACAAAACGTCTTCGCTCGTCACGCGGCGATCGGTTCCCGAGCAGACGATCGAAATGCTTTCTTGCTGGGACAATGCCTCGGCGGTCTTCGAAAGATTGACAAAGGCCGCGATAAAAATCTGTGCGGCCTCGCGGCAACGGGCCATCGCCCGAGTCCCATTGGTCGTGCAGAGAACGAGCGTGCGGCCTGCGATCACGTCGGGAGTAAATTCTAAAGGGGAGTTCCCGCAGTCAAACCCATCGATGATCACCCCCCCTCGCTCGCCGCCCAAGACGCATTCGGGGCCAAGCTCTTCCTTGAGCCTCAACGCCTCGTCGATCTCCGCTGCGGGGATGACTTTCGCGGCCCCTTGGTCTAATGCGGTGACAATCGTCGAGGTCGCTCGGAGGACATCGGTCACCACGACGGTGCTGTCAGCCAACTCTCGCGAGTCGCTCAATTCGGGGAGGAAAAGGGTACTTAATCGACGAGCCATTCGGCAGTGTATATCGCTGAATACGGGTTTTTATTTGACGCAGCCCCGGCGACCTCTACAGCGGGGAAGCGTTAATGTATCTTGGGGGAAGCGGTTTTCCAACAGGAGAAGCGGCTTTCTGACAGGGGTTTCGATGGCAATCGACAAATCAAATGAACGTGTCCGTCAAATGTTTGGCGAGATCGCGCCCCATTACGACCGGATGAATCGCGTCTTGTCGATGAACACCGACGTCTATTGGCGGTGGCGGACCACGCGGATTGTTCGCCCCAATCGCAGAGATCCAATTTTGGATTGTTGTAGCGGCACGGGTGATTTGGCGTTCGCTTGGGAGAAGGCGTCCGGTTATTCCGTCCCTGTGATTGCTGCGGACTTTTGTCCAGAGATGCTGGAGCTGGGAGTCGTCAAACGAGATCGCCGCAAGAAAAGCCGCGTCCAATTTGTGACGGCTGACACGCAGCAGTTGCCATTTTCAGATAGCCAGTTTCAAATTGTTTCCGCAGCGTTTGGTTTGAGGAATGTTGCCGACACGGATCGCGGGTTGCAGGAAATGGCTCGCGTCTGCAAGCCGGGTGGCAAAGTCGTCGTGCTCGAGTTTTCAACCCCGCGACGGCAGCCGATCAAGGCTTGTTATCAATGGTATTTCAAAAACGTCTTGCCCCGCATCGGTCAGACGTTTGCTCGCAATCGGTTCGATGCGTATCAATATCTTCCCGACAGCGTTTCGGAATTTCCGGCTTATGAGTTGTTGACCCAGCGGATGTTGGCGGCAGGATTGCAGTCGGCCAACTTTTATCCGCTCACGTTTGGAATCGCGACGCTTTATGTGGGAGTCAAATGAGTCTGCCAATCGTTGTCGGGATCACGGGTGCCAGTGGAGTCGTCTACGGCCGGAGGTTGGTCGAAGTCTTGTTGCAGGGTGGCCATAAAGTCCACCTTTCGATCAGTGAATCGGGTCAACAAGTCCTTCAGCATGAACTGGGCACACAGTTCGAATTGAAAAAATTTCGCTTGTCCGACTTGATCCCCGACGCTGAATCATTGCCGGGTGAGTTGGTGTATCATTACTACAAGGACTTTATGACACCGATTGCGAGCGGTTCGTTTCGTACTCGCGCGATGGTGGTGTGTCCCTGTAGCGGCAGCACTATCAGCGGTATCGCAGCGGCAAGCAGTGGAAACCTCATCCAGCGGGCGGCGGATGTGCATCTCAAGGAACGTAGGCCGCTGATCTTGGTTCCGCGTGAGACGCCACTGTCGCTGATTCAGCTCGATAACATGCGGACCATCGCAACAGCGGGGGGAACGATTTTGCCCGCCGCGCCAGGGTTTTATCATGGTGCGGAGCGGATTGAGCAGTTGGTCGATTTTATTGTCGCGCGAATCATGGACCATTTGGGAATCGAGCACCGATTGACGAAGCGGTGGGGAGACAAGGCTTGAATAGGTTCCGCGAACTAATGTCGATGATCCGCTTCAGTCACACGCTGTTCGCGTTGCCGTTTGCGCTGTTGGCGGCCTTGATGGCCTGGGTGACTCCGGCGACCGTTCCCGTGCAGTTTTGTTGGTGGCATCTTGTCGGCATCCTGTTGGCGATGGTCGGAGCGCGGAGTGCAGCGATGGCGTTTAACCGATTGGCCGACCGAAACATCGATGCCGCGAATCCGCGCACGGCGAATCGGCATTTGCCAGCTGGGCGTTTGACGGTGCAGAGCGTGTGGTGGTTTACGTTGGGCTCGATTGCGGTGTATCTGGCCGGGGCTGCGATGTTCTGGCCAAACTACTTGCCGGTCGTGTTGGCTCTCCCCGTGTTGGCGATTTTATTGGCCTACAGCTACATGAAGCGATTTACGGCATTTGCTCATTTCTGGTTGGGGCTGGCACTGATGTTGGCTCCGATTTGTGCTTGGATCGCCGTGCGGGGTTTGCAGGTGATCGCCGATCCGCTGGATTTGTTGGCTCCGGTGTTGCTGGGGCTCGCGGTGATGTTTTGGGTCGCCGGTTTCGATATGATTTATGCTTGTCAGGACTACGAGTTTGACCGCGAGGCTGGATTGCACAGCGTGCCGGTTTGGCTTGGGGTTGCCGGGGCGCTGCGTTTGGCGGCGTTTTGTCATGGGCTAATGCTCGTGTTTTTAATCGCGCTCCCCTTTTGCCACGTCTGGGGCGGGCCGGAGTTGAAAATGTCTTGGCTGTATTTTGTTGGCGTCGCGGCGATTGGTGCGTTGCTCGTTTATGAGCATTGGCTGGTGAAGCCGACCGATCTGAGTCGCGTGAATCAAGCGTTTTTTAACGTCAATGCCATCGTCAGCATTGGACTGCTGGTGGTGGCAGGAATCGATATGATTCGTCCCTAAGGAACTGACCATCATGAATCACAGCGTTTCATTTTCGTGCCGGCAAGAGCCTCGCTTTTTTGAGGAATGCAAGATATTACCCTTGGGCGTGTTCTTGTTTTTTTTGCTGGTTGGTCAATTTTGTTTGGCACAGAAGTCAATCGATGATCTGGAGAGTGCCTCATGCTACGATCACCATGTGCATCTGCTTAGCCCGTCATTGATTTCTGATTGGAAGTCAACGGGGATGCCATTCAGCCGTCCAGATGATTTTTACAGTAGTGTTCAGCGGTTGATGAACGAAGAAAAACTGGCCGGTGCCTTTATTGTCTCGATGGCCCATCTCTACACCACGGAGGCATTTCAAGGTCTTCAAAAAGATGTCCGCGACGAACAGGAATTTGTTGCGCGGGAAAATGATTTTGTGGCGTCGTGCGTGGCCGAATATCCAGAACGTTTGGTGGGCTTTTTTTCTATCAACCCTTTACGTCCGTATTCCATTGACGAGATGGAACGGTGTCTTCCCAATGAGCATTTGACAGGGTTGAAATTGCACTTGCCAGCCTGTGGCGTGGATGTTCAGGTGGAAGAACATCGTCGAAAGTTGCATGCCGTGTTGCGTTGGGCCGCCGAGCATGGAGTGCCGGTGCTCCTTCATTATTCGGCGGGAGAAGCAATCGATGATAAAGCCGCTGATTTCTTTTGGCGCGAATTGATTTTGCCACACGAAAATTTGGAGTTGTACTTGGCCCACCTGGGAACGGCGGGAGGCTATCATGGTGCCGCCAGATCCTTGATTGACGGTTATGAAAGACTCCGGAACGAAAACCAAGAGTTCTCAAGTCGAGCGATTTTTTTCGATCTTTCTGGCGCGATTATTCCCGAAGGATTTCCCGAAGGCCGACCAACCTCGGATGCTCGCTGCCAAGAGTTGTCCCTGAAAATTCAGGAAATTGGCGTCGCTAGGTTTTTGTTTGCGAGTGACTATCCAGTTTTCTCGGTGGCTGATTCTAAATCTCGCTTGCTTCATCGATTGTCGTTAAATGAAGCTGAAAAGACGAACTTGTTTGATAATCGTTCCCCTCTTTTTTCGAAACGGCCGCGCGGGATGGCAAGAGAACCCAATAAATAACCACAATCATTGCAGACAGACTTTTCGTTGCCCACTTGAAAACCACACGATCAAACACGATTGAAACAAAGGAGATTAACGTAATGATTCACTCAATAGACCCCAGCCTGAAGGCGATTCGCGACAAAGTCGAGGCCGGCGAACGTTTGACTCTTGAGGACGGCGTGGCGATGTACGATCCCCGCGTGCCACTCAACGATCTGGGAGTGCTCGCTAATTACGTCCGCGAAAAGATCAATGGCAACGCCGGCTACTACAACATCAACACCCACCTGAACGCGACCAACGTTTGCGTCTATCGCTGCGTGTTTTGTGCGTTCCGCTCGGACTTGCGAAGCCCCAAGGGTTACGTGATGAGCGACGAGCAAATTTTGGAGCGTGGACGCGAAGCCGTGGAAAACGGCTGCACCGAAATGCACATCGTCGGCGGCTTGCATCATCAAAAGAAATTCGATTGGTATAAAAACATTCTGCAAGTCCTACACGACGCTTATCCCGCCTTGCACCTCAAGGGCTGGACGGCCGTCGAAATCAATTGGTTCGAGTTCTTGACCAAGCAATCGACCGAATGGGTGTTTCGCGAACTGCTCGAGGCTGGGTTGGGGAGTTTGCCGGGTGGTGGCGCCGAGATTTTTCATCCGCAAGTTCGCGATAAAATTTGCGAGCATAAGGCCGACGGTTCGAACTGGATCAACATCCACCGAACGGCTCATCAAATGGGCATCAAAAGCAACTGTACGATGTTGTACGGGCATGTCGAGGAACCGTTTCATCGAATAGACCACTTGATTCGCTTGCGGGAATTGCAAGACGAAACAGGTGGCTTTCAAACGTTTATTCCTTTGGCCTTCCATCCCGACAACACCGGGCTCTCGCATATTCCCAAGCCCAGTTCGGCGATGGACCTGAGAACGATGGCAATCAGTCGTCTGATGTTGGACAACATCCCGCATATTAAGGCGTATTGGATCATGCTGGGGATCGGCACAGCTCAGACCGCCCTTTCTTATGGGGCCGACGACATCGATGGAACGGTGCGGCACGAGTTGATTTATCATGATGCAGGAGCGACGACCCCGGAACTGTTGTCGGTCGAACGGATCGAGCATTTGATCCGCGAGGCGGGGCGTGAGCCAATCGAACGGGATACGCTCTATCGAAAAGTTCATCGCGATCCGGCCAATCCAGCAGCCTGGACAGTAGGCGAAGCGGTAGAAGCAGCCGTCTAGGCTCAGAATTCCTGGTCTGGAATAAAGAACTAGCGTATTTTTGGATCAAACATTTGCTGGGACCGGAAATTCGCCTCAGACGATGATTACGGAGCAAGTGCAAAATGCAAAATGCCGCATTGCAATACCATCGGCCAATCAATCTTGACCGCAAGAACGAACGCGAATAAGGAAGCCACGCGACAAAAACCAAAGTAAACTTGCCAGCGCGTCACACACCACACACCACACATTTTACATTTAACAATTTGCACTTTGAATTTTGCACTTTGCATTTTCCATTTAATCGCGAGTCCCGTCCACCTTCTGGCGAACGTAGCTACGAGGCCACGAATGTGCCGACTTATTTTCCGCCTAGATCAGGAGTTCTGAGGCTGACGCCAACCAGCTCGACAGCGCGTCTACCTTCGAAACACATCCGTTTCAGCGATCAAAAGGTGCCGTGCATGCGAATGGTGCTAGCGGTCGAATTCTATTCTGAACTTGGGCAGACGGCACTCTTTTGGTAACTTTTCTTGCAGTTATCAGGTCTCTTCTACTCAGAGATTCTCGCCACACATGCGGCGTTGAAAGGAAACAAGGATGGCAGGACGCACGCTCGATTTTAAAATCACCTCGGTATTTTCGGCTCTTTGTTTTGGTGCCGGTTTACTTTGCATTGGCTGCAGTCAAGGGACGTCAACAGCCGGCGCTGACTCGGCGAAAGGGGAGGCACGAGTCGCGAGTGCATCGCAATCTCGAACCGAACAACATGCGACAGCCGGTGCCTCCGTTGGAAATTTGAGAAGTGAACCTTCCCATTCCGACCCTCAATCAGAACAAAAGGAACTGGTGCGCGAATTGGCGGAGGTCAGTCGTCTCGCGGGTGAATCGCAGCGGCAACTGGACTTTGCAGTCGCGTTGAAAAGTTGGAATCGTTGCGTGGAGATATTGACCGCGTTGCATGGTCGAGATTCTTGGCAAGCCCGCAATGCCGCAGAGTTTTTGCGAGTATGCCAAGCACAATCGAAATTTAACGAGTCGCAACGCCAAGACCTTTCGCGCTTGCTCGCGTTGCAGGATCAAATCGCGAGTGAATTGAAAAACAATACTTACGCTGAGGCTTTGGAGTTATCCCGCCAGGCTACTGAGTTGTCAGCGAAGATTTACGCCAATGATCGTTTTTTGATGGGAAAGCAGTTGACGCAGCTTGGGCGGATGGAACAGCTCAGCGGAAATTTTGCAGTGGCCTTTGGGCACTATCAAGAATCACTGCGGTTGTTGACGGAATGCTTTGGCGAAGAGCATCCCGATGTGGAGACTCTTCAAGGCTACCTCGGCGAAACCGCATTAGCACAAAAGCAAACGCTGCAAGCGATTGACTACTACAAGACCGCACGAACTCTAGCCGGCAAGATTTGGGGTGAATCGAGTCTCGAAGTCGCCTTGAGAACCAACGAACTCGGAAACGCTTTTCATCGTCTCCGCGACTTGGAAACTGCGTCCAAACTTCTGCGGTCGGCGGAATCGATTCGCCGAGAGCGGTTGGGTGCCGAGCATCCCTTGGTCGGTCACAGCCTATACAACTTGGCGGTCATTTATTTAGATATGAATCGTTTGGAGATGGCCGAGCAATGTCTCGAGCAAGCGTTGGAGATTTTCCGTGCAAAGCTGCCATTGAGCAACCCTGTCGCGGCGGAGTGTCAACTCAAGTTGGCGACTACCTGGATGTTGTTGGGAAAACCACAGCAGGCAGAAACGGCGCTCGAGGAACTCGTCGCATTAAGTACGTCGACGAACATCCCTCCCGATCAGTTGTCGATTTGGAATTATCGTTTGGCAATTGCTTATGCAAAGCAACAAAAGTATGCCGAGGCCGAACCCCTGTTGGTCAAAGTGATGGGTGAGCAAGAACTGTTGTTTGGCGCAAATCATGCCGACACGGTTCGCACACGGAACGCACTCGCGACGCTGTACGCGCAAACTAACCGCCAAGAACTTGCAGAGAAGTTGGGCAACCAAGTCCAACCAGCAGGATTCTCGGCACCTAGCAACGGCTTCGAACGGTAGACAGTCGTTGGAGTACAGCCTTTAGGCTGTGGGGAGCAAGCTAAAGCTTGTACTCCAACGCAGTTGACAAACTTGACATTCTGCGGGATTACCTTATTCTGATGGGTCTTTTCTAAAGTGTCCAGGAATCTTGCTTGTAATGAACAACGTCGAGTTGGCGGTTCATTTTTTCTTTCAGATCGCCGTGATTTTGTTGGCCTGCCGATTCGTAGGGCTGATCGCGCGGAGGTTGGGGCAACCGCAAGTGGTTGCGGAGATGATCACGGGGGTTTTGCTGGGGCCTTCGTTTTTCGGGCTGTTTTGGCCGGAGTGGCAAGAGTGGGTATTTCCTTGGGACCCGAGCCAATCGACACGCGATACCCAGTCTTATCTGTTTCCCGCCTCGCAACTCGGGTTGGCCCTGTATATGTTCGTCGTGGGGATGGAGTTTCGCCTGGAAGTTGTCCGGCGGCATTTTGCAAGTAGTGTCGCCGTTTCGGTTGCGGGAATGCTGGCCCCGTTTGTGTTGGGGGCCGGTTTAGCGTGGTGGTTGTTTACCTATACCGAGTTGTTTCCAGAAAAAACCACGCTGTTTGAGGCGGCGTTGTTTCTAGGTGCCTCGATGTGCATTACGGCGTTTCCGATGCTCGCGCGAATCATTCACTTCAAGGGGCTGGCTGGATCAAGGATGGGAACGGTAGCCATCGGAGCGGGAGCGATTGACGATGCAACCGCTTGGTGTCTGCTCGCGCTCGTGCTCGCCAGTTTTGATGGAAACGTCAGCAATGCAGCCTACAATATCGGGGGGGCTGTGCTATTTATCGCGTTGATGATGCTTCTCGTACGTCCACTGTTGTCGCGATTAGAACGTTACTTGATCGATCGCAATGAACGACTGAGTGAAACTGGACTGGTAGTTGGCCTGGCGGTGATGGCGCTTGGAGCCTGGTTCACCGATGCGATCGGACTTCATGCGGTATTTGGTGCTTTTTTAGCCGGTGCCTCGATCAAGCGAGGGCCAATGACCCGCGACATCATTCGGCGAATTCAGCCGTTAACCGTTGCGCTGTTGCTGCCACTGTTTTTCACCTTTTCCGGGCTGAATACCCAAATCGGAATGTTGAATTCGGCTTTTTTGTGGGGCGTTTGCGGGCTAATTTTGTTGGCTGCGATTTTAGGCAAGGGGGTTGCGTGTTGGCTCGCAGCCCGCGCGACCGGTTTGCCCCACAAGGAAGCCCTAGGGATCGGGGCGTTGATGAACTCTCGCGGGTTAATGGAACTGATCATCATCAACATCGGCTTGCAGCGTGGAATCATTTCCGGAGAGATTTTTGCGACGCTCGTGATCATGGCCGTCGTCACTACCCTCATGGCCTCTCCAATCTTCGATGCCCTCAAGTTGTCGAAGCAAGTTGTTGCCGACGCTGCAAACGACTATGTTTGAAATATGGATAGCCATCTTCGCAATGTAAACGCACAAACAGATCAATTGTTACCCTCGATTTCTTTGACAGGCAATATCTCGTTAGTTTAAAATAAAGGACAGATGATTCTAAAATGATCGTCTCCCTAACAGGCCATCTCGCAAATCGAAAGAAGGCGACCTCTCGTTTAAGCTACACTGCCAGGAGCACCGATCCAATGAATTCGCAAGACGAAAATCCTTTGGCCGATCCAACCGCGATTGTCCAAGACCAATATGCTGCAACTGCCCGAAGTTCGCTGTCAAACGACGACCAAGCCGTCCGAGCGGTAGCTGCCGCCTTTGGTTATTCGGAGGAAGAGTTGGCGTTGCTGCCGGCTGAGGCCAACATGGGGCTGTCTTGCGGCAATCCAGTGGCGTTAGCGTCATTGCGGCCCGGTGAAGTCGTCGTTGATTTGGGTTGTGGCGGCGGTTTAGACGTGTTTTTAGCTGCCCACAAAGTCGGTCCGTCAGGAAAAGCGATTGGAATCGACATGACCCCTGAAATGCTGGACCGCGCTCGAGCCGGCGCGGCCAAACAAGGGCTCGCAAATGTTGAGTTTCTTCTAGCTCAAATCACTGAACTGCCACTCCCCGACAACTCAGTTGATTGCTTGATCAGCAACTGTGTGATCAACCTAGTGGATGACAAGGATGCCGCGTTTCGCGAAATGTACCGAGTCTTGAAGCCAGGAGGCCGAGTGGCGCTCAGCGATATCGCTCTCAAACAACTCCTTCCGCCAGCGATCCAAAACAGCATTGAAGCCTATGTCGGCTGCATTTCTGGAGCGATTCTCATTGAGGACTATCGCCGACGATTGGAAAAGGCGGGCTTCGCTGCCGTCGTGGTTACCGAAACGGGTGCCGATCTGAATGTTTATGCAGAGGCCGGAGTGACAAGCAGTGTTGGTTGCTGTGCATCGCCGGTCGGTGAATCAGTGAGCGGTTGTTACGGAGCGAATTCGGATGTAGTCAGTCCGCCGTCCGATTTCGTCCCAACGGCATCGTTAAATTCAACTTCAAATTGTTTGCCGGTGCTTGAAGATTCTAAGCCGTCGTCGCGAGACAACGTTCCGACAATTCACGATCAGCTCAAGTCGGTATTTGCCGAATTCGATGCAAACGCTTATGCCGCGAGCGTTCGGGTTCAGGCCCTTAAGGTTTGAGAGGCTGACAAGTAGCGCAGCGGAGATTTAAGGAGAATGAGGCTATTCGTTATTGATTAAGAACGGCGAGGACTTCCGCAGAAAGCTCGAAGTTTGCCGAAACGTTTTGCACGTCGTCGTGGTCATCAAGGGCATCGATGAGTTGCAGGACCTCACGGGCTTGTTCGACATCAAGGGCGACAGATGTTTGCGGAATGCGGGTAACTTGTTTGGATTCGCAAGGAATCTCGGCGGCCTCTAGGACTTCGTTGACTTGCGAAAATCGGTCGGGAGTGGTTAGGATTTCAATAACTTGATCGACGGCGCGGACGTCTTCGGCACCGGCCTCTAGGACGAGTTCGATGAGTTGCTCCTCGGTCGCTTTGTCTTTGCTCACAACGAACAATCCCTTGCGGTCGAACAAATAGGCGACGCAGCCGGTGGCACCAAGGTTTCCGCCAAATTTTTCAAAAAGTTTTCTAAGTTCTGGAGCGGTTCGATTTCGGTTGTCGGTCATGACTTCACACATGACGGCGACGCCATGGGGTCCATAACCTTCGTAGAGAACTTCCTCGACGGCATCACCACCTAATTCACCTGTGCCCGCTTTGATGGCCCGTTCGATGTTGTCCTTGGGCATGCTCACGGCTCGCGCATCAATGATGGCGGTCTTCAGTCGTGAATTAGAGTTTGGGTCTGCCCCGCCGAGTCGCGCGGCAACAGCGATGGCTCGTGAGAGTTTCGTCCAAAGCCTGGCTCGTTTGGAATCGACCGCCGCCTTACGATGTTTGATGTTGGAGTATTGGGAATGACCTGCCACTGGATGGCTCCTCTGTAATCATCGAGAGAAATAGGTTGTATTAATCGGGCTAGGATGGGTTGCCCATCGCCGATGAAGTAGATTCTCGTTGGAAAATGGTTCACGCATGTAAACGGACTAACAAATTACAGCCTAACGAGGTTTCCGCTTCGCATCTTTTTTCGCGGGTTTCTTTGCCGCTGATTTTGCTGGCACAGATTTCGAGGGAGCTGGTTTGGCGGCCGCAGGTTTTTTTTGTGAACCAACCTTAGGCTTCGTCGTCTTTGAATTTTCGGATTTGGCGGCGGCCACAGCTTTGCTTTCTTTTTTACTGACCTTGGGTGGTTCAGTCGCGACGGGTTTGGCTTTTTTGTCTTTGGTAACAGGCTTGGCTTTCGTCGGTTTTTCTGGTGCAGCCGGTTTTTCAGGAGTTTCGGCGATTGCAGGCGCCGAATCCTCGACGGATTTCTTTTTGGATTGACGTTTTGGGAAGCGATCGATTGCTGTTTTATCAATCTCTAAGATGATTGCTCGGACATCCTTGTTAAACGGACTAGCATGAAGTGCAACTGCCAATTGATGAACGATTGAAAAGAATTCGATTCCTTGGTCCTTGGAGATTGCACGTTCGAGTCCCGTGATGTGATTGCTGGCCGCGTCTTCATCGCTGGCGATTCCCAGAACTTGCATGAGGAGCATCATGGATTCGTCGATCGGAATCGAGTGTCCTCCGAGAACCGATTGTGTAACGTAAGCGACACCGAAGGGCGTGACACCGCTGTATTTCTGGATTTGTTCGATGGCCTTGCCAAGATTCTCCTTGCGGAGCAGTTCGACATCGAAAGAGTAATGAGCCTCGAATAGCCCCTGTAATGTTCGGCGAACTCGGTTTGCCGCCTCTTCAGGGTCGGGCAGTTTCTTCAGCAGTTCCGCCAATTCGCGGGATGTGGTCACACGAATTTCATTCCAATCAAAGTACTCGTCTTGGAGTCGCGCCAAGACTTCATCGGCGGTTTCGAAGGTCGCGTTTTCCAAGCAACAAGCGTACAGCAAGTGTTCGATCAACAGCCGATTGGCGGGAGGCTGGACGGCGTGAAAATGCTTTTTTGCGACTTTGAAGAGTTTGTTGATTTTTTCGGTGCGTTGTGTGGCTGCTGACATTTTCGGTGATTTCTGATGTGATAATTTTGTAATTAGGCTTTGCAAGGAGGTCTGCCGAAAAAGGCTCAGGTTTCCTCTGCTCCTTCTTCCGCTACGTCCGCTGCTTCGTCATAAAAATCCGCGTCTGTTTCAGATGGATTTTTGGGCAGAACTTCGTTGAGAATTCTAGTGACGGCCATTGCGTTTTTGATCCCTTGGTCGAGCACAAAGGTAATCCGCGGAATGTAACGGGTATCAAGGCGGTTGCCGATTTTCTGCTGCAAGAACCCCGCAGAGTTTTGCAAACCGATGAGGCTGAGTTGCTGTTTTTTCTCGTCGCCCATGACGGACACGTGGACTTTGGCCTGACGCAAATCGGCAGAGACCTCGACAAAGGTCACCGTGACATCACGAACTCGCGGGTCCTTGATATCGACCAAGATCGCCATCCCAACGACCTCACGAATCGCTTCAGCGACTTTTAAGACTCGACGGGAACTCATCGATTAACTACCTCAAGACCAAGGAAATAAGTGATTGACAACATAAGGACGGTGCTCCGAGATTACAGGGTTCGGGCAACTTCTTCGATCTTAAAGACTTCGAAGGTGTCCCCCTCTTTGATGTCGTTGAAACCGGCCAGCCTGATACCGCACTCCATGCCCCGTTGAACTTCCTTGGCGTCATCTTTTTCGCGTTTCAAGGAATCGATGGCGTATTCCCCAATCACTCGACTATCGCGAATGATTCGGACTCGACCGTCGCGAGCGATATTTCCACGCATGACGCGGCAACCCGCAATCGTCCCAACGCGACTGATCGAGAAGGTTCGGAGTACCAGCGCTGATCCAAGCTCGACGACTTGTTGGTCGGGTTTGAGGCGTCCTTCCAAGGTGGCTTTGATGTCATCAGAGACCTTGTAGATGATGTCATAACGACGAATCTCGACTTGGAGTTCATCGGCGAGCGAACGAGCCGCTTCGTCGGGGACAACGTTAAAGCCGATGATCACCGCTTGCGAGGCTTGGGCCAAGCGGACGTCCGCGATGGTGACGCCTCCGACAAGGGCCTGCAAAATGTTGATCCGAATTTCCGGATGCTCGATTTTCGAAAGTTCCTTTTGGATGGCTTCGATTGAGCCGCGAACATCGGCACGAATGATGAGGTTCAGGGTAATCAAGTCCTGGGACTTGCCCAAGGTTCCGGATTCCAACTGTGCCTGAAAATCTTCCAAAGAGACGCGGGTGGAAATTCCCCCCAAGGCCTTTTGACGGCTGCGATTCTCGCGATGCACAGCGATCTCGCGGGCCTCGCTGATGTCCGGCAAGACGTAGAATTTGTCGCCGGCATCGGGAACGATATCGAGTCCCGTTACGTTCACGGGCGTGCTGGGCCCAGCCACCGCGATTTTTTTGGAGACCTTCAAGGTGTCGTACATCGCTTTGATTCGTCCGTGAGCCTTACCGCAGACGACGATATCTCCTGGTTGTAATTTTCCGCCTTGAACGATGAACTTGGCAATCACACCCCGACCGGGTTGCTGCTCAGCTTCGAGGCAGGTACCGTAGGCCGCTCGCTCCTCATTGGCGGTGTAGTCGTTCATTTCGGCGGTGAGCAAGATGGTTTCCAAAAGATCATCAATTCCGGTGTTGTTAATGGCACTCGTTTTGACGACTTCAACTTCGCCACCCCACTCGCTGGGGAGCAGGTCATGTTGGGCCAGCTCTTGGTAAACTTTTTCCGGATTGGCACCCGGCAAGTCAATTTTGTTAAGGGCCACGATGATCGGGACCTTCGCAGCCTTGGCATGACTGATTGCCTCTTCGGTTTGTGGCATGATTCCGTCGTCAGCCGCGACCACCAAAACGGCAATGTCAGTAACGTTCGCTCCGCGAGCCCGCATTTCGGTAAATGCCTCATGACCTGGCGTATCAACAAACGCAATTTTCTTCCCGTTTTTGTCGATTTGGTAAGCGCGAATATGTTGAGTGATACCTCCGGCCTCTCCGGAGACCACATCGATGCCAATGATGGCATCGAGCAGCGACGTCTTGCCGTGGTCGACGTGTCCCAGGAAAGTCACGATAGGAGGTCGCGACAACATGTCCTCTTGATGGGCGTGATCGGCGTTGACTTGAGCCATCAGTCGGTCTTCAGCGGACTCCGGCAATTTCAATTCGATATGCTCGATGTCAAAATGATCGATCAACAATTCGACAACGTCGGTGCTGAGCTCGGAGTTGATGTTTTTGGTTTCCGTTTCACCAATCTTTGGAAGCGTCAACAAAACTTGCACCGCCGAGACCCCTACCGCCTCGGAAAAAGATCGCACATTGCAGGGTAGATTCAAAGTAACTTTTTCCTTTCGCGGTGCGGTAATCGCTGTCTTCTTAGACCGGCCACGATCATCGCGTCGTTTGCGGTATCGCTCTTCCTCTTCAAATCCAACGGCGCCACGATCTCGACGTTTATCGCGGTTTTGCCGAGTTGAACCCAGTTCGGAATCCTCGTTGACATTACCTTTGGAAATCTTGCCTCGAATTCGTTGTTGTCCTGTCGGCAATGGCAGGTTTTGCAGAGGATCAGGAGTCTCGTCGCGTCCCTTAGATTTTTTCTTGTCTTTGGTTTTGGTTTGTTTCGTGAATTGCTCAAGAGGGGCAGCGCCGCTGCGTACTCGAGCCAAGGCGTCTTGGCTGATGGCAATGTCGGGCTTTTGAACTTTGATCTGCGGCTTTGCGGCAGCCGTCGGCTGCTTGACTTCCGGCATGGCAGCGATCGAGGCGACGTTGATCGAACGCTTGGTTTTTTCTTTGCGAGCTGTGAGTGGTCCAGTTTTACTCGAACCTTTTCCTCTTTGAAGGTCTTGCAAGGGCCTCATCGGAGCGGCTCGTTCAGGGGCCAATCGAGTGGGTTGCAGCGGGTCGACGGGCGGAGTCGGAGCAGGTGGTTCCTTAGGTTCAACTGGCTCAGTTTTGGCGCCCCCTTTGAGCCGATCCAAAGGACGAGTTGCCGAGTTCGCGTTCTCAGCAACGACTTGAGGGGTCGTCGTTTCGTCGGCAACCGGATCAGGCTCCGTTGTACCAGTTTCTGCGACGGTGACTTGCACGACGTCTTCGCTCGGTGCTGGTTCGGCACCGGCTTTCCGCTTGGACTTCACGGTTGTCAAGTCACGCAATGGGGCTGCTCGTGTAGGAAACAAGCCTTCGCGTTGCGGCTCGACCAACTCTGGCTTTTCCTCAGCCCCGGGTTTGGGACCGCCTGAACCTTGAGCCTGAGCCATAAATTCTTTGATTTTCGCAATCTCGTCGTCTTCCAGATTGGCCAGCGCAGACCCCTTGCCGGTGATACCTGCTTTATCGCAAATATCGAGCAACTGCTTGTTATCTAGTCCGAGTTCTTTCGCGAACGCGTAGATGCGTACCGCCACGTGCATTCACCTTTCTTGTGGTTCAGCGAGAACAATCTCGCCCATGAGGTTGCCAATTGATTACATTCAATAACTCCTCGGCTCGCGCGAGCATCGATGGGCAACCGGTTAGGTTCGATGTCTCGCGAGCACTGAATTTGACTTTAGTTTCGCGCTCCTGGTTCGGGCCGGGAGCCTGCACCATTTCCGCCTTCTTGGTTTCGGTCACGGTTTTGTTGCATCGCCGTTTCGGCTTGTTCTGCCAACATTTCGGCTTGTTCAACGATTTTTTCGACTTGTTCCATTGTCAAATTGCCCATCTCCATCAAATCATCGGGTTCAATCACCGACAAGTCATCGTAGGAGAGATATCCTTCGCCGACCAACTGATTGGCAAGCTCTTCCGTCACCCCTTCGATTCTACTAAATCCAGCGACCGCCCGCTCGATTTGTTTCTCAAGTTCGTCTTGTGTCATGATCTCGATGTCCCAGCCGCAGAGCTTGCTGGCCAGACGGACGTTTTGTCCCCGTTTGCCAATGGCGAGCGACAACTGGTCTTCGCGAACAAGGACGATTGCTCGACCCATCATGCGGCACAAGATGACCTCTTCCGCTTCGGCAGGCATCAGGGAGTTTCGAATCAGGACCTGAGGGTCATCGCTGTAGCGAACGATGTCGATCCGCTCACCCGCCAATTCATCAATAATGGACTTAATGCGATTTCCACGAACGCCAACGCAAGCTCCGACGCAATCGACTTTTGTATCGACACTGTTGACGGCGACTTTAGAACGATGGCCAGGTTCCCGCGAGATGGCTTTAATCGTAATCACGCCTTCGGCAATTTCCGGAATCTCTTGCTCGAACAATCGTTGTACCAAACGAGGGCGGGTGCGACTCAAGACGACTTTGACTCGGCTCCCCTGTGGTTTGACTTCGGTCACGAGCGCGCGGATGCGCTCGTTTGGTTTATGGTCTTCGCCGGGAATCTGCTCGCTACGAGGCAGGATGGCTTCGACGGTCCCCAGAGTTACCGTGGTTACGCGGCCTTCGTTGCGATGAATGGTCCCCGAAATCATCTCATCGACCAATTCGTTAAATTCGCTAATTTGAGTGTCCCGCTCAGCTTCGCGGATTTTCTGAATGATCACTTGCTTGGCCGTTTGGGCTCCGATGCGCCCAATGACTTCTTCATGGTCAAGTTCCGTTTGTTCATGGCGACCAGCAATTTGTCCGCTGGCGCGATCGATCATGAATTCGATATCTGCCTCTTCGCCAAAGTGTTTGCGAGCGGCCGAAACGAGAGCGGACTCGATCGCCACGAACACGACCTCTTTGTCGATGCTCTTGTCGCGATGCAGCGAGTCAACGATTCGCAAGATTTCACTCGGGTTCATATTGTTCGCTCCAGCCTAATTTTTCGTCATCAAGTTTTGTTCTGTCGTCGTATCAAACCAATGCCAACACGATGGCTGGCAGGTCACGGCAACGGTCATTCCCGCCGAGCAATTCTCAGCTCCCTTGGGCCCCTTGACGTACCACCAGCGGGTATCGCCAGGAACACCGGTGGGAACTTCAACTCGCCCTACCAGGGCATCGCCCCAACGCTCGTTACCGGTCAACTTGGCCGTCACCAAGTATTCCTCGGAATTAGCAACTAGGGAGTCTCCTAACGGAGCCCTTTCGAGCACGACATCTTCAGCTCGAAAACCCAGCGTTACCATTTGCTGACCATCCACCTTGAGGTGCCTGGCCATGCTCGGTGGAACCGCCCACCGAATCGGACCGCTTTCAAAAATCAGCCCCTGCTCGCTATTCACCAAGCGACCAGGAATGAGATTCATAGGGAGCGACCCGAAAAATCTTGCTACAAAAATGTTTTGCGGTCGGTCGTAAATCTCATTCGGCTGTGCCACCTGCAGCAGCTTTCCGCGATTCATAACCCCCACACGATCCCCCAAGGTCATCGCTTCGACTTGATCGTGAGTCACATAGATCAAAGTGGAACCGACGGCTCGATGAATCTCTTTAATTTCAATTCGCAATTGGTGTTTGAGTTGAGGGTCCAGGTTCGACAACGGCTCATCCAATAAAAATGCCGCCGGATTCCGCACGAACGCGCGCCCTAAAGCAACACGTTGGCGTTCACCGCCGGACAACTGATGTGGCTTGCGGTGTAATAGAGAATCAATCCCCAGCCGCTGCGCCGCCTGTTGTACCTTGGCATCAATACCCTGCCGCTGCGTTTCCAATTCCAACGCACGCTGGGGATTGACCAGTCGCCTCAAAACACGAGCACCAAAGCTACCTCCATATTTCAATTCAAGTCCAAACGATAAGTTGCGATACACGGACAAATGCGGATACAAGGCATCACCTTGAAACACCATCGCCACATCTCGATCCACCGGGGGAACCTGCGTCACCTCCCGGCCTCCGATCATGATGCGTCCTGATGTCGGGCGCTCAAGTCCGGCAATCAACCGTAACGTCGTGGTCTTACCACACCCGCTCGGTCCAACCAGTACCAACAATTCTCGGTCATCCACGCATAGGCTTAATTGATCAACTACGGTCGATCCGCCGATGTAAGCCTTCGAAACAGACTCCAATACCACTTGTGCCATGTAAGGGGTCTGTTAGCTCGCTGAAAACTCGCCACCCGGCGAAGACCAATGCGCTTCTCCTTACTAAAAGATAACGGCATTTAGATGACCGGTCAACGGTGAAAGCAGTTCCGCACCCCGCAAAATTGCCGCAAAAAACGGGATTTTTTGTCGACCAATGGCAACCGCTTCGTATTCCCGCGACAAATCAAATCGACCCCTTTTTGGTGAGTTCCACGACCGACACAGCCACACCAATGGGCTTAAGGGGCCTCTTTTCGCCAAAAAGCGGACTTTTAGCTCCACTTATTCGGTCGTGATCAGGCGGTATTGGCCTTTGTTCTCCCCCGCAATTTGCTGCAACGTCAGAGCGCCCAGCGTGAAGTCAAGGGCGATCGTGTGGATCGGAATTTGTTTCATTTCGTTCTTTGAAGATGCTCGAACCACGTTGTTCGCGCGGAGAAATCCAGCCGTGTCGTCCTGAAACTCTCCATCGGACAACAAGAAAATCGCGTCTGGGTTCATTCGCAACGCGACACCCATCGCCTCCATCGGTAATGTCCCTCCATTTGGTCGCTGCCGACTGAGCCACACCGCAAACCGATCGACATTCTCTTTATGCGCCGGAATCAAGATGGTGTCGCGAGGCATCGTATCAAACATTGCCCATGCTCGACTGCTGTATAAGATCACCAAAAACATCGAGCCTTCATCGAGGCTGCGTATCGAGTTCATCACTTCGTTGACCATGACCTCCCACCGCATTCCACTCATGCTGCCGGAGCAATCCAATACAAACACAAACCGACTGCCGCGCGCCGATAAGCCAAAAAAATTGGCGTCCTTTTCTCCCGCCTCACCAGCACTGGACTCCAGGGCCATCAAGTGCTGAGCGACTCCGTCTACACCAACGCCAGAAAACTGATTCCCTCCCAGCACATCTTCCCATTTCGCGTAGACCGCCGTTTTGCCGTCCAAATCGACTGGAGCGTCGGCGAGTTCTCGCAAGGGCTCCGATAAAAATTTTGTCGGCTCGATGCCCGGTGCCGCCGAATCGGCCCTCGATGGCGCAAGATCACTGAAATCAACCCGAATGTCGTCAGAAAGATTCGCTTGGGAAACCGCTTGGGCAGAAAGAGAAATTGTCTCCTGAAACCGACCGCTCATTCCGTACAACGCCAGCGACAAGAGCGCGACGAGATGAAACGAAAAACTCAACAGCCAACTGGGGGCCAGCCGAGCGGCGTTCTTAATCACTTCACGATTTTGGTCTACTGTTCCAGCTTCGATCAGGATGGGGGCGACCGGCGCGAAGGGGGCCTCTGGGGGAATTGTCGCGGCAGGCGCGGCCCCCATTATCGAAGAAGCCTTCGCGAGCCTAGCCAACTCATCAACCCGTTCTCCGTGTCGTTCTAAGTGACTGGTATTCATGCCCCAAGTCTCGCCGGGATGGAATTTTATGCGCCGAACTCAATACGCCAAAAACTTATTATGCGTCATGCAAATCACGCAACTCGATTTGGGTTGCCGACTCAGCCAATCATTAGACCAGACTCCTAAGTTCGACACCATGACTAAAAACCATTGAACCATCCCCCCCTTCATCATCGACAAATGGGGTGTCGTGTCTCGGCTTTCGCCAAGCCTTTTCACAATCAGAGTGACGGCACGTTTCCCAAGGTTCCAAAGGCCGTTCGCTAGCAGCTTGATTTGAGCCGGCTTGTGTTCGAGCGCTGCGAGTTCAATTATCGTATGCTGACCCGAAAAATCAAACCTAAATTCCGGCCAAAAACGCTCAATTTTTGCTGTCAAACCGAAAAACCGTCTTTTTTCGGAAGAGTTGCGCAATTTTTCAAAAACACGAAAATGCCCTCAATACCAAAAGATTTGTTTTGAATGCTTGCCCAGTTTTTCGCCGCCCCCAAAAATCCCAGAAGTCGAACGGACGAGAATCGCTTCTCGCCAGCATGAGGCAAAACACCAAAATTTCCCGCAAAAGTCTCTTGTCGGGAACTTGGCTATCCTCGTATACTCTGGACCGCTTAACAGCCGGAAGGCACGGACCCGCCTTCCACTGCGCCGTAATTTTGTCGAAAGGGAATTCAAACATGCAGCGTTTACGACTGACACAAACCGTCATGCCCAGCAACGGTTCTCGGTGGGCAGATGCAGCCCTGAGTTTGGCCATCGTTCTAGTGCTCGCAGTTCCCTCTGGGCTTTTAGCGCAAGAAACGACGGATGGTCCCCGCGCCGGTCGTAGCCCTTTTACCCCTTCCATGGGCTCGGCTACGACACCCGGCCAAAATCCAACCGGGAATCAAGACCCCGCGAATGGGCCGCTGGGCAACTCGACCACGCAAGTCCTACCTGATCCCCGCGCTAACGAACAACGAACGACTTCACTGAACGATCAAGCTGGGACAGCGGGCTGGCAACAGCATGTTCCCGGTTCACCACAACCGGGTTCTCCCAACGATCCGCCAGGAGAAATCACCAAGGTCTCTCAGTCTTTCTCGCAACTCCCCAACGATGGCGGCCAAGTCTGGCGCGAATACGACATTCGTCCTTACACTCTGCAAATGTCCGCAGCGGACAAACCAGAGCAAGCACTGACCGAATGGATCCTCAAACACACGGGAACCGAAATGTGGTTTGCAGAGCCCCTGGGGATTCTTCATGCGAGCCGCGAAAAAGTGATCGTCTACCACACTCCCGAAGTTCACAATCAAATCAAACCAATCATTGATCGGTTTAACTACACCCAAGGGCAAAAGGTATCCGCCCAAGTCAACCTAGTTACCGTTGGTAGCCCTAACTGGCGTGAGGTTGCCTATCCTTACCTCGAACCCATCGCGGTGAGCTCGCAACACGTCGAGGCTTGGCTTGTCAGTCGCGAGAATGCGGCCTTGCTCCTGAATCAACTGAGCCGTCGTTCGGATTATCGTAGTCATGCCGCCGGCACCATGACGGTTGCCAACGGGCAAAAGCTCGAACTTAAAAAAGAGACTCCCACCCAATTCATTCGCAGCTTAAGATGGACACCCGGAAACGTAACTCCCGTGCAGCCGATCATGGCACAAATCAACGAAGGCTACTCACTGTCAATCAGCTTCTTGAATTCGCTGGACGGCCAATCCATCGAATCGTCCATTACATGCAATGTCGATCAAATCGAAAAATTGACTCAGGTAAAAATTCCCACTTCCCTCCAAGCCCAACAGCGAGGTTTGATCGGGCGGGCTGCCGCAACCACCGACACAATCAACTTGAACATCCCCCAGTTTGTCTCGTGGCGATTACACGAACGAGTTCGTTGGCCAGTCGACCATGTTCTGTTGATTAGTTGCGGTGTCGTGGCAACTCCCAACACCGACGGTGGTCGCCCCAACTCGGGAATCGGGCAACTGCTGGCAGGCGGGGCCTCGCGCGCTGACGCCTTATTGTTCATCGACTATCGCGGCCCGGGCGGCCCAATGGCTCCGCAAACGGCGGGTGGCATCCCCGATTCCATGCGGGCGATTGCCCCCAAGTGATCGCGGACCCTGCGACGCATCCCCCCGATTCTGGCCTCGACGCCTCGGAAAGATTGCGTAAAATCGAAAGATTCAAGGAAGAAGTAGGGCGAAATGCTCTTCGAAAAACTGGTGCAGCATCACACGAGCCCATTTCTCCTCAAATGTTAGCGATAGTTTTGGGCCAGTAGACCCAGGTCCAAGTCTTGAAAATGTGTTTAGTTGAACGAATTAGGATTTTGCATGACCACCAACCCGCGCCGCGTGGTGATTACAGGCATCGGCTTGATCAGCCCGATTGGCAATAACGAAGCCGAATTGTGGGAGCATTTGTCAACCGGCAAGTCCGGAGTGAATCACTTGACCCGCGTTCCCTCGGCCGTATTGCCCTGCGACATGGGGGGCGAAGCAAAATTTACTGGACAAATCGTAGAATTCGGCTCTTTAGAAAAGGGCCTACAGCGGAGCATTAAAAAAGGGCTCAAGCTCATGTGCCGCGAAATCGAAATGGGAGTTGCTGCGGCACAACTCGCCATTCAAAACGCTGGCTGGACGGCGGAGACTTATCCTCCCGATCGAATCGGTACGATGTTCGGCTGTGATTATATCGCCTCCGAACCCGACGAGTTTTTGCAGGGCATCAAGGCGTGCATCACTGAGGATGGTTTTATGTTTGACCGTTGGGGAAGTCATGGAATGCAGCAAATCGAACCGCTGTGGCTCCTCAAGTACCTCCCCAATATGCCCGCCAGTCACATCGCGATCTACAACGACTTCCGGGGCCCCAGCAACTCCGTAACTCTTCGCGAGGCATCGTCGAATCTGACGATCGCCGAATCGGTCACGACCATTCGCCGCAACATCGCGGACGCGATCATCGTGGGAGCTACCGGGACTCGAATCCAATCACTGCGCACGATCCACGTGGCCTTGCAAGAAAAATTAGCACCCAAAGGGATCGACCCCGGCAAAGCCTCGCGTCCCTTCGATCGCGATCGCCAAGGGATGGTGATTGGCGAAGGCTCCGGCGTCTTGATCCTCGAAGAACTGGAACACGCTAAAGCTCGCGGAGCCACCATCTACGGCGAGGTCACCAGTTATGCTTCTTCAACCGTTTGCTCACCAACTGGTGAGGTCGACTACCAACACGTTTTCGAAAACGTCATCGACTTGGCACTTGAACGGGCCGGAAAGGCTCCCGAGCAACTCGGCCACATCAACGCGCACGGCCTTTCGGACCATGAAGTCGACGCCGCTGAAGCTCGCGCGATTCACAATCGTTTGGGGGACCGTCCGGTAGTTGCTGTCAAAAGCTATATGGGGAACCTCGGCGCAGGCTCCGGGATGGTCGAAATTATCGCCAGCCTCCTCGCTTTGAAAAACGAACGGTTGTTTCCAGTCTTGAACTTAGACAATCCCGATCCCGCCTGCCCGATTAACTGCGTTAGGGACTTCACAAGCCACCCCGGCGATTCGTTTATCAACCTCAACGTTTCGCCCCAAGGCCAAGCTGCCGCCATTGTTATCCAGCGCGTCTAAAGCTGCAACGATCCACTTGGCCCTCAACCCAGCCCTCAAAAATCGGCTAAAATAGCTCCGTATACGTTCGACAAAAAACAATAAGGAGCCTGTCCATGTTCAAGACTTCGCAACGTCGCCCCAATCGCCTCTCGTCCTCGCTGTTGACCATGGCCCTCGCTGCCTCTGTCACCCACGGCAATTGCGACACAACAACTGCGGCAACCATCGCGTTAAATCACAACTCCACGACGACCAACATGCAAGACGACAACCCTTTGATGAAACCTAGTACGCTCCCCTTCGAAGCCCCCGATTTTTCCGCGATCAAAAACGAACACTTTCTCCCAGCGTTCTACGCCGGGATGGCCGAACAAAAACAAGAAATCGAAGCGATCGCCAACGACGCAAATCCGCCTACCTTCGAAAACACACTCGAAGCGATGGAGCGATCCGGCGTAAACTTGCGTCGAGTCCAACAAGTCTTCTTCAACCTCAGCTCGGCTCACTCCAATCCAGAGATTCAAAAAATCCAAGTTGAATTGGCTCCCAAAATGGCAGCCCACTCCGATGACATTTACCTCAACAACAACTTGTTCCGCCGTATCCAACAACTGCACGAACAAATCAATTCGTTGAATCTCGACGCCGAGCAGCAACAACTTCTGCGCGAAACGTACAAAAGTTTCGTTCGTGCTGGTGCGATGCTCAACGCCGACCAGCAACAACGCATTCGCCAGATCAACGAGCGGTCGTCATCGCTATCGACAGAATTCCAAAACAACTTGTTGGCCATCACCCAAGAGCGTGCCGTGATCGTTGACGATGTAGCCGAACTCGATGGCTTGAGCGAAAGTGAAATCGCGGCCGCTGCCAAAGCTGCCAGCGAGCGAGACGCCGACGGCAAGTACCTACTCAACATCACGAACACGACACGCCAACCCGTGCTGGCCCAACTGAAAAATCGAGGCTTGCGCCAACGTATCTGGGAGGCTTCGGCCTATCGCGGTCTCGGTCGGGACGGAGGCATCGACAATCGCTCTCTCGTCCTTGAACTCGCAAAATTGCGGGCCGAGCGAGCAGAACTTCTGGGCTACGACAGCCACGCCGCTTACGCCCTCGAACCGCAAATGGCCAAGAACCCAGCCGCCGCAATCGGGATGCTTTCCAATTTGGTACCCGATGTCGTCGCCAAGGCCCAGCGCGAGGCGGCTGACATCCATGCCAAAATGCGAGCCGACGGGATCGAAGACGAAGTCCGCCCCTGGGACTGGGAATACTACGCTGAGAAAGTCCGCCAAGAACGTTACGGGATCGATGAGAACGAGGTCAAACAGTACCTCGAACTCGATTCAGTTCTCATAAATGGCGTGTTCTACACCATGAATCGACTCTTCGGCGTCAGCTTCATCGAACGTCACGACTTGCCCGTTTATCATCCCGATGTTCGAGTCTTCGACGTGATCGATCAAGACGGCAGTCAAATCGGTTTGTTCTATGCCGACTATTTTGCTCGCCCCAGCAAACGCGGGGGGGCCTGGATGAGCAGCTTCGTCAGCCAATCGCATTTGCTCGGCAAAAAGCCCGTGATCGTCAACGTGATGAACATCCCTAAGCCCGTCGAAGGAGCCCCGGCCCTGATGAGCTTTGATCATGCCACCACGATGTTCCATGAGATGGGGCATGGTGTTCACGGACTGTTTTCGGATGTCAAGTATCCGTCGCTGGCTGGAACATCGGTCCCGCGCGACTATGTGGAGTTCCCTTCGACTTTCCAAGAAGATTGGGCGATTCACCCTGAGGTCTTAAACAACTACGCGCGGCACTATCAAACGGGTGAAGTGATGCCGCAAAGTCTGCTGCAACAAGTCGTGGCGGCGAAGACCTTCAACCAAGGCTACGACACGTTGGAATATTTGTCGTCGGCCTTGCTCGATTTGCGTTGGCATGCTTTGAAGCCCGGCGACGTTCCTGCAGATATGGAGGCGTTTGAGGAAAGGTCCTTGGCGGAACTCGGCGTGAACTTGACCGCCGTACCGCCGCGCTACAAAACCGCCTTTTTCGCACACGTCTGGCCGGGAGGTTATGCGGCGAGTTACTACGCCTATATGTGGAGCGAAGTTTTGGCTGCCGATAGCTTCGAGTACGTTCGGCAGAATGGTGGTTTGACAACCGAAAACGGCAATCGACTCCGCCGCACCGTATTGTCGCGAGGCAACAGCCTCGACCCGGAGCAGCAGTACCTTGACTTCACCGGCAGCCAACCTTCCGTCGACGGCCTCCTCATCCGCCGCGGCCTTAAAACTCCAGCGGTGACCGATTAGGAATTGCGGTTTCTAAACATAAATTGTTGTAGCATTTAGACTTGGCTTCAACAAACGGAATTGAAGTCGCGGGTAAAGCTAAGGCTACAATAAGTAGCCACGTCTCTCCGGGACGTGGAGTCCGACCCCGCATCATTTCCCTTGCTATGAAGCCCAACCAAACAACAAAGGAATCGAAAACTGGATAGGGGCATCGTCTCGGAGAGACGAGCCTACTTATCCGTCGATGCCCAGCCTTTTTTGGCTAATGCATTTTTTCCTGGAGCAACGCTCACCGCCGATTCAAGGCTCGGAATCGTGCTCAACTGCACCGCCGTTGGACCTTGCCACGCGCTGAAAATACCCCCAGCGTTGCACCTAAAAATCGGTTCTCGGCGGTTTGGACTTACTTCCCTTCGACAGCCGGGATTCGAGCATGCGAATGGGCATATCGAGACTCCGAACTTGTTTTTGATCGGTGGTTTCTTCTCGCATCTCGCGGAGAGCGTCTAGAGACTTTTGTGTCCCTTTTTGAGAAAACCAACTTTGTAGGAAATTTTGTTGAATGCTGCCGCTGTTTAACAATCCGCGATACATTTCAATAACGAAGTCTTCGTCCTCAACAGCCAGGTTTCGAGCAAAATGCGAGATGACCGAGGTACTAAAGGCCTCGCCGTGGTTCTCCAAGAATTTCAGGCAGACTTTTTCCCATCCTTCTGGACGATGTTTTAGAAACATATAAGCCAAGAGGTCTCGGGAAACCAAACTCGATACCGGTGAATTTTTCGCCCAGTCAACTAATTCCTCAACGTCAGCCGGTAACAGCCATTGGATTGTTGAATCGGAGACCATCGATACACTGCGGGCTCGATTTCGTTTGATCTCTGCTTTCAAAGCTGCTGAAATTTCCGGGTATTCTCCCGATCGAGCTTTGGTTGCGTCAGACAAATCACTGAACTTTCCTTCCATGACTTGGGAAACGATTTTCGCGACAGCCTCAGCAGACAAAGGTGCCTCCCGTTCCAGGCGTGTTTTTTCGGTGGCTTCGGCTTTCCGCCGGTTTTCCTCGGCAACTTCAGTTGCTGAAACGGACGATAAACTGACCTCGATCGGAACTTTGATCGAGATGTTCGTCGAATTCTGTTCAATCTGCCCCTTGAGATTTCGCCTGAGAACCGAGCCCGTTGCTCTATCGAATTCGGCGATTCCTTCCCAATTCATCGAATGGGTCGGCCGCTGTGGATTATCCAGCGTTCGCAAAACATACGTCTCGGTGATGGCTGCCTGCTGGTCGGATTGACCCGTTCGCCGATAGGTCATGGTCTCTGTCGCTGCGAATGTTTTGTGCCGATTTGGCAACAGTGAATTAGGGTTGAATGGTCCGAGATTAAATCCCATGTGATGCATTCCGAAACGACGGTCCTCCTTTTCTTCTTGGATGTAAGTGATCGAAGTTTCGATCTCTCGCGACCAACTCTCTTGTTTCCCATCCCCCAGGTAAACTAACGGCAATTCGCAGGCTCGGCCCAATGCGAAGGGGAGTTGATCGGTTCCATCACAACTGATTACTTTCCCCGTTTTGTCGATTAGGAGGTTTCCGCTGTCACCAAACGAACTCATTGAATTGGTGATCGACAATTGACCTCGTTGGGTGTGATCAGTTTGTTTGTAATTGACGGAAAATTTGATGTGAAAATGATCGCCTCCATCAGCTTCCCGACGGACTTCGCAGATGATGATTCGCGACGGCAAATCGGCTGCCAATTCGTCCAAGTTCCCTTGCTCTGGTCCAAGTTGTACCGGGTTCAAATGCTTTAGCTGAGGGCTCGACTCCACCACTTGGCACAAGTCAACGACTTCCCAAATTGCTTGCTCACGAGGGCCTTGGACAAACCCCATGGCCCGTCCATCCTTGGATAAAATCGGCCCAGAAATATCATTTTGATTTTTGGTCTCAAGCAAGAACCGGCGATGTCCGCGAATGGATTCTCTGCTGACGAGCCTTAGCGGTTGCGTGTGGGGATTGCCCTTCCGATCCAACCCGAGTACCACCAAATCATCCACTAAATCATCGATCGTGGTCACGCGACCGATCTTCATTGACGGTAGATTTATGTCGACGAGTTCTATAATCGTCAACTCATGCTTCGGAACCGTCGCCAATACGTGTCCAGCAATTTCACGCTCCTGGTAAATAAAGCGAATTTCATCATGCTGCTGAATTAAGTGCGAGCTCACCACTGCCAGATTTTCGCCCAGGATCAAGCCGAACCCGCGCGCAACGGCAGGCAAGGCCATGCCCTGGCGATCAAATTTGGTAGAAGGCTGTTCTTGGACCGTCCAGCGAATTCGACCGTGATACTTCGAAGTTGTGTCTTCCAATTTCGAACTTACTGAGAAGTCCCAAAACAGGGTCGATTTCGGCTCCAATTTCCAGACCAAAGATTCTTCTTGAGTCAGCCCGACAGTCACCGACGCGAAAGCGAAACAAAGCAGAACACTCGTCGTGAGGCAGGTCCTCTGAATTTTCATTAAGAGACTCGACAAGTTCGCTCGCCTAAAACGGCGATCAGCAGAAGCAATGGACAAAAAAATCAGCGGGTGCAATAGTTGACGCATCTCGAAGTCTCCAACAATTAGTTAACAATCGTCGAGTAATAAAGGAAGGGCCCACAAATGATGAGTCTAACCGTTGCAAATTTAACGGTCAAGCAATTAGCGAGCCCATTATGTGTTGCGTTGTCGGCCCGAAAGGGCTAAAAATCAAATCTTAAGGACAATAGCTAGCTAGCTGACAAATGGCAACAAATTCGGGATAGGCGTCGCAGCAAAGCATGGAACCACGCCCGTCCTGCTTTCGTAAATCAATAAGCTTATAGATGTCGCGGGCAGAATTGGGGTCAGATGCCGGTGCCGGAACGGCCCTTCGGGTGCGTTGCACAACGGTTTCTGACTTTATTTCTAATCCATCAGCGCATGAATGTTTTCGAAACCCGAAATGAAAATCCCAAACCAATTTCAGATTCGGACGCTTCTTAAAGTCATGTTACTTGCGGGGTGTCTCTTGGCAGTCTGGGAAAGTATTCCTCAGTCTGGAACGCCGATTCTGTTTGGCCGAATTGTGGACCGTAACGGAGCCGGGATTCCAGATGTGACGATAACGCTACACCCTGGAATCGCGACCAGCACTCCGGGTCAATCGACCAAGACAGACGGCTTGGGTTATTTCAGATTTTCGCCGCTTGAAACGGGAATAGATATTGTGCCGGCAAATAGTCGTTTTCCAGAAAAGCTCGTTTTTATTCGAGTCACCGATCCCGCCGGTCCGACTCCAGACCATTCACGCTGGTGGGATGTCAAAATCCCTTGTATCAAAAACTTCAGATATCGTTGGGACTATATGATGAACCCGACTTATGACGAGAACAAGCCACTTAATTAACATCGCCAAAGCTACCGAGCAGAAATACCGAGCGAATTCAATTGAGAATTGAGGCCAAGAAAAATGAAAACGAAACCCCGCATTGTATCAAAGTACCCTTTCTCGAAGAGTAGATTCCAATTAGTAATCCCACGAGGTCTTGCCAAGCTATTTCAAGGCGTGGTCATGGTCTTTTGGTTTTTTGTCTCTTTCAACTTTGCCGCTGCCCAAACCCTAACCGGCAGCGTTGGCGAAGGAGGAGTCAATAGCCAAGAAGAAATTCGCTGGGTACAAACGGTTCTCAATCAAGTCCCCAGCTCGGTGGGTGGGTCAATCACCCCTTTGACCATCGACGGTTTGCTTGGCCCCAACACGTTGACGGCAATCAAACGCTTCCAAAAAATCCAGCTCGGTTTTGAGGACGGCGTGATTGAACCCGATCATCGCACTCATCAACGCTTGTTAGAATTTGTCGATTTCGAGAACCAAGAACGCCCTGCCCCTGAAATCGCATGGGGGGCGGTCGTCACCGGCCCGTTTAAAGCCAAGTTGCTAGAAATTAGCAGCGATTTAGACCTCGACCCCAACCATTTAATGGCGGCGATTGCCTTCGAGACCGGCGAGACCTTTAGCCCTACGATCAAAAACGCTGCGGGCAGCGGTGCCACGGGCCTAATTCAATTCATGCCCCGCACCGCCCGCAACTTGGGAACCACAACGGATGAACTGGCTCGCATGACCGCAGTCGAGCAACTTGACTACGTGCAAAAATATTTCGCGCCATTCAAGGGCAAGTGCAAAACACTTTCCGATGTTTACATGGCCATCTTGTGGCCCGCAGCGGTCGGCTAGCCTGACGAGCATGTCTTGTTTGATCGCGAAACTCGTCCTACCACCTATGACCAAAACCGTGGCCTCGACATCAACCGAGACGGTAAAATCACCAAACTCGAAGCCGCCTCGAAAGTTCAGCTTAAGCTGGAAAAGAGCGTTTCCAAAAACCTTTCGAAATGACGGATTCCCAATTCGCCAATCCGAAGGGACTCAAGCCTAACATCTCATTGTGTGAAAGAGCTGTTTACAACGCTCATTTTAAAACTATGTGAAATCGGAATGTCGGACCGGAAGCTTTCGACCCTGCAATCGTGGAAATTCAGTCGGCTCTACCCAATCTCACTCGACCTCTGCCTCCTTCGAGACCCTTGAGCAAACGCAAAAATCTTTCTAGGCCAGTTGGCGGGGTTCGACTAGAATGGAACGTGTAGGATATGGAGGTCGCGATGTCAAGAATCAATTGTCGCGCGGTAAGGTCGAAGACGGAGGGATTTTCAATGTTGAGAGTACAGCAGCGCATCATTCGATTAAAAAATGCGCACGCGGGAATCGAAGTCGGAGGCCTGCGGAGTCAGCGCCGACGCATATCCATTTGGTTGTGGACTCTGATTGTTGCCGTCGGATTTGGGTTGGGTGCCCAAGATCTGTCAGCGAGTGATACCCTGGTCGTTTGCCCGCCGAAGTTTCAGGATGCTTTGGTCGAATGGGTACAGTATCGTGAGGGGCAAGGACATCACAGCATGGTCGTTACCCCGCCAACGACGGCTGATGAATTGAAGGAACTTATTAAAGCCGAGTCGCAACGTCATCCCTTGAAGCATGTGCTTCTGGTTGGCGACGCAGGTCCAGGTCCAGATTTTGTACCGACCAACTATCGCCCGGGAGTCGTCAATATTCACTTCGGCAGCGACCCGGAAATCGCCTGCGATCATCCCTACGTCGATTTAGATGGCTCCGGCCTTCCAGATTTAGCCATCGGTCGCTTGACCGTCGATACTCCCGAAGAATTGACATCAATGATCACGCGGATTAAAAACTACGAGCGACAAGTCGGCGCGCAAGATTGGCGGAGGCGCATCAATGCGATTGCCGGAGTGGGTGGGTTCGATCCGGTGATTGATCGCGTGCTGGAACAAGCCACGCGGCGGCTGATTCAATCGCACATTCCTGACGCCTATCCGTTTTCGATGACGTTTGGAAGTTGGTCGAGTCCGTTCTGCCCCGCCCCGGAGCGGTTCAGCGAAACGGCGAAGGACAAGTTCAACGAAGGCTGCTTGTTTTGGGTTTACATCGGTCACGGTCATCGGCACGGGTTGGATCGAGTGCTCACACCGCAAGGGCGATATGAAATTGCGACCAATCACACGGTTGAGGACTTTCGCGCCGCGAGCGGAAGCCCAATCGCTTTGTTGCTATGCTGTTATGCAGGAGCCTTGGACGACCCGCGCGATTGTTTTGCCGAAGAAATGTTGCGACAACCGCAAGGCCCAATTGCAATTCTGTGTGGAACGCGAGTGACCATGCCCTATGCGATGAGCCTACTCAGTCTTGAGATGATGCAAGAGTTGTTTCATGGCGACGCAGAAACGCTGGGAGAACTATTTCGACGAGCAAAGTGTCGGATGGTGCAACCAGCCCCAGCTTCGTCGACATATGCAGAAACCCGCAAAGAAATCGAAGAACTTGGAGCCTTGCTCAGTCCTCGACCCGACCTGATTCAAGAGGAACTGAACGAGCATTTGCTGTTGTATCACTTGTTGGGTGATCCCCTTCTTAAAGTCATTCGGCCCTACCAGTTGAATGTCAGGTCGCAAGTCGTCCAAAATCGACCGCGCGAGTTGGTGGTTACGTGCGATGTTGAATTTGATGGAGAACTGACATTAGAAGTCTGCTATCCCCGCAATCGATTCCGCGAGCGTCCGATATTTCGAGATGAATCTCGGTTGACTCGCGACGCCAACGAATGGATGCATGCGGATTACTTGCGGCATCAAAATTTGATGTGTACACAACTTGTCACGACGGTTCAAGCCGGACCTTTCAGGACGACCGTCGAACTCCCCGAAGCAGCGCGAGGTGAGTTGACAGTCCGAGCGTTTCTCACGTCCCGCAGCGGTCACGCGATCGGGGCCGAAGCCGTGGTCATTGAATAACCGTGGAGAGATGCGTTGTTCATTCGCTCGTTGCAACTGGCCTTTCAAACAAGTGTCATCAAAAGGTCGCTGTGTTTTTCACTGGTCGTCGGCACGATTTTGACGGCGATCAATCAAGGCGATATTGTAATGTCGGGGAAGCTCGAGGCTCGACATTGGTTTAAAATTGGTTTGACCTACTGTGTGCCCTTTATCGTGTCAACACTTTCCAGTGTGGGAGCGTTGAGGCAAAACGAATCAACATCAACGAAAACATCGTCATAAAGCGGAATTGAAATGGGCGGCCTGTTCCCGATTATCGTCATGGTGGTTGTTTTCACAGCCATCGCCATTGCCGCCTGGTGGGCCAACGCGATGGAAAAGCGGAGGGCTGAAGCCCTTGAGGCAGCGGCGAACGAGTTGGGGCTGGCCTATCTGCCGCTCGACCCCGGCCGCCTTCGTGCGATCCGCTCAAAGTTCGCTTTGTTTGGCAAGGGTGGAGTACAACTCGCCAAGAACGTGATTGTCGGCGATACGGAAGAGGTGCAAATTGTCATCTTTGATTATCAATTCGAAACGGGATCTGGGAACAACAAACAAACGCATCGCCAAACCGTGGCGGTGATCGATTCGGATCGGTTAAGGCTGCCCAGCTTCACGATGCGCCCAGAAAACTTTTTAGACAAGTTTGGTGGAATCCTGGGTTTTGAAGATATCGATTTCGACACTCACCCTCGGTTCTCCGACGCTTTTGTGTTGCAAGGAGCCGAACCAGAGGCGATTCGCAGAGTCTTTTCTACCGAAGTGATGGACTATTTCTCTGATCGCCCTGACTTGTACGTCGAATTGGTCCCCGGCAGCTTGCTACTCTACCGCAGGAGTCAGCGAAAGCCTGAAGACCTACGAACATTCCTGGCGGAAGCCTATCAAGTCTACGGCCTATTGGTTGATCGTTAGGCTCAATTTCTGATTATTCAACGTAAAAAACGGCGTAACCGTTCACGGATTGAATGGCCACGTGGGTTCTCACTTCGAGGCCATGAATTTTCTTCATGTCGCGGTTGTAGCGGAAGCTGTCAAAGCTTTCGCTCCTTATTAAGGGAAATAGAATCCCCGTAAAATCAATCTAATCGAATAAATTTACAGCCTCTCCGTGAAAAAGTGAACGCACCGAAGGAGCATGCGGCGGTAAACCATTTGGATGCGCTATTCGCTAAACCGGAAACGGGAATTGGTTGAATTCCAACGACGATCCCGTGAACGGCTACAAAACGGCAATGTCCCCCCCTTTTTTTGGAACGCGCCATATTCCGAGTCGTGAACATCCCGTCCCCCAGAGTGCGAAGCCCAAGTCGGATGGCGGAGCCATGCAAAAATTTGGTAAAAGACTCTTGGTAAAAGATGAGGCTACTCCAAAATTTGCGAGAAATTTGAGGGATACTTAAAATTTCCAATCCCGCCGACCTGCTCGGCGAATGGTTAGGCTTTTCGCTACACTTTTCCTCAGTCAAAACCACAACAAACCACGCGCAACATCTTTTACCCATCATCTTTTGCCAAAAAAAGCCCCTTCCTAACCCATTCCGCGAACGATTCCAGACTAGGTAAAACTACGGCAACAAAAACCTCCCAGCCGAAGACGATCAAAAATGCTCTCATTTCACGAACACTGCGTAACAATCACTAGCCCACATCGAATTGAAGGCATCGTGAAAAAAATTGGTAAACGATGTTTGGTAAAAGATGAAACCGTAGTCGCGTAAGGGCGCGCAAAGTCACCAAGACAAAAAGATTTCGACCGAATTTCTCTTAGTGGCTTGGCGACTCTCAGCCGGCCAGTCAAGATAATGCCGGTCCATTTTTCTCTTTAACTGGATGACGCCTGTCCTTTTCCGCTTCGACTTACCGAAGTCGGTTTCTGACTTCAGACCGTAGTTCAAGCGGAACCGTCTGCCATCCAGTGGTATTGAGGGCCTGAATCGTTTGATCGTATACAGGAAGTGATTTCCCAGGGTCATAGAGCGTTGCGATGATGGCAACATTTTGAGTAATAGCGTCGAATTTCGTATCGCGAAGATAGAGCTGGACTCGCAAACGAATGCGATCCGCAGCGCGTCCCCGGAATTCATCTTGAAAGACCTTAACGGGAGACCACTTGAAACCTTGTTCTATCAAGTGGCGTTCTCCAAGCTTTGAGAAGTCTTTTGGATGGAGCGAGACTAGCTTTGAATGAGAAGCTTCTTCATCCGGATCTTCAGAATCGAAACTCCCAAGAGAAATCTCCACATTGGCTCGGCAATAGTCGTAGCCGCCATCTTCGGAAAGCGGAGGATCGTAAACTGCGGTTAGTAGGAAACCACCTCGAAGTTTTCCCTCTTCGGTTCGAAAGCAGTCAGGTATTGGGAAGTCCAACTTACTGAAGATTCGACGATTTGACGGAATCTCAGGCTCGAAAAGAAGTGTTGCGCGGTGAGGTTCACAATCAAACAATTCTCGGAGCGAACCAGGAACTCCAAACCCTTTGTATCGAAGTTCTGCCGCAGTGGTCTTGTGCGAACGCAGTGCCGCTGAATGAACGATCAACGCCTTTGTCATGTTGATCGAAAGCGGATTGCCATTGGTAGCGGATAATGTGCCAGCTGCTATGGTAGCGACTAACGGTGTCGAAAAGCTTGTTCCAATCGACTCAACCATTGAGCCACCGCCGGTGGTACTTATCACGCCGGTTTGCGCGTAGTTGAAACTCGCATCGCAATTCCCACCGTAATGACAAACTTCTGGCTTCGGCATGAAAGCCACGCCTGGCCCACGACGCGAAAAAGGTGAGGGTTCGCCTGGTTTGGCGAGAGTTCTGTTGTTTGCTTTGTGTGCAACGGAACCAACCGTCAATGCTCGCACTGAATCAGCCGGTGCTACTATACGGTCAACCTCTGAAGCTGGCACAGCAGGCCATGTTCTTAATGGAGCAACGCGAACATTACCCGCGCAATTAACGAATAGGACGCCAAACTCTTCCTGAATCTTATCCAGTGCAATCGCGAAGTCTGAGACCTGATTGTCCACGCATGGCGTCTGGTCACTCGCTAGTGAAAGGCTCCAAACCTTTACGTCAGGATACTGTTGGACGGCGCGGCGGATAATGCGAAGCAACTCATCTTCGTAAAGAGGGCTATTGGCTGGCATTGCGACAACATCAACGACCTTTGCCTGAACATCGGGGAAGTCATCAGAGCCATTTAGCGATTTTCCATTTGCGATCAATCCGGCAATAAAACTGCCGTGATTATTATTCTGGTCTGACCTTGGAACATCTGTTTCATCTCGGGTTAATACCCAAGCTTGCAGTCTGGCATCATTGGGATCAGTCCCCGAATCGATTAGTCCTACCGTCGGATAATTCTCGCCCGAGACTGGGAGTGGAAAAGATTGATCATTGGTGACGCCCACCGGCAAGTACTGAGCAGTTAACGAAAACGCTGGAAGTGGCATCAACGACTGTGTTCCAACAAAACCTCGCAGCTTTTCGATAACTTCTTCGGTAGGCTCATTGATTCGAAAAACGATCATTTCCGATGAATAAGCGAGTTGAGTTAAGTCAGTTTCATTCTTTAACAATTCAAACAATGACCTTGTCAGGCGATCATTTTTAGCACTATCGTGATGGTTAAAGATCTTGAGCTTGAACGGACGTGCCTTCGTACTGCCATCAACCTTCGCAAGATCGATCTCGCGTGCGATTTCCAATTCAAAGGGGCGTATCTCTATTAGTGTGGAGAGATCAGCTTCGATATTCTGCGATGAGCCTTGCAAAACCTGGCGGCGAAGACTTCGCAAACCACTCTCCGTCACGCTCAATCGTAACGAGCCGATCGAGTCAGATCCGATAATGGGGCAAGTTTGTGGAGTGAATAGAGTTTCGGGGCGATGACTTTTCGCCAAAGCCTCGCCTTCTAGAGTCGCCGTAGCCACAACTGGCAAATTCTGAGACTTTAGCTGTCTTTCGAACCGTTTCTCGATAACGTCCAAGTCATTCGCCAAGTTTTGACGAAACGAGGAATCCACATCTTTGAAAACCTTTCTTGGCCCTCCTGCTGGACGCACTGATGAGAGGTCTCGATCTTCGGTAAGTACCAGTCTAATTGGTCGTCGGTCATCCATTGGAAGTAGCCTTTGCTTGTGAAGTTTCTTTCAATCGCCGTCCAACCGTCGGCGGGGAAACGTTGAATAGGTCGGCAAGAACACGGAGCGTTAGAACTTTTTCGTTCAACAGATGAATTTGTTGAATGACCTGAGGCTCAGGAAGTTCCCCTGGCAAGTGAATGCCAAGCCTGGTCTCTATAATCCGCCTGACCAAGTACCGAAAGCAGACCTCTGGTTCTTTATTTACGACGCGATGCCGAATCGAATCTCGAACGATGCTAGATATGTCTGCACAACTCATTCCAGAGGCAAGAGCAGCAATCTTAGTAATAGAGAAGCTGATCGACTCTCCACTCAGCAAGCTTTTTATCAATTCTTCTCGAACCGATTCTGAAGGCAGATCAATGCTTACATGAAATTGAAATCGTCGCCAAATGGCACGATCAAGGATATGAGGGTGGTTAGTTGCTGCGAGAAGGACGATGTTACCGCCAGCGTTGTCAATGTTTTGGAGTAGCGCAATGACTACTCGCTTTAATTCTCCCATTTCGTGCTGGTCATCGCGTAGTTTCCCCATCGCGTCTAATTCATCAAGGAACAAAACACACGGGCGACGAGATGCATGTTCAAAAAGGTTGCGGAGATTCTTAGATGTGCTACCCAAGAAGGACGACACGAGAGTGTCAACGCGAGCGACAAGAAGAGGTAGCCCGAGTGACGCAGCAATGTATTGAGCGGTAAGACTCTTTCCGGTTCCGGGCGGACCATGCAAAAGCATGGTCGGCGTTATCCCGACCCCCGCAGCAAGTAACTCATCAGAAAACTCGACTTGCGAAAGAAATTCACGCACTCGATCCAATATCCGATCATCAAGGAAAAGACTAATCTCGCTTTTCTTGGGGTGCAGTTCATCCGCCAAAGGGTATCTGGACTCGCTGTCTACAGGGACGGAGGGTGACACATGTTGGACCCCTATCGCACCCCCACTTCTAGCTAACACCGATTGTAATCTCTCAGCTGATTTCGCGTTGTTTTCCGACCTTAGCTTGGCAATTAGTTGATTAGCGTAGTCAACCACTCGACTACGATCTCCTTTTAGCGCGCCGTCTAGAAGTCGGGTAATTTCGGTCAGATACTGCATTGTGACTCCTTTGCGACACGTCCTTATTCTGAAATAATAGTGCCATTATCGATCAAAAGCAATGCCTTGGTGAAACAAAATGTCGATTTTTGTAACAATCTGGCGTTTTTTGTTTGTTTTTCTGGTCCACTGCAAAACATTTTATTCGATTGGACGGTTCTGTGCGCGAACACCGATCTTTGGAGAAATATTAAGATGAAGAAAAGGTGAAAGTGAAGAAAAAGAAAGTGAAGAAAAGAAAGAAAAGGGAAAAGAAAAAGGAAGAAAGGAAGAAAAAGGACATGCACAAACACGACTATGGTCGAGGAGTGGAATTCGGCCTCACTTGTCTTTTAGCGAGAATTGCTGATTTTTCCTCTTTCGCCTGGGTACGATAAATACTCACTGAGCCCTTGACACCGATGGTAAGTACGAGTGGCGGAAGGATCGCGTTTTTCCGATGGGGCCTTATTCGGGGGCCTTGGCGCGAAACTGGGTTGAGTCGGATTGTTATTCGTATGGCCAGGTGAACCACGGTTTCACGCGCAGCGGGCCGTTGTTGGCGACTCTTGAAGGCAGTGTCAAATTTTGGCGTCACCCATTTCTTGACTCAGCCCTTTGGTCAAACGAGAGCGAAATGCGTTCGCTAGCACCCTTTTTCGGGCACCAATGTAACGAAAAAGGCAAAAAAATGAGCCCAAATCGTAGTTTTCGCGTATTGTCGAGCGCGGATTCGTCCCGACGCCGGGCCTGGGAGGGTATACTAATGGATGCTGGAACAGCGGGAGAAAGCAGGTATTTAGCGATGGTCTAGTTTGATGGGAAAATGCGAGGCGAGAGGCAAAAACGCTGCGGTTCCCTGAGACCATTTCAGACCAAGGAGGGTCGAGTATGCGACGCCGATTAAATCGACGCAGCGAACGGGCGTTTATGTGCAGGTTTGTGCGTAACGCGGGTTTACGATCTTGTTTTGGAGTAATCGTCTAATGAACTGTTCAGACCATGTACTGAGTCGTCGTAATGTTTTAACGGTCGGAGCTATCGGAGGCCTGACGCTGTGCAATTTTTTTAGGCTGCAAAGTGCTCACGCCGATCAAAAAAATTACGCGACGAAAGAAGGCCCCGCTAAAAGCGTCATCTACATTTTTCTTCCGGGCGGAATGGCTCATCAAGAGTCGTTTGACCCGAAGCCCTACGCTCCGCTCGAATATCGAGGGGCATCTGGGAGTATTGAAACGAAACTCCCCGGCGTCCGCTTCAACGAGATGATGAAGCATACGGCTCAAGTTGCCGACAAGATGGTGATTTGTCGTTCGATGACTCACGGGGAGGCGGCCCATGAGCGGGGGACTCACAACATGTTCACGGGTTATCGTCCGAGCCCGGCGTTGCAATACCCGTCGATGGGGAGTGTTGTCGCACACGAATTCGGTCCCCGTCATGACTTGCCTCCTTACGTGCTGATTCCGAATATGCCCAACCCCTACGCGGGGACCGGTTATCTTTCGAGTTCCTATGCTGGGTTTAGTTTGAACGCCGATCCGGCGAACGGTGATTACCGAGTTCAAGACTTGAGCCTACCGAACGGAGTGGACGATGCTCGTTTCGCGCGTCGGCGGAGACTGCTCGATGTGGTTAACGAACACTTCCGCAACAAAGAGAAATCGGATTCGCTCGACGCAGTCGATACGTTTTACGAGCGGGCCTATAGTTTGATCAGCTCAGAGAAGGCCCGCGAGGCGTTTGATATTTCGAAAGAGCCTGCTGAATTGCGCGATGCTTATGGTCGCAACACGGCGGGGGCTCGGATGTTGTTGGCTCGACGGCTCGTGGAAGCCGGGGTGCGATTCGTTACCTTGACCTATGGCGGCTGGGACTTCCACGACAACATCGACGCCAATACGAAAAACCAACTCCCGCCTCTCGATCAAGGGTTGGCGACGTTAATCAATGACCTCGATTCGCGCGGGATGCTTGACTCGACACTCGTTTGCTTGGCCACCGAATTTGGCCGCACGCCGCGAATCAACGCCACGGCAGGTCGCGACCATTGGCCGAAAGTGTTCAGCATTGCGATGGCAGGCGGCGGGCTGAAACGTGGCGTCGTGCTCGGTTCCTCCGATGCCACGGCCAGCGAGCCGGACCAAGACCCGCTGACGGTCGAGGATTGGGCGACCACGATTTATCATCAGATGGGAATCGTGGCCGAAAAAGAGTTGATGGCTCCTGGAAATCGCCCCATTGAAATTGTCGATGGCGGCAAAGTTGTCTCTCAAATCATCGCGTAGGCAAGCGCCCATCAGGTCGGCGAAGGGGGTTGGTAATTTTGAAATTGGCCCCCATTGCGCAGAACTGAAGCGACCTAGCGGTTGTTAACAAATCTTTTCATACAAGTCGACTAAACCATGTTTCACGATCGTTTGTTTGGACAGCGTTTCATCGTCTGCGGTCTGTTTTTGATGGGCCTTTTAGGGGCCTCACTGATCGAATGCCAAGTGGCTTGGGGAAATACGCCCCGACTGAGTGTCGTCTTGCCGCGAGGCGTCCAGCGCGGGCAGCAACATACATTGCGGATGGTCGGTGAACGAATCGGCAATGCCCAACAAGTTTTCTTCTACGACAGCGGAATTTCGGTTGTCGAAATCAAATCGGTCGATGGCAACCAAATCGATGTCGTCGTCGATGTGGCCGGGGACTGTCGTCTGGGTGAGCATGTCGTGCAAGTTCGAACTCCCAAGGGCATTTCAGATTTCCGCACCGTTTATGTCGGACACTTGCCGCACATCGAAGAGGTCGAGCCGAATTCGGCGATCGCCCAAGCCCAAGCGATTGAAATGAACGTCACCGTCGTAGGAACGATTACTGGTGAAGATGTCGATTACTTTGTGGTCCAGGCCAAACAAGGGGAAAGAATTTCTGTCGAAGTCCAAGCGATTCGTCTGGGATTCTTGTTCGATGCCTTCGTGGCGATTTTGGACCAAGACCGTTTTGAGTTAGCGGCCTGCGATGACACGACGATGTTCAATCAAGACCCGTTTGTGTCGATCGTCGCTCCCGCCGATGGTGAGTACACGATCATGATTCGCGAAGCGTCCTATGGTGGGAACGGCAACTGTCGCTATTTGATGCACGTGGGGAATTTTCCACGTCCCACAGCGGCTTTTCCGGCGGGTGGCCCACCGGGAAGCGAGATAGATGTTGCGTTGTTGGGGGACCCATCGGGACCGATTCAACAGCGATTCAATGTGCCAACCGAACCCGGCTTTCGCCCCGGTTTAACCATCGCCACCGAAGCAGGAACAATTCCGTCGGCGTTGCCGTTTCGAGTGAACGAGTTGCCAAACCATCTGGAGACCGAAGGGAATAACACTTGGCTCAGCGAACCAGTCTTAGAATTGCCAATCGCCATCAATGGGGTCATCAGCGAGCCCGACGAGTTTGATTACTTTTTGTTCTCGGCCAAACAAGGCCAAGTATGGGAGGTCGAGTGCTACGCGCGGCGGTTAGGTTCGGGGCTCGACCCGGTAATGAATATTTTCAAGGCATCCGACAAGAGTCACGTCGTCGGCAACGACGATTCTCGCGGTCCCGATAGTTATTTGCGGTTCCAAGTTCCCGAAGACGGCGACTATTACATCAGGATTTACGATCATCTCAGGCGTGGGCAAGCAGATTTTGTTTATCGATTGGAAATGACGCCGGTTCAACCATCGCTCGGCATCTCAATTCCGCGCGTCGATCGTTATAGTCAACTTAGACAGACCATTTGCGTTCCGCGAGGGAATCGGTTTGGGACGGTGATCAACGCCACCCGAGAAAATATCGGCGGCGAACTGAAGTTGATTGAAGAGGGCTTGCCCCCGGGCGTCAAGATGACGACCTACCCGATGCTCGCCAATCTCAACTCGATGCCCGTTGTGTTTGAGGCTGAACCGGAAGCCGAGCTTGTGGGTGCGTTAGTCGATCTGCGTGTGCGGTTGGCAGACGAAAGTCAAACGCTGACCGGTGGATTTTCGAACTTGGCCGATTTTGCAAACGGGGAACCGAACCAAGCACTGTACTATGGATGCACGGTGAATCGGCTAGCGATGGCAGTCACCGAAGCGGCACCGTTTAGGATCGAGATCGTGACTCCCCAAGCTCCGCTTGTTCGCGAGGGAACCTACGACTTGAGGGTCAGGGTTCATCGTGATGAAGGGTTCGCGGGACCGGTCCATCTCCAGTTTCCGTTTGTCCCGCCAGGGGTTGGACGGACCAATCAAATCACTTGCCCGCCAGAGCAATCAGAAATTATCTATCAGCTCAACGCCAACGGCAATGCGCAGTTGGGGACCTGGCCGATCTTCGTCAGTGGGTATGCGGATGTCGAAGGGGGGCAGTTGTGGATCTCTACTCCGATGGCGGAGTTGGTGATCGCCGAGCCCTTCGTCAAGATTGAAATTCCAAGAGCAGGTTGCGATCAAGGGCAAACGGCACAATTGGTCGCCACGATCGAACAGTTGAGTCCTTTCGAGGGAGAAGCGACGCTACAAGTCGTCGGTTTACCGCCGAATGTAACGGCAGAACCAGTGGTGTTCACCGCCGAGACGACGGAGTTGGTGATCGCTCTGCCGACAACTGCTGAAAGCCCTTTGGGGAACCACAAGTCCGTGTTTTGTCAGGTTCATATTCCGGTCGCCGGTGAACGGATTGTTGCCTCGACCGGAAGGACTGAATTGCAAATCAACAAACCACCCCCCGCTCCCGTCGAGGCGGCTCCGGAACCGGCCCCCGTAGCGGCGGAACAACCGGCCACACCTCCCCCTGCGGCTCCGCTATCGCGGCTCGAACAACTCCGCCAACGTGCCAAGGGGGGCGAGAAATAAACGCCGACAGTTCTGAAAGCGTTTTATTGATTCACTTTTTCAATGTTCAATACCATGAAATACACCACTTATTCAAATCATCGTCTCGAAACGCAAATCGGCGGTGCTCTTCGCTTACTCGCATGCCTTGTGATCGGCTGTGGAGTTGTTTGTCTGTCACAGACTGCAATCGCGGCGACGATGAACTGCGTTGAGAGCAGCGGAGGGTTTTTCCAAGAAGAGGCTCCACCGACTGAACAAACGACTCCGCCAGTAACTCAAGATACAGAGCAAGACACGGAACAACCGCCGGTTCAAGAGGCATCGCCTCCGATGGAAGCTGTCCAAAGTGACGAACCTCCTCAAGCTGCTGAGACAGCGGAACCAGAGCCTGCGAATGAGACGCCAACTGCCCCAGTAGTCCCTGCGGTGATCGCTCTTTCAGTCGAACCTGCTGAAATCTCTTTGACCGACATGCGCGATCGCCAATCCGTGGTCGCTCAATTGCAATGGTCGCACGGCGTGACCAGCGACGTTTCTTCCGAAGCTACTTTTGAAATAGCTGACCCGGCCTTGGCGCGCCTGGAAGGCTACACCATCTATCCACTTGCCGATGGTCAAACGACGCTGCGTATTTCGCACGGTGGCCACACGGTCGATGTTCCGGTTACCGTTTCGAATGCAAGTTTGGACTTGCCGATCAGTTTCAAAAACGATGTCATGCCCGTTTTCTCTAAGAACGGCTGTAACGCCGGTAGTTGCCATGGGGCGGCACGGGGAAAGGACGGTTTTCAATTGAGCCTCTACGGATTCGATCCGAACGGGGACTACCATCGTTTGACCCGCGAGATGCTGGGACGGCGCGTTAACTTGGCGACCCCCGAAGATTGCCTGCTGATCACGAAATCGACGGGCGACGTTTCTCACACGGGGGGCGTTCTGATGACCCGCGATAGTGAGGCGTATCAAACGCTGGTGCGCTGGATCAATTCCGGAGCCCCAGCGGACCCCGGCCCGGTTCCAGAGGTCGTTGAGTTGGAGGTGTATCCCAAGGGTGGTGTGCTGAACGGTGAGGGTGCCTCGCAGCAACTCAGTGTGCGTGCCAAGTTCTCCGACGGGACCGACCGCGATGTGACCTCGCTCTCGTTTTTTATGACCAGCAACGACAACTCGGCTGAGGTCGATCAGGCTGGCTTGATCACCGCCAAGAATCGGGGCGAAGCGTTTGTGATGGCTCGCTACGGGACCTTCACGGAGGGTGTGCCTTTTATCGTCTTGCCGAAGGACCTCGAGTTCACTTGGTCGGACCCGCCCGTCAACAACTATGTTGATTCGCTGGTGTACGCCAAACTCATGAACTTACGAATCGTGCCATCCGAAATTTGTGCGGACGAAACGTTTTTACGTCGCGTGTATATCGACATTTGCGGCTTGACCCCGACGTCGGAGGAATTGCAGACTTTCTTGGCCGACACCAACCCTAACAAACGCTCTGTCGTGATCGACGAACTCCTCGAACGCAAAGAGTTCGTCGAGATGTGGGTGATGAAATGGTCGGAGTTGCTGCAAATCCGTTCGACTCCTGAGGTGAGCTACAAGGCGACCCTGCTGTACTACAACTGGCTGCAAGACAAAATCGCCAACAATGTACCGGTCGATGACATGATTCGACAGCTTTTGGGCTCTCAGGGTGGCACCTTCACGAACGCGGCCACGAATTATTTTCAGGCCGAACGGGATACGCTGAAGGTCGCTGAGAATGTCGCTCAGGTCTTTTTGGGAACTCGTATTCAATGTGCCCAGTGCCACAATCATCCGTTCGACCGTTGGACGATGGACGACTATTATCAGTTCGCTGCCTTTTTCTCGCAGATCGGTCGCAAACCCAGCACCGATCCCCGCGAACAAATCGTGTTCAACAGCGGTGGAGGGGAGGTCAGCCATCCCGTGACCAAACAAGCGATGCCGCCAAAATTTTTGGGGGGCGATCAGCCAGATCTCGCTGGACGCGACCGCCGCGTTGTCGTGGCCGAGTGGTTAACCTCCAAAGACAACGTGATGTTTCGAGAAAACCTCGCCAATATTGTCTGGGCACACTTCTTTGGACGCGGTCTCGTTGATGAAGTCGATGATGTTCGCGTCAGCAACCCGGCGTCGAACGAACCCCTGCTGGAGAAACTGGGCGAGCAATTCGCGGCCTACGATTTTGATTTCAAGAAACTCGTGCGAGACATTTGCAATTCGCGAACTTATCAGTTCAGCACGGAAGTCAACGAGACCAACGAAACGGACTTGACCAATTTTTCTCATTCCCAGTTGCGGCGAATGCGGGCAGAAGTCTTGCTCGATGTGATTAGTTCGATCACCGAAACCGAGAATAAGTTTCGCGGTTTGCCCGTGGGTGCTCGCGCGACACAGATCGCCGATGGAAACACGTCGACCTATTTCTTGACAACTTTTGGACGAGCCTCCCGGGAGACCGTTTGCTCTTGCGAGGTCAAGATGGAGCCGAACTTGTCCCAAGCCCTCCATCTGATCAACGGAGACGCCGTGCATGCAAAAATTCAACAAGGGAACCTGATCGGGCGATTGCTAGAGGCAGGTCAAACTCCTGAGCAGATACTTGCCGAAATTTACCTGCGTTCGGTCGCTCGTGAGCCGACCGAACGTGATCGGCAACTTTTGGCCGACGAGTTGGCGGTTGAAGGAGCGGATGTCAAAACGACCCTGGAAGATATCTTCTGGGCCGTGCTCAACAGCCAAGAATTTTTGTTCAACCATTAAATTTGGTTTGAAAATGCAAACCTCGTTTTAGAAACTATTTTCAATACAAACTACTCATCATCATGTCACGCTTAATTTTTAAGACGTTCTGCAACATTTCGCGAATCGCCGCAATTGCCGTCATGGGGGTCGCTTTGGGGTTGTCCGCATACAACGGAATCGCCCAAGACGCTGCGGGCGAGAAGATCACCTTTGACGATCACATCAAACCGATTTTCCGCCAGCGTTGTGCCGCGTGCCACGGCCCCGACAAGAAGAGTGGCGGGTTGGACGTGACCAATTTTACGGCCCTGATGATGGGGGGAAGTTCGGGGGATTCGATTGATCCGGGCTCGCCCGACGACAGTTATCTGTTTTCGTTGATCACCCACGAGGAAGAACCGTCGATGCCGCCAGGTGGCTCGAAAATCCCGGACGCTGAAATTGAGTTGATTGAAAAGTGGATCGAACTGGGTGCTCTCGAAAATCAGACCAGTAAAGCCAAAATCAAGAAAAAGAAATTTGACTTGGCGATATCCGGTGACGCCGCGACACGTCCCGAAGTGGTCGCCCTTCCACCGCACTTGCCGCTGGAGCCGGTCTACCAAACCCCGCGAGGCGGTTGCGTCACGGCGGTGGACGTTAGCCCCTGGGCTCCCATCGCCGCCGTTGCCTCGCCCAAACAAATTCTCCTCTACAACACGCAATCGCTAGAACTTGTTGGCATCCTTCCCTTCCCAGAAGGGATCGCCAACGTGCTGAAGTTCAGCCGAGACGGCAATTTACTTATGGCTGGAGGGGGCCAAGACGGCGTTAGCGGCAAAGTCGTCGTGTGGAATGTCGCAACCGGAAAACGAGAAATCGAAGTCGGCGATGAACTCGACATCGTGATCGATGCCGACATCAGTAGCGATCTGAAGTGGATCGCCCTCGGCGGCCCCACCAGAGTCGTCCGCGTTTATTCGACCCGAACCGGAGCCCTGGCCTACGAAATCACCAAACACACCGATTGGGCAACATCGGTTTCATTCAGCCCCGACGGCGTCCTGCTCGCGACCGGAGACCGAGCGGGGAATCTATTTGTGTGGGAGGCAGCGACTGGTAACGAGTATTTGGAACTCAAGGGTCACACCGCCCGAATCAATCAAACGGCTTGGCGAATCGACAGCAACGTGTTGGCTTCGGCCAGTGAAGACACCACCGTTCGTCTGTGGGAGATGGTCAATGGCGGGCAGATCAAGTCTTGGGGAGCCCATGGAGGAGGGGCAACCGCCGTTGTCTTTTCACGTGATGGCAATCTGCTGACGAATGGTCGCGACCGCGTCGCAAAACTTTGGAATCAAAATGGAGAAGCCCAGAAGCAGCTTCCTGCACTCCCCGACATTGGAACGGTCGCTGCCTACTGCCACGAGACATCGCGGCTCATTGCTGGGGATTGGTCCGGAAAATTGGTCGTTGCCGAACTTGCGGATGCCAGCCTTGTCGGTGACCTCGTGCTCAATCCGCCTTCGCTAGAACAGCGTTTGGCAGTTGCCCAAACAGAACTACAAACCGCGACGACGAAGCATCAACCGGTCGCTGAGGAGTTGGCTCAACTGTCTCAGCAAATGAACGACTTGCAGTCCAGTATCAGTGCCACCACTACCGACAAACAAACCCTCTCCACCGAGATGGCGAACGTCGAAAAAGTTTTGGCCGACACGAAGAAGACACTGGAAGTCAAGCTCGCCGAGCAGGCCCAATTGCAAACCGAACTCGAAGCCAAGGGGAAACTTCTCCCCGAACTTAACGAACTTTTGGCCAAGGCCCAAAGTGTCGCCGCCTTGTCGCCCGACGACGCCGAGTTAGCGACGACTGCCCAGGCCGTTGCCGCAAAACAGCAACAGACCCAGCAGCGAGTCGAGCAACTCACCGGCATGGTCGCCGAGTTTAAAACTCAAACCACGTTGACCGAACAAGAGATGCAGGCGGCCGCCGAAAAGTTGGCCGCGCAACAAGCGAGTCTTGCAGCGATGGACAAACAAATCGCCGAGATGGAGGCCCAACTGGGTCCTGTCAAAACTGCTGTCGCAGAAAAAACAAGCTTGGTCGAGCAGCTTCAGCAGCAACTCGCTGCCGCCCAAGGACTCGTGCAGCGTTGGCAGTCGGAAATTCAATTTGTCGCCACGGTCAAGACTTTAGAGGAACGCATCCAGCAGACCCAAGCCTTAGTCGACGAGAAAGCGACGGTACGCGAAGCGATCGAGGCGGAACTCGCCGGCGTTAAAAAACGACTCGAAGCCGCCCTGGCCGACGAAGACTCCGCCCAAGCCGAACTTGAAGCAATTCTCCAAGAACTCAACAACCTCCAAGGCATCGTGCAATAACGTTCACCTGCACACTTGGGTCAGCCTGAATTCAATCCGTGTTTTATCAGTGCTTCATACGTGGCTATTTAAACCGAGCCCTCCAATAAAAAACGAGACCGCTCAGGATTGAAACTTCGCTGGCCTTTTTGACAGGATTTCAGGATTTATAGGATTGAAGATCGCGTGGTGATCAATTAGTCGCTGCGGCGATAGTCGGCGATGTTGTAGATTGCTGTGGGGGATTCGGGGATCGCGGCGGCGAAACTTTCGCGTTCGTACAGCCAAGTCTCACAGACGCGGCGGTCGTTGACGAGTTCTCTGGATGGCAGTCCGGAAGAATACAGGCGTTCACCATTTCCCAAAATCAACACCGTCCCTTCGTCGGGAACGTTATCGAGCAACCATTCGATGGACCGAAATCGATTGAGCATCGTGCGGAACTTCGTTTGGTCGGAGACTCCATCAAGGACCTGATGGAAGGGTTCATAATTCGCAGAGTTGTGCGTGTTTGTCGGGGCTAACACCACCATGTCGGCGGCCTTGTCCAGAATTTCTCCAATCCGCCGTGCCTCGGCGGCGCTCATTTTTTCATCGATGGAGGCGAGAACCCATAACGGCCCTCCTAAATGCTGCCGAGCGGCGTGAATCGCGGTGGCGATAGGGGTTGATCGCTGTGCGGCATCAACCAAAACTCGAAAGCTTTGCTCCGTGCGAATCGACTCAAGCCGGCCAGGGATTTGGCCTGTCGTCTCCAGACCGCGAGCAATCTCCGACAACTCAAAACCTAATGTGAGTCCGACGGTCGCCGCGGCCAAGCAGTTGTAAATGTGCTGTATGCCGATCATTTGAGTTTGCACAACGATCGACTCGTGACCGGCGGTGATGACGAACGTTTGGTCGTAGGGGGTCCGCTCGATCAGTTTGGCGGTGACTTCGGCGGCCTGGTTGATGCCGTAGGTCAGGGCTGGGACTTGCAGGGTATCGAGCAAGGCTTGGGAGTTTGGGTCGTCGGCATTGATCACCGCCATCCCATTTGGTTTGAGGTATTCCAAAGCGCGAGCTTGCACCTGTTGATACGTTTCGTCGAGTCGTTCGAATTGAGACTCATCGCGGCGGATGTTGGTCAGGACGAGTACATCAAAGGCCGTTCCATGCAATTGTTGCTCGGCCAGCATTTGTGAATTCACTTCCAGAACCGTATGGCTGGCATGATCCAAAACCGCATTCACCATCCAATTCGCGATCTTGGCTGAAGTCCCATTTTGTGTGGCAGGCGAAGCATTGAAGTGTTCGAAAGATTTGGTTTTCTCAAGGGTCGTCGCTTTGGCCACTTCTCCACCGGCCACTCGGATCATGTGGGAGATGAGCTCGCTGGTGACGGTTTTGCCATTCGAACCTGCCACGCCGATGGTCGTTAGCAAACCTGCCGGATGCCCTGCCAACGCTTGACAGATAATCGCCAACGCTTGGCGACTGTCTTCGACGATGAACTGCGGAATATCGACCGCCAGTAGTCGTTCGGTCACGATCCCGATCGCTCCGCGATCGGCGGCAAGTTGAGCGTGCTCGTGGCCATCTTCGTCGACGGTGACCACGGCGACGTAAAGATCGCCTGTCTGACAGTGTTCCAAGTCTCCTGCACAAGAGCGAACGATCAAGTCGTCGGCCTTGACGGTCATTGCGGCAGGCAACAGCGACTTCAGTGAGAGTCCAACAGCGGTTGGGGAAGGGATCGTACTCATCAGGCCTCCTTGCCTGTTAAATTTTGCATCCAGCGAATTTGATCTGGGTTGCGATGCCCCAGATGTGAATGTCACGGCCATCCTTGACCGAGTTCTTCACTCACGCGAGATGATTTTCGAAAATGGCTTTGAATTGTCAAGTCGAACATTCGGGAAACAGCCTGATAGCAGTTCGGTAAAGACGGGAAAGCGGGGCAGGAAATTGCTCTAAGGCAAATTGGACGCTTTGGTATAGAATGAAGTCGTGAGGTGTAGACCGGCAAAATTACAAGAGGACCATCGCCAACTCGTGGACGCTTATTTTGACATTGAGTCTTTGGCCAAGTACTTGCACTTGACTCCCGATCAAGTCCGCAAGATGGCCGAGCGGGAACAATTACCGGGCCAGCGGGTTGGTGGCGATTGGCGGTTCCCCAAGCGAGAAATTTTTCATTGGTTCGAAGAAAGAATCGGTGTCGCCGATGAACCAGAAGTCAAAAAGTACGAGACCCTGCTCCAATCACGCGACTCTGGGGTAGACCCCGACTCGTTGACCATCGCTCGCCTAATGCCCAACGAACTGATTTGGTTGGATTGCCCGTGTCGCTCGAAGAACTCGTTGATTCGGGATCTCTGCCAATGGGTTGCCGACAAGGGCTATATCTGGGACGCGGAAAAAATGGCGACGGCCATTCAAAGTCGCGAGCAGTTGCATTCGACGGCTTTAGAAAACGGAATCGCATTGTTGCACTCGCGTCGCCCGCAAGCTGACAATTTGAACGAGCCGTTTTTGGCACTTGCTCGCACGCCGTCGGGAATTCCGTTTGGGGGTCCGCGAGGAATTTTGACCGACATGTTTTTTTTGATCGCTTCGGATTCCGACGCCTTTCATTTGCAGCTCCTGGCTCGCATCACGCGGATTCTGAGCCAAACAAACGTAATCAGCGAATTACGAGACGCAGCGGACGAACAACAAGTGATTCAAGTCATGTTGGCCGCCGAGGGTTTGGTGATTTAGGTTCGTGTTAAAACAGGCCATAAACAGGGAATGGGGCAAGGCTACCGTCCCCTATGCCGCGTCCACAGTCTCGTTACCGATCTGGAGCGATTTTTTTCTCGGCGGTAAAAGAAGAAGGGTAATAGGATGTTGCGAGTGAGTTGCGAGCATTTGGAAAAGGTCCAAAATGATCGGCAACTAGTTCACAGAAGTTATCTTATGAACGGCCAAAAAGCCAGAACCCGGACATTCCCGCCCAACCAGCTTACGCCTCAGAGGTCCTCTCCCAAACGGTCTTGCACCGTTTAACGGCAAGTTTAAAAGCGAGCATCGTCCGCTTTTGTTTTTTCATCTGCCCCCGTTGGCACATCCAATGAGAGCGAAAGTTTGCCAGTCGGAATTCTTCAGTCGAGCGCGAATCGACTGCATCGGATACAACGAGACAAGGCTGGGTTTCAGGAGCATCGGGATTTTGGCCCCAGAAACCGTTCGGCAATTTCAGCATGCTCAACAATTTAAGACGACCTCTCAATATCCAACCGATCTATCATCCAACGATCTTTCACCGAGTCCAAATTTTTACATTCCCGTAAAGTTCTTGAATCCTGCCGAAAAACAGGCGCCGTCGAAATTTCAAGCCGGCATGTTTAGGCTTGATTTCCGAATAAAAGGCTCGGGATTAAGAGCCACGGATGAATTACGGATTGAAAATGAAGGTTGTTTGCTTAGTCTCTTTCGCTCTCTCGAAAACCGCATTCAAACGGTGCACTACCTTTGGCCTAGCGTTTAGCCAGATTTTTTCTGGCCATCCTGAGTGAGCCTAAAAATCGGCAAAAACAATCGATGTTTAGGCCAGAAAATCCAGCAGAAAAATTTTTTTGAAAATTTTTCTGGCGTTTCAGAATCGCGAAAAATCCGCTCTTTGCGTGGTTTCCCGTGCATTCGAGAGGCATTCGGAAGGAAGGAAGGAAGGAAGGAAGGAAGGAAAAATTGTTGGACATGTGTTGACAAATTCGGTAGGATCGTCGTCGACACGGGGGTGTACCCCGTGAAACGTTTTCGTCTTGTTTAGGCCTTTGGTCAAATGGAGATTTTTATGTTCAATCGCATGTTGCCAATCACACTTATCGTCCCGATTCTTTTTTTGACTGCTTTTCCAATTTCTGATTTAGCTGGAGGCGGAGATTGTTATGATTGGAAACCCATCGAATGTAATGGCCCCGCTCAAACGGGTTGCCCCATCCGCTACTCTGCCGACGGCTATTCTTTCGGGTATGATAAAATTTTACGCCCCAATAATGACGCCTCAAACTGCAACACTAGTTTGGACAGTATAGGTGCGACATGTACAAACTATCTCCTTTATGAGAATGTTACCGGCGCATGCGGTTGGCATTGAGCAATTTCATTTTAAATCTTGTTAATTAAAGTGCGCGGTTTTGTGCGGCGCAAAATGGCGAGATTTTCCCTGCTGGGTGGGAGGCGTTAGATGCTGATAGTAAAATTGTTGCAATACGGGAAGAATGCAAATTCTTGGCCACGTATTACGTCCCAAATTGACCGCTTATCAATTTATGTCAAAAAACGATCGAGTGACCGTGGAAGAAAAGGGAAAGGTTGTTTGCCGTTCCTTCGTTCTGTTGCCATGTTGATTGTGCTTGGTGTCGCTTCCTGCTTCACGCCAATTTCGACGGTCAGTGCTTGTCAGCAACAGACCAACGATGAAATTGTCGCAAAATTAATCGCGGTTTTAGAAGCATACCACGGCATGGAATTTCTGATTGAAACAGAATTCGTCCGGCCCCATGGTCGGAACCCAATTGAGGTCAGAGGCATTGTGGCTCACGATGGCAAGGAGGCTGTCGTTGAAAAATCATACCTCTCCTCAGACGGGGTATTTAGGATGGGTGGTTATTATGGAAATGAAGAGTATGGATATGTTTTAAATTGTACGCCTGCAAAGGTGTTTCATGCCTCCGCTTCAACTAGTCCCGATACTGGGAGAAATCCGTTCAACGAAATTGGAGCACCCATGATATTTTTCTTTGGGAGAACGCTTGGCGGAAGACGCCTTCATGATTTTTTTCGAGAGTCAAAGCCGATTGTAACTGCATTGCCATCGTCTGATAGATTCCAGCAGTACACGGTTACAGTTAGTTCAAAAGCCGAGGGATTGTACAAGTTTGAAGTCCGTGAATCGGAAAAGATTTTTCAATTAGTAAGTGTTTTGGTCGAAGAGACCCCTGAGTCTATTTCTTCAAAAAACGGGCAAAAAATTGAGCTCATTCAAAGCCTCATTCGAAAGCGGCGATGGCTGTTCGCCGATTTTGAGATGCAAAATGGCAAAGTCAGCGCATTCTCCTTCGAAGGGCCGGAAGATGAACTGACTAGCGGAAAAATTGAAAATCAAGGTATCAAAACCAAAACCACCGTCAAAAGCTGCCGATCTTTGTCCGGAGAAATTGTCCGCTCGACGAAGATGTTCAGTCTTTTTGAAATTCCGGAGCGGATTTCAGCGAATATGATTTGCGATTCCCTTGCGCCTCACGCGGTAGTGAATGGATCACTCGTTCGCTTGGACGTACATTACGCTTCGGCTTTATCGGGGACGCCAACCCCCCTTAGGAAAACATGGTTTCAAAAATATTGGATCATCATTTGCTGCTTTGCGCTTATCGGTGCGGCGGTGTTTGGAACGTTGGTTTTTCGGTGGATGAAGCATGCTCGTTAATACGTTAATTTTGGCGACTTCTATTTTGGCGTTTGCGAACTCGATTCCTAGCTCCATGAGTGGTCCAAGCCAATCAAACGATTCTCGTTTTATTGGGCCTGTTTGTGGAATTTACGCTGTTTGCGAGGCACTCAAGTTACTTGGACAGCCGGTTGACATCGAATTGTACCTTACCACCGAATATGCGGATCGAGAAACTGGCTCAAACTTGATCCAACTAGACCGAATCGCTCAGCAATTCGGCAAGTCTATTGTTCCGATTCGAAATTTGAATTACTGCAACCTGGAATCGCTAGATCCTCCCATAATTGTTTTGCTTGAAAACGGACCTTACAGGCATTCGCCAGTCAAGCACTGGGTTTTGATCGTAGGGCACTCCGATTCTAAATTACAGGTAAAGGATTCGCGATATCTTGGTCTCACCTTGGAGAAAGACATCGGTGAGTTGTTAAGCGAATGGGGTGGGAAAGCTTTTGTTATTGTTGATTCGTCAAACCGTTCTTCTTTATTTCTCTTGGCTCAATCTTCCATTTCAATTGCGATTCCCCTTTCACTGGCGATTTTTTGCTGGGTTTTGTGGAAGCCAGTAGCGCGAACAGGTGCAGTTGGGCTTCGACATATTGCCATCGCGTCACTTGGCGTCTTTTTGTTCAACTACTTTTTAGTATTAAATGCGGCAGGCTGGCCCAATCAGGAGCTGGCCGCGTTTATTGCTTCAAAAAATGAGGTCCATCAGTTCTTGGAAATTAGTTACGAAGAGTTGGTCGAGAAAAGAGATGCTCTTGTATTAATTGATGCTCGCGAGCCGATTCAATTCGAGTCTTGGTCACTCGAAGATTCAATAAATCTTCCTCCAAGTGCATCGTTCACGGATTTCAAAAATTTCAAATTTAGGCATGATAAAACTGTCCAAATTGTCGTCTTTTGTGCAAACGAAAAGTGTCCTTCTTCCGACCTCACCGCTTCACGATTAAAATCGCTGGGTTTTATTGACATTGTGGTTTTTCGCGAAGGAGTGAATCGTATTTTGGCAGGTGAACAAGACAAACCAATCCCTTTTGAAGAGATCTAGGGGCCATGATACCATGAGTAGGCTTTCCCTTTTAGGTGTTTGCTCAATTCTGTCAAGTTGTTTTTTGGGATCGGTCTTGATCGTAAGTTCGGCATTTCATCTTTTTAACCCTGTTGTTTTTTTTGAAGATTTGATGGCGTACGATATGGTCGATCAGTCAACAGCCATTTGGATGACGTTACTGTTACCTACGGTGATGTTTGTGAGTGGATTGGCTGTGCTTAATCGACTGGCCAACAAGCGTGTGTTGTTTGCAACAAGCATTTTGGTGTTAGTGTTTTTAATCGCTCAATCGTCTGCATGGGCGAGAGGGCTGAAAATCAATTGCGGGTGTTTTGGGCTCAGTAGCCATGAGGTTGGTTGGGTGTCGATTGCGTTTACCGCATCATGTTTACTTTGTAATGGTTTGCTGGTTTGGGAGAAAATTCATGAAACGTGTAATGTACAGAGGTTTCACGCTAGTTGAACTTCTGGTTGCCATCAGCATTATAGGTGTTTTGATCGGAATGCTATTGCCAGCGGTTCAAGCTGTTCGCGAATCGGCAAGAAATACTCAATGCAAAAACAACTTGAGAAACATAGCTATCGCATGTCAAAATTTTGAGAGTTCCCGAAACAGACTTCCGCCGGGCACTTTGGGTTTTGACAAAACTCTGTACATTCCAATTGATGTTTCCATTCTCGATTGGAGCGACAACCTTGCTCATAGGTACCATTGGAAAAAGACCCAGCATTGTTCGTTTTTGGCATTGATTCTTCCATTTGTTGAAATGACTAATACGGCTGACGAATTTCCTACAGACAGTTTTTCTCTGATCAATGAGGTTATGTTTCCTGGAGACGATCCGGACTGCGCTCAGGCGTGTAGTACCCGCGTTCCCCTCTACTTATGCCCAAGCGATGATTTAGAGTCGATGGATTTGCTGGTTTCTCCATGCACATCACAACCTGCAGCATCGTTTTCAAGCGGTTTTTTCGTCGAAGATAAGTTCATCTTTGGATTGGAAATGAGATCAGGGTATTCTAAGACCAACTACCTCGGTTGCTCTGGTGCTCATTCCGGAGGCAAATACCCGGGTTCCTTGCGGGGATACGAAGGAGTTATGACTTGTCGAAATTCAATGAATTCGGGCAAAATACGCGATGGATCCAGCAACACGATATTAGTGGCTGAGACTTTGGGTGATATCAGCAATCGCACGCGGACGATGGCGTATGGATGGGCGTTCGGCGGTTTAGCTCGCGGGCGAGGAATGGCAGAATGGGGCAGTACAACGTCGGCGATCAATCCAGAACTGTATTTTTTGGGTGATTTGGTTTATTCAAGTGCGTCCGGATTTGGATCGGCTCACTCGACACACGTGAATGTGGTCAAATCTGATGGAGCGGTGTCATCAATTCCGCGATCAGTCAGCATTCGAGTTTGGTATGGTTTGTGCGGGGCAAGCGACGGAGAAATCGAGCTTGAGTTTTAATTGAAATCACAATTTGAATAATTCAGCTAAAAAGAATTCCTCTTCAGGGGTGCCGTCATGCAAGGCAACAAGGGATTAGGATTTGGAAGTCCTCCGCAGGCAATGGGTAGGTAAGGCGAAGATCAATTTTTTACCCACATGCATGTGAATACCAGTTTTTCCGGAAAGAGCCTGTTCCGGCTGATGGCATAGCACCATTACACAGGGAAAATTCCCTGGACATCCATAGGCAAAAAAACTACCATTAGGGCGCTGCGGTGGAGCTGCGCGCGTTGGTTATTGAACTTTCTCGTCCCCGTTTCTGACGAATGAGTTTGGTTTTTGAAATCAGTTTCGATTGAGCAACCAGGGTAGGGAAACCATGAACGTGGAACGAATTTTGGTCACGGGGCAGTTTTGGGAGCGAGAATTCGCCGATCTCGTGAAAGGCGTCGGAGTCCCGACGACGCTTTTGACTTGTGACCGAATCGAACAATTGGAAAAACTCGAGCAGCCGTTCGGCCTCGTTTTGATCGCCCAAGCTGGACGGCAAACGGTCTCGCAAGAATTTGTGGATCGGTTGCGGCAGATGGTCGGAGCAGAGGTCCCAATGGTCAATCTGCTCGGCAGTTGGTGCGAAGGTCAAGCTCGCTCGGGGCAGCCACTGCAAAACGTATTGCCCCTGTATTGGCATCAGTGGACCGGCGGACTTGCTCAGTTGTTGCAACTCGCCGCTCAAGCTCGCGGTGAAAATCGACTCGAAGTCTACGATGGAAATTCGTTGCGTGTCGGTGTGAGTGCTCTCGTTCATGCCCAGGCCGATTCACTGAAAGATGCCCTCGAATTTTTCGGAGTCGAAGCGGTTTGGATGGAGCAGGCGACTTGGCAGTCTCAGCCGATCGAAAAATTGAACGCGATAGTCGTCGATGGGGACTCGAATACGGCAAGTTTGCATCAGCGGCTGGAACAATTGCGGACCGATCACCCCGATGTTCCCGTCTTGATCACCCTAAACTTCCCCCGCAAGGATGAAGTCCTAGAACTCCAAACGATGCCGCAAGTCGCCGGGGTGTTTTCAAAGCCGTTTGACCTTTCGCAACTCGGTCGATTGCTCGGCAAGGCGACGGGGGGTGTACTGGTGAAAGAGTCCGAGGTCTCCACCCACGCTGATTCGTCACATCATCGCGAAAGTCCACAAGCGAACGAAAGCCGCGATTGGCAATCGGCCAATGCTGTTCACGAAACTTGATTTCAAGCGACAACGAGCCCAAGAATTTTTTTCAAGATGAACGATACGAAAAAGGCCGTCGGAAGCGAGACAAATCGAGGAACCACCTGGACGCGGTTGACAGGCAGTGTGTTTGGAATGGTGGCCTTGGGGGGGATTCTGCTGTGGTTTTCTCAGCCTCCGGTCGGTTTGGCACCTCTCGCGTGGATTGCGACGGTACCATGGGTGTTGGTGACCATCGAGCGTCAACTTCCCGGACGAAAACTGCGGCGGCAGATTTGGATGGGCTTGTGGATGTACTGGCTTCTGTCGTTGTACTTTATCCCGATACCGCATCCGCTGTTGTGGATCGGTTGGCCGCTCTTGGCGGCCTACGAAGCCACCGTGTATTTCTTCTTTTTCGCGACCGCACGTCATGCGATTGGGACTTGGCGACTCAGTCCCATTCTCGTCGTGCCGACGGTGTGGGTGGCTTGGGAGTGGTTGCGAACGCAAACCGAATATGGATTCGGAATGCTGAGCCTGAGCCATACGCAATTCCGTCTGCCGCTGGTGATTCAAGTCGCCGACATTGCGGGGGCCTATGGGTTGTCGTTTTTTATGATGTTGTTCGCCACGGGGGTTGCGGTCGTTTGGAAAATAGCCAAGAGACGAGACTCAAGCGATTCCACGAATGCAGCAAGTCTTTGGGGAGGTTGTTTGGCGGCGCTCGCCAGTCTCCTGCTCACAGTTGGTTATGGCTGGTTCAAGCTCAACAGCAACGAGGTGGGGCCGGGAGAGGTCGTGCGGCAGGCCATGGTGATTCAAGGTTCCATCGATACCGTCTTCCCCAAAACGGCGGAACAAGCGCAAGAGCGCCTCGCCCTGATACGCGAATCTTATCGGCAATTGACAATCAACGCTCGGGAGGCCCATCCCCAAGCCGACCTCCTCTTTTGGCCGGAAGGCAAATTTCCATTCCCCCTAATCTACGAAACGGCAAGCGATGCGGAGACGCGAGCCGAACCGAAAAACGCTGAGTACTTGCGCGATCTCCTCCTCTATTGCACTTGTGAACGTTCGACTGAAACGGAATACCGTGAGCCTTTGCCGCCGATTGAGCTAATCACCGGGATCGGGGCGTTTGTCGAGCGTGACGAGCGCCAATTCAACTCCGTCTGGCAATCGACGACCCACAATCGTTACGACAAGAATGTGCGAGTCCCCTTCGGGGAGTTTTTGCCGATCTGGGAGTGGTTCCCAAGTCTCGAAAAATTCTCTCCGATTGGAGGTGGATTAACGCGAACGTCGGGAGCCGGTCCGATGGTTATTCGTTCCTTAGGTTCAAAAGATACTGCCGCCAATCCGCAGTTGCAGATTCTTCCCAACGTTTGCTTCGAATCGCTGGTTCCGCAAGTAGTCCGCCGCCATGTCCGCACCGTCGAGGCAGCCAATGGGCAGCCGGTGGATTGGTTGGCGAACTTTACGGACGATGGTTGGTTTTACGGGACGAGTTGTCTGGACCTGCATTTGGCCAGCACGGTTTTTCGCTCGGTCGAGATGCGGAAGCCAACTGTGGTAGCGGCCAATACAGGGTTTTCGGCGGAAATTGATCATCGAGGACGAATTGTGCAGCAGGGGCCTCGGCGAGCGGAAGGCTTTTTCGTTGTCAATTTAACGCAACAACCCTATCGCGCGTCGATCTATCGCGACTATCTAGGTGACACGCCCTGGATGATTGCAGCGCTCTTCGCGGCGGCAGCGCTGGTAAGTATTTCGCGGCGGCGTAGCGGTGAGGGTGTGTGAGGTAAATAGGCTCGTTGAGGGTAATTGGATTAAGTCGAAGTTAAAGTTTAAGTCGAGGGCCAAAACTTAAACTTAAACTTAAACCTTCCCCTCCCGAAACTGGGCTGGTAGAAATCCTAACCCGATGCGTTAGCGAGGGAATTTTCATTGTCCCTCGTTGACGCTTCGGGTGGTCCCTCGTTGACACTATTCACTGTCCCTCGTTGACACTTCGGGTTGCGATTTGCATGCGATGCTTTGATGATTCCTAGTTTTGTCTGTTTCCAACTAACAGATGAAAAATTGCACGGATTCCGTGGCAAGTTGGCACAATATTCCGTTCTAAACCCCCGTAAAGCGGACCACGCACGTGGTTGAGGAGCGTGTTGCCCTTTGTGCATAAAAAAATGTAGAACAAAAAACAATCAAATCTCTTGTGTCACAGCCCTCCTTTCAACAACAAATAGATATTTACTTGCCCCTGAGAAATCGGACAGTTGAACAGAAATTCAAGTTCTTCCTTCCTGTTATCACTAAATGAATCTTTCAGCTTCGAAAAAATTTCTTTTTCCCAATTGCGTGTTTGAGATTCGATTTCCGAAACAGACTCTTTACAAATCAATTCAATTTCACCTTTTTGTTTGGATGTCAATTTCAAGGTCCGGCCCGTCTGACCATAAACTATGGCAGATGGGTAGCCACCCCGAAACACTTCGAAAAGAATGCCGAGCGTTTCCAAAAATCTACGCTGGTGCGGAAGGAAGATGCTCTCAAGATCACGAGTTCCCTCTGCGATCAATTCGGCTTTCCGGCGTTCGTATTCAGCGTAAACTTCATTTCCTTCTTGTGTTCCTGCCCGATTTATTGGGAAGACCGTTTCAAACCACTTCGTTTCGAAAATTTGTAGCCTTTCGACAACACTGTTGGCGAATTCGATTTGTTCATTAGTTGACTCGATTTCACCGGAGATCGACTCGTCGACAATGATTCTATGTAGTTTTAGAAAAACTTGTTGGCTTATGTATGCGTCTCTCAATTTTTGCTCACGATCAGTGAGTTTCCTTTTGAGATCACTCGTGCCCGTTAAATAGGTTTCTTCTTCTAGAACCCCATCGTAGTCAATAAAATACCCTGTACCAACAAAAAAACCCCTAAGGTTGGGGAGCCTTTGGTCGAATACCGTTTCCTCAAAACGCTGCATGTTTCTCATTTGCCATGCAAGCAAATCCAGCGAAGGGGGGCGTGATTCAAGAAAACCAAGGGACCAATTATCAAGCTGAGCCTGCTGCTCTTTGCTCAAAACATCTCGTAATTTTTGCAGCGTTTTGTCACGCAGTTCCGTACAACGCTCGGTGTAAATGGGCTCCAACTCTGTGACGAGTTCGCGAACAGCATCCAGTTCTTCCTTCGATAATCCTAACAACTGCTGACTGAAAAACTCCACGATTCCCATCGCACGAATGCGACACCGAATACGAATGTCCAAGAATTTTTCCCGTTGTTTAGAGTCCAACGATTCCAGCAGGTCCGTTGGAACGGGTAAGCGATTGTTGTGAATTCGATTGTATTCGTCGCGGAAATTCTGAATTTGTGACTGCCTAAACCCTAACTCGTCATGCACCCATTCCTTATTCAACAAATAAATTTCATCGATACGGGGAGGGCGATGAAGGAGCCCCGTCATGTACTGAGATTCAAATTCGCTTGGTGCGCTCAATCCGACTTTCAGATCAATTCCTGCAAACCGAAAGGGAGCCAGGGGGAAATCGTCTAGCAAAGTCTCTCGATCCTGAGCCAGGCAGGATACAGAAGCTGCAACCGCACAAAAGAACGCGAGAAATGCTCGATACCAACTCATTGGGTCCTCTTCATCGAAAAAACGACCAATTCGTGTGCTGCAAAAAAACGACCGGCGAGAAATCTATCGAAGTGATTCGATCATTATGTCGCTTTCGCGTCAAGGAAAACGTGACTGTTCGCCGAGCGAACGCCGAGGATTTTCCTTGACATCTGAATGGATAGTAACCCTTTAGGATACGGAGTTCAAGCAGATTTACTTGCTTACTTGCGAAAGGCCTTCGAATGCACGAAAAAGCGTGGAAAAAGCCGGTTTTTAGCGATTCTGAAACACCGAAAAAATTTTCCAAAAAAATTTGTTCGCGAGAATTTTTCGGTCCGGCGGTCGAGTGTTTAAGTCGATTTTGAGACGTTCCCAGGATGGTTTAAGGATTAACGTGCTGAAAACATGGGAGGGGGTTGTTTTCAAGTCCACCTTTTTAGTCCCGCGTGACCTGCCGGCAAAAAATTTGCGGTAATAAATGAGGCGACTGCAATGAGGTGGGTGGAAAACGGAACCACGGATTAAACACAGATTGAACACGGATTTGGTGAGAGCGAAAGGGAATTCAGCAAACGACATCTGATTTCAATCCGTGTCTTATCCGTGTTTCATCCGTGGCTATTTTGAACTGCTTCATTCGATCAAAAATCGAACTAGCAAGCAAGCTCTCATTTGCGCCTTCGCTTGTAGAAAGCGTAACCCGAAGCGTTAGCGAGGGAATTTTCATTGTCCCTCGTTGACACATCCTGTCCCTCGTTGACACTTCGGGTTGCGATTTGCATGCGATGCTTCGATCACACCTAAATAACCATCAGCGCGAGTGATCGATGCAGAAATCGTCGGCCAGAATCAGGGCCTCGGCCTCCAAGTGTTTAAGAACCCGTGATTTGTTGACGTACACGGTGTGGATTGGCAAGTTGAATTGTAGGGCCACTTGTTCGGCGGGGCTTTGCCGCATCCAGGTTTCGTAAAAACATTCCCAGGTGACCGTATCGACTCGAGAGCGAACTCGCTCACAGGCAGCCTGGAAAATGTGCTCGGAAAAAATGGCGATCCAATCAGAATCGGGATCGCTGACGGGTGTTTGTTCACTGCCGCTGTGAAGCAAAACGTGAACGTCCATGGTTTGATCGCGATGTTGTTTTGTTTTTAGGGTTTTGATTTTGTTGGCGGTCACCGTCCCAAGCCAGCCGCGAAACCGGCCTTTGGCTGGTTGATACTCAAATGTTTGAATCGCGCGGTGTATAGAAGTCAAAACGTCTTGGACCACATCGAGCGCGTCAGCCTCCTGGAGCCCACGTTTCAAACAATACGAAAAAATCATCGGTCGATAAACCGATTGAAATAGCTCCCACGACTGAACATCGCCCGGATCCCGGATACGCAGCAAAAGACTGGGCGAGGTGAGTGATTCTTGCTGGTTTTCTTGCAATTGCTTGAGCCTTGTCTGATTGGGGTCCGTAGAACTAGCCTTGCTAATTACAGTGACTTGAACTGGACAGCCGCCGTTTCACGAAGTGAAAAGCCACGTGGCCGTTCACTCCGTGAACCTGCGATCCTTTGGCATTCACTCCGTGAATGCGTATTTCCGGGGGTGCTCACACAGTGACGATAGGCACTTCTTCAAAACCGATTGGACCACAACTCCCGTTTCGGGCATGCGGTGTTGTGCGGTCAACAATGCCCTACTTCACAACCATATTTATTATGATTCCCGACGTTCGCCGAATCAATCACATTTTCGCAAAAAATTGTGTGATCGAGTGTTTGAACAGGTGGGATATTCGCGCTAAAGAGAACCGGTATCGACCAATGGGGTTCAGCGGCTAGAGTATTTTTCACGTTCGGAAGCGAGGTCTGCGAATAGTTCTTCATTCGCCTGTTGTGCTCCGGTATCGCGCAGGAGAGTGATCAGCCGAATGGCTTCATCGATAGCCGACAGAGCCTGCTCTTGTTGGTTCAAATGGTGGTGGGCTTGAGCGGCAAGCCGATGAGCAAAACCCAAATCATAGAGGCTGTAAACTGAAGCAGATTCTGAAAAAGCAAGCGGCGACAATTGCTCGATTGCTCTATCGATGGTCGTCAGAGCAGCTTGATAATCAGCCAAGCCAACGTCGGCCCGAGCGATTTCCAGCAAGTAAATTGCTAAATTACGTTGATACTCTCGATCTTCTGGATGAGCCTCCACCAAGGTCTGCATCACGAGCAAGGCGTTATTGGCATGTTCGCGGGACAAGTCGAAAATCTCTTGTTGTCGATAGCTTCGTGCCAAATTGAAATAGGCGTTCCCCAAATCAAGGGCGATAAATGCATTGGCCGGTTCGCGTTCTAAGACACTGCGGGGAAATTCAACTGCCGCAGTGCAAGCTGTCACTGCCTTTTCGGCGAGATTGTTCTTGATGTAGAGTTCGCCGAGCAAATGGCGAGAAATCCAAACGCTGCGTGCAACGGAGAAATCGTCTGGATAAATTTCTATCAGCTCTTGTCCAATGTCGATAGCTTTCAATAAAGCGGCTTCGCCAGCCGCCACATCACCAGTAGCGGAATGAATGCGGCTGACGGCGCGCAACAAACGCGCAAAGGTTTTTTTGTATTCTGGATTTTCTGGTGCAGATTCAATTAACGATTCCAAAATCTGTTGGGCCTCGTCGTAAATCTCGTTTGCGCGATCGAACTGCCCATCCCAGCTAGGGATATTGGCCGACTCGATCAGGATTACGGCCAGTTTGTTGGCGGCGGATTCAGAATCCGGTTCGACTAGAATTCTTTCGCGCTGAAATCGGATCGCCGCTTCAAACGCGGCCGTTGATTCAGGGATTTGGTCTCCAGACCAATAGGTTCTGGCAACGACGAAATAGTTGTTGGCCAATTTTTCCAAACCCTGAGGGCTTGATGGATCCGATAAGTAAACCGCTTCTCGCAATTCCTGGGCCTTGAAATAGTTGTCCAATCCGGAACGTTTGTCTCCCAGGTTCGAATTGCCAAGCACACCGATAAGCTCGCCGATTTTTTCATAGGCGGTCGCAAGTTCGGCTTGCAATTCGATATCGTCATTCGATTCGAGATACAAATCATCGAGATACTGCAGAGCGCTTGTGATGATCGCTTCGCGGGCGGCGAGTGAGTTTTCCAGGTACTCGACCTGGGGGTAAATCTCAAAGAGTAACTGGTTGGCTAATTTTCTTAAATCGTCAAATCGTCTTTGCGCTCGGTTCCGTTGCGATTCGGAAACCTCAAGTGCAATTTGCAACTGCTCTTGATTGGCCGACAATTCAGTCGCGAGTCCTTGAGCTTCGCGAGCATTGGCGGCACTTTGCAGCCATAACGAGGTGCTCACGATAGAACCGAGCAACAGGATTGCGATGACGGCGGCTAAAGAGGTTGCGATCGTCGGATTTCGTCGAGTCCACAACAGAAGTCTTGCCCATGGAGTGGGTGGTTTGGCGAGGATCGGCCTCCCACTCAAAAATCGTTGCAGATCGTCTGCCAACTCGGCAGCCGTTTGGTAGCGTCGCTCGGGTTCGCGAGCAAGACATTTGAGGCAAATCGTATTGAGCGAATCGTCAACGGAACGATTGATCTGGGCTGGAGCAACCGGCTGGCCATGACGATGCTGGTCCAAGATTTCGAGCGGACGACCCTTGTAAGGAACTGTGCCCACTAAGCTCTCGTACAGACTGATACCCAGACTATAAATGTCAGAGCGGGCGTCGGGTTCAGGGCGGCCAGTTGCTTGTTCGGGGCTCATGTATTCCGGGGTTCCCGTCAACACGTCAGCTTGGGTCAGTGTCGCGTCATCGGTGCTGCGAACCAGTCCGAAATCGGTCAGTTTGGCTCGGTTATCGGTGCTGTCGAGCATGATATTGGCCGGTTTGACATCCCGATGGATGAGGCCCAAGTTGTGAGCAGCCGACAACGCGATGGCAATTTGCCGGATGATTTCGGCAGCATCACGTGGTTCAAGGCCACCACGACGAATCTTCTGAGCGAGCGTCTCGCCCTCGATCAGTGGCATCACCAGAAACGGGCGCCCGTCTTTGGCCAGTCCAGATTCGTAAACCGGAACGACGTGATCGTTTTGCAGTTTGGCGGCGGCTCGTGTTTCTCGCAAAAAACGTTCTGCCGATTGCGGGTGGTCAATCCGCTTGAGGACTTTGACTGCCACTTGCCGTCCCAATCGCTTGTCGCGTCCGCGATAAACAACGCCCATTCCGCCGGTGGCGATTTGCGACTCGATGCTAAAGCCCGCCAGGGTTCCCAACTCACTATCCTCGGTCGGTCGATCTAGCCAAGTCGCAATAAAACCGTTGGGGGAGAGCCTACTTCGTAGTTCGTTGAGGGGTGTTTGGTTAGATAGGCGATCCAGCTCTCGCAGGCAATGGCGACAATGGGCCAGATGCTCGGTCAAGGTTTGTTCGGATGGTTCTCCAGATAGAAGCCCGGAGAGGGCCTCAAGGCTCGGGCAGTTGTCAGAAGGTTGCGAGGCAAGCGTGCTGGTAGGAGTTGACGCCGAGGTGTCAGCAAACGCGGAGCCTAAACCTGCATGGCTCAATTCTTTGTTGGATTGATGTCGCTCGTTTGGCATTTTGCTGAAACACGTGTGATGTTTGGGCAACCGGTTGCCGAATGCGTCCGGCGTTTCATTTGCCCCACTCATCTTACTCACGAAACCCCTGTTTCTCTCCCCATGAAAAAAATTTTGATAAATATTTTTTCACTGAGAGAATCAGGAGGGTGGCAAGTAGTAACGGTAGCGAAAGAAATTCCCAGATTACCGAAAAGTGGGTTTGAGCCAGTGTGGTCGGTATCTGCACGGCATAATCTGTGGTCTGTTTCGCTGCCGAGTGATCGTCTCGGTTCCATCTATTTTTCTATAGTGAGAGGAAAAAATCCATGAAAGTTGATTTCGCCGCGAGAAAAACATCTCGCAAACTGGCAAGAGGCGTCTGTTGCGCCCTCGCCTTGTTCTGCCTAACGGCACCAAGTGCTTCCGCCCTCGCCCAATCCTGGACTGCTGGAAACGGCGATTGGAGCGTTGGCGGGAACTGGACGCCCAGCATCGTGCCTAACAGTGCGACCTCAGATGTCATTATCAACAACAATGCTATCGTCGCGCTCAATATGAACGCCTCTGTCCGCGATTTGACCATCGGTGCTGGCGATACGCTCAATATTAATTGGTCCCGGGCTTTGACGATGCACGGCGACTTGACAAACGATGGTCTGATTTTCGTTAATCCGACCGGAACTAGCGGTGTTACATTTCTTGCCGCCAACGAAGATTTGTCATTGAGCGGCACCGGCAGCATCCGCTTGGGATACGAAGGTGTTTGGTCTCAAATCACTACGGCCACAGGCAAAACGGTCACTCAACAAGCTGGCCATACGATTGAAGGGGTGGGTCAAGTTGGGGCCAGCTTAATCAACCACGGCGTTGTCCGAGCCGATGCCTCGCTGGGCACCGGTTCAGAACTAACTCTGATGACCAACAACAAGACCAACACCAATTTATTTGAAGCGGTCGAAAATTCGACTTTGAATATCTCCGGTATCGCGGTCAACAATACGGGTGCCACGATCCGGGCTAACGGCACCGATGCCGTGGTGCAACTCTCAGGAGCAATGAGCATTGCTGGCGGAACATTAGAAACGGTTGGCGGCGGCCTGTTCCAGACTTCGGGCTCCGGCACGAAGACGCTGAACAATGTGACCAATTTGGGGCCTCTTAATGTAACTAACGGTACGACTTTGGCGGCTGAAGGGACGTTGACTAACGATGGCCTGATTTTCGTCAACCCGACTGCGACAAGTAATGTTACGTTGTTTTCAGCCAGCGACGATTTGTCGTTGACCGGCAGTGGCAGCATCCGCCTGGGATACGCAGGCGTTTGGTCGCAAATCACTACAGCGACTGGAAAAACAATTACACAACAAGCGGGACACACCATCGAAGGGGTGGGTAACATCGCGGGTACTCTGATAAATAACGGCACTGTCCGTGCCGACGCAACGCTGGGATTGGGTACGGAGTTGCACCTTTTGACCAACGCCAAAACAAACAATGGCGTATTTTCAGCGGTTAATGGAGGCGTGTTTCGTAGCGATTCGGGTATTTTGACCAATTGGGATGCGGGGACCCAAACGCTTACGGGTGGAACCTACGAAGTGGTGGGGAACAGCACGATGCGGTTGGTTGGAGTGGACGTGCAAACACTCAACGCTCATGTTCGCCTGGACGGTGCAAACTCGAACTTCTTCAGCACGGCCGCAGGCAGTACCAATGCCCTTGCTAACTTTGATACTATCGGTTCCGCAGGTCAGCTAAGTCTGTTGAGTAGTCGCCAGTTGACATCTTCCGCCGGATTGATGTCACAGGGCATTATTGATCTGGACGGCGCTCTCACTCGATTGACAGTAACCGGCGATTTCAACCAAACTGCTGGTTTAACTCAACTGGCAAACGGAGCCACCTTGGAACTGCTCGGTGCCAGCAATATGTTCGGCGGCGGCATGTTGGCCGGTAACGGCACAATTGACGGGTCGTTTACCCTCGGTAACGGTGCGGTAATGTCACCTGGTTTTTCCCCAGGGCAAATTGACGTCGTTGGCGATTTCACATGGGAAGCCGGTGGTTTGATTGATTTTGATCTGGGCCTCAGTTCAGATTTTGTCGATATCAACGGCGACTTCCTCAAATCGGGAGCCGGAGCCTGGGCTTTCAATTTTATTAACAACGGGATGTCGGTTGGCACAACCTACGACCTTATTGGTTTCAGTGGCACAACAACCTTTGTTGCCAGCGATTTCAGTTTCACAAATCCAGGTGCCTTCAACGGTGACTTTGCCTTTGGCAACGGTGGTCAAACCCTGCAGTTCACCTTGACCGCAATTCCCGAACCGGGAACAGGTGGAGTATTGATGCTGACCGCTCTGGGATTGGCTCTGTTCCGTCGCCGTCGCTCCACTAAGTAGTCGGAAACGTATGGGGTCCTAACATTTCTTCGGGAACCCAACGCATTTTTTGATCAGCCAGCCTCGCATCTCGCGAGGCTGGTTTTTTTTGAACATGGAGCGAACGGCTACGTAGCGTTTAACTCCGTGAAAATGCGAACGCACCGACGGAGCACGCCTCGGCAAACCGATTTGATGAGTGATTCGCCAATGAGAGAAAATTGGTAATGTTCCAGCGACGATCCCGTGAAGGGTTGCGTCCTTTAGATTTAATGGTTGTTGAGGCGGCGAAAGCGGATACTTTGCGCGACCCACTGATCTCCAACCCATTCGGCATCAATCGTCACTGCGGTTTCGTCAGACCGAAGATCAAGGATTGTGAACCCCGAACATACCGCCTCTCGATCACCGAGGCGAATTTGCTCTGTTACCTCACCAAATCGAATAGTTGCCTCGTTTCGTTCGTTGATATCAAGGATCTCGCCACTCAGTCTCAGCGACTCGTTGGTGGGCAACTGACTATTTTGCGGGTCGCCTGTTAAACGATAACGAACGAGGGTCTTTTTGTTGCCGCTCCAGAGCCGTTCGAATTCGCTACGATGCGCGAACCAGCCTTCAATGTACAGTGGTTTACTGATCGGTAGTTCTAAAATCTGTTCGTCTGACTCGTCGTTTTCGTCGCCATTGTTGGCGGTGTCGTTTGAAATCCGAATGAGCCCCAGGTCCCAGGCAAACTTGGGTCGTGTCAGAACTTGTTCAATGGCAACCGTTCCGGGGATCGCGATGTCGAACCGTTCTTCACCTGCGGCGACGACAATTCCGTATTTCCGTTGCACGACGACCGTGCCTTCGAATTCGCGAGAGTTTTGCGTTTGATTTTGCACAGCGAACAAAGACGATGTGAAAACCAGGATCAATATTGCGGTCGAAAAAAGAGTTAAGGATCGAGACATGGGACAGATTCGCTGTGGCTTGAGACGCAGAAACTTCCTTCGATTATGCTTCAAGAGGTGCGTTTCGTGAATCGCAGTTACGCCCCCTTCGTCTGGTTTTTTTGCGCAAATCGAGCGGGTATTACGATTTTATGGGCCAAATATCCAAATCAGCGGTTGGCTCAACAGCAGGATGATAACCAACGAAACGAGATTGAGCCAAAATCCAGCGGTCACCATATTCCAGACGGTTAACCTCCCGGTCGAAAAGACAATCGCATTAGGGGGAGTCGCCATCGGAAGCATAAATGCACAACTGCTGGCCAGTGTTGCAGGAAACGCGAAATACAACGGGTGAACTTCGAAACCAATCGCAATCGCACAAATGACTGGCACGAGCACCGCAATTAACGCTACATTACTCATGACTTCGGTCAAATACAACGCTAGGGCAGTTAGCAAAATCAGAGTAAATACAATTTGCCCACCCCCAATCTGTTTAACTTGTAAGCTCAACGCATCGATGATCCCGACACTTTCTAAAGCTTTAGCGAGACACAAACCGCCGCCGAACAACAACAATATCCCCCATGGCAATCTCCGCGTCGCGTCCCAATTGAGCAAGGCCTCCCCGCGCGGCAGTCCCCTCGGAATCACAAACAGTGCAATTGCTGCGGTGACCGCTATGATCTCATCTGACAAGGGAATGCCCGGAACCAAAGGTTGCAATACCTCTCGAAACATCCACATCAAAGCAGTTGCAAAAAACAGTCCCAACATTCGCCAATGCGCGGTGGTCATCGGCCCCAGTCGTTCTCGTTCGTCAGCAAAGACTTGAGCAGCATTCTCAATTTTCAAGTTGCGACAGGGATAGAGCCAATATACGAGCAACCAATAGACCACCATCGTCAAAACGATCACGATGGGAACTGCCCAAAGCATCCATTTGAAAAATGAAATATCAATCTGGAGCGCTTCGGCGAAATAGGCTCGCATCACAAGGTTGGGAGGAGTGCCAATGATTGTCGCCATACCACCGATATTTGCCCCATAGGCGATTGAGAGAATCAGAGCAATTGTGAACCGTCGTTGTTCAGGCGACAGATTGGCCAAATCAGTTTGTTCGCGATACAGCAAATTGAGGAGTGATAAGGCCATTGGCAACATCATCACCGCCGTTGCCGTATTGCTGATCCACATGCTGAGAACGGCGGTCGATATCAGGAAGCCCAACACGAGTTGATGCGGGCGAACTCCGGCGACACGAATGATCCCCAAGGCGATTCGTTTGTGAAGCCCATGTTCTTCCAGCCCGAGGGCCAGCATAAAACCGCCGAAGAAAAGATAGATGATTTTGTTGCTGTAAGGCTGCAAAGCCTCATCCAATCGCATGACCCCTGTCAGACTAAACAGAACGATTGGCAACAACGCGGTGACGGGAAGTGGAACGGCCTCCGTGATCCACCAACACAACATCCAAAAGGCGACAGCGAGAACCTCGTTGGCCCCCGGTGCTAACGGAAACGGCTTCCACCAAATCAACAGCGCGAACACGATTGGCCCCAACCAGAGGCCAACTTGTTTGACGCGATTTGCCTGGCTGACTCCGACAGCCTCAAGTTGTTCGGTCAAACCTGCTCCCCCTGGTTTTTACATGAGATAACCCCACCCTGTCGGAGAAAAAAAGCCGCAAGGCACGCGGATGAAACTTTATTCCACGGCATCTTCTTAGGCCAAGATTCCGTGAATAAGTTTGCCTTTGACATCGGTCAGTCGCATGTCGCGGCCCGACCAGTGAAACGTCAGTCGCTCATGGTCCATGCCGAGCAAGTGTAGCATCGTCGCATGCAGGTCATGAATTTCGACTTTATTTTCAATCGCTTTGTAGCCGTACTCATCGGTAGCACCGTAAACCGTCCCGCCTTTGATGCCTCCACCGGCCATCCATAAACTAAAACCAAACGGGTTGTGGTCGCGGCCATCGGAGCCTTGAGCAAACGGGGTACGACCGAATTCACCTGACCAGACAACCAGGGTGTCCTCTAACAATCCCCTTTGATCGAGGTCGGTCAATAGTGCAGCAATTGGTTGATCGATGGCGCGGGCGTTGTCTGAGTGACCCTGTTTGAGATTGCCATGCTGATCCCAGCGGTCATGTCCCGTGTTGGGACAAGTCACCTCGATAAACCGCACTCCTCTTTCAAGCAAACGCCGCGCTAATAAGCATTGCCGCCCGTAGACTTTCGTGTGTTTGTATTCCGCATTCAAACCGTACATCTCTTTGGTTTGCTCGGTTTCGTCCGAGATGTCAGCGACTTCGGGAACCGTCGCTTGCATTCGAAAGGCGAGTTCATAGTTGGCGATTGCGGCTTCGATTTGTCCCTCCGTACCGGCCCGTTGAAGATTCGCCGAATCGAGTTGGGCTAGCAAGTCTAATTTCCTGCGCTGAACGATTTCGCTAGCCTCATTGCGACGAATGTTGGCCAGGGGAGTGTCGCCTGCATTGAACACAGAGCCTTGATAGGATGCGGGCAAGAAACCACTGTTGAAGCAATCTAGTCCCCCTGGAGGAATCAAGCCTCCGTTGAGCACCACAAATCCAGGAAGGTTTTGGTTCTCGCTCCCCAGCCCATAACAAATCCACGCTCCCATGCTGGGACGGCCCTGAAAACCATTGCCCGTGTGAAGAAAGTAGTTGGCGTTAGTGTGTTCAGAAAAGTTGCTATACATCGAGCGGATCACGCACATTTTGTCGACGTGTCGAGCGATGTTGGGGAACAAGTCACTCACGGGAGTCCCACATTCGCCGTATTGATTAAATTTCCAGGGACTACCCAGCGTGTTTCCGTTATTGTTGAATTGCGTTGGCTCCATTTTCATCTTGAACGGCTCGCCGCTTTCCTTGGTCAATAGCGGTTTGGGGTCAAACGTATCGACTTGAGAAGGTCCGCCGTCCATGTAGAGATAAACAATGCGTTTGACCTTCGGTGGATAATGCGGGGCCCTGGGTGTCAGCGGATTCTGAGGCCCGTCTTCTGGGAAAAAGCTTCCAGCGAAGGCTCGATCACGAGAAAGAGCGGTTAGTGCCAAGGCACCAAAACCACACGCCGATCGAACCAACCACTGACGGCGGGAACAAGTCGGGCTCACTCGACCACAAGGAAATTGAATTGTCATCATGCAGCCTTTTTTGACTAGTACAAAAACGTGAACGATTTCATGTTAAAAATCACATGTCCGAGGTCTCGCCAGATTTCTTCGTCCAGGTCGGCTTCGGCGGATTTTAGTTTTCGCGTTTGCGCTTCACGCTCAATATAACTCGAACAAAGTTTAATCTCTTCAGGAAGCGCGGGGCGACCCAATGCCTCCAGCACCATAAACTCGATTTTTTCCGCCCGGCTTCTCTCGGTATCCGCAACGATTTGTTTGGTCCATTTCGTGGCTTGGTCCAAGACAAACGGATCGTTCATCAAGATCAAGGCCTGGGCCGGCACGTTTGAAACATTGCGACGTCCAATCGCGTTGAAGGGGATCGGCGTATCAAAAGCCAACATCATTGGGTTCAGGAAATTTCTGCGGACCTCTAAATACACACTCCGTCGCCCGGTACCGTCCAGCGGACCACTCTTGCCAGGGCGACCGCGGCCCTGCATAAACTCCGTGAGATAAACGGGAACCGACGGCCCGTACATCGTCGTGTTGATCTCTCCGCTCGTCTGCAAAATCGCGTCGCGGATTTCTTCCCCAGTGAGGCGACGAACTCTCGCCGAATGATACAGCAGGTTTTCTGGATCGGCCGCCTTTGCTGACTCCGAAGGTGTTGACGACATTTGATAGGCCCGCGTCAACGCCATGCGGCGGAGCATCCGTTTGATCGACCAACCGTCCTCCACAAACTCAATCGCGAGATAGTCCAAAAGCTCCGGATGAGTTGGCGGCGTCCCTAAAAATCCAAAATTATCGACGGAACGGACCAGTCCTTCTCCAAAGAGGTGATACCACAAGCGATTCACAATGACCCGCGAGGTAAGCGGATGGTCGGGTTCAATCAAATCGTGAGCAAACTCCCAACGTCCGCTACTTGCCAAGTTTTGGTAGCGTTCTTCATCGCGTAACAACGCCGTCAAATTGCGCCTCGGTACTGTGGGGCCGCGAAGTTTATGATTGCCTCGGATAAAAACGTATTCGTCTTCAGGCGTTCCCTCTGTCATTCCGATCGCATGGGGAGGACTTGGTAAGGAGTTAGTCAGGTCCACAACATGTTTCAGTCCTCCACGCCAATTATTTGCATCAAGCTCTTTAGAAAGCTGGCGGTTTGCAAAAAGGCTACCAAGATCGTAAAAAGCAATCCAATTGACGAAGGAAGCCGTGTCTGCGGCCTCAGGTTGATTTCGCAAATTTTGCAATGCCCAACGAGAAAAGACTTCGGCCATCGCTGCAGGGGTTGCATCCGTCAGTTCATTCAACAAAGCTGTGTTCAGCGAATGAGCCTCGGCAGTCGGAGGCTCGCCATTGCCAAAGACAACTCGGTCTAAAACGCACCAGCCGTTTCCGAAATCGTTGATCTCAATGTAGGCCCGATGCCCTTTGTAGTTTTTTAAGTCTCCCCCTTGTGTGACCCACGAAAAATCGGGGGTCGCAGCAAGGTTAAACGTCAACCCAGCAAACAGTAACGGGTTGAATGTGTCGAGTGCATATCCGTCGATAATCACGCGGATCTGTACGTTTTCCCCACGAATCCGATAATGGATTTTATCGTGCGAAATTTCGAATGTAGGTGAACGATAGGAACCCTGGACCGCTGGCCCGTAACGTTCGGATGTTGCCGCATTCGCTGCTACGGCGCCGTTGTGCATCGCCGCCAGTCCCTCGTTCTGCGTGCTAAAGGCCCATCCGGTGGCGAACCACGGCTCATCAGATGGAGCAAAAGTTGTGAACAGAGCGGAGTCTTCGGAAATCGACGCTTGGCCGCCAATTGTCGAAGGTGATTGACTAAAAGACTCACGAAGTTCGCGCAGCGCTTCATCGGGATCATTCGACAACAATAATCGAGCCAACACATAAGTTGGATCGCCTAGTGATGGATGCTGGCTCTCAAGCATCGCTTGAGCCAATCGTTCCACCGCAGAGCTAAAATCGGCCCCGGCGTTTGCGGTTTCTCGTAACGCAATCCGCCAATCTTGAATCGCTTGCTCATCTAGGCTTACTTCAAAATCCAAAAAATCGACCCCGAACATGTAGCCAGGCACTGCCGAGGGGTGTTTGTCGACGATTTCTACATGAAGCTGGTGCTCACCTGCCGAAAGCGTTTGTGTCGTGATTTCAAGATTTGAAGAAACGGTAAGGCTTGGAGCATAACCATCGAATGTAATCGCGCTGGCCTCGTCGTCGTCCAGCCAGATGCGCATGATGCCGTAGTCAGGGGCCTTTGTCAGCTTGGTCAAAACCCGATAGGTTCCCGGAGTTTCCACGTCAAACTTCAAGGATATTCGGTCACCAGGTTTGCCGTCTCGCCACCACATCTGTCGATCATTCTGCCAAGCAAATTGGTCTCTGGCTTCGATGTATTGGGGAGTAACGTTTTCTCTGCGATTGGTGGGAGTAAATCGAAGGTCCTCGCCTTGGACTGTCCAGCCTTTCCCAGTGACGCGAGGATATTGCCTTAACAGCGAAAAAGCTGTCGCCCAGTTTTCAGTCAAGGTCGTTTCTTCTGAACTGCGCAAGCCGTCAAGCCAGTCATGGAATTGTCGATCAATCTTTTGTCGTAATTCCTCAGCCTCGACGACGGTTTTTTCAATCTGTTGATCAAAGTCAATTAAAACGGTCTGTTTGCGACTGCTTTGTAAGAATCCTGACAGCGAATAGTAGTCCGCCGCTGAAATCGCATCGAATTTGTGATCGTGGCATCGTGCACAGGCGACCGTCAGTCCCAAAACGGACTTGCCCAAAATATCGATGCGGTTTTCGATATGCCCTGCCTCATCTTCGCGAACATCCACTGGCCCATGAGTCGCCTCACCCAAAAACCAAAACCCTGTCGCCAAAACCGATTCGTTGAATTGACGCTCTGGATGGCGACGAGGTGTTTCGAGTAAGTCACCGGCAAGATGCTCCAACACAAATTGGTTGTAGGGCACGTCCTCGTTGAACGCGCGAATCAAATAGTCGCGATATTGGTAAGCTTGGGGAATCGGATAATCAAACTCGTGGCCGTGCGTTTCTGCATAGCGAGTGAGGTCCATCCATTTTCGCGCCCAGTGTTCGCCAAAGCGGGGAGAGGCCAATAATTCGTCCACGACCTTCTCGACGGCATTCGGTGATTTGTCTTGGAGGAAGGCCAGCACCGCATTGGGAGCAGGGGGTAATCCGATTAAATCAAAGTACAACCGGCGAAGAAGTGTTGCCCGGTCGGCGTCAGCAGCTGGCGAAATCTCGGCTTGTTCCAGCCGTTGCAGCAAGAATTGATCGATGGCGTCCCTCGCCCAAGTGGTGTCGCGCGGATTGGGAACTGCCGGCTTTGTCGGTGCATGCCAGCACCAATGGGCCTCTACACGGGCGGCGATGTCGAAGGACGCCGGTCCCGATTCAGCTTCTTTGGAGTCTTCGTCGGGCCACGGCGCTCCTCGTTTTACCCAGTCTTCGAAAAGTTTAACTTTTGCGTCCGGGAGTTTTGAATCGGGGGGCATTTGAATGTCGTCTTCATAGCGGACGACTTCCAGCAATAGGCTGTCCTCCGGATTCTCAAGGTCGATGACAGGCCCACTATCGCCGCCATCGAGAAAATACTTTCGGCGATCAAGGCGGAGTGAAGCCTCTTGGTCCTCTGGTCCGTGGCACTCGAAACAGTATTTGGCCAGTAACGGACGGATTTCCTTTTCGAAGAACTCAATGTCTTGATCAGAGAATGCGTTTGCCGCTTGCTGTTCATCCTGAGCCCAAGCGATTTGGGAAAACACGATTCCCAACGAAGCCCATAGGACGCCCAACATTTTCTGCCATTTGACTTGATGGTCAAACAAATTCATGACGAAGTTTCCTAATGAACAACTACAAAACCGAAACGGTGTCGGATCCTGGCCTAAACAAAACGGATTCCTCATCAAATATTCTATACCAGCCGACAGACAGAATCGACCACAAAAGGCCCCTAACAGTCCCCCAATTGCTCACGGAGTCTCCGTAAGATGCGACTGCGGGCCTGGCGGACTGATGCGGCAGACAACCCCAATTCTTCCGCGACTCGCTCCGTAGGCTGTCCGTCCACGACGCAACGCCAAAATGCTTGCCAAGTCTGCGGAGCGACCTTGCCTTCAATCTGTTGCAACGCACGTCGTTTAAGTTCATCCAGGTCGAGGGCCGAAGTCGGCTCGTCGAGTGCCTCTTCGTCTGAAGCGATGCCATCCTGAGCATCGTTCAGTCCTCGGTGTTGAGCATTCAGCCGCTCAAGATGGCTACTTCCTCCGACAGCCGGACATTCCCCGCGTGCTCGAAACCAATCGACGATCCGGCGCCGAGTGATCAACCAAAGCCACGAGCGAAAGCTTCCCGCCTGTCCAGGTCGATGCTCAAAACGATGCAAGCTGTTAGCGACGTTCAAGAATACTTCTTGAATCACGTCTGCTGCGTCGGCCTCCTTCAAGCCCCTCCGACGGCACCAATTCGCCACGAGCGGTGCATACAAATCGACAAGCTCCGCCCAAGCGTCAGAAGAACGGTCGCGCACTCGCACCAACAAGCTGGCAGAGGTCAGGCTTTCAGAAGGCTCGTTGGAATGCAGGGACATTTCCCTATTGTAAACCCGACAGCTCTCCACAGGTTGCGAGAAAATTGTCTTCGTCCGTCTTTTAGCGAGTGGCTCCCTAAACGAACATCGTCAAATTGCGCGAGTTTTCGAGGGGTGTCACGCGCAAAACGATTAACTAACAAGAATGCCAACCTCATCATTTGAAGGTTCCTCACTCGCGTCGTTTCCCGATTCCCTCTCCACAAAAATTCCAACTAAAATGATTGCAATGAAACAAAATTGCCCCGACCGAAAACAATTAAAACAATACTCCGAAGGCTGGACCGATGAAGCGACAGCACAGCGGCTGGAGCAGCATCGGGCGGAATGCTCCCATTGCGAACAGACCCTGGCCGAACTCGATTCGGAACTCGACACGGAGGTCGTGAGGCCTTCGTCGAACATCACACCCTCCCAAGAAACATCCGACTCATGCGAACTGCCATCCCAAATTCGTCAAACCGTCGCCGAAATTCGTGAATGGAAACTAATGCCAGTCCCCATCAGTCATGCGGAACAAGAGTCAACCGCAACCGGCGATACTTTGCCCGGCCTGGGAGATTTTGGAAACTACCAGTTGCTCGAATTGATCGGTCGCGGAGGGATGGCGGAGGTTTATCGAGCGATGCACAAACGACTTCAGAAAGAAGTTGCCGTCAAACTCATTCGTGTCCCCCGGCGGTTTTTGGCTGAGTCGCTCGGTAGGATTGATCGAGAAATGCAGGCGATGGGCCGACTCAATCATCCCGCAATTGTGCGAGCGATGGATGCCGGTGAATGCCGGGGTGTACCCTATTTGGCCACCGAGTTTATCGATGGGCTGGATGTGGGGCGAATCGCCAAATCCCTCGGGCCACTCGACATTGCCGAAGCATGCGCCATGATTCACGCCGCAGCGTTGGGGCTCGATTATGCCCACGCGCAGGGGATTATCCATCGAGACATCAAGCCCTCGAACCTCATGCTCGATTCCCAAGGACAAATTCGTATTCTCGATTTTGGACTGGTTCACCTCGACGACTGGTCGGGACCCCGAACCGAATTGACGACAGTGGGGCAATTGCTGGGAACGCTGGACTATATGGCTCCAGAACAAGCCGAACGCCCCGACGCCGTATCCCATCATTCCGATGTCTATGCACTCGGAGCGACCCTGTTCAAGTTGTTGTGTGGTCGCGCTCCTTACGCGGCGAGTCCACAGCAATCGCCACTTGAAAAGCTCCGCTTGCTCGCCAGCCAGCGAGCCCCGCATGTCGCGACGTTGCGACCTGATTTGCCAAACGATTTGGCCCAACTGGTCGATCAAACGTTGGAGCGTGAGCCGAGCGCCCGCCCTGCGAGTGCCGCTCATTTTGCCGAACGAGTTAAGCCGTTTTGTCAGGGAGCCGATTTGATCGGTTTACTCGAACGAGCCAAACAAACCGAAGAGAAACCAGATTTTGACAGTGCGAAGGGAGTCCTCGACGACCCTTGGCCGACGCTGAGCGGCGGCCAACCAACGCGAGAAGAAAACCTTCGCCAAAATCGCACCGAAAGAGGACCCGACAACTTTTCTCATGAAACGACGGCTCCTGTGGCATCGAATCATGGCAGCAGGGGTCGTCGCTTCGGGTGGCTTTTGGCCGCTGCCGCACTTCCATTCTTGATTTGGGCGGGGATCATTATTGTTTTGGAGACACAAAAAGGCCAAGTGGTCATCGAGACCGATGTCCCGAATCTGCAAGTCGAGCTTGTGGCAGACGGCAAAGTGCGACAAGAGATCGAGCTAGTCCCCGGCGAAAATTCAACGCGGGTCTACGCCGGTGAATACGAAATCCGCATCGGTGACGGAGCGGATCGTTATGTCCTTGAGCAGAACACGTTTGTACTCAAAAGGGGTGACAAGGTCGTCGCCAAGATCAGCGTCAATCAAGATAAAAAACGTGCCGCGATCGCTTGGTCGGGGACACGTTCCGATGTGCCTATCCCCCGCGAGGAACCGGTCGGCCGCAACGAGCTGGCCGCAAAATCGGATGCGACTCAATCACCGACCGAGCCGGGAGTCGACAATCAAAACCGCCGCAATACCATTCCGGGCTTTCCCGAACTGCCGGTCTACGAAGGCCGGACCATCGGCGATTGGCTGTGGATCGCGCAATACGAAACAAGTAGTGAGCTAAAAGGTAACGCATCCCGGGCGGCACGTGCCCTTTCATCCAACCCCCCGATAAAAACTGCTGTCAATGAGTATTGGATAGACCAAATCTCAAAGAGCGAGTACGAGTTAAAGTGGATCGAACCGCAAATAGGGTCAACTATTTTGAGCGACGAGCGATTTGCGGACCTTGGAAAACTGTTTGCCAATGCTCAAGGTACTCGGAAAGTCTGGTTGCTTGATTTGTTACTTAAATTCGCAATCAACTCAAATGAGAAATCACAAATCGAGGACGCGATGCGGCTGATCAAGTCTTCTACAACGCAGGATTGGCCCACGGACGAGAGAAACCGTGGGCGAATGCATGAGAGTTTACTTGAAGCGTCTTTTCGAATTTATAACTCAAAAATTCCAGACGAACTTGCCGTAGTTTTGATACCTGAGTTACTTCAATTTGCGGCGGACAACAGACTCGTACCAATAAGCAATTTAGTCGATAGAATTTTTAATGATAGAATTGCTTATGGAGTCTCACGCGCCCATGACCCATACTGGCTCGATTCTAATGAAGCAAAGCGTATGACGACTGTCTTACGACACATCTTTTTTCAATTGTTTGATGAACTTGAAGAATTCGCCAATTCAAATTTGGAATGGGGGATGTTTCTTTCACGAGGACAAGGGAAAGACCATGGCATGGAAATTTCACTTGGAATTGCCAATAAACTACACCAGTACTTATTAAAACAGGGATACTTGTCCGAGCCGATGATTCTGCCCCATAATCAGAATTTCTCAACCCACATGCAACCAACGCAAAGTTATTTGCGTTGGACATCAGAACTATGGAAATCTTCACGATTTGACTTTGGAGCGGTCAGAGCATCAAGTCCTCCGCATAGACAGTACCGCCTACGGATTCCGGTTCGGGAGCTGTTGATCGCACTGGCGAGTTGGGGGGCACTAGATGATCAGGGACGGGAAGCCGTTGGCAAAATTCGTGATGCGGTGGCTGAAGATGCCCACAAGTTCGAGGCGGAATTGCAAACCGTCCTCAAACAGGATGTCAAAGAAGTACTCGCCAATAAATCGGTCCAGATTCGTTTGAGTTTTGAAAAAGACTCAGACACCGTCGGCGTCTCGATTCTCGGTCTACGCTCAGCATCTGGCGGAGATGAATACGAAGATGACGAGGGGTTGGGCGGTGGTTCCGGACTTGATCAAGGAGACGACACTGCGAGAGGGCGCACCAGTTCAGATCGCGCATCCACGACCGTATCCGTAAAACTGGCGGTTGCCTATCTGATCTACGAACAAGCCCAGGCCATGTTGCAAGACCTGGGCGAGTGATCGGATAGACTTCGGGCAGAAATAAATTCCAGTTCGGCCGCCGAATTATTCGAAGGGCTATGCGGGTACTTCTTCCGCACGCTCGGCCGATGGTTCTGATTGGGCTTGGCTGTTGCGTTCCATCACTTGGTTGGCGACAGCATTAAAGTCCTCAGCAATCTCTTGCCAAAAGTCATGGTCGCGGAATTTGATTGTTTCACAATGCCCGTGTTCCTTGAGTTCTCGCAAGGCTCGGCGCAAACGAAAAATCGGACCCACAAATCGATTGCTGAATCGCACGGAATCGAGCATAAAGGCGGGCAAGATTGCCAGCATCAAAACGCCCAACAGTGCGAATTCGGTGGTCGTCTTTTGCATCCGCTCCCAAAACGGGATTTGTGGATCGGCGAGCAGAGCTTGCAGGAAAATAAAGCATGACCCGGTGAGGATCAAAAATCCCAGCCAATGCAGACAGATTCTCAGGATCAGGGACCCTTGAACGTTGGAGTCAACGAAATTGGTTTTTCTTTCCAGCTTGTTCATGGTTGAAACGCCTTGTTGCAAAAAATTGGTGGCACGCCAAAGGGTGCCAATTTGTGCTGAAAGATAGCTTTGGAAAAATTCTTGCCAGGCAATAAATTCAACCGCCCGCAAATTTTCTTGGCCGCATCTTTTGGTGGATCGTTACTTCCCGCACAATCGGGTCGACGAGCCATGCGGATGAGCCCCTCAAATTCGTTTCAATCAGCACCGATTGTAAGGCAGCTTACCGCGACCATCGAACCTAAGTTATCTAGCAAGTCAGCCAGAAAATGATCCGATAATCGGTAGTAACGGATAAAAGAGGAGCAACCAGACAATGTGTTTGAATTTCGGTTTGTATTTGGTCGAGCAAGGAATCTTGACTTGCGATCAATTCTGTGGGCTGGTGAGACTCCAGCAGGCTTTGTTGCCTTCGCCCGCTGCGATTGCCCTTCGCAAAAATTTGATGAGTATTCAAAGTGTGGCAAAAGTCTACTCCGTCATCGAGTCACAAGGGCACGGCAATTTTTTGGCGATTGCCAAGGGTTTGCGACTACTGGGAAGCGATCAAGCGGAGGCCATCGAACGATTGAGACGAATTTGGGCACCTTCTATCGAATCGCTGCTGGTTGATTGCCAAGTTTTGACACAGCAACAAGTTGATCACTTGAAGGCCCGCTTCGAAGGTGTCACTGGTAAATTGCCTGTAAAAGACTCGAGAGAAATATCCGGAAGTGCCCAGAACCCAGCTCATGAACGCGTTCCCGCACCAAAATTCAAGACTCGCCCGGTCATCCAGGTTCAGGCACCTACATAAAAAAACGCCAAAGCGTTGAGCTTTGGCGTTTTCTGGAATACATACAAACGTTTGCGAGAAAGTCGCAACGTTAGCAACATGGCATACTAGCAACCACGGCGAAGACGCATGCCACCGGTGCGAACAGGAACCGCAGTGCGGATACCAGTTGTACGAGGTTGGCTGCAACCAGCAGTCATGGTTGAGGTGCCACAGTCATTGCTGACCACGTTACCGCAGCAGTTGCTTACTGGAGCAGCAGCAACCGATTGGCAGCAAGAAGTGGTGGTGGCAACGTTGCAACCGGTTTCGCAGCAATTGCTACGGCGAGCCAAAACTCGGCGACCGTTATTGCAGCAATCGCTGGCTACATTGCAACCGGTGTTGCAAGTTTGAGTTGCACAAGTGCTGACAGGAACTGAGCAGCTGCTCGTGTTGCAGCAGTTGTTGCTGCGGCGAGCCAAAACTCGGCGACCGTTGTTGCAGCAATCGTTAGCTACATTGCAACCGGTGTTGCAAGTGTTGCAGGTTTGAGTTGCGCAAGTGCTGACAGGAACTGAGCAGCAGTTCGTGTTGCAGCAGTTGTTGCTACGGCGAGCCAAAACTCGGCGACCGCTGTTGCAAGGATCGCAGCAAGTGCTAACTGGGGCCGAACAACAGTTCGTGTTGCAGCAGTTGTTGCGGCGAGTTGTGAAAACTCGTTGACGAGGTTGGCATGAATTGCAGCCAGTGCCGCAACTTGAAGCAACAACCGGTGATCCGCAACCACAATCGCTGGCGACGGTCATGGTGGCAGGCATTGGCATGCCAGCCATCGGCTCAACAACCGTTTGAGCAGTGCTTGTTACATCACTCGGCGAAGGTTGCGTGCTGTCTTGAGCAAACGCTTGCCCACAAACGAACATAGCAACAATCGCAAAACCTAAAAATTTACGCATAGATGGGTCTCCCATACACCAAAAAACAAATTTCTGTTGAGGGGCGACGTTACCCCCTTCAGTGACAACTCCAAAAAATATACCAAATAAGCAGGGTTTGATGACAAGGGGGAGTGCCGGGTCTGGGGAAAACCGGGGTTTTTTTCTCGCTTGCGAGAGAACATCGCCAAAAAACTTCGGGTTTTAGCTGCAGCAGGTTGGTTTTGTCGCAGCTAAAGCGTAAAAAAACCAGCAAAATCGACCGGTTTTCTGCTAGCGAATTCGCGAAAATTTCGATTTAAATCCGCGATCAGGCGTCAATTGTCGATTTTGGGTGGGTCGATTTGGGGTGGCATGTCAGCTTCGACCGGGCGTGGACGCTCACCGATAGGGCGGAGAGGTTTCGACTCCAACGTCAAGACGCTTTGGGGACTGCCATTGTCGGTGCCGCTGCCATTTTCTGGGGCTTGGCTCGTCGGTTGACTTTCTCCTGATGCTGGCTCGATAGGCGGATCGACGATTTGCGAGCTTTTTAAGACCCGCGACTCTTCAGCAGGCCGAAAGGTACCAAAACTTTCGGTACCCTCTCCCTCTAAAACGGGTCGCTGGGTCGATTGTTGAGAGTTGCCCGACAACGCTGCGTCTGTAGGGGTAGATAAGATCGGACGACCTTGTTCGTCTACCGGAATTTTTTCCGTGACCACGCGGCGCACTTTTTCCGTGACGGCGTAGGGAACCTCTTTGTAGACCGTCCTGGGAATTTGGACCATACGTGTTCGCGTAATGTTTTTTTGAACCTGGACCTGGTAGGGTTCATTGACCTCGACCGTTTCCCAAGTCGTTTCCTGGAACGGCGTGCGATTGATGACTTCTTCGGTTTGGTATTTCACCGTGGTTTCGGGGCGTTGTTCGACACGTCGTTGAACAACCGGTTTACGAACCACGACTGGAACTTCGACATCTTGCAGAACTCGTTGGGTCGTCTCAACGGTGTAGGGAACGCGGCGAGTCTCCATGGTTTCTCTCGTTTCGGTGACCATGACGGGCTTGTAGCTTGTTTGGGTCTCTGGCACCAAGACGGTTTTCGCAGTGGTTTGAGGAACCAGAACCGGCTGGGAAGCGATTGTCGAAGGCTGGTTAACCCAATGAAAGCCTGGTCGGCGGTAGAGATAGGCGTTCCGAGTCGAATCAAAGTAGTAGCCACGACGAAGCCACTCAACTTGTGTACTTCCCGGGAAAATCGCCATCATCTCCGACTGCGTGTAAGACGTTTCGAATTGGGTTTGTGGACGATAGGTGGTGACTTGTTGGGGCTCGTATCGCATCGATTCGATTGGCCTCTGTACAATGACTTGCTCATCGCGGTAACGGGTTTCCTGAACGGGCTTTTCGACCCACACCTGTTGAGTTCTCATCTCGGTAACGTCTTGGTAAACGGTCTCTTCAATTTCAACGTTTTTGACTGACGTTTCAGTGACCGGTTTGTAGACCTCGTAGCGTTCTTCGAGAATTTTGTTCTTGACCACGGGGCGGTTTGTGATAACTCGCCGATAACGAGTTTCGGTTTCGATCACTGGAACTTCTTCAGTGATGGCATGGTTTTCGTAAACCGTTTCTGCAACCAGTTTGGTTTTGGTGACGGGTTGGTCTACGAGGATCGTGCGGTTTTGATAAATAAAGCGTTCTTGCGACCAACCTAAATCGGCGACACCGAATGCAAGAAGGATTGCTGGAATTAAGGTAGTTTTGAAGAAACGAACCATATTTTCACCCTTAGACTTTTTCAAAAGCGTTGCACGGCGTGCCGCTCATTCGTTGTTCGAAGCCGAGTGGTCGAGTTGAAAGACGAATTAAAATCCCATGCTTATATCTTAAGCAACGAAGTGAGGATTGGCTAATTCTCTGCGACCATTTTTGACGAGTTTGACGAATAGAACGAGAATTTTCAATGGTCTGCTGCGGTTTTTGACGAACTTCACAGTTTCAGGGCGGAACATCTTTCCCAGACTTCCCATTTCACGAGTTCGCAGGAGCCTATTCAGCGCCGCCAGATGTGCTGCTGATTAAGATATTACCCAGGAGTCAGCACGCCTTTCAATTTAAGAGTCCGAACAAGGACGAGGTTTCGGCGACCCTACCCATAGCCAATCTTTTGGCTGAAGGGCTAGCGTCTTTGTTCGCATGCAGCCATCAACAGCCAGCGTTTTCAAATCATTTCGTTTAGCGAGCGTCGTACCGTGAAGTTACTTGAATTGACACTTTCCACACCGCGACAAAATCTTGCTCTCGATGAAGCGCTGTTGGAAAGGTTGGAACAACAACCGGCGCGAGAGTGCTTGCGATTGTGGGAGTCCCCGCAGTCGTTCGTGGTTTTGGGGCGAAGTTCACCAATTTCTGTCGAAGTCGATCAAGAATATTGTCGCCAATCAAATATTCAAATTCTGAGACGAGCCAGCGGTGGACAGTCGGTGGTGGCAGGACCAGGATGCCTAATGTATGCCGTCGTGCTCGATTTGAGAATTCGCCCCGAGCTTCGCATGGTGGATCGCGTCCACCAGTATGTGCTGTCTCGATTGCAACTTGGGCTAAAACGGTTGGGGATCGATTGTCAGGTGTCTGGAACCAGCGACTTGACCATCGGGCCTCGCAAATTCAGTGGTAATAGTCTGCGATGTCGCAAAAACGCGGTACTGTATCACGGCACGCTGTTGTACGACTTCCCTATCGAGTTCATTCAACGATGCTTGCGAAGACCGGTGCGGCAGCCCGATTATCGAGCGGATCGTAGCCATGAGTCCTTCTTGATGAACTTGCCGGTTTCGGTCAATGACTTGAGGCAAGTTTTAACCGAAGTTTGGAACGCTGAAGGGGCCGAGCAGGATGTGCCGCAGGATTTAGTGAACGCTTTAGCGGAAGAAAAATACGGTTCGGATGAATGGACCAACAAAGTTTTGGTCTGAGTCATCACTCATGGAAAAAGTGCAAAAGCAGACCACAACGAATTCAGGTGGCTACGTTGCAGAATTTTAATTCCGAGTTAGCGATTATAGCGTGTGGTGATCGGAGGCTCGGGGATTTCCGCTATTCGGGTCGGAAGGCTGACTTTGCTCTTTTCGCCTTCACGAACTTCGTCGCGAACCGAACCGTGCCGAACTGGGCCGATCCCCATAAACGTCCAAGTGTTATCGTCAGACCGAGCGATCGCATGACCACTGTCGAACAGCATCCGTCCATCGGCTGTCGCGTAGGCATAGACACTGATTTTGGCAGTGCCGTATTGGATCTTTCGTTGATACAGCCGAAGTTCCGGAATCGCCACCGGTATGGGTGCGGCCAATGCAAATCCGGGTACACCCAAAAATGAATCCACGTTATCGGTTCCGATCCCACCCGAGCAAACTTCGACGATGATTTCGGACTCAGTTTTGTCGGCTGTCAGTAAGGCTCCGCTCGTCAGCAAGCGTTGGCGGATGGAAGCAATCACATAGCCCTTGTCCACCGAGTCAAGATACTGAGTCTCGACGAACACCTTGCGGCCGGCAACATCCGGCAGCGCAAGCTTTTCCAACGACTGATCGACGGCGTTGGAGACCAACAACTGTTCAATAGCCGTACGCGATGTGTCGGATGTACGCGATGTCGTACAGCCAGCCAAGGCGAATAGCAAAAGGATAAACGAAAATCGGAGCATTAGTTGTGAAAATCTAAAATCCAAAACAAGCGGGAGTTGTGCAATAGTTATCAATTTGGACCCATTAACTCAAGTCCGTTTTCAGGCCCCCAAACTCCCTAGTCGCAGCCATTTTTCCTGTCTTGCCCAGAGCACTCCCTTCTCGATGCCCCATAAACCAGGGCGTTGATCGAAAAACGTTAGACTTGGGGAGCGGCGTTTAAGGACGAGACGCCACCAAAAAATCTTGCGAAACGTCTTTTCCCCAGGTTTACTTGGTGAGCCCGCGAAATATTCGAAAGGCGTCGGCTAAAATCGTGAAAAGCTCTGGATCTGCTCGATGTAAACTTTTTGGAACAGCAAGATGACTGCGGCTCCAACGACGACTGCGGTAAACAAAAATGTGATCACAAATCCGATCGTCGTAATGGTTTTGAGATTGTTTTCGGCTTGTTCTTGTAGGTCTTTCGAAACGCGGTCGAGGGTCTCCGCCAATTCTCCGGCGATTTCGCCATTATCGACGTACATCAGAAAGTCGCGAGGAAAAACAGATGTGCTCGCCAGGGAGTCGTGAATCGAGCGGCCTTGGTCCAGACTATTGCGGATCGGTTCGATTTGATTGGTGAAGTAAAAATTTTGAGTCGCTTCGAGGGCCAACTTCGTTGTCTCTTGAGGTCGCATCCCGGCGTTCTCGGCGACCGACATGGTCCAAGCAAATCGAGAAAGCGCCAAGCATTCGATGGTTTTGCCAATAAGCGGAATCCGTCGCGCGATCTTCATCGGCAGTTCGCCGAACCACCCCCACATCGATCCGAAAATCAATAGGGCTGCGGCGGAAAGTAATGTCAAAACGATGAAGCAGTAGAGGGCGAAATTTCCAAAAACACTCAAGCCAAACCCGAACCAATCGATAGCGGGAATATCAGCGGATTCTAGAATAAATCCGAGAATCAGAATCATTACCCCTACAACAACGACTGCCATCGCCAGTTCGAACATCGGCCAAGCCATGCGCGCGAGTAGGTTTCTTCGAAACTGGACGAGGCTGTTGTAGTGTTGTGACAATCGTCGAAACGATTCTTCCAACCGTCCGCCCTGCTCGCCTGCCTTGACCACGGCTTGGACGAGGGGCGGGAAGTCATCGCTGAGTGCGGAAATGCTATCCGAAAAGCTATCCCCACGGCAGACTCGGCTGGCGATGGATTGCATGATGTTGCGGTAGGTCGGACTCCCTTGCTCGCTTTCGCGCTGCAGGGCCGTGTGCAAATCGATGCCAGCGGTATAGCTTTTCTCGAGGCGATAGAAAAGTTTACTCAAAGTGGCTTTGCTGATTTTAGCCATATAAGGGGTCCTGGTCGGCATTAAAAGGTCGTTTACAATAGGCTTTTACGGAGATTTTAACAGATTTTTCTTGCGAAAAACCCGAAAATGATTTAGCTTGTCAGAAATCTGACTTTCATCATCGTGCTTCGAGGTTTCGAACATGTCCCTTAATTCTGTCATCAATTGCCTCGTCGTTGGGTTGTTGGCTTTGGTTCCTAATATTGGATTTGGCCAAGCAGATTGGCGCGATCGCATTGGTTGGACGCAGTTGGTAACGGAATACAGTGGGGCGCCGGTGACCGGCGCTGGTGTGGCGATTTCCGTAGTTGAGGGTTCCGATGCCAATGGAAATTACATGCCGTTTGATGTAGGCCCTTTGCCACCTGAATTCGCCGGCAAGACGGTGATCAACGCAACGGGGACAAATTTTGGGTTGTCAACCCACTCGCGTCAAGTCTCACGTCCGATGTTTGGCAATGTCACGAGCATTGCCAATGGAGCAACTCAAGTTTCCGTTTACTCTGCTGGTGATTGGTTGGACAACCGAGTCGGCTTTGCGACCGGGGCTGATCCAATGGTCCACAACTATCGAGTCCAAAACCATTCATGGATCTATAGCCCGTCGGTTGCTGACGCCCAAAATATGTTGCATCGAATCGACTACATTGCGCAACGAGACCATGTCACCATGATAGCTGGGACCGCCAATAGTGGAGGGCTGCCACGCATGCTCGTACAGGGTTACAACATGTTGATCGTCGGTCGGATTGATGGAGGTCATGCCTCTGGAGTGACCAACATGTACGGAGCGGGACGAACGCGCCCAGATATCGTCGCTCCGTCACCTTATGCTGGCCCTCCTTATTACACAAGTTATACGACTCCAATCGTCTCCTCAATTGCCACGGTGCTCCATCAGGCAGCCACGGGGACCGATGCGGCACGTAGTGATACCATGCGAGCTATTATTATGGCTGGCGCTACGAAGGACCCGTTTCCCACTTGGAACCGGACCACCACGCGACCGCTTGATCAGGTTTACGGCGTTGGACAAGCAAATGTCTATAACAGCTACAAGATCGTTGAGGCCGGCCAATTCAACGGCTCCTTAATCGAGCCGGCTTCTGCGATTGGCAACTACGGTTGGGATTTTGTTTCTAACCTATCCCCCGGCGACCAAATGCACTACGACATTGTGATCGATCCAGGCAAGGAGTGGCGGAACGTTTCGTTTTTGTTGGCATGGAATATCGATGTTCAAGACACCGATCCATCGCCGCTCGTGTTTAGCCCCGCCGTGACTTTGGCCAATTTTGATTTAGATTTTTTTGACTCGTCCGGGTCATTTTTGGGAAGTTTAATGGACCAAAGTGTAGCGACCGTGGGCAATGTCGAGCACCTGTATTTCACTTCCTTGGGTCCCGGCAGATACACGGTGCGAGTCCGTACCAATATGGACTACGGATATGCATTGGCTTGGAGTTCAATTGCGATACCGGAGCCGGGAACGGGATTGGTTATGGTGGTTTTGACCCTGGCGCTGGGTCTCACCTTTCGCCGCCGTATGATTTGCGGCTAAGTAAGAGCCTATCCCCAAAAGGGGTCAGACCCTCTCCGGCTAAACAGCAAAACAACCTTAAATTTCGCTTAGCCTCCAAATGGTCTGAACCCTTTTGGGATACGAAGTTAATTTGCCTTGAGCCGGGAGTTGAATAAAATGCAAATGCTACAAGACGAGGCATTTTCGTGCGTAACGCCTTGAATAGAGGGTTGGCGCGCACTTCCGACCAAACAAATCAGGTGTGTTCGGACGCAAGTGGAAACGAAATTCAACAAGGCGGCGAAGCAGTTGGGGTTTTGGAGAGATAGAGAGATGATGAGTCTGGCGGCGACAAACGATCTGAAGGGACTACATCTGGTAATTTTTTGCGTGCTCTTGCTCGGCGGTTCCGACGTGAACTCTCAAGAAACTGGCCAGTTGACGCTCAAGAGTTCGGCGGGACGATTTGTCGGAACCTTGGTCGATAAGGATGCAACACACCCCGTATCAGGAAAACCCCTGTTGGTCGTCGAGACGCCTTCTGGTGGCCATTTGGAAATCGAGCGGACCGAGGCCACTTGGCAATCAGCCGATGACGTTCTTGGTCAATACGCAGCCATGCTCTCGCAGAGTGCAGGTACGGTGGACGAGCATTGGAAGTTGGTTGAATGGTGTTTAAGTCAGAAAAGTGGGCGTTCTAAATTGAGTCAACAAATCGACGATCATCTTTTAAAAATCGTCGAACTCAATCCACAGCATACGGAAGCCACCAAAGAACTCTCCCGGCGTAAATGGATCAAAGTCGGCAATCGTTGGATTCCAGAAGGCCAGTATTACGCGAACCTAGGATTCGTCTACGAGAAGAGTCGCTGGATCAGTTCACTTCTTTCGCAATTGAATCACTACATGGAGCAAGGGGATGCTCAAGTGGGTCCCCTCAAGTCGGATCTATCCAAATGGAAAACGCAACTTCCGCGATACAGTTTCGACGAAGCTCTTCGGACTCTCTCTGCGTTCGCCAAGGAATCGCTCATACCGGTCTTGGACAAAGAGGCTCAGGATACCAGCGCTTCTGACGTAACGCTCCGCCGTTTATACGTGGAAGTGATTGGCCAAATGCCGTCGCCAACTGCACAAGACTCTCTCATTCGCTTTGTTTTAAATGATCCCGATAGCGGAATTCGCGAGCGGGCGAAAGAATTACTCCTGTCGGGTCCTTACAACGCAGGCCCGGTCAACCGTTTTGGAACGTCCTCCAAGTTGATCGGCGCTGGAGTGCTTGTTCCCCGCGACGGCGTATCCAACGAACGTCTCCAATATTATGCAGCATTTTTAGGGGAACTCGGGACCCTCAATTCCATCTTGCCCCTCATCAACGCCATTAAAACCAAACATCGAGTCGAAACCGGAGCCGATCCCAATCGACGAAACGTCGGAATGGTCAACGGCCAACCCACCGGGCTGCAAACCGGTGGCGGGCCAAAATTCGTAGAGGTTGAGGTTGTCAATCAAAATGTCCTTCAATCCCTTCGACGCATCACGAATGCCAACCCCGGAGACTCGCCGGACGTGTGGCGACAATGGTACCTCAATCAATTTACTCTAGGGCAACACAGGGTTTCAGCCGACGAGTAAACAATTTTCAGATTCAGAAAAGACTCAAGCTTCTCAGAAACGGAGGCGCAGGGATATTGTCGAATTGCGTGCTCAAACGGGACGTGTTCAAACGGCAAAAGCCGATACTGTGACCCGAAGAATCGCAGTTGGAAATCTTTAGGTGAATTATTTGTCTGATTTTTCGCTTGGCAACGGGGCCGGATATCCGACAGATTTTTTGCCTGGTTCTTGCAACTCGCGCCATTTGCGGCCCTGAGTGTAAGCTTCTTTCTCACGTTTTAGGTTGTCCAGCAAATCTTCGCTATCACCTTCGTAGAGTTCCAGGGCCTTGTCAATCCACTTGATCGCATTTTCAAAATCGTCGATTTCGGCATAACTGGAGGCGAGGGTGCTGAGGATATGGGGCATCTTGTATTCCGTCAATTCGCAGGACCGAATCGACAATTCAACCGCCCGCTTGCCATCTCGCAGTTTATCCACTGGAGATGTCGAGAGAACCCAAGCGAGATTGTTTAACAAGCCATCATCCTCTTCGTCTTGGGGATGGAGTTCGAGTGCTCGCTCGTAATCGGCAATCGCTTCGGCATGTTGTCCGAGAGAAAGTCTGGCATCGCCCCGACCGCGATAAACACGCCACGCATCAGGGTTTTGCTCGATCAACTCATCGTAGATTTTAAGGGCGGTCTGCGGTTCTTCCTTGGCATTGTAAATGGCCGCCATTTGCATTTGATATTCAATGACGTCGGGGAAACCTCGGGCGAGTTTCTGCAAGTCCTCAAGCGAGGAGTCGTACTCTTTTTTGGATGCCAGGATCAAAGAACGAATCCAAAGCCCCCGGGGATTCCCTGGGCTTAGTTGCAACAATCGATTGATGTCTCGGAGGGCCCCGTCGCTGTCTTTGTTGTCGGCCAATAAGATCGCCCGCGTCATCAACGCATCAGGATTGTCTTTGTTTAGTTGCAATGATATTTCGGCATCTGCGAGGGCAGCTTCGTTGTTTTTCAGCTCCATATTCAGACGAGCCCTGATCGAGAAGAGAAGTGTCGATTCTGGAGCACGTTCAATAAACTGAGACAGTTTCTCAAGGGCTTCCTCGTTCCGGTTCGTGGCATTAAGCACACCAACCAACCGCAATATGGCGTCGGCCCGGTCCGGTTCCGCGCGGCTCCACGCCGATAGGTCATCTAAGGCCTTGTCAATTTCCTCTCGGCGCAAAAACAACTCCGAACGAAGTGCCAATGCTTCGGTGTTAGCGGGATCAATTTTGATCGCTTGGCTCAAATCATTAATTTGGCGTTCTTCGTCGTCGCTTATCGTTGCCCGAATCGTGAGCGCTTGGGACAACTGTTGCGGGTCTTCGGAAGCGAGTTCGATGGCTTTAGAAATCGCCAACTCGGCGCGTTCGACGTTGCCGCCTTCGAGTGCATTGAGTTGAGCAATTAATATGTGGGCCGGCAATAAATTTTCTTTGGCTTCGATGGCTTTTTCGAGTCGCGAAAGAGCTTCCGTACGATAGATGCGCCAACGTCGGTCACGAGGTTGTGCAACAATTCGCGGTAAGTACTGTTCTGCGTGTTGCACCAAAGTTGACACCATCAACTCGACTGCTTGGGCTTTGTTTACGTCGTCCAATCCCTTTTCGATTGCCGATTTGCAGAGGCCCACAATTTTGTCGAAATCGCGAGGTTCAGTGGCATTGATTTTCAATTCGAAAGCCTCGTCCAAGTCGGCTTGTCCGTCATTTCCCTTTGCCTCCTGAGATTTACCTGAGTCGGCAGAATCTTGCTTTTGATCGTCTTGGATGTGTCCTAAAGCCGCCGATGGGGGCATCGCAAAAACGGCAAAACAAATAAAGCTGAGGGCAATGGCTGCCCTTCGAAAAGATCGCTGGGTTTGAAACAGGTTGATCAAGACCCTCATTGTCGTCTCCATGTTGTCCTAAAAACTTCCGGACCATCACAATCGAAACGGCCGGGCAGAAACGTTCGCACGCTCCACGGCCCTAATTCTATTGAAATTGCCAATTCCCGGCAAACGTAGGGTTGTGTGGTTTCTCGCGGAGATTCCGATTTGGCAAAATCGCGTTATTCCGACGAAACCGGTCGCGACGTGGCAAGCCGCACCAAATCCTGCTCCACTGCCCGCAAAACTGCCGCCAGGAGCCCAAAAACCCGAAAAAATACTGGTGTTTACGGAGAAATTGTCCTGGAAAGCGGGCTTTCTCCATGTATTATGGAAGAGATTGTCAATCAACATCTTGCCCACCGAGGGAAGAGATCGAATAATTTTTGGCGTCGACCAGTTGCTAGGCAAGGCTAACGTGGTCGGAAAACTTCAGGAGTTTTTAGATGAAGATTAGATTCTTGCATCGTTTGTGTTTACTGATGGCCTGCTCTGCGTTTCTGGTACCGACTGCATCTTTAGGCCAAGATCAAAGTGAAAATGCCGACTCGAAGAAACCAAAAGTTGATCGGGCCGAAGAAAAGCGAATGAACGGCGTGTGGAAAACCTCCGAACCTGTCCCAGGATTCGAAGAGGTCGATCTTTGGAAGGGGCTTGAAAACGGCGATGTCGAACTCGTTTATCGAACGGTCGACGCCTATAACGCAAACATCACCCTCAAGAATAAATCCGAACGACATTTGGCCATCCGAATGCCAACAACCTTTGCGAGTGTCCCCGTTGTGCGTCAAGGCTTGGGTATGGGAGCTGGCGGCGGCGGCATGATGGGCGGCGGCGGCATGGGCGGCATGGGCGGCATGGGTGGCGGCGGCATGGGCATGGGCGGCGGCCAAATGGGCGGCGGTGGCATGGGCGGCGGCATGGGCGGCGGCGGCATGGGTGGCATGGGCGGTGGCGGCATGGGTGGCATGGGCATGGGCATGGGCGGTGGCGGCGGAATGTTCAATATTCCACCTGGCCGTGACGGCATGGTCTCCGTAAAAACCCTGTGCCTAGAACACGGCAACACGGACCCTACACCGAAGTCCAAATACACCATGCGTCCGTTGGATGAGTTTGTCCAAGATGCCCGACTGACGGCTCTCTTACGTTTGCTTGCACATGACCAAGTCGACCATGGAGTTGCACAAGCAGCCGCTTGGAATATGCTCAATAGCGTTTCGTGGGATGAACTCGCGAAAAAGAATCGCGTCGAACTCATGGATGGTTACACGGAAAAGTTTTTCAACCCTATGCAGCTTGGAACTGCTCAAAAATTGGTTGCATTGATCGAGGCCGAAGTCAAAGATTCTGCTGAATCGCGATCTGATGTCTCGCACGAATCGCGTTCCCGTTCAGTGGGTAACCAATAGTTGATTCAGAATAAACGGCCCTAAAAAACGAACCGGCCTTCACGGCCGGTTTTTTATGCGCAAGATGCCCATGAAAAATTTTGAATTTGACTCCGAGCCCGCAGGTAGGGCAGACCTCGATCTTCTGATTCATCAAGCCTTGCGAGAGGATTTGGGAGATGGAGTGGACTGCACGACAGCAGCCCTATTTCCCAACATCGTGCATGGAAGTGCGAGTTTTGTAAGCCGCAATCGGGGTGTCTGTTGCGGCCTATTCATCGTCGGCCACATTTTGGAAGTTGCGGCCCCTGAAATTGAGTGGCATCCGTTTATATCCGACGGCACAGAAGTGAAACCAATGCAAGCCCTAGGGAAGTTGATCGGCGATGCGCGAGCAATCCTCAAAGTAGAGCGAACTTGCCTAAATTTCCTGGGACGCCTGAGTGGTATCGCTTCGCTTACCTCGAAGTTCTCGCAGCAACTTGCAGGAACAACCGCTCAACTTTTTGATACCCGCAAAACGACTCCCGGCTGGCGACGATTGGAAAAATTCGCGGTGCGTTGCGGAGGCGGAACCACGCACCGCATGGGACTCTACGACGCCGTACTGATCAAGGATAACCATTTGGCCATGCTCCAAATCGAATTGGAGCCGACGGAAAATGTGGTTCAAGAAGCCATTCACCGCGCGCGAGTTTGGATTTCAAGAAACGCCCATCAACTGCCTCGGGGCGAAAAAACCGTGGTGCAGATCGAAGTTGATGATCTCCAACAACTTGAATGTGCTCTTTGGGCCAAGCCCGATATCGTTCTTTTGGACAACATGCCTCCTGAACAACTCTGCCAAGCAATCGTCCTGCGCGACAAACTGAGTCCAGAGGTCCTGCTGGAGGCATCGGGAGGAGTCACGCTGCGAAACATCCGAGACGTTGCGCTTTCCGGAGTCGAGCGGATTAGCGTCGGAGCCCTGACGCATTCGGCCGTTAATTTTGACATCGGGCTCGATTGGGATATTTCAAGCCCATAAATTATCGCGGTGGATCGCCCGTCAATTGTCCATTGACCAAAACTCCCGTGCATTGCGTGGTGTACTCAAAGGGGTCTCCGTTGTAGAGTGCAATGTCAGCGTCTTTGCCGACTTCGAGGCTCCCCACACGATCGGCAATCCCCAGAATTTTTGCAGCATCAATGGTGATCGTCGCCAACGCTTGTTCAAAACCCAGACCGTTCGCGGCGGTAATGGCGGCCTCAAACAACACGACGCGAACTTTAGGCACATAGCCCTCATACCCACTTTGCATGGCCACGGGAATCCCCGCGTTCACGAGCTTGGCAGCGGTCTCAAAACTCAAATTCTCGTATTCTCCGGTGGCTCGCGTCATCGTGGGATGCAGAATGACTGGAATCCCCGCCGATTTGATTTTGTCGATCAACAAGTAGGCTTCGGCGGCACCGTCCAGCCAAATCTGAATTCCAAACTCCTCGGCAAGTCGTAAAGCGGTCGCAATGTCTTGGGCTTTGTTGACGGTGATCAGTAACGGAGTTTTCCCAGCAAGCACTTCGGCAAGGGCTTCAAGGCGTAGGTCGCGGGCCAATGACTGTGCCCCTTGACCTTCATTTCCTTCCGATTTCGCTTCGTTCGCTGTAAGGCGTTTCGCCGCGTACTCTTGAGCCTTAATTAACTCCTGCCGCAACATCGACATCTGTTTTCCGCGAGTGCCAGGAGAACCTTCGCGACGCGCGGCTGCCGGACCGATTGTCGCCGAGATTGCCGCGACTTCCCGCAGCATCGCTGATTCGACGGTTCCACCGGTGGTTTTTACAATCACGGTTTGACCTGATACCAATTGCCCAGCAGAATGGCCCGTGTGAATCGTGGTAATTCCGAACCCACGCAAATAATCAATCAATTTCTCTTGCATGTTGACGGCGTCAATCGCACGCAGTTCTGGTTGGATGGCTGCCGAGGAATCTTGGTGGTCTTGGTCCTGTGGTTGGTTGTAAATTCCCGTGAGCCCAGCTGTTGCGTGAGCATCAATCAGGCCGGGAGTCACGACTTGGGCCTCGATGATTTGATAATTCGCCGGGATATTAATCGTCGTCCTGGTTCCTATTGCCGAAATTTTTCCCCCTTCAACTAGCACAACGCCATCACGAATTGGTTCACCAGCCATCGTATAGATCACGGCGCCTTGGATTGCGGTTTGCGCGGCAACAGGGATCAGGAATCCGAAATACACCAAGGTCAGTATGGGGAGGATTCTAAAAATGCACTTATTCATCGTTTATTGTCCCCCCTGACGAAGCATTAACATCATCAACTCGTGATAACAGCAAAAGTAAGGAATCTGATCGTGGGTGGCCCCATAGCCCCCGACTGCATACAAGCGATCCTGCGGGTCGTCTCGATCAAAGACCTTTTCCCCCTCGACCCAGGTCTGAAGCACTTTCGTGTAGACGCTCAACGGATCGCCGTCTAAAACAATCAAGTCCGCATCCTTGCCCGCAACCAACGAGCCGGTGCGGTGATCGAGGTCCAGCATCTTGGCTCCATTGATCGTCAACGCCTTGAGGGCTCCTTGAGGGGTCATCCCCCCTCGCACGGCCAAACCCGCCGAGCGCAAGAAAAACCGCGAATCGGTAATGTAATCGTCAGTATGGAAGCCAACGACAACTCCGGCTTTTTCTAAAATCGCTCCCGTTTGAAAGCTCAGATCAATTGCCTCCAACTTACCTCCCGGGGCATCAATCATAATTACCGAGCAAGGAACCCCAGCCGCAGCAATTTGGTCGGCGACTTTCCAACCGTCACTGACATGATGCAAGACGACACGAAAGTCAAACTCATTTGCAAGGCGCAAAACGGTCATGATGTCATCGTGACGGTGCGTGTGATGGTGGACGACGCGCCGTTTTTGAAATACTTCCTGCATTGCCTCCAGGCCAATGTCGCGGGGCGGAAATTTGTCTGGATTTTCTCCAGCGCGTTCAATCTTGTCGCCATATTCGCGAGCCTTGATGAAATGCTGGCGTACAAGCGCCGCAGCCTTTCCGCGAGTGCCAGGAAATGAAATACTTCCTTCACGAATCGGGTTGGTCCCGTTGGCCATCTTGAGCCCTCCCATGATCCAGCCATCGTCCGCGCGAATCATTAGGTCGTCGATTGTTTGAGCGCGACGAAGTTTTACATAAATGGTCTGGCCACTGAGCAAGTGACCTGAACCCGGCATGATGTTCAACGTCGTCAGGCCACCGGCCACTGAACGTTTGAAACCCGAATCTTTGACATTGATCGAATCATAGATCCGCACATCGGGTTGAATCGGGCTACTCGAATCGGCACCCCCAATCCCGCCGACATGGCTGTGGGTGCAAATAAGGCCTGGCATGATCACGCGGCCACGAGCGTCAACTCGTTGTGCATCAGCGGGGATGGCGATTTCGGTTCGTGGCCCAACCGCCAAAATTTTTCCGTCTCGAACAACCAGCGTGCCGTCTTCGAAGTTTTGATCTTCCATCGTGAGAATGGTCGCCCCAGTCCAGGCGATCGTTTGGGGGGCAGCAATCGCCGAAGCGGTTGCTCCGACAGTCAGCCCATACACCGCGAGCATCGCCAGCCCCAAGCAAACACGCAATTGTTGAAACACGTTTAATAGCCTCCGCAACGTTACTTTGATTCCATGTTACCGACGAGAGAACGTTCACATTATCCCGGCATCGGTCGAGGCGTACACCCCCCTAAACAAAAAGGGGCTTTGGTCGCTGTTGAACCAAAGCCCCCAGTGGCAACGAGTAATTTAAGAACAAGCCTGAGACTTATTGAATCAAATAGGCTTGGCCACGCAAGACGATTAACAATTCCTCAGATCCCTGCTCGGCAATCAATCGGTTTTCATCGGCTGAATTTTTGCTGGCCAACTCGAAATACTCATCCGAAAAACGTTTGACATTTTTAATCTTGTTGGCGTCTTTTTCGAGATCGAATTGAGTGGCGTTTTCGGCAATCAACAGTTTGCCTCTTTTGTAAAGGGTCATATTTCCAACCTTGCGGACCCCTTGGCTAACATTCCCTGACATGTTGTCGCTTGCGACAACACCTGACTCCATTATCCCTTCGGAGCCCGGTAAAAATTGCTCGAGTCGTTTTCGCCCAGTCGCAGCCTGTCCGCCCGAGTCAAACCCCATGCCACCCATACCGCCTTGGCCACCCATGCCAGGAGAAAGTTCAGCGGCCATCGCCGCTTTCAATTCGCCCTTGAAGCTACGTTGCTCAAATCCTCCACGTCCTCCCGCAGTTTGAAGCCCACTCAAATTACGATCAGTGGTCTGAAAATTCCGGTTGCTATCGGCCAGTTGGTTGACCTTTTCGTTTTCATCCGCCAAATAGGAGGTATAAGGTGTGACGATCCCATAGCGGATCGAAAGGTCTGTCAGTTCGCCAATCAACTCGTTGTTCTTACCCTGCAAATCAATCAAGTCCAAGATTTCACCAATCCGCCGCGAGGCCCAAAGTTGACGGACGAACGGATACGGCTTGTCCGACCCTCGTTCGGCAAATTCGACGGGGAATTCGTAACCCTGGTCTTGATCGCCGACTTTGCCCTTGAGAAGTACTGTCGCTGCTCCTGCTTGGCGATATCGTCCTACCACGACCAATTGTACCCCGGCAAACAAATCAGTAATTGGCGAGGGATAGACTCGATTGACGACTTCGCCTGCTGTTGGAGATTCCTGGGCGAACTTAAACTGCAAATCCACATTGGCCAAAATCGGCGATGCAATTTTCTTCGACAGATTTGAAACCGATACTTCGATATCCTCATTCGGTCGAATGTATTCTGACTGTCCGAAATTCTCACGACTCAAACGATCCAGCAAGCGGCTATTAACGTCGTAGCCAACCCCAAAACTGATCAGTCGAGCCCGATGAGCATTGGCCGCGGCACAATTTTGGGCAATTTTCAATTCGTTCACTTCTCCCACCGTCGGCATACCGTCGGTAAGGAAAAGTAAAAAGCTTGGATGTTCTGCCGTGGTCACCATCCCCATCGCGACGCGAAGAGCCTCGTCGATATTAGTGCCGCCACCGGCATTGATGCTGTTGATAAAGTGCAATGCGCGATCGCGGGTTTCAGCGTTAAAACGTTCGAGTTCCGGAGTAAACGCAACGACCCTGCTTTCGTACCGGATGATATTGAACAGATCGTCTTCTCGCAGGCTATTCAAAACAAACTTTGCTGCCTGTCGAGCCTGTTCCATCTTTTCACCGCTCATGCTGCCGCTTTGATCGACAACAAAAATCACGGACTTGCGCAACGGTTGCTCCTGAGTTGGATTGATCTGGGGCGAGGCGAACATCACGAAGTAGCCTTGGTCTTCATCTTGCGGCCAATAGCTCAATACACTTGCCCCGATTTTTCCCGGTGCAGTATCGTAAACCAATCGAAAATCGGCGTTGGGTACCACATTGGCGGCAGTCAATCGAACCACTGCGTTTTTGGAGCCCTCTCGGCTGATTTCAATATTGTGGGTTGGGCTATAAATGCTTTTGATTTCCTCGTCGGCGGACAAACTGACTCGCAGGCTCACCTTTTCCAATGGTTGCGAGGTGTATTTGGCGGTCGACATCGGGAACAGATAATCGACCACTTGATTGTCGGATCGGAGCAATTGGGAATATCTCAAAGTAACCGTGCGAGTCTGCCCAGGTGGAATCGGAAAGACGCTGGAGCGAAACATTCCATGTCCGACCCATTCGAGGAGCGCTGGGTCTTGATTGCGGCGCACGTAGCCTTCGTAAATTTGTCGGGCTTTGTCGGCGGGTAACAACTTGGCTTCAAGTTCTTTGCCGTCGACCAAAAAGGTCATCTTATCAACGGCCCCATCATACGGGATTGGAAATACAAAGGTCGCTTCGATTTGCACATCACCCGTGTTTTCAAAGACTTGAGTCACTGTCGTCGTCGCGATGGGTGATTTGATATTTGCATCAATTGAGAGTTCGCGAATTCGATAGGCGCGTCGATCAGGCTGCCAAGGACGGGGAACGCGAAAGTCTATCTCACGGTCCGGAATGATGAACCCTTGGCCATGGACTTTCTCCAGCCAAAGGACGTTGATGAGAATCATCAACAAGAGTAATGCAAAAGGCATCACTTGAAATGGACGTCGCAACGAATGGTGGTTAGACTGCATGGTGTTCTCCAGAGCTTGATCAAGTGGAACGCGACCCCCTCGGTGCCTTGCTGTGCGACTCGCGTTGTGTACTCAAATTAATGAGCCATCGGTAATTGGACGCGATGAATCATCAGAGAGTTCTAAATTATTGGCGACAACTTTCCGATGCGTCAAATAAAAAAGCGGGCTGATTGACAGCCCGCCTCAAGATTCATTGATAATGCGATCCATTTGTTACCAAGAGGTTACAAATGAAAATCTTTTCTAGCGGATGCCTCCAGACGCCCCGCCAGAGTCTTTGACAAAATCTCGGAGGAATTGTTGTTTGTCAGATTCCTTCCCTGACATCAGCACGGTTCCTGCTCCCCCCAGCAACTCATCCAATGCCGACTTGCACTTGTCCGCCTGAAGAATTCCCATGCGATACAGCCCTAAAGTTTCCGTAGCAGCCCGTAGCGGGTCGGCTTTGCTCTCAATTAGACTGTCGACATACTGCGAGGCCCTGGCAGCATCCCAACCTTGGAGAGGTTGGACTTTGAGGTTTTCGTCTACAAATTCACGAAATACTTTATCCAATTCAAGTTCTACAGGGTCGTTCGACTCGCGTGTTTTTTCGCGATCCTTGGCGACAAGGTTATTTCGCAGCGCCTTTGCATTGGCAACCCATTTTTTAGAGTCGTCCTTCAAATCATAAATTCGCAGCACCGTGGAGGAGTAAAAAGTGTTCTTTTCTTTGAGCACTTTTACTTCCATGATAATCAGGGCATCAAGCCCTTGCTTCTTGGCTCGTTCGATCAGAATTTCAGACTTACCTTCTCCGACACTAACGACCCCTGGCATGATCAGACCGGTGATACTGCCGGGTTCTTTGGCTTCTTCTTTGACGGACCAACGTTGAAGCACGGATGTCTTCGCCGCGCCTGCAGGGCGTCCCGCACCCGGATTTCCCGGACCCGCAGAATTGTTGTCTGTATCGGGGGGAGGCGTAGCTGGGCCATCGCCAGCGGCGGCGACAGGACGGTTTCGAAACGCATGCCTGGATACCGTTGAAGCCTCGCCAGCGTTTTGGGCGAGATTGGCAACTCCTCCCTCGCCTTCTCCAGGTTGATGTTCGGGAAGATTAGCAAGAATTTTTCCAAAGAACTCTCCCTCGCGTCGCTCGTTCATTCGTTTGTAGAGTCGAACTCCGTAGTCGCCCGTGTAGTAGATGAGCATCCCGACCGGAACGCTAACGTTAATGTTTCCGTATTTTGACTTTGATGCAGTTATCCCTGACACGCCACCACTAAGGGGATCAACGCCCAGGATGTCTGCACTTTGCCGAGTTGTCGAGGACGATTCAACCTCGTCGCCAATGAGTGGCGGGAATCCGGAAAACTCTTTGACCGGTGAATACTGTATCCCAACTCCCCAATTTAAAAACCATCGCGGCTCCTCTAAATGCGGAACATAATGCAATGGAAATTCGTCGAAAGTGCTTGGGTTCAACAATGCGTAAGCATAGAGTGCACGATGGGCATTTGTTGCATCGCCTCGCGCAAATGAAGCAGAGGCAATGTCCAGAAAACTAGGGATGTTATTAGCTACAACCGGCGGAGTCACCGCTGAGGATGTAGAGGGCGTTTCGTTTCTTCTCGGGGAAGACGACGAACTTGAACTTGAGCCGCCTGAATCCCCGGTGGGAAACAAAGCTCCAAATCCGGCAACCATCGAAGTTCCACTGCCACCCCCACCCATTGCAGGAAACAAACCATTCGCCATCCCCGCAACCATTCCAGCTCCTCCAGAGGCTGCTGAATTGGAGTTGTTTTGAGCTCCAGCCGCAGGGGGAGTGTTTTGGCGTGCGATGGGAGGACCATCTCCCGCTGCAGCAACGGGCATGCGACGCATCTTACCACCAATCATCCGGTACTCGGGCTCGGGGGCTGCTTGCTTGGCAGGCGCTTTAGCAACCTGCGAGGACTGATCGCCATCGCCATCTTCGTCATCAGAAGAATTGTTGGAGTTGCCCCGAGAGTTCGCATTATTGTTCTGTGCGACCTGGGGCGGAGGTGTTGGACTGCAACCAAACAAGACAAATGTGCTAACAGCCAACAAACCAAAGATCGGCTTCAAAAATCTCGTGAACATGACCTAGACCTTTTTGACGTGGTGTTCAGAAGCTTGCATTAAACCCAATTAGGGGCATTGCTGATTCGCGATCCGAACACCAGGAGAAAGATGACTTTTAAACGCTTGTGGTGAATCCACTCCTAAGACTCTAAAGAACCCTTTTATTGTAATGCTCAGAATTTCGCTTCGCCAGAGAATTTGCGAGCAATTCCGAGACAATTTTCGACAAAAACAAGGACAACCACGCTGATCATCAAGCAACACTAGGTCAAATTTTTAATTTTTTGGGCCAAAAAATGGCTCAATGTAATGATGGTCAACATTGGATTAACTCCGGTGGCTGTCGGCAACACACTTGCATCAGTCACGTAAACATTGCGACAACCGTAGACCCGCCCAGATAAATCGACCACACCCAATGCTGGACTATGCGCCAATCGACAAGTCGAAAATTGGTGCACGCTGAACAGTTTGGCGGTCTTTTCGCCGAAATAGCGGTCCAGCCTTGGACGCCACTCTCCCCGAGATAGTTCCCGAGAATTTTCCGAAAAGTCAATTGGATGGTCGTCCCATGTTGGCAAACAGGCCATGACCGCGCCGGCCTGTTGCTGGACATTCAGCCCAGCCTCAACCCCATCCTTGAGGTTCCAAAAGTCTTGACGCTGCAAACGATAAAGAACACGAGGCCGGCCATATCGATCCAACGCCAACTCCCCGCCCCCGTTGTCATGGCATCGAATGCTTGTCGTCGCCATGTGGGTCATCAATTGCATCAAGCGTTTATGTTGACGCGGCGAGGACCAAGGCAGCATCATGGCAGTCATCCCGGGGTGTACGGGAACCGTCTCCAGCCAAAAACCGTGGCCCTTTTCATCCCGCATTGAAAACTGACCACTAGAAACAGATTGAGCAGGACCCCGCCACGCATTGATTTCTTCACCGTACCAAGCCGGAATGATTGCGGTAGGATGAACGTGCAGGTTCTTCCCTAAATGGCGCAGGTTCAGTCCGCTTCGCAACAGTATCGCGGGAGAATGAATTGCCCCAGCGCAAATCACAACATCACGAAACTCAATTTCAATTTCGGCTTCCGGGTCGAACTCCGTTTTTGCTCGCGCTATCGCAGCAACGGCTCGATCACCCTCGAAGACCAATCTCTCAACCTGGCAATCAGGAAAAAGGTGAACGCCCAAACGTTGCGCATCCAGCAAATACGTTTCGCGAGTGTCTTGTCGAGATCCGCTGGGACAACCGAAATCGCAACGGTCACAACCACTGCAATTCACGGCGTTCCGTTCAACTGGCTGCCAGTGCCAGCCCAAACGCTCCAGACCTGCCCGTAATTTCTCGTTCTGCGAATTCACGGTAGCCGTTTCACTTGTTACCCGCAAACGTCGCCGAACCGTGTAGAGGCTATGCGAAAAATCCTCCGACAAACCATCCAAAAAACCAAATTCTTTCGCCCACCGCTGCAACAATCTTTCGGGTGGGTCAACACAAGATCCCCAGTTCACCACAGGTCCTCCCCCAAACGTCTTCGCCGCAGTAATCGCAACGTCGCAGTCCCCCCAATCAAATGTGCCATAGTTTTCGAAATGATTGGCCGCGACAATCTCTGATTCACCTAACTGCAACCGAGGGACAATCGGACCACCGTCGACCAGCAAAACCGACCTTCCAGTCTCGGCCAACTCGGCGGCCATCACAGCGCCTGCTGCTCCACTACCAATCACCAAATAATCACAAGCCAACCGACGCTGTGCTAAACCAATCTTTGATGGCGCCAATCCATCAGGTGGTGGCACCATCGCACTGGAAAATCCATAACTCAGAGCTGAATGCAACTCGCGCAGTTGCTGGCTTTCTTGCAGATGGTTTCCATCGATTCCCGAATACGAAGCCTGTAGTGTCAGGCGTTGTATCGACCTGACCATCGCCACGATGTGCGGCTCGCGAGAATGCAGCAATCGGTCTACGACCGTCAACCGATCGGCGAGGGGTAGATCAGAAAATCTGCGAACCGCACCGCCAGTCGTCCAGCCTCGACCAAGTTGGCCAAGCTCATCAAGCAACCGCAAAAAGCCACCGCGCTCTTCTGACGAGCCGACCTGAACCAACTTCACGATACGGTCAACAATCCTCCAATCGTTTGCCGCGTTTTCAAACACGGCGGCAACGTCCCCCGCTTCAGGAGTCAACTTGGGATTAAATGTCTGGCAAAGCGAAGCCAATGTGGTTCGCTGTTCATCGGATAGCTCAAACTCACGATAACTCGCATTTTGTTTCTTCGCGGTGGCCATTGGACGGTCGATCATGAACTGCTCCTTGGTTTGGCGCACAACCAATTTTACGTTAAACGCGGCTGAATCAATCGGTTGACACCCAACGGAACTTATTGTGCAGGCTGTCGAAAGTCTGCACAACCAACCTGGACTTTTCGCGTAGTCTACGGCAAACGCCACCTTTTTCCGAGCCTGCACCAACCGGTATCATTGGACTGTTGAACTGAAAAAACCCTAACTAGATTGGGAGTGAAAATGTCCGAACCTTGGCATATGTTTGTTTACCGAGTGGGAAATTGTGATTTGCCAATAAGACGCCAATCGGCGACCCTGTTTTCAATTGAAATTGAGAGTCTGGTCCTTGATCCTGCCCACCTTCGCTCCCCTTTCGAAATGACCTTCGACACGACACGTGGAAGAATTGAGAATGAGCCCGGCGGTTATTGCGAAGGAGATGGAGCGTTCGGATGGCATCCTCCCCATGATTCTGCGACGCACCTTTGCGGAACGATCCACTGCGTTGATGAGCGTATCGTCTGTGTCGAACTCCATGCAAATTTGACTCAAGGATCATGGTCGCGGTTGATAGAAGTTTTGGGATTAGATCATCAAGTCGCAATCCAGTTCCCAGAGCTAGGGGTCTTCATCGATTCGGAAACCTTGCGGAACATCTTACCCGCTGTTTAATAATCCAAATTGCAAACCGGCAATTCTTGGACACTGCAAAAATGGAAGCTGCCCAGAAGCGGAATTTCAAGCCGAACCGTAAAATAATCGGCACCGAACCAGCATCTCTTTTCGAGAGTCTAATCCCAACACCCTTTTGATTTTCCACCAACGGCTAAAACGATGGTAACACAAAACATGGTAACAGAAATTAATTTAAATCAACGTGGGAAAATTAATCGACACACCAAAGCGTTTGACCTAAAGGTGAACTCGCGAATTTGTCGTGTGTTGATTTTCACTGCGGTGGGTCTCTCGTCGTGCCAATCAGCGACTCTGTTTGGACAAACTGATGACAAGCGAGTTAGCCAAAGCAGTTCATCAATTTCAGATTCCCTCGCGCAAGAAACCGATTATGATCCTCTGTTTATTTCAAAATCGGAAGTAAAGTCCGAACTCTTTGTAGTCGAAGACAAGCAGCGAAAACGAAAGATTCCCCTCAAGGTTTATTTGCCGCCGGAGAAAAAGCCGTCCCCGGTTGTTTTCTTCAGCCACGGATTGGGAGGTAATCGCGAGACCTGTCCGTACCTTGGCAAGCATTGGGCTGGTCGCGGATATGTCTGCGTGTTCATTCAGCATCCAGGAAGTGACGATTCGATTTGGAAAAACGCCCCCCTGCGCGAACGGATGCAGAACATGCGGCAAGCGGCTAATGGCGAGAATTTACAACTCCGGTTCGAAGACGTGGTTGCCGTCATTGATCAGCTTGAAAAATGGAACAAGGAGTCATCTCATCCGCTTGAGGGCTATTGCGACATGGAAAAAATTGGGATGAGTGGCCACTCTTTCGGTGCGATAACAACACAAGGAGTGAGCGGTCAATCTTTTCTGGGTGAAACTCGCTCGACAGATTCTCGCATTAAGGCAGCCGTCATTTTCAGCCCAAGCGCTCCACGTGTAGGACGCCCCGAATCGGCCTTCGGCAAAGTCCAGTTTCCCTGGCTGCTGATGACCGGAACTAATGATATATCGCCGATTGGAAATATCGACGTCCAAAACCGGTTGTCGGTCTATCCAGCACTCCCCGATACCGGTAACAAGTACGAGTTGGTGTTGCACGAAGCCGAGCACAGCGCCTTCGCCGATCGCGCACTTCCCGGTGAACGGTCCAATCGCAACCCCAATCATCATCGCGCGATTTTGGCAATCACAACTACTTTTTGGGACGCCTACTTGAAGGCTGACCCCGAGGCCAAAACCTTCCTCCAAAGTTCTGAGAAAATTCGCAACTATCTCGAAACCGACGACAGGTGGCAACATAAATAGGGCCGCTTGGCCCAAACTGGGCTACGCTGGAAACTCTGCTTGCGGTGGGGTATACTTTTGACGGTAAAAAAATCCCCCCGTCCTTTCCAGTGAGAGTTCCAATGAGTGAATCAGTCGTCAGTGGCGTGGTCCATGTGATCGAAGAAACCAAGACCTTTGGCGCCAAGGGTTTTCGTAAACGCCTTGTCGTCCTCGAACAAGACAATGGCCGTTTTGCAAACTACATTCCCATCGAATTCATCCAAGATGGTTGTGATTCGGTCGACCAACTTAACGTCGGTGATGAAATCGAAGTCACCTTTCGACTGAGCGGGCGTAAATGGCAAAAAGACCCTGGCAGTGAAGTCAAGTTCTTTCTGAGTGCCGAAGGTTTACGCTTCAACAAAACCGGCGGAGGAAAAAAGTCGCCACCTGCCGCAGACCCTAATCGAGCATTCCAAGAGGCCAACCAAGAAGGCGTTGATGACGCCGATGTACCATTTTAGAATCAACTCCTAACTGAGTTGCCTTCGCATTTCAGGTATTATTCACAGTCCTAATCAGTCATCTTCCGTTGCAGGTCTTCATATGAAAATCGAAATTGCCTCACGTTCTATATGGTCGACTTTTTTTTGGTTGATCACTCTTGTATGTCTGGGATGGAATGCAGAAGCAGCTCAAGGCCAAGACGACCGCGACGAAGATGCCGCCACCGCGCAAGCCGAAGACGCCTCCATCAAAGAGGAGCTTGCCAAAATCGACCAGGTTTGGGGCGATGGCAAAAAGAAAAAGGCCACGGATATGGTCCGTGATTTGTACACGAAAACCGGCAACCTTCGCGCTGGATATGCCTTGTCTCAAGTTCTGCAAACTCAAGCCGAAGAGCAAATCAAGCGAACGCCCAAAAAAATCAGCCCATTTGTCACCGAGGGCGCGGAACTGGCCAGGAAACTTTTGGCTGATCCGAAATTCCCAAAAGATTTTCACCCCGAAGTCAGGTTGGCGATCTTGAACGAAGCCCGCAATTATTCCGGCTCTGGCGACCAAGCCGCTGCACTTAAATCAATCCGAGAACTTGTCTCTTTGGGATATGCCGAGCTAGACGAGCTGGAAAGCGATCGTCTTCTTAAAGAACTTGCCAAAACCGATGAGTTTCAAACCTGGATTGCGGAAGTCCGTCAGGAAATTCGCGAGCGAAATATGAAATGGGCTCGAGCGCAAATGGACAAGTTCGAGACCTTCCCTTTTGACTTCAATCAATCAGATGTCAAAAATCAACCGATCTCTCTTAACAGTCTTCAAGGCAAGGTCGTGATCGTGGACTTTTGGGGGACTTGGTGCCCACCCTGCCGCAAAGAAATCCCTTCGTACATCGCCCTCAAAGAAAAATATTATTCTGACCTCGAAATCGTCGGCCTCGCTTACGAAAAAAAGGAGACCGATGAGGAAAAGGTCAAATCGGTCGTAGACTTTGCCAAGAAAAACAAAATCAACTACATCTGTGCTCTCGGAAATGAGTATACACAACGGCTCGTACCTCAGTTTCGCGGTTACCCCACGACACTGTTCATTGATCGACAAGGCAAAGTTCGGATGATGAAGGTTGGTGCCTATTCTTATGAACAGATGGAAGCAATTCTACTGGCCTTGATCGAAGACTCAGCGTCGTAATTCAATCGCAGAGTATTGAGAGCAATTCATCTTCCTCAAGTGTGAAGTCGTTTACCCGTGCTCCATACCTTTTCATCGTTTAAGGGTGAGCCAGAGTGATTTTTGCCGGTACAACTGCCCCGCCGAATTGACGGAATCGTGCAAGAATTTGGTAAAAGATGTTGGGTAAAAGATGAAGGAACTCGAACGTTCGCGAGAAATTTTTGGCCTCTAAAATTGCACAATCCCGTCGACCTGTTCGGCGGATTTTTCGGTTTCTCGCTACATCCAACCTCCCCCCAATTCCTCAAAAAAATCCCGTCCGGCTCGTCCGGCGGTTCCTTAGGCTTTTCGCTACATACAACTCCGCCCCAAGACCTCAAAGAGAATCCCGCCCGGCCTGTCCGGCGGTTCGTTAGGTTCCTCGCTACATTTCCTCAGTCAAAACCACAACAAACCACGCGCAACATCTTTTACCCATCATCTTTTACCAATAAAAACGCCCTTCAGGTCCTTTACCGTTGTCGAACTGACGAATCTACCGGAAAAAGGAAAAAGAAAGGAGAAAGGAAAAAAGGACAGATATTATTTGTCCCTGCAAAAAGGCGGGATTAAATTGGACAGGTCCCCTGCTTTTTGTATTTGGCCAACACCTCCGAGGCAGTCCAATTTGACAGGCTGGATGATGGCGATGAATAATGCGTGTTCCTTTTTTGTCCCCGATTCAATCGACCCTGAGAAGATGTTGTCGCAGCGACTCGGCTTGCTGGTCAGGGTCTTCACCAATGACGACGACTTCATCGGCTTGAGCAATTTTCAAAAACCCTGCCGCGTCTCCCAATTTCATTGCCCCCGGCAAAAAATCTGAATGCAGAAATGAATCGAAGTCGGAAAACGAAATTTCGGCAGGCAAAAACACCCGACTCGTCCCCCCACGTCGAGAAGCCACCAAGCCCCCAATCGCCGGTGCCGCCCCTTCATCAAACACAATGAGATTCAGTTTCTCAACTTCGGCGGGAGCCAGATGGTCTAAAATCCAGGCGATGACCCGCGCTTGGCGTGCGGCCACCGGTCGGTTATAGCCGAAGGTGTAGCCCGCCGCCTCTCGGCCATTGTTCACCAGTTTATTGGGCTGACTGAATCGGGAAGCATCGATCACGATCAATAAGTCTTGTCTACGAATCAATTCGCGAAACCAAGGCTGGGCGACGCTGCTACCTATGTCCGATGTGATCACTACCGTTGATGTGCGGAGCGGCGGCTTTGACGCCTTGTCCTTCATTACCACCACGCGGATACCCGGTGTGTCCGTTCGATTTCCAACGCTAATCTTCGTCGCCAAGAGGCCATCGACTTCTTCTTCGAGGTCTGCTGGTAATTCGTCTTCAAGAACCCGCAAACGATCGTCTTCAGGCCCACCCGGCAAATCGCACAGCAAACTTCGCACGGCACGTTTCAAGTCAGGAGAATTTTCCTCGAACAGTTTTGCAATCTGTTGTCCTTGATCTTTGCGCCAATGTTGAGTCACCTGATGTTCAATCTCCACCCCGGTTGCCGGGGCGGGATGCTCTTCGTTCCAAACCGTTAACTCAGAATCGGTCAGGAACCGAATCGGACGCTCGAACAACGGCGATGTCTCTGGAATTTCACCGGCATGAATTTGCTCTAAGGTCAATCCGTCCGGGTTGCATTGCAATCCCAAATGCCGATCAAACCAACCGTACATCACCCGCCGCGCGACTTGGTTGTAACCATGCGGGAAAGTCAATGATGCCGAAAGAAAGGTGTGATCGGGAACCCCCAGCAATTCATACAACGCCTGAAGTTGCGGCATCCCGTCTTCCGGCATCGTTCGCGTCCAATCATTTGCTGCCGAAAGAGCTACTGGTCGCGGTGCGGCTAATGCCGTCAATTCGACGTTTCCCGTCACGGTTCGCAAATTGCAGCAGTTCTCGCAAACGCAGCCACCTTGCATCCCCGTCGAGACCATCGCCGCCGGAAAGGCCGCTGTGACTCGCGAGTCCAACGCCGCCAGAATAAACGTCTGCGTCCCTCCCCCACTGCAACCTGTCACGCCGATTCGACTCGCGTCAACTTCCGGCAAAGAGGTTAAGTAGTCCAGTGCCCGAATCGAATTCCAAGTCTGCAAGCCCATGATCGATTGCAGATGCAGTTCGGCTTGTGGACTGAAGAATGCGTAAGCCGACGGATCGTTCTGCCCCTCGCGCTGTTTGGCGAATCCGTGAGCAACTGCTTCGGAGATCTGTCGGCTGTCTGCGTAACCAATCATGTCGTAGTGAAACACCGTACAACCCATCCGCGCGAGATGAGCACAACGGGCTTGCAGTGGACTCCGAGCGTTTTCCGGATAGCGCTCCTCGCCAGAATTGATCATCCGCTCGATTTCTTGATCGCTTGCTTTCGTAAATCGCCCACTACGAAAATGACCATGTGGGCACAAAATCCCCGGCCCCGGTGCTGCCTGACCCTTGGGGCGATACAGGCTGCCTGTGACGAAGAAGCCCGGGAAACTCTCGAAGTAAACGCGACTGACCGTATAGTCCTCAAGCTCAATGGTCCCATGCTCGACGGCATTCAAAGGAGTCTTTTCAGGCAACGGCCATAACCCCAAGCTCATCTGCAAATGAAAACGCAACTCCTCGGCCCGTTCCTCCCATTCCGCAGCCGACGCTGGAACACTAAACGGAAAATGAGAATCTAGCGTCCTTAATTTGGCACCATCGGGAACCTGAGCGACTCCCACCGGAGACGAAGCGATCACGCACAGGCCCCAGATCGACACGACCAAATATTGGCCGAACCAAGTTAGACCAAAGACGTGATTTGCGGTGAGCATCGGAGAACTCCAAAATTCTTAGATCCGTCGAGATTTCTACATCATACTCGATCCATGTCGAGACTAACAGATTTTAAACCGTTTACTGTATCGTCGTTTGGCATAACGAATTGCCTCTTTGGCGAATCACATTGCCAAGCGGCTTGTCAAGAAATTTCCCTTCAGTGTGCCCGCCTTTTCATGGAGTGAAAAGCTACGTGGCCGTTCACTCCGTGAACGGTTGCACGGATTTTACTGCAAATGGTCATTGTTTGAGTTAAAATGGGAGGGTATTAAATAGTGCATCCAAGGAACAAGCTCATGTCGGTCAATTGGCGAACCTCTGCCATCATCCTTTTTGTGCTCGCTGGCGTTTTCGTGGCAAAAAAAAGTGCGGCCCAAGTCACTTCTTCCGCAATTCCTTCTGCGGATCAACCAGGATTTGTTGAGCCTGCCGCTGAGTCACCGGCAAGTCCACCCGTGGTCAGTCATCATGAAATCCGCATCGGCGACCAAACGATTGGCTATTCGGCAACCGCTGGAACTTTGCCAGTGACTGACTTAGAAGGCAATCCACTCGCGAATTTGTTTTACGTGTATTATCAACGAACCGACAAGGCGAACGACCAGCAGCGACCGTTAACGTTTTCGTTTAACGGCGGACCTGGTTCTGCTTCGGTTTGGATGCACATCGGCTACACCGGCCCCAAACGTCTCAAGATCGATGCGGAAGGCTTTCCAGTTCAACCCTTTGGTGTCGAAGACAATCCGTTTTCGATTTTGGACGTTACCGACTTGGTCTACATTGACCCCGTGAATACCGGTTTTTCTCGTCCGCTCCCCGGAGTCGATCCTACGCAATTTTTCGGGGTGACCAACGACATCGATTATCTCGCCCGTTGGATCGAGCAGTTCGTGACGCATTACGAGCGTTGGACTTCGCCAAAAATTCTCAAAGGCGAAAGTTATGGAACAACCCGGGTCGCAGGTCTTGCGCGTCGCCTGCAATCCGCTCATCGGATTTTCGTCGATGGTGTGATTTTGGTTTCGCCAACGGGCCTGGGGATCGAACGAGCAGGACCGGTTTCTGCGGCCTTGATCCTTCCACACTATGCCGCCACGGCTTGGTATCACGGTCAACTCGATGAGTCGTTGCAAAGCCGCAATCTGGAAGAGATTTTGCCTGAAGTCGAAGCGTTTGCACTCGATGAACTTCTCCCGGCGTTGGCCCGAGGCGGGTTTCTGGACGAAGAACGACGCCAACAAATCGCGGCTCGCGCGGCACAATATGCCGGTGTGAGTCCCGAGTTTGTTTTGAATCACAATTTAGTGGTGCCGATCAGCAGTTGGCGAAAAGAACTGTTGCGGCATGAGCGTTTGACCGTCGGACGCCTGGACGCCCGTTATCGTGGCGTCGATCGCGAGGCGGCGGGGGTCGTCTATGATTACGATCCCGCGTTGACCTCTTGGAACCACTCCTTTACTCCCGCAATCAATCACTATTTGCGAAATGAACTGGGGTATCGCACGGAGCTTTCGTACAACATTTTTGGTCCGGTAAGTCCGTGGGATCGCACGGGGGACCAAACCGGTGAAGACCTCCGGCGCAGCATGGCCGAAAATCCGTGGCTCAAGGTGATGATCCAAGCTGGTTACTACGATGGCGGGACCGATTATTTTTCTGCCAAGTACACGATGTGGAACCTCGACCCATCCGGTGCATTCCGCGACCGTCTGCGGTTCGAGACTTACCGCAGCGGCCACATGATGTACCTTCGTGACGAGGACCTCCCCACCTCAAACGAGCATGTCCGCGACTTCATCAAATGGTCCATTCCCGCCCCAAACACCCCCGCTCGATGGTAGCCCGTCGAAAAGTCTTCTGAAGAAGACAAAAATCATAAGCTGAGGCGATAAAAATCGTTGTGTCGGCAACATTAAGTGCGGCTTTTCAGGGTTTTTGTAGGTTAAAACCGGGCTTGCCGCATTACAGAAGGTCCTGTATTTACCATTCCAGATTTGTGTCAATTTTTGACGACTCAGGTCGAAAAAGTTCCTTCTTAGGTCTCCGAACATTTTTTCCTTACTCAATTCGCAGCTTTGCCAATGTCACCGTCGACCGTCGTTTCACAAACCAACAACGTGGCCTTGAAAAAGCCGTCTGTGCGGATGGGCTGGTTGCTCGGATTGGTCATGTTGACAGTTGGTGTTTTGCAAAGTGGCTGTGCGGCGCGGTCCGTTTTGCGAGATCCGGATTACGGAATCGTGGCAATCCCCTACAACACCAATCGCTGGCCGACAAGGTTCCGCGATCAGGCTCATAAAATCATGCACGAGCATTTCCCGCAGGGCTACGAAGTCCTGCGCGAGGAAGAGTTCGTCGTCGGCCACGCGACTCATTACGAAGACGAGCGAGTGGGCGGGCAAGTCAATTTAATTGGCGACTTTTTATCGATTGGCACATCGACAGGGCAAGGCCGAGCGACCACGACGCCGCAAACCGAATATCGTTTGCACTATCGCCGTTTGGACAGCCCCGCGCCCGGTGTACGCTATTAGAGGTCCGGCCAGTGCTCAATAAAGGGTTTTAGAATTCGCCAAGACTTTCGGATGTCGCGTCAATTTCAGAAACTCTTGACGGCTTCCGCTGCCATCTCGCTGCTCAACTTGAATCTTGACGAAGCGCCTGTTTTGAAGCTAATTCGCTCGCGAAATAAAATCGCGAGGGTTTGACTGATCGAGTCGAACAGTTTGCGGTTCGATATTTGGCTCTTGGCAGTTGGCAAACAAACCGGTATCGTCCGCTTGCACGATTTCCTCAGCAACTTGTCGGAACAGATCAGCATGTTGATTGAGATGCTCTTTCATCTTTTCACTGTCGCTGAAAAAAGGGTCATTTCGCGGTTGAAATGATTCTTGCTGACGATCTGCCCAGCTTTTAAATCGTTCACGGGTGTCCTCAGGCATCGTAGGGACCATTCCTTCGAAAGTGCGAATTAGAAAATCGTTAATTTGTTGATAATCGATAATCGATTCACGGGATACATGTTTGCTCCACTTGGCGATAAAACCTAAATAATAGGCCCGCGTGCTTTCCAGCCATTTCCATAAGGAATCTTCGTTGGGTACCGTTCCAACAGAATCAATCAATTTGAATGCCATGCCCAACAACGGCTTTTCATGCAGATAATTTATTTTGGCCATCCCAATCCCATGTTGCTGCAAAAGTTCGTGATTGTGCTGCAAGGCCTGTAGATTCCAATACGAAGTTAGAGAAAAAAGCGGGTCTCGTATCAACACGATCCGGCGAATCGCCCCTTTTTCTGTAAAGACGGGATCGCTCAAATCGAAATCGTGAGACTTGACCATACGAAGGGAAAATAAATGGCCCTGTTTGCAATTTTTTGCAAATCCGGTAAGGCTGCAAGGCATTTGTTTGCAACAGCCAGGCTCTTGGTACCATTCACAAAAACTATACTGATTTTCAAAAATCTCGTGTAGCGTGCGCTGCAAATAATGGAGCCCAGAACGAGGGATCGATTTTACATCCAAATAAATAAATCTCGCCTGGGCCTCGGCCATTTCCTCAGCGTAACACTCATAAGCCCGAAGGCAGAAGCTCGATTTCACTTCTGCAAGATTTCTCGTTTGCATTCCCGCAGGGTTTGTGGTGTTCGGTGTCGCTTTTGTGTTTGGCGTGATAGCTGCGGTTCCCTCTGACCTCTCGCCCGATTTTTCCGATGAAGAACTGTTATTAGGCGAAGGCTGAAGTTGCCTTTTTGCAATCGCCTCAATCGAGTTCTCTATCCGAGACATGCGCTGTTCAAGTCGATCAAGATTCGTTTTTTGATGAGCAATCCCATCAGCGACTTTGCTTTCCTGAAGTAGAGAATCGAATACTTGATGGCACAAGTCGGGGATCATTGATTGAACTTGGTCAGCGATCAGAGCAGGAGCAGTTTCCGCGATGATTCCCGGCACTCTTTGATCCACAACCGTTGCGGCCGTTTCGCTTGGATTGACGGATTGGAAGGACTCAATTTCATGTTTAATTGTGTGCTGAATTTCAACAAGTTGTCCACTCAGTCTTTGCAACTCGGACCTCAAAGCCGCGGTTGAGTCTTGCCAAACTTTTGACTCGTTGTTTAATTCCGAAAATCGCAACTGTTGTTGGCCAAGCTGTTTGCTAAATTGAAGTTGCTCGGTTTTGCAATGCTCAATCTCAGCCACTTTTTCAAGAAGTTGCCTGATATGATTACCGGATTCCGTGGCAAGCTGACTTAATCGATGAGTTTCTGTGGCGAGTTTCGATTGTTGATCTGAAAGCTCGCGCTGGACGGTATCCAATTGAACCTTCGTTTTGTCGGTGAGTTCGTCGCCACTTTTAACTTGCTTGCCGATTTTGGTCAGGTTTTGAGATACATCACTCACGTGCTGCCTGATGTTGGTCAGTTCGGTCTGCAACTCGCCGACCTGTTGATTGAGCGAGGCGAGTTGTTCGCGCCTCCGTTTCCTGCCGGGAAAAAGGAAGTCTTTCAGTCGATTCAGCCCGTTTTTTAATCGAATGTCCACCATGCTAATTCCCTGGAAAGAGACTTACGCCAGCCAATTAAGTATCCCGAAAGGGGTCAGACCCTTTGGAGGTTAGGCCAGAATTTACGTTTTTTGTTTCATCGCCGGAGAGGGTCTGACCCCTTTGGGGATAGGCTCTTAATTCTACATGCCGTGAGAGTGACTTGAGTCAAAGCAATCTCGCGTTCTTCGAAAATTTCCGCCGACGACCGTTCCTGCAATCGGTGAATTACCGTGGTTGCAAAACACGAATCGGTCGAGCAATCTGTCTCCCACAGCGCCATCCAGAGAAGGGTGCTGTGGATCAATCACGGTCATGTCACAACGTTTGCCTACAGCCAGTTCTCCCGCATTCAGCCCCAAAGCGGCAGCACCACCCATCGCGGTTTCATCTATTAAGCGACGACCTACTGAATGCTGGACGGTTGCGAGTACCGCTCTTTCACGGTACTGCAAGCGCTGCACGGTTTCAATCAATCGCAACTCCTCGCGGGGATCGATGCAGACGTTGCTGTCCGTGCCAATTCCGATCCTTCCCCCCGCATTCAAAAAATCTCTGGCCCGGAAAATGCCGTCCCCTAAGTTCGCTTCGGTACTGGGGCACAAACCCACAACGGCACGCGAGTCGACAATTGCCCGCAATTCGTGATCGGCCAAATGGGTCGCATGGATCAAACACCAACTCTCGTTCACGGGGTATTGCTCGAAAAGGTATTCCACCGGGCGTTTCCCATGCGTCTCCAAACAAGCCTCGACTTCTGGGACTTGCTCGGCCACGTGTATGTGAATGGGCATCTTCGGGTCACTGGAGATTAGCGCCGTCAAAGCTTGATTTCCGATTATCGGATCAACGGCCCGCAAGGAATGCAGGGCGACCCCCACGCGACAGTTCTTTCGCTCGGCGGCCAAACTTCGGCAACGTTCCACGAGTTTGATGTATTCGTCCAGGTTTAAGAAAAATCGTCGTTGCCCTGCCACTAAAGGCTCATTCTTAAAACCACCACGTTGATAGAGTGTCGGCAACAGACAAATGCCGAGTCCGACATCTTCTGCTGCTTGGATCATGGCCGCCGCCAATTCGTCGATCCGAGAGTAGACCTTTCCCTGCGTATCCAAATGCACATAGTGAAACTCGCCCACCGAGGTATAGCCAGCCGCCAACATCTCGGTATAGACTTGGCGAGCAACTTGGTAAAACTCTTCCGCTTCGACTCGCATCAAGAAGTCAAACATCAGCGATCGCCAAGTCCAAAAACTGTCTCGCTCGGCAGTTACATATTCGCTAAGTCCGGCAAAGGCCCTTTGGAAGGCGTGGCTGTGAACGTTGATCATCCCAGGTATCGCAACAAGGGGCGATGTGGCACTGGGGGGCAATTTTACCTCAGAAAGGATCGCGGAAATGAGGCCCCCTTCACCAACTTCGATGGCCACATCATTCCGCCATTCTTGTCCGATCAGTGCCGACGCAAAGTGCAACGTTTTTTGTCCAGGCTGATTCATTCGCGTTGTCTTCCTCCACGATAGCTGGCCACACACGGGTTTTGCCCCAACGCATACACGATTTCTGCCGGTGAGTTGACGTTCCAGTCCGCAAGGTCCGCCTGTTTGCCGGGCTCGAGGGTTCCTTTAGATTTCAGAAGCCCCAGGGCCCGAGCGGCATTTCGAGTGATTCCATTAAGCGCCTCTTCTGGTGTCAGTCCAAACAGAACACACGCCATGTTGGCGGCAGTCAGGAGTGAAAAAATCGGCGAACTGCCTGGGTTGGCATCGGTCGAGACTGCCATCGGAACATGTAGGGCTCGCAACGCCGCCACCGGCGGAGGTTGCTGCTCTCGCAAGTAATAATACGCTCCCGGCAACAGTGTCGCCACCGTTCCGTGTTTCGCAAGCACTTCGCAGTCGGCGGCCGAGAGATACTCGATGTGATCCACAGAGAGTGCCCCGCGCTCTGCTGCTTTGATCGAGATGCCAGTCCGTGAAAGTTGTTCGGCATGGACTTTGATTGGTAACCCTGCCGCCTGGGCAGCATCAAAAACTCGCTCAGTTTGCGGAACCGAGAAAGCGATCCGTTCGCAAAAAGCATCCACTGCCGAGCACCACGGAGCGGCAGCAGGGACGATTTCGTTCACCACAAAGTCGATGTAGTCATCGCTCCGCCCAGAATACTCCGGCGGAACGGCATGCGCAGCCAGCAAGGTGGTTTCGACATGGACATCGACTTCAGCGGCCAACCGCCGCGCCGCTCGCAGCATTTTGAGTTCACTTTCCAAATCCAGGCCATAACCCGATTTGATCTCAATGGTCGTAATCCCTTCGCGGGCGAGTGGCGCGAGCCGCGTCAAAGCCCCTTGAACGAGCTCTTCCTCGCTCGATTCCCGCGTTGCCCGAACGGTGGAGAGTATCCCGCCTCCTGATCGAGCGATCTCTTCGTAGCTCACGCCTCGCACGCGTTGCTCCCATTCCTCAGCTCGATTTCCACCGTAAACCAGATGAGTATGACAATCGATCAAACCTGGAGTTAGCCATCGGCCTCGGCCTTCAATGGTTGCTACATTTCGCACGCCAATCGCTTGTTCTGCCAAGGACTTGGGCAAAATCCAATCGATTTTTCCATCCGTTACCGACATCACTGCGTCGAAGATCGCTCCATAGGGGTTGTCCGGTTGTTCAAACAAACCGTTACCTTCACTATCGCGAGCGAGGACGGTGCCGGCTGGAGCCATTGTCGCTAGGCGAAACCCGCGAAAAATTTTTGTTAATGAGCTTCCATTCATCTTGTAGCGATCCAATCGTGAATGGCAGAAAAAATCTGTCGAAAAATGGGTTGAACTTTTGTTGTTCGGACGGGATTCCAACTCAAGGTTGACTCGTCCAGATAAGTCGCTTGAGAAAGTTCAATTTGAACAGAATGAATTTGTTCAGCAGGATTGCCGTAGTGCCGTGTGATATAGCCCCCTACAAAACGGCCGTTGATGACATGCGAGAAGTCCGATTGGTTAGCCAAGACGTTGACTATCGCGTCTTGCAACGACGCCTCGCACGATTGACCATGATTGGTGCCGATGTTGAAATCGGGAAGTCTTCCTGGAAAGAGTCGCGGGACTTCGGAGGCGATTGAATGAGCCTCGATCAAAACCGCCAAACCATGCTCTCGTTTGAGCCGCGCCAATTCGTCTTGCAACTGTTGGTGATAGGGGACCCAAACGGTCTGGATTCGCCGCTCGATTTCGACCGCATCAGGAGGATTTGTGTGATAAATCGGCGTTCCATCAAAACACGTTTCGGGGACCAAGCCTGTCGTCGCTTGGCCGGGGTACAGGGATTGATTGTCGCTCGGTCGATTTAAATCGATCACATATCGCGACCACTCGGCGACCAGCAGACTGGCCGACTGGGTTTCGGGCAAATCGTACAGACGCTCCAAAAACCAGTCGGTGTCTCGGCTGCTCAATCCGTCAGTCGTCATCGCCGCCGCGATCTCTGGCGGGATTTTGGACCCATGATGGGGAATGCTTATTAAAATCGGCACTGATCCAGTGCGAAAGCTAAACGACATGTCACGAAATCAGTTGGAGAAGGCTCAAGTTGGGTCAGTGGCCAACATTTCCGACTTAGATCGAAAATCCATGCCGCCGAAGACTACAAGCAGCCATTCTAACGGATTCGTGAGGCATTGTCATTCATTGCTTTCTTGCAGCCATCGGTCAAGGTCCGCTTTGATAATCGGCGTGATCCGTGTCGCTTTGTTGGGGCAACCACCGTAATTGTGAATCCCAACCGCACACAACTCTCCATTGACCTCACCAACAACCGCAAATCCAATCACATCTTCGAATGATTCGATCGCGTTGTCATTCGTCCAAGTCCAACGTAATTGTTTTCATCTTCTGGCAGCAACAATAGAAGATTTTAGATAGAATACTCATCCTATATGACGATCACAGCGAATGTCGTCGGAGCGGGGGGAGGTTTGCCCTCAAACCGAAAATTGTACGTGCGAACATCAGTGTTGTAATTGAGTAGGTAGTCGATGCCGGTTAAAAATCAGTTGTTGATCGACGGAAGGTGGGTGCCAGGTGCGGGCGAGGAATTTGTTTCCACGTGCCCGGCGAGTGGAAAAGAAGTGTGGCGAGGTTTTGCCGCGAGTAAAGATCAAGTTGCCGAGGCATTCGCTTCAGCACGGCGGGCTATTGAGACTTGGTGCGATGTGCCACTCTCCGAACGCATCACACTCTGCGAGCGGTTTGCTACAGTGGCAAAAGAGAAGAGCGACGAACTGGCTCATTTGATTTCGAACGAGATGGGGAAAACCCTGTGGGAGTCTCGTGCAGAGGCCGCGGCAGTTGTGGGAAAAATCGCCCTTTCAATCGAGGCCCTAAAATCGCGCCGCGACACGATCCGTTTTGAATTAGCCGGCTACGAGGCGGTCACTCGCTTCAAGCCCTACGGCGTTATGTCTGTACTGGGTCCGTTCAATTTTCCGGCACATCTTCCCAACGGGCACATCGTCCCCGCTTTGTTGGCTGGAAATACGGTGGTGTTTAAGCCTAGCGAGCAAACACCGGCGGTTGGAGCGTGGATGGCCGAGCTTTGGCATGAAGTCGGCTTACCACCCGGAGTATTCAACATGATCCAAGGAGGAAGCGAAGTCGGTATCGCTGCTTCCCAACCCGAAACGTGTGATGGATTGTTATTTACGGGCAGCGGACGAGTCGGACGAGCTTTGCATCGAGCCTTTGCCGATTTTCCGCAAAAGATTTTGGCCCTAGAAATGGGGGGCAACAACCCGCTGATTGTCGATTCTGTCGCCGACCTTGCGGCCGCCGCTCACCAAACGGTTTTGTCGGCGTTTATCACCTCGGGGCAACGTTGCACCTGTGCCAGACGACTGATTGTGGTCGAACGGGGCAACGACGTCGCGAAATTCGCAACCGAGCTTGAAAAAATGATCGGACGTTTGAGCGTCGGCTACTACGATGATGATCGCGAACCTTTCTACGGGCCCGTGATCAATCATCAATCGGGTCGGCATATTCTGGCCAGTTATCAGTCGTTACTCGATCGAGGCGGAAAAGCGTTAACTGAGATGAGCGTTCAGCGAGGCAATACGGCACTGCTGACCCCCGCGCTGGTGGACGTGAGTCAAGTCTCCGATCTTGAGGACGAGGAAGTCTTTGGGCCTCTATTGAATTGGTTTGTCGTTCCCGATCTAGACGCTGCGATCGCTCTTGCCAATCAAACAAAATACGGCTTGTCCGCCGGTTTGCTATGCGACGACCCCGATCGATACCAGCATTTCATTCAGCGGATTCGCGCAGGCATCGTCAATTGGAACCGACAAACGACAGGAGCCAGCGGCAAGTTGCCCTTTGGCGGCTGCGGACTCAGTGGCAATCATCGCCCTGCCGGCTTCTACTCGGCGGATTATTGTTCGTATCCGGTCGCGTCTTTGGAGTCGCCTACGCTGAGTATGCCTCAGTCGCTGGAAACAGGGATTCGAAACGCATGAGCCTTAACCCATCAGAACGACCAATTTCGCAAGGTGTCTGTTGCGGCTGCAATTTGTTGTGCGACGATGTGACTTGGATCGCAAATTCAGATGGCCCTGAGCCACTGAGCGGTTATTGTGAACGGGGCGCCGCATGGCTCCAGTCCATTTTGTTGCCGGAAGCTGTTGCTTATGTCGATGGCCGACCACAAACGTTGACCTCGGCTTTGGAGGAAACACAGCATCGAATGGGTCAGTCCCGTCACCTACAAATTGTGGGCCTTGATCAACTCGACCAACGTTCGGTACATGCGGCGGCCCAACTTGGCCTCACCTATCGAGGCTCGCTAGACATCAATTTTCAGCCAGTTAGCTCTTTTGAATTTGCTCTGCAAAAAGTGGGACGTGTCACGGCAACGCTGGGGGAAATTCGGCAGCGAAGTGATCTCGTCGTGCTTTGGTTTTGCAATCCGCTTGCGAGCCACCCGCGATTGCTCGAACGAATTAATGCTGCCGACAAAAAAGTAATTTGGGTTAGCGATCAGTCGCCCAACAGTCCAATGGGGCTCGATTTTGCTGGCGTGTTTGAATTTTCTAGAAATGAAGCCGACGAATGCCTGGAGTGGTTGCGGCTTGTCGTGAATGCAAAGTCGCCAAGTGAATTCGCTGAAATCCCGACGCAGTTTGCCAAGTTGGTCGATCTGCTGGTGGGTGCGCGATACGTTTCACTGTTTGCTGATCCGAATGGGTGTTCCGATCCGTTCTCGGCTGTCTCGCTTCACGAGACCATTCGCTGCTTAAACGATCGCGGCAGGGCGGTTTTATTTCCCTTGCGTCATGACCATCAAGGGCTGGGGGCTGAAAATGTTCTGCTATCGGTCTTTGGTCTCGCGCGAGCAATTAACCTTAACACGGGGCACCCACGATTCCACTGGAACGAGTTTTCAGCTATCGAACAAATTCGTCGAGGTGAAACGGACGTTGTGTTGTGGATCTGCGATGCGGTCACGCAAGAGCAAATCGCCTGGCAGAATCGCTTTCCCAATGTGGAATGGATCATTTGGAATACCAACCATCAAACGCAACCGCCGAATAGCGGTGTATTCATTCCAATTTCGATTCCGGGACTCAGCGAATCATGCGATCTCACCCGCCTTGATGACCTGCTGCTCCCTATTTCAAGCAACCGCAAAACTGCGGCTCCATCGCCGCTGGAACTATTGGGGACATTGATCGCAAGTTCAACTCATTCACGGAGCCTGTAAACTCGATGATTTCTGCATACCTGATTTGTTTTTGGGCCATACTTGTCGCTGGATTCGCTCATTCGCCCATTGAAGAATCGGCGGACGTTGTGATTTATGGAGGTACTTCGGCTGGTATCGCAGCTGCGATTCAGACGAAACGGATGGGAAAATCAGTCTTGCTGATCGAACCCTCGACCCATTTGGGCGGGCTCACGACTGGTGGATTGGGCCAAACGGATATCGGTAACAAGGCGGCCATCGGGGGAATCTCACGCGAGTTTTATCGGCGTGTTCGCTCTCACTACCAGCAACCTGGAAGCTGGAAATGGCAGTTGCAATCCGAGTATCGCAGTGTCGGTCAATCAAAGACGCAACCCGACGAAGACACGATGTGGACCTTTGAGCCGCATGTGGCCATGAAAGTCTACCGTGATTGGTTAGAGGAAATGCAGATTTCCGTCGTTTTCAAAGAACGTTTGGACCGTCAATTCGGCGTGAAGACCACCCGCTCGGCACCCTGGCAAATTGTGTCCATCACGATGGAATCTAGGAGAGTTTTTACGGGCAAGATGTTCATTGACGCCACGTACGAGGGAGACCTCATGGCGGCAGCAGGAGTCCAGTGGACCGTCGGGCGTGAAGCGAACGATCAGTATCGCGAAACCCTTAACGGAGTGCAAACGGAGCGAGCCGTTCATCATCAGTTCGTTCCAGGAGTCGATCCGTTTGTCGTCCCTGGAGATCCCAACAGTGGTCTGCTCCCCTTCATTGAACCTGATCCGCCGGCTGCAGAAGGAGCGAGCGATCAACGACTACAAGCCTACTGCTTTCGCATGTGCATGACCAACCATCCCGAAAATAAAATCGAGTGGCGCAAACCTGACGGATATCAAGAGCAATGGTACGAACTCCTGTTCAGAAATTTCGAAGCGGGTGAGAAACGTGTGCCACTTAGCATCGGCCTCATGCCCAATCGCAAAACGGACACGAACAACAACTTCGGATTTTCCACGGATTTTATTGGGCAAAATTACGAGTATCCCACAGCTTCCTACGAGGGGCGCCAGGAAATCGTGGCCCAACATCGCTTGTATCAACAAGGGCTGATGTGGACGCTCGCCAATCATCCGCGAGTTCCACCAGCGATCCGCGAGGAGGTCTCACGATGGGGATTGTGCCGCGACGAGTTTGTTGACGGTGATGGCTGGCAAGGTCAGCTTTATATCCGCGAAGCACGGCGGATGGTCAGCGATCTGGTGATGACACAACACCATTGCCAGGGCCGTGAAGTTGCCGAAACGCCGATCGGTTTGGCAGCCTACACGATGGATTCGCACCACGTACAGCGACATGTCGACTCGGAGGGCTTTGTCCGAAATGAGGGTGACGTGCAAGTCGGCGGTTTCTCTCCCTACCCGATAGGCTATCGCGCGATTGTGCCGCGCAGGGATCAATGTAGCAATTTATTGGTGCCGGTTTGTCTTTCGGCATCCCATATCGCTTTTGGTTCGATTCGTATGGAACCTGTGTTCATGGTTCTGGGACAATCCGCAGCGACAGCCGCAGTTCAGGCAATTGAGCAGCAAGTTCCCGTGCAAACCATCGATCCAGCTCGATTGCGCGAGCGGCTTCGGGCCGACGGCACCGTATTAGAATGGACGCGTTAAGGCAAGTTTCCAGAATTGAAATTTGGCGACACCAAAATTCCTTCATGCACCAACTTTCCAACGAAAGCAGCAACCGTTTGTGGCAAGTTCCGCCCGTTTTATTGAAAGATGGATGGCACCAAATGTTCCGCACCAAATTTTCCTGGATGGCAATAAATTTTCCAAATTTTGACTCACCAATTGACGTCAAATCGGAGACCGAGCAGATCGGATTGGGTAGTACCAAAGATGGAATCTGCCGTTGTCATCGGATGAATCCAGTCAAACATCCAGCGAGTGCGGTCTGACCAATACCAGTTGAAACCAACCGACAGGTCGTTGTATTGCCCGCCGGCCACTTGAGTTAAATCCAGGTACGACCAACGCACTTTGGCTTCAATCGCACCCCACTGCCGACATCCCGATTTTAGTTTCAGATCGCAATGTGGCCGATTTCTTCCAAACTGAGGACCATGTTGGCCAAAAGGTTCGAACACTCGATTTTCTCCGGTCAAAAAGTAGCTGAGGTGGGCGTACGCCCCGCCAGTGTGTCGCGTTTCGCCATTGAGCAAATTAACTTGAGATATGAACGCTTCACTCTGCAAAGTCACGGGGCCACGCACTACCGCCAATTCGAGATTTCCCGTTGTGTATGAATCAGCCAGAAGTGGTTGGCTCACGAGAACAAACGGCCCACGATGAACTTGAGGTCGTGCACGAAAAACGACCAAATTGTCATGGTCTTGAGTATGCAGAATCCCAACTCCAGTATGCACCAGATACCGCCCCTCGGAGGATTCATCGTAGTAGGGGAGCCATGTCAAGCGACCCGATAGGCGCAGCCCTTGGTTGTCATCAAATCGAGTTTTCACCGTGTCGTTGATGTTATCAAAAAAAGCTCCAAACGTCCAAGTGAATCGTTCATCATCGGTACAATTGTAAAGGGCAACACCCACTTCGCGATCCGCAGCAAAAACTCCCTGCGTGGGTATCGATCGCTCCAAGAAAATGTTGTTCGTATCGTTAGTTACTTGTTCCAAACTAAATGGGACGAAAAAGTTTCCCACCCGAAAGCGGCCTAGGCCGGAAATGTCGGTTATCGAGAAGTATGCGTCTTTTACATCCGGAGATCCGAATTGATCAGAAGCATAAAGTTGGCCTGGCTCAAGCGTAAGTTGCAACCGAAAATCAAACTGCTCGTAACCCTCTCCGTCAGCGACCAAGCGCAATCGTCGGTAATTGAAATAATTTTGGGCGTCGGTGATCGCTGGATCGGCATTTGCCCACATGATGTAGTCCATCTGGATGTGACCACCCAACCGGGTAGTCCATTTCCGAGCATCTTGGAACTTCTTCTCGCCTGATCCCGCTTTCTCTAAGACTTCGAGCCGCTTGCGGAGGTCGCTTAATTCACTTGAGGGATCATCCGTAAATGAGATGGGCCTTGCGTCAGTTAACCGGTCCTCGAGCTGGGCATGAACTGCCGAAGTAAACAAACTCAGCGTGGCCATCAGGGAACCAATTATCCCTTGGCCGATCAGGTTCCAGATTCTCAGGCTCAACGAGCTCAATGGGCCCTCTTATGAAATAGGAGCACGCGACGATTCGATTAAGAAAGCGTTTTTCAGCATGCCCTGCAAAGAGAATTATCGGAAAATCTTCCCTGATCCTCAAAGTTTGCCGGGCTAGAAAGGCCAAATGAACGGAATTAAGACGATCGCCACGGCTGCTAGCAGCAGGTTTAGCGGCATTCCCACTTTGACAAAGTCGCCGAAGCGGTATCCCCCAGGTCCGTAGACCATCATGTTTGTCTGATAACCGATGGGGGTGACGAAGCTCGCAGAGGCCGCCAAGATCAAGGCAATCATGAATGGACGTGGGCTGACGTTGTAAATTTCGGCTGCCTTGAGGCAAAACGGAAACATCAAAACGGCGGCAGCATTATTGGTTATGAGTTCGGTGATCAACGATACGGTGAAATAGATAATTGCCAAAGCCAGGAGTGGTCCCAGGTCTGTGATTCGACCAAAGATTAGGTCCACCACTGCTGCTGCGGCTCCAGAATTTTGTAACGCAGTTCCGATTCCAAAAGCTGCTGCAATCGTGACCAGCACCTGCCATTCGATCGATCTCCTTGCTTCGCTTGCGGAAATGCATCCTGTTGCGACCATCAGAAATCCTGTCGCGGCTGCGGCAACCACGGTCGACACAAGGTCACTGGTCATCAAAAAAATCAGGATGGCAAACAAACCAACGGCAATCCACAAACGATCGGTCCGAATCGGGCGCCATTCGGATACATTACTGATGAGGTAAAACGCTCGATCATTGCGGTAGTTTTTCAGAAAACTGGGGTGAGTCTGCAAGAGCAGTGTGTCACCCGGTTTGAGGCGAATGTCACCGATTTTGTTTTCAAGTCGCACCCCGTCTCGATGTACGGCGACGACTGCCGCTCCGTAAGTGGTGCGAAAGTCAGCACCACGAATCGTTTTGCCAATCAATGGCGACCATGGGGAAATCACGGCCTCGCAGAGTTTCCGCTGCCGTTTTCCCGATGGGGAAACTTCATAAGATGGGTCCCCAGCAGGAACCAAGCCAGGAATGCGTTCCAACTCTACAATACTACTCACGATTCCCGTGAATACCAATCGATCGCCAGCTTGCAATCGTTCTTCCGGCGCCACCGGGCCAATCTCTGTGCCTTCACGATTGATTTCGATCAAGAACAATCCTGGAAGGTGCCGCAGTCCGGCTTCTTCGATTGATTTTCCAATCAAACGACAACCCGGATCCACGAGCATCTCAACCAAAAACTCTCGCCTCGCAGCTCCCAATTGCTCCAACATTTCCCGACGATCAGGCAGCAATCTTGGTGCGATCAGCACCAAATAGGCGACCCCAATCAACGCATACGGCAAACCGATTGCCGTGATCTCAAATAAGTGCATGCCCTTCAGGTTGGCATCGATCATCAATCCATTGACAACCAAATTTGTTGACGTGCCGATGAGGGTACAGGTGCCACCGAGAATCGCGAGATACGACAACGGAATCAACAGTCGGGAGGGAGCAACCCGATGACGGCGACTCCAGCTCAAGACGATGGGTACGAACATCGCCACGATCGGAGTGTTATTTAAGAAGGCCGATAAAGGCAAAACAATTCCCGTCAAACGAACGAAAAGGCCACGTTCGGTTCGGGCCTTTCCCAAAACCTGCTGGCCCAGCCAATCGAGAAAACCGGTTTCCCTCAGCCCCGCAGCGACGACAAATAGAAAAGCGACGGTCAGCATTCCCGCGTTTGAGAAACCAGCAAACGCTTCAGTGGGTGTGATGATTCCGGCGAGGGCCAGAAAAACAACCCCTCCCAAAAACAGCATGTCCGGGGGCCCTAGGTCCTTGATCAGGCCGAAAAAAATTCCTCCGACTACCGCCAATGTCAACCAAGCTTGCCAATCCATTAATTTTTCTCTATCTCAGCAAATTGCAGCGGTTTCGATTGTGTTTCTGATTCGACAACGCAAAACGTCATTTAGAGCCTATCCCAAAAGGGGTCAGACCCTCTCCGGTTAGGCAGCAAAACAACGTTAAATTTCGTTTAGCCTCCAAAGGGTCTCACCCCTTTTGGGATAGGCGTGTGGGCCAAATACTTCGCCAACGGCATTCGGCGGACGAGTTCTCGATATTTTAATCAAAACGCCAAATTGCTTCCATCGCAACTTAGGATTCCAAGGGACGCTCGGATGTTGCCACGATTTCCCCTCGAAAGCGTGATCCCAAGGCTGATTCACTCTGAATGAACAAAAGACCTGGCCTATCGAAATTCGACCAGCCGAAGTTTTTCTGCTCCGTCGCTCCCGCTTGAGTTGGGAAAAGCCGGCCATTGAGCATGGCCTGACTGCGGCTCGTCGGTGATTCGCCGTTGTGCCGGCGAGATGAAATGTTTTGATGTGGGATCGTCGAATAGTGTTCTACGACCCCAAAGTTGTGCCACCGAATCGCGATACAACAAAACCCACTCGTTTGCGTGCGCTTCGAGAACTTCGGTTCCAAAAGAATTTCGCTCGACGAGCACCACTTCAGGCTCTCCGTGGCCCAGGGCCCATGCAGGATCATAAGGTGGGCTAGAAGGGCTTCGAAATCGATTTTTAGGATCGTGTGGGCCGAACATAAAATCAAAATAACGATCGATCACACTCCGTGGATAACAAGTTTCATAACGGCCATCAACGGCGATCAGTCCCTCGTCGTGGGTTGCAAAGTAACCCAAAACATACTGCCCCCAATTGAACGAGGCAAAAGTTCTCTTTCGCAGATCATGCTCATCCATAAACTCCAGGGCCGCCACCGGAAAAAAAGTCTTGTCGACGGTGATCTCTCGTAGGCTAGGATACGTTCGCCATCCGCAAAAAAGGATTACGACAATCAGTGCAGCGGCGAATCGTTTTTGAGCTAAAGGACTGCTCGCGAAGTTTTCCCAAGGCGATTGAATACGCTTACCTAGCCATTCGACTAGCCCTTGTAACAAACCAGGAAGCCAGAATCCGCAGAGGATTGCGAAAATCACAATGTGGCGGGCATGGGATAGGCCTTGCCATAAGAGCAAACCCATCAACAACAACTGCACCCAATCACGTCGGCGTTTGTCCGCCAGCGCGCCAAGGACAATGAACACGGTCAGCACTCCAACCATCAGCGCCTCAGGACTTCCGAGCGGCAAGGGTTGGAAGTCACCAATTTCTGTGCGACGCAAGGTCAACGCCATCCACATGAATTGCCATAAACCGACTCCGTAGGGATTCACCAAGGTCGCCAAAACAGAGACAAGCGAGATCGCTCCCAAATGCACAACCATCCTGCGATGTTCACTCGGCAAACACCAAACCATCTCAAGGCAGCGCAGCGCGTGGTAGACAACGAGAATGACAGCACCAGCAGCAAAACCGCCATGCGAGTTGGCCCAAAACATCATCAAAAACGGCAAGCTCCAGAGCCAAAGCATTCGCTTTTTGAAATCACTGATAGCCGTCGCGTCATTTTTTAGAACCGCAGGCCAGTTGGCAAAAACTCCTTGCCAGACTGCCAACAACAATACGAAACCTAGATAGGTCAGGGCCTGAGGACGAAAATGCCAATGCAAGTACAATAGATCACTGACGATGTAGACGACAAACCCCGTGATCAACCAACTAGCTCCTAAACGGCGGCTCCCCCAAACCATCAAGCCAATCATCGCCAAAGACATCAGCCACTTCGAAAGCGTCAAGCCCCAAACGCCGAATCCATCGTAAGCCGTTGCCAACCACAACTCGGCGATATTCTCGTGATTGACCCAAGGCGCATCGGGAGCGGCATAGGTCCATGACGCGGTGACAGGCAGCTCGCGATCAGCGATGACTTCTCGTCCGTACTGGATGTGCCCCCACAAATCAGCATCGCCAATATTGTTGACCATGTTGGTGGTTCCGATAGCGATGATCGTCATCGCAATCAACGCGGTCAGCCATTTTGGCCGAAAGCCAATCCCAAAAGGGGTCAGACCCTCTCCGGCTAGGCAGCAAAGCAACGTTAAATTTCGCTTAGCCTCCAAAGGGTCTGACCCCTTTTGGGATAGGCACCTAGAGGCTTTTGGACTTGTTGACGAAGAATTTTCTTCCGCGTGCATGATGCTCGAATATTCGATAGATCAGTGATGGGACCCCGTTGCCATCTTGCAGGGCGCAAAGTCTACCCGACAGGAAAAATCCCGCCGTTGAAAATGGGGTTTAAAAACAGACTCCCAGTTGAAGAGTGGATGGTTTAGGCGGAATAAAAGGGTTAAGCTGGCGTTAAACCGACAGCTTTTTCGGGCCTGCCAATCTTCGCAGAAGATCGTTGCCGGCAAAATTGCCAGAGAATGGGTAGCTTCCGCTGAAAACCGTCTCGCAATTAAACTGAACGTTAACATGGCATAGATTGTCGCCCGACTCGCTAGGTTGGGTTGAGCAAAATTAGGGACTATTCGACACGTGATTGACTTTAGAGAATTGGCACAGGCCATTGATGGCGAATTGGGAGAATCGCAGGGAGTTCGCGGCGCCTTCGCGACCGATGCGAGCGTTTACCAAGTGCTGCCTCAGGCCGTCGTGTGGCCCCGCCATACCGGGGATGTCGAGCGAATCGTGGCCTTTTGCCGCGAACGTCAAGTTCCATTGATCGGGCGAGGCGGCGGAACAAGTTTATCAGGCCAAGCGATTGGTCAAGGTCTTGTGGTGGACTTCTCTCGCCACATGAATCGAATCATCAGCATCGATCCTACAAAAGGTCTCGCCGTCGTGGAGCCCGGCGTCGTCCTCGATGAACTAAACGCTGTTCTGACACCGCATGGTTTACATTTCGCACCAGATCCTGCAACCGGAAACCGCGCGACGATCGGGGGGATGATTGGCAATAACGCTTGTGGAACACGTTCCATTTTTTATGGCCGCACGAACGATTCGATCGAATCACTTCGCTGTTTACTTCCCAGCGGCGAATGGCTGACGACCCGGTGGATGACAGCCGATGAATGGGGTGGCGACTCGTTCGAAAATTCGACCGAGGAAAGGCTCCGTCGTTCGGTCCGCGATTTGATCACCCAAAACCAAGCAGCGATTTCTGCGAGAATTCCTGATCTACCGCGAATCGCTGCTGGATATAACGTGCTGCCTTTTGTGAACGGTAGAAATAAATCGTGGTCGGACCTGCTGGTCGGCAGCGAAGGAACCTTGGCGATTGCGACTCAAGCGACCTTGCGATTAAATCGACTTCCCGCCGCGACAATGATGGTCGTCAGTTCTTTCACGACACTGGATGCCTCGCTGTGTGCCTTGCCCGAGGTCATTGAATGTGGCCCTAGTGCCGTTGAGTTGCTCGATGACGTTTTGATCCAAGAAGCCGTTCGTAACGCTTCGACCAGAGAATTGAGTCGCGATTTTCTCGACCCGCAAACGATACCCGCCGGGATGTTGCTCGCCGAGTTCATGGGTGACTCAGCAGAGGAAGCGCAAGCCAAGGCCGCGCGTTACTTGTCGAGACTTCGACAGCACCCCCACAGCGAACACCATCTTCTAGAATCACCGCTTTCTCAACGGAAGGCCTGGGAGGTGCGTCGCTTGGGGTTGGGCCTGATCTCGAACTTGCCGGGACGAGCGAAAGGAATCGCGTTAATCGAGGACGCTTGCCTGCCGATTGACAAATTGCCTGAATACAACCGGTTTGTTTACGAGCTTGGTCGAAAGCTCGACATGGGCATTTCAACCTACGCACATGCATCGGTTGGTGTGCTGCACTACAAGGTCATGCTCGATTTGCACGACGCCGATGAACGAAAAAAAATGCGTTACATCGCGGAACAGTGTTTTGAAAAATGCTGCGAGTTGGGAGGAGTGTTTTCGGGGGAGCATGGCGACGGGATTGTCCGTGGGGAGTTCTTGCAGCGGCAGTTTGGCGATGAAGTCTATAGCGTTTTCGAGTCAATCAAGCGACTGTTCGATCCCGACAACTTGTTCAACCCGCATCGCAAGATTGCCGCTCCCCCGCTTGATCGACATCTGCGGTATGGCGACAGCGAAGCGGATCGGTTGAAATACAATCAGACGACTTCGGAAATCAAATCTCGTTTTCGTTACGGTGAGCAAGATAATCTGGTCGGTGCGATCGAGCAATGTAATGGTGTGGGGGCCTGTCGTAAGAACCTGCGCGGCGCGATGTGCCCCTCCTATCGTGCTACGCGCGATGAACGAGACTCGACTCGTGGTCGCGCGAATCTATTGCGGCTGGCGATTTCAGGGCAACTTGATCCGCCGGGATTGGCGAATCCTGAGTTGCATGATGCGCTGGAATTGTGCCTGTCGTGCAAAGCCTGCAAATCAGAATGCCCTAACGCCGTCGATATGGCCCGGCTGAAAAGCGAAGCACTTCAGGCTCGTTACGATCAAGAGGGAGTGCCTGCCGTAGCGAAATTCATCGCGGCAACTCCTCAGAGATTGGCGTGGGCAAGTCGTTTTTCTAGTTTGGCAAACTGGTTCACGAGTCAAACGTTGGTCAAAAGATTTTTGGAACGGCGTTACAAGATGGGCTCGCGGAGGGAGGTTCCTCGATTGTCTCGATACTCGTTCGACGGTTGGTTGCGAGAGAGTGGTCATCGATTTCAACGTCCGAAGTCAGACGAGCGTTGCGTGGCTTTGTTCGTTGATACCTGGAACCGCTATTTGGATGCCGACATCGGAGTCGCAGTGGTGGAGTTGTTGTGGTCGTGTGGGTATTTCGTCGAGGTGGTCGAGCCTTTTGATGCGCTGAGAACGCGTCTGTCCGTGGGGCTCCTGGACGAAGCGCGAAAGGAAGGTGGCAAGCTATTCCGCCAATTGAAGCCCTACGCCGAACGGGGAATACCGATCCTGTTCATCGAGCCCTCAGAGGCTTCGGCAGTGGTTGATGACTTGCCGGATTTGATTGACGATCAAGAGTTGGGGCGTCTGGTTGCCCCCCATGCTCGACTACTCGACGATTGGTTGGCAGAGCAAGTGACTTTGGGGCACGTATCGCTCAACAAACGAGACCCTACCGATCATGCAACCCTTACGATTCATCCCCATTGCCACCAACGGGCGGTATTTCGTGCGGAGGCCACGGTCAGCATCCTGCAGGCGGCAGGCTACACGACGAAACTTGCCGACTGGGGATGTTGCGGGATGGCCGGAGCCTTTGGATATTCGCATGTCGAAGTTTCTCAGAAGATCGCCGATCTGAGATTCCTGCCGGGGATTCGCGAAGCGCTGGAGTCGGGAGGGCGTGTCGTCACCACCGGTCGCTCATGCCGCGAGCAAGCCGAGGGACTTGCCGGTTTCAAGCTAGAACATTGGGCGGATTTGATTGTTGGTAGACCCTCTGACGAGGAGAAGTGATCATGTCGAATCCTGATCCACTAACTCGGTTCAGGCGTTCGCAAAGGCCCGTGTGTTGATGTTGACATCTTGGCTGTGATTGCGGGCGGATTCCAAGCAGGCGTCGAGAATGACTTGGGTTTGCAAGGAAATCTCCGGCCAAAAGGAATCAAGCCTTTTCTGCAAGACGAGGTCCGAGAAATTCCGGAACAGACTCGTTTCTTGAGCCGAAGGGTGCATGTTGCTGAACTCGGCCGTGGCATAGCGCTCGGCGTAGCACTCCATGTTGAAGTCCCAACCGGTGGGGTTGAAGTCGCAGACTCGGGACTCGAAACTCAACGAATTGCTGAGATAGGGGAGCACAAAATCGTTGACCTGCACGATCCCCTTCGTCCCGCTAACGACGGCCCATTGTTGGTGCCCCGTCAAAAAGCTGTTGTAGAAAGTCGCGCTTACACCATCGTCGAACAGCAACTCACCGCTGAATTCAGTCGGGATCGATTCGCCGCCTGATGTCGATGGCACGCTGGACAAAATCCGGCCACGAACGGTGTGGGGCATCTCTCCATGCATTACCCAGAGAATAAACCGAATCGTGTACCAGCCGAGGTCCCCCAAGCATCCTTGAGGTTCGAGTTTCGCATCCGCGCGGATGTTGTTTTCAAAAAATTCGGGAGGCGCACAAAAGCTAAATTGAGTCGCGATGCGTTTCAAATCGCCGACGACGCTCGCGTCATCAATGACATGCCGTAGTTTTTCGAGGCGATGTGTGTGCATGTACATCACACCATCCATAAACTGAACCCCGTTTTGTTCGCAGGCAGCCAGCATCTCTCGCAGATCATCGGCGTGAATCGCACAAGGTTTTTCGCACAAGACATGCTTGCCGGCCTGAGCAGCGCGGATCACCCATTCCTTGCGCATCCCAGTTGGCAGGGGGATGTAAACGGCATCAATGTTGGGATCGTCAATCAGTTCTTGGTAACTGCCATAGGCGCGGGGAGCCGGTTCAACAGGGCAACGCTGCTGGTTTTCGGCGATGAACTGAGCCGCTGATTCTTGGGAGCGACTTGCGACAGCCGCCAGAGATGCGTTGTCAGCATGGTGGATTGCCTGCCAATTTTTTCTACCAATCGTTGCGGTACTGAGGATTCCCCAGCGACAAACAAGCACGGACATCGTTTTAAGTTCCTGTTGTTAAACTAATTGCTCAATCAATGTTTTATTTTTGGGTAACGGAACTCGTCAAGAGTTTCGAATGAAGTTTCAATTGCCGAAAGTCTTGACGACTTCCTCTACGGAAAAGCACTCTGAATTTAACTTAGCCAGCAGTGAAGTTCCAGATGCTGCGGCTGCTTTCCACAAATCGCGGCAAATTTACTGGGATTGTTCAGTCGCGTGATAACGGCAGGATTGGGACATTATTTGCAATGCTGCCGTGGGTTCCCGATGAGGCGTATTTTTGGTTGAATAGGGGAAATTCAAAATTTCTGTCTTTTGCATACAAAATCGGTGTCCAGCATGATGTCAACCCAAACTTGCGTCGGAATTCCTTCGTTACTTCAAACGGGCACAAAATTGTGGCTCGATAGTATTGATCCTGAATTGATCGAGGCATCGATTGCGAGTGGAGTCACTGGGGCCACGTCGAACCCGATTATTGTGGCCGATTTGATTAAGTCCGGTCGGTTTGATCAATCGATTGCCAAATTGATTCAGCAAAACCTGGACGACGAGACGATCGCGTGGAAGGTAACTGACGAATTGGTAAGCAACGCCGAGCGAGCGTTTCTGCCAATTTTCGAACGCACGGAGGGGGATGATGGCTATGTCAGTTTCGAACTCGATCCCTTGTTGGAAGATGCCGAGCAGCCGCGAAATCACTCGGAGCGCGTCGAAACTTATGTTGAGTTAGGACGAAAATGGTCGGCGGGGCATCCAAATCGGATGATCAAAGTTCCCGCGACTCCCGCAGGACTTGACGCTCTCGGCCCGCTCGCAGCCTCGGGAGTGCCGCTGAATGTTACGTTGGTGTTTTCGCAAGCTCAGTATGAGACGGCTCGCAACAATGTTTGGCAAGGTGCCCAGAAGCTGGCCAATCGCGATCGCTTTAAATCGGTTTACAGCATTTTCGTTTCACGAATCGATGTTTACACGCAGAAACAAGCGGCAAATTTGTCGAGTGCCGCACAAGGGCTTGTCGGAATCCTCAATGCACAGCGAATTTGGCGGCTCAACCAAGACTTTTGGGTGAACCAGCCCACTCGCCTCGCTCAAGAAATTATTTTCGCCAGCACGGGCACCAAGAGTGCAGCGGATGCTCCGTGGAAGTATGTCTCGGCGTTAGCAGGCAGCGATATTCAAACCAATCCCCCCGCGACCAATGACGCCGTTGCAACGTCGGGAGTCGAATTCGCGCGAATGGTTGATCAACTTCCGCCATCTGACATTTGTCAAGAAATCGATCAGCTCGTTGACTTTGCTGCGATGGAACGAACGCTGATGTCGGAGGGACTCGAAAAATTCTCGACCCCACAAAAACAGCTCTTGTCCCTAATTGCCGCCAAACGCGAGATTCTTTGCGGATAGAAAAAAATAGCTGACAGGCATTCGGCTTGGTCAACCGGAGTTGCCTGTCAGCACTATTTTATGTTTTCCAGGCTACCGAAATCTCAGCGAAAAGTTTGCGGCTGCCCAGTGGAATGTGGAGAGCAAGTCAAAAAGTCTTGATGGTCTGTCTAGCGATTGATGCTTCCATTTTCGTCTTTTGAATTAGCCACCTGAACCGGACTGTTGTTGCTGGCCTTTGGCGTCGCAGCCTTTTGGACCAAGCTTTTAATTGGCGAAACATTTGCAGCACGGGCAGGCCAAGTGGCGTTCAAGGTAGCCCCCGAAGACGTTTTAACACCGCCGTCCCACCAAAACCATCCGCCAGAAATAATTCCCACAACTTCCTGCTTGTCATTGAAGACAGGTCCGCCAGAGTCGCCGGGCAGAAGAGGGACATCGCAGAAAATTTTGGCCTCGGAAGAAGGCATTGAGGCCACTCCCGAAAAATGTCGGAGGCAGCAACTCAAGTCTGAACCCCCACCCAGTCCGCAGAATTCTAGCGAGTCACCATTCTTCACGTTGTCGGTTGCCAGAGGAGCCGCCTCGAAACCTTCAGGAATCCAAACCCACAGCACGGCGACATCGGCCGATTTGTCGAATTCCAGGACGCGGCAGTTCTTGGCCTTGCGACCGTTGCGATAAGTGACCGAAATCTCGCACTTGCCGTTGTCGTCCTCAACGACGTGATAGGCGGTCAAGCATTGCCCCTTGAATCCACCGTGGATCGACTCCGATTTATCGACATGAACGATGACCCCTGTTCCCGTACCGCCATTGCAGGCGACTTGGACGATTGAGTCGTGATGCTGAGACTTCGAAGTCCATTGCCAAAGGGTGGTGTCTTTTCCGACTTGAGCACAACAGATGAGCGGCGAAGCAACGAGGGTGAACCATACCAAAGCCGTTAATCGTACCGTCATCTTACACCTCCTGAGCGAATTCCTTCCGCTGCAAACGGGGTCATCAAAAATGCCACTAATGTCTTAGAAAGCCCAGCGTGGCGACCGAAATTTAGGACCGCCCGTCCAGCAAGCCCGCAGAAAACATTAACCCACTTGAAGATCCGGTTGGAAAATTTTGGCCCGACTTCTTCAAGATCTTGCGTCATCCGTGACGCGTCATTGGTGGCTACAAGAATTTCGACAAAAAAATGTCGCAGCATTCAGAAAACCTCACAAACCCCGTCGGTTCTGTGAATCTGTGACGATCAGGGAGTCTGAATGCCAGCCAAAATCAAAAAAATCTAGATTCGGGAGCACCGACAATCTCACGTACAAGAATTAGCCTGGCTCAACGATCTGCCATGGGCCAAACCGAACGCGAAATTTCGAGAGGCTAAAAATGGCGGAAGTGAATGGGAATCGAACCCACCGACCGCACGTTTGACGTACGGCCCAACGGCTTTGAAGGCCGCGCCGAGCACCAGCTCAAGAAGCACTTCCAATGATTTCTTTCGGAGAGCCTTATTTTAGATTGCGTTCGGTTCGCCGTCCAGGTTCGGATTTTCACTCGGCGCATAAAAAAGGCTCTCGGAAGAGTTTGGGTCCAGGGGGGTGAAGGACTCCGCGCACTAGCCGAGAGCGATTGGATGAAGGTCGAACTGCACATCCTGGCAGATCGACTTCTATTTGTTTTGTCATCGGAAATCGGTATTCGCATCCTTGCGTCACTATCTGCCGAATTGGCATTCAAACCGACAAAACAAATTCGTTTTCGTTTGTTCACGTCAAGCGAAAGATTTGTGTCCCGTTCCGTTTGACGTGGGTGCAGATTATGAAAAGCGAGAGAACCGGTCAAGGCAACTTTCAGAAAATTGACAAAACCAATCTCGTTGATGCTATCGCTCAAAAACTGCGAAATTTTCACCGAAAGCATGAAGTGCAAGTCCAGTTTTTCTGATTCCAAAAAAAATATTCTTTGAGATTTTTTTGGAAAAAATTGATGTCGCATTGATGAGAGGTTTCTCCGTCTTTGCTATTTTGTAATGGATCGTTCGTTCGATTTGGCCCCTGATTAGAAATGTCGTCCGAATTCACCGTATCAGGACCCATTCAGTCGTTCCATTCCACCGACGTTTGGTGGTGGAATTTGACCTCTTGTTGCTTGACGCTTGCCAGCAAACGATGGAAAATGAAGGCAGTGAGATTTTGACAATCGTCATTGTCGCCATCGACTCGAAATTCGGCCTTGAAGCGGGAAATGCGGACCGCGCGGAATTCTTCAGTACCGAATAAGCGGCGAAAGGTATTCTTCGCAAATGAAATCCACGCAACTTATCCATTTATGAATTGGTTTAACCACGGTTCCTCCCCCTATGAGCAACAAAAAGCTAGGCCCCTATGAAATTCTCGGCGTGCTGGGGCGTGGCGGTATGGGCGTGGTCTTCAAGGCTCGGCACGAGACGACCGGCGAAATTGTGGCGGTCAAAGCCCTGTCCCACTCTAGTTCCGATGAGACTCACTTTCGCGGACGTTTTGAAAGCGAAATTCAGGCCCTGCTCAAACTTAATCACCCGAACATTGTGCGCATCTTGAGCTTCGGCCAAGAGAGCGGGACTCTTTTTTTTGCGATGGAGTTGGTTGAGGGGAAAAGTCTGTTTCATCTTCAACGTGAAGTAAAAAAATTCGACTGGCGCGATGTGTTACGGATCGCACGAGATGTCGCTTCGGCCCTACGCCATGCCCATGATCGGGGGGTCATTCACCGGGATATGAAGCCGGGAAACTTGATCATGAGCAAACATGGTGTTGTCAAGGTTGCCGACTTTGGAATTGCCAAAAGTTTCGGTGCCAGCCACGACACAAAAGACAATGTGATTGGGACGCTCGACTTTATGAGCCCCGAACAAGCCCTCGGAAAACCGGTCACTGTACGTTCTGATTTGTACAGTTTAGGGGCGGTTCTCTACACCCTCTTAACCGGCTCTCCACCATTCGCCTCGAATTCCATCGAAGAGTCCCTGCGTGGGCTCACGCGAATTCCAGCTCAACCCGTTCGCGAGCGCGTGCCGCATATCCCACCCGAACTCGACGCGCTCGTCGCCGAATTGCTTGAAAAGAAACCCGAGGATAGGACCCCGACGGCGTTTGCCTTGCTAAAGAAACTGGACTACGTGGAACAGATGTTGCGGGTCCATAGCGAAGCCGAAACGAGCCATGGCGAAAAATCGCCGGCAGTTAACCCTGTCCCAAGTAAACCAGTAAGCGAAACACCGCCCAAGAAAAATAAAGACAATTTTCTGTTGGGCGAGCCCGAAAACAATTTGGGAAAAACCGACGAGATTCGTCAGCCAAAACCGGTCACTCCCAAACGGGACGCCCAGCGGACTCGAGCGACCAAAGAAACGGTTATTCTCAAATCAGAAAAACCTGCTCCTGCCGAAGACGCCGAATTGCGGTTGGCCGAACCCGAGCCAGACTATTTTAAAACGGTGACCGAAAAAACCCGCGCGGCATTTGCCACGCCAGAACGGTCGAGAACCAACGAGTCCGGTATCGGATGGTTCCCGATTTTGATCTTGCTGGTCGCGATTGTCGCCAGCGCGGTCTACGGCGTTTATCTGGTGACCCGCCCGCCAACGGCCGAGCAGTTGTTCACGAAGATCGAAGCTGGGGCTTCGCGACCGACATCAGTATCGCGTGAAATTGACAGGTTTCTTGAGCTTTATCCTGATGACGAACGCGCTGCTCAAGTCGGCGAGCTTCAAAAAATTGCCAATGTGATGGCCTATCACAAACGACTGGTTGCCAAGAACCGCTTGCCTGGACAAAACAGATTGACAAACATTGAGCAAAAATTCTTGTCAGTGATGGACGAGGTCCAAAAGGATGCGGCTGTCGGCTATCCCCAATTAGAGTCGTTCGTCACCCTGTATGACGCCGGTGATCAAACCCCAGCCGCCAATTTAGACGTGGTTGCGGCCGCCAAAATGATGTTGCGGAAGGTCAAAGACGACCTGGAAAAAGAAACGAATATCAACCGTCGACAAATCAATGACGCCCTACAACGAGCCTCCGATCAACCCGAGCAAGCCGCCGAGATCTATCGCTCCATCATCCAAATGTACGAGTCGAACCCTCAAGTTGCCGACCTCGTTGAAACGGCTCGTTATTACCTGAAAGAAATCGAGAATCAGTAAAGGTGGCGTCGGGATCGAAGCACTGGATTTATTTTTAAACCGTAGCCGCGCTTGCCAAAGCGTGAATTTGCATTGAAAAAAGATTTGCCCCCGTCCGGTGACGATAGCTACGGTAAATTTGCAACCGCCTCTCGCCTCAACAGGTTCGCTACCAAGCAGGGTGAGCGCACTATTTTTCCATGGAAATACCGAGAACTTTGAAGAGGTAGTGTTCATCCCAAGCACATCTTAGTCTTCGAGTTCGTACGCTTTCCTTGTCACCTTTATAGTTTTTCAGAAGAGTCAAAGCCATACGCCGCATTGAAGAGGAGTTGATAGCGCCTGTTCCGTTGATTCGACATTGGTCTTCATTGAAAATCACATCCAGACGCCAGTGTAGCGAGTTTTCAATACTCCAGTGGGCTCGGCAGCCTTTGGCGAATTTGTCGATGTCCATGGAAAAGCTCAGCAAATAGTATCGTACTTCGTAGGATTCTTTTCCATCACGAGTCACATTGTTGACCGCCACGCCAATGGTCTTCAAGCCTGGCCACTGATGCTTTTGCTGCAATTCCTTCGAAACTGGGAACTGGTACCAGGTTCGATGCTCGACTCGCCCATGACCGGTCTCTGTTTTTTCGAGGCATTGAACACCTTCCATCGTGCCGAGAATCTCTTCTGCCAAGTCGCTAACGTCGGCTTCTAAAGTCCCCTGATTCCCTTTGAGTCCCAAAATATAGTCGCCCCCCTCTGAAACAATCTGGGATGCGATTTCTCGCTGACAACCCATCGCGTCAATCGTCACAATGGCCCCTTCCAATTCGAGCAATGACAACAACTTCGGAATCGCCGTGATCTCATTACTCTTCTCGTCGACTGCTTCTTGCCCAAGCACCATTTGATTCTCCGCTGCCCAGGCGGTGACCATGTGTAGGGCTTTGACCCCGTTTTTGTGGTCGTGCGAACGACGTGCTGTTTTACCATCAATGTTGATGATCGAATGTTCAGTTTCTGGTGCAATTGCCCGCACCCAAGACAAAAAGCAAGCGGTCAATTGTTCGGGCTTGATCGCTGAAAATACGCGGCGAAACGTGTCGTCAGAAGGGACTCCACTCTTCAGCTTGAGAAACTTCTTGAATAAGTGCTTACGGGCTACACCATAGTTATGCATGTCTTTCCAGCCTTCGGCTCCCGATAGCATCGCACAAACACCCAAGACCAAAATATCTATCAAAAGATGACGGCGATTGGATGTTTCGATTCGAGGATCAGTGATCGATTCAAAGTGACGAGCAATCTCAAGTTTCGGCATAATGGCATCTCCAAATAGGAAACAAATACCATTTTTTCGACTTGCCTGAATACCCCAGTTTCGCTAAATAGTGCGCTCACCCTGCGCTACCAAGTGCCCATTCGCCGAACGCTGTTGAGAATGACTTTGCGATAACTTGAACAAGAAAAGGTCGAACAAGGATAGGTGTCGTTTCGTGGCTGACCCCATTTATTCTCCGCAACAGGAGAAATCAGCGGGCATCCAGTTGGACCAGAAAAGTCTTGATGAAATTATGAATCCGAAAATTCTGATTAGGATAATTGGTGAAAAGAAAGAAAAAGGACAAGGCATTATTTGGATCTTCGATCATCCCGGACAGTCCCCCTGCTTTCTGTATGTGGCCAGTGTTTTCTAGGCAGTGCCATTTGACAAATTGGAGGATGCCTGTCTTTTTTCGTCTACTAGCGATGGCAGACGGAGAAGTGTCCGAGACAAACGCTCGTCGAGTACGCGGTAGGAAAGCCCTTTCGGCTCAGCAAATCATCGAATTAATTGTGGAACACTACGGTGTTGGAGCCAGCGTGTACCGCGAATTCCTTAAACCCGCCGATGTCGATAGTGGCCAAGATTGAACGGCGTACCTTTGCAGTCGCTATAGTGGTGCAACGCTCCAAGAATTATCGTTAGAATTCGAACTTTCTCATACCGATGGTTCCGCAAACTTGGGGCGTCGAGCGAAGGCGAGACTAAAGGAGTCAGCGGAGTTACGAAAGCAATGCCAGCAAATCGAACGAAAACTTGGCCTGAAAACCGAAGAACAAGTCTGACCCCGGCGCCGCCATGAGAACGAATGCCAGTTGCGTAGCCATCGTCATGCATCATTTTCGCGTTCAAATGAGCAACGAACTCAGAGGTTACGAAGTAACCGGAGGCGGCGAAGCGATCAACTTAGCACGGCTTTGCGAGAATGCGAAGCGATTTGCGAATTTCTCGCTACTTGACAGCGAGGTTTGATCCCGTATTATCAACCCAAAACAGGTTATTTCGGGAGATGGTATTCATGTCAATCGGAAACGGAAAGCAAATAAAGCTAGGTTTTCCACATGCGATTTTCGATCCGTCTGGATTTTTGTCTGAAAGCCACGAACAACCTGCTTTCTGTAGCGAATTTGGTGCTTTGTGGTCAGGTGATTGTGTCGAGTTGCTTCCACAGTTCAAAAGCGATACGGTGGACACGGTTTTTGCAGACCCTCCTTTCAATCTAGGAAAGGAGTATGGCGCGAAATCAAACGACAAACGCGACGATTATCTGGATTGGTGCAAGCAGTGGATTGGTGAGTGCATTCGCATGTTGAAGCCAGGCGGTAGCTTTTTTACGTATAATCCGCCAAAGTGGAACATCCCCATTGGCAACTATCTTGAGGAGTGCGGGCTAACCTTTCGTCACTGGATTGCGGTTGAGATCAGTGCTTGCCTACCTATCCCTGGGCGACTCCATCCATCGCATTACAGTTTGCTTTACTATTCAAAAGGCAAGCCAAAAACCTTCCGAAGAATCCGAACACCAATCTCCACTTGTCGCCATTGCGGTAAGGAAATCAAAGACTACGGCGGGCATCGAGATGCAATGAACCCCAATGGGGTCAATCTAAAGGACGTATGGACCGACATTCCGCCTGTTCGACATAAGAAATTTAAGTCGGACTCTCGCAAGGCAAACGCCCTTTCGACGAAACTCCTTGATCGCGTTGTTGAAATGTCAACTCATCCATGCGACATGGTTTTTGATCCGTTTGGAGGCAGCGGAACGACATTCGCGGTTTGCGAGCGGAAAGGAAGGCACTGGATGGGAATCGAATTAGATTTCGCCGATGTCATTGTGGATCGATTCGAATCAGATGACATCAAGAGTCACAAGAATGATGACTACATCGAAGGCTGACTCATCGATCTTCCGTCGGTCCCCTTGGGTATTCTCGGTACCGAAGTGCTTTCGGCATCGTGCTCAATCACAACGATCTCCAAAACACCATTCGTACACGGGATTGCACGCCATAGGTCAAGGTAGGGTTCAAGTTCAGAGAAGTTGCCGATTCGATCCGTCAGAAAGCGGTACAAACGTCTTGATGGCACGACGAGCGTCGCCGCTACAAGTTGATGGCGAAGCAAACAAAGCGCCATTTTGTTCAATGCAAGGTGGCTTGATGATATGTTTCCAGTTTCCCATTCCATCGCGACCGGTCCGCTGCGGGTTACGATGGTTGCGTCTAGCCCACCCAACATGCTAAAGCTCTCATCCTCGAACTGCGTCTCCGTACTCCAACCTTGTGCCAATAGCTGGCTGATGCACTCATTCTTGATTGGCTTAACGCCATTGCCTTCTCCACGCTTCTTTCCACTTTGTGGATAGATCGTGAACTTCTTGCTTCCGGGTGGCCAGGCCACCGCTTTTATCGCTCGATGAAGTTTTGATCGTACCGTCTTCCATCGCTTGGATACGGCGAATTCTCCGGTCGAAATCAAGGTCTCGACATGTGTTATCTTCATGCGTGATCTACCGCCACCAGCTTGCGAATAACTTTGATGGCATCGAGTTCAAGGGCATTCGCAACTTCGATAAACTCGATTACGTCAAGCCTCCTTTCGCCACGTTCATATTTGCTAACAAAGGTTTGTACGCGTCCTAGCTTTTCGGCTAGTTCCGCCTGCGAGAGCTTCTTTGACTTTCTTGCCTCGACAAGAGTCTTCAGCAAGGAGCGATATTTTGGTGTGTGAACTGAGTTGACCATCCGCATAAGATTAAGCCCAAAACAGGTTTAGCCCAAATTGGGCTAAAGCAGATACATCGTGGCGAGGACAAACGCATCGGCGACACCTGCTGGTGCGATATGGTCAGCAACGCTTTCCTCGCGGGTCGGGGGCGGCGACGCATCGCTTCGAGGGGGCCTGACCTGTTCGTCGATTTTCACGCTAGTAGACGGCTGGTTTTTCTGTACCGTAGGGAATTCCGAAATGTCTCGTCGGCCTCGTTTGGAGTACGAAAATGCTATCCACCACGTTGTTGCTCGGCGGGTTGGACGACGCCAGGCTGTTCCGCGATAATGGCCATTTTGATCTATTCCCTCAAGGGCGCATTGATGAGGTCGACAGAAGGTCCTGATCGGAGATTGCCTATTGCTGGATGCTAAATCATATTGACAACAAACAAACAACAGCAACAAAAAATAGGCATGTTTGGGCGGCATTATTCGGCCCTGGGATCAGCTTTGGCAAACCCTCTATTTCCTACATTTGTCCAGCACCCTCAAGGCGACCCAATTTGGCCGACTGAATGATGCCTGTCGTTTTCCCTATCCTTTTCCCTATGCCCTTTTCTGAGTTAATCGACTCCACACGCAGTCGTTGTCGCGGCCAGCGTTACAACATCCCGAATCGCGCCCGGAAATTTTTGCTAACTTAGATCGAAATCATTCATGAAATGCACGGCAACTGTGGTAAGCAAAGTCACTGGATTGTTTCTGCTTACCAAGACGGTTGAGAATTGAAAAAATCCACTTTTTCGCATTTTCTGGGGAATTTCGCGAACTTGGATTGGTTTGGTACAATCCGTAAAATGATTGCTTTCGGTGAAATCCGAGAGAAATGACTTCGCCAAGGGGTGGAGCGAGCCTGGACCGCGACTAATCTGGTCCCACCTTGATTCGGGTGTGTATAATTCAGGAATCAATCACGCAGGAGCCTACGGGCGTATCTTCCGCCCAACCCAATGACCGAAACCACGATTTCTTCCATCGAGCCTTCCATCGTTTTGCCTCTGTTCGGGGCCAAAGACCAACACCTCAAGCGATTGCGCGAACGCTTCGATGTCAACATTATCCTCCGCAATGGATTGGTCCGCATCTCCGGCGACAATGACCAAAACGTAACGCTGGCGACCGCTGCGATCGAGCGTCTGTCCGACATCGTGCGCCGGCAGGGGAACCTGACCCCCGACCTGTTCGACGAAACGATGGCCGAGGTGGCGGGTGATCCGTTGCCATTTCGCAAGGCCGAAGGAATCGACATCATTCAGTCCGGGCGCGAGATCAAACCCAAGACTGCCGGGCAAGCGGCCTACATCGAAGCGATTCGCAAACACGATTTGGTCTTTGCAATCGGTCCGGCAGGGACTGGCAAAACTTATCTAGCGGTGGCGATGGCCGTCGAAGCCCTCAAGCATCAACTCGTCCGAAAAATCGTGTTAGTGCGACCAGCCGTCGAGGCGGGGGAAAGCCTTGGATTTTTGCCGGGCGACATGCAAGCCAAGATTAATCCTTACTTGCGCCCCTTGCTCGATGCGATTCATGAGATGATCGGTTACGACCAAGTGCAACGGCTTATCCTCCAAGACGTGATCGAAGTTGCCCCGCTGGCCTACATGCGGGGCCGAACCTTGAATCAGGCGTTCATCATTTTGGACGAAGCCCAAAACACAACCGTCTCGCAAATGAAAATGTTTTTAACCCGCATGGGTTTTGATTCAAAAATTGTCGTATCCGGCGACCCCACTCAAACCGATTTGCCGCGACAGACCCAAAGTGGGCTCAACGATGCGCTGCGTCGCCTCAAAAATATCCGTGGAGTAAAAACGGTTCGTTTGGGTCAGGGGGACATCGTTCGGAATCGCTTGGTTCAACAAATTGTCGAAGCCTACGAATATCGCCCGCATCGCGTCGTTTCGGCAGAAGCGGACGACGAACAAGCCCTGGACGATGACCATCCCGGACCACATGGTGAGGAAAATTGATCGATGGTTCAGTCGTCAGGTCAATCTGGGCGTGGGCGTTGGGCAGCAGTCGCTCCTCCATCACTTTGGCAGCAAGCCTGGAAGTGGTTGCAACGCAGTGATTTTTGGTGGTACACGGCGATTTGCTTGGCAGCGTCGTTGTTCATGGCATTGGTGGCGACCGCTTGGGTCCCAGCTTTTCCATTCAGGGCAAGGCAGATTTACTACAGGGATTTAACAACCCGGGTTCTTTTCCAATTCGAGGACCCCGACGCTACCCAACAAGCCCGCGAGCGAGCGGCCTCGCGAATCCTCTGTTATTACGAAAACGATCCGCAACCGTTGCGCGACGTTCGCCAAGTCGCCTTGAACGACATCTTTGTCTTGCGAGAGCGACGGAACCAAAGCGATGTGCTGGATTTGTGGAAGACCTTTTATTTGGCCCCCAACCAACCGCGAGAGAATTCCGCCAACGCCGAACCGTTGAACGAATCCTTAGAACGATTCTTGGCCGCGATCGAACCGGACGAAAAGTTGCAAGCGATCTCCACAGCACTCGACAATGCTTTTTTGAAACAGGATCGTCTAGGTGTACTCGAGTCTCTGTCGCATGAACTGGGTGACGGAAGCGTTCACGAGATCAAGGTCTACCTCAAGGGAAATCCAGAAGACGCCGTGACCGTCGATATCTCGGCAGTCCGTATCGCCGAAGTGTCCACCGTTCTGAAAGAAAATTTCAAACGGGAACTCCGAACTAACGAGAACCTAAAGGAAAACGCCGAATTTATCGCCGAGCGAATTTTTGATCGACTTCGCGCGAACCTTATCCCCACTTTGACGCTTGATCCCGTCGCGACCTCACGAGAGCGGCGGATGGCGGTCAATGCCGTCGAACCCCGGATGAAAACCTACGAGGCGGGAAATCCGCTCGTGAACTTGGCGGCGGAGAGTCGCGGCGTCGTCGGAGGGGGCAGACCCTTGTCGATTTCCGACTTGAACCTGTTGCGAGCCGAGCATGATGCCTATTTGAAAACGGTCGGATGGCAGGGAGGCCTAATTCGGGTCGGCCTGTTTATGTTCTTGGCGTTGACCTGTCTTCTGTTGACGATGCGTTACCTATGGCAGCGGCGGCGGTCGATGCTGGATGATCCAAGGCGATTTGCCGTTTTGGTTGTGGGGATGTGTGTGACGTTTGCGAGCATGATTTTGCTTGCCCGTTACGATTTGGAATTGCGTTTGGAAGTAGTGCCGTTGGTGCTACTCGCGATGACCCTGTCGATCGCCTTCCAAGTGGGTCTAGCGATTATGCTGACGGCCATGATCTGCCTGCTATACACCTTAGTGATGGGTTTTGGTTTGACGGAGTACATCACCCTGGTTGCCGCAGCTTATTCTTCAGCTTTGTTCTGTCAGTCGATTCGCAGCCGCACCAAGTCGGTTTACATTGGGTTGTTTACAGCCGGTGTCGTCTTCATGGTGACGTTGGCGATTCATTCGGTGGTCAATGGAGAGTTGAGGAATGCGGCGTTTATTGAAGCTTGTTGGTATGCCCTGGGGGCAGGGTTCGCCGGTCTCGTGATGACGGCACTCTTGCCGATATTGGAACGATTCTTTGACATTCACACGGACATTAGCTTGCTCGAATTGAGCGATCCAAACCGGCCGCTGCTTCGTCAGTTGGTGCAGCGTGCGCCAGGGACTTACAATCATAGTATCAATGTCGCCTCGATTGCCGAGAATGCCGCCGATGCGATTGGGGCCAACGGTTTGTTGTGCCGTGTCGGGGCCTATTATCACGACATCGGCAAGATGCGGATGCCGGAGTACTTCGTCGAGAATCAGGCTGGCGGCGAGAATAAACATGACGAGCTCGAGCCAACGATGAGTCGCCTCGTGATCATTTCGCATGTCAAGGACGGCGTGGAGCTGGGTCGCAAATATCACTTGCCGCGAAGAATCATCGATTTGATCGAGCAACACCACGGAACGACTTTGGTCGAATTCTTCTACCATCGAGCGAATCAGCATCTTGAGGAAGAGGACCAGTTCGACGAAGGGGAATTTCGTTATCCTGGTCCGAAGCCCCAGAGTCGTGAGGCGGCGGTGTTGATGTTGGCCGATGCTGTCGAGGGTGCTTGTCGCTCACTGCGAGAGCCTGGTCCAGCTCGAATCGAGAACGTTGTTCGCGAAATCACCAAGAAAAAATTCGACGATGGCCAATTCGACGAGTGCAACCTCACGATTCAACAACTGCACATGATCCAAGACAGCCTCATCAAATCGATCAATGCAATGTATCATGGTCGAGTCAAGTATCCCGAACCCCAACCTACCCGCTAATGCGTGACCTACAAATCAACAACGAGGCAAATTTGATCGACACCGCGTCGATCCCTTTTAAAAACGTGCTTATCGAAATCTGCAACGAGTTTCGTTTGTCGAGTTGCGAAATCAGCTTGGCCCTGATCGATGACGCACAAATGCACCAACTTAATCGACAGTTCTTGGCTCACGACGAACCGACTGACGTACTGACTTTTCCGGGACTTGAACATAGCCCCGACAGTTTATCTGGCGAGATCATCATCAGCGTCGATACCGCTCGGCGTTGCGCGGCAGAATGGGGGACAGGGGTCGAGGGGGAATTGCTGTTATATTTTATTCACGGTCTGTTGCATCTTTTAGGCTACGATGATCTTCGAGAATCGGACGCCGCAAGAATGCGCGAAATGGAGAAGAAGTTCTTGGAACAAGCCGGCTTTCCCTATCATTTTGAAGGCATCGATCAGGTGGGAGAAACGTGAGCCCTGATCTCTTTCTGTGGTTGTCCCTCGCAGCGATGACACTTTCGATGCTGTCGGCGTGTGGCTCGCTGTCATTGCAGAATTTTGCGGTTCACGAACTGGAGGAGCTCTGCGAGCGCAAGCATCGTGAGAGCTGGTTCACGCAGATCATGGAACGCCGCGATTGGTTGACGCTAGGGGCCGAGTCAGGTCGCGTGATTTTTACGGTCATCGGCGTCTCATCGCTGACGATTTGGTTGCTCCCCGTGGAGGGGATTGGGAGCTGGACCGTAGCCGCATGGTTTTGGACGTTGGGGACGATTGTTTTGGTGGTGCTGATCGCTAATACTTGGGTTCCCTTCGCGATTTCCCAATCGATTGGAGAGTATTTTGTTTTTTATACTTGGCGAATTTTCTGGGTGGCGTCATCATTGGCGTTTCCGGCGATTGGTGCCAGTTATTCGCTGAACGAAGTCTTCCAGCGTGCGGCGGGGATCGAAGAGGAAGAAGACGATGACGAAGAGTGGCTCGAAGACGAAATCCGCTCGATGGTTTCCGAAGGAGAACGAGGGGGGCTTTTGGAATCCGACGAGCGAGACATGATCGAAGGGGTTATGGAACTCGACGAGAAGGACGTTTTCGGAGTGATGACCCCACGCAGTCGCGTCGATGCACTCAACAGTGAAACCGACTGGAATCACGCTGTTGAGTTTGTGGTTGGATCTGGCAGGACCCGGGTCCCAGTGTACGTGGACCGCTTGGACAATATCGTGGGAGTACTATTTGCCAAAGACCTGTTGCGTGAATCGCTGAAGGAGCCCAGCCAAAGGCTGTCTCTCCCTGAATTGGTTAGACCGGCGTTGACGGTTCCCGAAAGTATTATGCTCGACGAGATGTTGCAACGGTTTTTGCGCGAGCGGCGACACATGGCGATCGTTCTTGACGAATATGGAGCGTTTTCTGGGATCATCACAATTGAAGACATCTTGGAAGAAATCGTCGGGGAAATCGTAGACGAAACCGACCGTGAGAGCTTTCGTCCCAAAATCACCGTTCTCAATGGCGTGGCGGTTGTCCTTGGGGATACACGGGTTGATGAAGTCAATGAAGAATTGGGGACGGAGATTCCCGAAGACGACGAGTTTGACACGGTCGCCGGTTGGATCATGGCCCGCACTCGTCAGATTCCTCGATCCGGAACCTATCTCACCGCAGACCAAGTTGACGTTCGGATTCTAAAAAGCTCCCGTCGCGTCATCGAACAAATCGAAATCAAATCCCCCGAAGTCGCCACAACTTCCAACGGTCAACCGGCAGAGGATTAGAAGCAATTCCAGTGGCAAATTGTCTTGAGAACAGAACGGCTTTCTCAAAGGTATGATTGGGCTTAGAATGGGGGAATCGCTGATTTTTTAACCCTTACAAGCCTTGCGGGAATTCGCTGTGTCCACCGTCACGTCAACGCCTGATTTACAAGCCCAATGTCTTCGTCAAGACCCGCGTATTGCGGCAGCTAAGTCTCTGATTTTGCAGGCTGTCGAAGAGCATCAACGACCGCTCGCGTCGGTGCGGCCTCCTCGCCCAGAACTTGAGGCGGAAAGCAAGGCGCTGTTGGATGCCTTTGGGACGCTTCGTGGAGGGGCCTTGTTTTATCCTTACCTGTCGAGCGGACTTGGGAACGGCCCGTTTGTCGAATTGATCGACGGGAGTGTCAAGTTGGATTTCATTACCGGGATCGGAGTGCATGGGTATGGCCACAGTCATCCCGACGTGGTTGCTGCGGGAATCGATGCTGCGATCAGCGATACGGTTATGCAGGGTAACTTGCAACAGGACGTGGCGAGTTTGGAGTTCTGCAAGTTGCTCGTTTCGCTGGCTCGGGAATCAGGGGCTGCTCTTGAACATTGTTTCATCAGTTCGAGCGGTGCGATGGCCAATGAGAACGCGCTCAAGATGGCCTTTCAAAAAAATCACCCGGCAGATCGCACGATTGCGTTCGAGCATTGCTTCGCGGGGCGCACATTGGTTTTGTCGCAATTAACCGACAAGGCCGCCTATCGCCAAGGACTACCGCCGACTTTAGAAGTCGATTACCTGCCGTTTTTTGATGAGGCCGATCCGGCGGGAAGTACCGATCGGGCGGTTGCGCGCCTCAAGGAGCACTTGCATCGTTACCCCGGACGACATGCGAATTTGTGGCTCGAGATGATCCAAGGCGAGGGTGGCTATCATGTTGGGGATCGCAATTTCTTCCGAGCACTTTGCGAGGTCGCGCGGGAGCATGGTTTGGCGGTGATCGTCGATGAAGTCCAATCGTTTGGGCGGACGACTCGGCCGTTTGCCTTTCAGCATTTTGGGTTGGATGATTTGGTCGATATTGTGACGGTGGGGAAAATCAGCCAGGCCTGCGCGACTCTATTTACTCCGGCCTATCAACCGAAACCGGGGCTGATCAGTCAGACATTTACGGGCAGCACTTGGTCGATCATCGCTGGTAAAGCGATTGTTGAAGGCCTAGTAAACAATGGAAATTTTGGGCCTCACGGCAAGAATGTTCAGTTGCATGAACGGTTCGCGGCGGGGCTGGCCGAAATCGCCGAGCGTCGTCCGGGCACCATCCAAGGCCCTTATGGCTTAGGCGGAATGGTCGTGTTTACGGCTTTTGATGGCTCGGCGGAAAAAGCCAAGGACCTCACGCTGCGATTTTTCCATGCGGGGTTGATGTCGTTTATGGCAGGAGCGAACCCGACCCGAATTCGGTTCTTGATGCCGCTGGCCTGTACGACTTTTGACCATATCGATTTGGCCTGTCAAATCATTGATCAATGTATTGCCGATGTCGCCGAGGCCGAGTAGACAAATTTTTAACGGTTGCGTTCCATGTTAGTTGTTCGGCGAGTCCAGCGTGAAGACCTTGATCAGTTATTCGAATTGATTCAACGGTCGGAGTACGGATTATCGACCCTTAAAATCTCGAAAGAGAAACTTGAGGACCGGATCGAGCAATCTTTGTTTGCCTTCCAGCAAGCCAAGGCGAAACCGGCTGGTCAACCGTATGTGTTTGTCATGGAAGACTTGACCGACGGTGAAATCGTCGGGACCGCATCGGTGTATTCAAAGATCGGGGGCTTCGAACCGTCGTACACTTACGAGATCGAAACGACGATCCACGAGTCGGCTGAACTCGGCGTGCGGAAAGAAATCCAAGCCCTCCATTTGCGGCAGGATCACAACGGCCCAACTGAAATCGGCAGTTTGTTTTTATCGCCCGACTATTGGGGGAGCGGACATGGGCGGCTCCTGTCGATGTCGCGATTCTTGTTCATGGCCGAATTTCCCCAGCGATTTGAAAAGGAAGTCATCGCCGAGATGCGCGGCGTGGTGTACAAGAACGGTTGTGCTCCGCTGTGGAAGGCCCTCGGGTCGCACTTTTTCCAGATCGAGTACCCCAAGGCTGAAACGCTCACATCTGAGTCGAAAAAATTCATCGGCGATTTGATGCCCCATCATCCGATTTATATTCCCCTACTGCCGGAAGAAGCTCAGTCGGTGATTGGCCAGGTGCATCCCAACACCGAACCGGCGTTGGCGATCTTGAGCAAGGAGGGATTCGAGTTTCGCAACCTAGTTGATATTTTTGACGGTGGTCCGACGATCCACTGCGACTTTGACAAGATTCGTGTGATTCGGGAGAGTCGTCGGTTGACGATCGGAGAAATCGCCAAGGATGTTGACGGTCCCGAATTGATGATCGGCAACGGCCAACTTGATTTCCGTGCTTGCCTAGGTCGTGTACAAGAGAGCGAGGAAGGCCGAGCGGCAATTGATCAGGTCACAGCCCTGCAATTGAAGCTCATGGTCGGCGACGAGATTCGTTGCGTCCCATTGAAACCTACGGTTGCGAACGCGCCTACCGCAATTGATTCCGAAAAACGGGGTTGTTGAGATGCCATGAATTTTTCATCGCATGAGTTCGTAAACCGAAAACAGAAAAACCTCCGCTGTTGCCAGCGGAGGTACGTTGCTTGTTTGGTCGGAATCACAAATCGCGATTAACGATCTTTGAAGTCCAAGTACCACCAGCCGTCATCCCATTCCAATTGGACCTTGCGCCAGCCCAGTGGAACTTGTGGGTAGGGGTAGAACGGGCCGATGTAAGGCCAAGCCGAAGCTGAGTATTGTTTTGGGTAAGTAACTGCAGCGTAGTTTGGATGAGCTGCGTAACCAGGCCAAGCGTAGCCAGGCATCGAAGGAGCACCACCCATGCCACCCATAGCTGCTTCGCCAGAATAGCCCATAGGCAGTGGCATCGGTTCGCCTTGACCCATCATGCCAGGTTGTGGCATCATGCCGGGATTGCCGTTGTAACCAACAAGGCGACCGTCGAACTGAGCGGCTGGCATCGGAGTGTTATTGACCGGCATCGGAGTGTTGTAAACGGGCTCTTGGTATCCGACGGGCATTGCCGGAGTGTTCATTTGAGCCTGAGTTGGCATCATGGGTTGACTTGCCATGGCTGGTGTGCGGACGTTGATGTCATCAACGATCTGGACAACCCCCATATGGCCCGCTTGTTGGGCAATGCCCAGCACCATTTCTTGTTGGGCTTTGTTCGAGACGTATCCCGAAAACCAAACCGTTCCTTGATCGACACGCATGTCGATGCTGAAGCCCTTGAGATTGCCAGCCTGTTGTTCAGTCTGCAATCTGCTCTTGATGTAATTTGCGATTTGTTGGTCATCACCGTTCCCGACGCAGGGAAGGGCAACCGCGACAGCAATCGCAAGTCCAAGTACTAAACGTCGCATTAGATTCCTCCTGAAAAACAACGAATTTCGCTTTGGCATCTCGTCTCTCGTTCGCCAGATCAGTACCGGCTTCCGGGTCAAGCGACGTGATGCTTCCGAACGGCACAAGGAAATCCGCTTCCTGGTCCGAACAGTGTTTGGGATTGGGCGGTGAGTTCGAGAACTGGAAGGTTTCGGAGCGATGCTCGCGACATTTTCCAAAGCTCGGCCTCTCGGCCCCGGCTGACGGTTGTTGGAGAGGGGTGTCAAGCGACACAGGTCAGCAGACAAATCTGCTGAACGCCATTCTGTTGATACCCCCCATGGCCAACTGGTTCAACCAGCTTTCCGTTTACAGTTTTTCGTCAAAAGCTGGTTGCGGGTGTGCGAATTTTTCAGATTTTGACGATCTTCGCGAAAATTCTTGCTGTTAAAGGGGCTTTGACGCTAGCGAATCCAGGGGAGTTTGCGTATCAGGAAGGTTTTCCCGAAGGTTTTGGACTCTTGACGCGGGACGCCGCAACGATTCTGATGTTAGACACGGTGAAAGACGGTGGAAGATTTTGTTCGTCTATGGCGCGCAGTATTGAATAGTGCTTTGGAGCCCTCCCAATGTTGGTTCTCAGTCGAAAAGTTGGCGAAAAGTTTTGGATCGGTGACAATATTGCAATCACCGTGGTCAGAATTTCAGGCGGGGGAGTTCGGATTGGAATCGAAGCGCCTGAGGATCTTTCCGTCGTGCGCGAGGAACTTAAGGAAGCTCAAAAATTGCAGGCCCATGCGCGGGTCATTTCGGGTGAGTCCGGAAACGCCGAAACTCTGGCGGACGAAAATCCGCCAACAAAACCCCGGTGAGTCAATTTTTACTCTACATTCATCAAAACTCTGATTCTGTTCGGCCCAAGTAGAACTCTTGGTCAATCCACATTTTGTGAAGTAACGCTGGCCCCATTCCGCCCGCGAGTCATCTCTAACTGATCACAGGCCGATCCTTATTCTCCTTAAAAGCCGATAGCAGCGACTTCATTTTATCCAGATTCCACAAGCGGAACGGTCGCACGGGACTGCTGGCACCGAGGGCATACAGGTTCAGACTTTTCCGGTTCTACGGATTATTTCTGTCAATTTTGATTTGGCAATCGGGTAATTTATGCCGATTCATCTGATTGTATGACTATCCGGACTAGGATCGATACGCGCGACTCTTCGGAGTGTGCGGTGTTTTCGCAGAATAGGAGAGGGCCTGCGAGAGAATCGGTCGTCGCTGTCGCCTGGGTGGTTCAAGACTCAATCTCCAATTGTTGAATAGTGCGATTGGAAACAATCAGAAATTCATAGGACTTAACAATGGAAACCCGCAATCCAATGTTCTCTCGAAAAATTCGTGGTGGTCTACTGGCCACAACGGCGTTTATTTCTTGGGCTTCGGTTTCGATATCGAGCATGGGCCAAGAAGTTCAATTTCGTGAGTTGCCTCGTTCCGGAGCACCCGCTTTGGCTCGTCCAGCAGACCAACTTGGTGGCGGTCTGACTCCCCAGGTTGTTGGAGTTTCTGGTCAAACGGACAATACGTCTTCGGTGCAAACGGCGAATTTCGTTGACAGTCGATCTACCGTCTCATATCGTTTGAAAAACAAAACGATTCCAGAATTTGAAAAGGTCTTGGTGGCCTCGTGGCTTGAGAATCCACAAGCCACGTGGGACGCCGCGACGGAAACGGTTCGCGTCACGATTCCGATCGCATCCGGCAGCGCGATGATGGACATCCACCGCGCCAGTGGAACAGTTAGCGTTCATGCCGATCCCGCTGTAGCCAAAGCATGCCTTGAGATTGTCGAGTTGCTCGATGGCGGAGCGGAATCGAATGGCGCCGTTAGGGTATTGACCGGCAATGAAACGGCTTCTGCGGAATTGATGGCAACACTGATTCAGTCAGAGGGGACGCGCCTGAATTCTCAACCGGTACGTGCCACGCAGGTCTCCGCAAACGGTGCGATGGCTCGTCGTCAGGACCTCCTGCCTGGATTGAGTAATCAAGACGACATCCCCAGCCAGATTCAAACCAGGACCACCGACGACGAAGGTCGCGTCTTGACCGGTCCAGTCAAAGTCACCATCAACCGAGAACTTAACGCTTTGATCATCAGCGGGCCTCCTGAAGAGGTCGAAAAGGTCAAAGCCGCCATGCAAGAGATTTTGCAACAACAAAAATTGCTCGGCAAGAAATACCGACGAATTCCCATCCAAGGTTCGAACCCCGAAAGCTTGGCGACCACGATTCAAGACGTGTACGATGTGAACTTTGCCAACAACTACGGCACGGCAACCATTCGTGGTGTCGCTGATCCCAAGGGTCTGTTTGTGGTGGGACGCGATGAGGCAATCAAGGTGATTGCAGAGTTGGTTCAAGAGTTCGATCGACCTGCCCAGCCAACCGATCCAACGGGTCCAGACTTTAAGTCGTTTAAGTTGAAGTATATTTCTGCTGCCGACGCCAAAGTTCGAATCGATTTATTCTTTAATCAATTCCCCAATGCCAACGTAAACAACCCTGGTCTGGCAGTTCCCGTGCAAACGATCGCCGACTTCCGCTCGAATACGTTGATCGTCCAAGGGACGTCGGCCAGTTACGAGCAAGTTGAACTGCTGCTCAAGGAACTAGATGTTGACGAGTCCTTGGCCGTCAATATGGTACGAGTATTTCCCTTGAAAAACTCTTTGGCAGAGCAAATTGCCCTGCCGTTGCAAGATGCCCTGAACGGGCAGCAGTTTGGAGCGGGGCAAGGTTTTGCAGGTCTCCAACAACAAGGGTTTGGTCAGCAGCAACAGCAACAATTTGGCTTACAGCAAAATCCGAATGCATCCACCATCCGCAGCCCGGCCATCAAATTGATGACGATTGATCGCGAAGGGAACAAAGTCACTGGCGGGATTATGTTCGAGGCGAGGGTCACGGCAAACGCGAGCAACAACTCCTTAATTGTCAGTGCTCCTGAATCCGCAATGTATTTAATCGAGATGTTGATTGCCCAGATTGACGCGATTCCAAATGTGGAGACGCAGATCAAAGTATTCCAGATCATCAATGGCGATGCCCAAGTTTTGCTGACGAGCCTCCAAGGAATTTTTGGCGGTCAAGCCGGACAACAGGCCGGTGGACAATTCGGCGGTCAAGCTGGTGGCCAATTCGGCGGGGCAGGGCAAACCTTACAGCTTCCGGCCCAATCCGCTTCTGCAACCGACGGGATGACCCTGGGGAACATGCGATTCGCTGTCGATCAACGCACAAATTCGATTGTCGTTACGGGTCCGAGGGGAGATTTGCAAGTTGTCGAGGATTTGCTAACTCGATTGGACGAGCAAGCATTAAATCAACGTCAAACGGTGGTCCTCCGACTAAGTAATGCACCTGCGGTTGATATTGCCACTCGCGTCAACGAGTGGTTGTCCTCGCGAGAGACCAGCATCCAAACCGCTGATCCGACTTTCGCGAGCCGCAAGTTCGTGATCTTGGTTCCAGAAGAAGTCAGCAATTCATTGATCGTCAGTGCCCTGCCAGAGCATTTGTATGAAACCGTCCGCGTGATTGAGCGACTTGATCGCCGACCACCGATGTTGGCAATTAAAGTCCTATTAGCGGAAGTCAACCTGTCGATGTTAGAAGAATTTGGAGCGGAGTTCGGAGTGCAGGACTCGCTGTTGTTCGATCGAGGCATTGGCGTGATTGGGTTTCCCTTCAACCAAGCCGGGATCGGAAATAATTCAGACGCCGTTTCGTTGGCAACTCGCAACGCGATTGGGGGCCAAGGACTATCAAATCTCGGCGTGGGACGAATCAATAGTGATCTTGGATATGGAGGACTGGTTTTGTCGGCCGGTAGTGACTCGTTGAACATCTTGCTGCGGGCTTTGGAGAATAAGAGCTGTGCAAGAATCTTGGACAAGCCACACCTAATGACTCTCGAAAATCAAAATGGCTCTTTCCTAAAGGGTCAAACCGTCGCGCGGATTAGCGGTGTCACCAATACCCAGTTCGGTGTTACCAACAATATCACCGATGTCGACGTTGGGGTGATCATATCCGTAACCCCGCGAGTTAGCCAAGACGGGATGATCATCCTGAAGGTTGATGCCCAGAAGTCCAAACTGTCTCCTGAAAACGAAGGGGTTCCTGTGTTCGTCGATGCGGCTGGAAATGTCGTCCGCTCACCGAACATTGACAAAATCCAACTGCAATCGACGGTCATGGCTCGCAGTGGCCAAACCATCGTGCTGAGCGGAATCATAACCGAAGAGAAAATCAAGACTCAGCGTGGTGCTCCATTCCTTAGCCATCTTCCTTTGGTTGGCCCGCTATTCCGCTTCGAATCCGAACGAGCCGAACGACGTGAATTGATGTTAATCCTGACGCCGACTTTGGTGGACAGCGAAGAAGATTTGGAATTTGTTAATTCTGATGAAATGGATCGTATGCATTGGTGCTTGTCCGATGTCGCCGAGGTATACGGCACAACCAATTACGACCCAAATCCGGTGTATCAAGCACCTCGCGTCTACTATCCGGATGTCGATCCACTTGGGCAAAATCCAATTGATTTTTCAGAAGAGCTTCCACCAGGGAGCTACATGACTCCTGCAACATCGAACGGTAACGGCGGACAAAACCCCGTCCCTCAGGCAAACGCTGGAAAGGGTTTGCTGAAGAGAACCCAAAGATAGCCCATCTAAATGGTGAGTTGTTCACACTGAATGATTGACCGAATTGAAAATTTACGAGTCGATAACATGCAAGTTCGCCTTCCACAATTGATTTGTTTCGTCATCGCCGGAATTGGCCTGGCCTGCACCGGTTGCCAAACCGTGGATTGGTCCAAGGGAGACTCCCCGTCGCCGAATTACTTCAAACGCGCCGCAAAGAAACCCACGGTTGAATTCGGTAAACCTGAAAAGATGACTTGCATTTGGAAGGATGCCGTTTACGAAAAGAATGGAGTTCCCCAAACCCGCGGATTTGGTGGACGCCTTTACTTCTTCGACAATCAAAATCGGCCAATCAAAGTCGACGGCGACTTGGTTGTTTACGGCTATGATGACACATTGACGAAAGGGGGACACATCAGCCCCGACCGCAAGTATGTGTTTAAGCGAGAAGACCTTCAATCTCACTACAGCGAAACGGAGTTCGGACATTCCTACAGCATTTGGATTCCTTGGGAGAGTGTTGGAGGGGAACGCAAGGAAGTTTCCCTGGTGGCGCGGTTTGCGAACATCGAGGAAAAGGTGATCTGCAAGGGCTCGATGGACCGAGTGGTCTTGCCAGGGCGCAAGCCTGACACGAACCCGGAAAAAAATGGGGCGAATATTGGATTTCTGGCGAAAGAACTTCGCGAGCAACTCCCAGCCGACTTTGATGCTTTAGCAAATTCAAGCGACAAGCAAATGACCACCACTGAAATTCCCATCCCAGAAAACGGAGTCATCTTTAAACGGCAAACCTCGGAGCCTACGGCACCAGCGTTTTTCTTGAATGAACTTCATCGTCAATCGGCTGGGACCGCCGCGATTCCAACCACTGTCGCCGAGGGTTCCCTCAATCCCCAAGAGCCACTTCGACAGGACCTCACCTTGACCGCCAGCCAAAGTGGACCTGATGCTACGAACAATGTGACGACCGCAGGCCACCGCGAGGAAAAGCGTCGAGCTTTCGGCGAGCCAGGTGGCTTCCGCTAAAAGCCAATTGCTCAGCAGTGATTTCACGAAAATTTGCGGCCACCCATTCTGAATTTGGGGTGGCTTCAGGAAGCAATCAGAAATTTCGCCGTCAAAAACGCTTGACTTCCCGACCCGTAGAAATGCCGAGACTTGGCTTAAACGGCGGTTCGGCTGTTTCTCGGCCATTAATCACTGCCAGCGGAAGCCTGTTCCGCCATAAACGGGACCGCACCGCAAAGCCGCAAATCGACACTAAAACTTAAGACTGGTTCGCGCCAACTGGAGTTTTTCGTATACTTTTTGGGCACCTTTTTTGGAGATTTAGATGGCTAAAGAAGCGGATAACGACCCCAACGTTTTTGACACCAGCAGAGTTCGTCAACTCATCGAGTTGATGAACGAACATGAACTTAATGAAATCGATTTGCGACACGGCGAAAAGCGAATCAAGCTGCGTCGTGGCGGTGACCAACCGACCGTGATTGGTGTTCCCTCGATGGGGGCTCCAATGGCTCACGCGCCGCAAGCGGCTCCGGCTACCCCGGCACCTGCTGCCGCCTCGGCTGCTGCTCCGGCTCCTGCTGCTGACGACAAGGCAATCTTTATCAAGAGCCCCATCATTGGGACCTTTTACTCTCGGCCCAAGCCGACGGCGGGTTCATTTGTGAAGGTCGGCGATACCGTCACGCCTGACACCATCGTGTGCATTGTCGAGGCGATGAAGACCTTCAACGAAATACCGGCAGGCGTTTCGGGCAAAATTTTGGAAATGTTGGTCAAGGACGAAGAAGCGGTGGATGTCAACAAGCCGCTGTTTAAAGTTCTTCCATCGTAGATCATCATTGAGCTTTTTCGTCGTTGCAACTCCCCCTGACTGAGGCTGAAATCATCGTATGTATAACCGTATCCTGATTGCCAATCGCGGTGAAATTGCCCTCCGTGTGATGCGGGCTTGCAAAGAGATGGGGATTGAAACGGTCGCCGTGTTTTCGGAAGCCGATCGCGGAGCCAGCTACGTGCAATTGGCTGACGAAGCCTACTGTTTGGGTGGTCCTCGCAGCGTCGATAGCTATTTGAAGATTCGCGAAATTATTGCCGCCGCAGAAGTCAGCGGTGCCGAAGCAATTCACCCCGGTTTCGGATTCCTTTCGGAAAACGCGCACTTCAACGAAGTCTGTCGCGACAGCGGGATCGACTTTATCGGCCCTACGCCAGATGCGATGCAAAAGCTCGGCGACAAAAACACGGCACGGTCGATGGCCGTCAATTCAAAGGTCCCAGTCGTTCCCGGCAGCGATGGCTTGGTTGAAGACTATTCGGCGGCTGTCAAAGCGGCCAAAGACATTGGCTTCCCCGTCTTGATTAAGGCTACAGCTGGCGGCGGGGGCAAAGGGATGCGGATTGCCACCGATGAAAAAACCCTAGAAACAGCGATTGAGCAAGCAATGCTCGAGGCCCAGGCGGCCTTCGGAAACCCCGGGGTGTACTTAGAGAAATTCGTCGATCGCCCACGGCACGTCGAAGTGCAAATCATCGGCGACCAACATGGAAATATTTGCCATCTTTGGGAACGGGATTGCTCCACGCAACGCCGACATCAAAAACTGATTGAGGAGAGCCCGTCGTCCCGCCTCCCTGACAAAGTTCGCAAGGAATTGTGCGAATCGGCGGTCCGCATGGCCAAGGGAGCTGATTACTACAACGCGGGAACGGTCGAGTTTATCGTCGATCAAAGCGACAATTTCTACTTCATCGAAGTCAACGCGCGAATTCAAGTCGAGCACCCCGTTACCGAAATGGTGACAGGCATCGATTTGATCAAGCAGCAAATTCGTGTGGCTGCTGGAGAGAAACTCCCCTTCAAGCAAAAGGATATCGTGTGTCGGGGAGCGGCCATCGAGTGCCGCATCAACGCTGAAGACCCCGAAAAGAATTTTCAACCTTGCCCCGGAACGATCGAAGGTATGTTTGTCCCGGGTGGCTACGGAGTTCGCTTCGACTCGCACACTCATGCGGGGTACACTGTCCCGCCCTATTACGACTCGATGATTGGAAAACTCATCGTGCATCAACCTACTCGCGAAGAGGCAATTGCGTGCATGGTCCGCTGCCTTCGCGAGTTGCGTGTCAAAGGGATCAAGACCACGGCAGACTTCCAGCAAACAATCTTGAAGCACCCTGACTTTGTTGCAGGAACCGTCGATACCAAATGGGTCGAGCGAGTCCTACTCGCCAACAATTCCTAACGCTTCATCACGATGAGACACGCTCGTGGGAGTCCAGCCTTCAGGCTGCAATTCCTTATTATTTCCTTGCACGTGACCGAGTAGGTGCATTTCCTCGCGAACCCTTCGAGCGGCGCAAGTAGTCAACGAACGCTTTTTGCAACTTGCTCTCATATCGGTACGGGTTCCACGCCACGACGATTGTCCGTTGAGGTTTATCGCCGCTCAAGGATCGATAGACTCGCTGCGGGCTGTTGTCGGTGATACGGGCCATTTCAGGGACAAGAGAAATCCCATGATTCAGGGCCACCAACTCCAAAACGGTCGTCAATTGGCTCGTTTTTTCGATGGTGACCGGTTGCACAGAGCGTTGGCGGCAAATCGATAAAATGTTGTCGCTTAAACAATGGGCTTCGTCGAGCATCACAAATGGATAGTCCTGGGTATCCTGAAGGCGAATCGCTTTTCGTTCCGCCAAGAGATGCCCAGTCGGCATGACGAGTAACAATTCTTCGACAAATAATTCTTCGATTTCGACATACTTGGCATTGATCGGCAATGCCATGATTGCCAAATCTAACTCACCTTGGCTCAAGCGTTGCAGCAATTGATGAGTGACTTCTTCTTGGACGATGACGGTCGCTTGCGGAAATGATTTACTGAAGTCCTGCAAAACTCGGGGCACAAAATAGGGGGTAATGGTAGGAATCACCCCCAGCCGCAACCGTCCAGATCTGCCATCGTCATTTATTTCATTCTGGGTATCGTCGAGAATCGATAATGCAAATCGGACGCGAGACACAAAGAGGCTGCCGGCCTCGGTCAAAACCATCTGACGAGTTTGCCGCTCAAAAAGAGGCCGCCCAAGCTCCTCTTCCAAACGTTGCAACGAACGACTCAAGGCCGGTTGGGACATCCCCAGTTCATCGGCCGCACGCGTGATGCTTTGATGCTCCGCAATCTTCAACAGGCATCTTAATTGACTCAGTTCCACAAACGGCTCGCAGCGCAATGAGAAAGAGAATAGGGATCAAACCACCAAATGATTCAAGTCTCAAGCCGCCAACGGTGTCGCGTCTTGATCGGTTCGAAAAATACTCGAATTCGCATCCAAACATCCGAACCCGTTTTTCCCACGATTTTACCACGCTCAACGAGGATCAGTTAACCAAATTCACTAGAAAACGCACGGTTTCCGTTAACTTTTGCGAGGAAATGCGGCAATCAATCAAATGTTTGGGTTCCCTGGAATCGAGAAGTCGTGATGCCTACAAATCCGTCGTTGATCTTGGTTTTAAATTTAGCCGCCACTTGGTACTTGGTTGGGCTGGTCTGGATGGTGCAAGTTGTACACTATCCACTGTTCTCCAAGGTTGGCAACGCGGGTTTCAGCGAATACGAAACAGACCACGCGAATCGAATCACGCCAATTGTCGGCATTCCGATGTTACTCGAATTAGTTACCGCTGTGTTGCTTTGTGTTGTGGCACCTCTTCCGTTATCGCGCGGGTTGATGGTTGCTGGGCTTGCGATGGTGCTGTTCGTTTGGCTGTCAACCGCATTGATTCAGGTTCCCTGCCATACGAAACTGGGACAAGGCTTTGAGCCTTCAACGCACCAATGGTTGGTCACATCCAATTGGCTACGCACCGCAGCTTGGACGCTGCGAGGGATTTTAATGACCTATGCCTGCTGGTTAGTCCTGAACCATTCACTCAAACCCATTTAGAAATTCTCGAAACTGTTTTCGCGAATAGCCGTCACTAAACAAAAGTTTGATTGCAGCATCGGTCTTAACTTAAACTTCTACTCGTGCCCGTAATCTCTTAACTCCAATACCTCCGCGTACGGTTGCAAACTCTCTCATAAAAACGAACTACCACAATGTTGCAAAGACTTCCCACGCATTTGTTAGAAAGAAGTCGTCTCGTCAGTCCCCAGCAGTCTGATTTGGACCCCTCTGGCGTCTTCGTCATGTACTGGATGCGAACTGCCGTAAGAATCGACGAAAACCCGGCTTTGGATGTCGCTCGTTCGCTCGCGAATCAACTAAAGCGACCATTGCTGATTTATCACGCATTGTCGGAGCACTATGAATTTGCCTCGGATCGGCACCATACATTTATGTTGGAGGGAGCCGCCGACGTACAACGCCAGGCCGCAGAAGCAGGACTGGCCTACGCCTTTCATCTGGCGACTCCGGCAGATCGAAGATGCCATCTGGTCGATCTGGCAAAGTCAGCGGCGGTGGTTGTGACCGAGGACATGCCTGTCGATCCACCACGGCGTTTTTTGCGGCGGTTGATTGCCAAGGTCACCACTCCAGTCGTTGCGGTTGATACGGCTTGCATCTTGCCAATGCAAAAAGTCGGACAAGCCTACACGCGAGCTTTTCAATATCGTGAAGCGTTCTGGTCACAATATTTGGAGGGAATTTCTCAGCAATGGCCGATTTTTGACGCCGAGGTTGCAGCTTATCCTTTGGACTCCCTCCCATTTGTGCCGGTCGACTTCCAGCGTTCAAATATTTCCGAGTTGGTTGCCACTTGCGAAATCGATCACGCAATCGGTCCGGTCCGAGATACGATCGGAGGGTCGCGGGCAGGTTATCGGCGTTGGACGAGTTTTCTCGAGCGTGGGCTGAAAGGCTATGCGAAGTCTCGGAATAACCCGTTGCTCGATGGTGTCAGCCGGATGTCCCCCTACCTTCACTATGGAATGGTTTCTCCCCTGCGTTTAGCGCGCGAGGCAGGGCAAGAGCGTCATGCAGGGGCAGAAAAATTTCTGGATGAACTTTTGATTTGGCGCGAACTGGCCTATGCGTTTTGCTTCTATCGTCAGGACCATGACCAATGGTCCGCAATTCCAGAATGGGCACGGCAAACTTTGACGCAGCATGTTGGGGATCGCCGCCATCGGTGTTACACCTGGGAGGAACTGGCCAGAGCCGAAACCGGCGATGCCCTTTGGGATGCGGCACAAAAATCCTTGCTCATGCACGGAGAGCTTCACAACAATATTCGCATGACTTGGGGGAAGGCGATCCTCAATTGGTGCGAGACTCCACAAGCCGCCCTCAAAATGATCCTAGACCTCAATCATCGTTATGCACTCGACGGACGGGACCCGGCATCGTTCGGTGGGATTTTGTGGTGCCTCGGCCAATTCGACAGACCCTTTGAACCAGAACAGCCCATCTTAGGAACCGTTCGCCCGCGACCTACGGCTGAACATGCTAGAAGACTGAACCCGCAAAAGTACGAGCAACTTTTGCGGAAACGAGTTCAACCAGCGCCCGCTCGGATTGCGGTCATTGGGGCGGGTATCTCTGGCCTGATGGCCGCCAGAACCTTGGCAGACCACGGTCATGACGTGACGGTCTTTGAAAAAAGTCGGGGAGTTGGAGGCCGCATGGCCACACGCCGCTTGGAATCCGGTGCGGGAATGGATCATGGAGCACAATACTTCACAATTCGAGACTCGCGACTCAGACGCTACGCTGACTCTTGGTTGGCCAAAGGCTTAATGGCTCGCTGGCCAGACGCAAATCTGGGGCTTGACCAGCGTCTCGCCGTGTTGAATCGGGGAACAATCCTCTCTTTCGCAGAAGGCGCCGAGCGATTTGTGGGGATACCCTCAATGAACGCGATTTGCAAACACCTTGCGAAGGGATTAAGGCTGATTTTGCAAACTCGCATCATCCAGATTTCGCACGAGTCCGCTGGTTGGATTCTCACCGACGAACAAGGACCGTGCGATGCCAAGTTTGATTACCTCGTGATTTCGTCCCCCGCCGAACAAACGGCGGATTTGCTCGATGGCGTTTCGTACTTGAGTCAATCGGCCCGCAGTTGCAAGATGAATCCCTGTTGGGCCGTGATGTTAGAACTCTCACACAAGCTGACCACCGATTGGGTGGGAGCTTTTGTTCAAGACTCGCCGATTAGTTGGATCGCTCGCAACGGAACAAAACCTGGACGCAACAGCGACACTGAACAAGTGATCGTCCATGCTAACCCTGTTTGGACTTCAGAAAATTGGGAGGCAGCTCCCGATTGGGTCGTCTCTCAATTGACCGCAGAATTATGGAAAGCCGTCGGAATCGAGCCTCAACTCCCCCTATCCGCAACGGGCCATCGCTGGAAATATGCCCTCGCCGAGGATTCGAGCGACATTCAAGGTACACTGGATTCGGAAAAAGGGATTACCCTGTGTGGCGATTGGACGCGTGGTCCGCGGGTCGAAGGAGCCTTTTTGAGCGGAATGGCCGCCGCAGGAAGGATTTTGGGAATGCTCCCTAAAGTCTCGGAAAATCAGCCTCGGCAACTGACTCTGTTTTCTTGAAGACGGATTGACACCTTTGATCAATTCAGTCGCTCTCCTTGGAAAAACGAGAAAAAGGGATTAGAACCTAAAGCTGATGAATTTGGCGACACTCGACCAAACCCACGGAAATTTGAATGAACCAATCACCGCAGGACAGTAGCGCGATCCGGCTCCCACCTGGTCCCTCAGGGTCTTGGCGACCGACCCTGGCTTTGATTCGCAATCCTCGTTTGGCTCTTGAAGGTTGGGCCCGACAGTACGGTGATCCGTTTTTGTTGACGGCGTTAAACGGGCCTGTGGTGGTTACCGGCCGCGAGGACCTGATTCGAACGATCCACGGTCAAGACCCCAGTATTTACGAGACTTTCGCGACCCAAACGACTGTTCCCATTTTGGGGAGTGGTTCAATGCTGGTCCTTTTCGGTGATCGCCATCGTCGCGAACGCCGCATGATGACTCCTATGTTCCACGGCGACCGCATGAAAGCCTACGGGCATGTCATGCAACAAACGGCCGTCAACCGCATGGCTGCCTATCTCAAGGCTGATGTAATTCCCGCCGTTGAATTGATGACCGATATCTCGCTGGAAGTAATCATCCGCGCCATCTTCGGTGGAAATGACGAACAACTGGCCGCCGAAATGTTTGACGGGAGCAAGCGACTTGTCTCACGAGCCAATCCGTTACTGTTCTTCTCGCGACGAACTCATTTTTCATGCCTTGGCTTTAGTCCCTGGGACCGATGGCTCAAGGCCAAGCAAGACATGTGCCGCTTATTCGATCGCGTGATTGATGAACGCCAACAAGACGCCCCCGCAAACGATGACATTTTGTCGATGCTGTGTGCCGCGCGGTACGAAGACGGCGAGCCGATGTCGCGTGAAGACATCTACGCCGAGTTGTTGACCTTTTTGTTCGCAGGCCATGAAACGACGGCGCTTTCGATGGCTTGGGCCGTTGATCATGTGCATCGCAACCCACAAATTTTAAACCGGCTGAGAGAAGAACTCGATGACTGCGCGGATGATGCCCCTGAATCGTTCGCTGCGACCCCTTACTTGAAGGCCGTCATTCAAGAAACACTAAGGGTCAACCCGATTGTTACGGAAACACTTCGCAAGCTGAGAGTCCCCCTTGAACTCGGCGAGTACCGGTTACCCCCTGGGATGGCGGTTGCCCCCGCAACCGTATTGGCACACTACAATCCCGAAGTGTACCCGGAGCCCAACAAGTTCAATCCAGAACGTTTTCTGGAGCGGAGTTTTTCGCCATTTGAATACATGCCGTTCGGGGGTGGTCATCGCCGCTGCATCGGTGCGGCTTTCGCAAGTTATGAAATGGCGATCGTTCTGGGTACTCTATTTAAGAAGTACGAATTTGAATTAGTCGATCAAACGCCTCCCGTCCCCAAACGGCGAAGCGTGACGATGGGTCCCTCGACTCAAGTCCCTGTCCGCGCTCGAATTCGTCGCTAGATTAAGCCAAAAAAAAATTGTTCGGAAGGCAAACTGTGGCCGTTCTAGGTTGGTGAAGCCTTCTCTTCGTCCCAGAGGTTTGCCAAAGTGTAGGGCGAACCGGGAATGACCCAAAACCTGCCGTGAATGTACCGCCGCTGCCGCTCTAAACTTGCTAAAGTTGCCAAAGCCGACTCGTCCAAGTCTACTGATTGAGCTGCGAGATTTTCTTGTTGGTGGGTCAGACTTGCCGATTTAGGAATCGGAATCGTGCCTCGCTGGATGGCCCAAGCCAACAGAACTTGACCCGGACTAACGGCCAATCGTTCGGCAATCTCACGGACTTGGGGCTCGTTTAACAGTTCAGTTTCTTGAGGATTTCGCAGAGGATTAGGTCGAGTCGGAGAACCAAGCGGAGAATAGGCCGTCACCTGAATTCCCTGCCTTGCGCAATACTCGACCAATGCCGATTGTTGCAAATAAGGGTGTAACTCAACTTGATTTATCTCAGGAACAACTCCCGTGGATTCGCTCAATCGGGCAAGCTTGTGGATGCTGAAGTTCGCGACGCCAATGTGTCGGCACAAACCGCTTTCACGACACTCGATGAGAGCTTGCCAAGTCTCCTCCAACGGCAAGTCATCCAAGCTGACAAACCCGTCGGGAGATTCAGGGCGCAAGATGCCAGGACGATGGGCTACCGGCCAATGCATTAAATACAGATCGAGGTAGTCCAATTGCAAATCCGCCAGCGTTTGCTCTAAGGCCGGACGAACATTTTCACGATGATGGGCGTCGTTCCATAGTTTTGAAGTGATCCATAGCTCCTCCCGTTTGACCGTCCCTTGGCGAATCACTTCCGAAAGACCAACCCCGATACTTGCTTCGTTGCCATAAGCCTTGGCACAATCGATGTGGCGATAGCCGATCTCGATCGCTTGTTTTACGGATTTGCCTGCCGACTCGGCAGGAATTTGCCAAGTCCCCAATCCCAACGCGGGAATCGCAGAACCGTCGGAAAGTTGAAAGTATTTGTGCTGCATAAAGACTTTTGCTTACTCTTCGAAAATTTCTTCGGGTCTCGACAGGTCTTCATAAGGGAGACCATAGGATTCTGTCAGCCAGAGTCGCAAGTCGAGTTGCTGACAACGCTCGCTGCAGAAAGGGCGAAATCGAGTCCCTAAAGGATAGGGGGTACTACAACGCGAGCAACGCAGCATTTTAGTCTTGACCTGGCCGTTGCCAGACGCAATCCCGTTTGTGGAATTCGAATTCATCGGTTCAATCTCAAGGTTTAAAGATTTCGCGTAGAAAAGGGGAAGCAAGACTGCCAAGAACCTTTTCGTGTTTTTGGGCGACCGCGCGGTCGAATCATACTCTCAATTTGAAGTCGGTAGATCATTTGCTCTTGACGAGGCTGCATCCCCATACGAACAGCCTCGCTCAAGACTACGACGCAGTGCCGACAATTCGGCGTCCGTCTGGGGCTTGTTCACGTATTCTAACCAATTCAGCGACCTTCGTGCTGGCCAAGGGGACAAAATGCGCTTTTGTTCGGCGGTTGGTTAGGTTTCTCGCTAAAGCCAGTCGAAAAACCTCCGCCTCTCAATCTCGGTCAATAACCGCAAGCCACTACCTCTTGCGAGCATGGCATTCGCAGCTCCAAGCACCTTGCCTTCATTATCGAATCCGTTTTCCAAGTCCCCATTCGCTTGCCACCCATTCGCTTGCCACATTGAATTTTGGGCAAGGCCGCTCCGAACTCAAACCTACGGTCGTTTCCCTTTTTCCTTTCCGCCGGGTTGAAAAAACTTTTGAGCATGGAGTAAAGTGAATCACTCTCCGCATTAAGGTAACTTGAGCGGTCAACGCACGAAAATCCCCCCCTCGTTTCGGGGGTCCAGTTTTTAAAATTTTCATGAATTTTTTGTTGACTGTGGAAATCTACTGCGTTAGCCTTGTGAAAAGCTAGAGTTGGGCCTGATTAAGGGACGGGGCGAAGACTTCAAGTCCACACTTCACCCTCATACCGGAGGTAATTGATGAAAATCAACTTACGAAATGCGGCTCGGAAAGCCAAGTTGATCGTTTTCACTGCTCTGACTAAAGCTACTTGTGGTTATGCGCTCTTCTTTGTGCGGCGGCAAAAACCAGAAGCTATCACTTGCATCAATAGTGAGTTATTTCAAGCGAAACAGGAAATTCATGCCGATTCGTTTTTTTGGGTCACGCTGATATCCAAGCAGACGATTTGTTCACACCTCCTTGGCCGTGGAATGTCATGTCAAACCTGGGTCAGGTTGTCCAGTTCCTTGATAAATACTCGACGTTGCGCAGTCGGTACAGATTCCGCCTCGGTGACATTATTAATTAATAGTCCTTGTGGCACAGGGATTGAAATTTGTTGGTGGTTTCCGAATCCTTTGACCTCTCCCCGAAATGCAGCCCTGGACAAGGCCTTAGCCCGGGTTTCGTTCACTTTCAATGAGTACAGCCATCGATCCCGTCTCAAATTTAATTAAGTCACGTTTTAACTGGAAATAAACAATGAATAGGCTCATTTACATCCATAACCTCTTCCGACCTATCCCGTCGTTAAGACCCGAAAAAATTTCCGCATTCTCAATAATCATACCCCTTACAATGGCAATTTTTTCCATTCATGGTTGGAGCCAGAAAATTGACGACGAAGAGGATATTTTAAAAATTTTACCTGTTGCAAAACCCAGCGTCTTTCGACTAAACAACGATTCCAATCTCTTAAATTTTTCGGAAGACGAGGGTTTGAGTCAAAGTCTTCGGCTATTACACCTACCGCCACGATTTGATGAAATCGCATTGCTTAAGAAGGAGTGGGTTCAAGACGAACTTTCAATGGATGCCACCCAAAAACGACATTATCGAGAGATTTTTGACGAATTCTTGAAACATCGAACACCAGTTCCCGATGCCTTGACGGATAATTTAGACCAAACGCAGCGGGCGAGGTTCCGGGATTTGGTAATCCGTTGTCGAATACGCTCGCTGGGAATCGTCGAGTTTTTTAGTCACCAAAAATTTGGCTTGACTAAAAGTGAATTTATGGCTATCCGAGATTTAGTTGCCGAATTGCAACCTGTTTATTTCGACAAAATGTACAAACTTCGTGAGGAGTCGTTAAAGGACTATTACCAGATTTTGGATCGGGATCAAAGGCAACAACTTAGCGAGTGTTCAGCAGGCTATTTGGAGTTGTATCCACCGTCGTTTGAACTATTTGCGTGGCATTTAAGAAACTCGGAGCTGTATTCAGATTTATGGGTTGAGGAGCATCTGCGGCGATTTCGCGGTATGTTTATGGGTTATCACTTTCATATTGACGTCGATGGTAATTTTGAAATGGAAAATTACTTATTTTCGATAGTTCAATTCGACCAAGTATTGACACCGCTTGAGCAATTAGAAAAGGAAGCGATGCATGAGTTGCTTTTATTCAACGCGATACGCGGTCTTGCGCGAGACCCTACAAGTATCGAGGAATTACAGCTTGTAGATCAGCAGATTGACCAAATTGAAGGGATTGCGATGGATTATTACAAAATGGAAAGTGAGTGGTTCAAGAAAATGATCGACGTTCAATGCGGGCCTTTGGAGCAACAAGTGAGAGGGGACTACCGTCAATGGCAAAAAAACTATCTTTCTGAGAAAAATCAAGAACTTAAATCTTTGCTTTTACCGCACCAAAGGGAGCTAATTGAAACAATTAACATCTTATTTGAAATTCAACGCGGCGGGCTTCCTAGTGCATTGCTTTATGGTGAAACGGGATTCAAGCTGCGTTTAAATTCCGCACAAAAAAAAGAGATTATAGCACTGAATAAGAAGCAACGCCTAGATATTGAAAGGGTAACGCTTGAGTGGGAAAATGAAATTATTGTTAAGGTCATAGACAAGCTTCCTGAACGTTTTCCGATCCCTTTGAGAGATGTATGTCGATCCAACATTAAATCTGGCTTATGTAACATAGGGCATTTACTGAAGGGGGGGGATTAGCTTTTTGGCTTTTTTTGTTGTTAGAAAAAATTAAAAAATGAAAAGGACAGGCGTTATTTAGGCGTGCGACCAACCTAGCCAAACCACTTGGTTTCTGCGTTTCCCCAAAACTTCCCGAGCAATTCATTTTGAAATTCTGGATTATGTCTGTCCTTTTCTGTCCTCCTTCTTTTCCGTCCTCCTTTTCCGTCCTCCTGTCCTTTTCTGTCCTTTTCTGTCCTTTTCGGTCCTGGAACTACTCGATATCCTCAGAATATTTCCCATCTCGCAAATATGAAACAATCGCCTCCGTTGCCTGGTGGTCGCGGTTGCGATGTGGATGTTCTGCCGTACGAATGAGAAAAAAGGACAGGCATTATCTTGACAGGCCGGCTGAGAGTCGCCAAGCCTCTAATAGAAGCTCGGTCGAAATCTTTTTGTCTTGGGGACTTTGCGCGTGCCCTTACGCCAATTCAGTTTCATCTTTTACCCAACATCTTTTACCAAAGTCCCAGACGTTGCAAAGATTTGGAGGAGACTTGACGGTGTGGCACATCGTTTGACGCACGTCGTTTGCCACTTGGCGATAATGGCGAGGGAAAGGTTTGGTTGGAATTGGCGATCCAACATGTCGCGAGTTCATTTTCGACAAACGACTGAGAGTTGCCATTCGAGCCGCAACTTGAGCAGTCGTTGCTGTAGATCGTGGGTTCGACGACGGTCAAACGACTGGCAACCTAAACCAACTCTCACAACAAGATCCAGACGAGGCAACTGGCGGGGGCGGCGAAGATCAGGGAGTCGACGACGTCCAGCATCCCGCCCAGGCCCGGCAGCCAACTGCTTGAATCCTTGCAGGCGGCATCACGTTTGATGATCGATTCCATTAAATCACCCAGCATCCCGGCGACGGTTAAAATCATGCCGTAACACACGATCCACCACCAACTTTGAACCTGCTCAATACCGGCGACCAACGGTACGATTCCCCGAAAAATGATCGCGGCTCCTAAAATTCCGCCGACGAAAGCCCCTAGAGCTCCCTCGATGGTCTTCCCGGCACTCACCCGAGGAGCCAATTTATGTTTGCCGAACAGACGGCCCAAAAAAAAGGCAGCCGCATCCGAGCATTTGACCGTCGCAATCACGGCCAACACCGCGCACAAGCCGAACCCATTGTCGTTAAACAATTGCCGATGAAATGACACCGAGCCCAGCAACAGTGAAAAATAACCAAACGTGAAAATATGATGGATCAAGCGATCTGCCAATCGTTCGGTGGCCGGCATGTAGAGCACCTCATAGAGTGCCGCCGCGCAAATCGCCAAAAACAATCCAACAAAAGTGCCACCAAACCAACCTGCCGAGTCCATGATGGCCGGATACCAAACGGGCATCGCGGCTCCAACGGCAAGTAGGCCCGTTCCGAACATGGTGACGCGCATACTGACCGCGCGACCGGCGGCTCTCCACATGTAGACCAGCTCGCTGGCCGACAGCATAACGCCGAGCGTCGCTATGAGGGTGATCAAGACGCCGGGCCCTAAATGAGTCCATTCCCGCGCCGCATAGAAATCACCCCACAAGACAGCCAACAACAGCCCGATGATTACTGCGGCAGAAATGAGTCGGCGTCGTAGCAAGGTCTAAGCCTCCCGCCTTTCTAGGAGTCCACCGAACCGCCGTTCGCGTTTCGAGTATTCTTCAATTGCGGCATGCAGGTCCTCTTCCGTAAACTCCGGCCACTTCTTATCCACCACGAACAATTCGCTGTAACTTATCTGCCACAATAGATAATTGCTGATCCGCATTTCCCCAGAAGTCCGAATGAGCAAATCGGGGTCAGGCATTCCCGCAGTATACAGTCGGTCGGCAAAGACTTGTTCGTCGATTTCATCGATCAACAAATCCCCGCTGGCCACCTCCTGAGCCAGTCGTCTTGCGGCATCGACAATCTCACCGCGCGACCCGTAATTGATCGCTAGGCACAAACGAGTTCCCCGATGGTCGCGACAGAGGGCTTCATTCTCGTGAATCAATTGTTGAATGTCGGCTGGCAGACGCTGCCGGTCTCCGATCACCGAAAACCGCAAACCGTTTTTGACCAAAGTCGGTCGCTCGGACAGCAAGTATTCGCTGAGGAGAGTCATCAAAAAATCGAGTTCTTCCTGCGGTCGTTTCCAGTTTTCACTGGAGAGGCAAAACAGCGTCAATTGCTCGATGCCCAGTCGATTGCACTCCTCGGTGATCGTGCGAACGGTTTCGACTCCACGCCGATGCCCTTCGAAACGCATCAGTCCTTGGGCCTCCGCCCAGCGTCCGTTGCCGTCCATGATGATCGCCACGTGCCGGGGGATTTTTTGCAAAATCCGCTGGCCATTTTCTGAGCGCGGTGAATTCTTAGAATCGGAACTATTCACTGAGAACTTTCTCAAAAGGCATTGATTGGAGCACGGCTCGAATCGCAAATGATCGTCTGAGCGCGGTCGGGACCAACCGAAACAAATTCGGCCTCGCACCCCACCAACGTTTCAATGCGGCGAATGTAGTTGATCGCCGCCTCGGGAAGGTCCGCCAAGTCGCGGGCCTCCGTGATTTCCTCTTGCCAACCTGGCAGTGTTTCATAAATGGGAATCGCTCGCCGCAATTCATCAGCGCTCCCAGGAAAATGTTCGATGCGGCGCCCGTCGAGTTCATAAGCCACACATATTTTCAGTTCGTCGTGGCCACTTAAAACGTCGAGCATCATTAACGCCAACCGATCGATCCCCCCCAAACGCCGCGTGTAGCGAACCGCCACGGCGTCGAACCAACCGCAGCGACGAGGGCGCCCCGTTGTCGTTCCATATTCGCGCCCCTTGGTACGGATTCGTTCACCCGTTTCGTCCAGCAACTCCGTCGGGAACGGCCCACCTCCGACGCGAGTGCTGTAGCACTTGCAGACCCCGATCACTTTATTGAGCCACTTGGCGGCAACACCCGCTCCGGCGGAAATCCCGACGCCGGAACTGTTGCTGCTGGTGACGAACGGGAAGGTGCCGTGGTCGATGTCCAGGAGCGAGCCCTGGGCTCCCTCGTACAAAATCCGTTTGTCTTGCTCGACCAAATCCAACAGGATTTGCGTTGAATCCACGATGAACGGTCTTAATTGTTCGCGATAGCCCGTGAATTCTGCGATGATCGCCTCGGCATTCAGGTCGACGGCCTGCTCTCCCGCCATCGCTCGCAGAACAGGAAGTCGAGCGGCAACGATCTCGCGAACCCGATCCGCAAAATCAGCTCGCAGCAAATCGCCCACCCGTACGGCGTAACTTCGACCGACCTTGTCTCGATAGCAGGGCCCAATCCCGCGCAGGGTCGTGCCGATGTTGTTTTCTCCGGAAACGGCGACGTTCCAAAGTTGATCCTCGATCAAGTGCCAGGGCATGACCACATGGGCTCGATCACTTAACAGCAACCGACCTTGAACATCGATCCCGCGATCGACGAGAGAATTGATTTCGCGCAGGATCGTTTCCGGGTGAACCACGACCCCAGCGGCAACGATATTCAAGACGCGGTCGTTGATGATTCCGCTGGGTAGATGATGCAGTTTGTAGACGGCATCTCCGACGACGACGGTATGTCCGGCGTTGGCACCCCCTTGGTAACGCACCACCACATCCATGTTTTTTGTGAGCAAATCAACAAGTTTGCCTTTCGCTTCGTCCCCCCATTGGAGGCCGATGATGCAAGTCCCAGCCACTGAAGAATCCTGTCCGTTAAAGGTTCGGTTAAAGCTGTAGTTTAAGACCTACACCGCCTAGGGGTCAATTGCCAGTCACGCCCTACCCTTGGCTGAAACGGCGTGAATTGAGGGGTAATTTCGTGCGGTTTGACGAGAAGGCCAGTGTCTTGCATACTATCCAATACACCAATTGGACCGACATTTGTCGCGAATTTTTTTTTGCGGCGAGTGGATACCGGACTTATTGGAACAACAACAATGAAATCGAATTTATCGAGAGGCGAAAAAAGAAGTGGTCAATATTCGTAGGCTAACAATCTTTGTGTTCTGCGGCTTCGTGTGCGGGTTGGGTACCGCGCAAGATGCTCAAACTGATTCTGCGAAGGGACGCTCGCAAGATGGGGTTACGATTCTGGGGACTTTTGTATTGCCAAAGGAACATGCAGGAGCGATTCAAGTCTCGAACTTGCCGGTCAAATTGCTGGAAGACGTCTACTTGCCACCGTTACCTCTTCCGGAAAACTGGCAGGAGATGGCGAGCGAGGACCAAAATAAATGGTGGGAAGAATTTCAACAATCGGAACGAGGCAAAACTTTCTTTACTGAACGACAACAGCTTCTCGACAACGCCAAAAATTATGATGTGCGGATTGAACCGAATGGGGACTTTAAAGTTTACGACATTCCGGCAGGTCGATACCAGTTGCATGGCCTGCTGAATAAAACGATCAATGAGATTGATTTTGCGTTCGAGGTTTTCGGTGCGATCACGATTGCCGAAGAGGCAGACGAAGTGGTGATGGGAAAAATCGAAGTGATGGTCTCGCCATTATGGAAAAGTGGGCAAACTGCGCCTGCAATTTCTGGGCAAACGCTAGACGGCAACCCATTTGAACTCAAATCGCTCGCTGGCCAGAATGTCTTGGTCGTGTTCTGGTTGGTTGACAGTGATCATGCAGACCAATTTCAAAAGGCTCTTTGGGACGAAATTCAGAAACTAAATCCGCAAGCGCCGATTAATTTCATTTCAGCCTGTTTGGACGCTGACGCGGCTCGAGTTAAAGCTGCTGCAGAAAAAGGAGAGTTTCCTGGGCAGGTCGTAGTGTGTGGTGCTTGGGACGGTAAAGTCGCTAGGGACTATGGTCTCGCCCATTTCCCATCGTTGTGGCTGATTGGTCCAGACCAAAAATTAAAAATGACAGACGAGGAATTCGGCATTGCCCGAATCGCGAGTCAGCTCTCGCTTCCGAATATCGTCTCCAAACTTTTGGCGAACGAACCTATCCCAAACTACCCTCCAGAGGAGTTGGAGGATGATGGAAGCAAAGGTGGCGACGGGGTAAGGTAGGCCAAACGAACTTTTTGATTCGCTATCTTCAGCATGTGATCGCGAGCGATCAAACGAAACTCTATCCACTTTGTCGGGCGGTAATAAATTGGCGGTTGTCTGGAGTGAGAAGCGATTGATAGGCCGATCCGGCGGTCATCCATTGCGGCTTTAAAAATCTGGGGATAATCAGGTCGTTGAGAAGGCGACTGCAACCCCGCTCGATGATACCCAAGACATCCAAGTGAAATTCTAGTGATTCGCCGAAAGGATCGGGCAAATCTCTGGGGTACTCGCCCGGCAAAAAATCGCTAAACAAAAACAAATCGCACACCGGTCGAGAATGGATATGCCGTAGTTCTCGCAACGTCGAACGGTCAACAGCGATGACGGTACCCGCTCGGTTGAGTTCTTTGCGGTTGATTCGCCGAGCCCGGCCTTCGATGCGATAGCCCTTTCGAGCCCCAGCGGTTCTCATTCTCGCTGCGGGTTTACTCCCAGCCCAGTCACCCAAAATGCCCGCCGAATCAACCGACAACGGTTGGTGAATCTCGAAAATGCCGAGCAGTTTTTGAAAAACGGCGGAACAAGCAGGAGACCGACACAGATTGCCCCAGCACACGAATAGGATCGAGTGGGGTGTCGTGATTGCAGTACTCGAATGCGAATGCGGTCTGAACAGTCGCAAAACTTATTCCAGAAAAGAACGGTGAAATCAGCGAGAAAAGAACTCAGAAAAGTCGCCGCGAGTGATTCTGCTAGCGGTGGTCCACTCAGATCAACTGTTCTTTCGGCTAAATAAGGTAGCAATCATTCGCGATGAAACTCGACTGCTATTTCGAACGGTGTGTCGGGATTAAACGCTTGTGCCGTCTAACAGGGCTTCATAGCAGCGAAGTTATTAGACGTGGATTCCTGACGCCACCCATGCTTCGAAGTAAAAACAAACTTGTGTCCCTCATGCCCTGATTTCACCCGTAAGACTTACCTACTTTCACTGACCGTCAAGAGCCTTACATCCAGAACGATATCATCGCTCCCCGAGAAAATCATTGGAATCGTTTTAATAGGTACAACTCGAACCACCGAATTACAGGGTAAGGCGGTCTCGTGTTCCAGAGACTCCCTGTTGCTCATGCCCGAGGTGGAACGCACTCAGAAGTTTTCGTTTTCTTTTTGACAAGAGGTTGAGGTGACGCCAAAAATCTTGAGCAATTCGAAAACTCGAATCAAACAAAGAGCCACGACCTTTAAGTGCGTACGACGATGTGGGTGGTTGGTGCCAGCTTTGATGCTGTGGGGTTTGGCTAGTTTGCCGTCCAGTTGGGCATTTGCCGTTCTCTCTTCCCAAGAGCCATTGCAAGAAAACTCGTTGCCAATTGAAAATCACGACCGAGCCCTCCCTTATTCGCCGACTGTCGAGGGGTTGCTCGAAATTGCCTACTCTCAACATCCAGAGATCATGCGGTCTTCCGCAGGAATTGAGCAAGCTGAGGGAAATCGGTTTCAGGCGACGAGAAGGCCCAACCCTGAATTTGGTTACTCTGGCAGTGAGATCGGCAATGAGGGCCGAGCGGGACAGCAAGGGATCTACCTGTCGCAAGAATGGGTGACAGCGGGCAAGTTAGAAATTGCCGGTGCTGCGGGACAACATCGCATCATCGCGGCTGGCGAACGATTGGAATGGGCGCGACTCAGTTTGAATCGACGCGTCCAAAACCAATATTGGTCGTTGGTCGCCGCCAGAAAACGAGTCGAATTGTTGCGTCAAATTGAATCTCTGTTGTCCGAAGCTGTTCAGAACAATGAAGCCTTGTTTAACGCTGGTGAACGAGGAAAAGGGGATCTGTTGCAAGCACGGCTTGAGCTGAATCAACTGAGTGTCCGGCAGCGGCAAGCGGCCGTTGACCAGCGCGTTAAAACGGAAGCTCTGGCTGCAACCCTCGGCGTCTCAACCGATTGGATTGATCAACTTCCCAGTGATTCGTGGCCTACCAGCACTCTTTCAAAGACCTGGATCACACAAGCCAATTCCGCCGAGACGTGGTTAGCGAGCCCAGAAATTGCCGAAGCGGCTGCGCTGATCGAAGCCGCTCGCTGTGACTTGCGATTGGCACAATCCCAAATCACTTCTAACGTCAACAGCTTCGCCTCCGTCCAGCACGATGCGGCCACTAATGACGTGATTGTTGGGATTCAAGTCGGCGCTGCCATACCGATCCGTGATCGAAAGACAGGGCTGATCAAGGCTGCCCGAGCAGAACTCGCCGAACGAGAAGCACTTCTGTCAAGTCGTTGTCGAGACTTGCATGCTCGCTGGATTCAAGCTCAGGGAGACTTCGAAGCGGCCCAAGAAATGATTCGCTCGATCAATGATGAGCTATTGAAACTCGCTGAGGAGCGGCTCGAACTTGCTCGCCAAGCCCACCACCAAGGCGAAATCGACTACCTCGAACTCCTCACCGCCCAACGATCCTACCTCACCGTCCTGCAATCGGCCATCGATGCCCACGAACAAGCAACCTTGGCATTCGTTCGCTTGGAAACGCTGGCCGTGGATGAGTCCGCAGACTTTTCGACGACGACTCGATAAAATAAAGTTCGGGTCGCCACATCTCCGGGATTGGTGGCAAAACTGGTCCGCGCTTGAGAATGGGACAACAACGTGAAATCTGCAAAAACTTCAACCGCACCGCTTCTCCTCTTTGTCGGTTCAACACGAATTATGCACAAGCATTTAGCTTGGTCCAAAAGTAATCGATTTCTAAATCATGTAGCAAACACAACGAGAGTGCTTGGCATTTTGTGCATTCTCACCCTCATGGGATGCGGGGGGAGGCCCGAGGTCCTAACGGGCGTCAGTGGGGCCTTCCGCGAATTGGATTCGAAAACAGAGTTGAACCCCCACGACTGGCCCCAATGGCGCGGCAAAGACCGCTGCGGCGTCTCAACGGAAACGGGCTTATTGCAAGAGTGGCCCGAAGGTGGCCCGCCTCGGATCTGGATCAACGAGGATGCAGGTTTGGGATATGCAGGTTTTGCGATTGCCAACAACCGCCTTATCACGATGGGCCTTTACGGTGAGAAAGAATTTGGCATCTGCCTGGACGCCAACAACGGAGAAGAGCTTTGGCGAGTTGAAATCGGCAATCGTTTTGCAAACGACTGGGGAGACGGGCCGCGGAGCACTCCCACGGTCGACGGAGATCGAGTCTATTTCATGTCGGCGCTTGGCCAGTTGTCTTGCTTTCGAATCGGCGATCAATCCAAACTTTGGTCCGTGACGATGGATGATTTTCAAGGGAGCATTCCGCAATGGGGCTACGCTGAATCTCCACTCGTTCACGGAAATCAAGTCGTCTGTACCCCCGGTGGCGAACTGGGAGCCATCGTGGCCCTCGACAAATTAACGGGCGAAAAGCTTTGGCAAACTGTCGGCGTGTTGGATCGCTCGCAGTATTCATCAATCATTGTGCAAGAAAAAAACGGGCAGGCCACTTATGTGCAACTGCTGTACTCTCAAGTAGTCGGGATCGATCCAGACAGCGGAAACGCTCGCTGGCAGGTAGATTTTCCAGGCAAAACGGCGGTGATTCCAACTCCGGTCGAGGTCAATGGAAATATCTACGTCACTGCCGGCTACGGATCGGGTTCGATGATGGTGGAGGTCAAGGACAATTCTGCCGAGGAACTTTGGATGTCGCGATCGATGAGTAATCACCATGGCGGCGTCGTTTTTATAGATGGATTTTTGTATGGCCACGGCGAGCACGACGGCTTTGGTTGCCAGAACCCAGAAACGGGGAAATTTCGTTGGGCCGAGCGGAAGCAAATCAAAAAAGGGTGCGTTACCTATGCCGACGGACGATTTTATTATGTCCAGGAACAAGACGGTCTCGTTTTGCTGATCAAGGCCGATTCATCCGGTTATGAAATCACGGGGCAATTCGTGCTCACGCCACAAACCGAACGCCGCAGTCCACGCGGTAAAATTTGGGTCCACCCCGTCGTCGCAAACGGAAAGCTCTACCTTCGCGATCAAGAATACATCGTATGCTACGATGTCAAGCAATAAGAATCACCCGCTCTTCAGTCAAACGAGCTGCGAATTTAATATCACAGCAAAAACAACCCACCGCGGAATATCGTGCGAACGTATTTGATTTCAGGCAAATTTCGAAAATGGGTATTCGCCAGTCAAGGGTCTTGTGATGGAGGGGGGCGGGAAGGTTGCAGGAACCAGCGGGTGAGCCAAGCGAAAATGGCAGCACCGGTCAGCGTAAACATCGGGGCGGCGGTGGTAATCGGGATAAAGAGGTTTAGCTGTGCCGACTCTCGCTCACTTGAGGCATACATCAAGAACCCCCACAAAGCGAACCACGCCCCCAACACGCCGGTTAGCACGAACAAAAATCGAATTGAAAATTTCATGCCAAATTTTGCTCCAACTAACCAGCAAATGAAATTCGCTCGAAAACGAACTCCCCGCTTTTATTTTAACCAAAAATACCGCAAAGAGCCATGAAGTAAAACCGAATGAGACCCCCACAAGTTCATCTCGTGTGTGAATCGGTTTGTAAACTAGAATGAAACGCGATGACTTTTTCAGGATCAATCGCCGAGTCTCGCGCCCCGTGGGTGACGGCTCCGCGTATGCCAACCAAGTCGGGTTGCAGCCCTAAGACCTGATCGAGGTTTTCAATTCGGAGCGATCCGGCTAAGACGAAACAAATCCCGAACTGTTGGGCTCGCCGCCCTAAATGGACCAAACGACTCCATTCGATGAGCGAAAATATCGAGCCGCTCTTCTTCGAGAACGTGTCGATCAAGAAATAACGCGCTCCTGTTTCAACCGCGAGTTCCAGGATTTCTTCAGGGGATGGCGATTGGGCGGCACCATGATCGGCGTAGGCGGCTGCGACCGGATGAACATGCGGCGGAAAGCTCTCAATTGCCGCACGCCATCGCTGCCGCCAATCGTTGACTCCGGCCAAACCGGCAAACCCAAGTTTCGCAAAATTGGCGACTTGAAAATGTTCTTCAAAACGGCCCGCTGAATAGTCCGTCAATTCTCCGAGGGCCACACTTAACAAGCAGTCGAGACCAACGACGTGGCGGAATTGACGTGCCGTTTCCGCAGATACTGGAGCCAAGGGCCCGAGCCCCGGTTCCTTCAGATCAACAATATCAACGTGATTTGCCAAGTCCGGTGTCCATTCATCAACAGAACGAAAGCTCACCAGTAAACCGGGTCGCTCCGGGAATTCGCTGGTCGCACAAGGAGACGCTGTCTGATCGGTTTGTTGGGTAGGGGACTGGGACAAATCGAATCCATTGGTTTAAAATTTGGGGATTCGCCGCGAAACTGCTCGGCGACAACCGACGTGGAAATCAGGATGGATTTATTTTGAATTTCGAACACATTGTTGACAACCACCAGTTGGCCAAGTTTTGTCGTGCGGTTGCGGGCTGCGAGTATGTGGCATTCGACACGGAGTTTGTTTCGGAAAATCGCTTCCGCCCTCAATTGTGCCTGCTACAAGTCGCAACGCCCCAGGGGCTCGCGATTATCGATGCGATTGCAGTGACGGAGATGGGACCGTTTTGGGATTTGATTTGCCGCCAAGTCCCAGTGTGCATCACTCATGCGGCCCGCGAGGAATTTTTGTTTTGTTTTCGCGAGGCAAAGGCTCGCCCTCGCCAATTGGTCGACCTCCAAATTCTCGCGGCTTTTGCGGGTTACGAGTACCCGGCAGCCTACAGTTCGTTGGTCAATCAGATTCTAGGCGAGCGAATCGCAAAAGGGGAGACTCGCACGGACTGGCGACAACGACCTCTGTCGAAGAAGCAAATTCATTACGCCTTGCAAGATGTCCAGCATTTGTTTCCCATGTATCAAGCACTCGGCGAGCGAGTGACCAAACTGGGCCGCAAGGATTGGTATCTCGAAGAAATCGACGAATGGCAGCGGCGTTTGGAAGAGGTCGCGACTGAGCCCCAGTGGCAACGCTTGCCGGGAATTTCCAAACTCAGCCGCCGTGAATTGGCCGTCGTACGCGAACTTTATTTGTGGCGGGAACAAGTGGCCGAAAGTCGCGAGCGGACGCCGCGTCGCGTGCTGCCTGACGATTTGATTATCGAACTTGCCAAACGCGGCGAACATCAACCGGCTCGACTCACCGCTATCCGAGGACTTTCGCAAAGAGTCAGTGGGCGGCTGATCCCAGAGATCGGTGAGGTCGTGGCCCGAGCGATGTCTCTCCCCGATTCCGGACTTCCGCAGAAAATTGCTTCGTCACCCAACCCGAACATTGGCATCTTGGGGCAATTCCTGACGACGAGCCTCAATTTGGTTTGCAACGAGCGACAGATTTCTCCGGGGCTGGTGGCGACGACACAAGACATCCGCAATCTTGCGGCATGGAAAATGGGTTTGCTGGAGGGGGACGAAGAGCCCCTTTTAATGCAAGGCTGGCGGCGCGAGTTTTTGGCCGATCTGTTTGACGATGTGATCAACGGCCGCGTGGCGCTGCGCGTGATGAACCCGAGGGCTCCTTCCCCGGTGCAACTTGTCCGTTTGGACTCACCGACGAAAGACGAAACCAAGTAATCGAATCTTCCTTGGACTCGCCCAAACGAAATCGGCCTAACGAGCGTTGCGTCAGCCTCAGATAATCAAGCTTTCGAGAAGCAATCGCATTTTTCTCATTTCGCCGTAGTGGTCGACGTCGGGGAGAGGCGAAATCTCAACCACCAGGGCTCGTTGATACTTGAGTTGTTGTAGCTGAGTTACCAATTTTCCGAAATCCACGACGCCTTGACCAACGCGAACTTGAATTTCTTTGGCCGTCGAGTCGCGAAGGTAAACGTTTTGCACGTAGGGCAAAAGTTTATCGTAGTTTCCAGGTCGGTCGGTTCCGAAAATGTATTGCGACGGATCGAGAGACAGGCCGACCCCTTTAACGTGCGAGCAAATCACGGAGACTTGATCGACGTCGCCGGAAAGGTGCCCATGTTGACTCCGCATGCCCACACAGACGCCATGCTGTTGGGCGATGCTGGTCAGCCGCTTGAATCGCTCGACCTCTTCGTTAAATGGCGTACCGTGCTCGCCGCTGTCCACCGTTAGGCAGACAACTTTGGTAGCCTTGGCTAGCTGGCAACATTTCGTGAACTGCTCGAAGAACTCCTCTCCCGTCGTGTTGAATCGCAGGCTGTACCCGGTCACATTGAGTCGCCGCACAGAATTGCAGGTCAGCACGGCGTGGTCAAAGCGTTCGACCACATCGGACGGTTTGAGATGGTTTTCGTTTTCGTGGATCGCGATTTCCAAACTTGCGTACTCCAAGTCTGCGATTCGCTCCACAGCTTCTTCGAAGGACAAATCAAAAAAACACGCGGTCGATGCTGCGACAATCACTCGATAAACTCCTATTGTGATTTCAAGTTCAACGTACCGCAGGCCGGGTCAAGCTGGGCGGTGCGTCAAAAAGCGAGACCAACCCCAGGGGCATCTATGCTCCTTGTGGTCGGACGAAAATAATCGAGAATATGCTCTTGCGGGAGCTTCCTCAATGTTGCCAGCTTACGAATCTTCGCTAAATTTGACAATGCCAAACCAAATGCGGTTATGCATCGGGCTCCCGCACCGCCGCCTTATCGAACAAGTTTGTCGCAGTGGCCGCCCGCAACAATTTGAGTTCAAGATTGCGGGAACGTCATTCGAGCAAATACAACTGTTTTTCGGCGAAATTGCCGAATTTTCCAACGAGGGCAACGATGAGTTTTGAAGACGAAATTAAACAAGCCCTCGAACGGGGCGCCAAAAAAAGCCAACAAGTCCGCGCCGAACAAAAGGCAGCCGCACTTTCACAAGACGAACTGCGTCGCCGACACTCCGAGTACCGGTTGACGCTGAGCGAGTACATTGAAAACAATCTCAAACGAGTCCCGCATTTGGTCCCTGGATTCTCGTTCGAGACCGTCTACGGCTCGCGCGGCTGGGGTGGAGCGATTTCTCGTGACGATTTACAAAGGGGTGGACCGGCCTACAGTCGCCTGGAAATCTCGGTCCCGCCGGCTGGTGAATTTAACTTGTTGGTCGTCGTGGGACGGGGGACGATCAAAAATCGCGAAGTCCTCAGTTGGAACCATTTCGCAGAAATCGCCGACGTGAACATCGAAGCCTTCAAGCAGGAAATCGACTCTTGGATACTCCAGTTTATTGAAATGTTTTCAGCGGCACATTAAACGCATAACGACAATTTCTTGTCGCCCTTAAAGAGTCCAAGGCTCCCGCATCTTCGGCATCAAAAGACTCGCTGCCTCCGGATTGTCGATCACCCGTTCTTGCTGGGGGTCCCAACGTACGGGAGCTTCCACCAGCATTGCGACATTCAGCAAATGACACAGCGTCGCCGTCCGGCAACCAATCTCGGCATGGGCGAGCGGTTGCTGTCGCGACTTGACGGCGTTTATGAAATCGAGATGGTGTCCGGGACTGCGGCCCAGGTCAATCCCGAGGTCGCGCTGTTCCAACAGAGAAGCCGGCTCGGCATTCAATTCGCCGCCGTGAATATGGACGAACAAAGAGCCTTCGCTCCCCACGATTTTCAAACCCCGGGGCTCACGATTCGCTCCGACAATTTTCACGCCATTGGCATAAGTACACTCGAACTCGTAATCCATGAAGGCGTTGTAGAGGTTCTCAGGGTTCCGACGCCCCATCGCTTTAAACTCCACCGGTCCCGATTCGTCCATGTCGAGCACCAATTGGGCGATGTCCAAGATGTGAGCGCCGCGATCCGACATTTCGCCGCCGCCGTAGGCCAAGATAAATCGCCACCAAAAATGGGAACGTCGATCATGGTAATCGGTTGCTGCGGCAGGGCCCAGCCACAAGTCCCAATTCAACGATTCGGGAATCGGCGTTGGCTCGGGAACCCCTTGAAAACCCAGGACTTCTTTGTGATGCCATTCGTCGCCACAAGGCATGTTGACTTCGATCAGTTCGATCTTCCCCAGTCGTCCACTGCGAGCGAGTTCGGCAGCGAATCGCACTCGGTCGTTGGCTCGTTCCTGGCTCCCGGTTTGTACAATTCGCGAATGCTCACGGGCCGCATCGCGAATGGCAATTGATTCTCCAACGGAATTCGCCAAGGGTTTTTCACAATAGACATCGCAGCCGCTGCGGATAGCGGCGACGGTTGCCAAAGCGTGCCAATGGTCGGGAGTTGAAACGTGCAGGGCATCCAGTTTTTCTTGGCCGAGCAGATCACGAAAATCTTCGTAGACCCGACAGTCTTCGTTGCCATAGTGCGTGTCAACTTGTTTTTTATCTTCGGCAGAATGGCGTCGGTCAACGTCACAGACGGCGACGAACTGGACGCCAGGAATTTTCAAAAATTCACCGGTATTGTGCCTCCCTTTGCCCCCCGAACCAATCGAAGCCATGACGATCCGCTCGCTCGGTGCCACTCCCCCGCCGAGCCCCAATGTTTCCGCCCGCACAAAATAAGGTGCCGCCAGTCCCGCCCCAGCAGCACCCGCCAACGAACCAAGAAATCGCCGCCGAGAAAACCGATCATTTCGCGCCATACACAGACTCCTTAACTCCTTTTGACCAAACACAACCAACCGCTGTCAAGAATTTGCAAAAAAGTATTGCCACTTGAGCAGCCAGCGTCTCACACGTGTCACTTCATTCTAAACCAAATCGCCGCGCCTTTCATGCAAGTCGGCGACTTGAAAAAGTTCGCTTCGACTTCGGGAAAAAAGCTCAACCAACGTTTTTTATTCCTGCTCGCCGCTGTCCATCGATTGTGAAAGACGACGTTGTTGGTTCCGTTTTTTCTCCAGGAGGGCAAAACCGGCCAAAATGGCGATCCCCAGCGTGATGCCAAACGCCCACCACGGCCACACGTGATCAAGCCGCCGCTGAGCGTTCGCCACCATTGCAATCACCGCCAACAGCAAAAACACCATGCTCAATCCAATAAACTCTCGCGACTTGGACCCCATCCCCAAGACCATCCCGCCAACCGCCAACAATGCCAAAATCATCGGTGGCCACAATTGTTCACCCAGCCCGTAGATGAAAACCTCGCTGGTCGATGCCAAATAAATCACGGCAATCGACAGGGACTGCGCCCAGCGGACTTGTGCTGACGTAAATCGCTCACGATGCCACCACGTCGCAATCATCACACTCAACGCCGGCGGAATCAACCACAATTGCGGGTGGTTAACAAACGACCAATCGGGATACTTGCCGAAGAACAACCACAGCGACAGGTTTCCGAACAACAAAGCCAACAGAGCACTCCAGATCGAAGGCCTCAGTATCGCCTGCCAGCCATACACCAACCCCGCCAACAAAAACGCAATCGACGCATCCGCTCGGGACTCGACTCCAAAAATCGCCATCCCCACCGCAATAGGAAGCAGTACCATCGTGTTGCGTAACGGTTCGGCCAACACTTCGAGCCTTCGTTGTTGCAGCAAATGCCCCAACGATACCCCTCCGAACGCCACCACCATCGCGATATAGGGCCAATAGTCGCGCAGCCCCAACCGCAGCAACCACGGCATCGTGGCAATCACATGGAACACCACCAAGGCCAACACCAACTGGGCCGCATAAACATAACCCTTCCTCCCCTCCAAACTCAAACTCAACGGATCACGTTCCGGCAGTACAGCGATCCATACCAATGCCGCCGCGATCCCCGAACTGATCACCAACACGATGACCGCTTCCAATGTCGACAGACCGATGGGCAATTCGCTCGCACGAGCCAACCACTCGACGGCAACCAGCATCATCAGGAAAGCAATCGCCACGACCATACAAGCCATTGCCGCCCGCTGGATCGACTTCAACCAAGAGTCGTGTGCTCTCAGCCATCGCGGCCCCAAGACCCCATACAAAACCACTGCGCCACCGAGCACCATCAAGCCTCGTTGCAGACGCTGCTCGTCACGCAACAGATAACCGTCAATCGCTCCCGGAATCCAACTCAGGAAAATCGCTCCAACGGCCAACACCCCCAACGCAACCAGTTGCATCAGACGATGACGCACTCCATTCGCCAAGAACACGAACGCAAACCCCACCAGCGGCACAGAGAATGCCGCCAAGTACCTCTCTTCATACAGACCAACTCGCGGCAGAAACACAAACACCAACGCGACCAAAATCGTCAGCGCACACCAAACCAACCCAGAAACAACAAACCAACGCCGCGCTCGTTCATGCCAAGCCGCGAATCGCCGGACCTTTAACGCTCGGAAAACCTGCCGTGCCATTCGTCGTCGCATCAGCCAATACGACCAACCACATACCAATCCAGAAATCACCAGCAGCGTTGTCGCCTCGACGCGAAACTCCGGCAAAAATCCCCGCCAGCCCAACCACGAGAGAAACCAAGTCGCCAGTACCATCGTCAGCAGCCACGGCCCCACCACGCGACCTTGCCCCCTCTCGTTCCACAGCCCGACAACTATCGCCGCCGAAACGAGCCCCATCAACAAAACCGTTTGCAAGCGGAACAGCTCCAGCGTTTCTGGCATCAACCATTGTGCAACTTGGCTCAAGAACCAACTGCCGAGCAACAACAAACCAAACCAAATCACAGCGGCAACCGGCACATAGCTTGAGTAAATCAAAAACGCCCGCCGCACAGACCGCCGATACAGCCTTTGCGTCGCCACACTAAAACCCGCCAGCACCAACGCGACAAAGACCCACCCGACAACCACCAGTTGAATGAGCGGGACGATCCGCCATTCCAACGTCCCCCACGGATCGTGATCCCACAGCATCCCAGCCATGACCGTCGTTAAACCCGCCACATAAAACGGCACATCGCCGCGCTGCAACACACAGGCAACCACCAACACCAGCAACATCAGAACAACCAGCGCCGCGAAAAATGCCCAGAACCAACTCGGAAACGCCCCGTAACCGCGCACTGCATACAAAATGCCGCCCGCCAGTACCATCAACAGCGGAGCAACATCGCGCCCGAACTTTAGCGAGCCAGCGCCCTCCGCCGACATTCGCCCGACTCGCCACCAGCCGCCGACATTCGCAATCGCCAATCCAACAAAACCCCAAGTCAGCCATTGATAGGGGACAATCGCTCCGAAACGTTGACTTCGGTCCAGTGTTGCTGCCACCATCGCCACCGCCGCCAGTCCCAACAACGTCAACGGCCAACTCGCCGACGTACCCCGCCCTTGCCATAACACCAACCACCACAAACACGCAAAGGCCAACGTTGCCAAAATCCCCACCGGCCCGGCAGCTTCGTTCACCCAGCCACCACCTGCCAGCGGCATCAGGAAAAACCTCGCGACAATCAAACCGATCAGGCCGAGCAACAACCCGGCGTTCACAAACGTATGGACCTGCAGAGACCCGCTCCAACTCGTCCGCTCAAAAACAGTCCCCACCCGCTCCCGCGTCGCAAACCATACCAATCCATACACCGTCATCCCCAACGAAACGTATTGAACGATGCGCACGAACCACTCAGTCGCCAGCGCCGGATGCGGTGACAAGAACAACAGCACCAACTGAGCGACCACCATCGCTCGCAGGGCGTATGAGCCCCAGACGGCCAACAGATTTTTTCGTTCTGAATTCGCCAAAAACAGAAACGTCGCCAAAATGATCCCGACAGGAACGCCAAAAGAAGCAACCTTGGGAACCTTCCCCAACAGCGACTCACCCGTCGGCCCGCCAATCATCTGCGGTCCCACCAACAGGAGGGTGCTGATATGGAAGAAACCCAACACCAAGCTCGCCCCGGCGAACAAAGTTAACACCAACGCCACGATGTTCGACCGCAATCCCGCAGCGATCCAGCCCAATTGCAGGACCTGTCCCCCACCGTCTCGCTCATCGCGCGGCACCAACCAAATCAACACCGCCACACCGAAACCACCAAGCGCCATCAGCCACCGCAGCGCCGTCGCCGTCCCTTTGTCGAAGTCCCAATGCCCCCCCTGAATAGCGACTAAAGACGCAAGGCCCAGCACCAGCGAAGCCAACACGCAACTCGCGCCCCAGTTGGAGGGCAACACCCAATTTTCTGACTGGACTTCAACTTCCGCCGCTACTCCGACTTCCGCACCCGCAACAATATCTTCATTTCCTACCCCCGAATCCGCCACTCGCATCGGTTGTTGATGCGGCACTCGTTCCCACCACATCGAGATAAACGCCGCAACCAAACCGACGAGTAGGGCCGTACTCAGCGGCAACATCAGCCCGATAACATCCCAATCCGAAGCACCGGCACGAGACCAGTCAACCGCCACTTCTCGAAAGACCGGATTTGCCAACCCGAACACCGTCCAAATTGCCAACAGCAACAGCACCACAACCGAACCAAAAAACGAAACGCTTCGCCCGTCCACTCGCCAGTTCGTCAACCAATCCCAACGCCCGCCCCTCGTCAATCCAGCAACTAACTGCCAAACCATTCCCCAGACAGCCACCGCATGAGCTTGCGCCAACCAATGCCACGGGGTTTCCAAGCGATTCGGTAATTCAGCGTGGGCTTGAAACCAACTTCCAACCACGCCGCACAGCCCGAATGCAGTCGCCACCTCGAGAGCACCCCCCAATTGCTCTCGACCGCCCCAGGCACCCGCTGCCACAGCGACCAGCAATCCCGCCCCCAATCCCAATTGCGCATGCGAATACGGCACAGCCAATAGACCCCAGGTCCCCACCAAACCCAGCAGCCCGATCACCACCGCGACAACCGAAAACAAATCGACTCGCCACATCATCCAATCGGCGGCATTTGTTGTCTTCGGCAAAATCCGACGCGCGATGATCGCCGCCACTCCGCTCGTCAGGGCAACGACCAAACTCCAACAAACAGCACGATGCTCCCAGCCCATCTCGAATTCACCGAGCCAGCGGATCAAAAAGAGATTTCCAAACAAGCTCTCAAAACCGGCCAACATCACAAACAACAATCCCACCAGTCCTAGGGCAGGAAACTTCGCAACCGAAAACTTTGGCCACAATGCCACGGCCATCAGCGCGAGCGCAAAGAAACTCAGCAGGCTCGTCCCCACCGTTGCATCGAAGAAATCTTCTGGATTCATCCGCGCGGCAACGACCCCCAAGACGCTCCCCAGTCCGGCAAAAGCGAACGCACAAATCAAGTTCAGCAAATTGATTGACGTCGCCGCCGGAGTCGCAGACGGTTCTCCTTCGGATTCAGAAATTTTTTCCAGTGGGCCTTTGAACCGCCTTTTTATCGCCGGAGTCGCCGCAGCCAGACCGATTCCCGCGACGATCCAAACCAGCGCCGACCGCGCACCAAAGAACAATTGTCGAGACCCATCCCAGCCCATGCGGCCAGCATCGACCTCCACCCCTCGCCACAACAGCCAGGCCATCGCACCGGCAATCGCAAATAGGGCCGCCCCCAGCGGAACCCCGATATAAATTCTCCGCAACCAGCCCCAAGCCACCAGTCCCACTCCGGCCACCACCGCCAGCCGCATCAACTCCGTCGGGAATGGCAACGCCCACAACGCAAAAGCGAAACCGGCAAACGCGAACAGGCCCACCATCGCCGCCGCTCCGATTCGGTAACCCGCCAACCCCCGACCCTTGCTCCGGCGGTAAACGGCTGTCGCGACATCCAAACTGGCGATCATCACCAGGGACAACGGCATCACAATTCCGGCCCAAGACCACACGCGATCCGTCGAAGAAACCAGTAACATCGACAACGCCGCCAACAACGAAAACCACGTCACACCCCCAACCATCGCGACTCGGTTCAAAGTCTTCAGCGTCACCTGCCGCCTACCTTCGACGATCAGCGACAGCACGATCATCACCGCCGAGCTTCCCAAACACGTCACCACAGCGAGCCACCATTGGTCGCGCGGCTCCAGCGGAATCGGAAACCGATGCGTCACGATAATCGCTAGCCCCGACAGCATCACCGGCAGGCTCAACAGCCAGCCACCACGCCGCAGCAACAATTTACCCGTCGACCAACTGATCCAACCAAACACACCCAGACCAATTGCAATCGCCAGCCACACGATAGGGTCTGACAGGGGACGTTGAGAAACTCCAGACGAACTCAGCAGAACCCCAGCCAGAAAATTCAGCGGCACGATCAACAGTCCGATCAACAACAAACCGCGACTCGTTTGTTGCAGCTTCCATCGCTTCAGCGTATACCGGCCCGCTCCGTGGATGGCCAAACTGATGAGCATGAACAACAGCGCGGGGAAGTAGGGGATCGAGTTTTCGAGTTCCTTGCGGAGACTGATCACCAGCCCCACCGCACTCCCGACAATCAAAATCCCGCTGGCCAATTCCCCCCAACGGATATTGCGGGCTTCCATAAATCGCTGTAAGAGGGCACGCCAACCAAGTTGTGGTGCAGCGGGTGGCGGATCGGGTTGGTTCCAGGGTGCATCGCCTGCTGAAGTCGCTGAAGTCGTCTCGGAAGGATGCTCTGCATGAACGATTTCGGCAATCGGGATACTGGGATTGGCTGAGGCCGTCGGGACTGGGGCCGATTCGACAGTTTTTGTTGTCGGAGGAATCGGGGGCGTGAGGCCTGTAGGATCAACCGAGAGAGTATTCGGTTTGGGCTCGACGGGGCTCGCAACCCAAACTTGCGGGTTAGGAATTGTTGGTTCTGCGAGGGTTGGCGTTGGGGGGAGTTCCAAGCTCGGCTGCTTCGTCAACTCAATTCGTTTGGGGAGTTCGAACAAGCCCGCAAATTTAGTTTCAATGGCATTTCGGGTTTCTTGATAAGTCGCCTCGGAAATTTTGCCTTCGAGAAAGAGAGCGTCGAGCAGATGAACCGCCGACACGGGGCTGGGCATTGATGTGTTTGGCGAAGTGTCCGTTTGACCTGACCGTTTGGAAGCAGTAGGCGGCGAAAACAATCGTCCGATCCAAACGCATGTCTGAATGAAACCGACCAGCATGAAAAAGAGGAGCAGAATTGCAAAGAAGACCAAAATGAGTTCTTCCATCCCCATCCCCAAAAAGACTTCGTATCAAATCAAAAAAAGACCGTCGATGGCGAGATACCTCATTCATTGGCTCCTTGGTGTTTGGTCAACGCTAGGGGGCCAGGTTGGAGTACAAGCTTAAGCTTGAAATAATCCGCCTAAAGGTTGCACTCCAACGCCGTACTCCAATCGGAGCCAAGTCGCCTCACACAAATCATCGTAAAACAGGCTTCCCACCGAATCCCTTGCTAAAAACCGAACTCAACCAGTATAATTGAGTCTCAGAGTTGGGCGGTGGCATTTTGGGGCCGATTTTCTTTGAAAAAGAGAGTCCTCATCCCTTTTTTGCGACCTGCTCGAATGGAGGATAAGCGAATGGCTAGCAGGCTGATTCGAAATCAGTTGCCCGAAAGGGTTGCGGGTTCGACCCCCGTGTCCTCCGCTTGAGGTTATGGTTATATTGCCTCGACTTTCGGCGCTCTAAGTGCATGATGCGGGCTGCCGTTTCTTCCGCTGCGGGGAATTTCGCTAGCGTTAATTCGCCTGTATTTGGACGCGACTTTTTACTAAAACGCCCCTTTCCCTCAAAACCGCGTTTTGCACCGAATCACGTTATGGCTGCCGACAATCCATCGCGACCCTTGCGCCTCAAGTGCCGCGCGGATTTGCAAACCGCTTGGCACACCTACCAGGGGCGTGAATCGGTGGTCATCAAAGACCCGCTCACCCTCCGCTATTTCCGTTTCGAGCCCGAAGAGTATGCGATCCTCCAACTCCTCGACGGTCGCCGAAGTGCCGCCGATATCCGCGACGAGTTCGAACGGCGTTTCGCTCCGCAACGACTCAGCTTGGGCGAACTACAGCAGTTTGCCGGCCAACTTCATCGTAACGGTTTGCTGATTTCAGACGCGAGTGAGCAGGGGCAAATCCTCATCGAACGCAAGGCCAAAAACGAACACAAAAAACGCCAACAAGCCCTGATGGGATTCCTTGCGTTACGCTTTCCGGGGATCGACCCCGATCGCTTTCTCGGTTGGCTTAATCGACAAGTCGGCTGGGTATTTTCACTGCCGATGCTGTTGTTGAGTCTCTTGTTGATGCTCTCGGCACTGGGACTGGTCCTGACCGACTTCGAAATTTTCAGTCAGAAACTTCCGACCTTTCGCGATTTTTTTGCGGGCAAGAATTGGTTGCTGTTGGCGTTGGTCTTGGGGGTCACGAAAGTTATCCACGAGTTGGGGCACGGCCTAGCCTGTAAACGGTTTGGCTCTCAGTGCCACGAGTTGGGTTTCATGCTGCTGGTGTTTACCCCTTGCCTCTATTGCAACGTCAGCGACGCATGGATGCTCCCCAGCAAATGGCGAAGAATCGCGATTTCCGCAGCCGGGATGTACTTCGAGATCATCTTGGCAAGTCTCGCGACTTGGGTCTGGTGGTACAGCCATCCAGGACTGGTCAATCAACTGGCTCTCAATGTGATGTTTGTCTGTTCCGTCACAACACTTCTGTTCAACGCGAATCCCTTGATGCGATTTGACGGCTATTACATTCTGAGCGATTTCGTTGAGATTCCCAATTTGCGTCAAAAGGCGACCTCGCTGTTACAACGTGCCGCCAGCGGTTGGTTGCTGGGATTGGAAGGGCGAGTCGATCCGTTCCTGCCGACGCGGCAGCGATGGTTGTTCATTACCTTTAGTATCGCTTCGTTTGTCTATCGCTGGGTGATCACCCTGTCGATCTTCTGGTTCTTGTACAAAGTCCTAGAGCCTTACGGCTTCAAGATCGTCGGTCAGATGTTAGCCACTGCGATTTTGTTGATGGCCGTCTTGATGCCTGCGATTCAAATCAAATCGTTTTTTTCAGTTCCTGGGAGATGGAGTGCCGTGAAACGAGTTCGTTTGCTGATAGCCGGCGGTGTCGCGCTGGCGGTATTGTTCGGGGTGTTGGCAATCCCACTCCCCCACGACGTGAATTGCCCGTGTTACTTTCAAGCCCAAGGGACAACCTCCGTTTATGTCGAAACGCCCGGCAACATCGAACAGATTTATGTGCAGTCAGGTGACTGGATCGACCAGAATTCTACGTTGATCCGCTTGGCCAACCCCGACAAAAACGTCGAGTTGGTCCGCATCCAGGGGGAAGCGGCTGTGGCTCGTGTCCATTTTCAAAACGTGAGCCTCGCCTCAACCCAAAACGAAAAATTCGCCAGTGAACTATTGCCGGCAGCCGCGCAAAAAAAGGCCGCCGAGTCGCGACTTTCGATGATGGAAGACGACATCGAGCGACTTTTGATCCGCGCTCCAGCGACGGGGAAATTTGTCGCCGCACCACGTCGAAAAAAGGAGCCCGATGACGAGGGGAATCTCCGGTCTTGGTTGAATACCCCCACATCGCCTGAAAATGTTGGGGCCTTTCTCGAATCCCAAACCCTGATCGGACAAATCATCCCCGACGAAAGCCGCCTCGAAGCGGTCCTGGCCATCGACCAGGCCGACATCGAGTTCATCCAGCCCAATCAAAGGGTCCGAATTTGGTCACGTCAACTCCCGGGACATTGCTTCGAAGCCTCAACCGCTCAAATCTCACCGACGAAAATGCGTTCCGCACCGCGACAACTTTCGACCCGCGCCGGTGGCGATCTGCAAACGACCCCAAACCGTGATGGACAAGAGCAGCCCCTCAACGCGACCTACCAAGTCAACGTTCCCTTCGACCACGAAGGAACAAAAATTTTGTCGGGAGCAACCGGAGTCGCCAAAGTTCGCGTAGGCACACAGACTTTGGGGCAACGCCTGTGGCGGATACTCTGCCAAACCTTCCGCTTCGAACTGTAGGCCAATGTGATGACATCTAAACCGAATCGTCACCGTCGGCGGTTTTCATCGGCGGTTTTCCGGGCGTCAGCACTTTGACATCAGTCGGCGAACTGATTCGATAGCGAACCCCGCGCCATTCGATTTCACGAAAGAAGATCGCCCGAACTACGCCCGCGATAAACACGACGTGGGTCGGCACCAGAAACAAAGCCGCCCAGAGTTGCCGCCCAACTGACAAACCGACCTTGCCCGCAAAATGCTCGCGATGCAGTCTCGCTACTGCACTGCGTACGACGTCGTAAGCAAGAACATAAAACCAAATCCCCAACGCCAGCGCCGCCGCCAAAATTCCAACCCACTGCCACGCTCCGTCGTAAACATTTCGACTGAGCGAGATCAGGCAAAGGCTCCAGATCGTCGCCAATACGAAGGCGTGGGCTGCCGTATTCCAAAAGGCCCCTTCGTACCAGCGAGACCAAGTCAACATCCGTCCGACATATCGCGTGCTGTAGATGAACCCTGCGTTTTCGTGGTTCACCGAAATCAATCTCGGATCAAACGCGATTCGCGAGCCGATTTGGTGCATGGCCCGTGCGATCGGCCCGTCGTCCACCACGGCCTTTTGCCAGGCCGACTCCAACTCCGCTGCTTCGAAATCTCGTCGGCGAATCGCGAGAGTCCCCGCCCAGGGGTGCCCTTGCATGGAGGTCGGCACAAGCGAACCAGCGTTCCAAAGACTGCGAACCCAAGCCCCCGGCTTGTGCGACCAACGCGGTTCGAACCACTGACCACCCGTCACCACGGCAATTTGCTCGTCGGCCAAGGGTGCCGTCAATCGCCGCAACCACTGTGCATCGGGAACGACATCGGCATCGATCAGGACGATGACTTCCGTCTCTGGGGAAACACCGGCGAGGGCCTGCAGCAACGCGGCACACTTCCGACCGCATGTCGTTGGCGGGGAATTCAACGTTTGGATTTTCAGCGGATGCCGCGCTTCAGGATCAGACGCCCAACACTTTTTCCACTCGACAACTTCTGTCGAATCACCGTCCACGACCACATGCACCGTGAGTTGGGGATAGTCCATACGCCTCAGGGCTTGCAGCGTCTCCGCGAGAAACGGGTCTCGTCCTCGGATGCTCAGCAACACCGCAACCGAACCAGAAAACTCTCCGCGAACCAAACGCTGGTCATATCGCGTCACCCACCGCGCAAACAACAGGGCTCCCCCCAAATGGGCTCCAGCCATCAGCACAAATAAAAAGGACGCGATCCAAACCAACATTTTTTAAACTCAGAACGAGAAATTATTTCTCTTCAGTTTACGCCAAAATCTCTCGCACGGATAATTCGGTAGCAACAATTCTTTTAGGGAATATCCAGTTTCAATTTGCGGACCTCATGCATCGGGAGGAATAAGTGCTGGTTGTCGTCCAGCAATGAACGAAATCCAAACTTCAAATAAAAGGCTCTCGCATTATCGTCGATCGCATCCACCTCAACCGCACGAATGCCGACTTGTTCAGAAATTTGCAGTGACTTTCGCAGCGCATCGATCAGGAGAAATGCCCCCAGCCCTTGGCCTTGTACGCTTTGATCGACGGCGAGCCGACCGATCAGAACCACCGGAATTTCCAGTCGCGGCAAGCCCTTGGTTTCCGCATTAGGCAGTGTGTCGAAAATCACCCGGTGTGTCGAGATGGCGTAGTAACCAAGAGCGAGTTGCTCATTGGGACGGGTAGCAACAAACGTCCGAGTTAGATCACGACGATCAAACTGTCCGGCCCGCTCCTTCAACCAATCGTCAAGGAGGGGCTGGCCGGAGTGGAAACTTGACCGGTCATGGGCCTTGTCCAATCGACGAATCGCCCAAGTGGCCATCAACCGACCTGCTTCTTGTACCGTTTGGCAGCTTTTGTTAACGCTTCGTTAGGCTTACTCGATTCATCATCCAACATGGCAGCAAAAACCTTTCGGTCCCGCTCGCTAAGACGAGTGACTTGCTGCTCGTTGAGCACTTGGCGAGCCGCTTGAACGAGAGTAGAAATCGCGAAATCGCTTACTGATTGCCCAACCTGAGCGGCGGCATCCTCAATCGTCTGTTTAAGTTCGCTACTGAGCCGGAAATTGATCCGAGCATCGCTACGAGTGTTCGTCACAATTTGGCCTCCATTTCGTCGGACTAAAAAATCAACACTCGGATTGTACGTCAAACTGCCACTTGCGTCAAGTTGCGATTCAGATTTGCTGCCGTCCAACGGTTGATCTCTTCCAACTACGCCAAAATCTCGCGCAGGACGTGGCCGTGGACGTCAGTCAGACGCCGTTGGGTACCGTTGTGGTAATAGGTCAGACGTTCGTGGTCCAGACCCAGAAGATGCAAAATCGTGGCGTGAAAATCGTAGACAGTGGTGACCTTTTCGACCGCTCGCCAACCAAACTCGTCGGTCGCCCCGTAAGAGTACGGAGCCTTGACTCCTGCTCCCGCTAGAAAACAAGTGAAGCCATCGGGGTTGTGGTCACGCCCTGAAGCTCCCGCTTGAAATGTCGGCATCCGGCCAAATTCGGTGCAGAACACAAACAGTGTGTCCTCCAGCAGACCGCGCTGTGATAGATCGGCAATCAGCGCCGCCGTGGGTTGATCGAGAATTTCAGCGTGGCCCGGATATTGTTCGGCGATCGACTTGTGGCCGTCCCAATTTCCGACCCCTTCTCCCATCGCATAGGCACCGTTGAAGACTTGCACAAAACGCACGCCCGCTTCGCACAACCGCCGGGCCAAGATGCAGTTTCTGGCATAGGCGGCTTTGGTGGGGTTATTGTGCTGGTCCGCACCGTAGGCGCGTAGCGTTTGCTCCGTCTCGTTGGACAAATCAACCAACGTGGGAATGGTCTGTTGCATCCGCGCGGCCAATTCATAGCTCGCGATCCGCGCGGCCAGGTCGCTATCTCCAGGATGCCGCTCGAGGTGCCGTTCATTCAGTTGGCGGAGAAACTCGGCCGCTGCCCGATCAGCCGGAAGGCCGATTTGCTCGGGGCGTTGCAAGTGACGCACCGGACGATCGGCAGACATCGGCGTTCCCTGGAACATTGCGGGCAGAAAAGCCGCTCCCCAGTTATTGCCTGCCGACTGCGGATTGCCGCGAGGATCGGGGATGGAAACAAACGCCGGCAAGTCTTCATTGTCGGTCCCCAAAGCGTAATTGACCCAGGCACCCAACGAGGGGAATCCGTCGAGCGTAAAACAAGTTGACATGAAATTTTCGCCCGGTCCATGCGTGTTCGTGCGGCTGGTCATGGCGTGCAAGAAACAAAACTGATCGGCCAATCCTCCGAGTTGGGGCAGTAAATCGCTGGTCATTTTTCCAGACTCACCGCGAGGCGCGAATTCTCGCAATGGTCGCGCGATGTTTCCTTGAGCACCTTGAAAGGTCTTCAACCCGTCGGCCCCCGGTAGAGCCTGATCGTGCCGCGCGAACAAAGCTGGTTTGTAGTCAAACGTATCGACTTGGCTCAACGCCCCAGAACAATAGACCATCACCACCCGCCGCGCGCGAGCCCGAAAATGTGTAGCCCGCGCTGCGTAAGGTCGCTGTGGGTCGATCACCGGATGATCGTCGTTTGCCTGAAGCAAACGATCCCGATTGAGCAAATCAATCAGCGCGATGCTGCCCAACCCGGTCATGGTGTGCGACAAGAACCGTCGTCGATCCAAAAGGCCATGCCCAGCCAAGCTCCAGTGCTTCATCGGTTTACTCAATCCACAAAAACTCGTTGGTATTTAACAACGCTCGACAAACGGCCGCCAGACCATGTTCCTCCGCCAAGACGACGCCCCAGGCAAGTTCGTCTTGATCGGGTACACGCAGCAGGATTTTTTCAAACGCTGCAGAGATCGTTGATGACAACGCCGGCGAAGGCGAGGCCCGTTCAAGGTTTTCTGCCAGTCGATCCGCTTGGTCTAATACGAAGTTGCTGTTGAACATGTTGAGGGCTTGCATCGGTGTTGTCGAGCGGGGACGACTGGGGCACACTTGACCGGCATCCGGAATATCAAACACCGAAAAGATCGCGTCCGGCTCCATCCGCAATTTCTGAGCGTAAATCATGCGTCGCGATTCGGCGGACGAAAACTCCGTTTTGGGAATCCAGTTCCGAGCGTAGTTGTCGTTCGGTTCGAAAAGGGAATAACTTGGTCCGCCACTCGTCAAATCCAACGAGTCACTGACCCACAATAGTTGATCGCGAATCATTTCCCCATCCAAACGTCGCGGCGGAAACCGCCATAGCCAGCGACTTCCGGCGTCCTCGCGAAGTCCCGCAGCATGGGGCCGACTCGATTGCCGAAACGTTTCACTCGTGACCAGCAGGCGAACGATTTCCTTCGTCGAGTCATTGCGGCTTCTCAGTTCGCTCGCCAACCAATCGAGTAACTCGGGATGCGTCGGCGGTGTCCCCATCATGCCGAAGTCGGAAGGAGTGGCGACGATCCCCGTCCCAAAGACCCCTTGCCACAAACGATTCACCCAAACCCGCGCGGGGAGCGGATTGCTCGGATCGGCCAACCAGCGAGCCAGGGCCATACGCCGTTCGGGGTCGCTGGGGTTGTCGGTTACATTCCAGGAAATCGGGAGTCCAGCGAATGCCGACAAAGCCGCAGGTGCAACTTCTTCGCGGGGTTGACGATGATCCCCACGATGCAAACGAAACGTTGGCGGAGGAGTTTCAAACTTTCCGGCGTAGGCTCGACGCGTTTGTAAAAGACTGCGAGTCTCTCGTTCTAAAATTTCGATTCGCTCACGCAAACTAATTAGATTTTTTAGTGACTCATGGTCGTCCGGATACCCGGTTGGCACACGCTGCCGCTCGTCAAGCCGCTGTTGACTCCAACGATCATCACTAGAGACCAACAGTTCCCAATTCTCGCCATCGAGCGAGCCCTCAATTCGATAGCTTGTCGCCAGTCGGTCCGAATAGGTGACTTCATCGTAGCCACGATCGCGACTCCACACGATTTTATCCACGGTTTCCGCATCGGGGAATTCCAGGCTCACCCAGACATTGTTTTGCGAATCGGCGATCCAACTGAAGCGGTTCCCGTAGCGACCGTCGTTCACGTGAGCCAGTTGATGAATCTCGGCACCTTGATAATCGCCCGAAGAGGTCGCCTTGGTTCCTCGACTGGCGAGAGCCACGTTAACGTCAGGCTCCTCGGCTCGAAACACTTCCAACTCATCCAGACAGGGTTCGTAGAGGTTTGTTGCCTCGACAAAAAATCGAACCCATTTGATCGTTCGCGGGGTGAACCTTTCGACGTTGGCTCGGTGAGTCACCGGGGGACGGAAACCGGCGATTTCATTTTGTAGTCTCGCGAGCTCAACCCGTTTTGCCTCGGCAAGCAGACGACCTTCTTCTCCGCCAGCGGCCTGCAACTCGCGTTCTCCATGCTGCACTCCAGTAAAGACGGCTTGCAGGGCATAGTAGTCGGTTTGCGTGATCGGATCGAATTTATGGCTGTGACAGCGAGCACAGCCGACGGTCAAACCTAGGAAAGAAGTGGAGGTCGTATTGACCATATCGGCCAATTCATCCAAACGCTGAGTGATTCCCAGATCGGCATCTTCGCCTTTGACAATGTCGTGCGAGCCCCCCACCAAAAACCCCGTCGCCGCATCGGCATTCAGTTGATCCCCTGCCAATTGCTCCATGACAAACTGCGCGAAGGGTTTGTCGGAGTTGAAGCTTTCGATAACGTAGTCGCGATAGTGCCAAGCGTTCGGGCGATCGTGATTCGTTTCAAATCCGTCGCTTTCGGCGAAGCGAACAACATCCAACCACTTCCGCGCCCAATGTTCGCCAAACTGCGGAGAAGCGAGCAAGCGTTCGACCAATCGCTCATAGGCATCAGGTTGATCGTCGGCAACAAACGCCGCAACGTCTTCTGGAGTCGGGGGCAGGCCGGTCAGCACGAGCGACACGCGACGAATCAAAGTCCGCCGCTCTGCGGGTGGAGAAAGGCTCAGCCCTAGCGGTTTTAAACGGGCTTGGATAAACGAGTCGATAGGGTTCTCGAAATCAGCACCGGTTGCCGAACGGGCTTGGGGGATCGAAGGCTTGGTCAGTGGTTGAAGTGACCACAGGCGAGCGTTCTCATCATCCGCACCATCTGCATCGTCCGGCCAGGGGGTTCCCGCTGCCAGCCATTCCTCAATGACTTTCAATTCTGCATCGCTCAAACGTTCTCCGTCCGGCGGCATCGTCAGGTCTGATTCCAAACCAGCGAGAATCCGATACAGCGGACTTGATCGCGGTTCACCGGTGACAATCAACTGCGGATAGAGGTCGCCGCCCCGCAACGCAATCCGTTTGAGGTCGACTCGATAGCCGCTTTCTTGTGTGTCTTCGCCGTGGCAATCGATGCAGTGCGTTTCGAAGATCGGCAGCACATCGCGAGTGAAATCAATTTCCTGAGCTTGGAGAGCAATCGTACCGCAAACCCCCAGTCCCCACGCCACTAAAATGCCGCTTACAAACCTCGACGAAGATTTCCGCGTGATCTGCCTCATGATTTAAAACGCCTTGTTGAACCCGTCGCACCAACATCCCGCTTTAGCCACTCCCCGCCATCTACCCACTATCGCACAACCTCATCCCATCGGCAACTATCGCCAATTTAATGGACTGAGATTTCAATGGCCCAGATGTCTAGCGCTTTGTCCTTGCCGTGAATAGAGCGTTTTAAGTCTCGGAATTCGTCAAATCTTCCTGGATTTTACTTGTTTCAAAACACTTTACAGCTTGTGGAAAGAACGATTCGAGCATGGGAAGTGTCCCCCGTCAATCAGCGAAACGCGACCATGAAAAAATTAATAAGCGGTTGACGAGTATTGCTTCTCCAAGATCAAGCTGTGACGAAGTACACATTACACCAACAAGTCGTGTACCACACGGGCCTCTTCCACGCCTGTCAAGCGACTGTCCAAGCCCTGGAACTTATACGTAAACCTCGCGTGATCAATGCCCATCAAATACAACAGCGTTGCGTGCATGTCGTGTACCGAGACTCGGTTCTCGACAGCATGATATCCCAGTTCGTCCGTGGCACCGTAACTGAAACCCGGCTTAAAGCCTCCCCCAGCGCACCACATCGTGAAGGCGGCCAAATGATGATCGCGACCATCCCCTTGGGCCATCGGCGTCCGCCCAAACTCTGACCCAAACACCACAATTGTGTCTTTGAGCATCCCCCGTTGCTTGAGGTCCGTTAGCAATGCCGCCACGCCTTGATCTACTTCTTGGGCCGTCCCCGCCGAATGAGCCTTGACCGCCCCATGATGATCCCAGTCACGATGATAAAGTTGAATAAACCGGACTCCTCGCTCCGCCAACCGCCGCGCCAACAAACAGTTTGACGCAAAGGAGCCGTCACCTCCGCGAGTTCCGTATAAATCAAAAATGTGCTGCGGTTCCTGGCTGACGTCCATTAAATCCGGGACACCAGTTTGCATTCGAAAGGCCAGTTCGTATTGACTGATACGAGTCAAGACTTCCGGGTCTGCCAGCCGTTGATTGGCAAGCTCGTTGAGTTGCCGAGTTGCGGTAACGACATCCCGTTGTCGCGAGTCGGTGATCCCTGCCGGATTGTTAACGTATAACACGGGGTCGCCGGTTCCACGAAACTCAACCCCTTGAAACTGGCCAGGCAAAAAGCCTGAATGCCATTGACGCGCGGCGATAGGTTGCTTTTGTCCAAATTTCCCCGTCGAGACCATCACCACAAAACCTGGCAAGTCCTCCGCTTCCGATCCCAACCCGTACTGCAACCACGAGCCCATCGCCGGTCGTCCGGCATTCATCGTTCCGGTATTCATGAACGTGTGGGCTGGATCGTGATTGATGGCTTCCGTATGCAATGAACGAACGATGCACAAATCGTCGGCACATGATTCGGCCAATCGCGGCCAAATCTCGGAGATCGACTGTCCCGAATTTCCCCATTTTCGAAAGGGATGCTGCGGGGCAAAACAGTTTAGTGGTTGCCCTTGAAGTTGCGCAATCTGTTGGCCTTTCGTAAATGACTCTGGCATCGGTTGACCATGCAGCCGCTCGAGTTCGGGTTTATGATCAAACGTGTCGAGATGTGTCATGCCGCCAGCCATATACAACCAGATGATCCGTTTCGCGGTAGGTTGAAAATGAAGAGGACAGAGTGTCCCGAGCCAGCGATCATCTTCGGCTTTATTCGTTTTAGCTCCTGCTGTGCCGGTCAACAAAGAACCGAGAGCCATGCCCCCCAAGCTGATCCCGGCACGATTGAGAAAAGTGCGTCGCGCAATTTCCAGTGGAAGAGTCGTCATCGTTTCCTCAATGCCTTGTCACAAACTCGTGCAAATTAAATATCGTCCGGGCCACGTTGGTCCAAGCAGCAAGTTCGGCTGCTGGAAGATCGACAGGGACGGGATGGGCTCCGATCCTTAAAAATGCGGTTACTGCATCGCCATCGGCAGCAAATTCTTGAGTGTGCTTCTCCAGCAACCCTAGAACCACCTTCAATTCTTGTTCGGTCGGTTCGCGGGACAATGCCGCGAAGAAAGCATACTTTACTCTCTCGGCAGCGGTCCTCCCGCCCTGACGCATAACCTTCTCGGCAAATGCCCGCGAGGCCTCGACATAACATGGATCATTTAACAAGACCAATGACTGCAGCGGCGTGTTGGAACGAGGGCGATCCATCGTGCATTCTTCCCGTCCTGACGCATCGAAGGCCAGCAGCGCAGGATGTAAATACTGCCGCTGCCAATGGGTATACAAACCGCGGCGATAAAGAGATTCGCCGGTGCTGTTTTGCCATTCGCGCGTCGGGAAATTCAAATAGCTCCAGTAGCCTGGCGGTTGATAGGGAAACACGCTTGGCCCGCCAATTCGTGGCGTCAACAAACCACTCACCGCCAAGGCATTATCACGGACAAGCTCGGCATCCAATCGAAATCTCCCTTGGCGAGCCAGCGAGCGATTGTACGGGTCCCGTTCTCCTAATTCGCTTGCGTTAGTGAGTTGTGACGATTGTCGATAAGCTCGACTGAGCACAATCCCGCGAATCAAACGTTTAAAGTCCCAATGCGTTCGAAAATCAGCGGCCAAAAGATCCAACAATTCAGGATGGCTGGGCCAATCTCCTTGAGTTCCCAAGTCGTCAAGTTTAGAGGAAAGTCCCGCGCCAAAGTAGAGCTTCCAAATTCGGTTGACGATCACGCGGGAAGTCAAGGGATTTTGCCTCGACACCAACCACCGAGCCAAATCCAGTCTCGTGAGAGACGCCTGATTCAGCGATGCCTCAGCCAACACCTCCGGAAACCCCGCCGACACGATTTCGCCTGATTCATCCATCCAATTCCCGCGACTCAAAATGCGGACGACGCGCGGCGTTACCGACTCGGTTACCAAGGTCGTTGTGATTGACTTGACCAATTGCTCTTTAGCCTTAGTTCGCTCCTGAAATTGCAAGCGGGTCTCGGCGAGTTCGGGAGCAATCGAGCGATAATAGGTGGCGAGTTCGCGAACTTGATCTGGTGTGCGAGTTTCTAGAGGAGTCCCCAGTATTCCGGCCACGTGCTCTGCCAAAACGCTCGCCGTAAACGGCCCTAAATCCGTAGTCACGGCAAGCCGAAAACAACCTAGAGTATGATTCCCGTTGCCGTGATTTTGCTCCAAGCGAACGACCAATCGAGAGCTGGGAGACAAATTAAGTGGCGAAACAAATTCAAAAACCGCTTGATGCTCCCGACCAACTTGTTCCATGATGGCCCAGCCCCATTGAGCCCCTTTTTGATCGTCATCAATCGCTGCGGCGACTGTCCATTTTCCGTATGGGTTTCCGCCGCTTGCCCCCGCTTGCTCGAAACTCGCTAACGGATTCTGCAGGGGGAGCTGAGTTCGCTGGTCGGTTTGACTTTGTTCTTGCACACGAATTTCCGTGAGGACGAAATTCCCGTTGTTCGCGCGTCCGGTTCCATGGCGAGGCAGAGTTTCATCGGGCAAAACTTCCAGTCGCAAGGCGGTGACCCCCTGGGGAACTGTATCGAAGATAAGTTCATAAATATCAGTCTGCGTCGCAGGCCCGCTGGCGAGGATCGCGAGATCCTCGCGCTGCGACAGTGTGGTGCCATGGTGTGTGTGCATGGTAGCGGGGCTTATGATGGTCCACTTTGCCTGGGTCGCTTCCCAAAGGCGTTGTGCGGCTTCCAGTTCCTGAGTGGGTCGGTCCAAAATTTTTTGCAGCTCGGCGAGTTCCTGCTCCAGTTGCCGCAATTCGTTCTCTTGTTCTGTTGTGGGAACCTTGATTGAAGGTCCCCAATTGCCATCGCTATTAGCCCCTTCGTACAGTCCACGTTCTTTGATGTCCGCAAAAAACGCCGCCATCCGATAAAAATCTCGAGCCGAGAGTGGATCAAATTTGTGGTCATGGCATTCAGCGCAACCGAGTGTCACTCCCATCCAGGTCCCCGAAACATTGCGAACCCGTTCGGCCATGTATTTCGCAAGGTATTCCTTGTCTTGCACTCCCCCTTCGGCACTCATCATTCCAAGTCGATTGTAGCCAGATGCGATCAGAGTTTCGCGAGTCGAATCTGGAAGCAAATCTCCAGCCAGTTGTTCGATGGTAAATTGATCAAAGGGTTTATTGCCGTTGAATGACTTAATCACATAATCGCGAAATGGCGAAACGCTAACTTGTTGGTCTCCATGGTAACCAACGGTGTCAGCGTAACGAACTAAATCCAACCACCAAATGGCCAATCTCTCGCCGAAGTGAGGCGATGCCAACAATCGCTCAACTAACGCAGACCAAGCTTCTGGAGAAGGATCTGCCTGAAACGCGGCCACGGTAACGGGGTCGGGAGGTAACCCTAGCAAATCGAAATGAAGACGGCGAACGCGGGTTACCGGATCTGCCTCGGGAGCAAAGGTCAATCGTTGCCGCGACAACTGGTCGCCAATTAACCGATCCACAGCGAGAGCCAAATCGGACGGAGTGGCAATTGCTTGGTTCGGTTCAATCGGCAAAAACGCCCAGTGCCCTTGATAGTTGGCCCCTTCGGCAACCCACGCCTGCAAGGTAGCAATTTGCTGCGGCGTGAGTGATTTGTGCGATTCGGGGGGCGGCATCAAGTCGTCCTCATCGGTCGACAAAATACGCCGAATCAGTTCGCTCTCGTTTGGTCTCCCTGGCACCACAGGGCCCAGCGAATCCGCCGTACCAAACAAATCCTCAGGCGTATCCAATCGCAGATCGGCCTCTCGCTTGTTGCCGTCCGGTCCATGACAAAAAAAACAATTCTCTGCCAGGATCGGTCGCACGTCGCGGTTGAATTCGATGCCGCGAAATTCTTGTGCCGTAAGAAAAGTGATGTTGCCTACACCGATTCCACTCAACAGAATAAGCATCGCTCGAAACAGCCCCCACCTCAACCACACTTCGCTGGCGGCTAGCGAGGAGTATCGACCAAAAAAAGTTCCCATCAACATCTTGAAGTCTCGGCTTTTCCTGCAAGGACAGTTCGAACATGCCATCAATTTAGCCAGTCAGGCAACACAACCGCACGCTCAACACTAATCTCTTCCCAGGCAGACATCAAGTACAGGCCGAACATGCACCGAACCAAAGCATTTGACTTGATGTTGATCTAGGCAACGCACAATAATTTCGCTTTTCGTCTACTTGGCCGGTTTTTGAACATGCTGGTCAATCAAGATCGGATTGCCATCTGGATCGGTCAGCATGAAGAACGCAGGACCGTCGCTGGCATCATCGGCACTCACGATGGGCTCCAATCCGAGTTTCTTGAATTCCCGCTGGAGCTCTCGGACATCTTGAAATTTCTCCAAAGGGTTGCTGTTTCGATCCCAGCCTGGGTTGAACGTCAGCATGTTTTTCTCAAACATGCCCTGGAATAACCCGATGGTGCTGGTCTCGTTTTGCATAATCAAATAGTTTTGTTTCAGATCGCCGGCGATTTGCTTGAATCCCAACTTTTCGTAGAAAGCCTGCGAGGCCTTTAGATCCTTCACCGTTAGACTTACGGAAAAATTTCCCAGTTCAACGCCTCGGTTTTGAACTGCGAATTCTTCATTTGATGAAGGCGAGATAATTGAGCAAAAGCCCCAGGGCAAACAGATCAGGGCAAGGCAATGGATGGCGTGACGCATTACGATTCTCCGTGTAAATTTGAATCGAGTAAAGTAGAATTAACGGACCAATGCCACTAATTTACCAGACCCTGTTCAAACTTCTTGACAAATCTTGCGATCCCAACAGAAAAATAATTCTCGCTCATCAGTTACCTACGCGGATCGACTAAACCGCGTGATCGATCACATTTTTTCCCGTCTTTCAGAGCCACTGCGGTTGACCGAATTGGCTCAAATTGCCGAACTTTCGCCGTTTCATTTCCAGCGCGTGTTTCAGGCGATCATAGGCGAAACGCCCAGCGAGTTTGTAAAAAGAATTCGCCTGGAGCATGCACTTAGGCAGATGAGTTACGGTAGGCAAAAGTCGTTAACCGAGATCGCGCTCAACAGCGGATTTGGCAGTTCTTCAGATTTTTCCCGAAGCTTTAAGCAACGTTATGGAGTCGCCCCCAGCAAATTTGACTTCTCTGCTTGGCGAGCTGATCAAGGTGATCGACAGGAGCCATGCTCAAATCATTGGGAAAATTCGTTTCGATTAAAAAGAAACACGACAACCGTCAACCCGGACAAGTTCCGTGTAAAAATTCGAGATTTGCCAGCACGGAGAGTTGCCTACATTCGGGTTTCAAATCCCTACCAAGGTGATCGCGTTGTGAAGGCTGCTATTCGTCTTATGAATTGGGTTGATCGGCATGGCTACGCCGAAGGGCAATGGTTGGGATACCAATATGAAGTCCCGGAAATCACACCGCTGGAGTCGTGTTTTTATTGTGTCGCGGTTGAAATCAGAGCGGGCATTCGACCTGAAGGCGAAATAGGCATTTTTCAATTTCCACCGCTGAAGGTTGCGGAAGTTTCGATGTCGGGTGATATCAATCTGGAACTGCGGTTGCTGCAATGGCTTTACGGCAATTGGCTTCCTCGCAGCAACCACTTGCCGGCAAGCCACCCATGTTTCGAAGCTTGGAAAGGTCGGCCTTTTTCAAACGGCTATGAACACTTCGAATTGACGATCCAATTACCGATTGAGAGTTGAACGTCGATCAAAACCAGCGCGCGATTAGGTCTACAGAAAATGGTCAGGACATTACAATCGATGGAGCAATCGAGGTTGGGGATAAACGTTATCGCTCGAAGGGCATCGCAAGAATCATGCGTGAGAAGGTTCCGATGTTGCGCCAAAAATCACCGTTCCAAGCCGCATTGCGAATCGGTTGAATGCGCTCTGCGGTCATCCGCCAAGTCCCGCAGGAGCCTTGGACCAAGTGTCGCCCACCCGCTAAGCGTTGATTTTCACGAGCCTCTGGGCAAGTTACATAGCAGCCAAGCCGCGATGTCTTGAGGTGTTTATAGTTGTGGCATTGGTGCAAAGCCGTAACGGTTTCCGTCGTGTTGATCACGGGAATCGAACGTTGGCGAGCGTGATAAATCATCCAGTTGTCCCAGTTTCCGCGACCGACGGCGAAGTCTGGAATGGTGCGATAGATGCCGCGACGGAACATAAAATATTCTTTACAGACCACGGACGAGCGTCGGGCCTTGTTTTGAATCTGTTCGTCGAGCCAATGACGGTCCCCCTCGAGGGCTAAATCGACGGAGCGGTCAATGTGTAAGTCATGCCGACGACCAAAGGCGACGAAGTCTTGGATATCTTCGTGATCCAAAATTCGATTCAATGTGCTAAGTAGGTCTGGTTGAAAAATCACATCGCTGTTGGAGTACATCAGGGCATCAGCGTTGGCCTTATCATGGGCCTTAGCAAAAGTATCGCTCAACAATGGCGTACCGAATTGGTTCTTGGCAACCGGGCCGCCATATCGAACTCCGAGACTATCTGCCGCGTCTTCGATTCCGTAATCATCGCCAAATAAAACGACTTCGATGGCCGGGGACAACTGAGCCCAACTGCGAATGGCGTTTTTTTGTATTTGAGCGACTTGCGAATCGATAAACGGTTTGGGAACCGTAAACAGGGTTAACAACGGTTGATCGGTCAGTTTGGTGGCAACGCGTTTGTTCGCGCGCGATCGTGGCAGGCGTTGAACGTTCATTGACCGGCCCTCGCGAGAACGAATTTGCGATAGCCTATCGTGCAATGCTTGACCACGCTCACTGCTTGGCGAGTCCACCAGTCACGGAGTCGGAATCGAGGTTTTTCGGGCCTCCAACCTTGCCAAGCGGTTTTGTCGAGGTACTCGTAGAACAATTCCCGCCGCGGGTGCGTGCAGTGATGATCCCACGGCTTAAATTCGGTGGTGAAGTGCATGACGGCCGGACGTGTGATCATCTGTTGAAATTCGCCTGGCGAAAATGGGCTGTGCTCGATTCCCGGAAATTCAAAGGCGTGTGCTCCCACGTTCCACTCCAGCGGTAGTTGCCCCCAACGACCGCTACAGACGGAATTCAAAGCATACTGGTCCCAGCACCAGACATGCTCCGCGTGGGCTCGCAATACTTCTAGCATCCGTTCGCCCAATCGCTCCGCTCGCCAACGCTCTAGGTTAATCACCATCACGCCGCTGTTGAAATAATTTCCTTGAGGATTAACTCCCAATTCATCATAGTTCGGGATTGGCTGCCAGCTAGCCAAATACGGCAGAGACTTACGAAATTCGGGGGTTGCACCCCTGCGAGCATCCACAAACGGGCAAGCGACATCCGGGACTGCTAAGCAGTGGAAATCGCCAATCGGCTGTTCCCAGATTTCCGTCAGGCTCGATAAAACCACCAAATCTGAGTCCAAATAGATACATTTTTCCAAATGGTTTGGAAGCCATCGATCTGCCAATAACCGCAAATAAGCGGTGTGCGATATGTGGTGTGACGTTTTAAGGTCCGTCAAATCAACCGAGCAAGCTTCGACAAAATTGACTGTGATAGGATAACCATCCAGCGATTCGAGCAAGCGCCTTCGGGACTCGTTGGAAATGCCACCGTCCACAATCGTCACGTTCAGCGAACTTCCCAACGCCAAATTTTCAGCGGCCGAAACGAGGGTCACGGCCAAAGGCATTGCGTATCGCTCATCTGCCGCGCACAAGACCACAGGCTCCGTCAGAGACGAAGTCGTTGGTTGGGCCTGTTGTTGCAGATCAGCAGTTGACATGTTCAATTCAGTTTTACAGTTAACGAGTTGCGTCAGAAAAATTTTCGGCCAATTCCGATTTCGTTTCAGGCAACGGTTGTTCGGTTGGCTTGGCGTTTTGTCGCGACGACTTAAAAAACGATAGCAGCGACTCACGAATTCTGACGATCGGTCCAGCAATGGGATGACGACGAATTTCTTCAAAAATTTGATGAGCGGTAGACAGTTCCGATTTGGCTTGGGCCAATTCGCGTTGAAGATGTGAAATTTCGCGCCGTGATTGGGCCAACTCACCCGCTATTTGCTGTGGCGAGTCGAGTCCCCATTCGGGAAACTGTGGATAAACGCGAGCCAGCGGGAAGTGACCGACCGCAGTCTTGGGCGGAGGAAGAATTGCTGCCGGAAATCCCAAATGTTGACCGGCGGCGACTTGTTCGCGAGTGCTCAGCAAAAGCCCCTCGATCAGTTCAATCATCCGGTGTACAGAATTCGTTTCGCAGTATAGTGAATCGCGGAGCAGCCAGCCTTGCAGTTCGATTTTGGCCGCCGAGGGAGTGCAAAGCTCGGCCAAGATTTCGGGAAATTGATTCGCGTGTTGAATAACCCAGGGCGTCATGTTGAGGAGCGGGCTGTGGTGGAAGTTCAGGAGGGCGACCGGTATTCGCCGCAGCATTCCTTCGAGCATGAGAGTCGAGGGAGTCGTAACGACGGCATCAATGGCATCAAGTTGCTCGGCGAGCTCAATTCCCGTAGTGTCACAACAAGCATTTTCAATTTTTAGTTGCTCGGCAAGTTCAGCATTGACGCGCCAAACCACTTCCAGCATCCGCCCGTCTGGCGTGGTCGGATGCTGTAGGGTAAATGCATTCAGTTCTTCCAGCGAACGACGTGTTACCGCCAGTTGATCGTCCGTGAATCCAGGGGTCTTTGCTGTCGCCACCATCAAGCGGAATTTGTCCGAGCGCGGCTTGATTTCAAGTTGAGTAGTATCATCGGTCGCCGAGATAAGCCGACTGCATTCCGATTCCAAACGAGGAATTCCGACGACTTCTGTCTTGCCGTGGTTCCCCCAAAGGTCGAGAATCCGTTGTTGGTTTGTTCCGATGCAGGCCACCTTGTGTGACAACACGGTTCGCATGGTCCAGGGGCAAGCAGGCTCGGTAGGGCGGTTTTCGAAAGCATTCCGCCATTCGAGAATCCCGTCGAGCATGTACAACGTCGCCACGTTGCGGCGTTTGAGTTCGACACAAGCATGACGAAAGCGGTCGAAGTGTTCGCTATAAAAAATCGCCAAGTCACCAGGTCGAGCCAGGGTTAAAACCCTTTCTGGCGTCACGATTTGTACGGCAAACTGTTCGGCAAATGGCGCGACATGGTGCGCGATTTCCGCTTCGGTACCGATTGCGAAGACAGTTTGCCGATTCATGTAAAAATTTCCTGAACGATTGAACGCACGGTGATGGTGAGAGTTAAAAATCCAAGGTCACCGTTTGCCCGTCGATTCGAGAGCAGAGGCGGCGGAGAACTTCTTCGTCGGTTGATGTAGGAAGGGTCTGTACACTGCCGTCCCCCAAGGCGAAATTACAAACCCCGCTGTGGAAACTTCCCCACTGAGGATGGTCTCCGAAGTCAGCGGGGCTAACGTTTTTCAGATGCTGAATCGGCAACCCAATTCCGCCTACACGCATAAAAGTGCCTGGGTCGTCACCATTGTAAATACAGTTGTCGGCGGCACCGCCTGGTTCACCCAAAAACAAATTACTGACCGCCTTCTCACCCAGAAAAATCGTATTGGAAACTCCGTCCAAAATATCCACTTGGCGATAACGGCCTCGCTCTGGACCGACCAAGCGATTCATGCTGACGGGGTTTTGGACGTCCAACCCGGAGTTGAAAACACCATCCACTCGGACAGTAAATCCCGCCCAGTCGTGAGTCACGTTGAGGAACTCGGTGGAGCCAGCGTTTCCGGCGTAGTCACCCACCGAGCCGACATGTTCGCCGTTCCGTTCCGAAACACTCAAGAATTCAGGCGACCTTCGCGATGGACAAAACATCGTCGGCATTCCAAACCGGACGATCTCGGAATCTTGATCGGCATAGCGAGCTTTGATGTCAAATCGATCATAGACACTGTTCAATTCCAGGTAGGGCATGAGAAACACAGGCCACGTCACAAATTCATCAGCCGCTCGCGAGGGGGGATAGTAGCGTCGCGCGGTTTCGTAATTGTGTACCGCTGTGATTAGCTGCTTGAGATTGTTTACGCAAGATGTCCGCCGCGCCGACTCGCGAACCATCTGAACAGCCGGTAAGGTCAGTCCAACTAAAATCCCAATGATGGCAATCACCACCAATAGTTCGATCAGCGTAAACGCGTGGCGTTGTCGCGAAGTGTTCATATCACCTGCATTCAAATCTAGAAAGCACGAAACAAAGATTTTGACCTCGACAATTTTAACGACGAGGTGGAGTCCGGCGGTCAGGGTCAAGACGCTTCCGGTAATCATTCCCCAAAAGACCGTTCAAGTCTCGCTATTCGTCCATTTTTACTAGGAAGGCAAGATTTGAAAGTCTTTTTTTGCTGAATCCAACAAATGTTGGGCAAGTTCCGAATATACGACGGTTTCAGACAAGCTTTGTTTTGCCGCCAAAATCGATTTTTGTCGCAATTCCTCCCGCTTTTCGGGGGATTCGCACAGTTCTACCAAACGATCCGCCATTTCTCGAAGGCTGGCGACCACTTCGCAACTCGCCAGTAAACTCTGGGAAATTCCCCCGGCACCGCTCTCGGTCGTGACCAGCGGTTTAGCAAACGCCAGGGCCTCGACGTTCTTGATTTTCAAGCCCGTGCCGAACTGAACCGGATTGACGACGATATCAACCTCACGGTAAAAATCGGCCAACTCAGCAACCTCACCCAAAAAGCGCACTCCGGCGAATTCGCTTCGCTCGCGATAATCATTCCCATCCAGAAAAAACCATTCACAGATTTTTCCAGCAATCACCAACTCGACCTCGACATTCGAAAGTGATGTCAACTCTGGCCAGACTTCGATCAGAAACCGATTGATCGCATGCCAGTTCGAATAATTTGCCGAGCCGATGTAGCCGACCACCACCCGTTCGACGCCGTCTGTGGTTTTATGCGACCGTACGGGAAGGACTTCGCCGAACGGAGGCGCATGTCCGACACATAACACATCGAGATTATTGGTCATCGAGCGAATCAACTCCGCTTCGTTCTGCTGAATTGCCAAGATCGTGTGGAAACGATTCCAGACCGAGACCTCTTCCGCTTCGTCAATCTCCAACCAGTGCAAATACCCTGCCGCTCCGAACTGGGAACCGCGATCATGCAGAATGTCATGTGTATCGAGTACGGTATGAATCGCCGACTTCTGCTTTGGGGGAAGCGCGTCCAGCAAGTAGGCCATCGTCACGTACTGCGAGAGAAACACATGGGGACGATACTCTTCACAACAACGACGAAATTGATCCATCGCCCACGGCCAACGATAATCGGACAACGTCAAGGGCGTGATCGCTTCGGTGCTGGCATTTCCCGACACCTCTGCGGCGTGTTTTTTTCCTTGATTCAACCATCGTTGAACCTGATGTCGTGTGGCCTCGATATACCACTTCAGACGCCCCAAAAATTCCGGTGGCGGTTTTTCGTGTTCAAAAAAAACAACCTTAAGCCCCAGCGACGTGATCCGTTTGTGATCCGCCGGAGTGACTTGCCCCACGAAAAAAGTAGTGACTTCAAAGGGGGATTTGTTCAAAAACTTTACGAGCGACCACATCCGCTGCTCAGCACCGGTTGCGGCATTCCAAAACGGAATGTCCGTGGCCATTAAAATACGCAATAGTTTTGGAGGCATTCGCTAAATTGTACCAAAATTTCCATCGTGCAACACATTACGAAAAGAACTGAAATTCGGTTCTGCTGGACCAAATCCTGGCGAGATTTAACCGTTCACTGAATTAGGCATCGCTAACCAATAGCTTAAGTTTGATTCGAAACTTAAACTTAAACTGAAACGCGAACTAAAACCCACTCCTGTTCCTTACTTCAATAATTCCCTGAACGGCTATAAATCGAGGAACAAAAAGCCGCTCGGGGAATCGATAACCTAATTCAAGCACTAGAACTCCGCACGAGAGCCCGCGACCATTCCCCACCATGGCGATCAGACTTCTGACCAGCATTTCCTAACTTTCAATCATCTTCAGACATACCAGGCTTAAAATCGTCTGACGAGTCTTCATCGTCAAAATCATCCAGCGAGTATTCTTTCAGGGCGGTGAGTGACACAAATTCAATCGCTGAAATGTGTGTTGATTTGAGAAAAACAGGAGGAGCGCATCCGGCCTCGTAGGCCTCTTGCCACCGCTGAGCACACAGGCACCAACAATCTCCCGCGACCAATCCAGGAAATTGAAATTCAGGATTCGGTGTAGTCAGATCATTGCCGCGACTGCAAGAGAAGATCAAAAACTCCTCCGTCATTTCTGCACACACCACATGCATCCCAAAATCGCCCGGACCCGTGTGGCAAAACCCATCGCGATAAAATCCCGTCACAGGATCGAAGCAACAGGCTTGCAACTCCGTTCCCAACACGTTCTTCGGTTTTTGAGAGGCCATCAAACACTCCGCCTTTAGAAACCAAACCAGCTCAGTTCTTGTTTATACCACAGTTTGCAATAGACTGCCCATTCTCCAGGCAGTCGGCAACGGTGTTGTCTATCCATTAGGGTTTAAGAAAGGCTCGATCGTTGTTGAATCGTAGATGGACGTTTCGAAATCTTCGAATGACTCTATTGGTCCAAAAGTTAATCATCCCTATCGCCTTGCCCATTTGGTGAAATGTCGATTCGATGACGGCTGTTGATTTCCAGGCCGCTGAAACGCTGGACACTCCCGCGATAAAAAACCTCCACATCCACTGAGCCCTGTTCATCCCCTAAGCCGAAATGCACCAACGTGTCGTCAAAACTCGACGATCCCCGCCCACCTGAAACTTCTCGAACGTATTTTTTTTCGCCAGCATAGACGACGACCCGCGTTCCAACTCTGCCAGAATTGGCATAGATCTGAATGTAATTTTTCCCTTCATCCTTCCCAGTTGCAGTCGAGCGCGTCAAGTTGCGATACAAGAGTAGTCCGCGATTGCCATCGCATACAAACCAATCGAGATCTCCGTCGTTGTCAAAATCGGCTACCGCTTGGCCAAATGCATTGGTCGCAATGGCTCCCCAATTCCAAGTCACGTCTTGAAAGTGCCCTTGGCCATCGTTTTCATAAATTTCGGTAATGAAGTAGGGGTAAGTATTGGTGATGATCAAATCCAGGTCTCCATCGTTGTCAAAATCAGCCAACAACGGATCAGAGTGCGTTTCCCGAAAACGAATTCCAGATGCGATACTATGGTCGGTGAATTGTTTTCCGTCATTCAGATAGACGCGTGAAATGTCGGACCACCCGGAGGCAATAAACCTTGGGTGAGCAAGGTTGGCACAAACCAGATCCAACCACCCATTATTGTCGATGTCGCCCCACACACTGCCAATCGTATGCCCCCATGTTTGAGATGAGTGTTTGTCCTGAACATCGCCCGTTACACACATGCCGGCAACCCCCACGTCGGTAACTCGAAGGTTGGGAGGTGGGATGTTGAGAGCAAGTTGGTTGAATGGGTCTGCGGCTATCTGATCAAAACGCAATGAGTTTGTTGAACGCTTCCACAACTGATTGGGGCCCAAGCGATAGTTGGACACAAAAATATCCACCCAACCATCTTGGTCGAAATCGATGGGGCTCACTCCTCGTCCGCAAAGGTCCAGTTTGCCTTGAGTGAATCCCCAAACTTCCGTGACATCTTCGAAAGTTCCATCGCCAAGGTTACGAAGGACCATGTCTTTCGTCCCTGAACCCAACAATCCAACTTCGAAACTGGCCAAATAGACGTCTGGCAAACCGTCACCGTCTCCGTCGAACAGTCCGATTCCTTCTGGATTGGCGACCGATTCGGGAGAAGCAGCCTCGATGATTTCAAATCGCAGACCAGGCTTTTGAATCGCCACAGAAATTTTTCCGGGGCTTGCGATCAACACATCCAAGAGTCCATCTTGATTGAGGTCCCACAAAACGCCGACCTGACCGCGCAAAGTCATTTCTGGGGCAATAGGCTCAAACCGTCCACTCCCCTCCTGGTTCCGAAACAGACCGTGACCAGGTAACAACACATCGCACCAACCATCTCCATCGACATCTCCCAACGCGATGCGGGATGAGGCAGGAAGATCTGTTTCCAAAACCAATTCAAAACGAGGCGGCCCGCCGGGATTTTTCACGAAGGGATTCCAGTCCGGAGAACTCCCGAGCCCAGACGCTTGCAGGCAATAAGACAGGCAAACATACGCAGCGTCGTTGAAAATGTTGGCTGCTTGAGCTCGCACATGCGGAGCGCCCAAGTGATTGTTAAGCTCCATCGTCAAGCGAGTCGTTTCACCAGCTCGTTCGTATTGTTCCCGCGCTGCCGTGACCCCTAATTGTTGGTCTTCGGGGAGTTTCGAGGCCACCAAAGCGATTCCAAACCTCCCTAACGCTTGCTCCAAACGTCGGCGTTTTTCCAGCGAGTTCATGTCCGATTCGGATCGCAACGATTCCCAAGCGGCAATGATATTCGGGCGCGAATCCTGCCATAGCTCAATTGCCCTGTCGCGTTCACTTGATTCCATCAGTCCCAAGGCCAATTCGGCCTTGAGCGGAAACTCAAAATCTGTACCGTCCAAGATTTCCACCAAAGGACGCCACAAGCGAACTCGGTCCTCGCCGCGACCTGGCCCCCAGTTCCAACTTCCCCGCGAAACCGCATTGAGAACAATTGCAAAATCGTCGGCATCGTAGGGAGCACCTTCGCCGCGAAACTCGCAGTAAGCAGCCACTAATTCATAGATTTGCCCATCGGAGATAGCCGAGTTGATGCGATCCTTTAGGGCTTCAAATCGCTCGGAATCAGGCACCGCTGAGAACTTGGGATGTTCGATTTTGTAGAGTCCCATTCCTCCCGTCGGCGTGCTGGCCCGCTGGATATACTCGGCCTTCCATTCCGAAGTAAATTGATTTCCAACGATGAGCACGGGTGCTTCGGAGATGATGATCAATGCAAACAACAAGACAACCATTGCGGTCGCGACAAGCACAAACGTGACGATCAATATTTGCAGCCATCCTCGCGATTCCGTGTGACTCATGAGTAATTCTCGCGCCGATCTAAAATAGACTTGTCATTTGACGCTCATTGTACACTCATTCAAAAGACGATTTTTCTTGGAACCGGGCCTGTTTTGTCTCGCGTAAGGTTTCGGTGGTCAGAGGGATGGAAACTAAATTTGATGCTGCGAAAAACAGGACTCTTTCAAGTTTCGTCGAATCCGCAGCGCCCCGATTCCAAAATGTCGGCGGGTTAAGGCTAGTCGCTTATCAAGTAAAAACCACTCAAGGCCAGAAATCGGCCGTCAGTTCGCAGCCGACTTTCGCAAACGGGGTAATTTCATGTAAGTGAAAACTCGCCAAACCCACTCCAGCGGCCCCATTTGGAAACGAGACATCCAGAGGTTCGCAAAAATCAAAATGATGAAGTAGATTCCGATTAACCACACAAAGCGCTCACTCCAAGTGTTATCACCAAATTTTGCCAATCCCCAGTGCGCCATCACGACGCTCATCAGTAGACTTTCCAGTAAATAACAGGTCAGGGCCATGCGTCCCATCTGCGCCAATGGTGTCGTTAGCCATATTAAGCGACCCGTTTCCACCAGCATCAAAATGGCAGACAGATACATCAGACTCAGCAGCGGGCCGCCTACATAAGTTCCTCCAAAGGCTAATAAATAACTCCACCAACTGCCGAGGTTTTGGCTGGCAACCACAGACGCGATGGACAAAGGGAGGCCCACTACGAGCCCGCTCCAAATCAGCCGCTGCCGCCAAACGGAATTGCGGTCGTGAAAAAAGCCGCTCTTCATCAATGCTGCACCAACACAGAAGCAGGGGAGGATCACCCAAAACATGACCAAAATAACAAAAACTGAGCTGAACAAGTAGCTGAATAGACGAACGGTTAACGCCGTTAAGAACGGGCCTTCCCTGCCGATTTTTCGTTCGATTTCCAGCAGCCGCGAGTCATACTGCTCCGTCGTATTCCAGTCGTTTAGCACGAGGAAAAATTGTTCCAGCGTCGTCTCGGCTGCGGGCATCGGCTTTTCAACGACTTCGCCAGTCCCTCCCACGGAACTTAGTGCCACGAAGGCCAGCATCATCAAGATGCCAAACCCATAAACCCCCGCCGCGATACTCAATAACACCTTTGGAGACAGTCGCCCGAGCGCAATCATCAACATGCCGATCAGCGAATAGACCAACAAAATGTCACCGTACCACAGCAACACAATATGCGCGATTCCGAACATCCCCAAGATCACCAGTCTACGAAAATAAGTCCAGCCGAAACTGCGCCCATCCCGCCGTGCCGACTCGAACATCATCCCCAACCCCGCGCCGAACAGGATCGAGAAGAGGGGATAAAATTTTCCTTCGCAAAAGATTTTTGTGAACCAATACACGGCCACACTCAGCCATCCTTCTTCGACGGGAGCGTGAGGTTCAAAAATGGTGCCAAACGGTTGTCCAAACATTTGGGCATTGACAATAAAAATGCCCAGCAAAGCCACACCCCGAGCCACATCAATCCCCTGCACGCGTGTCGTCGTTGCCATTAGAACCACCTGGAAAGGTTTTAATCAAAGAGTTTCAAGCCCAATCAACGCAAATCTGTTTCCCTGATCCACCGAAGCCGGCCACTCGAATCAAATTCGAACCGAAGACAACAATCTTGCTCGGCAATGTAGATATTTTTGCGCAGAGTTTAGAGTGAATTACGTTGTGTGCAACACCTTTCGGGCCATCTCAGCAATGATGGCTGCCCGGATTTTGTTATGTATTTTTCTTGGTACCCCGACCACCTCTAAATATCGAGCATTGCCAGGGATGGGGCGAGTTGTTCGATTTGGCGGGCCATGAAGCGGGTGACTTGGGCTGTCTCACGAAAGTTCATGGCCGACTTGAGGATTTGTTCGGCTTCATTGATCGAGACTTGCCCAGCGATCTGTTTGATCGAGGGGACAAAGGCAGGGCTCATGCTGAACCGGCGGAGCCCCATTCCCAACAGCAACAAAAACGTCTTGGGTTGCCCCGCCATTTCACCGCAAACAGTAATTGGTTTGCGGGCCCGATTGCAGGCGTCGATCACTTGAGCCAATATACGGAGGACGGCGGGCGATAGAGGTTGGCATAAATAATTCACTTTGGGATTATCGCGATCAGCGGCCATCAAGTATTGAATCAAATCGTTCGAACCGACCGATACAAAATCGACTTGGCTGAGTAACGACTCGATCGTGATCGCCGCAGCGGGAACTTCCAGCATCATCCCCACGGGGATGTCGCGGGTCTTGATTTTCCGAGCGGCCAAATCTTTGTGTGCTTTGCGGACAAACCCCCGCAATTTGCGAATCTCTTCAAACGTCGTCACCATCGGAAACATAATTCGCACGTTGCCGTTAGGGAACTCCGCAGCCGCACGCAGAATCGCTCGGAGTTGCGTGTTGAAGAACTCTGGATGCGAAAAAGAAATCCGAATGCTGCGCCAGCCCATGAACGGGTTCGCTTCGTGGTAGTCTTTGCCCAAGTACGACAAAGCCTTGTCGCCGCCAATATCGAGGGTTCGAATGGTGACGTGGTTTTGTGGACTGTTTTCGATGATTTGACAATAGGCCTGGAACTGTTCGTCTTCGTCAGGGACGTCTTGATGAGTAAGGTACAAGTACTCGGTGCGAAACAATCCCACGCCGGTGGCTCCCATCGCGGTTGCCGCTTTGGCGTCTGTCACGCCGTTGATGTTGGCATGTAGGTGCAGAGAAGTACCACAAGCCGTAACGGCGGGATGGTCGCGGTTCTCGGCAAGTTTATCCTTGAGATCCACAAACTCGCGTTCAAGCTTGCGGAACGCCGACAACGTTTCTGCGGGTGGATTGACTTCGACATGGCCATCTCGTCCATCGACGACAATCGTGTCGCCGGTTTTCACCGTTCGCATCACCCCCTTGATTCCGGCGACGGCTGGAATTCCACGACTGCGAGCAATGATCGCAGCATGACCGGTTTGGCTGCCGACTTGGGTAACGATTCCGGCCACCTCGATGTTGCCGAGCGCGACCGCTTGTGACGGCAGCAAGTCGTTGGTCACGACAATGAGCGGGCCGCTCAAGTGGCTGAGGTCGGCCTGATTGGTGCTGACCAAATGACCGCAAAGGCGAATGATCACATCGCGAACATCGTTCAGCCGTTCCTTGAGGTATTCGTCTTGGGTTTTGGCGAACAACTGGGTGTACTCGCCGAGCAATCGATGGAGGGCTGCATCGGCTGCCATTCGATCCTCACAAATCCAGGCTCGGATCTTATTGGTGAAGGCCGGATCGCGAAGAATTTGTTGATGAATGGCAAAGATCGAGGCTTCGTTGCGACCGACTTGGGACTCGACCTTTTTCTCCAAGGTACGCAACTCCGCAGACGCTCGGTCGCGAGCCGTTTCGTAACTCGCCAACTCGGCGGTGATCTCTGAGTCTTCCAAACGCTTGGTTTCCGGATTCACAAAAATATCGTGAATCACGTAGGCGGTACCAATCGCCACACCCGGTGATACTGCAATTCCTCGACGCATGACGAGTTTCTGGGATACCTCAATCGTTGAGCTACTTGGCCCTGCAAGTCGGCGAGCCAAAACGCCGTTAAAGTACCATGTTTCGGGTTTATTTAAAACCGCTTAGGCCCGGCGAAACAATCCCTTCTTGCTCGCCTAGCCCCCCAGAAACCCGCGTTTTCCCAGCGTCAACCGGTCTCACTTGCGTTGAATCGGGTCATCGTGTAAAGTACGGGGCTTAAAGAATTCACCCGTTTTCTCGTATCAAACGCCTATAAATACTCCGATGACCATCGACAAAAGTCTCAAAGTAAAAGCCGGAATGAGCAAAGTCCGGAACGTTTTCAATCGCACCGAGCGCCTTGCCAAACTGATCGAAGAAGAGCGTTGGCAAGAAGGAGACCCACTTCTCGGCTCGCCAAAAGTCCGAATTCCCAAAGTCTCGATGAAGAAGAAGAAAAAAGTCAAGACTGAAGAAGAGACCAAAGATACCAAGAAGAAAAAGTAGTCTGCCTCGTAGCATGGGAGCGTCAACTCTCGCGCACGATCATTCGGCCACTCAAACCGCGTTGATGCAACGCGGTTTTTTTATGTAGCAGAGCAAACCACTCCAATACCCAATCATTAAATTCGCGAGTCAAAAATGTTGGCCGCTTTTGTCGATAGAACAGGTCCTCCGGAGGTCATCCAAATCGGTGAACTTCCTGAACCAACATTGCGCGACGACGATGTCTTGATCGCGGGAAATTATGCAACCGTGAATCCCATCGACTGCTACTTGCGGAGTGGTGCCGCTCCGGCGAAGTTGCCTTTTCCGTATGTCCTTGGGAGTGACCTGGCGGGGGTCGTGCAGGCCGTTGGTTCGCGGGTCACGGACTTGGAGATCGGAGAGCGTGTCTGGACAACATTGCAAGGTTTCGCTGGACGCCAAGGGACAACCTCGGAACGTTTTGTTTGTTCAAGGCGCGACGTTTGTCGAATTCCCGATGGAGTTGACTTTCAAACGGCGGCTGCTGTGGGCTTGGTCGGGATGACCGCTTTTGTGGGGTTGGTTGAGAAGGCTCAATTGGCTGCGGGTGAGACGCTATTAATTCGTGGTGGTTCGGGTGCAGTGGGGCTCGTCGCGATTCAAATTGGCAAAATCTTGGGCGCGACGGTGATTTCCACGGCAGGAACTCCCGAAAAAGCGGACGAGTGCCGCCGCGCAGGCGCTGACCATGTGATTGACCATCGAGCCGAATCGTGGAGCGACGCTGCGTTGCGAATCGCAGCGTCTGGGATTGATGTGGTTTGGGACGCAACTCGTAACGCCGATCTTATCGGAGCTTGTCGCGTCTTGCGCGAACGAGGACGAATCGTCTTGATGGCGGGTCGTGAGGCGGAGTCTGTTCTGCCGATTGGCCCATTCTATACCAAGGAACTTCAGATGTTTGGTCTGATGATCCCCAAGGCCAGCACCGACGCCAAAGAGCGCGCGGCAGCGGCCCTTAACCGTTGGATGGAACGCGAGCAACTTCGGCTCCCCATCGCAGCCGAATTTCCGTTGACGCAAACGGCAGACGCCCATCGCTTGCAAGAGTCTGCTACAATCGGCAACGCATCAAATGTGCTCGGTAAAATTTTGATTCGTTTGACTTAGTCGGGAAGGTTTTCTGAGGATGGCCAACACTTGGAATCGGGATATTCGCCGGGTCCATCGCTGGGGAGCCTTTTTGTTCTTGATCCCCTTGGCCTTGGTGATTGTTTCTGGGTTACTGTTGCAGGTCAAAAAGCAGTTCACCTGGGTTCAGCCGCCGACCATGAAAGGTGCCAATCCCAAGGGCCGACCTGAACAAAACTGGGAGCGAATCTTTTCGGTTTCACAGTCGATTCCCGAAGCCGAGATAGAAACCTGGGCCGATGTTGAGCGGTTGGATGTGCGGATCGACAAAGGGATCGTGAAGATTCTTGCGAAAAACCGGTGGGAAATTCAAATGGATTTGCAATCTGGTGACGTTCTACACTCGGCATATCGTCGGTCGGACCTCATCGAGAGCCTTCACGACGGTACGTTTTTCGGCGAGTGGGCTAAGTTGGGAATTTTCCTTCCCAATGGAATCGCGTTAGCCATCCTTTGGATCACCGGCGTCTATCTATGGTATCTCCCATACCGCAGTCGCCGCCGCAAAAAAGTTCGCCGCGCGACCGAGACGGAAAGCGAACGATAAAAAACACCCGACATGTGATCGCTACAGGGGCGACAAAGGTCCGCCGAGCAAACGCTTGAATTTTTAAACTTCGCTCATTTGCTCTTTAGACGTGTTGATTCCACCACCGCAGTTTAATGGCAGCGGTCTTGGACTCTTGCTAAACACTCCCAATTCTGCGGCGACGTGAACCAAACAGTCCTGCCATCAACGAAGAGATTGCGACGATACCAACACTTCCTGGTTCAGGGATCGATGTCGAAAAGAGATCAGCAGAGATGCTGAAGTTGTCGATTTCCACTCGAGAGCCTGCTCCGAACGAGTTGAAGATGTAATTATCAATGCCAACCCACATGTCGCGGCTATCAGTTCCTGTCTGCAAGGTAATCCAGCCACCTCCATTAGAATATTGCATCAGTATATCTGAACCAGTGCGAGTCACGCGCATTTTGCCAACGAGGACGCTGGGGCCCCAACCGTACCTAGCAAATGGGTCAACTGCAACTCCGTGAATATTGCCTCCAAACTCTTGAGTATGCCCGACAACGTAGGCGTAGGTTGGGGCATCCGTAAACACTCCCAATTGAATCCGATCTGCTCCAGGGAAGCCCGCCCAAAACAACTCGTAATCGAACTGCACATCAAAATCACCAATGAGTTGAGGAACAAAGGTCATGTGAGCGTTATTTGCATTTGTGCGGGTGATCTTTAGCTTGCCGTCGCTGACTACCCAGTCATTGCCTGCTGCATTAAGATTCCAGATAATAGGATTGAGTGGTCCGTCAAATGTTTCGACATAAGTGTCGGCGTGAGTTGTGGAGTTCATTGCAAACGCCAGTGCGACGCTCATCACAAAAATTGCATTGGCTGGTCGGAAAAAGATATTCATTTTAGTTCTCAAGTGAAATCGGTACAAAAATCGTTTTGATGAAATTCGGCCCATCGGCGGGCAACGACTACAATCCTCTATCCCGGCGATCAGGCATTCTTGCATAGCAATCTCAAAAAATAGCCAATTGGGCGGAAATTTTTGGGACTTCGGGTTTTTGTGCTAAAATGTTGAAATGATCTGAAAGATTGGCTCAGCGGCGGACTAGAACCTGATGACCGAACAAACCACATCGCCAACCCTGATTTCACGGCTTCGTCGTACAGACGACCAGGAGGCTTGGCGTTTGTTCGAGACGATTTACGGTCCGCTCATCCGGAAGTATTGTGCACGACGGGGAATACAAGAACACGACATTGATGATTTGACACAAGACGTCCTCACGGCCGTCAGTAATGCCATGCCAGATTTCGATTATCAGCCCGAAAGGGGTAGATTTCGAGCTTGGTTGGGGACGATCACAGCCAACAAAGTCAAACGATTTTTTCGCAAATCTAAGAACGCAACCGGCGCGGCCTGTGGCGAAGGCGAAATGGAATCGGAGGTTCCAAAGGACCCAGATAGCGAATGGGTGTCAGTGTTTTCGGAACGGATTTTAGAAGTCGCCTGTGATCGGGTTCGCGATCAAGTGGAATCGAAGACGTGGCAGACTTTTGAAATGCTGTGGAGTCGCGGCAAGTCCGTGGCTGAAGTCGCCCAAGAGTTAGGGATTACCGTGGGAATGGTGTATGTCAATAAATCACGAGTCATGAAACGCCTGGAAGAAGAGATCATCCTCCTCTCGCACGATCTACCTGTTTCATCTGTATTGCATTCCGAATCATGAATTCTGCTCGATCACTCAACATAGAAAATCACCAGATTGAGTGTCCGAGTGCCAACGAGTTGTCTCTCTGGTTGGAACGGGGTGGTGTTAAACTCGATAGCATCGCTGAGCATATAGAACACTGTCGCAGTTGCAACGAGACGCTGGAGCGAATAACGCAATCCACGCTCGTCGAATCGTATGTGCAATCCGCCGCGCAACGGCCCATTGGACTATCATTTCTCAATCCGCCGGAGCGGGCTGGCGATCTGGGCAGGTTGGATCATTACGCCGTTGAACGACAACTCGATGCCGGGGGGATGGGCGTCGTGTTCCGAGCTTGGGATATGCAACTGCAACGTCCTGTGGCGATCAAGTTGATGCGAATGTTCGATAACGCTGTTGCCATTGAACGCTTTCGCCGTGAAGCCCGTGCCGTCGCTAAACTGACCCACGACAACATCGTGCCGATTCACTCAGTTGCTGAAACTCGTGACGGCCGGCCCTATCTGGTGATGCCGCTGGTTCGCGGTGAGTCGCTACGGCAACGATTGAACCAATCGTCTGTTGATCCTCGCGAAGCGGCTGAGTGGATTCGACAAGTTGCCTGCGGATTGCAGTTTGCTCACGAAGCGGGCTTGATCCACCGCGATATTAAACCGGCCAATATTCTGCTGGATGCTCGTGATGGCCGGGCCAAATTGACCGATTTCGGGTTGGTGCAAGAAGTGGACGGCCATTCACTGACGCAGACCGACGGAATTCTGGGTACCCCAGAATTCATGAGCCCTGAACAGATTCGGAATCAGGCCCTTGACGGGCGCAGTGATGTCTATAGTCTCGGTATCGCTCTGTATCAATGCTTGACCGGCGTCACACCATTTCGCGGGCAGACGTTTGAAGTCTTGCAGCAACAACAAGATCAAATGCCACTGGCTCCCACGATTATTCGACCTGATATCCCGCGAGACTTGGAAACAATCTGCCTGAAAGCGATTCGCAAAGAGCCGGACTCGCGATATGAGTCAGCGCAAGCCTTGGCCGAAGATTTGACACGTTTTCTCAACGGCGAACCGATACTAGCGCGACGGGCCTCGTTCGCTGAGCGATTTTCGGCTTGGGTTCGCAGGCATCCGTGGCAGACCCTTAGCGCAACCTTGGCGGTATTGGTATTCGTGGGAACTGCGATCAGCGTCGTCATGCTCGCCCGCTCGTACGAATCCGAGCGGAAAACCAATTTGGCTTTGCTGCAAATGCGTGACGAGGCCGACCAGTCTTTTCAACTGACCCGCAGTCAATTGTCTGTCGTCGCCAATCGAATCAAAGATGATTTGATGCAGGTTCCTCAAGCGGAGAGAATCGCAGTTGAGTCGATTCGCGATATCGCTAATTTGTACTTTAACCTGAATCAGCTCCGCCCAGGCGATCAACAGGTTGCGGAAGAATACGTGTCCGCCCTTCAAGCTCTGTGGTATGCCGAATGGCTGTACGATGGCGGCTCGCTAGAACAACAGGCTCGCGAACGTTATCAAACTGAATCCGCCCGTTTGCTGGCGCAGTTTCCAACCAGCTCGACGATCGCGGCATTGCGAGCCGAATTGCTATTGGATTTGGCTGGCGAGAGCGAAAACGATGGGGATCAATCGCGAGCCGATGCACACTTTTCACAGGGACAAGCTTTGCTTTTGGAGTTGCTTGCTTCGGGCATTGACACGCTACCGGTTCGAAGTCTGGTCTGGAAAGCAGCATGGCAGGAGTTTTCAAGTGCTGGGAATCGAAAACTATCCGCCGAACAAATCGTCGAACTGGCTCGCAACATGGTGCAGGCTCAGCAATCGGTCATCGAGTTGACCCCCATCGATAAACGAACCGAAGCGATCTGCATCGGCATCGACCAGATGAGCCGACTGGTCGAAGCTCAAATTGAGGCCCAACAATCGAGCGAATCGTTGCCGGTCCTGGAACAAGCACGTGCGCTGCTCGGCTCACTCGACGACTCCGCGCGAGAGACTTTGGAAGTCCGCCAAGCTCAGATTCGGCTATTACGAGCCGAGTTGCAACTCGCGAAGGCCGACGCTGATGTAGAACTGCAAAAAGCCAAGATCGAACAACTGGTGAATGCCAATCGATCCCAGTTAACTGCCTTTCCAGACGGGGAAACGCAAATGATCTCGCTGGTGCAGTCCCTACTGGAACAGGTCGATTTGATGATCGCCCAGGGTCAAGGCGACCATACCGATGCCATTTTTACCGAAATTGAATTGTTCTTGGAACAAATCGAAGCCAATCCATCGGTGGCAAAACGGTCGAAGGCACAACGTGAAAAATTAGAACTTCTCCGCCAGAAACTGAAAGAGTAAAAGGTTTTTTCTGTTCACGGTCCAGATCCATTGTGGGACCATTGTATAAAATTCAGGCAGGCGATCCGGTCCCCTGAGTGGCTGTACCCAATTTTTTAATCGTGACAAAGCCCAAGACGATCGCACTTGAGTTGCTGGGGACTTTTGCCGGTCGATCTTTCAACTGCGACGCTTTAAGATGTCATGATTCAAGAAAAAAATTGGGTAACTGTTCACGAGATCGTCGTTGGAACATAACCAATTTCTGCTTTGGCGAATCATACATCCGAGTGGTTTGCCGAGGTATAGTCTTTCAGTGGGTTCGCCTTTTCACGGAGTGAAAAGCTACGTGGCCGTTCACTCCGTGAACGGTTACAAAATTGGCTCACTAACCGTGGGGGTCATCAAGGAGGTCTTGGAGTCGTTTTTGCAATTCTGACGAAAAACCTGGGAGCCACGTTTCATCAATCATTCCAATCGCAATCATATCCAAAATATGAACTTGGTCCTTTCGGCGGAACGACGTTAATTTCATTGTGAGAAGTTTTTGTAAGGGGAGAGTGCGGGCCTCACCCATCAATTCGAATTGGTCGATGTCCGGGACCGGTTCGGGATATTCGTCCCGCACTTTTTTACCGGCGAAGATAACAAGGACGACATCGCGAGTCTTCGCATCTGGACCATCAAGGAACATGCTCACCCCGGCACTCCGACGATAAATGAAGCCTTCCGGTTCAAGAGCGGCAATCGCGCGCTCTAGGTCTGGCTCGTTCAAGATGATATCGACATCTTGCGTATTTCGCACTGCCGACTCATCGACCTGAGAAACCCAGTGCTGGACCGCATTGCCTCCGATTACCGCGTAAGGAATGTTGGCCGAATTCAGCGTCCGAGTCACCCGGCGCGTCCGCTCCTTGACCTTCTCCACCGCTCGTTCGATCCTTTCCCAAAGGGCGTCACCTGTGTATTTGATTTCAATCATTGCAATAACCTCTATCCCAATCTAACACCCGATCAAAACTATCGATACCGAAAAATCTGCAGCAAAGCGTAAGTTTGGATTTTGCTCCGAAATCGAGCGAATATGAAAAGGCTGCTTTTAAAGATCGAAATTCACGCTTCAATCGCAAATATCTGTGAAATCCGCTTCTAATTTCGGATGACCGATCACCTAGAGAAAGCACGGTCCCGAAATCAAAATTTGAAGATTTCTTTACCTTGGCAAACAGCAAAGGTCATTGGCTTGTTAAAAAATCACTAGTTTTTCATAATTGGCTTGAGCTACATCGTCAACTAAATTTGTTTGAAAGCTGTCGTCTTGCCTCGTCCTAAAAATGATCGCAGCGGACTTCGCCATGATAAGTCTAACCGCGCCTCAAAGATTGCGGATCGTGAATTGCCAACACAGAAATCACGCGAGCCTGAAGCCAGTGTCTTGGCTGTTTTGGTGTTGATGTCCGGCTGCGCGGCGCTAGCGATGCAAGTCGCCTGGATGCGTGAATTGCGGTTGGTGTTTGGAGCGACGACCTCCGCGGTGGCAGCCGTATTGGCGATTTTTATGGGTGGGGTGGGTTTGGGAAGTTTGTGGCTAGGACTGCGTGCCGAAAGGTCGCGAAATCCGCTGGCAATGTATGGGTGGTTAGAAATTGGCATTGCAGCCAGTGCCGCCGTCTCACCGTTTTTGATCGTGCTCATCGCCAACATTTACTGGGGGCTTGGCGGCCAAACGATTCTCGGAGATTTTGGAGCCACACTCACTCGTTTGCTGTTGGCGGCAATTGTCTTGGGTGTGCCTACGTTTTTGATGGGTGGTACATTGCCGGCCATTGTACGAGCAGTTACTGGAGTCAGTGATCGGCGGCGGAGCGGCCTGGGTTTGCTTTATGGAGCGAATACAATCGGAGCGGTGCTTGGTAGCACTGCCGCAACGTTTTTTACGTTGGAAATTTTGGGGACCCGAGCTACATTGTGGTTTGGAGCGTCGATTGGAATGTTGGCTGGAATATTGGCTGTCATCAAGTCTCGACAGATCGACGAATTACCAACCGATTCGGATGCGACAACTAAGGCGACGTTAGAAGAATCGCATCGGGAACAGGCCCAGCCATGGTTGATTTACTCGGCCGCGGGAGTCGTTGGTTTTGCGTTTTTTGCGTTAGAACTTGTATGGTATCGTTTGTTGGCTCCGATTTTGGGAGGAACGACGTACACATTCGGATTGATTTTGAGCTTGGCGTTGTTAGGGATTGGCTTGGGTGGTCTTTTGTATCCCGTGTTATCGCGCTGGGTTCGTCCGACTTTGGGCTTGTTGGCGATAACTTGTGGGCTTGAGGCCCTGTTTGCAATGGTCCCCTTCGCAATTGGAGATCGGCTGGCGATTTGGGCGGCTTGGGAATCTCAGAACGCAAAAACATTTGGCAGTCTGGTGTGGGGATGGATTCAGATCGCTGGAGTTGTTGTGTTCCCGGTGGCGTTGATAAGTGGTTTGCAGTTTCCACTGTTGATTGCCCTGTTAGGACATGGTCGCAAGGGCGTTAGCCAGCATGTAGGGACGGCTTACGCTTGGAATACGCTGGGTGCGATCGGTGGGTCGTTAGTAGGAGGGTTTGGAGCCCTGCCTATTTTGGGGGCGGTAGGATTGTGGCACGGAGTAAGTTGGCTGTTGTTAGGGCTTTCGGCATTGATTTTGATGCTAGGAAACGAGCGACGACTGCCACAACTCGCCATCGGCATCGTAGTCGTCTTGGCAACGCTGGGGTGTCAATGGGCATTAGGCCCCACAGCGGTTTGGCGGCATAGTGCCATCGGGGCACGTCGCGCAGTTATTCCGGAAAACAACGCCAATCTGGTTCAGCAATGGTCCAATTACCAGCGCCGCTCTTTGGTGTGGGAAACCGATGGTCGCGAATGCGGCTTGGGGTTGGTCGCTCAAGATGGTTTATCGTTTGTGGTTAATGGCAAGTCCGATGGCAATGCACTTGCCGACGCGCCGACACAAATGGGAATGGCGATTTTGGGGGCGGTCCTGCACCCCGATCCGCGCAAGGGATTGGTGGTGGGATTGGGGACTGGAGAAACTGTCGGTTGGTTGGCCGACATGAGAAATATAGAGCGTGTGGATGTGGTCGAAATTGAGCCGGCGATTGATGAAATGGCACGCTGGTGTAGTGGAGTCAATCGCGAAGTGATGGACCATCCAAAGGTCCAGCGGCTTTACAATGACGCGCGAGAATATTTGTTGACAACTCGGGAGGTTTATGATGTGATCGCATCGGCTCCTTCGAATCCCTATCGCGCGGGAATCGCAAATTTGTACACGGAGGAGTTTTATCACGCTGCCGCAAATCGATTAAACGATGAGGGCGTGTTTGTGCAGTTCCTGCAAGCCTATGAAGTCGACTTGGAGACAATTGAAACGGTTCTGACAACAATCAGTTCCGTTTTTGCCCAAGTTGAAATTTGGCAAACAAGTGCCTCAGACATGCAACTGGTGTGCTTTAAGAATCGTGTTGTTCACGATACAGATAAGATTTCGCAGCGATTATCCTGTCCGGTCGTACAAGAAGCGATGCAACTGGGCTGGAGGGTCAACGATATTACTGGTTTTTTTGCACACTACACGATTGCACCGCAGTTTACTGATGGGTTTCGAAAACGCCCGCGCGAGTTCCGAAACACTGACGATTGCAATGTCTTGGAATATCGTTTTGCGAAAACGGTGGGAGTGCCAGACCTGTTTTCGATGGAGTCATTACGGGCATCCGTAGCGGCAAAGGGTCAACATCGGCCTGAAACAACCGGCGAGGGGTTGGAATGGCAAGCGATTGAGTTGCGCCGCCAGACCTTGAGTATCCTGCATCGCGGCCCGTTATCGATGGCCTTATTGCCGAAAGAAGAAGACCGCAAATTGGTAAGTGCATTACACGAATATCGTAACGGGCGATACACGACTGCGCTTGAGCAATGGCCGGAGGTTTATTGCGGAACGTCGGATACTTTGTTTAGTTTGATGTATGTACACTGCTTAGCCGAATTAGGTGACCACAGATTTTTGGAGCAACCGGCACTCGAAGGTGGTCGATGGGATGCGGAAGTTGCTGCATTGAATGTGATTTATCACTTTAGACTTGGAAGACCAGAAGTCGCTTCTAACTATTTGATGGCACTAATACAGCATCTGAAGAAGTCTCCTTGGGTTCTGAATTTAATGGTCGAGCCTGCTTTGGATTTGGCAATTGAAATCGCTGAAAAATCGCCGGAAGAATCGCGAGTATGGCAATCGCTGTTGCAAGAGCGGTTTGCCGAATGGCGATTTGAGGGCCGCAGATTGCTGATGCGAGTTTTCGCGGCTCATGCGATGCAGAGCTCAGACTTGATCGACGCGGTGATTGCCTGTGAGCCCAACCCAGACTGGGAGCGGGAATTTCTAGAGATTCGCGAGAGAATTTATTCGGATGTCGGGCATCTGCGAAGCGGTCGAGCACGAAAAGATTTGGAAATCTTTCGGCAGCATGAGCAGCATCGTTAGTGTCGCTTGGAGCAGTAAGACTTCCCTAAACCATTGCTCCAGTTCGTCTGAAAGTTTTTCCAGGGATGGCGGCTCAGACAGCAATTTCGGCATCGGCTTGAAATTGTTACAGCGTTTCCTTACGACTCGCGTCGCGTTGGCCTTTACGCTTGAGGGTTCGTTCCTTACTCAAAAGGTTTTCGAGTCTGCGGAAGAGTGCCTCTGATGCTTGGCGAAAGGCCTGACGAAGGTTTTCCGAGCGAACTTCGACACTGACTGGTTGTTTGCCATTGAGTCGGGCCTCCATCAAGCAGCGAATGTCGTCGGCCCCATCTTTAGCGGAGCTGTTTTCGTCGGTCAGGTGGACTTCGATGCGGCTGATGTAGTCAGCGAATCGTTCCATTTCTGATTCGAGTTCCTGCGAATAGCTCGCTTTTTTGTCTGCATTCAACGAGATTTGGCTATCGCTGTTGATTTGGATGATCATTCTCAGTCTGCTCCCAAAGTTGACTATCAAAAGGAATCTTTTTTCGCGAATTTATGCTACATGACTCCGCAAAAAGGCACGCCCCATTCTACTCAGTGTGCGAATTTAAACAATGTTAACTTTTTTTCCCGATAAATTAACGCTTTGTTAACACAACGCTCAAATTCACTTCATTTTCGACCCTTAGATTGTCCCCTCAAAGAAGGCCGTAGTGCTTGGCCGGAGATGTTTGGCTGAGACGGATTTCTCATCGGTTTGTTTTCGGGAAAAGGGTTTTTTATGTCGAAGAATCGAGGATTTACTTTGATTGAGTTGTTGGTGGTGATTGCCATCATCGGCATCTTAATTGGATTGCTGCTGCCAGCCGTCCAAGCGGTCCGGGAAGCGGCCCGCCGCACTCAATGTGCGAATAATTTGAAACAATTGGGACTCGCCTTGCACAACTACGAAGGTGCATTGAAGACGTTCCCAGCGAGTCGTACGCAACATCCTGGTACTCCACCGGTTAATACATTGCCTCCTCCAGCAGGCCGTACAAATGCTCCCTCAAGTCAAAAAGGTGCATTCCAATCCTGGTCGACTTTGATCTTGCCTTACATTGAGCAAAACAATGTCGCCGACCTGTTCGATTACAAACAGGCTTGGTTTAACGTTGACAATGCAGCGGCGATCGCCGTTCAGCAAAATGTCTTCTTGTGCCCCTCGGCACCGGGAGATCGACGGACTGACCCTTACTGGGTTATCGGCGCAGCGGCTGGTGATTACGGTTCGGTCAACGAAGTACGTCCAAACGTTTTTGAAAACGAAATGAGCCCACCGATTGTTCCTGCACCGTCATTGGCGGCCAGATTGGGGGTTTTGGAGCGTTATCGAAACACGAAGGTCCGAGATGTTACGGACGGTCTGTCCAACACGATCATGTTGGCAGAAGCTTCTGGCCAACCGGACTGTTGGACCTCGCGCGGCCGGATGAACGACGCGATGTGGGCAATTTATTCGGTTAGCGGTGGTGGTAAAGTAGTGCTTTTTAACGGCAACTACACACTTACTGACGGTACCGGTTGGGCTGACCCGGATAGCGGATTTAGCGTTGACGGGGCATCGAATGACGGTTTGATTCATCAAGGTCCCCGTTTGATCAACGCCATCAACGCAAGTGAGATTTTCGCTTTCCATCCTGCAGGTGCCAACTTCCTGTTTGGCGATGGCGCTATTCGCTTCATTCCGGATACAGTAGACAATCGCCCGCTTGTGTTCCAAATCACGAAGCAAGGTGCTGAAGTCGTAACGGTTGACTACTAAATCTAAAACTGGCGATCAAGCCGACATCAGAAAACTCGAAGCGGGCTGGTGGCTAACGGTTACCAAAGATGATCCGAAGCAATCCCTGGCTGGGCTTGGAATCCAAGCCCAGCGAGCGGATGGCCACAAAAAACCGCGTGTTTCTGGCGTTTTCTTAACAATTTCTTAACAGTTTCATCCCGTTTTCTTCAAAAATTCTTCATAAACTATGTTCGTTAGGCCAGCGAAATGGGGAAGCAAACCCTGAGAATCGTTCTCTGATCATCAGTCGCTAGGGCCTCTTTGGGTGTGGTTTTAATTTGAGGAAGTTTGAATGAGTCGAGTTCAACAGAATCGCGGTTTCACGTTGATTGAGTTGTTGGTGGTGATTGCCATCATTGGGATTTTAGTAGGCTTGCTGTTGCCAGCAGTTCAGTCGGTGCGGGAGGCTGCAAGACGGACTCAATGCACCAACAATTTGCGTCAGTTGGGGATCGCATTGCACAACTATGAAGGTGCTTTGAAGGCATTCCCGGCGAGCCGAACGCAGCATCCTGGGCCTCCACCGGTCAACACGGTGGCTCCACCAGCAGGCAGGACGAATGCCCCGTCATCGCAAAAGTCACCGTTTCAATCTTGGTCCACGCAAATTCTTCCATACATTGAACAGTCGAACGTTGCGGACATTTTCGACTACAAGCAACCTTGGACTGCCTTTGACAACCAAGCGGCTGTCAGCGTTCAGCAACCATTGTTTTTGTGTCCGTCGGCGCCCGGAGATGCACGGACCGATCCTTATTGGATCATTGGTGCAGCTGCCGGTGACTACGGTTGTATCAACGAAGTCCGAGATACGGTGTTTCCTTTATTGAGCCCGCCGATTACACCGGCGCCAACATTGAATGCACGCAAAGGTTCTTTGTTCCGATATGAGCGAACCAAAGTCCGTGACATGACCGACGGGATGTCCAATACGATTATGTTGACCGAATGTGCTGGGCAACCAGATGTTTGGACCGCACGCGGTCGCATGGACGCCACGAAGTTTTCTGCTTATGTGGGGAACAGCGTTGTATTGTTTAACGGCAACTACGTAGTTTCCGATGGTTGTGGTTGGGCAGACCCAGATTCTGGCTTTAGCATTCGGGGACGAACCCAGGATGGCCTAGGAGCGCCAACCGCAACAAACATGCGATTGATGAACGCCCTCAACGCGAGTGAAATATTTTCTTTCCATCCTGGAGGAGCTGTATTTCTTTTTTCTGACGGTGGTACCCGCTATCTGCCGGATCAAACGGACAACAATGTTTTGGTTTATCAAATTACTCGCTCCGGCGGGGAAGTCGTGACGGTTGATTACTAAGACTCGAAGTCGAGTCTTACAGCCATCAGCGATGATTTTGAACATTCCAAGAGGTGATTGAAGTAAAACGTCGATCACCTCTTTTTTTCACAAATGAATTCTGATTTTTTAGGAAATAGATCATGCAACTTTTAGGTGTTTCCAAGTTCGTCAATCAGTCGATCGTTTTCGTGGTCGTCAGTGCCCTGATAGGAAGCTCAACGGCCTGTGGCTGGCAGGCATCAGGAAGTGACTCAAAAAAAGCATCTCATGCAACGAAGCCGCAATTGCTGGGAGTTGGCGAAGTTTCTGGAACGGAGCTTGATCTATCAAACCTTACTGAGTTGATGGACGATGGCACCCCTCAGAACCAACTCGGCGGATTTTCGGCCATCGAATGGATTGGCGGAAATCGCTATCTCCTGCTCCCTGATCGGGGGCCAAAGGATGGTGCTGTCGATTATTGGTGCCGATTTCACGAAGCCGAAATCGTCATCGATGCTACCACGACTCGCTCTTCAGTCCAGTTCAAGTTGCTGCGGACGGTGATTTTGCGCGACCGCCAAGGCCGCCCTTTTCCTGGTTCCAGCAAGGCCCTCACTGCGACAGATAAATTGGCACATCGCCTCGACCCAGAAGGAATCCGTCGGGACAGTCAAGGCAATATTTTTATCTCCGACGAGTACGGGCCTTACTTGTTCAAGTTTTCGAATGAAGGCGAACTGTTGGAAGAACTCGCTGTGCCGACATCTTTCAAAGTCGAGCATTCCTTTGCAGACGGCGATCAGGAAGATCAAGAAAATAAATCGGGCCGTAGAGCTAATCGCGGTATGGAGGGAATTGCTTTGACGCCAAGCGGGCGAACACTGGTCGGGTTGATGCAGAGCCCCCTGCTGCAGGACGCTTACTTGAATGCCAAGGGAAAAGCGGTCGGCCTCAACACCCGCCTTGTGACGATCGATCTTGAGTCAGGTGCTCAGCGGCAGTTGGTTTATTGTCAAGATAAAGACAAACACAAGATGCACGAAATCCTCGCGATCAACGAGCATCAGTTTTTAGTGATCGAACAAGATGGTGAAGAAGGCAACGATGCCAAATTCAAGAAGGTCACGCAAATTGATCTGACCAACGCAACCGAAATCAACGATGGAACAATCTTGCCCGGCAAAGATTTACCCGATTCGATCCGACCAACCAAGAAATCTGATTATCTCGATTTGCTCGATCCCGAATACGGACTGGCAGGTGAATCAATGCCAGGAAAGATCGAGGGGTTGACCTTTGGGCCACAACTTCCAAGCGGACGGCGGATTCTTATTGTTTGCTCGGACAATGACTTCAAGGGTGACGAGCCCAGCCGGTTTTATGTTTTTAGCGTTTCGCAATCGGAAGCTACGCTAACCAAACAGCCTGCTAAAGCCAACAATTAAACTTCGATGTGATTTCTCACGTCGAGGCGGTAAATGAAATCGTCGCATATTTGCAGAATGAACGGCCGCATGGCCGTTCATTCTGTTCAATGACGATCCCCGTTTTTGCTTACGAGTGAGTGCCAATAATTTTGCGATTTCACAGACAGGCGGAAAAATTACACGCCCCTTGTTTAAAGGCTGAGAATGGCATTCACGTTGGGAGTGACCCATCAAATCAACAGTCACCACTCTCCAACATCGCGAACGGATTCGGCATCACCAAAGTAAGGGGTATTCGAATTCAATCGCCAGTTTGAAGTCCAGTCGGCGCCGTTAGAGAGGGCAAAATCTTGCTAACGGGCCGTTTCGTCGTGATTTTTTCTCTGCGGGTAGGAAGTTGCTTGATTATCCAGGGGCTTGTCTTTAGGATGGAGCATTCGCCACCGAGGCACTTAGAAAGCTGCTGCGGGATTTGTTTTTGACCCTTTTCAACTAGCCGAGGTTTCAGTTTATGCGTCTTCTCTCACGTTTGTTTCTTTTCGGATTAGGACTTTTTTTGGCCGCCGGCGAATGCCGCGCCGACATTTTCGCAACGGGATTTTTCTCTGGGACAATCCAGCGATACAACGAAACCACTTTCGCGTCCAGTGCATTTGCAACCATTGCGGGGAATCCAGGACTCTCTGGAATCGCCTACAACTCAAATAACAACCGCTTCTATGTTAGCGCCCTCAATCATGGTGGCGTTTACATGTTAGATGGAGCAACTGGTTCGACGGTTGGATTTGCGGGACTCGGAATCGGACCCGGCGGTATTGCCGTCGGTTCAAATGGAAACGTCTATGTAACTGATTTTACGTCGAACAATGTGCGGGTTTATGACACGACAATGACCAATTTGTTAAACACGATTGTCGTACCGGTCCCTGGGGTAACGAGTGGTGTCGGATTCGCACAGAATGGAGATGTGATCATCGCAACTCCTGGTACGGGTGTTTTCCAATATGACGGGAACGCTGTGACTCCCTTTAACGCCCAACCATTTGCCGCTGCTCAAGTAACCTCGTCGGCGGATGGGATTTTTATCGGGCATGGAATCGGACAATCCAATGACGTGTTTCGGTTTGATTCGGCGGGTAACTTTTTGAATACGTTGACGATCACTAGTGCGATGATGCCCGGTGCGCCTGCGGGAAGCAGTTCTGGTTTTAGTCCCTCGGGCGTCGGGATTGATGCCGATGGGAATGTTATCGTGGCAGTGTTGGGACGCTCGAATCCCGGCGATGCTGGCGGCGAGTTCGGGGCGATGTTTAAGTTCGATGTCGACGGAAATTTGCTTGACACAATCGCGGTTGGCACCATGGCATTCAGTGGCCTCGCTTTAGCGAATCCTGTTCCAGAACCCGGAACAACAGCCTTTCTTTTGACCGCTGGATTCGGCTGCTTACTATTCCGCCGTCGAAAAATTGAAAAATAGCCAAATCTGGTCAGTGAATTTTGGGGTACAATATCGGTTCCCCACCGAACGGGCAAAAACAAGTGGGCTGACCCTTATAAGGTCCGCCCCTTTTTTTTGATTGGCGATCAATTGGATTACCAGGCTGAGCAAACGGTCATTCAGGACGACTGCGGTAACAACCGCAAACTTGCGTCGGTCAAAAAACGTGATGCAAGCTCAGCGTTTCGGGCAACGGTTCGGTATGGTTCGGGTTTAGGAATCAAACGGACAAGACATTATCGACAAGGCAACGGGCTATGGAACGAAAGATCAAAACTCCCTCGCTAAAACGGTCCCTCGTGAATCGACGAGCGGGCTTCACGTTGATCGAGTTGCTGGTCGTGATCGCGATCATTGGCATTTTGATCGGATTGCTGTTGCCCGCAGTTCAGGCCGTCCGCGAAGCGGCGCGGCGCACCTCTTGCGCCAACAACATGCGACAAGTTGGAATCGCGATGCTCAACTACGAATCGGCGTTGCAGATGTTTCCTCCAGGAAGTGTTTCAAAGCAGAACCCCTATGACCCGGGAACACCATGGACCTTTTATCGCTGGTCGACACTCGCCATGTTGTCGCCTTACCTGGAAAATACGGCAGCTTATGATTTGTTGGACCTTTCGAAGCCCTTGTACAATGCCAGCTTTGGCGTCACTCCCGAGAATATCCCTGGAGTTCAAGTGATGGTCCCGACGTTCCTATGCCCGAGCGATTCGTCGCGGCGATTGCATCCGGATTTTGGACCGACTAACTACTCATTTTGCGCTGGGACAGGAATGGGGGGCGGGACTCCGATCGACACGGACGGAGCGTTCTACGTCAACAGCAAAACCCGAATCCGCGATGTGCTCGACGGAACTTCAAACACGGCTGCGTTATCGGAAAGTATACTTGGCGAGTCTGGCTCAGATGCCCGTGATCCAAAAACGGCCTATAAGTTCTTGTTTTTTGCTCCGCTTTCGGATGGCGCAGTTGCGGCCGCAACCACGTGGAATTACACCGACCCGCGCGGATTTTCGTGGGCTAACGGAGAATATCGCAACGGACTGTACAACCATTACTACCCACCGAACTCCAGCACTCACGACTGCATGGGCGTGTTCTTGGGCGGGGGGCTGCCACGAATCTACACTCCGTTCGGTTGGAAGACCGCTCGCAGTCGTCACCCGGCAGGAATCAACATCTTGCGTGTGGACGGGTCGTTAGAATTTCTGTCGAACTCCGTCGATGTCACGATTTGGCGTGGCATCGCCACTCGCAGCGGCAACGAAATCATCCCAATTTGGCAATGATACTCGAAATCGCCCATCCGAGCCCAAATTCTGAGCATTTATGTTGGCTCGATTTGCTCTACCGAAGTTTCACTTAGCTTTGTTGCTGAAACCACGTCTGCACGCGGTCGAAGAATAATTGCGAGAACGTATCGATTTCATGTGGTGGAAATAGGGCTTCGACTTTGAGACGAATCGCCCGATAAGCGGTTTCGCTTTGGAAAAACTCCCGCGCCACTTGATCGAAGTGCCCCAAATGCTCTCGGCAAAAGGCGTCGAAAGCCTCGGTCTCCAGTCGCTGATTGCCAATCGCCGCATATCCTGCCAAGCGTTTGGAAAAATCAGTCTCACGCCCCTGCACCTCGTAGTAAGGGTCCCAGTCTAAAGTTTTTCGGAACCTCTTTTTCGTTGCCGCCGTGTAGATTGCCCATTTCAGATTCGCGCTGACCAGCCAGGGAAAATGATAATGCAGTGAAGTGACCTGCGAATCGGGGCAGGCATTGGCAAAGTCGATCAAGTACCATTTGCCGTCTTTCCGAATCGCTTCACAAGAATTAAAGTCCCACCCGAAAAATGAATTGATCGTCAAGGTCATATCGCGAAGATTTTGGGCTTCTGCGGGAGACACAAAATCCCGCGCCATGGTGTAGCGATCATGGAGCGACGCAGCGGGATCGTATTTGATAATGTGAAACTGCGGTCCTATCCCCAAACATCGCACAAAGAGGTCAAAATCGTCGACCCCCTTTTGTAAGTGCATCAGGCTTTTGCCGCTTTGGTCGTAGGCCGTCCGCAAGGTTTGCTCACTGTCGATCCGGCTGACACCGCGCCAGGCGCCACCGTCAAACGGTTTCATGTACATCGGATAGCCAATCGTCCTGCCGACTTCACCCAAGTCAAACAGTTTGGCATAACGCTCAAGAGTGATTTGTAGATCGTTTGTCGGCTCGTATTCCTTGGGCGGAACCAACCAAGTCTCCGGAATGGGGAGACCAAGTTTGGCCATCGCACAGTAGGTCGTATGTTTTTCGTTCGACTGGATCGACCAGGGATTGTTGAAGACGTACAGGCCGTCCATCAAAATCGCTTTCTTGATCCACTCCCGACTTGTGTGATACCAATGGGTCAACCGATCAACCACCACGTCATAGCGGCAAGGCTGCGTTAGGCTGAAGGGCTCGATCGTCACCCGTTCGGTCTCGAAGTTGAGAGTCTGACAGTTGTGCGGAATTTTCAGATCGAGGCGTTTCAAAATCTCTTCGAAACAAATTGGCCAACACAAATCGGCTCCAAGTGACAAACCGATGCGGCGGGTAACGGAAGTGCTCATAGTTGTTTCTCTTAGATACTTAGGATAGAAAATTTTGTCAGAAGTAAACGCGGCTATTCATAATAAAACCAACGCGGGACTGGAAATAGCCAAGTCAGCCCACTGCGCAGACGATCTCGCCAATTTTCCCAATTGTGCCCATCGCGAGCCTCTTCAAATTTGACCTGAATTCCAGCTCCTTGCAACAAAGGGACAAGCGACCGATTTTCGTAAATCAGGCTCTCGTAGACACCGCAGCTCATATAAATCCGTTTCGCCGGTTCTCCAATCGCATCACGAAATTGATTCATAAACGCCACGACAGGATCGAAGACTGGGCCCCGCGAGTGGTTGCCGATATCGGTAAAAGCAAACGAGCCAGATTGCAGCAGCAAGGAGTTAAAAACGCCAGGGTAGAACCAAGCCGTCGCCAGAGATGCAACTCCACCAAAACTCGCTCCCCCTAGACACCGCCCTGCCGGTTCACCAATCACTGGATACCGCCGCTCGATTTCGGGTAAAAGCTCCTCGACGACAAACGCCGCGTGTCGCTGGTCGGCCCCGTACTCGCGGAGCCGGTCGTGGGGGTTCAGCAAGACAACCACCAGCGGTGGGATTTCCCAACATGTCGTCAAATTGTCCAGCACCGTCGCCAACCTTGAATACTTCAGATAATCATCTCCGTCGTGCATCATGAGCAGTCGGTGGCGACGATTGGGCCGATATCGTGGCGGTAGATAAACGCGGATTTGCCTTGTGCTCTCAAGCGCTGAACTGGTGAGTTCCCAAGTCTCCAGAGTCCCTTGCGGGCCGCCCTGTTGGGAGATGCTCCACTCAGGTTCATCGTAACCGGTCATGTGAATGACGGAGTTTCCGCCGAATGGATCGTGAGCGACCCGTGAATTTTGAGGGTCGAGGATCCATTGTTCGTGCCCGTTTTGACGAATCGCAAACTTGTACTCGATTCGCGAGCGGAGCGGCAACTCCAAAGTCAATGTCCACCATTTCGTTTCTCCCGCCCGCTGCAATTGCAACTCCGACGGTAACCCAAAGACCCAGTGACGCAAAACGACTGAGTCCGCTTCACCGTAAAAAACGAATGTGACTTGATCGTCATCAACGAGCGGTAACGATTGTCCGTCGAGCAGTTCCGCGACCGCTAGGTCACCGGCTTCAGAGGCGACGAGAATTTGTTGTTGATTGGGGATGGTCATGGACGCCACTCCTTGAGCAATCCATCGGCGCTAATTTCCCGAACGTTGACCGCGTGGATCAACTTCTTTCCTGACCATTCGAGTTCCGACTCATTGTCCATCACCAAGGAGCGGCTGACAATTCGTCCCGCAAGCATGGCCATTTCTACCGGTTGATGCAGGTCTAATCGCTGTTCCGCTCGAGGGAATACCTGTACTCCTCGGTAGCACTTCAGGCCGTGACGAGAAAGTTCCGTCTCCTGTCCGGAATGGGGGTGAAAATGATCGTAGAAGAAGATCACTTCACCGAGCGCCATCGCTCCACCGGACCATGCGATCGTAGGTAGCGGCACCTGATTCAGCAAACGGCTCAACCGCAGTCGATTCAGCAGAACCCCCACATGGCCACCTGCAATCAACAAGGCTTGGCACGTCGCAAGCCGCTTCACCACGACTTTTTGATAGGCCACAATGCTGGGCCGGTTTTTTGGGGAAAGTTCGCGATCGTATTTTCGAATTACCCCCGCAACGGACGTTAAGTATTGAGCATCAACTTTGCGAAGTTGCGAGAACGTCAAATCCAGCGGCTCCGCGACGGTTCGTTGCGTCTCGCGACGAATCAGCAATCCTCGGATGATCGCACAAAAATGTTGCAGTTGAATCTGATAGACATCGCGTAATTCTCGCAGATGGTCTTGGCGTTCACGAAGCAGCGCAAGGACTGCGGGATCTCTTGCAAATAGTTCATCAGCGAGCTCGTAAAGCATCGTATTAATGACGGGATTGCGAATACTGTCGCGGACCCATAGGTCGTCGTTTTCGTCTTCCTCCCAACCGGCGGCGACCAAGCCTACCGGGCCAGAGATTTTCCAGCGTTCAAGCGCAGTCTGAAGGCGAGGTTGGTCACGCTGTTCACCCAGCAAGAGCAACGGTTGCGGATCGTCGTTTTTTCGAGAAGTACTCGCGGGCATGGAAGACTGTTGACTCGCCTATTTCACAAGGTCTCCGACATACTGCGGTAACATGGTCCGCCATGTCGGCCAGTCGTGGTCCCAGTGGTGATCCCACAGGTCAACCCGATTGGGAATCTGTTTGACCCCTAGGGCGTGCGCCGCCTTCCAAGTTTCACCGGGGTTTTCGTAGCGACCCTGGCCTGTGGCAAAGATCACGAAACGCTGCCGCAATAGCTGAAGTTGTTGTCCATCCGAAAGGCCAGGTACGAAATGGACCGGCGATAAAAAGTAAAAGTCGTCGTACCAGTTGCCCCCCAACCAATGCTCGACATCGAAGGTCCCGCTCATGCAGATCGCTCCCGAAAAAACGTCGGGATGACGACAGACAGCCACCAGGGCATTGAAGGCCCCAATCGAAGCCCCCGCCGCTAAAACCGTAACCGAGTCGTTTTTGCAGTCTTGTCGGATGGCCGGAATCACTTCGTGGCGGAGGTAGGCATCGTATTGTTTTTGAACCCACACGCAATGGGCGGGGTTGTGAGATTTTTGGGTCAACCAAGTCCGCCCGGCAAGGCTATCTACCGAATAAACCTTAATCCGCCCCGCCTCTATCAACGGCTCCAAGGCAGCAATCAGATGAAACCGCTCAACTTCTTCTACATCGCCGCCTGCGGTTGGAAACAACAAAAGAGGAGTTCCCCAATGTCCCCAGCGAATCAACGGCATGTGACGTTGCAAGTGGTTGCTAAACCAAGTCGTCGATTCTTTGTTGGCCATCTTTCACCGGGATCGTTGTGGACGATCAATCTATTTTGCGTGGTATCTTTTGGGGAGATTTCAAGTTTCATAGAGGATAATTCACGGCCACCGAAAATGCAAGTAAAACCCCACAGAAAGCAGGGTTTTGATTAAGTTCACGATTCGGCGTGACCATCGAATCGTTTATAGGACCGGGCAGCAAGGTTCAAGGCCAAAAACGGCGACAACATCGGATTTAATGCGCCGAATATCGTCCGCAAAAACGCGGTCTTGCTCGTAGCGCGGGACCAAATCGCGAACCCGCCGATGTAGCTCTTGCAAGCGCGGACTCGTTTTTAACGGAGCGCGAAAATCAATTCCTTCGGCCGCCGCCAAAAGTTCAATCGCCAAGATCGTGTTCGTATTCTCCAGCATCGGGTGTAGACGCCTCGCGGCGTAGGTGGCCATGCTGACATGATCTTCTTGATTGGCACTCGTGGGCAAGCTGTCGACACTGGCGGGTGTGGCCAGTTGTTTGTTCTCGCTGGCCAGCGCTGCCGAAGTGACTTGAGGGATCATAAAACCTGAATTGAGACCGCCGTTTTCCGTCAGGAAGGCGGGCAAGTGGCTCAAATGTCGGTCGACCAGCAACGCCATCCGCCTTTCGGAAAGGGCTCCGATCTCGGCAATCGCGACCGCCATTTGGTCGGCTACCATCGCTACCGGTTCTGCATGAAAATTTCCTCCCGACAAAATCGAGTGATCTTCAGCAAACACCAGAGGATTGTCGGAAACCGCGTTTGCCTCGCGGAGCAGGACTTGAGCGGCATGGCGTAGCGACTCAAGGCAGGCTCCCATGACTTGCGGCTGACAACGCAGCGAATAGGGGTCTTGGACCCGCGAACAATCAACATGTGACCGCCGAATTTCGCTATCGGCCAGCCAAGCCCGATAGGCAGACGCACAATCGATTTGCCCAGGATGGTTCCGAATTTCATGGATGCGTGGATCGAAAGGCGTATCACTTCCCATCGTCGCATCGACCGTCATTGAGCCAATCGCGAGTGCTGCTTGGAAAGTCCGCTCACAGTCGACCAGCGCGGTCAAGGCAAGTGCCGTCGAGACCTGAGTCCCGTTGAGCAACGCTAGGCCTTCCTTTGGCCCCAACTCTAGTGGTTGCAAATTCGCCGACCTCAGCCCCGCTGCAGCACCCATTTCGACGCCGTTTTTTCTCAGACGCCCCTCGCCGATCATCGCCAAACTCATGTGAGCCAACGGAGCCAAATCACCACTGGCCCCTACCGAACCTTGGCTGGGGATGCAGGGGAGCAGATCGGCGTTGAGCATGGCCAACAACATCTCGATGACTTCCCGCCGCACACCGGAATAGCCCCGAGCAAGGCTCGCGGCCTTGAGCAACATGATCATTCGCACCACAGAGTCAGACAGCAATGGACCGCAACCGGCGGAATGCGAGCGGACCAAGTTGATCTGCAACTGCGCGAGGTTTTCGTGGGAAATCCGTTGATTGGCCAACAGCCCAAACCCGGTGTTCAATCCGTAAACCACCTCTTCTCGTTCGATCAAGTCGTAGACCGTTTGCCGCGCTTGATCGACCCGAGTCCAGCAATCGTCGGTTAATTGAACCGGTTGCGGTTGCCGATGAAATGCGACAAGAGTTGCGTGGTCAAGTCGACCGGGCTCAATACTGATCATGATCATTCCCAAAAAATCATTTACAAGAAGGCCCAAGGACTAACCCGCTGCCCCGATTTTCAACCTACTCAACGATAACTTGGTTTTCTCAAAGCGTGAAGTCCCCGACCCAACCGGGAAAAAAGAGAATTGCCCGTATGAAGTTTTAAAGGCAAGTTTGGAAACGTTTGCCAATCCGAAAATCATTTTTCAAAGTGAAAGTCGAGAGTCGTCTCGGCAGTCGAAGTGATTTCGGCCGTCAATTGTGATTCGAGATTGTAGCGAACGGGGACTAGTTCTTGACTGGGACTCGGCGTGCGGCGTGGCGACTTGATTAGGTCGAATTCGAAAGGAAATCCCCATTCAGTTGGGGCAGCATCTGTAGGGCGACCGGGCGTATCGAGTTTGCTGACGAGCACGGTGTAACGCCCAAGGTGGGCTCCAGAACGTATTCCATCGTCGATACGGTAACTCAAACTGTATTTCCCTTCGGAATCGGTTTTCGCGAACGCAACAGGGACTTTTGTCCGATGCCGATGAGCGAAGACGACAGGGATGAACAGAATGTGAGCATCAGCGAGTGGGTCGCCATTGAGCGTAACGACTCCACTAACAGAAACTGAGTAAGCCTCTGGCCGCTCCAAAGTCGGCAACGGCTGAGCACACCCCGCCAGCAAAACCGTAAGCAGGACGACCCCAATGCGACCCCGGTATGTTTTAATTCTCGACATCTCCTTTTCCTCACAGCCGTCTACTATCGCATTGAAAACGATTTGCTGCAAAGGGGCCATTTAAAAGTCGAACGCAAAATTTGGCAATCAGATGCCGAACGTCAGCTTCCTACACGGCAGTCGGACAGAAATGGTGTCGGTCGTTTTGAAATCGAATTAAAAGCGAGCACAAATTCAGCCCCAACTACTCCAAGGTTCCGCTGTAGTTGGCCTGGCCTCCTTTTACCGTATCGACCGAAATCGAAAACGGGCCGGAACCGCTGACGATCCAGCGAACGTAAGTCAAACTTCGCCCGGGGAGATTTCGCAAACGAACTTCTTGGGGGTCTTTCTCGTAGACCGTGGCATTACGGAACAGCATTTCAGATGACGAGCGTGCCAGGGCCACGGCTAGACCTTCGCCCTGGATCGATACCAAATTGGGGCGAGTGATTTTTTGCTGCAAATCAACCGCTGAATGAGTCGGAATGACTTTCGGATTCTCGATCAGAGCGGTGACTTCGAAAACGCCATCGGCTAGGCGTTTAGTCTCGACCGACTGGATCGAGACCAGTGGCATCTGGTCGGCATGGTAAAGGGTGAACGCCATGTTGCGATGGCATTCTTCTTGGAGCATAAAGCCCGGAGGTTGACGTCCCCAATTTTTCTTCATCCCACCGACTTCGACCTTGCCGTAAACCGGATGCTCGACCTCTTTCCAGGGGACTAGTCCGTCGCCGAAGAGCAGGTATTGCTCAAACATCGCTTGGCGATCGCGATTGCCGCCAAAAGCAGAGGCGTCTTGGGAATGGAACAACAAGTAAGAGGTAAACAGTTCGTTGGTGAAGGTGAAGACTCCCAACATTTGATGAAACCAATCGATCTCGCCACCCCAAACTTCGTACAGGTCTTCGGCAACGTTCATGTAGCGATAACCGGGCAACAACTGCGCTCCGAGTTGGCCGAGCACGTCGTAGACTTGCAGGTCGGCCTGTTGATAGCGATCTGTTTTGGCACCAGGCCCGCGTAGCAGCATCCCGCCCGTGTTGTGATATGTTTGGGCGCCGGCGATGTTGGGCCTCGCGGAGACGAAGTCCGCCATCATTCGATTTTCAAGGACTGAAAAGGGGTAGCGATAGGCTCCGCGTTGCACGTAATTCGGTTGCCAATTCCAGGGCCAATCACGATTCGGGTCGTAAGAACCAGGTCCGTCCTCGGCAATCCGCCCATCGTTGTCGTTGTCGATTCCTTCCGAACCTAGCAACGTAAATTCACCCTGCTCACCTTCTTCGACCTGAATCATCAGGTTCGGATACTTGGGATGAGCCTTCCAACGCCCGTTAGGGTCGCGAATTCGCATTTGGGTGATGTGCCCATCACCGTCGAGATCGTTGACGGTGTCTTCATCAACATATCCATCGCGATCATCATCGACAGGTCGCAGGCCCGTGCGGGGACTGCTGGTTGTATTCGGCTCGTAAAAGTGATGGTCGCGAGAATCGGGGCTCATCATGGGCAAGATGTAAAAAACGCGGTCGCGGAGCAACGACTGAACGAACTCGTTTTCGCCGTGCATTTCGAGTAAAAACCAAGCCGTATACATCGCCACTTCGGTGGCTTGGATTTCGTTGGCGTGAATTGAAGCGTCAATCCAGAAGCCTGGTTTGCGGCGTTCGTCACCATGCTCGAAATTAGTGATCGTCATCACCCACATTTCGCGGTCATCGTAGGATTTCCCCACGGATTCGAGTTTAGCGAGATTTGGAAAGGCTGCCGTCAGCTTTTGCATGATCTCCGTTGTCTCGGCGTAATCGTAATAGCGATTCCAGTGGACCGGCACACGCGGCGTCGTAGGGCCACCGACGGCTTTGTAAATTTGCCTCGCCGCATCGTCCTGCGCAGACACATTGAGGCCGCCGCAGGCGATACATAGCGCCATTGCGAGGCGAGCAATTTGCTGCGGAAGGTTTACGAAATATTGGTTGATGAGCATGATCAATGTCCTCGATTAAAACGTCCATGCGGACGAAAGGTTTTTGTGTTCAGATATTCGATAGTGATGTTGTTGACAAATGGTTGGTAATGTTCGAGCGGCAGTTGGATTCTATTTAAATTCAACCTTGGTTTCGACGGGCGTGATGGTTGGTCCGTAAACGAGCAACCTACCCGAAAAATTCGCTTCACCGGAAACGCGGACGATCCAAGATTGCTCCGCATTGCCTCCCAAACCATCCAAGCGGCTGATCGAATTACGTTGAGAACCCTCGATAAACTCCAGTTTGGAACCTTGGTTCCCCTCCAGTATGACTTGCAACGGATACCCCTCGCGAGACACTCTTCCCATCTCTGGCATCGTGGGTAGGAAACTCGTGTTGGTGACTTTGCAGGTCACGCGAAACAAGTTTGCACCCAGCGATTCGACCTTCGCATCTCGCAGTTCAATTGTCGGAAGATGTCCGCCAACTTCCAGAAGCCAAGCGACATGCGGTCCAATCAACGAAGGGATCGTTTCGGCCGGTGGATTAAGTCTATAGAACGGTTTAAAGCCGCCGACCTCGACAGTTTGATTTGGAAAGTCGGGGTGTACGATGGGGGTCCAATCGACGAAGCCTTCGATTTGATTAGCCGCAAACCAATTGAGGGCGTTAAGTTCTTGTGCTGTTTGAGAGGCTTGGCTACCCTGCCCTTCGCGAGCACTACCCGCCGCACCGTCGCTGGCCGATGTAGCGGCCCCACTTGCATCACCAGGAGGTCCGCCACCGCGTCGTCCGCCCCCTGCCCCCCCGCGTCTTGCGCCGGGTTGTGGGTCTTGGTTCGCCAAGGCGCCTGCGTTTGGGCCAATCGCGGGGAGTCCGTCCGCAGAGGCGTCCTTTGACTCGTCGGTTTTGGCGTCGTCATCTAATTTTTCTGCTTTGGGCGGATCTGTTTTGGGAATCCACCAACCTCGCGAAGCGAACGACCAGCGTCCGTAGTGGAAATAGGCCCACTCGGAAAACGAGCCTTCCCCCTTGGGGCTCTCTAAAGCATCTTTTCCACCATGCAGGTTCCGAAAACGTTCAGCGAGAAAGTCGGTGAACGGAGCATCGGCAGTCAGAAGTGTCGTCTTAATCGCCTCTCGTTCCGCTTGAGCATTCGCGCGCCACGGTTTGAACAAGTTGTCTTCGGGAGTCATCGTGAGGACCACCGCGATATTGGGGTGATCAAATGCAAAATCAACGACAGCTCTCGTTTCAGGCTCGGATACCTGGTGAGGCCCAGAGCCCTTGCCAAAGTACTTGTAGTTAAACGTGTGATTGCGATTGAAGTCGACACCATCGCTGGCGTCTTCGCCAAAGCTACCATCTTTGTCGCTATCGACCGCTTCGACAAACAAGCGGAAAGCCCCACGTTCGTTTTTCTTCGGGTCGACAGGCACGAGCAAGCGTGGGTCTTGATCGTGAGCTCGGTGAGTGCCCAGGTCATCATGGACCCGCATCATTGTAATCCAATCGTCCCCGTTGAGTTCGCTGGGCGGGTCCTCACCGATTTCAAAGTCGCGGTCATCATCGGTTGGACGAAGGTTGCCCGTCTGCTCTCGCCAAGGACGACGAGTAAAATTCTTTTCAGTGGCGTCAGGGGTCGGCGAAGGAATCACGTAAACAGTGAATCGTTTGAGGAAGTTCACGACACCCTCGTCACCGGCCGTCGCTTTGGCCACCAAGTCCTCCGCGATCCCTAGAGCGATTTCGCAACCGACGACATGAGGAGCATGAACGTTACCGACGATTAAAAACGCCGGAGGTTCTTTGAAAGACACAGTTAGCGGACCATCAGCGAACGGATGGACGCACCCTTCTCGCGGATCTCCCAAAGTCAGCAGCCACACTTCGCGTCCTCCAGCGGTTTGGACAAGCGAACGAGCCGAGGCCCAAGAGGACTTTTCCAGTTCCTGAACCCGACGAGTCACTTCGTTGTAGTCGGCGTAGCCCGCCAGAGCCGGATTGGAGCCGGTAGGCGCGGCATCCTGACCAAATGCCAGCGAAAAAGTCGAAAATATCAGAATCAACCCGAAAATAGAGTGCCGAGCGCCATTGCCAATCAGAATCATCATCGCTCCAGAATTTAGGTGCTGTACGAAGTTTTCAGCCCAGCTCAGAAATCTTTAATCCCCAGCCGAACTAAGCCCAGTTTAATTGAGCATACCTCTCAAAGCCAGCGAGCGACGAAGTTTTTCCCAACTGAATGCACAAAATTTGATCCCCAATATTTGCAAAACAAAACGCGGATTTCTAACTCCAGATATGCGTTTTCAAATTGTTGGCCTCTAGCGCTTGATTGAAGCCGAAACGTGACCAAGGTATGATCATAGTTGTTTGAAACAAGCAATTTAGATGTCCGAAAAATAGGTTTACAAACAGAGAGAAAATCATGATCAATCGACGTGAATGGATAGGGGGAACCGTAGCGGCCGGAGTTGCCGCCAGCGCGGGATGGCAAGGAATCGCGGCTGGCGAGGACGCATCGGTTCGCATTCAAAATGAACCCAAGTCCCGACGCAATCGAATTGCTGTTTCGACCTATTCGTTTTGGCGTTATCGAGACGAGACGAAACTTTCGATTGAAAAGTGTATTGATCTGGCTGCGGAGATGGAGTTTGATGGTGTAGAAATTTTGCATCGTCAAATGACTGATGAGTCGCCGGGCGCGTTGCAGCGTCTGAAACGCCAAGCGTTTATCCTGGGGCTCGACTTGTGCGGTTTTTCAACGCATCAAGGTTTCGTGTCCCCCGATCCGGAAGTTCGCCAAAAGAACATCAATGACACGATTCATCAAATCGAATTGGCTTATCAAATGGGAATCCCCACGATGCGAGTCAACACGGGTCGTTGGGGAACCATTCCTGACTTCAATGAGTTAATGGCCAACAAAGGAATCGAGCCGAAATTAGAGGGGCACACTGAAGACGAGGGTTTTGCGTGGGTAATCGATAGCTTGGAAAAATGTCTTCCCGCCGCTGAAAAATGTGGAGTGACACTGGGGCTCGAAAACCACTGGGGCTTGGGTCGCACTGCTGAAGGGGTGATGCGGATCGTCGATGCGATTGATTCTCCTTGGTTACAAGTGACCCTTGATACGGGCAACTTTTTCGAGCGTCCGTTAGAACAGTTCAAGTTGATGGCACCCAAAACGGTTTACGTTCAGGCCAAAACGTACTTTGGCGGCGGGACATGGTACACCTTGGATATTGATTATCCGGCAATCGCCGAAATTTTGCGGCAGCATCGCTACACAGGTTACATTTCGCTGGAGTTCGAAGGCCAAGAAGATTTCGCGACGGCGGTCCCTAAAAGTTTGGAAATGCTGCGGTCGGTTTTTGGAAACTAGGGCGCTATTCGTTTCTTCAGCGGCGCAACAGAAAGATAGTTTGCAATGGATCAGGTCAAACGAGTCGGCAAAACCTTGTTCGTCTTGTTTTTGTGTTATCACTTGGCATCGACCTGGGCGACCTTGATTCCGACGGGCTCAAGACTCCGCCAGGTCGTTCAAAAGGCCTTTTGGCATTATCAATGTGCAAGCGGAACCCAGCAGGACTGGAGCATGTTTGTGGCCATCGCTCGACATCGAACAAGTGATTCACGTGTCCTGTTCCATTTCCGCGCGGATCAGGATTCGATTGAACGTGGGCCGATGCTGCCTAACTTCGATCGCTTTGATGCTCAGCGCACGTTTCGGCATCATACCTTAATGACGCGATGTTGGCATTCAGAATCGCCGAAGTTGTTGGAGGTTTTGGGGAAAAAATATCTTCAGGCCGCTCAGCGCGAAGCTGGTTTTCCATTGGATTCACTCGACGCGATTGAATTGGAATTTTATTTTGAGGAAATCAACCCACTGGTGTTTATGCGTATTGGCGGAGATATCGCTTTTCCCCATACGCTCCGGCGGACATTGTGGACTACTGAAGAATGACGTGGGCTTGGTTGCGAATCGAGGATTTTTTCTTTTCAAGGGTTGACCCTCGACCCTATGCCTTGGTACGCATTTGTTTTGCGTTTGTCTCGCTGTTGAATTTAATCACCCTATGGCCAGATCGGCTCATTTTTTTTTCTGATGCGGGAATGATTGATGGGCCTGCATTACGCGAGTCTTATCCGGGTCCGTATCTTTCGATTTACTACTGGTTAGATACACCGGAGTTTGTCACAGCGTCGTTCCTCGTTGCTGCTCTGGCGATGGTTTGTTTAGGGCTTGGGATTGGGACACGTCTGGCAGCGTTCGTGATCTGGGTGTTTCTGTCTTCTTACATCGCGCGGGGATTTCCCGTTATACATGGCTGGGACATTCTTCAGAGGATTGTGGCCTTCATATTGCTAATCTCTCCAGCGGATCGATGCTGGAGTCTGGGGAACTGGTGGCGCGGCAAACACGCAATACCGGCTGCTGATGTTCCGAGATACGGCTTGATCTTGCTGCAAGTTCAACTCGCAGTGGTGTACTGGCAAACGGTATGGCTCAAAATCAAAGACGAAACTTGGCGTAACGGCGAATTCATCGCTTATTTTATGAGGTCGATGTACTCGCGATTCCCCGATTGGCCTTGGGAAAATTGGGAATTACTTAGCAATGCCCTGACCTATGGTGCATTGGCGATCGAAGCAACGGTTCCGCTATTGCTGTGGAGTCGGCGGTATCGATGGTGGGGGTTTGCTCTGGGGTGGGGTCTGCATATTGGAATTTGGTCGATGTCCAGCCTCTGGCTGTTTTCGTTGGTCATCATGTTTCCGTATTTCGCGTTTCTGGAGCGGGCCGACTTCGACAAGCTAGGATGCTGGTTACGCATTCGAAGATTGGACTAAACTTCGTCTCACTTTTGGCCTAGAATGAATGGTTGGCCTAAAGTAATCGAGTTTCGGGAAGTTTCATGTTTCGTTTGGTGGCACCGTTCAAACCTTCAGGGGATCAACCCGAAGCAATCCAGACGCTCATCAAGGGGTTGAATGATCGTCAGCGCGCTCAAGTTTTGATGGGAGTTACGGGTTCCGGCAAAACTTTTACGATGGCCAACGTCATCGAACGGATGCAACGCCCTACGCTTGTGTTGTCCCACAACAAAACATTGGCGGCCCAATTGTACAGCGAGTTCAAGGACTTTTTTCCGTACAACGCCGTGCATTACTTTGTCAGCTACTATGACTATTACCAACCTGAAGCCTACATTCCTCAACGCGACATCTACATTGAGAAAGATGCATCGATCAACGAAGAGATCGACCGCCTGCGTTTAGCGACGACAAGTTCGTTGGTCAGTCGTTCCGATGTGATCATTGTGGCGAGCGTCAGCAGCATTTACGGCTTAGGTTCTCCTGAAGATTACCGACGCATGATGGTTTCACTTCGGAAGGGGGACGAAATTGATCGCGATGAGATGCTGTCGCGATTGGTCGACGTGCAGTACCAACGGAATGACGTGGCCTTTGAGCGATCGACGTTTCGCGTCCGGGGGGACTGCGTCGAGGTGTGGCCATCATACGAGGAGTACGCCTATCGGATTGAGCTTTGGGGAGATGAAGTCGACAAACTGGCATTCATCAATCCCTTGACCGGCGAAGTCCTCTCGCAGCAAGATGAGTTGTTCATTTATCCAGCCAAGCACTTTGTGACTCCTGAATCACGTATTAAAGCTGCCGTGGGAATCATCAAAGAGGAATTGGCCGAACGATTGGAGTTTTTTCGGAAAGAAGGGAAACTTCTGGAGGCCCAACGCCTCAACGCACGGACGCGGTTTGATATCGAGATGCTTGAGCAGGTTGGGCATTGTCCGGGAATCGAAAACTACAGTCGCCCACTATCCGGCAAGCAGGCGGGCGAAACTCCAGACACCCTATTTAATTTCTTCCCGGACAACTATTTGTTGTTTATTGACGAATCGCACGTCACCGTTCCCCAAATCCGTGCGATGTATGCCGGAGATCGCAGTCGCAAAACAACTCTGGTTGAGCATGGGTTTCGCCTTCCGTGTGCCTTGGATAATCGCCCTCTAATGTTTGAAGAATGGGAGAAAAAAGTCAACCAAATAATTTTTGTTTCGGCGACGCCGAGCGATTACGAGTTAGAGCAAACCGGCGGCGAGGTGGTCGAGCAAGTCATTCGCCCCACCGGACTTCTTGACCCGACCATCGAGGTGGTCCCGGCGAGTGGGCAAGTCAAACATCTCCTGGATCAGATCCGCGAGCGCAAGGCGGTGGGAGAAAGAGTCTTAGTCACTGCGTTGACCAAACGCCTCGCCGAAGACCTGTCGGCCTACATTGTCGAAAATGGAGTTTCCTGCAAATGGCTCCACAGCGAATTGGATGCTTTTGAACGGGTCGCGATTTTGCAGGACTTGCGAGCTGGTCGCTACGATGTGGTCGTGGGGGTCAATCTGTTGCGGGAAGGTTTGGATTTGCCTGAAGTGAGTCTCGTTGCGATTCTCGATGCCGATAAAGAAGGTTTCCTGCGAAGCGAGACTTCCCTGATTCAAACCATCGGACGTTCGGCTCGTAATGTGAACGCCACGGTGATTTTGTATGCGGACAAAATGACCGAAGCGATGAAAAACGCAATCGCCGAAACTAATCGTCGCCGCAAAATTCAGATGCAATACAATGAAGAGCACGGGATCACTCCGCAAACTGTGCGAAAAAATATCGCCACGAGTATCGAGTCAGGTGTCGACGCCCATCGTCGCGCTAACGAGGCGATCTCGCAAACGGCTGAAACCATCTACATTACCGAAGAGTACCTGGCAGAGTTGGAGCGAGAAATGCTCGCGGCAGCCGAGTCTCTGGAATTCGAGCGGGCCGCAAACCTTCGCGATCAAATCAATAAACTCAAGGATTCCGTGGGTCAACCGCTGACGGCTAGTATGACAGTCCGCGAAGACTCGGAGGGCGGGCGAAAACGTGGCCGCCGTAAATCTGCCAAGGTCCCTCGTCCAAAGAAACAAAATTAGTCATTCATGCAGCCGCTGTTTTGGAGAAAATTATCAATGTGCCGCTCGGTTTGCTTGGCCGGATTTATTTGTTTCATCGCTGGGCTCTGGACGATTTCGGCTTTGTGGGCCCAAGAACTTCCTCGTTCCGAATCGGAAACTACTGATTTCGAATTGTCAGACTTTCGCGGGCGACCATGGTCGTTGGCGGATTTTCACGATAAGTCAGCAGTGGTCGTTGCCTTCCTCGGTACTGAATGCCCACTTGCCATACAATATTCTCTCCGTCTGCAAGAATTTTCTGAGCGTTACGCAGACCGCAGCGTACAGGTCTTGGGGATCGACTCGAATCGTCAGGATTCACTGGAAAAAATGGCGACCTTCGCTCGGCGTCAAAAAATTGAGTTCCCATTTCTCAAAGACAATCAGGCCAAAGTCGCCGACCAATACGGGGCCACGAGAACTCCCGAAGTCTTTTTGTTAAACCAAGACCGAAAGATCGTCTATCAAGGACGAATAGACGACCAATTTGGAATCGGATACGCCCGCAATTCTCCGCAAACAACCGAACTTATTGATGCAGTAGAATCCCTTCTCAACAATCGCCCAATTGATGTTGCTCAAACCTCTCCTGTGGGCTGCCTTATCGGACGAAATCGTGACTCAAGTGATGGAGAGTCGAATCTTACTTATGCCACTCATGTCGCGACGATCCTGAACAATCACTGCGTGCGCTGCCATCGAGCGGATCAAATTGGCCCGTTTCCGCTGGACAACTACGAAGACGCTTCGGCGTGGTCAGAAATGATCGCCGAAGTCGTGCGGGAGAAGCGGATGCCGCCTTGGCACGCCAACCCCGAACACGGGACGTTTGCTAACGACTGTTCTTTAGCGGCTGATGACGAGCGGATTTTGCTCGAATGGATCGCTGCGGGCTCTCCTTCAGGGGACCTCGACCAACTTCCTACGGCACCCACTTGGACTAACGGTTGGCAGTTGCCTCGCGAACCCGATTTCGTTTGCCACACATCACCGAGGCCGTTTACGGTTAAAGCGACTGGTGACATCAAGTACAAATACTTCGTCGTGGACCCCAAGTTCACTGAAGACAAGTGGATTCAAGCCGCCGAGTTGCGGCCGGGCACGCTCAGCGTGGTTCATCACATCTTGTGTTTCATTTTGCCCCCCGGGGCTCAGCGACTTGAGCAAGAAGTCGATGGTTTTCTTGTCGGTTATGTTCCCGGGATGTTACCCCCGCCACTTCCACCGGGTTACGCCAAAAAGGTAGAAGCGGGTTCGAGTTTTGTCTTCCAAGTTCACTACACGCCGAACGGTCGAGAGGTTACCGACCATAGCCAACTTGGACTGATCTTTGCCGACGAGGCGAGCGTGACCCATGAAGTCATCACGACCTGCGCCGTCAATCCGCGGATCAAGATTCCGCCGCACGACGCTCACCACAAAGTCAAAGCCCGCAATCGGCACCCGTTAGGTGAATGGGAGGTTCTGAGTTTGATGCCGCACATGCACTTGCGTGGCAAGGCTTTTCGATATGAAGCGGTATTTGCGGATGGGCGTCGGGAAGTTTTGTTGGATGTGCCCCGGTTTGATTTCAATTGGCAAACTTCTTACCAATTCGCGAAACCTTGGACGATTCCTGTTGACACAAGGATCGAATGTTTTGCCGTTTTCGACAATTCATCCGAAAATCTTAATAACCCCGATCCTTCGGCGGAAGTTCGATGGGGGGATCAGACTTGGGAAGAAATGATGATCGGCTACTTTGATATCGCCTTGCCTCGCGACGTTGCCGACCGCGTTCGCCAGCAATTTCGGGCGCGATGACGTGCGGCCGGGCACATGGAGTGCTTGATCGCACGCGGTTTTGCGGAACGCAGTTGGCCGCTATTTACCGTTCGTTTGGCAAACGGTGGGAAGCCTGGCGGTCCTTTGCATTACGGGCCGATTTGCTTAGAATGATGCAACAGGGTTTCGGAAATTGGCGGCATTGCGTCCCTTGTTTTAGAGGGGAATGTGCAAGTCGATTTTTGCGATGCCCACAACGCAAACTTTGAATCGAAACAACAACTTCAACGAACATAGATTTTTGTTGATAAGGAGCCCATCATGAGCAGCAGCGCTCCCGCACCTGCATCGTCACCCGGCAATCGTCGCGATCCTCTCAGATTGGTGGACGTAGATTTTGTTCGCTTCTACGTCGGGAATGCGAAACAAGCCGCCTATTTTTATGCACAAAGTTTTGGATTTGAAATTGAACAAATTTCCGATTTGACGACCGGATCACGAGATGCTGCGACGTATCTGTTGTCGCAAGGGAACATCCGGTTTCTGTTGACCTCTGGCCTTCATGCCGGGCATCCGGCGAGTGAAGAGGTCGCCCTTTATGGTGACGGTATTAAGGACATCGCTTTTACGGTGGACGATGCCGTCAAAGCCTATGACGAATGCTTACGTCGCGGTGCCGATTCGGCTTATGAGCCCATCGAAATCAGCGACGAACACGGTACCGTAGTGATGGCAGGCATCAAAGCGATGGGGCGAGTGATTCACTCCTTCGTCTCTCGCACCGGCGACTATGATCTTGATCGTGTGAAGAAGGGCGGACAGTTTATGCCCAAGTTCCAAAAGCAAACCGACCTCGCTATCAATCAATACAACCGCGACAACCCAATCGGCTTGTTCTACGTCGATCACTGTGTGGCCAACGTTGAACTTGGCAAAATGAATTACTGGGTCGATTGGTACTCGGACATTTTGGACTTCAACCTCTTCAAGCATTTTGATGACAACGACATTTCCACGGAATATTCGGCGCTGATGTCCAAGGTCATGGATTCCGGAAGAGAATTGATCAAAATTCCTATCAACGAGCCTGCGGAAGGGAAACGCAAAAGCCAGATTCAAGAGTATCTCGATTGGCACAACAATACGCCAGGTATTCAACACCTCGCCCTGTTAACGAAAGACGAATTGCACACCGTGGGTCGTCTGCATCAACGCGGCGTCGATTTTTTGCGAATCCCCGACACTTATTACGAGACGGTTTGGGATCGCGTGGGCGATGTGAAGGAAGACCACGAAATCATTCGCGATCTGAAAATTTTGGTGGATCGTGATGACAAGGGCTACTTGTTGCAGATTTTCACCAAGCCGCTGCAAGACCGCCCGACACTGTTCTTCGAAATCATCTGTCGGCGCGGTAGCGAAAGTTTCGGCAAAGGCAACTTCAAAGCTTTGTTCGAATCTCTGGAAATCGAACAAGACCGTCGCGGAAACTTGTAGTCAGCTTTGGGTTGGGCCGTATAGATGCGAAGGCCCACAAGGGGGGCTTATTGGACAACGTCACTTTCATCAGACGCAGTGCGTTAGCACTCGGTTTGATCGGGCGAATGTTGGGACCGGAGGCTAGGCTTTGTTTCTAAAGGGCGAAGATTGAGTAGCCACGTTCACCAGAACGTGGATTTTCTGGAGATTCCTCTACGCTCTGGGGAGCGTAGCTACCGTTTATAAACAAGGCCTAGTGCCTTCCGGCTGATCATTGCCGTTTGCATTTGGCCTTTTTGGTGGAAAAGTGGCGCTGTCCAACTAACGTCGCTCGAATTTTCACCTGCGCCCACCGAATTGGGGGCATCGGGTAAGAATTTGGTAAAAGATATTCGGTAAAAGAAGAGGGAACTCGCAGATTCGCGAGAAATTATCTGCCCTTAAAATTGCACGATCCCGCCGAACCGTTCGGCGGATTTTTAGGTTGCTCGCTACATCCAACCTCGTCCCAATCCTTCAAACAGAATCCCGTCCGGCTCGTCCGGCGGATGGTTAGGTTTCTCGCTACATACAACGCCACCCCGATTCCTCAAATCGAATCCCGCCGACCTGTTCGGCGGATGGTTAGGCTTCTCGCTACATTTTCCTCAGCCAAAACTACAACAAACCACGCGCAATATCTTTTACCCATCATCTTTTACCAATAAACAAGAAGAAACAAAGAAACAAGAAACAAAAAGGACATGGAAACAAAAAGGACATGCATTTTTTTAATGCGGCTGGTTTCAGCGTTTGCCGGAAAACGTTGGCTGGTGCGAGGCGAGAGACGTGGAAGTCTGGCGGGAGGTGCGGAATCTGGACTGATTTGTGCCTGAATGGCTGTGAAAAGCTAGCCAGATGCGCAGCGGTGAAACGGCCTGCCAGAATTTGATTTCAAATGATGGACGAGACGACCTAAGTTATCCCGAGGCCAACCCGCCCACCGCGTTGTCCACATGATGCACGCCCCGGCGCGTGGCGATCTCTTTCAACCGATCGCTGCGAGTGGCAAAGTAGCTTCCCAGCAAACGGGACTTACCCAGCAGTTTCTTCATTCGCGATTCCCAGAACTCCGCGCTCGTCCCCAACCGCTCCATGATCCCGGCCACTTCAGTCGACATCCGCGCCTTGCCTTGCCGCCACAAACGCGCCGTCCAGTCCACCAACTCCAGATAACTCGCCAGCGACAACCCCGGAAGCATTCCTTCTCGGCGACCTTTCGCGGCACGTTGTACATCCTGGAGCGGACATAGCCAATGCGACTGCTCGAATTCCCCTTCGATCTTCGCACCAGCAACCGACTTGCCCGTAGCCTGGCGAACCTTGCCGATTGCTCCCGATTCCCGGGCATGCTCGGCCCTCTGTTTCACCGAAGTATGCGGGCTTTTCTCCGGAGTCGCCGCAATCCCTGCCGCAACCGGATTCAAGTCGATGTAGGCACAAGTCGCCAACAACGCTTCGTCGTCCAGAATGGCAATCGATTTGTAGCGAGACTCCCAAAAGGTCCCTTTGCAGTCGTCTTCCTTATTCGCCATCCGGGCCAGCGGCTCCTTTAACGCCTTCATAAACCAGCCCAAATCCTGCAACCGCTCCCGGTACCGGGAAACTTTGGCCGCGTCCTGGCACTCGTGGTCCACCCACATCTGAACAACTTTCGGATCGTCAACATCCAGCGTCCGGGGTGGATAGACGGCAATCCAGCGTCGGATGACTTCTTCGTCCGTCCAGCGTTCGGCAACCCCCGGCTCCAGGCGACACAAAACATGCAGGTGATTGTCCATGATCGAAAATCCGCAAACAGAAACCGCAAAGTTCCCCGCCAGCAACTCTAGTCGCTCTTCGATCCAAGCCTTGCGATGCTCGAACCCTTCGCCACACAGGAACGCTCTCCGCACGCAACGTGAGATGCAGTGGTAATAGCGAGTTATTTCCAAATCAACGAGCTGGCTACGGGCAACGGTCACAACAAAGTCTCCAAGTTCAGTGCGATTCACAAATCAGCTTGACACCTCTCAGCCAGCCTGTCAAGATTATGCCTGTCCTTTTCCTTTCCTTCCTTTCCTTTCCTTTCCTTTCCTTTCCTCCAAATCAACGAGCTGGCTACGAGCAACAGTCATGTCAAAGTCTCCAAGTTCAGTGCGATTCACAAATCAGCTTGACACCTCTCAGCCAGCCTGTCAAGATTATGCCTGTCCTTTTCCTTCTTTCTTTCCTTCTTTTCCTTTCCAGGACGATGAGCACTTTTTGACGGTTTGCCGCTATGTTGAAAGGAACGCTTTGCGTGCTTGATTAACTAACCGTGCTGAGGCTTGGCGGTGGGGATCGTTGTTTCGCTGGCTTCAGCGGCCCGAACCGGAACCGAAACTATTGACAGCTTGGCCGATATCTCGTTCACCAAGATGGGTTGAGCGTGTGAATCAAGCATTGACAGACGCCGAACTCCAGGCCATTCGCACTTCTGCCCAGCGTGGCAGTCCCTTTGGAGATGACCGTTGGATAGAATCAACAGCAAAACGATTGAACCTGGAATCATCACTGCGTCCGCGCGGTCGTCCCCGCGTCCATTTTGATCCCGAAAACGAAAACAATGAGTCCTGACCCCTTTGATTTTTCCTTTCCTTCTTTTCCTTTCCAGGACGATGAGCACTTTTTGACGGTTTGCCGCTATGTTGAAAGGAACGCTTTGCGTGCTTGATTAACTAACCGTGCTGAGGCTTGGCGGTGGGGATCGTTGTTTCGCTGGCTTCAGCGGCCCGAACCGGAACCGAAACTATTGACAGCTTGGCCGATATCTCGTTCACCGAGATGGGTTTAGCGCGTGAATCAAGCATTGACAGACGCCGAACTCCAGGCCATTCGCACTTCTGCCCAGCGTGGCAGTCCCTTTGGAGATGACAGTTGGATAGAATCAACAGCAAAACGATTGAACCTGGAATCATCACTGCGTCCGCGCGGTCGTCCCCGCGTCCATTTTGATCCCGAAAACGAAAACAATGAGTCCTGACCCCTTTGATTTTTCTGACCCCTTTGATTTTTCCAAATCACCAGTTATTCCAATTCAGGCTGAACCAGCACATATGGAACTCTTGATGAGTTCCGTCGACGCTTTTTGGGTGTTTTTGTACATTAGTTGTTTTTAGAGGCAATTATGGCTGCTACAGTCAATGAGCTGATTTCGAAGACCACGGAAAACACGACGGCAACTGTAGTTTGCAAACTCGTCGGAACAATTGACGGCGAGTTCATGTTGATCGACCGAAACGAACAGGAGTTCTCGAAAGAACGGTCTATTCCTGTTTTGATTGAGGGTTTACTGAAGGACCTTCTCGAAGCCGGACTTCAACCACGTGGTGGAGGAGTGTTTCCGTACGGAGGAAACGCAATGATTCGAGGAGCCTTCAAAATAGATCATAATGGAAGCTTGAGCTTGATAGACTACGAGAATATTGAAATTGAGGTTCATCGCCGAAGACCAGTTTTGGTTTCTAAGTGCGCAGTTCCCGGACAATGAGTCAGATCAAAGGGGTCAAGTCAAATCAAACGGGTCAGCGACGGTCTTAATTTTTGTAAATAGGGAGTTTCAAAACATTTTGAAATTCCTTTCAGGTTTGTTCAGGGATGTTGGACCCGATAATGCCTCCAAACGCTGGGTTCATCTGGGACAGGATTTACAATTCGGGACACTAGTGCCTTCCGGCTGATCATTGCCCTCGGTTTTTGGCCTTTTTGGTGGAAAAGTGGCGTTGTCCAATTAAGAGTCCCGTCTCGAAGGGGGGCTAAGTTCTTTTCGTTATTTTTGTCAGGCTATACAAAACGAAGGCTGACCCTAAAACGGTTGCCGTAATCAGCCAGGTCGGAGCGTCGGGTCGTTCCCCTTCGATCAATTGATAAGGCCACAATCTTACGACGGAACCCAGCATTAGTCCTAACATCACACTCAACGTTTGCGCTGGATAGCCCGCAAATAGCCACCGCAGAAATTTCGAAAACGACAATAGTCCGACAATACAACCCGCGCCGAATACAAGGCACACCACAAAGCTGGCGACAAAGTCCTCCCGGTGTATCAAGTTGTGTCCGATCCCAAGCAGATACGGATACACGCCCAAAATCATCAAAATCATCGCCCCGCTGATCCCCGGCAAGATCATTGCACAGATCGCGACCACGGCACACAGGAAAACAAACCAAAGCGGCGGTGACTCAACAAGTCCGCTTGTAAGCGATGAAACTCCAACGGCGGCCGCAATACCTAATCCAATCAACAGCCAATCTCCTATCGCCATCCGTTTGAGAAGGCGAATCGATTCCAATACGAAATGGCTGCAACCAAGAATTAGGCCAAGAAACACTGACAATACATAAGGGCTCGTCACTGGCGACTTGAGCAGCTTGTGCAACGTGAGCATTGAGACGATGAACCCGCAGCCAATTCCAAAACCCAAGATCAACAGAAATCGTAGATCGATATGCTGGGCTGCTGCGAGAAAGTCTCGCCTTCGGAGAAAATGCAAAAATTTGCGATCGAAGCGGCTAATTGCAGCCACTAATTTTTCGTAAATTCCCGCCAGCAACGCCACGGTTCCGCCTGAGAATCCAGGAACCACGTCGGCTGCACCCATCCCGAATCCCTTAATCCACGTTAGGATAGGTAAGTCCGATTCTCTGTTTTCATTCATTGTGGGAGCCAGTGTCGTTATGGGATCGTCGTCTTAACGTATTCGACGCCGAGTAGGTAATTTATTCCGTTTTTGTGCAAGGATTCCGATTTTAATCGCCATGACGAACGCATCAAATTTTCTGCGTTGTGACGCACCCGCAAAAGTCAACTTGTTTTTGGAAATCTTGGGTAAGAGGCCCGATGGCTATCACGAATTGGCCACCGTAATGACTCGTGTGAATCTTTGCGACACACTGACCTTGCAACCCATCGATTCCGGTTTGGAATTGTCGGTTGCTTCGGATTCGTCATTGGCCGTCAAGGAATTGTCTAACCCTCGCACGAATTTGGTTTATCGCACTTTAGAGAGGCTTCAACAATCGACTGGTTGTCGCCAAGGAATGCGAGTCGAACTGATCAAGCGTATACCGCTCCAGGCCGGGCTGGGGGGCGCCTCAAGCGACGCTGCCACGACTCTAAAAGCTGCAAATCGTCTCTGGGGGCTTGGGCTGACACCACATGAATTGACTGGCATTGGAAACGAGTTAGGGAGTGATATCGCTTTCTTCTTCACTTCGGGGATGGCTCTGTGTCGAGGTCGCGGGGAACTCGTAACCCCGATTCCGATGGAACTCAATTGGCATTTGGTGTTGGTACAGCCCCCATTTGGATTGAGTACAGGAGAAATGTTTCAGTCATTCCAACTTGCGCGGCCTCCTGAATCGGTCGAGCAATTTATAGAAGGCTTAGAAAGCCAAGAGATACCCGTTGACGGTCTTGCGTTGTTCAATCGGTTCGAAGAACTCGCCTGTCAGCGTTCCTCTTGGTTCTCGCAAATAAAAGCTGCCCTACTCAATGCCGGAGCCATCGCGGCCCAGTTAACGGGCTCCGGCTCATGCTATTTCGGAGTATTCACTGATCTCGCCAGCGCGAACCAAGCAAACCAGCTCATCGCTCGTCAATTCCCAGACTGCACCATCTTCACTTGCCAAACAACTAAAAACTGAAATCACCAATAACAACGAATGTCGTCCCTGCTTTTATCAAAATGCCGATTTGAATTTAACCGATCAGCGGCTCCACAAAATTGGTGTGGCGGGCAGTAATGGGCGGGCGGGCCTTCTCGGAGTCGGGATTACTTTGACCGTTACAAATACCTCGCCGTCTCGCTCGGTTGGTGAAAACTCGTAAAACCACTCAACTCGATTTTCTCGGCGTGCCGAAATTTGAGTGGGTAAGTCAATTGAATCGGTTTGCCATTCCTGACCATTCCAGAAACGGTTGGAATCGCGATCTTCAATCACAATCGCAATCTCTCGAATTCTCTCATCGTCAGTTGCGCTCCCCGCGATTCGGAAATTTCGATTGAGTTTGGCAACCTGATTGCGATCCGGCGTATCGATTTGTGCGAGCGGAAAATCTCGACGAATAGAAAAGGGCTTTGAGACGCTCCGCCGCACTTTGGTTCCATCAGCCGCGGTACCAATGGCTGTAACGATGAAATCCTTTTGCTCCCAGTCCAGTGGCGGCGAAAATGCATATTTCCAGCCAGTAATTAAACTGGTATGCGAGGCAAGCGTCGCCGAAACTGAGTGGGTTTCGTTTTTCCAGTTTGTGCCATCCCAATACAATGGCTGGCCGTCACTTTGGTCAGCATCTGCGGTCGTGATTTGCAACTCTATATCGAGCAAGGGTTGTTTAAATTCAAAAAGCCCTTCGATCAAGACCTCACGATAAAAGACATCGTTTCCTAAAAAGGGTGTCGAGATGAACAACTCGGGATGAGGCATTTCACTTCGCAATGCTTGTAGTTTCCCTCTCAACTCCTTTCGTTGGGCTTCATCCAGTTCGTCGATTTGGTTTTTGAGTTGCAAGGGGTCTTTGGCGAGATCGTAAAACTCTTCTTCGCCGGTGTACCATTGAGTAAAAATTTGATCGTGGAGGCGCACGGCGGCGTAGGCGATCTTGGCGGGCTGCGGGCGGGCATGGACTCGTTCCCAGTGCTCGATCAGGATGCCCTCCGGACGCCATTCTCCTGGAGTTGGAGCTGTTCCTGACAACACGGCACGAAATGAGTGCCCTTGGACCTCGGCGGGGATGTCAGCACCTGCCAGATCAAGCAAGGTCGGGGCGATGTCAATGTTAGACAACAGATGATCGCTGACGCCGGGAGAAGCGGTGACCAACCCAGGCCCCCAGGCGATCGTCGGGACCTTGGTTACTCGGTCATACGGTATGGACTTGCCTATGTGGCGAAATTGGCCCAGAACATAGCCGTGGTCGGAAGTCAAAATGATCAGCGTATTTTCCACAGCGGAGTGTTTTTCAAGCAGTTCGAATATTTCACCAATGGTATCGTCCACCGTTTTCAAACTGAGAATTCTGCGCCGATAATCAAGATCGCTGAGCCATTGATCGTTTTGCAAAGGCACGTCCCCTTGGTCTCGTAAGAGATCCATGCTTCGGATAGGAAAAGGACGATCTGAGTTGTCGGCCAAATTGTAGTTTGGTCCGCGAACTTGCTTGAGGTCCGGCAAGTCACCTTTGTATCGATTCTGAACCATCCCGAGATCTGGGGTTTGCTCGAGTGGTTCGAATTCCCGAAAGTCTTCACGGTGTGGAGCCAATGGTGCGTAGTACAAAAAAAATGGCTGCTCGGGTTTCTGCAGCCGCTCTTCAACAAGCTCGTGAATATCGACACGTTCAATCACTCCGCGATAAAGTTCGCCATAGCGGCCGACGTCCGACGAATGGCAAAAACTATATTTGCCGTTTTTGTAAAACATGGTCCGAAAATACGTGGCTCCAAACGAACCGTAAAAATCAGTCCAACCGCGTGGGATGATGTCTTCAAGATTTTCTCCGGGCTGAGCCTCGAATTGATCATGCAAATACTTACCGACGTGCATCGTCACGTAACCAGCCTCTTTCATCCAGCTACCCAACTCATTGTTTACATACGGTTGCGAGCGAGCACCAAATGGTCCTGAGTAACGAAAGGGTAAAAATCCTCCCGGAACTCCTAAGCTGGATGGGTTTTGTGGCGCGTTGCAGCGAACCCCTGTTTTATGAGCATACTGGCCGGTGTAAAGCGATACTCGCGAAGGATTACAAATTGGAACCGATACATGAAAGTTTTTTAGCCGCAATCCTTCGGTTGCCAAGCGATGAAAATTCGGTAAGTAACGGGGGGCATCATCCGGTTGCTCGGCTTGGAAATAGACAACATCGCAATCTGCATCGTCCAGATTGATCAAAATGATATTTGGTTTGCTGCTGGGCGATCCCGAAGATTTGGAATACGATGCCGGCGACACCTTGGGTTTACTTTTGCCTTCGTTTTCAAGTTGCAACAAAGTGGGCGTGCAACCGCTTACGATTGCCAGCAACGCTATGACGCGAAAAAAAAAGCCGACGTGCCAATTTAGAAAGGTAGAAAACGACGTTTCGAGTTGATTTAGGGAGTTTTTCACGGAGGCGGCAATAGAAACTACGGTAAATCTGGGGCGATATTTTGGAACGAAAGCTTGGCGGTTTGGGTAGATTTTAGCGATTATTCGGAACAGTGAAATCCGAATCAGAAAAACTTCTTTTCCAGTAATTCCTGCTGTCACGTTTGTCTTAATTATCGCAGTTTTTAGGACGATGATCGATGTGACGAGCCCAACATGGGTTCTGCGGGGCGGTTGTCAGCACCCGCCAAAACTGCGATTTCGCGACCCAGCCCCTGAAATCCTGGGGTTAGACCCACACGAAAAAGGACTTTCAAATGCGTTTCAACTTCATGCTTTCAACTCTCAGCCTTGTCGCCTTGCTGGTGACGTCCGGCTGCTGCGTTACTGTTTCTCGTTCGGGCGACTGTTGCTCAGACCGATGCTCAACTGGACTTCAGGGGCGTTTGTTCAACCGGGGCCTGTTTTCAGGAGGTGCTTGCACTTCTTGTGATAGCGGCCAAAGTGGTCATGTCGGAGGTGGATGCAACTCATGCGCGAGCACTCGCGGAGGTATGGGTTTGAATGGGGCCGCAGGAGGGTACGGCGGCGGTATGTCGATGAGTGATGATGGAATGAACCTACCTCCATTGCGTGGTTCTTTATTTGGGGGTGGATATCAAGCGGACGATTCAGGGATCGCCTTGGTGGGACATCATGACGGCGACTGCGGCCGGATGGGCTGTGGATTGAATGGTCGTCAATGCTTGGGTTGCTCCATTCGGGGTCGTCGTGCTTCGGGTGGTCTTTTGGGGCGAATTAGTCCTAGTGGTCAGCATCCATACGGTGGTCACCTGCCTCACACGGAACCAATTCCTGCGGGCTTCGGTCCTGAAGGCCAAACACCAACTTTTCAGTACCCGTATTACACCACTCGCGGACCTCGTGACTTTTTGCAAAACAATCCTCCATCAATCGGCTACTAAAACGATTTGATCGGAAGGTCAAAATGGAATACTCAAACCCGAGGCGACTCGGGTTTTTTTATGCGCTGCACCGAATGAGAAATGATGCCTCAATTTGTTGCCAGTGCCATCAAGCCGCTTTATCAAGTAAAGGCTAAGGAGTCTTCGGAATGAGCTGAATGTCTTGTTCCGTCCCCAAACGTTGTAAAGCACCCAATGGGTGATTGCCAAAAATGGCTTTTTTTGTCAGATTCGAGGCATTAACAACTCGGTCCATTAATTAACTAAGAAGCCATGCGTGAGAAATTGGAACTTGAAAATTTGTCCTTGGATTGGGAAGGGGACGACATTGCGTTGATTCGTTTGGATATGCCTGGCAAATCAGCTAACATCATTAACGATGGGCTCCAAAACGATTTGGAGCGTGTGCTCGATGAACTGGATGCCGCTGGCGGAGTTCAGGGAGCGATGCTCTATTCAGCGAAAGAAAAAATCTTCGTCGCAGGTGCAGACTTGACTGCGATTGTGAAGACTCTGGACTGGTCAGACGCGGAAATCGTTCAATTTTGTGAGCGGGGCCAGCGTTTGTTTAATCGCTTGCAGACCTCTGCCTATCTCACGGTTGCGGCCATCCATGGAGCATGTGTTGGGGGAGGACTAGAGCTGGCCCTTGGTTGTTCCTTGCAGATTGCCAGCGATGATCGCAGAACACTTTTGGGGTTGCCAGAGACCAAGCTGGGTTTGATTCCGGGCTGGGCTGGCACAGTGCGAATTCCGCGCTTGGTGGGTTTAGAAACCGGCATTGATTTGATCGCCCAATCGACGCTTTTTGGTCCGGAGAAGGGATTGGAACTCGGGGTCGTCAATCGAGTCGTGCCTCGTGGACAATTGATGACCACGGCGTTTGAAATGATTCGCTCGACAACTTGGCAAGAACAAGCTCGTCTAAGAACGGCGAGACAACACGCGCCATGTAACGAGGGGCTCGACGAGCGGATGGCGCTCAGTGAACGTTGGGCAAGTTGCCAGGCTGTGCCTGGAGGAATCCATCCGTTTGCTCAAAAAGTCCTCGCGCAACATGTTATTGAAAGCGCGGAGTTGACATTTTCAGATGCATGCGCTAGCGAAGCACGGGCGATGGCTCGTGTCTATGGATCGCCTCCGAGTCGAGGTTTGCTGAATGTGTTTTTCCTTAATGAACATCAACGCAAGTCTACGGGAGCCGCACTGAAAACCTCAGGAGCAGCCGACACAATCGAGCAAGTTTCAATCGTAGGTGCCGGCGTGATGGGGCAAGCCATTGCTCGTTGCGTTGCCGAAGCAAAATCGAAAGTTAAAATTTTTGATGCGGATCGCAGCAAGGCCGAACAGTTTGTTGGAACTGAAAATCGTCCAGGGCTTTCGGCCGTCACTCAGTTGTCGGAGTTGTTTCCTTGCGATCTACTAATCGATTGTGTTGCGGAAAATCGCTCGATCAAACAAAAATTGTTTGCCGACGTTCGGAAATTTGCGAATTCCGATACGCTGTTAGCCACCAATACATCGGCGATTTCTTTAACGGAGTTGTTCTCAGAAACACCCGATCAGCACCGCGTTTTGGGGATTCACTATTGCCATCCAGAATTAATGCAGCTTGTTGAGGTTGTGCGTCATCCAGAAACGTCCGATGAGGTCGTTGGTCGGGTCGTTGCGTGGTTACAAAGGCAACGGAAAACAGCATTGATTGTCAAAAACGCACCTGGGTTTGTGGTCAATCGACTTTTGACCGCTCTGATCGATGCTGCGATTGGCCTATTCGAGGAAGGGAACTCGTTGCAAAAAATCGATCAAGCGTTGGAAGAATTTGGTTTTCTGGGCGGGCCCTTCAAAATGATGGATACGATCGGCTTGGATACGGTCGTATTGGCAGGGCGGGCGATAGCTGCCCAAGGAGTCATCCAAGTTTCTCCATCACCAATTTTGCCAATGTTGGTAAAGAAAAAGCGGTTAGGCCGAAAAACCCTGGCTGGTTTCTATCGCTATGCAACGCCACAGGCCAATTCCGAAGTGGATGAGGCATTGTTGAAATTGATTCAGCCGTATCAACGGGGGGCGAATAAAGTCAACGTCGAATCGTTGTTGCACCGCATTCTTGCGAATATGCTGATAGCCGCAGGAGAAACTTTGGAGCGCGGTGTAGCGGCCAGCCCAAAAGATGTAGACTTGGCAATGATCCAAGGATTGTCGTTTCCTGGCCATTTTGGCGGCTTGCTGTTTTGGGCCGACCAAACCGGCCCCGATGCGCTCGCAGATGCCCTGATTTGGAATATCAAACGGTGCCCCAACCTGTGCTTACCACAGACGATTGTCGATTGGCAAAGGAACCGCATCCCCTTCTATCAAACGATAGACGAGAGCTAAAGACCATCCGTCATTAGGTTCAGGTCATTCGATGGAATTCTGCTCGTTTTCTTTGGCAATTGAGGCTTGATCGATGCGTCGGAGAATTTCCGATTCTTTGCTGTCGCCAATAAAGTTCGAAAGAACCAAGAGCAGCGAGTCAAACATTCCGTTAATGAACTTCTGTTCGTTGGCGTCTTTCGCCCGAGTTGATAAACGGGCCTTTTCGTCAGTCAATCGAGTACGAATTTGAAGAGGGCGAGGAAGCGATGTGTACTTTTCAAGAATAAATTTGACTTCGGCGTAGTTCCCAGCATCCATGGCTTTGTTCATATCTTCTTCGTAAATCAACCGCTGGGTCAACAAGTCGATCAATTCGATATTAACACCCGCTATCACGCCTTCGGCAAACAAACGCGCTTCGTCGTTTGCGACATCCGTTTGTTGTAACGGAATGAATCCGGGGACGATGGGAAATTTTCGCAGTGCTCGAGCACCACGCGAGAGATAAATCATTCGCAACCCGTCCGGGCTCGGAGGAATTTCGATCATCCCGCGCCAATCCGTTTTGCCCAATAATTCCGACTTCTCTTCTTTGGGTTGATTCGGGCGTCGCGAGTAGACTTCGATCCCTTCCATCGGCATCGTTGCCGCGTCTCGGTCAAAAATTTGGATTGTCGTACTTGATTCCGGTGGGCGAATAACGAGCGCATATTTCTGCAACCGCTTGCTCTTACGAGCCGCCAACGGTGCCCGGACGGTTGATTGGACAAACCCGTCGATTCGGGCTTCTTCAATTTTATCCAGCGTGATAAACGTAAACGGTACTGGCTCCAATGAAGTTAATTTACCATCGCGATCCGTACGACGAAGCACCGGAAGAAATACGTCGCGTTCTTGAATATAGACGGGAGAACTTTCGTTGATTTCTGCAATCCACTCGCCGTTTTCATCAAGCCTTGATGTAACACAAGATAACACCGCACGAGTATGCAAGATCACTTCGTTGTCAGGGGTCGCGTAGTCTATCAACGCAATCGGCATGAAGGCGGTGGTGATTAAGCGGAAAGCGGATTGGCTAATATCTTCGATTTGGTCGACATTGCGAGTAACTCGTGAGCCCCATTGCCGTGTGGCGATATCGAACTCTCGAACGTCGCAAAAAATCCCTGTCATGGAACGTTTGAGGGACACAACCATTAATTTGTCGTCAAACAACAAACTGGGAAGTGTCGCCAGTTCGGTTGAATACAACTCCACTTTTTCTAAGTCACGTGAGAATCGCCAATTCCAGGGGTTCGGAGCTTCGTCTACCAATAGCTCCCAAGCCGAGCGATCAACGGTCTCTGCATGAGATACAATCTCTCGCTTTACGTGCTCCAGCAAGCCGTTGACCTCGGGGCTCCCGTCCGTACACAACCACACGCGGACGCGGTAGTGAGCATACTCCCAAGCACGATCAATCGGCATCACACCGTCGGTTGGTTTGGTTGGCACCGGCGTTGAGTTCGATGCAACAGCTTGAGATGGTGGATCGTTCTGTGCCTCTTCCTGGGCAAGCAAGCTGGTCCCAAAAGCAACCATTAGCAATGCCACAACGCTTACCAGCCACCCGCAGGTCCCGATTCGCGTGGTAACCGATGATCGTCCGCAGTTAGAAGCAAGTTGGTTTTTACAAGTGGCATGCATATTAAGATTTCCCGACGCATGGATAGCCCAAGGGTAGGCGTGACGCTCAGACGGTTGTGAATGATAACGGTTCAAAAGACGTTCTCCGCTTCCTGTTGTTAGTCCACCGCGCGCAATGGGCCAATTCGCCAGCGATCAACGAACTGATAGAGGTACATCAAATCACGCCCGATGTCGCGGACGTTTCGACGAACGGCGTAATATTCAGTCATTTGCCACAACGGGATGACGCTCACGTCATTGAGAGCGAGGCGATGCAGTTGTCGCAAATTGTTACTGGCCGCTCGCCAACTATTTGAAAAATTTGTCCAGCGCATGACTTGCTCGACCGGGGCACTGAGCCGTTCGACAATCCCAGAAGTCCCAAAAAGAAAATTCGCATCAATCAGCGGTTCGGCAATATTAAGTTCACAGTACAACCAGTCGTAGTCATTGTCCTCGGGAATGGTAACTCCCGGAGGCAATTCTCGAAGTTCAGTTTGCACGCCAGCCAACCCCCACATGCCCGCAATCGCGCGACAGGCGATCGCCGAAACGTCTCCTCGTGGATAGGCCAACACGAGTTTGGGAATCTTAACCACAGGGTCTTGTTCTCCCTGTTTGACCTTTTCTGCTTCCATCAAAAGTCGCGTCGCTTCTAAGAGAACTCCGCCAGTGACCATCGAGTACTGCACTGGAGTAACCCGTGTATTGTATCCGTAGCCAATTTGGGGGTTGTAATCGGATCCAATCGGGAACGGGCCGTCAATCACCGTCGTGCCTTCCAACAAATGTCCATTGCATAGCATATTGACGAGAATTTGTTCGCGATCGATGGCCTTGAGGAGTCCGCTACGGAATTGGCTATTCCGCATGAATTCGTTCCGTTGGTTGGGTACAAGCATGTGTACCGTGGGAACCAAATACTGCCGCACATCAATGTCCGGATCGGCACGAAGGCGAATCACGTCAGAAGGCGGGATTCGGTCGACGGCATCCACCAGACCACGACGCAGCGCGTCGGCAGCCTCGCTGGGATTTCGGAAAAGCCATTCGGTGACTTGGGGGTATTGGTTTTCCTCGTCCTTGGAGTAATTGGGGTTGAGGTTAAAAGTCATTAAGCTATCGGTTGCTTCGGCCAAAACATAAGGCCCCGTTTGATCATCAGCATTGTTACTGAATTCTTGAAAAGGAAAATGCAGCAACGCCTCTGGGCGGACAAATGGAATCTTGAGTTCGATATCGACGGTGTATTCACCAGTCACAGCCACCGACTTGAGAATCTTGGCCCATTCAGCGTAATGCCGAGGGTTTCTAGGGTCAGCGCGGTTTAGAAGAATAGAAGCCAGTTCATACGACGCGAGTTTCGGCACAGCGAATCCGGATAGTTCCGGCTCGATTTGGAAACGGTATTTGTAGCCCGTTTGGTCCGTTTGAATGATCCGCCCATTGATAAACTCGTAGCGTCCACCGTCTTCGCTGAGGCCAACTAATTCGACCAAGCGTCGTTGGGTCAAGCGTCCCACACGTCGCGACGCCCAATCTTCAATACGGTTCGGGTTAGGTGACAAAGCTGGTTGACTCACGCCGACGAAAACCGTCGGATGGTCTTGAACGATCTTGTCAAAAAGCTGGTAGGCCGCTTCCAAATTCTTGTCGACGTTAATGGCCCGCCGAGCAAAGGCACGAGCATCTCGAGGGCTACCGTTGCGAAGCGCCTCTTGAGACTTGTTTAGAAAATCAGCCGCCAGTTCTTCGAGATTTCGATTCCACTTTGCAATCAAAGGCTCTGCGTCCTGTGTATAACGTTCACCAAGATTTTTTAGGGAACTCCTAATCGCGTCAAACTCATCAGCGTCTCGGAAGAGTTGCAGATTTCGATCGTAAACATCCAAAATCAATTCGATGGCGGTCAGATTAATTCCGCCGATCCGAAAACGCGGATTGCGGCGATACAAGTCCTCGAAAATTGACAACGCCAAAGGATAATTGCCGTTGTCGTAATTCGCCTTGCCGTCCAAAAATAAGACTCGTTGTATCCGCTCCTCGACCCGATAGGCCCCAGGAGAATTGTTATCGAGAATGTACAACAGATTGCGGAAAGCCTGCGCGTAGTTTCCGGCAACTGTCAATTGATCGGCCTCTTCCGACAGCAAGTCGCTGAACGTTTTGTAATCGACGACATTTCCGTAGGGGACTTGCAAAGTCGGCCACGAACCATCCATCAAGTTAAACACCAAATTACCGCGTTCTGGAAACGGTTTGGTGGGAATTTCCACGAGTGGAACGATATCAATCAACGCTCGTTCATTAAAATCGTCTAAGAAAATTCGATCAAATGGTTCTTGATCTACGAGTGACATTGTCGGCCGCATTCGAGAGCCTAGCGGCAGTTTATCACCTTGAGGCTGATCCTGCCCCGTGACCGCGACAACTCCCAGACAAAGACCCAGCCAGCACAGACTGCGAACGACGAGCGATGGTCGGGTTGAAGAAATTAGTTTCATAGCTTTCCGAATAGTTTCGTGTAGCCCACGCACTTGGTTAAAGTTTTGAGCGATCGACCACCAGCACCGAACCGTTGTTGGTTGAAAAATAATATTGATCGTTGTGCAAAAGTGGAGCGTGGCGAACTGGCTGTCCCAATTCGACCGTTGCCGCAACTTGTCCCCCGGAATCGACCCGCACGACTCGCCCCGACTCAAAAACCACTAAGACATCGGCCGAACTACCGGCACTGATGACCGCAGCAATTTTCTCGTTGCTGATTGGGATGCTCCAAACCAACTCCAGGTTTTCATTCCAGGCACACAACTTTCCGTTGTCCAAATGAGCAATCACTTTTCCCGACACGGCCGCCGGGCCATAGATGGGTCGCGCTTCGACAGGAACACTTCCCGAAACTGCCAACGGTGACCGGTAGGGTATTTTTTGCAGAGCCACTCGTCCAGTTGCTTCGGAGAACACAAAGCCAAAGTCCTTGTCACCTGCAAATCCGGTGATCGCTTGTCCATCAATCGCCGTTTGCCCGGCGAGACTCAACGAGCCACGCACCCTCGCATCCAGCAAGAAAACCGTTTGCTTTTCGTCTCCCACCAAGATCATGTCGTCTTGATTGACGCCGGCTCGGTTCCAACGGACTTCTTCCCCTGGTGAAAGGGGCGGTTGAAAGGGAGCACCGACACCGCGCCCATTTTCATCGATCCGCAGAATGAGCCCAGAGAGCGAAGGGAAGATAAAATCCTGAGACAACGAGCGGGGCTCATTGGCCATGCGATCCGCTGGGGCCTGCATTCGCGTCAAACGTAGTAAACGTTCGCCCAAATCAACCAGCAAGAAATCTGGAGCCATGCGACTCAAAGCGGCAAACTTGTTACCCCCCAATCCAACGAGGTCCGAAAAATTCAGCGGTAGATCGATATCGCTGGCCGAAAGTTTCTGTTTCAAAGAACTGAATCCAGAAGTCTGATTCTCCAACGCAAACATGTCTCCTTGTGAGGATACCGCGAACAATTCCCTTTGGTTGGCGAACGGTGCTCCAGCCAAACCCGCTCCAAAATCGCTTCGCCATAACATCTTCATATCGGCTACATTCACAGCGGAAACCGAAATCTGCCGCGAACCGGAACGACGTCGGGCGTGAATCAGAACGTCTTCATAACGCACCAATGGACCGAGGAAGGCGTCGTCCCCTTCAACAATCGTCTCGCGACGGAATTGTCCTTTGATCTTGTCAACGTTGAACACGGCGAGTCCACGACTGGCGATCCACAACCCGCTGCCTTGAGCTAAGACAAAAGCCCGACTCGCTCCACGAGTTTCAATTTTTTCAGTAGCCGCAATGGAGATCGGCGTTCGCTCCTCTGCGGTCGTCAGTTCAATCAGTCGGAGTTCGCCTGTGTCGGAAACAAACAGCATATTCCGCCCTAAGCGCGATGGGGGAATCGTAATCGGCCCCGACGTTAGGCGGACATTTTGCAATAACTCCAATCCGAGGCCCCGCTGTGTGAAGCGGAACACATATAGTTCAGAATTTTGTGCGTTGACATCGACCAGCAAATGCCCGCTCCAATAAATCGGCGGGATGCGAATTTGGTTGGGGAGATGGCCTAGGTAATAAATTTCTTGGCACTTCAAATCGACAGCAGAGACGATGTAGATGTTCGAGTTGTCCGCGACGACATACAAGAAAGACTCCTGGTCCGAGGAGGCGATGGGGACGCTAATCGGCTTCGGAAGTTTGATCCCGGCGACCATCTCGCCGGAAAACAGGTCGATCTTAAGAACCGAACCGGAACGTGTTGGTACGTAAACCGCATCGCTATAGACGGTTGGCTCGACAAACGACTCGCCAATTCGGGCTCGCCAGCGAAGTTCGCCGGTTCTCGCGTCGAACTTCATTAAATCGTGGGTCCGTTCATCAAAGGCCAATAATTCGGCCTTGCTCGCCGCATCGACCCACATCGGACGGAGCATGGTTTCGTAACCCAGGAACCGGCTCCAAACGACTTCGCCATCCCCAGCCGACACGACATACAAATAGCCCTCGATCAAGTAAGGCAGCAACTCGTCGCGAAGCGAACTGGTCGGAGTCCCGTATTTGGAAACAAGTTGCACATGGCTTGTTGCCAGGGGAGTCACGTCTGTCGTCGATGTGTCAACTTGAATCGGCGAGGGGACGATAAGATTCATCTCGCTGGCCGTGACTCGGGTCATGGCTTCGCGAAGAGGTACGCGGGCTCCCAAATCTCCATAGATTCGGGTTAAGCGATTGAAGATTGCAAACGCCTCATCCGGCTTGCTTTGTGTCGCAAATTGATTGATTTCCTGGAGCGCTTTTTCGTATTCGATTTCTTTGTCGATTCGTCCTCGAATGAGTTTGACGTTGTTTTCGAAACGCTCGATATTTGGTTTGGCCGTTTCACTGTTGCGTTGAGACGAGGTTAGGAATGTCAGAATTTCGCCATTTTCTTCTGCTCGTTTTAGGGCGGCCTGCATCCCCTCAATGGTGGTCTCTTTCAGGCCCGCTTGTGAGGTCTCAAAAGCCGTAATCGGGAACCAAACCACGAAGTCGTCTTGAATGATGGAATAAGACGGGTTGTTTTCGATGGTCGGAATTTTTTCCTTGGCGAGGGTAGCGACCTCGTTGTAGTTCTTCATCGAAAACGCGTTGGCAAGGTAGCATTGTACCTCGCGCACACGGGCCGTATTTGCTCGCTCGTGTGACGGATAGTTTTCGTAGAATTCTCGAATTCTATTAGCAGCGTCGATGTAGTTTCCAGCGAGATAACTGGACTCGGCGGCTTCATAGAGTTTTTCGGGTGGTGCCCGAAATACAGAAAGTGCCAAAACCGCACCGATCACCAACAAGACCGCCAATAGTGAACTGCCGATGTAAACCCACTTGGTTTGCCATTGGTCAATTTTTTCCCGTTTTCCCGTAAAAGCCGGACGGGTCAATTGCGTGCCGCGTTCTTCTGGCGCGGAATCTAGCACCGAACCGAGAGGACTGGCCGGAGCATCAAATCCCATCGCATCGTCCAGCGGTTGGTACATCTCAGTCGCCTGGACCACTACAGGAACTTCGATTTCACCCGATTCTTCCATCGCATCATCAACGTCGTAGACCATCGTGGCGTTGTCGGGATTTTGCCGCTGGCGTGCGGGCGAAGCGTGTTGCGGAATGGGGACCGCGACTGCCGGTGCGAGGTTGGTCAAATCGTCAGTGTCGTAATCCGGAGCCGCACCCTGTTGATTGACTACCAATTCGGGCTGTTGGGCGAGAACTCGAGGTGCCTGCCAACTTCCATCAAGAAACTGTTGGCCTTGATCAGTCGTCAACTCGCCACGATCGACGAGAAATTTGATGATCGCTTTGGCCTTGACCGGTCGCGCGGGATTGTCAAGCTCTTTTTTGATCTTGGCAAGAATCCGCGCGTCAACCAACCCGGATTTTTCAATGGTGTTGATTAACTCATTGGGGGTCATTGATGATTTTCCTCGAACGCCACCCCGAAAGGTGGTCTGCAAAAACTAAATTGGTGAATAGACAAATGTTGACAAGTGTTTGATTTGAAAAATGCTCGCTCAGTATTCGGTTTCCGTTGTCCGAATCTGAAAGACCTTAATGTTGGCCGACAATCCAGCGTCCCAAACTGTGATCACACGCTCGTGTCGCGAGTCAACATGGGCGGTGATCAGCAAGCGTTCGGCACCGTAGTCTTTAACGGCGTTTCGAATCTTCGCTCGCATCAGCGATTCACTGGGAGTCTCGACCTCTTCATCAGTGCGTGTGGTCACTAAAAAGTTATTGTTTTGATCAATGATGACTTCAACGTAATCTTTTTCCTGCTCCTCGTCCTCTGTAACATTGGTGCTAGGCTCTTCGATTCTCGGCGGGGGTTGCTCGATCGATCGTTGCACGGAAAACGAAGCCGTCACCATGAAGAAGATGAGTAGCAAAAAAGTCACGTCGACCATCGGGGTCATGTCCATGCCGTCTTCGCTGGAATCCAACCGTTTGGTGAAGTTCATCGGCGGATCTTCGGAGCCTTCTTCTACAGGCTCCTCAAAACCTTTCCAGATCAGTTGTTTGAGGGACTCGTCGGCCTTCGCCTTGGGGCGTGGTGTTTGAGCTGCTGGATTCTCGCTAGCCTTGGCATCGCGCGGACCATCCATCGGCCCCAGGTGCCCAGCGGGCGCGAGCAATTCAAAGCCAGAATCTTGAGGCTGGCCCCCATTTTTATCATGCTTTGATTTTTTTTTAGCCATGGTTTACTTCTCCGGTTCAAATGCACGCAGCCCAATCGACAGTCGTCTTTAGCAACGAGCTATTGTTTTTCCTCGACGGCCACGTACAAACGGCGGCCTTCCGCCAACTCTGCTTGAATCACTCCCCGTTTGACGGTCTCAACGGCCCCCGATTTGACTTTCCCTTCGGCCTTGATCACCACGGCTTGGACATCGGGTCTCGCGGAAAGTTCTTGTTGCACGTACATGGCAACCGCTTCTTCTTGGGCCATGGGCTCGGTTTCGCTAATGGGGTACTCGTCGGAGCGTCCTTTGTAGATCGTGTAATCGGCCTTCGTGGCACCAGCCGCAACGACGAGCACGACAGAGTCCTTCTCAGATACCGGGTCGCCATAAAAAGCTCCCGGCAAATCGACAGCGACCGTCGGGTCCATCTTGGAACACATGATAAAAAACGCCAACAACAAGAACGTCATGTCGATCATCGGCGTGATGTCCATCTCGGTGTCTTCGCGCTTTTTCGGGCGGGATTTGATTTCGCCGCCAACATCATCGCGAGTGGTCATCGATTACCTCCAAACAAAAAACGTGCCAATGTTCCGCAAAGAAAACAGGCAACTTCTACGAAACGGGATGACGAATGATCGCTTGTCGGTAAATTTCCAGGAACTGGTTCAAGCCAAAGGAAACCATGTCTTCCATCTTGCGAATGTTAATCGTGATATAGGCCACGCAGATCGTCAGCGGAATCGCAATCGACAACCCGAGGGCAGTCGTGATCAGCGCGAATTGAATGTCACCGGCCAGCTTGGTCGCATCGACCGATTTGGATGCCGCCAATTTTTCGAAGGCCGCCATCATCCCCATAACCGTTCCCAACAATCCCAACATCGGGGCGGTCTTGATGACGGTCACCACCCAACTCAAACGGAAATCCAGGTCTTGGAGCACGTCGCGTTGGAAGCGGTCGGTAAGCAACTGTTTGATTTTGGCAAATCCGATTTGGCGGTTGTCGATGGCCAACTGACAGAGTTGGCAGAGAGCCCGCCGGTCGCCCGAACAAATCTGACTAGCAACCTCATAGTCTCCCTTGAGCAGCGGCTCTTCCAGAGCCTCCAGAAAGCCGCTTTGGACAGCTTCGTCGGAAAATTGTTTTTGTTTGACCCGGTTGTACACCACGATAACGCAGTAGGCCCCCCACGAGGCAACAATCGCAATCACGACGTAAATGGAGTTTCCAAGAAAAGTTAAAATCGCAGCCATTTTGTTGTGGTTCCCAAATTGGTTAAAACAGATTGATCCTCAATTATGATTCTCGCATTGGAATTTGCGAGCCCTAATCCGTGAGTTTTTCAGTTTCTCACCTCGTTTTGAGCCGGTTTTTTCGGCAAGCGGGCGAGGAATTTCTTACAAGCGACGACCTTTCCAGTTAGCGTCGTCGATAGACCATATTCGTAATTTTGTACTCAAATCCTGACCCTTCAGGAACGACCTTAAAAAACGTATTTTGCACTTCACTGAGTTTGCGGTTTACGCCACTAAGATGCGCGAGTTCTAATTGCCGTAATCGGGAGCGGGTCTCCTCTGGATAGAACTGGACAGTGAAACTATGAGTCATCGTAACGCCTTTGTTTTTAAACATCGCTTCTTCCCAACGGGCCAATTGCGGTCGTTCGTGAGCGAAGTAGACCGATTTCTTTTCTTGAGCACGGTTGGAGTTGACAATTTGTGCTCGCCCGCCTGGGTCAACTAAGCGGACAATGTCGTTGTTGAGTTTATTAACGGCACCGAGGTCGATTTTGAAGTGGCTCAACTGTTTCGCGTAACCCTCAATCGATTTGGCTGAATATTCGATTTTCCAACGTTTGTGTTCGGGAATTACGTCTCCCTTGCCAGTCCCTTCACCGCCATCTCGAGAACCCAATCCGCGCCCCTTCCCCATTTGAGCGGCATCGCCACTCCGGTGCTCCATGTTGGCTCGGACCGATGACAGGGCGTTCGTGACGGCCTCAAGGGCCTGGGATAATTGTGGGACTTCGACCTCGGGGAACTCTTCGACACCCGGCTCAAGAATGTCGTCTTCAACCCCTTCCGGTTTTTCATCGCCGTACGGGAACTCCTCCATGAAAACTGTTTGCGTTTGGGGCTTGAAGCGAATGATCGAGGTCAGCCAGTACATGAACAAAAAGGTCACGATCAAGCCCACAACAGTCAGTGCGGCCGACAAGAAACCATTAAATTTATCGTATTTGGAAACGGAGGTTTCAACCGATAGCTTCGGATGAGCAATATCGTTACTCATGGTGTTGTCCTATTTAGTTTGCTTGGGATCGCTTTTCTACGGGCGTTTAAATTAAAGTTAAAATTAAAGTTAAAGTTTGGTGCTGACAGGAGCAAGAGTTAACGACGTCGATAGGTAACTTGATCAACCCGAAATTCATAGGCCCCATCGTTCGAAACGACTTTAAAGATGGTTTGGTGAACATCCTGTTGGGTCTTCCCTGATTTGGCGAGAAATTCCTGCTCTAATTTGAGCAAGTGCTCGCGGATTTCGTCGGGATAAAATTGCACGGTCAAACAATCGGTGACGGCGACACCATTCTTCTTGAGTATCTGCTCTTCCCAGCGAGAAAATTCGGGTCGCTCATGAGCAAAGTACAGCGTCGATTGCTCTTGTTTGCGGCTGGATTTAGCGACTTGAGGAACCCCGCCTGGATCGGATAAGCGAACGATGTCGTTCGTCTGTCGATGCACGGCTCCCAAATCGATTTTGAAAAAACTCAGTTGCCGAGCGTATTCATCTTGAGACTTGGCAGAGAATTGGATTTTCCAACGTTGCGGCTCTGACTTATCGATTGCTGGGGGACCTGTTCTTTTCCACGGCTGAACGCCTGGCCCGGTCCGGATATCGTATCCGCTGAATTCAGCTTGCTGGGCTCGAACGTTAGTTGCAGCGGTGGTGACAACAAGTAGTGCCTGAACAAGTTCCGGGGTTTCGACTTCGGGGAACTCAGCCACTCCCGGCTCAACCAACTCTCCAAGCTCTGGAGCTTGTTCTGACTCTGGCAAGGCAACGAGTCCCCAGGGCTCTGGATTATGGCCGGGCCGGATTTCAAAGTTTGACAGCCAATAGGCTAATAAAAACAGCACCAATGCAAAGACTAACGTAAGGGCAGCCACCAATGCACCATTGAACCGGTCGTAGCCTGAAATCAACAGAGCTACTTGCGTTTTTGCTTGTTGTTGGTTGAGGTCATGAGTCATCGCTTGTTAAACTCCTATTAAGGGAAAGGTTTACTCATCGATTAACCGTGCATCGGGACGGACACCTTTGTACCAAGCAGTCCATTTCCTCTTGAGTTCCATGAATTCGGCCTTGGTTGGCCTATCAGAAAGCGTAAACGCATCGACTTTGCGGCTGATAAGCCGTAAGCCATTGTGAGCCGATTCGGCAATGTCGAGTGCCGGATCGGACAAGGCGTAGAGGAGTGCCGGAACGTTGTCCATGTCTTGAGAAGCGGCCAAAAACCGTACCGCAACTTTGCGTTTGGCATAAGACCTCTCAGTCATCAGGCCTCTCAGGAATTGCAATTGTTCTGCCTTCGATTTTTCTTTGTCCGAAGTAAACTCTTTGATCGCCGGAGCTAAAACGTCCATGAGGGCTTCGATATCATCTTCCGATTTGGCGTCTTTCAAGAGGTTGACGATGTTCTGAAATCCTTGAACCATATCATCCGAAACGACCTCGCCAGCCTTGTTTTCAATTTTCACATTTTCTTGAAAACCCAAACCACCGCGAGTCATCGTTGTGGCTGAACCATCCATCAACAACTCACTGGCTCGCACCAAAAACATGATGGCGAAACAAGTGGAGTTGTTTCCGTTTTCCTCGCCGCCACCTGCGGACGATGGCCAACCGCCACTCGGAAGTTGATTAGCCATCAAAAAATAAACCCCTTGGTCATACCAGTCAGGAATTTCTTTGACTTGCCCCTCGGCCTTTTCTCGGAAATACGCGTAACGCTCGAGGCCATACATGAAGTAATAATGCCACGGCTCATCGAGGCTCATTCGCCAATTTGCGGCCAACCAGCGATTGCTTTTGGCCTTTGAATTGTTCAACAACCCCGCATCAAAGTTTACGAGCGGGCCGGTTTGATCGGCATCAGGGTCCCGTTCGCGGTCGGGCGGGACATATAAAGAAACCGAAGGCGGGAGCATACTTGCATCACCGGTTTTCAGCTTCATTCCACTTCGCTTGGGCGTCAGATTCAAGATGTCGCCCAATAAGTAAATTGAACTAGCTCCGGTCACATGCCGAGAGAGACGTTGAATCGGGGGGTCTCTTACGGCGATGCTGGTTCCGAAGTAATGGTAATACCAACTTCCTTCGTTTGTTTGAGCCTTGCAAAACCACTCTAACAATGCACGAGCTTCTTCTTTGTGGACTTTGAATCCATGAAGTTTAAGGACCCCAAATGCCAACGCCACGTATTGGCCCTGGGAGCTGTCGCTATTCGTATTGGCCGAATAACCGAAACCGCCGTGTTGAGTTCTATTCTTCAGGATGATCTCAACCAATGTTTCGATCTCATTTTGATAGATGTCCCCCCCCAACTCCGTGAGGACCAAGATCCCAACGCAGGAGTAGTAAACCCCAGCACCGAGGTTGTCACCATCCTTGCGATATTTTTCCAGGTCCCGCATGAGCTTGGCAACGGCTCGAGTGACTAACGGATGGTCCGAAGGCACAAGGCGATCGTAGCGTTTTATCGCCTCAATGACGGTTAACGCCTGCAACAGCGACTCTCCGGTGCCGCCCTGGGGATTTTCTTCGAGATATTGAACTCCCTTCCGCACCATCGCTTCCACCTCCGGATGCAGCGGGTCAAACACTTGTCCCCGTGCGATTTGCGGCAGAAACACGAGCACCGCCAGAAGAACGGAACTCAAAGTTATTCGAGACAACAAAGAAGTTCGCGGGACCAAACCATCGCTGGTCGGAGGGCATTTAAACGACGATACCGCGATTTTTAGAGTAAACATTATTTCGCCTCAATCTTCAGTGACAGACTCCACCAGTTTAATTGGAGTTGCCGGATTCAAATAGACACCAATCCCCATTTTCGCGCTCGGAGGAGGCGAATTGGGGTCTCGTGCGTTTGGGAAGTGTGAGACGAATGATTGCAATAGGTTATCGTCGATGGCAGTCGTTTGTCAATCAAATTTTTGGGGTTTTAGGCGGAAAGGTCAAGAAAAATGAGGGTCAATCCTCAATTTTTCCGGTTAATAAGCCTTCCGTTTTTCGCAACATTTCCTTTTGGCGATCAATTCCGACCTCGGTCGTGATTGTGCCCCACCTTTCGCGCACAAGCTGCAAAGCCTCCTTTTCGGAAATTTTTCCAGTGATCGCGTCTCGAACCGCTTGGCCCAACACTTCCAAATAATCACCCTGACGACGTACACGTGGGAACGTCAAACAAATCTCTTCAGCGTGAACTTGACGGATGACTTCGGCGTACTGTTCGACGGTCTCATCGGGCAAAGCACCCTTAGTCCATGCACTGGTCAGGGGCAAATGGCCAAGCCGAAACGGGCCAGAGCCTCGTGACTCGCTCATGATTCGATGCCCCGTTTGATTGGAAGACAACCAAGCGACAAAATCAATCGCTTCGTTGGCATGGAGGCTATTGCTGGCAACTGCAACCATCCGCCCCTCGCTCCCTAAATAGTCCACCTGCAGTTGCTGGGAACCTTTTCGAGGTATCCAAAGTTGCCGGCTTGGCTCGAAATAGTTGACCTGAGCCGGTAACCGAGCGACCCCAATCTTGAAGGGCACACTTTCCACTTGCTCGTCATCGACTGGCCAGGCCACCGCCATGGCAACATGGCCCGCACGAAACTTCGCAAAAATTTCGGCTGGTGTCAGAAACTCTGTGGTTCCCAGCCTTTGATGCTGCACAACCATTTCGGCGAGAACTTTCTCAAAAGGTTCCGTGGCAATCAATGGCTCTAGCGTATTCAGATCAAATACGGTTGAGATCTTTCCGCGAAAACGAATCGCGCCCGCAGCTCGAGCCAAAAAAGAGTGAGCTGCCCAGCGGTCCGCCAGCGGCTCCAGCCAAGGCAGGAGCGTTTTTTCGTCATTGCTAGGCAACTCGCCCCAGGCCGCTTCCAGATCGCTCCAATACTGGGGAGCCCCTTCAGGCAAAAGATCGGCTCGATAAAACAATGCCAAGTGAGGAGCCCCCAACGGCAAAGCCAATGTTTGTGAGCCATAACGTGTCAGGTTGCTTCGAAACTGACCCAAAAAATTGGTGCGATTAAAACTCACTGATGCAGGCAAGTTTCGCTCGTCAATTTCTAACAACTGCCCGCCCGCAATCAAATCCCCATAGATGCCGAATGGAAATACAATCACATCGACATTAGCCGCGAACTCGTAGCCGGCTTCCTGCAGTTGTGCCAACGACAAATTTTCAATGGCGGGCTCTAGATGCCCTTCGCTGGCCCATCGCCTCGCAGTGAGTTCGGCCAACTCGGCCTCTTCGATAAACGCAAGGGTTAGACGCTGTTCAGTTGATACTTCACTCTTGAGGGGTTGGCTGATCTGAGGCCGCGAGCAACCCCCGAACGCGATCATCAGGACCAGCAACACAATAAAATGGCTGGTCGAAAACCGTTTTTCAAGGATGCACCACACGTTTAGTCCCACCGAACAGGGATCTAAGTTGGCAGAATCGGCGATCGAAAAGCCCTCCCAACAAGAGTTTCTTCCCAAAAACATTGTTTAAATTTACCTGTAGCCGAAAAAAATGTGAAATTTGTGTCATACTGTCTTTACGAAGTTCCAATTCAAATGGACCAAATAGTGTACCAGTTGGCGGGCGAAACGTGGTTGCTCAAGTGGGATTGAGGCCACTCTATTCGTATTTTCCAATTCGCACTACAATGAGTTTGGATCAGTTGAAGAAGGGGCTTTTCGTTTCCACCTGTCATTATGCGTCACGTGACCAGGGTTGGGGACGGTACATTTTCTTATTGATCAGCTTCATGAAATCTTCTTCTGCGCGCGTATCGATAATTCTGGGTGAAACTCATCCGGTTGTGATCGAAGGGCTAAAAGCTTTTTTTGCCACCAAATCAATCCAAGTTGTTGAATTGATTGAGAATTTGGAGCAATTGCAAGGCGCTCTCGAACGGAACCCAGACGCCATCATCGTTTCCGAAACCAAGTTGAATGGCCAAGACATGTTCGATGCCTTTGCCGCAATGGAGCCCCGCCGCAAGCCCCTGCCAGTCGTTTTTTTCGCTCACTCCAACGATCCCGTTTGCCTCGCACGAGCACTCGCGATCTCCGCTAGCGATTACGTCCACAAATCGGAAGGCCTAGAAATTCTCGAAGCCGCCATCAAGCGAGCGGCACGCAACGAGCGCCCTGACAACTCGCGCCCCATCTATCAGCGACGAATCCAATTGATCGCCGCGCGGCCCGAACTCGACGAGAGCTTTCCCTTGACCCTTCGCGAGATGCAAGTCCTTCGACACGTCGCGATGGGCCTCAGCAATCGAGAAATCGGACGCTCGCTGGGAATCAGTGTCGAGACGACCAAAGAGCACGTGCAAAACATTCTTCGCAAACTCGACGTGAACGACCGCACACAAGCGGCCATCTGGGCCTATCGGCATCAACTGTTGTAGTCGTTGGATACAGAATGCTAGCGTGGCATTGCCTCGATCAAGCAACTTTTTGTGCCCTTTGCTTGACATTTTCGTTCGTTTGCAGGTAGCTTGATGGCAGATCGGTTTGGCAAGTCCAAATGATCTGAGTTGTTGCCTGTTATATTCATGACGGACAGCCACTAAGTTGTTGAGGATCACAAGGCTGAGTTGGCCTTGTCGTTTTTAATGGTGGTCGGTGTTTCCCGCGAATGTCGCTTGCCGGTTACCAGAGTTTTAAAAAGGAGTTTTTTCCAATGTTGTTTCGCGCTACTTCGTTTGTCGCTTTGTTGGCTCTGGCAAGCCTTGCTTCAGCCCAATGCTCGAATTCATGCTCTCCGCGTGCCATGAATCAATCGTGCAACGTACAGTCAGCCCCGATGATGACCTACACGGCCTATCGACCAATGTCCAACTGTGGTCAAACCATGATGATGACAAGCTGTGCTCAACCAGCCAGCATGTCATCTTGCGGCACCTACACGATGATGCCCTCCAGTACGATGACGTCTGCTGCAATGCCAACCACCATGATGTCCTCCACGAATTGTGGCAACATGAATTGTGGCACCAGGGTCGTCAACAATTGTTGTAACCAACAAACCTTTCGCGTGGTTCGCCGATCGAACTGCGGCAACATGATGTACACCTCAACCAACTGCAACACGGGTTGTGGCACCATGATGGGTTGCGGCACATCAAAGGGCTGTGGCACCTCGCAAGGTTGTGCGACAGGCTGTGCAACGTCCAGCAATTGCGCTGGCTGTGCCAACACAACTCAGTCCGGGTCCACCACCGGCGAAATGGCCGCACCCCCTGCGGTCCCGTCTTCCGAGCCGATGCCGCAACCAGATTCGTCAAACTAGTTTTTGACTCGGTTTCGAGCCTAATTTGAAAAAATCAGCCAGCGGGCGAAACTCCATCGCCCGCTGGTTTTTTTTGTCGCCCTTTGCCACCAGAATACGAGCCCGCCGCGCCAGCAATCGAACCCCTCACAACCCAGGCCCATGGTCAAACATAAATCAAAAAAATCTCACAAACCGAACACTTTCCATTTAACCTTTCCATCGCTTGTTCATCTATCATTGAAACGGACAACTCCAGTTGCACCGACCAGAGACAGGGCCGACGTGAGCGACGAACTTGATGCCTTTTTGCCAGATTTGCGCCGGTTTGCCCTGAGTCTAACTGGTTGCAGCCATTTGGCCGACGAGGTAGCGCAAGAAACTTTGCTTCGAGCCTTGCAGCGCAACCAAGCGGACTTGGCGCCAATTGAAAAACCCAAAGCGTGGTTGTTTCAAATCGCGGCAAACCTCTGCAAGGAAAGTTGGCGACGCGAGGGGCGACGGGCCGAGGTCGAGGCGACTGCGGCGCGAGACCCTGTCTCGCCAGCGGGGAAAACTCCAGCTGAAATCGCCAGCCATCGCGAACATTTGGAGCAGGTTTGGAAATTCGTCGAGGAACTCCCCGACTTGCAACGGCAAGTGCTGTTGTTGAACGTCTGGGAGCGATTATCCCATGCCGAAATCGCCGCTCGACAGGGAATGAGTCTGGGGAGTGTCAAAACAAGTTTGAGTATCGCCCGCCGCAAGTTGCGTGAACATTTTTATCCCGGCCAAGAAGGGAAGAAGTAATCGATGACCGATCAAATCTGCGACCGCTGGGAAGACTACTACGACGGGGAAATGTCGCCTGCTGAGCAACAAGAGTTCGAGGCGCATCTCCCTCAATGCCCGGCCTGTATTGTTTTTTTGCAGCATACGGCTAGTCTGGACAGCGATCTGTTGGAAGTCCGGGCTTTGGGTCAAGAATTCCCGACACCGGCGAACTTTAAAGGCCCAGGAATCAACAGCGAAAATCCAAATCCTGAATCGAGTGGTTCGAAAAGGTTTGCTGTTACAACAGCACTCGATGAGTCTTCTCCGATTCGTTCACGGCGTTTTGCCCAGCGATTGGTGGCAACCGTCGCAGTCCTCGCCGGAACCGTTTTGTTATCGCTGACGATTTTTGCTTTGCTGCGAGAGCCAACAAACTCGCTGGCCTCCCGTGAGCAAGCGGAGCAACCTCAGATTGCATCGCCGGAGTTAGCCGAAAACGCAGGTTCGTTACCAGAAAAATTCGTTTCTCCAATCCAAACGTCGCTTGTCAAGTTTGAATCCAGCAAGCCCACCATCGTGGGCAAACAAGTCACCACGCCCAACTTTACCTACATCACTGTGTATCCCCAAGTCGAACGTGTCGACCCTCAATCCGATCAACACGTTCAACCCGAGTACGACCAGTTAAATGCAACTTTCTAGTCACGTCACTTTTTTAGCCACTTAGTTTCAACAGGAGCTTTTTCAATGAACACGATCACGAAATCTAGTTGGATCATCCTCGCTCTACTATTTCTTTCCAGCACCAATGCGCTTGGACAAAATCCCGAAGAAAAAATTCGCGTTATTCAACTCAAGGAGGCAAATGCCGCTGATGTGGGTGATATTCTCCATTCACTTATTCCTAAAGATTCAGATGTCACCTTTTCTGTCGACCAGCGAACGAACTCGCTCATCATTCTATGCGACGACGAAGATGGTCTTAACGCACTTGGAAATTTGCTGTCGAAGCTAGACGTTCCGGCCAAAGAACAGAACAAACTCGAAGCACAAATGGTTGCGTTGACCGTTACCACGGTCATCGAGGGTGTTGATGACATTATGGCACAATTGTTAGCAGTTCCCCCCGATCGGGTCGTCGAAATCATCGAGGAAATCGGTAAAAACTCCTTGGCACCCCGGTTCAAAAATCCGTTGGTTGGCAGCACCTTTATGACCCAGGTCATGGCAGAACCAGGGCGTGGAGGAGCTTTTCAAGGAAAAAGCTCTTCCAGAGAGGGCTTTTGTCACCTTGAGGTTCAGGGAACGATCACCCGTCAAGACGCAGATCAATTTGCAATCCGAGGGGACATTCAGGTGATCCTTAAGCCGTCAAACGACGAGTCGTTTTCGACTCGAATGTCGACGACCATTGCCCTCACCAAGCAACACCCTGTGGTGATGGGACTCACCTCCATCGACGGTGTCCAATGCCTCGTGATCGTCGAGATTCGCTAAACTCGGGCTGAAGGATGTCAGCCCGACGCGCGCGCAAGTGAACGGTTGGCCAGAACTCGTAGGGTGTGTGGAGTCGGCGTTTTCGGTTGGTGTGTTCCGCAAGTCGGTGACTTGGTGAACTAAAATCGCTTTAACACCCGGCACTTGTTTGCCGACGGAACACACCATCTGTCGCTGACTTGCTCCACACACCCTGCGACTACGACTCTACGACTCGATCTGAAGAATACCAGCCCGACGCGCCAGCGAGTGAACCTCAGAAAGGGCCAAAGGCAAGCTCATCCTACAAATGAGCAATCTCAATGCTGCTTGGCGGGGTTTTTCAAGCGATAATATCCTTGACCACCCTCCCATACACATCGGTTAAACGAAAATCGCGACCGGCGTAGTTGTAGGTCAATCGCTCATGATCAAGACCCAGTAGTGCCAACATCGTAGCGTGCAAATCGTGAATCGAAACCGGATTTTCTATCGCTTCATGGCCGTAATCGCCACTGTTTCCGTATGCCATGCCGGGTTTCACTCCTCCTCCGGCCATCCACAAGGTGAAGGCTTTATTATTGTGGTCACGACCGTCGTTCCCTTGAGCGTACGGCGTTCGTCCAAACTCGCCAGTCCAAACGATCAGCGTCTTGTCGAGTAGTCCGCGACTCTTCAAATCGCTGATCAAACCGGCCAGCGGCAAGTCAATATCGTTGCAACTGTTTTCCAGATTTTGGGTGAGATTAAAGTGGTGATCCCAATTCCCGTGGCTGACTTCGACAAAACGAACACCGTTTTCCACAAGTCGCCGCGCGAGCAGTAGTTTGTTTCCGAAATTGGCAGTGCGACTTCCAGTTTCGATGCCATACAATTTCTTCGTTGCCGCCGACTCGCGACTCAGGTCAGAGACTTCGGGCATCGCCGATTGCATTTTAAATGCCAACTCGGCGGCTTGGATCGCTCCTTCGACATCGGGATTGTGTTGATCTCGCTGGAGTTTTTGTTGATTCAGAGTGTTGAGGAAGTCGAGTTCCGCTCGCTGGGCTTGACGGCCCAGCCGTGGTTTAAGGTAAGGGAGTTCGGCACCAGCCACCGACCGGTTCTCCGCTCCGATCTTTGTCCCTTGATAAATCGCAGGCAGAAACGAGCTGCCATAATTTTGGGAGCCGCCAAACCCATTGGGGGGTGTAATGCTGACAAAGCCTGGCAAGTTTTGGTTTTCCGTCCCCAAACCGTACAGCGTCCAGGCTCCGACCGAAGGGCGAATGAACTGCGATGTTCCCGTATGGAGTCTCAAAAATGCCTGCGGGTGAGCCGGCAAATCGGTCTGCATCGAGTGGACCATGCAGAGTTGGTCGGCTTGTTTTTGCAAATTCGGAAACAAGTCCGAAATCCACAATCCGCTCTTCCCAGACTGCTGAAATTTCCACGGAGACCCGAGCAGTTTCGATCCTGGTCTCGGGCCAGGTCGTCCCGTGTGCTTGGTCAGGAGCGGTTTGTGATCAAACGTGTCGACATGCGAGGGTCCACCCCGCATACACAAGAAAATCACATGTTTGGCCTTGGCTGGAAAATGGGGAGTTTTCGCCGCCAACGGACCATCAACCACCATCGGCTGCGTCGAAGCGGCAGCAACTTTGCCGAACAAGCTCGAAAACGCGAGCCAGCCAAACCCGCACGACGTGTATTTCAAAATCTCTCGCCGATTGACCAGCGGCGTGATGGAATTGCATTGTCGAATGTTCATGATGCTTGCTCACTAAAAAACTGTGGTTCGTTGGTTCTCTGTTGTGACTCTAATCCAAGCTGCGGAACTCCGCGCTGGCAATCATCGCTCGGATCAAACTGATGGTTCCTTGCAATGGGTCTTCCTTGTGGTGGTTCATCAATTTTCTCGCCGCAGCGGTTTCTTTGCTCGTCGCAGGCCGCCCGTACAAAGTCCAGGACAAGTCGTCAGACATCTCTTCAATTCCCTTGCGACTGCGCGTCTGGTTTTGCTCGCGATTCCGCGTACCGCGCCGTCGCTCTGTGGGCTCATTCATCTTGCGAGCGATTTGTTCGCTCTGGCCTTCTACGAAGCCGCTGTTGAGCAAATACAAAATTTGCGCCGGCACATTGGTACTCTGCCGAGCCCCCTGCACGACCGCCGCGTCGGGATAATCAAACGCCGCAAGAATTTCCGGCTGCACATCGCGGGGAACAGGCAAGTAGATCGAGCGGGTCAGCGAACGGTTTTTGGCGATCGATTCTTCGGAAACCCCAACACGAGCCCTTCCAATAACGCCATCCCCAGCGCGGGAAATGTCGCTGCCACGCGGTTGCTCCAGCACCAATTGGCCCGATGCCATCAAGATCGCATCTCGAATCGCTTCGGCGTTGAGGCGTTTTGGATTGTGACGCCACAGGTAGGCATTCGCGGGATCGATTTGAAAATAAACCTCATTGTAGGTAGAAGCTTGTCGGTAAGTTCGCGTCAGCACGATCTCGCGGATTAAATGTTTCACCGACCATCCATTCGCCACAAACTCCTTCGCGAGATAGTCCAGTAATTCAGGATGAGTCGGCTCGGCCCCCGTCGTGCCGAAATTATCGACGCTCGTCACGATCCCCGCTCCGAACAGCCAATGCCATACGCGGTTGACCATGACCCGCGAAACGAGCGGATTGTCCGAATGGGTCGTCCATTCTGCCAGTTCCTTGCGTCCGCTGGAGGTTCGAGGAATCCCTGGACGCGGCACATCGGAAAACAAATCGGGCACGGCGCGTGGTACACGATCACCGGGGCGATCCAATTCACCACGGATGAACAAGGGGCTGTTGTCAATGGAAACAAACCCAGTTCCACCTCGTTGCGGTCGGCGTTGGTTTTGACGAGCAGCCTGAGCGCGGCCTGCCGAGGCGGGTTTGTCCGAGACCCCCATCGCTTGAGCGAGGCGTTCTCCATTTTCGTCGAAAGCTGCGATTCGTGATCGAGTCGCTTGAATTTCGGTTCCGATTCGCAAAATGCGATTAAGTTCGCTTTGCTGCATCGCTTCACGATTTCTCGCCCGCTCGGCGATCAGGTCGCGACGCTCTTTTTCGAGATCGGCCAATTGCTGTCGCAAGCGGTCTAATTCGTTTGTCGAAATCGAGCGTGAACGACTGCCTGAGTCGCGGTTGGGTAAGGTCAATAAAGTTCCCGCGTTCCGGCCCGCAACTCCTCCATTGGTTCCATAATGCGTTTCCGTCGATAAAAATATTCCGGCTACGGCGGTATAATCAACTTGCGAAATCGGGTCGAACTTGTGGTCGTGGCAACGGGCACATGCCAATGTGACTCCTAGAAACGCTTGAGAATAGGCGTCGATTTGTTCATCGGCAATATCGACCGCCAGTTGGCGTGCTCGTTGTTCGTTAATCGATTTGGCTCCAATGGCCAAAAAGCCCGTCGCAACGAACTGGCGAGTCTTCTCTTCATCGTCCGCTGCCTTCAGTAGATCGCCAGCAATTTGTTCTTGCACAAATTGGTTGTAGGGCATGTCGGCGTTAAAGGCATCAATCACGTAATCGCGGTAACGATAAGCATAGGGATAGAGCAAATTGACGTCTTTGCCACTCGATTCTGCATAACGGGCCACGTCCAACCAATGCCGCCCCCAATGCTCGCCAAATCGCGGTGACGCCAACAGTTCATCGACGATAGAGGTATACAGAGCCAACTGTTGATCGGAGTTGGCCGAACTGTGCCAGTCGCTAACAAACTTTTTGGCAACTTCAGCAGAAGGCGGTAGACCTGTCAAATCAAAATAAACCCGCCGCAACAAAACGGCAGGTTCGGCGTCCCCAACAGGTTGCAACTCCTGCGATTCGAGTTTTTCCAGGATGAAGCGATCAATTGGGCGATCACTCCAGTCTGAAATCTTGGGGCTTGGAACATTCGGTTGTTGCAAAGGTTGAAAGGCCCACCAACTCTTGGCCTTTTCGCCGGCACCAGGGTCTGGCCCGACATGCTCCTCACTGCGAGGATCAGGCAGCCCCCTTCGCACCCACTCTTCAAAATCGCGAATCACATTCGCAGGAAGTTTGCCACCCGCATTTTTCGGCGGCATCGCGTAATTGTCATCCTCGTAGCGAATCGCTTCGATCAGCAAACTATCATCCGGCTCGCCTAGTTCAACCGCCGGACCAGAGTCGCCACCTCGCAAAAGCCCTTCGCGCGAGTCTACTCGCAACCCACCCCCTAAACTACTCGCCTTTTCAGAATGACAGCGGTAACATTGATCGACTAAGACGGGCCGTATTTTTGTTTCAAAAAAGTTCAGGTCGGCTTGCGACCAAGACTGCGTCGAGTCGTCTTGAGCCCATGATGCTGAAGTTAGCAAAACGACATACGACAATACCCATACAAAACCGAAGCCCAAATTTAACAACCGACAACCGTTGGCCATAATAGACGCCCCGTCATAATTCGATTCACGATCTCTTTAACTTCGCGATCGCCGTCGAGTTTCCCGAAATGTATGCGTTTCCCTAGATAAGTATCCAAAAGACGCAGAAACCGCCACTTTTATTTTCAAAGTGGCTGGATTTCACAATACTCTTTTCGGAGGCACGATTAAATTTGCTGCCAAAAGTCCGGCGACAATCGAAATCGCCGCCAAGGCCATCTCAAAAGCCGTCTGAATCCCCTGCAATCCTTGGTTTTCCACAAAGGCCGCCAAACTGCGATAACCCACGCTTCCCGGCACCAGCATCAAAATCCCTGGCATCTGAGCCACCATTGCCGGCCGATCTAACATGCGAGCATAGAAATTTCCGGCAGCCCCCAACGCCAACGCACCCAAAAAGGCGCCAAACTCCATCCCCTTCCATTGCGACGCCATAATCGCCACGCCAATTCCGATCCATGCCACGCAGGCAATGACGGGCCATTCCTTGACGCGAGCTTGAAACAAAATCGCAAACGAAAACGGTGCGAAACCAATCGCCAACATGTACCAGATTCCTACCAGCCTTTCAGTCGTGTCCGGAATCGTCCGCCACTCCGAACCCAACCGCCACGCAATTGCCACTCCACAAATCAACGCCAAAAAAACGACTCCGGCTCCCGCCAATCGCGCGACCCCAGAACTTAGATGCCGATTGGCAAGTTCCGTCAGCGCGACCGTAAACGAAAAACCTGGCACCAAAATAATCAATGATCCTAACGTCGCCGTCCGATCGTCAAACGGATCGAGCCACAACCCCACAAACAATGCCGACAGTGCCGCAATAAAACCTGCCGTGATTTCCGTCGCGTGTTCTTGCGGAGCCCAACGCCGCAGCAAAGCTCCCCAGAGCAATAACAATGCCCCCATCACAAACGCAAAGGCCGCCTCGCGCCAACCGCCGCCTATGAAAACCGTGGCACAAGTCGTTGCCACCGCTCCGGCAAGAACCGGCAAAACCCTTCCAAAACGGGGTGGGCTCTGTTCGATCAAATCAATCCGCGCACTGGTCTCTGTCACTGACCTGCGGCCATCCTCCAGGTCTTCCAGTGCCTCATCAAACTGCACAAGTTTCCCCAGATCAATTTCTCCAGCATCGATTCGCCGCAGCACGGTGCGATGGCTCCCCTCCGCAAATGAAATCAGCAGAGCCGTCGGCGTATACAAGTAATCGGCTTCAACACCCAACGTTGCGGAAACTCGCTTCATCACCCGCTCCATCCGATGCGCAGGCGTCCCATGCCGATGCAGCATCGATGCGGCCTTGATTAACAACGCTTGCCGATCCGCCAATTCAATATGTTGAAATCGATTTTCCATTCGCTATCTTAAAAAACAAGAGAATTCTCTAGCTAACATCCAATTGGCGTCGCAAATAGTTGATGCTCTGCTCTGCGATCAAGTCATAACCCGGCGAAAAATCAAAGACCTCGACACTTAACCAGCCTTCGTAATTGACATCCCGCAACGCTTGAACGATGTCGCGATAATCGACAAGCCCCATCCCCGGCCCCAAGCGGTTCGGGTCATTGGCATGAAAGTGAACGAGCCTCTCGGCAGAGCTTCGAATAATGTCCGCAACCGCCTTCTGTTCGCTAGCCATCGCCTTGACATCCAAATGCAATTGCACCCACGGACTATCGAGCCCATCGAGCAACGACGAAACCTCCTTGGCCGTATTCCAAAAATTGGTCTCGGCCGGACTGAGCGGTTCGAGAGCCAACACCACACGCTGAGTCTCCAACACCGGCACCAAATTTCGCAGGACCTCCATCGCGCACTCATTGGCAGATTCGGCATTCTGATCCGGCCCGAACGATCGTTGTCCGGGCGACCCAAACACCATCACCCCACCTCCCAAATCGGCCGTCAGCTCAACCAGCCCCTTTAAGTAGTCGGTCGTTTTTTCTCGCACGCCACGATCCGGCGAAGTCAAATGATATCCAGCCGTTTTCGCGAGCAACCAATGCAGTCCGACGATCTCCAGTCCTTGATCCGCCGCGATCCTGCTCCATTCCTTGCGCATATCCATTGGAACGCGAGTCGGCTCGGCCCCCATCGTATAGGGAGCAATCTCAATCCCCGCATACCCGTACCCCGCCACTCGCTGACAGGTAGTCTCCCAATCCAACGGCTCAAATAACTCGTTACAAATCGCTAATTTCATCACACGGCATTTTCCGAAGGACTAATTTTCAAAATTTCTCCCAAGTCATAGCGGCTTTCTTGGATGGAACACTGACAATTAATCTTGGGCGAAATCAATTGCCGTTAGAGCCGATGTAGCATCGCATACTCATGACACAAGACGTTTAGCCTTGAAGCCGCCAAGGCAAACCTTCCAAGCTATCGACTATCGCCCATAAAATGAAGGGGATTGTCTTATCGTGCGAATGTCGATTCTACAGATATTCAACGCCATACATCGGGAATTCAACGGAAACTCCCCTGTCGCTCCCTGATCATGCTGCGATCATTCTGCCATCGAGTTAGGGCGTCGAGTTTTTTTATCTTCGCTTTTTTGGCGAAATGACTGGGAAATGTGAGACTAGATCTGCTCGACGAGTTCGTCATCGAATAGGTCCACGATTTTGTCATTTAGTCCCGCGAAAAACCAATCTCGGCCAATGTCGCCGATCATTCGATCAGGATTTCGGTTGTCATCACGAACATCGGTGCCTGGTCGCAATGCAACGGGAGAACTCCCGACGCCATTTTTCAAATTGACGACTCGGTCCACATACCGGTCAGTCGATGTCCAGACATCTCGAATTGCCCTCAAGTTCGCGGCGTTGCCATCGTGAATCGTGAAGCCAGAAATTAAGATATCTTGACCCGAACCTCCATCCAAGCGATCAGCGCCATAACCGCCAATCAAAATGTCGCGGCCCGCCCCACCCAGAAGGATGTCGTCACCGCCAAAGCCTACGAGGATGTCGTTTCCACCGTTACCAACCAGCCGGTTGTTCAGTGCATTGCCTAATAGGATGTCGTTCCCAGAACCGCCCAGTGCATTTTCAACACCCAGTCCTGACGAAAGTTGCAACCACCTTTCAGAATTAACCTGTTGGAGACCTGCAAAACCTAGGTTTAGCCTGATGTTTAACGTGGAGGCAGCAAAACTAATGGTGTCATTGCCTTGATTCTCATGTTCAACGATCGTGTTGATTTCACCTGGAACATAGGCGTCACCAAAAACGTAACGATCATCTCCTTCGCCACCGATCAAGCGATCATTTCCAAGCCCACCGTTTAGAATGTCATTGCCACCATTTCCCCTCAAGACGTTATCGAGAGAATTTCCGATCAACCAGTCGTTTCCTGATCCGCCAATGACCTCTTCGATGCTGACTCCCGAACTCAATCGCAGGGCGCGTCCTAGGTGGACCTGCTGCAATTGCGTAGATCCGAGATTGATCGTGACGTCCTGCGTGACCGCTGCAAAACTAATCACGTCGTAGCCCTCATTTTCATGTTCGATGATCGTCTTGGTTTCCTTCCCGAGAGATTGTGCATAGCCGCTTGTGAACGCGCCGCCGAAAACGTACCGATCGTTCCCAAGCCCACCGATCAATCGATCATTTCCCAACCTGCCATTCAAAGTGTCGTTTCCGGCATTCCCTCGCAGTTCGTTATCGAGGCGATTCCCCATCAGCACATCATCGCCCGAGCCGCCGATCGCGTTTTCAATCGCCTGATCTGAACTCAATCGCAACCAACGCCCGGAATGCACGTGCTGCAAACTAGTCGTCCCCAAGTCCAACGTGACGTTTTCAGATCGAGAAGCAAAACTAATCGTATCCGTCCCTTCACGTGGATCCTCGATAATCCAGTTCGTTTCACCTCCGGGGGCTGTCGCCCCAAAAACGTAACGGTCGTCCCCCAGCCCGCCAATCAATCGATCATTGCCGATCCCGCCATTGAGCGCGTCATTTCCGCCTAAACCGCGTAAGACATCATCCCCGGCGTTACCAATCAAAATGTTGTCCAGAGCATTTCCAATCAGGACATCGTTCCCCGAACCCCCCGTCGCATTTTCAAAGGTGTTTCCGGACTCTAGTCGCAATGCCATGGTTGGAGTCACCTGTTGAACGCCCGAAGAGTCGAGGCGTAGTGTCACATTTAGGCTGGTCGGAGAGAAATCGAGCGCGTCAATTCCACCCGCATCCAACAGCGTCACATGTCCTATCGGGAAATCTGCCCAGAACTGATAAATGTCATTACCTAGTCCACCATCAACAACGAGTCCTTCTGGGAGGTCTAAACCAAACGACTTAACGATGATCGTGTCGTTCCCTGCACCGGCACGAATAACCACACCCGTGCTAATCAAGTCGACCGGGATCACCATTCGTCGTCCATTTTGGGACAAAGTTGCATCGTTCGGTGCGAAACCGAAGCGTTCACTCGCGTCCTCGATGATCAGGTCGGACCCGACAACGGAAATGGTCAAGTGATTGTTGACACCGACGGACGCACGATCTTCGACGATCAAGGACCCATTTTCAAGCTGAGCCACGAGAGATCCAATGTTGACATCCAACTCAGCCTCGCTGGGGGTTGCCTCGCGGTTTCCTGCATTATCGCGCACCGATGCGAAGAACTTGTATCGTCGTCCAAACTCCCCAACGAAAATCGCCTCTCTCAGGCGAGTGTTCATCAACCACGGAACGTAAGGCAGATCATCGGTCGAAACAAAGATATTAAAGGAGTGAATCCCCGAACCATTTTCGTCGTCTTCACCATCCCAGCGAACGACAAAGGTCGCTTCATCAGAGGGAGAAGAGTGAAACGCGATTTGGCTGACGGGAATCCCCGCATCGATGGTATTAAAGATCGGCGGAGTATCGATCGGTTCGTTGATATCAAAAATGATTCGGGCTTCCGCATCGATCACGGTACCTGTCGGTACATTTGCTTTTGCACGGACAGTATAGGAAACGAAGCCTTGCCCCTCAATACCATCCTGATTTGGTGGTAAGAATCCGAGAAGTGGATTCGTTGGAATGTCGCCAGTGGCGGGGTCAATCGAACGCATTTCCCAAAAAGCCTCTCCGGTCGAAATGTCGATTCCGGCAAAGATGTCGACGAAAACACCATGAGAATCAACAAAATCCAAACGCTCGGAGTAAAAAGCTCTTCCTTCGGGGATGCTGAAGTGATGTTCTCCAATGGCAAAGTTACCTAGCCTAAATGTTCGATAGTCTAGGTCACTGTCCAGAGTTTGAGTGATTTTAACAATTTGTGCTGGAGCATTTGCTAAATCAGAATCATTTTCAAACCGAACCATATAGTTCAAAAGCGCATCAGAGGCAATCCAGTTTTCTTCTCCATAGCCGGTAGGCCCAACAATATCATTAGGGTCCCAAGAGCCTACGTGGTGGGTAGTTCCGCATGCATCTCCTTCACATTCATCATCATCTAAAACTTCTATTGATACATTTGCATTATCCACGAATACAACCCTACCTTCAGCATCACGGTAGGCAAGAGAATACGAAAAACGTGCGGTACCAACAAAGTCCTGAGATGGCGTAAAAGTAAATCCGCCAAGTTCTGAGGTATTTGACAAAGTGCCTCCGGTGACTGCTGACCAGCTTCCGACGATCAATTCATCACAATTTACACCAATATCATTACTCAAAACACCGCGTGGAGAGACTGTGATAGAGGTATTTTTTCTAGTTGACCAAGATGTGTCGTCAACTGCTCTGCGTTGATCACCAATAGTTTGTTTAGAATTGTTAAAGTCCGCGATTAGTCTTTCTGCTTCCTCAAAAGCCTTATAGTACCTATTTACATCAGCAATCAAATTTGCCCATTGCGTCCCTATTTCCTCACCTAAAAGACCCAACCTCTCAAATTCTGTCTTTGTGCTGAAAAATGCATCTAGCGCCGCGAAGACCTTCGCAAACATTGCCAGTGCTTTTGCACTACTGTTTCTGAGATTTAAGCGATCAATCAACGCCTTCTGAGCCCGGTTAAACCGTTCTCCTCTCGCAACGTCAGGATCCATCCATTTTTGCTGCAATTTAAGGATACCGTCTGCAAATTCGATTTCTTTCGCTAATCTCGCAGATTGCGCAGTTTCAAGCGCTTGAGCTCCTAACAAAAAGGAGTCCCTTGCTATGGCAGGGTCCACACCAGCTGCAACGCGAATGTACTCTGATTTCGCAGAATTTAGCCCTGCCGAAGCGTCATTGATTGACAAGAATAGTCTTGCAAAATCCACACCAATAATCGTCCCAAGAACGCCTAATGGAATCTTTACGCCTCGGATTACTAGCCCCCCTAACAAAATCTTTCCTGCAATCGTTGAAGTAGCACCAATAATCGCAGGAGGGGCTGACCACGACTGCCAGTAAAGTATTTCCTGTCTTGCTAAAGCCAGCTCCCTAGCAGTTTTGGCGTTCTCAACAGCACGAACAGCGCGGTCATACGCAAGTTGATCCTCATCATCACATAATTGCTCGTCAGAAACGTCCAGGTTCATTTCAGGAATCTCACGCCGAGCGTCTCTCCACCAATTGTCTCCCCAACCAGCAGGTGCTGAAAACCGAAAGATACTACCTTCTTCACTGAGAAAACTTGAATCTGAAACGCTCACGACGGGATTTAGTGTGAAATCAATGATAGCAGAATCTGAAAATCGCAAATCGACTGTGGAAGAATTTACAATTGATCCTTCAAGTGTTCCCAAAATATGCAATTCTTTATTGGGTAGGCCCATTAATTGATAGGCACCGTCATCCTGTACAAAAGCTACTCCTATTACTCGTCCAAATTCGTCATTAGCATAAACAACTGCATTTTCACTAAGCTCAGGAATTCGCGATGATACAGTTCCAGTCACCGATTTACCAGTTCCTACGGCATCCATTGAAACAAACAAATCAGTACCTAGATGTTCAAGACTAAATTCTTTAAGCGTGACTGCAGGCCGCCCCTCAGAAACCACAATGACGTCGTAAACGCCAATCGGTAACGCGAAAATTGCTGTAACTCCGTCATCGTCCGTGCCAACAACGCCACGAAGATCATTAGTTTCCACAGAATATACAAAGAGCATAGCATTTGCTATTGGCGTATCAGAATTAGACTCGCGAACAGTTGCACTAAACGAAGCAGCTCGCGACAAAGTCAGTTGAATGCCTTCTACGTTTTCGCTTTCGACGTTCACGACGACCTCCGTTGCAGCGAGCAAGCCACTAGGGCCTGCTGAAACAGAATAGCTCCCACTGATCAGCCCGTCAAAAATAAATCTCCCGAGTTCGTCTGTGGTTACTTGTACTTCTCGACTGTAACCATTTACGTCGTCGTCTATCACAAGAAATACAGGAACACTCTGTAGTGCAAGGCCATCTTGATCTTTAATGGTCCCCGAAACTTGATAAATCCCAGTATCAAATTCAATTGAAATAGTCGATCCATCTGGTTCAACTTCAAGCGTCCTTGCGGGAAATACCCCTGCGTCCGATTCAGCAACAATCACATAAGACCCGCTCACGAAAAACTGCAACTCGAATTTGCCATTTTCATTGACAACGGTTGACAATATAGGCTTACTGTTTCGGTATACCGAAACCCTCGCATCAACAACAGGAGTTCCCATACCGTCTCGAACGATTCCCTGTACTTTTGCGACCGCCTCGCTAGATAGATTTGCTGTTATGTCCGATGTTCCGTCCACAGTCAAATCAGTCTCTACAAGCAAAGCCGTACCGCTGATTGCACGAATTTTGTATGTTCCTTGAGCGACATGCTCAAACATGTAGTCTCCATCCTGGGATGTCGATGTACGTAGCAGCAAACCCTCGTTTATATCGTCGGTAAAGAGTTCAATCGTCGCTTCACCAACTGGGGTGCCACTAATATCAACAAGTATTCCTGAGATGCTCGGAGCTGATTTAAGAACGATAGAAAGAGGATCGGCAGCACTGTCCTCACTTACTATATAATTAAGGATAGAGCCCGAGGAATATCCGATTCGTTCAGCCGTAATCTTATAAGTTCCAGGCGGCGCTGAAAGAACAAAGCTTCCATCATCCTCGCCAAAGGTAAAATCGATACTATCACCAGAAATCGAATCAATAACAGACAGCATTGCGTTGCTTAAAGGGCTGCCGTCAAGTTCGCTACGCACTGTTCCAATAATGTTAACTACTTTATCAAGTGAGATGATAAGCTCATCGGAATCACCGGTTTCGAAGTAGATTTGGTCAATCACTGCCGTCTGATAACCATTCGCTGAAACCAACACGCGATAACTTCCCGGCATTATATGCGAAATCAAAAATTTACCTCCTTCTCCGGTTGCACCAGCAATTGGTTTAATTGCATCGACTTCACTAAGTGGCACTAACAAAATGCTTGCGTTACTTAGTGGAGTTTGCGCTGAGGTAATTACAGTGCCGGAGACAGAGATACCGGCAGTGGCTTGTAGCACAATATCAAGTGGCGTATCTTCATCAGAAATAGTTTGTGGTTCTGTAGGCATCAACTGGGCCGCAGGATAGTAGAATTCATAGTTCCCCAACGACAAATCTACGAAGAAGAAGCTCCCATCTTGGAACAAGGTTGTCGAAAAGATTTCATCCGTGCTTCGATTGATTGCATATATCACTTCGTCTCCAAGCGGAACATTGAAGTCTGAGGCGTTAATCGTACCGCGAATTGAAGGATAAATTGAAGCCCTTGACTTGAGCATTTCAAAATAAAGAATGTCCTCGAATTTAGTGGCGTTTGATTGAACGGATGAAACAATTTGCACGTTTCTTGCAATCATTTCTTGAACATGTCTGTTTAAGGGGCCAATCGACGCAATAACACGATCGAAGGCTTCATCAAAGTCTGCCCGTAAGTCATTCGCAGGACGAAGGCGATCCCTAAAAAACTCCCAGTCAAATGGTGCATTCTCATCCCTTAGCACGTTTGTCAGGGTGTAGAAGATGTCAGCATTATCTATTCCCATCGCTATACCGCTGTTTCTCGTCACCAGCACCCTTTGACCGCCATCTTGAGTCGTCAAAACGCCCGGAGGACCGAACACCCCGGAAGCAATGAAATACTCTGACAAAGTACCGTTACCACCAACGATTTCGCGCATCGAGCTTCCGAATTCGTCGTTACTTACCAATAATAGGAGTGGAGCAGGAGCGTCGTTTAACCCACCGTTATTCCATCCGACCGTAAAGTTGTACTGCAATCTGTCTACAAATGGAAATCCTTCTCGCGGTCGGACAGTGGCAGAAGGGGCCGATACGAAAACCGATACATTTGCTCCCCCACCATCAATGACTTCGAAGCTATTCGAAACAGTAAAAGTCTCATTAGTTGTCGGCTTCAAAAGGGTAAGATCATAGTGACCTGAATTTACCCCAGTTAAATCGAAGGTAGCGTACAGCTGGGTGTCATTCACCCGAAAGTAAGAGATAGCCGGAAATTCAAGGCCGTCACTATCCGCGATCGATGCCAGTACACTTCGATCGAATTTCACGCCATTAATTAGAATCGTGCGATTGCCTGCAGTTCCGCCCCGTCCGTAATTAGTATCAAAAACGCTGAATTGGACTAACTCAGCGGTCAAGCTGTAATTGCTCTGGCCAACCGGTGTAGAATTGCCGTAGGCGAGTATGTAGTATGTTCCGGCAATTGTGTTCCCTACTACAACTCGTTGATCCACTTCAAAGGGTTTGATCGACGCAAAATCAAAATCACTTCGAGTCGGGACGCGGTTGTGGGCAACATACAATTCGTTAAAACCGTTGGTCGCAGCACTATCCAGAAAAATGGATAAAGCCTCGCCTGCGGGAACGTCAACACGATAATAAACGAATTGACCGGCCGATAAGGTTCCACTCGTTGGGACGCCCAAAGTTAATTCTTCAAAGTCAACCAGGATTTGATCGATTGATGCGGCAAGGTTGTTGACAAGGTTGCCTTCCCGAATTTGATTCCGAATGTCAGAACGGACAATGACATGATAGGTGCCAGGAATGACACCGGGCATCGGAGCTGTCAGAGTTTGTGTGTAGCTGCCACCCGGTGCAATGTTGGCGTTGACCATGTTGATCTTGCCCAACAAAGGATCATTGATGCCCCAGGTTTGATCTGCCGAAATAAACAACGCATCGGTCCAACTTCCCCGAACCCAGTTCGGGCCGAGGTTGTGTACCGTGTAGGTAATCGAAACGTTCTGACCAGAAATCGCCGTGTCAGGGATCGTGATGGTTCCCACGGCAAGGTCCGCCGGAGGGGCCAATACAATCTGAGTCGGAATCAATGTGGAATCAACATTATTGGCCAGTGCCCCCCGTTCATGCACGACGTTTCCGGAATCGGTGACAACGAAAACATAAAATTGCCCAGTCAACCCGAAGGGAATAAAGAACGACCCTTGCTGCGTGTATTGTTCGCCAGCTGCCAGTGGATCGCGACGAGTTCGGAAGCCAAGATAAATGTCACTTTGCCGATCAAAGACTTGATCCAAAGACAGATAAACCGAATCGTACCAGTTCCGACCGAATGCTTCCGCCATTCCAACATTCTGGACAGTCCAGGAAATAACCATGGACTGCGCCGAAAATGCTTCTGTGGGAGCAGAAACTGAGACGACCGCCAAATCCGGCACGGGACTGAGCGTCACCGTGACCGCAGACGATGACGCCAAGACGTTATTGCTTTCGCCCGCGCCTTCCTCGACGCGGTTGCCAGAATCGGTCACGACGATGACATAGAAATTGCCGCTGAGGTCAATCGGAATTTCCAAGTCCCTACTGGCAGTGTATTCCTGCCCGGCGAGGAGTCGATTGGAACGGATGACACTGCCAATTCTGAGATCATCACTGCTGAGAAACGGATCGGTCGACAAGTAAACATCATCGTGCCACCATTCGGCGTTCGTCGCAGCGAGACCGAAATTCCCAACAGTCCAAGTTACCGTCAGCCGAGTCCCAGAGGCGACACTCGCCCCAACCACGATGTTGGAAACTCGTAAATCGGCTGTCGGACGGTTGACGGTGATCGGTCGAGGTTGCGAGCGATTGTTATTCTCATTCGTTCCTTCGTAAACTTCATTTTCAGCGTCCGTGATCACCAGCAGCACATAATCACCGGGCTCAACGCCAAACGGGACTTCAAAAAGTCGATTGGTGACTTGGTAACTTTGACCGACACCCAACAGGCCGTTTCTTACGACTCTCCCCAACTCAATGTCTTGGCCATTCCCCACGCTGCCATCACGGGACAGGACCACGCGGTCACGCCAACGAGTTGTGATCGTATCGCCGATCCCTTGATTACGAACTTCCCAGCTTACCAACAACGTGCCTCCGGCCTCGACAACCGAAACGGCCGAAACATTGGGAATGACTAAATCGGCAGGCCGAGACTCCAGTTGGACCGGGTTTAAAGTCCGCTTAACGTTATTTTCAGTATCTAGTTCAAAAACAGAATTAAGTGCGTCTGTTCGCACAAATAAGTGATACGGTCCGGTAAGTCCGTGGGGCAGAATTCCAGACAAAACGGCATCGTAGTGACTCCCGGCCAAAAGCTGTCCGGAATGACTTCGCGAGCCAATCAGCACTGCTTGGTCTGGATCAAATACACTGCTCGATGACAACCATAATTCATCGCGCCACGAGAAGTTTGGCGTTTCACTTGAGCCGTTGTTCGCCACACGATAATTCACAGAAATGGACGCCCCTGAGCGAGCGGTGGCAGGAGCCGAGACCTGGGTGACTTCTAGGTCCGGAGGGGGTGTGAGAAGCACATTGGTCGGGTTCGAAGCGGCCGAGGTGTTATTCGCTGAAAAGACGTGCTCGAAGACTTCGTCGAACACGTCTGTCCGCACGATAAAGAAATAGTCTCCGCTGATCCCCACCGGCAGAACAAGGCTGACCGTTCGAGTGTACGACTCTCCGCTCGCCAAAGCTCCTTGTCGAGTGACGGTGCTCAAGATGAAATCACTATCATCCAGCGTTTGATTCGACGACAGATAAACACGGTCCCGCCAAAACGCACCGCGTGTGTCGCCAATACCAGAGTTGGTCACCGTCCAAGTAATCGTGGTCGGTTGCCCCGAGAAAGCCAGTGTTGGGGGTTGGATTTGTGTGACCCGCAAATCGGGCGGAGGGGTCAATTGCACATTGGTCGCACTCCCCGTTCCTGCATTGTCAGTCTCGTTAAGTTCGATCACTCGATTGGTACCGTCAGTGACGACGATTATGTAATAGTTGCCCTGAATTCCATTAGGCAAAATAAAAGTTGCTTCGCTGGAGTAACTTTCTCCGATATCAAGAAATGCTTGGTTTAGAATTTGGCCGAGGAATAGGTCTCCGCTATCCCAAACAGGATTTGAGGATAGGTAAACTCCGTCAAACCATGTCGAGACATTGGTCGGCGCCGTTCCGCTATTCGTTACGACCCAACGTACCGTCGCCGCCTGACCAGAAAAAGCGGTAAGTGGTGTTGTCACTGAGGCCACTTGAAGATTAGGTGCAATTGCGTCAACGATTTCGATGGGACCATCCGAAATTCGAAAATTATTATCTTCGTTACTTTCTGCGATCTGGTTGTTGACATCTGTTTGCACAACGATCCAACGCGTTCCGTAAACCCCTGCAGGTATCGTCACTAATTGGGTCCGTTGAACCGACTCCCCAGCGGCCAAAGAACCCGTGAATGAAAACGAACCGATAACTAAGTCTCCACCGACTTGACTGTCGGTGGAGAGGTAAATTCGGTCACTCCAATTGCCATTGTTGACGGCACCTCCTTGATTACTAATTACCCAGGTAACCTGAATTTGTTCACCGCTCTCTCCCACCTCTGGAACACTAACAAGTGAGACGACGAGGTCTGGACCAGAGACTAGTAGTGTTGTCCCCGACACCCTGAAATTATTAAATTCACTTCTTTCAACAATTTGGTCCAATACGTCAGTTTTTACAATTATTTTCCAATTTTGGCCCTCTAAGTCGGTTGGGATAGTCACGTTTTCTGATCGACGAACTTGTACTCCTGGACTTAAGTCAAGTGAATAATCCTTCGAAAATAGCAGGATGTCGTTGCCTAGAATTGAATCGCTCGACAAGTAAACACGATCCCTAACAGCCCCACTCGCAGTGGCTTCTCCTGAATTTCGGACTACCCATTCCATCGAAATCGCTTGTCCAAGATTTGCGGAACTTGGAATTATAATTTCATTTATCACCAAGTCAGGGAGCAAAACTTTTGGTGAATAACCAAACCTTTGAGCCACGGGGTACATTCCACCACTACCCATGCCTTCACTTTCCCAAACAAACATTAAATCATCAAAGTCCCAACCTTTAAAAGCCAGGGAACTCAATTCTTGGCTACCAGCAGTCCAAGTGTTTACCAAAAACTCTGCGTCTAGCGGAGTTCCATCCGCGTTAAATCGCCTTGCATATACCCCCTTTGCACTACCATCTTGCATCCAACTGTCCCATGCCACGACGAAGTCTCCAAAGGAATTTGTCGCAACCATTGGATTTTGCCGATAGTCACTCCCGCTCAGCGAGTGGACTCGAAACTCGGGGCCTTGAATTTGTCCAAATCGGTCAATTCTTAAAGCAAAAATTTGATTATTTATGTCCTGATCAATCGGAAAAGCCAATTTTTCATATACAACTACTAAAGCCCCATATGAATTCGAAGCGATTGAACCCAACAGCCCATTTCCGATTGCTTGCTCTCCCCCCCCCAAATCTATTCCGTCTTTGGAGAATCGCTTTACAAAAACTTGTGGATTTGCGTCTTCGCCATGCCACGGATCGGTCCATCCAACGGCAAAATCACCGAATTCGTTAATGGCGAGGCGAGGATTCAGCTGATACGATGAAGTTGATACAGCGCGAGTAAAAAATTGGTTTAAACCTATGTTAAAACCCCTAACCATTGCAATGGATGATCCAATGCCTCCCAAGCCATCATCTTCGTAACTTCGCCAAAGAACCACAGCCCTACCTGCCGGATTTACGGCAATTGAGTGATCATTAATATTGTCGAGATCGGTTTCGGCGTGAACCAAGATCTCACCGCCAACGGTCGCTCCGAATAAATTGAGCCGGCTGTAGAAGAGTCCTGTAGAATTGGTTGAGGGGTTCCAACGCTTGTAGACGGCATGCAAAATGTCATACCCTTCTTCTATTCCTATTTTTGTTTCGAAAACAGGAGTCTCTCTGATAATTGTAAATCCGCCAATGCTTACCCCAGATGGGCTAAATCGCCGGATACTATTCCCTTGGCTGATGATCGCATTTCCCGATGAGTCAAACACCGCGGAAGTTGGGGCGAAAGCCATTTGTGGGTTAGAGAAAAGAAACTCAGGTCCAATGGGGTTGTAGTTGTTGATCCCTGAGGATACGTCAACAAGATAGTCTTCCACCTCGCCGTCAGATGCCAAACCAGTTGAAGGCAAATTACCGGTCGAGCTAATTCGAAAACGCGCAAACGTCTCTCCAGGAAAAGCGTCTGCCGGAATAAAAAAGTTAAGGATATTTTCGCCTAGCTCTAACCATCGCGAACTAAAAATTTTATCCACTGGATCATTCCACGACCCGTCCTGATTGAAATCGACCCAGGCGTCTAGATATCCGGCCGCACCCTGAACATCGACGATGACGGTGGCCCAACTACCAAGCGTCAAATTTCCCAAAAAGACACCGTCATCACCCAAATCTGCATCGGCATTCAGAGAAGGCTGTCCGTCATCAGAAGAGGAGATGGTAACTCCCAGCCGAGGTGCCCCAGCAACAATGGTGTGTCTCGCTCCGTCATCGTCTAGTAGTGTCGGATAGGGAAACGGAGCGTCCCCGAAATCGGCGGCTAAGAGATGGCGTGGTTCGAGCGCCTGAAATTCGAAGGTCCGCAGCCAAGGATGATCGGCAACCCGCCGCTTCGGCGATCCATTCAACGACAAACCCATCGAAACCAATCCACCGAATAATGGTTTTCCCAACACCGATTTCAGACGCCAATTTTTCACGTTAGGGCCCCTATTAAATTGGGCTTCAGCAGCGAAGATCACGGTTGAAAAACGACTTCCCACCAACTCGCTCAAAAATGAGTTTAATCCGAACGCTAGCGTGCCGCAATCAACCCAACAAAATTTCATTGGAAGTTCTTGTTTTGCCGTCTAAGTCCTCAAGAAAAGCGTGCATTTGGCCGAAGGCCACCACAATGATAAAAATCTAGGGGAAATTTTGCGGAAGTCATCATGGCTTTTGACAATCGCATAATGGTCCGTAAATCCAACGAAACCTAGGACAATATCAAGACAAAGTCACGGTTTTCCATTTGTTAAGGCGACGTTCTGCGAGAAATATGAAGAAACGCCGCGAAATACTTGATACGACCAAAAGTCATGTGCGGTATGACAACAAATCCAATTCTTAAATGCCGATTCAAATTTTCTCAAAAACACTCGGTTGGCCTGTCGAACCAAGCATCAATTCAGGGTTTCACCACGGTAATCGATTTTGCAAAAAACGCCTTCTTTGGTGTGGGTCGGTGACGAGCCATTTTTCCATTGTTGAGGATTTTAGAAATCGTTTCCAAACGGCTCCTCGAACAGGTAGCGATCTTCGCCCAATCTAGTACGTGGAAGCGAATGCTAGCAAGTACCACTCCAGGCCCGTTATTGATCTGTTTTGCGGAGGTGCCTTCGGGAATTGCATTTTGGGCTTGAGTGGAATTCCGCTTGTCGTTTGAAAATGGGCGATTTTTGATGGTGGTCCGCCGGAAACTCAGCTCTTCGTGTGCGTGCTTTCGGTACGCTCGAATTTTTCTATTGCCCCAAAAACTGGAATCAGCCTACACTCTTTTGGATGTTGAATTGCCACTAGACTGTCGAGGGTTGAACCATGTTGAACGTTGACGAAATCATTACGCTGCACGAGTCGATGGTCGTGAGTTGGCACGATGAGCCTCCCCAAATCGATACGTTGAGCGGTGATTACGAAGAATTTTTAGCCGTCGTTTGCCAACAGCACGCTTACAATTTCATGTTGTGGCACGAAGAGGACAAGGCTCGTATTCCCGATGCCAGTGACAAAGAGATCGCTCAAGTGAAACGCGCAATTGATCGGCTCAATCAACTTCGCAACGACTGGATCGAACGCATCGACGACGAACTGCAATCGCACCTCGAAGTACAAGGGGTCCGGCTTAAAAAAATGGCGATCAAATGCACCGAGACTCCGGGCTCGGCCATCGATCGACTGTCGATCATGGCTTTGAGGTTGTACCATCTGCAGGAGGAACTTGGCCGACGTGATGTTGATCAAGCCCACAAAGCGAAAGTGCGGGATCGATTTGATATTTGCCTGCAACAACAGGCTCACCTCTGTGAGGCTTTGGAACTTCTCTGGAAAGGGGTCGAGGCAGGGAGTATTCAACACCGTGTCACTCGGCAGCTAAAAATGTACAATGATCCAAGCCTGAATCCCGAAATCTATCGACGCAGTGCCGACCGCCGGGTGGCTTAATGGAGTTGATACATTCCCCAAGTTCAAAAAAAACGGCAACGTTCGCGGAGTTGTTAGAGTGGGGAGGATAAAGGCAAGGGTTTAAGTTGAAGTTTGGACCTAAACTTAAACCTAAACTAAAACTATTGTCAAACAACGCCTAATCCCGTGAACTGTCACCTAAAACCAACAGACTAAATCAGCTCTTCTCAGTGAACGAATCCCCGCCAGCCAACGTGGTTCCCGAATCTGTCGATCACGGTGACACGCCAACCCCGCAAGTCCACCGGTCGTTGTTGAGTTCCTTTGCAATCACAACCGCTTGGGCTGGCGTCTTGTTAATGTTGATTTCTTGGGGCGGCCGGTGGCTGTTTGCTGCAGAGCTCTTGGCAAGTCTTCAGTTGCAGATGGGAATATTGGGTTTGGGCCTGTCCGTATTTTTAGTGTTTGGAGGATTGAGAAAAACCGCATTGGCCCTGTTTTTGGTCTCGGTGGCTACCCTCCTCAATCCGTTACAACCGTATTGGCCTGTTCCCCTGGGCGACCCTGCAGAAACAAAGCGACTGCGGCTGATGGCATTCAATATTCTGCTGGTCAATCGACAAGAGGCTCTGATCAAACGGACAATTCTAAACGCCAACCTCGATGTCGCTTTGTTGGTGGAGTACACGCCTGCGCATGAAAAAATGCTGGACGATTTGTTGGAAACCTTTCCGCATCAGATTCGCGAGCCGAGAAACTATGGTTACGGCTTGGCGATTTTGAGCAAACATCCGATCATTGAACATGAAATCGCCTATCTGACTCATCAACCAGAGGAAGTCGAGCAAGACTCTTACCTCGATTGGAAGGATGACCCCTACATTGATGCGTTGATCGATTGGGAAGGCCGAGCGATTCGTATCCTCGGAGTCCACTTGTTCAACCCCACGAGTTTTTCTCAATTCTTGCGCCGAACGCAGCAATTTGAGCGGTTGGTAGAAATTGCGAACCCCCACCGTGAGCAACCACTGGTGGTCATGGGCGATTTCAACTGCATTCCCTGGTCCCCATTTTTCCGAGACTTCTTAGCCGCGACGGGCCTCAAGGATTCGCGGAACGGTTTTGGCTATCATGCCACTTGGCCCGTTGGCGGAAACCTCGTAAGTATCCCCATCGATCATATCTTGGTGTCTGAAGCGCTGGCCGTTCATCATCGTGAGGTGTTACCCGCTGCCGGTTCCGATCATTTTCCAGTCGTTTGCGAGGTCTCCGTTGCGCGGGCAAAATAGACTCGCCGAAGAATGGTCTTCGTTGCAATACCCATCAATTTCGCGTCCTCTTTCAATCGTGTGAGATTTCTTGCGAAACTAAGGTTCTAAATCATCGTAGTTCACCTTGAAGAACTGGTCGATCACCGTGAAGTCACCTGTTTTCAGACCCTGAATAAACCACTTTGTCCGTTGCTCCGACGTTCCGTGGGTGTACTCACGTGGATCGGCATACCGACCGGCCTTTTCCATCAAAGTGTCGTCGCCGATGGCGCTGGTCGCCTTGATGGCTTGAGAGATATCCCGTTGATCAAGAATTTCGTATTGCCGGTGGGCATGATGAGCCCAAACTCCGGCCATGTAGTCAGCTTGCAACTCCAAGCGGACCAGAGCTCGATTGGCCTCGATCTTGTTTCCTCGGCGGCGAGCCTGCTCGAAAAGATCAGTGTACCCCAGAAGTTTTTGTACATGGTGAGAAATTTCATGCGCGATCACGTACGCCTGCGGGAATTCACCCGGAGCACCATGACTCCTTGCCAGCTCAACAAAAAACGAAGGTGGAATATAGACCTTTTCATCTGCCGGACAATAAAAAGGCCCCATGCGGGGATCGGCAGGCCCGCAACCTGTCTGTTGAGGACCGTCAAAAATAACAAGTTCTGGAGCAATGTAGCGGCGGTTGGTATGTTTTTGAAATTGTTCGGTCCAGACATCTTCGGTACTTGCCAAGATCACCGAGATGAACTTGCGGGTCGTATCGTCGGGAGCTGGGCGTTCACCTGTAGTGTTTGCTGCCGGGGCTTGCGCCTGTTGCTGCATGAGTCGGGCAAAATTTTCATCGCCAGTGAAAAGGAACAACAGCAACAAAATGATCACACCCAGGCCACCCCCGCCCGCTAACATCGTTCCAGGGCTCATCCCCCGCCGATCATCGACATTCTTGCTTTCTCGCATTCCATCGAGTTTCATGACTGCCTCTCGTTTATTAAATCACGCAATTTGGTTTTTTTGACAATTTAGGACTCAAAGATCATTTTGAGAATCAAAACCGCATCCCGCAAGGTCCAAGAGTAGAAAGTCAGATTGAATTCAAAGGCTAACCGGAAATTTACCATTTTGCCCGCAGGATCAAGACTCAATACAGACCAATTTTGTTCTGCCAGAGGCCCCGGATTTGATTTTCACCGCAGATTTCGGGCATTTGAAATGTGCGGCGATTAATTCCAGTAATTCGGCATTCGCCTTCCCATCCACCGGAGGCGATTTTAACTTCGCCACCCAACTTCCATCCTCAGCTTGCGTCAACTCCGAAACCCGCGAGCGAGGCTTGACGCGAATGGTTAAGACGATAGAGGGCATCGGAAAACTTGAAAGAACGAGACTCAAAAAATGTGGACTCAAGCCATCTTAACTGATGTCCGAACGAGTTGCTGTCTGGCTCTCAAGTCAATGCCAAACCGTTTTGGTGTTCCGCAAGCCTAAAGATCACTGTGCGAGGCGGTAGAGTTCGGCGAGGGATTGGTGGTATTGGGTTTGCAAGCGACGTTCCCCCAAACGCAGGCGAACAAGCTCGCGGCGGATGGTGATCAGATCAATGAAGTCCGCTTGATTGACTTGATACGATTGAATCGTGACGTCCAGAGCCTGCTCCATCTTGGGAATGATCTCGCTGCGATAGGTTTCCAGGCTTTCATAAAGGCCAGTGATTTCGGCACGCCGTTCCTCGATGTCGCGCAAGGTCTCCTGACGTAAACGGTCCCATTCATAAACGCTTGCCAAGACTTGCGATTCCGACTCCCGCACGGCGGCATCCAATCGACCATATCGAACGGGCAAATTAAAACTCACCCCTGTCGTAATGTTGCCAATCCCGTCGGCAATCGGCGACATCGCCCGGCGTGTGGTCATGTCACCCCAGCCTACCATGAAGGTCAGGTCCGGATAATAATCCAAACGGGCTTGCTCGGTCTTCCATTGGTCGCGTTGTACATTGATCCAGGCTTGTTGCAACTCGGGACGCATGGCCAGAATAAATTCGCTGATCGAAGTCCAGTCGCCGGGGAGTTCGATTGAGGGAATTCGTTGCTCAAGTTCGGGAGGTCTCACGGCATCCCAGCGCACTGCGCGGGCAAGATCAGCCAGTGCTCGCGATTGATCGGCCGTGGCTTGGGCCAACTCGGCGCGCGAAAGTCCAATTTCAGACTCCAGTCGCAAAATATCTTGTTGCTTGGCATTCCCCGTGCGATAGCGGGCCTCGACGGCTTGCTTCAAACTCCCCAGCAACTCGATTTCTTGCATAATGATCTCCTGCGTTTCAGCAGCCAGCCACCAAGCGAAATACGCTTGCTTGACTTCGTTCATCACCTGGAGTTCGTTGGCAGCTAACTGACGCTCTGCTGCAGCGACTTCGCGACTCATTTCCCCAACTCGTGCTCGACGTTTGCCGAACCACGGGATTTCTTGTGAAACCGAGACATCATAGGTCATCCGCCCCGCGACTGTTTGTGGCACGTTGGGATAAATCGGCCAACCGATCAGATTGACCATTGGATCGTCAAGGCTACCCGCTTGGGGGACCCGTGCCGAGGCTTGATCCAGCTCGTGCCGAGCAATCGAGATTTCGGGGTTCCGATCCAAGGCGAGTTGAATCAGGTCCTCAAGCATCCATATGCGATTTTTTGCATCAAGGTACTCGCCATTCGTGCCAACGAGATACTCCTCTTCAACTGGGTCTGCAGTAATCGCCAAAACTTGCTGCTGTTCAAAACTTGCTTGCATTTCGTCGAATGCCGGTGAACACCATGGCGTGCGGGCAACATCTCGAACAGAGGCATACTCGCAACCGATCGGAGAACGTCCTGAACGGCAACCGGCGAACAGCATGACCAACACGACAACGAACAGCAACAAAATTTCTTTGTGGCGATCCAAACGTTGTTTTGAAAGCTGCGGGTTCATTTTGCTCGCTCTTGTGGCACAGGCTTCCAGCCTGTGACCCAACAACCAAAAGCCAAACACAGGCTGGAAGCCTGTGCCACGCCGTCACCGAGATCAACGTCTGCCCGTAAAAATCGGCCTTTTCCGTGCAATGATTGCAGGTTTTACGAGCACTACAACCGGAACGACCGTATTGCGTTTCGATCAATCGGATTGGTAAGACTATAACGGTTGTAACGGGGCGTAAACGTCCTTACGAATCCTCACCCTCACGGATACGTAAACCGTTCTCTTGGAGTATCCACAGTTTGCCGTCCAGTGGTTCAACCAATAACAAGTTTATGAGTTGACGTATCAATTTGAGGATGGTCGCTTTGGCTTGATTTCTCGGGCGGAGGACAACGATGCCGTGATGCTGCGCTGGTGGGTAGGTGCGGATATCGGAGAAGTCCAAATCCAATGTAATTAAGGCCCGTTTTTCAGATTGACAAACTGATGCCACGCGGGAATCGAGTTCGCCGACCATTTGCTGGTCGTTAATGGTCAAAGCATCATGGCCAGCCTCACGCAAAAACAAGGCCGACTCAACAGGCAAGTTTTCGTCGATCTTGAATCGCATCAAGCGGCACCTGGAGAGATGGGAATGACACGTTCTCGCGCCAATTCGGCGGCATAGGCAATCGCGGCGTCAATGTCTTCACGCGATAACGATGGATAACTCGACAGAATTTCCTCGCGCGATGTGCCAGCAGCAAGATTGTCCAAGACTACCGACACCATGACTCGTGTGCCCTTGATGCAAGCCTTGCCGTGGCATATCAGTGGGTCAACCGTGATTCGTTCGCGCCAATTCATTGTTTCACTTCGCTTTGCGTTCTAGGCTTTGTTTCCAAAAGGCCAAAAATTGGGTAGCCACGTTCGCCAGAACGTGGTTTTTTTGTGAATTTTCCACGCTCTGGTGAGCGTGGCTACAAAAGGGTTTGTCGTCTCAAAAACGCTGTTCTGATGCATTCTCGATTTAATTTTACTCGCATCGAGAACTCTGAACACCATACGAAGGCGATTCAATGAAACTGCACCGGGGCTATTTGACGGCCTCTTCGTACGTTTTTTTAATGAATTCCAAATTCTCTTTCGGTTTGGTCTGGATTTTTGGCGAACAGGGCGGGCAGCAGACGTAAACCAAAACGCCATTCACCACCGTCCATTTGGCTCCGTCCGGAAGCTGTTTGTCCATCACCGGACATTTGAACTGAGCCGTGGCGATGTTGATGTGAATCGCTTCCCAGTGATGCGGATCGATCTTGTGATCAGCACACCCCTCGCTGCACAAGTAGATCGTTTCTTTGTGCTCCCCCACCTCGACCTTGATCGGCTCGCCGGTCGTGTCGAGTTCGTTCCCGGAAACGGGGCAGATTTTTTGCACTTTCATTCGCAGGACGTCGTCCAGCGGTTGATCATCGTCGGATGAATAAAAATTCAATCCGGCAATCGAACAAAGAACCCATAGGGTCATCGTGTGAAAACTTTTCATGTTACTCTCCTTAAAATTAGTTACCCGGCATCGATTTGTTCCTGTTGATCCCAAATCGGGTCTTTGAAACCGAGTCGGAACTTTAACTCTAAATACCAACAATACAACGTCGGCACCACAAACGTTGAAAATGGCTCGATCAACATCCCGCCGAAAATCGGGATCGCCATCGCTCGCGCCACATCCGCTCCCCGACCGTCGGAAAGCAAAATCGGTGTTAGCGCGATCAAGGTCGTGACGGTCGTCATCACACACGGACGAATCCGTTTCAAGCCCGCTTCATAAATCGCTTCACGGATTTCTTCAATCGAACTGACCGTCCGCCGTCGCAACACTTCGCGAATGTAGGTCGCAATCACAATCCCATCGTCGGCGGCCAGGCCGAACAAAGCGATAAAGCCAATCCAAACCGCTGTGTTCATGGGAATCCCCGCCCAAGCCACGGCAATCATCCCGCCCGCCGCCGCAACCGGAATCCCCGAAAACACCACCAACGACTGCGGCAAATTGCGGAAATGCAAATAGTGCAGCAGCAGATTGATCAAAACCACCGTCGGGATGATCCACATCAAACGCAGATTCGCCTCGACCTGGTTTTGAAACGAACCGACCATCTCCAATTCGAAATTGCCAGCGGGAAATTCGAGCTCGCGACTCTGACGAGCCGTTTGCAGTTCCTCCATCACGCCGCGAGCCGTTTCAATCGAGCCGGTTCGACCCGAGGGCATAAACGCCACGTGTGCCACCAGCCGCGCGTCCTCGCTGTTGATCGCCATCGGCCCCCAAGTCGTACTGATATCGGCCAGTCTTTGCAGGGGCACAATATCGCCCCCCGGCGTGACCACTTGGATCAAACCCAACCGGTCGGTCTGTTCGCGCGTGCTGCGATCAAACCGGACTTGCACCGCGTAACGCTCGCGCCCTTCGACCGTCGTCGTTACGTCCATGCCGCCCAAACCCGCTGCGACCACTTCATTAACCATCATCGTGGACATGCCGTACCGGGCCGCTTCGTCGCGGTTGACCTCGAACTCAAAGTACGGTTTCCCCAACACGATATCGGGACTGACCGTACCGGCGTTCACCAACGGGCTTAGTCTCAGCCGCTGGGCCACATCAAGCGACGCCTCAGCCAACCCAGCCAGCGAATCACCATAAATCCTCACCGCCATCGTGGCCCGAATGCCGGCTTGTAACATCACCACGCGCCCCTCGATGGGTTGCAGGGCCGATGCCGGAGTGACACCGGTCAAGGTCGCGACGTTGTTGATCTCGTTCCAAATATCTCGTGATTTGATTCCCGGTCGCCATTGGTGAGGTGGTTTCAGCATCACGTAGGTTTCGATCATCGTTGCCGGTGCTGGGTCAAGTGCCGATTCCGCCCGCCCGATTTTACCCAACACATTTTCGACTTCGGGAATCTGGCGAATCAGCACATCTTGTTTCTGCAACACCTCCATCGTTTGCGAAAAAGTGGCTGCCGGATAGAGGCTGGGCATATAGAACCAACTCCCCTCGTCCAAAGCGATCCAGTCGGACGACTTCAAACCAGGGAACTGTTTTTTGAGGTTTTGATAAGCACCAATCGCGGGCAGATCGGCTCCGAACCAACGGGCCACGGTCTCGACCGGTCGCATGATCGTCGCCAGCCCCAGCCAGGCAATTAGCCCTACAACGACCAATACTGCTGGCAATGACAACATCAACCACTTGTGCCGCAACGCCATCCGCAATCGCCCGGCATACAGCCACAGCACGCCCCGGCTGACCGGATTTTCCTCGAGCGGCCACAGTCGCTCGCGAGCCAGCCACCAACCAATCGCATAACCCAGAGCGCCGCCAATTACCGTGAGCCAAATCGGATCAACGCCCGTCAGCGACTGCAATCGGTGGCCCCACACAAAATAGACCACTCCCGCCATTAAACCAGCCAATCCACCCGACACCGCCGCCGTCGTTGCTGCGGGCCATCGTTGCGACCGCAAAAGCATGCGACAAAGCATAGGAATAATGATCACGGCCACGATCAAACTAGCGGTCAAGGCAAACGTTTTGGTCCAAGCCATCGGGGTAAACAACCGCCCATCGCGCCCCGTCAAAAAGAACACGGGCAAAAAACTGACGATGGTCGTGCTCACCGCCGTCATCACCGCCGGAATCACTTCTTCGCACGACTCGCGAATTACATCCAGTCGCCGGCGCTCGCCCCCTTGGCCCCCTTGCCGTTCCCAATCCGCCAATCCGCCATAAATATTTTCCAGCACGATGATCCCCATATCGACCATCGTGCCAATCGCAATCGCAATCCCCGCCAATGACATGATGTTGGCATCCACACCGAACACTTTCATGGCGATGAACGACATCAACACAGCCATTGGCAGCGTGATGGCCACAATCACACTGGCACGCACATGCAACAGGAACAAAACCATGATCGCGATGGTAATCATCGTCTCGTGGATAAGTGCATCGGTGAGCGTATGAATCGTCTCGTTGATCAAGTCCGTCCGGTCGTAGATGCCAACGATCTTGATCCCGTCCAGTTCCGATTCGAGCGATGCAATCTTGGCCTTCACCCTGTCGATCACCGCGCGGGGGTTTTCGCCAAACCGCATGACGACTACTCCGCCGACCGCTTCGACGCCGTTCCAATCGAGAGCTCCCGTTCGCAAGGCTGGGCCGGTTTGTACCCAGCCCAAATCTTGGATGCGAATCGGAATACCCGACCGCGTATCGACGACGGTCTGGTTGATTTGTTCGATGGTCTCCGCCTCGGTGCGGCCCGCTCCTAAAAACCCTTTGCCGCGAACCAGGAACTCAATCCCGCCGTCGTCAACCACCTTGGCCCCCACGTCGATGTTGGCGTTGCGGATCGAGTCGATCACGCGGCCCAGTTCAATGCCGTGATAGCGCAATTTTTCGGGATCAATATCGACTTGGTACTGTTTGACGTAACCGCCAATCGAAGCGACTTCGGCGACGCAGTGAACCGACTGCAAAGCGTACTTGATGAAGTAGTCTTGTTTCGAACGGAGTTCGGCCAAATCAAAACCGGCCGGTGCGTCGAGCACATAATAGAACACTTGCCCCAAAGCCGTCGCGTCCGGAGCCAATCGCGGCGTCACGTCGGACGGCAACTGACCGGCAATGGTCGTCAACTGCTCGGCCACCCGCGAACGAGCCCAATAAAAATCGACGCTGTCGTCAAACGTGACTTGGACAAAGCTAAACCCGAACATGCTCTTGCCCCGCACGCTGCGGGAACCGGGAACTGTTTGCAGCGATACGGAGATCGGATAAGTCAATTGGTCTTCGACATCCTTAGGACTGCGGCCTGGCCAATCGGTCAACACGATCACCTGGTTCTCGCCCACATTGGGGATGGCGTCGATGGGGACTTGGCTCGTGGCGTACCAGCCAAAGCCGATCAAGACGACCATCAAAACGGTGATCAACAGTCGTTCGTGGATGCAAAATGAGATCATCGCTCGGATCATGGCTGGTGGTCTCCGTGCTGGCCGTGCGATCGCGGGGTGACTCGCCGCATTTCGCCCGCCGGTGGAATTTCGGGAAAGATGTTCTCTGGCCGGAAATCGTCCAGCGATTTAGGTTCGGCTCGACCGGGATCGAGCAGCGAGGGATTCCCAGCGAGCTGCATTTGCGAGTCGATCAAAAAATTGCCGCGAGTCGCCACGATATCGCCCGCTTTCAATCCCGCCAGGATCACGATTTCGTTGCCGACAGTCGGCCCAACGGTGACCGATTGCATTTCAAACCGCCCCGGTTCGGTTTCGAGGTAGACGACACTCGCCGACGCGACCATTAACACCGCATCGCGTGGCACGAGAATCGCATTCATCGGCTCGACGTCGGCGGCTGAATCGCTAGCCACGACCGGCACCTCAATCTGGGCTCGTGCAAAATCGCCGACTCGCAAGTGACCAGTGGGATTGGGCAGCACCACCCGCACATCGACCGTTCGCGAGTCGGTCGAAACAGTGGGCGAGATAAACTCGACAATTCCGGAAAACGTTTTGCCCGGCTCTGATTGGACTTGGGCAGACACCGTTTGACCGACTCGCACGAGAGCCGCGTCTTCGGGGAACAGTTTGAGGATCAGCCACAGTGAACTCAGATCGGCCAAGCGAAAAATCGGCTCGCCCTCGGCAACGTATTGCCCCTCGACCGCCAGCCGTTCGATCACCGTTCCGCTGATCGGAGCGACGAGCTCCAAGCGGCTGGTGGCGTCGTTTGAAAGTTCCAATTGGTCGATTTGCGATTCGGTCATGCCCAGTTCGATCAGACGCCGCCGGGCCGATTCGTGCATCGGGGTATTCGGCGAACTGCGCTTGGCATTGAGCAATTCGACTTGTCCGGCATACAATCGGGGCGAATAGATGAGTGCCATTCGCTGCCCGGCAGACACAATGCTGCCGGTAGTGTTGATATAGAGTTGCTCCAGGCGGCCATCGACGTAAGCGGAGATCGTTTTGAGTTTTTCTTCGTTGTAGCTCAATTCGCCGACACTGCGAAGCGAACGCGTGACAGGCTTTTTGACGGCCCTGGCGGTTTGGATATTAAGGATTCGCCGCATGGCCGGATCGATGAACACCGGCCCCATCGTGGCTTCGACCAGTTCCATCTCGCAAACGGGGCAGCGTCCTGGCTCGCTGGTTGGCTCCACGCACATCATCGGGCAGATATACCGCGAACCGCCCGATTCCATGCCGCCGGAATCTTGATGATCTCCCGAGGAAATCCAGCCCGCTTTTTGAGCTTGGCCGACGAGGAAAAACATCAGGGCCACTGCCGTAAGCGTCATGCCGATGGTGTAGGACATACTGACAAGAGCCTTAACGTTGAATCGCAAGGCTTGTCCAGGGCGCAGTTGATCCTCACGGGGGCTATCCTGTGGGGACGGTATTTCGAGTTTAGGTTCTTGATGAGGTTGACTCATGGTAACTTCACTTGGTTGCAAAAATCGCTGGTGAATTGGAGGCGAATATGTCTGACGCGCACTGTCTCAAATGACTCAGAATCAGGTCACCAAATTTGAGAGGCAACATTTCTGGATGGCTCGCTTAGAGCGGCGGGCTTATAAAAATGTTTTGAACGCACGTATTGAAAAAAGAGATGCAGCATCGGCTCGAAGGTGAAGAAGCGATGGTTTACATCCTGACCGCAAGTCGGTAAGGCCATCAGGGCGCAGGACGGCAGCAATTCGCAAGACTACTGACGCATTAAGCGCCTGCGTTTTGCTGTGAACACGCTGAAAAGACTTTCGCTTCACTTCGAGCGAGTGGCGCGAATCAAATTAACCAACGACAAAGCAAGGCGAGACGGAAATTTGGAGGGCTATGAATTGGAGGTGAGTGTGACCGATTGTAAAGGGGCGGTTCACCGGCGAGGGCAAACTCATAGGCCGTCGGAGCTGCGATTATCGTCTGCTCGACTTCAGTGAGCGAACGTCGGGGAATTGGTGGCGTGCCCGGTGGGACTTCCTCGCCTTGGCAACCGCATTGGCAATTTAAGCATTGGCCAGGTGTTTGGCCGGCTCTGATAGCGGGGGGCCTTGAGTCGTTCGTCTCGTCGGAAGCCGAAACGGCAAGCGATCCCGAACAACAGCCGCAGCAAGTCGTTCGCGATTTGGAGGTTGATTGGGTGGCTGCCGATTTGGATGAGCAGCGATTAAGCGATGTTCCGCAACAGTCTCCCTGGCATACGCCATTGTTTGCGCATGAACTGCGATGGTGGCTAAAAGCGACTGGGGCCAGTGCAAGACTGGCTACCAAAATCCAAGCGACCAAGCGATTAAACATCGACTTAACTTCCAGTTCCACGGGAACTCAATACTTAACTCTGCCTCCCGTCACAAAAACGCGGAGGTCTTTGCTAATTATGAGTACAACGGATCGAAAATCAAACGGCAATCTGGATTCGTACCCTCAAAGACCGTGAAAAACCGCGCATTTTCCGAGTGAAGCACCAAACCATTCGCGAGAATTGATCCGCGAGTCTCATGCGAATTGCCTCCCCTTGAATGATTGGTTTGATCCGCGATGTGAGCAGGTTGATCAGTCTGATTGGCAAGTTTCTGAGCGTTGAACACTCGCTGCTTGGGACTTCTGTCCGTGTTAAGCAGGGTAAAGCAGGTGGAAGTCGCAAGACAGAAAAGGGATCAAACGCTTCTTCGTAGCGATTTCGCTGGCAAAATAATCGCTAGCGAGCTGTCAAAATATCCGAATCGATCCAATTGTATCGAAAATTCTAATGGGCTTGATCTTATCGTGTCGATTCACTTTATCACATGTACGACTTTTGACGGCGCGACTGCGCTGTCGTTTTAGGCATGAGTTTTAAGAATGCGGGCAGAAATGACAACAAACCGTATGCCGCGGGAGAAATCGATGAAGAAGAGACTGGGTCTATTCTGGTTTGCCTTAGCTTTGATGGCTTGGGGGCCGGTGTTACACGCTCAATACAACATGGGCGTTCCCGCCGGTGCTTATGGGGCGCAGGGGAATTTCCAGCAAGCCGGTGCGGAGTACCAAGCGGGCCTCCCTGGCCGGGTATGGTTCCGTACCAACCTTGCCGATCAAGGGCTTGGTTATCGCGGTTCCTACCTGACACTGGGTGGCAAGACGCGGTTGTTTGATGACTTCCTCGACGGGAGATGGTTGGGCGAATCCAACGTTCACTTTTCGTTGGAGAGCAATCGCTTTTTCGGCAACCTCGGAGTCAGCCGAGTATTCAGCGTTCAATCGGCAGGAGCCGATTTCACGTTGGGTGGCTGGGTCGACATTGACGACGACCGCCAAGGCAACTTTGCTCACACGTTCTCGCAACTCGGTTTGAACGGATCGATTAAGACCCGTCGTTGGGACATCATCGGAAACGGATATTTCCCAGTCGGTGACCGCAATCACTCTTACGGTTTGGACCGCTGCTTTGAAGACAACGTGATCGTGATTATTCCTGGGATCGACACGGCCCTTAAAGGCTTCGACGTTACCTTGCGGACACGTCCCCAAGCTTTGGCCATGGTCAATGGCCATCTCGACCTCGGTGGATACGGCTATCAGTCGGAACTTGTGGACGCATTTGGTGGCGGTCGTGCTCGACTAGGTTTTCAAATTCTGCAAGGGATGATGATCAATGCGGAAGTCAACTACGACGACCGCTTTAAGACCACCGGCGTTCTGCAGATGGGCTTCATGTTCGGAGCGAATGCTCGCGGCAATGAACATTCCTATCTTGCTCGCGACCTGGAGCCGACACTGCGTAACGACCATATCGTTCGCTACCAACGTGACTTTGTGTTGGCAATCGATCCTGACACAGGTCGGCCTTACAACGTTCTTCACGTGGACAACACTGCTGACCCGGCATTTTCAGATGGTCGCGTACAAACTCCATTTGCTCGTTTGATCGACGCTCAAAACGCATCGGTTGAAGATGACATCATCTTTGTTCGCCATGGTACAGGAACGACGTTCAACTACAATCAAGGAATTGTCCTTAAAGACGGTCAGATGTTGCTGGGTGATGGAGCCGAGCACTTGATCCCCATTCAAAACGGGCAGTTCTTCTTGTTGTGCAACGATCTTTCCTTCCCCAACCCTGTGATTACGGCTCAAGCAAATGGTGCCGCCGTAACCTTGGCTAACCGCAACACCGTTCGCGGTTTTGTGATGGACGGTTCGAACGGCGAAATGGCCTACGGGATCTACGGCGATGGTTTCGCAGCAGGCTCGCCGTTGCGTAATGGCTTGATCGAAGATAATGAAATTCGAGGTGCGATCCTGCATGGTGTCTATGTGAACGAGTTGGCCGGAAACTGGGAATTCAATCGCAATATCGTGCGTAACAACGGATTTGACGGGATTTTCCTAGAAAACGCCGTTGATCCCACTTCTGTCTTCCGCTTCGAAGATAACTTAGTTTTCGAAAACGGTCGGGACGGCATCCACATGGAGAACTACGACGCGACGCGAATCGCGATGATTCGCAACCTCACGAACAACAACAATCGTGATGGGGTGCGGCTGGCGAACCATTTGAACACCCCGGGTACTGGCACCACGGTCGACATTTTCGGCCATGAGGCATCTGGCAACACCTTAAATGGTGTGCATGTGAACGGTGGCTCGGGCAACTTAACGGTTCTCAATAGTGAATTCGCTAACAATGGCGGAGCCGGCTTGCGGATCGTCGATTGGACGGACGGCTTGCCTGGCACCAGAACGTTTATCGGTGAAACTTCGGGAGTCACCAGTTTCACAGGTAACGGGGTAGGTATCAGCATCGACCAAAACGTTGGTTCCCAAACTGTTGTGATCGACGACATCACGGCCACCGGAAACATTACCGGTGTGCGAGTTGCCGCCAATGGTGTTGCGAGTACCGTCAACACAACGCTCCGAAACAGCTTGATCAATGCCAATGCCGGTGATGGGGCTCAGTTCGCATCCACTTTGGGAGCGGCTCACTTTGTCAATTTGACAGACAATGTTGCTAACGGTAACGGGAACAATGGTTTGCGATTCCTGGTTGGTGACAATTCCGGCACACCTTCTTCGCTTACCGCAAGACTGGATAACATGACGGTCAACGGAAACTTTGGAGACGGAATATTCACCCAAGTCTTCAACGACGGCTTGGTTGATTTCCGCATAACACAGTCCACCGTGATTGGTTCGGGTGTCAACGGGATGCGATTCTTGCTCAACAACGATGAGCAAGGGTTTATCAATAGAATCGCGATTGAGGAAAGTATTGTCAGCGGAAGTGGTGCCAACGGTTTGATCATCAACACCGCCGACGGAACCAGCACGGATGTGTTGCTGGTCAACTCAGACTTCAGCGGCAACGGTGCCAACGGAGTTTCGGTTCGAGCCGAGGGCGACGGAATCTTGGGTCCGGACAACTTCACTCGGGTGACCATGAACGGCAACACGATGGATGGCAACGGTTTGGACGGTGTAACGCTGCAAGCGTTCGGTGACGCTCGCCTCTTGGCGAACCTCCAGTCGAATACCGCGACTGGAAACGGCCTGAGCGGAATCGCCATCGAAGGCTTCAACGACGCTGTAGTCAACGCTCGGTTGTCCAACAATTTGGCCACGGACGTTTTTGTTGAGACCAACAATCGTGCGGAAATCAACGCAATCTTTGTAGAGAATGCGTTTGGAGATGGAACTTTCATCAACGATGTCACCGGTACGATGTGCCTGGCGTTCTCCAACAACTTCTTCGCGGTTACACCACCGACCTTTATCAACAATTCGGCACCAGTGTTCTTCCGTATCGAGCTTGACGGAGCCACCAACGGCTTCCAAAACGGCGATATCGGTCCTGGATTCACCTTTGGACCATTCGGATCAGTTTGCGAGCCACTGGTATCCGCCGAAGAATTTGCCTTCCAACTGCAAGGCTTTTAGTTGAAAAGGCGGCTGAGCCGCTCATTTCAAGTACCAACCTCAAAGCCGCTCGGAAACGAGCGGCTTTTTTTTGTGTTTGGGCTCAAACAAGGAGTCGCCGCAGCAGTTTTGCCACAGTTTTTGCAGTTTCGAGAAACGTGGCGAAAGCGTAAACTGGAGGCCAAAGATTCTCAGTTTCAACGATCAATCTATGAACACTTCTCCGACCAACCAGTACGATCCCGCGCAAGATCAACTTGCTCCCGAGTACGGGGCTGAAGTCGCAGCGCAGAATGCCGCTTCGGACAAACTCCCTCGCGTGCCGTACCCGGCGGGAGTTGATCGACAAAGTCGCATTTTTTGGGAGTACGTGATTCCGGTAATTGGGTTTCATCTGTTGATCCCGTTCGCCTTTTTTGAGTACTTTTTTTCTTGGTGGGGCGTGGGGTTTCTGTTTTTGGGAAACTACATCTTCACCTCGATTGGAATTGGGGCCGGTTATCATCGCCTGTTGACCCACCGAGGATTCAAATGTTCAAAGTGGTTCGAGCATTTGTTGACTCTGTTGGGGGTGTGCAGTTTTCAAGACTCCCCTGCCCGCTGGGTTTTGATTCATCGCGTGCATCACCAACATTCGGACCATCAACCGGACCCGCATACTCCTAAGGTCAGCGCTTATTGGGCTCATGTTGGCTGGTTGTTTTACGACAACCGCGAACTGTCAACGGCGGCGGCCTACGATCGATATGTTCGGGATGTAATGCGTGACCCGCTTTGCTTATGGTTGCAGCGTGGACTAAACTGGGTCTGGGTGTATTTGATCCATGCCGTTCTGATAACTCTACTTGGAGCTGCGACTGGCCTAATTGTTACTGGAACCCTTGCCGGAGCCCTACAATGGGGCGCAGTGTGGCTAATGTGGGGCGTCATCATGCGGACCGTTTTTACGTGGCACGTGACCTGGGGAATTAATTCAGCGGCTCACATGTGGGGCTACCGAAATTACGAAACGCGAGAGGACAGTCGCAACAATTGGCTGTTTGCACTACTGACCAACGGCGAGGGCTGGCACAATAATCATCATGCCGATCCCCGGACGGCCCAACACGGTCATCGCTGGTGGGAAATCGATGTGACCTACGCAACGCTGGTCGTTTTAGAAAAATTTGGCTTGGTCTGGGACCTTGTGCGTCCCAACAAGAGTGCTCTGAACCGTAAAGAAATTCATCAATCGGCTGCTTAGACCGAGCGTCTCTGCGTCACGATTAAGTTCAAACACAACCAAGAGCCTATCCCAAAAGGGGTCAGACCCTTTGGAGGCTAGGCCAGAATTTACGTTTTTTGTTTCATCCCCGGAGAGGGTCTGACCCCTTTGGGGAAATGCGCTAAGGAAAAATAGGAAAGTCTCATGAATCAAACACCTTTGTATTTGCTGTTGATTTCGTTCGTGTTGGGTTGTGGGGTTGCGGGCGGCTTCATTTTGAAAGAGCCCGCTGCGGGTGAACGACTTGTGCGGGCGACCACGCCACAAGACCCACAAATTAAACCCGAGGACTTAAAGGAAACGGCTCCAGATGTATTTCGAGCGGTGTTTTCCACCACCAAAGGGGACTTTACGATGGAATTTCATCGAGATTGGTCCCCGAATGGCGTGGATCGAATTTACAATTTGATCAAAGCAGGCTACTACACCGACATTGCCATTTTCCGGGCCATTGACGGGTTTATGTTTCAATTTGGAATTCACGGCGATCCCGCGATGAACAAAATCTGGTCAGAAGCTCGTATCAAAGACGATCCAGCGACTGGAAAATCCAACACCGAGGGCACGATCTCGTTTGCGATGGCTGGGCCAAACTCGCGTACTGTCCAACTGTTTATCAACTTCGGAAACAACTCGCGTTTAGACTCTATGGGATTCACACCGTTGGGAAAAATCGTCGAGAACGCAGAGGTACTGGGAAAGATCAATACGGAATATGGCGAGAATTCTCGCGAGGTTCAAGGAGAATTCCAGGCGCGAGGAAATGAATTCATCAAGCGGAAGTATCCTAATCTGGACTACATCAATTCCGTTAGACTGCTGGCCGATTAATCTCAGGCAATTGATCGATCAAAGGATCGGGAAAAACTGTCTGATGTAGTTAGTCGGTGATTCTCGAAAAAAATTCCGAATCGCCAATTTTTTCCCGAAAACTTTGCTGGACCATGCGTAGTAAGCTTTGTGGGAACCAAATGGATTACCGAGTTTCCAAACGTCACCCGAACTGAATTATAGAACTCGCATCATAAGCAAAGGATTGCAGAGATGAACGGTCGTCAAGGCCCCAGAATTTTAATCACAAGGCTTAGTCATATCGGCGATTGTCTGCTGACTTTGCCACTGGCCGTAGAACTGCGGCGCCAATATCCTGATTGTTACTTGGCTTGGCTGTCCGAACCAGCATCGGTTCCGCTCTTGAGCCTACATCCCGCGATTGACGAAGTCCTGACCGTGCCTCGGAAATGGCTATTTAAATGGCGAGTCGTGAAGTCCTTGCGAGCCACGTTGCGTGAGAAGCGGTTTGACATGACAATCGATCCGCAAGGGCTTTTGAAAAGTGCGGCTGCGGCGTATGTCTCCGGTGCTCGATTGCGGGTAGGCTTTCAAGGAGAACATGGCCGGGAAGGCTCGGCGTGGTTAAACAATCGCTTGGTCGCTCCTCGATCAACGCATTTGGTGGATCGAACGCTGGAGTTGTTAGGACTGATTCCCTTGCCCAAGACATTAGGCTCTGTTGATTTAGGCCTGCCTCTATGTACAAAAGCTGAAGAGCGCCTGTCGCCATTTCTGTCGAATTTGTCTGAAAAATACTTCGTGCTCAATCCGGGAGGCAATTGGCCGTCCAAACGTTGGGATCCTCGGAATTATGGAACCTTAGCTGAGATGGTTCGGCAAGAGATGGGTTGGATTCCGCTTGTCACGTGGGGCGGAGACGAAGAGTCCCAAATGGCTGACGAGATCATTGCTGCGAGTTGTGGGGCAGCAACTAAGGCCCCGGCGACATCGCTTCGGGAACTGGCAGTATTGTTGGCCGGAGCCGAATGTTTCATCGGAGGGGACACGGGGCCATTGCATCTTGCAGAAGCGAGTGGCACCCGTTGTATTGCTCTGCATGGACCAACACGCCCCGAAGACAGCGGAGTTTACGGTCGCCAGCATCTATCAATTCAACGTCACTATCAAAAAGGAACCCGTCGCCAACGCCGTACAGGAGCGAATTTGGCAATGCAAACGATTGCCGTTGCCGACGTGTTTGAGAAAGTGCAACTCGTAGCCTCTCAACGGTCGGCCCCGTCAAGACCTGTGCTTGCCAACCGGCCTCGGGTGGCCTGACCGCGTTCAGGGCAAAGCGGTGATCAAGAAAATTCTTGCAAACAAAAAACCGCCAACTTTTTTGGTTGGCGGTTTTCGTTTAGTTTTGTAACGATCTTTCTGCCGCAACTCGACCTACAAAAGCATCCCAGTGGAAGCGCCTTCATTCAGAAGTTGTCGTCAGCATGGGTGGCGATTAAAAATCTTCATAACGTGCCGTCATATCGCGACGCATGCTACCGATTTGATTTCGCATGTTTTCAAGAATTCCCCGCGCGGTCTCGGCGGCCTTGGAGTATTCCTGGGCCTTGATGTTTTTGCGAATCGAGGAGTTGGAGCGATAGCCGTAATTGTAGTCGCTGTAGAAAAAACTACTGTTAACACCGCGTTCGGTGGCTTGGCGACCGACTACAGTGGCATCGGAGCTAAAAAGGCCTTGGGATACATCGCGAAATCCTTCTGAAATGTTGGCACCGAATTCGACCATTTGCGGGTCAACATTTCTCACGGAAAGCCCGTCGATTTTGTTAGCGTACTTGTCGAACCAACGAGCATAAGCGCGAGCGTTGGTGTGCCGTGGACCACGCAAAAACTCGTCAAGTTCCCGGAAGTACAAATCAATGGTGTCAAAATATTGACGTGTACTTTTCCCCATACTTGCTGGTTGGGCCTGTTGACCGCCCGGTGAATCAGCAAATTGTGCACGGATCGGTTGGTTAATCAGCGAACTGATTTTGCGAATGCCTGATGTCGTCATTGGTCCGCTAAATACAGCGCGAGTACCTTCGGTAGTGATTTCCCAATCCAAGAAGTCATTGATCATAACTCCATTGTTGGCAAGTGCTTCCAGAATAAATTTTTTGCTAACCAAGTTGATCCCCGAGGTCCCGTCTGCAAAATCAATTCGAAGTGCTCCGGTAATTCCATCTCGAATTGTAATGCCCAGGGTCAAGCCTTGAAGTTTGCTCATCGCGTCTGCAAGAGCATCTACATCGCTGGCACGGATGGATTCGAAGTTAATCAAGCGAGAGCGAGCGGCACTTTTTGAGATCAAATTCTCCAGATCAAAAGCGATGATGACATCGGCATTTTTGTCAGCGAATGCTAAAGCATTAGAAAGGTACTCAGACAGGCGGACGCGGCCTGCATCTCCATCCTTTAGCCAGCGTGCGAGTGTTTGACGGTTGGCTGGCGTCACAACGCCGACCGTCGAACCGTCGAGTTGGACAACATATTGGTCTCCTGAAAGAGCAACCAAGTCGCGTGAACCAACTTGTTCCACCTCGCGCCCATCTTGTTCGGCTAACTTGGCGACCGCATTGCTCGTATTGCCTTTGGCAAAAACTCCAATCGTCCAAATCGGTTCAAGGTACTCCAGGTCGATTTGACTGGCCAACATCACTTTTCCAACACCTGGCGGAACAATAGATAGTCCACGTTCGTAAGCTCCGGCTCCGGTCGCTGCCCAGTTTTCTTTGGTGGCTATCGCGCTGCCGAAGATTTGGTCAGCATTGATCAGCACCAACGTGTTAGCATGATCGGGCACCCATTTGGCCTCCAGCTCAAACTGTGCGTTGACAGGCGCAATTGAGGTACAAATCAGGAGACAAGCTCCCACCCATCGCATTAATCGTGACGTAGCCATAAAACAACCTTTACAAGAAAAAATGTGTGCGTCTGATACAACATAACCATCTTGATTGTCTACCAATCGTTTGTCAATTGAGCGGAAAATTCCTGTCAATTCCCCCAAATTAACGAGCCCGTTTAAAAACGAGTCCCTGATCACTCGGCGGAGAACCCGCGATCTTGAAAACCCAAGAGTCAGCCCCTCGCGAACGAACATTTCCAGCTAAAGTTCCTTGGTCAGACGTAATCATTTCGAGGGCATCGGCGTCTCCGGCAACATTTCCGGTCAATTTGACGGATGGTTGCCCCGGAACATTGGCAGTCCAGCGAAACTGAGCGTTTTCATCAATCACCAATTCGATGATTGAGTCATCTGCCTGGGCACGCCATGTTCCCACTAGATCCGTTTCGAGGTCATCTGCGGTTTCGCCGATTCCTGCACCACCTCCATCGCGTTGGCCCGCAAGCTGTTCGTCGGCTTCTGCTGTGGGGCTGGGGGCCAGAGCCTCCAACATCCGTTTTGCCGTGACGTCTTTCGGTTGATTGGCGACTACCGCCTGCAAAGCGACGACCGCTTCATCCTGTGCTCCCAACGCTAAGTAGTGATACGCCAAAACAAAATTTGCCGAGGCATCATTGGGGTTTTTGGCAACAAAGTCTTCCAACTTGCGTAATTGCGCGGTGTAGTCGTCGATGTTTCCATACAAACCACTTAGCGTCGTCCAGTCCATTCCGGGCGCTGAGGCAAGTAACGAATTGAGACCTGCAGCGGCGGCTTGAAAATCCCCTACAGCAAACTGCGCAAGGGCCCGAACTTCATGGACGACGGCATCGCCGGGAAGGTCTTTCAAGGCAGAACTGAACCGAGGTAGGGCTTGAACGTAATCTCCTGCTTTAAACAGTTCGAGCCCTCGGTCAAACGTCTCAAATGCCTGTTGTTGCACCGAGGTGGTTTTGACTTCTTGCGGTTGACCTTGTTCGTCTGGCTGGATGTAATTGTTGACCACGATGGGCTGAGAGTAGTCGTAGGCCACCGATTGGGCAACGTTTGGCACTGCGTAATAGGGGTTGTAATAAGGTTGCACGCCCCAGGAATTCGTTAAAGAGTTGAGCCCCCAGCCAACTGAAAACCACGCAACAGGAGCATACCAACTGCTACCCCAATAACCGTTCCAACATCCGTTGTACCAACCAAAATGATGATGCACACAATTGTGGTGCCAGCGGTCGTACCAATAGTTGCCGCCCAGACCCCAAGCCGGTCGCCCGAACCCTGGATCAACATCCCAGCGAGGACGATTGGTGTAACGATTGCCATACCAATTGTTGGTGTTGACATTGATATTGGTGATGTTGTTGTTGATGTTATTAAAACTGTTGTTGATGGATGGACGGTTTACCGCAATATTGTTTTGGTTGTTGAATCCAGGCCGATTCTGATTTCCCCAGCTCGGTTTAGTGGACGGTAAAGTCGTCGGTCGCTCAGGGTGAATGGGACGCTTGCCAGGTAGGGTCACTGGGCGATCTCCAGGCGTCGGTCGTGTGGTCGGGCGATCCGGACGGGGTCGCTCGACCGTGCCTGGAAGTGTCGTTGGACGGTCAGGCAAGTTTGGTCGCGGACGATTACCAATTTCAGGACGGTTTGGAATTGCAGGCTTTACTTCAGGTTTGCCGCCCCCCAAACTGGGCTTCGATGGACGGGTTGTGGGACGATCCAGATTTTCCGGACGGCCAACGGGACGCTCTAGTCCGCCACCCGGTCGAGTTGTGGGGCGGTCCAGATTTTCAGGACGCCCGACCGGTCGTTCTAATCCGCCGCCCGGTCTGGTTGTTGGTGGCTGAACATCCGGAAGTTTGTTTGTCGGACGCGTCGTAGGCGGTTTTACTTGAGGCGGTTTGACGTTTGGGCGGTTTGAATAGTCCGGCAAACTCGGCCGTGTATTGCCTGGAAGGTTTCCAATATTTGGTCGATTGTTCGGCTGATTGCCTGGCAAGTTACCAATATTTGGTCGGTTCGTTGGCAGATCGCCGACGCCGGGCCGATTCGGTAGGTTTGGCCGAGTGGTGGGTGGATTTGCTGGTCTGTTCGTTTGTGGCAAAGAAGGTCGGGTAGTCGGCAAATTGGGCCGTTGGGGCGTTCCCATACCACCGAGAGAGGGTCGTCCCCCCCCAAGATTAGGGTTCGTGTTCGCCCCAGGCAACTTGTTTTGTGGCCTTTGCATCGTAGGCGAGGCCGGTCGAGTCGGATTTACATTTCCCATTGAGGGTCGATTGACGTTGGGGCGATTCGTGGGCAAATTTCCGACATTAGGCCGTGACATTCCCCCCGCACTCGCCGCTGGCCGGCCCACACCGCTTCCGCCAACGCTACCCATCGACGGTCGGGGACCACGATTTTGACCTCCCCGTTGTTGACCCAAGGCAACGTCGGTCATGGATACGACGAGTCCACCGAGCAAAACCAACGCCGTCAACTTCATACAACGATTGAAATAACTTTTCATAATCGGAACCCTTTGAATTATTTGCTGCCGACTTGAGGACGCTTCACGACAACGATCTCGTAGTCCTCTTCTAACTCGTTACCAACAACTCGGTCACGACCAGACAGCACGAATCGGCTATCCGACTCCGGACTCATCTGAAGTGTCGCCGAACCCGTTTGGCCATCGGGCATCACGGCTGACGACTTAATAACCCACCCGGATTCGATTTCCGTCCATGTGGCTTCGGCAAACCCACCGTCCGAATCAAACAGCCATGAGCGTGGCTTGGCCAACAACGGATCCCAAGCGATTCGTTGAGAGCTCTTGCCTGACTCTTGTCCGTCGCGGAAAAATACAAAGTCGCCGAGGATGAAATTTTTGTCATCCGACCAACGGTAACTAATTTGTACTTTTCCATCAGAACCTTCATTGACCCATTCCCCGATGAGCCAAGACAATGGCTCTAGCAACTCGCCGGACGTGGGAACGGACTCTTCAGGAAAATCTCGCAAGGACGCGATCTTCCAACCTACTTCGGTTTTGACCAACACGGCAGTGTAACGCAATATGGAAGAAACCCCATTGGCATCGGTGATCACCCGCACGCCATCGTCGATGATTACGGACCCTGCCTGTCGCACCGACTCCGATTCAACAGCCATCGTCGATCCGGGAAATCTTTCGAAGAAGCCTTCGAGCAACATTTTGATTTCGGCGCGACCGGAATGAACGGTCCCTTGTTCATCGATTAGTTCACCGTTTTCCGTAAACATGGCAACCACTTGATCCAACTCTCCTGAGTTGAACGCCTTCAGCAATTCGGCAGAGAACTGTCGCACCGATTCCTCGACGTCAGAATTTTGAACTTCTTGTCCGGTAATTGAACCGACACCGATGCCGACGATGAGCATGGCCAACCAGGCCAGTCCTTGAGAAAACCAAATTCTAAAATTCATTCGCGTTCCCTTTTTTTCTAAAAACGACTCTTCAACTAACCTGTTCAACGGCACAGACCAAAATCGACTTTCCAGCTTAGCTGCCGATGGCGATTGCTCTAGCGTTCCAATGTTTAAACTTCTGAGCGGTCCATGGAGTCGCTCTATCATACCATTTGTCGGGAATCTAGGTACGGTCGACGGAAATTGTCTGTCTCGTAGAAAAAACTTGAGGAGCAAACATTCACTTTCGTCCTAAGTCTTGGCCTTTCGCTCAAAAAGCCGAGGTGTCCTTTCCAGGCTCGGTGACATGGCCTAATGACAACGAATGCGTACTTTATTGGACGTTTAGAATTAACGAATTGCGAGTATTTGAAGAACGACAATGTCTTCTGGGGCAGGAAAATGCCTGGTCTCGTTGAGATGGTTTGGCCGTTAAACGAATCCGCACCCACTGTCTAATCCATGTTTGATCGATGAGAAATAGTTGCAAAATCCGTAAATTGTGTTATCAATGCACTGACAATTTGGAGATCGTATCGCTACAGGCAGAAAACGCCTTCAACACAAAGGGTAAGCCAATGAGAGTCGTCGTCATAAGAATCACTGCCGGCTTTTCCCTAGCCGTTGTCTACCTAGCCGTTGCTTTTGGACAACAAGAAATTATTCTGTCAGCCCAGGATTCTACATTCAATCGAACACATCTTCCGATGCCTAATACGGTTCGACCGGATGTCGTTGTATACGACGCGAAGAGCCCAGATTCTAAGGTTCCTCCGATTCCACAAATCCGGCCACCACATGGGGCGCCGAATGTTCTCGTCGTGTTGATTGATGATGTTGGGTTTGGCGCATCGAGCGCATTTGGTGGCCCTTGCCAAACGCCGACCCTCGAACGTCTGGCCCATGGCGGACTGCGGTACACTCGCTTTCATACGACTTCTCTTTGCTCGCCAACCCGGCAGGCTCTTCTTACGGGACGCAACCACCATTCGGTTGGAATGGGAGGGATCACTGAAATTGCTACGGGTGCTCCGGGATATAGCTCCGTTCGTCCCAATTCGATGGCCCCGCTGGCATTGACACTTACACTCAACGGCTACTCCACGGCGCAATTTGGTAAGTGCCACGAAGTCCCCGTTTGGCAGACTAGCCCAGTCGGCCCGTTTGACGCTTGGCCCTCCGGGGGTGGTGGCTTCGAATTCTTCTACGGGTTCATAGGCGGAGAAGCGAACCAGTGGTATCCAACACTTTATGAAGGAACCACGCCGGTAACGATCACCAAGACCCCTGAAGAAGGTTATCACCTGTTGGACGATATGACCGACAAAACTATCAAGTGGATTGGTCAGCAGAAGGCTTTGTCTCCTGACAAGCCGTTCTTTGTCTACTATGCCCCCGGCGCGACCCATGCCCCTCATCATGCTCCGAAGGAGTGGGCGGACAAATATAAGGGGAAATTCGACCAGGGCTTTACGAAACAGCGGGAGGAGACGTTTGCCCGCCAAAAAAATCTCGGCGTTATCCCAGCGGATGCTCAACTAACCGCTTGGAACAAAGAGATTCCGACTTGGGATGAGATGCCCGACAGTTTTAAGCCGGTTTTGAGTCGACAGATGGAAGTTTACGCAGGTTTTCTGGAGTACACCGATTTCCAGGTCGGACGTATCGTGGATTTACTGGAGAAACTCGAAATCATGGATGACACGCTCATCTATTACATCGTTGGCGACAACGGTGCTTCGGCTGAAGGCTCGATTAACGGTTGCTTTAACGAGATGAGCTACTTCAATGGCCTGCAAGCAATGGAGACCCCCGAGTATTTGACGGAGCGACTGGATAAGCTTGGTGGGCCGGAATCGTACAACCACTATGCCGTGGGCTGGGCGCATGCCATGTGTGCCCCCTATCAATGGACCAAACAAGTGGGCTCACATTGGGGTGGAACTCGCAATGGAACTGTCGTTCACTGGCCGAAAGGTATCAAAGCCAAAGGCGAAATTCGTACGCAGTTCACACACGTCATCGATGTGGCACCGACCATCCTGGAAGTCGCTGGGCTTCCGCATCCCGAGTCAGTCAACGGTATCCGACAGGATTCCATTGAGGGCACGAGTATGCGTTACTCATTCGACGACGAAGGGGCCAGCGAACGGCATTCAACTCAATATTTTGAGATGTTCGGAAATCGCGGTATTTATCACAACGGCTGGACTGCAGTGACTAAGCACCGCACGCCCTGGGCAGCAATGGATCTAAAACCCCCAGCCTTTGACGACGATGTTTGGGAACTTTACTCGGACAAAGACTGGACTCAGGCCAAAGATCTAGCCAAACAGATGCCCGAAAAACTTCTTGAATTGCAGCGGCAGTTTCTGATCGAGGCAGCGCGTTATAAGGTACTGCCCTTGGACGACCGGATGGTAGAGAGGATGAATCCAGAAACTGCTGGCCGTCCAGTCCTTATTAAAGGGAATTCTCAATTGCTCTTTCCAGGGATGGGCCGACTGCTGGAGAACTGCGTGCTGAATATCAAAAACAAATCACACTCCGTCACCGCCGAGATCGAAGTGCCTCAAGGAGGCGCTGAGGGAGTCATCATCTCCCAGGGGGCAAACATCGGTGGCTGGAGTCTTTACGCCAAGGACGGCAAACTCAAATATTGCTACAATTGGGGCGGCTTTAAAAACTTCTTCGTAGAATCGGCAGAAGTGCTTCCCGCAGGCCGGTGTCAAGTGCGTATGGAATTCTCCTACGGAGGCGGCGGTCCTGGTAAAGGAGGGACGGCGACACTCTTCGTAAACGGCCAGAAAGTGGGCGAGGGGGAGATCGGAGCCACGCTGGCGATGGTCTACTCAGCTGACGATGGGCTAGATGTCGGCGAGGATTCTGGTGCAGTAGTTTCCCCGGACTACGGGCTCGTCGGTAACGGGTTCAACGGCACGATTCGAGGTGTACTGTTGTCGATTACCGACGATCCGAACAATTCGGGTCATCTGGTCGACCCGGTAGACGCCATTCGAGCCGCGCTAGGAAGACATTAAATTAATTGCACGCAGCGAACGTCGTTTCTCGGAAAACAACAACAATCATCTTTTGGGTCTTTACAGTCACTGGAATCAAAACCATGAAACGAAAAGCGTTGACTCTTTCTTTGGTGCTCGTCGGACTGACTTTTGGATTCGCCGCTAATGGAATGGCGATTGCGAAACCGCAAGTCAATACCAGCCGATCTGTTCAGGATGGTGCGAAGAGGCCCCACATCGTCCACATCGTAGCTGACGATCTTGGATGGCGGGATGTCGGCTTCAATGGCGCTGCCGATATCAAGACGCCAAACATTGATGCCCTCGCTACAGGCGGAGCGAAGCTCACGCAATTCTACGCTCAGCCGATGTGTACGCCCACGCGAGCGGCGCTCATGACAGGGCGATATCCATTTCGCTATGGGCTGCAGACCTCCGTCATTCCATCCGTTTCGAACTACGGCCTGGATACCGAGGAGTGGCTGCTGCCGCAGACCCTGAAGGAAGCGGGGTATAAGACGGCGATCATCGGCAAATGGCATCTCGGCCACGCGGACAAGAAGTTCTGGCCTAGGCAGCGCGGTTTTGACTATCAATACGGCCCGATCATCGGCGAACTGGATTACTTCACGCACGATGAGGCAGGCGTGCTCGACTGGTTCCGCAACAACGAACCGGTGCGCGAGGAGGGATACACGACGAAGCTTCTTGGCAACGATGCGGTCCAACTAATCGAGCAGCATGATTCTTCCAAGCCGCTCTATCTCTACCTCACATTCAACGCACCGCACACGCCATACCAGGCCCTGCGGGAGTACATCGATCGCTATCCCAATATCGAGGATCAGACGCGGCGAACGTATGCCGGGATGGTGACATGCCTCGATGACGAAATCGGCCGAGTTGTCGCCGCGCTTGAAAAAAAGGGAATCCGTGAGAACACTCTGATCATCTTCCACAGTGACAATGGTGGTACGTCGAACCCGATGTTCGCAGGAGTCATGGCTGACGTCTCGAAGATCACCATTCCCTGCGACAACAGACCCTTCCGGGACGGTAAGGGGTCAAACTACGAAGGAGGCACTCGCGTGTGCGCACTCGCCAACTGGCCGGGACGTATCAGGGCGCAGGAGGTCGACGGACTCGTGCATGTAGTCGATCTTTATCCGACGGTCGCCGCACTGGCCGGAGCCTCAACCGACAAGTGTAAACCGCTTGACGGCCTTGATGTTTGGAACGTCATCTCGCGGGGAGCTGCTTCGCCGCGTTCGGAGATTCTTTATAACCTCGAGCCGTACCGCGCGGCGATTCGCCAGGGCGACTGGAAACTCGTCTGGCGGACCGTCCTGCCGTCGAGCGTCGAACTCTTCAACATCCCAGCGGACCCATCAGAAACAAATAACGTCGCTTCAGCGCATCCCGAGATCGTGTTCCGACTTCAGCAGCGGCTGGAGGAATTGGCTCAGGAGGCGGTCAGGCCTCTCTTCTTTGTGGATCAGATGAAGGTGATTATGACCAACATGCACGGCGAACCGGTTTTACCCTATGAGAAGGGCTTTGGTGAACCTGAAAACTCACAAACCGCTACGCAACATATCGGCAACGAGAAATAAGCCCATAGAGTCAGCCGAAGTGATGCGCAATATTTTTAGGGCTTTGGCAAGGCTATTGCCATTCAGCGAATAATCGGCAGGATTTCCATCGCCGTGTTCGGCAGCTCGGAAGAGAACTTGAAGATGCTACAATGGACAACTGACAGGGCCTGCGCGAGTGTTTCTGATGAAATCGAAAAACTGATCTATCGAATGAAGCTTTCATTGATGACCAGAAACTGCCGCGCAGAGGCAGCTCATTAACGGCATAAAAAGGTCCAGTACATACAAACCACGATACCCCTATTGATATACGCGTAAGGAACTACGATACCATGAAAACAGCGATCCTCATTCTGACCGCATTGACAACCCTATGGCCAGTCTCAACCTGGGCCGATGGAATACCAGTAACTATCGCAAATTACATCCGTGCTGAGAGCGACGCACAGTTCAAAGCCTATGCCGACAAAGCTGGTGGCGTCGGCAAAATGATGCATCTCCGCGTTCCTTACCCTGTCGAGAACCAAACCACGATCCGTGGGAACCGCGACACCCTGTATTCGTTTGGCATCTTTGATCTCAACTCTCCGGTGACGATCACCAAGCCTGTTTCTCCCGATCGCTTCCAATCCATGCTGGTCATCTGCCAGGATCATTACAATCCGGTCCTCAAGCATGGCTCGGGGGATGTCACTTTGACAATGGACTCCGTCGGAACCCGCTACGTGATGGTGGCATTCCGGACTTTCGCTGATCCGAATGATCCAGATGATATCAAGAAAGCTCACGCCCTTCAGAATGCAATCAAGTTCGTGCAAGCCGATCCGGGCAAACTTGAGTTGCCTGACTGGGACATTGAGTCTCTCGAAAAGACCCGCAACGGCCTCAACGTTTTCGCCATGCAGCTTCAAGATTTTTCCGACGGCTTTGGCAAACGGGGACAGGTAGACCCCATTATTCATCTCATGGCCACTTCTGTCGGTTGGGGCGGAAACCCGGCGCGCGGGGCAAAATATGTTTCACTGATTGCAGATAAAAATGACGGAAAGACTGCCTATACACTCACCATGCCCAAGGATGTCCCCGTAGGTGGATTCTGGTCGGTATCGGTCTATAACAAGGAGGGCTTCTTCGAACCCAACGATTTCAACGCCTACTCCGTGAACAATGTCACTGGGGCAAAGAACGCGGACGGTAGTATGACCATTCACTTTGGCGGGGATTCAAAATCCACCAATTACCTTCCTGTTACCGAAGGATGGAATTGCACCGTTCGGCTTTACCTGCCGGGACCTGAAATTACCGAGGGGAACTGGACGCCACCGGCGATGAAACAGGTGAAATGAAGCCCAAATCGGTTTGAACAGTTATTTACTTGCTGCGTCAGCCGGTGGTTGCAATCGAATGAACAACCGATTCTCCCGACGTTCCGGTCCGAAATGCACCAGAACCGGAACCTCGTCGTTGGTCAAATTGTACAAACCTGTTTCAACCACCAACTGTTCATTCCCGGAAAGTTTGAGCGAGACGCGTTGAGACTCCTTGTCCACTGAACCGGTGACTGGCGTTACGGTTCCAGTCATTTGATCCTGGTAGTTTCCTCGAATAACGGCGTCGCGGTTAATCGCAAGCTGCACTTGTCGATCCGTTCGCGCCTGTTCCTCCTCGGAAACGATGGCGAACACGCCCAGTGGCATCCAGTCTTCATTGGCTGTTTCGGCACCCTTGTCGGCAATATCGCTCGCTTGTGAATAGTACTCTTCCGTGCTCGCCACCGGCTCGCCGTCGACATAAACTTGCGAGTCATCGTAAGTTACCGTTTCACCATAATCATAGTAAACAGGCTCTCCGCTGGTGCCGCTGTAAGCCGACGCGTAGGGCCAAGTAGCCACAGCCCATGCGGTCGTGGCCACTGCCCACTTACCGGGCCACCAAGCTGAAGGATATTGGGCATACCAGTTCGGCGAATAGTAATTCCAATGCGTGTAATTTCCGTTTACTGCGGACCAAGTCGAACCGCCAACAAACTGGCCATTTACAAACGTTGCGCCACGTCCTGCTGTAACCACATTGCCGTTAGGTCCTACAATAGCAGTCTTCGAGCCGACTTGGCCAGTTCCTCCAGAACCGTACCCGCCGCGAACATTGACGGCGGTGTAGCCTCCAGCCCCTTGGACGGCAGTTACGCTGCCCCCCTGACGATAGCCCGATGAATCGGCATAACCACCACTGACTTTGGCAGCACTGCCGTATTCATTTTGGCGAGCCGTGACGCCGCGTCCGGCTACGGCTGAATTTGTGCCATCGGTGGCGCCTATCGCACCGCCGCCCTTGAAATAGGTCTCTCCATTTGCAGTTTCGATCTTGATTCCCCCGGCGGCGCCCCCGACGGTTCCACCTTCGCCCTGTACAGTACCATGACCCCCACCCACCGTGATGGTCGCGCCCCCCTCGGTCGTAAATGAACGCTTGCCGCCTGGATTTGCGGGCAACGTGCTAGGATTTTCTGGAGTCGATGAAAATGTTGACGGGCCACTTTGGGAACGAGTACTCGAGCGGGTCTGGTTCGGGGAGTTAAGAAAGCTCTCTAATTGACCTTGCGTTGGCCGACTAGCGGCGGAACGAGATTGCAATGCCGCATTTCCTTGATTGCCAACTCGTGGCGGCTGCGCGGCTGGCCGGGCAGGTGCCGGTCGCGTTTGTGCCGGAGAATGCATTTGAGTGGACGGGCGACTCATTGATGGGCTACGACTACTAATATTCGAGCCACTCACATGGCCGCCAGAGAAACTACTTCGAGCACCACCCCCCATTCCACCGCCTCGTCCCCGCTGACCAAAGGTCTCGGTAGCACATACATTCCAGAGTAAAACACTTGTCGTCAAGAGTACTAAATATCGCAACATGCCTCGGCCCTTATCTATTTTACGGTTTTGTCCCATCGTTCGTTTCATTTTTCAATCGTATCATTCGTTGTCGCGAACAACCACCACTTCATCAACGTCCGCTTGGTCTTGACCATCAAGTTTCCGTTCAACGGATTTCCAATAAAATGATCGTCCATCGACATTTGTGTATACGTTGACGGCAGTTCCTTGCGATCCATCTGCGGATGTGAAGGAGACATCAACGATCCACTGGTTTCCGACTTGTCGCCATTTGCCCTCGCCAAATCCTCCTTGGGAATCGAAAATCCAGGAGCGAATTTGCTCGGTAACTGGGTCCCAGCCGATGATCTGGGTCCCCTCCAGTTCGACCTGATGGTTAAGACTGACTTCAAAAGAGCAAGTGATGAAGCGGCTGTTTTTTGCCCAGTTGTATTGATATCGAATCGCACCTTGTCGGTCGCGGTCTGTCCAATTGCCAATCAACCATTCAAGTTGGTTCAATGGTGAATCAACACCCGCTGGTTCAGGTGCATCAATTTCTTGAAAACTGTCCAGCAGCCACTGGTCGTCTTTCTTGACATGAATCGCAGTGTACGCCAAGCGAGCAGGATCGCTCTCTTCCGAGGTTAGAAATGCATGGCCATCTTCAATCGCGACTTGATCAGTCACAAAACGAATTGTATCCACGGAAATTGTTAATCGATGGTTGGGCATTGCGTCGAACGACTTGCGATACATTTCGGCAATTGCGTGACGCCCTTGCAGGCGTTCACCTGTTTCACGATTGATGTATACCCCAGTTTCCGACCAAAGTTCAGAAAGTTCAGCGTGGTTTCTCTGATTGAAGGCAACGACAAACGCTTGTATCTTAGCCTGAATGGCCTCGACATCCGTGCCATGTTGCTCTTGACCGCTTGCAATCCCTACCCATAACAAAATGGTCGCCGTAGTACACTTTAGTAACTGTTTTGTCATGGATAAATCTCCTAACAGGGATGAGGCAACTCTCAACATTCGGTGTATTTTAGTCATCAGAATTTCTTGCATGAGTTATGTATCGCGTCAGTGCGATTGCGAATAGAATCAATACTACAACTATCAGTATAGTTAGTAATGGCGGTTTTGGGAAAAAAAAATCCATAAAACTGGCAATTGTGCATAGCAAAGTTGCGACCTGATTCATGCCCGCTAGGCCGCCGCCCGCAAAAATCACGGCGTGACCAGTCCCCCCCACACGTAGTGGTTGCTCTGGTCGGTCGTCGGCCAAAGAAACGATGACCTGGAATTGTTGGCTTGTTTCCGGAGTATCGAATTGTCGGCCCAGGCGCGATTGAGGATCGGGCAGCGCGCCTGTCGGAACGCCCTGTCCAGAAATCGCCCCCGGAACGATGTAGATCACCTTACCATCGCGGAAACTCAAGGGATAATTTCGCAAAGCGATCGTCACATCATCACCAACCCGAACATGACTGAGCCAATTCTCCGGCATCGTGACAACAAGGTGCCATGAATTGGTGTCCAGCAGTGCGGATACAGCCTTTCCTGGGGTAACGTACGTTCCATTTGTCAAATGCAGATTGACGATCTGACCACTGATTGGTGATCGGATTGTCGTTTGATCCAGATCAAACTCAGCAATTTTGAGCGCGCTCTCTGCTTGAACGACGGCAGCAACTTTTCCTTCAAGCAACGGAGCAAGCTTCTCGGCCTCCGCCAAGTACGAACGCAGCAGAGCAATATCTTGCTTGATCGTCTCATTCCGAGCATGATTCCCCGCTGCGTCGCCCGTTGACTGGCGGACCAGTTCCAATAATAGATCGGATTCGGAGGCTGCGATGGCATTGTGCAAAGCCCGAACAGGATCGAGCAGAGACAATACTTTGTCCCGCTGAGCATTAGCTTCTCTTAAAGCAGCGTCCGCAACGGTCACTTGACTCGTTGCCATTTCAATGCCGGTCTTGGCTTTGGCCTCTCTCTGCATCGCTTCGTCGAGTCCGGACTGCTGGACTTGTTGATTGCGCAGCAACTCTTCGTATTCTTGTTGTGAAATCGCTTGACTTTGAACCAGCCGCGAGCCACGTTCCGCTTCTGCGTCGGCCAGTTGGACTTGGGCTTTGGTCTTGGCAACGTTTGCTTGCGAAGCAGCGAGATCGGCCTCGGCATTGTTGACCCCTTGGCGGGCTACTTCCAGACTCGCCGCCGCGCGCGTTACCGACGCATTGGCTGCGTAGACCGTGGCGACAAGGCCCAAGGCATTTTCTCTGGCCTCAAACATTCTGGCACGTGCTTGATCGGCTCGATACTGATAGGGAGAAGTATCGATCCGAAACAGCGGATCACCCTGATTCACCATTGCATTGTCTTCAACCAATATTTCTGTGACCAATCCGGCCACTTGTGGCGCAATTTGAACGACCGGGGCTTGGATATAGGCATCCTGAGAAATGGGTGTAAAACGACCCACCGCATACCACACGAAAATGAGCGCGAAGATTGGCGGCAATGGCAAAATGATCTTCCACATCCGGGTCAACGGCAACCACTTGAAGCGAAAGAATACCAGATAAACCGGTAAAACGTAGAATAAGATGATTAGAATTAACATCGTAAACCCAACTTCACTTTTTCATTACTTGAGGCCGACCCGCCTGAATGTTGGCATTTTTTGTCAATTTGCACCCAACCAGCCGATTTTCGAAAAATCGCATCATCTGGCGGCCTCTGGAAAAATTCGGTTCCAGTCGTTTTTCATATCGACGATGACCCATCCGTACTTCTCGGCATCATCAAGGGCTTTATCCAAGCGGCCGATGTGGGATTGGCGGTCGTAAGCACTTTCGCGTTCGGCGTCGGTGTGATGAATGATCATGCCGAAGCGAGGACCAAGACCTGAGGTAACATACTCCAACATCTCGTAATCGCCGTCGGAATTGCCAAACGCCATGATTGGGCGGCGGCCAATGTATTTGTGAATGCCGACCGGCTTACCCGCTTTGTCGTCAATCAAGTCGATTTCGGGCAATCGAATCAAGACCGATTGCCCGTCCCGAACTTCGTATTTGACTTTGATACTGCTGCCGACGATTTGTTCAGGCGGGATGCCATAGACTTCCTCGACCCACGGCCGCATAAACTCGACGCCCCCACCGGAGACAATAAAAGTCTTGAAATCATTTTCTCGCAGGTAGGCGAGCAGTTCCAGCATGGGCTGGTACACACATTCGGTATAGGGACGCTGATATTTTGGATGCGTAGCCGTGGCCAACCAATCGCTCACGATCACGGCGAATTCTTCGGTAGTCATTCCCGCATGAGTGGCCATGATCAGTTCCATCAGTCCTCGCTCACCCGATTCCGCCAACGTTTTGAGGTCACCCTCCAATGCGGCCTTGAAGGGTTGTTTCTCCCGCAACTCAGGATTCTGTTCGGCCAGAACCTTGACGCGATCCAGAGCAAACGCCAATTGCACGTACATCGGCTGTTCAGACCACAATGCGCCGTCATTGTCAAACACGGCAATTCGCTCCTTGGGAGGAACGAAATCTGGGCTTTCGAAATTGGTGACTCGCTCGACAAAGGCCACAAGGGCTCGCTTAGACAGGCTATCGTTCCAGGACGGCAATTGAGCGTGGGAATAGGGCGGTGAAAATAAGATATTCACAGCGGCAATCAAGACGATGAATTTGATGGCTTGTGGTTTCATTTTAGTTTTGGCACTTTTTTAAAATCAAAGTTTAGGACCCTTGGTGGTAGCGGAAGCCGTCAAGACTTTCGTGGTGTAAAAAAATCGTTGAAAACGAACGAAATTCTTGACGACTTCCGCTGCCCGGAAAAAGAAAACCACCGCGCCCTGCTTGTGGCAAGACGCGGTGTCGCTTTTGAACGACTACTTACCTCCAGCAGCCGATCAAATTTGATTCATGCTACGGCCTAGTCACCACCGCGAGTCATGTTTTTGATCTGCCTTTCAAGCGTATCCAGACTCCAATCACCTGGCGTCTGGCTGGGCGGATAGTCTTTCATTGACATCAAGAACTTGCTGGCCAGTCCTTGGAGCGGAACGAGCACAAATGCGCGATCGATCATCCAATCATGATAGGTGTTCGAATTGTGCTGAGCTTTTTCAAAGGGATCACGTCGCAGGTTGAACAGTAACGGCAGACGCAGATGAACAAACGGTTCGCGCCATACATCAAGCTGGTGAGCCCGATTTTCCAGATAGACGGCCTTCCAGTCGCCAACGCGAATCGCCACGACTTCGCCCCCATCGTTGACATAGATAAACCCATCGCGTGGGCAATGATCGGTTTTGCCCGCAAGATAGTCGTTCAGGTCGAAGCCATCGATGTGGTTTTTGTAACTGCGGCCATTGAGCATTACACCCGCATGGAGTTGCTCTTTGATGCCTGGAGCACCGGCAGCGGCTGCGAAAGTAGGCAGCCAGTCTTCATGAGAAACAATGCCGTTGACGGTTACGCCAGCCTGATATTTGCCGGGCCACTTTACGAAGCAAGGGACGCGGAATGCACCTTCCCAGTTCGAATTCTTCTCGCTGCGAAAGGGAGTGGTGCCGGCATCCGGCCAAGTGTTGTAGTGCGGGCCATTATCGGTGGAGTACTGGACAATCGTGTTATCAGAGATGCCTAGTTCATCGATCAGTTTCAACAGTTCGCCAACGTGCATGTCATGCTCGACCATGCCGTCGCCGTATTCGTCTTGACCAGAAATTCCAATATGGTCCTCTTTCACGTGTGTTCGGAAATGCATGCGGGTGCCGTTCCACCAGCAGAAAAACGGCTTTCCAGCCTCATGATGTCGAATGATGAAATCCTTGGCAGCGGCCAAAGTTTCCTCGTCGATCGTTTCCATGCGTTTCTTGGTTAGCGGTCCAAGGTTCTCGATTGTTTGACCGCCTCGGCCGTCGGCTTTGCACTTGAGAACACCGCGAGGGCCAAAGGTTTCCAGAAACGTCTTGCCGTTAGCCAGTTTCATATCTCGAGGGTAGTCGCGGTTTTCCGGTTCTTCTTCGGCGTTGAGATGGTAAAGACTGCCGATGAACTCATCAAAACCGTGCATCGTAGGCAGGTGCTCGTCGCGGTCGCCTTGATGGTTTTTGCCGAACTGTCCTGTGGCGTATCCTTGTGCCTTGAGAACGGTGGCGATGGTTACATCCGTTTTTTGCCAGCCTTGTTCCGCACCAGGCATCCCGACTTTGGTCATCCCCGTGCGAACCGGTACAGTTCCATTGAGGAACGCCGCGCGACCGGCAGTACAAGACTGCTGTCCATAATAATCTGTAAAGGAAACGCCCTCACGTGCGATTCGGTCGATGTTTGGTGTCTTATAGCCCATCATGCCACGGTTGTTGTGGCTGATGTTCCACGTTCCGATATCATCCCCCCAAATCACTAAAATGTTGGGCTTCTTTTCTTGCGCCGACGCAGCGCCGGACCAGCAAGCCACGAAGCCTGCACAGAGGATTGCGACCACCGAGAGTCGTCGCCCTTTCATCAACTTCATTTGATTGCTCCTTTCAAAAAGCGAACTTTGTCATTCGAAAATTCAATTACGAATTGGGTTCCGAGCCCGCGCTCGGATTTGATTGTTTTGTATTGTTGTCAAGCTGTCGCAAAGATTCTAGCAGCGTCGTCCCTAAAAACGGTTTGGGCAGAAAGTCTCTGGCACCGAGTGACTGGGCCTCGTTTCTAACCACCGGTTCGTCGTGCGAAGTGATGAAAATAACTGGGCGAGAAATCCCTCGTTTGTCTAGTTCTCGAACCATATTCAGCCCAGACATTCCAGGCAGCCGAATATCGGCCACCAATGCGTCGGCGGTCTCCATTGAGTTCGATTCGAGCAATTCCTCAGCCGAGGGAAACGACGTCGAAGCCATCCCAGCGACCGACAGAATCCGCACGATCGCATGTCTCATGCCAGCATCGTCCTCGACCACCACCACATTCACGTGTCGCATTTCCATCAATCAAATTTCGCAGCCATCAACTCCCCTGACCCCGAAACAGTTCGGAATCGTTGACCGATAGATTATGCCGCTTGCCGTTCCAGCCCAAAATTGTCCCAGAGGGCAAATCAGACTGCCCTTTGGTGCAATACGGTTAAAACGCAGAGGCGCAGAGAACGCAGAGGAAACCTTTTACCGAAATCTCTGCGCTCTCAGCGTCTCAGCGTTTCCAAATTCTGCTTTTTCGATGGTTTAGTTCTGACCCTCACACAGGCTTCCCAAGATCCGCTCTGCCGCAATTCGCACAAGGTTAGTTCTGGCAGAAGGGACTTGAAGAGCTTGATTAAAACGCAGAGGCGCTGAGAGCGCGGAGGAAACGATATACCAAGACCTCTGCGCTCTCAGCGTTTCCAAATGTTGTTGGTGTGTACATGCTGCGACAATTTTGGCGCGGTCTTGGCATCTGCAAGTTTATGGTTAATTCACCAATGCACTGGCCTAGCAAGCCCTTCAAGGTTTGAAAATTACCTTGTCAAGAAACGAGTTCACTTGCGAGTGTAAATTTGCTGTTTTCCTTGATTCAACTCACGAGGCGGCGGGCATCTATCCATCGCTGGGTTCAAGCCCGCTGGCGGTGCGGACGAGGTCGGCTAAGGAATCGACTTGCATTTTTGACATGACTTGCGCGCGGTGGGCTTTGACGGTGCGCTCGGCGATTCCCATGGTTGCTGCGATTTGTTTGTTTAGCTTGCCCTCGACAACGTGAGCCATGATTTCACGTTCTCGCTCGGTGAGCGTGGCGTAACACTCTCGTATGTGCTGGTTACGAGTTTGCTCGGATAGGTGTTTGGCTTGGCGGTCTAGTGCGTTTTGTACGGCGGACAATAACTCTTGTCGCTGGACTGGTTTGGTCAGAAAATCAACCGCTCCGGCCTTCATGGCTCGGACGCTCATCGGAATGTCGCCATGACCGGTGAGAAAAATGATTGGCAAACCGTTGCCTCGTCGCGCGAGGGCAGATTGCAATTCAAGTCCACTGGGACCCGGCATGCGTACATCGAGCACGATACAACCTGGGCTCTCCAAGTTTTCCGCCATCATGAACTCACCGGAGGTGGCGTAAGATTTCACGGCATATCCGGCGGCTTTTAGCAGGCGACTTACCGCCTTGCGCACCGAATCGTCGTCGTCGATGATATGAATAATGGGGACGATTTCGGTCATGGGTTCTGCTCCTGAGAATCAATGGCGGCTGCATCGCGACTGCCCGCTTGCCCGCAATCGAGGGGTAAATTAAATCGAAACGTGGCACCCTCGCTAGGTGGGCTTTCGGCCCAAATTCGTCCGCCGTGTTCCTCGACCAATGAACGCGAAATTGCTAGACCCATCCCCATCCCTTCTTTCTTGGTGGAAAAAAATCGATCAAACAATCGCGGCAGGCGTTCGGGAGAGACTCCCGGCCCCGTGTCGGACACGGAGACTTGAATCTGTCCATCGTTTTGATAAGTGGCAATCGAAATCTTTTTCGGCCCCGTCGTTTCGACCATCGCCTCCATGCCATTGACGATCAGATTTAGTAGGACTTGTTGCAAGTGAATCTTGTCACCCAGCAATTCAGGCAGGTCGGGAGCCAGTTCGGAACGCAGTTCGACTCCACGCCGCTGTGCCTCGGCACGCAATATCACCATCACGTCGGCGACCACCGAATTGATGTCAATCGGCTCGCGCTCGAATTCGCCGCGTCGCAGCAATCCGCGCAATTTGCGGATGACATTGCTGGCTCTCAAGTCATCGTCGCGAATGTCGGCCAGAATTTGGCGGACTTCATCCAAGGGTGGCGCCGATGATTCCAGTAACATTTCAGCCGCGTCGGCATTGCTTAAAATGGCTCCCAGCGGTTGATTGATTTCGTGTGCGATCGTGGCGGTGAATTCACTGAGCATGGCCAACCGCGAGGCGTGAACTAATTCTTGCTGGGCCTCCTCAGCCCGTTTCCGTTCCGAGATATCCACAATTGCTGCCAGCACCATCGCGCCGTTACCGGTGTCGATAGGCGTGAGGCCGATCTCAACTGGAAACTCGCTACCATCGGCACGTCTGGCAAACAACTCGGTTCCTAAGCCTATCGAGCGGGTTTTGGGGTCGGCAAAAAATGCTTGACGATAAATCACATGATCTTGACGAAAACGTTCGGGCAATAATTCTTCGACAGCCCGGCCCAACAGTTCCTGTTGGCGAAATCCAAAAAGGCGTTCCGTCTGTTTGTTAGAAAGGACGATTTCCCCCGTTTGGTCAACCATCAACATTGCGTTGGGTGTTGACTCGACAACCAAACGAAATCTTTCCTCCATACGGCGACGTTCTTCGATTTCGCCGACCAACAACGAGAACGCACGTCGCCGCTCGTGAACCCCGGCCGCCATGAACAACACTGGCAGCGAGACCGCCAGCAAAAACAACTGCATCTGCAACACATAATCGTCAGTAGAACCGCTGACAAACGGTCCGCGATCATTGATGGCATTCCAAGTCGATTGATAGGCGATGGCCAACAAGGACCAACTCGCTCCCGCCACCTCGAATCGCAATGCGGCCCACAACAAAATAGGGATCGGCGCATAAATCAAGGCCGGCAAAGTTCCAGTTCCTGCTGGTGAGCTAAACACAACCTGCCCCACAACCACCAAGGAAATCGCCAGCAGTGCCGCTTCTAATTTACTCTGCCAGGAACCCGACCGAATCCAATCCGCACCACTTACTAACAAGGTCGTAAACGCTGGCGAAGCTAGTACCACACCGAGCGATACGCAAAGAAACGATCTCAAGGTACTTGCGACAACATCATCTGCCCCCATCGCCCAGCGCGTCAATTCGATGGGTGCCGAGGTTGCCAACGGGACCAGCAAACCGGCAGAGGCCACAAACACCAGCATGGTTCCAACCGTACCAAACGGTATGTCCGCCACAAAACGCCGAATACCCAAGACGCCAATGACAACCGCGGCAAAATGAAACTGTGCGGCGAACAAGGCGATCGGGGCAGAAATCTGACCGTCTTCATAGTACGCCGCGGTAGCCCCTAGGCATAATCCGATATAAAACTTCCACCATTGGCGGGTATGAGTGATCAGCAGCACACTAAACGTTACAGCACCAGGAACCTAAATCGTCGTTCGTTCATAGGGTGGAAATCGCAGATTGAAGGTCAAACGCTGAAGTAGGAAAAACACAACTGCGAATAATAAAATTTCGCCGACAGTCTTGGCGAGACGCGATACGTTGAGCTTTGATTTTTGGGCCGTTGGCAACTTTTCATCCCGTGAGTTCAAGGATTACGTCATTTGCTATTATTGCAAATTAATTTTGAAATCTCTGCCTCATCGTCGCGACAATTTCAAAGGGCATCAATTTTTGGCGACAACTTTGTTGATAGTTCAAGATAATTCAAAAATCAACTGTTGAAAAGTGAATTGTCGTGTTCCAACTGATCGGTTGATGAACGGTTGCCAATGAGGCGGGAGATTCTTAGTGCTTTGTCAAACCTAAAAATTTGGGTTATTTCTGTAGCGGAAGTCGTCAAGACTTTCGGTGATTTAGGCGTGATTCGAAACTCTTGACGAGTTCCGCTACCCTAAAACTAAGCATTGACAAAACGCGAGAAGGGTTGCGCGGCGTATGAGAGAGTTTTTAGAATCGTCTGCCGATTCCAAAATTGAAAAAGAAATTCGGGGATTGATCATTGAGTCCCCAACCTGCCCGCCAGCCCACCTCCAGGTCTCGATGTACCATATGATGAACTCCTGGACTGAAAAAGTGCTGGACGGTGGCGGTCTCGCGATTTTCCGAGAAGGCCCCAAAATACTCCAGATGTGCTTCTGCATTCCTGAACAACGGAAACTTGACGACGGCCGAGGGTGACCAAATTTCGAAACGATCAGTCTCGAATTCGCTGGTTTGAAATCGAGTCGCGATGTCAAAATTTATTTCCGAGGGAAGTTCCCAACCGGCGACTGCGGTGGCTGAAAGGCGTGTGAGGCTCGATTCTCCTTGAGTTGGCGTATATCCTTGAAGGATGAATGAACTGGTGGGAGTCAAGCCTTGTTGCTCAGTCAATAACGCTTTGAACCCGTACAACATGTTGGCTTCTTTTTCCAATTCCGCATGATGTCCATGTGCTTCGGCAACATTCCCCGACAAGACCGAGTTGCCTCCACCAACCTCAAAATTCCAACCCAAACGCAATTCGATTCTTTCCGAAGCCCCGTATCTCAATAAGAGTTCTGGATAACTATGAGTTTCTTTTGCATGGCGATTGTCAATGAAGGTATAACTCGATTCAAGAATGACCCGATTAAGTTCTGCAATTTTGGGGGACGGGGTAAACGAATCGCGATCGGTCTCGAATTTCTCGGATTCATTTTCTGCCTCATTTTCAGTTTCGGCATCCCTACTAGAAATGTCCTCAAATCGCTCTGTGACTCCCTCGTCTTGACGCCTGAAATTTGAAGGAAGACTTGAGATGCGGCCACTATTTGAATCGAATGATCGGTTGCGCGGAAGACTCCCGTCTTGTCTCAAGACCGTTTGCGCGTTACCGACGTTGGTGAAGGTTAACAATATTAGCAACACGACGCCAACAGAGTATTCGAGGAAGCGTGACATTAGTTGGTGTTCCTGCGTTGACAACTGAAAAATGGCGGGTTCAGAATATGCGTCTACCGGGCCGACGTTAACCTTCGTTTAAATGCAGCGATCACTGCTTGAGTCAGTCTCATCAAACGTGCTTGCCAGAATCCGACATTTTTTCTTGCAAGAATTCCAAAAACAAGCAATTCGCCGTCACGTATTGAAATTAAAGCTGAGTCAAATCGTTGAATGCAGAAGGCTTTCAGAGTTCTTCGGATGGAATTACCAGATTTTTTGAAAAAATCCATCAAACCGTTTCAGTTTGCCTATTTTCACGTGGCGGTTGGGCCGTTGTGAATTTTAGAAGGCTCCAAATTGCAACGCGCAACACGGACAAAAGACGATTCAACTAAAATCAGAAGTCAAAGGTCTTTGGTTGTCGACTGTCGAAATGTGAGCGATGAGATACAAAGTTCGATAAGCCTTAAAGGCCACACAAGTGCTGGCGTTTTAAGAGACAAACCATGACAGAACCCATTTGGTTAGGGGGGTTAATCTCGTGCGATTGTATTGATCGCCAACCTTGCGGAGGGCTTCGGCGTAGGTGGGGTACGGGTGGATGACGGATGCGATTTTACGCAGGCCAATGTTGTGCTTCATCGCCATGACAACGGAACTGATCAGGTCCCCGGCATGAGGGCCAACGATCGTGGCTCCCAAGATGCGGTCAGATTTCGGCGAACAATGAATTTGAATCAAGCCCTCGGTTTCACCATCCAAAATCGCTCGATCAAGACGGGAAAATTCTTGCACAAATGTGCGAATGGGGCGTCCGGTTCGCTCGGCTTCGGCAGGGTATAGGCCGACGTGGGCGATTTCCGGAGAGGTGTAAGTACACCAGGGGATGATCAGTTTACTCGCGCGGGCCCGACCCCAGAACAATGCATTTTGAATGACGATGCGCGCTAAAAAGTCGGCGGCATGAGTGAATTGAAATCGCGAACAGACATCACCGGCCGCAAAAATTCGTCGGTTAGTAGTCCGCATAAAATCATCAACAACAATTCCTCGTTTGGAATCAGCTTTTACAGCGGCCCGATCTAAACCCAGATCTTCTACATTCGGGGTTCTCCCGGCGCACAACAAAATTTGATCGACAAAGATTTGTTCCGTTTGCCCGGCTGAAGTGAGGTGAAGAATTTTATCGGGGCCTTGAGAGGTCACTTGCGAGACTGCGGTGTTCAAGAGTAAGCGGACGCCGTCACGTTGCAATGATTCTTGCACAATTCTAGCGGCAGTTGGCTCCTCGCGCGGGAGGATCGATGAAGCCGTTTCCAGCAGAGTGACTTGCGAGCCGAAACGTGCGAAGCATTGGGCCATCTCGCAACCAATCGGGCCGCCGCCGATCACGGCAATTTTTTTAGGAAGCTCCGTCAACGAAAAAACGGATTCGTTCGTCAAATAACCCGCCTCGCTCAAGCCGGGAATTGGGAGGCTTGCCGCGCGGGCTCCTGTCGCAATGACCGCCTTTTTGAAGTTCAAGGTAGAGCCGGCAACCTCGATCGTCGAATCAGACGTAAACTTTCCCTGCCCGAAAAATATATCGATTCCTAAATCGCGAAAGCGTGCTGCAGAATCGTGGGGGCTGATCGCCGCGCGGAGGCGTCTCATGCGTTGCATGACTTGGGAGAAATCGACGGTGGGCTCGGCGACTTGGATTCCGAATTCGCTGGCTGTGCGAATCGTGGCGACTTGTCTTGCGGAGGCGATCAGGGCCTTCGAGGGGACGCAGCCGAAGTTCAAACAGTCACCCCCCATCAAATCGCGTTCGATCAAGGCGACTTTGGCCCCCAACCCAGCAGCTCCAGCGGCGGTGACCAAACCTGCCGTCCCTGCTCCGATCACAACGAGATGATACTGATTTTTTGGAGTTGGATTTTTCCAGTCTTCTGGATGAACCTGGGAAAGCAAACGGCGGTTGTGCTCGTCAAATGGCTCAAGTTGATCGAACTGACTCATCAAAGAATTGCTCTTACGAAAAATTTGCGCTTCGGACTCCCACAATGATACGACTTCAGGCACGCTTTGTCGTCAGCACCTCTAGCAAACCGCACTCGGGAGTCGATAATAAACTGGACTGGAACTCCAATTACGAATTAGCTACCACTCCAACATGATCCTCAAAACCCTGCAACGCTCTGGAAATCCCCTGGCTTCACCGGCAGAACAATTACGAATTCTCGAAGATCACGGGCGGATTGGCGGGGTGTCGTTTATCGAAAAACTGACCGAGCAGCAACAGTGGCCGCTCTTGCGAAAGGGACTCAAGACGTTGCAAATCAACGTCGGTCGTGTGTGCAATCAAACTTGTACCCACTGTCACGTCGATGCAGGTCCTGATCGGCGAGAGATAATGAACGAGGAAACAGCCCGGCAGGTCATTGCGTTCATGTCGAATGCGAAAATCGAGACGCTCGATATTACAGGCGGAGCCCCGGAGATGAATCCGAATTTCCGGATATTGGTCGAGGAAGCCGTGGGGTTAGGGGTTCAAGTGATTGACCGCTGCAATTTGACGATTTTGCTCGCGCCGGGTTTTACGGACTTGCCAGAATTTCTGACCCAAAACCGCGTCAACATTATCGCCTCGCTCCCCTGCTACCTCGAACAAAACTGTGATGCTCAACGCGGCGATGGGGTTTTTGTCCGTTCGATTCAAGCGATTCGCCGACTGAATTCGCTCGGCTACGGTGAACCAGAATCGGGGCTGGAGTTGAGTTTGGTTTACAATCCAACCGGTTTAGGTTTGCCACCGAATCAAAGTTCGCTAGAAGCCGACTATCGCCGAGAGCTGATGGCACGCTACGGAATTCGCTTCAACCGCTTGTACACCATCACCAACATGCCGATCAGCAGGTTTTTGGACGATCTGTTGCAGCGGAAACAATACGAAGTCTATATGGACAAACTGGTTCAGCATTTTAATCCGCAGACCCTTGACGGGTTAATGTGCCGGTCGCTGGTATCCGTTGATTGGCAAGGGTATCTGTACGATTGCGACTTCAACCAAATGTTGGATTTACCCATTAAGATTGGAACGGGTCGTCTGCACATCACCGAGGTAACTGCTGATCAGTTGACTGAACACCGGATTTGGGTCTCGAACCATTGCTTTGGATGCACAGCCGGATGTGGTTCGAGTTGTAGCGGAAGGTTGCTTGAATCAACTTAGAATCGATTCTCGGAGACGCTTGGATTTATAGGCAGTTTGATTTTTGTTTAGAAAGCATTGTCGAATGGAACGTTTTTTTTGTCCTGGTCGGATACGCACCAAAAGAATTTTGACCAATCGCAATCGAATGGGGATTTGGCTTGTAGCGGTGTTCACTTTGGTGATAGCGGGATGCGCTGGGACGGAGACGGTTGTCGAAACGGCTGACGAAGCTCAACCGGCAACGCGAATCACCGTGAGGTTGTCCGTTAATTTCAACGGGCGCTCGGAGAATTCTGCCGAAGACATTGAAGTGCCGGATGACACCTCGGTGTTTGGGATTCTGGCGAAGGGTTTTCCAGGCGAAGTCGAACATTCGGGGCAAGGTGAAAGGCTATTTGTTAGATCAATTCGCGGGGTTGCGAACGAAGGGCCTCGTGGAGACAACTGGACCTATCGCGTCAACGGAGAACTGGGCAAGGTCAGTTCTGGCATTTGTCCGGTTGCCGATGGAAATGTGGTTGAATGGACCCTGGGGAAATACTCGCCCGAAGACTAGGCGGGGGGAGGGTTGGAGTACTGCCTTTAGGCTGGCAGAGGCAAACTGAGGCTTGGACTCCACCGGTAAAAAAGCTGAATCTTGGACTCCAACAACGATCATTTTGGGTCAAGACAAGGGCCGGTCGATTAAGTATACTGTCGAGAAACATCGTTCAGTTACCGCTCGGAATTGCAGCGGATTTTTTAGCATCACGAAAGTTATAATGAACAGCCAACCTCGAATTTCAAATTGGCACCTACTTGCCGCTGTGATTGCGGCCGCCACGATCCTGTTTTGCAGTCGTTTTTGGCTGCAGGATTTTCCCAACGTCAAACCGGTGGCGGCGATTTGTCTTTTTGCGGGCCTAGGGTTTCGAGATTGGCGCTGGGCGATGGGCGTGCCGCTTGTAGGGATGTTGGCGTCGGACCTCTTTTTCGGGTTCGCCGAACCTCTGCTTGTCGTGGCGATCTACGGAAGTTTGATGCTGAATGTGATGCTCGGTCGCTGGTGTTTGGGGTGTTGGAATGAACAAAGGTTTGCCGTCCGTTTCGGTGTGGCAACGCTCGCTGTGTTGCTGGCCAGCCTTCAATTTTTCTTTTTGACGAATTTGGCCGTGTGGGGCTTCACGCCGTGGTATCCCAAAACAGCAACGGGCTTGTGGCATTGCTTCGTCAATGCGCTACCGTTTTTTAGACTAAGTTTGATCGGCGACGCGTTGTTTGCTTGGTGTCCTCTCGTGGTCTGGGCGGTTGGTTTGGCATTGGCTAATAAGATCGAACAGAACCCCTCAGCAGCAAAAGCAAAAGCTTGAACAGACTTGTCGTATTGGAGGTAAGCTGTGAACGGTGAGTCTCTCAATCCCTATCAGCCGCCTGGACAACAGGCGTCGAATCAGCTTCCCAATTCTCAACCCTCTTAATCAAGTTTGAGTATTGGTGTAAGCGTTTCCCGCAGATCATGTCTCTCGGAAAAGCATTCCGACAAAGACGAGCCCAACGCCGATCAAGCTGGCGAGACCGGTTGAACCACCGAGCCAGGATAAATCAGGAACTCCCAGCGAACTCGCGAACAGAATGGTAATAGCTGCGGGAAGGGCAAACAGAGACAAACGCCAGCCTCCCAAGAGACCCGTAAAGATCAACAACAGTCCAGCGGTCAACGGTCCGAATCCGCTGAGACTCGTTCCCACAATGGGCCAAGATAGTGGTTTGGGATTACCCAAAAGTTGCGTGATGCCGAAACGGTTCGCTAATTGAGCGGCGGCTTCATTGCCGTCGGCCAACAGAGCCCCAGCCGCCTCTTTTGCCTCTTCGGAGGTGACGTTTGAAAACTGGCTAATGTCCAGGTTTTCCTTGACCCAAAATCCGAAAGCAACGAGCAGCAGCAAACCCAACCCCAATCGCATGGGAGCGCTCAGTAGTGGGCCGCAGATAGGGTCAAGCGTTTCCCAGAGGCTGGCCCGTCGTTTGGATTTTCCGCTGCGAGCCTCGGCCATCATGCGTTGAAATTTTTCGCGTTTGAGTCTTGCGGCCTCTGCGGCATCGACGGGGCGAGTGCCTTGTGAGGCGGTTGCTAACGGACTAGGTTTAGACTTGGCGGCATCCTCGACCAAAGCCGCAGCAAGCAGGCTGGCTTGGGCCTCGGCCTCTTCCGCCTTGACTCCCTGATGAACAAGGGCCGCGCGTTCGACACGGACGAGGTGTTTTTGATCGCGACGTTGGCGTTCCGCGGCGACTCGTTTTTCGAGATAATCGACGAGGCGATCAACCCAGGGACGCCAGATTTGTTTTCTTGATCCAGCGCCAACTCGCGACAGTTCTTCACGAGCCCGCCGCTTGGCTTGGTATCCGAACAGGGCTTCGAAATACTCCTCCCACTGATTGCCTGCGTACTTCGCGACGAATAATTGTAGCGCGTTTTCGCTGACTCCCGACAGGCGGGTTTGTTGCAATAGTTTCTCTCCGCGTTCGAGGGCTTCGGCTCGTTGAGTCGCGATGCCCCGCTGCACGACCGCGTCCCAAGCAAAGCCTAATGCGACCCCTAGAACGGTTGTCAATAAAGTGATTAAGCCGACTCCGAAAAGGGCGGCCACGGCCAAGAGGAGCAAGACCACGATTAGGCCCTTGCTGAGTGACTCCCAACGCCGTGCCCATAACAACTCGCGCCAGAGCCCGAACCAATGCTCACGATTTTTCCAACTGGGGATCACGATTCCGCTCACAAACGTGGCTCCAGCGAATCCCACGAGGGGCAGAATCCAAACCGGGCTAATCAATAAAGCGACGATTGCCAACAGCGCGATAGCTCCCGCAAAGGCCAAGGGTCCCCATTTCCTCAACGCCAAACTGGGTGCGGCATTGAATTCCCGAACCGACTCTTCGAGTGTCGCAACAGCGTCCTGCGAAGGTTGGTAGCCTTGGCCACTTTCCAAGCCCAAAAACCGCTCAAGATCGATAATTAACTCGCCTAGGTTTTGATAACGCGACTCCGGATTCTTGGCCATCATCTTGCCAATGATGGCATTGACATCGCCTGGCAAATTTTCTGATTTGAATTCGATCCGAGGCGGAGGGTCCACCATGTGTTTCGAGATAACCTCAGCAACTGATTTTCCTCTAAAAGGCGGCGTGCCTGCTAAGAGTGCGTAAAATGTGCAGCCCAGCGAGTAGATGTCGGCCCGATGATCGACGGCTGTTGAGTCGGAAGCCTGTTCGGGAGACATGTAGTTGATGGTCCCTAAAGTCGTCCCGGCTACCGTCAGATCAGCGTTCTCGGCCTTTGCCGTTGGCTTGGCTTGAGGCGTTTCAGATTCTTCGTACTGATCCCATTTGACGAGACCCAAATCTGCGACCTTGATAATTCCTGACCGGTTGATCATGAGGTTTGCAGGTTTAATGTCTCGATGAACCATCCCAGCATTGTGAGCAAATTCTAGCCCTCGAGCGGCTTGGAGAATGTAGCCAGCGGCGACTTGCGGCGTAAGTTTTCCATTTTCTTGAATCACTTCGGCGAGGTTTTTTCCGTCGACCAATTCCATACTAAAAAAGTTGACTTCAGCATCATGTCCCAGATCGTAAATTTGTACGACATTGTGGTGAACAAGTTGTGCTGCCGCGTAAGCCTCGCGCACGAACCGAGCGATGGCTCCGGCATTTTGATCAAGTCCCGAACGGATGACCTTGAGCGCTACCTTGCGTTGGAGAGCCATTTGGTTGGCAAGGTAGACGACTCCCAATCCCCCACGTCCCAACTCAGAGATGATCCGATAACCGCCAAGTTGAGCGGGCATGGCCTGTTGGTTTGTATGCGTTGTCGAAGCAGTCGGCTTTTTTTGCGGGTTGGCGACTGCTGCCTGGCGCGCCGGTTCTGAAGGCTCATGTCGAGTCTGTGATGATGCTGCGATATCGTTTCGCGTTTCATCAGTTATTTCTGCACGTGGCGGTTGTGGCGGCGCCTCGATTCGAGTTGCTCCGTCGTCTGGAAGATGTGTGTTGGATGACCTCGGTGCCGGGGAAAACTGCTTTAATGCCAACCCCTCAAGAACGGCGTCGTCTGCAATTTCGTCGGGAACTTTGACTCCAAAGATCGTTTGACATCGCGTGCATTTGGGTTTAAAAGTCCCTGGTTTGAGCATACGAGTATGCATGCGATGTTGGCAGTAGGGGCAAACGATGGTCGCCATCTTGCGTTCTCAAAAACTTGGGAAGTGATTATCAAACGGAGGTCGCATTCAAAAAAGGCAATTCGATGAAAGGGCGAAAATCGCCTCAATTCAAAACGAGCGTTATTTTAAGCATCTATATTCTGCTTGAATTTGAGCGAATGAAAAGTAGTCACTCGGGGGAATCAACTGGCGAATGAGAGAAAAACGTAAGATGTTCTTGTGGGCGGGAAAGATCGAGAATACATATCCGGTCGCTGGAGAAATCCAAAGGTGAACCAACGAGCAGGGGTTGTTCAGAAAACTGACACCCTCTGCTCATTCAGTTCGACGAAACGTCTTACTTGAGATTCTTCAACTCTTGACTGAGTTTCATCAGTCTTTCGTACATAACTTCTGACACCACGTTTTCCTTGAGAAGGTCGTCGTAAGGGCCTTCTGCGTCGGGCTTAGAAAGGTCGATCAAACCAATATCGGTATCTCGCAGGGCAGCCTCGATGATTTTGCGTGCACGGCGAATACGGTTGGAATCTTCTGGTGAAAGCCCATTCGTTAACGTTTCGTTAGATAGAGTTTTGTGTAGGTGATAGAGCGAAGACTTCAGTTTGCGTCGAATAGTGTTGATTGCATGATTGGGGATATCGAATCCTTCCTTACGGTTGGAGCCAGCCTTTTTCTTGGTGCTTCCAATATCACCTCCATCCATCCCGCCTGCCATACCTGGCCCGTCCTTATCACCAATGCCTTTGGCGAAAGCTGCGGCATCGATTAGGTATTTGTCATCAAGCAGCAATCCGATACTGACGTATTCTTCGACCAAACGTCGAATCTCCTTGGCTTCCGCCTCGAGTGTCAAAGCGGCCATGGTGATCACGGTATCGATCACCGATTTTACTTTATCGCCTTCGACCCCCATTTCACGCAGGGCGGTCATTGCGTCCATTCGTAATGCGGCTTGTGCATTGTCGTCGGCCAAAATCTCCAAGAGAGTCGTGACCGCTTCGTTACCAGGACCTTTGTTTTTCAAGAAGCCCAGCATCTGAGCCGAGCGGCGTTTTAACCAATACGAGACTTCTTGGCTCCATGATTCTTGACCTGGAGCTTTGCCTTGCGCCGTTGCCAGCGAAACCTGATAAATCCGCGAGACATCTCCCGGATCAGCTCGCTTTTGAGCGTATTCAATGTTGGCGATACGATGCAAACCGGTCATGGCGCCTACTCGAACAAACTCGGGCGTATCGACGCTTTCAACTAAACCAAGGAGATACTTTACCGCTTGGGAGTTTGGAATGGGCGCGGCTTTTTCCGACGAGTCAGCATCCACATCATTGAGGTTGCCGATGATGAGGACGGCGTTCAAGCGAGCCGAGGGATGAAAATTTCCTTCTACGATCGTCTTGAATGTCGGCAAACACGTTTGTTCAATTAATGTCTTTCGTGTCGGCCCAGAGGATGCGTTCAAAAATTTAGAAAAGAAATTCTTTCGTAGTGTTCCTAAGCTTGACAAATTATTGAATTGGGTCATTTGCGGAATCAGAAATTCTTTGGCGAGGGCATCCGCTTCAGCGGTTCGACCTGCCCGAAGTCCTTCAACTGCTTTAGTCTGGTCACTCGCGCGTAATTGCTCAATTTGCCGGGAGGCACTACTCTTAGGCTTCTTCCTTTCATTGATGTCAAAAGGATCGATCTCCTCTTCTTCTTCCTCTGGGATCATGTACTTGTCGGCGTATGGCATCACGTCATAATTTTGAGCCGCATCTTGGGCGGCTAGCGACCCAGACCAAAACACCGTAACGGCGGCGGTCAGAAATCCGAACGCGATTAAGCGAAGAGTTGACATTGCGACTTTCATTACAGTTCCCTTTTCCTCGATAAACAACTTCGAACTTTTCACAGCACCCAGAACGCGAACCTGCGAGCGACCAAAAAACGACGGTTTGCAGACGCGAGGCGGAAGTGAAAAGACGAGAGGCGCTGGGCTAAATTGTTGACGGACGCTCCGCTTTTAACGACGTCCCAAACAACCGCTCCCAACTTGAGATGATAATCTACCCTAAAGGATAGCAAAAACAGGCAAAAAAACAACAAAAAATTGTTTTCAGGGGCGTAGTTTTACCTGTAATACCTGGAGAAATGTACCGAGGGGGTTAGGTTGTCCCTGGAGATTGTGCGGCTTTTTCCAACCTGTCTAGAATCGCTCGCCCAATCCCATCTTGGTTCGGAGTGGCGATTACCACCGTTTTAAATCCAACTGCATCCGCTTCACGCAAATACCCGTAAATCCTTCGGGCGAATTCGGCGGGGTCGTCCGGAATTTGCCACCAAGTAACACTGGTTCCCAAATGCGGGGTCTGAGCGGAGATCACCAAGGGGGCTTCGCCCCGGTCCCGTAAACCCGCGATCAGGTGGTCGATCTTGTCAGGTTCTGACAGGTGGACTTTTGCATCAGGGGCATAGTGAACCGCATGTTGTCCGGGACTCAGGGTCCCACCGACATTTCGAAACATGACGGGAATTCCCAAAGTCTGCTCTAGTTCTTCTACCGTTACATAGCCGGGGCGCAACAGGACCGGTTGAGCCTGAGTGCAGTCAACGATGGTCGATTCAATTCCAATTGCACACGCCCCGCCGTCGAGCACAAGGTTCAGTCGTCCCTCCAGATCCTTGACAACGTGTTCGGCGGTCGTCGGACTGACTTTTGTGTAGCGATTGGCCGAGGGTGCAGCCAATCCTCTCGGAAAAAACTTTAACAACTCCAACGCAACGGGATGACTTGGAACTCGTACTGCGACCGTTTCCTGTCCCGCAGTGATGATTGGCGACACCGCTGCTTGCTTGCGAATGATCAAAGTCAACGGACCCGGCCAAAATCTATTTGCCAACCGTCGAGCGGTATCCGGAATTTCACTTCCGGCTTCCCACGCTAGTTCCTTGGATGCGAAATGAACGATCAACGGGTTGCGCTTCGGTCGACCTTTGACCTCATAGATCAGTTCAAGTGCGCATTCATTTGTTGCATCAGCAGCCAATCCGTAAACCGTTTCCGTGGGAATCGCCACGACCTGTCCGCCACGTAAAGCAGCTGTTACCTCTTCAATCGAACGAGTGATTCTAGGGCGGGTCATAGGGGCGGATCACCTATCGCCAAAAGATACTGCGGAATGGCTGGATCGAAAGAGATCAGATTCCATTTTCGCTTGATAGTCAAGCTCGACCAATTCCAGTGCTTGCTGAATCAAAATTCCCCGTTCAAGAGGGCGTTCCAACAAATACTTCGACCAACGAGCGAATTGGTCGCGACTGCCGGGTTCGACACCTAAAACCGTTTGCTGATGCCGAAACAAGGGAGCCGTTTCTTCTGTGATCACCGTGACTACAGGAACCTCCCAAGTCATGGCTGCAAGTGCCCCTTCGGCAAAATTCTCAGTACTGGAGTTCCAATAGACATCGGCTCCCATCACTGCTTCGTCCCCAAGTCGATCCATGATGCGGATTTTCTTTCGGCAATCAAGCGTTCGGCAAAAACGCTCTAGCTGCCAACGCTGCGAACCACTTCCTACAATCAGCAAATACACATCGTCACGAATACAGTTCAACAGATCGAAGCCCCAACAAACCGCCTTGAGTCCCGATTCAGGGCGAAGTGGAGAAATAGTCGTGATCACCACCGCATCGTGAGGGGCACCAATGGTCGCTCGAAGGTTCTCCCTGGCCGTCGTCCGTTGTACTTGCCCTGATAACGCTGCCGGGGCAAGTCGCAAGAATTTTTCATTCCCGCGCTCGCCGAAGCGACGTCCGCCAGAATCGCCTTGGTTTAAGACCGGAGTAAGAACACGGTCTGGTTGCCGTCCTGGAATGCTCCAACCGCTCGCTTCTGCAATAGACTTCGGACCATATTGAACCTCAATGAATTCGACGTCAAGCTCCCGGCAGGCTCCTCTTACCAGCGGTGCTCCGCCCCAATTCCAAACAAAATCAGGGGCCCAGTCGAGAATTTGTTGTCTCAACTTTCGATAGTTGCCAATTGAAATCGAATTCAAGGGTAGGTGCTCAAATTCAACTCTCTCAAGTCGTTCTTGTTGTTTCGAGTTAGGCAACTGATCTTGCCGCGCCAAGCTGACGACTCGTACAGGGCCCTCGATTTCGGCGCGGGTTTGCAACTGCCGTTCGAGTTGCCGCCATGGCCCCCAAGGATCGAAATCGGGGAGGAAGATCAGGTGCTTGTCATTCTTTTTCAAGGCGAAACTCCAGGCAACGCGCCAACCTCGTGCAATTGCTTAAGCCAATTTTCAACTGATTGCTCCATCGAGTATTTCTGTCTGGCAAAGTCTTGAGCCGATTTTACCAGTCTTGTACGAAAGGGGGCGTCTTCGAGAATAAGGCTAATTTTTTCTGCAAGATCACGTGCGGAGTCTGAAGTGTAGGCGAGTCCGGTCTCTCCATCAACGAGTCCCTCCACCGGCTCTGCTTCGCGAGCAAAGACCACCGGCACTCCACACAGCATCGCCTCAGCAATCCCCCAAGTACCAACATTTTGCCGCCAAGGGTGCAGATAAAAATCGGCAGCGCACAAGGGGTCTTCGAGATGATCAAAATTGCCCGGCAATGAAATCGCTCCCGAAAGACCGACGTGATTGATCTGTTGCCAGACTTTCAAGACGCCTTCTCCGTCCCCAACCATCCACAAGCGAGGGACGTTGGGGCGTTGTGCCAAGCGTTGCCACGCGCCCAACATCGTTTCGACGGCAAAAGGTTCTGTAAAACTACCTATCGTCACTCCCAGCGAATTGCCAGCATGAACCGACAACAAAGGGTGCAAGTCACCAATCGCCTCTCGCAAGGCCAATTTCACAGGCCGACTTGGGGGGGCTGTTGCATCGATTTCGAGGCCATCGACAATCACGGCACTAGGCCCCGAATAATAGGCATCAAAGTACGTCTTCAAATGCGATTGTGAAAAGATCAACAAATCGGCTTGGGACAACAAGCGAGAAATTTTAGTAGCTGCTGCTTTACTCTTAGAAACTTCTTGTTGCAATAATTCGTCGGCACGAATCAGAACTTGTAGAGGCCCTCCTTTAGACCTGGCAGACAGAGCTGCTTCAATTTCGTCTCGACCTCCGGATACGACGATCGCTTCCCAGTTGGGAGCAGATTTTAGGATTTCCCGCTCAAGCAGACGGCGATAACTAGAAATACGCCATGACCCTTGGGCAGGACGTGGTACACGAGTCACAGGAACTTCTCGAAAGGTGAACTGGCGAGACCACTCGCGATCCCATTGGCTCGTCAAGATTTGAACTTGCACGCCTGTTCGACGTAACGCCCCGGCCAATCCCGCCAATCGAACCCCGGCTGGCTCGATCATCGGCCAGAAATTTCGAGTTACGATCGTTAGTCGTCCAGGAGTCATACGGTCGTCGGAGAAGTCACTAAGTCTGAAGGCTCCAAGCATGCGAGATAGGGCAGGTTACGATACTCGTCGTTGAAGTCCAGTCCATAACCGACGACGAATTCATCTGGTATGTCAAATGCCACGAAATCAGGAATCAATTGAACCTCTTGCCGACCACTCTTCTTGAGGAGAACGGCCGATCTTAAACTTGACGGTCCAAGTGAATTCATCAGTTGAATGACTTCTTTAAGTGTGTGGCCCGTATCAAAGATGTCGTCAATCAATAAAACGTCGCGATCCGTGATGTCCAACATCAATTCGGAATTGATCGTCAATGAGCCACGCGATGTCCCGCGATAGCTAGAGGTTTGAATCACTCCAACTCGCAACGGCATTTCTAGTTTGCGTATCAGGTCGGCCAACAAGACGACGCTACCCGTCATGATTCCGATGATGGTCAAGGGTTTTCCCCCGTAGAGTGACTCGATATCTCGAGCCATGCGTTCAACACCCGCTTCCAATTGTTGTTGATCGAGCAATACCTTCACAGCCGTTCCCGTTGATGACTTACGATTCAGAAAGCCTCAATTCTAATAAGGGTTGACGACAAAAGGAAGGAACTCAAACCATTTCGCCCACCAAAAGGCGCAGCAAAATCTGCTGAAAGCTTCGTTATTTTGAACTACCGATTGCGGGTATTCCAAGGCAATTTCGCCGAGCGTTGACTGTCGCTGGGATTCGCCCGAGGGACGAGAACTGGGACCGGTTGGACATCGAAACCGATCCCTTGCTTGGCGAGACTCGGCAACGTTTTCGAGACGAAAGCTTGGGAGGTTTGATTTGGAAGCTGTTCCAATGAACCTTTGAACAGCAAGATCGTTTTCTCGACTTCGGGGTTGAAATCCTTGTTGCCAAAAGCGTCGTCGCGGGCAACCCAATCAAACGAACCCACACAAACATAACTTTCCATACGGTCATGGAACTCGTAAGCTTCAATCCCCAATTTTCGCAACTCGGTACAAAGTAAATGAGCATTCTCGCCTGCCTTGGCGAGCTTACTCTCATTGATTGGTTTCCCCAAACGTTGAAGCATATTCATCTTCTTCTCGCTTTCCTCGATTTCTGACAAATTAAATGTCGAGGAACCTTTGAACGAGGCGACCCGAACACTGTATTGACCGGGGCAGTCCATCAAACTATACGGAATTCCTTTGTTTAAATTTAGGATCGTGTTGTCGACGACATTGGGATTAATCACTTCGTCGGGTGCCAGCGGATTGGCGATTACAAACGCAGAACCCAAAGGGCCTTTTTTCTTTTTGTTGTCGTTCTCAGAAACAATTTGCGATAATCGGCGGTATCCCTGAAGCGGACGCGACATTGAGTAAGGATCTATCGTATCCAATTGCATGTGCTTGATGGTTTCCAGCGTCTTTTGACATTTAGCGTCATCGTAGGTTGGGAAATCACCAACCAAAACGGCGATTTCGTTAAACGTCTCTTTACGTGCCGTATAGGTCTTCTTGGGTTTGGCAATCAAGTTTCCGTTTGCATCGCGTTCGGTATTTTCTGGATTTGAGCTGTAATACAAACCCTCATAGGAATTCGAAAAATCAAAGTTTTTTCGGTAGTAGTAAGTTGGCAGTTTTAATTCGCGATGAAGCGCCTCACATAATTGACGGGCCTCGTCTTCGGCGTTATCCCCCAAAAATGACGAGCACATGATCAACCAGGGCCCTGACGTTTCGGTAAGCTCATTGCCGACATCGGAGCGGTTGCCTGTTCCGGCGGCTCCTCGTTTGCCGAAAGGCAATTTAATTCCCTGTGCCTGAGTTACAGCGGCATCGATCGAAGTAAAAGCCAAAATCGCCACCAATGTCGCCAACACGATTCTTGTCTGTTGAGTTGTCATCATGCTCTTTCTTGCCACCAAGAACAATCAAAATTCTGGATACATTTAAACTTGAAGTGGCGGGAAAGTAGCAAACGGATTTTTCTAAGACCAGACCAAATTCTAAAAATACCAAGACGCAAACCAGTAAAAGGCCCTGATCACCGCCGCTTGCACTGCATGCATTTCACAGCCAGCAAATGCAAAAAAATGGCGGAAGGAGGATGGTTTGAATTGTTCCAGGATTCTTGCTAATAAAATCCGAATATTCCTCAAGTTCGGCTAAACCTGCCTAACCCTCAAAGTCGATACCGACGGGGAAGAAGTTGTCTCAATTTATGAGGAGCAAAAATGCTAGCTAATAAACAATCCCTTTTCGTTACCTTGGGGCTCATTGCCTCCCTGGTTTGGACAAACGGTTTATCTGGCCAAACGACAGCGCCAGCCCGAAAGGCCAACCCCGTCCCCCCCAATGTACACATTCCAAGTCCGCCTCGACAAACAAGCGGTCAAGGAGGCGTCGAGTTTCGCTTTAGTGACGAGGAAACCAACGCTCCCATCAAGGATTTCGGAGTAAAGCCCGTCTCCTTCATGCAAGATGCCGAAACGACGCAACCGCCAAGCGCGATGGGAGGCTCGAAACAACTCCTTCCGCCGCCTCAGGCAGTTGAAATTGCCAAACGCAATATGCTGGATAATTCAGACCCCAATGCCATTAGCCGATCGTCTCAATCCGGCCAAAAGCTTCCCAACGGAATGCAACAGCCGCCGAAAATTCAATCGCAAGAAATCATGAGCGGCGGTCAAGCCGATCAAGGCTCTAGCCGCCACGCCGCAGCGAACCGTCCGGCAATTCGTCCACAGGAGTCAGACGTCCTTCCAGGTTCTGGAGTCATGGAGTCCACTCCCCCCACGTCGATGGCAGCAGGCGAGCAAAAAATCGAAACTCAAGTTCAAATTCCCGATGCGGCTAAACTAATAAGTTTCGAAGCCGGTATGGGCCGTTCAAACCCCAATCGCGATTCGCGAATGCTGAACATGGAGAGTCCTGCGATTGAAATTGAGTCGTTTGGCCCTCAAAGTGTAGGCATCCACAAACGAGCTCAATATCAAGTCGTGATCCGCAATACTTCCAGTCGCGATGCTGACAACTTGCTCGTCAACGTCAACATTCCGCAATGGGTTAAAATTGAAAACGTCAACACGTCAATTGGCCGCCGGGAAATCGGCACAGAACAACGTGCTGCAAGAGTCCAATGGAAAATCGATCGCCTCGTCGGTGGGACTTCGCAAACAATGGTACTCGACGCCACGCCTTCGCGAGCTGAAAACTTCGACGTCCAAGTCGAATGGTCCATGCAACCGCGAACCGCTTCGGCTCGCGTGTTGGTCACCGAGCCTCGTCTGGAAATGACGATAGGCGGACCGGCTGAAGTTCTCTACGGCGAAACTGCCATGTATCAAGTCTCCGTCCGCAACCCAGGTACTGGAACTGCTGAAAACGTCACGGTCATGCTCCCAGAGGCTCTGGGTGGCGAACGTGCCAACATCGGCGAAATTCCTCCTGGACAAGAGCGTTCGTTCCAAGTCGAACTACTCGCCCGCGCTGCCGGTCAACTCGATTTGACCACCATCGCAATGGGATTGGGCGATTTGCAAACCAAGGCCAATCAGTCCATCGTCGTTCGCCGTCCAGGCTTGGCCTTAAGCATTGCTGGTCCAAACCTGAAGTACGCAGGCTCGGTCGGACAGTATGAAATTTCCATCACCAACAATGGTGACGCGATTGCACGAGATGTTTCGGCAGCGTTGGCTCTGCCTCCAGGCGTGCAGTACATCGACGGCATCGACGGAGCCGAAATGATTGACAACGCCATGCGATGGCACATCGGTACCCTTGATGTAGGCGTCAAACGCACTTATCGCGTGACTTGCAAATTGAACACGGAAGGCGAAGTTCGGCTCGACCTCGGAGCACGCGGTTCGAGTGACATCGCTGCGGTTGATCGCTGTGTTACCGTTGTTGAAACCGTCGCCGACTTGATTCTGGCAGTTGATGATCCTCAAGGACCACTCCCCACCGGACAAAAGTTGGACTACACGATCCGCATCAAGAACCGTGGCTCGCGAGCCGCCAGCGACTTGCATCTGGTAATGCAATATTCCGAAGGTGTCGAACCAACCACAGCCAATGGTTTAAATCATCAAGTGGTTCCTGGCCAAGTCGTCTTCACACCTATTTCCGTCATCGAGCCGGGCCAAGAGGTTTCCGTCGTCGTCACCGCCCAAGCGTTGACCGCTGGCGTCCACCGCTTCCGTGCTCAGCTCACCACCGAAGACGGTGAAGTCCACGAGGTCAAAGAAGGGACAACCAAGTTCTACGGTAACGACATTGGAACTCCCTCAGCCCGCCGCGAAGGCGGAAACGAGTTCAAACGATAAAAACCATTGAATCCTCAATCGCAGGTTTCAACTTCTTCACTCAACGCTCGGCAGCAGTGCCGGGCGTTGTTTGTTTTGTGAACCTATTTTCGGTTCTTAAAATAGGGGTCGCAGAATGAGAATGGTGTTGAATCCAAAATATCACGTGCAAAGGAAATACCCGTCTATTGGGTTGAGCCTTTTAGGCGAATCCTCATGCAATTTCCATACACCCTAGAAAGACCTTGCTTGCTTAAGCTAATGCAATCGAATTCGAGTCGCAGCGGATACAACAATGGCCCTGCAAGTGAGTCTTTTATGGTTTGGCAGGATCTTAAAATCTATTGACCTGAAATTGTTTTGTTGATAGCTTCCACGAATTGACCAAGTTTAATCATAATGACACGGTTCTGGCGCCCCGTCTCACTTTTGGTAAGTGATGAATCAAAAAATCAATTTCAGCAACGCGGAGCCGCGCGAATCTGAGCAGGTCGATTCGATTTGGTTCAAAGCTGCGGGGCAGCAACGTGCAGGATCGTCGTGCAGTCAATGGATACGTTCGGGTGACCAGGACTTGCAACCGCAGAGTTTGGGTGCGATTCTACGGCAGGCGGCAAGTGAGGGAATTGCTGTACACCTAGTTGATCAAACAAATGAGCACCCTGTTGTCTCAAAGGCATTCGAAAGCCGGGATACTGAAGTACTATCGGTTTCCTATATTCCTGCTCGCGCAAGCGGAGGAATCACAGGAGCCATCTCTAGCATGGTTTGGTTCGTCGAGAGGATCATACTCGGCACTGGAAAAGTCGAATCATTTTCAGGAACAGTCCGAGTTCCAGCCGCTATTTGCGCTCGACTTGTCGCCGAGTCAATGGAACCTAAGACTTCTGCTCAGCTGATTAGTTGTTCCAGAAGTCTCGGCTTTAACGCCATCGAAACAAGAATGCCCAAGATTGCTTCAACTTCGGAACCGATTTCGCTAAGAAGTTTGTTCGGAGAGCTTGCGCAAAGCTTAAAGTTTTGGTGGCGCGAAATTGCGTTTCCTGAAGCAAACAAAAGGAGGACCGCGAGCGAAGAACAAATTGGTCCGAGGTGGTGGGCGACTTTATTGTTGTTTGCCATCTTCAGCATGATTTTCTTCACGAACTTAGACTATCCACTTTTTGAGCCGGACGAGACGAGAAACGCCGAGCTTGCCTTAAACATCCTGGAGACAGGAAATTGGATGACCCTGAGTTTGGATGGCGAGCCATATTGGGACAAACCGCCACTCCTGGCTTGGATGACGGCAGGCAGCTATCTCGTCTTGGGTGTTAGTGAATGGTCCACCCGGATACCGGTGGCCGTCTGCGGTATGCTGACCATGATCACGATTTGGTGGATGGGTGGAGCTCTCGTCGGTCGTTTGTCAGCTTGGTTCGGTACGGCCTTATTGGGAGTATCTATCGGGTTCCCCTTGATGGCCAGGTTTGTGACGATGGATATTCTGTTGACCCTGTTTGTGACGATGGCATACTTAGCTGTTTTATTGGCAACACGTCCAGCCAAGTTGCAGAAAGGGTCTCAGATTTTGGCTGGCGTGGCCCTAGGTTTGGGATTGCTTGCAAAGGGACCAGTGATCTTAGTGCTCGTAATTCCGCCATTGCTTATTCACGGTTGGTTGGCGGGTGAGATTTTGATTCGCAAGCCGCAGTTTTGGATTTGGCAAGGGATCATCGCAGCACTCGTCGCAGGGCCTTGGTATCTCGTGACCATGGTTCAACACCCCGAATTTTTCGAATATTTCTTCCTGAAGCATCATGTGCAAAGATTCGCGGCGGGCTTCAATCACAGCCAGCCGATCTGGTTTTATGCTTGGGTATTTCCCTTAGCGACCTTTCCGGCCAGTCTCTTGATGCCGATGTTCGCGTGTTGGGTATTTGGACGCCGAAGCCGAGCGTGTTCCCTGAATTCCGTTGATGGGGCTTTGTTTTTGGGCGCGATCTGGATCATCACGTTCTTTTCCCTTTCTCAGTCAAAACTCCCAACTTACATTCTGCCGTCGTTCCCTTTCTTTGCCCTCGTGCTTGGCAGAATTGTGGCACATGCAACGAATGCTGATCATCATCCCACGAAAAGCAACTGCAACTTTGGGTCACCCAGATATTTGACTGTATGGGTCGTGGCTGTTTCATTCATCGCAGCCATAGCGTTGACTATTGACAGCTTACGCGAGCAGGAACCTTGGACCAATGCGGGTTGGTCGATCGTATTGTTCTTGCTTTCGTTGGGGCTTCTTACCATTCTCTCTGCACCACGACTAACTCCTCGCATGGCCTGGAAGGGTGCGATTTTGGCCGCGACTGCTTTTATCGCTTCGGGAATGTGTCATTTGGTCCCTGAAATAGCTCGAGATCGTTCACTCAATGAAATTGTTGCCGCCAAAATTCTCGACGCGGATTGCAAGGATTTGCCAGTCGTCTATTTTGGTGAAAGATCCCATGCCAGCGAATTGGCGATGCCTGAAAAACAAATTGTGTGGTTTCCCTTGCATGCGGTCCAAGATACTTGCGAATATTTGCAAAACAACCCGCGTGTGATTCTAGTTACCCATCCATTTAACGTTCAAACCCTACAGCAACATCTGAACCAATCCGTTCGAATTGATCTTGAACCCGGTCAAAGAAAACTGTTCGTCACCGAATCTTTGATCGCAAAGATTCAGTGAGCGGCTTCTGAATCGCCGGTTGAATGTTCGCGAGAATAAGTCAACACGGAATGAACTCGCCGTTACTAAATGTTCGCCCAAGCCTCCTCCCGAGAGGTAAACTTAATTGGCTGGCCCCAAACAATAGATATTGCCGTCGTCAGTGGCTATGACGAGGCGCTCGTAACCGACGGCGGGAGAGCTATTGAAACGACCGCGAAATTCGCGTTGCCATAAGATCTCGCCTGTCAGTCGTTCGAACGCCCATAGTCGCCCATCTTTGGAGGCGACATAAACAACGTTGCCGACGACCACTGGAGAAGTTTCAACCGCAGAACTAACCGTTTGCTGCCACACAACTTCTCCTGTTTCCGGGTGCAAGCCCCAAACCCGTCGAGACTTTTCTCCAACAACAATCACTTCCGGAGTTACGGCGGCGTTGCCAGCGAATTCAAGTGACTGGCGGTCATTGTCAAAGGTCCAAATTACCTCTTGTGTACCTACATCAACAGCCTTAAATCCCGCCTGCATCGTCCCAAAATAGAGGACGTTGCCCATCACGGCTGGAGTACTACCGGTCGGCGATTCGATCTCGATCTCCATTGATGAACTTTGATCATCCAGTCGAATTCCATGCAAAATCGCATCGCATCCAGCCAAAAACACTTGGCTTTGATGAATGGTCGGAGCACAACGCAATTGATCACCACCGGCGACAGACCATGCCAACTCTCCGGTGTGCCGATTTAAGGCGTACAAGTAGGAATCTTGAGAAGTGAACAGCACGAGGTCGTCATAAAAGGTCGCCGAGCCATCAACCTGACTCCCCGCTTGATATTCCCATTGCAAATTCCCTTTGGAGTCCAAGCAGATGAATTTGCCATCCAGGTTGCCCACAAAAAAGTGCCCTTCATGATAGGCAACCGAACATGCGTAACCGAATTTAATTTCAAAACTCCATAACGGGCGCCCGTCCTCTAAATCGAGAGCAAGCACCAAGCCGTCCAGGTCCCCAATCACCACCGTTGCTCGTTCATCAATTGTGGTCAAACATGCAGTGCAGGAAAACTCGGCCCGCTGAACGCGATGGCTCCAAATTATTTCAAGTTCCGTGGGGGCGACAAGGCTACTTGTTGCAACACCGTTAGCCAAAGGGTTTCCTCGAAACGTCGGCCAGCCGTTTTCCAACCGATGGTCGCGAATCGGCGGTGGCGGATCGAGACGAAGTTGCGTTTCGCCTACCCTCTCACTTAAAGCAGGAACATCGGACGCACTCGATGAATCAACAGAGTCCTGATCGTTTTCACCGTCTGAAGTCGCGGGCGATGACTCCAGCGTCGGGTCACTCATGCGAGGTTTTCCCCCCTCGATTGGTTTGGTTCTGACCGGCTTGTCTGAATCAGATTTGATTTCGTCACTATTTTTGTTAGCTGGCGAACATCCTTTGGCGAATAGCCCAAGCATCGCCAAATAACACAAAGCCCAAACCATGCCTTTTGGCCGGTTGCAAAATCTTCTTCCAGATAGGTTCTTGCGATTCATGATCAAAAAGCCTGCTCGTACAGGTTCCGCAACTCGATTTCTGAAACTCGGCGGGGATTGAATTGAGCCGTCCATTGCTGAGCCGCTTCCTTGGCCATTTCCGGAACGGCACTTTCCTCGATACCGCATTCGGAGAGCCGTGTTGCAAGACCCGCTCGTTCGACGAGTCCAGTTAAAAATTCGGCGAGTCCCGTCGCGCCGGCACTGGCCGGTGGGGACGCCCCGTTCCCTTCAGAAACCTGTAACAATTCAGAGTACCAGTCGTTGTATTCTTCGCCGTTAAAACGAACCACATGAGGTAGCGAAATTCCCACCGCTTGGCCATGAATCGTATCGTAACGAGCGGTCAACGGATTGGCCAACGAATGCGCGGCGCCCAACATCGAATTTTCAATAGCCAGTCCGGCCCAAGCCGCACCGAGTTGCATCGCGCCGCGGGCCTCCAAGTCTTGTGGTTCGTTGAGTACCTTTGCGAAATTCGAAGATAAAAGGCGCCAGGATTCGCGACTAAAAAGTTGAGAGACCTGAGTCCGACGTTTTGAGACATATGTCTCCACCGCGTGAGACAGCGCATCAATCCCGGTGACGGCCGTAACCAAGGCTGGTTGAGTCAGCGTAAGAGATGGGTCCAATATCGCGGCGGCAAAACTCGCTCGCTTATCACCGCATGCCATTTTCACATGCGTCTCCGCGTCAGAAATCAAGGCAAACGATTGCATTTCGCTCCCTGTTCCCGAAGTTGTAGGGACGGCGATCATCGGCAACATCTCGGCTGTCGCCAAGTTCACCCCCCAATAGTCCTGCATTCTCCCGCCGCACGAATAAATGAAATTGATCCCCTTGGCGCAGTCCATACTACTTCCGCCGCCGATGCCAACCAAAATCTCAGGCCGAAATTCGCGAGCGACGACGACCCCCGCTTCCACATGTTCAGTGGTTGGATTCTCACCGGCACCGTCAAAAATTTGTGTCGTGTAACCCGCCTCTTCTAAAAGCCCGGCGGCCACATTGGGATAACCGACTTCACGCACCCCAGGGTCCGTGATCAACAGGACCCGGCGCCCCTTTAACGGTGCAATCGCGCTGGCAATCTGGTTCAACGACCCAGGGCCAAATATCAGTCGGGTTCGCAATTGAAAATCAAAAGGCTGCATGTCGGCGAATTCTGTGGAGGTTCCGGCTTTTGTCGTGGCGTTTCAGACGCATCGTTTGATCAAACATTGGCAAGAGCAGGATGAGGGGCCGCGACTTGCAAGGCCCGCGAACGGAACAGGAAGTCTATCAAATTGCCTTCATGCGGCTGCAGCCAATTCAAACGATTCGTCGGAATCGGACCTACATTGAGGCGATCAATGCTCGTCGCGTCGGCCAGTTGCTGAATCCAATGTTCATTCTCCGTGATGGCCGTCCCCACTAGGGTGTAACCAGAACGTTTGATCATTTCGGCTTGAGGACAAGCAACGACTGAGGCAAACGGGAACATGAACTCCTTCGAGACGATCCCGCGATCGGGCGAGTCGGCATGAACGATCATCGGACGCAAAAAGGCGTAACGTTCATGTTCAACCAAACGCGGTCCGTAACTTTCCGTCAGGTGCTCAACTCCCGCTTCGTTCAAATCGCTTTCCAGCATCTTCCAGACGGCCGCTCCCATTCCCGGAGTCGTGAACGCCGCCAAGGCAGCCTGAGGATCATTCGGGGGAAGAGGTTCGACGGGCCCCAGTCGTTCGGCGAGTGCCTCGGCGATTTCCCGCGTGTGTCGTGAGGCGAAAACGTTGCTGGCGTTGATACAGCTTCGCCCGCCGTTGCTAAGGATACTTTCGACCATCACATCCAAAAAATCAGGCCAGCGATCAACGCAATCATCCCCTAAAAAGATTTTTGAAAAACCAGGTCCATGCACTTGGACTTTCGGGTTGCCGGCATACTGAGCGACCGTTTGCAAACTTCCGAAAATCATGCTGCGTTGGCAGCCTCCCAAAATCGCTTGGCCTACGTCATGGCCGCCCGGGTACAGCGAAATACACTCCGGCGGAATTCCCGCTTCCGCAAAAGCTGCGGTGATGCGATAGGCGGTCCAAGGCTCCTGCGAACCGGGCTTCAACGCCAAACCGATTTGCAACGGTACGACTGGCATCCACAAGGTGTGAACTCCAGGTGAGTTGTTCGGGAGCACGGCTCCGAGGGCGCCCGCTTGTGCTTGAAAGCTGACGATCACATCGCGGGATTCCTTGCCGTAGCCCCGCGAGAGGATGTTCAAGTCGAGACCGCGTGTCAAGGCATCCAGAATCTGCCGCATGTTTTTTAAGACGAAGGCATTCTTTTGCATGTTGCTGCGGCACATGTGTTCCGGCAAACCGGTGGAAGCCGACTGTTGCAAGACAAAATCATCTGGGGATTGTGCGCCGGATCCGACCGCCAACGTTGCGGACTCAAACAGTTCAGCCGCACGTCCGGCCCGCTCGATCAAATCGTCTATCGAAAACTGTCGTAACACCTCACGGGCCTTGTCGGCTTGCCGCAAATCACGAGTCACAATCCCGCCATTGACGGTTCCGATTTTTGCGATCGGCTCGCCGGTTGCGAAATGGCTAACGTCAATCGTTTCCAAAGACTCATACGGTCGCCCCCAACGAAGGGGTGAAAGTTCAATCACAGCTCGGTTCCTTTAGAATTATCAGACTGGTTCAATTGACTTTAGTAAACGCCAACGGTCGTCGATTCGGCGAGTTGGTGGAAGGGACGAACGCCACTGACTCCAGGCCAAGGATAGCGGTCGCACGGTTCCTCCCGTTCTCCTTCGTCTCGCTCCAAAAAGCCCGGGACAAAAAACTCCTTCGTGAGCGTTGTCAATTTTACTCGACCGGTCTCGCCAAACCCAACGACTTGATTGTGATCTTCGAACGAGACGACTTCGGTAACGGCACGGGGTTGCGGAGCGTAATAGGAAATCTTGTATTTTTCGGCAGCAGAAATTGGCTTACTGCACGCCAGCCCCATCAAAGTATTTCCGTAAGTCGGGGTCATGTAGATGCCACTTTCCTCCGGTGGCCCACCCAGCAATTCTTCCACGCAATAACGAGTCCATTGCGGAGTGAATTCGGTTCCGCCCGAAAAAATCCCAGTCACGCCCAGTTCTTTCAAAGTCAAACCGCGCTCTTCCAAGGCGAGACAAAGTGAATCCAAAAGCTTGGGCGTGGCAAACATACACTTGATGCTGTGACCGGCAGTCAAAATCGTGATCGCTTGATCAATGCAGTGCTGCTTGTAAGCCTCCAGGTGCTCCATCCAGCCTTTCTTGATCAGCTTGATAACCCAGCGTGGGTCAAGGTCGATACAGAAACAAATCCCTCCGCGATACTGACACAGATGTTCGACAGCCAGTCGCAGTCGCCGCGGACCGCTGGGGCCGAGCATCAGCCAATTCGAATTACGGGGAAAGTACTGGTCCGGCAAGGTGTCACTGAATAATTCGTAGTCGATGCGATGGTCTTCGACCACCACGCGACTCTTGGGGACGCCAGTCGTTCCACCAGTTTCAAACACAAACGTGGGTCGGTCGGCAAAGGCTTTCGGACGCCAACGCTCAACCGGTCCACCCCGCAGCCATTCGTCTTCAAAAGTAGGGAACTTTTGCAAGTCCTCATACGTGCGGATATCTCGCAGCGGATCAAAGTTCAGGCTTTTCTTTTTTTCTAGCCAAAACGGGCAGCCAGTCGATTCGTGAAAGTGCCATTGGACGATTTCGAACGTGTGTTGGTCCAATTTTTCGCGAGCCGCCTGGACTCGGGCCTGAAGGTCTTGGTCCGTCATTGTCGTCATGGGTTGCCTTTGTACCTGGAATTTCAAAAAAATCGTGATTTCGTTGTGCTTGAAAACGCACCAATTCTACCAAGAAGTTGCATCCTTCCCCGCATTTTGCAATCATTCTTCACGAGCTAAAGTCACATCACCCTATTATCGAGGATGGGTCGGCGATTGTCGATGTCCCTCACAAAATCCGCAAATTTCACAGTAGAATCACGGTAGAGTTGGGGAACAAAAACAGTTCTAGGTTATGAAAAAAGTTGAGGAAACATGTTTGCCTATTCCGTGATTTGCCAGTTTGTCGGCCCTGATCCCAAAGGCACCGCGCGGCGTTGGCAAGAGTGGTTGACCAGTCGTCACTTGGCCGATGTCCTCGCAGCGGGAGCCCGGACCGCAGAACTGGTCGCATGGGATGGCGAGCCGCTCACGCTGGAGGTTCGCTACACGTTTACAAATCGAGAGGCCTTCACCACTTATGAACGAGACCATGCCCCCCGACTCCGCGCCGAAGGACTCACGCTTTTCCCCCCCGACGAACTGGGCCTCAAGTTCCGCCGCCAAACCGGCGAGATTGTTTTTGTGTCGCAATAGTTGGCTCAAGAAGAGGGAAGCCATGAGGCAACCCACGAACGCCATTTTGAGGCAATCATCAGGGATTTTTTTCGCTGTATACTCTTAACACTCTCAAGAAATCACGCGCAAAGTCATTTACCGCAAATCATTTGCCAACAAAATGGTGACTTCTGGTCGCTTGTCGATAATTAACTCACGATACGACTGATCGCTAACACCAATTGACTTTTCCACCCGCCAAAATCGCCATGCAGTAGACGCCATCCTGCAACGAGATTGGCCGGTGGATTGGTTGAATCGCTCAAGAATTTGGTAAAAGATATCGGTGAAAAGATGATGCCGCAGGGGTTTGATATGGCGCACGATATCGCCCAGACGCAAAAAGCAGAACCGAGTATTCCACCGAATTTGTGCAGCTTGCAAAATTGTAACCGTTCACGGAATGAACGGCCACGTGGCTTTTCACCCCGTGAAAAGGCGGACGCACCGAGGGAGCACACCACGTCAGGCCGCTTGGATCAAGTGATTCGTCAAAGCGGGAATTGGTCATGGTTCAACGACGAACTCGCGAACGGTTACGCAAAAGTCAACTTGCGGCTCGCGAAATTTGAGGCGGAGAAGTTGGGTTTGGGGCTATTCGTCCCCTTCTTCGGCTGACATGATTCGTTCGGCCATCTCGAACAATTGCGTTTGCAGTCGCGAGAGGTTGTCGATTTCCGTCTTTAATTCCGAGTCCAAACCTCGTTCGCTTTTCAGACTGTCGAATTGTTTTGTACGACGGTTGAGACGAAGTTGAGCAGCGCGGAGCATTTTTAGTTCGGCGGATTTTTCCAACAAGGGTTGCTTGCCGCCTCCTCCTCCACCTCCTCCTCCACCGCCGCCTTTTTTCTTGGCTTTCTTAAGGGCGTCCAGCAATTCTTCCAGGTTCGATTCGATATCGCGCTGAACGATTTGAGTCAACTGATCGGTCCGTTCGGTCGTCAGAAGTTGGCCGGCCCGCAGCAAATCGGCCTTGAGGTAGTGGACGATTTCCGGGAACACCACGCTGGTTCCATCCTCCAGCAGCAGATCGTAGGCTTGTTGGCCAATTTCATTGATCTCGGTTTCCTCGGTGGCGAGTCGCATAAGGACCAAGCGATCTCGTTGTTCAAGGCGATCAAAACTGGTTCGTTTGTCGTTGAGTTCAATCGTCATCAAGCTGGCAATTTTTTGTCGATCCAGCATTTCGCGAAAACGTGCTTCGAGGCGAGCCAGTTTTTCCTCGCGGGTTTCCTCGCGAAGTTGGTTCAAACGTTCCTCGATGTCATCGAGTGCCTGCTGAAGTTTTTTTTCCGCTTCTTTTTGATTTTTTTGAGCCTGCTCAGAGTCGTCCTCATTTAAATCATTGGCAGCTTTTTGCATCGATTGTCCGGCATCGTCCATCGATTGTTGGCCGGGTTGCTTTTGTGGTTGGTCGCCTGTGGAGGATTCGCTATCGGGATTCGGTTTCGGCTTGGGCGCGTCGCGCATTTGTTTGGCGATTTCCATCGATTTGTCTCGCAAGCGTCGTTGGTTTTGGGCGATTTGCTGGAGGGCTTCGGGTGGGAGTGATGCGATTCGACGCTTTTCCTTTTCCAGTTCCAACAAGGCCTTTTCCATATCGTCGATGGCTTTGTCTTGTTGCCGCTCGGCGTCGAGAGGTTTACCGCTGGCCAATTTCTCTTCGGCTCGACGTTGTGATTCCTGTGCCTGCTCAAGAGGCTTCTGTCCAGCCGCAGGGCTCTTCGAAGATTCTGATGGAGGCGGCGAGGAATTCGGGTCGCCGCTTGGCGGTTCACCACTTTGCGGTTCACCCTGCTTGGAGTTACCCTGCTTGGCATCACCCTGTTTGGCGTCGCCTTGTTTGGCATCACCTGTTGGTGTGTCTCCTTGTTTTGAATCGGCTTGTTTAGAATCGCCAGATTGCGGGTTGTCAGATTTTGGTGGTTCCGCGCCATCACCCTTTGGTTGTTCGATGTCGGAATCGCCCGCGATGTCGCGGAGGAGGTCTTCGGTTTTTTTGCGGAGTTCAAATTGCTCGTCGGCGACTTTGTCCAACGCCCGAAGTCCGCCGCTCGCTGCTCCCTGAGTCTGTTCGCGGACCTCTTTTTGGGCTTCGATCAGGTTGTTGAGTTCTTTGATTTGAGCGTCAAGACGTTTCAGGGCGTCTTCTTTATTGGCAACATTTTCGGTTTCACGCCGTTCTTTTTTTTGCTCTTGTTGGACCGCGCGGATTTCCTTTTTCCACTCTTCGAGCATTTTGATTTCTTGTTGCCGATCCAGCTGAGGGCCGCGCGTATCGACCAGCATTTTGACTAATTCTTCGAGGGATAAAATCACCTCGTCGAGCAGCAGTTGAGCCTGTCCCGTTTGGCCCTGATCCAAGAGTTGTGAAACGCGATTCATCCGTTCGGTCAGGAGCGTTTCCTTGGCCCGTTGATAAGCGGCGACCAACCGATCGGCGCGTTCGGGCTCTTTCTCTCTGAGTTGTTCGGCAATCGCTGTGAACCGCGATTCCAGTTCAGCCATTTTTCGTTCGACGAGACGTTGGCGTTCACCGAGCACGCTCTTCGAGTCTTGAGCGGCCTGCTTCGTTGGGTCTTGGGGAGGTTGCAGTGAAGCGAGACCGTTGGCCAAGCCAAACATCGAGACCAACAAGAACGCAGAAAAAATCAGTTTGGTTCGCATCGCGCACCTCGCATAAAAAAGTTACGGTTGATCCGATTTGTCGTCGAAAATCCCTTTCAAGTCCCCTTTGGAGTCAAGCTGTTTTCGAAGGGACTCTTCGATCCGCTTAATCTCCAACAGTCGATTGACCATTTCCTGGAAGGTTTCCGAAGATTCCATGGCCGCCAAGATTTGACGCATTTGCTCCAGGATTTGTTCTTGAATTTCTACCGTCTCGTCAATCGATTGGCCAAAACGTTGGACATCGTCTAGGTTTCGGCGGCAGGCATCGATACTGCGGGCGGCGGCGGTGACAAGTTCTCCGTCCATCCAGCGGATCGGGCGAATGATTTCTTGTTCAAAACGGGCTTGAATGGTTCGTTCGGGATCGATCTTTGCGGTCTCTTCGTCCAAGCGATTGTTTTGCACTTCGACCAAGAACTCTTCAAAGCGTTTCGCGACGAGATCGGCGCTAGTGCCAATGCCTCGCTGCATACGAAATAGGCTGACCAAGGCGTTTTGCATTCGTTCATTGGCTTGGGCAAGGTTACTCGCCTCATTGGGAATCGCCGCGACCTGCCGGACCTCCGCGATGAGACTCATCTGAGCATCGTAGGTTTGCTGGAAGGATTTACGCTGCTCGATCTCGCGTCGCAACAAGTCGGCTCGCAACTCTTCGTCGGAGACAACTCGCAACAAAAACTCGCGACTGCGCCCTTGAGCGGCGTCTGGGACTTGATTGTCATCGGCAACAATCAGCAGGCGCAGGCTGCTGCCTGGGCTTAATTTGAGGCGTTCAATTTCGAGCACTGCGACGTCCTCGGTTGCGGCCAGCGGAGGTTTTGAAGGCCAGGTTGTTACCGGGAAACTAAGCTCCGATTTTTCGCCCGATTCTTCGCTGACCCAAGACGTTTCAAATCCCAGTCGCGTGATTCCGTAATCGTCTTCGACCGAGTACTCGACGGGAACCAAGGCCCGTGGCGTTACTAAGCCGCTAATGCCGAGTGTGCGGGCTCTGACCACAGGTGATTTATCTTCGCTGACACGGACTACAAAATGGAATTCGCGAATGTTCCCTAGCTCAGAATCGTCGAGTAATTCAAAAATGTACTTTCCTCCCAGCAGGTTCCCCAATTCAGGTTCGAGGGTAGTTTCAAATCGAGTTCGAGAATCATCGCTGACTTGCATCGTCGCGACAATGGCGTCATTGAGTTTTAGCCGACAGGCCTGGACAGGCTTATTTGTCGAGGCAATGACCTGCAGGCGGCTCCCCTTCAGAATTTTGTGCGGACCACTCCCAGTAAAAGAGTTCTGCTCATGCCCCGTATATTCCGGGAGTTTTTCGATCAATTCCATTTCCAAAACAGCCGGTGGTTCGATCAGTTCTAATTCCACCCATTCGGTGGTAGCATCTCCCCCTGATGCTCGAATTCGATATTGCGTCGCAATGCTATGAAAAACGAAAGCGTGTTCGCGGCCCGAATCCTTTCCAGTGGGACGCATTTTTTGCAAAGTCCGATTTCCGCCGGCGTCTGCTTCCAAAGTGACTTCGACGTTGGTCACGGAGCTATTGTCAGTCACCCGAACTAACTGTCGGTAATCAGTCCCCCGAGGAACAATAATTCTTCCGTTGACCGCCCCGACGACTTCGAGATAAGTAGCTTGCGGCCAAGTGTCGTTGGACAACAACAAATTGCGTCGTGACCAAGTCCGCAAAAAGTCATTGGTTAGGGTGCCAGCAAAGAGTCCTGCACTCACGACCGCCGCCAACAGCAAAAAAACCAAATTCCGCTGATTTTGTTGAACGTCAAATACTTTCGAAAAATCGACGGAGTGGGCTCGCGACATGCCTGTTTCGATCGTCGCTGAAACCAATTCCGCGGAAATCCCGCGCGACTCAAGGTCTTTCAACTGAGCCAACTGATAGCTGGAGATCAGGCTTTGGTCCAGTTCCCGATTGCGACGCTCAACTTCGTGCAAAAGTCCATCATCGCTAATCGATCGCGATAACGGACGCAGAAGTTTCCGGTACAACAAGTACCCTGCAGCAGCGATGATCAACACCAGCACAATTCCGCGCTGGGCCAAGTCCATTTTGAAAAGCCGATCGATCACCATATCGATCGCAAGGATTCCCAAAATCCACCACAACCATTGGCAAATCCCCATGACCATCACCCAGCGCCGTAATTGACCGCGCAGGCTAGCCAGCCGAGTGCGAATCCACTCGATTGCTGAGGAAGCTGATGGTTTTGAAGGAATCGTGGTCATCAATTTCTCAAATCAATCCTAGACAAACAATGGTGGGGCATCACAATAACTTGTACCATTTTCGAATCGCCCATTCGATGGTGAGCAGCAATACGGGCAACAAAAAGGCTAATCCTCGCAGCCAGCGATTGAGGTCCCAGGCCGGCTGCGGTGGGCTATTGAATTCGGCGCGAGTTTCAAGTTCTGGCAAGGCCGCAGCGAGCTTGTCAAATTCACTTAGGTGAAAATAGGCTCCTCCCGATTGTTCGGCCAAGTCGCGAAGTAATCGTTCGTTCAACCAAGTTGCCGCTACTTCGGCTCGCGGTGGCGTGACACGAAACGTCGCCGGTTCCAATTGGTTGGGCTCGGCGTTGGCGACTTCAAAAGTTGCTTCGAAATTCCCAATTCGAGCTGCGTTGAGCGTGCCAGTAAATTTTCCAGTTTTACCGGGGACTTGTTTTAGTGTCAGGCGTTGCGTGCGGCCTTCTTCATCCTTAATCACGACATTGGCCGACTCGGCTTGAAGCGGGCGAAATTGTTCGTCAACCAAATCGCCCAGCAAGGTAATCCGACTCCCCAATTCGTACTCCACTTGGTCAGCGTCTAAGAACCCTCGACGATTTCCTTGCAACGAGCGATGTTCCACAAGGTAGCGAACGGTTTGAATCCAAAAAGAATTGAAATATTGAGCTTGGAGTCCCACGCTACGCCATCGCCAAGTCCCTTGAAAGCCAAAATAGAGCACCGTTCCGGCACCGAATTTTCCATCCACGAGCATCGGTTGATTCCCTTCGCTGCTCGGTTGGTCGCCTCGCTCGATCAGCACGCGCGCGGTCGGCTTCGCCGCAAGGGTCGGGAAATTCCACAGGAACCCCGGCATTTGATTCCAGGTTCGTTGGACATCTTCGGGGTCTTTGGCCAGTTTCATGACGTCATGTTCAAGGTTAAAGCCGACGATTTGCATACTGCCAGAAGACTCACCGGTCGCTTCAGCAATGACCTGCGAGGCGGCGATCGTATTGGCGTCAGCAAACCGTACAGGGAGCAATTCGCGAAAGCCAGCCAGTCGATTCATCGACAGGAATTCTCCCGAAAAATGGGGCCCGGCCATGTAGACCAAACCTCCCGCTTTATTCCGGCAGAAATCCTGAAGCAGTTTCATCCACGCTTCGTCAAATTCCTCCGGATTGGGGTCGATCATGATGACGGCGTTGTACTGTCCCAATTCCTCCATCGTGCGGGGAAGGGCCACGATGATTTCGTCCCCTTCTTGCAATCGCGTTTCGTCTAAAGACTGCAACCAACAACTGACCAAAATCGTCCCGTCCCGCATCAGCAAGCGAGAGAGTTGTTGATAGTCCCAATTGGGAAGTCCTGAAATCACCAACACGCGAATCTTTTCATCGACAACTTCGGTCACTGCCGAAGTTTTGCGATTATCTTCCGTCGTGGTTTCGCCTTCGATTTCTGGAACCCGAATGGAGTAAACATATTTGGAAACTTGATCGGCAACACGACTAAACTGCAACCGCAGTCGGTTCCCAGAATCTGGCAACGTTGTCTGCTGGGTGTCGATCAGTTGAGCGTCGCCGGGGCGTCCTGTGCGAGGATCGATTAACTGTTGGTATAACTGCACCTCAATCGGAAGTTGCCGAGCAGGATCGTCAGGCGAGAAGCTGGTTTGCAAGACGGACTCGATAAAAAATGGCTCATTGAGGTAGGCTCTCGCGGGAACATTGACTTCGGTGACAGCCACATTCCGTTCGGGAGTCGGATCGCCAACGCCAATGGTGTAAATCGGCACATTTAGTTCGGCAGCACGTTTGGCCATCTCGAGCGGATTTTCGCTCCCCTTGTGCTGTCCATCGCTAATCAAGATGATTGCCCCCAGCCGTTTGACCTCGCTGAGGGTTTGCCGCAAGGCCAACCAGATATCGGTCCCCACGCCAACGGCTCGCAACGGGGTCACATCTAACGGATCCGCCGACTCATTTGCCGAGCCATCATTGGTTTCTGCAGAAATCGATTGCCGATCAGCCAATAACTCAAGTGGATCAAGCCGATCATCAAAATCGATCAACTGCAGAGAGCCTTTTTCGCGAAGTTGATTGAGGGCCGCGAATTGGTCGCGATTCAAAGTGCGGTTCACCAAGTCGGCTCGATTGATTTTTCGGTTCCGCAGTTCCTCTTCATTGACTCCAGAGACTTCTGCCAGCCGTTTGAATTGCCCTTCGTCTTGATAGGTATCCGCGCGATCCATCGAGAGGGAGCGATCTCGCAACGTCGCAAACGTTGGGCGAATAATGGTGACTTCTTGAAAATAAACCGAAGGCTTGAAGAGCAGCAGTAACAAAAACACCAAAACCGCCACTCGCAAACCGGCGAGGGTCATCCGAATCGGCAACGGGCAGACCTGAGACTCGCGTCGATAAAGCCAAAACGCCGCGCCAATCACCAACGCAAAGATCAAAAGCCACACGAAAACTCCCCAGCTTTCCGGCAAGTTCATCCACTGCCAGCGCAATTCCCCTGGCCGGTCAGTGTCGGCACTGAGCCATTGGCGAGTCCAGGATTCTTGGGCTATCAATGTGGTCATGGTTGATTGGTTGGGGGGTGAGGTGCTTGGGGATTTGAGCCTTCTTCGGGTTCTTCAATAGCTGTGGTGCCGATCAAGCGATTGAGTCCTTGGATCCATATTCGTTGTCCATCGCTGTAGAGATTGCCGACTTGGCCAAAGTTGCCGAGATTGACGTGAGCGATTTGAGCAACCCGAGGTTCTTGGAGTGGTTCACTAATATCAAAACGGATGATGGTGTCATTCAGGGGAACGTAGAGACCATTGGCACACAGCATCGCCCGACCGAGCGACGCACCGCCATCGAAATGCTGTTCCGCTTCCCAAATCATTCGCCCGTCTCCTTGAAGGTCAAATGCGATGATCGTTTTTCGTCCACCTGCGTAGAGGACATCATTTTGAATGCCGATCAGGTAATCGATGGAATAGTCCAGCCGTCGAAAATCGACTTCCCAAATCTTTTCTGCATTTGAACGATCGAGAGCAAAGATATGTCGCGAGTCGGAGCAAAAGCAGATCATTTGGCGCCCGTAGGGGATGATGATATCTTCTTCCCACCCGTCGAAGTCCATGCGGTTGATTTGCCAGCCGAAGTTTGCCAGTGCTTGATTGCGTTCGCCTCCGCGCTGATAACGTTGCGCGAAACGGATCGCACCATTCGCTGGGTCCAGCACGAAAACCACTCCCATTCCGCTGGCAGCAAACAAATCAGTTCCCTCCATCGTCAGGCTGATCGGTGCCCAGGGTGCCGCGCTGGTTTCCGGTTCATCGCACAGATAAGTTCGCCACAGAGTTTTCCCTTCGTTCGCGGGATCGAGTGCATAAACATACACGGCCCCACCGATATTGACGGGGACCAGCAGGGATTTACCGTAAGCGATGGGCGCACCCATAAAACCGCCGCTGGTCAGCCACGGTTCGGTTTCGCCAGCCGCAGCAGCACCGGCTACTTCAGGATTCTCGACCGCTTCATTGCCGTCAGGTTTTTCCGGCTCACGGCGATCAACCGCACTTCTAAAGCTCAAGCCACTATTTTTGGGTAGCGTCCATTTCACTCGACCGGTATCGCTTTCGTAGGCGACCAAAAAATTAGTTCGCGTTCTTCTAAAGACGGCGTTGTATTGCAATCCTCGTCGACGGGCAGCATCCGACTGCGGATTTTCTGCCGCTTCATAATTTTTCCCTTCCAGCGAATAGATCGTATTGCCGATCTTGGCCATCTGGAACGGAACCCGGTCTCCAAAAAACTGAATTTCGCGCACGCTGCTCGGCAATCGAAAACCTTCAACTGCCCGCTCGAATCCTGGTTGATTGCCGTAGCTATTGCGGATTTGCTCCATCGCGCGTGTGGCGTCGTCTATTTCGAATTGGTTCAACCACACGCTTCGCCAGTTAGGCTGTTCCGCCAACGTGGTTGGCCAACTACTTAGGTTAGCGACCGTTTTGAAAAACAGTTGCCCATCGGCGACGAGCAAACCCGCCGTCGGTCGCCACTTAAACTGCTCCCAAGCAAGAGCGAGCGCTCGTTCACGCTGAGAAACGGTATCGCCGATCGTTTCAATATCTGTTTCGGTGCGTCGTACTACATTCCCCTTGATGTCGGGATAACGAAAGGGACCATCATTCACAATATCATGATAAAACTGCCAAGCCCCAATTAGATTCCCTTTTAAAAACCCTTCAGGGACATTCGGCTGAACGCGATAATTCCGAAATGAATTGAGGGATGTCAATTGAAACTTCTCATTCAAGTCATCATTCGTCAGTGCCAAGAGTGACGACAACCCGGCGGCGATGTCTTGACCCGCAGTTCCTTGCGACTTCAATTCGGCGATGAGTCGAACGCCTTCGTTATAGTCGCCTACTAACAAATGGCAGAGCGCGATTCGTGAAAGAAGTTCAGCCTGTGGCATCGACGGATCGGGGTGGTAGTCGCGAACCTTTTCGAGCAGGCGAAGTGCTCCCACAAAATCGTGCCGGTCCATTAAAATCGAGGCCAAGCGAAACGCGGCGTCGTCACCAACACTACTGATAAAGTATCGCCGGACAACTTCGCTGAGAGCAGAAAGGTCATCCCCGCTAGCCGCGCGAGCCAAAATCTGCCGTGCCTCAGCATCAGCTGAAATTCGATAGACCCGCAGTGCTTCGGTGGGTAAACGCGAGAGAATCCCTTCGACTTGATCGATCATCGAGTAATAAGTGATCTCGTCTTCAGAATATAGGGTATCGCCACACTTCTCCAAAACCGCTTGCCACAATTGAGCGGCCACCGAGTAATTCTGGTCAGCGACAAACCGGTTGGCCTTTTCTAAAATTGCTTCCAGGTCTGGATCGGTCTTTAAAGGTGCAACTCCTTGATTGTCGGTTTCTTGCGCGCCACGCCGACCGACCGCATTCGGCGGAATGAATATCTCATCAGCAACAATCTGAATCCGGCCTGGGCGGATGACAACTTGGGCTCTCGACTGGGGAGACTGCCAATAGACAAACTGCTGAGGTCCCATGAGCAGAAACAGCATCAACGACGCCAACGCAACGCCAACCAGTAATCGCACACGGCGACGTTGCTGGGGGGTAGGTTGCGATGGTTTGAAAATAGGATTCATGCCGTTCACTTGTCTATTGATTCCGCCCAAACCAGTAGGCCAAAAATTGCTCAACTGCCAAGATCAATAATATGATCCAAACGATTTGCGGCCAAAACTCCGTTTGTTGACCAGAGACCTTTCGATCCGCCAAGCCTTGCAGGTCAACTAGTTCAAAATGAGGTGCTAAAACTTCCTCGCTCAGTTTCAGCGGGTCAACCCGAGTTAAACGACTCTCCGTCGCCGGGGAATTGATCGCGAATACGACCGGTTCGACCTCTCCCGAATTTCGAGTCAGCCCCATTTCGTAAAAACCCGCTCGCTCCGTTTCCGTGAATTGTACCCGATAGAGCGTGCTTCGTTCAGCCTCAGAGTTGTCATCCAGGGGTCTGGCAACCGCTTCAACCTTCTCGTCGCGAGGGTCGCGCAACGCGACTCGACTATCGTAAATCGACAGATCGACGATTTGCTCGATGGGACCGCCTAGTGTTACCTCTCCTCGATTTTCGTCAGTCCCGACTAAATAGTCGATTAAATCAAGCATCACGGGGACATAGGCTCCGGTAAAGGCCGGCCAAGTCGTCCAATCCCCGTCGGCGGGAATCGTAAACGCAATCACTTTCCCCTTCCCAAAACTTCGTTCGGCCATTGCTGGGGAATTGCTGGCGTCACTGAAACGTAACGGGATGGTCACTTCGGCAGGATTCAGCCCCGGCACTAACTCCGAAGTCCACCAACTAAAAATATTCACTCGCCCCAGCGCATTGGCGTCACTGTCCAACAAGGTTCTCAAGGCAGGATGGACTTGGGGACTCACTTCAAAATTGACCCAACTTGCTGTTGTCGGATCACCCAAAATCGCATCGAGTCGCAACGGAGAAAAACTCTGCCCCTCGCGGGCAAACGTCTCGTTAAACGTCTCCGCTCGGACTTGATTGCCGGGCATTAAGACCAAGGCTCCTCCCTCACGAACCCATTGCTCAATGGTCTTGATTCGATCCGCAGACACTTGGTCCAAATTGCACAAGAACATCACGCGGTAGTTGGCGAGCGAGATCGTTTCCAATTCCGTGACGGTGATCACGTCATTTCTTAACCCCGTTCCAAATACGTCGAGGTACCGCAGAAAATACGTTTCACTCCGCTCCGAAATTGGCGACGGGTCTCCATCCACAAGGAGCACCGGCACGAAGTCCAAAACCCGCGCCGCAAGTCGCCGCAAATTGTCGTGAGGCAATTGATCGTATTGCAATTGCTCGTCACCAAGGCTTTGACGATCAATCTCTACACGAATTCTGTAATCGGTACTGGGGGAAAGCCCCTCAGAGGCCAATTCTCGCGAGCGGGCTTCTCGTTCGCGCGGACGGAACAGGTGGCGGAATACGACGGTTGCCACCTGCCCTGGTGCCAGCGATGGGACCGTTTCATATTGAGGAGCTTGGTCGTCCACTTGAAATAGGACTCGGAAATTAGTCAAAGTCTTTTGACTGAAATTTTTGACTTCGGCTTGAAAGCGAACGATACGATTGGCGACAAGCAAATCGGGGGACTGAAGATCGATCACCGCCACATTTTGGTCGGCGGGCGAACCGCAATCGACAACGTAGCCTTGAGCCAGATTTGCCCCGATCTTTTCTAAGGTTTTTGCGACCGACGATTCAGTTTGTGATTCCTGACCCATCCAATCCCGCTCACGAAGATCGGAGAAGAAATAGGCCACGCGCCCAACCCCCTCGCGTTGGCCGGCGACGTATCGCTGCACCTCTTCGAGGGCAAGAGGGTAGTCCGCCGCACCATCGGAGCATTCTAAACCGCGCAAAATGTCACTGATGTTGGGAAGCGTTCCCGCGACGATCGGCTCGTTTGAAATCATTGGCTGACCGGGATTGCTGGTAACATAGAGAGTCAGCCAGTTGTCGGCATCGTCAGCCACTGCCAGTTCACTGAGCATCTGCTGTAATGAATTTTTGACAACTTCGAATGCCGGAGAATTTCCGTTGAGCACCTGTTGCGAGAGGCTATCGTCGAGCAAGATGACCCGTTCAAACTGCTGCTTCTCCGATAATAACCGCGAAATCGAGGAAGGCATGAGTGGCCGGGCCAGCAAAAGTCCCAGCAACAGCATCGCGAGACAACGCAATAACAGCAGGATCAAGTGCTGCAACTGGACCCGGCGACGGTTCTTCTTCTCGGCGTCCAATAGAAAATCCATTGCCGCCCAAGTCACGATTTTAAATCGTCGCTTGTTGAGCAAGTGAATGATGATGGGGAGCGAGACGGCCAAAGCCCCCAGCCCCAACATTGCGGGATTCATCATCCAACCGAACCAGCCCATCAATTCCTCGTTGCCCCTGCTTTTTGTTGTCTGTTGTCAAACACGCTAAAATCGTCCCGTTAACCTTCGTCGCGACTTGAGCCGGAAATTCAAATAACTCGTCAGCGCCACATCAAGCCGCTTCGATGTGTCGAGCAACAAATAATCGATTCCCAATCCGGCACAAATTCTTTTGACTTCCGCCAAGTGCTTTTCGAGAGCTTCCAAATAGGCCCGCTTGAGATGTCGCGGTTCGGTCAGCAACTGCACATCCGTTTCCAGTCCTTTGAACAACGTATTCTCATCGAATGGAAACGCGATCTCATCATGGTGCATGACGTTCAAGACGATAACTTCATGCCGTCGCAAACGAAATTGCTTGAGGGATTCTTCGAGGTCCTTCAGCGGCAGCAGCAAATCGGAAATTAACACCACCATTCCGCGTTGACGAAACTGAGCCGCTAACGCCAAAAAAGCGTCAGCAACTTCCGTTTTTTGATCGCATTTGGCTTGCTCCAATTCGTGGAAAACCATTTTCAAGTGAGACGGATGCGTGCTTGGTTTGAGATTGCGATCAATCTGGTTGCTAAATAAGGTCAATCCCACCGAATCCTGTTGCTGCTGCATCAGGTAGGCCAAACTCGCAGCCGCCGTCGCCCCATAATCGTATTTGCTCCATCCGTTAGCCGAACCATATTCCATCGATTTGGAGCGATCGACAATCAAATGGCACTTGAGGTTTGTTTCCTCTTCGAACTCCTTGATGTACAGGCGGTCGGTCTTGGACCAGACCTTCCAATCGATATGCCGCAAATCGTCCCCCGGCGCGTATTCCCGGTGAGCGGCGAATTCCACGGCGAATCCATGATAGGGGCTGCGATGGCTCCCCGTCATAAAGCCCTCGACCACAACCCGCGCGCGGACATCCAGACGCTTGATCTTGTCCAGCGTGAGGGGATCAAGGTAACGTCCGGCGGCTAAATCGTCAGTTGAGGCCATCAGGAAGCTTTAAAGTTTGAATAAACAACGCGGGTTGAGATCGGATGCCAACGAAGCACTCGTCTCAAATACCTTAGGACTTCGCAATCACAGGGGCCAATTCGGGAGCGACCTCGTCACCCGAAGCTCGTTCGGGAAGTTCTTTTAGCAGGCGATTGATCACCACGTCGGAGGTGACACCTTGCGACTCAGCATTGAAATTCGTAATCACCCGATGCCGCAGCACCGGTCGGGCAACGGCGGCGATGTCCTCCGTTTTCACATACGAGCGGCCTTCAAGAATCGCTCGGGCTTTCGCACCCAAGATCAAATACTGAACACCCCGCGGTCCGGCTCCCCAACTGACCGACTCTTTCACAAAGTCCGGACATCCCGGCTCGAGGACTCGCGTCGCTCGGACCAATCGCAAGGCATAATGAATCACATGTGAGGCAACGGGAACGCGGCGGACCAATTGTTGAAGCTGCAAAATTTCTTCGCCTGACAATACGCTCTCGACTTCATTCGAGACTTGACTCGTGGTTGTTTCGGCGATCTTAAACTCTTCGTCATAATTCGGATACTCGACGAAGACCTTGAACATAAACCGGTCTTGTTGTGCCTCAGGGAGCATGTAAGTCCCCTCCTGCTCAATCGGGTTTTGAGTCGCGAGGACAAAAAACGGCGCCGGAAGGACGTTGCGAACGCCGCCGATCGTGACTTGTTTTTCTTGCATTGCCTCCAGTAACGCCGCCTGGGTCTTGGGAGGGGTTCGGTTGATTTCATCAGCCAAAATGATGTTGGCAAAAACCGGCCCTTGGAGAAATTTAAATTCCCGTTTCCCGGACGCCTTGTCCTCTTGGATCACTTCGGTTCCCACGATGTCGCTGGGCATCAAGTCGGGGGTGAACTGAATTCGGTTGAAGGAAAGTTTGAGCGTTTTCGCCAATGTCGAAACCATCAGTGTCTTGGCCAGCCCAGGGACTCCTTCGAGCAAGCAGTGCCCTTGGGCAAAAATTGCGATCATCAGTTGTTCGACGACCAATTGTTGCCCAACGATGACCTTCCCCAGTTCCTTGCGAATCTTGGCGTAGGCTTCGGTCAGTTTCTCAAGGACTTGGACGTCATCGCGGCTCAAGGAAGGATCAGACGTCTTCTCGGCATTCATAGGCAAACTCGTTCTCTGCAATTTTTGTTCAAGTATCAGTCAAAAGGGAAAGATTTGTCAGTTCACAAGGCCACTCGTTGCCTTGCTCGGAAAAATCAGGTTCGAAAAGGTGGCCACATGGGCACCCATTATTTGGATTCCCAATTTTAACCGACAAATAGTCGTTGTTGCTACGTAGCGACCCGAAAAAAAGTCTCGCCGAATGAGAACTCCCATATTTATCGCCGATTCGCCGATTCGTCTGGAAGCAACAAATAAGGGACCGATAATTCGAGGAATTTCTGATTGAACTCGGGAACTTGGGTTGCCAGCAGAGCCTGTAATTTCTCGAGCTCCGCGTCAGCCAATGCTGTCAGTTCGCCAAACAGTGCTTGCACTTGTACCGTCGGGCGATTGTCCCCGTGCCCGGCAACGGAAGCCAAATAGGAAATCCGATTGTTCAAACGGATCGGAAAATTCAACGGGTCTTGCGAACTGCGATTTTTTGTTTGGTAGAGGGCTTCCTCTATCGCTTGCGTCTCGCTCAATAATTTTTCAGCGATGGCCAACAATGGCTGAAAGGACTCATTTCCGCCAAAACGCTGTTTGAAGGTTTCCAGTTGAACGCGGAGTTCGCGAATCTTCTTGATAGCCCGATGAATCTCTGATACTTTATCGCGCACTTGGACCAAGAACTGAAACTGGGTCTGCAAATCTTCCACCGAAGCATCCAGGGTCGGATTGACCAGCAATTCCACTTCCGAGCGTTGCACTTGATCGCCGACCTGAAGCTCGACTCGATAAGTCCCCGGCGCGGCCTTCGGTCCTTGAGTTCCTCCTCCCCACAAAATCATCCCTTCGAATTTTTCGGCTTCAGGATACTGCATATTCCAAGCGACCGTATTGAGACCTGCTTTGGCTTCTAGCTTTGATTCGCCTGACTCCGGTTTTGATGCGAATCGATGGGCAACATTTCCAAACGGATCAGTCAGCGTCACCGATAGGAGATTGTTTTTGGCCGTCGCTTCATCAAGCCAGAAACGAACTGCCATTTCGCTTTTCAAATTTGCTCCCGCAGTTTTTGAAGCCTCCCCACGGCCACCCCCGATTCGATAGACCGGGCGAGTCGGGAATAAATGCACCGGGCGTTTGGTCAATCCCGGTTCCCAAACATGCAGCAAGGACAAATCGTCGATCACCCAAAAAGACCGCCCCTGCGTCGCGACGATTAAGTCACCGTTCTTGATCGTCAGATCAGTAATCGGTGTGATCGGCAAATTGTTTTGGAAGGTACGCCACGAGCCACCGTCGTCAAACGAAACGTACATGCCATTCTCTGTCCCGGCATACAACAACCCTTTGCGGTTTGGATCGGCTCGAACCACTCGCGTGAAATGGGTTTCGGGAATCCCCGCGTCGATTTTGGTCCAACTGGCACCATAGTCGAGAGTCTTAAAAAGGTAGGGGCGAAAATCATCCAGCTTGTACCGCGTGGCGGCAATATAAAGCCCGCCCGGTTCCGTCGGATGGACTTCAATCGAGTTGATCATCGACCATTCCGGCAAATTTGCCGGTGTGACGTTGGTCCAGTTCTTTCCGCCATCCCGCGTGAGGTGAAGCAGTCCGTCGTCGCTCCCCGTCCAAATCGTTTGCGGATTGTGATGCGACTCAGCCGCAGCAAAAATCGTGCAGTAATACTCGACGCTTGTGTTGTCCTTCGTGATCGGGCCGCCCGAGGGGCCTAATTTCGATTGATCGTTTCGCGTCAAATCCGGGCTGATCGGCGTCCAAGAATGCCCTTCGTCTTCGCTCACAAACAATACGTTAGCCGCCGCATAAAGTCGTTTTGGGTTGGCAGGCGAGAAGAACAAAGGGAAATTCCATTGGAACCGATAGGGGATATCGCCCGCCCCGTAGCCGATGGGATTGTCGGGCCAAACGGTGATATTTCGTGAGTGCTTTCGCCGGTGATCAAGCCGTTGCAAATAGCCCCCGTAGGAACCGCCGTAAACAACTTCTGGATCGAGAGGGTCGGGAGCCAAATGGCCGCTTTCCCCACCCGCTGTTGATTCCCAATCACTTTCGGACAAATAGGCACCCGTTCCGCGATGGGCAATTCGCACGGTGGAATTGTCTTGTTGTGCTCCGTAAATGCGATACGGAAAGTGATTGTCCGTAATCACGCGGTAGAATTGGGACGTTGGTTGATTGTGATAAGTCGAGAAATTTTTTCCGCCATCAAAAGTTACTTGTGCCCCACCATCGTCGCCGATGATCATCCGCTGAGGATCTTCGGGGGCAATCCACAAATCATGATGATCTCCGTGCGGCGTTCCAATTGAAGTGAAAGAAGTGCCGCCGTCTTTTGATTTCCAAAATTGCACGTTCAGGACGTAGACTTCGTTGACATCCTGAGGCCCTGCATAAATCCGCGTGTAGTACCATGCCCGCTGACGAAGATTGCGGTCTTCGTTGATTTTTTTCCAAGTCGCTCCGCTATCGTCGCTGCGAAAAAGTCCGCCATCTTCGGCTTCGATGATTGCCCAAACTCGTTTGGAATCGACGGGCGATACGGTGACACCGATGATCCCCACCGTTCCTTGGGGGAGGCCGGAATTGCGAGTGATTTCGGTCCAAGTGTCGCCGCCATCAATGGACTTCCACAGTCCAGAACCCGGTCCACCACTTTCCAAAGAGTAGGGTGTCCGCAATACTCGCCACGTGGAAGCGAAGAGGGTTTTTGGATCGTTCGGATCGAGAATCAAATCCACGGCCCCAACATCGTCGCCAACATGCAGGATTCGTTTCCAAGTTTCCCCGCCGTCGTCAGTTCGAAAAACGCCACGTTCGGCGTTCGGTCCGTACAAATGCCCCAATGCCGAAACGAAAACGCGGTTGGCGTCCCGTGGGTCGATGCGAATCCGCGTGATGTGTCGTGAATCGGCGAGTCCGATGTGTTTCCAAGTCTTACCGGCATCGACCGACTTGTACATTCCCTCGCCGCTAGAAACATTCCCACGAACGGTTTTTTCTCCGCCACCGACATAAATGATATTGTGATTGGAAGCAGCTACCGCGACGGCTCCAATCGAGCCTCCAAAGAAGCCATCACTGATATTCTCCCAGGTCCCGCCGCCATCTTCGGTTTTCCAAACCCCGCCGCCACAAGCTCCCATGAAGAAGACATCTCGTTTTCCAGGAATCCCCTCCACCGCCGCAGACCTTCCGCCGCGAAAGGGGCCAATCGAACGATACTGCAAATTCTGTAAGTACTCATCGCTCGGACCATTTACGGCTTGAGCATGGACTGAACCAGCCGATACATAATTCAATACCAATAAACAAATTGCCAACTGCAAGAACCAACGCACTGACATCTCCGCCTCGAAAGACAACTTCACTGGAAAACAGGCGGATCAAAAACCAATTGGCTCACCGCCCCCCTCCCATTGTAGTTCAACCCCGTCCCATTTTCATGACTCTCAACATTTGCCTAAGAAAATGTCCGCAAACAAACCAACCGCTTATCATTGCCCCGAGTGTGTTAGCACCCGATTTTCGCGGCAACCGGACACTTGCACGTTCTGGCTGATTGGGCAACGTTTTTACGAACAATCACTGATGGTTGACCGACTAGTCTAGGAGTCCTTTAAAGGCATCTTTTTTTCGCTGTTCGCGGGTCTTTTCCAGGATGTCGGTTTGTCGATCGAGCATTCCGCGAACCAAATCTATCAGCTCATTTTGAGTATCGAACTTGACCAAAATCACGATGACCTCCTGAAGTTGAGCAAGAGAGTTGTCCAAACCGTGCTTCGTAATCTTTAAGCCCGCAGAAATTTCGCGTTCAATTTCCGCCTGATTTGTATCCTTCAATAACCGTTGGAATTGGTTTTGCAACTCGCGAAGGTTGTCCCTCAATTCGCCACGTAATTCACCGCTGATTTGCTCAAGCGGCTTGATGACTTGCTCCGCCAACCGCAGTTCCCGCTCCCGAGCGTTAAGTCGGTTATTGATCAACTGCATTCTTAGATCGACAAACGACTCCGCCGTTCCACCGATCTCGTTGGCCGATTTGTCGATTTGTAACCGCAATCGTCCGGCGTAGATCGCCCGCGTCTCACGTTCCAATCGTTGGCGGTCGGCCCCAAGAAGTTCTACTTCGTCATTGGGCTCGTCTCCAGGTTCAGTGCCTTGAGTCGAGCGTGTCCCTTGGGAATTCCCCATTCGTTCCAAGAACTCGCGGGCTCGACTGAGCTCGTCGTAAATCTGTTCGAGCCTCCGTCGCTCGCTTGACTCGCGGCGTTCCAACAATCGCAGCAACTCGTTCGCCGTCACCAACTCCAAGCGAATTGCTTCACCCGCCCCTTGGTTTGGCGAGCCCCGCAAGTCGCAATGATCGCGGGCTTTGACGATCAAGCCGAGACTTCTTTCGGCACCAGCCTCCCACGAAATCTGTTCGTGGGTGTCTTTGATTTTCCGCAGGTCTACCAGTCCATCCACCTCACCCGACGGCACGATCGCCAAGGGTATTCTTAATTCTTCTTGGTTCGGCGCCGTCAACTCAACCCAAGCCTCGGCTATTCCATAGTCGTCCTCAATTCGACCCCGAATCGGCAATTGGGCTTGCGGAGTAATCGCCAACCCGATTCCCTCCAGTCGTGTCAACACGCGGGGTGGTTGATCAATGATCGAATCGATCCCCAACAAAAACGGCTCCCGAGCGACGACACCATTTTTATCAACCAGATAGATTTGCCCCCGCAAGTTATCATCCAAAAATTCAACCGGCCAGCGAAACTCTCGCCCCTCGACGGGAATTTCGGTCACCAGGCGCCGCATGGGTTCGGATTCTTTTTCCCTTCCAATTTCTTGTATACACAGAGCTCGCGAAAGCGGAGACGAAGACTCTCCCTGGATCTCAATGCGCGTCCCCTGTGGAAGTTTTGTACCCAAATTCCACGGTATCGTCCGCGGTGTCCAACGCATCGATTCCTCGTCGACCATGTATTCTGGAAATTGGCATACCAACGAAGTGGCAATCACCAGCGGCGGCTCAACGGTTCGAATCGTAAACGGTCCCACTGAATGATCACCGCTGCGAAGATAAAACTTTAAATCATGCCCGAGCTGATCAAGTGGCGGGCTATCCAATTCAAACGTCTGCACGCCATCACGGAATCGACCCACGCGCTTCATCAAAACTCTACCTGCCAATCCTGAATCGCTCCGATAGACCAATTCGCAACCCGGTGGCTGAGCGTCTCTTTGCCGGTCCCAGTCGGCCAAGGAAACTTGTGCGAGAACCGTCAAGGACATGCCTCGAGCCAAATACAATTCACCTTTGGCATCAAACGTCGCCGCTTGTGATAGCTCGGGGATTGATTCTGGAATCGAATCGTGTCGTAGGCGGACTCCCAAGAGTTCAACCACATGTTGCCGCAAATATTCCGCAGAACTCAGGGTCAACAAACGACTCCCTGCGGTTTTAAACGACACCGAAAACAACGAAGCCAAACCGATGGTGAGCATTCCAATGAGCAACGCGCCCCAGGTCCAGAAATTGAGTCGCCGTTGGTCCAGCAACCCTTGCGGCTCAAATCCATTTAGCAACCGCATGGTTTGAGCCTCCGTCTCGCGCAGCATCAGGGCTCCGTTTTCAGAAACGGGTTCTCTATGCTCGGCAGCGCTAACCAACGTCAGCAGCCCATTTTTTAGTTCGGGCACTTTCCGTTCGAGCAACAAGGCAATCTGCGAATTGGTGGCCTTCCCCCAAAACAACAACCGCGACCCGCGCAGAACGATCATCCCCAAGAGCCCCGATGCGACTGCGAGGAAAAAGACTCGAGCGGCGACTCCCGGTTCATTCCCACCAAACCAAACCGGAAGATAGTCCAGTCCCCAGCCCAGCAAAAATGCGACCAACATCGCAACGACCAACCGTAGCCCTAACAACCGCCCCACATAATTAACGAGAATTTTGCGCGTTTGCGCAAGGAGTCCAGCGATTTCGCGCGGTAGTTCGTAGGGCGAGGGATTTGTGTTTGTCATACGACTTGATTTTAATCGGTTGTCGGCGAAGATTAAACGTTAGCTCCAAAGTTTTATGGTCACCCTACGCCGGTTGGATTCACTCCGACGCGGATCGACAAATGAGGGCACCGAGCGACTTCGGAGGAAACTCCGTCGCGTTAAACACGCGATTATGCCTGACGGCGACGAGCCCAGAACTTTTTTACACATCGCATGCATTTGGCCTTTCATTCTCCATTCGGTTTTTTTTGATGCAGAATAAAAACGACATCGTGATCATCGACGAAGTCGAGCCGTGCCCCTATCTGCCGCACGAAACGGCCCGGATGCCGCTGCGCATGCCACTCAATCCGCTCACCGGCGAAGCGATGGACCAACTTCTCGCCCAGGGGCACCGCCGCACTGGCGAGTTTATCTACCAGACCAATTGCCCTCGTTGCCGGGCTTGCGAACCGATTCGAATTGACTGCCCCGATTTTCACTTTAGTTCGACCTGGCGTCGCGTATTGAACCAAGGCAATCGCCATCTAGAAATTAAGATCGGACCGTTGCAATGCGATTATGAACGAGTCAATCTCTTCAATAAACATCGTCGCATGAGGGGCCTTGCCAAAAACGATTCTGATATCGACCTCGAAGAATACCACTGGGGTTTTGTAAAAACGTGTTTCAATAGTTTTGAGATGGCCTACTACCAGCACAACCGCCTGGTGGGGATCGCCGTTTGCGATTCGGGCCAAAACAGCATGTCAGCGGTCTACACGTTTTACGACCCCGACTTCAAGGAAACCAGTGTCGGGACCTATTCGATTCTCAAACAAGTCGAACTTTGTCACAACAATCAGTGGCAATATTTGTATCTAGGGTTTTACGTCGAGAACTCCGTTCACATGCGTTACAAGTCTCGGTTTCGCCCGCAACAACGATTGCTCAACGGGATTTGGAAGAATTTCGAATAGGGGCGGCAGGGTGGCTTGAGTCGCTTTCTGCCACTCGACCCTCAGAGGCAACGGCTTTTAGAAGCACCAATCGTTGATCTCGTAAGAAGTAGTTTTCCTTCGCCAAAACGGTATAACTTTCCGGCAAACGTTGCTGTAGTTCTGCTAGGTATTCTTCCGTCGTCACAAAAACGGCGTCAGCAAAATTTGCCGCGAATACTTCCGGCGAAACACGTGGCAGCGGCATCCAATTTCGTTCACGCTCGACCACTCCCTCTGTCGAATGGTCATCTGGATTCAGCTCAAAAATCGGATGGCCTCCGTAAACCACCCAACTCGATTCGAGGCAGCGGTAGGTCGCAACCGGTGTTCCCTCAGGCAACTCGCGGACTTGGCTCCATACATGATCATCTCCGCGAATGGAGTCGACCACCCTTGTCCCCCAACTCCAGAGCATTGTCATCCACACGACGGCCGTCACGCCCAAAGCCACAGCCGCGCGAGCGGGTTGGCGTTTCGATAAGATCCACCCCGCAATCCCTCCGACCAAAAGTGGGAATGCCAAAACCACCAACTCCCAACGCCCCTCCAAAAAGCGATTCGCTGCATAGACTAAGCCAACCCCCAGCGGGATCGCTGCCAGAATCATTGCCAAAAAGACCAGGCGAAACCAAATCGGACTCGTCTTCGTCGTTCCCCGAGCAAAACGATCAATTGCCACCCCTACCAGCAATGCCAAGGCCGGATAGGTTGGAGTGACATAACTCGGCAACTTCGTCGCCACTAGCGAAAACAGCCCCACAATCACTGCAACCCAGCCCAACAAAAATGCCGTTGACCGTTCAAAACCCTCGCGACGGTCTCGGTTGAGTTCCATGCACACGGGCAAGGTCAGTAACGACCACGGAAAAAATCCGACCATGATCGCCACCGGATAGTACCACCAACCACCGGAATGGTTCTCGAAACTGCTCGTGGCCCGGCCCAGATGCTCGTCCAAGAAAAACCGCCGCAAGAACTCCCCATCGGTTCGTAAACCGACCCAAACGTACCAAGGCCCCGCAACGGCGAACACCACCAAAACGCCAAGCAATGGGCGCATCGAAATAAAGGTTTTTAAAAAGTGAATCGGCTGCCAAATCCTCAGCAGCGGGAATCGAAAGACCCGCCCTAAAAAACCAGACCGCTCATGATCGGATTCGTCAACCGGCAACCTTTCAATTAACAGAAACAACCCGATAACTGCCATCGGGACTACAAACCCCGCGAGTCCCTTGGCCAACACGGCCAACGACAACGTCACAAAATATAGCAGCAGCCACTTCCATGAATTCGGAAAAGCGACAGGTTGCATGCTCCCGTTGCGAAAACTTTCGCGATTCGCCGCTACAAAAATCGTCAAACCGGCTGTCATAAAAAATATCAACGTCGCGTCTGGAGTCGCCGCTCGCGACGCCACTCCAAACATCAGGGTCGTGGATAATATCACGGCACTCCACAGCCCCACCACTCGCGAATACAGCATGCTCCCAAGGGCAAACGTCAACAGCACCGTTCCCGTCCCCAACAGTGCCGACGCAAACCGAGCCGCAAATTCGGTTTGACCAAACAGCGAATAAGAGGCCATCATCAACCAATACAAAAGTACCGGTTTCTGATGCCTTAGTTGGTCATTGAAAATGGGGACGACCCAGTCTCCCCGCTCGAGCATCTCAGCGGCGCAACCCGCATTGCGTGGCTCATCCCGATCCCACAGCCGAGGCCCACCCAAGTTGAGAAACAAGACCAGCCCGCAGACGCTAAAGATCACCAAGAGCGGAAATCGGCTCAGCCAGTTTTTAATCGCAGACAATTCTGTTCCCTCAGAAAATAAATTGCTCACATTGCACTCCGTCGCAATCTGCCGCTCAACTCCTTGAGGAAACTATCGCTGCCTCATTCGTTGCCGCAACAGTTCCAGGCGTTGTCGCAAACTATCAAGGCTTGCAGCAGAAACTTCTTTGATGCTCAACAAGTCGTCCCCCAGCAACTCTTGCAGGGCATGAATTTTCCCAACAAGGATTCCCTTCTCGATTCCTTCTTCGATCCCTTTTTCGATTCCTTTTTCGATTCCTTTTTCGATTCCCTCCCTACGGCCTTCATCACGGCCTTCTAGACGGCCTTCTTCACGGCCTTGCTTCAATAGCCGATCCGCTAGCGAACCTGGTTCGATCTGAGTTGGGAACACACTTGCGACGACACGATTCATATCTTCGATGGTGATATCTCGATTGACGGCCATGACATACACTCCGATTGCCTGAATAAAAACTGAAATCTCATCGTCCGAAGATCCGCCGGCCGACAACAGCCTGACAATCTCCAACAACTTCGACGGTAACTTGCGGCTTCGACCATATTTTAGCAACTGTAAGATACTTTGCAAAATTGGCGTTCCCTGAATGTCTTCGTCCGACATTTGCCCCAGGTCCAACAACGGGAGCCCAAACCGAACCTGATAGTCTGCAAGTTCCTCAGGAGCCCCAATCAGTTCCTGAATACTCCGGGGCGCCGTCCAGCCCGCTTCTCCGTGGTACACCACCAATGGCAGGATAGGACATAGCTCTCGCCCCTCGCGAACGCACTTTTCCCAAATCCGAATCACATAGGACAACAGTTGCAGGACAGTTAGCGGGTCAGATTCGCTTTTGTGCTCGATCAAAAAGTAAACCCAAACTCGATTTGAATCAGGACCGTTATTCCCTGAGTTTCTCGATTCCTCGGAAAGTTGAATCGACAATAACAGGTCGGAATACTTTTCTCGCAGGTCAGAATCGACAAAACTCTCCGGTTCGATTCGCAAAGTATCCATTTTCAGAGTTCTAACCACCTTGCCGGGGAACGCTATCTCAACCAAACTTCTGGCCGTTGACGGGTTTGTCATCGCCAAACGAAAAAGATTGTTGTGGGGTGTGGGAAGTTGATCCATGTTTCAGCCTTTTTGGTCGATATTCGTAACCCTTGGCTTGTTTCCGAATTCTGTTTATTTGCAAATCTCACCGATAGGCGATTGGCTGAACCAAAGCCTGCGCTCGGCATGCGATTCCAAGGCCCAACAAGTTTTAACATTGCTAGGCGACATTGTTTCAAAATAGTAACGAACCTATTGCTTTTGAACGTTGATACTCACGGTTGATTTGGCGGAGTCTTGTTCGATGGTGACTGAAAATGCACCATGTTGCTCGGTTTTTCCTCTTGTGAATGCTATTCGCATGTTAGGGCCGGTTTTGGAGGACCAGGCTAAATCGTGAAGGCTAAGGTCGGTTGGCAAGTCGGAGTGATTTGTTGCCAGAAACTTGTTGGCTTCCTCCACCAACTGCTCAGCCGATTCGCGACCTACGGCGGCGAGCGTATGAAGTGACTTGAGACGCCGCTCAATCGCGTGTAATTGCACGAGGCCGCGAATGAAATCCATCTGCTTAACGATCAGTGCCAAGGCGTAGACGCCGACCGTGTGAGTTTCCTCCGTCGTCCGAACGGTAATTTCCGTCGTGCCCGCGTCCATGATTTGAATTCGATTGGGTACTTTTTCAATGAGCATCTTTAAAGTCTGCGAATCCAATTCCAAAAAAGATTGATCCTTGATGGCAAACGTGAGCAATTCCTGCAACTCTTCGCTGCTTAATTGCAGTTCATGAACCGGATGTTCGGGAGCATTTTGTCCCGTTATCAAACGACCATCGCCGTAAATTCGCAGAAAGGGTGTTCGCGAAAATCCCGGTGGATCAGGGCGCCGAAATCCACCAGTATAGTCCAGCACGATGACCGGATCCTGACTATCAACGGGTGCCTCAATCGCCCTATCTTGGGCTTGCGCGGCCCGAATTGCCGCCAAACAAAACGCACTCAGCATCAACGCGAAAACAAGTTGGTTCATATTTCTTCCATGTAGGGGATTCGTATTGCGAGTTGATTCGACGCGGATGTCCATCCCATTCCGAACAGCCCGTGAAACCTCTTCAACTAAACGGGTTACTAATACTTTTCAGTCACCTGTTGTCAACCAAACGTTCGTCAAATAATCAGCCAACTTGGCAGAACCCCCTCTGGTGGCAGTTCGATCAATTGCACACTGGTCAACGAAGGAATTTCTTGCAACAGTTCGAGGCACTCCGAAGTTGGAGGTGAATCTAGGTTCAAAACTCCAACAGCCGCTTGGCCCGGTTTCGCACGATCACGGCCGACCGACATCTGAGCAATATTGACTTTGTGCTCGCCAAAGATCGTGCCGACGCGACCGATCACTCCTGGGACGTCCGAATGTCGGAAAATCAACATCAGTCCATCGAGGTAGGCATCGATCGGCAACTCATCAATCATCACCAACCGGGGCATATTGGTTCCAAACAGAGCGACACTTGCCGTCACCCGCCCGCCGGTCCCGGCAACTTCGGCGTTGATGATCGACGTGAAAGAATTGTTGGCCTTGCTGGTCGCTTGGGTCAACTCGATACCCCGTTCGCGGAGCAGCAACTCGCTATTGACCATGTTGACGCTCTCTTCCAGAGCCCGCTCCAAAAGCCCTGCACAAAATGCCGCCGTCAATGGCTTCGTGTCAAGTGCCGCGACATCCCCCTGGTAACGCAACACACAGGTCTCCACGTTGCCACCTTGAAGCTGTGCCAGAAACAATCCCAGCCGCCGAGCTGCATCCAGAAAACCTTGCATCGCTGCTAAGGTCTGTGGGTCTAGCGACGACATGTTGACCGCTTGCCGGATTTCGCCTTTGTTAAAAAAGTTCATCAACAAGCCGATCCCTTCCACGGCAACTTGGGTCTGGGCCTCATTGGTGCTCGCTCCAAGGTGCGGCGTACAAACAACCCCCGGCATCCCAAACAACGGGCTCGACGTGCAAGGCTCCTCCGCGAAAACATCCAAAGCAACCCCCGCGATCTGACCACTTTTCAGCCCAGCCACCAACGCCTCTTCGTTGTAGATCCCCCCGCGAGCACAGTTAACGAGACGAATCCCCGGCTTCACCAACTCCAGTTCAGGGAGTCCGATCAAGTCCTTCGTTTCATTATTCAAAGGTGTATGCACGGTCAGAAAATCGACTTGTGGCAACATCTCGCGAATTTCAGCGGCCTTTTGTATACCGAGTTTTGCTGCTTGATCTTCGGTGAGAAAAGGGTCGTAGCCGAGAACCTTCATTTGAAAGGCCTGCGCCCGCAGTGCCACCTCTCGTCCGATTCTCCCCATGCCGACCACGCCAAGCGTCTTTCCGGCAAGCTGCGTTCCCATGAACGATTTGCGGTCCCAGCGTCCCTCCAACAGCGAATGATAAGCCGGGGCCACATCGCGTGCCAGCGCCAGCATCAATGCCAGCGTATGCTCGGCGGTGCTCAACGTATTGCCCGCCGGAGTATTCATCACGATGATTCCCAGACGAGTCGCCGCAGCCTTGTCGATGTTGTCGGTTCCCACCCCCGCGCGGACGATGGCCTTGAGGCGTCGGTTTCCGGCCAAGGATTCTTGCGTGATCTTCACGCCGCTTCGAACAATCGCACCATCAAATTCTGCCAACGTCTTTCGTAAGTCGTCCCCCTTGAGTCCTGTGCGGACCTCGTATTCGAAATTCGGCTCGGCATCCAGAAGCGCCAAACCCTCGGGAGCAATGGGATCAAGGGCAACGATTTTGTACTTGGTCATCGATGGGCTTTCATGCAAAGGACAGTTCAATCACAGCCAACGGTTTTCGATTTGCAGGACAGGCTGAAAAACCTGCCGTACACTGAGCCCAATTCACCATTACCGTTGGAGACGTTGAATGCTCCGGTCGATTTCACGTGCACTAAGACCCGTATCGACGACTTGTCCCTTTTGATCGATCAACAAATTCAAGGGCAACGTGGAAACGCCCATTTGAATTGCCAGCGGACTGTCGGAGACCCCTCCTGGAGCATACAACTGAGTCCATTTGTATTGTGCGTTGGCGCTCAGGTGCTCCTTCATCTTGTCATAAGAATCATCGAGATTCACCCCCACAACGACCAATTCGTCCTTGTATTTCGCTTGCAGGCGTTGGAATTCCGGAAAATCCTTGACGCAGGCATCGCACCAAGTCGCCCAAAAATGAATAATCACGATCTTTCCAGCCAGTTGCGGGCTATTGAGATCGAAGTTTTGATTGTTGATGGTCTTCCCTGCAAAGTCGATTTTTTTCCCGATCGAATCGAGTCGATTGCGAGCCCCCTTGGCGCGCGCTGCCCATTTCGTCCCTGGAAATTCTTTTTCGATTCGACGATAGACCTCGACGGCCTGCTTCAGGCTTTCCTCATCAGCACCATTCACCTCAGCATACAGAGCGATTTGGTTCAGGCCCTCCGGTGCAAAATCACTGTTGGGGAACGACTTAATAAATGCTTCCAAGTCCTTTTGAAAGCGTTCGCTCGCCGCCACTCTTTCGCTTGACGAACCGTCCGAGGCCTTGGAATATCGGGCCGTAATCACCCGCCAAGCGATGTAGTCCCGTTCGGCGTCGATTTTTTGAGCCCCCAACTTCCGCCCGGTCTCCATCAACTCATCGAGCCCTTGATCGAACATGCCACTTTCGTAAGCATTGGCCACCGTGTCGGCAAGTTGTCGAATCCAGTTGGCTCGATTTTCTCCTTCGCTCTGTACGGCCAGTTGCGTTAGAACTTCGACTCGTTTTCGTTGCAGCTTTTCCGTCTCTGCTCCCGCTTTCGCATTTCGCAACCTGTTTTCGACATCCTCGAATTCTTCAAATAGCTTGATGATGTCGGCGTTGTTTCCTTCGATACCAGCCGAAGCCATCGCGGTACTCGGCAGGCTTAACATCAACCCACCATTGGTAACGACCTTGCCTTCTTGCATCAGAACCGGCAATTCAACAACCCGCCAACCCTCGCTGGTTTTGAGCATCGTCCCAAGCGAGATTTGCCCATAGCTCTTACCTGCACCTGAATCATCGGAGAAGACCGCCGACGACAAATCGTAGAAGAAAACATCTTCGCGATTACCAGAAGTCTCAAAGTCCTTCGCCAAAAGATTCGGCGTCGCACTCCCAAAATGAGCGAACTCGGCCTTGGGCGAAAGACCCTTGAAATCAGCCGACAAACCCGACAAGCCCGCTTGGCTGGCCTTTAACTTCTCGCTGATCGACTGGCTGAGTTCAGATCGCAGCCCAAGATTTGCCAAATCCGATTCACTGATCAGCACCGCACGAAACCGCGCGATATTTTTGTCGCGAACGGCGTGAAAGACCTCTGCCGCGACTTCTTCGGCAGAAATTTGTTTCCACCGATCAATCGCGCCATCTTGATTCTCATCGATTCCCCAACGAGTCCCCTCATTACCCAGCCAGCGAAATTCGTTTCTTTTGTCGTCTTTGTCTGTATCGATTTCGCGGTAGACCTCAACGCCGTTGCGGAAGAACTGCCAAACGTCGAGTTTCTTGTCACCATCTGTATCCAAGAACTGCCTGATCTTGCGTCCTGACCCGTCGTACACAATCCAACCTGCTACCCCGATCGTCTCCACCGCCCGTTCGACTCGGCAGTTGGCGAGTTCATCTGCGGTGGGCGTGTCCACATTTACTTGTTGGATCGGCCGAATCGAAAGGGCCGTTTTGATTCGATCTTGGGGGTTGTCTTGAGCAATGGTCGGAGTTAGAAAACCCGCGACGAGAAAAGTTGCCAACAAAAAAGCTCGCGTAGACATCGCATCAGTCCCTGGTAGTTCTTCAAGAATTCTTCAACTCCGTTCCCCCTAAGTGTGCGAATTCAACGAAAACTGTCAAGGTCGATGCCCTGCCGAAAAAAACTCCCTAACCGAGCAACGATTTTGACTGCTCTGCAAGCATTCATGAATCCGCACGACGCCAGTTACGCCAACTAGCGTTTTGCTTCTTCCTTGATCAATTCAGAAAAGACTTTTTTGATCTTTTTGATTTTGGGAGCGGCCTGAATTTGGCAATATTGGTTATTTGGGTTACGGGCGAAAAAGTTCTGATGGTAATCCTCGGCAGGATAGAAAATCGAGAACTCCGTGATCTCCGTCACAATCGGTTTACGAAATACCTTGCTCTTCTCAAGCTCGCTTTTGGCGAGTTCCGCTCGCTCTTTTTGAGTCTCGTTGTGATAAAAAATAGCCGAGCGATACTGCGTGCCGACGTCCGGGCCTTGGCGATTGAGCGTCGTGGGATCGTGAGTCCCAAAAAACACCTCGAGCAGTTGATCGTAAGTGATCTCTTCGGGGTTGTATTTAATCTGGATAACTTCGGCATGACCCGTCATCCCCGTACAGATTTGTTCGTAAGTTGGGTTCGGCACTCGGCCACCCGAGTAGCCCGACGTGACCGACGCGACCCCTTTCAAGTGCAAGAAAACCGCTTCCGTACACCAAAAGCACCCGTTTCCAAAAGTAGCCGTTTCCATTTGCACATCCTCTTTCACGTCTTGTTGAGCCTGCGACTGCTGATTGGATTTCGTTGGGCCCTGAACGGGGTCTTGATTGGGCCGACTGCCTTGAGCGACTCCAATCGCGCAAATGGTTGCCGCTATCGTCAGTCCGACCACGGTACTCCGCAATGATGACAACATCGTAATTTCTCCTCTCTCTCTCTCAGAAAACTCGGATTAGATTGGTTGGCTCTGCATCTTCAGAAAAGATTTTTTGGCTATAAATCTAGAATGCTCTCGTACTAACTCAGGTGCTCCCGCAACTCGCTCGGTTGATTCACACGCCTTCACTCGTCTTTTCACAGAGTGAAAAGCCACGTAGCCGTTCACTCCGTGAACGAGCGCAAAAACACTATCACGTAGCCGTTCACTCCGTGAACGAGCATAAAAAAATCGCCAAACCTGCCCTTACAACTGTGGGAACACATAATTTTTACGGTACTCGCGGGTCATTCGTTCATTGGCAAGCCCAGAGGCCGAACCGACGAAACTCTGCGATGCGTTGTCGAAGGTCAACTCTGGACCGAGAATCCACGACTCGCGCCCTACCGGTAACTCGTTGATTTCCGCAAATTTTCGGGGAGCCTCCCGCAATCGAGCCAGCATCTCGGAAGCCGCAACATGACCGGAAAAGGCCGCCCCTAATTCCCCCTCGGACCTCACCTCGCCCAGCATGTAGGAAATATTCGCCATGTGAGCCATCGCTGACGACTTCGCAGCCGAGACAACTTCCGAGCGTTGCCCCTCGCGAGAATGATTCAGAATTGCATCGAAGAAGTTTTGCATGTGGTCCGGCGTCGAGTCCCCTTTTTGCTCGGGCGACTGACTGAACTTTTCAACCTTCCCATCACTGAACGTAAACTTCCCCCCGCCGCGGCCACCCGTAAAGGTACCTCGCTCGGTCGTGATCACGACACCAACCCCAACACCCTGTGGAGGCGAGGCCGATTTTTTCAGATTGACCACTTCGAAGCAAAACGGAATCCCGTTCATTTCACCAAAACATGCCATCACGTTCGGCGTGTTCCCGGCGTCGTTCCAAGCAAATCGATTACCGGCGGCCACCATCCTGCTCGGCATCTCGACTGTATCCCCCAACGCCCAATTCATCAAATCCCATTCGTGCGGCCCTTGGTTCCCCACGTCACCGTTGCCTGTGTTGAAATCCCAGTGCCAATCATAATGCAAACGAGGCCGATAGAGCGGTTCATCAGTGGCAGGACCCAGCCAGCGGTCGTAGTTGATCGTTTCCGGGATCACCAGTGGACTTTCGATTTTTCCAATCCCATCCCGGTCTCGATAGCAAGTTCCATGCACATGCTGAACCGCACCGAAATCGCCCCGCTGGAGCCTCTCAAAAAACGGAATCAGCGCCGTGTCCGAACGATTTTGAAAACCGGCTTGGACGAAGCGATCAAACCGTCGCGAAGCGAGCACGACTTGGCGACTCTCCCACATGTTGTGAGAAATCGGTTTTTCCATGTAGACATGTTTCCCGGCCTGGCAAGCCCAAACCGTCATCAGGGCATGCCAATGATTAGGGGTCGCTGAAGCAATCGCATCAACCTCTCCCGAGTCGAGAATCTCGCGAAAGTCACCCGTTCGCCACAAATCGTGATTGTCGGGTTCGAATCCGTTGAGCACCTTCGAGTCAGCATCACACAGAGCGACCAGCCGCGCGTTGGCACTCCGTCTTACGCCGTCAATCAGAGCCTTGCCGCGCCCTCCAAACCCGATCACTGCCACGCGGATTTGTTCATTCGCCCCGATGATTTTGGCATGTGGTCGGTAGGTCGCCGCGCCCACAATCGCCGCCGAACAACTCCCCAAGAATTGACGTCGAGTCGTCGAGAACATTTTAACGTTCCTCCAAATGGTATTCCCAAATAAGTGTCCCAATGTCGAGCGCTTCGTTCCCACAAGCGAAACACCAACCCATTGGCCTGCTCCAGTATACCACGCGCCACTCCCCCAATGGGAAATCCGCGAAGAGACCGTCCCTTAGAACAAGCCGGAAATATTTCCGTCGTCGTCGATATCGATATGTTCAGCGGAAGGGACATTCGGCAAACCCGGCATCCGCATCATCTCGCCGGTGATCGGAACCACAAAACCAGCCCCGGCCGCAATCTCAATTTGTCGTACCGTCACCACGAAATTGCGGGGGCGTCCGACAATTTCGGGGTTGTCCGACAAGGACTTTTGCGTCTTGGCCATGCAGACCGGCACGCCGTCCAAGCCGAGCTTCTTGATCGTCTTCAGATCGGCAATCGCTCGCGGCAAGTACTCGACTCCCGACGCGCCGTAGTATTCGGTGCAGATCGTTTCGATTTTCTTTTTGATCGGCCAATCCCAATCGTAAAGGGGCTTGAATTTTCCGGAGAAGCTGGTCGCCTTGTCCGCCACGATCTTCGCCAACTCTTCCGCCCCGGCTCCCCCAGAGCCCCACACGTCGGCCTCGACCGCCGGAACACCGAAGCGTTCACACGCCTCGCGGACAATCGCGATTTCATCCGCCGGGTCCGTCGCGAACTTGTTGATCGCCACCACTGCGGGAACACCGAACCGAGCGGCATTCTCAAGGTGTTTTTCCAAGTTCTCCAAACCATCGCGGAGTGCCTGCGGATTCGGCTCGGATACCGTCTTTAAATCCGCCCGCCCGTGGTACTTCAGCGCCCGCAACGTCGCCACAATCACGACCGCCGACGGACTCAAGCCCGCCGATTGGCATTTAATGTCAAAGAACTTCTCCGCACCCAGATCGAAACCGAAACCGGCCTCCGTCACCACAAAATCCGACAGCGACATTCCCATCCGAGTCGCGATCACTGAGTTGGTCCCTTGAGCGATGTTGGCAAACGGTCCGCCGTGGATAATCGCCGGGGTCCCTTCCAGAGTTTGGACGAGGTTCGGCTTGATCGCATCCTTGAGGAGCGCCGCCATCGCCCCGGCAGCCTTCAGGTCGCGAGCGTAGACCGGTTGGCGGTCCCAGGTGAAGCCCACGAAGATGTTCGACAATCGTCGCTTGAGGTCAGGCAAGTCGTTCGAGAGGCACAAGATCGCCATGATCTCGGACGCCGCTGTGATGTCGAAGCCCGTCTCGCGAGGAACCCCGTTGGCCGTTCCTCCCAGTCCGATCGTGATTTGCCGTAGAGCGCGATCGTTCATATCGAAGACCCGTTTCCAGACCACCGTACGGGGATCGATGTTGAGCGAGTTAGCGCGGTTCTGCAAGTTATTATCGATGAGTGCGGAGAGCAAGTTATGGGCCTTTTCAATCGCCGCAAAGTCACCTGTGAAGTGCAGGTTGATGTCCTCCATCGGCAGGACTTGTGACCAACCCCCACCCGTCGCGCCACCCTTGATTCCGAAGACCGGACCGAGCGACGGCTCGCGAAGGACCACCGTTGTTTTGTGGCCGATGCGGTTGAGCCCTTGGGACAGTCCGATGGAAGTCGTTGTCTTTCCTTCGCCGGGGGGCGTTGGTGAAATCGCCGAGACCAAAATCAGGCGGCATTTTTTCGCTCGTTCCGTATCGATCAGGGACAGCGGCAATTTGGCCTTGTATTTTCCGAAGACTTCCAGGTGATCGGGAGAAAGGCCAAGTTGAGCGGCGATTTCGGTGACTGGTTTCAGAGTGATTTGACGCGCGATTTCGATATCAGAAGGCATGTTTTCCCGTAAAATAACTAGGTTTTCGAAACTTGAATCCGGCCCGCAAGACTCTCATTAAAACCGGAGAAGCTGAGCCTGAGAAGCATCCCCCGCGAACAATTTCTTGGTTTTTTCGTTAGTTCTTCTCTAAACCTACACAATCCATCAGTATTTTGACACCGATTGATTTGGTTGAATTGAAATTTTGACCCTATCCAAGGCAAAAGCCGTCGTTTAAAATCTCGCTTAACCGTAAAGGAGCGGCGGGGGAAATCGTCCGCTGAATCGGCATGAGGCCCAGGATACAAAATCAATTTTTTCGGGTCATGAGGCACGTGATTCGAAATGTCATTTTTTAAGTTGTTTTGTTTTTTTGTTTGTTGATTGCAAGGTCAACAACGGAGGCTGTAAATCATGTCGACTCGAGTAGAGAACCAGCGTCGCGCGGGTTTTACATTGATTGAGTTATTGGTGGTGATTGCCATCATTGGAATTCTGGTGGGCTTGCTGCTCCCCGCCGTCCAATCCGTCCGCGAAGCAGCTCGCAGAACAAGTTGTGCAAACAACATGCGTCAATTGGCGCTTGCGTCGCACAATTACGAAAGTGCAATCCAACGCCTTCCTGACGGGCTTTGGTGCTCGCTATTCGACACAACTGACACGAGTGCACCTGCCGGATATCTGTTGCGATTTTATAGCCGCAACGTTTTTCAGCTTATTCTTCCGTACGCGGAGTTGAATAACATCAATGATCGGTGGAACTATTCACAATCAGCGGTTGCGGCGAAATCGAATTCGATCAACCCAGATACCGGTAACCGCGATATCAACGCCATCTCCGCTACCCGAATTCCAGTTTACCAATGCCCATCGGACATCGACATTGACACACCCTACGAATTAACGTACGCAGCGACCGGATACTCCCGAGGATTTATGGGTATCTCGAGCTACGCAGCAAGTGCAGGAACCTATTCGACCTTTGCTGGCGGAAATCTAATGTCGGCGACAGGTGCGTTCTACATGACCGGCCCTGGTTCCCAACCATTTCCTAGTCAAACACTGCTTAAGCCTAACGCGCGGGCTCCTCGAATTGATTCTGATTTTGTTGATGGCAGCTCAAACACATTCTTGTTTGGCGAACGCTACCATGTCGACCGAAATTTTGATCAAATACTCTACCCATCAGTTGCTCGTTATGAAATGCGAGGGAATGGGGCTTGGGGTTGGTTTGGCGGTTACAACGGCGTTATACATGTCTTCGCCAGCACGCGAGTTCCTTTGAACTACCGGACTCCACCAACAGCAACTGCGAATTTCACCTTCGTCGATGAGCGTCTCAATGCATTTGGTAGCGGACACCCAGCCGGTGCCAACTTCGCTTACGCGGACGGTTCGACTCGGTTCATTCCTAACCAGATTGACTTCGCAACCTACCAAGCGATCAGCACTCGTTCTGGCAACGAAATCGTGTTTGGCTTGTTAGACTAATTGTTTTCAAAAGCTGGTTCCCATTGACGCAATCACAGACGCAGATTTGTTTCGAAAGAACGATCTGCGTCTGTTTGTTTTTTAAACGGTTTTTATTTGCCATTTCTGGCGACATTCAACAATTCTAAAACTCAAATTCAAGAGGAGAATTTAATGCGATCATTTCAAAGTCTGTTGGGCCTTGTTGTTTTGAGTTCGCTTGTATTTTTGTCCGGATGCGGTGGTGTCAAACTGGCTGATGCAAGTGGACGTTTGACAATGGACGGTAAGCCGTTGGATGGGATGAAAGTGATTTTTGTCCCTGATGCAGAGTTTGGAGGAAAAGGACGCATTTCATCTGGCGTTACAGATAGTGATGGCCGTTTCGTTTTAAACTACGAGCACGCTGGTGACACACCTCCAGCCAAAGGTGTCGCCGTTGGCAAAGTCCGAGTTTATCTCATGGACAATAAGGCTGACGAGTCTGGTCGTGGTGGCGAAGACGAGGCATCCGGCGCAAAAATCGATGTTCGCGTGCCGTTTGCTTATCTCAACCTTCAGTCCAGTCCGATCAGATTCGAAGTCACCAAAGGAAGTAACGAATTCGATATTGAACTTTCGAAGTTCCCAGTTTCCAATTCAACTCCATCTGGTAACAGTGACTAATCCAAAACCTGGGGCGTCCGTTCGCACGTTAGTTTATTTCGTTCGGTAGGTTTTCCATAACAGGCAAACAGTTGCTCTTTACGCCTGAACTGTTTGGCGAAAAAGACAAACGGATGATCTATTCGTTTCAACTGTTGAGACGATCGGGCAAAAGGATTGTCCATTCGTTTGTTGCGATGTCCTTGATTTGGGGCATTGGTTTTCAGGGATATGGTCAGATTTGCGCCAGTATTCCCTTTCAAAATTACTCAACAAGTCTCAACAAGCCACGAATCGCCTCGTTTAGATCTCCGCATGCTCCGAACCAGGCTTGCGTTGTGTCTTTCTACACGTACCGCGCGGCCCAGGCGTTGATGAGGTCGGCGACGTAGCCGGGTGCGGTGGGGTCGTTCACCAGCAAATGGTCGGTCCCCTCCAAGTTGATAAACGAGGTCGGGCCACCGGCCTGACGAAACTTTTCCAACCCATGCTCATACGGCAACGTTTCGTCTTGCGGCGAAAACATCACCAGCAACGGTAACTTCAATTCCCGCAACTCCTGCGGGTGGTCGTGGGCTCGCAAGACCTCAATCATCGGCATCCGAATCAAATGCCGCTGGCCTCCAATCACCACTTCCCCAGAACCCTGACTCGCAATCTCCGGATTCATCTTCACCAAATGGTTCGCCAAATGCAGCGTATGGGCCGGCGAGGCGATATTCACCAAACACTTGACGCTCGGCAGCGCCCGCGCGGCAACAATCGACGCGGCACCACCCAAGCTGTGACCAATCAAAATCGCCGGGGCGGCATACTGGGCCTGCAAAAACTCGGCAGCGGCCGTCACGTCGGCGACGTTGTCCCGAAACGTCGTCGCGCTGAAATCCCCCTGGCTGTCCCCCAGCCCCGTGAAGTCATACCGCAAAACCCCGAGCCCCAGCTCCGCCAACCGCCGACTGATCCGCACAATCGCCTTGAGGTCTTTGGTACACGTAAAGCAATGCGAGAAAACCGCAAACCCTCGCGGCTCCCCCTCGACCGGCAATTCCAATATCCCCGCCAATTGCTGACCAGCCTGGTTCGGAAATTTAACTCGTTGACTATTCCGCATGATTGATTTGGAGTTCCGTGTTGATGGTTGATTCGTAACCTGGGATTATACAGGTTTATCGCCTAACGGATGTAGAAACAGGACGGACATCATCCGGCACTAAAAAAGGTGAGTAACCGGAGTAAACGGCCACGTTGCCTTTCTCTCAGTTAAAAGGCGGACGTACCGAAGGACTATGCCTCAACAAACCACTTGGATGTATGATTCGCCAAAGCGGGAATTGGTTTTATCCAAAGACGAACCCGTGAACGGCTACCACAAGTCAAACTCTTTGCAGAACGCCACAAGTGTCATCCTATTTGCGTATTTCCCTTGCCTGTGGGCTGCAGCGAATGGGGCATGGCAAAGGTGAAGCTCCCCCGGATGAAATCCGGGGGCATCCCGGTTTTGGGGTTTCGGTAGTCGGTTACTCCGCTGTTTTAGGCAGGTGGTAACCATCCCCCGGTTAAAAACCGGGGGCATTCATAGAGCTGGGAGTATTTGTAAAACCGGGGGCACTCAATGAACCAAATACATGCGCAGAATTCAGAGAATTCGATGAACCGTTGAGGTGGATCGGGAAGCCCCCGGTTTTTAACCGGGGGAGGCTCACTTTCAGCCTAAAATAAGACTGGAACAAACACCAAAAGAAAAGGACAGGCATCATCGTCTTCAATCCTGTAAATCATGAAATCCTGTCAAAAAAATACCTCAACCGAATATCTCAGGCCAATCCCCTTTTTCATCTCCCAAAACCTCACCGCGCCTCACTCCCCCCTCATTCGCCTGCCACCCATTCGCTTGCCACACGATTGAATTCGTCTGGTAAGAAGATGGAGGTAAGAAAATACTATGCAGCCATATTCGTACCTCCATTTTCTTACCAAAAACAGCACCGCCTCTCGGTTCTTGCTTTTGGTTGAAAACGAAATCAACGATTAAGGTGAATTGTGATGCCAAACGCGCCCGCTCCAAATACCCTTCACCCAGATTATCCCAACTCATACTCCAACTCGGATTCCTGTACACAGTCGGCTGTAAATTCGATACCCTCATAGATATCTCGCATCGATAGCGAGCAGCCCAGAAATGGCAAGTCAATGATCCCCTCGACACCCCTCATCTCCTCGCGTAAAAAACCGCCGTCGGTTCGCCGCATCACGATCGCCACAGGTTGGTGCTGTTCCAGAATCAGATAACATTGCAGGGAGGAAACTGTCAGGTAAGCTGTCAGCTTTTCATCCAGATCGTAACGGCGCGTCGAAGGAGAAAGAACTTCGATTACCATCACGGGGCGATCTTGGAATATGGAGGTCAACTCGTTTGACTGGCAGACGACTTGCATATCAGGATAGTAAAAGCATTTTTTGCCTTCGCGCTCGATCCGGACTCTGGTGTCTGAATCGAATGGTTCGCACGGTTTGCCTTTTAGAGAATTGCTGAGAGACACAAAACAGTTCCCTTTAATTTTATTGTGTCGCAGCGTCGAACCGCTCATCGCCCGCACCCAACCTTCGATATATTCGCTCTTGGTGAGAGCCTGTTCCTCAATCGCCAAATACTCTTCGACACTAAAAAACCCAGGTCTTTCGGCACTACTCATTTCAATTTTCTCCGGTCAATTTCTCACCTTCGTCAGCGATCTTTATGATACCACAGTCAATTTAGCTTGAAACATAACGATCCACCGTGCGAGACGGTGGTATTTGAGGGGGGAGAAGTGGGTCGGCTTGTGTTTAGCTTGAAACATAACAATCCACCGTACAAGCCGGTGGTATTTGATCGAGCGAAGGTGGCTGGGTTAGCGTTAGCTTGAAACATAACGATCCACCGTGCGAGACGGTGGTATTCATGTTTCGAAATTTTTCGGTGCGATTGTTGAGTTTACTGATGTGGGTGGCCAAACAAACCGCAGGAAGTTTTGCGAACTGTTACCACAATTTTAACATCGCGACTTCGGACCACTTGATGGTGAGCGTTCGTTCTCCGGGGCCGACGAGGGTTAAACTGGTAGCGTCGATTTTTTGTAACTGGAACATCTCCGTTAAATCAAACCGCTCGCCATTCCGCAACAAGAGATAAGGGGTTGCGAGTTGCTCATGAGGCCGGAACCAAACTGACGGGACTTGGGTCTCTCTCGAATTGGCCAACAGCAAAGACGTGAATCGCGGTACGACTTTTTCATTTTCGTCGGCGTAAATCGGTTTGATCGTCGGCAACAGTTCTGGGTACCGCACCGTTGCCGATTCGGAACTCCAGAGAATTTCGCGGTCGGAAATTTCCAAACGGGGCAACAGCTTGCGACAAGTCGGAAACACCAAAGCCGCCTTGTTTGGCTCGTCAAAATCTTCGTCGCGAGGGTAACGCAGCTCGTCTTGCGGCCACCATAACGCAACTTGCTCAGACGACGGAAACTGCCAGTCTGGCTGGCGTATCGCCGAGTATCCTGCCAACGGGTTGACTTGCAACACCGAGCCGCTGGCCAATTTTGCAAAACAGGTCAGCGTATCGGGGCTCGGTTCACGCCAATTGACATCCGGCCCTTGTATCGCTGCCAATTCAGCAAAGGGGACTGCAAATGTTGGCAATTGGCCGCTCGTCACCCGCAACTCCGTTCCTTGCCAATCAAGTTCCGGAACAAAAAAGACTTCTCCCGTCCGCAATCGCACGGCGTATTCAGGGCGACGATTCAGATAGCTGATGGCGGGTTGTGGAGGAGAGTTACGGAACGATTGCAGGGAGTAAGTTTTGTCGATCTCCCGTTCGAGGGTTTGCAAATGCTCGTTCAGCTTGATCTCGACATACGCGATGGGGATTTCTGATTCGAGGCCGAAGAATTGCGTGCGATTCCCCCCGGCCTCGACGGTGGCGATAATCCGTCCATCGACATCGTAGGCTTCCATCACCATGTCCTTGGGGTTGTCGATGATGGCGAGACTCAAGCCAACGGCTTGTACCGTGGCCGGAACATCGGGCAAGCCGGGGACGCAGAAGCTGACTCGAATTTTGCCGCTGAAGGTCCGCCGTGAGCGGGGAGTATCGAAGACACACAATGACTTCAGGGTCGGACCTGTGGCCGAGACGTTACTGACGTCGGCCAAGATGATTTGATTGTCACCTTCGGAAAAAAAACGAATGCCAGTCTGTGCAAATGTGTCGTCCACAATCATGAACGGCTCCAACGGGTGAGCACCGTAATCTTGGGCGAACAACAGCTCCGGGATTCCCTCCCATGCGTCGGCGCCTTCGAGGTCCTGGGTGATTCTGACTCGATTGCGAAAGGCGGTTCCTGCATTCTCCGGCACAAGGGCTGGCTGGGCGACGACGATTCGATCCAGTTCGTTAAGCGGGACTTCGTGGCGTTCATCCCGCCAAGAAAATTTCAGCGTCCCTTCGTTTCTCGGTTTCGATAATCGCGGGCGTCCCGATTTTAAAATCACCACATCCGACTCGGCGGCTGGCGACATCACCGGACTCCGTCCGCGAGTGGATGATGAACGCGAACGGTCGAATTGTTTCAAGATTCTCGCCGCACGGTATCGCAACTCAAGGCTGGGATTGTTCGTTTCGGCTTGCAATTGCGGTCGATAGTTCCCCAAATAGGGCAATTGCAGCAGCCAATTTTCGGCTTGCTCGCGGAGGTGGTAGTCGGGGGAATTGAGCGCGGCGATGGCCCTGAGGACTTCCTCCAGTTCCGAATCGCCGGGCCGCGCGGCGAACACCACCGTTTTAATTTGCGACCAAGGGATTCTCGTAAGTTCACCTTCCGTTCCTGATCGATTAGCCAAAGCAAAGTCAGCGTCCAGCAACTTGACCGAAATCGTCGTGCCGTTTTTGAAGGCCACGGTGGCAGGGGTTTGTGCCAACAAAAAATTGCCAATCAGGACGCCATGAGCGACAAACCAAACGAGCCAACTCGTCAATCGAACGAGTGGCAGTCGAGCACAGATTGTTGAGAGGGCGGTATTCATCGCGTTTAACGATCCTGGTTCTGCTGTTTCCATTCGTGAACGTTGATGTAACGGTAGAAGCCACCTGAGTCTTCGGCCAACTTCTGCATGTAGGTATTTGTTGGGGGATCGACCTTGGTTCCAAACTCGAATGAATGAATCGTGACCCGTTTTCCCGCTGCAGTTAGGAAGGAGCGAATCTGATTGGCGTTGAGTTCCGGATAGCCGCCGTCGGCCAGCCACACGATCACGTCAGGCCTCAGGGCGAGGGCGGAATACAATCCCGATTCGTGGTTGGTGGCACCGAAGGCGGCGATGCCGGCCATGAATTGGTGTAGGCGTTGTTTGTTGGCCTCGGTTCCGGGGAGCATGTTCCGTTCGCCGATCATCGTGACCTTGTCGTTGTAAACGAGAACTTGAAAATGGTTTTCGGGTGTCAGTGCGGAGATGGCTGAAGCCAACTCCTTGCGGGCGAGAAACAACACTCCCAAACCCGAGTCACCCATGCTCCCGGAGCGGTCGATAACAAACACAAACCGGCGGCCCTCGAACTTCCCGCTGCCGAACAAAGAGGAGGAGACCATTGGCCCTTGTGGTTGGCGGCTGGCGAGGGCTCGTTGTTCGCGGGCGATGGCCTCGAGGTCTTGGTCGCTGAGCGTATGCTCGATGCGGTTGGACGCCAAGGATTGGTCCATTTGATTTGCCGAATCGTTCAGGTCGATGATCGGTCCAACGCCATCGTTGGTGGTCCGTTCGATGACGGGGATTTCGGGAGTGGCGAGGGCTTCGGGAATTTGTGGGATCGACTCGGACGCTCGCGCGGCATCGACGGCAGAGGTTTGGTCTTCGTATTCGATGGACTCTTGGTCTTGGGTCAGTTGAGCCAGCACGATTTCACCGGCTCGATCGGTCCCCCCTCCGTCTGATTTAACCGACGGCGCAATGACCCAAAACGCCGCCAACACCAAGAGGGTGGCGTGTACCAAAAAGCTCAACAGCCCCGGCTGCCAAGGTTTTGATCGGGTCGGACTAAGTTCTGGAGCTTCCATGCAGGCATTATATACTGCGCAAGTAAATGGAGTCAGACCATCTTGACGGTCGGTTCTGCCCCTTAAGCGGCCCTCTATGGTGGATTGGCGTCCACGCGGTTGGTGAGTAAAGAGCCGAAAAATGCCCTGCAGATGGGATTTGTCGATTTTTGGTCTTAGGGTTACAATGAGGGTCTCTCGCGGTCGATTTAAATCGTACCGAAGCAGGGCAAGCACCTCGGTGAGACGGTTGTCGGGTGGTTGCGATGTAACGAGACATTGGTACGTGAGCGATCGAGGTAGGGTGTGGAAATTAAAGTTGTCGCCAAAAACGGAACGATCCCGTCGGACGTACAGCAATTGATCGAGAAGAAAATTTCCAAGCTGCCACGATTCTTTGAACGAACGACGGCCATCCATGTGCTTGCCGACCTTCAGGCACCAGAATCCCCCCAGGTTGAAATCAAAATTTCGGCGGAACACACGGGGGACTTTTTTGCTTCAGACTCTGGGCCCAATGTTTTGTCTGCTGTTGAGAATGTTGTCGAGAAAATCGAGCGCCAAATGCTGCGCCGAAAAGAAAAAATGAAGGACCATCATCGCGGGCGTTCCTCAGGGACGTAACGGTTTCCAGATCGTGGAATCGGACCCGCAGTTGGTCAACCTGTAAACTTAGAGGAATACACATGAAATTTCGAAACTTTGTTAAAACCGAGGCAATTAAAGTTGGACTGGTTTCCACGGAAAAGGAGGCCGTGGTCCGCGAACTTATTGAAAATTTGGTCGCTACCGGTCAACTCCAGGAAGCCGAAAAGGAAAACATCATCCAAGCGATTATGAAGCGTGAGGAATTGGGAAGTACTGGAATTGGACGAGGGATTGCCGTACCCCACACCAAACACGCCAGCGTGAGCGAACCGACCGGAACCGTCGGTGTCAGCCACACCGGCGTCGAGTTCCAAAGCCTGGACGGCGAGAAAGTCCATTTGTTTTTCTTGTTGATTTCACCCCCTGATCGACCAGGGGACCATTTGCGAGCGTTGGAGAATATCTCCAAACAACTTCAGGATGACATGTTCTGTCGCTTTTTGAAACAATCAAAAACGGCAGAAGACATCCAACAAGTCCTCGAAGAAGCGGACAACGCCTAGCTTCTTCAAAAAAACGTACGCAAAACAAACTTAACGTGAAATCAATGTCTGAAAACAAGCACTCAGTCACGGTCACCGTTTGCAATCCGCAGGGACTGCACATGCGACCGGCGTATCTGTTTGCCGAGGCGGCTGCAAAGTTCAGCAGCCAAATCGAACTGGTCAAAGACGATCTGCGAATCGACGGCAAAAGTGTGCTGTCGATTTTGACGCTCGGAGCCACTCAAGGGACTCAAATGGCACTCGAAGCCACCGGCCCTGACGCGGTCGATGCCGTCAAAGTCCTCGCCGAATTAGTCGCCTCCGGATTTCCCAGGGAGTCAGATGGCTGAACGACGAGCAAGCTGATGGGCTCGCCCGTCGCTGACTCGACCACCCGTTGATTTCTCGAAAAGTTTGTTTTGCTCACCAGGTAGACAACCAGGTTTGCAATGACAATTCATTTTCCCCACATTTCGAACTGCCTCTCCAACGACGGATCATTTGCGCCGTCGCTTGTTCTGGCCAGCGGTTCGGCTTCTTCTGGCACGGGCATCCTCCACAATGACGACGGTGCCACACTCGACGAGATAAGTCTTTTCGTCTGCCGAAGCAATCGGGAATCGGCGACGGACGCCGCAAGCCACGGGAGTCTGCTCGACTCTATCCATCAATTCAACCCCCGGCGGCTGCCAATGCCCCGCCACTTAATTGGGATTTTTACACATGAAAAAAGAAATGCTGATCAACGCATCGCAATCGGAAGAATGCCGCATTGCGATCCTCGAAGACGGTCGCTTGGAAGAGCTGTACACCGAACGAGCCAGCCAAGATAACTACGTCGGAAACATCTACAAAGGAAGGATTGTTAACCTCGAACCGGGCATCCAAGCTGCGTTCGTGGATTTCGGTGTGGGACGAAACGGATTTCTTCATATCAGCGACGTGGAGCCGAGCTACTATCGCCAGGGGGGCTACGACCCCGACGAGATCGCGGCTCAAGAAAAACGTGAACGGCAAAACCAGCCGCGACGACGCAACAACAACCAAGACTACGGGGGCTTTCGACCCAAGAACAAGCCACCGATCCAAGATCTGTTTCAGCGCGGTGACGAGGTCCTGGTGCAAGTCATCAAGGAAGGGATCGGCAACAAAGGCCCTACCCTGTCGACTTACATTTCCATTCCCGGTCGCTATCTCGTGCTGATGCCCGCTCTGGGGCGGGTTGGGGTTTCGCGAAAAATCGAGGATGAGGTTGAACGCCGGCGCCTCAAAGAATATTTGCTGGACTTGAAACCACCCAAGGGGCTTGGGTTCATCGTCCGCACGGCTGGAGCCGGTCGTAGTCGTCGCGAACTCTCGCGAGACTTGGCCTATTTGTTGCGACTTTGGAAGGCGATGGTGCGACGGATCAAAAAGACCGAAGCTCCCATCGACATCTTCGAGGAAAGCGACATCATCATTCGCACGATTCGCGATATTGTTACCACGGATATCGACAGCATCGTGATCGACGGAGAAGAGCACTACAATCGTGCTCGTGAATTCCTGAAGTTGGTGATGCCGCGACAGGTCGGCTGCCTACACCATTACACCGGTAAGGACCCACTGTTCCACAAATACAAGCTCGAAGACGAAATCGTCAAAATCAATCAGCGGACGGTCCCCTTAGATGGAGGCGGTTCGATTGTGATCGATCAAACCGAGGCGCTCGTCGCCATTGACGTCAATAGCGGAACCTTTCGCTTTGATGGTACGGCGGAGGAATCGGCCTATCGACTCAACATGAACGCCGCGCGGGAAATCGCTCGCCAACTCCGTTTGCGAGACCTCGGAGGCGTGATCGTCAACGACTTCATCGACATGCGGCGCGAGAAACATCGCCGCGCGGTTGAACACGCCTTGCGGGATGCGACCAAACGCGATCGGGCCAGGACGAAGATTTTGCGGACCAGCCCGTTTGGTCTTATCGAAATGACCCGCCAAAGAATTCGGCCGAGTTTGAAAAAGAGCGTCTACTACGATTGCCCTTGCTGCAATGGCCGTGGGGTCGTGAAGTCTGAGGAGAGTATGGCGCTGGAGGTGATCCGTCTCCTAATGCTGGCATCGCAAAATCCCAAGCTGCGGACCCTCATTGTGCGAGTCAACGAAAAAGTTGCTTCCTATTTGAACAATCAAAAACGAAAATCGATCATCGACCTTGAATCAACTGGGAAGGTCCGCATCGAAATTCGCGGAAGTGATAATGTCTACCCCGAGCACTTGGTGCTGGATGGAATCGAGGAATCCGGCATTCAAGTTCGGTTGAATTAGTTTCTTTTGTCAGTCTTCAGCGAAATCGTTTAAGGAACAGCATCGTGTTACGGACACATACTTGCGGTGAACTGACCGCGAAACATATCCCTCAAGTCGTCAGCCTTTGCGGTTGGGTCGAACGGGTTCGCGATATGGGGCAAAGCACGTTTATTGTCCTGCGCGATCGCTACGGTAAAACTCAATTGGTGTTGCCGCCAGACGCGAGCAATGCGTTGCGCGAAGTCGTCAAGCAACTGAAGTTCGAGTACGTTATTCGCGCGACTGGGAAGGTAGCTCTGCGACCTGCCGGGCAAGAGAACCCCAACCTTTCAACCGGCGAAATCGAGTTGCATTTGGAGTCGGTCGAGATTCTGAACGAGTGCCAAACGCTGCCGTTCTTGCCGTCGTCGCCCGATGTGCCGAGCGAAGAAAGCCGCCTGCAATTTCGTTACTTGGACCTGCGGCGTGATTCGATGCAGCGGTCCTTGGTCCTCCGCAGCCAGATCACCAAAAAAATCCGCGACTACTTCGAGCGTCAGGGATTTATTGACATCGAGACGCCGATTCTCGGACGGAGTACGCCAGAAGGAGCTCGCGATTACCTTGTTCCCAGTCGTGTACACCCGGGGCAGTTTTATGCGTTGCCGCAAAGTCCCCAAATCTACAAACAATTGATGATGATTGCGGGCTACGATCGCTACGTGCAAATCGCTCGCTGCTTCCGCGACGAAGATTTGCGGGCCGATCGCCAACCTGAGTTCACACAGTTGGATATGGAGATGTCGTTCGTCGATGAGAACGACATCATGGGAATGATCGACGGCTTGATGCAGCACTTGGCTCGCGAGGTTTTGGGACTGGAACTAAAGCTGCCGCTACCGCGCATGAGCTACGACGAAGCGATGCGGCGGTTCGGACACGATGCTCCCGATTTGCGGTATGGCTTGGAAATCATCGACTTGACGGCGTGGGCCAAGACGACCGATTTTCGTGTGTTTCGCGGGACGGCGGATGCCGGAAATTATGTGCGGGCCTTGAACGTCAAAGGTGCAGCGGAAGCATTTTCGCGGAAACGAATTGATGAACTGACGACCTTTGTCCAAGGGGACTTTGGTGCCAAGGGGCTCGCCTGGATGCGATTAGAAGCCAACGGATGGGGCGGACCCATCGCGAAGAATTTCACCGAAGAACAATTACAATCGCTGAATAAACTGGTCGCTGCTGAACCGGGTGATGTGATTCTGTTTGTAGCAGATTCTTGGGAAACGTCTTGCCGTACCCTGCATGGTTTGCGGCGTCGCTTGGGTGCTGAACTTCAACTGTACGATCCCAAAGAAATGAATTTTTCGTGGGTGGTGCGGTTCCCGATGTTTGCTCGCGACGAAGAAGAAAATCGCTGGGCTGCCATGCACCATCCATTCACCGCACCGCTGGACGAAGACTTGCCGAAACTCGAAAGCGATCCATCAGGAGTCCGTGCCAAGGCCTATGATTTGGTCCTTAACGGTTTCGAAGTTGGTGGGGGTACGATTCGAATTCACGACAATCCTGTGCAGCAACGGGTGTTCTCGCTGTTGGGGATGAGTCCTGAAGAGGCTGAGCATCGGTTCGGGTTCTTGCTGGGGGCGTTGCGGTATGGAGCCCCTCCACACGGCGGTATTGCGTTGGGTGTGGACCGACTGGTGATGCTGTTTGCCGGGCTGGATAACATTCGGGATTGCATCACCTTCCCCAAAACCACGCGGGCCCAAGACCTGATGACCGACGCCCCCAACATCGTCGACGAGCGGCAGTTGGACGAACTTGGTCTGGCTCTCAAAAAACAACCGACTCCCGAGTAGACAACCCCAAAGTTCGCTCGTCTTTGATTAAAATTGAGAGCGGCACTTTCGGGGCGACGTATTAAAAGGGTGGGTACGTATGTTTAAGCGAGTCACTCCAGAGTTGTGCGGTGACTCGTCGCTCGTTCACGGTGTGAGTCGCTCGTTCACGTAGTGAACGGCTACGTGCCTTTTCACTCCGTGAAAAGGCGCCCCTGCATTTGCCAGCCCACTCAATGCCTGATGATATTTAAGACATCGCATCTCAACAACATGCGATTTCAAAAAATCCTAATTTCAACAAAACAACATCGAGAAAGTCATGAATGCAAAACAAATTGTAGGCGTCTTTCGGTTGACGATTGCCATCGTGATAACGGCCTTTTTATTTCAGACGGGATTTGCATTCCAATCGGACTCGCAACCATCGAAAACGTCTTGGATCGTTCCTGGAGACAACTTGGTCGTTGACGGTATCCCACCGATTCCCGCACAACTCGCCGGTGAAGTTGCCCGCTACACCGAATCACGCACTGCCGGTTTCGTTGACTGGCATCCCTTGCGACGTGAAATGTTGATCTCGACCCGGTTCGCCAATACTCCTCAATTGCATCTCGTAAAGATGCCAGGTGGTGCTCGGCAACAACTCACGTTTTTCACTGAACCGGTTGGTTCGGCGAGTTGGGAACCAAAGGCGGGGGACTATTTCGTGTTCTCGCGAGATGTGGGCGGAAACGAGTTTGGACAGCTTTATCGCTATGACGTTGCGACTGGCGAGGTGACATTGCTGACCGACGGGGGGCGTTCTCAAAACGGTGGAGTTCTATGGAACAACGCCAAAGATCGTTTTGTCTACGCGACGACGCGACGCAATGGTGCCGACCGAGATGTCTGGGTCATGGACCCACTGAATCCGCAGTCAAGTTCGTCAGTTGCCGAACTTTCAGGGGGTGGCTGGAGTGCCAGCGACTGGTCCCCCGACGATCGTTCCCTGGTGGCCATCGAGTATCTCTCTGTAACGAAATCCAATCTTTGGTTGATCGACGTCAGCACCGGAGCAAAACAACCACTCAGCGAATTAGCTGCCGACGTCTCTTATGGCGGTGCCGCATTTTCGAAAGACGGACGCGGCCTGTATTTTACCTCGGACGAAGACAGTGAGTTCAAGCGTTTGTTCTATCGAGACCTTGCAAGCGGCGAGACGAAATGCCTGAGCAAAGAAATCGTCTGGGACGTGGTTGGATTCGAAATTTCTCCCGACGGAAGACAGCTTAGTTTTTTAACCAACGAATTTGGATTGTCGAAGGCCTACCTTCTGAATACGGCGACCGAGGAGTACAAACCCATCGAAGGTTTGCCGGTCGGCGTCATCGGTAGCGGAAGTTGGCACAACAACAGCCGCGAAATCGCCTTCACCGTCAGTTCGGCCCGTTCGGCAGCGGACGTTTATTCGTATGACGTCACGAGTGGCGGGGTTGTCCGCTGGACAGAGAGCGAGCTCGGTGGCCTCATTGCGGAAGAGCTTTCGGAGCCAGAGCTAATTCGCTGGGAGAGTTTTGACGGATTGGAGATTTCCGGGTTTCTGTATCCGCCCCACGCCAAATTTACCGGCAAACGTCCGGTGATCATCAACATTCACGGTGGCCCAGAGGGGCAGTCGCGTCCCGGTTTTCAAGCTCGCAACAATTACTTTTTGAACGAGTTAGGGATCGCCTTGATCTATCCCAACGTTCGCGGATCGACCGGTTTTGGGAAGACCTTTGTCTCGCTCGACAATGGCATGTTGCGAGAGGACTCGGTGCGCGACATCGGAGCGTTGCTCGACTGGATCGAAACCCAGCCCAATCTGGACGCGGATCGCGTGATGGTCACGGGTGGCAGTTACGGCGGTTATTTGACGCTGGCCTCAGCGACCCACTTCAATGATCGCCTGCGTTGCTCGGTCGATATTGTGGGAATTTCGCATTTTGGAACGTTTTTGAAAAACACCGAAAGCTATCGTCGCGATTTGCGGCGAGTCGAATATGGAGACGAGCGGGACCCTGAAATGGCTGCTTTTTTCGAGAAAATCGCTCCGCTCAACAATGCCCATAAGATCACCAAGCCCCTGTTTGTGATCCAAGGGGGGAACGATCCTCGCGTTCCGCTCTCCGAGGCCGAACAAATGGTCGAAAAAGTCAAAACCAACAACGGTCCAGTGTGGTACTTGATGGCGAAGGACGAGGGGCATGGCTTCCGTAAGAAATCCAATGCCGATTTTCAGTTTTATGCCACGATCATGTTCGTCCGCCAACACTTGTTGGGCGATTAATGCGGCAATTGATGGTCACCTAATTTTCGAATCGGAATTTTTTTATGCGTTCAAGTTTTCATTTGCCATTCGTTGTTGTCATTTGTTTTTTATCGATGTCAATGTCGGGCGGCGACTTGTTGGGGCAGCAACTAGACTGGCCTCAATTTCGCGGGCCGGACGCAAACCCTGTCGGCGATCAATTGCAACTGCCATCGAATTGGTCAATGACCGACGACTTGGAGTGGTCGCTAGATATTCCCGGTCGCGGTTGGTCTTCGCCGATAGTATCGAATGGCAAGGTGTTCGTGACAACTGTCCTTTCTGACAAAGAAATGAAACCGGCCCAGACCGGCACCACTTACAGCAACGATTACGTCGCGGAGTTGACGGCTCTCGGTATCACCGGTGAAGAATTGATGAAAATGGTCCAAGAGCGGGATTTCGAAATGCCCCATGAGGTGAACTTGAATTACGCGCTGGTATGCATCGACTTGGAGTCAGGGAAATTGGAATGGCAACGCGAGTACCATCAAGGCAAACCGCCAGGAGGCAGTCATCGTAAAAACAGTTTCAGTTCGGAAACACCCGTGACCGACGGCGAAAAAGTTTTTGTGTTGGCAGGAAATTTAGGCTTGTACGCTTTCGATTTTTCGGGAGAGTTGGTTTGGAAGAAAAACCTGTCCAATCATCCGGTTTACCTAGATTTTGGGACAGGAAGTTCTCCGTTACTGGTCGATGGAAAATTAATTGTCCTTAATGACAACGAAGAAGCCTCTTACTTGGCCGCCTTTCGGACCAGCGACGGTGAGGAGATTTGGCGGGCGAAACGCGGCGATTTCGCCGAGGGCGAAAGGCCGATGCAGGCTTCGAGTTGGACCACGCCTTTCCTTTGGAAAAATAGCCAACGGACTGAAATTGTCACGATTGGCCCGACACGTTTGACGTCTTACGACCTAGACGGAAATGAATTGTGGTTTCTCAAAGGGCTTCGTATGGGGCCGGCGGCCAGTCCCTTCGGCGTGGGCGATAAATTAATTGTCAACGGCGGTGCGCCTCAACCAATGTATGTTATCCGCCCGGGAGCCACGGGGGACATTACACTCAAGAATGACGAATCCACGAATGAGTTTATCGAATGGTCACGCCCCCGAGCGACTTCATACATTCCGACTCCCCTCGTTTACGAAAATGGTCTCTATATTCTGAACGACAACGGCATCTTTACTCGGCTGGATTTGGCCACAGGTGAAGAATCCTACAAAGAGCGAATCAAAACGTCTGGTGCAGATTTTACAAGTTCCCCGTGGGCGGCGGACGGAAAGATTTTCGTCGCCAGCGAACAAGGAAACGTTTACGTGATCCGGGCAGGTGAAAAATACGAGTTGCTGGAAACCATCAAAATCGGCGAAATGGCAATGGCCTCCCCGGCCCTACTTCCCAAGCGACTGATTTTCCGAACCGACAAACGGGTCTTCTCTGTCAAAGGCAGTTAGACCGCTCGTCAGAAAATTCGAATCTCAGGGACTTGGTGGTTTGATTTCTACCCAAGTGCCCAAGTTGAATGGGTGCGAAACCACGATAGGCATTTTGGTTAGGTGCAAAAGCCAATCCGATTTCGCGAGTTTTCGCCAAGCCGATCTGCGACTACCGAAATTGAATGTCTTAGAGACGCAAATACGCCCAACTCAAAAGTGGAAAAATGAAGAGCGAATTCCGCTCAACTTTCCATCAACCAACTTCCAATAGGTGTCCAGTCTCATCCACGGATTAACAACAAAGTTACAACGTGCGACCTATAAAGACTCGACAACACCTTCGGCGGTCGTGCCTCGTTTTTGCCGAAATCTGGGCTCTTGCTTTGGAGCATGCTGCGTTAAAGATTTCATGGATTCGCAGTTTCGCCGCACAGAAAGCTAGAATTTAATTGCGTACTGAGAAGGGTAAAAAGGTGTTTTTTTCTTCTACGCACAAATTCAACAGTTAGGCCAAGGGTTGTTGCAATACATATCGTCTTGACTTCAGGCTACCATTTATCAACCGCCCGAGGCCTTCGACGGCGAGTCAAAACGCAAGTCATTGCAATTCCTACAATGATTCCACAATTTGGTTCCGGAATTGAATTCACACTAAACAACAAATTGAAGGAACTATTGTCCGTGTTGAAAGGATTGGTAGAACCTGCTGCAAGTCGATCACTCAATCGCAATCGAAATTCATACGTAAACCCAGGATTCAGAGACCCACTCAAATTGACTGGACCAGTGGAGCTAAAACTGAAAGCCGAAAAAGCAGTGAAGGGCCGATTGAGTTGCACAAGGCTTGTTTCACCGACGATTCCAAAGGTTGACCCCGGATCATATAAGCCCGTCAAATGGTACTTTGCCATCTGTCCAACAACTTGAAACCGGACCCTCATTTCTTGGTTCAACGCCCCGGTGGCTACGCCATTTCCGCTTCCATGCGAGGCCAAACCACTCGCCGTTCGAGCCCCCGTGAAGTGGAATGCCTTTGAATTTTCCCGCACGAGATTGTCAGAAACAGAAAGTGATCCAACAGAAGTCGAGGCACCCGTAGAAAATGGCATTCCCTCAGTAACTGCGAGGTTGTAACTGTCGCTAAATGAAAAGTTCCCTGATAGGCCCGTATTCACATTACTATTGTTGTAAGACTGACCTGCACCGCCAGCCCCTGCAAAACCGTTTACCTCCGCCGAACTGGTTCGTTGGGTGATGACAATATCCCCAAGACAGTCTGGTTGTAAGAGCCAAGTTAGACAAACAGTACACAGAACCAAAGCTCGTTGTGAGCGCGCGATTGACAATCGATTCAACTCAATTTGTATCATGTATTACTCCCACGTTTAGAATGCCTTAAAATTGCAAAGGAAGACGATTGGGCATTCGCGCCTACCCTGAAAAATCGGAAACGGTTCTTTTTAGCAACTCGGAAAAGTAGTCCCGATGGTTCACAAAAACCAGTAAAACAGAACTTGGCCGATCCGAAAAGTTTTGTTTTTCAAAGGCATAGATTCCGTGCGTTTCCAAAACCGGACGCCATTTTTGAAATTTTTTGGCTTTTTTCCCCAAGCCGCTTGTTGGCCTCTCAAAAACTAATTTGCCAACATCATCTGCACTTCTTTTGGGGGGGCGGGTTGTTTCCGGATTTGCCTTTGTGACAATAGTCCGTTTCATCACTTGGGACTGTTCATTTTTCTCGATACTTCCTTCTTTTTATTTGTCTATTTCGACTCGTTCCCACGCCTGTCGAGTAAATGGTGATGTTTTGCAAAGCAAATTCTGAAGGCGGATTCAGGGGCTGCGCCCTAAGTTGGTTTATTTCAAAAATTTTGAAACACCATAAATTTTGTGTCCGATTGATTTTCGTGAGGCTTCTTTTGAAATGGTGAAGAAATCGAATTACTTTAATTCTATTTCGCTATTGAACGATTACTTTTTTGAGCGGGCCATCATGATCACGTACAAATTTGGATTTTCAGTCCCTAAAAGCTTGTTAAGCCGAGGCCCATTTTTATTCATGTTCTTAGTGTTGTTTTTTGCACGCCCATATGGAGGAACCGCACAAACTGTTTACTTGGTCAACACACTGATGGATGCTCCCAGTTCCCAACTTGCGATACCCGATGGCTTATTAACACTGAGAGAGGCCGTGATAGCGGCTTCGACAAACCAAAGATTCGGCGACGCACCGCGCGGTTCCCAATCCAGTACAGATGTCATCAAAATTGTCGTAAACGGTACTATCTATTTGCAGGGCGGTGAATTGACTTGCACGGGACCGCTGGAACTTGCTGGACCAGGGGCAAACCTGCTCACCATTGACGGAAAAAACAAAAGTCGCGTATTGAGCTGTCTGAGAGATTCGAGTTTACCCGGCAACCATTTTCAGGCAGTCAGTGGTCTTAGAATAATAAACGGCGCTTCCAGCGCGTCCGGGGGTGGAATTTTCTCGAACCAGTACTTGTCAATTTCAGAAGTGGAAATTTCTTTGTGCTCAGCTCGAAAAGGCGGGGCGGTGGCCTGCGTTTCATCCGATCCAATTGACTCGCTGCATGTTTATCGATCAACATTCGCGGAAAACACCGCTACGGAAATTGGCGGAGGCATTTACATTGCCGAACAGGTAGAACTTTGGCTGTTCAATAGCACGGTCGCGAAGTGTGTGTCAGGACTTGGAGGTGGAGGAATTGCAATTGACAATGCCAGTCAGTCCCTTTGCATGCACTCACTAGGAAGTACGACGATTGCAGATAACCAATGTGCCCTTATGGTTACAGAAGCCGGAATGGAATTTGGTGGCGGAATTGGAATTTACACGCCCGACAGTTTTGTCTTCTATTCGGCAAATTCAGTCATTGCTAATAATCGAAACTTCCTTCTGGGTTCGGCGGCTGACGTTGAAGCCGCCATTGACTTTCGAGGCCACGCTAATTTTATCGGTGCAGCACGAGACAATTTTCCCATGCAAAATGGACAAAATTTGAATCGAGTCGGAACAGCCCAAATCCCGCTGGTACCAGGCCTGGAATTGTTGAATCTAAATGGGGGCAGGACCCGCTGCATGAGACCTCTGGCTTCAAGTCCATTGGTCAATGCAGGTCGCAGTGACCTTGTAGCTCAATTCGCCACGGATCAGCGGGGGGGGGCACGTATCCGCGGCGGAACGGTAGATATTGGGTCAGTGGAAAGATAAGTCAGGTCTTTGCTATGGGCGACGACAACCAAGAATTGTTTCAAAATCCTTATTCCAGCATTTTCATTACAGCCTTCACTGACCGCTGCAGATGGTGAACTTGGAATCCATCGAACCTGCGCTCTATCCTGGGTTTGGGGAAAATGAAGCTCATCGGATGATTACAGACTTGAGATTTTATTAGGCAAGAGGATGGAAAAAAGTCTCGGAGTGTGAAGAACCGTCTAGAATGACTTGCCGGTTTTTTTTGATAAAGACTTTTTTAAATAGCCTAATGCAGGGTGAAGTCGCACGGCAGATTTTTGCGTGAAGATCTCGCTATGCCCGAATAATTCTAGGCTTATGACATTGCGGCGATCAGGTAATCTAATTCGCTGTCTACATCTTGTTCATCCAATACGGTGTCTCGAATCTCGCGGCGAATGGTCTCTCGTAATTGCTCTCGCCAGCGATGCACTGCGACTTTGATCGCCCCTGCCGTAATTCCAAATTCTTCGGCAATCGCTTGATAAGTCTCCTCGCCATCGGCTCCCGCCAACAGCGGTTTGATTCGCGCGAATAACTCGTGGCGGTTCCGCTCGCGGCTGGCCGCTTCAAGTCGCTCGATGGAGCGTTCGATCATCTGCAAGGCCCATTTGCGATCAAAAAGTCGGTCGGCGGTTTGTGTGTGAAAGGGTTCATTAGTCCACTGGCTTCCTGCTGAATCGAAGTCGAGACCCAGATGTCGAACATTGCCTCCCCGCTTTTGAGTCCGCTGGGCGCGATCGGCGTTTTTGCGAAAATTTTTCAACGACGACAACAAGAATGTACGGAACCGACCACGCTCTGGGTCGGCACGATCAATGTTGTGATGCTCGATCATCTGAGCCAGAAACTCTTGAACCAAATCCTGCGAGTCTTCGTGCCCGCATCCATCACGACGCAGCCAAAAATAAAGAGGGTTCCAATATCGGGCGCAGAGTTCCTCAAGTGCTTGGCGTCCCTCGCGATGCTGAGGGTCGGCTGTAGCCGCGACCAGACTCCAACACGTCGTCGCAAATCCTTGCGGTCGCTGTTCAATACTGTTTGGATGATTGTGGTCGACCATTTTGCTGAATTTTCATGGGCCGTGTGAATTTCGAGTTCGCGCCTTCGCCGATTCAATCGGGCAATTCTCTTTTATGAACTTGGCGAGGGGCGTGATGATTTATCAATTGCCGTCAGCCGCATCTCCATTCCAGTTTCACCGCCGACGACTTCCCAGCGCCAACACGACGGAAAATCTTCGATGTTTATACCGTCAAAAAAAAGAATCCGGGGGGCGGAGTTGTCTCGCGTTGCAGTTTCAGCAAGTGGTTCGTGGCGACCCCGAAAAACTTGGGAAACTGATCCGCGATTTTGCGAAACGGGCCCCTGATAGTCCAAATAGTCACGACGATGGTCGGCCAAACGCTCACAAGGCCAACCGATCTCGAACATGGCCAACATGCCATCGCCAATCGGCGTCCTCCAAGTCTCCAGGGTCGTTCCCGTTTCGAACATCCAGTCCCAATGCGACCCGATTTCGGCGTCGTCGGGCAATTCATGGAGCAATACGACAAATTGAAGCATGGATTTTTCCGTGAATACTTAATGATCGAAGGTTAAAAAATGCCGAATCAGTGTTAGCGTCCGGTTAACCCAAAAACCTAGTGCCAACGTACTTCGGCTGATGGCAAGGCCGTAACTTATTTGCAGAATTTCCTCAGCGAATGACGGGGGGCTCAAGTTGTGATGCGTTAGGGTTCGCCGGTGGGGGGGCCAAAGTTAATTTGACTTGGCGAGTTTCTTCCCCCTCGGCAGCCTGAACCGTCAATTCAATCTCTCGACCTGCCTCAAGGCGACCCAAAAGTTGTTTTAACTTGGCGATGTCCAGAACCTCTTGGTCATCGAGATGAGTGATCCGCTCGCCGATTAACAAACCGGCTCGCGCTGCCGGTGATCCTTCCACGACCTGCTGAATGACCAGTCCCGGTTGACCGCCGGATGGTGCGACCTGGACTCCCAAAAATGCAGGTTCAATACTTTCGCCGGACTTCAACCGCTCCAGCAAGTCCTCCAGACCATGTAACGGAATTGCGAAACCAATCCCCGAGTCGTACCACTCGACACCGGCACCGATCGCCTGGGATTGGGGGTTCATCGGCACGCAAATTCCCAGTAGCCGCCCTTCGAGATCGAGCAAAGGGCCTCCGTAGTTGGCAGGACTTATTTTTGCATCGGTTTGAATCGCTTTGCCCCCCACACGATTCATCGCGCTGATGATGCCCGTTGAAACAGCAGGGGTCGAATCACCGTAGCCAACTCCCAGAGCGATTGCCCACTGTCCAACCGCAATCGTATCGGGTGGAACCATTTCTAAAACCGGCAAATCGCTCGCATCGCGAATCTTTAACAAACAGATTTTTCGCGTTTTGTCTTGACCGAGCAAATCGGCGACACGGGTTTGCCCGTCGCTGGTAATCACCGTGATGATCGGAGGCCGTTGGATAAAGTTAAATGTACTGGTGACAACGAGACCATCGGAGGAAATGACCAGCCCCGTCGTATTCCCTTCGCCCTGAGCACGAATGCCTCCAATGCGTCCCGCAACTGCCTTTACTCCCCCCAACGAAACAATGGTGACCAGCGATTGCTCGGCCTTGTTCACGGCGCCTCGGATGGCCTGCGAAGTGAGTTGCATCGCTCGGAGTTGATCGAAGTCAATCGTCGACTCCTGCGCAGAGAGCTGCTGGAATGAGGAACTGAAGATTAACCCAGCCAAAAACCATACGCCTAATCCCCATCCGCCAGGGAGCATGACAGATCGTTTTGATAAACATTTTCGAGTCATTGTTTTCTCGCTGGGGTGAGTGGGATTTGAAGAACTTGCGAGCCCCTTTTGATCATCACCACAATTTCTTCGTCGGGAAACAATTTTTCGACGGCTGCGTCATAGTCAATGAGGCTGCCTACTTTTTCTCCCGCAATGCTGATAATCAAGTCGTCAGGTTGCAGACCAGCCTTAGCCGCCGGACCGTCCGAGATCACACGATCAATGTAAGCTGGATTTCGTCGTCCTCCCAAGGCCAGCAGTTTGATTCCCAGATCGACTGGTTCGCGGGTCATCGTTAAATCAGTCGCTTGCGAAGCTGCCGTCACATCTTCAGCCACAAATTTCGCCAACAGTTTTGTAGGAACGGCATAGTTAAGTCGGGTATTCGTTTCCGAACTATTGATAATCTTGCCGATCGTCCCAATCAACTCCCCCTTTAGGTTGACCACGGCTCCACCCGCTGCTCCGGGGTTACTGGTAATCGCATCGATCAACACTAATTCGCCTTGATAGGCGACATCGCGAGCATTGAGCCGCGCATCGATGGTCGTTGTAAGGCTCACCGTCCCCATTGTGACGGAAAGTGGCTCGTCATGATCGGCGACTTTGAAGGCATTGCTGATTGCCAAAATCCAATCCCCTCGCGCGAACTCTATGGGCTTCGACAAATCAAAAAAATCCGGCGTCGGCTGGTCGATTCGCAACAGAGCCAATTGCAATGTTCGATCTCGTTTAAGGATCGTGGCAAGATGTTCGCTGCCGTCGGCGAGCAGAACTCGAACATGCGATCCGTCAAGGTAAATACCTTGGGCGGTCACGATCAAGCCGTCATCGGAAATGAGCACTCCAGACCCGAAACCATCGACCTTTCCAGCGGTTGCTCCGAAAACTTTGACCATCTTTTGTTGCGTCGCGGCAATCACTTCCGGAATCTGATCGGAAGAATTGGACTGAGCAATTGCACAAACATCAAAGCTAAAGCAAGCCACAATAGCCAACCACCCTTTTAATCGTTGTCGCTTCATCGACTTCCCTCCCAGAAATAATGCCGGGACGATTTGATATGCTCGGAGGCATTCGTCGCCGTAGGCCTCGCGTTCGGCAAAATTTGAACCTTTCGCGTCTCGAAGACAAACAACTCTTCTTCCCCCAATCCCGCAACGACTTGCCGGCGATGAGGAACGAGCCAGCCGTCTTGTTCTCGATAGTCATCGAATACGACACCACCGCGCCGATGATCGCAGTCTTTTTCGGAGGAAGCCCGCACGAGAGAAGGAGTTATATCTTTAGATTCATCGGGCAGCGAGACCCAAGCGTAAAACCAATCTTGATCGGAATCTAAGAACTTGATTCGTGCCGAAACCAGCCCATTGGCCTTGTCGCTTCCATCAAGTTGTGGTTCTCCCAACGGAGAAAAGCCCGATCCGCGATTCATGAAAGAGATGCCCAAGGCCTGAACGATGGGAATCGTGATTTTAGCTTCTGTCAATGACAATTCTGTCTTGTCGTCTTCGTCCAGGCAGTTATAGAACGTCGTGCCATCATATTCAAAAGCGAGTGGGCGGCCCTCGATTTCACCTTCAACATAGAAACGGCCGTTGGCCCCCAGCGTCGTGATCAAACGGCCGATGACTTTCTTCTGCCGCAGCACTTCATCAGTAATCCGAACCACGTCTTCCGCGATCGGTTGATTGCGTTTGATTTGGTAAATAAACCACTCGGTGTAGCGCTGATTCAGCGGCAAATTTCGAACGGTTCCCGGATCGGCACGTAGCAGCTCGACCATTTGCCGCTGCCGTTCTCGCGCCTTTTGTTCTTCGGGAGAAGGAGGTTTTTCAGTTTCGGGTGGCGGTTTCGGGCGAGCATAGGGCAAACCTAACAGACGCACGGTAAGAAGGAGTTCTGTGCCATCGGCCTTGCGAATTCGCAATCTCGCCGGCCAATCGGCAGGAAGAGTGCAAATCAAATTCGTAAACTGATTGGCCGAGTTGATGGGAATCCCCTCGAATTCTAATAACTCGTCCCCCAGCGCAAGCCCCGCTTGAGCGATGCGGGAAAGTTCGTTAATCGTCGAGCAAACGACCTTTCCACCCCGATTCGAAAAATTCGCGTCCAGAGATCCATGCTCGGTTAGTTTCGTAGCCAATAGATCGGGCAAAAAGTTTTTGATTTGGTTCGCGGAAATGGCGTAACCCAAACCGACGTTGACACGACCGCGATCTTGAAAGCTCCCGCGACCGTTGATCCCCATAATGCGCGCGTTTAAATCGAATAGCGGCCCTCCTGAGTTGCCGGGGTTGATCGAACTGTCGACTTGGATGCAGTTCCCGTAGACAAGTTGATTGTTTCCCGCCCCAGGTTGATAACGCTGGACACCACTAACAATACCAAGTGTCACTGTGGGGTACTGATCCTCGGTCAGCACGAAAGGATTCCCCATCGCCAATGCCCAATCGCCGACTCGCACCTTGTCCGAATCGGCCAGATGAGTAAAAGGAAAATCGTCTCGGCCCTCCATTTGAATCACGGACACATCCCCTCCTGGGTCGGTTCCGATGAGGTGCCAGCGGTACATTTTCCCGTCGGCCATCCCACCCCAACCGCTGATACCTGCTCCCATAATCACATGATGGTTCGTCAGTGCGATTCCACTGGGGTCGATAACCACTCCAGAGCCTCCGCCACTGCGATCATCTCCATAGATTGCAATCACACTGGGTGCAGCGTGTTCAATGGCCAAGATTCGTTTCTGTTCAAGTTGGCGAATAAGTTGCCGATCCTCGGGAGTCATTTCTTGACCGATTGCTTTTTGTAGCACGGTTAGAAAAAAAACGCCGACAGCGATTTTTACAAAGGCTCTTTTAAGTTGCATGCTCATTTCGCATGTTATTCGATTGAAATACCGGAGGTTACCGCGAGTCATCCTTGAATTGTATTCGATTTTCTAGTTTGGGTCGCGGTTGGAAATTTTGGTTCAGACTTGGGAAGTGATAAGAAAGACGGGGAAAATGAAAGTGATGGCTCGGAAAGGGATGCGGCGAGCGGTTATTTGGTAAGATTAGCGGCAGTTTTTTGGTGAATTTATAAAGGGTTTTGCGGGCTTACCCATTTGGATTTTTCCTTTGATTTGGCGGTTGATATGAACCTCGACTTTGCTTCGGACGTGCCTGCCAATCGAATTGTGCTGGCCAATGACATGAGGGTGAACCTGCAAGGGGACTTCGTGCTGTATTGGATGATTGCGAATCGCCGTAGCAGTTACAATTTCAGCTTGGACCGCGCTGTCGATTGGGCCCATCATCTGGGAAAGCCGCTGGTGATCTTCGAAGGTTTGCGGTGCGATTACCAGTGGGCCTCGGATCGAATTCACGCTTTTGTGATCGCGGGAATGAAAGCCAATGCTGAGTCGTTTGGTAAACACCCTGTCACGTATGTGCCTTATCTTGAACCACAGCAAGGTCATGGGCGTGGGGGATTGGCTTGGTTAGCTCAACGGGCCGCAGTCGTTGTCTCGGATGATTTTCCCTGTTTCTTTTTGCCCAGGATGTTGGAAGCAGCCAAACGACAAATTCCCGTGCGTTTCGAACTTGTCGACTCAAATGGTTTGTTCCCGATGCGAGCGACCGATCGCATTTTCAGCCGCGCTTTCGACTTCCGTAGATTTTTGCAAAAGAACCTGATTGCCCATCTCGACGCGACGCCCCGTTCAGAACCATTCGCAGGACGCACGCTTAAACGACTCAAGCCTGATGTCTTGCGGGATTTCCACCTGCGATGGCCGGCGGTTGACTTCAAACGCCCACCTAACCTCAGCGACTTTCCTATCGATTATTCCGTGACGGTCGTCGCGGGAGAGCCGGGTGGAAGCGTCGCTGGTCAACACCAAATGAATGAGTTCTTGCGGAATCGCTTGGGTCGATACAACGAAGATCGAAATGAGCCAGAACTTTCCGGGACCAGTCGCCTCTCGGCCTATCTACACTTCGGGCATCTTTCGGCACATCAAATTTTTGAGCAAATCCGAAATGAGACGAATTGGAATCCCAACGGAGTAAACCCAAAAGCAAAAGGGAGTGCCCAAGGCTGGTGGGGACTGGACGAGCCTGTCGAGTCATATCTGGACGAACTGATCACTTGGCGGGAGATTGGTTACAACATGTGCGCCCACGACCCGAACTACGACCAATACGAATCGCTGCCCATGTGGGCTCAGCAAACACTTGCCGAACACGCTGCAGATCGACGCGAGTATGTGTATTCCCTAGACGAGTTCGACCGGGCGACAACCCACGATCGTTTGTGGAACGCCGCTCAACGACAATTGGTTCGCGAAGGGCGGATTCATAACTACTTGCGAATGCTATGGGGCAAGAAAATTTTGGAATGGTCCCCTTCACCTCGCGATGCACTTGCGACCATGATCGAACTCAACAATCGTTACAGCCTCGATGGGCGGAATCCCAACTCGTACAGTGGCATCTTTTGGGTGCTCGGTCGTTATGATCGGGCTTGGGGACCCGAGCGACCGATTTTTGGAAAAATCCGCTACATGTCCAGCGACAATACGGCCCGCAAAGTCTCAGTGAAGAAGTACATCGCGGCTTATTCGTAAGGGTGAGTTTCGGGAGGTACGCTAATCAAGTCAGGATTTCTTGACGGTGATCTGCAACAACTTCAGATTTTCCAATCACGACGATTCCTCCGTCACTGATCGTAAATCCCCGTTGGCGGTCTAGCTCCAAATCAAAACCGATTTCGAAGTGTTCAGGTACCACGACATTCTTGTCGATGATCGCTCGTTGAATTTTGGCATGTCTGCCGATGATTACGTTGTCGAAAATGATCGACTCATTGACTTGTGAATAGCTGTTGATTCGTACGTTACGTCCGACAACGCTTCGCTGAACTCTCCCGCCGGAAACGACCGTGCCGCTGCAAACCATGCTGTCCACGGCACAGCCGACGCGTTCGTAATCCCCCTTGGCTCGATCATCAAACACAAATTTGGGGGGCGGCAGATTTCGTTGATAGGTTCGAATCGGCCACTGGTCGTCATACATGTTGAGAAGCGGATCGACACTGATGAGGTCCATGTTGGCTTCGTAGTATGAGTCGATGGTCCCCACGTCTCGCCAATAGGCTTGCGATTTTCGGTTTTCGTCTCGAAACGGAAAGGCAAACACGCGATGTTCGCTGATGACCTTGGGGATAATGTTTTTGCCAAAGTCGTGTTTACTCTCCGGGTCATTGGCATCGGCCAGGAGTTGTTCATAGAGGAATCGGGACGAGAAGACGTAGATTCCCATACTGGCCAAACATTCATCTGGTCGGCCCGGAATGGTTTGGGGTTGGGCTGGTTTTTCTTGAAAGCCGACGATTCGTTGGTCTTCGTCGATTTGCATGACTCCGAATTGCCGAGCCGCATCGACCCCGACCGTGAGGGCACCGATCGTCAAGTCGGCCCCCATCGCTTGATGGTACTCCACCATCTCACGATAGTTCATTTTGTAAATGTGGTCGCCCGCCAAAACGACGACATAGCGGTGACGCTCTTTTTCCAGGGAATAGATGTTCTGATAAACGGCGTCAGCCGTTCCTTGATACCAGTTTTCGTCGATCCGTTGTTGAGGCGGAATCAGATCGACATATTCGCCCAGTTCACGGCAAAACAAGGATTGCCAGCCCAAGTTTAAATGGCGATCCAAACTGGCAGCTTTGTACTGGGTCAGCACCAAGACCTTTCGCAACCCGCTGTTCAGACAATTCGACATCGCAAAATCGATGATGCGGTAGATGCCACCGAAAGGAACGGCAGGTTTCGCGCGATCACGGGTCAAGGGTTCCAAACGAGAACCTCGCCCTCCCGCCAAGATGACCGTTAAAACATCATTCATCGCAGCACCTGTCGAATCAGGAGTTGCCGCCGCCTTTGTACAAAACACAACAACGTGTGGGGGGCAACTTTGGCAACTAACGATGCTTGAGATTCTAGCAGGTTGGAGCACGCATCGATAGCTTGAACGCGATGATCTTCCACAAACCTCTGCGCGTGACGTAGCGGCAGTCGTCAAGACTTTCGGCGATTTACGCATGTTTCGAAACTCTTGACGAGTTCCGCTACCCGAAATTTAGTCTGGACAAAGCACTAGTGGTCCGTCAACATTTAAATTTAGGGTGTCGCGTCAGCCTGAGGACAGGCTGACCTACTGTAGCCGCCGCTGTCCCCAGCGGCGGAGCTTTGCCACATCAACCCTAACTTTTATCTTTGACAAAGCACTAGGCTGCTCGCTTAATTTGCTCGCGATCAGCGACCAAGCGTTCGACTTCCGCGCGAGTTAGAATTCGGTAGGCTTTCTCCGCCGATTCGCCTTCGGACAATAGCAAACGCCCGTTTTCAGCAATCAATCTGGGCAATAGTGAAATTGATGGTCCGGTACCTTCGAGGCTACCAGCTAGCGAGAGCAGAACCAGTTCAAAGTTCCCCAATTGATTGGCCAATCCAGGATGGACGGCTGACAAATCCCCCGGTACCAATCGCGCGGTTCCACCGCATTTTCGGAGTTGGCAATGAGCGTCCTTGAGGCGGATTGGAGCAGCCCCACCCCGTGCCTCGAACAGATCAATCCCGCAGTATCGAATTTCCTCGGTTTTAGCGGAACGTTGAGCCAGCAAGAGGAGATTGCAGGTCCGCTCGATGCTAGACATACCGACCTCCAAAATCGAACGCGGGGCGCGTGTCGCAACAAAGCGATATACCGCTCGATCAGCAAGAGGCTTGGAAAAACGGGTCAATAACCAACTACGCCAAGTTGAGAGCTTCTTCACGAGACAACTCATTCTCTAAACAGACCGGAAAAAACATCGCTCCACACATATCCAAAATCGGCAGTTTTCTCCGATAAATTCAAAAATACCGATTCGATCGGTTGCGCCGGCCAGCGGTTTGAGTTTTCGGACACGGTGGGAAATCGTTTGGAGGCACCGGACCGTCAAAACTTACCTAAACGGCCTGCCTTCCGAAAATGAATGCTCGCTAAAGAGCAAATTCGATCCAAATCCAACTTGTAAACGTACCTTTCTGCGGTTCTTGGAACCTTTTCTAGATTTGAGTTTTGCGCGACCACGGACCGTCGCGTTGGTTTGCCATCGATGGCGTCAGAGTTTTCCTCGCGCTCATCCATGTCAACGCCTTCGTCCAACCATCACAACCGTCATTGCTCGATCGAAACCTTTGAGGAACGAGTCGTTCTGGCCGGTCATCCGTTGGGCTTCGTTGCCAACGAATTAGGTGACATCAGTCTTCATGCGAACCAGAACGTTCAGCCTGAATCTGTTCAGGTCACGAGCGATCAGGCGGGGGACCAATTCGGGCTTAAGGCGATCCGGGATCAATATGGCCTTGATGGTCGCGGTCAAACGGTTGCCGTGATTGATTCGGGAATCGCTTGGGATCATATCGCCTTTGGTGGCGGCTTCGGAGCTGGTTATCAAGTCGTCGGTGGTTGGGACTTTGCTCAAGGTGATGCACTCCCCTACGACAGCGGCCCGGCAGGTTACCACGGGACTCATGTCGCCGGAATCGTCGGCTCCCGCGCTGAACAGAATTTGGGAGTTGCCCCTGGAGTCGATCTGGTAGCCCTGCGAGTTTTCGACGATTCGGGGTTTGGCAAACTGGAATGGGTTGAGCAAGCTCTCCGCTGGGTCCACGAAAATCGATTTGCATTCGCCAACCCGATCACGACCGTGAATCTTTCGCTAGGTGGCGATTGGAACAGCAATCATCTTCCCGGTTGGGCGAGTCTCGAAAGTCAACTTCAAAAACTCAATGAGGCTGGCATTTTCATCAGTGTTTCGGTTGGGAACGCCTTTCAAAAATACCAAACCCCCGGCGTCAGTTACCCTGCCGCGAGCCCGTGGGTCGTTCCTGTCGCGAGCTCGGATGGAAACGGCAACCTAAGTGATTTCAGTCAACGGAACGACCGTGTGATCGCTGCTCCCGGCGAAAACATTCGCAGTGCCGTGCCCGATCATTTGTTTCGTGGCACCTCCGAAAATCGCTTTTTGACGGCCAGCGGGACAAGCATGGCCGCTCCTTATGTTGCCGGAGCCAGCGCGCTGGTTCGCGAGGCGTTGGAGTTTATGGGGCACGAAAATGTCAATCAACAAACGATCCTGCAACGCTTGATGGCGAATGCCGACAGGACCTTCGACCTAGTCACGGGGGGATGGTATCGACATTTGAACTTGCCCCGTGCTCTGGCATCGATCATGGTTGACGATTTTGGTAACAACTGGAACGCCGCTCATTCGCTTGGCTCGTTGAGTGAACGAGCGACCATCGACGGGACTATCACTACGGTAGGCGATCAAGACTTCTTTTCGTTCACCGCCACGAAAACCGGTCAAGCCACTCTGCGATTGACTTCATCGACGGGGCTACAAGCGACTGGGCAATTACACAACAGCGTTGCGACTTGGGAGGGCAACGAACTGCGGTTCAATGTCCGCGCTGGAATGGAATATAAGTTTTCGGTAGCGTCTCTCAATGGAGCGAAACATCGCTACCTTATCGACGTCGAACTATCCCCCGACACTGCGGTAAATTTAGGAGTTGTGCGGCAAGTTGAAAGACTCAACGAAACAGTTTCAGGTGAAAATGCGTATCGGTTTACGACGTCGCAATCGGGATTGGTCTCGGTCCTGAGCCAGAGTTTACAAGGACAAGTGACAGTAGAGATTTACGATATCCAGACCAATCAAATGCTAGCTAGTGGCAGTGATCGTATTGATGTTTCCGCCGATGCTGGCCAAGAATTTCTGCTTGTCGTCAAAGGGTCTGGTACGGCCAATCTGAATCTGGCCAATCTGGTTAGCCTTCGCGACGGTACGTTGACGATTCACGGCACTGCTGGCGACGACTCGATTGTTTTCAACGCCTCGGAGCAGATTGTTTTTGCCGTTAATGGTTTTGAGTACCAATACGAAACGAATCTCGTCAATCATATCACGATTAACGGACGAGGAGGCAATGATCACTTAGAGATTCAACTTTCCAGTGCTGATGAGCGAATTGTTTTCCGGCCTAACCAACTCTTTGTTAACTCGCAAAGTTTTACCTTTAGAGGGGTGAATTTTGAGTCGCTGATAGTAGGTGGCGGAGGAGGTCAGAACACCGCTTTGGTGTTTGGTTCCGCAGATGCCGATATCTTTGAAGTTGGCCCCAGGACTCTGATGGCTACCATCGGAGGAAATCAAGTCAACTTGACGAACATGTCAACCATCCATGCCTTCGGCGATGGGGACCGCGACCTGATCAAAATGCTTGATTCTGCCGGAGATGATCGCTTGAGCAGTCGTTTGAACGGAGTTCGCTTTGCCGGATCTGGTTTCTTGAACACCGCGCAAGGATTCTTCAGAATGGAAGTCGTTTCTCAAGGCGGTTACGACTTGGCAAATCTAGTCGACACCGAGCACGACGATACGATCACGATGAATGGTACTCAAACTCGAATCGTCAACAACCATCAACAACTGATCGCAAAGGGCTTTCAGCGGGTCATCGTCATCCAACAGAGAGGTGGTCAAGATCAAGTCTTCATGGTTGGAACCCAAGGTCAAGATCGCCTGCAAGTCGCCGGGCACGGATTTACGATGACCTTGGCCCACGGCAATGTTAATAGGGCGGTCGGCTTCTCAAGCATTGTCGTTGACGGGCGTGGAGGCATGGACTCCGCCAATCTTTTGGGATTTGGGGCCGGCAGCACATTGTTTGCCAATCGGCAAGAGGTCGTCTATCGCCAAGCGGAAAACTCGATTCGCCTCGACAACATTGAACAAGTTAACGTTAATGGGCAAAATTCCGTTGGGCAAATCATCTTTGCAGACTTTTCCGAGGACGACGAACTTTTGCTGACCCAAGAGGCCGCCACGGCGCGACTGGGGAACACCTCGATCAATGCCAGTGGCTTCGGGTTCTTGAGTGCCGCCGCCCGTAACGGGACGACGGCTCAATACGAAGCGACGCTCGTCGATTACCTCTTCATGCTCGACGGCCGCTGGCAACGCCGCAGTTAATCAGTTATTTTTGACCGAAGTCTTTCATCGGCGATGGCCACAGGTTTTAACGAAGCTTCGCCGCAGACTCTGGACATATTGCGACCGTTTTTTATACATCTGATTCGATCATGCCAATCTACGAATACGAAATTGTGTTCCCCAATGGAGAAGGTGGTGAACGATTCGAAGTGCTGCAATCGATCCACGACGAGGCCTTGACGAAACACCCCGAGTCGGGGCTGCCTGTCCGGCGCGTCATTTCCGCAGCGACAATTGCCGGTCGCTGGACAGACATGAAATCTGAAGACCGGCTGAGTGACCGTAACTTGGCCGCGAAAGGATTTACAAAATACGTCAAGACCGACGATGGGCGATACGAGAAGACGGTTGGCAAAGGCCCAGATGTCATTTCAGGCGACTCATAATTCGTAGCCTTGGATTCTACCGGAGAAAATTTTGAATTGGGAACCCGACGACGAAACTGAGTTGGATCGCGAGTCCGATTTTATTGACAACGGAGAAACCGATGTCGTCCCTTGCCCCGCTTGCGGTTCGATGATTTACGAGGACGCCGAGCAATGCCCGTCATGCGGTGAATACGTCATCCAACCATCCCGAAAGCCCTCACTGCTGGCTACCGTTGTGATCGTAACGCTGATATTGGCGCTCTTGGTTATGACCCTGGCGATCTGAGACTCTCAAGAAGAGTCCCATGATTTTAAGAGTGAACCGCGTACTTCGAGCCTATCCCAAAAGGGGGCAGACCCTCTCCGGCGATGAAACAAAAAGCGAAAATTCTGGCCTAGCCTCCAAAGGGTCTGACCCCTTTGGGGATAGGCTCTTCTTAAGACTTGGCCGTCTCTGTTTCTTCGAGGTGATACCCGAACTTGTCCATCAACCAAACCAAAGCCGGCGAGGCAATGAAGATCGTCGAATAGGTACCGGCCAATACTCCAACCACCAACGAGAAGGCGAACGCATGGATCGAATCGCCACCTCGAATGTAGAGGATCAGTACCACAATAAATGTCGTGAACGAGGTCAAAATGGTACGTCCCAACGTTTGCGACAAACTGAAATTTACCATTTCCGCAGTTAGTTCTCGGCGTTTACCACGAATCTCGCGAATACGGTCGAAAATCACGATGGTATCGTTGAGTGAGTAACCGATCACTGTCAAGATCGCCGCCAAAACGGTGAGACTAATCTTGAAGTTATCGATCAATAAGAAACCAAAATAACCGGCCACAAAATTACTGAGGGCGATTGCTCCCAATACGACCATCACGTCGTGAATCAACGCGATGACCGCAGCCAATCCAAAGGCAATGTTTTGGAAGCGAATCCACACATAAACGACAATCCCCAAAAAGCTCACGAAAATCGCCACGATGGCCTGAACTTGAGCATATCCAGCAATTTGGCCACCGACTCCACTGGATGCAGGAAAGTAAACCAACTCATTGAAAACGGATTTGTATTTTTCCAATACTCGTTTGGCATCATTTTCGGCACGGGTTTCAATCTTCACTGTCCAAGATTTTGCGGAGACTTCGTTTTCAATCCCATCGTCGTCCAAAACTTTGATTTGGTCCTCTTCCAAGGGCACGTCGATTTGAGACGCATACTCGGTCAAAAAGGACTTGAGGGTGCGCGGGGTGATCGGATTCTCAAAATTAAGCTTTGCCGACGTTACATACCTTTTGCTTTGGATAACGGTTCTGCCGGGAGCCTGCGGTTCTTGGTTAAAGAAGTCGCCACCCGTGGCACCGGGCAACTCATCTTGGCTGGCATCAACTTGAGCTTGGTCCTGTTCCGCATTGTTACCTTCCGCGTTTCCAGCTTCGGCCCCTGCCTGCTCCTCATTATCTTGATCTTGCCGAGGTTGGTATGACACCACCGTGTGCATCAACCCCTGCCGGGAAAAACCACCTGCAGCCAACAGATTGCCGATTTGGTGGAGTTGCCGATTCGGAAAGGTCACGGCCCCTGATTTTCGTTCAACATCGAGTTCTTCCACTTTGATGGCTGCTGGGTCAAAATTGACTCCGTTGAGTCGTAGCTTGCCGCGGAATGTCTCCTCGATCACTTGATCCAAAGTTTGCCAATCGTCGCCGTCTTCAGGCGAGGGAAGGTTGCTGTCAATTTTGAAAGAACGTCCGGCAAATTCCTGGTCGTCCATTTCAGAGACAATGAAGGTGATTTTTTCTTTGTTGACGACCATGTCTTTGGCGCTCAAAGCCGCAGTGACGTCTGCCCGGTTGATCGCTTCATTAAAGACCACCCGAGCCGTGGAACCCCCTTTTAGGTCGATATCCAAAATTCGTTTTCCGAGAGCCCACATTCCCGCCACCGTGCCGATCAACAGCAGGAGTGAAAATCCCAAGGCCAAACCTGTCTTGCCCAGAAAATCAAATACCTTCGAACCCAACAAATCACGAAAATTCAAACTTTTGATCATGCGTCGACGTTCGGCGATTTCAAATATCGCCCGAGCACAATAAACAGCCGTGAACATACTAAACAGGATCCCCAAGATCAGCGTCACCGAGAATCCCTTGAGTTGCTCCGTTCCAATCACATACAACACAAACGCCGTAATCAGCGTCGTCACGTTCGAGTCAATAATGGTCACCGTCGCTCGATCATAGCCATTGTTGATCGCCATTCTCAACGATGAGCCCTTGGCGAGTTCCTCACGGATCCGTTCGAAAATCAACACGTTGGCATCAACAGCCATACCGACGGTCAAAACCAAACCAGCAATACCGGTCAGCGTCAACGGTTGTTGAATCGCAATTACGAACGCGATCGTCAGCAACAGATTCAGGGCCAATGCCGCGCAGGTCACTAACCCGGCAAACCAACCGTAATACAGCAACATAAAAATCATGACGACGACCAGCGAAATCGCGGCGGCGAAAATTCCCTTGTTCTTCAGGTCTTCACCCAAAGTCGATTTCACATACTCTTTACTGATCGGAGCCTTATTGAGCGCCACCTCGATCTTGCCGGAGTTCAAATTTACGCAAAGGTCTGTGACTTCTCGTTCCGTAAAGCTACCCGTGATCTGTCCATTGCGATGAATCGGACTTTCGATTCGCGGTGCCGACTGCAATTGGTCATCCAAAACGATTGCCAATTGCCGATAGGAATCCCCAACAGCACGATTTCGAGTCGTTAACGCCCCCATCCGAGCCGCCCCGATCGAATCGAACTTAAACGAGACCGCACGGCGTCCCATTTCGTCCGTCGTTGGGGAGGCGTTCGTCACGTAACGGCCCTGCACATCCAACTCTTCGGTTTCTGGTTCGATGACCAAAACTTGAACATTACGGTAGCCCTGAGCCTTGCTGTAGGCTGCAAGCTCAGCCCCTTGCCGATCGATCACGCGACTGAAGGGAACACGAGACATCTCGATCAATTTCCCGGTATCTTTATCTCGCACCAAATGATTCGCCGAAGGAATAAATTTGAATGGTGCATGAGGGTCGAATTTTTGTCCGACCTCTGGCTCCAAGCGAGCGATGTTAACCCAACGGGCGACCGTCTTTTCAATGCCGGCCGAATCGATCATCGTTACATTTTGACCCAAGTCACCAGAATTAAGTTTTTCCAAAGCCCGATTGATGATTGTCGAATGGTGTTCTGATGCGGCGACGATACGAAACTCCAGATGCCCAGTCCGAACGAGGCGGTTCCAAATGTTGTCGGCGTCAGCCATATCGACATCGGGTATCGTTACCTCAATCTTATCGCGGCTCAAACTGCGAATCATGATTTCGCGAGTACCCGATGGGTCAACCCGCTGCACCAGTTTCGGAATCAAATCTTCAATCTTGAATACCGAATCGTCAGGCAAATCGACTTGTCCGATGTAGGTCACACCGCCGCGCAAGTCCACTCCGAATCGCAACTTGCCGTAGCCCAAAACAATCGTGGCCAAGAAAATAGCCAGAAAGATCATCGTGACCCGAGTTGAATACTCAGGTGTCCGCAACGACTGCGTGATCGTTTGGCCCAGCCAAAATGCCAACGCGACTGCGACAACCACCAGGATGAACACAAACCAACTCGTTTGCCAAAATGGCAGAACTTCGGCTTGTGCTAACAAATTGATTCCACTTCCAAGACAAACGTCCAACATACCATCACTTTCCTAGGGACCCGAACGCGAATTCTTTCGCATTCAACTGGCAATCGATTGAATAAGTAAGCCCAACTACGACTTTTTTGCATCATCCGTCGATGCATTCGAGTCCTTGAGGACCCGAATGACCGATTGCTTGAGGACCTGCATTTTGGTGTTGTTTGATTCGTCAATTCGCAAAGTCAGATATTCTGAATCACTGTTGATATTAACAACGGTTCCGACAATCCCGCCCGCCGTTACTACTTTGTCATTCTTTTTGAGCGCGTCCAGCAAGACCTTCATCCGCTGTTGCTCTTTTTGACCCGGCTTCGATGTGATCATCATCAGCAGGAAAAACAGTGCCAAGAACATCAACATGATGGTCCACATGCTCATGCCACCTTCCGCCGCCGCTTCGGCAGGGTTCCCCCCACCGGCGTTCGGCTGTTCGGTCACCTGAACGGCCAACAAGACCATCACAGAATACAAATCAAACATCAGTCGTTTTCCATAGTTAAAACGCTAGCCCATACGTCGATGCAATATTTTGCATACGCAAGAACGCTTTGCGACGAGCGTTCCGACGTGGGTGAACCAACGCTAGTTTGATTAACATCTTAAAACTTACCGGGGGGATCAACAAGGGCGATTAAGGGTCACGGGGGCTCCCCACCCGGTCATTCTGTCACGATAAAAGTCCAAAAACGAGTCATTCGCGATGGCTTCCCGGGCCTGACGCATCAATCGCATAAAATAGGCAACATTGTGCAGGCTCAATAAAATAGGCCCCAGCATCTCCCCCGCTACAAATAAATGCCTCAGATACGCGCGACTTAGATGGCTCCAATCTGTTTTTACATCCTCCTGAACCGGCTGCGGATCAAGTCGATGGCAGGCATTGCGAAGGTTTAATTCCCCCGTATCCGTGAACGCCGAAGCATTTCGTCCGTTCCGTGTCGGCATCACACAGTCGAACATATCAATCCCCCGACCAATTCCCTCTAATAGGTCCTGAGGCCGACCGACCCCCATCAAATACCGCGGCTTCTCGGCGGGCAAGCAGGGTGTCGTCGCACTTATCATTCGGTACATTTCCTCGGGTGCCTCACCAACACTTAGCCCCCCGACGGCATATCCTGGAAAATCCAGTTCCACCAACTCCCGCGCACACCACTGCCGCAACTCGGCATCTAGCCCCCCTTGGACGATCGCAAACTGGATTTGTTCAGACTTGCGGTGCGCTTCTTGGCAGCGTCTTGCCCAGCGGATCGTTCGCTCACAGGCGTCAACGATCGCCGATTTTTCTGCGGGGAGTGCAATGACATGGTCCAACACCATCGCGATGTCCGACCCCAATCGTTCTTGAATCTCGACGCTTCGCTCGGGAGTTAGCTCAAGCTTCCGTCCGTCAAGATGCGATTGAAACGTAGCACCGCTCTCGCGAATCTTTGTGAGCTTCGCGAGGCTAAACAGTTGAAAGCCTCCACTGTCGGTCAGAATTGGTTTATCCCAACCAATGAATTGATGCAGCCCGCCCAACGCCTCGACAACTTCCTCTCCGGGTCGCAACGCCAAGTGGTAGGTATTGCCAAGCGTGATTTGTGCCCCGGTCTTGGCAACTTGATCGTAGGTCAGTCCTTTGACCGTCCCACAAGTACCCACGGGCATAAAGGTCGGCAGATCAATCACGCCGCGCGGTGTGATCAATCGACCCAGCCGCGCCCCAGAGTGACGGTCAACATGCAATAGCTCAAACTTGAAGTCCGCTTTACTCACGATGGCAAGGAGGACGGAGGCCGTTGGCCTTCCGACCTCTTTCTATTCGCCTCGCATCTTCAAACCGAAGACTTCCAATTTCTCGCGGACTTCGTTCAAACTGGTGACCCCGAAGTTCTTGCATTCGAGCATGTCGTCTCCCGACTTGCGAACCAACTCGCCAATCGTGGTTAGCCCAAGTCGAGTCATGCACTTGCGAGCCCGCACCGATAGGTTAAGTTCCGATATCGGACGATCAAACAGAGCTTGCTCGTCAGGCGAAAGACTTGAACTGTCAAACACCTCGGCTTGAGGAGCTGGTTCGGCGGCGAACTGTCCAATCGACAAGTTCTTGTTCTTCATCATTTCGCGAATTTCGACCAGCGATGTTTCACCAAAGTTCTTGCTGGCCAGTAAGTCAGCCTCAGTGACGCGTGTCAAATCCCCAAGCGTGATGATTCCCATTTTTTGCAAGCAATTGCGACTGCGTACCGACAGCTCGAATTGAGCAATCGGGACTTGCATGATCGTTTGCAAACGACGTTGTACACGATCGCGGTCTTCGTCCCAACGCTCGCCACCGTGCATGGATTCTGCGGCGTCGCGGCGGAACAGGCGTGCTCGCTCGTGGCCGGGGAACGCATCCAAAATGCGATCATAACAGCGAGTAGCCCGTCCGAATTGTCCGTGATCTTCGTACAACAATCCCAGATTCAACAACGCACCGACATGTGCGGGGAAGACCGACGAGGCTCGTTGATAAAGTTCCATCGCACGGTCATCGTTGCCGCGACGGTCGTTCTCAAGGCCCAAGCCAAACAAAGCTCCGGCATGACGTCCATCAATTTCGACGGCCCGTTCGTAAAGCCGGACGACTTCATCCGGGTTCGTCTTCAACAAGGCGATAGTTGCTGCTCGTTGACTTAGGTACTCGGCCGTTTGCTCGATTGGACCAAACAAATTGTCGAGGATGGCCATCGCTCCCTCTACGTCCCCCATGAGTCGTTTGGCTTCGGCAATCGCGACTTGGCAGACGCTCGCATCCAAACCAGCCTGTTTGGAAGACTCGTAACACTCGATGGCACGTGTGTAATTCCCCAGAGCAAAATGAGACCGGCCTTGATAAAAGTGAGCCAGCGCGCCACCGTCGGCAGTTTCCAGTGTGGCAATTGCCGCTCGGTATCGCCCCAGCAAATATTGGCAGACACCCAGCCGAACGGAGGAAGCCGGCGAGCGGGACGTTTGGCTCTCAAGTTCCGCTGTAAGATCTCGCAGGATAGGGAATTGTTGGTAGTCATCGCTGATCTTTCGCGCGATAACCTGAATATCGTTGGGGCCGAAAGAGCTGTTCGACAGTACAATATCCCGAAGTTCAATGGTCGCTTGCGACATTAACAATACACTCCAAATAAAAAATAATTCGAAAAAGCCAGCGATGGGAGTCGAACCCATAACCCCCGCATTACGAATGCGGTGCTCTGCCAATTGAAGCTACGCTGGCAAACGCCGTTTTTGTGGCGCGTAAGCTTGGCTCAACGGTTTTTTGATGGCACATTTACCAGTCATGTGGCGATCAGCCCCTTCTCAGCAACCGAAAAAAGGCACTTCCGTTGTCATACGCCGAGTGGGCAGTGACGACGGATTGGCCGATGCACGCGCAATACTCCCCTTGAGCCAACCTTGCAAAAAGGGGGCTTTCAACCACCAACAGTCTACCAATACCAGGCGAACCCGTCCAGATATGACCCAAATCGTTGATGATATTCAAGACGGCGATAAGAAAGGCGAAAAGAAACCAGCAACGATAAGCCAGAAACGCCGAAGATTTGCGGTTTTTTCAGAAATATGGAGCTGATCGGGATCGAACCGACGACCTTTTGAATGCCATTCAAACGCTCTCCCAGCTGAGCTACAGCCCCGTGTTTTGCGAGTCGGGAGCCGTCGCCGGAGTTCCAAATCGCTTGCAGCAAAGTTAACACTCGACGAATCTTATGTCAAGTAACGCACCTATCCCACGACTCGCCATCCCCTAAAAAGTTTCGGCGAGCTTCTAAGGCAAAAACCCTTCGATTGCGTGAAAATGTCGCTGCGTTTCCAGGCACTCTTCGGACACAGTTTTGGTGGAGTTTTGAGCCCGGACGCGTTTGAACATCGCCGATACGGAAAAACAGCGTGAACCATGACGGTTAGATTAATCGAAATTAACGAGGGTATTAGATGAAGTCGGAGGCTGAATCGGATACAATTACCGCACGATGGCAGTTTATTCGCTGCCAGGGCGCGAGATTGGCTTGCCCCAACGCCTTAATGTTCGCACAAAAGGCCGATCTCACCACAACTGCATTTTACAGATTGCGAGTTGCGGTGCCATCCTTAAACTCAATCCGTCAACTAACAGAGAAAAACACATGAGCAATGTCAACAATCCAATGTATGCACAAGTAGATCAAAGCCCCAAAAAGTCCAACAAGGGTCTTTTGTTTGGCGTGTTGGGCTGTGGTGGTTTATTGATGCTGATCTGTTGTGGTGGGTTGGCGTACTTTGCTTACTTCTCTTACAACATCGGGTTGAACAACGAAGGAGTCAAGGAAGCCAAAGAACTGGCGAGCAATTCTGCCGAAGTCCGCGAGGCATTGGGTGATAACATCACCTTCCAGATGCCCACCGATGTCAATAATTCGACACCCGAATCGATCAAGTATCGAATCCCATTAAACGGCGACAAAGGAAGTGGAACGCTGGTATTAACGTCAAGGCTTAAGACAGGCACGTTTAATTTCGAATTGGAAAGTGCCTCGGTTGAGATTTCGGGTGGCGATTCAATAACGCTGAAGTAAGTTACCTGCCGGGGATGGCTTACCAAATACGATCGTGTGCCAATTGGCCGAAACAATTGCCGGTCCCAAAAGGTGTCAGACCCTTTGAAGGCTAGGCCAGAATTTACGTTTTTTGTTTCATCGCCGGAGAGGGTCTGATCCCTTTGGGGATAGGCTCTAAACTCAAATCGAGCAATTGCAACCTAGATTTGCTCCGGTGAAGAGTCGCAATTGCTGCTGGTTCTGGTGCCTAGCCATTTATGTTTTGCCTCGTGAGACTAAGCCATGAGCATTGTTAACAACCCGAACTTTCCGCAGGCCAATCCCCCGGCGCCAAAGTCGAAAAATGGACTCCTGTTCGCGCTGCTCGGATGCGGGGGATGTTTGATGTTGGTTTGTTTTGGAGGGGGAGGTTACCTTGCCTATCTCATTTACAATTTGAACTCGAACTTGAACAACAAAGCGATTAACCAAGCGGTGCAACTCGCTTCTTATTCTACTGAGGTTCGCAAAGCTCTGGGTAATCATTTGAAGTTGGGCATTCCCGTCAACGTTGGAAAAACGGGCAAGGACACTGTTAAGTACCGAGTTCCCATTTACGGCAACGTCGGAAACGGAGACTTGGAGGTGGTTGCACGATTTGATCGAGACGAAAGAGATTATCGACTCGAAAGTGCTCGTGTAGTGACTTCCATCGGGAAAATAATCGAACTCAAGTAACCTGCGGTTTTCTGACACCTGAGGTGACATCGATGAGTCTCTGTGCGGTACAATTTTGTTTTGAGGTCGGGAGTCTAAGTTGATCCCGAACCTCAAGGCAGGCGTGAGAATTTTTTTAAACGAACGTCGTTTTTTTTGAATCAGTACAAATTCACAAATCGTTTTGGAGGTTTTTTCAATGGCATTGACCCATCTCAAGGGGAATCCCGTTAATACTTGTGGTGACTTGCCTGCCGTGGGCAGTCAGGCGCCTGATTTTTGTCTCGTGGCTAACGATCTTTCCGAAGTGAAACTATCCAACTTCGCTGGTAAAACCGTGGTCCTGAGTATTTTCCCAAGTGTTGATACGCCCGTATGTGCAACCTCGGTAAAGAAATTCAATGAGCGCGCTGCCGGGAATGATTCGGTCGTCGTTCTAAATGTGAGCCGCGATTTACCGTTTGCTCAAAAGCGGTTTTGTGGGGCCGAGGGCATCGCCAATGTGCAAACGTTGTCCGCGTTTCGCTGCGACGGATTTGGCAAGAGCTACGGTGTGACGATCGCCGAGGGTCCATTTCAGTCCTTGTTTGCCCGCGCATTGTTGGTGATCAACGGGGAAGGAAAAGTGACTTATTCCGAACTCGTCAATGAAGTCGCAGAAGAACCAAACTACGACGCTGCGATGGCGGCGGTTTAATCATTACCCCTCGGCAATTTCGAAAACAACAAAAATAGATGCCTCCTGACGATTCGCCTTTGGTAGAATTGCAGGAGGTATTTTTTATTTGGCCTGAATGAGGCGTCGGCCAAATCCCAGAACAATGATTCTCCAAAACGGGTCCAACGTTCTGGCTACTTGTCGCGTGTCGCGAGGATTGAGATGGATCAACGGCTATCAGAAATCCCAGTAGATTTTTTTCGCCAACTTTTTGATTTTGTAAGCGAGTTGGTGTGGGCGGTAACGCCGGACGGGCGGCGGTTGCTGTTTATGAACCGCGCGGCACTGGCTGTCTACGGCGACGCTCAACAAAATCTTGACTTGCGAGATTTCTTATGGCTGGGAGCTATTCACCCCGAAGATCGCGTGATCGTCACCGAACAACTTCAAAAAATTGAGAGCCAAGGGGGTGAATTCGAGTCTGAATTTCGAGTTCTGAACAAAGCCGGAAAGGAATGCTGGTTGCACGCCCGTTTTCGCCGGTTTCCAGGAAACGCCGAAACCCCTGGATATATTGGGGTTCTGGCCAATGACATCACGCGACGGATTTGGGCCGAGCAGAAACTAGACGAAGCCCGCGCGATTTACGAGTCATTGGTTCAGAGTATTCCGATTAAGGTCTTTCGCAAAAATCGGCAAGGTCGTTTGGTGTTCTGCAACGAAACATACCGCGCGAGCTTGGGGCGTTCGCTCGACGAATTGATCGGCAAAACCGATGAAGATTTGTTCTCGTCAGAGTTGGGAAAAAAATATCGCGAGGACGATCTGGCCGTGATGGCCTCCGGTGAACCTCTTCACAAGATCGAGGAGCATCCTGGCGAACAGGGATCGACGACCTATGTGGAAGTGATCAAGGTCCCGGTCAAAGACGCTCGGGGAAATCGCGTTGGCATCCAAGGAATTTTCTGGGACGTAACCGAGCGAATCACCGCGCAACAAAAACTGGAGCGTGCGAAGGCATTGGCCGAATCGGCCAGTTTGGCCAAAAGCGAATTCCTCGCCAGTGTCAGCCATGAAATTCGCACGCCGCTCAATGGCGTGATCGGTACGGCTGAGCTTTTGCTCGATACTGCCAAAGATCGCGGACAACGCGAATACCTGGAAATTATCCTTCAGTCCGGCGAGACCCTCTTGGACTTGATCAATGACCTGCTCGATTTCAGCAAAATCGAAGCCGGGCGATTGGAACTTGAACCGCATCCTGTCGAGCTTGATGAATTGCTGCTGGATACTTTGCGAACTCATTCAACACGAGCGCTTGGAAAGAGAATCGAGTTAGTCGCCGACATCGATCTGCCGTTTCCGTTTTGGGTGATTGTTGACGGCCCACGTTTGCGGCAAGTGATTTCGAATTTGATCGGCAATGCCATTAAATTCACCCGGCAAGGGGAGGTGGTTTTGGAGGTCGTTCCCGAATCGATCTCGGCAGATGTCGCGAGATTGCGGTTTGAAGTTCGCGACACGGGGATCGGAATACCTGCCGAGAAACGAGGAACGATCTTCGAGAAATTCGAACAAGCCGACAAATCGACTTCGCGCGAATTTGGCGGGACCGGCTTGGGGTTGGCCATCACCTCCAAAATCGTTGAAATGATGGGGGCCCAGATTGAAGTTGATAGTGAAGTCGGGAAGGGAAGTCGATTTTTCTTTGTGCTGGACCTGCCACTTGATCGCGAATCAAGGCCACGGCGAAATGAAGTCGATCTGGAGCAACGTCGGGCTTTGGTATGGTCTCCGCGAGCCTCAACGGCCAAGGTTTTGAGTCGCTGGATCAAGAACTGGAACGGCCAAGTCGTCGTGACGTCGGACCGAGAGGCGTTTTCCCAACAATTGAAGCAGGCATCCGACGGACCAGATTTTGTAATCGTCGATCAAGGGTTTGATTCGCGACTGGGGGCACTCGTTCGATTGGTGCGCAACACAGAGTGGAACGTGGAATTGCCGTTGATTGTGTTGACCCAAATGCCGCGCGGACGCCGCGAAACCGATCATTCAGGGGTACGTCGCTTGATCAAGCCGGTCAGGCCATCGGACCTCGCGCAAATTCTTCACGAGGTTTTCGACAAAGATCGTTTTGAAAATGCACCGGCAACTCAACTTGTTCGTGAGAACAGTGAACGATCATTGCGAATTCTGTTAGCCGAAGACAATTTAATTAACCAACGTTTGGCTCGTGCGATCCTCGAACGCTTGGGGCACCAAGTGTCTGTGGCCAATGACGGTCAGGAGGCCATTAGTCGTGCAACGACTGAAGCGTTCGACATTGTTCTGATGGATGTGCAGATGCCGAAGATCGATGGCTTTGAGGCAACACGGGAGATTCGTCAAAAAGTTCCGCGCGATCGGCTTCCTATCGTGGCCTTGTCGGCTCATACGGTTCAAGGTTTTCGCGAGCAATGTCTGGCTGCAGGAATGGACGATTATTTGGCCAAGCCCATTCGGAGAAAGAGTTTGCGCGAGGTCTTGCAACGATTGGCGGGAATCGCTGTGCCTTGGATTCCGGTTAGCGATGTGCGACAAGTCAATGTCATCGATTGGGAACACGCTCTCGAAACGGTCGGCGGAGATCGTGAACTTTTGACCGAATTGATCGGAGTCTTCAAGACAGAGCATGGTGCGACGCTGGCGCAAATCAATGCGGCATTGGATGAGTCAGACTGGGTAGGTTTGCAGCGATTGGCTCACGGGTTCAAAGGGGCGTTAGAATATTTAGGGGCTCGGCAAGCTGCGGGAATTGCGTGGCAAATTGAGGAAAGTTGTAAAAGTCCAGATGAGGGAATAAAAAGTACCCTAAACCGCTTGAATCAAGCAGTAAAAGATTTGACTTTAGAGCTTGAGAAGTTTAAAACCTAGGTGCCAAAGCCAGGGGCAATTGTCGAGGCCCTTCGCGGTGCATATTATTTTGCGGCATTTTACTGGACGTAGTCTGGGATAAACCATCTTCAGTTGTTCTTATAAGGAACCAACCATGGCGACCATTCTGATTGTTGACGACACAGCGGTTGATCGGAGATTAGCGGGCGGCCTATTGGAGCAAACGCCGGAATTGGATGTGTGCTATGCGGAGAATGGAATGGATGCCATGCTCAAGATTTGCAACTATCTCCCCGATTTGGTGCTGACGGATCTCCAAATGCCAGAAGTAGATGGATTGGAGTTGATGAATCAGATCGCGACGCGGTTTCCCGATTTGCCGGTTGTTCTGATGACGGCCCACGGCTCTGAGAATATCGCCGCACAAGCCCTTGCAAATGGAGCAGCGAGCTTTGTTCCTAAATCAGATTTGGCCAACAGTCTTGTCGAAACCGTGCAACATGTTTTGGCATTGTCAGAGGCCGAAACGCGTCACAAGCGGCTAATGGCTTGTGCCACCAAGGCGGAGTTCGAATTCCAACTTGAAAACGACCCGGCCCTGATCCCGCCGATCCTGGAATTGGTCCAGCAAATGGTATCGGCCCGAAGCGGTTATGATCATCCCACGCGGGTTCGCATGGGAGTCGCTTTGGAGCACGCATTGTCCAACGCGATGGTGCGCGGCAATCTTGAACTGAGCCGCGCCGCCGTACCGGTTTGCACTTCACGGACGGTGGCCGAACGATTGCGCGAGGAGCCCTTCAAAGAACGCCGAGCCCATTTGAAAATATCGGTCGCGCCGGAACAAGTGACTTTCTCGATACACGATCAAGGGCCAGGTTTCGACTACTCCCAAGTTCACGAAGCGGGAACAGCCGACTCGCTACGTGAAGGTGTCGGGCGAGGTTTAGTTCTGATAACGAACTTCATGGACAGCGTTGAGTTCTCAGACGGAGGTCGGAAAATCACGATGGTCAAGCGAGCGTCGGGATCCGAGGGCTAACAGCCCCCAGCCAATATTACGAGCCAATGCCCAACTACGAGCCAATGCCCAGAGAACGCAAGGCGTCGCCTGCACCGGGAGTCAGCTTGCGAACTTTTTCAGCAATGGTGGTCTTCTCAGTCGCGCTCGCCTTGGCCAGTCGCCGGCGGTATTGGGCCATTTTTTGAGTGCGTTTGCGACGGCGGCGAAGTTCTCGGGCTCTTTCAGACATTGTTTCCTCTGACAGTTATCAAATTTTTTCGGCCCCGTATTCTAAATTCTTGCCGCCTCCAACGCAAGACTGCCCGTTTTCGGCTAAAATTCTCCGAAAACCGATTCTTTTCGGTAGCCGAGAATCAAAGTTAACTCGTAAGAAAGAGGGCTTGAGTTCGTGTTCCCTTTCGCGCCTTTTCCGGTGCGAATCGCGACCTTCGAGTCCATCGACCGAAACCTTCAACCTTAGAAATCACACGCAAAATGACAAACTTGATTTTCTCTCGCGCCTTCGCATTAGGCCTCCTTATGTTGTTGGGACTGTCGGGGCTTTGCCAGACTCCTTCCCGTGTCGTTGGTCAAGAAGTTGCCGACGAGTATCTGTGGCTGGAGGAAGTCGCCGGTGAGAAACAACTCGATTGGGTCCGCGAGCGCAATCAGCGAACTCAAGACTGGCTAGAACAAGAGGCGACTTTTCAATCTCTCAAGGCTGACCTGCTGGCGATTCTCGATTCCGATGCACGGATTCCCGCCGTCTCGAAACATGGCGAATGGTACTACAACTTCTGGCGCGATCGCAAAAACCCGCGCGGCCTATGGCGACGAACGACTTGGGAGGAGTATCGCAAGGACGAACCGACTTGGGAAGTGATTCTCGATTTGGATGAATTGGCCAAAGCCGAAGGTGAAAACTGGGTTTGGGGAGGCGCACGATTTTTGCGTCCTGCCAATGACCGGGCCTTGATCAGCATGTCTCGGGGTGGTGCCGATGCTCGAGTGACACGAGAGTTTGATGTTCCCTCACGCTCGTTTGTCGAAGGCGGTTTTGAACTCCCCGAATCAAAAGGGAGTATGGGCTGGATCGACTTGGACCACGTCTTCGTGCAAACCAATTTCGGCGAAGGCTCGATGACCGATTCGGGTTATCCGCGCCTGGCCAAGCGTTGGCGCCGCGGCACGCCGTTGGAATCGGCGACTTTGATCTACGAAGGCAGCTCGACCGACATGTCGGTGATGGCGCTGCATGATGATTCGCCTGGTTTCGAACGTGATTTTGTGATGCGAAATTTGGCGTTTTACAACAATGAGATGTACTTGCTGGTTGATGACCAACTGCACAAGATTGACTTGCCGAATTCGGCCAACAAACGAGTTGCGTTCGAGTACCTCGTTGTTGAATTGCGCGAGCCGTGGAGCGTGGGAGGGAGAAACTATCCAGCAGGAGCGCTGCTCGTTGGGAACTTCGATAAATTCATGACGGGGGAACGTGAGTTTGATGTCGTCTTCGAGCCGTCGGAGAATTCGGCCCTTGCGGGATACAGCTTTACCAAAAACTTTTTGATGCTCAACATCTTGGAGGACGTGAAGAATCGCCTGTACGTCTTGCCGCTGCGGCAAGACAAGTGGGTTCGGCAACCACTCGTTGGGGCCCCTCAATTCGGGAGCGTTTCGGCGGGTGCGGTCGATCCCGATGAGTCGGATGAATATTTTATGACCTCAACCGACTACCTGACTCCATCGACAATGTTTTGGGGCGTTGTTGGCGAAGCACCTCAGCCGATCAAATCGACTCCGGCTTACTTCGATGCGACGGGGATGGAAATTCAACAACATTTTGCGACCAGCGATGATGGCACGCGAGTCCCTTACTTCGTGATGATCCCAGCGGGCATGGAGCTTAATGGAGCCAACCCGACGTTGTTGTATGGCTACGGCGGTTTCGAAATTTCGATGCTTCCGCGCTACAACGCTGCGGCAGGGCGCGCGTGGGTTGGCGAAGGGGGTGTGTATGTGGTCGCCAATATTCGCGGGGGTGGCGAGTATGGACCTCGCTGGCATCAGGCGGCGTTGAAACAAAACCGTTTGCGGGCCTACGAAGATTTTGCGGCCGTCGCGCGCGATTTGTTTGCTCGCAAGATTACTTCTCCAGAACACTTGGGAATCCAAGGGGGCTCGAACGGGGGCTTGTTGGTCGGAAACATGGTGGCGCTATACCCTGAAATCATGGCAGCGGCAGTTTGCCAAGTTCCGTTGCTCGACATGCGGAGGTACAACCAACTCCTGGCCGGGGCTTCGTGGATGGCCGAGTATGGAAACCCTGACATCCCGGAAGAATGGAAGTTCATTCAAACGTTTTCTCCCTACCATAACGTCAACGCCGATAGGCAGTATCCGGCAGTCTTGTTCACGACCTCGACGCGCGATGACCGAGTTCATCCAGGGCACGCTCGCAAAATGATGGCCTTGATGGAATCGCAAGGCCACGAGGTGTGGTATTACGAAAACATCGAAGGGGGGCACGGCGGAGCAGCGAACAACGAGCAATCAGCGTTCATGCAGGCCCTCGCGTATACCTTTTTGCGGCTGAAACTCTTTCCGCAATCAAGTACCGGAAGTGCCAGTGCGGGGAACTGACTGATCGAAAGCCATCGTTGTTTGTGGCAACAGTAGGCGATCAAGTCAGATTCTTGGCGATCGCCATGTTGATTCGTGCGAGGTCGATTGGGCTCAACGTGGTTCGCATGGCCGCCAAGGTCTCGGCGATTTGCCAGGGACGTTTGGCCCCACACAGGGTCGCGGTGATCCCCGGTTGAGCAAGCGTCCAAGCGACAACCAATTGAGCGATTGTCAGTTGAAGTGAATTTGCAATTTCTTCGAGATCGTCCAGCAAGTTTTGCGCTCGGTCCCATTGTGGGGGCTGGAAAATCGGGTACGACAATCGTTTGTCTTGTGGATCAAACACGTGATCGCGGCGGATTTTGCCCGCCAAGAGTCCTTTCATCAATGGCCAATAACTGACAATCGCTACGTTTTCCGCTTGAGCCCACGGAATCAAATCGCTTTCGATGTCTCGCTGAAACATGTTGTAGCGTGGCTGGATCGCAGCGAGTGGGCAGACGGCATGAAAGCGACGAACTTCCTCAACCGTTGCGTTAGAAATGCCTATCGCGCGGGCTTGGCCACTCTCCAGAAATCGGGCCAAGGCTCTCGCGGAGTCTTCGATAGGGGTCACGCGGTCCGGGCTATGCAAGTACAGCAAATCGACGTAATCCGTGTTCAGGCGCGCGAGACTGGTTTGGAACTCGAATTGCAACCGCTCCGGCGATGCATCGTTGACTCGCGACAAGTCTTCCGCCCAATGCACGCCACACTTTGTGGCAATCACAACTTGATCGCGGATGGGAGCGACAGCCTTTCCCAAAAGCCGTTCGCTGATTCCGTCAACTCCATAACAAAACGCAGTGTCAAAGAAATTTATTCCTCCGGCAACTGCAGCTTCAATCGTCGCGAGACTTTCGCTTTCAATCGTTTCCAAAGTCGTCATCCCCGCGATCGGCCAAAGCCCGAGCCCGACGCGAGAGACTTGCAATCCCGATGTCCCTAAACTTGAAAACAAAATTGACTCCTTGTAATGGCCGGCAATGTTGGGGGTTTATCGGACAGAGTTTGCCTTAGCCCCAACTCATCTTATGTTACCATAGACGAGGTTCACCCGAATCGTAAGGACAATATGAGAGCATTCGAGAAAAAAAATCGGTGGCACTGTTTTCGACAAGGCAACTTTAGACCTTCAGTTTGGCTGATTGCGTTATTTGTTGCTTCCGCAGTTGGGCCAATGATTGCTCAAGAGACCAGACAGGATGGCGGCAGTGACTCTGTATTTTCGGAGCGGCAATCGGCGGGGACGTTGTTTCTGGTGGGCGGGGGCCGGATTCCCGATGAGGTCCGTCAAAAGTTCTTTCAATTGGCTGGCGCGGGATCGGGGGTGTTGGTTTTAATCCCGGGGGCCAGTGTTGATGCTGAAAAGGAGTCTTGGGATGATTTGATCCGACCCTGGGATCAGTTGGGCTGGCAGTCGATATCCGTTTGGCATCCCGGTCGCGAGTTTTCAGTTAATCAGGTGGCCAACGATGTTTCTCTTCTGAATGCCGCCACAGCAGTGTGGATCGGAGGTGGCAATCAAAATCGGCTTCCGCAGTTATTCGCCGACATTGAAATAGAACAGGGTTTGCGCGACGTGATTGCACGCGGAGGCGTTGTGGGCGGAACCAGTGCCGGAGCGGCCATCGCTACCCGCGTGATGATTGGAGGCGGGAGAGACGAGCCGGAAATGGCGACCGGCTGGGATTTGCTCCCCAACGCCATCACTGACCAACATTTTTCCGAGCGCAACCGAGCGGGGCGATTAGAAAAAGCGATTCGCCTTCATCCTGAATTGCTGGGGGTTGGGATTGATGAAGGGACGGCTTTGTTGGTCCAAGAAAACAACTTTCGCGTCATGGGTCGTGGCCAAGTCCATCTGTTTAGAACGTCCGGTCACGACTCTACCGACGAACCCGTCCAGAAACAGGTTTTGGTTGCTGGGCAATCAGGAAACTGGCCACCTGAGGAGAAGTGAGTTTGAGACAAATAATCGTCGCAATAGGTTTGCGGTAGTAAAACGAAGACTTTGATTCGTACAAAGATTGGAGAAAGAATTGGCATGGTTTATGATTCGCTAACCGCCTGATGATCAGATCCGACAGACCTGCGAAAGGGCTTGTCCTGCATTCGTCCAATCTTCAATCATCCCGCATTCGTCATTTTTAATCTGGTAAGTCCTGAAATCCTGTCTTAAAAAAGACCGCATTCGAATGTCTAATTTGCATGATCTCGTTTTCAACGCTCGACAGTTTTCGATGTAAATTCAACCAATGAGACGAACCCCATTTTGAAATTCCTGTCTTCCACCACAGGGTTGGTCTCTTAGGGACTGGCCCGATGATTGTCTTCGAGGTGTGCTGGACGGCATGCGACCGTGCGAAGGTCGAGGACTAGGTTCGATTCCTGGCGAAGACACTGTTTCGATGTTGCTGGGCCAGCGGCTCGCGATTGCCGGTTGATGACCGTCGCAACTCGCGTGTTCCGAACATGGACTCTAACGAAGGCAGCGTGGAAGCAACCACTCCGGTTAGCTCAGTTGGCAGAGCATCAGCAGGTTACGCTGAAAGTCACGGGTTCGACTCCCGTACCACTCAACAGGTTAACGTCCTGTGCCACAGCGGGGTTTCCCGCTCGTTGAGCCCGAGGGTGGCCTGCGATTGAACTTGATCGGCCCACTGGTTCGGCGAAGTGCGTGAGCACCGAGCCAAATAAGTTGGGCAGCAACGTGCGACGCTATGTAGGCTGTGGATTCCGCATTCAGGCTGGGCGGCGAACGGGTTGGCAGAACTGTGGGGAGCACGTGATGACTTCGGTGGTCACGGCAAAACCATTGGTACTCACAACTTCGACGCCGCCGAGCCCGTTTGCTCAAACAGTCCTCCGCGACAATCGTTGTGATCAGTCATCGTGAGGGCCACCTGAGGGTTTTTTCTTTTGAAATCGTACAAAGGACCGTCATTGGGAAAAACTAATTCCGGCTTTGGCGAATCACATGTCCGCGAGGTTTGCCGAGGCGTGCTCTTTCGGTGGGTCCGCACGTTCACGGAGTGAAAAGCTAGTGCGCCTTTGAAGGCGTTTAATCAGTCGGGTGAAAGTCCTGACCAGGGTAACGTTACCGCCCTGTATTCGAAAGTGGTAATTGCGTTCCCGCGAGGGAGGGTGAGGAGCAACCTGAGGAGAAATTCCAGTCCGTAACGAAAGTGAAACTGATTCGGCCAAGCCTGTCGGGGAGGAAGCTGGCAAAGTCCGAACCCTTCGCTGTGCGACGAACCGTCCTGTAGTCCTTTGTATCGACTTTTCCGCAGGATAGACACAGCGAACGAACTTTGGGTGCAGTAACGCGCTGATGCTGAAGTTTGGAAATGGCAATGCGGTGGTTGAGTGCGGAATGGAAGGAAGGTTAAACGCGATAAGAAGGGAGAGCTGTTCTTGGCCAGGGTCGATTCTCGTGATCAATCCCAGCCGGAGATACTGGGCGACCAACTCCAGGTCAAGCTGTGCGACGAACAGGCAGCTTGGTATCGAAAAGACTGATCGTCAATGTAGCGAGAAGATAAGCACCAGGAACAGCAGTCAGAGCCGCCATAGTAGCCGTGAAGCCGTGCAGCAAAACGCGGTGGAGCCAAGGGCGGCAGCAAGGTAGATGCAAGTATGACCAAACAATCCAAAGACCTTAAACCGTCGCAAGTCACAGTGCCTTTCGGGGCTACTCCGGCTACGGAACCATTGAGCATTGACCAATGGGCATCGTCGATGGTTTGGACAGAAAGCATGTTGAAGACACTTTTGGCAAACAAAGTGAGAGGAGGCAAATGGCACACGCTGTACGATAAAGTCTTCAGTGAGCGAAACTTGAGATGGGCGGCCTCGAAGGTCATTACCAATCAAGGAGCCGCTGGAGTAGACCGACAAACGGTAGAACAACTCGACGACGAACTTCTGGCCGAGATCACCAAACTGCAACAGGAACTGAAAGCCGGAACCTATCGGCCGCAGCCTGTACGCCGGGTGGAGATTCCCAAGCCGGGAACGAAGGAAACCCGCCCGTTGGGTATTCCTACCGTTCGCGACCGAGTGGTTCAAACCGCGTTACTGGATGTCTTGGAACCGATCTTTGATCACACCTTTCATCCTCGCAGCTTTGGCTTCCGCCGAGGCAGAGGCTGTCATGGCGCACTTCGTTGCGTCGAGCAATTACTCGAAGAGGGCAACGTCTTCGTGGTAGATGCCGACTTGAAAGGCTACTTCGATACGATCCCCAAAGACCGACTGCTCGCGTTGGTGAAGCAGAAAGTTTCGGATCATGCAGTCCTGCGACTGATCAAGATGTACCTCGATCAAGAAGTGGTTTCAGAACTGAGCCGCTGGACACCGGAAACGGGCGTCCCGCAAGGCGCGGTTCTCTCCCCGATGCTATCCAACCTGTATCTCAATCCGCTGGATCATCACATGGCCGAACAGGGCTATGAGATGGTACGCTATGCGGATGACTTCGTGATCCTCTGCAAGACGCAAGCTGAAGCGGAACAAGCTTTGGCAGTCGTCCAGCAATGGGTTCGCGAAGCAGGCTTGACCCTGCATCCGGACAAGACCCAGATTGTCGATAGTCGCGACCAAAGCTTTGCATTTCTGGGTTATGTATTTCGGGGCCGGTTCCGGTTTCCGCGAGCCAAAAGCCAACAGAAATTCATGGATCGTGTCCGCGAGTTAACTCCACGCACATCTGGCGATTCGCTTGAGGATATCGTCAAGCAATTGAATCAGATGATGCGCGGCTGGTTTCACTACTTTCGCCATTGTTTCTGGAATGTCTACGGTGACTATGACAGTTGGCTCCGCAGTCGTCTGCGACGAATCCTTCTGAAACGCCACCGCACCAATCCCGACCGACAACCTCGTACATGCCGCTGGCCAAACCGCTACTTCTCTGAGCTTGGGCTCTACAGCCTGGTGCAGGCTCATGCTCAGTTCGTCCAAACTATCGAGAACTACCAAGTGGAGAGCCGTATGCGGGAAAACCGCACGTACGGTTCGGCGGGAGGGGGAGTCAGTTGACTCTCCCTACCCCGATCGTAGCTTTTCACTCCGTGAACGTGCTACAACGAAACAAAATTATTTTTGAGTGAACCTTGCCTCGATGGAATGACTCCTTGGGTGAGTGCTTGGAGAATGACTCCAAGATTTTTTTCACTTGCGTTGCTGGTAAAATTCACCATGTTTGAGTGACAAGCCACGTAAGTCTGTCTTTTCAATGTGTAAAAAGTTATGTGTTTTTCTTTTCACGGAGTGAAAAGCGACGTAAAGGAGGTGTGACATCATGTTGTTTAAGTTTGTTCGAGTCCGCTCCTACGAAATCGGCCTGTACTTTCGCCACGGCGAATTTCAAGGCTTGCTCGGAACCGGGCGCCATCTGTTGTTCAACCCATTCGGTGCAGTGCGCGTCGATGTGATCTCGCAGCACACGCCGTTTATCCTTCACGACCAATTGGACGTGATGGTGCGCAGCGGAAAGTTGGACGAACGGATCGCCGTCGTCGATTTGCGCGACCATGAACGTGGTCTCGTGTGGATCGACGGACGCTTCCAACGCATCCTGCCTCCGGGTCAGTACGCTTACTGCACGCAGGGCAAGGACGTGCGAGTCGAAGTGGTCGATGCCCGCGAAGTCCGTTTTCGCCACGAGAGCGAGCGAGTGATTCTGCGATCGCCACAAGCGAGCCAACTACTCGATATCTGCCGAGTTCAACGAAACCACGTCGGAGTTGTTTTCTTGGACGGTGAGTACGTCGAAACGTTGCCTCCAGGCGAAGTCGCCTACTGGCGGTCGCTGGCGGATGCACGGGTTGTCGAAGTCGATATGCGCGAGCAGACGATCGACGTCGGTGGCCAAGAAATCATGACGTCCGATAAGGTGACGCTGCGGATGAACGCGGTTGTGACTTACCGCGTCGTCGATGCCCAACGAGCGGTGACGGTGACCGACGGTGCAACGCAGGCCCTCTACCGCGAATCGCAATTGGCATTGCGAGCCGTGGTGGGAACTCGCGAACTGGATGCGTTGCTGTCCGACAAGGACGGCTTGGTCCAAGCGTTCGCCGAAGGCGTGCGACGACGTGCGTCCGAGTTGGGTCTGGAAGTGATCTCGGCGGGTATCCGCGACGTGATTCTGCCAGGCGAAATGAAGGACCTGATGAACAAGGTGACCGAAGCCCGCAAGGCCGCTGAAGCCAACTTGATTGTCCGCCGCGAAGAAACGGCAGCAATGCGCAGCCAAGTCAACACGGCTCGGCTGCTGGTGGATAACCCAACGTTGATGCGACTGCGCGAGTTGGAAATCTTGGAAAAGGTTGTTACCAACGGCAACCTGCAAGTGGTCCTTGGCGAACAAGGCCTAGGGGACCGCATCATGAAGTTGCTGTAAGCCAGCAGTCTTGATCTGGAAGGGGCTGCGGAGGTGAGCGAAAGCTCGCACCGCAGCCCTTTTTTTATGCCATCGCTGCTCGACTCAGGCTGCGGCTTGGGCGATAATAGAGGGATGAGCAATTTCAATATTCTTTCTCATCGATTGTTGATCAGTATCCTCGTCGTCGGTTGCTCGCTGGCAAGCGGCGTCTTGTGCAGAGGCGTACGCGAAGCCGACGAGATCGAATCTTCAATGCGGGCCGGTCAAGACATCTCGTTTAACCGAGACATTCGCCCGATCCTTTCGGAACATTGTTTTACCTGCCACGGCCCGGATAAAAACACACGCGAAGCCGACCTTCGACTGGATATCCGCGACCACGCGCTGGAGGCCGGAGCCCTCGACTCGGACGAATGGGCCGACAGTGAACTGCTGCAACGAATCTTTAGCGACGATCCGGACGAAGTGATGCCGCCGCCGGGCTTTTTGAAACCGTTGAACGATTCGCAGCGGGAGTTGCTAAAGGAATGGGTGAAGGCCGGAGCGATTTACGAAGACCACTGGGCCTACGTGCCACCACGAAAGTTTCCGACTGCCCCCAACGCCAACGGCATCGATCAATGGATCGACGAAGGGCTTAAAAAAGCTGGCCTCACTGCCGCTCCTCCAGCCGACCGCCAAACACTCTTGCGGCGAGTCACGCTCGACCTGACCGGCCTGCCACCGACACTCGCCGAGCAAAACCAATTCTTGAACGACGACTCCCCCGACGCTTACGAAAGGCTGGTCGATCGCCTGATCGCCGCGCCACAGTTCGGCGAGCGGATGGCCAGTGGCTGGCTCGACGTGGTTCGCTATGCTGACACGGTTGGCTATCACGGGGATCAAAATCAGAACGTCTTCCCCTACCGCGATTGGGTTGTCGAGGCGTTCAATCGCAACCTGCCGTTTGATCAGTTTACCCTGTGGCAAATCGCAGGAGATCAAATCGACGAGCCGACGACCGAATCATTGATCGCGTCAGCCTTCAATCGACTGAACATGATGACTCGCGAAGGGGGCGCGCAGCCGGAAGAGTACTTGGCGAAATACGCCGCTGATCGAGTCCGCACCGTGTCGGGGGCTTGGCTTGGTTCCACGATGGGCTGTGCCGAATGCCACGACCACAAATACGATCCGTTCACGATGGAAGATTTTTACGGGATGGCGGCATTTTTCGCCGACTTGCGGCAATGGGGAGTCTACCAAGACTACCACTACACGCCGAACCCCGACCTCCGAGGTTGGTCGAACGATCACCCCTTCCCACCGGAAATTGTCGTCGATGTCCCCTATCTGCAACGACGAATCGAACGCCTCCACGGCGAGCGAGAAAAGCTAATTGCCGAACGCTTGACGCAAACCGCTCATACGGCAAGCGACTGGAGCGAATGGCAACAAACGCTACGAGATTTCTTGGCCGCGAACCCTGACGGTTGGATGCTTCACGAACCGACGGTTGTTGAAACCGAAGGGGTTACAGGCGAGATTTCAGCGAACGGTTCCTTGGTTTTAAGCGGCGACAAGATCGATAAATTGACTTATTCGATTTCCCCAGTTGACTATCCGATTGCCGCCGTTTCTTTAGAAATTCTCTCCGATCCAGCCGACGAAACGCGACTTTTCTCCAATGGCCAAATGCAACTTGGAGTTTCGTTCGAAGTTGAAACCGAAGGAGTCGAGGCTCGGCAACCGATACGCGTTGAGTTTGCCGATGCGAATCAATCCTTGCCGCGTTACGCCAACACGTTTGAGATTCTCGGCATTCAAGGTGGCTGGAGGATTGATTCGTCGATGGCCCCCGTCGCGCGGGGCGTCTGGTTGCTGTCCGAACCGCTGCGATTGCAGCCGAATCAGACTTTGCGAATCAAGCTCACCGGCAACCGTGCGCGGCAGTGGCGAGTTTTGTCTTCACCGCTGATGCCAGAACGAGCCAATCATCCCGTCGAGTGGCGGGAACTGTTGGAGGGTTTGGCGACTCAATTGCCCTCCCCTGCCCTGGCGACGCCGTTCGCGCAACGGCAATGGATTTTTTCGGTTGCCGAATTTAGGGATATCAAAAACCAAGTCCGTCAAATCGAAAGCGAGATTCGCGAGTGCCGCGATGGGCGCTGGCCAGTCCAAGTCTCCCAATCTGACACACCCCGCGATACGCGAATCCTCCCGCGTGGCGATTGGCAAGACATGTCCGGTGACGTCGTGCTCCCGATGACGCCTCATTTTTTACCGCGTGGCGAGCTGCCGGTTTCGACGGCAGAGCGACGTTTGACGCGTATCGATTTGGCGCGATGGTTAGTCGCTCCCGAAAATCCGTTGACACCCCGCGTGCAGATGAATCGGTTGTGGAAACATTTTTTCGGCCATGGTCTGAGTCCGGTGCTGGATGATTTGGGCATCCAGGGGCAATACCCCAGCCATCCGGAGTTGCTCGATTGGCTGGCCCTCGAGTTTCGCACGGGAGGTTGGGACGTCAAGCGGATGGTCAAGTTGATCGTGATGTCGGACGCCTATCAACGAGCGTCGGTTCCCACCGATGCCCATCTGCAAGTCGATCCGCGAAACGTTTTTCTTGCTCGGCAGAATGCGCGACGGTTGGAGGCCGAGGCGGTTCGCGACAATGCTTTGGCGGTCAGTGGCTTGTTGAATCTGGAATTCGGCGGACCCGCAGTCTTTCCTTACCAACCCGACAATTACTACGAGCACTTGCAGTTTCCTGACCGCCGTTATGTTGCCAATCGGGATGAGCGGCAGTACCGCCGTGGTTTGTATATGCACTGGCAGCGGACGTTCTTGCACCCGATGCTCGCCAACTTCGATGCCCCCTCGCGCGAGGAATGCACGGCTTTGCGAATCGAAGCCAACACGCCACAGCAAGCGTTGACACTGCTGAACGATCCGACGTTTGTCGAAGCCGCACGAGTGCTGGCTGCGAAGGTGATCAAAGGGGACGACGATGACCAAGAGCGACTGAGACAACTCTATCAAATCGTCCTCACGCGGCAGCCGACCGACCGGGAACTGGGATCGCTTCAGCAGTTCTTGAATTCCCAGCGGGAACACTACCGCAGCAACGTCGACGACGCACAAAAATTATTGCAAACAGGAATCGCAGCGACGGAGACCGAAATCGATGCGGCAGAACTCGCTGCTTGGACTCAAGTTTGTCGAGCCGTCCTGAATTTGCACGAAACCATCACTCGTTATTAAAACAATGAACCTAAAATCCCCCGAAATCAAGAATCCGACGTTTCGCGAAGAAATCCTGCGAGCCCAACGGCGCACGTTCTTGGCCAAGTCTGGCTATGGCCTCGGCGCAACGGCGCTCGGTTTGTTGTGGGCGAATGGCCAAGCGGCATTTGCCTCAAATGACGACACACCACAGAACGACTCGCCGCGCGGAATTTTATCGGCCTTCCATCATCGGCCAAGGGCCAAACGGATTATCCACTTGTGTATGGCCGGTGGGCCGTCGCAATTCGAAAGCCTCGACAACAAGCCCAAGTTGGCCGAACTTGACGGACAACCTTTTCCGTCGTCGTTGACCCAAGGCCAACAGCTTGCCCAATTGCAGAATACCGAATTAAAGGTGCGGGGGGCTTTTACCAAATTTGCTCGCTACGGAGAGTCCGGTCAAGAAATCAGCGAACTCTTTCCGCACACCGCGACAATTGCCGATGACTTGTGTATCGTTCGTTCGCTCCACACAGAGCAGATTAATCACGACCCCGCGCACGCCTTTATGAACAGCGGCTCGATCATCAAGGGGCGACCGAGTATGGGCTCGTGGCTGTTGTATGGATTGGGTGCCGAGACCGACGACTTGCCGGGGTTCGTCGTTCTGAGCTCGCATAGTCGAGCAGGTGGGGCTCAACCGATCTCCGCGCGGCAGTGGTCGGCGGGATTTTTGCCCAGTCGTTTTCAAGGGGTTAAATTCGAATCTAAGGGACCGGCAGTCCACTACATCGGAAGCCCAGAAGGGGTTTGCCAAAGTGCTCAACGGCAACTGATCGAACAAATCGGTTCCCTCAATCGCACGGCCAACGAACATTGGCACGACCCCGAAGCCGAAACGCGAATCGCTCAATATGAATTGGCCTTTCGGATGCAGACTTCGGTCCCCGAGTTGACCGATTTCAGTTCGGAGCCGCAAGAGGTGCTGGACCTGTACGGGATCAAGACCCCCGGCGACGGCAGCTTTGCCTCGAACTGTTTGATGGCTCGGCGTCTGGCCGAACGGGGCGTGCGGACGATTCAGCTTTATCATCGAGCATGGGACCATCACGCGAATATCGAAAAAGACATGCGAACGGCGGCGGGCGAAGTCGATCAAGCTTGTGCGGCGCTCGTCAAGGACCTCAAGCGGCTAGGGATGCTCGACGATACGATCGTCTTTTGGGGTGGCGAATTTGGCCGAACGCCGATGGGACAAGGCTCAGGGCGCGATCATCATATCTTGAGCATGAGTGGCTGGTTGGCTGGCGGAGGTTTTCAACCAGGAATCACGATTGGCGAAACCGACGAACTGGGCTATCGTGCGACGGTCGACACGGTTTCAGTACACGACTTGCACGCGACCTTGTTGCATTGTTTCGGGATCGACCATCTAAAATTAACCTATCGCTATCAAGGGCGAGATTTTCGTTTGACGGATGTGTTCGGTAATGTAGTGCATAAGTTATTGCAAAGTTAGCTTGAAAATGAACTTTTGGATCGGATCTAGCTCGCATTGTCATGAGAGTCGTTGGCTGAGTGGTCTTGCTTGCGGTTTACTTTGGTTGGCGCTGGCCTCTTCCTGCACCGGACAAACGACCGACAGCTCGCTCAATCAAAAACCCGACAAAGCCATCGTGGCTCAACTGATTCGGCAACTGGGCGCCGACGATTTTCAAACACGGCAAGAAGCCAGTCGTCAGTTGTTGGAGTTTGGTGCATCGGTCGTCCCCGAATTAAAAGAGGGACTGGATAACAAGGACCCCGAAGTTCGCGGGCGGCTACAAGCGATTTTGATTGCGATTGGGATGCAGATTCCGCTTGATAGTGCCTACACGATGTCTGACATCTTGGCCCAATACGAATACCTGCCCGAGTACGGTCAGTACGCACTGCTAAGTGAGTTGGCATCGATTTGCCCTTTGGGATTCATTTTAGATTTTTTGAACGATCTTCCAGACCAGGAGGTCGCTTTGGAAAGGCAAACGTCGGCGTTCTCATTGCCTCTTGCGATTGCGGCGCGATCCCTCAATCAGGACTCAGCGCAGGTCCTCGAAATATTGCGCCATCCGTTTGTCCAGCGACATTATCCGGATTTGAGCTTTGGCGGGCTGCGGTTGCTGGGGCAAGCTGATGCGGAAGCCGAACGCTGGCTCGCTCGTAGCAATAATGAAGAACGCACCGATTCGGAACTGATGACATTGATTGTTGCATTGGAGGCGGCAGGGCGCATGTCCGAGGCGAGGTCGTTGATTGAGCGGATCAAGGATGTCGCCCTACGAAAGAAGCGTTTGGATGATTGGGATATGAAGCATGGACGCTGGGATCCGATTTGGGCTCAATTGCCCGAGCTGACCTGGATGAATCGTGGCGGTGTCAAGCTTGCCGAGGTTGATCACTCCGAATCGCAGGAATTAATGAAGCGATTGACCATCGCCCGACTCGCTGGTCGCGATCAAGATTACCTTGCGGCACGCGAATTGACCGTAAAACTTCTGGAGAGTGTTGATCCAAATTCAAAAGATGAAGCGATGGCTTCGATCGAAGTCTTGCTGCGCGGACTACTGATCAATGGCGAAGTGGAGGCGGCATTGACCGCCGCACGGCGATTGAGCCCCTACCAAGCCTTGCAGATTGCCAACAACACGAATCAATTCGATGCCGCTCGTGAAATCCTGGAACTTCCAGCAGGCGTTGCCGAACGCTGGAAGTGGATCACCGACAAAACCACCCAATTGCGAACCTTGAGTCGAAAATATTCGTCCAGCGAAGACACCTCGAACATTGAAACAGAAATTATGGACCTGCATTCAATGCTCATTGCGGCGAGCGAACATTTGGCAAATGTCGGACTGCATACAGACGCAGCAGTGTTGCTCGAAAACATGCTGACCAAAACTACTGAAGACGATTACCAATCATCGCAACGTCGCAAAAATATTGTTGAGACATTGGCGGGTCTGCAACCAGAAGACTTTTGGAAAACAGTCACAGAAAACTACTCCCAAAACTATTACGAGCTATGGTATCTCCAAAACTCGCTGTTTTCATCTCAGCTCGAATTATCTCGCTTTTGGAACTATCGCGTTCAAGAGTCAAAAGTTTTCCAAGATCAAAAACTCAACGCCATCGCAATGCTGATCAACGATCCATTGGCGGAGTTTACCGACGATTTTGATCTGGAGACACTCCTCGCAGAGGCTCATCGGGAAGCCAAAGGAGAACGCCCACAGCAATCCAGCGGAGAAATATACGTGCAGATTGGACTTACCTATCTGGCTCACGGGCGATGGCAAGAGTACCGCACGATGCTTGAAAAGGCGGCGAACGATTTTAAAAATTCTCGTGCGGCTTGGTTCCTGGGGCGAGATGCTTATGACGAAGGACGTTGGCTTGCGGCAATCGAGTATTTATCACACGCCGATAAATCCCAAGTAGTCAACTCCAGGGTCTTGTGTTTGTTGATGCTCAGTCGGGCCTATCGAGAAACGGGTGATGAACAACGGGCCGACGATACACGTCTCGCGGCCTACTGTGTCAGTCAAATAGGGCTGACACCAGGAGCGGTTTTGGAGTTGATCACTTATGGGTTCGCTCCCGAGTTGATTTCGTTCGACTTGGGGGTCTTCGCCAACACGCACGCTTTGGCAGGAACGGACGATCTGCAATCCGCGCGGTGGGCAGAAATTCAACTCGTACAACTCCTCCAAAATCCTTCTTTTGGCCAAATGAATTTGATTTACTTGTTAGCCAATTATCGGAATACGATCGTGCGGCGAGCGGCTGCGCTGTCGGCACAAAACTTGCCCGAGGAAGCCGAACGGCTAATTCAATCACAGGGCGTCAACATGCTCTCCTACGGCAGTCTGTGCGAGAAGTTGATTCCGACGATGGAGCAAAGAGGTCAAACCGAAGTCGCCGAGCGGATTTTTAACCGCCAGGCCGACTGGTTCGTCGAACAACTCAAACAGTATCCCAACAGCAACACGCTCCTCAACAGCTTCGCCTGGACTTGCGTCTGTGCAAATCGGCGGCTGGTCGAGGCGACCTATTGCTCCGAACGCTCGCTGGTGCTGCGTCCGCGTCTCAAGCACTATTTGGACACGCTGGCCGCGCTCTACTTCCGCCAAGGCCGCCATGCCGAGGCGATAAAATTGACGAAAGAGTGCTTGATGCTCGATCCCGAATACGCCCACTACCGCCGACAACTGCAAAAGTTCTTGTCCGAATCGGCCAAGCAAACCGAACCGGCAGTGCTGAAGTAAGTTTGTAGAACAATTGTCCTCAATTGTTTCAGAGTTGCCGGTTTGTTACCGTTCACGGAATCGTCGTTAGGACTTAACCAAGTCCCGCTTTGGCAAATCACATATCCGAGCGGTATGTCGAGAAATGTTCCTTCAGTGTGCCCGACTTTTCACGGAGTGAAAAGCCACGTGGCCGTTCACTCCGTGAACGGTTAGTTTCGTGTCAGCAGGAACGAGTGTGAGACCGTTTTATTAAAACTCAACTGAGGTGTAGAACCGGTTTGCCCGAAGGGCTTGAGTCTCCCAGCCCAGGGCAAAGCCGGCTTGAGTTCGCAGAACGAAATCCCGCGCCGCCCTGGGGCACGATTCGCACCCGACAATCTTCGGCCCAACGGGCAACTGATCACCTTCACCAACCTCCAAAACACAATCAATAATCAAAAATGATATGATGCCTGCAAAGCAAATGCCTTATTCTGGTCGGCATGATTAACCTCAATGTTTTGATCTGTTGGCCCGTTGGGCCGGAAGAAACATTGGTGCATCGATAACCCAGGGCGTCGCGTAGGTTCGATGATCATCGAACCTACGCTCTGCCCTGGGCTGGGAGACTCAAGCCCGTTGGGCAATCACGACTTGATCAAAATGATTGACTGTCCTGTCCAACTTTTGCCAGACCGGTGCGTTCACTCCCAGACCCGAGATTCGTTAAACGACTCGTCCCCTTCTGTGATAGAATTAAGTACTATGTCGAATCCATCATCGCTTCCGGGAGAAGTTTCAGTGCCTCGATTGACCTGCGTTTTCTTTCTAGCCATTCTGAGCTATGTCATTTCGCCCCTCGTTGGTCAAACCAATCGAGACTTAACCGATTGGTCCGTCTCCCTCGACGGCGGCAAGAGCTTTCAACCGATCATAGTCCCAGGAACCATCGAAGACCAAATCGATGTCAACTTTGATGGCGTCTCGCTGTACAAAACCAAACTTCCCGCCGAATTTTTAGAAGCCGAAGGACGAAAACTCGTCCGCTTCGCCGCCGTCGCCACCCATGCCAAAGTCTTCGCCAACGACATCCTTGTGGCCGAGCACCTTGGCGGCTGGACTCCGTTCACCGTCGATTTGACCGTCCCGATCAACGAGCGGGATTTGGATCAGCCGTTTGTGTTGGCCGTGGAAGTCGACGAGCGGGTGGGGCACAACACGCAAGGGTTCCTCCCCATCGTGACCAATCACTTCGGCGGGATTTGGCAGCCGGTGGCGTTGCAACTCGCCCCGCCAGCAGTCCTTGTTAAGGATGCGATTGGGGTGTTTCCCAAATTGGCCGAACAGAGCCTCAGTTTTGTCGCTCCGCTCAGTCTGGAAAGTGATCGCGTGGTCTCGATCGAAGTGGCCCTGACCGAACTTGATCGAAACGGTGAACCCGCTGCGTGGGAGGTATTGAACGGCGAGTGGGTGAACTTTACTGGTTCGCCTCGGATTCTCGGTTCAAGCGGATTTTTCCGCGATGAAATTTGGGGTGGCACGATCAAGTTGCCCCAGCCCTGGAAACCCTGGAGCCCGGCGGACCCCCAACGTTACGCCTTGCGGATTCGAGTCCATGCGGAAGAAGGCGACTTACTCGACGAACATGTCGTCCCCTTTGGCGTACGGGAATTTGTGACGCGAGGTGATGCGTTTGTACTTAACGGAGAACCGATTTCAATTCGCGGCGTCTTGAATTGGGGCTATGCTCCGCCGAGCGTCGCACCTTCGCTCGACGAAGCCTGGATGCGAGACGAAATTCGCTTTGCCCAAGAACGGGGCTTCAACATGATGAAGTTCTGTTTGTGGGTCCCCCCCAAACGCTATCTGGAGCTGTGTGACGAACTGGGGATGTTGGCTTGGATGGAGTATCCGACCTGGCACCCAAAATTGGACCAGCAACATTTGGCTGACTTGGAACGGGAGTACGCCGAGTTTTTCGAATTCGATCGCAATCATCCCTCGATTGTTCTCCGCAGTTTGACTTGTGAAACCGGGCCCAGTGCCGACATCAACGTCATCCGTTCGCTGTACAACAAATGCAAAACGATGATCCCTGGAGCGATTGTCGAGGACGACAGTAGTTGGATTTCTTGGAATCGCGTCCACGATTTCTACGACGATCATCCCTACGGGAACAATCATAATTGGGTGGCGACGTTGGCTCGGCTCAAGCGTTACATCGCTGCGCGGCCTGTGATGCCGCTCGCGCTAGGGGAAGCGATCGCGGCAGACACCTGGACCGTTCCGACGGAAGAGGCCATTCGCTTTGCCGCCGAGAACCCGGCACATGGAGCCTGGGCCGTTGCCGATCAATTGCGTTGGCAGACCGAATTGGCGGAACTTGCCGCAAAGCGCGGGCGAAAGTTTGATCCGCAGGCACTCCTCCCCCACTCACGACATTACGGCCAACTGATGCGAAAGTTCCAAATCGAGGTCTTCCATCGCGAGGTCCCCCACGGGGCGTATGTGGTCAGCGTGATTCGGGATTTCCCCAAGGCGGCGATGGGGCTGATCGATTACGCGGGGGAGCCGAAACACACTCCTGAAGAATGGAGCTTTCAAGGGGACCGCATGATCCTGTTGCGGACCGAAAACGATCGTCGCAGTTTTTGGGGGGGCGAAGTGGCACGAGTGGAGTTGTTCCCTAAGGACTTAGCCGGAGTCGCGGCGGGCTCGTGGCTGGAGGTGAGTCTCCGCAACGCCGCAGGGATTTCTCTTTGGTCGGGCTCTCAACATGTGACTTCGGCGTCGGGGACCGATCCCTTAGTCATGACAATTCCGATTCCAACCGAGGCCCGGCCGCAACGCTTGACGCTGCACGCAACCTGGCGCACGAACACAAAAACGCTGGCGACTAACGCTTGGCCGGTGTGGGCCTTTCCGCAAGCCCAGAAAAATCCAGCGGCAGTAAAAGCCGTCGTTCACCCGTCAGCACAATCGCTTATCGCCGACCTGCCAATCGAAGTCGTCGAGTCAGCCGATGTCAATTCGGCGATCATCGTCACTCGCAAATTAGATCGCGAACTGTTGGAGGCTCTCCGTCAGGGGGCACGAGTGTTGTTGTTGCCCGACGGAGGTCCTGGTAGTTTCGCCGTACAAGACCACTGGTTCTTGCGTGGCTCGTTGGTCGCCATGCCGCATGACGGAGAAACTTGGCACCAACCGTTTTCGCTGAACGGACAAAAGGGTCTGACCCCTTTTCTCAACGAGAATGTCGCGCAAAACATGTTGGTCGAGTTGCAACATTTTGATTTGGCGGGGCCGGTCGTCCCGCAGCTTGACCATTATTTAAGTTCCATCGATCCGCTCGTGCTGTTGTGGGACAACCACGATATGCGCGAGGTCCGCACCCACGGGTTGGCCTTCCGGATGCATGTCGGCGAGCGGGGTGAGTTGCTGGTGTCGAGTTTGAATCATCGTGGAGCGACGAACGCTGCCGGGCGTTGGTTGTTGGAGCGTTGGCTAGAACAACTTGTGCAACGTTTCCCCGATAACCGGCAACCAACCGAAGCACTGGAAAACCTCGCGACATTGGAGCGGGAATTGAATCGCCAAATCCGCTCGCTCGCGCAAGAGCGATGGCAGTTTCGACCGGATGGCGACCAAGTAGGGGTTACAGAAGGCTGGTTTGCCTCTGAGTTCGACGATTCTGAGTGGAGCACGATTGGAATCGATCGGCATTGGGAGAGTCAAGGCTATCCTGCGCTTGATCATTGGGCCTGGTACCGCAAGCGGGTCGCAATTCCGGCGGACTATCATTCGCCGACGACTTATTTGAACTTCACCGGCGTCGACGATTACGCCGACGTGTATGTGAACGGCGTCAAGGTCGCGAGTTTGGGAGATCGTGAAACCAAGCAGACCGCCTTCGAGCTACGAGTCAGTCTTGACATATCGGAGCACATCCGTCCAGGTGAAGACCTCCAAATCGCCATCGCCGTCTACGATTGGTACGGTTCCGGCGGCATCTTCCGCCCCGTCAGCCTCTCGACCGAACCCCTCTCCACATCGCCACCAATTTTGAAGTAGTCGTTTTCTGTGGTAAAGTTTTTTTGTTTCCTTTCACGGTATCAAACAGATTGGCGTGAATGTAGAACAATTGTCCCCAATTGTTCGATACCCGGATCGGGACCATCCGCGATACGCCCGAACAATTGGGGACAATTGTTCTGCAATGCCGTGAACGGTTACGGATGATTTTAAGGATGAAGGCGGAAAGGGCGTTTGGGTACGTTTACTCAGAAATTCGCTATCCAAAAGGTGGCGAATCCGTGAACGAGTCGATCCTCGACCCAGCAGGTGGAGAGTTGAAACAGTTAGCCAAGGTATGTCATTTTTGGAGGTCGAATGAGCAACTTGCCTGATGATTCCTTCGAAGGAGAACTGATCTTCTACCAAGCGTCCGAGGGGGCGGTGCGGGTCGAAGTGCTCTACGAACAGGAGACGTTCTGGATGAACCAGAAACGGATCGCCGAGCTTTTCGGGGTCGAGATCCACACCGTAAGTTACCACCTAAAGGAAATTTACGCGTCCGGCGAACTGACCCCAGAGGCAACTCTTCGAAAAATTCGAAGAGTTCAAACCGAGGGAAACCGCGAAGTTCGTCGGGAAATCGAGTTCTACAGCCTCGACGCAATCATTTCGGTGGGTTACCGGGTCAACAGTGCCCAGGCCACCCAGTTCCGCATTTGGGCTACCCAAACGCTGCGGGAGTTCATCATCAAGGGATTCGTCCTCGACGATGAGCGGCTCAAGCTGAACAAGCGGTTTGGCAAGGACTACTTCGACGAGCTGCTTGAACGCATCCGCGAGATTCGGGCCAGCGAGCGACGATTCATCTCATCGCAACCCGAAGTGCCAACGAGGGGCGTCGAAAATTCCTTCGCTAACGCATTTTGAAGTTGCGATTTTCGCGTGTGTATGACTGTAAAAGTGATGTAGACCCCCACGAGTTCATCTTGTGGGTGAATAAGCTTGAAGGCTAGGATCGGAGCGATCCATCCCCCTCCGCCTCCTCCCCAGCACACGCCGCCGAAGGCGGCGTGTGCTGGGGAGGAGGCGGAAAAACATTCGAATTCCGCTTCTAGCTTTCAAACTTGGAATCCAACCGGACAAGCCGGTTGGGGACCAAATAAAAGGCCTTAACGTGTTTAGGGTGCTACACCCTGAAAAATCGCAACTTCAAAACTAACGCATCGGGTTACGATTTCTACCAGCCGACCCCAAGTCCACCGGGATTGAATACCGTATCGATCCAGGACAATCACGTCTAGTGCTTTGTCAAAGATAAAAGTTAGGGTTGATGTAGCAAAGCTCAACCGCTGGGGACAGCGGCGGCTACAGTAGGTCAGCCTGTCCTCAGGCTGACGCGACACCCTAAATTTAAATGTTGACGGACCACTAGCGAGAAACCGAAAAATCCGCTGGGTGAACCAGTGGGATTTCGTTTGATCATCGAATGAAACCCTTGCGTCCAGTGAGAAGTGACGATTTTGACACTTCTCGCTGATCACCGGTTTCAGTTCGTCAAGACCTCACCAAATTCCGTAATTTTAGGAAGGATTGACGAGGCTGAAGAAAGAAAATTGCAGCAAAGTGTCCGGTTTGCGGGCTCAACCATTAACTGCAAGTGGAGTGTGTTTGAATTTTGCGCAGTTAGGTGCTTGACAGAGCGTTCGGTTTTAGAGTAGTTTTTTGGTTTAGTGTAAAGGTGATGGTGAAGGTTGGACGATTACTTAGAGTGTTCAAATTGGATGCTGCAAACGAGGAACTGATCCTAAATCCATTAGCCGTAAGTCGTCAGTTGCGGTTTTTACTGATTTGTCGGATAGACTCTTAATGAATACGCCAATCGCGTTTTTTTGCATTATCCGAAACTCTTGTATTCCCAGCATCACCATCCTTCGCTGAGTCGACTCAAGAGTCTTTTCGCAAATTTGGGGGACGTTGGTAGTAAGGTCCCTGCTAACTGACATGCAATGGACAGATGACATACTCTCGTTTTATTCCATAGCTAGTTTTTAGTTTGTATCTGAAGGCGATTGGCATGAGTTACTCGATTAAAGAGATCTACTACACGCTGCAGGGTGAAGGAGCGTATGCTGGTCGGCCAGCTGTGTTCTGTCGGTTCACTGGGTGCAACTTGTGGACTGGCCGGAAGGAAGATCGTCACAAAGCAATTTGTCAGTTCTGCGACACGGATTTTGTCGGCACCAATGGACCTCAGGGTGGCGTGTATCAATCTGCCGCCGACCTATCGAATGCGATTGATGATTGCTGGCCTAGCAATGAGGCTGGCGAATGGATGGGCAATAAACTGGTTGTCTGCACTGGTGGCGAACCCTTGCTTCAACTCGACTCAGATTTGGTCGAGGCGTTGCACGCTCTAAGCTTTACCGTCGCCATCGAAACGAACGGAACGAAACTGCCGCCACCCGGCATCGATTGGATCTGCGTAAGTCCCAAGGCTAACGCGTCACTGGTGCTGACCGCGGGCGATGAATTGAAGTTGGTTTTTCCACAAGTTGGCGTCGATCCCGCAAGATACACGAATCTCGATTTCCAACGCTTTTTCCTTCAACCGATGGATGGCCCCCGCCAAGAAGATAACACTCGCCTTGCAGTTAAGTATTGCTTGGAGCATCCGCGATGGGAGCTAAGTCTTCAAACACACAAGTTAATTGGGCTGCCATAGGAAAGGATTGAACAAATGGATCTTTACAAAGAGTTTCGATTCGAGGCGGCCCACCATTTACCGAATGTCCCTGAGGGCCACAAATGTGGTCGTCTGCATGGTCATTCCTTTCGCGTAGAGATTCATGTCGAAGGTCCCGTTGATCCATATACAGGATGGGTTATCGATTTTGCTGACATCAAGGTTGCATTCAAGCCGCTGCTCGATCGTTTGGATCACTACTACCTAAACGAAATTGCGGGCCTTGAGAATCCAACAAGCGAAAACATCGCGATTTGGATTTGGCGAAATCTAAAACCTTCGCTTGCTTTGTTGTCCAAAGTTGTTGTCTGCGAGACGTGTACCTGTGGTTGCACCTATCGAGGAGAGCACGAATGACAGCGAGTTTACGATTACTTGAAGGGGTGACGAGATGAGTGAAGTTGTCAATGTCGTTGTCACTTGCACCAAGGATAAGCGGCATCCAGTTGCTGTTGAATGTCAACTTCGCAACGTACCAGGGGTGTCGATTCGGGAGCGCATTCAAGAGTGGCAAACTCGCACCAACCGTCACTGGCGGGAATGCGTACGAGTCGCGGACTTATATGCAGGCGACCATTGGGCAAACGTCCGGGCTCTGGAATCGTCCTACTTTAAAATTGACGTCTGGGTTTGTTCTGCAGGGTACGGGCTAATCCATTTCGACGACCGCGTTGCACCTTATGCGGCCACATTCTCCCGAAGCCATCCTGACTCGGTTGCTGCCCAACTCCCAGAAAGCGATCGTCTCAGCGCCGCGCAGGATTGGTGGAGTGCGACTGCTTCAAAATGGAAAACGCACTTCGGTGATAGGCCTAGAAGCTTGACCGATCTAATGGCTGAGTATCCGAAACGTTCATTGCTAGTGGTTGCATCGGACAATTACATGCGAGCAATCGCTGACGATCTTCGAGATGGCGTTTCCCATCTCGCTGAGTCAGATCAACTAGCCATCGTCTGCGCTGGAGTTAAAAGCCTTGATGGATTGGACCAAAACCTCGTTCCCTGCGACGCACGAATGCAAACCGCTTTAGGCGGAGCTAGGCGATCGCTGAATACTCGATTGGCCGCCAAGATCATCCGTGAGTCTCGCCAACCTCCGCGGGCGACAAACCTCAAGAAGCGTTATCAAAAGTTGCTTAGTGAGCAACCTCCAATCGAGAAATACAATCGACAACAGCTTTGCGATGACGAGGTTAAAGCGTTCATACGAAAGCAACTACGAGTAAGCCCCAAGTCGCAACACTCTCCGCTGCTAAGGGTACTACGCGACTCCAACATGGCATGCGAGCAAAAGAGATTTGCGAATCTCTATAAAGAAGTCGTGGAGGCACTGAATGGCTAGCCAAAGAAACGGTAGACCGGAACCTATCGTACGAAGAGCACTGCGCATCGATCAGAATTCGCAACATCCACTTTACATGTTCACCCTCACCAGCGATGAACTCTTGCAGGTAGCAGACATATCTCGAATCACTCGAGACGAGTCAGGCAATTTGATCGGCTATCAACGTCCTGATGTGCGACAGCACGTTCAGAACATCATTGAGTATTTGGACTCAGGTGAAATTATTTTCCCGAACTCCATCATCCTGGCACTGTCATCAAGTGTGAAGTTCAAGCAAAGCCGGGGACCAGGTACAGATGATGGATTTGCCAAAGCGGGAACGCTTGAAATAACCATACCTTCTGGTGACGGTCCGAAACCAGCTTGGATTGTCGACGGACAGCAACGTGCTCTTGCTCTCACCAAGTGCAAGCGCCGCGACTTACCCATTCCGATCAACGCATTCGTTGCTGATGAAGTCGAACTGCAGCGAGACCAGTTCTTGAGAGTCAACAGTGCCAAGCCGCTTCCCCGTGGACTGATTACGGAGTTGCTTCCCGAGGTGAGCAGCAACTTGCCCGCGAATTTATCGGCAAAAAAGATGCCTTCAGCGATTTGCGATTGGCTTAATCGCGAGAAGTCATCACCGTTTTATAGTCTAGTACAACGAGCTTCGACGTCTAAAGAAGACAGGTCCAAAACGGTCATTACCGACAATTCGATCGTCAAGATGGTTGAAGAAAGCTTGTCACAGCCATCGGGTTGCCTATTCCCATACCGCAACATCGCCACAGGTGAGACCGATTTTGACGGGATCACTAGGCTACTTGTCGTCTATTGGTCTGCAGTACGAGAAGTGTTTCCAGATGCTTGGGGCAAGCCTCCCACGAAAAGCCGACTCATGCACGGCGCAGGAATTCGAGCAATGGGGAGATTGATGGACAGGATCATGCCAGTAGTCGACCCTAGAAAGTCAACTGCTCAAGTCGAAGTAGTACGCGAACTAAAGTTTGTCGCCCCAATCTGTCGCTGGACGGCCGGCCGCTGGGACGATATGGACGGCATGAAGTGGAACGATCTCAACAACGTTCCACGGCACATCAATATACTCAGCAATGTCCTCATTAGAGGATACCTACAGGCGAAGGGAACCAGATAAATATGCAGTTTTTTTTCCCAGACAGCCAAGACCTCGTCGATCCAAGTTTCGACTTTATAATGGAAAAGAGATCCGACACTCGCGTACGGCAGCGAGACGATCTCTACGCGCACGAAGTATTTAAGAAAACACCCTACGATGGTATGTTGGTCTCCAAAGCCATAGTCGAGGGAACTGGACAATCCACAGGTCGCTACACCCTCGGACAACAACGCCGCTTTTCTGTGAGCGGCGTTAAGGAGTTTCTCCGGGTTCCGGAGTCGATGAAGGTTATGGGGGATTGCGGTGCATTCACCTATGTAAAGGAAGAGCTGCCTCCTGTCACCGTAGAGGAAGTAACTCGTTTCTATCAAGACGCTGGTTTTGACTACGGTGCTTCAATCGACCATGTGATTCTAGACTATAACCCATCTTGGGATCACAACCTGCCAGGCATCGAAAAGGTCCCAGACAAGTGCCTTAAACGTCAAGAGATAACAATCGAATTGGCACGCGACTTCAAGCAGCACTGCAAAAAAGAACGGACAACTTTTGAACCTCTTGGAGTCGCACAGGGTTGGAGTCCAAAATCTTACGCGAAGTCGTTGAGTGCGCTCCAAAAAATGGGTTACAGATACATCGCACTTGGCGGGATGGTTCCATTGAAGACATCAGAGATTGTCGCCGTCTTAACCGCTTGTTATCCAAGGTTACGATCTGATACTCGACTCCATCTTTTCGGGGTTACACGCCTCACACACATTCCGGAATTCAAGTCGATGGGCGTGGTAAGTTTCGATAGTACATCGCCCTTGCGGCAAGCGTTTAAGGAAGACAAAGGCAACTATTACAGTCGCATTAAAGATGAGTTTGGAAACGAAAAGAGCTACACAGCAATTCGCGTCCCTCAGGTAGATGTTAACATTCAACTCAAAAATAGAATTCTGTCGGGCCAAGTGAAGCAAGGCGAAGCATTTCGCCTGGAAAAAGAATGTTTAAATGCTCTCCGAGCTTATGACAAGAAACCGCATCACCGCAAAGAACTGATTCAATTGCTCATTGACTACCAGTCGCTGTTCGGGAACCTTCGCAACTACGCGATCGAATACGAAGACGTTCTAAAAGACCAGCCTTGGAAGCAATGCAATTGCGAGGTCTGTAAGTCACTTGGAATTAACGTCATAATATTCCGGGGAGCAGAACGCAATCGACGACGAGGCTTTCACAACGTACATGTAACCTATGAGCGATTGAAGGTGGCGAATCGGCGCAAGGTTCCAACTACGGCGTAAAGGAATTAAGAAATGACAGGCAGCACGATGTCTAGTAATAAGCCGGTTAAGCGAAGATCGAGAATAATAACTCTTGAGTTGCCAGCGCTCGAGATTCGCCAGGGAAAGAATCGACGACTCTACAGCTTTGCCGTTGATGGCAAGAAACTACATGACTTCTGTACCGTCTCGCGCGTCAGCCGTCACGACGGTGAGGGCTTGAGTGGCTATCAACGTCCTGAAGTCGTATCGCATATTACCCAGATCAAGGACTATCTCGAATCCGAGAATCCACTGTTGCCCAACGCCATCGTTGTAGCATTTAATCCAACCGTACAGTTCCGACCTGCAGCAGGTAGCAAGCCGGGAATTAGTCGCATGGGAACACTTGTGATTCCTGTCAATCCAGACTGTCCGGATTCTGACAAACCAGGCTGGATCGTCGATGGTCAGCAACGGTCGGCTGCCCTACGTGACGCACACATTGACTCGTTTCCTGTTTGCGTCGTCGGATTTGTTGCAGATGGCTACGAGGAGCAGCGACAGCAGTTCATTCTTGTCAACGCAACCAAACCGCTGCCAAAGGGGCTAATCTATGAACTGCTTCCATCTACCGAGGGGAAGCTTCCTCTTGCGCTAGCTCGACGACGCCTACCATCGCTGATTGCGGAACGTCTTAATTACGATCAAGGCTCACCGCTTGAAGGAATGATCCGAACGCCTACAAACGGAATAGGGGTAATCGCCGACAACTCGATTCTTAAGATGCTAGAGAATAGCTTGACCGATGGTGTGCTCTACAACTTCGAAGACATTGACGATCAATTAGAAGTGCTCAAGGAGTTCTGGGACGGAGTCAAGCGCACATTCCCCGATGCCTGGGGTAAACTCCCGCGTCTTTCGCGACTTATGCACGGTGCCGGTGTGATTTCTATGGGGTTCCTTATGGACACGATCGCCGATCGTCATCGTAAGCAACGCAAGTTAACGTCTAAGTTCTTCCAACAAGAACTCGAGCCCTTACGCAAAGATTGTCGCTGGACCGAGGGCTACTGGGACTTCGGCAATGGCGAGTCCCTCAAATGGAACGAGTTGCAGAACGTACCACGCCACATTCAAATGCTTTCAAGTTACTTGTTGATGAAGTATAAGAGTATTCATTAGGAAACTTGTTCGTTGAGAATCTGCGAAGAAAGTGTTGCCTAGATGAAACATTCTTGGATTAGTAGATTTTGGAGGAGATTTATGAGCCAAAACGTGAACAAAAAGACCGTTTCTGACCTTGGCATACCCGAGCAATTTCTCTGGTTAGCCGATTCACCAGCCTACATTGACGCGGAAGAGATTGAAGCATTCTATGATGCGACAGTCCGACCCTACATGAGACAAGGTGTTACAACGACAGGAACCGATTGCGAGATTGCCGGAAAACTCGTCTCCGAAATTGGACTTGAGGGTGCAGTAGACTCTGGCAAGCTCGTCGAGATACTTGCGGCTTGGTTACCAAAGTTGAGTTTGAAAGGATCTGGAACCCTAAGCGGAGAAGGGAGTTACAACTCGAAGAACAATACGAACACGGAGTGGCATCCGATAACAACGCCTCAGCGCCAACTTGAGCAGTTAGCGCTACATTACCACCTTTATCAACACAGCCGTCTGCTGACGCTAGAACTCAGTGAGCTTACTAGTAAGGCTACTAATGATTGGATTAAAGATCTACCTAGAGGTTTCGTGCTACTCGATATCCCACCTCAAACAAAACTAATCCCCACCTATGCTGAGTACGGCAGCGATTCAATATCAACGCGGCTATTCGAGAGAGTTGCTCCTTGCGTCAAGCGTTACGGCAGCGATGCTAGCAAAGACGAGAAACTAAAATATTGGCAACAAATTGGCGAAACTTTCGAAGTTCAAGCAGCGTTACAGGCTGTGGAGGAGAAAGCAGGCAATATTCAGGTGATCGACTTCAGAGTCCTAGTAGGAGAGACTGGTGAGACGCTACACCTTCAATTCTCGCCAAGGGGACGTTACCCCAAAATCACTTTCGCTTATAATTTGATAAGGCGAGCGTATACGCACGGATTACGACTAGTTGGTACGTTGCGGACAGAGCCGGACATGAAAGTTTTGGCTGTTTATGAAAAATGATGACCAAAGGTGTCCAAACAAACTCGTACTATATGTCAACCAAAAGGTCCAATTCCCACGAAAGGAAAACTATCATGGAATCAACTCAACTGCAGTCCCGTTACGCCAAAGGCGCCTTCACAGAGCGGTTCGCGGTGGTAAGGCTTGACGGGCAACCGACTCGTGCTCAGGCGCGCTACTTCGTACTAGACTATTCAGGCGCAGATCCGCATGCGGTTGCCGCTATGGAAGCTTATGCCACAAGTGTCGAAAAGGAAAATCCAGAATTGGCAGCATCTATTCGACAGGCGCTTTCAGATCCCTCCAAAGGTCCGGCCCAGCATCCGTGTGCCGATTCAAAGCAACTTTGACAAATTGCCTTATTAAAAGCCTTGAACTTGCTGCATCAAGCTCTCAAGTAAACTGAGAGCAGACTTTCCAGACGGTTGTACGGTGACAAGGCTCGAGGGCCGGTTCTGTTTGATTCCGTTGGTGGCTGCGTGCTTAGCATCCCAGGTGTTGATAATGAAGATGTCGGAAGATTGGGCGAGACTTTTCATGCGGTCGGTGAGGGATTTGTCGTGTACGTAATGAATTTTGATTCCCTCGAAGGCTTGTTCGGCAAGCTGGCCGAAGCGGCGGGCAATGCGCTCGGTAAGCGAGTACACCGCAATACTTTTGCCTTTTAGAGCTTGACGATATGTCGTCGTGTCCGCTGGGGCATCGGCTTCGGGTTCTGGTCGGATGCCTTCGAGCAACTTGGATAGGCCGAGGTCGCTCGCAAGAAGACAGAACAGCGACCACTGGTCGGCGGTGACGCGTCGAGCCCAGGGGCGAATGGACTCGATGATGGCGACCATCATCGGCGCGAGGTTGGTATGCTTCTGCGTTCCAGTGTCGATTAGCAGATCCAGCATTGACAGTGCCCAGTCGAGGTACCGTGGAGCCGCAACTGTTTCCCAAAGGTGTTTCGTAATGTCGGCAGCGAAAGTGAAGTCATTGTTGCCCGAGTCGTGACTGGGCGCTGAGGTCAGGATGGCTTCGACGAGTTGCTCGACAGCTGTTAGGTCGTCGCCGCCAATGGATTCGTCGTAGATCAACAGTTCAATCAACGCGTTATAAATCGGTTTGTTGTCGCGTTTCGCTTCTCGATCGGGCAGAAAGGTGCGAACGAACAATGGCACTGTGTTGCGAATCGTTTCGGCGGCGTTCCCGGTGCGTGACTGTTGGAGGCGATCGGCAATATCGGAGGCGCTGAAATCGGTGGCGGTCGACCAGCCAGCGATACCGTAATCCAAGACTTCCAATAGATTGGCTGAGCCGGTAACACCGTCAAGGCATTCAAACCATTCCACGAGCGAAGAAATAGGTTTAGGTGCACCGTTCTCGGATTGACCAAGCAGGCTGGTGAGCGTCTCGATCTGGCCGTTACACACTCGACGTCCGAGCACTTTCCCGCGAATATCGTCGTCGGCAGATTCGAGATACTCGATCGCTTTGCAGGCGGCGTTAGTGCTATCGATCTCAACCGCCAATTCCAAAACGCGGCAAACAGAGCGATGAGTTGGAGATTGCGTCAAGTAAAGAGCAAACGATTCATCAAAGTTGCCTTCAGTATATCGAATCTCCGCTAGATCATAGGAACTTACTGCTTCGGCAACTATTGCGGTTGGTGTTGTATCGTCTAAGTGTGAAACCAGTGATTCACACCAAGGTCGATCCGAATCGACAACTTTTTCCGAGAGCAATTGCTCTGCAAGCGGTCGATTAGGCGGATCGGCAGCGACAGCGGCAATGAACGCAAATTTGATCGCTGCAGCGGATTGAAACCTCTCGGTTGATCGGACGAGAGTCTGGTATCGACCGCCTTGGTTACGGAAGGCTTCGATCGCCGCCAAGGACTCATTTGCTTCTTCGTGTTTGAAAAAGCTATGGTGATACACCGCTGCAGCGAGATTCTCTGATATTCGCTTGGGTCGGCGGACTTGCAAAAGGTCGCTTAAATTGGGCATAAGTAAGATCTCACCCCAATGATTGAACGCAGCCAGGATGTGGACTTGCAAAAATGCAAGGTTTGTTGCGCTAAGTCGCCCACGACTTCGGATTTCAGAGTAAATCTGATGGGCAGAGTCTTCGCTTCCAGCGATGATCGCCATTTCGAGATCACGTAGAAGTCGACCGATTGGCTTTACCTCCGTAAGCGACCGCGAACTATCCCGGTCGCGGAATTCCATCATCGTGCTTAGTAGCGAGTTGACTTTTGCCCGATCTTTGAAATCCAAAACAGGAAGACGAAAAACAAGCTGTCCGAATACTAGTTGGCAAAGTTGCTCGATGGGATCACTCAGCGACAGCGTCGCAAACTCGCCGTTAAATTTGGTGTATGTTGGGCCTATAAACGATTGTAGAGTTTCTCTGATCGAGCGAGCTTGACGCGCATCGGTACATAGTACGTACCACGATGTCTGCTTCGATGTGGCGTCAACGCGAGGCAAACAATACGGGCTATGTTGTCGCTGAAATCTAACGATCCAGGGTTCCAGCGAGACGCGAATGGCATCAGTTGGCGAACTTGTGGCATACTGCGACCACTGTATGGCATTACCGTTGCCGAAAAATGTTTCCAAGAATTGCTGCGAATCGGATTGCCTCATTGGCTGCCCCCGTAGTTTTCTTGGAAGTGAATTCTCGCTTCAGAAATAGTGACGGGCGAGCGGTCAAGAGAGACCCCTTCGTGATTTATTTCTACTCCATTGTACGTCAGATTCATCGAACCTTTGAGATAGTAATCCTGTCCTAGCAACCCCTTGAGATGAAGGGTGTCGCGAATAACGACTTGTAAATTGCTAGGTGAGTCAGAGGCCCTGCTTAGGTCACGCATCTTTTGCAGGAATGAATCGTTGTGCGAGTCGGGGCGTGCAACGATGTGAACGTGCGATCGCTCCATAATCTTTGCAAAGACTTCGCTCAATCGAATGCGCCTTAAACCCCATGTGGGCACGATAGATGAAAACTGACCAGCACGATTATCCAAGATGTCGATGTCGGTAATCCAGGGGGAAACAAGCCAGAGAGAATCACTGGGCACAAGTAACTCAGCCACAAATATGCCTTCCAGCATTTCACGAATTTCGGCTCGACTGGTTGCTTGAGTCGTAAAGGTATTTCTTTGCTCGTTTGACCTATTGTTCATTGCATACCCTCTGGCAGAGTCAAGCGGATTTCGACAGACTCCGCGAAGCGATCAACACGATTCACTTTGGGATGCAACAATAAAAATCCTGAGTCAATCGGGTTGGTCATGATATCCATAAGTGCATTTCGAAGTTCAGGAAGTTGATCAGGTCGCGCGACGAGTATGACTTCACTATCTTGAACCAGATACTCGCCAGCAATGCGTCGCCATTCTGCCTCGTCCACTGAGACCCGCTGAGGTTCGCCGCTTAGGAAAAGCCGAACGAGATCGTGCTCCGTTTCTGGAAGCGTATTGAATGGGTTATAGGCCGCCAGTCTCGCACTCCGCGAAACACCACCCCGCGGCCAGAGCAAACTGAAAAGCGTGTTAAAGCGCCATTGGCGGCGATTTACTTCGATCGCATTGTCTTCAGGTTCAAGAATAACATCGTCAATTGCATCGTTGGCGGATTCTAGATAGGCCAGAATGCGTGGGTCAATTTCGATCTGTAATTTATCCTCAAGTGCGCGCCAGCGCGTCACCATTCGGTGAAGCAAAGCATCTGTGCTATCAGAACTTCCGGGACGCAGAATACGGTTGGCGATGGCAGCAACCACTCCGTGGCAAGTGAATAGCCCTCGCTTTGAAAGGGTTTTGCGGAGTGACTCAAACGCGACTGCGTGAGCCTCATGACTCAGGGTCGTCGCGTTTCGATAGTCGCTGATGCGATCACGGATATCGACTTCAGTTGGAGAAGCTATCCAGTAAAGCAATAAAGTGAGTTGCTGATCGGCAATTTCGTAGTCCGACGGACGAAGTGCGTTCTCAACAAGATCAAAGAAGCGTCTGGGATCTTCGCCGTAGCGAATCAAGAATGCTTCGACGATACCGCCACCCCCGACGGTTTTTTCCGTAATCCAAACTTCTTCTAAGTTCGTCGGGTTTGGGATCGCATACGATGGCCTTGGCCCCGCTTCAATGTCGAGTAGCAAGTCGCCCGCATCCAGGTCGCTGCAGACTTGCTGTATCGCGTCGAGCACCGCCGCCCCAAGCGTCGTTTTGAACTTGCGAGTCAGCCAAGGATTCCACTTCGTATCGGGTAACTCCCAAAGGGTTGGGGCATGGCGGTGAAGTGCGTCTTGGACAAGAGGCTCATCTAACAATTGGGCGAGATCGACTTGCAGTTTTTGCTGAACGTCGTCCAAAAACTCATCTTCTGGATGATCGTCATCCTGCTGTGACGAAATGGCGATACTTTGGAAGATGACCCCGAGCACTCCGTGGAAGTCAAGAATTCTTGGGTTGGCTTTGGAGTCCTGCCAAACCTGCTCGATCGTTGAACCGCGGTCAATGGCGATCGTAGCCAATGCCGAAAGATAAACTTGAGAAAGCCAGTGCCGCTGAAAGACATTTGCCACACCATCCAGAGTCGAGTCATCCGCCAACGCGTCTCGGAACTTGGAAACTCTCAAACAACGGAGCATGGCCGGGTTGGATGTCAAAAGCTCAGTTAGATTACTTGGTGTCCTGAACCGAATGACGACGCCATCAACATCGATTGCAAATCCGATCCCTACCGGATTCGGTTGCGTTACTTCTTCTCCAGAAATTGGCTCTTGCCGATCTTCGATGAAATTGAGAGTGGTTTCCATCGACTGACCGTTTTTAAAGTTAATAGTTGCCTTGGATTGAGTCGCGAATCTACGAACTTCGAGTGGATTGTTGAGATTGTGCGAGAAAAATTCTATACCATGCACCAAGCCATCCCATCGAGAAGGACTTGGTAGATCGACTGGAGTACCAGGCACTTGAGGGTTTACCTGTGTATTCCAAGTGAGCGACGCATTAGTGCTATCCATGACTCGAATCGGAGGCACAACCAGTTGGATTTCACGAGGACGTACACAGCGAATCGGAACCACCTCTCCGTTTTCGTTATGGAGTTCAAAGTAGCCAAGTTCGTCGTAACGACTTACAACATTGCGAAGTTCAAGCGTTTGCTCGACACCAATCGTGAGATCACCGGGTTGAACCCAGTGGCGAGCAAATGCGTTCATCACCCCAAATCGGCGTGAGACACGTCCTGGCGCAAACTCCCGCATTGCCTGCAAGATCGGTAGAACGTCGATTCGTTCCTCCGAGTTGGCTTGCTGCGCTGGAGATCGTAGAGAAACCTCAGGAAGATTGAGGTCACCGAAAAGATTGCCGGGTACGAACTCTGGTAGCGGATTGTTGCTAATGAAGTTGTCGAAAGATTGTGAATCGCTACCTGCTCGCCGCCAATTTGATTGCAGCCTGCGGAGGAGCATTGGTAACGCGGCGTTCATCAAAGCTCGAGGAGGATGCCACAGTAATGCTTCAATCACATCCTCGGATTGCTGGAGTGCTTTCGTAAGATATCCGACAAGTTCATGGTATTGTTCATCGCGGAGCAACAGTCCCTCAATGATCCGAGCAGCAGTTTGCTGACGAGTCTTCATGTTGTTGATCTTGGTCTGATTGCCAAGAACTTTTTCCGCTGGACCTGAAAAGTCTCGATAGACGCTCCCCGATGGCAGACCAGCCTGTGTACGCAGTTGCGTTGCGATCCAGTCAAAGAACGCGAAGACGACCTGCATACGAAGGACGTACCGATTCCGAACAGGCAATTCGCGCGGCGGAAGTTCAGGATCAAAAAGCAGGTCAAAGCTCTCCCAGGCGAGTCGATCACGCCCGTAGTCTGATAGCGTCACGATCGTCCACGGGCGCATTTCGATACGGCGACCAGCGCGTCCTTTACGCTGTAGAAATTGAGCAGGATCGCGAGGCGCTTTGTGTTGTAGAACTACGTTGACTTCTGGGTCATTAAAACCGACTTCAAGTGATGCTGTCGCAACGATAATATCGGCATTTGTAGCTACGCCGGAGTCTTGTGAGCTTGTCCGATCAACGACGACAGGCGTTCCTTGCAAGCGATGGCCCAGCCATTCACACATAGCCCATGACTGGCCGAAACGGTTTCTAAGACGTCCTTCGGGTAATTGAGAGTTTCGCAAATTGGCCAGCGACCCACCGGGGTGCTTATTCAAATCGGGGAAGCCCCAACTGTTCTGCCCTTCTGCGTCTCGCAGGTTATAAAACATTCGATTCGTAACATCGAGATCATCGGTGAATACGAACTCCTTCGATCCGTACACTTGCGAATCTATTGCGGTGTTATTGTTCGTCGCATCAAGAGTTCGACGCATCAACATCGCTGTTTGAATCGACGTTGATAGCAGCGAGCTTTGGCTGGCTGGATCGCCACGCAGCGCTATCAAATACTCCATCCCAACTCGCCTCAACTCGGTCGAATGTGGAGAAATTTCCTCGACCCTTGAGTCCTGTTCACCTATTAATGAAGCAAAGAAGGTTCGGGCGTCCGCGAGTGTCGCTGATAACCCAACAAAATGTGGCGAGACTGACGCTAGGTGCTTCCAACGTCGAAGCAACATCGCCGTCTGAGCACCCGGGACGCCTGAGTATGTATGAACCTCATCGAGTAAAACCATCCTGGGTTTCTTACTTCTCGGCGTTCCGATACCGAATACATGGCAGATCTCTGAGTCTCCCATCCGTTGATTGAGCATTTCGGTTGTTGTAAATAGAATATCTGCCGGCGTGGACTTGAGACGCTCGCGAGTGAGTATAAGTTCATCGTGCTCAATTCGACAATTGCATCGTCGGCAGTAAAGTCGCTGAAGCTTGCTTTCCCGATCCGCCGTTCGCCAAACCATTTCTCCAGTGCAATCACCGTTAAGACAAGAGAGATACGGACAAATATGGCCACCATTTGTTACCGTCCAACCTCTAGGCGGCGGGTCGTACCCGAAGTCTCGTTCACTTTCAGGCGTTGCTCCAAAGAGGGTTGCAATTGTCAGCTTTCGTTTTCCGCTAGCTTTTAACAGAGAGTCAAGTTTCCGAGCCTGCGAGTATGCCTCCGCGAGTTGATCTTTAAGCAGTTCATTTCGCGGATAGATGGCGAGGCATCTAGTCCAGTCGTTGGAGTCGATCGACTCAACAATTGATAGAAATGCAGGAAGATAAAAAGACAGGGTCTTTCCGCTCCCAGTACCCGCACAAACAATTGTTCCTGATTTTCGTCCTAGTTGCACTTGCCTTAGGATGTTCTCGGTCGCTCTGGATTGGAAGACCGCCAAACGCATGGACTCGCCGTTAGACAGCGAGAGAATGGCATGAAGGGCATCCTTTTGCAGCGAGCTAAGAGGTCCTATTGCCGCAATCCGTGAAAGAACATCGCTTGCTTCAATTTCGCGTTCCGGTACCGAACGCGCACGCAACATGAATCTAAAATCGCCGACCAGCGGTTTCGCAATTTGCCACCGTCGATTCCCTCCCTGTAGATGCTTGGGAAAGAGTTGTCGCAAGCGAGCGAGCAGACGAACAGTCTCGCCCATCCTGGTTCTATATCTCGAATGCATCCCATCGTTTGCCTCAAATAGCAAACCGGCTTCCTCCATCGCCTCTTGGAATACGTCCCCGTCTTCGTATGTGCTCCAGAGATTATGCTTAACAAGGTACTGTTCGCAATAGTCAGCAATCTCGTCAGAACTAAACGAACCATCCACGAGCCCCCAAGCCAATAACTTAGATTCAGTGCGTTCGAGAAAATTCAGGAACTCAAGTCGGTGATCGTCAACTTTCATACAAACTCCTTTTTTACAAATTGACGATACGATATTTCTCGTAGGTGTTGTTTTCCCGTAGCCAGACAATCACTTCTTCCGTCAGCAGATCGAGTGACGCTCCCTTGGGTGAGTTTGCTGCTTTAAGAAACTCACGGACTTTGGGGTCATTGGTTACTGCTGGCAACGCTTCGAGAAGTTCTCGGATGTCCTCCCAGACCGCTTCCAATTCAACGAACTCGGCTTCTGTCAACGGTGGGCGTTTACTAGTTTGCTCGGCATGCTTCACACGAACCTTAAGCTGAATTGCTTTAGTCTTGAAAGCTTCTTGTTGTTCGGCCTGTGAAATTCGATTCGCATCAACATTTGGGCGAGCACGAGGTAGGTATTGGTCCCAGGTTAATGCCGTCGCCTTAGAAGCTTCATCTGCGAATTTCTCAAACGCACTCGTCATGTAGGTCAGATCTCTTCCTTTCGTGATAGACTGAGGATCGCTTTTCAAGGCTTCTCGCAGTTTCTGGACACGATCCAGGGCTTTGGTCGCATCGAGTTTTCCAACAATAGATGCCCGTTTTCCTAGTGCTTGTAACGAAACAACAGCAGCAACAACCTTCTCTTTCAATTCGAGCAAATCCTTTCGCCGTTCGCTCAATTGATTAACAATTTGCTCGTTGAGTTTGGCTTTGGAGACTTGCTCAAGTTGTAACCTTAGCGACTTACAGTCGTCTGCAATCATGATTTTGACTCCGTGAAAGATATCGCTGCATTTTCGAGGTCAGCCAATAGGGCATCTACGTCGGCCTTGGAAGACTCAACAACAGCGTCTGTCCAGTTCATTATCTGGCCCGCCGCTTTGCCTGACCTCTCTTTTAAGAATTGTGCGCACGTCGAAGTAAATGTTTTCAGAAATGCCAGCGTCCCAATATCCAGCTTAGCTATTGCCGACATTCGAGCGCCAAGGTCTTCGCTATTGGTGATTGCCTCGACTTGCTCTCCGACCTCTTTCGCTTTGGCAGTCCTGAATTCCTCCGCAAGTTTACGAACTTGCCCAACTGACACTGTACCGCCGAGTCCATGCTTTTCCGACAAATCGCACACATCCACCAGATCACGAATCAAATCGTTCTTGTCGTAATCCGCGCCTAATTCGGCGACAATCTGTTTCGATTGCTCGGCGATTCTCTTGCGACGATCGTCGATCTTGGAAATGCCAAAACGAGTAAGCTGAGTTATGTGCTCATGGATTTGCTTGAGTTCATCTGTCGCGCTCGCCGTTGGCTTCGGGAACTCTTCGTTTACCATACACGCCTTTCGGAAAACTTGTACCGTTTCAAGCAACTGATTTACATCAACTGCATGTGGCGTCTTGCCCTTTCCTTGATAAGCCCCAACTCGTTCCAAAAGTTCTGTAATGAGAAGGTGTCGCTTGGCTAACAACTGATCAATAAACAAATTCCAAGCGGCATCGTCATCTCTCATAAAAGCAGCAGGAGGAGTCGCGAAGACCGCATTCATTTGACTCGCGTCGTCATTGCGATGCGCTGACTCAATATTCAAGATGCGAGCTTGCCATAGCAATGCTTGTGCTAAAGCCGGAACGGGATTCCCATCCAGATTCTTGTACCGAATTCGAACCCAACTAGCTGCAGTTGCAAGAAATGGCTCAACGAAATTTGTCAGTTCAATGTAGTCGCTGTCTGATCCCTCGTAGTCCCACGCGTTGTAGTGCTCGTACCGAACCATCGCTCGGATTGCTTTGAAGATGCGATTGGCAATGTCCGAATCGGCAAATGCCTCGTCTGTAGCGACGACAATGAACGCTTTTTCGATGTCAGGCGGATTTCCTTTAGCGTTTGGCAAGTAGATGCGTCGAAAGTAAGTGTCTGCCGCTGGAGTTACGGAACGCAGCAGTTCCGCTTCCCAATTTACGGAGTTAAGAATGTGCGTATTGATCCATTGTCGAACGCGGTTAGCATCATTTTGACCGAGCGTTCCGCCAGATCGCCAAGTGTTGATCCGGTCGAGGAATTCGCTTATGGGTTTCGGCTCTCGATCTGCTTCGGTTTTCTCATTAGCGGGTTTATCGCCTTCCTTGTTCGCAATAGCGCCCGTCGGTTGCGTGCTGCCACCCTCGGAAGAGATCGGCTTCAACTCAACTGGTTTAGCTTTCGCCGCTTGTCCATCTAACGCTTCGAGTCCAAAGACTTTGAAAATCGCCGCTGGCACCTTGGCTTCCGCAATCCATTTAGGACGATCACCCCAAAATTCAAGAACGTAGAGGTACTGCACTCGCCTTTCAGCATCGCTGACACGTTTCCCGACTTCGGAATTGAGGTCAGCGTCGATCCGATTTCTTGGGTACCCGATGAACTGTTCTGGTGGAAACCGACTTCGTTCGTAGTCGCTTCGGTACTCCTTTAAAACTGGCAGGATAACTTCGCTGATGATACTGCGCGGGTGGAATCTTAGGCGATCATTCCTTCGAAGTTTCCAATGAGCGATAGTTCGGATCGCCGCTTGATTGAATGGAAACATGGCGTAACCGTTCGCAGATTTTCCAAACCCTTCCAAGAGTACCGCTTCATCCTCCTCTACTCCAATAATATCGACGGCGTTCGGCGCTCGCTTTCCGGCGTTCGAAGATTTAGCGTAGAATTCCTCGAGTCGCTCAGCGCCCATTCGGGCTGCGTTGACATAGGTGGCGACGAAATCACCGATTTGATTTTCGATACTGGCTTCGTCGTCGTTTTCGCCGCTTTCAATCCACCATCCGTGTACGGCACGTGTCTTGACGGTCTCCAGATTGCCAAAATAGCCATCGGTTACCGCAAGTGCTGTGCGGATCATACATGCTTCGCGTTTGCCGCCTACTTCGCCCTCCCTGATAATCGCGTCGAGCAACGCTTTCTGGACACCGGCGAGAACAGCGAAGTCCTCGACCAACAAAACGAGCTCACGACCGTCGGCGAGCAATTGTCGGCGAACTTCGTAGAACAGTTCCGCCAGAGAGGTATCTTGTGGTGTCGCTAGCGGAGCGATCGCATCATCCACAATGCTGTTTAGTAAGTCGACGACTTCGTCAAGTGATTTTGAACTGGTCGTCTTCAATAGGTGATTTCGCAAATAGCTGGCTGCAATCACACCGGCCTCAGAAACCTCCTTTTCTAACGACTTTGGAATCTCAAAGTCGGCAGCCTCGAATTGTCGTCGCGGGGCCTCTGCTTCGGATGTGTCTTTCGTAACATGCCTTGCAAGTTCTGAGATGATCCCCGGACGCTCTTTGGTGCCAACGAGAAACAGCTTCTGTGTCGCTGGATCATCGAACAGGGCTGGAAGTTTTCGAGGATCACCATGCTTTAGCCATAGCGTATCAGTATGGCCAAGCTTGTCGCCAGTTTCCCTTGCTTTGGCCTGCCTAGCTGATGCCGCTTCATAGTTGCGTTGTATTGCCGAGAGCAGTTCTGCGCGTACACGCTGTTTGGCGCTGATGTCGTCCATCTGCTCGCGAGCTGACTTGAGCTGGTCACGAATTTGCTGATATCGCGGCCCCTCTAATCCTCCGAGTATCCGGCCAAGCACAGATTTAAGGCTAGAGCTTTTGGGAATTCGAATAACGTGACGTGCCTTGGTGTCGTCTCGCTGACGTAATTGAACGTCTAACCATCGAACCAGATGCGACTTACCAATACCAGACTCACCTAAGATTGGAACGATGACGCGACCACTTGGATCATCCTTGAGAAAGTCATTGAGAAATTGTCGCTGACTCTTTTTCTCGGGCACACTCGTATCCGAACTAAAACTCTTGCGTAGCAGTCGCATCTCTTGATGAACCGCCAAAAACACGGCGTCGGACGGGTTTTCCGCTTCTGGTTTGATGCACGCAAGGCAGTCAGCCTCTTTGGGCCAAAACTTTAATAGATTCATTTCGCGACTCCGAGGCGTACATGGGTTACGGACTCAAGCACGCGACCGTTGCGACCGATAAGTGCCATATGTCCACTGGCATCGGAGCGAGATTCAAAGCGAATTTCGCCTGATTCGCGAAGTCGCAAGAATGCGCGCGAAAGTGATGTTGAAACCTCGTTTTGACCTGGTCGCTGCCATTTTTCAACCTTCAGTCGTGACTCGACCTCAAGGCGATAAACACCTCCGTCGAGGACGGGTACTATCTCTGACAGTTCTTTTACAAACTGGTTCATTGGCGTTTCGGAGCGATTAGAAAGAACATTATGAACGGAGCGGCGAATGGAAGCGGTCGGATCAAGGATAAATTCACCTGCAGCTTTTCCGGTCTCGGTTTGACCAAATCCCAAGAATGCCCCCCATGAGGTAAAGCCATTCCACCTAGTGCTATTAGTGAACTGACGAATCACATCTGGCATATCTATCTGTGAAACATACAGATCGTCGGCGTCACTAAAATTCGATGGACGAAACCTATACACATCTTGAGCAAGCATCCAAGCTGTAAGACGGCACATGTCAGCGGATTGGTTCTTTTCGTTTTCCCAAAATCGCAGATTGTTTCTTTCGGCAAAAATCAGTTGACGAAGGTCATCCGTGAATTCCGAAAGTTCAAAGAGTTTTTGTGAATATTTGTACTTGAGATCACTTGAGAATCTGACGACTTCATCGTCTTCAGTAAAGAGACCGATCTGTGTCCATCGCCGAAGGGTCTTTTTTGCCATATCCTGATCCGTTAAAGAAAGTGGCGCACAGTAGTCAAGCAACTTTTGCTTTTTGCTCGCACCAATCGTGGCGAGGCATCGAGCAAGAGCAACAAGAACATTAAAAAGACCGTCATTGGTCTGGTTGAGGATAGCCATTACTCTCCAAGCCTCCGAACTAAGTCGTAGTCGCGAATATGTGAACGCAAATCAAAAATGCGACGGTTTGATCCTCCTTCGACAGCGTCCTCTGGTGCAAAAATGAGATGGATGGGTCGATTCATATTGATTAACACCTGCGGGATTACAGGCTTCTCGTCCTCCAACAAGAATGTTGCTCGTGGAAGTGGGAGGTCGTTGCCATGGGGATCGTAGTCATACAGTTCGCTGTTAACCACGAATCCAAACGCAGATGAAACATGAATCGTTTTCCATTCGCGTTTTCGTTTCCAATCGGCGGGAACTGCGAATTCAGCGACACCCTTTCCCGCTAAACGTTGTATGAACCAAAGTCCCCGCTTGACTCGTTCTCTAGGACTGAGCGAACTGTCAAAGCGGACGTAAACGACTTCTGCATTCGTTTTTAAAATGCTTCTAAGGACCTCGATGTCTGCTTGGACGATACAGGTCACTCGGTCAGGTTCGGGATGTCTAAAGCGATGACTATTGCTCGATAGCTTCGCTCGGCATTCGGGACAGCCCGCGCAAAAGTGCTCCGGCGACGCTCCGCCGTTGGCAGTACTGATCGAGTACGTTTCCTGCAGCAATCTTCCAATTTCCACGTTTCCTTGCAGCAACCGTTGCATACGATCAAACGCTAGGTTGCTGGCCGCAAACATTCGGTCACGTTCTGCCTTTACTTCTGCTTCCCAGACTGCGGGATCAAGATGGCCGCCAGACTCGCGAATGGTGAAATGGGCCGTCGCGAAGAACCTCTCCATCGCCTGCTCTCGACGCTTCTCAAAAGCGCTTTCTGACTCACCTTCTGTTGGTTGAATGTCAGGCGGACGAGATGCTTCGAGTCGAATAATACCCGCACGATTCAACAGCACGAGAGTCCTCAGGTTCCAGGCTGCATTCGCGTCACTGTCTTGTTGGATGTGCTTGGGCCGTGTGTTGAGATCAACCTGCCATACTCCATTAGTTCGTACGGCCCTCTCTGATTTGATTAAATCAGACCATCGCTCGAATCCCTTCTTGAGCGAAATGATCCGCTCGTCACTGATGGACTTCGCCGTTTTGGTATCTGCTTCGGTACTAGGCAAAAGGAATGACACCGATGCTTTGCCATCGCGTCCTGAACGTCCAACCTCTTGGTAGTAGCGATCAAGCGATTCAGGGACGCAAGCATGAATTACCGCTCGGATATCACTCTTGTCCATTCCAAGGCCAAATGCGGAGGTCGCGACAACACAATCTATTTCGCCGGCACGCCAGAAACCGATCACGCGCTCCCGCTCGTCGTTCGAAGTGCTCCCGTGAACACAACCTGTTCGCATAATTCCAAGTTGCTTTACACGACGATGCCAATTATTCGCATCTTGCTGTGTGGTAACGTAGAGCAAGAATGGACGCGGCACTAAACGTAGCAGTTTAGTGACCTTCTGATCACGTTCCTGCCTAGAATGTGATGGAGATACCCAATATTCGGGCTCTGGTCGTAGCGAAACTGCATTGACAGAATCAAAGACTACATCCGAAAACAGTGTTTCGAGTACGTCGAAACTTTCTTGGGTCAGTGTCGCGGATAATAGCAACGTCCGAAACTCCTTGCCCTCAGGGCAATTCCTCAGCAAATCCCGTCGCATACCGCTCATCGCCTGAAACTCCGGGCGGAAGTCATTTCCCCATTGCGCCACTAGATGCGCTTCATCAACCACAAAGTACTTCAGTAGTCCCTTCTCCGCTGTCTCGTATAGTACACGACTGAGCGGACCGACAAAACTCTCTGGTGACGTGATCAACACACGCTGATTGCCGTTCCGCACTCGGCTACGAATGACCCTACGCGCATCCTCACTAAGGCCGCTATGCCAAGCGAGCTCTTGCGGAAGTCCGCCGGGGGCTTGGGGATACTGCTCGTGCAGTTGTCGTTCTTGGTCAATAGCTAATGCAATTGTTGGAGTGATCATTACAGTCAAAGCATTTTGTTCCGAAAGCAATGCCGGAGCCCAAGCGACCAGACTCTTCCCCGTGCCTGTTGGGAGATTTACAACAAGCGTTCCGCCTGGGCGGAGAAAGAAAGCGGCACGGACGGCCAAACGTTGGCCTGGTCCTTGATATCCTGTGAATGGCAATTGCAATCCGTATTGCAGTGCTGTGTCAAGTGGTAGGTGAGGAGACGAAGGCCAACCAACACGGCGAGGTGTTTCTCGAAAGGCTGCTTCAAATGGATCGAACTGCTGACTGCTGGCGAGCCAGTCTGCCGACCATGCTTTATTTGCTTTCAGCCGAAATGAATGTTGGTCATCTGCAATCACTTTTATGTCAGACTCAGCCCAAAGCTCCTTTGACGGCCACGGAGGATACTTTGGAACAGTCCATACAAGCTCGGCCTCGCCAGTCAGAAACGCCGCGCGACGCATTACATGTTGTGCAAGCCCCGCAAGATCACCTGAGCCGACGGCTTCCTGGCCATCCTTGAGGGAAACAACAGCACGGCGCAGTTGCTCACAACTGCGATCACTAAACTTCTGGGCCAGGCGACTCATGTCGGGCAGAAATCTGAGTGCCTCTTGAAGGTGATCAAAGTCGCTCAATCGTCGTCCCTCCGATCACGACCTTGTCTCTGCTCGGTAAACGGGCACCGACTCGACAGGAAAATAGCGCCAACGGAATCGGCTCGCAATTCCGGTTCAGAGAACGAGTCTATCTGAGCTTCCAAAAACGAGATTTCGAATTCGAGTTCGCTTTGTAGAGAGTCGAGAGTCTTTCCTGTCGCCATGCTCAATCGGGATCGGTACTGTTGATCAACTTTTTGAGCAAGTTCCCTAGCTTTTCGAATACATTCCACTGTCAGTTCAGGCAACTTGGAATGCTCACGGAGGATCGACTCCGATTCTCGCCTGGCGGCAAAACACAGATCTCGCCACAGCGACATGTCGTAAATGGTCGCTGCCGAATTCCAGCGGTCGCTATTCAGGTTGTAGTCGCGCCCCCACGGATGCGCCGATTTTCCAAAAGGAGTTTTCAGTAAAGGACCAAAGCGATCATCGTTCGGCATTACCCGATCGAGATTTGAGTCGAGCCATATCGTCGTGAAACGAGGCTCCATAATGGAGCGACTACGGCGGAGCAACGAATTGACATTCGTTCCCGCTACACTATTGCATAGTTCAAGAAGCGGCTTAGGATTTGGAGAAAGTACATAGTCGAATCGAAAAAAAACGTCTGGATCGTCGACCGCTTTGTAAGCGGGACAATGCCGCCAGAATGCGAAGCAGACGCCGCGGTCGTCCAATCTCGCGTACTGTTCGAATCCATCAACGAATTGATCGCCAACTCTAAGAAGTCGAGTTGAGCGATTCTGTGCAACGACGCGATCGAATGTAAACGGTACCGTAATGTGCCGTATTGGTAGTTCGCATGGCATATCGTCAATTGACTTGCGGAAGCGAGATTCGAACTCATCCTGGGGTATCAGCGTATCTTGGCCGCGCGGTCGGAACCCAGAATCGATACGTCTGCAAAATTGATATGTAAAGACTTCGTCGAGTCTTGTCTCTTCTCCTGACCTTCGGAAGCCAAGGCTCCTAACCAACCATTTAGAGAAAACCTGGGGTGAAATCCGAGATAACTGGCGATCACTATTCTCTAACTCGTCCGCCATCGCCTGTGTGAGTTGGTCAGTATCATAAGAGTCGATATGGTCTTGAGCTTGAATACGTTTAAGTTCCCTAGCAACCATTCCATCCTCTCCGCCGAGTCGCTCGATCGCCTCCGCAAGTGCGTCGTCCCCCGAGTCAAGGAATTCGTTCCAAACCTGTTGTAAAGAATCTTCGATAACGTATTGCAATGTAGCAATCGAGCGTTGGAATACTCCTAGTGCCCCATCTAGTAATTCGAACCAGCGTTTCTGAACTGGAGACGTTTCGCTCACCAACACTGCCGTCTGTACCGGCATCCCTTGACCGAAGCGATCAAGTCGGCCCATTCGCTGCTCAATCCGGTTCGGTGAAAAGGGCAGATCGAAGTGAATTGCGACTGTACCACGCTTTTGTAGATTCAGTCCTTCCTCTGCACTGCGATCACATACCAACACATAACCATGCCGACTACTACGGAATTGTCTCCACTGCTGGTTCGTCGTCGAGTGCCTGAGCGTCTTTCCTTTTGGTAAACGCAAATCGAGAAATTCAAAAACATGATCGGCAGTCGACTTTGCGTCAATGAAGACAACGTACGAATTGGCATCCTCTGAAGTACCTATGAGTGCAAGCAGTTTCTGCATCTTCGCGCCATGATCACATTCCTTGGCAGCACGAACTATTTGTTTTAAAAGATCAACTTCGCCATCCCGAATCGGGACCGAAGATGCGGTGTTATCGTAGCCACTACGTAGGCGTTCGTTGGCCCAATCCAACAATTGTTTCGGTTCGGTCGCTGCAAGCTCTTCGACCTTGCGAGCAAGCTCATTGGCTAGCTGTTTCTCGCTTTCTGTTGGTGAAAAGCTAGCTGCTGAAACGCAGAGTCGCCATGCTTCGACGGCTTTAGTTAAACCCTGTTCATTTTCGCAATAGTAAAGAATTTGTTTTGCACCACCGCGTCCCGGCAAGTATACAGAGGTTTGCTCGTTGCGACGACTTCGAAGAATTCGTCTATGTATTCGCCAGATGTCACTGACATGCGTTCGGATGGCACGGATCAGCGCGTTGCGATTCGGGTTGTCTTCGGTCACATCGGCTTCGAGCAACTTCACCAGTTGGGAGCGAAGCGATTGAAACTCTGCATCCTGAGTTAGTAAGCCTCCTAGTTCCTCCAATGTATCAATCAAGAACAAATTAGTTTCGGTCTCGGTAAGCGACAACATACACTCTGCAATCTCTTGACGTAAGAGAACTCGTTCTTTGAATGAGTTCAGACTGTTGAGTGGATAAATTTGCGGATCAAGCAAATGTAGCATTGCCAGGAATGATTTTTCATTTTGAAAAACAGGCGTCGCGGAGAGCAGTAGCACGCGCCTTCCAATATCACTTGTTGCCCGACTCACCACTTGGAACGTTTTCCGTTCGCTCTCGATCGCGGACCATGCCCACGATGATAGATGGTGAGCCTCGTCTATTACAAGCATCTTTGCCGATGCGGCATATTGTTGAATAGCATCTTGGTTGCGACTACTGACGAGATGAATCGACTCGTCGAGCAAATGGCCTAAGTGAAAGCGGTGCGTCAATTCTTGCTGCCACTGAATCATCAGTGTCTCAGGCACGACCACCAGTGTCATGTGGTCGTAGGGTTCATCAATCGCAAATTGCTTAATGAGAACTCCCGCTTCGATAGTTTTCCCGAGGCCAACTTCATCAGCGAGTAAGTATCGCTGAAAGGGATCGAGCAGCACTCGCTGAATTGCGGACGCCTGATGCGCAACTATCTCAACCGACGAACATAAAAGGGCCGACAGACCACGACTCACCCTGTGCTGCTCAAGCAGATGACGCATAAACTCCGACCGCGCCGCATGCCAGAATGCGGTCTCATTCAATTGATGAGCAAGGAGGTCTGTCGGATCACTGATCGGAAGGTTGCATCGAACTTTTAGTTCGTCGCTCGGTAAGAGGCGCCGATCATCGTTGGGAAATTTAACGAGATAACAGGAATCGTCTTTTTGATAATCAAGTACACGTCCGATTTTCCAGGAAAAATTGTTCTGGTCCTGCCAATAGACTCGGGTCTGAGGAAAAAGGATTCTTTGCTTTAAGGTTGAAAAGGAAAGACGACGTTTGATTGGCTCGGAGTCGACTGGGGATCGAAAATACTCAACAGTCGCAAACTCGTGGTCCAGGAGAGTGAGCTTACCGATACCCAAGCGGTTCTCCTGCGAAATCACAAATGGATGGTTCATGCGTCCTCGCTGTTGCGCGACATAAATGCGATCAAATCGCCATGTTAGGGGTGAGGATTCCTTGCAATAATACGCAGTTTAGGGCACATTCTAATTGACAAATTTACTGTTGGCAACTTGCTCAAAAGCCGAAGGGGAAGAAAATCTGCGAGGAGAGTAATAAAAGTAGATTTCGGATTCGATTTTTTGACGTCCGAATTTAATCGCGGGCTACACGATGGAAAAACGTGGAGATAAGGTCCTCGATGTTCAGGGCAATCTAATCCGTCGTTACTGGGTTTCAGATGAACGTTGGAATCGGATGTCGCGTTCGAGGCGGAGCGTCGAACGCACCCTGGGAGGTCAATTTTCCTTAGTTCGTGGGTGGGGTTTTAGTTGGCGGTGGAGGTAGTTGGCGCGTTCGACGTTGTATTGGCCTTTGCCACTCTTGGAATGAGTGACTTTCTGCAAATGCGCGGGCTGCATGTGGATGAAAAGCTTGTTGATCGTCGAGACGTCCAAGTCGTCAATCAAACCAAGGTTGATCCCCATTCGGACGCGCGAGAGTAGGTGCATGGCTTCTTCGCTGCCGATCTGCTGGGCGTTTTGAAGAGTGCCGTAGGCGCGGCTGACTTGGTCGAACAGGTCATGGTGGTTCTCGTTGAGCAAAAACTCGCGGGCCTTCCGCTCGTAGTTCAGCAACACCGGGACGACTTCGCTGACCCGCATGATCAAGTCCTCTTCCGTCTTCCCCAACGTGATCTGATTGCTGACTTGGTAAAAGTCCCCCAGGGCTTGAGAACCTTCGCCATACAGGCCGCGGACGACTAGGTTGATCCGCTGGAGACTGCGGAAGGCTTTGTCAATCTGCTGGGTGATGACCAGGGCCGGTAAGTGAACGAGGACGCTGACACGCATCCCGGTTCCCACGTTGGTTGGGCAAGCGGTCAAATAGCCCAAGTTGTCGTCAAACGCATAGTTGATCTGCGACTCCAGGAGGTCGTCCAGCTCGTTGATCCGCTCCCAGGCCTCTTGCAGGTCCAGACCGCTCCGCATGACTTGAATCCGCAAGTGGTCTTCCTCGTTGATCATCACGCTGTGCCGTTCCTCGCCGTCAACGGCGACGGTGCGAGCCCCTTCGGCTTCGGCCAATTCCCGGCTGATCAGTTGCCGCTCGACGAGCAACAAACGATCGACGTCATCGAGTTGGGCGACGTTGATGTATTCGAGTTCGGCCAAGCGGGGTTCGCGTTGCATCCGTTCGCGCACGGTGGCCTCGATGTTCGCGCGGTCGATGTCCGAGCAGCGGCGGACATAGGGGAAGTCCGCCAAGTTACGGGCCAGGCGAATTCGAGTGCTCATCACAATGTCGGATTCGGGACCGCTGCCGCGCAACCATTCTCCGAGGGCGTTCACTAAAGTTTCAATGGCCACGTTATTCTCCTCCATGTTCCAAGCGGCGAATTTGGTCGCGAATGGACGACGCCTTCTCGTAGTCTTCGTTCTCGACGGACTCGCGTAGCTCGCGACGAAGTTGAATGATCTGTGTCGCCAGCTCGGATTTCATTGTCGGGCGTCTCGGACGCTTGCCGACGTGTCGGGCACTGCCGTGGATGTTGAGCAAGAGCGGTTCGAGTTCTTCGGCGAAAAAAGTGTAGTCGTGGGGGCAGCCGAGGCGCCCGATTTGGCGGAACTCGAAAAATGAAATGCCGCATACGGGGCAGGTTTTGCTGTCGAGTTCCCGCATTTCTTCGGCGGTCTGTTCGAGCTTCAATTGCCCCTTGACGACGTTGGTCATCAATTCGGCCTTGGGTTCACCGCCGCCGTTGTGCAAGAAGGTCTTGGCGCAGTCGGCACACAAGTGGACTTCCACAAGCCCTTCGCTGGTGAGGTCCGTGATGTGGAACGTCGCGGGCTTTTCGCATTGGTCACATTTCATGGTGTCAGTTTTTTGCTGATTAGGTTTTGGGTCGCGGGATCGTGGTTTGTGCGATTTTGGTTTTTGGTAGCGGAACTCGTCAAGGGTTTCGAGTCGAGAGCGGAATGTCGAAAGTTTTGAAGAGTTTCCTTAAGAACAGTTGTTTTTAATCGAAAGTCTTGACGACTTCCGGTATGGATTGGCGGATTGTCGAAAGTCTTGACGACTTCCGCTACGGAAAAAAACGGATGCCTTAGCTTTGACTCAGCACTCGACATCTCGTTCAAACCTGCGAAGGTCACAAACCACGAAACCTCGGTCTATTCTACCCCGTAACGGCTTGATCGATAAGGCGAGTTGGGGAGACTGTTGAATGAGGTGTGTGGGATTGGGGTGGGGGAATGGCAAGCTAAAGCTTGTACTCCAACGGGCCAGTCTGCATGCAAGACGCATCAACCGTTGTTTTATGTGGCTTGAATACCGGGTCACGGCGGGATGGGAGCGGGCATATATTGAGAACGGGGGATTTTTGTACAATGGAGAGTTTGTGTTTTATGGTCTCCAAGGGAAAAAGCGGCACTTCGCACGATGACAGCAGAACCGGATTTTGAGCGTTTTGTAGAACTGGCTCGCGACCATGATGCGGTTCCGGTTTGTCGGCAGTTGCTGGGTGACAGTTTGACGCCGGTGTCGGCGTTTCGGCGGTTGGACCAAGGCGAGACGGCGTGCCTGTTCGAAAGTGTTGTGGGTGGAGAGAACATCGGACGCTTTAGTTTCTTGGCCATCGATCCCCAGCGGTCCATGCAGGCGGTTCGCAATCAAGTCACCTTTAGGGACGGTCGCCAGCAACAGAGTTTCGAGTCGGCGAATCCTTGGGACGATCTGCGGCAGGAGTTGGCCAAGGTGCGGGTGGCGCATTGGGATGGGTTGCCGCCGTTTGTCGGTGGGGCGGTAGGGTTTGCGGGTTACGACTCGGTGCGGTATGTCGAGCATTTGCCGAATGCACCGCAAGACGACCGGCAGATTCCCGACATGAGCTTCTCGTTCTACGACCGGATGATCGTGTTCGACAACGTGAAGAAGACAGTGTCGATCATCGCGCTCGCTTGGCCCAAGCGACATACGAGTGACCGGAATGCCTACGACGAGGCGCTCTATCGAATCGAGCGAACGATTCAAACGATCAACCAGCCCGACCCGACGCGGGACTTGCAAGCCTGGGATGTGACGGGTGGGCCGACGAAGCCGTTGGAGATTTCGGCGGGGACCTCTCAAGCGACGTTCGAAGATGCCGTGCGGCGGTGCGTCGAGTACATTCGGGCCGGGGATATTTTTCAAGTCGTCTTGAGTCAGCGGATGGCGACGCCGCTCAAGGTCGACCCGCTGGAAATCTATCGGACGCTACGGGTCCTGAACCCCAGCCCGTTTATGTTCTTCGTAAGGACTCCGGAAGTCACGTTGGTGGGAAGTTCGCCGGAGATCATGTGCCGCGTGGTCAATCGCAAGGTGACGGTCCGACCGTTGGCGGGGACGCGGCGACGGGGGGAGACTTTGGAGGAAGACCGCGAGTTGGAGCAGCAACTTTTGGCGGATGAAAAGGAACGAGCCGAGCATGTGATGCTGGTCGATCTCGGACGCAACGATGTGGGGCGGGTGGCGAAGTACGGCACGGTGGCCTTGCCGGACCTGATGGTGGTCGAACGTTACAGCCATGTGATGCATATTTCGTCGACGGTAACGGGGGAACTGCGGGACGATTGCGATGCCTTTGATGCGTTGATGGCGAGTTTACCGGCAGGAACCGTCAGCGGTGCGCCCAAGGTGCGGGCGATGGAGATTATCGACGAGTTCGAACCGTGTCGCCGGGGCCCGTATGGTGGAGCGGTGGGGTACATCGATTACTCGAACAACGTCGATACGTGTATCGCCTTGCGGACGATGGTGATTTCGGATTCGACGATTTACGTCCAGGCGGGGGCCGGGATCGTGGCGGACAGCGATCCGACGGCCGAGTACCAAGAAACATTGAACAAGGCCCGGGGGCTGCTGAAAGCCATCGAGGTAACGAACAGTCGGTTTGGGGTGTAGTTCGAGTTGAATTCCAAGGGGGAATGAAAATGAATTGGATGAGATGTTTGCTGGTGGCAGTTGCGTGGAGTAGTTTGGGGATGCACACCGGGATGACTCAAGAGTCATTTCAGGAAATCGTCAAACGAGGGAATTTTCGGAGGAGTATCGCACAATTAAAAGAGGCGCTGGAGAAAGACTCGACCAACGACAATATTCGGTTCGAGTTGGGGACACTTGAGTTTTTTCATACGCTTGAGGCATTGGGGCAAAGCTGGTATCGCTTTGGAGACCGCAACAATCTGATGACCGATAATCTCCCGTTGATGCGATTATCGGTGACGAGTAACCCTGATCCTGAGGAAGTTGACTATACGAAGTTCCGTGGGGTTTTCGTGCAAGTGTTGGCAAATTTGCGTTCCTGTGAGAAAACACTTGCTGAGATCAAGTCGGACGATGTGGCGATTGAAATCGATCTGATGAAAGTGGGGATGGATTGGAACGGCAACGGTCGGATCGATGAAGGCGAGCGGCTGGGCGAAAATCTGGCGATGGTCTTGGGGTTGCGAGATGAACGAGGCGAAAGGGAAGCATTCGTGGTTCGCTTCGATCGAGCGGATGTGTATTGGCTCAGAGGCTATTGCCATTTGTTATCGGCGTTTGCGGAGTTCTTTTTGGCATATGATCACGAAGAAGTCTGGAACGTGTACGCGAATTGGGTATTTCCTAGAGCGCGAACCAGTGGATTCGATTTTTCAATCGAGGAAATCAATGCCGCGTTTGCCGATGACGATTCCGATTTTGCCTGGTACAACAGCATTGTCGATGCAATTGCCGCAATCCACTCAATGCGGCTGCCATTGCGAGAGCCTGAAGCGCTGTTGCGGAGCCATCAACACCTTCTCCAAATGGTCGCGCTCAGTCGGCAAATGTGGGAGGCCACCATGCAAGAAACCGATGACGACCGCGAGTGGATTCCTAATCCGCGTCAGAAGCCACCCATGCCTGGCGGTGAAATCACCGAAGAAATGGTCGCGGGTTGGCATCATTTTTTGAATGAATTCGAGGACTTGCTGGAGGGACGGAAATTGGTCCCGTTTTGGCGTGGGACAAACAAGGCTCGAGGGTTGAACTTGCGGAAGGTATTTCATGAGCCACAAGATTTCGATTTGATCTTTTGGATCCAGGGTGCCGCAGCAGTGCCGTTTTTGCAAGATGATATTCCGGTTTCGGACCCAGCGACCTGGGACCGCATCAACCGAATTTTTAGAGGTGATTTTATTGGATTTGCGATCTGGATTAATTAGTCTGAACCGAGCAACTCAAGAATCGTAAAAATGGTGGCGTTTCCTGGCAACGCCGCAAAGTTCCTGGATTCGCAACGGTTGTCGGCTCGAATAGTCGAATGGCGTGGACACTAATTTTTGTGGATCTGGTTTTCGCGGCCGGTGGCGATCGGCTCAAGTGCAATCGACGTTAATTCGTTGTGGGATTAGTTAAATCGAGACGTGAATGAATCTAGACTCATCGAACAACAATCTATCAAAATCTAAAATCGAAGCCCTGGATCGAGTAGTTTTTCGCGGTTTGTCGGAAGACTGGACGGCGGTAGTCGTCGGTTTGGGGACTGTCGTTCTAACGCTATTGGTTTCGCTGTGGACGGTTCCTCGGCAAGTTTGGAGTCCTGCCGTCGAGGGGCAAGGGCAGTCGGCGGGGGAAGCGAAGTCGGCGGCATGGGAATCGCCACTGAAGACGCTGATTGGGCGACCTCGCGAGTGGGAACGAAATCCACTGGATGGATTGCGGCTGAAGCCTTCTGCCAAAGGAGCAAAGCCTGTAGCAGCCGGTTCCCCAGAAAAACAAATGGGCTCCTCGCTGAAGCCCGCTGACGCAGGCATTGAGGAGGAAAAGCCGAAAGGGGCACCCTGGAACTTTTCTGGGATTGTGGGTGTATTTGGGTTGTGCTGGGCGATTGGCATTTTTGCCATGCTCGTGCGTGGGGGTCGAGTTCGTCCGTTTGCAGTGGCCTTTCCGGTGCTGTTTGGTTTGGCGTTGTTGGCCTATTTAATTGCCAGCCAAGCGACGATTAAGTACTACGGTTTTGAGTACGCATTGTGGGCGTTGTTATTGGGGTTGTTCATCGCCAACTGCCTCGGAACCCCGTTATGGTTGCGTCCGGCGGTGGTCGGTGAGTTGTACATCAAGATCGGTTTGGTGTTGCTGGGTGCCGGATTGTTGTTCGGTAAAATTTTAGAGTTGGGCCTGCCGGGAATTTGTGTCGCATGGATCGTGACCCCCATCGTGCTGGTGGGAACGTACCTGTTTGGACAATACGTTTTAAAGATTAAGAGCAAGACGCTGAACATTGTGGTCTCTGCCGACATGAGTGTCTGCGGGGTCTCGGCGGCGATCGCTACCTCGGCGGCTTGTCGCGGCAAAAAAGAAGAACTTTCGCTGGCGATTGCGTTGTCACTGACCTTCACGGTCCTGATGATGGTCGCGATGCCCCCGGTCATCAAGTGGATGGGGCTTGACGCCCGAGTTGGGGGGGCTTGGATTGGTGGAACAATTGATTCAACCGGGGCCGTGGCGGCGGCAGGCGAGGCATTGGGGCAGGAGGGGAGCAATACGGCGGTGACCATCAAGATGATTCAAGGCATCTTGATCGGCATCGTGGCCTTTGCCGTCGCAGTGATTTGGACGAAATGGATCGAGCCCGGTGAGGAGGCTGAAAAGTCTGCGAACGAGGCGCGGCCGCCGCGAACTGAGGTGGGTCTGTCGGAAATTTGGATTCGCTTCCCGAAGTTCATCCTCGGTTTTTTAGCAGCATCCCTGTTGTGTTCCATGATCTCGGGTTACTCGACGTTTGGAGAACAATGGGTCCAGGTGACGGTGGAGGGAGCGACGAAGGGCTTGCAAGGGTGGTTGTTTTGCCTAGCGTTTGTCTGCATCGGGCTGGAAACCAATTTTCGGGAGTTATGGCCCTATTTGAAGAGTGGCCAAGCGTTGTTGCTGTACGTCTGCGGCCAGTCGTTTAATTTGATTTTAACTTTGGCGATGGCCTATTTGATGTTCGGGGTGCTGTTCCGTTAAACGATCAAGACGGGCTGGGTCGCTTGCAGCAGAACATCGACCGCTAGGTGGTAGCCAGGGGATGCGTGGTCCGCAGGACGGGGGATGATCATCAGCCCCAAGGGGGAATTTTGCATGACCTCCAAAACCTCTCGGACGGGAACTCCCAAACGAAAATCGACGTGCAATTTCAGCTTTCGGGCACTTGCCTCACGTTGGGCAAGACTTACGAGTGAACCTAATCGTGATGTCACGGCTCGTCCAATCACCGCTTCTTGGACAGAAGGGATTTCTTCACTCGCCCCCAACAGCTGCTGCGCATCTTCAATAGAAGTGCGGTCAGCGAGTTCAATCAGATTGATCTTTGTTCGCTGGTCGGTTAAACGAAAGGCCCAGGAAATTGCCGACATCGAGGGCTGGTCATCGCGAGCAATCGCCACTTGGATCAGATCGAGTGCCGAAGAAATCAGATTGCTACCCAGCGGCTGCTTGACGCACAGAAGCGGACATTTGCTCGATTGAAGCAGTTGATCGACAATGGTTCCCAAGCTGTGCTGGGCGATTGCGTCTTGAGGTGCTCCACATGGAACTCCCATCACGATCAAACCAGCAGGCGCGTCTTCGGCCACTCGCGAGATCGACTCGGTGGCTTTTGGTCGCTGAGCGTCGGCAACTGAATGCTCAACGGCAGAAGCGTTAAGCCTTCTTGCCAAATGGTTCCCAAGTTCGCGAACGGTCGTAGTTAATGGGCCATCATCGACAACCAGCAAGACTTGGGATACGGGGCCCTGTTCTAGTTGCAGTCGCCGAGAGTGGGTGGCAGCCTCGAACATGCCGAGGTCTTCTTGCATGTTCTCGGCCAGCTCAAAGGGTTCGAAGTCGTAATGTTTTTTGGCCATGGGCTTAAAATCCTCCCGCAACCGAACTTCCCGATGAACCGGGGAACAGATTGAAAACCGAGAAAAGGTAGAGGTAAATCAGAGCCACGGTTCCTTGCAGGATCAGAATCGCGCCGCCGACTTTAAAGAATTCACCCCAGCCGACTTTGACGCCACGTTCTTTTTCGAGCCCATTGAGTGCGATGACAGAACTCACACTTCCAATCGGGGTTGAGTTTCCGCCAAGGTTGGCGGTGATCACCAGAGCCCACCAGAAGGGGACGACGTCTTGACCCATTTCCCCCATCGAGCGAACCAAGGGAATCAAGGTCGCGGCAACCGGGATGTTGTCCATCACGCCCGACAGGACCAGGACGAATCCCGCCATCAGCATCATCGTATTTGTCGAATCGCCGCCGGAAAATTCGAGCATCATTTTGGCTTGAAGCGCCAAGAGACCGGAGTCTTGCACCGCTCCGATAATCAGAAACAGTCCCACAAAGAACAGGATCATCGACCAGTTTACTTTTTTGATGGCTTCATCAGGGTAAACCCCTGAGACCAGGAGTGCAGCCGTTCCGCCTGTAAAGGCCACAAGATCGAGTCCCACACCGAGACTTTGGGCGGACGCAAAACCGACAATGGTCGCTCCTAAAATCCCGGCACAGCGATAAAACAAGTTGCGGTCCTTAACGAGCGCCCACTCATCGAACCCGGCCACCAATTGTTGGCGACTGATGGCATCCAACGTGGTCTTTAGCGAATTGCGATAGTAGCGCCTAATGTATAGGTAGGCGATCAAGCCGGAGATCAGGCCCATCGGCGTCGAAACTAAAAAGAAATGGGCGTAGGGCAAGTTCCCAGCCGTCCCCAGCATCAGCGTACAAATCCCCGACGAAAACGTCATCAACGCTCCCGAGTTGGCGCTGATGGCGATGGCCATAATGTAGGGTTTGGGGTCTAAGTTCAGTTCTTTGGTCACCACCAAACACAAGGAGACCATAATCATGGTCCCAGGAGCGATGGTCAGAAAGGTCACGAAGGTCATCGTGGCCACGACCATTGCGACGAGCAGCCGCCCTGGTTCGCCTCCGGTCATTTTTACGATTTTTACCGCCATAAAATGAAACAGCCCCGAGCGGCTGGCAATTTCCACCAGGACCGAGGTGCCGATAATGACCCCGATGACGCCAATATCATGCCCAATGATTTCATGGACATGTTCATAAGCCGAATGCCCGTCGTGCCCGACGAACACGCCTAACCACAGGGCTGCGATGATACACAAAATCGCCCCCGCCATCGCCGCAAGACTCTTGTGCATCCAGTCGAAAGCGATCACCAAATACGTGATCGTCATGATGGTGCCGAGCACGATCATGGGCAAATACGGTTTGTCACCAGAGGCCATCGTGGCCACGTCGCTATTGGCAAGAATTTCTAACATGTCGTAGATTGTGCTGAATCTTGGCGAGTAATGCAACCTTAGTTTGGCACAAATCAGTGAGAAAGTCGCCAGTGAAGACTTATGCTATGTTAAGGCTTAATCTCAAGGTAGCGGAACTCGTCAAGAGTTTCGAAGAAAACCTGAAATGCCGAAAGTCTTGACGACTTCCGCTACGGTGAACCCGTAGTTTTAGCTTAGCTAAAGCCTAAACTTTGCCGTTGACTTCCTGGTAGGCGTCCCACAGTTGTGACCAGCGTTGGTCGAGCGAACCGGTGAGGCCGATACTCATCCGCACGAGTCCCGGCGAGATTCCCGCAGCACGCTGCTCCTCTTCGGTCAATTCGCTCGACGTCGAACTTCCGGAGCAACTCATCAGCGTATCAAAGTAGCCCAAGCTGACGGCCATAAAGCCGAACGAGTGCTTGTTTTGCAGAATCTCCATCAAGCGGTTGGCCCGCTCGATTGTCTCCATGTCGAGTGTCAACAGTCCCCCTAAACCGTACCCCGGATTCGCCATCGATTTCAGCAACTCGTGTTGCGGATGGTCGTCTAAGCCCGGATAGCTGACCGTCGCTCCCTTTTCTCGCAAACGTTCGGCAATCGCTTGAGTTCGTCGACTGTGCTCGGCAACACGCAAACCCAAATGGGGCATTCGCAACGTTAATTCATGAGCGATTTTGGGGTCCATCGTTGGTCCCAAGAGCATCAAAGCCCCCGTATGCAAATCCATCATCGAGTAGATGAACGACTCCGAAGCGCAAACGGCTCCCGCGATCACGTCCGATGCTCCGCTGATGTATTTGGTCACGCTGTGTATCACCACGTCGGCTCCCAGTTGAGCGGGGGAGACAATCATCGGTGTGAAGGTGTTATCGACGACCAAGGTCGCACCGCGAGCGTGGGCGATTTCGGCCAAGGCACCGATGTCGGCGACGACCAGCGTGGGATTTGCCACCGTTTCGGCGTAAAGGACCTTGGCTCCAGTTTCGTCCAAGGCTTCTGCTACTCCTGTCAAATCTGTGATGTCAACAAAGCGTGTGTGGATGCCGGCCTTCTTTGGAAAAAATTCTTTTAGCAAGGCGAACGTCCCGCCGTAAATCGTTTGCGAGGAAACGATGTGATCGCCCGTCGAACAGAGTTGCATCAGTACCGACGCAATCGCCCCCAAGCCGGAACTGGTCGCGTAGCCCGCCTCGGTCCCTTCCATTGCCGCCAACATTCGGCCAAAGGTGTAAACCGTAGGATTGAAATTTCGTCCGTACAAGTAGCAACCACCCGTCGCGTTGCGGGCCTGCATCGAAAACGGGCCTCGTTCCCCGCGAAAGATTTTCGGCATTTCATCGGCAGCCATCACGGTGAATGTCGTGCTGGCTTCGATCGACAAATTCACACCGCCATGCTCGCCGAATTCATGTCGAGCTCGGGCCATGGATTCGGCAGGATCAAATCGATGGGTCATGGGGTTTTCTCCGTTGATGGTGATTGAAGTAGAATGGACAGTCGCCATACAGCACCTAATTTTACCGGAGCCATTCAGTGGTGCCCACACACGACGATTTTGTCGCGTTGCGAAACGCAATGGTCAAGGAGCAAATTTTCGACCGAGGGATTCGCTTGCCGCACGTTTTGCGAGCAATGGCAAACGTTCCCCGCCACGAATTTGTATCGCGCGAATTGATCGGAAAGGCCTACGAAGATTCGCCGCTTCCCATCGGGCATGGTCAGACGATTTCTCAGCCCTACATGGTGGCTCTGATGACCGAGTTGGCTTGTCCTAACCTGCTCGATCGCGTTCTGGAAATCGGAACTGGCTGCGGCTACCAGGCGGCGGTATTGGCCGAAGTCGCTCAACAAGTTTTCACGATTGAGATCGTTGAATCGCTGGCGACCGACGCCGAAGAACGGTTGGCTCGACTCGGCTATCATAACGTGCAGGTTCGTCACGGGGACGGCTACCAAGGCTGTCCGGAACAGGCTCCCTTTGATGCGATCTTACTGGCCGCAGCTCCGGAAAAAATCCCCGCGCCACTCCTTGAGCAACTGGCAGTCGGCGGAAGGATGGTTGTTCCCGTGGGAACGAACGATCAAGCGCTGTGGTTGATCGAGCGAAATGCGGTGGGTGAGTTCAAACGCTCGCGAATCGCGTCCGTTCGTTTTGTGCCAATGACCGGAGAGGCACAACGCAATTAATATTTTCCGCGAATGTGGGGAGCGACTCGGGTCGCGTAAAGTTCACGCAGTTGTTGATGGACCTCGGCAGGCAGTGGGTTGATACTGCTTGCGCGGGCGTTGGCGGCGACTTGTTCGGCACGAGTGGCACCGGGTATGACCGTTGTTACAGCGGGGAAGTCCAGGCACCAACGCAAGGCCCATTCGGCCATCGACATATTGGAAGGGACCTGCGGACGAAGTTCTTCGATGATTTCTAAACCGGTGGCAAACGGAAGTCCGGCAAACGTTTCGCCGACATTGAAAGCCTGCCCGTCCCGATTGAAGGTGCGATGGTCGGTGGGGAGAAACTGAGTATCGCGCGACATTCGGCCACTCAACAACCCGCTCGCCAATGGAAGGCGAACGATCAGGGCCACGTTTTTTTGTTGCGCGGTGGCGAAGAACGCGTCGATGGGCTTTTGGCGAAACACATTAAAAATGATTTGCAGGGACGACAATCCGGCGATTTGCAAACAATCCTTCGCCTCGGCGACTGATTCGACCGAAGCTCCAAAGGCTTTGATTTTTCCCTCGTGTTGTAACTCGCGAAACGGTTCCCAAAACGAATTTTCACGCGTGATTTCTGGAGGGATGCAGTGGGTTTGAATGAGATCCAACGCTTCGACTCCGAGGCGTTGCAATGAATCTTCAACATGTTGACGAATCGTCGCGGGAAGAAAATTTTCGGGCCAGCCAGGGGTCGAGCTCCGTCCCAGCTTGGTGGCGATGAAAAAACGATCACGATCAGTGCGTTCTCGCAAAAACTTTCCGATCAGAGTTTCACTGCGGCCTTGTCCGTAGATATCCGCCGTGTCGATCATGGTGATGTCGCAGTCGGCGGCCGTCCGCAAGATATCGAGGGCCGACTCGTCAGTGACATCGCCCCATTCGGCACCACCAAGTTGCCAAGTCCCCAGGCCGACCTCGGAAACCTCGCGGATCCCAGCAAACATTCGCGACTTCATTTTATCTCACCTTTAAAACATCAGTAGCATCGTATCGCGGCGCGATATGAACGGGGAAATGGGGCCCCACGAACGCAGCATGAGTTTCGCGCGCAAGTTCTGGAGAATTGTTTTCAGCGGACAGATGGCACAGGCAGGCCCATTGCAAACGCTCGGCTCCTTCGCGAACAAGTTGAGCTGCATCGTGATTGGAAAGGTGTCCGCCGGGGCCGCGAATCCGGGCCTTCAGTCCTGGAGGATAGGGGCCGCTCTCGAGCATCTCTTCGTCGTAATTGCTTTCAATCACCACCGCATCGAGAGAACGCAAGACCTCACGCAAGCCAGCAAACGCGTGCCCCAAATCCGAGAGGACGCCAACCCGTCGATTTCCATCGTCGATCACAAACGCCACCCCATCGGCTCCGTCGTGAGGGGTGGGAATCGAGTGGACTTGGACATGCCGGAACTGCAACGTCTCACCGGCGACAAACCAATTGACTTTCTCAATTCGACCCAAATTGCAACTTCGCCTCGCGGCCTCAAAAGTTTTTCCAGTCACAAAAATCGGCAGGCGATACTTGCGATGATACACCCCCATATTTTGAGCGTGATCGCGATGGTCATGGGTGATCAGCAGGGCCGTCGTTTTGCGAATTTCGAACCCACGTTCGGCGAGGCGATTTTCGGCAGAATTGCCACTGATTCCCGCATCGATGAGGAGTTGGACCGGTCCAGACCGCACGCAGAAGCAGTTTCCGCTACTCCCAGATTGGAGGCTAATGACTTCCATGAAAATTCTGAACTCCGAGTGTGACAATCGCGATTTTTTTGAAACCAAGTGCCTATCCCAAAAGGGGTCAGACCCGAATGGCACTGTCGGGTTGATGAATGCGCGCAGATTGATCTAGGACTGAAGCGGACAATTTTTTAAAATCTGCTCCGGCCAAGGCGATCTTGCGAAATTGAGCCGACCTTGGTATTAAAATGAAGCCCTCCTTGGTTCACTGGCTAGTGAAAAAGCCAAGGAGGGTTTTTCATGTCTGGAGATATACCAAAATTTCCGCCTCAGGACAGTCGCAATTATCAAAAAGTTGTGGATGTATTTCTATCGGGTAAGGGCCTACCCTTTGCCGAGATTCTCTCGGCTGAGCGTATCGAACGAGTCTTCCGAAAACACAGAGCGTTGTTTGGCCTGCATGGCATTTACTCGACAGCCATTGTGGTTTGGGCCTTTCTCTCGCAAGTCCTAAGAGATGGCAAGGAGGCTTCGTGCCAATCAGCGGTGGCACGCGTCGTCAGCTACTGTGAGCTACAAGGGCTAGACGTACCGACGGAAGACACCGGCGATTACTGCAAAGCTCGCGCTAAACTATCAGGCGCGGCATTACGTGACCTCAGCGGCGAAATAGCCGAAGAGCTGGAACAAGCGGCTGAGCCGTCTTGGCTGTGGAAAGGAGTCCATCACGCCAAACTCGTCGATGGCTTTACCTTCACGATGCCTGATACACCGGAGAACCAAGCCATGTACCCCCATCCAAAATCACAAACACCCGGAGTCGGTTTGCCCATTGCTCGCGCCGTAGCCATTATCTCATTGGCAACTGCCACAGTAATGGACATGGAATTCGGGCCGTACCAAGGCAAAGAAACAGGCGAATCTGCCTTACTGAGGAAGATTCTTGATTCGTTTGCAGAAGGAGATATTGCCGTGATGGACCGGTACTATTGTTCGTTTATGATGATCGCGTTGCTGCATTGTCAAGGAATCCAGACCTGTGCCCGCAAGCATCACCGGCGTCATAAGACCGATTTCCGACGTGGCAAGAGACTCGGCAAGAACGACCACCTCATCGTGTGGACTCGACCAGAAAAGCCCAGTTGGATGGACGAGGCAACGTATGCAATGATTCCGGAAACACTGACTTTGCGCGAGTTGCGTTTTCAGATTGTCGAGCCTGGTCGTCGTACACAAACCATCGAAATCATCACAACACTGACGAATCCCGAGCAGCATACCGTCGAAGACATTGCCGAATTGTATGGATTTCGCTGGAATTCGGAATTGGACATCCGTAGCATCAAGTCCAATCTGAATCTGGCTCATGTTCGCTGCAAAAAACCTGAAATGATCTATCGAGAAGTCTGGACGACGATTCTCGGCTACAACCTCATTCGCACAACTGCTGCTGGAGCTGCTCTGCTCCACCACAAACAGCCGCGCCAAATAAGTTTTACCAGCACCTGCCAATACGTGCTGGCATCGTGGATGCAATTGTCTCTCGCGATCATTGATCCTGCGCGACTCGATGGCTACTTGAGGCTGATGCTCAAACAGATCGCGGCCTGCGAGGTCGCCAATCGCCCAGGCAGGCTAGAGCCACGTGTATTGAAACGAAGGCGACACGGCTATAAACTTATGCAGAAACACAGGCAGGTATTGCGCAATGAATTGCGAAAAACGTGTACATAAGACAACTTAAAACCCGACAGTGCCATTCGGGTCAGACCCTTTGGAGGCTAAGCGAAATTTAACGTTGTTTTGCTGCCTAGCCGGAGAGGGTCTGACCCCTTTTGGGATAGGCTCCAAGTGCCTCAATATGCAGTTGTGAAAGCGGTTTGACAATATGGTGGACTTTCACAAACAGCCGTCTTGAAGTGACGAGAACTTTTTTCACACCCGGAAACAACGCGAATTTGGTAAACTTATTGAGAGATTTTCAGACGCGATCAAAGATTCCTCCGTATTGAACGAATCACTGAAACACCTAAAAAAACGACGCCCTAAGCAATTTTGGAGCTTTTACGAATATGAGCCAGAACTCTCCGTTTCCCCCGGTTGGTCCTAATAAGCCGTTTCCCGGCAAGCCCGATCAACTCTCCACCAGTGGCTCGGGAGGTGGAGCAGGGAAGGCGTGTGGTTGTTTTGTGATCGGTTGCGGCGGCATGTTGGCGCTGATGGTCGGCTTATGCGGATTTGGATATTACGCCATGTTCTACACCGCGTGGCCACTGAATATGGCCGCTCGACAGTTCGAAAAATCCGGGGCCAAGATCGAGGGTCTCCGCGGCAACATCACCAGCGGAGTCGAGGTTGATTCTGTCGAAGTTCCAGTCGATATTTCCATGGCCACAGATGTCAACGGAACTCCGGTCGTCGTAAAAAAGAAATACAACAACAAATTTAAAGACCTGAAGCTCAAATATCGGGGGGGCGGAATGTTCAGTTCCGGGTTCGTCGTGGAAGAGATCAGTATGAGCTCAGGAGAGCTGTACATGCCTTTCTCCTCCAATGACACCGGAGGATCAAATTTGATCGAGGGGTTGGGGTCCTTCTTGGAAGGTTTCCACCGAGAAATCTCAAATGTATCGTTTGGTTCGTCAGATGAATTTCGGGTCGACAAAGTCGTGATTACCGATTTAAAACTGATCGATCCACAAACTGAGTTTGAGTACCATATTGACGAAATCAGCTACCAAGGGCTCAACATTATCGGCGGAGATATTGCTGACATCGGCGACCTCCGAATTAAAACTGACAACATTGATGTGGCCACGGTCCCTGGCGGAGTTCGCGGCCCTACCCAACGAGGGAGAAATATGTCGGGTTCTTTGAAACCGGGCAGCAATGATTATGTGATCTCTGAAATACCATTTGAAATCGACTACGAGCTCGACTCCAGTCGTGAATTTATTTACCGCGGCTCGGTTTTTGGCGAGCAAATCAAGTTCTCATCGAACGGACGTCGCGAACCAACTGAAGTTCAGTTCAGTAGTTTTTCACCAGATAAGTTTATTCGTGTTCGGCAGGCTGGAATCCATGCCAGCGAAGTCAATTTAAGGGCGAAAGTCGGAAAAACATTGACGGCGGTTGAATCGGAAGGCTCTTTTAAACTCGGCGACTCGGAGTTCAGTGATTTCTCCTTAGGGATCGACGAAAAAGGGCGCGCCAATTGGGTCGCCGCGAAATCCCAAGTCGGCGACCGCGAAGTCACGGCTCGCTTGTATGTCTCCACGCGGTTTCCCTTGACCTCAGCTCATCTGTCAGCAGAAGGAGTTTCCGAGGACGCCGACTCGCTCAAAGAGCTGTGGGCAGACGTTGCGTTTGGCAAGCCCTGGTCGGACCTTGATGAAGAGCAGCAACAACGAGTTGCCAACTCCGTTGAGCGACAACTCAAGAAAATGGATATCCCCGATAACTCTGAGCGCTTCAACAAAGCCGAAATAGAAAAAATTGGTGACGAAATCCGAGAAAAGGTCGAAGAGTCACTCAAGGGCTTGGAGGACAAAACCAAAGATGCAAAAGCCATCAAGGACGAGATTCGCGAAAAAGTTGAAGAGTCGATCAAGGAAATCAAAGAGCGAATCCCCGACAAGGAAAACGAGTAACCGTTAGTGGTGTCGTGAGACGTAGGGCAGGCAGGAGACTTATCAAACTGTAGAAACCGACCACGAATTTGAATGGCAGAAGCAAATCAGGAGCAATTAGCGGGCGAGACGCCCGCGTTCCCGGGATCTCGGGCGTCTCGCCCGCCTGATTCGAGCTGATTCCCGCCTGATTCAAGCTGATTTAGGATTTTTTTGCTTAAAAAATAGTGAACTGTTACAAGCCGTCCTTCATGTTTTCCGCTCGATTTCGATACCGAGCAGCCAGTTCTTCAGTTGCCTCTGCGCCGATAATCTCAGCGAGCCGCATATAGGGTCTTAACCCCAAGACCCGGCGACGCCGAGCTGGTTGCAGGTCCCCATGTATTCCACAGGTTGGGCAAATTTTTTCGGTCCTCTGAGCCCGACAGCGACCGCAGTGGGAAGGAAGGCTCCAAGTGGCCCCATCGGAAAATCCTGCCGGACACAATTCGAAATGGATTGGCAGATTCGCATCGGCAGCCAACGTCAACGCATCAATCAAGGCCAATAAATTTTTTTCGATGGTGCGTTCACCATTGAGTGGAGATGGCGTTTGGAATTCAGGTGATGTGGTTCTTGGTTCCTGCAAGACCTCGCGGAGAATTTTTAAGCCCAGCGTTATTTGCTCCGAATTCCAAGGGGTCTTCATCCACATGCCGTACCAGCCGAGTTTTGTCGGCATAAAAATACGGCTAAATTCAGTTTGGCTTACTGTTTGAAAGATCGCTTGATCAACCAAATGGTGTAGCAGATGGGGTTTGTAAAATTCGGACTCAGTGAAGTCATCTGCGGCATCACTCCTCCACAACGGAAGCCAACCGTAACAGCCTGCCCAACCACCATTGGCTTTTGCTGAGTTCGCAGGGCATGAGCCGCATGAATGTTCGATGTAGTCCCGCCCGTCGTACGTTTGCTCGACTTCGGCAACGAAAAAACCCAGCACAGCCGAGCCATCATTTTGCCGAGTTCGCGGATGCAAGGCGATTCCCGATTCGATGCGATTCTCAGCTATTGCCAACGATAGTTCGCGCAGCGCTCGGAGATCGCGAAAGGCACCCATGGCGAGGGATTTATCGAGCGGCTTCCGCCAGGGGCAAGGATGTTCGATGGCCCAGTACAGTGTTTCAGGAGTGGGGCCGACGATGGCGGCGGCTCGTTTGGAAACCATGTTTGATCCTGATTGCTCCCTCTCGCGAACACTTACACGCGCACGACGCTTGATCCGCTGAGTCGCCGAATTAAGCGGCGAATTTCTAAGGCGCTCAAGGTTGCCAAAACATGATGGACTTGAATTTGAGTCTTCGCAACGATCTCATCGATCGAGGTTGGTTCGACGCTGATCGCCTGCAAAACGGCCGTTTCGCGCTCGTTAAGTTTCAGTTCTGCGGGGTGATGGACTCGGGTCTCTTGGTTCTTTTGTACAGGTGCCACCAAAGGCCCCAGTTCTTCCAAAACATCGTCAACGCTTTGAATCAGTTTGGCACCGTCGCGAATCAAGCGGTTGGTCCCATGTGACATGCGGCAATCGATTCGGCCCGGCACAGCGAATACCTCGCGGCCCTGTTCCATTGCCAAGCGGGCGGAGATCAGTGCCCCGCTCCGATCAGCGGCTTCGACAACGATCGTCCCCAGAGACAAACCTGACACGATGCGATTTCTTTGCGGAAAGTAACTGCCGCGCGGCGGAGCCAAAGGATGGAACTCCGAAATCAGGGCACCTGATTCAGCTACCTGACGAGAAAGGTTTAGATTCTCGGGCGGATAAACGTCCAGCACCCCGCTACCTAGAACGGCCAGTGTTCGCCCGCCCGCCGTGATGGCCGCACGATGAGCGGCTTGATCGATCCCGCGAGCCAGTCCCGAGACAATCGTCAGTCCAACCATGCTGAGTCCATGTGCAAGTTGCTCGGCGACTTTCAAACCATATTGCGTCGCATGTCGCGAACCGACAATCGCGATACTCAATTGATCGGCAGGCAGGAGTGAGCCCTTAATAAACAACACAACCGGAGGATCATGAATCTCGGTCAACAAGCGAGGATAGGTGGGGTCGTCGCAAAAGAGCAATTCGATGTTTTCATCGCGGCAGAGCTTAAGAAGTTCTTCGATTTTGACTTCGCTGTCGGCCATCACGATGGCCCGCGCAAGTTTTGGTCCCACGCCGGGGACTTCCTGCAGTTGGTTGGGTGGCGCAGCTAAGACTCGCTCTGCGGTACCGAAGTGCTCAATCAGATCTCGATAGAGTCGGGGACCAATCCCACTGACCTGCGAAAGTCGTAGCGAAGCCAGTTGCGAATCACTGGGCTCAGGTGGGTTCGTCGGAGAATCGTTGGTCAGACTATCGTTCACGGCAGGCTTTCATCCCAAAGATCGGGGACGGGGTTGGATTACAAAACATTTTTTACGGCATCGTCACCGGGCCAAGGCACTAGTTTACCAGAACCCAGTTTGGAGGGCAGAACCAATTGCACTCCGGCAGCCCCTTTTTTCTTGTCGTTTTGCATCGCCGCCAAAATTTGATCTGCCGGGATTTTTGGAAATTTCGTGGGGAGTCCAAGAATCACAAGGAGGTCTTCAACGCGGGCTTTTAAGTCGTCGTCGATCATTTTGAGATTCACGGCAAGTCTCATCGCGCTACACATTCCGATGGCGACCGCCTCTCCGTGCAAAATTTTGCTGTAGCCAGTGACCTGTTCCAAGGCGTGACCAAACGTGTGACCAAAGTTCAACAAAGCTCGCCGGCCCGATGTTTCACGCTCGTCGGCCACTACAATTGTCCCCTTGATTTCGCAACATCGGGCCACGACATGTTGCATGACATCAACGTTTCGAGCGACTAATCCGATCACATTTTTTTCAAGTTCTGTGAAAAAGTTTTCGTCTAAAATCACGCCGTATTTTATGACTTCGGCGAGCCCCGCGCGGTACTCACGATCGCTGAGGGTGCTCAACACCGCCGGGTCGATTAAGACCGATTTTGGTTGCCAGAATGCTCCGACAAGATTTTTGCCTTGGGGAAGATTCACCCCGACCTTTCCGCCAACGCTGCTATCGACTTGAGCTAATAGCGTGGTGGGGACTTGGACAAAATCCAAACCGCGCATGTAAGTCGCGGCAACAAACCCAGCTAAATCTCCGATGACGCCACCACCGAGTGCAATGATCAACGTGTGACGATCAGCGTTAAAAGTCAGAAGTCGCTGCCAAATCGAGTTCGCTACCTCTACCGATTTAGCCCGTTCACCGTGCGGCACAACGATGGAGTCGACTTGGGCGATAGTCTTTTTGAGTCGCCTTTTTAGTTTGGCCAGCCACAATTTGCCGACATGATCGTCAGTGATGAAGACCGCACGCGGGTAGCGGATTGCGAAACCTTCGGGAAGGGAGAATTGATCGAGCAAACCCGGTTGGATCACGATCTCGTAAGGCGTTTCGGGCAGATCAACTTTGACAACCACTGGAGCAGTAGCCATATCATCACCTTGACGCTAGAAGAGGAAGAGAGAGACCGAAATTAAACGCCTCAAGTATTTTATCATTGTGTTCCTGACGGTGCGAGTGATTGATCAATGGGTGAGGCAACGCAGCGCCGCCCTAGGAAATGCTGAAAGTGTCGAAAAGGCCCGTCAAGCAAGGCTCTTCGCAGTTAAAATCATCTGCTGAGATATCCGCATTTAGTTGGTGTAAACGATCAAGCATGACGGAAGTAACAGCAGCCGGTAGATTCGGAGCAAATGCATCGGGGATTAAAACTTGTAGAATCTTGGTTAGTAGCTCGTCGAGTCCGCTTTGATCCTTAGCCGAAACGAGCAACCCTGCTGGACGTTGCGGATCGCTGACAAGAATATCTGCCTTGTTGAACACGACTAGATGCGGTGAAAGACGACCGAGGAATTGCTGATCCGATTCGGACCAAGGGAGGCTCGCATCAAAAACACCGATCAACAGGTCTGCGACGGCCGCTTCTTGGTTCGCCAATTCGACTCCGATTTTCTCGATCTCATCGTTCGATTCACGCAAACCTGCCGTGTCGGTCAAGATTATCGGCCAGCCACCTATCGCCGCCGACTGGCGAACAATGTCGCGGGTAGTCCCTGCTAGTTCGGAAACGATAACTCGTTCGTAGCCTAATAAAGCATTGATTAAACTACTTTTGCCAACATTCGGCTGGCCGCACAAGACGACTCGCCAAGGGGTTGTCAAATGAATCGCCACGGCTGATCTTTGAATTGCCGATTGGATTTGAGCGAGCGCCGCGTCACGCTCTTTTTTTTCCAGCCGTTGACGTACTTCACGCAGCCAATCAGGCCAGACTTGAAGTTGGTCTAGTAAAGACTGCGCGGCGAATATGGTGGTTGCTTGTTGAAGGGCCAAGCGAATTTGAGCGAGCCAAAAATTACCGCTGTCGATGAGTTCAAATTCAGCCTGAGAAACTTCTCGCAGTCCATGCTGTTGCAAATCACCTGCAATCAAACTTTGACTGATGAGTCCTCCATGCGAATGAATCGAATATCGCCCGTGGGCATCAATACTGAGGACCACATCTTCAGCGACATCTACATTACTCGATTTCCAGAAGCCGTAGACGACTGATCCGGGTGTCCCCGAGTTGCCCCCCTTGCGCGCCCTGCGAAAGAATGTTTCAACGGCCGTCAAAGCCTGCGGTCCCCAAACCATTGTCGTGGCAATCGCCCCTCGGCCTTGCGGCGTTAAACGACAAAAAAAAGTGTCATTCGCCATGATCCGCCAGTGAACGAGACAAATGAGCAAGACCCTGCAACACCAAGTCGTCGGTCGGTTCCCAGTTTGAAGGAAGCTGCTGCAACAACTCTGCCATCCCACCACCAGAGACAAGTACCCGGTGCGGACCCATCGTCGCCTGGATTTGATCAACAATGTAGCGAATGCCACCAACCTGAGCTTGATAGACACCTGCATGAATCGCACACGCCGTCGAATCGCCGATTACAAATGCTGGAAAATGATCAAAGTTAAGTGCAGGCAGGGCGTCGGTGTTTTGTTGGAGGGACTTGAGCGATGTCGCGATTCCTGGAAATATGACACCGCCGAGGAACTCATCTTTGACGGACAGAACATCGATCGTCACGGCGGTTCCTGAATCGATGACCACCAAAGGCTCGCCGGGGCCGCATCTCTGTCTTGCAGCAAAACAAGCCAGCAAACGGTCGGTTCCCACCCGATCAGGCGACTCGACTCGTAGGGTAAGTGGAATATCACGGTAATCAACCAATCGCCAGCGATCCTGCGGACGTTGACCGTTTACCCAAGATTGCCAGCGATGACAGCGAGTTCGATTGACGCTGCACACGATCCAGTTCAGTGGATGATCTGGAAAATCTTGAAGTTCCTCTGGTTCGATAAGGGCAGGTTGCGGAATTAGTTGGAGCGGATCATCGTGGCCTGGGGAAAACCAAGTCCATTTTTTTCGTTGGTTGCCGATATCGACTAAGACGTGCGTAGCCATTACGATTCCACGAGACTATGGGCTGGAGGGACTTTTCGCTGCCTCTTGCAAGGCGAACCAAATTCGATCCGTCAATTCTCGCAATCCTTGTCCAGTGGCTGCGGAAATCAACAACACTTCCTTGTTGGTTTCTTGTTGGAGTTGATCTCGCAATTCTTCGGCACCGGCGAGTTCGCATTTTGTCACGACCAGGATTTCCGTCCGTTGGCCCAATTCGCTCCGGTACTGTTCTAGTTCGTAACGAATGCTGCGATAGTTTTCGAGCGGCTCACTGCCGTCCGTGGGATCGGGTTCTACCAAGTGGACAAGAATCCCAGAGCGCTCGATATGTTTGAGAAAGTCATGTCCCAGTCCAACCCCCCGATGCGCCCCTTCGATTAGGCCGGGGATATCGGCGAGCACAAAGCTGCGATCGGGATCGACATAGACGATCCCCAAATTGGGAAACTTGGTCGTGAAAGGGTAGTCGGCGATTTCGGGTTTTGCTCGCGAAAGGCGACTAAGTAGCGTGCTTTTGCCGGCGTTGGGTTTGCCGATAAGTCCCACGTCTGCAATGACCTTGAGTTCGAGGATGAGTCTCTTTTTTTCTCCCAGTTGTCCGGGTGTGGTCTGTCGGGGAGCTTGGTTAGTCGAGGATTTGAAGTGCGGATTTCCCTTGCCGCCGTGTCCGCCCTGAGCTGCAACGACTTTATCACCGGGAGTTTTCAAATCTTTGAGGACCAATTGATTTGCCGCATCGATGATGAGGGTTCCTGGCGGGACCGGTATGACGATGTCTTTTGCCGAGCGACCTTGTTTGTTGGCACCCATGCCGTGCGCTCCGTGTTGGGCTCGCCATTGTTTTTTGTGAGCTAAGGCGACAAGACTGTTCACGCCGTCTTGAGCTTCAAAAATGATGCTTCCTCCGTCGCCGCCATCGCCTCCATCGGGGCCACCTTTGGGAACATATTTTTCACGACGGAAACTCATGCAGCCGTCGCCGCCATTTCCCGCTTGGATTTCAATTTCAACACGGTCAACAAACATGCCCGACTCTGATAAATTTTAACTTGCTTACAACACAAAAAAAGGATGCCCAATTCTCAGGCATCCTTCAATAAAAATTGGATTAACATTTGGATCAGGTCATTGTCTGACACGTGGGGCCGTCAGTCCTACCAGCTAATTATCTAGCAGATATTGTCCAAAACAGCCTTCACCAAACCGGCAGAGCCTGACGATTTAGTTCGCAGCGGCAACGACGTTGATCCGGCGTCCTTCCTGGTCGAACATCACGGTTCCTTCGACCAGCGCAAACAGCGTGTAGTCACGACCTTGCCCTACATTTTGGCCAGCACGCCATTTCGTGCCGCGTTGCCGAGCGATAATGTTGCCGGGGATGACTCGTTCGCCACCGAATTTCTTAATTCCTCGCCTTTGGCCGTTTGAATCGCGACCATTGCGGCTGGAACCTTGACCTTTTTTATGTGCCATGAGCGCAAGCTCTCCGAAGTGATTTGTGTAACTATTGAAAGTAAGAACGCCCGAATGCTCGCGGCACCGCCGTTGCCGGGCGAAGCGACGCTAGGCCTCTTCAACTTTAGAACGAGTATTTTACCGATGAATCCAGAAGTGATCAAGGCTTCTCAAAAAACGGACGCCTTTACCCTCTTTTTCCCAGTATTGGGGGACAAAGTGGATATTCATCGTGCGGCGGCCACCTGCGAATTCGATGTCAAATGACCATAGTTTCCCTGGAACTTGCACCGAAACCTGGGCGTCTTCGTCAACCTCAAAGCTCAGATTTCTAAGGGCCTCGACAACCGATTCCGGCAATTTTCCGTCGGCCAGCTCGTCAAGCACGGGGCTGTGAAGGGTTTCCATGTCGACTTCGGTGTCGATTTCAACCAATTTGAACTCTCCATCGACCGTTGGGTTGGTGATCATGACATGGAGTTGTGGACCGGGTAGCTGATAACGGCGGCAGATTTCGATTTGTTCGGTCGGTTGGTCCGTGTAAGGAATGCCGTAGACGACTTTGTCTTCCGGCATTCGAAAGGCATCGCCGCTTCGCCAAAAGTTGAGCTTGAGGACTTTCCGCCGCAATGATTGGTTGGCTTCAGAATCGACATCGATACGATAAGCGTTCGTCAAGCCAGAGGCGTATACGGAAATGAAATTTAAGCGGGGGTGGACATTTTCCCAAATCGCGACTCCCCACACTCCGGCGTCAGATTCTTCGGTTGACAGCGGAATTTCTACAGATTGAATTTCGACTTGATCGTGAAGTTTAAGTTGGATGTCTTCGCGCCGTTGAATGGCTCGGGCAACTTGAGGGAGATAGGCGTCCAAATAAGATACCCGCTCCATGTCATCACTGCCGGTTTGATGCACCCATCCCTCCAATGAGAATTGGGGACGGAATTTTTCGGGGCCGATTGCAGGACGACCATCTTCGATTTTGTCTTTTTGCAAATCGTATTTGACGAACTCTTTCTCAAGTTGTTCCTTGACGATATCGTAGGTCAACGAGTTGCCGAAATTTCGGATGCGATAGACCATGTAATAGAAGTGCTTGTTGACCTCAGAACCGTCGGGGCGTTTAAAAGCAAATTCAACTTGACGTAGACCTGTGGTCGCGAACTCGTATCCCCAAACATCGCGAAAGAAGACGACTTGGCTTGCTTGACCATACAGCGTCTCAGAACTCGGCGTGTAATGCGATTCGTAGCGACTGATCTTCAAGCCGGGGATCGGAAGCAGTGGCGTGAAGGTGTCCGCAGGTAAAATTTTGGGAGGGATGACCGTCAAAATTCCCGGCGCTAGCGGTTTCGGTTGGTCCTCAAACTGAGCGCGAGCCTCCGCTACCCAGGCACCAATCATTGCCACTGTTGCCAGCATCAACCACATTTGAGACGTTTTCATGTTGCTCCACTTTCGCATATCGCCACCAGGACGGTTTGCCAACGCGCACCGCTACCGGAAGTTCATTCGTCATATCTTCGGCATTTGGGGGTTCCCGACAAACGCTTTATTTTAAGTATAGTTAAAACACAAAAAAACCGCCAACTTTTCAAGGCCAAATCGACGTTTCCCCCCAGAAAAACCTGCTTTTATGACGCTTATCAACCCTCCCAACCCCCTGGCCCTCCCAAGCAGTTGCCAAAAAAGCCACGTCAATTATTTCCGATTGATCAGCTTGTAACAAACGTAAGGCCCGAAAATGCACAAAAATGTGCCGCCCACATTTTGAATTCGCTCACTTTTTCACAGCGTGAACAGCTACGTGGCCGTTCAAACCGTGAACGGTAACTTAGAGCCTATCCCAAAAGGGGTCAGACCCATTGGAAGCTAGGCCAGAATTTACGTTTTTTGTTTCATCGCCGGAGAGGGTCTGACCCCTTTTGGGATAGGCTCCTAATTTCTTTTTGCTGTTTTAAGCGTTTTTGCCGGCGAGGGTTCCGGTGCTGAAGGCGGCTTGGAAGTTGAAGCCACCAATCGGGCCGTCGACGTTCAGAATTTCTCCGGCCAAGAACAGGCCGGGAAAACACCGACTTTCCATCGTGCTGGGATTGACCTCGGCCAAGGCTATTCCGCCGGCAGTCACTTCGGCTTTGTCGTATCCTTTGGTCCCCGAAATATGAACCGGGCAACTTTTGAGGACATGCGTCAAGCGTTTTAGTTCGGCCCCTGACAGTTCGGCCAACCGTCGATCACGAGGCACCTCTGCCAAGGACAACAAACAATCGATGAGTCGTTGAGGAAGTTCGCCCTCAAGCCGAGCGGCGATCGATGACCGACTGCGATTCTTCTGGTTGTTTCTGACAGAGGAATTCCATTCTTCAACAGAAATGTCAGGAAGAAAATCGACTCGCATGATTTTAATTTCGGACGAATTCGGATTCGTGTAAAAACGACTCAGATTCATTGGCTCTGGGCCGGAGAGCCCTGTATGCGTGAACAAAAGCGGCCCACAACGAGATGCCTCGGCCCGTGATGACGACTCCCCCCAAGCCTCCACGCGGACTCGCGGCAAGGTAATCCCGGATAAATCATGAACCCAATTATCGCTGCTGAGCAAAGGTGTCAAAGCCGGATGCAAGGGAGTGATGGTATGGCCAAAAGCTTCGGCCCAAGCGTAACCGTCTCCTGTTGTGCCGCAGCCTGGATAGGATTTCCCGCCTGTACAGAGGATTAACGAAGTTCCAGAATACTCGCCGTTACTTGTTGCACAACGGAATCCCAAAGCAGGGTCATGCGTAATGTTCTGAACTGCAACTCCGCTGAGCAAGACCGCTCCAACTCGTTCAGTCCGCCGCACCAATGCGTCGCGAATATCGATCGCCCGGTCGCTTATCGGAAAGACTTTGCCATTCTCTTCAACCTTCGTGAACACGCCTTCAGCCTCGATCGTATCGATCACCGCTTGCGGCGGAAACTGCCCAATGGACTTGTATAAAAACCGAGCAGCCTCTCGAAACTCGTCGGCCATTTGACGAGGGGTCGCGTGATGCGTGAGATTACAGCGGGTTCCGCCGGACATCAAAATCTTGACGCCCAGCTTCTTGTTCTTTTCCAGAACCAGCGTTCGACGTCCCCGTTCGGCTGCCGCGGCGGCCGCCATCAATCCTGCGGCCCCTCCGCCAACGATCACTACATCCCAAGAAGTGTCCATGCTGGTCCTTTTCGGGCTGAATGACGCATTCTATTGATCGCGCATGACGACTTTTTGAGAGCCATTGCAGACCTTGCCGATGACCCAGCAAGAAAATCCGGCTTGCTCGACCATGCGTCGAATGTTGTCAGCGTAATAGGGGCTAACCATCAGAGCCAAGCCGATTCCCATGTTGAAGACACGGTACATCTCTCCGGTTTCGACATTACCCATTTGCTGCAACCAAGGAAACACCGGCGGTTTCGTCCAGCTTTGGCAGTCAATCTCCACTTGAATACCATCAGGAACAATTCGTTCGATGTTTTCCTCAATCCCGCCGCCAGTGATGTGAGCGATCCCGTGGACAACCGATTTGATTTTGTAGTGGCGGAGAATCTTGCGAGTCAAAGCGGCATAGATCAGGGTGGGCCGTAACAGGGCGTCAGCGACGGTTTCGCCGAGGGTGTTGATATGGGCATTCACGTCGAGGCCATGACGATCAAACACAATCTTGCGAACCAGACTAAAGCCATTGCTGTGAATACCGCTTGAGCCGATCCCCAACACCAAGTCGCCATCGGTGATCGCCTGACCGGTAATCAATTCTTTTTGCTCGACCACGCCGACACAAAATCCCGCTAGATCATAGTCGCCTCGTGCATACACGTCAGGCATGATCGCTGTTTCGCCACCCATGAGTCCGCATCCTGCCTCGACGCAGCCGTCGCTGATCCCGCGCACGATTTGTTCCAAGCGTTCGGGATCGTCATGGCTCATCGCCACGTAGTCGAGAAAAAACAAGGGCTCGGCACCGCAACAGATCGCATCGTTGACACACATCGCGACCAAATCGATTCCGACCGTATGATGGCGATCCGCTTGAATCGCGACCTTTAGTTTGGTTCCGACTCCATCGGTGCAGGATACCAGCACAGGATCGGCATAGTTCCTGCGAAATAGCGGGTTGTCAAAATCAAGTTTGAACAAGCCGGCGAATCCGCCATCGAGTGGGATGACGCGCGGGGAGTAAGTGCGATGCATCAGTCGCGGTAGCCGACCCATCGCCTCGTTGTACACGTCAAGATCGATCCCTGAATCTTTGTAAGAAAGTCCCGACGTCATCGTTTAAAAACACCTTGAAATATCAAACCGCAACACAAATTCTTTTTTTGTCTGGCAAATTCGCACCACGCAACGACCTCTCGGCCAGTGCAAAAAAGCTGACAATTCCTGAACAACCTAATCAACATAGAGTAACGACCTGCGGCCTTTTCTGCCAGAAGCCGAAAAACATTCCGCACTTTCCGAGCGTTGCAATTGAAAAAACCCGCAAAGTTTAAGGATTCGCGAGTAGTCATCCAGTTTCCGTCCGAAACTCAAAGCAGAGGTCCAATGCCCAGCTTGATTTCTAAAGCGACGGGGATTGGGCCCTTAGGGGTCCTGTGAAAACGGCCAGTTCACGTTGGTTTGTCTGTGGACCTTTTTGATCACCGGTTGCCAAAACGTTGAGATTCGAACAATGTTAAAGGATATGCGAGCGACCCATCCAAACCTTCAGTTTTCGCACCAGCTCCCTTATGGTGCGATTTTGTCAGACCAAGGCGTCCAGTTTGTCGTCTTCAGTCGGAGTGCGTTCGAGGTTCGTCTGCTGTTGTACAACGACATCAATGACTTAGAGCCCGCAGAAGTCATTCGCTTTGATTCAGATTTAGACCGTTGGGGAGACGTTTGGAGTATCTTCGTGCCGGGCTTGAAAGCGGGGCAACTGTATCACTTCCAAGCGTCAGGGCCTCACGACCCGCTCCGAGGAATGCGATTCAATCGCGAAGCTCGATTGGTGGATCCATACGCCAAGGCCCTGGCTGGACGTTTTGCCAAAAACAAATCCGGCGTGATTGTTCCTCCTAAATGCGTTGTGGTCAATGACTTCTTCGACTGGGAGGGAGATCGACATTTGCGTCGAGACCTAGCGGACTCGGTGATTTACGAAATGCATGTGCGAGGTTTCACGCAACACTCCAGCAGTGGCGCTAAAAATCCGGGGACCTATCTGGGCGTCATCGAGAAAATTCCCTACCTCAAGTCGTTAGGTGTGACGACTGTCGAATTGATGCCGGTTCATGAATTTCCCAAAAACAACTTCGACGGCTCGGACGGGGGAATCAAGAACTATTGGGGTTACGATCCGTTGGCGTTTTTTGCCCCTCATTCGGGCTACGCGAGCGATCAAACACCGGGGGCCGTCGTCAACGAGTTCAAGACGATGGTCAAAGAACTTCATGCGGCAGGAATCGAAGTCATCTTAGATGTGGTTTTCAATCACACTTGCGAAGGAAACGAGAAGGGCCCAACACTAAGCTTCAAAGGCCTAGAAAACAGCGTCTATTACATGCTCGAAAAAGACGCTCAGTTTTATCGAAACTATTCGGGTTGCGGCAACACCGTCAACGGCAATCATCCGGTCATTCGAGAAATGATTTTCCACTGCTTGAGGCATTGGGTTCACAATTATCACATCGACGGTTTTCGCTTTGACTTAGCGTCGATTTTGAGTCGCGACCGCAACGGCAATCTGGTTCCCAATCCGCCGATTGTCGAACTGATTGCCGAAGACCCCATGCTCGCGGACACAAAGATCGTGGCGGAGGCTTGGGACGCGGCCGGCGCCTATCAAGTTGGTTCGTTTGGTTGCCAACGCTGGGCTGAATGGAATGGGCATTACCGGGATGATGTCCGGCGGTTTTGGCGTGGCGATGCCGGGATGCGCGGAGCGTTTGCGACTCGGCTCGCCGGATCAGCCGACTTGTACCAGGCGGGAGGGCGATCTCCTTGGGCCAGCATCAATTTTGTTACTTCTCACGACGGCTTCACGCTCAACGATCTCACCAGCTATTCCCAAAAGCACAATGCGGCCAACGGAGAAGAAAACCGCGATGGGGACAACAACAATCATAGTACGAATCATGGTCACGAAGGCCCAACAGCCGATCCGAAAATTGAGCGTCTCCGCCTGCAACAGATCAAGAATTTTATCGCGACCCTGATGATTAGTCAGGGTGTGCCGATGCTCGTCGCGGGTGACGAAGTCCGCCGTACCCAACAAGGCAACAACAATGCCTATTGCCAAGACAATGAGGTTTCTTGGTTCGATTGGAAACTGGTTGAAAAAAATAGTGACCTGTTTCGATTCACTAAAGCCCTGATTCAGTTTCGCCGGAATCAACCCACGTTGCGACGGCGACATTTTTTAACCGGGGCCACCACCAACGGTTCGATTCATCCGGATGTGAGTTGGTACGGACACTTGGGCACGGCCGTCAACTGGCATCAATCCGATTTGCCGATGATCTGTTTTCTCACCGCTCTAGAAGAGGCCGACGAAGACGGTACACGCGGACACGACATTCTCGCGATGTTCAACAGCAGTTCTGAACCGGTTGAATTTATGATCCCGACCGCCATGAAGCACCAGACTTGGCATTTGTTCTGCGATACTGCGGGTAAATCACCGCAGGACGTGTACCCCAATTTTGATGGACCGCAACTGTCACGCAACGGTATTAACAAGGCGCAGCCGAAAAGCCTTGTCATATTCGTCTCACGAGTTGGCGAGCCATCGCTGTAATTGCCCGAACGGTCGTGAATAACGTATAATGAACGACTGGCGACTTCCCGGGTTGGGGAGGCGAGTAAATTTCGTTGGGGATCCAGCGAGCCTGCGACCCTTGGGATCGTTGCGTAGGAATTTTGCGGCACATTTTGTAAAGTTACTAACATGAGATTGACCTTCGGCCAGCATTTGCAGCAAAAACAAATGCAAACCTTGGCGCCGCGGATGATCCAGTCAATGGAACTTCTGCAAATGCCGCTGGTCGAATTACAAGAACGCATTGAGCAAGAGTTGATCGAAAATCCGGTCCTCGAATTGCGTGAAGTCGATCCTAACTTGCCGCGTGAGACGCCTGAACCGCCCACTAACGACAAAGCCTCTCAGGATGTCGAGCAGAAGGAACTTGTAATCGATGAGTCTCATCATCATGCCGACGACTTCGAGCGGCTTTTGAATTTGGACCAAGAAAACCCTCAAGTCTTCGATGACCAAACTCGACCGTCCGCCAATCGCATTCAAGACAGCATGGACCGCCACAGCGACTTGATGGCCAACGTTGCCGAGCGTGCGGAGTCGCTGCAAGATCATTTGCGGTCGCAATTGAGTGAACTGGACATCAGCGTCGAACTGCGGCAGATGTGCGAGCGAATTATCTCGGCCTTGCATGAAGAAGACGGCGGTTACTTACGAACTCCCCTCCGTGATTTGTTGCCCGCCGATGCTCCAGAATCGGCGCTAGACCTCGCGGAGGAAGCCCTCGCGACAATCCAGCAGCGGCTTGACCCACCAGGAATCGCCGCGCGCGATTTGCAGGAATGCTTGATGCTGCAACTTACGGCTGACATCCCGCACTATGACAAAGTCCGTACGCTGATTCTGCATCACCTCGAAGACTTGCGCGACAACCGCATTCCTCACATTCAAAAGGCCACCGGATACACGCTGGATGAAATCCAGGAGGCATGGGGTGAACTTCGAAAACTCGACCCTCGCCCCGCCAGAAAATTCGGCGAATCCAACGCCCAGACCATTGTGCCCGATCTGTGGATTGAAGTTGATGACGAAGGCAACTTCCATGTCAAAATGGAAGAAGGTCCTGGACGAAATTTGTACATCAGCAAATATTACCGGCAACGCTTGGCCAACAAGCAGGCAACCAAAGAAGAACGGGAGTTCATCAAACGCAAAATCTTGGCCGCTCAATGGCTTGTTGAGGCAATCGAACAACGCCGCAACACGATCTTAAAGGTAGCTCATGAAATTGTGAACTATCAAAAAAAGTATCTCACTCGCAACAGCGACTTCTTGGAACCCTTGCTCATGCAGCAAATCGCCGACAAGATTGGTGTGCATATCACCACGATTAGCCGCGCTGTGAACAACAAATACATCGAAACCCCGCGTGGAATCTTGTCCCTTCGCGATTTCTTCGTCAGTGGAACGACCAATGACGACGGTGAGGATGTGACCTGGAACCAAATTCGCAAGGAGCTTCAGGGGCTGATTGGAAACGAAGACAAGACGAAACCTCTCAGCGATGACGAATTGGTCAAACTGCTCAAAGCTCGGGGATTTACGGTTGCCCGCCGAACGGTCACAAAATACCGAGAAAAACTCAATATCCCTAGTTCGCGCCAGCGTCGCGATTGGTCAAAATTGCAATAGGTTGAATCGCCCCTGACCTCTATTTCTAAATGATCTCGCTCGGCCCCTGATGATTGCTCGTTCCCCGGATTTCGCCGCCAAACCTATTGTCGAAAGCGCGGAGCATTTGCAGGCACTTCGCAAGCCGGTGGACAATGCCTTGGCCGTCGAGACCCCGGAGAATATTTCGTTCGACTATCGAGTCGCCGGACCGTCCCAACGCTTACTTTCCTTTTTGTTGGATTTCGTAATCGTTCAGTGTCTGTATTGGATTCTATTTTTATTAATTTTAATTTTTGGCGGCATGTTTTTGTTTGCCACGGGACCGCTCAGTGAGTTCATCGCAGGCGCCTATTTTTTTCTGGGCCTCGTGGGGGCATTTTTGGTCTACTGGTTCTATGGCGCAATCATGGAAACCCTGTATCACGGCCGGACGTGGGGGAAAATGATCTGTCGCCAGCGGGTGTTGGACTCGAGTGGTAGTTCGATCACGGCAAGCCAAGCATTGATTCGCAACTTCTTTCGAGCAATAGACACGGCACCAATCTACATGTTGCCAATCGAATCTGGCGTCGGATTTTCAGACGACACGTCTTATTTCCCCATTCCGACTGCCTTGTTTGGCTTGATCGCCATGTGTTGTACCCGCGATTACCGTCGTTTGGGAGATTTATTGGCGGGAACGATTGTGGTCCGAGAGGAAAGTAAATACGCATCCAAGCCGGTTCGCTTCGACGACCCTCGAGTTTTTCAACTGGCTGAATTGATTCCTCCAAGCTTTGTGGTAGATCGGCAGTTGGCTCGGACTTTAGCGTCTTATGTTGAGCGTCGGTTGCAGTTAGGGCCGGCCCGAAGCGATGAAATCGCCAAACATCTTTCCAGTCAATTGATCGAAATTTTCGGTATGTTGCCGGATACCAATCCAGACTTGTTATTGTGTTCGCTGTACTACCGTACCTTCCACGATCTCACTGAAAACAATCAAGAGGCAGCGACTCCGGCATTCCATTCCACGCTTCCGAATATGATGGTTGGGCAAATCCCTTCATCGGGAGGTGTTTTGTGAAGGCTGCTGAAATCATCAAACGGCGTGAGGCCGATTGGGCAAAGCTTGAGTCGATGTGTGGAGATGTGCTCAAGAATAAAAACCGCGAGAACCTGCAGTATGTGATGGAGTTTTCCAGCCTTTATCGCAATGCATGTGCGGACCTCGCGCTGGCATCTGCGTACCAGTTGCCACCGGCCACGGTCGAATATTTACATTCTTTGGTGGCGCGGGCCCACAATCAACTTTATCGCGGACAAGGGTTTAGTTGGGCTGCTCTCTATAAAATTGCGTTTGTTGAAACGCCACGTCGAATTTTCGCTGACCCTTGTGTTCATGTCGCTGGAATCATCTTCTGGGGACTTTTTGCCATCGCCGCTTATCTCGCCTACGAACGGAATTCTTGGCCCGAGTTTACCAACAACATCGTCGGTGCCGAGCAGGTTGAGCAAATGGAAACGACGTTTGCCTCGTTCTCGGGTCGTAGCTGGTTCGAAAATATGTTCATGGCGGGGTTTTATGTTTTCAACAACGCGGGGATCGGTTTGAAGGTGTTCGTTAGCATGTTGCCGATTCTTCCCGGACTCGTTTACCTTGCGTACAACGCGTTGCAACTTGGGGCTGCGTTTGGCCACATGTTCCATCCCGATGCCGGTATCGCGGGGGAAAATTTTCGAAACTTCGTCACCGCACATGGGCCGTTCGAATTGACGGCGATTATTTTGTCTGCCGGTGCAGGGCTGCGGATTGGGATAAGTTGGCTGCACACCGACAACGTCCGCAGACTCGATTCGTTGCAGACGAACGCTCGTCGTTGCATTCCGATTGCGTTGTGTGCCGTTTTGTTCTTTTTTATTGCGGCATTTATTGAGGGATTTATTTCTCCGGCTCCCGAATCGGTTTTGGTCTGGGAGGTTAAGGGGATGGTGGCGATTTTCTCGTCGGGCTTCCTGATGTTTTATTTTGTCGTCTTGGGCTACCCCTGGAGGCAAAAATGAGACTGGACCAAAGTTTCATTTCGATCCGAGAGCGGGCGACGTTAGAGACGCTTGACTTGGCGTGGCATGTGATCAGTCGTCACTTCTGGTCGTTGATCGGTTTTCTGGCGTTGGGAGCCCTCCCCTTTGCGGTCATCAATTTTTACGTCTCGCGATCGTTCACTTATGATTTCCGGCAAAATGGTTTGTTCAATATGTTGCTGGTGTACTCTCAAGTCCAAATTGGGACTTTGTTTGTGACCAGCTATTTGGGCCAAGCGACGTTTGTGGGCCGACCCGATTGGCGTGTTGTGGTTCGCAGTGTACTGGGGCGAGCAGGTGGGCTCGCTTATTTGCATGGAATCCTACGGCTGATCTTCCCAGCGTGGTTGTTGCTGATTGGAGCGGCCTTGGTGTCGGAAATCGAAGCGTCTGGAGCATTCATCGGTTTTGCCATTGCGATCTTGATAGTTAGCATGTTAGTTCGCTGCGGGCGACCGTTTGCGACTGAAATTTTGGTATTGGAGATGACTCCCTTTCGGACAACACCAACTTCCTCGATCACTTACGCGAAACGCAGTCGTTCCATGCACCAAGGGGCTTTTGGAGACGGTCTGAATCTGCAATGGATGGGGGCAATTTTTTCGATTCCGCTTTTGTTCGCCATCTACGGCGGCCTCAGTTTTTCTGCGGAGATGTGCGGCTTTCCGTTTGAGATAGAGTGGATGCACTCAGGGGTACTGTGGCAGATGGCTCTGTGGTTAGTGGCTGGATTCTGGACTGTTGTCAGATTTTTGTTCTACATGGATTCGAGGATTCGTCAGGAAGGTTGGGAGGTTGAGCTTAAAGTCCGTGCGGCGGCAATGCAACTTGCGGAGGCCTCAGGAAGATGAGCCAATTTCAGCGAATCGTCACGCATGTCTTGTGGTTCTCTGTTGGGTGCATGTGGCTGGTCTCCAATAGCTCGACGGCGTTGGGACAAACTACCGACTATCCTTGGCTGGATCGCGAAGGGAATCCCGTTTATATCGCTCCGAAAACCAGTGACTACGAAGGCTCCAGCACACGTCGGCAAGTGCGCGAAGCCAGAAGTACCAGCGGTTGGAATTTTACGCCCCGCAATTGGTTGCCGGGTTCGATAAGCTATTGGATGTCTGGAATTTTCCTGTTGATTCTATTGCTGATCGTTGCCGTCGTGATTTATCTGGTCGCCAAAAAAACATCCATCGGTTCGGTGAGTACTGCCGAGGCTTGGAACGAAGAATCGCATCGCGAGCGGATTCGTGCTCTGCCATTTCAACTCGAAAACACGACGGGAGATTGTCGCAGCTTGGCAGAACAGTCGTTTCGCAGCGGAGATTTTCGGAAGGCAATGATTTATTTGTTTTCTCACGCCCTGATCTTTTTGGATCAACAACAGGTTGTAACGCTGCGACGCGGCAAGACCAATCGCCAATATTTGAAAGAAGCCCAACGAGTTCGGCAAGCCGAATCATATCTACGCGATTTGATTGAGCCGTTCGAAGCCGTTTTTTTCGGGGACAAGGATATTCCTGCTGGGAAGTTCGAGTCGTTTTGGAATGCCTTGCCTCAGTTTGAGCAGGGTGTTCGCCAAGCTGCTGGACAAGGAGCCCAGACATGATTGTCCTCCGAATAATGATCGCGGTTACTGTCGTTCTCTCGTTAGGCGCCGAAATCTTGCTAGGCCAACTTGAAACGGGTTACGGTAAACGCAGCCAGTACAAGTATGAAAAAAGCGTGAGCGGCACTCGGTCCCTCGCGTCCTTGTTCGAAAGTTTTAGCGGCCAAGTTGTCACTCGCTCTACGCTTAGCAAAAAGATCGAGCGGTACCAGACGATCGTTTGGGTTCCCGATTCGTTCGAACAGCCATCGGATCGATTGATCGATCGCGTGGAAGAATGGCTCGACAAGGAGTCGTTTCGAACGTTTATCTACATCGGACGCGATTACGATGGAGTGTCAGACTATTGGCGTCAAATTGCCCAATCAGTAACGGGAGACGATCAAGCCAACGCTCGGCGGCAATGGGCACTCGCCCGCAGCGAGCATCTTTCGAGGCGTTATCGTAAACGCTGGCAAGTGAATGATCGTTGGTTTAAATTTGAAGATGGCATGGAAGATGAGATAGAGTCCATTGATGGTCCCTGGGCAGAAGACTTGCTCCCAGAATACCTTACTCTGCAACTAGGAAGCCTGCGACTAGTGCCTCCAGATCCTGTTGAGAACATTCAGATCACGACATTGCTGGAGGTCAACGGGCAGCCCTACGTGTTTCAACTAAAGCGACCAAATTATTCCCGTGTCATCGTGGTGAATAATGGCTCTGGGTTATTGAATTTTCCTCTCAGCCAATTCGGAAATGAAGAATTCGCTCAACTCTTGGCCGATGAGCATTTTGGGTATTCTCAGATCGTATTTTTGGAAAGTGGCGAAAGCGAACCACGAATTACCAATAGCGACACGAAGCCCAACATGTGGACTTGGATTCAAGAACCTCCGCTCAATTATATTGTCCCCCACTTCATTGTGCTCGGTATCTTGGCCTGTTTTGTTTTCTTTCCGATTTTCGGGAGACCTCGGCGAAGTGTCACTCCAGCAACGACTCGTTTTAGCGAGCACACCGAATCAATCGGTCGGCTCATTGGAAATAGCTCGCAGGTTTCCGAAGCCCGCGACGCCTTGGCCCAATACCAAAAGACAATCCGTTCGGACTAAGAGCCTATCCCAAAAGGGGTCAGACCCTCTCCGGCTAGGCAGTAAAACAACGTTAAATTTCGCTTAGCCTCCAAAGGGTCTGACCCCTTTTGGGCTAGCGATACAAACTTAAACGACCAATTACCCCAAACTTAAACTTCATATTGAAACTCCAATGAATGACCAAACTGCTGAACTTCGCGTGATACAGTGCCCGTCCTGTAGTGCCCAACTCCAAGTCCCGATTGCTGCGGTGGGCAAACAAGTCAAATGCCCCAAATGTTCCCATCAATTCGTCATTCCGGTCATGGCTCCCCCGATCGTCGAAATCGATCCATTGATGGCTCCTGTTGACACGTCGATGCAAACGCGAGCCGCGGGTCTGGCGGCCAGCGGGCTTTCGAGTGTCGCGCAGGCCAAACATGATTCGGGTCGTGAAACGCCAACCAGAAAATTGTTCGAGCGGATTTCGGAAGAAGTCTCCAAGGTGTTCGTTGGACAAGACGAGCTTGTTCTCGGAGCGCTGGTGGCACTGTTTTCCGGCGGTCACGTTCTGATCGAAAGCGTTCCGGGACTCGGCAAAACCCTTTTTGTGCGAACCCTTGGCAAGGTACTCGGGATCAAATTCGGGAGGATTCAATTCACTGCCGACTTGATGCCATCTGACGTGACTGGGGCTCCACTGTTCAGCATGAAAACGCAAGAATTTGAGTTTCGACCTGGCCCGGTCTTTACGCAGTTACTCTTGGCGGACGAAATCAATCGCGCTCCTGCGAAGACTCACGCGGCTCTTCTAGAAATCATGCAAGAAAAACACGTGACCGTCGACGGCGTGACCCACGAAATCGAGGCCCCGTTTATGGTCTTGGCCACCCAGAACCCCGTGGAATCGGAGGGAACTTACAACTTGCCTGAAGCCCAACTTGACCGCTTCATGTTCAAGATCGTAGCGAACTACCCTAGCGAGGAGCAAGAAGCGCAAATCCTGCAACTGCATAGCTCCCAACGAGACCTCGATCGTCGGCTGTTGGAAGACCTCCAGACGATCACAAGTGCCGATGAAATCAATCGCATCATCCAAGAAAACAGCAATGTGATGATCGACCCCAAACTCGTCTCCTACATCAACCGTTTGGTTCGCAAGACTCGCGAGGTTCCATTGCTGCACATGGGAGCCTCGCCGCGAGCCGGGATCAGCCTGATGCAAGGTGCCCGGACCCTGGCCGCGTTTCGCGGTCGTGACTATGCCGTGCCCGATGATGTTGTACAAATTGCATTGCCCGCACTTAGGCATCGGGTGATGTTGACGGCCGAAGCCGAAGTTGAAGGGCAAACTTCCGATCAGATTCTTCTCGACATCTTGCGTTCCATCGAAGTCCCTCGCATTTAATAACAGGAAACGCGAGTGTATCTCGTCAATAATTTTTTCGAGTTCTTGGTGGCCTACCCCATCGTCATGGTCGGTTTGGCCGTCCTGCCATTTTTTGTTCTTGCGCGCTGGCGGAAGATTTTTCCAACGAAGCGGTTGCTCGTTGCGGCTTCCGTACCCGTCGTAGCATCACTGATCACAAGTATCTCCGGAGAATACATCTCGGCGGTTTTGTTCCTGGATGCCGCACTTGTGGTGGTGTTGCTGATCGATCTGACTCAAATCACTTCTGCCGATAAATTTTCCATTTCGCGGACGATGGATCGAGTCATGTCCTTGGGAAAATCGACGCCCGTAACACTGGAACTCGTCAACAATTCTCGGCGTCGAGATCGTCTGGCGATGATCGACGACTATCCAGAAGATTTTACTGCCGCCCCCCCGCGATTCAACTTCGTGGGTCAACCCCGCAGTCGTCTCCAGTTTGAGTACGAATTGCGGTCCTCATTGCGGGGGCTTTTTCGAATGCAATGGATTTACCTCAAGGTCCGCAGCTTGTTTGGGTTTTGGGAGGCGTATTATCAATACTCGGCCCCCGCCGAAATCAATGTCTATCCTGATCTCAAACAAATCTCCGAGTATGGCGTGCTTGCTCGGACCAATCGTCTCAGTCTCTTAGGCGTGCGGCGGACGCGCAAGATTGGCAGCGACAACGAGTTCGAACGACTACGCGACTACACACGAGATGACAATCATCGCCATATTGACTGGCGGGCGACGGCCCGCAAACGAAAGTTGATCGTACGCGATTTCCAGCTCACACAGAACCAAAATGTAATTTTTTTGGTCGATTGTGGACGGATGATGACGGGCCATTCGGGAAAATTTACGATGCTTGATCACGCCTTGAACGCGATGTTACTGATGAGCTACGTCGCTTTGCGGCAGGGAGACGCCGTTGGCTTGTTGACTTTTAGCGATAAAATTCATGATTTCACACCCCCCAAGTCGGGGACGCGACAAGTCAATCGACTTTTGCACGCCACCTTTGATCGCCATGCGGATTATGTCGAGAGTCGCTATGACGAAGCCTTTTTGTATCTTAATAAGAATTGTCGCAAACGCTCCCTGGTGGTCTTAATCACGAATGTCATTGATGAAGTCAATGCATCGCAAATTCAGCAGTATTTAAAAAACGCATCAGGACGTCACTTGGCGCTCGCCGCAGTCCTTCGCGATCGCGATATGTTTGGGATGGTAGACGATTTCCTCCAACATGAGGAACGCACGGGGATCAAAATCGGCGGTCCGGCTTTGTTTCAAGCTGCGGCTGCCGCCGAGATCATTCGATGGCGACAGCAGGCGATTTCCTCACTAACTCATGCCGGGATTTTGTGCATCGATTGTTACCCCGAACAACTCACCTCGTCGTTGGTCAATCGCTACCTCGAAATCAAAGCCCGACACTTGCTGTAGCTTTTAAGGAGGAGGCCCTTGCACCATGCAAGGGCCTTCGCCGTCTAGCACAAAAACGTTAAAGGTTACTAATCGTTGGTGTCACTCTCCACTGCGCCATTGCCGCTGATCTCGATTTGCCAGATGTTGTTTCCACGAGACGCGTCGGGAAGGATTCGGTCTTCGTCGATCGTTACCTTGTGGATTTTTCGCTCACCCACTGGAACAGAAGTCGTCCATAAATTCGTGTAGTTCCACACTTGCACTGGCAATTCGATGTCAACCTGGCTGTCGTCGTCGAAAACCACTCGCAAGTACACCGGCATGACCATCTCCCCCAAGTTGGCCAACTTGATCAAAGCGTCACCGGATCGTCCGCCTTGCTCGATGGAAACAACGGCTTGGTCGAGCGAAAGATTTTCTAAGAACCATCCCCGCCAATACCATGCCAGCTCCATCCCCATCCCGTTTTCCATGCAGCGGAAAAAGTCAGCAGGTTGCGGCGATTTGAAGGCCCAGGCTCGAATGTACTGTTTAAATGCGGGATCAAATCGATCTGGACCGGCCAACCGTTCTCGCAAGAAACGCATTCCCATTCCCGGTTTGAAATAGGCGAGTTGCCCCAACATCTCCGGTCGAATCTGGTCGGCGGGGAGGGCGATCGGTTGCATGTCGGGATTCGAATTCATTCGAGAAAACCCTCTCAACGAAATCGGGCGCATTTCCGGAGCAGGATCGGCACCATTGACGATCGTGTCGAAGTCTTCGATACGATCGTAGTCATTGATGAAAGTGTTGAAACCCTCGTCCATCCAAGCATGGCGTCGCTCATCCGAATTGACCACCATTGGAAACCAATTGTGCCCGATTTCATGCGTAGTCACACCATGCAATCCTCGGCGGTCCCGGTCGCCCCCACAAAAGATGATCATCGGATATTCCATCCCTCCGACGTTTCCATTGACGTTCGTTGCGGTCGGATAAGGATAGCGGAACCATTTTTCGCTGTAGTGCAAAACCGATTGTCGCAGCATCTGAGTGCTCTCACGCCAGGCGCCTCGCGCCTCGCGAGGATAAACAGATTGCACCAGGACAGTAGAGCCATCTTCCCATGTGATTGATGCGGCGTCCCAAATCGTCGCGTCAGAACTCGTCCAAGCAAAACTGCGAACCTGATCGGCGTGAAAATGCCACGTTGCCGGCCCTTCTCCTTCAAGAATCGCAGCAGGTGTTCCTAAATCCTCTTCCGAGCGTATTGTTACCGTTCGTGGACTGGATTTTGCGAAGGCGAGTTGTGTCAATTGTTCTTTCGTTAGCACGTCTTGAGAATTGACCAGCTCACCGGTCGCACATACCACATGGCCGCGCGGCACTGAGATCTTGACATCGTAAGTCCCAAAGTCCGTATAGAATTCGCCTTGTCCTAAATACGGAAGCGTGTTCCAACCGTGCACGTCATCGTACTTACAGACGTGCGGAAACCATTGGGCTAACTGGAAAATCGTTCCAGCGCGAACGCGGCGAATCCCCAAACGATCAACGCCGTATTCAGGGATGGCGAACGACCAGGAAATTTCGAACTCAATTTTAGAACCGTTCCCCGGCAGAGGTTCCGGCAGGTCGAGTCGTCCGAGAGTATCATAGACCTTCAGCGGAACCTCCGAGTCGCCGACCTTGACATGATGAATATCATATCCTCCCTGGAATCGTTGTCGATTGTTAAAACGAGAACCTGGTGGAGTCGTGAGTGCCCCCAAACTGTCTTCGCGAAACAAATTTTGCTCCAACGAAAGCCAGAGGAACTCAAGGGTCTCAGGGCTGTTGTTCGTGTAGGTGACAATTGCCGTTGCGTGAACAACTTCGTTTTCCGTGTCCAGTTTGACATCCATGCTGTAATCGACTTGCTGCTGCCAATAATCAGGTCCAGGCAAACCGGCAGCCGTCCTTAATCGGTTGGGAGGAGGCAACTCTAATGGCGAAAAAATCGTCCGATCCGAGCGTGTGCCAAGCCGTCGGGCTCGGAGTGCTTGGGCATCTTCGGAAGACAGCCCTTGGGCATCCTGGGCCAAGCTTATCCCCGTGCAGCCGATGATTAAAAAAAGCACCTCAACTGCTGTTACCAGCCTTCTCATTTTGTAACCCTAAAAAAAGAACTTCAAAAAACTGCGATTTCGCCGGCCAAGCAACTCCAGTCGCCTCGTCCAGCCACCGAGAGATTATACTCAGTTTCACCGCTAAGCGTTTTGCTCTCGCTTCAATTTGTTTATCAGGTACTTTTTTTGCATTCGAAGAGTTGTTTCAATGCCAACTGACCAATCATTCGCGGACCACGTTTGCGAGCAAATTCGCCGCGCCGGTAAGATTACGGTCAAGAAAATGTTTGGCGAATACGCCGTTTATTGCGACGAAAAGGTCGTGGGGTTGATCTGCGACAACCAGTTTTTTCTCAAACCCACAGACGCCGGGCGGAAACTATTGCCTGAAGTCACGATGGGGGAACCGTATCCAGGGGCCAAACCGTATTTCTTGATGGATGCGGAACTTGATCAGCCCCAGCGAATCCAGCAACTTGTCCGAGTGACGGCAGCCGAACTTCCCCTTCCCAAACCGAAGAAGAAAAGGGGGAGCACCCTGAAAGCTGCTCCAAGAAAAAGCAAAATCTCCTCCGCGCCAAAAAAGTCTACGAAGAAGGCGAAGCCCAAAACGCGAAAGCCGTCATCAAAATCACGAGGGAAACTTTAGGATCCGTTCACAAATAAACTTCCGGACTTGCCATCATCCGGAATGTGATTGCCCTCGCATTTAGCCCGAGTGCGTTAGCACTCGGTTCTACCGGTAACCGGTCGCTAACGCGTTCCGGTTGGATAGGCAACTTGTTTGCGAACGATCACTAAGGCGAAAAAACCGGGACGAGGTTAAGTGGGATTTGCAAAATGATGCAAGCCATCGCTGCTCCGAATTCCGGCCCAGCTTCGCTGTTCGCCCAGCTTCCATCCCCCGCTTGATTGCGAATCAACTCGTCGCGAATGCGAGGATACCAATCGTTCCAGTATTCTCCTCCGGCGTGCCACATCGCTTGCACCGCATAGTAGTGGGAATAAAAGTAATGCCCACCCATACCGCTGAAGCCAGAATTTTTCAGATTCTTAAGAGCCTTTTCGACTTGCTCTCCTTCATAGATGCCGGCGCTGTACAGAGACGTAACACCGGCAGCAGTCATCGCGAACGTAGTGTGACCACCTTGCATCGTGTAGCGAAAACTGCCGTCGTTATTTTGACTCTTCTTGACGTACTCAATGCACTTCTCGCGAACTTTGTCGGGAACATCGATTCCAGAATCACGAGAGCCCCGTAGACCCATGATTTGACAAACGGTGATCGAAAGATCCGCATCGGATTTGACGGGTTGGTAACGCCAGCCCCCTTGGTCGTTTTGGGTCTTACAGGTCAACTCAACGGCCTTGCGAAGTTTATCGCCCAGCTCTGCCTTCCGCGTCATTCCGTAGGCTTGTGACAGAAACAGCATTGCGAAACCATGCCCGTACATGTTTTCGTGAACCAAGTTGTCTGTGCGCGAGATGTAGCCGCTATCGGCGACATTATTCATCAAAAATTCGACGCACAAATCGACGTTCTTTCCATAACGTCCTTGACCCGGTGTATGTCCTCCACACATGAAGGCCAAACCGGCAAGCCCGCATGTTGCGACTCCCGCCGAGTAACCGCTTGTTCCAAACGCGCCTCGGTTTCTTCCTGCCGCCTTGACTTGGCGACTATCCAAAAACGCCAACCCTTTGTCGATGACTCGGCGAGCTTCAGGGGTAATGAGTTCAGCCGGGCTTTTTTCGTTGGGTGAATTCTTTCGGCCTTTCGTGTCTTGATCCTGGGTCTGAGCCAAAAGATTGGGGTGCGACCAACCTAAAACGGGGGCTGCTGCAACGGCCAAAGCCCCTCCAGTAACCAGCCGATTAAACTCGCGACGTGTTTCTTGCATCGTTAAACTCCTGAGAAGTATTCTCTACTATTGTTGACGATAGAGTCGCTACCTAAAAGGCGATTTCCCCAAAAAACAAAAAAAATCCGATTTGTTTCGAATTTAATCGACCTTAAAACGGCCCTTGCTAAACCTTCAATTCGGTGAGTCATTCTGGCGTTTAAAACGGCAAACCCTTGGCGGACGCCGCAAACCTCGATACCTTGGGGTTTTTCAGAAATCAAGCGAAAATCTCATTAGAGAGCGGGCAACAAAGAGCGGGCTCTCGAATGAATTTTTAAAATGTTATTTCTGACTGAAGTCTTTTACCCAAACTGTTTTGGAAATTTACCGATGAGTCAAACTGCCGTCGCGATCGATCAATTGGCGATCAACACCATTCGAACGTTGTCAATGGATGCCGTCCAAGCGGCCAATAGTGGGCATCCGGGGACGCCGATGGCATTGGCGCCGATTGCCTACGAACTCTGGGCAAACCACTTACGTTACGACCCAGCGAATCCCGACTGGCCAGCTCGCGATCGTTTTGTTTTGTCGTGCGGTCATGCGTCGATGCTGTTGTACTCGGTTTTGCATCTAGCGGGAGTGAAAAAAACAAGTGGCGGTTCGGAGCCAGCCGTTTCGCTCGCCGACATCAAAAACTTTCGACAACTCCACAGCCCCTGCGCCGGGCATCCTGAATTTGGCGAGGTGACCGGGGCCGAAACGACAACCGGACCGCTCGGCCAAGGGATCGCCAATAGCGTTGGGATGGCGATTGCCGCGCGCTGGTTCGACGCACGTTACGGGCTAAGCCAACCAGGGCTGTTCGACTACAACGTCTACGCTCTCTGCAGCGACGGCGACTTAATGGAAGGGGTCGGGAACGAAGCTGCTTCAATGGCCGGCCATCTGGGACTTGCGAATTTGTGCTGGATTTACGACGACAACCGAATCACCATCGAAGGTTCGACCGATCTGGCTTACACCGAAAATGTAGCCGCGAAATTTGCCGCCATGGGTTGGCAAACGGTGACCGTGAATGACGCAAATGACCTGCCAGCCTTTCGGGCGGCGTTGAAGGTTTTTCAGCAAACCCAAGACCGTCCGACCCTCATCATCGTCCGCAGTGTGATCGGATTCGGAGCCCCCAACAAGCAGAACACGGCTGCCGCTCACGGTGCGCCGCTTGGTGAAAGCGAAATCGAAGCGGCTAAGGCAGCCTATGGTTGGCCGACCAAAGAAAAATTTTTAGTGCCAAAAGAAGTTGTCGAACACTTCCGCGAAACCATCGGTGAACGCGGACGGGAATTGTTTGACAAGTGGCAAGCCGCTTGGGGGAGCTACTCCGCGGCAAATCCCGAACAAGCGATGGAACTACGAGCCCTTTGGAATCGAGAACTCCCGGCAAATTGGGAACAGCCGCTAAATGAGTTCGCCAAAGGCGGCAAGGCGGCGGCGACGCGAGCTTGGTCCGGAAAGGTCCTCAATCAAGTCGCTGGAAAAATACCCTGGCTCGTCGGTGGTTCAGCCGACCTCGCCGAATCCAACAAATCCCTGATTGAATCCTCCACTGCCGGAAGTTTTCTGCCCGGCAATTTTGGCGGACGGAATTTCCATTTTGGCGTGCGAGAATTATCGATGGCGGCGATTTGCAATGGTATGTCGCTGTCTGGATTGCGTGCCTATTGCGCGACGTTTTTTGTATTCACCGATTATTTGCGACCGGCCTTGCGATTGAGCGCCTTGATGCACCAGCCAGTCATCTACCTTCTCACTCACGACTCAATCGGGTTGGGTGAAGATGGACCGACCCATCAGCCCGTTGAGCACCTGGCCGCCGTGCGAGCCATTCCGAATTTGCTCGTCATTAGACCAGCCGACGGTGCGGAAACTGCGGCGGCTTACCGCGTGGCCCTATCCCAAAAAGGACGCCCTACCGCGATGGTTCTTTCGCGGCAGAACGTTCCCGAGCTAGACGGATCGGTCAATGACTGCGCAGCCGGAGTCGCACGAGGAGGCTACGTGGTTTATGAAAACAAATCGCGCTGCGACGTGATTTTGATCGGCACCGGCTCCGAGTTGAGTTTGTGCCTAGAAGCGGCCAAGAAACTCGAAGAGATGGGATTTGCACCCCGCGTGGTTTCACTTCCGTGTTGGGAACTTTTCGATGAACAACCGAGCGAATATCGCGAAACGGTGCTCCCCAAGGCATGTTTGGCTCGCGTTGCTGTCGAAGCTGGTATTGAAATGGGATGGCAAAAGTATTTAGGCTGTTCAGGAGCGTTCGTCGGCATGTCGTCATTCGGGGACAGCGCGCCAGCAGAAAAACTTTATCAACATTTTGGCATCACCACCGAGCGAGTGGTCGATGTCGCGTTGCAAACGATCGAAAGGCATTCTTAACATCCCATGAGTCCTCACGAAAAAACGCCAGAGCAATTGGCAGAAGAAGTCCGCGACCTCGGACCTTGGCACCAAGGCATACAGATCACGCCCGACTTCAGCACCAGTGACCCCTACGAATCCACTGGCGAAATGAATCGGCGGCAAAATCAAAATATCAGCCTGCTGACCACTCTGTACGATGGATACATGGACATGGTCCGCCCGCTGTATCCTCAGGGCTTGGCGGGGAAGAGATTCTTGGACTGTGCCTGCAATGCGGGAGTCTATTGCTTTGCCGCGCGAAGCTTGGGGGCCGAGTATTCGTTTGGCTTCGACATTCGCGAGCATTGGATCAATCAGGCTCGGTGGGTTCAACAGCATCGCACCGTGACTCCGACGGACAACGTCGAATTTGGAGTCTGCGATGTCTACGACCTTCCGCAACGAGGTCTTCCCATGTTTGATTTAACAATGTTTAAAGGGATTTTTTATCATTTGCCCGATCCAATCACCGCACTCAAAAACGCCAGTGATTTAACCCGCGAAGTTTTGATTTTTAACACGCAGGCGACTTGGGGGAAGCCCGATGGCTATTTGAAACCGGGCTCAGAGGACATCCGCAGTTTGATGTCGGGTGCCTACGGTTTGAACTGGCGCCCCACCGGCCCGCGAACCATGATTCCTGTTTTTTCATGGCTGGGTTTTAAAGAAGCCCGCTTAATTTTCTATCGGCAAAATCCGACTCATCCCGAGTTAGGGCGTTTGGAAATCGTCGCTTCCAAGGTCGAAGGCTTGCTTGACGGCCTAGCCGATTACCCCAACCTTTATGAGATGTCGGCGAACTAGATTTTCAGGTGATGGTTCGCGAATTTTAGGCGGCGAGGCAAAAAGAGCCCATCCCAAAAGGGTCAGACCCCTTTTGGGAAAGGCCGATCGCGACGTTCGGCGAAAAAAAGTTGGCTTAAAATCAGATGATCGCTGTCTGCTTAAAGCGGAGCAATCAGGATAAAGATCGCTCACCTTCTGTGAGCGACTCCCTAGATATGATCCAATCGACGATCTGATTGATGTCATCACGAGAAAGTTTTTTTGGGGGAGAAGTGCAGGCTTTTGAGTCCGGGAGTTCATCATCGCTTACGACCAACTCGATTCCAGGATCATCGAGATAGATCGGTGTGGAGCCGACCGAAGCCCGCCAGACTTCGATTTTTGGGGCGCGAGTGGCGAGATTTCCCTCCACCAAAACCAAGTCGCATCCTGCGAACATTGGTGCGAGCAGATCATAGCGATCGTCTCCACCGTCTTGGGGTTCGATGGGTACAAATAGAGCGGTGAGATTGTGCGACAGAACCCCAACCATCGCCGCACCGGCTTGACGGTGTTGCCAAGAGTCTTTGCCTGGCGTGTCCAGTTCGTGTTGATGGTGCGTGTGCTTGATCGTGGCAACCCGAAAACTTTGGGCCGTCAACTCGCGGACCAAATCGACGACTAGCTGGGTCTTGCCGTTGTTCTTGCGACCGACGATATGGATTCGTTTCATGAGTTTAACGGAGGTTGTTGGGCAGTTCGTTACTGTTGTAGACGATTTGACCGCCGAGGATTGTCATGACGACCTGTGTTTCACCGATCGTTTCGGCGGGGCAGGTCAGCAAGTTGCGATCCACAACCACGATGTCGGCGAGTTTTCCTGGAGTCAGACTCCCCTTGAGGGACTCTTCGAAAGCGGAGTAAGCGCAGTCGATCGTGTAGCTGCGCAGGGCCTCCTCGCGCGTCAAGGCTTGCTCTGGGAAGAAAACCAAGTCCTCATTAACGCGTCGCGTGATCGTGGCTTGCAGGGATGGGAAGGGGTTGATGTCTTCCACCGGGGCATCGGTTCCGTTGGTGACAACGGCTCCACTATCGACCAAGCTGCGCCACATGTAGGCTCCATTTTTAGCTCGCAAATTCCCCAGGCGTTGAATCACAAAAATCGCGTCGGAAGTACAGTGAATGCCTTGCATCGAGGCAATCACCCCGAGTTGCCCGAATCGCGGGATGTCGCTGGGAGCAAGATGTTGAGCGTGTTCAATTCGCCAGCGGCGACTGGTAGGGCAGGGCTGGCTGGCGAGCGCTTTTTCGAAAATGTCGAGCGTCACGCGGTTGGCTCTGTCCCCGATTGCATGAACGCAAAGTTGACAGTCGAACTGTAAGGCTAATTCGGCAGCTCTTTCAACGGTTTCCACCGGAATGGTGTTCAGTCCAACCGAAGTGGGAAGGTCTTGATAGGGCTCGAGCAACCACGCACCGTGGGGACCGAGAGCCCCGTCAATCGATAACTTGATCGCTCGGAGCGTAAAAAAGTCGTTCCCCAAACCAACTGATTTAAGGGCTGGCAAATCGCTTTCAATTGCGTTCATATCATCACGCACCATCATCCACAGGCGAACGGGAAGTTTTCCTGCCAGGGCTTGCCGGCGCAGCCAACGTAATTCAGCGAGCGAGGTCCCAGCGTCTTGAAAACTGGTGATCCCGTGTTTGAGGCATTCCTGGCCAGCCAGTTCGACCGCGCGTTCGATACGTTGGAGTCGTTGTTCGGCGGAAGCCCGCATTTCGTCGCGTACTTGAACCCGACTGATCAAATTTTGCGCCGTTTCTCGGAAGATTCCGATCGGTTTTCCTGCCTCGTCGTGAAGGATTTCGCCCCCGGCAGGTGGTGTCGTCTTTTCGTCGACACCGGCCAGTCGCATGGCGTAGCCGTTGGCCATACTCATGTGGCCGCTGGCATGAGTTAACAAGACAGGGTGATTGGGAGCGGCTTGATCGAGAAGGTCAGTCGTGGGGTAGCCTTCGACGTTAGGCTGTGGAACGTCTTTCCACTTCGATTGGTGCCAACCGCGTCCGATGATCCACTGTCCAGGGGGAGTAACTTCGGCAGCCTGAGCGACGCGTTCGACAAGTTCTTCCCAAGTCTCGACGTCTGCAAGTCGCAGCATCATCAAAGACTCTCCCAGCCCCAGATAGTGACCATGCCCTTCGATGAGTCCAGGCAATGCCATTTGATCGGCAGTTAGTTCGATGATTTGCGTTTCCGGCCCGACATAGGGCGCGAGTTCTTTCATGGTGCCCGTCGCGATGATTCGCCCACCTGCCACCGCGACAGCTTCGACGTTTGGACGACTCGGGTCCATCGTGAGAATCGTTCCACCTTGGATGATTTTTTCGGCTGGGAACGATTGAGCGAATACGGTTTGCACCGAAAAAATACTCACGATCAGAAAATAGCTGAGCATGCATGGGGTGCTAATTAAAGGCCGCTTCGTTCGGCTGATCCGCTGCGAAAAAGAATGTGCTCGTGATCGAGTCTTTCGGAATAGGCTCATGGCCGTTTCGTAGACTTGGGTGCTCATATTTCTCATTCTCTAAAATTTTTGTGAAAAGCTCTAAAATGAAACTGCGCAAAACTCGCGGTTTTTAAGATTCGTCCGTTAAACCGGGGGGATTAAGCGTTTGGCAACGAACAAACCATTAAAACGGCTGCGCTGCAAAGCCTTTTTTGGGCGATAAACAAAGGTAGTCGTCCAGAGTGCCTGCTAGCAGCTCTTTTCCATCAACGAGAAATGAGTGCCAGCAGAATCATCATTGTAGCGTGTGAGTCGATGGGATAGACTGCGGCGCAAGTTCTGGAATCAGAATTTTTTAATGCCGTTCGCGGCCAGCATCTCAATAAGTTGAGTTTGTCTTGGCTGAGGGACAGCGCCATCAAGGAGGAAGGTATGGTTGTTACGCGTTTCTGTGCAAAGATTGCTTTGGCCGGATCCGTTGGGTTTTCTTTTCTGGCTGGAGTTGAGATTTCTTCAGCTCAAACGCCGAAAACAAAACAAGTCGCTGAGCCCGTCTTCCGTCAAGCCAAAGTTCCCGAAGTCCAAGATCAAGATTTTGGCCACGGCGAAAATGCGACACCCAAAACGAACTCACAAGAACAACGGGTCAACGTGGCAGCCCTCCCTGCCGCGAGCTCTGTGGAATTGTCCAGTCATTTGCCGTTGACTGGACCAACGGCAGCGACTCCTCATCCCTTGGACCGGGCACTCGAAATCGCCTATGGTGGCTTGGAAAATATCCAAAGCAACATTAAAGACTACACGGCCACGATGGTCAAACGCGAATGCGTGAACGGCCGCGTTGGCGAGCAAGAGTTCATGAAGATCAAGGTTCGCAATCGCAAGTCTGGCCCGAACCAAGAAAACGTTCCCTTCAGCGTTTACATGAAATTCCTCAAGCCGACCGCCGGTCGCGAGGTCCTTTACGTAGAAAATCGAAACAATGGCAATCTCTTGGTACATGAGCCAGGGCTGTTGACGGGCATGAAGACTTTTGAACTGCCGCCAGACGGAGCGTTGGCGATGCGAGGCAATCGGCATCCGATTTACGAGGCGGGCATTGAAAACCTTGTCAAGAAACTAATCGAAAAAGCGGAACGTGATCGGCAACTCGGTGACTGCAACGTTGAATACCGAGAAGGTGCCAAGATCAACGGACGTGATTGCTTGATGATCGAGGTCACGCATCCGGTTCGTAAGGATGTCTATGAGTTTCACAAGGCTCAAGTGTTCATTGATGAAGAATTGCAAATCCCCGTTCGCTTCGCGAGTTACGACTGGCCCAAAGCACCGGGACAAGAGCCTTTGTTGATCGAAGAATACACCTACACGAAAGTCAAATTGAACGTCGGCTTGACCAACTTGGACTTCGATCCTTCCAACAAAGAATACGATTTCCCCGGACGTTAGACGGCCATCAGTTCGGCAACCGACTTGCGCGACGTTGTAGCATTCGGATGCCGAACACCCCGCCCCTTGCAACAGGCGTCCCAAAAGTCCGTACTTCAGTGTAATTGGCCCCGACCCAGGCCAAGACTTCCTCGCCATAGTCGGCAGCGCCAAATACGGATCCATATTCCGTTGTATCGCGATCGACGAGCATCACGAAGTCCGGAGGACTGGCCTTTAGGCTTTTTAGAATTTGCTCTTCACCGAACATCGCAAACTCAATCGGCATGTAATTCGTATAGACGACCGATGATTTGCGGCGTGAAAAATAATTGATGGTGATTCCCTCTGGCAGGACCACCAAGGTTTGTTCCGCAGCGATTAATTCATGAGCGGTTTCGATGGCCTCTTTTACGACAGCGGTTGCAGGAACTGCAACTGGAGAGGGAACGAGAATTGTGTCTCCTCCACTTCCTATCGCAAAGTCGTTGCTACGTACGGCTTTAAAATTGGCTGACGCTGCCCGACCGGCATCAAACAAGACAACCATAAGGAGCAAATTTACCGCCACACGGCCTCCCTGCCAGTTTCGGTGCCCGATGCTTTGAACGAATGCCGATGCAGCAACAAGCAATACCATCGCGGCGGGCAACACGAGAACGAAACCATAGTGAAAGAACAGGGGATTAAAAAACGACTTGCTGAGCATACCCAACGCAAAGAGCGTCCACGGAAGCCCATTTGCAAAAAACTTGTTGTTCTGATTATCTTTGTCACTGAACCAAATATGCCATCCACAGATGAGCGCGAGTGACCACGTGGCAAACGATAGCCCTTGAAAAAATAGCATTCTGGGAAGGGGGCCTTTCCAGGTCAACCAAATTGCGACTGCTAAACTCAACAGCCCAATCATCAATGAAACAATACGCGAATCTGCTCGCGACCAAACGCGGTCAAGGTTCAGAACCGCGAAAATGATAGCCACCACCGAAAACAACTGTCGCCATTGATCGCCGATCCGATTAACGAGATGATCCGTCCCCAAAATCATTTTGTAGAACGGATGGTTGGCAACTGAATGATCTCCTACCCAATGCCAACCCCCCAAAACGTAAGTCCATGAAGACGTCTGGCGATGTTCGGCGACGATCAAAATGGCCACAAGTAACACGACGAATAATCCTGTACAAAGCGTGGAAATGATTTCGCTTGCAGGACCTCGCAGGCAACGATGGACCCATTTGTCATCCGCAGAATTTTCAGTCAGTTGGTGATCCGCACGGAGAAGCCGGACTCGATTTCGAGTTGATACGATTCGCACCGTCCACCATCCGCACCAGCCTAAACACAATGCCAGAAAAATCTCAGGCTTTGTCAAAAACACGATCCCTCCCAGCAATCCACTTACTGCCGCACGTCGCATCGATTCCTTCGGTGCAGAATTCGAAGTCGGGTTCCCTAAACAAAACAGGCTGAGTAGAGAACAAGCCAAACCGTGGGTCATCTCGTGAGAGTAGGGAGCGACGTAAGAAAAAATTCCGGCATTCAACCAATGGTTAAACGCAAACATCAAGATGAAGACAATTCCACCAACTCCCGCAACATAGCTTCCTACAAATCTGCGCATGATCGAAAATAGCAGCCACAAAATTCCCAGACCAATCAACAAATTGGCGATGAACAGAACATGTACCTGGACTCCGAAAATGCGAAACAGCCAACTGTTGAGCATCGGTGACAAGGGGCCGTTGAAATAAGCGACATCACGGTACAAGACATCCCCAGATGCCAAACGCCAGGGAACATACAGTTCCCGGCCAAAGTCAACCAAAAAATGGTTGAGTCGCGTCCAGGACAAGATTGCGCAGACGGTATACAACCCGCTGAGGCCAGCGAGCCACCAACGGTCTGCTCTTCGGTACAGGTCTCCGTCCCTTGTTGCATTCACGGGGGCCTTACTCCTTCGGTTTAAACCGTTCGGACCAAAGGCCATGCAAGAGGCAAATCGGGCCTAACAAAAAATAGATCAGGCCGGGCAGACCAAATTCAATTCCCCAGCCAAGAAGTGCTACGACGATCGACAGACCTCCCACGACGACAAAACATCCGTAATGTCTCGCCTGCATCGCGGCCTCCCATGCTGCTGTTGGGGAAAGGTTTTGCCATTGACGCAATCGCCAAGCGTTTGCATACATCAGCGTCAAAAAGAAAAAGATTGAAGAGAATCCTAGACTATACAGAGCAAAAACCTGCTTTAGCTCCTCGGGACTGATTGAGATCGCATTTTCCTGTTTCTCAGCGACCAGATGAGAAAACCAACTTTCGGTAAGAAACTTGAGCGGGAAAACATAAAACAAAACAACGAACAAAAGTCCGCAATTCAGGAACACCGTGATTCCATCGTTCAAGGCATAGCGGCGGAAAAACGCACGATGAACCGACCAAATGAGCGCCAAGGCCCCAAAGGTGATCGCAAAAGCTCCGAAACCCTTGAGTTGCGTTAAGAGTGCAGCAAAAGACCTGGGGACCTCCAGCGAAACGACCAGCAACGTCGCCGCAAATGCAAACACGGCGTCACTAAAGCCCTCGATTCGAGACGTGTCTGTTTGTCGATCAGGTCGCATCGGCGTATTCTTTGGGTGTTTGTCATCTATACCAGTGGTCATCATTGTCGTTTACATTAGGCATTTTGACAATCTCGATTCACAATCGTCGCGCTCGGCGAATTGACCAAAGCCCACGACCACATTGCGTATCTTTTACGAGAATTTAATTGGTTCGCCGATCGAAGTACCGAAATTTATGCCGCACTTAAATACCAACGACACTTTATGGTCATTGCAAGGCTGGGCGTGGCTGCGTTGGCTCCTGCGGTATGCGCAATGGGGGATTCGGAGGTATCCGGATACTGAAAAGCGGAGGCTGGTGCTCGTCAATCTGACAGCATTTTTGGCAACGCTGTCATGTCTGAGCTATGCGACTTCGTTTGCCGCCTACGACTATCAAGGACTAAGCTGGGCTGTGTGGATCAATCTGATTTGCGCGGTCTGTTTTTTCATCACGCCCGTATTTCATCGTTGGGGGTCATTGGTCGCCCCGGTGTACTTAACGGCTTTGGTGATGATGACGATCTTCTGGCTGAGCGGAGTTTTTGGCAAGGATTCAGGAACCCATTTGACCTTCTTAACGGCCATCGCCATCGCGACCATCCTCTTTGGAAATCGCTGGCGGCAACTCGTTTTTATCGTGGTGATTGGTTGGGCCGCACATCTGTATGCTCAAAACTATTTCGTGACTCCAAAGATCGATCCGGTTGAGTACGATTGGCTCATTCGCCTTTTGTACTTTAACTCTGCGACAACTTTTGTCATCGTGGTTGGATTTGTGGTTTGGTACGCCTTTCAAGTCGCCGCCGAAGCTGAAGAACGCGCCGCGAGATTGTTGCGAAATATTCTCCCAGATGAAATTGCGAATCAACTCAAACAAAATCCTGGGCAACCCATTGCCGAGCGATTTCAGAACGCGTCTGTTTTGTTTGCCGATCTCGTTGGTTTCACCCCGATTTTTGGCCAGATGGACGCGGACAAGATGGTGGGGCTGCTCAACGAGATTTTTTGCTCGTTTGATGGATTGGTTGAGCATTCGGGGGTCGAAAAAATTAAAACGGTCGGCGATGCCTATATGGCGGCTGCGGGCGTGCCAGCTTCCAATCCGGACCACGCCGGCGAACTTATCGAAGTGGCTTGGGGAATGCTGGAAGTTATCCGTGAGACCGAACAACGGTATCACCTCGGTCTGCAATTGAGAATCGGTATTGCCACTGGACCTGTAACGGCTGGCGTGATCGGGAGAAAGAAGTTTGCTTACGACGTTTGGGCACCAGCGGTAAACCTAGCTGCTCGACTCGAATCAAGCGGTATTCCCGGTCGAATCCATGTTGATAAGGCCACCCGTGATGCGGCTTGCCATCGTTTTCGGTTTGAAGAGGCCTCCCCTAAGGAACTCAAGGGGATTGGCACCATCGAAACATGGCTGGTCGTTGGACCAGCGAAAGATGTAAGCTGACGACTCACACAAATTCAACCTCCAGTTATTCGATGGAAAAAGTTTCCCCATTAACGAAACCGTCAAGTCGCTCACCGCTCCTTTCCTGGAAGGGATGGCTGAAAATTTATTTAATTGCGGCCGTCGTATTTGGTGCCATGGATTTTGTGTGGCTCACACAAGTTGGTCCGGGGTTATATCGACCAGCGTTGAACGAAATTCTCGCTGATCAACCTCGCTGGCAACCCGCATTGGCGTTTTACCTTGTGTACCTTTTCGGCATCGTTTGGTTTGGGGTTCGTCCGGGGTTGTTGGGAAGGAGCGTTGGAGAGGCTGCTTTGAATGGAATGCTATTTGGAGCAATCGCCTATGCGACCTTTGACCTAACCAGCTTCGCGGTATTGCGGGTATGGACCGTGAAAATCGCCGTGATCGATATCTTCTGGGGCAGTGTGGCGACGGCAACGACCGCCAGTGTTTGCGCATGGATCGCTTTGCAATTTAAAGATGGCAAGGCTTAATTCGGCCCTTCGGGTGCATTGCGCAACGGTACCTGTCCCCATTTCTGCCCCTGGCGTATCAACCGTTGTGTTAAACTTGTTGGAGGCCCGTCGCACCTCTCCCAGTCCCGAAAGCTCGAAAAAATTCTAAAATATACTGTAACCCCTGGGAAATTTTGGGTTATCGATGAGTGTAGGGGAAAACTTGCGTGATTCCCGCGAGTCCATGACGAATCACCCTGAAATCGTGAAAGCTAGACCATGACGAGCCATCGTTGCCAAAAATGCGAGCGGGAATTGCCCGCCGATTCTCCTGCTGGAGTTTGCCCGCAGTGTGTTTTTGGGCTGGCCCGCAATCCCAAATCCAATGAACAAACTCCGACCCAGGACCATTCGCGAACTTCACCCGTCGGTTTTCCATCCATTGATGAACTTAATCGGGCTCTGACGAATTATCGTGTCGAAAATCTGCTGGGAATGGGGGGCATGGGTGCCGTTTATCGCGCATTCCAACCGTCTTTGGAACGGCAGGTCGCGCTCAAGATCATGTCGCCGCGGTTTGCCGACGATCCGTCTTTCTCCGAGCGTTTTGCTCGCGAGGCAAAGACGATGGCGCGGCTGAATCACCAAAATATCGTCAACGTTTACGACTATGGCCAAACCGACCAGTTTTGCTATCTGGTCATGGAGTTTGTCGAAGGGGTCAATTTGCGACACGCCATGCGCGAGGGGAGCCTGACTGCTGAGCAAGCCCTGGCGATTGTCCCTCAAGTCTGTGAGGCCCTGCAGTTCGCTCACGACGAGGGGATCATTCACCGCGACATCAAACCTGAAAATATTTTGTTGGACAAACGGGGTCGCGTGAAAATCGCAGATTTCGGTTTGGCGAAACTGGTGGATGAAAACGCGGCGAATTGGACGTTGACCGGTTCAAGGCAAATTTTAGGAACCGTCAACTACATGGCTCCTGAGCAGATCGAAAGGCCGACTGCCGTTGACCATCGTGCCGACATCTATTCTCTGGGCGTGGTGTTGTACGAACTATTGACCGGCGAGCTCCCGCTCGGAAAATTCCAGTTGCCGGGAGAAAAGATCGAAAGTCTCGCGGCTCTCGATCAAGTTGTGGAAAAAACCCTCGAAAAACTTCCCGAGCGCCGTTACCAACAGGCCAGTGAATTTCGCTCCGCCGTCGAGATGGCTCGCAACAGTTCTGGTTTTCGACCGATCGGCGATAATCGACCTGAGAACCACGCGGTTCCGCAATTCGCTCAGGGAAACTGGGCAGCGCTGGCCGGAAATGCTGCTGCCGCAGTGCACAAGGAAAACAAACCGATTGAGAATCTGCGAGTTCCTTTTTCCATCGAGAATCCCTGGCATGGGATGACGGTGACGCATGGGGTTCTGAGTCTGACCGCTGATGCTATTAAGGTAAACTATTCCAAACGCGACAATGTATTTAACTCGACCATTTTGGGGGACTCGGGGACCGTTCAGATCCCTTTCTCGAAGATCGTCAGCGCCGACTTCCAAGAAGGATGCCTCAAGGGAAAAATCATCTTGGACTTGGACAGCCTCGACGACATTCCCAGCTTGCCGACCGATTATCCTGGTTCGATTCGGTTTCACATCAAACCGAATTATCAAGCAGAAGCAGAACAATTGACCAGCCGTATTCGCACGACCATCGGAAAGCCGCCATTGCCGGCCGTGTTGGAAAAACCTGCCGAGCGCGAGGCTCGAATCAAACGGCGAATGCGGATTCCTGCCGCTTGCTTGGCAGGAACGGGTGCTGTCAACGTCTTGTTTGTCTTAGCGATGTTCCTTATTTTTACCATCGCCTCTCGTGGTTACATGAAGTATGAGGTCTCGGCACGCATCATTCCTCCCCCTGCTCCCGCGATCACTCCTCCCGATAAAGCTCAGGATCGGTTGGACCAAGGGGTTGATGATTCAATGCCTGTTGCTGCGGATTCGAACATCGTGATCGTTCGACCGCCACACACCGTCGAAACCGAACGTGCAAGCACAAGAAATCCTATCGACGCGATAGAAAGGTGGGCACACGAAAATCTAGACCCACAAAATGGTCTTTATTTCATTGTGTTGGTTGCGGTTGCTTTCGTGTTGGGAATCGCATTCTTCTTTGCTGCCTATTGTTGCTATACACAGAGAGCGTGGGGATTCTGTCTGGCGATGCTGATCGTTGGCTTATTGCCATTCCATCCTGGGTTCCTTGTTGGGTTGCCGTTTGGAATTTGGGGTCTGATGGAACTCTGCCGTGGCTCGGTACGATTTTCATTTCAAAAGGAATAGAAATAATGACTTGCGTCAAAAACTGTCGCGGCTCAGTCGCATTTTGAGCCGCAGCGAGTTTCCGATCACACAAAAATCGGACAAAGCCATCGCCGCCGCAGCGATTAACGGACCGTACATGCCGAGCAACCCGAAGGCCGCCGCAGGGATGGCCGCCACGTTATAGATGAACGACATCCAGAGATTTTGTTTGATCGTTCGGAGGGTCGCTCGACTGAGCCGCAAAGTTTCGGGGATCGCTGCCAAGCGTTGGGCCGGGATGACAACGTCAGCGGACTCCATCGCAATGTTGGTTCCGGTTCCCAGTGCGATGCCGACTCCGCCTGCGGCACCTGCGGCCGCCAGTGCTGCTGCATCGTTGATTCCATCGCCGACCATTCCCACGTGAATTCCGCTGTCCGCTGCTCGTTTGACGAATGATAGTTTGTCCATTGGAGAGAGTTCGGCAAATACCTCCTCTGGCTCAAGTCCGACCGCAGATGCGACTTGCAGAGCAGAATCCCGGCGGTCACCGGTCAGCAAATTAATTTGGGCACCATCACGTCTGAGCTCAGCCACAACTCCCGCAGAATCCGGACGAACTTCATCGGCAAATTCAAAAACACCAACTACCTCATGGTCGCGAATCAAGACGCTGCGTGATCCCCCCGAACTCGCAACATCAGGTGGCAGTTCCAAACCTTCGCGTTCGGCAGCAGACCATGAAATCAACTGCAAACTCTTTCCACCCACACTGCCCTGCAGACCCTTGCCCGCAATCTCGCGAATTTCTTGGGTGAGGCGCGGAGCGATACCATTCTTTTCAGCGTGTTCTGTGAGTGCTACAGAAAGAGGGTGGCGGGAAGCGGTCGTCAGACTTGCCGCTAGCGCGAGAGCTTCCGACGCTTCGATACCGAAGGGCTGGATTGCGACAACGGTTGGTTTGCCAATCGTTAGTGTTCCGGTTTTGTCGATCAAGATTCGAGTCACTCTAGCTGCCCTTTCGAGAGCCGCCGCACTTTTCACGAGAATTCCTCGTTTGCGTGCTTCTCCGACGCCAACCATCACCGCAGTCGGAGTCGCCAACCCCAACGCACAAGGACAAGAGATCACCAGCACCGTCGTCGCGTTGATCAGTGCCCGAGCCCAAGCGTTCCAGGAAGAGTCCGTTCCACCTCCCAAACCGTACCACAACCAACAGACAAATGTCACCGCAGCGACTGCTAACACCGCTGGAACAAAAACCGCGCACACCCGATCAGCCAATCGCGAGATTTCGGCTTTGGATGCCTGTGCGTCGCGAACCACTTCAGCAATGCGCGCAACGGTCGTTTCTCTCCCGTCGCTTGTGGCACTGACGACAAGGCGCCCTGAAGTATTGAGCGAACCTGCCACGATCCGCTCACCGACACCTTTATCAACCGGCAACGGTTCGCCTGTCACAAGCGACTCGTCAATTGAACTTATTCCGGACACAATCGTCCCATCTACCGCGATGCGATCGCCCGGTCGAACGAGTACAAAGTCCCCCGGTCGAATGGTAGACGAAGCGACGGAGTTACCTTTTTGGTCGGATGCGTCGGCGAGACGAGTCACTTGATCGGGTTGCAATGCCAACAGTTCCCGCAAAGCCGAGCTTGCATAGGACATCGAGCGAGCCTCCAGCCAATGTCCTAGGCTGATCAAGGCCAGCAATCCTGCCGCCGCTTCCCAGTACATCGGTTGGCCCGTTCGAATCCCCAGACTCTCGACGATAAACACGGTAAAAGAAAACGCCCAGGCGACGGTGGAGCCGATGGCGATTAGCGTATCCATATTTGTTGTGCCCTTGCGAGCCGCCACGAACGCTGAGCGATAAAACCCCCAGCCGACGAAGACTTGAGCTAGAGTCGCTAAAATGGCCGACCCCCACATGACTTGCCAATGAAACGCATGAGAAAACCGGACCCATCCGAAATCCATCGGCATGTGAAAGATTGCCATTGGCAACCAGAGGCCCATCCCGACGGCAGTCCGCCAACGCCAGGAATGTTCTTGGGCGATCTGCTGGGCCTCGATTTCGGAACGCCACTCGTTCAAAGATCGAGTGGCAGCGATGGCTTCAGCATGAAAACCCTGGCCATCCACAGCGCGAATGAGTTGGTTTGTGTCCAAGCCATTTCCGAAAATCCGTGCTGAACCGCTTGAGAGGTCCACCGTCACGCGCTCAACTCCCGCGACATCGCCCAGAGCCGTTTCAATCTGTTGAACGCAACCTGCACAGTGCATTCCGCGAATGTTCAATTCGTGAATGTGGGAGGATTCCGAGTTTGGAGAGTGGTTTTCCGGCATCGCCAACGTATTCATGAAGACCAATTTTAGGGTATGACGAGAAGTGATCGACTAATCTCCATTCTACGCAAGAAGCGGCCATTTTGCTTGGTCGGCCGATTCTCAGTTCGAAAAACGACTGCGCACCACCTCGGCAAGACCATGAGATATTGCGAATCGATTCAGAACAGTTAAGAATAGACGACCTCGGTCTGTTAACCATAAACGGTGAGTAGCAAAATGATCCCCAACCGCATCATTCGTGACGTTTCGATTTTGGTCGTGGTTTCATTGGGAGCTTGGGCGATTTATCAAACCTTGTCAATGTTTGGCGGTTGGAATAGTCCCAAATTGAGTACCGAAGGGTTGTCCCCGGAGCGGGTCTCTGGAGACCAAGCGTTTTTATCCAATCGTTGGAGTGAGGCAATCGAGCCTTACCGGACACTCGTCGAAGCCGATGAGTTTAACTCCACGGCCTGGTTTCGCTTGGGAGAAGCCTGTTGGCGACAGTTTCTAAGTGTCGATGATGGCCGAACACTTTTTGAAAACAGAGAATCGGGAGACGCAAGCTCCGGTGAGCCTTCAGAACTGGAGTCCTTGTTGGTAGAAGCAAGAGCGGCCTATGAGCAGGCGAGGACTTATGCTCAATTTCGGAATGAGTCCCAAGTACGTTTGGCCGAAATCCATGTTCGCCTGGGGGAAAACGAAGAAGCTCTTTTGCTGCTTCGAGAGTCTCTCACTTCAGGCTATATCACATCGGAACTCAAGCGTAGCCAACTACTTTCTCGGCTACGAGAGTTTGATCGCCGGGAGTTCGATCGTTTAGAGGCGATTGAGACGCAGAACATCAACCAGCGTAAACGAGGCGAGTCGCGTGGCGTTGCGCTTTGAACAGGGCTCTGACTTGCATATCGCCGCAAAAGGACAACTTTGCCGCATTTTGGGCCGGTTGACCATTTTTTTTGAGTCAACCTATAATCCTAGCTTCTCGTCGCAATGCGTTCCGAGGTTCGAGCGATCGGATGGCGGTGGCTAAAATTGCCCGCTCGCCAAAGACTGTAAGCGTCCGGAGAAACACTGATCCATTAGCAAAAAAATTTGCGAACACTATGAAAATTCACGAATACCAAGGGAAGAGTCTATTCGCCAAGTACGGCGTCGCGGTCTTAAACAATGGTGTTGCAAAAACACCTCAAGAAGCCGCCGATGCCTACCGCCTTGTTGGAGGTGGGGTCACCGTGGTCAAGGCTCAGATTCATGCCGGCGGACGTGGCAAAGGGAGTTTCATCGAGCATCCTGACCAACGTGGCGTCCAACTCGTTCGCAGTGCAGAAGAAGCGGAACAAACGGCCAAGCGAATGTTGGGTCAAACACTCGTCACCATCCAAACAGGTCCGCAAGGAAAAACGGTCAATCAGGTTCTGGTTGAAGCAGGTTGCAATATCGCCCGTGAATTTTATCTGGGGATTGTGCTCGATCGTGCAGCGGCCAAGCCGGTTTTGATGTGCAGTTCCGAAGGGGGCGTAGAAATCGAAAAAGTTGCAGCGGAAACCCCTGAGAAAATTTTCAAGGAACATTTTGATCCCGCGCAAGGGCTGGAGTCATTTCAAGTTCGCAAGCTTTGCCAGCAATTGGGGATCGAAGGCGGAGCGGTGCGAGCAGCCGACAAGTTCATGAAACAACTTTGCCGTCTGTTTGTCGATCTTGATTGCAGTCTTGTTGAGGTTAACCCGTTGGTATTGACCGGCGACGGCAATCTGATCGCGCTCGATTCAAAAATGACATTTGACGACAACGCCAGTTTTCGACATCAAGACTTGGCACAACTGCGTGACATTTCGGAGGAAGACGAATCGGAAATCCGCGCTTCTCAGACCGGCTTGAGCTATGTGAAATTGGACGGAAACATCGGTTGTCTTGTGAACGGCGCCGGTTTGGCGATGAGCACGATGGATATTATCAAGCTGCATGGTGGCGAACCAGCGAATTTTCTTGATGTTGGTGGCGGTGCTAACACCGAGCAAGTTACCGAAGCCTTTCGAATTATTTTGTCTGACCCGAACGTAAAAGCAGTCCTGGTCAATATCTTTGGTGGCATTATGAAATGCACGACGATTGCAGAAGCCATTGTCAGTGCCGCCAAAACGGTAGGATTCAAGGTCCCTCTTGTGGTTCGCTTGGAAGGGACCGAGGTCGAGGAAGGCCGCAAGATTTTAGAGGGTTCAGATGTGAAAATCATTTCAGCTTTGGACCTGAGCGACGCCGCTCAAAAAGTTGTGGCTGCATTGGATACCTAATATTTGCCTCTTCGAGTGGCGTCCCCGACGGGCGAGCGAGCCTCCGAAACTCTCCGGAACCATAATTTTTTTAATTGAATTATCATGAGCATTTTGATCGACAAAAACACAAAAGTCATTTGCCAGGGAATTACCGGGAGCGTCGGGGCATTCCACACGCGAGGCTGCCTAGCCTACGGAACGAAAATGGTGGGGGGCGTGACTCCTGGCAAAGGCGGGCAGACGGCTGAGGGCTTGCCCGTGTTCGATACGGTTGTTGAAGCAAAAGAAAAAACAGGTTGCCACGCAACGATGATCTTTGTTCCACCTCCATTTGCAGCCGACGCAATTTTGGAAGCGATCGATGCGGAATTGGATGTCGTCATTGCCATCACTGAGGGGATTCCTGCACTGGACATGGTTCGCGTCTATGATCGTGTCCGACGTTCAAAATCGGTACTGGTTGGCCCCAACTGCCCTGGAGTCATTACGCCAGGGCAATGCAAAATCGGAATCATGCCGGGTTACATTCACCAACCTGGAAAAGTTGGCATCATGAGTCGTAGTGGTACCTTGACCTACGAAGCCGTTTGGCAGACATCAAACTTAAAACTTGGTCAATCCACCTGCGTTGGCTTGGGCGGGGACCCAATCGTGGGGACCTCCTTTATCGACGTTTTCCGCTGGTTTGAGGAGGACCCGGAAACAGAAGCGATTTTAATGATCGGCGAAATTGGTGGTACAGCCGAAGAGGAGGCGGCCGCCTTTGTCAAAGAACACGTTACCAAGCCGGTCGCTGCCTTTATCGCCGGTTCGGCAGCTCCTCCAGGAAAACGGATGGGCCATGCTGGAGCGATCATTAGCGGTGGAAAAGGAACGGCTGCCGAAAAACAAGCCGCCCTTCGCGAAGCAGGGATCGAAATTGCTCTTAGCCCCGCCGATATGGGGGCTGCGATGTTGCGTGCCATTCAAAACCACGGTCGCTAAAGTTTCGCATTTCTGCGCAGATGGTTGCTTTTTCGTTGCTGAAAATGGAAATTGGTTAGTGACAATGGCAATTGTTTAGGCAATAATCAATGTCTCAGAGTGGATATCGAGTCTTGTAGGTTTGGAGATTGAAAAATGTTTTCGCGTTTAGCGGCCGTTTGCCTGATTGCATGTTTGCTCGTTGTCGGAGGTTGCTCTGGCGATGCGACCAGCGGGAAGAGGAAAGTTGTTGTTGTCGATTCCTTTATGCTTCAAGACATCTGCCAGGACTTGATCGGGTCAGATGCCGAAATTCTATTTCCAGTTCCAGTTGGAACTGCGCCGGAAGACTGGACACCAACAGCCGACGATATCGCTCAAATTCAAAAGGCCGACTTGATTTTGTTGAATGGCGGCAACGTTTCCGAGTGGGCCGAAAAAGTCAGCCTGCCTGCTGCCAAAGTTGTTAAAACTTGGGAAGGCTACAAAGATCAATTGATAGAGATCAGCGTCGGCGTTCCGCACAGGCATGGAGATGGGCCAGAGCATCAGCACACAGGCGTCGTTGGATATACTTGGTTCGACGATGAACTGGCGCTCAAGCAATTAGAAGCAGTCAAGGACGCTGTGCTAAAAATCTTGCCAGGTTCGAAATCCAGTATCGAAGAAAGTTTTACGGAAACCCATAACAAGCTTGAAAACTTCTACACAGGTGTAGATGCTGCGGTTTTCACGGTCAAGAAACTCAAGTTTGTTGGCTCCCATCCCGTTTACCATTACTTCGCCCGAAAACATGGCATGGATTTTGAATATGTGCATTGGGAACCATCGGTTATGCCCACCGATGCGCAATTGGCCGAACTCAAAGCTATTGACCCTGATGTCTTTATTTGGGAGTCCAAACCGTTAGAGGCGGCTGACAAAGCGGTACAGGACTTGGACATTGCGACCTTTGTCATCAGGCCATTGTCGGGTGGCGTTGAGCAAAGTTATTGGCAGAAAGAGATGTTGGCCAACCGCGAGGAGTTCAAGAACATCCATAAGCTTTTCAAGAACCATCGCAAAGCTAAGGTTCGTGGCGAATCGGCAGTAAAAGAATCGAAGTCCGCTAAGGAAGAAGAAACCGCTAAGGATGAAGACGCTCAGGAATCGTCCAAGGATGAAGAGTCGTCTGAAGATGACGGCCAATAAGTCTGCCAACAGACGATTGGCAACTCTCAAAACGCAAGCTCGGCTAGTTGCCGAGCTTTTTTTGTGAATACCCGCACTAAACCGGCACAGCTATCCGTTTCCCTATTCAATTGGGAAGCGGTCGGTTTTGTCGGCCAGCTCTTCCAATATCTTTTTCACAAGACGGGAATCGTGAAATCGAGAGACCAAGCACCGGCCGCCTACTTTAAACCTTTCCGAATGTATCAAATGCATGGCCGGAGGATTTTAAAAAATTAGGTTTTATCGTGGGCTTCCGGCCAAGGGATACCGAACCAATGACCGAAATCGATCATGGTTTTCAACGAACCAATCCCCTAATCGGAACATTTTTTCAACGAAGTGATAAACCTTGCGGCTTAGGTAATCATTCGGCGATTCAACGGTCGAATTCGTTGTGCCTGAAATGGCGGTCGAAAGAATGGAATGACGTATGTCAGATTGATCGAATTTTCAACTTTCACCGCAAACAGGGTTACGACATGAAGACCACCATTCGAATTGCGGCATGTATCACGCTTGTGATTAGTTTTGCCGCATCCAGTGCTCATGCACAACAAGGAGCGACTGGTTCAGCCGCGCTCCAAACTTCTTCGGCCGCAAGGCCATCCATTAACACTCCAGCGCGAGTTCCTTTCGAAACGACGACTCCACAGGTTGACTCAGGGGGCTGCGACTCATGCGATTCAGGCGGATGCAGTAGTTGCACGACCGGCTGTGGCCGTGGCCTCATCAGCGGGCGAATGGCCGGTTTAAGTTGGTTGAACTTCGGGGCCTTTCGCGGACGTAGTTCGGGATGCTGTGATTCCGGTTGCAGTGCGGGTGGATGCAGCAGCGGTGGTTGCGGCAACGCAGCGTGTTGTGGTACCGGATTGAGCGGGGGCCTCTCTGGATTTGGCTCCAATGGATGCCGCCGAAGTGGCGGTTGCTGTGGAAACGGTGGATGCGATTCCGGCTCAGGCGGTTGCTCTGGCGCCGGCGGGGGCCGTGGTTTCGGGTTGATGGGCCTGCTGGGCAATCAATGCTGTGGCACCACTCCTTGCTCTCCATGCTGTGGTGTCTACCAAAGTGTTTTTGGTGGTTTTAGTGCTCCGCACAACGTGAATACGGACATTGCACCTGATTTCGATATTGACCTCCGAAGCGGTTGGTTGGTAGGTCGGGCGATTGGGCGACAATTGAATTGCTGCTGGCGAGCTGAAATCGAGACATCATATCGAAACAATAGTGTCGCTCGAATCGTCGATGGTGGTGTTCCCGGTGCCGACATCGGTGGACGAGCAAACGTTACCTCCGGAATGTTGAACATCGTTCGCGACTTCGCTCCACGTGGTGCTTGCAACGACATTCGTCCTTACGCTGGTATCGGTGGTGGCGTGGCATACATTGACTTTGAAGCTGACGATCCCGTCACCGGATTCTACGACGTTCGCCGCACGACTGCCGCTTACCAATTGTTTTTCGGTGCGTCGAAGCGTGTACGCCAATGCATTGATGTGTACGGCGAATATCGTTTCTTTGGCACCGATGATTTTTGCGTCGGAGTAACCGATCCTAACCAAGTCACGGGAACAATCGAAGCGAACATGGCTCAACACAATTTCTTGTTCGGCGTGCGTCTGTGGACCCGCTAAAAACTTGGAATCTGAGTTAAGTGACGAGTTAATTCGCAACAAATCTGACCATCTTGGACGACTAGCAGGATTTTCCTGCTAGTCGTTTTTTGCGATATTGGCAGTGTTCCTCGAATGCCATTCATCGCCCATTAAAGGCCTATCCCAAAAGGGGTCAGACCCTCTCCGGCTTGGCAACAAAACAATGTTAAATTTCGCTTAGCCTCCAAAGGGTCTGACCCCTTTTAGGATACTAAAGGCGGTATGATTGCTTAAACCATCATAACCAGCAATCCAGCCGAAGTAATTCGTCAGGCGATTCAATATCCCACCTTGGTTTCTCATACATGGTCGCCAATATTTGACTGGTGCCAAAACGCAACGTAGATATTGGTATTCGTTGCCTTTTGACAACTCATTGTTGACCATCGTCACAGACCATTAGCCTGACCCATGAAGCCCCAAACCGCCAACCGCGAACCAGTCCTACTTTTGGTAGACGATGACCGATACCTCGTTGAATCGATGGCCGAGTGGCTGAGCCCACAAGGCTTTACAACCTTTCATGCGATCTCAACTGATTCAGCTATTGAGATTCTTCAGAAAGAGCGAATTGACATTGCCCTGATCGATGTACGCTTGGGCGACGAGGATGGTTTCAATCTTCTCAAACGTTGCCAACAAGATTGGCCAGAAGTTACCGTTATTATGATGACTGGTTACGGCAATGTTGAAATGGGTGTTTCGGCATTGCGATTGGGAGCGTTTGATTTGCTGACCAAACCCTTGATCGACGATGAATTATTGCTGGCCATTGATCGGGCCTTTACTCAACATGAAGTCATCGAAGAAAACCGCAATCTACAGAGTCAACTCGATGACCGTTTTGGACTGGAGCATGTAATCGGTCATGACATGCGAATGAGGAAATCGTTTGAGATCGTCGACAGCGTTGCCGATACGCGAGCGACGATTTTGATCACGGGACAAAGTGGAACCGGCAAATCACTACTTGCCCGTGCGATTCATCGACGCAGTTCACGTCGAAACGGACCGTTCATTGAGGTCGCATGTGGAGCACTTCCGGAGAATTTGCTCGAGAGCGAGTTGTTTGGCCATGTTGCGGGAGCATTTACGGGGGCGACAGGGAATCGGGACGGAAAGTTTAAGTTGGCCGATGGCGGCACTATTTTTTTGGATGAAATTGGAACGGCTTCCCCCGCAATGCAAGTTAAACTCCTGCGCGTCCTCCAGGAACTTGAATTCGAACAAGTTGGCGGTTCAAAAACAATCAAAGTTGACACGCGTGTGATTCTGGCGACAAACGATGACCTTGCCGAAGCCGTTGCCGCAGGGCGTTTTCGCCAAGACTTGTACTACCGCATCAACGTCATCCATCTGCAACTCCCTTCGCTTCACGAACGTGCCGACGACATTCCCATTTTGGCCGAGCATTTTTTGCAGGAGTGCTGCAAAGACGTAGGCAAAGCAGTTCAAGGGTTTGAGCGGACGGCCCTGGCGGCTTTGCAAAGTTACACTTGGCCCGGGAACGTTCGCGAACTTCAGAACGTGATCGAGCGTGCCGTTTTGTTAGGCAAGGGCTCGCACATAACTCTGGAAGACTTGCCAAGTTCCCTCACGCAAGGCCGCCAATCGGCCTATCCGACGATTCGCCCAGAACTCGGACGCCGCCTCACTCTGAAGGAAGCTCTCGAAGGCCCCGAAAGGCAAATCATCTTGCAATCCCTACGAGAAAATAATTGGAGTCGAAACGCAACGGCTGATCAATTGGGGATCAATCGCACAACGCTTTATAAAAAAATGCGCAAACTCGGCCTCGAAACCCCAGGCTACGTTTATCAAGATTGACGCGTAACGCCGAACCCCATGCGCTGAAACCAAGCCAAAGACAATAAATTTCCAATTCCGACCGCAGCCGCAAGAATCATCAGGCTTCGTAGGGGCAACGATAGAAAGCAGCCATCGGACCAAGTTAAGCCTGTCGTCAATCCGCTCAGGATCAGAATTCCTCCGACAGCAACTCCCCAGGTTGCTCGCCGAGCTAGGCAAACACTAATCGTCAACGCCAAAAGAAAACTGTGCCACAATGAACTGACATAATTTCTCTGATTGAGAATGCAAAAATGGTCAAGCAGTTTGAGGAGAAACAGCTTGGGGAATTGGTCGAAATTTCGAGATTGCCAAGAAATGGCGTTACCCAGACAAGTTTCAGCAAGAACTACCTCTCGTTGAAAATTGTCGAGTTCGTGAAACTGTCGCGTGATCGATCTTTCTTGGGTTCTCGTAATTGCGGGCCAAACTCGGCCCAATTGATTGATCGTGCGATCCTGGTAGCCGCCGTTGATTTGCACCCAAGGATCAACCCCTCCTGGCGCGAGCCAACCCACCTTCGTAGCGTTCCGCAACATCCACGGCAGAGCAATGATCAAAAATCCACAGGCCACCAGACCGCTCCCTTGTAAATACGATTTAACCCGCCGTCCGGAGACGAGCCAGCTCACCAACATCCAAGGCCATAGTAGCATCAACCACAAAATCCAGAACTGACTCGTGGGGCGATTCAAGAACTCAAGTCCGAAACCAAAGCCAACCCAGAGCCATGGTCGGTGCCTTATGCCGTGCAACAGCTTGACCATCATGCCAGCGGTTGAAAAATTTTCTCGCTGAGTCGCGCGATCTTTGGCTTGGTTCAACGCTCGAAACAGGCTTGCTGCCAACAACGCAACGATTCCTACCGAAAGATCGTTAACAACAAATCGCTGAGAATTCCACCACAAAAAAGGATCGGCCATAATCCCCACGATTGCCATGCCGATGACCCAAGGCCGAGAAACGAATTGCCTCGCCACATACAACAACGTCGCGAGCGAAACCACGTTAAAGATGATTTGCAACCAGCACACGACCTCCGGCCGATAGCCAATGACCGAATAAACGGTCGCAGAAAAAAACGGGAACAATAGAGCGATGCGTGTCGTTGAGCCTTGGCTAAAATCGGCCCAGCGATCGACCCATTTTGTTTCCTCCGGCGACAATTTGATTTGCTCGCGCCATTCCTGGTCGGTCAAATCTATCGTGAAGGTGCCCCGTTTGGCCAGACGCCAAGCGACGTTGTCTTGGGATACTGCGAGACGCAATTGGCCGTGGTCCTCGATTCGATCCACGCGTTCGAGGGTGGACCAACCCCAAGCCGCGAACAACATCGCCAAAACCGGCAGCAGAAAATTTCCGGTTGACCGAATTCGGCTCATTCCTAAATTCGCGGACCGGCATCTCGAACCGCTTGGCTACATCCGTCGGCATATTGCCGGAAGTTTCCAGCAAATTGTTGGGCCAACTTTTTTGCCATCTCGTCATAAGCTGCCGGGTCTGCCCAGGTATTTCGCGGATAGAGCACGTTTGACGGAACGCCAGGGCACGATGTCGGTACCGAGACACCAAAGATCGGATCAACTTGATAGGCAGCGTGCATTAGAGAACCATCGTGAATCGCATCAATAATTGCTCGAGTGTGAGCAATGCTCATTCGCGAACCTTTTCCCGCCGGACCGCCGGACCAACCGGTGTTGACCAACCAAGCGTGGGAGTTGTAGTGCTGCATCTTCTCGGCCAACATCTCGGCGTACTTCGCGGGGTGCCAAACCAAAAATGCCGCCCCGAAGCAGGCCGAGAACGTCGTTTGCGGTTCCGTGACCCCCATTTCAGTCCCGGCCACCTTGGCTGTGTAACCGCTGATGAAATGGTACATCGCTTGTTCCGGAGTCAGTCGACTGACAGGAGGGAGCACACCAAAGGCATCGCAAGTTAGCAAAATGATATTTTTTGGATGCCCGGCAACGCAAGGAATCTTGGCGTTGCGAATGAACTCGATGGGATATGAGCAGCGAGTATTTTGCGTCAACGATCCATCGTCGAAATCGACTTCCCTGGAAATGGGATCAAATACCGTGTTCTCCAGAACCGATCCAAAACGGATCGCTTCGAAAATCTCTGGCTCATTTTTCGCCGACAAATTGATACACTTCGCGTAGCATCCTCCCTCGATGTTAAAAACTCCGTGTTCGGTCCAGCAGTGTTCATCGTCTCCCACCAAGGGACGATTGGGGTCTGCGGAGAGTGTCGTTTTGCCGGTTCCGGAAAGACCAAAAAATAGCGAAACGTCTCCCTTGGCCCCTTCATTGCAAGAACAGTGCATCGAGAGCACGCCCTTCTTGGGCATCAAATAGTTCATGATCGTGAACACGCCTTTCTTCATTTCTCCGGCGTATTCTGAACCGAGGATTACCATCTCACCGGCTTCGAAATTGAGAGCGATACAAGTTTCTGTATTAACACCAGGAATCGACTTGTCGGCGCTGGCATGTCCGGCATTGTAAATGACATAATCCGGTTCGCCAAAACTTTCTAGCTCTTCCGCAGTTGGGCGTATGAGCATGTTGTGCATAAATAAGGCGTGGTAAGCTCTTGTGCAAATGATGCGGATCTTCAATCGTTGATTCGGGTCCCAACCAGCAAAGGCATCGAGGACGTACAAACGCTCGCATTGATCGAGGAATTCTACGGCTTGTTTCTTCACAAGCTCAAACGACGACTCCTCCATCGCGATGTTGATGTCTCCCCACCAAATGTCGTTTTCAACCGAGGCTTGGCGAATAACACGTTTGTCCTTCGGGCTGCGTCCTGTTTTGGCTCCCGAATTCACAGCGACCGCTCCACTGCTGACAATCTGAGCTTGATCGAATTGGATCGCCTCTTCGTACAGTACAGCGGGAACGGCATTGCGGAGAACTTGTTCGGGAAACTCGCCTCGTGCCACAGACTCGATCAAGGAGCGATTAACGGTTGACATATACCAGATACCTTTAAGAACTTTTATAGCGACGATCTCGACTCGCGAGTTTCTTCTACCGCCAAACCACCCAGCGGCAACAGGAGGCCCAACCCAAAAAACTGAGCAATAAAACCGAGGATTTGGAGTCCTCTGATAGGATAGCCAGAACAGGCGAAAATTGTAAGCCGAATCGTCGTCAAAAATCATTTTTTTGAAGCTGCTTTTAACGAGCAGAAACCCTTTTCAGCCGCAGGGCCGCGTTTTGAATTTCCGTAAGTTCTTAGGGGTCATGCATCTGCGGTGAGATGTCCCAAGCAGCAATTTGGCACTGCCCAGACCAGTAGATTTCTGCAATAATCAAGCAATTGATGCGGAAAACCGCACACAGCCAATTTTTCGCGACCAACGTCTATCATTTAAAGTCACGCAACCTTATGACAATGTCTGCCGGTAAAAAATTTCGGGATGCTATCGCGGCCGAACAACCTCTTCAAGTAGTCGGCACGATCAATGCTTTGACCGCTTTGATGGCCGAGCAACTTGGGTTTCGAGCGATTTACCTATCCGGAGCCGGAGTGGCCAATGCCTCGTACGGCGTTCCCGATCTGGGCATGACCGGCATGACCGATGTAGAGACGGACATTCGACGAATCACTTCCGTCACGTCATTGCCTCTGTTAGTCGATGCTGATACAGGTTGGGGGCATGCGTTCAACGTCGCTCGGACCGTCAAGTCATTTACCGCCGCCGGAGCTGCAGGAATGCACCTTGAAGATCAACTCGCTGCAAAGCGATGCGGGCATCGTCCTGGCAAGGCTCTTGCGGACTGCGAAGAAATGTGCGACAGAATTCGAGCAGCTGTTGACGCCAAAACCGACCCAGATTTTGTCATCATGGCCCGCACCGATGCGCTCGCCAGCGAGGGGCTCGACGGTGCGATTGCGAGAGCTCAAGCCTACGTCGCTGCTGGTGCAGATATGATCTTTGCCGAAGCGGTGACCGAGGCCGAGCAGTATCGAGTCTTCACCCAATCGCTCGACGTTCCTGTCTTGGCGAACATGACGGAGTTCGGACAGTCACCACTTTTAACTCGCGAGGCCCTGGGCGATCTAGGAATACGATTGATCCTCTACCCACTCAGTGCATTTCGAGCCATGAATGCAGCAGCGGAAAACGTGTATCGCACGATTCGTGAAAAAGGGATCCAATCCGAAGTTTTAGGTGCGATGCAAACCCGTTCGCGACTGTACGAGATATTGCACTACCACGACTACGAGACAAAACTTGACCAACTGTTTTCGAAAGGCACATCATCATGACCGAAGTCAAAGCGAAAAAGGCCGGCGGTTTGGCCGGTGTCACTGCGGGACAAACATCGATATCGACGGTCGGCAAAGAAGGGGTTGGTTTGACTTATCGCGGATACGGAATTGATGAGTTGGCTGAACACGCGACATTCGAAGAGGTCGCGTACTTGCTCCTCAACGGCGAACTTCCAACCCAATCACAACGTGATGATTTTCAAAACCAATTGGCAGCGAAGCGAGACCTACCTGCCAACCTCAAGGCGACCCTGGAGATGATACCCGCAGAAACACATCCGATGGATGTGCTGCGTACCGGTTGCTCCATGTTGGGATGTCTTGAACCAGAGCGTTCTTTCGACGAACAATACGATAAGGCCCTGAGATTGCTGGGGGCGTTACCCTCAATGCTGGCGTATTGGTATCGCTTTAGCCATTTCGGTGAGCGAATTTCTTTGGAATCACAACAACCAAAACTGGCTGGCTTCTTCCTCGAAAAGCTGCTTGGAAAAACCCCCGACCATTTGCATGTTCGCGCCATGGACGTGTCACTGATTTTGTACGCCGAACATGAGTTCAATGCCTCGACGTTCACGGCACGAGTTTGCACTGCTACCCTAAGTGACATCTATTCGGCGATCACGGGGGCTATCGGAACTCTTCGTGGACCCTTGCATGGCGGGGCTAATGAAGCAGCCATGGAATTGATCGAGCAATTTCAAACGCCGGACGCCGCTGAAGCCGGACTCCGCGAAATGCTGGAAAGTAAAAAACTGGTGATGGGTTTTGGTCACCGAGTCTATTCAGTTTCTGACCCGCGCAATGTCGTGATCAAACAGTGGTCCAAAAAACTGGCCGAGTCTGTAGGTGATCAAGTTTTGTATCCGGTCTCTGAGCGGATTGAGCGAGTGATGTGGGACGAAAAAAAACTATTCCCCAACCTCGATTTTTACAGCGCCTCAGCGTATCACTTCATGGGGATCCCGACCCCAATGTTTACACCGATCTTCGTGTTGGCCCGAATTTCAGGTTGGGCCGCTCACGTCTTCGAGCAACGAGCCAACAATCGTTTGATCCGTCCTGACGCCGACTATATCGGCCCCGAACCCCGAGCCTACGTGCCGATCGAGTCGCGATAGCCATCAGTCCTTCTTGATCATCCGCAGGTTCGCCCACGAAACATGATCAGATAAATCAAACAGTTCGCCGGGTTCAACGATTAATTCAATGCGCGACACCCCGGAAATATCGAGGTCAAAGGGTTCTGCTGGCTGAGTGGCCAAAAGATGGCGATCCAGCAAAGTGACTCCATCGCCTCGTATCAAAATTCGGCAGTTTCCTCGTCCTTCCGTTTCCGCGTCAATGCCCACGGTCCCCGACAGATGGTTGAAATTCCCAGAGTTGTGGAAACTCACCCGCGAATATGCGGCAACACCAAGACCCCTGCGGAAGACTTGCACGTTTCCATTTGCTGTCAATAACCGCAGCGGATTCCCTTCAATACTTCGGTCGCGCTGCCAACTGCGAGGCGGAGCAAAAATGGGCTTTGACTCGACCTCCAGATCAGCGAGGTCCGAGATGTATTGAAGGCGATCTGAACGAATTTCCAATCGTATTAATTCCGAGGCTTCAACTTTCAATAAACTCCCGCGAACGCTAAAAACCAATTTTCCATCTCGCCATTCATGCACATTCCCATCCAGTCGCGAGCCGTTAGAAAAAATCGCCTTTACTGAAGATGCGGGCCGACTACCCTGCTGTAAGTCTGCAAACACGACTGCCAAGATTTTGTCTACTTGAATTGATCTCGATTGGCCGTCATAGTTGATGACCAATCGTTCAGCGTCAAAGCCTTCGATAATTCCATCGAGTGTAACTGGTTGCTCTTCCCCCATCACGACAACTCGGTCCCGGTCGGTGCGGGGATTCTGCAAAGCGACTTCGGCCGTTTGCTCCGACTTCCATTGAATGCCCCGCACAATTTCAGGAGGAATCACAGAACGAATGATCGAGTCATCAATGGTCAGATTTTCGCCGGCAAACGTCGCTGTCTTCATGGCAACTTCACCACCGTCAACCAGAAGAATTCGAGGAAAACCCAGCATGGCACCGGAGTCGCTGCCCGACATCGCCAATGAAAGCAACTCGGAAATTTGCCAGCTTCGCCCGTCTGCTAGTTTTACAATCCCAGCGGAAGAAATCGATTCGAGAACCCCCATCGCTGTTTCGCCCGCGATGGTTTCAACCGATACCCGTCGCTTAGACTCATCGATTTGAGAAAATCCAACCACGCCAAGCGATTGTACTACCATCCAAAAGGCCAACATCAACGGACGACCCCAATTCGTTGTTGCGGGGCGGTTCTTGGGGCTTAAAGATTGCTTCATAAGTTCTGGGCCTATCAGGATGAGGTTAACTCAGTTTCGGTGATCGGATCATACTGCAAATACTGCGTCAACCATTTTACACCCAAATAAAAGGGAATCGTATCAACCAACGCGACGACCGCCTTGAAGGCATACCCCGTGAAAATCAACACGGATAATTCGACCCAGTCTGGAATATTTGGCTGAGTTGTTAACTTCACGGCAAAAAAGTGAGTGATCAACACCACGGCAGTCGTATCCACCAACTGTGATGCCAGCGTCGATCCGTTGTTCCGCAGCCACAGCATTTTGCCTCGCGTCATACGCTTCCAGAAATGAAACACATACACGTCGCAGAATTGTGCGGCGATGTAGGCGGCCATCGAGGCCCATACCGCTCCAAACGCCAACCGTCGAATCTGAAAAAACGGAGTCTCACCCCGTGCGGCCAATTCCGGATCTTCGAAGGCCCCAGGCAGTATTCCCCCGATCCACAAAATAAAAACTACCCACACGTTGAGGATCAGCCCCACCGTGACGACCCAACTCGCGCGCTTGCGGCCATAAAATTCACCGATAAAATCAGTACACAAAAATGTGATTGGATAGGGCAAGACGCCGATGGCCACCGCAAAAGTGATGTTCCATACGTTTCCGTCGGCGAGTTGAAACGGGTACTCGAAAAGCTTAATAAACCGGCTGATCCCCAGAATGTTGAGCATCGTCATCGAGCCCAAGAAAACTCCGGCCAGCACTAAAAACACCCGTTCCCTGCGAGCCTGAAGCTCCGAAACTTCCAACGGATGCAGCTTGGGAGGCAACGACCCTATGTCTTCTTCGGTTCCGGTTCCCATTCGCACCAGTCGTTTCATTGAGTTTCAGAACACATGATTCGGGGAGAAAATTAGTCTGGGCATTCGTGGCCTCTCAGCCACGTTCGCCAGAACGAAAATCCAAACCCATCCACGTTCTGGCGACGGTGGCTACCGCAACGGCAGCCACGCTCGCCAGAACGTGGACGAGAATCGCACGCTTAAATGCACTCTACAATTTGAACTCTACACTTTGCATTTTGCACTTTGCACTTTGCACTTTGCATTTTCCATCACCAGACGAGACCTTATTCGCTGGCCTCTTCTCCACCCTCGGAATCGTCGCCGTTATCTTCGCCCGGCGGCACTTTGACAGCGGCGACCAAGAAATCGCCATCGTCCATCGACATGATCCGAACACCTTTTGTATTTCGGCCAATCACGCTGATATCACCGCACTTGATCCGTTGAATTTTTCCCTTGGAAGTCATCAACAAAATCTGATCATCGTCGGTCACCGGCAGAATACTGACAACTTTTCCGTTCCGTTCCGTGGTCTTGATGTCGCGGACACCCTTGCCGCCGCGCCTTTGAACTCGGTATCGCGTCGCACTCGATGTGTCGTCTTCCTCGTTTTCCTCAATCGTTTGGGGCCCGAAAAAGGTCCGTTTTCCGTAACCGTTCTCGCAAACCGTTAATAACGTCGCATTGGGGTCGGCTACAACCATGCCGACTAAATGATCGCCACTCCCCAGGCTGATTCCGCGAACGCCACTTGTATTTCGGCCCATTGGCCGAGCGTCACTTTCATCAAAGCGAATCGCCATCCCGTTCGCGGTCGACAAAACGATCCCCTCACCTTGGTTAACGACAGAAACGTCGATCAGTTCATCGCCATCACGTAGTTTGATGGCAATAATCCCGCCATTGCGTGGGCGACCGTAGGCTTTAATCGGCGTCTTCTTGATGAGGCCCTCTCGCGTCGACATCACTAAGAACTGATTCTCAGCCGTGAAATCGCGAATGGCGAGGCACTCGGCGATCTTTTCGCCCTCTTCGAGTTTGATCAAGTTGATAATCGCACGCCCTCTCGATTCGCGAGAGAGTTGTGGCAAGGTATGAACCTTCCGCCAAAACACCCGACCTTGGTTCGTGAAGAACAATAAGAAGTCGTGCGTGCTCGCCGCGAAGACATGCTCGATTGGGTCCTCCTCTTCGCTCTTCGCTCCTTTAATTCCCTTGCCGCCGCGACGCTGAGCTCGATAGGTGCTAACCGGAGTTCGTTTAATGTATCCGCGGTGGCTGATCGAGACCACCATGTTCTCTTCTTCGATCAAATCCTCGTCAACGACTTCGTTGATCTCTTCCGCGCTGATTTCGGTGCGACGTTTATCGGCATACTTGTCACGAATTTCTTCAAGCTCTTCACGAATCATCGCGCGGATATTGGCTTCATCGCTAAGGATTCGCAAATATTCTTTGATTTCGGCCAACAGATTATTGAATTGTTCGGCGAGGCGTTCTTGTTCCAAGTTGACCAGTTGCCCCAGAGTCATCCGCAGAATCGCGTCGGCCTGGACGGGTGTCAAGAAGTAAACATCCTTCTTGCCCCGCTCTTCTTGAAAAATCTCAAAGCCTTCGCCACCCAAGGCCCGTTCAAGCATCGACGAGGGGCATTCGATTGCCAGCAAGCCCTGTTTCGCCTCAACCTGAGTTTTCGATTGGCGAATGGTTTTGATAATGAGGTCGATGTCAGCCAAGGCCAGAATCAAACCTTCGACTGTGTGCTTTTGCTTGCGAGCCCTGGCCAACAAGAACTGCGTGCGGCGGCGAATCACCGCAATTCGATGCCGCAGGAACTCCTCGAGCATTTGTTTGATCGTCAATTCCCGTGGCTTGCCATCCACGAGAGCGAGGAAAATCATTGAAATCGAAGTTTGCAGTGGCGAGAACTGATAGAGCTGATTGAGGACCACGTTCGGGTCCGCATCCCCGCGGACGTCGATCAAGAGCTTGACGGGTTCCTTCAAGTCGCTGACGTCCTTGATTCCCGTGATCCCCTTGATTTTGTCGGTCTTGACCAGTGCCGCGATTTTTTCAACTACGGCATCGCGAGTTTGTTGAAATGGGATTTCTGAAACGACGATTCGGCTGCGGTTTTTTTTGCCTTCTTCGATTTCACACCGCGCTCGAACCACAATTGTGCTCCGTCCCGTGTGGTACGCTCGGCGCAGCTGCGACCGGCCGCAAATAATTCCTCCGGTCGGAAAGTCTGGCCCTGGCAAAATATCCATAATCTCGTCAATCGAGAGATCGGGATCATCAATAAGTCGAATCAAGGCATTGCACACTTCGCCCAAGTTATGTGGCGGAATCGAAGTCGCCATACTGACGGCGATCCCGCTGGCACCGTTAACCAACAAGTTCGGGAAGCGACTGGGGAGGACCACCGGCTCCGTCCGTCGCTCGTCGTAGGTCGGAATAAAGTCCACCGTATCGAGTTTGAGATCGTCCAGCATCATCGCAGCAAACGGACTCAAGCGAGCCTCGGTGTATCGCATCGCAGCGGGAGGCAATCCAGCGATCGAGCCAAAGTTCCCCTGTTTGTCAATCAGCACGCAACGCATGTTCCATTCTTGCGCCATCCGCACCAACGTGGGATAGACAATAATTTCACCGTGAGGATGGTAGTTACCGCTGGTGTCCCCTGAAATCTTGGCGCACTTGACCCGCGCGGCGCCCGGTGACAAATTCAAATCGTTCATCGCCACCAGAATTCGCCGCTGCGAAGGCTTCAGACCGTCTCGCACATCCGGCAAAGCCCGCGAGACGATAACACTCATGGCGTAAACTAAATAGCTATCCCTTAGCTCATCCTCAATCGGTACATCGGTAAAAATTTCGTCGCGATTGGTCCCGTCGCCGGGGTCTGCAGGAGGTTTGCCGGAGTTTGAATCTGTTGACAAAGTGAGTTCCCTTGTTGGCCCTAGCCAATGAAAAAAAGGCCAATTCCCACCCCAGTTTACGGGAGTTTTTACGCGGGAGTTTTGGCCAAAAAAATTGCCTTGATTTGACCTCCAGATTCTATCAAAAACAGCCCTCGTTCACAACGCCCCGAAGCCCGCAATAGGCCGTAAAATAGGGGGTTTTTAGAAGGTTTTGACGGCTTGCCTTTTTAATCTTGAATTCGAAGTTACTAAACCGATCTTGGAACAGTTGACCCCGGCAGCGTTTACCAAAATCTGTAAACGAATAGAGTTTGCCTCAAAATCTTACGGGCTCAATTCCCCCTTACCAAATCGGGATTTTTCAGAACCGAAGCTGCATCGTATCGTTTAAAATACGGTCGGGAAAAATCCGTGCTGTATATCTTAAATCAAGCGACATCAAAAATTGGTTTTAACACACGAGCCATCGCGACCAACCATCGAGCCGATCGATACTGCCACGCATCGAGTTGTGGTCGATGGGCGTGAGTTCGTTTTTTCCGGCCAAGCAATTCTCACGTGCTGTCCTGATTGCGAGGCTCCCATGACGCTCCTGTGGTGGCTGGGAACAGGAGACTGTTGGCGCTGTGAATGCTCGGTCAGTCTTGATACGGAAATCATCGAGCAACTTCGCCAAGCCTCACCAAGCATTGCGGTGGACGACGCCGTACCCTCAACACCCATATTCGATCTGCCGCTCCCAAGACCGAAACAAAAATCTGATCGCAACGATCCGCGTTTCGACTTTCTGGTTCAACAAGCGATGGCCGAGCCCGACCTGCGACTCGCCGAACTGGCACGCTTGACCAGTTCCACCTCGGCGGCACAGCGACTGACAAATTTCTTCAACTCATTGCCTGCGTGGTTCGTCAGTTTCTTGCTGCATTTATTCATGATTTTGGTCTTGGCTCTTTTTGTGTATCAAAATCGGACCGACGAAACGATGTCTCTCGTCGTTTCGACCTTTCTGGATAAATCACGAACCGCTGGAGGCATCATTTCTCTTGATTCTTCCGAAAAAGAGTTGGCAGACGATCTCCGGCCCGACGGAGCGGGGCTCGAAACAAACTTGTCCCCCAGAGAACTGGAGACGGCCCGAGCTGACGCCTTGGAATTGACACTCGACCCGAACCCGCTGGGGACGCTCCCTGCACTCGCCGACCTGCGGCAGCAGCTTTCGTCCGGCCAAGGTTCAGCGGCAATCTTTGCGGCCCGCGATCCGCGACTTCGCCAGGAAATTGTCGAACAAGCCGGTGGGACACTTCTGACGGAAGCCGCCGTCGCGCGCGGCCTTCGCTGGCTAGCGTCCGTGCAAAACGCCGATGGCAGTTGGAGTCTGGCCAAATTCGATCAACACACCAACCAAAAAAACAAAGGTGACGCAGCAGCGACCAGTCTCGCACTGCTCCCATTCTTGGGGGCCGGACAAACCCATGAATTTGGCATCTATCGCTCGACCGTTACTCGTGGCCTAGCTTGGTTGATAAAAAACCAAAAACCAGACGGCGACTTGCGAATCAATTTCTCCGGCCAAGCTGGGATGTATGCTCACGGCCAAGCGGCAATCGTTCTCTGCGAAGCCTATGCGATGACCGGCGACGAACGGTTCCGCGAACCTGCCCTCAAGGCGATTCGCTTCATCCAAGCCGTTCAGCATCGTCGCGGCGGATGGCGATACCAGCCCGGCCAAGAAGGAGATACCAGCGTCCTCGGCTGGCAGCTCATGGCTTTGCAAAGTGCCCGTGCCTCAAACCTCGGAACCGAGATCAATCCCGACACGTTCCGCTTGGCGGATTACTTTTTGGACTCTGTTTCAATTGGCGGGGACGCTCCTCGGGGGGCCTTGTATCGCTACCAACCGGGCGAGGGGGACTTTACCCAGTCGATGACTGCCGAAGGCCTGCTGTGTCGTATGTATCTCGGTTGGCGGCGCGATGATCCGCGCCTAATGCACGGCGTCAAATGGCTGCTAGACAAACATCTCCCCAGTAGTGATTCACCCAATTTGTACTATTGGTATTATGGAACTCAAGTCTTCCATCATTACGGCGGTACCGAATGGGAACGCTGGAACGGGATGGTCCGCGATTTGCTGGTCGAGTCTCAAGAAAAACGAGGGAAGAACGCCGGAAGCTGGAGCCCTAAGGCTTGCCAGTGGGGCCCGCAAGGCGAACGAATCTACACGACCTCACTAGCTGTTTGCACGCTCGAAGTGTACTATCGCCACTTGCCGATTTTTCAACCCTTGGACTTGAAGGCTCCATGAGCAACCACCCACGCGCTACCTACTGGCGTTTACCGGATACGACGATCAAGTTCGGACCCGTTCCCCTGCTGATGGGGATCGTCAACGTGACTCCTGATAGTTTTTCCGACGGCGGTTGCTGGCTCGATCCGTCTCAGGCCGTTGAACACGGGTTGGAACTTATCGATTCCGGAGCCGACATTCTAGACATCGGTGGAGAGAGCACGCGACCCTACAGCGAACCTGTTCAGGCTGAAGAACAAATTCGCCGCGTGGTCCCCGTCCTCAAGGAGTTTGCCCGCCAAGCCCCCACGGTCCCCCTTTCCATCGACACCTCATCAGCCCGAGTAGCCGCAGTAGCTGTCGATGCCGGTGCTAGAATCATCAATGATGTAACCGGTCTTGCGGGAGACCCCGAAATGATCGGACTCGCCGCGCGAACGGGGGTCGCTGTTTGCGCAATGCACATGCAAGGCACTCCGCAAACCATGCAAGTCGCCCCGCATTACGACGATTGCGTGGCGGAGATTCGAGATTATCTTCGGCAACGCAAGGGTCGTATGTTGGATGCCGGAATCGAGCGAGAAAAAATTTGTCTCGATCCTGGAATCGGTTTTGGCAAAACGCATGAACACAACTGGGAACTCATTCGCCACATCGGGGATTTTCACGATTTGGAAACTCCGTTGCTAGTCGGACATTCTCGTAAGGGTTTCATAGGTAAAATCGTAGGCGACGACATTCTCGCGCGAGACGCAGGTACCCTCGGAATCAGCCTCTACCTCGCCAGCCAAGGAATCCAAATCCTCCGCATCCACGAAATCCGACAAACTCGCGCGGCTTTGAAAACATTTTCTCGCTTGTGTCCTGCAAATTCAATAGAATAAAACTGGGCATGAAAACCTACGAAGTTGGCATCATGTTCTGTTATGAAAGATAAACGAGCCTGCGGCTTTCTCGAAGTCGTTTAAACTAAGGAGGGTGAAGGTGGGTAAGATTGGGGAAAGGTTGGGTGTGCTGGCGGGGCAGAAATTTTTTCAAAATAGTTGTTCTCTAGCCTCGCTTGGAAACCTTTCTGCGAAACTGTGGTTGAAATTAGAATGGCGACCGTGAACTTTGGGCGGGCTACGGGCGTAGAGGGTTGATTCTGTTTTGTGTGTACGATAAAGGCTCAAGGCTATGGCGGTAACGCTTCCTAAACGATCGGCAATTTCTGCGGTCAACCTTATGCCGCTGATCGATTGTGTCTTTTTACTCCTGATTTTTTTCTTGGTCGCGAGTCGCATTTCCGATGAAGAACCGCAACTGGATTTGGACTTGCCAAGCATCAGCGAAGCCCTTCCGGCAATTTTTCAGCCACAAGAATTGGTCGTCAACATCGATGCCGAAGGGCGCATTTTTGTAAACGGTGAGTTTCGCCAGATCGAACAAGTAGAGCAGATCATGCGGCAAGTCCAACGCTCGAACCCCTTGACGCAAGCCGTTGTGATCCGCGCTGACCGCCGTACAGACTGGGAGCATGTCGCCACGGTGCTGGGCCTCTGCAAGAAAGTCGGAATTCAACAATACTCCGCCTCCATCGAGCCGGATTAGTCAACGCCAAAAATTCGAGCGGTGAGGTAATGGAAATTTTTCCAGCAGGAAATCGTCGAATCCTGAGAACATTAAATTGAAACGAACTCGGTCGATAATTCGAAAACTTCCTCCACCCTCGGCAGATGGGTTGTTCGAAGCCCAGTTATGGCCGCTCGGTGCAGCGTTGTGTGTGACCGCTTCGCTCGCCGCAGGTGTGTTGGCGGTTCTGTTGCGAGGACCCTGGATGTGGGGCGCATTACTTTCCCTGCCGATTTTGTTTGGCATCACGTTGGCGATCGTGCAGCGGGTGCCGAGTCGTCGAGTCCGTCGTAGCTTGCAATTCGCCGTCCTTTGTAGCCTCGCCGTCCATTTGTTAATGATGCTGGGCGCGGCCTTCTATCAGATTTTCCCATCATCAAATTTCGAACGACAAACAACCACGACCCCACAGCGCACTGAGAGAGTGATGTTCGTGCAACGGCAACGTGAAGTGTTCCCTTGGCAAAATACACGCGAGGCCTTGCCGGTGGAAAAAGAAATCGAACAGCCGCAACCTGTCAGCGAACAACCCCAGCCTCTTTCACATACCCAACCCCAACCTGCCGCCAGCAATCAATCAGCACGCTCCGAAATGTCGCGACGGGAGCCGACTCAGGGTTCAACCCCCGCGCTGGCAGAAAATCTCTCCGAGCGCAAACGCAGTGAAGTGGGAACCTCGCCTGCCTCGGGTGCGAGCCAGTTGAGCAAGACTGAACCGAAAACGAGCACGCCGCGCCCAACGCTCGACGCGGCCCCCTTGCCTGCGAATCGCCAATCAGCGGTCGAGTCCGCTTCGGCTCGCGAAATTCAGGCACCTCAGCCGACATCGCCGCAGTCCGCAACTGCTTCAGCAGCCACCCGAGCAAGCAACATGAACTCTGAGATTTCCGCGACGGCATCTCCTGAGACATCAGCACGTATTCGCAATCGCGAGACCGAAATTGCCCAATCGACGAAAGCGTCTGGGGAGACTTCAGCCCCGAGCGCAAAGAATGCCTTGCCGACTGCCGTCGAGTCCGCCACTGCTGCCACTTCTGAGCCGAGCCAGCGAAGCGCGACCAAGCCGTTATCGACGAGCACTTTGGCAACAGCACCCGATATGTCCATCCCCAATCCGTCGACACGTCCTCTGACCAGTCAGCGACGCGAGCAAGAGGCAAACACCAGCAGTCTCGCGGCATTGGATCGCGAGCCTCGCCCAGTTCGTTCCACAACGGAAACGTCTGTGCAGCCTTCATCTCCATTGTCCTTGGAATCTCCCGCCCCAACATCGTCCCCTTTAAATTCCGCGACGACGAAGCCGCAGATGGCGGAAACTTCACCCACTCGAGGCGAGCAGAATTCGGCGCTCGCTCGCAACAATCGAAACCTCAGCCCTGAGTCGCAGTCATCTCCTGGTGCGGCCCTGGCCCCATCAACTGCCGCGCGACGCCGTGATGCGACCCAAGCAGTCCAAGCCCCAGAGTCGTTAACAGCCCAAACCGCATCACCCAATCGCCGCTCGGTCGCCAATGAAAAAGCTCCATCGACGGCCCAGCAAGTCAACACAACTTCCGCTGCGAAAATGCGAGGCGAACGAATCCCAGAATCGAAGACGGCCGAATCTTCGGCTGCCTTGCACTCTTCAGCACTGCCGAACGCAACGCAAAGGCTGTCGGCGGAAATCGGAGACAGTTTGTTGGACACCGGTGCCATCAAATCGGTTGCCGAATCACAACCGGAGCGAGCGATCGTGAGTGGCGGTGGAAATCCTCAAATCGGCCCGCTTCCCGAACCCCAAGCCCGTCCAACAGATCGTGCTGCCTCTGGCCAAACCCCGACGCTCGATGCGAAAGCCGTCGCTGCAACTGCCGCGAGCGAAAGCGGTTCGTCGCGAAGTTCGAACGCTGCTCCGGCGAATTCTTCGGAGACGCTCAATGAATCGACCCGTTTGGCAAGTTCGACGAACGACAATCCAAATCGTATCTCTCCGTCTCCTGCCCCCTCAAGCGGTGAGAGTTCCAATCATCGCATTTCATCGGGCTCGTCGCTTGAACGACGCGATGATCGCAATGAGGCAACCGCGAAGGCTGTCGGCGAAACGGGAACGGAGTCGCTAGCCGGAACCACGCGGACGGCTCTATCGCGAGCCCCCACGACCAGTGCAATGATCCAACCCGCCGACTCGACAAACCGACCGGGAAACACCAGCGATTCTGCCAGAAGTTCGGCTCGCGAATCCAGCGGCCAATCCTCCGAGCGACAGGTCGCGGCGTTACAAGCGACAGGGCCTTTGGGCTCGTCTCCTGCTCCGACAGCGAACCCGATCACAGCCGGATCTGGTGAATTGAAACGTGCAATGGATTCGGGCAACGACAACGCTTTGTCCGCACGAAGAGATTCGCCGACTGATACCTCGAGAGGTCGTCTCGATCGGGGTCTTGCAAGCCCTTCGACCTCGAACACGACGAGTGGTAGCGAAACCTCGCCAACGGCGGGCCGAGGAGAATCAACCGCAGCATTGGCCGCAAATCTTCCGGATACTCGTGTGGCGTCTTCCGCGCGGAGTCAAGTCGATGCCCCGGTTGGTCCAGCAGGATTGGGTCAGAAACCATCACTCGACGCGGGGATACCTGATCGTCCGGCCTCGCGCGAATCGAACTTGTTATTGATGGAAACGGATCAGCGATTTAAACGGGACGATACAAAATCGACTCCGCAAACACGAACAGATGTCGCTTCGGCGGTGGAGCCATTTCGCAGCCGCGAGTCTGCATCTGGAGGTGGCCCCACGACGGAACCTGCCATTGAACTCGGGTTGCAGTTCTTAGCTCGCCATCAACGGAGCGATGGCAGTTGGTCACTTGGTGGATTCGATCAAGATGTTCCTCGGATGGCGCATCAGTTCGAAAGTGACACGGCGGCGACGGGTTTGAGCTTGCTCGCGTTTCAGGGGGCAGGTTACACGCACCGCGAGTATAAATATGCAGCTCAAATCGAACGAGGTTTGCGTTGGCTTGTCGACCATCAGTCGCCCGACGGTTGTTTGTATGTCGAAAGTGATCCAGAGTCGAACAAGAATGCTCGCCTTTATTCGCACGCCATTGCGGCACTCGTTTTGACGGAAGCCTACGGAATGACTCGCGATCCGGAGTTGCGTGAGCCATGCCTCAAGGCACTCGCCTACATCGAGCAATCGCAAGATTCCACGCTCGGCGGCTGGCGTTACTTCGCCGAACTGAAGGAACGCCGCACGGATACGTCAGTGACAGGTTGGATGTTGATGGCACTGCAAAGCGGACGCTTGGCCGGGTTGCCGACTCAAGAAGTGACTTGGCAAAGAATCGACCGCTGGCTGGAAATGGCTCGCGACCCAGTTCAAGAAGGCCGTTTTCGCTACGATCCGTTCGCACCTGATCATCAACGACAACAGCAACAAGCCACGCCATCGATGACCGGAGTCGGACTTTTAATGCGATTATACATGGGGTGGGAGGCCCGTGATCCTCGTACTTTGGCTGCTGCCGATTATTTGTTGAAGTCGCCTCCAGGAATGGACTCCATCGAGCAACGAGATACTTATCATTGGTATTACGCGACCCAAGTCTTGCGACATGTTGGGGACCAGCGCTGGATCGAGTGGAATTCGCGGCTCCACCCATTACTCGTTCAGTCGCAAGTGAAGTCGGGGGACATGGCCGGAAGTTGGCACCCTTATGAACCGGTTCCCGACCGTTGGGGCTTAGTGGCCGGACGCTTGTACGTAACGACGATGAATTTGCTCTCTCTGGAAGTCGATTACCGACTGCTCCCATTGTATCGCTAGGGTCTTTTGACTTACCTACTTCCTTATTTGCCATTTTCTCGATAAAACTCGTTAGTCTTTTCGGTGGTCAAGAGAAGTCTAACTCTTGGAAGGTACAAGCCGATTCTGATTCGAGCGATTTAGAGCCTATCCCAAAAGGGGTCAGACCCTTTGGAGGCTAAGCGAAATTTTACGTTGTTTTGTTGCCGAACCGGAGAGGGTCTGACCCGAATGGCACTGTCGGGTTGATGAATGCGCGCAGATTGATCTAGGACTGAAGCGGACAATTTTTTAAAATCTGCTCCGGCCAAGGCGATCTTGCGAAATTGAGCCGACCTTGGTATTAAAATGAAGCCCTCCTTGGTTCACTGGCTAGTGAAAAAGCCAAGGAGGGTTTTTCATGTCTGGAGATATACCAAAATTTCCGCCTCAGGACAGTCGCAATTATCAAAAAGTTGTGGATGTATTTCTATCGGGTAAGGGCCTACCCTTTGCCGAGATTCTCTCGGCTGAGCGTATCGAACGAGTCTTCCGAAAACACAGAGCGTTGTTTGGCCTGCATGGCATTTACTCGACAGCCATTGTGGTTTGGGCCTTTCTCTCGCAAGTCCTAAGAGATGGCAAGGAGGCTTCGTGCCAATCAGCGGTGGCACGCGTCGTCAGCTACTGTGAGCTACAAGGGCTAGACGTACCGACGGAAGACACCGGCGATTACTGCAAAGCTCGCGCTAAACTATCAGGCGCGGCATTACGTGACCTCAGCGGCGAAATAGCCGAAGAGCTGGAACAAGCGGCTGAGCCGTCTTGGCTGTGGAAAGGAGTCCATCACGCCAAACTCGTCGATGGCTTTACCTTCACGATGCCTGATACACCGGAGAACCAAGCCATGTACCCCCATCCAAAATCACAAACACCCGGAGTCGGTTTGCCCATTGCTCGCGCCGTAGCCATTATCTCATTGGCAACTGCCACAGTAATGGACATGGAATTCGGGCCGTACCAAGGCAAAGAAACAGGCGAATCTGCCTTACTGAGGAAGATTCTTGATTCGTTTGCAGAAGGAGATATTGCCGTGATGGACCGGTACTATTGTTCGTTTATGATGATCGCGTTGCTGCATTGTCAAGGAATCCAGACCTGTGCCCGCAAGCATCACCGGCGTCATAAGACCGATTTCCGACGTGGCAAGAGACTCGGCAAGAACGACCACCTCATCGTGTGGACTCGACCAGAAAAGCCCAGTTGGATGGACGAGGCAACGTATGCAATGATTCCGGAAACACTGACTTTGCGCGAGTTGCGTTTTCAGATTGTCGAGCCTGGTCGTCGTACACAAACCATCGAAATCATCACAACACTGACGAATCCCGAGCAGCATACCGTCGAAGACATTGCCGAATTGTATGGATTTCGCTGGAATTCGGAATTGGACATCCGTAGCATCAAGTCCAATCTGAATCTGGCTCATGTTCGCTGCAAAAAACCTGAAATGATCTATCGAGAAGTCTGGACGACGATTCTCGGCTACAACCTCATTCGCACAACTGCTGCTGGAGCTGCTCTGCTCCACCACAAACAGCCGCGCCAAATAAGTTTTACCAGCACCTGCCAATACGTGCTGGCATCGTGGATGCAATTGTCTCTCGCGATCATTGATCCTGCGCGACTCGATGGCTACTTGAGGCTGATGCTCAAACAGATCGCGGCCTGCGAGGTCGCCAATCGCCCAGGCAGGCTAGAGCCACGTGTATTGAAACGAAGGCGACACGGCTATAAACTTATGCAGAAACACAGGCAGGTATTGCGCAATGAATTGCGAAAAACGTGTACATAAGACAACTTAAAACCCGACAGTGCCATTCGGGTCTGACCCCTTTTGGGAAAGGCTCCTAATAGTTGCGTATGCTTAAAACGAACACGATACATCAAGGGGATTGCGTCAAGTTGTTGGCCAAGCTCGAACCGGGCACGGTAGATTTGGTTTTTGCAGACCCACCATTCAATATTGGCTACGAGTATGACGTCTATCGGGACTCACAATCTGCTGATGATTATTTGGATTGGTGTCGTCAGTGGATTGCAGGTGTTTATCGAGCTCTGAAGCCGTCGGGGACGTTTTGGTTGGCGATTGGCGACGAGTATGCTGCCGAATTAAAGATCGAATCGCAGCGAGCGGGGTTTCATTGCCGAAGTTGGGTGATTTGGTATTACACTTTCGGCGTGAACTGTGCGAATGGATTCAGTAGATCGCACACCCACCTTTTTCATTTTGTGAAAGACCCAAAAAAATTCACTTTCGTTAGGCCGAATCCCAATGTACGGGTCAAGTCGGCTAGGCAATTGGTTTACGCCGATCTGCGCGCGAACCCCAGCGGTAGGTTGCCCGACAACACTTGGATCACTCGCCCCCAAGATTTGCCCGAAGCGTTTAGCCCCAGTCACGACACATGGTATTTCTCGCGGGTCGCTGGGACATTCAAGGAACGAGAGGGATTTCACGGGTGCCAGATGCCGGAGCAATTGCTTGGGCGGATCATTCGCACTTCGAGCCATCCGTATGACTTAGTTCTAGATCCGTTTGGCGGCAGTGGCACGACCTTATGCGTTGCCAAGAAATTACAGCGGAACTTTATGGGTTTCGAGCTTTCCGCCGACTATGTGCGGCATATCAAGAAGCGATTAGGGCAAACCGAAATCGGTGCGCCGTTAGACGGAAATGCCGACCCAATCGAAAGCGCGCCACCGACCTCTCGTGGTAAAAAGCGCCCGGCAGAAAAATTTGATCCCAAAGTTATTCAGGCCGTTATTGAAGCATACAAGGCAACTTGCGACGGCTATCCGGCCGAATACGTTCTGTGTGACAAAGACCTCGACCGACAATTTGTAGCCGATTGTCTCAAACGAGGATTGGGAGGAAGTGCGATTGTCTGGAATCGATTACTTTTGCAACTCGAAAAGACTGGCGAACTACCTGCGGCGAAACGCCAAAGCCCTGATATATCTGACGAGGAATTGGACCAGTTCGGATACGCCAGCGAAATCGCCTGGCGGTTGATTGCGGACGATTTTGGTTCAGGAGTTTTGCGGATTTCATTGGAAGACATATTCTGCTGCCCTGACACGGCAGAGTATTTCGATCAACTCGCCACGCAATATGCACCACAAGATCGAAGGGTTAACTCGCTGGAGGTTCGTTGTTCAGCAATGGCACTCAATCAACGCGCCATGAAGGCAAAAAAAGTTGGAGATCGAAAATTTAGCGATTGGTCGGATCAGAATTTTTTCGTGCTGAAATGGCATGATGTTCGCCTTGCGACGTTCGACGAACCTGGAATCTTTGTAATCACGAGGGATGGGAAAGATTTATTCATCGACACGACGAACAGCATTTGTAGACGACTAGAGAGACTTCAGAGTCACCCGGAGTGGCAGCGTTTCGAGATAGACGGCGTTTTAGTCTATCCAATGGGAAAGAATTCTTCCGAGCGCTCGGGGCTCATATCGACGTTAGTGCGCCGGCGTCAACCCCTGTTAAACGCCAACGCATGGCTGTGAGCCGACTGCCGCTGAATGAATTCCGCCCCGCTGTTTTCGCCAAAAACCGCCGATTTCGCACGTCATGACCGAAATTGGATTTTAACCGATTCCGTTTGATTGTTAGAAAACGTTGTTAAACGACCAATTGCTGCGGTCTACTGTTCGGGACCAAAACGGCGGATTATCATGGACTTCCGTCCCAAAAATCGTGACGCGGTTGTTAAGGATCGAATTAATTTTTTTGCTTGTGCGGTTTAAATAATGAACGATTATCTACTTGGCCAAATTTGTTTGCACGGCTCCGCGTTGTTGGCTCAACAAGGGGATGATATTCCATGGACGTTTATCCTCTATGGAGCATTGATCGTGCTCGGGTTAGGGATCGGCCTTGCGATGATCGTTGCCATTGGGGCTTATGGGAATCTCTGGTTGCAAGCGTTTACGTCCAGTGCGGATGTGAGCCTGTTAAGCTTGATCGGAATGCAGTTTCGCCAAGTTCGTCCGCAGTTAATCGTGAATGCCAAAATCATGGCGGCCCAAGCGGGACTTGACATCAACCGTCGTACGGGAATTAGCACGCAACGCCTGGAGGCCCATTATCTGGCCGGTGGAGATGTGATTCGCGTGGTTAATGCGATTATCGCTGCGCAGAGGGCCGACATCGACCTTGACTTCGACCGTGCGGCGGCGATCGACCTTGCCGGTCGAGATGTGCTGGACGCCGTAAAGACCAGTGTTTATCCGAAAGTCATCGACTGCCCTGACACCCAACGGAGCGGCAAGAATTTTTTAAGTGCGATTGCCCGCAATGGTGTTGAACTAAAAATCCGTGCTCGGGTGACGGTTAGAACCAATTTAGAACAGTTGATCGGTGGTGCGACTGAGGAAACGATTATCGCTCGCGTTGGCGAAAGTATCGTGTCATCGATTGGCTCCTCGGCTCAACATCAAGATGTTTTGGAACATCCCGATAGGATTTCTAAGGCAGTTTTAGCGCGAGGACTCGACGCACATACGGCCTTTGAGATTGTTTCCATCGACATTGCCGACATTGCTGTCGGAGAAAACATTGGGGCCAGACTTCAGGCCGACCAAGCCGAGGCGGACACACGTGTTGCTCGGGCACTTGCGGAAAGCCGCCGTGCCGAGGCCGTTGCAACGGAGCAAGAAATGAAGGCCAACGTTGCCGAAAATCGGGCTCGTTTGGTTATGGCCGAGGCCGAAGTACCGCTGGCGATGGCCGATGCATTTCGCAAAGGGTTCCTGACGGCCAATCCCGGTTGAGCGATTGGGCAGCAGAGCCGTTCTACGTAGTATTACACGATAACAGCGAGTTGAACGATTGGTTTTCGAATCAAAGGCAAAAGTCAATTTCTTAAAACCCGCTTTTCGTATCGCATGAATTATTGGCTGCTAAAAACCGAACCGGAAACGTTTTCGATTGACGATCTTGCTTGCGCTAAACAACAGACAACCTGCTGGGATGGCGTGCGAAATTACCAAGCGCGAAATTTCATGCGGGATCAGTTTCGAATTGGTGACATTGCCTTGCTCTACCACAGCAACGACGAGCCGCCTGGGATTGTTGGGACCGTTGAGGTCGTGCGTGAGTCGTATCCCGATGTGACTGCGTTTGATCGACGCAGTAAGTATTTCGATGAAGGATCGACTAAGGAAAACCCACGCTGGGTCATGGTCGATGTCCGTTTGCGCGAAAAATTTTCACGTAAAATCACGCTGGAGGAATTGAAGGCCATCAAAGGGCTCGACGGGCTTGAACTCTTACGACGAGGGTCGAGATTGTCGGTCCAACCCGTTTCAGCCAAGCATTTTGCAATCATTCTCAAGATTGCTCAGTCCACTTAAAACGTTCCATGGACTCGCAAATTTTCATGGCGTTCGTGGTACAATGCGCGTTTTGGCACCGTGTTGGAATCTAAAGTTGCTGCTGTGAACGACGATTGGGCGATTGAAGTCGAGGCGTTGGTCAAGACCTACGCCGGAAATCCCCCCGTCGAAGCGGTGCGAGGGATTGATCTGAAAATCGGACGAGGCGAATGCTTCGGAGTCCTGGGGCCAAACGGGGCGGGCAAAACGACGACCATTGAAATCCTCGAAGGAATCTTGAACGCAACCAGCGGAATCGTCAAGATTTTTGGAATGGAATGGGGACGCGACGACCGAAAACTACGCGAACACATCGGCGTCTCCCTTCAAGAAACCGAATTGAGCGAAAAACTTACCGTCCATGAAACCCTGACACTTTTTCGCAGTTTTTACAGCTCAGGTATTTCAGTCGCCGAGGCGATTGCTCGCGTGGGTCTGCAAGATAAGGCCAATGTGTGGGTCAAGAAACTTTCTGGAGGTCAAAAACAGCGACTTGCCGTTGCCACAGCGATCGTCGGCGACCCTCAACTGATTTTTCTCGATGAACCAACAACGGGACTCGATCCAGTCAGTCGCCGACAACTGTGGGAAATCATTCGCGGCTTTACCGATTCTGGGCGAACGGTACTGCTGACCACTCACTACATGGACGAGGCCGAACGACTCTGCGACCGAATCGCAATTATTGATGCAGGGCGCGTGATCGCGGAAGACACGCCGAGTAATCTCATTCGCTCGCTCGGCCCGCAACAACGTATTGAAGTTACCTGGGAAGGGACTTGGATGGAGTCAGAGCGGGGGGAAGTGTCGAGAATTCCGGGTGCTGAGTCGGTGATTCATTCCTCGCAAGGACTGACTTTGTGCGTCGATGAGCCCCACCGCGTACTCCCAGAACTGATGTCCCTATTGACTCGATCCCAAGTTGCTCTTTCGAATATCGCGACGCGACATGCCACGTTAGAGGATGTTTTTGTGAATCTAACAGGACGCCATTTGCTCGAGTCCGACGAAAGTGGTTGGGGGGCGAAGCGATGAGCAATTCTCAAAACTCACCACAAGATCGGGTGTTACATCCCATATTTGCCGTTACCGTGACTCGCGTGCGAGAATTTATCCGCCAACCGGAGGCGGTCTTTTGGGTCTATGTGTTTCCGTTGTTGATGATCTTCGTTTTGGGTCTGGCCTTTCGAAGCCAGGGCCCGGCTCCACTAGAAATTGACCTTGTTGATTCCGCCGGAGCAGAACAAGTCAAACAGTGGCTGGCAGCCGATTCGGACGTGACGTGGAAGGAAGTTTCGGGCGAGGAAAGTCGCCGGAGACTGCGGACGGGGCAGTCATTGTTGGCGGTCAAACTGCAGGACACTGCCGCTGGCCGTATCGAATATTTGTTTGCGCCAGACCGACCTGAAGCACGAGCGTTGAGGAACGAAATCGACCAGCGATTGCAACTCGCTGCTGGGCGAAGCGACACGTTGACGACTACTGACCAGCATGTGCAAGAATCCGGTGGGCGGTACATCGATTTTCTAGTGCCAGGGCTGATCGGCATGGGCCTGATGGGTGGTGGGCTTTGGGGGGTGGGTTTTGCGATTGTCGATTTAAGAATCCGAAAATTGTTGAAACGCTTTTTGGCTACGCCGATGCGCCCAGCCGATTTTCTGGCCGGAATCATGATCAGTCGAATGTTGTTTATGGTTCCGGAAATCCTACTGATGTTCGTGTTCTCGTGGTTGCTGTTTGGAGTTTCAATTCACGGGAGTTGGCTGTTATTGACGGGATTGGTTTTGTTGGGAGCGGTTCAGTTTTCGGGCATCGGCTTGCTTGTGGCATCACGCTGCAAGACGCTGGAAGCGGCGTCAGGCTTGATGAATCTCGTGATGCTGCCAATGTGGACGCTCTGTGGGATATTCTTTTCTTGGAAGAAATTTCCTGAAGTTCTTCATCCGCTGATTCAACTCTTGCCTTTGACGCCGTTGATCGATTCATTGCGGGGAGTCGTGAATGATGGAGCGGGAATTGACGAACTTTGGCCGCAAGTTCTTCTGATCGTCGGGTGGGCGCTTACTAGTTTTGTGATCGCTCTGAGCATTTTCCGCTGGCGCGACAATTAAACGTTTTCGAGCGGGGCTTGGCGCCGGACATCCTCACTTTCGACGCGCATCAGAGTCCGCCAAGCTAGGGTCAGCATCAGAATTGCCGTAGCCCCTGAAGCGATATTCTCAAAGATCACATTTTCCGTCAGGCCGTTGATAATTAGAAACCACAACATGGTGTCGGCAGCCCAATTGGGTTGAGTCAAAAATCGCATGACACCGTTGAGAAGGAGGATCACTAAAAAGCCGGCGGCAAAAACTCCTCCGGACAAAGCCACATGCAGCACCATGTTATGCGCGTAGCCCGATGTGTCGCGCAACAAGATTTTGCTGATTCCGCATCCATACCCTAGTATCGGTCGTTCTTGGATGTATTTGATTGTAGTGCTCCAAATGACGTCCCGACCGGTCCCGGTTGCGAGTTCGTCGGCAGTGCCAGATTTCGAGAGTTTCGTAAAAATTTTTCGCTGTAAGAAATCTTCGCCTGACGTGGTGGCCAACAGGGCAAACAAGGTGAGAACGCCCAAAAAGAACCCGCCAACAATCAAGACTTGCCGCATCCCCGAAAACCACCAACTCCGCAATCCAATCAGCGCCGCCAATCCACAAGCAGCCAACGAGGAACGACTCGCCGAATATACAAGGGCTCCGGCCGCAATGATTAAAAGTGGGACCGCAAGGTATCGCCAGGTTTTTCTCGACCACTTTCCTTCGGCGGCAAGAATCAACGTAAACAGAATGCAAAATGCGCTTAGCTGTCCCAGCGTATTGGGGTGAGCCAAGCCGCCCATTCGTTCGAAGAATTCGCCGTCCGGAATCGGCTCTAGGAATACTCCGATTGACGGAACGAACAAATAAGCAATCCAAGAACCGAGAACAAATAAACCTTGTCCGGCAAAAATCGCATACAGAGCCGACCATGCTCCCAGTCGAGTGGCGACTCCCAGCGTCAGCCCGCACACAACCAAAGCGGAACCGGCCGACACCAACGCTTCGCGGGGAATCGGCGACTGGAATGCAGCCAACACAAGCAAACCGATGAGCCCAAGCAATGCAACCGGCGGAAAGACGATCGCCATGCTGCGAACACGTGAAGAGTGCATTAGTACCCACAGACAGTACACCCCGCTGCATCCCAAGATCGCCAATTTCACAAGCAATTGTTTGCTCACGCGAATCTCTTCGCTGGCCTCAAAGTCCACGAGCGGAACCAGAGCCATCAGGCAAAGTGAGATCCACCCAGCGTAGTCCATCCATGTCGTCGCTGAAACTGTTCGCGCAGAGGTCTGCGTCAGCAAAGTGCCTGTTGAGACGGCTTTTGAGGACATTGGGTAAACCTATTGAGAATCATTTGCCGAAGGATGTACGCGATCCTTTGCACATCACTTGGGCAAAGGGACTGTTAAAAAACTCCACCGCAATGATGGTTTTTTAACGCGGATGACCTTGACCGCTTGGCAATGCCATTTCTTCTTCCAAAGTTTCTTCGGAAATTTCTGAGTTTTCGGAAGCGAGACGCTTCTTTTGAGGACCACGAATCGAACGAGCCGAATCTACCCGCCGTTTTTTTGTATTCTCTTTGCGATGATTAGAAGCGGTCGCCGACACAACGGCGACGGTCGCTGCGGCCATGAGTGACAGGATTCCTGCCAGGATTGCCAATAGGGGGCGATTGGGACTTACGTGTTTGAGTCGAACCGTTGGGGCACCAACGACCGTCACATTGGACAACGACTCGCGGTCCATTTCAGCTCGAATCCGCGATTCCTCTAACTTGCGTGAGTAGTTGTAGAAATTGTCTTCAGCGATTCGGATTTTTCGTTGTAACTCTTCGGATTCAACGGCCAGACTGTTGATCTTCGCGATACGTTCCGAAATTTGTAACTCTTGTTGTGACAAATCTTCTAGCTTGCTAGAAAGTGAAGCGACGTTCGCCTGTTCGACCAACAATTGTTGCTGCATTGCCAGAAAAACAGGATTGGTCGATTCAATAGTTTGTTCGGTTTCTCGTTGTTGCGCATCCATGATTTGGCGAGCTTCCTCAAGTTGATCGCGGACTTTGCGCAAGTCTGGATGATTTTCTAGGTTTCGTGAGGTCATTTCTTTTTCTTGAATCTCCAAAGCGTACAACCGATCACGCATCGAACTGCTGGCGGAGAGCTCGATTCCTCGAGTCGCTTGAGAATTTAAGTTCTCGGGAAGTTGAGCAAGTGTCGCACGGAGTTCATTCATTCGACTCTTTGACGCCGTCAACTCAGCGCGGGACTGCAACTGCATGAGCTTGACATTGTCATATTCGGCTTGCAGAGAACCTTGTTTGCCTGCCAAGGTCAACATTTGCGATTGAGTTTTGACTTCGCGGTAACGATTCTCGCTGTCCGCCAAAATCTGTTGCTGTTCGGCAAGTTGGGATTCGAAAAATTGGACCGAGCCCTGAGACTGCATCGCCGAAATATGCAAAGTCTGAAAATTCTCGATCAGTTTGGTGACCACAAGTTGAGCCAATTCTGGATCACGGGCACGGTAAACCAAAGAGATTGTCGAAGACTTTTTGGGTGAAATTACTTTGAGGTTTTGAGCAATCTCTTGAATGGCTGACTCGAGCGGTTTGGAAATCGCATCGGGGATATCGTCAACCGATTTGCCCGAAGGAAGTGAACCAGAATCATAGCTGATTAAGTCGGAGAGCTTCTCAAGCTGCAGTTCCGACCAAGCGTATTTCTTGAGCAACGCTTCTTGACCGACATCGCGAGCGGTTGCTTCCATCAATCGCCGGCTTTCCAGCAAATCAATGATCGAATTGATTTCAGTTTCACGTGATTCTTGAATCGAAATCGTCTGTCCAACGGTTGCGGGATCTATTGTCGTAGAATTGCGGCCCAAGCGTACAAATAGTTTCGCCTCGGACTCGAAACGCTTAGGCAATAGCAAAACGAAGCCAAGCCCCAATGCCAAACACAGCAGCGTGACCAAAACAAAGCGAAATTTGAAACGGTAGATCGCTCGAACAAGGTCGATGATTGAAAATTGTTTTTCGAGATGGTTCATGGGCGAGTCATAAAAAGATAAGGAACACATGCCTCAGTATAATCAACACGCCGTTCCATGCAACGAAAACCCCCCCTAGCAAGCCCCCGCTTTCAGTCGTCACAATCTACTTAAACCTCCCAAGCCAACCCTGACCCCCGACTTAAAACTTGGCAGAATACGAGATTTTAGATGATTACCGAAATAGAGGACTTTTTTTCAAAAGGATGTGGTCGCTGCGAGCGATTTGCTACGGAAAATTGTTCGACGATGTTGTGGAAAGATGGGCTCGTCAAATTAAGACGAATTTGTCTCAACGCAGGCTTGGTGGAAGCGGTCAAGTGGGGCCATCCTTGCTACATGCACGGTGAGCGGAATATCGCGATCATCGGCGCGCTGCGGAACGATTTTCGATTGAGTTTTTTTGATGCCGCCCTGATGAAAGATTCGTTAGGAGTCCTTGAACGGCAAGGGCCGAATACTCAACATGCAGGTGCGATTCGATTTACAAGCACGGAACAAGTCGTTGAAATGGAGTCGGTCATCGTGTCCTATTTGATGGAAGCGATTGGCTATGCCGAAGCCGGGATCAGGCCGGAAAAGCAACGAAGCGAACTCCAACTTCCCGATGAACTCCTTGTGGCTTTGGATGCCGATCCCGAACTTGCGGCAGCATTTCACCGTCTTACGCCTGGGCGGCAAAAAAGCTATGTGATCAATCTCAATTCGGCCAAAAAATCCGAAACCCGTACTTCGCGAATCGCCAAATTTCGAGACAAGATTCTGGCGGGCAAGGGAGCAATGGAGCAATAAAGAAGTTTAAATAGCAAATGCAACGAAATTTTGTAACAACAGCTTTGCTCCGCAAAAGAATGACGCGGCTGGTGATCAAGTAATCGCCGCCAAAGTGTCGTTGCATGGCTGAGGATATTTATCTCTTGAAAAGCAAAATTTTTTTGTTGGGAAAATAAATGCGAAAGTCGAGTAAAGCTTCCGTTTCTTGGAAAAATCTGAACGGGGAAATTTGCGATTGTCGGCGTTGTGATCGGCTGATTGAGCACTGCCAATTGGTGGCCCGCGAAAAAAGGGCCGCTTACGCCGAAGAAGTGTATTGGGGAAAGCCCGTTCCTAACTTTGGCGACGCGTCGGCGAAGTTATTGATCGTTGGATTGGCGCCTGGTGCCCACGGTGCAAATCGTACCGGTCGGATGTTTACCGGAGATCGCAGTGGATTGTGGTTGTACCGTGCTCTTCATCGAGCCGGTTTTGCCAGCCAACCGACGTATGAATCGGCGAACGATGGACAGAAATTGTTAGACTGTGCAATCACAGCCGTCTGCCATTGTGCCCCGCCAGGCAACAAGCCGACCAGTGACGAGATCGAAAATTGCGCGGGATTTTTTGAACAGACTTGGGAGCTGACGTCCCCCAAAGTCGTACTAGCGCTGGGACAAATCGCCTGGGTCCGCACCTTTTCCTTTGCCAAATCGAAGGGTTGGTGGTTCGGAAAGTTGCCGAAGTTTGCGCATGGCGCAACTCAAATGTTTGAAACAGAGGTGACGGTTGTCGGAAGTTACCATCCCAGTCAGCAAAACACCTTCACGGGCAAACTGACCGAAAAAATGTTAGACTCCGTGTTGGCAAAAGTCCGTCAAATTGCAAATATCGAAATCGATTGAGCCTCCAAAGGAATTTATGAGCGACGAGTCCCAACCATCAGAACCCCAAAATGAAAACGCGCACAACACGCCGTTTCATTCTCATGTTTCACCGACAGAAGAATCGGGGCCACGCGACCTTTATTCTCCGGTTGATCCTTCTGCCAAGCCGACATTTCCGCATAGCTGGAACGTCTTGGTTAGTTGGCTTGTAATCATCGGGGTCGTAGCCTTCCAATTGGCGATGCACCAAATCAAGTCAGACCCGGATGCGGATGAATCCGAGAATACAGTGCCAATCATGGATGTTCAATTCGAAGCAAAAATGGCTTTGTTTCTCGAAAGCATCGAGCCGAAGCCTGACAACGACGATGAACAGCGGCCAAAATCGAGTCAGGCGAAAGACATTGTCGCAAATTCCAAAGGCGGCTCAGTCCAGTCGCGTCTTGCGCGAGCCATTATGTTGGCCTACTTTGACGACCACGCTGGGGCCGCAGAGGCGCTTGACAATCTTGATCGAGCGATTGAGGAAAACGGCTACACGCCAACGAACACGCAAGAGCGTCTGTTACGGATCACGCGAAAACTGCTTGGTTCTTCTGAGCCTGAGATTTCCGATGTCGAGCCCAACGACGACGGCGACTCGATTAAGGACGGATCAGCCGACAGCGAAACGGTTGCCATCAAGTCAGATGCGGCCGGCAACGACGAAACGGGCGATCAAATCTCTGCAGATGACAAGAAATTTTTTGTTGAGCAATTTGGTTGGATCGGCGAATTGGGGCTGCTTTTGCGAGACAATGAACGGGAAGGCGTTCGCCAAAGGATCATCGGTGGCGCGACTCGGGCTCTGATTGGACTGATTGTTCTGGGAGGAGTCGGTTTCCTGTGGGGGCTCGCCGGTTTAGTTGCCGGGGGACTTTTTGCAATCTGGGTGTTTACCAAAGGTTTTTTCTCACGAATTGAAGGCCAACGTCAGCGTTCGGCCGTCTATCTCGAGACGTTCGCGATTTGGATGATGGTCTTGGTAGGATCACAAATTGTTGTCGCGTTGGTTGCAAAGGTTCTCAGCGGCCTGGACGGTTCCCAGGCCGAAGTGATTTCATGGGCCATGCATATCATGCCAATCGCCTTTTTGGGATCGTTGGCAGTTCTGGTCTGGCCGGTTTTACGAGGCATTTCAGTAGGAGACATGCGGCGGGATATTGGTTGGTATGGAAATCCAATCGTCGAGAGTTTCTGGGGACTTTGCGGTCATGTGGCTTCGTTTTTGTTTTTGTTGGCTGCTTTTTTTATCACGATTGGGGTTGTCGCTTTGTTGAACTCTCTGAAGCCGCCAACGGACGAACTAGCCGGCGTCGAAACCATGGGACACCCGATTCAAGAGGCGATGAGTGGAAGTTCTTCTTTGATCTTCGCCGTCTTTTTCTTGACCGTTGTTTGCGCTCCGATCGTTGAAGAGACATTTTTCCGCGGGGTTTTCTATCGCTACTTGCGAGACGTATGGCAAGGGGGCTCACTGGTCTTCAAAATTGGTTTTGCGGCCTTGCTTAATAGTTTCATTTTCGCGGTGATTCACCCGCAAGGAATTGCAGGAGTTCCAATCCTGACTGCCCTGGCCATCGTATTGTCGCTGATTCGAGAAAATCGCGGAAGCCTATGGGGTTCAATGGCTGTCCACGCAGCTCATAACTTTTTTGTTACGATGATGGCGTTTATGGTGTTGAGCTAAAAGCCTCAAGTAGAAAAAGCATTTATCGAAAGGCGAATTGTGTTCCGAATCAACGAGAATTTTCTCAAACTGCAGTCAGGTTACTTGTTTCCAGAAATTGGGCGACGAGTCCAAGCGTATGCAGCCGCGAATCCCGAAGCCCCAATCATTCGCATGGGAATCGGAGACGTGACGCAACCTCTTCCCGCGGCCTGCATCGCAGCCATGCACGAAGCCGTAGACGAACTGGCAAACAGCACGACCTTTCGCGGATACGGACCTGAGCAAGGGTATGCTTTTCTCCGCGAGGCAATTGCTGAACACGACTATCACGCGCGGAAGGTCAACATTCAGGCCGATGAAATTTTTGTTTCGGATGGGTCAAAATGTGACTGCGGGAATATCCTCGATATCCTCGGTGCAGGGAATCGCATTGCAATTTGCGATCCGGTTTACCCGGTTTACGTCGATACGAATGTGATGGCCGGCAACACGGGGAAGGTCCACGATGGCGGCAGATATGGAAACCTTGTTTATTTAGAAATGCGGGAGGAAAACAATTTCGAACCGCCGTTACCTGCGGAGCCGGTGGATGTTATCTATCTTTGCTATCCCAACAATCCGACAGGGATGGTCGCAAGTCGAGAAAGCCTGCGGAGGTGGGTTGATTATGCTTTGGAACATCGGAGCTTGATCTTGTTCGATGCGGCCTACGAAGCCTACATTTCCGATCCGGAACTACCCCGTTCGATTTTTGAAATCGAGGGGGCAGAGCGAGTGGCGATTGAGTTTCGCAGCTTTAGCAAGACCGCTGGTTTTACCGGAGTGCGCTGTGCGTTTACGGTGGTGCCCAAAGCCCTCGATGTCACATCCAGTGACGGTACAACTGTTTCCCTGCATTCGCTTTGGCATCGACGGCATACGACGAAGTTCAATGGTGCCTCGTATCCCGTCCAGCGCGGGGCCGCCGCGATTTACTCTACAGAGGGCCGTCAACAAATTCGCGATCTGATCCAGGGTTACATGCGTAACGCCGCTACGATTCGCGAAGGTTTGGCGGAAGCGGGCTTTCGTTGTTTCGGCGGTGTTCATGCACCGTACGTTTGGCTGAAGACTCCCGACGGGATGAGCAGTTGGGAGTTCTTCGACGATTTGTTGTCGCGTTGTCACGTTGTCGGGACGCCTGGCAGCGGATTTGGCGCCGCCGGGGAAGGTTACTTCCGCTTGAGCGCCTTTAATTCTCATACCAACACGGTCCAAGCCGTAGAGCGGATCATGTCGGCTTATGCATTAAAGAGCTAACGTCCTACGACAACTTCGTTGGGCGACGAATTCTGACGAGCATAAGAGATCGCCGTTTGGAGGACTTGGTCGTCACCGACAGGTTGGAGTTGTCCGTCATAGTCGGGTCGCGCTGCGGAGCGAACTTCGACGTCAGGTTTGACTCCAATTTGATTGATCGAGTCCCCTTTGGGGCCGTAGAACTTTGCGGTGGTTAATCGGATTCCTCCTCCGGATACGTTGAGGGCGAAGATTCCTTGTACACTTCCCTTGCCGTAGCTTTGGGTACCGATTACCTTACCGCGACCCTGATCACGGATGGCGGCGGCGAAAATCTCGCTGGCACTTGCCGAGTTCTCGTCGATGAGCACGTACAATGGCATTCGCCAAGTTCCCGTTGAATCAGCCCGATGCGTGAAGTCCTCTAGAGGATTCCGGCCTTTGGTAGCGACAATCACACCGTTTGAAATGAACCGATCAGCCAAATCGACGGCTGCTGACAATAGACCGCCTGGGTTGCCCCGCATGTCCACGATGAGTGATCGCATGCCTTGCCTTTGCAGACTCCAAAGAGCGGCATCGAAATCGCGGACTGTGGTCTTTTGAAAATTTGCCACTCGGATATAGCCGACGCCACCCTGTTCATCGACCATTTGCACAATCTCAACGCTGGGGATTTCTACGCGGCGTCGCGTGAATTTTGCGGTCTGGGGAGCGTTTTCTCCGCGAACCACGGTAACGACGACCTCGCTACCCTCTTCACCGCGAAGCAAATCGGCGACCCGTTCACTTCCGAATTGTGAAACGGATTTGAAATCGACGTGGGTGATTTTGTCCCCACCTCGCAAGCCCCCTTGTTCAGCAGGCCCGCCGCGAATGACGTTGACAATCGCAAGGTGGTCGAGCTCGGATTTGAGCTCTACCCCTAATCCGACAAAGTTGCCGTCAATCTGCGACATGGTTTCGCTGTACTGATTGTCAGACAGATAGGCTGAGTAAGGGTCGAGAACGGCGATCGCTCCACAGATAAATTCCATGTAGGTCGCTTGCTCAGGTAGATCAATTGAAGCCCGCAGCATTTTCGCAGATTGAGTAGCGACCCAATTCGCATCAACTCGTTTTTGCACACTGACTTTTTTCAACACATCGGTCAATTCGTTGAAGCCGTTTTTAATGCGGTCAAGGGAAACGCCCGAAAGATGCTGCTCTCGAAATTCTGGAGCTTCAAGCGCGAATTTAAGTGCCGTAAGTCCGTAGCGAGCAATCTCATTCCAGTTCGGCTCGTCAACATAATACGATTGGATTTTGAGCAAAACTTCAGCGTAAGTGCCTTCGGCGATTTTTGGCGGAGTGCGCGAAATTTGTTGCAGAAAACTACTGTCAGCGTAGCGTCGTTCGAGGTCAAAATGAATTCGCGCAAGTGATCGTCGCTGAGTTAAACGGGCATCATTGGGAGTTTTGCGTAATGCTTGTTGATACAGTGCCAAGGCTTCGGACCATTGGCGGTCCCGTTCAAGCTGCTCGCACTGATAGAGAACCTTGTCGGGTGACCAGTCTTGTTGAAGTGAAACGACACTCGTGGACTGGCCAAATACTGGCTCAGAAACACCAGCCAATTGCAGAATACAAACCACCAAGCCGCCAAACAACCAACCGCAGGTTGGCCGCAAACATCCTCTCATCCTGTTGAGAAATCGCATCTTCTACCATCCGTTCGGACGACTGGCGGAACGCGCGGCGACGGAATTTCGAGGGAGCGAAATCGCCGAGCGCAAGCCGAGTCGAATCAGGGCTGTCTCTTATCTAACCGACGCGCGATGCCTTGAACGCAAAGAGACAACATTTGTAGGCGTCAAACCATAAATCACGTTTTAGCCACAGTCAAAAAAACAGTTTCATTTTTTGACCGCGTAGTCCTCACAACCGCTTTGAGTCCACAACCAAGTCATTGTTGTAGTGATGGCGAAAAGTTTGACATCGCCATCGGTCGCGAGGTGCGTCCCGGCACAAGGGGTACGCACCTCGGTTTCGCAGAGTTCGCCAAAAAAATGTGCCTTTCCGAAAACTCGGCCTTTTCGCGAGAATCAACAAGATTTGGCGAACATGTCGAGCTCTACCCACTGACAAAGTCCGGCATGCTTACGGGCATGGCGACATTCGGAAAGTGAGCTGGCGGAATGATCGTTTTTGCTCGACGCCGCCGCGATTTGGCCGTTGCCCACTCTTTCGTCAGCACCTCAAACACCCCCGGCGTTTCATAGCGGGCGAAATCGCCGCCGTCGGCCATTGGGCCAATCAAACCACGAAACAAGGGATAACCACGCAGGCTCAATTCGGTGTTGCAGTCGTCAAGTCCGATTTGTTCGTATTGACGACGAATCTCCTTCAAATCCTCAAATTCCTTGACACGCAACGAGCCATCTGACTCGCGTGAAACAATCCTGATCATTCTTACTGACATTGACAGCGTTCTCCATTTGGCAACCAATTTGGGAAAAACGCCCAGAACCCTACAATCCATCAATTAGGGAAAAACGCTCCTTCGTCACGCTGGACACTCCCCTTGTATCGTCGCAGAGTTTTCCTAATCGGAAAAGTTTTTCGCGTGTTGAACTATTCGGAACAAGCGTTGCGATTACCAGCCTTGCTCGATAGGTTGCGTTCAAAATTTCACAAGACCGGGGCCGATTGTGACAAGTAATCGGATTGTGAGAATTCACGATTCGAGGGCTGACCCGGTTTCCACGCCGAAATTCGTATCGAGTGAACTCGGTCGTCACCGCAACTGAGTAGATAAAATTGCAAACAGGTCGCGAAAGTATTAGAGACGAGGGAACTTATAAGCTCGATTGCTGGGGTCCCAATCTTTGTCGGTAAACTCGTTGTTGAGAACGATCTTGGAATAAAAATAACGCTCGATCAAATGCGGAGGGCCTCCTGCTTCTGCTGGCCAATCGAATCCTTCGTAGCCGATGGGGATTTGTCGTTCGATATCGACGTAGATCACCGCCTTATGAAAATCAAAAGGCGGCTGTTGCGTGTCGTGGCGAACGGTAAGTTTCAGACAGCGAATTCCGTTGACTTCCACGTCGGTCTCGAATTCGACCTCGCACATTCCCGCCTCGCGATCGCGTTCTCCTTTCTCAATAATCTGTGCAAGTAAACGCTCAAGGCCGATTTCATAGATTGGGTGTCGATTATCGCCCATTGCCAGTGGGCCTGTGGGGTCCAAGTAAAATCGTTTGATATTGAACTTGGGCGGGTGTGCGATTAACTTGCCATCGTTTTGGCCTTCCACCCAAATCACTTCTTGGCCAGCCAGCTCTTTCGGTTCGAGAAAACGAGTGTAGATGCTGAACGGAATTTGTTTCCCGTTTTCTTCACGCGGATGTCGGATTTTTATTTGTAAATATTGGGGTTCACGAAGGTCACCTGACGTTGTGCGGATTTCGTTCATCAAAACCGCAGAGTAGTCTTGAACCTCATTCAGTAACTTTTCGCGGGCTCGATGAGCAATTTCTAAGAACGGGTCCAAAGGATGCGCGGCGGTCTCGATTGTTTCGCGAGAAATTCCTGACAAGATTCCGGGAAGAGTTTCAGCCAAAGGCGTTTGAGCCTCAGTTTCTGCGGAATCGTTTGCACGTTCCTCCCCACTGGAAATTAACACCGGGTCAATCATCGAAGGGTCGAACTCGCGGTCGGTTGAGTTAGACCAAGCATAGATCGCAAAAAACATGACCACCACAAGCAATATCCCTACTCCAACCTTCGAAGTCGAACCATTTCGGTTTGTTGAGGCGGTTGATTTGTTGGTTTTTTTTGTAGAAGTGATACGCATGGTGGCGGTATTGGAGGTTAAATCGTGTCTCGAATGATCTACAGCTAAAAGGCCAGCAAACCGATTTTCAAGAACTGGCCGCTCTTCGATTCTAACCCCAAACGCGGAAAAACAACAAACCCGATTTCGCTCAATTGCCCCAGAATGCGACCCAAATAGGGGCGAATTTCAAAATTCCTGCGTTGACACTTGGGTTGAATCGAGCGGTGCAAGCGTTTTCAAAAGACGGCTCAGTCTAAGCGCGGGTTGACTTTGGCGCTCATGCCCTATTCCTTCCTGGTCGCGACATCCAGAATACGATGCATGCGAGATTGTAATAAATTGGCCTGCCATTCAATCAAGTTAAAATAGGCCAGACAAGTCACGATTGCTCCCAGCACGGCGCCAATCAAGTAAAACGGGAAAGAGCCCCAAGCTTCATGATTTTGAAACCACCATTCCAACCCCAGCGGAACTAATACTGGAACTACTGACAGGGGAAAGAGGATAAAAATCGCCATCTGAAGAAAAGCAGTCGTTACCCCAATGCTGCGAGGCTGCAATGATCCTGGTTTGACAGTCAAGGGCGTCACAATTGAAAGGAGATTGTTGATCAACAGGTTGACGAACATGATCGTCACCAATTGAAAACAGTTCGCCAAGAAATGAGTCCAATCCATTCGAGTGAACCATTGCAGAACCGCCAATCCCATCAGGCCAAACACAATGCCAAAAGGAAATGCTGCCATGTTTTTTCCGATCAGCAAGTCCCGCGAACAAACGGGAAAGATCAAGTAACTTCGAAAACCATCTCGATCAAAGCCAAATTGGTTTGCAACCAATTGATTGACTCCCATCGATGCCATTGCGGCGACTCCAAAACCAAAGAGCACGTTCAACCACGAATTGGACAGGCTGATTCCATTAGAATTAAGAATCACCGCCATGACCACCAGCAACACAAACCACACCAACATCGCGATTTTGATTTCGGGGGAACGACTATGGCTTCGCAAGGTCGCCATCGCAACGGCCGCTTGGGGATTTGTTAACCGCAACCAGTCTTTTTCGATCCAATTTGACGACGGATTGGTGGCGACCAGGCGAGCTGCGTCAGGTTCAAAACTCGCACCTGGCACTGAGAGCTCGGTACGTATCAAGTTTCGCCTCTGGGCTTGATGGTCCCCCGAGTTTTGAAGGCTCTGGGCCTTTGCATTCCTGAAACCCATAGCGAGGCTGACCGTGCCGAAACCAACCATCCCCATCAAAAACATCAAGGCGAATCCAGGATTCCCTTCTTGAAGCATTGCGACCCCTGCCGGCAGCCAACCGATGGGAAGCCACAAATGTGCGACGTCCAATCTTGACTTCCAGAATTCCCAGCGTTCGCGCATTGCCTGTTGTCGTCGCGCTTTCAATGACTCAAGTGCTTCTTCAAGGGCGGGTTGATCAATTTCCTCACGGGCTCGTTGTTCAAAAAGCTCACGTTGCTCGCTTAGAAAAGTCTTTTGCTCATTTCGATCACTCCCGCGATAAAGAGTTTGTAGACTCCACGGAATTAGGAACATCATCCCGAAAATAAAGGAGCCCACGGCGATGACCAGTTGCCGCTGGCGTTTGTTGCTCATGATCGAAACCAACCAGCCGCGAAAGAGCCAAGTCACCGAGGTTACCATGAAGAAAAACGCCAGTACCAAAAGCGGCGTCAACCAGTACCAGCCCTGATAACGCATGGCAACGGCGAATCCAAACGCGAGTGCACTGGGAAAAAAATAGACCAAATTGAGACTAATCAAACTTGCCAAATAATTGATCAAGACCACTTGCTGCGGCTGAATCGGTAGGTGCATGAACTTGTTCAACGTTAAAGCCTCGGATTGGCTTAGGTCCATCCAGACGCCAACAATCCAGGCCCCCAAGAAGGCCACCACCAGCCCGGTCCATGCATAAGTCAGCCACCATGGGGGCTCCGTCGGCAGCAGTAGACGGCTGGTCGATAGCACGCCGCCAACGGTACCAAGCATCGAGAATCCGATAATCGCCAACAGCAGTCCGGTCATCACCCGTGTCACGAGGGTTTGCCGCAAGAACTGATTTTTTAAGATGGTGATTCTCAGCCAGAGAACGGTCAACAAGTGCCGTGCGGTGGTCACGCGGAACCTCCTTCTAACCAGCTCAAGCGTTGCACCGACCCTTCAGCAACGCCAACCCGCTCGAGAAAGCTCTGTTCAAGCGTCCCACCGCGACGGAGTTCCTCAAGCGAGCTTTGTTCTACCAACTGCCCAGCAGAAATAATGCCGACGTGGGTACATAGTCGCTCGACGATTTCTAGAACATGCGAAGTCAAAAATACCGTCGAACCGCGCCGCACGTACTCGGCCAGCACGTCCCGAATGACCCGCGAGGCAACCGCATCGACACCTTCGAATGGCTCGTCCAAAAACAACAAGTCAGGATTCGGCAATAGGGCTGCAGCCAGGGCCAATTTCTTTTGCATACCATGTGAGTATTCAATCGCCAGTTTTTTATGTTCGCGATCCAAACCGAGCAGTTCAAGCAATTCACCTGCTCGACTCCGAATGGTTTGCTGATCCAGAAGAAAAACTCGACCAACAAACGTCAAATACTCGATTGCCGTCAAGTTCTCAAACAACGCCAACCCTTCTGGCACCACTCCGATACGACGGCGCAGAGCGAGCGAATCAGCACTCGAATAGGGGTCCAAGCCCAATACGCGAATCTCGCCGCCGGACGGTTGCAAAAGACCGGTGAGCATTTTTATAGTTGTCGATTTACCCGCACCGTTCGGACCCAAAAAGCCATAGAAAGTCCCTTGTTCGACCCGCAGGTTGATATGATCCACCGCGCATTGCACGTCAAAAAACCGGGTCAAGTTGACGGTCTCGATGGCCGGAATGGTTTCGTTCATCTTGGTTTGTCCGTGGATATAGCGAGGGGCGTGGCGCAAAAACGCCCGTTATTAAATGATTCTTGAGTTGCATTATACGTGATGGAGAGGCAAACAATTGCGGGCCAGCAAAAACGTTTAAGAGTATGCCGTTTGTGGGGGGCATGGCACCCAGAAGTCAATTTGAAAGCTGCGATGGCTTTCAAAAGTCGCAAAATTGGAATAATTTTCCAAAGGTGGCAACGGGACACAATTCCTGCCTTTAAATGAAGTGCGAAAACTCATTGAAATTTGAGTAAAGTCGGTGTACCTTAAAGATGCCTTTCTGTGCCAAATGATTCCGTTAGCCTCTACTAGGGCATCCGATGCAATCACGACCCTACTACCGCCCGCCTACCCCACCCCGGAAAGGTTCCGGCATGTTCGTTCCGCTTTTAATTGGCGGGATACTCTTGTCATTGTTCGTGTGTGCCGGAGGCGGAGTCGCGGTTTGGTATTTCATGTTTTTCCGCCCGCTTGAAATCGTGGAGACAAATTTAGATGTTGTGGGAATCGAAGAAGGGGGGGATCGCCAAGACAAATCTTCGCCAGTGGAGAAGACTTCTTCTGAAAAACTAACCCCGCGGCGTTTTTCGACTCCTTCAAATAAATCGAGCAACAAATCGACGAGCAAATCTGGACTTGATGATTTGCCACAGGATTATCTTACTCGTGGTAAAAGAGGAATTGATGATGGCGCGACGTTACGATACCGCATCGAGCCCAATACGGATTATGGAGTGAATTTTTGGGTTGAATTGAGGGCCTGTAATGAAACTTGTGTCAGCTAGCAAAAGTTAGTATTTTTGACAGTTTCAATTTACAGGAGAATCGAAGCATGGATGCGTCTTTAAAAGGTGAAGCAGAACGACTTGCCGGCGAATTTGCCCGTCAGGCAAAGACGGTTGGCGATCTCAATTCGCTGATGAGATTGATGATGAAGTCGGCAATGGAGCGAATGCTTGATACGGAAATGGACGTTCACTTGGGACGAGTCGACATCGACAATCCTCGTGAAGATGGGGATTCGACGGAGGCACCTGACATTGCACCGAGCGCCGAAAAACGGTCTGCCCGCTCGAAATCACAGTCGGTAAAGAATCGTACTCCTAATCGTCGTAACGGTCGATCGTGCAAAAAGGTTCAAAGCGAACTAGGCGAAATTCCGCTGGAAACTCCCCGTGATCGTAACGGCACATTCGAGCCGCAACTGATCGGCAAGCACCAGCGTCGCGTGGAAGGTTTCGATGAAAAGATACTGGCCTTGTACGCCAAAGGCATGACCACTCGCGACATCCAGGAGATCGTGCGCGACCTCTATGGTGTGGACATTTCACCTACACTGGTCTCAGAAATCACCAGCGATCTGGATACAGAAGTTTCGGCTTGGCGAACCCGACCGCTGGAAGCGGTATGGCCGATTGTGTATTTCGACGGCATCGTCGTTCATGTCCGTGGTACCAATGGCCGGGTCACCAAACACACGATTTATGTGGCTTTGGGCGTCAATTTACAAGGACGCAAAGAACTGCTGGGACTGTGGCTGAGCGAAAACGAAGGTGCCAAGTTCTGGTTGTCCTGTTTGACGGATCTTCGCAATCGGGGCTTGAGCGATATCTTCGTGGCGTGCATTGATGGCCTCTCGGGATTCGCCGAGGCCGTTCACGCGGCCTATCCCGATTGTCAAGTTCAGCTCTGCATTGTGCACCTGGTTCGAGCTGCGTTGCGTTACGTCAGCACCGAAGACAGCAAAGCAGTGGCGAAGGGTCTCAAGAAAATCTATCAATCGGCAACGGTGGCCGAAGCGGAAGCGTCTTTAGAAGAATTCGCTCAAGCTTGGGACGACAAGTATCCGACGATTTCAAAGATGTGGCGTGCCAAGTGGACGGATATCATCACGTTGTTTGACTATCCCCCGGCGATCCGCAAAGCCATTTACACGACCAACGCGATCGAGTCGGTCAACAGCGTGATTCGCAAGTTTACTCGCAATCGCAAGATTTATCCCAACGAAGAATCAGCCTTGAAACTGGTGTATATGGCAATTCACGAGGCGTCCCGAAAATGGACGATGCCTATCCACCACTGGAAACAAGCACTAAACCATTTCGCCATCATGTTTGAAGAACGGATGCCCAAACTAACAGACTAATCAAATCATCAAATCAACCGCCTGACACAAAATTATTTACAGGCCCTGAATTGACTCCTCCAAGTGGAGGTACCACGACAACTAAAGGAAGGACAATCTATCGTTTGAGCGACAGCGATCCCTTGGCCTTGTTGAACTCTAAGCCCGGCAGATTGGAAATCGACTTAGAGCCTGAGGGAGGCAGCACGGGCACAGGTTTTGCCATTCACCCCGACGGAGTCGTTATGACGTGCGCGCACGTTGTGCAAAACGCTAAGAGGATTTTTGTCGTCATCAATGACGTCAGGGTTCCTGCGGAAATCTTAGCCATCGATGCCCCAAACGACCTGGCGATTCTCAAAATTGCTCAGAGGTTCGACAAGATTATTCCCTTTAGTAGCGACATCCCCGATCTCGGCTCAAGTTGTCGCGTGATTGGGTTTCCATTGTCCCCGATGTTTGGGACCAATGTCAAAATGTCCACTGGAACGGTCAACGGATTGGATAGCCCGTTCGGAGACCCTCGTTTGCTCATCGATGCAACGGTCAATCCTGGTAACAGCGGTGGGCCAGTCGTAGGGGAAAATGGTCAACTTTACGGAGTAGCCGCCTCCATCTTGGCTTTGGAACGAACCCAAGATGTCTCTTTTTGTGTTCCAGTGAACTTGGCAAGAGACTTCGCCCGCAAGGCCCGAATTCCTATCGACTCTTCGAGAGATGGCTCAGGCATGATTGATGGTCGATCGGTTTCGAACTTCAAAGATGCAATTTCATGTACGTTTTTAATCGAGGTTCCGGGAGATTCAGGGCAATTGCAAAGTGCTAACTTGTATGCGATCGATTTTCAAACGACAGTCACACGACAATCCGGAAACCAACCACCCACACCACCCACGACTGCTTCAGGAAAAATCGTGATCGATCGCTTGGGAAAAGTCCTGTACACCGACAATTCTCCCGCTTTGCCATTCTATATCGGGCGAGCCAGTACCATTGGCTTTGATCAATTCCCAAACTATGGTGAGAATGGCTGGAATTCAACCGAGGTGCAAGTGATTTCAATCGAAGAGGTAAAGGTTCAACCGTCTGGGGGCAGTGACCCTTTTGGCATCCATCAATTTCAACCTAACTTTAGAGGGCGTCCTAATATCGGCGGCCCTTCTGGGTTTCCAGGACCACCGAACTTGGGTGGTCCGCGGACCGAAACGGTTGAAGCACTCGCGATCAAAGTCAGTCAATTTCGAGCACAAGGTATGAATTCAAAGTCATATCGAAAGTTGCTTTCAATGGGCTGTGTCGATAGCGAATTGCAACTCAAGTTCAACGTTGAATGCCAAGGTACAGTCGCCTTTGACCCGCAGACCGGATTTGCCAAAAAGGCAAGCGTCAACGGACACTTCCGAAGCGTTTTGGGAAGTGGTCCGTCTGCAGGAAGAATTTCGATCCAGTACGGCTACATGAACGAACAAGAGATCGCTGCGATCGAGGCCGAAGAAGCTGAACGTCAGCGCCTCGCTCAAGAGGCCGCGATGGCCGCCGATCGGGAGCGACGCGAAAAACAAGAACGCGAAGCCGCTATCAAACGACAACAAGTCCAGGAAGATGTCGAGCGCAAGGACCGAAACGTCACCTCGAAACTCGATCTATTGGACCCTGACAAATAATCAACCCTGCGAGGCCCCTTGACTAAAAGCTGTCGCATAAATTGGATTGCGTATAACATGAATAAATTTCTTTTCATACAAGCCGTTACCCTGCTTTTGGTCCTCGTAAACCTAGAGCAAACAGGGCTTGCCCAAAAAACCCCTGCGGTGATCCAACGCGAGCGAAACCCGTTTCCCAATGGGCAATGGGCGATGTCTAACAAAGGACAAGTGTTGATTTCCTCAAATGCCCAAGGAACCATACCCCACCTTTGGACATCCAACCAATACGTCACCAACCCTGCGCTAGACAAAAAGACTTATGACTTTCTCGCTTTCTCTCAGAACACGGACTTGTTCATCGTCGCCCAATCGGCTCCTTTGAAAAACTTTCGCAACCAACTGCGAGGCGTCAGCGGTTTTTCCGATTCGGAAAAGAACAATTCGCTATCGGGCACCTCAAAAGATCAGAATCGCACGATTTCAGATGCCAAAAAATCAGGCTCTAACTCCAAGGCTTCGTATGACGTTTTGATGTATCAAATGGATGGGAAACGTGCGATGAAAGCATTTGCGACGCTTGAAGCAGCCAACGAAATTCAGTGGTTGACCGTTTCGGGCGATGGGCAAAAAGTCGCTTTGTACAATCCGAGCACACAAACCATCGAGGTCGCCGCAATTCGCGAGGGTTTCAATACTTCACAAAAACGCTTCAAGGACATTCTGTACCCGACCCCGCTGTACGATTTGCAATTGACCGCCAAGGGTGGCCAACTTCTGGTTGCTCAAAATTCTCGCGTCAGTTTGTTTGACATGCAGAATGGAGAAATGCTTCAATCGATGAAAATCGATCCAGATTTGAAAAACGTACATTTCGCGAACGGAGGCCGTTTGCTCGTTGCCAAAGACGCGTCAGCAGAAAACGCCGTGATCATCGATCTGCGTTCTGGTCGCGACCTAGTCTTCGACATCGACCCTGCGGATCAAGTCACGGTAACACCTGATGGGCAATGGCTTGTGCAGTTGACAACGAGCGAACTAAAATTCGTCAAACTAGCTAATCGTACTGAGGTTTATACCGAGTTGCTGCACGAAGACTGTAACCGCAATTGCCAGATGACCTTTGCCTCCAGCGCGGGAAGAATGATGATCTGGGCGGATGAACCCCAAAGGTTGTATGTGGTCACCTATCCATTCGCAACGAAATAGTTTTTTGCATAGACGACAAAATTTCAAACGGAATAGAACGGCCACATTGCCTAATCACTTCATATCCTGATCCCTCAAATGAGAACCAACGGGCAACTTCAATGAGCTATGTTCCTCCTCGGCAATATCCACCGGCGGCCTATTCGGGTCCGGGGCTTGGTACTCAACAGGCTCCTCCGAACAATAGCCGCGTTTGGATGATCGTGCTGATCATCCTGGGATGTTTGTTGTTCTTTTCGATTCTTATCTGTGGGGGAGTGTTTTATTTCGCACGACAAATGATCGTGGACAGCTCGCAATTCAAGACGCTTCAATCAAACGACGGTTTGACCACAATTGCCGTACCGAACAATTGGCGACTCAATTTAGCGGAAAACTCAGATTCCTCTGTGAATGCCGGAAATCCTTTTAGCGATTGTTATGTAATCGTTATCACAGACTCAAAGTTCGATTTGCCCGAGTATGACCTCGACGCCTACGCCAATCTAATTTCAACGGAAATGACCCGTAGGCTTGGCGCCATTTTGCCTCCCCAACGCTCAAGAACTTCAGTCAATGGGATGCCTGGTCGTTTGTGCGATTTCAGGGCGATTGAAGCCGGGCGCGATGTCACCTTCCTCATCGAATGTGTCGAGGGTAAAAATCACTACCATCAAATCATGACTTGGACCCTGACCTCGAAAATCGCGAAGAATCGTCCCGTTCTAGATAAAGTCCGCAACTCTTTCAGCGAAAAGTAACCCCTGCCGTTCTCTACCGTTCTCGGCCAATATCCACTACGGAAAGTGGTTCCATGGTTGGACTACTTCTGACAAGGAAATTGGACGGTTTCTGGAAAAAGATGAACGCTCTGCAGAAATAAATGCACGTTCAGGCAGTGAATGACCACATCGTGCCAGCCGAGTCATCGCTAGAATCGGCAAAATCGACATACGGGTAGGTTCGTCAACAAAAAGTTACGGACCCAAAGCCATCGCATTCAACTGGTTTTTCATCACGACCTATCCTCTTCAGAAAGCTCTACGCTCGATCCCTAAATCCTTGATCACTCGCATTTTTATTTTTTTGTATGTCTCGCCAAACGACCAAAATCCGTCCGATGACTGCTTGGACCCGCCCCCTACTCAAGGTCGCTGACCTTGGGTCATTAGTCGTCGGACTATGGGTGATGGTCACGCTTGCGCCCGAATTCAATAGCCGCTCAACAATTTTGGTGGCCTTGGTAGCGGTCGGTGTTTTTTCAATAGCGGCAGAGGTCATTGGGGTCTATCGAGATTGGCAAGGCCAAACCATTGAAAAAGAACTTGGCTGCGTTCTTTTGGCTTGGATGTCAACACACGGATTGTTGTTTTTTCTGGGGCAGTTCACGCACTACACAACAGAAATTTCGTCACCTTCATTTTTCCTGTGGGCACTGTGGGCGACACTGTTGTCGATGATCGGACGAATAATGTTCCGACATTTGGTGGTGTGGATCAATGCGAACGGGATTCGAACTCGCGGCTATGCCGTGATTGGAGCAACAGACTTGGGTGTCCAGCTTGTACGCAACATCCAAGCCCAGCCAGACATGGGTCTAACATTTTTGGGGTTTTACGATGATCGCCCCGAATCTCGCTCGATATCCCTTCCGGACGATATGGCTCGCCGTTTGGGAGGTCTTGATAAACTCATTAGCCGAGCGAAACTTGGCGAGGTTCCGGTGATTTTTATTACGTTGCCAATGCGAGCAGAAGGCCGTATACAACAGGTGGTTCAAGAACTTTCCGACACCACGGCATCAGTGTATTTGGTCCCTGACTTTTTCGTTTTCCAATTGCTCCATAGTCGCTGGACCGATGTCGGGGGCATCCCTGCCGTGAGTATCTACGAGAACCCGTTTTACGGTGTCGATGGCGTCGTTAAACGAATTTTTGACATCGCTTTGGCAATGATTGCCTTGGTCGTCGCTGCTGTCCCAATGCTGATCATTGCTGCGTTGATCAAGCTGACCAGTCCTGGGCCTGTATTCTTCCGACAGAAGCGTTACGGTTTAGACGGCAAAGAAATCTTAGTGTGGAAGTTCCGCTCGATGGTCACAATGGACAACGGTCGGCAAGTTCAACAGGCTCAGAAGAACGATCCTCGAGTTACAAGAATTGGAGCCATCCTCCGCCGAACATCATTGGACGAGCTTCCACAACTGTTCAATGTTCTGAACGGCACGATGTCAATGGTCGGTCCACGCCCGCATGCTTCGGCACACAACGAGTTTTATCGCCAACAAATCGACGGCTACATGTTGCGACACAAAGTCAAACCCGGCATCACAGGGATGGCTCAGGTCAACGGTTGTCGAGGCGAGACAGAACAAATTGAAAAAATGGAACGCCGAATCCATTTTGACCATCGCTACATCCGCGAATGGTCCATATGGCTGGACGTTAAGATTCTTTTTAAAACCTTCAAAGTCGTTTTTTCGCGTGAAAACGCCTACTGATCGTGGATCGCCGAACAAGAATGAAACGTGCGATGTTAGATCAAATTTCTCGATAGATGCAAAAAAAGCCCCCAGCGATCATGCGAGGGGGCTTATCAACTTACTCAATAATATTGAGCCTTGTGGTGCCGCGAATTGAGTTACCTACTGCGGGTTGGGCGGCGGGCCAACGGAATGAACTCTGTATCCCCATTGATGATTTCTGGTTCAATCTGCGGCATCGCCGGGCTTGGAATCGCTCCTCCTGGAAAGATAGGAGACTCTATACTCCCCGATGGCCACATTTGATGGACGGGAGAAGGAACCCCTAGGCCATACGGATCGACCGAATGCGGATGGCATGTGTTGCAGCCAGCGCCTCCGCATTGATTGCAAACTCCCCCGTTGCCGAAACCCCCATAGCCGTAGCCGTAGCCCCCGTTGCCGCCCCCCATTCCACTTTGTCCGTTGTAGTAGTTAAACGACTCGCCGTAGAACAATTGATCACCGAACTGGTTGAACGAATCCCAGAATTGGCGAAATGCCGTATTTCGAGTGCAATACAAGTGTCGAAGATCGCCACAGAATTGATTGCAATTTTCGCCCGCTTCGCTCGGACGCTTTCGGTTGACGATCCGTTGATAAGCGGTCTCGATGGCTACATGGTTTAACCAACCCACCGTATCAGGACTCACCAAAGCAACGTCAAGGACTTGAGCATCCTGGCCACCATTGACAGCTTCGATTCCAATACAGGCCAGCCCATCAGCTCCAGCAGCCACGAGAGAGTATTGACCGGGTGACACTCGATCAAATCGAAACACACCAAAGTTATCCGCAGTGACTGCCGAGACAACTTCGTCCTTATCCAACAACATGACACGGATTGAACGCACATCAACCGGACGCCCATTAAGTTCGTCAATTTGATGAATTCGTCCTGCGAGTTCGCCAGTCGGGCCTAAAATCGCCGGATGGAATTGTACTGAAGAACTGGGAATCGACGCCGGTCCATGCGTCGATAGTCCTTCGCGTCCAAAAAGCCAAGCTGGATCGTCAGTGCCCTCACGGGAGACGAATCGCCCATAAATTCGAAATTGACTCGACGAGGCGTAATGACGAATCCAATCCAAATTGATCGTTGTCTGGTTTTGCACGACCGGAATCAATAGTGATGAAGGATGAGCGTCCGCTGTTGATTCGCGATAGTCAAGAATATTCAACGAGTAGGCAAAAAAGGTGTTTGGACCGAAGCCGACGATAGCATAAGTTCCCTCGATGAGGTTATTGAAGCTAAACTTTCCTTCAGCATTCGTCCGGGTTTGATTGATGACTTGACCACGATTCAGCAAGGTGATCAAAACGTTGTTAATCTCAGCGTCTTGAGTGGCTACAATCTGCGCCTCCAGCAGGCCCGCCGCGGACAACATCACCCAATTGGCTCGCAGCGTGTCATCCAAACCACTACCGTCTCGATGGGCTTGCTTCCAACCGGCGAATTTCTCTCGCACGACGACTCTTTGAGCCGGACCATCATCGTCCTCAGCCAGTCCAGATGGCGGAGGCAAAGTATTCTGAAACCCGAAAGCTGATTTCGTTTCGGTTGAAACCAGCAGCAATCCCAGGATCATGCAAACCTGAAACAAGCGAAAGTGCCAACTGTTAGTCATTTTCAATCCTTTTTGGACGATCCTTGAAAGCCTTTAAAATAGCTCGCTGTCGTCTCGTTTCGGATTTCCAGGTTGAATCGATCTAATCGATTCGATCAACTACCATCGGATTGTGCCGATTGACCAACAGTTGTATCAAACGCGAAAAACAAAGCGGTCTGGAAGAATGGTGTGATTACGTAGACACTACTGGCGAGTTAAAGTTTGCGGATCGCGCAAAAAAGTGGGGCGAAGGAATTCTTGAAATTGCCTGCGCCCCTAGCATGTCTTGAATGATCAAATCCTCTTGAGATTGCTCCCGAATTCCTATTCTCGCGATGTCATAAACAATTGCAAAACGTACCAAAACAACGTGCCCAACGACGCAAACAAGGCCAATGCTGCGGCGACATGTTGATTCGTCTGATAGTGATGCAAAACGTTTGAGGTGTGGTAAAGGATGTAACCCGACATCAGCACAACCATCGCACCGCTGAACCAAAACCCAAGGCCACCAAAATCGAAAATCAACGAGGCGACGATAAAGGCCAAAGCCGCAAAACCCGCGACGACCAAGAACATTCGCAAAAACGAAAAATCCATGCGGGTTAGTAAAACAAACAAGGTCAATCCGCCAAAGATCATCAGAGTTGTCGTTGCCGCCATCGGGATGGCACCTGGACTAACTTTATGGGCCAGGTAAAGCAGTGGTGACAAAATGATTGCCTCAGCGAAAGTGTACAGTCCAAGGCCGGCATATTGTGTTGAAAGCGATTTGCCAGAATGAGCCCACGAATCAGCGAGCCAACTGACACCCATAAACGCGCCTAATACCAATAGCCAACTAAACCTTGTCCCAAAGACCCAGCCGACGAAAGCTGCCAGTTGCGGTTCAAAAAAAGTAAACATCACCATCTGCAACAACACAAACGCGCCCACTGCGGCCGCCAAATGCAAATAGGTGTTACGAATAAAAGTGATTCGCTCGTCAACAGCAGCCGACGCAGCGATACTGTAAGTGTGTGGTGATGCGTAAGGATTCGAGGACATGGAAGTTCTCCTAATTGATTTTCACTAAACTTTTTCACGCAAAAATGGTGCAAAACGGGAAACGCCGGACGTTTCGTCAAACCTATTGCATGGCCAACGTTCGTCAACAGCCGTAGACGATGGCGGACTGCTTCATTAACAGACTGAATCCGACGTCCCGTATCACCGTTTCAAACATTTTATCTGCCCGGCATTTCCAAGGAATTCCATTTGCACCGCGCGACAGCAAATTCTAACAGATTTTTTAGGAATTTCGCAGGTATTCTCGTTTAGAGCTTTGGTTTCATGGCGAAATTCTGAGGACTTTGGGGCCCAACTGGATTTTGCACTCAAGTAAAGACGAAAAACTTTGCCGCCGAAGCCAACGTGAAATCCGAATACCGCAGACTCTTCCAGGGGACAAAGGACATGGGGAATTTTGAAAAACAATAACCTTTCAATGGAACCAGGTAAGAAAGGCTTTCGTGCTTTTAATGGTTTTGCGATTTGAGATTTAGTTCATGTGCCTCGAGGACGGCGTCGGCGTTGGGGTCGTATTGGTAGGTTTTGGCAGTTCCACCTTGGTAAATCTCGACAATGCGATAGCCAATCGTGTTTCCCCAGGTGTGACCCAGGCGACTACAAAAAAAGTAGGGTTTGCCGCCTGAAAGATAACGCCCCCGTTCGTTGTGGTTGTGACCATGAAAAACAGCGACCACATTGGGTGTGCTCTCGATCAATTGCATCACCTGCTCGCCTTCAGGCGCGCGTTCGGGTCGAGAATGGCCGACACCAAATTTTGGCCAGTTGTCGATTCCTTCGCGACGCTGGGCAATGTGCATGATGATGAAGACCCCACGCTGGTTTTGCTGCTCCTCCAAATTCTTCGTCAGCCACTCCAGATCAGCCGCCGTGTAATCAGTGCTGTCTTGATTATCCGCGCGACTCGTGTCGGCGATGATCCAGGAAAAATCGCCTTGCCGAATGACATGATTCTCTGGGTGTTCCCAAATGTCGTTCCAAGTTTGTTCTTTGGCAAGAAAGTCATGGTTCCCTTTGACGGCCCACATCGGCATTTGCAATTTGGAAAGATACCGTTCTTTCAAAGGTAAATACTGATCGGTGGTGTCGTGAACGATATCGCCATTAAGGAAAAACATATCGAGCCCCCGTTGATCGCGTTCTCGATTCATCCAATCAACCAGATTCGTAGAGTTCTGCTCAAACTCCCCCTGCCCGAAATGCAAGTCTCCCCCTACGGCAAACCGCGCAACAATTTCATCAGTATCCGCCAAAACTCGTCCGGCGAATAATCGATAGGGGAGCATCGCGCCTACTACTCCACTGGTAGTGACCAGCAAAAATTCTCGGCGATCGAATTGTGAAAGTAGATTCTTCATTCGCATTTCTCCAGTTCGAATGTTGCGGAAAAGGCTTGTATTTCTTGTTGTTTATTCGTTAGGCTTACTTTTCGAAATGTCCCAGTAGACTTCGAATTTTCCGTTGGAATCGGCAGCAGCGCTTCCCATTCCCTGCGTGTTGTAACGGACCGAGATTTTGCCCCCGGCAGAAACGGCAATGAGCCCGCCATCGCCGGGGTCGAGCGTGTGGTCCAAGATGTATTTTACAGCTTCGTCGACCGAAAGTTCTTTGTACTTTATCAACGCGGCCACCTCATAGGCCACCAAATGTCGCATAAATTGTTCGCCGGTTCCTGTGCCAGAGACGGCAACAACTCCATTTGCGGCGTAATTCCCCGCACCGATGATCGGGGTGTCACCGACGCGACCGAAGGACTTGTTGGACATGCCTCCTGTGCTGGTCGCGGCCGCGAGATTGCCGTGACTATCCAGCGCGACGCAGCCGACGGTCCCGTAAGCGGCACCGATGTCTTCCGGGTGGGCTTCGGGTTTCAAATTTGATGACGATGAAGACTTTTGTCGCTGCCGCGTTCGCTCCCAGGCCTCGCGGGCTCTAGTTGTGTCGAAGTGTTCGGGAGGAACCAGATCGAGACCTTGTTGAACGGCAAAGTCCTCCGCCCCTTGCCCCATCAATAAAATGTGAGGCGTTTCGGTCATCACGAGCCGCGCGAGACTGATTGGATTTTTGATTCGAGAAACTCCGGTCACCGCTCCGCAGTTAAGTGATTTTCCATCCATGATCGAGGCGTCAAGTTCGTGTCCCCCTGCGGCATTGAAGACCGCTCCGACTCCGGCGTTGAACTGTGGGTCGTCTTCCATGAAGCGCACAACCTGTTCGACCGCATCCAGGGCACTTCCACCCTTTTCTAAGATATCGGTTCCGATTCTAAGAGCCATCTCAAGAGATGCACGGCGTTGCTCATTCGCTTCGCGACGATACATGTTGGGTGCCGTCCCCGCGCCTCCATGAAGAGCGATGGCGTAACGTTTAGAACGGTTTTCGATTTGATTTTCTTCTTGTGCCATCGTCGCCTGTGTTACAAAAAAGCTGTTCCAAGCAAGCAGGACGAATCCGCACAAAAACCTGTTGTTAAAGATCTTTCGCATGTTGTCCCCTTGCATGAACCACAAAAAACATTGTCGCCCCTCATTTTAGGGCAAACAAAAATATTCGAACAGACACGCGATGCGATAAATAAAAGGGGGAACGGAATGTGGGACTGGAAAAAAGAGCACGTTTGCTTGCCCGAAAATCACGATGCAGGGCAAGTTGGTAAGCTCTCCCTCCGAGCCAAGAAAGGCTGCCAATCAATTGATGGGCGCATGCGACCCTGGTGGCAAAAAAGAATTCGCCCCCTCGAAGCCATTCAGAAACTGAGAACACTTTCCAAATTTGGATTTGAAAAAAATGCCTAATAAACGACCGATGTTGAACTCTCCTCAACATCGGGCCCAGGAGTTTCGGAAAATTGCGGGAAGCCGATAAGTTCAAAACAAAACCGCCTGACAAAATCTCCTCGGTTCATTGCCATTGTCGAACCGGGCCGGTCGCGATCATTATCATTTTTTTTGTCGCCCCGCTTGGACCTAGTGGAGTCTTCGATTTGACTTTCGAGCGAGTTGAGCAACAGGCGAATTTCGTACTGTGCCGCTACTGCTTCTTCAGCCTCCAAAAATCGCGCGGCGTTGTCGATTCGGAGCCAAAACGCGTCACGTCCTTTTTCGAGTGTTGGCAACCGTTTGATCGCCTCTCTTATCTGAACTAAATCCTCGTAGAATTCCGCAATAGGGCGGGCTTCCGACAATATTCTTCGGCAATATTTTATGATTTTTTGGTAAGTCTCCGACGCGCTAGGAGGGAGGGAAGGTGGGATGTTTGCCATTGCTAGTTCCTATGGAATTGAAAGCTCTTAAACAGTCACTCGTAAAAACCTGACGGAACCCGCCAAAATTTTGAAAAAAAGATCGAAATTTTTTTTGGCATCCAAAAAGTGGGCAATTTGCCCAAAAAGTCGCGCAATTATTGGCGGTATTCCCTTAGGCCCGGTATAATCGGAATGTGATAGCTTTCTACCGATTGGCATGAACAAGACAGATAGCATGTTCCTCTGGCCGCTTTGAAGCAACTGTTTGCGTTGGTTTTATAAGGTTATCGTGCAAAAACATGTCGTCTGAAAACTCTATCTCGCAATACATCGAACGCCTGAAACAAGGGGACAGCGATGCAGCCGATCAGGTTTGGAATCGTTATGTCCGGCGGCTCATTCAATTTGCCAAAAACCGTTTTACGACACGTCGCAAGTCGGTCACCGATGAGGAGGATGTTGTTCAGCAGGCCTTTTGTGACTTTTTTCAAATGGTCAAGGAAGATCGTTTTTCGCGACTAGAGGATCGCAACGATCTTTGGCAGGTTTTGGCGATGTTGGTCGATCGCCGTGCCAAGGACATCCTTCGCCATCAATATTCACAAAAAACCGGCGAAGGCTTGGTGCGAACGGAGTCGGTTTTCCAAACCTCGCCCCACGACTCGAACAGCCCTGGGATTGCCAGCTTGGAAGATTTGCTCCCAACCCCAGAGACCGCCGCCGTTTTTTGGGAACTATTTGAAAATCGACTAAGTCTACTCAACGACCCAAATCTTCGTGAGGTCGCGCTGCTGAAAATGCAGGGGCACACCAATCGAGAGATCGCAGACTTACAACAGACAAGTCAACGGACCATCGAACGGGCGTTGTATTCCATTCGCAAACGATGGACCATTGCGGAGACCGATCGATGAACAACAATTCGGGGGGCTCCGACTTCAACGCAGCGATAGACAGCCTGATCGACCAGGCTTGTCGCGAATTCGAGAAAATGTTTGCCGAAAATCCAGAGTTTCGAATCGAAGACTTCAAACCACGTGCAGCCGATTATCTGGCTGCCGGTCCCCCCTCGCATACTCCCGGTCAAATTCTTGCGGCTTTAATCGGAGAGTTGATCTTCGTTGAGATGGAGTTGCGTATCAATGCCTGCCAAGCAGTTGATCTGGCCGAATACCGGCTGCGTTTTCCAGAATTCGCGCCGGCGATCCAACGGTCCTTCGAGCGGCTGAAAAAGCTTCGCGAACAGCAAGCCGGTCGCGCGACATCCGAATTCGTCAAACCCCCCAAGTCCGAAGACGACCTCACTTCCATGGATGATTTTCAGGTCGTCGTCGATTCCAGGGCCAAATTCGAGCCGCCAAATTACTGGGGGCCCTACCACCAGATCACGATCCTTAAACAAGGTGGCTTTGGAGTCGTCTGCCGAGCGGAAAATCTCCGTACGGGAGAGCTTGTTGCGATCAAGTTTCCGCGACCAGATCGCGTGCTTACCGGGGAGCAATATCAATTATTCGAGGCCGAGGCGAAAAAATCGATTCACCTAGATCATCCTGGGATTGTTCGAATTGTTGGTGTTGATACTCACCATCAATTGCCCGGGATTGTAATGCAATTGATTGACGGTGAAGATTTGGCCAATTCTCCTTCGCGTCCGCGGGGACATCAGCAAATTGCGGAATTCGTTCTCAAAATTGCCGAAACCTTAACTTATGCCCATCAACACGGCGTGTTTCATCGCGACTTGAAACCGGGGAATATTCTGATCGACAGGCATGGTCATCCCTTGATCGCTGACTTCGGACTGGCTCTCCTCGAACAAGACCAACTTGCCGCGCCCCGACAATTTTGCGGGACAAAATATTATATGTCGCCCGAACAAGTTTCGGCCAATACCCAACGCATTGATGGTCGTAGCGATTTGTGGAGTCTGGGCGTGATCCTTTATGAACTACTCACTGGGCGTCGTCCGTTTGACGGCTTGAACGACAATGACATCTACGATCAAATCGAACAACGTGACCCGAGACCGCCACGGCAGATCGATCCGTCTATCCCGCAAGAATTGCAGCGAATTTGCGTGAAATGTCTCGAACGCCAACAACGAGATCGCTATGGTTCTGCGGATGAATTGGCTGAAGACCTGCGCCATTTCATTAAGGGTCCCGGCGACTCCCACACAGAAGCGCGAAAGGAATTCATACCCCGAGGACTGCGGTCATTCACCAAAGACGATTCGGATTTTTTCTTGGACCTTCTGCCCGGCCAAAGAAATCGTGACGGGATTCCCGAATCAATCCGATTTTGGCAGATGCGAATCAAACCCAAACTGCAATCTGACGGAGAGATGCCGGTTGGGGTTCTTTTCGGGCCCAGCGGCAGCGGAAAATCTTCGTTTGTAAAAGCGGGTTTGCTTCCCAATCTGGACAACAGCGTCGCCGAGATTTACATCGAAGCCACCCAACGCGACACCGAGGTTCGGCTACTCAAGGAACTTCGGCGGCGGATTCCCGAGCTTCCCGCCGACCTTGCCTTGCCGACAATCCTGCATCGCATGTCCAAGGGGGATTGGTTACCAGAAGGCAAAACCAAATGGTTCATCGTTTTTGATCAATTCGAGCAACGCCTCAGTCGTTCGGATGATTTTGAATCGGCCCAATTGGTTAAGGCCTTGCGATATTGCAATGGGGATCAATTGCAATGCCTGCTGCTCGTGCGAGACGATTTCATGATGGGGCTTTCTCGGTTCATGGATGCCCTGGAACTTGACTTTCGCGAGGGCGAAAATGCTCAAGCGATTGACTTGTTTGACACCAAACACGCTCGCAAGATATTGGTCAAAATCGGCCAAGCGTTTGAGAACCTGCCGAAGGATGAAGGTGAACTGATACCCGCTCAACAGGAGTTCATCGACAAGGCCATCGAGCAACTCGCCATCGACGGTCAGATTATTTGCGTCCATTTGACCTTGTTTGCTGAGATGTTTCGGCATCGGCCATGGACCGCTGAAGAACTATCCGAGGTCGGCGGCGTTGCGGGAACCGGAGAAAAATTCCTGGAGTTTGCCTTTGGACCCTCCGCTAGAGACAAACGTCTGCGGCTCAACCGCGAGGCCTCGCAAAAAATATTGGAAGCATTGTTGCCCGGTGGCTCATCCGATATTCGCGGTGCAATGCGTACCGAATCCGAATTACAGGCCGCTTCCGGGTTGGCAAACGCTCCCCAGGTGTTCCACGAATTGATCAAGGCCCTCGATACACAACTCAAGCTCATTACACGTGCCGATCCTAACGTGTCGATAGGGGAGGAAGGTTATTCAGCCCAAAGTGTAACTGGCGGGGCCTGGTATCAATTGACCCACGACTATTTGGTTCCCAGCATCCGCAGTTGGCTCGACCAATCGCTGGGGATGACTCGCCAAGGGCGTGCGAAATTGCGAATTCGGAGCTTGAGTCTACTCGTCGAGCCCAATCAAACTCCGAAATATCTCCCCACCAATCTCGAATGGTTGGCGTGGCGGTTTCTCGTACCCTCCAAGGAACTCACTGAAAAAGAAAACCTAGTGATGCAGGTGGCTGGAAGGCGATTCGGTCGACAGGCTCTGTTGGCTACCGGGGTGCTCTTGATATTCGCTTTGGCCAGCCTGGGACTCTGGCGACAAATCCAACACCAACAACTTGTCAACTCGGTCAAGCAGACGATAGATAACCTGATGAACCAAGACGTTGAACTTGCTCCAGATCATGTGAGAGAACTGACCAAGTATCCGCGACTCGCTGAAGCTCACCTGCAGAAGAAGATCGCCGATCCAGAAAGGACCTTCAGACAGCAATTTCGTCTTATGATGGGACTTTTGCCGTTTGAATCGAGTATGTTCCGGACATTGGAAGAATCAGTCGTTTCTGAGGATGCAACCCCGGAAGATGTTCGTGCCGTGGTCACCGTTTTGAGCGAGCATCAGCCGAGTTTAATTCCCGACTTCTCTAGCTTTTTCGATGACGTCGCGCTGAATCCCCGCCAGCGACTGCGGGCGTTGTCTGCCGACATCTTGTATTGTCGCGGCGAAGGTGACTGGAGTGCACAGGCTGGTCTGATTGCTACGGCTTTGCCCCAAGAGTCAGTTAATTTCGTCGATGCTTGGTTGAGTAACTTGTCATTAGCTAGAGACGATTTTCGCGAACAGATGATCGAGGTTTTTTCGGACGTTGAAGTTCCAGCACAGGCAAAAGTCTTGGCCCTCGCAATTACCCGATTTCACGAGCAACCTGCCGAACTGATCGATGTTTTTGAGGTGTTGCTTCGTGATGCCAGCGAAGCCCGCTACGATGCGATTTTGACAACCGTGGAAGATTTGGGCCTAGCCGACGCGTTCGCGTCGCGACTGGATAGCTCACTTCCCCATACAAAACAATGCCGGGATGATGTCGATGCACAATTGAAACAGGCTCGGCAAAAAAAGGCAGATATTGAAAATGAGATTAAGAACATTCTAGAAAACCAAGAGAACGGTCCCCCCGATCCGTCAAAGGTGAAGGAGTTGCGAGACAATCTGGCTTCAATATCGGCCACTTGCAATGCATTAGGTAAAGAACTCAACGAACAAAGATTTTTGGTTGCCGAGCAAGCTCTGGCACTATTCCGACTGGGACACCCGGAAACGCTGCTTGAAATTTTTGCCGGTGGGGTCTCCGATCCGCAAGCGATCGTCGCCATCACTTCGACGACTCAGGAGCGAGTGCGTCTGTTTCAATTGCGGCAATTGTACGAACAACAGGGGCTCGCCGAGTTTGATCGATTGCATCTTCGACGTTCAGTATTGCAATCACTCGCGATACAGGCAAAGGAAACCTATGATGAGGTACTACGACGTTGGCTTGGTCGAGTTGCCTACCACCATGTTATCTCAGATCCAGATTCTTGCTGTTTTTCGACCAGTGAGTTGATTCTCCGGCGGCTCAATATTGGTGATCAGGCGGCTTGGCGATCCGCCAGACGGGACGCCAGTGAAGGTGGCCTTCTCGGCAATGTGTTTATTGACAAGTTAGGACTGTCGTTTTCGGTATTCGAGGAAGATCGCCCTGGTTATCCTCCCCGCAAGTTTGGTATTGCCACGAACGAACTATCGAACGGTGAAATTGCAGATTTTTTGCGCCTACGAGAGCATGAACAGTTGATCAACGCCAATCCAAACTTGCCGTTCAATATCGTCGAATTCGAGCACTTCAAAATGATTATGAACTTTTGCAATTGGCTTACGGAAAACAACGGACTTCCGGCAGACTCTTGCTGCTATCGGTCGAAAGTTGATTTCCAAAACCTTGAAACACTTCTTGCCAAGCCCAACGGAGGTTATCGCCTGCCGAACAAAAGTGAATGGCTTTCGGCGTTTGAGTCGATGAAGTCGTTGGAATCCCTGCGCAACCGAACAGGGCCTTGCGTGTTGGATTACGCTTGGTTGCGTGACAACGCGATGGGCGAGGCAATTGAAATTGCTCTCAAGCTCCCTTCTGCTGAAGGTCTGTTTGATATCGTCGGAAATAACCAAGAAATTTTTGAGGACAAAGAGACTTTCCCAGAACCTTTTTTCGAAGGCGGTAGCTCGATACTCTATCACAGTAGCACAGCATTGGCTCAACAGCCAAAGCAACACCAAATTTTCGCTCCCAAAAAGTATCGCCTAGCGGTTCGGTTAGTATGGCCTATTTTTTAATTTTTTAATTTTCCGCCGAAAACGGACTGAAAAAGCTCTTAATTAACTCTCGCTACGATATCAACTTCGAAATTCCCGAAATAATAAGTATTTTTACCTGTATGAACCTGGGGGTTGATTCCCGGAATGTTAATTATCCGCCCATTTAATCGATACTGCAAACGAGAGCTTCCAATAATTGGCTGTCCTGGAGGTGTTTGCGTTTCAACTCGAGCATTTACAGGCACTTGTTTGAATCTTACGTGAATGTCCCAATACTTATTCGTGTTTGTATCGTGATTAATTCGGATCGGACGTATTCTGCTTGTTTCCGAAATCGTGCCTTCGATATAAAAGTAAAAACTTTTTTCCGTAGACACGCCATTCTCATTATCAAAACGGGAAAGAATAAGGCCAAAAACAGCTGGAGGGGTTTGATCGCTTGATTCAGATTCATTTGTTTCCGCTATGCCTGAGCCAAGGTTCAATTTACATTTTTCTTCTCTGTTTGCAGGATTTGTACTTTCAGCACTTGGTATAGCGATAAGTGGAACTGGGCAGTAACAGTAAGAGGTTACGCAGCCGTTGCTGGTAATAACAATGTCATCGCCGATTACCTCCCAATAACATCTATTATTTGTACAGTTATTTGTTGCTTCAACTTCGGCTTGATCCCTTATACTAAACGCATGGGCCGGCTCACAGCAGGTTGCTGGGAGGCAAAAATTTACCGATGGTGACGGGTAATAAATTGCCGCTGTTGGCGGGCAGCAGTTTGAGCGTTGGAAACGGCGAAAGAGTTGGCCCTCCGCAGTGGAGACGTCAAACATCGAAATCATAAAGCCGAAAAGAATGCCGCTGTAAACAACCGGCGAAAATTTCAAGGACGGCGAAAACTTCATAACCTACTCCAAAACAAATTGTTTTAAATGACGAAAAATCGCCAAACCACGTCAGCGACCTCGACGGACTTATCCTGGCCCTGCTCAGAACCAGGACAACCGTTGTCTTTCCACCTACTCGTAAAAAGTACCTCGAGCCCGCCAAATTTTTTTCGTGATTTAAAAAGCCTTGAAAAAATCTCGAAAAAGCACTGTTTCTTGATGTACTTGTCGGTGATCGCCTCTCATCGACCAATGCCCAAAACAATTCAATTCGTGTCAATTCCATGGGCTTTCACCGAATTCAGACTGACGAAATCCATGAAATCGCTCATTTTTCGAGTATTGAACAAGTTTTTGAGACGTTGACTCGCGACGGTGGCCAAGCAAACTAGGAAGAGAGCCTGTGAATTTTTGAAGGTTATGGATTTGATTGGCACGGGGTTTGCACCTTAATTCTCTCGGAAGTGGACCTCCCTCGCTGAGTTGAGTGAGATGAGACGAAACGGGGGCGGAACAGAGACGAGGTAGTGCTTTGACTGGGACTTGATTCCAGTCAAAGCCGAAATAGTTCGTATTTTTTGCTAAACAGGTCATCGCAATGCGGTGACCTGTTTTATTTTGCGCGTATCAAAATTGTACAGGTGCATCAAAATCGAACACATGGTAGGGGGCTTGGCAGCGGTTCCATACGGACTGTCAGGTATTTTCAAATTTTTTGTTTGAATTCTGGTTGGAATCTCTTTCTGTTCAATCGATTCCATTCTTCCTTGTATTTTCAGCGTTTTGTTATGCGATGCCCGTTCTTATCGACCCCTCTCATCACGATTGGACCGGGACGATAAATCCTTCACCCTTCTTGCGAAAACGCACCCCATTTCTGGAGCTTAATTCGACAAATTTCCTTGATTGCCATCCAAATCGGTCTTTGGCAAGTGGAGCGAGAAAAGTGAAATCCGATAATTTCAGTGGCAGAACCGTCTGATTCGTAAATCAGAACCCCGATACGCATCGCCAATTTCTGGGGACTTTTTTAGGAAAACGAGTGTGTTTCCGGTACAATATTTGAAGGCTTGAGAGGGTGCCGGGATGAATCGGCTTAATTCAATACCGGCAGTTCTCGGATTCAAACTGACTTCTGAGTGAAATTATGAATGATCGGCTACGCCTGTTTTGCTTCGTGATCGTGTTTGGGATTGGCCTGATCCAACTCCAGGTCGGAGCTTTCGGTCAAGGACCATCGGATTCCAAAACGGATTCAGTCCTTAAGCTTATCGATTCCAAGATTTCGGAAATGTGGGAGGCTCACTCCCTTAAGCCCAGCAACCCAGCCAGCGATGGCGAGTGGTGTCGCAGGGTTCACCTAGACCTCATCGGGCGTATTCCCACCGTCGATGAATTGAAGCGGTTCACGAATGACAAGTCCGACAGCCGCAAAAGGTCGTTGGTTGAGCGATTGCTTTATTCCGATGAGTATACAGAGGAATTCGCTCGTCATTGGACCACCGTTTGGTCAAACCTTTTGATCGGCAGGACTGGCGGTACTGGTAACAATTCGATGATCAGTCGCGACGGGATGCACAAGTTTCTGCGCGACAGTTTCGCACGTGGTACGCCCTATGATCAATTCGTCAAAGAGTTGATCACGGCCAATGGAACCGTTCAACCGGGCTCGTCAGACTTTAATGGAGCAGCGAACTTCTTGATCGACAAAGTCAACCAAGACAGCGCGGCTCAGGCAACAGCGGCAACTAGCCAATTGTTTTTAGGCTTACAAGTCCAATGCACTCAGTGCCACAACCATCCATTCAACGATTGGAAGCAGCAGAAGTATTGGGAGATGAATGCCTTCTTCCGCCAAACGCGAGCCTTTCGTGGACGGACGGATGCCGACTCACCAATCTTGGCTGATCAAGATTTCCGTGGTGAAAGTGGCAATATTGACGAAGCTGATCTGTTTTATGAACTTCGCAACGGACTGCTCAAAGTCGCTTATCCCGTGTTTGTTGACGGGACTGAAATTCCCAAGAGCGGCTATGTCAACGCGGTGAACCGCCGTCAAGAATTAGCTTCTTTGGTCGTCAGCTCGCCTTATTTCGGTCGCATGATGTTGAATCGAATGTGGGCTCATTTTCTGGGCTATGGCTTGGTGAATCCAATCGACGATATGGGGCCTCACAATTTACCAAGCCACCCGGAACTGCTTGATGAGTTGGCAGAGCTTTTTGTTGGCTCGGAATACGATCTACGGCAGTTGATGACCTGGATCGTTCTTTCGAAACCGTACTCCCTCAGTAGTGAGTGCAACTCGAACAACCAGATGGATGATCCTCTGCTTGGGCAAACCCCCAAGTTTTCGCATTTCTACATTCGTCAGATGACTGCCGAGCAGTTGTATGAATCGATGTTAGTCCTTGCTGGGGGCGGGGCAGGCGAACTGAGTTACGAAGATCAAGAGGCGCAACGCAACCGCTGGCTGCGTCTGTTCACGACGACGTTTGGGAATGACGAAGGGCGCGAGTCAACTACCTTTAACGGCACGATCCCGCAAATCTTGTTGATGTTCAACGGCGAGATGACACGCAATGCCACGAAAGGGCAAAGCGGTCTGATTTCTAAAGCGGCTGCGATGAACAACGCCGACTCCGTCAATATCTTGTTCCAGGCTGGTCTATCTCGTCAACCGACTCGCGAAGAAACGAGAATCGCTCAATCTTTGCTACAAGCCCGAGGCGGGAATCGCACAGAGGCCTTGGAGGATTTGTGGTGGGTGATTCTGAATTCAAACGAGTTCATTTTTGTTCACTGATTGTCGTGAAGGCCGCATCCGGTTCGTGAAATTTAACTTGTGTTCAGAAATATACTAACTGCTAATATCGCTGGAGAAACACCGATGAAAAAAGAATCCGCTTGGCAAACCCCGCGTGGTATGAGTCGTCGCCATTTCATGTCGCATGTCGCCGGAGCGTCCGCTTTGCTCGGAAGTTCTCTTGCCCTTGGTAATTCACTGCAAGCTCATGCTGCCGAACTGAAGCGGCGTGGCAAGGCAGCGATTTTGCTGTGGATGGGTGGTGGCCCGTCAACCATCGACCTGTTTGATCTCAAACCGGGTGCGTCAACGGGCGGCCCCTTTCGTCCGATTGCCACCAGCGGCGACGTGCAAATCTGCGAGCACTTGCCGCTGCTGGCGCAGAACATGGACAAGCTTTCCATTGTTCGCAATATGAGCACTCGCGAAGCCGACCACACGCGGGGAACGTACTACATGCAGACCGGGTTTGTGCCGCAACCAAACATCGAGTACCCCAGTTACGGCTCGGTGATTTCACATCAATTGCATTCGGCCCGCCAAGACCTGGAAATCCCTCCCTTCATCTCGATTGGTGGCGGGAGTGAAGGCCCCGGCTTTTTAGGAATGGCTTGGGCACCGTTTGTCGTTGATAGCAACGGCAACGTGCAAAACCTCAACATGGGCGTCGAGGCCAATCGGTTGGCCGAGCGCGTGCAAGCCCTCAAGGCTCTCGAGACGCGGTTCATCAAACAAAACCGTGGCCCTGCCGCTGCTGAACATGCGGCTGTCATCCAAAAAACCCTTAACTTAATGACCAGCCAGCAGATGGATGCGTTTCGAGTGGAACGCGAGCCCGAACAAATGCGTGAACGTTACGGCAACAACAATTTTGGTCGTGGCTGCTTGATGGCTCGACGCTTGGTCGAAACAGGAGTTTCCTTCGTCGAAGTCAACTTCGGGGGTTGGGACAATCACCAAAACATTTTCCCAACGCTGCAAAACAACCGCTTACCAAACCTTGACCAAGGGATGAGTGCTCTCGTCGAGGACCTTTCGCAACGCGGGATGCTGCAAGACACCGCCATCATTTGGATGGGGGAATTCGGCAGAACTCCACGCATCAACGGTGACACCGGACGGGATCACTGGGCGCGGTGCTGGAGCGTGGTTGTTGGCGGAGCGGGCCTTAAGCCGGGAATCGCGGTTGGCCAAACCAACGAAGACGGTACGGCAGTCGAAGGGGCGTCTTACTCTTCAGAAAACTTGATGGCCACGATCTGCAAAGCTCTGGGGATTTCACTCAGCACCACCTTCACCAGCACCAGTGGGCGACCGATTAAGATCGCCAACGGTGCCAAACCAATCGACGAACTGTTTGGTTGATCAAAACAAGTCTCTTGAAGAAGGACAGGTTGGCAACCTGTCCTACCACGTTACTTTCGTCGTTCGCGGCGGAACAGCATTAGGCCAACGGCGATGGCAAAGAAAACTCCTGACGGTTCTGGAACGGCCAGGACGTTCCCGGTGAGGAAGTAGGCTCCCATGTCGTAGAACAACTTGTCGTCCCAGGTCCCGTCGGGGCCTTTGCTCGCAAATTTGCCTCCGGCACTCGACACTTCGATAAAATAATTCCCTTTGTTGAGAAATAGCGAAATCGTTTCGCTGAAACTGGATGTGTTCGAGACGGCCAGCTCAAGTCCATTTTGATCCAAAATCCGCAACGTGGCGTCAAGCGACTGATGCGGATCGGATTCTCCCGTCGTGATCCATTGCGTTCCGGCATTGACCGTAATCGAGTTGATACCCGCCATGGCCGTGGTGAATGAGTAATAACCTTTCGTGTAGTTGTCTACGCCGATTGGGTTAGGATTTGTATTGCTGACCGGAACGATGACCCCTTGATTGGCCAATGAATCAATAGTATTTCCATTCAGTGTCAATGCGCTTGCCGTGAGCAAGGTTCTACCGATTCCATCATCGATAAATCCGCCCATTCCACTATTTTGTCGGATCCGCAGGGCGTCGTTTTGAATCGTGTTTGGGTTCGTGTTGACCCGTCCCACTGCCCAAGCCACTCGAGTTTGAGCATTTCCAGTTCCTAGTGCGGGGCGAGTATTCGTCGAGCCATTATTGGTTGAATATTGGTTGATTTCCTGACTACCGATGTAATCCCCTTGGTGAGACAATCCAGCGGCATGTCCGTTTTCATGGACGGTTACCGAGGCAATTCGTTTGTAGGAACCATACCCACCTGAGCGGTTTGTGAAAGTCCAATTGGTACTTAATCCCGAACCTGCTGTATTTGAGTTTGCCCATGTACCAACGTAGGAGACACCCGCCGCTCCGCCAAAAAAATTCGAAGCTCCATCACCTATTACGGAATGCTGAACTCGAGCTGTCGTGTCGTAGTAATGTTGCCTCGCCAAATAGGTGGTGTGACCAGCCTGGGCGGCTGGATCGACTGTGGTGACGTTGACGTTGTAAGCCATCCAAGTCTCGGCAGTCCGAGCCCAAATGTTTTTGATTTCCGCCTGTTGACTTGCCGTAAAAGACGAACCCGTTTGATTTCGAAAAGCGGGCGTGATTCCAGGTGTCTGACCGCCCCAATTCCCCGTGTACTGAAACCCGGTGAAATTTAGGTACAGCGTATAAGCCGCTCCAGGACGGCTGTTGAATGCTGGTGCAATGGGCTGGGCGACAAGCACCAACGCATTAAACAGGACAAGGGCTCCAAAGACGGTGGCTCGAATCATCTGATGTTCCTTAAAGGTCCAAAGAAAAGATGACACTCAAATGAACTTGGCGTCATTTTTAAATTTAACTTAACAAACAAAAAACGCCACATCTCTGTGGCGCATTTTTGGCGAAATTCGGAAATTCACCATCGAACAGAATCAACAAATGCCCAACTTCGGCGTGAATTCTAGCGTTCGACAAGTTCCCGAGCGATTTTTGCGACTCGCGAGATTTCGGGGTCTTGGCGATCAACATCAAGCTTTTCCAGATTCTTGAGGGCTCGTTTGATGACCTTGCGAGCCGCCTTTGCATCTTCCCGCTGAGCCAATTCTGCGGCTTCAGCGAGTGAGCGAGAGACAAACGCGATGGCCAGATTTTTCGAGAAATCATCAACGGCCTGAAGGCAATCAGATTCGTCTGGCGTATTCCGTTTCGAAACTGCCTCGTACTCATCCGCTGAATTACCTTTCCAAATCAATGATTCAGACAGAGTCGTTTGACAACCGTTCACAGCATCCGAATACTGCAAGCGGATTTGCAACTCAGACTCAACCGCTTCTTCGGTGAATTCCAGTATCACGACTTGGGTCGCCCCGCAACTCATGTTTTCAAGCGGCAACGTCAGCTTTTGCTTCTTGATCGTCGGTTGGTAGCCGAAAATCGTTGGGGAAGATTTTGGACGGAAACCACTGACGACCAGTTCTAAGTTGCGTGCCGCAGGAGCAAGTAAACTGTCAACTTCATCGATGAAGCATTTAGACAAGTCTTCGTGGTCGTCAACAAAATGGACGGCTCCACGCCCCGCTGTGGCCAACTCTCGCAATAGACCGTGATTAAAATCGCGTCCCACCCCGATCGTCGACAGGTCAATCCCGCGACGATTGAATGTCGCCGATTCCTCGGCCAAAACCTTGGGGTCTGTTTTGCCGACATTGGCAATCCCGTCGGTCAGCAGGATGACGCGATTGGAACGCTTGGAATCGAAATTTTCTGAGGCCGTTTGATAACCCAGCATCAATCCGCCGTGTAGGTTCGTCGAGCCACCGGGCTTTAGCGAATCGATGGCCTTTTGAATGCGGGCTTGGTCCGTTTTGCGGCAAGCGTGGAGGAGGACCTCTGCGGTGGAATTGAACGCCACGAGGGCGACTTGATCATCCTTCCTCATTCTTTCCACGAGTAACGTCAGGCCTTGGCGGACACGCTCTATTCGGTTGCCGGCATGCATTGAGCCGCTGGTATCGATCACGATCACAAGGTTAAGGGGCGGAGCCGTCTCCAGGTCGAGTGCGCGCGGCGTGGCCATCCCGATTTGGACATAGCGTCGTCCGGCGAAAGACCGCTGTTTGACGTCCAGGGAAAGACGTTGGCCTACCTCCGGTTCTGGAAGAAGATGCCGATGGTAGTTGATGAATTCGGCAACTCGGATTTCACCGGGGGCCGGGAATATCCCTGCGCGGGTCATGCCGACGGACATCGACGAAACGCCCGCTTGGCCGTAAGCCTCTTTGTCGAAAGAAATCGACAGCAGCAGAACAAAAATTAGGAGGAATGGTTTAGTGGTCGTCATGTTGATGCTCCTGATTGTCTTGACCGTGCAACAGAATTTCGATTTTGGCCCGATCGTGTTTCAATTCATGGAACGCTGCCTCAGCGCGGCGCATGGCGTCGGAGATTCCCATTTCACGAGTGGTACGAAGGCGTTCGAGTCTCGATTGCAGGCTTTCAAGTTCAATCTGGATGGGTCGCGTGCGGGCAGCCTCATCAAGCAATTCAGCGACCATCTTGAGTTGAGCTCGCTTCTCAGCGATCTGCAATGCCGTTTCACTGATCGCGGAATTTTCTAAACCTATCGAGTCGCGTTGATGTTTGATTTCGAGAAGTTTCATTTTTTGAAGTATTAACCGCTGATTCATGTCTTGGGTATCCACTTCGGATGCATGTCCCGTCTCCGCCAATTTGGCGAGGACGCGACTTTTTTGTTCAGATGCTTCGAGTGCCATAGTTTGAAACTGAAGTTGCTCATCGAGAAAATCTTTTTTCGCCTTGATTTGCGGATTCTCTTGAAGAGCCGCCTCTTGGCGAGCGGTTAGGCCGGCAAGGTCAATCATCAGGTCAACCCTGCGGGACATAAGTTGAGTCAGAAAGGCAGGATCGGCGACGACTTGTTTGGTATTTAATTTGTCACGCAGGGCTTCGATTTGACCCTGGAGCGTTCGCTCTAACTCGGGAACCTTGAGATCATGAAGTTCCTTTCGCGACCGTTCGATCAATTGGGCCTGCGCGGCCAATTGACGATCGAGACTGGCTAGTTCCAGTTCATAGAAGTTTTGAGCCTCGCTCGGTTCGGTTTTTGGTTCAGCGGGTTTCGTTTCCGGCCCCGCCGCTTGTAGGGCAAATGCTTGCGTCCCGGTTGCCAGGAGCAGCACAAGCCAACACCAGGTAAAGATCAGTTTTCGCATCGGTTTCCTTTCAAAAGAAGAAGGGGAGTTTGTGATTGAATTTGGTTGTTCGGTTTTCGAGCTCAGAACTGAGGAGCTTTTTCACGGAGTGAAAAGCTACGTAGCCGTTCACTCCGTGAACAGTGGTAGTACGTGGCCGTTCACTCCGTGAACGTAGCCGTCTAGCAATGCTTGATTTCTGTTTAGTCGCATCGATTCAGCCTCGTCGTCTCATCAGTTCAAACCCATCAAAATTTCTGTTGCGCGTTCGGCGCTGGGCGTATTGGGGAACCGTTCGACAACGCGGTGCAAATCGGGTTTGACGAATTCGGCAGATAGCCCAGACATCATCGCTGTTTCGGCGGCGAGCACCAGAGTCAGCCCAGGAAGATCGGAGGGCTCTGCCATTTCACGCGACTGCTCCAGTTCCGTAATTTTTTCGGACAGCCAACGAGCTTGCTTGGCCTCCCAAGCTGCTTGGGACTCGGCCAGTTTCCGTTCCAAATTGGCGATTTCTTCGTCGATTCGTTGCAACTCTGCATGACGGGCGTTGGCTTCTGCAATAGCTCCATCGTCGAACGGCGTTTCGGTCTTAGCGGGTTCGTGCGGAACGTTCTGGACGACGGTAGTCCTCGGATAGTTTAACCAAAGGGCACCGGCGGCAATCGCCAAAAGGAGCGAAGCCGCAACGCTCCAACGCCACCGAATGCCTCGCCCGGTTTCCCGTGTCGATCGCAAGTCGAGATCGTTGGACTGCTCGATGGTGCCAAGTGACTCGGGCGTCGCTGGCGTTTGTTCGTTTAATAGTCCCTTGAGACGCGCGTGCCAGTCATCTGGCAACGGTACGTCGCGGAGGAGTTCGTCGAGTTGATTGTCGTTGGGTTTCATTCGGGTTGCTGATCGAGTTCAAGTTCTCGGCTTAAAATGTCTTTGAGTCGCTGTCGCCCGCGATGTAAACGAGACAAGACAGTTCCCAAGGGGATTTGCAAAAAGTCGGCGGCCTCTTGAGTTGTCCAGCCTTCCATGCTGACCAAGAGAATCGGCAAGCGTTGATCTTCGTCCAGGTTTTGGATCGCCTGTTGTACTTGTTGTTGCAATTCATTGGCGTTGTCGTGATGATCGATTGGTTCGTTCAGGCATTCGAATCGTTGGGGTATACGACGAGTTCGTTTGACCGACGTGTAACATTGGTTTCGCAGGATGCCGAACAACCAGCTTTTGATTTGGCTGGGGTCTCGCAGTTGGCTGGTGTTTTTCCAAGCTCCGATCCACGTCTCTTGGACGACTTCTTCGGCCTGTTCACGGCTGCCCAGCAAACGAAAGGCGACTCGGAACATCGAATCGGCATACGCCTCGATGGCCGACTCGATCAAGCGCCGTTCGTTCTGTGATTGCTGGTCCATCCGCCTCTGCCAGACTGCAAGTTTTCCGGAATTGAAGTACACCAAGAAGCTTTGATTATTCCCGAAAAATCTGGATTCTGGAAAAAAGAAGTGAAATGTCGTCGCGATATTGAAAAAATGGGCGGAAATTTCCCAGTTGCCGCCGACTCTGTTCGGAGGAATTTTCCGGCGGCATGTCGTGGGGCGAGTCCCTTGGGAGGTTGAAAAGAACTTGACGCGCTTGGTCAGCGACTGGACGGAGTCCGTGAATGCCGCCATTGTAAACCTCCGATCTCAGGCGGAAACCTGGGGCGACACGGAGTTGAAAACGCTCGACGGACTACTGGTGGGAACAATACTCGAAGCGGTTGCCTATCAAGAAGCACTCACCCAACTCGAAAACTTAGAGAATTTGGAATGGTAAAGGTGGAAATTTTTGACCGCAGCAATCTGCATCGGTAATTTCTGAAGTGATCAAAGCCCCATTTACTTTTGATATTTCCAGTTCCGGGTTTTGCCTTCGGCGATCCATACGATGGCGGTGGTCATGCGGGACTGGCGAGTTTCCTCGCGTTTGGCTTCGGTGATCCATTCGAGGTATTCGCGTTTGGCGGACGGCGAGAATTTTTCGAAGTTCTGCTTGGCGGTCTTGTTTTTGTTCAAGAGCTTTTGAAAATCGGCGGGGACGGGGAGTGGGGCCTTGCTGGATTTCTCCTTGGGGACCTTGACCCCTTGGTCGTTGAGTTTCTTCGCTCGCTTGATGAGGGCCAAAATTTTCGCGTCGGATGGCAAGTCGTCGACGCTGGTGATTTTGGCGGGGATGGCCGCGCGACCGGGGGCTCCCCAAGTCAGTGTTTTTTGCCCTGGCTCGTCGGCTTGTTCATCCGCAAATAATATCGCTGCTTTCCAAAATCCAAACGCCGCGTGCTGCTTGAACGCAGCCATGCCACAAAAGGGGCCTTTGTATTCAAACGCTGGCATCCCCCATTTGATCGTCTCGCTGACTTCAGGGCAGCCACGATGGACCAGTTCTCTCAGCCGTGCCAAAATCGGCCGCGCGAACTCAGCAGCCTTGGCGATGTAAGCGTCCACTCGCGGATCGTGTTGGCCCATATTTTGCTCCTGTGTTGATTGGTGATCCAATGAGTTAAAATTCTAGCGGAGGAAGGCAATATGTGTAAACAAGTATTCATCAGTGCGATTTGGGTTGGTCTCGTGGTGTACAGCGACGCGGGGTGTGGAATGGCTCAGGATGAAATTTCAAGTTGGCAGGCTCCAGTCGAGCGAGTTCAGGCTCTGATGGCCCAGCAATCAACCTTTAACTACCTCGAAGACCGCGTTCCCGACTACCAGCTCCCCGATCCGCTGCTGTTGCAAAACGGCGATCCGATCACGACCGCCGAAGGTTGGTACACAAAGCAGCGACCTGAGTTACTGGAACTGTTTCGAGAGCATGTATACGGACGCCGACCGACGACAGAGGCGAACATCCGCTACGAGCCGCTCGATGTTCCAACTCCGATTTGCGATGGCCAAGCGACCGCACAAACCATTCGCATGGTGATTGGGATCGACGATCGAGAATTTTCTTTGGAGTTCGAGCTGGTTCTCCCAACAGAAGCCAGTCGCCTAGTCCCTGCTGTCGTGTTTATAAACAACCGCTATCGCATTCCCGTAGAAAAACTACGCGATGAGACTGACGAATTTTGGCCGGTTGCCGACTTGGTCGAACGGGGTTATGCCACAGCTTCGTTTTTCACTTCGGATCTGGACCCCGACCGCGCGGACGGATACGCCACAGGAATCCGAGCCTTCTTCGCAGCGGGAAACGCGCCCGAAGACGACGCCTGGCGGAGTTTGTCGGCGTGGGGCTGGGGGGCAAGTCGAGTGCTGGACTATTTGGAAACTTTGGAAAAAGTCGACGCTCGACAAGTCGCCGTGGTGGGGCACTCGCGAGGAGGAAAAACGGCGTTGTGGGCTGTCGCCGAAGACCCTCGATTTGCGATCGCCTACAGCAATCAATCGGGATGCGGTGGTGCATCGCTGTCGCGACGGAACTATGGTGAAACCGTTGGGCGAATCACCAGCGTGTTCCCGCATTGGTTTGTCCCCAAGTTCGCGAGCTATGCCGGACGTGAAGAGGAGTTGCCTATCGACCAGCATCTTTTGATGGCCCTGATCGCGCCGAGAGCCATCTATGTCGCGAGTGCTGACGAAGACCTATGGGCCGATCCGCGCGGAGAGTATTTGTCGTTGGTAGCAGCGTCGCCGGTGTTCAAGCTCTTGCAGATCGACTCAATGAGTGATTCAGAAATGCCCCCGCTCGAGCAACCACGAATCGCCGGGGCGACCGGTTATCACATTCGACGCGGCCAGCACAGTTTGAATGCAGAGGACTGGCAACGGTTTTTAGATTTTGCAAACATACAGTTCGAGCGACGCTAGGCGGAAGACCAGCGGGGAAGCGGTTAACTGCTCTACTTCACTACGCGAAACGTAGTTTGGTGCGTTGCTTTTGAGGCAGGGTTAGATTCGGCGCTCGTTCATGGAGTGAACGGCTACGTGGCTTTTCACTCCGTGAAAAGGCGATTATCGCGGAGCACCTGCTGGAGGAAGATTGGCGACTTGTTGGGCGTAAGCGTCTTCGAAAATTGAGAATGTTGCCCATACGGGGAAATGGTCGGAAACGGTCAATGCGTCTTCCAAGCTGAGTTGAAACTCACGAAGAAAATTGAAGACACCCCCGCGACCGTCCCACTCACTGGTGTGACGTTCGTCAAAGACAATGTTATCGTAGTTGCGATTCTCTCTCACGTTCGTTACCCAGTTTTCCCGCACAATGTACCGCCCTCGTTCAAACCAGGGAAAATTCGGAGCCATAAATTCAGTGGGTGCGTTGAAATCACCAAGGACAATGAAGTCGTCTTCTTGGGGGATTCTGGCTTTGGCATACGCGACGGCCTCGCCGATGGCTTGGAGTTCGTTTTGAGAGCGATTGCTGGGTTTAACTTCATCGGGATCGGTGTGGACGTTTAACATGCAAAAAGTAAACGCCTGCTCGGGAGGCAAAGTAATCACTTGGAACCAAGCGGCCAGCGGGATACGATGCATTGCCGTTTTTGTGGGGACTGAGAAAGGTTCGTCAAGCAACCGCAATTTTTTGGTGTCGTAAATGTAGACGTATTGTTCCTTGCTGACCGTATGTCCCAATCTTTCACCGACCCAAAAACCATATTCCAGGCCGTTGGCGTTCAGCATCTCGACGAGTGCGGGAATGATGTGTTGCTCGGTGGAGCGGAGTTCTTGGATGGCAATCAAATCGAAGCGGCGGATCATCTCGACGATGATTTGCATCACACTCGGGTTCCCTAATTTTGAGCGCCCAAAGGTTTGAATATTAAACGTTCCCATGATCAGGCAGCGATCGTCGAAGGGGACTCGAAACGTGTGTTGGCCCCAGTTGGTTTGGGGAGTTGTGACGAACCATTGTCCGCGTTGGTCGGCACCCAGCCACTGACCTGCCATCGGGCGACGATCGACACCGGGAAACCCGAAGCCTTTGGAGCCATCTTGCGGGACAGGGAAATGGCGTAACCCCTCGCGGACTGAATTTGGCGGCGCAGGTTGCCAGAGGGCAAGGTTATTTGCCGCGTTCGGTTGGTTTGGGAAGGTTGGGGTAGGTTGGGATGGAAAGCCGACTTGGATCGGAGCGACAGGACCAGAACCACCGTAACCGGTCCAAGTTGGTTGCGTTTGACTACTGGACGAAGGACTCGTTGATGCTTGGTTCTCTTGACTGGTCCCCAGTTGTTGCTGGACGATCTCAACCGCTTGTTGCCACTGGTCCTTTTTAAATTTCTCAAGGTCTTTGGCGTGACAACCATAGAGGGCCGCCAGCATCAACAGCACCGGCAAACTGAGCAGGGATAGGGGGCTCTTCTTGAGCATGATTTCCGCCTCCTTGCGGAAAAACAGGAGTTGTCATCGGAGGGGACACACCTCTTGTGTGACTCAAACGAAAACGCCCACTGGGGTTTGCGCTATCCTCCAGACCGCCGAACCTTAGCAAATCCGGCGTAATTGCCAAAGGCGGAATTTGCTAGCGAATCCGACCGGCGGGGAAGCTCTGCGGGCGAGACCCCCGCGTTCCCGGGATCGCGGGCGTCCCGCCCGCTCAACACACCTGACTCTCAACAAATCTCCCGCTCAACACATCAACCGGCTCAACTCACTTCCCGCTCACCGGATTGCCTGCTCGCTACCTGGTCCGTTCAACAAGCCTTCTGTTGGACTCAGTTTGATCAAGCATGTATTCGTTTCGAACACCGCCAACTGCGACGACCGGAAACAGATCCTACGACAAATGCAGACGAGTACTTCAGAGACGGGTTATGCGTTTCGTTTCGACGATGAGGGCATAAAAATCACTTTAGGAATTCTTCATCAATCGGTTCGGCGGTATCAAGTTGTACTTCCGTCATTTTTAAGGGGCAATTGTTTTGGCGCGTTAAGCTGTTCCGAATAGAAACTTCATGCGGGCCATTGTGCGAATTCTGTGTATGTGTTTTTGAGTACTTCTAGGTTTTTCGACACCCTCCTATGTCAATTGAGTTTTTTACAAGTCTTACGAGTGGCGTGGGTCCCGTGGTGCTGCCGCCGTTGATCAAGTTCGGTTGTTGGCGCTCCGAAGGACCCTTTCGAGCCGGGCGATGGTTGACGTCGTATTTGGTGCATCCGTTGGGAACGCGAACCAACCAACGTGGCAATTACCTGCTCAAAACGGTTAATCGCGACCTGTCCGAGGAACGACAGCAAGCCGCCATTGATCGCCTTGCTCGTCGAGTGCTGTTGCACGATTCGGTTTCGCATCGCTGTATTCCCCCAGTGCTGGATGCGGAACTGGATGCGATTCCATTTTTTATCGTTGAGCCGTTTGTTGCGGGGGAAGCTCTCTCAAAAGTTAATTGGTCGTGTGTCGAGCGTGGCAGTCTTTCGCGACGACTGTGGATTGCCCGCCAAATTGCGGAAGCAATCCATACGACTCATCATCGGGGGCAAGTCCACTTGGGGCTTTCCCCGCATAAAATCCTTGTCGATGAAGGGGGGCATGTCACCATTCTCGGCTGGGCTTCGTCGCAACGATTTGGGCAGCCTTGCCTTCTCCCCCGCGAGACTTTGGCCGACGTGATGGCCCGCGCACCCGAGACGTTCGCCACAGATTACAGGGCTCAGCCTGCGGCAGACGTGTACAGTTTGGGAATGGTTTTGTACTGGTTGTTTTCGGGGGCCTGGCCAGTCCCGATCGGCACAAAACTGAAGCCCAATCCTGGCAACAAGAAAGAGCAAGCGTCTGCAAACTTTTGGGAACAAGAGTTGGCGAAGATCGCAATGGCTCAACAGACGCTCATGCCATCTCCTCATCCGCTCGCGAACGGCCGAACTCCAGGATCGCTACAGCATCTTATTCTGCGAATGCTAGAGAAAAACGCCGTCGCGAGGCCAACCGTCGGAAGCATCCTCGATCAGCTCGTGGCGATCGAAATCGATCACCTTCACGAGGCAGGATGTTAGTTGGACAGCGCCACCTTTATCAACCGCAGTGCGTTGGCACCCGGTTTTTTCAATCGAGTGTTAGAACCGGAGGCTTGTGACGCGAAATGAAATTTCTACGCCACGCATTATCCCGAGAATTTCGCAAGCGATGCCTTTTAAAGAAGGATTTATGGGAGGTTATCTGGGACGGAACTTACAATTCACGGCACTAGGCATATCCAATACGCGAATTCCAGAGAATCTTTTTGGTAAAAGATGTTGGGTAAAAGATGTTGCGCGCGTCGGTTTCTCCAAAAATTACTAGGCAAGCCGTACTTCATTGCTCGTTGTTCGTAATCAATCAAGAGCCCCCGAGCATGTCCATCTTTTACCCAACATCTCTTACCAAAATGGTAACCGACGAGATCGTCGTTGAAACATAACCTATTCGCGCTTTGGCGAATCACTTATTCCAAGTGGCTTGCCGAGGCGTGTTCCCTCGGTTCGTCCGCTTTTTCACGGAGTGAAAAGCTAGTGCGCCTTTGAAGGCGTTTAATCAGTCGGGTGAAAGTCCTGACCAGGGTAACGTTACCGCCCTGTATTCGAAAGTGGTAATTGCGTTCCCGCGAGGGAGGGTGAGGAGCAACCTGAGGAGAAATTCCAGTCCGTAACGAAAGTGAAACTGATTCGGCCAAGCCTGTCGGGGAGGAAGCTGGCAAAGTCCGAACCCTTCGCTGTGCGACGAACCGTCCTGTAGTCCTTTGTATCGACTTTTCCGCAGGATAGACACAGCGAACGAACTTTGGGTGCAGTAACGCGCTGATGCTGAAGTTTGGAAATGGCAATGCGGTGGTTGAGTGCGGAATGGAAGGAAGGTTAAACGCGATAAGAAGGGAGAGCTGTTCTTGGCCAGGGTCGATTCTCGTGATCAATCCCAGCCGGAGATACTGGGCGACCAACTCCAGGTCAAGCTGTGCGACGAACAGGCAGCTTGGTATCGAAAAGACTGATCGTCAATGTAGCGAGAAGATAAGCACCAGGAACAGCAGTCAGAGCCGCCATAGTAGCCGTGAAGCCGTGCAGCAAAACGCGGTGGAGCCAAGGGCGGCAGCAAGGTAGATGCAAGTATGACCAAACAATCCAAAGACCTTAAACCGTCGCAAGTCACAGTGCCTTTCGGGGCTACTCCGGCTACGGAACCATTGAGCATTGACCAATGGGCATCGTCGATGGTTTGGACAGAAAGCATGTTGAAGACACTTTTGGCAAACAAAGTGAGAGGAGGCAAATGGCACACGCTGTACGATAAAGTCTTCAGTGAGCGAAACTTGAGATGGGCGGCCTCGAAGGTCATTACCAATCAAGGAGCCGCTGGAGTAGACCGACAAACGGTAGAACAACTCGACGACGAACTTCTGGCCGAGATCACCAAACTGCAACAGGAACTGAAAGCCGGAACCTATCGGCCGCAGCCTGTACGCCGGGTGGAGATTCCCAAGCCGGGAACGAAGGAAACCCGCCCGTTGGGTATTCCTACCGTTCGCGACCGAGTGGTTCAAACCGCGTTACTGGATGTCTTGGAACCGATCTTTGATCACACCTTTCATCCTCGCAGCTTTGGCTTCCGCCGAGGCAGAGGCTGTCATGGCGCACTTCGTTGCGTCGAGCAATTACTCGAAGAGGGCAACGTCTTCGTGGTAGATGCCGACTTGAAAGGCTACTTCGATACGATCCCCAAAGACCGACTGCTCGCGTTGGTGAAGCAGAAAGTTTCGGATCATGCAGTCCTGCGACTGATCAAGATGTACCTCGATCAAGAAGTGGTTTCAGAACTGAGCCGCTGGACACCGGAAACGGGCGTCCCGCAAGGCGCGGTTCTCTCCCCGATGCTATCCAACCTGTATCTCAATCCGCTGGATCATCACATGGCCGAACAGGGCTATGAGATGGTACGCTATGCGGATGACTTCGTGATCCTCTGCAAGACGCAAGCTGAAGCGGAACAAGCTTTGGCAGTCGTCCAGCAATGGGTTCGCGAAGCAGGCTTGACCCTGCATCCGGACAAGACCCAGATTGTCGATAGTCGCGACCAAAGCTTTGCATTTCTGGGTTATGTATTTCGGGGCCGGTTCCGGTTTCCGCGAGCCAAAAGCCAACAGAAATTCATGGATCGTGTCCGCGAGTTAACTCCACGCACATCTGGCGATTCGCTTGAGGATATCGTCAAGCAATTGAATCAGATGATGCGCGGCTGGTTTCACTACTTTCGCCATTGTTTCTGGAATGTCTACGGTGACTATGACAGTTGGCTCCGCAGTCGTCTGCGACGAATCCTTCTGAAACGCCACCGCACCAATCCCGACCGACAACCTCGTACATGCCGCTGGCCAAACCGCTACTTCTCTGAGCTTGGGCTCTACAGCCTGGTGCAGGCTCATGCTCAGTTCGTCCAAACTATCGAGAACTACCAAGTGGAGAGCCGTATGCGGGAAAACCGCACGTACGGTTCGGCGGGAGGGGGAGTCAGTTGACTCTCCCTACCCCGATCGTAGCCGTTCACTCCGTGAACGGTTACCCAAAATCTTAATGGCTTCAACATCACCTTCAACATGCCGTAAAACTTTCAGCATGCCGCTGTGGCCGATCCCAAACAGCCAGTTTCGCGAAATGAAATTTCTACGCCACGCCTTGTCTCACGAATTTCGCAAAAGATGCCTTTTAAAGAAGGATATGTGTGAGGTTGTCAGGGACGAAACTTACAATTCACGGCTTTGCCGCACTGCGGCTGAAAAAAGTGGCGCCGTCCAATTAGGTTCCGTTTCTAAACGCCCACGGTTGTATGTAGGCACGTTCGCCAGAACGTGGAATTGCACTCCAAACTCCCTTTGACAAGAGTAGCTGCGTTTTAGAAGCAAAGCCTAGTTCGCGTTAGACGCTTTTAGTCGCCGCGTACCAGATGCTCGATCACACCCGGCAGCTCGTCCAGTGTCGCCGTAGTAATTTCATTCCCAAAGACATCTCGTGGGTCTTGCCAGGGATGTCGAGCAAAGATGACAGGCCCAAATTCTCGAGCCTGGTAATAGACGGTGGAAAGGGTATTAATGAACACGGGGGCCTTCCACGGCGGATCATCCGTCAATGACGGTGCCGGTTGCGCCGAATATAGTTCACAGAAATTATGTTGTTCGTGTTTTCCAGAATTGGGGTGAAACTTCACCCAAAACGGCAAACCCCATTCGCGAGCGATTTCCCGAATTTTCGCCGCAACTTGAGTTTCAAAATCTCGCTCGAACTCCTTCCCAGCATTCCCCCAGTTGCCACGCAAGAGCACAATGGCGTCACGCGAAGCAAGCGAAGTTTTTTCAGCAATTTGGCTCGGCGGACTGATATCTTCCCTCAAAATTTTCGCGCTACCCAAACGTGAGCGGTGCCGATAATACTCCTGCTGCGGTGCATTCAAAAAGTGGCACTCATCAAACCATAAGTAGGGGCCATAGACGCCGATGCCATGCACCACATTAGTTGTCCGAATTTCGTGCTCCTGCAATCTGCGGTTTAACACCCAACCAATCGTTTCGGACTCGGAGTCAGAATAGATTTCTCGAAATCCCCAACTATGTAGTTCGCGGGCATGTCGCTCAGCAGCAGCAACTTCGAGCGAGATGATGGCTTCATCGCGTCGCCCGAACCCTAATATCAATCGCAGTGTATCGAACCACCCATAAGGGAGTCCCATCAAATAGAGTCTTTGCTTCCCAATTTGTTTGCCACGAAAAAAACGGAACTGACGAAGCCAATTTGTTTTGTAGGGATAAGCCAATATGGCAGACGAGGCCAAGTGCTCTTTATGGGAAACGAGTGACCTCTCAACATATGCTCTGATGGCTTGGCTCCGCTGCGGCAGACGGCCAAAAATTCTTCCCACAAGACGATAAAGCCCGTGTGTCCAAATCTTTAAGAACACCTTGCCGTAGGTCCGCCATGATAAATAATTTCGATTCGTCCCAGCCAGAAATGTAATGGCCAAACTTGGCATGTCTAATTCAATACTTGACGGCAAGGGGACGGGCGATCTCAGTCGCACAGCAGAAATCGCTTGCTCGCGAATCAAAAACCGAAGCCCACTGACACCTAACAGTAACCGTGAATGCATGACCAGTTGATTCACATACACGCACCGAGCATCCTCCTCAAGGTTTGTTTGATCGGCTACCCACTCGCACAAACGCAGATGTTCCTCCGAGCGACGAACTGTCGAGGGAACTCGACTTAAAAGGCTCGTTAGTTTGATTCTTTGCCCGTCAGCAAGTTCGACCATCGGAGGATTCTGAAACAACCGTCACGCCTCCTCGGGTTGGTTAGGCCGTTCAATCAGCTCTCGAAACAACGCGACATACTGTTCCGCGAAAACGGAAGGTGACAATCGCTCGCGGGCGAATTTGGCTGCATGGTCAGCCAGCGTTTGACGCTCGGTTTCGCTGGAATTGATGAATCGGTAGAGCGCGTCCGCTAAGGATTCTGGAGAACTGGGCTCGAATAAGAAGCCATTATTTTCGTCATCCAATAGGAGCGGATGGTCCAGTGTATTACTGGCGATCACCGGCCGCCCGCATGATAACGCTTCGCATACCGCATTCGGTAACCCCTCTACAATCGAAGCATGGACCAGGGCTTGATACCTGGGAAGAACTTCATCGATTTCCCGAGTCTCCGGTAACCATTTCCATTGCGATTCCAGTTTGAGTTCTGTGATCAACTGATCTAAAGACTCCTTTTGAGAGCGCTCGTCGTTGGTCAAGTCCGGATAGCGACGCGCGTACCAGTCCAAATTTGCGACAACGCCATAGCGATCCCGCAAAATGGCCAACCCCCGAATCACACACTCGGGTTGCTTGAAAGTCCCAATCTGTCCAAGAGCAACCAAAGAAAAGGTGTCACCCACCTTTGGCAGGGGGATCGCGCGAAACCGTTCTACATCGACTCCGTTCCAGATCGTCACGACGCGGTTCGCCAATTTGGGGAAGCGACCTTGAAAATACTTCCGCATGTGGTGCGAGTTGACCACGACCCGATCTGCAAACCGCCATAATCGTTCACTTGCTCGTTGTACCCAACCCCTTTGCGGATTGTTGGGGCTGGACCTCTCGGAGACGATCAAGGGCACTCGCCGCCCAGATCGCCAACGACCCAAAAGGGCATAGATGCTTGGCCCGGTCAAAAAGGCTAACACGCCATCAATCGATTCGGTGCGTAATTTTTCGGAAATCCGGTTCGCAACGGCCAGCGAAAATTTCGATCCCTTGGCAACGACCTCAACCTGAATGCCTGCCTTTTGCAAAGTCGCTTCATGATACGGATGGTGGCGATAGACCAAGAACTGAACCACGTGCCCTTGGGCGTGCAGTTCCCTCGCCAAAAGAACGAGTTGTTGTTGAGCACCACCTGAGGAAAGATGGTCGATGACCAGCAACAACGAGAGTCTTTCAGTTGCCATTGTTGTTCATTAGCCACTTGGGAAAATCAGCGGCTGACTTATTTGGGCTCCGTGCCAAGGACCAGCCGATGGGCAACTTGTTGGAAGCTGGGCTTTCGTAAACGAGGACCGCTCCTCGCTCCCGTACACCGAACGCCGAGCAAACCCAACCGTTTGCCAAACTGACTTGCGATGCACCAATGAACGTGATGGTTCGCGATTCGCCCTCGCGAGAAAGGGTCCAAACCTTTCCCGAATCATCCACCGTGCTACACTCGACGGCAGGATGGAAATGCAAGAACCCACGCAACGGCTCGGCGCAAGTCCCCTCCGCTCGATCGAAAACCCAAACGGTTCCTGATGATTCGACTCCCACGACCCGTTCAATCCGCTTGATCCCAAGTTGAAGATAGCCATCGTGAGCGACTCGAATCGCATGGCCATTTTCGTGCTTTAACGGCTGAAATGCGACGATCTTCCCGCGTCTTCCCATTCGAAAACCACCCCATACGTCGCACGAATTTCTGCCGCCGACGGTCATCACATTGTGGGCCAACGACGCCCGGCAGTAGTCTCGCATCGAGCCTGGGGCATACTGAAAATTTCCGCTATCGACGACCCAACGTTTTCCTGCCAGAGAGATTTCCAGGTTCGTCAAATCAGCATGAGCGTGAGCGGGGAGATGCTGTGGCCCAACCTCGCCGCCATCGACCAACACAAATGACTCATCCGCTCCGCCTCCCCACCGCGCGACCCAATAGGGTCCGACAGTTTCAACTCGCAATTGGTCATGCGACGTTGCTTCTTGAGACGGGGCAGGATGCAAGGATTGAGTTGACGAACGATTTAAATTCCGCTGGGCCAACTCAGCCAAGGCTTGCAATTCTTTTACGTTGGGAGCCTCTTCCCAACCGCTGTCCCCCAGGAGCGGAATCTCGCCGTCTGGGTGGAGGATTGGCTCTAAGAACTTGAGCATTCGCAGCGCCGTTTCGAGCCATTCGTTAGCCATTCGTCGGTCAATTTCGGCGACCATGATCGATTGTCGCAATAGGTTACCAACGACTTGGCAGTGGTACATCGGCGAACGCTCGAAGTGTTCGCCGTGGAGCAGAATTTGCTCGGCCTTCTCCCCGTCCCAAGTTCTTGCAGCGGTCGCTAGCCACTGGTTCGCTTCTGGATGCTCGACCATTCCAGCGGCAATCGCCAGAGCGGCCACGTTTTCTAATAAATGATTTCCGCCGAGTTCCGTCTCGAGATGGCGGCTCAGATAGTGGGCCTGTGTGGCGAGGCTCGATGTCAGCGAGTCGCGAAGCCTTGCGGGTGGCTCGCCGAGAATCAACAGCCAACACCAGACGGGGATTCGCCGCGAGATGCAGTAGGGGTGCCAAGCGTCACTGGTCCGCAGTGTCGTCGCGGCCGGAAACGCCTTAAGCCAACTCGCAAGAGTTTGCCAAACCAACTCCCAACACGAGTCTCCCCGACGAGCCAACTCGCCGAGCAAAAACTCGTGATAATGCAAATGAAACCGCGCCAGATGCGGCAGTGTGGAGGAGCTTGAAAGCTCTGCCCAGCGAATGGGGTAGCCCACGTTGTGTGCTTCACCCAGCAACCCGACGAAGCCCCCTTGCAGATCGTTGAGTGCCGTCGCTCGAAGGTCAGAGCGAAAGTCGATCGTCAGTCGTGCAAATTGCGTGAGCGGTTCCGAGGTCGCTCTGTACCTCGCTGTTGGGGCATCGGCCCAATCCCCGACGACTCGTTGCGGCTGAAGTCGTTCACGAACAACGCGGAATACCCGCCGACAAATCTGACTCCAGCGATAATGGGTGGTGATTCCCCACGCGCGGCGCAGTCGCCCAGAACGGGACTGCCGCAAAATGTCTTGCAACTCTCGTTCGAGATCAAGCGGCGAATTCAATGAGAGATACTCATTTCAAATTGCAATGAAGGATAGTTTTTTCACTGAGTGAAAAGCTGCGTAACGGTTCATTCAGTGAACGGGCGGATCAAGTGTAGCACAATAGCCTTGTGCATACTGGAGTTTCCTTTCGCTTCGCCACATCATCGCAGATTCCGCGCCAGGCGGAGCGAATGATCGGAGACTTCGTGGAGTTCTGACCAGGGGATCGGCCACTCGCCCCCCCGCTCAATCGCCGTGAGGAATTGCTTGAGTTCCTCGGCATGTCCCTTGTCCTGGCTGCGGGTCGAAAACTTGTTTTTTCCGCCGACTTCATACGTCGTCCGGAAATTGTTGCAAACGTAGACCTTGCCGCCGGCGAAAACCTCGATTCGCTCTTTAGGAAAATCCTTACTGCCATTGGACAGATAATGAATCGTTGCTGTAGAGCCATCGGAAAACGTCAATTGCAATGCCACACAATCTCCAAGTCGCCCTTCACCTCCCCTGACGGGAAAAGCCGCGGAGTCCACAATCGAGTGCCCCACGAGATACCGCGCACAATCGACGAAGTGGCAACCCTCACCGATAATACGTCCACCGCCGACAGTTGGGTCTTGAGTCCAGTGGTCTTCTGGGATCGCCCCAGCATTGACCGTGATGATTAAGGCCTTGTTTGCCGGCGCCGCCTTCAACCATTGTTTCATTCGAGTTAGGTGTGGCGAAAACCGACGATTGAAGCCAACGAGTAAGCAACGATCAGGAGTTTGTTCGACCGCCTCGCGAACCATTTCCAGTTCCTCGCCGGTCATCGCCAACGGCTTTTCGACAAACACGTGCTTGCGGGACTGTAACGCTTGACAGACCATGCCGGCATGGAGCGAGTGAGGTGTCGTGACGAACACCGCATCGATTTTGGGATCGGATAAGACCTCACCGAAATCGCTTAGAGCCCTGTCGAAGCCGAATTTTTTGGCAGCATGAGCAGCCGAGACCCCGGTGCTGCTCACGATGGCCGCGCGACCGATCCCGGATTTCGGCAAGAGGGGCAGGAGCATCCGCGTCGTGAACCCCCCAGCTCCAACAAATGCAATATTAATCAACGATCCTGAATGAGCGGGAATCGAGCGAGGCCCGGAGATTCTTGGAGCAGCGGGGGTATTTTCCTGCACCTCGTCATTCTGACTTGTGGCCTGTGAATCGTTCCCCGCATAGCCTAGTAAAATCCCCATCGCTTGCGGATCGCTTACCGCTTGATAACCGGCCAAGGCCTCGTCGAAATCAAAGCGATGCGAAATAAGGGGAGCCACGTCAATGAGGCCGTCCGCCATCAATTGCAGGATCGCCTCGAAGTTCCTTTTTTCCGTCCAGCGAACGAAGCCGATGGGATAATCCAAGCCCCGTTTTTCATAGTTATCGTCGTAGCGTCCTGGCCCATAGGAGCAAGAGACTTGGAACGACAATTCTTTCTCGTAAAAATCGGCCCGTCGCAAGTTTAGCCCCACGACCCCCACCAAAACAATTCGCCCTCGTTGGCGGCACATCGTCGCCGCTTGGTGCATCAATTCATCGGACTTGGCCGAAGCGGTGATCAAAACCGCATCCACTCCGATACCTTGCGACCATTGTTCCGCGACCGCCATCGGGTCTTGGCCGGCCGCTAGGTCTACGGTCTCAGCACCGAATTGACGAGCCAGAGCCAACTTTTTAGGATCAAAATCGATTCCGAGAACTTGACAGCCATTAGCGCGGAGGATTTGCACCGCGATCAGACCGATCAAACCCAGACCACTAACAACCACACGTTCTCCCAGCGTCGGCCCGATCAAGCGAATTCCTTGGAGTGCAATCGCACCGATGACCGTGAAGACGGCGGCTTCGTCCGAGACTTTTTCTGGAATCTTGGCCATCAAGTTTTCTGGAATCGCCACCCACTCGGCGTGGGGGCCATTTGACACGACCCGCGTCCCTGGCGGATAGGGAGAGTGCACGCCACTTTCGCGAACCACTCCGACGTTGCAGTAACCGAGCGGGATGGGAGTATCGAGTTTTGCCCGAACCGTTTCGAGCGTCGCCCAGAGTCCATCGGTTTTGATTTTTTGGAGAACTTGTTTGACCTTGTCGGGTTGCGAACGGGCCTTGGCGAGCCAGCCACTTTTGCCGAACTCGATCAACATTTTTTCAGTTCCGAGGGAAACGAGGGTCTGAGTGGTTTGGATCAATACCGCGCCACTTCCTCGGCGTGGCACGGGCACTTCGGCCAAGATCGTTTCGCCGTTACCCAGGTTTTGTAAAATTTGCTTCATGCTGGTCGATGAGCCTTTCGAAATCCCGCGATGTAGTTGACTCGCAGTTTTGAAAAAATTGCTGAAGAATTAACGACTCGTTCGTACGCCGCCCCCAACAGGAACAGCGGCGTCGAAAACTGGAGATAGTTGGGACGAATTTCGATGGTCTTTATTTCGATCACTTCCATGCCAGCGCTGGCAAAATGACGTTTCAACGCGCGGGCGGAGTTTAGTCGATAGAACGTATCGAACGTGTCGTCTGCCGCGCGGCCACGGGTCTTGTTGAACCATTTATGGAACGCAGTTGGTGTCAACGCCGCGACAAGAGCCACATAATGGTATCGATTTGGGGTGATCGCCCAGAACTCACCCCCGGGCTTAAGGACGCGGCTGATTTCATTACAAAGCGCCTCCGGATCACTAACGTGCTCGAGAACGTAAATCGAAAATGCGAAGTCAACCGAATGATCGGGGAGCGGAATCGAATTGCCGTCCATGAGAAGACCGCGATCAAGCAAAGGATTCTCGGTGACTTTGGGGTCCAGATCAATACCGATCATCTCATGGCATTTGCCGCGAAAATCATACAGGCTTCGCAATCCTCCACCGGCCCCCACATCGAGAACCGTCGCGTCGGGAAGCACCTTTTCCTTTATCGTTTTGATAAATAGCGTCGCCGCATCTCGGTCTTCGAGATTTGGATAGAGTTTTCGGTCCCAAAAGGAGAGTTTCATCGGCGGATATTCGCGGGGTTATGAAGTAGAGACATGCTGCGAGGGCAGAAGAACCTCAGCAACTTTCGTCCAAGCTTGCTCAACGGAGTGATCTCGTTCGGCTTTGGTGGCACCGGCAAACCCCATTTGGATTCGTTCTTCGGGATTCTCAATTAAGTGGCGCATTGCTGCAGCCAGTTCCTGAGGTTGGCCGGCGCCAATCAACTGTCCGGTTTCCCCGGCGACGACCAGGCTGGGGATGCCGCCAACTCTGGTGGCGATGACCGGCAAGGCTGCCGCCATCCCCTCGAGAATCGAATTCGGCATCCCTTCGCTATAAGATGGCAATACCATAACATCCGCGGTAGCCATTGCAGCCTTTTTTTCTTCGCCGGTGACCCAGCCCAAGAATTTGACATGGTTTACGAGATTCAAATCGCGAGCCATTTTTTCCAGGGGTTCGCGTTGCCCGCCAGACCCACCGATTTTAACGCGAAAGTCAAGACCCGAGTCGACTAAACTCTTGGTGGCATTCAATAAATCATGGACACCCTTGTTTTTTTCCAGCCAGCCTAAAAACAAAAAGACCGGGGGCCGTTTGGATGCGGTGTTTTCCATTAAGGTCATCTGTCTCTGGCGAGCGATGTTTTGATAATCACTGGTGTCGATCCAGTTGGGGATAACGACCGTTTTGTGTTGGTGTTTGGGGAACAACTGGGCAAAGGCGTCGGCAGCCTGTTGACTTTGACAGATCACATGACTCGTCAAGGCCAGTGAGGTTTTGAGAAACGGCCGCATCAGCCAGTCGACATTGCCCAGCGGGCGAATCTCGCTGCGATAGGCCACGACCATCCGTTTTCGCCACAAGCCTCCCCAAGCGCAGATAGTCATTTTTTCCAGAAGACTCAGTGTGCGAAATGATGTAAACACGAGCCCGGATTTCGCCTTTTTTTGCGTCAAAGCTCGACCGGCCCTAAAAACTCTCATTGATGCGTCCCATCCGCGAACCCAGATCGGGGGAGGCGGTAACGAGCGTTGACTGCTGTCGATGAGATGCCAATCTACCATTTCTTTGAGTCGGCTATTCAGCAACGACGTGCAGGCAAATAGCTGTCCCCCCACGGTACCATCCGCTGGCCGTGAAAACCCACCGACGAAAACTACGGTGGGAAGACTTGGGGATTGCAGTTCTCGATTCATATTTGCTTCGTTAACATTACTTTCATGATTTTCTAGAATAAATGTTTTTTCAATTGCGACCTAATTAGAGACCCGATACTCTTCTAGCCAAATGGCCAAATTTAGAGCCTTCCACAATGCGAAACCCCAATCATCCGTCCCTGCGGCGTGCTCGGCAACTCTCCGCTCGAGAACGGTCCCCGAAAACAGCGATCCATCGCCGCTGAAGTGACTACGAAAAAGGTCCAGCATAAATTCTTTTAAAGGCCCACGCAGCCAACGACTGTAGGGCACGCCAAAGCCTTTCTTAGGCCGGCTCAAAACTTCATCAGGCACAATTCCCCGCAATGCAAGCTTAAGCAGCTTTTTTTGAACACCACTTCCGATCTTAAGACGGGAGGGGAGCGACAAGGCGAATGAAGCCAAATCGTTATCGAGAAAAGGAACACGGACTTCGACTCCGTTTGCCATCGTGCTCTTATCGACCTTCTCCAAAAACTGATCCGGCAAGATAATCGCGGAATCCACCCAAAATAAAGCCTGAACAGGGTCGTTCTCTAAAAAACGAAAACGGTCGACGAGCCTTTGGTAACGTAGAAACGGATTGGTTGTTGATAATTTTTGCATCCACTCCGGCGACAACATTAACTCCGGACGGCGAACCCCCGTTTGCTCTAGAGTAAGAAACTTCCCCAAACGAATCCCCGGGTCTTTTTCTGAAAAGATCGCAGAAAAACGATCGATTTGATTACGGCGAGTTTGCGAACCGGCCAGGAATCGAAGTCTTTTCAATAAGAAGAAGACGAACTGATAACGTTGCCGTTGTTGTAGTAGTCGATACCGGTTGTAGCCACCAAACAACTCGTCGCCACCATCCCCTTGCAAGATCACACGACACTGCTCACGAATCTGCCGAGTCATTAGATAGAGGGGAAGATTGGCTGCGTCGCTGAAGGGCTCATCATGATGCCTTACCAAGGTGCGGATCGTATCAGGAAGGTCTCCGCCGTAGATCATAATTTCGTGGTGATCTGTACCCAACTGGCTCGCAATCTTTCGCGCCGCCGGCAACTCGTTGTGCCCTCCATCGAAGTCGAAGCCCGCAGAGAAGGTTGCGATCTTCCCTGGATAATGGCGAACGGCAAGTGCGGTAATGGCCGAGGAATCGATCCCCCCGCTCAAAAAGACTCCGACAGGTACATCTGCGGTCAGTTGTCTTTGGACCGCTCGATCCAAATGGTTGGCAATTTGTTCGGCGGCTTCACCTTCGGAAATCGATCTGGCGTCGAGACGCGAGATTTCTTCATGGGTCCAAAAAGTCCCCTGTGCAACCGTGTCGTCCCCTGCGAGTTCCATCCACGCCCCCGGCTCAAGACGCTGGATGCCACGAAATAGCGTCGTCGAGCCAAGACAATTGCCGAAATATAAAAATTCGTGCAACCCTTGAATGTCGACTTGGCGGGGAATATCGCGAAGTGCAAGTAGGGATTTGATTTCCGAGCCGAAAATAAAGCAAGATGCATCGCGATGGAAATAAAAGGGTTTGACCCCTAAGCGATCTCGGGCAACGAGAAGCCGCTTTTCGTGACGATCCCATAAAGCCAAAGCGAAAATGCCGTTGAGTTTCGCCAGGATCGTGCGTCCCCATTGTTGAAAGCCCGCGAGGATGACCTCTGTGTCAGAGGAACTGCGAAACCGATGGCCGAGTTGCTCAAGTTGGCTTTTCAAGTCGCGGTAGTTGTAAATCTCGCCGTTAAAGACAATCACAAAGCGTTCATCCAACGACGCCATTGGTTGGTGCCCGGACGGCGAAAGGTCGATGATGCTCAGGCGGCGATGTCCTAGGCCTACTTGGTCCTCTACAAAAATCCCCTGGTCATCAGGTCCGCGATGGGCCAGGGAGCACGTGGCCGCTTCCAAATTCAATTCCGGGTTCTCCCCAAGCAGAAACCGGAAATAGCCAACAATGCCGCACATTATTGGGTCGGTGTCCCCTCTTTCATGACGACCTTGCGAATAATCGCCTCATAGGCGTCTGAAAAAGCCTCTTGCGAAAACAACTCCACGGCACGAGTTCTGGCGTGGTACCCCATCTCCTGAAGTTCTTCAGCGTCACTAAGGACAAATCGAATGAGTTGATTTGCAATATCTGATTCATTGTTTGGATCAAACAGCCAGCCGGATGTTTGACCGGTGATTTCTGGAATATCTCCTATTTGACTGGAGAGGATCGGTAAACCTGCCGCCATGGCTTCGCAAATAAAATTCGGACACCCCTCGAAAATCGATGGGAGGCACGCCGCGTCATAGTTTACCAATCGATCTGGCAAATCATTCACTGCTGAGTGGAAAAAAAAGGTGTTTTGTAAATTCAGACTTTGGACCAATTGAATGGCTTGGAGATAATATTCAGATGCAGCCGTCGGTTTTCCATTTTGGAAAAAATTATTGCCGAACCAGTCGACTACGAACGATTGAGGTGGCAAACCTTGGCTGGCCTCGGCGACACCCCGGATAAATCTCAAGACGTTTTTCGCCGGATTTACACTGGCTCCGACGACAATGCGTCGAGGCGAGTGGATCGATTTGCGAACACTTGGAATTTGTGGCAAGAAGACGCAATTTCGAATAGTTGTTACTCGTCTCGCAAGAAACGGAAACGACTGTCGAATAAACTGAGCCTGCGATTCAGAATTGGCGACGACTTGATCAACCAGTCGGAAGATGTTGAAACGCAGTCGGTTTGCTTTTGTCACCCCATCAATATCGAGACTTCGCTCCGAAACGATTACCGGTATCCGGCGGAGACCGGGAGAACTAAGTGCCGCGAGAATATTTGGGGAATTCAAATAGGAGATCACGCAGTCCGGTTGCAACTTACGAATGGTGCGTCGCACTGCCCAAATCCGTCCTAATTTCGTGTTCGAATCAACATAGATTGGTTCGACACCAACCGCACGCACTTCAGGCAAAAAGTGTTGGAATTGCCGATAGTAAAGTAGCAATTGAACGTCATACCCCTTGCTCGACAAAGCCGCGAGCAGGCAAGTCATCTGACGTTGGGCACCGCCGGATCCCATGCTGTCAATGAAGCAACAGATTCTCAATGGTTTATCCGTGACGAATTGAGATTGGAGAGTTTTACATAGGGCTTGTATATCAAATTCCGTTTCAATCGGTTATTGAGCAAACTTATCCTTTGCCGAAGACTCGGAGAGCTTAGTCGATTTTGCGATAATTCATTTTGAAGGCGCTCTAGGTCAACCCTTTCTAACTGTTTTGGCCAAAGGCACTCTTTAGCATAGCGATACAATTCTATATCGAGTTGGTTGTTAGTGTTAATACGATCCGAATTATCTTTAAGTAAACAGGAAATATTGACAATTCCTTTCGATGAGTTAGTTTGCTCCCGCACGTCTACATTCAATCCAAATTCCGGTAGCAATTCACGAAAAACCAACAGGGACAGGTCAAACTCTTCTAGGATACCAAACGTCATTTGAGACAAAACACTTTTTGCCAAATCAAGATCTTCACAACCTGCAAGAGTTTTAACCTGATCATTGTGATGCTTCTCAATATTCATCCATGCCTGAAAGTCGGAATGCACCCCCATCTTTTCGACGTGTTGGCCAAAGTGGGATACATACCGTCGCGTGGGTTCACGCAACATTGTAATCCAACGAAATCGCTCGCCGAGTGGACCGTAGTCAAGGGCGGGACAAAGATAATGTCCTGCAATAGACTCTAATTTTGGGTAAATCCGATGGTCAACGTCCAAATCATGACGAGTATAGAAGGGTTGGTTGATCTTGGTACCGGGTCGATAACGGACGATGGCGTCCATATGCCGTGTGCCAAATCTTCGACGCAAGATTTGATTGATAGCCACCCCGCCCGTTTTCCGGAGATGACAAAAAGCAAGTATTGGAATAGGGTTTCTCATCTAGAATATATAGAAGACTGATCCAGGGGGAACGAGCCTTTTATTTTAAAGTTTAACTTAAAGCATGGCGATGTTTTTGAAATTGCAAAAATTTTCGTTGACTCTTTTGAAAGGACAGATAATAGCTTTGAAGTCCGAAAGCAATGCCGAAAACTAAATTGAAATTTCTAGCATCCAACATCGTATGCCCGACCATTCCCGTAGCCATCGCGGAGAAAAAGAATAGTAAACAAAATGTTCGGACCGGTAAATTTTCGATTTTGAATGTCGACACCAAGTAAGCGACGAGGGCCAAGAAATACACTGAAAATCCCAAAATACCCACCTCACCTAGCACCATCACATGGGTGTTATGACAGCCCAGACCACCAAAATATTGGTAGGGCATCGCATGCAACATGCCTAAGCCGTGTCCGAAAATTGGGCTCTTGCTCCAGTAATGCAAACCGCCCTTGATTCCCTCAAATCGACCTCCGGTATCCTTCTGGCTAAACTCGCCCAGGGTCAGCATGCGTTCTACACTTTGGATTCGCTTTTCCTGCTGCGAAGTCCACTCGTATTGTTTGTATCCCGAGGTAAAAAACCAGTAAGCAGCAATGAATACAAAAAATCCCGCAAGCAATGTTCCAATGGCCCTGGACCCCATGCCGGCCGAATAGATCGCCACAAAGACACCAATGAACGCAAACGTAATCATGGCGCTTCTCGAAAAGGAGAGAACCGAACCAATCGCCAAGCCCACAACAATTAGCGGCAGGTATTTTTTGAGTCGCGTGACCTTTGACGGATAAACCCAGATGGTCAACGTGCACGCAAAGGCAAGAACAGTCGCCATCCCCGTTTCATTAGGATTGGCAAAGAACCCCATCCATCTACCTTGCTTGGCCATGCGATCAAGTTTTTGCATTTTGGCATACACATCACCCAGAAAGGGACTGAGGTAGACTGTGTATGCTCCCAAAACTGCCAAAATCGTCAAAATCGTGAACAATTTATACGTCGCGTTACGCTGGGCGAAATGATAGGCCGTTACCGCACCAGCGAAAATGATAAAGATAGAATTCAGGTGGCTAATCAATTGCTGATTGTCTTGTTCAATTGCATATCCGATCGCCAGATAAGTAAAGAGAAAACCGATAAACCATACCCCTGCCGATCCCAACGCGCGAGCCCACAATCCAGACGTACGGTAAATCAAATACAAACCGCTAACTAAGATCACCAGCGACATGAGCCGATTTGTCTCAAACGCCATGGCGGTGATCCCGTTGAGGTTCATGAGACAGGTCCCTCCGAGGATGATGAAGGCACCAAGCATCAGCCCGTCTACCTTTGCGGCCCGTACTTGTCTCTGGGCTTGACGATGATAGCCGTAGGTTGGGGGCGGGTTCGGCGTGTGCGGAAATCCCGTCGGGACACCTTCATTCAGTGGGACCGAATGAGAGCCTAGATTCGACAAATTGCTCATGTGGAGTTGCTCAAAGATACTTAAACACGCGTAATTTCAGTCATTTTCCGATTTCGCTTGGATCAACCGGCTCAGGAAGCCGCGACAGGGGGGCCAGCCTAACCCTGGCTGATCAAGTGATGCAAAACGTGTTGGGAATTTCTGTTTGGCCTACTACCCTTCAACGATAACGCCTGGGGGTCACTTGGGTCAATGGTCAAAGTTAAGAGTTGCGATCGATCGGAAACCGCCAACGCGAAACTTGCCGTAAAAACGTGCGGCGTATCTTTCCGGAAAAGTTCCGAATCAAAGGAATTGAGCTTAAAATCTGCCGGATTTGAGTTCTAGAACGAGTCCTTGCCGGTAGGGCTTTTGGAATATCCGTGCAGTGAATTTTCTGAATTCGAAGTCCCAAGCGTTCCGAAAACCGCCTGAGTGACTCCAGCCACAAATAAGTGCCCTGAGCCGCCGTGCCAGAGGTACGAATATTCAAATCAGGGTCAGCCAAAATGCCAATCCAATCTCGAAACCGTTTTTGGTCTAAAAAACTCAAAACCTCAAAACTCGACAGATAGTTCTCGTAGCCCTGCTCGGCCAGTTGTTGTTTCAAAAATTCCTGGGTCCACCGCGAGTAATCATGGTAGTTCGCCGACATCATCGTCCGATCAATGCGACTTCGGTCAAGTGCGGCGTTTGTACGAGCCCAAGGGATGTTAACCAATTGCCGTCCAAGGTCCTTCAATAGATGTCGATAGACATCATCCGTTCGTATCGAAGGGTGCAACGACCACATGTATTGGTAGACATGACTCGCAGTAAACGCCTGGTAAACAGGGCAGCGTACGCTAATCACACTCATCGTTTGAGCGATCTTGCCTCGCATGTAATGGCCCTGTTGCTGGTGTTCATACCGAACGTAATTCGGGACGTCTCCCGCCCTTTGAAACAAGTTTGTGATTTCTTCCTGGCATCGCTGTTGAGCCGCGCCGCTTAAGTCCGCACGAATCAGTCCCCATGAATTTACAGGACTCATCGGCCTTAATTCCAAAACCGTCCTTTTTGAATATTCACTCCGTCCAACAGAATCACCGTAACTTCCTGCTAAGACCAACGCATTCGATTCACAATTCTCGACTAACCAATTCATCCGATGGAGGTTGATGGGAGAAACGGTGGCTCCAAGAAGTCGGACCCCGACTTCGATATTTTCAGCGACATGCTCGGCCCCCAACACGACATGTTGCCACCTAAAACCGAGTTGTTGGGCGACTTCTTGAGCTAAAACTACATCTCGCGAATTGGCCTGCCCCCAAGTCACAGCCGTCACGTCGGCTTGTAACCGTTGTTGATCCAACAACGTCTTGACCACACCCGCCACAATTCGGCTGTCCAATCCTCCCGACAAAAGCAAATAAATTTGGGAGTATGGTTTCGCGACCTCTTCGATTTCTTGCTGCAATCGCTGAAACAGTTGGGCGGCGATTTCTTGTACGGGGTACCAGCGACGTCCATGCGGTGGAATGGGGAGTTCACGAAACGATCCATCCGCTTTAACTTCACTGAGCCATGGGCGACGCTTAATTTCATTAAACAGGGTGCTGGTCCCCAAGGCATAGCCCAGCGACAGGGTCGACATGATCGCCCCTAAATCCCACGTCAAGTGAGTCTCGTTTTCCACCGCATGAGCAAAATCAAAATCTAGATTCCCCGAGGTGCCTCGATAAAGCGGGCGTTGAAACAGGGAGGTTGAAGCCTCCAGCTCAGTCCCAAATTCAAAACCAAAATTTTGTTTTTGGCTAATCGAATCGCTCATTTTGATTCCGTGGAGTCTACTTGTTGGCACCAATGATCGACAACACGCTCCCCCTGAAACTTCTGGGCCGCCACTAACCCGTTCTTAACGAGACGCGCTTGCTCTCGTGGATCATCCCTCAGGTTTTGAAAGGCAGCGATGAGGGCTGTTTCACTTGGAGTATCAACCACGACCGCGCTTTGATTCTCTCGAAGGAAGTCCGTCAAGAATGCACCTGGTGGAGAGTGGGCGATTATCGGAACGGCAGAAAGCAGGTAGGGCAACGTACGCGTGGGAAATATTGTTTCGTATTCGATCGGTTTGAATCCTCCGATGAAGCCGTGAGGAAGAAACAGCAAATCATGCCCCCCAAGTTCTGCGACGATTTGATCGTAGGCAGCGGATGTCTGTCTAACTCGGGGCCCGTCAAGTCCTAGATTTTTTAAAACACTCGGTTTGGCAGTTGAATAAACCGAGAGTTGCATTTGCGGAAACGCCTCCAGTATATGCCGCAATCGCCCCATGGCCTCGAGGTTGGATTCGTTAAGGCTTCCCATAACAGCAACACGGAAGTCGTCGGGGATTTTGGCAAAGGTTCGGGGCTGCAACGGCGATTGATTCTCGGTATGCACCAGAGTCTCAAATCGAACATCGGGGTACATCTTGCTCCAAACCCGCTTCATCCCCTCGCTCATGACAAACACGATTTTCGAGCGGCGAAACACGAGTGGCTGCAAAATTCTGGCCCACCACCTGCGCACACCTGTGCGGTTGTCAAGATAAGTGTTGTGAAAGTAACTGTACAAGTTACATCCCATGATTAGCGAGACAAAGTAACCAATCGAGAGATAGGCTTCGTTGGGAAACACCGCCATGACCTGTTGGCATTTCTCACGACGATAAATCATCAAAGCCCGCCACAAAATTAATGGCCACAACAAGAACCGGATAGTCTTTTTAAACTTCCAAGGCCATTGCCGATGTATGTAAAAAATTTGCGGCAGGTCTGATGAATTAGGCCACGCATTGTTCGCCGGCCCCGGCGACAATTCACCGACAAATACAGCTTCGTTTGGCGTTAAATATCTTGCGAGATTCGTCATGATGCTGGACGAACCGTTCTGGGCTGGGGGCAAACCTGCCGTGACGACCAGCATCTTTTTTGAAAGTCGAAGTTGACATTTTGCGTCACCGGTCATTGCGACACCTTGCTGATGGTTGTCGCCTTGATTGTTTCTCCGGCAATCTGCAGTAGTTTTGTCGCCGTGCGTTCTCCGGCAAAACCGTCTAGCACGCCGATCTGTTGTGCGATAATTCGCTCCCGTTGAATGGCATCCGTCGTATTGTCACGACTGTATCGACAGAGCGCCTCGGCGAATTGCGAGGACGAATCGGCGACAAAAATTCCTCCAGTCTCGAGGATTTTGGCATAGTGCGTGTAATTCTTAAAACGCGAGACTGATTGAGCAGGGTGAACCTCGCGGCCGTCAAAGAAGACGTTGATGATCGGGGTCCCGGCACAGGCGGCATCAATGCTCAGTGTCGAGCTTGTGGTGATCACCACATCGGAAGCCGCCAACAGGCATTTCAGATGGTCGGCGTCGTCCTTGGGAAGATCCCATTCCAACTTGCTGTCATTGACCGGCGGAACCTCGACATACACATCTTCCGCTTGCAATTGCAAGAAAGGCTCCAGGGCTCGCCGTGTATTTCCGTTGACCACTTGTGGATGCAAACGGATCCACAGAAATGGCTTGCGGGGAAGTCTGGTCGAACGCATCACGCGAATGATTTCGTTCAGGATATCAACCTCGTGACCACAGATCGCAGGATTGATAGTCCCATACATCATGAGAAAGGCAGCTTGGGGAACTTGGTGTGCTCGTCGCCAAGCCGGAATATCAGTCGTTTCTTTCGAACGATAGTAGTGGTCAAACTGAGCGGCTCCCGTTTGAAAGACTCGCCCTGCGGGGTAGTCGTGATAAGTGACAGCCTCCTGGGCCATCAGTTCGCTCCAAACAAGCAGGTAATCGGGAATGCCGTTCATAAACCCTTTGGAGGTCAGATTATCCCAGGACAGCATGACGGTAGCGGTCGGGATTCCCAACCGTTTGGCTGATCGTAAAGCGTGGACATCGTGACGATTAAAGCCTGGCGTACCAGTAACTAAGAGGTCGGGACGATGCCGCTTGAGTAGCGGATCGAATTCGGGTGCCGCAAACAATTTTGCTTCGCCCCACATGTAAGACCTGCGCAGGAACGGCAAATTCCCCAGAAATAGATTAAGCGAACGGGTGGCAGCGTAGCGGAGTGGTTGTTCGCGCTTGAGGACCTCTCGTTTGTGGTTGAGGGTTCCGCCCAAACGAGGATTCATCAGCATGTATTGTCGCCAGGTGGACAAGCGATCTTCCCAGCGGGAGGTGCGGGTGGGCATCGACTCCAGGACGATTTGGGGGTGACTGAATTCTTGGATAAAATAGGGTTCGTCGGCATTGACGCTGCACACGACCAATTTGGTTCCTTGCCTCAAGAGTTCGTCAGCGATCTGACTGCGCAGCAACATCCGCGCTTGAAAACCATGAGTGATGTTGAGGAAAATTGTGGAGGTCATTTTGAGCTTTGGAAGCCAACTAAGATTTGCTTTGCATGATTGCCTGAAGCTTTTCAGCCCCGTCGATTACCGGGGAATCACCTCGATAAGTTTGCTTCAAATCCGAGAAATAAAATTTTTCAATCAACTCACAATGAGTGGACAATGGCAAGGCAAAAAACAACTCGGCGAATCGTGCAGTTTGATGTTTGGCATCCGTAAGATACCGTGAATTCCAACCTGCCATGCAGATGCCGAGATGATCGTATCTTCGATAGTTTTGATTTTGGGATTCGAAGCATTCAAGCATTTCCCGCTTCAGATCAATCGTCGAAGAGATATCGACAATTCCATTTGGGTAAAGACTGTTATGGACTTGATAGCCCCAGATTTCCGGTGAGAAATTAGTGAGCGATTTCGCGGCCCAATAAAGCATGTGGTTGGCCAACCGATGTCGAGAAGGAGCATCCAACAGCCAGGGGACAAAAATTATATCCGGACGGATTTCATTTAGCATTGAGGACAATTGTTGAATATTGTCTTTGGTGGGTTTAGGGGTTGTATTTGAAACGCCAATCTTTTTCATTTCAGCGTCAACGAGACGAAGAGCACGACGGGCCTCCAAGTCTCTAGTTTCTGCCGTAATCCATTGCCTCGTTAAGCCGTCAAATTGCTCGCCTTCGGTTGTGTAGATTACCGTGGTTTTTATTCCGTAGGAGTTCGCGAGGGCCATTGTTCCGCCAACCCCTAACGTTTCATCGTCTTGATGAGGCGCCAATACGACAAATCGTCGAAAATCTTGAAAGGGCAACGGAGTTGGTTCGAGTTGATACCGAAAAAATTCTGTCCCCAAGACCTTTACGGCAACATCGATGTCATCGATGGCGCTCCATTTTTTCAATGCAAAGCGATAAGGACCTCGCCGCGCCAAGAATTTTGAGGCTCGCCGTGTAAGTCCATTGAGCCAACGTTTCATGAATTTCCTCGTCTAGGTCCTCGAAGCCACGAAAAATCTTGTCCAAGCAAGTCTTCTAAATGGTCGATACTCTCCTGATATTCCTCGCGAAGTTGACGCAAAAGCAAGACAGGTTTCTCTAACTTCGCTTGCGGTTTACGCGAGGGCCAAAAAACGACTTGTTGAATTTGACGCGTCCGGTCTTTGTCTTTGGTAAGTCTGCGAAGCACTTTGTTGGCTGTTTTGAACACAAATTCTTCTGCACGACCAATCAAGGGAACTTTAACCCAGCTTCGTTGAATCATCGTCCAATTGATGTTAAACCTCTCCCCTGCAAGTCCCAATCCGCGACTTGGATCGACTTCTAGAAATTGATAAACGCGCTGGAGCGTTGGGATAGGTTCTTTAATGAGTTGTTCCAGACAAATGACTAAAAGCTGGTCCCGCTGAAACAATTGTAAGATGTCACCAATTGACTGGTGATAATAACCTCTGGTTTTGTAGGACAAATGATCGCGAGCATATGCACTCTTGGCAATTCTATCGGGCTCTGCTTTAAGGGCGTCCCCGAATGAGAGATTCTCTCTGCCTTTACCGACTTCATTCCAATAATGGGACCAAGCGCGTTCGGCGGGGTCCCGAAGAATCGCAATCAATTTCGCATTCGGCAAGAATGAACTAATTCGCTGGTGCGCGGGGCGCCAAAACAGGTAGTCTGCGCTTTTTTCTCCAATTGCCTTATGCCCTTGCTCGGTCGCGAACAACTCGGCATATTGTTCGAGACTATGAGCCTGTTCCCATGCTTTTTCGTCCGGTTCTCCGTCAAGCCAATTCATTCGTCCTCGGATGCTCTCGTCTATGAAATATCCAATATCAGGACGAGGATGTACAAAGACTTCAGGATGATCGGTCAAGTAGTTTGCGAGTGTCGTCGTTCCCGACCGCCGTTCTCCAATAATCAAATAGTTAGGCTTGCTCATTTTTGATTTGCCCCCGGCACTTCAGCTTCAGTCTTCGCAATCGGTTTCAAAAACTTTCCGACAACGGGCAACCTTCGCAGGCTCTTGCTCAAAACTTCTCGGTCTTCACGATGGACTCCAATCAAATCCCAAATCTTGACGCCGAACTCGCGATGGATTTGCATAAAGGAGAATGTAAATGCGGCGAAGTACGCGATACTTGACGCAATGGCGGCACCATAAATTCCCAGCACGGGAATCAACATTAAATAAAATGGCAAGCTAAAACTAAAACCGACCAGATATACCAAACTGTTTTTGAGCGGACGCCCAAGCCCTGCGTAAAATTTCACCGACATTCGCGCTGCCGCTTGGAAAATCAAACCTGGCGTATATAGCAGGATCACCATCCCAGCGTCCCAATATGCCGTTCCATACATCACATAAACCAACGGATACGCGACCAACGCGAGTAACAAGGCAACAACGGTAGTAATTGCCAGAGTCACCCGCTGTGCCATCGCATATAGACGCACTGCTTCTTCTGGCTGGCGCTCTGCGACTTGATTGAAAAACACCTGAGCATAGCTGTTGGGTATCTGTCCCACCAAACTGCTCAAGCTCACCCCGACGGTATAAATCCCAAAAGCCTCTGGCAGTAAGAAGAACGTTAAGGCGATTTGATCGAACCGATCGCTTGATCGGCTGATGACAAAATTCAACCATGTCCGAATCCCGTAATTCCAAGGCTTGAAGATATTTCCCAAGTCCCAGGTCGCTTCCACTCCGATGACGCGAATCGCAAACACTAGGTTCAGCAGTGTTTGCAGGTAGTATCCTATCGCCAACCCGACAATCGCATGTTTCAAATCGAGGGTGCTGACGAGAGCCACGACAATATAGTAGGCCAATGTTGCGAGTGAACCTAAAATTTCACGGATATTAGTAGCTCGGAACAAATGGAAGGCTTGCAGCACGCGTTGCGAATAGAGGTTGATTATCGCTGCCGGACAAATCGTCAATACCAACCAAATCGCCAACGAGTCGCTTTTCGCCGCAACCGTTCCTAGCCATCCGTTGCGAGCCAAAAAGAACAAACCTGGCACGACGGCCAAACCGACGCTCATCGCCAAAAGAAAACCGGTCCAATAAAACTTTTTTAAATCGATGATTTGGCGGATTCCGTAATACAGCACACCCCCGGCGTACCCAAATAACAAAAACGGAAGATACAAATCGACGATTAGGGCCAAATTGGAATATTGGCCCTTGAGTTCTGGGCCTAATGACCTTGCGATCAAAATGCCCGAAATCAACCGTGTTCCATATTTGATCCATGACGAGATTAAATTGCTCAGAGAACTTACAATAGGGCTTTCGCGCTTGATGAAGCTCATCGAACCCAGTTACACTCCGTCAATTTTTGTGCTAAAAACCGCTCGGTTCTTTCCAAAGATTCTTTTGTATTTCCACCTAAATGTGGCGTGAACACCAAATTTTTCCCTCGCCGAGCCAATCCTCGAAGTTTTTCCAGCGTTGTCGTGGGAGCGTGTTCTTTGTCGACAACATCGATACCAGCACCGGCGAGAACTTCCGATTCAATCGCCGTAATGAGTGCATGTTCATCAACCAACTCTCCCCGAGCCGTGTTGATAAAAATAGAGCCTTGTTGCATCGCAGCAAATTGTTGACCACCAAAAAAATGATGATTCTCAACCAAATAATTCGCATGCAGCGATACGATTTGAGATTCAGCGAGGAGTTCGCCTAAGGAACAAACTTGATAACCATCAATTTGAGGTGTGGCGTTCAGACGGGGATCGTTCACTAGAACCCTGGCCCCAAAAGCCGAGAACAAATCGGCCACGATCTTGCCTAACCGGCCATACCCGACAATCCCAACGGTCTTATCGTAAATCTCGCTGCCTGAAAACAAGGTGCGGTCCCAACCACCACCTAACACATGTTGGTGAGCTGCCGGGATTCGCCGCAAAACAGCCAAGGTCAAACCAATGGTCAATTCCGCCGTCGCCCGAATCGTCTTGAGGAAGTCGACTTCGCCACGTAGGGAAATGACACGAACCCCACGCCGTTCGGCTTCATCTAAATCAATGTGATTCAATCCGGTTGTATTGGTCGCCAAAGCCTTTAACCGTTTTCCAGCCGCGAGAATTTCTTGGTCGATCATATTTCGCAAGCGGACCCAAACGGCATCGAAGTCACCGATCGCTCGCAACAGGCCGTCGCGATCTAAATCTGCGTATTCAACATCAAAGGTGCCTTCTAAGGTCTTCCGCGCGGACTCGGAAAATCCGTTACTTTCGGCGATCAACAAACGGGGCTTCATCCCTTCAACGGCCGTCCAGGAAATTGACAGATGTTGCGACTCAATAAAAACTCGGCGAGTTCCAAATCAAACGGCTCGTCGATATTCAGCGCCCGCCCTGAAGGGATCAGCCAGCCACGGCAGTCTGAGCCCTTGAGCGAGTTTTGTTCCATCAATACACTCGTTCGAGTCAAATAGACCGATCCATCCCGCAAGTAATATCGCGGTAACTCTTGGCGCCGAAGCCCTTCGAAAGCTTCGGCAAACGGCGGGTCCAGCATTTGGCCTTGGTCGTTACTCAATTTCATTCGGGCCGGATGACGTTCGCCAACATCGGCAAAACCAATTACCGAATCGGCACCCGTTTCCGTCAACAGGCGAATGGCACCGTCGATGTCTCCGGCCAAACGCAAGGGGTTCGTCGGCTGCAGCGTAAAGACTGCTTCGTAGCTTTCCCCCATTCCTTCCAAGCGTCGGACGACATCTTGCAAAACGGGAATGGTCGGGGTGTCGTCGCGCGCCAGCTCAGCAGGCCGCATAAAGGGGACTTCGATCCCGAGTTCTCTGGCGTGTTCGGCGATTTCTTCATCGTCGGTGGAGAGCACAACACGTGACAACTGACTCGCCAGCGCAGCCTTGGCCGTATGTCCCAACAATGAAATCCCAGCCAGCGATACCAAATTCTTGCGCGGAATCCCTTTCGATCCCCCTCTGGCAGTAATGATTCCCAAGACTTTCATTTAATTTTTTGTCTGTTCCGCAATGACGGAGATCATTTCGTCAAACCGATGAAACATCAAATGTTTGGCACCGAATCGAGATAAGTGGTCGTTGTCTCGATAAGAAGCGCGGCCATCAGCCGTCAAAATTGGTTTGCCTTCATCACTAAAACAACAATCGCTAGTTTCCAATAAAGTAGCATTGGTGGATGTCAATTCTGAAACGACTTGTTTGAAGAACGCTTGCCGATCTCCGTCCAGTTCTCGCGTTGTTCCGAGGAGCGGTTGAGTTGGAAAACCTTGATTCTGAAACAGCCAAGGCATTGCGATGGGGCTTTGCTGCTCGGGTACTTGCTGCACAACCCACACCCGAATTTGTTGCTCATGCAATTGATGTAGCAGAGCGGCGAAGTGCGCTTTAAAAGCGCGGCGTGCGTCATCAATGGATTGATTACTCGGCGAATTGGCGTCGCGAATTAGTCCGTCTTCGAGTCGTTGACCTTTTTCTTCAAAATGTAATTCAGACTCAGAATATCCTTCCGTGTATAGCGACCAACGTGCAATGAGGACCACATTTTGGATGCCGGAGTGCTTCACATATTCAAGCACTTTCGCGGCGTTCTCACCCTGTTCTCGACTTCGCCCTCGCCAAACGTTGGGGATGGGAGGGTTTCCGGCCACGCCGATGAAATGCCCACTTAACCGATGTCGTGTTGCAAGTTCATCGATCACTTCGAAATACATCAGGGCGTGACTGTCTCCCCAAACGACGAAGTCAATTTGATCTTTGTTCAATCCTAGAGATTTAAACTGATTTGTAGTCAGATCCTGTTTCGTTGCCGCAAACTGACTGCCGTTCCATGTCGCATCGTCAACCAGAAGTAGCATTTGTTCGGAATATCGTCCGGGCAAACCTTTGAACCATACGACGGAAAAACCGAGACCTGCCATCACGATGAGGCTTAAGACTCCAGAAACAATCACGCCTCGCGTTTGTAATTGCGGAATCCAGGATTTTTTTGGAGAGGACTTGTGTGATTTTCGAAATGGTCCCTCGACAAATTTCCAAGAGAGGGTGGCCAGAATTAGACTGGCGGCTATCGCCAATATTGAATTGGTGAGCGTAAATGGGATGTAGAGATACCTCATGAACGCCATGATGGGCCAATGCCACAAATAGAGCGAATATGAGATCAGTCCGACGAAAACGATTGGTTGCCAACTAAGGATGCGCCCACTTGATGTTTTGTCGAAAAGGTTGCCTGTAATGAAGGCTGCCGCTCCCAAGCAGGGAAGCATTGCCGCGATGCCAGGGAACGGCGTCGCTGCATCGAACAAAACCGCTCCTAACAAAATCAAAACAATCCCGGTTGCGGCCAACAATTCTCGGGCACGCTTACTAGAAATATAAATTGGTCGAAGGGCAATCAGCCCACCCAGCAACAGTTCCCAGGCGCGAAAGGGGAGCAGATAAAAGGCTGCTTGAGGCCGATAAGCGACGAAAATCACACTGAGGACAAACGAGATAATGCTAAGTCCCAACAGCAGGCCAAATTGTATACGTCGATAATAACTCAAGCACACTAAAAGAATCGGATAGAACAAATAAAACTGTTCCTCCACTGCCAGCGACCAAGTATGCAACAGTGGCTTGGTCTCTGCTGAGCCAGCAAAATAATCAACATCGCGCCAAAAGTAGACATTGCTTAGCATCGCGGCTTGGGCTATCGACGACTGGCCCAGTTTTTCCAAGTCTCGAGGGACCATGATGAGTGTCCCGAGGATCAAGACGACGAGCATGGTCACTAACGATGCCGGGAAAATCCGCCGAATACGACGCTCCCAAAACTTGGCTAGAGAAAAAGTTCCGTTGTTGATTTCCTTGGCAATCAAAGCCGTGATGAGAAATCCTGAGATAACGAAAAATACATCTACTCCGACGTATCCTCCCGAAATGGGAAGACCGGCGTGATACAACACGACCAACATCACCGAGACAGCCCGCAGGCCGTCAATTTCTGGTTGGTACTTTAATTCGAAGGCTGGAGTCAAAGCGTTTAATACGCGAGGCGTTTTTCGATTTTTAGTGGACAGGTGGCGAGGACTTGAGCGATGTTTTCACCGGCCCGGCCATCGCCGTAAATGGGGTCGCTGGGATAAAGGCCGTGAGCGACCTGCTCGTGGATCGCGGCCAATATTTGCTCTGCGTCGTGTGGGACATCCAAAGTGTTTCGTCCACGCTCGCGGCCCGCTTGTCGCGATCCAATGTTGACCACAGGGACGCCCAAGAAGGCACACTCCCGAATTCCGACGCTCGAATTGCCGACCAAACAGCGGCTGTTTACGAGTAACCGCAAGAAATCATGCGGGGCCATGTTTTTGAAAAAGTGAAAATTGGCCGCTCCATGCCGTTCGCGAAAGGCCCGAATCCCCGAACTCGTGCCGTCAGAGCCGGCATCGACGTTCGGCCAAAACCAAAGGACGGGCAGGCCGCATTGCGAGGCGGCTGCGAGTGTGAACTCAATCTGTTCCCGCGACTGCGAATATTCCGAAGTCACCGGATGCTGCATCACTACGATGTAGCCTTGAGCTAGATCTACTGGTTGACCAACCCCGGCATATTTTTGCAAAGGATCAAAATCTAACTTTGGATTTGCCGCGATGTCAGCGGCCAGATCAATCGACGGGCAACCCGTATTAAATACCGTTGTCGGGTCTTCTCCCAACTTGATGACGCGTTCGAAGGCTCCTTGCGATGCGACGAGATGAATATCTGACAACTTCGTCACCGCATGACGAACCTTTTCGTCGATCGAGCCGGTGACTTCTCCCCCTTGGATATGGGCAACGGGAATGTTCATGTAAGAACCGGCGATGGCCGTGGCGATCGTTTCATAACGGTCGGCTATCGAGACCACGACATCGGGGGCCAAGTTGAGGAAACTCGTAGACAACTCCATCAAGCCCAGACCGGTGGTTTTGGCCATCGAGGTTGGGTTCTCCCCTTCGAGGACCATGAAGACCCGTTCGTTGATTTGAAAACCATCGGCTTCGATTTGTCGAATCACGTTTCCGTAGCGGTCGAGCAAAGCTGAAGCTGCGACTACCAGTTGCAACTCCAAATCGGGATGAGTTTGGATAGCTTGCAAAGCCGTTTTGACTCGGCTGTAACTTGGGCGCGCGGTGATGACGACGCAGATTTTTCTAGGCATGTAAGTTACTCGTGAGTTGCGGGTTAGGCCGCTGCAAGTTGAAAGTTCGCTCAGGCAAAGTCGTCTGCGGAAAAAAAGTGATCGGCGGGTACGTCAATTTTCAAACGTTTGCCTATCAAGGAGTCGGAGACCGCCGCTGAAATCCCCGTCCCTGGTTTCTTGAACGCCAGATCGGTCTCTGACAACACCGTCCCGGCGCTCAAACTCCGAGCGGCAACGATGCTCTTGGTGAACAGGTCGTGCAACGGTTTAAGGTCTGCCGCTTGTTGATCTTTGTCGATAGGATTCCGCATCGCATTGGCGATTTGATTGGCTCCGGCGACAAGCGTGCGAGCTTGGTCGAGGGTCAAGCTGGCCTTGGAGTCTGGGCCGAATTGTTGCTTGGAAAACGCGATATGGAATTCGAGCATCGTCGCTCCCAAGGCGACGGCGGCCAACCCAGCATAAATTTCGCCGCTATGATCACTTAGGCCCACCGGGCAAGCGAACCGTTCCCGCAATTCAGCTAGGACGTTCAGCCCCCATTTTTCTGGCGGGCAAGGGTATGAGGTTGTGCATTGAAAAATGCCAAACGGCACACTGCGAGCCCGCACGAAGTCCACGGTCCCTTGCAACTCGGCCCAACTGCTCATGCCGCTGGAAATCAAAATCGGTAGCCCGGTCTCGCACATCCGAGCCAGCATGGGGTAGTTAGTCAATTCCCCAGAGGCGACTTTCCAGGCAGGCACGCCGCATTCGCACAACCAATCGACGGCCAAATTGCTGAATGGAGAACTGAGAAACTGAACGCCTCGTTCTCGCGCGTGAGCGGCTAGTTCAAGCCATTGTGATTTCTCGAACCCAGTCCGCAACCAATAGTCGTACCGCGTGGCGTCCTGAGGGAATACCTTAACGCGAAATTTTTCGGCGACCGTACTTTCTTCGGCAGCGATATGGGTTTGGAATTTGACCGCCGTCGCGCCACAATCTGCCGCCGCATCAATGTAGGCGTGTGCCGTTCCTAAACTCCCGTCGTGAGCAAGGCCCACTTCGGCAATGGTCAAAACTCGGTTAGATTCAAAAAAAGGATGCACGATGATGTGATAAAAAGTTGGTTGACTACAATCGCCCGTCGACTTGGTCGCGGGGTAACAAGGATTTGATATCGTAGATCACGCAGTCGCGACGGCCCCATTGACGGATAGTTTCGATCCCCGCGTCGCGGAACTGTTGATGAGCCACGGCCAAAATAATCGCGTCGTACTTTCCGGGAGCAGGCTGAGCAATCGGTGTAAAACCGTACTCGTGCTCCGTTTCAGCAGGGTTAACCCAGGGGTCATAAACGTCGACGTTGGCTCCGTATTCTTTGAACTCGGCCACGATATCCACCACGCGAGTGTTGCGAATATCGGGGCAGTTTTCTTTGAAGGTCAGGCCGAGGATCAGCACATTAGCGTCTTCGACGTGAATCCGTTTCTTGAGCATGCGTTTGACAACCTGGGAAACAACATAATGCCCCATGCTGTCGTTGATGCGGCGTCCGGCCAAGATGACTTCCGGGGTGTGGCCGACCTCTTGGGCCTTGTGCGTCAAGTAGTACGGGTCGACTCCAATGCAGTGACCGCCGACAAGACCCGGACGAAAGGGGAGGAAATTCCATTTCGTTCCGGCAGCTTCTAAGACCTCCAGCGTGTCGATGCCAAGGCGGTTGAAAATCAGTGCCAACTCGTTGATCAGTGCGATATTGAGATCGCGTTGGGTGTTTTCGATGACCTTAGCGGCCTCAGCAACGCGGATGCTGGTCGCCAGATGTGTTCCGGCGGTGACGATCGAGCGGTAGAGTTTGTCGACGAACTGGGCGACTTCGGGGGTGGAGCCTGAAGTGACTTTTTTGATGGTCGTCAAGCGATGTTGTTTGTCGCCGGGGTTGATTCGTTCTGGGCTATAGCCGGCAAAAAAGTCCACGTTGTATTTGAGCCCAGATTCTTTTTCGATCAGTGGGATGCAGTCTTCCTCGGTCGCTCCTGGATAGACGGTCGATTCGTAAATTACGACGGCTCCGGGTTGGATGACTTTTCCCAGCATCTGACTGGCCTTGATCAGCGGCGTCAGATCGGGTCGTTTGTGGCGGTCGATAGGGGTCGGGACCGTGACGATAAAGACACTGCACGCGCGAAGGGTTTCGATGTCATCTGAGAAGCTCAGATGCCCAGCGGATTTCAATTCTTCAGGTTCGACTTCTAACGTCGAGTCTTCGCCACGTGATAGCTCGGCGATGCGATGGCGGTTGATATCGAAGCCCAGAGTAGGAAGTCGTTTACCGAACTCGACGGCAAGTGGGAGGCCTACATAGCCCAATCCGATGACGGCGATCTTTAGCGAGCCATTGTCGAGGCGAGATGTGAGGGAATCAATCATGGTCAATTTCAGCTTAAGTAAAGGAGTTTTGAATCAGGGTACCCGTCGTTCGTTCGAGCATGTGTTGGCACCACTTAGAATTTTCGATGTACCAGCGAACGGTTGTCTCTAGTCCTTCGGCGAGCGAAATCTTAGGTTCCCATTGGAATTCGTCGGCCAATTTGTTGGCGTTAAGTGCGTAGCGGTGATCGTGTCCGGGTCGGTCGTTGACATGTTGGATTTGGTTGGAATAGCTTTGTCCATCAGAGCGAGGTTGCAATCGGTCCAAGAATTTACAAATGTCGTGGACCAATTCCAAGTTTTCGCGTTCGCAGTTGGCGCCAATGTTGTAGTGCTCGCCCAGTTTTCCCCGCTCCAGAGCGGCCGTCAAGCCTCGGCAGTGATCATCGACATGAATCCAGTCCCGAATTTGTCGCCCGCTGCCGAAGACCGGAATCGCATCGCCACTTAGGGCTTTAGTGATCACAACGGGAATCAGTTTCTCTGGGTACTGAAAGGGGCCGTAGTTGTTCGAGGAATGAGTCACGATGGCGGGAAGTCCGTAGGTGACTTGCCAAGCCCCAACCAAATGATCCGCAGCGGCCTTGGTGGCCGAATAGGGAGAACGTGGCTCGTAACGTGTTGACTCGTGGAACGGCGGCGAGTCGTCTTCCAAAGAACCGTAGACTTCATCCGTCGAGCAATGAACAAACCGAAATAATTCTCGTTTTTCGTCTTCCACTTCAGCCAAATACCTGCGAGTTTCCTGCAACAGCGTAAAGGTCCCCCCAATATTTGTTTCGATAAAAACGGCGGGAGCATCAATCGAGCGATCAACGTGGGACTCGGCTGCTAGGTGGACAACAGCGTCTGGCTGAAATTGAGCAAAGGTATTTCTTAGGCCTTCTGCGTCTCCAATATCTAATTGTCTAAATTCGAAACCTGGATGTTCGGCAACATCGTCCAATGATCGCAGGCTCCCGGCGTAGGTTAGTTTGTCAATCACCAAGACTTGATGCGTTGTGTGCTGCAGCAAGTTCCTTGTGAAGTTGCATCCAATGAACCCCGCCCCGCCAGTGACGATGACTTTCAAGCGAACCGCTCCAAAGCTGGACGTTTCAAGCCCAAGTCCCCATACGAGCGGGAAGGGTTGCTATTCGAATATCGTTGTGATTTCAAAATCAGTCTCAATGGTGTGAGAGATCTTTTCACGGAGTGAAAAGCTACGTAGCCGTTCACTCCGTGAACGAGCGAAATTTTTTTCAAAAATGCTTTGCAAAAAAGCTTTAAACCCGTTTGCCGATCGCATGAACCTCGAAACCGATCTGTTGTAGTTTCTTGTGATCCAAGATATTCCGTCCGTCGAAGACAAACGCAGGCTTTTGCATCTGCGAGTAGATTCGTTCAAAGTCGGCATTTTTGAATTCGTCCCATTCGGTCAGTACAGCAACGGCATGAGACCCACTGGCCGCCGCTTGCATACTTTCGACAACGTGAATGTTTTCATCGATCAGACGACGATCAAGTTGACTTAGTTCGCCAGACCCGTTGGCCATCAGTTCTCTTAGGTCATTCCGAATCTGTTCGTCTGAGACTTTGGGATCGTAGATATTAAGGATGGCGTTTTCGCGAAGCAAATCTCGGCAAACGTAAATCGCCGCCGATTCGCGGGTGTCGTTCGTGTCTTTTTTGAAGGCAAAACCCCAGATCGCCAGACGTTTTCCTGAAACGGTGTTGAACATCGTTTTGACCATTTTTTGCGCGAAACGGGATTTTTGATAGTCGTTCATCTTGACGACTTGTTCCCAATACTCGGCGACTTCATGGAGCCCATAGTGTTGACAGAGGTAGACGAGGTTGAGGATATCTTTTTGGAAACATGAACCGCCGAATCCCACGGAAGCTTTGAGAAATTTGGGTCCGATACGGGAGTCGGTGCCGATGGCTGCTGCGACTTCATCGACGTTGGCCTCGGTCGCTTCGCAAAGGGCTGAGATGGCGTTGATTGATGAGACACGTTGGGCCAAAAAGGCGTTGGCGGTGAGTTTCGAAAGTTCACTGCTCCAGAGGTTCGTCGTCAGTATGCGGCTGCGATCAACCCAGTGAGCGTAGACGCTGACGAGAGCTTCGATGGCTTCCGGGTTTTCGCCGCCGATGAGGACACGGTCAGGATCGAGGAGGTCTTCGATGGCGGTCCCTTCGGCGAGGAACTCTGGGTTACTGAGAACATCGAAGGTCGCCCCGTTGGAGGACTCGGAGAGGATTCGTTTGACTGCCTCGGCGGTGCGGACGGGCAAGGTTGATTTTTCGACGACGATTTTGTGCCCTTCGGCAGCCTCGGCGATTCGCCGCGCACAGCGTTCGATAAATTCCAAGTTCGCCGCGCGGCCCGCTCCAGCTCCAAACGTTTTGGTTGGCGTGTTCACGGAGATGAAAATGATGTCGGCTTCGCGAATCGCGTGGTCGATGCACGTGGAGAATTTCAAGTTCTTGCCGCGACGGCTGGCGACGATCTCGAACAAACCCGGCTCGTATACGGGGAGTACGTCAGAGTTCCAAGCGTCGATTCTTGCTTGGTTGATGTCCACGACGTGAACATCAATGTTGGGACATTTGTAGGCGATCATGGCCATCGTCGGTCCGCCGACGTAGCCTGCTCCAATACAGCAAATTTTGGTCATCGAGTTACGTTTGGATTAGTTTCAATTGGTGAACGAGTTCGTCGGTTCGGTCAATGACCAGACGAGGTTGATTGTGACGTTTGTTGGCGATAATTTTGAGATTAGAGGGGCTTTACAAGGCATGTCCTAATGCCCATTCGTTCGGCGCGCACTCCGTTCCCGTGGGTGACAGGGCACCCAAAAAAAGTGTTTTAATGATTTAAATTTGATGCGGCACGGATTGCGGCTCGGTCAATGTTTTGGTCACGATTTCGCGTTATTGCCGCGAACTTGTGTTTGCCAAAATCTTTGCATAACCACGAATCTATTAACATCCAAAACGGTGGCTATCGACTAGTCCGCCAGCGATGAATATCAAACCGAGAAGCGAGAACGTCTTCTTAAGTCAAAAGACGGAACGATCTGCGAAGGTTGGCCTTGAGGTTCGATGAGACAAAAATCCAATTGTCTTCAAGGACCGATTGATAAGCTGACGCGGCGGTTTTCGTCGGGAATTTACAGCCTCCATTGTAATTCACAAACCAATTCCAACAAGGAAAACGCCTTGTCAAGAATGAATGGTTCTTCACTAAGTCTGCCGCTTTTTGAAGGAATCACAACCATCGTGACAACGGACGCGAAAATTCCCAAGCACGGCTTTTAAGGCCAGTTCCGCGACTTTCGCTTCGGCGAAGCCAGCCTTGCGAACTTGGACAATCTGATAATCCCCATTCTCTGACCTTATTCTTATCGTCGAGAGAATAGGGATGATGAACCGGATTGTGACGATTTTTCTAATGATTTAGGGAACGGCGCCACGATGAGTGTTGCCCGCAAACCCCCCAGTTTGTGATGCTTGCCTGAATTGAGACCAGACAGTTGGCAGTTCAACAACTGAGTGAAATCGGTCGTGGTCGTTCCTCGCAAAATGTGAGTCTGTTGCTAGCGTCAGTGGGCACAAAGAGATTGGGCAAAGCTATACGGCAGGCGGGTAGAAATGGGTGTAAGTGCCTTTGTGCAAATTACTCGCAGGGCAGTTCCAGCAACGGAACCTGATCCAATTCGCGTAGCCAAAGTGAATGACTACATTTGTTGGTAATTACGTTCGAATTCTTGCCATGTGAATGCGAATTCGTTGGAAGTGTTTGCGGGGAAGAATTCTTCTGAAACGAGCTGCCATTTGGTCGGATCGAATTCGAAGAAAGCGTCGCCAAAGATTTCGGCATGGACACGAGTGAGGAAAAGGCGTTTTGCAACGGGGAGGATTTGACGATAGAGTTCGGCGCCTCCCACAACAAAGGGTTGGGTGTCATTCGCGATGATGCGGGAGACTTCTTCCAGAGAATGAGCCATGCGTGCCCCATCGATTTGATAGTCTCGATTTCCCGTTAGGATAACCGTTGTCCGCCCGGGGAGTAGGCGTCCAATCGATTCGTAAGTCTTCCGCCCCATCACCAAGTGGTGACCCATCGTGATTTTTTTAAACAGGCGCAAATCACCGGACAGCCGCCAAGGTAGCTCACCATTCCTGCCAATCACGCCATTTTCGCTGGCCGCGACGATGACAGACAAATTCGGGTGCAGGTCCATATGGGCAATCAAGGGTTAGAAGGTTTTTTGATGATCGAAGCAAGGCCCAGCATCGCACAAACGAGTCCGGAAATTCAAGCCGTCGTCCCATCCTCAAAATTAAACGGCAACAGGAGCTTTAATGTGTGGATGGGGCTGATAGTTTTCAAGCGTGAAATCTTCTGCTGTAAAAGCGAATAGATCACGAACTGCGGGATTCAACTTCATCGTTGGCAAGGCTCGCGGTTCGCGGGACAATAGTTCTCGCGTTTGGTCCAAATGGTTGCTGTACAAATGGGCGTCGCCGAGGGTATGTACAAAGTCGCCGAGCCCTAGCCCTGTGACTTGAGCGATCATCATCGTAAGCAGGGCGTAGGAAGCGATGTTAAAAGGGACCCCCAAAAACACATCAGCACTTCGCTGATAGAGTTGGCACGAAAGCCGCTCGTTGGCAACATAAAATTGAAATAGTAAGTGGCACGGAGGCAACCGCATTTTAGGCAAATCGGCCACGTTCCAGGCCGACACAATCAAGCGTCTTGAATCGGGATTCGTTTTGATTTGTTGGACAACTTCGGAGATTTGATCAATCGTGTCCCCCGCAGGAGTTCGCCAACTCCGCCACTGGGCACCGTAAACCGGTCCCAAATTTCCGTCGGGGTCTGCCCATTCATCCCAAATCGTGACGTTGTGTTGATGAAGATAGTCAACATTTGTGTCGCCACGCAGGAACCATAACAGCTCGTGAATGATTGAGCGGAGATGAATCTTCTTGGTCGTGATGCAGGGGAAGCCCTCATCGAGTGGAAATCGCATTTGGTGACCGAAAACGCTCAGTGTCCCCGTCCCCGTGCGATCCGACTTGGCAACTCCAGTTTCCAAGATGCGTTTTAAAAGGTCGTGGTATTGTTGCATGGTGTCACTGCGGTTGTTTTGAATCTCGGTAGCTTGAATCGTTAAATCGCAAGCCAGCGGGGTGGAACGCCGAGCGAGCAAAGCGGATTTTAAAGGCTCTTTGGAAGACTCCGTAGGGATCAGGTCGCCGCGCTGGCCTCGGCCTCTAATTGCTTCACCAATTCCCAGGGAAGTCCCAGGGCCTGAGCAAGCGAGTTTAAGTATTCGCGTTCGACGGTGTCTTGCTCGTCTACAAGGAGTAATGAAGTTAGGTAGACTTCGGATTTGGCGATGATCGAATCGGCTTGTTTTGCCAAGTCCTCTCCACTCAGGGGATGATCAATTTCTGCAAGGAGAAGTTGTTGATCTTCGCTTGAAATTTCTAGACCTTGGATTCTCGACGAGATGGCGTTCCGCTCTCTTTCATCTATGTGACCGTCGGCGTTGGCTGCTGCAATCATTGCACGGATCAGCAACAGGCTGCGAGCTTGGGCACTTTCGTCAGTCAGTTTATCGATGGACTCGCCGGGGATTGAAACGGAGTTTTGGTTCGCTTGCCATTTTCGGTATGCGTTGTAGCCGATGGTCCCGACAGCAGCGATACCACCAATTTTCAGAAGGGGTCCAGCGACGCGGCGACCGAATCCGGTCCCAAGTAGCAGGGCTAACAGGCCGCCAACAGCTGCTCCCTTGCCCATGTTTGAGAGAGCTTGATCCCGTTCGGCTCCCGATTCGGGAACGCCCAATTGTTTTTCGGCAAACTTCTGGCCGCGTTGCGCAAGGTCCTGCCCCGATTGCAGTAGACTTTCCAACAGATTGCGGTTGCTCATTGATTTCCCCTCGTATTCCAAAGTGACTTGCTCGCATTTTGACCGATCTCCTGCGGTCATTCAAGGGCCACCGTACAAACCCAAGATTATGCGTAAAATAGAAGCATGGCTGATACAACGATTCCAAAATTGATTTCGGCAATGCAATTGCCTGCGTTTTACCCAGGCAAGGTTGCCGACGTGCAGATGATCGAGACACATATCTCGTGGGTCTTTCTGACCGGCGAATGGGCCTACAAGATCAAGAAACCAATCGCCAATTCGTTCTTGGACTATCGCACGCTGGAACAGCGCCGACGTTATTGCGAATTGGAATTGCGACTCAATCAACGCTGGGCTCCGGGGATATACGATGGTGTCTTGCCGATTTTCGAAAATGGCCACGAAATTTCTTGGGGGCCTGGAGGCCAAGTCGTCGAGTATGCGGTGCGGATGCGGCAATTTCCGCAATCGGCGTTGATGTTAAATATGTTGAGTCGGCATGAATTGTCGGTGCAGCATGTGGAGAGTCTTGGCGAAGAGTTGGCGCGAATTCATACGCAGGCCCCGCAGATGTCTGCCGAGGGAGTCTGGGGAACGCCCGAAAAAATCGCCGCCGATGCCCGAGACAATTTTTGTGATTTGGCAGAGCATTTGCCGGAGCGATTGCAGGGTTATTTGAAACCGCTGACCGTGTGGACCAACCATGCCATCGAGAATTTGAATCCAGTGTTTGTGCAACGAAGGCAGCTAGGAATGATTCGCGAGTGCCACGGCGACTTGCATTTGGGGAATTTGATCTGGCTCGATGAACGGGCTCAATTGTTTGACGGTATCGAATTCAACGATGACTTTCGTTGGATCGATGTTTTTAGCGACCTTGGGTTCGTGTTGATGGATTTAGAGGAGCATGGTCGATGGGATTTAGCGAATCGAATGCTCAATCGATATCTGGAATGGACCGGAGATTTTTCCGGAGTGCATCTTTTGCGGTTTTACAAGCTTTATCGAGCGATGGTGCGGGCAAAGATCTCAGTGCTTTCCGCTTTGCAGCATCGGTTAGATGAGGCTGAAGACGAAGATTGTGCTTTTGCTCGCGGCGAGGCCTATTTGCGATACGGTCAGCGAGTGATCGGCCCCACCAGCCCCGAGTTGTTCGTGACGTTTGGTTTAAGTGGGAGTGGCAAGTCTTTCGGAACGATGCCGTTGCTCGACTTGCCGAACGTGATTCGCATTCGTTCTGATGCGGAGCGCAAGCGTCGGGTTGGCATGAATTTGTTTGCAAAATCTGAGGCGCGCGATTTGGATCGACTCTATAATGAAGAGACGACTCATTGCGTCTACGCACATTGTCTTGAATTGGCGAAATCGATCTTGTTAGCGGGGAATCATGCCCTGGTCGATGCCACGTTCCTCAAACGCTGGCAACGCAATCTTTTCCGACAACTTGCCGACGATTTGGGGATTCGTTTGACAATTATCCCCTTTCATGCCGACGAACGGGTTTTGCGCGCGAGGATTATGCAGCGGCAGGCCGGGGGTTGTGATCCGTCCGATGCAACCGAAACGGTGTTGGAAGAACAGCTTCGAACGATGGAACCGCTTGCTTCAGATGAATTGGCCCTTTGTTGTCAGGTTGAGGAAGTTCAGCGAGAATTGTCCAAGTCGCTATTTCAGCCGATGCCCTGTGCTCACGAACCGATGAGGTAGACCACGTGCCGAGATCAGAAACTCCATTACCAACAACCGAAAACCAATCATTTAAAGATTGCGACTCGTCGGCTGCCACCTCGATTTGGACGATCCCGAATGCCATCTGCATCGCGAGGATCATCGGTTCGGTAGGTTTGATCTATTTGGCGGTCGCGCAACAACTGGAAGCGTTTGTGATTCTGTTTGTGATTCTCAACGTTTCCGACTGGATCGACGGGCCGATCGCTCGCTGGCTTGGTCAGACCTCCGATTTTGGAGCTCGCCTGGACAGCATCTCCGATGCGATTCTGTATGGCGTGTTGTTGTTTGGTTTGTTATGGCTGAAATCTGATGAGATGCGCGCGGAGTGGCTATGGTGGGGGATGGTGATTGTGAGCTTTAGTGCGACTTGTCTTGGTGGGCTGATCAAGTTTGGCAGTTTGCCGAGCTATCACACTTACGCCGCCAAGATTTCGCAGTGTTTGGTTTTGGTGGGAGTGGTGTTGTTGATGCTGGACATTTCGCCGTGGCCGTTTCGGATTTCAGCGTTGTCGGTGGTGCTTACTAATTTGGAAGCACTGGCGATTACTTGGATTCTGTCCCGTCCGCGTTGTGATGTGTCAACTTTATGGGAGGCGCGTCAAATTCAGGTGTATGGCGAATCGAAGTCTTTAGGGCCTTAACAATCGCAAGTAAATGTGTGAATCGAAAATCAACCACGATGAAATTCGGGTTTTAATCTGCTAGGTTTGGAGAAAGAAATCCCCATCCAAGCGTGAGGGGTTTTGTGAGTGAGTCATTGGCTGTGATAGGCGATAGGTCGACATGATTTGCGATAGTAGTTACAGTTGCGACAGGTTGCCAACGGTCACAGGGACAAGTACGATAAAATCAGTGTCGTGTAATTTGCGGGGCAGGAACAGCCCCTTTTCGGATCTCAGGGATCGCGATTCAAATGCCAAATCTCATTGGATACGCCTATCAGACCGGGACGATCGAGTTTGATCGAAAGGATAACCCGTGGGCCTTTCGTCGTTTGGATGACGAGATGAAGCAGGGGCAAGAGAACCGAATTCGCTTCGACCCAAAAGTAGCTCCCGTCGAGGTCCGCCCCTCTCCCAATGTGGACCCTGCCTCATTGAAGTGGCTCGAGGGGACGCAGCAGCTTTTGCAAACTGCTTCGATGGTTTACCTGCAACGCACCGAAAACACGTTGCGGTTTCGACTGGCGATTCATCAAATTTCAAAAGATAAATCGCTCGTCACGATTGGTTCTCAGGCGGAACTGATTCACTATGCCGCCGAGCATTGGAATAAGATCCACACAATGTACGCTCTCCGCCATATTGGCTTCCAGTTTGACATCGATCGACTGGTGGTTCGCGATCGCGACCTCGACAAGAGTTTCGGAAAGGTCGAGGTGCATTGTCGCATTCGCCCCCCTGTTGACGGGAAGGAAATGCGACTCGGCTTCGATTGCACCGGCATCAATTCTCACGCCGATTTGATCAGTTGGCGAGCAACGGTTGACGAAGGCGTGGTGGGAAAATTGGCGATGAATGAAGATCGGATCGCCCTTAATGTGACCAATTATCAAAGCCCATTTTCGTTTTGTGATGAATACCATCCCGACACGCATTATCGATGGTATTTGTTTTCTCAGGAGACCGTCAAACGCTGGTACGACAAAGCCTGCAAGTTGCGGAAAGAATGATGGCTCACAATTTTGAGAGACTTCCCGAACAGGTTGCGTCCGATGCGTTTGTCGCGAGCACCGCAACTGTGATTGGCGATGTGACCATCGGGAGCCAGGCCAGCGTTTGGTTTGGGGCCGTGATTCGCGGCGATGTCGAGCGGATTCAGATCGGTGCTTGCAGCAATATACAAGACCTTGCCGTTCTGCACGCCGATCCAGGGCTTCCATGTGTGATTGGCCAGCGGGTTACGGTTGGTCACGCGGCGATCGTACACGGAGCGGTCGTCGAAGACGATGCCTTGATTGGGATTCGGGCGACCGTTCTAAACGGGGCTCGGATTGGCAGCGGCAGTCTAATCGGCGCAGGAGCATTGGTTACAGAGGGAACTGAAATTCCGCCAGGTAAATTGGTCTTAGGGGTCCCCGCAAGAGTCGTCCGCGATTTGAATGCGGACGACCGCGAGCGGCTCCAGCGAACCTGGGAGAACTACGTTCGGGCCGCCCAGGCAGCACGTGGGTTGTCCGCTGTAAAGCCAAACGTATAATCGCAGAAGGGTTGATCAACCTTCGCTCGCTCAATGACTTTCCAAAAAGGGAGACTTAACATGCTTTACACCATCGCCGTCGTGCTCGTTTTACTGTGGCTTGTTGGTCTCGTCTCGTCGTACACGATCAACGGTTTCATTCATCTCTTGCTGGTCATTGCGATCATTGTGGTCCTGTTGCGAGTCATTAACGGACGCAAGCCAATCTAAGCCCCGTCTCGAAATCTTGCTCCATCGCCGCCTCATTCACGGCAAGACTAAGGCGTTTCAATTCGCAATTGGTTGCGATTTGAGGCCCGAATTTCACATTGCTAGTCCACGGTGAAATCGCTAATGTTCCGTGAAACTTAGACGGGGAAAATGTGGGAAATGCTGGGCATAAGTTGCTAGCGGCCTCTCGCTCAATAGGGGTGTCGATATGAAAAAGGAAGCACGCATTACACGATTGCCGATGTGGTGTTTGCTGATGGTGACATTGGTGAGCGGTTACGGTTGCTGCTCGCCATTGGCACCACGAGCGATCACGGCGGATCGGTATTATGTTTCGCCCGAAATCTTGGCGGCTACCGAAACTCAAATCGAACGAGGTAAACCGCGCCCGGTGATCGATACGGTTGGCTGGGTGTTTGGAGTTCCGTCAAAGATTCTGTTGTGGGATCGTAGGGTGGACAACCATCGTATTTCTTACGAAACCGAATTAGCGATGCAGGAATACTTGGAGGCCAATGACTTACGGCATGTCAAAGTTCGGCTCAACCAATATCGCCCTTTGGATGATTGGTATCGGCTGACGCAAAATCGATCGGTGGGATGGGGTTGGCGGTATACGTTGGGAACGCTCTCGGTTTTGGGTGAGACGCTGATCCCAGGGCGAATTTTTGGCGGGGACCACTTCAATCCGTTTACGAATACAGTCCATTTGTACAGCGATGTGCCTGCGATTGCTTGGCACGAGGGGGGCCACGCCAAAGACTTCGCGCGGCGACGATATCCGGGTACCTATGGAGCCGCGTATATGTTGCCTGTCGTCCCTTTATGGCATGAGTCGATTGCCACCAATGACGTTTTGGCGTACGCCCAGGAACACGCCGACGCTGAGACACAACGAGAGGTGTATCGAATTTTGTATCCGGCGTATGGGACCTATGTTGGAAACGCCTTAGGAGGACTTGCACCGGCCTACTCGTCTCCGTTGTATTTGGGATCGGTTTTGGCCGGTCACGGGGTCGGACGCTGGCACGCGCATCAGGTTGATGAGTCGCTTAATTCTGGAAGTGCTTCTGGGGCGGAGCCTGTTAAACTCCCGTCGAATTGATTAACCTGAACAGGTGGATCGTTGAAGCGATTTTACGAGTGGCGTCAGGAGTGTCGGGGAGTTTTCGTTCATGTTGGTGTTTGCGGCGACGATCTTTTTAAGCGCTTTCTTGTTGTTTCAAGTTCAGCCGTTGATTGCCAAATTTATTTTGCCTTGGTTCGGCGGGGCACCGAATGTTTGGACGACTTGCATGTTGTTCTTTCAATTGGTGCTGTTAGGTGGGTATTTGTATGCCGACTTAATCAGTCGTTTTGCGAGACCCAAAGCACAAGCAATTATTCATGGGATTTGTTTGTTGGTCTCGTTGGCTTTTTTGCCAATCATTCCGGCGGACGTATGGCGGCCTGAAGGGACAGAGTCGCCCACTCTCCGAATTCTGATGTTGTTGTTGGTGTCGATTGGGCTGCCCTATTTCATGTTGTCAACGACGGGACCATTGGTGCAGTCATGGTTTGGCAGACGCTATGAAGGGCGATCTCCGTATCGCTTGTTTGCATTGTCAAATGCGGGGTCGATGTTGGCGTTGTTGTCCTTCCCGTTTTTGTTTGAACCGTGGTTGCCGACGCGGGGGCACGCCTGGGGTTGGGGGCTCGGCTATGGAGTGTTTGTGGGGTTGTGCCTGTTGACAATGTTTTTGTCGTTAAGGGTCGTGCCGCAGAACCAAGGTAGTTCTTCGAAAGCCCAACACGCAGGAAACACGGGAGCGCCGGAAAGTGTGACGACGTGGCATTCTTGGCTGTGGTGGTTGGGTTTGGCGTTGGTGCCGTCCGTGTTGTTGTTGGCAACGACGAATCACATTTGCCAAGATGTGGCGGTCGTGCCACTACTCTGGATCGCTCCGTTGAGTCTGTATTTGTTGAGCTTCATTATTTGTTTCGACAAACCCGCTTGGTATCGTCGTGAGCTGTGGGGCGGGTTATTGGCCGTTTCAACTATCTTGACGGTGTTTTGCCTTTATCACGGACGACCATTCGGGATCTTGGGGACGACCATCGTTTTTTTGGCGATGATGTTTTCAGCGTCGATGATCTGTCATGGGGAATTGGCATTGTCGCGTCCGGGCCTGCGATTACTTACGTCCTACTACTTGATGATTTCCTTGGGGGGGGCGTTGGGGGGAGTGTTCGTGGTGTTGGTGGCCTCCCAGTTGTTCATCGGCTTTTACGAGTTGCATTTGTCACTCGGTCTAGCCGTATTGTTTGGGCTATGGAAGATCGCTGCTGAATCTGATTGGTCGTCAATGCATCGAATCGGCGCGATGGCAAGTCTGGCAGGGGCAAGTCTAAGTTTCTGGGGACTGCTCGATACATCTCGTGAATTGGAGGGACATTGGCCGAGCCGCATTGGAGTTGCTATCGCCTTGGGCTTGTCGGCGATCGCGATTTTTAGTTTCTCAAGCTCGCGAATTCCGGTTGCTCGCCAAGAATTAAATCGGCAGGAGCATGGCTCGGCTAAGTGGACCGTGATCGTTGGGCGTCTCCTGTTCGTGCTGTGGTTGTTAGGTTCCGTGGCGCTCGTATGGAACCCTGGATTTGTCTTGGACTATATGGTTCCACTATATCTCGTTTGGGCTCTGGCGGTCGTTGCCGCAGCTTGGTTCGGACGTGGGCATTGGTTTCCGTTGTCATCTCGCCCGCGAATCAGTGTGGTTGTCGCGGTGGTACTGGTGACAGTTTTGGGAGGTTTTCTCCTTCAAAATGCGACGAAGCCCGCGCCTGAGCATGTCCATCGAAGTCGCAACTTCTATGGATTGTTAGCAATCAAGCGAGAGCTTAGTCCTTCTGATGGGGAAGTCCTGATTATGGAAAATGGTCGGGTGCTTCATGGTTTTCAATTCACGCGACCAGACTTGAGGATGCGGAAAACGGCCTACTACGGCGAACGAAGTGGAATCGGAATGGCATTGAGCCAGCATCCGAAACGACTGAAAAATCAACCTCTCAAAGTCGCCGTGATTGGCCTGGGAACGGGCTCGCTCGCAGCTTGGGCACAGCCAGGGGATACGTATGTTTTTTACGAAATCAACGCCAAATGCGTGGAATTGGCGGAGACTGACTTTTATTATTTGAGCGAAAACCCAGCGAGTGAGCGAACGGTGGTTCACACGGGGGATGGAAGGATTTTGCTCGAGCGCCAAGCGGAAAAGGGGGACTTGCAAAATTTTGATATCCTGATCGTAGATGCATTTACTGGTGCTGGAATTCCGCAGCACCTTGTTACCGAGGAATGTTTCGATCTCTATCGTCAGCATCTACAGCCGGACGGCATTTTGGCCTTCCATATCTCAAATGCTTATTTGGATCTCAAGCCCGTGATACACCATCAGGGTGACCGCATGAATTGGGAGACTCGAATCTTCGATTTTTCACCGATTCAAAGTGGAAGTTCGACGGCACGTTTCGAAGACTCTAGTTTGTGGCTACTTCTCTCACCGAATCAAGAGTTTTGGGAACAACCAATCGTTCAGAAATCGGGGGCCCGCTGGGAAAGTGATTGGCGAGTTGCGTGGTCCGATGACTTCGGGGGAATCTGGCAAGTGTTTAAGTTTGGAACTCCCGATTGGTGGAAAATGCTGAGCAATTTCTTCGGCGGCAGATAAAAGGCGGACTCACAAAAAATACCGAAAACATGGTCTTCAGATTTAGAAAATCTGGCCCGCATCGATCAGTTGTCGCTTCGATCATGCTTTGGTCAAGCGAAGTGAGTTGCGATGGTGTCTCGTGAGACTGGCTGAATCACTCCTCGTTCAGTAATGATTCCGGCGATTAACTCGGCTGGAGTGACATCAAAGGCAGGGTTATAGACGTCCACGCCATGGGGGGCTGTTTGTCTTCCATACAGAGAAGTCACCTCGTCAGCAGCCCGTTGTTCAATCGGGATTTCTGCTCCAGATTCAATCGACAAGTCGAACGTCGTGCTCGGTGCAGCGACATAAAACGGGATTTGGTGGGCTCGGCAATGCAGGGCAACCGAATAAGTCCCGATTTTGTTGGCCGTGTCGCCGTTGGCAGCGATCCGATCAGCCCCGACGATGGCCGCTTGGACTTTGCCCTCGCGCATGACTTGAGCGGCCATTGAATCGCAGATCAGGGTGGCCTTGATACTTCGCTGTTGAAGTTCCCATGCCGTTAGGCGGGCACCCTGAAGGAGCGGTCGCGTTTCATCGACGAAGACGTGGAGGTCGCGCCCTTGGTCTTGGGCGGTGAAAAAAACACTGAGCGCAGTGCCGTACTCGGCTGTCGCCAGTCCCCCCGCGTTGCAATGGGTAAGGACTCCTGTGATGTTTTCGAGCAAGGCCACACCATGTCGACCAATCGCGCGGCACATTTGACGGTCTTCTTCGTGAATCGCCCGAGCCTCGTCGAGAAGCCGTTGCAGTAGAGTCGCACGATCAAGATTTTTGCTCGCGAACCAGAGCTGACTTTGAGCACGAATTCGGTCGAGAGCCCAGAACAAATTGACGGCCGTCGGTCGGCTGGTGGCCAGATAGTCACAGACCTTGTTCACCGTCGTTGCGTCACAAGGTTCAGTCGCCTCGCGAACTCCCAAGACGACACCGTAGGCGGCCGCGATGGCGATGGCGGGAGCCCCTCGCACACTCAATCGCTTGATCGCATTCCAAACCGTGGCGACATCGTGGCACTCAATTTCCTCGAGCTTATCGGGAAGTCGGGTTTGGTCAATGAGCCGCAAAAATCCCTCTGGCGTTCCCTCCCAGCGCATGGTTTCAATGGCCGGCGGAGTCGGGAGGGGAGACGGATTGGTTTGGTTCATTCGAAGGAATCCTCGTGTTTCTGCTGCGATTTTTCCCAGCGTCGATACTCAGCCTCGCTCATTCCAAGATCGGGTTCGGCGGTTCCTGTGCGTTCCTCCAGTGAAACCGACTGCCGCTGGTCAAGGAGAAGACGGATGGGGACTTCGCCGAATTTCACATGATCGCGGATGAAGTTTAACAAATATCGGCGATAGGTTTTCGGAAATAGTTCGGGGTCGTTGCATTTAAGCACAATCGTTGGCGGTTGAATGCCGATCTGCGTCGCGAAATATATTTTTGGGCGGCGGGTTCCGATCACAGGCGGCGACTGCATTTCGAGGGCCCGCTGCACGATGCGGTTAAGCTCCCCGGTCGTTGCCCGTTCGCGACTTTGTTTGAACAACATTTGAGCATGGTTTAAAAGTTTGCGAACATTGCGACCTTCTTGGCCCGTCACAAAGGCGATTGGGACATAGTTCATTGAGGCAAAATTTTCGCGCAGGTAATCGCTCCAAGCCTGAGTCGGCAGATGCTCGACCATCTTGTCCCATTTATTGACCACAAAAATACAGGGCTTAAAGTTACCTTCGATGTAGTTGCACAACTTTTGGTCGACTTTGGCGATTCTTTGGCCGGCGTCAAAGAACATCAGCACGACATCGGCATGGCGAATCGTGCGATGAGCGCGGTGATCACTGTAGAAATCGATATCACTGCGAATGCTCTTGCCACGCTTGAGCCCCGGCGTATCGATGGCGACCATCGATTTGCCGTCGATTTCAAACCTGACGTCAATGCTGTCGCGCGTCGTGCCGGGAACTTCGCTGACGATCATGCGCGGGCTATTGACCAGGGTGTTGATGAAGGTGCTTTTGCCGACATTGCGCCGTCCGACAACTGCGATCTTCATTTCCGGTTCGGCAAGGTCATGGTCATCGGCTTCGAAATCTTCCGGGATAATGTTGACGATGGCATCGAGCAGGTTTTGTTTGTGACGATTGTTTTTGGCACTTACGACGACGGGGGAGCCGAAGCCAACTCGGGAAAATTCTTGAGCGGTAGACTCCCAGTTTTCGCCATCGCATTTGTTGGCGACGAGCAACACGGGCTTGCCGATCGCGCGGAGGCGTCTGGCGATGGTCTCATCCAAATTCGTGAGACCGTCGCGGGCATCTACAACGAACAACAAAACTTGGGCGAGTTCGATCCCTTGCTTGATTTGGGATTCGATTTCGTCATCGAGTTCATCGACGTCGTTGATACCGATCCCGCCGGTGTCGATGATTTCGAAATACTTTTCATCGTGATTCAGCAGGTAGGTCATGCGATCACGGGTCACGCCAGCCATGTTGTCCACAATTGCCAGACGGACCCCCGCCAGCCAATTGAAGATGCTGGATTTGCCCACATTGGGGCGACCGACGATTGCGAACTTAGGTACAGACATTGCAACGACCGATAGACAAAAAACTGGTGCTGGGCGCGATGTTTCGGACCCCCGAAATCCTGCAGTTGGCTCGGGCGATGCACCACGATGATTCAGACAAAATCAAGCCAACTCCTCTATCCTTGCGTGAATGCCGCCCTACGTCGAGGGGCAAACCATAGAAATTCGGCGAAATTAAGGGGACATTTTGTTGCAACGGCGTAATTCGAGGGATAAAATCGCGGAGTCATGAATTTGCGGTATCGGGTCATGCAGCACGGGTTTCGACTCACGACGTGGAACAGAGGAGCCTTCTTCGAGCGGGCTCAAATGTGATGGGGCGGACACGCAACTTTCTTGATTGGGCACGGAAAGCCCAAAAACGAGCAAGGTCCTCTAAACTGAAATCCTTCAGCAACTCCTACCAAACGAAAGGAAGTGTAACGTGGATAAAACATCTAGACGAAGGTTTGCTGGCGTCGGCGACTTTCCTCAATCAATGCCGTATCCGTGCTTTATCGCGCGAACGGCGTTTACGCTGATTGAGCTGTTGGTCGTGATTGCAATCATCGGTATTTTGGTGGGGCTACTATTGCCGGCGGTGCAACAAGTGCGAGAGGCGGCTCGCAGAACGAGTTGCCGCAACAACTTAAAACAAATCGCCCTCGCGCTGCACAACTACGAATCGAATTTTCAAATGTTCCCGCCCAGCGTCACTTATTCACCGCCTGTCTTGATCGGAGGGCCGACAAGTCCAGGAGAGTGGTCGGCATTGGCGAGGATACTTCCCTTCGTTGAGCAGAATAACGTCTACGAGGGGATCAATTTTAATTTAAGCTACCATCATCCTGATAATAGCATTGGGCCACTACTGGTACGCCAGGTTCGCATTCCCTTTTATATTTGTCCAAGTGAGCCAAATGATGTTCCGCGGACGGAACCTGATGGCTCGGTGAGGTTTTGGCCGACCAACTACGCTTTTAATATGGGAGTGTGGCTAATCTACGATCCAAATACGCGACAGGGGGGCGAGGGGTTGATGTTCCCGAATAGCCGGATCAAGACGCGAGATGTCACTGATGGCCTTTCAAATACAGTCGCCCTATCGGAGGTCAAGGCGTTCACGCCGTACTGCCGTAACACGAACAATGCACCGGTTGTCATTCCATCGGAGGGGAGCCAAGTTGGGGACCTTATGCCTGCAGGACAAATCAGTATGGGGCAAGACCTTAACAACCGCCGTGGACATTCAGAATGGGTGGATGGGCGAGTCTACCACACCGGAGTCACCGCAACGCTGACTCCCAACACCAAGGTTTTAGTGAACCACGACGGTTTAACTCACGATGCTAGTTGGGTTAATTGGAAGGAAGGGGAATCCGCAACGGTTATCACTTATGCGGCGATCACATCGCGAAGTCACCATCGAGGTTTGGTGCAGTTGGCGATGGCCGATGGTAGCGTGCGGGTGGCGACCAATGAAATCGATTTGCCAATTTGGCGCGCGAGCTTTACGCGTGCGGGTAATGAAGTGAGGACGTTGAGCAGCTTCGACTAAGAGCCTGTCCCCGAAGAGACGGGTGATTCTTCGGCCCGAATTGAAGGGTTTTTCAACAATATTCGGGGGGCTGGCGTTGAACGATTTTCCCCCTAAATTATCGTGTTATGGATAAATCGGAGTTGCAACGAATTTTGATGCAGAAGTTATCGCACTGGTCGCGGGCCGGTGTGACTCATCTCCCATTGGCGAGTGCTTCCGCAACCCATGCACTTACCTTTGGTCCTGAAGCCGATTCCCGCAGCCCAGTCACAAACAGGGTGTCAAATGTCTCTGGCACAACCGACAACGCAAGCACTGCCGTCAGGGCAGAAAATATCGTTCGAGAAGAGGGCTCGACGACGCAGCCTTCGATTTCCGGTTCGACGTATTCGAGCGATAAGCCTGCACTGACCCAGCCAAGTCGAGTTGCCGAGCGTCCTACTTACTCTAGCTCTTCATTTGCGAGCGGTATCGTCGATGTGCGTCCCTATCCGGATTCTTTGGATTCGGGAGTTAGGCAGCATGAACTAAAGGTCCTTTCTCAACAAGTTGCCGCTTGTCAGCGTTGTGCGGTGCTGTCTGCTTGTCGCACGCAGACGGTGTTTGGGGTTGGCAATCCGCAGCCGAGGCTTGTGTTTTTTGGCGAGGCACCAGGGGCCGACGAGGACCAGCAGGGTGAGCCGTTTGTCGGAGCGGCTGGTCAATTGCTGAACAAAATTATTGAGGCGTGCCAGATGCAACGTAGCGATGTCTACATCTTGAACACGGTCAAGTGTCGTCCTCCCGGAAACCGCAATCCCAATCCTGACGAGCAAGAAAATTGTTGGGAATACGCCGAACGGCAGTTGGAGATTTTGCAGCCAGAATTTATTTGTTGCTTGGGGCGCATTGCCGCTCAACGGTTGCTCAAAACCGAGTCGGCGATCGGTCGTTTGCGGGGCCAGTTCTTTACCTATCGAGGCAGCCAAGTCATCGTGACTTACCATCCCGCTTATTTGCTACGAACCCCTTCTGCCAAAAAGGCGACCTGGGACGACATGAAAATGCTCATGGCCAAAATGGGAATCGAACTCCCGAGTACTTAGTTTTCCCAGGCGAAGAAAAACTAAGGGCCTTCTGTTGATGGCAAGCGGATTTCACGTGGGTTGTAGGGTGTGGGTTCGTCCGGCGGGAAGACGCTGCGGAGCATTAGTCCGACTGCGATTCCAGCCAATACCAAGAAAAAACGTTCCCGCCAAATTGGGGCGACGCGCCAGGGCCGTTTGCTCATCGCTTACCGCCTATCGTGCGACTCGCGAGGGTACGGCAAACGCCATATCGAGCAGTTCATTTTGTTCGATCTGGTGCATCTTTTTAGAGCCCGTTGAAGGGCTGGCCGATTCCGGTCGCGAGATAAATGACAAGGGGTAGCGTTCGTGAAGTTCCAAATCTTCCCACTTCAGCCGCAAGAAATTCCGTGCACCCATGTTCCGCGGTTCTTCTTGAATCCAAACTACTGGCGTTCCTGCCGGATAGGCTTGAAGGGCCTCTTCGATATCGGCACGATGCAGCGGATACAACTGTTCCAAACGAACAACGGCAACATCGTCAGCCTTTCGGTCTTCGCGGGCCTTGATCAAGTCGATTGCAATTTTCCCTGAACAGAGCAGGATTCGCGAAGGGGATTGAATCTCGGCAACACGGGGGTCTTGCAGAACACGCTGGAAGCGACCGGCTGTAAGGTCCGCGAAGGGGCTCATCACCAGCGGCTCGCGGAGAAGGCTCTTGGGGGTCAAGACGACGAGAGGCTTTCGCCATTTGCGATGAACCTGACGTCGCAACAAGTGAAAATATTGAGCGGCTGACGTCGGGTACACAATCTGCATGTTGTGTTCAGCGGCCAGCGTCAAAAATCGCTCTAATCGCGCGCTACAATGTTCAGGCCCTGCCCCTTCGAAACCATGCGGCAGCAGCATCGTAATGCCACTCAATCTTCGCCATTTGTCTTCGGCGCTGGAGATGAATTGGTCCACAATCACTTGGGCGACATTCCAAAAGTCTCCGAATTGAGCTTCCCACATCACGAGGCTCTCGGGTGCATCCAAACTATAACCGTATTCAAAACCCATCACTCCGGCTTCGCACAGCGGGCTGTTGTAGATTTCTACTGAAGCCTGATCGGGGCGAATGTTTTTCAACGTTTGGTATTTGGCCCCCGATTGGGCATCGTTCAAGACGGCATGTCGATGGCTGAACGTTCCACGCTCGGCATCTTGTCCACTCAATCGCACTGAATGGCCTTCGAGAGATAACGAAGCAATCGCCGCCAGTTCAGCCCCTGCCCAGTCGATCGGGCGATCTTCCAAAGCCATCTCGGCGCGAGCATCGATCACTCGTTGCAGTTTGCGGTTAACGTTGAAGTCAGGCGGGGTGCGGCCGAGCCCCAAAAAGATTTCTGACAACACCTTAGCCGACACACCTGTGGAAGCCAAATCGTCGTCTCGTTCCAAGCCACCATAGTAGTGATTCCAGAATCCCCCCAACGTTTGCACGTCAGATTGAAACTGACTGATCTTCGCCGCTTCAAACTCTGATTCCAACTCTTCGCGGCGTTGCTGCACGATCGTTTCCGCCTCTTCGGCCGTGATCTTTTGCGATTTGAGGAGTTGTTGCACGTACATCTCCCGAACCGTCGGTCGATGGTCAATGGTTTGATACATCGTGGGTTGCGTGAATCGCGGTTCGTCACTTTCGTTGTGACCATGACGTCGGTAGCAATACATGTCGATCACGACGTCGCGTTTAAAGACGCTGCGGAACTCCATCGCCAAATCGACGACTTGAGCCACCGCTTCGGGGTCCTCACCATTGACATGAAAAATCGGAATTTGCAGCATTTTTGCCACGTCGCTGCAGTAAGTTGTCGAACGACTCTCCTCAGCAGGGGTCGTGAATCCGATTTGGTTGTTGAGGATGACGTGAAGTGTCCCGCCGACGGCGTAACCGGGAAGTTCGCTCATGTTGAGCGTTTCCTGCACGATTCCTTCTCCGGCGAATGCGGCGTCGCCATGAATCAGAATGTTCAAGCAACGGCGTCGCTCTGAGTCATGAAAACGATCTTGTTTGGAACGGCAACGACCCATCGCCACTGCGTTGACGAATTCGAGATGGCTGGGGTTGAAGCACAAGGAAATGTGGATTTTATGCCCAGCGTGCGTCACCCAATCACTGCTGTAGCCCATGTGGTACAAGACGTCGCCACGCCCCCGTTTCATTTCGTGGTCGGCTTCGTCGATGCTCCAGAAAATATTCTGGGCTCGTTTGTGCATGATGTTGGCCAGCACGTTGAGGCGTCCGCGATGGGCCATTCCCAGCACCGCTTCTTGAACGCCATGTTCGCCCGCCTTCTCCAACGCCAAATCGAGAAGAGGAATCAATGTTTCTCCCCCTTCTAACGAAAACGTTTTTTGACCGATGTACTTTTTGCGGACGAACTCTTCGAAAATCGAGGCGTCGGTCAGGCGAGTTAAAATTCGCACCATCGTCGCATGGGAAAGTTGCAAGCGATTTTGCGTGCTTTCCATTTTGCTTTGCAGCCAGTTTCGCACGGTGTAGTCGTCGATGTGCATGAATTGAGCACCGATCGAACGGCAGTAGGTCTCACGGAGTTTGTCGACAATCTCTTCGAGCGTCAATTCGTCGGCACCTGAGATCGTTCGTGTTGAGAACCTGCGCGAAAAATCTTCGTCGGTGAAACCGTAGGAATAGGGATCAAGTTCCCGATTTTGGCGACGGGGGATTCCGAGTGGATCGATTCGAGCCTCGAGGTGTCCGCGAACTCGGTAGCCACGGATGAGTTGGTCAACGCGGTCTTGCAAGTTGGCCATCGCCATCTTTGACGGTGCCCCGTTGGAACTCGGTCGAGCGGAACCAGAAACGGTTGCCGTCGCCAAAGAGTTGCCTGGTTGCCCGGCGATGAAGTTCTGAAAATAGGTCTGCCACTCGGCGGGGACTGATTCGGGATGCTGGAGATACTGCTGGAATAAATCGTCCAGAAATTCTTGATTTGAAACGTTCATTTACGAGTAGTGGCTGAGAGTGCCGAGAGATCGTTGAAATTGATGTTGGAAACCGTCTCGTTTGGAGCGCGAACATGGGCAGGGGTTCCCCTGTCTTGGTGTACGGTTTAGAAATCGCCCCGCCCTCCGGTTCGCAGTTCAAGTTTATCAGGTTCCGCACAAATTTCCTATCCGAAAAATCCGGAATCGGAACTTTGCGGGGCGAGATGCGGGCCTTTGCTCGGTCGAGGTGCGAGAGGGGTGTGGCATGTTAACCCCCCCTTGACTTTGGCGGTCGATCCGACAGACTACTAAAACTCGTTTCCGGCCATTTTCGCCCAGCAAATTCATGGCCATGACCACGGAAATTCTGAAGCGTTTTAAACGCATGGCAGGTGGTTAGATAACGGGATTTCAAATGAAGGCATAGCTCAGTCGGTAGAGCAACGGACTTTTAATCCGTAGGTCCTGGGTTCGAGTCCCAGTGCCTTCACTGGTTTTTGAGGTTTTCTTTGGCATTGAGGCGACAGCAACTGAAATTTTCATGACTTTCCGTTGCTTTGTGGTATGATCAAGGGGTGGGGAAAACGCCCCGACGTTTTTGTTTTTTCGTCTCACAAGCCTTTACCGCACGTGTCAACTTTAACGATTCGCATCATCGACGGCGTCGACCGGGGTAAAGTCTTCACCGATCTCCCTACGCCCATTTCCATCGGTCGCGAAACCGGAAACTCCATTCAACTCAATGACGATCGCGTCAGCCGTTTTCACGTCAAAATTCATACCGATAAAAACGAATTCGTTCTGACCGACCTCGAAAGCACCAATGGGACGGTGGTCAACGGCGAAGACAGCCATCTGCGAATCTTGCGATATGGCGATCTGGTACGTCTTGGACGAACCACGATGATCGTGGGGACCCGCGAGCAGATCAACCAGCGAATGGAAAACGTCAACGCCGACCTAAAGAATAAGTTGGTGGGGACCTCGGCCAAAGACTCCTCGTCAGGGCAACCCTGGGTGGCCGATCCAAACTATTCGCTGAAGCTGATGGAAGGGAACCCGCCGACCGTCCCGTCCCGACTTTCGCCAGGCCAATTGGCTCAGTTCATCGAAGTCATCGAGTTCTTGCATTTGAACTTGCGCCGCCTGATCTCCGATCTCGAACCACGCGAGTCTGGCAAACCGACTGAAATGAACGCCGGTCAATGGCAACTTTTGCTCGACCTGCAATCTCGCATGGCAGAGTACTTGCGGCAGACCGGTCGTTAAAAGCCGCAGTTCAATAGACTCTACAAGGATGTCCGGCGTTGAAAATTTTAGGCTTGAAAATACGGGGCCGTGCCATCTGGATTGCGGCAGCAATTTTAGGATTCCTCGGTCACGCAGGTATTAGGGCGCAAGAAGTAACGTCTGGCCTAGAGAACTCTCCCTCAGAGACCGGCATCATCGCATTGCAAACTCTGTGCGACCGAACTCGCGAACAAGCCGACGTTCCAGGATTTTGGATGGCGGTTGGTCATCCGGATGGTTCGACAGCCGTCGTGGCCAGTGGGCTTCGTAAAGTCAATTCTTCGGAACCGGTTACGACGGATGATCTTGTGCATATCGGTTCGTGTACCAAGGCATTCACGGTTCATCTGATCGCGAGGTTGGTTGAGCAAGGCATTCTTCGTTGGGAACAGACCATCGGGGAAACGCTCACTGGAGAGCGTTTCGAAATTCATGAGGATTACCAAAGCGCGACCCTTGAGCAGCTATTGCAGCACCGCGCCAACGTTCCCGCAAACGCCAAAAATTGGCACGCTCATTTCCGAGTCCCGTTGCTGGAAAGGCGGACGATGTTGATTCGCGAAAACCTTTCCGAGGCTCCGGAAGCACCCACAGAAAATGGCTATCGATACTCGAATCTAAGTTACCTTGTGGCTGCAAAATTCGCCGAAGAGGCGACCGGGCAGACTTGGAACTCGCTGATGCAGACAGAGATTTTTGAACCACTTGGCCTGACTTCGGCTGGGTTCGGTCCCCCGGGAGATTCGGGCCAAGTCGCTCAACCCTGGGGCCACTTGCCCGTGAAGACCGAGGCGAAGTGGCTCCCCATGCAAAGAGATAATTCCGAAGCGTTCGGTCCAGCCGGAACGATTCATCTGTCCATCTCCGACTGGATTGGGTTCGCTCGATTGTACGCGACTCCGTTGCCCTCACCTACTGATCCGCCCAACGAAAACGCGAATCTGACCGCCGAGACCATGCAGCGGATTTTACGATCCGCTTCGCCCAACGGCTACGCGATGGGATGGATTGTGCTGCATAAAAACGATCAACCCTTCCGCATGCAACACGCCGGATCGAATACGATGTGGTTCGCGATTATTGAGATCGATCCTCAATCGGGCCAGATTTGGATCGCCGTGGCCAACGGGATGAACGACCAAGTCGAAAAGGCGGCTCTGAAGAGTCTCAATGAAATGCGAAAAATTGAGTGGTAACTGCCGATGACCCGCAGTTCGCAAATTGGTGAAACGGTTTTTGTCGTCGAATGGGCCAGCGGAGGAGGTTGCTGGGTCGATGGTTCGGCGTACTCAGCAGACAATGTTTACTTGCGGCAAGGGGCCGCGATGGCGGAAGCTTTTGTAGCCGACCTGCATCGAGCGGGATTTCAGGTGCGGATGTTGCAGGACTCGCGAGCGATTGCGACCCTGATTCCTGATCAGATCGAGACAATCTCGATTTCCTCCGCCGCGATGTTCTGGAAAGAGTTGCGAGACGGAGCCAAAGCAGCCGACTGGTTTTTAGTCATCGCTCCTGAGTGCGCTGGCTGGTTGCAGCGTTGTCACGTCGAGTTGCTCGGTCTCGAAAGAAAATCGCTCTCGCCGACGGGAAACTTTTTAAACATCGCAGCCAGCAAACATGCGACCTCTGAACGCCTGCGAGTTGCAGGGGTCCAGCGACTGGTTGGCGAAATGCTCGAACCGGGCTGCGAATCGAATTGCGAGACCTGCAAAGCGAAAGTCGGCCTTCCCGCGATCCTCAAGCCCGACGATGGAGCGGGGGGAGAGCGGTTGGTCATTCGCGACTGGAGCGAGGTGCCGGACGTCCTTGCGGGCCGTTGGCGAATCGAGTCATTGATTAACGGAGTCTCCGTCAGCATCGCGGCCTGGGTGGGGCCTGCCGGGGTGTTCTGGACCGAGCCGGTCAGTCAGCGATTTTCGGAAAGAGGAGCGGGAGAATATCTCGGTGGTGAATTTCCGCTGGACCCCGAATTGGCAGCACGAACGAAGCGACTGGCCGAAGCGGGGATGGCCGCTTTGGGGCCGACTCAAGGCTACGTGGGGCTCGACATCGTGTTGGCCGACGATCCGTTTTTCGATGCCATCGTCGATGTGAACCCTCGGCTGACTTGTTCTTACATCGGCCTTCGCCAAATTTATGCTACGAATTTGGCAGCGGCAATTGTCCAAATTTGCCGGGGAGAAAAAGTAGAGTTTGTTCGCCAATTGTCAAACCACGCCTTTTTGCTGCCGAACTTGGGAGATGATTAAGCCGGGGAGCACGAATTACCCAGCCGCAGCGGCTGTCAAAATTCCCTCGATAACGCATCGGGTTAAAATTTCTAACAGATCACCCTGCGGCCTTTCGGCAACCATTCTTCCCCAACAAAATATCCGCAGTGTAGAATTCGCCAGAAGTTCCAATCTAAGTGATACGATTTCCGGTCTTTGATTCTTCAAAAGGTGTCCTCCATGGGAGAGTTTGATTCGTTTAAGTATCAATTGGACCGACCGCTGGACGTGAAACTGTCGGAGTTCCAGAGGAATGATCGTCTCAAGCATTTGATTTTCGCAGCTCAACTAACGCCCGGCCTGCTTGAAAAACTGCGACGGATGGCCGACATGATTAGGCACATGTCCCGAACTCGCCAAGGGAACATGCAGCTTAAAAATCTGTTGGCCCATCGCCGCGCGATGTTGTACTTCACGCAGCCCTCGACCCGCACGTTTTTGTCCTTCATGGCAGCTTGTCAAATTCTGGGGATCACCTGCAACGAAGTCCGCGACACGGCGACCTCGTCCGAAACAAAACGCGAATCCAAGGCCGATTCGATTCGGATGTTCAGCAGCTACTTCGACGTGATCATCATGCGGACGATGATCTCTGAGTTTTCGGAATGTTGTGCTTATCTGATGAATCAGCTTGAACTGCAAGAGATGCGTTCGGTCCCGATCATCAACGCGGGTGCGGGAGCCGACGAGCATCCCACCCAAGCCCTTCTCGACATGTACACGATCCTACGGACGTTTACTCACGACTACAGTCGGGAATCGAAGCGGTCTCGGTTTATCGAACTCCAGGCCAGCTATCCGGAATTGGTCGCCGGGCCTGCGCGCAAGACCTACCTGTTCTGTGGTGACATGGGTCGCGGGCGGACCGCTCGTTCGCTTGCAACGGTGTTATCGCAGTACGAACAAGTCCGCATGTTTTTTGTGACCCCTGATCACGGTGAGCTGATCATGGAGCGAGCGATGATCGACAAATTACGCGCTCGCGGTGTGGAAGTTCATGAGTTCAACTCGCTGGACGCTCAGCATGACGGTCATCCAATCTTGGCTCAAACCGATTGCCTATACATGACGCGAATTCAACGGGAGCACAATTCGGCTCAAGTCGAAGCGGAGTTGGGGCAAATCGATTTGTCCCCGTTTAAGTTGACCCCGGCCCGCGCGTCGGTGCTAAAGACTTACGCGCCGATCCTGCATCCCTTCCCCCGCGACTCGGTTGTGGGCGAAATCCCCACCTCGATCGACGCCGACCCCCGCGCGATGTATTTCCGCCAAGCCCGCAATGGGATGTGGATTCGCGCGGCGTTGCTGGTCCACTTGTTCGACGCCGCCGAAGAACTCATGCTCATCTACGGGCAGTTTCATCAATAGCGGTTCATTCGTTGACCAACACCGAATAGCCGGTTTGATGAATTTTCGCTAGAATACGGTCGTTCCTAAACACAACTATCCCTGTCCGTTTTTGCTTGAAAGGCCAGATTGCTTCGCCATGGATCAGCTCATCGTCGATATCGCCAATTACGTTCACCATCACGAAATCACCAGCGAAACCGCTTACCGCACCGCGCGATGGTGTTTGATGGATAGTTTGGGCTGTGCCTATTTGGCCTTGAATTATCCGAAATGCAAAAAGATGCTGGGACCAGTGGTGCCGGGTGCTCAGATGGAAGGTGGCTGTCGGGTTCCGGGGACGACCGTCGAGCTCGATCCGATCAAGGCGGCGTTTGACATCGGGACGCTGGTCCGTTGGCTCGACTACAACGACACTTGGCTCGCCGCAGAATGGGGGCATCCCTCGGATAACTTGGGAGCGATTCTCGCCGTTGCCGACTATCAGGCTCGAGTGCAAAAGCAGCCTCTCACGATTCGCGACGTGCTGACGGCAATGATCAAGGCCCACGAGATTCAAGGGGTCTTGGCCCTCGAGAATTCGTTCAACCGCGTCGGCCTCGATCACGTTCTGCTCGTGCGAGTAGCCAGTACAGCGGTGGCCAGCTACTTGCTGAGCAACACCATCGAACAAACGCAAAACGCATTGACGAACGCCTGGATCGACGGAGGAGCGTTGCGGACCTATCGGCACGCCCCGAACACGGGCTCGCGAAAAAGTTGGGCCGCAGGTGACGCGACCAGCCGCGCGGTTCGATTGGCGTTGATTGCCCGCTCCGGTGAGATGGGTTACCAAACAGGATTGACCGCACCGAAATGGGGTTTCCAAGACGTCTTGTTCAAGGGTCAAAACGTCGTCCTGTCCCGACAGCTCGACGCCTACGTGATGGAAAATGTCCTGTTCAAAATTTCATTCCCCGCCGAGTTCCATGCGCAAACGGCTGTCGAAGCGGCGATTAAACTGCACCCCCAAGTTGCCAATCGTCTCGACGAAATCGACCGAGTTGAAATGATGACCCAAGAACCGGGCGTGCGGATCATCGACAAGAAAGGGCCGCTCAACAACTACGCCGACCGCGACCATTGCCTGCAATACATGGCGGCGATTGGGCTGATTTTTGGCGAACTAAACGCCGACCACTACGAGGACCGTGTCGCCGCCGATCCTCGCATCGACGCCTTGCGAGACAAGATGGTCGTCCGAGAAAATCCAGACTATACGACCGCCTACTACGATCCCGACCAACGCGCGATCCCGAATCAGATTCAAGTCTTCTTCCAAGATGGTTCGAAAACTGACGCCGTCGAGGTCTATTTCCCTGTCGGCCATCGCCGCCGTCGCGATGAAGGTCTGCCGCTGATGAAACAAAAATTCGTCAACAGCGTCGCCAATTTCTTCGACACGGAAGAGGCCCAAGAACTGGTGTCCTTATTTTGTGATGGGGTGGAGCTTGATTCCGTCCCTGTCGCGGACTTCATGCAACGCTTGGCCAAACCGCAGGTCTCCACCGAGCGACTGTTGGCCTAGTTTTTTCCTTGGTTCGTGGTCTTAAGTACTCTTTTAACGTCGGAGTGAATCCATGGAGATCAAATCAGAGGATTTTGAAAAGCTGGGAGTCTTCTATCTAGGCCAGACGGTTGACCTCGATCGTCCGGAAGAGCCTGGGCACCTTTTGCTTTACGATTCCAAAGATTTGACGACCCACGCCGTCGTTTTGGGAATGACCGGGAGCGGCAAGACCGGCTTGTGCATCGGGCTGCTCGAAGAGGCGGGCATTGACCGGATTCCGGCAATTGTTATCGATCCAAAAGGGGACATTGCCAACCTATTGTTGACCTTTCCGAACCTTTCGCAGGAAGAGTTCGAGCCGTGGGTCGATCCTGGCCAAGCGACTCGAGCAGGTTTGTCCATCCCTGAGTTTGCCGCTCAAGAAGCCGAGAAATGGAAAAAAGGCTTAGAGCGTTCCGGGCAAGACGTCGAACGCATTCGCAAACTACGCGAGACTGTCGACTTTCGCGTCTACACGCCGGGGAGCACTGCCGGCCGCCCCATGACGATCCTCAAGTGTTTTTCGGCACCGCCACAGGTTGTGATCGACGATAGCGACGCATTTCGCGAGCGGATTTCGGCGACGACGTCCGGACTATTGGCCTTGTTAGGTATCGACGCAGATCCCATCCGCTCGCGCGAACACATTTTCATTTCGCAGTTGTTGCAAGCGGCATGGAGCGAAGGGAATAACCTCGACCTGGGGGGATTGATCAAACAAATCCAAAACCCGCCATTCAAAACGGTCGGCGTAATGGAGCTTGACTCGTTCTTCCCGGCTAAAGATCGGACCGCGCTGGCGATGACGCTGAACAATTTATTGGCGAGCCCTTCATTCGCCGCGTGGATGCAAGGGGAATCATTGGACGTAAACAAGTTGCTGCATGACGCACAAGGCAAGCCCAGTATTTCAATTTTGTCGATCGCCCATCTCAGCGATGCCGAAAGAATGTTCTTCGTCACGATTCTGCTCAACGAAGTCTTGGCTTGGGTGCGAACCCAAGCGGGTACGTCCAGTCTGCGAGCGATCTTGTATATGGATGAGGTGTTTGGGTTCTTCCCCCCCGTACAAAATCCACCGTCGAAACTGCCGATGCTCACACTGCTCAAGCAGGCCCGGGCGTTTGGTTTGGGGGTCGTGTTGGCGACGCAAAACCCCGGCGACTTGGACTACAAGGGCTTGGCCAATATCGGCACTTGGTTCCTGGGCCGTTTACAAGCGGAACGGGACAAGGCCCGCGTCTTGGACGGCCTGGAAGGTGCCGCAGCGGCGTCCGGGAATTCTTTCAAACGTGCGGAACTGGACAAACTCCTCTCCAGCCTTAGCGCGCGGCGATTCCTGATGAACAACGCTCACGAAAATCATCCCGTCGTGTTTCAAACCCGTTGGTGCATGTCATATCTCCGCGGGCCGCTGACGAGACAACACTTGCAAAAATTGACCCAAGCGGAGGTTGTTTCAGCCTCATCTGAATCAACGAGCATCGAATCTCCGATCACGGTCCCCGTTAACTTGGCTCCTGATGCCGCGCCCCCTGCTCCGGTTCCCACAGCGACTCCTGGGATTAGCCCACGTGAAATGATTCCGGCTGGGATTCCTCAATATCATTGGGAATTCAACCGCCGCTTGGCCCCTGGTGAATCGGTCATTTATGAAGCTGGAATTTACGCTCGGGGCGCGTTGCGTTACACCAAATCGACAGCCGCCTATCGGGTTGATGAGTGGGTCGAAAAACGATTGTTGCTCAGCGGCCTCGACGAACGGCCTTCAGTGGAAATGTGGGATCAAGCCGAAGCGTTGGAAGAACGTCCCATTTGGTGCGATCGTCCCGTCGAAGAGGCCCGCTATGCCGAACCTGTTTCGCACCTCATCTCCCCCAAAAAATTCGAGGCCCTTTCTAAAGATCTTAAGGAATTCCTTTATCGTCGCGAGCGTTACGACGTCTACTTTTGCAAAGAAACTAAAACCTATTCCAATCCAGGTGAGTCCGAAGGAGATTTCCGGTTTCGTTTGGAGGGGATCGTCAGCGAAATCCGTGATCGGGAAACCGAAAAACTGCGTGAGCGTTTCCAAAGTCGTTTTGATGCCGTGAAGCTAAAAATCGAAAGAGCCGAGACCACGGTGCAACAAAAGCAACAAAACGTCACCAGTCGCCGAATCGAAACAGTGCTGAATGTTGGCACGACACTGATGGGAGCCCTGCTCGGTCGGCGAACCGGGCGTTCCGCTGCCACGACGGTGCGCGATTTGGGGAGTACCTCCAAAGAGAAAACCAGCGCCGCGATTGCCGAAACTCGCCTTGAAGACGCCAAACGAGAATACGAAGACCTCGAACGGGATTTCAATCGGCAAATGGCTGATGTTGCCACCAAATCAAACGTTGATCAACTCACCATTGAAACCATCACCATCCCACCACGCAAAACAGACATCTCCATCGAAGAGTTTTGCGTGGTTTGGGTTCCTCGCGTGCTGGTCAACCGCGTTTAGAGAAAGGGCTTAGTTCCATGCTGGGAAAAACAGACTCATTGTTTAGATTTGTCTTGAGGACCGTTCATTCGACTCGGCATGGCGCTGCGTTGATCGGGATCGTTGCCGCTTTGATAACTTGTTGTGGCAGAAACGTCTCGGCTCAAGACGACACCTCACCACCTTCTCATGCGGCGGTGGCAAGCCCGTCCCCTAGCGGCTCCGCGACCGACGAGCAAATCAAGGCGTTTTCCGAAGCACTCAACGAAGTCAAATTCATCGGCAATTTTTCAGTGCATGGCCGCGACCAAGCCCCTTTGGGGAAAGAGGAATACTTTATCCTCTCGGCTGTTAAATTGCCGGAGGCCGACCGCTGGGTGATCACCGCTCGTATCAAATATGGAAACACCGACATGACCGTTCCGATGACGATGGACGTGAAATGGGCGGACGAGACGCCGGTCATCACTGTGGACAACATGACGATTCCAGGTTACGGCACTTTTGACGCTCGAGTACTCGTACACGACGGTCAATACGCTGGCACTTGGCGTCACGGTGAAGTTGGTGGCCACCTGATGGGCCGTATCGAAAAACTTACCCCCGATGAACTTGCCGAACTCAAAAAAAACATCGGCCGCCGCAAGAAGTCGGATCAATAAGCATCGCAATTTCAACAGGCATTTTTCCCTGCAAGAAATTTGTTTTAAAACTTGATTTTCAATCCTGCGACGATGGCGTTGGATGTGTAGCTCAGACGGTCGTGAATTGGAGAGCCGGTGAGGCTGTTATTGAACTGCACGTGGGAATCACCAGCGTTGAAATAGCGATATTCTATGTGCCAATCGACGTTGTTGTGAAAGTTGCCGTTGGCGCCTACGATAAATTGATAGGCTAGGTTTGAGTCGGAAGTCGAACTGGGGTCTAACGCCGAAACCCCATTCCAACGGATTTCTTGATCGAACCGAGAAAACCCGATCCCAGCACCCACGTAGGGTCGAACGCCAAAGAAATTGAAGTTGTTGATGTCCCAGTACAGGTTGCTCATACCCGAGAAGGCCCGTACCTCACCAGTCAGTCCGCGCCCATACCAGGGAATTGGAGCATACTCGTTTTGAACGGTCTCAAAGTCGTTGGTACGATAGGACAATTCGTATTCTGCCCGTAAATTGGGGCCGTGATGGATTCCTAAATTGACTCCGGCCACAGCACCACTTTTTCCATTCATGTTTCCCAAATTACCCAGCGTTGAGAACTGGAAATCATCTAGAGAGTTGTAGCCCAGAAACGCAGACGCATAAAACAAATCGTTGCAAACTAGGTTGCAGAAATTGTCTTGGCCATAGCCCGATTGATCAGTCATCACCGAAGAAGGCTCAAAATAGGAGTCACCAATTTGATGATGCGGTGCGTGGCCCTGATGAGGAGCTGGCGCAGTATCTTGTCGGCGGCTTCCGGCGTTGGCTGACGAAGAAGTCGGTGGTTGCATCGACCGCATTTGCTCGTTGGTGAAGGGTTGGTAAGGCGGCTGACCACCGGCATCGGCTCGGGGTTGGAAGGATGGCATCCGAGGAGGAGCTCCGTGATTGAAAACAGGCGGAGGTGGAGCGGCAGTCTCTCGAGAAGGTTGATTCAATGGACGCGAGGTTGACGCCGGTCGAGCAGGAGTTTGCTCGGCGGGTCGCGATCTTGGAAACTCAGCGACCGGGGACGGCGTCGAAAAGTCTCGCTCGAATGCCGGAGGCGGCAACATTTCAAACCGATCCGATCGATCCGTAACCACAGATTTCGGACGTGACTCCGGGAAGAACAAAATGTCGTCTTGCTCAGATTCCATGTCTTCGAAAAAAGTCGCCAAGCCTAGTTCGTCAAAATAGTTGGCCAGCCGCACCGACTCGTTTGATCCTTGTGCTGTTTGCGGCTCGTCAGCCATCAAAAATCCTGCGGGAATTCTCGATGGTTGTATAGAATCAGCGGGCTGTTGGGGAATCGCCAAAGCCGTGTGTGTTGGATTTTTCACCGACGTTGAGTCATTTTTTGTGTGCGATGGAAATGGTTCATCGCTCATACGGATCCGCGCGATATTCCCTGGTATCCGCTCGATATGCAGCGGACGCGCGGTTGAGGCTGGTTGCTGATCCGAAATTCGCTGTGCCGGATTGGAAAAATTACCGGTGTTTTGGCCTGTTGCGGCAGGGATTAAAACCAGCCAAACCAACAACAAAACCAGTCCTCGAATGGAATCGAACATCTTGTCAAGCCTCATCGTGTTTTCGAAAAAGAGCCTCAGAGAGTGCTCTCGCGGGAGACGATTTAGCAGTTTCTCAAAAATTGAAAAATGCCGATTTTTACAAATAATTATGAGTTAGTTCGCAATGCTTACAACAGAAACCGCCCATTTTGCCTTTTTTTCGTGATTTTCCAGGTGGTCACCGTTTCATAAACGCGGGATACTTTTACAATGGCTTAACACTCGGCAGGAGGCGGTCCGAATCTGCGGACCGGATGGCTTTCCGCCCCCGAATTCCAATCCTGAACTTGTTCCAACAAATCGAGCATTCTTCGAAACCCCAGGTTGATTTAAACTTAAATGGCCCATTCAACTCAGACGCATCAACATACCTTTGAAAATGGATTGACACTGGTTGCTCAAGAGATGCCCTGGTTGCAGTCTGCTGCGTTTACGATGGCCTTTCCAGCAGGCTGTCGCTTTGATCCCTTGCATCAACTGGGGATGGCGAACTTCACGTGTGAGATGGTGTTCCGCGGCGGTGGTCAATTTGATAACCGAGGGCTCGTCGAGGAGTTGGAGGGGCTCGGTTGCGACTACTACTCGACGTGCGGCGTCTATCACACTTTTTTTGGTGGTGCCTTGCCGGCTGAGGGACTCGAAAGTGCGATGCGGGTTTACGCAGAAGTCATTAATGAGCCCCATTTCCCAGAAGCTCAACTCGAGGATGGCCGTAACGCTTGCCTTCAAGACATTCAGGCGCTCGACGACGACTTGCCAGGAAAAACAACGTTGGAGTCTCGTTTGAGATTTTACGGAGATCCTTACGGCCGCAATTCCGATGGGACGCTTGAAGCCGTTTCGGCGATGCGAATTGAGGAATTGAAAGAATTTTATCAGCGGCATTATCAGCCGCAGGGAATGCTGATTGCCGTTGCAGGAAAATTTAATTGGCCGACGATTCGGCAGTTGGTTGCTGAATTGTTCGGTAGAAAGTCCGCTCAAGACGCATCCGAGCCAACCGTTCGTGGTGGTGAACGAGGTTATCGTCATTTAGAGTTCCCGAGTAACCAAACCTACATCTCGTTGGCTTGGCCAGGGCTTCCCTTCCGCGATGAAAATTATTACCTCCTTCGGGGTGCGATTGGCGTGTTGAGTGATGGGATGAGTTCGCGTCTATTTCGAGAGGTTCGTGAGCGACGCGGGTTGTGCTATTCGGTCGGGGCCCATTGTCATGCGATTTTGGACCGAGGAGCAGTTTTTGGATATTCGGCAACCACAACTCAATCCGCGCAACAAACGTTGGACGTGATGCTGGAACAAATCGGCCTGTTATCGCAGGGGATTACCCAGTCGGAGCTTGAACGGATGCAGGTTCAATTTCGCAGCGGATTGGTGATGCAGCAGGAGAGTTGCCGCTCGCGAGTCAGTGCATTGGCCGGAGACTTGTTTCATCTCGGACGCATTCGTTCGATGGAGGAAATTCAAAATCAAATCCAAAGTTTGACGGTGCAAGGAATTAATGATTATCTGGCGTCGAATCCGTTGGGGCCTTTTGATATCGTGACTTTGGGCGAAATGCCATTGGAGATAACTGGTGCAATACCGACAACAGCAACTTGATAACGGCTTGACCATCTTGGCCGAATGTAACGACGAAGCGCATTTCGCGGCGTACGGGGTTTTCGTGCGAACCGGTTCGCGCGACGAATCGCCAGAGATTGGGGGCGTCAGCCATTTCCTCGAGCACATGGTTTTCAAAGGCACTGATCGTCGTTCGGCGGATCAAGTCAACCTAGAACTGGATGAGATGGGTGGAAGCAGCAATGCGCGGACGGGGGAAGAGAGCACGATCTACCACGCCAGCGTCCTTCCGGAGTTTCAAAGCCGTGTGGTGGAATTGCTGGCCGACTTGATGCGTCCGGCGTTACGAGATTCGGATTTCGAGACTGAGAAAAAAGTAATCATCGAAGAGATCATGATGTATCAAGACCAGCCACCTTATGGCGGTCACGAACTGCTGATGGCCGAGTATTTTGGAGATCATCCTCTGGGGCGTTCGGTCTTGGGAACTCCTGAAACTGTCGGCGGCCTTTCGTCCGCTCAAATGCGAGATTATTTTGCGGGTCGTTATTGTCCTGGAAATATGGCGATTGTCGGGGCCGGCAAACTAGATTTTGAACGATTCGTCGCTGACGCCGAGAAAAGCTGCGGGAAGTGGGAAACACTTTCGGCCACTCGCGTCGTCGTACCAGCCAAGCCTCGTTTCGGATTCTCATCGCTGGTCAAAGAAAATTCGACGCAACAATATTTGATGCAACTTGCACCAGGGCCCTGCTCCACCGACGATGACCGGTTCGCCATGCGGATACTATCGACGATTCTTGGAGACGACAGCGGAAGTCGTTTGTTTTGGGAGTTGCTCGACTCAGGGCTCGCGGAGTCAGCCGGTATCGGCAGTTGCGAGTTTTTGGGGACGGGGATGGTGATGAGCTACATTTGTTGCGACCCAGATTTGGCACAAGAAAACTTAGAACGCCTGCACCGTGTTCAAATGAGTGCCCTAGAGGGCATCTCTGAAAAAGAACTGGCACTCGCCAAACAAAAGATTATCGCTCACATTTTGCTGGCCAGCGAACGGACCGAGCCGCGAATGTTTAATCTCGGTGGCCAATGGCTCGCGGGGCAGGTTTACAAAACCCCAGCAGAAATAGCCGATCTGTATCGCCAAGTGACCCTTGCTGAAGTCCAAGCTGTCGCGGAAAAATATCCACTCACTCGCAACTGCACCTTGAGCGTTGGCGTTCGCGACGACTTGCAACAGGTCGCTTGAGCATGGTTCAGTTAGTGAGTCGTTCGTATCTCTGAGTCTTATCGCGGCTTGGAAATTCCCAATTGATTCTGAGCGATGTTTTCAAAGTCATCGGTGATCCGCAGCAAACCTGAGCGAACGTCGATTTTCTTGCGCCCCGCGAGTTGGTCAAAGTTCCCGTTTTCTTGCTGCCATTTTGCTAGCAGATCTAACCGCAAGGCAATCATTTCGGTAGAGTCTTGATTAGGATCGTCCGACCAAATGATTTTTGCTCCCCGAGCAGTCCACAATTCGAAAGGCTGCGAAAAATCATGTTGGTTTTTTCGAAACGTCACGACGCGATAAATTCCCAGATCGGCAAAATGGTTTTGTAATATGGCTGCGATTTTCGTTGCGTCCACGATTCGTGTGTCGGGCCAAGACATCCAGTCTTGAAGGTGTGATCCTCCGGGGTCAACGACGTTAATAAGCAAGAGCCTTGAATTTCGCTCAGATTTCTCGAGTCCGATCGGCACTACTTGGCCGAGGTCGTCTACGCATCGTCGAAACCGTTCTCCCGAAGTTTTCCACTCAACGATCGCGATTGGCTGCCGATAGGAAATGTCGACCTTGATTCCTTGCGGCGACTTGACAATCGAATCGATCGACCTCACAAATGGCCAAGTTTTTAAATAGGCGGCAAGGTCACCGACCAGCTTTGAATCGAGCAAAGACCTCGCTGGCTCCAGGAACTCTGCCTGCAACAAAGCGGTGGGAGAATGACCAATCCAGTCCTCCGGTGCCGCAATCGCGATACGATCGACCGTCAATGCAAATTGAGGGTCGATTTCTCCAGTTCCGGTGGTTCCTTCACCCCAGTATTGCTGGGCCATAAATATCAGGCCAACCGTTGCCGCTAAAATCCATACCGTGGGATTCGTCAACCAACGTTCCCAGCTTAGTCCGTGCCAGATTTGACGAGCGTTGGTTGCAGAGCGTCGTCCCTTGTTTTGTTTCGCCATGCTGGTCCCTTGCTTCTCGTGCTAATCCGAGGTGTTCGCGTTTTTTTCGCTGATAGTCTTTCAATCGTCAAGCTGCGACGCTCACTCGAAAAGCGGCCGCTGACAACGCAAATCAATTTTATCCCGACCAAATTTCGGCGAAACATTCCGTGGAACCGTTACAATTCACACTTTTTCATGGAGCAGCAGAGGACTGATTTTGCCGCCGACCGTTGTCTCAAGAATTTCCTGGCGGCATCGTCGGGCGATTAATTGCCTTGCGCCATGTCACGGCACCTCATTGGAATGGCCACCAATTTCGGACTTTCAGCCGTGCGAGAAGGCGATCCATGCCAGTACACCTAACCACAAAAAATAGGCAATCAAGAAAATGAAAAACATGATTTTTGAAGTTGCGGGTTTAGTTGCAACGGCATTTGGTTGGCTCATTTTTCGCTCGTCGAAGAAGAGTCATTTGGATTTTCATTGTCGCTTTGACTTTCGCCATCCGTTAAAAATTTCTTTCTGGCCTCATGCAGCTCAATGGCCTTATTGATCATGTCTTTTTTCGCCCGATCATCCACAGTGGAGTATTCGTGAAGCCACACAGACATGAAGTCTAAAAGGCCCAAACCCAACAAGATGATCAGCAACAGAAACATGCCAACCGTCAAAACGACGAATGTTGTGGGGTCGTGAACCCAGTGGAGTGCGGCCATCATCGCCCCGAGGACTGATAACAGCGAGCCAACCAACGCGCGACGACGGAACTTCTTCAACTCAAATTTCAGATTGCGCAGATTTCGTTCGCGGCGCAACACCGCAATCCACTCGCGGCGGTGTTGATGCATCAAAATCAAGCCAGCGACGAACAGGGTCACTCCGAACAGCAACAGCACCCCTTGCCGAGAAATCAACATTTGTCCGATGATCAAGTTGCTCATTTCATGTTTTGCATCTGACGTAACCATTCCAGTAACACTCGCCCAACTTTCTCCAATGACTCTGCCGAGCAATTCTCAGGGAGGTCTTTTTCTGTGTGCCAATAGATATTGCCGACGTTTACATTCGGATAGTCAAAGTCAATGATGTCAACGGTAGGAATTCTCGCGATAGAGTTTAGCGGTAAATGGTCGTCTCGAATGTGATGCCTTTGTTCAGGAATGAATTCTTTGACCCCGAGTTCTTTAGCCACGCCCCAAATGCTCTGGGCAAGCTTAGGGGCGTATTGAACACTGTTCCCTTCGAAATACAATTCGAGTTCCTTGTCGGCAATCATGTCGACAACAATTCCGTAAGCGTACTTGCCATTCCAACGATTCTTGGCATATTCCGTCGCGAAATGCGTTGAACCTAAAAACATCGGGTCGATCCCCGTTCGCCAGACAAACTCCTCGCCATCGAAAAAAATCAGATCAATTCCGTATTTCCCTTTCAAATCCACTAAATGCTTGCCCAGTTCAAAAAAGAACCCGACACCACTGGCGCCATCATTTGCTCCCAAAAATAGGCCTTGTGGATTGTGTTGGTCACGATCTGGAAACGGACGGGTGTCGTAATGGCAACCCAACAAGAGTCGTCTTTTGTTCTCCGGATGGAACCGAACAATCATGTTCCGCAATTGGACTTGGCGTTTGTTGTCGAGTGGATGAGCTGCTAAGAAATCTTGGTTGATCACCGTGGCTCCGAGGCCTTCGAAATGCTCGCGGATCATTTGCTGTTGTTTGAGCATCGGCTCCGACGCACTGACGCGAGGTCCCAAGTCGCAGATCGCTTTGAGAATTTGGAACGCATAGTCTCCATCAAACCCCGAAGGATCGGTGGGCTTTTGAGGAGCCTGATCTTGTTCTTGCGCTTGGGTCGAAGATTTCGTTTGTTGGTCCTGAGTATCGGATAACGAATCGCTTTGTGCGGTCGCAAAGCACAAACTTGAAAGCGTGAGGCCTAAGCCGCAAATCAATCTTAAAATGTTCCTGCTCATCACCTCTTCGACTCCTTTATTTTTACCCAAATTGCGGGAACTTCTCTCAATGTTTGAATCGTTAAACTTGCCGAGACCAAGCTTTTGGCAGCGTTCTTGTTTTGGCACCAAAAAGTGGCGAGGGTATTGCCAAATTTGCGGGAACCCAAGCATTTGAGGCGAACTTACGGTCACGTACCTTTTATTCTAGCGATTTTCCCCTGCTGGATTTGCCGCCGGTACGAAAATTTAGACAAGTAAAATGAAAGAGACTATTGTATTTCTGTAATTTTTTCCAGATTGCTGGGCGACTTTCAGAGGCAGATTGGGCTGACGAGGTTTTTTACATGGTGGCTAGATTTACACGGCTGAATTAAACTACAACTATTGAATTTAAGGTGTCTACGCAAAATCGGCGTTGTTGAGGCCTCTATTAAATTCCGTTGAGTACCATCTGAATGGGGCCGAAATTCTCCGAAAAAGACGGCGCGACTTAGGTCACGCAGCAAGTTAACTTTGTTTTAAAAGTGGTTCGAGGTTTTTTAAAGATGTTGAACTTCCGAAAGAGATTTTGCCAAGTGCTGTCGACAATCGCTGTTGCAATTGCCGCTGGATACGCCAATGCGGATATTACCGTGGCTAGAATTTTTTCCGATCACATGGTGTTGCAGCAGCAAGCTAAGGTCCGCATTTGGGGAACAACGAAACCCCAACGCAAGCTGATCATTGCTTTTAACGATCAGGAAACGGCTGTTGAAGCCGACGCCCAAGGGAAATGGTCGGGCGTTTTGGAAACTCCCGTTGCCGGTGGACCCTATACCATCGAGGTTCGTGCTGAAACTGGTGAACCGCGAGTACAATTCTCAAACGTGATGGTCGGTGAAGTCTGGATTTGCTCCGGACAATCAAATATGGAATGGCCGATCGAAAAAGCAGAGGCTCCCGAACGTGAAATCGCTGGCTCTAAGGACTTTCCAAATATCAGGTTCTTGGATATTCAACATAGCGCTTTGCTCGATCCGAATGGTGATTTGACTAAGGCCAATGGTTGGGACGTTTGCAATCCAGAAACGGCGAGGACCTTTTCAGCAACGGCCTACTTTTTCGGAAGACGCCTCAACCAAGAATTAAACATTCCAATCGGGCTCGTCAAAACTACTTGGGGCGGCACGCCTTGCGAGGCCTGGATTTCAAGTGAAGCCTTAGCAGGAGAACCAGGTTTAAAACCCCTACTCGATCACTGGGAAACGCTCGAAGTCGCCGCCGCTCCCCATCGACCGGCCAACCTGTACAACGGCATGGTGGCACCGCTCAGGGGAATCACCTTTCGAGGGGTGATCTGGTATCAAGGGGAGTCGAATGTTAAACGAGCCGAGCAATACCGCACGCTGTTTCCGTTGCTGATCAGCGACTGGCGGAAACAATTGGCTGGCGGCCGTGAATTTCCGTTTTACTTTGTGCAACTTGCTCCGTTCCGCTATTCCAATAACGCTGTCGAGGCTCTCGCTGAACTATGGGATACGCAACTTGAGACCTATCGCACAACCCCGAACTTGGGAATCGTCGTCACCACGGATGTAACGGAATTGAATGATATTCACCCGCGTAACAAACAAGCCGTTGGAGCTCGACTTGCTGGCTGGGCTTTGTCCGATTGCTATCGCGGGCTGCCGACAACGTCCGAACCCGTAAACGTCCCAAGTGGTCCGCTCTATCGCAACAAAGAAATCTCCGGTCACGAAATTCGGATTAACTTCGATTTTGTCGCCGAGGGGTTAGTCGCTAAAGACGACGAACCGTTAAATTGGTTCACAGTTTGTGGGGCGGACCAAAAATTTGTCGCCGCTTCAGCACGAATCGAGGGAGATCAGGTCGTCGTCTGGTCGGACGAAATCACCGATCCTCGCGAGGTCCGTTTCGCTTGGTCCGACACTGCCACTCCCAATCTATTCAACTCCTTTGGACTCCCCGCATCCCCGTTCCGTACAGATCGATATCCGCTGTCTTCCGAAGGGAACCATTTTTAAAGCGTGACTCAATTAAATTTTCTTTAGTGGATTTGTAATGAACAATGCAACTCAGTTTTCTCGTCGGCGATTTTTGACCTCTGTTTCAACGGCGGCTGCTGTTACGGTGGCGGCACCAACAGTTTTAACAGCTAGCCGAACACGAGAACTGCGGATCGTCGGTTGCGATGATTTTACGTATGAAATCCAGCACGATTGGCCGCAACTGCCGGACAAGTATTCTTGGCAAACCACGCACAATGTGGCAGTCGATAAAGCGGGGAATCTCTACGTGATTCACGAGGGTAACCCGCAATGGAAAGATCACCCGTCGATTTTTGTATTTGACCCCAGCGGAAAATTTATTAAAGCCTTTGGTAGCGAGTTCCAAGGCGGCGGGCATGGACTCGAAATCCGTGACGAAGACGGAACCGAGTTCATTTACGTCGCCGCTTATCAACAAGTCAAAGCGATTGCCAAACTTGACCTCAACGGCAATCTCGTCTGGTATCGCCGCGCTCCCATGGAATCCGGCGTCTATGCAGCGGGCGAAGATAAATCGACAGTCGCCCAATGGGGACGCGACCGATTCCTGCCCACAAATTTCGCCTTCTTGCCCGATGGCGATTTTTTCTTGGCCGACGGCTACGGTTCCTTTTACATCCATCGCTACGATAAAGACGGTCAGTGGAAATCCTGTTTTGGCGGCCCGGGCAACGGTCAAGGCAAATTCAACACCCCACACGGTCTGTGGCTTGATTCTCGCTCAGAAGGCCAATTGCGTCTAGCGGTCACCGACCGTGCCCACGACACGCTGCAATTCCTGACTCTCGATGGCGAGCACATTGAAACCAAATCTGGGTTCGGGTTACCGGCCAACGTCGACGCGTTCCAAGACTGGCTATTAATCCCCGAATTGAAAGCTCGTTTGTCGATTTTAAACAAACAGGATGAAGTCGTCGCGGTACTCGGAGACGACGTCGCGCGAATCACTGGCGAAGGCGGAAACACCATTCGCAACGACCCATCGCAATGGCAACAAGACCGCTTTGTTCATCCTCACGATGCATGTTTTGACGCTGCCGGAAACATCTTCGTCGCCGAATGGGTGCGCACAGGTCGAGTCTCCCGACTCCGCCGGGTGTAAATGACTTGCATTCCGTCTTCGGTCGAGCGTCGAAAAAGAGTCTGAATGCCGTAACGTTGGTGTCTTGAAATTTGGCGATTCGGGCCGCTATATTTGAACAAGGATTAAATCGCGAGGCGAATACGAAGGGAAATTGCAATGATTGGTTATCAAAGTTTGTTTCTGGCATTGGGCCTGGTTCTCGTTGCGGGGAACGAACTGCTCGCGCAGGGTGGTATTGAAGAACTTGCGAAGAAATGCGAGACGATCTGTCAAACTGCAGATGCACCGTGGAGGTCGATCCCTTGGCAAGTTGATTTGCTAGTCGCTCAAAAAATGGCCGTCGAACAATCCAAGCCATTGTTTATCTGGGCGATGGATGGCCATCCACTCGCCTGCACGTGAAACAACGGTGTGCTCGACCGTGAGTCGACGTTTGCCGATCCTGAGATTCTCGAAATGCTGCGTGAAAAATTTGTGCCTGTGGCGATCGACCAGTGGTACACCCGTCGGCAAAAGGATACGGAAGGAGATTTCTACCGCAAGATCGCTGGCCAAGGACCTCGTGCGGATTTCAACAACACGACCCAGGGACTGTACATTGCTGACCCTGCTGGAAAACTGTTCTTCTACAACAACAACCGCGGCCCGGAACGAATTCGGCGATTCATGCAAGAAACACTTGCGTCGTATGAACCACCGACCGTTGAACCGCTGGTGCGAGAGTCCATCGACAACCGCTACGTGACGCCACCGCCGACAGGTGCCGCTATCATTCGTGCGAGTGCTCGAATTCCCAATGGCTATCCTGATACCGATGACCAATGGCAAAAAATATTTCAGACTGCTGTCTCGCGCGACAATTTGTGGATCACTGCCGACGAGCAAAAGGAACTTTTAGACGACCGGATGCCCGAGCGGCTCATTCGGCGAATCGCTCGGTTTCATTTAGTTGACAACACCCGAGGTCAACCAACGTCGTGGGCTCTTGAAGAAATTCGAACACTGGATGTTTCAATCAAGGACGGTAAAATTTCCGGGATCGTTATCCTGGAATCGAAAGACGGCAAACGAGGGTACACCGCGAAACTTAACGGAATCGCAAATGGCAGAAATGGCCGCGTGGAACGGTTTGACTTGTTGTCAGTCGGCGACGCTTTCGGCAGCGGCCAGTACACGCTAGAAGCACCACCTGGAAAGTTTCCGTTGGAGATTGCCTTCCAGTTGGTCGACGGTAACGACACCGTCGACAACCTCCCACCCCACGCCTCGCGCGGCTGGGTGGACGGCTATCTGTACCCCGAACGCTAGACGACCACGTCGGTTCACACAGAACAGTATTTTAAATCAAGAGTGGCTAGTGCTTTGTCACGGCTTAATTTTAGGGTAGCGGAACTCGTCAAGAGTTTCGAAACTAACGCAAATGCCGCAAGTCTTGACGACTTCCGCTACGTCAACCCCTGTATTTTAGCTGTCACTGTGACCACTAGGCCGCTTGCAGTTTCGCTTTTGAGGAATTCACTGCGGTTGTTAAGCGGTCTGTGGTTTTCGACTTCGTTTTTTTGACGTTCGATGCTTTTGTTTGCGTCTTTGGGGCTGCAGATTTTAGGCTCTTCAGCTTTGGCGAAGTGGACTTTGATTTCGACGCAGTGGACTTTGCCGTTGGCACAGTTGACCGACTTCTTTTCGTCGATGTCGTATTCGACTTGTTTCGAACCTGACCGTCGGCTTTCGTACGGATAACGGGAGTCGCTGTTTTGGATCGCGGTTTCGAAACGGCAGAAGGCTTGCGAACTGTTTTCGAGTTTCGTCGCGTCGGTTTGGGCTTCGATTTGGTAGCCTTCTTTGATGCTGAATCGTCGAGTTCGATTCCAAACATCTCGCTCAAGTCTTGCCCGGCCAACCCGTCGGCACTCGTCGTGACGAGTTCGCGCTCCAGGGTCTCTTTCGAAACCGCCTGGCTGACCAACTCCAAGTGATCGACGCCTCGCAGCGTGAACAGCAGTTCGGGTTGTGTGTCCAGCCGACAGCCGATGCCGTACATGACGGCGGCGATGTGTTTGCAGCAGTAGGAATAATCGGGACAACTGCATCGCATCTCGATCTCTGATGGGGCGGGAAAGCATCCGCCCTTGTTCTGTGTCAAGCGACGCATGACGCCATCGGAAAGACGCCCACCTAACAAATCGAGCAAAGAGTCAATTTCGGACGAACAGTCTTTCTTGATCTTGCTCCAAGTGGCTTTAGAAAGTGTGGCGATCTCGATCTTGACGTTGTATGGTTCAGAACCAGCCACGATGGCGTGGACCGCTCCTTGCTTGATCACCAGATCGACAACCGAGCCATTGCGGACATAGGTTGCTCCGCGCGGGAGGCGATTGGAGAAATCACTGTACTCTTCTAAATTATCGCACCAAGCGAGACCCCAAAACGACGTGGCGATTTTGCGACTCTTCGTCGCGACCGGTGAGGGTTCACGTTTTTGTTTTTTGGCGACTTGCGCAGCGTGTTTCTTGGCCCTTGCCAACTTTTGACCCACCGAAACGTAAGGTGCCCAGCGAAATCCGTAACCATATCCACCATAACCCATCGCACTACCCTCCCTTTGCGCCTCGAACCAATCTAAAATAGTCGCCGGTGTCGTTTCCGTTTAGATAATCATGAGAACCGCATTCTGTTATTTAATGTAGTCATGTTCGAGTTTTTTCACCAACAGCATTTTTAGGAAATTTATTCGGAATTCGATGAGTTTTGCTCGATTGGCGATTTCGCCCCAAGGACGGATTTGGCTGGAAGAGGTTGCCCCAGATGGAAATCTCACGGAGAATGTCGCCCAGGGTTTGCAGCAGCAGCTACGTGTAGAATTCGCGCAATCGACCGCTGGCGGGCTGTTTTATTTGGCAAAACTCGCGTTGCCAGCGGAAACCCCAGCAGAATTTGCCTTTTGGAAACGCTGGGCCAGCGATCTGCTGCAGTCGCTTTGCCATCTCGATGAACCGAGTCGCCAGCAGTTTTCCAACAAAACGGCTCGAACTCCCATCGAATCCCTGGTGCCACCACCCGATGATCTGGCACTGGCTGTCACCGTTTCCGAAGCACCGCCAATGCGGGGACTCGAATATATGGCACCTCAATTGCTGCGCAATCTTTGGCGCGAATTGGCCGAGTTTGTCCGCCAACAAGCAATCTCCCACCCAAACGGTATGGTCGGCTTGTTGCAAAGTATCAACCCGCGTTGGCAATTGCTGGGGCGTGTCACGTTTCACTTGGCAGAAAACAAAAAGGACCCCGCTCGACCGTTTGCCTTTTTAGCAACTTACACGCACAAGCTGAGCGGCAAGGGGGCGGTCAAACACTTGCCACTCGCCGACGCCCTACGCGAATACGCCGCCCAACGTGACCAAGATAAATTGACCGAGTTGCTCAAACCGGTTCGCTTGGCGGCCGAACAAGCTCCGCTGATTCGTAAATGGCTCGACTCGCGTGCCCTGTTTCAACCCCAGGCACTGAACATCGACGAAGCGTATCAGTTTCTGCACGCCGTCCCGCAAATTGAGCAAAGCGGATTGGTCGTTCGCGTGCCCAATTGGTGGCGAGCCCGGCACTCCTCACGGCCCACCGTTCAAATTCGACTGGGTGATCGCGAGCCGCCTCAGATGGGAGCCAACGCACTACTCGATTTTTCCATGTCCGTCGCGCTCGATGGTGAGCCGCTCACGGCTGCCGAACAAAAACAGCTACTCGCTGCCGACGGTGGACTCATGCTGCTGCGAGGCAAATGGGTCGAAGTCGATCGGCAACGCCTCAGCCAGGCACTGGAACACTGGAAACAGCTCGAACAAGAACACGCCGATGGCATCGATTTTTTGCGCGGCATGCGGTTGCTGGCCGGTGCGGACATCGGCGGCTCATCCCCAGACGATGCGACCACCGCTGAATGGGCACACGTCTCAAGTGGCACCTGGCTGACCGAAACGCTGGCCACGTTACGCGATCCGGCGGGCCAAGTCGACTGCCAACCCGGAGACGGCCTACAAGCTCAACTGCGACCCTATCAAGCGGATGGCGTGCGTTGGCTGTGGTTTATGACTCAGTTGAAATTAGGAGCCTGTCTGGCCGATGACATGGGGCTTGGCAAGACGGTGCAGATCATCGACCTGCTACTCCGCCGAAAAAACGATGCACCTAAACTCGGCTTCGATAAAAAACGGCAAACGGTTTCACCGCACTTGCTAGTCGTTCCGGCGTCGTTGATCGGCAACTGGAAAGCCGAATTCGCCCGTTTCGCCCCGCAATTGAAAATCTTGTTCGCGCATCGCTCGGAATGCGACAACCAAACGCTCGACCGGATCGCGGCTAACCCTCAGCAGGCCCTCGCAGGGATCGACGCCGTTGTCACTTCTTACACGATGGCCCGCGCCGCAGAGTGGATGACCACTGTCGATTGGGACCTCGTGGTACTGGACGAAGCGCAAGCGATCAAGAACGCCACATCGGCCCAGAGTCGCTCGGTGAAAAAACTTCGCGCGAACTGCCGCATTGTGCTTACTGGGACACCGGTCGAAAATCAACTTGGCGATCTCTGGTCACTGTTCGATTTCTGCTCGCCGGGCCTGCTCGGCTCGGCCAAACAGTTCAAAGAGTTCATCAAACGGCTCGGCAAACAACCTGACGCCAAGGCGTATGGTTCGCTGCGGCGGCTCGTTCAGCCGTACATTCTGCGCCGCATGAAAACCGATCCGACGATTGTTCCGGACTTGCCCGACAAGACCGAAATGCGAGTCGAGTGCGGATTGTCCAAGCGGCAAGCGGCCCTCTATCAAAAAGCGGTCAAGGAATTGTCTGAGGAACTTAAGCAACTCGAACACGGAGAGAAAGGAAACACCATTCGGCGACGCGGGATTGTGTTGTCCACCATGATGCGGCTGAAACAAATTTGTAATCACCCATCGCAACTGCTCGACACAACCGAGTTCCCGGCTCAGGAGAGCGGAAAATTTCTGCAACTGTCCGAGATTTGCGAACCCATTCGCGATCGGCAGGAAAAGGCACTGGTGTTCACTCAGTTCCAATCGATCTGCCAACCGCTGGCGGATCACCTCGCCGCGGTTTTCGGACGCAGCGGACTTGTTCTGCATGGCGGCACCGCCGTGGGCAAACGCAAGGATTTGGTCAAGCGGTTCCAGGAGGACGAATCAGTTCCCTACTTTGTTATCTCTCTCAAAGCGGGGGGCACCGGGCTGAACCTGACCGCTGCCTCGCACGTGATCCACTTTGATCGTTGGTGGAATCCGGCAGTCGAAAATCAAGCGACCGACCGTGCATTCCGCATAGGCCAAAAACGGAACGTACTGGTCCATAAATTTGTCTGTCGCGGAACGCTGGAGGAGCGTATCGACGAATTGATTCGATCCAAGCAAGAGTTGGCGGACGAGATATTGGGCAAGAGCCATGAAGGCGAACGAATGCTAACCGAAATGTCCGACCGCGACCTCCTAAATTTCGTCGCCCTCGACGTCCGAAGCTGCGAAGTGTGATTTGTGTGAATTTAGTCGCTATGGGCCATTTCACGGAGTGAAAAGCCACGTGGGCGTTCACTCCGTGAAGGAGCGTATAGATATGTAGATACCGATGGCTATGGGGAGAGAGTTTGCCTGGCGTAATGCACCTGGCTTGTCCAGGTGATATTTACGCTTCTCGCTACACTAGATTTTGCCTTGACTCTAATTCCGCCGGTTCACCCGGCGGATATCTACGCTTCGATTCTGGGCTCGACATCGAGCAGATAACTGCTCTGTTTACGCGTCTGTTATTGGAACAGCCGGACGAGTCAAAATTGTCAGAGTGGACAGCCGACATGAACAAGCTGCGGTGGGCACTGATCAACCGAGACATTCATGGGACACTTTTACGATTGCTCTTTATCGATTCGATCTTCGGACGGAAACAGCGAAATCCAGTCCCTCGCTCCATGCACAATACCAATAATTGCGACCCCTTTGGGAATAGGAAAGTAAAAAACAAGATAGTTTCGTGCCGGCTTCTGGGGAGAGAAAACTCGTACGTCGGTTCCCAAGTCGTTTCGAAGGGTTCCTATTTCTGGGTGCTCGGCTAGGAGCTGAAACGTATCGAATAATCGGTCGAGAATAGCCTCGGAAGCGGTTGGGCTAGAGGCACCAATTTCCGTTGCAATCGAATCCAAATCATCCCGTGCAATATTGGTAAGCCGATAAATCTTTGTCACGGCGTAATGTTCCCATTTGCCCGTTGTTTCAACCGGCCAAAATACTCTTCAAGAGAAGCATCGTCAAACTCTACAAATTCTCCTGCATCCAACTGGCGGCGTCCTTCAGCAATACGCTCCACCAACTCATTTCTTTTGCGAAGAAGAGCGACACTTTCGTCAAGTGCTTGTCGCCGACTTGCAAAGGTTCCCGTCTCGACAAGTCTCGAAAGAAATAGTTCGTTTTCGGGTGATAAATCAGTTGACATTGTTTCCTCGCTTTTAGTAAAAGTAGAAATCTCCTGACCTTAAGATTTTACCCAAAGTAATGTAATCGATCAAGAAACTGTCTTGTTGATAGGTGGTAGCTGAGTTGGTGCGTTTCGGCGGCAGTTTTGATTGTTCAGTTCACAGAGATTCAATGGTTCATCAGCTCGACTTGCGTAACGCACCACCCGCGCCGCCTTCACGCACCCTACACCACTCATCGAAATGTTCGTGGTGACATTGTTTCCTACTCCGGTCGTGACCTGACCTTTGAAAAGAAATGGGATCAGTGGATCAAGGATGGAAAACCAGAGGGCAAGAAACCGAACAAGCATCGATATGTTGCTGGCTATCATCGCGGCATCGAGTTATTCGGTGCGATGGTCTCTCGATTAGAAGAACCTCAACTTCAGGAATCACTCAAGCAAAACGGCTTGGTTGTGGTCGAGGGAATGAACGACGTGATTCGCTTGGACGAACTGGGCATCTGTGCCGTCGGCCTTTGCAGCAACCGAGCGACCGAAACCCAAATCGACGCCATCGTCCGCTTCGCCAAACAAGTCGCCAACAATCGAGTCCTGCTCTTCCCCGACAATGATCCAGAGGGTGAAGCGGGGTTCAAGGAATTGTTGTGGGAACTTTCAAAACGGGAAATGGTCTCAGGTTTGGTAAGTCAAAAAACTGCCGAAGCAAGACAACCCGAAGATATTCAAGATTGGGAACACGTCAATTTCCTCAAACGGTAGCGATGTTGCCGAAGTAGCTTGTTGATCAATATTGCAAAAGTATCACTCGATCGAATTTTTGGAAGTCCTTAAGATTTTCGACTGGGATTGACCTAACGTGTCACAAAGTTGTATACAAATGGTCTTTGAGTGTGCCGAGGTGTCCGGTAGCTGAAAAGTCAAAGAAAATTAGCTAAAATCATGAGCTAGGTGATTTTCCTTTATGTCTGCTGATAACTATGAGTCTAGAAGTCCTGACCAAAACGATGCATTGGCCAAAGCCTGAGGAGATTATGTCTCCCCAAGGCGCTGGGGCTCGCGTGTTGGTCAGAGTTGTCAAGGAAAAAATCGAGCGTGAATTGAACCGGCAACTGAACGACCACCCAGTTGTCACGGTCGGATTATTGACCAAGAGTCCCAATGCCAGCGTGACCGCTTCGCCGATCGCGGTGGTTTGCAACTTTCGTCAAGTTGTCAACCATACGTTGTTGGCCCAAGCTCATCGGTTAGCATGGAACTTTGCGCGAGCGCCATTGCTCATCACGGTCGAGCCGAACTTGATTCGCACTTGGACATGTTGCGAGGTTCCGTCGTCGATGTCCCAAGAACTACCGGCAATGATTCGGGAAGCGAGCATGGATCTCGACGACCCAGCTTCTGCGTCTGAACTTGCAGCCCACGCATTGAATTGGGTTCGACTTGCCAGCGGTGATTTCTATCGCCAGTTTCCCGAAAGATTCAAGCGCGACGGTCGTGCGGATCGAGTATTGTTGGATGAGTTGACGGCAGTTCGCAAGGAGCTTTCCAAACAGGATTTGCCAGACGACACAATCCATGACCTACTAGCTCGCATCATCTTCGCCCAATTCCTGTTCGATCGAAAGGATTCGGAAGGTAATTCGGCGATTAACCCCGGCTTGTTGAAGCGACTAAACAATGAGGGAGTGCTAAAACAAGTTCATGGCGGTCTCAGTTCAATTCTTGCAGACTATGAGGAAGCGTACCGTTTTTTTCGTTGGCTAAACTCTAAGTTCAATGGCGACTTGTTTCCGGGCAAAGGGTCAACGAAAACTGCTCGCGAAGCAGAGTGGCGAGCCGAACGTAAGGTCGTCAGCGAGGTGCATTTACAGACGCTGGCGGAATTTGTAAGTGGAACCCTTAAACTAAAAAGCCGTCAGCGATTTCTATGGCGTCAGTACGCTTTTGATGTCATTCCCCTTGAGTTGATTAGTAGTATCTATGAGGAGTTTGTAACTGAAAAAGGTGCCCATTACACACCCGGATTTCTGGTTGACTATATGCTCGACGGAGTATTGCCGTGGGATGGTGATAACTGGGATTTGAAAGTACTCGACCCCGCTTGCGGAAGCGGGATTTTTTTGGTTAAGGCATACCAAAGATTGATTCAACGCTGGAAGAATGCACACGGACAAGAACAACCGCCACCGCCTGTCTTGCGCCGGTTATTGGAGCGTAATCTGTTTGGTGTCGATATCGACGAACATGCAGTTCGCGTCGCGTCGTTCAGTCTTTACCTAACAATGTGCGATGAGATTGATCCCAAGAATTATCTACGCAACACCAAGTTCCCACGAATGCGGGGAGAGCGATTGATTGCCAGCGATTTTTTCGCGGAAGGCGTCGATGGATTTGATACCCGGTCCGATGCGGGTTCCTACGATCTAGTTATTGGAAACGCACCATGGGGCAAAGACACGGTGACTCGTCACGCAAAAACATGGTCACAAAGAAAGGAACATCGGTGGCCGATTGCAAACCATGACATAGGAACTCTTTTTTTGGCAAAGTCGGCTTTGATGGCAAAACCCCACGCCCACGTCTCAATGATTCAGTCGGCCAGTGCGTTTCTGTTTAACTCAACCGGCACATCTTTGGCGATTCGAAACCAATTTCTCAAAACGTATTCGGTTGAAGAAATAACAAATCTCTCGCCGCTCAGATTTCACCTTTTCGGATTTGCGCGTCGAACTCGAAAGTCTATGTCGCCGCCATGTATTGTTTCATTTGTTGTTTCCCCTCCCGATGATTCACGCATTGTATATGTCTGTCCAAAAAACACTATCTCAGATACAGAATCTGAAATTGCTGACAGCAACTACTCAGTAATTGTCGAGCCTCAAGACGTCACACACTTAACACGTGAGGAATCACTCCATCCTCAAGCGTGGACTTCTTTTGCTTGGGGTGGAAGACGCGATTTCTATTTGATGCAACGTCTTTCGCTTTTACAGGATTTGGAATCGCTTGAAAATCAGGGGGTGATTGTATCCCGAAGGGGCGTCAGCCGGGGAAAAACGAAACAGATTCGACAAACGGAATTGCTTGACATGCCGATAATCGAAAATGATGACATTCTGGACGATTGTTTTCGATATTTAGATGCATCAGAATTGCCGATCAACAAAGATGCATTCACGCATGAATCTGACTCAACAGACATGTCCGCTTTTGCGTTACCCCAACTGATCGTCAAGCAAAGCTGGCAAAAAGGTACTGCTCGTTTTAAGTGTGCGATTGTAGATTCGTCGCCATCAATTGGAGCCGTGCTTTGCACGCGAAGCTACTTCAGCATCCATGTCAAAAATGATGATACGGAATTGGCGCAGACAATTTGGGCCACGATCAATAGTGCTATTGCGGTTTACTTTTTGTTGCTTTCCAGCGGACGCCTCGCTTCCTGGATTCCTGAACCAAACAAAAAAGATTTCTTCAAAATCCCACTTCCGCCCGATAGAAGTGGATTGATGAACATAACTAATTACGAAGAGTTGGATCAGCGAGTTGCCGTTGCATTCGGTTTGAAAGATGCTGAAATGGCGATGATTGCCGACTTGTTTCGGTTCACTTTACCGGACTTTCAGGGGAACGAATGTTCAGCTGGTCGACAATTGACGCAACGGGTCGAAATGAATGTACGTAAGGGGGGAAAATTAGAACCTGAACTCACGCAATACTGCGAATACTTCTGTCGAGTCCTGAAAGCTGGATTTGGTGAAGATGTCCAAATCACTGTGAAGATCTTTCAAGAGCAAAAAGAAACGCCGCTGTTGCCTGTCCGGTTGATCGCGTTTTATCTTGACCATCAAGACGATCCAGAGATTCAGGTTGAGCAGATCGACTCGGATGAACTTTGTTTTCGACTCACACAACTGAATAACGAATATCTGAAGACAAACAGCCATGACTCAGGCGGGATCTTTTTTCAACGCGTGGCCCGTGTGTATAGTAAGCACGAAATCGACGGAAAAGAAACGGCCGTCATCTATATCGTCAAGCCGGATCGTGTGCGTTACTGGACACGCTCGGCAGGCTTGCGTGACGGCGACGAAGTTGCGATTGACGTCCAATCTTGGCAACTTGATAACGCGCCAGACATTGACGGAGTAGACGAATGAACCGCCGAGGTTTTCAGCTTCGGCGTTGGCCGAAGACTCCGCTATTTGAAGCCATCGCACGACGCTGGTGCGAAGACCACTCCTTCTTGCTGGTGGATTTGATTTGGCGAGCCTGTGATCGCATCAGAGAAAACGACTTGAAGTTGATGTCGGTGGAGGCAAATGATGAGGCCAAAGAGGAATCACTAAATAATCTTGTCTGCTTGCGAATTCAAGAACTGAAATCCGGCGATGCTCCGTTCGCAGTTGTTCATCAACCACCTGAGCAATTTCATCGAAAAACTAGGAATGCTCGATCGCCGTGTCCAGATGTCGGTTTCGTTTGGTACGCTAATCCTAATTGCGTTTGGCCGATTGAAGGCAAGGTCTTAAATTCACCAATGGATGTGGAGGCTTACACGGGAGAAATGACTAACTTTTTAACTGGGCGATACGCTACTTTCAGCCGCGAGGCAGCGTTGTTGGCTTACTTAATCGAAGGTTGCCCAGAAGAAACATTGAGGAATATTGCCAAACGAATTCGAAAACGTCCGTACGGTCACCCTAAACTCCCGAATCGTGCTCATCAGATCACCAAACATCGCCGCACTGAGATTGCTGATAGAAAGACAGAGGATTTCTATTGCCACCACCTTGTTTTGCTTATTGGATCTGACTGAGTTGAATATCCAACAAGCTTGAATCCGACCCTCCGATGCGTGTCCGCTGGCTGTGTTAATGAGGTTGGGGCGTTGGGTGGCGATGGCGAATGGCGAAGTGGGGTGCGGCGGGGTGTCGAGGGCGGAGCGACCGAAGGGGAGCGAAGGCCGCGACCGGCGGCGGGGTCGCAAGCTTCCTGCGCAGTCGCTCCGCCGCCGGTCGCGGGCGATAGTCCCGTCGACACCCCGCCCTACTAAAGGTGAACCAGGCGGCTTCGCTAAGCCGAAAGCGGGTTCGGTTCCGCCGACCCGTGGAGTGACCCGTTGACCGATCCGTTTGGGGGTCGATGAAGGGTGAAGTGAAAAGTTTGAAGTGCGAAGTGAATTGGAAGCTGGGCGAATGTGGCCAAGTGCGACAAGGCTGGCAAAATGCAAATTTGTCAAGTCGCCGATTTTTTATTGATTTCGCGTCAAGTTGACAAACTGTCAATAACGAGCATTAAAACAAAATCAGGATTGGACTTTAAGTTGATCGAGAACTTTTCTGAACCTCCGACCTCCGGTCTTTTTTTGTGGTGAATGAATCCAGGTTTACGACGAAAAAGTTCGCTTGGAATGAATCGAGTAAAACTTTCTTTCAAACAATACGGGCTTTGCCCGTCTTTTGTTTCAATATGATTTGTAAACATTACTTTGGCGTTGCCGTGAAAATCAAACAGATTGGCTTGATGTTGTGATTTTTTGCAAGTCAATCGTTTCCAAAACATGGCGCATAGTCCACCAGCTCTTGCTGAAAGCATGTCGCAAAGTCCACTGATGAGAGTCTTGAAACATGTCGCAAAGTCCACCAATGAACGGTACGAAAAAACAGTCTGTTTTTGATGATTGTTCAATGGCCGAAATGGATGGCTGAATCGATGAATCATAGTTGTTCAAACGAGGGCTGTTTCTCTTTGCGGTACTTATTACGGAAGTGCCGCAAAGTGTGCTCGCGGGCAATTTGTTCGACTTCTTGTCGTTGCTTGCCGGTCTTCATAAAGTCTTGAATGACCGATTGCATGACGTTTTCAAATGCGTCGCGGGCTTCGGTTTTGAGGTACTCATCAAATCCCATTTCCTCTGAAAACTTGTGCTCGAATTGTCGGTTGGCTCGTTGTTGTTCTGCCTCCTGTTGACGCTCCTTCCGTCGAAGCTCGTGCCACCAATCGGGTGGAGTCGCTTTGCGGTCAACATAGTACATGAAATAAGCGGGCGGACTCATGTCGATGACTCCCCTTTCCATTGCCGCTTGGGTGATGTCGATCCATTGGGCAAGTAAACTCGGTTTGTGTGCGGCTAGTAATCGGACGATGGCTCGGCGGTCGAAGCCGATGACTGTTAATGGATCAAAGAAGGGCGAATCTTCGGGTTTCGTCGTTCCTAATTCCCCTGCTCGATCTGCGGCGGCTCCTCGGTGCAGGATGAAGCGATACTCCCCCACTCCTTCTTTCTTAAAGCAATCTTTGATCGATTCTTGAGCCAGTCCCAACGTGACGATTTCACAGTCGATCAGTTCCCGGATGACCGACTCCAGTTTGCGACGGAGTTCGGGGGCTTTGCTGCTGGCTTGGAATCCGAGCACGTTGACGGCGGTCTCGGTCATGTTGAGCGATCCCGTTACCGTATTTCTCCAAAACTGCTTTTTGAGGAACAGGTACATTCGGCGTGCTGCGGGTGACAATTGCGAATAAAGTTGCATGTCGAATTTTAATGAACTCCGGTTGGCGGAGACCAGTTCCCAGAAGATCGGATCGAAGGCAAACCGCCAAGCTCGGGCTGATTTGTCGTCCAGCGGTAAGCTGTAGTTGAGCAATCCAAAGCTGACTTCGCGGTGCTCCCCTCTTAACGGATCGTAAAAGGCGGTGCTGTGGTAGCGGACTCCGGCCAATCGTTGCAGGCTGTCGCGAAAGAGCTGAAACTCTCGACTCCCCTTCTTCGTTGGCGTAATGCGACCAAGTTGGCGAAGTATCCAGTACGGCGTGGCGTAAAAGTCGTTGCTTGGTTCTCGGCCTGCCAGTGCTAATCCGAGAATCCCCCATAAATAGAGTTCATCGGTCGGGCTGAGGCCGTGGACGGAGCCGATTTGCACTTTCCCCTTTTTGCGGTTCCGGTTCGGGTCGGTATAAGCGAAGGTGGTTTCGTGAATGAATCCCCTTTTGAGTGACTGACGGCTATCGAGCGGACAGAGAGCATGTTCGACCATCGTAAGCTGGGCTTTGGCAGTTGCGGTTGTGGTGGCCGGTGTTCGAAGGGTTGAGTCGTTGGCCACGGGCTAGAAGATTTTCACAAGTTCACTCTTGAAATAACGGAAGTTTAACGGCACTATAACGGAAGCGAAGGCTTCCAATAAGATGCCAATATTCGGCCTTCGCTTAAAAGGTGGAATCGAACTCGGCTACTCAGCCCCGGAAATATGAAAGCCGAAAAGGCGAGGAAACGACTCGAACATTTTCTGCAGGATAGGTAAGTCGTCTGGATGGTCGATTGCAGGGAGCTATCCGTCTCCGTCAACACTTCGCCAACCCATGCAGAGTGAGCGCACTATTTAGCGAAACTGGGGTATTCAGGCAAGTCGAAAAAATGGTATTTGTTTCCTATTTGGAGATGCCATTATGCCGAAACTTGAGATTGCTCGTCACTTTGAATCGATCACTGATCCTCGAATCGAAACATCCAATCGCCGTCATCTTTTGATAGATATTTTGGTCTTGGGTGTTTGTGCGATGCTATCGGGAGCCGAAGGCTGGAAAGACATGCATAACTATGGTGTAGCCCGTAAGCACTTATTCAAGAAGTTTCTCAAGCTGAAGAGTGGAGTCCCTTCTGACGACACGTTTCGCCGCGTATTTTCAGCGATCAAGCCCGAACAATTGACCGCTTGCTTTTTGTCTTGGGTGCGGGCAATTGCACCAGAAACTGAACATTCGATCATCAACATTGATGGTAAAACAGCACGTCGTTCGCACGACCACAAAAACGGGGTCAAAGCCCTACACATGGTCACCGCCTGGGCAGCGGAGAATCAAATGGTGCTTGGGCAAGAAGCAGTCGACGAGAAGAGTAATGAGATCACGGCGATTCCGAAGTTGTTGTCATTGCTCGAATTGGAAGGGGCCATTGTGACGATTGACGCGATGGGTTGTCAGCGAGAAATCGCATCCCAGATTGTTTCAGAGGGGGGCGACTATATTTTGGGACTCAAAGGGAATCAGGGGACTTTAGAAGCCGACGTTAGCGACTTGGCAGAAGAGATTCTCGGCACGATGGAAGGTGTTCAATGCCTCGAAAAAACAGAGACCGGTCATGGGCGAGTCGAGCATCGAACCTGGTACCAGTTCCCAGTTTCGAAGGAATTGCAGCAAAAGCATCAGTGGCCAGGCTTGAAGACCATTGGCGTGGCGGTCAACAATGTGACTCGTGATGGAAAAGAATCCTACGAAGTACGATACTATTTGCTGAGCTTTTCCATGGACATCGACAAATTCGCCAAAGGCTGCCGAGCCCACTGGAGTATTGAAAACTCGCTACACTGGCGTCTGGATGTGATTTTCAATGAAGACCAATGTCGAATCAACGGAACAGGCGCTATCAACTCCTCTTCAATGCGGCGTATGGCTTTGACTCTTCTGAAAAACTATAAAGGCGACAAGGAAAGTGTACGAACTCGAAGACTAAGATGTGCTTGGGATGAACACTACCTCTTCAAAGTTCTCGGTATTTCCATGGAAAAATAGTGCGCTCACCCTGCCAACCCATGTCATTGTGGTCGGATAAACCGATCAAATTGTAAGTAAGATCGCCTTTTCCGAACGTTCACCATGTTCACTTTGAGTCGATCCGGTAGCCACTGAAAATCGTAGTGCCTTGACAAGGCTTGGTTTCTGAGATGTCTGCCACAACACGATTTCTCAGAGGAATGGAGTTTCGCTAATCGACCCCCTCTGGATCGAAAGTCTTTAGGTCGGGGAGCAGCGAATCGACACCATTATGAGGGATTTCGCAGCGGGCAGTCCAGAGTGTGGCGTTGAGGACGAGGGTGCGGAAGTCGTCGTGACGCCAACTGCGGAAAAAGTGGGGCATGACGATCCCCGAACCACGCCCTCCATCTTCCCGCTCGATGCCCCAGGCGACAATTTCACGCTGCGGATTCTCTGGAGGAATTTGGGATGTAGCGAAAATTTGCAAATCTGGGCCGGGGCCTCGCGGGCCGAAGTAGTTGTTGTAATACGGTTCGTCGTAAAACTCGAACGTTCGCCAGCCCCTCAACACCGGATGCTCATACTCGACGGGTTCGATGGTGGCCTGCATGATTTTGGCAACCGAATGGTGGTGCTCACAGGCCGTGGCGAAATAACCACCGATCCAATCAAGAAGCGGATGATGACCGTCTGCGGCGACATCCTTTTGCGCGACTCCCGTAGCGAAGTGCAAGCACAACATGCCGCAACCGCGATCCATCAACCGCTGCAATCGAGCCTGCACTTCGGTGCCATCTTCCATTCGTGTTGGCGGAAAAAAGTCACCCAAACAAACGATCGTGGCGACTTCAGACTGCTCCACAAGCGCATCATCAATCGTGTCGATGATGGACACTTGGACGTTTGCAGCCGATTGATTTTCTAAAAGATACTTCAGTAACCGAGCGGTGGCCGCGACTTCGTGCGTGCCGGGCGGATGCTCGCTGGGACCGACGAGAATCCAGATCTGTTTCACAGCTTCTTGCATGTTTCCAACCTCTTCGATTTCCACGCGACCATCGGCGTATGCCGTAATATGCAGCGTCTCGTTTTGGTGTTGAACGTTGCGAACGGTCAATGATTTCCAGTCGCTGGGAAGTTGCGGGCTCAAGCGATAACCGTCGGGAGTTGGTTCGAAACCGAGGAAACCGTACAGCATGATTTGCGGCACCAAGATACTTTCTAAAAACTCTTGATCGAGCCCCAAGCCTCCTGCGGTGCCGCCTCCTTGCAAAGTGCCTCGGTTCGCCTGGGCGTAGTAGGCCCGATAGCCTCCCGCCGCTTCGACCTCTTCGTACCAATCGAGAATTTCTTTCAGGCGAGCCCAAGCGTTATCGGCCCCCAGCACCTTAATTCGCGCCATGAGATCGTGGTACGAAAACCCCAACACCGCGCCACCGTCTTGGACTTGACCGCCCCAGGCGATCGACTCAGGCGCGCTCCAGGCCCAGACATAAGACTCCACGTTGCGGCGGGTCGTCGCTCGCGGGGCAAACCGCCAGTGGTAGATGTCGGCCCCCACGGACGTGTCACCTTCGACGATCCGCTCCCCATCAAGCCACGCGAAAATCTTTGTTGCTTGTTCATCCGACGCGAGACCGTAGGCGATCGCTTCCAGATTGACGAACGTCAGTCCGTAATCATAGGCCCTGCCTTCCACGTCCAACCAACCGACAAACCGTTCGGTTTCCTGATTCCAAAAACGCTCCTGAAAATCGGCTCGAACCCTTTCCGCCAAATCTCGCAAGGCCCCCGCTGACTCGAGCCCCTCGACAACTGGGACTTGCCATTCGGAATGCGTTTCAATCGCATCTTCCAATTCGGCCATCCGCAACAATGCATCGTAGAGATAGATCGTTGCCAAACCATCGTGGCCGCCAAACGGCAACAAGTCCCAATAGTTGTTGCCCACTCCCCAGCCAGGTTTGAGCGTCTTGTTTCCGTCTTGGTCGATCTCGATTCCGCTGCGGCCATTGTGCCCGACCCACGGCACAAACACGTGCCGCCCCTCGCGAACGCGAAACTCTGCCAAGGCAAACCGCATTGCCAGCCGCAGCCGCTCAATATTCTCCTGCAAAAACTCGACATCTCCCGTCCAGCAAAAATAGTCAGCACATCCCCGCAGATAATTCGAATTCGTGATCGGATGGCGGGTGTCGATGGCCGTGATGAGGGACTTGAAGTCCACCTGAATCCCCGCCGCGTTAAAAAAAGTCAGGCGGTAATTCGTCACGAGGCCACCGTAACCTGGCTGGCGGTAAAGCGGCAGATTCACGTAATGCATTTCTGCGTCTTGTGCATTTATCCGTCCGGTGAAAAAACGTTCGCTCGGCCACTCGTTTTCTCCTTCGAATAACCACTCCAAGCGGTACTCCGTTTCGGGACGATGACCCGTCAACGCCCATTCGATTCGCACAAATGGGGCCACAATCGTCCCGCAACGAAACGAGGGAGTCGTGATTTGGATTTGCTCGGCGGTCCCCTTCAACTGCAAACCGCGTTGGGGCTCGATTCCTAAAACATCAGCTCCTGCGATGCCCCAGTCGTCCCAAGTCGCTAATGGCTTCAAACCAAAATTCTGAACGGCCCAGACTTCACGATCAATCGAGAAGTGAAATCCATGTCCCGTACTTTGTTGCCAAGCCGGAAAGGGCCACCCGTCACTGTGGGCCATCCCGCGATGTTGCTGCATGGCAACGTAGCCTTCGTCGTCGATACGGCGATGAAGGAGCGAATGCCGAACGTTCTGGCGTTTCGTTTCGCTGGCCCACAACGTTGCGTGCGGCAACCAGCGATCCCACAACGTGCAATTCGAAAACGCTCGCTCGTGATGGGCTTCGTGTAACCGATTGAGCAGGCCCATCTCCCTTTCGGCACCGGGCACCTCAAACTGCGGCCACTTTTGCTCTACCGACTCTTGGCCAAAGATGAATTTGGGTAGTGTGGCCAGCAGTAACAACGCAACTAATCTTGTCCAAAGTTTCATCGTTTCGGGCAACTCGCAACTGTTTCAGAAAATTAAGGTAACCGTTTACGGGATGGTCGTTGGAATATGACCAATTCCTGATTTGGTGAAACACACATCCGAAAGGTTCGCTGATGCATAGTCCTTCGGTGCGTCCGCCTTTTCACGGAGTGAAAAGCTAGTGCGCCTTTGAAGGCGTTTAATCAGTCGGGTGAAAGTCCTGACCAGGGTAACGTTACCGCCCTGTATTCGAAAGTGGTAATTGCGTTCCCGCGAGGGAGGGTGAGGAGCAACCTGAGGAGAAATTCCAGTCCGTAACGAAAGTGAAACTGATTCGGCCAAGCCTGTCGGGGAGGAAGCTGGCAAAGTCCGAACCCTTCGCTGTGCGACGAACCGTCCTGTAGTCCTTTGTATCGACTTTTCCGCAGGATAGACACAGCGAACGAACTTTGGGTGCAGTAACGCGCTGATGCTGAAGTTTGGAAATGGCAATGCGGTGGTTGAGTGCGGAATGGAAGGAAGGTTAAACGCGATAAGAAGGGAGAGCTGTTCTTGGCCAGGGTCGATTCTCGTGATCAATCCCAGCCGGAGATACTGGGCGACCAACTCCAGGTCAAGCTGTGCGACGAACAGGCAGCTTGGTATCGAAAAGACTGATCGTCAATGTAGCGAGAAGATAAGCACCAGGAACAGCAGTCAGAGCCGCCATAGTAGCCGTGAAGCCGTGCAGCAAAACGCGGTGGAGCCAAGGGCGGCAGCAAGGTAGATGCAAGTATGACCAAACAATCCAAAGACCTTAAACCGTCGCAAGTCACAGTGCCTTTCGGGGCTACTCCGGCTACGGAACCATTGAGCATTGACCAATGGGCATCGTCGATGGTTTGGACAGAAAGCATGTTGAAGACACTTTTGGCAAACAAAGTGAGAGGAGGCAAATGGCACACGCTGTACGATAAAGTCTTCAGTGAGCGAAACTTGAGATGGGCGGCCTCGAAGGTCATTACCAATCAAGGAGCCGCTGGAGTAGACCGACAAACGGTAGAACAACTCGACGACGAACTTCTGGCCGAGATCACCAAACTGCAACAGGAACTGAAAGCCGGAACCTATCGGCCGCAGCCTGTACGCCGGGTGGAGATTCCCAAGCCGGGAACGAAGGAAACCCGCCCGTTGGGTATTCCTACCGTTCGCGACCGAGTGGTTCAAACCGCGTTACTGGATGTCTTGGAACCGATCTTTGATCACACCTTTCATCCTCGCAGCTTTGGCTTCCGCCGAGGCAGAGGCTGTCATGGCGCACTTCGTTGCGTCGAGCAATTACTCGAAGAGGGCAACGTCTTCGTGGTAGATGCCGACTTGAAAGGCTACTTCGATACGATCCCCAAAGACCGACTGCTCGCGTTGGTGAAGCAGAAAGTTTCGGATCATGCAGTCCTGCGACTGATCAAGATGTACCTCGATCAAGAAGTGGTTTCAGAACTGAGCCGCTGGACACCGGAAACGGGCGTCCCGCAAGGCGCGGTTCTCTCCCCGATGCTATCCAACCTGTATCTCAATCCGCTGGATCATCACATGGCCGAACAGGGCTATGAGATGGTACGCTATGCGGATGACTTCGTGATCCTCTGCAAGACGCAAGCTGAAGCGGAACAAGCTTTGGCAGTCGTCCAGCAATGGGTTCGCGAAGCAGGCTTGACCCTGCATCCGGACAAGACCCAGATTGTCGATAGTCGCGACCAAAGCTTTGCATTTCTGGGTTATGTATTTCGGGGCCGGTTCCGGTTTCCGCGAGCCAAAAGCCAACAGAAATTCATGGATCGTGTCCGCGAGTTAACTCCACGCACATCTGGCGATTCGCTTGAGGATATCGTCAAGCAATTGAATCAGATGATGCGCGGCTGGTTTCACTACTTTCGCCATTGTTTCTGGAATGTCTACGGTGACTATGACAGTTGGCTCCGCAGTCGTCTGCGACGAATCCTTCTGAAACGCCACCGCACCAATCCCGACCGACAACCTCGTACATGCCGCTGGCCAAACCGCTACTTCTCTGAGCTTGGGCTCTACAGCCTGGTGCAGGCTCATGCTCAGTTCGTCCAAACTATCGAGAACTACCAAGTGGAGAGCCGTATGCGGGAAAACCGCACGTACGGTTCGGCGGGAGGGGGAGTCAGTTGACTCTCCCTACCCCGATCGTGGCCGTTCACTCCGTGAACGGTTACAAATTAAGAAAGTAATAGTTTACCATTTCTCCTCACGGCCCGGTTGCAAACTGCCCTACCTATTAAGCGTCCCGTTTGAGGCCGGAGCGAGAGGCGGTTGCTTGGAGAGGATCGTCGGGCCAATGGTGTTTGGGATAGCGGCGTTGCAGTTCTTTGCGAACCGTGGGATAAGTGTTTTTCCAGAAACTGGCAAGGTCACTCGTAAGTTGCTGCGGACGATAGTTCGGACCTAGCAATTCCAACAAACAAGGGATTCGCCCTCCACCCAGCCGAGGCGTATCCGGCAAGCCAAACAGCTCCTGCAAACGCACGGAAATTTTCGGAGGTCGTCCGACTTCGTAGGCAACCGCGACTTGATTGCCGCTCGGAGCGGTCCACCGCTGCGGTGCCAACGTCTCCAGTTGCCGCCTCTGAGTTTCATTTAACGAAGCTCGAATATAGTCACCCCAAGCCGCCGACTTGACATCAGCGAGCGAGCGGCAGCCGAGACAAATCAGTTTGGCAACTTCATGCAGCCGCTCCAAGTTCCAGTCAGGCCAATCCTCCTCCGGAAACCATTCCCGAACGCAGGCCAGCCGGGTCAACAATCCGCCGACTTCCGCTTCATCACTGGGTAATACCGTCCCCCAATTGGCGACAACCTGCGGATAGAGGACTTCTGCGATCGCTTGATGGTCCGTCGCCGGAACGGGAGTCTCGTCGATCACCAAATCCATAAAGTACTCACGGCGGCGGGCTTGAACATTTTTTTGGCTCGGATGAAAAAAGTATTCGACAAGTTCACTCATTAGTTCCAAAGGCATCCACTCGGCCGCAACGGCCGACGCCATTCGGACTTCACTATCTCCCGGCCGCTGATCCACATCGAGACAAACAAAATACTCCGCATCGGTGACCGCCGATGTACGAGCCAGTTTGACTCCCAGCCCCCCGACCATCACCCCTCGGTCACTTCCGATCTGCCGTCGCCGCGCCAAGCGGTCCCAGTAAGCGGCGGCAATCGCTTGCTGCAACAGCACGTCAGCATCGGTGCCTTGTGTTTGGGTTTGCGTGGATGCGGAGGCCGCCGTCAGTTGAGAGTTCTCGGCGTTCTTGTTTTCTTCAATATCAGGCGTCTTCGATTCCTCGACAGAATCCCACAACAACTTGGCCGTGCGGAGAACTTGCTGAGCCGCCGACGGTTGAATGTCCGGATCGGTTTGGCCTTGAAAGAACGCTTCCAGTCGCGACACTCGGTCGACCAAATCCGAGTCACTCGCCATGCGCCTGTGATCGCGTGGTTGACTTTTGCCGCCCCCTCCTCGGCCGGTCGCTCGAAACGGGTCTCGTTCGCTCAACAACGCCGCCGCGAAAGCCCCGCTCTGGCCAACCCCCAAATCACGTGCCGCGAGTAGCAACTTCGCCAATCGCGGAGTCGTCGGGACCCGCAATAATTCATGGCCGGCCACGGTAATTTGATTACCGTCGAGAGCTCCCAAGCCACGCAAGACTCGCTTCGCCGTCTCGATTGCGGTCTCACTCGGTGCGGTCAACCATGGGAACTCCGCCGCGTCTTGCTCGCCCAACGAGGCCAGTTGCAACATCGCCCCTGACAAATCGCCCCGCAGAATCTCCGGCGTATCAAAATCGGCTCGCCCGCGATTCATCGCTTCGGTCCATAAGCGGAAACAAACACCCGGCGCTTGCCGACCCGCACGCCCCGCTCGTTGATCGGCTGACGCCAGCGAGTTCGATTCCAATTGCAAGCGAGACAGACCGACTGCCGCATCGTATCGCATCGTGCGGACTCGACCGCTATCGATCACGCCAGTTACTCCATCAATCGTGAGAGACGTTTCAGCGACGTTGGTCGCCAAAATGATCTTGCGACTTTTTCCCGGAGCGAGCACGCGGTCTTGATCGTTTGGACTCAGGTCTCCATAAAGTTCGAAGATTTGGCAATTCGCCTTGGTGGCCACCCCCTCGATGGCTGCCGCCGTTCGCTTGATCTCTCCAACACCCGGCAAAAAGATCAACACATGCCCCGGAGTCGCCGATAATGCACTCGGCAAAACCTCGACGATTTGTCGTTCCAGGTGCTCCGTTGAATGTTGCCGTGCATAGCGAATCGAGACGGGGAACATTCGCCCTTGGCTCTCGACCACCGGTGCTCCGTCGAGATAGCTCACGATAGGACCACAATCCAGAGTGGCACTCATCACCAATACCCGCAATTCTGGACGAACCGTTTGCTGAAGCCGTCGCAACATTCCCAGCGTCAAATCCATTTCGAGAGACCGCTCGTGAAATTCATCCAGAATGACGACTCCGAAATCGTCAAGGAACGGGTCGCTCAACAAACGCCTGAGCAGCACACCGGTGGTCATCGCAACGACTTGAGTCGCGCGTTGCCAGCGGCGATCTCCTCGCACTTGATATCCGATTTCATGTCCGAGTTTCACATCCGACATTTTGCAAAGTCGCATTGCGGTCGCTCGAGCGGCCAATCTCCGGGGCTGAGTGATGATGATCTTGCCGGGGAGCGTTTTTGAATTCATCAAAGCCAGCGGCACGAGCGTCGTTTTTCCGGCACCCGGCGGTGCCCGCAGCACGACGACAGAAGTCCGAGAGAGCTGTTCCAGAAGTTCTGGCAAAACGTCGGCAACCGGCAACGGTTCGGAAGGCTCTACGATATCAGACATCAATCACCGCCGACGCTTGAAAAAACGAAGAAACCACCCACGCTCTACCGAGACCGCCGTTGCGCGAATAGCCATTCGAAGAACGCTTCGTTACTGTACGCCGCCGACCAACTGTCATGCCCAACCCCTGGAAGCTCGTGATACATCGGTTCAACTCCCGCCTGCTTGAGTCCTTGCACCATTTGGCGAGAGCGTTCGACTGGAATCACACGATCGTTGTCTCCGTGAACAATCCAAAACGGGATCGACTTCAATTTTTCCATCGCCACTGCGCTATCGTCGCCACCACCGCAAATCGGTGCCGCCGCCGCGAACAATTCTGGCCATCGCGTCGCGGCATCAAACGTTCCGTAGCCACCCATCGAAAGGCCCGTGATGTACACCCGATCAGGATCGATGGGCAATTTTTCGAGCAACTGATCCAGCAGTTCTCGACAAAGGCTCATCGGTTCGTAGGGATCGGCGGGCAAGCGTTGTTGGTCGCTGTTGCGGCTGATCAAACTCCAGGTCTGACCGGAGGGGCATTGCGGTGCCACGACGAATGCCGGAAAGGAATCCCGGCGAGCGGCGAATTCGCGCAGCCCGTGTTTCAATTGAGCCTGATTGTCTTGCCCTCGCTCCCCCGCTCCATGCAAGAACAAAACCAGCGGATAACGCTCGCCGTCAGCGATCGTTGATGGGTTCATTTGACGATAGGCCAACGATTTTCCGGAAGTCGATTCGAATTTTTCGCTACTGAACAGCTTCGCCCAATTCGCAGGAGGTTCGGCGTCTGCCTTGTCGGCATCCTGGCTGCTCTCCTCACGCTCTTGTGCGGCCAAGTGATTCATTGCCAGAGGGGTTGAAACTACACAGAAAAAACAGAGTGCGGCAGAGAGTCGTCGAAATGATTTCATAATGGAGGCGCCGTTGTAAAAAAGAGTGGCTTGTCGGTTAGTCGTTACGATTTCAACGAACCTTGTTTCACCTGGAAAGCCTTGCCAGTCCGACTCCACGCGGATCGACGATCGGGGTTTCCTGGTTGATCAGTTGCGTGATCATTTTCCCAGTAACCGCTCCGAGCGACAAGCCGAGCATGTTATGTCCCGCAGCCAACCAGACATTGGAGAATTTGGGCACGCGGTCGATCAAGGGTTTGCTGTCCCAGGTCATCGGACGCCAACCGAACCAACGTTCCTCGATCGGCTCGGTGTAAGGCTCTCGCAAATAAATCTCCGCCGATCTCTTGAGCAAATTCAACCGCCGCTCGTTGATCGAATCGTCGTAGCCCACAAACTCCATCGTCGACCCGATGCGGTATCCAGAATCCATCGGTGTGATCGCCACGCGATGTTCCTCGAAAATCATGGGCAGCCGCGGACAATTCTGTGGACGGGGCATCGTGAGCGAGTAGCCCTTGCCCGGCTGGATGGGGATTTTCAAACCCAACTGCTGATTCAAAAATGGGGTCCAAGCCCCGGTCGCGACCACGAATCGATCCCCAATGATTTCACCCATCGTTGTGCGTACTCCGCGCACATGAGATCCCTCGTTGATCAGTTCCTTGACCTCGGTGTTTTCTAAAAACGTCGCTCCGCGCGACTCAAGTTTTGCTCGCAGCGCTGCCAACAAGCGGTCGGGACGCAAATGAGCATCGCAGTCAAAAAACCACGCCCCTCCTAAACCCTCGCGCAGTGCCGGTTCGAACTTCACTAACTCGGCGGCATCCAGCGGTTTAGCCGAAACGCCGAAGCGTTCGCTGGTCATTTGATTGACCTTGGCATACTCTTCGAACTCGTGAACGCTTTTGTAGACGAATAACAATCCGTCCTTGCGCCACTCGCACTCCAGCCCTTCCCCTTCGATCAGGTCCTCGTAGAGTTGCTTGGAAGTTTGCAGTAATTCATGCAGCACACCCGCCGCCTCCAGCATGTCGCGTTCGTTACATCGTCGGGCGAATTTAAAAAACCAACCGAGCCGTTGCAAATTGAGAGTCGGCTTGACGTAAAACGGAGAGTCTCCCGAAGTCATCGACTTGAGCGATTTCCAAATCACTCCTGGAGCCGTTAGCGGAAGAACGTGACTTGGGCTGACGTACCCGCAATTGCTTTTTGAGCAAGCGGCACCGAATGCTCCCCGATCCACAATGGTTACCCGGTGCCCCGCCTCGGTCAGATACCAACCGCACAGCGTGCCGATAATCCCGCCACCGACGATCACCGTATGTTGACTACTCATGACTGGATTCCGTACTTAAAGGGGTCCTGCGAAGAAAACCTCAATTCGTTGTCGCCAATCACATAAGCCTCGCCTGTGATTTCAGGGATGATCTGTTCGCCGGCCCATTGGTATCGAGCCTCGAAGATGCTGCCGATGATGCTGGCCTGCCGCCAAACTTGACCGGGGGCAAGTGTTCCATCGGCGGCCAAACAAGCTAACTTGGCACTCGTTCCCGTCCCGCAGGGGGAGCGGTCGTAGGCTCCACCCGGACAACGCACGAAGTTCTGCGAGTCAGCATTCACGGCATCACCTGGGCCAAAAATTTCAACATGATCAATCCGACCGCCGTTCGGAGCCATGATCCCTTGCTCGTCCAGGGCATTTTGAATCTGATCAGTTAGCCATTGCAAGCGAGCCAAGTTTTTCAAAGTCACTCGCTCTTTTGAATCGCGAACTAGAAAAAACCAATTCCCGCCCCAGGCGATATCGCCGGTCACTGTCCCGACACCCGCGACATCAACGGCCACCCTCTCGCGACTGCGAAAACTCGGAACGTTAAAGACCGTCGCGCGGTGTTCGTTGTGTAAGACAGTTCGCACAATACCAACCGGCGTTTCAATGAGATGCTCTCCAACTTTGATCCGCCCCAAATGCAGCAGTGTGATCAAAAAACCAATCATCCCGTGCCCGCACATTCCGAGATAACCGGCGTTGTTAAAAAAAATCACTCCGAGCGAACAACTTGCATCGTGTGGCAACACCGGCAATGCTCCCACCAAGACATCAGAACCGCGAGGCTCTAAAATTACCCCTTGGCGAAAGTGATCAAAGGCATCGCGGAACCGGTCCCGGCGTTCCGCCAACGGTCCGCTCCCCAAGTCGGGGCCGTTTTCAATGATCACTCGAGTCGGCTCTCCGCCAGTATGCGAATCGACGACGCGAATGAAATCTGGCAACTCAACAGATTGGGTCATCGGGTCGCCGCAGCCGCAGTGGCCACGTCCCCTTGCGACCAACCTCCATCGATCAAACGCCACGTCTTCCCGGTCGGATTGGGATCGCGTAACAGTTCGGGAAGGTGCTCGTGTCGGACCCCATCAAAACATTGCAGCATCGAAAACCTTCGCACACAGGCCGGAAACCCAACTGCCGTAAAACCCGCATGGCCAGTGGCTGGAAAGGGTCCGCCGTGATTCATGGCTGCCGTAACCAAAACTCCGGTCGGCATCTTGTCGTCGTTGAGTCTTCCCACTTTTTGGCGAAGTCTCGGTGCGATGCGCTGGTAGTCTTGTTCGTCAGTCCCTGAAGAACTCGCGCTGAAAATCGTCCCCGTTAAATTCCCTTCCAGATGAGCGATGATTTCCAGAACTTCCGCGACATCCGCAGCCACAACGAACAGCGACGCATTGCCGAACATCTCCGTTTGAAAGACTTCTGGATTTTGCAAAAACTTCGCACCGGAAACGCGGAGCAACGTGTTTTGAAAGGAAATCGCGGGTCCCGAATTGATCCCGCCACCGGCAACCGCTTCGGCTCCCGCTGCAAGGACTTTGGCGACTCCGGCTGCCAAGGATGCTTGGACTCCCTGGGTCAGCAAGACGCCACCCGGAGTCTCGGCAAATCGCTTGCCAACCTTTTCGATAAAGGCGTCGGTGTTCGAGCCTTCGATCAAGATGACAAGTCCAGGGTTGGTGCAGAATTGGCCGGTTGCCATCAGGCAGCTTGTGCAGAACTTATCGACCACATCATCGAGCCGTTCTTCCAAAGCCCCTGAAAGGACCACGACGGGGTTCACGCTACTCATCTCCAAATAAGACGGCGTGCCTACTGCATCACATGCCGCCTTGAGGGCCAAGCCTGCCGAGCGACTCCCCGTAAAGCCAAACGCGGCCACTCGCGAATCGCCCACCAACCGCAAACCATCGTCTGACGAAAATTGGTACAGCAACTGGACCGTCGCAGCCGGAAGCCCCGCCGCCTCGACCGCCGCCGCGCAATGTTCGGCCAGCAAACGAGTGGTCGTCGGGTGGGCCGGGTGAGCCTTGGCGATCACCGGATTCCCTGCCGCGATTGCCGAAGCGAAATCACCACCGGCAATGGCATTGTAGGCGAAGGGGAAATTGTTTGGCCCAAACACCACGACAGGACCAATCGCGACATGACAGGAGCGAATGTTGTTTTGCGAATCGATTGTCGGCAATGCCCAACTGCCATCCGCAGCTGCTTTGGCCGCTTGCCGAAGTTGATTGACCGTGCGGGGAATCTCGACATCTTTCAAACGGGGAGCAACGGGGAGCCCCGTTTCAATCGATGCGGCGGCAGCGAGTCTTTCAGCATCCCGCTCGATTCGAGTCGCGTAGTCGTCGAGAAATTGAGCCAGCCGTTGAGGAGCGACCAAGCGGAGGGCTTCGAACGCTTCAGTCGCATAAGCCAATGAGGTTTCAAGATCATCCCATGTGCTGACCGGATAGCATTCAGAAAGTCCTTCGCCAGTTTGGGGATTGTGGGCAGATAATGACTCGTTCGACGAAGCGGCACACCACTCACCTCCGAGCCACACGGGAAAAACCTGTGAGGTTGGGTCGTTCATTAAAGTTACAAAAATTTGGGCAGAAAAATAATCACCGCGACAGTCGCCGCGATGAGGCTCGCAACCAGAACCGCTCCAGCGGAGGTGTCGAGAGCCATTTCAACCTCACGATTATAGTCTTTTGTAACCGCTCTGCTCAACATCTCGACCGCCGCGTTTAAAAGCTCAGTCGTCCAGACCAAGCCGACGCAAACGAGCAGGAGTGCCCACTCTCCCGCAGTGATAGAAAACCAAGCCGCAAGCCCAACCACCGCCAAGGTCGCCGCCAGATGAAACGCAAATCCTCCGTCAATCCAGGTCGATCGACCGCGTATCCCCCACAAAACACCTTGGGCAGCCCGGAAAAATTTTTCACCCCAATGGCGATGGTGAAATTCTTGATGCGATCCCATGCGTCAGGTTACTCCAACCAACGACTTCCCGCCGGTCCAACGGCGACATTGCCAGGCCGGAACATTCTTGGGCGGTTAAGGAATCGCGGTTCAATGCCAAACTGAAACGTGTAGTTCTCACGATTGAAATCGGCAAACGTCCCGAATCGCCACAAGAACGACTCGCCGATGTAAACCAAATTGACTGAGTTGCCCAATGTTCCCGATTCACTCAAGTCATACATGGCGTTCGCTCGAATTCCCCACTTGTCGCTCATGCGATAAACAAGGGCTGCGTTGAGGAGGTTGCTGCTGATGGGGCCCTCGATCGAGCGGTAGCCGAAGTAAACGCTTCCGTTTTCCGGTCGCCCCAGTCGCAATCCGAGACTGGCTGTCCGCAGGCCTTGAGAAAAGAAATCTGCGTGTCCATCCGACAAAATACTGACGCGGTCCCCCAGGAACCAACTAAAGTCGTAGTTGAACATGCCCCACTCTTGACCAAAGTTGTCTCGATCCGCATTGGGAAACAAAGTGACGTGCGTGTTGAGTGTCACCCAGTCGATGATCCGTTCTTGACCGGGCATCCCTCGTTTTGTTTGCCAACGTTGGTTGGCCCCGAATCGCATGACGGCCAGGTCGTCGGCAATTTCCGCCGAAGGGGCCGTGACCCAGTTTTGCATTCCACGACGGAGCGCAAAATAACGCTCGTCGTATTGCATCGGAACGAATACACCCGGCGGCAAGCCAAACGAATTGAACGCCAGCCGACGGCGAAAGGCTTCCTGCGAATCATCGTCTAGTGGATCGTAGAGCGGCAAGCGATCAAGGTCTTGTGAGGCATCGGCGAAGAATATATCGGATTCCAGAGTGACCTTATGAGCCAATCCGTTAACGTTCCATAGAATGCTCTGCACCGTCGGATCGACTTTCCAAAACGGCAGACTTGTCCGAATTCCGACTTGGCCATACCCCCGCAACATGTCATCTTGATTGAGGTCCTGTTGCCAGTAGGTAGCGTCTCCCAAGCCGTAAGGGATGACCTTCAACGGACCAAGTTGGAAGGGAGCCTCGATCTGGTGCCGTGTCCCCGCTCTTACCCCCGTCGCCTTTGGAGTCTCCCAAGCCAAATTCGAAAACGGCAACAAATCGGCCGGATCGAGCGGTGAAGTCGCTTCACGGAACCTCGCATAGCCGATGTGCGAGTGAGCATGATAAGTCAAACGGCCATTAAAAAGGGGCTGGCCAATGACGAAATGGTCGGCCCGCGGCAGCCATGATGTTTGCGAGAAGAATTCGTTGACTTGATAGTTGCCCAAAACATTAAACGATTGTGTTCCCACGTTTCGTTCCAACCATAGGCCGGTTGTGTAGTCTTTTTCAGTATCCCAACGACGCTGGTAATACTGCTCCAAAAAATTCCTGTCCGTAATAAAGCCGATTTCTGATCGAAGAGAATAGCCCGGTTCAAATCGATTTCGCTGCCGTAATAAAATATTTCCACGATTTTCTTTTTCAGGCTCGAGATTGAGGCGTCCTCGCCCAAGCCGATCCCTTCCCGAATCGCGAATAAACCAACTCCGGTAGTAGCCATCAACATCTCCTGGTAAACCGATCCAGCTTTGTCGCGAGTAATCCAGTTCGGCACCAAAGCCCAGTCCGCGTTCGCTCAAGTAGTCAACCAAGCCCAGCCAGCGAGTATTCTCCGGACGGTTCCGAACCCCCAAAAGTTGATGCATGTTCCAAGCGGTGTGGACTTGGAAACCGAACATCCGGTCGTTGGCGATTCGAAATTGTTCGAGATAGACACCAGGGTCACTTAAGTTCGTTCGATTGCGCGGCCAGTAAAAAACGGGGCGGTCGGCGACGTATAAAAAGTTATTACGACTCTCCGCAATGTATTCATCGTTGGTCTGCAGTTCGCCCGTCTGCGGATCGAACATCGGCCTTCCCGCATTGTCCACGACTGCCGCAGGCGAACGAGAAATTTCTATCGCGTCACTTTGCAACCAGTAACGCGGTACCCCCATTCGACTGGTCGTGAAGGCAGCCCCGTAAGCGGCCAGCGTGTCTTGGTCGATTTGCTCGATCACTTTCGCCTTCATCCGCACAAGCCCTTCGTAACGCTGAACGGGGGTCAGCATGTCGGCATTCAAGATCGTCCCGCGAGATCGGGTCGCGTCGTAATACATTTGATCCGCAAAAATCGTGCGGGTCCCTTTGCTGAAAACAACGTTCCCCTCCAAATACAATTCCCAAGTCGACGAGCCGTCGTACTGAGTCGATTGCCAGGCGACGAGGTTGTCAGCAAGGATGACGACGACTCGGCCCCCGTCGTTTTGCAAGGCATCCATCCCACGAATATCGGGGCTGTCGATCGTCACGCGAACTCCCCCTGTGCCGATGAACAGTCGCTCGTTGGGGTTGGTTTTGCTGGTCTCGCTGCGCAGATTGAAATCGACCACCGAATCGCGAGCCACAATATTCACGGTCGTCCCCTGCCCTCGCGATGCCCCTTGTCGTACGGACGGGACGGTCTGCGGTTGATTATCTTGAGCCGGGCGATAGAGTTCGACTCCTTCCGCTTGCGGGTAGATCGTTGTGATTTCGCCGGTAAGCGGATTGATGACTTGTTGGGGGGAGGAACCGGGAGCCGGTCCGTCTTGAGGCATTCCGGCGAGCGGCATTTCGGCTTCAGTGTGGGTTGCCAATTGCACTCGCGGAGTAATGGAATTTTCCAAAGCCGCCTGCAGCCGTTCGACAATTGCCGGAGCATCTTCAGCGGCGATTGTCTGCGCATCGACCGGAATCTCAACAGCAACATCCGTATACATCCGTCCAAACCACTCGGCATCGACCAAGCGATTGGGGGAGCCATCGGAGCGTTGCGAAGGGAGCATGACTTCCACAAGTCCCTCAGCCAAGATCAGGGCCTTGTATGCCGGAGCAGCGTCCGGTTCATCTCCGTCTTTGAACAGTAGGTCGTCACGAGAGTGGACGAACACCAGGGCTTCATTGGCCGTGATCTCCATTTCCCCTTGGCGGATGCTGACGTTGCCCGCGAGATAGATCGCATCGTAGGCCCCTTGCTTCCAAGTTTTGGCTCGCTTCGAAGAGAGTTTGACAGAATGGTGTAGCGCCGGCGGTTCATAAGCGATGTCTTGTCCCCGCAGTCGTGTACCCCAGCTTGTTGCCAAAAAAATACTCAGCAACAGCCCGATCCAAACACCGCTGCGCAGCAGGACTCTGACGAATCCTTTCGTGCAATCAGAAGTGAATGAACTGTTGGGGGGAATCAAGTTTTCGTTCTCAAAAGTCGATCAAAAGAATACGGTCAGGGCCACCCTCACTCGAAGGCAACGCAGCCTTAACAAACCTGACTCGTCTTCCTATAGCTGCTTAACAAGCAACGACAGCGCACCGCACAAACCGAGCGCAGCACGAGCCAGTTCCCCACAAATTGGGGTGGCGGAGTATAGAGCCCCCCGCATTTGACAGCAAGGCAGAATTGACGTTCTTAATAACCGCCCATTTCGTAGCCTGAAATCATGGTTGGCGGTGCTCGTTGGGCTTCGCTCCTGAATTTGTCGGAGATGAATGCTAGCAGGAGGTTGTGGTGATGGGGTTGATGGTGGGGCGGTAAGCCTTCAATGGTAAGCCTGTTCAGATGATGCGTGCCTTCGGAGCTAGGTGAACCCGATTTCGGGGTTTGGTCCGGATAAGTTTGTCTTGACCCCAAAACGCAGCCCAGCATATACTGCCCGCCATTGATCGCTTGAAAAGCAGGCAATTTGGTTTAAGGAGAAACCGTGATGACTCATCTGTTCCCGCGTTTGTTTGTGGCCACCCTCGCAATTACTTTTTCGTTGGCGTTAACGGCTAGCCCCAGCCAAGGCCAACAGTTTGACCCCGCTCAGAACCCTGTCAATACGAACGCCGACCAACAAATGCAGGTCTTGGCGGTCATCAACGGTGAGCAGATCACTCGACACACGTTGGCGGAAGAATGCCTTCGACGCTATGGAAAAACGGTGCTCGAAAACATCGTCAACAAAATTCTGGTTCTCAACGAATGCCAACGTCGTGGCATTGTTATCACTGAACGAGATATTAACGACGAGATCTTGAATCATGCGAAAGCGGTCGGGCTTTCGGGTGAGCGATACATGGAAACGATTTGTTCTCGCCGCAATATTACCGCAGACCAATACAAAAACGACATTGTGTGGATGCAGCTCGCTCTTCGCCGACTCGCCCAAGGCCAAATTGAAGTCACGCCTCGCGAAATCGACGAGCAAATCGAGTTCGAATATGGACCGAAAGTGCAAGTTCGCGAGATTGTGTCCGATTCTCGTGAGGAGGCCGAGCAGCTCCTGAAAATGGCAATGGCAAATCCGGAACAATTCGGTGACTTGGCCAAACGTTATTCGAAAAATCCAGCCAGCCAAGCGATGAAAGGGCTCTTGCCTCCCGTCGCCTTGCATTCCGGTGCCCCGAAAAATATCGAGCGTATGATCTTTTCAATGACTCCGGGTCAAATCTCGGAAGTTATGGAAATCGCTCCCAATCAATATGTGATCCTGCAATGCGAACGACTCTTTCCGGGCATCCAATTGACCGAGCAGCAGTTGGCGATGGAAAAAGAAAAATTAGTCTCAAAAATCTCAGAAATTAAACTTGCCGACGCCGCTACAGATCTGTTCAAACAACTCCAGGATACCGTCTCCATCACGAACGTGATGAACGATCCGGAACTGAGCAAGCAGCATCCAGGTATCGCCGCCAAAGTTGACAACTACGAAATTCCGCTGCGGATGTTGGCCGAAGAGTGCATCGCTCGTTTCGCAAACGACATGCTGGAAATCGAAATCAATCGTGCCCTCTTGTTGCAGGCTCTTAAGCAAAGCGGCCAGCAAGTGACCCGCGAAGACATCGACAACGAAATCATCCGTGCCGCCGAATCGTTTGGTTACCTCACGGCCCAAGGCGAAGTAGACATTCAAGCGTGGTTGAACTACACGACCAACAACGACGCCAGCAAAATCGACTTCTACATTGAAGATGAAGTCTGGCCAACTTGCGCCTTGAAGAAACTTGTTGCCAACCGTGTTTCTGTGACTGACGACGATATGCAAAAAGGATTCGAGGCGAACTTCGGGCCTCAGGTCGAAGTGTTGGCGATTGTCCTTAACGATCATCGCCGAGCTCTAACCGTTTGGAATATGGCCAGCGGAAACCCGACCGAAGAATTTTTCGGAAAACTTGCCGCTCAATACTCCATCGAAGACGCATCGCGAGCCAACAACGGGCTGGTGCCTCCAATCCAAAAACATGGTGGCCGACCAGAACTTGAGCGGGAAGCGTTTTCGCTGAAAGTCGGCGAAATCTCGAAGGTCGTTCAAGTCGACCAATACTACATCATCCTTTATTGCATGGGACACACCGAGCCCAAGGTTTTCGATTTTGATGCTGTGCGAGATACGTTGCGATCCGACATCCTTGAAAAGAAAACCCGCATCGCCATGAATGAGACCTTCCTCAAGTTACGTGATGACGCTCAAATCGACAACTATTTAACGGGGACTTCCCAAGCCAGTCGCGCTCAGCGTATGGCGGCTCAAAACCAAGAAGGTAGACCACAGCGATAACCATTGGGACAATGTCCCAGCCATGAGCCTTTAGCCGTTGGTGTTAACCCTTGCTTGACTTCATCGCCGTCGAGTAAGGGACATCGCCCACAGTTTGGATTGCAGAGTGTAAAATAGGTCAACTATCGGGCCACGAAAACATCCTGTCGCAACCTCATTGGTCTGCGGACGGAACAGGGGTCCGACACGAACGAGATGGCAATCTATTTTGAGCGGTGAAGCTAAGTGAACGGCGACGACACGGCCTTTTTGAAACTTCTGCATATTTCTGATCTGCATTTCGGCCCTCCGTTTCATCCTGAGGTGGCCGAGGCGTTGTTGCATATATTGCCTACCGTCGATGTCCACGCCGCGATTATCAGTGGTGATCTGACGCAACGCGCGAAGCGTGAGCAGTTCATGGAGGCCAAACAGTTTCTGCAACGGCTACCGCAAGTCCCGCAATTGGTGATTCCAGGAAATCATGATGTTCCGCTCTATCGTGTTTGGGAACGTTTGACTAATCCGCATAGACTTTATCGCGAGATCATTACAGATGACTTGCAGCCGGTCCTTAAGATTGAAGGAGCCGTGATCGTCGGGATCGATTCAACGAACCCCCGCAAGGCAATTACCAACGGTCACATCACCAAGCAACAGTTGCAAGACGTTACGGCGGCCTTTCAAAAAGAGGGTCCGGCGGCGGTCAGGGTCATCGTTGCGCATCACCCATTTGCCCCTGCTCCGGATTTGCTCAAGGACAAACGAATGCCCGATTCGCAGCGGGCGATTCAGCAATTTGAAGAATTGGGAGTCGAGGTGATTCTAGGTGGGCACCTTCATAGATCCTACATCGGAAACACGCTAGATTTCTATCCAGGCAAGCACCGTGATCGGGGGATCATTATCGTGCAGTGTGGCACGACTACTTCAAGGCGCGGTAGGGGACGCGAGTCGGAAAAAAACACGTTCAATATCGTAGAGTTTTTCCAGACTACGATTGTCGTTAACCACTACATGTTTTTCAGCCAGTCCAACACCTTCGAAAAAATCAGCTGCCACATCTTCCGGAGAAATCACACGTAGGAGTAATCCCCTCCCTCGCCGTGAACAGAGGATATTCTACGGCAGTTTCGTTCAGAAATCAACGAAATGGTTCATACCTGTTGGTAACGTCTGTTCTAATCATTAGATAGTGACAAATCACGAACACGGATCGCGACATCGATCCCGGTGCGTCTTACGACAATGATGAAACTTGGGGGTGATTCTAATGACTGATTCAGCAGCACCTGCAGCGATTCAATGGTGAATTGGCTGTTGATATGTCTGGGTCGCAAATAGAGAATGCCGATTACGGCTTGGCTCTGGCCAACGACTAAAGCGCCAAAGTCCGAATCATGAGTAACTACAACGCGTTTTTCCGATACCGCAATGGATAGCAAATATTGATCGCTTGAGCCGACCCATCCTTCTTCGGCACAATCTCGAACGTTAAAGCCTTGTTGGCGGAGAAAAGCGACAACACCTGGATCAATATTTTCATCGGTCAACAATCCGAAATCGGACAACTTCATCTGCCGACCTTGGTATGGACCAAGACATCGTTACGAAAGGCAGCAGAGGCGTACTCAGTCGCTTGACGAACATCTTCCGCAGTTAGCTGGGGGTGTTTTTCGACAATTTCATCTCTGCTGGCACCACTCCCCAGCAACTCAAGGATCAATTCAACACTGATCCGCGTCCCCTTGATGACTGGCTTTCCGCCAAAAATTTCCGGGTTACATGCAATTCGATCAAACATAGTTGGTCCTCATTGAGTCGCGGACCAGAACGGAAACGAGGTCGAATGAGTCCATGGCCCGCCGATTCTTGAAACCCAAACATTAACGAATCGATTAATGGTGGGGTCGGATCGTCGAAAGTGTCACTTTTCTTTCACTGACCCGCTTTCACCGAACCAAAAAACAGCGGAAGGCATGGGATTCGAACCCACAACCCCTTGCGGGGCACTTCATTTCCAATGAAGCCGCTAGCCATTCGCTTACCTTCCAATCGCCACTCTCAGGCAGAAACCTCGCCGAGCGACTCCAGGATTATACTCTGCGTTCCGAAACTCTTCCAGCCTGTTCGGCGACCCCTGGGGCACACTCCTTACAATCCGCAGAATACTACTCTTCGTAGATGGACGGGAATTCCAGGCCGGCCAATCGCAGGTAGACGGACAGGATGCCGCGATGGTGTGCCGTGTGGCTGAACACCCATTTTCGAATGCAATCCCCCTTGTTCATCGTAAACAGGACTTGACCGCCCATTTTTAAAGACCAAGGCTCCTGCATCACCGAATCGGGAACGCCTTGGAGAGAAGCAACCGCTGCCTGAACACTTTCATCAAACGCTTTCAGCAACTCGCTGGTATGCGATATTGTTGGCGCAACGTAGGGCTCGGCACAGACGGGAGCAATGTCCCATTCGCTTTGCCCAACAATCCCTGGAATCCATCCGACGATTTCCAAAAGATGGCTGGCATTCCACCCAATCGACATCAGACCATCGGCGGGCTTCCAAGCCAGCTTGTCATCCGGGATTCTTGCCAATAGCCGACGTGTCATCGCAGCTTCATCAGGAAACTCCTGGGCCATTAGTTCAGAAATCAGCATGGTCTCGTCCTTTTTTTAAACTTATTTGTGACTCACCAATTCGTTGACCAAAGCCAGCGAAACGCACCAACACATCCCAAAACAAATTTTAGGAGTCTCAAATATAGCCGTCGTGGTCTTGAAAACAATCGTACGTAAATAGACCATTTCAAGACGCTTCCGAAGGATGGCCCAGATCAAGTCCTAGGGGCGCAGATTAATCAAGTTCAATTGAACCTTTAGCTTCTGGGTCGGTTTGAGGGAGGCGGGTGGCCCAGTAAATAGCCAGCATGCTCCCAAGCCCCAGCAATCCCGAGATGACGTAGGGGGCTGAAACGCCCGCACGCTTTAAAAGGACGACGGAGAATAAGGCTCCTAAAATTCTGGCCATGGCACTCGCGCTTTGAGCTACTCCCAGAGTTGCGCCTTGATGCCGAGCGTCAGCACGTTGTGATATGAGGCCAAACAAGGAGGGCTGAAGAAACCCGAACCCGGCAATCACAACAAAGAACGAAAGCATCAATACGTTGAACGACCCAAGTGCTGCGGCTGTGGCCACTAACAAAAAGCCCAACGCTTCAAGCGAAGTGCCCGTAAGAGCCAGGGTTCTGCTCGAAATCGTCTTGGCCAGGCGGCGAACAACCAGCCCTTGATACAAGGCCGCCAGCAGTCCCAGCGCAGCAAAAGTTCCGACGATTTGCGGGAATGAAAACTCAAATGGTCGATAGGAAAAATCTTCGGACCCGCGGAGGAATAGACTAAGACTCGTTTCGTACAGAGCGAATGCCAATGTGTGCAAAAAGAAACCGAGGATTAAAATCGCCCCTGCGGCCGATGCAAGAGCCCTGCTCCACGCCCCGGCGTTCCACCACGGGGAATGGTCTCGCGGTGCGCGGCGGGTTGGTTCGGGGAGTTTAAAGATAGCCAAAACCAAAGCACCTGCTGAAAATGCAGCGGCCAAAAATCCTGGCCCAGCGCCAAGTTCTTGTCCACCACCTGCGGTGATCGCCGCCAAAGCAAACGCGGGCCCCAAGGCAAATCCCAACCCAAATGCCATTCCAATCAGAGCCATGCCGCGCGTCCGTTCTGCATGAGAAGTCGTGTCGGCAATGTAGGCTTGAGCGGTGGGGATCGTCGCTCCGGCAATCCCAGCTCCGATTCGAGCGGCCATCAATCCCCAAAAGCTTTTGTAAATCGCAGCGATTCCAAACAACGAATAGAACACCACCGAGCCCGCCAGCCCGAGCATGAGAATTGGGCGACGACCGACTTGGTCAGATATTCGCCCCCAGATCGGGGCAAAAATAAATTGCATGATCGAGTAACTGGCCATCAGAAGGCCGATTTTGAAACCGAACTCGTCCGCTCCGAACTCTTCGGCATACAACGGCAGCAATGGGAGCACAATTCCAAAGCCAGCCAAATCGATAAACACCGTCAAGAAAATCACCAACAGCGCCCCGCGATTACTCGGTGGGCCTGAAGAGGCTAGATGATCTGTCTCCGTGGTGTTTCTGGTCATGGTCGCTTGATCAAATGACTTGTGATGTAGCCTAACAGCGACTTGGCGACCGCACATTTCGTTCCCGAAATTTCGAGGACAACATCCCCAGCAGAATTTACCACCGAAATCGTGTTTTCATCGGAGTCAATCGCTTGGGGAGAATTGATCGCTACAATGTCGCACATCTTTTTTTGCAATTTGGTGACGGCTCGGAAGTGAGCGTCTTCTGTCTCCAGCGCAAATCCTACCGTCCACTGATCAGTTCTTTTTTGTTGCCCCAAGGTGGCGACGATGTCGTCGGTCTCGACCAGGACCAGCGACAGGGGTTGACCCGTCTTGCGAATTTTGTGATTGGCGATTTCGATGGGGCGGTAGTCACATGGGGCCGCTGCTCCAATCAGTCCGTCGCAGAGGGGAAATTCGACGAGGCAAGCCTCTAACATCTGTTCCGTCGTTTCCACATCGATCACTCGAACGGCGGGTGGGTAATTAACCTTCACCGGTCCGGAAACCACGACGACTTCGTGACCAGCATCGAGAGCTGCTTGGGCCAGCTCACGCCCCATGATGCCACTGGACGCGTTGCTAATGAACCGCACGGGGTCTAGATATTGTCGCGTGGGACCAGAAGTGATCAAAATTCTCATCGATCCGACTTCTATAAATGATGAAGTAGGGCCTTGAAGATCGTCTCGGGCTCGGCCATCCGCCCAACCCCTGTCGCACGACAAGTGAGCCAGCCTGCTTCCGGTCCAACCAGTTCCACACCGTCCTCGCGAAGTTGGCTCACGTTTCGCTGCACCGCTGGCTTCTCCCACATCTCGCAATTCATTGCTGGGCAAAAAATCACTTTACCGGTATGACACAAATAGAGTGTGCTGAGCAGGTCATCAGCCAACCCCAGCGCCGCCTTGCCTAGAAAATTCGCAGTGGCCGGAGCAACGCACAGTAGTCGCGTGCTCCGAGCCAATTCGATGTGCGCTCCCAATGGGAACCGTCGATCAAAGGTGTCGAGCACTGGCTCGCGACCGGTGAGTGCAGCGAAAGTGGCCGGGGCAACGAACTTGGTCGCGGAGTGAGTCAACACGACGTGGACTCCTACGTCATGCTGGACTAATTGGCTGACCAGCATTGCGGTCTTGTAAGCCGCAACTCCTCCGGTTACACCAATCACTATTTCAGCGCGCGACACGGCCACTCCTTAATTCACGGGGCCAGCAGAAAAAATTGTCGATGGTCCCGCTTGTCGTTACAGATCGTCTAGATCAAGTTCTGGGGTGTCGATGAAGTCTGGCGAACTTGTCGCGCGGACTTGATTGGACGTGTCCAAAAAGATCTTGCCTTGTTCGATCTCTTGCAACACGATCGCCATTTTGTCGGTCAGTTTCGTGTCGATAAAGGGGCGACCGCCGCGGTTCAATTGAACCAGCCGTTTTTGGATCAACGTCGAAAGCTTAAATCGGCCTCCGACCTTACGGACGATCGCTTCTTCTTTGAGTTCTTCGTACATTTTTTAATGGTCTCGGTAGGAATTCAAAATGTCACAAATCGAGTTGACGCACGCGTGAATCTCTCGATTGACGACTTGGTGTGTGTACCAGTGTGCGGCTGCAAGTTCTTGTCGTGCAACCTCCAAGCGACGAGCAATCGCCGCATCGTTTTCAGTGTTTCGCGCGCGGAGTCGGCGTTCGAGTTCTTCAACGCTCTCGGGTTGTACAAACAAGGTGATGGCGTCAGGAAATGCCTGGACGACTTGACGAGCCCCTTCAACGTCAATCTCTAAGATTATCCATTTTCCAGCTTTTAGGCCAGTGGTAACCGGTTCCAAAAGGGTGCCGTACCAGATTCCTCGGCCAAAAACCTCGCAATATTCGAGGAAATTTCCCGATTGACGCTCGGTTTGAAACGTCTCCGGCGCCACAAATCGGTAGTGGACTCCGTCGATTTCTCCTTGTCGCGGGGGCCGTGTGGTCCAGGAAACGCTCAGTTCTAGGGGCAATTCGCAGGTGCGCAGGAGTTCGGCAACGAGCGTCGATTTTCCAACGCCTGACGGCCCAGACAGTACCACTAATTTGCCGGATGTCATCTCGTCGCACCCGCTCGTTTATTCGATGTTTTGGACCATTTCGCGCATCCGCTCGATGACCGTCTTCATTTCGACGACCAAATTAGCGACTTCGGCGGCTCCGCATTTGGAGCCAATCGTATTAGTTTCGCGGAGCATTTCTTGAACGACAAAATCGAGTTTGCGACCGTTGCTCTGTTTCGCTTGCATCGTCGAGCGAAACAATTCGCAATGGCTGCGAAGTCGCACGACTTCTTCGGCAACGTCAACGCGTTCGGCAAAAATGCCGACCTCTCGAATCACGTCAATGAGTGGCGCGTTAAGGTTATGTTTCTCGGCCAACGCATTGATTCGGTCGGTCAAGCGTTGTTCAAAGTGGACAACAATCTCTGGGTTAATGCGTTCGACATCGCGCAAGCAGTTTTGGAGTTGGTCGAGATTGGCGAGCAGATTCGCGGCCATCAACGCTCCTTCTTGACGCCGCATTGAGTCGAGTTGGTCGAGGGCCTCGCTGACCGCCTGTTCGATAATGGGCCACAGGGTATCGATATCTTGAAAATTTTCCTGCTCGACGACTGCTCCAGGTAGCGATAGGAGTGAGTCGGTTGAGGCCGGTGGCAAACCCAATCGGGAGAGTTCATTTTGGTAGGCACGAATTGCGGTTTCATTCAAGCGAAAACTTGCTTGATTGGACGCATGTTGCAAACGGAGGCGAACCGTCACCGAGCCTCGTGCTACTCGTTCGCGGACACATTCCTCAACTTTGGCCTGAATATCCGCAGGCAAATCGTGACTCAGTGAACACTTGAAAAAGCGGTTGTTGATCGTGCGAATTTCAACATACGCTTCCAACAACTCACTGACGACTGTCGCGTGGCCATGACCTGTCATGCTTACCAACAAGGTAGCACCTCAATGGAAGGAAATTGCTGAGAACTATCAACGAAAAATCGACTAACCGTCTGATTTATCCGAACCGGACTGCTCACCGCCACTCGAATTGATTGAAGAGTCACTGCCGGAACCATTCTCGGTTGAACCGGCATCAGCCCCATCGGTGACCGGTGGTTGCTCGAGGGGTGGATCAGTTCCATCGGCGGCATCTTCTTTTTTGTCAACACCGTCAGAGTTTTGATTGGGCAGTTCATCTTCCGCAGGGAGTTCTGTGGGAGGAAGTTCGCCTGGAGCATCGCCCGCATCCAGTAGGTCGGACAACTCTGTGCCTTCATCGACACCGGCTTCACTCATTGAGCCAGCCCGATCTAGAGGAGTCGCCGATGGTGGGTCAGGACGATTGATACAACTGATGGTGAGGATTGAAAGCATGATCCAAGTGATGGCAGTATAGACCGTGATTTTTGTAAACACGTCACCAGTTTTTGAACCGAAAGCACTTTGCCCACCAGCTCCCCCCAACGCACCTGTGATACCGCCCCCGCGCCCGCGTTGGATCAGGATCAGCATCATCATAAAGACGGATGAGAAGAATAACAGGAACCAAAATAAAGTTGTCATCGCCTTGTCCTAGTACCAAACCAGTTTGGCAACCAATCTGCCAAACCAACAATGCAAGCAGGTGACGTTAACGAGCCGCCGCAATAATTCTTAGAAACGTGTCTGCTTGGAGCGACGCACCACCAACAAGTGCCCCGTCGATATCTGCCTGCGACAGCAGTTCTGCGGCATTATCTGCCTTGACGCTTCCTCCGTAGAGAATTCGCAGGGAGTCTCCAAGCGCGGAATTATACCGCAAAACCGCCAACTTGCGAAGGTCATGATGAACCTCTTGGGCCTGCTCCGGAGTGGCCGTTTTTCCGGTCCCAATCGCCCAAACGGGTTCATAGGCCAAAATGGCACGACTTGCCAATCCCTCCGAAACCCCTGCAAAGGCACCTTCGAACTGTCGACCAACGACTTCCAAAGTTCGCCCAGCCTCCCGTTCTTCAAGTGTTTCACCAACGCAGACGATAGGTGTCAAACTCGAAGCCAGGACGGTGTTCAGTTTCGCGTTAACTACATCGTCCGATTCGTGCATGAATTGGCGTCGCTCGCTGTGACCCAAAATGACGTATCCAATGCCCAAGTCTTCCAGCATGGCGGTGCTGATTTCTCCCGTGAAGGCACCGTTGGGCTTGTCGTAAACATTTTGTGCCCCAATACCAAATTCATTTCCGACTGTCCGAATCGATCGGGCCGTCTCCAAAACGGTCTCTAAGTAGATGGCTGGAGGGCAAAGCACAACATCGGCTCGACTGGTATTGGCGTCCATGGCAATCGCCGTCGCCAAATTGCGGGACTGTTCCCGAGTAAGGTTCATTTTCCAATTGCCGGCAATTAGGGGGCGTCGCATGCGAGGTGTCCATAGGAAGAAGGTAACGATGTGAGGTTCAAGCAAGCAATATGTTATCGGTACCTTGGACCTTCAGCAACACCCAGGACGCCGCATTGCCGACCGAGACCTAGAATTTTTCACACTGCGATGGCGCAATTTCAGCGCGAAAATCTTCGATTACCTACGCTGGCTGATTGATGGGCGAAACCAACGAACGGTTGCCGACTGGCTTTGACCTACTCAACTCCTAACGTCACAGGGACGTTTAAGGTCTTTCCGCCCCGAGAAATTTTAAGTGCGATTTGATCGCCGGGTTTTTTTATGTCAAGCAGTCGAATCACGTCATCAGGCGTTCTTACTTTTTGGTCATCGATTTCGACAATGATGTCCGGGGTTTGCCGTGTTTGTCTTTTGGTCATCATGTTTCCGAATTGGCGTACCTCAACGACGATCAGCCCTCGCAAACCAGCTTTGTCTGCTGGGCTGTCAGGTTCGACGTAGCCGATGGCAACTCCCTGATTGGTCGGCAGATAGGCTTCAACACCTAAGTTGGCCCGAATCACTTTGCCGAACCGAATTAGCTCCGGCAGGACTCGCTTGATCGTGTTCACGGGGACCGCGAAACCTACACCTGTATTTTCACCAGTCTTGGAAGCGATCGCCGTGTTCATTCCAATCAGCTTTCCATTGCTGTTCATCAACGGCCCTCCCGAATTTCCTTGGTTTAGGGCGGCATCAAGTTGGATAATGTTATTCATCGTGCGACCACCACGCTTAGCGTCCAATGAACGGTTAAGACTGGAGATGATCCCCACGGTCAGGGTCCTTTCGAGGCCAAAGGGATTGCCGATCGCGAGTACCTTTTGGCCGACCTTCAATTGGCTTGAATCCCCGAACACGAGCGGAAACAGAGATTCCTTGGGGGCATTGATTTGAATCACGGCGACATCGGTAGTGGGATCCGTTCCTACAACCTTGGCGGGAAAAGTTGTTCCGTCAAATAAGGTCACATCGATTTTGTTTGCATTGGCAATCACGTGATTGTTGGTGACGATTCGACCGTCTAAATCCAAAACCCAACCTGACCCGGATCCCTCTTGTGGGATAGCCACTCTGAAAAAATTGTCTTTTACTTCGGCGACACAGTTGATGTTCACGACACTTCGATTGGTGGCATCGTAAACGTTGACGTTAATCAGTTCTTCTTGCGAAAGCGTTTCTTGAAAAACCCCAGCCGGGCTCAGAGGCGAACTTGGATCGACTGGGCTGGGGCCAGAATTGAGTTGCCAAGACGCATTGCCCCAAGCGTCTGCAACGGCCGTCGGAGGAGTGTGGTAATAGCTCCAAGCGACCAAGGCACCCACGCCCCCTAGAAATGCTGAACAAATACACAAAAGAAAGGTCTGCTTCACGATGCTCTCTCCAAAATGCCAGTATTCTCAACATTCTTGCAAAGGGTCATAAAAAATCAACGGAGATTTTTCTGCTATCGATTTGCGAGGGAATTCGCGTTTAAAAATCGGTCACAACGTTGAAAAATCACGAACGCAAGCTGGCTTCCAAGCGGGACATCCCTTCGTCCAGCGAAACATCGCAGGTAAATCCAAAATCGCGGCGGGCTCGATTGATGTTGAAGTAGTGAGACTTGGCAAGCTGGGCCGCCAAAAATCGCGTCATCCTGGGTTCGCGTTGGATATCGAACATTTCGTGATAGAGTTCGCAGGCGTAGCCCAGGCGATAAGCCCAATAATACGAAATTGAACGCTTGACGCGCTCAAGGCCCGCAGCCTTGAGGATGTCATTGATCCAGTTCCAGCAGTTGACTGGATCGCCCTGCGAAATAAAGTACGCACGACCGCAGACCACTCCGCCGGGACGAAGGGCTTCGGCTGCTTGAATGTGTGCCGTTGCCGCATTATCTACGTAGATGTTATCGATTTGGTTCGCCCCGTCGCCAACTCGCATCAACTTCTTTTCCCGAGCGCGAGTCAGTAGACGCGGGATCAAATGGTGATCTCCGGGACCCCAAATTAAATGTGGCCGCAACGCGCATGTCAAAAACTGTTGTCCATCATTGGCATCCAGCACATATTTTTCCGCCAACGCTTTGCTGTGTGGGTAATGGGCAAGCCACTTTTGCGAATAGGGGGCCGACTCGTCGACGTTAATTTGGTGTTGGCCGTCAAAGGTAACACTGGGACTGCTGGTGTAAACCAACCGCTGGACTTTCGCATTGAGGCAGGCATCCACCACGTTGATCGTGGCCAAAGTATTGTTGGAGTGGAAATGTTTCCAAGACCCCCAAAAACCTGACACGGCTGCGGCATGAAAGACGACGTCAACACCCTTGACCGCTTGTTCGACACTCTCCATCATTCGCAGATCGCCATGGACGACTTCGGCACCCAAATTTGCCAAAGCGTCACTACCGCTGCGTACCAATGCACGAACGGTGTAGCCTCTTGCGAGAAGATGGCGAACCAAGCAGGAACCAAGGAATCCATTGGCACCCGTTACCAAAGCTATTGTCATACAATGGGAACCGAGATCAATTAAAGGCGGCGAAAAATGTCGAAGAGAAATGGAGTCGACAGCTCTTCAACGGAATTGCCCTTTGCGTCGGTTCCATAAGAGAACCTGCCCCCCATTTCTCCTGAATTGCGAGATTATAGTCTAAAACAATTATATTTGGTGAGAGGGTTATGAAAGCCATCTGTTTTGAGTCGGTAGGCAAAGTCGCCATGCGAGAAATCCCCGATCCGACGATCGAGGACTCGCAAGATGCCATCGTCCGCGTCGAGTTAGCGGGGTTGTGCGGATCGGACTTGCACCCGTTCTTGGGGCGCGAAGTCGGCCTTGATCCAGGAACCGCGATGGGGCACGAGTTTGTGGGAGAAGTTGTCGAGATTGGTAGTTCGGTAAAGAGCATCACCATTGGCCAACGTGTGTTTGCCCCGTTCTCGACCTCCTGCGGGAGGTGTTTTTACTGTCAAATCGGATTGACCAGTCGCTGTGTTTCCGGGCAACTTTTTGGATGGCGTCAAAACGGTCGAGGGCTTCATGGGGGGCAGGCTGAGTACGTGCGGGTTCCGTTGGCCGAGGGTACTCTCAAACCGATTCCCAACGGTTTATCTGCGGCATCTGCGTTATTGCTTGGAGACAATTTCAGCACCGGATATTTTTGCGCTGAAATGGCAGGAGTCCGCTCTGGTGGAACCTATGCCGTCATCGGCTGCGGGACTGTAGGACTCATGGCGATCATCGCCGCGCGCTCGATGCAGGCGTCTCATGTCGTCGCGATTGATACGGTGGCTGAGCGCCGCGAACACGCTGAAAAATTGGGGGCCATTTCCGCAACACCTGAATCGGCAGAACAGGTTATGGCAAAATTTTCCGACGGTCGAGGTGCCGATGCGGTATTGGAACTTGTTGGTTTACCAGCCGCACAAAAGTTGGCCTATCAATTGATTCGACCGGGTGGAACGATGTCGGTGATTGGTTGTCACTGCACAGAGCATTTCGCTTTTTCTCCAGTTGCTGCTTACGACAAGAATCTGGTTTACAAAACAGGACGCTGTCCAGCGCGGCATTACATGGACCAACTTTCTGAGCGGGTCGCTGCCGGAGAATTTACGCTTGATGCATTCATCACGCATCAGTTTGAGATGTCCGATTGCGTCGAAGCCTACGATGTCTTCTCTAATCGGCGACACGGTTGCCTCAAGGCGGCGTTCGTAATGCCGAGTTAAAAGCAGTTAAGTCCAGCCGATGACAATTTAGCGGTCGAAGGCTTACCGTTCTGGGTTTAGGGGATTGAAAAAGGCTTCGGACATCGGGGCGAGGAAACTGCGAATGGCTTCCAGTTTCTGCGGGCCAATTCCAGGAACATTTAGGAGGTCTTCTGGGCGGTTCAACGGACCATTTGCAGTGCGGAAATCGACAATTTCGCGGGCAAGTTTGGGGCCGATTCCAGGCAAGATGGCCAACTCATCAACCGTGGCCCGATTTACGTCGACAGCAAAAACGTTTCCGAATCGTGTTGCTTCATCGACGTTAATGAGTTGCGATTGGGATTGCAATTGACTCCAGACGAAATATCCAATTCCAGCCAATCCCAGTATCAAGAGGAGGGCTGAAACGATTTGTTCGGAGCGTCGCAATGGGGGAGGCATTTGATTCTCGTTTTGACACGAAACGAAATTCGCAAGTGATGTTGGTTGAGGCAGTTGTTCCAAGCTTAAAACGAGTCGCAGCTGGATTCAAGTCACCACTTGCGAGTCGCGCCCATGGAATTAACGTCCCAAAACAAACCCAATAATGAACCCGATCAAGGCACCTAAGGCACCGCAGGAGACCCCGGTGATCACAAGGGCGCTGAGGTTGAATGATAGAGGCTCGTTTGGCAAATGAGCGACCTTGGAGTAGGTCTCGATGATTCCCCCCGGGGGCGGCGGTTTGGGTTTGCTTGTTTCCAGCGGATTCGTACCGGAATAGCTTTGGTGGGTTTCGTGTGTGCCGCTGCCACTGATTTCGCTCATTGCCAAGTCAGCAATATCATTGGGATCGGTTTCTTGATCACTTGGAACGGGAGCGGCCATCCAGCGACGGCGACTGTCACTTTCACTGATGGAAACGTCTTCTTCTTTGGCCCAAGGTGAGAGGCGTTCGATGACTTCTTTGGCCGTTTGAATTCGTTCGGCGGGATTCTTTTCCATCATGTCGCCGATGAGGTCTACAAATTCATCACTGACCTCCTCATTGAATCGCCGCGGGTGCCAAGGCGTTTCGTCGAGGTGCCGGCGGGCTTTGCTCTTTGTCGTTCCGCCAGGGTAAGGGACCTTTCCGGTAACGGCGTAGTACAGGGTGCAACCCAGCGAGTAAATGTCGCTGGCCTCGGTCACTTCCAACGGTGCCTTGATTTGTTCGGGGGACAAATAGTCTGCCGTCCCCACAATCTTTCCCATGCGCGGGTCGTCTTGATCGTTAAGGCAGAAAGCTAACCCCAAGTCGGAAAGTTTCGCGATGCCGTCGGGGGTGACCAAAATGTTGCCGGGTTTGATGTCTCGATGAATCAAATTTCGGTCGTGAGCGTGAGCAAGGCCAAACGCTGCTTGTCGAATGATGCTCGCCGCTTGATTGACTGACAATTTTCCCTTGGCACGGACAAGCCTGCGCAGATCGGTCCCGGGCACATACTCGACAACAAGATAGTGGACGTTACCGTCTTCGCCGGCGTCAAAGGCCCGTACGAGATTGTGGTGATCGAGTTTCGCTTGAGCTCGAATCTCACGTCGAAAATTCTCAATGGCTTCGTGAGTCGTTTTGTTGAGGGGTAAAACTTTGATAGCGCATTCACGCCCCAGCATTTCATGTACCGCCTTGAAGACTTGCCCCATTCCCCCTTGGCCGATCCAGTCGGTAATCACATAGGGACCCAACCGCATCTTGGTCCGTCCGGATAGAAGTTGGTCGGCTTGGTACGGGGTCAAAAGTTGGATCGCGACCATGCGGGACGCGATCTCTTTGTCCGTAATCGGCTTGTTCGGTTCGCCTTTGTTAATTTGGGCTCGTTCAATCCCTTTCAAGGTCGAAGTGAATTGGTCTTCGCTGACCAAGCCACTGGCAATTGCCGCTTCTCGAAATTTCGATTGGACCAAGCTCATAGGTGATTGTTCGAGGGAATGAAACCGGCGACCTGCGATACTGAAATTAGTGAGCGCCTAAAGGAGCCCTTAATAATGTATCCCGTCAAAGGGAAAACTCCAATATTCTGGCGGAAAACAATCGAAAGTTAGCCGGTTCTTTTGGGTGGGATGCTCGAATTCCAAGAATCGGCTATGCAAACCGATACCAACCGGAAAATCGTATCGGCTCCCATATTTTGCGTCCCCGACAATCGGAATTCCCAGGGCCGCCAACTGGACCCGAATCTGGTGTTTTCTCCCGGTCAGTAGAGTAATTTCCAGCAACCTTTGGCGATTTTTTTCTTCGAGAATCTGATAAGACAGTTTGGCGACTTGATTTTCTGGGCTCGGTTTGGGCTCGGCAACCATTTTTTGTTGCAACTCGTCTTTGCGGACGTAATGCGTGAGTTCCGCTCGTTCGTCGATTTTCGGAGTCGCGGGGACTAAGGCCCAATAACGTTTAATCACGGAGCCTTGGCTGAATTGTTGATTTAATCTCGCTGCGGCTTTGCTGGTTCGCGCGAGGACGATCACCCCAGAGACGAGACGGTCCAGGCGGCTGACGACCCCGACAAAAACGTTTCCAGGTTTTTGGTACTTGACCTTCAAATATTGTCGGGCTTGCTCGACGAGGCTCGGCTGATTCTCCAATGCTCCTTGAGTAACAAGTCCTGCCGGTTTGTTAACCACCAACAAATGATTGTCTTCGAAAATGATTGTTGAATGGTTAAGCATCCCTATCGCTCGTTGTTTTTGGTGGTACCGCGCGGAGTCGTCTGCGGCTAAGATAAAATGAATTGTGGAATGATTGGGCTGTTGCAAGCCCTTGCCAAATTTTGTTAAGGGACGGGAATTTGTGAATCGATTCGATTTGACATTGGTTTTGGCCAGTCAATCTCCGCGCCGAAGAGAACTACTCGCGGAGGCTGGCTACCAGTTTACCATCATTACACCGGATCAAAAGGTCGAACAGCGGTTGTGCAGTGGTTGTACGCCTGAAGAGTTGGTGGCCGAATGGGCGCTTAGCAAGGCACTGGATGTTTTGCCTCAATCTAACGCAGATTATATTTTGGCTGCGGACACGGTCGCGGAAATCGACGGGCAGATTTTAGGAAAGCCTCGCGACGAAGCCGACGCGGAGCGAATGTTGCGGATGCTCAGCGGGCGAAGGCACCGGGTGTTGACCGGTGTCTGTCTGTTTGATGTTCGCCGCCACCTTTGGTTGCAAAAAGTTGAAGTGTCAGTTTTGTGCATGAGGCCCCTGACGGAGGAGCAGTTGGCGGATTACTTGGCCAGTGATGGATGGATGGAAAAGGCCGGTGCCTTTGGCTATCAAGACGGTCCCGATTGGCTGTGTTTAGAACAAGGTTTGGCATCAAATGTCGTTGGCCTTCCGGTAGAGCAATTGCCCGAATGGTTTGCCGAATTGGCTGAGCTCAATCCTGACAATTGATTCGAAGCACTGTTCCAAGCCTTGTCCATGAATGAATTTCAAAAGGGATACAACTCAAAGAATCTTCCGCTAAAATTAGTGACGCAGGGGTTCAGTCCGTCGATTTTTGAACTTTAAACCATTTCCCACGAAAGCCGAGTTGCAAACCGATGAATCCCCTTCGCTATTGGCTGGCAGGTGTTTTGGCATGTTCTCTGTTGGGAGTTGCCCAGTTTGCCGTGGTGGTCATCATCTGTTCTGTCTATCTTCCCGAGAAGCAAATTCCAGAGGACGGTTATTTTCTAAGTGATCTCGGTCGAAGCGTTTTGCCGTTGGCGTGGTTGTTCAACAGTTCATTGATCGTGCTCGGGCTGATGTTGATACCAATGTTCATTATGTTAATAAAGGTAGATGCGAGGCAGTCACTGACGATGCGGCTTGCCACCGGGTTTGGGATATTGTCTTGCCTGGGTTTGATTTGCTTGGGAAATTCTCCGGTCGACAGGGCCTACATTTCACATCTTTTTGCAACAGCGATGTGGATTTTTCCAATGTTGTACACCGTGATTGCCTTTTACGTGTCGGCGGCGCGGAGTGCCTATGTCAACGTGTGGTTCATTGGTGCCAGCCTGCTGATGGCGGTCGTGATGTTGGTGGTGTTCTTTCGGGCCGACGCAACGGACTTGAAGGTTATTCAGCGGATGCTGGTCGTCAGCGGCGTCGTGTGGTTGGGTTTCATGATTTGGTTTTTAGGACTCGAGGGATATGGGGTGATTGCCGAATGGGAACCGACAGCCCATGAACGCGTTGATCGCGAATCTCAAGAGTACTATCAAACGTTGGCTGTTAAGAAATCGGCACGTGGTAACGAAACTAAGGCTCCGCCTCAATCGTTGTGAGCGCTGCCGACTGCTTGGGAAATTGAATCAAATCCGTGTCGAGCGAGTTGCTGAACGAGCCCACGATTGATTTTCGAAACGGTAAATGGTCCGCCGTAGATTAGTCCCGTGTAGATTTGCAGCAAACTAGCGCCGGCCGTGATCATCTCCCAGGCTTGAGCGGAATTGGAGATTCCTCCCACGCCGATGATGGGCTTTTTTCCGCCAGTAGCTCGGTAAAGAAAGCGAACAACTTCGAGGCTGCGGGAGTAAAGGGGTTGCCCAGAGAGTCCTCCCATGCCGATCTTCGTAATTTGTTCTACGGAGGTTTTGAGTCCAGGCCGAGCGATTGTTGTATTGGTGGCGATTAGGCCGTCGACGAACGGTTGTGCGGCAATTTCGGCAATTTGCTGAAGTTGCTCATCAGTTAAATCGGGAGCAATTTTTAAAAAAACTGGGCGGCGTGATACTTGGGATGCAGCGGCCAATTCAGTATTTAGTTGGTCAACCGTATGCAGCAGCGAAATGAGTGGTTCCCGCTCTTGCAGTTCACGCAGGCCGGGTGTGTTCGGTGAGCTGACATTCAGTACAAAATAATCCGCGAAGGGATATAAAAGCCGAAAACTGGAAGCGTAGTCTTGATTGGCCTGCTCGTTGGGAACAACCTTGGTCTTGCCGAGATTGATTCCGAGAACGGTCGTTTTTCGAAAGGCCGCAACGTTTGATTTTCCCAAATTTATCGCTGCGATTTCTGCACCTTGATTGTTGAAACCCATTCGATTGATTAGGGCGTGATCGCTGGGCAAGCGAAACAATCGCGGCTTCGGGTTTCCGGGTTGCCCTTGGCCAGTCAACGATCCAATTTCAATGGAGCCAAATCCAAGGGCCGAGAGCGGCCCAAACCATCGCGCGTTTTTGTCAAATCCAGCAGCTAGGCCAACCGGATTTCGAAATCGGATTCCACAGACATCCGTCTGCAGACGACGATCGTCAATGTTCGTCAATCGAAATAAAGATCGACGAACAAAAGGCAAGCGGTCAAGTGTCGAAAAAACCTTCATCGACCACTCGTGAGCGGTCTCTGCCGGAAGAAGAAACAAGAATGGCTTGACTAGAGCCCACATATCGCGGTGGTCCTCAATGACACTGAAACTGAGGCGTTATTGCCGTCTACTCGTGCGGTGAATTGGCTTTACCATCGCAATCCGAATTTGTCGCCGCCTGACGCGCGGCTGGTGCCACCCTTTAGCGGCTCATTGGAGTTTCGGGAAATAATTGGCTCGCGTTTTTCTTCCACGACTTCTTCTTCAGGTTTTTCGTTTGATTTCTTTTCAGGTGCTGCTTGTGTGGCTTTTAACGAGAGGCCAATTTTTTGATTCTCTCGGTCCACGGTCAGTATTTTGACTTCGACTTGGTCACCTTCTTTGACAATGTTTTTCACGGCGTAGACCCGATGATGGGCGAGTTCCGAGATGTGAATTAGCCCTTCGATGCCTGTATCAAGACTCACAAATGCGCCGAACTGAGCCAAGCGACTAACGGTTCCGGTGACAATATTGCCAACGGGAAATCGAGTTTCAATATCTTCCCAGGGGTGAGTGACCGTGTCACGATGCGACAATGAAATTTTGCCGGTTTCCTTATTGACCCCGTCGATTTTGACCTTCACCCTTTGGCCAACGTTAAGGACTTCTTTGGGGTGTTTGATTCGGGACCAGCTAATTTTGCCGATGTGAACGAGGCCTTCGATACCCCCGATGTCGACAAAGGCCCCGAAATCCATCAACCGAGTAACAAGCCCATCATAGATTTGACCGACTTCGACTTTTTCGAGGGCTTCCTTGCGGTTTTCCTCGAATTCACGGTCCAAAATCGCTCGGCGGCTGAGGACTAATTTTTTGCGGGCCGGGTTGATTTCCTGCACGAGGCATTGAAGTTTTTGATTGACATAGTCACCAAACGTTTCCACACGTACACGATCGATTTGGCTGGCGGGGATAAAACCTCGCAAGTTGTTGACAGTTGCTTCCAAGCCACCGACATTCGAGCCGGTCACCCGAGCATCGACCACATCGCCGACTTGGAGGCTCTCCCAGTCACCCGTATCAACCGCCGCACCGGGAAGGGCTAGTTCCCAAAGTCCATCGTCTTCGTTTTGTCCCTTAACAATGACCTCGATCATTTGGCCAGGTTGCGGGGGCTCTTTGAAAGACCTCCCGGCAAGGATCCCTTCGAATCGCCCTTTGATGGAGCAGAAGACATGCTCGCCTTCCACGCGGCTAACCACGACCTTGACACGCGACTGAGGTTCAAGATCAGGAAGATCGATTTCAGGTTGGTTTAGCAACTCTTCGAGCGAGGCCCCTTGCAGGGCGGCCTCGATTTCCGCCTCTAAATCGTCCCCAAGTCCGATTCGCGAACGAACCGCTGGAGTTGGCGCAGAAGTCTCGGCAGGCATCGCGGGAACGGAAGCGGCGGAAGTTTGTTCCTGAGATGATTCAGCGCTTTTCGATTCGACAGCAGAAGTTGAAGTCCCCTTTTTCAACAATTCGGGGTTTGCAACATCGCGCTGAGAGCCAATCGAAATTGGCCGTCGAACCGTTGGTGATTCAGAAGGGGCGGGAATTGTCTCCGGTTGAAGTGCGGAATTTTCGTTTGTATTGTTTGTATCGTTTGACATGCTATTATCGAATGGAACAAAAAAGTACTAGGCCGAAGATTTCTCTAAAAAGTAAATTTAATGGAGCAAGCGAGAAGCAATACATCAGAGCGTTCGCATTATGGCTTATGCACAATGCCAAGGCGACGTCCAGACCTCGCCACCCGGCGAGCCGCAAAACTTCGGCCATTCGTCAGTGGCGCAGCGACTACCGGTCACAACCGACGTTTCCCATTTTAAAATACAAGTGATCGGAAAGATAGGGTTCAGTGACGAACGGGTTTGGAGAGTTTCACGGTTTAGGGCGTGGCGAACGATTTCAACCCCAGACATGTCGTCCTTAATTGATGAAAACCCGGCGAATGATTGAACCTAACGGAGCGTTCGACAATCGCATTGGGAAGACAATCCTTGTTGAAATGTCGAAAAACAGGTTGTTGCCACTGTACTCGAAAACTTCCTGTTGCCTGCAAAATCCGAATCACCCCTACAGCCACTAACGGTTCTGCGAATTCCCGCAATTTCCAACCTTCCAAAACAACGGCTTTGGGTTTGCCTGCTTTTCGGAAACCTATAGTCTCGAAAGTGGCCAGTAAGTGGGATTGCTGTCGCAGTTTCACGTAGTATCTAAGTTGAAATTGGCCTGGAAAATGTGGCTCACGAACTTTCATTTGCAATTTTGGTCCCATGATTAGCTTTAAACCAGTTTCCGCTTTACCCTTGTTGGTGTGCCTAGCCGCAAGTGTCGTCGTGTTTTTTTTGGGCCAATTTCAACTGATGGGGCCTGAGAACTCAAAAATCTTTTTGAGCATTGGTGCGGCAGGTTTCATTTCTTGCTTGGGATTGTCCGAGTTATACCGACAACAGACGGAACGAGAAGCCCGGCAACTGCGAGAGGTAAGCACGATCGACTCGCTCACCGGAGCAGGCAACCGTCGTTATTTCGAGGCTGAAGTACGACGTCGCATTGGACAATACAGATATTATCAATCCCGTTGCGCCTTTTTGTTGCTGGATGTTGACCATTTCAAACTCGTCAATGATAAACGTGGCCATTGGGTTGGGGACAACGTCTTGCGTCAAGTTTGCAAGACGATCAATGCCAACATTCGCGATGTGGATATGTTGTTCCGAATCGGGGGAGAAGAATTTGTGGTGCTCTTGCCTGAGACATCCCTGTTCGCAGCCACAATTACAGCCGAGAGGGTCCGTAAGGCCGTTGAGTCTGATCTGACGGAAAACCAAGGTGAAACTTTTGGCGTTACGGTCAGTATTGGCGTTAGTGAGATTTCCAACAACGACACTCTCGAGTTGTTGATGATCCGTGCTGACAAAGCACTCTACGCATCTAAAGGCGCTGGTCGAAACTGCGTTTACGTTGCCGACAAAAGCAACCCGTTGGGGGAAATCGCTGGGGCTTTGTACCTTTCGAAATGCGAACGTGATTTGGAGTTTTCCCCGGAATCATTGCCTCTGCAAATTTCAGTGGATTCAGTTCCAGCTAAATCCCGTCGTGCGAATCTCGCCTAAGCGAATTTGGCTGGGAATTGGTCTAAAGACCATTTGCCAAATGGCTTGCCATTGCGACCGTCTCTGCCGCATCTCGATGTTTTTTGCTAGAATGCGAAACAGCCTAGTGAAAATTGGTCATTGTGACCATCGCTAGGATTTCGAATTCCTGCGGATGTTTCAATGAACAAGTTTCATGCTACCACCATTTTGGCGGTTCAACGCGATGGGTTCGTCGCGTTGGGGGGCGATGGCCAAGTCACCTTGGGAACAGCCATCATGAAGTCTGACGCAATGAAAATCCGTCGGCTGTTGAACGGCAGAGTTCTCTGTGGTTTCGCTGGGAGTAGTGCCGATGCCTTTTCGTTACTGGAGAGGTTCGAGGGGAAGCTCAAAGAGTCTCCCGACAATCTTCCGCGCGCAGCCATCGAACTTGCTAAAATGTGGCGAACCGACAAAATGCTTCGGCAATTGGAAGCCCTGCTCATCGCCACGGACGGCAATCATTTGCTGCTGGTCAGTGGAACCGGAGACGTCATCCAGCCAACGGATGGAATCTTGGGGATTGGCTCTGGCGGAAACTACGCCGTTGCCGCGGCCCGTGGCCTTTTGCGGCACAGCAGCCTTTCTGCCGAAGAAATTGTAAAGCACGCCCTGACCATTGCCGGGGAACTCGATATCTACACCAACACCCAAATTGTTGTTGAGAAACTGGAATGTCTCAAAACTTGAGTCACGCATTAAATCAACTGACCCCACCGACCAAGACGCCTCAGGAAATCGTCGAAGCGCTTGATCGCTTCATCGTCGGTCAAGATGCGGCCAAACGTGCTGTGGCGATTGCGGTGCGCAATCGATGGAGGCGACAGCAGCTTCCCGACGAGATTCGGGCGGATGTTTCCCCCAAAAACATCTTGATGATCGGCTCTACGGGAGTTGGTAAAACCGAAATTGCCCGCCGATTGGCCAAGTTGACCGGAGCACCTTTCGTCAAGGTCGAGGCCACGAAATATACCGAAGTCGGGTACTACGGACGAGATGTCGAAAGTATGGTTCGCGAGTTGCTCGATAATTCGATCTCGCTGGTGCGGGGAAAATTGCGAGAACAAGTTCGCGAAGAAGCAGAAACGCGAACTCGCGAAAGGTTGCTCGATTTGCTTTGCCCAAGACCTCCCGTTTATTCCGTTTCTACGATTAGTCCTGAGTCGGAAGCTCAGGAAGAATCTTCCGAATCATCCTACCAACGAACGCGACAGAAAATGGCGGTGTTGCTGCAAAAAGGGGCCTTGAATGATCGCAAAGTCGAATTGTCGATCGAGCAAAAGGGCGCTCCAATCATGTTTGGTGGTGGGAATTTGGAGAACATGGATGTGGACTTCCAAAATATGCTCGAACGTATCGTCCCCAAGACTCGCGTCGTTAGGGAAATGGATGTTCAATCTGCTCAGCGCGTGATTTTCGACCAAGAGTGCGATGCTTTGCTGGACGAGGACAAGGTCAACCAAGCAGCCATTGAACTCGCGGAAAACATGGGGATCATTTTTGTCGACGAGATTGACAAGGTGATCGCCAGCGAGGGCAAAGGGGCCGATGTTTCGCGACAAGGTGTCCAAAGAGACTTGCTACCGATTGTCGAGGGCACGACCGTGAGTACGAAGCATGGTCAGATCAAAACCGACCATATCTTGTTCATCGCCGCCGGAGCATTCCACAACCATTTGCCGAGCGAGTTGATGCCAGAACTCCAAGGCCGATTTCCAATTCGTGTCGAGCTTAGCGACCTAACGGTGGAAGATTTTGTGCGGATTCTACATGAGCCAGAACACTCACTTGTGAAACAGTATTCAGCACTTTTGCAGACTGAGGGCGTCTCGTTGAAGTTCACCTCCGACGCGATTGCGGAACTGGCAAAAGTCGCCTTTCACGTCAATCAAACATCACAAAATATCGGTGCCAGACGTTTGTACACAATCCTCGAACACTTGCTGGAAGAACTCAGTTTCACCGCCCCGCAAAAGAAAGGCTCGACCTTTGAGGTCTCGACCGAATACGTGCGGGAAAAATTGGCCTCGGTAGCTGCCAACGAAGACCTTAGCAAATTTATCCTGTAGTTCGATTCAGACCCAAAAAAACGGTCGTCCCCAAAGGGGCGACCGTTGTTGTATTTGCTGAACCGAGAGGACTGGGCAGTTACTTGCCCTTTTTCGATTCCTTCTGGATGGCAGGGCTTTCTGCATCCCACCACCATTGGCCATCAGCAAGATTGCTCAGTTTCGCTTGGCCTTGAAGTTCATCCACAGAAATTTCTTCTGTTTGCAATGACTCGGAAACGAACGCGGCCTGGGGTTGAATATTCACACCACCGGCAATCGGTGCCGAAAAGGCCCCGTTTCGACGGGCAATATTGACGACTGGTTCGATGTGAGTCGGAGCGTTGTAACGTTGCGTTGGAACTGCTGATTCATCACCGAGCACACCCAGGGAGAGTCCCGCTTTGCCATACAGATCCATGCGTTGAATAAACGCAGCAGCCACGGTCAAATCAACCAAGTTTCGTAGCTCGCCAAACAAAGAGTCTTTGGCGGCCAACCGATCGAATTCCTTGGTGAACGAATAACAGAAATTTCGTGACGCCTTGTTGGATTTTTCCTTAACCTCGACCTTGCGGCCAGCCGCATCGAGTCGATCTTCTGCAGGAACCAATTCCACGGTGTTCGCGGTGTCCAATCGCAGGGCTGTTTCGGAAGAATTTACGAAAACCCCATTGTATTTGGGTTGGAAAAACCAGCGAATGGATGCGTTGGAGTTGCCGGGAGTCATCGGCATTTGGTCGAAATAGTTGTTGATGCGAACGGCGGGCGTTTCCAGACCCAAGCCGATCAATTTCATGCGATAGTCGGCCTCAGTCAAAACGAGAGCAGCACGGGTTTTGTTCGATACGCCTTTGAGAGTAACTTCTTGCAGACCCATCGCGGTGATTAGGCCGTTACGCACGGTGGCATCATCCGCTTGATTGGTTAATGCCAATTGACCCCAGTGAGCGAAAGCTTGGTTGTAGTTGCGAATTCCTTGTTCTGTGGGATCAATCGAAACCGAAATCACAGGAGTGGGCCGCTGATTCGGAGCGAAGGCCCGCAGCGCGACTACCAGGTCCTCGAAATGCATCGTCGCAGCACCCGTTTCCAATCCAACCACTCGGCCTCGTCCGTTGAGGTAAAAACCCTCGGCTGGTCCAGCCAAGATAATGTCTTGATGTTCCGGGAGATAAAAGACATGCGTAATCCGAGTCAGTCCGGCTAAGAAACGAATGTCATCTTCGAGAGGACGGCCCGCAGCATGGGCAGCCTGGACCGCTTGTTGTAGTCGCCGCAAGGAAACCATTCGCATAGAGGATGGGTTTTGTAAATCCTGATTCAATGAAGCCTTAGCTGCTCGTACCAAATCACGATCAAGCTTTCCCGATACATCTCGATTGATGTTAGCTCGCAAAACTCCAGACGCATCGATCTCGATACCGCCTGTTCCGGCACCACCCGCAGCCCCACCAGCACCGGCGCCACCGGCCGCACCGCCACCGCCGCCATCGGCTTGAGCAAAAACTAGACTCGGCGCCGCTAAAAATCCAGCGAGAAGAACGGCGAACAACAACGTAGAAAAATTCCGCATGAATTTGCCTTTAAACACGGTTACGGTCTTTGACATAATTTGAATCTCACAAAAAAACGCCGTCTTGCCCCGAATCGGCGAACCCGGTCAGTCAAATCAGAAATTCCTGGGCCGGTACCATAAATAGTAGTCACTCAGGACCGATTATTCAACAATTTCCGCGAATTTGCTGTCAAAATCCCCAGTTTTTGTCGCTTGAGCGTCTAGAAATGGAGATGGTTGGTATCGAGCGTTACATCAAATTTTAGTAAGCAAATGGCGTCAATTTCGATTCAGCCACTCACCTCTTTGGGACGGTACCCCCCAAATCTATTCCGAAGTTAGAAAGATCGTGGACAATTTTTAGCGCGTTCCGCATTTAAAAACAGCAAATTCTCGCGATGATCGGCAAAACCACTACCACTGGAATTTTCGTCGCCATCACGATTGAAACCGACTCACCTAGAAAATAGGGTCGCTGACAACCCCGAGGTACCGCAGGTTTTATAGACGTCGAGCAGAAATGGAGGAGCGGAAATAGGGTCTGGTGCCGTTGTGCAAAGCACCCGAAGGGTTGTTCTGACAACGGTACCCGAAACTATTTCTGCTCTTAACGATTGGGACGCCAACGCGTCCCGTTTTGTGGATTTGAAGCCGAACGAGCGGCGGTCATTTCAGGGTCGCCGTCGAAGAAATCTTGATCAATATGCAATCGAGAAATGACCGAGTCAGAACCTTCGGATACCGACTCGTTCGTGACGACTCGAGCAAAGACCAACAAACCGGGATTTCTTGGAGGTGAACTCCAATCAACTTCTAAGTCAAACGCACCGCTTTTTCGGTCATAGTTGGTTTTGCGCAATGCCTCGCGATCATATTTCCAATAGCCGATCCTTTGCTGACCGTTCGGCAAGTCAGGGTCCAACATGCTGATTTGAATCGACTCGACGGCGCTGGGCTCGGCAAAAGGAATTTTTACGATCATCCCATCATCGATTTGATCGTTGTTGCGGTCGCGAGGTTGTACTTTAATCGCAAGATCAAAGTTTGTTGTCGGAATAGTCGCCTGAGAGGCTAGCGTGTTGTTTTGTTTGGGGCGACTTCGTTCACTCCGAAAACCTCCGCCATTATTGGGGACGTCGTTTCCAGACGATTCTTCGATATCAAGGATCAACTCTTCGGGGGGGGCTGATCTGGATGGACGTGATTGGCGAGGAGTCGTTTGTGGCAGGTATTGATTTGTCTCGATGGATGGGGCCTCGATTTGTAGGTCAGAATAGTCATCACCTTTTCCATCGCCGCAGCGATTTCTTAATAAAGCGTAGCGATCCTCGAGTGCAACCAATTCGGAACGAAGCAAGGCAATTTCCATTCGAGCGCGTGGATCGGTTTGACATCCGATGCAGCTTAAGAGCACAACGAACCCGATTGAGACGCCGATGAAAAATCGTGACAGACCGTGTTGCACAGGGGTGGATTTCGGATTAAACATTGATGGCGATCCATGCCAAAACATCGAGATGCAGACTAAGGCCCCCCAGCACAACTAGCCTTTTCCAAAAATCTCACGACTTCAGCAATCCCAAGTTGCCTTGCTAGCAACTGCGGCATGAGGCTCGCTAAATGATTTGCCGCTGTTCCAGGAACTCAAAAACTTGGGCCAGGCATTCGGCAACTGACTGTTTTTCCGTATCGAGGCGCAAATCAGGAGTCTGTGGCGGCTCATATTGCGTGGGAAATTCCGCAATTTCGGCCTTGTTTTCACCTGCCACTTGATTTCTTCGTTGGCAAACCGACTGCGGGGCATCCAGATGAATCACGAAAAACTGGTCTGCTCCTAATAGCTCTTGAGCTTTTCGGCGAGTTTCTTCGCGAGGGGCGACCAGAGCCAAAATGCATATCAATCCGGCGTGATTCATCAATTTGGCGACCTCAGCCGTACGCCGCAAATTTTCAGATCGCTCTTCATCGCCGAATCCCAGGTCGCGACTCAAGCCCAGCCGAATATTCTCTCCGTCCAAAACAGTAGCCGCCCGACCGGCCTCGAACAATTCTCGTTCGAGGGCATAAGCCAGAGTCGATTTTCCTGCTCCAGGCAATCCAGTGAACAGAATGGTCACCGGGCTTTGCCCAAAACGGACACGACGCTCGTCTTCACTGACCTTACTGAGACTTGGAGTTAAGGACGAACTTCCAGGCTCAACTTCCCAATGGTCCTCGCGGTCTTCGCTGGTCTTGCGATCAAGTATCATCCCAGCGCCCAAAGTTGCGTTTGATATTCGATCAATGATGATGAACGACCCCGTCGCGCGATTGTTTCGATAACCGTCCATGATCATGGTTTCGGCGAGACTGATTCGACAACGCCCGATCTCATTTAATTTCAGCCCAGGCGAAGGAGCGCGATGGAGTGTGTTGACATCGATTTGATACCGCAATGTCGAAATGTTTCCCGATATGGACTTTGTAGTCTGTTTGAACAAATATTGTTTGCCAGGAATCATTGGTTGGTCATGCATCCAGACGACCATCGCTTCAAAATTTTGTTCCGTCTTGGGAATATTTCCAGGTCGGACTAACATGTCTCCGCGACTCACGTCGACTTCATCCTCCAAGACGACGGTTACGGACATTGGTGTGAAGGCTTCTTCGACATCTCCATCCATTGTTACGATCCGTTTGACCTTACTTTGCCGCTTCGAGGGCAAAACGATCACGTCTTCACCTTGGCGAATAATTCCCGAAGTAATCGTCCCAGCAAAACCGCGATAATCGAGGTTGGGTCGAATCACATACTGCACAGGAAACCGCAAGTCCTCAAAATTTCGGTCCGAGCCGATGTAAACATTTTCTAAAAATGACATCAGTGTTGAACCGACATACCACGGCATGCGTGGACTGGGGTCAACAACATTATCGCCATGCAACGCTGCGATAGGTATGAAATGCAAATCGGGAATATCCAACCGCGAAGCAAACCCGTGGTAGTCGTCACGAATTTTGTCGTAAATTTCTTCCGAAAAATCTACCAAGTCCATTTTGTTGATCGCCACCAGGATATGTTTGATTCCCAGCAGCGACACGATAAAACTGTGCCGGCGAGTTTGCTCCAAAACCCCGTGCCGAGCATCGATGAGGATGATGGCCAAATCAGCGGTTGAGGCCCCGGTGGCCATGTTCCGCGTGTATTGCACATGCCCAGGCGTGTCCGCGATGATGAATTTGCGTTTTGCAGTCGAAAAATAGCGATAGGCGACGTCGATTGTAATGCCTTGTTCCCGCTCGGCTTTCAAGCCATCCGTCAATAAGGCCGGATCAAATTGACCTCCGGTTGTGCCGTGAGTGATCGAGTCCTTTTCGATCTTGGCCAATTGATCTTCGTAGATCATTTTCGAATCGTACAGTAACCGGCCGATCAGAGTGCTTTTGCCGTCATCGACACTGCCACAAGTAATGAACCGCAAAAGCTCTTTGCGTTCATGTTGCTCCAAATAGGCGTTGATGTCCGTTGCGATTAAGTCCGAATGATGAGACATTTCGAAAAAGTTCCGTTGGTTTCGTGGCGGTTTTGCAAATTGAAAAGGTTTTGATCGAAACGAGTGGGGCTTGGCGAGAAAGTCGCTGACAGATCGCTTAAAAATACCCCTCGCGTTTTTTCTCCTCCATACTCCCCTCTTCGTCGTTGTCGATCAACCTGCCTTGCCGTTCGCTAGTTTTCGCCAGCAACATTTCTTGAATGATTTGCGGCAAAGTCGTCGCTTCCGATTCGACGGCTCCGGTGAGGGGGTAACAGCCCAAGGTACGAAAGCGAACCATTTTTTCCTCGACGACTTCTCCTGGCCGCAGTTTCATCCGCTCATCGTCCACCATGATCCAAATCCCGTTGCGATGGACGACGGGGCGCGGGGCGGCAAAATACAAAGGCACCAGCGGGATGTTTTCCAAATGGATGTACTGCCACACGTCGAGTTCGGTCCAGTTGCTGAGCGGGAACACGCGGATCGACTCCCCCGGATTCACTCGCGTGTTGTACAAACTCCACAATTCGGGCCGCTGGTTTTTCGGGTCCCAACGATGATGCTCGTCACGGAAAGAAAAAACACGTTCCTTGGCACGGGACTTTTCTTCGTCGCGTCGCGCGCCACCAAAGGCAGCATCAAATTTGTATTTGTTAAGAGCCATCTTGAGGCCCTCAGTTTTCATCACCGTCGTATGCTTGCCGCTAAATTTGAACGGGTCAATGTTTTGCTGCAAACCTTCTTCGTTGACAAAGCGAATCAAATCCAAACCGAATCGGTCAGCCATTTCTGAGCGATGCTCATACATGGCTTGAAATTTCCAAGTCGTGTCGACATGCAGCAGTGGAAAAGGAGGCTTGGCTGGATAAAATGCCTTTAGGGCCAGCCAGAGCATGCACGCCGAGTCTTTGCCAATCGAGTACAGCATCACAGGGTTAGAAAATTCGCTGGCGACTTCGCGAATAATGTGGATGCTCTCCGCCTCCAATTGCTTGAGGTGCGTGAGATGGTAACGGGTCATCAAATAACTCGTGTAGAAACGTTATGAATCAGGCTAATTCTAAGAAACCGCTACTTTAGTTCGTTTTAACGATTTTCACAACTCCGACATCTAAAACCAAAACGTCATCCCCTTATTTCTCCAACAGCTTGAACAATTCCAATACTTTTTCCTGGTGTTTGCTGCCGAATACCAATACCATCAACCGCGACATCAATTGATGATGGTCCTCTGTCAAAAATGCCTCACCACCACCGAGTCGAGAAATCTCCTCGAATTCCTTCAGCGTTTGCGGACGCCGACAAGTAATCGTGCTGACAATCCCACCGCCACGCCGAAATTCGGTCGCCATTTTCAGGCAGTCAATTTGATTTGCCGAATGTGGCGGTGCGTCCCCAAAAATTAAGATAACCTTTCGCGAATTCGGGCGGAACTCATTGTTCTCGACGGCCCAGCGAATACCCTCGTCAACCGCTTCAGGATCATCGCCACCACCAGCGGCTTGAATGCTCGACAAAAACCCCACCAATTCACCCAAGTTGTTTGTGAGCGGTACCCCTTGGACCAGATATTCTGAGCCATGATCGCGATAGGTGCAAATGCTGATTCTGGTTTCTGGGACAAGTTGAAACAGAACTCGGCCAATCTCGCTGATACGCGACTTGAGCTGATTGATTTCGCCTCCCATGCTGCCGGTGCTGTCGAAAACGATCGCAATGTCCAGCCCTTCCTTTCGAATTCGGGCGATCAATTCTGTAAAAGCTTCTTGACCCGATGCATATTCGCTGGTTGCCAAAGGCGAAACCAAGTCTTGAACTCTTCCATCCGATTCAGCACCTGCCGCTAAACTTGCCCGCGACAGTTCCGCAACCGTTTCAGAAGTCGCTTGTAACGAAAATGACGACGCGAGCATTTCGTTTAACTGTTTTCGATCCAACGGAATATCGTCAACGCTGATCTGTAAATCTCGAAGGTGACTTGTGAGTGACTTGGGCTTTGGAAGGGCTCCGACTTGAACATCGTCACCGACCCCAATCGTTCCACGGTGGTAGGTATTCCACGGAACCAACGTCAACAACAAAAAGACCGCAATGTGGACTGCACTGGTGATAATGATGGCCAACGATTTATCCAGCCACTGAGAAGGAGCCTGAATTCTTTCCGTTGTTCCAGAAACAGAAGTCCTAAATTTGGGAACTAAGATGGTCGCCTTGCAATGTGGGCATTTGCCGCGCGTGCCGAACTGCTCCTCCGACACCGAAAAACCACGACCACATTTGACACAGAGCAGATTCATAAAGCCCAATCGAGTAACGACTGACGACGATACTCACCTGATTTCACCATGCTTCGCTCAAGCGGCAATTACCGGACAACGCGATTAACTATTAACTATCTTAGGGACGGCGGCAGGGTGAGCAATCTGCCGCGAAGTCAAACTCTTCCACAAAGGCTGCTTCAAAATCAAATACGTCGTCAAAGTGGGAGCGGCGATCACGAGAAGACTTTTTGAGCAGGCCAATCTCGATCATTTTGTAGACGACCTCACCGATGTCCGATGTCGATTGAAGGCCCCAACTATTCAAAACGATCTTTGCCATGAACCCAAATTGGTTCAACGCATACTGCCGAATGCCCTCACAGAGTTCTTGGCCGCTAACATGTTTCTGCTTTGACCTGACGGCCTGTGCGGTCGCGACCATCGATGTGGGCTCAGCAACATTTTCAAGGGCGATGTGATCGGCCGCGTAAGCCAGACCCTCACGTACAAACAAATAAGCCTCTAGTGAGTACTTGGTATCGCTTCGGAGCAACTGCACGAGGGCATATAGGTCTGGGTCCATTGAAATTGCTCAATTTGAAAGTGGAGACGGCTTAGACGGAATCAACGAGTGAGATGTGCATTCCCTGTTAATGATTCTCCATTCGGGCCTCGCTGTCAATTTTGCTGGCCTGAGAATCAACAAAAAAACTTGGTTATTCCGAAAATATTTTCGTTAAAAATGCGACGTTTTGACATTCCATGGCGACTTTTGAGACTTGACATTTCAGGTGGTCGCCGTACTCCATGTCCTTCAGACTATCCCGTTGCAATGGCTCAGGCAGCCCGATAACCCTGGTAGTCAATCGTTGATGGCGGCGATGAGAAATTCACTAATTCGCGAATTTGATAATTCCGATGGCGTTGATCCCGGAAATAGATGCGAGCATTCACTTCGCCGATCAATCCCAGACTAAAGAACTGGACACTCAAAACCGTCGAGAGCGCACTCAATAGTGAGATCGGATTCCCCGTCAAATTAAAACCCGCAAAAATCTTCATCGCGATCGCGGTCATCCCCGACACGACCGCCATCACTCCCACAAAAATCCCGATCATCCCGAATAGCTTCATCGGGCTGTCGAAATACTTGAGCATGTATTTGACCGTCAGCAAATCCAACACGACGCGACTCGTTCGACCGATTCCGTACTTTGTCACCCCGAACTGACGCGGACGATGGTTGGTCTCCACCTCCACACAACGAGCCCCCAAGCGGAAGGCCAATATTGGAATGAAACGATGCATCTCGCCGTACAACTCCAGTTGCTGGGCGATCTCCGTGCGGATTGCCTTAAGCGTACACCCCAGATCGTGGATCGGGAAACCTGTCGTCCGCGAGATCAACCAATTCGCGATCATCGAGGGGAGCTTGCGATTGAGAAACGTGTCACGACGGTCTTTCCGCCAGCCGTGGACCAGATCATATCCCTCGTTCAATTTGGCCAGCATCATGGGGATGTCGCGCGGGTCGTTTTGCAAATCGCCGTCCATTGTGACGGTGACTTCTCCCGTCGCTGCTTGGATTCCGGCATGCATCGCTGCGGTTTGCCCGAAGTTTCTCCGCAGCAGAATCAACCGTAACTGTTGATGGTTTTTTGCGATGTCCTTCAATTCTCGCACGGTTCCATCCCGCGACCCATCATCGACGACGATCAGTTCCCAACTGTAGCTCGTTCCCTTCATGACTTCTGTGATTTCGTCGATCAGCAGACGTACATTGTCTTGTTCGTTGAAAACGGGAACGACAATCGATACCGATTTAATTTCTTGATCGTCCATAAAAATTTCCGCACAGAGCTTCTTCCTTGAATCCGCCAAATGGTAGTTCGTGGAGAGCAACTTGAGCAAGGCCACTCATTCCGCTAGCACAACCGCGAGATAGCAAACCGAATCGCGAACGAGAGGTCGCCATTTCCTCACGCTCACGCCTTTTGAAGCTGCGCTTCTTAGACCCGACGCACCGAAACAGCCTTTGCTTGGGCTGATAAGCCTCGGAAGTTCAACCAATCAAATTTTTAGCCCCGAAAGGGCGCAGCAACCAATGCTGTGTCGCCCCTTCGGGCCTAATAACTTTTGTTTTTCATGGGCTCCGGGCCCTCACGGCACCCGCAGGGGTAGCGACGGGGCCTTTAGCCCCTTCCCCCCGACGACTTGGTGATTGGGCAAGTGATCGACGCCTTGCTCAGAAACGGCGGTGGCCGATGATCGGTTTGATGCACGGCCTGAAGATTTTCATTTGCACCGAGGCCACCGACATGCGTCGCGGCTTCGATGGGCTCGGCGGGGTGACTAGCGGCCTAATGGAGTTGCAGATTCTAGAGTTGCTCCGGGCGTTGCGTGGTAAGCCGCGGGAACGGATTAACCCCGACCAGTTGCTGCTATTTGAGATTGGCGAACTCGAACAACTGATCGAAGAGCAACAGGAAGAGACTGCGGCACGTCCGGCACGACGCAAGAAAAAACATGGCCGCCGTCTGATCCCTGACGGCCTTCCCGAAGAAGTGATCGAGTACACCGTTCCCGAAGAAGAACGTTTGTGTCCCGTCGACGGAATGCCGATGCCGCAGATTCGTTGGGAAGAGAGCAAACAACTGGACTACATCCCGCCGCAGATGAAAGCCATCGTTCACCGCCGTGCCGTGTACGCTTGCCTGGAGAAACATGACAAAGCGACCCTGGTGACGGCCCCCTGCTTTCTGTCTTTGACCAATACCTTCTAAGCAATCCATTTTGACCGGCTGGATGATCGCGCTGAATCATGCCTTATCCTTTTCCAATTTCCAATTTTCTTTTCCAATTCCTAAACCGAATTCCGTTGTCCTCATTTGCTTGGGCGCAGGAATCTGGCTTCGCCGAGAAATGCAAAGGGATTCGTGAACTGATCAGAGATGGGCGGTTACTTTTGCCAAAATTCATGATGGCATGCAAAACGGTGACAAGTGTTGCCTCAAAATCGCGCGGACGACGTCGACGCTGATACTATTTCCTGCCAAACTCCAGCATTGCCCGCGAGTCAATTGAGTAGGAAATTTGAAGTCGTCGCCAAAGCCTAATAGTCTCACGATTTCTTCGGGGCTGAAAAATCGTATCCCATTTGCATCGCGGAGATACGAGCCGCTGCGAACAGGCGACCGACCATAAGCTGACGTAAAACATGCTCCAATCGCGTATGGGTCGGTGGCATCCAAAACATCGATCGCGTATTCGTACTCGCTTTGCCAACGTTCTGGAATGATCAAACTGGGATCACACGAGTTTTTGCGAATCACGATATCGGCAATCGACCGCGGATGATCGCCCGATATTTTCGAAAACTTCTGGGCATCAGAAGTAAATTGCTCCGCGAACTTTCCGGCAAACAAATAGAACCGCCGCCTGCGATTGGCGATTCCCAGCTCAGTTGGACAGACGACTTGTTCACTCCAGAAATAGCCGCAACGCTGCAAAACTTCGCGCAACCGCATCGCAGCACGGGACTCGGCGAAAGGGGGCACATTTTCTAAAGCCAAGTAGCTCGGCTGAAGCTTAGCGATGACATCGAGCACGTTAATGAACGCAGCGCAACGTGGATCATCTAAATCGCGTTGTCTACCTCGGCGTGTGAAGGGCTGACATGGTGGAGAAAGCCACCAAAACTCGGCATCGAAAATAGCTAAGTCGGCGGCCGTCAGCGATTCGATGTTTCGAATTGAAAATGAGCTTTGATGATTGCTCTGGTAGGCTTGGCGGCTCAACTCGCTGACGTCGATAGCTTGTACGACGTCGACCAACCCCCGACTTGCGGCCGCAAATCCTCCGATTCCGGCAAACAGTTCCAATCCTCGCAAAGTCATGGTTTTACTTGGGTGAATTCCAAAAAATAACGACCGATAACCAATTTTTAGCATAGGGGAGCGGACTCTTGCAGGACATCAGGGGTTTTTTTGATAGGAGGTGAGACGATGAAGAAGATTGTTTTTCCCCAAATCCAAATTGAGAGTCAAAGCGAGTCACCATATTTAGGCAACTCGTCGGAAACTGGTCGGTCAACGATGCCTGGTCTCGGAGCTCGGGGTGTTGTTCCATAAGTCAGAAGCGAATAAGGGTCAGATCGCCACAAGTTTTGGCCGCCTACGATATACTGCCATCACAATCGTTACGGTTGTGACAATTTCCCTTGTTAAGCTTAAGGTCGGCGATTTTTACGTCTTTGGGCGCCGGACATACGAAAAATCTGCCCCTACAGCATTCAAATTTGAATGGAATGTAACTAGGGGCTTTGCAATTTGACGACAAAAATAGGACAATGGAAGGTTCTTTGATGCCGCCAATTCAATTGAAAATCGGATCGTAGAACGCATCGTCGGAGAGTTGGTGTTGAATGCGCCAACATGTTGATTTGGTTGCGTTTTGATCGCGCCTACGAGAATCGGTAACGACCGAACCTACCATTGGCGGAATCGGCTAGGATTTGAAATTCTTCATTTTTAAGGTTTTGGTTAGCGATTCGTGTTAGACGTCAAAAAACCTCCTGTTTGGGTTGCCTGGAGCGTCCAGGCGTTGATTGGGCTGACCATCTTGACCTCGCCACTGGTCTTTTGGCAGGGCTCGCTGGCGTTCACCGTTTTTGAGAACGACATCTATCAGTGGTTGCCTCGCGGATTCAAAGAGGCTCAGGAATACGAGTGGTTCAAGGACCGTTTCGGCGTTGACGAAATGGTTGTAATAAGTTGGCCTGGTTGTGAAGACACTTCGACTTGGCGAGACGCCGATGGTGATTTAGTCGAACCGGAAATTACTCCACTTGACCGATTAGCTGCCGAGTTGCGGGTGCTACGCAACGAACGGGCAGAATTGTATTTTGACCGAGTAACGACAGGTTCTGAGGTTTTGGAACGTTTGCAGCGCACTCCAGGGCTTACCGAAGAGACCGCGATGGCCCGTGCCACGGGAGTCTTTTTTGGACCCGATGGAAAGACTACCTGCTGCTTGGCCTACCCATCAGCGGCAGGATCGCGGAAACGCACTGAAACGATTGACGTCGCGCTCGAGACAGCGACCAGAATCACGGGTCTGTCCCCCGATGAAATCCATCTTGGGGGCCCGACGGTTGACGGTGCAGCAATCGATCAAGAAAGCAAAAACTCGTTGCGGCGCTTCATGTGGATGAGCGTCGTGTTGGTCATGGGTTTGGCATGGATTCGAACCCGCAATCCGGTGTTGTCCGCAGCGATTTTAATGTGTTCGCTGTATTGTGCGTTTCTGGGACTGACGCTACTACGTCTCACCGGTGGGACGATGAACCTGACGATGGTCATGTTGCCCACGTTGACGTTCATTCTGGGCGTTTCGGCCTCCATTCACATGACAAATTATTTTATCAAGGCTTACATTCGAACTCCTGAATTGGCCGACGCATCTGCGGTGCGATTCGGAGGTTATCCGGTGGCAATGGCGGCTTTGACAACATCGTTGGGGATGGGGTCTTTGGCGTCCAGCCAGATATTGCCAATTAAGTCGTTTGGGATTTATTCAGCGATGGCAATTTTGGCCAGCCTCCCGATCATTCTGTTTATGCTTCCATACGCATTGGGAGTGGTCGCCAGAATGTTTCCGAAGCTTGTTCGTGGAGCCAAGGGTTCGCTAAAACGCAAGCGTTACCAATCGTCCACTGCTCTCATTCTTTCTCGACTTACTTTGCGGAATCACGGATTAGTCACGTTGAGCGGGATCGCCATTATGGTCGTTCTGGCCCTTGGAGTGATTTGGCTAGAAGCGACGCTAAGTATTCAGAATCGTTTTCATTCGTCTACAAAAATCATTCGCGACTACAACTGGTTGGAAGAAAACCTGGGGCCGCTGGTTCCGATGGAAATCGTGTTGGAAATTCCTAACGATTTGCAACGCGGTGAAGACTTGCCGTTTGACCATTGGGATCGGGGACATTTGGTTTCAGCACTTGAAGAAAATATTCGGGCAAGCGAGTTTATTCAGGCGTCTTATTCGGCGGCAACCTTTCAACCACCTTCGACCTCTCGCACTTTCGAACAACAAGCGAGAAAGACAGGTTGGCGGACACGTAAACGATCGCTGATTGAAAATCGACTCATCGCCGGACGCTTCTACGATCCTGACGTTGTCGACGGCGTCTATTCTGAAAACGCTGTTCTGTTGGATGACCCCGACAAAGAATTGTGGCGGATCAGTGTTCGAATCAAGGCGATGGAAAAAACAGATTACAACGGATTGTTAGTGCAAATTTCGGGTGTCGTCGACGAGTTCTTGGAACTTGCCAACGGGATCTACAAATCACCAAGTGGCGAGCAAATGTCGGCAGTCATCACGGGTGGTGTTCCCATGATGTACAAGGCCCAACAGCAAGTTCTATCGGATTTGGTCACCAGCTTTTTAACGGCTTTCGTCTTGATTTCGTTGGTGATGGTGGTGTTGATGCGGAGCATCATGGCTGGGCTGCTAGCGATGATTCCCAATGTGTTTGCTCCGTTGGTCGTTTTTGGATCGATGGGTTGGATGGGGATGGCGATTGAGATTGGCTCGGTGATGACGGCCAGTATCGCCCTCGGAATTGCGGTTGATGATACGATCCACTTTTTGGCCTGGTATCGCCGGGGAATTCGCGAGAATCTACGCCCGCGATTGGCAGTCATTTATGCTTATCAGCACTGTGCTAAATCGATGATCGACACGACGTTGATATGCGGACTGGGTACTTTGCCGTTTGTTTTTAGTGTATTTATGCCGACCGTGCGGTTTTCGATTTTGCTGGCAGTTTTGCTGGGTGGAAGCTTGTTGGGAGCCTTGATCCTACTTCCATCGATGCTAAGCGGACCATTAGGAAGATTTTTTGGACGAAAACGGATAACTGCTGGCGGGGGGACGTCTCCAGCTTACGTCCCCCCGCCAGCCTACTTAAAACGACTGAATATCCCGCAAAAACAAGGACAAGAGACGAGTTCTTGAAGCTTGAATCGAAAAATAATTCCTGAATTATTCCAAATATCGATGTTAAAACGTGCTGGACGCGACGAAAAAACCAACAAAACGCCGGGTGCGACGCCTTTATCTAGAGTTGCAACCGACTCAATTCCGAATAAACTATCGACTTTGCGAAATTCGTGTTGGTTCCGCTTGCCAAATGGCATCTAGCCGTGATGACCTGTGGTTTCCCACTGTTTTTAGTCAATCATTTACTGAGTTTAGAGAGCTGAACGTAGTATGGCGGATGTCTTCGAAAAATGCGATGAATTCTGGGCACGGATGGAGAAAATCGCTGGGGAAATGATGGTCCCACTGCGAAATACTTTTTTTAGACGCTTCCCCATCGTCAACTGCACGCCGACCTACATCCGCGACGGAAAAGAATTCCTGCAGGTCTCGACAAACGACTACTTAGGCCTCGCAGTTCATCCCGAGGTTGTCGAAGCGGGATTTCGAATTGCCGAACAATACGGAGTGGGTACCCCGCTCGGAGCGCGACCGTTGACCGGAAATACGGATTTGCATTTGGCCCTAGAAGCCGACTTGGCAAAATACCGACTGACGGAGTCGTCGTTGGTTTTTAACTTGGGCCTGTCCGCCATGTCTGGGACAATTGCTTGCGTGGTAGGTCGCAAGGAACGGATTTTTGTCGATGCCTACGCTCACAGTTGCGTTCACGATGGTGCGAGGTTATGCAAAGGTGAGGCATCTTGGTTTGCTCACAATGACATGACTGATTTGGAGGAGCAACTCAAGGCATGCCCAGACGATGTCCCCAAGATGATTGCCGTTGATGGCGTCTACGGCATGTCAGGAGACCTTGCACCGTTGGACAAGCTCGTTGAACTCAAGAAGAAATACAACGCTCGGCTGTTTGTTGATGACGCTCATGGAACTGGCGTACTCGGCGAAAATGGTCGGGGCACCTGCGAACTGTTTGGTGTTGAGCATGAAGTGGACCTGCATGGCGGTACGTTCGCGAAATCGTTCGGTACCTTTGGTGGCTACATTTGTGGCCCAGAGCATGTCTTGCGTTTCGTCCGGCACGTCTCGCCGGGCTTCATGTTGACCAAGGCTCTCCCTGCGGCGATTGTGGCGGCGACGATCAAGTCGCTTGAGCTCATGCAGAAACTGCCTGAACGCCGAATCAAATTATGGGAAAACATCAACGCCTTGCGAGACAATTTGCGAGCGGCTGGATTCAACATCGGTAATCCCGAAGGTGCCGTTACGTCGATCTTCACCCGCGGTGTCACGGCCTTGCACGCCGTTAAAATGCTCGAGGAAGAACACCAGATCATTGTCAATCCAGTCATGTATCCCGCAGTTCCTTACGGTACATCGATTGTGCGGATGACCCCAAGTGCCCTGCATTCGACTGATCAAATGCAACAAGTAGTCGATGCTCTTGTCCAAGTCGCGAAAAAGATTCCTCTCCTTGAGGGAAATCATGCAGCGGCTCACCGAGCTGTTGGGCAAACGGCAGATGCCTCTTCCGCCCACTCGACTACCTAAAGTTCTTTTTCTTAAAGTCTGCGGGTTGGCGAAACCGTCAGATCTGAACGTGATTTGACGATGTTGACTTTGCGAATCCAGGCCCTTAAACTTGCGCAGGTTGGATTGCTCGCTGGAGAATTGGGTTAGGCACCCACGACGGAAGCTTGGTACACTTATTACTCGCCCCGTTACTTCATCGAACTCTATTTTGTGTCTAGGAATCGCTTAGATGCATATTCGTAGTGGCGGTTCCAGTCGTTCGCCTTATCTCGTTCTAAGGATTGATGACCCATGACCAAGCAAGACATCGTCAACGCACTTGCCGATGAAGTCGGCTTGACGAAGCAAGCGGCCAAAGAGCTTGTGCAAAAGACATTCGACGCGATCATCGAAGTTTTGATGATCGAAAAACGTGTGGAGATCAGAAATTTTGGAGTCTTTGAGGTTGTGCGGCGGGCTCCGCGAAGTGCCCGGAACCTGAACACGAATGAGACCGTCGAGGTTGAAAGTCGCCTCGCGGTTTCGTTCAAACCGGGCAAGGAAATGAAGGAACGTCTCCGGGATTTGGAGGAGCGTGAACGAATTTACGGAGCGATTGCGCGGGATGTGGCCAACTCGACGACCAACAACGAGACGACGTAAACAACCTTGACTCCAATCGAGGGTCGTTTGACTGCATGGTCGATCGACCGCCAAATCATTAGAATAAACTGGTAGCGGTCTTGGTAGGAGCAAATTCCATTCGGATTCATTCATTGGCGACGTGAACCGATTGAAACCTCGCGAATGAATGGCACTGGGCCGGAAGTTCATCTGTTGCTTGGGTAGATTTAAGCAGGAGCAGTTCGTGGCTAATCCATTTCGAAGTCTTCCTTCCGTTTCTCAACTTCTCGAAAGTCCGCCACTCAAGCGACTGTCCGAGACATTGAATCAGCAAGTGGTCGTCGATTCGGTCCGCGAGTTCTTGGACGGCGTTCGCGACCGTATGGGGAAGGCATCTGAGTCAATCGAAGTTCCGAGCCCTACGGAACTTGCGAATCGAATCGCCGCGTGGTTTCATTCCGAGCGGCGAGACCTCTTGGTTCCTGTCATTAACGGAACGGGGGTGCTGTTGCATACTGGGTTGGGGCGAGCACCGCTTGCGCCGTCCGCCATTCAACGCATTCAAGAGATTGCTTCTGGTTATTCCAGCCTCGAACTTGACCTCCATAGCGGTGAGCGTGGACAACGAGCAAAAATCGTCGAGCGAATTTTGCGGGAACTAACGGGATGCGAAGCGGCAGCTGTTGCAAACAACAATGCAGCCGCCACCATGCTCGCGCTCTCGTCCGTAGCGGCTGGAAAAGAAGTCATCGTTTCCCGAGGTCAACTGATTGAAATCGGCGGCAGCTATCGACTGCCAGAAGTTATGGAGTGCGCCGGTTGCAAACTCCGCGAAGTTGGAACGACCAACAAAACACATTTGGCCGACTATGAACAGGCCATCAACGAAAACACGGGAGCTATTCTGCGGGTCCATCCCAGCAACTTCCAAGTCGTCGGCTTTACCGAAACCCCTGCGTTGGTCGAGCTCGTCGAACTTGCTCATCGCCATGAGCTGCCGCTAATTGACGATGTCGGTTCGGGAGCATTGATTGATTTTGCCGAGATTGGTTTGTTGGATGAGCCGGTGGTTGGCGAGAGTATCAAAAAGGGAGCAGACCTCGTGCTATTTAGCGGTGATAAACTGGTCGGTGGTCCGCAATCTGGAATCGCCATCGGCAAAAAGGTCTATATCGAGCGAATTCTCAAAAATCCGCTGATGCGCGCAATGCGAGTTGACAAGTTAACCTTGGCAGGCCTGCAAACTACTTTGGGCCTGTATCACAAACGGGAGGACGCCTTGCGTGAAATCCCGATTTTGAACATGCTCACGACCCCTCTGGCGAACTTGCAATTTCGGGCCAATAAATTTATTGGCCAGATCCAATATCTCACAGGGATTAAATCGGCGGAGGCGGTCCAGGAGCAGTCGATGCTGGGTGGGGGAAGTTTGCCGACTCAAAGGATTTCAACTTGGTGCGCTTCGATTCAACCTTCTACGTTGACCCTTGATCAGTTTTCCCAAAAACTTCGTGAACATGATCCTGCGGTCATGGGGCGAATTTCGCAGGGCCGCTTTCTATTGGATTTCAGAACGATTCCACCGCGACTCGACGCTGCTCTGGCTGGGGCCTTCGAAACTTTGTTTGTAAGTTAACCAACTTTGGGATGCCGAGTGAACGAGCCTAACGAATTTCCGAATCCAGAAGATTCTTTCACAACTTCACCTGCCGAAGGATTGCCTGAGAATTTTGGCGATGATGAGGAAGAGTTTTCATTAGATCAATTGAGCCAAGCGTATGCCAAGATGTTGCATCGCAACTTAGGCGTTGAAGAGACGACGGAGGCGGAAGAGTTCGAGAACGAGCCCGAAGAGGGCGGAACTGACGAAATCGACGAACTTGATGATCAAAATGACAACGCCGGAATCTCTCTCAGTGAATCAGCCATTATCGAAGCGGTTTTATTTGTCGGAGTGACTTCTGGCCAAAAATTGACGGCCAAGAAACTTGCTTCGGTCCTGCGAGATGTCAGCCCCAAAGAAATCAAGAAAATTGTTCAAGAGCTAAATCGACGCTATGAACAAGAGCAAACCCCGTATCACATTGAGCTGGCGGACAACGGCTATCAAATGTCACTCCGCGAATCTTTTTCGTCAATCAGAGACCGCTTTTATGGAGAAGTCCGCGAAGCCCAATTGAATCAAATGGCGATTGATACCCTGTCGATCGTGGCCTATCAACAGCCGATCTCACGGGCTGACATAGACCAAATTCGCCAGCGACCTAGCGGCTCGATCTTATCCCAACTCGTCGAACGTCAATTGCTCCAAACCACGCCTGAATCGACCGGCAAGAATAAAATCTATCAGACTTCCGATCGTTTTTTGGAACTATTTGGACTTTCCTCATTAGAGGATCTCCCGCAAACGGCAGACGTCGACGACATTGGCGAGTTCTTTGATGACTCTCCATCTGCCTGAGCGAAAGTGCTTTGGCCCCAACGGCTAGAGTAACAATTCGAAGGCATCTTGAAGTCTTGCTGAGGTTGACACCTTTGGCGTTATTGACAGAATTCTACAAGTCATGGCTGGAACTGGCGAAAAAGGCACGAAAGCGGGGCGTGCACGTTAGTCCTTTCTTTCAAGCCGAGATTTAATTAGAATCAAGACTTAATAAATTTTCCGCCATGTTTTCGGCGATGACGTGATTCAAATTGTCCGCCGTCCTTTAATGTCGCGGATTAGTTTTATCATCCTGTTTACGACTGAAATCGTCGCCGCAACCAAATTTTCGGTTGGTGATGAACCCAGAATATTGAACCTTGCAAATTTGTGGAGCATTTAATGTCGACCTTGATTACCAGAACGCAAGACGGTGTCTTGCTGGCCTATTTCCACGAAGTGCGAATCGTCGATGAGGCATTGATTGAAAATATTGGAAGCGATTTGTTGGCTTTGGTTTCAGAGGCAACCCACGACAAAATGATCCTCAATTTCAAAAATGTTGCTTTCATGTCATCGGCGATGATTGGGAAATTGATTTTATTTGGCAAGAAATGTGGTGCGGCAAACATCGCCTTGAGATTGTGCGGGATCAACGACAATATCCAGCAAGTATTTGATTTGATGAATCTTGAAAAGCTCTTCAACATTGACAGCGATGAAGAGCAGTCTTTGGAACACCTAAAGAGTGATCTCGGTTGGCCGGCGGACTAGAGTTGGTGTTCGGGTTGAGCAGGCTTGACTTCTGCTGTTAAGCGGCGGGGTGTTGAGAATGATGTTGGTTTCTCTTCGACGGGATCGATGAGTGGGTGTCGGAGATCGTGAAACCGGAATCCTGGCGGCATTGGTGGCCGCCTTTCTTTGGACCATCTCCAGTTTGTTCTGGAATCGAGTCCGCATGTCGGCTGTTGCGCTCAACTTCATCAAGTGCGCGCTGGGCACGCTGATGCTTTTGGTTCACTTGGTGGTGCTGGCTTGGTTTAATGGGCACCCCGTCTTTCAGGCCAACGGCTTCGCTTGGCAAATGCTCGCCTGGGGCGGAATTTTCGGAATCGCCATTGGGGACTATTGCTACTTTCGCAGTTTACAAATCGTAGGGCCCCGAAAGTGTTTTCTGTTGACCACGACGACGCCCATATTTGCGATCGCCCTGATGTGGTTGTTGTTCGGTCAAAAGCTGACCCTCGTTGTCTTTTGGGGAATCTTAATGATCATGTCCGGGGTAGGATTGGTCGTGATGGAGCGGCGAACGGCCTTCGAAATTCCTTCGTTGATGCCGGGACAAGCCTGGGTCGGTGTTTGGTTGGGATTGGCTTCTGCTGTTTGCCAGGCCCTGGGAGGGATGTTTTCGCAACAAGCGATGGAGAATTCAGAATGCAGTCCAGGCGAGGCGGCATTCATTCGGTTGCTTGTTGGGGCAGTGATAATGTTGGCGGTTGTCGTCGGACATGGCGAATTTTCGAAAATTCGTCGAGAGTTGCTAACCGGGCAGCATTTGAAATTGGTCATCTGCGGCACGGCCCTGGGCACGTGGTTAGGGATTTGGATGAGCCAAGTCGCCTATCAAAAAACCGATTTGGCCCTGGCGTCGACCCTCTTAACCACCAGTCCGCTATTTGCAATTCCAGTGATGTACCTATATTATGGGCATCGCACGACGGCCTTGGCTTGGGCCGGATCGTTGATCGCCGTGGTTGGAGTCGCTATCGCGCTGAATCCTGATGCGGTATTGTTTTTATATTCAAATTTGATGCCAAAATCTTGAGAGCAATGAAGAGAATTTTTAACGATTTTTGGCGTGTTATAACTCGGTATTTTTTAGCCGGAGTGTTTGCCATATTGCCCCTGGTTGTAACGGTGGCGATCGTCAGTTGGGTTTCGACCTATCTGGTAAGGTATCTTGGTCCAAAAACAACGATCGGCAAGTTTTTGGACACACTCGGAGTGAGTGTACTACCAGATTCCACGTTCAGTTACATGATTGGACTGACGATTGTCTTGGGGGTAATCCTCACCTTTGGGATGATGGTAGAGCTTGGCGCCAAGTCGCTGTTTAATCACATCATGGAGAGCCTCTTCGGGCGCGTACCCATCATCGGAAACATTTATCGCACATCTCGACAAGTCGTGGAGATGCTCGACACGAACAGTGAAGAAGCGATCAAGGGAATGACCACCGTGTATTGTTATTTTGGAAGCAAAGAGGGACCAGCCATTCTAGCATTTTTGGTTTCGCCCAAAAAATTTGTCATCAATGGCGGTGAGCATCAAATCGTCATGATTCCCACTGCTCCGATTCCATTTGGTGGTGCGATGATCCTCGTACCCCGTGAACTTGTAATTCCTGCAAATCTTTCCGTTGATGCGATGATGAGTATCTACCTGTCGATGGGTGTAACCGCCTCTGACTTTATCGCTACCACCGACGGTCCACCAAAAGTCACTCGCGATGAGAAACCGCAAACTAATCAACAGAATGTGCACAAACGAGCGAATAACCGCAAACGATAATGTTTGTTTCTATTTGCTTAATTCGACTTTTGAATTCGCTCCAGTTCGCGCATTTCCGTTTCGCTCCCGACGATCAGTGGCGTCCGCTGATGAATACTTTCGGGCTGAACGTCAAGCACCCGACGCTGGCCGTCGGTTGCAATCCCCCCTGCCTGTTCGGCGATCATTGCGATAGGGTTCGCCTCGTAAAGTAAACGCAACTTTCCGGAAGGATGTGTCGCCGTCGGAGGGTACATGAAAACACCGCCCTTGAGTAAGGTGCGATGAAAGTCAGCCACCATCGAACCGATGTATCGAGACGCATACGGCTTCCCTAACTCTCCCTTTCGCATTCGTTCGATGAACGTGTTGTACTCCGGCGGAAAAGTTTCGCGATAGGCTTCGTTTACCGAATAGTAGGGGCCTTGCTTGGGCATCTTCATGTTGGGGTGACTTAACAGAAAGGCCCCAATCGAAGGGTCCAGCGTGAACCCGTGTACGCCACTGCCGACCGTGTAGACCATAATTGTGGACGAACCGTAGACAACATAGCCAGCCGCAATTTGTTTGCGACCGGGCTGCAACAGCCAACGTTCGGGAGACTCGAAGTTGACCCCTTCGGGCTTACGAAGTATTGAAAAGGTTGTGCCGACGCTCACATTGACATCGATATTCGAACTTCCGTCGAGCGGGTCGAAGATCACGGCATACTTCGCGTTAGGCGACAAGTGCGGTACAACCATCGGATGTTCGTTTTCCTCTGAGGCCAACACGCCAACGGCGTCTCGCGAGCACAGGGAATGGGTCAATACATCGTTGGCGTAGACGTCCAATTTTTGCTGCACCTCGCCTTGAATATTCTGCTCACCAACCGATCCCAAAATTTCCACAAGGCCAGCCATGCGGACCTTCGATTGAATTCTTTTTGCGGCCAAAGTAATCCCCGAGAGCATAAACGAAAACTCGCCAGTGGCTCCGGGAAACCGCTGCTGTTCTTGAAGGATATGCTGTTGGATGGTGACAAGTGAACTGTTCATAAAATTGGCCCAAAAATTACGCGAGACGGTGTTCTGGATGATGGAGGATAGGCCGCCACCCTTCATTTGCTAGACTTCGAGCAACATCTTGGAACGCTCGCAGTCAGGTCTTACAAAACAGGAAAAAATTCGCCGACCGCTCTAGCATAACTCCCTTTGTGAGAATTGGGCAGAATACTCCCTAAAATTCGGGCAGCGAAAATTGACAATTCTGCAAGCAGGAAGCTGGGAAACCCAATTGGGAAACTCGTTGTCAATAAAACCGGCCAAAGCATTGCCGCTCCAATCCGAACTCGGCGGCATTTCAGATTTGCCCAACACAAATTCATCAGCATTTAGCTCAACGGCAACCGCAGCAGCAATTGAATCGCTGGACGTATTCCAATCCCGGGGCAGGCTAAAATTCGCTCGACTCCAGTGACGTGGATCGAAAATCCAGGGGCCAATTTTGGGAGCTTCTTGTTTGGACTCACGGACAATCGTCGAAAGTTCGGCAAATTCGTTGGCCTTACAATTCACCTCGGACAAAAGTTGCGACTTTAGTTGTACGCCGTTTTCCCACATGAGATCGATGGCCCTAAAATGAGCTTCATTATCGGAAAGGCCAAGTTCGTGCTGCTCCGCTCGTAGGGTTTTGACGATCGCCCCCCCACCCACAATTAATACGTTGATGCTGTTGGTTTGTCGCCAAAGCCAGTCGATCAGGCGTTGGGGAAGGTCAGGAAGTGTCAGCAAGCTACCGCCGACCTTAAGAACCCGAATCGGAAATTGCCTAGTCTTTGTATTCACTGAAGTCCTGCACTGTTCTCAAAAAGTCTTGCAACGGCGACGGCTGGCAAAGCGCGGCTCACATCGCCGGTAAAGTGTTCCGAAACGGAAACGACCGACGATTCTGGAGCGAGTTCAGGCAGGAGTTTACGCAAGAGCCAATCCCCCTCACCGCACACGACGAATTTGAAGCTCTCCCGTGGACAAATATTGTTCGCCAAAACTCTATTGACAACTTTTTGTATCGCGTGCCCCAAAATAGCTTGATGCTGATGACACGCTTGACGAGCTAACTCGAACAGCAACTCGTCGTCAACTTCTTCTGGTTCGGTGCAGATTGTTCTCGCAATTCTCTTCAGCGAGTTGCCTTTGGTCAGAGGCTGATTGTCTGCAGTACGGCAATCGTCGAGACACTCGGCGATTTCTCCAGATATCAAATAGGCATCTGTCACCGAGCAAAACCATTCATTGGCAAGCCTAATCGTCCCAGATGGATGATCGAAGTTGGGAAGCACACTCTGTAAAGGCGTCCGCGACAATCCAATGTAAAGTAGGTCGGCGTTGGCAAGCCGCTCAAAATCGGTGCGGCCGGTGGCTTGAACCTGTCGATCCCAAATCGAAATGATATCAGTTGTTGTGGACCCCATATCGATCAGCAGGCTCGGACTCGTTAAATTCAATTCATTCGCCAGCCAACTCCCAGTCGCATGCCAATTGCCAGCCGCGATTTGAGCCCATCTGCCGGCGACTTCTGCGGGAGAAACAAAGTGACCGAGGTTTTTCACTTCTAGATGGTCACCATTCTCTGACTGCCGGGGCTTTTGCGGAAGTCCGTAAACAAAGACTCGGGAATTGGCAAATGCCGTTTGAACTGATTTTACAATGTGGCACACGCCTTCCGCACGAGAAGAAAAACAATCGCACAATTCTCCAGTCATCGTGAGAGCCACCCAATCTAGCGGCAAGTGTTCGCTTAGAGAATCGCGCAGGAAATGAGATAGATTGTCTGGATATGCATAAAGCGGAAATGGTAGAGAACCCGCTTTGCCGGTGTTGGTCACAAAGTATTTTATGTTGGCGCCACCAACATCCAATCCAACGCCGCGCGACATTAGTTCCTCTTGCTCAATAGATCGGCAAGTGAGCCCGCCAAATCCGGAAATTGAAATTCGAAGCCCAGATCAAGAGCACGGGAGGGCTTTACACGTTGCGATTCCAGAAGCGTTAATGCGAATTCGCCAAAAATTAAACGCAAGGCGAATCGCGGGGCGGTCAAGAATGCAGGTCGTCGCAATACATTTGCCAATTCACGATGAAATTCACTGTTCGTCACAGAGTTTGGAGCCACACCATTGAGCGGACCAGCCACTTGATGATTTTCGACAGCCCAAACGATCATGTTGACCAGATCTGTCAAGTGAATCCACGGCATCCATTGCCGACCATTCCCCAAAACTGCACCGGCACCCCAGCGGTAGGCAGGAAGCATTTGTGCCAAGGCTCCTCCCGATTTGCTAAGAACAATTCCGGTGCGCAATAGAACAACACGTGTCTCCGATGCAGCGGCCAGAGCCTCCGACTCCCAGTCTGCAACCAATTCACCCAAGAATCCCGCCCCGTGAGGAGTCCCCTCGTCGATCCAGTCATCGCCGTGATCGCCGTAGTAACCGACGGCAGAACCCGAAACAAAAACCGCTGGTCGTTTTTTGAACTTGAGGATTGACTGACTTAAGTTTCGTGTCCCGATGACGCGGCTATCTCGAATCCTACGTTTGCGTTCGGTCGTCCAGCGCCCTGCGGCGATAGGCTCGCCCATCAGGTTAATCACCGCGTCAAACTCTGCGTCTTCGCAATTCGGCAAAGGTCCCGCAAGCGGGTCCCATTCGATGATTTCGACATTCAGTTTGGCCAGCAGTGATTGCGCTCTGTTTTTAGAGCGAGTGACCGCAACGACTTCGGAAAATCGATCAAGTATAGCTTGACCGATCAGTCCACTCGCCCCAGTGATTAAAACCTTCATAAAACATCCGTCAAATTGGCTGCCAAGTCGACTATTTGAGCATTCTTTTCTGTTGATTTCATCTGGGTCATCAATCGGCGTTCGCGATTAATCGCCAGCCTTACGTCGGACCAGCCGATTACAGCTTGTAAATCTGGCAAAAACCGCCTGAGATTAACGTTTTTTCCTTTTTTCGCGCTCATTTAGTTCAATCCCGGTGAGTCTCGAATTACAATATTTGGAGATTTGTGGGTGGGCGAAAGTTTACCAGTAATTGTTTTTTGGGAAAGAAGCACTGATGTCAAAGTTTTCACGAATTTCGGCCGCTAAGTGGTTTTGCACTTTGGCTTTGTTCGCAGTTGGTTCAATGTCGTTTGCACAAGCACCGGCGGATTGGGCTGACCTGATTAAATGGCGTTCGATTGGTCCAGCGAACATGTCGGGCCGGATTACCGCAATTGCCGTGTACGAACCCGACCCATCAACGTTTTGGTTAGCGGCTGCATCGGGTGGAATTCTGAAAACCACGAACAACGGCAACTCCTTCACTCACCAATTTGACGATCAGTCTACGGTTTCAATCGGCGACGTGCAGGTAGCTCGCTCAAACCCCGACATCGTTTGGGTCGGAACGGGAGAGGCGAATCCACGTAACAGCGTCTCTTACGGAGATGGTGTTTACAAATCAACCGATGGTGGCAAAACATGGACCAATATGGGGTTGCGTGGTTCCTTCCAAATCGGACGCATCGCAATTCACCCCACGAACCCTGATGTTGTTTACGTCGGAGCCCTTGGCCGGTTGTGGGGCCCCAATGAAGAACGAGGACTTTTCAAAACCAATGACGGCGGCAAGACTTGGGAAAAAATTCATTACATTAACGAAATGACGGGTGTCATCGATGTTCAGATGAACCCGCAAAATCCCGAAGAGTTGATCTTCGCAACCTATGAGCGACTGCGCGACAACACAGACGGCAACGATCCGATTAAGCGACACGGCGAAGGCTCCGGAATTTACAAAACAAGCGATGGTGGAAAGTCGTTCGTAAAACTCACCGAAGGCTTACCGACGTGTAAGTTAGGCCGCGTGGGTCTCTCTTATTTCGCCGCAAACCCCCAAATCATCTATGCGGTTGTCGAATCAGAAAAAACTGGAAAAGAGCCCGAAAAAGTTGCATTTCTGGGCTTTCGCAGTGAAAACGCAGACATTGGCGTGCGAATCACGGATGTAACGAGCGACGCTCCATTGAGTAAAGCTGGAGTTCAATCCGGTGACATCATTCTCGATGTCGATGGCGAGTTTATTTCCAACTATAGCTCTTTGGACACGTTGATTCGAAGCAAGGCTCCCGGTGACAAGCTAAATATTCGCTACGTCCGTGACGGGAAAGCCACAACCGTGGAAGTCGAGCTTGCTCAGCGTCCGGCATCAGGTAGTGCTCGTGGCAGAAATCCCTTCGATGGAAGTCTCGGCGGACAAAACGAAAACCTTCAAGACCAACAAGGCGCTGAAGGCTTCCAACATGGTGGGGTTTATGTCACGGAAAATGGCGGGACAACTTGGACTCGGATCAATTCTGTGAATCCACGTCCCATGTACTACAGCCAAATTCGCGTCGATCCAGTCGACAGGAACAATGTTTACGTTCTTGGTACCTCACTGTACCGCTCAAAGGACGGTGGCAAGACCTTTACGGCAGACGGTGGACGGGGAATTCATGTCGATCATCACGCCTTGTGGATCAACCCAGGCAATCCCAAGCACATGTTGATCGGCAACGACGGTGGCTACCACATCACCCATGATCGCATGGATACCTGGGATTCACCAAACAGCTTTGCGATCGGGCAATTCTATCACGTCAGCGTCGATACTCGCCGAGACTATAGAGTTTACGGAGGTCTACAAGACAACGGCAGTTGGGCCGGACCTAATCGAAGTGGAGAGCGACCTGGACCTGTGAACAGCGATTGGTTTCGAGTCGGTGGAGGTGACGGTTTCATTACTTTGACCGATCCCGAAGATCCTGACCAAGTTTATTTCGAAAGTCAAAATGGTGGCATGGGCCGGATTCACCTAAAAACGGGAGAGCGAGGTTTTATTCGCCCTCGCCCGCCGCGCGGCGTGACCTACCGATTCAATTGGAAAACGCCCTTTCTCCTTTCTCCTCACAACTCCAGGATTTATTACGCTGCGGGAAACCACGTCTTCCGCTCTTGGAACAAAGGTGACAACCTTACTGCGATTTCGCCCGAAATTACCAATGCCAACAATGGCTCCGCCAGCGCTTTGTCGGAATCACCAGCACAGGCGGGAGTGATTTATGTAGGAACTACCTGTGGGGCATTGTGGATGACCCAAAACGGTGGGCAGACTTGGGAGCCGATTTACTCGGTGAAGGCAGAAGCACCAACATCCGAGGCTCAATCCGCTGAAGCTTCTCAAGGGGAACCGGCAGACCGTGGAACCGCACGAGGAGCAGGCCGAGGACGCGGACAGCGCGCTCCTGGAGAGCAGCGCCCAACAGGCGAGCGACGACCATCCGGCGCCGGTGACGCTCCAGCTCAACCTGCTGAAACACCCCCCACTACGGAAACGGTTCCAAGTTCCGCGCCGAGCACACTCAACGGAACTTGGGTACTCGAACTCCAAGGGAGCGATGTGCCGCTTCCACCAAACTTCCGAAGTTTGGAAGTCGAATTGACTCTGGGCACTGACAATTCGGTGGCTGGACGGTTGCGCACCGCCCGCGGCGAAAACGAGCTACAAGGTGGCAAGTTTAACCCGGAAACAAACGAGCTAACCTTCTCTGTCGAATCTCGCATGGGAGCGATGGAACTCAAAGGAAAACTTGAGGGCGAAAAAATGACCGGCAGCTTCTCAATTGGCGACGGTCGACTAACTCTTGATTTCACAGGTACAAAGAAACAAGAGGCGGGTGACGATCCCAATTCGATGGATTCGGAAGAGCTGTTGGACAAGCTGACGGCTGATCGTTCGGCAACTCTTCTGGTCAGCTTTTTGACGACGACTTGGCAAGACACCCAAGACCCACCGTCCCTCAAAGGAATCTGGCAATGCCTGATCGAAAGCGAGCAATTGCCTGATGGTCGGCTTGAATTCGAAATGGAAATCAAGCTCAACGAAAAAAACAACATCGCTGGCAAAGTCGTTTCGATGATGGGCGAGTTGGCCGTCAATGAAGGATTCTTCAATATCGAGACCAAAAAGTTCTCATTCACAGGCGGGAACGAGCAGATGAATGTTGACTTTGAAGGAATACTCGAGGGGAACACGATCACGGGAACAGCCAGTGTCGGTGGAGAGGTTCAACTCCCCTTCAAAGGCTCTCGAACCGGCAGCAACACGGAAAAAACCGAACCGCCAACCGAAGATGCGCCCGTTCCTCAACCTCCACCCGCCGAGACAGCCGAAACGAAGCCGGCTGAACAACCAGCGCCTGCAGCAGAAACTGAAAAAGTCACGCCGCAAGAGCCACAAACAACATCCGATTTGGTCAGTGGAAAATGGACCGGAACGATGAGCGCCGAGCGAATCCCAAGAGGAATGGGGGAATTCACAATGGAATTGAAACTCGATGCCCAAAACAACGTGACTGGTGAAACGGTTAGCCCACGGAATACTTTGGGGCTTAACGGAAAATTTAATCCGGAGTCCAAAAGCATCGAAATGACTGCCGATTCCGCGCAATTCTCAATCAGTTATGAAGGCAAAATCGATGGCGACAAGATGACCGGTACGGTCTCTTTCGGCGAACAGTTTTCAATGGATTTTGAGGCGAAACGGACGACACCTGCTGCAACTCCGGTCGCAACACCTGCCGAACAATCGCCGGCTGTAGCAACGCCGCGTACTTCGTCGGAAGCCAAACCATTAGCGGAATTAGTTCCCGGCCCAAGGTGGGTTTCTTCTATCGAGGCCAGTCGTTACCAAGCCGGACGGGTTTACATCACGCTTGATGGACACAAATACGATGACGATCAGCTCTATGTTTTCGTCAGCGAGGACTTTGGCAAAACCTGGAAATCAATCTTGAATAACGTTCCCAACGAAGCAGGTTTTATTCACTGCCTGCGAGAGGATATCAAGAATGAAAACGTTCTTTACTTGGGTTGTGAAAACTCGGCGTGGTTTTCTTTGGATCGAGGAAAGTCTTGGACTCGTTTTAAAGGCGGCTTCCCGTCAGTTGCCGTCCATGAATTCGCCCAACACCAAACATCTGGCGAGTTGATTGCCGGAACGCACGGACGTTCGATTTGGATTGCTGATGTTACACCGCTGCGACAATGGAATGTAGAAAAGGCGTCGAGCGGTCCGCAACTCTATCGCCCCAACACCGTTGTCCGTTGGACTTCCACGCCTGAAAGGGGCGACAATGGTCCCCGGGCGTTCTCAGGACAGAATCCTTCGCGAAACGCGCACCTCTATTACTCCCTCGCCGCTAACGCGACCCAAGTCACGCTAGAGATCGTTGATATTGAAGGGAAGGTCGTTCGAAGTTTCTCGGGTACACCAACCAATGCCGGAATGCATCATGTGGAATGGGACATGCGCCCAACTCCAACCCGTGCAGCCGGTGGAGGACCAGGTGGTGGGCAAGGCGGTTTTGGCGGAGGCCAGGGAGTCCCTGTTGGAGTCTATTTGGTCCGCCTAGCCGTGGATGGTGAAGTTTTGTCGCAGAGACTCACAATTGAACGCGATCCGACTCGGGAAACCTCTGGAAATATCGGAAACGCCGAAGAATTCGAATATTTTCAAGATATCGACGACTAGGAAGAATGCATGAAAAAATAAGTTTGGGTAAATTTGGTAGATTTTTTCGTGGCACTACTCGTAATCGGTATGGTCCTTGTTATAATCGGGGACTCAATACCTCCAATTGAGTTTGCCACCTAGGTAAATTTGGTGTGCGTGAATTTTAATTCATGGACCCTTCTTAATTTTGTGTTTTTATCGATGGGTCGAAAACCTGTTGAGTGACAACCATTAAATTTGCTTTGCTCCTGCATGCAAATTTAAATTCAACGTTTTGTGCTACATCGCTATTCAAGTTCGTTTGTTTTATGTGTCCCCTTAGGAGAAAAGAATGAAAATTTTGTGTCGGGCTTTTGTCGCTCTTGCATGTTGCTTGGCAACTTCGTTTGCAGCGGCTAACCCAACTGACGGCTGTGGCCAAGTCGTCAGCCCATGTGGTGGGTGTTATGGCTCAAGCGTAATGGTTGGTGGCAACGATTGTGGTTGCGGACCAACTGTTCAGTATCAAACTCGTATCGTCTACGAAAATCAAATGGTTACGGAAATGCGAACCGTAACACGTACTCGTTGCCGCACTGAAACTCAAACCCGAGAAGTGACGGTCAACGTGCAAGTTCCTGTTCAACGCGAACAAACTTACACCGTGATGGTCCCCAAGACTGAGATGCGTACTCAGTCGTACACCGTCAACGTCCCGTACACCGAGCAAGTTGAGCAAACCTTCACGGTTATGGTTCCTGTAACTCGTGAAGTTCCTCAAAACTATGTCGTTAACGTTCCATACACGGAAGATGTCCAACAAACGTACACCGTTTGTGTTCCTTACACCGAAATGGTTACTCAAAACTACATGGTTTGCGTTCCTTACACGGAAGAAGTTCAGCAAACGTACACCGTTTGCGTTCCTTACACCGAAACGGTCACTCAAAACTACGTCGTAAACGTTCCTTACACCGAGCAAGTAGAGCAAACGTTCACCAAAATGGTAAACGTTCCTCGGCAAGTTGAGCAAACTTTCACCAAAATGGTTCCAGTAACTGAAGAGCGTACTGGAACTCGAATGGTTTGCGAAAACTACCAAGAAACACTGACTCGCACTGTTTGCCGCGATGCAGGACATTGGGAAGATCGCGTTGAAATGGTAGCAGTCAATAGCTGCGGTGGCGGATACGCTTCCTCGGCTTGTGGCAGCGGATGTGGATCAAGTGTTGGTTCGGCATGTGGTGGCGGTCGTGGTCGCTTGTTTGGTAATTGCGGTCGCGGTTGCGGTCGTGGTTGCAGCCCTTGTGCAGCGAGCAGTTGCAATCCTTGCGGCGTCGCCAGCGGATGTAACTCCTGCGGAGTTGCTGTTGCTAATGACTGTGGATGTGGCCCTCAACAACAAACCGTGACTCGTCGCGTTTGGGTTCCGAACATGGTTCGTGAAGAAGTCCCTTACACCGTGACTCGCTCACGTCAAGTTCCTCAATCCTACACCTACAATGTCACCGTGATGCAACCGCACACCGAGACACGCATGGTAACTGTCAACGAATGCGTTCCTCAAACGGAAACCCGTATGGTGGAAGTACAACGTTGCCGTCAAGAAACTCACACTCGTGAAGTTCCTGTGACTCGTACTCGTCAAGAAACCCAAGTTCGCACCGTGTCCGTCAACAAGATGCGTCAAGAAACGCGAACTCGTGAAGTTCCAGTAACTCGTACCCGTCAAGAAACTCAAGTTCGCACGGTACAAGTTCAAAAGTGTCGTCAAGAAACCCACACCCGCATGGTTTCGGTCACCGAATGCCAACCGCAAACTCAAACTCGAATGGTTAACGTTCAACGTTGCCGCCAAGAGACTCAAGTTCGCGAAGTTCCATGCACCGTGATGGTTCCTGAAACTCACACTCGCATGATCACCGTTATGGAATGCCAACCACAAACCCAAACCCAAACCTACACGGTTCAAGTCCCAGAGACCTACACCGAAGAAGTTCCGGTTCAAGTTTGCGTTCGCGTTGCTCGTGAAATCCAAGTGCCTGTAAGCACCTGTGGTGGTTGCAACACTGGCTGTGGCTCATCTTGTGGTTCAAGCTGTGGCTCGAACTGTGGTTCAAGCTGTGGCTCGGCCTGTGGTTCTCGCTGTGGCGGTCGCCGTTTCGGTGGTTGCCGCACTTCTTGCGGATTCCGCAATCGCAGCCGCAGCTGTGGATGCAACTAAGTAGCTTTCAAGACAGACTTCTCGGATTTTAAAAAGCCGATTGAACACTTGGGCTTTTGGGTGTGCCAAGGTCTCCTTGGCACACCTGATTTTTCCAATTTTTTCATTAACTCGATCGTCTAATTCGTCTTGCAATAACTTTGTTTTGGTGTTGTTGCACTGAGAGATTTTTTGCGGCTCACTCATTAGGTTAAACCTGCGCTCAACGCGGAAAGTTTGACGTTTGGGAAGAATATTCAGGGCTTTTCATTTTGGCGGAAGTCAAAAAAAGCAGCTATCGATAACAAGGTGGACGTTGTATCGTTGGAGTTCTAAGTGCCTGTTGTATAAATGGGGCATCAAACCGTATGGAACGCGTTCTTCAAAAAACGACTGGCTAGTTCACCCACACATTAGGCGAAATTTTTAGACTGACCGATTGCTTATTGACTGCTAGCAATATAAAATTTTGAAATTGACCCGAAAGGTTTTTTTTTGGGATCATGGTTTATTCACCCCCACCCTTCCAAGCAAACTAAATTAGAAGCCGATTTATGAGTCTGGCATACGAAAATCCCACATTCACCAGTGGACACCTAGCTTGGTTAATTGAACGATTCACGCACGTAGTTCAGGTTTTTTCGACTGGACTTTCAGAAGAGTTCTGGCCCGACAATAACACCCTGGAGGATTGGGCTGACAATCTGGCGATGCTTCGTGAGGCGCTCTTCCCAATCGCGCTTGCGGTAGAGGGTTTGGCCGTGACGGATACTGGTCACCAGCACAGAGAACACTATGCCTCGACTAAATGTCGATTAGTTAACGCAATTAAATCTCTTAACGAAGCATTGGATTGCTGTGAGGAAAAGAATTCTGAAGGTAACAATTGCCGATCGGCGGCGAGTTTTCTAGTTAAATCGTACGAGGACCTTGAACAAGCGATTGCCGTTTTAAAAAATTGGTCAAAAATTTTTCCGAGCAACTCTGCCGTTGCCCCGGTGGGGTTTGCATTTTCGCCAAGCGAAAATGTTCTTCAAGAGCTATTGAAAAATCGTATCGATGAACTTGAAGACTTGATTCACTGCAGCGAAGGATCGAACGGAGATGCTTTATCTGATGTTCTCTACCAACTCTGCATGAAAACGCGAAAACTTTTTTTTACCGTTCACTATGTATCTGTGTTGAGTCCTCAACTATGTGACGAGCAACTTCGCCAAAAAGTACTTGGTTTATTGAATGAAGCAATTGAATTGAATGCGCTTTCAGAAGGAAGTCCCTACAGAACAAGCGTTGTGAAACGCTGGCGACGGATACAATCCTCACCTATTTTCTTTCCGGATGGCTTTTAGTTTTGGGGTTGAGGGCTGGTAAAACTGTTCACGGTTAGACCCAAACACACGAGTACCTGTTTACTGAGCCAAAACAAGCAATGATATCTTGAGCAGTTTTGCATTGCTAAATTGATTCTCGATATGCAAAACAACATCCGCGAATCACCTGCTGGCCATGGTGGTCGTGCTAGTAGATAGCGACTGAACACGGGCTCAAATTTAAGTTCACTCTCCTAAACTTTTCGGATCATCATCGCGCGCTCGTCTATGCGGGCTCAGAACTCGGAACCGCGAAGTAGCCGGAAAGTGTTACCCACCAGATTTCCGGAACTTTGTAGCGAATTCGTTAACCGGGAGGCTTTTTCCTAGGGTTGCGAAAATTTCCTGCTTTTGCGTCGAATGCCCTTGATGCTATAACTTTCGGCAAATTTGCTAAAATTGATGATCTGTGGTTGATTCGGCCTGATTTGTATCCGATGTTTTCATTTTATTTACCGCCTTGTACGAGATTTAATCAAGATTTCGTTAAGCAAACACTTGTAATTCTTAAAGCATCAAATTATATTTCATGCATCCAGCCCAATTGGACACTGTGTGAATTTGATCTTAGGAAAATATCGTGTCATTAGATTCGACTACCGAAAAGACAAGCGTTCCGCCAAAGAGCATCTTGATCGTTGCCTCATCGGCCCACCGGACTATCATTGAAAACAAAATAGCCCGATTACCTGATAGGGTTGATAGCAAATTTGTAGATGTCACTGAAGAGCCGAGTGACAACACATTAAACGACGCAGAGGGAGTGCTGATCCAGGCAACTTCGGAAGGAAAGTTGAAAAAGTGGTGCCGCACTTTGAATGGGCGAGATTTGCCATACTGCAGTTTTTTGTCCCCAGAATTCGACATCGAAAGTGAAATCAGGTCCTACCTTCGTCCGGAACATGATATTGCAACTGCGTTTAGAAAACTGATGCTGGAATTGAGTGTATCCCTTTTGGAAAAGGAGGAACCAAATTATCCTACTCTCCCGGCTTCATCAGATTCAGAATCCAGACAGCTTGACACATTGCTTAAACAGAGATTTCAATTAGCAATGGAAATCGACCAAAGCCAACCGCAATCGCTTTATTGGGACAAAGGGCGTTATACGCGGCACCTTCAAACCTTGATTTCCGTCGTCAGGAGTCCGTTTCCTGACAATCAACGTGGAACCCCCTCGAGCGCTCAAGATATCGCATCGTGTATATATGCAGCCCAGCTGACAAAACGGTTGTTAGCATTGCGTTTCATGACACCAAATGCCCAAAAACTACCTGGACCTTCTCCGTTAATACAACCGCTAGAAGACGTTGAAGCAAAACACTTTGAGTTAGGTGTCCCGTGGGAAAGTGTTTTTTCTTTAATATTTGCATTTATTGACTTTATTCCCGATATTGAATTTCGCTCATCTTTTGTTAGACCTGACGACCCAGGAGACAAGGGCGTGGCGATTAAAATACGGTTTGCAACACCACCACACTTTTCCGAGTTGCCTGAAGATTTGAAGAGGGATAAAAGTATTTCAAGTTTTGCGAGCAACTATAAATCGTGCGTCGAAGAATTGTTCGCAAAGACCAAGGGGAATTATTGGGACTATGATGAAACAAATTCCTCATTAAGACTCTCGAACCCTAAGGACTGACGTAGAAAACTAAACCTGCACCCTGATTTTATGACAAGTGACGATTTTAACTATGTAGTAATCGCCGTCAGTCAAAAAGACCTAGTTCTGGCTGACACTATAAAAAAAACGATCGAAGATTTGACATGCGGCACCGGTGTTCGACATTCAGTCAGTTTTATTAAGTTGAATATCGATTTTACAGAACAAAGCAGTATTGCTTGGCAAGCCGCGTTACCGCTTCAGCGTAAACATCCCGAATTGGACGAGTTGGAACGCCGCGTCAAGAAGCCTTCACGGGGCCTTTTTTTGCTTCTTGGCCAAAATGAATCGCGGTCTTTTTATGACCGCATCCTTTTTTCACCGGCAGTGCAGACCCCGCAAGCCCTTGCTAAATCTGCAGAAGGAGTTATTGGCCTAACACAGAAGCGAACTCCTTCAGTTTGTGATTCCTTTGCTAAAACGCTTCGTGATGCTGCCACTAAATCGCGAATTGTTTTAATATTGACTGGTATAAGTCACGAAGAATTGATAAATGTGCAAGGGGAGCCTTTTCCTATTGAAGTATTCCACACAACTTCACATGCACGTGAGTATGTTCTCGCCACAATCGGGCGGGACATTTACAAAATTCAATTCCCCGCCGAAGATCGATTTCATTTGGAACTAATAAAACAAATATGTCCTGACTTGAAAGATATGAGAGACTTGAAAGAACTTCGCTCCCTTCCTTCTTGCAGCAAGAATCTTATTGAAAAAGAACATCGTGATTGGTTTGCTCAGGAATTTGGGAGCTATGATCCCGTTGGGAGAATTTTCATAGACGTCTGTACAAACTCTTTGATCGATTTCAAGATCGATCCATCCATTGGAATGCGCTCTTTGCCCTGGGAAATTAACGTCGCCTTCGGTGCATTAAGAATGGCACGCAGGCTGAGCACATGGACACTTGAGGGATATCCGTTTGAATGTGTTGTAGTGCTGACAAGCCGCAGCAAAGAAGAATTAATTGAGGAAAATCAAACTCGTTTTATCAGCCTTATTGAACTTGAGCCTTGTTCATTTAATTTCAGCAATCTTGGACTCGTCAGGCAATACGCCGAAATGGCCCAGGGGACTTCGTTATTAATGATAGTCTCGGCTAGAGATGGGAAACTGCATTGTGTTGCGGTTTCTCGTTCAAACCAGATTTCTTATCGGCATTTTAGGGAAATTGCTGGAGGAGCTTCGGTTGTTTTTAGGGTTCGACCTCAAGGAAGAGTTGATTTCTTTGATAGCACCGGTTTGAAATTGCTGCATGACGGATTTGAATGGCAAGAAAGCCCAATCGACTTCTTAAAAGACGTTGTGTCTAGCCATTTTTCAACGCTCAGTCCCGATTTTATGTTAAAGTGCATTGACTGTTTGATGGAGTCAGTGCAATTGTTACTAGATTCCTCTAAGAGCAGTATTTTGGTTTTGGTCAATGACAAAGACCGCGCAATAGCTAACAAGTTTTGTGGTGAACCGCTAAGAAAAGGCATTGCATCAATGGCAGGCGAAGTTCGCGTTAAAATCGATGATCTTGACCCCACATCACTTACTAGTCTCTTGCAGTTGGACGGTGCGCATTTCATTGATTCATCTGGCAAAATGTACGCAATTGCAAGACGAATCCCAACTGCCGCCACCCCACGCCACAAGATTAAACTGTCACAGGTTGAAGGTCGATTTTTAATGGAATTAAATAAGAATGTACCTCAGAAACTCAAACTGATACAAGATCAAAAAAATTCGAATTGGCTGGTTTTCGACGAGTTCATACGGCTTGAACAGCTTGAGTATTTTAGCGAATTGTTTTCAGAAAATCAAGAAATTTTTCAAAAGCTAAAAAAGGCAGTTGTTAGCGAGTATTCCCAGATATCAAAACTCTTATTTCTTTCAGTCAACGATGTTGATATTAGACAAATTTCATCGCAATTGACCAAAAATTCTGTTTATTGTACCGCAATATGCAGGAGAAGTATTTGTGTGTCCGATTCAACGCCGAACTCTGCTGGTTTGCTCGTTTGGAAAGATCAAGGAAATGACTTTAAAAATGAAGCAGTTCCAAAAAAATTGGTACTAAAAGTCCGAGAGAAACAAAAAATCGAAAAGCAATTCGGCGGAGAATTCGAAAATCCTGATCCATATTTTTTTTACAGCCCATGGCCAGTATTGGCATCTGAAAAAGAAGATATGGAAAGAATTGAAGGACTAGCAATGTTGCCGAGTGGTCGCTTCTTGGTCTATGAAAAGAATATACTGCAGGTTTTAGAAGACGCCAAATTGCCACGTTCCGCTTTTTTGATATTGGATCAGTGGTATCGTTTCGGAGTGGGACAACAAAGCGATAGTTCTGGAACCGGCACTCGCGCAGCAGAAGAACTGTCTCGGTCACTGCCTAATAGCATTGTCGTTAAGGTATCAGCTAGTGGTTCTATCAAGGCGTTGCAAAAGGGCGTTTTATTGGGGAAATGAGTATGAGTCGTATCGTGGTTGCGTTGACGTTTATTATTGCAGGCCTTTTAGGTCTTTTGATAGGAACCTATGTGGCGGAATCATCAAAATTCTGGGGTGTCTTTTTGGACCACTTGGCTGCGGCGTTTATCGTTGTCGGTCTTATTTCGATTTCAGAGAAATTTCTTGCAGAAAAGGAGCATACGCGACAACTGCTGAAATATTTGAATATTCATGAATCTGTTCATCATTCGGGACTTCATCGTTCATACATCGGTGCCGACAATGCGGACTATACAAATATCATTTTGAAATCTAAAAATTTGGCAATTGTTTTTAATGATGGAAAGACTTGGATAGGAGATCGTAAGTTTGAACTACTAAGGCAGCGACTGAGAAACAAGTCCACAATAACCGAAGTTTTCCTGCTTCGACCCGAAGAGGAAATCCTTAAATCAATAGCACAAAAGACATGCGTAGATGGTTCAACTCTTGAGGACGAGATTGAACGAACCAAAGAAAAGATTAATGAGACGGTCAGGTCTTTAAAAAGCCTGCAAAAGGAGTCTGAGCACCACGGCAAACTATCAATTCGGTTCATTTTGTACTATCCGATGTACACTCTTTGTTTGGGAGACGATGAAGGCATTGTTTCGTTGTACACTACTTCTAGCTGGAAGACACGGGAAATCCCGGTACTCGAAATCAAAAAGACAGATTCAAACAAAAGTTTGTACAATTTCTTGAAAGATGACATTGAACGCCTAAGGGCGCAGAGCGACTCGATTGAATAATTTTCTATTTTTGCTTATCACAGAACCGTTCGCTTTCGCGATCCGCGGGAATTGAGTCAATTTCCCAATTGCCCCAGGCTTGAAACGCGCGGAGACTGGTCATCGATCGAGATTCCAATCCAGCCATCGATGATGTCGAATTGAGTGATATGCATCGGTGTCGCGACTTTATCCACAATCCCTTGAGGTAACACCGAAAAGGTGAAATCATTCCGAAAGATTTTAGTGAAGATTGACCGCACGGCAATTTGATCGCGGATGTTGAAATTGCGACCCTCTAAAACGACACCTTCCCCATCTTGTTCCAAGGTAACTTTGAGGCCGTTAATCTCATAGCGATATTTGGCGCTCGCCGTAATATTGGTCCACTTTTTCCCTTTACCAATTTGCAAGTGCTTTAAATTGAATTCGACCAGGATGCGATCCTCTTCGAAGGACAGACGAATGGGGTCGTAAGGGGCAAATTTGATATTGGCCTCGATTCCGTCACCCTCGTCCGAGTCATCTTCGGAGGTCGGCTGCACGCCCAACGTTTGAGCAAGATGCTCCCGAAAACTAATCAACGTGAATTCATTCCCATTGAGTTCTAGGCGATTAATCAAATTATTGATCACGGACTCGTGAACTTGCATACTCAATAGGCTGTTGTCCAACCCTGCTGGCCTTGCCGTGCTGGCTGCCAATTGATCGCGGCCAGCCAAACGGTAGCGCATGATCATGCGATCTTCGGTGCTTCTCATTTCAATCGGAACCGGCTCCAACTCCAACATCGTTAACGGCTCGATCAAATTTCTGACGAGATAATCTTGGAGTTGATACAGTTGAGCATCTGTCTCTTCCTCGAAACGTTGTTTTACGGTCGAGGCTAATTTTTGCTCAACATGTTGTTTTGTTGCTGGCTGTTGTGCCTGGATTTCTTTCTCGGCAATTCGTCGTACAAGCGGCCCTAAAAGTGGTACACCATCCATGTTCGAACGGATTTTGACGACTTGGTTATTCGAATTGGAGCGTGCCTCAGTGGAGTCGGTTTCAATTCCACGATTTCCGATCCATAATCGACGCAAGGCATGGAAGCGAGCGTTCCCCTGATTGCTAACCGTCACCCCGCTTTTTGTCGCTTCCGTAGAGGAAACGACGCGTCCGACCGATTCCAGTATGATTTGAATACGTGAGTTGTCGGGTACAAAACGGAATTGCAGCCGATTAGCGATTCTACTTTGACCGAATACCTGAGCCCCCATAACATTTTCTGAAACGGGCTCATCAGCCTCTTGTACTGGCGGCAACAATCGGTTCAGCCAGCGATCTGAAACTGAAATTCGTACGTTGGCATTTCGCAAGTGCGAATCGATTGCTGTGGCAAGTTCGTTTGCCTCCGGTTCTGGTCGCCAAAGCAAGTTTTGAAACTCTCGGCCAATCCAAGCAGCGTGGACTCCAGACTTAGCTTCTTGGTAGACGTCAAAACTCTCCACCAAAGTCGCCAAATCGACTTCTTCTATGGCGGTTGCTCGGAGTTGTTGAACGAGTTCGGCGGTAACGAAATGGTCCAAGTATGCGGATTGTTGGTCGCTCAACGTAGGTGCCGTTAACCTTGCAAGTGTCGCTCGTGCCTGAGCCCGCTTGTGGGAGTCGGATGCTGTTGGGTCGGACAAAGTGCTCAAGAGTTTATCAATCATCAAATACTCTCGCCAACTTGGATCGAGACCGGACATCGAGTTTCTTGAGAACGATGCTATGCGGAAAGGAGATTGATCGTCGGTCACTCGTCGTTCGTTACGATGAGCTAGCCGAATGACCTGCTTCCATAACTCTTGAGATTTCATTAGGTCGTAACGAATTCGCAGTACCTGAGACGCTGCGGCCAATTCCTGACGTTGGACAGCGCGATCAATCACGTTTTGGGCATCGTCTGTCAGGATGGCCAACTGCTTCAAAATGACATCGCACTGGGGATCAACATACGACCGGACGGTCGCCAAGTCCTGAAGCGTTGCGGCAACCGTTGTGGCCCAAGATGTCGTCGATGAATAACTTTCCAGACCCTGCAAACGGTCAAGGAGCCACTGCGGTGGGATCCACGAAAACTCACTACCTGTTTCAGTTGTGGTTTTTGTAGGCACGACTCGCTGACCGTCTCGGTTCTCAATTGCCGAATTGCTATCGGCCTGCGCCATGTTCGATTGTTTGATCGGCAAAAGTGGTTGAATTGGAACGAGCGATGGGTCGGAGGTTTGAGGAGGGGTTTGTGACTGTCTCGCTGAACTATCAGTTAACGTTTGATGAATGCTTGGCCGTTTCGAGAGTGGCTGAATTAAGGCATTTGGCTGGTTGGTTTGATCGGTAATCAACCCTCTTGTGGCTGATTCTTGTGGCGATCGCTGACCCTCACTCGGCGAGAATTCTTTCCCATCGGTCATTCGCTCAAATAGAGAATTTTTCGATTTTACAGGAGATTGTTTTCCGGTTGAAGGGTCCTGAAAACAAACCGGACTCACGAACGAATGCTCGAAAGAAATCGACTCTTTGCATTCACCTTCAAAAAAAACTCCAGTCCCAAGAAAGCAAACGAGCCCTGCGGTCGTAGCAGTCACCCAAGCACAGACTAATTGCGGCAACCATCGCAAAATGTTGCACGATGTGAGTCGAAAATCAGGTTGCCGATGCATCATTCAATTGACTTTCGAGCGGAAGCCACTGTGCATGCGTGACCACCTGTCGCGCATAAAACCTTTCGAGCAGATTTACCGCCCGTTCTATGTATCTTAAATCGGTGAATTTCCCGCCAATCGTGGGGCTTTTCATTGAAAATAGAAAGTTACCTGACCGCCAGTTTTGACATTGGCCGAACAACGCGAAAATACGTTAGATTGCCAAGTCCCTTTGGGTAAAACGGGAAAAATTTACCGCCTGCTGAAAATGCGACAGCTAGCGAGACGGCTGCTATCTAGCGATCGATAGCGACGCGCGAGGTGCCTGGAAACTGGGAGCGCTTACTCGTTAGGCCAGTCAAAGTCAGGACGCTATTTTCCTAGGTTTTTGGCCGTTCGTTGCGATGGAAAAAAACAAGAAATTTTTGCGAACGCTGATACTCTTTTCAAAACATTCCCAAAAAGTTGCACTAAACGATTCGAGTCACTCAACATGAACGAATCGCTTGGGGCTCCCTCAGCTTCACCGCTCGCCGGCTCAACCAGCTCGGGCAATGTTAATTTCGCCCGTTGCGGCGTAAGCGGTTTCCGCCTTCGTGACCGCCGCCATCTCGAATTCCAACTCCGCATCAAAGTCATCAGGCACTAGCTCGATTGGAGGACGTTCGACGAAAACCGGTTTCGCTTTGGCGGGAGCCAATGGAACAGGAAGTGCCGGGACTTGATGTTCGATTGTTCGATAACGTGTCGGCTTCGCACCGTGTTCGACGACATCCTTGTGATTAGGCAAGATCACAACATCTGCTCCCAAGGAATGGAACAAATCACGCACATGGTCATGGCACGTAAACATCATCAACTGGTAGCCATGTGAGGAAAACTCCATCAGCAGTTTGGCTGCCGTTCGCATCCGTCGCGCATCAAAATTGACGAGGATATCATCAAAGACCAGCGGAATGACGGCTCCTCGGCGAGCGAACACTGTGACCAATGCTAGCCTCAAGCTCAGGTATACCGCCTCACGCGTCCCACGACTAAGTTTGTCAACGGTAATCGTCTCGCCTTCGTGGTTATCCACCAACAATTCTTCCCCGACCAGGCGGGTCCAAATGCGAACGTAATGCCCCTCAGTCATTTCTTTGAGATAATCTGAGGCCTCGCGAAGTGTCTCCGGCTGCCGCTTTGCCTCGTAGCCTTCGCGAATGGAATCGAGCAACAGAGAACTGGTTGCGAGTCGGCGCCAATTGTCGAAAGCGACTTTTAAATCGGCCTCGATGGCGTTTAGTTCCAACCGAGCTTCGTCTAGGCGATGATTTTCGCCAAGGATTTTGAGTTCCTGAAGACGTTCGCCGCGAAGCTGTAACTGGGTCGCCTGCTCAGTCTTCAGCACTTCCATTTCGCCGAGAATTTGTTCCCAACGCTTTTCCAGACCAGTTTTTGCATAGGCATGATACAGTGGCTGAACATCTTTTTCCGTCCAGCCAGAACCTAACCCTGCTGCGATTTGTTCGGAAAGTTGGTTGCGCTTTTCGATCAACTTCGCTCGCGAGGCATGTTTCATGTCGAACTGGCGATATTCGTCTTCGGTTTCGACCCCCACAACGGCCAATAGTTTGTTGCGATGTGATTGAAGTCGTTCGAATTCACGGCGTGCTTTATCTAGCGTTGCTCGCAAACTGAGGTAATCAGATTTCAACTCTCGTTGCCGATTGAAGAGTTGGCGTTGACCATTAATCAATTCGTTCAAATGTTGAACAGCCTTGAGCGGTGCTCGAATCTCTTCTTTCGACTTGATTCCGGCGATCGCCAACAATTCAGCGACGCGAGCTCCCATCGCGAGCAGTTCCTTTTCGCGAAGCCCCAGTTCGTGGCGGCAAACCTCCAAGCGGGCTTGGTGTTCGGCCAATCGGCCCGAGCGGACACTCACCTCGCGAACTTGGATCGGCGTCAAAGAATCGGGGAGTCCCAAGGCCCGCAGGCTCGACTGCCAGCGTTTTTCGCATTCCTCAACCTCACGTTCCTGTGCGGTAATCTGTCTGCGCATATCCTCGAATCGCATTCTTGCATTTTTTGCGTTGTTCTCTAGCGGAACTAGACCTTCGAGTCGCGCAAGCTTTGATTCGGCATCTTGCAACTCCAACTCAACTTGTTGTACCCCTTGAGGCAATAAGCGATCAATTTCGTCTCGCTCGGCACGCGCACGCTTTAACTGACTGCGAACCATCTCAATTTGATGGCGGAAGTCATCCATCGAATCCTTGGCGACACGCTCCCAGTGATACTTAATCGCCAACGCGACAAAGCCGCAGAATAGGCCCATGATCAGCATTACGATCCCGACGTCTTGGGAAACGCTGCCCACCTGTCCAAAAATCGAGTTCCAGTTGGGGAATGCGCCCGAACTGAGAACGCCAAATCCGAACAGAATAAATCCTGCAATGAAAACCACCCCGATCACCGCCAGTTTTCCAAACGGCAGGACTTGGTCTTCGACAACATTGTCGATTTCCAATTCCAATTGCGAACGAGACTTTTGAAGTTTGTCGATCTTCTCGTCGAGTTCGATTCGACGGCGAAGGCGATTCACGTGGCGACCGGTATCTTCGAGCGAGTCCGGAATGGAACTCGTGGAATCGGCAAAGTTGCCGCCAAGTTGTTTTTCGTGTTGGTTCAGGTCGAACTTTGCCTTGTCAGCTAAGTCCTTGAGTCGAACCAGTTTCTTTTGCTGGTCGGTCAAGTTGACGGCCAGCGGCTTGAGAGTTCGAATCCCGCGATTGGCAAGGTCTGAAAGATCTCTGTTTTTAAGTTTAAGCTGGCCTTCAAGACCAGCGATCTCGCCAGCCATTGAAGATTCAATTCGCTCAATTTCATTGCGGTAGTCGTCGGCCTGTCGCTCGAGAGATTCGATCCAGGGCGTATGGGCCTGGAGTGCTTCCACTTTGGTTCGCAATTCCCACACGTTGTCATCAATGCCTAACTCATCTCGTTGTGCCAGGATTTGTTTTCGTTCGCGGCGGATTTGTTGAATGCGTTCCTGTTGTTTGGCAATTTTCTGATTAAGTTGATCGAGTGTAGAAACAGAAATATCTTTAGGATCTGGTAGGACGCCAAAGGCATCGATTTGGCTTTGGACAACGTCGCGAGCCTGCCACCGTTCTGACAACTGGATGGCGAGTTCGGTCAGTCTCGATTCTCGTTCGACACGTTTCAGTTCGATTTGCAATTCATCAAGGCGACGGCTTGCATCTTTGACGTGTCCGGCCACCTTGGACCACCGTTTGGCCTGTTGACGTTGTTCGTCAATCTCTTGAAGCAGTTCTTTGCGGCGGGCCTTGAGCCGAGTCACCTTGGAATCGACTTTTGGATCATTCGCCCAATGGCTGGTCCGACGGCGTTCAAGGTCGCGCATGACATCGACTAATGAAACGCGATCTAGCCCGCTGGTCAAGCGATACAGGTGATCTGCTGCATCAGTATTATTCAGTGCCCCTAATTCTTGGATTTCGCGAAGGCCGACCGCAAACACGTTGTTGAAGATCGGTTCATCGATGCTGGACAAAAGGCTTTCCAGCATGGTTTTTCCGTGCAAATCACCGCTGCGTTGATCAATGAGTGAAAGTTCCCCAACAGGATCGTCAGGTCGTTTCAAATCGATGAAGCGTTGAATCTCAAATGTCCCTTGGGGCGCTTTGACGAAAATTGAACCGCCGGCCAAACCGCCATAGACGGGAGGGCAATACTTCTCGCGGCGCTCGGCAGAAATGCCAAACAACATCGACCGGACAAATTGCATTAACGTCGTTTTTCCAGCCTCATTTTGGCCATAAAAAACGGACACCCGCTCAGAAACCTGATCGACGTTCAGGCCTTTCCAAACTCCAAAACCTTCAACTTGCAGGTCAGTAATTTTCACAATCGATCTCCTGTCCTAAATTTCGCCACAACAACTTGATGGCGATGTCCGTTCTATTGTTCGCTTGAGGCCACGGCATCATTCCAGTCGCGATGCGCGGCCAAATAATCGACGCCCACGAGCGTTGCCGCCGAAAGTACTTTGTCGCGATCTTCGCCATTCAATCTACCGATGGCGTGGGTTGCATCTTGTTCGACGATGGCGGGCAAGTAGCCATGCAGCGAAATTTGAATCGACGGGTCTTCGCGGTAACGTGAAATCGCTCGCAGATAGTCCCCCAGGATCGTGTCTTCTTGAAACCAACCCGAAGGCAAACTGGATGGTGCATCAATGTCCAGAGAAACCGACCACAACCCGGTTGGTGAGATTCCAAATTCCTTTCGCAACCATTGCAAGCGGTCTTCGCAGATTTTCTCGTTGCGCAGTTTTGGGTTGAACGTCCCAGTGGTCGAAATACGCCACGAAACCAGGAGTTGGCGGTCGGGATGTTCGTTAATCAATCTCAGGGCCCGATCACTGAAGACATTTTCGATTTCTTCCGAGGTGGCATTTTCGGCAATTTCAATTTCTTGAGGCAGCCATCGAAACGCATCGGTCTCAACGAACTGGGTGCGAATCTGGCCAGTTTTGTCGACCCGTACGAGACAACAACCATGAGTCCCGACCTCAGTAGGATGACGACTTTGGGGCGAGCCAGAAAAGGCAACTAAACTATTTCCGCGCTCTTGGACCTGATGCTGATGCCGCCCACCCAGCGCCCAATAACGAATGTTGCGAGCAGTGATCGCGTTAGTATCGAATTCACCATAGGCCAAACCAATCGGAAAAATCTCGACCGAATCAACCGAAAAATCCGAACCGGTTTGCCGCTGAGGATCATGCCCGCTTCCTAAGATGGTTGCTACCGGGTGTCCCGAACGATGATGGTAGACCTCTTCTACGATGTTCGCACTGAACGTCCGGACATTTTTGGGGAGCTCGACGACGCTCGGCCAGCGATCTGGATGATCGACAGCACCGCCGCACCAATAGACGGCGATTTTTTTCTCCGCAAGTCGCTCAAACTGTGACAACAAAAATGAAGCAGGGCGACATCCGGCAGTTTCCAAGTCAAACAGATCGCCTGATAACAGCACGAAGTCAACCCGCTCGGCTATCGCCAAGTCGAAGACTCGAGTCGCGGCGAGATAAGGCGCATTGACCAGCGACTCCTTTAAATGCGGCGGAATTTGCGCCAGTCCCGACATTGGTTGATCCAAATGGAAATCGGACGCATGAATGAACTTGAGTTCCTCGTTCATAAAAAACCCTTCCTGAGTTGCGAACAATCTCACTGCCTTGAGTTGACGAGCGGACGTGCCATCAAATCACCGGGCGTCAAAACGACCCAACCCGAGAATTGTGGACCGCTTTCTGCGAGATCATTGGTGCTTAAAAGTCTATCCCAACTTACCAGCATCTCATAGAGCAACAAATCAACTGCAAGTGCTAGCAGTTGTGTTTCTCCAGCCTGCAAGGGCTAATCCAGAATGACAATGGTTGCGTTTCCAAAACGCGCAGCCGAGCGATAATATTCTTTCATCTCGCAATAAAAACTGTATAGGCCGATCGGTTCGCGCCGGTCCGTCGATTTTTTATAGAGCGGCTCACGCAGAAATTTTTCCGTGCCAAAATGAATGGCCACATCGGCATACTCAATTTCGTCTAAGACTTTTTGAATCCGCCGAGTCGTATCGGCGTCGTTCCATTTGATCGGAGCCCCTTGCGTAGCGGTCGCATCTGGATGAATTGGCTCCCTACCGTAAATGGCGTATGTAAAAGCGTCGCGTGTCTCCAAAGAATCCGTCGATTCACAAAGCAGAAAATGCAAGACTTCGAATCGTCGATCAAGGTCGGCCCCTCGCCAAAGAATCTGGGGCTGGGTGGTCACAAGTTCTAGCGTTTCGTGACAGATCGCAAGGTACTCTTCGTCGGTTTCCTGTGCAAAATAGGCTTCGGCGGGAGTTTGCCTGTGTTTCCCACGCAACCAACTAAGGTAGATCTTCGCAGTTTGAATAAAATCTCCTGACGTTTTGCCTGTCCGAACCCGTGTCAACAACGGCCAGTTTTCTGGAAACGCCTGCAGCCTAATTTCTCGTCCCATGTAGTTTCCGATTTTTTTGCGTTACTGATTCATATAGGCAAGCTTACTCAAACTTCCCTCGAAAATGAGCGGATTCGGCCCGCGCCCCGTGCGAAAGAGCGCAAGCGAGCAGCTGGATTCGTCAAAAAATCACGATTTAACATGCAAAATCCAGTTTTTTCGTTTTGGCATTCACTTTGCATCCCTTCGGTTTCAGCCGAGGTTGCGTTTGGTTCGTTTTGCGTTCTCGCGTTCAAACGAAGACCATCAAAATTGGAAAAGACAATTCAAGAAGCAACCTTGCGTCTTAAGCCAGTCCACTTCAAGAACTGAAATCACAAGGAGAATGTCATATGTTTCAAATTCTAACGGTCACGCTAATCGCCACCGCATTGATGGCATTTCTATTTTTCGTCGTCCCAAATTTGGCGCAAAAGGCCCACAACTAAGGGCCCTCACTACCGGCGGCGTTGGCGGCGAAACATGAAGCCGGTGCGATTCGGGTCAGGATCGGAATCGGCAGTTATCGACTCAGCGGGGGACTGAACGAGTGGCGGTGCAACGCGCTCTGTCGGGCCGAAGACGTGATTGATGAAGCGCGGCCAGTAGCCCTCAAGCAGAAATCTCGCTTCATCAATCAGGGTTGGGTCGGTGACTTGGGGTCGGATCGATGCAATCATTTGCGTCAACGCCTGCAATTCGCTTTTCTCAAACATTCGGTCGTATACATCAAGCCGATCGATTTCAACCACTCCCACTCCCATTAAATCTAGCCCAACTCGATAGCGAGCTCGAGCCAGTACGGGCAAATCGTCGAAATGAACAACAAAGGTTTTCCATTGTTGATCCAATTGATGTTCCGATGGATTTGGAGATAGCGAGCCGTACTCGCCAAAGCGATAATACTCAAGTGGCCCGGAGTCGGATTCAATCGCCAGTCGTAACGGAGGTTGGGAACTTGGATCGTCGGTCCTCATCGTCATGCTCAACGAAAGCCGCCCGGTTTCTGGAGCCGCGAACCAATTACTCCGTACCCAGGCGACCGGCCCGGTGGAGGAAATTCGCAAGGCTTCGGCCACGCTGTCGGGGGCGGTATTGAAATATTTGACTTCTTGGCCTGCTTGATTGGAATAGGTCCACCCGCCTTGAGCGCGATTAAAGTCGCAATTCTGCACACTGTCAATCGGCTGCGGTTCACTGGCAGCAGCAAGGCTTGTCTGAAGTTGATGCAAATGGCTGCGTACGACCAAAGCGGCCTGGGGCGGCAACGCGACTTCATAGTCTTGCACACCTTCGGCGATTCCCGTCAAAGCGATCAGGCCGAACGGTTCGATTTCAAATGTGACTGTGGTCGTCATCGCATTGGGTTTAATGATCTGCTCAGCGGCCGCAGGGGTCGTTTTTAGTCGCTCCGTTTGACCAGCAAAGTGCAGTGTGATTTGACAGGGCCACGGACTACTGTTCACGACATAACCAGCCCATATTTTTCCCGACCTCCACTGCCTGACTGCGACGGGGCGACGTGTCTGCGTTTCACCACGCGGAGAAACATCTTGAAAAGGCTGTGATGGTAACTCGCGAAACGCAGATGCAAACCGTTGAAATGCTGGATCGTTACGCGCAGAGATTGTCCAACCTCCATCGCATAACAAATGAGTGTCAGAACGAAACACAGATTCTGCAAAACGCCGCAAAGCTTCTCTACCGCCTGGGTTTGCAGTTTGCATCCGATGCACCTCGGACACCTTGGCCAAATTTGGCAACGCTTCCTCTAGTCCGCTCCAATGCACCCATTCATCACGATGAGTTATCAGTGTTGTGGGCATTCGTTGTTGAGAATAGAAATCAGCGAGCCCGCGGCTACGATTTTGACTTAGCTCAATTCTCTGCTGCATCAAGGACTCAGTCGGCGCGAACCGCATCGGCTGAAAAATCACGGTATTGTTCAGAGTCGCCAGGGCTTTGGCGTCCCACCCTAATTCACGCAGTCCCTCCATCGCGCTGGCCGATTTCCGGAGCGAAGGGTTAAGCTGCTGCGAGAGGTCACCGGATCGCAACAATTCGATTCCAGCCAGAAACAGCTGTCCTTTATTTGCTCGCAATGAAATCATTTCTTCCCAACGGCGATAGAGTTCGGTCATTTGCTGGCAACGCCACTCCGTCCACTCCGTTCGTCGTTTACCGAGAAGCTCTTGGCTAATAAACTCTGCGAGCGATTCGGGAGAGAATTCGGCGGAAATTCCAAGTCGAGTTTTTGAGAAGTTTTTTACGGTGTATTCGTCGAATCCCCACCGTTTGCCAGGGAGTATTCCAAAGGTGTCCCCGCGACAGATAATCGCGAGGCCATCGAAACTTTCATGGGCTGCGTAACGCTCTAATACCTCGTCGATCACTTCTGTCATCGCATCTTGCACGATCGGAGACAAGGGATTGTAGCGAGGTAAGTCGCGATTTGGCGTTACCACTTGGTTGCGGTAATCAACCAAATTAATGCTGGCACCGAGATCCGATTCGCGAGCGGCCTCAACCCGAGGCAGAGTGCTGGAAAATGTTATCGCCGGAACCAATCGCAGACCCTCGCGATCAAACATTCGAAACAGCATTTCCAAAACGTCTTTGTGCTGAGGGTCTTGGCCGCGTGAAGAATAACGCCCTGAGTCGTAGCGTGGGTTCGCCTGCAGCGAGTCCAGTGGCGCTAAGGCCCCGCCATCGCCGTTGATCGACATCATCATCCCGCTATAGCCTGAGTGCTTGAGGTATTGGACGAGACGATCCGCCGCTTGATAAAACGTCTGCCAATCCTCGATGATTTCGCCGTTGTTGGGATCGAGAGCCTTGATGCCGGAATAGTTCTCGGTAAACAAAGGAAGCTCATAAAAGGCGAGAATTCCTCGCGTTCCTGTTTTGGGCGATTCCCCAGTCAATCGCTCGGGGCCTCCGAGAATTTCCGTATGCAAAACTTTGATGTCCTGCCCCTTTCCGCGATTTGCGATCAGCAACACGGGATTTGGTCGGTTGGGCCAGATCAACATTTCCAACTCCTTGCGAGAACCGAAATCGGTTTCGGGAGTCAGATCAAATTCTTGTTGATGGACTGCCCCGGCATTGAAGCCAAAATTGGAAATGTTGCCATTTTCGTCTGTTTCCAGCAGGCTCAATCCCAAAGTCCCGTTTCCGGTGACTTCGTATTCGACGCGAACCCGATAGGGATGGTTGATTTCCGGAATCTTCAACGCCGCAACTCGCCATTGCCCCGGTTCCAAAACCAATGGTTGACGATCGCGGAGGCGCGGTTGGTTCCCTTTGTTCAAAAGTCTTAGGGGATCCAAGTTCGCGGCAATTCGGAATCGGGAGTCTTCCGGAAACGGCTCGTCCCAGTCCACTTCTTGGGCCAGTTTCCATGGAGTCGCCGGGAGGGTTCGCGGGGGAATGTTCCCGAGGACCAAGAACTGGACGGTACGAAGACTCTGCGGACGAGATGAGAAGCCCGCTTGATACCACTTCGGTTCCAGGCTGATTGCCAATTCATACACACCTTCTGTTTCCGGAACCTTGATCTGCCAATCCCAATGCTCGTACTTCCCCGTTTCGTCAACGCGCAATTCGGTGGTCAAGGACTCAATGACTTGTTTCGGTGTTCGAACGTTGGTCAAACGTCCAACACAACGGAGCGAGCGATTTGCAGAGCTCACCGGAAAGTTTGGCTTCACGGAAAAATTCCACAACTCACCGGGACGAAAAATCAAATGCGATCGTCCTGTACTAATACCCAAGTGATCTCCAGGCACTCTTCCGATAATGAAACGATGCCCTTGGAGGTCGAGAGCGGCTCCTAAAGAATTATCCTGCAACTCAATCAACGTAAACTGCTTCCTAATCCGTAACGCCGGATTCCTTTGGCAACTGATTTCGACAGTGATCGCGGTTGCCTCGTTAGCCGCGACTGAAAAATCGACTCCACCAAAAGAGGTTGGCGTTTGCGAACGCACAATCAGATGCCGATCCCCGACGATTCGCGTCGAGCCTGGCGTGTCGGGTTCTATTCCCAAGATTTCAGGCTCGGCAATGAATCCCTCTCCGATAAATACGCTGGCTTGCCAGGCCTCCGGAGCCCCGTCACCCCAACTGAGTCGAAGACGATAAGTGGTTTGTTGGTCTTTTGGAGGGAACTTGACTCCGGTTCGCTCAACCTCGCTCCAGGCAAGGTCATCCGTTCCGAGGGGATAATCTTGAGCAAAATTCTGGCCAACCGCGCACGCCGAAACGATCGTCAAGAAAATGACAACTTGGCTTAAAAATCGACGAAGATACGGCGCAATAAGTTGCAACGCGGGGTGACCTCCTTGTCAAAAACCCGATGCCGGACTCATCCGTGAGCCAGCAAATTTCTATCGAGTCAACGGCGGAAAATTTACCAATTTTTGAGCCATTTCCCTAGTCCAATCAAAATTTGCTGGCACCGCAGTGCTGGCAATTGTATTAACTAAAGAGCTATATTTGGCCAAGTTGGGTATCGCCAAAAAGCAGGACATAAAAGGTTTAAGTGGGGGAGGTTTACCTGAGATCGTTGGCTGCTGGGAATTGCCCGTCGATCAAGCTGCGCGGCGAAGAAAGGGTGTTTCCTGTCGAGTGGACGGAAACAATTCCCTTTGCAGAATTTCTAGTACGTCACGATCTGCCCAATAGAATAGGTGTCCACGCAATCCGACTGCATGGTTCGAGTACTTTTGTGCGTCGGCATCATCAGGGAAGTTTATTTGTGTCCCAACAAAATCATCTCGCCGGTAAATATTTATCCACCGATCTACCCGCGAAACTAATGGGCGCCATTGCTCGTCGGCCAAGGGTGGGTAAATGTGCGCAAAATAGTGTTGGTATAAATGGCTAAAGGGCGACCCCATTGTTACCAACCGAACACTGGAAAAAGTTGTATTCAACCACGCCAAACTTGGATCGTTTAAAGTTTCAATCGCAATCATGGTACCCTGGCTGTGACTGACAATCGTCAAGCGAGGGCGGGTGGTGCAGCGATCACGAAAGTAGGCCAGTGTTTTTTTGACTCGGACATGAACGGCATCTCGTCGTACAAAATACAGCGTCCCATCACAAATCGTATCTCCCTCGATGCTGAACTCATCTCCGTCGACAGCATCTTCAAAACGTGTCGGTCGATAGAAAAAGTGATTCATCACGTCCAGCACGATATCTAAGATCGGGCGTAGATGTTTGAACGCCATCATCACAATCACCCCGGCCGGTAGTAGCAAATTGACCGCATGATTGGCCTCGGCCATGAGGCGTCCACCCCAGATTTCATCGTAGGAATAGCCTAGAAACTGCCAAAAACCCACACGAGCTGCTGAAAACACTCCCAAGATCAATGCGCAACCCATCACAAATTGCAACGCAGGATGCACAATCAAACGAGGCGGGGCGGCGTCCTCTTGAAGTTTCTGTTTGACGCGAAGCATCCGCCAGCGAGCATAATTTAGAATGACGATGGCTGCGGCACCAACAACAATTAATGCCATCACGACTTGGACACCCAATATCGGAATCGCTTGCATGAACAGTGAGTTGAACTCGGAAAGATCCAGCAGTCGCTCGAGAGTCTTCGCTGCCGTGACCCAAATCATTGGTAAAGCAAGGCCCCAAAACCCAACCGCGAGAGCGGGTAACAAGAGCGCCACGTTCAAGCCCGTCCGGTGCGTACCGGCGGAAAATCTCGCCATCAACCAAGCGAGCCCTAGTCCCAACACCAGCAACATTTGAGTCGACCACAGAACACCGAGCATTGTCACCAAGACGCCACAGTGCCAAGTCAACTCTTGATCGACATTGCCCTCAAAAACAGCGTCTGGAAAATAAGGATCAATGAGGTATGGTTTGAGGCAGGCGAGTCCCGCCGCGAAAAACGTAACTGCTTGAAACCAAAACCAAAATTGTTTCGATTCGTAGACTCTCGCTAATTGGTAACCGATATTTGCGACGACCATTGCCACACCAATGGCAAACGCCAAAATTGCAGTGGTCCAAAATTCTCCTTGAGCCGTTGGCCAATTCACGCGATGGGCCGTCAATACAACCACTAACCATGCGAGATAACCGGTCAGGGCCAAGATCGGGCCATGCACCATACTGGTACACCAAACGCCCAACTGCCGCAGACTTTTCGCAGCTGCCCCTTTTTGATTTGCGGCCACGAATGCGATGTACCGCAATCCGAAAAGGACATCAACGAGACCCGCGAGAGCCCCCAAGATTCCCTTGCGGACAAAGGACAGATCACCCCAATAGACTTCGGCCAGATCCACTCTCCGCTCACCAATTCGCGCTTCGCGGATGTGGCTAGCAAATGTTCCGACTTGAGTCCCGCTAAGACTTCGCTCCGTTAGCCAGAGAACTTGTGGATTCTCAACCAGCGGCGTGCCGTATGACGCCAACGAACGCGCAAACAGACTCAACGTCTCTCCCGGCTCGGGATCCCCGACGCCGTGAATGACCAAGACGATATCCTCCGCTTGCTTGTCCATGCAACTCGTGTTCCGGTCCTACACTCACAACAGACTGTCGAGCTTTGGCGACAGATTTTCCCCGTCTCGCGCAATATCTGACGGGTAGTCGCTACAATTTGCGGCGTACTATAGAAGAACTCTTGCCTTGGACAAGCGATCTTTCCCAAACAAGCTGTCAATCGCGTGCTAGCGAAATCATCAGGCGGATAGTCATGTTAAAAGATGCCCAACTGGTCGCGGGCGGCGTCGGTCATGCGGTCTTGAGTCCACGGCGGGTCCATGACGACCTTGACTTCTACTTGCTCGACTTCGGGCAGTTCCCCAACGTACTGCTTGCTTTGACTCACAAGCTGCGGACCTGCCGGACACATCGGACTGGTCAACGTCATCTCAATTTTGACCGTCGCCTTTTCGGCATTGTCTTCAATGGGCTCGATATCCACCACGTAAATCAGACCCAGATCGACGATGTTCACGAACAATTCCGGGTCGATTACTTTTTTCAGCGCTTCACGCACTTGGTCTTCATGTAACGACATTTAAAATCCTTGGTTGAGTATTTTTGCGGGAACAAGTGTCCAGTTATTTGTTGATCTAATTGGCTATCGCAACTCGGAGAGTCAACGACGACTTTGTTGCGACTCAAGAAAGCTTCACAAAGACCTTGCCTTCGGTCACTTGGCATTCATGAACCTGGGTCGGCTTGAAGGCCGGCATACAGAGTGCCGCTCCCGTGCGGATATCGAAACGCGCCCCGTGTCGAGGGCATTCTACCTCGTAGCCTTCGTGGTTGCCATCGGCGAGAGTTCCGCCGTCGTGTGTGCAAACATCATCGATACAGAAAAACTGCTCGCCAATCCGAAAGATCAGGACAAGCCGATCTTCGACTTCTACTAATGACTTACCACCATCGGCCAAATCGGCTTCGTTAATCGCAAATATAAATTCAGACATTCGTTTAGGTCTTTGATTGTTTCGTTGATAACTTCCGCAACTGTTTCCCAAAAGGGGTCAGACCCTTTGGAGGCTAAGCGAAATTTAACGTTGTTTGGTTGCCAAGCCGGAGAGGGTCTGACCCCTTTTGGGATAGGCTCTTATTCGTACTCACGGACGCGGCGGCTGATCGAGAGCCCCAAGGCATCGCGAACCGATTCAATGGTGATCCGATCAAAGACCTGTTGAAAAAATCCGGTCACAATCATTTGAATTGCTTCTTTACGGGTGAAGCCTCGGGCTCGGGCGTAGAAAATCAATTCTTCGTCAACCCGACCACTCGTGCTGCCGTGGGTGCAACGCACATCGTCGGCTTCGATTTCCAAACCTGGGATAGAGTCAGCTCGCGCTGTTTCGCTAAGGAGTAAATTGTCATTGCGTTGATAGCCGTCGGTCTTTTGGGCTCCCGGATCGACCTTGATCATGCCGCGCCAGACTGTTCTGGAATTGTCTTGCAACGCGGCCTTGTAGAGGAAGTCACTGCGGCAATGCGGAGCGGCGTGTCGTTGCAATGTATGGTACGAGAGGTGTTGTTTCCCCTCCGTGAACATCACTCCGTTGACTTGCGAAGTCGCACCGGCACCGGCCAATTCCACATGCTGGTTGACCTTCGACAAACGTGACCCCAACGCCCCCACCGTCCATTGAAGCGAGGCGTCTTGATGCACGATGGCCTTTTGATGCCCAAACTGCCAGACGCCATGCCCGAGGTCTTGGAGGTTTACATATCGCAAATGGGCTCCTGGGCCGACGATCATTTCAATCCCGCCGCAGTGAAAACCGCCAGGAACGCCGCCGGAAGAATTTTCCAAACTGCACGATTCGGCGAGCAACGTCGCTTCCGCTCCCGACTCCAGAATGACAAGCGTATGACTCAAGTCGGCACTTCCGTCAGAAAGGGCCAACAGCGTGTGCAGCGGCTGGTTGACGACCACGTTACGCGGAACATACAGCAGCGACCCAGAGGACCAAAAGGCAGCATGAAGAGCCGCGAATCGATCAACGCCCGAATCGTAAGTCCGCGCCATGAGATGCGGCCGAATCACGTCTGGGTACTCATTAACAAGTTGCGACAATGGTCCAAACAAAACCCCTTTTTTTGACCATTCCGGAGCAAGTTCCGAGACACGTGGGACTGAATCGACTGTCACCAGACGCCCACTCAGTTCAACCCCTTCACTCAAGGTGCCTTCCGGAAACGCCTCTGTGCCACCATTGCCGAGCGCGTACTTGTCGAGATTAAACATGCGGATATCGGTCCGCATCCACTCTTCGTCGCGGCCGCTCGGCCAAGGAAGTCGATTGAATTTCGCCCAGGCGTCGCGACGCATCTCTGCCAGCCACTCGGGCTGGGTCAGAGAATCCATGAGAGCTTCGAAGCCAGCCTCGTGGAAACCGATTTTTTCTAAAACTTGAGTCATATTTAATGTGAGAAAACTTGATTGATTGAACGATGTAAACTTTGGCAAAACGTCACAACGATCGCCTTGCTTGCCGACGAACGCACGAAGACTAACCTACGGAGCCTTCCATTTGGAGTTGGATCAAGCGATTAAGCTCGACGGCGTACTCCATTGGGAGTTCTTTTACCAGCGGCTCGATGAACCCATTAACGATCATCGTGCTGGCTTCGGCCTCGGACAAACCGCGGCTCATCAAGTAGAAAAGTTGCTCTTCACCAATACGCGAAACGCTGGCCTCGTGACCAATCGAAACGTCTTGTTCGGCGATTTCGATGTACGGATAAGTGTCACTGCGGCTTTCCGGATCGAGAATCAAAGCGTCACAAACAACATTACATTTGGCGTTCTTGGCACCTTTTTCGACTTTGGCCAAGCCGCGATAGCTGCTTCGACCGCCGTTCTTGGAAATCGATTTGGAAATGATCTGACCAGTTGTGTTGGGAGCGGCATGAACCAATTTGGCCCCTGCGTCCTGATGCTGGCCCTTGCCGGAAAAAGCAATCGACAAAATCTCGCCACGTGCTCCTGGTTCCATCATGTAGACGGCAGGATATTTCATGGTCAATTGGCTGCCCAAATTCCCATCAACCCATTCCATTACGGCATCGCGGTAGGCGAAGGCCCGCTTGGTAACGAGGTTGTAGATGTTGTTGGCCCAGTTTTGGATCGTCGTGTAGCGGCAACGTCCGTTCTTCTTGACGATGACTTCGACGACTGCCGAGTGCAAACTTTCGCTGGAATACATCGGAGCGGTACAGCCCTCGACGTAGTGAACTTGAGCCCCTTCGTCAACGATGATCAGGGTCCGTTCGAACTGCCCCATGTTTTCTTCGTTGATGCGGAAGTAGGCCTGCAGCGGGAACTCGATCTTGACCCCCTTCGGAACATAAATAAACGACCCCCCAGACCACACGGCAGAATTCAACGCGGCGAATTTGTTGTCGCTCGGAGGGATCACGGTCCCGAAATACTGGCGGAGCAAATCAGAGTGCTCGCGAACGGCGGTGTCGGTGTCCGTAAAGATCACCCCCTTTTGCACAAGGTCTTCTTTCAACGACCCGTACACGACCTCGCTCTCAAACTGAGCCTTGACCCCTGCCAAATATTTCCGTTCGGCTTCGGGGATTCCCAGTTTTTCGAAAGTCTCCTTGATCTCTTCTGGCACATCGTCCCAAGTCCGCCCCTGCTTGTTCGTAGGCTTGAGATAGTAGTAGATGTCTTGGAAGTTCAAATCCAAAGCGCCACCCCATCGCGGCATTGGCTTCGAATCGAAAATTTCGAGCGACTTGAGGCGGAAATCTCGCATCCAACCGGGCTCATCTTTCATTTCAGAAATTTGAGCCACGATCTCGCGGTCCAAACCCTTGCGAGCCTTGAAGACCGCTTTGGATTCGGTACGAAAGTTGTACTTATTGATTTCGCCAATGGCGTCTTGTTCGGGTTCGAGGGATATGTCGAGTGCCATATTGATGTCCTTTTAGAAAAGGGGAAAAGTCTAGTTGTCGTTGTTGAATCGGTTCCGCAAAAACGTTTAAGCACCAGCAAGTTCGGCAGGTTCAACTTCAGTGTTCTTGTCGTTTGCCTCTGATGCCTCTGGGTGCTCCCGGCGAATACGCTCGTAACCCTTGGTGTGCAACTCGGCAGCCAATTCGGGCCCCCCGGTTTCCACAATCCGACCACCTACGATCACATGGGTATATTGCGGCGGATTGTGCTCAAGCAATTTGTCGTGGTGCGTGATGATCAACAGCCCCATTCGCTCGCCACCGATTTCCGCAATACTTTGGCTCGCCAACCGAACAGCGTCGGCGTCGAGGCCAGAGTCTGTTTCGTCGAGAATCGCGAACTTCGGTTGCAACATCGCCAGCTGCAGAATTTCCGCACGTTTCATTTCACCACCGCTGAAGCCGTCGTTGACATAGCGACGAGCGAAATCGGTGTCCATCCGCAACTGGCCCATTTTTTCTTTGAGCTCCGCGCGGAATTCTCGCATTGGAATCAAATCCTCGCCTTCCTTGCGGTCAGGGTTGCGGACGTTGGTCGTGGCATGTCGCAAGAAATCGGCCAACTTGACCCCAGGGATCGCAATCGGCCGTTGAAAGGCGTAGAAAATTCCGGCCCGTGCTCGCTCGTCGGCTTCCATTTCCAAAATGTTTTCGCCGTTCAGCAGAATCTCACCCGAAGTCACTTCGTAATTCGGATGCCCCATGATGACGAGCCCCAATGTGCTTTTGCCGGAACCATTCGGCCCCATCAAGGCATGAGTCTCACCGCGATTAATCTGCAAATTCACACCGCGCAGGATGGGCTTGCCTTCAATCTCAACATGCAAGTCGCGGATTTCTAATGTTTCAATCATCGATCGAGATTCCTTATTTCAAAAATTTGTGATGTGTTTTGTATTGCTGAATCAATAAAGTGTTGATGCTCAATGGATTGCCGTCTCGGAAACCGTCAGGGGAGCATCTTCTGTTTGCGGTGAAAAAGTACAACTGCCCTCTGCCGAGTGACAACGACATTCCGTCAGTCGAACTGGCTGGCCAAGCAACGATGAAAACATGGCCTGCTCGACATCACAGATTTGATGGTGATCAGGACCGGAAATTCCTGGGTAAGGACAACCGTTGATTTTCAAAACTGGAAGTGAGGTTCCTTCGACAACTTCAACATCCGCAACGACGTTGTTTTCGCGGAGAATCTGAACGAGGGACTCAAGTCGTTCCGCGTAAGTACCTCCCGAAACGTTTCCATGGAACGCTTCGGCCATTCGTTGACTGATCCGATCCATGAGACGTTTGCGAACGATTTCGTCTTCAAGTTGCAGTAACTCGTTCCACATTGCTCGGGCAAGTGCCGTCAGGTTATTTCCCATCGACTCGACCCCGGCTTCGGTCAAGGAATAGAGGAACGAGGGACGTCCTCGACCTTGGCGAACTTCGCTCCGTGTGACAGCCCCTGCTGCCACCAGCCGATCAAGTCGCTGCCGCACCGCCGTTGCCGTGACTCCCAACCCATCGACCAACTGGTCGACCGACATTTGGCGGCCACGTTGCAACGTTTCCATTAATAACCGATCAGATTTTTCGATGACACGGTTCATGTGGGAGACAGAAAAAAGGACGAATTTTGAGAGCCAGACTCGATTGAAACCGAGCCAAAAACCTGTTTTTAACAATTTTTACAGCTAAATATGTGAAAAATCAAGACGCCAAGTCTAAATCGGCGAAAAATTCGAAGAAAAACCCCAGTCAACAACGTCAACAGCGTCAACCAGGTCAATTTGAAACACCATTACCGCCGACTGGTCGCGACACTCCAATCTTCCGCGACCGATCCCAACCCGATCACTGAACAGCCCGCGATAGCTCGGGAGGCAATTTTGAACCTGGGACCTTCATCTTATCATCCAGGTCGTCGAATAAAGGGATCAGGTCTCGACACCGATCCGCCACATTGTTTTTTTCCCAGCGGTCGTCGGGCTTCACATACAGTTCACATTGACCGTCTGGATTCCGAATAAACTTCCAGGAATGAGTTCTTACGACTCCCGTGCTGAAATCACCAAACAGCACTTCTTCCTCCCGATTTGGCAAAATTGGATAATTCGTCTCTGTTCGTTTCATCCAAATTTCTTGTACGAAATCCATCCAACACTTCGCTTCAATCAGAGTCGGAACGCGAGCCGGTTCCTTGATTCGAGGATCACCGAGCAGCAAAGGAACGTGCATTGCTTCGTCGTACCAGCAATCGGCGGAAGGACCCAAGAATCCGTGTTCCCCAAGCGGGAATCCGCGTGGGGACGTCAGCACCCAGGCGACGGGGTGATCGAGCTCTTGTAGTTGGTCAGCAAAATGCTCCAAAAGTTCATCAAGCACCATGACTTGGGCCCCATACGCCTGTTGCCAACCGAGCAGCACATCGGGATCGACCTCTGGATAGTATCCCAAGCCGTATGAAACCTCGGTCGGCGGAGGCGGATCCCCTTCTCCTCTCAGGGCTTCACGATAGGCCAGTGGAGCGTCCCAGGGAAAGGTCAACCCGCGACTGTGCAGCAACAAAAAATCTCCCGGCTCGACTTGCTGTAGTCGCTCCAAGGCGACCGCGAAGAAGGTCGCCAGTTGAGTCTCCTCCAGCGAACCCGCCGGAGCGGAAGGTTCGAGCCGAGGAACTCGAATGACTTCCTCAAAGTAATTCTCGCACCAATCGGCGATCACCTCTTCATCGAGTACCGCCGTCCAGTGTTGGACCTCAGGAAACGGTGGGCCTTGCAACACATTTTGCAGCGGAGAATGATGCAGCAACAAATCCCAATACCAAGAACGAGGATTGTCCCCGTGGTTCGTCGAGGCCCACACGTTTTCAAAGAGAACGCCTTGACTTGCAAGCCGATTGAATCCCGGAGTATTCAGCGACGTGTTTCCGTAGGGCCCCAAGTAGCGAGCCCCCAATCCATCAATCGACAAAACCACCACCGCCGCTGTTTGTTCCATATCGCCTTCAAATACAACCTAATTTTGACTGCCTCGTCCACACAAGGCAAATCGCCACCAATTCTCGAAACGAGAATCTGCGAGTATAACACAAACGTCTTGATCCCCAATTCCTTGGCCGTTTCGCACCAATTTTGGAACTCGCAATGTCATTTGATATTAACCGTCTGAAAACGTTGATCCATGAACAAGCCCTGAAGTTCGGTGATTTTACTTTGGCTTCGGGAAAAAAGGCCAAATACTACCTCGATTGCCGAAATTTGACACTCGACGGCGAAGGGGCCAATCAAATCGCTTGGGGTATCCTCGATAAATTGCGTGAAATTGATGTCCCCGATTTAGTCGGCGGGATGGCGATCGGAGCCGATCCGATTACCGGAGCGGTGATTACTTGCGGATTTCAGCAAGGGCTCAAAATTCGCGGATTGATGGTGCGGAAAGAACCCAAGGCCCACGGCACCGGAAAACTTGTCGAAGGTCCGATCTACCCGGGAGCGACCGTCGTAATTCTGGAAGATGTCATCACCACGGGCGGAAGCTCGATTCTCGCAATTGAACGGTGCCGCGAGGTGGGCCTTGTCGTGGAGCACTGTATTTGTATCGTGGACCGCCTCGCTGGCGGTGCTGCCAAGATGGCTGAAATCGGTGTCGAACTGCACTCGTTAGTAACCATTCAAGACTTGGGAATCGAAACGGAAGCTTGAAAAGGCTGGCTGAATACGACGGCAGGCTTCGCGATTGCATGTTGTCCAACTTAGGCGATCTGCGGTTTCACTTTCACAAACAATTGATTTGAATTGGAAATTTTCCGCGCGCGAGCCAAACGTAATCTTGTACGGAAAAAAAGATTGAGTTTACAACACAGGATCAAGGTTTATGACGTTGTACCATCACGACTTTCAGACTCCCGCTCAATATCTTCATCACCGCCCACCCTACCTTCTGGTTGAAAAAATCGTGAGTATCGACGATCGCGTCGTTGTGACAGAGTCCGCCATCAAAGGGGATGAGTTTTTCTTGACCGGTCACTTTCCTGGTGCTCCGATTTTCCCCGGTGCCATGATGCAGGAGTTGACGACTCAGACAGCCGGGATTTTAATCGCCGCAAGGTTCAACCCAATGGAGTCGTTCGACACCGAAAATCCGTTTCATAATGAATTCGCTTTAGGTGTTTTGGCCAAGGTCATCCATGCGAAGTACATCAAATTCGCTCGACCTGGAGATACCCTGACCACGACCGCGAGACTCATCGAGAACGTGGGACCACTCTTCGAATTTACGGCAGACATCCGCGTCGCCGATCAAGTGATCATGCGGAATGCGTTTCAGTTGGTAAACATTCCCTCGCGAGAGTTACAGGGAGGCGTTCAATCGTCCCCCGCTGTTTCGGCGACTCTGTGACGTGGGCATCTCCCATCAGCGATGGTCTTTTTGCTATGCTGCTGGGTTTACAGGAGCCCAAATATGTCCACGTCAGAAACCTTTTCCCGCGAGAACTTCTCCATTCGCCCTGCTGAGCGTAAGGACTGCCCTTTAATTTTGGAGTTCGTTCGGGAACTCGCTGAATACGAACACTTGTCAGACCAAGTCACGGCGAAGGCGGCGGACTTCGAGCGACATTTGTTTGGTTCAACACCTGCGGCGGAAGTCCTGATCGGCGAAGAGCATGGAGTCCCTGTCGGCTTCGCCCTCTTCTTTACTAACTTCTCAACATTTCTCGCGAAACCCGGAATCTACTTGGAAGACCTCTTTGTTCGACCGGCCTACCGGGGGCGAGGCTACGGCAAGGCGCTGTTGACGGCGATCGGCAAGATCGCGATGGAGCGGGGTTGCGGACGAGTCGAATGGTCGGTGCTTGATTGGAATCAACCGGCGATTGACTTCTATCAGTCCCTGGGAGCCCGAATGCTCAAAGATTGGATCATCAATCGCGTCGACGGTGACGGCATCGAACGACTCGCCAAAGGTTAAGCGGGTGCCAAAACCGCTTTTGTTGTTGCCGCCAATATCTCGACATGAGTTCTTCAGTGAAATTAAGGGTTGCGATCAGCGTTTGGCGTTTCCCTCACCCTAACGAACGGACTTGCCGCAAGAGTTTCATTTTGGGTTGGCATCAAATTTCGTTCAGCCATCCTTTAGGTCCAAAACGAACAGCCAAAACCCTGTTTAAAAACTTTGTTTCAGGGAGTCGCATAAAATTTGAAGCTTATTTAAGGCGTCTATACTTAATGAACCAAATAGCATGGCTGCGCTCGGCGGGAGTAGTTTCAGTAGTCAAAATTGGTACCCAATTCAATCGCAAGAGGAGTCGAAATGGAAACCACACGAGCACCGATTTACGGTGAACCGGCACCGATGTTTAAGTGTCGATCGTTTTCGAATCCCGCCTTTACCTTCGACACGGTTGCTGGACGGTATGTCGTTTTGTGTTTTTACGGGTCGGCGACCGACCCCCAAGCCCGGCAGACGTTGAACACTTTTCTGGCGAATCGAGAACGCTTCAATGACATTGACGCTTGCTTCTTTGCGATTAGCACCGACCCCGGCGACGAAAGCGAAGAGAGAGTCCGCGAACATTTGCCGGGCTTGCGAGTGTTTTGGGACTTCGATTTGGAAATCAGCCGTCAATATCACTGCCTGGGTGGGACGGGATTCGGCGGCCTGAGTCCGCAAACCTTTGTACTCGACGAGCGACTGCGGGTGTTGGGCTCGGTTCCCTTCATGGATTCAGCGATCGAGCACGTCACGGAAGTCTTCAAATTGCTGGACTCCTTGCCGCAACTCGGTGAGGTTTACGATGGCGGCACCCCAGCTCCCATCCTAATCGTCCCGAGAATTTTTGAGCCGAAACTTTGCCGTACATTAATCGACTACTATGAAACGATGGGGGGCGAAGAGTCTGGCTTTGTTCGCGATGTCAATGGGAAAACAGTCAACCTTTTAGACTCTGGCCACAAACGCCGACGCGACCAAGAGATTTTGGACGAAGAGCTTCGTCGGGCTTGTATGCACCGCATCCATGACCGGATGATACCCGAACTGAAAAAAGCGTATCAGTTCCAAGCCACTCGCATCGAAAGGTACATCGTTGCCTGCTACGACGCGAACTCAGGCGGACATTTTCGGGCTCATCGAGACAACACCACCAAGGGAACCGCTCATCGAAAATTTGCCGTTTCATTGCATCTCAATACTGGCGAGTACACCGGCGGCAAGGTCTGGTTCCCAGAATACGGGCGTCAACAATACGAAGCTCCCGCCGGAGCAGCTCTCGTCTTCTCTTGTTCGATGCTGCACGAAGCGACCCCCGTGACTTCTGGAAAACGTTTCGTATTTTTGCCGTTTCTGTACGACGACGAAGGAGCCAGAATTCGCGACGAAAATCTCAAATACGTCGATGTCGCGCCCCATCAAAAAGCGTAGCGGTTTTTCCGTTTAGGTGTCAGGGTAGCGGAAGTCGTCGGGACTATCGTTTTTATGGTAGCGGAAGTTAACAAGACTTTGGTGGCGTCAAAAAAAAGTGGCTGAGAAAATCAACCAAGGTCTTGAGGGACTCCACGACTAATTCCCCAAAGTGCTAGAAAATCAATAAGCCGCCAACACTTCGCTTTTTCTAAGTATTGAACAAAAAGTGGCAGATGTCGCCGTCTTGCATGACATAGTTTTTGCCTTCGACGCGCAGTTTGCCCGCTTGGCGAATTTTGGCTTCGGTTTCGTGCGTGACCAAATCGTCTAAGTTATAAATTTCCGCGCGGATAAATCCCTTTTCGAAGTCGGAGTGGATCACACCAGCGGCTTGAGGGGCAGTCGCACCAACAGGGACGGTCCAAGCGCGGACTTCCTTTTCTCCTGCCGTGAAATAACTCTGAAGACCCAGCGTGCGATAGGCTTCCCGAACGAGAATGGACAAAGCCGGCTCCGTGAGCCCGACGGCGGCGAGCATTTCGGCCCGCTCCTCCGCGTTGAGTTCGGCAATCTCGGCTTCGAGCTTCGCGCAAACGTGAACGACACCTGCTCCGACCTTTTGGGCGTACTCGCGGACTTTTTGGACCATGGGGCCTTGGCCTGCGAGATCGTCTTCATCGACATTCGCAATGTAGAGAATGGGTTTTGCAGTCAGCAACCCCAAACCGATGACAACTTTACGTTCATCCGGCTTGAATTCGAGAGCACGGAGAGGCTGTTCGGTGGCAAGTTGAGCCTGGCATTTTTTAATGACTTCCACCCGAAGTTTGGCCTCTTTGTCATTAAGCCGCGCGGCTCGCTCAGATTTTGGAAGGGCGTTTTCGAGAAGTTCGATATCGGCCAACATCAGCTCGATTTCGATGGTTTCGATGTCGGCCAATGGATCGACGTTTCCCGCAACATGGATCACATCGGGATCTGAAAAGCAACGAACGACTTGGAGAATCGCGTCTACCTCGCGAATGTGGCTGAGGAACTTGTTGCCGAGCCCCTGCCCTTCACTTGCTCCTCGCACGATTCCGGCGATGTCCACCAGCTTGAGCATTGCGGGAATTACCTTTTGCGGTGGAATGAACTTGGTGATGGTCTCAAGGCGACTATCGGGGACGGGGACAATACCTTCGTTTGGTTCGATCGTGCAAAATGGATAGTTGGCACTTTGGGCCGACTGCGAGCTGGTTAGGGCGTTAAAAAGGGTACTTTTCCCGACATTGGGGAGTCCAACAATTCCTGCTTCCATAATTATTTGTCAACCAAGCTAGTCGAAGAATGTAGTTATTAATGCTGTTTTCAAATCCGCTGTACACTTTATCGCTCATCGCAAAGAATGGCCATGCCAGGGCATTTTTTCACATTTTTTTTCGAATTCTAAACCTGCTTGAAACGAATCATGTGATGCGTCCGTCGAATTGGCTGTGTAAATCGGTCAGTTCTTGGTAAAATGGGACTGATTGCCGCAGGCAAAATTGTGTAAGCGAACGAGGATCGTTGGGATGCAAAATCTCAACCTGGCAGGCGAGGAAGCCTGATCAAGCCAATGGGGGTCCGGTGGCGGTTACCGTCAATCAAGGCTCCCGTAGCTCAGTTGGATAGAGCGAGGCTTTCCTAAAGCCTAGGTCGCAGGTTCGAATCCTGTCGGGGGTATTCCGGAAGGGGCAAAGACGCGTTGGCGGGTTTTTAATAGATCGAGCCGATCTGTTGGCGAACGCGCAAAGAAAATTCCAGGATTAGAATCATGCCACTTTCATTTACTTGCCCTGAATGCGGAAGACATTTTGCACACATCCGCAAAGAGTTCCTGGGGAAAAAAATTCAATGCCACTGTGGTAGGATTCTGCGCCTTGGAGAACCGACTCAAAGAGGCGATTCTGATTTTGACGTGCGGGCCATGGACTCCGGCTCGTCAGACTCGATGGCCATGACGATGATGACTGACAGCCTGGACGAAGACGACATCAATGCGACTTCACAGGCCGCCGTTGTTCCCAACCGAAAAAACGATCCAGCTCCATCGAAAAAGCGTTCGAATGCCCAAGATGATTACTGGAATACTAAAGCGTTGGCTCTCGACAATCCAGACAAACAACCGCCGAAGAAGAAAGTAAATTACGACGGGTTGGGCGCGCCAACAAAAACGAACGACCCCAAACCTCAAGACTCGATTGCCGCGAGTGAGTTGCTGCGGAATATCGAGGCATTACCACCAGTTGAGTTTGCTCAACCGTTGGCGGCCCCGTTGCCCATGCCACCTCCCCCACCGTCATATATCCCGACTTACCAGCGAGCACCCTGGGCGGCTCAAGCAAGGACGACATCGACTTCAAAGTCGGCACTAGTGGCTTTGATTAGCGCCATCGGGTTGTTTCAGTGTTTAGTCGTGGGGGTGATGTCCATCGCCGTGATCGCTTCTCACGCAAGCGGTTTGACGAATGCCCAGTCCGTTGATAACGCACTATATTCCGAAGTAATTTTGCGAATCATTGTCGGCGTGGTCTTGTTGTTGGCGACCGTAGGATTCGCTATCTTCTTATTCTTCTCCCTCTTTTCAGCGGGAGCAGAAATCAGCGAAAAAGGAACAGTCAAACGGACGGCAGTGTCAACAAGTTCCGCAGTTGCGGCGGCAGGTTACTTGCTGCTACTGTTCGGAATTGGAGCCACCGTTGCAGTGACTTCAACCGGAATTGGAAACCCAGAAGTCTCATCACGCTTGGTGGGAGTTTATTGGCCAAGTACGCTCGCCGAATTAATGGTGATCCTCTTAGTCATGGCACTGATCCCAATCGTCGTTTTTTTTACTGGCATCTTACGTGTTTTGGATTCTTAATGGGTGGCCATGCAATCTCAGCGACTTGACTTGACGAACCGCCGTGGCACTTTGACGAATTGCGGTCTCGGGCCGGTTTGTTTTTTGATGGCTGGCTTAATTCTATTGGGATTGTCGGAGTCGGCTCAAGCAAGGCCTCAAGACTCTAACCCACTGGATTTCAACCGGGACATCCGCCCAATCCTCGCTGAGAATTGTTTTTTCTGTCATGGCCAAGACGCCAAAACACGCGAAGCCGATTTGAGGTTGGATGACCGCTCGGCGGCTGTCGCGGCGGGTGCTGTTTCTCCTGGTGAGCCCGATGACAGCGAGCTTGTGACTCGAATCTTGTCGGACGATCTTGATGAAGTCATGCCTCCACCAAGTTCAGCTCGAACCTTAACGTCAGAACAACGCGAAATGTTGGTCCGCTGGATTGCCGAAGGGGCGGCCTATGCCGAGCACTGGGCTTTCGAAACTCCGCAACGCCCCACCGTCCCTGAAGTTCCCGACGACAACTGGTCGAGAAATTCGATTGATCGCTTTGTGCTCGACAAGTTGCAACAAGCGGGAAAGAGGCCGTCTCCAGAGGCTGATCGCAGAACACTTGTTAAACGCCTTTTCGCCGATCTCATCGGCCTGCCTCCCACGGCGGAAGAGATTCGAGAATTCCTCGATGATGACGGCCCGCAGGCTTACGAAAATCTCGTCGAGCGACTTTTTAATCGACCAGAGTATGGCGAACGAATGGCCCTACCCTGGCTGGATGCCGCTCGCTATGCCGACAGCAACGGTTTCCAGCAAGACGGAGACCATTGGCAATGGATATGGCGCGATTGGGTGGTCCGGGCACTCAACGACGATTTGCCATTCGATCAGTTTTCGATTTGGCAATTGGCCGGTGACTTGCTTCCCGACGCGACGCAAGACCAGAAAATCGCGAGTGCCTTCAATCGCAACCATTTGCTCAACGGCGAAGGGGGAGCGATTGCGGAAGAACAACGCTTTGTCAATCTCTTCGACCGCATGGATACGACGGCGACCAACTGGTTGGGATTGACGATGGCCTGTGCCCAATGTCACGACCACAAATACGATCCGATTACCCAGGTGGACTACTACCGTTTGATGGATGGATTCAATCGGGTCCCCGAAAGTGGTACTCCGAATTTTTTCTCGTCCCGAATTCGCGTCGACACGCCGTTTCTGGAACTGCCGACTCCTGAGAACTTGGCGCACATCGCCGAACTCGACAGTCGTATCGAAGCAGCTCGTATCCCCGCAGAACAAGCCGCCGATTTAGCCTTCGCCGCTTGGAAAATTGGACTTCTCACCAACCCGCCGCTCGACGATGCGGAAAAACTTCCGGCGGAAGTAACCTCGATTTTGAAAATCCCTCATCAAGAACGAAACGAAGAACAGAACCAACAACTCGAGACGGAATTGCGCAAGTGGTTTAACCAGCGCATCGCGGCGGGAGTCCTCAAGTCCTCGGAGGCTTGGCAAAAACACGAGCGACTTAAAAAGGAATTGGCCGACTATCGAGCTGATCGAATACCGCGATTGATGGTCATGAGTGACGAACGTCCACGCGAGACGCATGTTCTGGATCGCGGGGAATACCTCGCGAAAATCGAAAAGGTAGAGTTTGGGACGCCGGAGTTTTTACCGCCATTGTCGGCCGATCTTCCCAAGAATCGGCTCGGGTTTGCACAGTGGCTGTTTACCGACGAGCATCCTTTAACGGCGCGTGTGCAAGTCAACCGTCTTTGGCAGCACTTCTTTGGAGTGGGGCTCGTGAAGACCTCGGAAGACTTCGGCGTTCAAAGCGAGTACCCACTTCATCGCGAACTGCTGGATTGGTTGGCCGTCGAGTTTCGCGAAAATGGCTGGAGCATGAAAGAGCTTAACCGCTTGATCGTCACCAGCGCGACGTACCGACAGACTAGTCGCGCGAGCACCGAAGACTACCTGAACGATCCGGAGAACCGCTGGCTCGCGCGCGGGAGCCGGTTTCGGATGCCTGCGATGGTCTTGCGTGATTGGGCTTTGGCTTCCGGTGGAATCCTGGACCAGCGGATGGGAGGAGCGCCCGTTTATCCTTATCAGCCGCAGGGAATTTGGGAGTCTTTGGCGATTACCAAAGAACGGGATTTTACCTATCCTGAATCGACCGGGGCCGACTTATACCGACGTAGTTTGTACACCTTCTGGCGGCGAACCGTGGGGCCAGCCAACATGTTCGACTCCTCAAATCGGCAGGCTTGCCGCGTCCGCTCGACGGTAACCAGCACTCCGCTGCACGCCCTGACAATGCTCAACGACCCGACTTGGGTCGAAGCCGCTCGGGCTCTTGCCGAACGGAGTTACCAATCAGCCGAATCTGTAGAAGGGCGAATTGGATTCGCATTCGAGCAGGTTTTGTGCCGCCCGCCAAACGATAGAGAGATGGAAATTTTAGTCGAAGCATTTCGAACACAGCTTGAGATATTTGCGGAAGATTCCGATGCCGTCGATGCTTTTCTATCGATTGGCTCAGCCTCCAAAAACCAAGCCATTGACCGTATTGAATTGGCCGCGTTCAGCCATGTCTGTTTGGCGATTTTAAATTTGGACGAAGCGATGGTGCGGGAGTAAGCAAATGACCGACCGATTACCGATCAATCAAAACCAAGAGCGAGTCACTCGTCGCCAACTGTTTGGTTCAACGGCATGTGGGATCGGTTCCGCTGCACTTGTTTCGTTGTTGCAAAAGGACGGCTTGGCGGCAGTTTCAAATTTTTCTAACAACTTAACATTACAAAGTGACGGGTTGCCGGATTTGCCCCACCATCCACCGGCGGCCAAACGGGTCGTGGTTCTATGGCAAGGGGGCGGGCCATCGCATGTCGATTTGTTTGACCCCAAACCGGCGATGCAAGAACTGGCCGGAAGCGATATTCCCGAATCGATTCGCGGGACGACGCGGCTGTCAACGATGTCGAGCGGCTATCAACGTTGGCCCTGCGTGCCGGCGATTAAGACGTTTCGAAAATACGGCGAGTGCCAGATGGAATTGAGCGAATTAATTCCGAACATCGGCAGTCTTGCGGATGAACTCTGCCTCGTTCGCAGCTTGCATACCGAGGCCGTCAACCATGCTCCCGGCGTGACCCTGTTTTTGACCGGCTCGCAAGTGCCAGGGCGACCCAGCATGGGCTCGTGGATGAGTTACGGATTGGGGAGTGCGAATGATGAATTGCCGACATTTGTGGTGATGACATCGAGCGATCGCGGGAAAACTTGCGGGCAGTTGTTTTTTGATTACTACTGGGGAAATGGTTTTTTGCCGGGCAAGCACCAAGGAGTCAAGTTCCGCAACACGGGTGACTTGGTTCCCTACTTGGCAAATCCAGCCGGAGTTTCGCCGACTTCGCGCCGGCGACTGCTCGATGATTTGGCGGCTTTGAACGCCGAGCATTTGCGAGACTACGGCGATCCCGAAATCGATACGCGGATCGCTCAGTATGAAATGGCTTTTCGGATGCAAAGTAGCGTTCCGGACCTCGTCGATTTCTCGGATGAATCGGCTGCCACTTTAGAACGCTATGGCCCCGATGCTCTGAACAAGGGAACCTACGCCAACAATTGCTTGATCGCGAGGAGGCTGTTGGAACGGGGCGTTCGGTTCGTGCAGTTGATGCACAGCGGTTGGGACCAGCACAACAATTTGTTCACTCAATTGGAAGAACAATGCCGCGACACGGACGCTCCGTCAGCGGCTTTGGTGCGGGACCTCAAGGAACGGGAATTGCTTGACGATACGCTGGTCGTCTGGGCGGGTGAGTTTGGCCGAACTCCATTTGGCCAAGGGGACTCGGCCAAACCCACGGGGCGAGACCACTTCGGCCGCGCGTTCTCGTGGTGGCTGGCCGGTGGAGGGGTCAGGCCTGGGACGATTTACGGCAGCACCGACGATTTCGCTTGGAACATCACCGAGAACCCCGTTCATGTCCACGATATGCAAGCCACGTTGTTGCACCTATGCGGAATCGACCACACGCGACTGACGTTCCGCTACCAGGGCCGTCAATACCGCCTGACCGACGTGCATGGTGACGTAATTCGCGGGCTCATCAAATAGAAGAGTGACCGTTCACAGAATCTAGCGTGCTCAACAATAGCTTAAGTTTAGGTGTAAGTTTAAGTTTAAGTTTAAGTCCAACCGAAACCCAAACTTCAACTTCTACTTAAACCCATCCCGACACCCGACTTACTCCAACATCTCCGCGAACGGCCACACAAAAGACAACTCCATCATCCTCTTCTAGTTGAATGCACCTGAACTCTAGTTCAATACACTTGGCTTGTATACGAATGCACCTGGCTTGCCCAGGTGATTGTTACGCTTCTTGCTAAACCCGACGCCATCATCCTCCTTTAAATGAATGCACCTAGCTTCTAGTCGAATGCACCTGGCTTGCCCAGGTGATTGTTACGTTTCTCGCTAAATGCCGACGCGATGCCATTTCACAAATCAAATGCCGCTGGCTTGTCCAGCGGATTGTTACGTTTCTCGCTAACTCCCGCAGAGTTTTTGGGTTCAATACGCACCTCATTCGCTTGCCACCCGAATTCATCCAACTGGTAAGAAGTTAGAGGTAAGAAAATACCATGCACCTATTTTTCTGGTTCAGCATTTTGGAAGACAGGATTTCAGGATTAACTGGATTCAGAGCATGGAATCTTTGGGAAAGCGATTACGACCCCAAGCGGCGCAAGGAGGAAGCGGTCTTTTCAATCAATCAGAAATCATCCTGCGACCGTCGTCTTCAATCCTGTAAATCCTGAAATCCTGTCTTAAAAAAATTTCCCCAACCGAATAATTCAGACCAACCCACTGTTTTTTCATCTTCCAAAAACTCACCGCGCATCGCTCCCTCTCATTCGCTTGCCACCGAACTTCATCCATCTGGTAAGAAGATGGACGTAAGAAAATCCCAGGCAACCATTTTCTTACCTCCATGTTCTTACCCACATCGTTGATCAAGATCGCAACCGCTAACCTTCAGCGGTCCATTTAAAGAAACTTCCAACAGTATTTTGAAACGACTGGCCCTATCCAGACGATCGACTCCAACGCTTCGTAGGCAAATCGAAATAGCCGCTCCAAAAAAATTCCAAAAAAATAAAAAAAATTCCTTTGAGCCTATTGACAGCGCCCCCCCCAGGTGCGTTAAATTGTCCGAGTTTGAATGAATTCCTTCCCCGTAGAACACTTCGTGCGATGTCCCGTCGGTTCCCACTACCGAGAATTGTGTTAGCCCTTTTGGCAGGGTTATTGGCCCTGACTGCCGGGCTCAAGCTCCATTTGCTCCAGACCAGCCCGTTTGCCGACATCGTGACCGCCACCCCGCTTCCCATTCTCTGGTTAGCCCTGTTTGCCGAGGTTATCGTGATCGGCGTGATCATCACTCGAGTGCCGAGTGAAATTAAATGGTCGGTGGTCACCGGGTTCTTTGCGGTTCTGGCTGTCGTTTCGCTATACAATGTCCTTAGTGGAAAAACCTCTTGCGGGTGTGCGGGTGCGTTTGAAATCCATCCCGCGTGGTTCTTGGCGGTGAACGTCGTCGCCTTGGCCTTATTGATGTCGATTCGACCGGAGACAAACCGTGTGATGCAGCAGTGGAGCGAGATTCGGATTCCTGCACAAAAGGCAGGAACCATGGCAGGGATCGTACTGATTGCCGTTGGGTTCAGCTTATCGCAGTCCGCCTGTGCACGTGATTACGCGAGCGCTCATTGGCTAGGCCAGCCGATTGTATCAGTCCCCGCCAATATCGGTAGGCTTCCGTCTGCCCCTCAAGACTGCGAGTTGATATTGCGTAATGTGTCTAACGTAGAGTGCGTAATTGTTGGCTGTCAGTATTCCTGCAAGTGCATTGCTCCAGATGATGTGGTTCATGCGGTGATTCCTCCAGGCGGAGAGTTGCCGATTCGCGTACAAGTCAAACCAACTGCCGCCGGTCGTTTTCACCAGCGGCTGTTGTTTTTTCTCGATTCCCCGCAGCAACACGTCGTTGCTGCGGATATTTTTGGTTTTTTTTCGGAGAATTGAAACGAAAGAGTTTTTGAAGGGTTTTATTCAAAGCAGTTTAATCGCGGGGAGCTTCGCGTTAAGCCTTGCATTCCCGACCTATGCGGCTGCAGATGATCCTGGTGTCGGAAACCCTATTCTTTGTTCTGCTCCTGCGTCTAGTACGCTACAGTGTCACACCCGAACCTCTACTTGTCCAGCTTGGGCAATTATTTGTTCCGGTCAGAACGACCAGAATGGCGTTTTTTCGCATTGCGAGTGCTTGTAGTAGCCCAGTGCTCTGCGCCACTAAACTTTAAAGCGATTCAAGCACGCACTTTCGGTTTGCTAAAATGCATTTAGAAATCCAAGAATCCGTTCAAAATACTCGGAGGATGTTTAACGAAAGCGTTTCAGAGTGTATTGGGTGATTGAGCAACTAAACGATCGCCTTGTAGATCCCTTGTGCTGCTTAGAAATGGTGCCGGATTTTCTAATTGAAAAACGGCACTTTATATTCTCCCATTAAAGGAAACGAACAAGTCCTATGCCTGAAGTTTATCCCAAAGATTATTACGCTATATTAAATTCAACGAAATTGAGGTATGTGTTATTATGCCTTTTAGGCCTAATGTGTTCAGGAAATTGCCTTTTCGCTTGTATTGGTTGCTGCGGCTCCTCTGATAAAGAAGAAATTCAAAAAGACGCGGCGGAAGAACTGTTCCGTAAGACGATTTTACCAAGAATCAAAATGCTCCGAAATCAAAACCCTATCGATCGCGGAACGATTTCGCTCCTACGTTCTTCCGAAACCGTGATCGATGGGAAATCGATCAAAATGAGTTGGATCTCAAAAACAAAAAAAGAAAACCAGTATGCCTTGACGACCGAAGACTTCACCCACCACCGAGGAAACATGGAAGCAACAATATGGATTTCGAATCCTGATTATTATGCCTCGCTTGTCAAGAATCCAAACGGAAGGTTTTCCTTTAAACAACCTGCCAAAAGGGCCGATCCTCAGAACATCTCGTATGGCAATTTAACTAACGCGTTAAAAGTCGGAGGAGCGGTTAAAATGGAGGAATTGTTTAACAAGGATTTCATACAATTCATCTCATGTAATAAGACGTCTGAATTTGTCGAGTTCAATTTTAAATGCGATTGGGAGCATCCAGATAGTGGCAACGCACTTGAAATAATTGTACGCTTTGACTTGATAGAATTTAATCCCATATTATCAGGATATACATTCTTGCTCACTGATCAATCGAATGATATGGTTAGCACGATTCATGAAACGTGTGAATGGACGTTCAATGATCAACTTAAGTTGTTTCATGTACGAAGGTCGGTAGGCGAACGTCGAAACATAAAGGGAGATTTGGAGGTAAGGGAAACGGTGGAGACCGAGTTTGGTGCTCTAGAAGAAAAGTTTCCATACAAACAAGTATATGCGTCTTACTATGATTTGCCTGAACCGGAAATAGAATCGGGTACTCGCGGAAGGTGGCTGTGGATTGCATCTTGCTTGTTTTTGCTTTTTGGCATCTGTTTAATATGGTATGTTAGACAATCGAAACGTAGGAAGTAGACTTTTCTTGGCAATTTACATATCGAATCAGGGCTTGCTATGAATTACAAGTTGCGGAAAGATGGTTTCACCCTTATCGAACTCCTTGTCGTTATCGCCATCATTGGCGTCCTCGTCGGCATTACGCTTCCTGCGGTGCAGATGGTGCGGGAGGCGGCGCGGAGGACCCAGTGCGCGAACAACCTCAAACAAGTCGCGACAGGTCTCCATAACTTCGAATCGGCTCGAGGACACCTGCCAACTGGAATCACTGCGTTCGGGGCGGTCCCTTATGGCTCCATGACGTTTCTCGTCCACCTCCTCCCCTACGTCGAACAACAAAACCTCTGGGACCAAGCGATGAACGATTATAGCCTTGACCCCAACCCCTTTCTCTCACACCTCGGCATGAGAACCGTCGTCCCTACTTACCAATGCCCCAGCGATCCGGAATCGGGTAAGGTCCAATGGACACACGAAAACCGAATCGTGACGACGACCAGTTACCTCGGTGTCAACGGCACGAACTACACCACCCGTGATGGAGTGTTTTTCCTGAACTCCAAG
>JAHBXS010000002.1 GCA_019636375.1 Pirellulaceae bacterium | reverse complement strand
GTGGCTTTTCACTCCGTGAAAAAGCGTATGCGACGTGTGCGAAGCCCAATACTTAGCTCGGCACCGGATTCGATTGAGTGGAGGCGAATGTGTCGATTTGAATCTGACGTGGGCCACGATTGGTGATCTGAATGGCGACGTCTAAGAATTTGCGGATCAGGTCGATTTGGGTTTGGCTGTGTTGGGATAAGAGGCCGGTAAGGATGCGGCTGGTTTGGCCTTGAGAGGCGGCGATGGACATTGGTAGTAGAAGCTGATCGCAGAGGTGTTCGCCGACGGGGGCGGCGCTGGCTAGGTACTCTTTGGCCTCTTCCCAAGCCCCCAAGGCGACTTGTTCGGCGCGAATGCCTCGGCGACCAAAGCCGGTGAAAATTTCGGTCACTTGCGGGCCTCGCAATTCGATCATCACGACGTTTCCAGGACCAGGTGAAGTGGTGATGTTTTTCACGTGACACTGTTCGGGATTCCAGCCCGCGCGGCGACGGATCAGTTGAACTTCGCGCTCGGCGATACTTTCCGGTAACTGCGAAACAACGGCTGTGACTTTGGCAGTTGGAGTTGCGAGCCACTTGTCGATTTCAATCCCGCGCAGATTTTGCTGCGGATCAATGTCGATGCGGATATGGCCGCCGCCTGCCGGATAGAAGCCCCAGCGAAGTAGATCGGGAGTGAATTTAGGCCCCATTCGAGAGACGATCGGGAGATAGCTCGATTCCAAATAATGGTACGGCGGAGCGGCTTGGTTGTGGGTTCCGCCCGTGATTTCAATCGTGCTAGGGCCGGAGGCGATCATGAGGGCGGGGATGAGTGTTTGGGCCACAAGTGTTGTGCTGCCCGCAGAGCCGATATCAAAACGAAAGTGACGCGGGTGAATTTCGCAGGGTGCAAAGATCATTTCGCGCGAGCCGAGTTCGGCCCCGGTGACTTGGCCATTACACACGGTCCGCGCTGCATTGACCGCCGTAAGATGTTGCCGCAGCAGGCCGGGTTTTTCCCGCTTGGCGCGAATATTCTGAATTTCAAAGGCCCGTCCCGTGATCATCGCGAGGGACAAAGCGGAGCGGATCATTTGTCCGCCCCCTTCGCCTTGCGAGCCGTCAATGGAGATTAGTTCTGACATGGTCGATAAAGACTAAGAAGGTATTAAAATGGTCTCGACAAGGCCGATGAGACTCGGGTTCACGAAATCGCTGTGGGCCTGTTGATTTTATGGTAGCGGAAGCCGTCAAGACTTTCATACCGTCAAAAAACGCGAAGAAAACCTTCGAAAGTCTTGACGACTTCCGCTACGATGACGGATTCCACGAGAATTTGTTTGGGGGCGTGTTACAATTGAATCAGTGGGGCAGAAAACACAGGCACCGTTTTAGAGATTAACGATGAGATGCTTTTGGTTTGTTTTAGTGATCGCGGCCTTTGGTGAAGTTGCAACGGTTGAAGCGCAGATGTTCGGCGCGCGGCCTGTGGGACAACCGCTTGGTCGCCGCAATGCACCCTCAGAATTTCCCGCAAATGATGGGCTGTTGGGGTCCGAGCGATTTTTGAGAGACAGCCGTGACGCGGGCCAATTCGTGGGACGGGACAGCAGCCAGTCAGGTTTTGTGGGGAACATCGTGGCGAGCGATATGTCTACGACGGTGAACCCCGCGATCACAATCATGGGGCGGCCTGATCTGTCAGCGGTGATTAATCGCCCCGTCCGCGAACGGCGGGCGAATGCGATGTTGGAGCCGCCGTTGACCCTTGGTTTTCAGCTACGCCCTGAAACCATTGCTCGGCTCGATGAGAAAGCGAAGACGTCGATTGAGACGGCACTGTCCTCTCGTTTTGAAAACCAGATCTCGGTGTCGGTGGTAAACCAGATTGCCACCCTCCAGGGATGGGTTCGCGACGAGGAGCAGAAGCGGCTGGCTGGAATCCTGACCGAGCTGGAGCCGGGGGTTGTGCATGTTCAGAATGAAATCGTGGTGATTCCCCGCGACTAGGTTCGCCGATACCGCTGCCGATAGAGCTTGTAGGTGTTTGCCCGCTCGACGACTTGGCATCTAACGGTTGGTCTGATTCGGCCGATCCAGATTTTTGCAGGCGACGCGAAAAGCTCGGAGGCAATTCGATCGTTTCCGTTCGCAAACGATCGTTGGTGGGTGCTGGGCTTTCGGTTTCTGAATACGATGCGGGTTGAACCTGCGAGTCGTTGGTTTTTGAATTTGTTGGTCCGTTTTTGCCGGCGACACGAGGGCCGGAACCGACCATGACTTTACGTGTCAAGCTAGAGAGGACTGTCTCCCCGTTCGTCCCATCGAAGCGAGCGACCAAGCTGTAGTTGTGCGTCGGTGCGTTTGATGTAGCCAGGGGAATCCAAAAGCTGTAGGAGTGTCCCAAGTCGGATTTGCTGTAATGTTTTTCTAGTGTGTCTGCTGGAAACACAAATTTGTATTTGGCTGAAGGGTCGTCGAAATCTTGGTTTTGATCGTCAAACACGAAGATGGTCACCCGCCCGTCAACTTTGAGGGGTTTTTCTTGGGCATCGTAGAAGACCAGTCGGCCTCCAAATCCACGCTCGCTCCCTTTTCCGGATTGTTGATGAACGGCCTCTGTCCAAACGGCCATGATGTGATCGGGAGATGGTGGGCCACTGTCTTTTTTGGACCAAGGCAGTGGTAGTGGCTTCGACGTGTCCAACGTTTGGCAACCACTGAATCCGACCACCACTAACACAGCATAAATTCCCAAAATCATTCGCGAAATCATGGACGCCTCTCGTCATACTGAAATACTGGCGGGGCGGTCGGAGCGAGTTGAGGGATTGGTGCAGGTTCAGTAACGGGTGACTCACCAGGCAAGAATTCTTGAGTTTGCGGGGATTCGAAGTCAAACATCCAGGGTGAAAAGGCCCCGTCTAAGCTTCCATGAATTTCCTCAACATCGCAAAGGCACCAATTCATTCGAGCGAACTCCATCTGCTGCATTCGCAGTTCGTCTTGCCGATCTCTGATCACATACGGAGTCAGGACAATCAGCAACTCCGTTCGTTTGACGAATTCACTGTCAAAGCGGAAGAGTCTTCCCAGAAGGGGGACATCGCCGAGTCCAGGAACTTTTCGCTCGATCGTCGCGGTCTTCTTTGTGATCAATCCACCCAAGATGATCGTTTCACCAGAAGCTGCGCTCACAGTTGCTTGGGCGGTCGTTGTGTCTACGCGAGGCGAACGAATAATCTCACCCGTGGGCGACACCGACACGGGAACCCCTTCGGATTCCGGGCCCAATCCTGAGCGTTCCGCGTCAACTTCCATGACGACGGTACCATCGGGGCTAATGCGAGGAGTGACGCCGAGAATCAGACCGACATTTTCCAGAACCACGCTATTTGATTGACCGGCTTGGTTGACGGTTGAGCCGATAATCCGCGGCACACGTTGGCCGACTTGGATAAAGGCTGGTTGATTGTCCAAGGTGCGGATTTGGGGGCGACTAAGAATTTCCAAACGTCGGCATTCTTGAAGGGCCCGCAACAGGGCACTGACACTTTCGCTACTCGCAGACAACACGAGCCCGCCAAACCCCAGTTCGTTGTTGATTCGGCCAACCGCAAAACTACTGAGTCCTTGATTGCCGACGACGTTCGAGCGACTGAGTGATTTATTGCTTCCGCTATTACCTAGGGGTTGGTTGTTGAAATCAAATCCAGGAGAATTCGATGCGGCCTGAATGAGTTGTTCGGTGACAGTCACCACTCCAGCCGGAGTAGAAGTTTGCGTCGTCTGGGTGGTCGTGAGCAAGTTGCCCAAGAGGCTTCGATCAAACAAAACCGAGTCTTGCAACCCCAATTCGATCCCGAATTCACGACCTGAATCTAAGGTGATTTCGGCAATCATCACTTGAATCATGACCTGCGGCGGGGGTTCATCGAGTTGCGTGATTAGCGTTTCAATTTCGGTAAAGAATCGCGGTGTCGCGCTGAGGATCAAACGATTTCCGATCGGCTCAGGTACGACGATCACTTCGCGCTCGAGTTGTTCGAAGGGGCTGACGGCACCTAGGCCGACTTGCTGGACGAGTCGCTCGGATCGCAAGAAATTGTTGATGGCGTTAGCGACATCAATCGCAGGCGCGTTTTTCAAACGATAGACCATGTTGCGTCGCTCGGAAAATTCTTTTTCATCCAAACGCAGCAACAAAGCGTGAATGATGCGCAAGTCCCCCTCGGAGCCCGTCGCGATAATCGAGTTGGTTCGTGTATCGACGGAGAATCGCAATGGTGCCAACGATGGTTCATCGGGATCGCTCGACATTTTTAGCGAAGGTCGGTCAATCGTCTGTTCTGGCATCAGGCTGCGAAGCATCTGCACGAGCGTGGAGGCGTCGCCATACTCGATGCGAAAGACTTTGAGTTGAGCGGTGGCTCCAACGACATCGAGCTGGCGTATCAAGGCTTCAATCAAGTCGATACCCTCGGACGGACCGGCCAGGATTAAAGTATTGTTCACCGGGTTTGGCGTGATTTGTACATCTTCCAATAAACCGGCCTGCAACATAGGTTGGCCGTTGATGTCAGTTCCCTGCAACTCCCAAAGGGGACGGGGTTGGCCAGCGGAGCCTTGGGCCACTCGAATCGCGTTTTGAATCGTCGTGGCCAGTTCGCTGGCAATCGCGTTTTGGACGCGAATCACACGAGCCTGCTGTTTGCGGGAGAAGCCCTCGACATCGAGCTGTTTTACAAACCGACGAACTTCGTCTAAATCCCGCGGCGAGCCAAACACGACAATCGAATTGGTTCGCGAATCCGCCACGGTTTGCACGCGGGTCCCGAGCCCTTCGCGGTTTTGGAAAAAGGACTGCAATGAAGTCTGAAGTTGATTAGCAAGGGCGTGTTGCAGGCGATGAACTTCGAATTGCGAGTTGGGTGAAACCGGTTGGTCCAATTTTTGAATCAACTCAACAACCGCCGCAACCGCGTCTCCCCAACCGATCAACAACAGAGCATTGGGTTTGCCAAGAGCTGTCACCGAAACTCGACCGGTTCTTCCGGAAATCAGGTCGGCACTGGTCGCTTGCAAAATGCGCTGGACGGCGTCACTGCGGCTGTGTTCTAGCGGGATGATTTGAATCTCGGGTTGAGTTTCAGCGCTGAGTCTTTCCAATTCGCGAATGATGCGGCTGAGTTCTTGGACTTCTTTGTCTCTTCCTCGCAAAATAATGATCCCCAGATCGGGGAGCGTTTCGATTTGCACCGACTCATTGAGTTGTCGTAACAGATCGGCTCGGACTTGTTCGTCGACTTGATCTGACTGACCTCGGTCTTGGTTGCCCAGCAAATCTTGAATTGTCGAGGCACCTGTTACGGTTGGTAGTGGGTCATTGAGGTCTTGGAACGAAGGGTTGCCTTCCGCATTCGTTTCGCGAGCGGGCGGTTGAGTTGATGTCCACACGTTGACGATTCGCTGAACAGAAACGGTAGACGCATTGCGATATGGAACAATTTCCGCTTGGCTGGTCGGTGAACTGCGTTCGTCAAGTTGTTTGATAAACTTTGCAAATTGCTGCACTAGCGATTCCGTACCGCCGATGTTAACGGTCGCTTGATCCCACAACCAACCGAACTTCAACTGCCGCTCGGGAGTAATAGCAAGTTCATAGATCACTCCATTTTCGATTGGAGTTGAAGTCAGCAAATTCGAAAACAATTGGCTGGTCGCCGATTGGACTTGACGCAAGTTAATCTGCTGCAAAGGGACTTGATGCCAACGGGTCGGCGTCGATGCATTCGCAGGTCGATTCGTTCTGTCAGAGTCTGTTGACGTCCGCTCTCTTGCCGCAGGCGCTGGTTTGTGTAAGGGTGTGTCAGGCGGACGATCGAGATCGGCGACAAGGCGATCACAAAGTTGTAGGACGGTTGCTTCGGCAAAGACGACGACCTCGCGAGGCGATTCGGGATTGATGAAAACTTGGTGAGGGTAATTGGACCCAAGCCGACCGCGTAAATAGACCTCCGCAGCATTGGCAGTGATATGAGTCAATTGATACTGGCGGTAGTCTCGTTTTTGTGTGGCTGTTTCGGATTGAGCAGGGGCCGTGAATGCGGTATTGGATCGGTGGTCATTGATTTGCTGTGTTGCAGCGCAGATGTGCGTCATGGCACACCATGCGACAAAGCCCCACACCATTCCAAAGCACCATTTTGGATTAACCATCGTTTGATTCGCCCAATTTTACGTTTTCATAACCGTCAAGCTTTTGCCAATGCTCCCCAATAAGTCTGCTTAAACGCAGCAAATCAGGAAACTCGCCGAATTTGGCAGGCCGATAAATAGAAAACTGCTTGAATAACGTCAAGGTAAATTCACGGCAAATGCCATCACGCCCCGTAAAATTTGCCCATTTTGCCTTGTTGTTCATGTTACAATTGAAGTTTGGTCTCGTCTTTTGTGAGGAAATATTCCGACGTGAGTATTCTCAAGTTAAAGCTTCTGCCAGTTTTTGCGTTGATTTGCATGTTGGGGGCGGGCACGACCTCCGCACAGGTTTTGCCCGATGATTTCGACTTTTTCAGGCTGGCGCATCCGGAAATCGCAGAGTTTCTTGAGCTGACTGATCAACAACGCGTTGAGATTACGGGTTTGGTATCTGCCGCCGCCGAAGCCACTGCTGCTGCCACGCCTGAAACTCGTGGTGCTGTCACTCTCGATTTCCAAAATCGGATTCAAGCAATTATCAACGCCGAGCAACGCCAACGCCTGCTGCAACTCCCAGAGCTGCGCAAACTGCGGTTCAATTTCAGCAGCCCCAAATGGGAAGATGTTCTCAGATGGTTTGCTCGTCAATCGGATTTGTCACTCGTCATGGGCAACGTGCCGTCGGGCGATTTCAACTATTCCGATAACCGTGAATATACCCCGGCGCAAGCCATCGACTTGCTCAACAGTATTTTGTTGACCAAAGGTTTTACGCTCGTTCGTCGCGATAAACTACTCATCTTGGTCGAGATCAAAGACGGTATCCCCGACGAAATTGTGCCCCGCGTCTCAATGACAGAACTTGAAAAGCGCGGCATCTACGAGATCGTCACGGTAATGTTCTCACTGGGCGACAAACCCGTTGAGGCCGTCCAAGCCGAGATTCGGCCAGTCTTGGGAAGCTACGGCAAAATGGCTCTATTGCCTAATTCACGGCAGCTACTTGTCACGGAAACGGTTGGCAAGTTGCGAGCGATTAGTCTGTTAATCGAGTCTGTGCCATCCCCCCAAAAACCACCTGAGCGACAAGAAAAGCCGAAAGAGCCCTCCGAAGTTCGTTCGTATCCGCTGGGCAAGTTGGAACCGACGGCAACGATTACCGCTCTCAATCAATTGGCTCCGGGTGCGATCATCAGCTCCGATACCACCACTGGGCGGATTGTTGTTTATGGTCCCATCTCGCAACTGGATTTGGTTAAGGCCTATTTGGGCCAACTCGATATTTCACCAGACGAAGTGCCCGATGCTCCCCGCGTGCAGACTTACGAATTGCAAGGTAAATTTGGCGAACAGCAGTTGCTCGAACAGTTGGCGATTGCAGTGCCCCAAGCGAAATTTTCTTTTGATGTCACCAACGGTCGCTTGGTCGCCCTGGCCACCACTGGCCAACACCGTTCCATTCGCGATACGTTGCGTCAATTGGGATTGGTGAGTGCCACAACGACGGGCCAGTCCGTACAGGTGTTCGCGCTGCGTCGTGCGAATCCGACGGTGGTTACCGAAATCGTCACCGCCGTATCTCCCCGAGCCGCCGTGCGTGCCGATGCCACAACCTCTACCGTTGTCGTGCGAGCCGAAGAGGCTGAACTGGCCATCATCCGTCAACTCATCGAGCAATTGGAGTCGAGCAGCTCGCGGGTCGAGGACCAATTGACGCTTCGTTCATTCCCGCTGGAACGAATGCCGCCTACCGATTTCATTACGGCCTTGCAAGGACTCGTGCCTCAGTCGAAACTTCAAACCGATAATAAAAATCGCACTCTACTATTCGTCGGCATGCCCGACGATTTAGTGAGAGTCGAGGCCGCTTTGCAAAAACTGGCGTCAGAGCAAACACCGCTTGCCACCAGCCAACTGATCCAATACGACCTCACGCCAGCCCAGATCAAGGTGGTAGAAAACCTGTGGCAACAATCCGATTCAACCGACGGGCCACTGCCAAGACTTGCCGATTCCGATGCTGACCGTTTCGTGGCTTGGGTCACACCGGAACAACGAAAACAACTCGACGAACTGGTCGAGCAAGTCAAACTATTGGAGCTTTCCGAAACAGACAAACAAATCAAGCTCTACAACCTTCGGGGCGCCAATCAAACCGTGGCCCTCGAACTGCTGCGGTTGCAAGTCCCACAGGCACAAATCACGCCCGATGCCACCGGCCAATCCCTCACCGTAATCGCCGATCCACAGCATCAAGCCAAAGTCGCATCGATTATCGAGCGGCTGATGCAAGAGACCCAGAGCTTGAATGAAACCACCGTCGAGTTTTACTCGCTCGACGCCCGCTGGTCGACATCGGCCACAACGATGCTGGCTCAACTAGTTCCCACCGCCAAAGCGACTTGGGATACGGCGACGAACCAATTCACCGTTATCGCATCACCCGAAGATCATCGCCGGGTTGCCGACCTGTTGGAAAAATTGCGCGGCAACCTATCGCGACCGCAAATTCCTCGACTAGTTGTTTATTCCCTGGCTACCGATTTACGCCCCAGGTTTACCGCGATTTTAGCGGCTTATTCCGTGGAGTTGCCGGGTGTCCAAGTGATCGCGGACCAACGCCCCGGTGAATTGGCAATCTTAGCCAGCGAGGTCGAACACGAAATCGTCGCGCAAATTGTCGAACAGATTTCGCAGCCGGTTGCCGGAGCCGAAGCGTACGTCATCGCCAGCTATCCCACAGGAACCGCTGACGCCGAAAAAATTGTCGAGTTCTTGCGAACCGTTTTTACCGACGTGCAAATGGCCATTGACGAACCGGGGTCGCGTTTGCTGATCTGGGCACCGCCAGCGGTCCAAGAGAAAATCAAATCGACCATTCAAGAGTTGGGCGTCGAGCCAACAGACAACCGAGGCGCTCGTACCTTACGGTCCTATCGTTTACAGACTGACCGTGCCGTGACGATTCTCCCTTTGTTGCAAAAATTCGTGCCGAGGATGCAACTTTCGGCGGGCGACAGCCAATCGCTCCTGGTCGCTTGGGGATTTGAACAGGATCACGAACTACTCAAACAAGTCGTCGCTCAAATCAACGCACCCGACGAACCCCGCAGCATGGCAGTCGAGTTTTATGACACAGGTGAATTGGCACCGCAACAAGCATCGCTCATGCTGACGAAACTGTTTCCCGATGTAACCGTTGTGCCGCATACCTCTGGGTCGCTGCTGACCGTGTTAGCGCGCAACGAGCAGCACGCGATGATTCGCAATGCGATTGACCGACTGACGTCAACGGCAACCGGCGAAGGCCCTCCCACCGTCGCCGTGTATCGAGTGGAACGAACTGGGAATGTCGCCGCCGTCGCCGCACTCAGGGGATTAGTTCCCGAGGCCCAAGTCTTCCCAGGCACCACCGTTTCCCAGGTGCTTGCTCTCGCCACGGCAACTGGCCACCAGCGAATTCAAGAACTGGTGCGGATTCTAGAAACTGACATGCCTGACCTCGCTGGCCTCACCTTGAAAACCTATCAACTGCGTCAGGATTTGGCCGCCCAAGTTCGCCCGGTGCTACAAGCCGCCTTGCCGACACTCAAGATGCTCGGCACCGACCCTAATTTTTTCGCGGTCTGGGCTCGCGACGACGAGCATGAACGACTGCGAGACATGATCGCCAACGCCGAACAACAGTTAGAGACGAGTGCCAAGTCGTATCGCTCGTATTCGCTGGAGGGATTGACTCCAGCCCAAGCCCGCTCCGCTTTACTATCACAAATTCCAACTTTGGCATTTGTGGAGCTCAGCGATGACCGCTCGCTCACCGCACTGGCCACCGCCGGGGAGCACGAACGGACCGCGATGATCTTGCAAGACTTGTTGGCGGCTGTTCCCGAACCATCAGAAACCGTCATTCAAACTTATTTGCTCCCTGAAACCTCGTTGACTTTGATGGTCGAGTCGTTGCCTGAAAACGTCAAACGACAGGCCACCATCCGCCCCGATACGGAATCGCAATCGTTGATCGTCACTGCTAACCCAGCCCTCCACGAACAGTTAGCAACCCTGATCCCTGACTTGGCGAATAAACTGCCGAAACTCGAACGGCCTTATGCGAAAATTTATCCTTTGGGAGCGATTTCGGCACGCGACTGGCAAGCGTTGGTAACTCAGATTGCCCCCACTGCATCGGTAGCCGTCGATGTCAACTCTGGCAGCCTGGTCATCACCGCCAAATCAGAAATTCACGAACGAATGGCTCAGCTTGTTGACGAATTGCGAACCAGTATTACCGAGTCCAAATCGGTTCGCGTCTTTCGGGTTTCCCGAGCCGATTTGAAATCGGCCTCGACCGCATTGGCGGCTCTATTGCCGAATTGCCAGATCACCCCTGACACCACCATAAGCAGTCTGATGATCGTCGGCAGCGAAGCCGACCTGGACGTCGCCCGCACGACCATCGAGCAAATCGATTTACACGCTCCGAATGCGGCCGTTTCGCAGGTCTATCCGGTACCCAGCGGCGACGCAGCGACGCTGCTGACGGCCCTGCGGACGCTGGTCCCCAGTGGTGCCTTTGTGGCCGACCCGTCGGGCAAAGCGATTTTAGTGCTGGCCACGGATGAGGAACAAGCGACAATTTCATCGACCATATCCCAATGGGCGAGCGACCCAAATCGAGCACTATCATCGCGCGTTTATCAGTTGCAAGCCGTCGATCCACAATCGGTGCTCACCGTCATTCGCACTTTGGTGCCTGGAGCTACCGTTGCCGTCGATGTGAACACACAAACCCTAGCCGCCACGGCAACCGCTCCGCAACATGAGCTGATCGCGCAAGCCGTCGCGGAACTTGACCAAACCGTCGCGGCCCCGATTTCCAAAGTCTATCCGGCACTAGGCGTCCCTGCTCGCGAATGGCAAACCGTGATCAAGCAAATGGCCCCGAATGCACTGGTTGTTGCTGACCCGAACTCAAATAGTTTGCTGGTCACGGCGCCCGAAAAGACTCATCAATTGCTCGCACAGTTGGAACAAGAGTTCCGGCAATTTAATTCCGAGAACAAACTGGTTCGTTCATATCCACTGCTGAATATCGATGTTCAAGCGGCAGCGGAGTCATTGTCCGCTTTGTTACCAGACAGCAAAGTCACCCCAGACAAAACGGCCAAGGCCCTGATCGTCATGGCCAGCGAGAAAGACCATCAGCGTGCCGAGGAAACGATCGCCCAGATCGACCGCCGCGATGGCGATGTTGAGTTGCGGAGTTATTCGACCGCCGAAATTCCTGCCGAATCGATGGCCCGGGCTTTGCGTGAGCTGTTTCGCAATGATCCACAAGTCAATGTCGTGGCCGAGCGAGATTCCCGCTCGCTGATCGCAGTCGCTCGCCCTGTCCAACACGAGATGATCGCCGCCATGATCAACGACGCGGAACGTCAAGCCGCCGCTCCCGACCGCTTGAAGACGCTGCGGACTTGGCCAGTCACACGCTCCGATGGCCGCACTTTGGCCGATTCGCTCAATCGATTGTTCGAAAAAGAAAAACTGCCACCGCAAATCAGTTTTGACTTGGGGGGTAAACGTTTGCTGGCATTGGCTACCCCCGAACAACATGAGGTGATCGACCGCACGGTGCAGCAATTGTCGTCAGAGGAGCAGCAATTTCGCGTCTTTCGCATTCAAGTCATCGAGCCGGCGGTCGCCATGACGGCCTTGAATAACTATTTCCAAGACGAACCGATTAGTTCAGCTCCGGCGATGGATATGGATTACGATTCGCAGTCGTTGATGGTGCGAGCCACCGATTTGCAGATGACGCAAATTCAAAACGTCTTGCAGCAATTGGGTGAACCGAATTTCGAAATGGATTCTCAAACAAATTTGGGCGAAAACGTCCGCGTCTTGTCCGGTTCGCGCAATTGGGAAGCGGCCTTGGAACAGATTCGCCAAATCTGGCCTCAGATGAGCCCCAACAAATTGCGAATCGTCCAACCGAACGACGCGACACCGAGCGACACTCAGCCTCAACAAGGGACGGGCACCGCTGACGAACCTGCCGAGATTGTAGTGATCGCTCAGCCTGATCGATTGTTGTTGGCTTCGGCGGACACGGCGGCTCTTGAACAGTTGCAAAATTTGTTGAACCTGATTGTCCGCTCATCGGGCACAGGTGACAGTCGTTCTCCGCAGTCGGGGACGCGAAACTTTGATATTTTCCCGTTGAAAAACGCCGGAGCCGAAGCAGTTGCGACGCAGCTCAAGCAGATGTTTCGCGAGCTGGCCACCACGCGGCGCACTGCGGGAACGGCAGTCGGCGGGGTGACACCGGTGGTGTTTGCTGCCGATGATCGTTTGAACATGCTGATCGTTCACGGCAGTCGCGCGGATCGCGAAGTGGTGGGTGAGTTACTGAAAATTCTCGATTCGGCGGACGTTCCCAACGCTGTATTGCTGAACCAACCGATCATCGTGCCTGTACGGAATACCCAAGCGAGCCGCATCCTTACGATCCTCAATAGTCTCTACCGCACCCAGTTGTCCTCGGGGGGTGGACGCAAACAGATTTCGATTCCTGAAGGTATTTCACAAGACGTGGCCACGGTATTACAACAAGTTAACGCGGCGACGGCCGGTCCCGTTTTGACATTAGGCGTCGATGAGATTACGAACTCCGTCATCGTGATGGCTCCGCAACAGTTGCGCGATCAAGTGCAGGAAGTGATCGAGCAGTTGGACTTGGCCGTGGAGACTCAACCGGGCGAAGGCATCGAGATTATCAAATTCGAAAACTCGAGTCCCGAGCGCATCCAAAAAGCCCTCGACATGCTCCTCAACCGCCGCCCTTCCGGGCGACGTTAATTAACTTTCCAGCCTTTAGTTCTCTACTGAGAATCGGTCGGTGAACTAGTGATACGAGTCAGCTTTGTTGTAGGCGGTGATCGGGGCTCGCATTATTTCTCCCTTCCGATATTCCAATGGGCCTAGCTGAAAATTGTCGCGATGGACTTAAAAAATCCTTTTCGGAAGGTGCGATATCGCACGTTTAGGTTGATAATTGTCACCTTAGAAAAAAAGTCCTGAAAAAAATCCAGAAAATTGATTTTTTGCGAAACCTTCTAGATATCACAAATGCTTTCAACCAGCGTTTTCTCTCGTGAAGGGCAGGACGGTTTGGGGTATAATTGAGGAACGCCTTCAGTCTGGAGAAGAGTCGGCAACCTTCGTCGCTATTGAAATCTATGACTGTTGGCAGTGACTTTGTTTCTGTTGACACATCATGCCGACGACTTAGGGTCTACCCTAAAATCAGGGTCAGGCTGGAAAGCTTGGCGCATGATGATGAGTGTGGTTCTTTGGGAGTACAAAATACTCAATCATGAACGGCGATAGTTTGCTGGATAAGCTCGATTCGTCGATGTTACAGCTCGCGAGAGAAACGCAAAATCGCGACGGTAGCCTTGAACGTTTCGCAAGCGACGCTGGCTTTGCCTCTGTCGATGATGCCTTACGGGCCATCGCCAATACGCTGCAAATTGCTGTGGCCGATCTGGCCGAGCGGCCCCCAGATTTGGAGTGCCTAAACGGTTTTCCGGCGAAAATCATCTATCGACACAACGTTTTCCCGCTGTATCGGGACGGTGAATCAATGGTTTTGGGAACCTCCAATCCGTTCGACTTGCAAGCCATTGACGCCGCTGGGGCTGCCCTGACGATGCCAGTTGTTCCGGCAGTAGTTTTTCCGGACGAGCTCAACAAGCTCATCAAAACCCATCTCGGGCTCGGAGCGGAAACAGTCGAAGGCCTGATCGCCTTGCAACCCGAAAATTCTACCGGCATTGAAATGCTGGAAGAGATCAGCGACGACGGCTCGGAAGATGCCGAACAGGCCAAACAGGCTTCGGTCGTGCGGCTGGTGAACGAAATTCTATCCGAAGCCGTCGAGGCTCGGACGAGTGACGTGCATATCGAGATTCATCAAACGGGCATCAAGTTGCGTTATCGCATCGATGGTGTGTTGCAACGTCAACCGACACCTCCCGAGATCGACCGCTTTCGCAACGCCATCATCAGCCGTCTCAAGATTTTGGCGAAAATGAATATTGCCGAAAAGCGAGTTCCCCAAGACGGTCGTATCAAACTGCGCGTCGGTGGTCGCGATGTCGACGTGCGGGTGTCGGTGATTCCGATGCTGTTCGGCGAAGGAATCGTGCTGCGGATTCTCGACAAATCGAAAATGGATTTTTCGTTGAGTGGCGTTGGCTTGACCGACGATTTGTATCGCGACTTCAATCGGCTGATTCATTTACCGCACGGAATCGTGTTGGTTACAGGTCCTACGGGATCGGGCAAGACGACGACGCTGTACAGCGCGCTCAATGAAATCAAAAGCGAAGACACAAAAATCATCACTACCGAAGACCCCATCGAGTACCATCTGGATGGCATCAATCAAATCCAAGTGAATCACAAAGTCGGGCTGACGTTTGCCGCGTGTCTGCGAAGCATCTTGCGGCACGATCCGGACGTGGTCCTCGTCGGTGAGATTCGCGATTTGGAAACCGCTGAGAATGCCACCCAAGCGTCGCTCACGGGGCACATGGTGTTTAGCACACTGCACACCAACGACTCGGCGGGAGCGTTTATGCGGCTCAAGGACATGGGAGTCGAGCCATTTTTGGTAGCGAGTACGCTCGAAGGGGTTTTGGCACAACGCTTGATTCGCCGCGTCTGCCCCGAATGCCGCCAACCGCATACGCTGGCTCGCGAAGATATCCCCGACGATTTTCCTTGGGATCAATACACGGCCAACGGCACGACCGCCTATCGAGCGGTCGGATGCCGCGAGTGTCGGGGGACCGGTTATCGCGGGCGGATGGGTATTTTTGAACTGCTGCTGGTCAACGAAGAAATCCGTCATTTGGCCGCCGAACGGGCGGCAACCAGCGATATCCAAAAAGCGGCAATTCGCAACGGCATGAGGACGTTGCGGCAAGATGGTTGGCGCAAAGTGCTCGAAGGCACGTCCACCATCGAAGAGGTGATGCGTGTCACTAAATTTGACAACGTCGTGTCGTGATGACGTTAGAGCGAGGATAGTCAATTGCCAGAATATGCATTCGTAGCACGATCAGTAGATGGGAAAACGACCCGCGGTTCAATTACGGCCGAATCGAAAAATGACGCAATTAGTGAGTTGCGTCAACGCTCGTTGTATCCACTGACGATTCGTGACCTGCGGACAACTTCTTGGCCGGCGATGGATTGGTTGCGTCCGCAAGGGATCAGCGCCGAAGTCCTCTCGGCCCACCTATCGCAACTTGCTGACTTGCTGGAAAACGGTGTATCGTTGCTGGAATCCCTAGATGTATTGGCGCGCGAATCGACGCATCCGCGCATGGCCAAGACGTTTGGGGAAATTAAAGGGTTGGTGGCAGAAGGGGTTGCTTTTGAAGAGTCGCTGGCGCGGTATCCGGCTCAATTTCCGGACATTTGTGTCAGTATCGTACGTGCCGGCGCTGAAGGCGGGTTTCTGGAAGATGCCTTGCGTCGCGTTGCCGAATACTTGGAAGTACATGCTGAGTTGCGCGGGAAAATTACATCGGCGCTGGCCTATCCAGCCTTCTTGTTAGTGGCCGGTGTTCTGGTGACCCTGTTTTTGATGTTGTTCATTGTGCCACGATTTCAACAACTGTTTGATCGGTTGGAAGACAGTGGGGCCGGTTTGCCGGCGATCACGCAGGTCTTGTTGACCTCCCGCATCATTATCCTTGAGCAAGGCTGGTTGATTTTGTTGGTGCTGGGTGGGATTGGGTTTGGGCTCCATCAGGCGGCTCAGTCTGCCTGGGGGAAGGTGTTAAAGGATCGCTGGATTCTCAAGTTACCTTTGTTGGGTGAAATCGTAAGGCAAAGTGCCGTGTCGCGGTTTTGCCGAATTTTGGGAACTTTGCTCAGTAATGGGGTCCCCTTGTTGCGAGCGCTGGAAATTAGCAGCAAGTCCACCGGGAATCAATTGTTGGAGCAAGCGATTACGACGTCAGCGAAAAATGTGTCGTCGGGAGAATCCCTGTCTAAGCCTTTAGGGGCCAGCGGACTGATCCCGCCGGCCACGATGGCGATGATACGAATCGCTGAAGAATCGAACTCGTTGGATCGTGTGCTGCTCAAGGTAGCTGAGGCCATCGATAAAAAAATTCAACGGCAGCTTGATATTCTTGTGCGAATGATTGAGCCGATCATGCTGTTGCTGATCGCCGCAGCCGTGTTGTTTATTCTGTTGGGATTGTTGTTGCCGGTTTATGACATGAGCGACGCAATCGGGTAGAGCCGTCTCTCACATCGAGAGACATTGTTTTAGAACTAGGAGAAAGAACCTATGAAACGTTCAGGTATGAGTTTGTTGGAAATCTTGATCGTGCTGTCCATTTTGGCAGTGCTGATTGCGATTGTGGCCCCCAGAATTTTGGGATCGCAGAAAAAGGCGGATATTAAGTCAACGCGACTGCAAATCGCCAATGTCGAAGAGGCGTTAAAATTGTATGCCGCCGATAATCGCACCTTCCCTAGCACGGAAGAGGGGTTGCTTGCGTTGATGGTCAAACCCGACGATGAGAAACGTGCACGTAGTTGGGATGGGCCCTATTTTGACGGCGAAGAAACGCCTTCCGATCCGTGGGGGAATGAATTCCGATACGAGTATCCCCCCACTAAGAACAAGCGGGATTTTCCCGACATTTGGTCCTTGGGCCCCGATGGGGTTGAAAACACCGAAGATGATATCGGGAATTTCACCACCGATAGCGAGCGCGGTTCCGATTCGGATATTCGGTCAGATCGATAACAAACATCAAGTGCTCCACCGAAGCTGATTTGCTGGCGAAGACGCAAGCAAATCAACCGTTTGGAGAAGGTGGTTTGCGCTGGGTGGATTTTATTTTCTTGGTGCTCAAGATGATTTTGTGGCGAATTTCAACCGACGACTTTCCTGAAACGGGGCAGGATGCGCCCCGTCGAAAGATTTTCGATCTGGGAATCGACCAGTTCGTCGTGGGCCTACGTTGTTTAAGAAGTCAATCGCAGAAATCAACCTCTCGCGCGACTCGAAGGCCCGGGATGTCGTTGCTAGAGCTGTTGCTCGTCGTGGCGGTATTATCGACGGTGGTGGCTATCAGTTGGCCTGCCTTGCGGAGGCCAATGAGCCGAAACCATATCGAGTCAGCAGCAAGGCAACTTCAGGCCGACATCCTCGCGACTAGAAACAGAGCGATGAATGCGCGAGAAGTCTTCGTGTTCATTTACCGGGTTGATTCTGACGAGTACCTTATTTGCTCGTTGCAGTCGTTGAGAAGTACGGGGCTGCCTTCTCAATTTGAGATGGCAAACCGAGACGGCGTGGAGGAGTCAGAAATTGAACGGTCTTTGAAACAGTTGCCCGATGGCACTTGGTTTCTTGGGCAAAAAGATTCTGCTGCCGCTGATTTTCCAGGTCAAGCTGAACGGGAACGGAGTTCTAAAACAACCGAAAAACGTACCGAGATCGAGACAGCTAAGTCCAATTGGTCCGCGCCGCTGTTGTTTTACCCCAACGGGCGCATGCAATCGACCAACCTGATACTCGGAAGTGATCAAGGCTATTTGATTGACGTTCAAGTTGATGGTTTCGGTGGCCGTGTCAAAATCAAGGATTTACGACGAGATTTATCAGAGGGCTCAGACCAACCAAAACAGACTCGATTAACCGCCGACTTCACGGAGGAGGATTAATGAGTTTGCTTGAGTTTCGCATCGTCCGGTGCAGCGGAAGGCCGAAGAGTCGTCGATGTCGATCCGGCTTTTCAATGTTTGAGGTCATGGTGGCCATGGCCGTTTGCGTGTCAGGAATCGTCTTGATCATCGGCATGATGCAGACGGCAGAGAACTTTACCAAACGGGCGCAGACGCGAATGACACAACAATTGTTGTGCCAGAATCTGATGAACCAAGTTTTGTTGGGGATCATCGAACCCCGCGAAATGCGTCGTGAGGAATGTCGCGCGAACGAGGACTTTTGGTACAGCATGAAGGTCAATCCCTATCCGCATTTGCCCATGCAGCGAATAGAGGTTGCCGTCTGGCCCAAATCGAAGACAGAACAAACCGGACGTTCAAAAACTGATCCTCGTGCCGACTTGACTTCCCGGTCAGACCAAACAGTAGTCCAATCCGACGATGATGGCAAAAAGTTCATTTTGGTCAGTTTGTTGCCGGTTTCGTCGCTTGAGCTTTCTAATTCTCAGTTAGGCCGATTTGGAATACCAACAAGCGATGTTTCGCGCCAAGACAACAGCGATGACAAGATGCTCCAACTCGGAAGGCTTGAGCAGATTAAAAATAGGGAGGAGCCGCCATGGTGAGACAGCGATTGCCGCGCCAAAAAAGCTTGCTTCTCCAATCGCACCGGGAAGGTGTGTCGCTATTGGAGATCATGGTCGCCATGACGCTGGCGATCGTCATGATGGGAGCGATTTGGTCTCTCGCAAATCTCTTGACGCGGCGCCATGAAGGACAAATCCGCTTGGCCGAACAGGGTCAGATCACGCGATCCTTGCATCAGCGATTGACGCAAGATCTAAATTCGCTAGTAACTTGGGATATACAATCGGCACCAACGCCGGTGCCGGAATTCAGCGATGGCGAGATGTACATGCCAGCCTTTCCGTTGTATTTGCTCGATAACCTTCACGCGGCGGAAGTTTTGCAATCATCGGCATCGGCTACTTTGACAGGAACTGAAACTGAACTCTCATTACAGGTTTACATTGATCCCTTTGAAATTGCCTGGCAGATGTACCAAGAAGACGACCAAGAATTTGCTAGAGATGAGGTTGTCGATGATGGCTCGTTGCGACCATCATTTACTCGCCGGGTGCGTTATTCTTTGGTGCGACCTCCGTCGCGAGAAAATGCTGCGGGAAACGATTCAACGAAGTTGGATTGGGAACAATTGAGTGAAGAATCCGGTCAGCCCCAGGCAGGCTTTACCCGCGAAGAGTGGGATAATCCAGCGGACAGAAGCGCGCTTGAGCGAAGGGGAGCAGGATTGGATACATCATTTGACAAGAGCACCGTTGCGGATTCTCGCAGAAGCCCGAATATTTATGAGAAAAACGACTCCGAGCCGTCGGCGGGTTATCGAGTCGAACGAATCGAAGAGATCGCAGAAGCCCAATTTCGCTATTTCGACGGGCGTCGCTGGCGTCGGCGTTGGGACAGCTTGCAAGATGGGCGATTGCCTCATGCAATTTTATTTCAATTCAGTTTCGCCCAGCGCAAGTCGCGACATGAGGACCAAGAATTTGAAACCTATTCTTCGATTTCAGGCGACGATCTTCGGGACACGGAGCCCGAGGATGAATTTGATGACTTGGAGATTGGTGAACTGCCAACCGACGAACGATTCGAATTTGCGTATTTGCTGCGAATTCAGACGCCAATGTCTCGCCATCGTCAGGAGATGACGCCGATTGGTTTTGGTACTGCCTCCGACAACATACGGGAGACCCAGCGATGAAGCAGGATCGACGGGGGGCGGTGTTGTTGATTGTCACGCTCATGTTATTGTTTTTTAGCGCGGCTGTTGTGGCATTGATCACTCTATCGCAGTCGGAATGGCGTGCAGTGTCGGTTCAAAGCGACGAAATGGTACTCGAAAATCTGACGGTTGCGGGGGAAAACATGCTGTTAGTATTGGGGACCGCCAGTCAACAAGAACGCCAGATGCTGGGCAATCGCAGCGTAAATCCTGATTTTTTCAAGCCTCAATCGTTGCATTGGGATGACGAGGCTGCTGATCCTCGTTTCATGTTGCTGCCTGTCAAACAATTTGATCCAGATGAGCCATTGGTTTTCGGCTGGACCAACGAATCAGCCAAGTTAAACTTGCATTCGTTGGTTGAATGGGAACAGCGATTTCCGGGGCACGGGATGCGCGCTCTGCTCGAACTCCCAGGTATGACTGCTGAAGTCGCAGCGGAATTGTTGCAACGGATGGGAGTGAAGGCATTGGTGCCCGATCCGATGAAGTCGATTGCACCGCAAAACAATCTGCAACCTACGCTGATTAAAGAGCGATTGCCCGAGCAACTCGAAGATTTGGTGGGAGTTGGTAACACATCGTATGAAGATTGGTTCGGCAAAATAGATTTAGTACCAAACCGTCAGACGAACGAGCAATCGCGCGGCACCAATCGACATCAGCCGTGGATGGAATTTTTGACACTTGATAGTCGAGAACGTAATGAGTCGGCGGACGGGACGTCTCGGATTTTTCTCAACCAACCAGATTTAGTGATCTTGCATCACCGAATTAGCGAAAAGTTGGGGCAACCACTGGCCGATTTTGTCGTTTTGTATCGACAGTTCGGACCAGGAACGGTTGGGCGACGCACGCCAGTTTCAGACATTAAATTGGATTTGAGTTTGCCGCCGAGATTTGAGCTTACCTCGGAACTGGATTTGGTTGGGACAACGGTCACAATCGCTAGCAACTTTGGCCGCAGTCGCTTGGTGATGAGCCCACTTCCCAACGATCGGGCTGGGTGGGCGGGACAGTTAGAGTTCATCATGGATCAAGTGACCGTCGATCCGCAGCCGGTCATTGAAGGCCGGATAAACATCGAACACGCCTCTCGAGAAGTGCTGTTGGCCATTCCTGGAATGGACACGATAATCGCCGACCAGATTTTGTCGTTTCGTTTTGTTTCAGCTGATGGGCGGTTGTCGCGAAATCATGCCGCTTGGCTGCTCGAAAAAGGGGTCGTTGATTTACCCACCATGCGACGGTTGCTCCCTTATATGACGGTCAGCGGGAATATTTTGCAAGCGAATATTGTTGCCTACGATCCCTTTCGCGAGCTGTTACTACGAAAAATCGTGGCAATTGATGCAACATCTCCGGATCGCGGCAAATTATACTCAAAGGACCTGCGAAATTCGCCTTTACCGGCTGTATTCAATCAATTATTTAAAAGCGGGGAGCCTTCGCAAGGAATTGCAAATCGATGAAAAAAATCAATAAACAATCAGTGCTCCGGCCCCAAGGTCGGTTGCCTAAAGGGGATTAGTGACGATGTTGCCAAAAACGAAGAATCATCTCGTCATCGAATGGGATCGACAACAAGCTCGATATGCTTGGGTCTGTTCCGTTGGTGCTCGCAATATGATTCGAGCCATCGGCAGCGTTCAAGCGGCTGAGGGCGAATCCACCTCTCATCTGGAAACGTACTTGGCCGATATCAAGGCTTTGTTGCGGCTAAAAAATCCAGAATTGGTTTTTGTAATGCCGCGGCGAGAAATCGAAGAATTCGAGGCAACTCTCCCCCCATCAAAAGACGACGAACTGGCGCAGCTCGTTCTCATTCAGGCGCATGAGCGTTGGCCGGGCATTTCAGAACAGTCTATCATTGACTACTACCACATGGTGGGTGGCAGTGACGGGATGCTGCGGGTTTCGATCGCGGCCTTGTTAGATGACAAACGAATTAACTATATCGGATGGGCCAAATCAGCCGGTTGGAAACTAAGTGCCATCCGGCTGCGGCATTTGGCAAGCGTTAACCTGTTGCAGCGTCAAGTTGCATTGGCATCCTGGCCGCAAAGTGTGTTGTTGAGCGTCAGCAGAAAAGATGCGGACTTGGTTGTTTTTTCGCAAGGCCAAATTTCCTTGGTACGCACGATTCCCTTGGCCGCCGAGTCAACGGATCAGGCACTCGCCGAAAAGTTGAAACTTGAAATTCAACGCAGCCTGTTAGTCGCGTCGCCGCCGGCGAACGACTCAGAGTCACCCGAGTTGCCAATTTTTCTGTTCGGCGATCAAGGCGAGTTGAGCGAGCTTGTTCAACGACTCGAGCCTGATTTGCCGGGACAGATTCGGGTTATCGATCCTTTTGTTAACTTCCAGCGCTCAAACACCGAAACACTTGAAGACGTGAATCGTTATGCCGCTGTTTTAGGGGCCGCACTTGAAGGCTCGCCCGCAACGACGCTTGATTTTTGCAAACCGAAGTGCGTGAAGAAACGTTCGGCGATCTACCGGCGAATCGCCCTGTATGCCGCAGCGGGTTGTCTTTTGTTGGGGGCATTAATCGGCAACGCCTGGCAGCAGGTCGCCGAAGCTCGCGAGCAAAATTTGGAATTGAAACGCGAACTTGCCAAAGTCGATGAGCAAATCGCCAACTTGAAGAAACGGACGGCGGTCGTCGATTATGTTTCGCAGTGGCAACGCGACGATATCAATTGGCTTGAAGAGTTGCGAGGACTGAGCCTCAGGATGCCCAGTCGCAGCCAAACTCAAGTCCGGTCGATGACGATGACGTCGAGTCCGGGGCGAAAAGGGATGATCTCCATGAATTTGCGTGCCGGTAGTGACTCGGTTATCTCTGAATTTGAGAAAGCTGTTCGCGACGGTTCGCACCAAGTGCGGACAAACCAACTAAGCCAAACGGCGCCAGGGACAGATTTCCCCTGGCAATTTGGAGCTGCAATAATGATCAACCCGCGTGATCGTCAGCAGTTAGCCGAAGATCGCCTGTTGGCCGACCGCTATGCAATTCCGCCTCGCGATACCATTCGTTCAGATTCGACGCAGCGAGATGCATCGCAGTTTGAGCCTGGTAGTGACTTGAATGGAACCACATTAGACAGTGGGCAACCTCCAATCGTCGAAAATGAACTAAACGACGGGCGCGAAGAAGTCGATGACAAAGATGACCATGTCGCCGACGATAACAAGGAGGGGTCGAAATGAACATGAATCGCCGCAATTTGTTAATCGCGTTATTTGCCGTCGCAGTGGGCGGATATTTCGTCAATATGTTGGCCGAGCGTTACTACTTTCAACCGCTCGCACAAGAAGCTCGACAAACTACAACATTGGAAAAGCGGTTGCGAGAGGCAAAGCTGCAACTGCAAAAACTAGAGAACAAAGTTCCGCGGCGCGATGACTTTGAACAGCGGTCGCTTCCTCCTAATCCCGAGATTGCGTCGTCGATTTATCAAGCTTGGTTACTCAACACGGTTACGCAACTTGGACTGGCAAACCCAGTTGTCGATTCGACAAGCCCGGTCGAGGAAGGAGACGTGACGCGTCTGCCGTTTAACGTCAAAGGTAAGGCCAATTTGCGGCAATTGACCCAATTCCTGTACGAATTCTACCGAGCAGGGCACTTGCAAAAGATCAATCAGATCACACTCACCCCATCGGCCAGTGGTGAACGTTTGGAAGTCCAGATTGGCATTGAGGCTCTCTCGCTGAATCGTTCGAAAAATGAAAAGGAACTGCCGCAGTTGACATCGGAGCGATTGGTTCACGACACACTCGATCCCTATCTAGTGATTGTCCAACGAAATCTATTCAGTGAGGGCGCCGCCCCTCAGATTTTGAAAAGCACTCGGCTGACCGCGATTACTCAAGATCGATTTGGGCGGAATGAAGCCTGGTTCTACGTCGATACGTTGCGAAAAACTCACATACTCGCCCCCGGTGACATGTTAGATTTAGACATCGTCTCATTCAAACTATTGGCGATTGATACGGACTTCGTAACCTTGGAGCTTGAAGGTCAAAAAGGTCGTCTCGACCTCGGCAAATCGCTCAGCGAACTGCGGATCGCCGGCACCGCCCAACCGCAGGCCTCGATTAACCGGCTTTTTCAAATTGCCCGAATTTACCTTCGCGACTGATGCGGACCATCTCTGTTAAAGATCGCAGTTGATGGGCTATGATGAAGCCTGCGTCGAAACTGTGATTGAGAAGGACGTTCGTAGATGTCGGAAAATATCGAAAAGGTACTCAAGGCGATTCAAATTGCCGAAGACCCCTCACTACCCGATTGGCAACAAGCAAATCACGCATGCAAGGCGATGAGTGGTTTGATCCTTTCTGATTTAGAACCATCGGCAAGGGAGCAGGTGGACCTGCGATTGATAGAGATTAATCAGATCATCGCGTCGTACAAATTTGAGACGGAGGAGGATTACCAGCGGCTGAGCGACAGCGATGCCTCTCGACTCAAGGAGCTCGCATTGGACGTGGCCCGCCACTCTCTGCATTTGGAAGTGGAGCGAGTATTATGCCAACTTTCGGAACGGGAAAAATTCCCCAAGAGCGCGATTTTAACCATCCGCGCACATCGCGACCTGTTTATACCGAAACTGCTGCAAATCATACGCCAGGCTGTAGATGGTGTTTCACGGGGAGAGAAGGCAGAAAACTTCGACCCATTCATGGCGTTTTGTTTACTGGCGGAGTTTGAGGAAAGGCAGTTGCACCCACTCCTTATGGAGATATTAAGGCTGCCAGGTGAGGCGCCAATGGATTTGTTGGGGGGAGCGGTTCACGAGTTGCTCCCCGGTATTTTGGCATACTACTGCGTAGGCGATTTAAACATCGTTGAAGAATTGGCGATCGACCTGCAAGTCAACAAATGGGTCCGTGGGGCGGCGATGTCAGCCTTCAAATATTTGGTCCGAGATGATGTTGTCTCTCCAAATACAGCAGTTCTTCATTTAGAACGCATCTTCGAATTTTATGTCACGCGGAGCGCGGCGGATGATGCCGCTGAACATGACAGTATGCTGCTGGCGTGTGCCATCTGCGAGTTGAGCGACCTAGCCGCCACGAAAACACTTCCTGCGATTCGGGATGCATTCGAGCGGGATCTCGTTGATCAAATGGTCGTCGATCTGCCGTTTGTCGAAGGTCAAATGGCCAACGCTGAACAGACACTTGAAGAGACCTTCTCCCATTGTCGACTAACCGGTCTTCCCGATGTTGTCAAAGAACTGAGTTGGTGGGCCTGTTTTGGGGACAGCCCCCAAAACCAAAGGCTGTCGACTCGAAAAAGTCAGCCGGAGCGGATGATTCAACGGGTTCAAAGCGAATTCCCCAAAAAAACAAACGTCACTCCATGTTCAACCATTCGTTCGGGCCCTAAAGTCGGGCGGAACGATCCCTGCCCCTGCGGCAGCGGCAAAAAGTACAAAAAATGTTGCCTGTGACGCAAACGATTTGTAACCGTTCACGAAGGTAACGGCCACGCAGCTTTTCATTCCGTGAACAGGCGGACGCATCGAAAGACGATGCTTTGCCAAACCATCTTGAATGTGATTCCTCGAAATGCGAGTTGATTAGGTTCTCTCGACGATATCGTGTATGCGTCGGAAGACATTCACTGCTCCCTACAACATTCGTCGCAGGAGGGAGCATCAATTCTGCCCGTATGTGTCTCGGCGTTGGCGCCATTGTTCAGCTTTTTCAGCGTGCTCCGTTGATTGAGAACGCGAATGGAGAAACTCATAAAATTGCATGAGTCGCCCTGCGGCTTGATGACGCCGTTCCGTCAGGACGTCTTCGATTCCTGCAAGACTTGCTTCTGATAGACCTTGGAAACCGGCGAGCAGACAAGTCTCCGCTTTATTTAGCAATTCGGCTTGCTCTTCCTCCGTCAACAAATCATCTGAGCGAACTCGTTTTAACTGAGCAAAACCCAACAAATTTTGAGCGTTGGCAGTGAGCCAGTCTTCGGGCAAATGCTGTTGTCGTAACTCATAGCACTCCTGCATCCATGTGTCGGTCAATCGATAAATCTCGCGAGCTTCTTCTAACTCGTCAATCTCCTCTTCTAAAAATTCGGTGCTGAGAGACACCAAGGCACTTGCCCATTGTTCCGGTTGATTCGATTGGCTTGGACGCACAATAGTGATGATCTGCTCGGCGATGTTCTTGGCTTCGCTCCATTTTTTCAAATCGATCCGTTGACGCATGATTGCTTGCAAAGGCGTGGCTAATGCAGGATGGTTTTCTCCAAAGTTTTCACGCATGGAAACGAGCAAGCGGTCGGCCAATTGACCCGCTTCGATTCGTTGATTTCTTTGATCAAGAATTTCAACCAGGAGTAGCATTGACATTTGTGTCGAAGGATGTTGATCTCCCAAGGAATGGCGCTGAGAGGCGAGGGCGTCTCTAATTAGTGGCTCGGCACGTTCCGGCAAACCCAAACTCATGGCGTTTCTCCCAGCAACAAAACGGAACTGCATCATCAAAGGATGAGTGTCGGCCATTTGATTTTTCAAGCTGGCCAAAAACTCTTCAAAGATGGCAAGCGCTTGCGCCGCAACTTCAGGATCAGGTCGCCGCGAACCCCCTGATTCCTCCATGACTCCGGTTGCCGCCAATCGTTGCATCAGCTTGGGGATCACATCAGCCACGATGGATGCGTCTTCCAGCGTCAAACCCGGCGTCAATCGCGCCCACCACGCAATCACTTCCGGTTGCCCCTCTTGGAAAATGGGGTCCATATTTCCTCGGATGGTATATTCCAGGACGCGGGTCAACGGATGCTCGTTCCCTAGATGTGTTTGTGCCTCCTTCACGGCCTTTTGAAGTGTTTCATTTTTACCCTGGTAGCCATATTTAGTGAACAGTTCTACACCCCACATCTCTAGGGCAGCGATGGTCTCGGGGTCCGCATCTCCCAATGCTTCGCGACGCAGTTCATACACTCGGCGAAATAAATCGACAGCAGGTTCGCCCAAGCCGAGCATTGAACGGGCTTCGCCCACGTTTTGCAAGAGTTGAGCCTTCATCAAGGGTTGTTCCGAGAATTGAGTCTCAATTTGTTCAACGGCCGGGCCCAAAATATTTTTCTCCAGCCCTTGAACGGCGGCATTGGTAAAGTTGATTTGTTCGAGCAATTCGACAACCTGTAACGCCTGAGCCCTTTTAAGCTCTGAAGAAGACTGCAAGTTTCTCCCTGTGGACTCGACCTCCGCGATGATGGACTCACGCATGCGAGCCCCCATTTCGCCGACATTCAAATTCTGCATGGTGGAGGCTTGAAAATCGGCCATGCGTTTTAGTTCGTTGGCCCGTTGTGCGGCGTGCCGTTCGGCAGCCAATGCCCGTTGGGCTTCTTGTTCGGCTTGTTCCTTGGCAGCAGCGGCTTCTTGTGCGTTCTGCTCGGCGAGAACCCTTTGCTGGGCTTCGCGATTCGCCGCCGATACGGCCCGCAACATGCCCCAAGTGGCTCCAATGGCGGCGATGATCAATGCGGCGGCAATCAATGCGCCTGTGGCAAACAACGCCCGATGTCGCCGGATTGCCTTGCGCCATTGATACCACCTCGAGGGAGGAGCGGCGGCGATGGGTTCATTGTTCAAATAACGTCCGATGTCATCGGCCAATTCTCGTGCCGAACTGTACCGGCGGGTGCGGTCCTTCTCCAAAGCCTTCAGCGTGATCCAATCTAACTCGCCGCGTATCAATGCGCCTAAACGTGACGGCTCGACCTTCCGTCGCTTGGCGATTTCAACCAAATTGCCAGTTGAGCTGCTCAAGCGAGTGCTAGGCGAAACTGGCTCGTGATCGACGATCATGATTTGAATCTCAGCAAAATTTTTGCCGCGAATCGTCTCTCGATCACAAGGAGTGCTTCCCGTCACCAATTCATACAACAAGACCCCCAGGGAATACACATCGCTGCGAGTATCGATGTCGAGGCCACTCATTTCAGCCTGTTCGGGGCTCATATACAGCGGGGTGCCGATGAACTGACGGAATTCGGTAAAGACCGTTTTGTCGGTCAGGTCGGTGTTCGTTGCCTTGGCGATCCCAAAATCGATCACCTTGGGAACCGGTTTGCCATCGTGCAGTGTGACCAATACATTCGAGGGTTTGATGTCGCGGTGGATGATCCCTTTCTGATGGGCGTGCTGGATTGCATGGCAGACGAGGATCATCAGTTCCAAACGCTCGCGAACCGTCAAGCTATTGCGGTCACAGTATTCCGTGATCGGAACTCCTTTGACAAGCTCCATCACAAAATATGGGCGGCCCGCATCGGTCGCTCCGGCATCCAAGACGCGCGCGATGTTCGGATGGTCCATCATGGCCAAGGCTTGCCGCTCGGCTTCGAATCGTGCAATGACTTGGCGGGTGTCCATCCCCAGTTTGATGATCTTGAGAGCCACGCGGCGTTTGACGGGTTCCCGTTGTTCGGCCATAAACACGCTGCCAAAACCCCCTTCGCCGATTTCTTGGAGGAGTTTGTACCGCCCGATGGAATGGCCTACTCCTTCCGATCGAACGGTCGGCGGGATGGTGGCGGCTTCGTCGCTTGCGAACCGTTTGGGGGATTCACTAGTGCGGTCTGCTGACTCTTCGGCCACTTTGCCTTCGTCAAGCAGTCGAGCTTCGACGGCCTTCAGGAGTTCAGCGTCACCACCACAGGCACCGACAAGAAACGCTTTCTGCTGTTCAGGCGGAAACTGGCGGGCCTGTTCGACGAGTTCTTCAATTCGTTGTGACATAGAGGCGACTCATTATTAGGCTCGTATTGACTTTCCTTGGTCGATTTTTCCTGATCAGAGTTGCGGAAGTTGCCAAGGATCACGCCTTTCATAATCGAGCCACGGTTGATGCGCTGGATCGGTGAACTTCCAGGTCGCTGGATCCCATCCGATTTCCGTGCGGTTCCAATAGGCAAGGTTACCCAAATGAATCACCGAGACCGTTCGCGCTCCTTTTTCGACATCGGCAATCGGCAATTCACGTGACTTGATGCAGTCCAACCAATTCCGATGATGCCCTGGAGACTCGGGAAGACGAACTTCCCCCGATTCAAGGGGCGTCTCGACGATGGTCCCCGGATCGCTACTTAAATGCCCGCGATCAATCCGCAGAGTACCATTTTCGCCGTGGAACTCGCAGCCACCGGGTCCGCCGTGGACGATTTCCAAGCCATCGGCATACAAGTAACGCACACCAGACGTTGCCTGGGGGGCTGCGGGGGGAATCACGCGCACGGGTCCCGATTGATCAAGGTCCAATGCCCAATGAGCGATGTCATAGTGGTGTGCCCCCATGTCCGTGTGGCCGCCACCGGAATACTCTCGGTATTCCCGCCAAGCTGGAAAGTGATTATGGACGCCACGGGGACTAAGGATCGAATGATAATCCCGCATAGGGGCAGGGCCGAGCCACAGGTCCCAGTTCAGGCCGGGTTCGATTTCTTCGCCGTCCAAATTGCACCAAACGCTTGGGCCACCGACGCCGACCGTTACCTTGTGAATTTTTCCTAAACGTCCGCTGCGGATAATCTCGACGGCTTGTCGAAACGGTCCGAACACATTGCTGCGTTGTTGGCTGCCGGTCTGAACGATCCGCTCGTGCTTTCGCGCGGCCTCGACGCAACGTTGGGCTTCGGCCAGGGTGAGCGTCAACGGCTTTTCGCAATAGACGTCTTTGCCTGACTTGCACGCTTCGATGATCTGGAGTGCGTGCCAGTGATCGGGAGTGGCAATACAAATGGCGTCGATATCATCGCGCTCGATGATCCGTCGAAAGTCGTCGTAAGTGTCGCATCCGGCGAAGTCCTGTTTGTCGGTTGAGTAGTGCTCGTTGACCCGATGTTGGGCTGCTTCGCGTCGGGTTGTATCGACATCGCAAACGGCCACCAGTTGCACGTCAGGCTGACGGAGCAACTCCGGGAGATGGTAGTCTTTCGCCATCTTGCCGCATCCGATCATGGCAACCGTGATCCGCTCGTTGGGGGTGGCTCGTTTTAATCGCGCAAAGTGAGGTCCCAAAACAGGAACCACGAGAGACGCCGAAGCAGCCGTCAAAAATCGTCGGCGACTAAAGTAGATTTGAGACAGCATGATTCATAACTCTCACTGAACAACGATTATAGGGCAGGCGGGCAGAAATGAGGTCAGGTACCGCGTTGTGCAAAGCACCCGAAGGGCCGTTCCGGCAACGGTACCTGACCCGAATGGCACTGTCGGGTTTTAAGTTGTCTTATGTACACGTTTTTCGCAATTCATTGCGCAATACCTGCCTGTGTTTCTGCATAAGTTTATAGCCGTGTCGCCTTCGTTTCAATACACGTGGCTCTAGCCTGCCTGGGCGATTGGCGACCTCGCAGGCCGCGATCTGTTTGAGCATCAGCCTCAAGTAGCCATCGAGTCGCGCAGGATCAATGATCGCGAGAGACAATTGCATCCACGATGCCAGCACGTATTGGCAGGTGCTGGTAAAACTTATTTGGCGCGGCTGTTTGTGGTGGAGCAGAGCAGCTCCAGCAGCAGTTGTGCGAATGAGGTTGTAGCCGAGAATCGTCGTCCAGACTTCTCGATAGATCATTTCAGGTTTTTTGCAGCGAACATGAGCCAGATTCAGATTGGACTTGATGCTACGGATGTCCAATTCCGAATTCCAGCGAAATCCATACAATTCGGCAATGTCTTCGACGGTATGCTGCTCGGGATTCGTCAGTGTTGTGATGATTTCGATGGTTTGTGTACGACGACCAGGCTCGACAATCTGAAAACGCAACTCGCGCAAAGTCAGTGTTTCCGGAATCATTGCATACGTTGCCTCGTCCATCCAACTGGGCTTTTCTGGTCGAGTCCACACGATGAGGTGGTCGTTCTTGCCGAGTCTCTTGCCACGTCGGAAATCGGTCTTATGACGCCGGTGATGCTTGCGGGCACAGGTCTGGATTCCTTGACAATGCAGCAACGCGATCATCATAAACGAACAATAGTACCGGTCCATCACGGCAATATCTCCTTCTGCAAACGAATCAAGAATCTTCCTCAGTAAGGCAGATTCGCCTGTTTCTTTGCCTTGGTACGGCCCGAATTCCATGTCCATTACTGTGGCAGTTGCCAATGAGATAATGGCTACGGCGCGAGCAATGGGCAAACCGACTCCGGGTGTTTGTGATTTTGGATGGGGGTACATGGCTTGGTTCTCCGGTGTATCAGGCATCGTGAAGGTAAAGCCATCGACGAGTTTGGCGTGATGGACTCCTTTCCACAGCCAAGACGGCTCAGCCGCTTGTTCCAGCTCTTCGGCTATTTCGCCGCTGAGGTCACGTAATGCCGCGCCTGATAGTTTAGCGCGAGCTTTGCAGTAATCGCCGGTGTCTTCCGTCGGTACGTCTAGCCCTTGTAGCTCACAGTAGCTGACGACGCGTGCCACCGCTGATTGGCACGAAGCCTCCTTGCCATCTCTTAGGACTTGCGAGAGAAAGGCCCAAACCACAATGGCTGTCGAGTAAATGCCATGCAGGCCAAACAACGCTCTGTGTTTTCGGAAGACTCGTTCGATACGCTCAGCCGAGAGAATCTCGGCAAAGGGTAGGCCCTTACCCGATAGAAATACATCCACAACTTTTTGATAATTGCGACTGTCCTGAGGCGGAAATTTTGGTATATCTCCAGACATGAAAAACCCTCCTTGGCTTTTTCACTGCCCAGTGAACCAAGGAGGGCTTCATTTTAATACCAAGGTCGGCTCAATTTCGCAAGATCGCCTTGGCTGGAGCAGATTTTAAAAAATTGTCCGCTTCAGTCCTAGATCAATCTGCGCGCATTCATCAACCCGACAGTGCCATTCGTACCTGACCCCATTTCTGCCTAAATGAATTACCGTTGTTTTACCGGACTACGATGAACGTGACCAGCATGGCGATCCAAACGACATCCAGGAAATGCCAATATCCGGCGCAATGCTTGACAGCCCAAAATCGCTCGTGGTCGTAACGGCCACGGTAGCTTTGGACGATGACATAGCCGATGTATCCGACTCCGCCCAACACGTGCAAAATGTGGACAAAAGCCAGGGTAAAGCTCATCCCGTATGCTTTATGAGAGCCGTCATTCACAGCAAAATGAATCCGATATAGTTCCTCCAATCCCACGGACTGAATCAAGACGAACAAAACACTCATGATGGCGGCGTAGATCAAATTCTTTTGAAACGGTTCCAGCAATTGACGCCGCACAAACCAACAGGCGCGCTCCAAGAAAAAACTCGTGGCCAGCAACACCAGCGTGCTCAACCACAGCGATACGGGCAACCGCAGTTCCAAATAAGAAACGGAGAGCGGTTCAAAACTCTGCCGCCGAATGATCACGTAGGCCGAAAGTGCAGCCGAGAAAAACATCCCCAGCGAGGCAATGAAGACCACAAACAGCATCTTAGCCTGATAATGATCGCGGCGGGCAGGTACCAGATGGAGCGATTCTTTGAGCATGCTTCACTCAACCAACATCAAATAAGGAAATTCCCGCCCGGCTACTTCCTGCTTTACGAGGTCAACAACGATCAAAAAAAATCAAAACTGAGAAAATCCAGCGATCACAAAGGATTACTTGTTACGCCTTGATCATTTCTAAGTGAACAAAAACCGCCAAATAACGGCCGCCATCACCAATCTGTTGGAAACCTGTTCAGGGGTGCTAATTTGCATCCCCTTCAGCCTTCCGAGGGAAAGCATCAATTTGTTCTTGGTAATGTTGCGTGTCGGTCATCGTCAGGCCAATAAACAGGGCAACAAACAGGAACGATGACAAAAATACCAATACGTTGAAGCTCTTGTCCCAGTACATGTGCATAAAAAACAAGGCAACCAATGCAGCTTTGACCGTCGCAATGGTCATCGAAATCCAAATTCCGAACGGGCCCAAGTCAACAGTCGCCAATGCCACCGTCAAGATCGTCAGAGCGATCAGTGCGAAGAACACGGCAAACAGCAATTTGAGGGGTGCTGGATGTGCAAACGAATGGTCGTCGTGATGTCCTGCCATAACAATTTAGCCTTTAAGTCTCTCAGTAGCCTGACGGTAATCAGTGCCGGATATGCAAAATGAATTAACGATGAAACGACTAATCGATCAAATACAACATGGGGAACAGATAGATCCAGATCAAGTCCACCAAGTGCCAATACAGGCCCACGTAGTCAACCGGACCAAAGTAATCGGGTCGCCAATGGCCAGCCAAGCTGCGATAGAAAATCCAGGACAAGGCAATGATGCCACCAATGATATGGAAGGCGTGCAACCCAGTCATGCAGTAATAGATGCTGAAGAAGATACCGATGTCTCGATCCAGTTTTTGCTTCTCTGACATCCCGTGACCGTGGTCGTCGTGGTCAGATGCGTGGGCATGATCTGCAGAAGTGTGTTTGTCATCCGATGCCGCTAATAAGACCAGCGGTTCGGTCGAGACACCAGCGTGTTTGCTTCCTATACCACCATCGGTGACTTCCATGTAGATGTGCCCGGCAAAAGCCCCCAGGAAGTAGCCGCCAACCGTGACAACCATCCCTGCCCAAAATTTAGCCCACAGCGGCTTTTTGGTCATATACATCAGCACAGAGACGAATGTAAAACCAACCAGCAGAATGGCCGGTACGATGCTAAGCGTTACCAACCAATCCGAAACCCCCAGCGCCTTAGCAATCGGCATCGTTGGTTCGTGGTGGTGATCGGTGCCGTCATAAGTAAAGGCACTGCGGACCAAAATCCCCATATCCCATTTATGGCTGTACTCGACCGCCTTAACGCCAATAAAGACCGCCGCACAAACCATCGTGATCAGAGTCAAATTCGCAACCGCCCGATTCTTCCCGAGTTGGGCACAACGGACTCCCCAAGCGATCGTTAAACTACTTAATAGCAGCACGATCGTGTTGGCCGCACCGAGGTACTTGTCCAAGTGAACGTGGGCTTGCTCAAAAATCTGAGGATGGTGATAGCGCCACAACGTATAAGCGACGAACAGGCCGCTGAAGAACAAGACTTCCGTCACTAGGAAAATCCAAATCCCCAACTTGCCCGAGTCAAATTGTTGCTCAGCCGTATCAAAGTGATGAGCGATGAACTCGCCATGCTCATGATGATCGTGGTGCTCGTGAGCGCTTTCGGCTACCGCCATGTTCAGCTCCGCAGTTTTCTCAATTAATCAAAAAAATATAAAAAACGGGTCAATGTAAAACTTTAGTGGCTCACCGGCTGACGCTCGGGAACTTGACTCGGATCCATGAACTCTCGCAACACATAAGTGTCCAACGTTTCGTCATACACCAATGAGTCGTAATCGTAGGGATCGTTAATAATCGGCTTGTGATCAAAATTGTGGAACGAAGGAGGTGAACTCGATTGCCACTCCAACGAAGCGGCACCAAATGGATTCCCGGTCACCTTGCGTCCATAAAGCGCTGCATAAACCAATACGGCAAATGACAACACGATTCCAATCCCCAGCACAAACGCTCCAATCGTCGACCATTGATGGAAAATCTCAAACTCAGGGTCGAAGGTTGCGTAGCGTCGAGGCATCCCTCTTGACCCCATCACAAATTGAGGGAAAAAGGTCAAGTTGAAGCCTAAGAAAACCAGCAGGCAGCCGATGCGGCCTAAAAAGTCGTTATACATTCGGCCAAACATCTTAGGCCACCAATGAAACAGCCCCCCGAACAATGCGGTCAACGTTCCTCCCACCATCACATAGTGGAAGTGAGCAACCACAAAATAGGTGTCGTGCAAGTGAATGTCGGTTGCGAGAGCTCCTAAGAACAAACCCGTTAAGCCGCCAATCCCAAACAAGAAAATAAACGACAACGCATAACACATCGGAGTCGTCAATAAAATCGAGCCCTTGTAAAGGGTCGCCAGCCAGTTAAACACTTTCACCGCGGAAGGGATCGCGACCGAGAACGTGATCGCACTGAAGATCATCGACATCACTACCGATTGACCACTGGTGAACATGTGGTGTCCCCAGACCAAGAAGCCCAACAAGGCAATCGCGACCGAGGAAAACGCGATAAACGTATAACCGAAAATTCGCTTTTGGGAATAAACCGAGATCAACTCACTGATCACGCCCATCGCAGGCAAAATCATGATGTAAACCGCAGGGTGCGAGTAGAACCAGAAGAAGTGTTGAAACAGAACCGGGTCGCCACCTAAATCTGGATCAAAAATTCCGATCCCCAAGAATCGCTCGGCCATCAACAGCAACAAGGTGATCCCCAACACCGGCGTGGCCAAAACCTGAATAATGGCCGTTGAGTAAAGTGCCCACAAAAACAGTGGCATGTGAAACCAGTCCATCCCCTTGGGACGCATCGTGTTGATGGTCACCAAGAAGTTAATCCCGGTGAAAATCGAACTAAATCCCAACACAAAAGCCCCGAACGTCGCATACACGACATGCGTCGAAGTGCGAATGCTGTAAGGGGTGTAAAAGGTCCAGCCGGTATCAAGCCCTGTGGTCAGTAACGCAGCGACCAAAAATGCAGTTCCGACAATCCACAAATAGAAACTGGCCAAATTCAAACGCGGAAACGCCACGTCTTTGGCCCCCAGCATCATAGGCAATACGAAGTTGCCTAACGCAGCAGGAACACTTGGGATAATGAACGAAAAAACCATGATCGCGCCATGGAGCGTAAACAATTGGTTATATCGGGCATTGTCGACTTGAAATAACCCCCAGCTTGCATCCGAAAATGTCCCACCCGCATAATACAAATGGGCACGCAGCATCAGCGCGAAAATGCCGGCGATGATCAACGCCGCCGACACCCCCACCAAGTACATGATGCCGATGCGCTTGTGGTCGAGGGTCAATGCCCACGACAGGAAACCACGGCTGTGGTTGAGGTAATTGGTCTGCTCGGCGTGACCGAACAACTCTTTTCTAATTTCTGCTGTAGCCATATCAATAACCCAAAAAATTGGACCTAATTGTTCTATCGCGCTTGGAGAAGACCGTCATCCGAGCTCTGAGAGCCATCGTCACTTCCGGTTGTTTCTTCGCCCGCATCGTTGTTCGTTTTGTCACCGTCATCCGAGGTCGCCTCGTCGCCCGTTTGGTTTTCGGCATTCGCCTCAGTGCGGGCTTCTTCTGTGGTCGCGGTCGCGGGGGGAGCCTCCGCAGGAGTCGCATCGACTTGTTCAGCGGTGACCGCAGGGGCCTCAGAGGATTCCAAGCCATCGCCTGGCCTGTCCTTCGCGGTTTCCGGAGTCAAAGTTGCCATACCATCTTTCAACTTCAAGAAGGCAATCACATGGTTGATGTCTTCCTCGGAAAGTTTTCCCTTGAAGGTTGGCATCTTGGCCTCGTAACCAGCCACGATTTCTTTGTTGGGATCATAAATTGAATCACGGATGTAGTTCTCGTCAGCAATGCGGCGGGGCCTATCGGTAAATGTTCTTTCAGTCCCCCAAACTTCGTTAAGGGGTGGTCCTGTATTGCGGCGTCCATCAATATAGTGGCAGCCCGCACAATAAATTTTGTAAATTCTTTGCCCGTTGATGGAAGGTGGTTTTTCTGCTTTCTTCCACTCGGTGTTTTGCAACCTGTCGGCATCCGTCGCATGGACTTGGCAATAGGTTTTCATGATCGAGTGACCGTCACCACAATACTCGGTGCAATAAACTCGATACCGGCCAATTCGATTAGGAACCGCATAAAAATAAGTGAAACGTCCAGGCACCACGTCCATTTTTTGACGGAAGGCCGGCACAAAGAAGCTGTGCAGCACATCTCGCGAACGAAGAGTTAGTTTGACGGGGCGATTCTGCACAAGGTGCAAGCTATCTGTGGTGTCGCCATTGGGGTAGGTGAAAGTCCACGCAAAACTACTGGCCTCGACCTGAATTTCCTCAGCCCCATCAGGGATGATCCGTTGGTCCAAAAAGCCGACAGCCCCTTCGTAGAAAATCCAAACCAAAATAATGCTGGGGAGCACCGACCACAAAATTTCGATCGTTGTATTGTGCGACGCACTCGGCTCGGGTTTGACTCCCGGACGACGTCGATACTTGACCACAAAATAGCACATCAGCGCGACGATCAAGACGAAGAAAAACGTCGAAATCCAAAAAATGGCCATGTACAGATTGTCGATCTGCGGGGCAAACTCAGAGGCCTGGTCCGGAAAAAAATAATGAGCAGTTTCCGAGTGCTTATTAGCCTCCGGAAAGTCATCGAGTTTTGCCAGCAAATTAAAATTCGAGATCATGTTTACCACTCGTGGTCTAGGAACTCAATTGTGTTTGGGGGTGGGCCGTCACCGTGGCCGCCAAACGACCTCGACGAAATAGCCAATAAGGAACAAGTCCAATCGCCAATCCGACGATCGTCAAAATTCCACCAATTCGCATCAGGGCCATGGCCTGAAAAGTGTATTGTCCAGTTGAATCGTTGTACATGTAGCAGCCGATCAAATACTCCAAGCGATTAATCGACGGCCCGATCTTTCCCTCGGTTGCTTCTATCAAGGCTTGACGAATCGTTTTGGGTTCATACTCCAGCCCATAAATGTAGCGAACAATTTTTCCCTCGGGAGAAATCAGCAGAAACACAGGCGGATGTGAATACAGTTTTTGCTCAGGGATGTACTTGTACGTTACCCCGCATTGCTCGGCCAATCCGCGAACCTGACGCTCGCTTCCGGTCAGGAAATGCCAACCGCCGTGATAGTCCGGCTTGTTGTAGTATTTCGTAAATTTGTCCTTGGCTTCTCGCGCACGTTTGGGTGTCTCAGTCGGATCGATGCAAACCGAGATCACCTGGAAATCCTTGTCGGAAAACAACTGCACGTCCCGCAGCGCGAGAGCCATTTTCTCCAATTGCACGCTGCAGAGTTTAGGGCAGTCAGAGTAGTTGAACGACAAAATGATGGGCCGCTTGCCGTCGAAGTAATCTTTCATCCGCACAAAGCGGTTTTGTTCGTCGGTGAATGACCAGTTTGGAGAAATCATCTGGCCTTCCCGGGGCTCCACTCCGGTCCCTTCTTCTTCTTTCGGGATCGTGTTTTTGATTTGGCTCCAAACGACTGATGGACTCGCACTGGCAACCAGCATCACGATGAAACCCCACAGCACGAAGCGACCCATCTCCATCGCGGAGAAAGTTTGCTTTCGAAAAATGTGGAATCGTCTAATCATCTATTAACTATTCTGATTCAAATTGCTCAGGACAACTCGCTTGCGACATTTTAGGTCTGCCAAACAAGCGTATTTCGCTAAATTTTCCGTACTAGTTATTGTCCGTCTTGCCTTTACCGTATTTCTGCTCCACCAGTTGCATCGCTGCGGAGATAGGAGTGATGCCGTCACCTCCCTCGAGGTGTTCCTTTTGTTCCTTGATCACAGGAGCAACCCACAGTTCGTGGTACTTGTCCGCTTTCTTAGAAGCAACCCCATCCATCATTTGATAGGTGAAGCCCTGGACGACCGAAATAATGACAATGGTCAGAATCGCGCTGATGATCCCCACCATGTAAACCGCCGTGGTATTGACGTCATCATAACTTGGTTTCGTCGAAACCGAATGATTGTGTTCTGCTGAGGTTGCCATGTTTAAAACCTATATTTTATGATTTTGGACTGCACGAGCCCAATTAAGCGTTTCGATAATTCAAGGACTCTTCCAGACGAGGATCGTGCAGCGGCACCAGCGGTCGGTCGGCAGCGATCCCAGAAAACAGAGCTACATAAATTCCCACCATGCCAATCGCGCAGGGGACATCAATCAACCAACTGAAGGGGAGGGGATTGTTCGCCGGGTCTCCACCGAGAACATCGGTCGCTCCCATCTCAATGTTCAATTGCGGCATGATGATCCAGAAGTGATCGACCCAATGCATACATAAAATGAAAATCGTTGCGAACAGCAAGTAGGTTTTGTTCCGTCGCACGGTCCTGGCCATCATTGCCAAAAAAGGAATCAGCAAATGCCCGAACAGCAACAGCAGCGACCAGAAAATCCAACCCGGCGACGCTGAGTCGCCCATGCGAAATCGATACCAAAAGGTTTCCTCAGGAAGGTTCGCGTACCAGATCAACATGAACTGGCTGAAAGCGATATAACCCCAAAAGAAAATGAATCCAAACGTGAGCTTGGCAAGATCGTGATAGTGTTCAACGGTGATCTCGTCCGTCACCCTTCCGGATCGCTGCAACAGCGCCGCCGTGAGAATGATCGCGGCCATTGCACTCATCACCCCGCCCGCAAAGAAGTAGACCGGGAACATCGTGCTGAACCATCGAGGCGACAGAGACATTTCCATATCAAACGAAGCGAACACCAGGGTTGCTGCGAAAATAATCATTTTCCAAGTCGCCGACTTTTGCATCGTTCGCGAAAGGGTGGGATCGGCAGTTTTGTCTTGTTTCAGCGACTTGCCGAAAAAGCTGTAAGCCATCATCCCCCAAATGACGAAGTAGGCCACAATGCGAATCCCAAACCAACTTGGATTGAGGTAAGCGTTTTTGATCTCGCGAAACATCTCGCGGTCACCGGCCAACCAACCGGCATTCACCCACTGATAAACGTCGTCGCGTTGCATCAGCACGGGCAACAGGATCGGCAGGAACAACACGAACATCGGGATCAGACACATCGCGAAAATTTCCGCGATCCGCCGCACGGTGACGCTCCAGCCAGCGCGGGTCAAGTGTTGAACCGTGACGAAAAACAGGCAACCCAACGACATCGACAACAGCGAGCAATAGGTGACCAAGTAGGAATAGCTAAACCGCTTGAGGCCACCTTGAGGAAGCGACATAAAATAGGCCAGCCCCAACCCAATGGCTCCGATCACCAATCCCAACGGGACCAGTTTCACATAGCTGGTGCTCAACGAAACAATAGGGGAAGTAATTTTTCCAGGTCGTCGCGCGTGCATTTGAATTACGTCAAAAAGTTAAAAATTGTCGTGGTCTGATTTGCCCCAACCGAACCTACTGTCCGGCTTCGGGAGTCGCCGAGTTTGCTTCCGCTAACTCTTGCGGTGTTCTAATTCCCGTTGCTTGTAATGCCCGCACATAGGCGGTGATCGCCCAGCGGTCTTTGACGGGAATCTGGTCTTTGTACGGGCCCATCGTGGCCCGTCCGTTAGAAATCGTGTCGAAAATTCGGCCAATCGGCTGAGCCTTGACCGCAGGATCATGCAGGGATTTAGCAGCCGTCCAAGCAGCCTCGCCAGCCGCCGCCAAGGCCACAGCACGTTGGTTTACCAAGCCTTCACCATTGCCGTCGTAGCCGTGACAGGCCACGCAGTAAATCTCAAATCGTTGTTTACCGCGCTTCAAGAAATCCGTGTTAACGACAACTTCTTCTGGAAAACCATCAACCCATTCAGGTTCCGGCGTCGTTCCCGTCGCCATGCCATCTTGGTCTTGGCCGTCTTGGTCTTGAGCACTTGGTCCCGCTCCCTCAGAAACTGGCAATGTTCCTGTTTTGTAGCCGCGGAAGTATTCATCGCTCTCGGTCAAGTCGCCTCGGGCTATCGTTCCAGAAACAGGTCGTTGCATCGCCCGACCATCCGCAAACAAATAACGGGGACTTTCAGGAGTTCCGATGTTCGGCCCTCGCGTCTGCGTGTTGTAACGGTCTTGCCAGTCCATATCAGGAACCACGTGCAACCGAGGTTGACGATAAGTCATTCCCGAAACTCGGTAGATCAAAGCCGGTGGCAGCAACAAGGCGAACAAAAACACGATTCCCGCTAAACGAAAACCGTTAGGGATTTTTTGATCGGTCAAATCTTCATGACATTCTTCAATCGCCTTTGCGCCCCATTCCTCCAACTGTTGCCGACTGCGGCTCTCGCTGAACTTTTCGTCTTCGGCTTCAAGCACCAAAAAGAACTTGTCATTCGTCACCCGCCGAAACATCGGCAAACGGTGCAAGGGGTTGGCAAACCGTGGCAGCCCATTCAAATACCACATCCCAAAGAAGGTCGCAAAGGCACTCGATAACACGATGATCTCGAAAGTCACCGGAATGTTGGCAGGCAAGCTGAACAAAGGCTTACCCGAGATGAAAAATTTGTAACCTGGAAAAATCGGCGACTCATCCGTGGCATTCACGTAATACTGCAGCAGCAACGCAAAGGCGCAAGCCCCCAAGCCTACGGCCAAAACAAAAAACGGCAACCGCGTGCGGCGAATCCCAATCGCATCGTCGATTCCGTGCACCGGAAACGGCGAGTAGGCATCCATCTTCTTGTAACCCGCTTCGCGGGCTCGGTCGCAGGCCGCCACCAAAGAATGGGGGTCGTCAAACTGCGCGACCAACGAAATCAGCTTCGATGACGGGCCCGTCTCAACAGGTGTGTCGTGTTTGTGCGAATGTGCCATAAGTCGTTATCAATTATTAACAGTAGGGTGATCGGTTTGTGTCATGCCACCCAGGGCCACACCATGCGGTGCCAGCCTGGGATTAGTGCGCTGTGCCATGCTCCACGTGATGTTCATGCTCGTCATGCCCGTGGTGGTGCAACGTTTGCGGAGAAACGTTTTTCACCTCCGAAATGGCGATGATCGGCAAGTACCGACAGAACAAGCAGAACAACGTAAAGAACAGCCCGAAGCTGCCAATCAACATCAAAATATCCACAAGCGAAGGGTAGAAATTACCCCAACTCGAAGGCAAAAAGTCCCGTGTCAGCGACATCAAAATCACAAATCGCTCAAACCACATCCCAATGTTGACGAAGATCGAAATCACCACCATCGCCAACAAATTCGTACGGAACCAGCGAATCCAAAACAGTTGCGGAATAAACACGTTACAGGTCACCATGATCCAATACGAAATACCATAGTTACCAAACGCCCGGTTGATAAACGCAAACTTCTCATACTCGACACCGCCATACCAAGCGATGAAGAACTCGATCCCATAGGCCGTTCCGACCATCAGGCCCGTCGCCATGATGATCTTGTTCATATTCTCCAAGTGCCGAATCGTGATCAGCCGTTCCAGCTTAAACAGCGAGCGGCAGGGTACCAGCAGCGTCACCACCATCGCGAACCCTGAGAAAATCGCTCCGGCCACGAAGTAAGGCGGGAAGATCGTCGTGTGCCAACCTGGCAACTGCGACACCGCAAAGTCAAAACTAACAATCGTATGCACCGACAACACCAGCGGCGTCGCAAGCGCGGCCAAAATCGTGTAGGCCATCTCGTAGCGGTGCCAGTTGCGAGCCGAACCGGTCCAGCCCAACGACAGAAGGCCGTAAATAAATTTTTGAATCTTGGTCTTCGAACGATCGCGGAAAGTTGCAATGTCGGGAACCATCCCCATGTACCAGAACAGCAGCGAGACGGTCGCATAAGTTCCCACCGCGAACACGTCCCACAACAACGGACTGCGGAAGTTCGGCCACATCGCCAAATGCTCGGTCGGTACCGGAAACAACCAATAGAAGACCCACAATCGCCCAATGTGTACCCCGGGGAATAACCCCGCACACACCACGGCAAAAATCGTCATCGCTTCCGCCGCACGGTTGATACTCGTCCGCCAGTTTTGCCTGAACAAAAACAGAATCGCCGAAATCAGCGTTCCCGCGTGGCCAATCCCGACCCAGAAAACAAAGTTGACAATCGGGAAACCCCAATACACAGGATTATTGTTTCCCCAGACTCCGACACCCATAAAAAACAGGTGCAGCAAACAAACCCCTAAAATCGAAAGCAAGACAACAGCGGTGCCAAACACCACATACCAAATCTTTGGCGGGCGCCCAGCTTCCCAAATTTCCGCAACATTGTCGGTGATGTCCCCATAGGTCATGCCACCCAACACCAAATCAGCACGACGACTGGGGTCCTCGTGGGTGTTGTCAAGCGAAAAGTCGACCGTAGCTGCCATGATCTCAGTTTCTCTTAATGTTTACTGTTTAATTGTTGACATTTAATTTGTGGTAATCTCGATGGGGGCTCGACGAATCAAGACCTACGAAATTTGAATGTTAGGAGGAAGTGTGTCACTTGCCCCTTCGCCCTGCACGCCTCGATCATCCATATCCATCAAAATGGGATGGGGATTACGAACGCGGGCCAAAAACTTGGTCCGTGGATAATTGTTTAGTTCAGAAAGCATGGCGTAGGCTCGCGGGTTCTTGTGCTGCCCGCGAACATCGGCACCCTTGTGATTCAAGTCACCAAATTTAATCGCTCCGGCTGGACATACGTCTTGGCAAGCCGTCGTGATTTCGTTTCCTCCCAAGTCGCGATTCCCTTCGGCTTTGGCCTTGATTTTGCCGTTCTGAATCCGCTGCACGCAGTAGGTGCACTTCTCCATCACGCCACGAGTTCGAATCGTGACCTCGGGATTCATGACGAGGTTTTGCAACGCACGGTCACTTGCCGAAAGACGATCCACAAATTGGGACGGATACTTCAGGAAGGTCACGGCATCGGAGTAGTTCAAGTAGTTGAACCGGCGCACTTTGTAAGGACAGTTGTTGCCGCAGTAACGAGTACCGATACAACGGTTGTAAACCATGTCGTTCAATCCCTCTGAGGAGTGAACGGTGGCCGCAACTGGGCAAACCGTCTCGCACGGAGCATTTTCGCAGTGGTGGCAGGCGACCGGTTGATGAATGATCACTTTGTCGTCCGACTCAGCCGCCTCAGTGTTGTATAAATTGTTGCCGAAGTAAGCGTCGAGACGAATCCAATGCATCTCGCGACCACGATGGACCTGAGATTTGCCGACGATCGGGATATTGTTTTCAGCCTGACAAGCGACGACGCATGCGTTGCAGCCCGTACACTTGTTGAGGTCGATCGACATCCCCCATACATTTTTATATTCCGGGTTGTCTGATCGATACAGTTCTCGAACACCAGGAGTTAAGTCAAACAGCTCATGCTCGTGGAACGCCGTGGGCCAATGATGGTGGTCATCGCCACCACCCGCCGCAGGCTCGTACGAAACATTGTTGATGATCGGCAGCGCCGTGACCTTCTTCGCGTGGTCCTTGTCGCCATGCCCGTGATCGTCCTTGGCGTGCTTCTTAAATTCCTGGTAACTGGAGAAGCTCCCCTCGCGGAGCAAATTGCTGCGTTCCCCTTTTTCATTGATAAACATTCGTCGCTGAATTTCATCGCGACCTGTTTTGTCGATGTCCCAGTTGGACTGAATAACAGCCAAGGGGTACGATTTGCTCGACGATGTTGAAACCGTCAACTCTGGATTGACGAACCAACGGGCCGCAGAGCGTAACGGCGAAACATCGGTTCCCACTTCCACTTTTCGCGTCGCGTCACCACCGACGGCACCTGCTGCCTTGCGACCGTAACCAATCGCCACGGCGATCGAGCCGCGAGCTTGACCGGGCTGGATGTGTACGGGCAATTCGACTTCGCGACCATTGGCCTTGAAGGCGTACTTGCGGTCCTGCTTGAGCCCTAATGCTCGGGCCGTTTCGGGACTAACCAACGCAGCATTGTCCCAAGTCATCTTGGTGACGAAGTCCGGCAGTTCTTGCAGCCAAGCGTTGTTGGCAAACCGTCCGTCGTAGACCGAGCGGCTGGGAATGAAGACCATTTCGAGCGACTTCTCGTCCCAAGGAGTCTTCCATGCCCCATCATTAGCGGGCATCGCAACATCTGATGCCGATACGGAAACTTTTTCAGCCGCCGAATTGGCAAAGAAGCCGTCATGCACGGACTCTCGCCACATTTTATCGAAACCACTTTCGCCAAACCGAGCCTTCGCGGTTGTTTGCACGATCGTGTCGCCAGTGACATCTGCGTCACCCATCGCGCTGGCCAAAACCTCGATGGCACTACGGCCTTCGAACAACGGGTTGATGAGTGGTTGGGCCAAGCACCACGAACCGTCAGGAGCTAGACCATCCCCCCAAGCCTCCAGCGGATGAGCGGTGTTGTACACCCAGCCACACTCCAGGCTGGTTTCATTTTTATAAAACGAAAGGTGGACCGTTGCATCACACTTCTTAAACCAATCCGCAACACCCAGTTCCAGCGGAGCATCGAACACCGGATTGCCACCGACCACGATCAAAGATTTGACCGAGCCAGCGTTGATCTTGTTACCTAATTCGACCAGCGACTCAGAAATCAAGTTGCGGTCTGCATCTTGAGGAGCCGTGTAGCTGACCGTCTTGCCGACGTTCCCCAGTTTTTGATTTAGCCAATGGGCGGCGGCATGGACCTCCGGAGGCTGTCGATCACCGACAACAATCACACCGGCTCCCGCGTGATCGACCAAGTCCTGAGCCATTGCGGCCAGCAACTTGTCACGGTATTTCAAACCATCATCAATCGGATCGCCTTCGTCACGCTCATTAACCGCCGTAGCGAGAGCACCGAGGAAACTCGGAATTTTTGAACTTGGCAGCGACATCCGATGATCGGCACAAGCACCTGTTGTCGAGTAATCACTCTCAACGCAATACAGACGGCTCATCGTGTCGCTGTGGTCCACATCGCGACCGGCGGCAAACAAGCGATTGTTGCGAATTGCCGAACCGTCCATCAGCAGTGGGTCAGCATCGAGGCACACGATCACACGTGCTTTGTCAAACTCGTAAGTCGGACGGACGACTTGGCCAAAGGCGGCTTTTGAACCCGCTCGAGCATGGTCGTCATGCAGCGAAGTGAAGTAATGAACATGCCCGCCACGCGCGGCAAATTCTTTCATCAGCCGTTGCAACGAGGGAGATGAAGTGGGCTCGACCAAGATCGCTACCGAACTCAAGTCGTTGCCACTCAAAATGCCCCGTAGGCTACTGATCACGTTCGACCAATTGGTTTCATTCCATCTTTGGCCGTCCCGTTGCAGTGGGGTTCGCAAGCGGTCGGGATCGTAGAGTTCGAGGATGCGGCCTTGGGTGAAGGCCGACGACGGGCCCGGACTTTTTTCAGAAAGGTTGCGGGTTTCTTCGTGCAGACGGTTGCCGTCGAGCTTGATCGGACGGCCGTCGTAACTGGTCGCTTCAACCGGATGAGCAACGCCTGCAAAGTCAATCATCGAGGCGTAAGTGACCGGCGTTCCTGGTGTGCGGTTCTGCGGCCGGAACGCGTAGGGCAGAATGCGGTCCTGCTGGTAGCGGCAACCGGCGGCAGCTCCCAGCGCCAATGAGGCCCCCATGAGCTGCAACCAACGCCGCCGCGAGAAGCCGTCTGCAGCTTCCCCTTCGCCAGCTTCTGTTGCTCCAGCCTCAATCGCTGAACCAAACTCTTCCTCGATGACTCGTTGCATCTCGGGAGTTTCGTTCAACCGCTCGAAATTTTGATAGTCAAATGCAGAGTCGAATGACCCGCCTTTTGTTTTCGGTGTGATATGGTTCATCGGTGACAAGTTGAACAATTGACGTTTGGTTTAATTTTCAGTTTTTCCGCCCACTCGCGACCGTAAGCTTCTGGGTCATCAACCTTGAAATCAAGTTGAGTCACCAATTCCGGATCGCGAATGTTCTTTTCGGGATTGCGGTGGCAATCCAAGCACCAAGCCATCGACATCGGTTTGACTTGCGTCACAACATCCATCGTGTCGACCCGGCCATGACATGACACGCAACTCACACCGCGATTGATGTGAGCCGCATGATTGAAGTACACAAAGTCCGGCACATTATGCACACGAACCCATTCGATTGGGTCGCCTGTCTCCAGACTTTTTCGCACTAATTCTAAATGGACGCTCTCGCCTTTGATGATCCCCAGCGTCTCACCTTCCTTCACGCGATTACCTCCGTGGCAGTTGCCGCAAGTCGCTGTCGCTGGAACTGCCGCGTGAGCGGAATGTTCAACGGTGTTATGGCAATAACGACAGTCGAGTTTCAGCTGGCCCGCGTGAATCTTGTGACTGAAGGGGAGTGGTTGCCGAGGTTGATGGCCGACGTTCACGATCAACGGATGCGTTGCCACGAACAAACAGGCCGAGAGATAACCTCCCACCGTCAAGCCGCCCAAGATCAGGATCACTGTCAAACGATTTACCCAGTTGGGAAAATAAAAATCGTGCATGTGCCAATTGTCTTTAAATAAGGTCCAAAAAGTCCCCAGCCACCCGGAGGGAGCAAGCCCGCCACCCGAAGGATGCGAGTTCGGAATTGATGCCAAACTTTCGTTGTTCACGATTTCCGAACTCGCCATATATGGCCCAAAGTCTACTGTAAGGGTCGGAAAACCGTCGATACGGTAAACAGTCACATACTTTTAGGGGGGTAGATTGACTTGGCCGTGAAGTCGATACAAACTACCTAGATTGACATCTCGGGAGATGTCGCCGAAAGCCCGACTTTCAACGGGCTTTTCGAACTCCAAACGGAACCTTCGATGTCCGCTCGGCCCCCAAAACACACTACTGAATCGGCTGCAAAACTCGCCGCGAGGCAACTCGACAAGCGGCTTTTGCGCGTATTTGACGCACTTCAAAAATGTCAAACGGCGGATGACGAAAACTCTGGCGGTGTAGAAAACGTCGAAAACCCAGAACGCATTCACCAATTGCGAGTTGCATGTCGCCGCATGGCCGCTGCTTTGGTTCTGTTTTCCCCATTGCTCAAGCCGGGTTGGCGTTCGGTAAAACGCTGGGTGGTCGGGATTCGCCGCAGTTCCGGACCCGTGCGAGATGTCGATGTTTTCGTGAATCACTTGAGTCAGTGTGCTCTCCCTGATGACTTGAAGACATCTTTGGTTGCGGACCAAAAGTCGCACCGCGCGGACCTGCGTTTGCGACTAAGCGGATCTCTTCGCCGCGCCGCGCAGAAACGCACCAAACGACAATGGCGGCAAAGACTTAGGTTTCGCAAGTCGGCGTTCAAACAGTCCGTCCACGAGTTTTCGGCTGTGGCTCTTGTTGAACTTCAGGAACATTTGGCGAGGCTGCTGACATCCCCCCAACCCGATTTTGCCGAACTTCATCGCATCCGGATCGCTGCCAAACGAGTGCGGTACGGCATGGAAATGTTGGCGCTCAATCAAGCCGACAAGAACTTAAGCCGCCAATTGGTCCGCATCCAAGAGTTGCTTGGTCAACTCAACGACCATGTCAACGCCCAAGCCCGCTATCAATCAATCCTCGCCACTCTCCCCGCCGACGCGTCGGCAGCCGAAGTCGCCAAACAAATCATCTCCCACCACGCGCAAGCCGCATCCCTCCAAAAAAAGTTCCACCGCTGGCTCCGCACACGCAACAAAACGACCTGATCCACCCAGCCCATGTCCTCGACCGTCCTCTCCTAATCCTATAAATCCTGAAATCCTGTCAGAAAATTTCCGTCGCCGAGGATTCAAACGGGAGCCGGCTGGTTCGATTTCTGATAGAAGACTCGGCTCGAAATAGCCACGGTTTCAAATTAGCCACGGATGAAACACGGATTGAAAACAAAAGTCGTTTACCTATCCCTCGTCACTCACACCAAATCCGTGCTCAATCCGTGGCTACGCTTTTCCACCCACCTTGTTACAGCCGCCTGATTTTTTATCGCAAATTTTTTACCGGCTTGATAACGCTGGACAGAAAGGGACGAGGAAACCCGATCTTGATTGTGGACGTAGCCTTCTGGGACACCGGCAGTGTTCTGAAAAGACGTTCATAACCGACTCACATCGGAATTCTCGCAGCGCAGTCTTGCTTTTGAAGTGCTGACAGGCTAAAATCTACAAAAATGTAGAAATTTCTACACTTGGTCGTAGCGAGCGAGAAATGCAATGAATTCAACGAGGCAAATATCGGCCCACATTTCAGACGAGACACGTGAATTGCTAGAACGGTTTGTCGACCGGCACGGCGTCAAGAAATCCCATTTAATAGAATCCGCGATTCTCCACCATTTAAGCGCGCTGGATGCCATTCCATTAGATTTGACCATTCCGCCGATCATTAAAGTTTCTCGCGAGACGGGTAAAGAGATACTCGCCAAAATTGAGAATCCGCAGCCTCCCACCAAGGCGATGCGAGCACTCTTTGATGATTGAGATTCGCCCATTGCGAGCCGAAGACCATCGCGAAAATTTCCGAAGCGGTGACGTCGAACTCGACCGGTTCTTTCACAAATTTGCAGGCCAGAACCAATTCCGTTTGCACATTGGGACAACTTATGTTGCTGTCAAGGACAACGATATTCTTGGATTCGCGACGGTAAGTGCGACTTCGATCTCCATCGAAGCACTCCCCAAGTCAATCAAGAAAAAATTGCCAAACTATCCGTTGCCCGCTTTGCGACTTGCTCGATTAGCCGTCGCTGAAATCGCTCAAGGGATGGGACTTGGAAAACAACTATTGAAAGCGGTCTTTCAAATCGCACACGAGATGGCTGATCGCACGGGGTGTGTCGCGGTTGTGGTCGACGCCAAACCCGCGGCAATCGAATTCTATAAAAAATTCGGTTTTGAGACGTTTGAAGCAATTTCCGGAACACTGGCAGAACGCCCTGAACCCCAACTCATGATTTTGCCGCTAGGCTCAGTCCCTCGCGATTGATTTTCCAGGCTGTTTTTAATGATGACTGTCACCTTGCCGTCTTCTCCCAATCCTGTAAATCCTGAAATCCTGTCAAAAAAATTCCCGCACTCATCGACTCAAGCGGGAGCCTTCTGATTCGATTTCTGATTGAAGACGCGGTTTCCAAATCGCCACGGTTTCAAATTAGCCACGGATGAAACACGGATGAAACACCGATGAAACACGGATTGAAAATAAACGTCGTTTATCAAATCCCCGTCGCTCACACCAAATCCGTGTTCAATCCGTGTTCAATCCGTGGCTCCGCTTTTCCACCCACCTCGTTCCACCCGTCCTATTTTTCTGCGGGAGTGCAAAGCCTTCCGTCTCCCTTGCTCAAATACGAACTAATTTTATCTTTTCGCCGTGGCCCATAGGCGGATGATTTCCAGGCCGACTTCGCAGGCGGATTGCATTTCGTCCAGCGAGGCCCATTCGAGCGGAGAGTGGATGTTGTGTTGACCGGACGAAAGGTTCGGTGTCGGGAGTCCCTTCTCCGTCAATTGACTGCCGTCGGTGCCGCCGCGAATGATCGACAGATTGGCGCGGCGCCCTAACCGCTCGTGAGCCTCGACGGCAAACTTCACGGCGCGTGGTTCGCGTTCGAGCCATTCGGCCATGTTGCGATACTGCTTGTGAATCGCAACTTCAACCTTGAGACCTGGGAAGGCTTGTTCGGTTTCTCGCGCGGTCTGTTCGAGGAGTTGCGCGTAGTCGCTCAGCCGCGCGGTTTCGAAATCCCTCAAGAGAATCTGAACCGAACTGTGAGCGACACCCCCCTCCAGTTGATAAGGATGCAAGAACCCGTCGCGGCCTTCAGTCTGTTCAGGAGACAGCTCGCGGGGCAACCGCGATAAAAAATCGGCCTGGCCGCGAATCGCGTTGATCATTTTGCCTTTGCCGATCGACGGATGAATGTTGACCCCTGAAAACGTCACAACGGCCAAGTCGGCTGAGAACGTTTCGTTGTCCACCATGTCGATCCCACCACCGTCGAACGTGTAGCAGACATGCGAGGCGAGTTTTTCCAAGTCAACATGCTTGACCCCCAACCCGATTTCTTCGTCGCATGTGAACAGCAAACGGACGGGGCCATGCTCAAACGGCTTTGATTCCAGGAGCACGTTGGCCAGTTCCATCATGATCGCCATCCCCGCCTTGTCGTCTCCCCCCAAGAGCGTCGTGCCGTCGGTGGTGATGATCGTTTGTCCGGCGGCGGAGGGAAGTTCAGAGCAAGTCGCCGCCGTGATGATTTTCGTGGGGTCACCTGCAAGCACGATGTCGCGTCCGTCGAAATGACGAATGACTTGGGGGCGGACGTTTTTTCCGGAGGTCTCTGGTGAGGTGTCGAAGTGGGCGTTGAAGGCGACAACGGGCGCGTCTGGGATTCCGTTGGCTGGGATCGTGGCCATGACGATCCCAAACTCGCTTTGCTCGATGTCCACAGCCCCCATTTCTCGCAGTTGAGCGACAACGATTTTGCCAAGCTCGATTTGGCCGGGGCTGCTGGGATACGTTTCAGCGGCGGCGTTGGCCGTTGTGTCGACATGGACGTATTGGAGAAAGCGTTGGAGGAGTCGTTCGGAATTGAGCATGGTGATTTTAAATTTGAAATGGTTTTTATTCTGAAAGATTATCCATTTTATCGACTTGAGAAGGGGTTGGGGACCCTCGAAAAAAAAGCCGGAGTCTGCGACAATGGGCGGGAGTTTCTTCACGAAGAAGCTGGGAATACACGACCAATTTGGGAACACAGCATGACAGTCGCTTCCAACAAAGTCCGCTATCTGGTGTTCGACGCCGAAAGCGTTGCCGATGGGGATTTGATCTCCCAGATTCGCTACCCCGGCCAGGGTCTGTCGGCAATCGATGCGATCAACCGTTACCGCAGCGAGTTGCTTGAAAAATACGAGAGCGAATTTATCCCTTACACGTTTCAGATTCCGATCTCAATTGCGATTGGCAAACTCGACGCAGACTTTGTCCTCTTAGATATCGTGACCCTTGACGATCCGCAATATCGACCGCATTGCATCACCGAAATTTTTTGGCGAGGTTGGTCGGCGTATGGCAAACCGACGTTGATTTCCTTCAATGGCCGCACGTTTGACTTGCCGTTGCTCGAGTTGGCGGCGTTTCGGTATGGGATCAGCGTTCCGGATTGGTTCAGCACTCAACTGAAGACTTGGGACCAGTACCGCAATCGTTACAACACAAACGCTCATTTGGACTTGCAGGAACTGTTGACAAATTTCGGGGCCTCGCGGATCAATGGCGGACTGAATCTCGTCGCCAATTTATTGGGCAAGCCCGGCAAGATGGACGTGGCCGGGCACATGGTCCAAGACATGTACCATCGCGGCGAAGTCCGCGAGATCAACGACTACTGTCGCTGCGATGTGTTGGACACGTATTTTGTGTTCCTTCGTGGGGCGGTGATGCAAGGGCAGATCACTCTCGAGCGCGAGGCCCAACTCGTGGCCCACGCGCGGAAGTGGCTCGAAGAACGAGTCGAGACTTATCCGGTCTATGCGACTTATCTTTCCCAATGGCGCGATTGGCATAACCCTTGGCAGGAAAACGCCGCTGCCGCAGAAAACAAAGCCCCCACAGACAACGCCAACCCCACAGACAACACGGTGGTTGTCGAGGCTGCCAACGAGTCGGCGGTCGCCCCACCGTCCTCTTAAGGGAATCTCGTCGAGAAGAAGGACCGCCAGATGCCGATTTTAAAACCCGAAGACGACCTTTACCCCAGCGACTTGCTGGACCGTGAAGTTGACTTCGTAACGGCGAGCGAACGCTGGTACTGCCTTTACACGATGGCGCGGCAAGAAAAACAGTTGATGCGAAAATTGAAAAAGTTGTCGATTGGTTTTTATGGTCCGACGATCTCCAAACGTTCCCGCTCTCCGCAGGGGAGGGTGCGAGTGTCGACGGTGCCGTTGTTTCCGAACTATGTCTTTTTGTTTGGCACCGCCGAAGATCGGCAACGAGCCCTCGCGACCAACTGCGTTTCGCGAGCGGAGGAGGTCGGCGACCCAGCGGGGCTTGCTCACGATTTGCGGCAAGTCTACTTGGCCATTCGCGAGGGAGTGCCGCTAACCCCCGAAGCGCGGTTGGTTCCCGGCCAGCCCGTACGGGTTCGGACGGGTCCGTTTCGTGGCTACGAAGGGACCGTGGTGCGGCGCGAGGGGAAGACCCGGTTGCTGTTAACGATTCGTTACCTCGAACAAGGGGTTTCGATGCAAATTGACGAAGGTTTATTAGAACCCCTCTAGGAGAAAAGATGACAAACAATCTTGCACTGCAAAATGCAAAAATTTTTATCGCGGGCCATCAAGGAATGGTGGGCCAAGCGATTGTGCGAGCTTGCTCTCAGCACGGATGCTCGAACTTAGTTCTTCGCAATCGCCGCGAGTTGGATTTGACTTGCCAATCCGCCGTCGAACAATTTTTTGCGAGTGAACGGCCGCAGGTCGTGGTGGTCGCCGCAGCGCGGGTTGGTGGGATTCACGCCAACAATACTTATCCTGCGGACTTCCTGTACGACAACTTGATGATCGCGGCGAACGTGATCCATGCGGCCTTTCGTCATCAAACGGAGCGACTGTTGTTCTTGGGGAGCACCTGTATTTATCCTCGTGAGGCTCCACAGCCGCTGCGCGAGGAGGCTTTACTTAGCGGACCGCTTGAGGCGACCAACGAAGCCTATGCGATTGCCAAGATTGCGGGACTAAAACTGTGCTCCGCCTATCGTCGTCAACACGGCAGGCTGTTTCATTCGGCGATGCCAACCAATCTTTACGGGCCGGGAGACAATTACCATCCGGAAAACGCCCATGTGTTGCCGGCCCTGATTCACCGTTTCGATGAGGCCCGTATTTCAGGGGCAGAGGAAGTGGTGATTTGGGGGAGCGGGACTCCGAGGCGTGAGTTCTTGCACGTCGACGATTTGGCGGCAGGCGTTTGGCACTTGTTGCAGTTGGAAAATCCGCCCGATTGGGTGAATGTCGGAACGGGCCGCGATGTGACGATCGCGAATCTAGCCGAGACGATAGCCAGCACTGTTGGTTATACCGGGAAAATCGTTTATGATAAATCGAAGCCGGATGGCACGCCGGTCAAAAGAACCGATATTTCCCGCATTTTGGCGACGGGTTGGCAACCGACCATCACGCTGGAGGAAGGGTTGCGGATGACCTACCAAGACTATTTTTCTGAACGAGCTGAGAACAAACTACGCGAGGTATAAAAGCGGCATGACGAAGCGAGCACTTATCACAGGCATCACGGGGCAGGATGGTTCGTATTTGGCCGAGTTCCTTTTGGAAAAAGGGTACGAGGTTCACGGAATCGTTCGCCGCAGCAGTAGTTTTAATACCGCTCGACTCGATCACGTCTATCGCGACCCCCACGACCCGACCGCTAACTTGTTTTTGCATTACGGCGATCTAACCGATGGCCAAAACATCACCAACCTCGTCCTCGATTTGCAGCCCGATGAGATTTACAACTTGGGCGCGCAGAGTCACGTGCGGGTCTCGTTTGACAGCCCAGTGTATACCTTGCAAGTTGTCGGTGGGGGGGCTCTGAATGTACTCGAGGCCGCGCGGCAACTGAACAAATCCAAAGAGGTTCGCGTCTATCAAGCCAGCAGCAGCGAAATGTATGGTGATGTGCTGGAGACTCCCCAAACCGAGAATACTCCCTTTCGCCCCCAATCGCCGTACGCCTGCGCCAAGGTTTACGCCTTCTATCAAACGGTGAACTATCGCCAAGCCTACGATCTCTTCGCGGTGAACGGCATTTTGTACAACCACGAATCGCCTCGACGCGGCGAGACATTCGTGACACGGAAGATCACTCGCGCCGCGACTCGAATCAAGATCGGTTTGCAAGAGAAAGTATATCTCGGAAACCTCGAAGCACGCCGCGACTGGGGCTACGCCAGAGATTACGTCGAAGGGATGTGGATGATGCTGCAACATCATGAGCCCGACGATTTTGTATTGGCGACTGGCGAGACCTATCGCATCCGCGACTTCTTGGATTATTCGTTCGGGTATCTCGATTTGGATTGGGAGAAGCATGTCGAGATCGACCCCCGCTACTTCAGGCCGACGGAAGTTGATCTGTTGCTTGGCGACGCCTCGAAGGCTCGTTCGGTACTCGGTTGGTCTCCCCGCGTCACCTGCCGCGAGCTCGCTCAACTAATGGTCGACCACGACCTGGAACTCGCCAAACAAGAAGCCGCCACCGAATCTCAGTGCTGAGAAATATGTTGGCGATTGCGAGAAATGAATCTTTGGGGTCGTAATTTTTATTACAGGATTTCAGGATTTGAGATCGCAAGGGTCGGCGGGTTTAAAAAATGAACAGAGTTCTTTTGTGAACATGACCTCGGTCCCCATTGCTCACACGTGAAAGTTTCTTGACATAATCCGAACAATCGGAACGAGTCTCAGTTTGATGAGAGGGTGCGACAAGGGGGATTCTTGCCAAAGCGGCGAGCTTGTGTCACTGTGGGAAAGGTAGCGGAGGAGCAGTCGTAGCGGAAGTCGTCAAGACTTTCGATCGTTTTCTTAGCCCTAATTGACGCAACGAAAGTCTTGACGACTTCCGCTACCATAAATCAACAAGCCCTTGACGCATTCCGCTACGTTGAACCTCGTTGTTGGCATTCGTGCTCGTGTTGTTTCTCCATTTGAAAAAGTTCCCATGAAAAAAGTTGCCGTCGTTGTTGGAACCCGTCCAGAGGCCATCAAAATGGCCCCGGTCTATTTGGAATTGAAAAAATCCAAGACCCTCCAGCCGCTACTCCTCTCAACGGGCCAGCACCAACAAATGTTGGAGCAGGCCCTGGGAGCGTTTGGGCTGACCCCCGATCACGATCTAAAACTCATGGCACCAGGGCAGCAGTTGGTCGATCTCACCGCGCGCGTTTTGACCTCGGTGTACCAAAGTCTGCTGGAGTTGCAACCGGCGGCGATTCTCGTTCAAGGAGACACGACCACGGTGTTTGCGGCAAGTCTCGCGGCGGCGTTTGCCGACATTCCGATCGGCCACGTCGAGGCCGGTTTGCGGACCTATCAAATGCGGAGCCCTTGGCCGGAGGAGATGAATCGGCGTTTGACGTCTCCCTTGTGCCGCTGGGCGTTTGCTCCCACTGAGGTCAGTCGCCGCAACTTGATCCAAGAACAAATCCCCGCCGAGAACTGCCACGTCACGGGGAACTCCGTGATTGACGCTTTGCTGTTTATCCGCGACCGCCTCGGATCATCAGGAGTCATCGGCCAAGACGTTGCAGCGCGGAACGCTATCTCCGCTCAGTTTACGGAGACCTTTTTGTCGGCAGATTCAGAGCGCCGATTTATTCTGGTGACGGGGCATCGCCGAGAATCTTTTGGGGAGGGGTTCGAAAATATTTGTCGGGCCCTGCTCGAAATCGTCGAAAAGTATTCCGATGTTGGTGTTTTGTATCCGGTCCATTTGAACCCCAATGTTCGCAAACCGGTTGATGAAATCTTGCGCGGTCATCCGGGAATCGAATTGATTGAGCCGGTGGGCTATTTGGATTTTGTGTGGCTGATGAATCGGAGTTTCTTCATCTTGAGTGATTCCGGCGGTGTCCAAGAAGAAGCACCCAGTCTGGGCAAACCGGTGCTCGTCATGCGAGAATCAACCGAGCGGCCCGAAGGGGTCGACGCGGGGACTTGCCGCTTGGTCGGTACGAATCCGCAAGTCATCATTCGCGAAGTGGCGGAGTTGTTGGGGAATTCAGAAGAATACTCGCGACGTGCGGCTCTCAAAAATCCCTACGGGGACGGCCAAACCGCTCGCCGCATCCGCGAGATTTTAGAACGAGATTTGGGCTAGGGAAGGTGTGAGTTCTTATGAACCAGAAATTTGATGTTTGCGTGTTGGGGTTGGGATACATTGGGCTCCCCACCGCTTCGATTTTTGCAACCAAAGGGAAACGGGTCTTGGGGGTCGATGTGGTCCCCGAAGTGGTCGACACGATCAACCAAGGCAAGATTCATATCCAAGAACCAGACTTGGACATCTTAGTTCGTGCGGCGGTGCAAAGCGGGAATTTGACGGCCGCGTTGAAACCTGCACCTGCCGAAACGTTTATCATCGCCGTCCCGACACCGTTCCAGCACGGCACCGAAGGGCACCTTCCCGATTTGACTTATGTGGAGGCCGCCACGCGCAGCCTTGCCGACGTCGTTCAGCCGGGGAACTTGATCGTTCTTGAGTCAACCAGCCCAGTGGGGACGACCGAACAAATCCAAGGTTGGTTGTTGGACGAGTTGGGGCCTTCCGCTCGCGCGGAGGATTACCATTTCGCGCATTGCCCGGAGCGAATTCTGCCGGGTCAAATGCTCCGTGAACTGGTGACGAACGACCGGATTGTGGGGGGGCTAAGCGACGAGGCTTCGCGACGTGCCAAGGCGCTGTACGAAACTTTTTGCACCGCCGACATTTATCTAACTGACGCCCGCACGGCGGAGATGGCCAAGCTGACCGAGAACTCGTTCCGCGATGTGAACATCGCGTTTGCGAATGAGTTGTCATTGATTTGTGATCGCTTGGGGATTGATGTGTGGGAGTTGATTCGTTTGGCCAATCGCCATCCGCGTGTCAATATCTTGCGGCCCGGGCCCGGTGTGGGAGGTCACTGCATCGCGGTGGACCCATGGTTTATTGTCGCCGCCGCACCTGACGAGTCAAATTTGATCCGCACGGCTCGCGAGGTTAATAATTACAAACCCCATCACGTTGTCGCCACGGTGAAGAAAAAGGCGGAGCGGTTTCGTGACCCGGTGATTGCCTGTTTGGGATTAGCTTTCAAAGCCGATGTGGACGATTTGCGTGAAAGTCCGGCGATTGAAATCGTCCAGCATTTGAATGCGGATCGCGTGGGGCGGTTGTTGTTAGTAGAACCGAACGTCAAAACGCTCCCTGTGCGTCTGCAAGGTGCCGGCGAGTTAGTCACTGCCGAAGAAGCTTTAACCGCCGCCGACATCGTACTGGTCTTGGTCGATCATCGCGAATTCAAAGCCCTTTCACGCCGTCTATTCGACGAGCGAGTCGTCATCGATACTCGCGGCCTCTGGTCGTAGGAACTTCGCATTGGTGCTTTTCACAAATCAGCCAGTTCAACAATCCATCAACCCATTCTCATCATCTTCAATCCTGTAAATCTTGGAATCCTGTCAAAAAACGCAGGCTGTCAAATGCCTGAACCCCCTGCTTGCCATCGAAACTAAATCTTCATGTTCGCTACAAACCACCCGGCTTGCCTTGTTTTACCGGTACAGGCCGAACCGGTGTTAGGCTAGGCGGTAGGGCACTTTGTGAGACAATCCAGAATCGCCGAAATGGACATAGAAAAAACGCTTGTTTTTGATTAAAATGCAGGCTGGGCACAAGGCAGAGTGGCAAATTCCTGAGCCCGAAGTCTCTCCACTTGGAAAAAAAAGTTTCATGTCCGCCTCCGCAACTTTGAAATCATCTTCAGCGAAATCGACCGGTCTTGTTTCGAATCAGGCGATTTTGCTGCCTTATCTCGTGGGCGTCGGGGCTCAAATCCCGATGCTGTTGTTGTACTTTCGTAATTTATGGGCCAAGCCACATTATCAGTTCTTCCCGATCGCCTTGATCGCGCTCGGCGTGTTTGCATTTATGCGTTGGCCGCGTACGGAAGGGGCGTTAAGGCAAAGCTGGTCTAGCGTGGGGATGCTGCTGTTGGGTCTTGTCTGTGGCATCGGGGCTTGGCTCTATATGGAGCCTTGGTTTGCGATGGCGTGTCTATTCGCCTTGTCGGCGAGTCTGTTGTCGATGGTGATTGATCGAGAGACCGACAAGAGTCTCGTGTCGATTTCGTTGTTGGCCTTGATATGCTTGACGCCCCCGTTTGGGCTCGACAGTCGCCTGATCACTTGGTTGCAACAAGTGAGTGCTCGTGTCACGACGAGCCAACTCGACTTGGTGGGCTATCCGCACTATATGCCGGGGACGGTGATTTTGGCGCCAGGTACGAGTGGCTTCGGAATCGAAGAGGCTTGTAGTGGCGTTCAGTCATTTTTCACGCTGCTGTTTGTCGCGGCATTTTTCATCGTGTTCTTTCGACGCCCTTGGTTCCGCAGTCTGTTGCTGTTGGCTTCCGTGATTTTCTGGGCGATCTTTATGAACAGCTTGCGGATTTTTGCGATCCCGATTGCTCAATATTTATTTAAATGGGACCTCGCACATGGTTTGCCGCATGCCCTTCTTGGTTATGCGACTCTGGGCTTGGGTATTCTGATGGTCTATAGCACCGATCAGTTCCTATTGTTTTTGTTTGGTCCTACCGAACGGTTTGACGGTGATGAGTCCAGTTCAACAGGTGCGATTTCTCGCTTCTGGAACTATGTGATCAGCGGCGACGCGGAATCGCAACGAAAACGTCGTGCATCTTCAAGCCCAACCCAAACGAACATCATGGTGATGTGGGGTATCGTCGGGGTTTTGGGGCTGGCTGGATTGATGACGGTCGTCGATGTCTTTCGTTCCTTGACCCAACCGGAAATGAAAGTCCGACTGTTTGAAACGGACGTTGAAGTTCCCTTGGCCAAGGACGATCTTCCTGAATCGGTCATGGGTGATTGGCAACTGGTGGAGTACAAATATGAAGAGCGGACGCGAGGGAGCGACCTGGGGCGTTTGTCCAACACGTGGACTTTCTTGAGCCCAGAACCAACCGCCGCCGAACGTGCCGCAGCGCCTGGCGAACAACTCAGTCGGTTCGTAGCGACCTTTTCATTCGATCAAACTTTTCCTGGCTGGCACGAGTTGACGACCTGTTACAAAAACCAAGGCTGGAAAATCAATGTCCGCTTGCGAAACACTGGGAAGGGTGAAGAAGGGGAGAAGAATTGGCCTTTCGTTACCGCACAAATGTCAAATAGCGTTGGTCAATATGGATTTGTCGTCTTCAGTCTGTTTGATTCGTTTGGTGAGGCTGTCGATGCACCGGGTGATTGGAACGTCGTGCAGTGGATCATTCGCGGTTCAACCAATCGGATGCGAAACCGAATCCGTGGCAGCTTGTTCCGTGCCGAAGCCTATCAGTCGCAAATGTTCGTGACTCAATATCGTCCAATCTCCCCGGCGATGGAGGAAGTGATCATTGAAAAGTATTTAGAGGCTCGCGAACAAGCCCGACAGCAATTTTTGGTTCGCCGCAAACAGGAGGATGGCGGGGCGACGCCTGCCCCTACGAGCACAGAAACCGCGATGCGTGTCAATTGACGACTTGATGCTGCACGGCTTTCGAAATTTGGAGTAGATGATCCTTGGTCAACCAAGCCTTGATGACGGTGGCAGGTTTGGGGACGCGGTTGTTGCCCCTGAGTGCTGCGACTCCGAAAGAACTGTTGCCACTCGGCAGCAAACCCGCCTTGCAATGGATCGCCGAAGAGTTGTGCCAAGCCGGCATCAATCACCTATCCCTCGTTACCTCTTCCCGCAAGTCACAAATCACCGCCCTGTTTGACCTCGACCGTCATCTAGAAGGCAGCTTGAACCAAGCGGGGAACTCGGAGGCACTTGCACAGCTCTGGAGTCGCGGCCCCTTTGCGGCGACGCGAATTTCGGTTTCGCTGCAAGAACAACAGTTGGGACTAGGGCACGCCGTTTTATGCGGAGCCCAGGCCCTTGAGCCGCGACCGTTTGTATTGGCCCTGGGTGATGCCTTGATTCGTCCCCTGGGATCGTCTCGTCTGGTGAACGAGTTGATTCGAGTCTTTGAAGAAGAGCAAGCCGAAGCAGTGATTGCCTTTCGCGAAGTTGATGCGACCGCCGTTTCGCGGTACGGCATCGCGGCCCCGGCCAGCGAAGGGGATGTTTTTCGCTTGGATGATTTGGTCGAAAAACCCAGCCTCGCCAACGCCCCCAGCCGTCTCGCGATCGCCGCACGTTACGTTTTTCGCGAAACGATTTTTGACTATCTGCGGCAGACCCCGCCCGGTCATGGCGGGGAAATTCAACTCACCGACGCCGTGCGACAGATGCTGCGCGACGGGCGACGGGTGTTTGGAGTCCGACTTGCCGCCGACGAGTCCCGCATCGACATCGGCAACTACCCAGAATTCGCTTGGGCCTTTATCGAACAAGCCATCGCGGAAGACCCCGAACTAGAAAACCGTTTGCGACAACGCTGGGCAGGGGAGCCATGAAACGAATCGTGCGCCGAGCTTACGCCCGGGCCGGGCTGTTGGGAAATCCTTCGGACGGCTATCACGGTAAGACCATCAGCCTGATCGTCGGCCAGTTTTTTGCCGAAGTCGAATTCAGCGAAGCCCCCGAGATCACCATTCTACCGATGCCCGGCGAAGAACGACGCTACCCGTCGCTCGCCGCCATGCAGCAAGCGTTTAGTTCTAGCGGTTACTACGGCAGCGAGCGGTTGATCTTGGCCGCCCTCAAAAAGTTTGCCGATTTTTTCGGAACAGAACTTTCGCCCAATGCGCCAACTTTCCAAGTTTCGGCTCGGACCAATATCCCGCGCCAAGTCGGCATGGCCGGGTCAAGTGCCATTGTGATGGCCACATTGCGAGCCGCGTTGAGTTGGCACGGAATGGAACTCGCACCGGAATTGTTGGCGTCATTGACGTTGGCAGTCGAGCAAGAAGAGTTGGGCATTCCAGCCGGATTACAAGACCGCGTGATTCAGGCCTTCGAAGGGTTAGTCTTTATGGACTTTTCGCGAGCGGCCATGACTACCCAGCACGGTTTGACTTTTGGACGTTACGAGCGAATGAATCCCGAACTCCTGCCACCCATTTATGTCGCGTATGCCCAAGGCGTAGGGGAACCGACGGAAGTATTCCACAACGACTTGCGATCCCGTTACCAATCCGGCGACGCCACCGTCATTGCCGCAATGGAGCAATTCGCCGCGTATGCCGAGGAAGGTCGGCAAGTTTTGGAGCGTGGCGACCACGCGAGGCTGCATGAGTTGATCAATGCCAACTTCGATTTACGTCGTTCGTTGTGTCGCTTGAACCCGGCCCATATCGCGATGGTGGAAGCCGCGCGAGCCGTCGGAGCCTCCGCTAAATTTTGCGGGAGCGGCGGAGCGATCATCGGAACCTTTCGGGACGATGCGATGTTCCACGACTTAACCCACACCCTCGCCCAACAAAACTGCCACACCCTCCGCCCCGACGTGGGAATGTATCAACAGACGGCGAACTCACCAGAATTTTCTTGACCGATTTTGACGGGCGCTGTAGATTTGTTGGGAACTTAGAGCCTCAATTTCAGTTCTGCGTGGATTTAACTCAGCGATGACGGCTGAGAAGCCCTTTTTAGACATTCAAAGAGTTGCGAGCGGTGTAACTTTTTTTTCAGGAACATCGCCATAATTTTGAGGGGCAGATACAAATGGTATCGAATTTTAAAAGAATCGTCATGTTCGTCATCGCAGGGGTGATGTCTTGCCTTTGCGGATTTGCTCAAGACGTCGCTCAAACCGAGTCGAACGCAGAAATGCTGCGGAAGCTTGATATGATCGAGGCATCACTTGCAGGAACCCTTGCTAAATTGGTGTTTTCAGCGAAATTCGAATTTGAAGGAGGATGGAGCGATGTTTTTACGACAGATGTTGATGACCGCTTTTTTTCTGATCAACGGAACTTCGACAGTATGGGCCGTGCCTCAGGTCAATTACTTGTCGGTTCAAATTGCTATCGATATGACTTCAACTACAAGTCCCCAATTCATGTTCGAAAAGAATCAGAAAAGACTTTATCAACCTCTTGGTCGACAACACACAGTTCATGGGCCAATAATATCTTGTTGGAATACTATCCACATCAACAAATCGCCACGGGAGGTAGTATTGGCGGATCATTGCATGTCGTTAAAATTTCTAACGAAGAATTTAAAAACAGAAATCAAAAGGGAGCCTTATTCAGCCCCTATTTTCTAAGCGGTTTTCGCACTGCGAGACTTTTCGATGCGGTTCGAAATATTTCAAAACTAGACATCAGTAAAGAACGAATTGACTACCCAGGGTTCAATAGTAAGGTTCTGAAAATCACAGCAAGTTCTTCAGCGCTTCCAGATTTTCAATGCGTTTGGGTTTTTGATGACAGTCAACTTCCGTTTTGTCTGTTAGAGATACAGAGAGGATCGGGCGACCATATCCAAGTGGTAAAGCTTCTTGAATTCGCAGATCTCGATGCGGTGCTCGCTTTCCGTTTTGCGCTGTAACGGCGACTGCTTACAATTTGGACGGGGTGATAAAATTCGACATAAAGCGATTTCGGTTGTATGACTTTCACGAGGGAGAGCCTGAACGCTCCAAGTTTAGTGTTTCCTATCCCCGGGGGGCCAAAGTGTATAGCTATCCTTCCAGCCGAACGGGCGGCGAGTTGAATCCCTTTGAAATGGACCCTGCACAAGTCGATGACGGAAGCAGTAAGGTTGCTCAAACCTTCAATAATGCCGTTGGTGAGCAAACAAACATCGGTTCGCCAGTTATTTCCAACTCTCAAGCGACCAGTGCCAAAGATCAAAAAACCGGCCAATCAAGCTTGTATCTCATCGGACTACTGGCGGCCTTGGCGGTCTTGGTTGCGATGGGGATCATTCGAAAAATTCGCAAATAGTTGAAGAAAACATTTTCATTGTTTCAATCGGAGTCCCAGCCATGATTTGGTGCAACATGACCGCTCAATGTCGAAGTATGCGATGGTTTCTGCAAATATTGTTGGTCTTGGGACTCGGAGATCAATTTTTGGTCGGGCAGATTGGCGCCCCACCACAACGGCTGGGAATGATCAACCAGCCCCATTATTCGATCTCGTCTAACGCAGCAGATGGAAAGCTGGTTTTGACGCGATTGGACCGCAGCGCTCCGGATCGAAAACAGGAAGTCGTCGATTTCTTGACTCATCCCGAAATTCTTGCCGAACTCGATTTAACTAGTCGCCAAGAACAAGAGATCCAACAAATCGTCGAGTCTTTTCAAAAACGTCTGGGCGAGATTCTCACGGCAGTTCCAGGGGGCCAATTTCAGTTGACCGACCAAATGCTTGCCCAACTCGTCGAGGCCGGGGAAGAGTTTCAGCAAACGTGGGAGCAAACCCTCCTTCCCCATCAACAATCTCGCGTCCGCGAATTGATGAACCGCCTCAACCTGCGACGAGACGGGATCGTACAAGTTCTGTCCGGACCTGAAATGTCGGCTGCCTTGAAACTCAACGACGGCCAAGTTCAAAAGCTTAAAGAAACAGCCAAGACTCTCGCTGCCGAATTGTCCGACATGACTCGTCAAGAACGTTCGGCCTTTCTCGATGAAATGCTCGTCGCCCTTCCGACTGAAAAGGCCCAGAAATTTCGCGAACGATACGAACCCCACATCCGACCACGGCTTCCCGCGATTGACATCATCATTTGGCAAACGGTCAACGCCGACGAAATCGCAACGAAACTGGAAAAGGACAATCTTGCGGGTGAACCGTACGGAGGCTTGTTCATCCCAAGCGGTTTCAGCATGGATGTTGCCGGGCGATTGACGAACGACATGAACCCAGGAATGTATTCGGCGGCCTTCATGAAACGAAACAATGCGGAAGACGTTCCGATTGCCAAATTTATCTTTTACATGTCGATGTTTAGTTACTTGTTGGGAAGCTCAGATTTTTCGAGCGAATTAGACCTTTCCGGCGAGCAAATCGCTCAACTTACACAACTCCAAGATGAACATGCCGAAAGAAAAACTCTCTGGATGACCCGCAGCAGCGAATTGAGAAGTGCGGGCAAGTTCACTCCTGACGATGGCCGTTGGGAAATGGAGGATCGCGTGCGACTTGCCGGGCAGGGGCTGAAACAGATGGATGCGATTCTATTGCCTCATCAGCGAGACACCCTGCGCTGGTTGGCCGAATGTGGGGAATTACTCAGTGGAGGTTTTCCGTATGCTGCAGAACATGGACGTTTGGGGAAACACTTGAAATTTACTGTCGAGGAGAAAGAGAAACTGCGGGACACCGCCGAGCGAATTTGCAAACGATGGGAGGAGCAAAGTCTGCGTTGGGAGCAAGACGCCATCGATCGCCTCCTCGATTTGCTGGACGCCGAGCAGCGTCAGGCTCTAGAAAATCTCATCGGCCCACCCCTCAAACACACCGGCTGCAACGTCGATCTCCTCATCATGCACCTCGAACAAACCCCACCAAGATCGTTATATAACATCCGTTAAGGGGACTGTTTTCCGAAATCTTGGATGGCATCGCAGGCCTTCGCGATTCCATTGTTCGACTGCATCGCCGCACGTTGCTTCTGACAGGCGGAGGTGACAGTGGGGTCGTTCAACAATCGTTGTAGTTTGCTGGCGAGTCGGGGGCCGGTGAAATGGTTTGGCCAAAGGAGGTCGCCGACGCCTAGTCGCTGGACCCGCGCGGCATTGTCGGGTTGATCGTAGGCCAGCGGGGTGATGAGCTGGGGAGTTCCAGCAGCCAACGCTTGTGACAGCGTTCCGATTCCGCCGTGATGCACGACAGCAGCCGCACGCGGGAGGAGTTGACTAAACGGTACGTAGTCAAAATGGCGGACTCCCTCCGGCAATTCGCCCGGAAGCTGATCGGGGAATCGTGTCAACAACATCCCGCGAATTTTCAAACGCCGACACGCATCGACTGCGGCTCGCCAAAATTTCTGGGCATGAGTGTGCCCCGTCCCTGGAGTGAAAACCACGGGTGGCGTGCCCCCATGCAAATAGTTTTCCAAATCCTCAGGAAGCGGTGTGATCCCCCGTTCGTCCCACAACGGGAACCCACAAAAGGTCAGTGGTTGCGGCCAGTCCGGTTGCCGGGCCGCAAACCATTCGGGGAACATCGCGCAGATGCCTAGGGGTGAATGAAACATTTCAGCACACGACTTGACCGGTGCAAGGTTCAATTCGCGTCGATAGGCGTTGACCTCGGTCCTGAGGTGCCGATCGAACATCAGCCAAAACCCGACGCGATACTGCAATTGCTTCAACCAGCGCGGAACACGATCCCCCAAAAGCGTCCGCCGCGATAGCAACGGTGACTGATGCTGACTCCACAAAATGGCCGGTTGCAGGTGGAGCGAGAGATAAGGCAACCCGAAGACTTCATGAGCCAGCCGGACCCCAAACCCCAGAGCCGACCCGACCAGAACGCTTTCCGGTCCCAACTTCAATCGCGCAATCGCTTCGAACTGCTCACGCATCAGGCGAACGACGAGGTGTTTGGCGAGTGCTCGTCCGGACCGCAGGGGGTGCCAGATGTCGGGATCGTCAAGCAGTCGTCGATCTTGTTCACGATTCGAAATCTCGACAAAAGGGACTCCGCAACGTTCGGCCAAGTCATGGTACAAGCCGCTGGTCACCAGCGTGGCCTGAATCCCCCGCCGCTGCAATTCACACGCCAACCCCAAATACGGATGCACGTCTCCATGACTCCCGGCTGGGAACAAATAAATTGTTTGCATGGAAGTTGGCTGATGGATGAACGACAGGAAGAACGTGAATCTGCCAATGGTGTTGTTTCAATTCAGCGAGCAACGCGAACGCGACGATGGGTCATGGTAGTCATCAACATGGTTGCAAACAAACAAACCATTCCTGTGGACGGTTCGGGTACGGAAACGAATACCGTCACGCTTCCAAATAGAGCACCGTCAGGATCATCCGTCAACCAAGAGAGACTCCAGAACAGACTCATTACCCCGTCGTTGGATGGATCGAAGTCTTCCAATGTAAACACATTATCTTCGAACAGAGTCCCCCAGTCGTCGTTGATCGAGGACCAGTTCGCTAGAAATCCGGCATCAGGCGCGGCGAGGGTAAAATTCCATTGATTGACGCTTCCTTCCTCGCGTCCATCAAACAAACCAACATAAAAGGTCTTTTCGCTGGGCAAAGTTCGGTCCCAGAAGAAGGCACCTGAGTTAGTTCTCGAATTGATTTCTCCCGGTGTCCCATCCGACGCAAGGCGTCCGCCAAAGTCAGCAATGCCGACCGCGCCATGGGACATGGTTTGGTTGACCGAGTCGATTCCGAGGACGGCGGCGATATTTTGGTGATTGCCAACACGAGCAATCGTATCGACCGCCGATAGGTTGGTGCTGGAAAAGCTAAAGGCTTCGTAGTTGTCGCCTTGAGCAGGGTTGAATACGACGCCTTGTGCGGAAGCGGTCGCCAGGGTTCTCGCCGTTGAGCCTACATTCGCTTGGGCCAAACTTTCGGTAAAGAGCCAGCGTGTGGCGAGAGGGGTTGCCCGCGCAGTCGACTTGGCGGTTCCCTGATGTCCGCTGGCTGTGGCCGTAGCCCATGCCTGACACCCAACGGATCCTGCCTCTGCGAGAACTTGATGCCCAGTTGCGGTTGCAGTTGCGTTGGCAATTCCTCGAGTGGAGGTGGCGTTGGCAACCGCTTGGGCATCTCCATCATTCTGACGTTGATTGTCCCAGTCTCGACCGCCGCGACCCCCGGCGGCAACGGCCACGGCAGAGGCGTTGCTGATCGAATTCGCAGTGGCTGTAGCCGTTGCGTTCCCGCCAACACGTGCTCCGTCGCTATACAGGTCACCGCCACCATTCCCGCCAAAGGCTTGCGCGCTGACGTTGACGGGACGTCCCGTCGAGGATGCGTCGGCAATTGAATTCGCGGTGCCAGCTCTTCCCGCACCGCCGGAAAAGCCTAGATAAGCCAACGACGTGCCGCCGAATCCTCCGCGGCTGATCGTCGCGAGGTTGATGGCCTCCTGACCTCCGATGACTTGCAGAACACTTTCCGCTCGACCTCCATCACCTCCCGCCCCTCCCCAGTCGTATAAATCGCCACCATGGCCGCCGACGGCAGTTTGAGTTAGGGAAACCAAGGTTGTCGAGAGAGAACCTACGTATTGAAGCCGATTATTCAAGACGACGTTTGCGCCGTGGGCAGCGTTGCTTCCATAGGCACGCCCTCCATTGCCTCCTTTTGCCGTCGCGTCGATTGTGATTCGATTTCCAATTCCGGTGATGATTCCCAGTGACGCTTGTCCCGCAGCACCAGCGACTCCTCCGTCGAAGACGGTACCGCCTCGTCCTCCTTCGACTAGTGCAGAAATGTTTACAACGTTTCCGACTCCAGTAATTGAACTGATGGAGGCATTACCGCCGGCACCGGCATTTCCATAATCAGAAATCGACGCCCCATTGCCGCCGATGGCAGAGACGTTGATCGAGACGGTAGAACCTTCTGCACTCGCTGCAGCCGTGGCGGCACCACCGGCAGCGGAAGAGCCACCCCAAAGACTAAATCCTCCCACACCTCCGATTGCGACAGCTTCACTTCGAGCCTTACCGATCAGATTAAGCGCGTGGGCTTCAGCGATGGCGGAGCCGCCTACTCCCCCTATCGCGTCTCCCGAACCCCCCGCTCCGCCTCGGCTAGTCGATACGACATTCAACTCATTCGTCAGACTTAGCGCATAGTTTTGAATGCTTACGGCATCGCCGCCTGCCCCACCCGTCCTTCCGCTTCCTCCCGCGCCTGCCTCGGCCATTTGATTAAGAGAAGCCGATGATGCGGTCAACAACGGATTGACGGAAATTGCATTTGTTAAACTCGCATCCCCTCCTCGTCCTCCTTTTTCTGGTATTTGAGAGTTGGTATTGTATGCGTGTCCACCGCGACCGCCGACACTGGTCACACTGATGTTTGCCGATGTTCCAAAGGAAATAGATACAGGGCCGATGGTGCCATTTCCCCCATCGCCACTGACTGCTGCCCCAACCTCAGAGCCCCACCAATTGCCGCCCCATCCACCTTCAGAACGCAGAGTAGCGTTAATACTCCCTTGGGAAATCAAGTTGCCGCTGATATTCGCATTGCCGCCGTTGCCGGCAGCCAATGGCCCCGATGATGACCCACTTCGTCCTCCAACAGCAAGTCCGAAAGCATCAATGTTCGATGTTGCGGAACCCCATAACGACACCCATGCGTTTCCACCAAAGCTAGGTGAATTTCCGGCGGGGTGTAGACTTCCACCAGCATTTCCGGCTCTCGCAGTGCCACTGATTGATACCGCACCTGAAACCGAATTCGCCGTCGCATTGGCCGTCGCATGACCGCCATGCCCACCGATACCGGAAGTCGTTCGATTCTGACTTTGAAACAGCATTCCGCCAAGACCGCCGTCGCCACCATTGCCACCTGTTGCCAATGAGATCGCTTCTCGAAAACCCGGTCCCGAGGTCACCAAGGCATCAGCTATGGCGTCCCCTCCGTTTCCTCCTTGACCTCCAAGTCCAGGGAGGAATGCTGGCGAAACTGAATTACCACCGTTGCCGCCATTCCCGCCTTTTCCGCCAACTGCCGTCGCCGTATTTCGCGAATCGAACGGATGATGACTGATAGCCGTTGCGCTCTCTCCGTTTCCGCCAGGCTGGCCGTCTCCGCCGGGACTACTTGTTGTTCCCGGTGCACCGTTGGCGCCATTTGCTCCATGTTGACCGTTGACGATCACATCGTCTGGCACAGTCCAATTGGCAAATCCGGTGTTGACTTGCATCAAAACAAGGGCCGCGAGCAAGCAAAAATTTACACTCCACCATATCAGCGAGCGAGTTTGCGCGTGACAGTGACGATGATTACCGAAAGGATCAAGCATAAAACACCTCAAGAAGCCGATAGCTCTTTTACACCTTTGCAACCGATGATTTTGATTCAACCAAAATCACGAATCTACATTTCTGAAGCAGATTTCGAAGCCGCCAACAAGGACTACCGAATTCAATCGAGCAACTAGCGTACCAATCCGGCTATTCACTTATCTAAATCCCCATTATTATCCAAAACCCTGCAAAAAAACCATTTTTCAAAAATGGTCTTTCAGACGTGCCAAAATGGCTTTGAAAACATGTGCGATATCGCGCGCTAAACTGCCAAAAATTAACGCGGCGACCATCATTCATTTTCAAACACGCCCCAGCCCAGGGTGAGCGCACTATTTTTCCATGGAAATACCGAGAACTTTGAAGAGGTAGTGTTCATCCCAAGCACATCTTAGTCTTCGAGTTCGTACGCTTTCCTTGTCACCTTTATAGTTTTTCAGAAGAGTCAAAGCCATACGCCGCATTGAAGAGGAGTTGATAGCGCCTGTTCCGTTGATTCGACATTGGTCTTCATTGAAAATCACATCCAGACGCCAGTGTAGCGAGTTTTCAATACTCCAGTGGGCTCGGCAGCCTTTGGCGAATTTGTCGATGTCCATGGAAAAGCTCAGCAAATAGTATCGTACTTCGTAGGATTCTTTTCCATCACGAGTCACATTGTTGACCGCCACGCCAATGGTCTTCAAGCCTGGCCACTGATGCTTTTGCTGCAATTCCTTCGAAACTGGGAACTGGTACCAGGTTCGATGCTCGACTCGCCCATGACCGGTCTCTGTTTTTTCGAGGCATTGAACACCTTCCATCGTGCCGAGAATCTCTTCTGCCAAGTCGCTAACGTCGGCTTCTAAAGTCCCCTGATTCCCTTTGAGTCCCAAAATATAGTCGCCCCCCTCTGAAACAATCTGGGATGCGATTTCTCGCTGACAACCCATCGCGTCAATCGTCACAATGGCCCCTTCCAATTCGAGCAATGACAACAACTTCGGAATCGCCGTGATCTCATTACTCTTCTCGTCGACTGCTTCTTGCCCAAGCACCATTTGATTCTCCGCTGCCCAGGCGGTGACCATGTGTAGGGCTTTGACCCCGTTTTTGTGGTCGTGCGAACGACGTGCTGTTTTACCATCAATGTTGATGATCGAATGTTCAGTTTCTGGTGCAATTGCCCGCACCCAAGACAAAAAGCAAGCGGTCAATTGTTCGGGCTTGATCGCTGAAAATACGCGGCGAAACGTGTCGTCAGAAGGGACTCCACTCTTCAGCTTGAGAAACTTCTTGAATAAGTGCTTACGGGCTACACCATAGTTATGCATGTCTTTCCAGCCTTCGGCTCCCGATAGCATCGCACAAACACCCAAGACCAAAATATCTATCAAAAGATGACGGCGATTGGATGTTTCGATTCGAGGATCAGTGATCGATTCAAAGTGACGAGCAATCTCAAGTTTCGGCATAATGGCATCTCCAAATAGGAAACAAATACCATTTTTTCGACTTGCCTGAATACCCCAGTTTCGCTAAATAGTGCGCTCACCCTGCGCCCCAGCCTCCTCCACCCGGTGTGATGATTTTTAATTGGTCGCCGGGTCCGACTGATAATTGAATGCGACTGGGAAGAGAAATCCATTCGCCATCGGCAGGGCGGTATAGATTTTGTCCGCAGTCACCCGGCTCGCCCCCCTGTAGTCCATACGGGCGCGACGTTCGACGACTGGTTAACAACGAAACGACAAGTGGCCTTAAAAATTCCACCGTTCGCACCATCCCACAACCGCCACGATGCCATCCCGCACCGCCACTCCCTCTTGCGATCGCACACTCGAGCAAGCGAACTGGAAAGCGTGACTCCAAAATTTCCGGGTCGGTGAGCCGCGTGTTGGTCATGTGGCAATGCACGGCGTCGGCTCCCGGTCCTTCGGCTGTCGCCCCGGACCCGCCTCCGATCGTCTCGTAATATCCAAACGAGTCATCACCCATCAGCCAGTTGTTCATGGTCCCTTGGCTTGCTGCCGCCAGCCCGAGTGCTCCTAACAAAACATCGACGATCCGTTGGCTGGTTTCGACATTGCCGCCGACGATCGCCGGAGAATCGGTTGGATCGCGCCCCGGCGTCGGGTTCAAAAAGCAGGTGGGGAGTTGCAGTTCAACCGGTCGCAAAACCCCTTCGTTCAGCGGTAAATCGGTTTTCAGCAAACATCGCATCGTGTACATGATGGCCGCGAGGACAATCGCTCGATTGGCGTTCAAGTTGTCGGAGGATACTTCGTCAGTGCCGCTAAAATCGATCCGCAGCCGGTCAGAAGTTTTAGCGATGGCCACGAAGATTCGTTTGCCGTTGTCCATCGCATCTTGAAACCGGTAGTCGCCATCGGGAATGTTTAACAATGCCGCGCGGACTTGTCGCTCGGCGGCATCCAGCAAGAACCCCATGTAGGCCCCGACCAGCGGTGCCGAATGCCGCTCGATCAGTTTAACCAAGGCATTGGCACCGATTTGGTTCGCGGCAACCTGAGCTCGTACATCAGCGAGGTTGTCGGCAACGTTCCGCGAAGGGTAGGGGGGCTGACGGAGAATTCTTTCGAGTTCATCAAAACGTTCTGCTCCCGCATCGATCAACTTCAGGTTTGAAATCACGACCCCTTCATCGGCCAAACAAGTCGCGTCGGGTGGCATCGAACCAGGGGCCTTGCCGCCTATCTCCGCATGATGGCCGCGACTGGCGACCCAAAACATCAGCTCGCTCTCGACAAACACCGGCGACACGACCGACACATCTGGCAAATGAGACCCGCCCGCAAACGGATCGTTCGTAATGAACACATCCCCAGGGCGAATGACGGGGTTGTTGGCGATGACCCCCCGCACGGTTTCGCTCATCGCCCCCAAGTGGACTGGGATATGTGGAGCGTTGACGATCAGTTCGCCGTTTGCCAAAAATATCGCACAAGAAAAATCGAGCCGATCCTTGATGTTGACACTGACGGCGGTGCGTTGGAGGGTTAATCCCATTTGTCGCGCGATCGAGCGAAAGCTGTTGCTGAAGATTTCTAACTGAATCGGGTCGCTTCTGAAAAAGGGGTCAGGTACCAAAAGTGCGAAGCACCCGAAGGGCCGTTCCGGCTTTTGGTACCTGACCCCTTTTTCAGAAGCACTTTTGGTACCTGACCCCTTTTTCAGACCAAGTAGCAGGCTGCCGTTGCTCAACACCTCCGCTTGCCAACCGTCCGCGACCCAAGTCGTCGTCAGTGCATCGGCGATCAAAGCCGGTCCAGTGATCAGACTGCCGCACGGTAACGCCTTCCAATCAAATCGAGCAACATCGCTCCAGCCGCCGCTCGTCCAGCAAGTTTGCCGCGAATCAGTTTGCGGATTCGAAGGTTCGGACCGCTGAGCCGGGGTCAATTGTTCGCCGCGAATCGTGGCCTCGACCCGCATGGCGACCACTTCAATCGCCCGATCCTGCACATAGCCAAACAACCGGCGATGCTCGATCAAAAACCTCTCGCGGACATCGACGCCATCGTCCAGCGGCAGATTCAAAAATGGCTCGGTCCCTTGAAAACGCAAATCGAGCGAGCGATGAACATCGATTTGCTGCGGGTCGCCACCTTCGGCGACGAGAGTTGCCACCGCTTGGTCGGTGATGGCCGTCAAGTCGTTTTGGATTTCTTGCAGTAGTTCCACACTTAGTGGACGCAACACAGCACGCGCCTGATCGCTGCGACGTTCGGCAAGGCGAATTCCTTCGGCACTCAGTAGACTTGCCCGGGGATGCACCAGCACTTGCGACATCTCGAGTAACTCCGCGACTTCGACGGCATGCTGGGGTCCGGCACCGCCGAAAGCAACCAAAACATGCTCGCGCGGGTCGTAGCCTTGGGCCACCGACACGTTTCGAATCGCAGCCGCCATGTTGTGGTTGGCGATTTTCAAAAACCCTTCTGCCAACTCCGCGTGGCTCATCGAGCGACCAGTCGCGAGTTGAACTTCCGCCGCGCATTCATCCAACCGACGAGCGATGGCGTTTCGATCTAACGCAAACGGAAAATGCTGTTCACTGATCCGTCCCAGAAACACATTGATGTCGGTGACCGCCAGCGGTCCGCCCCGTCCATAACAGGCGGGGCCAGGAACCGAGCCTGCACTCTCCGGGCCGACGACAAGTTGCGTGCCGTTGAAGCGGCAGATCGAGCCCCCTCCCGCCGCGACCGTCTCGATGGCCAACATCGGTGCGACGATGCGAACGCCGGCTTTGCGGCTCTCGAAATCTCGCTCGAATCTACCACCGTACCGCGCGACGTCGGTGCTGGTTCCCCCCATGTCGAACCCGATGGCTTGCGTAAACCCCGCTTGCTCGGCCACTCTTGCAAAGCCGACGACACCGCCCGCCGGTCCGGACAACACGCTGTCTTTTCCGGAAAAACGATGTCGCGGAACCAGCCCCCCGGCACTTGTCATCAACTCCAAAGTACTCCCCGCCGAAAGTGCCCTCGCAATGTGATCGGCATAGTTGCGAATGACCGGATTGAGATAAGCGTCCAAGACCGTCGTCTCCGCGCGGGGAACGATTTTTATCAGCGGCGAAACGACACTCGAACAACTGATCTCAAAAAAGCCCTGCCGCCGAGCGAGCTCTTCGACCATCCGTTCGTGTTCGGGATTGCGATAAGAATGCAACAGACAGATCGCCAACGAATCGCAGCCTGCCTGGCGGGCGGCGGTCAGACGCTGTGCGGTTTGTTGGAGGTCCAAGGGCAGGAGGACTTCACCGTTGGCATCGAGCCGTTCGTCGATTTCGAAAACTTGTTCGTAAAGCGGCCTTGGTTTGCGAATCGTCAATTCGAACAATGCCGGTCGGTCTTGTTCGCCGATTTCGAGCAAGTCGCGAAAACCGGCGGTCACCGCCAAGGCTGTCTTGGCTCCCGTGCGAGTCAACAAAGCGTTCGTTCCCCGTGTCGTCCCCAGGACCATCGCCAACGGCGGCAACGTTTGTTCCAAAGGGGAGCTCGTCAGCAACCTTGCGGCGAAGATCGGAGACGGCTCCGGGGAAACCAGTTCGTAGTAAGCGGCGCGGCGGCTCAGTTCGCTCAGCGATGTCTCGCTCGAAGCTTTTTCCAGCGAAACTTGAAGTTCGCCGCCTGGTTGCGAATGATCGACGATCCCGCTGGCAAAAGTCTCTCCCTTGGCGTCTTGCCAAGAAATCGTATAGCCGCGCCAAAAGTCAACGCATGGGACCGCCGTTTTTGAATCGACGATCATCCCCGTTGCAGTCAACAAATCGTTTTGCCAAACGTTCTTCACTGAGGAGCTGCTGAGAATCTTCAGCTCGCGTTCAACACCTGTCGGGGAGATGGCAATGCAATCAGTGAACGTTCCGCCAACATCGATCCAAAGTCGCCATTTCGCAAGTTCAAGAGTTGCCATCGGGTCAGCGGTTTAAAGAGTCGGGAAAATTAACGTGCTCGACGATTAGAAACAAAAAAGTTGGGTGGCCGTGCGGAAGATGATTTTTCCATCAGCGATTGCCGGAGTCGCTTGGCTATCTTCCCCCAAGGAAAAGCTCGCTGGCTTGGCAAATTCCCTCTCTGCGGACACGACAAAAACCTTTCCCGAGTTGTCAACACAGAACAAATTTTTTCCGTCCGAAACGGGCGAGGAGGTGAACCCCGACGAAACACGTTCGTTCCAAACCGATTCACCACTCGCCAAATCCCAGCACGAGATCAAACCGCGATCGGTACACGAAAAGACCAAACCGTTGAGACAAATCAACGTCGGAACATAACCGATCGATTGATGCTGCCGATAGACTTCACGCGGTGAGTCCGAGGTCAAATCAATGGTGACGAAATAGTTGCCTCCGCCTCCGGAACCATTGTTGGCCAAAATCAAACCGCCTGAGAGAATCGGCGAGCCGACGGTCCGATGTTCGAGCGGTTTAACGTTCCAGAGACGCTGGCCGTTCGACAAATCGACGGCAGCGATCCCGTCTCCGGTGGTCGCCATCAACAGTTGACGACTACCATCCTCCCGCTCGTGAACAATCGGCGTCGCGTAGCAGGCTCGTTGGGCAGCGATGGGGAGTCGCCAAACATCGGCACCCGATTTTGCGTCCAGAGCGATCAATTCACTTTCGCCGGGCGGGGGGCGGTTGTTTTGTGTCTCTTGAGAGTTCATCACGATTACTTTTCCGTCCACCACAATCGGCGAAACGCCGAATCCATGCTGTGCCGACCAGCGACCCAAGTCTCGACTCCAGGCCACGTCTCCGTTGACGGTCAAGGCGACCAGTTGCAAGGCATCCGCTTGGGGGACCAAGCAGTACAGTCGTTCACCGTCAGTCGCGGGGGTACTTGATGCGACTTGGTTGAGTCGATGCATCGGATGTGGCGTCGCCGGGGTGGACCATTTCCAAATCGGTTCGGCATTTTTCGTAGAGTCAAGCGAAAACGCTTCGACCCAAAATTGATCGGGTTCGACAAAACTGGTCACGAACACGACGTTTCCGTAAACGATTGGAGAACTGTGACCGGTTCCAGCCAGGCGGGCTTGCCAACGAATTCGTTCCGGCGAGAAATTCGGATCGATTTCCGCCTTGCTGACGATCCCCGATCCATTCGGACCCCGAAACCGGGTCCATTGTTCGGGATCATTAAGTTCCTGGCCAAGAGCGAGAGAGTTGACTGAAAAAATCACAGACAGGCAAAAACAACAAACTCGACACGGAAACTTCAAGCTGGTTAATCGCATTAAAAGCAATGAAGTAGTGAGAATTTTTGGAATGACCATGATGATTTTGCAAGTTTAGATGTTTGCGGCGAAGCCGCTGTTAAACAAAGTCGTGTCATCGTTCGATGCTCGTTCACGGAGTGAACGGCCACGTAACTTATCACTCCCGTGAACGGACGAACCGTGTACCGCCAACCAGCGATAAGGCGAAATTCCAAGCCCGCTGCTTAACTGCCATGATACTCGATTCCTGGAACGGTTGTCGCCTCTGCTAAAAGCGTCCAATGTGCGTTTACACCGGTTTTCGCGGCAATCGGACGCTTAAGCGTTCTGGCTAATTGGGCGGTTATTTAAAGAACGATCAACAAAAATATGGAACCAATTAGAATTTTTTTGCATTTTGCTGATGGGCTAAAAGATGCAACGCTGATAATATATGAAGAGCGTTTATTAATGACTTGGAGAATCGCCATGACCGAAAACTCAAACGCGAAGTCAGCAAAATTTTTGCCGTTTGTTCTGATGCTAATTGGAATGAGCCTGCTAGGTTACGGGATTTACGATTGGGCCTCGGCACCGTCGTCAAAAATCTTGTCGCGTATCGCTTTTGAACCCTTCCCGGAATTTCGCGAAGGCGGGGTCTACCAAATTTCGGCGAAGTTTGAAAATACGACCGGAGCTCGAATCCGAGTGGTGGGCATGGAGGGCTGCTGAGGCCTGAACTGCAACGTCCGGTCGGACGCCCGCCATAACGCGGAACATTTCGAGGTCCCCCCTCGCGGCACGGGCCAAATGTGGTTCGAGGTGAACACTTATCGCCCCGGCCCGATGGCCTATTCGGTTAAACTTTTCTTGGAAGAGCAAGGAGTTCTCAAAATTCTAGAACTCCCCTTCGACGCCCACTGCGCCCCCGACCCCAACAAACCGGTCGAAGAAAACGAGGAAGACGCCGCAGAAGAAAACGCTAAAGAAAACGCTAAAGAAAACGATGCCGACTCTCAAGAAGGCGGGAACACTGATACTCACTAATCAGCACTAATTTTCTACATTTAGAAATTAGCGAAGATCAGCGTTAATTAGTGTTCCTCATCCATCCCAACCACATTTTGCTAGCAAATCTCGCTTGAATTCCCCACCGAATTGTCTGGTCGGGGATGGCGCGGATCGGTACAATCCTTCACCCTCCCTGTGGAATGGATTCCCCCGATATAAAGGACGCTGGCGATGTCGCGACGTAAACGCCAAAACAAACAAGTTGACCCCGAAGCCGAATTCGAAGCAGCTTTGACGCCCGATCGTACGGCTTCCGATGACCAGGAATCTTCTTCCTCCGGTCGCCGTCGAGGAACCCGGTCTCGCCGCAGTCGCTCCAACGAACGTCGGCCCAGTCGCTTGCGTTGGGTGATGTTCTTGGCCTTTGGGCTGCTCGTTTTCGTCGCCATCGCACCGAACTTGATCGGCTGGACATCGCTGAAAGATACCGTGATCGGTTGGGCCGCCAAAGACTTCGACGGCCAAGTCACTGTCGATTCCCTTTCCCTCGGTTGGTTGCAGCCGATTCAAATGACGGGATTGCGGGCCGTCGATGCGTCGGGCAATTCACTGGTCGAGGTCGAGTCGTTGACCTCTTCGAATCGGCTGTACCAGTTTTTGACTGGCAAAGACCTCGGCAGCTTTGCGATCGTTCGTCCCAAGCTCAACCTGATACTGCGCGAAGGGGGGAGCAACCTAGAGGATGCGCTCAAACGTTATCTCGACCAAGAGCCCACAACCACCGAACCCACCACCGTCCCAAAAATCTCCCTCGCGATCAGCGAAGGCCAAGTTTTCATCGCTTCGCATTCCGACACCAACCCTTGGGAGTTGGGCAAGATCAACGCTCAATTGATGGCAGGTCGCCAAGTTGCCTTGCATGGCGATCTCTCAGCGTCAGTCGCTCGCGGTGAACAATTCGGAAATTTCTCAACTCAATTCTCGATCGACGATGGCTCCGACCAAATTCAATTTTCCAACGTCATCGCCCAAACGCATTGCGACGGGCTCCCGCTCGGGTTCTTGGCACCATTGATGGAACGGGTCGTCGGCCCGGTGCGAATTCACGGAACGGTCGGAGGCAACATCGCCGCGCAACTCAAAGACGCCGGAGCAATCGCCAACGTAAAATTCCAAGAAACCCATGTCAGCCAATTGCAGTTCGCCGCACCCGCCCTCCTTGGCAAAGATGTCGTGCAAATGGCCGCGATCGTTGCCAACGGTGAAGTCACCCACGACGATCAAGGAATCATCGCTCAAAAACTGAACGTCTCCAGTGACATTGGCCGACTGACCGCCGATGGACAACTTAACTGGCGACAGTTCCAGCGTCTTACCGAAACCGGACAACTTCTCGAAACCTCGTTTCAACTCGATGGACGGATCGATCTGGCTCGACTGGCGAACCTCATGCCGGAAACCATCAAATTGGTCGACGACACGCGCGTCGAATCAGGGACTCTGGTCGTTCAAGTCAGCAGCCGCCCACAACAGGGTGCCGCTCGAATCGTGGTCAACGTCGATTCGTCGAACCTCGTCGCCGTGCGGGATGGTCAGCGATTGGCTTGGCAACAGCCCTTGCGGTTTGTTTCGACGATTGCGCAGCGAGATCGGAGTTGGGCCCTTGATGAAGTCTTCTGCGAATCTGATTTTTTGAACCTGCGCGGCGAGGCGACTTTGCAGCGCGGGTCGTTCCAAGTCGATGGCGATTTGGCCGTTTTGATGGAGCGGTTGGGGCAGTTCATCGATGTGGGAGCGTGGCGACTGCAAGGGAAACTCGCTGGGCAACTCGGTTGGCAGATCGCTTCGCACGATTCCAGCCCCCAAGCGGCGACGCTCCTCAATCAGCCCCTAAACCTCAACGGAAACTTTACGATCACCGAGCCCCTCGTCTCCTTTCCGGGGATCAAGCCCTGGCGCGAGTCGCAAGTCGAACTCAAAGTCGTCGGTCGCGGTTCCGCTTCGCCTGAAGGGGTCGTCTCGCTTACTCAGGGAACCCTTGACGCCGTTATCGGCAACGAGCGACTTAACGCCCAGTTGAACCATCCGATCACCGATCTGTTGAACAACCCGAAGTGGCAAGCGACCTGCACGCTGCAAGGGCAATTGGCCAAGTGGCTGCACCATGCCGGTGCCGTCGTAGATCTGAGTTTTCTTAACACCGATGGACAAGCCGAAGTCCAAACGCAGTTGCTGCTGGACGGGCAGCAATTGTTACTAAGTGATCTCAAGTACATCGTCCGCAATTGGCGGTTCGACGGCTATGGCATGAAGATTCGCGAGCCCGAAGTCTCCGGAACCGGTGTGATGCGGTACGACCTAGGTAACGGGCAAATCCTGTTTCCCGATCTGACGCTCGTCTGTTCTGCCGTTGCCGCACGGGGTGATCGCGTGACTCTTGATTTGAGTAAGCACTGGGATGTTGGTGGCAATGTTGCCTTTCGGGCCGACGCCCATCGAGTGCTCGATTGGTACGGGATGTATTCCGCTCCGGACAGTGTCCATTTCTTTGGCGAAGTCGAAGGTGCCATTCAATTGACCTCCAATCCGCAGGCCATCGTGGGGCAAATTCAGGGTCAAGTCAACAACTTCATCGCCGCTCAACAAGCCGCTGGTACCCAAGGCCCTTGGACCGAGTTGTTGCGCGAACCAACGGTGAAATTCCAAAGTGTCGCCAAGCTCAGTCAAGATTTCAATCGGCTGGAGCTTGAAGGGTTCCAGGCCGATGCCGCTTCTGTCAAACTGCGTGCCGACGGTTCGCTGGATGACATCGCGGGGGTTATGCTCACGGATTTGAAAGGGACTTGGAGCCCCGATTGGCAGCGAGTCCAAGGGCTCCTCGATGCCTACACGTATCAAATGGTTCGCATGACGGGACGACAAGACCAAGCGTTTGCGATTCGCGGTCCGCTGTTTGCTACCAATCCGAATGCTCCTTGGCCACCAGCCGAGTTACAAGCGTCAACGCAAATCGGTTGGCAGCAAGCGTCGGTGTTTTTGTTGCCTGTCGAAGCCGCCGAGGTGACCGCCTCGCTGGGTAACGGCGTGGCTCAACTCGACACGGGAGTCGTACCGTTTTCCGATGGCCAAGTCCGCTTGGTTGCCGGTCTGCCGCTGCACGCTCCCCAGTGGGTCGTGCAAATCCCTGCCGGGACGATCGCGGACAAGGTCGCTTTGACTCCGCAAATCTGCCGCGACTGGATGAAGTTCGTCAATCCGTTATTGGCTGACGTCGCCACAGCTCAAGGGCGAGTGTCGCTAGAAAGTTCCGGAGTGACGATCCCGGTGGCCGACTTCCAACAAGCGAGCGGGCGTGGTGTCGTCCATTTGAACCAAGTCACCGTGGGTGCCGGACCGACCGCGATGAAAATGATCGAAGCCGTCGAAACGATTCGCATGGTGTTGCGGCCAATGGGAGCGAATGAGCCGAAAGATCGTTCGGTGTGGATTCGTGTGGATGAACAAGCCGTCCCGTTTGCCGTCCAGGGTGGTCGCGTCCATCACGAAGGAATGCGGATGACGATGAAAGACCTCACCGTGCGCACGACGGGGAGTGTCGGCTTCGATCAATCGCTGAACATGATCGCTGAAATTCCCATCGCCGAAGATTGGTTACGTGGCGAGGAATGGATGGCCGCGTTGAAAGGCGAGGTGATCCGCATCCCAATCACGGGAACGGTTTCGCAACCAAAGATCGACATGCAGGGCATCCGTGACCTTTCGTTGAACCTCGCTCGCCGTACTGCTGAGAATAAACTTGGGGGACTCGTCACCGAGCAAACCGATCGTTTACAAAATCGTGTCGGTAGTGAACTCGACCGTCTCCAAGACCGCGCCCAAGACCAACTCGGCGGCCAACTTGACAAACTCAAAGACGACATCAAAGACAGCAAAGCCGGCCAAACCCTCAACCAACTCCGCGGCCTCCTCACCCCCCCAAGACGTGACCAGTAGATTACCAAAGTGATTAGTGAAAATTAGCGCAAATGAGCGTTCCCAACTTCTTTGGTCTCAGACGAACTTACGACACGCTTAATTTCAAGAAATCAAAAGGCGAATTGCAACGAAACTCCTTACATTGCGTTTCAGATCATTAAAGGCCCCCCTTCGGTCAAAGCTTGAATCTGAGAATTTCCAGCTTCCAATTTCCCATTACAAACCTTTTTCCATTCACTCCGCCCTCGAAAACTCGCAGCATCACTCTTTTTCGTTCGCCATCGCCGACTTCACCAAAGAATCGCCACCCGTCGACGCATACAGTGAACCGGCCTCAGTTTGTTGTACCGCCGCGAGTTTGCCGACGGCAGCGGTACATTCACAATGAAGCCACGTGCTATCACAACCCCATTTCAGCCACATCAATTCGATGGCGACTTGGCTCAACCATCTAATTGATCCGACACGACAATCTAATTGTAGCTCACCTCCAGATTACCAAATTGTTTCGTCGGTAGCCTCGTGCAGACGATCATTGCCGATAACTACGGCAGGTCTGTACATCGAACCGTTAAATTCTGCTACGGCGTCGACGGCGTCGACGGTTGGGAAAGAAATGACCAAACCGCGAAGCTGGTTTACGGTCAAGTAAATCGATGGCAGATCGCGCTGCAAATAGGTTGAGTGACAGAATTTTCTCAAAAAGTGCGAGCCCCTCTTTGCGGGTCGCCATCCTCCGATGCAAGGTCACCGCGATGTTAGTGATTGATTCAGGTGCAATTTGATACCAACGATCTGGATTTGATTCAATTTCGGCGGCGAGCTTAGTCGCAGCTTCTAATGCAAAACGTGGAATTGGTTCAACGAACTCTTCAATGATTTCCGAAAGCGGATCCACAAACTCGTGAAGCAATGCAGAATTTTCAATGACAGCCCGAATAAACCTTTTACTGTATTGGTCAATCGTATATCCTTCGCTTTCGTCAAGTAATAGTGCGTACTCTGTCACCTTGCGATGATTTCCGTCGTCGCTTTCTGCAATCAAAACCAGAATCTCGGTAGCTAATGATCGGCAATGAGGTTGATTCCAGAAATAGGCAGCGGCGTAGCCCAGTCCAACCAATGTTGGCGACAGCCCATCGGCAAGTTGGTCTCGAATCAAAGTTTCGTATCGCGAATTGCCGGTTCGTTGAAAGATCAAGAACAACAACTCCCCGTAGATTTGGCATGAGAGATCGTTGTTTTGGGCTTTTAGATATTTCAACCATTCAAGAATTTTTTCCTCCGGCTCCACCAAATGGATCAACGAAGCTATGGAAAATGCACAAAAGTTGAATTGGAGAATTTCCGGACACGAACAAATCGCTTGGTCATACAACGATGTCGCAATGTTTTTATCCATGCCGAACAGGTCACGAAAAAAGTAAATCACTTCCGAAAGTACTTCCGGATCAAGTTCTAGTTCGATCAACTTTTCCATCAACCTGTGAAGCAATTCGGGACGCTTTGGTTCCTCAACTCGATAACAATCAAAGTAGGAGCGAATTAGAATTCCTTTACTTCCTGCAAGCATCATTGACCGACTGTGTTTGAAGTATAAGATTGAGTCTTCAGGTTTTTCGTTTTCTGACTCGCTTTGCTGCTTCGATTGGAATGCGACACACCACTCGAAGATTTTGTCTAGGAAATGTTGGGGTGCGGGGTTGTCATTAGTTGCTCGGCTTGCAATCGCACGAGCTGCAGCTTCTCGAAAGTCAGTGCCATCACATCCTTTGGCCAACAGTTCATCCAAATGCGCATGAAGCTGTCCAGTCTCCAAATCAGAAGCAGAAAGGCCTGAGACAACAGCGGCGATTGTGGCATCGTGTTTCTTGGGATCGAGGAGAGCCACCAATCTTTCACCGACTTTCCGGTCAGCACTCACGGCAGTTTGAATTTCATTATTTAGCTCGTGGGTTCCGCCAGCGCGATTCGCGCTGAACCGAGTGTCCCAGCGATCCGAATCGCCAGCGTTTTCTGACTCCGTCATGCGATCAATTAGATTGAAAAGATCGGTTGGTTTCGCTTTTATTATTTCCTCGCTTGTCATACGAGAACCAATCCTGCCGCCTTCCCAATACCGCCGTTCCGTCTCAGAATCGCAAAGCTGCCCCCTCTCGTCGTCGCGGATCTTGGCGGTTGACGTCGAGATACAATCGTCAGGAATAGAATTCAGCAACCTCAAACGATATTCGCGACTCCAACGCAAAAATAGTTTACGCCCACTGGCAGGCTCCGCTTGCAAGACTTCATTGGTGTAACTTTTGTACGCGAGAATGCTCTCTTCAAGGCGTTGTCGCTGTGACGAAGTAAGATTCGGAAACACGACGGTAATCAATTGAGACGATAAACCAATTGAGTTGTTGCCACACTCAACAAAGAATCGTCGATTATCGTCGACCAGGTAATTCAATACGGTTTCCGGCATGCTTTCGCAAAGTTTCAAGAGTCCGCGCATCAAGATCTTGTGCGTTGCGATCATTTCGGAATTCGCATGAGAGTTAACAACTTTTGTGAATCGGACAGGTGACTTTTCTGCAAGCTTCTCAGCAGCGATGCACAAGGACACGCATAATTCGTCATCTGGTAATTGCCTATCAAACCGGAGTTCCGTAACGTTGTCGGGAAAGTAATGATTCAGACGACTTCCTCGAAGTTTGTTTTTCGAAACGTATTCAACGAACCAAGGGAGTAACTCATTCAAAAATTCCTCGGGGGCGTCTTCAGCAAGTCCATCTAATTCATAAAAGTCACAATCTTTCACCAGTCGATCAATGCGCTTGCCAAACCTATTGTCAGCAGGGTTTTCACTTCGGAACTCTAAAGCCGCACGAACAATCGCCGGAGCCAAGCAAGCATTCTGTTTGGCAATGTCGTCGGCAATTTTTCCGATCGAATGAATCATTGACCTTCTTGCAATCTTTTCCACCATTTTCGCGGTTGGCTTATCCCATTCTTGCAGCTCCCCCAAGACCGCCGCAAGCAGATTGTCTTTCGTTGAGTCAGTAAACCAATGTTCGCGAACAAGAGTCAATACGCGTTTAGAATCGAATCGAATCCCAGTTTGCAGTGGTCGGATACACCATGCAGCTTCATTGGCGTCCTTTTTGAGCCATTTTGCAAATCGCTCATCAAGCATCAACCGCTCAAACCATCCCCGACTGTACGCGACGGATGCCAGCACACGTTTGCCAGTCGGCTCACTGTCCAAAAGGGGTAGCAACAAGCTGACTTCAGCATCGAGAGGTTTTGATTGATTTCCGACAAATTCAATCAGCAGAGTCCAAATGTGTGTCCTTGGATTGGACTCAAACAAAAGTTTCAGTTGCTCTTGGTATTGCGTAGGTTGAACATCTCGAAGCCAGTTCAGCGCGCTCAGCAATGTTGGACGGACGAAAAGACTTTCTTCTTTTGACATAACATGCGCAACCAAGTTCTCATTGTTTGCCGCAAAAATCGTCGCGAGAACAAAGTCAAAATACGTTTGATGGCGGAATCCGACGACTCGGCGTCCGGTCTCTAAAATAAGGACGTCCTGCGCAACAAGATAGTCTCTAGCTGCTGGCCATTTGTCGCAAAAGGAAGCGTCAATCCAAAGTTCTTCTTCCTGACTAATCCGTTTTGCCAACTCACGAGTCAATTCAATTCGACCAGAAGGGCCATCTGCGTTCAAAACGGATTTGTCCCAAACAGCTTGAATTAAGTAGTGCAACGTTTTGTATTCAGTGCTTTTGTCGAAAACTGACAGAAACATCTTTAAATGCCAGGGGGTACGAAGCAACTCCCGCATCTCGGGAGTCATTCTCTCAACGGCTTGCCCCTCATCCTGAAGAATCGAGGCCACCTGTTCCCAAGAAGGCAGTTCCAGCATTACTACGTCCGCATTCATTGTCGTTAATCGTAAATCATGTCGATATTCGAATTCACGGCAGCTAGCGACAACATGAACATTGAGACAGCGGTGAAGTTGCCTCAAAAAATTTAATAGAATGTTGAGTCGGTTTGACTCGCGATCCATCAATTCAGCAACCGCATCAAGCTGGTCGACAATCAGAACCACTTTTTGCCTAACTGCCAGATACTGGATCAGCTGAATAGGGTCACAACTAAAACCAAGCAGCTCTTTGCCCAAGTCATCCAAGGATGAAACTGATTTTGGAAGATACTCGGCCTTCACTGAAATAACAACCGCAACTGTTTTGCTCAGTTGACAAGCAAGTTCAGAAAGCAATGCGGACTTGCCAGTACCCTTCGATCCAAGCAACAAGGTTGTTGAATGTTTTTCATCGCTAATAGTCGTCTTGACTTGCTCAAGTTCTGGTCGTTCAATCCATCTATTGTTCCCAACCGTTTTTGGCCAAGTTGTCAACATGTCGTGTCGTTTAGTCAAGCGATCGACAATTTGGTCAAACGACTGTCCACCCAAAAAACTTTCTGCCGGAGAAGAGACATGCGCGAATTCAATGTCTTCCGCATTTATACCATTCTTGGAATACAACTCCGGTAGCGATTCTTGCCCAGTGTTGTTTAGAGCCAACGATGCCTTGGCTGAGTCAAACGCATTCTGTAAGTCAAAACCACAAAAAATACGGTGATAGAATTCGCGTGCAAACTCAATCGCTGCATCGTCAAGAATCGCGTCATTCATCCCAATCGCCGCATCAACTTCGTCCACGACGGTAGCAGCTTGGTGGTTCGAAAAACAGGCATTAAAGACGATCAGCTTAAGTTCCTTTTGTGCCTTAACTACCTGCTGAAACGCGTCGAGATGAACATAGTGAGTCTGTTGTTTTCCAGTTTCTATGATGAGCTTGTTAGACTCACCATGGCAAGCAAAATGAAGAATGTTTGGTTGAAATTGTGTTAGGTGCTCAAGAAGTTTCTCCGGAGTCGCCGCGAAGCAATGACGTAGATCAAACTGATTACTAAAACTTGAGTTTGCCTTTTTCTTACTTGATTCTATTGCGTTGTATTCTGGCCCAGAACTGATCGGAGAATAGCCAGGTGCGAGCGGCGATGCTCCCACAAACAAAATTCTTGTTTGGGCACGAGTAAACCGTACGGTTTTGTCACCGCTGCGTGTCGGCAAAATCTTGACACGTTGTATGCGCTCGGACTCATCAACACGCAAAATGATATCTGCATCCCCTTCTGGCACATCGGATGGGCTTTTCAGTACACACGTATTCAAGCCGATCTTGGCCAACTCGTATGATTTCCCATTCGTTTTGAGAATTCCTTCTACACTGGTCGAGCACTGGATTTCTTTGTCCAATTGTTGCATGCAAGTTCCTGAAAATGAAATTAGCAGTCGAGTTAAAGCTTACTGCCGCTCTGTCTCTCCGACGATACGGTTATCGGATCGATTAGGATTTGGTCAAGACGGCTACGTTTGGGCAACCAATCGGGACACTGCCATCAAAGGACTGGCCCGCGAAGAAAATTATACCCGCGAACGAAATTGTTACCAACGGCTGGCCGAATTGGGCATTTCCAATTTTGACGAATTCTCTATTCCAAACCTGATTTCGTTTGATGATTCGTTGCTGGTCATCGAAATGTCAATTGTATTTCCGCCGTTCTTGATCGACTTCGGAAAGTCATATCTCGACCATCCACCGGATTTCGATTCGGCAATAATGGACGAATTCTGGCGATCCAGAAAAGAATTGTTTGAGGCAGATGAGTGGAAAAAAGTTTGTTCTCTCGTCAACTCACTGGAGTCAATCGGAATTTTCTATTTCGATGTAAAGCCCGATAACATTCGTTTTTCGTAAGCTCAAAACACCAGTCGAATTTGTTGATCTCGTCAATTTCTCGACAAATACCGTACAACTACCGATCGCATCGACCGAGGTAGGAGATTGATGCATTTCAGCTCTTGAATTTCTGCGGGTTGGGCTGCCTGGTTGGTTTCTTGATAAATCCGACTTCATTTCGCGTTTTGAGAACTCTCGGACCAACGCCTTAAGTCTAGTGACGCTCTAAGAATCATTGTCGGGCAACGAGAGTACTCGATTGTTGGCAACTTTTTTGTCGAAGCGGACGATGGCGTCGATTTGGGTGTCGGCGGCGACGTTTTTGCAGGCTGTGTTGATACAGATGCCGTTGTTCGTCCGAGCAAATCACGTCGTTCATCCCCATTCAAGTTAAACTTGGAGTTACAGAAACCCCGTCCGTATCAAAGGCTGCCCTAAATATTGGGGGGCTTGTCTCGTAACCGTTCAAGGGTTCGTCGTTAGAGAATAATCCGTTCCCGTTTTGCCGAGAAACACATGAAATCGGTTTGCCTAGGCACTCTTCTTCGGCGTATTCGCCTTTTCATGGAGTGAAAAGTTACGTGGCCGTTCACTCCGTGAACGGTCGCATTCTCTCTTCGCGTCCCAATATTATTCAAGAATTCAAGATTCGTTAGGTGATCAGTTCTTCGATGACTTTGGCGGGGATGACGCCGGTTAGTTTTTGGTCGAGGCCCTGGTATTTGAAGGCGAAGCGTTCGTGGTCGAAGCCGAGGAGGTGCAGGATCGTGGCGTGGAAGTCGCGGATGTGGATCGGGTCGCGGACGATGTTATAAGAAAATTCATCGGTCTCGCCGTAGATCGTGCCCCCCTTGGCGCCGCCACCAGCCATCCACATCGTGAAGCAACGCGGATGATGGTCGCGACCGTAATTGTCTTTGGTGAGCCCCCCTTGCGAATAAATCGTGCGGCCAAATTCGCCCCCCCAAATCACGAGGGTGTCGTCGAGCATGCCGCGTTGTTTTAAATCTTCCAACAACGCGAAGCAGGGTTGATCGACGTCGCGACATTGGCTGGGCATGCGACCGCCGACGTTGCCGTGATGGTCCCAGTTGTTGTGATAGACTTGAACGAACCGAACACCCCGCTCGATCAAGCGACGAGCCATCAGGGCCGTGTAGGCAAACGAACCGGGTTTTTTCGCGTCTTCGCCATACAGTTCGAACGTCGCCTCCGTTTCGGTCGAAAGGTCGGTGAGTTCTGGCACGCTGGCTTGCATCCGGAACGCCATCTCGTATTGCTGGATGCGTGTCAGAGTCTCGGGATCGCCAAGCGCTTCGTGCCCCAACTCGTTGAGGCGATTGATACCGCTGATCGAGCGGCGTCGCAGTTGGTCGGAGATTCCAGGCGGATTGTTGATGTACAAGATTGGGTCCCCTTGGCTGCGGAAGGAGACACCCGCGTGTCGTCCCGGCAAGAAGCCGCTGCTCCAGAGGCGCGATGCAATCGCTTGCTCTTGTTCGCGGTTGCTGGGAATCGCGACCAAGACGACAAACGCCGGGAGGTCTTCATTCAGCGAGCCTAGGCCGTACGACGCCCAAGAGCCCAAGCATGGGCGGCCCGTGACTTGGTTCCCCGTCTGCATGGCGGCGATGGCCGGTTCGTGGTTGATCGCTTCGGTATGCAGACTTCGCATCCAACAGATTTCGTCGGTCTTCTTCGACAGCCAGGGAAGAAGTTGACTGTTGATCCACATCCCGCATTCGCCTTCTTGAGTGAATTTGAACTTGGAAGGGGCGATAGGAAAACGACTTTGGCCACTGGTCATGGTCGTGAGGCGTTGGCCCATGCGGATCGATTCGGGGAGGTCTTTGTCAAACCACTCGTCCATCACCGGCTTGTAGTCGAACAGGTCCATTTGCGAGGGTCCACCGACCATGTGCAAGTAGATCACTCGCCGAGCTCGGGGTGCAAAATGGGTGACGTGTGGGTCGTCGGAGTTGGTTCCTTGGGCTAGTGAATTACCGAGCAAACTTGCGAGTGCAGTGCCGCCCAACAAATGGGTGCCGCGAGTAAAAAAATGTCGTCGAGATAGGAGGTCGTTCATGGTGGTTTATTGTTTTCGAGTTGTTGGAAAGGTTAGCAATGTTTTTTTGTAAGGCAGGTTGGCAACCTGTCCTACTTCTACTTTTACACTACTTATTCAGTGTTTCGTCGAGGTTGAGGATTTGGTTACAGACCATCGTCCAAGCCGCCAAAGTTAACGAATCGAGTTGCGGATCGCGGGGGCTGGCTCCCACGGCCAACAACAAATTCGCTTCTGACGGATTGGCTTGGTAATACGTTTGGTATTCGCGTAGGTCTTCGAGCAGGAAATTGATTTCCCGTTCGGAAAAACTGCGCGAGAGAACCCGTTGGCTAATGGTTTCGAGCGTCTTTCGCTCATCGCCAGCTCCGGTGAGCAGGGCGAGTTCCGCCAATTTGCGGGCCGCCTCTACGAACTGGGGATCGTTGAGGGTCACGAGGGCTTGCAGCGGCGTGTTGGTCCGTTCGCGGCGGACCGTGCAGACTTCGCGATTGGGTGCGTTGAAGATTTCCATATTCGGCGGATGGGCCATGCGTTTCCAAAAGGAGTACACGGTTCGGCGATAAAGATTCTCCCCGGTGTCTTGGACGTAATTGCGAGTGTTTCCCTCGGGCAGGCCGACGACATCCCACAAGTTGCCGGGCTGGTAAGGCTTCGTCCCTGGCCCGTACATCTTTGCGGACAACAGACCGGAGAAGGCCAACGCCGAGTCGCGAAGCACTTCGGCATCCATGCGGAAACGCGGGCCGCGCGAGAGGAGCAAGTTATGTGGGTCGCTTTCGATTTTTTCGGGCGTGGTGGCTGCCGATTGGCGATAGGTCGCACTGGTAAGAATGTGCTTCACCAACCACTTGACGTCCCAATCGTGAGCGCGGAATTCGACGGCAAGGTAATCGAGTAGCTCGGGGTGCGTGGGAACAGAGCCCATGATCCCAAAGTCTTCGGCTGATTCGACGATGCCGCGTCCGAAAGTTTGCTGCCAAAAACGATTTACGGTCACTCGGGCTGTGAGTGGATTTTGCGGATCGATCACCCAGTGAGCAAGTCCCAAACGATTTCGCGGAGCGGTTTCGTCCAAGGGGTGCAACGCGGCGGGGGTGTTGGCGGTGACAGTCTCGCCAGGCTTGTCGTATTCGCCGCGAAGCAAAATCTGAGCCATTGCCGCTTGGTCCCCGCGTTCCTTTTGAATATGGGTCAGCGGAGTCCGGTCGCGAATGGTTTGCAGTTCTTTTTCGAGGTCGGACACACGCTGGACAAGCTCTGCATGAAGGGGGTCGATTTTATCGAGGTAGTAATTGAAGAGAGCCTCGCGTTGTGGTTCGCTGCGCTCGTCGGCGGGAGTCTCCCAGTAGGCAACAGGGACACTGGCGGCTGCGATACCGGCGACTTCTTCGGCGGTCAACTCCCGTTCGTAGAGTCGCACGTCTTGGACGGCCCCGTTTTGGAATACCGTGCCATGGCTGCGCTGGCCGATTCGAGTTGGAGTTGACGTGCGGAGTGAAGCGTCGGGTTTGAGGGTTTCGTTTTCGGTACGGAGTTGTTCCGGCTTGCCGTCCACATAGATTTTGATGCCACCAATTGAGCGGGAGCCATCATAAGTGACAAAGACATGTTGCCAAGTCTTGGGCTTCAGGGCATTTCCGCGGGTCGCGACCTTGAGTGAATTTCCGGGCCACGAATCGATCAGATGAACGGCAAACGAACTGCCGCTTTGAAATAAATCCCAACCGCGATGGCTCGCCTGTTCGTCCATGCGGGCGATGATCCCGGCGGAGCCGTTGGGGTTGTCGGCGCGGACCCAGGCCCCGTAGCTGAAGGGCTGGTCAAATTCCCAATCACCGATGGAGCCCAAGTCAATTGTGCGGCTGTTTCCCAAGATTGCCGCAGGACCCAAGATTCCTAGTGGCTCCCATTTGAATTCTCCGGTGGACGAAAATGGTTCCGCAGGATTCAAGCAATTGTCGGCATGGTTCCCTTGACCGGCGTTCAAGCGGGTATGCAGAACTAAGCCTTCCGTTGTCAATCGATTCGCAAGGTTTTCCGGAAGTGGCTGCGTGAGCCATTGCTCGAAATCGCTGCGGGCCTCTGCCGGTCGGGACTCGCGAGCCTGTTTGGCTTGGGCGATTTCATTCGGCAGAGCGTGCCAACGAGGCGCGTCGGCTTCCGTCGGTAAGTAAATCACCGCACTGCGACCGTCCTTGACGTTCCCGTCCAGGCCGGTTTGCGTTGTGTTGCGAAAGAAGGCGGCCAGCGAATAATAATCGTGCATGGTAAACGGATCGAATTTGTGATCGTGGCATTGAGCACAGTTCGTGGTCAGCCCCAGAAAAACCCAGCCAAAGGTCTGCACGCGATCGGTTGCGTAGAGCGCGAGATTTTCTTCTTCGATTGTTCCCCCTTCGTTGGTCGTCATGTTGCAACGCTGGAAACCGGTTGCGATCAATTGATCGTCGCTGGGGTTCGGCAGGAGGTCACCCGCCAACTGTTCGACAATGAACTGATCGAAGGGTTGATTGTTGTTGAACGCGCGGATCACCCAATCGCGATAGGGCCACATCTCGCGATAGTTATCGAAGTGCATGCCGTGGGTGTCGGCGTAGCGCGCGGCATCGAGCCAATAGCGGGCCTGGTGCTCGCCCCATTCCGGTCGCTCCATGAGGCGATCGATCCAGGTGCTGATCGCTTGATCGGCATTGGCTTGGTAGTCCGCTTCGAATGCCGCGACGTCAGCAGGGGAGGGGGGGAGTCCCAAGATATCGAGATGCAGGCGGCGAAACAGGGCTCGCGGTTCGGCAGGTGGGGCAGGTGCCAACGCCGCTTCGTCGAGCTTTGACAACACAAAGGAGTCGATTGGATTTTTGACCCAAGCGGGATCGGACACGGGGGGTGGGGTCGGTGAAGTGGGGGCTTGGAAGGCCCAGTGTTCTTCGTAGGGAGCATCTTCCGCGATCCACCGCTTGAGAATTTCTTTTTGTTCGTCGGAAAGGGACTTTTTCGTTTCCGGTGGGGGCATGACATCGTGGGGATCGGTGGAAAAAATTCGCTCGATCAGGCTGCTTTCGTCCGGCTCGCCGGGAACAATCGCATCGGCATCAATGGCGTCTGCGCGAATGTCCAGTCGTACATCTGCCGCTCGGGTCTCGGGGTCTTGGCCGTGACAGGCGAAACAGTATTCGGCCAGAATCGGGCGGATGTCGCGGTTGTATTGCAGTTTGGCTTGGCCAAACAGGTCACAGGTCCCAAGGAGGCCCAGCGCAAAAAACAGCGTCAAGACGAAGTAGCGACAGACGTTAAACTTTCGCTTTAAACGTAGCGGGCAATTGTTCAACAGGGTTGAAGAGCCCTGACGTCTTGTGAGAGAAAAGCTACCAGCAGTTTGCATCATTAAATTTTCCATGGAGTACCAACGATGAGCAGAAGGCGACTCTTTTCGCCTCCCTTCTATTGTACTCCATGATTCGCCGCGATTCAGCAATCAGGAATCGGCAAACTGGCGAATCGAAGATTGCAGAGGTTTTCAGACTCCTCGATTTTTTCGTGAGGTAATAGCTCCTTGAAATCCGCCTTTTCACGGAGTGAAAAGCGACGTTGTAGGGAGTGAAAAGTTACGTGGCCGTTCACTCCGTGAACGAGCGACTCCATTTTAAACCGTGTTTAAAACCTGCAAATAGAACAACATCAAGCCGTGTTGATGACGTCTTCTCGATTGTCCATGCGGAAGCGTCGTCGATAGCGACTGGATGGCACTTCGGTTGTCGCGTAACGTTCGCTGAGGTTTGGGCGGAAGAAAACGAGCAAGCACAGGGGCAGATACCACGCGATATGGGTGCCACCGTCATAACCGTGCCAGAACTGCACGCTGACCATGATGGCCGCTGAATAAGCGAGCAGGGCAACGACGCTTTTCCGAGTCGGCCAAAACACGAACGAAACACACAACACCACAAACGCCACCATGATCGGCAGGCGGAACCAAGGGTCCCAACCCAAAGCCCAAATCCCCGACAGCCCATCGACTCGCGGCAACCAGAACCCGAACATCTGCTGGAGTTGTTGGAAAAAGGCCGACACATCAACCGAAGTGAAAATCAAACCGACGATCCCAATCAGCAATGCCAGAATCAGCCCGATTAAAAACCGCCAAACTCCTCGTTCCCAATAAAAACTCATCCAGAGGGCGATTAAAAAAAACGGATAGTACGACACGCCCGTCGCCAAACCGACGAAGACCCCCGACCAAATCGGATAACGATACAGGGCCACGGCCCAAACCAACAGCGCCGCCGGCAGCAAGTGCATCACATGCCCAGCATAAATCCAAGTGTAGGGGAGCATCATGTACAACACCGCGATCCCGACGCCGTTGCGAAAATTCCCGAAATGATAGTGGCCGATAAATACCAACCCGAGAACCAAAGCGATCTCGCCGACAATTGCCAGCACCTTGGCGACGACGGTCAATTCGGTTTGCACGGTCGAGACGACGAGTGCATGGAACAGAGCGTACCCCGGTCCGTGTTCACGCAAATCTCGTTGGTCGGTTTCCTGGGCCGCTTGTCGCAACACAATCTTCACGCCCCCTTCGGCTCCCGACAATGCTTTGGCATCTGGGGTGGTGATCACGATGTTGGCAATTGAGATGCTCAACATGCTCAAACCCAAAAACACCAATCCCCCCGTCGATAGATTCGGCTCGAGTAGCGGGCGGCGAATCAGCAGTGGATCGAACAGCGTTCGCAGGACCAACAGGATGCCGATCCCAAACAACCAAATGTAGCCCGCGCGTTCGATCTTTTGGCCTTGGTTCAGTCGGCTATCGGGGACCGGTTCGAAAGTCGGCGGTTCGGCAGAGGTTGCATTCGCCGAACCAGCATGATTGTCAGTGTTGTCCGGCAGGGCCTGTTCTGCTGTTCTGCCGTTTGTTTCCGGTTGAATCGGCGGGGTTTTAGCATCGGCTTCGCCTGGCTGTATCGCTATCGGTAAACTCGGTGCATTGTTCGGCACCGCATCATGGTTGATTGCATCGGTAACGACATCCGTCGTCGAGGGCCGAAGAGAATTGTCGGTTTTACGTGCGAGGCTTTTCCCTTCGTAAACCAGGAGCAAACCTACTGCCAGCAGGATGACCAAAATCAAATCCAAATTCCTCAACGCCCAAAAGCGGTTGAACTTAAAGAACAACGCGATCATCAACAGCGAGGACAAATAGGCCCAACTGTTTGGCGGAATCTGTTCATAGCCAAAAACGAGGTAGTTCATAGCCCTAACATTCTAAAGGAAAACCCGCTAACCGCCACCCAATCGGTGAGCAAGTAGTGGCAAATTGGATTCGTATGACTCGCGAAAAGTGAATCTCGAAAGGCAGTTTTCCAGCCTATTGCATTTGGATTCACGCGGCCATCAAGCTCGATTTTCTAAGGGATTTGATTGAGAAAATGCATTTTGGGAAGCTCAGATTCTTGACAAGTCGAGCAGCGTGAAAATTTTTGAAATCGTTGTCAAAAATCGTTTAACCGCGATCCAAGTCGAGTGTTACTGAGGGGCAACGCTTGGAGTTGTACGAACTTCTGGAGGAAAATTTGCGGCGACTAGCGATTTTCTTCAACACGGATGACGGTTTGCGAAAAAAAATATGTTTCTCGCAAATTTTTCCCTATCCACTTGCTTAGCGGTTTTCCATCTCCAGATTGTTCCCGTGATGGGATTCAGATTCTGGTTTATCAAAACAAAAAGTCAAGGAAAAATGAAGATGAAAAGTACTGCGATTTTAGCTGTTGTCGGCTTTGTGATGTTGATCAATTTGAGTTCGGCTCAGGCCCAAGGGTGTCCAGGATGCCCAAATTGTATGGCTCGTCAAGCTACGGGCATTCAGCGGATTGAAAATTATAATTGGGTTGAGAGTGGCGCCACAAGTCAAATCGAAGTCGATATGAACTCCGGTAGGTTGTTTGGAAAGAAGGTGGCCCCGTCAATGCAACCTATGAACAACAATCTAAACCAACCCGCCAATAACCCAGTTCGTCCTGTACGTCGGCTGGTTGGGCGAGTCCTGCACCAATTGGGTGAGGATCTCAAAAACGTTGATCCACAAGAGTTAAAGGGGCTGCAGCAGAATTTTGGCGAAGGGGTTGGCAAAGCGATTGGTACCGCACTGTTGCCGATCGAGATTTTCACGGCACCATTTCGAGATAAATGAGAATTGAAATAACAATTTTCTATCGGCACGCAGCCGCATCATCCGATGCGGCCGCGTTTTTTTGTTTTACGGGCAGGGCGCAGCGGATTACGCACGGTAATACGGTCTCTTGCAATTTCGTTTGGCGCGGCATACTGAAAAAATTCCATTGGCTTGCAAACTTTCGTAGGACCGGAGCATCATCCCGCCCTTGAATGTAGGTTCCTTTCTAATGTGTTATCAGATCGATTGGAGAAGACTGCCTGTTTGGACGAGATGTTGCTCCTATCCAATGTTTTTCGCTTAAACAGTCACCCAAAAATTTTGTATTTTTTTTAGCTATTGGTAGCCTCTTTTGCCATTTCCTTATTAGTTGGGGCATGATTGTCATTGCCCAGATCAATCACATGTTCAGATAAGGACCACAACCATGAAAGTTTCAATTTTTGTTACCAGCGCGTTTGCATTGGCTACTCTGTTTGTCGCGCAATCGGCGTATGGCCAAAATCAAGACCGCCCGCTTATCCGTATTTTGGATCGCGTTGCACAAAATGCCAGTCAATATGCGGAACTCGAAAACCAGCGACGACGCGAGCGGGCAGAGGCTGATTTAAAATTCATGCAAATGATGCAGGAAAACCAACGCCAATATCAACTACAATTGCAACAACAACAAATGATGCAATTGGAGCAGCAACGACGTCAGCAACAAATGATGCAAGCTAACCAACACGTCCATTCCTCCCAGCACCAACGACCCGCTCAAAACCAGGGAAGTCGAGTGACCCCAGACTGGCGTCTGATAGGCACGGCCGGGGAAGCCTATTACGGAATTGACTTTAACCAACAACAACAAGCCGCAAAAGCTTCTTGGGACGCTGCACGAGAATCCGTAGGCGGAATTAAAACCCCTTCGAGTTTCAGACGAGCTGCCAAGAAATTTGGGTGGTAGTGCCTTCAGTTATTCAACAAAGGACATGATTTCTGATAATGGAGATATACACAATCAAACGAGCCTCGCGAGGTTTGAACTCGCGAGGTTTTTTTTGATTGTTCTCGCATTCATCGCGTTGGTTTCCGGCATTTGATAAATCGCAGCCGGCCCAATTCGAATTCCCGGACTCTGTAGGAGTCGTGAACTCGTGATTGACAATATAATTTCGGCCCAGGCGGTTCGAATCTGATCAGAATAAGATAAAATGGTAAAATGAGTAAAACGATTTCTGCGAGCGAGTATTGTTGGGATGACAAAACATGACAAACCCTGATTTTGAACTTGATCGATTAGCGGATGACTTCGAAGCCGCCTGGCAAGCGGGGCAACGACCGGACCTGCGAACATTTTTGCGACAGGTTGAACCTGACTTGATGAGCCAATTGGCCGAACTGCTGATTCCATTGGATATCGAGTATCGGATTAAAGCGGGCGAAAGGGTTTCGGCTCGTGATTATCAGCAGGTTGGCGATTTTGGTGAATCGATTGCTCTGCATGCTCTAACAGAATCGGACTTCGCATTGGCTGGGTTGGATGTCACCCACGACTCCGGCTCGAAACCCGGTGGCGCAAAAAAGCGTGATCAAGTCGATTTACCCGAGACGCGATCCGATCCATCGACAGCTATCAAATCGCGAGTCATCGGCCCCTACAAATTGCTTCAGAAACTGGGCGAGGGGGGGATGGGTGAGGTGTGGATGGCCGAGCAGGAAAAACCGGTTCGACGACGGGTGGCGCTGAAACTGATCCGGGGCGATAAAGTCGATCAAAAGTTTATCAGTCGCTTCGAGGCCGAGCGGCAAGCCTTGGCGATGATGAACCACGAGAATATCGCCAAAGTGCTGGACGCCGGAACGACCGATGATGGACACCCGTACTTCGTGATGGAGTTGGTGCAAGGAATTCCCTTCACCACCTATTGCGATAAAAACAAACTTTCGATCAACGAGCGCTTGGAATTATTTATTCCGGTTTGCAAGGCCGTCCAGCACGCGCATCAAAAAGGGATCATCCACCGCGATTTGAAACCGTCGAATGTGTTGGTCTGCCTATACGACGGTAAGCCGGTTTCCAAAGTGATCGATTTCGGTTTGGCCAAGGCATTAGAGCACACGCAAAAGCTGACCGACAAGACGATGTTCACCGAGTTTGGTCAGGTCGTCGGATCGGTACAGTACATGTCCCCTGAGCAAGCGGAAATGAACCAGCTCGACATCGACACCCGCACCGACATCTACTCGCTGGGGGTGATGCTCTACGAACTCCTCACTGGCAGCACCCCGATCGACAAAGAGACGGCCAAGCAGCAAGCCATCCTGCAAATCCTGGCCACGATCCGCGAGCAAGACCCACCCCGCCCCAGCGCTCGGCTGAGCAGTTCGACCAACGAAGCGGTCAGCGGCATCTCGGCCCAGCGCCAGATCGACCCAACTCGATTAAAAAACATCCTCCGCGGCGAGCTCGACTGGATCGTGATGAAAGCCTTAGAAAAAGACCGCACCCGCCGCTACGACACCGCGAACGGCTTTGCCAACGACATCCAAAACTACCTCGCTGGCGATGTCGTTTCTGCGCGTCCGCCATCGACAGCATACAGGATTCAAAAGTACGTACGCAGACACCGAGGGTTGGTAGCTGCGTTATCGTCGATAGCTACTCTTTTGATATTAGGCATCATGGGAGTTGGCTGGTTTGCAATAGCCGCCGAATTCGCCCGCTCACAGGCCGATCAAAAGGCTGCCGAGTTATTGGTCGAAAAGCAGAAGGTCGAGCAAGAACGGGAACGGGCTGAGTTGGAAGCGAAACGTGCTGATGAACAACGTCAACTTGCGGAACAGCGCGAGCAGGAGGCGGAAAAGGAGCGACAGGAGGCGAATTTGGCAAATGACCTGGCAAATATGGCTGAACAGGCAGCGGTTGCTGAAAGAGAGCGTGCGGAAACAGCATTGGAAGAAACAGAAGCGACCTTGGCTCGGTCGAATTACTTCCTGGCCGTTGCGAGGTGGAATGAAGGGAGGGCACGCGATGCCTACGATTTGTTGCAGAAAATCCCACCCAGGCATCGTAACTTTGAGTGGCACTTTGAACATGGTCTTATACGAGGAAGCGACATGACCCTGTATGGCCACACTGGCTCTGTTACATGTGCTGCCTTTAGTCCCGATGGAATGCGAGTTGTTTCAGGAAGCGATGACAACACCGTTAGGCTTTGGGATGCCATCAGCGGAGCTGAGATAATGACATTCACCGGACATACCGACTCCGTCAGGTCAGTCGGATTCAGCCCCGATGGAAAGCAGATTGTTTCGGGAAGCTGGGATTGCACCGTGAAGCTCTGGGATTCTCTCGTTGGCGAAGAACTGCAGACGTTTGCGTTTCCAGAGGCCGAGACCATTTTTGCGGCATTCAGCCATGATGGGAATCGCATCATTTCGACAGGTGCAAAAGGCGCATTCGACGAGCATGGAACATATTCTGCCAAGACCATTGCAAGAGCGTGGCACACCACGACTTTCCTTGAGGATTGGTTTTTCGAGTGTGAGGGTTGGTTTGGGCCCGCCTTTTCCTTTAGCGTCGACGGACGACAAGTCGCTTTTTGTGGAAGCCATAGGCAGTCTCAACGTTCAGTGCGTGACCCAGAAGAGCCCTGGTCAACCGTGCATTCGACTGTGAAGTTCCTGAATGTTGCCAGCGGCCAGTTGGAATCGTTGCTTCCACTGAGAGCCTCCTTCAGGTACGACATTGGGATACGCTTCGCCAAAATGGAAAGTGCAAATTTTGACAAAATGGCGTTCAGTCCCGATGGGACTCGAATGGTATTTTGGGATTCCTCAAGCCCTTTGACGATGCTGAATGTGCCGCACGGTCAAACACAGTGGAAAGTTGCATCGCGGCGGGACGCGGGTGTCGAATGCCTTGCCTTTAGCCCGGACAGCCGACATTTTGTCACGGGATTTGGTTCGACGATAAAGCTCTGGGACTCGGCGAATGTAGATGGGTTGAAGACGTTCAGCGGGCATTGGGGAGCCGTGGAATGTGTTGCCTTTTGCCCAGATGGCAGACGGCTGGTTTCAGGTGGCGAGGATATGACGCTGAGAATATGGAACCTGGCTTCTGATGCAAATGTGAAGTCTCTCAACGACGGCCAGGCAGTAGGGACATGTCTGGCTTTTAGTCCTGATGGAGCACAAGTCGTATCGGGAAATCAATCTGGTGTCTTGACGCTGTGGGACGCGGAAAGCGGGCAGAAAATTCACTCGTTCATGGGACACGCGCGAGAAGTCAGTTGCGTGGCTTTTGGCCCAGATGGCAGTCAAATTGTCTCAGGTGGTTCTGATGGGCTATTGAAGTTGTGGAACGTTATTGATGGGACAGGGATCCGGACGTTTTCCGGGCATTCAGACTCGGTAACAAGTGCCGCGTTCAGCCCCGATGGCGCGACATTGATTTCTGGGAGTGTTGACAAGTCGTTACGGCTATGGGAAGTGGAGACTGGTCGGGAGATAAAATCGTTTCATGGCCATTCTGAATACGTGGAAACGGTGGCTTTTAGTCCGGACGGGTTGCATGTGGCGTCAGGAGGCTGGGACCATTTGGTGAAACTGTGGGACACAGGGAGTGGAAAGGAATTGAAGTCCTTTCCGGGACACTCGAACTTCGTTGCCAATGTGGCCTTTAGCCCCGATGGGACCCAGTTGGTATCCGGAAGCGGTGACATGACACTGAAATTGTGGGATGTTCTTTCGGGTAAGATCCGGTATTCACGGACCTTGCCGTCGCATACGGTTTCATGTGTTGCCTTTAGCCCGGATGGCAAACGAATCATTTCGGGCGATGGATCATACCGTCCCACCAGCCGAGGCGATCAAACCGCCGGAGGAAGCATGTCCGTGCGAATTTGGGATGTAGCCACCGGTCATGAACTCCGGGCACTTTCCGGACATCAAACTGCCCTAACCTGTGTGGCATTTTGTCCAACCGGGTTTCGGATTGCATCAGCCAGTCATGATTCCTTGAGAATATGGAGTGCATCGAGCCGCCGGGAGTTTTGGTCGATCACTGGGCTCACCGGGTCGCCAACAGGCGTGGCAGGGGAATCCGACACACTTCGCATTGCCGTCGATCCTGGCAGCGGCAAGGAATTTGTTTGGGATGTTGAAAGGAACGAGGGGATTCTCAATGAACACGAAAACAACACAGCATCGCATTATGCGGAATTCGACAGGGCGCGGTGGCTAATGGTGGCCAGAAAAGATGATCATTTACTGGTTGATTTGCAATACAGGAACGATCCGGTGGAATCTGGTCGACGCCAGCGATTGGCACAGATTGACCCCGCCTGGCACCAGGAACAGGCGAAAGCGACTGCGGATGCCGCAGAGTGGTTTGCCGCCGTGTTTCATCACGCCTGGTTGGCGAAAGCTGAGCCAGGAGTTGCTGAACGATGGGTTGAACTGGATGCCGCCCGTCTTGAATGGCTCCATTCGCTGGGCGAAATACACAAGCCCGAATTGCCATTGGTCGTGAATCAAATGCTCGATACCGGCTGGAAAGAACGGTTTGCCGTTGATGAAATTGAAAAAGCCGTACTGAAACGTTCCAGGCACGTCGAGCAAACTTTTCGGGCAAGGGCTAATCTGGGCGTTTCCCTGTACAACCGTATTCGCAGTCAGGTGATCAACCCGAATTCCACCCTGGTCATTGATCCAGGTGATATCAAACGACTTCGGGAAATGGTGGAAGAACGAAGAAACGGTATTTTCTTCAACACACTTGGTATCGCGGAGTATCGCTTGGGGAATTATCACAATGCCATTGTAGATTGTTTCTGGAGTTTAAGGCTGACTCCCGGACAACTCCAGATCCCCGGTCCCCATCCCACAGATCTTGCGATTTTGGCGATGAGTCATCTGAAACTTGGTGACCAAATAGAGGCTGAAAGGTTCCGCCAACAACTGGTCGAGGCAATGAGGCACGAACGATTCAGGAATGACGAAGAGTGCCAGGGCCTGTTCCGGGAAGTCGGGGAACTGTTCGTGGAGGAAATGGGGCAGCGGCGAAGAGCAGCGACGAATGAGCTTGCTCAGGCAAGAGAGCAACTGAAAGCGGGCTCGCTGGAGCTGGCGGCCAAACTGGTTTCCGTCGCCAGCAGTTTTCTGAAACTGAATCTCCACGCCGAGGCCGCTGACTTGCTGCGCGAGGCGACAGAAATCCGTGACCAGCAAGCTCCCGATGTCTGGAATACTTTTAACGCCCGCTCGCTGCGAGGGGCCGCCCTCCAAGGGCTGGCCAAGGAGTCGGGTGATGCCGAAGAAAAATCTCGCTTGCTGGCCAAAGCCGAACCGCTGCTGGTCTCGGGCTATGAGGGAATGAAACAACGCGAGTCAACCATTCCGCCCGAATTTGCCACTCGCATCCCCGAAGCCCTCGACCGGTTGATTGAACTCTACGAGACACTTAGCATGTCCGAGCAAGTCAGCCACTATCGTTCCCTGCGGGCAGAATATCCGGAAACAATTCCTGCACAACAGCCGTTAACGAAGTGACTAGGAAGCCGATATGAATAAATACGACCTAATTCTCGACCAAATTGCTGATGACTTTGAAGCGGTTTGGCGAACGAATCGCCGACCAGAACTGGCAGCATTTCTGCGACAGGTTGAACCTGACTTGAAGAGCCAATTGGCCGAACTGCTGATTCCACTAGATGTCGAGTATCGGATTAAAGCGGGCGAAAGGGTTTCGGCTCGTGATTATCAGCAGATGGGGGATTTTGGTGAATCGATTGGCCAACGCGCTATGGCGGAATCGGAGTTCAATTCGCATGGGCTAGACGGTACCCTCGACTCTGGCTCGAAACCAGAAGCAGCCAACAAACGTGATCAAATTGATCTACCCGAGACGCGATCCGCTCCGCCGACTGCCATCAAATCTAAAGTCATCGGCCCTTACAAATTGCTGCAGAAACTGGGCGAGGGGGGGATGGGTGAGGTCTGGATGGCCGAACAGGAGAAACCGGTGCGGCGGAAGGTGGCACTGAAGCTGATTCGCAAAGACAAGGTCGATCAGAAGCACATCACCCGCTTCGAGGCCGAACGGCAGGCTCTGGCGATGATGAACCACGAGAACATCGCCAAAGTGTTCGATGTGGGTGCCACCGAAGAAGGTGAACCTTATTTCGTGATGGAGTTGGTACAGGGAATTCCCTTCACCACCTACTGTGACAAAAATAAACTTTCGATCAACGAACGGCTGGAACTATTCATCCCGGTTTGCAAAGCCGTCCAGCACGCCCATCAGAAGGGGATCATCCACCGTGACCTCAAGCCCTCGAACGTGTTGGTCTGTCTCTACGATGGCAAGGCAGTTCCCAAAGTGATTGACTTTGGATTGGCCAAAGCGATGCAGCACACACAGAAGCTGACCGACAAGACCATGTTCACCGAATTCGGCCAGGTCATGGGCTCGTTGCAGTACATGTCTCCGGAGCAAGCGGAACTGAATCAGCTGGACGTCGATACCCGCAGTGATATTTATTCGCTGGGAGTCATGCTGTACGAACTGCTGACGGGCAGCACCCCAATCGATCTGGATACGATGCGGCAGCAGGCCTTTCACAAGGTGCTGGCATCGATCCGCGAGCAGGAGCCACCGCGTCCGAGCGCCCGACTAAGCAGTGCCACCGTGGAAGCGGCCAGCGGCATTTCGGATCAACGTCGTATTGAAGTCAGCAAGTTGAAAAACATCCTTGTGGGCGAACTCGACTGGATCGTGATGCGAGCCCTGGAGAAGGATCGCACCCGTCGATATGAAACTGCTAACGGGTTTGCCGCAGATATTGAAAACTACCTCGCTGGAGATGTCGTCACTGCCCGGCCCCCATCGACCGCTTATCGCATCCGCAAATACGTCCGCCGCCACAAAGGACTGGTCGCTTCGTTTACAGCAATCACTTCACTTCTTGTTGCGGGAATCATTGTTTCGAGCGGGTTCTGGTATTCTGCCGACAAGGCTCGTCGCGAAGCCGACAATGCGCGAAAGGTCGCAATGAAAAAGACTGCGGAGGTCGAGGCAGAGAAAGAGAAGGTTTCAAAAGAAAAGACGAAAGCTGATGAAGCAAGAATTCAAGCCGATGATTCTGCCAATCGAGCTAAGACCGAAGAACGGAAAGCGATAGCCGCGATCGCCAGCCAGAGTTTTGAATTGGCCAATGTCCGCTGGAATCAGAACAGGACCAAAGATGCAGTGGAATTCCTGTCGAAGGTGCCGTTAGAAGAACGGAACTTTGAATGGTCGCTGTGCAATCGACTTTTCGAAGGGTCAGAACTGACTTTGCCGGGCCGTCCAAATTCGACCATCAACGATTTGGTGTACTCTCCTGACGGATCTCGACTGGCAATCTCGCATAGCGATGGTTCCATCATCGTTTGGGATTTGAAGAATGGCTCGGAACAAATTCATTCGACCGGCTCATCCTATGGCCGATGTCTTGTCTTCTCAAGTGATTCAAGACATCTGGTCGCAGGCGGCAGCGATGCAATTACCATTTTGAGTGTTGAGTCAGGGAGTGTCGTCAAGCAACTGGATGGAGTCTCCGGAGACACGAAGTCTCTGGCCTTTTCGCCCGACAACTCTGTTTTGGTGTCCTGTTCCGAACCAAGTTACGCGCAGCGAGAGGCGGAAATGCCAAGAACCATTATCTGGGACGCGAAGACCTGGAAAAAGTTGATTGAGGTTCCGGAAATTAGCGGCCGCTCCATCTCATTTTCACCAGACGGAACCCAGTTCGTAATCGGCGGTTACGAGCACACCATCGAAACCGCGACGGGAAAGAACCTCCTTGAAATTCCAGCCCATAACGATGCCCATTTTTCACCAGATGGAAAATTCTGGTACGCGTCATCCGGAGACAAGGTGTCTCAATTGAACGCAAAGGACGGGACTTTAATCAGGGAGTACGAATCCAAGTCTGGTATTGTCCACGATTTTTGCCTCTCTCCAGATGGAATGCGAATGGCGACAACCCACTCCAAAAAGACCGTTCAAATCACTAACCTGGTAACAGGTGATATTGAGCAGACGCTTACGGGGCACTTGTCGGACATTACGAACGTCTGCTTTTCACCGGACGGCACAAGACTCGCCACTTCAGGTAACGACAAGAATGTCAAGATTTGGAACATAACGACAAACAGTCTGATGTCCCAGACTCGACTCGTGGAATCAGAAAACACTCACTTTTGGGGAAAGACGTTTAAACTCTTGCCGAAGTCTTCGCTAATAGTGGGCGGGTTTGGACACGATTCAAGCGAGCGAGGTGATTTCGAGTGGATCGTAGTGTTTGACTACAAAACAGGAAACGAAATCCGTCGTTGGCAGCCACACTCAGAACGATTTGAAAGTTTCGAATGTTCGGCAGACGGCAAACTGGTCGCAACGGTTTCAGAAGAAAAAAAATCCGTCAAGGTTTGGAATCTGGATTCTGGTACCGAAGTCGCTTCCTGGAACATTGCGGATTTTGCGGCAGAACGATTCCGGGTTTGCTTTTCACCCGATAACACGACTCTCGCCGGAGCCGGATTTGGCCGTGAAGCTTCACCAAACGGTCGCTATGAATCGGTCATTGCCAAGTTTGTATTGTCAACACAGCGTCAGACTGAACTCTTCCGCGAAAAGTCTGGCGGATTCTATGTAGATGAAAAGCTAATACCTCACAACATTTGTTTTTGCTCATACGGGTCAAAGATCGCAGCCTGCGGACCACGCGATGTTTTCGTCCTCAAAGCGGATACTGGAGAAATCCTGTCAAAAAAGTCTCGTCACCTGAACCATATTTCAATTGGCGGATCAATTGAGCTTTCATTCAGCGAAGCTACGCAACAACTCACATTAATTAAGCCAAACGAATACCTTCCTGATGACGGATTAGTGCAAATAATCAACCTTGATTCGGGCGAGTCTTTCCAGTTGCCCTCTGACATAACTTCATTCAAGTGTAGTTGTTTTTCTCCCGACGGCACTCGAATCGTAACGGGGGACAAGAGTGGCAAACTCAAGCTTTGGAATGCAAAAGACGGTCGAGAATTATTGGAGTGGCAAGGACATGAATCCGACGTGTCAGATTTGGCGTGGCCGGATGCTGATCGGATCGTCTCAGTCAATAATAAAGGAATTGTCATTCACTGGGAGGGTCGCAGAGAACCGCCCTATCAAAAACTGGACTCACCTCAATATCGTGTTCCGCATTTTGCGGCAAGTCGCAACAAGCTTGTCTTTCACGATCTCGACGGAACGATACACATTGCTGATCCGGCAACGGGCAAGACCGAGCGGGAATTGAATGGGCATTCCGGAGAGATTAAATCGATCTGCCTGTCCAACTACGGCGACTTCGTCATCAGCAGCGGTTCTGATGGCACAGTTCGAATGTGGGATATTGATTCAGGAAAACAACTGCGCCAGTATACCGAACTGAGCGACCTAGTATTTACGCAGCTGCTGATATCTCCCGACGACCAGCACCTGATCGGCCTCACCGATAATGGTACTGCGAAGATGTGGCGAATCGCATCTGACGAAGAGTTGGCACAAATAGATATTAGTCAAACGATTTTGCCAAAAATCAGTTTCAGTCCAGATGGCCTCCGAGTCGCCATTTTCGGCGTAAATGCCCCCATCACGATCTGGGACGTTTCCTCCGGCAAGTCAGTAGCGACGCTCGGCGAGGGATTGGAAATTAGTCGTGTCGATTTTTCCCCTTCCGGAAACTACATGGTTGGACATTCATTAGGCCAATCTTACCTTTGGGACATTATAGCTAGCCGGCAGTTATTGAAGCTTGCCATTGAAGCTGAGGAGTATATCTCTGTCCATTTTTCACCCGATGAAAGGCGAATGGCGTTTTACACAAAAACGCTTGGCCTGAAAATTTGGGATATCAACCTAGGAAAGTTAGTCAGCGAATCGGAGTTGAGTTATGACGGGATTCAACACGCGGAATTCTCTCCCGATGGAACCCTGGTTTGTGGATTCTTCTATAACAATAGAGATGGAGATGGTAATGATACCATAGTGTGGGACGTTGATCGCCACAGGAGAATTTGGGAAGGCAAGAACGCTAAAGTATGTTTCTCGCCGGATAGCCAGCTGATTGCGGTGGCTGCCAAGGATTCTCCAATTCTTCTCATAAACAGCGAGACCGGTGAGTCGCTGCATCAAATCGAGGTGACAAGTGTCGCGACCATGCGATTTTCACCTGACAATCAGACGATCGTACTCGCGGAAGCCGCGGACATTCGAGTTATGGATATTTCGACGGGCGTGGAGGTTCGCAAGTGGTCAACGGATCATTTGGGTGCGGTCAGACATCTGTGCCTTTCACCAGACGGGAGGCTACTCGCGACCACCGGCTCGGATAACATGATTCGCTTATGGGAGTTTCGTACAGGAATGCCCCAAGGGCATTTCGTAACGAATATCCGGACGGTTGGTAGACTTGAGTTTCGGAACGATGGCAAGGGACTGCTTGTTGAAAGTTGGCTTGATAAACCTCAACGAAGTTTTGCTTTGGAATTGGCCAGACGCTCTCAGAGTCAGTTCGCTATCCCCACATGGTATTGGAGCGGTAACGTAGAAAAACCCGGCTGGGTCGCATTTCATCCACAGGATGGTGCCATACTAATTCAACCTGATCAGCGCTCCATTGATGGGAACTGGGAATTCATCCAGTCTTCAAAGGGATATGAAATTCGTAATGGCAATTTCATGCCGATTGATGAAAAGTCGTTTCTATTCGACAGGACATCGGGATTGAATGCGATGCGGGCTGTCATTGCCCGAAGTAACCAGTCGAATGTCAATTGGCATGTGGAACAGTCCGAGTTGGCATCGAAGAGTATTGACCGGTACGCAAGGTTATTTCATCAGGCCATGATTCTGGCATCAGACCCCGACAATGTTGAGGACTGGGATAAGGTCTACGCTGCGTATCGACATTGGCAGCGAGACATTACCGATGATTCGAAATGTCTACCTCCGATCGTACAGAGAATAATCTCTATCCCACGGAGTGTTCCCCTCTCCAAAGCCGAGTTCGACGAGTTGGATCGGAATCAAAGATTTTCTGACCGACGGGTTCTTGTGGAGAAAATTTGGCCCAACGTCAAAGCCCCATTTTCGCCGGCAACGCTAAATCGGGAACCGATCGAAAAGTTGCGGACGGTTTTAGAAGGTGGTGGAACTCGTACCAGCGATGTGCACCCAACAATCAATGTTGCCGAGTATCGGTTAGAGAACTTTGAAGCTGCGATCGCTGCCCAATTCTTAAAACTTTCAGAGTCTTCTGAAATAGGGGCCTATTCTGAGTATTTCACTTTATACATGGTTCATCCTATTGAACTTGCCGTGACCGCGATGAGCCACTTCAAGCTTGGAAACACGGAGCAGGCTCAAAAGTATCGCCAGCATTTTGAGAAAGCGATGAAAATGAGACGGTTCAGGGAGGATGAAGATTGTTTGAGCTTTGCGCAGGAAGTTGACATGCTTTTTGACGGAAGCGTCCGGGCAGATTCGGGTGTCAATGTGCCAAAGTTGACGGATGCTCAGCGTAAAACCATTCAACAACTGAATCAACAAATTTGGACGCAGGTGTTCAACAATGAGTCATCCGATCCACTCGATCCGGAGAAGCTGGCCGAATTTGGGACTCTGGTCGAGTTGTGTCCCTTTGGAATTTACGTGAACACACTGGGTGTTGCGGAATATCGGCTCGGAAACTGGCAAGCGGCGATCGAGGCCAGTGGTCGATCGGTCGAATTGAGTCCCGACGAAGAGGGCTATCCCTGCCCTCACCCCGTCGACCTCGCCGTGATTGCGATGAGCCATTTTGAGCTTGGCAATCATGGCGAAGCGGGGGATTTCGTCGCTCAATTAGTCGAGGCAATGAAACACGAAATGTTCAGTAACGACGAAGAGTGTTTGAGTTTCGCGAAAGAGGCATTGCCAGTGGCTGAACAGGTACTGGAACTAAGGCGAAACAAGCTCGGCCCCGATAATGCCGAAACACTCGCCAGCATGCATGATCTGGCCGGGATGTATCAGGTTGTGGGGCAATTGGAGGTGGTGTTGCCGCTGCTGGAACAAACGTTCGAATTGAGAAAAGCCAATCTAGGGCCAGACCATCCTGACACCTTAAGAACCCTGGATTGTCTGGTTGATCGCTATCGTCATGCCAAACAATTTGAAAAGACTTTGCCGCTGTTAGAGCAAAAACTGGAGTCGCTGAGATCCAAACTCGGCCCCAGCCACGAAGATACTATTGAGAGCATGAATCAAATTGTCCGTAGCTATCGCGATACCGATAAGCCGAACAAGGCCCTGCCGTTGTTGGGGGAAAAGCTTGAGTTGTTGACTGCCAAACTTGGCCCCAACCACCGCGATACGATTGACAGCATGTATGATCTTGCAACCGGCTTTCGCGATGCCGGACAACTTGATAAAGCTATAACGCTGTATGAACAGACACTGGAATTGCGGAAAGTCCACCTTGGCCCCGACCATGCTTTAACAATCGACGCCATGGGAACTCTAGGTGTAGAATACTGGAAAGCCCGACAACTCCACCGCTCAATTCCACTTTTTGAGCAGATACTGCAGTGGAACGAAACCACGTTCGGTAGAGAGCAAATCGATCCGATGACCATCGCCAACCTGGGAGTGAACTACAAGGACGCGGGACGAGTCGAGGAGGCGACTCCGCTGCTTGAGGAGGCGTATGAATCAAGCGGCGGGAAGTCCAGGTATACCTGGATTCGCAACGCGTTGGCCGATGCCTACCTCAAAGCCAACCGACGGGATGAGTGCCTGATCCTGTTACAGGAGACTGTGAAGAGTGCTCGCGCCGAGCATCAGGAAGAGTCCTTAGAGTTGGCAGCAGCCTTGGTGAGTACCGCAGATCAGTACTTGGAACTGGCATCTATTCAAGAGGCCGTCGATTTGTTGAGAGAAGCTGTGAGAATTCGTGACGCAAAAGCTCCCGACGCTTGGAACACCTTCAATGCCCGCTCGTTACTGGGAGGAGGGTTGCTAGGTCTTGCTAAAACGACCGAGAATACGAATGACCGCTCCCGCCTGCTGGACGAAGCCGAGCCGCTGTTGGTGTCTGGCTACGAGGGGATGAAAGAACGTGAATCGACGGTTCCTCCGCAGGCGGCTAACCGTATTCCAGAATCGCTCGACCGACTAATTGAACTGTACGCGATAATGAAAGTTCCCGAGGAAACTGAAAAGTACCGCAAACTTCGGGCGGAGTACGCCAAGGATACGGGAGACGATGATGCCGAAGACAAACAGAACCGCGAGGAAAAACAATGAGCCACGACGAACTGATTATCGACCGTTTAGCAGATGAGTTTGAGGTTGCTTGGCAAAGCGGCGAGCGGCCGGAAATGATGCGGTATTTGAACCAAGTTGAACCAGCGTCAAAGCAGGCTCTAGCTCGACTCCTAATTCCGATAGACATTGAGTACCGACTTCGTGCCGGGGAAACCATCGAATCGGGGCTGTGGCAGGAGTTGGGCTCAGTATTTGTGATTCTTGCCGAGAGCGTGCTGCGAAATCGTTCCGAGGGGACCGGCTCCAATATCTCAGACAAGTTAGCCGCATTCGCGGGTGATGGCCGGGAACAAAAGGGCAGAACAAATACCGACCCAATAAAAAACCAGCAAGTCGGCCCCTACCGCTTGGTCCAACGATTGGGCGCTGGAGGAATGGGCGAGGTCTGGATGGCCGAACAGTACGAACCGGTCAAGCGACGGGTGGCGATCAAGCTGATACAGGCCGGTAAAAACGCGCGGCAGTATATCGCTCGATTCGAGGCAGAGCGACAGGCTTTGGCTCTCATGGATCACCCCAACATCGCCAAAATTCTCGATGCCGGAGTGACAGAAGACGCCCAGCCTTTCTATGTCATGGAACTTGTCGTGGGGGCACCGTTGACGAAATTCTGTGATGAACATCGGCTGACGATAAACCAACGCCTGGAACTGTTCATCGACATTTGTGCGGGCGTTCAGCATGCCCACCAAAAAGGGATCGTCCATCGTGATTTGAAACCCGGTAATATTATCGTTGGCGAAATCGATGGCAGGCCCGTCCCCAAAGTGATCGATTTTGGATTGGCCAAGGCGATGGAATCGGCTGAGCGGTTGACAGACGATCCTGACGTCACGGCCCTCGGTCAGTTACTGGGGACACTCAAATACATGTCGCCCGAGCAAGCAGGTTTGGAAAATCTTGACATCGACACACGAGCCGATATCAATGCTTTAGGCGTGATTTTGTATGAACTACTAACCGGCAGCACACCGCTGGACGATTCCTCGATCAGGGGGCAGGCCCAGCACGCCGTGCTGGAGTTCATTCGCGAGAAGGAACGAGTCAAACCGAGCAGAAAGCTATCTAGTAGCACGGATGAGCAAGTTTCGACGATCACGGGCAAGCGTCAAACCGACAGTGTACGACTGAAACGCGTTTTGCTTGGTGATCTCGATTGGATCGTGATGAAAGCCCTAACAGCCAGTTGAAAAAGTCCCCAAATGCGCTATCCTAATCCCCAAGGCAGTCATTCAGCATGAAGGATAAATCGGCATTGCCCTTGAACGTCAAAAACAATCCCGGCAATCAGAACTATTTGTCACAACGGACACGCTTCCCACTTCTGACGGCCACGTTTTCTACACCAAACTTAATCAACTTCTCGCTGACGAAGGCTTTGATCGCTGGATTGAGGATTTGAGCGCTCCTTATTATAGCCCAGGTCGCGGACGCCCCGGCATCCCGCCCGGCGTTTACTTCCGCATGCTGCTCGTCGGCTACTTCGAAGGCATTCAGACTCAACGAGGCATCCCCTGGCGGTGTGCAGACAGCCTTTCCCTCCGCCAGTTCTTAGGAATCATTTTGACTGAATCGACCCCCGATCACTCGTCGATGACCCACATCCGCGAGCGTTTGCCTCAGAGTGTTCACGAAAAAGTATTCGAGTGGGTTTTACGAGTTGCCGTCAGCAAGAAATTGATTCGAGGCAAAACAGTCGCCATTGATTCGACGACCCTGGAAGCGGACGCTGCGATGAAAAGCATCGTGCGGCGAGAGACGGGTGAAGACTGGCGGGACTACGTGATTGGATTGATGCGAGCCGAAGGTGTGGTCGGCCCCGACGCTCGGCCGACGGAAGAGGAGTTGCGACGCTTTGATAAGAAGCGAGAGGGTAAGAAAGTTTCCAACGAAGACTGGCACAGTTCGGTCGACCCCAATGCCGAAATCACCAAGATGAAGGACGGCACGACGCATTTCGCTTATAAGGCAGAAAATGTGGTCGACACCGAGTCGAACTTGATCGTCGGCGCTCAAATCAAACCAGCAACCACAGCGGACGTGGCGACGATCGAAGACAGCCTTCACGCGGCCCAACTTCATTTGGAAAACGCGGGTTTGAGCGAAGCAATTAAAGAGGTCACTGCTGATAAGGGCTATCATTCGACGCAGACATTAACGGCGCTGGCGGAGCACACCGATTACAAGACGTATATCCCCGAGCCGCAACAGCCGAAGGGACGCCGTCGCAATTTACGAGATCGAACTGAGGAAGAACGCCGAGCCATACTCAACAATCGCAAGCGAACCAAGGGACTCAAGGGTCGAAAGCTCCAGCGTGCTCGCAGCGAGAAGGTCGAACGTACCTTCGCCCATACGCTGGAGACCGGTGGCGGCAGGCGAACCCGACTGCGAGGTCTTGAGAAGAACCAAAAACGGTACTTCATTTTGACAGCTGCCTACAATCTGGGGGTGATCTTACGTCAGTTATTTGGAATCGGGACGGCCAAAAGCCTTCAAGGGATGAAGTTGGCGGGCGCGCTCGCCATTTTCGTGGCCTTATGGCTTATAGAAAGGCTATTTCCGACCATGAGACGTCCGCTGATGTCTTATGGCATGAAAACTAGACCTGCGAAAAACATTTTCCCCTGCCAACTCCTCGTGAATTGGATTTTCAAAAACCGCCTTTGTTCAACGGGCTGTTAACCGTATTCCAGGAGCCCTCGGCCGACTGATTCAACTTTACAGGATATTGGAAAATCCCGAGGAAGCTGAAAAGTACCGCAGCCTTCGCGAGGAGTATCCGCGAGACGTTGGGGGTCATGCCGGAGACAAGCAGAAACTAGAGGAGCGGCAGTGAACCGCGGCGAAATGACTCTTGACTGGTTGACAGATGAGTTTGAGGCTGCTTCGCAAAAAAATCGCCGATTGGAGCTGCAAGAATTTCTTCAACAAGTTTGTCCTTGCTTTTTTAACTTAACCAATTGGCTAACGGCGAAGCGAGCCTGGCTTCTCAAGCCTTACGTCGGTCAACGACCGTATGTGAAAGTATGCAGGAAAGAACTATGGAATCATTGTCTCAGGATCAACGGTCTTGATTGCCCTGTTGCCAGGAATGCTAGGGACAGTCTGGTTCGGAATCTAGGCATTTGGCAATCGTTCGATTGCCGAAGTGTAAAAGCGGCACGACCCAGCCGAAGGCTAAAAGTCTTCGGCTGGGTCGTTAGCTCGCCTGATGCGGGTGTTGGCGAGCACTCGCCGGAAAAGTTTACAGATTGCGCCATATTCCCGTCCCGGCGAATACCCACTCGCTGTTTCCCGTCGCAGCGTAGAGCTGGTTGCCACGGATTTCGATCAATGCCGTTTGTCCATTCAATTGCAGGGACAGTCGCAATACGCCATTGGCATTGAACACCTCGCGAAAAGTCATTTGCACATCCCGTTCTTTCACTTCCCAAGTTCCATTTGGTTGGTGCTGAACCGTTGTTTTGCCTGCCGCGTTCGGGAGTTGCATCTCGAAGGTAGGCCGTCCCAGTGCTATTGGTGGAATAGGCGGAGGGGACGGTGCGGAGTGAGTGAAATTGATGTTCCCGTTCTCGGGAAATTCAAAAAATGTTTTTTCATGGAATCCCAGTTGACTGAGAAACTGCCGGGCGTATGTTCCCCGTTGTTGGTCATCCACGTTCGCTCGAAAGGTGCCATCGGGCTGATAAACCAAATTGAATTTCCCTTGGTGCAATGGAATGCTGCTGGTTGGACGAGGAAAACGAATAAGCTGCCCAGCCCCATCGACGGCATGCAGGTAATAATCTCCCTTACTAAGGGTTAGTTCTCGTTCCTCGCCACCATTCAAGTGATACCATCCGATGACGGTGTTTCCGTGGGCGATGACATAGCTTACCTTGTTCGGGGTAAGGTTGCGAAACTTGACCGTTTGCATCGGGGGCAAGTCTGGCAATCTCGGCTTTGGAATGACTTTATCACGCAATTTGCTCCAAAAGTCGGCCCGTGCCGTTGAAGTATCGATCATCATCGCTCCCATCACCGCCGCAGTGACTGCCATCCAACACATCATTTTTTTCATGGTTCTTCTCCTGACTATGAGTTTTGTGATTCGCTCAATAAGTTTGTGATTCGCTCAAATGCTGAGCACTAATAAGAAAATGGCGGTAAGAATCGTGGAAGGCTAGCAAATTTCCGTCAAGAGTCGATATTTGTAAATTCAACGCAGCAACTGCAAAAGGAAGTCGGTGCCGCAGAGGTCAACAAATCAGGCGACGTATTGGGTTCTTTTTTTGGCAATAGGAATGACCCTTGGCGATCCAAAGGTGGGCATCAGGCTGGAGCTAGACGAGATTTCGAGCGAAAGATTGGCGTGGTCAGGTTTATGTGACCAAGGTGAGAAATTTTGTCGGTATGCCCGATTTTTACCGGCCTTGGCGCAGTGAGCGGCGGAGTGAGTCTGGGGTGACGTCAGCGGCGAATCGTTCCTCAAGTTCCAACAGTTGCTGCTCAAGCCACGTCTCAAACGCATTGAGATCGTGCCCTGGTTCTAGCTCGATTCGACGGTCGCAAGTCAAGTTCGCATGGGTTTCAGTTGTTGTGTTGCGGATGTTCATTTTCGGCTTCCTTGAACTGGTTGGTTGTCCCCAATTGGGAGATGGCGAAAAAGGCTCAAAAAGGATAACCGCGACCCCAAAACTCGTAAGCCATCATTGGTTAGATTGCCGGTTCAAGTTAATAAACGGTCGTTAACAAGTCTCGGTGCAAAGTAAATCGCGAAAGCTGTTTCATTCAAATTAGGAACCAAATACGAAAGCCGTCCGAAGTCCGAGACAACTTTGGGCGGCTTTCACAAGTTTTTGGCTAGGTACAGGTTTGATTGATAACGGTCGTATCGTTTCATCAAGACAAAACCTTCGAGAGGAGACGATAGTTTAGCAGGAGGCCTGTTCCTCGGTCTATTCCTGTGCAATGTTCAAAGCCGATTTTTTCGCCGGTGCGACATCAAGCTTACTTTGGGGGTTTTGGAATAGGGGTATCGACGACTTTAACATGGCGTGGGGGCAGCTTTATGAGTGAATAGGCCGTGACTTTACCCCAAAATGTGCCGTCATTTGTATACCGACCATCTTCTCCTCCAGTGTAATAGCCCACCGCAACGTCTGCTGACAGACTGAATTGCTGTCCGTTGATTTGCGATCGGAAGTTTGAAACTTCAGATCGGGTATTGGGCTGTAAATCTATCCAAGCAATCGGTTGACGAGTTTGAAACGTCTGTGTTTGTCGACTTTTGCTCGCCGGTAGATGAAAGTTGAAGGTCTCGGATACGAGCTCATAGGCAGGCGATCCAACACTGATGGTGTAGATTCCAGCATGAAATTCGAGAAAACTGGCTTGGCGATACCCATTTTTTTGTTCCAGTTCGAGGTTTTTCTGAAAAGAATTGTTGTAGTCAACTTTTACCGAGAAGCCAGGATTCTTGACCAGTCCGGCAACACTCTGGCGATTGTTGAAATTAATCCTTTCTCCATTTAGCTCGACGTAGTAAAACCCTTGGGGCAAATCAATGGATGTCCCTGGCTTTACGGCATACCATCCGCTGTAGGTCCAATGATCTCCAACGTACCAGCCAAGGGAGCTGGTGTTGCCAGGCCTTGAGCTTCCGTACCCATCCGTATATTTGGCTTGAGCGATATAGGCATCAGACGATGAAAGGTTAACGAAGCGTACTTGGGCTTGCGATAGACTTGGGGCTAGGACTGCCGAAACAAAGCCAAATACGATCAAGAGCGATAAATTCTTCATGGAATTTTCCTTGTACTAAGAAACTGCGTTGACACGAATGATCGGATGTCGCGGTTCGAACGCTCGAACTCACTACCCGCCAGAGAAATGGTATTTAAGTGACGCGAAGGACAGTGAAAAAAAGAAATTTGATGTGAAAAAACAATTCGTCGTTTTTTTTCGACACTTCTCGTTGAACGCCTGCAAAACGTCAAAATTTAGAAATTTAGGGAAAAACTGCCCAAAGTTCTCAAAAACCGGCGTTCAGCGAGCAGTTCCGTTTTTTGAGTATTTTTTTCAATAATTTTGGATGCGGCTATCCCCGCTAACTCCCTTTTGCCATATCCATAATGCCCGATCAGAGAGACTACTTATTTTTAGGATGAGGAGATTCCAAAATGTTGAGGCGTAAATTTCTAGCAGTTTCGGCGACGGTTCTCAGTGCCCTTGCGCTTCCGATAAATTTCGCGAATGCGGGGTTACGAAGTTCGTTTAAGAAGAGATTGAAGAAAATCACTCCTTCTTGGCTTGATAAATGGGGCAGCAAGGTAGCGAAAGGTTTTAAGTCATCATCAGTTGGTTGGCTTCTCAAACGGACCGAGCGTGAGCTAGTCCGATTCCGCGACCGAGTGCGTGCGGAATACTATCGAGCGGCAAAGGGCCTTTATTTGTCGCGTCCTACGATCCATCGTTTCGATATTGGAGTTAGTGGAGCTCCGGTCTACTTTGTCAACGGCGCAGGAACTACTTTCGAAAACGCGAAAAGTGAGGCGATCGCTTTGATGAACCGATTACAGCGCCCGGTTTATTTGATTTTCAATTCCACCGCAATTGAACGTTTTGGTTCATCTTCAAATCCTAATGGGCTTGCGGCGGACGTGGGAGTTGTCGTAGATTTCTTGGCCGCGACTTTCGACAAGCTGTACCTTCCCCCGATACCAAGCCCAAGTAAAACCACTCGCCAACTTGCCCATCTGTTTGTCAACAGCTCTGAAAAAATTTCGCTTGTTACCCACTCTCAAGGGTGCTTAATTGCCCAAAACGCGGCATTGATTGCAGCTGAGTTTCGTCGTGGAAATTGGATGCGCGAAAATGTTCGGTGGGTCGCCACTGGTTCACCCATCTCTAACGTAACACGACGGGCAGACGCGCCAAGGCTAGTGCAAAAATTCACCGATCTGCTTAATCCAGGTGATCCGATAATTCTCGTGCGAGGTGAACTTCCTTCTTCAAAGGAGAAGCTTAGTTCAAGCCAACACGATTTTGAAAGTGCCTATGTACCCCGTGTCGACAATATAGACTTGTGGCATAACACTGAAGAAATCGGGGCTTTTGATACCAAGCTGTTGTCTATCGCGAATTACACACCTAGGCCTTTGCGAGTTCGCGTGCAGTTCGAGCAATTAGTGAGAACGACTAGAAAAATTCCTCGGGATCGAGGTTTTCAAGAAGAGACCATTGAGACTTGGCAATGGACAACTCTGGAAAATATTGACGTTCCAAGATTCGATGAGGTTGTTGTCGATAACGGTCGCGCGCCGATCCAAGGAAGAAATTTCCGAGTGTCAGTCTCCTCGCCATCCGGTCAGCAAGTTCGAGTTAATTCGGATAAACCTGTCACACCCTACCGCAGCAATAGCCCCGACTATTTTGTTGTCGAGCTAGAAGACTCAGATTCGATTTCAAGCCAAGGAATGGACTGTATTGCGACAGGAAAGTTCCATGGTCGTGAGGTTGCCTTCATTAGCGGAAAGGGACAGCCATATCTATACTCGCTCGATGATCAGCATGAGATTCAGGTGTTTGAACATGTTGGCAGCGGACCGGAGTACAATTTCTACAAATGTATTTCAGGGGATTGGACTGACGAAGATCGATTTGTAGCTGCCGGGAAACAACTCTGTTTGCCACGGAGTTTGCGAGGGGCGGTCCAGGTTTTTGACCCCGATAAACAGTCATTTTCACGGTTATTCGAGATTTTGTCGTTCGACATCGATCGCGCTCCTGCTGGCTGGGATGTGCCAGCCTTGGTGCAAACGGACGGCGTCCCAATTCCAGACGACCCCAATGAGCTCTTTAATGATGCTGGTGGCGGTTCTCAAGATGAAATGGTTTTGGGGGTTTTACTTCAATTTACTACCGGCGAAACTGGCGGAACCATAAGCCAAGTTTATCCCAATTCGCCAGCATCAAGGGCAGGCTTGAGGGTCAATGATCTGATCTTGAGCGTCGATGCAGTACGGCTTGATTTCAATAGTTTGGATCAGCCCATTCTGGATCGAGCAGGCAGAAATGTCACCTTGGAAGTTATGCAAGCTCGATCCCGGCAACGAATCCGAGTCACCGTCCAGTTAAATCCAATTTCAAACAGTCCCGCGAATCCTCGATCATTTGATGCCCGCTTGGGTATTAATGGGGAAGAGACTCGTTCGGGGGTTCGAGTGGCCAGTGTTGCGTCCGGTTCTCTAGCTCACAGAATCGGTTTGAACGTCGGAGATATTGTCATGCAAATTGATGGCACCAATGTCTATCGGCCAGACCAAGTACTGGATGTTCTCGCGCGGGTGGCGAATCATCGCAACGGTCAATTTGCGATCCGCGTTCTAAAACAGAACGGGCAGGTTCAAGAATTGCAGACTTATCTGAATCAGCGGTAACGATTCGCATTCCTCTGTATTGCAAATTTGGAATTCATTAGCTAACAGCAGATCCGATTTTCAGTTCCCGCTCTCCGCTTCCGCTCCAAGACACAAGGAAACAGAGCAGGACAGCCCTCAAACCAAAAGTGAAAGGAAAACAGGCCATGAAATTTTCAGTCCCCTATGTCGTCATGCTATTCGTGGCTGCATCGTGCAGTTACGCCCAGCAGGTCATGGAATATCCACCGACGCGGACAGAGCAAGTTACTGAAGTGCGATTCGGCGTGGCGATTGACGACCCCTATCGTTGGCTGGAGGGAGATGTTCGACAATCGGTTGAAGTCGCCGAATGGGTCACACTTCAGTCCAGTTTCACCAATCGCTACTTGGAAAACCTAGCTGGTCGTGACCGAATTCGCGAGCGGCTTCGGCAACTGTGGAATTTCGAAAGGGTGGTACCGCCGGAAAAATTCGGCGAGCAATATTTTCTGTTGAAAAATGATGGACTGCAGAATCAGTCCGTGCTATATCGGCAAGATCGACTCGATAGTATTCCGCAGGTTCTGATTGATCCGAACACTTGGTCTGAAGATGGAACAGTCTCCCTGCGCGGACTTCATTTTTCAAAAACAGGAAAATACTGTGTTTTCGGAAGATCCGAAAAAGGATCGGATTGGGTGACACTGCAAGTGATCGATACGACAACGGGCAACATTATCTCAAGGGAAATCAACTGGGTCAAATTCGGCAAGATTGCTTGGCTCCCCGACGAGACAGGCTTCTTCTACAATCGTTTTCCTGAAGTGCCAGAGGAAGAGAGGTTTCAGGGGGCAAACCTGAACCAAAAAATTTACTTTCGCAGCTTAGTAAACGGCAATCCCGATACGCAATCGGAAGACCAGCTTGTACTTGAGGTTCCCCATGAACCAAGCTGGTTGTTGGAGCCTGAAGTCACCTCGGATGGGCGATACTTGCTGGTCACGATTGTGGTCGGAACCGACAACCGATATGCACTAAAGTGCAAGAATCTAGATCGACCAAATGCCGAGTTCATTGACTTGGTGACCGGGTTTGAAAATGAGTACACGTTTATCGGCAGCAATGGTTCAGACCTATTGTTCCTTTCCGATTTCCAGGCACCCAAGCGCGGTATTCTGAGCATTAGCTTGAATGAACCGAGTCGAGAAAACTGGAGGTATGTCGTTCCGGAATGCGAAGAAACTCTACAGAGTGTCAATTGGGTCGGCAACACATTGATAGCTCTTTATCTGAAGGACGCTCGGTCACTGGTTAAGCAGTATGGCGTAAATGGCGAATTGATTCGAGAAATTAACCTGCCGGGAGCCGGTACCGCGACCGGATTCAAAGGTCAACGTGAGCATCTGGAGACCTTTTATTCCTTTGCCAGCTTCAACCGTCCTCCACAAATATTTCGATTGGACGTTTCGACTGGGATCAGTGAATTGTTTCTATCTCCTAAAATTGCCTTTACTCCAGACGACTTTGAGGTAAAGCAGGTCTTTTACACGAGTAAGGACGGAACGCAAATACCGATGTTCCTTTGTTATCGGAAAGACCTGGATTTGACGAAGGGGCATCCGACCATTCTGCGGGGTTATGGTGGTTTTGCAAATGTCCAATCACCACGTTTTTTTCCAGATCGGCTGCAATGGATGGAAATGGGTGGAGTCTATGCAGTGGCAAACATTCGGGGCGGAGGCGAATATGGTGACGCATGGCACAAAGCGGGTACGAAACTTCAAAAACAAAATGTGTTTGATGATTTTATTGCGGCGGCAGAGTGGCTGATTGTCAACCAGGTCACTTCATCAAATCAACTTGCCATCAGCGGCTCAAGCAATGGTGGACTATTGGTAGCCGCCTGCATGAACCAGCGGCCCGAATTATTCCGAGCTTGTTTGCCAGAAGTTGGTGTGATGGACATGCTACGGTTTCACAAGTTTACGTCGGGTCGGTATTGGGTGGACGACTATGGCGATACCGAATTCAATGAGGCTGAGTTTCGAGCCGCTTATGCCTATTCTCCGTACCACAACTTGGTTTCGGGAACGGAATACCCAGCGACGTTAGCGACCACCGCCGATACGGATGATCGCGTTGTTCCGTGCCATAGTTTCAAGTACATCGCTCGACTGCAGGCTGTCCAAGGTGGCAAGGCTCCCGTTTTGATTCGAATCGAAACTAGTGCCGGACATGGAGCCGCAAGTCCCACGTCAAAATTGATCGACAAAGCTGCCGACATGTGGGCGTTTCTTGTGCAGCATTTGGATTTTGATCCAACGATTCCAACTGAGAGCTTTGGAAACGAAAAATAGCTTCACAAAGTTCCGGCGCCCAGTTAAATGACTGGTTCCGCGTCGAATCAGACGACCTGTATCAGACCTTAAGATGTTTTAATAACGAAATGGAATTCCGATGTCGTTCGAGGAGATTGAATGATGACAGATTATGAATTTGAGCTAGATCGATTGGCCGATGGTTTTGAGGCCGGATGGATTGAGGGAACGCGACCTGATTTACTGGAGTTCCTAAAACAGGTTGGTCCTGATCATGAGGTTAGGCTGGCCGAACTACTTATCCCGCTGGATATCGAGTATCGAATCAAGACGGGTGAAAACGTATCGGCTGCGGACTATCGAGGATTAGGCGATTTTGGCGAATCGATTGCCAAATGCGCCCTAGAAGAATCTGCTGCCGATTCGCTTTCTCAACAGCAACATCACCACAATCTCCTCGCGGGCGAGTTCCAACGATTCGCACATCAGCATTTACGGCCTCAAACCGAGGCTGTAAAGGCCAATGCAGTGCCAGCGACCTTTGGTGACTACCAACTACTGGAAAAGCTGGGAGAAGGTGGCATGGGCGAAGTTTGGATCGCCGAGCAAACTCACCCTGTCAAGTTGCAAGTCGCACTGAAGTTGATCAAAAAGGGTTTTGGTTCGAAAGAGGTCATGGCTCGGTTTGAAATCGAGCGACAATCCTTGGCTTTGATGAACCATCCTAATATCGCTCGAATTCTCAATGCGGGCACGACCCCTGAGGGCCAGCCGTGGTTTGCCATGGAGTTGGTTCGAGGAAAAACGTTGATCGCCTATTGCGATGAGCATTGCCTGGGAATCAATGAGCGGCTTAAACTGTTTATGGACGTCTGCCAAGGGGTTCAGCACGCTCATCAAAAGGGGATCATTCACCGCGACTTGAAACCTTCGAATATTTTAGTCGAGCAAATTGACCCTGACTCGCCCCCGGTGGCCAAGGTGATCGATTTCGGACTGGCCAAGGCGACGGAAAGCACGCAACGACTCACCGATCAATCTCAGTTCACGGGCATTGGTCAGGTTCTGGGCACGCTCAAATACATGTCTCCCGAGCAAGCCGGGCTGGACACCCTCGACATCGATACGCGAACGGACATCTATTCGCTGGGTATTATTCTGTACGAGCTATTGACCGGCAGTACGCCGCTGGATGATCGTTCGCTGAAAGACTTGGCTTGGTTGAAATTGCTGGACGTGATTCGGGAGAAGGAGCCGGTCAAACCGAGCAGTCGTTTGGGGAGCAGCACAGACGAGCAAGTTTCACAAATCACATCGCGCCGCCGTACCGACCGTTCACATTTAAATTCGATCCTGGCTGGCGACCTGGACTGGATCGTGATGAAGGCCTTGGAAAAGGACCGCGCCCGCCGCTACGACTCGGTCTCTGGTTTCGCCGCCGATGTTCGCCGGTATATGAGTGGCGAACCGGTTGTTGCCAGACCACCATCGATGAATTATCGACTTCGGAAGTTTGTGCGGAAGAATCGAGTAAGTGTGGCGGCCGGCGTGGCAATCCTATTGACTTTGGTCGGCGGAATTATCGGCACCAGCCTGGCAGTGTTCCGCGCTCGTTGTGCGGAGATACTGGCTGAGAAACGTCTGGACGAAGCCACGGCGGCCCGGGATCGCGAAATGCAACAGCGGCGGGTAGCAGAACTGGCAAAAATCCAGGCCGAAGCGGAAACTGCCGCCAAGGAACAGTCGCTCGCGGCAGAAATCCGCCAGCGCGAGTATGCCGAGGCGGTAACCGAATTCGTGGAGCAGGATTTTTTGGCACTCACCTGTGTCGAAAGCCAAGCCAACCTGTTTGACGACACTTCAGCGCGAGAACTGAGCAAGGACACGACGCTGCGGGAATTGCTGGATCGGGCGGCGGGAAAGCTGAAACATCGAAAGGACTTGGCCCCGGAGATCGAATCACGACTCTGCAATGTGATTGGCAACAGTTATCGAGCAAACGGGGATGCCGAAATCGGGCTCCCCTTTTTGCAGCGGGCGCTAGAACTTCGTCGTGAATATCTGGGTCACGACCATTTAGATACTTTCATCAGCATGAACAATCTCGCACTTGGCTATTTTACCAATGGTCAGCTAGGCAAGGCACTGCCCCTTTTTGAGCAGACGATGGAGTTGAGGGAAGCCAAACTTGGGTCCGACCATCCTGATACTCTGACCAGCATGAGTAATCTTGCCGTTGGCTATCATGCCTCAGGCAAGTTCGACAAGGCGCTGCCCCTGCTTAAGCAGTCACTGGACCTATTTAAAGCCAAACTCGGGCCCGACCACCCTCAATCAATTTCAAGCATTCGCAATCTTGCGGTTGGCTATCAAGCCTCCGGCAAGCTCGACAAGGCGTTGCCCCTGCTTGAGAGGACGCTGGAACTGACGAAAGCCAAACTCGGGATCGACCATCCTGATACACTGATCAGCATGAACAATTTGGCCAGTGGTTACAAAGCCGCAGGTCAGCTCGATAAGGCGCTGCCGATATTCGAGAAGACGCTAGAGCTGATGAAAACCAAATTTGGACTCGACCACCCTAATACACTCACCAGCATGAATAATTTGGCAGTTAGTTATCAGGCAGTCGGTCAGTTCGACAAGGCGTTGCCCCTGCTTGAGAGGACGCTGGAACTGACGAAAGCCAAACTCGGGATCGACCATCCTGATACACTGATCAGCATGAACAATTTGGCCAGTGGCCTCGAAGCAGCCCGTCAGCTCGACAAGGCGTTGCCGATTTTTGAGCAGACGCTGGAATTGACAAGAGCCAAACTCGGGCTCGACCACCGTAATACACTTACCAGCATGCACAATCTGGCTTTTGGCTACCAAGCCGCAGGTCGGCTTGACAAAGCGCTGCCGCTGTACGAGCGGACGCTGGAACTTCAGAAAGCCAAGCTCGGCACTGACCACCCTGACACGGTCCACACCATGAACAACCTTGCCAGTGCCTACGAAGCCGCTGGTCGACTAAGCAAGGCTCTGCCGCTCCTTGAACAGACGCTTGATTTGATGACAGTTAAATTCGGGCCCGACCACCCCGATACACTGACCAGCATAAACAACTTGGCCAGATGCTACAAAGCTGCAGCTAAGTTGGAAAAGGCCCTGCCGCTGTTCGAGCAAACTGTGCAGTTGCGGACAGCCGTGCTTGGGCTCAACCATCCCGATACACTTGATAGCATAAATAACCTGGCACACACCTATTGGAAATCCAATCGCTTGAGTGAATCGGTACCGTTGTTCGAGCAAGTATTAGAGTTGACGGAGCGAATGAGGGGGTTTGACCAATTGGAAACCCTAAAGGCCAAAGCCAATCTGGGAGTGAACTACAAGGATGCTGGGCGGATTGAGGAAGCAATTCCCTTACTGGAAGAAGCTTGGTCAGTTTTCGGGCGACAACCTTCTTTGGCATGGCTACCGGGACAACTGCTGGATGCCTACTGGCGGGGGCAGCGCGCGGAAGCCTTTTCAAAGCTCGCCCACGAAGAATTGAAAGATGCCCGAAAGACATTGGCAGTAGATTCACGGGAACTTGCCAATTTATTAGTTAACCTTGGTGGTAAACATCTTCACCTGAAATTGAACAGCCAAGCCGCGGAACTTCTCCGCGAGGGGCTTGCGATTCGCCAGCAGCAATCACCCGATGTCTGTAGCACGTTCAATGCCCAGTCCCTACTGGGTGGAGCGTTGCTGGGACTTGTTAAGGAGGTTGAGGTCGAATCGGAAAAATCTGAACTACTCATTGAAGCCGAAACACTGCTCATTTCTGGCTATGAAGGTATGAAGCAACGTGAGTCAGAGATTCCACCGCAAGCTGCGAATCGTATTCCCGAGGCCCTCGACCGCCTGATCGAACTCTACGAAGAGCTTGAAAAACCAGATGAAGTCGTCAAGTACCGCGAACTTCGAGCGGCGTATCCCAAGACAGATGAAGACAAGAATTGAATTGACCTCGTTCTGTAACGGTCATATGGTTTGTGTGAAAGAGCACTTCTCCTATTATCGATGCAAAGATATCGCGGTTCGTCTCTACCGGGCGATTAATCACTTTGGCCCTAGCAATTTCAAGAATGTACTTTCCATAAATGTTACAATCTCTTACGTTCCGGTCAGGTTTTCTGCGGAGGGAAGGGTGCGAGATGAACGCTTCTTCTGCTCGCCAATCTTTATCTCGCTAAAACGCAACCTCTTTGGAAACCTCCTCGTCCGACTTGAACCGGAAGTTTCAGAATGTTGCCACTGTGTATTTTGATCACGGTCAAAAGAATCGTGTTTGAATCGGGGCTCGATTGCAGAGCGTTTTGGTAACTCGATGGTGAAAAAATTCGATTGCCGTTAATGGACTCGATGATATCCCCAGGTTGCAATTGAATCCTCCGTCCGTCATCATCAGTGATATTGAGCAGCGGGCTGCCTTCAAGAAGTTCCATTAAATGAAGGCCCTGTCCGCCAAACCAACCGCGAGCTCGCAAACTTCGTAATGGAGTAAAACCCATGCCAACAGCCCCGATTCTAGCCGTTGGACCAACCTTTGTCAGCGTGTCACAGAATAACTCGTGAGAGTTCGCTCGACTTGCCCTCGAAATAGCGTCGGCGAATGGTTGTCCATGCTGGGCAATGACGTTTTGATGAATCATCAGTATGGAAATGCCGACAAAAAATGACAAAAAGAGTTTCTTGCTAAACATTTTACACCTCGTGGAAATTTTGTTTTCGTGATTCGAGTCTGTCATGGTTTTCGACTATCAACTAGATGGTAAAACTAGTCGCCCAGGCACAGAAAATTTTCTCCAAAGACAAATTTTGCGAGGATGTGTTGCCCGAAGTTGCCGTTTCATCGCGGTCAAAATCGTCAACGCAGCAGTCCGAGAAGTCACATCCAACGCCTTTGAGATCCATGAACTTGAAATCAGAGTTGTTGGCGAATCCGATGTAGTTCCATTGGCAATTTGAACTATAAGTTGACAAACAAAAAAAGACGCCAGGGATCGGCGTCTTAGAAGATATTTGTGTTGCTGCCGACCGTTTTCTAGTCGAGTCGGATAAATTGCGAGTCAAACCGATAGAATGTGTGCCACGCAAAACCTAATTGAGCGAGGGAATTAGCGTGTAGCTTTCCGCGATCAACACCGCCGTCTGAAACTTTGAAAATGTTGTCGCCCTCGTGTTGCAACGTAAAACCATTGCGTGGATGAAGCGGCAGGACAAGCATTGGGTTTTGCATTGTGCGGGGTTGCCCATTGGCTTGAACATGCAAATAGATTTCTCCTAGCGGAAATTGTAATTGGATTTCTTGACCACCGGCAACATTGTACCAGCCAGATATTTTTCCGCGACTGTCAGCGACGGCGAAACTAACTGATTGCGTTCCACGATTCGCAAAAGTTACTTGTTTGGATTCTGGCACTGGAGTCAATTGTCCCTTCGAAAACGCCCCCTTTATCGCCGTGCCGATTCCCGTTCCCGAGCGAATTTTAATTTGCGCCTGAGCGTTCTCAGTTGTCGCCCAAGTACCGAGAACACCAATCGCAACTAAAATACAAAATTTTTTCATTTCATCACCTTTTAATTGTGTGGGGAGACTTGGCTGAAACGAATCGGTTTGAGCGAAGACTCTGACCTTTTTTAGTGATCAACAACTACGTTGTGTTGATCGTTGATTGTTAATGGCAACAAAGGCGGGTGGAGGCTAGTGAAAATTTCACGAATTTCGGGAAGACGATGTTGTCCCCATTTGGGGGACCAGAACTGATTTTGCCAAAAGAGTGCATTCCCAATTGCGGGGGGAAGTCTTTCAAAAGTCGATTCCGAAAATGGAGCGCGAATAACGATTTTTGAAAATTTTTCGAAAAGGGTAATTTTTTGCCATTTTTCGCTATTCTTTTTGCCATTACAGGAGTGAGGGGGCATTAAGAGGCTGGAGAGGTTCGAAAACAATCCCTCCCAAAAAGGTTTTCATGTCGGATGAATGCCGCAAACGGTGATTATGGTGTTAGTAATTCATTGCGCGTTCACCGTCACGCAGCCTCGACATGAGGGGGAGGGGTGGGGATCGAGAACTATCAGGAACAAGAGACTGCGGAAAGGTATTGAAGACGAACCATCGACAGATGGGTATCAGGGAGTCAGATTGATTAGGACAAATATTCGTGAACGAGGAAAGAGCAACATCGAAACGGTCAGTTCATGCAAATGGTCCAGAATTGAAACGTCTTCGCGCCTGTCTGGGACTGACCCAAGAAGATTTGGCCGCTCAGATCGATTACTCGGATCGTGTGATTCGACGGGCAGAGAATGGTCAGCGAGTTGACTATCGTACCCTCAAGACGTTGCATGAGTTTTTTGTGTTGTCGGGCCTAGAAGTAGGATTCACTGAAATCGTCGCCGGTGATTCAGAGGCCACGACCGAAGAGTCCCCAAATCTTCATCGATCTGTAGATTTGGTATCGTTTTGGTTCGATCAAATCTTTCATAAGCGTTCTGTTGAGATCGTCAATTACTTGGCTGTCGACGATGTCACGTTTTGTCTGAACGGCGAACAGGGAGCGGGCAGAAAATCATTGGTTGGCCACCTTAACAAATTGTTGGAAGAGCACGTTGAGATCTGTTGGGAGTTGCTGCAAATATGTTCCGGCGAAGATTGGACGATGGTGCAGTGGCAGTCGCAACGACTCGCGGGAGAAACTCATCGCGAGCATCTGCGGGATTTCAAATGGAAGTTGGTGTCGGGAATCACATCATTTCGACTTTCCGACGAGCGAATCGTTGAAATCTGGGAATTCAGCAATCAAGTTCCATCTGGCAAACAAGTGGACGAGTAGAAGAGACGCTCAGCCTTTGTCGAGTGTGTGAAGCGTGGCAGGGTTGCGTCGAACTTTGAGTCTACCTTTCGTGAAAATATAACCCGAAAGTGCGGTCAATTGCTGCACGACGGGCTATTTGTTCTCGTCGACGACTCGTCCGCACACGGATCTTTCCGTCAATTTTCCGCCAACTTTCCGGGACAATCGCGCTTCAGGCGGTTAATTTAAACCGTGCCTGTAATTTCCGCTAGCTTCCAAGATTCACAGGAGTCTAAAAAATGAAACGTCATAATATTCGAGTTAACTATCGAAAAAACAGTCAAGTAGAATACACGTTGCTTGAAGATAGGAGCCTGCTCGCGGCATTTCTCTTCGTGGATTTCGGCGACAATTTTCCGGGAGGGGCGTTAAATACGACAACAGGTGCTTTCAATTTGATCGCTGGAGCTGTAAATCCAAATGATCAAATATGGGGTCCAGCTACGGCCTTGACAGACTCCAGTGAAAATTACTCTCCCGCTAATCCTTTGCGTCTACTGTCGGCTCCGATTTTTGAAGCAGATCGGGCTTACATAATGAATTTGACACGTCGGGCTTTTTTGCCGTTAGATGTTAACGTTGTTGAACTCACTGCTGAACCACAAACACTTTCTGACGGACGTGTAGTGGCTGGTGCCAGGGAGTCTAATTTAAGCGATGTCGTCACAATGCTTCGAAGCGGAAATCCTGCTTCACGCGATGGCTATGTGTTCGTGACGCCAGCAATTGTAGCGCCGGGATTGGCAAGTGAGTTTGTGTACGATGGAGTAACAAGATTGGGTGGTGTTGCTCCCAGTAGTGACGTTGTGTCCGGCGCGAACTTGCGAAATGACGTCGCATTCACTTTTACTCAAAGGGACGGCCTAAATACCAATCGCGTACATGTTGCCCAGACTATTGTACATGAAGGTGGACACTTGTTCGGAGTTGACCATGCCATAACTAACTTTTCAAACAATCCTGCAACAACTCTTTTTCATGAAGCCGAGGTTATGTCTTACGTGACTAAAGATCCCTCATTCATGTTCACTCGTTATCCGATGATTCGAGGTGAAGATAATTCTCCAGAACTCTCCAATTCTGTTTTTGTTTCTCCTGTTAATTACAATGATTTGGCATCGCAGAATAGCAATAATACGATTTTTGATCAACTGAGAAATGACCCGAATGTTGGCGCAAATCCGAATTTCGCATTCGTATCGGGGACAGGGGCACATGACATTATCACACTAACCAAGAACGGTAACTTTGCAAACGTAACCGTTCAGGCGTTCGCGGATGTGAACTATGTCAATGCAATCACAGTGCCTGGGCAGACAACAAGTGTCTATTCTTACACAATTCCGTTGACGAACACCATTTTAATCTACGCGGGCGGTGGAAACGATCGAATCATTGTTGACGCAGATTTAGGTGTTGATATTCAAGTTGAAGGTATGCGTGGAAGTGATGAATTAATTGTACGGGGCAAAGGTGTTGCGACTGCTACATACACTCCTGGCAACACTGGAGGCATCGGTCTAGATTTAGTGCAGGATCTTCGCGGTGAGTTGCGAATCAATGGCAGAACGATCAGCGTGAGCAACTTCGATACCGCTGGAATGGTCCGATTGGAAAATGTGCAGTCTACGCTTTTCCGGACGCCAGCTGGACGGGATACGGTTTATGTCAATACGCCAACACCTGGACATGTGGAGATAAGTGGTTTGGTTGGTTCGGGATTTATGATTCCATTCCGTTTTACCAATATTGCAACATTTAATCTGGATGTTGGATTTGGGGACAATGTCATAGGCGAATCGGATTCTGTGAATCTAGGTCAGGTAAGAGCTACCGGTCTTACAGCCTTTAATGTCTTAATGGGAGCTGGTAATGATTTTCTCAGTATAAGAGATGACTTCGATGCCAATCAGGGGGTTGTTTCCGCGAATGGCGGGTCGGGAGTAAACAGTGTTTTCGGGCCATGGACGGTAAGTACCTGGAGTCTCACTGAAAGTCGAGCCGGGTTGTTAAACAACGAATTGAGCTTTAACAGCTTTGACCGACTGATTGGCGGCTCGGAGGATGACACTTTTCGCGTAGAATCGGGGGCGATCAACATGTCTTTGGATGGAGGCGGAGGGAGCAATTCTATTTTTGGACCGAATCTTGATCGCACTTGGGATTTGACTAGTGACTATACTGGGCAATTGAGGACGTCGAACGTGACGTTTGAACGAATTCAAGAAGTGATCGGTGGTTCTCAACGCGATGTCTTTAACGTCGGAGTCGGTGTCGTGGGGATCGAAGTTGACGGGGGAGCGGGTGTCGACCGTATCGTCGGGCCCAATTTGGATCGGACTTGGCAATTAACCGGGTTGCGACATGGGCACTTGGCAACCTCCGATATCAACTTCGTGGGCATCGAGGAAATTTTGGGCGGTTCCATCGCTGACACTTTTGTTCTCGGTGGCGTAGCGATTGGGATGACGATTGACGGTGGAGGCGGAGCAAACTCCGTTCATGGACCAAATCAAGATCGAACATGGATTTTAGACGGGAATCGTTCTGGCAGATCTCCCCAATCGGCGATTGATTTCTTGCGTATCAACTCCATCTTTGGCGGAAACGCCGGTGACGTTTTTCGCGTTGAGGCGGGGGCGATCAACATGTCTGTGGATGGAGGCGGAGGGAGCAATTCTATTTTTGGACCGAATCTGGACCGTACTTGGGATTTGACCAACGGTTCTGCTGGTCTCTTGAGGACTTCCAATGTGACGTTTAACCAAATTCAAAAAGTGATCGGTGGTTCCCAAAGCGATGTCTTTAACGTCGGAGTCGGTGTCTTGGGGATCGAAGTTGACGGGGGAGCGGGTGTCGACCGCATCGTCGGGCCCAATTTGGATCGGACTTGGCAATTGACCGGGTTGCGGCAAGGTCGGTTGGCAACCTCCAACGTGCACTTTGTGAGAATGGAAGAAATCTATGGCGGGACCGCAGACGACCGGTTTATCTTGGCTCCAGGGGCCTTGAACATAACCATCAACGGTCGAGGCGGCACGGATTCGATCATGGGCCCCGATTTGTCTCGCACTTACACGATTACGAGTGCCATGCAGGGTAGCGTCAGCGTCTCGAATATCCAGTTTTCACAAGTAGAAGACTTGATTGGCGGCGATAAACTTGACCGGTTCGTCTTTACGACAGCATCGTCGCGGGTTCGATTCATTAACGGTGGTGAAGGGCAGGATGTCCTTGACTTCAGTGCTTTGGGGCGGGTCAGGGTCAACATTCAAGGTTTGGGTGATGATGCCGGCGCCCATGGTTTCCGAGGTCAAGTGACCCGTCTCGAATGGGGCTTTAGAAATATCGGTCAGATCATGGGGAGTCAGTCGGCTCTGAACGATGAGTTAACTGGTGTCAACATGAACTCTAATTGGTTCTATCGTCCCGCTCGGTCCATTTACCAAGCTGGTGGGCGTCAATTGAGCTTTTGGGACTTTGAAAGCCTAATCGGTGGGAATCAGCAAGACAGTTTCGTGGTTCGCGCACCTGATGTAGCCCGCCTAACTATCGAGGGGGGAGATCCCACGACCCTACCTGGTGATCGTCTCAAGATCCAACTGGACGATGTCGTGAACCCACAATGGACTTACGTCGCTCCAGGTGTGGGTCGGTTTAGTTTCGACAACAAAATGCCGGTCTTTTACTCTGGGATCGAGACCTTGGACATGTTTGATTGGGGCGATGCTCCAGCCAGTTACGGAACCTTGTTGGCCGACAACGGGCCTCGGCACCGGTTAGGGACCCCGTTGCGCTTGGGGATACGGTTGGATCCGGAGGTCGATGGTCAGCCCAATGCCGATGCAACGGGTGACGACAACCTGGGAACTCCCAATGACGAAGATGGTGTGGTCTTGCCTACGACGTTGATTGCGCATTTTCGTGCGGCAGCGAATGTTTACGCATCGATGGCGGGTAAATTGGATGCTTGGGTGGATTTCAATCGCGACGGGACTTTCTCAACCAGCGAGCGAATCGCCAATGCCTTGCACTTGAATGCGGGTTGGAATCGAGTGGAATTTTATGTTCCTTGGGAATCCTCGGTGGACGGTTTGACCATTGCTCGATTCCGGATCAGTTCTCACGGGGGACTGGCTCCTACCGGTTTGGCTGAAGACGGAGAGGTCGAAGACCATATTGTGAGAATCACGAGAATGGCTCCTGGAACATCGACGGTCCTGTCGGATCCTTTTTATCCCGGGACAAACCAAACAATGCTGGTAATGGCCGGGACCGAAAAAAATGACACGATCGTTGTCAATCCGAACAACAAAGGTGAATATCTGGTGCGAATCAACGGGAAACTAACGAGCGTAGTTCCTGCTGCCGGTGTCAATCGAGTCGGAGCTTACGGATTGGAAGGCAACGATACGATCGTCGTTACGAGTACAATGCTGACGCCAAGCGAGCTTTATGGCGATGACGGAGATGATGATTTATTTGGTGGAGCCGCCGACGATTACATTCGTGGAGGTAATGGTAACGATCGATTGTTCGGTCACCAAGGAAACGACATTTTATTCGGTGATGCCGGTGATGATAAGCTCTATGGCCATGAGGGCGATGACATCCTTTCGGGTGGCGAGGGCAATGATCGGCTGTTTGGCGGTAAAGGGCTCGATCTGCTGTTTGGTGGTTCAGGAGCCGATTGGTTATACGGCCAAATGGGTGAAGACGTGTTGGTTGGAAACATGTCTGACTTTGACAACAACGCTCCGGCTTTGATGAGGTTTAGAACTGCCTGGCAAAGTTCTAGTAGCTATGCGACTCGGGTCGATCAAATTCGAAGCGGTAGCCATCCTGCCCTCAGCGGACTTCGACTTCACTTCGGTACCACGGTCCATGATGACGAAGCAAAAGATCGCTTTTTTGGGGGCCGGATGGATGATTGGTTTGTGGGTCTAGGACTGTTTGACGAAATCCTCGACCGCTCCGAGTCGGAAATGGTGTCGTAGCAATTTCCAAGCAGACCGTGGGCTTTTTTCGGCGAGTGACATCTTGGATCACAATCGAATTACTTAAGGGGTAGAGCAACTTTTCCCCAAACGTCCGCATGCAAGCTGACATTGACCCGTTGATTTTGAAACGGCTAAACGCGTAGGTTACCGCAGCCATAAATTTCCTGGCTTTAATTGGTCAAGGGAAGATAGGTTTGTGTCAAACGGCAAAACAGAATCACGATTGGCCGTCAGAGAACCCATGGTTTTTCCAGATTTCGCGAATCCGTTGGAGGCGCTGTTTGGTGCGAGCGACACTACAACCTAATTCGCTGGCGATTTCTTGGTTGGCGTAGCCTTCGAGTCTGAAAATAGCAGTTTGTCGATGTTTTTCATCTGGCAGGAGGTCTAACAAGTGCTGGCAGGTGTTTAGAATTTCTTCAGTCGTTTCAGGCATTAAATTTTCGTCCCGCATTGCTGCCAGTCCTGGATTGATAGAATCGTCGTTCTGTCCTGCCCGTACAAAGATTGATTCCCCTCTAACTCCTCCTCCGCCTCTTTTGTCAGCGAGGTATCGCCTCTTTTGCCGAGTTGCCTTTCGAGCTGTGATGGTTGCCAAGAGCCGCCACATTTCATCTTTGCTGTCTAGGCGGTCGAAGCGTCCTCCGTTTTTTCCCCGAAAAAAGCTATTCAACGCACTTTGGGCAACGTCCTCTTCGTCAAAGTCGCGACGTGGGAGATCGGCTAGTTTTTTCTTTGCCAGCCGCATCATCCTCGGAAAAAATTCGGCCCAAATTTCCTCTGCAGATTCTGGAGCGACACTCAAAATCTCGCTGAGTGATTCGGCAAGTCGATCTTCATTTTCTGACATGATCTTTAGAACCCCCATAAACCTACCGTTGAGTAAAAAAGGCTTTTACTCTCAACATCAAGCCATTTCAATGTCGGTGATCCCGATGAATGGCTAATCAAAAGTCTATCCTAAATGTTTCGCTTTTCAATACATGATCTATGCGGAAGAGGAAAACTGGTGGCGGGCATGGAGTTGAAGCCGAATGCCAGAAGAGTCTCCAACTTTAATGAAATTCGAGCCGCTTTCTGAATCTCAGTTCTGCGAAAATAACTGCGATCCCAACCCCAATTCCCCGCTTCCGAAAAGTGGCTTATTTCGAGTTCTTAAGGCGATTAACGAACCGATCATGTCTCGAAAATCCTTGATTTTTCACAAAATCGAAAAATTCTGATGATTTTACGATTTTCATTTATCCCCCAGATGACTGGATGACCATTACTCGGTTAGTCAATCATTGTCTTCCCCAACTCATGGAGTCAGTCATGTTCCGAAAATCAATCGCCTCGTTCGTTCAAACAAATCGTAAGACCCGAAAACGGACCGTCGCTTCAAGGTCAGAGGAACTTTCATTCGAAGCATTGGAAAAGCGCGAGTTAATGGCCGTTGCCTCCTTTGCCTGGGAAGGCAGCAAACTGATCATCATTTCGGACAATAATGCTACCAATGTGGAAATTAGGGTCAACGGAACGGAATACCGAGTCGTTGACCAAAGCGGCGGTTCTCAGAGGTTTTGGGAAACAGTCTCGGGTCGGCGCATCCGTTCTGCAACAACAGTCGAATTTCGAGGTGGAGCCGGAAGTGATCGGTTTGTGAACAACGTTTCTTCGCTTCCGATAATCGCCTACGGTAACCGTGGCGACGACTTTCTTGAAGGGTTCAACGGCAACGACATTTTGTATGGTGGTGATGGTAACGATACTTTGAGAGGCTGGGGTGGCAACAATACCATTTTCGGCGGGGCCGGCGATGACAATATTTCAGGAGGACGTGGCAACGATTTGATTTATGGAGGCATCGGCCACGACACCATTTTTGGAGAAGATGGCAACGATACCATTTATGGAGGTAGCGGCAATGACATCATTCACGGCGGCGATGGAAATGATGTTCTCTATGGCGAGGATGGCAACGACAGCCTTTATGGTGGGCGAGGAAATGATCGTCTGTTCGGCGGGTCAGGTAATGACGGTCTTTTCGGTGGACTCGTCGAACGGAATCATTTGGATGGTGGGACTGGAAACAATCGTTACCTAGTAACAAACAAATCATGGCAAGAGGGCTATTGGAAGAGTACTTGGGACAAAATTCGTGGCAAGCGATCTTATCGTTGGGTCACTGGCACGGATCATATCGTCACCGTACGTACAACCGATGCCGTCTTAAAGTTTAATAATACTACCTCTACTACCGTAAATCTCCAAGGTTTCGGTCGGGTACAATTCAATGCCGGAAACTGGACTGACTGGGAAATCAGGAGCGTTGATGTGGCATTGCGAAATTTGCATACGCTCACCGGCAATACTAGGCTGTTAAAAATGGTGAATGGACAACAATTGAACTTTGATCGAGTCGGAGCACCCAGTAATCCGGCATTCAACAACATTGGAGGTTGGAATACGAACACCGGACGCATTGCTTTTACGAATCTTAGTGTTCGAACAGCCTTGGACGCACGAATCACAACCTATCACGAGATTGCTCATAATTGGGATGAACAACACGAAAACCGATTTGTTCCGGAGTTCCGAAGCATCAACAACTGGACCCTTTCAGCCCAGCAACTACAACGGTTCTCCGCAGCAGGGGATGGCTCTAACTGGCAGTGGCAAACAGATCGAGCAAATTTATTCGCCAGAGACTATGGTCGCTGGAATCCACTAGAAGACTTTGCAACGACTTGGGAATCATATTTCGATCAACGGTTCCACAACTCCGAGCGGATTAACGCGACTCGGAATTCTACTGATCCATTACGTCCAGTAGCGCAAAAATTCGCCGTCCTCGACCGGTTTTTCGCCTCGCTAAGGAGTTAGTGGCCGATGCCGATAGCATCTGATAAACGTTGTTTGATCATCGTGATTTCGTTCCCTTGGTCGTTGTGGTGGACTTCATCCATGAAGGAGCGGATCAGGAGGAGTCCGCGGCCGTGGAGTTTGGTGAGATTTTCAGGGTCACGGGGGTCGGCGACGGTGAAGGGGTTGAAGCCCAGTCCTTCGTCGATCACGCTGATGCGGAGTTCTTCTTGGCCGAATTGAGCCTGCACGTTGACGCGGCGGTCAGCAAACGGTGTTTGATTGCGTCGTTCGCTGATCATCTGGTAATAGGTCGAGTTTTCTTCGGCATCGCGGCATGAGGAACTGACCTCGAGGTTGCCATGGTGCATCGCGTTGACAATCGCTTCACCGATCGCCATCCCCAGTTGTAGACGGCAGGGGTCTGCCCAATCCGGCATATGATTTTGCAAGTGCTCGATCAAAGGCATCACCATTCCACAATCGTTTTGGAGAACAAACCGTTGCTCGAACGAGGCGCGGTTCGTGACAGAAGGGTAGGGGATATGATTCGCCAAATCGATCACGTACTCGCAGGTTCGCAACAAATCTTTTTGGAGGAACGCCTTAGGCGTGTAGCTCGTCGCTCCGCCGCGGAGTGATTCCGCCGCCGCTTGCTCGCTCCCCTTGGCGGTGATCAAGATCACGGGCAGGTTGGGGTATTTGCCTTTGACATGGTTGACGAGCGCCAGCCCATCCATCTCGGGCATCTGCATATCGGTGATGACGAGATCGGGGGGGGCGGCTTCGATTTGTCGCCAGGCGTCTCGTCCATTTTCGGCTTGCTCAATCTGCCATTCGGAGTGTTTCTCCAGCAGGCGTGTAGCCAGCAATCGATCTATGGTCGAATCGTCAACAACGAGGATTCGTTTCGATGAGACTTGGTTCATGGCGATAGTGTGAAACCTAATTTTCGAACAACGGAGTTGAATCGAATTGATTTTAGTTTTTACGGGTGACGAGTGGAGGATGGCGGGGTTTGCCAAACGAAACAAAAAAAGAGTCCGGCACAAACGTGCCAGATCGAGTCTTTAGTCATCCTCCCTCTCAAAACGCGTCAGCCTTCATTGTTTCCCGAAACAACCAATTGAGCAATCGGGGAAGTTGTTGTAACGGACTCTGCCCTGATCCGATAATCGACCCCAATCGGCCTCATTTTTTCTCAAAGTTGTGGTTAAACGTCGCCCGGGAGGCGGAGGGGAGGCGAGCGTAAATTTCGATATTTCGCAAAGGGTTGTAGCGAACGTCGAAGCGGGCACCGCTGCGGCTGACGAATTCGGAAAGTTCAAATTCTTTGGTTTCGCCGGGATTGATCGGCTCGTGGTGCTCGTAAATCTGGTAAGCGTCGCCATACATCCGATTGATGCGGATGTTGTATTGAGTCCAAGTGTCTTCGCCGGTGTTGGTCACGACAAGCTTCCCCTTGTGGGCCAGAGGCGGGCGGGATTCGTAGGGGAGTTGATAGGTCGATGCTTCAGGGACATCTTTGGCAAAAACCTCAGCTTGCAGCTTGTTCTCGTAAACGGCTGGCATGAGGCGATAGATCGTGAAGATACTAATCGTAGGCACAACGCACATGATCGCCAATAAGATCGTCAGTGTTTGGGGCGTTAGCCGTGGCGAGCGATCCTCTTCGCGCCGTCGCGGCTCAATTCGATTTTCAATTGCCGTATTCATTGATTGATTGCAAAGACTAAAGTTTTCGATTGTATTTAATCCGCAATTTTAACCAAAAAGTAACCTGGGAGAAAAGCCTCTGAACCGTTTACTCCGACTGGGCAGACGGCATTGAGGGGCTTAAACTGACTCAATCTGGCCAAATTTTTTGCTGCGCGTGATGGAGGCCAGTCCTCAAGGTTTTCCGCAAGGTTTGTCACCACATTTTTTGATCACGAAGCCCAGATTGCACGTAATGGACGAAGACAATTCGAATGCTGGTTCGGTCTATAGTTTGTCAAATCTAGACCCAAGCTCATTGACCCATCGGAGAATGGTGGTGAATTTGCGGTGGCTAGTGATGCTGCGATGGGTTGCTGTTATTGGGCAGTTAATGACGATTGCAGCGGTGGTGATGTTGTTGGGGATTCCGATTCCATTTCCGGGTGCCATGGCGGCGGTGATGCTGCTGACGGCCGGGAGTAATCTCTTGCTCCACTGGTGGACACGCGGTCTTCATGAAGACGACCACAGTTCGCGAATTAATTGGGACTTGCTCCAAGCCCTGATTCTGATCATGGATATTCTGTCGCTGACGGTGTTGTTGGTTCTTACGGGAGGGGCCAACAATCCCTTCGCGTTGTTCTTTTTGGTAAACGTGAGTTTATCGGCGGTCGTTCTTAGTCCGCAGTGGGCGTGGGGATTGAACGCACTTGCGGTGGCCTGTTTTTCGATGTTGTTGTTTCGCCATGTGGAAATCGATCAGTTGCATATCAGTCCTCTGCTGCGACCGATTGGGCTGACGGGTGAAGTCACAATTTTGCATTTGGCCTATTGGTTGTCGTTTGTGACGTCGTGTTCGGTGGTCGTTTATTTCCTGACCCGACTAACAAGTGAACTTCGTCAACAAGAAGTTAGTTTGCAACATCGACAATTGATTCAGGCGGGTCGAGAGAGGCTGGAATCTTTGGGGACATTGGCCGCCGGAACAGCACATGAGTTGGCCACTCCGCTGTCTACGATTGCAATTGTTGCGAAAGATGTTGAGAATTTTTTTGAGGAGCATCCCCTGGATATTCCCGGCTCCGATGAAGTCTTGGACGACATCCATTTGATTCGTAGCCAGCTCGACCGCTGTCGCGTGATCTTGGATCGGATGGCAAGCCAGTCGGGGCAGGCGGTTGGGGAAACGATTCAGCACATCTCTTGTGGCGAGTTTTGGAAATCGGTTCTTGATGAAGTCAGCGAGCCAGCGCGTGTTCGGATGATTGTTAAGCCCGAGATCTCGGCGGCCACTTTGTACGTTCCACCTGTGATTCTCAGCCAAGCCATGCGGGGCTTCGTGCAAAATGCCATCGACGCTGATCCGAATGGGAATGAGGTAGTCGTTGAGATCCAGCGCTTTGCCAAACACTGGTTGTGGACGATCACTGATCGCGGCACGGGGATGAGCGAGGCCACGTTGCGGCGGATTGCCGAGCCGTTTTACACGACGAAACCGACCGGAAAGGGGATGGGGCTCGGGGTTTACCTTGCCAAAAACGTGGTGGAAAGGCTGGACGGGACCATCGATTACCAGTCCGCGATGGGGGTGGGGACCAAGGTTACCATCCGAATTCCGCGGACTTTTCCGGGTGAAAACGACGAAACTTAAAAAAAACGGAAAAAGTCAAAAAATTGGGTTTTTAGGCAGTCAACTTTTGGAAAACCTTGTGATAGAATCTCTGGTATGAGCGAAAACACCATACTGGTCGTCGATGACGACGAAATCTTGCGTACCCGTTTGGAACGAGCCTTTAGCAAGCGCGGCCTCACCGTCCTGTCGGCGGCATGCCAAAAAGACGCACTCGAGGTCGCCGCGCGGGAGAAGCCGAACTATGCGGTGCTGGACATCAAGATGCCCGACAACGATGGGCTAGCGATGCTCAAAGAGCTTCGCAAAATTTCCCCCGATACGAAAGCCGTGATCCTGACCGGGTATGGCAGTATCGCCAATGCCGTTCAAGCCGTGAAAATTGGGGCGGTGAACTATGTCACTAAACCGGCGGATGCCGACCAAGTGCTCCACGCCTTAGGCCTTTCTGTCGGAAGTCTACCCAAAGTCGAAGAGACGGAAGGAAACCCAGAAATGCATCCCCCGTCGTTGGCGGAAGCCCAATGGGAGCACATCCATCGCGTTTTAACGGACTGCGGTGGAAACATTTCCGAAGCCGCTCGTCGGTTGGACATTCCTCGCCGAACTCTTCAGCGAAAACTGAAAAAAATGGCTCCTTAGGGGTGCGGCTAAATAGGTTAAATGCATTAGGCTACCGCCTTTATAGCCGCAGCGGTGGACTGGACGATTACTACTCCTTGGGTTACAATCGACCCTCCAATTCACGAGAAAACTGCCGCTTTTCGAACTTCGCGGAAGTCACAATTTTTTTAGAAACATTTGCTGGTTAGTCATCATGTACGCAATTATCGCTGACGGTGGTCGTCAATACAAAGTGGAAGAAGGTCAAACGCTGGACATCGATTTGCGTGACGCCGAAGCTGGCAGCGAGATCACGTTTGATCGCGTGTTGGCAGTGTCTAACGATTCTGGTTTTCGTTTTGGCCAACCAACGGTTTCCGGTGCAACGGTCACTGCGAGCGTCGTTGGGCCAGTCAAAGGCGAGAAGGTTAACCCATCTCGCTTCCATCGCCGCAAAAATGTTCGTCGCCGAACCGGCCATCGCCAGCATTACCTTCGCGTAACGATTGGCAAGATCGCTGGCTAATAGACCAACCGGTCGGTTCTTTCGGTTATATTTCTCTTAGAGAGGTAGATCGCTTGATCTGCTATGGATTTGCTCAACCGAGGTCGAGCAACCGAATTGTCCGTAACCACCGAGATGGGAATTGATGAACCGGCTTCCCACGACGCATTTTAATCCTGCCGAATTCGGCTTGATCGGCCAGAGTGCCGTCATGCAAGAGGTCTATCGATTGACCCTCAAGGCGGCCAGCAGCAACGCCTCGGTTTTATTATTGGGGGACACAGGGACCGGCAAGGAGTTGATCGCCGCCGCATTGCATCGTCTCTCTCCACGCAACACCGGCCCGTTTGTGCGGGTTAATTGCGGAGCCTTGCCCGAATCGTTGCTCGACAGTGAACTGTTCGGGCACGTCAAAGGGAGCTTTACTGACGCCCTGCGAGACAGAACCGGACGCTTCGAAGCGGCCACGGGGGGTACGATTTTCTTGGACGAAATCAATTCGACCAGTAAAACGTTACAAGTCAAACTTCTCCGAGTCCTGCAAGAGCGAGAGTTCGAACGGGTTGGGGACTCGCGAACTGTCGGAGTCGATGTGCGAGTCATCGCCGCCAGTAATGTAGACCTTGCGAATGAAGTTGCAGAAGGGCGTTTTCGCGAGGACCTGTTTTGGCGCTTGAACGTGCTGCCGATCCACTTGCCACCACTCCGCCGACGCAAAGACGATATCGAACGATTGGTACAGCATTTTCTGGCTCACTACAGCGATGTGAATGGGCGCACCCTTGATCGAATTCAACCTGAAGCATTGCGAATGTTGGTCGACTATCACTGGCCGGGTAACGTTCGCGAGCTGCAGAACTACATCGAGCGAGCGGTCGTGCTCGCCGACGGGAACGAATTGACGACCGCTCTCTTGCCGCAATGCGTGACGGGGGATGCGCAAGACGCCCAAGCCGCGGTGTTTCGGCCGACCGATGATCAATCCTTGATCCGCGAGTTTGTCTTCAATGGTATCTCCAAGGCAGATCGAGACGCCACCGACTTGCACGAACGAATTGTGAGTGCCGTTGAGAAAGAACTGCTGGCCCAAGTTCTCCAGGCGACTAACGGTACACAAACCAAAGCCGCCGCCCGCCTAGGGATCAACCGGAATACGCTGTACAAAAAAATGAAAGAACACGGCCTGGACGCGCCCGACGATTGACCCTAGGCTTTTTTGGCGCGGAAAAATAAGTCTCTCCATAGCGGAAGTCGTCAAGACTTGCGTGCGTTTTTGTTTGATTCGAATCTCTTCACGAGCTCCGTTGCCATAGTCTTTCTGATGTTTAAGTTCAAGTAAAAACTTAAACTTAAACTTAAACTTTAGAAATCCGGACAGTAATTGCGACGCATTGCAAAGTGCAAAGTGCTAAGTGCTAAGTGCAAAGTGCAAAGTGCAAAATTGTGTGGTGTGTGATGGGCTGGCAGGTTTACTTTGGTTTTTGTTGCGTGGCTTCCTTTTTCTCGTTCGTTCTCGCGGTCAAGATTGATTGGCCGATGATATTGCAAAGCTGCTCGGTTTCGTCGAGCAGTTCAGCGATGCGTTGCTCTGGTAACAACTCGCTCTTGATGATCAGTCGGCCCCAGCAACGAGTTTCTCGAAGCTCCTTGAGCGCGATCCGCAACTTGTGAATAAAATCCTTGCGACTTTCCGCTCCACAAGCCTCTTCATAATTCGGTGCTGGAGACGTGCCACTCCTCACCAATTGGCTTGCGATATGTCTTCCCAACCGTGTATCAGGCAACGCATCGACAACCTTTCCAACGCGAGCCGCAAGTGTTAACAGTCGATCTGATAAATCATTCGTTTTCACCGATAAACCTCAAAAATCACCCATCGCAAATAAGAATCATTTCTTCCCACTACCCACTACCCACGCCCCACGCCCCACTCTCCACTCTCCATTTTGCATTTTGCATTTTGCATTTTGCATTTCCCTTTTCCCTCCTCCCATTTTTTCTCTAAGTTACAAGCCCTTTCGTAACCATCATAAAGACGTCTTCGAGTGTCGGTTCTTTTTCGGCGAAGCTGGCGACATCGACGTCTTGAGAAATCAACTGCTTCAGAATCCCGACTGTGTCGTGCTGCGGAGTCATGAATTCTAGGGTGACCGTTTCGCCATCGACTTGCACGTCTCTAATATCGGGATTACTGCGGAAGATCGTCAGTGCTCGGTCGAGATTGCGAGTGACGCGAGCGGTTACGATTTGGTTTCCACGAATCTGGCGATAAACTTCGTCGATGGGACCGTGCATCAAGAGCTCGCCCCGCTCGATGATCCCAATCGACGTACAGCAGTCGGCCAACTCCGAGAGAATGTGACTGGAGATCAAGATCGTTTTGCCCATCCTTCGGAGTTCTTTGAGGAGGGCCTTGACCTCAATCCGGGCGCGCGGGTCGAGGCCACTGGTCGGTTCGTCGAGGATCAAGACGGGGGGATCATGGACCAGAGTTTTGGCGAGACAAAGCCGCTGCTTCATCCCCCGCGACAAGCCGTTGACGTAGTCGTTTCGCTTGTGGGTCAAATCGAGCAATTCCAGCACGTCGGGGAGGATTTGTTTTCGCTGTGTCCGCGACAATTGATAGGCCACGGCAAAGAAATCGAGAAACTCCCAAACCTTCATACCGTCATAGACGCCGAACTCGTCGGGCATATAACCGATGCTTCGTCGCACGCTCATGGGATCGCTCGTGACGCTGAAGCCATTGACGGATGCGTCACCGCGCGACGATCGGAGCAACGTCGCCAAGAATCGAATGGTCGTGCTCTTCCCAGCTCCGTTTGGGCCGATAAAGCCGAACATTTCTCCGGCCTCGATCGACAGTGACAGGTCCTTGACCGCCGTAAAGTCGCCGTATTCTTTGCCGAAGCGATTGATTTCAACAATGGGCATGGGGTTTGTTTCCTGAGCATGAAATGCCGTTTATTCGATGTCTTCCAACATGTTTTCGCGGTCTTCGTTTTCCGAATCTTCGAAGTCCTCGTCTTGCAACAAGCGATCTAAATTAGCTCGTCCTAAGTAGTCAAAAATCGTATCGCGGTCAGGTGTAAGTTCTGGGTAGGGGCAGGCTTGGAGATGAGCCAACACCAGCGTCGCGCGACGAAGTTGGGTGGCTCGGGGTTCTGTCGTGGTGGCCGTGATGGGTTCCAGGGTGTAGCCAATTAAACGAGTTTCTCCAGGAGCCAATTCAAGTTCTTCGATAATAACATCAAACAACTCGCCGAGATTCAAGTCCGCATTTTTGTCTCGAACGGTTCGCAAGTAGGCCGCCTTAAATGCCTTGTTTGTGACCAAGACCGACGAATCGGAGGCGTTGCTTCTGACCTCAAGTTCTCCGCGAATGGCGTCTCGGATTTGTCGATGCGTTTTAGAAAACAGCGGATGATTCAAGATGACAGGTAGTTCGACAAAGGCGTTCTCATCTCCTACTTTCGGAAATTCATCCCAGATTTTCCCTGAGATTCGCGCCAAACTGCGGGCAAAATCCGATTCGAACCAGCGGTTGTAGAGACTGTCCTCGGAGACGGCTTGCCACTGAAGCGAAGCACGAGAATCCGCAGTGAGTTCGCCAATCCAACTGAATTGAGTCTCTCCGCTTCTCAACCGTCGCACGACTCCGGCGTCTTTGATATTTAGGCGACTCGCATTTTGGACTCGTTCCCCATCTTGATCGCTCAACAAAGATATGCCGCCACCGATATCTGTCATCGTTTCCATGTGCAGCATTCCGGTGGAGTTCGAATTGACCAGAAAATTTCGGCTGCGGTTTTCGGTCCGTTGCTCAAATTGCATCGCCCGCAGTCGTTCGCCGCCGGCTGATTGTCGAGGGGAGCGGGCTCCGAAGGGAAGCGCCAAACCGGTGTTGTCATCGAAGTTCACCGAATAGATCGTTGACAATGAAGAATACAGCCCGGAGTATTCCGTCAAATGCCCGCGGGAATATCCTCCGTGCAATTCCAAGACTCCGATCTGCGACTGGCTTCTCAAAAATCCGATGTCCAGGGCCGCCATTCTCACGACGGTAATCGCACCAACGATCGCGATGACGGGCATCGCTATCCAAGCCCATTCCACCCGCCCAATCATCCGGAAGAAAAGCCAATTGAGCGGGACGAGGACCAACAAATATGCTCCCAGCATCTTGAGCACGAAATCAGGTTTGGGAGGATTGATGCCAGCCAGACGGCTGATATTTTCTCGTGCCGCTTCTGCCAATCCGACTTGATCGTTCCATATTCCCGTTCCGCCCTTTGGGTCGTTGCCAAAACCACCAAAGTGCAGAGGATGAACCGCTCGGGCTTTGGTCAGGTCTTCGTCGATGTATGGTACGCTGATTTCCGCAAGCGACCGCTGATTGCTTGGAAGTTCCTCGTCGATCCAGGAATTTCGGCTTACCCCTTTTGAACCTCCCAAGTCTCGGCTGACGAACCGCAACGTGGAGCCGAACATTGGGTTGAAGATAGACCCACCGGTTTTATCGGCAAAGCGGATTGAGACACTGTCGATATCGCTTGCCTCCATCGTGCGACTCGGCTTGCCCATCAGGGCATTGTGGAAAAAGGAACTGCAGCATTCCCATTTTGAGATTCGCGGATCATTTAGCGGAAACCCGGTCATCATAATCCGACCGCGACCCAAACGGCGTTCGGCTACCAAGCCCCCGGTTCCTACCAAAAAATTTGCTTCCGGATGGAGTCGAAGTTGCACACCCAACATCGGAGTCGAGGCAGGGATGTTCAATTCCCAACGTCGCGCTTTGTCCTTGCGCATCGGAGTGGCCCAATAAGAATTGAGTTCGGCAAAATCTTCGTCTGAAAGATTTTTGACTTCTCCAAAGCTGCCGGGAAGATAAGGGGCCAAAAAACTCTGCATCAAGTTTCCCATGGAGCCAGGACCGCTGATAATTAATTGCCCCCCAAAATGGAGCCAATCAATCAGAGCTTGTTGCTGGGCGGTTGTTAGCGCGTCGGGGTCCTGATTGTCCCACAAAACATAGGCGGTGGTCGTCCAGGTCAAAGCGGATGGCCCGAGCGGTAGGACCTCGCCAGGAGTTGGAAACACCAAATGGTAAAACGTCGACGAACGTGAAATATCGTCGGGGTCAACCAGAATCGACAGTTGAGTACAATCGAGCGCTCGCAAATAACGATACTTGTCTTGCTCGGCCGCCAAAACCAAAAAGTGATACTGGTGGGGTTTGAGATAAATTGTATTTTCAATCCCGCCTACGACTTCCAAACCCGTTGAGCCGGTAAGGCTGAATTTGATTCGTGAGTTGGGGGTCACTTGAGGACTATGGGGGATGAAGATGACGAGTTCCAAGTTCTTTTCTTGACCCTTGGATAACGAAAAAGGTCGCACGGATTCGGAGTAAAAACTAGTCCCAAAAATTGGCTGTTCTTCACTTCCTCCACGCATACCTGCCGCAGTCATCCGTCCGTTGAGGTCATAATTGTTGGCCTTGACGCGATAGGAGCCCATCGTCCAATGGCCGGGTTTGGTGCGATTGTTTTTTGATTCGTCTTTGAAAACCCCCGGATAGATGACAGCGGGTTTGACATCAAAGTCGGCCTTAGGGGAATCGCCTTCCGTTTTAACATTCCCGTCGTCGGAAGCGGTGTTACTCGAATTGAATCGACAACCGCCGCAACCGGGAAACAACAAACAAGCCGCCAACAACAGCCCGAGAAAATGATTCCAAACGGGATGCTGGCGACGATCGCTGAGCGATTCAAGTTGGTTAGATTGAGGATTCATATTGCACGTGGAGTGGAGGCGAGGAAGTTTTTGATTAACCGCCGTTCTTTAATCGTGCAGCGATCAGAGTATTGTTCAAGAGCATCGTGACGGTCAGTGGGCCAACACCGCCTGGAACAGGGGTAATCGCCCCGGCCACTTCCTTGACACTTTCAAAATCAACGTCACCCACCAATCTTTCGCCCAGTCGATTGATCCCGACATCAATCACTGTCGCGCCTGGACGAACCATTTCAGCTTTGACAAATTCAGGCTGCCCAATCGCAGCGATCAGAATGTCGGCGTCGCTGGTGACGGCCGCTAGGTTCGGCGTCTGACTGTGGGCCAACGTCACGGTGGCATTCGCCCAATCCGGACCGATTGGTGAGGAGCGTTGCACCAGCATCGATGCCAGAGGTTTCCCCACAATGTCGCTCCGTCCGATGATGCAGACTTTTTTGCCAGCGGTCTTGATTTGCGAGCGGTACAAAATTTGAATGACGCCATAAGGAGTGCATGGCAAGAACTGTGGCCGCCCTTGTGACAACAGGCCGACGTTATAAGGATGAAAAGCGTCAACATCTTTCCGCCAATCAATCGCGTCCAAAATGCGCTGGGCGTCGATGTGTTTGGGGAGCGGAAGTTGGACGAGGATTCCTGAAGTCTCTTCGTCGGTGTTGAGACGCTCGATGAGTTGTTCAAGTTCTTCTGTGGTGGTCGCAGCCGAAAGGCGGATCAGTTCGCTGGTCATCCCCACACGCTTGCAGGCCATCTCTTTGTTGCGAACGTAAACTTGGCTGGCAGGATAGTCACCGACCAGGACGGCGGCGAGTTTCGGACGCTTGCCGGTTTGCTCGACCAAGGCCGCGACCTCGTCACGAATTTCGTTTTGAATTTCCAGGGCAATCGCTTTGCCGTCCAAGATCCGAGCCGCCGTCGTTGCCGAAGGTTGTGTCATGTCAGCCTGTTCCTGTTTCGTGGGTTTTCAATTGAGGTGATCGATTTGATAGCCACCTATTATAGACATTGGCGAAGGGTTGTTCACCTAGTTTGTGTCCCCAAAGTAGTAGCGGAAGTCGTCAAGACTTTCGTAGCATCAAAAAAAGCGAAATTACCTCACCCCGGCTTGTGACTCGACTTCATCGACGGTCTCGGATTTGTGGCGATCCCCAACGATCCCCCCAGCGAACTCAATATCTCCCTGTCGCTCGATGACCCGATACTTGCGGCGGTAATCGTGGTCGATAAAGTCCACAAACCGGATCGTGTACCGCATGTTGGGGCTCATGTGCTCCGACAGCAGACGCCGCGTTTCGGATTGGATCAGTTGTTTATGGTCATCGTTTTCGATGATGTATTGAATTTCCAGTTCCGTTTGATTGCGTTCGTAGACCTTGATTTCCAGGATCGCATTCTCGACTTGTTCGTTGATTTCGTTGACGAAGGCGTTGAAGAATGACGGATAAAAATGCTCGCCGCGATCCGACATGATGTAGTTCGAATCCTTCCCCTCGATTTTTTTGATCACATAGCGTTCGTGACCGGCCTGATCGACCTCAAATTCAACTTCGGCGATGTCCTTCATCTTGTAGCGGATGAAGGGAAAGTCGGTAAGATGCAAGCGCGTGATGACCATTTCTGGTTGCCCGTCCGCGTTAAGTTCGGTCTCGACATAAGCGACATTAGCGAAAATCTCCAAACCGCCAGGTGTCTCGTGAGCAATTTCCCCAAGTTCGACCGATCCGTAGGAGTCCTCGATCTTGCTGCGATGAAACACGGCTTCGATATTGCGGCGCTGGCAGTCGAAGAACGTTTCGCCGCTAACGTTGATTAGCTCCGGATGATGCTTCAGCGGCAAATTAAAGCGGCGAATCGTGTGAGCGATCATGTTCATCGGCGACGGGAACACGAGAAGTAGTTTGGGCTTGAAGCGATTAAGGTCATCGACCAATCCCCGCACGACTTGTTCGTCGATTTTATCGAACAAATGATAGCGAAAACCGGTTAGCCAACTATAGCGGTTGAACTTCACCATGTCGTCGATGTTGTAGGTGTTCTTGGGGTAAAAGATCATCATCTTCTCACCCGGACGCCAGCCCATACGGTACCAGCATTTGAAAAACGTGAACAACATCGAAAACATGTGATGCTTGGTCATGTGGACGACGAGTGGCAGCGCACTTGAACCCCCGGTCGCCATTGGCATTAGAAAGTTGCCTTGGCGCAAACGGCGAATCGACTCCCACGGGCGGCCCTCGACGGTCAGTTCGCGTTCTCGCGGATTGACGGTCGAAAGTTCTTCGATCATCACTTGCTGGCCAGCTTCGGCGTAGTCTTGTTTCGTCAAGGCTGGCAGCCTGCGATAGTTGGCAAAAAAGGCGTCGTCATCAACGGAGTTATTAGCTGCCAGAAACTCGGAGAACTTGCCGCGAAAAAAGGGATTGTCTTGATTCGCCTTCGTTAGCAGGGTCGTCAAGTCGGCACGAATTTGCGGGCGGATGTTCGTCAGGCGATCTTCAACCACGACTTGTTGATACAGCGGGTGTACGCCGGCAAATCGAAGAATCCATTGATAGAGAAGTTTTGACATTGTGAGATTTTAAGAAAGTCGCCAAGAAAAAAATCAGTCGCCAAATACAGAAAATAACCGCCAACGCGCTTCAAGTATTAAAACGGAGTCAGCCAACTTCTTCAGGCCTTGAGATGAATGCATTGAGCGAAAGTCGACGCTAATTTCAAAGAAAAGACGCCGCCTAACACCAAAAAAAGAATGTACTCTAAGGAGCGTAATTCGGGGAGCCCTAGTTCTCGATTTCGATTGAGAAGACTGCTTATTCGGTCGTCAATTTTTTGGATATCGGCGTAAATTGGGATGTGACGCTTGCAGTCCGCAACTGGTCGGAGCGGAAAATCTCTAATGCAGTTTGAAACAGGGTTCCATCAACTTGATTCACGACGGCGAAATGCCGAGCCATTAATTCCAAGTTTCCGCATTTTTCCACGCAATGTGTTGGGGTTGATTTGCAATCGACGGGCGGCGCCAGATTCACCTTCGATTCGGCCGTTGGAAACTCCCAGAGCCCGCTCAATTTGCCGACGAATAGTGATTTCCAAAGGTTCGATTTGCAACGAGTCTTGTACGGTGCGTCCTGGCTCAATCGGTCGTTCTGGTGAGGTTGTTTTGTTGGGGAGAATTCCGAGAGCCTTGTCGATTTCAAGTGACTTTCCGTTCCCCAGAATGACCGCTCGATCAATCACCGCAGCAAGTTCTCTGATATTGCCGGGCCAGTCATATTCAGCCAAAAGACGAAAGTGAGACTCGTCGGGGGTCACCGGAGGTAAGGTGAAACGGCTTGCAGCACGAGTCAAGAAACGACGAACCATCGCCGGAATATCTGATTTGCGGTCACGAAGTGGAGGCAAAAAAATCGGGAACACTGCCAAGCGGTACCATAAGTCTTCGCGAAACGATTTATCGCTGACCATCGTCGCAAGGTCTCGATGTGTCGCGGCGACCACACGAACTTGAACATGGATGGGTTCGTTACCGCCAACGCGTTCCAAAAATCCATCCTGCAAAACTCGCAGAAGCCGAATTTGAGCGTCCAGCGGTAGTTCACCGATTTCGTCGAGAAATAGTGTTCCTTGGTTGGCCCGCTCAAACCAGCCTAGTCTTTGTCGCTCAGCGCCCGTAAAGCTACCCTTCTCATGACCGAACAGTTGCGAATCAATGAGTTCGGCAGGAATCGCTCCGCAATTGACTCGTATAAAAGGGCCTTTTTTAAAAGGGCTGCGCAGGTGTATTTCTCTGGCGATTAACTCCTTGCCAGTTCCCGTTTCACCAAGAATCAATACCGGAACATCAGACTGAGCAACAAGTTCAACTCGTTCCATGACCAGTTTTAGTCCACTTGCAGCCCCAACGATTTCATGGCTGTTTTCGGCAAGTCCAAGTTTGCGGGAATAGTTCTCTCGTTCGGCCTGCACTGCTGCATTCATTGTTTTTATTTGCTCAAGACGGCATTCAATTTCAAAGGCCGCGATCATTGGGCCCCGGAGTTGAGCGAAAGTGTGACTGATTTGCGAGAGGTCTTGAGGTCTAGCGTCGCATGCCAAAACAACAAGCCCAAAATTTCCAGATTCTGTTTTGAAAGGCCAGACAATTGAATCTTGAAGGGGCCAATCTGCTGGGGCCTTCCATTCGGTAACAAGCTCATAACTTGTGGTCACCACTTCACGCTCGAACCAGCGCTCAAAAAGAAGGTTTGACCTTTCACGCAGGAATTTTGCGTCACAAGCGAGTTGAAGTTGATGGATGTTTCCCAGTCCTTCTGAAACTGAAAACCGCTTGTCCTCAGGATGATATCGCATCACACCGATTCCTTGGACCTGCGGCTTTTGATCCTCAAAGTAGACCGCAATTTTGGACAAGAAAGAATGCAGTCCCGAGAAGCTAAACGCTGCTTGCCATAGTTCCGTCAAATCCAACAACAAATCGATACCCACCAAATAAGACTGAAAAGTTGCCAAATGAAACGGATTATATCTCAGGATTCAGTCAAATGAAACAGGAAAATCTGTTTTTCCCTAATTGTTTATCAAAATTTAAGCAAAATCGCGTGTTTTTTGTTTTGGCACGGATGTTGCTTCTCACATACCGACGCATCGACAGTTTTCCCTTTGATCTCAAATTTACTCACTTGAAATGAAAACCATGATTCAGACATTGTTTAATAAAGCCCAATTTTTTTTCAATTCAGGTCTTGTGGGCATTTTTAGGCTAACACTCTTTTCGGACACAACGTCTGGCAAGTGCCGAATTTGCATTTTTAGAAACCCGATGTTCGCCAGCGGCAAATCAGAACCGCGTTGGCTTGTGTCTGCTGAAGGCAGGTCGCGCCCGGCAACTGACGTCATTATTAACACGGCGTTTGACCCTATGGTTGAACCGCAAGGTAATGACGGAAACGCCGTCTATGTCTGTTCGGGGAGCCTTAAATGGTTAGGGCAAAAGGCGCTCATCAGTTAGCTGGTTTTGCGTCATTCCAGAAGAGGCGGCGAAACTCGGAAATTCTGCGTCTCGCGGCCGACCAGACCAACTCCAGTATTCAGCGCCAGCAAGACGCTGCCGTTCGTGATATCTAAACAGAAAGGGAATTCACCGAATATGTCATCCACTCAAATAGAAACCATTGAAAATAGAAACCTACTCGGACTTATCAACACACTCAACGCACTTGCATCCAATGAACTGTGGGATGTGAGCCAAATAGAACGTCTCCTATATCATTTCGATTTAAAGGGTAGCGATGTTGAGGAGTTTGTGCATCCTAATTCACGACAGTATCATCGCCAGACCATCTTCAAGAACGAAAAGTTCGAAGTTTTGATAATGACATGGCTCCCAGGTCAGAAAAGCCGCCCACATGACCACGCAAATTCGTTATGTGCCGTCAAAGTTTTGCGGGGATCCGCGATTGAAGATCAATTTGAAATTGCGCCCGACGGGTTCGTCGAGCGTGTAGATTCAACTGAGCTGGCTCAAGAGGAAATCATTGTTTCCAAAGATGCGTCCGTTCACGCTCTGCGCAATTCGGCATCCAGCGATTCGCCCTTAGTGACGTTACATGTGTATTGTCCGCCATTGGGGAATTTCAGATGCTTCGAAGAGCGCCGCAGTACGGAAGACGTCCCGCAAATTAAAATTGGGCCGACGCCAAAACACACCAATGTGCTCGTCATTGGCGGCGGTTTTAGTGGGTCTATCGTTGCTGCCAATTTATTAAATCGATCCCGTGATTTTAAAGGGGATAAACTAACTGTCACGGTGGCCGAGCGTCGCGGGAAGATCGGTACCGGAGTTGCATATGGAACCCCAACAGAAGAGCATTTGCTGAATGTTCCAGCCAATCGCATGAGTGCTTGGCCAGATCGTCCAGACGATTTTTCCACGTGGGCCTTCAATAACAAAGGAAGTTCGGACCCAAAGGGGTTTCTTCCGCGAAAGTGGTACGGTGAGTACATCCGAGAGACCCTTTTGAGAGTTGCAAACGAGAGGTACGAAAACGCGAGACTATCCCTCGTTTTGGACGAAGTGGTTCGTGTCCAGCGAGATCCTAACGGCACCTGGGATGTGCAATTTGCAAGCGGGCAATCGCAAACTGCTGATGCGCTGGTGCTCGCGATTGGTCATCGCCCGCCGAGTGATCCGTTCGCCGGAATTTGGCTTGGACCCCGCACACGGTACATTGCCGATCCCTGGAACGCCGGTTCTTTGCATGGGATTGGAAGTCGCGATACGGTCATCGCCTTGGGGAGCGGCTTAACGGCCATTGATGTCGTTCTCTCTCTCTTCACCGAGTCAGACGTGCATTCGGTAACGCTACTTTCGCGAAGAGGCCTGTTGCCAAAAGTACATGCTGGCACCCCACCACGCGACATGAGCGATGTTTTGATGCCGCTGCTTGCAAAATCCGAATCGCTAAAATTGATCGACATCGTTCGCGCAATTCGAAAGACGATCAAAGCACAACCAGAAACCAAGGACGGCTGGCAAAGAGTGATCGATGGCGTGCGACCGTTCACTTCAGCGATTTGGCAAACATTAAACGATCTTGAACGGCAGAAGTTCTTGAGTCGGTTGCGTCCTTACTGGGAAGTTCATCGACATCGAATGCCTCCGGAAGTCAACCGGCGTTTGAATGACTGGTTATTGAAAGGTCAACTGAGACTGATTGCAGCGGATGTAAATCTGGTCACCGCTAACCATCACGCCGTTGAAATTTCTCTCAATCGAAAACTTGGCAGCATTCGAAATGAAAGGATTACGGCCGATTGGGTTATCAACTGTACCGGGCCCCAGCCCTCCAACTCAGCAACCGCCAATCCGGTCATTGCGTCGCTAATCGGAACAGGTATTGTTAGAAGTGATTCACTTAATCTGGGGCTATTGACCGCTGACGATGGCCGGCCACTCGATTCCGAACGTCGAGCCGTCGAAAATCTTTGGATCCTGGGAACGCTCCGAAAACCGCAGTACTGGGAGAGCACGGCCGTTCCCGAGTTGCGCGAACAGGCCGCGCAAGTATGCAATGTCATCTATCAATTTCTTAAAAATCATCAGACTCAAACATCAGGTTAACATTGCGAGCCTGACAATAGTGCGACGCCTTTGAGTTGCCTGTGTCAACGAACATTTAAATATTTTGGCAATATAAATCCCTCTTACTCGATGTCCATGTACCAGCAGCGGAGGATTTGGTGCCAAGAGCTAGGCATTTCGCCGCTGGTGTGGAGCGAAGCGTCCCGCGAGCCCTCTTCATAGCGGCTCCAGATGTTGGGGAGCACGACGGTTTCCATGTTGACCAGCTTGACCTTATGGCTCGCCAACCACTCGTTACAAGCCACCACGGCCGCATCAAAATCTTCGTACTCTCCCACATCAAACAAGCCAGGCGGGCGAGTTTGCTGCGGGACAAAATCAATGTAATGCAACATGGCAACTCCACATGATATTTTTGATTCGACAGACAAGCTGCCAATGAGCCGGGATTTTCACTCGCTTGATTCTAACGGATTTCTCGCTTGGCGAAAAAGATTCAGCCTAATTTCGATTGCAGAACGATTTTCCTCAAACAAATTATCAATCAGTCTTGAAGGGTTAAGTCTACGGTTTCAAGGGCACTGTCGATTTAGACGCTGTTCGATGCATAAGCTTCGAGGTCGCGGGACTTTCCGAGATTTTTGGTGCGGGAGCGGTGGCGGGTGATGAAGGCGAGGCTGCCGATGGCGACGCAGAGGAGTGCCAAAATCATGTACGGTGAGACCCATGACCAAAGGCGAGGGGTGTCACGCAGGAATTCGTGGACAAACCGGAAAAGACCGTAACTGATCATGTACAAATGAAAATGTTGGCCCTTTAGCCAAGTGACTCGTCGCAATGAAAATGACGTGAACAGAAATCCCAGTTGAAAGAAAATTTCTGCAATTGGAGCGGGCCAATGACTCCAGCCCAGAGACAACATGCCATCCCCTAGCCAGCCACCGATCTCAGCCGAAGGTCGGCCCCTACAGCAGCCGTGGACCAGACAACTCAATCGACCAATTGAAATCCCAATCGGAATGACTCGCGCGAACTGATCGCCGAACGTCTGTTGCTGGCCACCGAGGTATTTGCCAAGTTCAACCCCCGCCCAGCCCCCCAACAGTCCCCCCAAAATCGTTTTGCCGTACAAAAACTGGAGCAACCAAGCGGGGCTGTTCCACCACAACCATCCTTCAGCAACGACAAAACCGAGCTTCGCCCCCAAGAAGCCACCACACAGAACGCCCATCAGCACTGGCAACATATCGAGGTCAAGTTTCGAACTTCGTGCCCAGTAAAAAATCGAAATGAATAGCCCGATCAGCAACAGTAGATTGCTAAGCGGATTGGGCGAAAGAATGACATGTTCGCTCATGGAGTGATGACATCCGGTACCTGTTCCGCCTGTGAATTTCGGCCGGCCATCGCGTAGTAATGGCAAAAGCTGTCGAGGCTGCCGTTGGGGCCGATCACATGCACGCAACAGCGATCCACGCGGTGCTGGTCATAAGTCCAGGCGTCCATAAACGGTTTGATGACCAAGCGGAGTACTCTTTGCGGGCCAATTTCAAACTGCTTGAGAATCTGCCCCAGCGGTTCGCTCTCGCACCCGCAACGCTGCAAATCGCTGGCGTTGTAATTCAGGCGGTCACGGAGAAAGCCCTGAACGGCAGGCAAATCAATCAACGCAGACAACCCAACCAGCTGGTCACCTTGCCGCAAAAGATAACCGACGGTGTGACAGTTCGGATCACCACAGGGCAACGGTGTAAAATCTTCGACACGCAGGCGACCGTGGGATTGCTCGACTGCTCCGCGAATGATGTCGGCAACGTTGAAACGTCTCACTGGGGGCCATTGCACTTCATCGGGATTGGATGCAATCTTGTGTTTGCTCGACTCGCCATTAAAACCTTGATAGACCCGACCGGAACCGAACATCGGTTGCCACGTGATTCCGGAAATCCAAGGATGATCGATGGCGACCTGAAGTGTTTCCCCCAAGAATTCAAAGTTGTGCTCGTCGACGGTCATCGCCAGATTCACGGGGATTTCTATCGTCTGGCAACGCTCGATGACCGACAAGCGGACTTGTCGCAAATCGATCCCACGCAAACTGACTTGGCCTGCCACCTGAGGGCCGTCATATTGCAAGTAGATTTCCAGTTTGCCGTGCCGTCGCCGCAGTTCGGTTAGTTGGCTAAAGAAAGTGTCGCTAGTGAGCTTGATTCCGTTGGTGTTCAACAAGACGTGTCCGATTTTCGGATTCTCAAGAGACCAGGCGAGCAAGCGAAAAAACTCCGGATGGATGGTTGGCTCGCCTCCCGAAAGTTGCAGGATGTCAATTGAGCCTTTGCGGTCGGTGACGGCGCTGACTCGGGCACAAAACTCATCGAAGCCCAATGCATCGACCGAGTGAGCATTTGGACTATCGGCGAAACAAACCGGACAGGATAGGTTGCAAGATCGCACGATCTCAATCAGGGCAATACAGGTGCTTAGGTTTTCGACGTTTGCCGAGCAACTCGTGCCGCAACAACTTTCGCTCGGAGTCTCGACGGGCAAGGTCGCGAGGATCGGCAGTTTCCCAGGTTCGTTTTGTTGAATGGTCTTTTGGGGGGTGTTTGCTTCGGCACCGACCGAGAGGTAGTAGAAGTCTGAGTCACTGTTGATCACCGCCGCAAAACGCCCGTGGTCAGGGCAGTGTCGGTGCAACTCGATTTCTGGACCGTTTTGATAGACGGTTGCGGCGACGTTGTGATAGCAAATCGGACAAAGGCTGGTTGTGTCTTTGAGAGGAATCATGAGGCTCTTAGTCTAGGAAATTCGATCGACATCCACTTCGTCTGAATCGCCATCTATCCAAAAATTGTTAGGGTACAGATGCAACCAACCAACATCGTTCCAAAGAACAAGATCGGCTGCAATGTCGCCTGCATCGCGGGATGTAAAATGACGTATCTCATCTCGGAACGATAGTACAAGAAATTGCCAACTCCTGCTCCATAGAACAATCCAGTGATCGGCACAAAGATGAAACCAACGACCAAAATCCAAGGAACAAAAAAATTTGGCGAGATTTGCTCGACGAGGAAACCTACCCAAACAAAAGCGTTCGAAATGACCGCCGGTACGAGTAGCAGCAGAATCAAGACGATCGAGAGTTTGACCTTGGGTGGCGATTGTACGCCAGTTGTTTCGGCAGAAGTTTTTGGTGCCTCGAATGGGTTGGGGTTTTTCGAGGGATCAGGGGAATTCATGAGTTTGCTTTCAAGTCACCTCAAAACTTAACAAGTTATACCATTGCGAGAATCAAAATCCAAGGTTGAGACCTATTTGCCGTGTTTGCCGGTGTCTTCCATCGTATCAATTTCAAAGATTCCCCATGCGTTGGCCGATGGTGAGGGGGTAGCCGCGGAGGAAGGCGTCGATGGGCATCGCTTTTTTGCCGGCTGGTTGAACCTCCCGAAGAGAAAGGAGACCGTCGCCGGTTTCGACTACCAAGCGATTGGATTCGACAAGGTGAATTCGTCCTGGTTCGGTATCGGTGGACGCCGTTTCAGAGAGTTTTTCGGTTGGTTGAGTTGGCGTCGGTGTATCGGTTAGAGCTGGTGCTTCTGAAGATGTTTGACTTTCTTCAAAAACTGCCGCGCGATTGATGATGAGGCGCAACGGTTCGCCTTGGGGGCGATGCCAAAAAGTGTAGGCACCAGGCCAAGGGGTGAACGCGCGGATTTGGCGTTCAATCTGTTGTGCAGAACGAGTCCAGCGGATTAGGCCATCGTCCTTGCGGAGCCGTCGAGCGGATGACACGAGCGCGGGGTCTTGGAGAATTCCCAAACTTGATTGACCGTCCCAATTTGCTAAGACATCGAGACTTTCTATTACCGCTTGGGCGCCGACCGCTGCCAGAGGCGGTTCCAGGCTTGCCGCTGTATCGTTGGGGCCGATGGGTAGGGTCGCAGAGTTAATCACCGGTCCGCCGTCAAGACGACTGGTCATCAGAATCACCGAGACGCCGGTTTGAATTTCGCCACGATAGACGGCCCATTGAATAGGAGCGGCTCCTCGGAATTTTGGGAGCAGAGAACCGTGCAAGTTGATGCCGCCCAGTCTCGCCGATGCCAAACACTCATCGGAAAGAATTTGTCCGTAGTCGCAGACGACAAACAGGTCAGCTTGGAATTCTTTTAACCGCGCGATTGACTCGGGGGCATTAACGTCGAGCGGATCGAAGATCGGGAGTTTTCGGGATTCGGCCAAATCTCGCATCGGGTTGGCCGACGATTTCCGGCGTTGTCCTGCGTCCTCGATGGGGCGCGTTACTAATCCTTGAACGGTGTGAGTTGAATGGAGCAGCGCAGTCAACGTCGGGACGGCAAACGGTCCTGTACCAAACATGACGATCTTCATAATGGCAGTGCGACCTCCGCCCCAAGTTGAATGGTGGCTGGTTTAACAGTATTGATTTTCGAGAGTTTCGATCCGTTTCTTGATCGTTTGATTGTCGGGAATGGTGCCCGACTCTTGTCGGGTTTGTAGTTCGAGTTCGAATTCGTACAGGCGGTCGCTGAGGAGGCGACGATCGCTGGCTTCCATGCGGTCGATGAATAGAGTCCCTTGGAGGTGGTCAAATTCGTGTTGGATGACGCGGGCCAAGAGTCCTTTGGCAACGAGGTCGATGGGGTTTCCTTGGAGATCGAATCCGGTGACGTGAATTTGTTCCGAACGAGCGACTTGGCCATAGACGCCGGGAAGACTCAGGCAGCCTTCTTCGGCTTGAGACGAGCCCTTAGGGGTCTTCAAAACGGGGTTGATGAAGACCATTTCTTGTCCGGAATCGCGATCACCTTCGGGGTTGATGACGAATAATTGGAACGGAAGGTCAACTTGGTTTGCCGCGAGCCCGATCCCCTTGGCTTGGTACATCAGCTCGAACATTTCTTCGATCCATGTTCGCAGCGTTCTATCCACCTTTTTGAGGGGCTTCGATGGATGTCTGAGAGTCGGGTGCGGGTAATTGATAATCTGCAAACTTGGCAACGTTAAGTACTCCTGTGGGAGGTTCGATAACAAGAGCTTATCACAAACGGCAACTTTTAACTAATGTGACCTATGCCAAGAGATTAAAAAAAAATATTTTTTGCCCTTCTCTCTGACTGTCCTCGCTGCCACTGAAAAAAAAATGAACTTAGGAATCCAAAAAAACCGCGAGAGTTGATGGCTTGTCAAGAACATGACAAGAAATTTTTTGATTTCAAGTAGGGTTGTCAAAAATCTTTGAGAGACAAAAAAAATCTGCAAGCAGCCGTTGACACAAGTTTTGAGCTTTGCAAAATAGCGCCCCTGCCATGAAGGCGAGCAATGTTGATGGCACGGGAGTCTTGCGGAGAGCAAGCTTGGGTGGCCTCGGGATTGCGAACGCGGAGTTACCAACTTTGGGGTACACTGACGTTTTGGAAGAAACTGGGTGGCGGCGACCGAAGGATTACGACAGTCGAGCATTCGAAGAGTATTTTGAATGTCTTGGAATTGGATCCTCACCCGCATTTCATTTGGTGCTTTGGCCGATTGGATGGGATGATGAAGCCGGCGTTTGGAGGCGCGATGGATCAAATGGCTTGATCGGCACGGAATCAAGACGACGACAAAGAAGCACCCGATAGTTATTTTCGGGCAAGACAGTCTTATTTCAGGATTGCCTGATTGAATGGCGTTTCGGCAGGAAGTCGAACGCCTTTTTTTGTTCTCTGAGGACTTTGATTTTCTTTTCGATGACTGCGAACACCCGCACGACTTGTTTGATTGCATTTGGCGGAAACGTCGATGATCCGCAGCAGCAACTCGCGGCTGCTGTCGTGAATTTAGAGCAGCGAGGCGTGATTGTCGAAAGAGTCAGTCGCCACTGGGTCACACAAGCGGTTGGTGGTCCGGCGGATCAAGCTGATTATCTCAATGCGGCGATTGTCGCTTCTACTGACAAGCACTTGCTGGACATGATGGCGATTTTGCGTGAGGTAGAAGACCAGGGGGGGCGACGGCGTGAGGCTCGCTGGGGACCGCGACGAATCGATCTCGACTTGTTGTTGTTCGGCGATTCGATTGTTGAAAATGCTGACTTATGTGTGCCGCATCCGCGAATGAGGTTCAGGCGATTTGTACTCGATCCAGCTTGTGATGTGGCTGCGGACTTGATCGAGCCTGTGACGGGGGAGAATTTGAATTCGCTACGGAATATGCTGATTGAGCGCCCTCTGCAAATGGTTTGGTTGACCGAAAATCCGGAAAGAGTAGCGGCGTTTCTTGCTCAGCTCGTTGAGCGGGAAAATCTGAATTGGCGAATCGTCGCGTCAGATGAAACGCCAATTATCGAGTCTGTGGCCGCAGAGTCATCGGATGCAACGAAGCAAGGGTCACCCTACGTTGTGCGGATTGTCACAGGTCGCGTTATGTACGAACGGTTAGCCGGCGATGTGAAGTTGGGGATTTTTGAGTCGTTGAGTCTGAATGAGTTGGCGTCGTTGGCCAAAGGTCCTTATCTGTGTCTGAACGCTGCGCAGCAAGAATGGGGGCGAGAGTTGTTGGCTGCCGTTGATGCGATGCAGTCAGCGGGTTCACCCTCGGAAACGCAACTTTGATTAGAAGCTGAAAAACGTCCATCAAAAAGGGCATGAACACAAAAGCATCCGGTTTCCGATAGCCCGCGACTGGGATAGAATCAAGATGATAAACTTGTCGGTTTTCGTTCCGGCCAGTGGAGCAAGACGAGCCCCAGGACAGAGCCATGAAGATATTGTTGGCATCCAGCGAAGTCGAACCTTTTGCCAAAACCGGCGGTCTGGCCGATGTCTGTGGAACCCTTCCTCGCGAGTTGCGGCGATTGGGGCACGAGGTGGTGGTGTTCCTCCCCGCTTACCGCACCGTTCGTCGGGCTTCGGTCCCGATCACCGCGACGGATGTTCAGTTTGCCGTCCCCGTAGGCTCCAAACTCGTGACCGGGCGGCTGCTCGAAAGTCGCTTGCCTGACAGCGATGTCGTTGTCTACCTGGTAGAAAACGAGCATTACTTTGATCGCGATCAGTTGTATGGAGAAAACGGCGGAGACTATTCTGACAACTGCGAGCGATTCGTGTTTTTCTGCCGCGCGGTGTTGGAGGTAATTCGATTACTCGATTTGGAAATCGATTTGATCCATGCCAACGACTGGCAGACGGCTCTGTTGCCGGCCTACCTCAGATGCGAATTGGATTCGACGGAACCGTATGAGAACATCGCTTCGGTGCTGACGATTCACAACTTGGCCTATCAAGGACGGTTTTGGCATTGGGACATGTTGCTGACCGGTTTGGACTGGAAATATTTCAACTGGCGGCAGATGGAATTTTTTGGGCAGTTGAATTTGCTCAAATCGGGAATCGCTTTTGCCGATGCGATCAACACGGTGAGCCCGACCTATGCACTTGAAATTCAGACGGCCGAGCAGGGGTATGGATTGGAAGGGGCCTTGCAACATCGTGCGGGGGTTTTGTCGGGCATCTTGAATGGAATTGATACCCAGGTCTGGAACCCGCGAGTCGATCCGCATTTGTCGATGAACTACGGCGTCGAAAACTGGCGTGAAGGGAAGGCGAAGAACAAGGCGACATTGCAAACTCAAATGGGGCTGCGAGTCGATCCGAAAGTTCCCGTGATTGGAATCGTGGGCCGGATGGCCAGTCAGAAGGGGTGGAGTTTGATTCTACCCGTGATGCAACACTGGTTGGAGACGATTGACGCTCAATGGGTCGTCTTAGGGACGGGTCAACCGGAATTTGAATCGGCACTGGCATCTTTGCGAAGTGCTCATGCGGGGAAGTTGGGAGTTAGCCTGGAGTTCTCGAACCCCTTGGCCCATTTGATCGAGGCAGGATCAGATTTGTTTTTAATGCCTAGTCAGTATGAGCCATGCGGTTTGAACCAGATGTACAGCATGGCTTACGGTACGGTTCCCGTGGTGCGGCGCACGGGGGGGTTGGCGGATACGGTGATTGACGCCAGCGAAACAGCCATTGCGCAAGGCGTAGCGAACGGATTTTCGTTCAACGCTTTTTTGCCTCAAGCATTGGAGCAATCCCTGGCCCGTGCCGTTTGGACCTATCAATCCCAACCTGATGTGTGGGCTCAGCTCGTAGAAAACGGGATGAATGCCGATTGGTCGTGGGGGCAGAGTGCGCGGCAGTACGCCGAACTGTACGAGCGTACGGCGGTCCTGTTTCGAGCGGAACGCCAACATGTCTGATTTGCGGTATGATCCGGTTTTCGATGTCTGGACGGCCATCTCGGAGATCCGTCGCGAGCGCCCCATCGAATTCGTACCGATTGAGCAAAGCTTCAAGCAGTTGATCTGTCCCTTTTGTTCGGGCAATGAGCAAGAAACTCCGCCAACGATTCTGGCCCTCGATCAAGCCGCACAAATGATCTCCGGTGATAGCGAAAAATCCTGGTTGGCGCGCGTGATCCCCAACAAGTATCCGACTTATGTCGCGGGGGTTGAAGCGATTTCTGAACAGATCGGTCCCTTCCGTCGTTCGACGCAGCCCGGGGATCAAGAACTGGTGATTCCAACACCGAGACATCTTTACAGTTTGTCGGAGCTGACTCCGTGTGAATTCGCCACGGGACTCCGTGCCGCACAATTGCGATTGGCTGAAAAAGAGGCGCAGCGTGAGGTCGCTCATGCGATGTTGTTTGTGAATTGTCGTTATGATGCGGGGGCCTCAATCGCCCACATTCACTTTCAAATGATCGGTTCGCCGGTAACGACATCCGCTTTGGAGGGGCGCGCGAAACGTTTTTTGACAACAGGATCGCCGAGCAATTCGCTGATGGCCGAAATTCTCGAATTTGAGCAAGAGCGGCGAGTGCGCTTGGTTCGGGAGACGGAAGATTTTGTGATGGTTTGTCCGTTCGCCAGTCGGATGGCATTTCAGGTATGGATCGTCCCGCGTGATTCTGCAATACCCTTTTGGGAGATTTCCGAGGAGCAACGGGGACAGGTGGCTGAATTGAGTCAGTATTACGTCGAACGGATCGAGCGTTTATTAGGTAAACCTGCCTACAACTGGATGCTGCATCAACTCCCTTTCGCACATCGAGCGACGGATCATTGGTTGATTGAAATCGTCCCCCGCGTTTCCAAAACGGCGGGCTATGAGATGGGGACCGATATTTGGGTGAACCCGGTCGCCCCTGAAACGGCAGCACGGCAGTTGCGAGTTTGATAATGAGTGAATTCATAGATCGCATACGATTGAGGTTGCGGGGTTTGGGTGAAGTTTGTCGATGACCGGTTTTGATTTGAGCTTGACGAAACCTCCCGCTTGTCAAAAGATAGCGGTTGGTTTGCAAGGCGAGTTTTTATCGGTGCAAGGAATTTTGAGGAAAGCTTGAATGAGTAGGGGACTGGTCAACTTGTGTTTGGTGCTGCATAACCACCAACCGATTGGCAATTTTGACAACGTTTTTGCGCAGGCATACGAAGATAGTTATTTGCCGTTTTTGGAAGTCTTCGAACCCTACACGTCGCTGAAAATCTCACTGCATACGAGTGGCTGTTTGATGCAGTGGCTCGATGAGCATCACCCAGAATATTTGGACCGCTTAGCGGACTTGGCGTCGCAGGGTCGCGTGGAGATCGTCGGAGGAGCATTCTACGAGCCGATTCTCACGATGATCCCGTCTCGCGATCGCGTGGGCCAGATCACCTCGTTTACCCGCTGGCTTGAAAGGAGATTGGCGACCAAGGTTCATGGAATGTGGATGCCTGAGCGGATTTGGGAATCGTCGTTGACGAGTGATGTGGCGGCAGCAGGAATTCAGTACACCGTGCTCGATGACTTTCATTTTCGCTGCGCCGGTTTAACCGATGATCAATTGCATGGTTATTACGTGACGGAAGATCAAGGAGCACTCTTGCGAGTGTTTCCGGGGAGCGAAAAATTGCGGTACTTGATTCCGTTTCGCGATCCCTTGGAGACCATCGCCTACTGCCATGAGTTGGGACAGCGATATCCGGGTTGTCTGGTCACGTTTGGCGATGACGGCGAAAAATTTGGGACTTGGCCGGAAACCAAAAAGCACGTTTATGAAAACGGTTGGCTGCGAGCTTTTTTTGATGCCTTGGCGCAAAATTCTGATTGGTTGAAAACGGTAACGATGGCCGAGGCCGTTGAGCAGCTTCCTCCCGCAGGAAAAATCTATCTCCCCGACGCCAGTTACCGCGAAATGACCGAATGGGCGCTGCCTGTCGAGCGGCAAATCGTGCAACAGAATTTGATTCATGACCTTGAACACGATTCACGTTGGGATGAATTGAAAAATTTCATTCGCGGCGGCTACTGGCGGAATTTCAAAGTCAAGTATCCCGAATCCAATGAAATGTACGCCCGGATGATGGTCGTCAGTCGGATGCTCGAGGAAGCGACTGCGGCAGGCTGCCCAGGAGACATTCTTCGGCAGGCACGGCAGTGGCTTTACCAGGGTCAATGCAATTGCAGTTACTGGCACGGGGCGTTTGGAGGAGTTTACCTTCCCCACTTGCGAAATGCCGTTTATCAGAACTTGATCGCCGCCGAAAACGCCTTGTTGGTCTGGTCACATGGCGAGTCGCCCTGGGTCGAAGCGACGGTGAGCGATTACAACTTTGACGGCGATATGGAAGTCCAATTGGCGAATGATCAATTAGCAATTTGGATCGCCCCCGATCATGGCGGTGAAATCTATGAGCTGGATGTCCGCAAAAACGGTCACAACTTATTGGCGACGATGCAGCGGCGTCGCGAAGCCTATCACCAAAAGATTCTGCAAGCCAATTCGGAACAGGCCAACCAGGGTGCCGCCAGCATTCACGATCGAGTGGTCCTCAAGCGGGACGACTTAGATTCGTTTTTGCAAACCGATGTGCGAACACGCAAGTCGCTGGTCGATCATTTTTGGGGAGCCGATGAAACCCACGAACGCGTGCGGAATGGAACTGCCGTTGAGCTGGGAGATTTTTCTCAGGGGCAGTATCAGGCGACGGTACGACGAAACCCGGACCGGATTCAAGTGATGCTAACTCGGAACGGATTGGTAGCAGGCCATCCCGTTCAAGTTACCAAAGGGGTGACTCTGAATGCCGGAAGTGACACGCTGGAAATCGCCTATCTCCTTTCCGGTTTGCCAGCTAATTCGCGATGGCGGTTTGGCGTTGAGTTCAACTTTGCCGGAATGCCAGACGGCCAAGACGATCGGTACTATTGCAACGGAGCGGGGAATCGATTTGGTCAGTTGGGTGCTGCGTTGGACTTGGATGGTGAAGCAGAATTGCAACTTCATGACGAATGGCTGGGGTTGCATGTTGCGTTGCGGTGTCAGGAATCGCAAGGATTTTGGACGTTTCCCATCCAGGCTGTTAGCAAATCAGAATCGGGTTTTGAGCTTGTCCATCAATCGGTTGTCGTTCAACCACATTGGTTGATCGAAGCCGATTCCGCAGGTCAATGGTCTACGTTCATACATCTGGAATTGGGATGTCGCAAAGAAACCAATCCTTTTTCGGGCCGCTGGGAAACGTTGGCAGCGTTTTGATTTTAGGAAACCGTTCATGGAGTGAACGGCCACGTAGCATTTCACGACGTGAAAAGGCGGACGCACCGAAGTAGTTTTTCTCGGCAATTCGCTTGGCTATACGATTCGCTAAAAGCGAGAATTCGTCAAGTTCAAACGACGATACCGTGAACGGTTACAATTTTAGGTCGCGGTCAAGGGAATTCCCTTGGCGTCAACCTGAATTTGAAGTATTCTTAATACATCTCCCGAAGAAAAGGCAGACGATGCACTTTGTGTCTGCTCTTCAATGTGGAGACCGGACAGCGTTAGACCTCCACATTTTTCAACTCCCCCTTGCCGAGCGAGATTATCGGGCAGGCTAAACGGACAGCAGCAGGCAAACTCAGGCAAAATCAACCAACAACGACTATTTTCTTAGGCGTTCATGGCTGAAGGATTCTTGACTTTCCGCCTTTAAGTCAGTGCCACCCGACGGTTTTGATTTCGGTCCAGTAACACGCCGTGAATCTAGACCTTTCAAAAATTCGGCAAAAAGTCGAGCCCATTTTTGGCATCGACATCCGCGCTCTGGCGGCGCTACGAATCGGGTTGGCCCTAGTGATGATCGTTCAACTGGTGAACTGCATTGCCGTGGCTGGCGAGTTTTTTTCTGACCGAGGGATTTTGCCGAGTGAGTTGCACCGTCAGTTATTGGATGCAACTGGTTTTGAGCGAGCCTGGACGCTGTATTCTATCAGCGGCGACTTATGGTTTGTGCAAACGTTGATGGTCGTGCATCTCGTATTTGCAATTGCCTTCCTGTTTGGTTTATGGACTCGTCTGGCGACGTTCGCTTGTTTGGTTTTGGTGTGGTCGTTGCAAATGCGGAACCCTTGGCTCACGACGGAGGGGGATGTTGCATTGCGTTGTCTGTTGGCATGGTGTTTGTTTTTGCCATGCGGCTACGTGTGGAGCATTGATTCGCGGATTGCACGTCGGCAAGGTGAGCAGCCTCATGAAGTGCTCGGGATTGCCACGGTGGGAATAATGCTGCAGGTTGTGGCTTTCTTTTGGTTTGCCGGGATCGCTAAGTTGAATGGTGATTGGTTTTCGGGAGCGGCGCTGGGTGAGTGGCTGCAGGCAAACATGGTCGTCCGAGGGCTTGGCGGCTGGGTTAGCACTTGGCCGGAATGGACCTTGCAAATTTTGACTTGGGGAGTGTTGATATTGGAGTTGGCCACCCCGCTGTTGGTCTTTTCGCCTTGGCGAACCGAATTTTGGCGAGGGTTCGCTACGGGTAGTTTTTTTCTGGTGCACGTTGGCCAATGTTTGACGTTGACGGTGGGTATTTTGCCGCTGGTGGGTGTGATCGCTTGGTTGGTCTTCGTCCCGAGGGAGACTTGGGGAGGGCAGTTTTATGGCACACGGCAAGTTTCCCGCAGGAACAAACATCGCGATCGCTGGTTGGCGTTGCCGAGGCGTTTAATTACTGGCGGGATGCTGATGTATTTGATCTTGATTCATCTCATGGGAATCTGGCCTGCAGCCTTTGAACGATTAGGTTATCGAAGTCTCTATTCATTGGGTTGCGGCACGATGTTTGTTCAAGAGTTCAAAAGGCTTTCGGATGTGCCGCGCTCGAGCCCCCGTTTCGAGTTTCGGGGAGACACGCTTGGCGGTGATTCGATCAATTTGTTTGCTGCGTCACGCACTATGCCGTCAACAACTTCGGCCTTCCAGCGTGAAAATTCGCAATTTCGCCGACGCTACTTTTGGAGCCTCAACGAGTGGAAGCAGCGGTTCACCGACCAGCAGCCCGCCGTTTTTATCGAAGTGAATGCACGATTATTGGCGTATCATGTGGATTACTGGAACGAACGATCCGTAGATTCAGTCATTGAGGCTCGGTTTACTTGTGAGGAGAGGCCCATTCGGCGTAAGGGTGAAAGTGAGCCTGTTGGTCAAACAAGAATCCAGGTGCTTGCCGAATGGAATTCGGAAGTTTCCCTCGATCTCGTTGATGGAAACCGGTGATTAAGGTAGATGCGAACCGGCGGCGAAGAGCCTATCCCAAAAGGGGTCAGACCCGAATGGCACTGTCGGGTTTTAAGTTGTCTTATGTACACGTTTTTCGCAATTCATTGCGCAATACCTGCCTGTGTTTCTGCATAAGTTTATAGCCGTGTCGCCTTCGTTTCAATACACGTGGCTCTAGCCTGCCTGGGCGATTGGCGACCTCGCAGGCCGCGATCTGTTTGAGCATCAGCCTCAAGTAGCCATCGAGTCGCGCAGGATCAATGATCGCGAGAGACAATTGCATCCACGATGCCAGCACGTATTGGCAGGTGCTGGTAAAACTTATTTGGCGCGGCTGTTTGTGGTGGAGCAGAGCAGCTCCAGCAGCAGTTGTGCGAATGAGGTTGTAGCCGAGAATCGTCGTCCAGACTTCTCGATAGATCATTTCAGGTTTTTTGCAGCGAACATGAGCCAGATTCAGATTGGACTTGATGCTACGGATGTCCAATTCCGAATTCCAGCGAAATCCATACAATTCGGCAATGTCTTCGACGGTATGCTGCTCGGGATTCGTCAGTGTTGTGATGATTTCGATGGTTTGTGTACGACGACCAGGCTCGACAATCTGAAAACGCAACTCGCGCAAAGTCAGTGTTTCCGGAATCATTGCATACGTTGCCTCGTCCATCCAACTGGGCTTTTCTGGTCGAGTCCACACGATGAGGTGGTCGTTCTTGCCGAGTCTCTTGCCACGTCGGAAATCGGTCTTATGACGCCGGTGATGCTTGCGGGCACAGGTCTGGATTCCTTGACAATGCAGCAACGCGATCATCATAAACGAACAATAGTACCGGTCCATCACGGCAATATCTCCTTCTGCAAACGAATCAAGAATCTTCCTCAGTAAGGCAGATTCGCCTGTTTCTTTGCCTTGGTACGGCCCGAATTCCATGTCCATTACTGTGGCAGTTGCCAATGAGATAATGGCTACGGCGCGAGCAATGGGCAAACCGACTCCGGGTGTTTGTGATTTTGGATGGGGGTACATGGCTTGGTTCTCCGGTGTATCAGGCATCGTGAAGGTAAAGCCATCGACGAGTTTGGCGTGATGGACTCCTTTCCACAGCCAAGACGGCTCAGCCGCTTGTTCCAGCTCTTCGGCTATTTCGCCGCTGAGGTCACGTAATGCCGCGCCTGATAGTTTAGCGCGAGCTTTGCAGTAATCGCCGGTGTCTTCCGTCGGTACGTCTAGCCCTTGTAGCTCACAGTAGCTGACGACGCGTGCCACCGCTGATTGGCACGAAGCCTCCTTGCCATCTCTTAGGACTTGCGAGAGAAAGGCCCAAACCACAATGGCTGTCGAGTAAATGCCATGCAGGCCAAACAACGCTCTGTGTTTTCGGAAGACTCGTTCGATACGCTCAGCCGAGAGAATCTCGGCAAAGGGTAGGCCCTTACCCGATAGAAATACATCCACAACTTTTTGATAATTGCGACTGTCCTGAGGCGGAAATTTTGGTATATCTCCAGACATGAAAAACCCTCCTTGGCTTTTTCACTAGCCAGTGAACCAAGGAGGGCTTCATTTTAATACCAAGGTCGGCTCAATTTCGCAAGATCGCCTTGGCCGGAGCAGATTTTAAAAAATTGTCCGCTTCAGTCCTAGATCAATCTGCGCGCATTCATCAACCCGACAGTGCCATTCGGGTCAGACCCTCTCCGGCTTGGCAACAAAACAACGTTAAATTTCGCTTAGCCTCCAAAGGGTCTGACCCCTTTTGGGATAGGCTTTAAAAAAAGAGGCTTGTCTTCTGACAAGCCTCTCGGGGAAGTGAACCACAAGCGGATGAATCCTGTGAATGTGGTGGTCTGTTGTTAATTGCGGAAGTTCAATCGCTGGCGTTTTTATTCGCCACCGCCATCGCGGTTGCGTTGGCCATCGCCGCGCCCGCCATCGCCGCGTTGGCCTTCACGTCGATCACCTCCGCGATTGCCATCGCCACGTTGGCCTTCATTTCGTTCACCGCCAGCACCTTGACGCTGACGATCTCGCATTGGCGGACGACCTTCTTCACCACGCTCGGCTCGGTCTTGGCGGTCGGCTTGCGATCGGTCGACCATTACCTGAAGCTCCTCGCGAGAAAGTTTGCCGTCTCCATCTTTGTCAAACTGGAAAATCCGTTCGACAAAGTTTGGTCCGATGGTAAGACCGGCGTTTCGGCCTGCTTCACCTGGGCGGCCTGGTTGTCCGGGGGCTCCAGGTCCACGTTCGCCTGGGCGACGTTGCTGGTCGCCAGCTTGTTGACCTCGGCGAGCTTGTTCGTTTCCATCGCGCCCTTCTCGTTGTTGGCTCGCGCGAACTCCTCGACCAAACTCTTCGGAAGTTACCTCACCGTCATCATCGGCATCGAGTTTACGAAGGGCATCGGCGGCAGCGCGAATTTCGCTGGACGACAGGACGCCATCACCGTTGGTGTCAAACAATTGGAAAAGAGGATTTGCGGGACGTTGGCGGGCTTGGTCGGGCTGAGCCCAACCTTGAGTTGTCAGCGCCATCAAAAATGCGACTGTGAAAACGGGAATCAAATGGTTCTTCATGGTAGTGTCCGAGACGTTGTGAAGTGGTGAAATTGCCTTTACGAACAAGACGTAAATGCCAGGCGTTTATTTTTTATTTTTCTAGAAGGGTGGGAATCCCGTTATTCAATGGGAATTAGCACGGTTTTTAGCGATCAGAATATCGCTGAAGCACCAAAAAAGCCGTGAGAAAACTCCTGCATTTTCAACAGCATCGTGACTCAAGTCCTGCGACAGCACCCGAGTTCATGTGGGCACAAAGTCACTTGGCCTGATTCAGCCCTCCCACTTTAATGGTCACCCCATTTGAGAAATACCGCCACAAAAACAATGGCAAAGGGAAAGTAATTTTGGCTAAGTTTGCAAGGGTTATAGCTATCGGGAGGAAATTGGGTCGGGTACCGTTGCGGGAACGGCCCTTCGGGTGCTTAGCACAACGATAACTGACCCCATTTCTGCCCAATAGATTTAGCCTGGAACAGAAGTTGCCGCGAATGGTAGGCCGAGGTCTTGCAAAACAACGCTTGGTAGCCGGCCTGTGGGCAGAGAGGGATCGCGTGACAGCGCATCGCGAAGTTGTTCCAATTGCTCGACAGAGTTCAACGAAAGATCAATGAACAAACACCGCCGCCCACCAAACTCGCATAAACCACCACCTACTCCCCCCAGATTCTCATGGCGGATTTCATAACCCATTTTTTCGGCCAAAGCGATTAACCGACCCAATTGCTCAATAATTTTCATGCTGACTTCCTGTCGAGGCGAAATGCACCATAGTTTTTCCAATTCGTAAATGTCGTTAGCAATATACCAGAGGGGGGTAGAGAAACCTAGTTGAATTCTCCGATACCAAAGAAGAGGCACTATTGAGTTTTGTAACTCACGACCGTTACATTGACAAAGCTCGTCCTCGGTCGCGGTCACATCAGCCTAGTGCTATCAACGTAATGCTGTCATTGATTTTTTAAAAGCAACCATCGCCGCATGTCAGAATTGTCGCCATCATTCACGGTTGAGCAACTTCAGGAGCAAATTGCCTCTTTGCAGCAGCAACTCATTGAAGCGCAGCGCGCATCGGCGTTGGGGGAGTTAGTTGGGACCACGACCCATGAGTTCAATAACATTCTGATGACGGTGATGAACTACGCCAAGCTTGGTTTGCGGCATCAAGATCAAGCGGCCCGCGACAGAGCATTTACGAAAATTTTGCAGGCATCCGAACGCGCGGCTGAGATTACCCGTTCGGTGTTGGGAATGGCCCGAAATCGTAAGCCAAACTTTGAGCCTACTCAATTGGCTGAGCTGATTCGCGAAGCCATGTTCCTGCTTGAGAAAGAAATGCAGAAATATCGCATTGCAGTTGAACTGGAGATTCATGAAGTTCCCAAGATTCCTGTGATCGCCAATCAAATCCAACAAGTCTTGCTGAACTTATTGATCAACGCTCGCCAAGCAATGCCAAATGGTGGACGCTTGGTAGTGCGTCTGATTCAAGACACGGCAACGCAAACGGTTGACTTGATCGTGCGTGACTTTGGGGTGGGTATTCCTGCCGAGAGCCTGAAACGAATTTTCGACTCTTACTACACGACCAAACGCGGTCCCGATGCGACGGGCAAGGGGGGGACCGGCTTGGGTCTAGCAGCATGTCGCAATATCGTTCAGGTCCATCAGGGCAAGATTCGTGTGGAAAGCACTGTTGGCAAGGGAACTTGTTTCACCATCAAATTACCGATGCAGCGTGTTGAAACCTCCGAGACCCCAATTGCCGTGGCGGTAATGGATCGGCAACCCCCGACGTCCATTCCAGTCGAAAACGGGTTTTAGCAACCCCGTTGGGACTTGTTGTTAAATTCTATTGCAACTAAGATCGTGGAGAACTCTTGCTCACGATTTGCAAGTCACGTCCCTTCAATGTCCCTTTCCGTTTCGTAATTCCTTAGAAAGGTTGAATCGATGTCTCAAAGCAACCAACCTCCTAGCCAAAACCCATATTCTTCCCCGGTCCAGCCGACCCAGATTCCTGCGTACTTGAATCAGCCTGGGATGCAAGGCGATAAGACTGGGGGGATCATCCCGTACAAAAATCCTCATGCCCTCATCGGATATTATTTGGGGATCGTCGGGCTACTTCCTGTTCTTGGAATTCCGTTTGGTATCGCTGCGATTGTGTTGGGGATCATTGGCCTCAGAAAACGTGCTGCGAATCCGATCATCAAGGGTTCGGCCCATGCGGTCATCGCGATCTGTTGCGGTGCGCTTTCGCTTCTATGCGGTGGAGTTTTTGGGGCAGGTATTGTGGCTGCTCTTTTTAGCGCGAACTCATAGATTTTCGCCCGTGCTGCAAACTACTTTGAGTGTTTAAGCTGGTGGATGATTCGGTAAACTTGTTTGCTTTAGGGAATTCCGAAAGGCAATTTCGTTTTCAGCAGTTTTGTATTGCCGATGATCGTGCGACGATGCGAGTTGGCACCGACGGAATTCTGCTCGGAGCATGGGCGGAGATCGAATCGGCACGGCGGATTTTGGATATTGGCACGGGTTCTGGTCTGTTGGCTTTAATGGCGGCGCAGCGGAACGCTCAGGCTTTCATTGATGCTGTTGAAGTCGATGAACCGTCTGCGCAACAAACGGCGGAGAATTTCCATAATTCTCCTTGGGCTGATCGGTTGCGCGTTTGGACTGAAGATTTTCTGGCCTTTGCTCAGCGATTTGAGTTGGAAATGACTTTCGATGCGTTGATTTGCAATCCTCCATTTTTTCGAGCGGGCCCACGATCACCCCATTTGGCAAGGAGCAGGGCTCGGCATCAAGTGCAGTTGTCACCCCAGGATTTATTGAATGCCTGTCGCCGATTGGCAACCGCCAACGGGGCACTGTATCTGATCGTTCCGGCTCGTGATGAAGGAGTTTGGGTTGCAAATGCAGAGGAGGTAGATTTCAGGCCACAACGAATCACGCGAGTTCGTCCGTTGCCGAAATCGCCCTTCAAGCGTGTATTGATCAGGTTCTCCACAACTCGACAAGTTTGCAAAGAAGACGAACTGACAATTGAACTTGCCAAACATCAATACTCACCGGAATATCGGGCTCTCACGCGGGAATTTTATTTGCCCTGAGCCCGCTCGACTTGCATCTCGTTCAGAACGTTTAGGAACCAAATTTCTTTTCGATTAGTGCCAGATAAAAGCCGTCGTAAAGATGATTAGGGATGATTCGTAGGGTCTTGTTTAAGTCGTCAGGAAAGGTCTCATCGCCGAATTGATTCAGCCCGGGTAAACGAGGAATCTCGGCGTTCGGCGCGAGTATTCCTGGCAAGTTTTCGCGAGTTGGAAAATCGATGGGGAGTATTCCGGCTTGTTCTGGAAACTTTTTGAGCAAACTGGCCACGACCCGCTCGTTTTCTTCGGGGGCGAAACTGCACGTCGCGTACAGAAGTCGCCCGCCGGGCTTCAGGGACTGGAAAGCGCTTTTGATAAGACCGATTTGTTTGCGGCTGGTTTCCCTGATTTTGCGTAGGCTCCAAGTCGCAAAAGAACTTGGATCGGTCGTTGAGAATCGGGCCTCGCCGCTGCATGGCGCGTCGAGAAGGGCTCGGTCGAATCGCGGGCCGACTTTGTTGCCCACCGTACGACCGTCGGTCATGTAAAATCGGGCAATGGTGATTCCCTGCTGTTTCAAGTTGGCTTGCAAGCGAAAAAATCGGCTTCGAATTGGTTCGACACACGAGAGGAGGCCCTGGTTTTGCATGAGCGCTGCGAGGTGAGCGGCCTTGCCTCCCGGAGCAGCCGCCAAATCAAGTACTTGGTCACACGGGTTCGGAGCGAGGACCACGGCAGCTAATTGGCTTGATAGACTTTGCAGGTACACCTCTCCACGCTCACTGGCTGGAGAGCGACTAGCAATTTCACGGTGCGCAGTAGGTATCGAAAACGAAACTTCGGACCAGGGTACGGGCGTCAATTCAACTCCGGCAGCGATCAAGCCTTCGCGAATCGTCGTGGGATCGCCGCGCAAGGGGTTGATCCGGACCGCAGCGCGGCGGGGGAGCAAAAAGGTTTCCGACACAGCGTCGTGAAGTTCGGCGGGCAAAAACTCCTTTAACCGTTTAAGGAATTCGTCGGGGAGCCCCGCAGGGTTTTCGTCCATGAGGGGCTTACCCTTGCCGCGAGCCTAAACGATCACCGACAGTGCCGCTTGGAATTCCTTGGTGTGGCGAATCGAATCGAAATCCGGTTCGTTCGCGACCAGGGTGCGGAAATGAGGATCGATTTCGAGAGCGATTGCTAGGTGATGTACCGACTCCTTGAGGTTCGAATCAAGGGCCAGATAACAGGCGAGATTATAGTGGGCAATCGCCGATTCTGAATCGAATTGAACTCCTTCCCGCATGATCTCGATAGCCATCGCGATTCGATTTAGTCGCTTGTAGCACCACGCGAGCGCGAGAATCGCCGGGAGGCTTTCAGGATTGGACTCGCGGGACTGTTCGAGAAAGTCGGCCGCTTCGATGAGGCGTCCGAGTGCCCGAAAGGCTTGACCCTTGAGGTATAGGATTTCTCCTTTGAAGCCTTGGGGTTGGTCGATTTGATCGAGAGTTTCGAGGACTCGATGAGCCATTTTTTCGGCGAGCTCAGGGTCGAGTTTCCAGCGATCTTCAAACACGCTCATCAGGTCAAGATAGCCTTCGGCCTCTCGAATGAGTTGTCGTCGTTTGATGCGATCGTGGTTTGCCATGAGAAAGTCTCGACTCCGCTGTTCCTACCCTTATTCTACTGCGACCGTTGAATTATTCACCGCCAAACCGCTTGATGTTGAATTTTATCGGCAATTTGGGGCGGCAAAAAACGCTCGACATTTTTCAGACGTTCGTTTTAGTTTTGTCGGTTGGGTGAACCTTATTTACTTAATCGTTAATAAAGGTTGCATTTTGTCAACGCCGGGTCGGGGTTTGAGTGGCAAAAGGGCAACATTTTTTTCCCGCGAACCAAAAAAACCACGTTTTTTCAGGTGGCATTTGATTTGCGGCAACTTAATTCCGACTCGTTTATTTTTTGACGCATCGGATAGGTTCAATGTTCATCAATTCGCCAAAAATCGCAGTGGTTCTGTGTTGGCTTGCGGGTTGGTGCGTCGTTGTTAGTCTGTCGTATGCCACTACCTTGGAACCCCAGCAAGAAGCTCAGGCGGGTTTCGAGCAAAACTTTTTTCGTCAAACACGCTTTGGTTGGCAGGATTGTCGGAGTTGGCAATGTCAGCAACGGTCCTTCGAGGAAACACCTGTTCACCCGGTCATAGCGGCAATCTTGCTACTTTTCGGTTCGTTAGGGGTTTTTGTCTGGGCCAGTGAAGAAGACGAGATCGCGGAAATGCTTGGATCGCCGCCGCCAATCCGCCGCAGTTCGATACCCAAAGTCCAGCGAGTTGTGCAGGTAAATTCTCGGTAGTAGCCAGTGCGACTCTGGCCTTCGCTCTGTTTGAAAACTATGGCCGGCGGATTCGGTCAACTCCCATCGGTCGATGAATCGGTTAGAATGGAGGGCCAAGTTTTTATTTGATGCTCTAAGCTTAGGAGAAAGCCCTTGCGTTGGTCTGAGTTTCGAATGGTGTTGTTCTTTGCCCTAGGTTGTTTCGCGATTCCAACAATAGGGGAAGAGCCAGAGAACATGGCGCGGATCGATGGGTTTGTTGTCGAAAAAATGTTCGATGTGCCATCGGCACAAGGCTCTTGGGTCAGCATGACTGTCGACCATAAGGGGCGCTTGATCGCTTCGGATCAGTACGGCGGCTTGTACCGCGTGACGTTGGACGACCAAGCTCAAGAGTCTCGTGTCGAGGCACTCCAGGTTCGTTCAGGGCGCGCTCACGGTTTGCTGTATGCCTTTGATAGCCTGTATGTCATGAGTCACGAAGGGGATGGGCAACAGAGTGGTCTGTACCGTCTCCAAGATACCAACGGCGATGATCAATTCGATAAGGTTGAGTTGTTGTTACCGCTGAAAGGGAGTGGCGAGCATGGTCCCCACGCGATCGTGCTCTCTCCTGATGGAAAATCGATCACGATTTGTGCCGGTAATCACACGCAACTTCCTCCCACGACCGCTTCTCGTGTTCCCCAAAATTGGGAAGAGGATCAAGTTGTGCCCCGCATGTGGGACGCCAACGGACATGCGGCGGGAATTCTGGCCCCAGGTGGTTGGATTTGCGAGATGGCTCCGGATGGTTCGACTTTGGAATTGATTTCGATGGGGTTTCGCAACCAATACGACATCGCGTTTGACCCGAACGGCGAACTATTTACGTTTGACGCCGATATGGAATGGGATATTGGCCTCCCTTGGTATCGGCCAACACGATTGTGCCATGCGATTCCCGGAAGCGAATTTGGTTGGCGCAGTGGAACCGGTAAGTGGCCCGAGTACTACCCCGACAGTTTGCCGGCGACCGTTGACATTGGGCCGGGTTCACCGACAGGAGTGTTGTTTGGAACCGGTGCAAAATTTCCAGCGAAGTACCAACAGGCACTATTCATCGCGGATTGGAGCTACGGAGTCATTTATGCTGTGCATCTGTCACCACAAGGGGCCTCGTTTGTGGGGGAACCGGAAAACTTTGTAACCGGACCTGGATTGGCTGTAACTGATATGGTGATCAACCCACAGGACGGTTGTTTGTATTTCGCGATAGGTGGACGCCGAAGTCAGTCGGCTCTTTATCGAGTGAGTTACCGAGGTGAAGAGTCAACCGCCCCCGTTTCAGTACCACCGCTGACGGAGATGCAACAACATCGGCGATCATTGGAATCATTGTTGACAGCAACTCCCGAGCAAGCTGCGACCGTTGTTGCTCAAGCGATTCCCAACCTAAGTCACGTCGATCGATTTGTGCGATATACGGCGAGGGTCGCTCTGGAGCGAATGCCGGTTGATAGTTGGCGGGAGGCGATTTTGCAGCCCCGAGACACGCAAGGAATTTTAGAGAGTTCGTTGACTGTGGCCCGAGCAGGCGACGATGAGCTAGCGCGACGAACCCTGGAACGACTGTTGCAGATGCGCTGGGAGAACTTGGATGTTGCCCAACGGTTGCATTGGCTCCGAACGGTGGGGCTGCATTGGTTGCGAAGAGGGGAAGTGACTCAGGAAAAACGAGATCAGATCACAAGTTATCTTTTGCCGAAATTTCCGACGGGGCAAACCTTTATCGACATGGAAATTGCTCGTTTGCTATGTGGGATGGACGTTCCTGGAATCGTTGGACCGACTCTTAAATTGATGCGAAACTCTCCTTCTCAGGAAGAACAAGTCCATTACAACTTTGTTCTCCGAGTTTGCTCGCATGATTGGACGCCGGAAAACAGACGTCAATACTTTCAGTGGTTTGTTGATGCGGGGCGTTTCCGCGGCGGACATTCGTTTGCCCGTTTCTTGCTCAACACCCGTGACGATGCGATTGCTCGGTTGGACGAAAACACGAAGGCGACCCTGGGTGACTTACTTACACAAAAGCCGATCGAGGCCCGCCCCGATGAAGAACTCACACAGCGGGCAATTGTGAAACACTGGAAAGTCGATGATTTGCTCCCCATTTCCGATCAGGATTTTCAAAACCGCGATTTGAAAAATGGCGAGAAGATGTTTTCCGTCGGGCTGTGTTGGAAGTGCCATCGCTTGGAAGGAGCGGGAGGGAGCGTCGGCCCCGACTTGACCCCTGCGGGCCGACGGTTTGGCGTCCGCGATCTCCTTGAGGCGATCATCGTTCCCAGCAAAGAAGTCTCCGATCAGTATCGAGCTACCGTGTTTGAACTCGATGACGGGCGGACCGTGATGGGCCGCGTGGCCAACCTGAGCGGCGATACCTATATGGTCCAAACCGACTTGTACGATCCAGGCCGATTCACCAACATTCGCGTCGGCGACATCGTCGACCTTAAGCCCTCGGAAATTTCCATGATGCCAACCGGCCTGCTCGACACGATGAGTCGTGACGAAGTGCTGGATTTGCTGGCCTACATGCGGGCTGTTTCCGAAGCGGCGTTTGACAAGCGTTAATTGAGTTTCAAAAAACGAATGAGAGCCAGGCCTTTTGTCGCCGGTCTCTTCTGAAATACAAAATTACTTTAGATAGAAAGATTGAGTTTGAGTATGAGTGCAGCAGCCAAGGCTTACAAATACGTCGATGATTTGTGGAACGATGCGGAGTTGAAGGGCCGAAATGGTATCGGACGACTGGTTTATCGATCAAATATCTTGGGAACGGATGGTCGAATCACCAACACGGGGGGTGGCAACACGTCATCCAAGATCATGGAAACCGACCCGTTGACCGGAGAACAAGTCGAAGTGTTGTGGGTCAAGGGCTCGGGGGGTGACTTGCGAACCAGCACTGCTGAAAATTTTGCGTCCCTCTACATGAGCCAATTGGTGAACCTCAAGGGCATCTACGAAGCGGCACCCGAACGCGGCGCGAAAACGGCCATCGAAGATCAGATGGTCAGCTACTACCCTCATTGCACCTACAATCTCAATCCGCGAGCCTCGTCGATTGATACGCCATTGCACGCATTTGTGCCCTACAAGCATGTTGATCACACGCACCCTAACTCGGTGATTGCCGTCGCCGCTTGCCGGCGCTCGCAAGCCTTGACCACAGAAATTTTCGGCGAAGAGGTGGTTTGGACCCCTTGGATGCGACCTGGATTTGAACTGGGCCTGACACTCGAGCGAATTTGGGCAGAGCGTCCGAATCTTAAAGGGGTTGTGCTTGGCCAACACGGGTTGATCAATGGAGCCGATGACGATTTGGAATGCTACAAGCTGTCCCTCGACCTAATTGAACGGGCAGCCGAGTTTATCGAATCGCGAGATCGAGGCGATCAGACCTTTGGGGGTGCCAAGTATCAGACTTTGCCAGCAGATCAGCGTGATGATTTGCTCGTGGCGTTGTTGCCTTGGTTGCGTGGTCGCTTGTCGTCAGCGCATAGGGTGATCGGCACGGTGCAGCATGACGAGCGGATGATGCGTTTCGTGAACAGCAACGATGCGTCGCGGTTGGCCGAACTTGGAACAAGTTGCCCCGACCACTTTTTACGAACGAAGATCAAGCCGCTGTATGTCGATTGGAATCCGCAAACTGGCAATTTGGCGGGACTGCAAGCCGCGTTGGAAGAGGGCGTTGCAGCTTATCGCCAAGACTACGCCGCTTATTATGAACGCTGCAAACGTCCGGATTCTCCAGCGATGCGGGGTGCCGACCCGACGGTGATTTTGATTCCAGGACTAGGAATGATCGCCTGGGGAAAAAACAAAAGTGAGTCGCGCGTGACTGCCGAGTTCTACAACTGCGCTGTCGAAGTGATGCGCGGTGCCGAAGCGATGGATGAGTACATTGCTCTTCCGGAGCAAGAGGCTTTTGACATCGAGTACTGGCTGCTCGAAGAGGCGAAATTGAAACGGATGCCCGCAGAAAAAGAAATGGCGCGGCGGGTCGTGTTGATTGTTGGTGCGGGAAGCGGTATCGGCCGACAAACGGCACTTCGGCTGGCTGCCGAAGGGGCTCATGTCGTTTGCGCCGACTTGGACGCAAACGCCGCTCAGGCGACCGCCGATGAGTTGACTCGCAAATATGGATTGGGAATCGGAGTCGCCGGTTCTGGTATTTCCGGATGCGGGCCAGCGATTGCGACCGGCATTGACATTACGAATCGTGAAAGCGTCTCGGCAGCTTTGCGGCAAACCCTTCTCGCTTACGGTGGCCTCGATCATTTAATTGTTACGGCTGGCATCTATGTTTCGCCACGTCCCGATGGGACGATTCCGGATGAGGCTTGGGGGTTGACCTTTGATGTCAATGTGATTGGGCCGTTTATGGTTTGCGACGAGGCTCGCCGAATTTGGCAAGCCCAGGGACTGCGTGGCAGCGCGGTGGTCACGACCAGCGTCAATGGAATGGTCAGTAAAAAAGGGAGTCTAGCCTACGATTCTTCCAAAGCTGCCGCCAACCATTTGGTGCGCGAGTTGGCGGTTGAGCTGGCCCCGCTTATTCGGGTAAACGCCGTTGCACCGGCGACCGTTGTAGCGGGGTCGGCGATGTTTCCTCGTGATCGGGTGATTGCTTCGCTTGCGAAATACAATATCCCGCATTCTGCCGAGGAAACGACGGAAGCCCTGCGCGACAAGCTGGCCCAGTTTTATGCGGAACGCACGTTGACCAAGACCCCGATCTTGCCTCAAGACCAAGCCGAAGCCATCTGGTTTCTTACCAGTGATCGCTCCGCGAAAACGACTGGTCAATTGCTGGCCGTCGATGGTGGTTTGCAAGATGCCTTTGTACGGTAAAAAGAATATCGCTTTGTGCAATCTTTAGCACGAATCTTCAGATCAATCGTCAAAATTCGAATCGCATGTCCAATGGACTGTTCTGAATAGGGGGCATTCGCGGGTTGTGCTGCGCGGATCGAAAAAGTTTTCCTAGAATCACTCATCCGCATTGGCCGCAGGTTTTATCTTGACCTAGTTTTTCCAAAAATTCATTGCGCATTGCTCTGAAAAAAGGGAGAAACGATGGCAACCATCCTCGCGGGAAAAGCTGGACAGAAAAACCAGCCGAATATCAACCAGTCAAATTCTATTGCGGATTTTTTCAATCGGCGGGCTTGGATGTTGGCACTGCTCGTCTGCTGGGTCATTGTAATGTTAACAGCAGCCCTGTTATTTACGATGAAGTTGGCGCAATTGGACTCAGTAAAACACGAATTGGAATCGCCGCTGATCGCCAACGAAGCTTCTGTTTCGTCCGACAATCGAAGTTTTCCCAAGACGCGTCGCCTTCCAGGCAAGACGCGAAAACTGAGCGACTAATACTAGGTTTCGTCAGATCGCATTCAAAACCGTTTCAATCAAGGGAATAATCAAATAGGGCTTTCGGCGCCCAGGCCGCTCGGAGCGCATTAAGCACTGCGAAAACATCAATCGCTTCTTGCAATATCGCCCCCCAAACCGGCGGCAACAGTCCCGCAACGGCGAATCCCATCCCCAAAACACTTAGCGCCATACCGCCCAAGGCACTCTGCAGGGCGATCTGCCGCATCCGCCGGCTAATATGCAAAAACTCATCGATTTTCTGCAGTGAACTATCGAGGATCACAACGTCGGCTGCCTCAGTCGTCACGTCGCTGTTCTGCCCAAATGCAATCCCGACGCTTGCGGCTAGCAATGCGGGAGCATCGTTGATCCCGTCGCCCACGAAAATTGTTGGGCTCGCCGTTGTTTCGCGATTGACGATCACAAGTTTCTCTTCCGGGCTTTGGCCTGCGAATACATGCTCAATGCCCACTTGCTCGGCGAGATAACTGACTTCGGACTCTCGATCACCAGAAACCAGGAGTAATCGGTTAAGATGGTGTCGCGGCGAAAGGTGGCTAATGAACGAGCGACCATCCCTTCGTGGCGCGTCGCGGAATTGAAACGTCGCGGCGTATTGTTCGTCCAAAAGAATCACGCACTCGAGACCTACCGAGGTCGGCGGGAGTTGAGGGCTTGCTTCAGGGTGTGTCGCCAAAAATTTCTTGCGGCTCGTCACGCGAACCTGTCTCCCGTTGACGATTCCAGACAAGCCTTCTCCAGGGCGCTCGCTCATCTGTTCCGCTTCAAACTGAGCGACCTTCCGTTCAGTTCCCGCGCGGACAATCGCTTCGGCCAAAGGGTGTTTAGAAAGTCGTTCCAAACTGGCCGTCAAAGCGAGAACTTCGGAAGGCTCAACGCCGTCTGCTGAAAACAGTCCCACCAGCTTCGGTTTTCCATAGGTTAGCGTTCCAGTCTTGTCGAAGATGATCGTCTGACAAGTATCGGCCATTTCGAGAGCACTGGGGTCGCGAATGATGATCGCCCGTTTGGCGGCTAGCGAAATGGAGCCGATAATCGCCACGGGAATCGCGATCAACAAAGGGCAGGGGGTCGCGACAACAAGTACAGCTAAAAACCGAATCGGGTCCCCCGAAATTGCCCAGCCAAAAATTGCCAACGCCAATGCGAGGGGTGTGTACCATGCTCCCAGCCGATCTGCCAGCCGCCGAATTCGCGGACGTTTTTCCTCGGCAGCTTGAATGACCTGGCGAATTTTCGCGAAGCGAGAATCTTCGGCAATCCTTTCAGCACGAATCACCAAAGCCGTTTCGCCGTTGATCGAGCCAGAAAGGACATGGGCACCAGGCGACTTCTGCATTAAATAGGGTTCGCCTGTCAAGTAACTTTCATCCATCACCCCATGACCTTCGATGACCACGCCATCCACCGGGCAGGCTTCGTGAGGAAAAACGGTCAGCAGGTCTCCGACCTGGATCGCTTCGAGCTCAACGTCTTCGATTAAATGACCGACTTTTTTGTGAGCCGTGGCCGGCATTCGCTTGCTGAGCGCTCGCAACGCGCTCGACGCGCTGCGAATGGCGTACGCCTCGATCGCTTCGCCGCCAGAGAGCATCAACACCACGAGCGAGCCGGCGAGATACTCTTCCAATAATATCGAAGTAACGATCGAAATTCCCGCCAACAAATCTGAGCCGAATTCACGATGGACCAATTTCCAGGCCAACTCGAAAACAAGAGGGATGCCACCGAGGAGTAAGACGCCCCACAACGGATAGAGAGCCCGCTCGGAATCTCCATAACCGAAATGCCAGACCAGATGGAGCGCAATTCCGATAATACTCAACCCAGCGATTAGGGACGAGCGGTTCTTCCAGAATAAATGCATGATAGAAATTGAGGTCATCTTGCTCTAACCTAGCAAATTTCGTTGCCTTGCCCAGATGATGAGCTTTAAGTTGTTTTGCCTAATTCCTAAGCAAAAACCCAGCGAACGGACTAAGGAATTGGGCCGATTAACAGAGAATCAGGAAAATTCAGGAAAAAAGTATCATTTTTGTAATTTCTGATCTGGATTCACTTGGTAAGGCTGGTAAACTGACCCCTGCTCAAGCTCCTCCCGTTTAAGGGGGAAAGTATGGGTCGTGAGTCGGCATTTCGATGTTTGCCTCGCGTGGTCTATCAACGATATCCCGCGGATACCGTTGAATGTGTTTTTTGGTTGAGCCCTTTGCTGGGCATGTTAGGAAAGTTGTATGAGTAAGAATTTGTATGTCGGAAACCTTTCGTTCAAGACGACTTCTGATGATCTGCGTCGTGCGTTTGAATCGCATGGTACAGTGACTTCGGCTTCTGTGGTCATGGATCGAGAGACCGGCAGGTCTCGCGGTTTTGGTTTCGTCGAGATGTCAGACGGTGGTGATCAAGCCGTCGAGCAAATGAACAATTTCGAGTTGGACGGTCGCCGCTTGACGGTGAATGAAGCCCGCCCACGCACGGAACGTTCAGGTGGTGGTGGCGGTGGTGGCCGAGGCGGCTACCGCGGTCGCAACTAATTTTGATCAAAATTCCAGTCGTTCTCCGCCCTGTGATTGAGCGACTCGACGTTAATCGTGATTCGGCGGGTTCTTGAGAAGCCTGCTGACAGTTAACCGCAAGACCGCAAACAGCTTTTTTTAGTTGTGGGCGGTTTTTTTATGCGCGAAGGTCAAATGCCCACGAAATCAAAACAAGGGCAAATCCCCTCCATACTCCTCAATACGAAAGATGCCTCGACTCTTGCTCAGGTGCCCCGAACCGTACGCTTGAGCTTGTGCCAGCCACGTGAATCAGTCGTTTAGGTATTCTGAGACATTTCCAATCATCCGGCCCATCCAACCCGTCATTCGAGTCGGCCGATCCAGAGGATCGCAGGAGAATTCTAGAAAATTCGCCAATCACCGGTATTTTGGGTCATTGACATATAGAAATATAACGATATATTTGAATGTGGGCGGCGAAAGTTCCCGGTCCCAACCCCAACCCTGGCCCCGACCGCCGTGTCGTAGGGGGTTGGGCTTGTAAGTCGTCGGGCTTGTAAGTCGTCGGGCTTGTAAGTCGTCGGGCTTGTAAGTCGTCGGGCTTGTAAGTCGTCGGGCTTGTAAGTCGTCGGGCTTGTAAGTCGTCGGGCTTGTGAGGCTTTGGCCGGCGAGGCGTCAACTCGGTGCCTTTTGCCCCTTCGCCTGTCAACTACGTCAACTACGTCAACACGGTCATCAACGTCAACACGGTCAACACAATCCACAACCCTCCGAAATCCCCCGCAATCAATGGCCCCTAAGACAACACCCATGAAAACCAAAACCAAAAAACCTCAAATGAACCCAGCGGCGTTCGCCCAGGCGGCTGAATGCCTGAAAACCTTGGCCCACCCCGTCCGACTACGAATTGTCAATCTTCTCTTGGCCGGAGATCGCTATACGGTCTGCGATTTAGCAGGGTTATGCGAGGTCAGCCAACCGCAAATGTCGGATCATCTGCGACTCATGCAACGCTGTGGTTTCCTGGCCAGTATTCGCGAGGGACGCGAAGTTTATTATGAAGTTGCCGAGCCCCATTTGGCAGATTTAATGAACTGTATTTCGCAACGATTCGGTGGATGACAAACCCGCATTGTTCGTTTAGCCAGAGTAGTTTTAGGTATTGCATTTTTTCGAAGGGTTTCCATGTGGGTTTGGGTCGGAGCGGCAATCATTGGTTTGACGATGGGCTTGTTTGGCTCAGGTGGGTCGATTCTGACCGTCCCGCTACTGGTCTATCTTCTCGGCCACTCACCAAAACTAGCGATCGCCGAGAGTTTGTTGATCGTCGGGCTGATAGCGATTGTTTCCTCGATCCGACAGCATTCAAAAATCAGTTGGCTGCATGTCTGGCAATTCGGACTCGTGTCGATGCTCGGAGCCTTTCTGGGAGCCTGGCTCAGCCAGTTCGTTGTCGCTTCTGTGCAACTCATGACCTTTGCTGGTCTGCTGCTCCTCGCGTCGGCGCTGATGTTTCGCAACGGCGAGGATCGCGACGATTCGGGCGTTGGGACTGCAAAACTTGCAGGGTCAGCAGCGATCTTGCTCGGCCTCCAAGGATTGCTGGTCGGAGTCATGACTGGATTCGTGGGTGTCGGTGGAGGTTTTTTAATCATTCCCGCCCTGACGATTTTCGCCAAAGTCCCCATGAATCGGGCAGTAGCAACAAGTCTTGTGATCATCGTCATGAACTCGGTCGTCGGTTTTTCGAAACATTGGGTGGTCTTGTCGGCGCTTCAAAAGGAAGTGAACTGGCTGACCATCGGGGTCTTGGTATTCGTTGGGATTGCGGGCTCGCTGGTAGGCGAATCCGTCCAGCGGCACCTCAACGAACGCCACATGCGGCGCGCGTTTGCGGTATTCTTAATCTTAATCGGTATGTTTGTTTTGATGCAGGAGGTTCCCAAAATGTCAGCAGGTAGTGGTGGGCGAGATTCGACCCCTACAGCGACGGCTGGTTGAGGAACTGACTTTATTTTTCAAAAGGAGAACTCAGATGTTGCTCAAGTATTTCTATGACCAAGCACTTGCTCATGCTTCCTACCTCGTGGGGTGTCAGCGTACGGGAGAAGCGATCGTGGTCGATCCAGGTCGGCACATCGAGCCGTATATCGAGGCCGCTCGCAAAGAGGGGCTGACGATCGTCGGTGCGGCGGAGACGCATATCCACGCCGACTATGTTTCCGGCATGCGCGAACTGGCCGCTCGTATCGGGGCCAAGCTGTATGTGTCTGACTCGGGACCTGCTGACTGGAAGTATGAATACGTTCACGAGTATTCTCATCAATTGCTCAAGGACGGCTCGAAGTTTGGCGTAGGGAATATCGAGTTCGAGGTTCTTGAGACTCCAGGCCACACGCCCGAAAGCATTTCGTTTTTGCTCACCGACCGTGGCGGCGGGGCGAACGAGCCGATGGGGATTTTCACCGGGGACTTTGTGTTCGTCGGTTCGATTGGACGGCCAGACTTGTTGGAAGAAGCCGCCGGAGTCATTGGCAGTGCCGACGTTGGAGCTCGGCAGTTGTATCGGTCCATCAAGCGATTCATGGATTTGCCCGACTACCTGCAGTTGTGGCCGGCTCACGGGGCGGGAAGCGCTTGCGGTAAAGGGCTCGGAGCGATTCCCTCCAGCACGGTCGGCTACGAAAAACGCTTTAATCCGGCGTTCCGCTACCAAGACGAAGAATCGTTCGTCAGATACATCCTGTCCGAGCAACCAGAGGCGCCAAAATATTTCGCGGTGATGAAGCGCGTTAATAAAGTCGGTCCACAAATCGTCGGGGCTGATCCGCAAGTTTCAAAACACTCCGTCGAGGCCCTGGAAAATTTCCCAACCCAAACGCAGTTGGTCGATACTCGGTCTGCCGATCGATTCGCCGCTGGGCATGTACCTAACTCTTTGCTTCTGCCAACCAGTTCCGTCGTCGCCTGGGGGGGGTGGTTGATCGACTATGATCAACCGGTCTATCTGATTGCCAATCCACAACAGGTTGCCGAGATTGGAATCCGGATGCGTAGTATCGGGATCGACACAGTGGCTGGGTATATCGATGCGGAGGACGTTGCTCGGGCGGGTTTGAATACCGAACGATTTTCGACGGCAACTCCGTCCGAGTTGGCAGACAAGATCACTTCCGGCGAGCTAAAGTTGCTTGATGTGCGCGGAGAAGGAGAGTGGCAGGAAGGTCATATCGAGCAGGCCGATCATCGGTTTCTCGGGAAATTGCCGCAAAACTTGGATGGCGTCGACGCGGGCCGTCCCGTCGTCGTGCAGTGTCGTAGCGGTGCTCGTTCGGCGATTGCCGCGAGCGTCTTGCAACGGGCCGGCATCAAGCAAGTGATTAATCTAACCGGGGGAATAATGGCTTGGCGCAACGCAGGTCTCCCAACAATTGGGCAAGACTGCTCGGGTGGCGTTTGCCAAACCGTGTAATCAACAACTGGCTGTAACCTGATCTCGGTGGATGAACCAAAGCAGCGGGCTCCCTGTGCGCTCTCATCTGGGATCGATTTCAATGAAATTTTTTGTAGTGGAGAAATTTATGGATTGGCTAATGACACAACCGTGGCCCTGGTGGCTCTCGGGAATTCTGATCGGCTTGACGGTGCCAGTATTGTGGCTGTTGACCGGGAAGTGGTTTGGAGTTTCAACCAGTTTGCAACAATTGAGTTGCACGATTACTCCCAACTCCAATCTCGAATATTTTCGTAGCCATGATCGACAGGCACACGCTTGGACGTTGCTATTTGTGCTGGGGATGGCAGCAGGTGGGTGGATCGCTTCCCAATGGCTCGCAAGTGAACCGGTGCAGTTTTTGCCGAGCAACTTTCGCTCATGGCCCGGGGCAGTGCTGCTCCTGGTCGGAGGGGCATTAGTCGGCTTCGGTGCGAGGTATGCCGGGGGCTGTACTTCGGGTCATGCGATCACTGGAATCGCCAATCTAAATTGGCCCAGCTTGGTCGCGACCGTTTGCTTCTTTATTGGTGGCCTCGCGGTGACCTGGGGTTTGGGCGGATTCTTGTTCGGGACATTTCTCGGCTTGGAATAAGGGGACCCTAGACTGTAGGGTGTGTGGAGTCGGCAAGTGTAAGTGGTGTGTTCCGCAAGTCGGTGACTTTGAGTATCGAAGGCTGCGAGCTAATTCATCATCGTGCCGACGCAACACACCATTTCTGATGCGACTTGCTGCACACACCCTACGGCTGCAGATTGTAGGGTGTGTGGAGTCGGCAAGTGTAAGTGGTGTGTTCCGCAAGTCGGTGACTTTGAGTATCGAAGGCTGCGAGCTAATTCATCATCGTGTCGACGCAACACACCATTTCTGATGCGACTTGCTGCACACACCCTACGGCTACTTCTCGGATTTGAATAAAGAATTAAGACTTTTCGGACGGCTTGAACATAACAAGGAACAATCTAATGATCGGCAGTAATCGATATTGGCACGGGACCGTGGCTTTGATTTTAGGGACCTACTTTGGGATCGTCATGACCAAAGCGGAAGTAGTGCGTTGGGAGCGGGTACACGACATGTTCCTCTTCCGGGAGGCCCACATGTACTTGATCATCACGACGGCAATTGTGGTCGCGGCGGTGTCGCTGGCGATTTTGAAAGGGATTCAGGCTCGCGGATTGTCGGGCGAGGCCATCAAATACAAACCAAAACCATTCCATCCCGGCGTGATTATTGGGGGTATTTGTTTTGGGGCGGGTTGGTCCATGACCGGAGCCTGTCCAGGTCCGATTTACGCTCAAATTGGTGGCCTAGAGTGGATGGCTTGGTTTACACTATTAGGAGCGGTTCTCGGTGTCTATCTGTACGCAGTTTTGAAGCCGATGTTGCCGCATTAAAGTTTTCGCCTCGTCGTTGTGAAGCCCGAATGGTTCATCTCGATTTTTAATCAACTAAGGAGAAGGTCCATGAGTCAGCGTGTTGTGATTGTCGGCGGCGGTGCTGCGGGCCTGACGGTTGCTGCTCAGTTACTGCGAAAACGTAAGAGCTTGCAGGTCACGATCGTCGAGCCTTCCGACAAACATTACTATCAACCGTTATGGACGTTGGTTGGTGCCGGCGTGTTCCCCCGCGAAGCCTCCGAGCGCCGGGAGGAAGACTACATTCCGCGCGGAGCGACCTGGGAGCGGGATTTTGTCGAAGCCTTCGAGCCCGGGCGAAACGTCGTCGTCACACGTGGCAAAAAACAAATTGCTTACGATGCTCTCGTGGTTTGCCCTGGTATCCAGCTCAAATGGGATGCGATCCGTGGTTTGGCCGGCAACGTGGGGCAGCACAACATTTGCAGCAACTACAGCTTCGAGACTGTCAATTCGACCTGGGAGCAGTTACGAAAGTTTCGCGGCGGCACGGCCCTATTCACTCATCCGTTCGGAGCCGTTAAGTGTGGGGGTGGCCCCCAAAAGATTTGCTACCTTGCCGAAGACTACTTTCGCCGCCAAGGGATTCGCGACAAATGCCAAGTCGTTTTTGCATCTGCCCAACCCCGAATTTTTCAAGTTGACAAATATGCGACGGCATTGGAGAAAACGATTTCACGCCGGGGAATCGTGACCCATTTCAAACACGATTTGATCGAGGTCCGACCCGCCGAGCATGAGGCGGTATTTCAAATTCTCGAAACAGATCAAACGGTCACGATCAAATACGACATGTTGCACGTGACCCCCAAGATGGGACCGCCGAAATTCTTGGCCGAGAGCCCTTTGGCCGATGCGGCTGGCTGGTGTGACGTCGATAAACAAAGCCTCCGGCACAACAAGTTTTCCAATATCTTCTCATTGGGAGATGCGTCGAGCCTTCCCACGTCGAAGACCGGTGCCGCCATCCGCAAACAGGCTCCCGTCGCTGTTGCCAATCTCCTCGCACAGTTGGACGGCAAATCGCCTACGGCAAAATACGGAGGCTACACCTCGTGCCCGTTGGTGACGGGCTACAAAAGCTTGATCTTGGCGGAATTTGATTACGATTTAAAACCGGAAGAGACGTTTCCATTTGACCAGTCGAAGGAACGGTATAGCATGTACTTATTGAAAAAATATCTGTTGCCCCGTTTGTACTGGAGCGGCATGTTGCGTGGGCGGGCGTGAGGTGAGAAGTGCCCGGCGGTTTTACGGACAGACTGCAAAGCCGTGAATCGCATTTAAATGATCGCCAACTAACCTTTTGAAAAGCTGATGGAAGAAATACCTACCCAACCTGAATCCGTTTCACCCCGACCCCGCAGGGTTGTAAGGGGTGGGAATTGGATGGAGACCGTTGTCTTCTTGTCCATTTTTGTGATGTGGATTCTGGTCTACTTTTTTGTCTTGCCAAAATCGGGGCTCCCTTCGTGAACGGGCCCTAATTGCCCGCCAGGTTGGCCGGGTTTGCCCGCAGACTTAGACGACTAAATGTTCACTGATCAGCATGGTGAAATGAGCCGACTGATGTAGAGGCTCATGCAAATTTCAAGGTTTGCCTCGATGATCAGGTGTGGTGAGCTTAACGCCGAAGTAATCGTGTAGAATGAAGAGAGGTGATGGACGAGAGGTGAAAACGCTCGCGCTCATCCTCGTCGGTCTTCGGTAAATTTTCAAGATTTGATTAGCAATCATGCAAGTTCATTTGGCAGTCGATTTAGGGGCAGAATCAGGACGGGTGATTGCTGTCGGATTAGAAGCGGGGGCGTTGCACTTTGAAGAGTGTCATCGCTTTGGGCATCGTCCCGTCGAACTCCCGACAGGTTTGCATTGGAACGTCGCGCAAATCTGGAGTGAAATTATCCAGGGCTTGAAAGAAGCGGCTACTTGGGCCAGTAAACAAGGGCACGAGATCGCTTCCGTCGGTGTCGATACCTGGGGCGTTGATTGGTGCCTGCTCAATCGGCGAGGCGAGTTGGTGGGGCTCCCCCATGCCTATCGCGATCCACGCAATGGGCCCTTTTACGAAGAGGCTGTCAAGCGTCTGTCGGTCGAACGCATCTATCAAACGACCGGCATTCAAATGATGCCGATCAATTCGCTGTACTCGCTGTTTGCGACCGTTTCGCTAGACCCAGAACTTGTCGATGCAGCGGCTCATCTGATATTTATGCCCGATTTGTTTCACTACTGGTTGTCGGGTGAGATTGCTGTCGAGCGGACAATTGCCTCAACCAGTCAAATGGTCGATCCCCGCACAGGAGACTGGGCTCGCGAGTTACTGGAGCCGCTGGGGATTCCGCAGCATCCGCTCAGTGAGATTGTCCCTGCGGGCACGCTGCTGGGAAAACTTCAACCGCAGGTCGCTCGTCAGACAGGTTTATCCTCCACTGTCAAAGTCATCACACCCGGTTCGCACGACACGGCCAGTGCAGTTGCGGCGGTTCCGGCACTGGCGGGAGATGATTGGTGTTACCTTTCAAGTGGAACCTGGTCACTGCTCGGCTGTGAGCTTGACGAGTGTTTGACCAATTCGGAAGCTCAGGCGGCGATGTTTACGAACGAAGTTGGCGTCGGGGGCAAGATTCGCTTTCTCAAAAACATCGCCGGTCTGTGGCTCGTCCAGGAATGTCGCCGCGAATGGGAGTCGCAAGGGATGGGGCTCGACTACACCGAGTTGACGAAACTGGCGGAGGCTGCCGAACCGAATCGTACGATCATCGATACCACTTGGCCAGACTTTCAATCCCCCGGCGAGATGCCCGCCAAGATCGCTCGACTTGCGAGAGAAATGGGGCAGCCGGTTCCCGAGACCCCTGCACAAACGGTCCGCTGTGCGTTGGATAGTTTAGCCGACGCCTACCGGCAGACGCTGGACCGGATGGAAAAGGCGACCGGGGGTCATTTTGCCAAAATTCATTTGGTTGGTGGCGGAGCGCGGAACGACTTGTTAAATCGTCTGACCGCCGCCGCAACAGGCCGCACTGTGATCGCTGGACCTTATGAAGCCACGGCGCTCGGCAACGGCTTGGTGCAGGCTCTTGCACTTGGGGAGTTGAAAGACCTGGCCGATCTTCGACAAGCGGTACACTCAGGAGTCCGCGAGATGCAGGTCTATCATCCAGAGCAAGTAAGTTAAATCTGCGGAGCCTCCCATGCCTGCCTCGTTCCAGCCACCCACGACGAGCAACGAAGCGCCCCCGGTTTTCAAGGCTCAAGGCGTGACGAAGGTGTACCAAATGGGTGACGTCAAAGTCGAGGCCTTGCGCGGGATCGACTTGGAGTTGCACGCCGGCGAGTTCATTGTGCTGCTCGGGGCGTCGGGCAGCGGCAAGTCTACCTTGTTGAACATCCTTGGCGGTCTGGACACGCCGACCAGTGGACATGTCTTCTATCGAAATCAAGAGCTGACGGCTTGGAGCGATGCCGAACTGACACGTTTTCGACGGTCCAACGTTGGTTTTGTGTTTCAGTTTTACAACTTGATCCCCAGTTTAACGGCCCTCGAAAACGTGGCGCTGATCACTGAGATTTCAGAGGCACCGATGGACCCTGGCGAAGCTCTTGAGCTCGTCAACATGCACCATCGCCGCGATCACTTTCCGGCCCAATTGTCGGGAGGCGAACAACAGCGGGTGGCGATCGCAAGGGCCATCGCTAAACGGCCTGCGGTCCTCCTGTGCGACGAGCCGACAGGGGCTCTCGATGTCTCAACGGGAATCTTGGTGCTGGAGGCCATTCAACGAGTCAATCGCGAGCTAGGGACGACGACCGCCGTGATTACCCACAACGCCGTGATCGCCAAGATGTCTCATCGCGTGGTCCATTTATCTGACGGGCGTGTTCATTCGATTGAGCAGAATCCTGTCCAAGTCTCCCCCAGTGAATTGAAATGGTGAGCCCATGATTTCGATGCTGGATCGCAAGCTGCTGCGGGATTTGGGCCAGATCAAAAGCCAGGCTTTTGCGATTGCCCTGGTGATGGCGGCTGGTGTCGCGATGTTTATCATGGCCCTCAGCGCCCTCTTTTCCCTATCCGGCAGTCAGCGGGACTACTATGTTCGCTATCGCTTCGCAGAGATTTTTGCTACCGCCAAACGGGTGCCGCTCAATCTGGTAGCAAGGCTAGAAGAAATTCCGGGCGTGGCTCGCGTTTATCCGCGCATTGTGGCGCAAGTTTCCCTCGATGTGCCCGGAATGAATGAGCCGGCAATGGGACGATTTATTTCAGTTCCGGATCATGTGCGACCGGCACTGAACGATCTTTACTTGATTCGCGGAAGAATGCTCGATCCAGATCGGCCACAAGAAGTCCTGGCATCAAAATCGTTTGTCGAAGCACACCAGCTTGAGTTGGGGTCGACGATTCGCGGAATTATCAACGGCAAGCAGCAAGATTTGACCGTTGTCGGTGTTGCTTTGACTCCCGAGTACATCATCCAAATCCAGCCCGGAAGTTTGCTCCCCGATCATCGTCGCTTTGGTGTGTTTTGGATGAATGAGCGGCAGATGGCGGCAGCCTTTGAAATGTCCGGGGCCTTCAATGATGTCTCCTTTTTGATGGAACGCGGTGCCAATGAACAACGAGTGATTGGTCACATTGATCGCCTCCTTGAGCCGTATGGTTGTACGGGGGCCTACGGACGAGCACAACAAACGTCACACGCTTACATCAGCGACGAGATTCGTCAGTTGAGCACGATGGCCCTGATTGCACCGACCATTTTTTTGGGGGTGGCGGCGTTTCTCTTAAATGTCGTCCTGGCCCGGGTGGTGGGATTGCAGCGGGAACAAATCGCGGCGCTCAAGGCATTCGGGTATAGCAAATCAGCGATTGGCTGGCATTACCTCAAGATGGTTCTGTTGATCGCTTTGGTGGGAGCGGTTCTCGGGACGTTGTTTGGCTATTGGCTGGCGCGGGGGTTAACCAGGATTTATTCTGAACTGTATCAATTCCCGACATTCGAAGTCATGATGCCGCCGCGAGTGGTGTTGGGTGCGTTGACCGTTAGTTTTGCGGCAGCCAGTCTGGGGGCTTTGGCTGCGGTTCGCCGAGCGGTAAGTTTGCCACCCGCCGAGGCGATGCGACCCGAGCCCCCTCCCAAATATGGTCCGACCTTGATCGAGCGGATTGGGCTGGCACGATTCGTGCCTCAGATCGCCCGAATGATCCTCCGTCAGATAGAACGAAAGCCGATCAAGTCGCTGACGGCAATCCTCGGCGTGGCGATGAGTGTCGCGATCTTGATGCTGGGGAGTTTTTCGCTCGACGCAATTCGTTACATCATCAATTTCCAATTTCGTTTGGCTCAACGACAGCAAGTGACCGTTTCATTTGTGGAACCGACTTCCTCGACCGCGCGCTTTGATTTGCAACAACTTCCTGGAGTCACCCAGGTGCAGCCGTTTCGAGCGGTCGCGACGAATATTCGCCACGGTCATCGCTGGCGTCGCGTCGCCGTGATGGGGCTCGATGGAGAAGGGGAGATGTTTCGCCTGCTGAATATCGACGAGCAACCATTTGTGTTGCCCGAAGAAGGTATCGTGCTGAACGACAAACTGGCCCAGATCTTGGGGGTTACCCTCGGAGAATCAGTGACCCTCTCCGTTTTGGAGGGCTCACGACCGATCCGCGACCTGATAGTCACGGGGATCATTACCGAATACGGCGGCGTGAATGCCTACATGAATCGCCGTGCCTTGCAGCGACTGATGAACGAGTCGGAATTGATTTCCGGAGCATTTTTAGGGACCGAGGCAGATGTTGAGCCCAGTCTCTTCGCACGGCTTAAACAAATCCCGCAGGTCGGTGGCGTGATGCTCAAGCGAGCGATGTTGCAAAGCTTCGAAGATACCATTGCCGAAAATATTTTGATGATGCGGACATTCAATATCCTGTTTTCGATTGTGATTGCGGTTGGCGTGGTCTATAACAGTGCCCGAATTTCACTGGCCGAGCAGAGTCGCGAGTTGGCGACGTTGCGGGTCATTGGGTTCACACAATACGAAGTCAGCTTGATTTTATTGGGTGAGTTAGCCATCTTGACTTTCGCAGCAATTCCGCTGGGATGGCTAATCGGATACGGATTGGCGGCGATTTTGGTGACCGGGTTAGACACAGAAATTTATCGAATTCCTTTGATCATCGAGCGGACAACTTACGGGTTTGCGGCATTGGTTGTGGTCGTGGCTTCTGGATTGTCCGGGTGGGTAGTTTTGCAGCGAATTCGCCAACTCGATTTGATTGCAGTTTTGAAAACTCGGGAGTAAGGGGCCTTGAAGAATATCAGAAGCTGGTTGTTATGGCTGGGAGTGGTTGCGGTGATAGCCGCCGGGACAATTTATGCGCTACTTCCCGATCCTGTCGCGGTCGAGGTCGTGCGGGTTCGCCGTGGTCTGTTACAAGTCACGATCAACGAGGATGGAGTAACACGGGTGCGCGAGCGCTATCAAGTTTCCTCTCCCGTCACAGGTCAGTTGCTGCGAATCGAATTGCGAAGTGGCGATGCGATTGTGGGGAGCGAAACGTTGTTAGCCACTATACGACCGAGTGACCCGTCGATGCTGGACGCGCGCCAAGTCGCCGAGACCGAAGCCCGAGCTTCGGCGGCCAAGCTGATGATTGACCGCGCTGACGCGCGACGCGAGCAGGCGCGTGTCGCCAATGATTTGGCGGAAACCCAGTTCGCTCGCGCCAAAAGACTACGAGAAACAGGCGCGATTCCCGCAGAGGAGTTGGAGGCGGCGGAGGCAGCACTACGTTCCCGCCAAGAAGAATTGCGAGTCGCCACGTTCGAACGGGAAATTGCTCGCTTCGAGTACGAGCAGGCTCAAGCCGCCCTTGGGCTGATCACTGCCGAGTCAGGAGGCGATCGAGACTTTGAAATTCGGGCTCCGATTGATGGGATGGTCTTACGAGTATTTCAAGAGAGCGCTTCCGTGGTACTCCCCGGTGTTCCGCTGTTGGAAGTCGGCAACCCTCAAGACCTGGAGGTGGTCATCGATGTCTTAAGTACAGACGCGGTAAAAATTGTTCCCGGAAACGAAATTCGCTTGCTGCATTGGGGTGGTGATGAAACATTGTCCGCGACCGTCCGGGTAGTCGAACCCGCTGCCTTCACAAAGATCAGCGCGTTGGGCGTGGAAGAACAGCGCGTCAACGTGATCGGCGACTTTCACGAGCAAATCACAGGTGTCAAAAGCCTTGGTGACGGCTATCGGGTCGAAGCCGAAATTGTGATCTGGCAACATGACGATGTTGTTCAGGTTCCCACGGCGGCGTTGTTTCGGTCGCGTGGAAGATGGAACGTTTTCGTTGTCGAAGAAAATCGGGCGGTGCAGCGGGGAGTTGAAATTGGGCATCGCAGTACGGCATTCGCTGAAGTCATTTCGGGCTTGCAGCCCGGCGAGCTTGTGGTGATTTATCCCAGCGACCAAGTGGCCGACGGGGTGTCCGCCAAGGCAAAAACAGTTGAGAATGAATGAGAAATGAATAGCAGGGTGGCTGATGGGAATCGAACCCACAACCTCTGGAGCCACAATCCAACGCTCTAACCAATTGAGCTACAGCCACCATCTACTCGGCAGGAAATGATTCTAACCAGCCCCGTCGATTCGGTCAACGCTGGCCCCAATTCTTGCGAACGACTATCGGCCTGCAATCACCCCTTCAAGAATTAGCTTGAACTCGTCCGCCGAAAACTCCATTTTCCCGCTGACGGTCGCCAATAGTTCCTTTTCAACCGCTGCTAATTCACCATCGGCGGCCATCATTCGAATCATTTCCTCGAGCAGGGTTTGACGATCTGACTGAGCGGCGGGGATTTCAAAGGTCGGCCCTTGTTCGTGAATCCCCACCAGAATGGTTTCAAACTCGTCGTTCGGGATGCCCCAGCGTTCGGCTCGGGACACCAAGAATTCGATCTCTTGGTCGGTGAATTTATCGTCCAGCGAGGCCATGTTAACGAGGTTGTTGAAAAGTTGCAGCTTGTCCATAATGGCTCCGACAGGTCTAAATTAAGCGGCCCTTATTGTGGCACACCCCCCATGATTTGGCAACTCGCCCCCTTTTCCTATTCGCCGCTGAAAATTTTTACAAGTTCGTATTGCGGCCTTTTTGTCGTTAAATCACAATAACAATCATCAATGGGTTTTTCGTCGTTTGCCAGCCATCGTCAAGTCTCTAAGGTAACCTTTATGTTGCATGCCCCCATCAGTTTCTTCGACCAAGTCAATCGCAATTTCGACAAAGCTGCAGCCCTGACCAAGCACCATCCCACTTTGTTGAATCAGATTCGTGAATGCAACAGCGTCTATCATATGTCTTTTCCACTTCGTCGCGATGACGGTACGATCGAAGTGGTTCACGGTTGGCGAGCCGAACACAGTCATCACAAACTTCCGACAAAAGGAGGGATTCGTTACGCCCTGGATGTCAACGAAGACGAAGTCTGTGCTCTTGCAGCCTTGATGACCTACAAATGTGCGATCGTGCATGTACCATTTGGAGGAGCTAAAGGCGGAATCTGCATCGATCGCAATAATTACTCTGTTGGTGAACTCGAACGAATCACTCGCCGTTATACTTTCGAGCTCTATCGCAAAAATTTTATAGGTCCTGGCGTCGATGTTCCGGCTCCTGACTTCGGTACCGGTGCTAGGGAGATGTCATGGATAGCCGACACCTATCAGTCGCTTGTTAACAACGAAGTCGACGCACTCGCCTGCGTTACTGGAAAACCTGTTCCTTTCGGCGGCATCAACGGGCGTACTGAGGCGACGGGGCTCGGGATTTTCTATGGCGTTCGCGAGGCCTGCTCCATCCAAGAAGATATGCAAAAGCTAGGCCTCTCGACAGGCATCGAAGGCAAGCGGATCGTCGTCCAAGGTCTGGGGAACGTTGGCTATCACGCGGCGAAATTTTTCTGCGAAGCCGGAGCGATTTTGATCGGTGTCTGCGAACGTGAAGGGTCGATTCAGTCGATTACCGGCATCGATCTTGAAGAGCTGATGACGTTTCGCAAGACGACCGGATCGATTCTAAATTTTCCTGGTACCGAATCGAACGTAGACTCAACCAAGGGTCTGGAGATTTCTTGCGATATTTTGATTCCGGCCGCGCTCGAGAATGTTATCCACGAAGAAAACGTAGACCGCATCAAGGCCAAGATCATCGCTGAAGGAGCAAATGGCCCGATCACGTCTGGAGCCAGCGAATCCCTCTTCAACCGTGGCGTGCTCGTGATTCCCGACGCCTATATCAATGCCGGTGGCGTCACGGTTTCCTATTTCGAGTGGCTTAAGAACTTGTCCCATGTTCGATTCGGGCGAATGGAAAAGCGGTTCGAGGAGCAGGCCTTCCGCAGAATTCTAAAGGCCATCGAGGAAACCACTGAAACAAACTTCAGCCAAGAATCGACGGATCGAATTGCACGTGGAGCAGATGAAAAAGACCTCGTCTATTCCGGACTCGAAGAAACGATGTGTCGCACGTATCAAAAGATTCGCGCGACATCGAAAAGCTTCGACGGTCGAGCCGACCTCCGCACCGCATCCTTCATTCAAGCCATCGACATGATCGCCCTCTGCTACACCGACATGGGAATCTTCCCGTAGGATTGATTCCGATTATTTTCGAATGAAATGTGCGGCGTAGCTGCGGACTTGTTTGCCATTCAGCACGTGGACCATTCGCAGTTGTTGCACTGTAGAATCACTGAAACGACCCAGCGGCAAATGGACCAGGGTCTTTCCGAAATGTTTGGCAAGCCGCTTCCAAGCAATCCCCGGCGGACCAGGGCTCACGAGCGCGATATGGCGGCAACGACTGTAGATGCAGGCCGCACTGATCAGCCGCTCTTCCAACGTCTCCGCGAAATCCAAATCGCGATCAGTCCAAATATCGGGTATCGAAATCGGCGGAAAAATAAACATCGCCCCGCCATAGGTCGCCATGCAAATCCCCGGACCAATCGGTTCGTCCAGAAAATTTGTGGCATAAAACGCCAAGGTCGATTCGTTTGGATGCTCGGCAAACCAAGTCGTCCGCCACGGATAATCGCGGGGATCAGCCGGTGAATCAAACAACATCACGGCACAATCCAGTTTCCCCCGATTGGGAGGCATGACTTTGACGTACAACTCCCCCGTATGCCAATTCCGCAACGTATCGCGGATGTCAATCCCATCCTTAATACTCGACGTGAATTTTTCCGTTTTGATCATGTCGGTTCCAAGAACTTCCTTGGCACGATCAAATACGGCCTGCCGAAAATTTTCGATCGTCTCGTCTTCCGGCGGCCAACTGCAATGCGTATTCGGGTTCCAACGTTGCTGCCAGTCGGCTTGTTGAGCCCGCGACGGACGGGGCAATAGTTCCAGATTCGACCAGACCAAAGGCGGACCAGGAAGGCGACTAACGCCTTTCACCAACCCCAATTCCTTGGCCGCGATCGAGTCGATTCCCATTCGAGCAGTCGGGTAACACGGGACAATCAAGCGGCCGTAGTCTTTCGCCGTTTCTAAAACTTGAATCGCGTAGCTGTCCCCCATCATCTGTTTGGCCGCAGTTGCAATGGTGATCAATTGCGGAGTGAAGCAACGTTCGACCAAAGTCAAATTGCGGATGTATTGCAAACATTGAGCCAATAGTTTCGGAGGAATCTTCCGAGCCCGTTTCCCTTCTTCCTGCATGTAACGTCGGCGGGCTTCGATCAAGACATGTTTCACCGAGTCGATCGACAAAGCCGAATCGTCTTCCAATTCGGCGCGAGCCCGCTCATAAAGGGCGGTGACGTAGGGTAGTTCTCCGAATAGAAAATACAGCGAGTTTGCCTCCGGTGTAAATGGCTGGGGTTCGGCAGTCCGATTCGGCTCCGGTCGCTCCAGCCCCTGATTCAAAAATGCCTCCCGCACGTAGGGCCACTCCAGAAGTCCGGTGACAAACGCGATGTTTTTGAAATCGATAGACAACTCCCTGAGTTGCCAAGCCATCTCAGCGACGCGCCGCTGCCACTGCCGATTGGACGAGCGGCGTAAAAACGGCAACACGGCAGCAGAGAACTGTTCCAGCGACGCCTTCTTGAGCGCGTAGGCATCGGGTAAGACTCGTGTTAACGGTCGAAAGCGATTGGTTTCCAAATCGATGAAGCGGAAAGGGATACGTTCTTCCAAGGCGACGCGCAAGGCGGCAATCACCGGCTGACAGGGATCGATCGGCACATAGCTGGCTTCTGCCTTCCCCTCGTCCTCCGAGTCTCCAAACCCATCACTTCCATCGTTCAACACTCGCTGCGCGACGAGGGCTGGTTGCGGCAACTCGAGCACCGCTTCCATCACCGGCCTAGCAAACGACGGAGGGAGTGGCACCGCGAGGCAATCCGGCTGCATCTGCAAAATCAGTCGCCGCACCTCCCAAGCAAAATCCGCGCTCCCGTGAATCACTGGCAGCGCTGTCACACGCGGTCCGATTTGCAACAAGTCCATCGTCACTTCCTCAGTTCCAGTTCATCAAAACGGTGGACGCACGTCGTCATCATCGGGCGGGTCTTTTAGTTCGGGAAAGATGTCCTTGAACGGCTCTTCAAGTTCCTCCAAGATGTCGCGAAATTCTTGCATTTCCTCCTCAGAAGGCTCGAAGTCTTCTTCCGAACTGTCCGAGTCATCATCGTCCAGATCATCATCTTCGAAGTCGTCTTCGTCCTCGTCGTCATCAAACAGATATTCCGCCGAGTCCTCGTCTACTTCCTCGCCCTCTGCAAATCCAGGTCGTAGCGGATCGTTGGGGTTAAAAAAGAAATCGGCAAATCCCATCGGCAACGTCTGCCCTCCCAGCGACGAAACGCGATTCCGAGCCAAACGATCCAGGTCAAACGCTTCACTTCCAAGGCATTTCTCCAACGCCTCGCGCCAGGCTACATCGTTCGCCAACGGATGATCCTTGTCTTGAGCAATCAGTTTGACCGCGTATCGCAACAAGTTGATCCCGTCCCGCGTCGAGAAATCCAGTTTGAGCGAATGGGCCTTTTGCAAAAACTCCACCGTCATGTCGAGCAATTCACCGCTACAAAACGGCAAATGGTATTGCAAGATCGCCATTTCGTCCGCTGGGTCGGGGAAACCCATCGTCAGTGTCGGTTGCAAACGGCTTAAAATATAGTCGGGAATCTCAAACGTCGATTCGTCTTGGTTCATCGTGACCGCACATCGAAACTCTGGATGAGCGGCAATGGAAATCCCGGCCACAATCGATTCGACATAACGTCGATGGTCGAGCAGCGGTGCCAGCGACGCCCACGATTTTTCGTTCATCCGATTCCCTTCGTCCAAGACGCAAACGCCGCCGCGAATCATGGCGGTCACTAGTGGCGAAGCGTGATAGGCGATCCGTCCGTTATCGGCCAGGACGGGGGTGACCAGCAAGTCTTCCGGGCGCGTATCGGCGGTGCATTGATAGATGTAAAGGTCTTGGCCTCGCGCTGCAGCCGCCGCTGTTCCCAACGTCGTCTTGCCAATCCCAGGAACGCCGACGATGCGCGGCGTGAGGGGCAAGTCCCGTTCGTTGACGACAAGCCAACAGGCCAGAATTTGTTTCAAAATTTCTTGTTGGCCAATCCATTCGACCGTGGTTTCGTGGGGCTGGCTGAGCGTCAATTGAACGCCCTGAATTTCAATTTTGTCTTTGGCGGCCATAAGCTGTTGCTGATTCAGAGAGTGAAATAGAGTTAACGGCCGGGAAGATCGACCTTTCAATCGTCCGGCAATAAAAAATCTAGACTTTGTTTCTAAACGGTAGCTACGCTCACCAGAGCGTAGAGAATCCTCGCAAAAATCCACGCACTCGTGAACGTGGCTACCCAATCTTTGACCTTTAGAAACAAAGCCCAATCCGTTTTTGGGTTGATGATGAAAATCTTGTGTGACTGCAGCCACGTCTTCTACAACGATATTCTATCACAACGATCCACCTGCGGTGAGAACCGAAGGCGGGCAGGATGCCCGCGCTCCCAGGATCGCGGGCATCCTACCCGCAAAAAAACCTGCCTGCTTAATAACAGTTCGCCTCCAGACTCCATAACCCTCGCAAAAAAACTTCAAAAATATCTTCCGCATCAACAAAAAATGGTTGGATTGCAGTAAATAAAGGTTTAACATACGTGGAGTGAAACCAGACCTTCTCTTTTTCCGGGAGTCGAATCATGTCCCAGGTCATCACCGCTAAAGACTTTATGCGTCGCGAGCTGACAACGCTCGGCCCTGACAACGGACTGTCCCAAGGAGTCGCCAAACTCCTAGACAACCGCATCACCGGAGCTCCGGTCGTCGATGCGTCAGGTCGCTTTCTGGGAGTGTTTGCCGAAAAGAGTTGTATTCAGGGGCTGGCCGAAGTCATCGAGAGCTTTCCCGATCACGCCCAGTCGCTGACCTCCGTCGCGGAGTTCATGAACCGCAAAGTTCACACTTTAGCTCCAGACACCGACGTATTCGAAGCCATCGATGAATTGTTGGCCAAAAGAATTTCAGGCGCTCCGGTTGTGGATGAAAATCAAAACTATCTGGGCATCTTTTCCGAGAAGACGGCGATGCAAGTCATCGTCGGAGCCCTCTTCGAGCATCTCCCCGGCAGCACGATTCGCCGCTACATGAACCTTGACCGCAATCGTTTGCTCGACCCCCGCGCGACGATTCTTGACGCCGCACAAGTATTTATCAAAACACCCTATCGCCGTCTCCCAGTCTTAGAGGGAGAGCGGCTACTAGGGCAAGTCAGCCGCCGTGACGTGATCGCTGCGGCTCAGCAGTGGATAGTTGCCCAGCGCAAAACGAGTCTGGAGCAGCGTTGTATCGGCGACTATGTGGACCGGCACGCTCTTACGAAGACTCCATCAAGTGACTTACTCGAAATCGCCGAAGCGTTTTTGAATTCCCCTTATCGCCGCTTGCCGATTTTGGAGAACGGTCGGTTGGTAGGCCAAGTCAGTCGTCGCGACTTGCTGGAAGTCGCCGCCAAAATGCTCCGCCCCCAACAACCTAAGGAACAAGTCAAACCCCTCTACCTCAGCGCCGTCAACGAATCTCTCCCCCCGTCACTCGAATAAAAATCGCAGCCGTTTGTTCCGTTGTTTAAAGCGAGCGGCAAGTAAAAATGTAGCCGTTCACGGTTTTAGAGACAGGTAAATGTTGAATCGGCCAGAAGAACCCTGAATCAGGCGGGCGAGACGCCCGCGTTCCCGGGATCGCGGGCGTCTCGCCCGCCAAACCCTTGTAGTCGTTTTTGACGAAAACGTTCACGGAATTTGTTCGAATTGCACGAAGTCGGCAAGAGGTTGGAGTCCATGCTTTAGTGTGTTGCACGCAACCGATTTAGACTTTTCAGCGCTCGGCACGCTCAAGCGTTTACTCCAACAATTTCGTGAACGTCAACCTTTTAATAAGAAAAATCGTGAACGGCCACAACGCGCATTCATCATCCCGAAAACGCGCAAACGTCGTTCCAAATAAGCGCATTCGTCATCCCAAAAACGTGCATTTGCCCAACGGGCTATTCTCTCCCAGCCCAGGGCAAAGCGGAGGTTCGATGTCAATCGAACCGCAGCGCCGCCCTGGGTCACGGTCACCCCATTCCCACCTTCGGCCCAACGGGCCAACCGATCTCCTTCATCGTCTTCATCATCTTCAGGTCATGATTGAAATTGGCGACGATTCCATTGACAATTAAACCGATCCAATCATTCCCACAATCGCAGGAGGATTCAAAAAATGCCTCAATCACTTTCTCGCGTTTGGTTACATCTTGTGTTCAGCACGAAAAATCGTTTTCCATTTTTCAAAGACAAAGATTTGAGAAACGAAATGTTTTCCATGTTGGGGCACGAAGCAAAAAAACTCGATTGTCCACCGGCAAAGGTCGGGGGCTGGATCGACCATGTTCATATTGTTTGTGGCCTTTCACGAACAATTCAAATTGCCAAGTTGGTTGAAGAGATCAAAAGAGAAACTTCGCGATGGGCCAAAGATCGTACCTCGGAATGGTCCGATTTTTATTGGCAAAATGGATATGGTGTGTTTTCGGTAAGTCAATCGATGCTCGAAGGTGTTTTGAAATATGTTGAAAACCAAGAACAACATCACGAGAAATTGTCTTTTCAAGATGAATTTCGGATTTTATGTGCTCGGCATGAAATCGAAATTGACGAACGTTATGTTTGGGATTGATTGTGATATGTTGGCCCGTTGGGCCGACACGATTAGCGCGAGGTGATCCGTTGGCCCGTTGGGCCGAGGGGATGGGGTGGGCCATTTACCCAGGGCGGTGCGGGTTCGTGTTCTTCGAACACAAACCCGCTTTGCCCTGGGCTGGGAGACTCCAGTCCTTCGGACAAACAAACGACCCCATCCGACGCATCCTCTCAATCAATTACTCTGACTTTCCATTTTGCATTTTGCATTTTGCATTTTGCATTTTTACATCTACCTTCTGGCGAACGTAGCAACCAGGCCACAAATGTGCCAACTTATTTTCCGCCTAGATCAGGAGTTCTGACCTTCTGGCGACGATAGCCAACCGAGAACGTTTCCCCCGCCCATCACCGCCTTTTTGCCGCATCCTGAACCTTGGTCTCGACAAACGAGTCACGTTAGGTTTGACTGGGCGTAAACAACAAGGACAGGGAATGAGCAACAACGAACAAACCCCAGCTGGCTGGGGGCAATGGATTAACGGGCCATCGGGGCTGCGCGAGGTCGCGATCGTTGCCCTCCCGCTGGTCATTTCCAGTCTGTCCTGGACCGTTATGACTTTTGTGGACCGCGTGATGCTCCGCTGGGTCAGCGGCGAAGCGATGTCGGCAGCCTTCCAAGCCAATATCGTTTGGTTTACTTTTTTGTCCCTGCCGCTTGGAATTTGTGCCTACGCCAATACCTTTGTCTCGCAGTATTTTGGTGACGGTCAGTATCGACAAATTGGGCGTGCGGTTTGGCAGGCGATCTGGTTTGCCGTGGGATGTGTACCGTTTGTCGGGTTGGGGATGTTCGCCGCACCTACGATCTTCGCGTGGTCCAATCACGGGCCGGAAATCGAATCGCTGGAAATTGTCTATTTCCAAATTCTCTGTTGGGGGAGCGGCGGGATTTTGATATCCCAAGCCGCCTCGGCTTTCTTCAGTGGCCGGGGCAAAACGCGGATCGTGATGGTCATCGATTGCCTGTTCGCGTTACTGAATCTGGTGCTCGACTACATTTTAATTTTCGGCTATTTGGGCTTCCCGGAGTTGGGGATTGTCGGAGCCGGGTACGCCACCGCGATTTCGCTATGGCTCAAGGCGATCACCTACGTGTTGCTGTTGTTGCGATCGAAGTACCGCCAAGACTACGGGACCGGGACCATTGGGATCGACTGGTCGTTGGTGAAGCGGATGCTCAAGTTTGGTGGTCCAAGTGGCGTGCAAATGTTTCTGGATGTCGCCGGGTTTTCGATATTCTGTCTGTTGTTGGGGCGGTTGGGTGCGGTGCAAGCCGAAGCCAGTTCGATGGCGTTCAGCATCAGCAGTTTTGCCTTCATGCCGATCTTCGGGCTGTCGTTAGCTGCGAGTATTCTGGTTGGTCAGCGGTTGGGAGAAAACCGTCCCGACCTCGCCGAGCGGGCCACCTGGGTCTCGTTGGGGATGGCGATGAGCTACATGGCGGTGATTTCGGTGTTCTATTGTCTGATTCCCGAATTCTTTTTGAGTGGCTTTTTTGCAGCCGTTCCTCCGGGAGAAATCCACGAATCGACCGCCGACGCCTCGCGGGCATTGGCGATCATCCTATTGCGGTTTGTCGCCGCCTACAATTTGTTTGACGCCATGTTGCTGATCTTCGCCAGTGCCATCAAGGGGGCCGGTGACACCTGGTTCGTGATGCGGGTCAGTTTGCTGATGGCCATTTTGTTATCGGTATCGACTTACCTTTCGGTCGAGGTCTTCCGCTGGGGCATCTACGCCTGTTGGATACTCATCACCGCCTGGGTCTGCCTCCTCGGCTCGATCTTCCTCGTCCGTTTCTGGCAAGGCAAATGGAAAACCATGCGCGTCATCGAAATGCAGCATCATTAAATTGGTATGGTAAAAGATGTTGGGTAAAAGATGGGGGAGTGAGGCAGGGGTGGGTAGGGATGCGCGCGAAGACGCGAAGGCGCAAAGGAAATGCAGGCAGGGCTTTTGCGGCACGGCGATTGTAGGGGAACACTAATCGACACTGATTTTCGCTAATTCATCATCGCGGAATGGGAGTCGTCTGTGCTTTCCGTAAATCGAAATGACAACGATTAGTGGAGATTAGTGACAATTAGTGTTTGGTTACGTACGAGTGGTCGCCGTTGGCTCTGGGTTAAACGATTTCTATCGCCGCAGGTTCTAGGTTAAGTCGATTCTTCGACGAGGGCTTCAGGAACTACGAAATCGAATTCATCTTTTACCCACCATCTTTTACCCCACATATTTTACCAAATCGAATTGAGCAACTGAATCTTTGCGGCTTGGCGCCTTTGCGCGCAACCTTTCCGCTGCCTCTTTTACTGGATCGTTTGAAGACGGAACCAATCGACAGGTTGTTGGCTCAGTCGTTGGCGGCGGTGCTGCCGTAGGCACGCCAGATTTGGAGGTTGATTTGGCGGGTGACGGATTCGATACGGCCATCGCAGAAGGCGACATGAACGTCCTTGTGGGCGCTGGAAGGTGGAACCAATGAGTCGCGAGATATGGTGCCGTTTTGACAAGCAGGAGTTTGGGGTAGCGTCCCGTGATTATAGAGTGAGCGTCCGAGCCCTTCGGAATAGATAATTGGATTGCCTGATGCCAGCGAACGAGCGATGATTCGACCTTTCGTCGATTTGTGGCCGACAAACCCTTGCTTCTCAGGGTCTTTAGGGAGTTGCTGGGCGGCTGCTGCAAAGTCATCGAGTTGATCGGCCTCAAAGGGGCCTTCTTCCAAGCTCCAAATCATCCTCAGCCTCCCGTTGCCTCCGCGCAATACCTCGCTGAACAACGCGGTCGAATGTGTTCCGTCGGCAATGTCCGACATGCGAAGTGCGTGAGTTTGAGCATCGGAATAGAATTTAACTGGTCCGGCGAGTTCAGGACGTAGCGGCCAAACACCATGATTGGCCACGAAATTCGAGTAGCCATTGGGTGCAAGATGCGAGTCTCCATGATCTGCAGGGCAGGTGAGGGCTTCGATTTGCTCGTCGGGGAAATCGCGATCGACCAAGACTTGATTAAAAAGAGGGCTACCTGTAAAGGCCATGATTTCTTGGTACCACAAACCTGAGGGAAGTCTTTGTGAGACGTTTTCGAACTCTTGCGTAGCGGTTGTCAGTTGCGACAAACGGTACTTGCAAAGGTTGCTGTTCGAAGTGGTTTTTCGGTTCGAGATTACAAGAGAAATCAAAACTGCCAAGAAACCGATTGCGATAACGGTGATCAAAAGATCGAGACTCGAAAAACCGGCGCGGGCGATTGAGACAGATCGATAATGCCTACTGCATTGAACAAAGCTCGACTCGCGAGTTGCGTCACCAGCCGACTGTGCCCTAAATGGTATTCGGGTCTTGGAATCGGTAGCCAACTCCGCGGACGGTTTGAATAAAGTCGGCTTTGCCCCCCAATTTTTTTCGGAGGCTGCGAATGTGAACATCGATCGTGCGGTCCAAGACAACGGTGTCGGAGCCCAGAGCCGAATCGATCAGTTCCATGCGATCAAAAGCGCGACCGGGTTGCCGGATCAAGGTGTCGAGCAAGCGAAATTCGCTAGGGGTCAGGTCAATCGGTTGCTCGTCTAACATCACCATATGTTTTAGTCGATCCACAACGATGCCAGAACGGGGGACGGTCACTAAATTCGAATTCGTCGGTTGTTGGCGTCGCAACAGCGATTTAATCCGCTCCATGAGGACCCGCACGCTAAACGGTTTGGTCACGTAATCGTCAGCACCGACACGGTACCCGACGATTTGATCGACCTCTTCACTTTTGGCGGTAAGGATCAAAATTGGAATGCTCGCGGTTTCGACACTGGCCCGCAGACGGCGGCATACCTCTAGTCCATCGATCACCGGGATCATTAAATCCAGCAAGATGATATCAGGGTTTCGCTGGTGGACTTGGTTCAAGGCGTCTTGTCCGTCGCTCGAACGGATGACTTCAAAGCCATTAGCGTTGAGATTGTATTCAATGATTTCGGCCAAGGGGCGATCATCTTCAACCAAGAGTACTTTGGTGGTACGCATGTTAGTTCTGTATCAACCATTAAAAAAAATTAGTTCACTCGTTTGCGTGTCGGGCTTGTCGTCGTCGTAGTCGTCGTAGGGTGTGTGGAGCAAGTCGGCGACAGATGGTGTGTTTCGTCGGCAAACAGTGCCGGGTGTTAAAGCGATTTCAGATCACCAACACACCGACTTGCGGAACACACCAACCGAATATGCCGACTCCACACACCCTACGCGTTTTTGTAAGTGATTGGTACACTTGCTTGCGCGTCGGGTTCGTATTGCTCGTTGTCTGGATAGCTCCTGACGTTGAGAAGCGGCCGGACAACAAGTCTGACCTAACCGCCACCATTTTAGACTTTTCAAGAAAGCCCGAAATGAGGGTACTCGCCAGCTTACACAACAAACCGATTTTTTGCACGGAAATGCTCCGTACGGCTCGTCAAAATAGCATCGCGTTGTGAAGAAATGATTAAGATTGCGTGAGGGATTCGATCGTTTTAAGACCAGACCTTGTGATCAATACAATCGGCTCAATCTGTTTATGATGTTTCATTGCCGCAGTTCCATGAGTCTTTGCCACTCAGAATAACTCAAAATTAGATGCTAAGTTTTTACGTCGAAACAAAAAAACTTTTTGTTGGAGCGTCGTTCGATGGAAATCAGACAACTTGCAAACTCGCGGACCTTTTGGGTGATGCTTGCTGGAGGTGGCGCAGGCATCGTGCTGACTCTATGGCATCTTGCCATGAGTTGGAGCCACGCGTCAGAACGATTCTCGCCGATCATCAATTGGTCAATCGCTTTTTTTTACGTTTGGATAGGTACGGTCGGAATGGCCTTGATCGCGCGGGAAATTGATCGAGTGTCGAGAGCGATTTTCCAAGCGGCGGTTAGAGACCCGCGAGTGCTTTGGCGTTTGAGCGGCTATGGCATCGCGACAGCATTGGGGATGGGAAGCTATGCATGGATGACCGAAACGTCGGATACGGAGACGTTTGCCTTTTTGCTAGGGTTTGGATTTTTGTTGGGTTTTTTCCTGGCAGGTAGGTATATTCCGACAACCTCATCGCGGTCGAGCAAGGCCATTACGGATTGATGCACCATGAGGTCCGTCAAACGTTGATTTCAGGGTAGCGGAATTCATCACGAGTTTCGAGTTTTATCGCGATTGACGAAAGTCTTGACGACTTCCGCTACGTTTCGCACAGCTTTCTATCGATTTGCTGGCGATTCGGGAGATGTGTAAAAATCGCGTAAATGTTTCTTTATTGCCGACCAATCGCGTAGAATAGTGTTCCGGTGTCCGGTCGCTGTCGAGTATTTTGGCCGAAAAGTGAAGTTGTTGATGCGACAAGGGATGCGGGCCTATTTGGGTGTAGAGCCAATTGTTTTAGCATTTGTAAAGAACGAGTAATTCGACGATGCAGCGAGTTTTTTTCGTAATAATCAGTCTGTTGGGTGCTTTCGGTCCGTGCGGGCTGTGGGGGCAACAAGTTGACCAAAAAGAGGGAGATTCGCAGCTTGCAAACCCCGTTATCATCCGAGTCCCCTTGCCGATTGACCAGCGGGTTCGCGAGCAGATCGTGAAAGGGGCCGAGTCCGTACTGGATCGATTTCCACCGACCGTCAGAGCTGAGACACGGCCGACGTTGATCTTGCAATTTGAGACCGATCGCGGGCAAACCGGGGCGGGTAGCAAGCTGGCCGATTGTCAGGAGATTGCATCGATACTCACCAGCGAGCGGTTTGCGCGGGTGCGGACGGTGGCTTATGTGCCAGGCTTGCGGGCGAGTCGCATGGCGCTTGATCCGGCCTCGCGGAGGGGTCCGGTTTTGGAGGGTCACGCGGTGCTGGTGGCTTTGGCGACAGAGCAAATCGTGCTGGATCCCGAAACTGTGCTAGGGAGTGCGGTTTCAAGCGAAGATCGCTTCGACTCGCTCACGGTCGATGTTTACAAAAACATCGCGAGTCGGCGGCTGACGTTGCCTTTGTCGGTCGCGATGACCTTCGTTGATCCGCGAGCTTCGTTGCATTGGGCGACCACGGCTCAAGGGGAGGAGTTGGTTGATCGCGAGCAGTTGAGCCAACTTGAAAGCGCCGGTCGGGTCGTGCAGTCCGAGACGCTCAAAAAGGTCGGCGACTTGGCGGCCTATTCCGCGCAACAGCTCATTCGCATTTCGCCGAACTGCTTGATCGCAGCGGATCGCAATGAACTTGCCTCCAAATTAGGTGTGGGTTTACAGGCCACGGAGATCGACAATCGCGGAACTCGCGAGTGGAAGGCCGTTCGATTTGAAGTCCCCCAGATGCTGGACCAGCGTAGTGTGGATTGGGGAATTAGAGCGATTGAAAATCAGATTCAGTCGAGCGGGGCGAATTTGGTGATCATTCATCTCTCCGGAGGGTCGGGCAATTACAAAGTCGCGATGCGCTTGGCGCGGTATCTTGCCGAATTGAATCCGGAAGAGATTCAAACGACGGCCTACATTGATCGCGGGGGGGCGTCGGGTCCGCTGGCGATCGTTGCCCTGGCCTGTCATCACGTGTTGATGCAGCAGAACGCAGAGCTAGGGGGGAGTTATGCTCCGATGTTGTACCCCGATGAGATCAAGGCCATTGTTGCTGACCTGCCGTTCATCAGTGACGTTCGCGAGCGAGACCTTGGATTATTGCGGGGGATGATTGATTTGGAGTGGCGTCCAGTGCGGGTGCAAAATTTGCTTTCAGGTGAGGCCCGTTGGATTGATCCCGAAGAAGAGGCAGTTTTGGAACCGGCCAAGCAATGGGTCAATCGTGGTCCACTCGAATTGAATCAAGCATTGACAGCGGCCGAGTGCGAGAACCAAGGGGTCGTGCGGATGTTGTTAAAAAGCGAAGAAGAAATTTCGGTCTATTATCAGCTTCGTGAATCTCCGAAGTTGATAAAGCCAACCGAAGCTGATCGAATGCTGGCCAATTTCGCAAGTTTTTTGTCTTCGCCGCTGGTGTCGTTTTGGTTGGTAATGTTTGCGATTATGTTGCTGTCTACCGAGTCCAGCTCTCCTGGGTTGGGCGTGCCCGGTTTCTTGGGGACGGTTTTTTTGGTGTTGTTTTTTTGGAGTCAGTATTTCGGTGGCAATGCGACCTGGTTTGAGATTTTATTGTTTCTGACAGGCGCGATTTTTTTGGTCATCGAGTTGTTTGTCTTGCCGGGGTTTGGAATTTTTGGGATCGGCGGTCTCCTGATGATGATCACCGCTGTAGTGCTGGCGACACAGAGTTTTATTATCCCCCGAACGCAGCGGGAGTTTGAGCATTTGCCGTACACGCTGGGGATGGGGTTGGCGTTGGCGTCCGGTTGTTTGGTGACGTTGATGGTGCTGCGGCGTTACGCGCGGCAGTTTCCGGTGGTGCGTGAGATGATGCTGGAACCACCCGAGGCTGAAGCGGAGTACGAGCGGGAATTATCGCGATCGGAATTCGCAGTCGAAGTCGGCCAGCGTGGTGTGACGGTGACGAAACTGATGCCTACGGGCAAGGCTCGAATTGGCAATCGAGTCTTCGACGTGATTAGCGACGGTGCGGTGATTGAGACGGCGGCACAAGTGGAAATCGTAGAGGCGGTTGGCAACCGCATCGTGGTACGCGATTTGTCATAGCGGTCTGACCCCGCTACTCTTTTTGGACGAAAAAGGCGACGAATCGAATGAGCCGTCGCCTGGGTGATGACACCTTTTGTTGCGGTGTGACAGAGTCGGGAGACTCCGTGCTACTGAATTTCAAAACCTTTTATTTTCGAGTTCGTTTTGGCGAACTCTTCCAGTTTAGCCTTGTAGTCGACATCAGGTTTGGTGAGGGTAAAACTGGCAGTGCGGGTGGCACGATCGGTTTTGATATTGGCAATGCCTTCGATCTTTTCTAAATCGCGTTGGACCAACGCGGGACAGCCCGCTCACGTCATGTTGGGGACTTTGAGGACGACGTGAATTCCCTCGACTTCACCTGATTCCGCCGAGCTTGCGAGTTGGGTTGTTCCCGAATTGCCGGTCTCGGTCGACGTTGTTGTGGTTCCGCAGCCAATCGCCACCAAGGCGACAGCGGTCGGAAGCCAAAGCCATTTCTTTGCTAACATTTTCTTTCTCCAAAAAATTGAAAAAACACCAAACCTGTAGAAGTTGAATCGACATCTTGATTCAACCTTCTGAGTCGAATTGTTAGTTTACTGTTAAAGGAGCGGCCCATAAACACTTATTTTCGGGGCTCCAGCAAAAAAAGGTGGCCAAGAAATTGGCCACCTTCTAAAAAGTTAACTCATCTCGCGATGATTACCAAACTATTTTGCTGGTGGGAGGATTACGGTGTCGATCACGTGAATCACGCCGTTCTTGCACTTGATGTCGGTTTTGACGACTTGAGAGCTACCATTCAGCATGACTTTGCCGTCTTCGACTTTGATGGTGACTTTTGAACCTTCGACAGTTTCCGCCTCGGTCAGTTTCACCACATCGGCGGCCATGACGTTACCGGCAACCACGTGATACTTGAGGATGGCGACCAATTGGTCCTTGTTTTCTGGCTTCAGCAAACTTTCCAGAGTTTCTTGGGGGATTTTTGCAAATGCTTCGTTGGTTGGTGCGAATACGGTGAAGGGACCATCACCCTTAAGGACATCAACGAGACCGGCTGCCTTCACGGCGGCAACCAGCGTCGAGAAAGCTTCGGCACCGACGGCGGTGTCAACGATGTCTTTGTCTTCCACGACCGGTGCGGAGACCAACTGAGTGCTCGGGCAAGCCTTTTGGCATGTGCTTGCACACTCTTGAGCGGATACTTGTGAGGTGAATCCAGCGAACAACAAACCACAAACCAACAATGTCAACTTCTTCATTTCTGACTCCTAGAATCTTAAAACGGGTGTCTAACCGGCGTCCGACAATTGGAAGCCGTAAAGTGTACTCTTGGCACGGTGAGACTGACCGTAGAGAGTTCAGATGAACAACGATGTTTTTGGGAAAAAAAAGATATTTTTGATTTCGTTGATTGTGCAGGAGTTCAAGCGTTTGTTTAATTGCTACAATGCTTGGGACCTTTAGTCGTATGTAAAGTTATGTGGATTTGCGAAAATTCAGATCGACAATTTCGCATGACGAATCGCGTTTTTTGACCTTTGGACTCAGAAAGAAAGTTTTATGAAAATTACGAAACGAAGTTTGTGGTTGGGTGCGTTGATGTGTTGTTTGATGGCTCAGTTGGGTTCTTACTCGGCAGCCCAAGACCTACCTGATGCCAAGACAATCATTGAAAAACATTTGGCTGCTCTGGGGCCAGTCGAAAAAATGAAGGAAGCCAAGTCGATGGTTACTGAAGCGACCATGACGATGGAAGGTCCCTTTGGGGAAATGAAAGCCTCCATTAAGACGAAACAAAAGGATGGAAAGGCCGTCATCATCATTGACATGGATCAATTCGGCGAAATGAAACAAGGGACAGATGGCAAGGTATTCTGGGCCACCAACGCCATGACTGGTCCTCAAATTATGAACAAAGAAGATTTGGGGGCGAGCGCAGAAGAGATGTCTGAAGTCTTTCCGGTACTGAAGTGGTTGGAGTCACTGGAAAATATTGAAGTCGCTGGTTCGCAAAAAGTGGACGGCAAGGATTGTTATCACTTGAGATTCAAAGAAGGTGCCTCTACAACTCAACGATTTTTCGACAAAGAAACTTTGATGGTCCTCAAAACCGTCGGCAGCAATCCAATGGCGGGCGAAGTTGAAACCTTCACTTCCGACTACCGCAAGGTTGGCGACTTTATGGTTGCTCACAAACAAGTCACCGTTATGTCGCAAGGCGAAATGTCGATGAAGATCGAAAAGGTCGAATTCAATCCCAACCTGAGTGATGCTGATTTTGAGTTGCCAAGCGACGTGAAGGCATTGCTGGACAAATAGTCCACAACACGTTTCGTCAACCACCAATTTCTTTAAAAAACGACCTGATCGCCATTTGGCAGTCAGGTCGTTTTGTTTGTAGCTGTTAAGAATCGTTTGGCCAACACGTCCCCTTTGAGGAGGAATCGAACAAACACTAGATTACTCCGGTTTTTTCCCAATAAGTGGTCCAATGTTTTCACGGACCCAAACATTGCGAATCCGGACGGGGTCGCCATGGTCTTGGATGTGGATCGGCAATTTCTCAGGATGGGCCGTGTAATGCGGCGGCTGGTTATAGAAGGTGCCTCCTTGAATTTCAAAGTGATGGTGAATCACGATGCCATTGTGAAGGACCGTCACGTAACCCGGCTTGGTTAATTTTCCCTCTTCGTCGAACGTGGGCGCATCGAAGATGATGTCATAGGATTGCCATTCACCGGGTTTGCGACTGGCGTTGACGGCGGGTGGTTGCTGTTTGTAGATCGCTCCGCATTGGCCGTCGAAATAGGTCGGATTTTCATACGAGTCGAGGACTTGGATTTCGTAGCGTTCCATTAGGTAGACACCGCTGTTTCCGCGACCTTGACCATTTCCCTTGACTTCTTCTGGTGTGGCGAATTCGATGTGGAGCTGGCAGCTTCCGAAGGCTTGTTTGGTTTTTACCCCACCACCGCGAACTTCGGCATAGCCATTTTCGACTTTCCAATTCCCCCCTTCGAAGGCCGACATATCGGTACCATCAAAGAGAACAACCGCGTCGCTGGGTGCTGTCGTCGCATCACCTGGGTCGACGACCGGTGGTTCTGGCCAGACGATCCCACTGAGATACTCGTCTTGAGGAACGAGCCCCTTGGAGCCAACCCAGCCCAACAACAACATTCCTAACGTCACCAAAGCGACCTTATTTCCAATGCAACAAAATTTCACGTTTAAACCTCCGCTTCGAAAGAAAACAAAATGCAAACTCTCCAATATGATAGTCCAAAACCAAACATACGTGGAGAAACTGAGGGGAATACGCCTCTGGTTAAACGCAGTGCTTTTTAGCGAGTCTCGGACCTGCGAGAAGAGTTAATCATGGCTGGACTTCACCTTTTGAAGATACTCACCCGCTTTGATTAATGATTGTGTTTTTCGGTAATTGTCGGTGAAGATGATCTGTTGGCCCGTTGGGCCGGAGATGGTGGGCTGTCCGCAAGCAGGCTTAGAGGTAAAAATCCCCCGGTTAAAAACCCGGGGGCATTTTCTGAGTGTTTGCTCCAGTCTCTTTAGGCTGAAAGTGAGCCTCCCCCGGTTAAAAACCGGGGGCTTCCTGCTCCACCTCCGCGATTCAGTGAATGTCCACAGATCATCGAACGCCCACGTTTCACCGAATGCCCCCCTGTTCATCGTGGGCACTCGCCTCCGGTTCAGCGAATGCCCAAAATTCATCGTATGCCTTCGATTCATCGAATGTCCTTGGTATTGCGAATGCCTGGTGTTCATCGTACACACTCAGTTTTGCGAATGTCTCGTGTTCAGCGAATGCCCCCGGTTTTTAACCGGGGGATGGTTACCACCTGCCTAAGCAGCCTAAGCACCAGCTACCAGAAAACTACCAGAACCCCGAAACCCCCGATGCCCCCGGATTTCATCCGGGGGAGCTTCACCTTCGTCCTGGAAATTCATTCTACAAATATCGCGACAGTTCGCTACCTTGAGTGGCGAGGGAGTCGATGCGGCGGGTGACGGTGGGGTCTTCGATTAACGGCGGAGCGTGGTGAGGTTTTATGCGGGCGTCGATGACGAGGCTGCCGCGACAGCCCCAGTGCTTAAAGTTTGTAAAGGCTCCGATACCACCGATGTCATGGGCCGGATTGCTCCGCGTGAAAACGGCCCACAGAAAATTATTCAGCGAGCGAGCGGTGAACTCGCTGTCGTCAACCACAACCACCAGCGGAAAACGGTTGAGCGGATCGTCCAGAGAAATTTTCGTACAGAACGATTCTTCCAAACGATCGGCTTCGCCTTGAAATGGAGGACCCTTCACGGCCAGCACGCCCGGTAGGCACAGACGCGGGTCGCCAAAACCGGCGGGAAGCCGCAGATCTCTGGGGACCTCGCGCGGCAACTCGCGAATTGGTGGGCCGACGGCAGCGATGACGACTTTGGAACCCGTATTAAAACCGGTCCCCGAATAGTCCAAAGTGTCGATGGTCGTCTCAGTTTGAAAATGGAGGTCGCGTTCCCAATTGACCCGTTCCAGCATCGCCATAAAAAATTGGTCGATGTGGTGCAAATCCAATTCGGGAACGCAGGCTTCGTCGATGATCCACAGGTGTTTGGCGAGTGACAGTTGGCCCTGGCCGAGAATCGCGTTGGCTTGGGTCAGCAACTCGCTGGGGCGATCACTCGGTCGATAGGGGACGTAGCGTTCGCTGCCAATCGCCAACAGCAACGGATGAACCCCTGCGGCATCGACGGCATGGACTTGTTTGATACCCGGCAACACGGTCGGCAAAACGGGACCGGTGATCTCGTGGATGAGCTCGCCAAAGGTCGTGTCCTCTTGCGGAGGGCGTCCGACGACAGTGAACGGCCAGATGGCTCCCGCTCGATGAAAGACCCGCTCGACATGCAAGAGCGGGAACTCATGTCGCAAACTGTAATAGCCCAAGTGATCGCCAAAGGGCCCCTCGAGTTTTTGCTGTTGAGGGTCAACCACTCCGGTGATGCAGAAATCGGCGTCAGCGTAGAGATGGGTTCCTTGGTAGGGCGTCAAAGGGATGCGATGCCCGGCGAGGGCTCCTGCGAAGCCGAGTTCGCTCATCCCTTCAGGCAGCGGCATGACCGCCGACAAAGTCATAGCCGGAGTGCCCCCCACGAAGATATTGACACGAAAGGGTTTCTTCGCATCGAGCGCGGCCTTGTGGTGAACGCCGATCCCGCGATGAATCTGATAGTGCAACCCCATCTCGCGGTCGGGCATGAAATCATTGCCAGCGATTTGCACTCGGTACATGCCGAGGTTGGATCGTTGCCAGCCCGGTTGCCGCGCGTCTTCACTGTAGACTTGGGGGAGAGTGATGTAGGGCCCGCCGTCGTCTGGCCAGGAAACGATTTGCGGGAGTTCGGAAAGCTGACAAGAGTTAGCCATCACCGCCGCGCGGCGAGTCCGTCGAGGTCGCATGTGAAGTGCGGTCAACGGGGCTCGCCAATATCGCAGCGGGTTGCGGGCGAAGGACTGCGGGTCGATCTTCAATTCAATCGCCCGCCGGACCGATTCGAGTGTGTCCCGAAACAAGAACCGTGCCCGCTCCAAATTTCCGAACAAGTTGCCTAAAACCGGAAAATGGCAGCCTTCTACCTTTTCAAATAAAACCGCAGGGGCGTTGTTAAGGTAACAGCGGCGTTGGATTTCGGCAATTTCGAGGTGGCCTTTGACGGGCTCTGCAAAGCGGATCAAATGGCCGTGTTTTTCCAAGTCGCGAACGCATTGTTGTAAGTTGCGATAGCCCATGAATCTGATGCCGAGGATGTTTTAAACGGAAAATGGAAATCGAGTGCCGAGAACCCGCTGGACGGTTGTCCGTTACCTTTACAAGTCCCTGTCTGTTGTACCGCACCTGGGGTAGGTTCTACAACGCGGCTGGGCAATCGTGGTTCTTTCTCTACCCGGTTGTTGCTTACTTCCCCAAAATGGATTTAAAATTATAGTATCGAAAAAATAACCACGATGCTGGTAGATTTCCCCAACCCTAATTCATTCCGATTGATACCTTGGATTCGCGATGCAGATTTCATCATTTTTAGCAGAAGAGTTGCCGCAAGTTGCCGCCGATGCGATCGTGGTTTCCGTGTGGGACAAAAATGACGACGGGGCGCTCGAACTGGGTCCGCTGGCCGATCAAATCAATCAGCTTACCAGCGGACTACTTAAGCGACTAATCGACGACGGCGAAGTCTCTACGAAGTCGCTGGCCTGCACACGGGTTTACGAACCAACCGGGTTGCGGGCAAAGTCGTTGTTAGTGGTTGGGTTGGGGAAGCCTGAAGCGGCCGAACCTGGATTAGCCTTTCGAGCGGCAGGCGCGGCGGCCAAGACGCTGGCCGATAAACAGCGGCGAACTGTTTTGTTTGCGCTGGATTTGGAACCCCAGGACGAGTTGGTCGCTGGGGCGATGGTGGGTTCGTTGGGTCAAGACCTTTACCGCAAGCAACGGACCTTGTTTCCCTTCGAGTCGTTGATGATTGTCGATGGAGACCCGAACCTGTTGATGCGTGGGCATGTGTTGGGCGATGCCGTGAATCTAACGCGACGGCTGGTCAACGCTCCCGCAAACGAAATTTATCCGGAGTCGTTTGCCGATATTTGCGTGGAACAAGGGGAACGTTGCGGATTCGAAGTTGAAGTTTGGGACCGCGAGCGACTTGAACAAGAGAACTGCGGTTCACTCCTCGCGGTCGCTCAAGGATCGGCTCGTGAACCTCGTCTCGTGATCATGCGTTATCAGGGAGCCCCGCTTGATCACGCCCCGGTTGGGCTGGTCGGCAAGGGTGTCACGTTTGATTCTGGAGGTTTATCGCTTAAGCCCAGTGAGTCGATGCTCGATATGAAATGCGACATGGCCGGAGCGGCGACGGTTCTGGGAGCGATGACGGCACTGGCGCAATTGCAGACGCCGGCCAATGTTGTGGGCTTGGTGGGCCTTGTCGAAAACATGATCAGCGGGACAAGCTATCGGCTGGGGGATGTGATCCAAGCGCGGAACGGCAAGACGATTGAGGTTCACAACACGGACGCCGAGGGGAGAATGGTGTTGGCGGATGTTTTGGATGTCGCGTTGGAATGCGATGCTCAACGCTTGATCGATCTGGCCACGCTCACGGGGGCCTGCATGGTGGCCCTGGGACGCTCGGTTGCTGGGGGGATGACCAACGACGAAAGCTGGTATGCCGACATCGCTGCGGCGGCCAAACAATGTGGCGAGCCGATTTGGCAGCTACCGATGTTTGCCGAATATGGAGAACATATTCGCAGCTCGGTGGCCGATATTAAAAACGTGGGAGACGGTCGCTGGGGTGGAGCGATCACGGCCGCAAAATTTCTGGAAGAGTTTGTCGGCAATCGACCCTGGGTTCATATCGACATCGCCGGACCAAGTTTTAATGACAAAGCTCCGCCCTGGGTCGATGCCGGTGCCAGCGGTTGTTTCGTACGCACGATCGTCCAGGCGATTGAAAATCTTGCCTAAAAGACTACTGAACCTGTTAATAGATGTCGGGTAGAAATGGGGTCAGGTACCGTTGCCGGAACGGCCCTTCGGGTGCTTCGCACAACGGTACCTGACCCGAATGGCACTGTCGGGTTGATGAATGCGCGCAGATTGATCTAGGACTGAAGCGGACAATTTTTTAAAATCTGCTCCAGCCAAGGCGATCTTGCGAAATTGAGCCGACCTTGGTATTAAAATGAAGCCCTCCTTGGTTCACTGGGCAGTGAAAAAGCCAAGGAGGGTTTTTCATGTCTGGAGATATACCAAAATTTCCGCCTCAGGACAGTCGCAATTATCAAAAAGTTGTGGATGTATTTCTATCGGGTAAGGGCCTACCCTTTGCCGAGATTCTCTCGGCTGAGCGTATCGAACGAGTCTTCCGAAAACACAGAGCGTTGTTTGGCCTGCATGGCATTTACTCGACAGCCATTGTGGTTTGGGCCTTTCTCTCGCAAGTCCTAAGAGATGGCAAGGAGGCTTCGTGCCAATCAGCGGTGGCACGCGTCGTCAGCTACTGTGAGCTACAAGGGCTAGACGTACCGACGGAAGACACCGGCGATTACTGCAAAGCTCGCGCTAAACTATCAGGCGCGGCATTACGTGACCTCAGCGGCGAAATAGCCGAAGAGCTGGAACAAGCGGCTGAGCCGTCTTGGCTGTGGAAAGGAGTCCATCACGCCAAACTCGTCGATGGCTTTACCTTCACGATGCCTGATACACCGGAGAACCAAGCCATGTACCCCCATCCAAAATCACAAACACCCGGAGTCGGTTTGCCCATTGCTCGCGCCGTAGCCATTATCTCATTGGCAACTGCCACAGTAATGGACATGGAATTCGGGCCGTACCAAGGCAAAGAAACAGGCGAATCTGCCTTACTGAGGAAGATTCTTGATTCGTTTGCAGAAGGAGATATTGCCGTGATGGACCGGTACTATTGTTCGTTTATGATGATCGCGTTGCTGCATTGTCAAGGAATCCAGACCTGTGCCCGCAAGCATCACCGGCGTCATAAGACCGATTTCCGACGTGGCAAGAGACTCGGCAAGAACGACCACCTCATCGTGTGGACTCGACCAGAAAAGCCCAGTTGGATGGACGAGGCAACGTATGCAATGATTCCGGAAACACTGACTTTGCGCGAGTTGCGTTTTCAGATTGTCGAGCCTGGTCGTCGTACACAAACCATCGAAATCATCACAACACTGACGAATCCCGAGCAGCATACCGTCGAAGACATTGCCGAATTGTATGGATTTCGCTGGAATTCGGAATTGGACATCCGTAGCATCAAGTCCAATCTGAATCTGGCTCATGTTCGCTGCAAAAAACCTGAAATGATCTATCGAGAAGTCTGGACGACGATTCTCGGCTACAACCTCATTCGCACAACTGCTGCTGGAGCTGCTCTGCTCCACCACAAACAGCCCCGCCAAATAAGTTTTACCAGCACCTGCCAATACGTGCTGGCATCGTGGATGCAATTGTCTCTCGCGATCATTGATCCGGCGCGACTCGATGGCTACTTGAGGCTGATGCTCAAACAGATCGCGGCCTGCGAGGTCGCCAATCGCCCAGGCAGGCTAGAGCCACGTGTATTGAAACGAAGGCGACACGGCTATAAACTTATGCAGAAACACAGGCAGGTATTGCGCAATGAATTGCGAAAAACGTGTACATAAGACAACTTAAAACCCGACAGTGCCATTCGTACCTGACCCCGTTTCTGTCCTAAATTGGTATTGGACCTTCCTTGGGAATCCTTAAAATCATTTCGCGTTCCTAATTTGTCAAGGAACGATTTCTAATCCGTGAAATGATATATAAGGGAACAAAAGATGGGAATGATTCAAGAGTTTAAAGATTTCGCGATGCGCGGAAACGTGGTCGATATGGCCGTGGGGATTATGATCGGCGGGGCTTTTGGGGGAATCGTCAACTCACTGATTTCCGACATGGTGATGCCGATCATTGGGATTTTTGGCAAAGCAGACTTTTCGAGTATGTACTTTCCGCTTTCCGCAAACATCGCCGAGGGTGCGTCGATTGAAGTTGCGAGAACACAAGGGCCGGTGTTGGCCTACGGAAGCTTCATCACTGTGGTGATTAACTTCATTATTTTGGCGTTTGCAATCTTCATGATGGTCAAGGTGATGAATCGCCTTAAAAAGGCCGAAGCTGCCGCACCGCCAGCCGCACCACCTGAGGACGTGGTGCTGCTGCGCGAAATTCGGGACGCCCTCAAGGCCCGTTAATTTCGCTTGATTTTGCGATAGAATAAACCGACCCTGTGGGGATGTTGGCAGCGAGCCAGCGATTCACACAGGGTCTTTTATTTTTTGAGGAAATCATGCTGAGTTCGTTTGATGTGTTAGGGCCAGGGCAATTGATCGCCAGACGATTGCCGAGCTACGAGCATCGAACGGAGCAACTGCAAATGGCCGAAGCGGTCGCGGACGCGATTTCCAACAAGCGGCATTTGATCGTCGAGGCCGGGACGGGGGTTGGAAAAAGTTTCGCCTACCTCGTGCCGACAATCCTCAGTCTCGCCGAGCAACAAGAGGCCAAGCCTGACGCCGACGACGATCCCCAAAACAAACCACCCAAACGACGGATCATCATTTCGACTCACACGATCGCCCTGCAAGAGCAATTGATGAGCAAGGACATCCCGTTGCTCAATAGCGTCATCCCGCTGGAATTCTCAGCCGTCTTGGGGAAGGGGCGAGCGAACTACGTCAGCTTGCGACGCCTCGAGGCCGCTGCCAAAAAAGGAGGGGCTCTGTTCGCCGATCCCACCGAACTCAACCAGTTACGAGACTTGCAGCAGTGGGCCAAGGGGACCCCCGACGGCTCGAAGTCAACCCTGCCGTTCAAGGTCTACTCGTCAGTTTGGGAAGAGGCGAGCAGTGACTCGGGCAATTGCCTCGGCAAGCAGTGTCCGACCTTTCAGAAATGCCATTACTTCGCCGCCCGCAATCGACTGCACAATGCCGACATCATCGTCGTCAATCATGCGTTGTTCTTTACCGATCTGGCGTTGCGGCAAGTGGGCGTTAATATTTTGCCCGACTACCAAGTGGTTGTGTTTGACGAAGCTCACACTTTGGAGGCCGTCGCGAGTCAGCACCTGGGAGCCTCGGTATCGTTCCGCCAAGTTCAATTTACTCTCAACCGTCTGTACTCAGATAGTTCCCAAAAAGGGCTCTTGGTATCCCTCAACATGGAAGACGCCATGCGGCAGGTCGTTCGTTGCCATGTCGCGGCCCAGGAGTTCTTCGACGATGTGGAAGCGGTCATGCGGCGAGAACTCCAAACCCAAAATGTTGACAATCGCAGCCTCCGGTTCCGCAAACCCGGAGCCGTGGCGAATCGACTGTCAGAACCCCTGACGCTCTTGGCAAAAGTTCTACGAGCACGGGCTGAAACCCAAAGCGACCCGTCGAACAAAAAAGACCTCACGTCAGCATCTGAACGCTTAAAAACCCTCGCTGAAACCATCGAAGCCTGGCGTACTCAACCCGAAGAGTCGAATGTCTACTGGACCGAGGCCGAAAAAAGTAGGCGCGGGATGAACGTCAAGCTGATGTTTGCCCCCATCGAAGTCGGCGGGGTCTTGCGGGACTGGTTGTTCAACAAGACTGACACGTGCATCCTGACCAGCGCGACGATTGCTGCGGGAAAACAGAAGTCGTTTGATTTTTTCGGGAAGCGGTTGGGGTTGGCCAATCCGGTCACGCAGCAACTGGGCAGCCCTTTTGACTACGCCAATCAATGCCGATTAATCATTGCTCGAAACCTCGCGGACCCCTCCCAGGACAAACAACTTCATCAGCAACAATGTGTCGACGCGATCAAACGTTACTTGGCACAAACCGATGGCCATGCCTTTGTGTTGTTCACCAGTTTTGACATGCTCAACAAAACGGTACGGGCGCTCAGCGATTGGCTGATCGAGCAACGGATGCCGATCTTGAGCCAAGGGGAGGGGACTCCGCGAACGCAATTGTTGGAAAAATTCAAATCGACACCGCGGAGCGTGTTGTTTGGGGCGGAAAGTTTCTGGCAGGGGGTTGATGTGCAGGGTGACGCGCTGCGGAATGTGATCATCACGAAGTTGCCCTTTAGCGTACCGGACCACCCGCTGCTGGAGGCCCGCTTGGAAGCGATCCGGGAGCGGGGCGGAAATCCGTTTAATGAATACCAGCTCCCCGAAGCTGTGATAAAATTCAAGCAGGGCTTTGGCCGCTTGATTCGATCGCAAACGGATTCTGGGATCGTGGTGGTACTCGACCCACGAATTAAAACAAAATATTACGGCCGCATGTTCCTCGACTCCCTCCCCCCCTGCAAAATCGAATTGCATTAGCCGTAAGAAGCCTCTAGTCGAAAAACGTCACGCATATAGTTATACGTTTTCGACCGCTTTCGATACGAAAATGGATGTCGAAAAACGTTGAGGGTTCCGATACGTTTTACACTAGGGCCAACATGCGTTCGAGGGCGAGGAGGGCGAAGGTCGAGGTGTCGTCGTCGACGCCAATCGTGTTGACGGCGGTTCCTGCGACGAGATTTTTGAGGGCTCAACAGAGATGCGGCACGTCGATCTGAACCGACATTGATTTTTATTTTGGTCCCAAAAAAATCATCAACTTTTACTCTAAAGTGCCGAAATATGAGTCTTTTCATTCCCTGAGCCTCAAATTTTTCAGCACGGAAGACTTGTCTAAACCTGACAATCTCGCCATGTAGCCGTGACTTCACTATTCTTCATCTTTGGCGAATCGTAGAGTTTGTACACAGCTTTTTGAAGCTATGAAGCGAAATGGAATAGTAGTTGGCGTTGAAGCAATTTGTCGTTTTCGTTTTCTTCCCGAGTTTCGTGAGTTGGACGAACCCAATTCCGGTCGCATTTCAGAAAACTCTTGAACGATTTTTCCCAGACGCACTTCCTCCCCAAAAAAGTCAAACCAAATTTCGCTTGTCAACAACAATTGCCGATAATGTTTGCCGTCATTCACAACTTGACGAACTGCTTCCGAACTATTTGGTTTAATTTTGCCCGCTAATTCTAAATGGGGGCAAGGACCAATCCAGATTCCGGTGTCAACCAAATCGTGAAACTTTAGCAGTTCCACACGCATTTTTTCGAACGATTCCAAATCCCAGAAAGGATTGACGTTAAACCGTTTTGCAAAATCTTGGGCCTTACGGATATCAATCAAAAATTCATAAATAGGCAAAATTAAATTCGAATCATCAACCTCGAACATTGAACTTGAAATCGGATTTCCGTCTTTAATAAGATGAAGGTAAACCTTTCCTCGTTTTTTTAGAAGTGCAAACAATTCAATTGCGGTAGATAAATGCTGGAGCTGAGAGATAGGGGCATCATTCCAAACGCATGGATCGATTCCAAACTTAATACTGGCTGGCGATTCTTTTTCGGTATTTATGATCACCTCAATCATTAATGGAGATCCCTCTACTTTCGAATAGAACGCGATCTGTTTCGTACCGCCTTCGACAATCGCATGAAACTCCGAAGTTCTAAATGTGCTTTCGGAAATAGAAGATGTGTTTGAAAACAATAGTATCGCATGGTTCTTGTCCGGATACAAGCTGATTTCAGAGCTTTTTAAATCATCGAAAAGCGGACTCCCAGAAATCGACACTTCTGCAGACGAAAACGTCGCGGGTTTCCCAAGCTCAATTACGTTGCGAATTTTCTCAGTTGCGGATGTGCATTTTACCTGAATCGTTAGCGGTACAAATTCAGTAGGGCACATCCGAATATTTAAGCAATTATCTTTATAACTCAGTATTGGCTCAAATCGAGAGTCAATATGCTTAAGTTGTTGTTTCTTAGCTTCGATTGCGTCAAAAATTGCTGATGGATGATGTGCGCGAAGCCATTTCTTTGCGTTTTGAACGTCCTGAAGTAGGGCATCGTGATCAGTTAGCAAATTGTCTTCTGGAATTCGTATTGAAATTTGCCGATTGTATTTCCAACTCTGGTTGGCCAAGAGAATTGGCTGTAGGAAAACGAACCATCCATTTCCCGAATTGACGTCAACGACAATAAGGTAAACCGGTAAGTCTTTTACGTTCGCGAAATAGCGAGCATGACGCGATTCGAGATCTTGAATAATAAACTTACCAGTCTTGAGTTTCTTTACGTTGGCAGTACTCTTGAGTTGGACATAAAACGATTCCCCAGAGAGTTCATCGCAAGGGTTTCCAATTTCAACCACAAAGTCTTTGCCATAGTCCTTGGATTGCGGGTTCGCCACCCAATTTTCGGGGATTGCACTTTCGAAGATTCGCATTCCCTTTTCGTTGATTTTATGGGATTTGGGGCGTTTCATATTGGATTTTTCGAAAAAACATGGGAAGAATGGCACTGTGTCGATTTCGCAATTTTAGTCAGCTTGATTTGCCTTCAATAGACTGCCACCCCCGAATAAGGCACCATCATGTTTTTTCATTTTTCTTTTTAAAGGGCCAACATGCGTTCGAGGGCGAGGAGGGCGAAGGCGGAGGTGTCGTCGTCGACGCGGATCGTGTTGACCGCAGTTCCTGCGACGAGATTTTCTAGCGTCCAACAGAGATGCGGCAAGTCGATCCGATACATCGTCGCGCACATGCACAGAACCGGCGAGAGGAAATGGATTTCTTGCTCAGGATGTTCTTTCTTCAAACGATTGACGAGATGAAGTTCCGTACCGATGGCCCATTTCGAACCTACCGGTGCTTCGCGAATGGTGCGAATGATGTAACCTGTCGAGCCCGAGAGGTCGGCAATGTCGTTGACTTCTTGGGGGCATTCAGGGTGAACCAGAATCTGGATGCCCGGAACTTGTTTGCGAAAATTGGCGACGTGCTCGGGACGAAACATTTGGTGGACGCTGCAATGTCCCTTCCACAAAATCACGCGGCTTTGCTCTAAGGCTTCGCGCGTCGAGCCACCGAGTTCCCCCGCATACGGGTCCCAGACTGGCATCTGGTCGTTGGTGATCCCCATTTTCAGCGAGGTGTTGCGACCGAGATGTTGGTCTGGAAAGAACAAAACTCGTTTCGACCGCTCGAAGGCCCATTCCAAGACCTTGGCGGCATTGCTGGACGTACACACGATGCCACCGTGCCTGCCGCAGAAGGCCTTGAGGCTGGCCGCCGAGTTGATGTAGGTCACGGGGGTGATGTCGCGCGTGTCGATGACTTGGGAGAGGTCTTCCCAAGCGTTTTCGACTTGATCAATCGCCGCCATGTCGGCCATCGAGCAACCGGCGGCAAGGTCGGGGAGGATCACCGTCGTTCGTCGTCCCTCGCGGGCTCGTAATCGTTCGGGGCGATTGGAAACGATGTCTGCCGTTTCGGCCATAAAGTGGACGCCACAAAAAACGATCGTCTCGCAAGGACGTTCGGCGGCCATCCGGCTGAGTTCCAGACTGTCACCGCGCAAGTCGGCGTGGGCAATGACTTCATCTTGTTGGTAGTGATGCCCCAGGATCAACAGTCGGTCCCCCAATGCACGTTTCGCGGCCACGATGCGAGCGTTCAACTCTTCGGGGAGCAGGGTGCGGTAGTCGTTGATGTTGAAGTTAGACAGAGAAACCGTCGTTGACATCGGTGGCGTCGCCTAAAATGTGTAGCTAGAAAAATATGATTATACCCAACATCACTTGAGCGACTGCTGGATTTCGGGGGCGAGGTGTGGTTTGGCTTGTTCGGCCCAGGGGAGTTTGCTGGCTCGGGTGGTGGAGAGTCGTAGTTTTTCGCGGTTCTTTTCGATCCCTTGATTGAGTTTCGAGGTGATCGACTCTTGTTTCTCTGCGACTTTTTTGTCTAAGGTTTTGCGGGCCACACGAGTCACTTGTTGGGCCACTTCGCCGCCGACTTTGCCAACGTGGTCGATCCGAAATTCTTTGACGTCGAGATGAGAATCGAGAACTTGGGGATCGAAGACCAAAGTGGGTGGGAAAGACTTTAAGTCCAGCGATGTTTTCATTTGGCATTCAAGAGTCAGTTCGATTTCGGCCTTGCCGTCAACCCCGACGCTGTACAACTGGACTCCACGGACCCATTTAGCGTGTCGCCCGGTCATCGTGAGAGCGGACGTACACACGACATCGAACAACATTTCACCGCCGGGAGCGGAGCGGATGTTTTTGACTTGCACTGAAAATTGTTCGGCCGGGTTTGTGAGTGCGACGGCATATTTGTGCCAATCGCCGTGGTTGAACATTTCGCGTGGTCGATGGGTTTCGATCTTACCGTCGGGGTCACGGCGCAGACGGGGGAGCGTTTTTTTCTCTTCGATCAAGCCCCAATTTTTGGTGTCTTCAAAAGTATGCGGGATGGCGTCTAAAACCAGTTGGGTCAGCAGTTGGTCGATTTCTTGCCCGGCATCAAAGGGAGCGTTGGCCACCGACGACTCGTCTATCGGTTGAGCGAGGCACTCATTGACGCTGAATCCGATCACGGCGAACAACAGCGGCAAGAACATTAGTCGCAACCTGCAATTGGTCGCGACTCGAATTAAATTCGGTAGGTGACAGGCAGTGCAGGCTCCGCGCCTGTCGCCAAGTTGCCGCAATTCTCGCAATGGAAGGGAGTTTCTCATCTGCGAAATTCTAGCGAGTTGGGCAATTCGGGACGATGGCAAATTTGCCTGCGAAAAGCCAATGGTGCGTGCACGGCAGATATCTTTGCGGCAACTATTTCAATGCCAAAAGAAACTCAACCTCTTCGTCCAGGCCAGGCGTTCCACCAGTTGCGGAACAGTTGCCACTGGGCGGTCAAGTATTCGTTTTGGCTGTCGGTCAGTCGGTCGCTGGAATTGAAATGGTGTTCGTAGGCGGCATGGCCTTCGAGAACCATCAGTCGTTTGTAGTACAGCACGAGGTCGGGACCTTCGTCAAAGGTCGCCAAGACATGCAGGGCATCGTCGAGTTCTTTCGCCAACCGGCGGGACTCGACGCAACCCGTCTGGGCCTTTTGGCAGAGCTCGACCAAGCGCAAGACCTCGCGGGGGAGGGCGTTGCCGACTCCGGTGATGGCCCCTTGGGCTCCGCAGTTCACGAACCCGTGGAAGACTTGAGTATCAACTCCCACCATCAGCGTGAGTTTCGCGTCGCGATGCGTGATGTGTTCGGCAGCGTACCGCAGCGACTCGGCACCGCCGAATTCTTTGAAGCCCACCAGATGAGGAAACTCACGATGCAGGTCAAAAAACAAATCGGCCTTCGTTTCAAAACCGTAGTACGGGCTGTTGTAGATCACAGACGGTAGCCCTTCTGCCGCCCGCAAGATGCCTGCGAAATGATGGCGTTGGGCTGCGGTGGATGTTCCTCGCGAAAGGACCCGCGGGATGACCATCAGTCCCGCCGCCCCGACCTTGCGAGCATGAGCGGCGTGCTCGGCGGCGATTTGCGAGTTGATGGCACCGGTTCCGACCACCACGGGAATCTTGGCGGCAACAAGTCGCGCGACCCCTTCCTGTCGCTGCTCGTCGGTCAGCAACGGCCAATCCCCCATCGAACCGCAGTAGACGACACCCCGCATCCCGGCGCCGACGAGAGCCTCTCCACGAGCCACCAATTCATCGAAGTCCGGTCGCCCCTGCGCATCACAAGGGGTCATCAAAGCGGGAATGCAGCCGCGAAAAATATCGTTTGAGCTCATCGTGGTAGTTGGTGTTCCGAAGGATCGTTCTGAAGTAAAAATCAAATCTCAACCAATATACTTGATTTCGTCGGTTTGTAGTCGGGAGGCGGTTTTGTCGGTCGGTTTGCAACTAGGGAAACTCGCTGGTTAGCGCTTTGTCAAGGCTTACGGTTTGGGGTAGCGGAACTCGTCAAGAGTTTCGAATAACGCGCAAAAATGCCGAAAGTCTTGACGACTTCCGCTACTACCTTGACGACTTCCGCGACGGTGAACCGGAACTCTAAGCTTTGACAAATCCCAAGCACGTTTAGGAATTTTGAGACCGCATCGTGAGACATGGTTTCGTTTCTGCAAGGGGTGCGAAATCGGTACAACAATCACAACAGGAATTTAACCCATTGATTCGGGAGTGTAAGTGTCGGGTTTGCGTTTGGGCTTTCAATCTCGAAAACCTAGACTTTTCCGTCTGAAACGCACATTTTTAGAACCCGGTTTTCAATATCGCGTCCATCAACGTCGGAAGGCGAGCATGAGTTTTAAATCAATTTTGTGGCTGAACGCGGTTTGTTTTTTGGTGCCCGTCTTGGGGGTCATCGCTTGGAAGTATCACGAAGAGCTTTCCGCCGCCGATGTCAGCCCAAGACATGGCTACGTGTTGTACTTCGTCAACTCCCGCTGAGGCCCTTGCAAAGAACCCTCGGCGGTCGCCGAGCTACGCAAAGAAGGCTATCATTTCGAAAAGGTTGATGTGGCGTTCGATCGGGCGCGCACCGAACGTTATCAAATTCGTCGAATTCCAACGTTCGTGTTCATTTCGGGTGGGGAGGAAGTGCGGCGGATTTCGGGCAATGCATCGACAAGTCGTCTGCGGTATCTGTTTCGCAGCCCGAGTTCCTTCTTTTAGTAACTCTAAGAATCTGCCAAAATGGGGGGCAGTGGGCTGGGAATGGCCCGAGTGCGTTCATCGTGCAAGTTGAAAAGGAAAGAGGTATGACCAAGGACTCTTGGCGGTTGGCCGAGATGAATTATGGTTTTGTGAAGCAAGCGAAATTCGAAGTCGCGGTGTTGCCGATGGGGGCCACGGAGCCGCACAACTTGCACCTTCCCTACGGCACCGATTGCTTCGAAGCTCAAACCATTGGCGACCTCGCCTGTCAACAGGCAACACGGGAGGGAGCCTCGGTCGTGTTGCTCCCGACGATCCCGTTTGGCACGGAGACAAATCTGCGAGAGTTTCCGCTGGCGATCAATTTGAATCCCTCGACGTTGTTGCTGGTGATTCGGGACATCGTGACCTCGCTGGTTCAGAGTGGTATTCGGAAGGTCGTGATTTTGAACAGCCACGGAGGGAACGATTTCAAGCCCGTGTTGCGGGAGTTGTACGGGCAAGTGGATGCGCACGTGTTTTTGTACAACTGGTATCAGGCGATTGCAGACCGAACCCGCGAGGTCCTTGAGCATGCCGATGATCACGCGGGGGAAATGGAAACGAGTTTTGCCTTGGCATACTTTGCCGATTTCGTTGCCAAGAACCCTGATGGCACGTTGGCGGCTGACGATGGGGCCAAGCGACCGACACAATTTGAGGCGATCAATCAAGGTTGGGTTTCGATTTCGCGACCGTGGCATTTGCTGACAACAAATTCCGGAGCGGGGAATCCACACGCCGCTACAGCCGAGAAGGGGAAACGATTGGTGCAAACGGCAGTCGAGCGGTTGGCCAGTTTTTTGGTCGAGTTGTCAGGTGCCGACGCTGAAGACCCGCAGTTTCCGTTTTGATTAGTACCGTGTAGGGTGTGTAAAGCAAGTCAGCATCAGATGGTGTGTTGCGTCGGCAAAAAGGTTTGGGTCGCCTAATTGATCAAACTACCAGACCACAGACTTGCGGAACACACCGTTCAAATTTGCCGACTCCACACACCCTACTTGAGATTTGAAGACCCACAGTTTCCATTTTGATCAGTACCGTGTAGTACCGTGTAGTACCGTGTAGGGTGTGTAAAGCAAGTCAGCATCAGATGGTGTGTTGCGTCGGCAAACAAGTTTGGGTCGCCCAAAAGATTAAACTACCAGACCACCGACTTGCGGAACACACCATTCAAATTTGCCGACTCCACACACCCTACTCGAGATCGCTAAGAGGTCACCCATTTTGATTAGTCCGACTCGAAAGATCGGTCTGCCCATTGATGAATTTCCGCATGACGCTTGCGGATTTTTTGAGAGAATTCTGGATCGTCATAGTACTTGTCCGATAGATCGTTGACCAACGCCAACCGTCGAAGTTCATGGAAGGGGAGTGTCTGATCCAGAAAACCCAGGTCGTAAGCATAACGCGGAGACTTGCCGGGGAGTAGCACTTGCCAATTCATCCGGTTCAGAGTGGGCAGCTCCGTGACATTGTTGACATGGACCGCGATGTTCGTCGTGCAGTTGTTGGTGAAGGTGTTGTAAAACTCCGGTTTGGCAGCCAACTGATTCACCCGTTGCATGATGTCGAGGAACAATTGTTGGGCAACTTCGGGAGTTGCCACGGTGGGATAGACATAGACCTCTGCGTCTCGATGATGCGTCCTGAGTCGAATCAAGTCGCGTTCGTCGGCAATCACGTAGACGAGTTCAAATTGGTTGAGGATGCCGAGCATCGGTGAGTAGTCTTCGCCGACTTCTTTGCGAATTTCCGCTGAGACGCAGAGAACCCGCCCATCGCTCAAAACAAAACTCAGCATCGTGTGGGCGATGATCGGTGTCGATTGAAAAGGGACGACAAGGAAATCGACGCTTTGGATGTCCTCTAACCTAAAAGTCTCTTCGTAGAAATCGCAGACGTAGTCGTGCTCCGTGATGTATTCACAGTTGCGGACATTGTGAACGGTCACAACGCCGTCATGCATTTCACCGTAAGGGGTCCGCGAGAGGTCGGTAACCCAATTGCGATCGTTGGTCGGAATCAGGCGATCACGAAGATTGTTTTGGACCAGACTTTGGCAACCAGTGGTAGCGCCAATCACGAAAAAAGTTACCATCCAAAGGAACCGATCCCACGCGATGGTGGCGCTACGTGGGCAGTTTCGGCTAGTCTGGTCGGCGCGCGATTTGGCGGCAAACACAGAAAACGAAACGGAAGTGGGCATCGATCAACAGTTCCCCAAAATCGGATCAAGGGTACGTAAAGAAGTGGACTTGTAACAATCCTGTCCCGGCTGGACAAGGGCGAATCTGACAGTTTTGTGAAGTTGGGGATTTAGGAGAAGAGTGGCGTTTTAATTCCCCGGGCGGAGGTCGCGGAGGGTGGCCTTTTTAACCCCGTCGATGCTGGTCCATTCATCCGAAGGGCGGTAGCGGATTTTTCCGGCGGATAAGTGGTTGGCTTGACTGTTCGGCGTCCGTTTTTGCCACAGATTCGCGGCGTTGCGTTCGTCACCTTCGATGGTCAGCATGTCGCTGAGCTCGTCGTAAGTCAGTCGATGCGACGTTGTTTCAAACTGCTGACTGACGACGCGAACGTTACCAAGTGCCTGAAGTTCCGTGGTCGGCTCCTCTGCACCGCGTGGTTGCCAGCGAGAGACATCGAGTTGATCGCAAGTAATCCGAATCGCATCCGGGGGCACACGTGTCGATTCGGGGTCGAGTTGCTGGTCCCACCGTGCGACTCCGCCGTAAAGGGTTCGGACGTTGCCGACCAGTAGCATGCGTTCTTGGTTCGTGTTGGCCACGAGGCGTTCATTGAAGTTGGCGTGAATGTACTGGATTGGAAACTTGCGTTGTTTCGAGTCGTTGTTATTTTGTGATGCAAGCTTAAATTTGGAGGACTCCGAACCATCCCCTGCGGCTCGCCAAGAAATGATGCCGCCAGGCCCCGAACCGCGAATGTCTCCGGTAGGAAGGTTTACCGAAAGGTGCCGGACGATGATCATTTGCTTTTCAAAGGGGGCGTTTTGTTGATCGACATTGGTCCGTTCGAGGACCACATTTTCCGGAGGTGTGCGGGACTCTGATTTGGGGAAAGCCCGATCGGCGATCTGATGTGTCAGAATCACGTGAACCACACTGATGTCTGATTGAGCGCCTTGCGTGTTTGCTTTGGCAAGCTCGATGCGGCGGTTGAGTTGCAGGCTGAGTCCCTCACTCGTGGACCGCATGATGCCTTTGGTGCCTTGAGTTGGGTTGTGTTGTTCGGTGCGAGCCCGCACGTCTTGTTCGAAGTAAATCTTCTCGCCGTCAAAGATCATTCCCGCGCCCCATTCAACATGAATCGGTTGGTCGGATTGAGCGAGATCGGCGATTTGCATTCCTGGAGGTGGATTGGCGGCAGGGTTCTGAGTCGGGGTCGATTTGGATTGACGGTGAGCGACGAGCGACCCTGCTCCGCTGACCCAGACGCGATTGTCACGCTGATTGAGATGCAGCGATTCTCCCTTGATTGTCAATTCAGGCGTTTCGACATGAGCCGCCCCTGTGACTTGGCACTCGTGGAGGTCGGAGCCTTGGGGGGTCAGTTGCAGTCGATTCCCGCTGACCTTGAACTCGATGGTGTTTGGGTCTGCGGCGTTCGGTTTGTTGATACGAACGTTGCCGTCAATCTCCAACCGCTCGAAATTTCTTGGGGCCGCAGTCGTCGTCGTTGTCGGACTCGCTCCTAAGAATACCGTGATGACATCTCCCGTGACCAGCAGCGGCGGAGCGGGTGAAGTTGGAACGCCAAACTGCTGCGGTGAAGCCGAAAGCGGGGGCATCCGATTCTGCGGCGGTGGGGTTTGGGGGCCGATTGGTGGTATTTGGTTGCCGGGAGAGTTGTCTGGATCGCGATGGGGAGTCGGTGCTGGGGTTGGGACTCGTAGGGTTCGGTGTTCTCGCGAATCTGGGCGGGGAGTCACCTGCTCGATCGGCGAGGTTTTCGAAAGGCGACTTTGTGTGCCCGCTGGCCAAATCAATTTCAAGAGCCGCGTCGTGCCATCGACCTCTGGCGAGCGAATGCGGACCTGGTTGTCGACCAGCAACTCGATGGGGCTATACTCGACTTTCGAACGCGGTTCGGTTCCGTATTGGGATGGGATGGAGACGACATTTTCTTGCAACCAAAGTTCCACTTTGTCCCCCGAAACAGTGGTCGAGTGATTGACTTGGGCAATCACATTACCGGAGACGGTGACAAGTTTTTTGCCAGCTTGGTCGGTCGTGGTGAGGTGGTTGGCCCATCGCAAGTGAAACGCTTCTGAGTCGCCGGTCGAGGTGGGGATTTGCTCCAGTTCACCGGGGCCCTCGGCAATCAGGTTCCCCAATCCACCATCGGCCCGTAGCGTATAGCGGATTTTTTGCGACGCAAATTTTTTGTCGGAGTGATGGATACGGACGACTTGGGGGTCGTTCCCGATCACTTCGCCTTTGATCAAGTCGTAGTCTAATCTTCCGCCGCTGACCGTGGCTGATTCTGAGGGGAGGTTTAGCCGCGCTGGAGCCCCTTGCATTTGAACGCGAGCCAACTTGAGGCTTGTGCTTTCCTCATCGACAGCGTCGGGTTTGGGGACTTCGACAAAATGCAATCGCAAAAGGTCCGCGTGAAGTTGATCGCGATATTGATCGAGCCGAGTGACTTCCACTTGGTCGCGGAACTCGGCGAGTTGGGCTTGGAAATCGATCACAAAGGGACCGGCGCAAACGATGTCGATGGGGGCGGACGCGAGGCTGCGCAAATCTTCTGCGGAGGCTTGGCGAGTAGGTGACGCAGGTTCCCGGCTGTCGGGGATTAGGCGAATCCGCTCGACAAACGCAAGTTCCAACCGAGCGATCCCCTTGATGTTGTTAAAGCTGGTGTTGAGACTGTTCAAGGGTGTTTTGTGTTCCAGGTCCATCAAGAGATTTCTACCCAAACCGCTGTGGGGACCGATCTGAAAGCGGACTTCATCGAGCGAGATCACACGTTGAGGGGTCATCTGCACGTTGCGAGTCCAAATGCTGAAGCCCTCGACCCCTTCGATTTGTTGGCGGTAGACGTTAACGTCCCCTTGCAGTTGGCACTCGATCAGTTTCCCAGCCGAGCCTTGACCTAATTCGAAGGGGCGGTCGAAACGTAATTCCGCTTGGCGCGATGCGCGGATGATGATCGGTGATTCGGGTTTGTCGGGGCCAGGACCGTAGGCAGGTTTGGTTTTTTTGAGCACGAGGGTGAAAGGGAATACCTCGACCAATCCCCCCTCGCGCGGTTGGTAGTCTTGGAAAAAAAGAATCCCGTCGTCCATTTCCAAGCGTTTGCAGGGCTGGTGCTCCCAACTGTCGGCAGGGAGCCAAGCGAGGAGTTCTTGGTCGGGGCTGACTTCTTGGCCTTTGACGATCGGACGTTGCAGATTTTCGATCCCCAAGTCGAATCCTTGCCCTTCGATTCGCGGCACGATCAGCGCAGCGTACATCACGTAGGCGGCAATCGTTCCAGCCAACGTGACGAGATAGCGGACAAAGAGTTGAGACGATTTCAACGACGGGTAGCCTAGAGGAAGTTTTTCAATTGATTGAGAAAGTTCTTTTTTTGGACATCGCCTAATATTTGGCCACGATTTCACTCCAGCGTTTTTGATGGTTTAGGATTAGTTCGATCAACTCTCGCACGGCACCCTGCCCACCTGCCGCTTTGGTGGTGTAATGAGCCGCCGCGCGGACCTCGGCGACGGCGTTGGAAACAGCCACCCCCAAGCCGACCGAGCGAATCACCGGCAAGTCGGGTAGGTCATCGCCGATGTAGCATACGTTTTCCGGTTTGAGGTTGTTCTCTTCGATGATTTGCATCGCCGCAGGGAGTTTTTCCGAAAACCCTTGGCGGACAATGGTGATCCCCAGTTCCATCGCGCGGACTTTGACGATGTGGGAGTTTCTAGCGGTGAGCACACCGAATTTCAGACCGGCTTGTTGCCAGAGCTTGATCCCCAATCCGTCGCGGACATGAAACTGCTTGACCTCGACCCCTTGGTTGTCATAAGCGATGCCGCCGTCGGTCAGGACCCCGTCGACATCCGAAAGGATCAGTTGGATCGCTTGCATTCGCTGTTCGAGTTTTGTCGATGCTGAAAACACCCTGTACAGGCTCCTCTCGATTTTAAAAACGACGGTTAGTAGAACAATTGTCCTCAATTGTTCGGACTGTCAAAAATGCTAGATGGGGAACAATTTGCGATTTGCACGCCATGCATCGATAAAACTGAGGACTCTGGTTTTTTCCAGCGGGTGATTCTAGTTGGCAGCATTCAAATCAACAACTCAAAAGCGTGCTAGCATTCGAATCGAGGGGGAGGAGGAATGTTTACGAGTGGATTGAATTTCACGTGGGGCGGGCAGGATGCCCGCGTTCCCGGGATCGCGGGCATCCTGCCCGCCAAGCACTATCAAGCCAACGTCCGGCAAACACCAACAAAAATAGGCTTTGATTAACGGGGCTCTTCGAGCGAATCGATTCCGAGTTCGTCCAAAGATTTATCGAGTAAGTTCGCGTCCCCGAACTTAGTTGCGAGGTCTTCGTTGGGGTCGTAGGGTTGGACATATAAGCGGCCGGACCGAGCCGCCACGACTTTCACTTGATCGCCGGGCTCCACGGCAAAACCCTCGCAAACAGCATCGTATTGTCGGCGGTCGATGGTGACGATGCCACTGGGGAGCATTTTAGTCTTGGCCACCGCGACCTTTCCCACGGTTTCGCGAAGTTCATCGAGATGGGCCCCGGTTGGTAGCACTTCTTCTTTGGTCGGCGGCTTGACCAAAATCCGGCGGCCAATCGGTGTGCTTGGCCAGATTTTGATCATCAAGGCAAATACGATGGGCAATGCCAGCACGACGACCAGCAGCATGATCACTCCCGTCATCAACGAGTGAATAAAGCCCACCACGATACCCGCAGTCAAGCAGACTCCGGCCAGAATCCCCAAAATCCCGGCTGACGGAACAAAGAGTTCCAACACAATAAACAGCAATCCCAACACCAGCAGGATGATAGCGGCGATCAGTGGGTCCACAAAGTTCCTAATGTTTAAAAAGTAGCGACAACATTCAAAGACGAACAAAATATGGCGAACTGACCACCAAAGCCGCTCGTCCACCTCCCATTATAACCACCGCAAGCCCAAACGCTCAATCACAAAGACAATTGCCGAGCGATGCCAATTTAGTGATAACCTGGAAGAAATTGGCTTGGCCCGATGAGCGCAGGAGGCAGACGATTCTAATGCAGCACGTTCGCGAAGGCAAAATGGCGATCTTGCCCCACAACTCGTTGCTTAGCCGTCTTCCCAAACGTCAAGAGCGGCGATATCGGCAAGGTCTTTTGGGCGTCCGGTAGCAGTTTTGTTTTTGATTAAGTCGGCCCGGCGAAATACATCAGAAGTCGTTTCGCTCAATGCGAATGATGTGCCGTTGAACTCGGGATTCAAATCCTTCGGGATTGGCGAATTGCCAGGCAGCGAGCGTCAAGGGCCAGACCATTAGGATACGCTCTTCAGCGGTCATCGACGAGTATTCCCGATCGACACCTTCTTCGGAAAGCGAAATCTTGCGAACCGTTTTTCGATGCAAATCAGTCGGCTGCGGACTCGATGCAAAATGTTCCATAATCCTATGCCCATTGGGGGCGGTGAGTGGCGACGTGGTGGCGGAGGGCTTCGATTTCCTCCAGCACAAATGGGGCGTCTAAATAGGGAATCGTTAATGGATGATCGGCAGGGCCTGCGGCGGCGGTGTCGATCGTGATTGCCGCCATCTTCCAGCGGCGATCAAACGGCGACTGCGAAACCGACAAAGTCTGCACCCGATCAAAAAACGCGAGGCTCGTCTTCCGAGTCAACACGCCACTGCGGAAGATCACACCGTCTGCGGTTCGTGCATACTTAAGGCTGCGGGCATACAACCGAGCTTGCAAAACCGACCACGGACCCAGTAATAGAATGACCCCCAGTCCCCACGGCCAATAAAACCAACTCACCACGCCCGTGATCAACAGGGAAACTATCAAATTGATCCGCGCCCGGCGATAGGCCGTCTTGCCCGCAGCGGAGACCCAATGCAAGTCTTCGGGAACCCATTTCAAATCCGGGCGGAGTTCACTTATTAAACGAGGCACATCGTCCTCCGCCAGTGCTGGAACAAACGAACTGCGAGTGATTTGCGTATGACTATTTTCTTTGTCATTGTCGTTTCCGCCTCCCCCAGCGGTTTCGATACAAATGCGGACAACTCCCATCTGACGCATCAACCAAGAGCTCTGAACACTGATGACTTGGATTCGTTTGCGCGGGATCGTGGCACTATAACTGGTGAGGAGCCCGCACGTGATTCGCAAGTCGTCACCCGCGCGAGTCAAACGGTATCCAAAAAATCGCGTCAGATACCAAACGACGCCGAAGAGTTTCAGCAGAATCAGTCCGATCACCGCCAGTACCACGTATTGCAAAAATCCTAAGTGCAGAGCGTCAAAGGCACTGCCGATAAAATTGATCGCTTGCTTGATCCAGCGTTCCTCGTCGAAAGAACCGAATTGAAAAAATAGACCAAACGCCACACCGACCACCAGCCAACCCCGGTTGCTCGCCAGGCCGACTTTCACCAGCCACCCAGCGGGAATCCTTAGAAGCAATCGCTCTGCCGATGCCGACCCTGCAACCGTCCCGTCGATTAGATCCTCCGAAACTTGAGCGTCGACACTGAACGGATCAACTGCCGGAACTTCACCGATTGAATTGACGGCGGTCGCAGATGAAGGGCCATTTCCCCCTGCCGGTCGCGCCGCAAAAATCTCATGCCGCAAACTGTCGACTTGCGCTTTGGCCAAGACTCTCAACACGGCCTCGGCTTCTTGCCCACTAGCCGTCTCCACGTGGACTTCGTAGACCCCCAAGACACGATGGAAAATGGTTTGCCGCAAATTGACGTTTTGAATTTTGCGGGTGGGGACCGTGCGGATACTACGAAAAATCAAGCCTTGCTTGACGACCAGTTCACCGTTAGCAATTCCGTATTGCAACGTAAAGTATCTGACGAAGGTCCGCATCAGGGAGCCGATCAGAAAGACACCCGCCAAGACCCCAAAAAACCAGTCTTGGTTTCGGGCACTTAAAAAGGCAAATATAAGCGGAATCAAATACTGCCGAAACCGACTGATGATGTCAAAGAACAATGACGACCAGTGCAAAAAATGGTAGCTCCCCGAACCGGCCTTGGCGTTCGGCGAATTGTCCGCTGCTGGCGACTCGACCAATTCGGCCAATGTGGGTTTTTCGAGAAGAATCTCGGCGACCAGTTCGGGTTCTCGCGATGATTCTCCGGCAAGAGGGTCAGACGACATCGAGTTCCTCGCGACGAAGTATCAATTGATCGCGAACCCAAGCAGCCGTGTCATGCGACAAGCCATCGAGTTCCACCGAGGCGTTAGAGGTTCCCGCAGTATAGACGGTGAGTTTCGAGAGCCCAAACATTCGCTGCACGGGACCCTGGCTGATGTCGGCATGTTGGAGTCTGGCCGTTGGGACAGAAATTCGGTGCCGCCACAACACGCCCCGTTTAATTTCTAAGCCTTTGTCATCAAGCCGCCAAAAATAATGGCGGTACTCGATCTTGGGCCAAACCAGCGCCATGACCAAAAGTCCAGAGATCACCACAGCGTACAATCCCAATCCCAGCATCCACCAAATTTGTTCCGATACAAATAACCACAACGCCACAACACCAATAAGTCCCAGAATGCCCAACACTGCCGTCGTGATCAAGCCAACCATGCGGGTGAATCCGACGAACTGCGGATCAAGCGAATACCATTCGGCAGATTCGGCGTTGTCGCCTAATCGATGTTCAAGCGTGCCCGAGTTGATTTCGACGGGATGCTCCGCCAGGGTGTTATTACCAAGGGTTGTTTCTTGAGGCATCAAAGAATGGTCATCGCCCAGGAAAACAATGCTGGGCTCTTTCTGCCCGACTCTGTCCCTCAACTCGGAACTCTCGGTAGTGGAGGACGGGTCGGGTTGTTTCGGGTAATCAGTTTCCATTGACAATGATGTTTCGAGGGTAATTTCCAAATGGTCTCAGTTCGACAAAGGTTCGGGTGGACGCCACCCCATTCGCAATCGTAGTCGTTTGCCTGTTTGCCTTCTATGTCTTCGCAAAGCCCCGTTCAATCTTAACGGTTTCTGAGGCTCCTGAATGGGAAACTAACAGAAATCGCAGCCCGAATGCAATTGCTACTTTCGGGAAAATCGGAAAAACCCTAAGTGTCGCAGCTAATTCTCGGGTGGGAGAGGCCGGTCAAATGCTGCCGAGTTTCTCGTAAAAACCTATGTTCAAGCATCCGATTTTGTGCCTCGAATTTAGTTTTTGAATTAGCGACGAGTGCTTTGTCAAGGCTTAACTATGGGGTAGCGGAACTCGTTAAGAGTTTCGAGTAAATCGCCAAAATGCCGAAAGTCTTGACGACTTGTTGATTTTATTGAAACCCGAAACGTAAGTGAGGGAAAACGGTCCACTCGCTCACGCTTCGGGTTAAGAAATTGCTACTGTCAATCACAAAGGTCAAAAAATCAACAAGCCGTTGACGACTTCCGTTACCAAAAATCAAAAAGCTGTGAAGCATTTCGGAAACTCCTTTTTCCCTAGATTCAACGCCAAAGGCCCATTTGTGGACCCGCTAAAACCGAAACCACTTCCGCGAATCGTCGAACTCGACGCTTTGCGCGCATTGGCGGCGCTCAATCTGATGCTGTTTCATTTTACGCATGTCTACAGCGTCAAATATGGCTATTCGTCACCCTTGGGTTTTGAGTTTCCGTACGGCAAGTATGGCGTGCAGTTGTTCTTCATGCTCAGTGGTGTCGTCAATGCCTTGACGATCCTTCGCAAGCGAGATGCCAAGGGATTTTTGGCGTCGCGTTGTCTGCGGATTCTGCCCTGCTATTACATTGTGATCGGACTCAATTTGTTCTTGTTGGCATGTTGGCCCCTCACGATGAACCCGACCTGGACCTGGCCGCAACTGCTGGCCAATTTGACGGTGATGCCCAATCTGTTCGGCTACGAATGCCTTGAGCCGGTGATGTGGACGCTGCAAGTCGAGGTTCTGTTCTACGGAATCTTGTTGACACTGTTCGTTCGCGGATGGCTAGAACGCCCGTTGCGGGCGGTTGGAGTGGGGCTTGCAATATGTTGGTTCGGATGTTGGGGGATCGATGCAATGTTGATTACTCCCGGTTACGAGGGCTGGCATCAAGGGCTGAACGTCGTGCGGCAACTGTTTTTGCTGGACTATTTCCCGTTGTTTGCCGTCGGGATTTTGTTGCACGAAATCTGGCGACGCGATCAAGCTCGCGAAGCGGCGGGGGTTGCTTGTCCAAGGGCAGACGCGTGGATGCAGGGGAATCTTGGGCTGTTGCTGGGGATTATCGCTTCACTCGTTGTATTTCATGCAATTGATCGGCATGGACATAACCCAGCGGTCTCAGTCGGTTTGGCTTTTCTGTTGGGGATGAGTCTGTATCGCAGGGTTCCCATCTTGCGTTGGCGTCCACTGGTCTTTGTCAGTTCGATTTCATACATGTTGTATTTGTTGCACAACAACTTGGGCTCCGTATTCATCGGTTGGTTGAATCAAACGGTGGAACTGGAACCGGTGGTTTGTTTCGCGGTGGCATTGCCAGCCACGATCGTGCTTTCGACCGCAGCCGCCTATGGACTGGAGCGACCTCTGACAGCGGCTTTGAGAAAACGCTTTGTGCAACCAAAATCGCAAGCCGCGATCGGCCCACTGAGTGCCGTCACCACGGAGGGAGTTCGACGATGATCGAGACAAAACAAGACGAAGCGACCGTCCAGCGGTTGAGCGGCCAAGACATCGAAGGTTTGCGGGAAACCTGGCGAGGTATGGCAGGTGACTGTTTTATGCAATCCCCCGATTGGCGTTTGAACTCGTGGTTCGACTACCACCAGGAACAACGTGGCGTGCGAGATCGTGAGTTGACGATGCTGGCCGTCCGTTCGGCGACCGGAGAGCCGTTGGGGATTTCGGCGTGGTATCGCCAGTCGAAATGGGGTTTGCCGTGGTGGAAACTTCCGGGCGGAGGTCAGGTGTGCAGCGACCACACGCGAATCGCCTGCCGTGATGATGAATGTGAACTTGTAGGTCGGAAATTGGCGGAATGGTTCGTTGTTGAATCCCGTAAGAATTGGGATTTGGCCACGCCGATTGAGATCGAAGGGCATCGGGATGATTCGCCGGAATGGGAGGCATTCTTTCAAACGTTGCTCGACAATGGTTGGTATCGCGATACCGTCGCAATCGAAGGAGCCTGGCGGATGGAATTGCCAAGCTCTTGGAACGAATATCTCAATCAATTGCACTACTCGCGGCGGCGGAAGGCTAAAAAGGCCACGAAATTGCTCGACCAGAAAAACGTCCAGCACCACGTGACTCGCGACGAAGAGGGGGTTCGTTTCTGGTGGCCAGAATTTGTGCGCCTGCATCAACTGCGGAGAACTCAGGTGGGTGATCCAGGCTGCTTTGCCGATCCCCGATTCGAGCGATTTCTCAAACGAGCGGTGCTGGGGTTCGCCAGTTTCGATCAAGCGTGGTTTTCGGTGGTGACCTTTGACGAGCGCCCCTTGGCGATCTTGCTCATGTTCGATTCGGGACAGACCACTTCAATGTATCAATCGGGAATTGATACGGAGCTTTTGAATTTGGAGCCGGGGCACATTGTCAATGCTGCCACGATCCGCCACGCCATCGAAATCGGCAAACAACAATTCGACTTTTTACGCGGCGACGAGCCGTACAAAGCCGGTTGGTTGGCGCAGCGCGTTCCTCTTTATCGCACCTATTTGTTTCCGCCGGGAGCGGCGGGTTGGGGGATGACAACCGCTTTATGGCTGCGGCGGCGATTTAAGCGAAACGTGGGGCCGCAAACAATCGATCAGCATACACATCCCTTGAAAACGGAGGCACAAGACGACCATGAACCATGAAATTATTCGAGGTGCCGATGAGATCGCAAATTTGACCGATGAGTGGAATCGGCTGTGGACCGCGAGTCGCGTTCCCGTCGCCGACGCCCGTTTGGAAATCGTCCAGTTGCACCGAGATTCCTTTGCTGCCGATCAAGAACTCGCGCTAGTGATCGTTCGCGATGAGGAGGGGCGATTGGTTGCCGGATTACCTGTCGTAGAAAATCGCGAACACGGTTTGTTTCGAGTCGAGCGTGGATTGGCAAATGAATGGCACCAATGCGGCCAACTTCTGATCGATCCCGATGCGGATTCGCTTGATGTCTGCAATGAGTTGGTGGACGGGATGTCGCGCCTTCGAGCGAACCACTGGTGGCTCGATTGGATTCCCCTGGAGCGGCCTGAATGGGAAACGTTGACCGAGGTCGCGACAGAGCGGGCCTGGGGCGTGCAACATAAGTCACGTTTTGAGGTTGGCATCACCGTTTTGCCAGAGACCTGGGAAACATTTGAAGCGAGCTTGTCACGCAACTCACGGCAAAAAGGACGGGGTGAGTTGAAAAAAATTCGTCAAGTCGGAACGGTGGAGTTGGAAGTCTTTGCTGGAGCGAGTGAATCTGATTTGCGGCGTGGGCTTAACGAAGCTTTTGACATCGAGATGCAAAGCTGGAAGGGCTCCGCCGGTTCGGCGATTAGATGCCATCCCCGGGTTGAACAATTCTTTTTCGAATGGGCGGAGAAAATAAATCGCGCCGGTTTGTTCCGCCTGTTTATACTTCGCGTGGACGGCAAGGCTATCGCGTTTGATTTTGGGTGTGCCTGTGCCGGTTGGTATCGAGCCCACAAGGTAAGCTTCTTGGCAGATTGGTCTGCGCACTCTCCTGGAAATGTACTCAATCAATTGGTATTGCAACATTTGATCGCCGACCACGAGATTCTAGTCGCCGATTCGGTGGGACCGATGAACGAGGCCAATCGCCGCTGGAGCAACGACGTGTACCGCTTGGGGCGAATCGTTTTGGCACCGGGGACTTGGTTGCGAAACGTTCCTGGTCGAGCCCTGGTCTCGCTCCTCAACGCGCGTTCGTCCTTAAAACGCTCAGTAAAAACGTGATCCGTCGCAGCCACCGTCGATGGCTTCCATTACGATTGACTTCGTAAAAAAGGGCTGGCTGATTTGATGGTAGCGGAAGTCGTCAAGACTTTCGTAGCGTCAAAAAATGCGGAGAAAAAGAACGAACGTCTTGACGACTATCGCTACTCAGGAGCCGTTCGCAAATAAATTGACGGACTTTTGATTAGCCGGAATGCGTTAGAGACCGTCCGGCTTAATGCACCTGACTTGTTCAGGTGATATTTACGCTTCTCGCTACAAACATTGCGCCTTGGCACTAATGCCGCCGGTTCACCCGGCGGATATTTACGTTTCTTGCTTTTCTTCGGGAATACGAGGCGACTAAGCCGGACGCTCTCGTTAGCCTCCGGTTTCCCTGAAGAAGTGGCAGAACCGGATGCTAACGCATTCCGGCTAACTGTTTATTGCGAAAAACTGATTAGCCCTGTGGAAACGGCCACGCGTTAGGAATTAGACGAGAAAGTGTCTATACTTAGGGGCTGAAAGTGAGGGCTGTCGCCATTCGCGCGATTTCGTTGGGCCTCTTTGTTCGAGGTGATTTTTTATGCGGCACAATTTGCCTTTCAGCTTGATACTGATTGCATTTTTAATAGGAGCGTCTGAGTCGCACGGTCAAGCTCCCGCTGAGACTTACGTTCTGTCGTTGCCGATTGGCCTCAATCAAACCCCGCCGATTCCAGAAGATAATCCATTGACAGAAGCCAAGATTCGACTGGGCGAAAAGCTGTTCTTTGATCCGATTCTGTCTGGCGACGGGAAAATTTCTTGTGCCAGTTGCCATCAACGCGAATTGAACTTCGCGACGAATGATCGCGTGTCGGAAGGGGTCGGAGGCCGCAAGGGGAATCGCAACGCACCCACGCTGCTGAATCGAGCTTATGGAAAACATCACTTTTGGGACGGTCGCAGCGGGAGTTTGGAAGACCAAGCCCTGCAGCCTATCGAAAACCCAGACGAAATGGGGAGTAGCATTGCGGAGGCGCTCACAAGGCTTGGCTCCGCTGCCGAATATCAAGAATTTTTTCGCGAGGCATTCCCTGACGCAGATCGCGAAGCATCGAGCGAATTGGTAACAGCCGAGCATACCGCGAAGGCTTTGGCCAGTTTCATGCGGACGTTACTGAGTGGCGGGTCGCAAGTCGATCGGTTTCGGAACAAGGAATACACGGCCTTGAACCAAGACGCTCGGCAAGGGCTATGGTTGTTTGAGAGCAAGGGGGGGTGTTGGCGCTGCCATAGCACTGATAATTTCGCGGACGAAGACTTTCACAATACGGGAGTCGGCTTTGGCGATCCGAATCGCGACTTGGGGAGGTTTCTGGCAACGGGTGCCGATGCCGACCGTTTTCGCTACAAGACTCCAACCTTGCGGGGCGTTGCTCGGACGGCACCCTACATGCACGACGGCAGCTTGGCCACGCTTGAAGAAGTCGTTGAGTTCTACAGCAGAGGCGGGTCTCCGGACGATCCAGGTTTGTCCCTGCATCTCAAACCACTGAACCTGAGCGACGACGAAAAACGACAGCTTCTGGCATTTTTGCGGGCTCTTTCGGAGTGACCTTTTGGCTGGGCTGGTAGAAAACTTGGGTGTCATCGAAGTATAGCGTGCGATTCGCAACCCGAAGTGTGAACAAGGGGCGTTGAAAAATCCCTCGCTAACTCATCGTGTTACGATTTCTACCGGCCCATATTTTGGCAAAGACCCTGGGGTTCTTCGAGGAAGTGTTCCTGTCGATTCTTGCGTGGTTGCTAGGTTGAGTGTTAAAAAAGTTCCCTGAAAATGCGAACTTTTGGCGTTCAGAAACCGTCTTGCCTATCGCCCCTGGTTTTTCTAAACTTAGAGGGGTCGCAAACGCGATAGAAAGCCCATAAGCCCTTGTAGCTCAGTCGGTAGAGCAACGGACTGTTAATCCGTGTGTCCTAGGTTCGAGCCCTAGCGGGGGCGCTCGAAAACCCTGCAATTTCGCAGGGTTTTTTTATGCGCGGTGGTTTCGGTTGCGTTTTGGTACACCAATTGGTACCCCAACTCTCGAAATGCATTGTTTTCTCGCTGCATTCTCGCTGCGGCCCTTTGTGGTCCAGAACTCAACGGTATTCCTTATTCCGAGAAGGCCTTCGATTGGTACACGGCTGTACGATATTTCTCTTCAAAACTTCAAATGATATGTGGCTGTAGCCGTTGTTTAATTGAAACTCGCGCAAAGGCGCAAAGGCGCAAAGCCGCGAAGACTTTCGCCGATTTTACTTTGCGTCTTCGTGCCTTTGCGTGCGACAGGACTTTCATTCGCTTTTGGATATGGCGATGTAGTGCAGTTGATAGCCGGTGATGGGGGCTACGTGGCGGTTCACTCTGTGAACGAGCGATTGAGCATTTTCTCGGCGCGAAATCCTCCGTTGGATTGGCAGCGAGACTCAGTGACCGCTGCTGCGATTGATCTCTGCGAAGGCTACAATTGCGTGGAGAAACGGTTCACGGAATTGGGCGTCGCTGAGGAATGGTTTAAGTTTAAGTTTAAGTTTAAGTTTGAACTCATGCCGGCACTCTCCTGATTCTAATAATTTCGTGAACAGTTACCAGTTAGAAAAGGGCATAGCGGCTTAATATCTGTAAGCGTAATATGGAGTACTGAGGATGGTAAGCTGATGGGTGAATCGGAAAAAGCTTCAGCGGCTGATGCGGTGACGGGGGGCGAGGTGAAGTCCGCTTGGAGGGTGTGGAGCGTCTTGCGGCAGGCGAAGTTTAATCGGAATGAGATTGCCGGTTCGCTGGGGGATTTGGGGACGTTTCTGCCGCTGCTCGTGGGGATGTCGGTTCAAAACGGATTGAACTTTGCTTCGGCCCTTTTCTTCGCCGGTCTATTTAATGTCGTCACCGGATTGACGTTTGCGATCCCGATGGCGGTGCAGCCGATGAAGGCGATTGCTGCGGTGGCACTGACCGAAGGCTTAACGGTGCCGCAGATTTTGGCCGCTGGGGCATCGGTCAGCTTGATCATTTTGATCTTGGGGCTCACCGGGTTGATCGATTGGCTTAACCGTGTCATTCCCCGCAGCGTGGTGCGTGGTTTGCAATTGGCGTTGGGACTGTCCCTGCTGATGAAGGGGATGCAGATGGTGGCAGGGACGAATCAATGGATCGGCTTCGATAGCTACGGGACAGGGCTGGCCGCTGCCATCGCGGTGCTGCTGTTGTTTTTTTCGCGGCGCGTTCCGGCAGCCATGATTTTGTTTGGGGCGGGGTTGTTGATCGCGGTGGGGACCCAGCCGGAGATATTGGGGACGTTGGGGATCGGGCTGACGTTGCCGAGTTGGTCGCCGCCGCATTGGAATGATTTCGTGACGGCCTTTCCGAGGGCCACGTTGCCCCAGATTCCCTTGACGACTCTCAACTCGGTGATTGCCGTATGTGCTCTGTCGTGCGATTTGTTCCCAGGCCGGGAGGCGTCGCCGCGAAAGGTGGCGATGTCGGTGGGGGCGATGAACTTGATCGCTTGCTGGTTTGGTGGGATGCCCATGTGCCACGGGGCAGGGGGGTTGGCCGGCCAGTATCGGTTCGGAGCCCGAACGAATGGCTCGATCCTGTTTCTGGGGTGCGTGAAGATGGGGCTGGCCCTGTTGTTCGGAGGTTCGTTGATCACGCTGTGTGCTGCGTTTCCTGCGAGTATTCTGGGGGTGCTGTTGGCGTTTGCCGGGATGGAACTGGCGTTAGTTTGCCGCGACCAAACGAGCCGCACCGATGCGTTTGCGATGTTGTTGACGGCCGCCGCCTGTATGGGGCTGAACAACATTGCGTTGGGTTTCGCGCTGGGCCTCGTGATGGCTTGGTGTTTGCGATTGGGTTTGGTACGGGTCGACGAGGGGCTAAACGAATCGTAACTTTTAGTTTTAATGATGGAATAGAAGCAAATACCTCCCGAATAAGTTGCTGTCATTAAAAACGATTTCCGAGTTACCGAGTAACAAGAGGCGAAAATTTTGTCGAGCAAACCAAATGTATTAAGTCATGCTCTAGTCAGGCCAACAATACTTGAAAGTACGATTGAAGGCATTCGGCGAATCGTGCAATTTTTTTAGACACATTTTCGCAATAAGTGCTGAGTTCGACTTCAATTGGTGTTGAATTCTGCTGGAAAAACAACACAATTCAGGGGCGGGGGTACGTGGCCGTTCACTCCGTGAACGTGCGGGCGCTCGTTCACGGAGTGAACGGCTACGTAGTTTGAACGGCTACGTAGTTTGAACGACCAATTCGATGCAACATTTTAGCGGAACGTGCAACGAATGGGTTGCTAATTGATCGCATTTGCGGACGGCTCCCCAGCATTCGACAGGACACGCACTCGAATTCGACAGCTTGTGCAAACTCGTCGAATTGGTTGAGTGCCGGAAAGATTTAGAAGAGATCGTATGGGAATCGAAAATCGAGGTTATTATCGCGACTCGTACGACGAGTACTCTGCGCCGTGGCGACAAGGGGGGACGCGGAGCATCGTCCTCACCCTGATCATCATCAATGTGGTGATCTTTGGGATCGATCTATTCACTCCCCGTGTGGCTGGTGATGGATCGGTGGTGACGGGGACGATGGTTGGCGAGCAAGTTGGCCAAAGTAAGTGGTCTGGGCACTGGTTGAGCCACTGGATGTCCCTCAAGTCGAATTTGTTAGAAAGGCCCTGGCAAATCGTCAACCTGCTTACCTACGGCTTTGCCCACTCGTCACTTGATTCGAGCAGCGGCCCGTTTCATTTGCTGTTCAACATGCTGACGCTGTTCTTTTTGGGGCATGCCGTCGAAGCCCACTTGGGCCGCCAAGAATTCCTGCGCTATTACCTGATTGCGATTGTCGTGTCGGGGTTAGGTTTTTTGTTGAGTTGCTGGATGTTCGGCATGACGCGAAGTTGTCTGGGTGCCAGCGGTGCTGTGACGGCGGTGGTGATGTTGTTCATTTTGAATTTCCCCAAACAGAAATTGGCTTTGTTCGGGGCGTTCGAAATGCCGGCCTGGGTTCTGGGGGTCTTGCTGATCGTGTTGGATCTGTTGCGGGCGTTGAATCCTGAATCGCGGATTGCGGTTGAAACACATCTGACGGGAGCCGCGTTTGCCGCCGCTTATTTTTATGGAGGCTGGAACTTTGGAACCTTAAGGTCAACGAAGCGCAACGCCGGACGTGGCGACTTGCAGATTCATAATCCTGGCGACGATGACGAGGATGGTGACGATGCCCAATGGGCCAAATTGCAAACTGAAGGGGACCGGATTCTCGAAAAGATCAATCAAGAAGGCCAGGATAGCTTGACGTGGCGCGAACGTCGGACCCTTAAACGCTACAGCGAGCAACTCCGCAAGCGGCGGAATTAAACAAGTGATTTTGTGCTGTTGTGTTTCATTGACACACTGGAGCGGATTCGCCCACTGGGATTATTCGGTCAAAACGACCAGGAACTCCTGGCGAAGCCCCACGTTGTTTGTTGAATGTCCGTTTTCCAGTCGATACAATAGTGACAGCGTGCAAAGGGTGGGATTGGCATTGAGTTTGCACCGCTATGACTGCTGACTGTCATGTCTGTTGACGGCTGTCGATGAATGTCCCGATTTAAGGGGGTCGCGTGAAAGTGTTTTTTAGTGTTCCGCTGGTAACAAAATTTGCCGGTTTTCTATTATTGATCGGGTTGGCATACAATCCCACGGCGTTGTGGGGTCAACTTGAAATCCCGACGCTGACTGAGGCAGAAGCCGATGCGTTTTTCGTCGATAAAGTAAAACCGATTTTGGAGATGCACTGCTGGGACTGCCATGCGGAGGACCTCGATGACCTCGGCGGTGAGTTGGCGATCACTTCGCATGATGCCGTCCTGCGAGGCGGTGAAAGCGGCCCGGCAGTGAATTTGCGGGACTATCGGGCGAGCCTGTTGCTCAAGGCGATCAACCATGACGTGCTCGAAATGCCCCCCGGCGAAAAGATGACTAAGGAAGAGATCGATACCCTCACCCTGTGGGTCGCTTTGGGGGTGCCTTGGCCGGAGAGCGAAGAACTCGAAGGTCCCGACGTGGACCATCGGCCAGAGTTGATTACGGAAGAGGCGAAACGCTGGTGGGCCTTCCAGCCGCCGCATCGCCCTGAAATTCCTGCGGTCAGTAACCCTGAGTGGGTTCGCAACGAGATTGATGCGTTCATTCTTCAGGGGCTTGATGCCCGGAACATGACACCTGCTCCGGAGGCTTCGCGTGAAACGTTGATTCGTCGGGCGTACTATGACCTGATCGGACTCCCACCCACGATGGATGAGGTTCGGCAGTTTGTCAACGACACCGATCCGCAAGCCTACGAAAAACTCATTGACCGTCTCTTGGAGTCCCCGCACTACGGCGAAAAGTGGGGGCGGCATTGGCTCGACCTTGTTCGTTATGCCGAGTCGAACAGTTTTGAGCGCGACGGCACCAAGCCGTTCGTGTGGCGCTATCGCGATTACGTGATTCAATCATTCAACCAAGACAAACCCTACGATCAGTTTTTGATCGAGCAATTGGCGGGAGACGAACTGCCTGAACCAACTCCCGATACGATTATTGCGACGGGCTTTTATCGCTTGGGGCAATGGGATGATGAACCGGCTGATCCTAAGCAAGCGAAGTTTGATGCCTACGATGATATTTTGGGCACCGTCAGTCAAACGATGCTGGGACTCACGGTCAATTGTGCTCGCTGCCACGACCACAAGATCGATCCTGTGAGCACCAAGGACTACTACAGCATGTTGGCGTTCTTCACCAACATTCGACACTACGGTATCCGCGGACATGAATCGGTCCTGGACGCTTCGGTGGTCACGATTGACCAACCGGGACTCGCAGAAGATAACCAGCGGCTTGCCGATCAAATCCGCGACCTGATTCCGGGTATCGACGCGCTCGAAGAACGGGTCAAGAAGGACTTTATTCCTGTCGAGCACGAAGAATGGCATAATCCCGGACGGCGCAACGATCTTGTCAAGAAACGAATCGGAACCGTCATCACCGAGGAAGAGTTCGAGACCTATGTCAAAACCAAAGGTGAACGTCGTCAGCTTCAACGAAAACTAGAAGACCAGAAATTACAAATCTTGGCGGTCAAAGAGCATGGACCGAATCCACCGCCGACTTACGTGATGCTTCGGGGGAGTGCCCATGTGATTGGAGATGAGGTCGAGCCGGGGTTCTTGGAAGTGCTGTCGCCACCGCAACCCGAAATTTCTAGCCCGACGGCGAACACCTCTGGGCGTCGCCTAGGGTTGGCCCGCTGGATTGCCAGCCCCGAAAATCCCTTGACCGCCAGAGTGATGGCCAATCGACTTTGGCAATATCACTTCGGTCGGGGCATCGTTCGCAGCAGTAGTGACTTTGGATTCCAAGGAAACCAGCCAACTCACCCAGAACTTCTCGACTACTTGGCGACAGAATTTGTGGCCAGTGGTTGGCGGATGAAAACGATACATCGCAAGTTGATGCTCTCGGCAACCTATCGTATGTCGAGTCAGTTCAATCCGGAGTACGCTGCGACCGATCCGGAAAACGACGCCTATTGGCGGTATGACATGCGGCGGTTGTCGGCCGAAGAGATTCGCGATTCGGTTTTGTTGATGGCCGGGCAACTGAACTTGAGCAAGATGTTTGGCCGCAGCGTTTATCCCGACCTCCCCGCTGAAGTCTTGGCGGGTCAGTCGATCCCTGGCGACAACTGGGAGAAGTCCAGTCTCGAAGACCAAAACCGACGGAGCATTTACATTCATGTCAAGCGGAGTTTGCGGGTTCCGATCTTGGCCAACTACGACGCACCCGATCCCGACTTTACTTGTCCCGTTCGCTTCACCACGACGCAGCCGACTCAAGCCCTGCACATGATCAACAGTGAGTTTGTCCAAACTCAAGCGGCTCATTTTGCGACCACGTTGGGAGACCTCGAAAATGACTCGCTCGCGGAGTTGGTCGAGCGGGCGCTGGAGCGAGCCTTGCAGCGGCAACCGAACGCCACGGAAATCTCCAAAGGAGTAACCCTGATCGAATCGTGGATGAATGATGATCAACTGTCGCGCAAGCAGGCGATTAAAAACTACTGCTTGCTCGTTTTAAACCTTAACGAATTTGTTTACCTTGATTAGAGCCTATCCCAAAAGGGGTCAGACCCTTTGGAGGCTAAGCGAAATTTTACGTTGTTTTGTTGCCGAACCGGAGAGGGTCTGACCCCTTTTGGGATAGGCTCTTAGTGCAAACCGGAGACCGAAGATGAACCAACCAACCCCCAATTTCTGCGGTCGCACGCGACGTGAGTTCCTATGGCAATCGGGAGCAGGATTTACCGGCTGTGCGATGGCTGGGATGTTGGACCCAGAGTTTTTTGCACGGCATGGTCTCGGTCGGGACGACCAGGCCCAGGATGACCAAGTCTGGAAGAATCCCTTGGCCCCCAAGGAGCCCCATTTTCCTGGTAAGGCGAAGGCGGTGATTTTCTTGTATATGTACGGCGGCCCCAGCCATATCGACACCTTTGACTACAAGCCCTCAATGTACGGCATGGATAACAAGACAATCGAGGTGAAGACCTTCGGTCGTGGCGGGCATAAGAATCAAGGCCGCATCGTCGAACCGCGTTGGAAATTCAAGCAGTACGGTGAATGTGGCAAATGGGTCTCCGATCTGTTTCCCAATTTGGGGACTTGTGTTGATGACATAGCATTCGTTCACAGCATGACTGCCGACTCGCCGATTCACGGCTCGGCGATGTTTCAGATGAACTCGGGGCGAATCCTCAGCGGTAGTCCTTGCCTCGGCTCGTGGGTCAATTACGGTCTGGGGAGTGAGAATGAAAATTTGCCGGGCTTCGTCGTGATGCTCGACAACAAAGGGGGCCCGATCAGCGGACCGAAGAACTGGAGCAGTGGCTTTATGCCAGCTATCTATCAGGGTTGCGTCGTCCGCTCCGAAGGGACCGCGATCTTAGATCTTAATCGGCATCAAACGATGACCGATTCGGTGCAACGGAAGCTGCTCGATACGCTCCGAGAATACAACGAAGCCCACGAAGCTCAAAATCCGGGCAACAGCGAACTGGCCGCCCGGATCGCGAGTTACGAGTTGGCCTACAAGATGCAAAGCACCGCGCCCGAGGCAGTGGACCTTGCTCAAGAAACCGAGGCCACTCAAAAAATGTATGGCTTGGACAATCCCAAAACGCAATACTTCGGACGCCAATGTCTGATGGCGCGGCGGTTGGTCGAGCGGGGCGTGCGGTTTGTACAGATTTATTCCGGCGGAGCCCACAACGACGACAACTGGGACGCTCACGGCGACTTGGTTTACAACCACGAACTCCACGCGGGAGAGACCGATCAACCGATCGCGGCCTTGTTGAAAGACCTTAAGCAACGGGGGATGCTCGACAGCACCCTCATCGTTTGGGGTGGCGAATTCGGTCGCCAACCGACGGCTGAGTATGAAAAAGGAACCGGTCGCGATCACAACGCCTACGGCTTCACGATGTGGCTTGCCGGTGGCGGGATTAAGGGGGGCATTAGTCACGGTAAGACCGACGAACTGGGTGCCACTGCCGTGGAGAAGAAGTTGCACGTCAAACGCATTCACGCCACGATCCTACACCAACTCGGCCTCGAGCCCAACCGACTGAGTTACTTCTACGGCGGCCTCGACCAACGCCTCATCGGCGTCGAAGATACCCAGCCGATTAAAGAACTGCTGGTCTAAGATGGTCAGCTCGCAGTTGGCGGCTGATGTTGTAACTTGGCTTTCAGTCGCTGCCGGGCAACTGAAAATATCTGCTGATGGTCGAAGGCCAATTGAGGGAGGTTTTCAATCGGAAACCACCGCGCGTCGCGGGCGTCGTCTGCGGCGACGGGTTGATAGCGCTCCTGTTTGACTAGGCCATAAAAGGCGATTGAAATCACACGCTCGCGCGGGTCGCGGTCGATGGTGCTGAAGGCGTGAAGTTGCTCCAGATTTAGATCGCTCAGTCCCGTTTCCTCTTGCAACTCACGCAGCGCCGCCTGCTCCAGTGTCTCATCCAGATCCACAAACCCTCCCGGCAAAGCCCAATCCCCAGCAAACGGAGGATTGGCTCGCTGGATCAGCAAGACCGAGAGTTGAGATTCCTGGAATCCGAACAGCACGATGTCTACCGATAACGCGGGACGAGGATATTGGTAGGTGTAGCTCATCGTTACCTTTCCTATTGAGTTGAGTGAGTCGTGAATGGTGTGCTGCTCTGACTTATCAGTTTCCGCGTGGAACGTTCGGATGATGTAATCGGGCGATTAATTCTAAGTTGGATAAAAACAGTTCCCTTAATGCTGCAGTTTCACTTGATTTTTTAAGCGAGCAAAACGGTTGCCTGTCGTTGATTGAACAATTTCTATAATGAGCGACAAGTAATTTTCAGGCACAGTTTAGAGGCTAATCGTCTTGATCAATTCGCCGATGGTGCGATGAGACTCGATAGGATGACGGAGAGCTAAATCAAGATGAACTCGATAGCGATTCTGCCGGCCCATCCGTTCTCGTTCAATAAAGCCTTCGTGCTCTAGGTCCGCGATAATCCGTTGCACCGCTCGTTCGGTGATTCCGACCTGAATTGCAACCTCACGCAGAGTGATCGATGGGTCTCGCGACAAGAGAATTAGCACATGAGAGTGATTTGTCAGGAACGTCCAGCGATGGGGGGCTAATCCTTTTTCGTGTTTGCTATCCGAGGTGCTTTGGGAGGGTGCCGGACGATTTCGCAGTGGCGTTTTTCGCTTAGACGCGGCTAGTCCCTGGGTTGGCTTGCGGGATGAACGATTGGTTGTCTTCTTGGTGGCCATAAAAAATTTCATGAGACAGAAGGGTTCTTCAAAATTCTCGGACAAATTATCGCAGAAACCGGCCCAAGCGCCGAGATCCTGCCAGAAATACCCCATAGGAGTTTTTTTTCTGTAAATCGACCAGGGTTGCGGGGAGTTTTAAGGTTAAACAGAGCCCCCTTTTTCAAGCGTTTTTACCAATTTCACGAGTCAGCAACAATACGATCAAGTCGCCCATTTAAAAACACGATAAAAAAAACACGAAACCGTATTGACGACAATATTGTCGTGTATTAGGATTTGGGAAATCGGTGAGTTGTCTGGGTGTTTCCGCAGCGACAACTCTGCCCGATTCAGTGTGTTGGTTGTTGTGGTATTCCCGGTAATTGGAAAGGACATTTGACGATGTGGTGGATCAAGATGGGGGTTATCTGCTGGCCTTTGTTAGGACTGAGTTTGAGCTTTCTTCCTGATCGCATGGCCAATCGCGCTCCTGGAATTCTCAAGCGAGTGGTGTGGGCTCTAGCCATTTCAAATCTGGTCATCGCGATTTTTTGCGGGGCATTCGTGGCTACGATGGGGACAAGCGACTGGGAGTGCTGGAGTCTTCCATACGGCCTGGGATTAGGTGTTTACCTCGATCCGCTGACGGTCATCATGTCAGGGCTAGTTAGCTTGATCGGCCTGGTGATTGTTGGCTTTTCCATGCGATATCTCGATGGAGATTCCGGTCAGGGTAAATTCTTGAAATGGATTGCCTTCACCCTCAGTGCTGTCATGCTGCTCGTGTTGTCGCGGAACTTGCTGATGCTGACGATGGCCTGGGTGTTCTGCAGTTACGGATTGCATCAATTGCTGATGCATTATCCGGAGCGAGTCTGGGCTGTTTGGGCCGCGCGAAAGAAATTTTTAATCAGTCGTCTCGGTGACTTGTTCCTCTTAGGTGCCTTGGTTTTGACCTGGAATGTTTTCGGGGCGTTGGATTACACGAGCCTGTTTGCCGCGGCAGAGGGCCTTGCCAGATCAGGAGTCGTAGATTCCAGAGTGTTGCTGATTGGAGCACTTTTTGCACTCGGGGCGATGACTAAAAGTGCTCAGCTCCCCTTTCATAGTTGGCTCCCTGACACTTTAGAGACCCCAACTCCAGTCTCCGCATTGATGCACGCCGGGGTGATCAATGCAGGCGGATTTTTGGTGATTCGGCTGAGCCCGTTAGTTTCTCTTTCCTGGTTGGCCTTGGATATGCTCCTTGCCGTCGGGGCGCTCACAGCGGTAGCGGCCAGTGTGGTGATGTTGACTCAGACGAATGTCAAGCGAATGTTGGCTTGGTCGACCGTTGCTCAGATGGGGTTCATGATGCTCCAGTGCGGACTGGGCGCATTTTCAGCGGCACTCGTGCATTTGATCGCGCACTCTTTGTACAAGGCTCACGCATTTCTCAGGTCAGGCAGTGCGATTGATGCGGCCCACCCAATAAAGCAGTTCGCCACCAAACAGGAAGGTCAAACTTCCGCGAACTCGCCGCGATGGATATTGGGAATGTCGATCGCTCTGGGGCTGAGTATCGCGATAAGCGGATTCACGATTTGGCTGTTCGGAGTGGATTGGCGCATGAAGCCAGGAATATGGGTTTTGGCATTGGTGCAAATCATGGCCTTAACGCAACTGATTGGCACGGCAAACCTCGCGAATTCAAGAAAAGTTTGGGGATTTGCCATGGCGATCGCCTTTGCCGTCTGTTGTGGATATTGGAGCCTCTACCTCGTCATTGACTTTAGTCTTCAAACGGTACACGTGGGAAATATTCATGGGCCGAGTTGGGTGGCCAGCCTGTTGGGTTTGCTGTTGATCCTGGGTTTGATTGGACTATTGGCGATGCCAGCGTTCGCGCGGAGAACCGCTTGTCAGCGTTGGTTGCGCTCGCTGTATGTCCATGCCACACATGGTTTTTATCTGGATTTGCCTGTGCGGACAGTGACGGCTCGGGTTTGGGGACAGCGATCACCTACGCCCTAAACCAGCGAGCATTAATCGGAATGAGTTTTTGAATTCGAAATAAGGAATCGTTTAATGAATACAGTGGCTTTTGAAAAGGTCTCTCAATCATCACGGGAGTCGCGCCATGTCGATATCGATGGGTTGTTGCTGGAGGTCGAAAAAATTGTCGCTCCCGTTTGGCCCTTGAATGACTACGTTGCAGTCAACCCTGTGGTCGATCTGACGGATAAGACTTTCCAGCAGGTCAACGGAATGATTCGAGACTTTCGCGGCGCAGATTTTTTGCCGAGTTGGGAGTACTTCCGAGATTTGTGGCAACGCCAAGAATTTACGATCAAGGATATCCTGGCCACAAGTGCCTGGGTGACACAACAGTCGGAAGATTCGGAAGATGGTGAGGTCGTGACGGACATCGCCCTGCTTCTGTCGCTGCTAGAAGGCCAACAGGAAATCTCCGCAACTCGCAAGCGCCAATGGTACTCGGTCAGCGAAGCCCTGGACAAACGCCATGGAACTTTGTGGACCATCCACTTCATCAACGATATCACACGACACTGCTCGGCGCATTATGATCGCGGCCAAGCATTGTGGGCAAACCCTTGGCGGGGACTGTCGCTCTACGCAGCTTGGCGGGAGGCATTCTCGCGTGGCAAGCGTTGGGACTTGATGGGCTTTCCGGAATTCCGGCGACTTGTTCGGATGTTGCCAAGCGATCCGCGTCGTGCAATCGCCGTGTTGCTGAACGAACTCAGCCTGCCGGAAGAGACTTGGCAAGCATTCCTAACCTGCATGGTCTGCTCCGTCTTTGGCTGGGCTTCTTACATCAAGTACCTAGCAGCTTGGTCCAAGTTCAGTCATCAGCATCGCGATGATTTGGCGGGTCTGATCGCGATTCGGTTGGCATATGATGTGGCCTTATACCATCGGCACTACGTTCCGGCGGGAGATCTTAATTGCGAGTTGAACCGAGACCGCCAGGCGGAGGTCAAGGATTCTGACCACCGGCTTGCCGACGGTCGGGATGAATCAATTCGATTTCATCTGCTTGCCGCAACGGAACATGCCTTTCGCAGAAAATTGCTTCAACGACTCCGAGTGAGTCGCTCCAGTGTTGAGGGGGCGAAACGACCCACGTCGCGGGCGTCACTCCAGGCCGTGTTTTGCATCGATGTCCGTTCGGAGGTTTTTCGCCGCCATCTCGAAGCGACCTCTGACGAAATTGATACATTTGGGTTTGCAGGTTTTTTTGGTGTCGCCGTCGAGTGCCTTCCCTTAGGCGAGACGCAGGGAGTCGATCAAAAACCGGTTTTGTTGTCTGCCGCGTATCGAGCGACGCAAACCGTAAGGCCCGAGACGCAAGATATCAACTCGCTGATCAAGGCTCGCCACGATATTCGTAATCTTCGCCAGCTCTGGAAAACCTTCCAGTCGTCGGCCGCCTCCTGTTTCGCATTCGTTGAGTCGGCTGGGGCCTGGTACGGATGGCGTCTCTCGCGAGACTCGCTGGGTTGGGGGCAGCAATCTATCGTGGGGGATCGGGACGGACTCCCCGCGAATTCTCAAGCTGTGCCTGTACTGGAAGGACCCCATGGCGAGTGTCTATCGACTGGCCAACAGGTGGAATTAGCTGCGGGAGTACTTATTAACCTTGGCTTGACCAAAGATTTTGCGCCAGTCGTTTTGATCTGCGGACACGGCTCAGAAGTGACCAACAATCCATATCGGGCCGGCCTCGATTGCGGTGCTTGTGGTGGGCATACGGGAGCCCCGAATGCTCGCTTGTTGGCTTCTTTGTTAAATCGTTCAGATGTCCGGGCTGGGCTCACGAAACGCGGCATTCAAATTCCCGATGATACGTGGTTTGTTGCGGGATTGCATTGCACGACCACCGACGAAGTAGAACTCTTTGATCTTGATCAGGTTCCTAGCGGGCAACTTTATCAAATCGAAAAGATTCAACGCTGGTTGGCTGAAGCCAGCCAATTCACGCGAGCCGAGCGGGCTCTACGGCTGCAAGCGGACTCAACCCAAGACGTGCTTCGCCGCAGTCGCGACTGGTCCGAGGTTCGACCGGAATGGGGTTTGGCTGGAAACGCAGCCTTTATCGTCGCCACGCGAAACCGCACGCGCGGCCTAAATTTGGAAGGCCGAGCGTTTCTCCACAGCTATGACTATCGTCAAGACCATGATGGAAAGGTCCTTGAACTGATTATGACGGCTCCGATGATTGTCGCCAGTTGGATCAATCTTCAGTATTACGCCTCGACGGTGGCACCTGATCATTACGGCAGCGGCAACAAGTTACTGCATAACGTCGTCGGCCAGTTTGGGATTCTCGAAGGCAACGGAGGTGATTTAAAGACCGGCTTGCCGTGGCAATCCATTCACGACGGCAACCGGTTACAGCACCCGCCGCAACGTCTGCAGGTGTTTATTGAAGCACCCCGAGAAGCGGTCGAGGTCGTCTTGAAAAAGCACAACTTAGTTCGTGATTTAGTGTTCAACGGATGGTTGGTCCTAGTTGTCTTAGAGGAGGATCGCTGTTTTCAGCGGACCTCAACTGGCGGCTGGGAAGAAGATTTTGTACGTGCTTGATAGGTCAAGCGTTTCCTGTTTTATCCAGAAAGGTTTGAAAATGATTGCGGAATTGAAAACTCAATATGAGATCGAGTCGTTGCGAAGTCAGCAAGGTCGGCGCGAGAAAATGTCGGCAAACCTCGACTTGTGGATTCTCTGCCAAGACGGTCCGGTGACTTTTCCAGTGCAGCGCGTATTGGAGGCCGGTCAATCTCTCGTGCTGCAGCGTTCTCACTCAGTATGGCAGGGACTTGTGGAGGACTGTCAAGGTGAAGACGAGACGATGAACTACGCCATCAACGAACTTGGGGTCACCGACTTGATGGTCTGCGTGGCGTCACCCGGCAATGTCCGAAATTGGTTAAATGAAACTCACTGGGAAGGTCCGCCGCGCTCAGGTGCCAAGAGCCTGCTCGAACGGATCAAAGAGCGTGAACGCACAAATCAAAAACTTCAGCAATCGCTGTTGGAATGCGTGGAGACGATTGCCCAAGTACCGGTTGTAGCAAAAGCGGTGATTCAGCAGCGACTGAACATTCACGCGATCTTTTTCCACTCGGAAAGCGGAACCTTTCAGCGATTTGATTCCATGCACGGGCAGTTCCGTGCGATCGCCTGAGGTACCAAGGCACCGCACAGAGAGTCGCCATGGATTAAGCCGAGAGACTCCGCAAATCTCTCATTGAAGATCAATGAGCAAAAATCCTTTCGGAGCCTCGTCGCGTTAAAGCCGAAGTCGGGCACAATTCATCCCTGTTGTGCCCCGACTTGCTGCGGAAGCCCTCTTTGGTCCTGGTTCGCCAGATCCAGACCAGAGAGGGTGTTTTTGTAGACTTCTAAGATAATCTAAGAAATGCGCAAAACAAGCTGAAGGTCTTAAGGTTGAAGATGCCAAACCTTCCATCGTTCATTTGGAGTCTAAATGCTTAGGCAAACTTGGTTAATCTGATTTTAGGCAGATAGGGTTTTCATCTGCATGCGATGCGGGTCCGCTTAGGATGTTGGTCTGGGAGCAAGTTTTAAGAGAAAGTCAAATTCTAATTTCTCCTTGGAGTAGGCCATTAGATTTTAGACCCCCAATCTAATGGACTACTATTTTTTTGTGGGTTCTGGCAGGGCTAAGAGCTTTTATTCGAACTTCAGCGTTGCAAAATCACCCCGCATTGGGGATGATCAAAACAACTGATTGATGTCGGAGGTAAGGGTAACGGAAAAGGGGGATTCGCTAAATCGTTCGCCGACTCTGAAATTTTTACATTGTGGAATGCCACTCACGGCATGGCGAACTTGGCGTAAACTCCGATTCCGGCAGATTCCATCGGATGCAAATGTTCTTTAGAGAAAGGGTAACTTGATGAAAATTTCGTTGACACGATTGTTGGTCGTGGCGGCACTGGCCGTCGGATTGACGATCGGCAGTCCTGGTGCGGTCAGTTGGGCCGCTGTGTGCCAGGAAGAAGGCACGGCAACAACGGCAGAGGCCGCCGATGCCGAAGAAACAACTACCGCAGCGAATGAGGATGAGCGTCAAAAGGCTCAGCCCAAATCGGCGGGCTACGAATTTGAAAAACCGTTTCGGATCGAAGCGGACGGGGAACCGATTGCCGTCGAGTCTCCGGGTTACGCTTGCCCTACGTTCGCCGATGTCGATGGCGACGGGGTTCCCGATTTGGTGGTCGGACAATTCCGTGGCGGCAACATGATGTTTTATAAGAATTTGGCAAGCCTAGGTGAGACGCCGAAGTTTGCAGCGGGCGAATGGTTGAAAACGGAAGAGGCTCGGGCGATGGTCCCGGGCGTCTGGTGATGTACCAGTTCAACTCCACAGTTTGTGGACTGGAACAACGACGGGATTCTGGACATCTTGTCGGGCTGTTATTGGACGGAGGGAAGTCAAGCGGGCCACATCATGCTGCTCGCTGGGCAAGGAGGTTTGCAATTCGCTGAGGCAGTGTCCCTGACCAATGCCTCGGGTGCCCCGTTAGAAAACGTCTCGCTAACTGAAGAGCAGGCGAGTGGCATGGGGGATGAAATCCTGGACGCGATCTGCACCCAACAGTTTGTCGTGGACTATGATGGCGATGGAGATTTGGACCTGATTGTCGGTTGCTTTGGCAACAAATTTTTCTACTACGAGAATCTCGGTGACGCCAAAAATCCGCAATTGAGCGAGACACCTGTTGAGCTGCCAATTCGCTCCCCGGATCATCACTCGGCCCCTCATCTGGTCGATTGGAACGGCAATGGCAAATTAGACTTGATCACCGGCAGTTCCACTGGTGCGGTTTACATCAGCTTCAACGAAGGGACCCACGAGGTTCCGAAGTGGGGCGATTTTCAAACGTTGATCCCAGCCACCGATGCAGGTCAGCAAACAACGTCCGGCGGCAAAGAAATTATTCCCGCTACCGGGACACGTGTTTGGGCCTACGATTGGAATGGCAACGGCCAACTTGACTTGATCGTTGGCGACTCGGTGACGATTGCGAATCCGGTCGACGGTTTGTCGGAGGAAGAGTTCGTCGCGAAAGAAGCCGAGTTCAACCAAAAGTCAACCGAACTCGCCGAGTCTCGCGGAGATTTACACGAGCGATACCAAAAAGCAGCCGAAGCTGGTGATATTAGCGCAGAGCTTCAAAAGGAAATGCAAGAATTCCAACAGTCCTTTATGAAGTTGTACCAATCACGAAGTGAATGGGTCAACGAACGAATGACTGGACATGTGTGGGTCTTTATGCGGAAACAATCCGCAGACGTTTCTGCGGGAGAAACCAACAAGCCTGATTCTGGAAACTGATCCTCCATTCGGTTTGCACAAAATCTGATTCTCTTTTGGCCGAACGGACGAGCGTCCGTTCGGCCATTTTTTTGCGCGATGGCTCGCGGATCGTGAGAGAGGGTTACATTTCCAAAGCTCCAAACCGATCTCAGAACTCCTGATCTAGGCGAAGAAAAATGGAACGCTTTACCACGGATTAAAAACCGATTGAACACGGAGTAACCGTTCACGAGATTGTTGGAGTCCACGCTAAAGCGTGGGCTCCAACTTTCTCAATCCGTGTTTCATCCGTGGCTATTAAAACCGATCTTTTCAATCAGAACTCGGACGTGAAGAAGTCAAATTGAATCTTCGATGGGATAGCTTTTTTCAGACAGGATTTCAGGATTTACAGGATTTAAGGTGACGGGATGATCGCTCTGTGGTTAAGGAAAACCAGTTTAAATTTTGACATTTCTTGCTGAACACCAGTATTCGAGAATGAGGGTGGCGTAGGCCGTTGAGGGCTTTAGTGATCCAGAAACGTTTCCGCCTTAACCTATCGAAAGCCTTGACGGCTTCCGCTACGACCTATCGAAAGCCTTGACGGCTTTCGCTACGATAAGACTCAGGGGATGCCGCTCGTTAATAATTGCTTCAACATCGGGGAGTTTCAAATGAACCTTGCAGACGTTGTTTTTGGTTGTTGGCTCAGACGAGTATTGTTTTTGACCCTATGTGGGGCGTTGGTCATCGCTGGACAAAATTGCTATGCCCAGGTGGCAAACGAGGGGCAGGAGAATGAAGAAATTGATTTTGTGCCGCTGATGATGATCGATGCCGATATCAACAAATTGTCCCAATCGACCTTCATCAAAGACATCGCTCAAAGTGGTTTTTTCCCGTCGTTTGGCGATTACTCCATCGACTGGGAACGACTTCGCGTTGTCGCAGCAATGCCCAAGCACTTTGACGACATACTTGCTCGACTTGATCGTGCCACTCTCGATGGGCTGTTTAGCGAGCAACCGTTTTGGCAAGTCTATTTGGAACTTTCACTCCGCGACACCCCCGACTATCAAAAATTTCTCAGCGATATCGAGAACGCACCCAGCAAGGAAATCGATGGCATTCGCTATCTCGTTCCGAATCCTGACGTGTCGTACAGTCCTCTGGTGGTTGCCGAGGATAAACGGCTGGTATTCATGAGCCCGAACTACAGGCTGCTAAAGAAGGACTTGCCCGAGGTGCCCGAGGGGGCCGAGCGGTTGTACAAACAGGCCCCCAGCAGTGACTTGGTGGTGGTTTTCGATGTTGATGCTCTCCGGTCGGCAATTGCTGACACGATCGAGGGAGCGGAAGGTCAGTTGCCGACCGAAGATTATGCCGAGCTCAAGCGGCTCGAGAAAATCTCTGGCGTCGTGTTTCATGCGAACGCTGGGAGAACATTTGATGTGGGCTTAGACATCGAATGCGATGCCGAACGGGATGCCCGCGAGGTGTTGGCGACTTTGAAGAGTGCCGTGGAACGGTTTGGTCCGGAACTGCCGTTTCCAGATTGGCTGGGAGGGAAAGCGGCCCGCGAAGAGTTGCTCAAGTCGTTGACTTTTCGGCAGGCCGGTCGTCATGTCGAAATTCGCGGGGTGTTTGCTCAGAAGACTTTGGCGGAAATCGATGTGGTGATGCAGGAATCGGCCAAGATCAACAACCAGCGTCAAGTTTTAATTGCTTCCCACAATTTTCACGATTCTTATGGGGAATTTCCGTTTCAAGGGGTCGAGGGTAAACACGAAAACCTAAGTTGGCGCGTCAGCATGTTGCCGTATCTGGACCAACAGGCCTTGTACGAACAATTCGATTTGAGCAAGCCGTGGGACAGTCCTGAGAACAAAGCGTTGCTGGATAAAATTCCTGAGGTGTTCGGCAAAGACGGGATGACCAACATTTGCTGGGTGAAGTCCAACGTTCGCAATTTGGAGGGGATCGAGCGGGGGACGTCGAACACGATTTGTTTCATCATGTCCGATAAGTACGTGCCGTGGACTCAAAATAATGACTTAACGCATATTGAGGCGATGGCCATGTTCATGAATCTCAAGCCTGGTGAGGCGTTACACGTTCACATGTACGACGGCAGGGCTCGCCGGATTACCCGAGACATGCCTATCGAGGAATTCGAAAAAATGCTCTCGCCCGATGAGGATTAAAAATCCAGGTTGCCGCAAATAGTTCACGCCGAAAATCGAATGAGCGTGCGACTCCGAAAATGACTATTGGAGTTTGGGCCTCGCAGAAAGGCTTCGTTGCGTGGCAAAGAGTTTTGCCCCAGCCCAACAGTCCATGGAGCCCGCCACGTGGCCGTTCACTCCCGTGCACGTGGCCGTTCACTCCCGTGAACGGGCGTCGCTTTTGATCGCAAAGGGTCGATCCATGCAGTCGTTTTTGATACTCAACGATGCCCAGAAATCAATCAGTAGAAAACCCAACTTGAAAATACGCAAGTGAATGCAGGATGATTCAACTCAACTGCAATCGCCGCAGGCAAATATTGGGTTGCCAGACATTCGTTCCACTTTTTTGCAAGTGTAACGAAGGCCCAGGCCAGGTTAGGCTCACCCGCCGATGGCTTCGGCGGGAACGGCGGTGACGTTGAGCATGAATTGGTGCAGGTCGATGTTTTTGACGAACGGTGGGATCAGTTCACTGCCAGGTCCGAAGGCGGCGAGTTCCACAAAATCGGCTGAGTGATCGTCACCCGCCCAACCGATCGCGGTGGCACGCTCTTGGATTTTAGCCAGTTTCGCATACGGCATTTTCCGGTCGACCAGGCGGTCTTCGGGTTTCAGCGCCGCGATGTGGTCATGTAGAACTTTCGCTTCGTCTGCCGTGATTTCTAGGCTTTGGGCGAAGTTGACCCGCTCGCGAATTTCTTCGATGCCCCAGTTATTTGCGAGCCCTTCCATGATCCAAGTGTTGGTGTGCTTGAGTTTGAGCAGGGTCTCGAATTTTTTGTTCGCTCCGCTGGTTCCCAAAAGACCAGGGTTGGCGTTTCCGTGGTCGGTGGTGACGATGACGAGCGTGTCTTGGGATTCTTCCGCAAAGCGGATGGCGACACCGACTGCTTCGTCAAATGCGAGTTGGTCGTGAATAATGGCAGCGGTATCGTTGGCATGAGCGGCCCAGTCGACTTTGCCCCCTTCGATTTGCATCACAAATCCGTTGGGGTGTTGGTTCAAACGATGAATGGCAAATTTCGCCATTGTCGCTAGGTTAGGAACCGTCTGCGTCAGTCGTTCGTCTTGTTCGTGGTCCAAGGCGTAGGGGAGGCCTGATTTGTAGAAGACCCCCATCACCGGTTGGTCATCAGCGGAGATTTGTTTCAGGTCGTTCAAATTCGTGGGAACGTGATAGCCGGCCTTGCGGAAGGCGGCGTACATGTCTTGTTTGTCCTCGCGTGTTTCCGCGGAGAAGTACTCGTGACCACCTCCGAGCATGCAATCGAAGCGGAGCGGAAGATATTTTTCGGCGATATCGGCTTGCTCCCCACGACTTTCTTGATTGATACAAAATCCGGCTGGCGTGGCGTGAGTGATGGGGACGCTGGTGACGCACCCGACCGCTTTTCCGGCGGCTTTGAATTTTTGCAGGATCGGGCGATATTGTTCGCCGGTGGGACCGACGTTCAACGCCCCATTATTGACACGAACACCTCCTCCCCAAGACGAACTGGCGGCTGCCGAATCAGTGACCCATGAATTCGCAGAGTAGGTTTCCATCAGGGCGTGAACGATTCGCTGGTCACGGTACAAATCGATCCAATTCGTGGTCTGACCGAAACGGACATGGGCGTAGGTCTCGGCGAGTTGTAGCGTCCCGGCACTCATCCCATCGCTGACCATGAAGATGATGTTCTTGGCGACTTGGCGCGGCTCCCGAGCTGGCCGATTGGAATTGGCGTGGGAAGGTCGGAGGCCTGATCCGAAGAGGCCGAGCCCAAAGGCTCCCAAGGTGGATCGTTGAAAAAAATCTCGACGTTTCATGATGATGGTCCTTTGAAGGCTTCGCTCGCAAACGAGCGGGAATTTGTTTTAAGTCTTTGGCGTTGCTATTGATACGGTTTTTTTCGGTAGATTTTTCACTACCATTTTAGCAACACGAGCCGAGACTTTGAACCGACTTGCCGGTTTGGGTTAATTTTTGATGAAGAGTGAGATATAATCTAATGTCGAACCCGCTGTAAAAACTGCGGAAACAATCGCCTTTTTTGTTTTTAGGAACATCTAAATGCACGAGATTCAAGCCACCGCAAACATGCTGACTCAGGGTTGCTTTCGACGGTGCTGGGTAATCCTGCTCGTGGCCTTGGTTTGGACAAGTGGTTTCGGCGGGCAAGTTTCAGAGGCTCAAGAAGCCGACAGTTCCTCGATTCACTACGAACTCGATTTAACCCAAGCGATCACGCATTACGCGAAAATCACGATGGACGCACCGGCAACTGGGCCGGTGACTCAAGTCATGATGGCGACTTGGACCCCCGGCTCGTACATGGTTCGCGAGTACGCTCGACATATCGATCAGATCGAGGCGCGTGACGAAAACGGCAGCCCCTTACCGATCGAGAAGATCAGCAAGAATCGCTGGAATATCGAAACCGGAAATGCGCGGCGATTTCGTTTGATCTATCGGCTCTACTGCAACGAAGCGTCGGTGCGGACCAACATGCTCAATCGGAACTATGCCGTGATCAATGGAGCGGCGACGTTTTTGACGCTGGCCGATTTGCAACCCCGTCCCCATCGCGTCATCGTTGAAATTCCTGACTATTGGAATGAGTCGGCTTCGTCGATGCGACTGGTCAACGATCAACCGAGCCGATATCAAGCGGCAGATTATGACGAGTTGGTCGATAGCCCAATCGTCGCCGGAAGGCTGACGACTTATCCATTCGAGGTGGCGGGAGTTCCGCACTACCTAGTCAACGTCGGCGAGCGTCCGGGGTGGGACGCCGAAAGGGCCGTCGAGGATTTGGCGGCTCTTGTTACAGAGCATCAAATATTGTGGGGGACTGTGCCTTATGATCGATATTTTTTCCTAAACGTCTTTTTTCCTGGGGGCGGCGGACTGGAGCATGACTATTCGTGCCTGATGATGACCAGTCCGTTTGATGTGCGCGACAAGTCGCGGTATCAGGGTTGGCTGAGCCTTGCCAGTCACGAGTTCTTTCATACGTGGAACATTCGGCGTCTCCGACCACGCGAGTTGGTGCAGTACGACTACGAATCGGAGGTCTACACGCCATCACTGTGGATCGCCGAAGGGTTGACGAGCTACTACGAAGATTTGTTGCTGGCCCGAGCGGGGTTAATCAGCCAAGACGATTTTCTCAAGAGCCTGGGTAAACAGATCAGCAGCGTTCAAAAAACCGATGGCCGACTGATCCAAAGCCTTCGCGATTCGTCGCATGATGCGTGGATCAAGTTCTACGGTTCGGCCCCAAACAAGCGGGACACGCAGATCAGTTACTACACCAAGGGGGCGGTGGTCGGTTTCTTGTTGGATATGGAAATCCGGTCTGCTTCGGCGGGAGCGGCAAGTCTGGATGATGTGCTGCGAGCGTTTTACGAACGCTACGCGGGCAACGTGGGGTATCGCGCTGAAGATTTTCGCTCCGTGTGCAGCGAGTTTGCCGGACGGGATTTGAGCGAGTGGTTTCGCTTGGCAATCGATTCGACGGAAGAACTGGATTATCAAACCGCCGTCGATTGGCTGGGTCTAAACATCGGGGAGTACAGCCCCCAAGTCGCTAGTTCGCCAGGCGAATCGGAAGGCGAGAGCGAGCCAGCGACGCCACGTCGTCGGCGTGGTCCGAGACCTGTCCCTTGGATTGGTGTTGGCCAAGTCGACTCTCCGGCAACGCTGGCGGGTCTGGCCGACACGGACGAGATCATTGGAATCAACGGCAAACGTGTGACCTCGCTCGACAGCGACTTGAAGCAATTCGAAGTAGGTGCCCCGGTCACGATCTTGATTGCTCGCGACGGGGAGTTGCAAGATCTGGAGGTCGAGATCGGCAGTCGGCCCCAGTCTACTGATTGGAACGTCAGCATCAGTCGCTCCGCGACGGAGCCCCAGCGCGACGCCCTGCAAGCGTGGCTGTTGTCACCCTCCCAACCAGATTCGCAAGACACAACTCCCGAGCCCGCCGGAGAGGCGAACTCGGGCCAAGACTCAGATCAATAGTCGTTGCGGCGATTGAATTGGTTTGAGTTGAAAACGGTTTGCGTTAGTATTTTAGATTGTTGCAACCGTTCACTCCGTGAACGGTTGCAGAGATTTTCTGGCCAATGCACCTTGGCTTATCCAGGTGATGTTTCCGTTTCTTGCAAACCCCAATGCTGCCCTTTGCCGTAATGCCGCCGGTTTACCTATCGGATATTTCCGTTTCCCGTTTTTTGAATTCCTTAACCAGCCGATCTCCGAGTTTTCAGGATTGGGTGAAGTTTCAAAGAACGGACAATAATCAACGAGAATCGCTGTTTTTGCCGTTTTTTGGACAAAATAAAAAAAATCTGCGTCGTTACTTTTTTTTGAGTTGGTATCATTAAAAAGTTTTGAGCACCCAGCCGTTTTGTTTCCGTCCAGCGGTCACTGAGGTTAACTCATGAAAGTCCTGCCCTTTGTAGTCTGCCTCCTAGTATTTTTCGGATTGGCTTGTCCGGTGCCGATATGTGTCGGCCAGGACGCCGAAGCCACGTCCGTCAAAGCTCCCGACGATTCCCCAGCCAAAACAAAAGCTTCTGACGAAGAGCCGTACACGGTCGTCTTGGTTGATCGATATCCATTTCGTGATGAGCCTGGATTTAAGGGGCTTGAACTTCCGGAAGAGTTCACTGCGGCCCTCACAGTAAAGGCGATGGAATCGGGTGGCAGTTATGAGGTCAAGACGGAAATAGTTAGCCCGCTTCCCTTTGACGTTGAATTTGACAATGTAGCTGCATCATGCACTTGCTCGGATATCAAAGTCAGCAAAGGCGTGTTTCGCAAGGGGGAAAAGACAGCGTTGGAATTTCAAGTTCGCGTGGATGGAAGGCAGAAACAACCGGAGGTTTGGACCACGTTTACATTTTCAAAAAAAGGAAAAACGGTCGGGCGATTCAGCGTAAGGGTCCCGATTGCTGGTTGGTGTCGATTTGAAAAGGGGAGCGTTAGGTATGAAGTTGAACCTGATGCAGAACATCCGGTGTTTTGCGGGGAGTTTCCTTTCCAGTTTACTGAACCCTTGGATGTTTCCAAATTGACGGTGGAATGTAAGGGTGCCTTGGATCTGGCAGAGTTTGTCATCGAAGAATTTTCTCTCAATCAAATGAGCCACTCGTCTGCGAATGAGGTCTCGCCTGATGCTGATAGAGCCACACCGATTGAAATCAAATTCGGCAAGGTAAAAATCATGCTGCCGTTGATTGATCTTCCCGAGGGTGGGTTGCTCGGCGATGTTTTCCTGTACCAAGAGGCCGAAGGGGAAAAGAAGGGGAATCCTTTAACCGGCTGTCAGGTTTTCTTGGTCCGTCCGAGTCCTTACGAGTTAAGTACAAGTTGGTTGAGTTTTCGGAAACACCGCGACGAGGGTCGTTTTGTTTCAAGTTGTTTGGGTGATTCCAAAGGTGAAACGGAGGTAAGGGTTATTAAGTGTTTCGGTCGCTATCCAAACGACCCTTATCCGTTAGATGTAGAGCTAAAGACGATTCGCAATGGTGTTTTTCGAGTTAATTTCTCGATTCCAGGTCATAAAGTCGAGGCATCAGGTCTGCCGCCGGAGGTGGATTTGCTGCTTGAAATAGGTGGAGTTGAATTTCGAGTTCTCTTGGAGGTCAAAAAATGAAGTTGTTAAAGAGTTTGTGCCTTGTCGTGTTGTGTTGTTGTTTATCAACTATCAATTCGCTATCAGCCCAGACGGTCGTCTGTTTTGACGATGGTGAAGAAAAAACGTGCGCGGAAAGTCTTCCACCAAATGTGAAATTTTGTTTTGACGGAATTTGCAAGTTTCGCAAGATCAACGGTATCGTAGTGGGAAGTTGTGATGAACCTTCGGGAATTTCGATCGATACGGACCCTGAGATAAAGGTGAGGGTAGAAAAGAAGATTGTGAATGGAGCAAGCGGCTATGAAAAATTGAAAACAGACAAAGTAAATTGCGGCAAGTATGTTAGGTGCTGGTGTGATGCCTTTGGGGTCGACGTCCCAGTTGGAGACGAGTTATTTCGCAATGGATGTGATAATGATGTTACCAACGCGACGGACTTTGAAGTCGAAGAGTTTTTTCCTGACACGGATTCTCGGCAATGTCGTCGGCCTGATCCCGGGCCTGGACCTGATCCTGTTCCTGTTCCTGTTAGCGTCAACTAGAATTCAAAGTGTTTTGGAAGGAGCTGAGCGGTGCGTGTTTTTACTGCAAAACGACTTGTTTCCCAGCATGGGTTCTGGCGATCTGTCTCCGTTGCGTTCTTGTTTTTGCTTCTGTCGCCTAAACCGTTTTGTTTCGGCGGGCTATCGCAAGTTATGCAGGGTGACGATAAGTCGGTGTGTCAGGTTTTTAGGAATCTATTGTTTAATATTCAAGCGATCGAGTCAGGAGACGTCTTGATGGTTTGCCGCGAGGAGTATGATTCGATAAATCTCGCTGATTCGATCACCAACAAGGAAGTGATTGATCCGGACGGTGTGCTCAGCGAAAGCGTTACCAGCGTGCGTTTCCGATTTGACATCAGGCGAAATTTCTACGCATGGGTGATTCACGAAAAATACAATACGACGACGACCAAGCCGATTCAAAATCAAGGGGAGGAAACTCCTATTTACTCACGAAAATGGGAGGTGTTGAAAGTAGTATTGATTGACAAAAATCAAAGAATCGATTTTGTTTGGTCGCCCAACAAGCAGCCGATTCGAACTGTAAAAATCCTGGAAAATGAGGGCTTCCCCGATGATTTGCCAACGTATCGTTCTAGTGTTTATCAAGGCTCATTAAAACCGATGCCTTGGGAAAAGGCGGTGTCGTCTGTTGAACGGGCCGTTTCAGGCAAGGACTTTTGGCGATCTTCGCATGACGACGATGGAAACTTGAGGATTATTTTTAGGTCTGAATTACATGGGCATGAGATTGATTGCCTTTTCTACGAATATGTGATTGACTCAGGGTCGCAGATGGTTGTTGCCAGTGAAATGTACAATGCTGACGAATTTGGAAATGATCGGGCGATTGGTTTCCGAAACAAATCCGAATGGGAACCGAGAGGCGACATTTATGTGCCCATGAAAAAACGATATGAAGCTCCTGGTGTCGTAGAAATTCTTGACAAAGAGGGAGACAATAAGGAAAAGCAGTTTGGTGTCTTTTGGAGGTATCGCGATCTCGATTACTCTTGGTACTCACTGAACGACGTCGTTGAGGAAGCCTGGTTTGAGGAGTCCACTTACGACTCATTGGAGAAAATCAAGGAACTGTTGTTTGTCCAAGATCAGAAAGAGAACGCAATCAAGGACGAAAAATGAACTTAGGATTAGGTGGTTTGCCACAGCTTCGTCGTTCGGTTTGTCCGCCTTTTCACGGAGTGAAGAGCTACGTGGCCGTTCACTCCGTGAACGGTTACTTTGAACGGTTACTTTCAAAATTGGGCGTCATTCAAGACGCCCAATTTCTCAGAGAACAATCAACAAAATGGTTTTGCAAGGTTGCGTTTATTGTCTCCGCGTGATTTTTAATAATCGTTGCGGGATGATTTTTTGCGTTTGGCGAATTTGTTGAATTTGCCTTTGTCTTTGCCGCCAGATTTTTTGCCGGCAAAAGGTTTCGGTTTGGATTTTCCGAAACGTGAGAAGCCGCCTGGTTTGGATTTGAAACGCGAATCGCGACCGGAATCGGAATCAAAGCCTTCTTCATGCAGGCGAATCCGCAACTTCTTGCCGGAAACCCAAACGTCTTGCAAGAACTCTCGCAGGGCAGGGGGCATGCCTTCCGGGAGATCGACGGTGCTGTAGCTGTCATGCAACTGAATCGGGCCGATGGCGTCTCCATCAATGCCTCCTTCGTTGATCATTGCTCCGACGATGTTTTTCGGCAACACGCCGTCGTCGCGACCGACTTCGATGCGGTAACGTTCCATGCCGGGTTCCGGTGGTGAAAATCGGCGGGACTTGACCGAGCCCTTACCGTGTTTCGCCCCACGCCCTTGGTCGAACTTGGAGCGGTCGCGGTCTTGCCAGCTCGACTCGCCGCCATGCTCTTTGTTTCGTCGCCCCTTGTGCTTGCCGCGATTCTCTTCGTCGCGGTCAATGTAGGCATCGTTTGTGGAGTTAGCAGCATCGCTGGAGCCGGGAGCGTTCAGCTTTTGGCCCTGGCCCAGCGCCGCAACGGCAGCGGCAATCCGCAAAAGGTCGGCTCCCGATTCGGTGGCCAGTTCGGTAAGCAATTTTTCGAAGCGCCTCAAATCCTTGCGTTCCATGGCGCTCAAGATTTGTTCCTTGAAGCGGGCAATACGCAGGGCCTCGATTTGTTTGGCGGTTGGCGGTGGAATGATTTCGACTGTTTGCCGAGTCGCTTTTTCAATCGCCCGGAGTTTGCCCCGTTGCGATTTGGACAGGAGCAAGATCGCCTTGCCGTGTCGTCCCGCGCGACCGGTGCGACCGATCCGATGGATGTACGACTCGCTGTCTTGCGGGAGATCAAAGTTGATCACATGGCTCACGCGGGTCACGTCCAAACCGCGAGCGGCGACGTCGGTGGCGACAAGTACGTCAAGGCCACCGGATTTGAATTTTTCGATCGTGCGTTCGCGAAGTTTTTGCGCCATCTCACCGTTCAGGGCGACTGCCGAAAGGCCCTCGCGCTGCAGTCGTTCGGCGACTTGGACGGACGCCGCTCGGGTCTTGGTGAACACGATCACGCCGTCAGTCGGCTCGGATTCGATGAGTCGTTGCAGAACGTTGAGTTTGTCTCGCGATTCGACCAAGATGGCCTGTTGTTGGATACTCTCGGCGGTCATCGTCTTCGACCGCACGGTGATACGAGCGGGATCGCGCAGGTATTGTGCTGCGATTTCGCGAATCGGGCCGGGGAGTGTCGCCGAGAACAGGGCGATTTGTCGAGCCTCGGGGAGATTTTGCAAGACGAACTTGACATCATCGAGGAAGCCCATGTTGAGCATCTCGTCCGCTTCGTCCAAAACGAGGCAGCGAATATCGCTGAGTTTCAGGGTGCCGCGATTGATGTGATCGATCACACGACCGGGGGTTCCCACGACAACTTGGACACCGCGTTTGAGTAGGCGGAATTGGATTTCGTAGTCTTGACCGCCGTAGATCGCCGCGACGGTGAAGCCCGGCATTTGAGCCGCATAGACCTCGAAAGCCTTGGCGACTTGGATCGCCAGTTCGCGGGTCGGGGCCAGCACGAGGACTTGGGGTTTGCGATCCGCGGTTTCGATCATCGACAGGAGCGGGAGCGCAAAGGCAGCGGTCTTGCCGGTCCCCGTTTGGGACTGGGCCAAGACGTCTCGGCCCGCCAAGACTTCGGGGATAATCGCCGCTTGGATTTCGGTTGGCGAGTTGTAACCCGACTTTTGGACGGCCCGGAGAACTTGGGGCAGCAGTTTAAGTTGTGCGAAACCAGACGCCGAATCGGTGTCGATTTCTGCGGTGTTGATTCGTGCGGTGTTGATTTCTGCGGGCTCGATTTCTGGAGCCTCAGCCGTCTCGCAAGGGACTTCGGAAGTCACTTCGGTGATGACCGGGCTTGTTGCCGCGTCGAGCACTTCGTTTTCAGTTGTTTGGGGGATGGTGGTGTCGGACATGACAAAAAAACTTTCATTTCAAAAAGGTACACCGTTCGCGCGGATAGAGCGCGAAGGTAGCGTAGGAGCCGCACCACAACAGGGTCGGGGTAGATCGCACGCGTCGTTAAAAAAAACACTCAGTTGCGACGCTGCTTCAACAAGGAATGGATTTTGCGATCCACTTTGGGTTAGGCACTCGCGGTCAATTCGCGGGCCCGATACAAATCAGGGGAAGACTTGTCGCATGATTAAGTTGTTGGCGTCCCGCAGCAAAATCGCGGGGAAGAAATGGGGTCAGGTACCGTTGTGCAAAGCACCCGCAGGGCCGTTCCGGCAACGGTACCTGACACCATTTCTTCAGTTGATGTCTATCGCTTCGTGAAGCGAACCAGCAATGGCAGCCACCGCTATTAGGGCAACTGAAAGGCGGACGAGAAATCGGCCAACAACTAAACTCTGTTCGACAACTTAATCGATCCATTTGCAATCCGATAGGCCAAATCGCAAAAATTTCCCAAAAATTTGCTGCCCAGCAACAAACGTTCCGAATCCACAGGCCTCGAACAGGTGTGTCAGTTTGGCAAGTGTCGGTTAAACAACTAAAATCAATCCCCAGTTGGAGCATCTTGGCGCAAGTGATCCGGTGACGTTTTGAGAGTATTGTGTTGGTTAGGTGGGAGAACTCTGCACGATTCAAAAGCCCGAGCCAATCACGCGGCAGAAATGGGGTCAAGTACCGTTGTGCAAACCACCCGAAGGGCCGTTCCGGCAACGGTACCTGGCCCCATTTCTGTCCTGACCGACAATTGATTGACATCGTATTTAAAACAGACTGAACGGAAACATGCATGGCTGCTGACAATCACTCTCAAATCGCCGGGTTCATCTGGGGAATATGTAATCTGCTGCGTGGGCCCTACAAACGGAACGAATATCGCAAAGTCATTCTGCCGCTGACCGTGTTGCGGCGTTTCGATTGCATTCTGGCACCCACCAAGGCCACCGTCCTCAAAGAGCACGCTAAGATCAAATCCAAAGGCGAAAACATCATCCGCCACCGGCTGTCGCAACTGACCGGCGTGCCGTTCTACAACCTGTCGAAATTTACCATGGCCAAACCAGCCGACAAAAGTGGACTGAATGGACTGTTGGACGACCCCAATCAACTGGCCCCCAATCTCAACAACTACATCAACCGCTTTTCGCCGAACGTCCGAGCGATCATGGAGCGGTTTGGGTTCGAAACGCAAATCGCCAAGATGGCCGAAAAAGACCTGCTCTATCTGGTCATCAAGCAATTCGCCGCCATCGACCTGTCCCCCGAACGGGTCGATAACATGCAGATGGGCTACGTTTTCGAAGAGCTGATTCGGATCGGTGCGGAACAGTCGAACGAGGAAGCCGGAGAACATTTTACCCCCCGCGAGGTGATCAAACTGATGGTCAACCTGCTGCTGTCCCCCGAAAAAGACCTCGCCCGCAGCCACGTTGTCAAAACGATTTACGACCCAGCCTGCGGAACCGGCGGGATGTTGTCAGTTGCCGAAAAGTACATCCACAATCTGAACGCCGACGCCCAGCCGAAATTGTTCGGTCAAGACTGGAACGATGAAGCCTGGGCGGTGTGCAAATCCGACATGCTGATCAAGGGCGAAGACGCCGACAACATCATCTTGGGCGACACCTTTACCAAGGACGGTTTTGACCGCACGACCGACGGCAAGAAATGGACCTTTGACTACATGCTGGCCAATCCGCCGTTCGGCGTGGAATGGAAACAGCAGCAAAAATTTGTCGAAAACGAGAAGAACACATTGGGCTTTGCCGGTCGTTTCGGTGCCGGGACTCCGCGCGTCAATGATGGAGCACTCCTGTTCCTCCAGCACATGCTCTCCAAAATGCGTCCTGCCAAAGAAGGGGGGAGCCGCATCGCGATTGTCTTCAACGGTTCACCCTTGTTCACTGGAGATGCCGGAGGAGGGGAAAGCGAAATCCGTCGTTGGATCATCGAAAACGATTGGCTGGAAGCGATTGTCGCCCTGCCCGAGCAACTGTTCTACAACACCGGCATCTCGACTTACCTGTGGGTGCTGACCAATCGGAAGGAAAAGCCGCGTAAGGGCAAAGTGCAATTGATCGACGCTCGCCAGTTTTGGGTGCAAATGGAAAAGAGCCTGGGGAACAAACGCCGTCGTATCGGCGACCCTGCCGACAAGGCCAAGGACCCGGACCATATTGGCGACCTGACCAAGATTTTCGGTAATTTTCAGGATGGCGAAACGCGAGTCTTTACCGAAGAAGACCCGATCACTCATCAACCGATCCAGCGGGAGCGGGTCGTCAGCAAGGTTTTTGACAACGAAGATTTTGGCTATCAGAAGATCACCGTCGAGCGGCCGATGCGGTTGAATTTTCAAGCGACCAAAGATCGCATCGCCAGATTGGAGGACGAAACCGCGTTTAAGAACCTAGCCAGCAGCAACAAGAAGGCCGTTGACGCTCGGCAGCGTGAAATCGAAGCGGGCCAGCAGCGGCAACAACAAATTCGCGAACTGTTAAAGGCCTTTGGCAAATCTTCGAAGCAAAAGTTGTACAACGATCGCCACGAGTTTGTGACGGAGTTGCGAGAACTCGACCGCAAGCTTGGCGTTCGCTTGAGTGCCGGAGAGCTCAAGGCGGTTTTGTCGGCTCTGAGTGAGCGAGATGAAACTGCCAATATTTGCGTTGATAAACACGGCAATCCGGAGCCTGACACGGAGTTGCGAGACACGGAGACGGTCCCGCTGAAAGAGCAGATCGACGATTATTTCCGCCGCGAGGTGTTGCCGCATGTCCCTGACGCTTGGGTCGATGAGAGCAAGACCAAGATCGGTTACGAGATACCGCTGAATCGTCATTTCTATCGGTACGAGCCACCCCGCGAGTTGGAAGTGATCGAGGAGGACATCAAACGCTTAGAGGCTGAGATTCTCGACCTGTTGAAAGAGGTGACGACATGAGCGACATTCGACTGTTTCAAATTGTAGGTGAAAAATGCCAAGCGGTTGCTTCATCGACTTTGCATTTGGAAAAGGCATTGCAGACCCTGATCGAAAACAACCTTGAATCGTTATTGGGGATTCGGTTTTTGGCGTCGGAATATTCCACCGGCAAGACGCATGGCGGACGAATCGACACATTGGGGCTCGATGAAAATAATTGCCCCACAATTCTGGAATACAAACGCTCATCGAATGAGAATGTCATCAACCAGGGGTTGTATTATCTGGATTGGCTGATGGACCATCAGGCCGAATTTAAATTGCTGGTCTTGGAAAAATACGGCAAGGCCGCCGCTGACGCCATTGATTGGTCGGCCCCACGATTGATTTGCATTGCTGCGGATTTCACCAAATATGATGGGCACGCCGTCCAGCAGATCAACCGCAACATCGAGTTGATTCGTTACCGGCGATTCGGACCGGATTTATTGTTGCTGGAGTTGGCGAATGCCGTAACAGTCAAACCCGGTGGGAGTTCGGGGAACGGCGGTAAGACGCCCAAGCCTGAAAAAACGAACACCGAAAAGTCGAAAACAACGACAGATAAAACGTTGGAACAATGGCTTGCCGATATGCCTCCGTTAATCGACGAGATTTTCAAGGAACTCGAAGCTCATTTGATGTCATTGGGGGATGACGTTCAGCGTAAGGACTTAAAGCACTACATTGCCTTCAGGCGGCTGCGGAATTTTGCGACGGTTGTGTTTCACAACAAGGCGATCCGCGTCATTTTACCGTTACCGCCGGAGAAATATCCTGAGGTCAAGGGGTTCTCTCGTGACGTAACAAACATTGGTCATTGGGGTACTGGAAACTTCGAGTTGACTTTGCATGAGGTAGCAGACATTGAGAAGGCCAAGCCCTATTTGTTGGCGGCGTACTTGGGTGAGGACTGATGAGATTTAAACGTTTTTCAAAATCCAGCCTCAGCGGCGTCGAGTGGTCGGGGGAGTCATTGCGATTGATGGACGAGGTATCTTCGTGTTTTCGCGCGAGACAGGGTGGGTTAGTGGCGCGCAAAGACGCCAAGCCGCAAAGGGGGGAAGGATGAGATTGAAGCCTTATCCGAAATACAAACCGAGTGGGGTCGAGTGGTTGGGGGATGTGCCGGAGCATTGGGAATTGAAGCGCCTCAAGAAAACCGTTCGTCTTACCGACAAGAAAGTTGACGCCGATGAAGATAACCCGGTTCCCTATGTCGGAATGGAGAACATCGAATCGTGGACGGGACGTCTTTTGCCACTAAACCCAGATATTGTTCCGACGGGAACTGCTAACGCTTTCAAAGCTGGGCATACGTTATTTGGAAAGCTTCGCCCATACCTTGCAAAAGCATGCACTCCAGATTTCGACGGTCTATGCTCTACGGAATTGCTTGTACTTGATAGTATCGAGTTCGACCGCGTTGCTCTGCGTAATGCGTTGCTGAGCGACGGCTTTATAAAGCTCGTCGACTCTTCCACTTACGGCTCGAAGATGCCACGCGCGAGTTGGGATTTTATCGGCAACTGTGTGCTACCGCTTCCTTCCAATGACGAGCAACGAGCGATTGCTAGGTTTTTGGATGTTGAGACGAGTCGGATAGATTGTTTGGTGTTTAAGAAGCGGGAGTTGATCGAGCGTTTGCGTGAGAAGCGGACGGCGTTGATTTCGCGGACGGTGACTCGCGGCCTTCCCCCCGCCGCCGCCCGCGCCGCCGGACTCCCCGCCAACCCACCCCTCAAACCATCGGGCATCGATTGGCTCGGGGATATTCCCGAGCGCTGGGCAGTAAAGAAATTCGGTCATATATCGGTCATTGTGAGAGGCGCATCCCCCCGACCGGCTGGCGATCCACGTTACTTCGATGGCGACTTCATTCCTTGGATAACCGTCGGAGAAGTGACGAAGGACGAGAAGGTTTTTCTCACCGGTACGGAAACTATGCTAACCGAAGAGGGTGCCGCTAATAGCCGCACAATTCGATCTGGCACATTGGTTCTAACGAACAGTGGCGCGACATTGGGTGTGCCAAAGATTCTTGCGATAACCGGCTGCGCGAACGACGGCATCGTGGTTTTCGAGGGCCTGAGCAAGGCGTCTAACAAGTTATTTCTCTACTACTTTTTGAAGTCACTCACCGCGAATTTGCGTGACCGAATCAAACAAGGCAGCGGGCAACCAAATCTGAACACAGACATCGTTAGGTCACTGAACATCCCGCTTCCACCTCTCCAAGAACAAACCGCGATTGCCGCATATTTGGACACAGAAACTGCAAAGCTCGATGCTCTAGTCGCCAAGGTCGAGGAAGCGATCGAGCGGTTGCAGGAGTACCGCACGGCTCTGATTACCGCCGCCGTCACCGGCAAAATCGATGTCCGGTCGATGGAGCACTCGTAAGGATTGCCTCGCTGGGTTAATCACCAAAACAGGAGCGAACCATGACAAATCCGCTTGATGCAAATGAACTCGATTCCGAGTTGGCCATTGGCTTGGTATGCGCGGTTGGGACGGAAATTAATTTGGTCATTGACCTCTTGCGCGAGCGATTGGGGAGGGCCGGTTATCACACCGAATTGGTAAAAATATCCCAAGAAATTATTCCTCAAGTGGTTGAAGTTGATCTCGTCGGTTGCAGTGAATTTGAACGCTACACGCGATTGATGGACGCTGGTGACGATTGCCGTCGGCTTGGAGCAGATACCGGAACGAATGATCCGGCAATTCTGGCAAATGGTGCCGCGACATATATCGCTTCGAAACGTAGGACCTTGCAACGCGAAATGGGCTTAAATCCAGACTCAGGCGCAATCCCACTCCCAAAAACGGCCTACATTATCGATTCGCTGAAACGACCCGAAGAAGTCGAGCGTTTGCGAATCGTTTATGGTTCCGGGTTTATCCTCCTGGGCGTACACTCGGAAGCCAGTCGCCGTCGAGAACACTTGGTGAACAACAAGGGGATGTCACCTGAGGACGCACAAAAATTGATAAATCGTGACCAAGAGGCATCAAACAAAGATCATGGACAACGGGTTAATGCCACTTTTCACCTCGCTGATTTTTTTGTGAGTCTTTCAGATAACCACAGCCGGTTGCGATGCGATATTCAACGGTTGGTTGAATTGTGGTTTGGCAATCCATTCTTAACTCCGTCGTTCGATGAGTATGCGATGTTTTTGGCCTTCGCAGCGGCCCTGCGGTCAGCCGACTTGTCTCGCCAAGTTGGGGCTGTGATTGCCCGCGGCGAGGAAATTTTATCGACCGGAGCAAATGAGTGCCCCAGTCCAAAGGGTGGGCTGTATTGGCCCAAACGCAATCCGCAGACAGGATGCCTGGAGGACGTCCCCCGAGGCCGCGACTTCACCCGGGGCGGTGATTCAAACCGAGAGGAACAATTGGCCATTATCGAGCGGATCATCGGGGAGGTTCGTGCAGAGGACCCGAATTTTGACGGTGAAACGCTGAAAAAAGTCTTAAAGAAGAGTGGGATTCGCGATTTAACTGAGTTTGGGCGGGTAGTTCATGCCGAAATGGAGGCAATTTTGAGTTGTTCCCGACGAGGGATTTCTTGTTTAGATGCCCATCTGTATTGCACCACGTTTCCATGCCATAATTGTGCTAAGCACATCATCGCTGCGGGAATTGAGCGAGTGGCCTACGTGGAACCCTATTCCAAAAGTAAGGCGTTCGAGTTCCACGATGATTCGATTGTTTCATCGGGTACTGCCCAGAATGAGCGGGGCGGAAAGGTGGTGTTCGAGCCGTTCGTGGGAGTTGGCCCTCGTCGATTTTTTGAACTTTTCTCGATGAATTTGGGGTCCAGTTACCCCTTAACCAGAAAAAACAGCGATACTGGAAAGAAATTGGATTGGCGTATCGAAGATGCTCAACTTCGTTTACAAATGAAGCCGACGACCTATTTGGATATGGAGAATACAGCGTCCAAGGTTTTTGGCGAAAGCGTCAGCAGGGCAAAAGGTAATCAGGAGATGGACCAATGACCAACAGAGAACTCCAAGAACAAATTGAACGGGCCAGTGAAATTGTTGCCTCTTGGCCTGTTTGGAAGCAAAATATCCTAATTCACAGCTCTCAACCCAGAAACTCGGTTCCGCGAGAGCCAGTCATCTATTCGTCTTCGGCTGCCAATCAAAACACGTCAAATGTGAAGAACTCTGACGAGCCCAAATAAAATTTTTCTGGTCAGAGTTCGTCTGAACTGTCTCAGACGGTCGAATCAAGTTTGCAAAGGGACGCTTGAATACGACGCAATTCTCCTGTTGTGGGCTTGATTAGGTCAAAATTCTTATTTGATGGTTATTTGACAGATTCCCGAAAAAGGGGGCGGTTCAACAGTAGGAAAGTGAAAAAATGCCGATTTTTCGCCTGTTTTGGACCAAAATCTTATTTGATGGCTATTTGATGACATGAACCAAACCACCGAAAAAGCCTTCGAGACCCAGGTTCAGGAAATTTTGGTCGGAAACGGCTGGGTCGTTGGCAATCACTCCGAATGGGACAAGAATCTCGCGTTATTTCCCACGCAAGTGCTGGCGTTTCTCGAAGATACCCAGCCCAAGCTCTGGAACACTATGCGTGAACTCCACGGGACGGGATTAGAGGCTCTGATGATCGCCGCGCTCGTCAAGGAGCTCAATTCAAAGGGGTCGCTGTACGTCCTGCGACACGGTTTTAAGTTCTACGGCAAAAAGTTTCGCTTGGCCTACTTCAAACCGGCCCACGGCGGTAACTTCGAGATGTACGAGTTGTACGGCAAAAATCGGCTGACGGTTACTCGCCAAGTCGCCTGCCATCCAGGGGACAACAGTACCCTGGATATGGTGCTGTCGGTCAACGGTCTTCCCGTCGCAACGGTGGAGCTAAAGAACCCCGGAACCGGCCAGAACTGGAGCCACGCCGTCCAACAATACCGCGAGGACCGCGATTCCCGCGCGCCAATTTTTGAGTTCAAGAAACGCTCGCTCGTCCATTTCGCTGCGGACCCTAACGAAGTCTACATGACCACTCGCTTGGCAGGGGACAAAACTTTCTTTCTGCCTTTCAATCGGGGGAGTCATCCGGGGCAAATCATCTGCGGTGCCGGGAACCCACAGCATGAGTCGGGTTATCGAACGGGCTACTTTTGGGAAGAGGTCTTGGCCGTCGGAAGCTTTATGGAGATTCTGGGGAGTTTTATTTTCCTGGAAAAGAAAGAAGAAAAGGTCGAGGACGGAAAAGGAGGGCACCGCTGGGTCACCAAAGAAACGATGATCTTTCCCCGCTATCACCAACTCGATGCAGTTCGCAAGCTGATTGCGACATCGGCAACCGACGGGGTGGGACGGAATTACTTGATCCAACATTCGGCTGGCAGCGGCAAGACCAACAGTATCTCATGGCTCTCGCACCGTTTGGCTAGCCTGCATGATTCGCAAGATCAAAAGGTGTTCGACTGCGTCGTGGTCATCACCGACCGGCAAGTCCTGGACCGACAGCTTCAAGATGCGATTTACCAAATTGAGCACGCTCAAGGGGTCGTCAAAGCGATTGACAGAGACTCCAAACAATTGGCAGAAGCACTGATCGACGGCACGAAGATCGTCATCACGACGTTGCAGAAATTTCCGTTTGTGCTGCGCGGTTTATTGCACGTTGCCGGTGCCGATAACCAAGAGCAGGCAACGGCAGAGGAGCAGGCAACAGCGAAACAATGGGAGGCGGAAATCGCCCGGCGACGATATGCGATCATCGTCGATGAGGCCCATTCCAGCCAAAGCGGCGAGTCGGCACGAGAACTGAAAGCGATCCTCGGTTCTGCGGTCCAGGCGGAGAACGACGAAGAGTTACCAGATTGGGAAGATCGACTGAATCAGGTCATGCAATCGCGGGGGCGTCAGCCTAACCTTAGTTTCTTCGCTTTCACAGCGACTCCGAAGGGGAAGACACTGGAGTTGTTCGGTCGCAAGGGCGCCAGCGGTTTGCCCGGGGCGTTTCACCTGTACTCGATGCGGCAAGCGATCGAAGAGGGGTTTATCCTGGATGTGGTGCAGAACTACACGACCTACGCGACCTATTATCGATTGGTCAAGGCCATAGAGGATGACCCAAACCTTCCGAAAAAAAAAGCCGCGCGGGCTTTGGCCAAGTTCATGAGCCTCCACCCACACAACATCGAGCAAAAGACAGAGGTCATCATCGAACATTTCCGACAAAAGGTGATTTCTCAATTAGGGGGGCGAGCCAAGGCGATGGTCGTCACCTCGTCGCGACTACATGCCGTGCGCTATATGCAGGCCTTTGAACGGTACCTCGCCGAACACCAGATCGGCAACGTGCGGCCACTCGTCGCCTTTAGTGGCACGGTCAAAGACCCAGATACTGGGCTGGAATACACCGAGCCGGGGATGAATGTCGATTGCGTGAGCGGGAAACCGATCAGCGAAAAGAATTTGGCCGAACGTTTTGATTCGCCCGATTACCAGGTGTTGCTGGTTGCCAATAAATATCAAACAGGGTTCGATCAACCGTTGTTGTGCGCGATGTATGTGGACAAGCGGCTGGACGGCGTTCAAGCTGTCCAAACTTTGTCGCGACTGAATCGGAAAATTCCGGGTAAAGACAATCCGTTTGTTCTGGATTTTGTGAACGAGGCGGATGACATTTATAAGGCGTTTAAGCCTTACTACGACGCCACGAGTCTGCAAGAAGCTTCCGATCCTCAGCGGCTGGAGTCGCTCAAACACGAGCTGGATGCGTATCAAGTTTACTATTGGAGCGAAGTCGAAGCGTTTGCCAAAATTTTCTACAAACCACTGGATCGGCAGGCTTCCCGCGATCATCAGGGAATGAGCAAGCATTTGCAGCCGTCCGTGGACCGATTCAAAGCGATTGCTGAGGAAGACAAGCGGAGGGAGTTTCGGGATAGGTTGCAAGGTTTTGTGAAGTTGTACTCGTTTCTCAGCCAAATCGCTCCGTACACGGATGCCTCTTTGGAGATGTTGTACAGTTTTGGACGCCTGCTCCTCCCGGAATTACAGGTCGACCGCAATGTCGAACGGGTCAGTATTGCAGATGAGGTTGATCTGCAATTCTACCGACTTCAACGGGTGTTTTCTGGTGCGATTGAAGTTCGCGAGGGTGATTTAGAGGGTGTCAAAAGTCCCACCGATGTAGGAACGGGGAGGGCGAAAGAGGACAAAGCTCCTCTTTCGGAAATCATTCAGATTTTGAATGAACGCTTCGGAACGGAGTTTACCGAAGAAGACCGCTTCTTTTTCGAGCAGATTCGTGAGAAGGCGACGAGTGATGAGCAAGTGATTAAACTTCGGCGGGCCAATCCCTTTGACAAATTTCAGCTTGGCCTCAAGGAGTTGTTGGAGAAGCTGATTGTTCAGCGGATGGCAGACAACGACGCGATCGTCACCCGCTATATGGATGATGCGGAGTTCGGCAATGTTGCGTTCGAGGCTCTCTCGCGGGCGATCTACGACGCTATTCAACCCGAGCCCGGAGGAGACCGTCCGGATTAATGCACCTGACTTGTTCAAGTGATCATTACGTTTCTCGCTACAACCGGATTGCGCCAGGGCTCTAATGCCACCGGTTCACCCGGCGGATATTTACGTTTCTTGCTCTTCTCCAGGAATGCGAAGCTATTAAGTCGGACTTTCCCAAAGGGATTGCGGGGTTTGAGACACCCGCTCGACTGGCGAGACAGCGAGAATTCGGACTGGAAGAAATCGTATCCCGTGGCGTTAGCGAGGGAATTTTCACCGGCCCTCGTTGACACTTCGGGTTGCGATTTGCAGGCTCTGCCGTGAGTGGCACCTCGTTGCCCACCCTTCCAGCGAGAACCTGGGAGCCCTTGGCCCAGCGAGAACCTGGGAGCCCTCGGCGTTGTCTTTATCTTGCGAGAAGTCGTTGCGGGTGTAAAATACGAGTCGCCACAACGCCACGCGATCTCAAGCCGGCACAAAGCAAGACTTGGGCCACCCAGTGCTTTGCCAAGGCTTAAAATGCAGGTCCGCCGTAGCGGAAGTCGTCAAGACTTTCGGCATTTTTGCGATTTATTCGAAACTCTTGACGAGTTCCGCTACCCCAAAATTGAGCATTGACAAAGCCCGAGCAAAAATTCCTTGACGTTTGTTACCGGGATTTTTGGGGCTGAGTGCTGTTCGGTTGTCGAGCTGGGTGTCGAGGCGAAATGGTTGTGCTTTTGGAATCGGCTTGAAAAACCGATAAACGTGTCAAAACGCATAGCCAGTCAATTTTTTTGGGCCGGTAGCTCAGTCGGTTAGAGCAGGGGACTCATAATCCCTTGGTCGCGGGTTCGAATCCTGCCCGGCCTATTTGGGGGGTGAGGTGATAATGGGAGACGTTATTGCCTTGCCCCTTTTTTTTGCGGCACACGGTTAATCGTTCTTTCGGGCCAGTGCTATTTTTGGTCCCGTGCCACTTTACGGCTCAATATCGCTCGCTTGTTCCCTATCGCCCACCTGCTCTTTATCGATCGCTTGCTTGTAACCGTTCAGGTGATTGTGACAGGAATTGAAGGCCAACTTGGGGGTTGGTGCATTCCGCAAGTCGTTCGGATAAAGTTCGGGAGCTCATTTGTGATAGAAAGCCATTAGCCTGATTCAGCTTGTTTTATCAGGCGACTTGCTGCATGCACCCTACCTTTCTTGTTCCTTATCGCCCACCTGCTCTTTATCGATCGCTTGCTTGTAACCGTTCAGGTGATTGTGACAGGAATTGATGGCCAACTTGGGGGTTGGCGCATTCCGCAAGTCGTTTGGATAAAGGTCGGGAGCTCATCTGTGATGGAAAGCCATTAGCCTGATTCAGCTTGTTTTGTCAGGCGACTTGCTGCATGCACCCTACCTTTCGTGAACGGTTACAACTGCTCTTTATCGCGTGACTGCTCTTCATCGCCCGTCTGATCATTGCCGCCCGTCTGATCTTTGTCGGAGAGTTCTTGAGTTTTTTCGGGGGCGGGTTTTTTGTTGTTTTCGCCTGCTTTTGAGGGGGCGTTGGTGTGGGGTGGGGGAGGGGGGCGGTTGTTGGTGATGGCGTCGAGTTCTTCGGCGGCTTGGAGTTTTTCTTTGGCGAGGGCCAGGCGGGCTTTGGATTCGATGACGTAACGTTCGGTCTCGCGGACTTGATCGATGGTGGAGAACCCGCGATTGCCAAGGGTTTGCAAGAAGATCAGTTGGTCTTCGGCGATGCGGAGGTTATTTTCCGCTTGGAGCAACTCCATTTCCATCACGTTCTTTCGTTGGCGGGCGGTGTCGAGAAGGAAGTCGCGTTCGCGGCGGAGGAGTTCGACCATGAATTCGTCTTGGCGATAGCGGCCTTCGGCGATAATGCCTTTGAGGAATAGTTGGCGGCTTTCGCGTCGTTGGGCTTCGGCTTCTTGCACGCGTCGTTCGGCTTCCATCGCGCTGATTTTGGCGGTCGCAAAGACGATTCGTTCGAGGGCATCGATACGTGATTCGAGGCGCGTGAGGCGTTCCTCCACGGAGGGGGTGGGGGAAGTTTCGGGAAGTGAATCAGCCGCTCGATCAGATTCTTGACTTGACGTGATCGCCTGGTCCTGGGGTGGGTTAAGGGCCGTATTTTGGGGAATCGCGGAAAAAACGAGGGCCACACCGATGAGACCGCAATCGTTTAGAAGCATTCGGTGAAACATTTTTCTGGTTCCGGCAGGCAAAATCGGTTCAATATGTGACGAGGATGACCAGTGGACCAGTCTTCCATCCCTCATTATTGCCATGATTGGCTCAATCGTCACAGATTAAACGCAAATTTTTTCAAAGTGTTCGTTTGCGGATTTTTTTTCCTTTACAGAACACATGAATACTAGGCTTTCATCAGTAAGTTCTGACTTCTTTGATTACCAAATTGATTTTCCATGAAAACCTTTCGATTTTCACGATTTACTCGATGGCGAAAAAGCCACCTTGCGGCTTCGGCTCGTTCTCGACGTTGCGAAAGTCGCGATGGTGCCGTGACCGTCGAAGTCGCGGTGATGTTCCCGATCTTTTTGTTGTTTTTGTTTTCGCTGATCGAGTTTGGGCATCTATTGATGGTCAAAGCGGCGTTGACATCTGCGGCAAAAGAAGCAGCTCGGATGGGGAGTATCGACGATGTGTCGACGGCCGAAGTTCAAGCCTTCATTGCTCAGAGAATGACCACGATCTTCCCAAACGTGAACCCAATTGTCTCGATCAAAGATGCGTCAGTGTTTGACGGACCGAGCCCACCCAGCGGCCAAGTGAACATTCAGTCCTTGCCAAACATAGAGTTGACAAACGCCGAGTCGCGTCAGATGTTCGCCGTAGAACTGAGAGTGGTTTATGGAGAGGTGGCTATATTCCCTCCAGCTTGGTCGCAGAATTCACAGTTAGTTGGTTTGTCGATTTTGCGAAAAGAATAGCTTAATAGACGAAAGAATCACGCAAATGTTTAATCATCGAAGTAAGAAATCAAGTTTTCGACAGCTCGCACAGGGCCGGCGATTTTCCCGATCAGGTCGGAGGGGAGCGGCGGCTGTTGAGTGTGCGTTGGTTCTGCCGATTGCCGTACTGATGTTTTTGGGAGTCGCCGAGCTAGGACAAGGCTTAACCGCCTCGACAACCCTGACTGCTGCTGTTCGAGAAGCAGGTCGGTTGGCCTGTATGGACTTCAAAGATTTTGTTCCAGCAGGAATGACCCCCAACCAAAAAATTGAACAGGATGTCAAGCGACTGTTGATGGCTTCTGGAGTTCCCCAAAATGCGATCTCGGTTCAAATTGTCCACGCTGAGGGAAACAGTTTGGGTCAACCGTTCGATCTCGATCATCCGTCAAATTATCAAAAGTTATTTCGCCTCGAAGTTACCGTACCGTACAACCAAATCAGTTCTTATCCGTTGCGGATGCTCGCGGATCGAGACATCACAAGTTCAATTGTGATGCGTCGAGGCCGAGTCGCCAGTATGTCCGATTAGAGCTTTTTAGTTAGTTCCCCCAAGACCCACAGTTTGTTTTTATTCAGGAGCTGATCGATGGATCAAACTCACCTCACGGGGCAGCGTGACGAAAAGTCTGCCACTCATTCTCGCCGCGGGATATTTGTTGTCCTGGCGTTGGTCGCGATGGGTATTGTCTTAGCCTTTGCCGCCATCAGTGTGGATTACAGCCGCCTGGTGATGGTCAAACAAGAAATGCAAAATGCGGTCGATGCCGCCGCATTGGCTGCCGCGATGGAAATCACGGCAGCAGTTGAAACGGCTGGTCCAGATGTTACCAACGTTGTTCAGTATGCTCAGCAGCAAGCACGTTTGAAAGCTGCTGAAGTAGCTCAATTGAACGGCGTTTATGTCGATCCCGTTCAGGACGTTGAGTTTGGGCGTCGCGCCTTTAATCCTGCTACGCAAGCCTTTGAAACGGACTGGAATGTTCCGGTTGCCAATGTCGTTCGTGTTACCGCTCGCCGCGATAACGAGGACCAATCGCAGCCTGATGGAATGGTCAGTCTCCCATTTGCCGCAGCTTTGGGAAAAGGCTCACAGACGTTACGAACCACGGCTGCTGCATTCGTGGAATCACGCGACATTGCGTGCGTGATCGACTTCTCGCGTTCGATGAACTTCGATAGTTACTTTGCCTCGGAGGCAACGACTACCTTGCCACATAATCAAATTGTTCACAACCTAGGCCTAGTTTGGGACGATTTGGGGAATCCGACTTGGGGTAACCTGCAATGGGAGCCCACTTGGGTGACGATCCCCAGCGCTACTTGGGGGCCAAATGTGAATGTTCGCTGGCAAAACACATCTGTGTTTGTGAACGGGCACAGCAACTTGAACCGGGTTATCTTGACCTTCAATAATGGTAATACTCAAACCTTTAGCACAACGGCCCAATCGGGTACTTGGTCCGGAACAGGCTCCAATGCCGGGCGTCCGATTAACAGTGTCCAAATTCGTCGCAGTTCTACATCTGAGACTTTCGATTTCTTCAATAACTCGCATCTCGCTCGGGGATTGGGGCTCACGAATGTTCCGTATCCTTGGCCATCGGGGAGTTGGGGGAATTACTTTGACATGGTTCGCCGAACATCATCGGGTGGCTACTTCGATCCGAAGATTGCCGAGCACGGTTTCCGATGCAAGTTCGGTGTGATGACGGTTTTGCATTACCAGCTTCGGTTTGAAGCGTCTTACGATCGGACACCAGATTTTTGGCGGACACGGCACTATCCGTTTCACTCGGTCAAACAGGGGCAAAAAATGTTGTGCAACTTCTTGGAGGAATTGAGCTTCAACGATTATGTTGGCTTTGTGAGCTACGACACGAATCACCGGATCGAGCAAGTCCTGAACACTCCAGGGATGCCATATGTGAATATCTCGAACAAGCCGATTACCAATGATTATCAAGCGATTCGCGATTTGATTCACCACAAGCAAGCGGGGCATTATTTCTATGCCACGAACATCGGTGGGGGGATCAAGTCGGCCAAGGGTCTACTGGATAATCATGGGCGTCCAGGTGCTCGACCGACCATTTTGTTGATGACTGACGGGCAATCCAATACGATGGATTCTGGAGAAAATGGAACCCTCCCTGGAAATTGGAATTGGAACGTCTTATTCGACTATGACGGGGATGGGCAAGCGGATTATACGACCAGCAATTCCCAGTTTCGACATGTGCTCAAAAAGGCCAAAGAGTGTGTTGATGCCGGCTACACCATCCACACGATGTCTGTGGGGGCTGATGCCGACCGTGACTTGATGCGGGCGATTGCCTTTTTGGGACGTGGCATCTACATCGATGTGCCTGCGGGTACGTCAGTCGAGGAGATGGAGGAAGACGTGATCGAGGCATTCCATCGAATTGCGTCGTTCGTCCCGCCAGCACGATTGATGCCGGACGAATAAGCGTTGGCTCAATAGGGGAACTTTCGGGGGCGGCAGGAAACTGTCGCCCCTTTTTTCGTTTCAAGACAATAGTTGTCGAGGGCAACGGGCTCGTAAAAACACTCGCGATGTTGCCTCGAACCGCCTCATTAATTTCCCAAGCGTTGATGGATGATTTGCGAATGGTGAATAATGTGCCCGACCAACATCCAGACAAGGGCTCTCACGCTAACCGAATGCCCGGAAGCGATCCCGCGGCGATTCCAGGCTTCGGAGGAGAGACGGTCGATGAGCAGGATGTTCGCCTTTCGAAGGTGCTCCAATTCGTCCAGCAACCCCGCGAGTGTGGGGCGCTCGTAGTCCATCCCGGCGACATAGGCGTCTTGGTCCATGCCGGGTTGAGCCTGTTGCTCCCCCGTCGCAAAGCGATGTAGGCGGTCGGCAAAAATTCGCTCGGTGTCGATCAGATGACCGATGACTTGTTTAAGAGTCCAAGTGTACGGAGGGTGGCAAACGCTGGCAGCCGGTTCCTCAACAACCTGCAACAACTGCCGCAAATCGGCGATTTGGGTTCGAAGCAAGTGCAGGCACTCACCCTCAGGAACAAGGTCCACATAGGTGCCGTAAAATGGGGCGTACTCGTCGGGTTGGGGGCGGGATTCGGGTTCAAAATTCATTTGGATTTGAGATTCGATTTAAGATTTGATGGGTATTTCCGCGATCCGAACTGCCCGGTTTGATACGGCCAGAATTCTCCAAACGGCCAAAATGCCGCGATTTTTAGGTTGCGGCTTGACAAGTTTACCCTTTTTCGGGAAGATTTTGGGTTCCAATTGGACAAAAAACCGAGGCGGATCAAGTTCGCCACTGGGGAAGATCGATGTAGTTGATCGACGGGGCTTCCCCGAAAAAGTCCGTGATTAGTTACTATTCTGAAAAATTGTAAGACTGGCACCCGTCAGGAAAGATTGAACGATGAAAATTCACAAAGGCGATACTGTTGTTGTGCTCCGTGGTCGTGATGCCGGAGTTCGTGGAAAAGTCATTTCAGTTGATCAAAGCAGTGGTCGTGTTTTGGTCGAAGGGGTCAACAAAGTCTACAAGCACGTGCGACCTAGCCAGCGAAATCCCCAAGGTGGCCGTTTGCACAAAGAAATGCCCATCGACGCTTCCAAGTTGATGGTGGTTTGTCCGAAGACCAACAAACCGACTCGCGTTGGCTACCGTTATCTTGAGGATGGCTCAAAAGAGCGTTTTGCCAAAACCAGCAACACTTCCTTGGGTGTTGTTTCTCAGCCGAAAAAGGCATACGCGAAACAAGCTTAGCTTTCCCATTGGCGGCGGAAAATAAAGTACGCCGCTCCCAATAAGCAAAGACCGGCCCACAAGTAGTCGAGCGTCAGGCGTTCTCGTAGGTACAAATACGAGAAGGGCACAAAAACGGTCAGTGCCAAGACCTCTTGCAGGATCTTGAGTTGTCCCACGTTCATCACCTCGTGACCGATGCGATTGGCGGGGACTTGCAAGAGGTATTCAAACAGGGCCACTCCCCAACTGACCAATGCCGCGACGTACCACACCCTCCCCGGCATATTCTTCAGGTGAGCGTACCATGCAAAAGTCATGAAGATGTTGCTGCATGTCAGCAGCACGATCGTGAAAATATAGGGTCTCATAAATTCATCTAATCCAACTAACCCAAGAACAATCCTACAGACTCAAAGGTTCCTCTGACATTTGTCGCTCGCGGCGAGTGAGGTTGTACATGTCGGCGAGGAGCTGAATGTCAACCGGTCGCTGCTGAACATCGCGACGACTGAACATCCGCAATTGAGTCGCTTCCATGACGGCGGGGGGAGACTCGGTGATTTGGCCAAACGAGCGGGCGTAGTTTACAAAACTCGGGACGTTGGTCGTCACAAATCCGTAAACCATACTGCAAACGCCAATCGTCTTGCCGGTAAAGATACTCGTGTTGATCGCTGTTTTGGCATAGTCGCCAATGAAGCAACCAACGAACTGCATCCCCGTTGCGATTTTCTGGTTGAGGTAGTCCATCTTGACCTCACCATAAGTATTCTTCAAGTCGGAGTTGCAGGTTCCCGCACCGAGATTGATCCAACTGCCGAGGTAGCTGTGACCTAAGAATCCGTGATGTTGTTTGTTGGAAAAGCATTCAATCACCGAACCCTCTACCTCGCCGCCGATCTTGGCGGTATGGCCAATATACACTCCGTCTTTTAGGGAGGCATGTTCGTTGACTCGCGAATTAGCGCCGACATAGACCGGCCCTCGCAGAAAACAAAACGGGCCGATGACCGTATTGCTTTCAATAATGATTGGGCCATTCCGCGAATTGGTCACAACAAAGTCGCTGATGCGAGCCCCCTCGGCGGCAAAAACACCTTCGGAAATTTCTCGATAGGAGCCTTGTCGAATCCGCTCCTGTAAGTTCGCGTTGATGTTCGCCATGTGGTGCCGAACAAGATCATGCGGGAACTCCAATGTTGGTAGCGGCAGACTGACTTGTGAGACCGTCGCGAGGCACAGTTCCAGGGTCTTTTGGAATTCTTCAAGGCCGCAATCAAGGGACAATCGCTCAAGTGCAGCGGTCGGGACAAATCCGGCCAGAACTCGATCTCCGTGCCGAACGACAACGGCTTCCCTCGTGTTGGCCAGTTGCCGAAGTTGAGAGCAATTTTCCAGCGAGGGCACCAAGCGGGCATTCACGAGCAGCGTCCACTCGTTTCGCGCCAAGCGTGGTTTGGCAAAAGAATAATCGAGTTTGACCAATTCACGCAAAAACGGACGGACGAATCCCGTGATTTGCGCGTCCCAGTCACTCAACAGATCGTACAGTCGAAAACCACCGACATTGAGCGCGAATCCAGGCCGACTAGTGGTCAACGGATACAAATGATCGATTTGAGTATCTTCAAACAGCAGAATGTTCATGGTCGAAATCGGTTGGCAACGAAAAACGGAAATCTCGCATGCACAAGCGCGTGAGAGTCAAGCAGTTACTATCAAATAATGCATCCGGCAAAAGCAATTTTGTCGGCAACCTAAAGCCTATCAAAGAACGGCGATTTTTCCAATTCGCGAAAGTTGTTAATGGAAGATTTGAACACATGCATCTCGCTGGCGGGTTGCCTAGTCCCCCCAGTCGCGCGTGTTTGCGTGGAGTATCGCCGTTTGCCACCAAGTCCTATCAAAAATAGTTACCAAATGAAAGGATGGCAACTTTGCCTTACGACCAAACACAATCACCCTCAACCGTTCGCGAATGTCGGCCAAGCGAGCATTCTGAAGTCGGTTGAGGGTGATTGTTGGTTCAGGAGGATATCCGGTGTAAGAGTCCAAGTCGCTTTGCGGGCCACATGCTCTTTTATCGTTCTGAAATGCCTCGGCATTTAGCGTTGTTGCGTACCCGTCGGAGTGGCAGCAACGGTTGGTCCCATGTTTTGGATCACCATCGCGGTCAAGTCAAGTTTGTAATGGTAGACGATGGCCCGGTTTACACCGGCGACAACTTCGTTGGGATTCGTAGGGTTGATCTCGGTACTGTCAAATCGGAGAACAAGCGAGATGTTGTTTTGCTGAGCAATTTGCCCAACGACGTTTTGTAGTTTTTGGTAAGTCGTGTAATAAGCTTTGGCTTCCTTGACCAACAAATCTGTTTCATCTTGGCGGGCCTGCGTTTGGAACGTCGCTTGGCGTTGGGCAAAAGCGGCTTCGGCTTGTTTGCGTTCTGGGGTTCCGACGGGGAGTTGGCTGATTTCGGTGGCTTGACGGCGGAAGTCCTCCTGAGCGGCTTGGAGTTGATTCCTCATCCGGTCCGCTTCTTGACGAATGGCCTCCATTTGATTGGAGAAATCCAGATTCTCTTTAAAGACTTTGGCAACATCCAAAACCGCAACGATACCGCTATCGCCTTGGGCATTTGCCTGGCTCAAGCCGACAAACGACATACAGGTCAGGGCGAGCAATTGAAAAGCGAGACGTTTCACGTATGATCCTCCTTGAATTCTTGACTCGTTAACGTGGGGTTTGAGATTGACGCGAGGACAATCCCTAAAATTCAAACCGCCGGTTAGGGCCCTTCGAATGGCCCGCTCGCGTAAGCGGGTTACTTGATCGGCGAAAACAATCCTTGATTCGCTGTTTGAATTTTTTCAATCAATCCCCTACGCGAGAGATGTTTTAAGGGTTCACCGATTTTTCAGCAATGCGAATTTTTCGAATTGTTGAATCGTTCGCCAATGAATGCTTGCATACCGATATGCTGGCTGATAATAGGCAATCGACCCGTCTAATCAGCGATTTGTCGGAACGTCAAGACACGATAGGTGTCGGGTGTAAAGCTCGGAAGAGCCAATAAATTGCGCTGAAGTGTCGGTGTTGGAGTTGGCCAGTAATTGTCACGGCGACGAGGAGGAAGCCGAGCGAGTCCAAGGCCCCAGAAAGTACCATTTTTAGGACTGCCACCTAGCTCTGCCCAGGGAATGGCCGCTTCGATTGTCCAGTGTGTTGGGGTTTGTTTGGCTGCCACATAGCACATCGGGTTCCAAGCCGTCGAGCCTCCTAAATGGTCGGCAACCCAGCCGCGAGAATCGATGACCAAGCGGAGAGGCCAATTTTGATCGCGGTCGGTGTCGAATGCAATCTCGACGCGGTCAAACATCTCTAAAACTGGGTTTCGGCTGCGCCCTTTGGTCGGCTCGACGTAAACCACGCCATCCAATTTCTGGCATTGAATGGCCAAGAACAAGAACTCTTCATCATAGGCGAGGCGAACCCGGTCAGCTCCTTCAAGTGGAGCAACGAAGTGGCCTGTAGTCGCCGAATGAAGGAGCAGGTTGTCCGTCTCGGTCCAGGTCGGATCGTTCAGGTCGCCATCGAGGTAGGGGCGAGCGGAAATTTTGGGGCAGAGGACCAGAGGTTCCTGAGGGAGTACGGTGGTTTGTTGAAGTCGGATTTCCTGGGCCGCCCAAGCTGAAATGGTGTTGTCGGCCATTGGGTTGCCCGCAAGTTGTCGAAAGAGTCCGGCAGCGTGTGGCCACGATTCGCCATTCCGAATGACATGAGCTTCCAAAGCACGAATGCTGGGATGGCTGACCAGTTCGGGGTCTCGTTGGCGAATTCGCAAAAATTGTTGTGCCGCATTTTTCCAAAGCTGCGATTCGACTTCGGTAAAGCTGACGGTTTGCACCGTTTTTTCGGCTGCAGAGGAGACTGTCGCAGAGCCAGTAGTTGTATCGATACGCACGGGGGCTTGAGGTTCGGGATTGGGAGTCCAAACGGTAGTCGAGATCGTGCCGATACTCGTGGAATTGACTTGGATTTCTTGGCGTGGGTGACTAGCCTCATCGGCGATTTCTTTGAGCGAACGCCTTGATTTTGAATCCACTACAGCCACCACGTGAGCCTCGCGACTGGCGATGTAACTCAAAAAAGTCGCCATAACAAGGGGCGACAAAACATGATCTGGGTAATAGCTCAAGAAGTAATCCATCGCGATTGACGCGCCTCGCAAATCCCCTTTGGCGTAATAGAATTCGGCAAGTTGAGCGAGCCATAGTCCAGCTGTTTCCCGGTCAACTTCATTCAACCAAGTTTGCAAATTTTGTTCCCATAAAATTTTGTCTCCGACCGTGATGAGAGGTAGTTGGCCAATTCTTTCGAGGGACTTTGTTTTGTCGAGTGAATAGCCCATATCGCGGAGATTTCGCGAGCCTAAGCGGGCGTCGAGGCGTCGGGGAATTTTGTGTTGCGTGTGCCCGATTCCTTGCCAAATATCATTTTGAATTTCGATGGGGCGACTGCCATACGACTGGACTCTATAGGTTGCAAGTCCGCTGGATATCAGGGGTTGACCGACCAGACCACGTGACAGAGCGATTTCGTCGTCGAGACGTCTGCCGGTTCGATTTAAAATTGCGTTGCGATCAACCCGCCATTGTCCGTCTCCAAATTCACTCAAGACGGCGAGGCGGTCAACTTGCCAATGGCTCAAACCAGTCGCCGAAATATTTTCAGGAAAAACCTGCGGGTTTGCGGCCATTTTGATGGCTTCATCGAGCAGTTGATAGACGTCGATGGAAGTGCCGTCGGAGGCGATGACCGTCGCGGCATTCGTGACGACGAGACGGGGTTCGAATTCACGCAGGGTTGCCACGAGGCGTCCGAGCAAGACCATCCGTTGGGCTTGGTCAAAGCGTTTTTGGTTGAGCTGAGTGTCGATGATGCGCGTCTCGCCGATTCCCAAACGAGAAGCCGCTTGTGTTAACCGTTCGGGAGCAACTGAGTCTTGCTTCCAAGTGATCCGCGCGACGGCCGCGCGATAGCCGTCGGCCAGGCATGTCTTCGCAAGACCTTCGAGTGGGAGTTCATGATCCGCGAAGTGAACAGCCAAAACAGCGACCGACGAGTTCCCGCCTCGAACAAGTTGCCAACTAAGGCCTCCGTCATGAGTTGTGAGGATTGTCCCTTGAGCGCCCACAGCGGAACCGGTTTGATCGTCAGCCATATTCAAAGCATTCAGCCGAGCTCGATTCGGTATGCGAGTCTCCGTAAGTTGCTGAGTTTCGATGTCGAACGAAAAAATAAAGGTTCCCGGATTGCCCGCAATGAATAAACGGCTTCCTTGAAGGCACACCGTTCGTAGGTCAAACGCCCGCAGACGAACTTGGTCAAGCTCTCCAACAGCCGGTCGCCAACTCCGTCCACCATCGCGAGTGACTAAAAAAGTCCCTTGGTCGCCGACGGCCCAACCAAAGTTCCCGTCAGCTAAGAGGATCGAATAGATGCGAGCGCTAGGGCTGTTCAGCAGAATCGATGGCTCAAGGCGATTGCCATCAGCGACGTACATGTGACCGTTTTCGTTGAGCAGCAACCAGCCTTGATTAGAAGTCCGACACGCCCGACGCCACGAGCCAGTTAGTCCGGCGGGATCTGAATACCAACTTCTTCCGGCGTCAGAGGTGGTCGCGATGCCGGTGCCAAGTAAGTTCGAGTGGTTGCCGACGGCCCAGCCATGGACCCCTTTTTCAAGGACGACCTGATTAAGTTTCGGGATCACGGCTCCCGATGTTGGTTCCCACGTTTCGCCGCCGTCGCGGGTCGTCAAGACCAAGCCACGACTGATGTTGGCGCCGGGGGAAAAGTATCCACCGACGGCGACCCCCGTGTCTTTGTCAGAGAAGCTGACTGATTCCAAGCGTACATCGAGGCTTTGCCTAATTGTCTGCCGTGACGACATTCCGTCGGAGCCCGTATTTTTGCGGACGCTGTCGAGCAGACGTTGCATTTCGGGAGTGATTTTGCCTTGTTCGCTGCTGAGCGAAAGTGTCGTAAACGTCGGTTGCCAGCTCCTCCCGCTGTCACGGGAGCGGAGCAGGGTCCCATGTTCGCCGACGGCCCAAGCGTTTTGAGCATCGATAAAATGGACGGCGTTGAGCTCTGCGTCGTCTTGCCAGTTGTTGGGGATCGCCTCGCCCACCCGCCGTTGGGCGTGACCCTGATTTGGGAGTGCTAGCAGCAGCAACGTGAGCCCGGCGACGACGGCGGGGTTCCAGTATTTTAGAGTCCCCAAAACGGTGCTACCCACCTTTTTTGCCATTCTAGCTGGCTTTTTTCTTCTGCTGCAAGAATGTATCGCGCAATCAATTGGTGGCATGATTTGGAACTCCCCAAGGAAAAAGGACCGAGCGGCGAGCCTCACATTGCCCCAAAAAGGGGCTCAAAAGCCGTATTTTTTGGCGCAAATCCGCAGGCAACGCGGTTCAAATGTTCCCCAAGGCACGCGATTGTGTCAATCTCAATGTGAAAGTCCCCAAAAAGGTGCCACCCACTTTTGGGGGATTTTCGACACCGCTGGGGAATGCGGGGGTTTATAAACCTTGGGTCGCAAGAATCTGGGAGGGTAGCGATGAAATACGGGCAGCGAATGGTAGGGCTTGTCCTTTGGGCGATGGCAACCGTTTTCGGTGGCGCCCCGTTTTTGGGGGGTGTGATTTGTTTCGCCCAGAGTTACTCGCCGACGCCAAACGATGGTTCGCGGATTGTCGACGGGGCGTTTCGATATCTGGCAAATAAACGTTTTCCCGATGCCGCTTTGTTGTGGGCTCCCGTTGTGCAGGACGTTGTGCAAATTGATGAACCGACACGTCGTGAAATTGATGCTGTTTTTTCCCGTGCCCTTCAAGAGGTCCAAGAAAAACGCCAAGATTTCGACGCGGAGAGGGCCAAGTTAATCGAAAATTTTATTGAGCGTGCAGAACGGAATTTAGAACGTTCTCAGAAGGATTTATTGCAAAGTATTACCGGCGAATCTATCAGGTCGGTTGCCCGTTATTTACTTCATGAATCACCACGATTCAAGGCTCTCAAAAATGATGAGAGTTTGATGGTTTTCATGGCAAATGGTCATAGCTTGTCGAGTATATTGACTGAAGACGAAAAACTTGAGCGTCGCCGCCGCCTAAATATTGATGTTTGGCAGCCGTCCCGGATGCCGGTGAAGGATCGCATCGACGCTCAGCGCTGGTTCAAGCATCCCCCATTGGATGTCATCACTTGGGATTTGATTTGGGTCGAGGAACTTGATTTCACCGAAGAGCAGATGGCGAAACGCAATGAATTGCGTTTGGCACCGATTGTTCTGGAATTAACGAAGCCGAAAAACTCTGATACGAAAACTCCTCCGCGTCAAGCAAGAGTAGGTGGACTACCCAGCCAACTTGGTTCATTGCCGACATTTGATTATAGGAACGACCCGTTCCATGAGGCAATGCGACGAAAAAGAGAAACCCAGCAGCACCGACAGTTTGAGTTTGCGAGATGGTTGTGGGAGAATTCTAGCAAAGAGCAGCGAGAGACTTGGCAGGCAATTGCAATTCAAGTCGTCCTCACTCGCTCAGGCTTGGAGCATCCATTGTTTGTGCTGAACCCGACCGGTGAGTTGTTGGGGCTTTCTGAGAACCAGAAACAGCGTACTTTAGAGTTGATAGAAGAACTGTCGGCGGATGAACAGTCGGCTTGGGAGCGGTACGTGGAGTCGCTGCGGAAGGCTTGGGCGAGCGCCGAGTGGGAGGCTCGAAGATTACTGACCGCAGACCAACACCGAGAGTATTCTCGATTTCTTCAGATTTGGCGAGAATAAATCATCCAACGAAACAGTTCAAAAATCGTTTGTGGAGAGTTCCCCCATCTTTGATCCAAGAACTCCGCGCGTTAAGTAACCCTTTTAGGGTAACAGCGGCAGCGTGAGAGAATTTCAAAAACTCAGGGCCTCGTTTTCATCGCTTGTAGAAGTCCATGCTCGGTTATTTAATTTGAGCAAAGTCACTATAATGACGAACATCAACGTGTTTTTGTTGCTTTGGTTTATGTTTTATTTGAGTTTCTTGCGATGTTAAGTGAGTCGCCGCGGTGGCGTAAGTTGGCACCATGCGCCGGGTGCTGGGTGTGTCTTTCATTATTGATTCTAGTAACGGGCTGCGCGGAACCGGAGGGAGGCAGCGTTTCCCCCGATCCTCTAGTGACTTTTGTGCTGGCGGAGGCCCGGTCGACGATCGACTACGATGAGTACACCGGTTGGACTAGTCCCTCAGAAACGGTCGAGGTCCGCAGTCGTGTTTACGGATTCCTTAAGTCGGTTGAATTTCAAGATGGCGACAAAGTTCAAGAGGGACAACTCTTGTACGTCATCGAGCCGGACGAATACGAGGCGATTCATCAACAGTCGTTAGCTCGAATTACCGTCGCCGAGTCACGCCTTTCCACCAGTGAAGCCAAGCTCCAACGAATGGAGGCTCTCAAGGCGGGGAATGCGATCTCGAAGGAAGAATACGAAGAGGCTGTAGCGGCAGTTCGTGAGGCCGAAGCCCAAGTGATTGCTGCCAAGGCGGATGCCGACCGAACAGCCCTCGATCTGAAATACACGCAACTCAATGCTCCGATTGGGGGGCAGATTGATCGCACGTTGGTGACACCCGGGAATCTTGTGACGGGAGGGATGACCAGTGGGACGTTGCTAACAAAGATTGTCGCCAAGTCGCCGATGCACGTGTTCTTCGATGTAGACGAAGCGGCCCTGTTGCGATACCGCCGCCTGCAAGCTGACACCGAAGGGCCTGTCCCGACCAACCGCATTCGCGAGTTGGATTTGACTTGTGAAATTCAGTTGGCGGATGAAACTGGTTTTCCGCATCGAGGAAAATTGGATTTCGTCGAGTCCGTGATCACACAGACTAGCGGTACGATCACGCTGCGTGCGAGTTTCAACAACGAAAAGTTGGAACTACCGGCCGGGGCATTTGTGCGAGTGCGGATCCCGGTTAGTGAGCTGTACACCGCCACGCTGATTCCTGAAGCTGCCATCGGGACTGACCAAACGGTCAAATACGCTTATGTGATCGACGATCAAAATATCGCCCGGCGACGGACTTTGAAATTGGGCCGTCAGGTCGGTAATCAGCGGTTAGTTCTCGAGGGTCTGACCCCGGGTGAAAAAATCGTATTGGGCGGGCTATTGCGGGTTCGGCCTGACAAGCCTGTCACGCCACAGCCTGCTCCGCCCTCGGCGGCTAGTAGTGCTGCTCCAGTGATTCCGGCAGGCTCGGCCGCCGAATCTACCTCGTCCTCAAGCCAAGAATGACGAGGTAAAACATGGTCCGATTTTTCATCGACCGACCGATTTTTTCGTCGGTCATCTCGATATTGGTTGCATTGTGCGGTTTGATTTTTGTCACGCAATTGCCAATCGCCCAGTATCCTGAGATCACTCCGCCATCGATCTCGGTAACTTGCCAGTACCCAGGTGCCGATGCCCAAGTCGTTGCGCAAACCATCGCGACGGCCATCGAGCAACAAGTGATTGGCGTCGAGAACATGTTGTACATGTCGAGCCAATCGACAAATGACGGCGGCTATAACCTGAACGTGACGTTTGCAGTGGGGACTGATCTGGATATGGCCCAGGTTCTTGTACAGAACCGGGTGAACCTAGCACTGCCAATGCTACCAACTGAAGTCAAACAGACCGGCGTGAGTGTTAAGAAAAAGAGCCCCAGCATTTTGCTGGTCGTGAATTTGATTTCGCCTGGGGGAACTCACGATCAACTGTACCTCAGCAACTTCGCGAGTCTTGCATTGCGGGATGAGTTGGCCAAATTGGAAGGCGTGGGGGACGTCGCTCAGCTCGGACAGATGGACTACAGCATGAGAGTTTGGCTTGACCCAGACCGAATGGCTGCTCGTGGGCTGACGGCGGTAGATATTGTGCAATCGTTGCGTGAGCAAAACGTACAAGTTGCCGCCGGTTCGTTGGGGCGTGAGCCGACGTTGCCGGGTAACGCTTTTGAGTATTCACTGACGACACTGGGTCGATTGACCGATCCCGAACAATTTGGTGTGATCGTCATTCGTACCGATACCGCAGGCCGCAGCATTTATCTGCGGGATATCGTCAGCGAAAAAAGGGAAGTTGCCGGCCGGGAATTGGGAGGCATTCAATTGGGGTCCAAGCGGCAGGACACTGCCTGTTTGCTCGATGGAAAGCCGTCAGTAGGATTAGGTATTTATCAGCAACCCGGCTCGAATGCGTTGTCCACGGCGGAACTTGTGAGGGAAAAAGTCGCCGAGTTAAGCGAGCGATTTCCGCCCGATTTGGAGTATGCCATTGTTTACGACACGACTCCATTCATCGAAGAATCAGTTCATGAAGTTTTCAAAGCTCTCCGCGATGCGATTATTTTGGTTGCCTTGGTCGTGCTGTTGTTCTTGCAATCGTGGCGGGCGACCCTGATTCCGCTGATTGCGATCCCAGTAGCTTTATTGGGGACGTTCGCGGTGATGGCGGGTTTGGGAATGAGTCTGAACAACTTGTCTCTCTTCGGGCTGGTGCTGGCGATTGGGATTGTGGTGGACGACGCAATCGTGGTTGTGGAGGCGATTGAGCACAAGATCGACCATGGTCTGGCACCCCGCGAGGCGGCCCATCAAGCGATGGCAGAAGTGGCCGGGCCGATCGTCGCCATTTCGCTGGTATTGATGTGTGTGTTTATTCCATGTTTGTTCATCTCTGGGATTACCGGGCAGTTCTTCTATCAATTCGCGATCACGATTGCCACGGCGACGTTTTTCTCGGCGATCAATTCGCTGACGCTGAGCCCGGCGTTGTCGGCCCTGTTGCTTCGGCCAAAACACGAGCAGCGCGACCCACTGTCGTGGCTGATTAAAATCGCGTTGGGGTGGTTGTTTGCGGGCTTTAATATTTTCTTCGATAAGGTATCCGGATGGTATGCCGGTTCGGTTCGCGCCCTGCTGCGAGTCAGCTTGATCGTGTTGTTGGTTTATGGCGGTCTGTTGTGGGCGACGTATTACAGCATGAATTCGGTGCCGACTGGATTTATTCCGACGCAGGACAAGGGGTATTTGTTGGTCGATTTCCGGCTGCCGGACTCGGCTTCTCTTGAACGAACCCGCGAGGCGATGGAGCGAGCGGTCGAGTTGTTGCAACCCGCTGCTGGTCACGGTGGTGAGCAACACGCTGCCGATCCGGATTCGCCGACGGCAGGAGTTGCCCACACGGTGAGTGTGATCGGCCAATCGTTTGTGCGAAATGCGGTCGGTTCAAATAACGGCTCGATGTTTATGGTGCTGGAGGAATTCGAGCATCGCAAAGACCCCCGCTTGGGAGCCGAAGCGGTCGCCAGTCGGTTGCGGCAGCTTTTGTATCGGGAAATTCCCGAAGCCCAAGTTTCGATATTCGGTGCTCCGGCGGTGGACGGTTTGGGTTCTGCGGGTGGTTTTAAGGTGATGATTCGCGACGTCGGTGATTTGGGTTATGAGGAACTCGAATCGGCCGCGCGCGAAGTGGCGATGGCCGCGAGCCAAGCTCCGGGAATTGCCGGGGTGATGAGCAGTTTCAGTGCGGCGGCTCCGCAGTTGTTCGTTGACATCGATCGCGAAAAATGCAAAAAGATGGGCGTGCCGCTCAACGATGTGTTCCTGTCATTGCAGTTGTTTCTGGGCGGGTATTACGTGAACGACTTCAACCAGTTCGATCGGACTTGGCAAGTCAACTTGCAAGCCGACCCGGCGTTTCGTGTCATTCCGGAGGATGTGGGGAAATTGAAGGTCCGCAACATGCGGGGCGAAATGGTCCCACTTGCTGCATTTGCCGAGGTTCGCGAAAGTGTGGGGCCCGCGATGATCATGCGCTACGATGCGCGTCCTGCGGCGGCGTTGAACGGGGCCAGCTTCCCCGGCGTCAGTTCCGGAGAAATGATCAACACGATGGAGGAGACTTGGAAAGAACGACTGCCCCAAGGGATGGACGCGAGATGGACGGAGTTGACCTTTTTGCAAATTCAGGCCGGCAATACGGCATTGATTGTGTTCGGCATCGCCGTCGTGTTGGTGTTTTTGGTTTTGTCGGCGCAGTATGAGAGTTGGGGTTTGCCGCTGGCGGTAATTTTGGTGGTGCCGATGTGTTTGTTGGCTTCGACCATCGGGGTGATGCTCGCGCGAATGGATCTCAATATTTTTGTGCAGATCGGTTTTGTGGTCTTGGTTGGTTTGGCTAGTAAAAATGCGATTTTGATCGTTGAGTTTGCTAAGGAAGAAGTGACCAAGGGGACGGGGTTGATCGACGCGACGGTCAAAGCCTGTCGTTTGCGTTTGCGTCCAATCATTATGACCTCGTTGGCGTTTATTTTCGGCGTGGTGCCGTTGGCCCTCGCCAGCGGTGCCGGAGCCGAAATGCGAACGACCCTGGGAATCGCCGTCCTCAGCGGTATGCTGGGCGTAACTATTTTCGGCATTTTTCTGACACCTGTGTTTTTCTACGTGGTGTCGTGGATGACACAAGGTTTCAAAAAATCGGAAGCCTAGCGGTCAAGTTCGCTGTACGTCAAATGACGCTAGCATTCTTCATTCGCGTTGACGGTTGAAGTTGGCGTGGGGTAACTTGGGAGGATGCAAGGACGAGATTCTTGTGAGAATGTCGGCGTATTTTTAAGTAGCGATGGATCGATGACGCTCCCAATTACGGCTTTAATTCCCTGTAAAAACGAGGAACGCAATATTCGGCGTTGTGTCGAATCGGTTGTTGAATTGGCCGACGAAATTTTGGTGGCTGATTCTGGGTCTCAGGACCGAACGATGGAGATTGCTCGCGAGTTTCCCCGCACTCGGATCATCGAGCGGGAATATGTGACGGCTGGGGATTTCAAGAACTGGGCGATTCCGCAAGCTCGTCACGAATGGATTCTGGTGGTGGATGCCGACGAGCGGGTGACGCCGGAGTTGGCTGCGGAAGTGCGGGAACTTGTCAGCCATGGTCCTGATCGAGACGGCTATTTTATCTATCGCTCGAATCACTTTATGGGGCATCGCATGAAGTTCGGCGATGCCGGCTCAGATCACGTGATGCGGCTATTCCATCGCGATCGTTGTTACTATGACGGGCCGAGCGATCACGGTGAAGTCGTGGTGCGGAGTGGCAAGATCGGTTACTTGAAACATAAGTTGATCCACTACTCGGTGTGGTCTTACGATGATGTGTTCAAGAAGTTCCATCGGTATACAACTTTGCAAGCCGAACAATGGCATGAGCAGGGTCGAGATACGAACTACTTTCGGTTGTTGACGCGACCAATGTTTCGGTTCTTTCGGGAGTACATTTTGCAGGGCGGGATTTTTGACGGCACGGTGGGGTTGCAACAGGCTTGGCTGGCCGCTTTCTACACTTACCTCAAGCAAGCTAGGCTTTGGGAATTCAACCACGGCCTCCCCCAGCCAAATCCTGAAGCAGAAACCGAAATTCAATCTGAAACTTCGCACCGCGACGCCGCTTAGCATTTTTGTTTCAACCGATTTCGCTACATTGTATTCCGCCGAGAGGTCCAGTCTCCAATTCGTCGATGCAAGTTCGGATGGTACGTGTCAGTTGTTGCGATTCAGGAGAGCCCCCGTCAATTCCGTAGATCGCCAACAGCGAACGAGCCCGCGTCATCGCGACATAAAGAGCATTGGCTAAAATTTCTCCAGAGTTGGTGACGTATTGGTCCACACTGGGGATCACAATGATCTCGGCTTCAAAACCCTTGAATGAGTGCGGGGTTGTTAGCAACAAAGTATTCGGACGACGCTGAATGCTTTGACTTCTCTGCCACGACAATTCGACTCCGATTTCCTGCAGCAGCGGACTCAACGTTGTCAGCAGTCTTTGAGCGGTATCTTCTCCGATATAGAGCAAGCAGATTTCTTTTGCCTCAATTTCTTCTGTGACGATTAAGTGCCTGAGATGTTCTCCGATGATTTGAATTTCTTCCTCGCGAGTTGTGCTGAATCGACAGATTGGATTGGGACCCTCGACATCGCAGTAGTTTACGATCAGGCGTTCGCTGTCTCGCGAAGGCGAGCTTTCGATCAGGCCGAGTTCGATCAGTTCCTTCAGGTCCTCGCGAAATCGCTTTGGGGAAAGTCGATTCAAAACGTTGACCGCTAAATTTAGGATTGGCCGTGTCGAGCGGAAACTCTCGCGAAGGATGGTTGAGCGTCCCCGCATGTCCAAGCCGAAATCGGACCAGGTTGGGGTTTTACGGCGATAAATGTTTTGAGCATTATCGTAGAAAATATGAGCGGCTCGGCTATTGCGGTCGGTCGCATTGGTTGGCTCAACTAATGACAGCAGCAGCCGTAGTGTCGATGGCCCCATGTCTTGGGCCTCGTCGATAAATAGTGCCCGACAGCGAGGTTCAATCGCAGCCGGTGCCCTTAACCGCAGAAACTCTTCGGCCGCTCTGTCGTAGTCAAAGTCGAAGGAGTCAATTGATAAGTCTGCGTCTTTGAGCAGGTCCTGCAAAATTTCACGGACATGGAAAAGCTCAATTTTGTGCCAAGGCAATTCGGGAGTTTCAAACAAACTACCTCGGTGCATTTCCTGCCAGGCAGTCTCAATCGATTGGGTTAATAGTTGGTGCAACGTTTTGTTTGCATACACGGCCCAGACCCGCGCGGTGGGGTCTTTGTCGAAGCGTTCGATCGTTTTGACCAGCCAGTGGCATAGGACAATCGATTTTCCACTCCCCGCGACTCCACGAACCAGCCGAGGTTTTCCGTCGAGATTCAGATTGGCCAGGCGTTCTTGCTCGCGGGTTAAGATCGGCTTCATTCGTCGGCGGTCGGCGATTTGTCCCCCCATTGATGTCGGTGTTTTTGTCGAATCTTCAGTTCCTTGAGTTTGTTCCACTGTCACCTCCTTCCATGTGAGCAGACCGTCCGACTCAGACAAGACAGCAGGCTTTAATTGATCGCGCAGCGGACGGAGATAGGGCTCGTCCATCTCGTGTCGGCTGGCGATTAAGATCACCGCCTCTTTGGCACGACTCAGGCCAACGTTGATTAGGCGCTTCCATTCTTCAATGGGCCACGTATTGCAACTTGCATTGACCGTATCGAAAACGACAACCTCCCGCTCCGACCCTTGTTGGCGATGAACGGTTGACGCTTCCCAATTGGTGATTTGATTCTCGGCCAGCCTGTCGGCAACGAGTTGGGCCTGGGCTCGAAAGGGGGAGATGAAGAGCCCTTTGGATTGTCGAAACTCTTGATCAGAAAGTAGTTTTTCAAGCACGTGTAACGAGATTTCGCGAATCCAACTCCGATTGCCGGGGCCGCGCTCGGCTCGAATCGATTGGAGATCAGGGGCGTCTTCATCAAGGACATACCAAATCACACGGGAGAAATCGCCAAGGTGTTTTGGAACAACGGACTCCCTATTTTGCGTCTCGACTGCGGTTGTCAGGGCACCGTTGTATTGGTATTTGGACACAACCTCGCAAACGTCCGTGTGCATACGACGTTGCTCGCGAAGAACATGGACTGCGGCGGGGGTGTTTTTAAGTTCATCAAGGTGCGTGAGACCGCTGCTGGCCAGCCAACGTTGTTGGCGTGCGGGGAGCAGACGTGAGACTTGGCTGATCGGTGCCAATTGTTTTGAATCGCCGACCAAAACAACTCGCCGGGATGCAAGTAATGACAATGCCGAAATCGCCGCACGCGACAGCAGGCCCGCCTCGTCGATCAAAATCGTCGTGAACGGTGCCGCTTGGGCGGCGATGATGCTGGCGATGGTTTCATTTTTTAAGGAACTGACGGCTTTGAAAGCGGTGGCGACGACCGCTCGGATATCTGGATCGATCATCATCCGCAGTCCGCGATCAGTTTGGTTGCGGAGTTTGACAAGTTCCTTGCGGAGAAACGCTTTTTGTTCCGTATCGGTCGTTTCTTTAATTCGTTGGTTCAGTTGGCTGATTTGGGATAGGATTTCGGCTTCGGTCCCGCGCAGCATCGTGTCGAGATTTGCTGCGGAGAAGTCTGGCAGGTTGGCACCTTTGCCGATACGTAAAATCTTTCCAGAATCTGGATCGATGATTCCTCCCTCTCGGGCGGCTTTTCCCAAGGAAATGGCAACTTCGTCGGTCGCTCGATTGGTAGTCGATACAATGAGGATGCGTTCACTGGGATCAGCCAAGGCGGCGGCGACTTGCTGGCCTGTCGTCCAAGTCTTGCCCGTTCCAGGCGGGCCCCACAGGGCACTCCAAGAGTGTTGCCACCAGTCATCAAGCTGGCTCAGCCCTCCGCGCGGTCGCGAGGCAGTTCGAGGGTGAACTCCTCCCGATGCGGCAGCCAAACGTTTTGGAAGGTCTCGTTGGGCCGTTTCGAATTGCTCGTCGTGATACACCGCGTCCAGGACGGCTAAAAACTCGAAGGGTTTGACTAGAAAAGTACCCTTTGTCGGAAATGCCTCCGGGTCCTCAATGCTAACGAACAAGCAACCATTTAGTTCGTCGACCCAGAGCACCTCGCCTTGCCAGGCGTTTTCATTCCCAAAATTTTCGTGCTCCAGATCGAACGTGGAAAGCGTCTCGTCCGGCTTGACGGTCACCGGCAGAAAAGCGACGGCGCCTTCCCAGGTCCAATCGAATTCGATTTTCTTGCCAACGTGAATAACGCAGACGGTGCCTCGTCCCCGTTCGGCGATGACATCCACACGATCGCATTGAAGCTGTTCCCATTTGCGACACTTGCGGTACTCCTGTCGGACCGCCTTGGCCGCTTCACGTAAGTCCTCGGCGTCACCTTCCGGAAGTCCCAGTTCGCAGCGAAAGCGAGCGGGGGCAAGGTCGAAGTTGGCCTTCGATTTCAATAAGTCCGAAGGATCGGGCTCGTAGTTCATCAGGGCTCACGCGTGATTTTACGACGGTATTAGGATTTGCTAAATCCAGTATATCAGAGCCCATCAAGAAGAGAGCCGTTTTCAAGTCATATCCTTTTGCATCATCTGGGTTTTGAGATTTGTCTGGACCCTACCGCGATGTCACCAGGGTGGCGAAGCGGTCTTGGAGTGATTGCACATCGAGGTCCTCGTGGCGGAGAGCCTCCATGGCGGCGACGGCGGCTTCGGCGGCTTGGGCGGTGGTGATGCAGGGGACCCCGTGCTGGACGGCGGTGGCGCGGATGCGGCCTTCGTCGGTGCGGGCACCCTTGCCACTGGGGGTGTTCAAAATCATGGCGACCGATTCGTTCTTCAAGTGATCGATCAAGTTCGGATGCCCCTCAATGATTTTCTTGACCCGCTCCACGGGAATGCCGGCCTGTTCGAGGCGTTTGGCGGTCCCTTCGGTGGCGATGATCGAGAAGCCCAAAGCGACCAAACGGCGGGCAAGTCCACACGCGAAGTCCTTATGCCGCTCGGAAAGGCTAATAAAAATCCGCCCTTCGCTGGGGAACACAGTTCCTGCCGCAAGCTGGCTCTTGGCAAACGCGAGCGGGAAGGAATGGCTGATTCCCATGACCTCGCCCGTACTTCGCATTTCCGGACCGAGGACGATGTCGACGCCGACAAATTTTCGGAAGGGAAAGACACTTTCCTTGACCGAGTAGGAAGTGGGGATGACTTCGTTCATGGCATCAAGTTCAACGAGGCTCATTCCGGCCATCACTTTCGCAGCAATCGCGGCGACGGGAACCCCTGTGGCCTTGGCGACAAACGGCACCGTACGACTGGCACGCGGATTGACTTCGAGTACATAAACGTTGAAGTGCCCGTCTTCTTTTTTCACGGCGAACTGAACATTCATCAAGCCGACGACTTTCAATCGTCTCGCCATCGCAATCGTCGCGGCGCGAATTTCATCCACCGTTTCCTTGGGGAGCGAATGAGTCGGGAGGCAGCAAGCCGAATCGCCCGAATGGACCCCGGCCTCTTCGATGTGTTCCATGACTCCGGCAATCGTCACGTGGTTGCCATCGGAAATGCAATCGACGTCGACTTCGATGGCGTCTTCGAGGAAGCGGTCGATGAGCACCGGAGCCCCTTGGGAAACTAAAAAAGCTTCGGCGACAAACCGCTCGAACTGGCTGCGGTCGTAGCAAATCTCCATCGCGCGACCACCGAGAACAAAGCTGGGGCGGACCAACGATGGGAATCCGACCACCTCGGCGACTTTACGGGCTTGGTCCATCGAGCGGGCGATGCCGTTGGCCGGTTGTTTAAGGTCGAGTTGGTGGAGAAGTTGTTGGAATTTCTCGCGGTCCTCGGCGGCTTCGATCGTATCGACGCTCGTGCCGATGATCTTCACACCGTTGTTGGCAAGGGCCCTGGCGAGATTCAGCGGCGTTTGGCCACCGAATTGCACGATCACCCCATCGGGCTGGACCCGGTCACAGATGTTCAAGACGTCTTCAACGGTCAGCGGCTCGAAGAACAGCATATCGCTGGTGTCGTAGTCAGTGCTGACTGTCTCTGGGTTTGAGTTGACCATGATCGACTCGATCCCCATTTCACGCAAAGCGTAGCTAGCGTGACAACAGCAATAATCGAACTCGATCCCTTGGCCGATCCGGTTGGGACCGCCGCCGAGGATCATCACGCGTTTTGTTTCGGAATTTTTCGCGGGAGTTTCGTCTTCGTCTTCGTAAGTGCTGTAGAAGTAAGGGGTCTGGGCCTCGAACTCTGCGGCGCACGTATCGACGCTCTTGAAGGTCGCGCGAATGCCGAGCGACAAACGATGTCTTCGGACTTCGATTTCGGGAACGCCCCAGATCGTGCCAAGTTGCCGGTCGGAGAAGCCAAACCGTTTCGCGCGGCGGAGCAATTCGGAATTGGCGTCGGTCATGTTTTGAATAGCGCGAAGTTGTTCTTCCAGCGCGACGATTTCGCCCAACTGATGCAAGAACCACGGGTCGATATGCGTGAGGGTGTGAATTTGTTCGTGGGTCATCCCTGCCTTCATCGCATAACGGATGTACCAAGCCCGCTCGGCGTTAGGGATCGCGAGTTTAGAACGAATCGAATCGATGTCGGGTTGCGCCTCGGTTCCCCAGAGGTCTTTGGGGTCGCAGCCGAAGCCAAAGCTGCCGACTTCCAAGCCGCGGAGGGCTTTTTGGAATGACTCTTTGAATGAACGCCCGATGGCCATCGTTTCGCCAACGCTTTTCATCTGGGTCATCAACGTCTGGTCAGCTTCTGGGAATTTTTCAAAGGCGAAACGAGGAATCTTCGTCACCACGTAATCAATCGTCGGCTCGAAGCAGGCGAGTGTTTTTTGGGTGATGTCGTTGGGAAGCTCCCACAGGCGATAGCCAACGGCCAATTTCGCGGCGATTTTGGCGATAGGAAAGCCGGTCGCTTTGGAGGCCAAGGCACTGGAGCGGCTAACACGCGGATTCATCTCGATCACGATCATCCGGTCAGACTTCGGATCGCAAGCGAACTGAATATTCGAACCGCCTGTCTCGACGCCGATCTCGCGGATGACGGCGATGCTGGCGTCGCGCATGCGTTGGTACTCTTTGTCGGTCAGCGTTTGCGCAGGGGCGACGGTGATCGAGTCACCCGTGTGGACCCCCATCGGGTCGAAGTTTTCGATAGAGCAGATAATCACCACGTTGTCGTCGAGGTCGCGCATGACCTCCATTTCGTATTCCTTCCAACCGATGATCGACTCTTCGACCAAGACCTCGGTGGTGGGCGAAAGGTCCAGCCCGCGCTTCACGAGCAGATCGAATTCGTCGCGGTTGTAGGCGATGGCGGAACCGCTACCTCCCATCGTGAAGCTGGGGCGGACGATGCAGGGGAGGCCGACTTCTTCCATGACTTTGCGGGCCTCCTCGACGGTGTTGACCGTCCGGCCTCGGCAGGTGGAGAGCCCGATTTTTTCCATCGCCTGTTGGAAGCGTTTTCGGTTTTCGGCTTTGTCGATGACATCGGCCTTGGCTCCAATCATTTCGACGTTGTATTTTTCGAGCACGCCGTGATGGTCGAGATCGAGGGCCAGATTGAGGGCCGTTTGACCGCCGAGCGTAGGGAGGATGGCGTCAGGACGTTCTTTGGCGATGATCTTTTCGACGATTTGCCAGGTCAGCGGCTCGATGTAAGTTCGTTCCGCTGTGGCTGGGTCGGTCATGATCGTGGCCGGGTTGCTGTTGACGAGGACGACCTCGTAGCCTTCTTCGCGGAGGGCCTTACAAGCCTGGGTCCCAGAATAGTCAAATTCGCAGGCTTGGCCGATAACGATGGGGCCAGAGCCGATAAGCAGGATTTTTTTGAGATCGTCGCGACGTGGCACCCTAGCTACTCCTGGAAGAAAAGCCAAAAACGGGAAATTTACAAAATTTCCCCAGCGTAGCACCAAACAGGCCGCTTAATCAAGTGGCCACGAGATGCGGTAATCTTGTCAGCCTTTTGAAAAATGGAAAGTTGATCCATTGGCAGACTCGGAAGGCCAGACAGGATTTACAGGATTTGTTTGCGAGACGTTCGGACTGTCGGGTGACAGCGACTCAAAACAAAACAATTTGGAATGGCAACAAGACAATTTGAAATCGCAAGGAAACTGACAAACAACTAATCCTGTAAATCCTGTCATCCTGTCTAAAAAATTCGTCGGAGAGCCAAACCAAAAAATTGTATTTGGTCTCCGACTTTGGGTCGCTCTACTCTGACTATGAAAATTGAGGCGGGGTTTAAGCGATGAGGTTATGGATTACGTTGCCGTGTACGTCGGTGAGGCGGAAGTCTCGGCCGGCGTAGCGGTAGGTGAGATGTTGATGATCGAAACCTAGGAGATGCAGCAAGGTCGCGTGCAGGTCGTGAACATGGACGCGATCCTCGACCGCCTTAAAGCCGAACTCGTCGGTGGCTCCGTGAACCGTACCACCTTTGACGCCACCCCCCGCGAGCCACATTGTGAAGCCGTAATGGTTGTGATCGCGACCGTTGATTTTTCCGGCGTTGGCTCCTTCTTGGGGCATCTCCACGACCGGAGTACGACCGAATTCGCCCCCCCAGATCACCAGGGTCTCTTTTAAGAGACCTCGCTGCTTTAAGTCTTTTAACAAAGCCCCGATCGCTTGGTCGCATTCACCCGCTAATTTCCGATGTTGAATTTCCAAGTCGTCGTGGCTGTCCCAGGGTTGCTCGTGACCGTGCCACAACTGCACAAAGCGAACGCCCCGTTCGACGAGTCGCCGCGCGATGAGAATTTGCCGAGCCTGAACTCCCGGACCGTACATATCGAGAATGTGCTGCGGTTCTTGGCTGACATCAAATGCATCGGCGGCCTCTTGTTGCATCCGAAACGCCAACTCGAACGACTGGATGCGGGCCTCCATCGCCGCGTCTTGAGCGCGGGCTTGTTGGTGTTGCTCGTTAAGTTCACGGAGCAGTTCAAGTTGGCGACGCTGTTGGTCGCGAGGCAATTGCGGATTGCGAATATGGGCAATCAGTTTTTCGATGGAGGTGTGCTGTGAGTCGATGTAGGTCCCCTGAAAGATCCCTGGCAAAAATCCGGCTTGCCAATTCTGTGATTCTTGGATTGGATAGCCGCCCGGGCACATGGCGATGAAGGCCGGAAGATTTTGGTTCTCAGTTCCCAGCCCATACGTCACCCAAGACCCGAAGCTGGGGCGAATCTGACGCGCGTCGCCGCAATTCATCAGCATCAGCGACGGTTCATGGTTGGGGACATCGGCATGCATCGAGCGAATGATGGCGATGTCGTCGATCGACTCGGCGGTCTTGGCGAACAGTTCGCTGACCTCGATGCCGCTTTGGCCGTATTTCTGAAACTTGAATGGCGAAGGAAACGCGGCACCGGTTTTCCGCTCGGTCGGCAGGTTATCGATGGGGAGGGATTGGCCCGCCCATTTGTCTAAGGCGGGTTTGGGGTCGAAAGTGTCGACTTGCGATGGTCCGCCGTTCATAAACAGATGAATCACCCGTTTGGCCTTGGCGGGAAAATGCGGGAGCCGGGGAGCCAAAGGGTTGGGGCCGTCGGTCGGCGAAGCAGCAGGGAGAATTTGCCCATCTGCTGGGGAACCGTCTGCTAAAAGACTACCCAAGGCGAGCGTCCCCAAACCCATTCCGCAACGACCGAGCAATTGTCGCCGCGTGAGCGTCAGATGTTCCGAGTGAAAATTGTGTGGTTGCATTGGATCATCCTTTCAATCGACGAACATCAATTCGTTGGTCATCAATAAGACTTGGGCCAACTGTTGCCAGGGCGTTAGCGGATCGACGTCAGGTTCGTGAGGTTCAGCCGATGAGTCTTGGATGAGATCGGCACTTTCTTGATTCAAGGCTGCAATCTGTTCTTCCAGAAACTTCGTGGTTCGCTCAAGTTCGGATTCCGTTGCCGCTCGTCCGAAGACGACGCGGTACAACGCATTGATTTTATCAGCATCGGAAGAAGCAGAGGTGATCTCGGAGCGGTTTGCTAACTTGATCGCTTGATCGCGAGCGAAAGGACTGTTCATCAAAAACAGGGCCTGCTGGGGGACGACCGTGTAGGGGCGTTGAGGAGTGTGCGTATCGGGGTTGGCTAAATCAAAAGTACGAAACATTGGCGGTAGGTTTTGACGTTCGACAAATCCGTACACGGTTCGGCGACGGCTGAAAGGTTCTTGGGTCAAATCCACAGCGGGACCGCCAAGCGAGCGATCCAGTTCTCCGGCGGCCAGCAGGAGGGCGTCCCGCATCGTTTCCCAATCGAGTCGGCGGCGATTCATCCTCCCGAGCCAACGGTTTTCGGGATCAAGCTCAAACGCAGAGGAGGAAACATCGCTGGACTGCGTGAACGTTCGTGAGAGAACAATTTCGCGGATCAACCATTTGGTCGACCAGCCCTCTTCGATAAACCGACAAGTCAACCAATCAAGGAGTTCGGGGTGCGTGGGCGGTTCGCCGCGTGTTCCAAAATCGCTGGGGGTCGTCACGAGGCCGCTGCCGATCAGGTGTCCCCAGACTCGATTTACCCAGACGCGGGCGGTGAGAGGATTTTGGGGGTTGGCGATAGCGCGAGCCATTTCTAACCGTCCGCTGCGATCCTCGTAGGGGTGGACTGGATCGAGGGTGGCGATTTGCAAAAACTGTCGCGGCACGGTTTCTCCGTGTCGGTCTGGATTGCCACGTAGAAAAACAACCGGCTGGTGGAAGGTGTCTGAGTCGCGAAGCATCAGGTAGTCTTCTGGATCGGGTGGTGCAGGCACCGCAACAACCGGTTCGTCAGAAGTAGCCTGGGTTTCACCTGAGGCTTCGGCGACTTCCGATTCGGAACTACTTTCAACCGTGCCATTTTCAGCAGGTGGCGGAGTCTCGGCTTCCGGTTTAGGCTGCGGTAGCTCGTGTCCGCTGGCAAAGATTCCGTAAAGCGAGTAATACTCCTGGATCGAGATCGGGTCGTACTTGTGGTCGTGGCAACGAGCGCAAGAGACGGTGAGCCCCATCAAGCCGCGCGACATGACGTCGATGCGATCATCAATGATGTCATGTGGGTTATTGATGAAACGACGCCCTAACGTCAAAAATCCCATCGCTGGCTTGAAAGCCGGATCGTCAAGGTGATCGGCGGCCAATTGAGCCAATACAAATTGATCGTAGGGAAGATCGGCATTGAACGAATCGATGACCCAATCGCGGAAGCGGAAAGCGTGGGGATAGTTACGATCCTCTAAGAAGACGTAGCCTTTGGTGTCGGCGTAGCGCGCGACATCCAACCAGTGTCGTCCCCAGCGTTGACCGAACTCGGGAGAGTCTAACAAGCGATCCACCGTTTGCTCATAAAGCTGCATCAATTTCTGCTCGTCGTTAGTCACCGACTCAAAACCTGAGTATTCATCGGCAGTCGGAGGCAAGCCGGTCAGGACGAAATGAAGTCGCCTTAAAAGAGTGCGCGGCTCAGCGCGAGGCGCTGGTTCAATTCCCCGCTGCTGCAAAGTTTGCAACACAAACCGATCAAGATTGCTAATCCGCCAGTCGTCGGATGGAGTGGTGGAAAGTTCGGGAGGCGGATTTTTCGTTGGAGGTAAAAAGGCCCAGTGGTTGCTGGATTGGTCAGAATCTTTTGGGGTGGGTTGAGCAGAGAGAGCCAAATTCTCCGAACGCGGATCGGGAGCCCCCATTTCGATCCAGAGGCGAAAATGTTGGATCGTTTCGTCCGGAAGTTTTCCGGCGGGAGGCATTTCGAAGTCCTCCCAGTTCAGGACGCTTAGCAGGAGGCTCTCGTCGGCATTGGAGCCTTGAAATAGCGGTCCCGAGTCACCCCCGGCTTGCATCGCTTCCGCAGTGTCGAGTCGCAGTCCGCCTTGAATGACCGGGGAATCGGCTGAGTGGCATTGGTAGCAGTGTTCGATCAAGACCGGGCGGATGTGCCTCTCGAAAAAATCTGAACCATCGCGGTCAATCGTGCCTTGCCCAAATGCTTGACTGGCCGAAAATGCCAACAGACATTCCAATAAAATCATCAACGTCTTCGCAAAGATACGCTTTCTTGATTCCATCGTAACAATTCAAAATTATAGAAGAGAAGTCTTGGGCTACCGCAGTATGCCCAGCGGGTGTCAGGCAAAACCCGCATTATAAACGAATTCCTTGAACGCACTCGCAACGCTGGCATAAGATTTCTGCAACTGCGAAACGGGCGATGATGCCGTCTGGTGCTCGAAAAGGCTGTCAATTTTGGGGATTCGCGGAGTAAAACAGAGGTTTGCAGTCATTTGGTAGAAAAAACGAGTGGCATTTTTCGATAAATAAGCTACGCTTCCAATTGGGGAGAGTCTCCAGTCCCCTTTGCCGCCACTTAACATCACGACGGAAAAGGTTTTCGCCGATGTCGCACCAACGTTTTCGCCGCCCCGCAGACGAGTTGACTTATCAAGCCTTGGAGCCCCGCCAGCTTTTGGCCGCTGCCAATCCAACCAACTTCGATCAATACGTGATCGAGTTGATCAATTTCGCTCGTGCCAATCCGGCAACCTACGCGCAGCAATTGGGCGTTAACCTGAACGAGGGCTTGCCTGCTGGGACGATTTCGACGGCCAAAAAACAACCCTTGGCTTTAAATCGGTTTATTACCGATGCGGCTCAAAAACACTCCCAGTGGATGCTCGCCAACAACGTACTTTCTCATACAGGTGCCAATGGTTCGAGTCCTGGCAAGCGAATGAGTGACGCTGGTTACGTATTCAAAAATCCGAGTAGCTGGAACGAAAATATTGCCGTGCGTTCAACGAACGGCACGGTCAATTTGTTGGAGTTCACCAAATCCCTGCAAGAGGCACTGTTTGTCGATAAAAATTATCCAGGGCGAGCGCATCGAGTTGCCATGATGGATGACAACCTGATGGAGATCGGGGTTGGTGTCGTCCAAGGAAAATACAAAGGCAACAATGGCGTGATGATGACGCAGAACTTTGCGTATAGCGCCGGGCACGCCTTCCTGACGGGCGTGGCCTATCAAGATACAGTAACAAAGGACAAATTTTACACGCCCGGTGAAGGCCTGGGCGGGATTACCATCACTGCGATTCGTGATGGCGGTGGGCAGACCTATCGGACCACGACAACATCTTCAGGGGGCTACAGTTTGCAGCTTCCCAAGGGCCGTTACAGCATCATGGCCAGTGGAGGCTCGCTTGGCCAATCGCAGTTTTTACCTGCTGTCTTAATGGGGACTAAAAACCGCAAGCTGGATTTCGTGAAAGGGGTAGTTCGCCAAGCTCCCGAAGTTGCAGTCTTCGGTAACAACCGCTCGATCATTCATTCTTCTAACCAACCATCGCTTGAGCAGCATACCCATTTCGGTACGACCAATGTGGGTGCGACGGGGGTAACCAGAACATTTACGATCAAGAACCACGGCAACTTGTCGTTGGTTTTAAATGGAAGTCCCCGCGTGGTCTCGTCGAACCCGAACGAGTTTCGCATACTATCCATGCCGGCGTCATCAATTGCCGGAGGAGCAACCTCGACGTTTACAGTTCAGTTCACTCCCAAAGGAGATGGACTACGAACTGGGACGATTCGATTTGTGAACAATGATGGCAATGAGAATCCTTTTGTGATTAACATCGCTGGAGTTGGGGCTCAAGGGATGCCTCCCGCCGGAATGATGGGGTCGGGAGGCCAAGGGGGAGCCCAAGACGGTGAAGGGGACAACGGCGGAAATTCCTTCTCGATGTTCCAGCCCGACAACGATTCGCAACCTTTGTCACTGGCCGGTCAAGCAACAAATACCATCTCTCCAGTTACCGCTGTCGATCAGTTCGCGAGTGAGTTAGCCAAGGGGGACAAAGAGGCAACAGTCGATTTATTGTCGCTATTTGAGTTTTAGAGATTGAATTTTGCCCGACTTGAGGCCGCTGTATCGGCCTATTTCGAATCGTCGTTCAGGCTCTTGATGCGGATGTCACGGAATTCGACCCACATCGGAGCACCGCCGTGAAGCTGCAATGCTAACACGCCGTCATGCAAGGCTAAGTTGGGGTCGTTGTCCGTAAAGTCAACAACGAGTCGATTGTTCAAAAAATGCTGCATCCGATTGCCCCGAGCAATAATCACCGCATCGTTCCAGTCGTCGAGTTGAAAAAGGGCCTTGAAGGATTCTTGATCGATCAGTTGACCGGTCACTTGTTTTCCGGCATCGGAATCCCAGCGAGCGATTTCACCGGTGAGGCACATTCGCCCACGTTTTCCGCCTTCGTCATAGACAAACCCCGATACATTAGGGAAGTCGACCTCATTACGAATTTCAAATTGATAGCCTTTGACGACCCATGCGTGTTTCGCAATGTCGGCGGGCAAGCGTTGTGAGCGGTACTGAATGCCTGAATTGTTAGAAGCCGTTAAACGGAAGGAAAGACGGAGTTCAAAATCGGTCGTCTTTCCTCCTTCCCAGACAAGGAAGGTATTGCCAGGGGACCGATTTTCCTCGGTCGTCTCCCCGCGAATTACTCCGTCGCGAACGCTCCAAAAACGCGGGTCCCCATCCCAAGCGGTCAGGTCTTCACCATTGAAGATCGAGACCAGTTCGGGACTGGCGGGCGGTAGCTGAATCGGTTCTTGGGCGTAGGACGCGACAAACGCAAATTGAAAAACGACAAGCAAACATAGTGAGCGAATTAACATGAACCAAATCTCGCTTGAATTCCGTCGGAGTAAAATTATTTTTCTCCAAGCCACCATTTGGGTTTACGATTGGTTGACTTGAGATTAAAGCGCGCGACGGAGTTTTCTTGGATGAATTTCATGGCATCGTCGATAGAGTCCGTTACGAACAACATGTCCTGATCTTCAGGGCTAATCGTCCCGGCGTCAAGCATTATGTCCATGAATTCAACCATTTCTTTCCAGTATTCGGTCCCCATGACGACCACAGGAAAATTTTTGATTTTGCCTGTTTGGATCAGAGTCAACGCCTCGAACATCTCGTCCATCGTGCCGAAACCGCCAGGACAAACCACGAAGGCGTAACTGTATTTGACGAGCAGAACCTTGCGGACAAAGAAATAGCGCATCGTCACGTAGCGGTGAACGTAGGGGTTGACCGATTGCTCAAACGGGAGCTCGATATTGCAGCCGACTGAGTGACCGCCGGCCTCAAATGCACCTCGATTGGCGGCCTCCATGATTCCAGGCCCACCTCCAGTCATCACCGTAAAGCCGATTTTCGTCAGGGCCGCGCCGATTTCTCGGGCTTGATGGTAACTGGGATGGTCGGTCTTGAAACGGGCCGAGCCGAACACAGTGACGCAAGGACCGGCAAAGTGAAGTTTGCGAAAACCTCGCACAAAGTCCCACATGACCTTAAGGAGCATCCAGAATTCGCTCCATCGCGAACGAGGCCCTTCGAGAAACATTCGTTCGTTTTTGACTTCGTTTTCACCCATTTCGAGATTCTCAATCGTCTATTTGTTGGTTTTTTAAGGCTAAAACGTTGTTAACCCATTAACCGTAGAATGCCAAAAAGGTGCAACCTTAGCGTCCTTGGACTTGCAAAGCCATGCCAATCTAGGTAAAATTTGCGCTCTTGAGATTGAGTCTCAATAGTGGATTTGGTGCCGGGAAGGTTGCGGCAACCTAGTATCTAAGCGAATGAGAATAACAAGTGATTGCCTCCGTATCTCTTGAACAATTGAAAACCGGTGACCGAGCCACGATTTCAGCCTTAGCAGGTTCCGATCAAGAGGTCGCTCGCTTGTCGGCCCTAGGGATGCGTGGCGGTGCTCAAATTGAAGTGGTGCGACAAGGCCGGACTTGCATCGTGCAACTCGAACAAACGCGGCTTTGTTTGCGACCCAATCGTCAAACCAAAATTTATGTTTGTCCCAAGTAATGGAACCAACATCTAAGCCGTTACCAACATGGGTTATTGTCAGAAAGATGTTCAGCCCCAAGATTAGGCGAAGATCGTTTTTGAGAAACGAACAAAACGTTGATGGCTGCGACTGAGTCTACTTCTACGAGCAAAGTTATCAATGTTGCCGTCTTGGGTAATCCTAATACGGGGAAGTCAACTCTGTTCAACGCTCTGACCGGAGCCACCCAGCGGACCGGCAATTACCCTGGCGTGACTGTCGAGCGACGCGTTGGGCGGGTCAAGGCTGACGACGCCGAGTTGCTGCTCACGGATTTGCCAGGGACTTACAGTCTTTGTCCTCGTTCACCTGACGAAATGGTGGCCGTGCAATTTTTACTTGGGAGTGAAATTGCCGAGCGTCCCCCCGATGTGTTGCTCTGTGTCGTGGACGCCAGCAATTTGAAACGCAATCTATTCTTGGTCAGCCAGTTATTGGACTTGGGCCTTCCCACGGTGATAGCCCTCAATATGACCGACGTTGCCCAGCGTCGAGGTTTGGAAATCAATCTCGACAAATTGGCGTCGGAATTGGGCGCGGATGTCGTGCCGGTGCAGGCCCATCGCCGGGTTGGTTTGGATTCACTTAAGCAGGCCATTCAGCGAGCGGCACAGCAACGGCCAACAGCAGTCAACCCGCACAATCCGTTTCCCGCAGCGATTGGCAAGAGCCTGGAACGCCTAAAAGCGGTCTGTCCTGACGATTGTTCGTTGAAACAGTTTGTTGTCACAAGAATGTTGTTCGATGGTGAAGGCACGGTCACCGATAGGTTGGAACGCTTTGTCAACCAACCGTTCCTAGAGAATTTGCCAAAGGAGAAGGAGTGTATCCTTTCCAGCGATCAGATTTCGATAGGAGAACACGAGTCGCGAGCCCGCTATGATTGGATTTCGAAATTGGTTGAAGAAGCGGTGCATCAACGCACCCCGACTCGAAGAGCTTGGTCGGCACGATTCGACGACTGGTTGACGCACCCCGTTTGGGGATTAGCGGTTGCGGTCGTTGTGTTGACGGCAATGTTTCAACTTGTGTTCTATTTGGCCGAACCAGCCTCAACGGCAATTGATTGGTTTCAATCGCTGAGCGGTGCGATGGTAGCAGCGGTGATTCCCGAGGGGATGTTGCAATCATTACTTACAGATGGTGTCGTCGCCGGAGTGGGAGCGGTCCTCGTTTTCCTGCCGCAAATCATGTTTTTATTTTTGGCCTTGGCACTCTTGGAAGACTCAGGGTATCTCGCTCGGGCCTCTTATTTGCTAGATAAATTCCTGTCTCGATTGGGCTTGAGTGGCTCGAGTACGTTTCCGCTGCTCAGTTCGTTTGCCTGCGCGATTCCTGGGGTCATGGCGGCACGAGTCATTCGGGACCCCCGTGAACGCTTGATCACAATCCTAGTCGCCCCCTTGATGAGTTGCAGCGCGCGTTTGCCAGTATACGTTTTGATGATTTCGGCATTCGTCCCCAACGAAAGGTTGCTCGGCGGTTGGCTGGGACTCCAAGGCTTGACGATGTTGGCAATGTATTCGATCGGGGTCATCGCGGCCATCGTCGTCGTGTGGGTAATTCGCCGTTTGATTCTTCGCGAATCGTCAACGGAGTTCATCATGGAGTTGCCCAATTACAAGATGCCGCAAGGGGGACTTGTCCTGCGCAGGGTCTGGGAAGGTGCCTGGGCCTTCGTTCAAGGGGCCGGGACCCTGATCGTGGCGGTGACGATCTTGGTTTGGGCAGCCGGGTATTTTCCACAGGAAATACCGGATAACCCTCAAGCGGCAGCCTTGACGACTGCGATCGAGGAGCAAGAAATTCGTATGGCCGAGTTGCAAATTCAATTGGAGGCTGTCACGGATACGTCTGAACGAGAGGGCCTGGCCCTGACGATTGCAGAAATCGAAGAGGAAGTTGCAGAGCTTCAGAACGAATATGGAGCCCTCCGATTTTCCAACAGTTACCTCGGTAGATGCGGAAAGTGGATTGAACCAGTCGTCGAGCCACTCGGCTGGGATTGGCGAATAGGCAGTGCCGTCATCGCCGCGTTTCCGGCCCGCGAAGTGGTCGTCTCGACGATGGGAGTCATCTTTGGTTTAGGTGGAGAAATCAACGAAGAAAACGAGTCGTTGCGAAAGAAAATTTCGAACGCCCGACGCCCCGACGGCTCACCGCTCTTTACGTTGCCTGTGGCCCTCAGTGTGATGGTCTTTTTCGCCCTGTGTGCCCAATGTGCTTCGACGCTCGCCGTCATCAAGCGAGAAACGAACAGTTGGCGGTGGCCGGTTGTGACGTTTGTCTACATGACGACCCTGGCCTATGTCGCGGCCTGGGCGGTTTACCAAATCAGCTCTCGATGGTTCGGCTAAGCGGAGGGAACAACGATGTTGGACTGGCAGGCTTGGGTGACGTTTGGGATCATTGCTGTGGCGGCGGCCTACGTGGTTTGGTTTCTCGTAGGAATGTTCCGTATGTCAGCCGGCGCCAAAAAAAATTGCGGCGGCTGCGGTGGTTGTTCAGCAAATCCTTCGAAGCTAGTCACGCTTGAGGATCAGTCGCAGCGGTCGCTTGATTGACCGCTAGTTCCCCCTGTCGTCTGGCCACAATTGTGCGAAACAAAATTGGTCCGTAGCGAAGAAAACGAAACGTACGAATATGCTCGACCACCAATTGAGCCTGCGGAAATGCTTCCAAATAATCATAGTTCCGATGCAGCGGCACCAATCCCAACAGCCAAAACGTGATCATGGCCAGTTTGAGATAAACGATGTTGAACAGCCGCGCGGGCAGACTACCCTGAGCAGGGGAGACATCGGCGATCAAGAATTTCCCACCGGGCTTCACCAGTCCTGCCGCATGGACGAGCATCCGTTCCATATCATCTCGATAAAAGATATTCAAGAAATAGTTGGCGGCGACGGCATCGTAAAGCTCAGTCGGTTGATGATCAAAAGCATTTCCGCAGATTAGCTCGGCGGATTTGCCGACCGCTTGTAGGCGGCGTTCCAAAAGTTCTAACATTTTTTGCGAAAGGTCAATGCAAGTGACGTGAGCCCCTCGGTTGGCTGCCATCACGGCATCCTCTCCCGAGCCGACGCCCAAGAACAAGACTCGCTCGCCAGGCTCCAAACGCGAGACGGCGACTTTTTTGGATGCTCGAATTTTGCCGGCAGAAAAAAGTGCCGAGCTGAGATCGTAAAACCACGTCGCCCGATCATAATTTTTCCCGAGTTGTCGATCACTGCTCAATGCGCTCTCCATCTCCAATGCCATTTAAATGCCATGAACATTCTACCGAGGCAGAAATTGTTTGCGGCTTTTGCTACGCTCGGACAATGAACAAAAAAACCTCGCAAGCTGAGCTTGCGAGGTCAAAAAGAGTCAATTGTCTGAAATTTTGAAAAGGTTAATGAGACGCAGAACATTCACGACTTGATTGAGGATTTCGCAGAGCCTGGGGCTCTGGCCCGAATTCCTCATTCACAACAGCCAGGTGGATCTTGCATGGTTTTGCCCCTCCGTTTGAATGACATCAAGGACTTAACTTTAACCGCACTTCATTCTACCCGATTCGCTCGTAAAGGCAATTAAAAATTGAATCGGATTTGAATTTTTTTACGAAACACGCCATTTTCCAGCGGGTTTTAGTAGCTGAGTAGACTTTGCCGAACATTGAGACTTGACCGCCGCCGGTTCAAGTTATGGGGCGATTCGTTTTCGAGAGATCGCGCTGCGAATTGACAACGCTAAAGTCAGTAACGTTAACGGAACTGCGAAGAAATACAGCATCTTCGTGAACGGAGACAAGTACCCGCTCCCCGATTCATTCAATATCATATAGACCACGTAGGCGACGTAATAAAACAAAAACAGAAACCCTTCCCAACGATTTATTTTTCCATCAAAAAAAATCGGCAGGCACGCAATCGCTACCACGACCATGATGGGAAAGTCAAACCACAAAGCCTTGTCGGGAATCGAAAGCGGATTGGGTGACACGACTCCTGCCAATCCCATGACGAACAGGAGGTTGAATAGATTGCTGCCAACGATATTACCTACGGCGATATCACGCTGCCCACGCAGCGAGGCCACAATCGACGTGACGACTTCGGGGAGCGAAGTCCCGGCGGCGATGATTGTCAGCCCAATCACGAGTTCACTGATCTGCCAGGCCCGGGCAACTTCGACAGAGCCCCAGATCAAAACTCTCGACGCAACAATTAGCAACGCTAACCCGCCAACCACATACGCCAAATCGACAAAGACTATTCCAGTGCTGCGACTTTCCGTCAGGCCATCGGGGGAATCGACAGAGTTATTTTTGGCGGCAGTTTCCAGCATCGTCTCACGCCGCGCGCTGCGAACAATCCAGATTGTGTAGGCCAATAAGACGACTACCGCGACAGCACCCTCAGTCCGCCCCCATGTCCCATTGAGCACGGCTAGGTAAACTGCAATCGAACAGACAACCATCAAGGGAACATCGCGACGAATCAGTTGGCTGGAGACGACCAGTGGAACTAAAGTGGCCGAAAGTCCGAGAATGAACAAGATGTTGAAAATATTGCTGCCTACCACGTTCCCCACACCGATTTCGCTCCCAATCCAAGCGGCTTGCACGGTCACAGCCGCTTCGGGGGCGCTCGTGCCAAAGGCAACCACCGTCAATCCAACCACTAACGGCGAAATGCGGAACAAAAACGCCAATCGTTCAGCGCCGCGAACGAGAAAGTCTCCGCCCAAAGTCAATCCGGCGAGCCCAGCGATGATGGCAACAATTGGCCAAAAAAGAGTCATGTTGATATTGTTGGTAAAAAACGAGACCTGCCGGATGGTTCACAGTGTATGTCCCCAGTTTCCCCCGCGCAAAATTATTTAGTTCCCCATTGTAGCAAATCGAATAGCAAGGGAATATGGAACCGCCCACAACAGCGGCCCAACCAAACGATTTCGTACAAGATCGTTATTTATTGGGGCCGTCGATTGTCGTTCGGAGACTTTTAAGTGCTGATTCAGTTCTCGATCTTAAGCGGAGTTGTCGCTTTCGGGGCGTTACTCGTATTTCTGGTAACGGCAAAAGCGGTTGCAAGGCGGCTTGAACGAATTCGGCGAGCGCTCGTGCAACAAGTCGGACGGCGCGAGTCACCTGCGGCGGAATTGCTGTATCAGAAACACAGTCTCTGGGCTCAAAGTCGCCAGATGGAGTTCCTGGCTGCGTTTCGATATGAAATGCTGATGCCGAAGTTGGTCGTTGTTTGGAAGTGTCCACAACCCGACAGCTTTTTTTGCGTCTACGAAGAGCGGGGCAAGCAATGCTTTGAGTTCATTTCAGGTCTCGATGATGAACGGGCATCGATCTTGCGAACGGCAAGTTGCCTTGATCCCTTCGCTCTCCCACCAACAGTTGGGGTTTATGCTCAAAGCTTTTCAAGTACCAGCCCCGAAGACTTGCGCCGACGTCACTCCGAGGCTCTGGGGTATCTCGCTAAAACCAAGCGTGCGAGATCTGATCAGGATCGTCGACAATTTTCGGAACTTGTCGAAGACGCTGTGCAGCGACAAATCCGCTCGATTCGAGCGAAATATTTTACGACGTTCAGATACCTCTGGTGGTCGGCGATAGCCAGTTCTCGCTGGGGTAATAAAACTGTTGCCCAGCAGCACCGCGAGGGCTTGTGGCAATAGCCCCGTGCGACACCGCATTGAGCACTAATTCGAAACGGTTCGGCGGAGTAAAAAATCTAGGCAACGCTCTCGAACTTGCCGAAGACCATTCGCCCGGCATTCGTCTGCAACATGCTGGTCACCATGATGTTGACAAGCGCACCGATATGTTGGCGGCCATCCTCGATGACGATCATTGTGCCATCATCCAGATAACCGACACCCTGATGAGGGCCTTCGCCAGCCTTGACGACTTTGACCACCATTTGTTCGCCGGGCAGAAAGACGGGTTTCAACGAGTTGGCGACTTCGTTGAGGTTGATCACAGGAACATTCTGCAACTTGGCGACTTTGTTGAGATTAAAGTCTCCTGTGACGACCTTACCCCCCAGATGTTTAGCCAGCGTCAACAGCTTCAGATCAACCGGTTGCCCCTTCATTTCGGGATGATCGCGATCATAGATTTTTAAATCAACATTGTCGTTATTTCGCAAGCGGTTAAGGACGTCTAGACCTCGCCGCCCACGCGAACGCCGTAATTTGTCTGAGCTGTCGGCGATTGCCTGAAGCTCCATCAAGGCGAACCGGGGCAGAATCAATTGGTTTTCAATAATCCCCGTCTCGACAATGTCGGCAATCCGTCCGTCAATGACGACGCTCGTATCGAGAATGTAGGGCATGGCTCCCTTGACATCCTTGCTGAATTCCACGTAGGGGATAATGAATCGAAAATCGTCTTTAGTCTGCCACAAAAAACTAACGCAGATATATGAAATGATGACCCCCAAAAAAGCAATCACAATTGACTTTAGGGCTTCCGGCGGCAACCCCTCGCCTCCCATGATGGCGTAACTCTCAAAAGCTGGAGTTAGAGCCAAACTGAAAATATAAGTCAGCAACAGGCCAACCAAAATGCCGAAGTAAACCGAGGTGATCAGGTCGATTCGTTTGCGTTTAATCAAAACGTCAAGGACAATCGCCAAGATCGATCCAACGACAAACAATGCATAAATGGCTAGAGAGGTCCCAAAGGAAACCTTTTGGCCCAGACCCGATGTCACCGAGAAAGCCAGTCCTACAGCAACCAGAAAAAAGAAAGCGCGGAGCGCCCACAAGGAAAGGTTCATGGAAGTCGTCCTATTCAAATAAAGCTTGCCCAGGCCGATAAACTGGCAAGGCGTCGCCCCAAAACAGGAAAGCGGGGCCTGGGACCAAATCAATCATCTCGCATCGATATAACGCGAGCCCGAACCCCCAAGAATCCTTGGAAGTTACCCGAAATATTAAGTTATGCCTCGCCCCCATTGTACGACGACCGGCAACCCGTCGGCAAGGGTCAGGGCGTTGGCAGAATCGCCAAAACCACCACTAAACATCGCAATTGAGGGGCTGCTGACCGCAAAGAGTGCGTTTGTTAACCCGAATTGTGGGACGCCAAACCCTAAGTCGGTTGCAGAAATAAGCGTTGATACGTTTCCTCGCAGAAATGGTCGGTCATTCCCGCCAGATATTCAACCGCCATCTGCTCGACACCGACCTGTCGAAGTCGCGGTTGGTAATGCACGGGAATCAAATCTGGGTTTTCGCAATAGCGCTCATACATCGCCTTGAGTCGAGCCTGGGCCGCTTGGCGAACTTCAACCAAACGCGGGTGCCGGTAAACCCGTTGATACAAGAACTTTTCCAATTCTCCTTTCAACTCGGCGATTTCTCGACTGGGGCCGATCACAAAATCGCTGGACATCGCCTCGTGGGCCGAGCCGAATTGCCGCAACTCCATTTCCCGCATGTTGTTCAGAACTAAGTCATTCACCTGCATCCCGATCAAACGATGTACGGTGGCCTTCCGCAGCAAACCCGGCGTTAAATTCGCGTGAGCCGAGCGAACGATTTTTAGGCACCGAGCGATTAACTCAACTGACTCCATCTCGCCGAGTGTCACGAGATTGAGTTTGATTGCATCGTCTGTGTCGTGCGCGTCGTAGGTGGCACTGTCGGCGGCATCGACGAGTTGAACTTCTAACAGGCGATGCAGGCCGGCCTTGGATTTGTCAATGCGAGAGGTTTGCCCGGCCAAGACCTCTTTCGTCAAGTTGAGGCCGGAAAAGCCGTTGTAGCGAATCTCCAGTTCTTGGACGATGGTCAACGCAAATCGATTATGCGAAAAACCGCCAATATTTTTTGCACACTCGTCCAATGCGTCTTCGCCCGCATGTCCATACGGTGGATGCCCGATGTCGTGCATCAAGGCCAGGGCCTCGACAAGGTCTTCATTGAGCCGCAATACGCGCGCGACGGTCCGAGCTACGGTGGCGACTTCCTGAGTATGTGTCAGTCGCGTCCGATGGTAGTCCCCCATCTCGCCGGTAAACACTTGCATCTTGCCACTCAGCCGGCGGTAGGCACTGCTGTGAAGGATGCGGTCCCGATCTCGCTGAAACGGCCCACGGTAGGGATGGGGCGGTTCGGAATGAAGACGACCCGCCGAGTCCCGACTAAACATGGCGTAGGGAGCCAAGATCAGTTGTTCGCGTTCGTCGATCATTGATGTAGCGGGAGCAGTCATCACCGTGCCGATTGGGAAACGTTGATAAAGATGCCTAGCCCAGTCGCTCGCGCAGATTTGATGCGTGGCCAGCTTGGCCAAACGCAACCATCCGGTCATGGCAGACTTGTTGCATGGCTTCGCGAGCGGGTTTTAGGTAGTCACGCGGGTCGAATTTTTCAGGAGTTTGTGCAAAGACCTTACGAATCGCTCCGGTGATCGCCAGCCGATTGTCGGTATCGACGTTGATTTTTCTCACACCATGTTTGATTCCACGTTGAATTTCTTCGACGGGGACCCCCCAAGTTTGTTTCAGTTGGCCGCCGAACTGATTGATGATGTCTTGCAGGTCTTGTGGGACGCTACTGCTGCCGTGCATGACCAAGTGGCAATTCGGAAGTCGGCGATGGATTTCCTCGATGGTGGTCATTGAAAGCACTTCGCCATCGGGCTTTCTATTGAATTTGTAGGCACCGTGGCTGGTTCCAATCGCTACGGCCAAAGCATCCACATTCGTTTCGGCGACGAACCGTTCGGCTTCGGCGGGATCGGTAAGGAGTTGGTCTTTGGAGAGGGTGCCGACAGCTCCGTGGCCGTCTTCCTGTTCCCCTTCGCCTGATTCGAGCGAGCCCAGACAGCCTAGTTCCCCCTCAACAGAAACACCCTTGGCGTGGGCCAGATCGACCACCTGTTTGGTCACGCCCACGTTGTAGGCGTAATCCGCCGGGGTCTTGCCGTCCTCTTGAAGGGAGCCGTCCATCATCACGGACGTGAAGCCGTTGGCAATTGCGCTGAGGCAGGTCTCCACACTGTTGCCGTGGTCGAGATGCATGACGATGGGGATGTGCGGGTACAGTTCGGCAGCGGCAAGCATCAGGTGCCGCAAGTAATTGTCTTGCGAGTATTTCCGGGCTCCGCGTGACGCTTGAATGATCACCGGCGAGTCCGTTTCTTCGGCCGCCGCCATGATGGCCTGGATTTGCTCCATGTTGTTCACATTAAACGCCGCAACTCCATAACCGTTTTCCGCGGCGTGATCCAGAACAACCCGCATTGGGACAAGAGGCATGACAATCAACTCCAATTAAATGAGGCTTCAGTAATTCTCAGATTATGGCCCGTTTTCCGAAAATCAACAAGGCACGCACAGACAGGTGGTTGATTCTATTAAGGAAAAACGGGCAGTCGCCTCCACCGAGGGAAAATAAGAATACGTTGATGTGTGGAGATCTGCGCGGACAGGATGTTTGCGATGCCGATGACGGGCAGGATATCCGCGATCCCGGGTGAGCGAGCGAAGGGTTACTTGAATTGCGGTGGGGTAAAAAGGTCGTCGTGTTGGGTTTGAATCAGACGCAGGAAGAGGAGGCGGGCGGTGGGCCTTGCGGGTGAGTCTGAGTTCTGAGAGTCTCGTTCTCGTTGTTGGGAGCCGAGGAGTAGATCGCCGAGTTCGCCGGCTTCTGAGCGACTAAAGACCAACATCGATTCTCCCGGAGACAAATTGATCTGCATCATCAATTCATGAATATCGGTCTCTGATTGGGATTCTTCATTGACAAATGACTGCTGGAAAACGGTGACCCGTTTTGCCAAGTGCCCATGCGTTAGTCGAGGTGTCAATTGAAGATTGACCGTTCCGCCCTTGCCAAGTTCTATCGAGGTCATCATCCAGCCGCGAACTTGATCATCAGAACGAAGTGAGCGACCCTCAGGAAGTTTGATCTCCCAAGCCGCCCTGGGATAGTATTCGGAGAGTGGAATTGGTTTGGGTTCGTCGGTTCTAAATTGCATCCGTCGATGGAAGATGACCGGCGTGCGCGTGAGGGGAGCCGTTGCGTTATCCGTCGGCGTAAGTCCCATGTCCTGGAGTTCGGCCAACGTCAATTCGCGGGTCTCCAACGCATCTCGTAGCACACCGGGGATTTGTGACGAAAAAGCCCCTACCTGGAGTCCGTTGTCATCCCATCGCCGTCGCTGGTCAAGTGAAATTCGCTGTCGGTCAAGATAGGGCTCAATCTGTGAGAGCAGGTCATCGAGTGCGTCCGCATCAAATTCCGCGATTGCAACTTCCAACGCGACATTGTTGGGGGCCATCCGAAAAGTTTTCAAAAGCGGATTCGTCGAAGCCTCACGGGTTGTGTCTTTTAAGGGACGACAACCGTTTAAGAAAATTACGAGTGTGACCGCAAGCCAGATTCCCAATCGAAATACAATTTCCGATCTGCCCGCTCTGCGCGCGTTGTCGCAACGCAGGTCGATATGGTTGATCGACTTGATGGCTTGATTCGGCAAAGAGTGCTCGCTTCTTGCTGAGGATTGCTTCGCAATAAGGGTTATGGTGAAACGCAGGTCTGCAACGAGAATTAGCGCGGACCTCGAGCCTTAAATAGCGGATTTCAGAGGAGGGAGTCAAGGGAAAGTGGGGAATTTGCAAAGTCCAAGCGATTTTTTGTCGTTCTCTGCAGACGAAAATCCGGCAGGCGGGCAAAAATGGGGTCGGGTACCGTTGTGCAAAGCTCCCGAAGGGCCGTTCCGGCAACAGGTGACTGCACCCATTTCTGTCGGACCTTTACAGATTTCCGGTTGGGCTCATCACCATCAGGTAACGGATTAATCCCGAGTCGTTCAGCTAGCGGTTTCTGGGAAGGCTGCCGAAACGCGGGGTCTCGGCGGACTTGTCCAAAATGTTTGAGTTTGAGGGAGTTCCTGGAGTGCGCGAGGAGGGCATTGTTCCTGTTGGTGTATTGCGAAGCGACCCAGAATCTCTATTTTCAGACGGCGAGCTTCTGCGTGAACTAGTGGGGAACTCGATCTCAGGATCGGGTTCGAAGCTGGGTTCTGTCGGCAATAGAGGGTTTGTGGGTGCTCTTGGAGCGACGGACTCTGAGTTCATTGGTTGCCCTTCGCGAAACGGCAAGTTCATGTCGAGACACGAGGTGTCGAGTCCCATGATGGCGGCGACGCGGTAACCAATTTCGCGGTCGATGATTTCTGGGTCGATCCAGCGACCGGTCGGGTCGACTTGGATCGTCCCCAAATCGTAATCGAGATTGAGTCGCAGGACCTCGTACGTTAACCAAGCGTTTAGGAAGCCAATTTGCGCGGAATTAACTTGATTGATCGCCGTGTTCAAGTCTCGTGCCGTTGTAGGTCCGAGACCTTGGGAGCGAAGTCCACCCGCTTGAAAACGGGGTGGTTGCTCGAGCACAAGGTTGGCTTGCTCCAGGTTTAAAATGGACTGCTCCAGGTTTAGTTTTTGTAGCTCGAAACTAGTTTTTTGAAGATCGATGGTTCGTAAGACTTGGCGAAGATTGCGTTTGACTTCGTCTTCAAATTGATAAAAACGTCGCCGAGCCCTTTGGTAATTGATCAGGGTTTGGCGATACTGATTTCGTTCGGCCAACCGGACAATCGGAGAGTCAAATCGGAATCCGCCGCGTAGCGAACCGTTTTCGTAACGCACGCGGAACGGATTGTCCCCGACATTGCCGATGCTGCCGTCGAGGACGAGATCGAACTGGGATTCCAGGGCGTTAGCGGCAAACTGAATTTGTCGCCAGCTATCAACGAGTCCTGCCCGAGCATTCATCCAATCCAAACGGAAGCAGCGGGCGATTTCAGTTGCCTCGTCTGGACGCAAGTCAACGTCCTTTAGCTCGATGGAGTTACTCCGCGCGAGAACTTGGATCAGTGACAGTTCGGTCAAATTGTTGCTCAATTGCGTCAGTTGAGCGGCGACCTCAGCGATGATGTCCTCCATCACAACTTCGAACGCTCGTAGTTGGTTGGCCTGACGGGGAAGTTCATCGACGGAATTGATTGTTTCAGCAACGATCCGTAGACGTTCTTCGATTGTAACGAAGGCTTTCAGAACCAATTCCAGACGATCTTCTAAGGCTTTGAGTTCGACGATCGAATCATCGGAAATTGCAGATACATCGATGTCGGCGGGAAGTTCTCCTGACTCAATTTTGCTGCGCAGCTTACGAAGGTATTCAATCCGTTTGGGGCTGACGCGCTCGAGAACTTCAAAATCATCCTGAATCTGGTTGACGACATCTTTCTTGATTGCCGCAATTTTTTCAAGGCTTTGTTCGATATAAGGGACTAATGCGCGAACATCGTCTGGAATCGTGTCAGGTAGTTGCAAGGTGGGCAAGTTTTCCGGGTCGACAAGTCTAGCGGTTTCGAGATCGTCCAGAATTTCCCGTAACTTAATATTCACTCCCCCGGCAGAGTCGCCATAATCGAGTCGCAAGGCATTTAGATCGTTTTGTAGGCCAAGGAGTTCGTCGCTGATGAGTGTGAACTGCGCGAGGGAGTCGTCTTCGATCACGACCTCTATGTCTGGCGGGAGACCCAGGGCAATCTTAAACCGGTCAACCGCATTTTCGTAATTTACCCGTTGATTGAGCAAGTTTTGCTGTGACTGGTAGAGGGAGATTTGTTGCTGCTGCAACTGCAAGTAGTCGATTTGTTGTGCACTAAAAAGTTCGCGGAGGCGGATCAGGGAGTTGCTTTGTTGCAACACATTGAGTTCGGCAAAGCGAATTTGTTGTTGGTTTTGCAGCAAACCCAGAAACCCACCGACACCAATGGTCGCGGCGGTTGGATTGGCCAAGAAATTGCCGCCCCGACTTGGACCGGGGCCGGCATTTCTACCCGCTACAATTTCGAGATAGAAACCTTGGCGGAACCGCTCCATCGCCCGGACGTTGCCGAGCAAATCGCGTTCGGTTTGTGTCAAGGATTCCATGATGCGCGCCCGACCGGCACCCCGCATTAGCGGTTGTGTGATCGAAAAGTTGATCAGACTATTTGCGGTTTGGGTTGTCGGTCCGGAGAAGTTCCACAGAATCGTGTTTGCAAGACCGACCGCAAAGTTAGCTCCGGTGATACCAAGTTTCCGATAATTAATTCCGCCGCCATTGGCACCGAATTGATTGGAGAACGTTGTTGAACCTCCGTCGCGGAATCGTCCTGTCGTTCCGTAGAACGAATTGAAGCCAGCGAACAGTTGCGAATCGAAACCGAAACGTTGTAGCGTGACATCAAGTGCCGAGAGGTAAAGTTCTTCCTTTTGACGTTGTAAATTGTCCGAGTGGATTTGCGATAACTCGACGGAGGTGTCCAAGTTGAGAACTAATCGACCTTGGGCGTCCATTGGCAAGAAATCCAGCCATTCAGGATTTTCCACATAGCGAGTTTCCCCATTGGCCCGCCAATGGGGATAGCCCCGTCGGCCATCGACTCGTTCCATCAGCTCATGGGAGGTCGGATCGTCTGGCGGAAGGGGTGGGTGATCCAGTGAAAAAGGGTCGAACATCCGGCTGTACGGATCGACATCGATAGCACCGTCCGGAATCGCCCAGCGGGGGTCGTTATTTTTTTCGTCGACAAGTTTTTTTGTCTCGGCGTCCGCCATACGGCGATAGTAGCCGCGATGGCACCCGCTGAGGGAACCGACGAGTAGTGTCAAAGCGCAGAGCAAACAGCCCAGGCCTGCCTGTTTTCCAGTGATTTGGGTCAATTTTTCTCTCCCGAAACACGGACTTTTGGGCAAAAGGTGCGGAAAATGCCCAGTATGTCGCGGATTTCACAAGTGGCCGAATAACGGGGTTACAGCGGTCGTAACCTTTTTTTCGGCTTTTTTGATTTTCGGGGATTTTTGGATGTTGACTTAAGAAAATATCTGGAAGGGCTCAATCTAGCCCTACGACCGAAAAACTCTCAAACCGTTTTGCCCGCTTGGTCGATCAAAAACTTGACGCCTAAAACTACCCAATTTATCATTAATAGGGTTCTCGCCCCGCGACCGTGCAGGGCGGGCATTTTGTGGTCCTACGGCAATTCCTGGCTTTTATTGCGAGCGCTGTCTTAATTATGGGTTATGCATTTGCCGGATTGTTGTTTGTATTGATCGTTGTTTTCGTCGTGATGTCGTGGAAACAATGGCACTGGTCGTTTAGCATCTTCCTGATTCTCAGTTTCTTCGCTGGGGTCGCGGCAGTCGGCGGAGCAGCAAAGGTTTTCAAAAAACGATCGGAGCTTCTCAAGGACCTTGAAAAATCAGAAGTGGACTTGGCTAAGTTCAAAGAAGAGGCCGAACGCACACTTTATGGCGATCCTCGATCGGTGACCTACTCTGCGGAGTCATTTTACGGCATCGAGTCGAATTTTAAATTGTTGACGACTGGTCGAGGCCGCGTCTGGAGTGGCGGCGAGGTTGACGCAGGGACAGGCAACCGAGTCTTAAAATTCAAAAACGAAGAAGGCGGAGATGTTGCCTCCGACAATTCTTCGCTTAAGGGGACTGTCCTGTACGCTTTCTTGGACTATGATTTTGATGGCAAGTCGGTGCCCTCAGAATTTCTTGGTTCGTTGACGGTCGTTAACGCTCAACCGACCAGTCTGGAATTGGCTCCATTGTTTATCGTTGACGCAGAAGCCTTCCAAGGTGCCGGACGATGGACGCTGTACGAGAAAATGCCAGGGGATCGACATGACACCTTCATTCTTGCAAACAATCTCGCCAAGGATATGTCCGACCTCTCTAAAGACCTTTCGATTTCCGATTACCGACGATTGTTGACGGAAGAAATTTTCCCTGCAGACTCCGTGGGGATGGACCCGAGCAGCGAGGCATACGAAGCGTTTATCGATCAATTTGCCTTTGATTTTCGACCTTTTGGCGAGATTCGAAACTGGGTTGAAATGAACGCAGAGAATCGGTTTAAGAAAACATTTCAGCCGGTCCCGGAAGAAGAGTTTGTGCTTGTTGAGTTCGAGGCGAATGCCTCGCGGACTTACCGAGTCGATAGTTCGACGGGCAATTTGAACATCGATGGCCCGTTCACTTTGCAAGGTGAGGCGATTGACCGGAGTCTGCACTATGGAAAAGAGGTTAACTTTAAACGCGGGCAAAAGGTACTGGTGAACCGCTACGCATTCGACGGTTATCAACGAGCGGACGGAACGCAAGTTCCCCGCTTTGAAGAAGGTAAGGTCAAGGTGATCGATACGATCTACCGGCGACAACTTTATGATTTTCCTGGTATGGTAAGTGACTACCGTCGTCAGTCGAAAAGCTACGTGCGAACGGCGACCGAAATTGAAAAAACAATTGCCGATTCCCGAGCTACCCTTAAGCTCTCGGAGGAACAGCGAGATCGTTTTGAGGATGTCTTGTTCAAGCTGCGTGAGGACCAAAAGAACCTCTCGAATGATTTGCAAGTCATCACTGAGCTTGCCGAATCTCGAAAAGACGAACTGCAATCGATGCAGGACCGGATTGAAGAACTTGAACAGCGATTGAACAGCGTTCAGAAGCGTATCCGAGAATCGGTCGGAGGATTAGACTAAGGCGAACTTAATCTCGTTTCGCTCGGTATTGTGAAGGCTCTTGGGTTGGCCTAGCATCGGAGTGGAGCCTTAGTTCCTTCAATCGCTTTTCTTCTCAAATCCAGGCATTGGGGGCGTGATTCAGCGGCTCATTGGGAATAGGCTGACCCAAACCGGGAAGGTACCAGAATTCGCCCGCCAGTATCGCCGCCACGATTTGAGCATTTGAAATTTGAGTGAAGGCATCCATTTTTTCTCCAAAACGCCAAAACTCAGGCACAAAATTACCTTTTTGCGCAGCGACCAATTGACCGGCTCAGCACGAGATCAGTGACGGGTACCATAACCATGCGGCAAATGGCCTTTTCGGCAGATCCTGGGGGCCTCTATTGAACGAGGTATTCCCGATTTCAGGTTAATTGGGGAATTTCGGATGCTGCGGCGTACCAAAGACGGTGAAAAACCGGAACTTTTGGACCAGCCAGGGGTTAAAATAGGGTGTGGGAACAGCGTCTTGCCTTTTCCCGATGTCGCATCTCGTTTGCGTGACGATAGATGTTTGTGGGGTGCCAAAGTAGCTATTTTTAATTGGTTCGCGGGGCAATTCGTTTAAGTTCTTAGTTGCGAGCGTTGGACTACCTCGGTTAAAGCCCCATATTGGCCGTCAAATGTCGGTTTTAAAAAAGTATTTTACGTGTTGAGATTTAGAAAAATGAAGACTTGGACTTCTCCATCGGACCGCGTTTCATTTCCGCGTTCTGGGATTTCTGCTGCCGTTTTGATGATCGCTGTCTTGGCGGTATTGCTGCTGGGCGGCGGAGCAGTTTACATGTGGAACGGGAGCGGGGATAGCCTTGTCAATGTTCCCACGGTATTTGCTTCGGTCACAAAAGGTGAGTTCGTCTCGCAGGTGTTGGACCAAGGTGAAATTCAAAGTAGTGAAAACATAGAAATTCGTTGCCAAGTCCAAGCGCGAAACGGCACCGTCAATGTGCTGCAAGTGGTGCCCGAAGGCACGAAGGTGAAGGCCGGAGATTTTTTGGTCCGATTAGACTCAACCAGTTTTGAAAAAGAATTGGAGCAGCAACGAGTCAGCGTGGCTAATGCTCAAACAACGGTGATTCAAAACGATGCGGCACTCAAGGCCGCCCAAGCTTCCCTGAAAGAATACGAAGAAGGTTTGTTCGTCCAACAACAAAAAACGATTCAAAACGAATTGTTCGATGCCGAATCTTCCAAACAAAGTGCGTTGCAAGAATTGGAGCAAGCCAAAGAGGTACTCACCTTTACAACTCGATTGGTCGACAAAGGCTTTCAAACCAAACAAGGTCTAGAAGCCGACAAGTTTGCGGTAGAGCGTGCTAAGACAAACTTAGAGCGAGCAGAGAACTCAATTAAGCTTGCGGAGAAAAAGCTTGAAGTCCTTGAAAATATTACTCGCGAAAAAGAGATGGTTCTCCTGCTCAGCGAAATCGAAGCAGCCAAAGTTCGCTTGGACAATGGTCGCGAGGCGTTGCGAGTTGAAGAAGACAAGCTCAAAGGTATTCTCCAACAAATTGAAAATTGCACCGTCCGCGTTCCACCAGGAGTCGAGGGTCAAGTCGTTTACGGCAAAGAATCGTCGCGAGGTGGAACCGAGTGGGTGCTCGAAGAAGGAGCGTCGGTTCGAGAAAATCAGGTTCTGATGCGGCTCCCCAATCCTGAGAAAATGGAGGTCAAGGCACTCATCCACGAGCAAAGCATCACGCTGATTCGGCCCGGCATGCCTGCCACGATTCGCGTTGACGCTCTGAATAATCAAATTCTTAAAGGAGTTGTGACCAAGGTCAATCAGTATGCTGAAAGCAGCGGTTGGATGAGTACCTCGGTCCGTAAGTATGCCGTTCTGGTCAAGATTGTAAGCCCCCCCAGTGAGCTAAAGCCTGGGATGAATGCCTCTGTGACGATTCAGTCTCTTTATCAGCCTGAGGCTCTCCAAGTTCCGGTGCAATGTGTCTACGGTGTCCAAGATCAGCATTTTTGTCTCGTTAAAAAAGGGGACAATAAATGGGAGACTCGCGAAATTAAAATTGGAGCGAACAACTCTCAATATGTCTGGATCAAAGAAGGAGTTGAACTCGGCGAAGAAATGGCCATGAACCCCGGAGCCTACAAACATTTGATGGACCTCCCCGAAGTTGCTCGCGAGAGCCGCATTGAGTTGCCAGAAGGCGTTGCCGCAGAAGCACAAAACCTACAAAATCAGAAAACTGAAGGTGCAAGCCAAGCATTGGTCGGTGCCGGAGAGCCCGGAGGAACACGTCCAAGCGGTCCAGAAGGTGGGCGAGGAGGTCCTGGAGGCCCCGGCGGTGGTGCGGGTGGTCAAGGAGGCAATCGCAGCATGAATCCTCAAGACATCATGAATAGGACTCTTGAAAGGCTAGATGCAAACGGTGACGGAAAGCTACAAACTTCAGAATGGAATTCCGCCGACAATCGTATGGCCAGTTTCATCGATAATCCTGATCTCGACAACAATGGGGAAATCACCGTCGACGAATTGGGCAAGGCAATGGAAGCCATGCGTGCTCGGATGGGTAGTGGCGGTGGTCCTCCAGGTGGAGGTCCTCCTGGCGGTGGGGGTTCAAACTAATGAATCTGGCCGTTCGAATCCGCGATCTCGAAAAACATTATGTTCTAAAAAGCGAGACCGTTCGCGCCCTGCGTGGCGTTTCCTTTGACGTCCCTGCCGGAGATTACGTGGCGATTATGGGCCCGTCGGGCTCAGGTAAAAGTACACTGCTGAATCTCTTGGGGTGCCTGGACAAACCTACCTCTGGTTCTTATTTTCTGGGCGAAGACGATGTGGCCCAGATGGATGACGACCAACTTTCAGAGATTCGCGCTTCGCGTCTGGGATTTGTGTTTCAATCGTACAATCTGATCCAACAACTCACGGTGGTTGAAAACATCGAAGTTCCGCTGTACTACATGGATCAAATCAATGCGAAGTCTCGTCAACGTTCGATTGCTTTGGCCACAATGGTTGGGCTCGGCGAGCGATTGGACCACCGTCCGACACAATTGTCGGGTGGGCAGCAGCAACGGGTCGCGATCGCGAGGTCACTTGTCAACGATCCCTATTTTATTTTGGCCGACGAAGCGACTGGGAACTTGGACTCGGTAACCACAGAAGAAATTTTGGCTCTATTCCAACGTCTCAATGATGAGGGACGAACGATCATCATGGTGACTCACGAGGATGAGGTCGCCGAACATGCCAAACGAGTGATCCGGTTGCGGGATGGGTTGATTCAATCGGATGTCAAGAATGAACATCGCAAAATATTTCCACCGGACGTAATCGCCAAAGCGGCTCATGCGGGGGGGGCGATTCCGGAAATGGCCACTTCCCCTGGTCACTAACAACGTTTATCCGTCGAGTGCATTCAACCTCAAGAAGGATGTATCCGACAAGCCAGAACAGCAACCTCTTTTTTCAACGGCTCATTAACAATCATGCTCAATCTGCGTACTTGGCGATTAGGTGTCAAAAGCCTTTTTTTGCATCCGATGCGATCTGCATTGACGGTGTTAGGGATTTTGATTGGGGTCGCCAGTGTAATTTGGTTGTTGGCTGTAGGGGAGGGGATTAGCCAAAAGGCCCAAAAGCAAATCGAAGAGTTAGGCGCCGAAAATATTATTGTTCGCTCTGTGGAGCCTCCGGATTCAGGAGGCGGTAATTCGCGAATGGTGACCCCGTTCGGTTTGCTCCGTTCTGAACATCGGGTCCTTGCCAGCACCATTCCAACCATTGTGGATGTGCTGCCGATACGGGAGGTTACCGACAAATTTGTCAACACCGCCAATCCCAATGTCAAACCGATTGACGGGCGGTTGGTGGGTTGTACGCCCGAGTATGCCGAGGTTACTCGCTTGCAAATTGATCGAGGGCATTTCCTGACCCACCGTGAGGTGGAAACGGGGGCCTCCGTTTGCGTGATTGCGGCCAACCTCTCGACGATACTTTTCCCCAGCGATGACCCCATCAACAAAGAAATTTATCTCCCGGAAGCCAAGGACTATTATCGCATCGTCGGCGTTCTTAAACCTAAGACCGCCACAGCGGCGATTGGCGGTTCGCTTTCGGCCCAAGACTTTTCCAAGGACGTCTATATCCCGATCACCACGATGCAACGGCGGATGGGTGATTTGATCATGCGGCGTTCGAGTGGGACGTTTTCCGCCAAGCAATTTGAACTCAGCCAACTCACCATCCGCGTGGACGATGTCAACAATGTTCCGAAAACAGCGGAGCTTGTCGAGGCGACGTTGATGGCCCGTGATCCGGGTCGTCAAGATATTGCCATTGTCGTGCCTTACGAACTGTTGGAGCAGGCTCGTACAACCAAGCTGATGTTGATGTTGGCGTTTGGGCTAGTTGCCGCAATCTCACTTGTCGTCGGTGGGATTGGAATTATGAACATCATGTTGGCGACCGTAACGGAAAGAACTCGCGAGATCGGAATTCGCCGAGCTCTCGGAGGGAAACGCCGCGACATTATTCGGCAGTTCTTGGTCGAGACGGTGGTGCTTTCAGTGGTCGGCGGGTTAACCGGAATTATGGTCGGTGTATTATTCCCGTTGGTTTATAGAGTTTCATTGGCGATCATCAAGCAACTCGCTCCCATCACTTTTGAACGTCTGCCCGACATCGCCAAGGAAATTGAGCCACAAATCGTGCTGCTTTCTATTCCGTTGGGTTTTTGTATCTCGGTGATCGTGGGTGTGGTCTTCGGAATTTATCCCGCCTTCCGCGCCGCCAAAATGGACCCCATCGAAGCCCTGCGTCACGAATAGTAGAGTCGCAGTCGTTCGCAACTCTGTGCGACGTTGGAATAGGTCGTTTGTTGTAAGCGGCCGTTCTCTCCATAAACGAGCCCGACACGTGTCCAATGCTCTGCTCGTTTGCGGAGTGAGCGGCCACCTAGCTCAAGCCACGAGCCCAGGTGAACCTTGGGGAGAATTGACACGTCTACCAGGGTTGTGGATCCATGCCGCTGGTTTTGGCGCGATTTTCCAAGAAATCCAACAACGATCCGAGCACCCGCTGGCTTTCGCCTGGCTCTCGCGAACTGGCGTCGAAGCGAGTGTACTGAAGCCGAATATCCTCGGTGGTCAACAGCAGGCCTCGAGCGGATACCGCTTTTTCGAAGGCCGCAACGGCTTGTTGACGATACTCAAGCGGTGCCACAATTTGACTGGCATAATCCACCAATTGCCGCTGGGCTTGAGGAGTCCCAATGTTCCCCAGAATCTCAATCGCGTCGGCCGTATGCATGGGATTTTGCAATAGTCCCTGCAGGGCCTCGTAATGCCCGCTGATTTCAAAAAAGCGGTAGGTCTGACGGTCAGACGTGATTCGCTTGAGCCAATTGACGGCATACGCACTTTGAAATTGGGCCGTCGTGTTCGACAGCAACCAGACGGGTTCAAGCTCACGCAGACGTTCAATTTGTAAAGCGATCAGTTGCGCGTCAAGTGTGATTGGCAAAACGATCGTCAGCGGATCACGGTCGGCAACTCGTTGAAGCGGAGCAAGATCGTTTGCAGATGTTAAAATCCCGATCGGCATCCGTTTTGTCCGCCAGTCGGATCGCAATTGTTGAACGAATTCGATGAATCCGCTGCGAGTCATGTTCTCGGAAACGAACAGATAACGCACATTGGCATCAGATGTTGCCTCGCGGAGAAAATCTCGCCCGTTGGTCACGGCCCGTCCGTCGATGCCAGCCGGGCTCATGGATACCGCAAGGTCTTGAGCGACTTCAATCTGCGGGTGACCAACCAGTCCCGAGGGACGATCGCCATAACCGGAGAGATAGACGGCAAAAGAAACAACGTAGCTATTCCCAAAGTATGCCTTTTGGGGGTCCAGCTCGACGTAAGTCCTAAAGGCTGCAAATTGCAAATGGCGGTCCCCTGATTGGATGGCCCGCAAGAGTCCCGATTGAGCGTTACTGCTGGAAACGAGCCATTCTGGAGTCGCCAAGTGAGCCAGCAGATCACACCCCCCCGCAGCCGCTGGGATCATGTCAAGGTTGACCGCTTTAGCAATGGTTTGGTCTACTTCATCAGGCCCAATTCCTGGAAAAGCCTCCGAGATTCCCTCCAACTTCAAGCTTTGTTCCGGGCCGACCAATCGTTTTTCGGCGTCTAGGTAACTGAGCAAATAAAATTGCCGATACTCTGGGCGGTCGGGCTTCCACTGGTACAGGTCTCCCGCCCGGTCAAACGCAATCAGCCGGCTAGCCGTCGAGGGGGCCACATTTCGCGATTCCAGGAGGCGGGTCTGCTCATTCCATCGCCAAACCACCACATACGGGTTGGTCAAATCCAATCGAATGTCGTCACCCGTGCGACGACGGCCTTTCGCAAATGCGTGGGCTCGTTCGGAGACGAGATTCAGGGCTTCTGCTTCTCCTGGGATTTGCCCGTAAGTTTCTTCAAGTCCGAGGGCAATCCCTTCGCGAATGAGGTTGTGAGTTTGCGGCGAGTAATAGGCAGCTACTGCGGCATCGTAGGCTTCGGGGGTTTTGATCCGTGAGAGAGCCGTCAGCGCTTCATAGCGGACTTGCATAGGCCCCGCTTTGCAAGCTCCCAGCATGGGTCCAATCGCAGCATCACCGACCATTCGGAGACCCTCGCGAACCGACAAGAACTCCTCTTGCCGCTCGTAGTCGGCGAAGACGTTCAGCATTGCGGCCGCCGCAGGTTGCCCGGTTCGAGACAAATCTCGAAAGGCCTGGCTGCGCACTTGAAGACTCGGGTCACTCAGTTTTTTGATCAAACCGTCGAGCCGCTCACTAGAAATTGCCTCGGCTCGACTGGCTTGGAAAACCGCCCGAGCGAAGAGCTGTCCTTCTGGCTGAACTGCATCGAGATTGTTGATCCTCAAAAACAAATCCGAGCCAGTATTTTGACGGAGCTTAAACAAGGCTGCCGAGTCGAGACGCTGGTCGATGAGTCGGGACAGCAGGTATTTCGCGTGATCGTACGCTTCGATGTCCATGGTGGCTTGCAGAGCCGTCGCCAAATCCTGCGGAGTGGTCGGGTTGGTGTTCCGAATCGATTCCAGAACCAACCTTGTTGCCATCGTCGCCGATTCAGGGATTGCCGGGAATCCCTGGGCAATTGCTTGACGTACCGACGCCGGTCGATCGTCGGGGCCAAACGGGTTGTCTTGCGCAGCCAAACTCCATGGAGCCATCGAGGCCCCCAACACCGCGCACGCCGATAATCTCTGCCAAAAATGCTTCCTCGGTCTCATGGATTCCAAATCGTCCTATTCTCCTTGAGGCAATAGGTTTAAACCGAAACTGCCGTTTGTAGGGGTTGTATCAAGTGGCTCAAGATAAGGGACCTTTTCCATTACTCCAAACGGGCTTTCCAAAGGGCGACCTGTTCGGCGACTAAATGGGGGGCCGTCGAACCGGTGCTTACGAAAGCTGCAATGGCACCGTCCACTCCCAATCCATCATAAACAGAATGCTCCAAATTGGGAGAGATTCTTTGAAATTCTTCGAAAGGTAAATCGGATAATTTCTTACCAGCCGCAGCGGCTTTTCGAACTAATTCCCCCACAAAATGATGGGCCGTTCGCTGGGGAATCCCCAGTTTTATCAGGGATTCCATAAGGGTTGTCGCGTCGAGGAACCCTTCCTCCAGGCGACTGCCGATCGAGGCCGTTTTCAAAGTCGCCCCCCGAACCAACGGGATCGCCACGTTTAGGCACTCGCCAATCGTCCGGGTGGCGTCCAGCAGCGGGGGCTTGTCCTCTTGCAGATCGCGGTTGTAGGCGAGAGGGAGTCCCTTGACCAAGACCAGCAGCGTCTGCAGTGCCCCGATGACCCGCGCTGATTTCCCTCGCGTCAACTCCAGCACGTCGGGGTTGATCTTCTGCGGCATGATCGACGAGCCGGTGCAAAACGCATGGGGCAAGTCAATAAAATCAAACTCGGTTGTCGACCACAGAACCCACTCCTCCGCCCAACCACTCAGGTGCAGCCCAATCACCGACAGACAAAACACAAACTCAAGTGAAAAATCTCGATCACTCGACACATCCAAGCTGTTCATCGCAATACCGCTAAACCCCAGCCGCTCGGCAGTAAATTCACGGTCGATTGGGAGAGTCGTTCCAGCGACGGCGGCAATTCCCAAGCTGTTGATGTTGAGTCGTTGCCGACAATCGGCCAAGCGCTCGCGGTCCCGGGCGAACTTTTCGCAATAGGCCAACCAGTAATGAGCGGCCAGGACCGGCTGGGCTCGCCGCATATGCGTATAGGCTGGCAAGACCACGCCGGCGTCTTGCTCGCAGCGATCAACGAAGGCCCGCTGCAATTCGCGAAGCTGCAAGTCCAACTCGTCGATCGCATCCCGAACCCACAACCTTAAATCAGTCGCGACCTGATCATTACGACTGCGGGCCGTGTGCAACTTTCGTCCGACGTCACCCAAGCGTTCGATGAGGGCGTGCTCGATATTCATGTGAACATCTTCGAGGTGCTGCTCGAATACGAATGTCCCGTTGTTAATTTCAGAGAGAATCTCGGTCAGTCCGGCAACAATTTGTCGGCATTCGTCCGCAGTGATGATCGCTTGACGGGCCAACATTTCGGCATGAGCGATCGAGCCGCGAATATCTTGGCGATAGAGGACCCAATCAAAACTGACACTCTCGGAAAATTGTTCCACACGCGCGTCAACCGCTTGTTCAAATGCTCCGCTGCGACTGGGACTCGACACGATGGCGACCTTTCGTTGGAAAATCGATTGCTGTGGGGACAAACTGGCGGATCGACGGCGATCGAACACAAAAACAATTAGACAACTATCCTAACGACATGATTGTCGGGAACCAATATACCAAGTCGCTAGTGGCGATAATCCGAAGAACCGCTACGATCCGCACGACAGCATTTCAGCGAGGCTTGTCCAGGCGAAATGATGGCTGTCAGCGTTTTTTTTCTTCGACGAACGGGCGATTTTGAAAATAGACTTCGAATGGCCGAGACGCCCAATAATTTTAGAAACGGAAAACGTCAAAGTTTTCGTCGGTTCTCGTGAGCGTCAAACCTTTTTCGATCAAATCAACCGCTGTTCACCCGAGAAAATCCTATGTTCAATCGCACGTTGGCAGCCCTTTTGGCCGGGGCTATTTGCTGGAGCACCCAAGTCGCCAGCCAAGCCCAATTGATTTTTGATTTTCAAGAAATAGGTGGTCACGTGGTGATGACCTCATCGGGCACGATCAACACGGCAGGTTTAGTTCCAGTTGGGCCGTTCGATTGGATAGGAACTGGAATCGAAGAAAATGGCGAATATGACGTGATGGGGGGGACCAACTTTGCCGTGATCAATCTGTCCTTCGCATTCAATCCGGGCACTAATTTTTCGGCGTGGAGGACGATTGGCGGTCCATGGGACCTCACTGATCTGGACGCTGAAATCATTGGCGGGAATCGGTCGTTCGCGACCTATGTTTTGGATGTAGACTTGCTAGAAGTCCTTCCGGGTTTGGGGATTAACTCTGATGATCTCGTCGGAACGCTGTGGACTACGAATCAATCATGGCGATTTAACAATCAGAGCTTTGAATCCCTATCGATGCGACAGGGTACCTACATCGTAACGGATGCGGTTACAGGTGCATCAATTACCTTTTTTATCGGCACAGGTATCCCTGAACCGCATGGAGGCCTGTTGTTGGTGTTGGGATTGGCAATCGGCGGACTCTACCGCCGGCGCGCGGTCTAAAATCTAAGTTGAAGTACCCTCGCGATGGAAGCCGAACTTTATTTTGCGTCGAATAGCTCTTTTTCGCGCCCGCTGCGGTATAATGTGTGAGCGGTGAGGTTCAAGACTGAGATTGCCAATGTCGCGTGGCATGCGGTCTTCTTAAACGCAGATCCCAAGCCGCTTATTCGAAATCCCTGTATGCCGAGATTTGAAATGCCAACATCCCTCCTTCGCTCGTTTCTTCCACTGGCATTGCTTTGCGGACTTTTCTCTGTCGGGTTCGCACAACAAGACGAACAGGAATCCACTCCACCTGTCGACGCCGCGCGTCAAAAGACCGTTGAGCAGACCCCGACTGACGATTGGGTGGAAGTTGCCCCAGAAGGTGCCGCAGCTAAAGTCCGAATGCCGGGGACACCGGTGGCGAGCCAGCGAACCATGAGTCCAGTGGCGGGTACCACCACGACGGTAAACCTGAACGTGCTCCAGGTCACGCCGACCACCAGTTATGTCTTTGCCTACAACATTGTCCCGCGCAAACCTGGCGAGGGCCTAAAGGCCGACAACGTTCTGGATGGCGGGGTCAAGGGTGCGGTCGCTCGAACTTTAGGTGATTTGATTTCGGCTAAAAAGATTGAGTTCGGCAAATTCCCCGGTCGCGATTTTACCTTTGAATGCACCCATGGCGAAACCGATGCAGCGATTCGACTCCGGATCACCTCGCGCCTGATTCTAATTGGGGATACACTCTATCAGATGACTTACGTGACTCGTGCCGACGAACACAAGGAAGCCGACGCCAAGAAGTTCGTCGAGTCCTTCTCGCAGTAGCTCACAATAGCAACAGGGATAAAATTACTCCACCAATTTTTATCCAAATCACATGGCATCCCATCCATTAAGGATATTATTGTTCTGGGCTGGGATTGTTGTATTGCGTCGATTGTGGTCGACAATAATTGTCACGTTTGGTTGATCGCAACGTTGAGTCAGATCCGCCTCAGTTGCGTACTTCGTTGACGCTCTCGCTCGGTAGCGAGTTTCTAAAAATCTTATGGGTCAGTGAAATGAAAGCAGTTGCACGAGGATGTTTGGAATTTCTGATCGTGTGGGCACTTGCCACTGTAGGCCTTTATTTTCTGTTCCAAAGCCGGTTTACTCCGCCGGGACCCCTCGTGGGGGCGAGCATTGGTGGATTCTTGATCGCAGCGAGCTGGGGTTTGTTGCGAAACGCTTGGCAAGCCCGATGGCAAGCAAGTTTGATCCGCCACTCGTTGGCGGGAGATTGGCCTCGCGATGGGGCAATGTATGCGGCCATCGGCCCAGCTAAATGTTTGCTCGAATCGCTTGAGACGCCGTTTGGACAACACGAATGCGTCCTTTTTTCGTATGAGTTGAGCCGCACAGAAACCGTCCGATATCGAGGCAGCAAAGGCACTCGCACAGAGCGACAACGGATGGTTTACATGAGCGGAGTCGCCATGGTTCCTTGGGCAGTGCAAACGAGAGTTGGGGATATTGGCGTGATTGGGTTTCCCATCCCTGATCAGTATCCAGAACACCGGCTCAGTATTCAGCAACATGCCAGTCGCGTGCAAAAATTTGCCAACGAGACCCAATTTACCGAAATTGGCAAATGGGAAGTTGGGAAAATGTTTAGTCATGCCAAACTTCTGCTATCTGATGGTGAGGGCCAGTTACGTGAGGATCTAAAATTTGCCGAGGCAGATTCGATTTTAAATCAACCCAATCAACTCAAGAGTTGTGACTTGATTGAGCAATTCATTCCGGTCAACGATTCGGTCTGCGTGATCGGTAAATACGACCGAAGTAAAAATGGTTTGGTCGGCGATTGGGGCTTGGGCGGATTGCAGGCGATTCCAGGTAACGCCGAGGATGGATTGAATTCACTCTATTCATTGGCCAATATGCGTTTGGTCGGTGCCCTGATTTCGCTTTTGTTTGGGATTGGGGGCAGCTTTGGAATTTTGACGTTACGTGAAAATAGCCAGGAACTGCGAGAGGCCCGCGAAGCGGCACTTGCTCGGCAAGCTCTCGATGCAATCGAGGCTAATGATTCTGTGGCTCTCGATATGGTATTGGCTCAAGGAGCGAATCTCGAAATGCGAGACGAACAAAGCCAATCGATCTTACATCGCCTGACTTCCGTCGAGTTATTGGAAGTGTTTCTGCGACACGGGGCCTCGCTGGAAACAACTGATTCAGTTGGTCGCCCGTTACTGCTTGCGGCGATCGACCAAGGAAATTCTGACCGAGTTCGCTGGTTGATCGATGCGGGAGCTGACGTCAACGGTCTGCAAACCGATTGGAATCGCACACCATTGGAATCTGCAATAGAACGCGGTCACGAGGAGATAGCGAGTTTGTTGCGCGATCGGGGGGCTCAAGCCGTTTTTGTCGATTCGGTTAACGGCCGTCCGATTACAGAAAACGCGGAAGCGTTTTTGCAGATTTTGGAAAAATATAGCCAGTCGCTCAACAATCGAGATCGACAAGGCTTGCAAGACATCTGTGACGAATGGCCGGTTGATTTTTTGGAAAGTGCCGAGCGCGGATTGTACGCGAACACTCACCCCGCGACATGGAAACTAGAATCAGGTTTTGAGAATGATCAAGCGGCGTCGTTGATCGCCTCGGGGAAAAACTCGCGAGGCCTAACTGAGCAATTCGTTGTCACTTTGGTCAGGAACGGTGAGCGCTGGCGATTGCGCCGGATTCATTGGGACCAAGCGTCAGCGTTTGAATTCAAGTTACCGGCTCTCAAAAATCAACCGTAAAAAAGCCAGTCAACTAGCCCATTGGGCGAGATAACATTTGATGAAAACTAAAAGCAGATCAGTTAGAGTTTTCGCTTCGATTCTGGACTTTCAGCTATTCGACGATATCCGTTTGGGAATTGGGAAAAGGGATGTTGCATCCGGCGATAACAGCATCCCCCTCGTGTAAACCCGCACCGACAACTCCGAGATCATTCACATAGATCGAATCCTCGACATAGACGCCACCGACGACAAAGACAATGCTGCCGTCACGCAGTAAACAATTAGCGCCTTTACCGTCATGGTTTCGCGTCATGTAATTCGGCGAGTCGATCCCAGGGGCGTCAGCAATAAGTACCGCATTCACCGTTGTTGTCAAACGCGGTGACATGTAACGTCCGTCTTGTAAGTGACCCAAAGACAAACCGTAATCGCCAGACATTCGCTCGCAGAACTTTTTTCGTTTGATTTCACACGGCGTGTTGAGGATTTGTTCACACGATGGAATTTCGCAGGTCAAGTTTTCTCCCAGGCCAGGGCAAGCAAATGTTGAACTGCTGTTGACCAAGCCTTGATCTTTCAAAAATGGCGCGAAGACACCTGCTGCACTCAGGGGACCGCTAGTCGGAATTGGGATCATGTCCCGCTGATGGGTGTTGGAGTAGGTCGCAAATGCCTGGTAGATGTCTCCCAAGTTTTGCTGGCAATGGGCGACCCGTTGTTGGTGCCGCGACGACAGAATCGCTGGGAACAGAAGCGAACTGAGGACCGTTACCGCCAATACGCCAACGACAAAGTCGGAAAAAGAAATCGCGGGGGCCAACCAGCGTTCGGTCGATCGTTTCGGCGAAAGTCGGGGAGCGGCCGATTGAGCCGAATTCGTTGGCGGTGCGGTGGCAGTTTCGGTGGCGAGCACTTCGTCAAAAAGTGACGACCCAGGTCGCGAGGCAGCAAGGTCGCGACTTGTGGAATTGGTACGAGACGGAATATCTTCCAAAGTCCGCGTTGCCATCGCGATCAGTTGGCAGGTCCGTCGCGCAAGCCCAGGTGGAGGACCGGCGGGGCGGTCGATTAACTCGAGTGGTGCCAAAGTCCCCTTCAGCGTCAGTAGTTCGTTTTCTAAATCTGGTTGGCGATCAACCGCTTGTTGAACTTGTTTCTGCTCTTCCGCGTCCAGTGCTCCGAGCATGAATCCTAACAAGTCTTCTTTTGAAGGCTCTTTCACGGGTGTAATCTTAATCTACTTGAAGGGTGTCCCAAACTTCTCCAAGTCGAGTGATAGCCGCATGGACACGACTTTTGACGGTCCCCACGGGAATGTCCAATACTTCGGCTGCTTCGCGGTACTTCATCCCTTGGTAATACACCAAGTTGACCACCGCAAACATGCTTTCGGGCAATTGCTCGAGCGTGTTGCGAATGATCTCGCGTCGCTCGGCGTCCAAGCAGCCAGCACTAGGGCCTTGTTCACTCGACTCTAACAAATCAACCAATTGGCCAACCTCGTCATGCTCTTGCTCCCGCGGCGTATCCAAACTCAACATCATGTGTCGCTTGTTGCGGCGGCGGGCATCAATGGCTTGGTTGGTCGCAACCGAATACAACCAGGGTCTGAATCGGCGTTCAGCGTTGAACTGCTCGCACTTGAGATGCACCTGCATGAAGGTCGCTTGGAACACGTCCTCGGCCATTTCAGAGTTACCCAAATAGCGTCGCAGGTAATTAAACAATTCGCGCTCGTACCGGTAGACCAACTGGGCAAAGACCTCTCGGTCTCCCGTCTGGCGATATTCCAGAAGCAGTTGTTCGTCCGTCACTTCAGACTCAATGGCTTTCAGTTGTCGAGCGTGATTGTAATCCAGATCGTGAATTGTCGCTTGCATGATTGTATACGCACTATTTTAGCCGCAGTTCGCTGGGGGGAAACGTTTTTCTCCCCTTTTACTCTTGTGGCCGTTGTGCTTCCTCCTTGAAATTGAAAAAACCTGCAAAAATGGGGCTGTTTTCCCCAACACGATTATCTTCGTCAGGGGCTGTGACACCTTTGGTCACTTCCGAAAAAACGGTTCCCCGATTTGACAGCATGTCGCTCGCGGCTTAGACTCGCGAACGATTTTACGGATTATGCAACCTGTGTGCCAAACCAGGAATTTTGATGAAAAAAGGTGTTTACAAATGGGCGGCTTTGGGGGACATCAATGCCTTTTTTGGCCTGATGCTCGACAATATTGCGGGTCTCATCCTGGCGATAGCAATTCTCCACGAGTACTTTCAGTTCCCTGTAGAATTTGCAATTCGTTACATGGTCCCGGGAACGGCTCTGGGAGTCCTGTTTGGCGATCTGATGTTTTTTGTGCTGGCATTTTATCTTGCTGGCAAAACTCGCCGCAGCGATGTGACGGCGATGCCCTTGGGACTCGACACGCCCTCCACAATCGGGATGGCGTTTTTTGTCCTCGGTCCGGCTTATTCGTCGGCGCTTGAATCATCGGGCGGAGATCAAATGCTGGCGGCGACTTCGGCCTGGCATATTGGCATCTGGTCGATGCTGTTCATGGGACTGATCAAGCTCGTGTTGTCGTTTTTCTCGGGCTGGGTTCGCCGGTCGTTTCCCCGCGCTGGGTTGCTCGGTTCGTTAACCGCGATTGCGCTGGGTCTGATCGCCTTCACGCAACTCCCCAAGATCATGGCGAATCCGATCCCAGGTTTCGCGTCGCTGGCGATTGTACTTGTGGCTTTGATTGGCAAGGGGAAACTGCCGCTGCGCGTGCCGGGAGCATTGGCGGCCGTTGCCATCGGAACGTTGCTGTGGCATTTGATGCGATTCATCGATTCTACTACGGGAACCGAATTGTTGGCGCGACCTCCTGAGTCGTTGCAAATGATTTGGTTGCCGCTGGAGTGGTTGACGGTGTTTCAGTTCCGGTGGCTGGGAAGTCTCTCCGCAGCCGTCGAGTATCTCCCCTACATCATTCCGTTTGCAATCGCAACGGTGATCGGCGGGATCGACTGCACAGAGAGTGCCGCATCAGCGGGGGACTCGTACTCGACGCGAACGGTGATCGGCGTCGAAGCATTGGCGACGATCCTAGCTGGTGTTTGCGGGGGCGTGATCCAAACAACTCCGTTCATCGGTCATCCGGCTTACAAGTTCATGGGGGGCCGCGCGGCGTATACGCTGGCGACGGCGTTGTTCGTGGGGTTGGCGGGAGTGCTGGGCTATTTCAGTTTAATGTTCATCTTGATTCCAGAAGCGGCGGTGTTGCCGATCCTGATTTTTATCGGACTGGAAATTACGGCCCAAAGTTTTCACGCGACCCCGCGTCGGCATTATGCGGCTCTGGCGCTGGCCTGCCTGCCGACGTTCGCGAAACTGATCATGATTTATCTCGGCCAGTTTTTAGGGGTGATGAACTTTGAGAACATGCCCCAGCAACTTTCGGATTTATTGCTGTACCTAGGGGTTCTGGCCGGGGGTTTTATTATCTCAAGCCTCTTATGGAGCGCGGCTTTGGCGGAGGTGATCGACCGCAAGTTCTATCGCGGGGCTTTGTATTTGGTGCTGGCGGCAGTCCTGACGGCGTTTGGGGTGGTTCATTCTCCCCTGCCGGGTGACAAAATGTTTTTGTTGTGGAATCTCGAAGGGGTAGGCAACGTGCGAGTCGTCTGCGAACTGATGGCCAGCTACCTAATCATGGCACTGATCTTTGCCGTCATTGGCGGGCTGACCCAAAAACAAAATCCCCCGATCAATTCCGATGAAGAATTCGAAAGGCTGACGTGATGCTCGAGCGAGTCTTAGAACCCGAAGTCATGGACACTTACGAAGAGGCCGACGAGTACAACTCGATGGACCACGCAGCAGTGAACGACGTGTTCGTTGATGATTTGGTGGTCGCGGGTTTCGCTGGTGGTGATGTGCTGGATGTCGGTACCGGGACGGCCCAGATTCCGGTACGTCTCGCTCGGCGAATTCCAACCTGCCGGATCATGGCGATCGATATGTCGGTCAATATGCTGGAACTGGGGCGTTACAATTTGGAGATCGGTGGAGTGACGCAGCACGTGCAACTGGCTCAAGTGGATGCGAAAAAATTGCCATACTCCCCCGGCATGTTCGATTGGGTGATCTCAAATAGTATCGTGCATCATCTGCCTGACCCGATGTCGTGTTTGAGCGAGGCCGTTCGAGTTTGCCGACCGGGTGGTGGGTTGTTCTTTAGAGACTTGATGCGCCCGGCGACTATCGAAGAATTGGAGGGGTTTGTTGAGACCTATACGGGCAAGGAATCTGCTCGGGCCCAGCAGTTGTTTCGAGATTCGCTCCATGCAGCCTTATCGCTGGCGGAAATTCGCGACATCATTGTGAGGCTCGGTTTTCAACCGGACTCTGTGGCGGCGACAAGTGATCGACATTGGACTTGGGCGGCACGCAAGCCCAATTGAACGGAGGGATTCTATGAAACAGATCATCGCGATCGTCAAACCGTTTATTGCCGAACAGGTGATTCGAGCCGTCGCCGAACTCCCTTACGTGGAACTGACGGCGCACGAAGCCAAGGGGTTCGGGCGACAAAAAAATTACCTCGACTTGTACCGCACCAACGAATTTTCTTTGATGTTTGTGGCGAAGGTTGAAATTTCGTTAATTGTGGAAGACGAGTTGGTAGAGGCGGCGATTGAAAAGATTACCACCGCTGCACGGACCGGGCGTTTGGGTGATGGAAAAATTATGGTCTTGCCTGTCTTGGGGACACCGTTGCAGATCAATGAAAACGAAAGCGATGGCCAGGAGCTTTCTGCCCCTCAAGTCGATCATGCGACAGCTTCTGAAGAGCCTGCTTCCGGAGACTCAAGATGAGCACTTCAGAACCGCGTTGCTCAGACGTCGTCATCGTCGGAGCGGGGCCCATCGGTTTGGAAACGGCTATCGCTTGCCATCAAGCGGGGCTCACCGCGACCGTTATCGAAGCGGGACCCATCGGCAATACAATGAATCGCTGGACACCCCAGACTCGTTGGTTCAGCAGCAACGAGCGGATTGCCATTGCCGGTGTCCCGTTGCGAACCCCCGACCAAACAAAATGTACTCGCGAGCAATACCTGACTTATCTCTGTAATGTCGCTCAACAATTCGCAGTGGATGTCAACTGTTATCAACGCGTGGAAAGTGTCGTTCGTGAAGAAGACGGATTCTTGGTGACTTCACGTCACGGAGAGGAGATTTGTCGTTGGAAGAGCAGGGGAGTGGTGTTGGCGACGGGAGGGACCGATCACCCTTGCCGACTCGGGGTCCCCGGCGAGGACTTGCCGCATGTCGAACATCGGCTCCGCGAACCGGTGAATTATTTCTCGCGGCGAGTCTTGATTGTGGGGGGGCGCAATAGCGCGGTCGAAGGGGCGTTGCGTTTGCACCATGCCGGTGCGCGCGTTGCGGTTTCCTATCGCGGCGAAGAGTTTCCCAGTCAGAGTATTAAATACTGGTTGTATCCAGAGTTTTATGGACTTGTGGCCAGCGGTAAGATTCAGGCTTATCTGGGGACGGTGCCACTCGAATTTGCGGCAGGTTATGCGCAACTGGGTTCTGTCGCGCACCCGAATCAGCCGCCGACCAAAATTCTTGCGGACCAAGTGGTCGTGCAAATCGGATTTGAACAAGACAAAACTTTGTTGGAGCGAGTTGGCGTTAAGCTGGCTGATGCGGCTCGGCATCCGGTTTACGATCCCGTGACCATGGAAACGAATGTTGCGGGTGTTTATGTGGCGGGGACGGTGATCGCCGGGACTCAATCGAGCAGCTACAAGATTTTTTTAGAAAACTGCCACGATCACGCGCTGCGAATCGCTTCGCACCTGTCCGGACGCCCGCTGCCGCAAGAACTGCCGTTGCAAAGTCGCATGCCGGGGAATTGGGAACCGGAGAGTTAGCTGCTTTGCCTCAGTCCGACTTCGCAGCCGACTTCGGTGCGAGCCTCTCCCTTGCCGCGTCGGACACCGAGCCATACCAATAGCCTGCGGCGAAAGACGCGATAGGGGTTGGCGATCATGCGATGAGCTCGAATCCACCACGGTCGCTGGATCGGAACGAGTTCCCAGTTGGGATTTCCCCATCGCCGCTGAATCTTGTCCCAATGGTACAAATCGCTTTGGGCCATGACGCGAAACAACCAGCCGCAGCCCAAGATTCGTGGTTTGCGAAAACTGATTTGAAAATCGACAAGGTGCGGATTTCCATCGTCGCCAACCAGAATGTTTTCGTGTTTGTGCAAGTCGACGTAAGCGATCCCGCGCGAATGGAGTTCTCCTAGTAACTCGCGGAGCCGCTCAAAAAATTGGAGCGGAACTTCAGTGAGTTGGCTTAACGGTTTCCCTTCCACAAAATCATGCGCTGCCGCTGTCGTCAGACACTTGCCGTCGAGCGAATCAACACGATAGGCCCTCGGGATGCCCGTGACTCCGGCAAGGCTCTCAAGGAAACCGAGCTCGCGTCGAGCCAGCCAGCGCCCCAGCCATCTTGTGGGAATTCCGAACAACCATCCGTATCGATTGATTTTGCAAACGATCTTGTGCCCTGAATCGTCAACGTAGAGTGAGGTGGCCGCCCATGTATCGTGCTTGTAGTTTTCCACGAAGCGAAAGACTCGCCCTGCAACAACGATTTCCGCCGGAGGGTCTTGAGTCCCCAAAGCCCGCAGCATCGGTGGACGCTTCCGTCCCAGTTGGTTTGATTGGGCTGTCGGCGGTTGAGGTGGTTCGGTCATGTCGTTCTCGAAGAGGATGTGGCGATTCCTGTGATCGCGTTTAAATTTTAGAGTTCGGGCTCTGATAGTTGGCAAACAGGGCTCGACCGATACGGGTTTCATCGGATTTTGGCTTCCACTCTCTCCCCCAAACAACAGAAAAACCTCGAACAAATGCTTGCATTTTCGGTCGCTAGCGAATTTCATCGATGAATCGCTGATCCTGCCGGTCGAACCGGATCATGGCGGAAGGAGTCCTGACATACGGCTAGCACTTTTGTGCCACTTCGGATTAGGATGGCGCGGCACTTGGTGGAGGAGGGAAGGTAGGGCAGGTTGGCAACCTGTCCAAGAAACACCGCACCCTATTAAAGAATTTCGTTTTCAATCAAAATCGACTTGTGAACCCTTTAGAATTTGCCATCGACACTGTACAGCGATTGCGCGACGCCGGATTTGAGGCGTTGTTTGCCGGAGGTTGCGTCCGTGACCGTTTGATGGGGAAGCAACCCAAGGACTACGACGTCGCGACGAGTGCCCGGCCCGAACAAGTCCGTGAGGTGTTCGGCAGAAAAGGGACCATTGCCATCGGAGCGAGCTTTGGGGTCATTTCGCGGATCGGCCCCAAGTCCGCAGGGCACATCGAAATCGCCACCTTTCGCCGTGACTTCGGATACAGCGACGGGCGGCGTCCTGATCGCGTCGAGTACTCTGACGCTCGCCAAGATGCCCGGCGCAGAGACTTCACGATCAACGGCATTTTTTATGATCCCTTGACGGGCGAGTATCACGATTACGTTGATGGTCGCGCGGACATCGAGGAAAAAATCGTCCGTGCCATCGGCAATCCACACGAGCGGATCGCCGAAGACAAACTGCGGATGCTGCGTGCGGTGCGGTTCACGGCTACATTCGATTTTGCTCTCGATTCATCGACTCACGAAGCGGTGCGGGCTCATGCTGCGGATATTCGTTTAGTCAGTGGCGAACGGATTGCTGCGGAAATGCGACGGATGTTGATTCACCCGTCGCGACGGAAGGCCGTCGAGTTGCTTGCTGAGACGGAGCTGCTTGGAAACCTTGTTGAAGGTGGCGGACAAGAGACAAAGAACCGCGCGAATTGGCAAACTCGATTGAAGTGGCTGGACGGACTTGGGGCGGAGACGCGATTCGAGACGGCGGCGACGATCCTGTTTAATCAAACGCTGAAGACCCTCGGTGTCGGGCCATTGGCCGGGCGTTGGCGACTTTCGAACGCCGAAACGGCCTCGATTGCCTGGATTCATTCGAACTGGGTAACCCTGACGCGGGGCGGTCATTTGCCGTGGAGCCAGATTCAGCCGCTTTTGATTCACCCTGACGCGGGGGCGGCGTTGCAGTTGGCCGAGGCTGCGATGGGGCACCAGCATGTGGGGATTGCGTTTTGCAAAGAGCGTTTGAAATGGCCTGCCGAAAAGTTAGACCCCGCCCCGTTGATTGATGGCGGGGAACTGCAAGCACTCGGGTTACGCCCCGGCCCGGCGTTTGCCCAAATTATCACGCAAGTCCGAGCTGGGCAGCTTGACGGTGAGATCGTCACCAAAGCCGACGCCCAAAAAAAGGCCTTGGAGCTTTCCGCCGATTTGTACTAGACTCTCGGCATTCGAGGGTCCGTGTGGTGGAAGCTGTCAAGGCTTTCGTTGTTCGAATATCGAGTAGAGTGTATGGAGTCGGCAAGAATAGCTGGTGTGTTCCGCAAGTCGCCGGTTTGGAGGTTTAGCGTTTGTTGACAATAAAATGATTGCCGACACAACATGTCAACTGACAACGACTTGCTTCACACACCCTACACTTACTACGCCTACACTCAGCCCCCAACAAAATTCCAAATGAAAATAATAATCGATTTGCGTCAAGGAATATAACAATGAACAACCGCTTGCTTACTTTGGCGATCGTGATGACGGTGTTTGGTTTCGGTGAGGTTTGGTCGAGCGTTGCGAGCGCTCAAGACCCCCTTCGTCCCGTAACTCCTCCCGCCGCGAATCCACCTGAGTCGTCTCAGCAAACGGTGACTTCATTAACACCCGTCGCACCCGTCCCTGCCATTCCTCGTAATGAAGCCTCGATTTGGAAGGAGCTCGCGGGGACCTGGAAGCCGACCAGCGGATTGATCGCCGGCAAGCCGATGCCGGAGGGGATCAAAAACAATCGCTTGACGATTCGTGCCAACAAAACTTATGAATTCGATTTCGGCTCGATCAAGGACAAGGGGAAACTCGTAGTGGACTTGTCTGACGAAGTCATGCGGATGGAGTTTCTAGGAACTGAAGGCCCGAGCCAAGACTCCAGTATTCCCACCATTTTTAAATTCGACGACGGTCAACTCGTTGTCTGTTACCGTTTGGGAAGCGAAGAAAAAATCACCGAGTTCGAATCTCCGGAAAACACCGAGACCTTTCTGATCCGCTACGAGCGGATCGAGCGGTAATTTCGCCGAATTCTGGCCTGTCAATGCTTGCATCTCCGCAGTGACTCCGCTATCTATAAAGAGATGCCAATCGCGTTTTTGTTTGATTGGCAATTCTCACCCAAGTTGCGAAGGCGACTTCGTCGTACAAAAGATCGGGGATAGCGCATGTCCAGAGCACTCCAGCAACTCTTTACGTGTTTGTTTTTCGGTCTCGCCGCCAATTCAATGATTGCCGACACGTTGGCAGCACAAGGGGGCGGCGGGATTCTCGGCGGTGATTCAAAAAATGAACCGCAGGATGACGCGAGCTTTGCGGTTGTCGAGGGACGAGTTGTTGACGAGCAAGGAAGCCTAGTGCGTGGTGCACGGGTTGCCGCGAGGATTCAGAACAGAATAATGAACTTTGACGAGTATTTGTACTATGGGTTTCAATTCCCCGAGTTCGATCGTGAGCTCGCCACGTCGAAAAGCGATCGCGAAGGCAAATTTCGGTTGCCGCTGAGTAAGAAACCTCTCGGTGATTGGACGCAAATAATGGCATTGCACGATGGGTTTGCTCCGGCTGTGGCTTGGTGGAACGGTCAAGGTGACGTCGAGGTAAAACTGGACCGCGGCGTCTCTTTCAGCGGGGGAGTCCTGGATGAAGACGGTCGCCCACTTTCTGGGGCTCGTGTTTCTCTGATCGCTTGGTTCAACTACGAACACAACCGACAACTGCTGGCGACCAATTTTCCGTTTGTAAACTGTGAAGGCCCTTTGAAGGGAGAGTTTATTCGAATCGATACGCTAACCGATCGACAAGGCCAATTTAAATTGCAGCATGTACCCAAGGATCGCTGGATTGTGCTGGCGGTTGAAACGGATGGTTTTCTGCCTAAAAGTTTGGTGGCCGATACAGGCAAGGACCCATCATTGGAGTGCCCCATTATATCACAACTGTTTTTTGATGGTTCGTCAATTCGCTTACAACCTGCCACGCAGCTTGAGTTGCTTGCGGTTTCGAGCGAGGATGGAATCTCGGTACCACTGGAAACGGCCTACTTGGCTCTGCGCGGTCAACTGAGGGCCAATTATCCGATCATTGATCGGGCTAAGAGAATCGAAACGCGGGGCAATCGAGTATCGTTGCCCGCTTTGATGCCGGGAATGTGGCGGTTCTGGCTAGTTCCCAAACCAGACAGCGGTTACATCGGCGCCTTCGTCGACTTGGAGCCTGAAACGGGGGCTCGACAAATGAAGCGGCGAGTCGAATTGGTTTGTGGAGTTGAAGTGATCGGGCGAGTTGTCGACGCGGTAACCGATCAACCCGTTCCGAACGTTCCAATTTTTTACGATCCGGAGTCGGCTGCAGAGTTGCAAGAGCTGGGGGCAGCCGTGGCGGGGGTCAAAACGGACAAGAACGGGGAGTTCAAAATGTATGTTCCGGAAACTGACGCCCATCTGCGGATCATCGGTCGTGTTGAGGGTTATCGGTCCGTCTCATTTGATCTCAACCAAGACATTCGCGGCATTGCTCCCTCGCAAAAAATTTCGCCGAAGCGTTCAGAGACGACTCAGGTTGAGTTTCGCCTGCAACCGGCGACTCGCGTTTTCGTCAATGTGGTAGACACAGAGGGCCGACCGGTTCCCAAAGCTCGATATGCAATTCGTTTGAGTTCGGGGCAACGGGTAGGGATGTCGCATTCGGGCTTTGCAGATGATGACGGGCAGATTGTTCTGAAAGATGCGTTTGCGGAGATGTTTTTGGAGCCTCCAAGTGAAGAAGATGATCCTGAAAACGACATCAGGATTCCGGTTTTGGCGATTTGGTCTTCGGATCATCAAAGCAATGCGGTGATTAGGCTACCGTGGCCCGAAGAGGGGGATTCGCAAATGTCGTTACTGGCGGTTCTGGCTCCGGCGGCAGAAATCGAAGGGCAGTTCGTGGATGTTGAGACCGGGGACGGTGTCAGTGATGTAAATTTTTCGCCCTGGTATTTATCCGGCCCTCCTGTACCAAAATTCTCGGCGGACTCGGATGAAACGGGCAGATTCGTTCTTAGTCCAGCCTTTCCAGGAATGAGAGTTCATTTCCGAATCAGCGGCCAGTACGTCGGTGAGCAACGCAACTTGGAACGGGAGCCGGTGATCATTTCGCCCGGCGAGCGACGCGATGTTGGCAAAATCCCGTTGGTGATCTACCGCGATTTAGAGCAACTCCTGGAGGTGCCCGATGTTTCCCAACTGGAAAAGGAAGATGCTTTGTTGGAGTTGCAAACGGCTTTCCAAAAATTTCGCGTTCGAGCCGAAGAGATTGTCCGAATGCAAGGAGGTCAGCGGGCCGAAGAAACGTTAAGTTCGACACAAACGACGGCCGCCGAACAATTTGGAGAAGCGTTTATCGACCTAGCCTATCGCTCAAAGGACGCTGATTTCGAGTTCAAAGTTTTGGTGGCCTATTTATCACAAATCGATCAATTCTTTACTCATTCATTTCAGGTACAACGGGCAAAAAAGGATTTGATTGAACGGTTTGTTGATCGAGAAGAGATGGTCCAGTTGTTGCCACGGATTATCGGCATGTTCGAGCACGACCGTTGGAGGCAGGTCTTCACGACAACATCCAATCAGCGTTTGAAGGCGATGGCGTGTCACTACGCTGTGGGAGCTTCATCAAGTCGCCTGACATCGCCGAGAGTCATCGCCGGTCTATCGGACGAAAAATTCGAAGAAATTCTCGATGAAGAATTGAAAATGTGGCAGGCTGCAATAGGCGAATTGGGAGACGAAGAGGTGATGGTCGGAACAAAACTTCGAGTGAGGATGACGGGAGAATTGCGAAAACTCGTCAGGCAACTCGAAACCCAACCAACGGGCAACCGCACGCGGACCGAACGAGTGATTCGAGAAATCAAACAACTGCTCGGAGAAGAGTAATGTATGGGCTATCGATAGGCTTTTTCGTTCTGGCCCAAGGCAACGGACATCTCTAGTATCGTCCGATCGTTTGCCACGGCAATACAAAACATGTTTTAATCAGCGATGTCGGCTTTTAGTTTGTCCGAATTCCCCGATTCGTTGACTTCGGTTTCGTCAGAAGTTTTGCCCACTTCGCTTTCTTTCTCTTCGTTGGGTTTTTCCGATGACTCGTTTGCAGCCGGTTCTTTCACTTTGTTGTCGCCGTTCCAGCCCATGATTTCGTTGACGACTGAGTTGAGATAATTGTAATGGCCGCTTTTGTGGGTGATCTTGCCACCTTCGTAGCCGCAATAGCTAACGCCGACGGCTAAAACAATCGCGCCGAGTTTCCAAAGTGTGCCGTTGTCCGGGTCAAGCGAACGAGCGCGGGCGGCGTACAGGGCCAACAGCAATGCGAAGATCGTGACACCCACCCCCGCAATGCGATGCCAATAGTGGCGTGTGTCGGGTTGCGTCAAGGCTGTCAAGTCGGTGGGGCCTCCTAAATTGATCGATTGCGACCAACCGACGACGCTGGCAAAAATCGCTGTGAGCGCCCCCAGCCACAGACAATAGTAGGCCGTGTCGCTCATCACAAAGTTCCCCGTCAGACCGAGCAATGCAAACAGCCCTGCGGCCATGAGGAGCCCGACAGGGAGATGCACCGATGCGGGATGCAGTGCCCCGATGGCCTTCCAAATTTTTTGGGCCATTGTTAAATCTTCTTTTTTACGCGCCGGGCGGGCGGGTCGGTCTTCGTCCCCTGCCGCTACACCACCGTCGCCGGATTCCACTGGAGACTCGTCCGCAGGTTCTTGCATCGTGACCCCTTCTGGCCACTCGGCACCCTGATCGATCCAGCGTTTGACCAACTCGATTTGATCGGGAGTCAAGGGGTCATTTTCCGACGGGGGAGGCATCAGTTCATCTTCGTCGTCGGTGATGAGGTAGTTGTAGAGATCACTGTCCTCGGCGTCACCAGCAGTGATGTGCTCAAGGGCCTCAGATGCCAAATCAATTCGAAAGCCGTCGGCTTGCACGGGACCGTGGCAGCGCAGGCATTTGCTTTCGAAAATCGGTTTGATGTCCCGAACAAAATCAACCTTGTCGGTATCGTCCTGAGCCCAGCTTGTTGCCAGCCCCAAAATCCAAAACGCCCACAGACCTACACATAGCTTGTGCGATCGACTCATGCCCTTTGTCCAATCGGTAAATAAAACCAAAATCCACTCCCTCTCGATCCGTGAATTGTCGCAAATCAGAACCGGCTGTTCAATCACCGACAGGGCGTGCCATTTGGCCTGTCAAAAATCACTGTTGAAGATGTTTTAGGGGGAAGATCGCAACCCGAAGCGTGAGCGAGGGAGCGCCAATTTTCCCTCGCTGACGCTGCGGGTTAAGATTTTTGACAGGCCACGTGCCATCTGAACAAGAATTTGCCCGTTGAGGGGCTTTTCGGGAAGTGAAATCAAGATTGTCGCGTCAAAATTCATTTGCCCCTGGACAAACGGCGAACTTTTGCGATAGTGGTTGAGTCAATTCAACGGGGCCATTCAAGCCACCGATTCAAATTCTCATCGCTGCGGATGTGGCGGAATTGGCAGACGCGCTAGATTCAGGTTCTAGTGGCCGCAAGGCCGTGGAGGTTCAAGTCCTCTCTTCCGCACTTTTTTCTTGAGGCACGCTGCCTCGTTTTTGTATGCTGGGCCGAGTTGCAGTCTGGGGCCCTCGTTGTGTTTGAGGTGAAATGGGGCAATAGGGCTGGTTGGGCAAGTATCCGCTTGAGTATCGCAACCGCTGGCCCGCCAGCGTCAATTAAGGTTTTCAGGGGACATAGACTCGCGTTTTGCGGGCAAATGATCTGGAGCGAAATCCTCGGTCCCAGCTATAATCCGGATACCGATGAGGGCATGTCGGCTTTTCATTGGCGATCATCAACAAAGGACGAGCGATGCGAAGGATTGCGATCATCAATCAAAAAGGTGGTGTGGGAAAAACCACCACGGCTGTCAACCTCAGTGCCGCGTTGGCAGAAGCTGGCATGAAGGTATGCCTGCTGGACATCGATCCCCAGGCCCATTCGTCGTTGCATCTGGGCTTGGCACTCGGCGAGAACGAGAACTCGATCTATCAGTGCTTGATTGGCGAAGCCTCTTTGGCCGACGCCCGGCATCAGATCGAAGAGAATCTTTCGGTGATCCCGTCGCACATTGATCTCGCGGCGGCGGAAATGGAGCTTGCTGGCGAAGTGGGGCGAGAGTTCTTGCTGCGTGAGTTGTTCGAGAAAGACACCGAGGAATTTGATTATTTGATCATCGATTGTCCGCCGTCGTTAGGAATCCTGACGCTCAATGCGCTGACGACGGCCGGCGAAGTGTTCCTGCCCCTGCAGCCGCATTTCTTGGCCTTGCATGGTTTTAGTAAATTGCTGCGAACAATCGAAGTCGTTGCCAAGCGATTGAATCCGGTCCTCGCTTTGACGGGCGTCATTTTTTGCATGTACGAGGGCTCGACACGCTTGGCACAAGAAGTGATCGGTGACATCGAGGGATTTTTTGAGAACGAGCGGGCCAAGGACGGGACTTGGTCGGAGGTGGTCAATTTCGAAACCCGCATTCGCCGCAACGTCCGCTTGGCCGAAGCGCCGAGTTATGGGAAATCAATTTTCCAATACGCCCCCAACTCACACGGAGCGGAAGACTACCGCGCCCTGGCGATCGAAGTCCTCGAGCAGTCAACGTTCCTCCCCCCACCCCCGCTCGAACTCGATTCCCTACCACCCCGTTTCCAACAAGAACCAAATCCCCGATTGGTTTAGGAAATATCCGAGTCGAGCAGTAACTGAAAAATAGTTCAAACCTTTGCAGAGAGGTTCTGCTCGCGAATTCGGTCAGCCGAAAGCAACGCAATCAACTTTCATCCGCGAGGTTTTCACTATCGGAGAGTTTGTTCCAGACCTTGCGAATCATTCTTAATTTGCGTTCGACAGTTCGTTCACTGACCGATAATTTTTGAGCGATTTCGCCGTTTGAATGTCCCGCCATTCGCAGAATGGCAACCTGTCGGAGGGAATCATCGTTTAGTTCATCGAGCAAAATACCGCTGAGTTCTTCAAGCTCGGCCATCACAGCCGGGGTGATTTCATCGCTTGCGAAATCTTGCAAACTCATGTGGCGAGAGCCTTGAAACACGGAGTCCCCACGTAGATTACCTCCGCCACGTTTTTGGCGAGCCAAGCGGCGGTGCGCGACGATGGTTTTCCGAGCCGCAATCAGGGTGAGCATCTGCCATAGCTCGTCACGATTGCGAACCTTTTCGAAACGATGGTTCTGGACCCCATCGACCAAAGCCATGAACGCATCCGTCGCGATTTGATCGGGATCGATCATTCGCCGATGCCGACGATAAATTCGACTCTCGGCATATCCGCACAAGCGTTCAAAAAAGCGTTGCCACAATAGTTCAATCGCTTGATCATCGTGCTCTTTGAGGGCCATCAAAGCGGCCGTTATCGTGCCGGGTTCTTGCATTTTGAACGATCTTCCTGACTGTAGCTGAGATGAGAAATAAAATTGAACGTTGCTGCGTTAAGTCTGCTGCAAATTTGATGATGAGAATTCGGGATGAAATTACAGGTGCTTTGAATGTAACGCAGGGGCGCCAGATTTTCTCACGAGGACTGATGGCCAGAGTTGATTAACGATTGTTCTCGAGATCAGCCAATTCATTTTCCAACTCCGATTTTAGTTGGCGATAACTGTCCGACTCTGCGGAATTGCCCAGGGTTTCGTGCAGTTCAATCAAACCGTTGACCGTTATGACCAGGCATTGTCGCGCAGATGCAGGGATCGACGATTTGGTGTCTTGAAGGCCACGCCATGACTCGGTGAGAAGCGGCTCGGCTTCATCAAGTCGCAGTTGCCGCAAATAGCAAATCCCTCGTTGGCTGGCAGCTTCAAAAGTCGTCCAAGCAGAGGGCTCAAGGGTTTTGCGAATCTCGACAGCCTCTTCCAACAGTTGACCAGCGAGTTCATAATTCGGAGCCTTGCTTAAGTCGCCGGCGACTTTTTGCAGCATGTTAGCCAGCGGCAGGGAGTTGGCCGGCATCCGCGGACGTTGCAACTCCAGGAACTGCTGCATCCGCTGACTCCCTTCTTCAACGCGCTGAGCCTGACAATAAGCCCCGGCCAACAACGACAATGTGCTGACCGTGTCGGGGTGATCTATTTTTAGCAACTTTTCCCGCCGTTCAAAACAGTCCAGCAAGTGCGGAATCGCCTCCTCGGGCATTTCCTTTCGCAAATACGCCGCTCCCAGCGTATGCTGAAAGGAAAGTCGCAAAAAATGGTCGGGTTCCATTGCGTTTTTGATCTCGTCATAATTTTCAAGAGAGATTTCGAAGGACCTCTCCAGCTCCCCCGACATCCGCAACACGGCAGCCAAATTATTTCGAGCGACGAAAAAGGACTGATGGGTCCGTCCCAGTGTCCGTTCAAAGGATTCGCAAACCTCCTCTGCAATCGGAATGGCCTCGGTAAACCGCTTTGTTTCAGCAAAGGCTCCCATCAGGTTGTTGCGTGTAGCGGCAGTATCAGGATGATCAGGGCCGAGCACTAACTCTCGTTTTTTAAGTGCCCGTTCCAGGATCGGAATCGCTCGCTCGAAATTCTTCATTCGCAACAGAGTCGTCCCTAAATTACTTTCACTGGTCAACGTCTCTGGATGACTGGGGCCCAGCAGTTCCGTGCGACGTTCGAGGGCAAATTCATGTTGGACGACCGCCTTTTCAAGCTCCCCCAAATCATCGTACAGCGTTCCCAGATTGTTGGAGGCGTTCAGCGCCAGCGGATCAAACGGACCCAGCAAGTCTCGACCCAAAGGTTCAATTTCCTCAAGGATCGTTCGTGCTCGCGGGAAATCACTGGCATCGCGACAGGCCGCTGCCAAATTGTTCATCATCGTCACATACAGCCGCACGAGTGACTCGTCATTTTTGTCCGTATTGGCCACAACTTCATCCAGTTGGGCGATCGCCTCCTGGACTTCTCCTGCCAGATGCAGCGACATTCCCAGAGCCTGCCCTGCCCGCAGGGTGTCGGCGGCTGTCGCTCCCAACTGCTCCTTTCTGGCAAGGTAGGTCGCTCGCAGCTCCTCAACGGCCTCCGAGAATTTTCCTTGCCCCCGCAGAGCCGAGCCGAGAGCGTAGCGGCTGTCGAGGGTTTCCGGGGCGTCCGAGCCCAACGCAATCGTGCGTGCCTCAATCGCTTCTCGCAACAGAGGCACTGCTGAGTCCGTTCGACCGAGACTGGACAGGGTTGTCCCCAAGTTGCTCTTCAGCTCCGCTGCCGCCAATGGGTCGAATAGCGTCTCGGACCGCAGATCGCTGACCAACCGCTCGACGTTTTCGCCCAATACTTCGCGAAGTTGAGGTACCGACTCGAAGCCAACATTGGGGTCCATGTTTTCAAACACCGAATTGAGCACCGTATTGGTTTTACGAACCAATCCCAGATTTTTCTCGGCGAGTTGGCGTTGTTGCTGTTCGGCCTCGCGGGCACTTTCGGTCAATTCCAGTTGAGTCGCCAGGGCTACGGCTTGACGATTCGCTTCAAGATATCCGGCAGAAGTCCCAATGATTCCCGCCACGAGAGATAACAGCACCAAAGCCGCCGCTGCCGTTTGGATTCGGTAACGGCCCACAAACTTTTTCAAACGATACCATTGGCTCGGCGGAGCTGCCTCGACCGTTTGACCGTCCAGAAACCGCTGCAAGTCCGCCGCCAATCCAGCCGCCGATTCGTAACGGCGATTGCGGTCCTTGTCGAGGGCCTTCATCACGATCCAGTCCAGATCGCCCGTCAATTCGCGAGGTTGAGTTAACGCGGCAAGTTTTGCAGTCTCGCTTGGCTCGTCCTGACGCAATGACTCGACTCGCTGGCTGGGGAGTTGCGGGTCTTGATCGCGAATGGCACTCAACGCGGCATCGATCGGAAGTTCTGCCAGCCGCTTCGTTCCCAAAGGGCGAGCACCGGTCAGCAGTTCATACAACACCGCACCCAACGAATAGATATCGGTACGCGTATCGAGGTCGATTTCGCCACCACGGGTTTGTTCGGGGCTCATGTAGTCGGGGGTTCCCACAAAATGGCCACCCAAAGTATGAACCGTAGCGTCTTCTCCTGGGGCCTCAGTCGCTTTGACCAAGCCGAAATCGATGACCTTCGGGGCCAGCTTTCCTCCTTCATCGGCCACCAGAATATTGGACGGTTTGAGGTCGCGGTGAATGATCCCTTTTTGGTGGGCGTGCTGTACCGCTTGGCAGACGGGCAAGAATAACTCGATCCGCTGACGCACGTCGAGTTTGGCCTGTGCTGCCTTGTGCGTGATGGGGAGTCCGTCCACCAGTTCCATCACCAAGTAAGGTAAACCATCGTCGGTCCGACCGGCATCCAGCATTTGAGAGACGTTGGGATGGGACATGACCGCCAAGGCCTGACACTCAGCGCGGAACCGCGAGACAAGTTGTCGATCACCGATTCCAGCGCGGATGAGTTTCAGGGCCACTTCGCGGCGGACTGGTTCGGTTTGACGGGCACGCCAGACGGTCCCCATGCCACCGGCTCCGAGTTGTTCGATCAGTTCAAAGGGACCAAGTCGTGAACCGGCCGTTTGTTCGGGCGAGCGGAACAGGTGTCGCAGCCCTTGCCTCAAAGCGGATTGGCCACTGTCTGCGGAGCCGGTTTGAGTCCGTTGGATCTGCTCAAGTAGGGCGGCGTGTTGAGGGTAGCGACTTTTGAGGCTGGCGGTCGACAGATCGGCTCCGAGTCTGGCTGACCATTCCAGTTGCATTCTCCAGAGTTCGACGAGAATTTCCTCTCGCCGCTGTTGGGAAATCTCCGCCACGGTGGGGTCAAGTTGCTGGGTGCAGGAATCCAAAAAATCGACCGCATCAAGTTTTTCGCAAGCGTCTTTCGATTGGCATTGTTGATCAAACCGATCGCAAACTTGGTCGATCCAGCGTTCAAATTGAGTGTTGTCGGTCATGGCTGGTGTGCTTGATTGTTATGGAAAGATGGACGTACGAAGTTGAAAACTTTCCTGCGATGATACTAAAACACCGTTTCGACTCAACTAGTCTCCATCAAAAATCCCCAGTCCGAATCGCCAATATTCCGACATTCCGCTCGACTAGCGCCGCCTTTTGTTGGGTTTCGGGCAAAAACTCCACGGCCCCGAACCCCACCACAAAATCCCGCCCGGCTTGCCCGGCGGTTCGTTCGGCTTTTTGCTTCACATCGTCCAGTAGCGGGAAACGGAAAGATCACCTGGGCAAGCCAGGTGCATTGGGTGTGGTTGGGGGGGAGTCGGGAGTGTTGGGGTTAGGTTTGGGTTTTGCCGGGTTGTAGCGGAAAGCGGAATAATAACCCGGGCAAGCCGGGTGCATACTCCCGGATCGCTGACCAATTTTCCATTAGGTTAGTTGCAATCCCGCCCGGCTTGCCCGGCGGTTGTTTCGGTTTCTCGCTAAAACGCCCGAGCCCCAACCCCTCCCCCAAATCCCGCCCGGCTTGCCCGGCGGTTCGTTCGGTTTCTTGCTAAAACAAGTCCGGGACCGCGCCCCCATCGTTAAATCCCGCCCGGCTCGCCCGGCGGTTGATTCGGCTTCTCACTAAAAGGCCCGGCCCCGCACGCGCCCCCAAAAAAATCCCGCCCGGCTTGCCCGGTTTCTTGTCGATCTGACTTCGATTCATCGAAAATGTTCGCACCGCCTAGTTGATTCCGGAAAAGCACAAGATGAAATTGATGTGATGCGAATAGAACCTTTCACAAGTGACCAGCTTGCCCTAGCTTGGTGCCACCGAGTTTATCTGCGTTTTCGCACGTACAGCCGACGTGAAGTCGAAGCTCTCAATGCCCTAAAACAACAAACCTTCTCTGAGCTATTGACGCCTTTTGACATTCGGATTTTGGAATTGTCCACAGATGCCATCAATGTTCGATTGTTGGCCAGCCTTAATACCAAGGACGCGGTGTCTTCCGCTGCCAGTAAAATTAAAGGACGTTTAAGTAAATGGCTCACCGAATTCTCGAGTGTCGATCCAAACGAAGGGCCACAAAAATGGCTGGGGCGTGGTTACTTCGCAGTGACGACTGGCAATTCGACGGAACACGAGGTTTCGGCATACCTTGAGCGTCAGGCAGTACATCATGGGTACGATAGACGCGCGTTATCTCCTGTATTCGTCCGAACTTTTGAATTACATGATGACGACGAGCGTCAATTGGCAACCGATCACGCGACGACGCGACTTCGATATCATGTCGTTCTGGCCACTCAAGGGAGGCAGGGTGTTTTTACCAAGGATGCTGGGGCAGCGGTGACCGAAGCCTGGCGGGGAATGCAGCCTGAGATGAAGGCCGCTATTCAGAAAGTTTCGTTCGTTCCCGACCATGTACATGTGGCGTTGGCTTTGCATCCCACCGTCTCGCCGGTTGCTCTCGTAACGCAGCTAATGAATTGTGCGCAAGATTTGATATGGAAACAATTCGAGGGGAATGCAATTCGGGCAGGCATCAGTCGCCTTTGGCAGCCGAGCGCTTACGTTGGATCATTTGGAGATCTGCGATCAACTGCAATTTCGTCATACGTCAAACGTTGGGAAAGATCTGGAGGGTAAGGGTTGGTGAGTTTTGCCTGGGATTAGCGAGAAACGGAAAAATCACCCGGGCAAGCCGGGTGCATTAGCCCAGATCGCAGGCGAAGTTTTCAGTAGCTTGAAGCGGAAGGATCACCTGTGCAAGCCAGGTGCATTGGGTGTTGGCTGGTGGCTTTTGCCGGGGTGTAGCTAGAATCGGAAGGATCACCTGGGCAAGCCAGGTGCATTCTCCCGAATCGCTGGCCAAATTTCCATTTGGTTTGCTGCAATCCCGCCCGGCTTGCCCGGCGGTTGTTTCGGTTTCTCGCTAAAACGCCCGAGCCCCGCGCGCTCTCCCCGAAAAATCCCGCCCGGCTTGCCCGGCGGTTCGTTCGGTTTCTTGCTCATGAGGGGCGCCATCCTGTCGGCCATTTTCCCAATTTGGCGACATTGAGGAATTCGCAAAAACTTTTGAAGATCACGCATGAATCGAGACATACTTGACGAACCGACGCTGATCACTGTGGCTGGGACGGGGAGTGCGATTCCTTCGATTCGGGTTCCGAATGACGAATTTGTCAAACTCGTGGATACAAGTGACCAATGGATTCGGCAACGCAGTGGGATCGAGACCCGATATTTTTGCGATGCACACGAGAATTCCGCAACGCTCAGTGTCCAAGCAGCTCAGGCGGCATTGGAGTCTTCGGGATTCGAAGCAGCAGAAATCGACGTCATCATCTGTGCAACGGTCTCGCCGCATCGGACCACTCCGGCCAATGCCACCGTCGTCCAAGCCGCCCTGGGGTGTCGAGCCATTCCGGCTTTTGATTTGTCGTCGGCATGTGCGGGATTTTTGTTCGCGCTCCACACGGCCAAACTATGGTTAGAGTCTGGCGCGGCACAAACGGCCCTCGTCATTGGTGCCGAAGCGCTGAGCCGGTTGGTTGATTTTTCTGACCGCGAAAGTTGCTTCCTGTTCGGCGACGGGGCGGGGGCTGTGGTTTTGACTTCAAGACCGAGTTCAGGAGGGATTTTGATTTCTTCATCGATAACATCTCAAGGGGAGGGTGCGGAACTGATTGAAGTTCCCTCGGCGGGTCGGCCCTGTAATCCGTTTGCCACCGATGCGAACTCACTTGACGCGATCCGAATTCAGGGTCGAGAGGTCTTTCGTATGGCGGTGAAAATTAGTGTGGAGAGTCTCCAGGGTTTGCGGCAAGAGCAAGGATTTGAGTGGGACGAGATTGATTGGTTCATTCCGCATCAAGTGAACTTGCGAATCCTCGAAGCGATAGCCGATAAGTTGCAGATTTCGATGGAGCGGGTTTTCGTCAACTTGACGTCATTGGGAAACGTCGGCGGGGCGAGCATCCCGATAGCTCTCGACCAAGCCCGGCGGCAAGGAATCTTGGAGAGCGGTCAGCGGGTGGTCATGTTCTCGATCGGCGGCGGCCTCTCCTGGGGAACGGCACTGTTGGATTTTGTTTGAACTGACACTACTTTAGCCAGAAACCGAAAGGACCGCCGGGCGAGCCGGGCTGGATTTTGGGGGGCGTTGCGGGATTTCGCCTGCGATGCGGCCCAATGCACCCGGCTTGCCCGGGTGTACTTTCCGATTCGAGCTAAAACCGAGAAAAACAATACCAGACCCAAAAAAACTCACCACAGCTCCCCCCAATGCACCCGGCTTGCCCGGGTGATGTTTCCGTTTCGAGCTACCCCCCCATTTCCAAAAAATTTCTTTTTCGTGTCGGGTGCGATGGCTTTTTGGCGACATAGCTCAATCGGGGCGGAGTGCCTTGCTCGGCGGGAGATTGAAAACGTCTTTTGTCGGAGTGTTTGTTTCTTTTAAGCAATTGATCAAAGAATTCTGCTGTCTCATGGGTGACCGTCGTAAAAATCTGCCAACGGCGCGGGACATTAAATCCCACATCGACCCCGCAGCCCACAAGAAATCCTATTTCAAAGCGCTCGGGCTATTGTCGGTGGTGTTCGCGTTCTATTTGGCAAGCTTTTTAGGAACTGTTTCTCCTTGGATCTGGGTCCAAGTTTTGTCAGTGGCGGCAAATGGACTGGCAATTGGGATGTTATTTGTGATCGGACATGACGCAAGTCATGGAACATACAGTCCAAGTCGTAAACTTGATCGATGGATTGCCAGATTTGCATTCTTGCCATCGTTGATGCCGAATGAATGCTGGAAAGTAGTCCATAATTACTATCATCATGGTTTCACCAGCCTCAAGGGCAAAGACACAACTTGGCAACCATTGTCGCTTGAAGAGTATAGCGCGCTTTCCTGGTTTCAGAAGTTTCTGTACCGACACTATCGGACTCTGCTTGGCGTTGCTTCCTATTGGTTTGTCGAAGTTTGGATTCGTTACGTCATAAGACCCTCCAAAGAAACGCGATATTTTCTTTCGAAAAATCGTTCGGCGAGTATCTTTGAGTATTTGCTGCTGTGTTTTTACGTGTGCACAATATCTGTTGTCGCGATCGCGTTGCGTCATTGGATCATGGAGAGTGAGATTGTAGCGTTTGCTAACGTATTAATCCTCATACCAGCGTTTGTATTACCGACTTGGTTTTTCATGCTTCAAGCCGGGTTAGTCGTCTTAGTGCAGCACACACATCCCAAAACGCATTGGTTTGCGACTAAAAGCGAATGGAGCTATTACGGAGCGAATATCCAAAACACGGTGCATTTTCATTTTCCATTTCCCATCAACAAACTGTATCTAGATGTGATGGAGCATAATGCGCATCATGTTGACGTGCAAATTCCGATCTATCATTTGGCACCCCAGCAGGAGCGATTGTCTCAGGAATATGGTGGCGAGATTGTGAACGAGTATTTTTCGTTAAGCACGATGAGACGCATCCTCCGTACTTGTCAACTTTATGACTATGAACGTCACTGCTGGTTGGCTTTTGATGGTACTCCGACGACAGAGCCATTAAATTTCCAACGTTCCCCAGAGGTGCGGGCGTCATGATGAATTTTAATCACACGTTGTTCGGGTCATTTCTGGGATCTGAAATGAGGGTGAATATGCCAGGCGCCAGGCCAGCGCCTATCAGTTGGGGCTTCATGTCCTTTTTCAACGAAGTTGTCGTCATGGCCGACCTTTCAAATTTAATCAACGTCTTTCGGCCTCGGGCATGGCGTTTGTGGGCCCTGTATTGCGCGGCAAGGGGTAGATAAGTTGCAACGGAGCAAACACAATCTAACACATAATTTGCACCGCCAACTCCGTGAGGTTTTGGACGAATGCCTTAACCGACATTTTTCCCCGGGGAGTTCTGAAGATGTGGTTCATAATGCCTTTGCTCAGGTGAACAGAACCCTCCTCCAAACTCGTTCAAACGTGGAGAGAGTTGAGTGGGAAAGCTGTGTTGAGTTTTGCCGAGCTCACGAACTTGGAAGGATCTTGCACGCCGACCCGTTTATCGGTCGATCATTCAATAAACCGCGTGGTTATCCAGGTGATGCGGAACTTCTGGATATGATCTACGATTACCCTCATATTGAGGGCCAAATCGACGAGCCGGTCACCAGGGCGATTTTCCGATACGGGATTCATACTTCGGCCCCTCGCGCGGTGCGGGCTCGACGCGATTTTTTCGCGCAACAGCTTCTCGAACTGCGAAATGCTCCGCAGGCTCGAGTTCTTTCGGTAGCGTGTGGGCATTTGCGGGAAATGGATGACCTCCAGGGATCGCTTCCCTTTGAATTGGTCGGGCTCGATCACGACCCCGTGACACTCGTTGCAGTTCGCGCTCGCTGTTCCGATCCGAAGTTGGCATTGGTCGAAATGTCGGTGCTGGAGTTGATGAAGCAGTCCACGGAGATCGGCGATTTTGATTTGATCTATACGGGGGGGTTGTACGATTACTTTTCCGACAAACTCGCTCGCAAGCTCACGCAATCCCTGCTCGGACGCCTGCGTCCCGGCGGGCGTTTGATCATCGCCAACCTGACTCCCGATATTCCCGATATCGGCTTTATGGAATGCTACATGGATTGGTGGATGTATTACCGCACCTCGGAGTCCATGTTGGAACTTGCCGCTCAAGTCGGGTTGAGTTCCGATCAGCAGGTGTCCGTGGCCAGTGATCAGGCAACTCCCGTATGTTACTTGACGATTCATCAGGCACCGTGAAATCGTCCCCGCTTGGCACGTCAAAAGGAGTCCGGCGAGAAGTGCCATAGAAAAAACTTGATGCCCGACTGGAATGTAGCAAAAACTTGTGGTTTTGGTTTCTGAGGTAACAAAATGAACGAGTCGCCGGCTGGGCTGAGGGTGGTTTCGTTTCTCGCGGCCGTCCTCTTTAGCATGAAGCCGAACAAACCGCCGGGCAAGCCGGGCGGGATTGTGGGGGAAGTAAACGGATCGGACGAGATTTCGCGTGCGAAAACTTGATGGTTGGGCTACGTCTTTACGTGTTCCATAGCCAGTTGTTTGATTCGTTTGACCATGGCGAAGAGGCCGTTGCGGCGTTGGGGGCTGAGGTGTTGATCGAGCCCGAATTGACGAAGGGTTTGTGTTTCGTCTGTGGTCACGATCTCTTCAGGGCTGCGATCGTCGAAGAGTGCTAACAGCACGACCAGCAGACCCTTGATGATCAGCGAGTCGCTGTCGGCGCGAAAGTGCATCCGGCGATGAGGGGTCTCGGTGTAGTCCGAGACCAGCCAGACGGTGCTCATGCAACCCCGCACCAGATTTTCATCGGTCGTCAACTCGTCAGGAATCCTCGGAAGCTGCCGACCCAAATCAATCAGATAGTCGTACCGCTCGTCCCAATCGGGAAGGTCGGCGAACTCGACTAAAAGCTCGTTGAGAGTCGGCGGAAACTTCATGGTGCTGGTCCTACTTCCTTTGAAATTCTAAACATGTCATTTATACGCGGGGTTCTGCGTTTGCGCGAGCGGATGTGGCTTCGAGAACCTGCTAGCAACCGAGCCGAAGAACGTCGAATCGCAACGAAGCATTGCCCGAGAAACACCGTTCAAGTTTACCATTCGCCCCGTTTTTTCCCAGGTCGCCTTGAATTTCCCGAGCGATACGCATAATCTTAACAATTGAATCAAGGTGGATCGCTTCTTTTATGAGCCTACGATGGACCGCTTCGCAGAACAACCGTTTGCCGACCCAAACCCGCCCGTCCCCGGTTGCTCGCCGGAGTCTGCCGAACAAGTTCCCATCGTTCCTGGGAGTGGCTCGGGAACGCCGCCGGCGGGCAAAACTCTCGATGAAAAACCGCTGGTCGGCGAGAGCCTGCGGCAACATCAATCAGAGCCTGCCATTCGAAATGCGAAAATTTTTAAGGGGAAACAGTTGGCAGGCGATGTCGCGGAACTGTCGGGCTTGCCCCAGCAGTATGTTTCTCAAGTCGGCGTGATTCCATTTCGGCACGTTTACGAGCAGCCGGAATTCTGCCTTGTTTCCGGACGGAAGTCCAAGCGTTGGCTATTCCCCAAGGGGCATTTGAGTCCCGGTCTGGGGGCGGAGGAATCGGCTCTGGCGGAGGCTCTCGAAGAGGCCGGCGTGCGGGGAAGGCTGCTGGAGACCGCATTGACTCCCGTGATCTTTGAGAAAAGTGGCAAGTGGATTCATCTGACGATGTGGCTGCTCGAGGTCGAGTCGCTGCAAATGCATTGGAAGGAGTCGCCGGAGCGGATTCGGATTTGGGCTTCCGGGCCACGTTCGCTGGAACTGCTCGATTATCCCTATCTTCGCGAGCTGTTCTGCGAGGCTTGGCAGCGGATGGGGGTTTCCAATCTTCCGGAGTTAGAGGGCTGCCTACCACGACAGGCCAAAGTCAAGCGGAAGCGATAGGGTTGGGTATTGAGCAACGATTGTTGTTTCGAAAACAAGTATCGCAAACACGTCTGTGGCCGGTTTGTTCTTTGCCCTATTTTTTGCGGCGGTTGAGTCGCATCGGTTCCAGTTCACGGATCAGTGGGCGCCAGTATTGGGCATCGTTCTCCATTTCGGCAAGGCGTTCTTTTTCGAGTTCGCTTCTCAGCGCGCTGCGACTTGCGGACATCGTCTCGACCAGGAGGGGGCGGGTTTTTAATGCCTGCCGAAGTAGCTCGGGATATTCGGCACCGAGCTTGATCAGTATTTCGGGGGTTCGTGACTCTTTTAACCAAAACAGAATGCGATCTTCATTGGGCTCTGATTGAAATTCAAGATAATGGGCATCGACGAGTCTGCGAATCATCGGCCAGTCCTTGTCGCGTTGAGTCTTTTTTGCCTTGACGAGGTCTTCGATCCCTAGCAAGTGGAATTCGACGCCATCCGCGTCTTGTACGGATGTGCGTCGTTCCCAAAGAGCCGGGAAAGAATCGCATCCGCGAAGTTTGCTCATGACGTCTAGGCGAATTCCAGATGCTTGTGGATGTTGACAGCGGAAGTGAATCGCATGACCGCGTTCAAGATGACTCCAATCTTTTGGTGGAACGGCAATACACTCCGCTTGCAACTCGTCGAGTACGGCTTCAAGTCTTTGAAGATTTTCCGCCTCGACCAGAATGACAATATCGCAGTCGCGACTAAACTCGGCCGCGCCGTAGAACACGCAAGCCTGTCCCCCCATAAGCAGGTGCTTTACCCCGTGGCATGAAAGCGTCGAAAGGACTTTGTGGATCGGGTTCGGGATCAAGCGAGCCTCCAATTTGAAGATAGAATTGCCAAATCTTCATCGACTCGTTCCAGCGTTCGAGCGGGGTCATTGCGTACCACTCCAGCCACGAGTCTTCGTGGTCGCAGGCGGAGAGGTAACGTTGCAATCGAGCCTCGGTGTTCATGGGTTTATTGTACGTTGCTGAGGGGTGGGATCAAAGTGGGAATCGTCGGAATGAGGTCGGAAGGAGCGTGGCACAGGAGGATCGCTCAAACGTGTCGGCGGCTGTTAGCGAGAAACGTAAGTATCCGCCGTACAAGACGGCGGCATTGGGGGGGACCGAGTTTTGTGTGGTGCCTGTGTAGCGAGAAACGTAAAGATCACCTTGGCAAGCAAGGTGCATTAGATTGAAGCGCAGTGTTTGGGCGGGTTATGTAGCGAGAAACGTAAATATCCGCCGTACAAGACGGCGGCATTGGGGAGGACCGAAGCGTTTAATCCACCAATCAGCGGACGCCGTGGAGGCGGCGGGTGGGTTCGAATAGGTAGTGTTCCACAAACCATTCCTCACCCGCATGGGCTCCGAACAGTTCAGCACAAGCGAGGAAGAAGACTTTCCAACGCATCAACCATTTCAACGCGTCTCGTTTGCCATACGTTTGAGCAAACAGTTGCAAGATCTGTTTGCGGTTGGCGTCAAGGTTGGCCGCCCAAGCGTTGGCGGTTCGTTCGTAGTGACTTCCGTTCCAAGTCCACTGCCGTTCGATCCGGAGATGATCGTCATAACGGCGGAACAAATCCCGCGACGGCATCATGCCCCCGGAAAAGAAGTGTCGCCCCATCCAGTTTGCCGCTCCAGCGGTCTCGAAAGGATAAGCGTACGCTCGGTGGCAGAAGATATGCACGAACAAGCGTCCTGTGGGGTTCAGCCACTGGGCGATATTTTGCAAGAGTTGGCGATGGTTGCGGACATGTTCGAACATTTCAACGCTGACGACACGATCAAAAGTTTGTGTCAGTTGGAGTTCGTTGATGTCGCAAGTTTTGACTTCCAGCCTATCGGCGATTCCTCGACGTCGGGCTTGGTGCATGATCCAGCGTCGTTGGGAATGACTGTTAGAGACCGCCACGATCGGCGAGTCCGGAAAATGCTCAGCCATCCAAAGGGTGAGTGAACCCCATCCGCAGCCGAGTTCTAGAATCGACATGCCGTTCGCAAGCCCCGCTCGCTCGCAGGTGATCGCCAGGGCGTCCGCCTCGGCTTGCTCCAGGGTGCTGTCTGGGTTAGCAAAGTAGCAACTGCTGTATTTTTTGTGCGGGCCGAGAACGAGTTCATAAAAGTCGGCGGGGACTTCGTAGTGTTGCTCGTTGGCCTTGTCGGTTTCCAACGCCAATTGCGATTCGTTCGCAGCCTGATCCAAGAACGCGATGCTGCGACGTTGACGATCATCTTCGGTTCCGACGTGGAGGCTGCGACGACGGACTGAGACTAAGTACCGAATCGCAGCCCGGATCGCTGATTCGGGTACAAGCCCCCTTTCGATCAGCGCGATAGCCGTAGCGGCGAGCGGGTTGATGAGGCTTGGCATGAGAATGGAGCTCCGAAAATTAAGTTGGTTTCGCTGCAGACCGGCGGGGGCCTGGAAAAAAGGCGTTTGTGGTTTGTTGGTACTGGCGGTAGGCATCGCCGCGACTCTTGATCGCTTGAGCTTCTGTCGGCGGAATCCCCGTGACTCGCGTGATCAACAGCCACATGACGAGCGGCCCGAACAGGGTCAACCAGCCCCAGGGATAACTGATCGCCAGAAAAACATAAGCCCACCAATGCAGCCATTCGAAAAAGTAGTTGGGATGTCGAGAGTAGCGCCACAGGCCGTCTTGGCAAACTCGCCCTTTATTTTGAGAATTACTGCGGAAACGATGCAATTGAAAATCTGCCAGAGACTCTCCCAGGATTCCAATCGCCCCAATCGCAACGCCGCAATAGTCGAGCCAGCTTAGAGGGCTATCGTTGTTCGCCGCGATGAGGATCGGCAGGGCGAACAGAACGACAAAGACCGCTTGCCATTGATAAAAACGGAACAGCCTTCGTGAAGCTTCGGGGCCCCAGTTTTCCTTCATCGTTTGATAGCGACCGTCTTCGGGCATCGTGACAACTCGTCGCCAGATGTAAAACGCCAAGCGTGCGGCCCAAATCAGCACGACCGCAGCGACCAGCCACCGGCGACCGGCTTCTCCCGCCGACAACCAGGCATAAATAGTCCCCAGTCCGCCGACTCCGGCCGCCCAAGCGACATCCACGATACCGGCATCCCCCGTGCGTCGTTGATAGACGAACATCAAGACCATCATGGCCGAGGCAGCCAGCCAGCCGCCAACGATCAACAATGCGACGGTCATGAGGAAACTTTCGCAAGGTTTGGTGTAGGCGTTTGCAGTTGTGCGGAGAGTGGATTTTGAGCGTGCGTCTCTTGATGACTCAGAATTGAGCGGTTTCCACGTTGGGCGAAAAGGGCGTGGACGAGATTGATTTGACGTTCGTCAAAGGCCGCTTCGCAGTAGGCGAGATAGTAGTCCCACATCGTCATAAATCTTTGGTCATAGCCAAGGTCCCTGATGGCGTCGGCCTGTTGCCAAAATCGTCGCCGCCAGCGTCGGAGTGTTTCGGCGTAGTCTGGGGCGTAGTCGTGAAGTTGCACCAGTCTCATTTCGGCCGCTTGGGCAGCCGAGCCGACCAAACGCGAAATGCAGGGGAGGCTTCCACCGGGGAAGATGTACTTGCAGATGAAGTCGACGTTTTTCAAATGCTTTTGGTAACGCTGGTCGACGATCGTGATCGCCTGAAGCAGCAGCAATCCTTCCGGTTTAAGGAGCCGTTGGCATTGCTGGAAGAAAGTGTCGTAGAACTCATCGCCGACCGCCTCGATCATTTCGACGGAGACGATCTTGTCATAGCACCCCGTGAGCGTGCGATAGTCTTGATCGAGCACCTCGACTTGCGACTCAAGTCCTTCGGCGAGGACCCGTTTTCGTGCCCAATTGAATTGCTCGTTAGAAATCGTCGTCGTCGTTACTCGACAGCCAAAATGTTTGGCGGCGTAGCAAGCCAGGGCACCCCAACCGGTGCCGATTTCCAGCAAGTGATCTTGCGGGCCGAGTTGAAGCGTTTCGCATAATTGCTGCATCTTGCGAAGTTGAGCACGATGCAGCGATTCCGGATGGTCGCCTTGTTCGTTCCAATCAAACACGGCCGAAGAATAGTTCATCGTCGGATCAAGGAACAAAGAAAAGAAGTCGTTTCCTAAATCGTAATGCTCCCGGATGTTGGTCCGTGAACGCTTGGGGGTATTGCGTCGTAGCCAATGCCCAAGTCGCTCGAAAAATTTTCTTGCCCGCGAGAGCCCGCCGTCAAATTTGTCGGTCGTATTCATGTTGCGAATTAGCAAACGAACGAGACGTGGCAAGTCAGAGCAACTCCAATCGCCGTCCATCAGCGACTCGGCAAACCCCAGGTCGCCGCCACGCATCACGCGGGTATAGAACCGAGGATTCCGAACGACCAGTCGGATCGGAGTGATGGACGCCTGTTGATCCCCGATATCCCAACGATCATCGTGATCGATCAACTCGATGGCGTCCCCTTTTAATAGTCGCGCGCGGCTGAGGAGAGCCGCTCGAGCAGTTCGTTGCCACCAATTCGCGGGCTGACATTCGTTTCCAACAGCATCAATCATGTTCACAAGACCTGGGTTCGATAACATAGGTGATTCAAGTAAAAGTGGACTATTTCGCCAATAATTCGGGTTCTTGTTCGGATTCTGCCTCTCCGATGTCGTCTGCGAACAACCGTTTATTGCTCGCAGAGTTCACCGCAATTTTCTGAGAAATCGGGGGCCAGGGCTCTACAAGGTTTCCGTGCGGCTGGCCGGGAGTCGGGTGCGGAACAAAGGGGACCCGTTTCCACCACAACCGCCACGCCTGATAGTAAATATGCCCGACGACTTGAAGCGTCATCAACGGATAACGCCATAAAACCCGCGTCAGTTGATAGGTCGTCAACGGGCGACGTTCGAGTTTCATCGTCACGTCAAAGGGTCGAGAGTCGTCGGTCAAGTTGGCCATGTGGACAAGCAATGATTCCGCTGGATTTGTCAAACGAAACTGATATTCCATTTCCATCGGCATAAAAGGGGAAACGTGAAAATCCTTGGTTAGCCTTTCAGGTCGCTGGGGGTCGAACTGCGCGGGGTTGAGGACATAGGCATGTTTCTGGCCCCAAGGGGTGTTAGTGACCTCGGCGATGATGTATTCGAGTTGCTCAGGAGCGTCTTTTGAATAGCAGTAATAGAATGAGACTGGGTTGAAACCGAAACCCCAGTACCGCAGGTGAGTGAGTAACCGAACGGGGCCTCCTGAAAAATTTCCTCCCTGAGCCGCGATCAATTCGGCAACCGATTCACGCAAGTCTTGATGTGGTGGCCCGAAGTAGTCTCGTCGGCGGAACCGAGCAATCGCTGGACGCCGTGTCGACCACAGCAGACGCCCCGCAAAAACCTGGTCAAGTTCGTCGAGGTCGAGGAGCATCAGGCAAAGTTTAACGCGAAAGTGATTTTTTACCGGCGCATGTCGCCGATGTCGAACCCAGCCTTCGTAAATGCAACTTTTCATAATCGCTAATTGTGATTGTTTCGCCGGTCGTTGTGAATCCGCCATTTCGCGGAATGCGAAGTTATGAAGCTGATTCAGCTAAATGAGAACCGCGAGCAAACTCACCCGTTTTCAACCCCTCACAAACTGCCAAAGCGCTGACCACTCCGTCTTCATGAAATCCGTTACCCCAATAAGCTCCCGCAAAGGAGCTGCGATTCGGGCCGATCAATTCCGGGTGCCGCTGTTGAGCGCTTCTTCGTTCCGTCGTGAAAATGGGATGTTCGTATTCGATTCGTTGAATGATGGATTGCGGAGCGATTCGTTCTTCGCAATTTAGGCTCACGCAGTAGGTGTGCCGCGTCTTGAGCCCTTGCAGCAGGTTCATGTTGTAGGTCACCGTGGCTTTTGCCGAGGGGGTTTGGGGTAAAAAGTAATTCCAACAAGCCCAAGCCCGGCGGTTTTGGGGGAGCACCCGATGGTCACGATGCAGAACGGCGATGTTTTTTTCGTAGGGGAAGGCTCCTAAAATCTCGCGCTCGCTCGCCGTCGCCCCCGAACCCAGAATCCGCAACGCTTGGTCGCTGTGGCAGGCGAATAGGACATGGTCAAAAGACTGTTGTTCGCCAGCACGGGTTGTCAGGACCACTTCGTCGGCAGACCGCAGCACGTTGACGATCGGGGTGTTGATGTGGATGCGAGCCAGCGAGGCCGGAGCAAGGGCTCGCATGTAGGTTTGCGAACCACCCTTGATCACGTACCACTGTGGACGGTCATTGACTGAAAGCAAGCCATGGTGCCGATAAAACTCGACGATGAACCGCATGGGGAATTGTTCGACGGTGGAGTTCGGGCAACTCCAAATCGCCGAAGCCATCGGCAAAAAAAAGTGTTCTCGGAACGATTGTCGGAAGGAGTGTCGTCGGAAAAACTCTCCAACTGAGATGTCTGGGTCCAGAGGTTCTAGCAATCGTTCGACTTGACGATTAAAACGCAACATCTCCGAAAGCAAACCGTAATGGGCCGGTCGAAACAGATTTCGACGTTGTGCAAACAGGCCATTGAGGTCCGCACCGCGATACTCGATCCCGCTAGCCTCGCACTGGACACTGAAGGTCATGCCCGTCGGCTGGTACTCGATGTTGATCTCTTGAAGCAACTTGAGGAAGTTGGGGTAAGTGCGGTCGTTGCATACGATAAAGCCCGTATCCACAGGAATCGTTTTGCCAGCCTCTTCAACATCAATGGTATTGGTGTGGCCGCCGATGTACGAATTTGCTTCGAAGACGGTCACCTCGTGAGCATTTCGCCAGTAGTAGGCGGCGGTCATGCCAGAGATGCCGGAGCCGATAATCGCGATTCGCATGTTGAGAGTTGCCTACGTTTGATTTTGATTTTGCACTTCACCCACGCGGCACTCGACGCACTCGGCCAATGGACCGCGGCCCGTGATCCACAACCGGTTCTTCGCGAAGATTTGGTACGACCAATCGAGCAAATTCCGAATCACCGGCCAGCGACTCATCTGCACCGAACGGCGGAAACCAATGGCGGCGAACATCTGCCGAGTCACCTCGATCCCCGTAATCCACTCGCCGTCGCGGGTCCGAGCGTGCAGGCGCGCCATCAGGTCGAAAAAGGTTTTTCCTGTGACCGCCTCGGCATCGAAGTTGGGGTCTGAGATGTCTACGAAACGAATTTTACTCCCGCCGTCGCGCTTTCGAACCCAGTCGATCTCGCGGCGGCAAAGAGGGCAATCGCCATCGAAAAATACTTCAATTTGCCAATCTTCGTGTTTCATCACCATTTTCCCAAAAAGTCGAGGACGGGACAACCGAATGGCGAAGGCTCTGGGCAACCGAAAAATTTCCAATTTTTCAAAAATTCAAGTTGTTGAACGCAAAGTTTGCCAGTTTAACCGAATCGAGACAGCCGTATTAGCACAAAGGGAACTCATCAATGATCGCGAAAGTTTGCAAATCTGGTTTCATGGGACTTGCGTTAACAGTCGCCAGCCTTCATGCCTCTTCGGAAACGTTTGGCCAAGCCGCCCAGCAAGTTGCCGCTGCCAGCCCTCGCCGCTCTACGCCAACCGAATTCGAGTTCGGCGAGACAACACGAATCGCCCGTGACAACGATTGGACGCAGTGGCGTGGTCCGAATCGAACAAGCGTCATCGAGTCGTCGCCCCTCGCAAAGTGGAACGACTTGAGCAAACTGCAAAAGAAATGGTCGGTTCCCCTCGGCGAAAGTTACTCCGGCCCGATTGTCACTGAAGACGCCGTATTTGTTACCGAAACTGTCAACAAAAAATATGAGGTCGTCCGAGCACTTGACCGAGAAACGGGGAAAGAGCTCTGGTCACATCGTTGGGATGGGGCGATGACCGTCCCGTTTTTCGCTCGCTCGAATGGGGACTGGATTCGCTCCACGCCGATCTATGACGAAGGCCGTTTGTACGTTGGCGGCATGTGTGATGTACTCGTCTGTCTTGACGCAAAAACGGGCCAACAACTGTGGGTAATTGATTTTGTGAAAGAAATGAAGACGGGTTTGCCCCCGTTCGGAAATGTTCCGTCTCCGTTGATCGACGGAGAGTTCTTGTATACTCAAGCGGGGAACGCTCTGGTTAAGGTCAACAAGGCAACCGGGCAAATCGTTTGGACGAGCCTTGCACAGTCCTCTGACATCATGAGCGCAGGGGCTTTCAGCAGCCCGATTATTGCCGAGATCCACGGCAAGCGGCAGTTGCTGGTGCAAACTCGATTGGAGTTGGCAGGGGTTGAATTGGAAAAGGGTGAAGTCCTTTGGAAGCAAAAGGTTCCGACGTTTCGTGGGATGAACGTGTTGACTCCACTCCCCGTGGGAAATCGAGTCTTCACCAGTACCTACCAGGGCGGTTCGTTTTTGTTTGACATCGTGCATGAGAATGGGAACTGGAGTGTTAAGGAGGTTTGGAAGAGTCGTCTCGAAGGCTACATGTCCTCGCCGGTTTTGATTGGCAACTACGTCTACATGCACCTTCGCAATCAACGGTTCGCCTGCATCGATTTGGAGTCGGGTGAAGATAAATGGATCACGAAGGGTTTTGGAAAATACTGGAGCATGATCGCTTGTGGGGATCGCATTTTGGCCTTGGACGAAAGTGGAAAATTACTTTTGATCGCCGCGAATCCCGAAGAGTTCAATCTGCTGGAGAACAAGTCGATTGCCGATGACACTTGGGCCCACCTAGGAATACGCGGCAATGAAGTCTTCGTTCGCGAATTGAAGGCGATGACCGTCTACGAGATGGGAGAGTAACAGCTTGCGACTCTCTTGAAGTTGATTTAAAGACCGCGAAGCCGGAGGAAATCCTTCCGGCTTTTTTCGCGGAGCTTCAGAAGGCGCCATGCCGAAAGCCCCATTTTTGTGTATGATAGAGTCCTTAACCGGTACTGTCTCTTCGAGTCGGCGTATTCAATTCGTTATCGCATGAAAAAGTCAGCGAACGACAGCGAAGGGTAGTAAGCGGATTGATCCAAACGGAAAGCATACTAAAACAACCCTTTATGAGTCTTGCCAAATATTTTGAACCCGGTCGATTGGCCTTGTCCTATGAGCTATTTCCGCCAAAGACCGCCAAGGGCGAAGAAAATCTATACGCCAACGTCCAGCAATTGATGGAATTTTCTCCGGACTTTGTGACGTGTACCTACGGGGCCGGTGGTTCGACGCAGGATAAGACCTTGGAAATCGTGTCCGAGGTTCAGCGGCGATTCGAGGTCCCGGTCGCTTCGCATTTGACGGTGGTGGGAAGTACCGTTGATCAGTTGCGAGAATATTTGAGGCGGGCGCAGCTTGCCGGAGTTGCCTACATTGTGGCCTTGAGGGGGGACCCACCGCAGGGGGAAACCGAATTTGTCCCAACGGCTGGCGGGTTGCGGTATGCCAATGAACTAGTAACCCTGATTCGTGATGAGTTTCCAGATTTTGGCGTTTTGGTGGCAGGTTACCCGGAAACTCACCGCGAAGCCCCCAGTCCAGAGACCGACTTGGAAAACCTTAAAATGAAGGTTGACGCTGGGGCGGACGTTGTGGTAACGCAACTCTTCTACGATAATGAAGACTACTTCCGGTTTCGAGACCGCTGCCTTGAACGGGGCATCGAGGTTCCAATCGTCCCTGGTATTTTGCCGATCACAAGTTTACCGCAAGTCGAACGTATCGCTGCACTATGCGGATCACGTTTGCCGCAGCGACTGGTCGAGCGACTTCGGGAGCGTGACGATGCAGCTTGGCATTTCGAAGTCGGGGTCGAATGGGCAATCGAACAGACGCGAGGGCTGATCGAAGTCGGGGTGCCTGGGCTGCATTTTTATGTGTTGAATCAATCGCCAGCAACGTTGCGAATTCTACGTGAATTAAGAGCTGAAACAATTCGAGGATCATCAATATGAAAACGATCGTACAAGGCCAGTATTGCGGTGGATTGATCCATCGATTTGCGTTCTTGAGTATGAGTATCCTGGCCACTGTTTGGGTCGGAAATTTGCTGGCCCAAGAAACCGAGCCTCGCACGGGGACTCCATCAAAATTACGAGACGCCCCGGAAGCCGTTTTCGGTCAAGACCCGACCTCCGATGAACTGCAACGACAAGACGTTGAGAAATTTCTGTTAAAGGAAATCGGAGACTTGATCCCCGGAGGACTTGGTTCGGGAACTTCGCGCGAGGAGGCGGCCAAGGCGGCTGTGAAGGCGTTTTTGGACGACCCCGAAAAAACCGTCGATGAGCTTGAGAAGGTCAAGGCGACTGGTTCCGAAGTCCCTCCTCCTTCGCTACTGATCGCAGCAATGTATTATTCGATTGGCAATCGTGTCGATGGGCAACGCTATTTGGAAGATGCGGCGATGCAGGCTCCGAACCTGCCGACCATTTACAACGCCTTCGCTCGTTTGGCGATTGCTGATGGCAGGCGAACCGACGCGCAAGTTTTGATGGAAAAAGCTCGCTCTTTGATCGATGCCAAAACTTGGTCGGATGAGGAAGCCAAGTTCTTTGAGTTGATTTACCGCGACGCGATGGCCGACCTGAGGATGATGCAAAATGAATACGGCAAAGTCCGCGAATTGCTGGAGTCGTTGGTTGCCACTCATCCGGAACTTCCGAAGAATTACATGCGATTGGCTCAAATCGATTTTCGCCAAGACCGCATTGAAGAATGTTTGAAAAACTTGCAGCAATTCCGTCGACTGACTCCCGATACACGAGTTCCCGAACTGCTACTGGCGACAATGTTCGCTCAAGCCGGGATGGATAAACAATCAGAGGAATGGGTCAGCAAGGCCCTGGCACAATACTCGGGTGAAAAATCGGTTGTGATCGAGTACGTCGATTGGATGGTCGCTCACGAAAAATTCGAGCGGGCATTGGAGGCGATTGAAAAGAACCGGACTTTACTTGCAGACAGTCCCGCCGTTTCGATGCTTGAGGGAAAGGTAGCGTTCGCTCAAGAACGATTCGCGGACGCCGAGAGAATTTTTTCTGCCGTGCGTGTCATGGAACCGACGAATATCGAAGTCTCGACGATGTTGGCCATTTCAATGGCTGAGCTTGGAGACCGGCAAAAACTTGAAAAAGCACTCGAAATCGCGCGTCAAAATGCGCAACTGCAATCGCAAAACCCGGTCGCGATGTCCGTATTGGGTTGGCTATTTTTTAAACAGAATAACCTTCAAGGGGCCGGCGAAGCATTTAATCGAGCGGTCCAATTGGGCCAACTCCCTGCCGAGGCTTCATTCTATATCGCCAAATTTGTAGAGGCCCGTGGTCAAAAGGACGATGCCTTGCAACTGGTCGAGAATGCCCTCATGTCGCGCGGGTTGTTTTTGTATCGCAAACAGGCGGAACAGTTGCGCGCCAAATTGGCTCCCGCAGATCAGTTGGCTCCTCCCAAACAGTGATGTTCACTAGCCAAGCCATGAGCGACTCTTCAGCGGAGGAGACCGAAGAAACAGAGGATTTGGGCGCGGCGGCTTCCGACGAAGCTCCGCCTATTTCTGATAGGCCTCTCCGTCCGGCCTCCGGCTACCTGTGGGCTGAAATGGGGTTGGTCGCGACCGCGTTGATGTGGGGACTGAATATCCCTATCGTTAAAGAAGCCACAAATCGGATGGACCCGTTTGTGTTCAATGCCGCACGATTGTCGATGTCGACGATCGCTCTGGGCATCTTGGCAGCCTTGGAATGGCGGCAGCGGGTTCGCGTTAAACGCAACAATGTGATCGAGGGAACTCGGACCCAATCGGGGCAGCGAGTTCCAGGAACTGTGCTGTGGGTTCGCTTTGGAGTTTTCTCGCTGTTGACCGGATTTCTGTACATGATTTTTTTCATGCTCGGGGTCAGTCGTACGACAGCGGGGAATGTCGCCCTGTTATTATCGTCAATGCCCATGTGGACTGCCGTGTTGGGGGTCTGGTTTTTCGGCGAGCGGCTTCGTTCGGCGACTTGGATCGGTTTGACGATTACTTTTGTGGGAACCGTAACGGTCATCACGTTAGGAGCCAGTGCCGGAAACGGAGGCTTGAATCTGTCGTCCGAGTTTTTAATCGGAAACTTGATGATGCTGTGTGCTGCATTGACTTGGGCCAGCGGAACGTTGATTAGTAAGAAGTTGCTAGAAACGATGGGAGCGATGCAGTTGGCGTTTTTATGCGCGTTGGTTACGACACCGTTACATTTGATGATCGTGGCCCCAAAGATCGGGGCATGGATGCCTGTGATGCTTGAGCCAGCCATGGCCGCCAAGATTATTTTTTCTGGTGTGTTCTCGACCGGAGTGGCCTATAGCTTTTGGCACATTGGCGTACGGAAACTGGGAGGAGCACATGCGGCAGTCTTTCAAAATGTTGTGACACTGGTTGCTGTGTTAACAAGTTGGTTGTTTTTGGGTGAGCGGATCACTTTTGCTCAAATTTTAGGCGGTCTCACCATCATCGTCGGGCTCCTGATTATGCGGAGAAGTAGATAAGAAACCGGTACACGAGTTCAGTGCCTTCTGCATCATCGGCATCGCCCGACAAGTGGACGAAAAAGTAGCCGTTCATGACATCGTCTTCGGAACAAAACTAATTTCCGCTTTGATGATTCGCATATTCAAGCCTTTAGCCGAGCCATGGTCCTTAGGTGTCCCTCCGTGTTTCGGAGTAAAAAGTTACATTGACGCTCACTCCGTGAACGGTTACATGAAAAAAGCGGAAGCGCTAGGCACTTCCGCTCAAACAACTTTCAAAAACAAAGTAACTTTTTTCGCCTTGAGCGAGTCGCAATTGATCTCTCGATCGCAACTCACGGCATATGTCCCATTATTTTTCAGAGAGACATTGTTTGATCATCGCTTCAATCGCTTGAGCGTTGGCATCGCCGGAGCCGACTTTGATCAGCCGCACGTTGCCTTTGCGGTCGACCACAACGGCATGAGGAATTCCGGACACACCATATTCGGACCACATTTTACTCTCTTGCGGCGTTACAAATGATGGGTGCTTGAGTTCGTGATGAGCGATGAAGTTTTCAAGCATTTCGGTTTCAGCTTCTACAGAAACTTCGCCCTCGCCGCGCACGGCACGTTTGGCCTCGGCATCCCAGGTGAAATTGTATTTCCGGGTCACGCCGACAACTTGCAGGCCCTCGTCGCCATAGGCTACTTGCCAGTGCTTGAGGTGCGGGAAAGTGGCGATGCAGGGGCCACACCACACGGCCCAGAAGTCCAACAGGACGACCTTACCTTTGAGCGATTCAGGATCAAAGCCATTGGCGTTGACCCAAAATTCCGAGTCCATTGCTGGCGCTGGCTGACCCACAAGCTTTAAAAGAGTCCGCGCGGACGCGATTCGACTTTCTAGGGATGCAAGCGAAGCTAACGGTCGCTCCAATGCCTTTTGGGCCTGTTCATTTTCGTTGGTGATACCTTCCGCAAACGATTTAAATGCATCCAGTACCTCTTGAGCGGCGTCGGGGTCGTCACCCATCAGTGAACTGGCACGCATGGTGGCCATACCGACCGCCGAAGTCAACAAGTTAAAGCGTTCGGGGTGAGAAGACACTTGATCTCGCACTAAATTCATCGCTTCGTCGTAAATCCGAGCTTGTTCATCGGCGTCGACAAGACGGCTGAGTCCGGATAACAAGGCTAATCCATGAGCGGCTTGTTGTTCGCCCGGGTCTTGGTCAAGCCAAGATTTAACGTGAACGGCTTCTTCTTTGAGAAGGTTCAAGGCCCCCGCGTTGTCGATGGGCGCGAGATTTTGAGCCTTGCTGATCAGCATTGAGCTAATCGCCATTCGACGCGGTGAAAATTCATGGCCGTCGAAATCGGTTTTTGCCCAATCAATGACTCGATCAATGGCGGGAAGCACTTCATCGCCTTTTCCTGCACGCCGATAGACCATCGAGATGGAGGTGATCAGTCCCGTCCCCAAATTGAAATTCTTGGCAGGGTCGGCGTTGGATAAAGTCTCGGCAATTTGTTTTTCGACTTGAGCAAAGGCTGCGTCCCGTTCGTTTGCTTGGATAAGGTTCATCGCCAAGATTTGCCGCAAGCCGATTGCTTGTAGGTTGCTGGGGTTGGCCGCGATGAAATTTTCGAGAATCTCCGTTGCTTCGGCAAAGTTCTTGTCTCGGGCAAGGTCGGTAACTGATTTTCGCACTTCGGCGAAGTCCTCTTGAGCTAACGCCAGATTGCCGCAAATCATTAAGAGCCCCAAGGCTCCAAATAATATAGATAGGGCTTTCATAAATTCCTCTTGTCAAAATTGAGTCTTCAATGCGTATCACGTGATACGCTTAATTCGCGCATTTTAGGGGCTTCAGAGTTGAATGACAATCAAGTCCCATTCAATTCGATGACCCTAAATGCCTTCAAAATTGTCAATGACAAGCGATTTGCGGAGGTGAAGCGGGCTCATTTTCCCGAGTTTATCAGTACAAGGGCTGGATTGGACTTTTGGAGCGTTCGGATGTTTGCAGCAGAAAGCTGTGTTCCTGAAACGTTTAACGAGCGTAAATTCTTTAGGTTGAGTAGCGTTGCCACCTGCCCGTCACCAATGGATGAGTGAGCGACTGAGAGTTCCACAAGGTTGGTGAGGTCGCCCAGTTCGGTCCAGTCTGCCGATTCGATTTTTACTCCTGAGAGGTCGAGCGAAATTAGTTCCGGAAAATTTTTGAGTGCTGCCAAGCTGCCCAGTTCAATCGGCGAGCCGGTCAAGTAGAGTTGATCAAGCTTCTGGCAATTCTTCAGCCATTCGGCTCGTTGCTGAGTCCACGCAGAGCCGCTGATGTCGAGCCAAATTAAATCGTGACATTTGCCGATGGCTTGAAAGGCGTCGTCGTCAAGTCGAAAACCAGGCAGGCTAAGTTGAGTAACGTCTTGGGGGCGGAGCAGGTAACGGCTGATTATTTCCGGAGACACCTTTAAAAAATCACCGTACTGGCGATCGATTTCCGCAAATGAAATTCCTAGGGCTGCTTCGAGCTTGTCGGGTTTGATTTTGCCTCGATAAATCAACTCCAAAGTTGTGATCAGTGCTTCGCGGTGTTTGCCCGATTCAGCGTGCATGAGAAAGTGAGTCAATCCGGTCATCTGGCTGTAGATTCGCCGCACATCCGGGTGACGTTGCAACGATTCGGCACTCATCGCATTCAGTTCTGCCACCGGAATATGAAAACCCTCGCGAAGTTTGCGGACCCGAGCGTACTGTAGCTTGGGGCTATCGAAGCCTCCGAGAGTGACCCAGCCTCCGTGATCTTGGAGAGACTCCATGTACAGCGCGATCCCTTCGCCGAGCCATAAGTAGTTTTGCTTGAACGGGGCCGGGACCCCGCTGATCGATTCCTTGAACAATTGATGAGTCAATTCATGGCGCCAGGTCGCTTCATTGCCAACGTCCGAGCTGGCGTAAAAAAAAGATGCCTTATAATCGTCGCTGTAATAGCCGGTCGAAATCTCGATTCCCGGAATCAGGGGAGACATTGTTTTGACGTAAGCGTCTTGGTTCTGAAAGAAGAACACGCTAAATTTTTTCGAACTGCGCGAAGGAGGGGATTTTCCATCCAACCAGCGGACGACATTCTTCGAGTTGCTCCAATAGTCGAAGAATACCTGTCGCCAGACCCATTGCCAACGTTGGAGTTGTTCGGCCAAGTGGATCGTGGTGGCTTCGTCGGCGTTTGAAGCGATTTCAAAATCATCGGAAGTGACCAGGAGATAATCACCCGCTTTCCATTTGGTGATCGGATGCGGCCGATTGGCAGGGCGAACTCTAAGACGCTCGCTGTAGGGTTGCCAACCCTTTTCGGTTTGGCGGTGCCCCAAGGCCTGACGAGCGACGGACAAATCAGGTGCCCAGTGCAGGCATTCGTGGAGAAGGCGATAGGCCTCGCCCCCTTGTCCGGTTTCTGCTTTTCGTCGTGCGAGATCGAGCAACGATTGTGCGCACGCGTTCCGCGCGGTTTGGATACGTTCGTGCCATTCGCGATTTGCCGGTTCCGCGATCACTTCGTCGGCAGCAAATTCAGTCGGCAAGAAAATGGTCAGTCGGCCGGGGTCTCTAGCAATTTGCAGCTCGCGCGTTTTTGCCCCAAGGGCAGGTTGTCCGTTTTCGTTGCACCATTCAGCGATTGCGTCGAGCGATGTGGCGAACGTCCCGTCGACCGTCTGTCGATCGAGGGAATCGCTGGAAAGCTCTTGGGGGTGGGCCGGGGCACCGCGACTGATTCCTGTCAACAGAACGAGAGCAACAAAGGCCGCGTACTGGATTGACGCTCGGTTTGTTATAAAACTCACTTATCTGGTCACTCCTTGAATCACGGCCAATGCGCCCCTGGAAATCATCAGCCAGCTTACGGTATCCACATTGTATTCTACATCGACAACTCGGTGGGGACTTCCCCAGAATGTAACCGTTCGCACGGGTCAGCAGGCTTAGAGGTAAAAATCCCCCGGTTAAAAACCGGGGACATTCCCTGTGTGTTTGTTCGAGTCTGTTTTTTAGGGTGAAAGTGAGCCTCCCCCGGTTGAAAACCGGGGGCTTCCTGCTCGACCTCCTCGGTTCCGCGAACGCCCTCGGTTCGGCGCATGTCTTTGGTTCACCGCATGTCCAAGTTTCTGAGCGGGCCCCCGGTTCCGCGAACGCCCATAGTTCACCGCATGTCCTCGGATCTCCGCATGTAAAAGATTCAGCGAACGCTTGCGGGTTCAGCGAATGCCCCCGGTTTTTAACCGGGGGATGGTTACCACCTGCCTAAGCAGCAGAAACACCAACTACCCTTAGCCCGTAACCCTCGATGCCCCCGGATTTTATCCGAGGGAGCTTCACCTTTCCTCTCATCTTTTCACGGCGACAACTACAGCAATGAGTCGAGTTCATCGACGAGTCGGCCAAAATGTTGCAAGGCTGTCGAAACAGGCTCGGGACGTTCCAGATCAACTCCCGCCCCACGCAGCAGGTCCAGCGGGTACTTGCTGCAACCGCCGCTGAGAAAACCGAGATAATCCTGAAGCTCGGCTTCTCCTCCGTTCAATACACGCTGGCTCAGGGCAATCGCTGCGGACATCCCCGTGGCGTATTTGTAAACGTAAAAAGCCCGGTAGAAATGAGGAATCCTTAAACATTCGAGCGATAACTCGTCGTCGAGCGTGAAGTCCGGACCAAAATAGGCTTCCAGCAATTTGCGGTAGACCGAGCGAAACGCTTCGACCGTCAACGGCTCACCCGCCTCGGCCATCTCATGGGTGATTTTTTCAAATTCCGCAAACATCGTCTGCCGAAAAACCGTCGCGCGAATGTCATCGATTTCGTTGTTCAACAAATTAGCGCGCTCGCGATCGTCACGGGCATTTTTCAACAAGTGATGCGAGAGGAGTTGCTCGTTAAAGGTGCTTGCAACTTCGGCAACAAAGATCGTGTAGTTGTAGTACTCAAACGGCTGGTGCTTGGCGGACAGATAAGTGTGCATCGAATGACCCGCCTCGTGCGCCAACGTAAAGACATCGTTCAGAACTTTCGGTTTGTAGTTCATCATGATGTACGGCGGGCCATCATAACCTCCCGAACTAAACGCACCGCTCTGTTTCCCCGCGTTGGGGTAGCGATCACACCACCTTCCGAGCAATCCCGCGCGGAGTGTCTCGCAGTACTCGCTCCCCAGCGGTTCCAATGCGGCCACGACGACCTCGACCGCTTTGTCCCAAGAATGCTCAACGGACAGGTCGCTCAAAATCGGGACATAGGTGTCGTAATGGTGAATCACGTCAAGGTTCATCTTGCGTTTTCGCAAATCGTAATACCGATACAATGCCGGTAATTGATCGCGGACGGCTGCGATCAAACTGTCGTAGACCGTCGCCGGAACATTGTCGGCAAACAACGCTTGATGCCGCGCCGACTCGTAGCCCCTCGCCCTGGCATAGTAGACATCCTTTTGAATCGAGCCGTTTAACATTGCGGCCAGTGAATGTTTGTGCCCCTCGAATTGGGCATAAAACTGATGGAAGGCGTTCTTGCGGACTTCGCGATCGGGTGACTGCAGGAATTGTGTGAAGGTCGCGGGCGAAAGTTCTTGTAGTTCCCCCTTTTCGTTTTCAACCGTACCAAACTTGAGGTCGGCATCGTGAAGCTGGCCGAAGATTCGACTGGCGGCCCCAGCCATTTCCCCTTGCATGGCCAGCAATTGTTCCTCGCGGGCCGAGAGCGTATGGGGTTTGTAACGCACCAGTCGTTCGAGCATCAGCTTGTAGGGTGCCAATTCCGGAGCGGCCAAAAATGCGGCCAGCGTCTTTTCATCAATCGCCAAAATTTCCGGACGGATATAGCTGGCCGCCTCGTTGGCCTTCACGGCAACATTTTGAAAGCGCCCAATCAGCCGCTGATAGGTGTCGTTTGTCTGGTCCTCAGCCGATTTAAGAAAGGCATAGTTCCCCAATCGTTCCGCGCGGCGATCTAACTCGCTATCGAACCGTAGGCAGTCAGCTAAAACTTGAGGGCTGGTTGATAACTTTCCTTGGAAATCGGCATAGCCTGCCGCAAGCTTCTCGAATTCGCCCAGAGCCGATTCCCAAGTTGCATCGTCGGGGAACAGTGGAGAAAGGTCCCAGGTGTCCGCTGCTTTGATTTCCGATCTGGATGGAAGTTTGACGATTTGATTCATAGGTGAATGATAGGTGAAGAGGATTTATTCAGGAGACTGCTGGCGTGATAAGAGTTAGGCGCTTGGTTCGTCAGAATTTTGTTCGACGGGTTGTTCTGGGGTGGATTCGCGGGGCCCACCGACGACTTGTTCGTCGCCCAGTACCTGTTCCAAATCATACAGCATCTTTCCCAATGGCTCACGTTCGAATTTAAAGTCGTCAAACACGAAAACTCGCTGGCGACCGTTATCGGAATAGGTCGCCTTGGCGATTCCCTTTTTGGCCCATTTTGTTTTGTCGAGTTTGGTGACGGTGCTAAAGTCAATGGTTTGACCCCAGCTTGTCGTCAGCCCGGTTTCGGTTCGTTCGACCCAAGACATTCGCGAAGTCAAAAAGAATAACAAGGCCGGAATTCCAAGTATCGCCGTGAGACCACCCCAGAAATATTGACCGGGGATCGCGCTTTTAATCTCTTCGGCTTTTTGATCAGGAGTCTTTTTGGGCCAATTTTTTTCCGCGACGATTTCACGCCATTTTGCGGCTCGCTCGTCGGTGTCCAAGTGTGAGAGTTTTTCCCATTCTGTCGCCGCCTCAAATTTGAGAGGGTAGCCAACGAAGCCATCGTATAAAAACCAGGTCGAAAACCCCAAACAAACAATGGCCAAAATCGCGTAACGCCAAAGATAGCTGGTCTGAAAATTTGCTCTCAAACTCATGGGTCCGCGCCCTTTTTTAAAAATTGTCTTCTTGTAAAGACGAGCATTATAAAGGACCAACCGCCTAGGTTGCCAGACGACTTTAGCGCGGAAGCATGAGACTTCTCATGACTGTTAACGATTTTCGGTAGCTGAAGAAGACGACAACTGCTCACGATTCCCACCGCAGGCAAGGGATTGATCCAGTTGAGTAGAGCGGACAGGATGTCCGCGCTCCCGGGATCGCGAGCGTCCCGCTCGCCTATTAACGCCAACGTCCCGCAGGACTTGGCCAAGCCGTTTGAAGCGGGCTTGGCCAAGTCTCAAAATCGCGGAATGTCAAGAAACAGCGACTAGCGATCTCCAGGAGCGATCCCGAAGCCACTGCGATTGGGATAGGCTGGGCGAACCGGTTCGCGGAACGGATTCGCTTCAATCGCTTGCAGCATTTCACTGATCGCTCGATCGAGCTGCGGATCGCCACCGCCTTGCATCAAGGCCGGATCGTCGATCACCTCGATATCAGGGTCAACCCCATGCCCTTCGATGCCCCAAGTCCCATCAGTTCGATAGTAGGCGAAGGTGGGCGGAGTAACACTGGAGCCGTCAACATTCGTCGGGCCACCCGAGATACCGACCAAACCGCCCCAAGTTCTCATACCGATGAGTGGGCCGAGACCATTTTGCTTGAACAGGGCAGGGAACATGTCTCCGCCGGAACCGGCCATCCCGTTGATCAACATACACTTCGGGCCTTGATGCGAATCAGGTGGCCAAACCCAATCACGACCATCTCGACGAGCCCAAGCGTTCGTGGCAGGGCGATTAAGAAGTTCGATGAAGCGTGTCGGAATCTGTCCACCGCCGTTCCAGCGGTCGTCGATAATCAGGGCTTCTTTGTCGAGTTGCCCGTACAGCATTCGCACCAAATCGTTTTGACCGGGGACGCCCGTATTGACGACGTAGATATAGCCGACCTTGCCGCCTGTTTTTTCATCGACGTAGCGGCGGTTGGCTTCGATCCATTGACGGAACCTCAGTACTTCGTCGCTGGCGAGCAGTTTCACGGCAACCTTGCGAGCATCGTTATTCAATTCGGGCTGCTTGTTGACAGTCAACGTCACCAACATTCCGGCCTTGCCGATAAAAGCATGATAGGGAGTGTACTCGGCCGATAATGGAATACCGTTTACAGCCAGTACATAATCGCCCACCGCAACACCTACGGCGCGGAGCGGGTTGCGAGCGTCAACGTCCCAAACTGCCCCTTCATAAAGTTCTTCCACGCGATAGGCACCGTCAACCCAAGCGAATCGACCACCGGGGAGACCCACGCCAACCGAAGGTGCGCTTTCGACATCCCCCTCGCGATAGTACGCGTGACCGACATTCAATTCCGAGATCATCTCACGGATGAGATAGCTCAAGTCGCGACGGGTCACGCATTGATCAATCATGGCGGCGTAATGGTCACCGACCGCTTTCCAATCCACGCCATGCATGTTCGGGTCGTAGAAGAAATCACGTTGAACGCGCCATGACTCCCAGTAGACCTGACGCCATTCCTCGCGCGGATCGATATCGGCGTGCATACCACCGGTAACAACTCCCTTTTCCAGTTTTTGACCGGCAGCCGCTTCGATGATAAACATGTCTTTGCGACCACGGGCGACGAGAAGTTTCGAGCCATCGGCGGAAATCGAAACCGCACGGGCCCCATCGACAACTGATTTTTCTTTGGGGTCTTTTTCGGTGGGGTCAAAGATTTTGATCCCTCCGCCCCCTTCGCCTCCTTCACCTCGTGAGGAACTGCGTGAGTAAACCACATGGCCTTTATTGTTGACCGCGATATTCCCGAGTCGGCCGGCATCGATCGGAAGTTGGAATGCCCGAGCCTCGCTCCCTTCAAAGTCAATTGTGAATGGAGGGGCGTCCTTGGCGTCATCCCCTTTTTTCTTGGCGTCTTCGTCCGCAGGTTTTGCTTCGTCCGCAGGCTTTTCGGCAGCTTGCTCAGGGTCTTGTTGCGAACCCTCGGCAGGAGTCGTTTCGTCAGCAGGCTTTGAATCTTCGCCGTCTTTTTTATCCGACTCGTCTTTTTTCTCAGAATTTTGATCGTCTGATTTCTCCGCGTCAGCCTTGTCGTCTTTAGACTCGGCTTTGGCTTCGTCTTTCCAAGTCTCTTCGTCGCTTTCGGTCAGCAACGGATTTTTGACATCCGCACGGAGCGGCAAAGCCATGAGAACTTGGGTATCGGAGTAGATAAAGGTTGTTCCCAAGTCCTCGTATTTGGGGGAAGTGAACGAGCGGCTGGAAACGAAGTACAGAAATTCCCCTTTGCGATCAAACGCAGGGCTGCTGTCCGAGAAGAATCCCGAAGTGAGTGGTTTTTGAGTACCGTCGACGACGTTATAAACCCAGATCACACTGCGGCCAGCACGGGTGTCATTCGAACGCGAATAGGTAATCCAGCGACTATCGTGCGACCAGTTCACACCGAGCTGTCCGCCCGTGGGCTCGCGATCGATTTGTTTTAGCTCTCCCGAATCGAATGAGTACAAGTGCAGCCCACCCGCTTTGTCGGTGAACGTCAACCACTTTGAGTCGGGGGACCAGTTCGGCGAATAACGATAGGCTGTGCTGCCCTCAGTTAGTTTTCGAGTCTCGCCGGCACCATCTGATTGCGTTACGTAGAGCTCGTATTCCCCGGTTGCGTCCGAGAAGTAAGCGATCCAGCGTCCATCAGGGCTCCATGACGGATCGCGTTCGGCGGTCCCACTGGTGCGAGTCAGATTTCGTGGAGTTCCTTCTCGGGCAGGTAACGTCCAGATGTCCCCACGAGCTTCGACGGCAACCCGTTTGGCATTCGGCGATAAACTGGCACCCGAAATCGAATCCGCAACGTCGACTCGTCTTGGGCGCAGTTTGGGACGGTCACCCGGGATGGTGATCGAGACAGATTGGCTTGTTTCGTTTGCCAAATCAAGCAAGTAAAGTTGCGAACCGTTTTGGAAAACGATTTCCCCTTGGCCATTTGTGCCGGGGCCAATCGCTGGCCAGCGACAGTCATTGTCGGCGAACTTGGTGACCTGTTGGTGATCACCGGTTTTTGTATTGTGCTTCCAAATGTTGAGGCGATGCTCTGGTCCAGCATCGGCCAGGTAGTAAACCGTTTCGCCATGCCACATTGGGAAGGTATCGGTTCCCTCCCAATCGGTGATTTGCCGGGACTCCTTGGTTTGCAAGTTAAACAACCAAATGTCCGAAGCCATCCCACCGCGATAACGCTTCCAAGTTCGATAGTCGCGGCTATGCGGTGTATAGGCTAACCACTCGCCGTCCGCGGAGATTGCACCGTTGGTACCATAGGGAACGTCCAAAGCCGTTTCCAGCGGATCGTCCAGACCGTGGACCAACAATTGCGATTGCCGGCCGAGCCCTGAGTGGGCGCTCGACGAGTACAAAAGTTTTCCGTCGGGGGTCCAGTCGCAGAGGAGTTCACTAGCCGGATGGTAAGTGACTCGTCGGGCCGGGCCGCCATCGACTGGGATCACGTAGATGTCTTGGTTGCCGTCATAGTTGCCGACGAAAGCGATGTGTTTGCCGTCGGGACTGAAGCGGGGCAATGATTCTTCACCTGCCGGCGCGGCCAAGGGTGACGCGACTCCGCCCGTTCGGGGCACTGTCCACAAATCATCTCCAAACACAAACACAATTCGATCACCGCTCACATCAGGAAAACGCATCATTCCCGAATTCACGACGTCTTGGGCCGAAAGCGACGATGAGAAAGTCGTGCTCAGAGCCAAAATGCAAACGAAAAAACAACTTAACCGCATGGAATCAACCTGCCTGTTCCGAAAAAGTGCTAAATACTGCGAGCCAGAATTCTGCTCACCCAAAAAAGGAGGAAACCAAGGCTCAAAAGCCGGTCCCAGAAAATGCCTCCTCTATTATGCTTCAAAATTAGGGGGAGTGTTTCATGCGTTTGGGGGTTTTGGCGAATTTCGGCAAAAAGGGCCGAGGCGATCCTGCCAAGCGGCACTTCCTTACGTCAATTTCAAGCGGGCGGTCCTGGTAAATGAAAACGGATTGGGCCCAGACGTTGCGTTTTTGGCCTGTAAAACGTTCCATTTTTTTGACCGGCTTCTCAGGGCGAAAAATTCAAGCCGGGTCGGCAACCGTTGGTTCAGCGCATAAAAAAAGCCGAGTTCCCAAATTGATGCGACGGAGAACCGTCTTTGGGAACCGGCTTTTGTTTACCCAATCGATTGATCGAGCAAACCGAATCATGAGGCAATCAAATGAATATTAAAATGAATCTCAATGGAAAAAAATGATTTCAAAAATGAACGGATGGAACTGAGGCAATTTCGGGAGATGAAGAGAGAGAAGAGTCCTCATCCGTTCGATAGCCACTTATAGCAACATGCGTGCCAACTGGACGGATTTTTTCAGAAAAATCTAAAATCGCTTAATTTAAGGGTTTTAACGGCCGGTTGAAAAAGCTGGAAACGACTCTCCGAATTTTCGAATCTCATTTTGAGACAAAAAAGGGCCCGGTGTCTCAATTTGAGACTTTTCTAGCCGCCACACACAACTGTTCGCTCATTAGTGCATGGGGGCTGAGAAGCCAGCGGAACAAGTCGCGACCACCTGCTCGCGAACGTCGCCGAAAATGGTAAGTCTCGACGAGCGTCCCCACAGCCACCAGCGGCCATAGCGGTATCATTGCAAACTCGATGAGTTGCCTTTTCGAGGTCGCGAGTCGCACCACATCCAGCCCATGCAGATGCAACAAGGAATGGAAAACGGGGAAATAAACCGGATTGTAATGCGTTGAATAGATTTCGTCTCGGGAAATATGCCAGCCCAAGCGAGAGCCACATTGATTGTGGATGCCGCTCAAAAAGAACGACAACCGCGAGCCCAGGCGATGTATGTTCGGTTTGGTGCTAATGAAGACCCCGCCCGGTTTAAGAATTCTGGAAATTTCGGCAATCACCGGCGCATGGGCTGGAAGATGTTCGAGGACCTCGGTCGCCGTCACCACGTCGTAGCTGCCGTCCGCAAACGGCAATGGCTGGCTGAGGTCGATCCGGTCATGCAGCAAGACTCGTCGCAATATCGGTGCCGGGTTGTTGATGATGTAGTCATCGCTCCGAAAGTGGGTTCCCTCAACTTGAAAGCCCCGTTGATCGAGAATCTCCAACAACTGGCCCTCACCGCAACTGAGGTCGAGCACTCTCGCGGGACGCAGCGGAACCTCTCGGTCAATTAAATGGCAAACCGCTCGCAGGATGGTCGCGTCTGGCAAAGTTGAGGTTCCTCTAGTTACCGATACTGATCGACAGCATTGTGCGAAACGGGGCAGAAATTGGGCCAGATGCCGTTGCCGGAACGGCCCTTCGTGGGCTTTGCACAACGGTACCCGCCCCCGTTTCTGCCCGCCTGCCTTGTTACCACCACGATTCTACGCCAATCAATTCGCGGCCTTCAAGGACCGACCGCCTCAGGCGCTGGAACCCAAGATGACTTCCGAGTTTTTAAAAAACGCCGTACTGCCAACAAGGTGTTCTGGAGAAGAATATTCGAATTGTTTCGTTTATAGGCGTCCGATTTCGCCTACCGAAGGCTTCTAAACTAACGGCAACGTTCTCGCGAATGTCGGACTCCTAATTACCGAAAACCATCGTTTCATGAGTCCAAATGGCCTTTTAATCCCGTAAAAAAGTTCGATTTCAACAAACGAAATTTGGACCCCAAACGAGATTGTGAAGTGCCTCGCCAAGAACAGCCTGCTGTTTGTGGTTTTGATCTAATCGACTGTTGTTTTTATTGAAAGGGCATCCCATGTCCCGATTTCGCTCGCGTTCCTGCCTTATTCTGCATTGCATCGTCGGCCAACCGTTGTCCCAGCGAACACTTGCAGCCCATTCGTTAGTGAAGGTGCTTGCCCTTTCGTCGATATTTTCGCTGTTTTTCTGCAATACCGGGGACGGACAAGTGATCGTCGCGCGAGACAGTTACCTCAATTACAACTATACGTTTGGGGGTGGGGCAGTAACCTTCTCAGACAACCAAACACTGAATCCGACTTCTCTAGTCCTTTTCGATAACCTCGGGATTGGACATTCTCAAATGGAAAGTGGCGCAAATCCCCCTGGTCCCTGGAGTGCCGGGATCGACGTGTCTTTGGCTCAACAGTTTGAAATCACCGGATCGTTGAGCAACTTCAGTCGGATTCAGGCGAATGCAAGCTCAACGGGAGAGACTTTTACCAGCGGATTCGGATCAGCAGGATTATTTTCGTCAAATCCAGGGAACCGGTTGTTAATGTCTTTTAATGTCAACCAAGCCCAGGACTACACCTTGATTGGAGGCATCGCATTTACCGGTGCGTCATCGACTCAATCGGCGGTTGCCTTGCAGCGTTGGGATGGAATCGTATGGCAGCAGGTCCACAACTCTGCGTTTTTGCCAGGCGGTCAAGGGGCCTTCAATTGGTCGGGGACTCTTAATCCAGGTGAGTACCGCATGTTCAGCGGACTTAACCTCTCACTGCCTGGAGGGAACCAAAGCTCCGTTCGGGCCTATCAATACGAGTTCCGTTTCACCAACATCCCCGAACCTTCGTCGGCTACTGCGTTACTGATTGGAATGGGTGTCGTCCTCTTCCGCCGCCGTCGGTAAATTGCACGGAAGATCGCCAACTCTTTTCGAGTGCTAAAATTTCGAGCGATAGATTGTGCGAAGGGCTGGGAGACTCTAGCCCTTCGGGCAATCCAAAAACGCTCGATTAGGCCAGCGAACCCTGCGCGCAGGCCAGTTCCGCCCAGTGAGACGCTCTCACTTCGAAGAAACACCTCGCGCATAAATGACAGGACCGTTTGTGAATGGCATCACAACGTCATGCGGCGGGCTGTTGGCAACGGAATGCGAATGGTTTACAACGAAAACCATGATCGATGAACAATTAAAAAACGAAGTTCGCTGGTTGGGCGAGATGTTGGGAGCCACCGTCGACGCGTTGGCTTTGCCGGGTGGGCTCCAGCGGATCGAAAAGGTCCGTGAGTTGGCCAAACGGCGACGCGCTGCCGAGGTGGACGCCGAGCGGAACTTGATCGACGCTCTTGAGGCACTCTCCGAGCCCGAAGCGGAAGATTTGATCCGCGCGTTCAGCCTGTTCTTCGATCTGGTGAATCTGGCCGAGGACCGGCAGCGAGCTCGAGTCCTTCGCGACCGTGACATTGCTGCCGCAGGGGCGGCTCGCAGCGAATCAATCGGCGAAGCGATCGCTAAGGTGCAAGGGCTGGGGATTTCGCCCGATGATTTGCAGAATTTCCTGAACCGTCTTGCCATTGAACCAGTCTTCACGGCCCATCCCACCGAGGCCAAACGCCGCTCGCTCCGCGAAAAAATTCGAGACCTCCGCGAACATCTTCGCGAATTGGACAACCCACAGTTGACCCCGCGAGAGAAACGCCGAATCGCGGCCGAGTTGCGCGCGGATTTGACCCTGCTTTGGCAAACCGATTTCCTTCGCGAGCGGCGTCCGACGGTGTTGGAAGAATTGGCTCGCAGCTTGTTCTTTTTTGAAACGCTCTGGCAAGTTATTCCCAACCTTTACGAAGAACTCGAAACGGCTTTGCAACAACATTTTCCAGACCAGTCGTTCGTCGTTCCCGAATTTTTGCGGTTTGGGACTTGGATCGGCGGCGATCGGGATGGAAATCCGTTTGTGACTTGGCAAATCACCGCCGACGCGATGCAACGGCTCCGCGAGGTGGTTTTGCAGCGACACTACTTGGAGTGCCGCGCGTTGCGTCGGGCGCTCAGCGTTTCTCGCGAGCGCGTTCCAGTGGCCACCGAATTGACCTCGTATTTGGAGTGGTCGTGCGGCGAGTGGCCCGAACTTGTCAGGCTGATCGAGCCGATTGCTCCTGCCGAAACCTATCGCCGCTATTTGCGGATGGTGCAATGGCGCATCGAACAAACCCAGGCCAGCGGTTCGGGCGAGGAAAGCCAACAAGGGGCTTATCGTCAAGTTCGTGAGTTCATGGACGACCTGGAGCGGATGGAGCGGAGTTTGCTGCAGGGACCTGGCGGAGCGGCACTCGCGACGAGGCTGGCCCGTTGGATTCGCCGGGCAAGGGTGTTCGGTTTCCACGCGATGCGGATGGACATTCGCCAGGAATCCGGCTGGTATGCCGATGTGATGGATGAGGTCTTTCGAGTCTTGGGCGTTACCGATTCTTATTTGGCGTTGAGCGAAGTCGAACGGCAACGTTTGTTGAGCGAGCCGCTGGAGAATACCGACAATTTGGACCCAGAGAAACTTTCCGAGAACGGAGCGGAGACGTTGCGGCTGTTTCGCTTGCTGGCCGAAACAGTGCAAACGGGTGGCGTTAACGCGTTGGGCTGCCAAGTCATCAGCATGACCCGCGTCCCCAGTGACGTGTTGACGGTGTTGTGGCTGGGGCGGTGGGGAGCACAGGTGAGCGGGATTGCCGCAGGGCGGTTGCCGTTGCCGATTGTCCCGTTGTTCGAAACGATTGGCGACCTCCGAGATTCGGCCCAAACGTTGCGGGCAATCTTGAGTCATCCGGCCTACGCAGAACACTTGCGTGAAACTGGGGGTGAGCAAACGGTGATGATCGGCTACTCCGACAGCACCAAAGACGGCGGGTTTCTGGCAGCGGCCTGGGCTCAGTATCAGGCTCAAGTCGCCATGAGTCAGGTTGGCCGTGAGTTAGGGGTGCGGATCAAGTTCTTTCATGGGCGTGGCGGCTCATTGGGACGTGGCGGTGGGCCGGCGGCTCGCAGTATTTTGTCGTCACCACGAACGATTATCGACGGTGCGATGCGAGTCACGGAACAAGGTGAAGTCCTGAGTGCCCGCTACGACGATCCGCAAATCGCGCTTCGCCATCTCGAGCAAGTCATCTCGGCGACGATCTTGGTGAGCCTGCGGCCGGATCAACCGCCGCATCCGGAGTGGCTTCGCTGGATGGAAGAACTCGCCGACCGAGCCTATCGCAGCTATCGGGGTTTGGTCGAGATGCCGGGCTTCATCGAGTACTTCGACCGGGCGACACCCATCGGGGAAATCGAGCGGTTGCCGATTGGCTCGCGACCCCCGAGACGCGGCGGTGTGCGTTCGTTGGATAAACTGCGGGCGATTCCTTGGGTGTTTTCTTGGACGCAGAATCGACATTTCCTTCCGGCTTGGTTCGGAGTCGGTGCGGCCTTAGATGGATTTGCTGCCGATCATCCCGATGGACTCGAGCGTTTACGAGCGATGTACGACGAGTGGCCTTTCTTTCACGGGATGATCGAGAACGCGGCGTTGGCCCTTGCGAAATCCGATCTGGGAATCGCGCGGTGCTATGCCGGCCTGATGCCGGAAGGAGCAGAAGAGTCAGACGTCTGGCAAGTCATCGAAGAGGATCATCGGCGAAGTACATCTGCAATTTTGCAGATCACGCGGCGACAAGGGTTACTGGACGAGGTTCCTTGGCTGCAAGAATCAATCGAAGTCCGCAATCCGTATGTTGATCCGCTAAATTTCTTGCAGATTGTTTTGTTGAAACGTCAGCGGGAGCGGGAAGAGAATGCTGACCTAGCGTCAAACTCCGGTGATCGCGACGAGTTGGGAGAATTGCTGCGGCTGACGATTCAAGGGGTTGCTGCCGGATTGCGGGCGACAGGTTGATGGCAGGTTGGTAAAATTAACCATACGGGATTTCCGATAAACGGTTGTTTTTGTACAACCAATGCGGGTCCTGACAATGAATGAAGGTAACCGTTCACGGATTGAACGGCCACGTGGCTTTTCACTCCGTGAAAAGGCGGACGCACTGTGGGAACATTGCTCGACAAACCGCTTGGCTTTGTGATTTGCCAAAGAGCGAATTGGTTATCTTCCAGAGACGATACGGTGAACGGTTTCGAACGAATAAACAACCAAATTTTTTTAAGGAAAAACTGATCATGTTACCAGATCGATTATCTGAAGCGATTAACAAGCAAATCCACCACGAACTGCAATCGGCCTACACCTACCTCGCGATGTCGGCCCATTTTGAAAACGAAGGGTTCGATGGGTTTGCTCATTGGATGGAAATGCAGCATTCGGAAGAGATGATGCACGCGATGAAGCTATTTCGCTACGTCCATGAGCGCGGCGCGCGGGTCAAGTTGGTGGCTTTGGAGGCCCCCGAAGTCCGACAAGGAAAACCGATTGTCGTATTCGAGCAAGCGCTGGAAACCGAGAAGGCCAACACGTCGGCGATTCACGAGTTGTACTCGATTGCCAACGAGTTAAAGGACTACGCGACGGTCAGCCACCTCAAGTGGTTTTTGGATGAGCAGGTCGAAGAAGAGAACAGCATTGAAACCATTTTGGCCCACATGCGGATCGCAGGCGAAGACCCTTCGGCCCTCCTGCTCCTTAACCAGCAGCTCGGCCAACGCACCCCCGAAGCCGACGACGGCGAAGAGTAAACGACGCCACGTCGAGCAATTTCGTCAGCAGCAGTCGGTGGATAAATATCCCAGAGCGGCCGCCTCGTGCCAAAAACACGAATTCCGTAGTTGTTTATGTTCCCAGCATGTTTGACCTTCTAGAATCATGATTGAGAACACTAATCAACACTAATCTGGGTGCTTGGAATTCGTGTTGTTCAGCGGTGATTAGTGTTTCAACGTCGCTTTTCCTGCAGATCGAACAATCGCAACGTGACGGAACTAGTGTTTTTGGGTAACCGTTCACGGAATCTGTTCGATTTGCTTGAAATTGGCGGAATATTTGAGTACGCGATTTAGCGTGCCGCACGCGATCGGTTTTAGCTTTTAGGGCGCGCAACACGCTAAAGCGTGGACTCCAACCGTCTCGTGAACGGTTACGTTTTTGGCGCCAGTCACGCGAGTTTCTCGCAACTCGTGATTGCCCAACGGGCTTGAGTCTCTCAGCCCAGGGTGAATTTGGTGCCACCGAATTTGGTGCCACCCATCTTTTGAGGTGATCCTCGCAACTCGTGATTGCCCGAAGGGCTTGAGTCTCCCAGCCCAGGGCAGAGCGGAGGTTCGATGGCCATCGAACCTCCGCGCCGCCCTGGGTACGGATGCAAATGAGTTCCTTCCGGCCCAACGGGCCAACAGATCGAGAGCCCATTTCAAACAATTCCCCGGCGCTCGGATCGACGACAAGGAATAGGGTTCGCGACGGTGATTATTTGCCGTCGAAGATTGCGTTTCGTAATTTGAGAGTTCTGATCGTTTGGCCCGTTGGGCCGAAGAAGGTCGGACGCGGATTGGGACCCCAGGGCGGCGCGGGATTTCGTTCAGCGAACTCAATCCCGCTCTGCCCTGGGCTGAGAGACCTCCAAGCCCTTCGGGCAAACCCGCTCTCCATTTTGAGCCTGCAATTCCTTCTGCAAACCCATTCGGAGCTTTGAGACTTATGCCCTTCGGACAATCCCACCCTCCACGGAGAGAATTCGAGCCTTCCTGCCAAACGCCGCACAAGTTTTGGACTATCGCGAGACTTTTTCGAAGAGGGCGTCGAAGTCGGAGCGTTTTTTGGATTGGGTCCAGCCGGGGGGGACGGCTTGCATGAAACGGAGGACTTCGGCGGCGCGGTCTTTTTGACCGGTCTCAAACAACAGCCGCGCGATTTCATAACGAGCCTCAAACCAGTCGTCGGATTGTTCTTTGGTCTTGGCAGAAACGCGACGCCATTGATCGAGGGCTTGAGTGTGGGTTTCCGACGAAGCGGCCAAGGCGCGAGCCAAGGCGATTTGGATGTCCAGCCGGTTCGGAGATGCAGCGGCGAGAGGTTCGAGAATCGCGCGAGCTTCCGCATGTTCGCCAGCGGCCAGCAGCAACTTGGCCCGCTCCATTTGCCACAAACCCCGCTGAGCTGGGTCGCTCGAGGTGGCCTCCAAGGCCGCAGTGGTTCGGTTTAACCACTCGCCGAGCAACTTCGGTGTTGGTTGACTGGCGGCTTGTTGCTTGCTCAATAACTCGTAAAGGTTGAGGAGTGCTGCCGGATTGGTTTGAATCTCCGCAATCAATTCGCCCGCGCGGGATTGTTGTTCCGACCGTTGAGCGTACAGACTGATCAAGGCTGATGAATTAAACACGTACCAATCGGTTTGAACGGCACCGGGAATCAACCGCGCGAGTTCAAGGTATCGGGCAAGCTCTTGATCATCGGCGGTTTTGAACTCGTTAACTAGCGGCGTCAGGGCCAGGGCGAGGTGCGAGTCGGATTCGGTCAGTCGCGTGTCTTCGGCGGCAGACTGTTGTAATCGGGTCAACAATTCGCGGCTGATTCGTTCGGCGGCTTTGGTGGCGACCGTTGCGCTTTGAGCACGCAGTTCGCTGAGGTGTCTGGGGATCGCAGCGCGGAGGTCGCGGGAGGCCTGGGGAGCGATTGTCGAGGTCGGGGGGATTTGTAAATAGTTTTCCAAAGCTGCTGCGGTTTGCCCCTCGGCCAGTTGGTAGCGGGCGAGCCACAGGCGGGCTTGGTCGCGGGTCTCGCTGGCGGGGAATTTTTGCAAGTGTTCTTGTAAGAGATCATGAAAACGGGACTTCTGCTCGGCGTCTTGACCTAATTGACTGACGTTCCAAATCGCTCGTAAATGGGCTGGGGGCGCGTAAGGGTCGTCGGGTGCTCGGGCGACGATTTCCAACAAGCGGTCGGCAGCGGCTTGATGTTGGCGCAGTTTCTCGGAGGCTTGGGCCGATTTGAAACCAACGGTGTACGCGACGGACCATTCTTGATTGACCAGTGCCTCGACGACCGCCGATTCATAGGCACGGAGGGCGTCTTCCCAGCGTTCTTCGCGAAAGGCTGCATCGCCGACGCGAGCCACCATGTCGAGAGACTCCGAGTCGCTACCAGCCATCGTCTCCGGGCGTCCAGAGCCGACGTGCTGGACGAGCGTCCGTTCGGCGAGTCGCGCCCAGTAGTTCCCTTGGGTCCCCTCGATGCGTCCGATTAAGTTTGTCGCTCGGCGGAGCCAGTCTCCACGCTCCGATTCGTTCGAGTTGGCGGCGAGGGCGAACAGCAATTGCAGCAGGGCCATTTGTGTCGTCGGTTTTAGGCCGGGAGCGTTTTCAAGGGCTTCGACCACACTCAGGGCGGAACGGGGCTGGCCTTGATCGACGGCCAGCAGCAGGGACTGTTCCCAAAACAGTTGTTGCAAATCGTCGGGTAAATTTTTGACGGGGAGTTCCTTGAGAGCCCGCTGGGCATCGGCAAAATTCCCCATCATTCGCCAAGCCTCGATCAGTCGTAACTTGGCCGAGATGGCTAAAACGTTTTTGGCGTCGACTTGGCTGATCGTCTCTTCCAAACGCGAAACGACGGAGATCAAAACGTCGATGCGATTGAGTCGATCGTCGGGCGGGTAGTAGCCGGCAAGTTCGAGGCTGGTGAGGGCGGCTTGGAAGCGGGTGTTGGCGGCGATGGAGTGGAGTTGTTCGTTGGTCAGCCTGCCGTCCTTGGTTGGTTTGTCGGGGGCTTGGGCAAAGAGACGTTTGAGATCGCGTTCGATTTGTTCGAGTCGTTTGCGAGCTTCACGAAGCTGCCGCAGGCCCCGTTCCTCAATGGTGGCATCGACGGCACCGACTTTTTTTTCGGCGGAGATCAGTCGCCCTTCGGCTTGTAGGGCGAGGGCTTGCTGGATTTCGATCATGGCCCGGCGGGGGTGTTGGGGATTTTGGCCGAGAAAATCTTCCGCGACCGTTTGTGCGGCGTCCCAAGCGGCGTTTCGTTCGGGTAGGGGGATTTGAATCGCGCGGGCCATTTGAGTGCGGACTTGCTCGATGACCAAGTTGGCTTGGGTCACCGGGTCGATGTCTTTTTTCTCAAGCCAACGATTGGCGAACAAATCAGCCAAATCGAATAGGCCGCGATCACGCAGCCCCTGCACCATTTTTTGCGTGTCATCTGTTACCGAATCGATGGCTTGGCCTTGTGCAGGTTGGTTCGACAAACCAACGAGGCTTGCCCAGCAGACAGCCAAGACCCGAAACCAAATTTTCGACCAGCCGATGTTCATCGAACTCCCTGCGGATTGACGGCAAAAGATACTTTGGGAAATCCCGCCAACTTGGCTTCATCATAAGCCGCGATCACGTAACCCATCGGGACCGGCGGATCGGGATGCAAGATCAAGGGGATATCGACACGGACCGCTGAGAGGGATTTCAATCGCTCGCGTACCTCGTCGATAGACTCTAGCGGAGCACGATTGATCGCGTAAGTCGGGCGGTCTTCGTTCCAGCCGATGCGAATAACGACTTGGTCGAAGTCCAGTTGTTCCGGTGGAGGTTGTTCGATTTCGCTGGGGTCGTTGCCGATGGTCGTTGACATCTGGCTGGCCAAGATTTGTTCGATCATTTGCAAGCTGGCGGTGCAGACAAAAAAGACCAGCAGCAGAAAGATGACGTCGATCATCGGCGTCATTGCTTGATCAGTCGAGCGGGCATCGTCGCGTCGCAGGTAAACACTGGGGCGTTTCAAGGGTTCCGCTCCTGGCTATACACGGCGAAGGTGACGTTCCAAATGCCGACTTGTGTGCAGGAGGTCAAGATCGGTTCGACAAAAGTATAGGCAGCCTCGCGACTGGTGCGGATGCGGACCTCCAGTTGGTCCCCTTCGGCTTCGCGAAGTTCTTTCAGTCGAGCGGCAAGTCGTTCAATCGCGATCTCACGACCAGCGAGCAAGATTTGTCCGTCGGACTTGATGTTCAGCGTCACACGCGGGACTTCTTCTAAGACGTCGTCGGCCCCCGATTTGGCGATGGGCAGGGGTAACTCGATCTGCATTTCTTGGCGGACAAGGTGGCTGGAGACCAAGAAGAAGATGATTAGGAGAAACACGACATCGATCATCGGGGTCATGTTGATCCCCAATTTGCGTTGGCTGGCGTAGCGGGGCGTTTTCATGATGACTCCCGGCAGCGAAGTTTTCGCACGGTGTTTGACAGGTGGTTTGGCGCGATGATCCTTGCAAAATTTATTCCGATCATGTTCCCTCCCGGCGTTGTTTAGCACGGCGGCGAAGGGGTGTGAAAACATGCTGCGCGATGTAGGCCATTTCGGCAACGAATTGGTCGATGCGGTTGCGGAAAATCGCAAAGGCGGCGATGGCGGGAATCGCGATGATCAGGCCGAGGACCGTCGTGACCAGAGCGGAGTAAATCCCTTCGGCGAGTTGAGGCGCGCTGGCCATCCCTTGGGTTTCGGCGACCTTGCGAAAGGCCATGATCATCCCGCCGACCGTTCCGAGCAGGCCGAGCATCGGGGCGACGTTGGCGATCACCGACAGGTATTCCAGTTTGCGGAACAAGCGGGCGGATTGTTCGGCGAGGGCTTCCTCCAGGGCCTTTTCGACTGAGGCCCACCCGAACTCGATGTCCGAGATGCCTTGGAGCAGCACAAAGGACAACATGCTGGGGCGTTCGGAGCAAGCTTGTTGCGCCGCCCGGATGTCGCCGTTGGTGAGCGCTTGCTGCGTCAACTCCGCGAGTCCTTCCGGGATCAAGTCACGACGACGGATCGAGATCAAATGATCAAAAACGAGGTAGGCCGCCGTGAGTGACAGTCCCAGCAACAGGATCACGATTGTCGTCCCAAACAGTCCGCCCGAAAAAATGATCGAGAGAAAACTGGAGCCTTTTTCGGTTCCTTCCTCCGCATCAACAGCGGCCAGCAGGTCACTCGCTTCGACTTGCGGTGAAAAAGCGAAGGCCCCGACGAGCATGATTGCCAACAATGTCCCTAAAGTGTAGCGATTCAACAAGGCTATCTTCCTTTTGTTTTTGGTTCGGTTGGTCGGATGCGAGCCAAAGCGGCTTGGGCTTCCGAGGCCCAGATGGTTTCGGGAAAACGGTCGGCGAGTTCATTCCACAGTCGCTGGGACTCGCTGAGTTGATCCTTATTTTGCATTGCGGTCGCGGCGAGTTGCAACCCGTTTGCGACGGCCGCATATTGTTCCGTATGTAGAATCGGAGCCTGCAACCAAGACAAGATGGCATCGTCGTGTTTGCCGAGCCTCTGTTGGGCCAGGCCTAAGACGAGCAGCGGTCCAGCGCGCAGCTCACGGGGCATGCGTTCGATTTGGCGTTCCCAACGTCCGAGTTGCACGACGTCAACCTCTTGGATTTTCGTGCGCCAAATCTGCGCCGAGGCAAGATGAGCGATGCGTGAGTCGAGATCGCGGCTGAGTGTTTCGAGTTTTTGCATCGCTGACGCTCGTTCGTTCGAGGTCAGAAGCCAACTTGCTCCGAGGAGTTGTAAGGGCAATATCGAGGACGCTTGTAGTTTTTTAGCAAACTCCACGAGAGGTGCCTCCAGCGGTCGGTTGTCCCACATCAGAGGGATGACCGCAAAGTCGCGTGTGTCGGGGTCGTCTTGGATCAAGAGCATGAACATCTCGGCACTCGCGCGACGCTCTCCGAGTAAGTGGCAAAGGCGGGTTTGTTGGGCCAAAAACATTCTGCGGACCCAGGTTCGCTCCTCAGCGTCGAGGGCATTTTGCAGCGGGGTCACGGCGGCGGCATATTGTTGCCGGTTGATGAAATCGCGAGCCATTAAATAATCGCCAGACCATTCGGTTTCTACGCTGACGATCCGGTCGTTTTTGATCGTGTTGATTTGGCCGCCGTACTCCATTTGCATCTCGCCCCCTTTCCAGTCGACGATCGTCCCTTCGCGAATGTGGGTGCGGGTGTTGTCGGACAGGAGAATAACGACGCGGTCTTGAGCGCCGGTGAGGCCAGGTAGAAGCAACATTGCAAGGACGACGGCAACCGAGCAACCATGACGGAGAGCAATGACAGGGGAAACATTTTTTGTATCCCGCTTTTCGTTAAATTCTTGGTTTCGCTGGCGCAAATTTTAATCCTGAAAAGTGGCGACGTTTTTATAAAGGTATTGGCCTCGATGCTCGCGAGCAAGTCGTTCGAAGCTGCGATCACTGTAGGGGGACTGGGGCCCATCGCCAAACTCGATCACGTGAATCACGGTGTTCTTGCGGTTCCAACTGGCGATTCGTGTCATCTCGGCAGCAGTAAAACCTCCTTCGGCATCCGATAAAATAAACAGTACATCGGGGGCAAACTGCAAGGCCAATTTTATCCCAGCCAAATGGTCTGTCCCACCGTCCCCGCGGATTGACTCGATAAATCGCGTGGCCTGGATTTTGATAGGCTCTTCGGCAAACAGTAGTTGCCCGCGTGATGAGTTGGGGTTAAAAGTGCGGGTTTCATGATTGTAAAACACCAACTGGAACCGCTGGTTGGGGCCGAGTGATGAAATGCTTTCGATCAATTGGCGTTTGGCCGCTCGCAAGGGGCGTCCGTCGTAGCCCTCCATACTCCCCGAACGATCGAACAAGTAGACGAACTCGTTTCCCGTTCCGGGGATGCCAAAAAACTCAGTGGTCACTTCGCCGCCGACCTTTCCGGTGCGGTCTTGGGTCGCCTGAGAGAAATCATCGGCCCCTGGAGTTCCTGCGAGAATCTCGTTTCCGGTACCTGATTCGGGGTTGTTTTGATTGGCGATGCCGGGGAGTTCGGCGGGCGCCTCGGTCGTGGGAAGGGCAGGGGGGAGGTCTCCACCGGAGGCTTGCTCGGTGACTTGGTCGATGTCCCCTTCGGTGAGATATTCGGTGGTTTCGGAACGCATGGCGACGAGAACGATTCCGCCGGTGCGACTCTCAATGGCTTCGGCCCCGCGACGAATGGTTTGCGAGACGATGACGAGGCCGGTGACCAGTGATGCGTGCAGGAATACCGACAGCAACCAAGCAGGCGTTCCCGACCGGCGGAAATCGCCGCTGTGTTTTTGGGGTACGCCCAAAAGGTCGGGTTCGGAAAGGGGATTGGTGCCGTGCATTTTTCGCTGGAGGTCGTTTGTTGAGTGTTTGTATTTATTTTAGCAGAGGGTGGTTGATCGGTCCCCGGTAAAAAAGGGATGTTTCGGGTTGCGATTTCTACCGGCCCACCCCTGTGCTGTCACTCATTTTGAGCATTTTCGAATTTTTTTCGAAATTCGATTTTCGGGCGACCAAAGGTGTCCAGGGGGGTGCCAATCATGGGAGTGTTGACTTTGTTTAACGTCTTCGCATTAACGTCTTTTACATTGGACACGACCATGATTCAGACACCTTGTTTAACTCAGCCGGGTTTATCTCAACCTGTTGGTTCGCCAGCCGTTCTAGGGTCACCGCAGATGTCTGCCGCCAAGCCTCGTACGGGTTTATGTTCGTTTGGCGATTTGGTGAATCGCCTTGTGCAATTGTATGAAACGCAAAACGAACTTGAGCAGGATTCGCCGCCGTTTCGTTCGACTCGCCGTGCGAAGCGGAATCTGGAGCCGAATTCATCGGCGTCAATGTTGGTCCCCGCTCAACAGCAAACCACATTCGGTTTCTACGAATGCGAGGTTTGATCGGAGACCGTCGCGTATCTTATTGAAAGGCATCAGTCAAATCGATCACGGTTTCCGCATTGATGTCAAACACGTCGAGGCGGTAGTTGTGCATGCTACGCGGGCCAGACTCGACGTAGGCGGCATTGGTTTTGTCGGCGAAGAATCCGATGCCGACTTTGCTGCCTCCCTCTAGTTGATCGGGGCGTAGGGTGATTTCGTCCAGGACAATCGTATACGGACGGGCCTGGCGGAATTTGATATTTTCCCCGCGTCCTTGGCGGATGACATTTTCGTTGTCGTCGAAAATATGGACGAACCGATGACGTGTGGCACCAGGTAGTGTCTCCCACAACATTCTGATGTGCAGACTACCGTTCCGGCGATATTCGACATCACACTGCAACAGTCTCGCTTCGTTCCGAAAAACGATCCCGCGATTGGCGACCGAATATCCCAGTTGTTTGCGAGGGGCGTCACGTTGCGACAAGGCAGGCCGCCCGAAGTCACTTTTTAACATCAAAAATCCAGAAACAATTGCCAGCACGGCCGCGACTCCTATTCCGTGTCGCCAAAATTGGCCGGGGATCGCCCAGATTGTGTCACGGAGTTTTCGCCAGTCACGACGGACTACGGCGACAATCCCGTTGCGATAGGGGACTTCGATGAAGGTGTAAAGTAACGAAGACAATCCCAGCGATATGATCAAGGTAGCGAACACAAACAGAATCGGAGAGTACCAGTCCAGAGGGTGCATGCGGTTGAGCACGATGTAGTGGACCATGTAAAACGAATAGCTAATTTCCCCCAAATACACAATTAAGGGGCGAGAGACCAAATACGCCAGAGGCCCGCGCGACCAAGCGAAGACCCAAATCACCAGTACCGCGCCCGGTGCAATTCCAGCCCCCTTGGCCGACCAAGCCCCAAACGACAACCAATTCGAAACGGTTGCGGTCTTTGAAATCCACCCCGGGTATTGCGAAAAAACACCAGGGTTCAAATTCAAAGCTACCATCCCTACCAAGCATGTTAGCGCGACTAACTCGAATACACCATGAACGATTCTTGGCAACCGCTCCAGTCTCTGGTGGTAGCCTTGGGAAAATACATGAGCAGCCAGTATCCCCGTGGCGAACTCCCATAAACGAAAAAAGGGATGACAATAGACCATCATGTAGACAAGACGCTCTTGTATTGGCGCGGTGGGATTGATAAGCACCAATCCGACAACGGTCGACACGATAACCGCCGCATAGGCCACTAGAAATCGCCGTCGCCCCATCAGCAACAACGTAGGGAACACACAATAGAAACCTAACTCGGTTGATATACTCCATGCGACGCCGTTAAAGTCCATCGGCCAAGACTCGATGGGGACCCAACTTTGGATCAAAAACAAATTGCCCAAGAATTTAAGAGTGAAATCAGGATAGTGTTGAAATTTTGATTCGTACTGAAACGCAAGCACAACCAGCAACAAAAACACATGGAGCGGCCAAATTCGGGCGATGCGACTGACGTAAAACATCCCGACGTTCGACTTTGTCAGACGTTGATCGTAGACATAGGTCAGAATAAACCCTGACAAGACGAAAAAGAAACTGACACCGGCACCGGCGACGATCCAAAAATCCGAACTCTGAAACAGATGAACGAAAGCGTGGTAAATAAACACGCCGAATGCCGCAAAAAACCGCAGGCCCGTCAGGGCGTCTAAGGACTTAACGGATGCGTTGTCAGGTGGGCTTTGCGAATTCATCGTGCCTGACGGAATCGTCCGACCTCCGGAGTTGTGAGTAAATTACCGTCGCCGCCATTCACCGAACTCGCTTTTCGCAGGCTCGGCGGCAAGATCAATTTCGTCGGTCGTTAATCCCAGATTTTCAATTTGCCGTTCTCGTTCGGTGTTATGAGTTTCGTCTTGCGCTTGAAATCCGATGGCCTCTCTGGTTGTTTCAACAAGCCGCTCAAATCCATCCGTGTACCGTTCAGGGCGAAATCGATGTTCAAACAAGCGATCTACAATTTGCGGAAACATGATAAAGATAATGGATGCCACCAACGAGAGAATCCCAACTACCTCCATGCCGGACGCTTTGATGCGGCGAATATCGAATTTAGGCCGAGTTTTGGATGTGCGTGTTGACGTCTTTTTTTTCAAGAACATGACGTGTTTCATTGACAGAGCATTTCAGGTTCCCATAGTGATGATTCGGGTTGTGGCATCAGGTCGTTGACGACGCTGCTTGCCCAATGAAAGGACGGGAATCCCTCTCGATTTCTTTGGAGCGTGTATTCTGGTGATAATTTTGGTAGAATTGCAGATCAACGAAAGCTCCATCCTTCCTAGATTATCGGACCGCAGAATAAATTGAATTCCCATTTGGAACAAGCTCAACGCGATGCTATCGCTCAGCGTTATTTCGATCAGCTCCCGTTTTCGCCGTATCCGGTCCAAGAAGACGCCATGTTGAGCTGGTTTACGGAGGGGCAAGGGGTTATGGTCTGTGCCCCAACGGGAACCGGCAAGACGTTGATAGCAGAAGCGGCCATCTTCGAGGCGTTGCATCTGGGGCGGACGGCCTACTACACGACCCCCTTGATCGCCTTGACCGATCAAAAATTTCGAGAGTTGCAGGCCTCGGCAGTGCGCTGGGGCTTTCATCCCGATGACGTGGGGATGGCAACGGGGAACCGCAAGATCAACCCCCAAGCGAAAATTCAAGTCGTCGTTGCCGAAATTCTGCTGAACCGACTGTTGCATCATGAGGCCTTTGACTTCACCGAAGTTTGGGCCGTCGTGATGGACGAGTTCCATAGTTTTAACGATCTCGAACGGGGGATCGTTTGGGAATTTGGATTGGGGTTGCTCCCCAGTTCTGTAAAAACGCTGCTGTTATCGGCGACCGTCGGCAATGCGTATGCCTTCAGTCGCTGGCTGGAAATGCGGCATGACCGGCGACTCAAACTTGTCGAAAGTTTTGACCGCAAGGTGCCGCTGACCTATCAATGGGTCCCCGATATGTTGCTCGACGAACAGATTGAGCAAATGTTCGCTACCGAAGGAGAGGGGCGGCTCACTCCAGCCCTTGTGTTTTGTTTTAACCGCGAGCAGTGCTGGACCGTCGCCGAATTACTCAAGGGAAAACGCGTTGTCGATTCGGCGCAGCAAAAACTCTTGTCTCAGGAACTTGAGCAATACGATTGGAGCCAAGGGGCCGGGCCGAAACTCAAACAGATTCTGATTCGCGGGATTGGGGTACACCACGCCGGAGTGATGCCAAAGTATCGCCGGATTGTGGAAGACCTGTTCCAGAAGAAGTTGTTGAGTGTCTGCGTTTGCACAGAGACTCTTGCGGCTGGGATTAACCTACCCGCCCGGAGTGTTTTATTGCCGACACTCGTCAAAGGGCCGCCCCGCAAAGAGAAGCTCATTGATGCCGCGTCCGCTCAGCAGATGTTCGGGCGAGCGGGGCGACCGCAATTCGACTCGCAGGGCTTCGTGTTTGCACTTGCCTCCGAAGACGATGTGCGGATTTTGCGATTCCAAGAGCGGTTGAAACAAATTCCGGAAGATACGAAGGACCCGTTGCTGATCCGCAAACGTAAGGAACTAAAAAAGAAAGCCCCCAAACGCCGCGAAGGGGTCGTGTATTGGAACGAGGCTCAGTTCCAGCAACTGGTGACGGGGAAGCCGGCGGATTTGGAAAGTCGCGGGCCGCTGACGTGGCGGTTGTTGGCCTATATTTTGGATGCCGCTCCAGATGTTGATCTGTTGCGAAAATTGTTGGGCAAACGGCTCTTGAAAGAGGGGACCACCGACCAAGCAGAGCGGCAGCTTTACCGGATGCTCAAGATTCTGCACCGAGCGGGCTATGTTGAACTGGAGCCGAAACCGCCATTGGGCGAGTTGTCTGCCGAAGGAACGACAACGGGGAGCGGTGGGGTCTTAAAAAGTGACTCAAAATCCGAGGAATCGGGAGCCACAGAGGGCACAGGGAGCACCGAGGTGGAGGGCGACGCAGCGGAGTCAGCCGGAGCGTTGAAGTTGAATCTAGGGCAACGCCGCGAAACGCCACAGAAGCCAGTTGTTTCCGCAAAGAAAACGCTGGTTGAGAAAGGGAAGGAACCTGTAAAAAAAGGAGCAGTGGTCTCCGGAGAATCTGAATATCGACCTCAATTTGCTCGCCCTACCGAGCGACTCCCCAGACTGATGCAACTCAAGGGGGTCCACCCGCTGTACGCCCTTTATTTGATGAATCACTTGGGAATCGCGGATCGGGCCGAGAAAATTCAGGCTTTTGAAAGCCTTTTGGAGCTTCCTGGTTCTTTGGGCCGGGGAGTGGATGTTCCAAGACTTGACGAGTTGCCGCCGGGTCCGCTGGCAACAGGACGCCTTGACCCGCAACTTCTGAAGCTGGGATTGGCGACCGTGGATGAATTGAACGGTCCGGCAGAGGACGAAGACCCCCGCGCTTGGCGTGATCGATTCGAGGAAGGCCCGCCCCGCGTACTGACGCTGGCTCATAAACTGCAACGGCTGTTTCAGGCGGATTTTCCTGGTGTTGATGATTTGAAGGTGCGGCCTTGTTGGGTCGCGGGAGAAGTCCTGGAATTTGGCGGGGATTTTAATCGCTATATCACCAGCAAAGGGCTGCAAAAGCAGGAAGGGATGATCTTTCGGCATTTGTTGCGGTTCGTGCTGTTGATCGACGAATTCGCGACATTGTGCCCTGTGGATACCGACGAAGGAGTTTGGAAAGACGAGTTGGGGGATATCGCATTTGCCATCGAGCAAACCTGTCGCTCGGCGGACCCCACGAGCACCGAAGTCTGGTTGGAGGAGGCTCGCCAGAACGCTGCTGCCGAAGCCATCAACTGAGAGACGGTAGGCCATCTTCTGCAAAAATCAGAAATGGGGTTGTCCTGGGTGTTTTCAATGATTAGGGTAAGCATAGGTTTTTTGTAACCGTTCTCGGAGTGAACGGCCACGTAGCTTTTCACTCCGTGAAAAGTCTGGTTCACCGAAGGAGCATGACTCGGCAAATGGGTTTGATTTGTGTTTCGCTAAAACATGAATTGGTTCTGTTCCAATGACGATCACGTGAACGGTTACGGTTTTTAATGTGGTTCTGGTTATTGCATTTTTTTGACATTTGAAATTTCGTGACGAAGCGTAAAAGGAAACTTATTGGATCTCGACAACTCGATCGGATGTCCGATTTCGAGTTGCTGGAGGTGCGGATGTGCGACTTGGATTTGTCGCTCAAGAGTTCGTTTTTGGCGCCTCGACTACAACAGTTGTCGGAAGAACTAGAGGAACGCGGAATTCAGTTTCGTCCACACGTGTGGTATTCCGACGAGTGGTTTTCTCCGGACGGCATTCCAGGGATTGCGATTCCGTTTTATTTGGGGCATCCGCGGCTCATGCGTCTGGAGCGGAGCCAGATGCTCGATGTCGAAGGAGGCAATCACGAGTGGTGCATGAAGATTCTGCGGCACGAGGCCGGTCATGCTATTGACACGGCTTATCGACTGCGACGCCGCAAGTCTTATCGCGAAACATTCGGTCGCGTGTCGACGCCTTATCCGTCCTATTATCGACCAAAGCCTTACAGCCGAGACTACGTGTTGCATTTAGACATGTGGTATTCGCAAAGTCATCCGACGGAAGATTTTGCCGAAACGTTTGCGGTTTGGCTGCGTCCTCGTTCACGATGGAGGGCGCAGTACAAAGATTGGCCGGCGCTGTCAAAGCTTGAATATGTCAACGAAACGATGGCCGAATTGGCCGAACAGAAACCCCTCGTTCGTTCGCGGAGTGCGATTGATCCGCTCAATTCGCTGACGAAGACCCTGGGTGAACATTACCGCCAACGCAGGCAATATTATAGTGTCGATTATCCCAGTTTCTATGACCGCGACTTAAGGCAGATTTTTTCGGACCGACAAGAAGCCAACGGCAATTTGACGGCAGCGATGTTTCTTCGCAAAATTCGCGGCGAATTGCGACGTTGCGTGTCGAAATGGACTGGAGAATGCCAATATACGATTGATCAGGTCCTGTCTGAAATGATCGACCGCTCTCGGGACTTGAAATTGCGACTTGACAAGAGTGAAACCGAGACGAAGCAGGATATTATGGTATTATTGACAGTTCAAACCATGAACTTTCTGCACGAAGGATACCATCGGGTCGCTCTATGAAACGCCTACGCGTCCTAGCTTTGGTCAACGAGGCTTTGGTTCCCCCAGACTCGATGGAAGGGAGACCCGAGCAAGAGATCGACGAGTGGAAAACCGAATTCGACGTCGTGCAGACCTTGCGAGAGATGGGGCACCAGGTTGACGTGTTGGGGCTCAGCAATGACCTGTCCCCGTTGCGTCGAGCGATCATCGATGACCGACCACAGATCGCCTTTAATTTGCTAGAAGAGTTTGGGGGGATTGTCACTTACGATAGTGCGATTGTTAGTTATCTCGAATTAATGCGGCAGCATTACACCGGCTGCAATCCGCGCGGCCTGATGTTGTCCAAGGACAAGGCACTCTCGAAAAAGATTCTGTCGTTTCATCGGATTCCTTCGCCACGATTTGCCGTTTTTCCGATTGGCCGTAAGGTAGTTCGTCCCAGTCGATTACGATTTCCGATTTTTGTGAAATCGGTCACGGAGGATGCCTCGATGGCAATCTCCCAAGCGTCCGTGGTTCGCAGTGATCAAGAACTCGAGGCACGGGTCGCCTTTGTCCATGACATCACCCGTACCGACGCACTCGCTGAAGAGTACATCGAAGGTCGAGAATTTTATGTCGGGGTGATTGGCAACAAGCGTTTGCAAACGATGCCAATTTGGGAGTTGAAGTTCACCAAAAGTGATGCTCCGTTGATTGCCACTCGGAAGGTCAAATGGGATCGCGATTATCAAAAACGTTTGGGTGTCGAGACAAACACCGCCGAGGGGCTCAGCCCCAAACAAGAGCGCGAGATTGTGCGACTTTGTAAACGGGCCTTTCAGGCGCTGGACTTAAGTGGCTACGCGCGGATGGATTTGCGAATGAACGAGGAGGGGCGGGTTTATTTGTTGGAAGCCAACGCGAATCCGAATCTTGCCTACGGCGAAGACTTCGCCGAATCCGCCGAAGTCGGCGGCCTTGCCTACGAAGCCCTTCTCGACAAAATCATCCGCCTCGGCCTCGCCTACGACGCACCCTGGAAAGGGAGTCCTGTGTAAAATTGTGGCGTCCGCAATTTTGGCCGGGAAACTGCTGTGAAAACCATGCCGGGAATAGATCACCGGGTTGCTTGATTGCCGGGGTTATATCAACTGATATAATCCAATCTCTCAGTTGCTATTCTACCCCCAAAATTCATGAATCGTTACCCCGGCGAAACTTACTCAACCCAAATCAAGCAACTGCGGTCCCGGCTTGGCCTGACCCAGGTGGCGCTGGCGGAACGTTTAGGGGTTTCGTTCCCAACCGTGAATCGGTGGGAAAACGGGAAGTCCGTCCCGTCGCAATTGGCGTGGGAAAAGCTGTTGGAGCTTTCGGGAGACATGGAAGCCGATTCCGCCGATGGAGAGAAGCCAGCGACAGACGGCCCCCCCATTCTGGATTTTACCGGAAAGCCAGAAGTGGTGGCCGCTCTGGTCGAGGGCGAACGCTTGTCATTCGGTCATCTGGCCAACCCCGCCTTCGCCACCGAGACTTCGAATATCGACCCGCTTCCCCACCAGCGGATCGCCGTTTACGACTACATGCTCAAGCAGCCGCGTCTGCGGTTCCTGTTGGCCGACGATGCGGGTGCTGGCAAGACGATCATGACCGGGCTTTATGTTCGGGAGATGTTGTCTCGACGGCTGATTAAACGCGTGCTGATCGTCCCGCCTGCAGGTTTGGTCGGGAACTGGCAACGGGAAATGCAAATCCTGTTCAATCTGAACTTCACGGTCGTCGCCGGCGCGGACGCTCGAGCGGGCAATCCCTTTGTCGGCAACGGGAGCGACCGATTGATTGTCAGCGTCGACACATTGTCCGGTGAACGAGTCTTCGCCCGGTTGCGTGAGTCCCAGGTCCAGCCGTACGACCTGATCGTGTTCGACGAGGCTCACAAATTGTCCGTTGATCGCGGCAACGATCTGCGGATTCGCAAAACCGATCGCTACAAATTGGCCGAAGCCCTGGCTGGATTACGCGGCATCGAGGAAGCGTGGCGATTGCCTTGGTCTAGTCATCATTTGCTGCTTCTGACCGCCACACCCCACCAGGGCAAAGAGTACCCCTATTACGGTCTTTGGCGGCTGTTGCAGCCAGACGTACTATCGACCCCCGAAGCTCTGGCGGAGTTTCCCGCCGAGCAGCGGCAACGTCACTTTATTCGTCGCACCAAAGAAGAAATGGTCTATTTGTCGGGCCAGCCTCTTTACCCCAAACGAATTTCGGACACTTTGGGATATGCGCTGACCCAGGGCGATATCAGCGAGCAAACGCTGTACGACCAGACAACCGACTATATGCGGTACGTCTATAACCGGGCCAAATTGCTCAATCGATCCGCCGCCCGATTGGCGATGAGTGTTTTGCAACGGCGTTTGGCCAGCTCCACCTGGGCATTGCTCCGTTCCTTTGAACGACGGATTGAGCGTCTCGATGATTTGATTCGACAAGTGCAGGAAGGCAAACTGACCGAAGAGCAGTTAGTCATGCTCCAACGTCGATTGGCTGAAGAAGAAGATGTCCTGGACTCAAAAACGGGTGACGAAGAATCCGTCATCGATGGTCGCGAGGAGGGCGAAGTATCCGAGACCAAATTGCTGGCCGGTGTGATCGCGGCCTCTCTGACTGATTTGATTGTCGAACGAGAACAAGTCGAAGCCCTGCGTGATTTGGCCAAGCAGGTTTACGAACTTGGCCAAGAATCAAAGTTTGACAAATTGAGCGAAGTCTTGACCGACCCAGGCTTTGCGGGCGAAAAGTTCATTGTTTTTACCGAGCATCGTGACACACTGGACTACCTGACTCAGCGACTTGGTGGCATGGGTTACACGGGACAGATCGCCCAAATCCATGGCGGCATGCACTACACCGAACGACAACAACAGGTCGAACGGTTTCGGCAACCCCATACCGAGGGTGGTGCCAGGTTCATGATCTGCACCGATGCGGCGGCTGAAGGGATCAACCTGCAGTTTTGCTGGGTCATGATCAACTTCGATGTTCCCTGGAATCCGGCCCGATTGGAACAACGGATGGGGCGCATCCACCGATATGGGCAAAAGCATGACCCCGTTCGGATCGTCAACCTGGTGGCCCCGAGTACCCGTGAAGGATTGGTGATCGAAACGCTGCTCAACAAACTGGAAATCATTCGAGAAAGTCTCGGCAGTGAAAAAGTTTTTGACTCCATTGGCCGTCTCTTCGAAGGGGTCTCGCTCAAAACCTACATGGAGCGAGCCGTTGTGGAGAGTGCGGACACAGTTGCCCACGAACTTGACGGTCGTTTGACCGAGGAGCAAGTCGCCGCGCTGCTGGCCAAAGAGAAAATGTTGTATGGCGATGGCGGTGATGTGAAAAGTCAATTGCCCCGTTTGCGCGAAGACTTGACTCAGGAGGCCTATCGTCGGCTGTTGCCGGGCTACACGCGTCAATATCTCCAGTCGGCTTGTCCGCTGGTGGACTTGGAAATTGATGGCGAGATGGATCATTGTTTTTCCTTACTCCCCAAGAAGAAAGGGGCCGTCGAACCCCTGCTGCGTGCCTTGGAGAGTTATGATCCGCAATCCAGTCAATGTCTATCCGTGGTCCGTCCAGCGGCGAAAGATTCGGCCGTTTGGGTACATCCAGGTGAGCCGGTGTTCGAGCAGTTTCGGGCGATGGTCAGTGATCGATTGAGTCAACAAGCTTTGCGCGGTGCGATTTTTGTCGATCCTACAGCGACTAAGCCCTACCTTTTCCACGTCGCATTGGTCCACGTCATCCGCGAGGCCGATCCTGCTTTACCCGATCTGGCAACTGAGGAAGTGCTGGATTGTCGCTTGGTCGGGATCAAGCAACAAGAAGGTAGCGATCCGATCATCTGCTCAGTTGAGCAGCTACTTTTGCTGAAAGGCGGAATTGGCTTACCTCCGGCGGCACAACGATTGGCGGCGATTGCTGAGAAATACCGCGAACAATCTGCGGCCTACTTGACCGAACGCGTGGCTCGCGGCTTGGCCCACCAGCGCCGGGAGAAGCTGGTTGCCACCTTGCCGGAGCGTGAGCAATTCATCGACCGGGGCTTTAACTACCAAGAAACCGAACTGGCTGCCGCCCGTGTGCGGCTGTCCGACAAGGCGAGGGCCAACAACGCGGGAGCGATGAAGGCATTGCGGGAAGTCAAGGACCAGCAACGCTCGCTGGCCGAGCGCCGAGCGAATGCTCTGGCTACGATTCGTCGTGAGCCGGAATTGATTGCTCCTGGTAGTGTCAGCTTCATTGCTCATGCGTTGGTCGTTCCTTCTACCAACAAGGACGACCTGCAGCGGCATGACGCCAAGGTTGAACTGGTCGCAATGCGGATCGCAACCGCGTTTGAGGAAGCTGCCGGAGCCACCGTCAAAGACGTACACACGCCGGCCTTGGCACGCGAGGCGGGATTGACCGACTATCCAGGTTTTGACCTATTGGCGATCTACCCACCAGGCGATCCCCGAGGCCAGCGGGCGATTGAAGTCAAGGGCCGAGCAGCAACCGGTGACGTCGAAGTGTCGGCGAACGAATGGGCCAGAGCGGCGAATCTACGGGGCGGCTATTGGCTTTATGTCATTTACAATTGTGCGACTCCCGCACCTCAACTACACCCAGGGTGAGCGCACTATTTAGCGAAACTGGGGTATTCAGGCAAGTCGAAAAAATGGTATTTGTTTCCTATTTGGAGATGCCATTATGCCGAAACTTGAGATTGCTCGTCACTTTGAATCGATCACTGATCCTCGAATCGAAACATCCAATCGCCGTCATCTTTTGATAGATATTTTGGTCTTGGGTGTTTGTGCGATGCTATCGGGAGCCGAAGGCTGGAAAGACATGCATAACTATGGTGTAGCCCGTAAGCACTTATTCAAGAAGTTTCTCAAGCTGAAGAGTGGAGTCCCTTCTGACGACACGTTTCGCCGCGTATTTTCAGCGATCAAGCCCGAACAATTGACCGCTTGCTTTTTGTCTTGGGTGCGGGCAATTGCACCAGAAACTGAACATTCGATCATCAACATTGATGGTAAAACAGCACGTCGTTCGCACGACCACAAAAACGGGGTCAAAGCCCTACACATGGTCACCGCCTGGGCAGCGGAGAATCAAATGGTGCTTGGGCAAGAAGCAGTCGACGAGAAGAGTAATGAGATCACGGCGATTCCGAAGTTGTTGTCATTGCTCGAATTGGAAGGGGCCATTGTGACGATTGACGCGATGGGTTGTCAGCGAGAAATCGCATCCCAGATTGTTTCAGAGGGGGGCGACTATATTTTGGGACTCAAAGGGAATCAGGGGACTTTAGAAGCCGACGTTAGCGACTTGGCAGAAGAGATTCTCGGCACGATGGAAGGTGTTCAATGCCTCGAAAAAACAGAGACCGGTCATGGGCGAGTCGAGCATCGAACCTGGTACCAGTTCCCAGTTTCGAAGGAATTGCAGCAAAAGCATCAGTGGCCAGGCTTGAAGACCATTGGCGTGGCGGTCAACAATGTGACTCGTGATGGAAAAGAATCCTACGAAGTACGATACTATTTGCTGAGCTTTTCCATGGACATCGACAAATTCGCCAAAGGCTGCCGAGCCCACTGGAGTATTGAAAACTCGCTACACTGGCGTCTGGATGTGATTTTCAATGAAGACCAATGTCGAATCAACGGAACAGGCGCTATCAACTCCTCTTCAATGCGGCGTATGGCTTTGACTCTTCTGAAAAACTATAAAGGTGACAAGGAAAGCGTACGAACTCGAAGACTAAGATGTGCTTGGGATGAACACTACCTCTTCAAAGTTCTCGGTATTTCCATGGAAAAATAGTGCGCTCACCCTGCAACTACACCGAGTGCAGGATCCTTTTGCAACGTTGCTAGCTTCGACGACTGGAGCAATGCTGATTCAAAAAAATGCAATTCTTATGGCGGGAGAGAAATGACAACTTATCAACTTTCGGATGTTTTCAATGAAGCCCAGATTCCAACCGTCACCTTTGTACCACCAAGGGAATTTCCCGACATTGTTGGGTCTCTGCGCACGACTGGAAAACACCTGACTTTATGCGGACCTTCTGGTTGCGGGAAGACAACGCTTGCCAAAAAGGCTCTTGAGAAGGCACAGATATTCCCAGGCGACCAATACTGGATATCCGGCAGAGATTTTTCTGACCTTGAGGACTTGGATAGCGTTTTGGAAAAGGCATTTGGTTGTGATCGTGCTGACATAAATGAATGGATGCAGGCTTGCAAGATTATAGTGATTGACGACTTTCATCACCTTTCCTACACAGCACGAATCGAACTCGCCAAAAGGCTTAAGCGATGGCATGAATTAAGCATCCGGTGCTTTGTCATTGGTATTGCGGAATCTGCGCATCAGCTCCTCGAATCAGACCAAGAGTTGGGCATTCGCAATGACCCGTATGACATGGGAGTTCAGGATGGACAGTTCATCGAAGCGATCATGCGGTTGGGTGAGAACGCTCTGAATTTCCGTTTTGCAGCTACGACACTTCAATTATTCGTACAGGCATCCAAGGGGATTCCTTCTGCGATTCACGTGATCTGTAGAGTGGCCTGCTTACGATCTGATTTGTTTGAGACTTGTCCATTAAACCGGGAAATATCACCGACGATCGACGACATCAAAGATGGAGTACTTCGAATCTATAAAGGAAAGTTTCAGAACAAGATAATCGGCCTTGCCAAAGGAAAGCAGCAAGCGGCATCTGTCCATAACACTTACTTCCAAATCATACGGCACATTTGCTTAATTGACAAAAGCGAAATTGGAGTCGAAGAGGTAAGGGCAAGAATTGTAGGCGCTGGTGAGGACGAAAAGGAAAAAGCCCGCCTAAACACTTCGTTCTACAATTGCATCAAAAACCTTCAGGCCGTAATCGAGGAACGAGGTCTAAACGATGCACTCTACTACGATGCAAACTCAAAAACGATTTCGATTGAAGACCCTTCTTTTCGATTCTATCTAACTCTGGCTGATTTGAATGAAATCGCCAAGTCTGTAAAGGTTCGCAAGGGTAGATACCCATGGGATGTTGCAGTCTCGTTCGCTGGGGAGCAGCGTGCTTTGGTAGAAGAATTTCGAGACTTGCTCAATCAAAGAGGATACACAGTATTCTATGACTTTGACGAGCAGCATAAGCTTTGGGGGCAGAATTTAAGGCTAAAGCTTGCCGATGTTTATGCCAACGACGCAGAGTATATGGTGGTATTTCTTTCGAAGGAATATCCTGAGAAAGACTGGCCAGCATTTGAGATCGAGATTGGGAAGGAAGCCAAAAAGAAACGGACTCAGGAATATCTATTGCCGTTAATTGTTGACGATGTGAATATCGTCGGTCTACCAAAGGAAGTTGGGCACTTAGATTTGCGACATATCTCGATTGGGCAGGCCGTCGAAATACTCATTAAGAAGATCGAAGAAGGTCAAGCATGACTCAGAACAATACAGATTTTCCCCGATTGATTGAACATGCGTTTCCGCTGAAGCAGGCGTCGTTGGATAGCGTGCATGAGAAGAATGTGCGGCATGGGCATATTTCGACGCTGCATATCTGGCCGGCTCGGCGGCCGTTGGCGGCTTGTCGGGCGGCGCTGATTGCGACCTTGTTGCCCGATCCGTCGGCCGAGCCGAAACCGGAGGGAATGACCGACGAACAGTGGCAGCGGGAAATTGTTAAGCGTCGGCAGGAGTTGTGCGAGAAGATCGGCGGCAAGGTCGTCAAGAAGATCGAAAAGAAAAAAATGCCCAACGGGCAAACGGTCGAGCGGATCAAGGAGGAAACCGAAGGAGGCATTCTGCACTGGGGCCGAGAGACTGGGAACGCGGAAACGTTGGAGTGGTTTCGTCAGGAAATCAAAAAGGCCTACGGCGGAAGGGCTCCAAAAGTGCTCGACCCGTTCGCCGGTGGTGGAGCGATCCCGCTGGAGGCGATGCGGTTGGGCTGTGAAGCGACGGCGGTGGACATCAATCCGGTGGCTTGGTTCATCCAAAAATGCACGCTGGAGTACCCACAGAAGCTGGCCGGTCAAACTCGGCAACTGCCGGACTTTATTCTGCAGAATGACGACTTCATGCAGGAATTTTTCAAAAAGGCCAAGGGGTACGGCAAGGCAGAAGTGACGGCAGCCATGAAGCGGCTGCATGATCGAATAGCCAAACAGCCTAAGCCCAAGCGAGGCGAAAAAGACGAGCAATCGAGTTTTCAGTTTGTGCAGGAAGATGGTCCGCCGGATGCCGAGTTACAAACCGATTTAGCGTGGCATGTCCGAGCCTGGGGGCAGTGGGTGTTGGAGCGAGCGCGACGGGAGCTCGCCCAATACTATCCGACCTACGCCGACTTTGAACCTCTCAAGAAAGACCAAGTCGCCTACGAGCATCAGCCGATGCAAATGGTCCCGCTGAAGGAAGATGGCACGCCAAACATCGAATCGTTGAACGCTGAATTTTCGGATGATTATCTGGCAGTAGAAGCCAATCCCCGCTGGGTAGCCAAGCCAACCGTGGCGTATCTGTGGGCGCGGACAGTCACCTGCAAAAATTGTCGGGCTGTTATTCCACTCTTGAAAAGTCGATGGCTTTGCAAAAAGTCGAACAAACGTGTTTTATTGACTCTAAATCCGAACACGGAGGCTAATGGCATCGTGTTTGGTATCGATACAAATGTTCCAGCAAAAGGAGGAAATGCTGCCCAAAAAAGAGAACATGATAAAAGAATTGGCGCTGGAACTATGTCTCGTTCAGGAGCATGGTGCCCTTGCTGCCAAAAACCTGGACAAGTGATCATGACTATGGAAGATATCAGAATTGCGGGTCAAAATGATGCGATTGGATCAATAAATGTCGCCGTAGCAACGCTTGGACCTGATGGGAAAGAGTATCGTGTTGCAAATGAACATGAAACCATCTTGATATCTGATATTGCGAATGTTTTGGATGAACGTATGACAAGGCTTCCATATGGGACAATATCGGAAAAGACTGCGTCGAAAAATGCTCTAGGATTTCGTGCCCCACTTTATGGATTTGATCGATGGTCGAAGTATTTTACCAATAGACAAATGCTTTCGCTTTCAGAATTCGTTTATTGGACGAGATCAGCTGGCGATCACCTGCGAGACTCCGGATACTCGACCGATTGGGTTGAAGCCTTACAGGCGTATGCGGGATGCATCGTAAGTCGTACGGCGGATTACATGACTCAAATGTGCGTTTGGGAGAATGGTGCGGAAGAAGTAAAGCACTTATTTATGCGTTGGGCTTTACCCATGACCTGGGATTTTGCAGAGGCAAATCCGTTCGCACCAATTGAACGGTTTTTTGCTGGAGGTGTAAATTCCACATGGCGAGTGCTTTCAAATTTCAAGAATTCATGCTGGAAAGGAACGACCGCCCCCAAAGTAGTTAATCGCTCTGCAATTGTTGGAGGAGAGGAAAGCTATGATGTCGTATTCACTGATCCTCCTTACTACGACGCTATCCCATATTCTGATCTTATGGACTTTTTTTACGTCTGGCTGAAGAGGAGCGTGTCAGATATAAGCGTCGCACACAAGTCTGTCTTCGGAAGTGATTTGTCACCGAAATGGAATTCCGAGACAGGTGATGGGGAATTGATCGACGATAGTAGCCGCCACGCAGGTGACGGTGCTGCTTCGAAGCGAACCTACGAAGACGGGATGTTTCGCGCTTTCCAAGCTGGTGCGAATCGCCTTCATGACACCGGTCATATGGTCGTCGTTTTCGCCAACAAAAAACCAGATGCATGGGAAACACTTGCTGCCGCAGTCATTCGAGCTGGGTTTTGCGTTAACGGATCTTGGCCAATCGTAACAGAAATGCCGGGGGGGTTACGTAATCTTGGACGCGCATCATTAGCATCGTCGGTTTGGTTGATATGCAAAAAGCGATCCTCCACCGCCCGACCGGGATGGGATAATAATGTGCTGGAGGAGATGAAGTCAAACATTGCCGTGCGTCTACGCGAGTACTGGGACGCTGGTATCCGCGGTCCCGACTTTGTGTGGGCGGCGACGGGGCCGGCGATGGAGGCGTACAGCAAGCATCCGGTCGTTCGAAAAGCAAATGAACCGAATGCGACAATGAGCGTGGGAGAGTTCCTCAATCATGTCCGCCGAATGGTGGTGGATTATGTGGTTGGTCAGGTCTTGACGGGAGGAGACGCGGAGACAGGGGGACGCGGGGACGCGGGGACGGGAAATCTCGATGAGGTAACGGCTTATTACTTGCTGCATCGACACGATTTTGGCACAGACGAGGCCCCAGTTGGGGCTTGCATCCTGTACGCAACCGCCTGCGGATTGTCCGATACTGAATTGGAGCGAACTTGGGATATCCTGTCGGGAGGCGGGCGCGGTGCCAAATCATCAGTAGACGATGAAGTGGATGCAGAATCGGACGATGGCGATGGTGACAGTGAAGCCGATCCCGATGCGGACTCTGGCGGTGGAAGCAAGGTCAAACTGAAGGCGTGGAATCAGCGGCGTGGGAAGAGCATGGGCTACGATGCTCCGGAGGGTAAGGCTGTCCCGCTGATCGACCGTATCCACCGATTGATGCACTTGTGGACAGACGGTGATTTGCAAAAGGTGGACGAATACATCGACGAGCACGCCCTGCGTCGGAATGAATTGTTCAAACGAGTGGTTCAATCTCTGATCGAACTTTCCTCCAATAGCGAACGTTCGGTGCTCGAAAGCATCAGCAACCATCTGGGAGCCAAAGGTGCCGTCCGAGACCGCGGCCCGATGCTGGCTTTTGGCGATGACGACTAGGGGGAGCAGATGAACAGTTTTGAAAATTCTTTTGATCGTCGCCTGCCGCTCACCCATGCGTTGGTGAAGTCGCTCGGTTTGCTGCGCGAATATCGGGGCAAGGAACAGCTCTATCGCGAACAGGTGCCGCAAGTTTTAGAAACGCTGAAACAAGTCGCGATGATCCAGAGCACCGAGTCCAGCAACCGAATTGAAGGTGTGGTTGCTCCTCCGCAGCGAATTCGAGATTTGGTGGCGAACAAGACAACTCCCAAAGACCGATCGGAACAAGAGATCGCTGGATATCGTGATGTGTTGGGGCTGATACATGGCAATTTTCAAGACATGAAACTGACCACCGGCCTGGTGTTGCAGTTGCATCGCGACCTCTTCAAGTACACGGATGAACGAGGGGGACGGTGGAAGGCGGCTCCCAATCGGGTTTCGCAAGTTCAAGCTGATGGGACGGAGTTGATTCGCTTTGAACCCGTAGCTCCGCATCTGGTTCAGGAGTCGATGGAGACCTTGAATCGCCAATTTAGTCGTTTGTGGCAAGACGATGAAATCGAGAAGCTGTTGCTGATTCCGGCTTATATCCTCGACTTCCTGTGCATCCACCCGTTCCGCGATGGCAACGGGCGGATGGCTCGGTTATTGACGTTGTTGCTGCTTTATCAAGCGGGCTATCAGGTAGGACGGTTCATTAGCTTGGAAACAATCATCGAGAACAGCAAGGAGACGTATTACGATTCCTTGTATAAATCCTCGCAGGGCTGGCATAAAGGTCGTCATCCGCTCACTCCTTGGACAGAGTATCTGTTGGGAACGCTCATCGCGGCTTATCGCGAGTTTGAGGAGCGAGTCGGTGGAGTTTCCGGCGGTCGCGGTGCGAAGACAGATTTGGTACTCCGCACGATTGATACATTCATCGGCGAATTTACAGTGGGTCAGGTGCAAGAACGCTGTCCCACGGTCGGTATTGACCTGATTCGTCGTATTTTAAGGGAACAAAAACAGTCAGGGACGCTGGAGTGTTTGGGACGAGGTCCTGCAGCGGCCTGGCGGCGCATATAGGTACAATACGTAATAATTAGGTACTGAAGCTGCCTTAGTACCTATTTGATTGAGAGGGATGGCGGATGACGGGAGTGGGAGACACGGGGATTGGGAGACACGGTGACGCGGAGATTAAGTGATGGCGAATATTAGGTCGTTTAAGGAATTGAGAGTTTGGCAGAACGCGATGGATGCGGCAATGCAAGTGTTTGAATTGTCGAAACGATTTCCGGCTGAGGAAAAGTATTCGTTGACCGACCAATTTCGAAGATCGTCGCGCTCGGTGGCAGCCAATATCGCGGAGGCGTGGAGGAAGCGTCGTTACGCTGCGGCATTTGTTGCCAAACTTAACGACTCCGAAAGTGAAGCGGCTGAATCACAGACTTGGATCGAATTTGCACTGCGTTGCGGATTTCTGTCCAAAACTGACGCCGAACAACTCGATCAACAATATGAACAAATCCTGGGCCAGTTAGTCACAATGATCGAACATCCAGAACAATGGGTCGTCGGAGCCAACCGCACCTCCTCTACTTCCCCCTCTCCCCGCGTCTCCGCGTCCCCCCTCTCCCCGCGTCATCACCCGAAAACAAAATGACGTTCAACCGAACAATAACATTCCGAACATCGAAAAGGATCCCAAATGAAGAAACTACCCTGGAATCGCTGGCACGAAGTGGTCAAGCTGCGAGACGACCTGAAGTCGGGCGACCTGCCCCTGCACATGTTTGCGGCGGACTTGTACGAGGTCATGATGCAGAACGGCAAACGTCCGATTTACGAAAAACCGGAAGAGTTCTTTGCCTTGACGTTTCCAACCCACAATTTGCGTAATCTCGTGAGGGAGGTGGCATTGCGGATCGCCGGACTAAACGACAAAGCCGTTCGTCAGCTCGAGCTGACCTACGGCGGTGGCAAAACGCACACATTGATCACCATGCGGCATCTGGTGCATGACCCGGACAATTTGCCGGATTTGCCGGCGGTGAAAGAGTTCGCCGGAACGATCGGGCAGACTCCTCCGCGAGCCCGAGTGGCAGCACTTTGTTTCGACAAGCTGGATGTGGAAACGGGGCTCGAGGTTCGAGCGCCCGATGGAAGTATCCGGCAACTGAAACAGCCCTGGAGTTTGCTGGCTTATCAGATTGCTGGGGACGAGGGGCTGAAGCTGCTTCACGCTGAAGGAAAAGCGGAAGAGCGAAATACACCACCAGCGGAAAGTTTATTGACCAAGCTGCTCTCAATGCCTCTGAAAGAGGGAATGGGAACATTGATTCTGCTGGACGAAGTTTTGCTGTACGCCAAGGTTCGTTGCCACACGGAACCCGGATTCCTGGACATATTGATCGGGTTCTTTCAATATTTGACTCAGGCGGCTGCGAAGGTTGAGAAATGCTGTATCGTTGCGTCGTTACTTTCCAGTGAACCGAAGGATCAAGCCGATGCGCTGGGCAAGAAGATTGTGTCAGACATGTACGACATTTTTCAACGGCAACGGGAGGAAGCGGTTCAGCCAGTTGAGAAAGATGACGTGGCAGAAGTTCTGCGCCGGCGCTTGTTCGATCCCAAGTCGGTTGAGTTGCGGGGAACATGGCCACAACATGTAATTGCAGCTTTGAAGGGGATTGGCACGCTAGACGATCAAACCGCGAAACAGGGAGCAGTTGCAGAAGAGAAGTATATCAGGAGTTTTCCGTTTCATCCCGAATTGACGGAAGTCTTTTATAGCAAGTGGTCGGCAGGGATCGAGCGGTTTCAAAAGACGCGAGGGGTGCTGCGGACTTTTGCGTTGGCATTACGGGAAGCCTGCCAATGGGATGACAGTCCACTCGTTGGCCCCGCCGTCTTTCTAAATGGTCCTAAGAAATCGGGACTCTCTGAGGCGGGTCGGGAGCTGGTTTCGATTGCCGATACGATTGTGAGTGATGGAAATGCCACTCGCTGGACAGGGATTTTGGAGAATGAACTGGAAAGTGCAAAACAGGTTCAGTCCGAATCCGTCGGTTTGAAATTGCGAGAAGTCGAGCAAGCCGCGATGGCCACGTTCTTGCATTCACAGCCGACTGGCCGTAGCGCGAAAACACGCGACTTGATGCTGTTGGTTGGCCCGTGTCGTCCAGACAAAATCGAGCTGGAAAAGGGCTTGTCTCGCTGGGCCAGAAATAGCTATTGGCTGGATGATGCCAACATGCCAGAAAAGGAGGGGAGTTTACCGAGTGAATGGCGATTGGGAAATCGTCCGAACTTGAACCAGATGCAATCGGCAGCAGCCGCACAGATTTCGGACGATGTTGTGAAGGCGCGATTGCTGGATGAAATCGGAAAAGTCAAGTCTTTAACCACGGGTGCATCGGCTTCCGGAGTTCGCGTCCATACGCTGCCCACCAAGCCAAAGGACATCGAGGATGATGGGTTGTTTCACTATGCCGTGATGTTACCCAGTGCCGCCTCGGAATCAGGTAAGCCGAGTTCGGAAGCTCGACGGTTCATTGACGAAACCACAAGTTCCGATAAGCCTCGAGTATTTCGGAACTCCGTAATCTTGTTGACTCCGTCTAGAGATGGGTTGAGCATTGCGGAGTCTCGCATTCGCGATTTTCTCGCTTGGGAACGGGTGCTCGACGAGTTGACACCCAAAAGCGATGAAGAAAAGAAGCAAAAGGGGTCGGTCGATGTGGCTAGACTTCAGACTTTGCGAATCAACATCGATAAAGCCAAAGGACGTATTCCCGATGCGATTCGGCAGGCTTACTGCATCGTTGTGACGGTCTCCGACAAAGACGAGGTTCAGGCGTTCAAGCTAACCGTCAGCGATGAACCTCATTTTTTAACCATCAAGCTGGATGGGCGATCAAGGGTACAGGATACCGCGATCACGGCCGAGGCATTATTGCCTGACGGCCCTTACAACCTTTGGCGGGGAGGTGAGACCAGTCGTCGGGTTAAGGATTTGGCCGGAGCGTTTGCTCAGTTGCCGCATCTCCCCAAAATGCTGAAGTCTCAGGCGATTGTAGAGACGTTGGTCGAGGGGTGCGTTCAGGGTACGTTCGTTTTGAAACTGACTCGCCCCGATAGGACCTTCCGAACGTGGTGGCGTTCTCGGCCCGACACTGCGGCACTGTCCGATCCAGCATTGGAGTTAGTGCTTCCCGAAGCGGCTGAGTTAGCCGAGATTTCCGGTGGATTGCTGGCCTCAGGGGTGTTGCCAGAGTTATGGCAAGGTGATGAGATTAACTTCCAAAATGTCCTGGACTATTTTAGCGGTCAGCGAGTGGTGCAAATCGACCGAGGTAGTTTTACAGAGCCAGTGACAGTCCCTAAGGCCTCGGCGGAAGTCGTTGAGGCCGCTATTGGTGATGCGGTTGCGGACGGGAAAGTATGGGTGCTATCTGGTCCAGCCAGTTTATTGGCAGAGTCCATTCCTGCTGGAGTATTGACACCGGCAGCCAAACTACGGATACCGCCTGATACCATTCCCGCGACCGCGATCTTACCGGAGACTTTGTCATCAGCATGGAAAGATGGTGCAACCAATGCGCTCGCAATCGCCACCTCCCTATCCCAAGCCAATGGTAACACGCTGCCCTGGAAAACGGTACGAGATGTTATCAGTGGTGCCATCCAAGCTCGGTTTATTTCGTTAGATGATGGCTCTGCCGCTTGGCCTTGTGAACTATCGGGGGCAAACAATGTGGTATTGAAAATCCAAAAGCAAGGTGCATCTGAGATCGGTTTGTCGGTGCAAAGTGATGGTGAGCCAAGATTTGTCGCAGAAAAGGATGGCAAGAGGTTGTTCGTACAAAGTCAGCTCGAGCCTTCAGAAATTCAAGATTTGGCAGACGCAATTCCTCAATTACTTGAGGTAAAAAACAAGTTGGCTATTCCGGTCGAATTCGAGATTAAAATCACAATTGGTGATGGGAGTACCAAGCCCAATCCTGAATCAGTTAGTTCAATAAACGAGATACTGAATAGTATTCGGAAAGGTTTGGGAGCCATTTCCGAATAAAAAAGGCGTGACCGAGTGGGCACGCCTGGGGGTTTTGATGGAGTTGGTCGCAGTGGGGCTTAGTCGAGGAAGCCGACGAGTTCCTGGCTGCGGCTGGGTTGTTGGAGCTTGCGGACGGCCTTGGCTTCGATCTGGCGAATCCGCTCGCGGGTCACTTTGAAAATGTGACCGACTTCTTCTAGCGTGTAGCTGTAACCGTCTCCCAAACCGTAACGCAGCTTGATGATCTCACGCTCGCGATAGCTTAGGGTCTTGAGGACCTTGTCGATGCGGCGGCGGAGCATTTCTTGCGCCGCGCCCAGCGAGGGGTTCTCGGCTTCACCGTCCGGGAGCAAGTCGCCGAATTGGCTGTCTTCGCTGTTCCCGACGGGGCGGTCGAGGCTGATCGGATAGCGACTCATGGCCAGCACACGGCGGGCTTCCTCGATGGTCGTCTCCGACTTGCGGGCGATTTCTTCCAGGGTAGGCTCGCGACCAAGTTGTTGCAGGAGTTGTCGCGAGACGGCGCGGACCCGGGACATCGTTTCGACCATGTGGACAGGAATGCGAATCGTGCGGCTTTGGTCGGCGACGGCACGAGTGATCGCTTGGCGAATCCACCACGTGGCGTAAGTACAGAATTTGAAACCGCGGCGGTATTCAAACTTATCGACGGCTCGCATTAGGCCCGCGTTTCCTTCTTGGATCAAATCCAAAAAGCTCAAGCCGCGGTTGCGATATTTTTTGGCGATGGATACAACCAATCGCAAATTCCCTTCGGAAAGTTCGCGTTTGGCTTGTTGGTATTCCGAGTAGACTTTTTTGACCTGGGCCACGCGGTTGCGGAGACTGGTTGGGGTCTCTTGGCAAGCGATCAGGACCGTTCGCATTTCCTTGATCCAAGGCTTGCGTTCGATGGCGGGACCACGAGCGGCCTTGTGTTCGGCGATCTTGCGTTGCAAATCATCGACGATATGGCTGAATTTCTCGATGGTCGAAATCAGGGCTTCGATGCGTTGGGTTCGCAAGCCAAGTTCTTCGACGAGGCGGACAGCGCGGCGACGGCGACGAGCGAGGGACAGCCAAGCGGCCCGACGTTCGGCCTTGGAGCGGCTCTTGGAATAGGCCACCAAGAAGTCACGGCGATTCCGTTTTAAGAGAACGGTCAGGGTGTTCAAGTTATGTGGAATCCGTCCGAGAATTTGTTCCTTCTCAAGGCGGTCGGTCACGGAGACTTGGACGGTACGGTCAAACGGCAACTCGCCAGCATGGACTCGGCGAAGGGTTTTAAAAGCCGCTTGGATTACGTAGTCACATTCCAAAAGCTTTGTGCGGAATTCGCGGCGAGTCTTTTCAATTCGTTTGGCAAGTGTGATTTCTTGGGGCCGGGTCAACAACGGGATTTCGCCCATCTGCGTGAGATACATCCGCACAGGGTCGTCGGTCCAGGTATCGACATCGCCAAGGCCTGACAGCAGATCAGCGGCATTAATTTCAACATCCCCATCATCATCATCAGATTCAATGATGGGATCGGAGCGATCGTCATCGTCAACATCATCCACGACCGTTTCATCGAACGGTCGATTTAGCATTGGGCGGCGTGTTGTTTCTTCCTCAAAATCATCAAGGATTACGTCGTACAAGGGAGAACTCCTAAGTGTTAATTGGACTGATTTGTTCTGGGGGTCGGCGCGGCAAGACGGCAGCCCAGAGATGCATGCATCTGGGGCCGAAAAATATAATCATTCAAGCCAGTCATGGAATGCCGACACAAGTTTAGTCTACCACCGATTTTGCACGTCGAACGCGCAGATCGAAATTTGTAAAAGAATTCCGTTTAGTTAAACCTTGGCGACTCGCGGTGGTTTCACAATAACTCCGCAAAGCACAAAGTTTTTCCTAAACAACAGCCCTGTCCCTGTTGTGACGATCATCATCTAGGTGATCGTTATGGTAACGATCATCATCGAAGTGGTCATCAATCCCTGCTCTTCGCATCCCTGCGGCTGCCTCGTCACCGGGGACCCGGTTGCTCCTTAAGGGTGTTGCTGTATACGCAACAGGAGCATCATCGAGTTGATAAAATCGCTGCAGATTTTTTATTGGGCTGAAACACAGCAAGAGCGTTAATCAACTAGCGTGATGAACAAATTCTACTCTCAATTTTTCCAAGGTCCAGTGATTTTCAAAAAGCAGGTCAAAATGTCCTCGTTTTCCGCGTAAATCCGCATAGGTTGCTATCAATCGCCAATTATTGGACAACTCGCCAAAAATGGGGGCTCAGGATCCATTAAATTGCCTTGAGGGTTTGCAAAAAGCGAGAAAACTCGCCAAAATAGCCCATCGTGTTCCTAATTCGGCGGCTGATCGGCGAGCGTGGCAGGTCGGTAAGCGATGTGATTGCTACGTCGGGGTGGCGGTCCAGAATGAATTTTCATAGGACACATTGGCTTCTATTTAAACAAAGCGATTAATGACCAAAGCCTACTTACTTCGATGCTCAGGGTGTCAAGTGGAAATTTCCGTCGAGCCCCGTCAAGCTGGGCAATTTGTGACTTGCGGAAAATGCCAAGCCAGCCTTGAGGTCCCAACCATCGGCCAGCTCAAACGCCTTCCCTCAGTGGGGGAGGATACCGCTCGAGTGGCTACGGCAATCCCCAACCCATTGAAGCCCTGGTTTTTTGTGATTGGCATAGCTGCTGCGGCTTTGTTAGGAGTCTGCGGATGGTTGCTGCAAGGATACGCGAACAGCATGATCGCTTTAGGCGAAATGTATATTGAATCGGTGCCCCCCGAATATTTTGACTCACTCAATACTCAAGAAGATTTGTGGGCAAGTTGGTACCAATTTTTCGAGGAAAACAAAGACCTGCCCCCATGGCAACCCTCGACGATCAAAACGACCCGCCAAACAGGAGCATTGTTCAAAAACATCAGTTGGGGGCTGCTCGGTGCAGGGGGACTTGGTTTGCTCTTGGCGGTCACTTCGTTCTTCCTGCCAAACCAAAAAACTGGCAAGAGAAAAAACCCAAGAACCGTAAAAAAATAACCACTTCATCCTCCGGAGGAATTCCTGCAAATGCTTCTTTTATTAGCGAGGAATCTCTCCCGGCAAATGGGATTGAAAGCGGTTTTCTGTTTGATCGGAATTCCGCTGCTGGGTTGGGTTCCAACACTTGTGGCCCAACAGAAACAAGACTCCGAAAGTCAATCCGCCCAACAGGACACCAAAAGTGCGACTGCCTCCGAGGCTGAAGTTGCTCTCCAAGCGGCCATCAAAGATTGGGAGGCAAACCCAAACGATCCCGATAGGCTGATCTGGGTAGGGAGGCGGTTGGCTTACTTGGGCCGCTACCAAGAAGCCATCGAGACTTTTTCACAAGGCCACGAAAAATTCCCTGAAGACGCCCGGTTCCTGCGGCATCGGGGGCACCGCTGGGTCTCTTTGCGCGAATTTGAAAAGGCAGTTGATGATTTTGAAGCCGCAGCGAAACTGATCGAAGGATTAGAGGATCAAGTCGAGCCCGATGGCCAACCCAACGCGGCGGGAATTCCTACCAGCACCCTGCATACAAACATTTGGTACCATCTGGGGTTGGCAAGGTTTTTATTGGGGGACTTCGAGCGGGCCTTGGATGCCTACGAGAAATGTTTGGCCGCGTCCAAGAACCCCGACATGCGGGTGGCCACGCTCGATTGGCAGTACATGACATTGTGTCGGCTAGAACGTCGCGACGAAGCGGATCGACTAATCGCAGACGTGACGCCAGAATGGCCGATCATCGAGAACCACGCCTATCATCGACGCCTGTTGATGTACCAAGGGAAATTGCAAGCCACGGATTTGTTGCCTTCGTTGACGGCGACCGATCAAAACCGCATGGATGAAGTCGTTTCGAGTTCTTCACCTGGGGTCGAGTTGGCGACTTATGGGTTTGGTGTCGGGCACTGGTATTTGATTCAGGGTGATCGGCAGAAGGCCCGCGAGATTTTTGAAGCGGTCGTCAGCGGTTCGTCTCCAGCGGCCTTTGGGTATATCGCTGCCGAGGTAGAGCTCAAGCGGATGGGGGACGATTCCCGATGAAATTTCGCCTTGCGACGTTGTTTTGGTTAGGCTTGGTCGTGGCCGTGATAATTACGGCATGGTCGAAGGTGCAGCGTGAGCGGAGGCTTTGCGAAGAGAAAATTGCGGCGGCGATGGCCCTGGCTGAAAGCGTCCAACAGCAAGGTTTCAATGCTCTTGCAGAAGCCAATTATTATCGCCGTTCGCTGGGTCTCTTACCAGAATCACTTGACCGAAGCCAACCCTATGTTTTCTATGTACGCCCGCCGCAAGAGTTAGGGGGACTTCAGTCGCATCGACTCCCCGCCACCTGGTATTGGCGGTTGTCGATTCCGAAAATTGATGAATTGGAAATCTGTTTGGCGATGGATAACATTCCTCCCTATGGTGCCACAGACGAGTGGCCCAAGACGAACGTGATGTCTTTCTCGCCAGACCTTAAATCAAAAACGGGTCGGCGGGGACTTGCGATTAGTGACGACTCCACAAAATTGAATTTAGAGGAGCCCGTTGAGGTTTTGTTGATTGTCCGGTTGGAACGGGCAGCCAATAAAGGTGTGGTGCATCTTGACCTGGAGATTAGTCAACCTCATGGTACGATTTGTCGTGGTAAGTCATTCCCCGTCTCTGAAGAGCAAAGCGAGTGGATATTGGACCAGACGTTAGGGCAACTTGGCGGAGGGCTCTTTGGCTTAAGCGTCGATTCGAAAAATAGCGTACCGTATTTGGAGCAGGCGTTTTCGTTAATGATTCCCTTGCCGCTTTTGCAAATTCGTGCGAATCGAAAACTTGGAGAATTCAAATATGAACGGGTTGAGGGCCCCAGCAATGGGTTAATGATTTGGTTACAGAAGAAGGGGGCGACAGAACAGGACGAGGGGATCGAATAGACTATATGTCGTCTGGTGTTTTGTCCACGTTGCCTACGCTTTTTGTTCGGCGAGGAGTTCGGCGAGGAGGTTGCGGACTTCCTTCATCTTGATGGGAAGGTTTGCGATACGGCGGTTGGGCAAGCTGAGATCAGCTTGTGAGGCGAGCCCGTCCCGCTTGGGGTCGATCAACAGAATCGCAGGAATGCTCGACATGATTTCGCCTTGAAAACGGTTGAATGCCTCCACTCCTGCGAGCCCCAAACCAGTGGTCCCAAAAATCAGGCATTCTGCCGGGCGGTCTTCGGCTGGGTCCAAGCGGGCGAACCGATCAATGGCGGATTGAGGGTTGCTGATAATCAGAACCCGAAAGCCAACTTCTTTTAGCTTCTCTCGGAAATGATCTTGCAGTTTCGTATCGGACTCGACGAGCATCACCGCTCGGTTTCGCCCTTCGTCTTGACGATGCATCATCTCCGCATACTCTTCTGCTTGAGCACGCGACAACTCTGGATCGTAGATATCGGCCTCACCTTGGGTTATCGCATCGACGGCCGACTGAATTTCACGTTGAGCTTGATGAGCGGTTTGGATTCGGTTCTCGGGATTGAGGTCCATCATTCGATTGACGAGGATGACCACGCGCGTCGGCAAGTTCGGGATTTGAGCGGCAATCGGAGGTGTCTCACGAAATCGAGAGGGTGCGATCCGTTTCATCCGCTCACGGGTTTCCTTGAGGGGCGGCTCACCACTAATCATGTGGTAGAGCATGCAGCCCAGGAAAAAAATATCGCTGCGGGGATCGTTGCGTTTGGCATTGGTTGCTCGTTCGAGACCCGCATAGTCGATACTGCGAGGCCCTTGTTTTTCATCGTCGTCAACGTCGGCATTGACGGTCGCCAGCCCGAAGTCCACCAATTTGGCTTGTCCCTTGCTGGAGAGCAACACGTTCGATAGTTTCATGTCGCGATGCGTAATCCCTTTTTTGAACGCATAGTCGAGCCCGGCGGCGAGATCCCGAGTGATCGTTAGGGCAGTAACAAGTTTGATTCGCCCATGTGCCCGCACATAATCGCGAAGGTTCTGACCCTCGACGAAATCCATCACCATGTAAATCCGTCCGCGATCGGTTGCGACTTCGTGGATGGGGACGATGTTCGGGTGACGCAGGGTCATCACGGTGCGGGCTTCCTGCATGAACCGCTCTCGCACGGCATCACTGTCTGAGTACCGATTGCGAAGGACCTTAACTGCTTTGATGTCACCAGTTTTTATGTGGACGGCTCGATAGACACGAGCAAAAGTCCCGTGCCCAACCATGTATAAAATCCGCCAATTGCCGTAAAAGTATCCTCGACGGTGGCCTTCCAACAGCCTCTGCGTTTGCCAATTGGTCAAAAGCTCGTGTTGGTTGAGATAGCGAATGAAATCATCTGCCGGTGCCGTTCGCCCCCCAGCAGCCATCATGGCTTCCTCGATTTGTTTGGACTCCATCAAACGGCTTTCGAGAATCCGCTGCGCGAGTTGATCGGTGGTTACTAAATCACTCATCGGGGAAGAAATCTTCGAAGGCCAAATTCAAAAAAAGAGAAACGGTGCGACGGGGCAACACGGGATAGCCCTTTAATGTTAGGCTACAGGTCGAAAATTCGCAAATAAAAGGTCGCGAGAAACCGATCCGTTTAGAACTTTATGACGATTTACGGGTCGGTTATGTGTTAAATTTAGCAAATTTTCCGAGATTATCCCTACAATCGCTCTAAATGGCCACCTATTCCCCGTCGAGACTCTGCCGGTAGGCGTCTCTCTCGCGTTTGGTCGCGTCCAGGTCGAACATCAGGTACTTCATGTCTAATCGCAGTTGGCCCAAGGCTTCTTGGATCAAATCCAGAATTCGCCGTCGCCGCCGAGTGTAATCAATGACCCGTTCCAAAGGGTTACGAACTTGGGCTTGGATTTCCGCAGGTAATTTGTCGATGGCATGAATGAGGTCCATCAAATCGTTAGGGAGTTGGTCTTTGGCTTGGGGGATTGGGCGACTCATGGTCTGGAACTCAAACAGGGGTCAAGATTCGTTTTTGGCTTCCTGTTCTCAATGCAGATGCGATGCCAAACCACCCAAAGAGGCAAAAACCCCCAAAAAGCGGGCTGCTAGCGAAGTTTTTCCGAAGACCATTGGCCAGGATGTTGATTTTTCGCTCCCTCAAGAATGATCTGGTCGTCATCTTTGGTTCGTGATACAAGCCCCATTTGGGGAAAAACACGCGAAAAAGGGGTTTGACGTCGCGATGTTGCCGGGAATGTTCGAATGTTGACATTTATCAACAATTTCAAAGGCTGTTTGCTGCTCCGCTGCTGGGCCGTTTCTACGGTCTGGTTGGCGATGTGGTTGGCGTCACCGTGGACATGCGCCGATGACACCTTTCGAGAATGGCGATTTTACTCGGCCGATTGCCATCTCGTTCCCCGTACGTGGAACGTTCAATCAGAAAGGACGACGCAACGGGTAGCCGGTGGGAACCCGTCGGACCGTTGTCATCGGGTCGACTTTAATTGCCAGCACGGGACCCAAGTTCTGGTTGGCTGCGAAATCGATTCAGCGTTCGTCATTCGCGAATTAGAAATCGCCGTGGATGTCTGTTCTGAAAAGCCTCAAGTTCAGCTCCTGATTGAGGTCACGTTTCCCAAGACTTCGTCGCCCACAGGTCGTGGGCCGATGACGACATTGATTTCAGCCCCAGTCGTCAATGTCCCTCAAGAGTGGGTGACTCTGCGAATGGGTGGCCTTGAAGAACCATTGACGGAAAAACTCAAGGAAAGACTTTGGGTCCTGCGCCGCAAATATCAAACTCCGATTGATGACTCTGGGGCTTTTGTTTCTCGCGTAATCATCAACGCGTATTCGGGTCCGGGAACACATCGAATATGGCTCAAGCAACCGATGGTCTCTGGAATCGTAGCCGGGATTGATTCTGTCAATCCGATCATGCGAGATTTGAATTTGGCGTTGGTCTCCTTCGATGATGACGATCAACGCCCCCCCGCCCGCAGCCAGCGGCAGGGGACAGTGCTCGAAGTAGATCGCAGCCCATTTTTTCCTCGGATTGTCCAGCATAACGGCGAGTCGTTCGAATTTTTGCAAGACTTGGGATTCAACACGATTCAACTTGCGGCCACGGCGACGTTTGAGCAACTCAACGAAGCCCGCCGACTCAATATGTGGCTGATTTGTCCGCCCCCCCCTTCAACCGGAGTCAAGCCGATTGGGGACTTTTTCGATCCGGTATTGGCCTGGTCGCTGGGCGAGGATTTGTCGTCTTCGCAACTCTTGGCCGTGCAAAGGCTGGCTCAAGAAATTAGAATCGCAGACTCCAAGCGAAATCGGCCACTGTATGCACACGCTTCCTCGGGCTATTCCCGAATCGCCGAAACGGTCGATTTGCTGGCCGTTGAACGTTCGCCGATCGGAACGAATTTTCCGCTGGACCAGTATAGTGATTGGTTGCAACGTGTTGGGAAAACGATTGGTGGGCAACTGCCAGTGTGTGCGGATGTGCAGACCGAATGTTTGCCACATGTGATTCAACAAGTCGGCTTTGTGACTGGAGGTATTTCGCCGACACCACTTGATCGGGAGCAAATTCGCGGACTCGTCTACGAAGCAATCGCGGGCAGTGCTCGCGCGGTGCGGTTTTTGTCGCGCACACGACTAGATTCGAATGATCCTCAAACCCGGCTTCGAGCTCAAACCTTGCGTTGGATCAACTACGAAGTCAGCCTGATTGAGCCCTGGGCCGTCGGCGGAGTCGTGATGGGGGAAGAAAACGTGGGACAAGAAGCGGTTGTCACCACCTTAAAAACGAATCGCGGCCAGTTGCTGCTGATCCAACAAAAAACCGGCTGGGAGCAATACGTTTCAGGAGATGCCCCCATGCGCAAGTTGCGGATTCCCGATTCATTCTCGGCGATCGGCGATCAAGCCTACCTGCTGGAATCAACGGGGCTAACGCCGCTGCCGACGGAACGGTTCACAGGTGGCGGAGCGATTGAAATCGACCAGTGTCCGCCGCTTGCCGCCGTGATTCTAACGCAGAACCCAACCGTGCTGAATCGAATCACGCAAGTCCTTGAAAGCTTCGGTCCCAACGCGATGATCAATCGTCGCGCCGAGTTGACTCGGCAGTGGGCGGCGTTCACCCAAGTCGCCGAGAGCGAACTCAATCAACTTGGACGGAGTAGTCCAACCGCTCGCGGCGCGATCAACGAGGCCCTCAATGCGTTGCAACAAGCGGAAGGTTTGTTGCTCAGCAGTAGCTTTCAAACGGCACTTCCGTTTCTGGATCAAGCGGATCAGCGATTGGCCGTCGTGAGGCGGGAGTTGATCGGAATCGCTCGCGAACAATTCACCAGCGAAACGTCTGCTCCGTTACTTTCGCATGTCAGCCTGTTGCCACGTCATTGGGAGTTGGTTGGTCGGATGAGTCCGATTGATCTGGCACCGAATGCAATGCCAGGAGGGGACTTTGAGGACCTCAACCACATGTTGCGCAACGGCTGGGAACGAATGACGAACCACGATCAGCGGATCGACACACAATTGGAAATCTCTCCGCTGGCTGCTGGGGCTGGGGAAAGTGGGCTGTTGATGAAGGTTTCTGGCGATCTGGCAACGAATCAAACCTTTGACGCCCCGCCGCTGACCGTCCGCTCAGCTTACGTGCCCGTTCGCAACGGTCAAATGATTCTGATTCACGGTTGGATCAAAATTGATTTGCCGTTGCAGGCCACTGAGGACGGCGTGATTATTTACGAAAGCCTCGCCGGAAAAGCTCTTGCGCTCAACTTTCGACGCACGGAAGGTTGGCAGGAATTCAAACTCTATCGCGCGGCTGGAGAAAACAGCCAATTGCGGGTCACAATTGAAATGAACGGTTTGGGAACGGCGATGCTAGATGAATTAACGGTCAGGACTGTCGATTTGCCGACGGCAGCGGCCTTGCCCGCTGGCCGTGGTTCAGACAACCGTCAACCACAAACGCCAAGGTAGAAATTTTTCCGAGGCGTTTCTATTTTTCTTCTGGTTGGATGTACACCAGGGCCATCAGAGCGTAAGCCGTCGCGAGGTTGGGGTCTCCTTCGTACCAGCGTTCTTCGGCACCGTTGATCCATGAACCATCGGGTTGTTGTCGCGAGGCGAGCTCGTCAAGCAGTTCCACTTTCCAGCGACGCGAAACGTTTTGGCTATCGACAAGTTCTTCTTGACCCATTGCGTGAAGGGCCTTGGCGAAGACGTGATAGTAATAGTACAAGCCTTGTTCTCCCATGCCGGGGTTAGACTTCAAGTCATAGTGGCGGCGAATCCAATCCAAGGCGGCTTGCACGCGGACATCTTCCTTGTCAACGCCAGCGTAGAGAAAGCTCTTCAGCCCGGCATAGGTCATCGATCCGTAACTGCGAAGCCCACCGTCGGGCCGGGGAGGGGCCTTACTTTCGCCACCATTGGCCGGAGAATAAATGAACCCGCCGCGATCTTCCGGATGAACATTGGCAGCGTATTCCTCAAGATTGTCCACCGAGGGGAGATTCTGACTGCGAGACAAAAAGGTTCGGACTTTTTGCATCGTCGTGCTGTCGGGGTCTTCGCCCGCCGCCACGAGAGCATCGACAAAGAAAGACGTATTGCTCATGTCAGGTCGTTTTGATTTGCCGTAGCCTTGGCCACCGTAAAAAGAACTGTCTGGCCCGTGCCCTTCTTCTTCATCCCACTGAATGCGTTTCAGGTAGGTCGCCGCACGGCTAATTACTTGGTCGTATTTGCCGTCTTTGTTGGCCGCCGCAAAGGCGAGAAGGGCGATCGATGTTTCGTAGTTGGTCAGGCCGTCAGTGACGTAGATGCCGCCGTCTTCTTTGATGAACTGTTCGATGTAAGTGAGAGCCTTGGTAACGGACGGGTCGGTGGCAGGAACTCCGTTTTTTAGCAGAGCGTAGGCGCACAGTGCAGTAACTCCTGGGCTAACTTGCTTACTGAACGAACCGTCGTTGCGATCTTGCCCTTTCTGCTTGAGGAAGGCGACTCCCCGGGCAACCACCTCTCGATACTTTTTAGCGTCAAAAGGAGTTGACGATTCTTGGGCAGCGAGAGTGTTCGTTGAAAGAGCGAAAACGATACCGAGCAATAAACCAATTACAAATTGTTTCTGCATGTTGCACCGCCTTTTCCTGTTATTTTGTGTTGAACGCCGATGACAATCATCTGTTTGTCAGCAACCCCGAGCTAGACGCAATCGCTACGAGTTGCCACTGTGGCTACCGTCGCCAGCAACCGTTGCCAGACGGAGGAATTTCGAACGTTTAATCAATGATAGCCAAAATGTCAGATTCGGCCATGATCAAAACGGATTCGCCGTTGACTTCGATTTCAGTTCCGGCGTAAGCCGAGAACAAAACGCGGTCTCCTTCGTTGATTTGCGGGGGAATCCGTTTTCCGTTGCGATTGAATTTTCCGGCCCCGACAGACAGGACTTTTCCGGATTGAGGGCGTTGTTGACTTGAGTCGGGTAGGTAAATACCTCCCGCCGTTTGGGCATCGGGTTCTGTTCGCTTGACAACCACTTGATCGCCAAGGGGCTCGATTCTCATGTTTTTTCTACCGAGGGTGATTCGATTCGAAACGCCAAACTATTGCGTTAATCCTCTTATTTTGGCCGGATGTGTGATTGAGTTCAACCCCTGAACATCCGCAAGGTCTCTGCAATCCGGCCAATCTTTGCGGGCGTTATAGGGCAACAAAATCGGCAAGGCCCAAGACCGCCGTAAATTTTGACGATTTTATGAGTAAACATTTGCTCCAAATCGAAATGAGTAGAGTGACCGATGAGTGTGAATTTTGATCTGGGCTTGCCCCCGTACGGTGATTTTCCGGTCCCTGGAGCGCAGCCCGTAGCCGATGCGGTTGTCGCTCCAACGCCGTCCTCTCGAGTGGCCCCCATTCGGTTTCCGCACATCCCCAGCCGCGAGCGAGCCGAGGCCAAGCCCAGTCAGTACTTCACGGCCACCGGCACGGTGCTCCGTCGCGATGCAGCCCATGAAATGATCGCCGAGCAGTTTTCGTCACAAGCAACCAACCAAGTGGCCGTTGCCGTCACTGCGGGCAATAGAGACTCGGCAGTGTCGCATTGTTCCGAGAGTCGAGAGACAACCGGCCAAGCGTTGGGAGAACCGAAGATCAGAGCTTCCAACCTCGCCCACTTCCAAGTTGCACAAATCGCAGCATTGCTGCAACAAAAAACGGTCGATCAACCAGTTTCCGAATCCAATCAGCAAACGGCTACCGCAGTGTCGTTACTTCGTGAGCGGTTGATTGAGCACGGGACTTCCTTGGGGAACTCACCGACGCTTGACACCACCGTCTGGGACACCTTCGTCAAACTCTGCCACGCCTACGCCATCATTGCCGATTCAGAAAACGATCAGCAGAAATCGTAAAAGTGGCTTTTGATGTTGCCGGTGTGTCGAATACGTCTCTTTACTTCTGTGCCTCGCGGTTTTCGTCGGCAACGGCAGAGGGGCGGGTGATGACATCCAGGAATATCCCGGAGCTGGAGTTTTCAAGTTGATATTGTTTGACGCCTGGAAAAATGTTTTCGACCTGTCGCTTCTGATCTTCATCATAAGTCTCATCGAAAATTTTTAGAATTTCTTGGCGTGAGCGGTCGATCTCTGCTTGAACTCGCTTCGACACCTCATCGACCCGTTTCAAAAACCGCTCGTTTTCTTCTGCGGAGAGCCCCAGTTGCTCGTTGAGCCCAGACTCACCCAAAGTTCGAATGATCCCGATTTTCGCAGGGCTCATCGCGTTAAGCATGTTGATCTGATCCGCGAGGAGGAAGATGGACAGCTTCTTGGCAAACTCGTTCTGCAACTGATATTGTTTTTCATGTAACCAACGGGCCTGCGATTTTACAGGCCGTTCAAGCGACTCCTGCTCAAGTCGTTCCATTTCCGCTTGGAATTCCTGCAACAAGGGTTCAATCTTTTCCATCTGCGAAGGAACAATGTCCAAATTGTCTGCCGAACCTTGATTGGCCAATAAAACCGACAGCAAACGCACGGCGCTATTGGCAAGAGAATTGTCGAGGGTGCTCGCTCGAATACTTCGCGACATCGAGATAGCCGCAGTTATCTCCGCAGGAAGGGTCTTTAGGTCTTGAATAGGCAGGCCCTGACCATCATCCTGCTGGGTGATTGGCGGGATGGAAATAAAAGGAGAGACTGCTGGCAATTTGCTGTATCGAACTGAACCATCAGCCAATGAAGTCTGCTGCATCGCCCCGGTCACCGATCCCAGGAACGTGGATTTGCCTTGCGGATCGACATGACACAAAATTCCATCTTGCCAAAAGACGTACCCCGCATTTTGGCCCAACAAGGCAAACTGGCCGATCCAGATTCCCAAGATCGCGAAAATCCAAGTCATCATCATCGTGGTGTTACGCATAGGTTCTCTCCAGTAGCACTATCGCGATACGAATCTACTGAATGATAACAAAATCTTTGATTTCCTGCCCATTAATTTAAGTTGCGTCAAACAACGAATGAGGGCGGGGCCAAGGTGAGAGCGAAGGGCAGGGTGAAGGTGAAGCTCCCCCGGATGAAATCCGGGGGCATCGGAGGTTTCGGGCTAAGGGTAGTTGGTGATTCTGGTGCTTTAGGCTGGTGGTAAACTACCCTCGGTTAAAAACCGGGGGCATTCGGGGAAATGAGGAGCTGGAGTAGGATGCCCCCGGTTTTTAATCGGGGGAGGCTCACTTTCAGCCTAACCCAAGCTCCCCTAAAAAATTACCTAAAAGAGACAAAAACAATGGCACAAGGAATGCCACCGGTTTTAACGATTGGTATCTTCACAACTGTACGCACGTTCACGGAGTGAAAAGCTAGTGCGCCTTTGAAGGCGTTTAATCAGTCGGGTGAAAGTCCTGACCAGGGTAACGTTACCGCCCTGTATTCGAAAGTGGTAATTGCGTTCCCGCGAGGGAGGGTGAGGAGCAACCTGAGGAGAAATTCCAGTCCGTAACGAAAGTGAAACTGATTCGGCCAAGCCTGTCGGGGAGGAAGCTGGCAAAGTCCGAACCCTTCGCTGTGCGACGAACCGTCCTGTAGTCCTTTGTATCGACTTTTCCGCAGGATAGACACAGCGAACGAACTTTGGGTGCAGTAACGCGCTGATGCTGAAGTTTGGAAATGGCAATGCGGTGGTTGAGTGCGGAATGGAAGGAAGGTTAAACGCGATAAGAAGGGAGAGCTGTTCTTGGCCAGGGTCGATTCTCGTGATCAATCCCAGCCGGAGATACTGGGCGACCAACTCCAGGTCAAGCTGTGCGACGAACAGGCAGCTTGGTATCGAAAAGACTGATCGTCAATGTAGCGAGAAGATAAGCACCAGGAACAGCAGTCAGAGCCGCCATAGTAGCCGTGAAGCCGTGCAGCAAAACGCGGTGGAGCCAAGGGCGGCAGCAAGGTAGATGCAAGTATGACCAAACAATCCAAAGACCTTAAACCGTCGCAAGTCACAGTGCCTTTCGGGGCTACTCCGGCTACGGAACCATTGAGCATTGACCAATGGGCATCGTCGATGGTTTGGACAGAAAGCATGTTGAAGACACTTTTGGCAAACAAAGTGAGAGGAGGCAAATGGCACACGCTGTACGATAAAGTCTTCAGTGAGCGAAACTTGAGATGGGCGGCCTCGAAGGTCATTACCAATCAAGGAGCCGCTGGAGTAGACCGACAAACGGTAGAACAACTCGACGACGAACTTCTGGCCGAGATCACCAAACTGCAACAGGAACTGAAAGCCGGAACCTATCGGCCGCAGCCTGTACGCCGGGTGGAGATTCCCAAGCCGGGAACGAAGGAAACCCGCCCGTTGGGTATTCCTACCGTTCGCGACCGAGTGGTTCAAACCGCGTTACTGGATGTCTTGGAACCGATCTTTGATCACACCTTTCATCCTCGCAGCTTTGGCTTCCGCCGAGGCAGAGGCTGTCATGGCGCACTTCGTTGCGTCGAGCAATTACTCGAAGAGGGCAACGTCTTCGTGGTAGATGCCGACTTGAAAGGCTACTTCGATACGATCCCCAAAGACCGACTGCTCGCGTTGGTGAAGCAGAAAGTTTCGGATCATGCAGTCCTGCGACTGATCAAGATGTACCTCGATCAAGAAGTGGTTTCAGAACTGAGCCGCTGGACACCGGAAACGGGCGTCCCGCAAGGCGCGGTTCTCTCCCCGATGCTATCCAACCTGTATCTCAATCCGCTGGATCATCACATGGCCGAACAGGGCTATGAGATGGTACGCTATGCGGATGACTTCGTGATCCTCTGCAAGACGCAAGCTGAAGCGGAACAAGCTTTGGCAGTCGTCCAGCAATGGGTTCGCGAAGCAGGCTTGACCCTGCATCCGGACAAGACCCAGATTGTCGATAGTCGCGACCAAAGCTTTGCATTTCTGGGTTATGTATTTCGGGGCCGGTTCCGGTTTCCGCGAGCCAAAAGCCAACAGAAATTCATGGATCGTGTCCGCGAGTTAACTCCACGCACATCTGGCGATTCGCTTGAGGATATCGTCAAGCAATTGAATCAGATGATGCGCGGCTGGTTTCACTACTTTCGCCATTGTTTCTGGAATGTCTACGGTGACTATGACAGTTGGCTCCGCAGTCGTCTGCGACGAATCCTTCTGAAACGCCACCGCACCAATCCCGACCGACAACCTCGTACATGCCGCTGGCCAAACCGCTACTTCTCTGAGCTTGGGCTCTACAGCCTGGTGCAGGCTCATGCTCAGTTCGTCCAAACTATCGAGAACTACCAAGTGGAGAGCCGTATGCGGGAAAACCGCACGTACGGTTCGGCGGGAGGGGGAGTCAGTTGACTCTCCCTACCCCGATCGTGGCTTTTCACTCCGTGAAAAGGCACTCATAAGAACCGCAGAACACTTTGAATGTTTTTCGTTGTTTGGCGGCATTCGAAACCAGGCTAGACAAAAATAAAATTCCATGAAGGTGATGAGGTCCTGACGTTTTTTCGTGTTCGTATCGCAAGATTCACAATCCTCCCATCGCTCCTGCTCCCATTGCCACTTCCGTCAGCCCAAACTTTCACGATAAAATCGAGTCAAGCCAGTTGCTGGCGTAACGTGTAAATTTTTCGAGTGATACCGGTGAACCACCCTGAAGCTAAAAAACGAACGACGCGAATTGCTGTGTTAGCGCTGATGTGGGCTGCAGTGCTGGGCATTTCGGGCTGGACGGTCTCACGTTGGTATCGCGTTGAACCACCGCCGCAACCGGCCCCGATTTCGGACTTTCGAAGTCATGTGGTCGTCGAGCACGGGTGTTTGCTCCCGTGCCATATTGAGATCGGTGACTACATGTTGAGGATGTGGGTGGAGAAGGATGGCGTGAAGTTACTGCAGTTGGACGAGCCATTTAAGATCAACCGTTCGGATGGGATTTCCCGTCTGCGGAAAGTACCTTCGGTGCGGGCCGTGGGTCCAACCGGTCAGCCCTTTAGAGTCGAACAATACCTTTGGAGGTCTTTTCCAGCAGCCATCGAGTATGATGTCACCTGGAAGGCTGACGAAACTGATTTAAAATTGCAGGTTGCTCATCGATTTCAAGCTGAGCTCGGCGTGCCGGGCAGCTTGGTGATCGGTGAAGGACGCGAGTTTAAATGGATCCTAGAACCGTACGACCGCGAAGAATTTTTTAAGTCCATCGAAGGGCAAGACTAAATTAAGGACCTTACCAGTATGAGCGAAAATCAAACCCCACCCGTCGTTGGTGTCGTGATGGGGAGCAAGTCCGATTGGGAAACGATGGCCGAAGCTGCCAAAATTTTGGAGCAGTTCAACGTGCCTCACGAATGCCGAGTCGTTTCGGCGCATCGGACCCCCGACTGGATGGCGGAATACGCTCAGACGGCGAGGTCACGAGGGATCAGGGTGATCATCGCCGGGGCAGGGGGGGCGGCGCATCTGCCCGGCATGGTGGCGGCTCATACGACGCTGCCCGTGCTCGGTGTGCCGGTGCAAAGTAAATCGCTGAACGGTTTAGACTCGCTCCTCTCGATTGTGCAGATGCCGGGCGGTGTGCCGGTGGCAACCCTGGCGATCGGTTCGGCAGGGGCCAAAAATGCTGGATTACTCGCGGTGAGAATTTTGGCGCTAAACGATCCTCGACTAGCGGAAAAACTACAGCAGTTTCACGAAGCTCAGCGGGATGCCGTGTTGCAGGACTCGCAACTATGAGCCAACGCGGAGGAATTTCTAAACCGATCTTGCCCGGACAAACGGTCGGCATCTATGGCGGTGGGCAATTGGGGCGGATGTTGGCGCAGGTCGCGCGGAGAACCGGCTATCGCGTCCATGTATTTACGCCTGAGGACGATTCGCCGGCGGGGCATTTTGCGAATCAAGTCTTTGTCGCCCCGGATACCGACGAAGAAGCGTTTCGCCGTTTTGCCAATTCAATTGATGTGCTGACGTTCGAATTCGAAAATGTTTCGGCCGCCTCGCTCGAGTGGGTGCCCGAGCGAGTTCCGATTCGGCCTGGTCCGCAGGTGTTTTGGACCGCGCAAGATCGAGGGCGAGAAAAGGCGTTTTTGCAAAAGTACGGATTGCCGCTGCCGAAGTTTGCCACGGTCGATTCGCTCGCGGATTTGGAGCGGGCTGCTCAAGTGGTGGGACTGCCGGCGGTTTTGAAAACGTCGGCGGGGGGCTATGACGGGAAGGGGCAGGCGGTGATTCGCGATTCTTCGGAATTGGCGAACGCATGGCAAGCGGTCCAGGAACGACCATCGACGCTCGAAGCGTTTGTCGATTTGGCTTGCGAAGTCTCCGTGATTGTCGCTCGCGATGTGTGGGGGGCTTGCGGGGTGTATGGCCCGATCGAAAATCATCACACCAACCACATCTTGGATTTGTCTGTTTGTCCGGCGCGTGTTGAGGCGGGCGTTGCGCATCGAGCGTGTGAACTTGCCCGAAAAGTTGCCGACCATTTCGAATTGGTTGGCCTGATATGCATCGAGTTTTTTGTGACTGCGGAAGGGGAAGTCTTGGTGAACGAAATTGCGCCCCGGCCCCACAATTCGGGGCATTTAACGATTGAAGGTTTCGCGGTCAGTCAATTCGAGCAGCAACTGCGATGCGTCTGCGGTTTGCCTTTGGGGAGCACCGTGCAGCGGACACCGGTGGCGATGGCCAATCTGCTGGGAGACTTGTGGTTTCCGCATGAACCGAATTGGCGAGCATTGTTGGCATCCCCCGAGACCTACCTGCATTTGTACGACAAGAACTCGCCAAGACCTGGGCGAAAAATGGGGCACGTGACGGTGTGTGCCACTGATGTCGAGCGAGCGGCGCTAACGGCGGTTAACGCCCGCGACTCGCTCGGCTTGCCGTGGGAATAAGCCTTACGACCGGGCGTCGCGGATGCGTTGCGAGATGGAATCGATCGCTTCGTCGTAACGCATTCGAAATGGGATTTGGGAGACCATCAATGCAACCAGCGCGATGGCGATGCACCACGGCAGAAAATTCTTTTCGATGATGCTGACGACGATCAAGAAAAATACGGCACCTTCGATCAGGGCAAACCGAATAATGGTGGCCGACTGATAAACATTGGCTGCCGAGCGAGCGACAAGGGTAGCATCTTTTTTTTGTTCGGGAGTCATGTTGCGCCCTAGTGTTCTCGCAGTGCTTCGCGAAACAAACATCGGGACAATAAAGCTGGCCGGTAAAATCGAAATCGCTCCCACCGCAGCAATTACTGACAACGAAGTCAACTCGAAACGCCATTCACTTTGGAAAATCAAAACCAGGGCAATGACCGCAAACCCTAGAGCACCCAGGCAAAGTGCTCCGGAAATCACCAGCAGATTGAATGGGCTTGGGTGTTTCGCATTCGCATTCATTGTGTGTTCCTGAGCCGGAGCGGAGGGGATTCTGTTAGCTGGCGAGTTTTTGGACCAATTGTGCGACCAACTGCGGGTCGTCCCGTTCTAGGAGGTTTTTAATGGTCGCTTCCTTGACTCCCAATTTTTGCAAGTGACTGACGAGGCTTTCCCAGCACTTGGTTCGTTTTTTGCCTTCGCTCAAGTAGAGGTCAGTCACGAGTTCCTGGACCCGTTGCAAGCTGATCGACTCTTGGTTTTGATAGTAGTTGCGGATAATGTTCTGTTGATATTTGGTGCGCTCGGCCATCGTTCGAAGATTCCAAATAAAAGATTTGTCGTGGGGTTTTGTTAGTCGTAACCGTTCATGGTCCCGTAGTTGGAACATCGCGAATTTTCGCTGTAGTAAACCAGATATCAAACTAGACTGATGCAATTTGCTGGTTCGGTTTGCTCGCCTTTTCACGGAGCGAAAAGCTACGTGGCCGTTCACTCCGTGAACGGTTGCAAGTCATCGCCCCTGAATTAGTTTCGTCATTTGGTATCGGAGTTCGGCTCGTTCACCAGTGACCAAGAGTCAGGATATACCGTTTGTGCATCGTAGGCAACTTTCGCCCGCTTGAAAATCAGGCTCGATTTTCTAACAACAGGAGTCCCACGCAGGTCGGGGCGTGCGAAATTTCACCAGAACGAACTTGGGCGAGGGCTTCGCTGAGGGGGATTTTGACGAGCTCGATGACCTCGGTACCTTCTGGTTGGGTCGGGCAAGCGGACAGGCCGCGAGCCGCGTAGAGTCGGGTGGGCGAGCGGATGATGGTGGTGAACGGATCGACGGTCGTTAGGTATTCCCATTCGGTCGCCTGCAATCCAAGTTCCTCAGCCAATTCACGCTGGGCGGTGACCAAGGGGTCCTCGTCCGGTTCGATTCCCCCGCTAACCCCCTCCAAAGAAACGCGGCCAACCGCATAGTGGAATTCGGAGGTCAAATAAACATGGTCATCATCGTCGATTGCCAACACGCAGACGCCGGGCTTCATTTCGACCACGACATGTTGGCCAGGTCGGCCATCAGGGCGTGTGACTTGATCAACCCACAACCGCACGTAGGGGTCTTCGTAAGTTTCGTGCGTTTCGTGAATCAGCCAAGGCCCGTGAGGGCGGGGTTGTTCGTCGGTCATGGTCTTTCGATGGAGTCGCGAGAAAATTAGATGGTTGTTAATGATAATCAGAAATACAGATGTCATCCAGGAAGATTTTCAACAGACGATTTTTTCTGTATTCTGCGTTCAAAGTAGTTTGGGTTTAAGTTTAAGTTGAAGTTGGAAGTCAAAACTTAAACTTAAACTCCAACTTAAACCACCACCAACCCAACTGCAAATTGACCAAGCAAAATTCATCCGAAAAAAAACGGTCATCCCAGTCGCAGATACTTTAAACCCCGACCGCAGATAACGCTTCCAGGGCGGCGGTTAACTCGCAGTAGCTTTGCAGCAAGTCGGGGAGTTGAAAAATGCCGGATTCGTCACGATCAAAGCCTTGCTCGCTGACCAGCACCGTCTCGCCCCAGGTGACAAAGGCTTGATCGATTTCGTCGTCGGCAATGGTTTGGCAGAAGCCCATCCGATTGGTTGAGGAATCGCCTGACGATTCCACTGAGTCGGTCAGGGTTTGGTGTAAGGCCCACAAGGCAGCCCCTTCGGCGTCGGCGGCTTCAACCAAAGTTCGGACAAGATTCGAGGTCACGTAATATTTTGCCATGGCGATGATCCTTTGCTGATTTCATTTCCCTCAATCAAGCGGCTGTGTTGAGGTAGACATAGCATCGACAAGGGTTGTGACACCTTTGGTCGGGCTGAAATCGTCAGTTTTTTGCCTTCGCTAGCAGTCCAGACGGCTAAAGTAAATCCAGGAGATTCCCAGCATTAACGCCATGAAATACAACCCGCTGCGAAGTGGGGACCAGGGGTCTTTGTGCTCATCAACTTCGCGCAAGTCCATGTTCGCATCGTACCGGGCATCGCGGGTACTTGATAGATAATCGACCAGCCGATAGAACTCGCCGGGCTTTGGGAACGCGGAGTAAACGGGCCGCAAAACGTAGCGGTACGCGTTTAACAAAAACCCACCGCTCGGGGCATGAGTCGACTCAAAAGATCCGTTCGGAGAGATCTTGGAGATTCGATCAATGTTGTGGCAAATGGTGATTTGCCCGTTGTCGAAAGTGAAACCACTGATCGCACCCTGCCGTGGAACTGAGGCAAGTTTTAAACTTTCAGGCGATGTTGGATCCCACATCCATAATCGCCCGTTTCGATGCAAAATGCCGATTCGGCCACTCGTTTTATCGCCGCGAAGTGAGATTGGCGGAGAACGGAACTCAGGTTGAAACGCAGCAACCTGTTTCAAAGCATCGGCTTCGAAGACAAAGGCGCGAGCATTTCCAAAAGCCACTGCAATATGATCTTGGCCGAACGTCACGTGAGAGCTCATGCCTCGGCGGTCAGAACCCGAATCGACTTCGATCTCACGAGCAAGACGATATTCCTGGTCTCGCCAGGCCATCACATACAGCGTATTGCCAGCAAGCATGGCGAACTCGTTGCGAGTCGGGTTGTAGTCAACACGGCTGGCTTCGCGAAGGTCGATTCGACGATCTGGCCCCAACGGTGTGAGCATGTCATCAGAGATCGTCGGGCGAGTTCCGGCAGTTGCCGCAGGAGCGGTGCCCACCTTGCTAAGATCGAGTCGCGAAATTCGTCCGCCACTTGAGACCAGCAACGGTCCCGTTTCCGATGCGAATACGGCGAGTGAATCATACAGTACGTAATCGTTGAAAAGTGTTTTGCCGGGATTACTGATCGACAGTTGCGACTTGGGGATTCCTGGAAGCCCGAGCGGATTGCTAAACGCGATGAGCACTCGTTTTGAAGCGGGGTCAACGATTGGTTCGCAAAAAGGAGAAGCCGGCAAATTGGCCATGTTTTTGGCGATGGCGAGCCCCATTTGTTCGTCAGGTGACATGTTGGAATTACTGCGCGGGATGGGCTCCAAAGTTTGCCCTTTGATTTGATAAACCTCGGCGAATTTGTTAATTGCAAATACCTCACCGTCAATTTCGCGACCCCATGCGAGCTGTTGATTCTCCGCACTGCTGGCAAAAAAGTTGTTCGTGGTTCCAATCGCAAAACAGGCGGCCCAAAAGACCCCGGTGAGTACAACGGAGACGATCGCGCTGCGATACAGAAGCCCAACAAAGACCGAGACAGAAAAATAGATCGCAAAGACGACGACATACAACGGAATACTAAACAGCGTCGCACGATCCCATAGGCCAAGTCCTAGCCCCATCCAAAGATAAATCCCGAGAAACAAAATCGTACCGCACATGGCAACGAAAATTGTGCCCCCCAAAAATTTGCTAAATAATAACCCGAAACGATGAATCGGTTTACTTAGCAGCAAGTTCAATGAGCCTGCCTCGAAGGTCTCGGGAATCATGTTAGCAGTGACAATAATGGCGATTAAAATTCCTAACGACAAAACGAATTTGTCCAAAATCAAACGCAGCACACCGTTGACAAAGCTGACGACCTGAAATCGAGTAACTTCCGCAGGAATAAAGGACATGTGCCAGATCGCATAGTACACCTTGGCAGACGATTTTCCGGGTATGGGCATGCTCTTGAGCGAGTTGTTGAGGAGCAAGCGATTGAGGCGAGCCGCTCGAACGTCGGTCAGTTTGTCGAGCCCTTCGTCGACGAGTTCTTGAGCCTCCGAGCGCAGGACCTGCGTTTTCCAAACTTCTGCATCGTAGAACTGGCGGTCTTTCATCAAAGTATTTAAATCATCGGCGAGGCGTCGAGCCAAATCGATGTCTTCGCGCGAAGAACCCTGGCCGCGTCGTCGGCCTGATTCGGCGGATGAAGACCCAATCTCGATCTCGACCGCTTTCCCCGCTTCGGCCGCCTCATCGGGCTCTGACGCATCGGTGCTTGGAGCGGGCTTCGCCTTTTTCGCGGCCTCTAGGTAAATTTCTTGGCTGTCGCTCGGCAGTCGCTCCCAAATTCGGGCGACGACCGGTTGGCGTGGAAGGTCTTTCTTCTCAACAATTTCCCGGACAATATCAGTGGCTACGGGCTGCAAGCCAAAAGAACTCAATTCCCAATCGAGCGTTTCCCGAAGATGCAAGGGAGCCAAGACGAGGAGCACCAAAGCAATCAGGCCAAACATCACGTACAACACCTTCGAGGCGATGGTGGCGCGAAAGGCGTCTTTGATGATGGCCAAATAAGGTCGGAACATGAGGAGTTGCCTGTGAATTGGTTGAAAGTTGCCGTTAGTTCGATTCGGACTTGCCCAAAATCGCCAAAAACGCTTCTTCCAGCGAAGCTTGTTTTCGTTTCAGGGAGACGATGCTGATGTGATGTTGTCGAAGCTGATCGACCAGACGATCGATTTCTTCCTGATCGCCCAATCGGAAATTAATTTCGATTTGTTGATCGGGCAGGGTCGCGGATTGCTGGACATCGAAACCCGAACAAGCAGTCTTTACGGCAAGCGGTTCGCCGTTGACGACGACATCCAAACTGATGAACGTCGATTGCCGCATGACCTGGCCAGTTTCTTTGACCGAGCCGCAGAACTTCAAATGTCCGCGATCCAAGATGGCGACGCGATCGCAAACGAGTTCGACTTCTTGCAGAATATGACTATTCAAGAACACCGTGACTCCATCTACTTTCATCTTGGTGATCAGGGCTCGCATTTCGGCTCGCCCGCGTGGATCGAGGCCGTCGGTGGGCTCGTCGAGAATCATCAGTTTAGGTTGCACCAATAAGGCCTGGGCCAAACCGAGGCGTTGCAGCATCCCCTTAGAAAATTTCTTGATCGGTTCCTTGTCGCGTCCTTTGAGCCCCACCATTTCAATGATCGGGTCGCGGCGCAGCCGAATCTCGCGGCCAGACAGGTTGCTTAAGCTCCCATAGAGATCGAGCGCGGATAGAACCGTATGGTGGCCAGGAATTCTCAAGTGTTCGGGAAGGTAGCCGACATGGCTGCGAACGGCCCGTCCCCCGGCCGGGAGCCCCAGCATCGTGGCCGAGCCAGATGTTTTTTGAATAATTCCCAACAGGATTTTGAGCAGCGTCGTTTTGCCCGCTCCGTTGGGGCCAAGCAGTCCAAAGACTTCGCCTTGGGACACGGTGAGAGTAACGTTCGTCAACGCCTTAAATGCACGCCTGCCGAATAATCCGTCGCGATAGGTTTTTCCCAATTGTTGGACTTCGACTGCGTTAGCGACGGCACTCATGGATAGTGATCTTTGATGACACGAAAGGGTGACTGGGAAATAGCGATTCAGCTTGTTCGTAACATCCGCGCCAGTCTTGGCATAAATTAACTGGTCAAATGCTAATTCTTAAATTGCCGTCTCGTCAACCGTCCGAGAACAGCGCACAATATTCTAAGAATGTTACTCGCGGAACCGCTGATTGTTTTGGAAACGCGATTCTGAGAGTTACCTTAAATAGTTTAGCGAAAAGGCCAACGTGGGGAACCAACCCGAAATATTGTTACACGCCGTTTCCCCGTTCGGAAACCTTGAGGCAATTGTCGAAGCCGACGGGAGGACCATTTATTTGTACCTCGATGGTGGTCCTCAGTTCGGTACTCGGGCCGTGTGGGTTCGCAATCTCGTCCAAGGGCCGTTGACCTTCAACCAAGAAGACCTGCAACGAGGCCAGGCCCCCGTATTGCCGCGGATTCACACGATGCGGCCAGGACCAGGACCGTTACCCGATCCCGAGAAATTGGGGGTTGTTTGGTTTGCCGAGGGGAACGGAGTGGCTCTCTATGAAGGGGAAGAACTGTTGGCAGTGATTCCACCGTGGAGCGGCATGTCGGGGTTTCATGGTTATGCTGCCGAGTGTATCGCCGAAAACGAAGTTTGTTGGCCGTTACCCCAAGAACCTGACTTGCAGCTTCGTCTTGAGTTCAGTCGCCGATATTGGCAAGACTGGGCTGATGGCTCCCCGTTTCGCAAGTGGCAGCCTCAGTTGTTGGCACGATACGAGGAACGATTCGGCAAACTGAAAACGTATTTTAATATCAATGGAGAGGAGTTTCCGCCGCGAGGTCTCGGAGTATTCGAGTCCTCCGATCAGTTGACTCTGGCGACGGTAGGAATGTCGTTGTGTTTGCAACCGCTGGTCGAGATGGCGGTCGAGTCTCCACGTCAGCATCGTCGAGTGGAGTTGCTGATTCGACTTGCGTTAGATGCCGATGATCAGACGGTGCAAGCCGTTGCCGGGAGGATGTCGTCGCTTGCCGGTTTCCCATGGCGCGAGTGGGCTTGGCTTGGTGACAATCACACGTGCCCTTGGTTGCCGCAGCTGGGGTTGCCGTACGTGGGGCTGTTTGCCATCAAGGCCGAACATCAACATCTGTTTTGTGAACTTCCTGAAATCGACGAAGACCCTATTCAAGCTTTGGGGCTCGTTCCCCTGACCGAACGGACCTTTCAAGTACTCAATAGCAACCGCGTCAGGGTCGCCGACTTGGCGAAGTAGTGTGCCAATCAGCACGTCTGCACGATTTGCGTAAATTAACGACACGGTAAATTTTATCAAGTCAACTTCTAAAACGGAAAATTCTGATTAGGTAAGTTGTAATCCTGTAATTTCGTTGACGTCGATAATACAAGTGTTCGGCGGATTCTGGAAAGATATATCTAAAGACGAGAATAACAATGACAGCAAGGATGCCACGCACGGCTTGGTTGGTGATGGGGGTTTCTGGAATTTTGGTCAGTGCGGGGAACGCATTAGGTCAAGTTGGATTTCAGGGCATCGGCTCGGCAACACCAGCGGCAACCTCAGGTGGGGGCATTCATCGCCTTTCGGACTTCGGCACGGTTGAATCACCACGGGGTATTTTCACCAATCACGCCACTCCTGCCATTGAGCCTTTGAGGCAACCGAGCATCAGTCCTTACGCTGGGTTCGAGCAGGCTCCAGGCGCTGCCGAAGAAAAAAAGGCTCCGCTCCCCTCGCGAATCGATCCATTTTGGAAAGACCTGCCGGTGCGGCAAACACCGGGCAAGACCGGAAATCTAGGCGTGCCTCCCAAGGGGCCCGGAACTTATTCTTTTCAAGATGCCCGAACAGGGAATTGCCGCGAAAATCCCCCCCCGTTTCCTTATCCGCCCTTCGCGTTGATGGCGCCTTCCTACTTTGATGTCAATTGGAGTTTCTTGGATGAACCGACAAAATCATGGGGGTGGAGCGACATTCTCAAACGGCAACCGATTGGTTGCAATTGGCTGCTAACCAGTGGCGGCTCGGTTTGGTGGCGGTACATGGATGAGAACAACGCTCGCCTGTCTGGTGTTGATCAAAATTATGACCTCGTCCGTACGCGAATCTTTGCGGATCTCAGCTACCGTGATCGCGCGAGGTTTTACTTCGAGTTTATCGACGCTCATCGATTTGGGGGTGATCTGCCTCCCTTGCCGATTGATATGAATCGAACCGATATTCTGAACGCCTTTGCTGACTTCAGATTCGCTAATGTTGGCGATGGCGGTTGGTGGGCACGATTGGGGCGTCAGGAACTCAATATGGGTTCGCAACGTCTGGTTTCAACCCTCGACTGGGCCAACACACGAAGGACTTTTCAGGGGGTTCGGTTTTTCAATCGCAGCAAAGAGCGAGATGTCGATCTATGGTGGACGCAACCGGTTGTTGTTGACCCTTCCAGTTTGGATGAAGTCGATGCCAACCAACATTTTGTTGGTGCCTGGTTGACCAAACGTCCGAGCGAGACTCACGTCCTCGATCATTACTACTTGTACTTGCGCAACACCGCCCCGCGTCCTGAGTTGGGAAGTCCCGTGCCGACGTTCAACGTGCATACGTTCGGGACTCGCAGTTTAGGAAATACAGGCCCCTGGCATCATGACCTGGAAGCAATGTTTCAACTCGGAAATCGAGGAGATCAAGACATCGTGGCAGGGGCCGTGACGGCGGGACGTGGTTATCACTTCCAAGATTTGCCTTGGAATCCGATGTTGTGGGCCTATTACGATTGGGCATCGGGAGATAGCGACCCAGGAGTGGGAAACCATAACACCTTCAATCCGCTATTTCCCTTCGGACATTACTACAATGGCTTTGCTGACATTGTGGGCCGTCAGAACTTGCACGACATCAATTTGCATTTGTTCCTCTATCCTCGCAACTGGATTACGTTCAACACGCAGTACCACTACCTCGCCTTGGCCAATGCATCTGATGCCTTGTACAACCCGGCGGGAATCCCCGTGCGACGTGATTTGACGGGTGCGGCTGGCCGCACAGTGGGGCATGAGTTGGATTTGCTGTGGAACTTCCACATGAATGCGAACACCGACATTATGGTGGGGTATTCCAAATTGTTCGCCGGGCGATTTATCCGCGATACAGGACCAGGTGCAGACCCAGACCTGTTTTACGTGCAGTTCGGGTATCGCTGGTAAACCGAGGCACTCCGTATTTGTCAACTATTAATTACTCTGAGGATTTGCCGGACTTGATTTCGGCGAGAATCCGCAGAGCCTGGGTTTGAGCCTGACGGCTGTAGTCAATCGACTCGGCCAAACAGCGGGCGGCCTCTTGAGCGGCGTGGAAGCCCTTAGAGTTTTCGCTGCTGATGTAATCCAATCGCCACATCGATTTGCGTTGCAGAACAAAGACCTCGGCCAGTTGTTCGTTGGTCGCTCCGGCTTGTTGGCATTCCAAGATCGCGTCGAGCATTTCGAGCATCGCTTGGGCCGCTCGTTCCATCATGTCGGCGGTTCGTGTTTGGATGGTATCCACCCGTTCGCGCAGATCGCTTTCGGAAACGTGATGACAGTTCTGACAGGCGTTGTTGATATTTTCGAGAGGGCTGCGAACATTGTGGTTGCTGAGTTTTTGCGCGCCGACTCGTTCGTAGGGCATGTGGCAGTCGGCGCAGCTCACCCCTGCGCGGGCATGGGTTCCTTGGCTCCACAACTCAAATTCCGGGTGTTGGACCTTGAATAGCGGTGCACCGGTCTCGGCGTGCTTGTAGTCGAGGAAGTCGGTCCCGTCGGGGAATTTGCGGTCTTCCCAGAATTTTTCTAAGTCTTCATGCTTCAGGCCGTTGCCCCACGGGAAAACGAGAACGTCCTGCGTCGCACAATAGTATTCGACGTGGCATTGCCCGCAAGTGAAACTCCGCATTTCATGGCGGCTGGCCAATTTATTGGGGTCATAGGGTTCGGCTCGATCACCCCGACGCCATGCGGCGATGCTGGGGAGATGGGGCAACGGGTCGTCGCTGGTGGCCAACATCGCGATTCCTTGCATAAAACCAGGACGTGTGATTCGCAATTGATTCGTCTTTGGGTCGTGGCAGTCGATGCAGCTAACCGGATGGGCCTCGCTCATTTGGAAATGGCCGGGGGGGGCTTCCGCGCCACCGAAACCCTCGACGGGTGGAGCGTCGAAGGCAGGTTTTGACGTGCCGAGAGGGGTTCCGTCAGGGACTTGAGTTAGTCGTTCGAGGACCACATGGTAGGGTTCGCGACTCAAGACCTCGAACCCCTTGATTACCGCTTCCATGTTGAACTCTTTGGCCAACGTTTCATCGTCGGCAGGCAGGCCCAGCGCCTCAAGTCCCGCCTTGCGGTAAAGCACCGTCGGTGACGAATGGCAGTGGAGGCAAGCTCCCGCTTGTTTCCGCTGGTGAATTCGCTCGGTGACGACCTGATCGTACAGCATGTAGGCGTGCCCACGGGCTTCGCGGTAATCGATGCTGAAGGCATATCCCGCATACAATCGCTTGAGCCAAGGATAGTGATCGAGTTTGCTGTCAGGAAGGGCCGCCGATCCGCCGAAAAACCGATCCCCTGCGGTGCTCGTGTATTGGTCGTAATGATGCGGGAAGTTTTGGCCCCACAACGTCGGATCAGTACTCACCTCATTGAGTTCAACAACCCGATAAAACGGTTGCTTGGCGTCTTGTTTGTGTTCGAAAATCGTGACGAGCAAGTAAGCGATTCCAGCCGTCGCCAATGCTGAGATTAACATTACCAACAGTAAAAGACCTTTTGAACTACCGGTTCGATTTTGGGTTTGAGTCATCGCGATTCGAGCCATGATGGGTAAATGATTTTGAAACGAATTAAAAAAGGTCGCCCTGTTCCAGCGTCGGAGCGACAACGCCCCCTGGTCAGGTTCGTCAATGATGAGCGTGTCCCACAGAATAGTGGCAGTGGATACAGTTCAACATGTCTTGATTTTTATCAGCAGGGAGCATCGCATGCACGAAATCCTGGTGGCAATGCAAGCAGGCTCCTTGAGTGACCCGGCGATTGCGGGGTTTGATGCGAATCGGTTCGGGAAAGTCGCCGGTCGTAAAGGCCCAAGAGTGCAGGAGTCCATTGTCGGCCTTGGTAAACCACTTGCCGAAAAAATCGTGCGGCAGATGACAGTCATTGCAGGTCGCGACATCGTGATGACTTGACTTTAACCACGAGTCGTAGTGAGACTGCATGATGTGGCAATTCGCACATGCCGCCGGGTCGTTGGAGAGATAAGACGTTCCTCCCCCGTAGTTGAATGTAAAAACTCCTAACCCCACCGTCGAGCCAATAGCCATCGCAGTAAAAATCGACAGCCACCGAAAACGGGTCGACCATTTCGAAGCTTTTGCGGGCAGATTTTTCATTGTTTTGTTGTTGTTCTCAAACTGAAAAGCTACTCACAAGTTTTCGCCAGAAGTTATTCAACCATTTTTCATTCGTCGTGACTAGCGGCCCGGAAAATTGGAATCGCGATTTTTAAACCGACCGAATAAACCATGAGACCGAACGCCCAAATTCCCGCCGTGATTTGCCACTCCGTTAGACTGGGGACGTATTCGACGATTTGATGCAGCGTGCTCGGAACAAATCCTGGGACGATCAGCCCCATTCCTTTTTCGATCCAAATCCCCACCAGTCCCATCAAGCACGCGATCGTCAACCAAGTAGGACTCTCCAGCGCCGAACGATTCAGGAAAAAAATGGCCGCCAGGACGTTCAAGACGATTGCCGTCCAAATCCAGGGAACCAAAGCGTTATGCCCATGCAGTCCGAAAAACAGGTAGTAGGCGTGAACGCTGTGGGCGGCTCCCGTGTAGAACTCCGTGAATAACTCGGATGCGACCATCAGCAAATTAATCAAAATCGTTACGCGAACGATTTGCACGAGCAGCTTGATCGCTTGGCTGGGGAGTTGGATACCTGCGATCTTTTTCAAAATCAACATCGTCAAAATCAAAAAGATCGGTCCGGATACAAATGCCGAGGCCAAAAACCGTGGTGCCAGCAACGCCGTATTCCAAAACGGGCGGCCCCCCAAGCCTTGATACAAAAAGGCCGTAACCGTGTGGATTGAAATGGCCCAAATAATCGAGAGAAACACAAACGGAATGTACCACCAGCGATTAGGGGTCCTGCCTTGAAATTTGGTGTACAACAAGTAACCGCAAATATGCAGGTTGATAAGCAAATAGCCGTTTAAGACAATCACGTCCCAGGTCAACATCGAGATTGGCCAATTAAAACGCCCCAATCCCGGTATGATATGCCAAAACCGATCCGGACGCCCTAGATCGACTGCAATAAACAAGGTGCAAATGATGATCGCCGCCACGGCCAAGAGCTCACCCAAGATCACCACGTCGTGCATTGCCCGGTTGCGATACAGGTAGGCCGGGATGACCATCATCACCCCACCGGCGGCCAGTCCAACGCCGAACGTGAAGTTCGCGATGTAAAGCCCCCAACTCACATGGTCGGTCATGTGGGTCACGATCATGCCGCTGGCGTATTGGTGAGCCCAACCGTTTACCCCGACAAGGGCAACGGCCGTTAGCAGCGTCATCCACCCGTAGAACAACGGCGAACCATCCGTCGCCGCGCGCAACGATTGCCAAAGAAAGCGCGGGTAGTTCGCCCAGTAACCGCGTGGAGTGGCGGTCGAAGATGTGTCGCTGGTGATTTGGTTTGCACTCATTCGCTTAATCGAAAAAATAAAACATCATCGGTTTGGTGCCGAGTTCTTCTTTGATGGTGAAGCACCGTTTGTTGGCCAGCACCCACCGAATATTGGAGTCGGGGTCCATCAAGTCGCCAAAAATACGAGCTCCTGTTGGGCAGGCTTCCAAACAAGCCGGCAATTTTCCCACTCGCGTGCGATGCAAGCAAAAATGGCATTTTTCCACCACGCCTTGCGGACGAATGCGGTTGGAAAGGTAGCCTTGGTCGGGGTTCACTTCGTCGGCAGGGATTTCGGGTTCCTTCCAGTTGAAACGCCGAGCGTGATAGGGGCAGGCCGCCATACAATACCGACAGCCGATGCACCAGTTGTAATCGACCACCACGATCCCGTCCGATTCTTGCCACGTCGCTTCGACGGGACAGACGCTCACGCAGGGAGGGTTGTCACATTGGAAACATTGAACCGGAAGGTAGTAGTGGCTCTTTTGCGGCACCTCGTGATCGTAGCTCGTGTTCCCTTGTTCGAAGTCCGTCGTGCCGACCGGCATTTCAAAAATTCGAATGTAAGACTGTTGGGTCGCGCGGTCATGATTGTTCTCGCGATGGCAAGCTTCCATACATTTGCCATTGCCGTTGCACAAGCTGAGGTTGATCGCATAGCCAAACCGCACGCCGCGAATCGGAGGGTGATCGCCGATTTGAACTTCGGCGTCATATTTTTCTTGAGCCTCGTTTTCTAGTCGCTCAAAAATGATGCGTTTGTCCTCGTCGGTTAGCTCTTTGAAATGCCGCTGCATGAACTCGGCGGCGCTCAACTCTGCTGTCTTTTGGAGCATCGGAGCGGCGGCGACACCCAATGCCGCGACCCCAGCGACCGCCGCCGCACCCTTGATCGCCGTGCGTCGGCTCACTTGGCCCAAGATCGGCAACTCCATCCCCGCACGTTTCTGAGGCGTTTCAGAGTTTGAGTCGCGATTTTTTGTATCCTGTTCCTGGCTCACAATCGATAACCTATGGCGTTAGTGTTTTTGCTCGTGTTGGTTGTGGTGCAATGATGGTTCCAAAAACCGATCTAACGGTTTGAAGTTCGGCAGCATATGCGGGAATTGAGGAGAGTGGGGATCGTGGCAATCGATACAAGTCTTGCGAACTTGAATTCCTTGAACGCGATCCCAATAACCGTTCATCCCGCCATGAGCACCGTGCTCGTAGTCGCGGTCTTGAGCCGCATGACACTGAGCGCACATCGAGCGCGAGTTGCGGAACTCGACCGGTTGTCCGTCGGCCAAACGGAGGTAGTTGTAGTTGTCGGCGTGATGGCATGTCAGGCAAGTCAACTGTTGATTTGGCGAGCCATGCTGGAACTTCAGCCCGACATGGAAGGCTTGGAGCTTCTCGGCGGAGACCACAGGGGTTCGCTCAGAAAAATTACTGTGACAACTAGCACACGAGATCGTAATCGGGTGCCCAAGTGCGTCCACTTGGTCCGTGGCGACTCGTGGCGTTTGGGGTGTCGAGTATTGAATTGGATGTAGGAGTCGGGCCTTGTCGGCATCGTCCGCCGATGGCGGGAGTTTGCTGATTTGTTGCAAGCTCATTCCCCGAGTAGGGGTCTCTGCACCTGCGGACGGGCGATCACAACCGGCCACCATGACCACCGAAGCTGCCAACAGACAAATCGCGGCAATTGCATGAGATCGATGCTGAGTACCGAGCAGGCGTTTCGTACGGCGATGAGTCTTGCGAAATTCCATTTCTAACGCTGGGTGAAAAAGACTGCTTGAGTTTTCAATTCACTTGTTTGATTCGTCTTAGTCCAAAGCAACTAACATGCCATTGGGTAAATGCTCGATTTTGCTCAGTTACCTGTTGTGCTGATAGGATCAGGTGTGCGATACAGCGCACTCAAGATGAATTCCGCACGCTTTTCGCGTAAAACTGGAGACAATTTCAGCTCTTTTTCGATGACGTGCCCTCTGGTTTTGGGTGCATCTTTGAGCCCAATTTGTAATGCTCCTTGACGTTTTCATGGGTAGCCACGGTTGAAGTCCAATCTTCTTAACCGAAGTTGGTACGTCAGTTGCAATAAAAAGAGGGTGAACACTTTTGTGGCCACAGCCAAGTTTAAAAAACAGGCTGAAGGTCAAGGTTGGGTATGCTTGAGCTGGTGTTACCCAAATTTGGTTTTTCACAAATGCTTTTGCCCGAGATGTTTAGGAAACAAGGACTGGCAGGAATCCACCATGAATGTTGATCGCAGACGTTTTTTGACCACCAGCGCATGTGCAGCCGCAACGGCTGCGGTGGCCAGTGAAATTGTGGGAGCCGAGAGACTTGGAGATCACGCCTTGCCTATCGTTTATCCCGAGACGATCTCTGCGGAATCGGATGCCGAAGTCAAATGGGACAAGGCTCCTTGCCGGTTTTGCGGTACCGGCTGCCATGTTCAGGTCGGGGTCAAGGATGATCGGGTTGTGGCCATTAAGGGAGACCTGAACGCCGAAGTCAATCGCGGCCTGCTATGCGTTAAAGGATATCATGTTGGTAAAATCCTCTACGGCGAAGATCGGTTGACTCAGCCACTTCGTCGCGTCGATGGAGAACTCCGCCCGATTTCCTGGGGCGAGGCAATTGACCTAATTGCTGAAAAAATTTCGGCAGCCCCCGATCGGTTCGCGATCTATGGTTCCGGTCAATGGACAATTCCAGAAGGATTTGCGGCCAACAAGTTTATGAAAGCCGGTCTGTCAAGTAACTACATTGATGGCAATCCCCGGTTGTGCATGGCATCGGCGGTAACCGGTTTTTTGACTTGCTACGGAGTCGATGAACCGGCGGGTTGTTACGACGACCTGGACGTGTGTGACGTCTTGATCATGTGGGGAAACAACCCTGCTGAAATGCATCCAATTCTATTCTCACGAGTCGTTGATCGCCGTTCGCGGGGCGAGCAGATTACGATGATCGATATCGGAACACGACGGACTCGCACGACGGAGCATTGTCAGCATTATCTTGAGTTCAAACCCCACTCCGATTTGGCCATCGCCAACGGGATCGCTCATCTGCTCATCAAAAATGGGACGTACGACAAGAAGTTTGTCGAGCGGTTCGGGGCCTTTCGGGAACTTGACCCCGAAAACCCCAACAATATGTATGGCAAACCGATCACGTTCGACGAATACTGCCAGCGACTGGAACCCTACACGCCGCAGTACGTCTCTGAAATCTCTGGTCTGCCGGTCGAGCAAATCGAGATGTTAGGCGAATTGTTCGGACGCCGCGATGTGCGTATCACAAGTTTGTGGTGCATGGGGATGAACCAGCATACACGCGGCACGGCCATCAACGCTTTGGTTCACGGGATTCACTTTCTCAGTGGGCACTTTGGCAAGCCCGGCGATTCACCGACGAGTTTGACCGGTCAACCATCGGCCTGCGGAACGGTTCGCGAGGTCGGCACGCTTTGCCATCTCCTCCCCGGCGGCCGACTCGTGGCCAATGTGGCTCATCGTCAAAGCGCTGAAGATTTGTGGAACGTTGAGCGAGGGCGGATCAAGCCGGAAATTGGCTATCATACCGTGCTGCTGTTCGATAAGTTTTGCACTCCCGCTGCCGAGGGCGGAAACATCGATACGTTGTGGGTACAAGTGACCAATCCCGGACAAACCTTGCCGAACTTGCACAAGCTCTTCCGACGAAAAGCCGAATCGCCGGAAAAATTCTTGATCGTTTCCGACGTTTATCCAACAGCGACGACCGAGTTGGCCGACTTGATTTTGCCGTCGGCTTTGTGGGTTGAAAAGAATGGAATGTACGGCAATTCCGAGCGACGGACTCAACAGTGGTTCAAAATGGTAGACCCACCCGGTGAAGCGCGGGATGATTGCTGGCAAATCATTGCCGTGTCCCATCGTCTACTGGAACTCGGTCACGAAGGAATGCGCGACAAAGACGGACGCTGGCTGTTCCACACCGAAAACGAGCAAGGAGAAGAAGTTCCGATTTGGCAATGGGAGCACTATTACGATGTCAATGTGGACCGGCGCTTGTTCGAAGAGTATCGACCATTCACGACTTACAAACAAAAGGACCTAGCTCCTTACGATGAATATGTGAAGGCAAGGGGGTTACGCTGGCCGGTTGTTCAAAAAGACGATGGGACTTGGCGGGAAACGCGGTTCCGGTTTTCGGAATTCGACGATCCTTTCGTCGAAAAAGGGAAGGAGATTCAGTTCTACCATTCGGTTTCTAAAGATGACCGTGGACAGATATGGTTCCACCCTTATGAACCGCCTCCCGAAATGCCTGACGCTGAATATCCGTTTTGGTTGAATACGGGACGCGTGCTGGAGCATTGGCACACGGGCACAATGACGTTGCGCGTTCCGGAATTAGCGCGGGCCGTTCCTCAAGCCTATGTCGAACTGCACCCGGAAGACGCCAAAGAATTAGGTTTAAACCGGGGCGATTGGGCGCGCGTCGAATCGCGACGAGGATACATCGATTTGCCTGTGTGGGTGAATGGGAGGGGCAAGCCACCGCGCGGGCAGGTCTTCGTGCCGTTCTTCGACGAGACCAAGTTGATCAACGAAGTCACCTTGGACGAGCACGACCCGTTTTCTAAACAGCCTGACTACAAAAAATGTGCCGTGCGGGTCAGCCGTACACCAGGCCGATAAACCTCAAGAACACATCTGCGAAGAATTTTGAAACAGGAGCTTATCGTGTTCGAAAAAATCGAACCTCAACAGGCAGCCAACACCTCACGTGCGGTTCATCTCGCTTTGGCGGGGGTCGTTGGTATTGCGCTGGTCGGCTTCATGGTGGGAATCCGCCAGGGGACCCCCATCCCGGAATTGGTGCCTCCGGTGGTCAACTCGACTCCCGCAGACCCAAACACGATCGCCATCGCAGCAACCGTTTACCGCGACTTTGATCGTCGGCAGTTTGGACCCAATCGAGACTGGGCCAGCAACCTTAGCGATCTCAAACAAGTGGCTTCGGATTTAATGGCTGATTACTCTGAGGAGCCGGTGCGCGAGGCGCTGAGTGAACCACAGCGACTCAGCTATCTCGCAATGAGGGTCCAGCGGCGGGCCTTTGATGGCGCGCCTCCCGTCGTGCCCCATCCGATTGATCAAATGAACACGGCCAGTTGTTTGGCTTGCCATCAAAATGGGCTGTCGTTAGGGCAGGGGGTCGTAGCTCCACCAATGTCTCATCAGTTGTATGCCAATTGCACGCAGTGCCATGCCGAGGGGGCTTCCACCGAATTCGCTCATCAGCCCCCCAGCGAAAATCATTTTCATGGGTTTTGGTTGACATCTGCCGGTTCCCGCGCGTTTGAGGGCGCGCCGCCGACCATTCCGCATCCCACCTGGATGCGTGAAAACTGCATGAGTTGTCACGGTGTGGCCGGGCCAAATCCGATCCGCACCAGTCACCCCTGGCGCGCCAGTTGTACTCAATGCCACGCACCATCGGCCGAACTTGATCAGTTCCGACCAAGTTTGCCTCGTGAATAAACGAACCAAGCAAAAACTCTGAAAACTTATTAACTCGATATGTTGAGAATCTTTTCCCTACCGCTTGAGCGGTGCTGATTTATGGACAATGACATTCAAACAACTCAGTTGATTTATCAACTTGACCAGTTACTGCCCATTCCAGAATTCGGCAAACGGAATCAGTTGCTGTTGGATGACGAAAATCACAAAATCATTTTGTTTGCCTTTGCGGCTGAGACTGGTTTGGCAGAGCATGTCGCTCCCCTTCCCGCGTTCATCCAAGTTCTCCAAGGAGAGGCTCTCATTACGGTCGGTGATGTGAGCGTTTCGAGCAAACCAGGGACCTTCATTCGCATGGATGAGGGTACGCCACACAGCATCCAGGCCCTTACCCCGGTGCTCATGATGTTAATACTGGTCAAAGGTTGAAGACGATCTAAGGGGTAAAGTCACCGGTACGCGCACAAAACTTCAAAGCATGGGTTCCGATGTAGGAACGCATATGATTCGTATCCCAAATCGGGAGAAATTTCGGATGTGGGATAACGCTCACGCACGCTGCTGCAGAGCCGAGAATTTGAACGTCCGGCAAGAACTCCTGCTAATAACCACCAATTCTCGCTTGAAAATCCTGATAAGATCCGACGACTTATGGAACTTGGTAGCGGATGTGGATAGCCGATTCCTAACCGAGGTTTTTTTAAAAGATTGGGGGCCCCTGAAAAGGAAGTTGCGTTTTGTCTTGGCCTAAGAGTCCGTCTTCTGGCGAGAGTGATTGCAGGGTTTTGGCTATGGTCGCACTGGGAATGAGATTCCGAAATTGAAAAAACGGGCTTGACATTGGCAGTTATTGCTCAGCATGTTAATATGGCTTAGACCGTCGAATTGCACTTGACTCATCATTTTTTCGTACGTCATGTGACAAACGACAATTAGGCATATCCCTTACACCCGAACATGTCTCAAAACTAATTGCGATGAATACCATTATTTTTAGAGCGAAGCGAGTTCTCCTACTGCTATCAGTTGCGTTGTTTCCAGCGGCTATTGTCCAAGCACAAAATGAGCTAGAAAATGCCAATGTATTTTCAGTGGGTTTGCATGCACGTGACGTTGTATATGACACAAAACGGGATGTGTTGTATGCCAGCATTTCGAGTTCAGCAGGTTTTCCAAATGGAAACTCGATAGCGGTGATCTCCCCTGATGATCTCGAGGTGATCGAGTATATTCCCATCGGTTCGGAGCCGAATCGACTGGCTTTGTTGCCAGACGATGACCTGCTTTGGGTGGGCGTGGACGGAGCCGCAGGAATTCGTTGGTTGCGACTCAGCGACTACTCGGTCGGTCCGATTTTTCCGACGAGTGGTTATTTGGGCGCGGCGGGTGTTGCCCAAAGCATTGCGATCGATCCAGCTAATTCCAATCGAGTGGTGGTGTCCTGCAACGCGATTGGCTCGTCAGCTACAGGCAATCTGCGAGTGTTCGATTTGGCGGGCGAAATTAGTAGCAACTTTTACGTTTACGGTCCGACCTCAATCGCCTTTGTGAGTCCAATGATGATGTCTGGTTCACATGATTATTCTTCCGGGATTGAATTTTATCGGTTCTCCTTCGATGGGAACCGCCTTGTCGAAGAAGACCAACGCAGGAATGTGTTTTTTGCTCAATCGATCAAGGTTTCAGGAGATCGTGTCTATTCGTCATGGGGGCAAGTTGCTGATCCAAACACTTTGAGTCTTCTAGGAAACTTCCAACTCGGGCCACATACCCGTGGAGCTTTTGAGGTTTCGAGGTTGAGTGGCTTGGCCTATTTTTTGATAAATCAACAGATTCGCGTGTACGATACAGAGACTTTTTTGTTGAGAGACTCGCTGACCTTAGACGAGCCCTTTGTGACCGACGGTCGAAGCGGTATGGTGGCTGCGGGTTCTGATCGACTTGCATTCGTCGATAAAAGAGGGCACGTCGGAGTGATTTCAGAGGTTCCGTTTATCCCAAATCCTAGCCCTAAAATGACCATCGAATGCACCGAAGGGGATGACATTGTTTGGTACAATTCCAATATCCGTTCTTTGGTTGTCAACGGTCAATCGATTCCCTTGCCCCCGGAAGTTGTCAAACTGACGATCGACGGGCTAGGAGGAAATGACAAGATTACGATTCGAGGGCTCAATAATCACCCTGATTTTGTAGTCATGTCGGAGTCCCAAACATCTGTACAAAATCCGATGGGCTTTGTTCACGCCCTTAATTTTGAAGACGTTCAGTTCCTAGGGATTGATAGCACCGATGAAGTCGTCATTAACGACACGCCGGGAAATGATCGCATCGTTGCTTTTCCAGGAAGTTGTCATCTGATTGGTGAGTCCGTCTACTTGCGAGCATCCGCCCCTACGATTTGGGTAAACGGGTCGACGGGAATGGATACTGCTGGCTATTATGGGCAATTTGATACCGTTCGGGTTGCCGCCAACCTCGAGACCAATGTTTTGCGGATTACGGAGGGCCCAAATTTTTTGCAGATTCGTGGTTTTGATGGTTCTGTTTCGTTCGGTGGCCAAGCAAACAACGACACAGCGGTATTGATCGATTCCAAACTGAACGACGTGGCTGCCATGAGGCCAGACTACACCCGCTTTTTTAATACGAATTGCGATCATCGAGTTCGGAATTTCGAATCGGTTACGCTCAATGCAACCAATGGTGGCAATGATCGTGTGACTCTTTATCGACCTAGTGGTGCAAGCCTTTTTCAAAACGCCACCCAAGCGACGGTCAGTGGGCCTGGTTTTCGAAACTCGGCGAGAAACTTCAAGCGTGTCAACGTGATTGATGACTGACTTGTCAACGAGTTGTAGACCGTTACAATTCTCCAGACTTTTTTGTGAAGACCCACGTCCGCTTCATAAGAACGGGCCGCACCATCGGCCGAACTTGATCAGTTCCGACCAAGTTTGCTTGGCGAGCGAAATTGATTGTTGGGCCGGCAGTTATTGAGGTGGACCTGATTGACGATGTTGACGTTGTTGACCATATTCACGATGAGGCGATCTCGGCCATGAGATACACGTTGGCTGATTGACGTTGTTGGCCGTATTGACGGGATCGGCCGTTTAAACTTGTGAGTTGATAGGTGATGCGGTGTCTGACCTGTTTGACAAACATGGCGGGTTTCGGCGGCTCCATTCGTTCACCTTGGCAACGATTGTGCAACTTGAGACCCTGCGATTCTGCCGAAGGTTCTTAACTCAGGTTCATCGCGATGCCGGTCAAAAATTCTACGATCCCAAAGGCCGCCAGTACGATCAAATGACCCAAGCGGCGCGCAGCGGTCGCCAGAATATCATCGAGGGCTCCGAACGATCTTCGACTTCCAAAGACACCGAAATGAAACTCACCGATGTCGCACGTGCCAGCTTGGGGGAACTGCGCGGGGACTACGAGGTCTTTATTCTGGATCGTGGCGAGTTGCCTTGGTCAGTACATTCGGCTGAGGCTCAAGCCGTGAATGCGATTTCACTTGATCAACCTGGCTTCACCAGAGACGTCGTTCACGAATCGGCGAAACATGCGCTGGCTCAAAGACAAAAATATGCCCGCTGGTTGGATTCAGGGGACCCGGTCGTTGTCGCCAATGCGATGTTGATCATCATCGGCCGAGCGCTCAAGATGCTGAAAAGTCAAATCGCGGCGCAGGGCAAGGCGTTTGAGGAGACAGGGGGATTCAGCGAACGGCTCACGAACCGGCGATTGGCGACTCGCGAGGAACAACGCAACGAAGAAGCGACTCTCGAGTGTCCGCAATGTGGTCAATCGATGCGGAAACGCAAGTCCGCCAAGGGGCCATTCTGGGGATGTTCCCAGTTCCCCAACTGAAAGGGAACCAGGACGATGTGAGGTATTGGATTGACATGGTTGACTAGGTTGACGTTGTTGACCAAGTTGACGACGATAACAACGTCAATCTGGTCAACCCGGTCAATAACGTCAATTTGGTCAAAACCTCAAATCAATCAGCCCACTCCGCCCTACCTCGATTTGGCCACGTCCGCCTCATAAGAACGAGCTGCATCATCGGGGTTGAGTTCTCCATCGGCGACTAATCGCAAATGCCGGACCATCGAGAGTTGGTCTTCGGCTTGGTTGATCCGCCTGCCGAACAGGGCCGCGCGGGCTCCGTGGCGTTTGGCGTCGTGCAGCAACTGAAATGTACTCAATGTCGTCCCCCCCGATCCGCCTAAAATACCGATCACAAGTGACGGATCGTAGGACGCAAGTTCTTCCATCGCGGCGGGGCCAAAATAGGGCATCTTTAAAAACACAGGTCGCTGGCGGCGGGGAATGCCTGCCAGTGTTCGGACAATGCAATCGTTAACGTAGCGGCCAACATCGGCCACAGGTTGCAGCAGCGCATTCGGCGCGAAAACCTCCAGAAAATGCCGAAATCCCAGCGGCTCTGCTTCTTCGCGAAACTGACGATAAGCCTCGAGCGTTTCTCGGTCTCGCACAGCGTCGTTGTTAAACGTGATCGAGTACAAGCCTAAGTTGACACCAGGGCCACCATTTGCGTTGGAGGCCTCCGCGTCGCGACCGACGAGTTGCCTGACCGTCGTCGAACGAAACGGGAGCGAGGGTTGATTCGCATACTGGCCACTGTTTCCGCACCAGATGTCGGTGGTGTCATTGGCGCGGACGGCGGGTGTCACGCGACTGTTGGAAAATATCCCTTCATCAATTGTTAACAGCTCGCTGGTGCTGGGGCTCATCAGCATGATGTCAACGAGGCCTTGCTCGACAATTTCGCGAATTGACTGACGAAATTCGGGGAGCGACCGCCAGGGGCTTGTTCCAGGGGCGGGATTCTGTCTCGGGCCAGGAGCGGCAATCCCGGCAGCCATGTCAGCGTCTTTGGCATCGGCTAGAATGAAATCGCGGCAAGACGAGTCGGCGGCGATTCTGGCAAGTTTTTCGTCGAGCGATTTCCAAGAGGCGTTTTTCGGAGTCGAGGGAGGAGTCATGGTTGAAAAATTTGATTGCGTTGTATGTGGATGTTGCACTGTAGACATTCTGGTGAAACCGGTCGAGCTGCACCAGCCCTTGCGAGCCGATCAACTGATCGAAGTCGCGCCCATCGAGACGACGACTGGAGGTATTGTATCGAATTCCGGGATCGCCTTGCAGCGTTTGGGAATGCGCACGGCGGTGGCGACGTACGTGGGGCAGGACGATTGGGCCGAAATCATTCGGCGGCGATTGATGGCGGCAGGGTTGAACTTGGATGACTTGGAGACGCGGCCTGATTTACCGACCAGCACCACGGCGGTGATGATCGATGCGATGGGACAGCGGAGTTTTGCCCATTGCCCTGGGGCTCCGCAGCACCTTGACCGGAAATTCTTTGAATCGCGGATGGATTTGTTTCGCCGCAGTCGCGCGATGTTGTTGGGTTACTACTCGCTACTGCCGAATTTAGAAGCCGATCTGCCAGAGGTCTTAGCTGCCATTCGCGCGGAGGGATGTATGACCGCGTTGGACTCGGCGGGAAATGGTGGCGATGGCGAAAAGTTGCAAAAAATTCTCCCGCATCTCGATGTGTATGTGCCCAGTCTTGGCGAGGCGGCGAATCAAACAGGATTAGAAGACCCAGCGGAAATCATGCAGCGGTTTCGAGAGTGGGGTGCTCCGGGGATGTTGGGAGTCAAGCTCGGTTCGCGGGGGGCGTTGTTGAGTCCGACAGCCGACGAGATGATTCGGATCGAAGCGATCAAACCGCCAGGGCCGATTGTCGATACAACGGGGGCTGGAGATGCCTTCTATGCTGCGTTACTCGCCGGTTTGTTGCGCGGGCTCGATCCTGCCGACGCCGGCAGAATTGCGGCCGCAGCCGGAGCGGCCTGTGTGACAGGGATGGGGGCGTCGGCTGGTTTGTTGGACTGGGACGGGACTTGTCGGCTTGCAGGAGTTCCATTTTAAAATCAAAAAAAGACGCGATGCCGGGGCAACGCGTCTTTCAAATTGGGCGAATTAAAATCTAATCGAGATTAGTGCCAAGGAGCTCGCACGGGGTAGACACCGTGTTGGTTTGTGCTGCTGGGCAAATAAGGAGCATTCGGATACATTCCCGCTCCGTTACCAATCGGGGCTGGGTTCGAGCTGCCGAACTGATGGTAAATCGGCGTGCTGCGAGTTTGACCTACTCCCCAGTTGTACTCGGAATGGAAAGCTGCGGTTGGAGGTACAACCAGAGCAGTGGGTGTGCCCCAACGCCAGTAGTTGTAGTCACCGTGCCAAGGGTATTGCTGCCCCATTTGGGTATTCCATTGGTCTTCGTGAGAAGCTCGAATGCCTTGTTTGCTGTAAGCGTAGGCGGGGTGAGGACTGTAGTGATCTCGCGCCGCGTAGTAAGCGCGATAGGCTGGCCAAGGGTATCCGCTGCGGGTGTTAGCGCATTGAGGATACGAGAAGTCTTGATTGACTCCCGCACCCGTTCCGCCACCGCCGGGGATACCGCCGCTTCCTAGCAAGCGACCACCGAGATTCCCTCCCAAATGTCCGCTGCCGCCGCAGTTCCCGCCGCAGCTACCCGAAACGACTCCACCTGAAGCCGTTCCGCAAGATTGGCATTGAGCCCAGGCTTGCGATACGGCCAACAGCAGAACGGCTGCCGCCAAAGTAAGCGTTGTGATTCTCATAAGGTTTCCTTTAATAGTTTTAAGTTTCTCTTTCATCTCGCAGTACTGAGGGCGGCAATCCTGGTCTTGCGAAAAGTTTTTGCGATGAGTGGGCTAACTTCAGAGTTGAGCCGTCCGAAGCGGGTTGACTATCAACCTGACTATCGGCAATCACCACTATTGCAACCGCCATGACCGTGAAGTAGTCCGCCACGATGTTTGCCGATCGCTCCCCCCAAGCCACCGCAATTCCCGCCAGCGCAGTAATATTTCGACGCCAACGAGTAATGCAGATTTGCGAAAGGGCTAGTGGAGAAAGGAAGCGGACCCATGTGGTTAACGCCGGATTGCCAGCGAACCTTGGTCACGTTGATCGAACCGCCACCTTGATTGCATCCGCCGCAGGGGTTTTGATAAAAAGCCTCTGGGCCGGCCTGGAAGTTGTAATAGTTCCGCGAGTGTTGATACATCATCTCGTGCGGTTGCAGAGGCTGGTACGTGTAGTGCGACGCCCCAACGTAGCCGGGAACGTAGTGGGGTGCGGGGTACATGCCCCCCGACATCTGGCTCGCCCCGTTCGGGGTGTAGTACTGCTGAAACAGGTTGTTGGTCAAATTTCCGTTGGATTGGGCGAACGCCTGACTGCTCGTGACAGCGACCAGCATCGCGGCGGCAAACAAAATTCGGGTTTTCATGGAACTGGCTCCTGGACAGGGATGACGCGAGGACAGAGCCCCAGCGGCGCTGAAAAAAACGTGTCTGCCGTCTGTTTCGGCAAATCGCAAAATTCCATTTCAGAGAATCTCAACGAGCTTTCCTACAATTGCGATTAAGCGGCGGCACAAACCGAACATCCGGCTATAACGAACGTAACAATCGCGTTACAATTTGGCGGTTCGGTAAGGTTTTACGACTCAAGGACCCGCCCCGAAACTGCCGAAAGTTGGCAAAATTGAGCGGCCTGTTTCCAGCCAAGCTACCCCCGTGACCCGGTTAGGTGGCACGACGGATTCTGAGCCCCAAAACGCAAAAACGAAATCTCCAGGAGGAAAGCCCGCTTGGCCAAAAATAAGAGACCCCGTGGAAGTTCGCCGACTTCCTCCAGCGGTTCGCGCTCGAAGTCCGCTCGTTCCCGAACGACTGCTGATGGAAGAGACCTTCTGGATGAAGTTGTAGAGGGAATCCCCCTACGCCTCGCCGCGCAGTCGCGTTACCTTAACTATTCGTTGTCGGTCATCACCAGCCGCGCGCTCCCGGATGTTCGCGACGGGCTCAAGCCCGTACAGCGACGCATTCTGTACACGATGGACCAACAAGGCTTGGACTTCCGCGCCAAACACCGCAAATGTGCCAAGGTCGTCGGCGATGTGATGGGTAACTTGCACCCACACGGTGACGGTGCGATTTACGAGGCACTCGTGCGGATGGCCCAACCGTTTTCATTGCGAATGCCGTTGGTTGATGGCAGTGGAAACTTTGGTTCCATCGATGGTGACAACGCGGCGGCCATGCGTTACACCGAGTGCCGACTTTCGGCTGTGGCCGATGAAGTCCTCGAGGACTTGCGCACCGAAACAGTTCACTTCAAACCCAACTACGACGGTACACGACTTGAGCCCGTTGTCCTCCCCAGCAAACTTCCGAATCTGCTCCTCAACGGAGCGACTGGCATTGCCGTTGGGATGGCCACCAATATTCCGCCGCATAACCTCGGCGAAATTTGCCGAGCTTTGCTGAAGTTATTGAAGGACCCCGAGATCAAGGACTATCAACTCGTCGCCAACGATGCCGTCCAGGGACCCGACTTTCCTACCGGCGGCCAAGTCATCAACACCAAAGAAGAACTGCGAGAAATCTACAGCACCGGACACGGCAGTCTGCGGGTTCGTGGCACGTCGAAAATGGCGGGGGAGTCCAAGGGGTTGAAGGTCCTCGTTATCAATTCGATTCCGTACGGTGTCAATAAAAGTGTGTTGGTCGAACGGATTGCCGAAATCGCATTTTCCGGCAAGATGCCCCTCATCCAAGACGTTCGGGATCTCTCGACCGAAGATATTCGCATCGAGGTCTTGCTGAAGAAAGACGCCGACGAAGCGAAGGCTCTCGCTTACCTTTACAAAAACACGCCTCTTCAAACGAACTTCAACGTCAACATGACTTGCCTCGTTCCCACCGAGAACCCTGCAGTTGGGGCTCCCGAGCGGTTGGGGCTCAAGGAAATCCTTTGGCATTTCTTGCACTTCCGCCTGGAGGTGATCACCCGCAGACTTGAGAACGAACTGGCGGCTTTGGAAAAACGTTTGCATTTGTTGCACGGTTTCCTGATCGTCTTTGATGCTCTCGACGAGATCATTCGGATCATCCGTAAATCGGAAGGCAAGGCCGATGCGGCGGCGAAAATCATGGCCCGCTTCCCCGCTGAGAAAGGGGGCCTTGATGCTGAGCAGACCGACGCGATACTTGAGTTGAAACTCTATCGCTTGGCCCGACTTGAGATCAACTTAATCCAAGAAGAAGTCAAGGAAAAAGAAAAACGAGCCCGACAAATCCGCCGCCTTCTCAAGGAAGATTCCAGCGACACCAACGACTCAGGTCGCTGGCAGATCGTCCGTGAAGAAATCGAAGGGCTGTTAGAAAAGTACGCCAAATCTGCCGAAGGGAAACGTCGCACCGAAATGTTGACCGTTGTCGACGAACCTGAATACACCGCCGACGATTTTATTGTCGCCGAAGACTGCGCGATCTTGATCACAGTTGATGGTTGGGTCAAACGGCAAAAACAAGTCACCGATTTGTCGAAGAGTCGGATGCGCGAGGGGGATCGCATCTTGGCTTGCGTGGCTGGATCGACCCGCGCATCGGTGGCGTTTTTCTCGTCTCTGGGGGTTTGTTATTCGGCTCGAATGGTCGATATTCCGGCCTCGACCGGCTACGGCGAACCGATTCAAAAGTTGTTTAAAATGAAGGATGGCGAAAAAATTGTCGCCTGCCTGTCACTCGATCCGCGAGTCGTGGGGAATATCGAGGAAAATCCGAAGAAGCCTGAGTTATGCCCAGAGGTTCACGGATTTGCAGCGGCCAGTAATGGATTTGCTTTGCGATTCTGTTTGGCACCGTTTGCCGAACCGTCGACGCGCAGTGGTAGGCGGTTTGCACGAGTCGCACCCGGTGCGGAAATCGTTAGCGTCTTCCCCGTTTCGGGACACGAGACCATTTTGGCGGTCACGGCACAGTGCCGCGCGATGGTCTGCCCGGCGGAAGAAGTCAATTATTTGTCGGGTGCCGGTAAGGGAGTCATGTTGATTAAGTTGGCCAAAACCGACCGACTGATTGGTTTTAAACCGAGCAGCGGTGACAGGGACTTGCTCGTCGTCGAGACCAATCGCGGGGCCAAGAAGACAATTTCCACCGCCAAATATCGGGTCACCTCGCGGGGAGGCAAGGGGACCGAGATTCAAAAGAACGGCCAAATCTCGCAAGTCGTTTTCCCACCCCCCGATGCACCGCCCCCCTTGGAAGAGGATGAAGGAGAATAGACCATGACAAAATCGTACACCGCTGCCGATATCGTCGCCCTCGAAGGGCTTGACCCCATTCGCAAACGCCCCGGCATGTATATCGGTGGGGTCGGTTCAACGGGCCTGCACCATCTGATTTGGGAAATCCTCGACAATTCCGTCGACGAAGCGATGAATGGTCACGCTTCTGAGATCGTCGTGACACTCCACAAAGACAATTCGACCGTCACCGTTTCCGATAACGGGCGGGGAATCCCCATCGATAAACACCCCAAGACCAAAAAGACGGCTTTGGAAATGGTGCTCACCATGCTCCACGCCGGGGGGAAATTCGAAGGGAAGAATTACAAGACATCCGGCGGTTTGCACGGAGTTGGTGCGTCTGTTGTGAACGCCCTTTCGAAACACCTTGTCGCGATCGTCAAACGAGACGGCGAGCAGTTCCGCATGGAGTTCGCCAAAGGGGTTCCCAAAACGAATTTGCAGAAAGCCAAAGCGACCGTGCGTGGGAGCGGGACCTCGATCACCTTCACTCCCGACCCGACGATCTTCCCCAAGGTCGAGTTTGACACGGCCCTGATTCGCTCTCGGTTGGAAGTCACCAGTTTCTTGCATCGCGGCATCAAAGTCATCTATCACGACGAAGCCAAGCAAACCAAGGAAACCTTTTTCCACGAGCAGGGGGTCGTCGATTATCTGAAAAAAGTTTTGAACGAAAGGAATGCCCGTCCGATTCACGAGCAGCCCTACACGCTGCACAAGGACGCCGAAGAACGGATCGAGATCGTGATGCAGTGGACTGAGTCGACGGACGAACACGTCCGCTCTTATGTCAACGGAATTCCGACTGGATCGGGCGGCACCCACGAAAACGGCTTTCGCAGCGGACTCACCAAGGCCGTGAGGAATTACTTCGAAACTCATGATCTGATTCCTCGCGGAGTCAAAATCACCCACGAAGACATTCGCGAAGGACTCGTCGCCATTGTCTCGGTGTTTATCAGTGAACCGCAGTTTCAAGGCCAAACCAAAGATCGCCTTAACAATCCCGAATTGCAAAACACGGTCGATAACACCGTCCGTCCCGCCTTGGAGCAATGGCTCAATAGCAACCGAACAACGGCCGACGCGGTCGTCGCGCGGATCATTGCGGCGGCGCGAGCCAGGGCTGCCTCGCGGGCCGCCAGTGAAGCCGTCTCCAGAAAAACGGGGGGCGGTCGGGGAGCGATGTTGCCCGGAAAACTTTCCGATTGCCTCAATGCCGGTCGAGATGGTTCGGAGTTGTTTATTGTCGAAGGGGACTCCGCTGGTGGAACGGCCAAACAGGGCCGCGACCGGAACCAGCAAGCAATTTTGCCCTTGCGCGGAAAGGTGCTCAACACCGAAGCCGTGGGTCTAAAGAAAATCTTGGAGAACAAAGAAATCCAAGACATTGTGACGTCGCTCGGTTGCGGGATCGGCAAGGACCTCGATTTGACCCGGCTCCGCTATCAGAAAATCATCCTGCTCGCCGATGCCGACTCTGACGGACATCACATCACGACCCTGTTGTTGACCTTCTTCTATCGGCACATGCCGGGATTGATCGCTGATGGACGAGTCTTCATTGCCGTGCCGCCCCTTTATCGAATCGATATCGGCAAGGAGACTTATTGGGCCAACGACGAGGAGGACCGCGAGCGGATCGTCAATGAGCACGGGGGCCGCGCGAAACCGGAAATCACGCGATTCAAGGGTCTGGGGGAGATGATGCCCAAGGTCTTGTGGGAAACCACGCTCAATCCAGATACGCGACGGTTGTTGCAAGTGGAAATCGACGACCACCTGGAAACAGATCGCGTGATGAGCGACCTGATGGGCAAAGACGCCTCCGCCCGTTTCCGTTTCATCATGGATCGCGCGGAAGACGCTGAAGAAATTGACGTCTAAAGAGCTCGTCAAAGCAATTCTTGCGGTCGATGCTTAAACTAAGGATGTCTGCTGAGTTGCAGAAATACCCAATCCGGGATCAAAATCGGGTAGGGAAACTGGTTCGGAGGAAACCGGCAACAGGCGGCCGTGTAACGGCACGAAGCGATGATGGCTTTTTCTCCCTCTCGTAACGAATGCGTGGCCTGAAATTGATAAGCCAATTGTTTGGGACTTAAGTCTGCCAGCCACAGCGAAATTTCTAACGCACTAAATGGCTCGATAGTTTGGTGAATCTCGATTTCCGTCGTCAGTCGAGGAAAGCCAAACTGTCCTCGTTCGTCGCGCATCGAAACGCTCAAACCGCGACTTCGCAAAAAGGCGTATTCGGTTTCTTCAAACCAACGAACCGCAGACTCTAAACGGATTCCACCCAGCGAATGGATCTCTGCCCCACGTACCACGATTCGGCGCTGGAATTGCGGTGGTTCTTCATTGCGGCGATTCATACAGAGAATTCAGAGTAATTTGAGATTGTCTTGATGGACAAGGGTTCAGAACCACCGAAAGTCGCAAAGCCTTGTTATACTCTTTCTGTTTGAGTCTGCCGAGCGGCGAGCCACGTGTCGGCGGCGAGCCTCGTGTCGGTCACTAAGTATTCTCACCAAATAGCCCCAATGAGTCGCGAGAATTTTGTACAACAGAATCGTCAAGCCTGGCAGCAGATGGCCAAGCACGGACACCGACTGGCTCGGCCCGTTCAACCCGAGGAGCTTATCGATCCGCTGCAACATGTCGATTCCGTCGGCTGGTTGGGGGGCGATATTCGTGGCTGGCATGTTCTCTGTCTCGCCGCCGGCGGAGGCAAGCACGGACCACTCTATGCAGCGGCAGGCGCGCATGTGACGGTGCTCGACTTTAGCTCCGAGATGCTCGACCTCGACCGACAAATGCGCGATCAATTGGGATTGCCATTTCAAATTGTGGAAGGCTCAATGGACAACCTTTCGATGTTTGCCGATGCCCAATTCGATCTCGTCATCCATCCGGTGAGTACTTGTTACCTTCCGAATCCATTGGCAGTGTTTGCCGAGGTTGCTCGAGTCATCAAACCGCAAGGCTTGTACATTAGCCAGCACAAGACACCGCATAGTCTTCAGATCGGGCTCGACGCAGAGCGAGGAAAGTACTGCCTCGAACGGCCTTATTACAGTGACGAACCTCTTGCTCCTGCGGGACAAGCGAACTTGGTGCGTGAGCCGGGGACCTTCGAATTTGCTCATCGCTGGGAAACACTACTCGGCGGAATTTGTCGGGCAGGATTTGTGATCGAGGACTTGCGTGAGCCGTTTCATGCCGATCAAAGCAAGGCCCCAGGGACTTTCGAGCACCGCAGCCATTTTGTTGCTCCTTATGTGCGGATCAAGGGCCGCAGAAATTCTGAACCTGCCAAAAGATTCCACGCCAGTTTAATACTCTAATCCGGCTCTGAGTCTACGCGAACGCCCATGCAAACTGCTAAAATGACGGGTAGTTCATGTCTGCATTTAGGAGAAAACGATGTCCTTGATTGGATTTTACGCCCGCAAATTTAGAACACTAATCGCATTGATAGCTTTGTTCGTTTTGATCAAAGCTCCGATCGTAAACGCCCAGGAGGAATCGCAGTCCGTCGAGCCTGAGTGGATTCAGCTGTTCAATGGCCAAGATTTGACTGGCTGGACGGCCAAGATCGTTGGGCATGAATTGGGCGACAATTACGCTGATACTTTTCGTGTCGAGGACGGGTTGTTAACCGTTTCATACGCAGACTATGTCCCGGAAGATTTTGAAGGTGGATTCAAAAAATTCGGGCATCTGTTTTACAAGGACAAATTTTCTCATTATCGACTGCGGGTTGAGTATCGCTTTATCGGCCAGCAATGCCCGAACGGACCTGGTTGGGCCTTTCGCAATAACGGGCTGATGTTGCACGGCCAAGACCCTGAGACAATGGAACTCAATCAAGACTTTCCTGTTTCCATTGAGGTGCAACTTCTCGGGGGTGACGGTACGAATCCTCGTTCCACGTTCAACCTCTGTACCCCAGGAACCAACGTCGTCCTCAACGGAAAACTGTTTCTTCCGCATTGCACCAACAGCAGTTCCGAGACCTACCACGGCGACCAATGGGTTACGGGTGAGGTCGAAGTTCTGGGAAGCGAAATCATCCGCCACATCATCAATGGCAAGGTTGTTCTCGAATACACCGAACCCCAATACGATGAACGGGACGGCTACGCTCAAAAATTGATCAAAGACGGCAACTTGCTGATCAGCGAAGGCACCATCTCAATTCAATCCGAAAGCCATCCCACCCAATTTCGCAAAATCGAACTTTTGCCTATCAAACCACAAGACAAATCGGACAAATAGCCGAGCGGGAGCGATTGAAGAAGGCTGCAATTTATTCAGGGCGATTGAATCGTAATCGAGTCGCGATAGGTTTTTGAAACATGACTGACCTTGCCAAAAAGCATTATAGTTTGGGGGCTCTTTTTGAGATGCCCCAAAGAGAATCCGATTGGGATGTCTATCGTTTGAGTGACGAACAGATCGCATTTTTTCACGAGCACGGGTACTTGAGTGGTGTGCGGATTTTGACCGAAAGTCAACTTCAGATTCTCCGTGAGGAATTAACCGAATTTTTCGAGCCACAACACGCTGGGCAGGAGTATTGGTACGAGTATCACACGAACGAATCGAATGATCCTAACGAAGTCTTGTTCCATGCCTTGGGTGCCTGGCGTTTGCGACCTGGTTTTCACGATCTACTCTGGCATCCCGCATTCACAATGGCCGCCAGTCAGTTGCTTGGGGGGAGTGTGAGGTTCTGGCACGATCAGTTGTTTTGTAAACCGGCTAGGCATGGCGGCGTGGTGGCGTGGCATCAAGACTACTCTTATTGGACACGCACGACTCCCATGGCTCATTTGACGTGTTGGATCGGGCTGGATGACAGCACCCGTGAAAACGGATGTCTGCAATACATTAGTGGCAGTCATCGCTGGCCACTGTTGCCCATCACGGGCCTGGCGGGTGACATGGACGCGATTAGAGCTGTATTGACCGACGAGCAGTGGGAGCAGTTTTCTCAGCCGGTCGCTATCGAGTTGCAAGCGGGAGAGTGTGCCTTTCATCATCCCTTGCTGGTTCACGGCTCAAACGCCAACCATAGTCCCCGACCCCGCCGAGCCGTCGTCTTGAATGTAGTCCGTGACGGTGTTTGCTCCGAAACGGATGAGCCCCTTCTCGCCGGAGTCCCCCCAATCCCCAAAGGCCAAAAACTCAGCGGCGATTTTTTCCCGCTTCTGCGTGAACTTTGAATGTTCCATCAATTTGCTCAAGGAAAAGTCCTTTTCCCATGCAGCATCCAGCCGATAGGCGTGTAACGAACAAACACGACGTAAGTGGCGACGCAAAAGAGCCAAGTCCCGCAAGTCACCAAGAACAACTTTAGCCAGACTGATATCGCTGCGGGAATTAGTAGCGTTTGCAAAAACAGGACGATTGGCAGATGGAGCAGATAGACCCAATATGATGAATCAGCACAGAACTTAAGCCAAACACTGGAACACGACAACAGTCGTTGCCCAACAAGCACCGCACTGATGGTTAACAAGACCGACAGGTAAGCGGTCAAAACGCATTCGATCAAATAGACTCCGCCTGTCAGCGGATATTGGCCTTGTTCGATCATCCCAATATCGAGCACCGGGAGCATCGAGTAGTAGGGGACAAACAGCACGCAACTTAATCCCACCAGCCACCAACACCAGGGTTGCCAACGCTCCAGCGTTTCCTCACGCCCATACCACAACCAACCTGCCCAGTAAAACAATCCGTAAAACAAAAACGGCCACCACGCTGGCTCAAACGACTCAGGAGCGGCGATGGGGACTCCTCCTCCGAGCACCCCCGGAACCAAAACCAGCGGAACAAAAACGAGCAACCATCTCTGGCCCGACAACCAAACGGGCCATCTAAATTTTGGCCAAGAGCAGCGACTGGCCATCGCAGCTATTAGCGAGAACATCAGCAAATAATACAGGAACCATAAATGAATGGTGCTCCAAGTCGCGCCACTTGCTCTTGTCTCCGGATTTCGTCCCACCTCGACAATCAATCCCAACAACCCCAGTGGTTCTTGCACGTATGACACGGCGAACACAATCACAACACTCAAGGCGACAAACAACACGGGGTAAAAAAGCACAAAAGGCAACGCGATCCTGATTCCGCGATTCCGAACAAACTCCCGCAGGCCCCGGCGAGTGACCAGCAGCTTGGCAAAGTACCCCGACAACAGAAAAAACAGACTCATCCGAAACAGGTGAATCCACCAAATGGACATGTCCAAAACCCGACTCCCTGCTCGATCTGTGGCCAGCCAAATCGCACGCGAAGGCTCGGCGTAGGCCAGGGCGCCATGCAAATAGACCCCCAGCAACATCGCCAAGGCACGCAAGTTGTCGAGATAATGGATACGGTTGGCCTGTCGGTTATCCGCTGCCATCAAACCAAATCCCTGCGCCGGCTCTGCCAGACAAAAGCAAACGCAATAGCTGCGATGACGACGATCGCTTCAACGGCCAATATCTGCAAGACCACAGGAGGCCAAGCGATCGAATCACCTTTGGCGATTTCGGCAATCACTGGATGCTCATTCACAAACTTCGCAAACAGATTGAATAAAACATTCCCCAACACGACCATCACGATCGTCCAGCCGACCGACTGGGTGATCACGGCTGTGACCAACTGCAATGAAAATCCCCCCATCATAAACATGAACAGAAGCACAATCAGTACCAGCACTCCGGCCTTCGCTCCCGGAACGATAAACGTCAACACCGTCAAACAGGCCAGCATGCCGACCCACGGGATTAAAAATGCAACCAATACCACCGAGATTTTGGCAATCGAGTAATCCAGCAAACTGACCGGCAAGCTCATGATGAAGGTTCGAGTCATTTCGATCGGCTCGGATAGCAACAGCATGCCGATCAAGTGGATCCCAGCCGCGATGGTTACGGTGACGATCAAAATAAAACCGATAAAGCCAAACGTTTGGCCTGGTAGACAGGTCACGAGAGCACTCAACAGCCCTCCGATCAGATAACCAAACAGGGCCCAGCGGCTGAGGAACAAGTCCTTGAAAAACAAGATTTGGATGGCTTGTGGATTCATTCGCAGTTTTCCTTTCGACCGCGAGCAACGGCGGCAATAAAAATCTCTTCCAGTGTCAACGCTTCGCTAGTTTCCAAAGTCGCCCCAGATGCCTCCAGTTGCGACTCGACCTCGATGGAATACCTGTCCAGTGTGAACACCCGCAGTTTGCCAAAGGTCGATTCCAAATACAGGCCCTCAATCGCCGGTGTTTGCCAGTCTGTATCCGCATGAATTTTGAACCGTCGCCACTGATTCAAAAATTCGTCTCGGTCGTTCGAGGCGATCACGCGACCCCGGTCGATGAAAGTGATTGTGTCGCTGATTTGTTCCACGTCATGGGTGTTGTGGGATGAGTACAGAATCGTGCGTGACTCATCGTTGACGATTTGCATCAACTCGGATAAGACTTCTTGCTTGGCAACCGGATCGAGCCCATTCGTTGGTTCGTCGAGAATGAGCAGTTTCGGATGTCGTGCCAGAATCAACAGCAACATCGCCTTGACACGCTGGCCGTGCGACAGACCTTTTACCTTTTGACCGGCAATCAACCCGAAACGATCAAGTAACTGCTTCGCGTACTGATCGTCCCAACTCGGAAAAAAAGAGCGGACCAATTGCAGATGCCAAGCGATTGTTTCGGATTTATACAATCGCATATCGTCCGAGAAAAATCCGATGTGTTGCTTCACTTGGGCCTCGTGCGATGAGATGGGTTGCCCCAAGACGGAAACGTTGCCAGAGTCGGGGTTCACCAAGCCCATCATGATTCGCATGGTGGTTGATTTCCCCGCCCCATTGGGGCCGATCAAACCATTGACCGTCCCCGGTTCGATTCTCAGGTTGATATTTTCCAGTCGAAAATGTTTGTACGTTTTGGAAACGCCTTCCAGCAAGATCGCCGCCGTGGAGTTAGTTGTGGAGACTGCATAGCTGCTCGTCATGTTTGTTTCCTTCGTGTGTTTTCATACGCGTCCGCCAATCGGCGTTGCAGTTCGGTTTTGGATAGCCCCAGCAATTGCCCCAAGTCGGCTGCCTGGTCGAGGTGATTTTCCAATTCACTTTCTGCCAGATTTGACGGCAAATCTGGTTGTTCGGAGACGACGGAGCCCTTCCCATGGCGGGTGGTAATCGTCCCCTCCCGCTCGAGTTCCAAGTAGGCTCGTTTGATCGTGATCACGCTGACCGCCAAATCTGCCGCCAATTGGCGAATCGACGGCAATTCCGTTCCGGGTGGCAAATCGCCCACGGCCACCCGCCGCTGAATTTGCTCAATGACTTGCAAATACAGCGGTCGCGGGTCACTTTGCGAGATCGTGATCCAACTGTGCTTGTTCATATACACAGTGTATACACAGCGGGTTTCGCTCGTCAAGCGGGATTCTTGGAAAAATTCTGGAGCGATTTGTTTTCGATAGTTGGCAAAGGGATCTGGGCAAAAGGGCGATTTCTGAAAATCGTCTTTGCGTCGAATGCTCCAAAGGGGGCCTAGTCAATACAATAATCTTTACAAGTTGAACGACACCGAGACTGAAATGACATTGAATCATCAAGAACAAACAAGCAAATTGCGATTTTACTGTCCCTGTTGTGGCTATCGGGGGCTGGGACAGAGTCCATACGAACGATTGCATGATCCACCGTTCGGCGACCTGGGGGAACCCTCTTATATCGAGCGATTCGGTTACCCTTCACACGAAGGTTGCCATTGCTGCGGATACCAGTTTGGCTATGACGACGATCTGTCGGCGAGCGGTTCTGCAAAATCATTTGCCGAATCTCGCCGACGATGGATCGAAAAGGGCTGCCGCTGGTTTTGCGGGACCGATCCACGCCCTGAAAACTGGAAGGTGTCTGACCAGTTGTCAGCGGCCGGAATTCCAGATGAAATTTGATTGAGCGACATATCCTACAAGCGAATGTTCCGGCAAAATAAAACACGGTATCAATACAGTGATTTCCAAATCAAGGGGCAATACCGCACCGACTCTAATGAAAGCGAAATCACCTTTCCCCTGAAGCCGAATCGTTGAGATGAAAAAGAGGGGGCAGTTCGATTTGTCCCTTTGTCTCCGTGTTGAAATGCCAATTGTTTCTAAGCCGTTAACGAGATTCTATCAATCACCCATGTTGGGTCGATCGTCTAGTATGGCCCAGGCGCGGCGTAGTGCGTCCATGGCGGATTTGCAGCGTTGCCGAGAGGTTTCTACGGAAATGCCTAGCCTGCTGGCGATTTCCGCATGGGTCAGATTTTCGGTTTGTCTCCAATGGATTAACTGTCGCTGGGCTTCGGGCAGACCGGCGAGAGCCTGCGTCAAGCGAGCCATTTCTTCATCATGCGACGCTGCGGAGGACGGAGAGGTTAGCTCCCCCGCTTCATTCTCCAGCAATTCGGGTGCTCCCGTTACCTGTTTCCGGAATGATCGACGTTCCGCCTGCCAATATCGTCGGGACTTGCGGGCCTCATTGCGGGCAATTGCGGCCAGCCAAGCACTCCAATCGGAAAGAGATTGCCCGCGAAAACTAGATAGTCCGGCGGTCGCCTGGGTCAATGCCTGTTGCACGATGTCTGATTCATCATCGACGCCCGCAACCTTTTCCCCGCCCAGCTCGTTGCGGATAACCGTCTTTAAATAGGGTCGCAGAGCTTGCGTCAAGCGACCGATTGCTGACGTATCACCTTGCAAAACACTCAGCATGGCCGCGTGGCTTTCGGAAATTGAGCTTTCAAAGTTGTCTGATGCTACGTCCAATCAAATACCTTGGTCTTTAAGCTGAAAACCTATCTCAATTCGGCCAACAAATCCTTCCCCGCTCTGGTTTATAATAAGCGAAGTCCCTGGGTTTTCAAGGTTCTTGCGAAAAATGTGCGAATATCGCTCACGTAATCCTATCGGTAGTATCTATTGAAACGTCCGGACCCAGTATTTTGAATCAAGACGACGAAACATGCGTGAACAGCCATCATCATTTCGATTGGGGGTATTTGCCTGGGAGTCTGATTTGCTGGATGCGGATCAGTTGGCAAGCGGCGTCGCCAAATGGGCAGAAGCCCCAGAAACGTCTCTCGTGGGTCACTTGATTGCTGACGGCAGTCTGACCGATAACGATATCAAACTGCTCAAAACACTTTGGGCCGAACGAACGGCAGACGACCAACTGGATTCCACTCGCGCTGAAAAGTCGCAGGGCAAACAATTTGAATTGTCTGAGAATCGTGCCGATTTCGCTGATTCATCGACACCACTAACTGCTAGTCATCGATTCGACCTCGTGAACACGTTGGCCCGTGGTGGACTGGGCAAGGTCTCCGTCGCCATTGACAGATCGTTGAACCGTCGCGTTGCAATCAAAGAGATGTTGCCAGACCAATCAGACCGTACCGAGTCGCGGCTGAGATTCTTTCGCGAAGCGGAGATCACGGGTCAATTGGAGCATCCGGCAGTGGTCCCAATTCACCACGTGGGATTTACCGCCGAGGGTGTCCCGTTCTACAGCATGAGGTTGATCGAAGGCCAGACCATCCGCGATCTAGCACGCGAGCTAATATCGTCAGAGCCAAGTGCAAACCGTTTCAACTCGCTCGAATTTCGCAGGTTGTTGAACAGTTTTATTACGGTTTGCCATGCTGTGGCTCACGCCCACTCGCGTCAGATTATTCATCGCGATATCAAACCGGCCAACATCATCGTAGGAAAAACCGGCGAGACCATGCTGGTCGATTGGGGGCTTGCCAAGACCATCAAACTCAAAAACGCGGATGAGAACTATCGTCAACAAATCGACGCCTGTGGTACGGGCTCCGAAGATCGTTCTGAGGAAGGCGATTTCGACGTCGATTTGTCTGCACAAGGCTCCATTATTGGAACTCCGGCCTATATGAGTCCAGAACAAGCTGCTGGTTCAGGCCACACTGGGCCAGCGAGCGACATCTATAGTTTGGGGGCGACGTTGCATTTCCTGCTGACAGGTCGTCCACCCGTCCAGGCCGACTCCCCTGGTGCCATCCTGACCGCAGCCCGACTTGGCAAACGAACCACGCCGCGAGAAGTATGCACGACAGTGCCCCTCGCTCTCGATGCTATCTGCCAAAAAGCGATGGCTTTCGATCCCGCAGATCGTTACTCAAACCCCATCCAAATCACAGAAGATATCGAACGCTGGCTGGCCGACGAACCGGTTTCCGTTTGGCGCGATTCAGCAAGTGTTCGATGGCGACGTTGGATTCGCAAGTATCGCGCTTTGTCGATGGCGGTTAGCATCACGATTCTGGCCAGCTTGTTGGGTTTAACCGTATTCTCGGCGATGATGGCTCGTCATAATCATCAACTTCAGATCGCGAACGAAAACGAGCAGGCGGCTCGCGCGATTGCCGATCAACAGGGAGCACTCGCACTGGAAACGTTGCGGTCAGTGGTGGGTGACATTCAGATAAAACTGCAACACATCCCTGCGGCGCAGCGTGTTCGTCAAGGTCTGTTGGAGACGTCGCTGGTGGGACTGGAAAAAGTGGCCGTCAATCTGGCGAACTCGACCGAGGTCGATATGAGCACTCTGCTCGCCCATCGCGAGCTGGGGGACTTGTTTCTGGAAATCGGCAACGTGGGTGATTATCAAGGCGTCGAGCGAGCGAAAATGGAATTTCAAGCCGCCCACTCCATCGCCCAGGTTTTGGTGGACGCCTATCCGCTGGATATCGAAGCTGGCAGGCAACTGGCTCTCACCCTACAACGTTTGGCCGACGTCGAATCGCGAATCGGATCAGCCACCGTCGCTATGGAACAGCGTGTTTTGGCTCTGGCAATGCTCGAACAGCTGCACGGCATTGATCCGAACAACGAACAAGTGATCCGCAGCATCGGCGTCGCTCACAACTTGCTGGGAGATTTATACATTCAATTGAGCGAGTACAAAAAGGCTGGCGATCATTTTTTGGAAGCACTTCGAATTCGCGAAGATCAGGCGTCGCGGAGTGTGCATTTTCCCGAATCCGATCGCGACCTAGTCGTATCGCTCAACAAAGTTGCGGGCCACTACAGCCGAATTGGCGACGACAACGCGGCGGAGGAGATGTTTAGTCGATCCTTGCTCGCCACCAACGCTTTGGTCGATGCAAATCCTGGCGACTTTAATGCCCTGCGAGATTTATCGGTCGTCCATTATCGGCTGGGCAATCACTGGCTCAAACAACGGGAAATGGAAAAGGCTATTGAACACCACGAAGCATCTCAGGCTTTGGACTTAGCACGTTTGGCACTCGACCCGGAGAATCTGTTGGCCCAACGCGATGTCCTCGAATCGACCATGCAATTGGCAGACACGTTGCGACGTGCCGGTCACCGCGAGGTGGCCATCCAGCGGTCGCACGAGGCCATCGAGTTGGGAGATCGAGTCCTACTGACGAACCCCAACGACCGCCGGGCCATGCGCTACTTGGCATACGTTCTCGGCGATTTAGGAACGATGCTCTGCGAAGTAGAAGACGGCGAGGCGAATAGTTCCGAATACCTACAGCTGTTTGAGCGTTGTTTAGCACTGATGACGCAAGCGGCAAAACTGGACTCCGAAAATCCACGTGGACAGTACGATATCGCCTATGGCAAAATCAAACTATCGCGAGGATTCCTGGCTGCCGGACAACCGGCGGATGCGTTGGCACATTTAGGTCAGGCACTGTCCATCCAACGCAACCGATGCGGGCAACAGCCGGAGAATTTGGAAGCGCAAAACGAGTTGGTGGAAACGCTTCTGTTAAAAGCAGAGGTTTGTCAGAAACTTCAGCAAAACGAATTAGTCCATGATCTGTTCGCAGAAGCCCAGGAGATCACGGACCGTTTAACCGTAGAGGCACCGACTAGCGTCGCCTACAAAGACTCGCAAATTAACGTTCTCTACAACTTTGGAAGACAACTCAAAGCTTGCCGTGAATTCGAAATAGCCACGATCAAATTCGAGACAGCTCTCCAACTCGCCACCAATTTGCTCCAGTCAGGCGACGCTACAGAGACCGCAAATCAATGGATCGAGAAATTGAACAGGGGGCTTGAGGAATTGCGGCACTAATTCGGCTGTTCCAGGCGGGTTAACCAAGGCGGGACTTTTTGCCATGTTTTTGGCTTTTTTGGAAAAAAACAAAATTTCGGCTCACGCGGACGATATGTTTGCATCTTTTTATTTGGCGGGACAGCTCGTGCGGTCCGCTTTTAAGAAGTATTTGATACAGGAGAATTCACATGTTAGTTCGCACCATTGCAGTCATCTCGCTCTGCTTGGCCAATTGTCCGTTCCTCAAGGCTGATGTCATTACCAGTCCATCACAGTTGCATCAGGACACAATTATCCAAACCTTCGAATCTTATTCAGTGGGCACTAGCCTTCCCCTTTCTTTCCGAATTGCTACCTTGTCGTCGAATATTAATATGTCTGTTCAAGCACCTGCATACTCGCAATGGTCGGGGATTTTCGAAGGAAAATGGGTCGGAGCTTCTAGCGGCGCGGGGCAAAATTTCTTCATCGACTTTTCGACACCAGTTAGTCAATTTGGCATGGGAATTCTGGACGTCAATCTTAATGGAAACGTTCTGCGAGCTCTCGATGTCAATAACAATGTGTTGGAATCAGTCACATCATCTAGTACGAACCCAGATTTCCCAACGGGCTCTACGGGAGGAGGCTACTCGCTCTTTATCGGGTTTGTTCGCAACAGCAATGACATCGCGAGGATTGAGTTGTTGCCTACGGCAAACGACTACATGGGTATCGATACGGTTTCCTATTATGTCACCGCTGTTCCAGAGCCGAGTTCATTGGCTCTTTGCCTTCCCGCGCTTGGCCTTTTCTTGGCAAAACGTCGTCGAGCACGCCATTGATGAACCAATTCGAACGATGATCATCGCCACAAGCGGTGCTCAGGAAATAGTTAAAGACAAACTTGGTAGAGCGACTCAGGCAATGAATTAAGCCTGAATTCGTTCCGCCCGTTTTCGTTGATTGTCACTCTCAAGTTGTGCATTCGTGCCTTTTGTGTCAAACTTAGGACTTGATGCAAATTCACAAGCAACGAGAACATGACTTAGGCCGTTTCACAATGTCGATGTACGAGAGATTTCGCCGTGCTGCACAGATTGATGCGGATAACTGGCGAGACCCACAGCATGATTTGGAGGCGATTCAGTTGGCGTCGCCTGAGGAGCGATTGGCGATCGAACAGTTTTTGCTGTCCCGAAGTATTGGTCATTTCATCGATGCCGAAGCATTGGCACTGCTGGATTCACCACGAGCGCGGCAAGCGTTGCTCGACGCCTTTCGAACTGGGACCACCGAAATTCGCGCGGCGGTGGCTCGCGTCATGCCGCAGATTGTCGATGACGAAGAACGCTTGACCGAACTCGTGCAACGAATCGCCGATTGTGACGCTTACGATGGTCTAAGCCTCACGTTGACGCAAATCGAAACCGACCACCCGCCGACCGTCATCGATGCTATGTTGAAACGGATTGTGCAAAACCCTGGAGTGGCAGCCGTCCATTTTGCCGGGATGTTGCTCTACCTGCATGGCGTCGCCGACGAGCCATTCGATTGGAACCATCGGCCGTTTTTGTTGCGGTTTAATCCCGACGACGAAAACGACCGAAAACAAGCGGTGACTGAATTGTGCCAGCGAATCGGAATTGACGCCGATTCCTATCTAACGCAATGGCCTGAGTTGTGACCAGTAGCTTGATTAAATAGGAATGCTGAGTTGGGTTTTATCGTTTGGCTCGCAACCGCAATTGTTCACCTCGCGGTGGCCATTGTTTTGTCGCGAAAACTGGGATTGGCTAGCGGACTGGCGGTCTATTCACTGATCGCGGTCGCGATGACAGCCGTTGCCGGGATTTTGTTGCGGACTTCGACGGTCAACACAATTACTTGGAAGAATCGGTTTGCCAGTTGGCTGTTGCCGTGGACCCGATTTGTAGGTGGCGGGAGTTTAATTTCGCTGCTCGTCAAAAACGGCATCGCGTCGATAGCAATCGGTGCGGTGTTGGTGGTGTGCGATCAAGTGCAGCCAATCGAAGACGTTTTGTTTGCCGGTAACGCGGCAACCAATGGTCAATTAAACTGGGTGAATGTTGTCGTCTCTGGGCTGACAGTCTTGTGTTGGCTGGCGATGGCGGTCGCCTGGGGTTATGTCCTGCGTTCCCTTTTTCGGCATCATTCGGATACCATCTCGGTCTTATTGCGAAAACGTAGTTTTTGGATTCCACTGACGATTCCACCGATTGCCGTCACAGCAAGTCTCTATCTGCGGTATGCGGGTCAATATCGGTGGGCGTTGTTGGTAGTTGCCGTGCCGCTGCTGATCGCCTTGATACCGGTCATTGCGCTGATGTCAGTCGTTGTATTTCATTGGCTCACCGGCAAACCAATTCGCTGGAATTAGAGAATTCTAAATCGCCTTTCTTTCTTCCGCGAATGAAAATGCTCAATACAATCAAACACCCTCAATCGCGAATGGTTGTAGGCTAAAAGATTAGAAAAGAGTCAGTACACGATCGACGAAAAACGGCCAAGCGAGAAAGTGAGTCATTCGTCAACCAGTCAGATTTTTGTCCTGTAAACTCGTCTACCAAGCGAGGTGAACACAAACTCTTCGGGGAATTGTTTGGCAGGGATGCGGATATTGCCCAGCAGTGGTTTAGGGCCGTGCTTTCCGGATTTTCGAATACCGTTTTCGTCCTGAGCCCACTCGGCTACGAAATCGAAATAGATGTAGCCCGAAACTTTAGCTTGTGGCAAATACAGCAGCGTACATGGATAATTGTCGTTGGTGCCGAATCGCATCGACGGTACACCTAACCGATGGGTCACAGTTTCGGGAGTGCAATTTTCCAGTTCCATCATTTCGTTTGTCTGGTCGAGCATTGATTCATATTCAGCCGGGTTTAACAAGCGTTGCAACCCGTCGTCTTGCTCGCCGTCTAGGTATCCCATCCGAAACGCGATCAAGGCATAAACCGAGCCAACTCGCTCGTTGTACGATTCATGTCTGCGGTGCCCGAGGATTTGTTCGAAAGCTCCGAGCACACCACGAGCATTGATCGCCTGCCGAGCTGTCATTTCTTGTCGCCATCGCTTCCATTCGTCCTATCGCTCGTCAACAAAGGTGATGTAGTCCATCAAATTCAGAATTGCCGATTCACCACCGTGCATACTGCAGCGTCTTATCGCGTGCCGCAAGCGACATAGAAGAAATTCATAGATTTCAGCCGGCGATTTCATTTGGATTTCAAAAAGACTCATTTGTGGGACCAGTGTAGGCCCAAGGCACCAGCAAGTGAACCTTATCCCCCGTTGGGCCTGTAAATAATTTTGTGTCAGGCGGTTGATTTGATGATTTGATTAGTCTGTTAGTTTGGGCATCCGTTCTTCAAACATGATGGCGAAATGGTTTAGTGCTTGTTTCCAGTGGTGGATAGGCATCGTCCATTTTCGGGACGCCTCGTGAATTGCCATATACACCAGTTTCAAGGCTGATTCTTCGTTGGGATAAATCTTGCGATTGCGAGTAAACTTGCGAATCACGCTGTTGACCGACTCGATCGCGTTGGTCGTGTAAATGGCTTTGCGGATCGCCGGGGGATAGTCAAACAACGTGATGATATCCGTCCACTTGGCACGCCACATCTTTGAAATCGTCGGATACTTGTCGTCCCAAGCTTGAGCGAATTCTTCTAAAGACGCTTCCGCTTCGGCCACCGTTGCCGATTGATAGATTTTCTTGAGACCCTTCGCCACTGCTTTGCTGTCTTCGGTGCTGACGTAACGCAACGCAGCTCGAACCAGGTGCACAATGCAGAGCTGAACTTGACAATCGGGATAGGCCGCGTGAACGGCCTCGGCGAATCCCGAGAGGCCATCAATGCACGCCACGAAGATATCGCTCAAGCCCCGATTGCGAAGATCCGTCAAACAGGACAACCAGAACTTGGCACCTTCGTTTTCGCTCAGCCACAGTCCCAGCAGTTCTTTGCGTCCTTGTAAATTGACGCCCAAAGCCACATAAATCGTGTGTTTGGTGACCCGGCCATTGGTACCACGGACATGAACGACGATGCCGTCGAAATACACAATCGGCCATACCGCTTCCAGCGGTCGGGTTCGCCAAGCCGAAACTTCTGTATCCAGATCGCTGGTGATTTCTGAGACCAGTGTAGGTGAAATGTCCACACCATAGAGGTCGCGCACGATCTCCTGGATGTCGCGAGTGGTCATGCCTTTGGCGTACAAGGCCAGTATCTTTTCATCGAAACCTTCCACGCGACGCTGGTGCTTGCCGATCAGTTGCGGCTCGAATGTGCCGTTACGATCACGGGGAGTTTCCAGCGGAATTTCGCCTAGTTCGCTTTGAACCTTTTTGCACGATCGACCGTTACGACGATTAGGAGTACGATTCTTTACCGACTGTGATTTCGAGCGGGCAGACCGTTTTTCGGCGCTCGGTGCAATGTCAGGTGCCTCCGTCGAATCCCCATCTTCACGAGGATTGTCGATGTCGACTCGTCCCAAGTGAACGTCCATTTCCGTATCAAGCATTCGCTCCATTGCCGACTTCATCATCAATCTCATCAGCGAATTGAGATCGCCAACCGTCTTTGCCTGACGGGCAAATTCGCCGGCAAGTCGTTCTGCTTCACCTTTTAAAGACGCATCCATGCTTCGATTCTCCTGTAAATTGAAACTGTCAAAAATACTAACTTTTGCTAGCTGACACAAGTTTCATTACAGGCCCCCCCGTTGTTCATATTCCTTCTTCTTCGGTAGGACCCCGAATTGTCAGTCTTCGTACTTCCAGTTGTATTGGTCGGGGGCTTTGCCTTGGCGGGCTGTGATTTTTGGCTTGAACTCTTTCGTCATCGATTCGTCGATGCTTTCGATCGAAATCTCGAACCTCCAGTCATCCCCGAAATCGTACCGCAGTTCAAAACTTTCGCCTGCGTCCAACGGTAAATCTCCCAATCCTACCTCGTCAGCACCTCGTCAAATCGCTTCTTTTTTTGTTTACTCATGGCGTCCCTGGCCTTAACATTTCCAATGGGAGATTGATGTTTGATTGGCATTGATTTTAACCGACAGGTTAACTCTTGAAAATCTTGATATTGCCGCGAGACGTGAGTTGCGTCTTTTCAGGGAGTGAAAAGCCACGTAGCCGTTCACTCCGTGAACGTGCGGACGATGAAGTAACCGACACTGATTTTCTGAGGGAGGTGCGGACTATTGATTTGCCTCAGGTGAATTCAAGATGTCATTGAGAAGTTGTCGCTGATCGGGGCTGACAAGTTGCAAGATGTCATTTTCAGCAGCGGCATCGAGTTGAGCGATTTTGGTTTTACGGGACTGTTTGATTTCTTCAATCGAGTTTTCCGCCTCTTGGATCAATTCAAGGATCCGACTCCGTTGTTTTTCGTCGATATCGAATTGTTGACAAAAAATCGGTGACTTGAAAGCTCGGAAGTCATAATGAATCAATTCGTTGCCCAGCCGATTCGCTAAGCAAATCTCCCTTTGTTCGTTGCTGAGAACTTCGTAAGCTTTGGTAGATAGTTCTTTGAATTTCTTGTCAATTCGTGTTTGGAACAAAAATTGTTCCGTAGAGTCAGCAAGTTCTAAAATGTGAGAATTAATTCCCAGAGTTGTCAGGGCAATTGAGAATTGATCGAATACAAACGAACCCCGGTCGTTGAGAACTTCCTCGATGAATTCATCGCGAAGTGCATCGAGCGACTCCCTTTCTTCATTCGACAACTTCACACCGACAAGATAACGTCGGTTCTCGACGAGCGGAAGTTTATCGAGGCCAAAGCCAGCAAAGGAATGGGCAAACAAGTAGATACTTAAAAAACCCCGATGCTGGGGCAAAGCCTCCATGTGCCTTCGCGCACAGTACATTTCGCAGATTTCCGTGAACGAATTGTCGGATTCCCGTACTTTCTGAGACTGAAAGAAAAAATCAACTCCTTCTCGATTAAGCAATTCAGGGGTTGGCGTCGATGCTCGCAGTCGTTTCAAAAATGATTCCTTGACATCGTTTAGTCGTTCGAACTGCTCTTCGCTCAGTTCCGATTGGATATCGGCCCATAACTTCATGATCAGTTCTTGATTTCGGATTCTCGCTTCATCGGAGAGTTCCCATTTGGTTTTACGAAGGTTCGTGGCAACCCGTTCGATATGAGGATACTCGTCTTCACTTAATCCCAACGCGATCCTGCCCAGGACATTGCTCAGGGCTTCCCAACCGTGATTTTCAAAATGTCCTTTCAACAGGATTCGTTGTTGATTTGGCAACAGGCAATTCAGCGCAGTGATTTCGGCAGCCAATTCCAACGGTGCAAGTTTGTTTACGATTTCGGCAATTTGCACTGGTGAAAGCTCTTGTGGCTGGCCATCGACGAAAGAAAGGTGCCCCTTTACAAGTTCCCGTAAGTCCTTGTTGAACTGTTCTTTGAGAGCCATCAATTGATCTTTTTGCCCGGCACTTATTTCGGTTTCATAAGACCATGAAGGAAATGCCTCAAAGAATGGCCAGATCGTAGGCAAATTTCTCCCGTCAGGCGGATATCTAAACGTATGTTCCTGTCTATATTCATACAGTGGAGCGTTCATGCGAAAGTCCTCTTGGGATTCGCGGCCCGGAACCACAATCTCCAAATAGACTTGTATACGGCTCCCAGAAAACCCGCGAAAAATTTGGACAGTCCAATGACCGTTATCGTCGAAACCGTATGGAGTTTCGGTGTCGCGAAAATTCACATCCTTTCTCTCGGTTTTACTTTGAGAATTGAAATCGTCGGATTCAAGGTCCTTGCTAGAACGATCGACAGGATTCGGAACTGGAGTTGCAGTAGAGATATTGTGGTTATCGCTTGAAACGGATGCTGCCGCATTTGGCGTCGACTCCGATGCAGCCTGCAATGCCATCAGTGGTATTGCCAACAGAGTAGACACGACAAAGATGAATCCCGATGTCTTAAAGGTCATTGGAACATGCGACCGAGAATTATCGAAAATGGCATGAATCCGATGTTCCAGTCCGGTCGTCTGAGCCATCGAGATTGCGGGATAAGGAATGTGCCCGGTACTGTCCCTGGCAATCATGACTAAATGGGTTGCATAGTCGCTGGCGTTTTCCCCTGCCGAGACGACACAATCATCGCAGGCCATTTCTCGTTCGACTTTCAATCTCCGTGCCGCATACCAAGCTAACGGATGGAACCAATACATCGAGCAAGTCACCCGTGCGAGCAATTGGCAGACGAGGTCTCGCCGCTGGACGTGGGCCAATTCGTGAGTCAAGACGGCCTGCAAGGTTCCTTGAGACCATGCTCGCCAGTTGGCAGGGAGCATGATCACGGGAGCGAAAATTCCCCAAGTCATGGGAGCCATCCCGGTTGCCGATTCGCGAAGGCGCACGGTCTTTCGAGTACCCAGCTTGCGACTTAAGCAAATCAATAACAGCTGAACCTCTGCATCAGAGACCGGTTTTGAAAAATGAGTTAGACGGCGAATCATCCATTGGCCGAACAGCAACGGAGAAAAGGAAACAATGCTTCCACAGAACCAAAATAAAAACAGCCAAGTCGTTTTCGACCAAGAACCGCTCTGGGCCTCGGACTGTCCTTTCTTAGATGATGGCCGGACTTCTGTGGTTGGTTGAGTTTTTTCTGCGAAAGTCACGGCGACTGACGAATCGGACGAAAGAGCTCGGTCGAAAACATGGGCTTCGTGTTCAATGGAGAACCCCAATTCGTTAGGTCGAATCGGTGCTTTAGCTTTTCCCTCGAACACAAAATCCATCGGAATCGAGACAGCGGAGGGAGAGTCAAGAGAACTTGTGTCCGAATTTTCGATCTGTGGAAAACTTGAATTCTGGGATGTGTTAGGCAGGATTGCCAGACGGTATTGCGGCAGTACAAGACTTGCCACCGGCAACAGCAGTGCGAACAAACACCCCCAAGTCCACATTCGGTGGCGCGCTGCAGCAGAGGCACTTTTCCATACGGTATCCAGTAACCACACCCCGCCGAGCAGCACCGTGACTTTGATTAGCAAATCGATAAACAAGGCAGCTTCCATCTCATTTCCCTTCCTTTTTGGCGGCAGCGATGATCGCTTCGATGCGACGAAGATCGTCCTTGGTTAATTGCTCGTTCTCGAACAGAGCAGCAACCGTATCCGGGGCCGAACCGCCAAAAAACGTCGCCATCACATGCCGCAATGCCCGTCGGCTGGCGGTTTCTCGCGATTGAGTTGGGCGGTAGATGTATTTGTTCCCCTCGCTGCGGTGCCGCAATAACCCTTTGCTCTCCAGCAACCGGATCATGGTGCGGACGGCTGAATAACTGGGGGGATCGGCCAACCGTTGATGGACATCGCCGACCGACGCTTCGCCCAGCGAATAGATCACATCCATGATCTGCCGCTCCCGCGCCCCTAATTCCTCTGACTTGACCCGTTTAGACATGGTTTTTCTCCAGCGATATTCAAATAGCGGCCGAAGCAATCGGTTACGATTTCTCAGCATCAGTCTCCGCAACGCCCTGTGTGGCAATCAATTGCCAGTGTTAGTGTATTGCCACTAAGAAGCCGAGTCAAGAGGGTTTTCGTTTGCCAATTTGAAACTTGTCGTTTAAGTCGGGTCTGATGGCTAGAAAGCGAGTGTCTCCTTGCCCTAGGCAGCGGCCTCAAGGATATCAAAAGAAACTGTATTCGCGTGATATCTGCAATTACAGAGTCTAACCCAGCCCAATGAGCCTGCCTTCAAACCAACCTGACTTCTTTTGGGTGAGACATTTCAAAAAAGTCTACGGGACAACAATGCGGGCTTGTTGATCGGCGACTTTGATGTTGACCGTTGAGCCGCTGTTGAATTCCAAAAAGTCGGATTCGATTCCGTCGGAGAAGATCGCACCGCCTTCGGGCATGAGACTTTCTAGCACCAAAGTTTCGTTTTTTTCCAGCATTCCGGCGACGACGTTGGCTTGCGAAAAACGACTGGCGAACGGTTCGCGGACGACCCACGCCAGTGACTGCGATTCCCAATCGAGTCGCAAAGGATTCACCGGATCGCTGCCCATCCAGGAGTTCACTCCTTTGGTCATGTTAAACACGCTGGACAACCAGCCGGTTGAGCCAGCACCGGTGGCGACGATCACTCCGCTGGACGATTGAGACTCGCTCGCCTCGCGCCACCGCAGATTGTAGCGGGCCGACACGTGGGACCGGCGTCCGACGAACAGATCGTTGAAGGCCAGTAGACGTTGACCATCGTTGAGTTCAGCTTCGGCAAGCGTGACTGGTCGGATATTGGCTCGTTCTTTGAGAACCGCGTCAACGGCCTTGCGGACTTGTTGGATGTTAAACGGCAGTAGGACTCCGTCAATTCGTTGCGGGTCCGGATTGACGCCAACAATTGGTAGACTACCGACGTATTTTGCGGTGTTGGCCACAAGCCCATCGGGTCCGATGACGACGACGACAACGGCATTGCGAAATTCGTAAGTCGGCAGATACCGTCGCTCGACAATCGTGAGCGGGAATCCAAAATCAACTTCTGTGCGGACTTGCTCGACAGTCTGCTGATACTGATCGTTTTCATATTCGTACATTGCAAAATCGGCTTCGGCGTCCGCTTGATCGACGGTTTGGGTTGCAGTCCCGGTGTTCTGACGTGAAGCGCGACTGGAATTGCCAATCGCAAGATGCGCGACGGCCTGTTTCATTCGAAATTTGGCTTGGCCTTTTGTCCCCCAGCGAGCGATCAGGGATTGGTATCGCGTTGGAGAGGTGACGATAACGATCGACGGCAAACGCATCATGGCTTATTCCTCGTCTTCCCGCAGGAGCGTCCTGAGCAGGTCGGGGCTGATATCGAGCCGCCCGATTTTTTGGGCATTCTCGGCAATTTGCTGGAAGGCCATCGCGATGAGCCCTTTCGAGTTTCCACCTCCGGCAGTAGCGATCAGGGTTCGCCAATCGACGAGTTTGAGTGCTTCGAGAGTTCCGCGAAGCGTTTCGATTTCGGCTTCGGCAAGTTTGCGATTGTTGGCCGCTTGTTGTTCGACAAGTTCGGCCCGTTGTTGTTCGATGGCAACATCGGCTTGCATTTGGGCCTGGCGGACCTCGCGACGTTTTTCTTCAATCGTGCGTTCGGTTTGGAGTTCGTTCTCCTTGATTTTCCGTTCGAGTTCGATGGCGGTGTTGCGGCGGGCAAAGACTGCGTGGTCGGCTTGTTGCAGCAGGCGTTCGCGGGCGTCGGCTTGCATCGCCTTGGCCATTTCCGGAGTCGCTTTGATGCTGAGAACGGAAAGGGTCAAAATCTCCAACCCGTGAGCCTCAGTGACCTCGGATTCCCTCAATGATTCCAGCAATAGCTCTGAAAGTTGCTCAGCTTGAAGCAGCAGATTTTGAAGCGGGGCGGCTTGTGTAAAAGCGTGGGCTCGTTTTTGAATTTGCTGGACGAGGCGTTCGTTCAATTTTTCTGGATCGTCGCTGGTGTATCGGCCCAGTACATCGACGGTGTGGTTGAGCAGCGAGACCAGTTTCTCGGGTTTGGCAACACGGTAAGTCAGTTGGCCTTGGATGGTCAAATCTTGAAAGTCGGCTGAAATTTCTTCGAAGACGAACGGCACGTCGACGCTCCCCAGTTCCACCGAGACGACAGATGAGGTCGGGGTAAAATACCAAAAGGAAACCCCGGCTCCCTGACGAACCACTTTTCCGTTTTTGTAGAGCAACACATGCCGCGTCGGTGGAGATTTCAGGTAACGGAATCCGAGCATGGAGTATCTCCAATGTCATACTAGAAACGGGTTTCCTTGGCGGGATATCTCCGCTCAAGGTACGGTTGGTTCAGCGAAATTCTACGTTGGCCGGGAATCGAAAGGAATTTCTTGCAGAGTCCGCCGAATAAGTCCCAGTTTAATTGGAATTAGTTCATTCGAAAGTTCCAAGCACAAAAAAATGGGCAAATAGCCAGTTCTCTGAGCTTTTACGATTCTGCCAACGATTTTTTTAGGCCGGTGAGGACGAGGTCGTGGAAGCTGACGATGCCGACCACCTGGCCGTCTTTGATCACCGGAGCACGCATGATCGAGAATCGCTCCAACAACCGTGCACAATAGCGAATGTTCATTTCCGGATGGACGCTCAATACCGGTTTGGCCATGATCTCGTACAGGTTAACGCGCTCCGGGGAGCGGTCTGCGCTGAGGATTTTCTTGCCGATGTCGGCGATCAGGACCAGCCCGTATTCGTCGTCTGGTGTGCGTTTGTCGATAATGAAAGATCGCGTCTCGGGGTACTGCATTCCGAGTAAGGCTTCCTTGACGGTCAGTTTTCCATCGACCAGATCGAAACTGGTTTTCATAACGTCTTGGACTCGGACGATTTTCGGTTCGGTCATAGCTTTTCCTCAATTTGTTTGGTGAGTTCTTTGATTTGATGGCTGACGCCGACTGCGTCTTCAACATCGATTTGTACGGCAATTCCTGTTCCCGGTTGATCGTCAAATTTTCCTGCACGAGCAATCTCCTCCAGGATGTGGCGGCTGAGGTGTTCTTCCACGAGGAACAGCACGACGTCCCGTTGAGACTCGAGGCTCAGGCCGAAAAAGGTTTTGGCGGGTTTAATTCCCTCGCCACGCGCGTTACTGATGATCGTGGACCCGGTGGCTCCAGCATCCCGAGCCGCCTTCATGACGGCATTCGTTTCGTCATCGCAAACAAAGGCAATGATCAATTTAAATCTCATGGCCGCTCCTTTGAAATAGTAATAGTTTCTTGCTGAATGGAAGTGGTCGATGTCGAAACATCTGCGTGAGTCTTAGCAGTATTTTCTGAATCCAAGGTTGAGTTCGAAATTTCATCTCGTTTCATTTTTGCTTGGCGACGTCGTTCAAGCCATTGTCCGGCTTGAGCATAGCCCAAGACGGAAATGATCGGAAACAGTGAGGCAAAAGCGATCAGGCCGAATCCATCGAGCAAAGGGTTGCGACCAGGAATTTGGGTGGAAAGCCCCAGGCCCAAGGCAGTGACCAAAGGGACCGTGACCGTCGAGGTCGTGACCCCGCCGGAGTCATAGGCGAGCGGAACAATTGCTCGCGGTGCCAGATAAGTTTGAATCATCACAAAAATGTATCCGGGGATGATGTAGGCTGCGAGTGGCTGTCCCACGACGATGCGAAAGGTTCCCAGAGTGATGCCGACACCGACGCCGAGAGCTACCGCCATCCGCAATCCGCGGGCCTTTACAGCCCCCCCCGAAACCTCTTCGGCTTTCATAGCCACAGCAATGAGCGAGGGCTCTGCGACCGTGGTGCTGAACCCGATAAAAAAAGCAAACAAATAGGTCCAATAAAATCGCTGCCAAGGAATCGACTCGACAACCGCAGTAGAACCGAGCATGGTTGGCAAGCCCAGAAACTCTGGAGATGTCAGTTGCCGAGCCATTTCTTCGCCCAACGGAAACAGAGCAAACTCCAAACCGACCAAGAAAAAAGTCAATCCGAGAATGACGAAACAAAACCCCCAGATCAAACGAGGCAAGTTTTGCAGTGGCCGGCGCAATACAAGCAACTGAAACACGATCACCACAACCGCGATGGGGAGTACATTCCAGATTGTTGAAAATAAACAGTAAACCAGAGCCCAAACCATTTCGGAAAAACCGCCCGTGGTCGTGATGGGCGTTTCCGTTTGTTCGGGCACGTCATAAAGGGTAGCCGTCAAGCCCGACGGCGAGCAAAGCCAATGTATGCTCCTAAGAATCAGGTCCATATAATCCCCATCAGTAAAACAAAAATGATGGGGGAGAGTGCCGCAAAGGCGATCAAGCCGAAACCGTCCAGCATCGGATTGCGACCCTTGATGCAGCTTGCCAGACCAACTCCCAGTGCCGCAGTCAACGGGACGGTGATCGTAGAAGTCGTCACGCCACCGGCGTCGTAGGCCAGCCCGATCACCTTGGCGGGAGCAAAAAAGGTCAGCAGCATGACGAGGAGATAGCCGCCGATGATGAAGTAATGAATCGGCCAACCGCGAATGATTCGAATCACACCGACGATCAGTGAGAGTCCCACCGATAGAGCGACCACCGTTCGCAGCGTGAGGGCAAAGGTCTGACGGCGGGCAAGGAGTTCTGAAGTGATTGGCATTTCGTCCGCCACTTCGGGAACAACCACCAATTCACTGGCCTTTTGAGCGACGGCGATCAGTGCCGGTTCGGCGAAGACGGTCCCGAATCCAAGAGCGAAGGCAAAGGCCAACAACCAGGGAACACTTCCTTTTTTCGCAAAGTCGCGGGCCATCTGCTCGCCCAGTGGAAACAGCCCCATTTCCAAACCACTGATAAACAACGCCAGTCCTGCCACGACCATCACGAGACCCGCCAACAAGCTGCCGACGTTGCTGAGTTCTTGTTGAAACACGAAGACTTGAAAAATCCCCACCGTGATGATGATCGGGAGCAAGTCACGAAAGCTCGACCACAACGCCTTAAGGCTGTTGAGGGCTAACAACTTTGCGGTTTTAAGCGAAAACGAATTCATCACCGATGCAGAAAAAACGATCTCACCAGCCTTTTTAAGCCGCTTGATGACAACAAACTTTGATTATCAACAATTTAGTCATTGACGGCAATGGGAACGGCTGGTTCTTAAAGTCGGCCTGTCTGTTTCGTTAGTTACTTGCGGCACTTAAATTGGCGCTGTTGACTTGTGAGTATTGTTGCCAACGGTGGTGTGCTCGATACGATAAATGAAATGATGTCATGCCTAATGAGAGAATTTTCCGATGGGTTTTTACAGCGAGTGGATTTTGCCGAAGCTTATCGATCGGGCTTGTTGCCGACCCGAAATGATGGAGGTGCGTCGCGAAGTGGTCCCGCAAGCGCGAGGCGTGGTCCTGGAAGTTGGTGTGGGATCGGGACTGAATTTTGCGCTGTATCCGTGGTCGAACATTGAAAAGGTCTTGGCGGTCGAGCCTTCGGCGGGGATGCGACGACGGGCCGAACGCAAGGGGCGCATAAAGACGAGTGAGCCCGTCGAGTGGTTGCCGACAACCATCGAGTCGATTGAGTTGCCCGTTGATTCAGTCGATACCGTCGTGTTGACGTTTACATTGTGCAGTATTCGGGATGTGGAGGTGGCTCTGGGCAGCGTCAGGAAAGTGCTCAAGCCGGAGGGGAAGTTGCTATTTTGTGAGCATGGCCTTGCACCGGAACCTTCGGTGCAACGCTGGCAGACGGCCTTGAATCCGATCTGGCGATGCGTGGCCGGTGGCTGTCAATTGACCCGCGCGGTCGACCGGTGTTTGACGGCAGCCGGTTTTGAGATTCAAGAACTCAACTGCCGCTATCTCGATCATCTCCCCAGGTTCGCTGGGTACGTCTACAGCGGTTGGGCGCAGAAGTCTTGAGCCGCAAGTCTCGCGATTACCAGTGTCGATAACCGCTGCGATAGTAATAGAAAGTCGGTGGTGGGGGAGTGTGATAGATCACGGGAGGCGCATACGCGGGGTAGTGCTCCCGAACGATCACTGTTGATGGGGCGCTTTGGACGTGAACGGGAGTGGGTTGTGACATCGCTGGATTGCCGACGGGGGCTCTCTGCATGGCGGAGATCACGTTTTCACTGACCCCCATTTGGTGCAATGAGATGATTTCGGAAACCGATAGTTGGCGATTGACACCATTGGTTTGGATGTAGTTAATGATCACATTGTCGCTCAGTCCGTTGCGAGTCATTGAGATCACATCGTCGGTGGTGACGACACGACTGGAGAGTTGGTTGATGCGTTGTTGCTGCTGGACGAGTTGGTTTTGATAGTACCTCTCGCGGGCGATTTGTTGGTCTTTTGAGCTTCCGGCGATGTTGCCGGTGATAGCGCCGACGACGCCACCGATAAGGGCTCCTTCGGTTGTCTTGCCACTTTGTTTGCCGACGATGCCGCCGATGACCGCTCCGGCAGCACCGCCGCCGATCGTGCCGTCACGCGTGTGATTTTGGGCAAAACCAGCGTTGGCCAATGTGCAAAAACCGAGGCAAACAGCCAACATGACAACGCGCTTCATCGCAGTCTTCTCCAACTCAAAGGGCCTTTTGAGCCCCGGCGACAACCGGAGCCGTGACGTAAATACCAAAAATGCGGCCAGCCAAGCTAGGCCAACTTCCGCTGACAACCTCTTCGATTTCAATATCGACAAGTACACAGGGGAGACTTGTTGAAGTTAAAATGGGGCCACAGACTTGATGCTAGCGGAATGTTTTGCGAGCATTTTCCATTCGTCGAGCGTTCAAATCGGGGGGAGATTCACAGTGTTTCAAAGGTCAAAAAAACAAATTTGGCAAGCGGCCGGGCTCGTTGTTTGGGCGTCTGTTGTCTTTTGCTGCGCGTCGGCTTTTTCGCAGCAGTCGGTTCCCGTCGCCGAAGGGAAGCGGGGAATGATTGCAACGGTCCATCCGCTGGCCTCCGAGGTGGGCGTTAAAGTCATGCGTGACGGGGGGAACGCTATCGATGCAGTGGTCGCGGCGGCACTGATGTTGGGAGTGGTGGATGGCACCAATTCGGGAATTGGAGGGGGGTGTTTTATTCTGATCCGCACGCCGAATGGAGAGGTTTATGCGTTGGACGCTCGCGAGACGGCTCCACGGGCCGCGCATCGGGATATGTTCCTGCGTGATGGGAAACCCGATACCGAGCTTTCTCAGATCGGTCCGTTAGCAAGCGGAACTCCAGGGGCCTTGGCCGGTTACGCGGCGGCTGTCGAGAGGTTTGGGCGCAAGGAGTTGCGCGACTTGATATTGCCGGCTGCCGAAGTCGCCGAGCAAGGATTTCCAATCACACCGTCTTACGCCAGGGGTTTGCGGCAGCAACAACAGCACTTCGCCAAGTTCCCTGGTTCGCGAGCGGTGTTTCTGAACGAGGCTGGCGAGGCGAAGGGGGTTGGTGAGTTGATGGTGCAGACCGATTTGGCGGCGACCTATCGCTCGATCGCGGCAGTGGGGGTTGATTGGTTTTATCGAGGGCCGTTTGCCGAGCGGACTGCGCAGTGGATGCGAGAGAACGGAGGTGTCTTGGCAGAGGATGATTTTGAGAATTACGAAGTCATCTGGCGCACACCGGTCCGGACGACTTATCGGAGTTACGAGGTTCTCGGTTTTCCTCCGCCAAGTTCTGGGGGTGTCCACGTCGCGCAGATTCTGAACATCTTGGAGAATTTCGACCTGCAAAAAATCCATGCGGAAGACCCGGCGTCTTTCACGCACATTGTCGTTGAAGCGATGCGGTTGGCGTTTGCGGATCGAGCCTATTGGTTAGGGGATCCGGCATTTGCCGATGTTCCGCGAGGGCTGCTCGACAAAGAGTACGCGAAAGAGTTGGCCGGGCGGATTCGTTTGAATGAGCGGAGTGACGTAGCGGGGCAGGGGACTCCGCCGCGTGCGGCAAGTGATTTTTTTCCCCGTCATACGACGCATCTCACGGCGGTTGATGCCGAGGGGTATTGGGTCGCGTTGACTTCGACAGTCAACACGGCCTACGGTTCGAAGGTGATTGTGCCAGGTTTGGGCGTGGTGATGAACAACCAGATGGATGACTTTTCGATAGCACCGGGAACGCCGAATGCGTTTGGATTGGTCGGCAACGAAGCCAACGCTGTTGAGCCAGGAAAACGACCGCTGTCCAGTATGAGCCCGACGATCATCTTGCAAAACGGGGTTCCGATCATGACCAACGGTGCGGCGGGCGGGCCGAGGATTATTACCAGTACGTTGCTTGGCATCGTACGGCGATTGGATTTACATTTGCCGCTGGAGGACGCGGTGGGGGGCTCCCGTTTTCATCATCAATGGCGGCCCGATAAGTTGTATGTGGAGCCGGGGCTCGATCCGAAGGTGGTCGAGCGGTTGAGGGAGTTAGGGCACGACATTGAAGTCAGTCGCGGAATGGGGGTGAGCCAAGCGATTTGGTGGGATGCCGAGACACAGACATTCCGTGGAGTCGCCGACCCGCGAGCACCGCAGCCAAAGGCGTTGGGGTGGTAGGAGTAAGGGCAGGTTCGATAGGGTTTCACTTGCTGGCGTGTAACCTCACAACTTGAACGGTGTATTCATTAAAAGTTTGCTAAAACAGTAGAATCCCACTACAATAAGTTATCGCAATTTGAGCGGATTAAGAGTTAAGAATATCGGCAGGCTTTATGACAACGGAAATTCCCAGTGACTTGTTGCCCTTTGTGCGACGTATGGTAGCTGCTAAGCGTTTCTTAAGCGACAGTGATGTTATTGCGGCCGGAATTCGGTTGTTGCAAGCTCGTGAAACTTTGAGAGACGAGGTCACAAGGGGGTTCGATCAATTGGATGCTGACCTCGGTATTCCAGAGGCACAAGTGTACGACCGGGTTGAGCAGCGTATTCGCGCAATAGAGTCTGGTGAACTCTAATGCCCTCAGTTTTCTTTTCGCCGGAAGCAGAAAATGACCTTGTGGGTATTGCGGATTACATAGCTCGCGACAAACCTGAGGCGGCCCGGCGCTGGATTCAAAAAATACGTGAAACGTGTCAAACGCTTGCGGGTCAGCCAGGCCTTGGCGAGATTAGAGCCGATTTTGGTGTTGCTGGTTGTCGAGCTTTCAGCGTTGGCAATTACCTGATTTTCTTTCGGCCAATGCAAGTTGGGATTGAAGTCGCACGAGTCCTCCATGGTAGTCGCGACTTGCGAGATCTTTAGGGTGCAGAAAATTTAGAAATTGTAGTTCTGGTGTCAGACACCAACACGAATTTGAGTTGGATAGGGGTTCACTCGCTGGTGCGTCGGGCAGTTTTGAAACGCAGAGGCGCAGAGAATGCAGAGGTGAGTTGGATAAGGGTTCACTCGCTGGTGCGTCGGGCTTGTCGTTTGGGCCGTTTCGATGGTTTTATGTAGGTGAGAAATTTGGATTAGGGCTCTTTTGCAGTGGCGACACGTGGTTGTTGTTGTGTCAGGCAGTGGAAGGAGCCGAGGCCGACGGTGAGGTTCACGCTGGGGGATTGCAAGAGTTTGCGACCGGGGAATTGAGCACCGATGATTTGCGCGGCGATGTCGTCTTGGGGGGCTCCAAATGTCGGCACGATCACGCTGCCGTTGGTGATGTAGAAATTGCAGTAGCAGGCTGGAATCTGGACATCGTTGACGAAGACAGGGGAGGGGAGAGGGAGCGGGATCAGTTCGCGGGCTAGGCCGTGAGCTTTTAGTCCGGCCTCCAAGTCTGCTAGGTTTTGTGCCAGACCGGCGTGTTGTGGATCGTTTTCATCATCGGTCCACGCATACAAAATTCTGCCACCCGGCGTGCAGCGGGCGAGCTGATCGATGTGGCCGTCGGTATCGTCGCCAATCAAAGCGTCGCCGGTGAGCCAAATCACTCGCTGGGCTCCGATGGCCTCGACGATGCGGCGTTCGATTTCTGCGTGTGTCAGGTCGGGATTGCGATTGGAGTCGAAAGCGCAACTGCGGGTGCAGAAAAGTGTGCCTTCTTCATCGACTTCGATGGCTCCCCCTTCTAAGCACAAGTCAACGGGGAGGTGGCGGGCTTCGACGTGAGCGGCAACCGCCGCAGCGACCTTTTGATCGTCGTCAAACGGAGGGTATTTTCCACCCCATGCGTTGTAGAACCAGTCGACGGCGACAAGCTCCGCGATGTCTTTGTCGATCACAAACGTAGGGGCGTAGTCTCGGGCCCAGGCGTCGTTGGTTTGGACCGGGATGATTTGCAGGTTGGCGATATGTTGGAGGGCTCTGGTCGCATCAGCAAAATCTGCTCCTGCACCCGCCATGACGCGCACCGGCTCGTCGGCAGCGATCGCTTGGGCCAAGAGCACGAATTCGGCTTGGGCTTGTTCCAGGTTCTTCGGCCAAGTGTCGTGATTGCGGGGCCAACTGAGCCAAGTCGCCTCGTGAGGAAACCATTCGGCGGGCATGACAAGGTGCGTATTCGTGTGCATGTTTCAGACGTTACTAGACTTGGAATCAGAGAATAAGGGCGATCAGTCAACAGGAGTTGGGGAGATGGTCTTCACACTTACGGAGTTGTCGCGTCGATAAACCGTCGCGTGATTGGGCCGTAGGCGTCAATACGTCGGTCTCGGAGAAACGGCCAATGCGTGCGGGCAACGTTGATCAGTTCAAAATCGCAATCGACGACCAGTGTTTGTGGATCGGGCCCCGCTTCTGCAATGAAATTTCCGTACGGATCGGAGACAAAACTCGCGCCCCAGAATTCGATGTTGGACTCGACGCCGCAGCGGTTGGGGGCGACAACAAAAACGCCGTTGGCAATCGCGTGGCTCCGCATCATCGTTTGCCAAGCCCGCCGTTGCGACTCGCCGTAAACCGGTTTGTCTTCGGCGAGCCAACCGATGGCCGTTGGATAGACGAGCATGTCGGCTCCTTGGAGGGCGGTGAGGCGAGCGGCCTCGGGGAACCATTGGTCCCAGCAGATGCAAACGCCGATTTTGGCCCTAGATGTGGTGAAAGTTTTAAAACCCAAATCGCCGGGCGTGAAATAAAATTTTTCGTAATAAAACGGGTCGTCAGGAATGTGCATCTTGCGATAGATGTCGATCAGGGTTCCATCAGATTCGATGACCACCGCCGAGTTGTGGTACAGTCCAGGAGCGCGGCGTTCGAACAAGCCGGCGACGATGATCACTCCCAGCCCCTTGGCGACCGAACATAAACGGTCCGTTGTCGGGCCAGGGATCGGTTCGGCAAGACCGAAGTGGATATGGTCTTCGGATTGGCAGAAGTACAAGCTCGAAAACAGTTCTTGGAGACAAACAATCTGCGCTCCTTCCTTGGCGGCCGCTTCGATTTGCGAAATCGTCCGCTCGATGTTGGTCTGTGGGTCTGCATCGCAATTGAGTTGAATCGCAGCGACACGGCGGTTGGAATTGGAGGTCATAGGCGTTTTCGATGTTAGTAGGCCAGGGAGTATACGCAACACGAGTGGGTAAACGTCGCGATGATTCTGACGTTTTGCCCCAAACAAATATACCGCGCCAAAATATGACAGCCATCATCAACGATGGAATACCCCGTGTCGATTTGCCTATCGTAAAAAACTTAGCGATGGCTGGGTATTGGGTAATAAAAGGAGTCGAAGTGCCTTAACGATGGGCCTTGGGGAGGAGCGGCAACAGCGGGCCAGAAACTGAGGGTTGTGCGGGTGTCAAAGGATTGGGTGCCGGACGCTGTTGAAAGCCGTTTTCTGCGGGGAGGGCGGCCACGACCTCTGAACTATCAGAGAGGCGATCAATAACGGGGCCTTGGGCGCTGGCCAAAACAGGGCGAACGTCGTCCTCGATTTCGCGTTGAAAAGACGGAAGTTGGAATGGCTCCGACTTCTGCGCCTGAAGTTGCTGTTCGAGCGTTTGAACGGTTTGGCGAAGATGACGAAGTTCGTCGAGTTGTTTCTGGAAGTCCAGCGCGGGAGCGAGCGTTGTTACCGCCGGGGATTCTGCCCGCGTCGCAAAGGGGTTTGTGAGCCAATTCGAAGTGACGGGTTTTGGATCAAGGATTTCGAATGGCGGCGCAGAGGCCTGGGATTGCACGAGTGGATTGGAACGTCGATTCACCATAATGAGCGCTTCGGCGATCAGTTTCGCGCGTTCGTCGGTGCTGACGTCAGCGCGGGCGATGCACGTCGCTATCATCTGGTACCAAGCGTGATCGTCGGTATCGGTAGAGTGAAGGGCAGCGGGAGGGAGTTCTTTGATCGTTACTGCTTGGGCAGGATACGACAACTCCTGCGCAGGCAACCTGCCCACGTTCACTAGCAGCAAAAATACCAGCCAGATGGTTGGCTTAAAAATGTCCAGCACCAAAGCACTCCTTTGCTAATCCGCTATTTTAAGAAATCGGTCAGTATCAATTGAACCTTAACCCGACTTTTTGGACAGGGCGAATTTCACGGTCTGGGCGAATTCTGCTATCATTGAGGAAAGTGGTACGGGTGGTAGCCACGCTCGCGCAGAGCGTGGATGATCCTTGGGAAAAGGGGTTTGGTCGAAATTCGTCCACCGTCTGGTGACGGTGGCTACAAGATGGAGACGGTGGCTGCAATCTGGTGACGGATAATTTAGTGGAAATTGAGAACTGATGGAACAAGACGTCAAAGCGGTCGTGGACCCAAAATTACTGGCCTTGTTTCGTTGCCCGATCACTGGTCGGGCCTTGCAAAAAGCCACCGCGCCCTTGCTAGCAAAGGTGCAGCAAGCGATCGCTGCGGGGAGTTTGGAGAATCGTTGCGGGCAAACGGTCACGACCGCAGTGGATGATGGGCTCGTGGACGCACAGGGGGAGTGGTTTTTTCCGATTCGAGGTGGGATCATCACGATGGTCCCCGACGAGCTGATTTCGGTAAATGCGGTAGGGTAGAAATGAGGTCGATTATCGTTTTCAGGATCAGTTCTTGCGGTGTTTGTGCAAGTTTCTCAGACCCCATTTTTACGGAATTAGGGAGAAATTGAAATGGCAGAACAAAAGACAATTTTCAAGAGAATCATTGACCGAGAAATTCCGGCGAACATCATTTACGAGGACGATTTGAGTTTGGCCTTTCATGACGTTGCTCCTCAGGCTCCAGTGCATGTTTTGGTGATTCCCAAACAAGGGATCACGAGCATGGCGACGTTGGCAGACACCGATCATGCTTTGCTGGGGCATCTAATGTTAGTCATCAAGCGGGTGGCGGCCGAGTTGAAGCTAGAACAAGGCTATCGTGTGGTCACCAACATCGGTCAAGACGGCGGTCAAAGCGTCCCGCATTTGCATTTCCACATCCTAGGTGGGCGACAATTGAAATGGCCACCGGGGTGATTTAGAAATTCAGAGCAGTTCGCAAAAAACGTCACGGCGCAAAAAGAAACACCGGCTGATAGCGTCTTGATCAACCGGTGCCTCTCGTGGCTGTGCGAATAGTTACCGCTGAAATTCTAGCGGCGTTGGTTCATCGACCGAGGTGGCTGGCCGCCGCTCATCCGAGCCGGTGGGCTGGGTGGAGGCGAATTCGAAGTCATTCCAGACGACGATGAAGGCTTACCGGTGCTGACCGGATACCCACTTTGACGAGGATTTGTTTTGACGGTTGAATTTCGGGTGTACGGATCGATTTGAGGAACCTGATTTCCCCTCGTTTGGGACGCCATCATCCCAGAACTCATCGCATGGCGACCTACCGTTGAGTCGACTGGAGCCATGTCGGAAGTTTCGAAGTTGCCGCAGTCACCATCGCACTCGCCGCCACAAGATTGGCAGCAGTCATCGCAGCCTTCGTAAAATCGTTGGCCGTACAAGCCCGCTAGTAGGGTTCCAGGTTGCCAGCAGAAGGGTTCACAACGAGTCCCGCCGCCAACAAATTCCGAGCCGCAGCAAGGGTCTTGGGCGTAAGGAGGCGTGCTGGTCCATTCGCCGTAGTAGACTTCACCGCAACCGCCACCGCAAACCATCGACCGTCGTGCTTGTCGCAAGGCGTCGATTGGGCCGGTCGCAGCGTAGCGAGGGCCAAAACCCCCTTCGCAGTCGTAGCAATGATCTCCCAAACGACCGCAGCCAACTCCGCAGCCCATAGGGCCGCAGCATCCAATGCTCTGAACGATGGCAGCGATAAGTAATGTCATAAAAACGAACGAACGCATAAGAAAACCCCCTCATCAATTGTTTGACTTAGCTCATTTATCGTCCGCTAGAGTTTTCGGAATCAGAAAAAACGTTACAATCCGCAAAGTTTTACAGATTCGACCCCGGCTGCTGAGGAACCCTCATGCCAAAATTCACCTTCATCCAGATTCCAATTTGCATTCTGCTAGCAATTTTTGCGAATGGCTGTGCCCAAGTCGATTCGCAAGCTCGGCCTTTGGTGGGGACCTGGATTTTGACTGAGGGGGAAGATTTGGCTCGGAGAGTCACTTCTCAGTCCAACGAGGAGAGTTCGGAAGCAACGCCACCAAAGATGGAAATCACTTTCCGGGGGAATGGGACGCTCCAAACGACAACGCGGATGAATGCGATCGATTCGCAAAAGAATGGTCGTTGGAAGTTCTTGTCCGCAGATTCCGAGCAGCGGACGATGGAAATCGAATGCGAACTCGACGGTCAAACGACGGTTTGTCAGGTCAGCTTGTTGGACGACGAGCGGATCAAGATGACGCCACCGAACATGGCCGGCTTGACGATGCAACTAACCTTTCGCAGGGCGGACGCAGAAAACCGCTAGCAGTTTGGTGGGAAATGACGTCAAGCGACATGTAGGGCTTATGAATTTTGCTGAAGGCACCTCAGGTTTTTCGCCGATTTCTCTAGTGAGCGTACTTTCGCGTCTACTTTCTAGTTAGGTGATCAAAAAATGACAACTCGATTGGCAAAGTTATCGAGCAAGATTTCGCTGGCTGTTCTCTTAGTTTTTTTAATGACGCCGCTGTCAGGACTGGCACAACAATCTCCCGAACCGAATTATCAATTGGTTGGGATTTGGGCAGGGGTTGCCTATTTAGATGAGGACAAACTTGAGGAGAAACTCAAGGCGTTGCCTTTGGAGGAAAGTCGCCAAGAGCTACTCAACAAGGCGCGGAATTTCCTGAACATCATCGGAGCGTTCGAGTTCAAGGCCAATGGTGAATACGAGTCGGATTTCGAAATCGTTGTCCCCAATGGAGATGGTCCGCGCGAGATGATCCAAGGGAAATATCGGATCGTCGAGTCTGAAGGGCTCAAGCGAGTGATTGAACTGATCAAGAATGAACGGGCAGCGGACGAGCCGGCAGAAAAGCGGTTGATTCAGTTTTACGAAGATGGCCAGCATATCGCGATGGCCATTCCGGCACCGGGGGATTTGGTTGAGTTCAATCCGCTGGTGATCTTCGAGCGGGTCCCTGAAGAGCAATTGGTCGACCCTGCCACGATCGCCCGCGAACAAGGGGCAGGAACGATCAAGTAGTCAGTTCCGATCGTTTGATTGCTAACGCGCAAGGTGATGTTTCGGCGTCATGCCTCTTGCGTTTGATTTTCTCGGCATGTCAGGCTTTCTAATCTGGCCAAAACCGAGTAGATGGTTGGCGAACTTACTTATTAAGAGGCTGGAGTCAGCTTAAAAAGCCTGCCGTAAGGTCCTTTCAATGCTCGTTCCGAGAATTTCAACAACCGGTTCCGTTAAGTCCGTTAAGAATCGGGCAAAAATAGGTAAACTTTTGCCGAAATGCGGGGTTTTAGGGGCCTTCATCTTTTCTTAATCTACTTCCCGCAATTTCTTTACATTCGCCAACTACCCTTCACTCCGTTTTGGGGACTTGGGTATTCTGCCGAGCGCTCGGCTGGCCTAGTCCCGAAGATGGTCGCCGTGAGCAACGGCAAGAATGAAAGGTTTTTTGATCATGAAGAGATTCTTTTTGGTCGCCTTGGTGGGGCTGTTGACCCTCCCCGCTTTGGCCATGGGTGACGTGATCACCCAGTGGGATTTTAACGCTGCTGCAGACAAGCTAAATGCCTCAACCGGCACTGGTACTGCATCTGAGTTGGTTGTCACCTCGACATTTGCGAGCGATACTGTAAACGGCGGAAGTTCGGATCCGAATGCAGTGGGCTCGGGAAATGGTGGCGGTGCTTGGAATTTGTCGGGCAATTGGCCAGCTCAGAGTGTAGGGAGTGGAACTGCGGGGGCTAGATTTGTTTCGTCAACGGCAGGTTTTCAAGACGTCGTAATCTCAATGGACATGCGTCCGAGTGGCACTGCGAGCCGATGGTTGCAATTCCAATATACGACCGATGGAACCAATTATGTGGACTTTGGATCACCGCTGGAATGGGCGACGAGCGGGCATGATACTTGGTACAATGGCCTTTCGTTCGATCTAACTAGTGTTTCTGCTGTGAACAACAATCCAAACTTCGGATTCCAGTTGGTGTCGGTATTCTCTCCCGTAGGTTTCTCTGATTTTGGAAATACCTATGGAGCCAATGAAGCATATCATCAAGCCCGCACAACTCCGACTCAGGTAAGTCATAATTACGCTGGCGGTACTTGGCGCTTTGACATGGTAACGGTTAATGCCACCGCGATTCCTGAGCCTACTGCCGTTTCGTTGTTGGGGTTGTTGAGCTTGGCACTGGTTGTTGTCCGACGCCGTCGCTAACGTTAAGTGTGACTGCACAAATCCTTCCGATAAATTGATTGAATGGCTTACCGAGTGGCCAAGGCAGATTTTGATCGCCTTGGCCCCTTTCTTTTTCTCGAGTGGATTTTAGAAGGAAGCTTTGACACATTGTCGATTTTTGAGCTTTCTCGCAGGCACGTAGCGGAAGTCGTCGAGACTTTCGTGGGCATCAAAAAAAGCCGGACAAAACGAAAGTCTTGACGACTTCCGCTACCAGAATATCGACGAGGCGATGGCGGCTTCCGCTACCCGAAATTCTGCAAACTTTTACATGCTCATCGGACGACGTTTTTTTAAGGAATCTACATACGGCATGACGCCTGGAAAATTGCAGCTTCTTGCTATCGCTAACTACAGCCAACTCAAGTTGGCCTCTACGTTTTTTCGCGGGCTTGTTAGACTAGAGCATTCAACGAGAACGGCCACGAAGGCCGCTCCGCCATGCCCCGCAGTTTTTTTTGACAGGGCGAACGCGATATGAATCGAATTCATCGCAAGTTGTTTGTACTTGACACCAATGTCATTCTGCACGATGCGGGTTGCATTCGGGCTTTCGAAGAAAATGACATCGCCATCCCGATCACGGTTCTCGAAGAACTCGATCACTTCAAACGGGGTAGTGAAGATATCCACTTTCAGGCTCGCCAGTTTTTGCGAACGGTAGATGAACTGACAGGCTCGTTGATGTCCGAGCAAGGAGTCTCACTGGGCGAAGGGCTGGGAACGATTCGCGTCGTCTTGGACCAACATTTGCATCCGAGAATGCAGGGAGTCTTTGTGCGTGACCTTCCAGACCATCGCATCTTGAATGCGGCCCTGCACTTGTCGGAATCGGTCGGGTATCGACAAGTGGTCTTGGTTTCGAAAGACACGAACATTCGCCTCAAGGCTCGTTCCTTAGGTCTACACGCCGAAGACTATGAAGCCGATAAACTTGCGAGCGTCGATCAGCTTTACACCGGCAAGCGGCTGGTTGAAGGAGTGAGTTGCGAAGAAATTGCACAGTTCTTCGAAGGCAAAGGGATCGTACCGGCAACTCAAGTCACGAAAATTTCTGAGCCAATTGCCAACGAAAATTTTGTGTTTCGCAACGGTTCGCGCTCATCGTTGTTGACTTACTCGGCAAACGAACGGACCTTTCACCGAGTCGACAAGCGAGTCGCTTTTGGGATTCAACCAAAAAACGCTGAGCAATATTTTGCGTTGCGAGCGTTGCTCGACGAACGGATCACGCTAGTCACGATTGCCGGACAAGCTGGGACCGGGAAGACGTTGTTGGCTCTCGCAGCGGCGCTGGAGCAACGCTCGCGGTATCAGCAAATTTTGTTGGCACGTCCGATTGTGCCCCTAAGTAATCGCGATTTGGGATTTTTGCCTGGCGATATCCAGGACAAGTTGGCGCCCTACATGCAGCCGCTATTCGACAACTTGAGTGTCATTCGCAATCAGTATCGAGACAAGGACTCAGGAGCCCGGGAAATTCAAGAAATGCTCGACAACGAGCAATTGGTCATCACGCCTTTGTCCTACATCCGCGGGCGAAGTATCCATAAGACGTTCCTGATTGTGGATGAGGCACAAAATTTGACGCCTCACGAGGTCAAAACGGTGATTACTCGGGCTGGGGAAGGGACGAAGATTGTTTTGACGGGGGACATTCAGCAAATAGACCATCCGTATTTGGACAAGCTTTCGAATGGTCTGTCGCATCTCATTAACCGGATGGTTGGTCAGCCGCTATACGCTCATATCAGCTTGGAAAAAGGGGAGCGTTCCGAATTGGCCGATCTTGCCTCGAAACTGCTGTAAGACTGGTTTTTTCAAGGGGTGTTGTGAAACCCTTCGTTTGAAAATATCGTAGGATACCTATTGGAATGGGTTTCCTCTTATTGAATGCGAATGGTAATGCTGGAACTTAAGAACGTCAAAAAGGCCTTTGTGCAGCCAGACGGCACCAAGACCCCGATTTTGGACCTTGCCGAATATGCCTTGGCGACGGGTGAACAAGCGGTGCTGATCGGACCCAGTGGATGCGGGAAGACCACGTTGCTCCACATTATCGCAGGGATCACTCGTCCGACGTCGGGATCGGTGAAGATCGACGGGGTGGAGATTACCCGTTTTTCCGAAGCCACGCGGGATCGGCTGCGGGCTAACAAGTTGGGTTATGTATTTCAGACGTTTAATTTGCTGCCAGCGTTTTCGGCTCTCGAAAACGTGATGTTGGGAATGGCATTTTCGTCTGGGCGAGCCTCATCCGCTAGAGCTCGCGATTTGTTGCAGCGAGTCGGACTGGGGCATCGCTTGTCGAGTCGCCCGAAGACGATGTCGGTCGGAGAACAGCAACGGGTGGCGGTGGCCCGGGCGCTGGCCAATCGCCCCAAGGTGCTACTGGCCGACGAACCGACGGCCAATGTCGACCCGGCCAATCAGCAGGCGGTGATCGACCTTATTCGTGAAAATTGTCGGCAGGAGGGGGTGGCGTTGTTGCTGGTGACCCATGCCATGAACGTGGCGGATCAATTCGAACGAGTGGATCGCCTGGATGAAATCAATCGAGTCGTAGCGGCAGCGCGAGGTGTAGCATGAGTTTATGGAAAATCGCGTGGCGGAGTATTCAACATCGCGGCCTGGGATCCCTTCTGACCGTCATCTCGATGGCCCTGGGGGTCATGATGGTCGTCTCGGTATTATCGATCAACGGCTTGGTGAGTCGCTCGTTTAAGAGCAATTCGAGTTTTGGCTACGACTTGATCGTGGGAGCTCGCGGTGGCGGTACGCAACTGACGCTCAGTTCTGTGTTCTTTTTAGGTCGCGCGGTTGAAACGATTCCTTACGAATATTACTTGGCGTTTTGTGACAAACAAACGCGCAGCGAAGAATTTCGGAATTCGATTGCCTATCGCGCGAACATTGAACAACTGCGTGCTTTGGAGGCTCTCGACTCGGTGAGTGTCGCGCCTGGCGGTGGCGGTTGGGGAGCGATAGCTGAGGGGTTGGCGGGAGACTTTTTGATTCGGCATCAAAACGATTTCATGCAGCTCGACGAGCGGGGGTTGTTTTCGAACTATGTCAATTTCGCGATCCCGATATTGCTGGGGGATACTTATCAAATCGAGAATTCAGAAGCCTACTTCAAAGTCTGCGCGACCAATCGGGATTACTTCGACAAATTGACCTTGGGACAGGGCAAGAAATTTGAATTAGCGAGTGGACGTTTTTTCGACAATGAGGATGCGGAAGCAGGCTACTTCGGCTGCGTCATGGGTTCGTTGGCCGCCAAAATGTCGGGCAAAAAAGTCGGGGACCAGATCAAGGTGACGCATGGGATTCCCGGTGAAGGAGGCTCGCATCTCCACGACCAACTATTTACGGTCTTGGGAATTTTGGAGCCGACGGGAACTCCCAACGATCGAGTGGTCTTCGTCAATATGGAAGGCTTCTATCTGATCAACGACCATGTGAAACCGGTCGTGGAATCGTCAGGAATCAATCTGCGGCGTGATCGCGATGAGGCCCGCGCGTTGGCGAAGGAAGATGTCAAGCCTGATTCGGATTTGACTGATGAAGAATTATCAACGGTTCGCTTGCCGGTCGAGCAGCGGGAATTGACGGCGTTGCTTGTCAGTGTATTTGACGAAGAGGGTTATGGGTTGGCGGCCCAATATTTGCAACAACCGATCGAGCAAGGAAATCTTTCCAGCACGCTAAACTGGTCGCGGTTTCGTCCGTTGCAGGCCCAAACGTCAGCTCAGTGTGTGAATCCGGTTCAAGAAGTAATGCGACTGTTTGTGTATTTCGTGGAACCGGCCAAATGGATTTTGCTGGCGCTCACGACGTTAATTTGTGTTGTATCGGGACTCAGTATTTTGGTCGGGATTTACAACTCGATGAATCAACGGCAGCATGAGATTGCCGTCATGCGAGCCTTGGGGGCCAGGCGTTCGCATGTGATGATGATCATGTTGACGGAGGCCGTGATGTTGGCAATGGCGGGAGGGATGCTGGGTTGGCTGGGTGGCAGGACGCTAAATGTCGCGCTCAGTCCGATTGTTGAGCGACAAACGGGAGTGCCGGTCAGTTTTTGGGATTTCGCACCGGCAGAGCCTGTGTTTGCAGTCTTGTCGCCGGTTTTGGGAAGCTCTGATTTTGCCGCTAAAATCGTCAAATTCCAGATGTCACCAGAACTTTTGTTGATCCCGGGGTTAATAATTTTAGCAGTCCTTGTGGGGGTTTATCCAGCCATTTCGGCCTATCGAACGGACGTGGCGAAGTCGTTAGGCAAATAACTGCAGGCAGTTTCGAAACCAATTCAGATAGCAACCTTTGAGTTATTCGAAAAAACAGGCTAGATTAAAGGCATCCGGCGAACCATTTTGCGGCGAGACCAGTAACGGATAGGCGGCAAGCGGATGTCATCCGAATTTGCGGCGACCGCGATTGCGGCGGATGAGATTTTTTTGCCGACGGAACACGAAGAAAAAAGAACCACGGTTTATGAATCGTAAATTTTCCATCCTAATGTTTTTGCTGTTTGCCCTCTTTGCAGGTCAAGCGGGGGGATCCTCGTTTGCGGAGCGCGACACGCATGCCTGCTCGATGATGGCCTGTCCGTTTTGTTCTGCCGTGGCGGCGACTTTTACTGAAAACATCGAGACCAATCAGATCGTCGTGTTTGCCAAGTTGGTGAAACCAGCCCCGGAGATTGAGGACGACGATATTTTCCTACCAAAAGCTGAACTTGAAATTGCCTCCATTCAAAAGGGGCAAGAGTTTGTAGAAGTGGGAATGCGATTCAAGGCCCTGCTGGTTGGCAAGTATGATGTTGGGCAACTGTTTTTGGTGATGGGTGTGGACCCGCCCGATACGGTTTGGTCGACTCCTCTACGGGCAAATCAAAATTTGGTTGATTACATTGGGAAGTTGGAAAAACTTCCTCGCGAAGGGGCTGAAAGATTGGCATTTTTCCTGCCGTATCTAGAGCATGAAGATGACGTTTTGACCTACGATGCCTACGATGAATTTGCGAGATGCAAATACGAAGATTTAATCGAACTCAAAGATCGAATCGATCGCAAGACGCTCATGGAGTGGATTGCAAATCCAGATGTCCCGATCAATCGACGTCGCTTGTATTTCACGATGCTCGGAGTGTGTGGGACTGCAGAAGATGCTCAAGAACTCGAGCGACTCATACGGAGCGGTGATCGAGAGCAGCAAGCGGGTTTAGATGCGTTAGTCGCGTCGTACTTGACGCTCGTAGGCAACCCAGGAATGGATGTGATCGACGAATGTCTGTTGTTGCCCGAAGAATCGGACGATTTGCAATTGTTGTCGGTCAAGGCCGCACTAACGTTTCACGCGATGGATGTGAAAGTCCTGTCGAAAGATCGCGTTATCAAATCGCTGCGAATGTTTTTAGAGCGGCCGGCAATTGCAGATGCCGTGCTTCCGGATTTGTCACGGTTGGAAGACTGGGGTGCTGCGGATCGGGTTGCTCGTTTATTCGATGACTTGGATACGAACTTTCAAAAAGTAATGGTTGTGCAGTTTCTGCAAGCCTGCCCGACACCGGAGGCGAAGAAACATCTAAGTGAAATTGAAGAGCGCGCTCCAGAGGTGATCAAGCGGGCTAAGTTTTTAAGTGATTTCGATTTTGGCGATTCCGAGGAAGAGTCGCCTTCTAAGCCTAAACTGCCGTCAGAGCCAGACTCGGCCGTATTAGGCTCTTTGAATCAAGAATCTGAACAAGTTACTGCTCTCAAAACCCCCGTATTTTCTGATATTGCCGGTTCTGGTCCTTCTACTCAAGCCGACCCTCCCGCTGACGCCGAAGAAACACAGACCTTTACGGTCCTCACTGGCGAACCAAGTCCAGTAGAAAACGTAGAAATTCCTGTGGGGCGACCGGTAGCATCTACCGATGACCCCAGCCCACCGGTGACTGTCCGTGATGAATCTGACGCTCCGGCAGCTGGAAGTTTTCGGTTGGGGGTCGTGGTCCTCACACTCCCTATGATCGTCAGTATTGGCGTGTTTTTGTTGATCTGGTCGGTGATCAGTGGGTGGTTTGAAAGGTTGATTTTTTGATTTTTGGGGTAATACTTGGTTTCAACTCCAAGGCCCATCCGAAACGAGAATAATCCCACCATGAGCACATTGACAGATTCTCAAATCGACGACGAACGAAAACTTAAGGCCGACCCGTTTGACATCCCTCGAGAAGAGCATGATGACTGGGAAGAGGAAGGCTATCGGACCGTCAGTCGTGCCGCCGTCACGAGTGTGGCTTTGGCGGTTTTGGGTTTGGTTGCCTATTGGGCACCTTTGTTTGTTATTCTGCCATTTTTAGCCATCTGTTTCGGCTTCATGGGTCTCAGCAGCATTCGGCGTTATCCCGATGAATTGGTTGGGAAAAAGGCGGCATGGTTAGGAATCTTGTTGGGTGGATTGGTTTTCGCCTCGTCGGTTGGGTGGCACTCTTTCGTGTATGTCACCGAAGTTCCAGAGGGATTCAGCCGCGTACGGTTCTATGAGCTTAAACCCAGTTCGCGAAGTAATCTACTGTTTACAGAGCGGGCAGAAGAATTGGATGGTCAACAAGTTTTCATCAAAGGCTACGTCCGACCGGGGAATGAAAGTCGGAATCTGAAAAAATTTGTTTTGACGGGCGATTTTGGGGATTGTTGCTTTGGTGGGAACCCAAAAATTTCGGAAGTCATCGGGATTACTATTCTCAGCGACCAAACGGTCGATTATGATTTCAGGTACCGCACCATTATGGGAACGTTTAAACTGAACAAGAATCCCAAAGCGATAGATGAAAAAGACGTCCCACACATTATCTATGAAATTGAATGCACCGAAGTCCGCTAGTTGGCGGTGGTTGTGCATCGGTGTACTCGTCGCGATTGGGCTGGCGGGGGAGTCTGCTCTTTCGTTCGCGCAAGAAAAGCGGACGCAAAAAGTCAACGAATGCACCTTCGACGACATCAAGTTCGATATGGAAATCGGGGGACAATTCTCGGACGAGATGTTGACCGACAAAATTCGTGGCTACGAAGGTCAGACAATGCGGATTCGCGGTTTTATCCGCCCTAGTTTCAAGCAGTCCGGTTTAACCAAATTTGTCTTCGTTCGCGACAACCAAGAATGCTGCTTTGGTCCCGGTGCCGCGTTGTACGACTGTATCATGGTGCAACTTGCTGACGGCCAGGAGACGGAATACACGCTTCGCCCTGTAACCTTGAGAGGGACCTTCTATTTCAGGGAATATCTTGGACCAGACGGGGAAATATGGGCCATCTACCGAATGAAAGATGCGTATGTCGAGTGAACCCGGCCTTCGTAACCCCAGGGGGCTTTACCGAGCCGATCTAAAACGCCTTTGCCGAACGCTCACGGATTAAACCCAACCTGAACGTTAGTGAGGAAAAACGTTAGTGAGGGACCTGTTGATTTTCCTGGCTAACGCATCGGGCTGCGATTTTTAACACCCTGGTGTGCCCGTGTCGCAGGAAATGCATCGCCCTGCTAAAATCGGGGCTTCCGCTGGCAACCGAACTTTGGGGACGGTTCGCTGGGTGAGCGGACTCGATAACTTTCCAACATGAGACGCAGGCTCGATGGCTGTATTTGATTGGTTTAGTCGCCGGATTTTCAACACGGTTCACCGCAATAATTTGGTCTACAACACCTGTTGGGAAGACCCGCGACTCGACCGTGTGGCCTTGGATTTTGGCCCGCGCGACCATGTGTTGGTCATCACCTCGGCAGGCTGTAATGCTTTGGATTACGCCTTGGCCGGCGTCGAACGTGTGTATGCCGTCGATATGAATCCACGCCAGAATGCGTTGCTGGAACTCAAGAAGGCCGGAATTCGCGCCCTCGATTACGACACGTTTTTCAAAATGTTTGGCGATGGACGCTTGCCGGGTGTGCGAAAAATCTACGCTGATAAACTTCGTAACCATCTCGACGATTGGTCACGCCAATTCTGGGATCGAAAAATTAAATGGTTCGACAACCGCAGACGGACCTTTTATTTTCGCGGCACGTCGGGAACGTTTGCTCGAATGATGAAAATTTACACGGACAAGGTAATTCGAGTGCGACCTTATCTGGATCAAATCCTCAACGCCGACACGGTGGAAGAACAAGCCGAAATCTACAACTCGAAACTCCGAGACAAATTCTGGTCGAACCTCGTGAAGTTCACGCTCAATCGCGACACGACGATGGCGATGTTGGGTGTCCCGCGAGCCCAACGCCGTCAGATCGAGGCGACTTATGATGGCGATTTGGTTCGCTACATCCAAGAGTGCCTCGAAGGGGTCATGGTCCGGTTGCCGATGAAGGACAACTATTTTTGGCGTCTGTACATGAACGGGCAGTACACGCGGGACTGCTGCCCGACCTATTTGGAGCCTGAAAACTTCGAGAAACTTAAGGGGGGGATCGTTGATCGTGTTTCGACCCACACTGATTCAGTCCAAGGTTTTCTGGAAAAACACCCTTGGAAAATTTCCAAGTTCATCCTGCTCGATCATATGGATTGGCTCAGCGATCATTTTTTCCCATTGCTCGAGGCCGAATGGCAAGCGATCGTTGACAAAGCTTCCCCCCAGGCTCGTTTGATTTGGCGCAGCGGGGGATTCAATACCGATTTCATCGACCAAGTCCATGTCACTAAAAATGAGCAGCGTGTGAAAGTCAACAGCCTGCTGACTTACAATCCTGAGTTGGCAGCCGAGCTACATCCCAAGGATCGCGTGCATACCTACGGCAGCTTCTTTATCGCTCAATTCAACGACTAGACCGCGTCAGCGGGTACCTAAGATGGCTTTTTTTTCTGACATGAAGATTCTTTACCACATGCTGGTCAAACCAGTGCGTGGATCGAGCCACGCCGAGAGACTGGAGAGCTTCTACGGTGGGCAAGCTCAATCGTATGACGACTTTCGCAAACGGCTACTCAAGGGGCGCGAGGAATTGTGGGAGCGATTACCGCGCCCTCAAGATGGCGTGTGGGTTGATATGGGGGGTGGCACCGGAGCGAATATCGAGAACTTTGGGGACTCGATTGACCTGTTGAAGAAAATCTACCTCGTTGACCTATCAGCCTCATTGTTAAAAGTTGCCGCCGATCGATTTGAAAAGCGAGGTTGGACAAATGCTGTCCCAACTGAAGCCGACGCCACCAAGTTCCGTCCTGAAGAGGGGCAGGCCGATGTGGTTACTTTTTCGTATTCTTTGACGATGATCCCCGATTGGTTTGCAGCGATTGATAACGCGGTGGCCATGCTCCGCCCCGGCGGTTATCTAGGGGTGGTTGATTTCTATATTTCGCGGAAGTTTCCCGAATCCGGTTTGAAAAAACATGGAACTTTTTGCCGAGGTTTGTGGCCCAATTGGTTCGCGACCGACAACGTGTTCCCCAGCCCTGATCATCTTCCCTACTTGCGCCGACAATTGGAAACAGTTTATCTTGGCGAACACATGACCCGCCTCCCGTACGTTCCGTTCATCAAGACTCCGTACTACATCTTTGTCGGTCAAAAACCGGCAGTGTAAATGCCGTGAGGGTTACGTAGCCGTTCACTCCGTGAACGAGCGGATGGGCACGTTCACGGAGTGAACGGCCAGTGCGCCTTTGAAGGCGTTTAATCAGTCGGGTGAAAGTCCTGACCAGGGTAACGTTACCGCCCTGTATTCGAAAGTGGTAATTGCGTTCCCGCGAGGGAGGGTGAGGAGCAACCTGAGGAGAAATTCCAGTCCGTAACGAAAGTGAAACTGATTCGGCCAAGCCTGTCGGGGAGGAAGCTGGCAAAGTCCGAACCCTTCGCTGTGCGACGAACCGTCCTGTAGTCCTTTGTATCGACTTTTCCGCAGGATAGACACAGCGAACGAACTTTGGGTGCAGTAACGCGCTGATGCTGAAGTTTGGAAATGGCAATGCGGTGGTTGAGTGCGGAATGGAAGGAAGGTTAAACGCGATAAGAAGGGAGAGCTGTTCTTGGCCAGGGTCGATTCTCGTGATCAATCCCAGCCGGAGATACTGGGCGACCAACTCCAGGTCAAGCTGTGCGACGAACAGGCAGCTTGGTATCGAAAAGACTGATCGTCAATGTAGCGAGAAGATAAGCACCAGGAACAGCAGTCAGAGCCGCCATAGTAGCCGTGAAGCCGTGCAGCAAAACGCGGTGGAGCCAAGGGCGGCAGCAAGGTAGATGCAAGTATGACCAAACAATCCAAAGACCTTAAACCGTCGCAAGTCACAGTGCCTTTCGGGGCTACTCCGGCTACGGAACCATTGAGCATTGACCAATGGGCATCGTCGATGGTTTGGACAGAAAGCATGTTGAAGACACTTTTGGCAAACAAAGTGAGAGGAGGCAAATGGCACACGCTGTACGATAAAGTCTTCAGTGAGCGAAACTTGAGATGGGCGGCCTCGAAGGTCATTACCAATCAAGGAGCCGCTGGAGTAGACCGACAAACGGTAGAACAACTCGACGACGAACTTCTGGCCGAGATCACCAAACTGCAACAGGAACTGAAAGCCGGAACCTATCGGCCGCAGCCTGTACGCCGGGTGGAGATTCCCAAGCCGGGAACGAAGGAAACCCGCCCGTTGGGTATTCCTACCGTTCGCGACCGAGTGGTTCAAACCGCGTTACTGGATGTCTTGGAACCGATCTTTGATCACACCTTTCATCCTCGCAGCTTTGGCTTCCGCCGAGGCAGAGGCTGTCATGGCGCACTTCGTTGCGTCGAGCAATTACTCGAAGAGGGCAACGTCTTCGTGGTAGATGCCGACTTGAAAGGCTACTTCGATACGATCCCCAAAGACCGACTGCTCGCGTTGGTGAAGCAGAAAGTTTCGGATCATGCAGTCCTGCGACTGATCAAGATGTACCTCGATCAAGAAGTGGTTTCAGAACTGAGCCGCTGGACACCGGAAACGGGCGTCCCGCAAGGCGCGGTTCTCTCCCCGATGCTATCCAACCTGTATCTCAATCCGCTGGATCATCACATGGCCGAACAGGGCTATGAGATGGTACGCTATGCGGATGACTTCGTGATCCTCTGCAAGACGCAAGCTGAAGCGGAACAAGCTTTGGCAGTCGTCCAGCAATGGGTTCGCGAAGCAGGCTTGACCCTGCATCCGGACAAGACCCAGATTGTCGATAGTCGCGACCAAAGCTTTGCATTTCTGGGTTATGTATTTCGGGGCCGGTTCCGGTTTCCGCGAGCCAAAAGCCAACAGAAATTCATGGATCGTGTCCGCGAGTTAACTCCACGCACATCTGGCGATTCGCTTGAGGATATCGTCAAGCAATTGAATCAGATGATGCGCGGCTGGTTTCACTACTTTCGCCATTGTTTCTGGAATGTCTACGGTGACTATGACAGTTGGCTCCGCAGTCGTCTGCGACGAATCCTTCTGAAACGCCACCGCACCAATCCCGACCGACAACCTCGTACATGCCGCTGGCCAAACCGCTACTTCTCTGAGCTTGGGCTCTACAGCCTGGTGCAGGCTCATGCTCAGTTCGTCCAAACTATCGAGAACTACCAAGTGGAGAGCCGTATGCGGGAAAACCGCACGTACGGTTCGGCGGGAGGGGGAGTCAGTTGACTCTCCCTACCCCGATCGTACGGTGGGCACGTTCAAGGAGTGAACGGCCACGTACAAGCCACGTCTTCACCACGTTCAAGGTTTTTGTCAGGATCTATTTTTTAGAAGATGTGACGGTAGGGAAGTTACGCCGCCAATCGGCGGACGATTTCATCGAGGCGGGTGGCGAAAGTTTCGACTTCTTCTGCCGTATTGTAAAGGTAAAAACTCGCGCGGAGGCTAGCAGGAATTTTCAAAAACTCATGGAGAGGCATCGTGCAGTGGTGCCCGGCCCGCACCGCGATTCCCTTGCGATCCAATAAGAAGGCGATGTCTTGAGCCGAAACGCCAGGGACATGGAAGCTCACAATCCCACTGGTCGACTCTTTAGAATTATTCAGGAACTTGACGCCTGGAATTTTGCCCAGCAATTCGCGGGCTTGATGTCCCAGTTGTTTTTCATGGCGAGCGATTTCGTTGAGTCCGATTTGGTTGAGGTAGTCAGCGGCGGCGGCCAGTCCAATCGCTTCGACGATCGGTGGCGTACCTGCCTCGAATTTCGCTGGAAGCTCGCCAGGCTCGAAACCGCTGGTGGTGACTTGGCTGATCATGCTCCCGCCACCTAAAAAAGGCGGAATCGATTCTAAGAGTTCTCTTCGTCCGAACAACACGCCAACCCCCGACGGGCCGAGCATCTTGTGGCCACTGAAAGCCGCGAAATCAACTCCAAGTTCCACGAAATTTGTGATTTCATGGGGCACCGATTGAGCCGCATCCAGGCACACGACCGCCCCACGCGATTTCGCAAATTCAATCATCGCCTCAAGCGGCAAACGGTAGCCCATGACGTTTGACACTGCTGCAAAGCTGACAATTTTGGTTTTTGAAGTGAAAGAAGACTTCCATGCTTCAAGGTCGAACGATCCGTCGTCTCGAAGTGGCGAAAACAACACCCGCGCTCCATGCCGAGTCGCTGCTTGTTGCCAGGGCACGATGTTGGAATGATGTTCGAGGATCGTCAACAAAATCTCATCCCCTTCACGGAGATGAGCAGCACTCCAAGAATGAGCTACCAAATTTAACGCAGCCGTAGTGCCGCTGGTGAAAATGATTTCGGTTGGATCGTTGACGCCAACAAAATCAGCTAGCGTTTGCCTTGCAGATTCGTAAAGAGCCGATGATCGCTCACTCAATTCGTGAATCCCTCGATGAACGTTAGCGTAATCACGCCGATAACAGGTGGACATCGCCTCGATCACGGCGGTCGGACGTTGCGTTGAAGCAGCATTGTCCAAATAGACTAATGGAAATTTTCCGTGAATCGTTTGATCAAGAATCGGAAAATCAGGTCGGATACTGTTTGGGTTCATCAATGGGTCGCTCTAGAGAATTCACTTAAGTGTACCAGCAAACCGCATTCAGATGTAACGAACACTTGGCCTAGAAGTTTGGCATATTTGGAGGTTCAGAAGCCATGTCAATCGAGCTTCGTCGCATTCGAAAAATCGGTCAATCACCCCATTCGATCCCAGATAGTTTCGCCAAGGCGAGTTGTAGGGCATGGGTGCCGAGGTGACCGCCCCCTTGGGCTTGCAACGCGACGTACAGTTGTTTAGCGAGAGCGAGTCCCGGCAACGCAAGTCGCATCCGATTGGCCTCGTCCAAAGCGATCCCCATGTCTTTCACGAAATGATCGACGAAAAAACCGGGGTCGAATTGTTTCTGGATAATCCGAGGTCCGAGGTTGGACAACGACCAGCTTCCGGCAGCACCACTGGCCACTGATTTCAAAACGGTTTCCAGATCGAGTCCCGCGCGATAAGCGTACAGCAGCGACTCACAAACTCCGATCATATTGGTGGCGATCAAAATTTGGTTCGTCATTTTTGTGTGTTGCCCAGCTCCTGGTGGGCCTTGATGAACGATGGTCTTTCCGAGCACGGACCAGATGGGGTGCAGCGCCTCGAATGCGTTGCGTTCCCCGCCTACCATGATCGAGAGAGTGGCATTCCGCGCTCCGATGTCGCCACCCGACACGGGGGCATCCAAAAATATTGTGTTGCGTTTGGACGCTTCCTCGGCCAATTGATTGGCAAGTGCGGGGCTACTCGTGGTCATGTCAACCAGAATCGTGCCAGAACGGGTGGTTGAAAGCGTTCCCATCGAACCTAAATGGACGTCGGCAACATCGGCAGGGTAACCGACGATCGAAAAAACGACGTCGGCGTTGGCGGCAGCGGCAGCAGGAGAATCAGCCCATATCGCCCCAGCTTCTTCCAAAGTCTGGGCCTTGCAACGCGTGCGAGAAAAAACCGTGACGCGGTAGCCGGCCTGGAGTAAATGGCGGCACATGCTGGTCCCCATGACTCCCGTTCCGATCCAAGCGATACGAGAAATTGCAGGAGAAATCGTCCAGTTCATAGGGCCCTCTTCTGTTGTTTAATTCCAAAATTAGGGCCTAAAAAATTCGCTCATTGCTCGTGACCGGACAGCGATCGATTAAAATTCCGGACGTTTGAGTATTTCGGCCACAATGATGGCTTGGCGGATCGTTTTGGGGGTTTGCAACAGCCGCAACAATTCGCTGCCTCCCGTGCTTTGTTTGGCTCCAGTTTGCGACTCTTTCTTGAGACGACCGACATCGTGATCAAACTTCTCATGCAGGCGCGCTTCAATTTTGTCGTCGGCTAGGCTTACTTCGCCACCCAATTGAGCAGCGTGTTGAGCAATTCGCGACGTGTCGATATGACGATTCGCGATTCGATCACCACCGACGACTTCAATTTCATCGACGTCAACTACTTCCGAAACGAGGGTCCGCGGTGGGGGAGGTGGCGCGGGTGGTTTGCCTGCAGCTTGAGGCGGCGGTTGATTACCGGCCTTGTTCCGACGCTCGGCAGCCTTGCGGAGAAACTCTTCAATATCGCGTGCCATGGGAAGAGGTCAACCTTTTTAAAAATTAGCTTTTCACGAAACTAAGACGACTAATTTGAGTTCCCAAATACTCCAGCCACCGAATGCGTTTTTAAAGTTCGCTGAACCTGTATCGAGCATTGCGACAGGGAAAATAGCTTACGCACCGGCTACGGGAGAGTCGTTGCTGGGGGAACTGGCATCAGCGACTGACTTCCGCATACTGGTATCGGCATCAATGTTGCGCAATTTGTAGTAATCGAGAACCCCAAGTTTTCCGGAACGAAAACTTTCGGCGATCGCACGAGGAACTTCGGCTTCAGCGTCGACCAATTTCGCACGACTTTCTTGAATGGAGGCTTCTTTTTCGCGTTCTTGGGCAACCGCCATTGCGCGGCGGCCTTCGGCCCGGGCTCGTGCAACGCGGGTGTCGGCCTCCGCTTGGTCGGCCTTCAATCGCGCACCAATGTTTTCGCCGACGTCAATATCGGCGATGTCGATGGAGACGATTTCAAACGCGGTTTGAGAGTCGAGTCGCCGGGCCAACACGGCCTTCGAAATCATGTCAGGGTTGGCCAACACCGCCTTGTGATCTTGTGCTGAGCCAATCGCACTCACGATCCCTTCGCCGACACGGGCGATGATGGTTTCTTCCGTTGCACCACCGATCAGTTGTTGCAAGTTCGAACGAACCGTAACGCGAGCCTTGACTTTAAGTTGAATTCCATCTTTCGCCACGGCATCGAGTGACTTGGGCCCCGATCCCCTTGGCGGGCAATCGATGACTTGAGGGTAGACGCTGGTTTGCACCGCCTTCAGAACATCACGACCGGCGAGATCAATCGCAGTCGCTTCGCGGAAACTCAAGCGAATCGTTTTGGCCTTGTTGGCTGCAATCAGCGATCGCACGACAAGCGGAACATTTCCTCCTGCCATGTAGTGAGCCTCAAGGGCTTTCGTCGTCATCTCAGGGTCGTTCAAACCAGCTTGGACAGCCATGATTTTGCAAGGCACAATCACGCCCGGTTTGACTTTACGAAAAGTCATTCCTACCAAGTCAAAAATCGAGACTCCGGCCCCCGTCAAAAACGATTGAATCCACCACCGGAAATAGGATGCGAAGATCCCCAGAACTACAATGACAAAAAACAAACCGGCCAGAATCCCGGCAATCGTGACGATTCGCCAAATGTCGGCAGCATCCGCTTGGTTTTGAGCAAGGACAGCGATTTGAAGACTGAGCATGTGGCATCCGATGATATTGAAGCGAGACGACTTGGCGAACCCTCGTTCGCAACCTTCTACTATTTTGCCTGGATTGACGGAAAGAATCAATCAGTGGGGTGTCAGGCTATCCGAGCCTTTTTTGCCGGAATCTGGGGGTGCACCAATTCCGACATCCGAATCGTAAAGCCTCATTTCCCAACCAAGTTTTCCGCAGGTTAACGACAGGGACAACACGAAAATCAACTCGTTATTTACGCGCTTGCGAGTGTGCCAACGTTAGCCAAGCCCCATTTTGCTGGCTGCTTGCCACCGACTGTTGAATAAAGTGCATTCCGTCGATCCCGTCGAGAACATTCGGATAAGTCGAGTTCAAACGGTCAACTTTTTCCCCCGCAGAGAGTCGGCATACATCGTCGAATGCGGCCCGGTAGACGTTGGCAAAGGCTTCAAAAAACGCCTCCGGATGGCCGCTGGGGAGTCGACAGGCAGCCCGTCCTGATTCGTTCATAAACGGGGCGTTCGGATCGCGGGTATAAATTTGGTGAGGTTGGCCGTTGGACCGCACGATCATTTCGTTGGGATTCTCTTGTCGCCAAACCAGCGAACCTTTCGTGCCATCGATTTCGATAAACAAATCGTTTTCGCGACCGTGGCTGATTTGCGAAGCGGTCACGGTTCCTAGTCCGCCATTATTCCACTTGATCATCGCGGTCCCGTAATCGTCCAGCAAGCGACCCTCTTCAAACGTTCTCAACTGACAACTGATCTGGTCGGGAAGTAGGCCAGTCATGTACCTTGTCAAGTTGTAAGCGTGTGTGGCGATGTCGCCGAAACATCCCGCAGCACCGCTGCGCTGTGGATCGGTTCGCCAAGCCGCTTGCTTTTGGTCGCTCGCTTCTAAACGAGTTCGCAACCAGCCTTGGATGTAGAACGCTCGTGTCGCTTGGATTTCCCCAAGTTCACCGTTCAGGATCATCTCGCGCGCCTGCCGCACCAAGGGATAGCCGGTGTAGTTGTGGGTTACGGCAAAAATGACGTTGGAGGCGTTGACTGCCTGGCCAAGTTGTTCGGCTTGTTGCAAGTCAAACGTCATCGGTTTGTCGCACAGCACATGGAAGCCAGCCTTGACCGCAGCCAAAGCGATTTCGAAATGCGTGTGATTGGGGGTCGCAATCGTCACGAAATCGATCCGCTGGTCGGCGGGGAGTTGCGACTCGGCGGCCAGTAATTCTTGATAAGAACCATAGGCCCGCTCGGGACGAATGTCATAGTCGGCCGCAGAAGCTTTTGCTCGCTCCGAGTTCGACGACAGAGCTCCTGCAACCAACTCAGCCCGATTGTCCAAACAAGCGGCAATAGAATGGACTCTTCCGATAAACGAACCTTGACCGCCACCGACCAAAGCCATCCGTAATTTTCGATTCAAGGGTGCGTTAATTGCCATCTGTCCTTTTGTAACCTCAACTCAACAATTTGTTTTCAAAAAATCAAATTTGAGTATACAACAAGGCTAAACGCGGCGAAAGTTAGCGTCGCACCGAGTTCAATTACTCGGTCGCCGCAAGTTGTTTCAAGGCATCGAGCAGCGCGAGCATTTTTTCCTGAGAAATCTCGCTCCACTCGTCGGTTTTGTGGCGGATGATGCAGAGCTTGAAATCTTCGGCGGCGTCGTTCACGTCGTCGGGAAGGTTTTCAAAGGCCGCGAATAAGGCAATGCCGGATGTTCGATTTTCTTTCGTTTGCGAGATACGACCATCGTCCGCGAGTTCATCGCTGATCGGATCATCGCCAAAGTCCGGTCGCTCGTCACGAGGTCCGGGGACGTACTCGTCGAATTTCCCTTTCGCATCCGTCGCTGTTTTGCCACCGGTGATGGAAAGTGAAGACAGTTCTTCGTCAAGTTCAGTCGCAACGATTTCGGTAGCGGCAGGTTTCGCAACAGGATCGCCACCGTTTGCCTCCCAGCGTTTCATTCTCATTTGAGAAACCGACCAACGATTCTGGACTGCGCCCTCAAGCCACATCTCTGCATCGTCCCAATCCAGGGCGGCGTAGAAGTGGCTCCAAAAAATGTTCGCATAGGTTTTGTAAACCGCGCCAAACCGTTCAAAAGTTCGCCGTAGTCGCCCAACATGTTGCGGTGATACACCCCCCACCATGCGACTCCATGACTCGTCGGAGTAAGCTGATGAAGTCAAATCTTGGGCCGCCATTTCTTCGCGCCAAGCCACAATGATCTGCCCTTTGTCCCAGTTGGTCGTGCTGACTAACTGGTTCCATTGACCGATAAACGACTCCGATTGCTCGACAGGGATTTCAATTTGATCTGCATTAATGCTCTCGGGAGCTGAGACGTCAACAACATTGATTTCTTCATGGGCGTCAACCTTCACGTCGGCAATTGTCGTGTCAGCGTCGTTCATTGGAGCGTTTTTTTTCTTGGGACTCATAAAGTTCAAATCGTCGGAAGAGAGTTATTGGATATTGAAAATGAAAATCGAATGTCTGGCATGTAAAAGGTCTAATTGCGAAAAGCTTCAAAGAATTTTTACGGAGTGAAAAGCTACGTGGGCGTTCATTCCTCGAACGTGCGGTAGATAATTTCACAGCCTCCCAGTGAGTAACTACGAGCATCGTTTTATCGAAGCGCTAGGCAGTGTCATCTCGCTACGCCTTTTCACGGAGTGAAAAGCGACGTATGTTCACGGAGTGAAAAACGACTTATGCGGAGCATCACAGGGGGCATTGCCAATGAGTTCAAGACACAAGGTAACGTTTTACGATTGAATTTAAAGAGGCTTCGCGGTGATATCGTTCATTTGGTAGAAAATGACTTTTGGAGGGGTTTTTCCGTGTGGGAAACTTGTTGACAAATGCCGCTGGGAGTTCGTGTTGTTGCGATCAGAGAAGGTTTAGCGCGAAATAGAAGATCGAGCAGACATTAAGAGCCTATCCCAAAAGGGGTCAGACCCTCTCCGGCTAGGCAGCAAAACAACGTTAAATTTCGCTTAGCCTCCAAAGGGTCTGACCCCTTTGGGGATAGGCACTAAGAACGGGGTTTGATGATCAGCAGAATCCGACGTTGATTTTCACCTTGAACTTTATGCGGCGAATCGACCTTTTCTTTATCGGCATTTGCCTCTCTGCCTGCGATGTCGCCTGGGAGTGACCGTCCGCCTCCAGAGTCCCCAGCGTCAAGTCCGGTGCCACCAAATTGGTTTTTGAGTTGTATAATTTCTTGTTGTTCGGGTTTGAGCGGCTTGTTAGACGTTAACGGTTCAAACTGTTCGAGGAGTGATTGGTTTAAAGATTGATAACCTAAGAACTCAACATGCAGCAAATTATCTATTGGCCGACCGCCTTTCGATTTATCGAGATCTTCGACAGCGGAATCTTCTTCGCGTTTCCGCCCTTCCGCATTAGGTCGGTTAGGCTCAGGCAAACCTAAGCGATTTGCAAACGACTCAAGTTTTGCTTTTGGAAACGCTTCTGCGAGGGAGCCCTTTAATCTGGCAAGTTCTTCTGGCGATCCTGAAACATCGAATAAATTTTGTTGGTTCAGGTCTAGAGCGAGAGCCTTAGTCTCGCCAAAAATTCGACCGGTGGCGATCTTTGGCGCCTCATCTGTTTTAGAAAACCGATCAGCCACTCCAAATACTAGGCCGTCTTCGCCGACCACTTCCACGATCCAGACCTCTGAGTATTGGCTCGCGATTTTTTTCGAGTCGAAAATCTCAAGTGGCAGCGATGGGGGTTCTGCATCTTCTGTTTCAACTGGACTAATCGCAGATTTAGGAAGTGCTGCTCCCCTTCCGTCCTCACTAGAACGGGCCATTCCACCAGGTGCGATTTCGGGTGACTTTTGCTCGTTGTCCGACTGCAAATACCTTCCAGTTACGCCGTTAGGTTCATCGGTTCGTTTCGGTCGGCTCGCCATTGGTGCAGCGGAAGAAGGTTCGTCTTTTGTCGATTCTTTTTCAGTGCGGATGGCCAACGACTCAGGGTTGTTGTTTCGTATATTCGCCTGAGTGTCGGCCTGCAATGCATTTTCTTTGTTGTCAGTTGAAAACCCGTCTTCAGGGGTCGATTCGGCTGTTTGAAATGGAATCGGACGTCGTTTGCCGTTGACGATTTCGCCTTGTTCCATGGGATTATCCTGCAACGTCAAACGTCGATCAGGGATTCGATTCCAAGCGAAAAAGAAAATTCCCAGCAGCAACGAAGCCGCCAGCGCACCTGCATAGAGCAACGGCGACCAGCGAATGGTATTCTTGCCCGGTGGATTCATTCCTTTGCTCGTCGCTGAAGGCCCCGTGGAGCCTTGACTGACGGGAGCGTCGGTAAGCGGCGGAGAAACAAACGCTCGACTGACGATTAAATCCGCAAAGCCAGCGGGGAGCGAACATTTCGGCATCGTCTGACACTGTCGAGAAATCGCTCGCCACGAATCGACTTGTTCGCGAAAGTTGGCGTCTTCCAGCATCAGCCGCTCAGCGCGCGCCAAATCTTTGCCCGACAGGTGGCCATCGAGAAAGTCATTCAGGAATTCGTCGTCAAAATTTCGCGTCATTCGTCTTTGATTGGTTGTTGGTTCAAGGTTAATTCGGAGAAGTAATTCCTAACGCAATCAGTTCATCCTTGAGTTGATGTCTGGCTCGGTGCAAGCGGCTCCGCACGGTGCCCACTGGAATTTCGAGCATTTCGGCAATCGCTTCGTAGTCCATCCCTTCGAACTCCCGCAAGACCAAGATCGTTCGTTGATCTTCGTCGAGTCGTGCCAGCGCTCGTCGCACTTGGGAAATTGTCTCGTCGTTTTCCAGTGGTTGTTGTGGAGCCCCGTCGGTGCTTTCGATTTCGCGCATCGACCCATCCGCTTGATGAAGGCTCGATGTTTGCCGACGACTTCGCAACTTACTGATCGCCAAATTTCGTGCGATCCGGAAAAGCCATGTGTAAAAACCACTCTCGCTGCGGAACGACGAAAGTCGCCGATAAGCTTGAACAAAGGCATCTTGGGTGATGTCTTGGGCTTCATGTTCGTTGCCGAGGAGGTGGATCAAACTATTGTACAAACGCTCTTGGTACGAGTGGACCAACTCCCCAAACGCCTCGCGATCACCGGCCAGTGTGGCCTCGATCAGTCGTGAATCGGAATGGGTTGGAGCGGGCTCGTGCATCTTTTGACGTCTGAAGGCCGAAAAAGTTCCCTAGTCATGAACGTTCCTATTGTACCGCGTCAATGCGTCCAGGTTTAGCGCTAACGCCGTTTTTGGGGAGAATTCCAGCGTTGACCGACGATCCAAACACACGCCCCTACCGCCAATACGCCGAAACTTATCCATTGGCTAATCGACAAGCTGGTCCCCAGTTGGCCCTTCTCGTCGATGCGAATCGCTTCTTCGAAATAACGGCTGATCGCATAGGCAATCAGCAGCATCGCCAACACTTGCCCATCAAACCGTCGCAACGGATAAAAGAACCACAACAAGCCGCTAATCAGCGCCGCACTTATCGATGCATAGACCTGTGTCGGATGGACCTTCAATGAGCGCCCAGGAAAATCGGCGACCGAAAACTCTCGCAGAATTTCACCCTGCTGCTGGCTTTCAATTAAAACCGGTATGGGAACTTGTAGTTTATGATTGAGGATGTATTGCAAGCGTTCAGGCTCGATGAGGTTGGGAATTCTAATGGACTCGCCGACTTTCAATCCGAATTGCTCACCAAGACTTCCTGCATTTACATGCAGCACTTCCCGAGGATACTTCGAACCGTCCGGCAAAGCCCGAGTATCGATCCCAAACAGCGATCCGTCGGCGTATTGCTCATAGAATGGAGGCGACCCGGCAGGAAATCGCAAGCCTAACGGAAAATCCTCGTTGCAAGCTCCCCCATAGCAACAACCGTTCATCAGACACCCAATCCTGCCAATCGCAAGTCCCCAGACCATTGCTGGAGCCAAAATATCCAATGTCGGCAAAAATTTAAGCTTCGCATGCCGTAAATAAACGAGCGCCCCTAGCAAACCTCCAATCAGACTGCCGTACACAACGAGGCCGCCTTTGGTCATATCCACAATCGAGCGCAACGTCGTCGCGAAATCTCGGTCGGCAAACTCCGGCCATTTTTGCACGACGTACAGAGTTCGAGCCCCGATCAATCCTGAAATGATCATCACAAAGCAGACGGTCAAATAGGGTTCTGGGTTTTGCCCCAACATGCGACATCGCAACACAACAAGACCCAACGACGAAACGATCGCTAACATCAAAAACAATCCATAACCTCGAATCGCTAACCCACCTGGGATCATGTTTCCTAGCGGATCGGTCGGATTGATTTGGGGAACCGAAAGGGCGGGCAAAACCCAGCCGACAATGGCGGTGACGATCAAGAACGTCGGTAAATAGTCTCGCGCCGTTTGCGCCCAACTACTTGACCGGGACTTCCAGATGAGCCAGCCAATCGCAATGGCCAGCCATAGCCAAAGAATCCAACTCGTGAACCACTCGCGTGGGATCACTAACAGCGTTTGCTTCATGCGTCCGCCTTTATCCATTCATTGTCAATTAACCTAGTCGAGCCAACGCGAGCCGCGACCAACAACACAACCGGTAGTTGAATTTTGGTCTGTGGTTCAAGAGTATCGGGATCGACCGCCACGGCGTAGTCAATTTCACCGATTTGGCTGATTAACAATTCGTCACGGATGATTTTTGTGACTTCGGTACCCGTTATCGAAGCGGTAGTGGTAATCGCCCGCCGGGCTTTCAAAAGCGAGCGGCGAATTCCAGCCGCTTTAATTCGTTCCTCGGGGGACAAGTAACGATTCCGCGAACTCATCGCCAATCCATCTGCCTCTCGCACAATGGGGGCGACGACAATTTCACAAGGGTGATTCAAATCGAACATCATTCGTCGAATCACGGTCGCTTGTTGAAAATCTTTTTGGCCAAACACCCCCACATCGGCCCGCGTCATGTTCAGGAGCTTAAGCACAACCGTCGCAACACCACGAAAGTGCGTCGGTCGCGATCGGCCTTCCCAGCTTCGAGCGACTTCAGGCGGCTCGACAAAAGTCGAAAATCCTGGCGGATAAATCTCCGTATCCTGAGGGCAGAAAACGATGTCAACTCGGCGTTTCTCGAGCATCGTGCAGTCTTCGGCAAATGTGCGGGGGTAGGTCGCCAAATCTTCAGTCGGCGCGAATTGAGTCGGGTTCACAAAAATCGTGGCGACCACGAGGTCGGTTAACTCTGCGGCGCGATCGACAAGGCTAAGATGCCCTTCGTGCAGCGCGCCCATCGTCGGCACGACACCGATCCGCCTCCCTGACCGCCGAAAAGTATCCAGCAGTTCAGTCAACTCAGCCACCCGTGAAATTACCTGCATTTTAGAGGTTTTGTACTCTCAAACTGTTTGTTTAACTCGCCGCAATTGGCGAGGAGTTTTAATCATTTAACCCGTTGCCCTTGGCGAGGAAAAGCGATTTTCTTTCGCTTCAGCTCGTTCTTGCCAATGGATGCGGGTTAAAAAACGAGCCTACATAGTCGCTTTTTCAAGCCTAAATGTCCAGACGAAGACGGTTCAGGTCATTTCACAGGCCGGGCAGAAAACGGCTCTGCCTTGGAAAAACCCACATATTTCGACCGGAATTCAGACAATCTGTAGCCATTCGTCGGTTCTCAAAAGCTTGTCACGGGTCTAAAATGCCGATAGCACCGAAACTAAGGTCCTTTCTCCGCGCCTTTCGCCATCAAGTCGGAGCCCTCCGAAACTGCCAAGTACAGATGAGGAAACACAATGTCTGGTGTCGTTAGCCCCCCACGAGTTGATCACTTGCCACCGACTCAAGGAACTGAAGAGGAAAACGAAAAATTTGTTAACCCGGCGATACAGGCTAGAAAACGGTTTGTTTTATTCAATCTGATGCCCAGCTGGTCTATTAGCTTTGTGGCTCATTTATTGTTGCTTCTCGCTTTCGCAGTTTGGTTTTTGCGAACCCCAAATGAATCGCCGATTAGTTTTAGCGCAGGAACCAGTGACAATAATTTGCTAGATGACATCAAAGTCGATTTTTCAGGGATGGATCTGGAGGATTCAACTTTAGAAATTCCCGACACTCCAAGTTTTGATGACGCTCCCAAGCTAGAGGAAATACTGCCGACTCAGTTGGAAATCCCAGATCAAGTCCAAACCTTGACCGAAATGATGAGTGATGCCACGACGGGAGCGCTCGCGGTTTCAGGTGCCGTCAGTGGAATGGGGGAAACAGGCGGTCGTACGGGGGAATCACGACGCAAAATGCTGCGCGAAAATGGCGGGACCGCTGAATCAGAAGAATGCGTCGAACTTGCACTTGAATGGCTCGCCCGTCATCAACTCAAGGACGGTTCTTGGAACTTCGATCACTCCGTCGGGCCCGGAGTCCGCTCAAAAAGGAACCCTGGTAACTACACAGAGCACCGAGCAGCAGCGACCGGTCTGGCATTGTTGCCATTTTTAGGAAGTGGCTTCACGCACCAAGAGGGGAAATATGCTGAGGTTGTTCGCAATGGTTTACGATTTCTTGTCGAGAATCGAGGCATTGATACCCCGAACGGTTTTTCGTTCTTCCGCGCGAACAACGCCGATGATATGTATTCACACGGAATTGTAAGTATCGCGCTCTGCGAGGCCTTTGCGATGACACAAGACCCTTGGTTAATGGCTCCGGCCCAAGGCTCCATCAAATTCATTGAATTTGCCCAACATTCAGAGGGTGGCTGGCGATATGTCCCCAAACAACAAGGTGACACTTCCGTTGTCGGTTGGCAAATTATGGCTTTGAAGAGTGCCAAAATGGGGGGCATCAAAGTCAATGACGAAGTAGTCAATCGAGCTTCTCGATTTCTCGACCGTGTCTCCATTGAATATGGCTCGCACTTCGGATACTTGGCCAAGCCGAGTGAAGTCCACGGCAACAACAAAACCAACACCGCCATCGGGCTCCTCTGTCGTATGTATCTCGGTTGGGGGCGCGAGCAGCCTGGCATTGTTAGCGGTGTTGATTTTCTCTCCGACCCAAAACGTGGCCCCTACTTGGGATCGGTGGAATACCCCAAAGGTGCGAACATGTACTACAACTATTATGCCACCCAAGTCATGATGCAATATGGTGGCCCAAAATGGGACAAATGGAATGTCGAAATGCGTGAATACCTTATTAAGAACATGGACCGAGAGGGGCCTGATCGCGGTAGCTGGTATTTTCCCGGGGGCGATCATGGAGTTAGTGGTGCGGGTGGCGGGGGTGGACCAGGGGGGCGGCTCTATTGCACCGCGATGGCAGCGATGACTCTGGAGGTCTACTATCGTTACATGCCTCTCTACAAAGAAAAAGCCGTCGAGGACGACTTCAAGCTGCGATAAAGATGTTCTGTCAGTCGCTTTACCAGCGGAATATACATCCGCCCCAAGTCAAACCCGACCCAAAACCGGCACATAAAACCTTGTCGCCAGGTTTGATAAGTCCAGAACTGTAGGCTTCGTGAAGGCAAATCGGAATGCTGCCCGCCGACGTATTGCCAAAACGGTCAACGTTGCAGAACACTCGTTCGGTTGGCACCCCCAACGCCTCGACCGCTGCGTCCAAAATCCGTCGATTCGCTTGATGAAAAACGAACAAATCGATGTCATCAAGTTCTAGATGGGAGTCTTCTAAGAGATCTTTGACGATTTGCGGAATCATTCGCACTGCCCACTTGAACACCGACCGACCTTCCATCTTGAGAAACTGATCGCGAGCCTCCAAAGCCGAAATCGAAGCAGGCTGCCGAGAACCACAAGCGGGAATGATCAAGGTGTGTCCCATCTCCCCAACGGAGCCCAAACGAAAAGCCAAAATTCCCGATGCAGATTCTGCATCGCGATCATCTGGGCCAAGCAAAACCGCAGCGCCACCGTCACCAAACAAGGGATAGGTTTTGGGGTCTGTCGGGTCGACCACCATCGACATTTTGTCCGCCCCAATCACCAACACTCGACGATAACAACCTGTGTGAACGAATTGTGCTCCCATTGTCAGGGCATACATGAATCCCGAACAGGCCGCGTTCACGTCGATCGCACCGCAAACCGCCCCTAATTTGGCCTGGACGATGCAGGCGGTCGATGGAGTGTAGTGGTCGGCCGTCATGGTTGCAACCAAAATCATATCGATTTCGTCAACGGAAACGTTGCTTGAATGAAGACAGCCCATCGCGGCGTCGTAAGCAAGATCACTTGTCGCTTGGTCGTCCCGAGCATGATAACGCGAACAAATCCCGGTTCGCTGAAAAATCCATTCCGTATCAATGCCTTCAATTTTTAAATCTTCATTGGGAACACTCGTGGTCGGAATTCCCAAGCCGGTACCCAGGATTTTGACTCCCAAAGTTTCGGTTTGACAGCGCTTCGAATTTTTGGCAGGGTCCGTCAATGAAATGGCCATCTGATCTGTTTGCAATTGATGAAGAAGAAACGTCCGATTCCGAAATATAGACGACGTGCGTCGAAAACGCTATGGTTCCTTTTGCGAAAAATGCAGCCTTTACGCTTCGATGGGCGAGGTAATGCGGTTTAGTGAAAAGGTCCCTCTTAATGGCCAAGGGTTGTTTGGGGTGAGTTTGTGCCTACACCTCTTTTGAATATTTAGTTGGCGGAAATACCTCTTCATGGCAACTTCGTCCCTCAATCGTCTCATTTTTAGTCATTTTTCAACCCTGCGAATTCGAAAAAAACCAGAGTTTTCCCGTAAATACAGGCACTTTCGAATGTATCCCCCTAAAAGAGGGTGTCGCTCGGCGATATTTTGGGTAAATTGTTGTCTTCGAGGCTTTTGCTGACGGTCGTTGGGGCCGGACCGGAATTTTCCGCGTTCATGGTCCCATTTATTCCGTAAGAGGCAAACGGCAAAAGCGGTTGGGTTTCGCACAAACCCAAATCCATACAGGAAGTCGGTATCGTCAATCAATCGATTAAAAGGAAGAAAACAATACTATGAGCCTAATGGCAATTCTCTATCATCTCGTCCCGGAATCTCCGGTTTTAGTCGCCTATAATCACGATGCACCCATCGGCACTCCCAGTCCCGTACCCGCGATTCATTCGGGAAAACCTCGGGTTTTGGCCAGCGTTGATCCGAATACCACGGGAACGAATTTGGGCGTCAATCAGAACGGTTTGATTGTCGGAATGGTTGACCGCCGCAAACTTGGCGTCCCGTCGCACCCCGAATCGTTACCGATCTTGTTGCGGCAACTCCTCAAAGCCTCTTCGGCCCAACGAGCGATGTCCATGGCAATGGATGCCCTCTCAACCGGAAATTATCTCGGTGCGGATTTCATCATCGCTGATGCAGAAGGTGGGTGGTTGGTCAGAGGTGGCGACGATGTTTTAAGTTCCGAGTTAGAGGACGGTTTGACCATCATTGGCTCGACGGATGTCGATGATCCTCGCGATGAACGAATTGCAATGGCGCATCGATTACTCACACTGCAAAACCTGAATTCTCCTATCAAGTTCTTGGCAGTAGCCAGCAAGGTCTTTGCCCGAGGCCCTAGTATTCCTGGGCGTCCAAGCATGGTGGTTCGCCGCCACGACTACGAGACGGTTAGCTCCACCCTAGTGGCACTTGGCAAAAAACCTCGCGATGCGATCTACCAATTCGCAGCCGGTGCTCCTGACGAGGCCAAGTACGAAGATTTTTCCCCGATGCTTCGCGACATCTTGAGTCGCGGAATTCGAGAGGCGCGAGCCAAGGCGAGCGTTTAATTTTCCAATCAATTCATCGCTCAAGCCCGGCGTCTCACCCGCGCCGGGCGGCTTTGTAATTGGTAGATCAAGCGATTGCCCGACTTGCCGATCTGTTTGGCTTCACCCGTTTGACGCAACACGTAGGCAATTCGCTGGCCGACGCTTCTATTTACTTGCAGTAGATTGGCAAGTGCCTCCGTGTCAAACTTTTTCGGCAAATCACTTGGCAACAAGCGACGCAAGTCGTGTGACCCTGCGAACTCCATGGTCTCAATGACTCTCTCCAACAGGCGATCGGCGACAACAAAGTCATCCACCCGCCAACGCCGCCGCCGTCCATGCCCCGGATAGCGAATTTCTTGTACCTCAATCAGCGGGGCAATGATCCGTAGATTCGGATGGGGGAAAACTTCCGTAAAGTGCAGCAGTTCATCAAAAATCGCCAACATCGTTCGCCGTTGTGGACTCCAACGAACAGACGCCACTTCGCCACCTTGTTGATGTAGCCGAACAATCTGTTTACGGGCCACGATCGGTTTGACAATATCTACTTGATGGTCTTTGACCAAGTGGGCGATTTTCTGACGGATCGATGCCAAGGGGCTGTGCTGAATCTCAATCAATCGTCCTTGGTCGACAACATCAATCCGATAACGACCCAACGGGACTTCGAGTTCACAGCCCTCTCCGCAGTATTGTTCTTTGAGTTGGCGATGAACACTGAATTCCATTAAGGGACTCCTGAACGTAGTGCTAGCGGAGCGTGGATCAACGCGACGCCGGACTTGGTTGATATCGGTTCTAACGCCAATTCTCAAAAACTGCGATATCAATCTCTTCGTCGGCCGAGCAATTTTGAGGTAATTCATCGATCGTTGAGTCATTAAATCGGTAATGCACAAATTGGCGGAGTTTGTTAGGGTAGGGTATTCAAGCAGCGCCGGAAGGCCAGGGTCGACAAGTCATTTTCAAGGAATCCCATTGTGAACCAGAACGCCGCCATATCAGAACGCACCGGAATTTTTGAGGACATCACACAATGCATCGGAAACACCCCAATGGTCCGACTTCAACGAGTCGTCGCAGGCTGCCATGCGGAAGTGGTTGCCAAAGTCGAAAACATGAATCCCCTGTGGAGCGTCAAGGACCGCATTGGTCGTGCAATGATCGACGCGGCTGAGCGGGATGGGCTAATCAACGATGAAACTATCATTATCGAGCCGACGAGCGGCAACACAGGAATTGCTCTCGCTTATGTCTGCGCTGCCAGAGGTTACAAGCTCAAGGTCTGCATGCCGGAGAGCATGACGATCGAACGCCGCCGATTGCTGAAGGCCTTGGGGGCAGAGGTTATCTTGACCCCTGCGGCGGAAGGCATGACCGGTGCCGTCAAACGCGCTACGGAACTGGCCGCCGAGAACACAAATTATTTTATGCCCCAACAGTTCAAAAACCCTGCCAACCCAGAAATCCATCGCCGCACTACCGCCGAAGAAATCTGGCGCGACACCGATGGAAAGATTGATATTCTCGTCTCGGGAGTTGGCACGGGCGGAACGATCACGGGTTGCTCGGAAGTTCTCAAGGCCCGCCGACCTGAAATGAAATCCATTGCTGTTGAGCCCCTCAACAGCCCAGTCATCACACAACGTCGTAGCGGCCAGCCTATCCAACCCGGACGCCATACGATCCAAGGAATCGGTGCCGGATTCGTTCCAGATATCTTGAACGTCGACATCATTGACGAAGTGATCGGCGTTCGCGACGAAGATGCTGCCGAAACCGCTCGTCAATTGGCCACTCGAGAGGGTTTGTTCTGCGGCATCAGTTGCGGTGCGGCTGCTTGGGCAGCTTTGGAGGTGGCACGAAGACCAGAAAACGCCGGCAAGCTAATCGTGGTTGTTTTACCTGACCTCGGCGAGCGTTATCTTTCGACGGCTCTCTACCCAGCCGAGTAGGAACGCAAATTCCGCCATCAAAGCGGCATTTCGTAGACTTGGTAGGTCTTGTACTGATGCAGTGGAACCGCTCGATCCAGGGAACTGATCGAGCGAGCGTTCTGCTCGTCGATCCAGCCAAATTCCCAGCGACTAAAATTTCGCCATTCGTGCATCATCGGGCGAGTCAACAAAGTGGAAAGCCCTTTTGCACGAATTTCTGGATCGACCCCAAGAGCAATACAACGAATCTCCGGAATCTTGCGCATCCAATACAGCAGTTGTGGAAATCGCATCCAATCTTTCGATCCCCGACACCGTTTAATGGCCCAGTTGAGGTTCGGAATGGAAACCAAATACCCAGCCATTTGACCGTCAATGAAGGCCGCAAAAATGGTTTTGGGATCGAGGATCCGTCGCAGTTGTTTGACGTTAAAGTCAAGTTCAGCTTCGGTCAAAGGCACAAATCCCCAGCCTTGACTTCTGATGACATTGCCAATGCGATTGACGCCTCGCAAGATGGTTTCCAAGTTCCCATGAGTGGCTGTTTCGATTGAAATCTCCGGAAACCGCTGCAAAATCCGCTCGCAAATTTTGTCCATTTCTTTTGTTCGACGAATTAACTCGTCATCATCCGAAGCGTGGGTATTGCCGTAGGCAAAGAATCGTTTGATACCTTGCAACCCGTAGCCAGTCAGCAAGTCATGGTAGTAGGGCGGGTTATGAGCCATCATCAGAAAGGGAGGGTGCTCAAAACCATCAATCAACACGCCGAATTCACCCTTCATCGATGGGCTCATCGGACCCCGCATGACCTCGCAGCCTTGTCGCTGTAACCACTCGCGAGCTTGGTCCAGCAAGCGATTGGCAACGCTCGGCTCGTTGGGGGATTCAAAAAAACCGAAGAATCCGGCTTGCTCTTGGCGATGCTCGTTGTTGAGGTCGTCCACAATCGCAGCGATCCGTCCGACAGGTCGATTTCCTTGATAGGCGACCCAAACTTCTCGCCGCGAGTGCTGATAAAAGGGATGCCGGTTCGGGTCGAGTTGCAACCACTCCATACTTTGTAGCGGAATCACCGCAGCCGGATCGTTGCGATACAGGTCGCATCTCACTCGATAAAAATCATTTTTTGTCCGCCGTGAATCGACGACTTCTAGTCGTAAAGAATGATGACTCAAGCTGTTGCCCTACCTTTCTTTGCCCCTCAGTATACTCTTGAGATTTCGAAAATCGAGAAGGTGACACCTTCTCATTGGAAAGGCTCAGGTAGCCGTTCACGGTTTTAAAAACAAGTAAACGTTGAAAATACGAGGAGTGCCCGCAATCAGCTAGGACCAGCCTGAATCAGGCGAGCGAGACGCCCGCGATCCCGGGATCGCGGGCGTCTCGCCCGCCCAATCCTCCTAATTTGCTTGTCTCTGACAAACCCCTCACCGATGACTAATTCTTCAGTCCCATAAAAACGCCAACCCGACTTTTCCCAACTCACAACCGAAAAAAGGGGCTCGTCAAAATTGACGAACCCCTGGAATTTCTCGAAAGCATTCTGACGCAAATTACTCGTCGCCTAGTATCGCAAGATCCAGTTGACATTGATTCGGTTGTCAATGATGTCGCGACGCTCGGTCAGCGGGTATTCAAATGCAACACCCAGTTCTGAGTTTTGACGAGGCTTGAATTTTACACCCACAGCGTTGGTCACGATGGTATTGCCAGCGACACCCGTCGAGCCGAAATTAAACAGGTCGCCCCCTTCGATGCCCGGAATACCGCCACCACCGGCACGAGTCCAGTTTTGCAAATTAAACTCGGTCAACAGCCATGTTCGCGCACCGATGTTTTTGCTCAAGTGCTGAGACGAGTAGAAAACAGTACTTTCATCGACACGGTCCATTGGAGCACGTATTCCGCTGGCCCCAATCCAGTTGACCCCATTAAGAATTCTTGCTCCGCTTGAGAGGAACAGATTCAAGTTGCCCGACCCGTTTCCTTGCAGCGCTGCTGCTTCACCGGAAGCCAGTTCAAAAGTAAAACCACCGCTGACCATGCGTTGCCTTGCGACATCGCGATACAACGCAAACTTCAAACCAGCAGCCGTATCAGCCCAACCGTTGCCGATCACAGGATTTGTTGATCGGATATAGCCGTCTTTGGTGGCAATGAAGGCTACGTTTTCACTCAAGCGGGCACGCAATTGGAGTGCGTACAGTTGCACGTCACCGCCGCCGACGGCGATCGGTGCACGGTGTTGTAGGAAAATTCCGCGAGCTTCTGTCATCAAACGGGGATCTTCGAAGTACACGGGGTTTGTAATTGGGCTGATGAAGCAGTCAAATCCCGCCTCACTTCGCTGAATCCAGTTCCCAACACCTGCACCTCCAAACAATCGCGAACCGAGCCCGGGTCGGCAGGTACCTACTCCGCAATAGCCTTCACTGCAGCCGCCGGCATCGCATCCTGAGCTGCATCCCGCGTCGCATCCGACATTTCCAGACCCTGATCCGAAGGGTTGAGTGCTGGTGAAATAACTCCCGTTGGATTTGCGGGCAGCGGTTGGGGAGTCGGCGATTTCATCGTCGCTCATGGCGTAGCTGGCACCGCTGAAATTTATCACGGGCCTAGCTCCCCTCAGCCACTGAGAGTCGTCTTGGTAGTTTGGAGATTGTGCCGCGAGAGCTCCAGATAATATCATGGTCGCTGCAACACAGCACGAAAAAACGGTCCTTACTTTCATTGTCGGCGTCCTTGTCATTCATCCATTTGGGTCAATTGCGACTCAGGCAACACACATGCAGGTTTCCGGAATCCCTCGATTCAATCAGAAACCAGCCCTTTGTCGCTGCACGGTCAGAAGGCTGCGTTGGTTGAGTTCAACGCCAAAGCCTGCGGGTAGCGGTAAAACCATCAAAACAAAAGTTGTCCCGTTGTGCGGAAAAATCGCTACCGTCTCAAGTATCGAACCTTTAGAAAAACTTGCCCAGAATAAAGCGAAAGCGCGGCAAGGGTAACCAGACGAGAATAATTGGCAAATCCGTTAAACTTTAACGGACCGATATCCCTCGCCGTCGTCTAATTAAAGCTCCGCTTGCCCCGCTTCTCCCCTCGGATGCCATAAATGTCAGGTTTTTATGAGCTTTTGGTCAGGCGTAAAAGCAAAAACTCAAACTTACCTCTACGGTGACAATTTGGTTTTGTGTCTTGGCGTAAAACGATACGTCGATCAATTGATCCGGCGTTCGATGTCTCTCTTTTGCTAGAATTGTCCAAGAATTCAGAGTTTAATTCCTCGTCCACTTGTAAGAACGGGTGAAGCTAAAAAGCTTCACTCGATCTTTCTAAAGTGAGTGTTTCAATCATCGCCCGCTCGTGAGAGCGGGCGATACAGCATGAGATCGAAAAACCCCAAAATCGGATTGTTTCAATCCGCGCCCGCTCGTGAGAGCGGGCGATAGTACCGCAAATACGACAACCACAACAATCAGTTCGTTTCAATCCGCGCCCGCTCGTGAGAGCGGGCGATAACCAGCGGACACCTGCCCCACCGCTGAACCAGCGGTTTCAATCCGCGCCCGCTCGTGAGAGCGGGCGATAAGTTTAGGGGGCAAAAATGAAACCAGATAATCCGTTTCAATCCGCGCCCGCTCGTGAGAGCGGGCGATTTCCGACCGTCTGCTAGATGTTCGCACTTGTGATGTTTCAATCCGCGCCCGCTCGTGAGAGCGGGCGATGATCGGGAGCTTGATCAGGCTCTCGAAATCTTTGCGTTTCAATCCGCGCCCGCTCGTGAGAGCGGGCGATTCCGCGTCGATCCCGATCCGCACTTGCGAGTCAGTGTTTCAATCCGCGCCCGCTCGTGAGAGCGGGCGATGCCCCGCGAAAGTTGATCTTGCTGATTGTGATTGTTTCAATCCGCGCCCGCTCGTGAGAGCGGGCGATAAAGGGAAAAACGATGATTAAGATCACTGGAAAGTTTCAATCCGCGCCCGCTCGTGAGAGCGGGCGATTTTGTTATGCGGTTTCAAGATGAAATGATGATGTTTCAATCCGCGCCCGCTCGTGAGAGCGGGCGATCCCGATTAGAAACGCTGGCTTCAATCCTAGTTCTGTTTCAATCCGCGCCCGCTCGTGAGAGCGGGCGATCTCGTCAGTGGATTACCAAGCCTCTACGTTAGTGTTTCAATCCGCGCCCGCTCGTGAGAGCGGGCGATCTGGGGATCGTACTGATGAGTAACCTAATCAGCCTGTTTCAATCCGCGCCCGCTCGTGAGAGCGGGCGATAGCGGCGATTGATCGACCGACTTAGGGCACTCAGTTTCAATCCGCGCCCGCTCGTGAGAGCGGGCGATTTTAGGAGGAATTGACGCCCTTAAGCTAAAAAAAGTTTCAATCCGCGCCCGCTCGTGAGAGCGGGCGATGCGCTTCTATAACTCCTTGGGTTACTAATCCAAGGTTTCAATCCGCGCCCGCTCGTGAGAGCGGGCGATATAATTGCCCGGCACAGTCGCCTCTTCCCCCTCGTGTTTCAATCCGCGCCCGCTCGTGAGAGCGGGCGATTCCACCGAGGACGCTCAAGCCGCCGTTGAATTTTCTGTTTCAATCCGCGCCCGCTCGTGAGAGCGGGCGATTCTACCAAAAAACAATCTGCCCTTGGTGCAACTCGTTTCAATCCGCGCCCGCTCGTGAGAGCGGGCGATTGCGTGAATCCGGCCAGTGCGAATCAATTGCGTGTTTCAATCCGCGCCCGCTCGTGAGAGCGGGCGATAAAGGTCCCACGCTGATCGTTGAATCCGATAATGTTTCAATCCGCGCCCGCTCGTGAGAGCGGGCGATGCGGTCGGTGTTGGCGTGGTTCGATGGGACGGCTGTTTCAATCCGCGCCCGCTCGTGAGAGCGGGCGATTTTCCTGTTTCGCAGGAATAGCGAGCAACCGCATGTTTCAATCCGCGCCCGCTCGTGAGAGCGGGCGATAGGGTGGCGGACATTCCAGGAACGCGGGGCTATCGTTTCAATCCGCGCCCGCTCGTGAGAGCGGGCGATAGAAGCTCGGAGCAGCTTTGGAGAAGGCAGAAAAGTTTCAATCCGCGCCCGCTCGTGAGAGCGGGCGATGCGACGAGGTGCCTTATGATATGCAAGAGTTTTTGTTTCAATCCGCGCCCGCTCGTGAGAGCGGGCGATACAACGACAACACCGCTTTTACTCTTTCGCTTTTGTTTCAATCCGCGCCCGCTCGTGAGAGCGGGCGATCCCATTCATCCAAGCAACGATCAAGCAACGCTTGTTTCAATCCGCGCCCGCTCGTGAGAGCGGGCGATCGCGAGAAATTTCCAGAAATCGCAAATCAGCTTGTTTCAATCCGCGCCCGCTCGTGAGAGCGGGCGATTTTAACGTGCCGTCCGCAAACAAAACAGATCGGTACGTTTCAATCCGCGCCCGCTCGTGAGAGCGGGCGATACCAAATGCCGCCGCGAGGATTGAGACGATTAAAGCGTTTCAATCCGCGCCCGCTCGTGAGAGCGGGCGATAGGCCGACGACCCTCTGAGGTTCGCAGCGTTGGGTTTCAATCCGCGCCCGCTCGTGAGAGCGGGCGATAAAAGTTGGAACGGTGCAAGGAAGAGGAAAGGCGTTTCAATCCGCGCCCGCTCGTGAGAGCGGGCGATCGTCGCTAACCTTAGAATGCCAGACCGTGACCGGTTTCAATCCGCGCCCGCTCGTGAGAGCGGGCGATAAGCACGGCGCTGGCTCTAAATATAAGTACGAGTTTGTTTCAATCCGCGCCCGCTCGTGAGAGCGGGCGATAGCGACGATGTTAAAGTCGTCTTGGACACCAAGTTGTTTCAATCCGCGCCCGCTCGTGAGAGCGGGCGATCGAATCGGTGCGTTGGTTGGTGGCGACACGCTCAAGTTTCAATCCGCGCCCGCTCGTGAGAGCGGGCGATAGGCCCAGACGGCACGCGCAGTGCCCCAGGTGCCCAGTTTCAATCCGCGCCCGCTCGTGAGAGCGGGCGATATTTATCGTGCGAGTCAGCCCGCCGACATCCAAGTTTCAATCCGCGCCCGCTCGTGAGAGCGGGCGATGCAGGGCGGAGCCAAGTCTATGTTGGGCATCAAGGTTTCAATCCGCGCCCGCTCGTGAGAGCGGGCGATAGAACAAAGTTCTGATCGGTTTTTGGAGGACGATTGTTTCAATCCGCGCCCGCTCGTGAGAGCGGGCGATATACGTCGCTGAGAGCACTCCAAGGGACGATTCAGTTTCAATCCGCGCCCGCTCGTGAGAGCGGGCGATGCGAACCCTCGAAAACCTGGTTGCAGCGCGAACAGTTTCAATCCGCGCCCGCTCGTGAGAGCGGGCGATCATCCCTGCCAACCCGTGGGTCGTGGCGATTGACGTTTCAATCCGCGCCCGCTCGTGAGAGCGGGCGATCTCGCGTGATTTCCTCAAAGTTCAAGCGACTTTGTTTCAATCCGCGCCCGCTCGTGAGAGCGGGCGATATCCCTCGTCGCCTGCAAATTTTCAGGCGGCGATAGTTTCAATCCGCGCCCGCTCGTGAGAGCGGGCGATGCTGAGCGGTGACTGTTCCGGGCAGGGACAGACCGTTTCAATCCGCGCCCGCTCGTGAGAGCGGGCGATTGACAGACAATCCCTCATTTTTGAATAGGTTCCGTTTCAATCCGCGCCCGCTCGTGAGAGCGGGCGATAGAAATTGCATGGAATGTACTCTTCAGGACTGTGAGTTTCAATCCGCGCCCGCTCGTGAGAGCGGGCGATCAAAAACTTAAAGTGGTTTCAACCGAAAAAGAGCGTTTCAATCCGCGCCCGCTCGTGAGAGCGGGCGATGCAAGTCTGCATTGAGCGTTGCTGTCATATTCACGTTTCAATCCGCGCCCGCTCGTGAGAGCGGGCGATAACAATGTCAGCGTGAATGTTTGCCACCACGCCAGTTTCAATCCGCGCCCGCTCGTGAGAGCGGGCGATGTCCTTAAGCGTACTCCAGAGACCACCCAATGACGTTTCAATCCGCGCCCGCTCGTGAGAGCGGGCGATTCGCCAGGCCTCCAAGTGATATTGACGGTGTTCTTGTTTCAATCCGCGCCCGCTCGTGAGAGCGGGCGATAACCACACAGGCAATGTCCAAATCTTCATCCCAGTTTCAATCCGCGCCCGCTCGTGAGAGCGGGCGATGGTGTATCTCAAAACTTGGATCGTCCCGTTTGTGTTTCAATCCGCGCCCGCTCGTGAGAGCGGGCGATGGTTTTGCATGACAGCCCGCATGGCTGCATCCATGTTTCAATCCGCGCCCGCTCGTGAGAGCGGGCGATGCTTGAGCCTCTTGCAACGCTCGCAAGCTGGAATCGTTTCAATCCGCGCCCGCTCGTGAGAGCGGGCGATAAGGTGCCTAAAAGGTGCCTGATTTCAAATTCCGGTTTCAATCCGCGCCCGCTCGTGAGAGCGGGCGATCCCGCTCCGTGATGAATTCTTTTTGATCGTACAAGTTTCAATCCGCGCCCGCTCGTGAGAGCGGGCGATCATGCCAGCCATCGAATTACCCCCCGTTATCATGTTTCAATCCGCGCCCGCTCGTGAGAGCGGGCGATCACCTGCCCAGCGTCGAAGTAAGCACACATCGGAGTTTCAATCCGCGCCCGCTCGTGAGAGCGGGCGATCCCCACTTCAAAGCACCTGTGAACCCCCACGTATGTTTCAATCCGCGCCCGCTCGTGAGAGCGGGCGATGGATTGGTAACGCTTGAAGTTGTTCCGACACCAGTTTCAATCCGCGCCCGCTCGTGAGAGCGGGCGATGAAGAGGAGAGGAGCTAGTTTGACGCGCTGGATGTTTCAATCCGCGCCCGCTCGTGAGAGCGGGCGATCACCTCGCCATAAGCGGCTTGCCTCATATCTTTAGTTTCAATCCGCGCCCGCTCGTGAGAGCGGGCGATCAAGATACGCCCGCACCTGAATCGTCCCACTCGTGTTTCAATCCGCGCCCGCTCGTGAGAGCGGGCGATGTTTTGCATGACAGCCCGCATGGCCGCATCCATGTTTCAATCCGCGCCCGCTCGTGAGAGCGGGCGATCAGGCTGGCCCAGGCGATCAACCAGCACAAGATCGTTTCAATCCGCGCCCGCTCGTGAGAGCGGGCGATACGGCTATTAACACGTCTTTTGATTTCACCCGAGTTTCAATCCGCGCCCGCTCGTGAGAGCGGGCGATTTCAGATCGAACAGCCGGTAAAACCGGCCCTTGGTTTCAATCCGCGCCCGCTCGTGAGAGCGGGCGATGATGCGTCGCCCGCTCATGGTTACGCTTACGATTGTTTCAATCCGCGCCCGCTCGTGAGAGCGGGCGATCCATGTATGGCATCGAAAGGGTAGTTGAAATTATCGTTTCAATCCGCGCCCGCTCGTGAGAGCGGGCGATGGCACTAGATCGGCCAGCGTTGGCTGACAAACGAGTTTCAATCCGCGCCCGCTCGTGAGAGCGGGCGATGGGCGACGTATTCGGTCGACGAGTCCGACAGCATGTTTCAATCCGCGCCCGCTCGTGAGAGCGGGCGATGAATTGCAACACAATCAACACAATTTGGATAGTGTTTCAATCCGCGCCCGCTCGTGAGAGCGGGCGATTGAGAAACAGGTAGCTTCGCTTCAATCGCAGCTTGTTTCAATCCGCGCCCGCTCGTGAGAGCGGGCGATCGAGCACGTGCAAGAAGTGTGTGGGGATTTGCGGGTTTCAATCCGCGCCCGCTCGTGAGAGCGGGCGATACGGCGTTCCCTGGTTGCCAAGTAACTTTCAAAGGGTTTCAATCCGCGCCCGCTCGTGAGAGCGGGCGATTTTTCTCCGTCGCCTTTTCGTCGCGATCCTTAGTTTCAATCCGCGCCCGCTCGTGAGAGCGGGCGATCTGTACCCTTGAGCTCATCAACTATCTGCAACACGTGTTTCAATCCGCGCCCGCTCGTGAGAGCGGGCGATAACGCCGAAATCACCATCGCGCGAAAATTCAAAAGTTTCAATCCGCGCCCGCTCGTGAGAGCGGGCGATGGCGTTGGGGAGAATCAATTAATTCAAAGCGATCTGTTTCAATCCGCGCCCGCTCGTGAGAGCGGGCGATTTTTGGCGAACTAAAATCAAAACTCGACGTGGCCGTTTCAATCCGCGCCCGCTCGTGAGAGCGGGCGATTTAGTTCATCGAATCCAAGGAACGTGAATTGATGTTTCAATCCGCGCCCGCTCGTGAGAGCGGGCGATCGCAATCAATTTTGTGCTGTCGCTGTTTCTCAGTGTTTCAATCCGCGCCCGCTCGTGAGAGCGGGCGATAGACACTTGTCCCGTTCGTCGCAGTTCACGCATGTTTCAATCCGCGCCCGCTCGTGAGAGCGGGCGATATGGCCCGACTTTAGCGTTTGCTCGCATTGCGCGTTTCAATCCGCGCCCGCTCGTGAGAGCGGGCGATCTGCTTTCGACGGAACGTCCACAGGGGTCGCACGTGTTTCAATCCGCGCCCGCTCGTGAGAGCGGGCGATGGGGGTTGGGGGTGGCGGTGGATTTGTATTTGAGTTTCAATCCGCGCCCGCTCGTGAGAGCGGGCGATCCTGTCATTGTAAACTGCTACGAGACAGTGGGTTAGGGAGTGGGTTTCGCGAACATCAAGTTCTTTAAATGCATTGCAACCCGTAAAGACCTACCGTTCCTCAAAAATTGGCGAAATTCGCGGGGGAAAACGTGGTCGCGAACCTACCAGGGATTTGTCGTTTGATAGAGGTTCGCATTGCAAAAAAATGGGGATGTTGGAACTCGATGCGTGCTGGCTTTCGGCTTGACCCACAATCGGAGGAAGGCTGTTAACGTCGCTTGCGAGATGCTGACTCCACGGAGGCCATATATGGATTTTTGACTCTCTTTAAATGATTAAGGGGTCGTCCATGTTCAGTGAGGGTTTAATCCCAAAATGCTCGACTTTGTATTCCCAATTGCTACCCAAAAAATAGAATCGCAAACTGTCTGAATCTGTTTGAATTTCCGCAAGCAATTGATGCTTGAGCTTGACGAAATTCTCATTGCTCAACCAACACTCAAATACACTATTCTGCACTCGTTGGCCGTGATTGAGACAAACCTTGGCCACGCGACGCAAGCGTCTTTGGCCGGCCCGGTCAGCCGTGGCGACATCGTAAGTGACCAATACAAGCATCATTGTGATTTACTTCCAGGAAAAGGGTGGATAGGCGTCGCTGTCACCACGCAGATGGCGAGCAAGCAGACGGGCTTGAATGTGCGGGACCAAACCGAGGGTCATTTTTTCATCCAAAAACGGATGGGTGATCGTCTCTTGTTTCCGCTTTTGATAGGCGGCCACGAACTCCTTCCTGGTAGCCTCTTCAATCTGGACGCCTCCACCGGGGTTGATTTCAAAACCTTTGGCTTTCACTTGCTGGCGATTGATCAACGACAATACCAACCGGTCGACGATGACTGGTCGGAACTCTTCCATCAAGTCCAGTGCCAGACTCGGGCGGCCAGGTCGGTCGCGATGCAAGAATCCGACCGCAGCGTCCAGCCCGCAAGCTTCGCAAGCACTGCGCAAATCGTTGGTTAACATCGCGTAGCCAAACGAAAGCATGGCGTTGACTCGATCCATCGGAGGACGACGGTTCCGTCCAGAAAACACAAAGTCGTCTTTTTGAGCAACAATCAAATCATTGAAGACGGAAAAGTATTCGCTGGTCGCATCGCCTTCGACGCCGCGAAGTTGATCGAGGTTTAAAGTGGCATCCAGAGTTTTCAGCGTCATGTCTAATCGACGAGCGACTCGTTCCAGTCGCTTGGTGGCTTCTGAGGCAGCTTGATCGCGAACGGCCCGGCGGAGTACCGTTCGATAGTTGGCCAGTTTGCCGATGATACAGGATCGAGCGATTGCGGCTGATGCCGACATTTCATCAGCGCGACGATACTGTTCGCGTCGCAAAAGCACATTGCCTGGAGTGAATCCGTTAACGGCGGCCAAAAATCGTCCGTATTCGGTCATATACGTTATCGCGATTCCCTTTTGAGCACAGGCGCCCAGTAATTGCGGGGTGCATAAGACACGACCAAAACAGACGATCGAGCCGACGTTTATCAGTGGCAATCGCAGTCGATCTTTTTTCTCGATGCTGACGACCAAAGCATCACTTTGTTTCCGCAAATAGGAGCCTTGGGTTGTGACGTACAAAGTATTCAAATGTGTTTTCATGGATTAGCCCTCGTCTTGGACGCGAATCTAATTGGCAAGAATATCCAGCAAGTATTTTGAGGCCGTGGCACGGGGTCGAACTGCGGTTGGCATGCAGGCAGAGAATAGAGAGCATCGATCACATTTTCGTCGCTGGTAGCCGATCAGCGGTGTTTCACGCCGATGAACAAGCTCGCGAAGAGCTTGAATTGATTCGAAGGTGGTTGATCGGAGCTCCGGTGTCAGCGGCAATTCGACTCGACGTTTCGTTTTGGCGTAGTAGATCTGGGCATCGCAAGAAGTTAGTCCTAGCATCTCTTCAAGACAAATCACTTGGGCGCAAACTTGAACATGGAAGGGCAAGTCTCGTTTGCCTTTCGGGCTGCCGCGTTTGTATTCTACGACATTTACATATTCAATCTGTCGAGATTTCGAGAGTGTAAACTCGATGATATCGGCTTTGCCGGTCAAGCCCCACTGATTCGAGCAGAGTTCCATACCGCGTACAGTGTGAATCCCTTTTCGGTTCTCACTAGCGGTGATATCGTGGGCGCGAAGATGGACGACGTTTCCTTCAGCAGTATGGACGTTCTCTCTCCACAGGCCCTCCAGCAACACCAAGGCAGCTCGGCGAGGGCAAAACACAAAATGTTGCAGGGCTGAAATCGGCAAGAAGTCAGCCCTGCTTCCTAAAAAAGATTCGGTGGTCACAATTTATCAATATCTCGGGGCAACTCGAGCAATTCCACTCCTGCCGGAATTCTGTCGCGATCCACAGTCACGGTATAGTCTGAAAAGCTACGAGGAATACTCGTGTTCTTCTCGACTTTGACAACTTCTTCGAATAGAACTTGAGCCGGGGCGCATCCGAGCATGGCTTGACGCTGGCATTGTTCGGGATCTTTGTCGGTGCCGACGTGTTTGAAGACAAAAACAGGTTGGCGGACGGTCATCGTTCCTTTGCTGGCTGAGCGGTCGTGCTCGTACATATTCAGAATCGCGTCAAACAGCAAGCGCAGGTCATCCGAGTGAAAACCTGTTTGTTGAGCAAGATGAGCACTGATGAATCCCTTGCCAAGAAAAAGCCCGTAGGGAATCAACGACTTTCGTCCCATAGTTCGAAGCGTGTCTTCGCTGGTTGCGGCCTCAGCGGCTTCGAAGTCCGCACTGCCCTTGGCCCCTTTTACATCAAGCGCGACCGCCATTCGAGTGATGGATAAATCCAGCGGCAGGATTGGGTCGAGCGAACGAGCAAACGCGATTTGCACGGGTCCGCGAACTTGACCCGCGTTAGCACCAGTGGACATGACTCCACCGAAAGTTCGCACATCAAAGAAGTTCTTACACATCCAATTCCGGGCCGCGTGGACTTCTTTTTTGTTAGCCCCGTCTTTGCCTTTTGGCATCGAGCCATTTGCTTCCTCGTGAGCTTTGGCAATTTTGGTGTTCAAGTTGCTCGCGTGCTCGATGAAAATCGCATTGGGCATTTTGTTCCCGCCAGCGATTTGAACATAGTTACGAATGCGGCGTTTGATTGCCACATCAGAAACGAGTCCATGCATGTCTTGTGGATCGATTCGCGGTGCGTTGCCTGCGTCGGGATCGCCGTTGGGGTTACCGTTTTCGCAATCAAATAGAAACAGAAATTCGTATCGGTTTGTAATATTCTTGGACATAGTTCACCTTTAGAAAATAGAGTTTGTAGGTTTAGGTTGATTTACTTGGTGGTTAGGAGAGGAGCCAGCAGTTTTTGAATCTCTTGACAGTCAAAGGCAGTTCCTGAAGGTTGGCTAACAATCAGAATGCCGTTTTCACCTCCGCCTTCCGAAAGTTCCCGAATGCTGGCCTCGCGATAACTCTCAAGCTTTTCTTTCCAGTTGTGGCGATATGTGAAGTTGTCCATCATCCCCAAGTGCTCGATAAAGACAGTCTTTTTCAACGGCGATTTCTCAACCGTGAAGTCTGGACGAATGAGTCTCCCGTTGGAAAGCTTGAGTTCCTTTTCGTATTCGTATTCCACTCCATTTGAGAACAACCAATTTGCGATGACCAATTCGGACATCGACCGTACTTTTTCATTTGCTCCTTTAAGGGTCGTATGCCTTAGAGGCGGCTCAGTTCTGGGCTGAAACGCCAATTGATGGTAGTAGCCAAGGTGAAAGTAACACTGGTCTTCGAGGTCGTACGTGCGGTCGATTTTTCCTTTGATCTGCCCCTTGATTTCAGTCAACAAGAAAACGTATTGATCACGAAGCTCAGCATTCTTTTTCCCGATGTTCGGCAGGTGGTGCTGGGTAAGCGTTTCCAACCGGGGAAGTGCAACAATTGGGCGGGTTGCTGCCGACGCGTAATGTGACTGGGCAATGGTTGTGCCAAGTTCGCCTTGTGCTTCACGTTGAATCATTTGCAGTACAGCCATCAGTCGTCCAACGTGATAGGACGACCGTTCATGGTTTACATCAAGATTGGGTAACATTTTTTTCTCCTTTGAAAAGAGGGGTTTACTTCGAATACAGAATAACTTCATTACTGAGAGACGAGCGTACCATGCTGACATGCGCAGCGGGACATCAGCCGAATTGTCGTTTTCAGAATCTCCTCGCACACCGCCCGGCAATTCGCCAGTCGCCGCCGCAGCGACTTGTCTAATACAAGCCTTTTCAACCAGTGACCTTGGAATGCAATTCCGTTCACCCTTTAAGGCTGCGTTCCAGACTCCACTCCGGGCAGTTAGCACTGGAGCAATCCAGTTCTGAAAATTCTGCCCGGGCTTTTTCTCTTTCAGTACGCAAGTCAACAACCTCATTAGAGACGGATTGCGGACTTGTAAACGAGCAGAAATATTCATCAAGGACAAATCGCTGAACCATGAGTCGATACTTTCGGCAAGTTGCTCAAAACTTCCCTGCATCCAATCTCGAATGACGACGCGACCCGAGTTTCCCGAGAGTGTAAGGGCAAAAAACTGACAATCCTTAAGATCGTCACGATGACCGGTGCGAATGGCTTCGAGCAGTTTTCTAGCAGTTGACTCGGCTTGTAGGATTTGTCGATTCGACGGTTCAGCTTTTCCACTTTTCTTGCCTGCTTCATCACCATCATCCTCCAGCCCTGTCCCTGCAAAGAGATCGCGAACAACATCTTCATCGTCTGGAATTTCGCGACTATACCAGTAGACAATTTTGGTCTCGGCCATTCGGATGGCGCGACGTCTGATCAGGTGATTCAAAGCGTCGGTAAATGTTTTCACCATCTCTTCACTGATTGCCGCGTTTTCGCCTTGCTTAAAGTCGAAATGACCGAAAGCTTCTTTGTCGAACGAGGAAATCACATCACCCATTGGCAGCCCCCCAACATCGGAAAGTCCGGAAATCTTGTTTTGGGTCAGTGCGGGCTCGACTAATTCGCCACTAAGGAAGCAGCGCATCTGTTTTGACTCTTTCTTTTTCGAGCCAGATTCTTTGCCAGAGCTGATCGCGCCGCGAAACTCTCGCCACCACTCATGCCACTTGTCGGAATCGACAAAGATGTGAGGCTTGTGCCCTTGTACAATTGCGATTGTGGCAGAGTCAGTGGGTTTGGCCTTTAATTCGCTCAAGTTAGCCTGAATAGCCGCCAACGACTCCTGGTTGTTAAGTGTCACAGCAATAGGAGCTAATTCCGTAAGTACAGACGAAGCTTTTTCCAGTAAGCTAACGAAACTGTTGTGGGATGCTATTTCCTTTTCAGTCGCTTCTTCTTTGGTTAACAGAACAATTTTATCGAGGCTGTCTACAAGAAAGTGGCGCGAACCAGATGAAATCATTTCGGGTTGAGTCAAATCGGGACAGCGCTGAAATTCGCGGCCTTTCGACTTCTTCTCACCACCCGTCAAATCGATGACCGGCGCCAACCATTTGCCATCAGGTGTGAATTGCAGTAACCATCTGACAGCCTTCGATTTGAAGCCTGGCTCCGTGGCGAGTTTTTCGCGACGAGCGTATTCGAGAAGTGCGTGCAACATTACTCGTCCCTCCCAACTGAAAGCGTTGACTTGAGAATCTTGTCGCTACCGATAGGAGGCACGTCCAGGACACCGCTTTCGATTCGTGCTTTGAAGATGGATACCGTCGGTCGCATTTGTTTCCAGTTATCTTCTTTCCCACCATAACGAATCTCATGATTGTTTGATCGAATGTCGAACACATCGTAGAGCATGAAACCGAGATCCTGTGAATAGTCACAAGACTTGGGTTCATTGGCAGCGTTTTCAATTAACCGAAAAAACGCAATGAATTCGCGACAACCAAGGTAGGGCTGTTGGAAGCACTTGCCTTGGGAGGCGCGGCGAACAAACTGGCTGTTATATGCGTTCAGTTCGCTTTCGTTGCCGCTTCGAGGGACGATTTGTGCGTGCAAACGATAATGCGGCGTTTTGAGTGCCATGGTTTGGCGTTGGGTACGGCCCTTTTGATCGGTACCGGTCATGCTTTTATCAGCATCTGCGAAGAGCGGTTCGACTTCAGTGGTTCCGTTGATCCACTTCTTTACCGCTGACTCGCTGATTTTATCTTTGACTTCATTTCGGCGAAGGGCGATGTAGTTGGGCGAGTTTAGCAATTCGATACGGGTCACCTGCCAGTAGAATTCCGGTTTGAAGTAGATTGCTTCGAAAACACCTCGTGTCGCACTGGGGGTGGGGCAAGGGTATGAGTAACGTTCGACCGCCAACTCCGGACGCGAGAAGCAGGCGAAATCTCCCCAAACTTCGAGAATGTGGGTGTTTGAATTTGTGGCTTTCATGGTTAAAATCCTTTATATGTAAAAAAATGAATCAAAAACCGGGCTCCAGTACCACCGGCGCAAAACGGCTACTGGAGCCCTTTTTTTTGGCTTGGATGGTGGAGGTCGAGGAAACTGAGCGAATGACAGCATAAAAAACAACTCTAAAATTAACGTCTTTTTCAAATCGCGTCTTAAAAGACGCCAGATTGACGTATGATATTGATTGACTCGATTTAGTCAAGCAGGTTTCGCTCATTTTCTGTGCGAAATTCACCCGTTCCTGGGTGTGGATTGAAACAATCTTGCGTCTTTTAGCACAAAAGTGCTGTTCTCTGAGCGGTTTGCGCCGCTCAGAGATTTTTTGAAATTTATTTTTTTCAGTACTCATAAAACCCACTGTGTCTCGGCAAACTTTAGTCCGACAAAGTCGTTGTAACTTTCTGCTTCATTTGCCGGGCGCCACCAGTCATGCGATTCGGTTGTTATCCCTCGGCCGGATTCATCGTCCGAATTGGCTCCAAGAGGAAGCGGAATAAGGTGGTTCCAGATCTCGGAATTGTTGGCAGGTCGATAGACGGCAACGGAATGCGGTCGAGCTTTGCGAATCCACGCTCGGGTATGTTTTAGAGTCATCTTGTCGGTATGGGCTTCATCAACAAGCGTCTCGTAAATCGCCCAACCATACGGAACCAACACATTGATCACATTCTGCTCGATAAGTCGATATTGCTTGGCAACGTCTGGGAATATTCCAGCTCGAATCGCCTCATGTAGCTCACGTTCATCCGCGAGTTCGGTTGTATCACGACCATGCAGCGTGTAGAAAAGCTCGTAATATTTTCGGAGCAATTCGGGTGAATTGATGATCTCAGGCAGCGGTTGCCCGGGCGCGAGTTGGGAGAGTAACGAGTTGAGAAAACTCTCCGTTGCACTAACCGCAGCATCGTATCCAGGCGGATACAGATTTCGCTTGCGCCCGTCATCTCTCAAATCAATCGGTTTAAAGACCGTTACGTTCCCTGTTTCTCTAAAACCGCTGCGATTGCATCTACCGGCAGCTTGTGCGATAGCTTCAAGCGGTGCGAGCGCACGGTAAACGCATGGAAAATCAATATCGACACCAGCTTCGACGCACTGCGTAGCAATCAGACGAACAGGTTGGTCGTCATCAAGACACTGCCTCACCTGGTCAAGCACGCTCAAGCGATGGTCGCTACACATATTTGTCGATAGGTGAAACGTGGCACCGGATCTGGAACGAAGCAACTCGGCCAGTTCCGTTGCGTGGCGTTTCAGATTCACGATCACCAGGACCTGTCGATAATGTGAAAGTTCATCGGCCAAGTTTGCAAATTCGATGGGTTGGTTTTGTCGCCAGCTTATTAGAACTCGGCCGGATGCGGTTTTGAACATTTCATCTGCGTTGGTTACCAATTCCTTTGGTCGCCATGTGGGCGGCATTCCCGTGTATTGTTGATCGTCAACCATACTTGCAAGGCGTGGTGACAGACATTCGAATGCCGGCTGGGTCGCCGTAGCAAATACAACCGAGCTGCGATAGCGCGAATCGGCTCCGGCCAATCGATTGAGAGTTCCTAGCGTAGAAACAACCAGTTTTGGCGGTAGCGTTTGGACTTCATCGAACAAAATAACACTCCCTGCAAGACGATGGAGTTTCCGACAGCGCGAAGGCTTATTTGCAAAGAGCGATTCAAGTAACTGAACGCTGGTCGTCAACACAATCGGAGCGTCCCAATTCTCCGATAGAAGCCTCCAACGTTGCCGTTGAGGAACTAGATCGTCTTGAGAATAATCTGGACCCTCATCCGCAAGGCTGCGCTCCGTCGCATCGTCAGCCAAAGAGTGACATTCAAGGACGAATTCATCGCCGAATTCTTCATGACTGAAGATTTTTCGATAGATTCGAGCAGTTTGATCGACAATATTGAGGAAGGGCATCGCGAGGACAATCCTTCGCAGGCCGTGTTTCCGCGCGTGCTCCAATGCAAACCCCAGCATCGCAAGCGTCTTGCCTGCTCCAGTAGGTGCCGAAAGAGTAAAGAGCCCAAGCGCTTGCTCGGCTCCTTGAGATCGACAACTTTGCAACAAGGTTTGTCGAAGACTCGAAAACTCGTTCGTGAGCATTTCGGAATTAGTTTGAGCGAATTGAGCAATGTATCGATTAAAGGCTTGAATCGCAGCATTTGGGTCCAACTCTTGTCCATCGGGTCTCGGTCTTCGCGTACAGTTTCGGTCTCCGGCGAAGTGGGCTTCCGTTTCCAGAAAATCTGCGTCGACCAGCGCCGAATACAACATGCGAGTGTCCAGCATGTCTGCCAAATAATCGAATCTTGGCGCAAGCCCCGATTTAATTTCGGGAATTTCAAACCCATCTGCACGAAAGTGATCGATACAGATTTTCATGTTCACCGTAGTAAATCTCTCGGGATTGTCATTGAACGATTTAGCAATTCGTCGCTGAAAAAGTTCAGAGCTTTCAGCACATCCCAAACCGACGTGATGTCCTTCGATGCAGGTTGCAGGAAATTCTCCAAGAGATTTACCGACTTTAGCAGCAAGAATTGCTCCAATCGATGCATGGTCGCGGCCCTTTTCTTTCCGATCAAAAAGGCGACGTTGGAATTGCTCAGAGTATTTCCCCAAATCATGTAGTTCGCCGCAGGCTTTGGCTTGTTTGCCTGCAGCGAACGCTGAAGCAAATTTTTCAGCCCGCTCAGCAACACCTCGAATGTGATCTCGTAGCAGCTCCGGAACACCGTTTCCGTTTTTGCTGTTGAAACTGTGGCCATACCAAGTCATCGAGTCGCCCGCCCTTTCAGCCGTCTTAGGAAACATGATTTAAATTCTACTCTTCATTTCTCGTTTTACGCACTCATTTTGTGCGTTTCATAGCTTTGCTTTCTCTCCGCGGCCCGCCGTAATTTGTGGAGAAGGCAAGAAAGGCCCGTGGGGACGTTATATCAACACGAGGCGGTTTGAAACCGGCTGACTTGAGCCAGCAGATCGATTCAAAAATCCCTTTGACCGCTGAATAAGTCGGTGCGGGGGAGCTGACCGGTGTATCGCCAACATCCGGTCGTGTCCACATGGCGGTGGAGCCAGAGATTTCTAACGAAACTTGGTAGGTTTTTTCCATAAATTAAATTCTCCCTGAAAGTTCTATTGCTAAATTTACCGAACAGGCGGACACCTTTGGTCAAAAGGGGGCGCTTTTAAAATTTTTTTTCTTTTGAGGATTTTCATAGGTTGGTCGAGGGAGTGTGGTGTTGGAATTGGTCAAATTTTGGAGTCCGCAAGGCTTTGGCCAAAGAATTGCCGCTTTTTTTCCTGATTTTGTGACTCATTGGATTGCGTTTCGTTTTTCGCATATACGACGCTCCAATCAATAACTCTCAAAATGGGTTCAAAACCCGACATGAAAAATGTCAAAAATTCAAAAAAACCCAAAATCTTTTTAGACCAATCTAGCTCGAAAAAATTCTCGTTGGGTTGTGTTCGCCGTAACGGGTGATGCCTACAATCTCAGTGGGGCGGGCGCTATATTTAGAAAGTGTGTGCGATGGACTGGTTTTACCAGCGGTTTGGGGTTTGTGTTACTCCCTACTCTTTTTTGTTGCTAAGAATTGTTTTTGTTGTTGTGATGTGTCCCGTGCTTCTGGGGTTGGGGACGTTGGAGGCGCAAGGTCAAAAGCGTGCGCCGAAGCGGCCGGGGGTTTCTGATGGCTCGTCGAGTGTGAGTTCTGCATTGCCGGAGCGATGGGAGGTGGTTGCGGCGGAAGATGTGTTGGTGCTGCAACGGTTGTTGCCGATTTTGCATTCGGCAGAGGCCCAGGCGGATTTGAAACTGGATCAGGATGCTAAGAACCGACTGCGAGAATTGTTCGAAGAAGTCGATGGCGACTGGTGGCTGTCCCGAAATATGCCGGAGGCGGAACGTCGCCAGATTGTGGCGGGGTTAGAGGCGAAGTTCTTGGAGGCTTGGGCGCAGCATGTCCCGACGGCTACTTTCCAACGAACTCAACAGCTTGAACTGCAGGCGCAATCGGTGCGAGCGTTGTTGCGACCGGATGTGGCGGGGGCGCTGGGTTTGTCCGCTCGGCAAACACAGGACCTTACGAAAATGGCCCAGGCCACTGATGAAGTCGCTCGCGAAATTCAGAAATTGACCCAGGAGGGAAAGCCATCGACCGCTCAACAAAAAAAACTGGCCGAGCTTCAAGCGACGGAAACGCGGAAAGGATTTGCGTTGCTGGACGACAAACAAAAGGAGCGATTGCAGAAGGCTCTTGGCCCGGCGTTGGATTTGTCGGGGGCGTCGCGAGTTTATCCATTGGCTCCGGAGTTTTCTGCCGATGCCGAGTGGCATGGAGAAGCGCCAGGACCGATGTCAAGTTTGCGGGGCAAAGTCGTGATCCTGCATTTTTACGCATTTCAATGTATCAATTGCCGGCGCAATTTTGATCGCTACAACGAATGGGTGGATCGATTTCAAGGTCAGGATGTTGTGGTCGTCGGTATTCAGACTCCGGAGTTGCCGGCCGAGCGAGATCCGGAAAAGATTCGCGCGGCTGCCATACAAGATAAGCTGAAGTTTCCCGTGCTGATGGACTTGGACAGTCATCACTGGAACGCTTGGGGTAATACGATGTGGCCGACGGTGTATGTGATCGACCAAGAGGGTTACATTCGCATGTGGTGGCAAGGGGAGCTTAATTGGCAGGGGGCGACCGGGGATCAGGTGGTGGCCGATGCAGTGACAAAGTTATTGGGTGAGAAGTAAAGGATAACGTAAGTTGCGGAAAATGGTCCTCGAATACCGTGTCGGATGCTGATCAACATAACTTGATCGTCGTTAGGCCGAAATTTCGATGGATGTTGTTGGGCGCTCGTTCACGGAGTGAACGGCTACGTGGCTTTTCACTCTGTGAAAAGGCGTTCACCAAAGCCGATGGTTCCGGGTTAAACGAGGGTGCGGGGGTTTCTATTGCGAGAGTTCTTCGATGGAATCGAGGAGGAGCGTTCGGTTGCTGGGGAGGATGGCGGTGATGTGGGTTTGGAGTGCGTCGCAGGGATGTCGCAAAAGGTAGGCGACTTTGCCCCACAATTCTTGATCGTCACCGAGGTCTTGTCCTGAACGAGTGGTTGTCAGGCGGAGAGCGTTTTCGATTCTTCGCAACGAGCGATAGTTGGCAATCAGTTGATCGCCGTTTTCTGGTTCGATCAAGCCTGCCGCGATTTGTTTTCGCAGTGAAAGTACCGTATTTGGCTCGCGGAGTTGAGGTTGTTCCGCGAGGTAGCGAAGTTGCACGAGTTGGGTGAGGAATTCGATATCAACGGTACCCCCAACGGTTCGTTTCAGGTTGAACTTGTGGGCTTCGTGCTGCATTTTGATTCTCATCGCCAAGATTTCTTCCGCAAATTCGGAGCGCCATGCAGTGGCGGTGATGGAATCGACCAGGGCTTGTTCGACTTGATTTGCAAAGGTTGGGAATTCCATCGATGCGGGCTCATTCCTCGGCAATTCAGGAAAATCAGAGGCAAGGACGATTCGAGATTTGCAGAGGACTAGGCGTTCCCAGGTTTGTCCGTCGCCGGAGCGGAAGTACCTTCGTAGTTCGTCGAGTGAGGTGGCGAGCGAGCCGCTTTTGCCGGATGGTCTGAGGCGGCTGTCAAGGTCGTAGAGTTTTCCGTAGGGGCCGTGTTGGGCGACGCGTTTGGTGACTTCGGCGGCCCAGTGGCTGAAAAAGTGTTGATTCGAGGTCGCCGTAGCACCTTCATTTCCTGCCGTTTGTCCGTCGCTTTCGAAGACGAAGATCAGGTCCAAGTCGCTTTGGAAATTGAGTTCTTGTCCTGCCAATTTTCCACAAGCGACGATGGCATAGTTGCAACGAATTTTCTCGCCGTCGCGATCGATTTGGGGGACACCGAACTTGCGGCAGGTTATTTCGTAGCAGTCGTGAGCGACGGCGTGTAGGCAAGTGTCCGCGATGTTTGACAGCGCCAAGGAGACTTGTTCGTGAGACTCATGCCCCATCAGGTCGCGGATTCCTACGCGCAAACATTGGGCTTGTTTGTAGCGGTGAATGATTGGTTCGAGTTGGGCGGCCCCTTGCAGGAGTTCTTGAAGGTGGTCGTCGAGCCAGTTTCGTGTGGGGAGACCTTGCATCGACAGGGCATCGACCAATTCGTCGATCATGCCGGGGTTGTGTCGGAGGATTTCGGTCAGCGATGTCGCCACAGCTCCCATGCGGACGAACAACTGCATGGCGGTCGGAGCGGTGGCAAAGAGTTCCCAAAGGACCCCTTTGGCCCCGAGTGTTTCACTGACAGAGGCCAGGGCGACGAGAGTAGCGTCGGGATCGGGAGTGAGGTCGATTTCTTTCAGCAACCGCGGGGCAATGGCTGCAAAAAAATGGCGGCAACGATTGGGCGGAAGAAACGGGGTTGTCTCGTCGGCACAAGATATCAGGTTTTTTCCGGCAGCGATTGGGTCTTGGAAGCGGTATTCTGATAGGGCCGTAACAATTTCTTCCTTGGTCGGCTCGGTGGCAAAAATCAAATCGACCACGGGTGGGATTTCTTCGGCATCTTCTTCAGTGAAGGCTGTGTGGAGCACATGGTCGAGGATGCGACGGTTGAGTTCGGTAACCTCTTGCAGATCGGCTCGAAATTGCTCAAGGGCCGATTGGTCAAAAAGATCAAGATATCCCATGCGAATCGCGAGTTTGCGGAGTTCCGCCTCGCCCTCAGGGAGTTCATGGGTTTGCAAGTCGTACATGATTTGCAGGCGGTGTTCGAGCTTTCGCAGCCAAATATAGTTTTGGGAGAGGAGGGCTTCTTCGTTAAGGGCGAGGCAACCGGCAAGTTGCAGTTGTTCAATCGCTCGTAGCGTGTTGACTGTTTGCACGCGATGGAGGCGACCTCCGTTTAGCAGTTGCAAGAATTGAATCACGAATTCGATATCGCGGATGCCACCATGACCGGTTTTGATGTCGCGATGCTCGACGCCCTCGACGAGAGCCCGTTTTTCGATTTGTCGCTTGAGGGCTTTGACGCCGGAAATCTCGAACCGGTTGAGATGCCCGCGATAAATCCAAGGGTTGAGTCGGCGGAGGATATCATGGCCGAACTCCAAAGTGCCGGCGACGGGACGGGCCTTGATCCAAGCCTGCCGTTCCCAAGTGCGGCCTTTGAGATCGTAGTATTGCAGGAGGCTGTTCAGCGGGTTGACGATGCGGCCTTTGCTCCCCTCGGGCCGCAACCGAAGGTCCACGCGATAGGCGAACCCCTTGGTGGTGTTCTCTGACAATAGCTTCGCGAAGTCGCGGGTGAGTTCTTCGAAGAATTCTTGGACGCTGCGACCACGGGGACCGTCGCACTCTCCGCTGCGGCCAAAGACCATGATCAAATCGATGTCGCTGGAGTAGTTGAGTTCCTCGCCGCCAAATTTGCCGAGAGCCAAAATCACAAACGGAATTTCGTTTCCGTCTTCGTCGCGCGGAGTGCCCCATTTTTTCTTGAGTTGTCGGTCGCAGAAATCGTAGGCGGATTGGCAAACCGCTTGGGCAACGTAAGAAATTTGTTCGGTGACGAGCGAGAGGCGTTGTTGGGCAATGATGTCTCCGAATGCGATTCGCAGGGTTTCGCGATGTTTGAACCGTCGCAGAATTGACATCGCTTGGCGGGTTTCACTGGCGCTTCGCATTTCATTCGCCAAGTCATCGATGAGTATCGCTTGATCAATCGGTTGGCCTTCGGTCATGCGGAGCGAGTCGTAAGCCTCGGGGTCTCGAATCAGTAAGTCGGCGAGGTATTGGCTGTTCGAAAAAATTCTCAGGAGGATGGGAATACTGGTCCGATCGCGGTCGAGGAGTGCACCGAGGGCAAGGGGGCTGCGAGAGGCGGAGAAGAATCGCTCCAGGTTGTTGAGCGCCATGTCGGGGTCGCTGACCTGGGGGAGTTGCTGCTCAAGTTGTTCGAGCAGCGATTCGCAGAGGTCGATGGTGATTCCGGAATGGGCCAACCGTTCGATATTCGTTTGACCAAGGCGGAGGTCTTGGACGCCCACTTTTCGCAGCCACGGTTCGGGCTCACGCATGATCGATTCCAGGTTCGCGGTCATGCTGATGGACATGGGTAATGCGTTAGAGAGCCCGACGGTATTTTGATTTGGGGGGAGCCCCTGGTTTTAATCCGAGTTTTTCTTCCGCCATTTGATCGACATGGGTTTGCATGGGATCGAGTTCTAGGCGGCGATTGATTTTTCGTTCGATTTTGGCGAGTTCGGAACGTTGCAGGGGTTCCACGAGGGTGAAGGCGACTCCGGTCTTTCCCATTCGCCCCGTGCGGCCAACGCGGTGGACGTAGTCGTCGCTGAGTTCGGGGATGTCGAAATTGATGATGTGCGAGATGCCGGTGACGTCGATTCCACGCCCGACGACATCGGTGGCGATGAGGCAGCTAATTTTTCCGTCGCGGAAGTCTTGCATCATGCGGTCGCGACTCGATTGGGCCAAATCGCCGTGGATGGTTCCGAGGCCGTTGACGGCACCGGATTTGAAAAGTTTCCGGTACAGCCGTTCGGTACCGAGTTTCGTGCGGCAAAACACGATCGCTTGCTGCGGTTGTTCTCGTTTGAGAAGGTCGAGGAGGATATCGAATTTAATTTCGTCTGGGACGAGCAAGTAAAACTGGTCGATCGTATCGGCGGCGACTTTGTTGAGCGAAAAGTTCACCATCTTGGGAGCATTCATGTAGCGTTTGGCAAGCTCCAAGATCGCCGGAGGGAGGGTAGCGCTGAGGAGAAGGGTTTGACGGGCTTGGGGGCAGCGTTTGAGGATGTACTCGATGTCATCACGAAAGCCGATGTCAAGCATCCGGTCGGCTTCGTCGAGGACTGCAAATTCGATTTCGTTCAAAGAGAGGTTGCCGCGTTTGACGTGATCGATGACTCGGCCGGGAGTTCCGACGACTATGGCCGCTCCTTTTTTAAGCTGATTGGTTTGGCCTTGCATCGGTTTGCCGCCGTAGAGGCAGACGATCGAGAGTTGACGTTTGCCGGCAAGTTTTTGGACTTCCTTGCTAACTTGAACCGCCAGTTCGCGGGTGGGGGTCAAGATGATCGCCGCCGGTTTGTTGGGTTTGAGTTCGACAAGTTCCAAAATCGGCAAGGCGAACGCGGCAGTTTTTCCCGTCCCGGTTTGGGCTTGGCCGAGGAGATCATGTTGCTCGAGGGCCAGAGGAATCAAGGCCGCTTGGATTGGCGTCGGCCGGTCGTAGCCGACCTCGGCGAGCGTTGCCAGGGTCTCTTCAGAAAGTCCAAGTTGTTGAAAATCGAGAGCTTGTTTTCGTTTCGTAACTGATTTATTAGCAGACAAAATCATTGACATCCGACAAAAAGAGACAGGGGTACCAACCGCATCGGGACCGCCAGGAGTGGGAAGGTCAGACAAAACACTTGATGTCTAAAAGGCGGTTGGTTTACAGGCATTAATGCACTTTATTTGCCTATGTTATAGCCCAAAACCAATTCCGACGCTAGGTTAAAAGAGTACCGGCATGCGAAATAAGGCGAACCACCTGGGAAAAACCGCGGGAATCCTGCGTGCCTGCCGCATTGAACCAAAAGTGGCTAGTAGAGTTGGAATTTGAACGAATATGGCGACATCGAGAATCTGTGATGCACTGGCTTTCCTCCAAGGGGAACATTCCGAGACGGTTTCTAATCGTCAGATGTCGGAGTGGTTTCAACGCCTCTCGGCCGCCGAGATTGGCGAGTTGTTGACCGAGTTGGCAACGGAAGGTGAGCTGTTGGCCGATTCGTCGGGATGTTTTCGCATCGAACGCGCAATTCCGTATTTGGCGGAGGCCTCGCGGCACGACACTTTGAATGAAGAGGAGGTTTTGCCGTTGATCGAACGGCTCTACCGCGAAACGCCTCATGAATACAACTTGCGAAATGGATGGTTGTATTGGTTGGCAGTTGTGGGGACGGAAGGAGCGATGTCGCAATGGCGGGAGTTGATGGGACATGATCCCCCAGAATGTCGCGCTGGGATTGTGTGGCCGTTTTCACCGTTGCTAAAGCGGGAGGGAGTGACCAGCGAGCAGTTGCTCGAAATCTTAGACTTGTCGATGCCCTATCCCGCCATGGTAGCCTGTGCGATTGATCTGATCAATTTTCGGTTTCGTGAAGGGTTGACGTTGCCACATGCGGGGCTAGGTCGCGTGGAAGGTTTGGCGAATTTGATGGGTGTCCTGGCGCAGCAATTGGCGGCTGTCGAAGAGGGGAAGCTGCCACCCGATTTTTCCAGCGAACAAGTCAGTCGCGTGGTTGGGGATTCAGTGGCCTTGCTGGTTTCGCTGTGCGATACTGTTGCACTATGTGACTATCGCGCGGCGGAAGGAAAGCTTCGACAAGTCACCGAACTAAGACATCGCCGACTAAAGGTTGAGGCGTTCTCGGCTTTGGCTCGGTTGGGCTTTGACGAAGGGCGGGACGGCTTGGTTGGACTGGCTGCGGAACCGTCGGTTCGTTTGCGAGTTCTCAAGTATGCTCGGGAACTGGATTTGGAATCGAAGATCGACGAGCGTTATCGTTCAGCGGAAGCAATGGCCGCGAGTCAATTGGCGACTTGGTTGGCCGAGCCGCAGCAAATGGGAATTGCCCCGAGTCAGGTCGAGGTGATTGATCAACGCCGACAATTCTGGCCGGGTTTCGACGCTCCTGTCGAATGTTATTTGATCCGCTATGAATATGGTCAGGCCCCCCAGACTTTCGCCAATGTGGGGATCGTTGGGCCGATGGTCTACGCCTTCGAGCATGATATTTCGGCGTTGAGTATCGACGATTGCTACGCTGCGTTTGCCGGTTGGCAGGCAGCGCATGAGGAATTGTACGAAGTGACGATGGATGAAGCCTGGCGAGTCCGGGGGCGAGAAATCGAATGGCAGTTACAGCGGTTGCGTGACCGTGAGTTTGAAGATGTGCAACCGCAGTTTGCCGCTCGATTTTTTGGCGATTGGGTGTTGGTCGCCAAGGCTCGTCATCACGAAAATCAAGGAGTCGCGATTGTGGACGAGCAAGAGGTGACTTGGTATGTCGACAATGCGGTGAGTGTTGACGCCCAGTTTGCCTATCTGGTGTATCGAGGGGGGCGGCTGTTGAAGATGTTCAATGCGGCTTACGAATAAGTCGGTGCCGACTCCGCTGGCTGTGGTTTAATCGAGGGATGGGCAGCGACGTATTTGCCCCGTTTGGCTAAATGGGGCAGAGGCTCTATAATCGAGGTCGAAATCGACCCCCATTTCTGAAATCGAACGCCTAAAATAACGGGGCAGGGTAGTCGGGGCAGGGTAGTACTTCGGCAAGCGGACGAAGAATAGTTCTCCAAACGAGAGATGATTGACCATGAACGAATCGACGACACATCGCATTTTGATTGCGGATGACAACCAAGCAAACTGTGAACTCCTGGAGGCCTATTTGAGCGCACTCGACTGCCATATCGAAATCGCGATGGACGGGCAGGAGACGTTGGATAAGGCTCGAAGTTTTTCGCCCGATCTGATCTTGCTCGATGTGATGATGCCGAAGTTTAGTGGGTTCGAAGTCTGTGGGCAGATTAAGCAAGACCCGGCCTTGCGAAAGATCATGATCTTGATGGTGACCGCTTTGAATGAGATCGGGGATATTCAGAGGGCGGTTGATGCTGGGACGAATGACTTTCTGTCGAAACCGGTTCAAAAAGTCGAGTTGTTGAAGCGGGTCGAGAACTTGCTGGCGCTCAAAGAAGTGACTGATGAAAACGAGCGGTTACGTCAATACATCCAACGCATGGAAGAAGCATCTTCGATTCAGTAATTGCTCATAAGAAGGTTGCCGTCTATTCTGGTGACGTTGGTGAGCGGAAATTCCCCGAGATGGAGAAGTCGGCGAGCGAGTCAAAATGTCGAACACCCAAATAAAGACCGTCGAAGAGTTCGTTCGATTTCAAAATTCGCTGGCGACATATCATGTGATCCGTCTCGGATTTCAGTTGGGAGTGTTGCGACTGCTGGAGGTGGGGCAGCGGACCTCCGAGCAAATTGCCGAAGCCTTGAAGTTGGACTCTTGGAGAATCGAGTTGTTGTGTTCGGCTTTGTGCGAAACTGGATTACTGGAGCGTTACGAAGACGATTTCGCTTTGAGTCCCATGGCTCGCTTGATTTTAAATGACGATTGGGACGCGGGGTTTAGAAACGCGATCGACCAATTCGCGGTGGCCGAAGAATTCCAAACGTCTGGCAAAGGCATCACCGAAATTGGGAGACACGATTGGACGCGAACTCCGGCAGCGATGGATGCCGCTGAAGCGTTGGACTTTGGACGGACGAGACGCGGGTTGCGGGTTTTGGAATTGGGAGGAAGTTCCGCCGTATTTAGTAGTGCTCTCGCGCATCGAGACCCAGATTGCCAAGTCACCCTGTTGGATACGCCCGAGAATTTAGCGCGTTCGATGATGACGGTCGAGAGTATTGGAATCGCGGGTCAGTTCAAAGCGGTTGAGGGGAACCCGTTTGATGTTGATTTGACGGGTGAGAACTACGATTTGATATTGGCCGCAGGGATATTTCATCGCCTTGAGGCTGCAAAGGCTAAAGGTTGGATCAAGGCGACCGTCGCCGGGCTGAAACACGAGGGGGAGTTGGCGATCGTCGACTATTTTCATGGCCAGGAAAAAGGGGCTCGGACCTTGGCGATGTGGGAGTTGGAACTTACGTTGCAATCGGCCATTCACAAGATTCATTCTCCGCCGGTGATTCGTACTTGGATGCTTGAGGCCGGTTTGGAGCACGTTCAATTCGCCTTTCTTCCCTCGGTGCCGCATGTATGGGGTTTGATCTTGGGGCAGCGGGTGGCTTGATTTGTCGATTGCCTTCATCATCGCTCGTTCTTAGATAAACCTCCCAATCGGCTAAAGGGGTAGTCTATTGGCGAATGAGTCCTTCATCGAACCAAACCCCTGAGAAGATTGACTCGCGGAAAAACTCAGAAGGCTACGATATGGGAGAACTTGAAGATCGCGAGTTGGGTTCTCAAAGCAGCAAGGCGGGCATAAGTTCCGATTCGCAGCAGCCGATCGTGGGCAAGACATTTTCGTTGTTCGATCTGGTAGGGCTTACTGCGTTATTCGCCTTGGCATTTTGGGTGATCGTTAATTTTCATGCGGCTTGGACATTGCCACTGATTCCTATTATTGCTTCGTTTTTTACATGCCGATTTGTCAAGGAGGCGGGAGGTTGGGTTCCTGGTTGTGCGGCTGGGGCGTTGATGTTTTTCTTAACAGGAATTGCGTTATTTGGCGTTCTGGTTTTTGTTGATACGGATCCAACGTTTGTCCAGGGTGTTCTCGCTTCTTTTGCAGTGACGGTTCTTGTTTTGGTGGTTTCCGCGTTAGGTGGTTTTATTGGTGCCAAAGTCTTTTATCACTGAGCGTTCTGCGAAATTTAGGGCTTTCCTGCATCGTAGACTTGGGTATACTGTTTTGAAGTCACTAATTTCGATAGGAAACTACAATCATGCTGTGGAAGTTTCATGAAATCGAAAGTGTAATTGAGAGACTGTCATGAGCATCGCATTGCCGACAACTTGGGAAGAGCGACTTCACGATCTCGGTAACATTCCAGCTTCGCGAGTTCGAACGAACCCGGCCCCTGGTACAGCCACGTTGGAAGATGTCACTCGTATCCGCGACACTGAACGACGGTTGTTCGAGTTGGTCGATGGGACTCTGGTGGAGAAAAGCATGGGTTGGCAAGAATCGCTCCTGGCTGGGGTACTACTTCATTGGCTGCATAGTTACCTTGATTCAAACCGACTGGGAGTGGCTACGGGGGCCGACGGGATGACACGACTGTTTGGTGACACGGTTCGTGGTCCTGATGTCGCCTTTGTGGCTTGGGAGCGAATGCCCAATGGTCAAATTCCCAAGGACCCGATTCCTGATTTGGTTCCCAATTTTGTCATTGAAGTCTTGAGTACAAGCAACACCTATGCAGAAATGTCTCGCAAACGCCGAGAGTATTTCCATGCGGGAGTCGAGGTGTTGTGGATGGTCGATCATCGTGCCCGAACGGTTACGGTATTCAATTCCTCGCTGGACGCTACGGTCCATTCGGAAGACGAAGTGATTGACGGTGGAAGGGTGCTTCCGGGCTGGCAAGTCAATATCGCGGAGTTATTCGCTCGATTGGACCGACAGCCTTAGAATCGATGCGAATCAAGTCAAATTGGGCCACAGATGAAACGGGCTATTTTCGTTCGATGTTAACTGCTTGATGACTTGAGGTTCGCAAGTTGTCTTTGGACAAGAAGTCTTTGGCTTGATCGTCATTTCGGAGCGTATGGTCCCAAAACGCGATGGTGGCTTGTTTTACCCAATCCAGAATTTTGGCTTGATCTTGTTGCGCCCTTTCTGCTAAGCGATCGGCGAGTTTTCCGTCAAGCGTCCTGTCGAGGTTTTGGTTGCCGCGCAAGTTTTTGATGCGATCGCGGATGCCGCTCGACCGTTCGGTTTGATCGGAGTCGTTGTCCTGAGGCTGAAGGTTACGAGGCAGGTCGAGGGCTGATTTTCCCGTAAAGGAACCGTGGTGGGCACCTTCGATGAACACGAAATACTTGTCGCCCGGGGGGGAGAGTTCGAATGGTTCGCGACGCCACGAAGGGGGCTGGCCTTGAGCGGCTCGGTCCCTGGAACCAGTTACGCACATCATGGGCAAAGTCACTGATTTCCATGAGTCGCGGTGTAAACCCTGTTGGTCGGTCCCTTGTCCAGAAAGCTGCAAGATCGCTTTAACACGATCATCGCCAAAACTTTGGGGTTCGGTGTGGCCAGGCATTTTGACGGTAGCACCACCAATGAGCTGGGCAGTGTAGGCCCCCAACGAGTGACCTCCTACTCCAATCCGCTCCGCATCGATTTTTTCAGCGAGTTCAGGAATTAAGTTTTCGATCTTTGCCAAGGAATCGATGACCAATGAAATATCGCGAGGGCGATCTGACCAAACGTCGTCCCATTCCCCTGAGCTTTTTCCGCTGCGACGAATGGAGTCCAGCGGATTGGTGATTCGTTGGCCAGATTCGCGTTTGAGTTTTAGAGAATCTGAATGAGTCGGACAGATTACAATGTACCCATGGCTGGACCAGTGCTCGACAATTGGAAAGCCCATATCGCCTGAACCCATCGCGCCATGAGAGAAAATGATGACCGGTAACGGGCCTTCAATTTCCGGGTAGCTCACAAACAGATGGAGCGTTTTGTTGCGCTGGCCGTCTTCGAGTGTGATCCGCTCGACGGTGGAGACTTTGGCTGGCCCATTTTCTCGTTTGTATTCCTGAGAGAGCAGGGAAAACGACGGCAGGAGCAACAGCCCAGCCAGCATGTATTGCATCAAACGCTTGCACATTGTTTGGTTTCTCGGATTGTCGAATTCGACTTATCCAATTGATCAACGAGGGAGGGCGTTTATTTGCGGAAAAAGGAAACTATTCGAGTAATGGCAATTATTTCTTAGGCGTCCAAAACGGTTAATTGGTCGAGGAGGGCTTGGGCGTCCGCGTGGGCTCGTTCGCGTTGCAGAGTGCGAATAATCGCAGGGAGGGGTTCGTCATCGAACGACTCAAGGTCAATACTTGCGAAGATGCCTTCGACGATCCGTCGATTGAGTTCCGGGTTGGCACTCCATTTTCCGCAACATATCGAGAAAGCTTTTTCGGCGGAAGCGAGCCACAGGCGGATGCGGTCGGCCATCAAGGCGGGCTCGGAGTTTTGATTTTCGCGGTGATGCTCCTCAAGACGTTTTGGATCAAACGCGAATTGTGTCGCGATCTCTGGCCAAGGGAATAGTCCTAGAAACAAGTCGGTCCATTTTTCGACACTGCGTCGAATTTGGTTGAACCGGTCAAAGGCGACTTCGTTTAAACTGCGGAAGCGGAGGAGCATCCGCATGACCCGGTTGCGCGTTTCCATGTGGCCGATGAAAATGCTGCGGCCGAGGGGCGAAAAATGGTCGGTATGGAATCGTTCGTCCAAGGCGACAGCCATCGCCGCCCAGATTCGGGTGAGAGATTCGGAGACGATAATTTCTTCCAGAATAATTTCGAGGGCTGGCCAGGGTTGGTAGTTGGGTTGAGGGTTGGCCAGATCGAGTTCGAATGTTTTCAGGGCTGTATGCCATCGGAGGGTACGAGTCTTGGTGTTTAACCAAAAGCTTTCGAATAGAACCTCATCCGGGCAATCCATTGAAGCGACGATGGTATCGGCGTGAGCGGCGATCCATCCGGCGACCTCCAGTTGATGTCGAGCGTGCATGGTTTTCAATCCTCGTAGACGCTGGTGTGCCAATTGAAAGAAAACGCCGATCCGCCCGTCGGAGGTGGGCGAATCGGCCAAGTTGGTTTGGCAGAGATAAAAAGCAAGTCCGAGGCCAAGAAAAGCAGGAAAACGATGCCGCGTTTCGAAAACCTTCTGAAAATCGTGGATTTCGCGGGAATTTGAGCGAATCAGGCAAAGAAAAAAGACGGCGATGTGCCGTTTGTGTGGAGAATCGTGTTGACAAAAACCAACATCCGGTGCGTTTGAGCAACGGAAGTCGGAAATTTTTAGCAAGAGGAGAAGAAATTTTCGTTAATCGAAACGCGGACACACCGCAGTATTAGAGAATCGTCTCGATGGGAGACCATTCGATGTCGCTGCGAGTGCGAATGCGTTTGGCAATTTCCAGGCAATCGGGGAGTTTTTCAACGAGTCGCCGAGTAATGGTGGGGATCTCGACGTCTTCGGTTTCTTGAATTAGAACCAGTGCACCTGACGTTGCGCGCACCGATTGAATTTTGACCTTTGAGAAGTCTTCGATAGCGCCAGCGATGGTATCTCCTGGAGACCGTTCTGGGATGGCAACCACCAATCGGCTGGTGCCTCCGCACTGATCGAGCATGGGATTCGCTGATTCGAGCAGGAGTCCAATTTGATCGGATAATTCAAGGCTATTGCGATTGCTGGAGACGTTTGCGAGCACATCGATATCGAGAGATTTCGCAAACGAAACGACTTCGCTTTGTGCATACAACGACAACTCGTGAAGCAACGAATCATAATTCACGGGTTCTGTGACCAGCAGTTCGCGGTAGGAGCCTAACGGTAGCACGGCATTGGTATAAAATCTTAGTTCGGTTGCTTGGACGAGTTCGGGAATTTTTTCAGTGAACATCTGGAACACTTGGCGATCCCAGCCAAAAACGCGTCGTTCCAAACTGGTAAGGGCTGTTTCGTCCAGCAATTGGTGGGCATTGTTTTCAAGATTTATTCGTGAGCGTTGAATAATTTCAGCATGTTGGCTCAGATGCCTAGCGATTCCATTGCAGGCCAAAGAAATGGCCTCGGAAAGGAAATACTCCTCGATTAATGAAATATAGTCAGTGATGTGGGGGAGCAGCGCCGATGTGAGGTAGACTTTCTTGCGAGGTTCATCAAAAATCGCCGTCAAGTTCTTGGTGTACTCAATGATGTTTTCACGGAGATGTTTCGCAGTTTGCCGAGCTTTTTCGCGCTCGGTTGAGAGGTGATCGATGGCTGTTTTCGACAGGTAGAAGTAGGTTCCGTAGGAAAACTGTTTTCCCGAAAACACGGCATCTAATATGCCGATGAGGTTTGAGCGGAATTTTTCAATGTTTGACGACGCAAGGTCAACCAAACTTCCTGGAAAATGACCTTCCAGCCAATGAGTTTGCTCATCGGCAAAATCGCTAGGTTTTGAGGCATCTTTGGGGAGAAAGGAATTGCGAATCAGTCGAAAAAATTCTGATATTTCAGCGACCGTCAACTGGCGTTTTGATTTGACTTCGTTGAACTGCCTTCCGATTGAATTTCCAATATGAGCTTGTAGCAGCGTTCGAATGGCGGTTTGAAGCTCGGAAAGCTGAAGTTCATCGTGAAAGAATTTCGGGGCATCGTAGTCCGCAGGGGCAGACGAAGACAACCAATCTCCAACAATCGATTTTGCGATCGCTTGAATGAGGGTGGCAGAGTTTTCTGGAGACAGCCCTGTGTCTGCTAACCCAAAGGACCGCAATGAGAATGAGTTCATTTCGCAATCGAGTTCTCGGCAAGAATGGAGAGCGGAGCCGACGTCCGAGCAAGAATTGTAAAAGACGTAGTCAGCGATTTGGTCCACTTTTTCGGCCAGAGCAGACGAGTTCAGATTTTCGCCTAAATCTAGGAAGTAAGGGTAATCAAAGGGAAGCTCGTCGTGAATTTCTGGGAGCATGGCACTCTTTTCGCCTTGATAACCATACTGACTAATGTGGGCGAGTTCACTGAGGAATGCGATGGTATTGGCAGTGCAAAGTTGACTGTCTTTTTCATGTTGATTGAGTCCGTGTAGCAACAGGCCGTGGATTGAGTCCGTTGGGAGTCCTAGTTGGCTAAACATCGTTTTTACAGCATAAGCGAGATCTAGTGTGAGTCCGCTGCCGATTCCACCAGAAATCGAAGAGACGATGAACACACGTGCCTTTCCTCGTTTGAATTCGCGTCCCATTCGTTCGGCAGAAAGGGCCAACGAATCCAGAGCAATTAGACGTTCTGATTTTTCTTCCAGTCGCTTCCAGAACGAATCAAAGTTGTCAATGAGAGCAAGGCGCCCTAAAGGCCGAATGCCTTCGGTTTGAAGTGACTTAGGGACGCTGTAAATCCACCGCCGGTTCAGCCATTCACAATGAACTCGGGCTCGACTTCGGTATTCTTCTGGTTTGCGTAAGGGCAATTGGAGAATATCCGAATGCTCTAAGCAATTAATCGAGTCTTGCCCGAGGGGTTGGTCCAGGGTTCGCCGTTCACTGTCCAAGCAAAGAATTTGAATCGCAGGGACGTCTGGGTGTGACAGCGAGTTTTTCATGCGTCGCTTAACTCGCCGACAGACTTCCGTCCCCAAGCGACCTACGCCAATGATCAGAGAAGGGATTAGGTCTGTGGACGAATCTGCTGTTTCCGGAAAGTCTGTAAGTATTGCATTGCGTCGCTCTTCCCGAAGGGCGTTTTGAGAAAGAATCATCGTTCGTTCGGCTTGACGATGATGCAGCACTGGATTGACGACAGTCGATTTGGTGTCTTCGTCCGTTGGAATCCGTTCGCTGCGCAACAGGCGTTTTTTGTCGCGATGAAGGGTCTTTTGGTTTTTAATGGCGTCAACGAATTCACGGCAGGAGTGGAATCTCAACTCGGGCTTTTTCGCCAAAGCCCGCAGCATTGCCGGATGATCAATTTTGGGGAGCAAGGACAAATTGGGCTTGGCGTTTAAATGTTGAGCCGTCAACTGAGCCTGAGACTTGCCATCGAAACAGCGCTCGCCGGTCAGCATTTCATAAAACATGAGCGCTAAACTGTACTGGTCGCTAGATGAACTGGGGCGGCCATCGTAAAGTTCAGGTGCGGCGTAGGCTGGTGTCAGTCCCGTCATCACGGTGATATGGTCTTCCTGTAAATGTTTAACGAGCCCGAAATCCGCCAGTTTGATATGATTTCCCACCAATAACAAATTTTCCGGTTTGACATCAAGGTGTTGAAGTTGATGTTCCAGAGACAAATAATCGAGTGCTTCAGCCGTTTCGCTGATGTATTGAAGCAATTCTTCGCGGGGAATTCCGGTGAGTCCCTGAGAGGCGTATTCGTTGAATAAATCGGCTAGGGACTTGTCGGCCAACTCCGTAATGACAACTAGTCTTTCGTCGACAACTTCGATCCGCTCCAATGACAACAAGAAAGGATGTCGCAACTTTTTGATCGCGTCGAGAGCGGCCAGTTCATTTTGCGCTTTTTTCTCATTGCCAAAGCCGCTAAGAACTTTTAATGCCTTTAAGATTCCGCCCGGAGCTTCAACCTTAAAGACTTCTCCGTATCCTCCGGCACCGATGCGATCAACGATGCGGTAGCCCAAAACGTTTTCAGATTGAAATGGATGAGAGACAATCACGATAGTTTCCTAAACTCAATGCCAAACGAGGTTCGCCCAAAAATAGGACTTGATAAGCTAGGTTGTGCTTTTCTTGCGAGATCGTGAAACAATTTGCAAAAATGATGAAACGTAGAGAAGTTTCCCTCAAATCTAGAATTTTCGTTATAGCGTGCCTTTGTAGCGATTATTCCAGGACCGGGGTCAGGTAACTGCTCATGATCCGATCGATGTAGTCCTCGCGCAATTCGGGTTTTAAGTCGTAGTAGTTGCAAAAATTGCCGACTTGCCACAAGATGTCGCGCGGTTGACAGCGTCTCAGTCGGCGTTTTTGTGCAATAAAATATTTTTCGACGATGTAATTGACGGCGATCGGATTGTAGTCGATGTCGACTTTGGTGCAGTAAATTTCAAAGAGTCGATGAAATTCCTCAATCGTGGGGTCTTTCATGTAGATCTTGTAGGGGATGCGCCGTAGAAACGCCTCGTCGACCAAGTCTTGGGGTTTGAGATTTGTAGAAAAGATGATTAACTGCTCGAAGGGGACTTGGATTTTTTTCCCAGTCGACAAGGTCAGGAAGTCAATTCTGTTTTCTAAAGGGATGATCCAGCGATTGAGCAGCTCCCGAGGCTCAATTCGCTGGCGCCCGAAGTCGTCAATCAGCAGACTGCCGCAATTGCTCTTCATTTGCAAAGGTGCTTCACTGATTTTGCTGTTGGGATCAAAGCGAAGTTCAAGAGCGTCAATGGTCAATTCGCCACCGACAACGACCGTGGGCCGGCGGACTCGTACCCAACGTCGATCAAAAGACTCGAGTCCGTAAGCCGAATCAGCGTTTTCGTTGGGAACGTGGTGATAGGCGGCATCGAATAACTTGATGATTTGCCCGTCCTCGTAAATCGCATGGGGAATCCAGACTTGTTGGCTAAAACACTGAGTAATCCGCTGGGCGATGGTCGACTTTCCGTTTCCAGGTTCTCCGTACAGGAACATTCCCGCGCCTGAATTGATCGCTGGCCCCAAGTCATCAAATAAGGACTCGTTAATGGAGATGTCGCGAAACGCTTTTTTTAGTTGGGCCGCTTTGGCTCGTTCATTGCGAATGGATTGGGCTTCGACAGACAGGATGTAGTCCATGAGAGTCACCGGGGCGGGGCCGACATAGGCGCATTGCCGCATGTATTGCTGGGCTCGTTCCTGACCGGCCTCGCTGAGTGAGTAGTAGTAATCATTCAATGGTGCCGCACCGCGGTGAACGATCATTTGCCGGACGCGAAGGTGTTGTAAGAGCTCTTCCAGAATATTGAAGCTAATGCAGATTTCGTTGGCCAACTGACGGCCGCTATTCTGGCCCGAAACAAGGAGACGTTTGAGGATCAAGCTATCGATGAGCGTATGGGGGATGCCACTATCGGCCAATGAGATGGGGTCGTTGGGACGAAAGTTGTCGTCCATCATGATCGTGGCCAGCAAGCTGCTGGCTAACGGCGAACTGGCGGTTGCGGTTTGCATAGAAACCCTCTCGATGTAGGAAAAATGGAGTCAAAATATGCGAAATCAAAGAATCCGCCTGTGTTTGACAAGCCAGGAACTATAGGTCCTCTAAATCGCATGGACAAAAAATTTCCTCGAAATCTGAAACAAAGCGGTCAGTTCAAGCCTCACGTTGGGTAACATCCCGCCCAGGAAGGTGGAGACATCATTCGAAAAACATCGTTCGCTTAATCTCTCGCTCCGAGGCCGCGCGAGCCGCATATACAATACAACTTGCAAGTTCAATATTGCTGGATTCTGTCGCCGTGTTTTACTTGGTTTTTCAATAAAAGGGAGGCGGACTTGCTCAATTCAAGACCTAATCAATTCCAAAGGGGATGTTAATTTATCCCACAACATGTTCTCAGCTAGGAATTTTGTGATGCTGGTAGACAGCGAGTCAATTTGCAATAAGGTCGTTTGGAAGCTCATTGGGCAGACGACTGAAGACGGGCAGGTGCAACACATCGCGATCATCGGGGACTCGTTCTCTGTCGGGCGAAGTGCGGCATCCAATCTTTGTTTGCCAACCACTTCTGTTTCTAGTCGCCATGCCGAATTGCGGGTCGTCGGAGAGCGGTTGTATCTCAAAGACTTGTCGAGCACCAACGGGACCTATTTGAATGGAGCCAAAGTCCGAGGTGAAGTCGAGCTAAAATCTAGTGATTTAATTCAATTTGCCAAAATGGTTTTCAGAGTCAATCGAAGTGGCGCGGACACCGGGAGTCGCACCGTTTCCCATGCGTCCGAGGATGGTGCCCTGGCCATCATGCAATTTGACCGACTGATCAACGATGGAGGTCTACTCCCTTTTTATCAACCAATTGTTTCGATGGTGGACCGACAGGTCGTCGGGCATGAGGTGTTGGGGCGGAGTCGATTGTATGGCTTGCAAATGCCAGACGAGATGTTCCGTGCGGCGACTCAGTTGAACATGGAAGCCGAACTCAGTGAGGGATTTCGTTTTCGAGGAGTTCAGGTGGCCCAGCCGCGTTTAAAGGGGTCAACGTTGTTTGTGAATACCCATCCGAATGAAATTGGAACGAGTCGCTTGCTGCATTCTCTGGCGACTTTACGTGAGCTTGCACCTCAGCAATCGATCGCGGTTGAGATTCACGAGGGAGCCCGAGCACAACTGGTGGTCATCAAGCGTTTGCGCGCGGTTTTGCATGATCTCGACATGCAATTGGCGTTTGACGATTTCGGGGTTGGGCAATCGCGATTGGTTGAATTGGCGGAAATTCGTCCTGATTACTTAAAATTCGATATGCAATTGACGAAAAATATCGACGCGGCAACACCGGCTCACCAGGAATTGATCCGCTCGTTTACGAAAATGGTCAACGATTTGGGGATCAAAACGTTGGCTGAAGGTGTAGAAAACGAGGCCAGCCATGAGTTGTTGCTCGACATGGGTTTTCACCTTGGCCAGGGGTTTTTGTACGGACGCCCACTCCCCATCGGCGAAACTTTGACTTAGTTCTGTGCCGGTTCGGCCGTTTTCAAAAGACCAACTTTGAGAGCCTTGGTTTGTCAATTTAGGGTCACTTTGCCGCTGTTTTTGCGAAAAAGGAAGGTCTTAACCTTTCGACCAACTTTTGGTATACTTTTCAACTCAAATTGACGGGGAAGAGTAAATCCGTAACACCGATCTGTAAGATATTCTCATGGCCAAATCGAAGAAAAAATTGGAAGTAGTCCACCTCGTTTGTGAGGAAACAGGGGACTACAACTACACCCTGCGTCGAAAAACTGGGGGTGAAAAGTTGAAGCTCAAAAAATATTGCCCTCGCCTGCGAAAACACACGATTCACAACGAAAAGAAGAAATAGGCTGAAACGCGGCTAAAGGTTTTAGCTCGAACTCGCACTTCGCTTTCAGAAAATGTTGCGTTCGGTGGAATACCCCTTGGTTCAAGTGGTGCAAACGAATTTCTGCCGAATCCGATCAGAGTGATTTCAATCAGATCGTTTCCCGCCAATGGATAAAGTTGGCGGGATTCTTTTTTGGGGGACTGTTGCGGAATGATCGGGTTTTTTTTGCCGTTTGAAAATTCCGATTCGAATTGACTAGCCACGATTGATAGCAAGGTTGCATTGCTGGCCCGCATCGATAAACTGGCTTAATCGTCAGACTGTTGAAATCAGATCGCACTTGAAGTCTAACGCCTTGGCCCTGTTTTGCAATTCAGGATGGATCGATGAACAAACGCTGGGTTATCAAGCCGCATAACCAACAAATCGTCGATGATTTGTGTCGGCGGCATAAACTCTCCCCCGTCGTCGCACAAATTTTGGCAAGTCGTGATGTTACGAGCGCCGCTCAGCTAGATTCGTTTATTAACAATCGGATGAGTGATCTGAGGTTGCCGGAAGAACTACCCGGAGTGACCGACGCTGTCAGCGTGTTATTAAAAGCCGTGCAGCAAGAGAAGCGGGTCGTGGTGTATGGTGACTACGACTGCGATGGGATGACCGCCACGGCGATCCTATGCCAATGTTTGCGACAAATCGGGGGCAATGTCGGTTATTTTGTCCCCAGCCGTTTGGAGGATGGTTACGGATTGAACTGTGACCAAATTCGAAAACTCAAAGAGGCCGGAACTGATCTGGTGGTAACGGTTGATTGCGGAGTTGCAAGTTTTGAAGAAGTCGAAATGGCCCGACAATTGGGGATGGAGATCGTGGTCACCGACCACCATTTGCCGGGTGCCAAGTTGCCCCCTGCTAATGCGATTGTTCATCCGGGATTGCCGGATTCGAGTTACCCTTTTGCGGGGCTATGCGGTGCCGCAGTGGCCTTCAAATTAGCTTGGGCTTTGTGTCAAAGCCACGCCCAGGCGACTAAGCTGCCGCCAGCTTTACGGGAGATGCTTTTGAAGCTGTGGGGTTTGGCGGCTGTGGGGACCATTGCCGACGTGGTACCGCTGGTGGATGAAAATCGCATCCTCGTGATGCAGGGTTTGAAGCTATTAAAAACTCATGCACCGATTGGCTTTCGCGCGTTGATGCGATTTGCCAAACTTGACCCTCACAAGGAACTTGCGGCGGAGGATGTCGCGTTTTCGCTTGGCCCGCGTTTGAATGCCGCTGGGCGGTTGGGTCAAGCACAATTGGGAGTGGAATTGCTACTGTGCGATCAAGAACAACGGGCCGAACAACTGGCCGAGTATCTCGATAACCTCAACAAGAGTCGCGACAGCCTGGAACGGGCGATCATGCGCGATGTCAAGAAACAAATCGAAAACGAATTTGACCCCGAACAGGAACCGGCTTTGGTTTTTGCCGATCCTAGTTGGCATCAGGGGGTGTTGGGAATTGCTGCGGGCCGAATCGCGGAGCGCTATTATCGACCGACGGTGGTCTTGCGGAATGATCCGCTGGCAGGAGAAGAGGCGACGGGATCGGCGCGATCAGTACCTGGGTTCAACCTGCACGAGGCCCTGCATGCTTGTCGGCAGCATTTAGTGAGTTTTGGCGGCCATGCAGCAGCGGCGGGTTTGACCATTCGGCACGATCAAATCGCTCCGTTTCGGGAGTCCTTTTGTGAATATGTTTCGCAATCGCTTTCGATTGAACAACGGCAACCTGAATTGGCGATTGATGCCGAGGTTGCATTGTGCCAATTGAACTTGGAAGTGGTTCGCGGCATCGAACAATTGGCTCCCTTTGGCCAGGGGAACCCGCGACCGGTGCTCTGCGTTCATAACGTGCAGTTGAATGGCGAGCCGAAAAAAATGGGGAGCGATGGGCGGCATCTCTCACTGCAAATTCGACAAGCGGATGTCGGGATGAGGTGTGTTGCGTTTGGTCAGGGCGAATGGGCCGAACAGTTTCGTAACGATGAGGCGTATGATTTTGCCTTCAAGCCGGTGATCAACGAGTTTCGAGGATACTCAAGCGTGGAGTTGCATCTGTTGGACTTTCGTTTGACTCGTCACGGAGCACCGGTCGTTTCGATCTAGAATTTGGCCTTGTCTGTTGGCCATCAAGGAGCAGGAGTGTTTCGACATGGGAAAACCGTTTGCTGAACACTTTCCTTATGAATCGGTGTGGGGACGAGCCTTGGGTTCGATCTTGAGTTCCGAGCGAGTGGTTAGATTGGCGGCCAGTGTTGAAAAAGAGCGGGAATCGGCGACAGTTTACCCGTTGGCGGAAGATGTCTTTCGTGCTTTCTGGCTGACGCCGCTGGAGCGAGTGCGGGTGGTGATTTTGGGGCAAGACCCTTACCATCGCCCCGGTCAGGCTCACGGATTAAGTTTTTCGGTTTTGCCGCCGACAAAATTTCCACCCTCTTTACGGAATATTTTTAGGGAGTTAGAGGCTGACTTGGGGTGCTCGGCTCCGGAAACAGGTGACCTCACGAGCTGGGCAGAGCAGGGGGTTTTTTTATTGAACACGATTTTGACTGTTCGTGAGGGAGAACCGTTGTCGCATGAGGCTTTCGGTTGGACTTGGTTTACGGACGCGGTAATCGAGGTATTAGCCAAGAGTTCGCAGCGGATCGTGTTTGTATTGTGGGGGCGGTCGGCGTGGAGGAAGGAACTGATGTTGGCGGGTACCGAGCATGTGGTGCTCAAGGCCCCCCATCCTTCGCCACTCTCTGCACATCGAGGCTTCTTTGGTAGCCGCCCCTTCTCAATGATCAATCAGCATTTGGTAGATTTCGGGGACCCGCCAATCGATTGGCAATTGACCGAATCCGCGGCGATTGATTCGAAAGGTCAAACCCGATTTCATTGGGTTTAAAGGTCGGGAAGTCGGATGAACGTAGAGACAATCAGTTCACCAAAGCGTGCCCGCAAGGATCGGCACTACATGGAGCAGACTCGCCGCCCGGCCTTTGCGGTGTTCTGGTTACTGCCGCTGTCAGTGATTTACGAAATTTGGGCCTTCACGTCGGGCAACCCACAAGCCCGAAGTGGATTGGAGCATTTGTTGTTTTCTTGGATGGGGTTTGTGCCGCCGTTGGTGATCCCCGGTGTTTGTCTGGGCCTCGTCTGGTGGTGGCATCGAAAATCGGGAGACAACTGGGAGGTCGATTCGAGGCATCTTGGGTTTGCGGCAGGTGAAGCCTTAGTGTTGGGGCTAATGATTTTTTTTGGCACGCGAGTCCTGCAGCTTGGTTTTGCGACATCGATTGAGCTAGGGGAGGGGGCCGTGTCGTCAACTGCGGCTTCGTCACTAGATTGGATTGAACAATTCGCCAGGTATTGTGGAGCTGCGGTTGTGGAGGAAGTGGTGTTTCGGTTTGTCTTATTGACGGGGGTGGTTGTTTCACTGAACCGTTATCTGCGAGTCCCTCGCGCCAACCTAGTGCTCGCAGTTGTGTCCACGAGTCTTTTGTTTTCAGCGTTTCACTACACGATCTTGAATCCAGCCGGGAACCCGTTTGAGTGGTTGGGGTTTATGTGTCGCTTCCTGGTGGGGGTAGCTTTCTCGCTGGTATTTCTGAACCGAGGTTTGGCAATTGCCGTGCTTGCTCATCTCGCGTACAACGCGATGTTCATCGTGGACGCTCGCGGATGGTGAGCGATTTTTGACAAGTCGAATTGCGAGTGCCCGTCGGACTTGGAGATCGTACGGCTTAATGCACCTCAGAATGTCCGGGAAATGTTTCCGTTTCTTGTCTCATCCCATGGTTTTCGCGGTCGCCATGCCGCCGGTTTAACCGGCGGTAACCGATCACGGCATGATCTCTGAAAGATAACCAATTCGATCTTTGCCAAATCACATAGCCAAGCGGTTTGTCGAGAAATGTCACTTCAGTGCTTCCGCTTTCTCACGGAGTGAAAAGCCACGTGGCCGTTCACTCCGTGAACCTGCGTACGTGGCCGTTCACTCCGTGAACGTGTTTACATTTGTGTAACAACCAATCGCTTGCGAACCGAGTGTCAAACGCTCTGTCATGGAAATTAAAAGAGTCCCATCCAAAATCACAAACGACATCTGTTCCAAACATTTACCTAACAAGCCACTCGCAACATCTTTTACCCCACATCTTTTACCAAAAAAGGCCAACCTGAAATCGTCCCATCAAAAATCACAAACGACATCCGCTCCCAAAATTTATTTAACAAACCACGCGCAACATTTTTTACCCCACATCTTTTACCAACAAAAGCCAGCCTGAAAACGTCCCATCAAAAACCCCGCCCAGACTCATCATCAGGGATCATTTTTGGTAAAAGATGTGGGGTAAAAAATGCCCATGCTCGAAAGCGTCACCAAAATTCGCGAGCCTTTTTAGCCATTCACAACAACCATCCGGCCTGGATTCTCAAAGTCGCTCACCCGCCCGACTCAAGGCGTCAAAAAAGGCCACATCCGTCTACCTATTCTCCACAACTAAACAAACGGAACCGTCAACGAATTAGACGGATCAATCATCCCTTTATTGCAAACGCTCATTCCAGATTATGGACTCCCTTTCGTTTCTCATGTTTCGTCATCGGTGATCCTAATTGCCTCAACGCTCTTCGTATTACCGAAATCCCTCCACACGAAATCGCAGTCATCCCGCTCGCAATACCTGCCGTACTTACTCCAGCTTGCCGCCTTGGCCCGCTGTCATCCTGGCCGCCATCCGGGACCACAGGTGTCCCGCCTGCCGAACATTTTCCCCGCTCATCACCTCAATAAACGCTGCCCCTAGAAACGTCCGACATCAAATCCGCCAACAAATTCCTGCACAAAACTCCCCATTTTCAAACCTCGCCCCACCAGCTTCCACCTCCCCAACCTCAAGCGCGTCATCACGGGATTATCCGCGCTAGCCGAGCTTTTCCCCAAAAACCAACTTGTTGACCGTGTATTAAAATTTATCTACACTGAAACTGGGATTTTAGCCGTGTTTCATCAACTTGTCACGCGCTATCCGATGATAATTACAAGTTATGTTTCCAAATAACCGATTGCCCAACTTCCGGATTCGAAATTGGCACTCTTCGATCAAATGGCCACTGAATCTATTACCGTCGTCAAGGCCGATGGAACATCAAACGGGCCTTACAAGGCTACGTTTTCGAAGAACATCATGCGTGTATTTGGAGAGAATGTGAACGTGGACGATGGTGACTCGATCGAACGTCCATTGCCCAACGGCAAAATTGAGATGTACACGGTCGAAGAGGCGACGTTTGTTCGTGGAATGAGTGATGCCGCTGACAATTGGAAAATGATTGTGCGCAAAGACACATCGCTCCGACCAAAAGGCGGTGGTAAGACCACCAACATCAACATCCACAACTCACAGGGGATTCAGATCGGAGACTACAATGTTCAACATGTCCAATCGGTCATCGAATCTATGATTTCCGCCATTGAAGACTCCGATGCGTCCGATGAGGAGAAAACGGAGGCGAAATCTCGGCTTCAAGCATTCTTGTCACATCCTCTCGTTACGGCAACTCTTGGTGCAGCAGCTGGAGCGTTGATCAAGGCCGCCGCGACATAGGAAACATAACAAAGCGGTCAACCCAAGCCGCCGGTAAAACGTTTTTTGAAATCAGAGTTTTTTTGGCGGCGGCTCGGTTACCGCTGCCGTTCGCTGACTTATACAGGTTCACACTGATGACGTATCGATACAGCAAATACATCGACTTTGACGCGGGAGTGGTCAAAATCGCCCCAATGGAACTGGCGTCCCGAAAGACGGACCCGCTAACCATTGACGACAAAATCGACCTGTTTGGTTGCCGCGTCGATGTCTGGCAACTCGGAACTGCCGTCGCATCTCTAATGGCAATCGAATTTAATCACCCCCCGAGCATTTGGTCGCACGCAGCGTATGGGCTATTGGCGTGTTCTACCTCCTACTTTGAAATGATTGGTAAGACACTAAATCCGAATTCGAAAACATCGGGCACCGCCGGAATCGATTTCAACTATGGGTTTTGCGATGTATACCCGTCGTTCGCGGCTGCGAATGGAAGTCGCCAAGACAATGATGTTCCACACGTCAAACAGTTTCGTGACCGGCTACGCAACGGCCTTTACCATCTTGCTTTCACGAAGCGCGGTTTGTGGATTCACAACAACTTGAAGACTACGACTGACGAATTTCATGTAACTTCTCGCTCGCCACCTGAATACTTGGTCAATCCACATCGCATGGTCCGTTCGCTTGTGGCGCACTTTCCAACGTTCATCAACCGAGTTATTGACCCAAACAATTCGGACTTGCGAGGTAGGTTTGAGACGTTCTTCGACCACTACCACAAGTAGAGGTCGAAGAACCATGGGGTGCACCAGAGCGGAATTGGCGCACCGACTTTTTCTTAAATCAGTATCACTCGCGCCAATTCCGCCTGGTGACCGCGAGCTTTATTTGGAAAACATCATGAGCGTTTTCATCAGTTGGTCGGGTCAACTAAGTGGCAAGGTTGCTCAGTTGCTCTACACATGGCTGCCTGATGTCTTGCAGAATGTCACCACGTGGATATCCAAAGAGGACATTGACAAGGGCTCAATGTGGTTTAATGACTTGTCGGGGGAATTACAATGTACTTCCGTCGGCATAATTTGCGTTACACGCGAGAACCGGAACGCACCGTGGATTCTCTTCGAGGCAGGCGCTCTTAGCAAAGGCGTCCCACAAAACCGGGTCTGCCCGTTGCTTATTGATCTTTCTTTCAACGAGCTTCAGCCGCCGCTTTCACTACTGAATGGTGTTCGCCCCGACCGTGACGATATGTTCAAACTCGTTTCCGTAATTAATCGATTTGCCTGCTCGTGTTACCTGGACGACACTCGGCTTGAGAAGACATTCAACCAATGGTGGAAGGCGTTCGAGAAGGAGTTTCAAAAGATCATCACAGAAACACCCAACGATCTTAAGCCCGAGCGTCGCACGGTCGACGACAAGCTGGATGAGTTGATCCTTATCGGGCGTTCACTTCATCAAAAAGTCACCGCGATTCACGAGCAGGAATACTCTGGCTCTGGGTATTACGGATCTGGGTCGGAGTCTGATTGACGATACCACCAAATAACCAAGATCGGGATAGGAGCAAGGATTGCTCTGGGGCCCCTCCCACATCACCCAGCATGCGGGTCCGCACTAGGCGGTTCGTCCCTTCGAAGCAGGTTTGATCCAGATATCTTCCAGACTAACCACTCCCAACTGCTTGAGGTAAGCCAGCGACAAGGCCATGTGAACGGCTTTGCTCGATGACATCACCCACGGGCCTTTACGACTACTTCCCTGGGGGAAATTTCGGGAAATTTCGTGCCATCCATCTTTTTGGGAGACAGGCATTCTTTAGGGCGACCTGTCTGCGGACTTGTTGGGCTTTCGCTTGGCGTTCGTCCACTTCCAGGCTTCTTCATTGGTGGAGCAGACATTGGTCTTATGTCCGAGGCGGACGGCCAAGTCGTTGCTCCAACCCGATGGCCTACAGGCTTTCATCACGACGAGGTCGACGGGGTGTTGTTTGAAGACTGGGGTCAGATAATTTCTGTCTGTGGCTACGGTGAAAAACTCGAATTTTCTGGTTTTCGTGTCAAAAATTCAGCAAACAGACTTGAATTTCCCGAAATCGAGTGCGAGAATTTTCTTGGTTATTATTTCCTTGGGTTTGGAATTTGAAAAAAATGTGACATTGGTCGTCGATAGCGACCCGAGATCACGGTCCTGAGCCTCCAGAATTTAACTCCAAGGCTCCCGCACCAAACCCAGGACTTACATGGATTCTTTCGGCGAAATAACCGTTTGACTACCGAACCTGACCGGCAGGATTGCTGTCGAAACAACTAAACAACTGATCTACCAAATTGCACCGTAATTGGACTCACCATATCTCAATGGACCGGCTTTCCTATCCACAAGCAGACTCACTCGGGTTCGTACCGCGACTTCGCGCATCGGAGTTCCATTGGTTCTTCGTTCAGGGGGTGCGGGCAGTTCAGAACGGACTCTTTATTCCAGGTGCCTCTTCACTTTTGAATGGTATTGAAGCGAGCCTGCGATTTACTGTAGCACAAATTAGCAACGGCGGCCGATCAGAAGAGCCATCTGCGCACAAAGTATTTAGTAACAACCTCATCAATGATGCATTCCACCTTGGACTTCCAATCCAGTCACTCGCATTTCCTAATGAGAACGATTTTGAGACGAAACTTGCGACGAAGAAACCTAATCGAGTCGATGTTGAGATAGTTCGCCAAAGGAACAACATCTGTCATGGCAATATTTGGGAATACGTGAATGAAGAACTTGGCTCAGAGAATAGATTTTTCACGCCAGACTGCCTTGCGGGTCTCGCCGACACTTTGATTCAGGTAACGAACAATTGGGCGGAAAGTCTTGGGCAGTTCAGAACCAAGCGTGGACTCTGACTTTCATCAGAGACGCACTATTGGAATGCTAGTTACCAACAACAAAATACGACGAACAAAGGGTTGCAGACGGAGCGAAAATGGCGTTCCGATTTTTTCCTCAAATCAAGATCACTCGCGCCATTTTCGCCCGTTGTCGCCAGCGTCCTCAAAGTCGTCCCTGTCACTTCAGCCAATGCACTAAACCGATGCCGAGCCTAATCCTCGAAGATGGAACGCCAAACCGACTCCACCGGAAGTTGCTTGCGTCGCGTATCGCAGAATCAACCGGCCTAATTCGAATTGCCACTGCGTACGTGACTGAACGTCAACTTTTGAGAGCGGCAACTGAACGTGAAATCAGGCTCCTCACATCATTGGCGCCAATGGACGTTGCTTCTGGAGCAACCTCACTCGAATCTTTGTATGCCCTGATCAAATCGGGTGTTCGATGCCGAGTTTTGCCGGCACGTCCGCGATTGCACGCCAAAGTGTACATCTTCGGCAATTCCTCTGCGGCAATAACGTCCGCTAATCTGACTTCAAATGGCCTCGATTCGAATATCGAGGTTGGAGTCGAAACTTCCGCCGGTGACGTGACGAATCTTGTGATGTGGTTCGACCGGCTTTGGGCATTGGGATCGCCAGTAACCGTGGAGCAAATCGCGGAACTACAACGCGAAACTTCTGCACTGCGTCGCGAATTCACGAAACTAAAACAACGAGTGAAATCGAAACCCAAGACAAATCGCACGTCGAAACAAGAGACCGTCTTGTCTGATTCGCTTCAGGAACTGTTTGACACTGCTACAAGATTTTTTGTTTGCAATACAGATCGGCGTCAGGGCGACCGGACTCCGACTGGCGGATATGTGCTCGAAGAAGAAATGCATAATCGCGGGTTTGCAACAGCGTGGGAGGACTTCAAATTTCCATCACATATGGAAATGGTCGAACCCGGAAACGCCATATTCATGTTTGCGAAGGGTATTGGTATCATTGGGGTCGGCGTTGCGGAGGGATCGCTTCAACGACTTAATTCAAATCAACGGGGACGCCTAACTCAGGTTCATGACACTGTTGAATGGCGTGTGCCAGTTAGGTGGTTGGCTTGGACAGACAGCATTGGTGCGTTTCAGTGGAAATCACCGTATTTCACATTTTGGGATGTGTCGGAATCTCAATACGATCAATTCCGTACGGATGTGATGGCACATTTCCTCGACGACAAATGAGTACGAACCAACAATCTTTTAACATCGCGAGATATGAGATAGGGTTTGGCGGTTGGTGGGGGTGTGGCCGAAGCGAGGGGCGTTGAATGGCCGAAAGATGGAGCCGATGTTTATGGGCTTTGTTCAAGAAGCCCGATGACACTCGATGAACGATTGGGTTTGTCATAACTTGGCATGAATAGAGACTGCTCAAACATGAAACAGTAAATTGCCTCAACCACTGTCGGGGCTTCGTTACTGTCCAGGAGTACAAAAAAACTTGACTCGCCAAACCACCTTCGCCTACAATTCCACCGTAACCAACCCCGCCGCAAAGCGGCGTACTTGAACAAACCTTTGCACACGGAGCCGCACGGTTTCTGAAATTAACGTCGCTCGCGGCGGCTCGGTGAACGGTGCCGTTATTTGCGGTAGAATGCACACATGAAAAGCGTCTACCTTGAAACTACTGTTGTTGGGCATATCGCCGGTCGGCTCCATCCGGTCGCAGCCGTACTTGCGCGACAGCAGGTCACGCGACAATGGTGGGACTCAGCCTCAAATCGGTATTTGCTGTTTGTGTCTGAACTTGTCCTTGCCGAATGCGCTGATGGCGATGGTGATGCTGCAAGCGAACGCCTCAAAATTGTGGATGGGATTGACGTGTTGCAAACCTCCGCTGCAGCAAATGCGCTCGCAGCGGAGCTGATTGCGGCCCACGCAGTGCCTCAATCGGAGCCGCGTGACGCACTGCACATTGCCCTAGCTGCGATCAACGGCGTCGACTATTTGGCTACTTGGAACTTCAAGCATATAATGAATCCATCGACCCAGCATTTGATCGACGCTGTTTGCCGCAATGCTGGCATTGAGTCCGCAACAATTTGCACACCGGAACAACTTTGGGTGACCTACGATGATACCTGACCCGACTGAAGAAATCAAAGAGATACGGCATCGCTTGGGCGCAGAGTTTGACTACGACCTCGATCGAATCTTCGCAGACATCCAGCGTCGTCAATCAGAATCAGGTCGAACTTATGTGACTAGGCCGTCGCGGAGTATCGCAAATATCAAAGCGATGCAACGGAGTGGGGGTGAAGACGTTTCTGACAACGCCGAGTCAACTCCCGCCGCCCGTTAATCGCATCCATTACCTGGCCTACCGTTCCGCAATGTGTGCTCAATGCGATCAGTTCGCTTCTGAAATCAGAATCAATTACCCTTCTGACTGGAAACGGATTCAGAACCAAGTCGCCTCCGCTGTTGCTAGCGATTTGCTTGCCATTTACAAAGGTGATCTTCAGTGGTCTGACGATATCGAATGCGACCTCCGATGCACTGTTTGTGGGGCGACGTTTCAGCTGCGGTGTGAGACTTATCATGGATCAGGCGGAACATGGTCACCTGCCGCCAACGAATAGCCATGCCAACTCGACTTGATACCGAAACAATCACAAAGCTACGAATCAAATATCCAAATTTGTGTGACAACTATTTGACGCGCGTTGGCTGAGGCGAAACCAATTCCGGACGGATGATTTGCGAAATGCCAGAATTGTTTTTCAAAAAACTTGAAATTTTCGGCAGAATTTTTTTGTTGGAAATTCGCGAGTTCCCTCATCTTTTACCCCACATCTTTTACCAAATTCTTGTTTATTGGTAAAAGATGATGGGTAAAAGATGTTGCGCATGGTTTGTAGTAGTTTTGACTGAGGAAAACGTGTGTGAAGAGTCATCAACGGTCACGAAGACGACGCGTGTTAAGGTTTTCGATTTGAGGCGGCGCTGTTTGTAGCGAGAAACCTAACGAACCGCCGAACGAGCCGGACGGGATTCTCTTTGAGGGATTGGGGCGGCGCTGTATGTAGCGAGAAGCCTAACGAACCGCCGGACGAGCCGGGCAGGATTTTTTGAGACGTGAAATTTTAAGTACCCTTCAATTGCTCGCGAATCTGTGAGTTCCCTCATCTTTTACCCCACGTCTTTTACCAAATTCTTGCACGATCCCCCAATCACGGAGTGAAAAGCCACGCGGCCATTAATTTCTTAAAACGGTTACGCACTAGTCTTGGCTGTCGGTAAGTCAAGTCGTCTTCTGAAGAAAATTTGATGAAAAATTGTTTCTATTCCATCGGCGGAATCGACGATCTATAATACTGGTGACAACTCAGTTCCGGCCACTTTCCGCGGTCCCAGTTGACGGTGTCCCATGAAATTTTTTTTCCATCACTTTAAGGTTTGTTTGCCGTGTTGTACGTTCGTCCAAAAATCTCTGAAATGGGCATGCACCTGCTCGGCAGGTCTGTGCATCCAGAGTTGTACGAAACTTGTGCGGCGCGAGTGGTGGAACGGGAGTTGTATCGTCTGACGGTCAGGATCATGACCACGGGGCATTTGATTACCTTTCAAACTGGCGAACATCTGATTACGGAGGTTTGCTGCGGTGTCCACCAACTGCTGCCTCAACAAGGGCGATTGTTTTCACAAACGCTGGACAATTCGAGGACTCATCGACTGGCCGGTTCGGGGACTCCAATTTGGGAATCGAGCTTCGAGATGGAAAGTGTCAATCCACGGTTGCTCGTAACCGTGCATCAGCACGTTGCGCAGCCAAGGGAATTCGAGGGGCTGCTCAATCGGTTTGCTTCGAGTGGACGAATGCCGCTGGGAGCGATTAGTTACGTCAACTTGCAGGCGTTTCGGCGTCATGTGAATGTCATGTCGTTTCACACTTTTCCGGATACTTGCTCGATCGTTCGGGTCGAGAGCCGTTTTGCCGTGCCAAGTTCTGAATCCGTTTAGTCTGGCTGTCAGCCAAGGGCCCAGATGTCGATGTTGGACTTTTAAAGCAGCAAAGAATTCTGAACTAGGCAAACGGTTTGGCTTCATTCGGCGTTTGGGCCGAAGAAAAAATTCTCGCTCCCCAAACAAACATTCCTGGGGTCATCAGCGACAAAACCATATTGACCCATCGCAACCCTTCTTGCTGACCGAGAAACTGTTGAAAATAAATCAGAAACAACAGTACCGCGATCAGCCAAATCTGCGAACGAGCGGCAGCAGGCAGGAGTCGTGCAGCCACGGCACCCACAATCCAGCCCAGCATGGCTAAAAAACCGATCAGGCACCACCAAAACGTCATCGGGATGTCGGGCACACGGTTTTTAACTTCTTCGGGTAGTTTTGATTGCGTGAAAATTTCCAAGACGTCGGGAAACCAGAGCCAGCCGATTAAGGCGATCGCTACGAATTGACCAATGGCCATCGTGAGGACGCAACCTACAGTAATCACCATGGCTCTCAGCAAAAAGCTGGGCGGAATTCGTTGTTCCATCGTTGGCGTGGTCCGATCAAAGGCTCGGCGAATAAAATAATTCACCACGAACCGGTCGTGGGTTGAACTGGTTTGGCATTGCGGTTTTCAAAGGTTGATGGCAATGTGGAAATCTAGGTCGAATTATCATGCAATTCGGGCCTCTTGACCAGCCTAGCTTGGAACAGTTGCGGACTTGCCCTAAAATTGTTTATCCGAATTCGGATTATCGTTAGCTTCCAAATTACCGAGGAGAATTCCACCATGACCACTCCGATTGCCCCTCCGTTCAATCTGATGAAATGGATCGAAGAACATCGCCATGAATTCAAAGTTCCAGTGATGAACCGGCAGTTCTATAAAGAGGCCAACGACGTGATCGTTTTTGTGTCGCTGGGTCCGAACACACGCAACGACTATCACGTAAATCCAACGGAAGAGCTGTTTTATCAACTTGAGGGTGATATTGCCGTGCGCATTCGTCCGCTGGACGGTTCGCCGGCACGAGATGTTGTCATTCGCGAAGGCGAAATGTGGCTTTGTCCTCGTAACGTGCCGCATCGTCCTCAGCGACCCGCTGGGACGGTTGGCTTGATTGTCGAGTTTCCTCGCCCCGAAGGGACCAAGGACCAATTGCGTTGGTATTGTCCCGACGACATCCACTTGGTTTACCAGGCAGAATTTCGTTTGGCACACATCGATGAAGATTTGCACAAGGTGATGGACGATTTTTGGAACGGGCCTGTCGAGCGACGGACTTGTAAAGAGACCGGAAAGGTCATTGAGCGGGCCGGAGCATTTGAACTCGTCGAAACGTAAGGCAGCCGAGCGTCGTCAGCGTTTGGTTTTCATCGCGCGGGCGATAGATCTTTTGGCCTCGGCGGATTTGATCGTTTGGCGTTTGTCGTGAGTCTTTTTCCCTTTGCCGACCCCGACCATTAATTTTACAATTCCGCGTTCGTTGAAAAAAATGTGGAGTGGGACGAGCGTGAAGCCTTTTTCCTGAGCTTTTGCGGAGAGTTTTTGCAGTTGTCGTTTGTGAACTAAGAGTTTTCTCGGGCGGCGACGGTCGTGGTTCCAAATTGTTGCTTGTCTGTATTCGGCAATATCTGCTCCAATCAACCAGATTTCCTGGCCGCGAACTTTGACGTAGGCTTCGTCGAGAGAGATTTTGTTATCGCGGAGGCTTTTCACTTCGCTCCCCACCAAGACGATTCCGCATTCGATTTGCTCAAGAATTTCGTACTTGAAACGAGCTTTGCGGTTTTCGGAAATATTCCGCTGTTGCCCACCCGTCTGAGGATTCGCGTCAGTTTTCTTCTTTTTGGCGGCCATGATGGAATCGGGTGATCAAAGTGCGAGTAGCAAATAACGAGACTGTCCATTACTCAATAGTTCACGACTTTGGCCGCAAATTTCCGAAAAGTCAAGGGACATTTGGCAAAACGCCTCGCAGAGCCCATAATGACGGGGAAATCGGAATCTGTTCCTCGTGGTCCAGACCCTGATTTCATGATTCAAATAATGACCCAAAACCATCGAGGTTTTTTAACAGTTTATGACTCAATTACCAATAGTTTCAGCGCAATCGTCGTCCGGTTGCCAAACCGGCGGTTGCCAAACGAACGTCGAACAAATTCCAGCGCGACGGTTGCCTAAATGGCTCAAGCGACAAGTACCCAAGGGCAATGTCAATCACTTTACTCAGACATTATTAGACGAGTTGAGGTTGGAGACCGTTTGTGACAACGCGCGGTGTCCGAACCGAATGGAGTGTTACTCGCAGAAGACGGCGACCTTTATGGTGATGGGCAACGTCTGCACGCGACCCTGTGGTTTTTGTGCGGTCGGTCGCGGCCGTCCAGAGGCGTTAGAAGGTGACGAGCCGGAGCGAGTGGCTGAGGCCGCGTTTCGCTTGGGACTCAAGCATGTGGTCATCACTTCGGTGACTCGCGATGATTTACCGGATGCCGGTGCAGAGCATTTTTACCAGTGTGTAGTCGCAGTGAGGAATCGCACGGGAGCTTCTGTGGAGGTGTTAACACCGGACTTCATCAGCAACAAACTGGCGTTGAATCGCGTGATCGAAGCCGCCCCCGAAGTCTTCAATCATAATACCGAGACCGTGCCTCGACTCTATCGCCGAGTGCGAGGACCAAAAAGCGACTATGCTTGGACGCTGGAGTTGCTCAGGCGTGTTAAGGAACAGAATCCGACGATTAAAACCAAAAGCGGACTGATGCTCGGATTGGGCGAGACGACCGAAGAAGTTCTAGATGTTCTGGCGGATCTCTTAAAAGTCAATTGCGACTTCCTCACATTGGGCCAATATCTCCAACCGGACGAAAAGCGGTATTTGCCGGTGGTCAAATACGTGCATCCCGACGAGTTCAAGTTTCTGGGCGAGAAGGCCAAGGCGATGGGTTTCAAAAAAGTGGCCAGCGGGCCGTTTGTTCGCAGCAGTTATCACGCCCGCGATATGGCAGAGAGCTTTTAGGGAAACCGCGAGGTGGAATTGTCACAAACAAATACACTCACGGTCACGATTAACGACATTCCTCAAGAAATTATTGAGGGATGTACGCTGTCGCAGTTGATCGAGCAACATGGGTTGAACCCCCGGCAAATCGCGGTCGAAAGAAATATGGAAATCGTTCCGCCGGACGATTTTTCAACGACGGTCTTGGGGCCGGGAGACGCACTGGAAATTGTGACGCTGATGGGCGGCGGGTAGAGCAGGTCAACTCATGAGCGACTTTCAGAATGACAATCAAGATCACCAAAAGCATGCGGAGATGCACGACTCTCCGCTGGTAATTGGTGGTGTTTTGTTTCGCCACCGATTGTTGATGGGATCGGGTCGTTATGAGTCGCTCGAAGTCATGAGAGCAGCGTTAGCGGCCAGTGAAGCCGATGCCGTGACGGTTGCCGTCCGACGTGAACGCTTGAGTGATGGAGGGGGACGCAACGTTTTAGATTTTTTGAACGTTGAGCAGTTGCGGATAATTCCCAACACAGCGGGATGCTACGACATGGCGACGGCGGTTCGTTGTGCAAAAATGGGGCGTGAGATTTTAAAAGCGTTTGGCTGTTCGGTTGTTGACCTAGTGAAATTAGAGGTCTTGGGTGATAGTCGAACGCTCCTCCCCGATCCTATTGAGACTCTCAATGCCACAGAGCAGTTGGTGAAAATCGGATTCAAAGTTCTGTGCTATTGCAGCGACGACCCCATTCTGGCGCGGCGTTTGTATCAAGCGGGAGCTGCGGCGGTAATGCCCGCCGGGAGTCCGATCGGCTCGGGGGGGGGGCTTAGCAATCCCAATCATTTGCGGATCATCATCGACGATTTGAAGAGCCAGATGGCCGAATGTCCGGTAATCGTTGATGCTGGCATTCGCACACCTAGTGACGTCGCATTGGCAATGGAAATTGGTGCCGACGCCGTGCTGTTGAATTCAGCGGTGGCCAAGGCTGGAAATCCCGTAAGAATGGCGGAGGCAATGAGTTTAGCCGTTAGGGCTGGTCGCAAAGCTTTTCTTGCCGTGCCCATGCAAAAAAGTCGTTTTGCGTCGGCGAGCAGTCCCGAATTTGGAGTGATCACGAGGAAACATGTTCCGAGCTCAGGCGAATAGGCTTGTTTGAGTTTTCGGCGGAGCCCATTTACGGCGTCCATTTTTTGTTCGGCCTAAGTTCCGAAAAGAATGTTCCGTATCGAGTCGGTGCAGTCTTTAAACCGCTCCGGCCATCGTGCGATTGCCTCGCCAAGAATTGGATTTGCGGGGTAATCGGATCAAGCCCTAAACATGGTGACAAATCCGCCTTAGAAAACGAAAATTGCCAAAAAAACGGAAATTTATAGGTCTCGAATGGACGAACTTCTCCAGAATAGGGCAATTTTCAGGCATGTCCGAGGTTGCTCATTGTCGCATTGGTGGGCTGAAGACGGCAGATTTGGCAGCAAATCACAATTTTTGCGGGTTTTTAATCGGAAACCCTAGCCATTTAGGGGAATTTTGGTTATTTGAGGAAAAGTTGCTTGAAAAGGCAATTTTAGCGACTACATTTAGAGGAGTTTAAACGTCGTATTTAGGGAATTCCGGACAACAAGAGGAATTTCTCTATTTTACCCTGTTTAACGGCTTGACTCTTCGGTCTGGGTTGACTTAAATAGATTAGCTGACTCCAAGATAATTGGATCACCTTTCCCAATTCAAACACATCACATCATCCTCAAAGTTCAGGAATTTGGTGACAAAATGAAAGAATTTTATTCAGTATTCCGGTTGGCGTTGGCGGTCATTGCGTTGCCGCTATTCGCAACTGCTGCGGTATCAAGCCACAGCTACTTCACCGAAAATCAGCCATCATTGGTCGGAGAAGGTCCGATGGCTGGAATCGTTGCTGCGAATAAGGCACCTTCTTTATTGGCCGGGACGTTTCGAAATCACACGGTAGCAATCGGAGCCGATGGCGTCGTTCGTGGACGTGTTGGCAAGGCCATCTCCGATCAAGATGCATCTGGTGTCAGCAATCTAAAAGTGTTTTTTATCCGTGATGGCAAGATTGCCTATCAAGGCTACTCGGCTGAAGACGGAAGTTTCCAAGCAGCGGGTCTTGAGCCTGGCGCTTATTCATTCGTAGCGACGGGTTCGAAGGGATTTGCAGCTTTCGGTGTTCGATTGGCTGACAGCTACACATCCGAAACCAATAACATCATCGAAGTGGCTCCAATCAGTCCAGAATTTGATCGTGTTGTATCCATTCTTGGTCAAGACCTGGGATTGCCAGCCGAAGTTTTGGCAGAAATGTCTTTCGTCGACAACGGTTCAGTTCCTGCACCTGGTTCGAACTTAGTATCGGTTCGCAATGGTGTGCTGGTTGGAAACGTGAACACTTTGGCTGATGCTAGTGCTCCTGGAGAAACCAAGGTTCACCTATTGAAAGACAAAGAACTTGTTGGCTCAATGGTTGTTGAAGACAATGGCAGTTTCCGATTTGATGGAATCGAGCCTGGAGTGTACGAATTCGTTTCGAAGGGACCAGACGGGATTTCCGCTTTGAGCTTCGAAGCTGTTGATCAAGACTCAGTAGTTGTTGATGGCGGCGAGATGATTGTTGCTCAAGGCAATCACATTTCTCCTGCGTTGGATGTAACCTCGACAGTTCCAGGTGACCAACACATCGTCGGCGAGCAATTGGGCTACGCAAACGAATTCGGTGGCAGTGTGGTAGACGGCTCCTTTGTTGGATCAGAAGTTGGCTGCGGTGTTGCTGCTGGCGGTTGCTGTGGTGGCGCAGGCGACTGGGGTGGCTTCGGTGGCTGTGGTGGTGGTTGCGGTGGCGGTGGTTTCGGCGGCGGCGGTGCCTTGGCATCGATCGCGCGATTCGCGATCTTGGGCTGGATTTTGACTGAACTGTTCGACAACATCGATTTCAGTGCTCAACCAGCTCCTCCTGTTTCGCCAATCAACCCTTAGTTTGATTCGGGTTTAACTGAAAAAAATTTCAACCTGCTGCCCTTTGTGCAGCAGGTTTTTTTTTGGCTGAGGCTACTGGTTTCTGCTGCAAACAAGCAAACATGGCAGCGGGCAAGCATTGGTGACACTACGCGATTCGTTGCAGTTGACCTAAAGGAACGTAGTATTTCCGGTAGCGAGTCCCATCCGTATAGCGTTGACCAAATGGATCGGGGACCAGAACGGTCGCGCGTTGTGTGATCCGATTAACACGACCAATCAACGTTGTGTTTTCAAAACGGAAGCTTACTTGGTTGCCGACCCGAATTGAAAACTGTTGCACTGCCTTTTCACGAGGTGTCAACAAGCGATGGTTCGACTCCAGATGCCCAAACCAATTGTGGGCTAAGGATTTAAATCGCTGGCGGCTGCAACTGGAATTGTTCCACAAGGCCATCTCCAAGAGATGCAACATCTCATGTTCCATTATTCGTGTTAGAGCGTCCAGCGGCGTCTCGCATTTCACTCCCGTAACCACGACGGTTGATTGATGGACGAACGAATCAAAGATTAACTTGGGTGAAATCGCAATCTCGAATGACTTTTGCGATTTTCCAGGGCGAATGGTCGTTGTGGTTTTTCCACCACAATGGGTCATGCGACGGGCCAATCGAAATTCCAAGCGATGCCCCGTAATGGCGAGCATTTTGAGCGTTTCCCCGCCGAATGCATGCCGGTCGATAAGCTCAAATAGGAGGGCCAAATGGTCTGTGCTGAGAGCGCTGAAGTGACCGTCGCGACATTTCCCGTCGGCCGTTTGCATCCCCGCGCGAATGGCAGCTTGCCGCTGCAAGACTTCAGTTGACTGAAATCGTTGGCTAATCAATTGTTTGGCAAACCCGTCCAGAATACGGTCTCCCTATTCATATTGCGAAATTGCCCCCTTACGCGGCCACAATCCTTTTGAGAATGCCGCTTCGAATGATTTCGCAATTTCCCTTCCAACCAAAATCAGCGTTGAGTTCTCAACACGTAATCCACAATTGAATTATCAGCAAGAATTCTTTTTTGCCAACACCAAAAAAACTGCGGAGTTGAGGACCGTTTTCCAAATATCAGGACGATTTTCGCTGCTTCCGCGTCGGAGCGGGCTGGTCGCCAAAGGGCCAAATTTTAGAAAAACAAAAAAATGCTAGCAGGGGAGGCTGTTCAGTTCTTTGATTTTTGATAGGATTTCCCCCGCTCAATCCCGATAATAGCTTGGGACACTAAATGTTGTGTTGACAAGCTGAAAAGTATCGATATATTGGGCCTCACTGCGAAATTGGGTGATAGCACTTGGCAATTAAAAAACCAAGAGAATACCGTGAAATATTGGTGAAATTCCAAAATTTGGGTCTTCTCTGAGTTTCGCGAGAGGGTTTTGGCGGGCCTGCATTGGGACCGTTAGAACTGGGTAGTTTCCGAAACGCTGCTGAGGTTTTCTTGGTGGAGTTTCTGGTGTTACCAACGAATCATGGGAGTTCTCAGGAGACACGGCAACGGGACGGAGTTCGCAGCGCACGGAAGCAAATCTCAAGCTCTTGAGGGCTTTCTTTTGTCGCACGACCAAACGTGTCGGAGCCAACAACGATAGTGTTGTTTGATGGTTGATCAACAACCGTTTGTAGTTTCCAACCGCGACCACCACGGGGCGTTGGGGGGAAGAATTGGTTTTCTAAATAGGGAGCAAGACGCGATGTTGAAGGAGTTGGAAACGAAACTGGTGGTTCGCAAACGCGACGGGCGCGTTGTTGATTTTAACCGCGAACTGATTGCCCGAGCGATGGCTAAGGCATTCTGTGCAGAGAAGGGGTTCGAGGTTCCGGACCAATTGGAAGTCGAGTTGCTGCAAAAAATCGACTCAATGACGGAAGAGGTCGTTGCCGAGGCATTGCGGCGAGTGACCCAAGGCGAATCGGTAAACGTCGAAAAGATTCAAGACTTGGTCGAAAGCGAGCTCATGCGAGGCGAGTATTTCTCGGTCGCGCGCCGCTACATTTTGTACCGTGCTGAACATGCCAAGATGCGGAAGTTGCGTTCACCGGGCGCGATCGACGATGGCCAAGAGTCTTCGCTGTCGATGGTCAACAGCGATGGTGAGACCGAAGTTCTGGATTTCGAGAGGCTGCGAAGCCAAGTCGATCGGGCCTGCGAAGGCCTGGCGATCGACATTGACTCAGATGCTTTGACGCAAGACGTCGCGAACCAAATTTATAACGGGATTACCGGTGCGGAGATTGCCCGAGCAATGGTTTTGGCAGCACGGGCCAAGATCGAAAAAGACCCAACCTTTGACAAGGTTGCTGGTCGGTTGGTGCTGAATATCATCTACCGCGAGTCATTGGAAAAAGCCCCCAAGGACGACGATGTTAAGATTCGCTATCGTGAGCGCTTTGCACAATATGTTCGCTTAGGGGTCGAAAACGGCCGTCTGTCCCCCGAATTGGAAACGTTCGATTTGGAAACTTTGGCTGCTGCGATTGTGTCGGAGCGGGATGAGAAGTTTCCCTACCTCGGATTGCAAACGATCTATGATCGTTACCTGCTGCATATCAATGGCCGTCGTTTCGAAGCTCCGCAGTATTTTTGGATGCGGGTTGCGATGGGCTTGGCGATCAACGAAGGTGCCGAGAAGACAGAACGGGCAATCGAATTTTATAACTTGCTTTCCACGTTTCGATTTACGTCAGCGACTCCTACTCTGTTCAACTCTGGAACGCTCCATCCGCAATTGAGTTCCTGTTATCTGAGCACTGTTTCCGACGATTTGGATAGTATTTTTAAAGCGGTGGCGGACAACGCCAAGTTGTCGAAGTGGGCCGGTGGATTGGGCAATGATTGGACCAATATTCGCGCGACCAACTCGCATATCAAAGGAACGAATGGCCAAAGCCAAGGCGTTATCCCGTTCTTGAAAGTCGTCAGCGACACTGCCGTGGCGGTCAATCAAGGCGGCAAACGCAAGGGGGCGGTCTGCTCCTACCTCGAGTCCTGGCACATGGATATCGAAGAGTTTTTGGATCTGCGAAAAAATACCGGTGACGATCGACGACGTACTCACGACATGCACACGGCGAATTGGATTCCCGACTTGTTCATGAAGCGGGTGATTGAGGGACGCGACTGGACGCTGTTTAGTCCCGATGAAACTCCCGATTTGCACGATTTGGTCGGTGACGCATTCACACGTCGATACGAAGCGTACGAGGCCGCGGCTCGGGATGGGAAGATTCGTTTGTTCCGTACCCTTCCGGCGATCGACCTCTGGCGCAAGATGTTGACGCGGTTGTTCGAAACAGGGCATCCTTGGATCACCTTCAAGGATCCGTCAAACATCCGTTCCCCACAAGATCATTGTGGTGTTGTTCACAGCAGCAACCTGTGTACGGAGATTTTGCTCAACACGTCGGCGGATGAGATTGCGGTATGTAATCTCGGCTCCATCAACATGCTCGAGCATGTCAATGATGGTGGCTTGGATCTGGAACGGCTCCAAGTGACCGTGACGACGGCCGTACGGATGTTGGACAATGTTATCGACATTAACTTTTACCCCACAGACGAGGCTCGCAATTCCAACGCACGTCATCGCCCGGTGGGCTTGGGGCTGATGGGTTTCCAAGATGCCTTGGCGGCTTGTGGAATCAGTTATGCGAGTGAAGCGGCGGTAGAGTTTGCGGATCGTAGTATGGAGGCGATTTCCTATTTTGCGATCATGGCGTCGAGCAAGCTGGCTCAAGAACGAGGTGCCTATTCGACTTACGCTGGTTCGAAATGGGACCGAGGTTTGTTGCCCATCGACACGGTTGAACTGCTCGAAAAAGAGCGCGGGATGCCAGTCGATATGGATCGCTCGGTCAGCATGGATTGGGAACCTGTTCGCGAGCATGTTCGGCAGCACGGAATGCGGAATAGTAACGTGATGGCAATTGCTCCGACGGCGACCATTTCGACGATCATCGGAGTCACCCAATCGATCGAACCAACCTACAAGCACTTGTTTGCCAAGAGTAATTTGTCGGGCGAGTTCGTGCAGGTCAATATTCACTTGGTCAACGAACTCAAGGATCGTGGCTTGTGGTGCGATGATTTGCTCGAAGCGATCAAATACTACAACGGATCGCTGGGCGAGATTCCGGGACTTCCGCAGGACATTAAAGACCGCTATGCCACCGCGTTTGAAATCGAACCGAAATGGTTGATCGAATGTGCCAGCCGCCGCCAAAAATGGATCGACATGGGTCAGTCACTCAATCTGTACCTCGGCCAGCCGAGTGGCAAAAGGTTGGACGACATGTATCGTTTGGCTTGGCAAAAAGGGTTGAAGACGACCTATTACTTGCGGACGTTGGGGGCCACCAATGTCGAACAGTCCACAGTGGATATCAACAAGTTCGGTGTCCAACCCCGTTGGATGAAGAACAAGAGTGCCTCGGGAGATGTACACGTTCAGCGACAAGCGACCGGTACCACCAACCAAAGCACCGATGATTTTAAGATCAACGAGCAGCAGCCGGAAATCAAAGCCTGTCGCTTGGATGATCCCGACTGCGAGGCTTGTCAATAAGTCCTACAGAACCCCGTATTGGGGAGTCGAGTGGGAGTGAACGCTTCCGCTCGGCTCCTCCCGTTTTTGATTTGTTTTACTCAGAGCATGGAGAGATTTGAGATGTCGATAGATTCAATTGATTTAGCCGAACGAGTAGAGGTCCAAGGTAAAGTTTCCCGGATTGATGCTAGGGAAAAGCGTTTGATCAACTGCCATCAGGTGGATGTCAACCAATTAATGCCCCTCAAGTACAATTGGGCATGGGAGCATTACATCAATGGATGTGCCAATCACTGGATGCCAACCGAGGTCCCGATGAACAAGGATATCGAGATTTGGCGTTCCAATCAGTTGACCGCAGACGAGCGTGTTGTGATTTTGAGAAACCTCGGTTTCTTCTCAACGGCCGAAAGTCTGGTTGGTAACAACTTGGTACTGGCCATTTTCAAGCATGTGACCAACGCCGAGTGCCGCCAGTATTTGTTGCGTCAGGCATTCGAGGAAGCTGTACATACTCACACGTTCTTGTACGTCGTCGAAAGTCTAGGCCTCGACGAAGGTGAGATTTTCAACATGTACCGCGAGGTCCCAGCGATTGCGCGGAAGGATGCGTTTGAGATGGAGTTGACGCGTGAAGTGCTCGACCCAGACTTCACGACCACAACTTTCGAGGGGGCTCAAGCTTTCCTAAAGAATTTGATCGGTTACTACCTGATCATGGAAGGCGTCTTTTTCTACACCGGCTTTGTGATGATCCTTTCTTTCCATCGCCGTAACCTGATGAAGGGGATTGGAGAACAGTTTCAGTACATTCTTCGCGACGAGTCGATTCACCTCAATTTTGGAATCGACTTGATCAACGGAATCAAGGCGGAGAATCCAGAGATTTGGACACCTGAGTTCAAGCAACAAATGGTCGATCGCGTACGTGAGGCCGTTGAATTGGAAATCGCATACGCTCAAGACTGCTTGCCCAATGGCGTGTTGGGGTTGAATGCCGGTTTGTTCCGCGACTATGTCCAGCATATCGCTGACCGCCGACTTGAGCGGATCGGCTTGCCGGTGCAATACGGGAGCCCGAATCCATTCACTTGGATGAGCGAAACGATGGACATCCCCAAGGAAAAGAACTTTTTTGAAACGCGAGTTACTGAATACCAAACGGGTGGCGCGTTGCAGTGGGACTAGACTGTTTGCGATAGTGATGGTTTCGGCTGTCGCTAACTCAACAAAGATCAATCTGTAAGAACCGGGTGAACTTCCCCAAGTTTCCCCGGTTCTTTTCATGGCATATCTGGTAAAATCGGAATGAACGATTCTTGCGGAAAGAATCAGATCAGTTCTGTGGGGCTTTATGTCTGTGAATTACAACGCCAGGAGAATCAGAAGCAATAGTTAGATGCTATTCGATGACACTCGGGGAAATTTCCGCAATGACAACGACCTTTTATACTCCATCGGCAGATCTGCAGCTCAACGTCATTTTGCAACGTTTCGAGTCCCTAGAATCATTGGTCCATGACGAACTTGAGCAGTATCAAAACACCCCAACGGCCGAGCGTCAATTGACTGAGACACTCGTTTCGGTGGTCATTCCAGTTTACAACGAGGAGAAGTCAGTAGCGCGGGTCATCAGCCGAATCGCGGCCCTTCCATTCCGCAAGGAAATCGTGGTCATCGACGATTGTAGCACCGACGAAACGCGAAAAATTTTGCAGCGTTTGGAAGGGCTCGACGACGTCCGCCTGATTTTTAAAAACAAAAATGAAGGAAAAGGAGCAGCGCTTCGCGATGGTTTCGCTGCTGCCCGAGGGGAAATCGTGGTCGTCCAAGATGCCGACCTAGAGTACGATCCGCAAGATATCCCAAGTTTGCTGGTCCCCATTTTGAATGACGAGGCGGATGTGGTGTACGGAAGTCGCTACCTGGACGATCGCTGCCTTGATGGTTCGGCAATTCATCGCTTCGGTAATTGGCTGCTGACGACATCCTCGAACATTTTCAATGGTGTCAAGTTGACTGATATGGAGACCTGTTACAAGGTCTTTCGACGTTCGGTGCTGACCGATTTGAACCTCAAGCAAAGTCGGTTTGGAATCGAGCCTGAAATCACGGCCAAGATTGCCCGACGCGGCTATCGCATGACGGAGCGACCAATTAGCTACCAACCCCGCGGATATAAAGACGGGAAGAAAATTGGCGTGAAAGATCTCTTCAAGGCCGTTTACTGTATCGTCCGCTACGGCATTTGCGACTAAAATAATGGCAGGGGCCAGGATTTAGACGTGAGTGACAGGAGAGCAGGCAAGTGGTACGGATTGCAAATTTTCTATGTGCGGTGATCTGGCTTTTTGCAGCGAGCGTTTCTTGGGGACAATCGCGAACCGTTCAACTCGATGTGATTGTCGCTTCGGATGAGATGGTTGGTGCTGAACACGACATCATGGAGTCGCTGGAACGCGTGGGGGCAGATAACGTCAGGATTTCCCGCCGAGCTGATGTCCCGCGACCCAAAGTTGAGGAGATTCCTGCTGGAAACGTTGTCACGATTCGTGTCACGGCGGTTGCACAGGGCAAACAGATATTTCTTCCGGGTTCTAAGTTCGCTCGTACCGATGTAGCGGGTATCAAGCAGTACATCCAAAAGCTACGGGACGATGGGGCGAATGTTGCCTTGGCCGAGAAAAAGGCATTTGGATTGACGAGTGAACAACTCGTGGCGATCAGTGAGGAGTTAAGTCAACCCTATCCAAAATCGACCAAAGGGGCAAGTACGGTCGAGGTTTTAGAGGCAATCAAAGATTCGGTGAAGATTCCCCTGGTATTTCGCGGCGTATCGATGGATGCCGAAACCCTGGCGACTCCAGTTGCTGACGAGTTGCAGAATCTCTCAATGGGAACTGTTTTAGCAGCCACATTGCGACCGTTAGGGATCGTTGTGGTTCCCTATCGCGAGCAAGGGAAGACGATGGAGTTGCGAATCGAGTCGAGCAAGACGGCGACGGAGTTTTGGCCCGTCGGTTGGCCGCATGAAGGAAAGTTGAGTGAGATTGCTCCGACGATTTACGACAAACTGGACATCAACATTCAGAATTTCGTACTGGCTGATGCCTTAGCGGCTTTGCAACGGCGGATTGGCTTGCCGATGGTATTCGACTACAACTCGATGGCAGAAAAGCGGATCGACATACATGCGGTGACCGTAACCTTCGAGCGAAAGAAATCACCCCACTTTATAACGCTGGAAAAAGTCTTGCTTCAGGCCAAGCCGGGATTGCGAGCCGAAGTCCGGACCGACGAAGCGGGTCAAGCGTTTATTTGGATTTATTGAGTCGCGTTGGGATCGACGGAATGGAGACCTGGACTATGGGGAAGCAGCCCTTTAGCGAGGTAGGATTTTCATGTCGCATTCCAGGCCGGGGTAAAGGAGCCAGTGGCCGTTTTCATCCATTCGATTTTCAATTTCCGCCCAAACTTCAAACTTGTCCTTTTGGAGGGTCAGGTCCGGTTTGGCAAAGACGATGATGCCGTTAAAGGATTGCTCGGTGTTGAGACCTGGGATTTTGACGGAAACGTTGACGGGTCGCCCTGAAACGCTTGAAGGCGTGTGCTGCTCGATGCTCAAGGCGCCTTTGACCCTAAGTCGATCCATCCGCACAACTCGAACGACCTTTTCTCCCGCGTTGACCCATTCTTTAGCCTCCCGTTCGACAGACATCACGAGACCGTCGAAAGGTGCTCGAATGATACGTCTTTCGATAGCATCCTCGGCTGCTCCCAAACGCACGTTTTCAACGGCCATCTCAAGTCCAGCAAGTTGTTGTTCAACTTTGGCGCGCTCAACACCGGCTTCGCTAATTTGGTATTGAGCTTTGGCTTGTCGATATTTTGAGAACGCAGCGTTGCCCTTTTCAATTAGCCTTTTTTCAACGAGAAACTCTTCGCGATAAAGGTCTAATTTGGCACTGGCCTCTTCAAGGCCGAAGGGGTCTTCTGACTTGAGTTTGGCCAAATCCACACGCGCTTTGGATTCTTGTAAACCTCGCTGTGCCAAACGATCTTCCATCTTTGCCAAGATTTCATTAGCACGGACCGTTTGGCCCTCTCGTACAAGAACAGAATCAATTTGTCCGGGTTCGAGTGCAGGGACTTCGACATCATTGATTAGCTGCAGAATCCAATAGTCCTCTTTGATCCCCAAGCGAGTAGATGAACCGGAAATGTACTTTTGCATTTCCGACTCTTGGGCTGCGAGAGAGTGTCCCCAAGTTGCAAGGGTAATGCTCATCAGCATCACAAGGTGTTTTTGGTAGGAGAGAGTCATGGTGCGGGCCTCTAGCAGAAATACAACTATTCAATAAAAGGGGTGAAGACTTGACGACTGGGGCCAAGACGAAATTTTTGGAAAACAGGCTTTGTCGCAATCAGAACGTCTCCAACATGCGTGATGCCAGGCCGATTCTCACGGCTGTCTCGAAATTATATCGTCTGGGAACCGAAGTCAGATTGAAAAGAAATCAAATGGAGAAGATTCGCTGATTTTCGGGGTCGCCAAGGCTCTTGATTCGGGGAGAATCCGTTAAAACCAGTACAACATCGACGTTTTTGCCGATTCATACAGCTCGTGGAACAAGACGTATCCCAGCGCTCTTGTGCCGCATTCGACTTTAGCGGTGACCCGGGTTCCTGAGCGAAGCAATTCCGGGGTAATCTGTTGGTTTTCAAAGTTGATCAAGACGCGAGCCGAGTTTTCTTGGCCGTCATGGATGTCGAGAATCGGATCGATCTCGGCAATTTGGCCTTGGAATTGACTCCCGGGATGAGATGCTAGCGTGAAGGTCACGTTCAGCGGCGTCGCTGAGTCCGTTTGGGCCCGCAGCAAATGACCGACCCGTTTTTCGGGGACGTAAAGGCTTAGTTGCCAAGTCGTATCGGGGGCGACGATCGTCATCAGGTTTTGCCCTTGGCGGACCGGACGACCTTGCAATTGCCGGCGGACTTGCCAATTGACGACGCTCCCACGTATGGGGCTGACGACTCGAAGTTTCTGAAAATCAGCTTCGCGCGAGGCGAGTTCCTTTTCTTTGTAGCTCAATTCTTGTTTGGCCTTGTCAAGGTCGACAATGATTTTGAGCTTTTCGTAGTCATCGATTCGATTGCCAAAGTTGGCTTGTTGCCGACGCAGGCTCTCTATGATTTCTTGTAGTTGCGCGATGTCGCCCCGCAATCGTTCGATCTCGCGCGACAGATCGCTATTGGTCATCACGGCGAGTAGGGCTCCCGCTTCCACGACGTGTTGCGGGTCTTCAGGGACTAAAATTTCGCTGAACTTGCCGTCGATTTCGGCAAAAATTTCTTGCTGTTTCTCCGCGATCAACTCCCCTGTTGTTCCCAACGAAAAAGGGTAGGGGACGACGAATAGGGCCACGAACAGCGCAGCAATCGCTCCTAAGAGGATAAACGTCTTTGCCCGACGTTCTCCCTGGAAGGGCCTCGTGAGTTTCCCCAATTGTTTCCAAAGGGGCATCAAAAACAGGCCCTGATGTTCGAGACAATTTCCCAAGGCGGTCTGGGCGTGCTCGGCAACGACGCGTGCTCTGTTGCGAGTATTTCCAAGCAAACGCGAGTCAGTCAACTGCTCTAAAATCAACGCCCCGATCACTCGCCGAGATCTTTTGGATTCGTCGGGGTCGTTGAATAAGGGGATGATGCCAATGAATTTTGAGTGAGCCACGTCTAAATAGGCGTGGAGTTGAGCCTCAATTTGCGGAGCGAGTTCCGCTGAGTCTCCTTCGAACCACAAGGGCTCTCGAGTCCTTAGGACAACTCGTGCCAACTGTCCCAACCGTTTGGTTTGGTCGGCGCGACGTTCGATGGTGTCCAGTCCGCTAACGGCGATGACGCGAGCGGACGACTTGTCGGCGCTTACGACGCTTAAACGATCGCAGCCAACTATTCGTCTTCCATCGTTGGCGATGGCGTAGGCGGTCGGAAGGGTTTCCAGGCTCTCGTGAATTGCTCGCGAAAAACGATCGAGTTCTGACCAGAGTTGTTGTTGCTCGTTAAACGCTCGCAGTCGTTTGGTCTTTAAAAAATCACTCGCGATGTCGCACATCTGAGCGAGGAATCGCAAATAACCCCGCTGCGTTGCCGGACCACCGCCGGGACGCTGCAAGATTTCTACAAACCCGATTACTTGCGAATCAATCCGCAACGGACAAAAGATAAGTAGAAATTGCGTAGGGTTGCCCGGCTGGTCCTCGTCGGCACCACCAGAGTGAGGCGCGATCAGAGTGGGCTCGGGGTTTTTTAAGAGTTGATCGAGCAAGCGGCTATGGCGAACTTGGGAATTCGGATCGTTTGCAAGAACGGTTTGAGTCAGGTTAATATGATACAGAAGTTGGAGTGGCGAATCCTCGTTCTTGCGTTTCCAAATCACACCACCGACACTGGCGAGGGCGCTGGTGGTTCGCGTGAGGAAGCCTTGGTAAAACTCTTCCTCCGAACATTGCGAACGGGCGAGATCGGTGATTTCTTGGACGAGCGAACGAATTTGATTTTTGGTTTGATCGATCAAAGTTGGATCGATGGAGTCCGGGTAATGCGGAGCCCCACCCCCGCCGGACCCGCCCACGACGGGGACTTCGTCGGTTCGCAGTTGCAGGGTGTCGGGAATCGATGCGGGGTCAGTGCTCATAGTGTACTAGGTCGGTTTCAAAAGCGTTGTCACTTCGCAGTTCGGCGGGGACTTTCGCGAAAAATCCCAAGTTTGGCAACCTCGGTTTTTGACTGGTTGGTGAAAAACGGTAAATCAGATAGCATAGGGAGGCACCGGCTGGCCTGTCAAAAATCACTGTTGCAGATGTTTTAGCGGGAAGATCGCAACCCGACGCGCAAGCGCGGGATCGCCATTTTTCCCTTGCTGACGCTTCGGTTTAAAAATTTTGAAAGTCCAGGGGCTGTCCCATTTTCCGACAAAACTAATTTGCCATGCGAATAATTATTGAACAAAATCCCGAAGCCGCTAGCATCCGTGCTGCTGGATGGATATCGCAATTGATTCGAAAAAAGCCCAAATGTGTATTGGGTTTAGCAACGGGCTCGACCCCACTGGCGGTTTATGGCGAGTTGATTCGCCAGCACCGTGAAGAAGACTTGGATTGGTCACAAGTAACGAGCTTTAATCTGGATGAATACGTTGGTCTGCCGCCGACACATCCGCAGAGTTATCGATATTTCATGGATGAGAATCTGTTTCGGCACATTAACATTCCCACACAAAACGTGAACGTTCCCGACGGGCGGGCCTTGGATTTTGAGCGCTATTGTCGGACCTATGAGAAACTGATTCAGCAAGCAGGGGGTATCGATTTGCAGCTCTTGGGGATTGGAGCCGACGGGCATATCGCCTTCAACGAGCCGGGGTCTTCATTGGGGAGTCGAACGAGGATCAAAACCCTGACACGCAAGACCATTGAGGATAACGCGCGTTTTTTTGAGTCTCCTTCAGAAGTCCCTCGCATGGCGATCACGATGGGTGTGGGTACGATTCTTGACAGTCGCCAATGCCTGTTGTTGGCGACTGGGGGGCACAAGGCAGAGGCGGTCGCGAAAACTGTCGAAGGGCCCGTGACATCGCAGATCACTGCTTCCGCTTTGCAACTCCATCGGGATGTCGTGGTGGTTCTCGACGAATCGGCGGCCGCCCTCCTGCAACGGGTTGACTATTATCGCGAGGTTGAACAAGTCCAGCGGGAAATCGAAAGTGCATTCGTATCGGAACCGTCCGGCGGTTAACGCTTTTTTTGCGTAGCGATATTTTTGGGAAATTACAGCGAAGAAAAGACTCGACACGATGAGAATTATTGGTACGGTTGCAACTCTTGAGGATGCGGAGACCCTTTCGGCTTGGATGACTGTCGAGGGTTTAGAGAACCATGTCGATCAAGTGGACTCAAAATTTGAACTGTGGATTAAGGACGAGGATCAGGTGCCGGCTGCCCGCCAAGCCTTGGAGGCATATTTAGCCAATCCGCGAGATGCGAAGTACCGAGAGGCCAAAGGTCGTGTCGCGTTGATCGAGCGGGAGAAAATTCTGGCTCAACGTCGATACCAACAAAATATTCAAACGCTAGGAAATGTTCGAAGCCAGCAGGCAAAAACGCCGTTGGTTTTTACGCTGTTGGGGATTTGTGTTTTGGTCGCGCTGTTCACTTCATTTGGCGAAAAAAAAGACACTATTTGGTTTCGTAGTCTGGCCTTTACTCATCTGGAGCCAGAAGTCGTAAATCGAGTCAAAGAGTCTGAACGAGAAACCGAACAAAGTCTCAAATTCTGGTCGATTCGGCGCGGTGAAGTCTGGCGAATGGTGACTCCTATTTTCATTCACATTGGAACGGTCCATCTTATTTTTAATATGCTTTGGCTCGTTCAGTTGGGACGTGCCATCGAACAGCGGTTTGGTTCATGGTGGCTTTTGGCATTGGTGATTTCGGCCGCGATTGTTGGCAATACGTTCGAAGTTTGGATTCCGTCCGCCTGGGGGGGAATGCGAGTCGGAATCGATCAAGGTCATGGACTGTTGGCGCTCGGAGGGATGTCGGGAGTGGTCTACGCACTATTTGGGTTTATTTGGGTGCGTTCAGTCATTGACCCTCGAAACCAGTTTAACATCACCACGGGGACGGTGGTGATCATGTTAGGCTGGTTGGTTTTTTGCGCGTTGCCGATGTCTGAGTCAGTTCTTGGGTTCAAGGTAGCCAATTGGGCTCACGGGCTAGGCTTGGCAGTTGGCATCGCAGCAGCATATCTAGGCTACTGGGTCCAGGAGAGCCGTCGTAAGTCAACGTAAGAACGCTAGACTGATCTAACGAGGCTACTTGAAGGTACCTGTTTTTAGAGACTCGAGTTCATCGCGAAGTTGTTTTTGGCGAACTTGTAAATCAGCGAGACGATCGCGAACCGCTTTGATTTGCTCTGACTTTTGGTCCTTTTCGGTCAGCAGTTCTTTGAGTTTTTGTGCGAGATCGTCTTGGACTGATTTGAGAGCATCGATTTTGTCTTCGTGCTTCTTCAAAGCCTCTCGTTTTTCGTCGATTTCGTTGGGAAGCGGTGCAACTTCTTCTTCCAATGCATTAAGTTCTCGACTCACCTGCTCGATACGCTTGGCGTTGACTACCGCTGGTGCGAGTTCTCCGCTTTTAAGTCTTTCGATTGAGGGGAGCACGATGCTCATGGGGAGAGCCAAGCTCGACACGCGACCAGCCCGGGAAATATTCACACCCACGACTCGCCCATCCAAGTCGACTAGAGGACTACCAGTATTGGAGGCTTGGAGGAACGTGTCGTGTTGGAATGCAGCCGCAAACCCTTGACGGCGTTTGCTCAGAGTGCTGCCCATTTGGTCTTGTGCATTGATGGTCCTTTCAAACTGGTCGCGAGTGGCGAGGACAATGGTAAGCGACAATTCTTTGGACCCTCGCAGGACGACCACATCAAGGTTGTCTCCCGGGGCGTAGTCCCTCAAGACTTGCTGAATGTCGAGCATCGTGTTCACCTCTTTGCCCCCGGCTTGAATAATGCGATCGCCAACTCGAATGTCGGCTTTGAAGGCCGGGGATTCGTAGACAACAACATCGATCATGACCCCTCTCCCAGCGGGGTTATCGCGAGGCGACTGAATCCCGATAAAGGCTCCGCTCCCTGTGATTTTTCGTTCGCCAACACTGACCACACCAATGCCAACGGGATTTCGATCGGGAGAGACGCTGGCGACCCAGCTTCCAACTTCGGGAACTGGCTCCAAAGAAAATCGGAGAGGATGCAGACCTTCAGCCTCAACTTTTAAAAGGGCCAATCCTGACTCACGGTCGACGCCTAATACGGTTGCGGGTTTGGATGTTCCGTCAGGGAGGCGGCATGTTAAATCTTTTTTGAGTTCACTAGCAACAGTTAAAATCAACCCACCACTGTCGATGACAGTGCCGATGGCTACGTGGTCCTTGCCGGAATATAGCCTGACGGTAGATGGAGAGTAGCTCGCTATGAGCGGTGGAAATAAATCGACCATTCCAGTCGAAAGGCGAGAGAATTTGCGGGACTGGTTGTTGCGATTGGCATAAGTGTTAATGAAGTCTATGTCGACGGCCGACTCTGATGGTTTATTGCGGGCTGATCTTTTTTCATCAGAGGCTTTGTCGTCGTCAGATTTTTGAGGTTCCTCTCCCCCGTCAGCCTCCGTAGCATCGGACTCGACACGCTTTTGCTGAGTTTCTTGAAGCGGAGCGGGGAATGCCTTCGTCGATTCAATACCAACCAAAGAACCAACCAGAGCGAGACAAGCCAGCAGAGAAAATTTTCTCATATTGATTTTCCGAAAAGTTGTAAAATAAATGCCCTAGACGAGTGACCAACAAGCCAAGTGATTAACGCCATGCCCGTCCAACGCGAACTTTAATTTCAATATCCTTTTTCTCGTCACGATCTATTACGACGATAATTTCTTCTCCGACTTTCAATGTTTCGATGGCCTTTTTTATGTCTTCGATGTTGCTAACTCGCTTTTCCCCGATTTTTCGAATCACATCCCCCTTTTTAAGTCCGGCTTCTGCGGCAGGTTTTCCTTCCAAGACTCTCGCAATCTCGTTCGTTTGGTCGACAACGTCAAAACCTAAATAGGGCCTTGGGGTTTCATTGACGACTTCTGCGGCAGCCAGTTTGTCCCATTCATCCGAAAAGACATCAATGGGGACATGCAAATTCTCCCACAAATTTGTGCCAATTCGACTGTGAATCCCAATTAAGTTTCCATTCATGTCAACTAAGGGACCACCCGAATCGCCTCCCACCAAAACACAATCAGTTCGCAAGACGCTCGATGATTTCCATTGCAAGCGTCCCATTCGTAATACCATTCCGCGATCGCGATCCAAGCCGCCTGGATGACCAATTGCGACAACCCATTGCCCCAAATTTAGTTTGTTGGATTCGCCAATTTCCAAATACGGCAGGTCGTAGAGCCCGTCGATCTTTAACATCCCCGAATCGAATCGGCGATTGACTCCGAGTGATTGAGCTTTGAGACTTCTGTTGTCCGCAAGAATTACGGTTGCCGTCAATTCAGGTTCACCAATCACATGGGCCGCCGTCAAAATATACCCGTCAGGCGAGACGATGATTCCTGTTCCTTGAGCCTGGCCCATTCTAATATTAACTGTCGCTCGTTTTACTCGTTCTGCCGCTGCACGAGCTTGACTCTCGAGCAACCTAAGCTGCTCCAACGATGTCGGATTGCTCCCGTCGAACATGAAACTCAAGTTGACCTCTGAGGCTTCGACCGTCGAGGTTACTTGTTTTTCATCTTGAGTCGTCTCGTTTCGCGCTTCGTCCTGAGCAAATGCTGGCAGCGCAAAAGCGACAAAAACCAGACAAATATTTAACTGTATAAAGGTTCGCGACATCATTATTTGAAATGCCTTTCTTGATCGAAACAGGGGTGCTGCTCCAGTTTTCGTTACGGAAGTACACGCTGCCAAAATCGCCGCTCTCCGCATGCTAGTGGGTTCAATTGTACCCGTAGCCGATTAACCTATTTTAACCCGGCCTTGGGATTGTGCTTTCGTTGACTCGTAAAAAAAGCCCCAGAATTGAGTTTAAATGCCGTTTGGGAGACGTTTGACAGTTATTTTTTGCCACAAAAATCAACAAAAGTTCTCGATTCTTGCCGACGACGCCCAGTCAAGGTTGCCCAAATCGCATTCGATTTTTAAAATGCGTGAAAAAGCACTCCAATTGACCAAAATCGGCCCAATGCTCCAACGTCGCCCCGTTTTCCCCAATGTCATCGAGATCAACCACCAGTTGGGAAGAGTTCTCGGCTGCAATGTCTATTTGGTTTACGACCGAGACGAGTGGATTTTGATCGACATCGGATACCAAGATGCAGTAGACGAGATCGTCAATGCGATCCGCTTGATGGATTTTCCGTTTTCGCAATGCAAAACCCTAATTGCGACGCACGCCGATGTGGACCACATTCAAGGTTTGGCCAAGGCCAAACAGATTTTTCGCACGACAGTTTCTGGTCACCCTTTGGCAGCTGAACCCCTTCGCAATGGTGATCGTCTCAAGACTTTTGCGGAAATCATTCCGCAAAAAATCGATATGGAAATGCCCGCAGTTGAGGTCGAGCATTTAATCACCGAAGGGGATCAAGTGACGGTCGGAAACCTCGTCCTCGATGTCTGGTTAACACCCGGTCATACGGACAGTCAGTTGGCATTTCGGATGGGGAATCTGCTGTTTAGTGGGGACAACATCTATCGCGATGGTTGCGTGGGAGCGATTGACGCACATCACGGCAGCGACCTTGTGGCGTTCGTGCAATCTCTTGAAAGAATTCGAGCCAGCGATGTGGAATGGCTCCTCCCCAGTCACGGCCCCATATTCCGCAAAGACAACGCGCTTCTCGACCGCGCCATAGAGCGGGTCAAAGGCTACTTGAAAATGGCGGACTTTGGGACTTGTGCCATCGAATGGCCGCTCATGGATACTTACGAGGATGAACTCGAATCCGGTAAATGGCCGCAATAAATGGTCGCGCGGACTGAAATCATGTCCGATGTGTGCTCGTTGTTGTGTTCATTAAAGGTTAACTGCACACGAGGTTTAAGATGCCTGTCAATACCCTCATCGCCCTGATCATCTTATTCGTTTTCTTGATCGTCTTTTTGGGGTTGGTCGTATTCGCGATCGTTTTTTTTCGCCTTTGGATTCGCGCCTTTTTGACCGGAACAAAAGTCACCCTGTTTGACTTAATCGGAATGAGACTTCGTGGGTCAAATATGTCGACCATTCTGGACCAGTGTGTCGCGGCCAACCAAGCGGGATACCCGATCTCGTGCAAAGAAATGGAGCAAGCTCATTTGCAAAAAGTCGATATTGAAAAAGTGACATTGGCCTACATCGCGGCGAGCAAACGCCATGAAAAATTTTCCTTTCAAGAACTCGTCGATGCAGAACGACAGCGTCGACTGGAGGAAATACTCAACAGTTGAGACAACGCAAGAAAAGGACTTCGGTTGACCACAAAAATGCTAGCGTCGCAATTTACCTATCTTCCGCAACCGGAACTTTGAGATTCCGAGAGAATCGAACGCGCCAATTGTGCCGATTCCACCTATTAATCCATGAAATTCGCTTGGCGCTCGACCCGCTTGCTGCTGCCATACCGAGTCCCGGGGATTTGGATACAGAATCGATCACTACCAGGAGGGAAGATTCCCATGATTCGTCGAACAGTATTGGCTGCTGCCGTCGCGGCCGCATTCATTTGGTGCGGTCTCACTGCCGACACAGCCCAGGCCCAACAACATGCCTACGGTGCGATTTGGGGTGGTGGGCATTCGGCTCAAGACATGAATCGCTTCTACCACTATCCGTACGTCTATTACCCACAAAATTTTTGGGGTAACGAGTACTACCGAAGTGCCGAAAGCAACTATTACCGTTATCCACAAGAAATGCGGATTCCCATTTACAACCGAGGCTGGCAAAACTATTACCCCAGCCCACGCCGCTATCACTGGGGTCATCACTTCATCACCGACATTTTCTAGGTTGATGCTTTGCTGAAGATCGAGTCGCATGGTGTTTTGAAGAAATCACCGTCGATCAAACGAGTCCCGGCTCAGTTTGACTTGATCATTGGACTAGCATAGAGCCACCAGAGAGTGCCGACGGCTACATCCGTAGCCGATCCAATTTCGGTAAACTACAAGCCGCAGGAAAATTTCTTGCGGCTTTTTTATTTGTATCAATGGATCACATGACGGCATCAAACCATATGAGTCAAATCCCCATCCCTGCCACTGTTTTATCCGCAGACGCTGCCGTCGCGTTGATTCCCACAATAGCTCGGGTGTTCGTTCATGGTGGTGCGGCAACACCGACACCGTTGTTAGAAGCTCTGTCTCGGCGTTGTGATCTCGAAGATGTGCGGATGTACCATCTCCATACTCAAGGACCCGCACCGTTTCTGGATCCGGCTTGTTCAGGGCGATTGACCTCGATTTCTTTGTTCACGGGTGGACCAGTGCGAAAGGCCATCCAAGCCGGCCAAGCGGATTTTATTCCGGTTTTTCTCTCGGACATTCCTAATTTGTTTCGCAGCCGCAAAATTCCTTTAGACGCCGCATTGCTGCAAGTCTCACCACCCGACCGACACGGTTTCTGCTCACTGGGAACCTCCGTCGATGTCGCGCGGTCAGCGGCTGATTCAAGTCCCCTGCTGATTGGAGAGGTTAATGAACAAATGCCACGCACGCTTGGGCAAAGCCAAATTCATCAGTCAGCCTTCGCGGCGCTTTTCCATACCAATCGCCCCTTGATCGAGCACACAGCCGACGAAATTGGCTCAGTAGAAGCCGCGATTGGGGAACTGATCGCCAACCTGATTCCTGACGGTGCAACCCTGCAAATGGGAATTGGCACGATCCCCGACGCCGTGCTTGCTCGCCTGACGGACAAGCACGATTTGGGTATTCACACCGAGATGTTCTCAGACGGACTTCTTGATTTAGTCGAAGGAGGGGTCGTGACGAATCGACTGAAGAAAGTCTATCCAGGCCAAATCGTGACGAGCTTCGTGATCGGAACCCGGCGAGTATTTGACTTCGTGAACGACAATCCCCTCGTAACGTTTCTTTCCAGCGACATCACCAACGACACGAATCTTTTGAGAAAGATCGATCAATTGGTAGCCCTTAACTCGGCCCTGCAAATTGATTTGACGGGCCAAGTCTGCGCGGATTCCCTCGGACATCGAATCTATTCAGGCATTGGTGGACAAATGGACTTTATTCGTGGGGCCGCCCTCAGTCACGGCGGACTGCCCATCATCGCACTTCCCTCAACCGCAGCAGGGGGAACTGTTTCAAGAATTGTCCACGAACTGTTGCCCGGTTCAGGAGTCGTGACAACGCGCGGCCATGTGCAGTGGGTTGTAACGGAATTTGGTGCCGTCAATCTGCACGGAAAATCATTGCGCGAGCGGGGCGAGGCTCTGATTGAGATTGCCCACCCCGATTTTCGAAGAGAACTTCGCGAGCGTTTTCACGCCGTCCGTCGTTTTCCCGTCAAATTGCCAGAAGGCGAATCAAGCTGATGACTTGCGTTCGTTTCTCAAATAAGCCAGCCAATACACACCAGCGACCAGCAAAGTCCCACCGACAATGTTACCTAACGTACTGGTAACGAGATTTCCGGCCACTCCGACCCAAGAAATTTCATTTCCTGTCAGAATCATCCCATAGGGCAGAAAGAACCAGTTGGCGATGGAGTGTTCTAAACCAAGAGCAACAAAAGCCGCGATTGGAAAAATAATCGCCAAAATTTTGTCGGTCATACTCCGAGCCCCCAACGTCAACCAGACCGCCACACAAACCAGTGCGTTACACAGCACCGCCCGCGCAAAGACAACGAGTAAGGGCAACTCTGCTTTGGTGCTCGCGATCCCTTTCGCCGTCTCAGCGACTTGCCCGGCACCCAATGCCGACAGGTCGGCGAGCACAACCAGACCGACTGTCGCGAGGCATCCCACGACGTTACCGACGTAAACGACAATCCAGTTCCGCAGGATATCTACGAAAGAAATTTTCCCACTGGCCCAAGCCATTGCGATTAAGTTGTTTCCTGTAAATAACTCAGCCCCAGCACAGACGACGAGAATCAAACCCAGGCAAAAACTTAAACCACCTACCAACCGGGAAACGCCCCAACCCAAGAATTGTTCGGTCCCACTGCTGACGACCAAAAACAACATCGCCCCCAGCGAAATGTAGGCCCCAGCCAAAACGGCCAGTACAAACAGAGTCAATCCATCGGATTTCGCCTTGGTCACACCTGCATTGACGGCCAGTCGCGCGATTTCTGCCGATGGCACGGCGGCCCCCGAAAAGCTTGTTGGATCCATTTTGTCTCCTCTCATGGCGGTTACTTGTCGGTCGCTTCCGAGATTTTTTTGACAACCGGAACAAGTGCATTGACGACGCCCGTAAATCGTTTGAATTCGATTTTATCTAGCGTATCCGTGGCCGCATGATAGTGCGGATACCGAAACGGGGCCGTGTCGGTGATCATCAGCCCGGCATAACCATGTTCCCAGAACGACCAATGATCCGACCAACCAACCCCCGGTACGGAACTGGGTAGACTGGCGAACTCGCTGGGGACCGTCGAGTGTTTCTTAAATTCCTCCAGAACCTCCAACAAAAATTTTCGTGACTCCGCGTTCGAGACGAAACCAATAAAGTTACCTTCTGACGGATACAACGGGGCCAGCATCGGCGGATAATTTTGGCTGTTGGGCTCATCCGAAAAGTAGCCCATTGTTTCCAAGCTGATTGCACCGATGATCTTTTCTTTGGCTTTCATGCAGGCGTGGGCATACACCCACGAACCCATCTCGTTTGGGCGTTGGAAATAAGGGGGCTCTTCGTTGGTAAAGGCGACGAACCGCAGGGTTCTCTCCGGCTGAAACCCCTTGAGTTGCTCGCTCAACTCCAACAACGCCGCAATCCCCGTTCCGTTGTCGTTGGCGCCGGGAGTACCCACTGCCGTGTCATAATGCGCCCCGACGATCACAATCTCGTCAGGTTGCCGATTGCCAACGACTTCGACGATCAAATTGTGACAGCCGAGGCCGCGAACCTGAAACGTTTGGCGCGATACGTTGTAGCCCTGAGCCTTCCAGCACTCCTGGATCCAGTCGGCAGTTTGATTTAGTTTTTCGTACCGCCCCAAATTCCGTTCGCCAATTTCCTGGCTGAGTTTGCGAATGGACTCGCGCAATCGCCGCTCGACATCTGGATATTCTGACACGGTGACCTCGTCGTCAGGTGAAATGGTTGAGAGTTGGCTCGAAGCCTCCGACGTACAGCCAATAAAAACCGCCAAGCACAAACCTAAGAACACTCGCATGGGGTCCCCGCCTAAATGATTCGATTCGAACTGACGGGTCAATTGTAGTGTTTCAACGAGTCTATCGACGAAGGGGCGACCAAATCGGGGGTGAATTAGCGGAAATTAGCCGATTCATGCGGACTTGATGAGTTCGCATTGAGAGGATTAGAAACCTACTGCCCGCGTCTATTTCGGGAGAATGTTCCAGATCGGGCCTCAGTAGGACTCGCATTACTGTTTAGAACGTTCCCTGTTGCCATGTAGTCGCGCGGCAATGGCATTGGGTTCCCACGATAGTAGGACCGACGAACGGTGTTGCCATAAAAGTGAAAGGGTCGGTAGGAACGCTGTTCAATTGGCGTCGCTTGCAAAGCGGCCCGTTCTTCGCGCGGTACAATGATCCGCGAGTCCCAACCTGGTTCCTGAGCGTTTGTCTCAGCCGCAACGCCGCACAACACCACCAAAGTTCCAACCAATACAGAGAATTTTAATGTTTTTTTTGACATGGCAGGGCCGTTGAGTAACCACAGAGTTTGGCGAAACACTCAAGTCAATCGGATCAAATCGGTATAGGACATCAAACATCGAATGCTTTTTCACATTAATCCGACTTTATCAATCTGATCGTTTCATTTTTCGGACATGGGCAGGCTCTCGTCTATTTTCGCAATGACCATTCTGCCGGTTCGATCCGTCCAATCGGTTCACCCCGACTATTCTTTACGTCTTCTACCAGGAATTGGCCAACACCCCCTTCCAACTCTGGCGTCATCGCTCCCATTCGCTTGAGGACTCCGAGCAAAACCTGAGGCATACCGCGAGTTCCTCCATCCTCAATTTTGACCGCCACTCCCAACGCAGGATAAGTCACACCTTCCGACTGGCCGATCAACCCCATTCCATAACACGCCTCTGCTCCCGTCTTGCCAATCAACCGACCCGCACCGGCTTCGACCAACCGAGCGTCAAAACTTCCGATCCGACTGAGAAGTTCCGGATGAGCCCGCATTGCATCGCGAATCGCGGTTGCTGCCGCACGGAACTCTTCGGGAGCATACTCAGGATTCGCCAGTCGGGCATAACCCAATGCGAGGTGATACAGCGGCAGGGCATAATTGGGAATCCCGCAGCCATCAATGCCCCAAACCAGCGGAAGATCGTAATCAGTGAATTTCTGAATCGCTGCTTGCGATCGGACTTGGATCGGATGCTCGATGTGCCAGTAACGGTCAAGAGGATCGCCAAACAAATGGGCCTGCAATAACATTCCACTGTGCTTGCCGGAGCAGTTATGCCGCAAACGACTCCCTTGTGTCACTCCGCAGTAGAGAGCTTGTTCATCAACGCCGACACGAGAGAGCACTTTGTTTACAGCCGCCAAATGATAATCCCTCGCTGAGTGGGAGGCGCAAATGATGGCAACTTCCTCTGACGTCAAATCGAGCCCTTGGTCCAAGGCGGCTTTGATGGTGGCGAGAGCTTGAAACGGCTTCAAGGCCGAACGGGACAGCACAAGTTCATACGGATCGCCAACGGACAACTGAATTTCACCCTGAGGAGTGACCGCCACCAGTCGCCCGTAATGCCGACTCTCGACAATCGGGCCACGGCTGACGTTGACTAAAACTCCCGACAATTCGGCGGAAGTCTTGGTGGCCGTCTGTGGTGTTTCTTCCTTTACGAGTCGTTTCGCAACGTCCTCGCACGCCGCCATGACTCGCAGAACGTTTTCTCCCAACACCTTGTGAATTTGCTCGCGATTGTAGCCCCGTTCCAACATTAGTTGCGTGAGAGCCGGGTAGCAGCCAACATGTTCCAAACCCACCGGCAACGAACGAACCCCATCAAAATCCGAGCCGATCCCCACGTGGTCGATCCCTGCGATACGAACAAGATGATCCAAGTGATCCATCACGTCATGAATCGTTCCTCTTGCGTTTTTGTCTCTTTCTAAATCTGCGTCTGGAGCAACATAGCCTGACATGAAGTTCACCATCACAACACCGCCGTTGTCGGCCAACCTTGCTAACACATCGTCAGGAACGTTTCGCGAGTGACTGTTGATTGCCTTGGCCGACGAGTGTGAGAAAATCACTGGGGCTTGCGAAATGTCTAAGGCCTGATGCATGACCGCATCGGAGACGTGGGAAATATCGACCAGCATCCCCAGCCGATTCATCTCCCGAACCACTTCCTGGCCGAAATTCGTCAGGCCGCCATGGACAGGCTCGTCTGTCGCCGAGTCGGCCCATTCGGTATTTTTGCTGTGGGTCAGCGTCATGTACCGTGCGCCCCGATCGTACAAACGTTTGAGGTTTGCGATCGAGTTTTCAATCGAGTGCCCCCCTTCGACGCCGATCAGCGAAGCGATTTTTCCCTCGGCTACGATGCGTTTAACATCTTCCGCAGTCAACGCGAGTTCGAACACATCGGGATAGGTCTGGCACATGTCGTGAACCAAATCGATTTGTTCAAGGGTTGTTAACAAGGCCGCTCGTTGAGCACTTGTTTCGACAGGAACCCACACGCTCCAGAATTGAGCCTTGACGCCCCCCGAGCGGAGTCGCGGAATGTCAGTTTCCAACTCCGGTTGTGGCTCGCGAATGTCGAGGTTCTTGAACGACGATCCCCCACGCCGCCGGATTTTCCAGGGGAGATCGTTATGCCCGTCGAGCAGCATCCCGGCTTGGTGGATCTCCAACGCTTCGGGAGACACGTCGACAACCATAGGCCGAGTGGGCTTTGGATTGTCAAGTAAGACCTTGGGCGTGCTTTCATGCTGCCTCGCAGAGCCAACGCCAGGGGAAATCCAACCAACGAGGAGCCAAACTATTAGAATCCGCCAAGTCATTTCAGCCTCTTGTAATTAGTAAACTTGTTTTCACTTGAATCAATCCACAGTCGAAAGGCGAAAATTGAAATCGTTCAAAAGCTATTGCTTTGATTCCGATAAAAACTTTGCAAACCACTCCAGCACGGCTTTCTCCGCCTCTTCCGCTTGCTTGCCTCGAAAGCCGTGCCCGGCCCCCTCAAGGATCAAGAGCTCACAAGGCACATTCACTTCGTCTAGCTTCGACTTGAGACGTTCGCTGTGATGTTTTGGAACCAAGCGGTCTTGAGTCCCATGCACCATCAAAGTAGGAGCAGTTCCTTCCTTGGCAAGAGCGATAGGCGAAACTCCCTCCGCCAATTTTTTGTCAAAATCTAATGCCGGGAACTGATCACTCGGCCCGACCATCCCTCTTAAATCGGTGGGCGGAAAATAGGTGGCCACACAAGCAACGCGACAGGCAGTTCGGTCAACTTCCGATCGCGCGCGGGGACTTCCCTCGTCAGCCGTCGCGCCGATCATCAAGCTCAAATGGCCCCCAGCACTGGCGCCACAAATTCCGAGACGATCTGCTTCAATCCCCAATCGATCAGCATTTGCCCGAACATGCCGCACACCTAAGCGGATATCGTCAACAGCTTCGGGAACTTTAAACATTGGCGCGCTTCCATGCCGCATCAAGATCAGCGTGTACCCGGCATCGAACAGTTTCGCTAACAAACCAATTTGTCGAAAATTTTGTGGTGGAAAATAAGTCGAATTCCAGCCGCCACTGACTACAAAAATCACCGCCGCACCGTTTCGATTTTTCGGATGAATAACATCATAGGTGAGTGCCATACCGACCTTGTGGCCGTAGATGACCTCTCCGGTGAGTTCAGGTTCTAAGAGTTTCTGCTCAGTCTGCTTAACTGACTCAACCGCTTCCGATTCCTCGACCGCCAGTGCGTTTTGCGCGACCGACGGTAACGCCCAGCCGACCAGTAGTAGGACGAACCACACCGAGCGGTTGGTTTGTTCGAAATTCCAGCGGTTGCATTTTTTATTTTCCCAATTCATGCTCGGCAAGCCTATCGTGAATTTATAACATGACAAAGTCTTCAGGACGATCTTGTATTCCGAAATTCGTTGTTGTTTAGCCCCTTGCCACATAACCTTGGGGCGATTTTCGGATCGAGCATTATCCTAAGCCACCCACTGCAACGTCGCAACTATTCTGGTCCTTCCGCGAAGGCACTTTTCTCGCTGAAATTTGGTAGGATGGTTGGCGGGAGTCAACAACAGAAATTTTCGGCTCCTCATTTGATTGGATTTAAAATAACTTTTTTGGTGAGGTCGAACCCACGTGCCCCAAGACATTGTCAACACTTGCCCGCAGACCCGGGAAGGTGTCATCAACACCTACTTTTTGGAGCACCGCGCCAAGCTCTTGGACATCGCCGCCTACCTGGATCGAGTTGATCGGGGAAGGGGAGATGACCCCCAAGATTTTCGCGACCGTGCGTTTCGAGAGGCTTTGAAAATACTGTCCTCTGATGTGCCTCATCGAGCGCGGCGGATTCTGGAACTTTTCAGCGACATGAGCCACGAAATTCCGCAATCCGCTGAGGGAATGAAGGGTGCTGCCGGTGCAGTTCCTCTGGCGACGGAGGATCGCTCGTGAAATACATCGATCCGCATATTCACATGGTGTCGCGCACCACCGACGACTACCAACGGATGGCCCAATCGGGCTGCGTCGCCGTGACCGAACCCGCATTTTGGGCTGGGTTTGATCGTTCAAGCGTGCAGGGCTTTTTCGACTACTATCGGCAACTCACGGAATACGAGCCGCGTCGCGCCGCGCAATTTGGCATTCGCCACTTCAGTTGGTTGTGTATTAACCCCAAGGAAGCCGACGATCCCGGCTTTGCTCGCGAGGTCATCGCGATCATCCCCGATTTTTTGGAACGCGAAAACGTCTTGGGGATCGGAGAGATTGGACTTAACAAAAACACCCGCAATGAACTGATCATTCTCGAAGAACAAATCGCTCTTGCCGAAAAGCACAATCAACTCGTCTTGGTCCACACCCCGCACCTAGAAGACAAACTCAAGGGGACCCGACTGATCATGGACGCTCTCGCTGCCAGCAAGATCGAGCCCGGTCGCGTCCTGATCGACCACGTTGAAGAACACACGGTCGGTGAAGTCCTCGATCGCGGTTTCTGGGCGGGGATGACGCTGTATCCCGACACCAAAGTCACCCCGCAACGCGCTACTGACATCATCGAGATGTACGGGCATGAGCGGATTTGGATGAACTCCGCAGGCGATTGGGGGTGTAGTGATCCGCTGGCGGTTCCCAAAGCCCGTCTGGAAATGGCTCGTCGCGGCCATGCTCAAACGCTAATTGATAAAGTTACCTTTGATAATCCCCTAACGTTTCTCTCGCAATCCCCTAACTTCCAACTCGACGAATGATCCGTTAAACTTTGAATCGGTGAATCTGTCGGTTGTACACTCGACTTTTTAAAACGAACTTCTATTCAAGAGAACCTGCGCATGGCTGCCAAAAAAAGCACCGTTTCTAAATCCACCCCGACATCAACCAAGACGGTTGCAGTAAAGAAAGCCGCAAAAGTAGCTGCGGTTCCACCTGCCAAGAAATCCGCCGAACTTCCTAAGCGGACGCGGAAAAAAGTGGGTGCTGAGCGGCAGACCGCCGAGAAACGCCCCAGCCAAAAGAGCCTGAAAAAGGTCGCCGCCCGTGCCTCGAAAACCCGCGCCGGCTCGACCGTCCGTTCTGCGAGCGGCAAGAGAAAAGCCAACACCGTCGCTGCCGCCCGCCGCACCAAACGCGGCAAAAAACGCGCGACTTGAGGTGAACTCCTCTTTTAATAAACATTCTCAGCACGGCCATGAAATCGACGACCGAGTATTTGACCTTTAAGTTGCCGACCAAGCGTGGGTTTGTAAATATTACGCCCGAAGTGGAAAACGTTTTGCAGCGGTCCGGAATCCGCGAGGGGCTGATCCTCTGCAATGCGATGCACATCACCGCGTCAGTCTTTATCAACGACGACGAACGAGGGCTTCACCATGATTTCGAGAAATGGCTGGAACATTTGGCACCCTTTAATCCATCCCCCGAGGTTTACCACCACAATCGCACTGGCGAAGACAACGCCGACGCTCATCTCAAACGCCAAATCATGGGGCGCGAGGTAGTGGTGGCCGTCACCAACGGTAAATTAGACTTCGGGCCCTGGGAACAAATTTTCTACGGGGAATTCGACGGCCAACGTCCGAAAAGGGTTTTGGTCAAAGTCATCGGAGAGTGACCGATGTCGGAATCCCAAGTCCGTTTTGAATTTGACGGTGGCGATACGGGTTGCGGGGAACTGCTGCTCGACTTGTTGCTGTTCGTCAAAGACAAACCCGATGGAGCATTGATTCGAGTCCGAGCACTTGACCCAGGTGCTCCGCTGGAAATTCCCGCTTGGTGCCGTATAACGGGACATGAATTGGCGGCGGCCAACTATCCAATTTTCGAAATCATTAAACGACAAAGGACTTCGCAATGAGTAATACTTTCTGCGTCACGTTGAACTCCTGCCGCGAAAACGGCGACCGCGCAACGGTGGCCTTCGTGGTCGCAACGGCTGCCCTGGGCTCCGGCAAAGACACGATGGTTTTCCTCAGCACCGATGGCGTCTGGGCGGGGGTTCCCAGTGAGGCTGCCAAGGTCGTCGAAGGGGGACCGTTCAAGCCCCTTAGCGAGCTCATGGCCAACTTCATGGCTGCCGGGGGGCGAGTCGTGGCTTGTGCTCCGTGTTGTAAGAAACGGGAAATCGAGCCCGAACACTTGCTCGCCGGGATCGAAGTCGCCGGTGGAGCAGTCCTCGTCGAATGGTTAAGCAATGGCTCTCCCTGTGTCAGCTATTAGTGACTTGCGGAAACGGATTCCTCATTTTCCGTTTCCATCATTCCCAGAAAATTGAATCCGAGGCCATGGCGATGAGTGACGACGGCTTGCCCAATCCGGCTCACGTGTTCGACGGAGGGCGATTGGATTGCGGATCGGGGTTGATTTTGTTGATCCGCCAAAACATGCTCCAAGTTCCTCCCGGAGAAGTCTTAGAAATCCGCAGCCAAGAACCTACCGTCAGCGGCGAACTTCCGCCATGGTGCCGCATGGTCGGTCACGAATATCTGTCCAGTCATCAAGTCGCCCCGCAAAACTGGAGGCACTTCGTTCGTCGCAGCGCTGACGAAGTGACGACAGACACAGAATCCGCTGTCACCGAAATCACTTCCGCCGCGAGTTCATTTCCTTGGTCGGTACGGGCTCGCCTGTCTGGAGCTCATCAATCGACCCTCTACGCGCGAAACCATTCTTGGCAACTGGGAACCGCCTTTAGTTTCAACAAACAGGACCCGCTGCCAACGGCACTCGAAGGGTTTATCGGAGCCTTGCTTGCCGAAGTCAACCATTTGTTCGGCACCTTTTGCGATCACGCTGGAATCGTCATCGATGAACTCGAGTGTCACGCCCAAGTCACCCTTGCCGACCCGTTGGCAGTCTTTGGATCGCAGCCGGAAACTAGCGAGCAGCGGTCTTCCGAGGCCGATGAGGACCAACGGACTCCCGCGCCCGATGTCGATTCGCGGTTCGAAAACAACACCGCCGGAATCTCGCAGATCAAGATTGTGGCCTATGCGACCTCGAACGCTCCGGCTGAGCAACTCAAGGAGTTATGGCACCAAGTCCAAAGCCGTGGCCCGTTGCTTCGAACCATGATTCGCAGTTGTCCCGTCGAATTTCGCTTGGTCACGATGTAGTTTTTGTGGGATCAGGTCACGTCCTCCCCTCCTAAAAGTTACCGTTCGGGAAAAAACATTAAGAAATTGTCGGTATTCGACATTTTTTTACCGCACGGTAAAAAAGAGGTGTTAAGTTACCTTTGCGGCTAAAAAATATCCCGAACGGGTTGTTTTTTGCTCCGGGTTCTGGAATGTTGACCAAAAGGTCCGCACGACAAGCCCGCAGCGAGCAAGTGAACGGTGCCAGAACGCGTAGGGTGTGTGGAGTCGGCATATTCGGTTGGTGTGTTCCGCAAGTCGGTGAGTTGGTGATTTGAAATCGTTTTAACACTCAGCACTTGTTTGCCGACGGAACACACCATCTGTCGCCGACTTGCTGCACACACCCTACGCCGACTGGGTGCTCGAATGTTGGCCAAAAGGACCACACAACAAGCCCGCAGCGAGCAAGTGCATATACAAGCCCGCAGCGAGCAAGTGAACGGTGCCAGAACGCGTAGGGTGTGTGGAGTCGGCATATTCGGTTGGTGTGTTCCGCAAGTCGGTGAGTTGGTGATTTGAAATCGCTTTAACACCCAGCACTTGTTTGCCGACGGAACACACCATCTGTCGCCGACTTGCTCCACACACCCTACGACGACTGGAATGTTAACCTAAAGGTCCGCACGACAAGCCCGCAGCGCTTACAAGCCCGAAGCGCCAGCAAGTGAACATCCCGAACCCCAGCGAACAAGTGAACATCCCGAACCGCAGCGAACAAGTGAACATCCCGTACCGCAGCGGCGGCAACGTCATCGTGGGGTACACTCGCTCACGCTTCGGGCTTGTACTCCACTGTTTAACAGGTGACGTTTTCTCGTTTGGTCAAGGCAATAAAACGGGGCGGCATCAAGGAGCCAACAATATGGTTGAGAAGAAACAAAAACAGATCAAAACGCCCAGCGACTTGGGGCAACAGATTCGCCAGCGCCGCAAGGCCAGCGGAATGACGCTCCAAGATGCTGCCGCAATGGCGAACGTCGGGGTACGTTTCTTGTCGGAACTCGAACGGGGAAAGGCGACCAGCCAATTGGGTTTGACTTTGAAAATCCTAGAATTGTTCGGCCTCAACTTGTACGTGGAAGAGCGATGAAGCGGAGCCACTAACGTTGACCTTCACGGATTCCGCTGCATGGTGCGGAACCAAAACCAAAAAAATCGAAATAGATCAAGCCAAACATCATCGTGACTGAATCTCCATTGACTCTTTACGTTCATTATCAACACCAACTGGTGGGGACACTGCATTGGAACGCCGAGCGGTTGGTGTTTCGCTACGCCTCGGAATGGTTGGATGATGCCGCAACCTTCCCGATTAGTCTTTCGTTGCCCTTGTCGGGCGAGTTCAGTGAAACAGAATCCCACGCCTTTTTTGTAAACCTACTCCCCGAAGCCTCGGTCAGGCAACGAATTTGCGCCGCCCTGAAAATTTCTCCGGGAAACGATTTCGAATTACTGCGAGCGATTGGGGGGGATTGCGCCGGAGCGTTGACGATTACCGAAACTGCCGCGTCGCCGCAGCGATCCGTCGAATATGAACCGATCTTGGACAAACAATTGGCCGATTGGTCGACGGGAACTCCCGACGCATTTTCGGCCATCACTGGGCAGAACGAGGTCCGCCTCTCGTTGGCCGGAGCCCAAGACAAACTCCCCGTCCACGAAATCGACGGTCGCTTGGTGATCCCCAAGGGGGACGCCCCCAGCACCTTACTCATCAAATTCGCTTCGCCGTTCTATTCGCATCTGCCGGAGAACGAGACCTTTGTTTCACTGGTCGCGCGGCGGTTGCAGCTTCCGGTGGTTGACATCAGTCTGCGTGAGACGGCGAAGAAACGAATCGCCGTGATTCAGCGTTACGATCGCGTCGCGGTTGAGGCTGGTTTTCAACGACTGCATCAAGAAGACTTTTGCCAAGCGTTGGGGATTGATCCGCGTCAGAAGTACGAGAAAGAGGGGGGGCCGAGTCTCGCTCAATGTGCAGCGGTGATCCGCGAGCACTGCTCGCTCCCGATCGTCGAACTTCGTCGTTTGGTCGATTGGGTGTTGTTTAATGTGTTACTTGGCAACGCCGACGCGCATGGGAAGAATATATCCTTGCTCTATAAGACAAATGGTCAAAGAGTTTTGGCACCGTTTTATGACTTGGTTTGCACCCGCAACTACCCCAAGATTGATCGGCACCTGGCGATGAGCATTGGCGGACGTACCGATCCAGATTTGATTGGGATTGCGCAACTCGAGCAGTTCGCCGAGGAGATTCAAGTCGGCTGGAGGCAAGTCCGCGAGGCGGCCCAGCGATTAGTTGCCTTGACGCCGCAGGCTCTCGACGAAGCGGCTCAAGAGTTTACCGCAACTTGGGGCGCCTCCCCCGTTCTGGCCCGGATCACAAATATCGCGGCCAAACAATGCAAACGCCTCGATCGCGAACTTACGAAAAACGGCTGATACCTCTAAAAGGATACTTGGACTCTCTGATTTTTTGGCTTCGAGTGCGTCGAGAGTCTTGCATCGTCCATTGGGAGTATTTAAACTCTGGCCGGCGGCGTTCTTTTATCGGGATAAGTGTTTGAGTTGACCGAGGAAGCAACCATGACTTCGCATCAGATTTTGCACTCCACGTTCATTGCTTCAGAAAATTGCTCGCATAGCAGATCGATGATAACTTGCTCCTTGGTGAATGGAGCCGCGAGGTGTCTTGCGGTTGGATTGTATTTCTCGATCTGCTGCATTTTACCTCTCACCGTTTTTGCCCAACCGGAACAATACAAGGTTGGAGACAAGGTCAAGTTGTTGCATAACGAAAAAGTGATTGATGCGACCGTTGTCGAAGTGAAAGACAATCGTGTTGTTTGTCGTGCTGACGATGCCTCCTTAAACATCCCTGACCAGACAATCCCGGCAGTCGTTCTCTATACGATGCAATTGAGGATTTCTGCCGGGGAAGGCAATCCAGGCGGGCCCCTCATGCCTCCACTGGAAGAGGCGGACTCACGTACCCAAGTTGGTTTTCGTGATCGCGGCTCTGGCCCTGAATTTCAAATTCGGACTTGGAAGACAAATACCGGCGAGGAATATCGAGCCCGACTCAAGGAACCGAGTCAAACCAAGGAATTGACGCTCGTCACCAGAGATGGGGATGAGATTCAAGTCAATTACGACGACTTAGACGACGTTGACCAAAAGTATTTGCAGGACTTAGCGACCGCACTACAGCGGCAAGGCGGAGCTCGCCCTGGTATGCCTGGCGGCGGCAACCGGTCACCACGAACAGCTGCATCCCAACCTGCAGCAAAAGCGTCAGAGGCTCCGCAACAACGGGCATGGAAATCGAGTAACGGCAAGTATACGATTGAGGCGACTTATGTTTCCGCTGATGACGAAAGGGTGAAACTTGTCAAAGCTGACGGTGATGTGCTCGAAGTCGAGATCAAGGCTCTATCTGACGCCGACAAAAAATACATCAGTGGACAACAAAAAACTGAAAAACCTTCACAAGGACCGATTGTCGTAAGTTTTGCAGGTATTCGAGCGTTTAGCGACATGCCCGCCGGCGGGACATTTACGCCAGATCCTTTACAACCGGCAAAACCTAAGGAGCCTGGTGTTCAACTCCCCAATGACCTCTTTAGTGGCTCGTTGTCCAGCAGCCTGACACCGAATGTCTCTCGCGATCATGTATTAGCCTTGGCCTCCGACAGTGCTTTCGATGATTTTACAGGGGTTGGTGTCGTCAACATCGTCAACGGAAAATTGTCAGGGGCTTTTCCGATACCGCTCACTGAGACAGAGCCTTTTGCTGTAGGCTCGGACGACAAGCAACTGTATACGTTTACCAAGTGGACATTCAAAGCCCCGCAGACAAGAATCGACCGCTGGCGTATGCGAGGCAAAGAGGTGTCGCACGATGCAGGAGTCATCTTGTACACCCATCAGGGAATCGGCGAAGTGCAAAACTTAATCCGAAATGCCGGACCCCAAAACCCTATGGGAGCCGGTGGTCGCCAGTTCGATTCAGGGTTCGGTGAGCCCCATGCCTACGGAGTCGTCAACGATGATGTTGTATACATCAAGACGATGGTCGACTTGGTTCTCGTCGATCTCAAATCTGGCAAAGCGATCTACCAGGGCCGCGATCAAGATTTTGATCCTCCGGCCATCTCGGCCAATCGCCGTTATCTGGCGCTCTATGCAGAGAACCTGCAGAAGGTGCTGGTGATTGACTGCCAAAAACTCCAAATCGTGCAAACTATTCCCACAAGCGAAGTCAACTGGCTCTGCTTCAGCGACGACGGCACGATGTTGGCCGCCTCAGCCGGGGGGCAAAATAATCCATCGATTCGGATTTTCGATGTTGCGTCGGCCAAGTTGTTTCGAGAAATCTTCCTGCCATTCCAAGTCCAAAAACTGTATTGGTCCCAAAACAAATATCTATTTGCCAAAAGCCTTAGTTTGGAAGAAGGACCATGGATTTTTGATGTTGCTGACGAGGCGCCGGTTGCGGCTGTCAGGGGAATGAGCCTCCAGTACTTTGAAGACGCTGTGTATCTAGGCGAAGGGGTGTTTGCAGGACTTGACTCTTTCAACAATCAAATCCGATTCAACGAATTACCATGGCCGAATTGGCTCAAACAAAAACCGAATCCGAATGATCTGTATGTTCGCTTTCGTGGAAATGAAGTGACAATCGACACGGGTGGCTTGGCCCTGGACGCTGCATTTGTTGAAAATATCCGCAAAAGGCTGACGGAACAAGTCCAAGCGGCAGGGGGACGAGTTGGCAACGCCGGAAGAATCCGTGTGGTCTGCTCTTCGCGAATGGCACCTCCGGAGCAGCGTTCTTACACACATTCAGAGACTGGTCAGTCGGTGCAAGTCACGTTCAATCGTTGCATCAACGAGCTGATTATCCATGCCGACGGTCAAGAGGTTTGGCGAACAGAGACAATGACTGGCGAAATTCCCACCTCCGGAGATGCAGCCAAGATTCAATTGTCAGCTGAGCTATTTAAGAATCCAGAGCCGACGTTGTATCTTCGCGCCGAACTCCCAGCATCGATCCCCATCAAGGACGCCTGGTCAAAAATCCCCAAGATTCAATACGGCACTTTTGATGGCTCGGACTGATGATGACAACGAAGATATGATCATCGACTTTTCCCGGAGTGAAAAGCCACGTAGCCATTCACTCCGTGAACGAGTGTCCGCCCAAAAATTGCGTCCGCCCAAAAATTGCGAACAAAAAAGTCGCAAAACTTAAGCCTTAAAGCAACAAGTTGATTGAGTTTAATGCGATCCGGAAACGAGTTGAACAGAATCACGTCTTAGCCGCGGATGAATTATCGTAGACAGCTTGAAGAAGCTCGTCGACATCTTTGAATTTTTTCTTGGTCGCCAATGCGGCATCGAGCAATTGTCGCGCGTCCGCTTCCGAATGCCCCAGCGAACAGAGAATCAAATAGGTATCATCGACCACCGAATGCTGGGCTTGATCGACAATTCCCGATTCGTCGCGCGAGACGAGCAAGGCGAACTTGCCCATCTTTCTCCGCAGTTTGGCGACGATTCGTTCGGACATTGCCGCTCCGATGCCGGGGAGAGTCGAGACACTTTTGAAGTCTTGTTGTTCAATCGCCTTCGCGATGTCTTGAACCGGGCGGACCATGGCCCGCAGAGCCTTTTTAACGCCCACGCCATCGACAGAGCAAAACTGTTCGAAAAACTCACGCTCCACTTCGCTGAGGAATCCCACCAGTCGCGGGACCATTCGGCCACCTTTCTGCGGGTTCCCCTCAAGGTAATGAATGGTGTGCAAAGAGATCGGCGAGCCAACCAGGGCTTGCAAATGCCGCCGCGTGAAATCGGGGATCAGGACTTGGTACTCGAACGGTTCCACGGCAATCGTGGCCACTTCTTCTCCGAGGTGCAGCAGATTCCCAGTCAGTTTGCAAATCATTTTCGTAGGGTCTCGTTTCGTGACAAATAACAATGACAGATGGCGATTGCCAGCGCATCGGCAACGTCCGGTGGGTCCGGTACGGTGGTCAATCGCAAGTAGTTCATGACGGCGAGTTGGACTTGTGATTTCGGAGCTCGCCCGTTTCCGGTCATGACTTTTTTGATTTGGGTCGCGCGATAGTGCTCAAGCGGGATTTGATTTCTTGCCGCCGCAAGGCAGATGACTCCTCGGGCGTGTCCCATCAAAATCGCTGTCGTAGGGCGTTCGTAATGAGCATAGAGTTCCTCCAAAGCCAACGCATCGGGCTGAAAATTTTCGATGACATCGACGACCCCGTCGTGAATCGCTTGGAGGCGTTGCGGTAGTTCATCGCGTGGTCGCGATTTGATGACTCCGGCCTCGATTAACTCCAGGTTGCCCCCCGATTGACGCAATAGACCGTAACCGGTGGTGTTTAAACCGGGATCGATTCCTAAGATGATTTTTGCTGATGACGTCTCCAATCGTCTAGCCTCCGGTGGCGGTATGAGAAGGTGACGTTTGTTGCTCTAGCAAAACGACACATTGGGCCGCAATTGCTGCCAGTGTCCCGATGGCGTCGACGCCTTCTCCCGTTTTGGCCTTGACGTTGACTTGGTCAGGATTCAAGTTCAGCAGTTCGCTGATCCGCCGAGCGATCTGGGGTTTGTAGTCTTTAAGCTTGGGCTTTTCTGCGAAAACAATGCCGTCGATGTTGACGACGCGGTAGCCGGCCGCTTCAACTTGAGCGTGGGCGATTTGCAGCATTTGACCAGAGTCACGGTCGCGATTGGCCGGATCATTGTCGGGGAAAAGTTCGCCGATGTCGCCTAGTGCTGCGGCTCCGAGCAGGGCATCGGTCAAGGCATGTAACAAGACGTCGGCGTCGCTATGCCCCACCGCTTGGCGATCAAACGGAACGTCGATGCCCCCCAAGCGAAGTGGTCCGCCGGGTTCAAGTCGATGGGTATCGTGGCCAATGCCGACGCGAATTAGGGTCATGGGAATTGTTTTAAACCAGGTTGTTACTGAGTTGGTCGAGTTGAAAATTGCCGCCACGAAGCGATTTCGAAAATGTCGGAAGAGCGGGCGAAAAGGCCACATGCTCTATTCGGCTCTTAAAGCCGGATTATAGCCAGCCGACGTTATTCTCGAAACATGAGCTTCAGACTTCAGAAAAACAACCCGCCGGTGAAGGTGGGCATCTTGTTCGCGGTCCCTGTCTTGACTTTGAATCTCCCCGTATAATCGCCAACATGCCGATCATTGAAATTGAAAATCTGAAGAAATCGTATCGCGTGTACCAAAAACAGGAGGGGGTGCTGGCCAGCATTCGCGGCTTGTTTCATCGCGAGTACCGGGAAGTTGAGGCCGTTCGCGGGGTAAATCTGCGGGTAGAACAAGGGGAATTCGTGGCTTTCTTGGGGCCCAACGGTGCCGGAAAAACCACAACGCTGAAACTCTTGTCGGGCGTCATCAATCCGAGTTCCGGTACGGCCACCGTCATGGGGCACGTTCCCTGGAAACGCGAAGACGCCTATCGACGACGATTCGCGCTGGTGATGGGGCAGAAGAATCAGTTGTGGTGGGATTTGCCGGCGATCGATTCGTTTCGCCTTCATCAGCACATTTACAATCTCCCGACCAGCGAATTTGAGCGAACTCGCGATGAATTAACTGAGATGCTGGACGTGCGTCAGTTGCTCGGGCAACCCGTGCGGGAACTGTCGCTTGGCGAGCGGATGAAGATGGAACTGATTGCAGCTTTGTTGCACTCGCCGGAAGTTTTGTTTTTGGACGAGCCGACGATTGGCTTGGACGTTGTGGCCCAGCACAAGATTCAACAGTTTCTCAAAAACTACCAGCGAGAACGTCGTACGACGATCTTGTTGACGAGCCACTACATGAAGGACATCGCGGCGCTTTGCAAGCGTGTCGTCGTAATCGCCAATGGGCAAATTCGCTACGATGGCTCATTGTCTGGCATCATCGACCAATTCAGTGGTGACAAAATCGTCACGTTACAACTCGACGATCGGACTGATTTTGAGACCCTACAAAAACCCCCTGGATTGGTCGAAATTGAGCCACCACGAATCAAGTTTCGCGTTCCTCGCGATGAGGTCGCCAGGGTTTTGGGAGATGTTTTGGACTTGTATCAAGTGACCGATGTGATCGTGGAAGATCCTCCTCTCGAAGAAGTCATCGCCTCGATGTTTCGCGAGGCCAGCCAACAAACTGCTGATGTTCCTGCCGCAGGCAACGGGAGGTCGGGCCGATGAGTCGAGCGTTAACGTTGCGGAGTGAAGGATTGAAGTGGTGGACTTTCTTTCGAATTTCTATCAATGAGCGATTGGTTTATCGCGGCGATTTTATGCTGGGTACCTTGATGCGGTTTCTCCCCACGCTGACGCAGATTTTTCTGTGGTGGGCGATTTTTGAGTCGCTCCCGGCCAGCGGTGGCGAAGAGGAGCGTGAGATTGTCGGCTATCGTTACGGCGACATGGTGGCCTATTATTTGCTGATCACGATCAGTCGAGCGTTCTCCAGTATGCCGGGTCTGACATCAGGCATCGCTAAAATGGTACGTTCGGGTGAAGTTAAAAAGTACTTGATCCAGCCCGTCGATTTACTTGGCTGTTTGTTGGTTCAACGTGTGGCCCACAAGCTCGTTTATTATCTGATTGCAACGTTGCCGTTTGCGTTCGTGTTTTATTTGTGTCGAGGGTTTTTTCTGGATGGTTGGCCCGAAGTTGACGTGTTGATGGTCTTTGTCGTCTCGCTCGTGCTGAGTTTTTTACTCGGCTATTTCTTAGAAGCGTGTTTGGGGCTAGTTTCGTTTTGGTTGTTGGAAGTGACGTCGTTGGCCTTCATCTACATGTTATTGAATTTCTTGTTGTCGGGGCATATGTTCCCGCTCGATTTGTTACCCGAATGGAGTCGTTGGGCCATGGATTTCCTGCCTCTTAAGTATTTGGCCTATTTTCCGGCGGCAGTTTTTTTGGGAAAAATAGATCGTACGGAAATGTACCAAGGGCTGATGATTGAGGCCGCATGGGTTGCGTTTTTTATTGTGCTCTCGCGAATCCTTTGGACGCGCGGCGTGAAGCGTTATAGCGGGTTCGGCGGATAGGGTAGGGGAGTCGATGAGCGACCAACTAAAAACTTCGTTGTCCCCTGATTCGTTGGGAGGCGTGGGGCGTTATCTCCGGGTGTTCACGACGTACGCGCGGAATTCGCTGGTCCGAGATATGTCGTTCCGCATGGATTTCGTATTGCAATCGATTACCTCGATTTCTTGGGCACTAATGAATTTTGTGCTGTTCAAAATCATCTATCGCTTCACGACGTCGATCGGGCCCGATACAGGCTGGCAGGAAAACGAGTTCTTTGTGTTTTTGGGGACGGTGTGGATCATCAACGGATTGATTCAACTGTTGTTCATGGGGAACTTCGATGAGTTCAGCGACATGATTCGAATGGGGGGCTTGGATTTTGCGTTGCTCAAGCCAATCGATACGCAGTTTTTGATCTCGTTCCCGCGTATGAATTGGTCGCAGATTCCTAATATTTTGCTGGGCTGCGGTTTGGTTTTTGTCTCACTTGTCGCGATGTTTGGGGATTCGGATAAAGGGGCTTGGTTCTCATGGTGGTCCGTTCCAGCATATTTGTTTTTCTTGGCGTGTGGTGTTGCGATCATGTACAGCGTGATGATTTCGTTGGCCTCGACCAGTATTTGGTTGGGGCGGAATCAAAATCTGTATGACTTTTGGTTCTACATTACGAATTTCTACCGCTACCCAATGGAGATTTATCAGCGGGGTGGTATCGGCTGGGCCTTGTGGGGCACGTTCACTTTTGTAGTGCCGATCTTGGTGGTCTCGAACGTTCCGGCTCGCGTGCTGGCGAATCCGCTGGGAGGGAGATGGGAGACCTGGGAATGGGCGTTGTTCGGGTTTACCCTGTTGATTTCTGTCGCGAGTTTGGTGATGAGTCGCCAAGTGTTTCGTTGGGCGCTGAATAGCTACCGCAGTGCAAGTAGTTGAGGTGGGAACTAGAGTATGGCGTCATCGCGAGTCATCAAGGCCCTCTATCGAGATCCGTTAGAAGTAGTTTGGTTGCGGACTGCGGGTTTGTTAGGGATGCGCGTCGAGCGGAGCCCGGAGGTGTTCGCAAGTTGGGATGGTGCGGGGACTTTATTGATTGGGACGCCAGAGACGTTGGACCCGGACGATTCGCTGGCTCAGATGATTTTTCATGAAGTTTGTCATGCTTTGGTCGAAGGGCCGGAAAAGTTTTCGGTTCCAGATTGGGGGCTGGATATTGATCAACCGGATCACTTGGTCCACGAGCAGGCTTGTTTGCGGGTTCAAGCCAAACTGGCGGACGAGTTCGGCTTGCGTCAGTTTTTTGCCGCGACGACCGATTTTCGGCTCTACTATGATGAGTTGGGAGCGGACGCTCTCAAGCCGCTAAGTGACCCGGCGGTGAAATTGGCCCTGGAGGGGTGGCGACGGGGGATCGAAGGGCCGTGGAGTGGGCCGCTGCGGGAGGCCCTGCGAGCCACGTCAGAAATCGCGCCAATTGCCGCCCGATTTGCGGAAAATGGTAGTTTGTGGCGGTCGGGAGGGCCGGTCGTCAACGGCGTCGATTGCAACGGTTCGCCCGAGAATTAGGCATTGCCGCCGAGTCACCCAATTAAAATGCAACGGTGAAATAAAAGGGCATAATCGTGATGCCGAATGCCTTTAGTTTCAGACTAGCTGAATGTCTGTGCTTCTATCGACGAATGTTCAACCCTAAATACCGAAGTTTATCAAACCTCATTTTGTTAAGGTGACTCCCAGCACCAAGGTACGCGCCCTCTTAAGACGGTCTTCGATCCACTGTTTGCGATGTTCGAAGCCTTCTCCGCACAGGTTTGCCTTTCGAACACAGCGAGAAATGCAGAGGTAGTACTGCGTCACCTCCAAATCAACCAACTCTCGCCGCGCAACGGTCATGGCGTGCCGACTGTAATAATTAAGTTTTTCGTGTTCCCAATCCAACAAACCCCGCGACCAGAGGCAACTAATTATGCCTGTCCTTTTTGTTTTTGGTTTTTGCTTTTTATTTTTGTTTGTTTTTGTTAACTTTTTGTTAACTTTTTGTTAACTTTTTGTTGACTTTTTGTTGACTTTTTGTTGACTTTTTGTTGACTTTTTGTTGACTAAATATGCCTGTCCTTTTTGTTGGTTCCGGTGGCACGAATTTCCCCGCACCAATTTCCCCCCGGTGGCACCAATTTCCCCCCGAAGTATTGCAGCACGTTCATTGCGAAACCGACTGTAAAAGTTGCTTCCACGACCTAACCGCCGAACTGAAATCTTCGATTGAGATCACAAGAACCTGATCTGTCTCGGCGAACTCGTTTTCAATCGTTACACGATTCCCTACGATTGAAACTGTATGTGCATTCCCTCCGCCCTCCCAGTCATTCTTCTCCCCATTCATCACGTCATAGCAGATCGCGAGGACTTCATCACACGTTTCGGTGCTGCCTTGAACATCCTGCTCAAGGTACCAGCCAAGTGGCTGGAAAGGCGGAGAATACTCGGCCCGAGGAAAGCCGTGCGAATCGAAATAGAATTTGCCGTGGATCATAGAGCCTCTCAATAGATCGGGAAGGCCGTGTTGATGTTGCCCAAATTATCGAGATAACCACCAATTCGAACTCCACTTGGCGACAAGCCTTCAAAGTAGTTCGGCGGCCAATGCGGTGCGCGAGGCAACTGATTGCCAAATGCTCCGCGGACTTCATGCAGTGCTTGACCACGAGACCAAGCATCCGGGAAAAACGTCGAAGCTGGTCCCTTTGCGACCCACTCTCCTGTGGCCTTATTGAAAACCTCCACCTTCGCTCGATAGACTCCCTGTGCGATTGCTGGGTCAACAATTGACGAAATTCTCGCCTTGCCTTGGTGACCAATGGAACCAGCGTAACTAATTATGCCTGTCCTTTTTGTTTGCCCTTGATAGACGTGCCCTTGACCAGAAGTGTGGTAATGGGCGTGATAACGCATGGTGTGAGTCGCCGTGACCCACCGCAAGAAATCACTCATCGCACCATCACGGTTGGGCCTCAGAACCAAATGCCAATGATTGGGCATCAACTGAAACGAGAACAGGGAAACATCGTAGAGTTCCAACCCCTCGGAGAGAATTTTCTCGAAGGCTTCATAGTCTGCGTCTTTTCGAAAGATGGTCTGACGGGCATTACCGCGATTCAAAGCATGGTAAAGCCCACCAGCTTCATCAGCACGTGGTCGTCTTGGCATTTCATCAGCTTACCACAGACACTGGAGATAATTAATGAGTCCTGACCCCTTTGATTTGTCTGACCCCTTTGATTTGTCCAACAGTGTGATTCGCAAGTTTACTCGCAATCGCAAGATTTATCCCAACGAAGAATCAGCCTTGAAACTGGTGTATATGGCAATTCACGAGGCGTCCCGAAAATGGACGATGCCTATCCACCACTGGAAACAAGCACTAAACCATTTCGCCATCATGTTTGAAGAACGGATGCCCAAACTAACAGACTAATCAAATCATCAAATCAACCGCCTGACACAAAATTATTTACAGGCCCCCTATTGACCAAAATTAAGACCGTCGCTGACCCCTGACTTGTCCATTGAACTATTTGTGGCAACTACATTGGCCTAAAGTGAGAAACTTCGCCAGTGTCATCGACTAAGACTTTTGGGCCTTGTGGTGTTGCCCCGTTTTCGCATTGCTCAAAAACGAGTTGCACTACCCAACCAGATTTGTTATGCTCTTGGAAAAGTCGTAATTCACCGGCATCCAGTTGACGTCCCATTTGCTCTTCCATTTGTCTTTTCTGTTCGTCGTTAATTGCCTTGCGGTAAAAAACCTCTTGAACCTCCAAGTTTTGTCCAAGTCCATTCGATTCGGCGTATCTCATTGCTTTCTCAATTGCCGCATCCTTATCCATAATACCTTTGTCCGTAGTCATAGTTAGTTTCCTCGTTGGAATTTCTGATACTCGACCATCCACTGAAGGAAAGCGTCGCTTTGCTGTTCCGGTGTGAGCCGGTCCCACCAATTTGCCTTTATCCAATCGTAGACGGCTTTTTCCCTTTCGTGGTATGGAATCTTCAACCAGTCATCGCGGTTAGGCTTCCCTCGATTGATCCAATCCATAAAATGTCCAGCTTCGTGTAATGCTTCGTACCATGTTGGATTTGCTGGCAGGTCGAGCTGTGCTCGGCCTGGCCCTGTCGGCATGAAGCGAAGCATGTCATTTCCGTTTTCGTATTTCTTGCCGTATTGGACCCAAACGCCGAATTCACGAAGTTCGGCGGCAAACTGCTCCATTTCGGCTTTGGTTAATGGACTACTCGGGACTTTGTTTCGAAGACTCATCAATGAGTCACGCAACAGTGCACGCTTTGGGGCTGCGGTCTTCAACTTGTTGACATCATCCAAGACAGATCTTACCATGCCTTTATTGATTGTTCCGTCGGAATTCAAGAATTTTTTGGGGCTAAGTCCCTTTAGTTTCACGAATGGTATGGCCGATAGGGCAACTAAAAAACTCTTTTGAGCCAAAGTCAGTTTGGTATCGGACAAATCATGCATTAGGAGAATAAGGTCACCTGGCGTTGCGGCTCCCATACCGATGCGGAAAACATCTTCGATTTGTTCACGAGCATTCGCTGAAGACAACTCCATGATTTCGTTGAAACGGGCAATTTCGTCCTTAGAATACACCGCCTTTCCATAGGATTTGTAGGAATATTGACGAATCACTGAGTAAAGCTCATCAGCCGCAGCTTCAGGATCACCGCGATGCACGCTTAAATCGAATTGAAATACCGGAGCCCAGCAACCATCGAATTTATCTTCATAAAAACTCGTACTGCCGGACCACCACCAAAACTCAAACAATTCTAGTCGTCCGCCATATTGCTGGAACGCAAAGATGTATGGGTCGTTGCTTCCATATTTCAGAATCATGATTCCCATGATCAAGTCAGAAAGCGCTTGCGCATCATCCTGTTGTTGACTTTGGAAGTTGGTATATTTCTCATCGAAGTTTGTATCGCCGAAGGTGGTGGAACCGGGGAGGGTGGGGTCGCCGGGGAGGGCGGTGGCGAAGGAGGCGCCGACGATGCCGCCTCGGAAGCCGAAGGCGCTGGCGAAGTAGCCTAGGCCGCCGGTGCTTAGTGAGGCGTTTTGCTCAGGCGGGGGATCGTCTGCAAAATCGGTCGATGGCAACAAATAGTTGATCGACGAACCGCCGCCAGGAGGGGACTCTCCTGAATCGGTCAGCGAATACAAATTCCCACTCGTCTGGACCGTGCCGTTGTATATCTCGTACACACTGCGGACATCGGTCGTGGTTTGGCTGCCTGACCGTGTGCCAGTGAGACCGGTACTGGTCGTGTCGAAAACGATGTTCCCCTCGCTGTTGATTTGAGGGGTCAACGTCGAAGTCTCGCCACCATTGAACGAGCCGTTTCGGCCTTGAGTAAAATTGCGAGTGGCCACGACCATCGTCCCGGTGCCACTTTCCGAACCCAACACACTCTTGCCCCAAGCGGAGATGTAGGAGATAGCGGTGCCGGAATAAGTATGAGCCAACTGAAGCGAACCGCTGGCCGATACAGCGTTCCCTTCGTCGTCATAAGTCGCCGACACCGAACCGCTGCGTGTGACCCCGTGGATCAACTGACCATTCGAAAAATATTCCGACTCACCCCAGTTCCGCGCCAAGGCCCCCGAATAAGGCCCCGACGGCAAAACGCGGTCGTTCCGCCACTGGTACTCACCCTGCGTGTCGAGAGACCGATGAGTGTTCGTCGTACCCGACGGCGTGTAAGTCACCGTGCTGCCGCCGCCACTTAAAAACTCCAGCACCCATTCATCCCCCACGTCCCAATCGGAAGTCGTCAGGCTTTCGGCCCGATGCTCGTGCATGAAATTCCAACTCAGCCCTGGAAAATAGTTCGTCTCGGTTTGCTTGGACTTGGAAGCGACCGACGAGTTCCCTTGCGACGTCTCGGTCGTGGTTCGTTTGCCAACCGGAGTCGCCTTGGTTTGCAGACCGAACGACTCCGCCGACAACACATCTCCCCCTTCTTCGGGCTGAATGAAGTTCAACCGAACGCCGAACCCGTCATAGTCAAAAGTCACCGTCGATTCGTCGTTGTTTTCAACGATCAATTCGTTGGGTTCGATCACTTTGGTGATGGTGTTGGTGTAGCCTGGAAAATCGGTGATCTTGGTGTTGGTGATCGCTTCGGGGTTGTGCCACTTCCCGGAATAGGTGTTGGTGATCTTGAACTGACCGTCGGTGGTCAAGAAAATCCCGTCGGCAGTAACATTGGTGCTCGACACGGTGCTGTCTTCGAACTCGGATTCGTCAACGATATCTCCATCGGCGACGAGTTTGTAGTTGACGATGATCTCACTGGGGCTTCCATCGCCACCGTCGAGTCCCGTGATGTTCAAAAAGTATTGATCGATGCTGTCGGGGATCGTGGTCTTCAGTCGATAGCTCGATGAGAAGGAATCCGATCCGCTGCCCGATTGGCTGAGGCTGTGGTCGTCGGTAGTGACTTCGTGAACGGGATCGTCGTTGTCGTCATCGACCGTTTCGGGCTCTTCGGCGTCCACACGACTGACGGCGTTCCGCAGCGTGCTGTTCCAAGACGAACTATCGGAGCCTTCGCTTTCGTAGGAGGGGGTCGATTGGCTCAAGAAATGGAAGGCCGACATCGCCGGCGAGCCGTTTCCGGTTGTGGCTGTCCCCGAACCCGATTCGGATGGATATTAAGATTTAAATAATGCCTGTGCTTTTCTCTGTCCTTTTCTCTTTAGTAAATCCGACCATGACAGTCTTTGATTTGCTCGAATCGCGGCTCGTTCTTATGTAGGTTTCGGATTTGCGGGTCGACGTATTTCAATTATCTCACAAACATGCGCAGCGTTGGCTCGACAGTATATTCCCGTGTGAACCTTCAATTCGTTTGCAGTTTCAAAGTCTAAGGCAACCAACAGTTCACCGTTACATACCGGACAGAGAATTTTCACGCCATCCTTATAAAGCCTTGATACTTCCCGAAGCGATTCAGTTGTACCATCGTAAACAAATTGATCCATTTCTCTACTCCAACGGAAGATACGGGTACAATTCACGAACCCGCAACCAAAGATTTAGACGCTCCATTGAATCGGGACGGCGTCCATGATTAAAAAGAAACTCTCTGCGAAACGCCCGATATTCGTCACGCACAGTAGGTCTTAGCAGATTCACGATGCCGCGATCAAGATCGCTAATATGTCTCGATTCATGAACGAATGTTGAGACGGCGTCACGAACCGTCGGATTGTTGCGAACGAATATCTCGATTGCGTCGATGCGACGAACTCGACCGGCTGCGTCGACTGGAGGAACTCCAAAATCCAGTACCATGTCTGCTCCGACTCGATTCCTAGTTTGCATGTACGAACGATACGCAACCGGATCATCAGCGATTGCCGCACCAATCTTTCTCGCGTTGTAGGTTTCAAGCTCAGACGTAACCCCTGCAGTGCGTATACGCAGCAGTTCACCGTCTGAGCCTTCGCCGACTGAGTGCTTACGAGCATTTTGCTTTCTTTTTAAGAACGCGCCAATGGCGTTGTGGAATTTTTTGACGATTTGGTCGCTGCCGGGGAATTTGAAGGAGGTGGGAATAGTTTCCAGTTTCCCGAGTTTCCCGGCGATTGCTAACGCAGCGGCACCGCCGGTGCCAACTGCGAGTGCAGCCTCAAACAGGACAGCACCCATCACTTTGCCAATCAACTCGGCCCGTTTGTTATCTTTCATGCCGAGCATCCCCTCCTTGAGATCGGAGAGAAGTTGAGGCAAGACCTCCGCCAACAACGTCATGATTTCCTGAGTCTCAGGAGAAAGTTCACCTGGCCCGCCGGTGAGAATCGGTAAGTCTTTTAATACCGCATCCACGTAGGGCTTGGCCTCGGCAAGCATCGCACCGGCGGCGTCGATAGACTGGGCCATCGCGTTGTTGGCCATGAGTTCTTCGAGATCGGTCGTGTAGTACTGAGCTGCGAAGCTTACATAGCTGGCGAATCCGTTGAGCATGCCCCACAGGCCTTCGACCATTCCGCCCGCACCATCGACAAAGAATCCTTCGCCGACCCCTTTCAAAAACGCTCCGGTGTTGGTCAAGTTCAATTCGATGTTAAAGAACTCGCCGACCGCACCGAACAAATTCGGGTTGGCCGTGATGTCGATATCGAGACCACCAGGATGGCTGATGACGTTTCCTTCGCCGTCTAAATTGTGGGCGCCATCGTCGAGTTCGACGTGGATTTCGGGACGGATGAATCCAGCAAAGACAGTCCCTCCCTCAAAACCATAAGCTGTCGCGAAGAACCCGAAATGCCCGCTCATTTCCAGCGGACCGTTATCGGAAACCGTATAGACCACGTTCGAATCGAACAGGACGGTTGCGCTTCCACCGGTGGCTGGCTGCGACGTTCCGTTGTCAATCGTGACGAAAGCGTTGTCGATCAAACTGACTGACGCATTGTTGTATTGAACTTTTTTCCAACGGTCCGATGTGATCCGCTCTCCTCGTTTGCTGCCCTCCAAACCTGAGTCGGTGTGGTTCAGGACAAGCTCTCCATTGACAGCGGACCCAGTCAAAACGACTTCTCTGCTACCCTCAAAGTCACCTCGAATCATTTCACTAATGGTACGTGTCGCCTTAATTACCGCCGGGGAACCCTTCCAAGAATATCCCTGTCCGTAGTAATTGGCATAGGAAGAGCCTCCGGCGTCGATTCGAATCTTGATTTCTCCATTGGCGTTGGATAGATTGCCGCTGGAATCGAACACTTGCCGAATTGAGCCATCTCGGCTGGTCACGCTCTTAAGGCTGACTCCATCATTGTCTGAATTCTGCCCCAAGAATTCGCTCGGCCCCCCCTCGTATCCAGCATTCGGACGCGAATAGTAGCTCATTGATCCGGAACGATAGATAACCGACTGATTTAAGGGATCAGGAACCTCGTGCCACCAATTGGCGTTTCCATTGGTCTTTAGCGTATTGGTCCAAGTGCTTTGGCCTCTCGGCTCGTAGACCATTTCATGACCACCTTCGCTATAGTATTCAGTGATGAAGCGGTCGATTAAATCCCAATCCGATTTTGAAACACTTTCGACATTGTGAGTGTGTTTTAGGTAGGTTGTCGGCCAAGACTGCTCCTTGACTCGTTGAGCTTTGATGTCCGTTGTTTTCAGGCCTTGATCTTGTTCCGTAATCGTCACTTTTCCAACACCCTGAGACTCGGCCCTAGTCGGCAAAAGGATGTTGTTACCGTCGCCATCGACCTCAGTGTCATTGATGAGTTTTGTCTTAATTCCAAAGCCGTCGTAAGCAATTGTGGTTGTTAAAGTCGAATTCCCGTCAACTTTAAAATCATGTGGTTCGATCGTGGTGACCACTTGGTCAATTTGGCCAGGGACATTGGTGAAGTAGTCTCCGCGAATGATTGGTTCGTCATTCCTCAACTTAATTAGGTTGGTCTCGAAAATTTTTAGTTCACCATTGGTCGTTTGAACAATTCCGTCAGGCTCGACGCCAAAAGATTGCGTGGTTGAATCTTCGACTCGGTGAGTGGTCCGATTGGTATCGGTGCCATGTTTTTTCAAGTTGAAATCAGACTCGTAGCGAATCGGATCACTAACACCGTCGCCGACACCGACAGCTTCTGCCACCATCTTCAACAGAAACTGGTTGACCGTTGACTCTACTTGATAGACCTTCTCCTTGACTTTTTCGCCGCCCCCTTTCAAAGCGATTTTTCGGTCCCCGTCTTCGTGTTCGTACACGGGTTCATCGCCATCAGACCAAGCCGACCCGTTCCCACCATTGCCCGAGCCCTCGCCCCCTTCACCCTCATCCTCGGCGAATTCATTTGTTGACTTCTGTTTTTCGTTGCGATTAAGGCTCTCGCTGTTGTTTCCTTCGGACGTTAGGGTTTCAACGAGGTGATATTTAAAGTAATTCAACCCAGAAGCGTTTCCCGATCCAACCGAAATCCCTTCAGGCGACTCGGGATCCACGGCACCCTCGAGCTTCGATTCGACTGTTCGTCGAACAGTTCCGTTTCCAGCAATTTCGCTGGACTGTTCGCTGTTGTCCTCAGTTTCGGTCTCTTGCGATCCGGACGCGAAACTGTCCGATGAAGACTCTTGTGTACTGCCGCTTGTGACGTTTTCATTTTCCTCGAAGTCAACCTCTTCCGACGAAATCAAAAAATTGTTTGGGTCTTGGAAGAAGTGAACCTCAGACGTGTTACGCACGCGATCGACATAGTTCGCTGAATCGATTGTCTCATTGAAATAAGAAGACTGGTTTCCGATAACGAGATGTGTGTCGATTAACCAGGGTGCAGATGCTGTAATTTCTCCCACGCTATTGACGGTTGGCGTATTGCTGGTAGCCGGAACATCTCGTTCTTGGATGGAGAGGTTGTAGTTGCCACCGTAGTCACCGTGGGAGGCGGAGGAGCCGCGGCTGTCGGATTGGCTGAGGAAGACGCCGCCGCTTTGACCTGCGTAGTCGCTGATCTGCTGGGCGATCTTCGACGATGCAGAGAAGTTTGATGACGATTGAAAATCCATCGCCGAATTGCCGTTTGACGAAAACGTCGGCTTGGCGTCGGGGACGAACTTCATGCTGCTGTTGAAGATGATGTCGCCGCTGTTGTTGTGATTGGTCTGCGAAGAAGATTTTCCAGCGTGCCACACAAACGAAAAATCTTTCCCCGCTTGGGCTCCGGGAAGGTTTCCGTTGATGCTTGAAAAGCTGACCGTTTCCGACAAGCCGGTCGGAGTGTAAAGCTCCAAGTACAGCATCGCATCGGCGTTCAGTTCGGCTGGTTCGAGGTTGAAGGACTCGCCCCCTTCGCCGCCACCCGAAGTGGAACCACCGCCGCCACTTCCGCCACTTCCACCACTGCCGCTTCCGCCACCGCCGCTGGAGTTAGACGCGAAGGGGTTCGCGGTGGAGATGCTGCCGGAGACCGCGCGGAAATCGTAGCCCGAAAACCCACTACTGTCGAACTGTAGCAGCGGTTGAGTCCCCAGCGACACGACGCTCCCCGACAAGACGCCGGGGACTTGAGCATGAACCTTGTCACGGTCCAGCACGATGATCGTTTCGACCACGGTAATCGCCGACACCGAGCCCGATCCACCACCCCACATCGAGCGGATGAAATAATGAGCGGGGCCGTTCCCCTCCAGCTTGTAGTTCCAAGCGCTGGCCTGATTGCTGCCGCTGGAGTCGAAGTAGGCGAAGCTGTCCCCCAGGACCGATTCTTCCACGTTCCCCGCAGCAAACGTGTTGATGGAAATCTGCAAGCCAAACGTCCCGTAGCCCCACATCCGCCCTTCGGATTCGGCAAATCCCGACCCGCTGGCAACCAGCGTGTTCACTCCAAAACTCGTGCCGCCAGAATAGATCAGCCCCGAACCCGCCTCGCCAATGTCGTTGGTCAAGCTGGGTGTTAGGTCGTAGCGGCCAGAGTAACTGAGCGTGAAGTCGGGGTTGTTGGCGATCGTGTAGCTGCCGGTGATCTGGCGACCGAGGGAGCCTTGAGAATTTCCCGTCGAGGCGTAACGGATGCCGCTCCCCAGCGTCGTGCTGGTGGTCGAAGTGACGTAATGAAAATCGCGCGAGAGGGTTGCCGAGGCGACTCCGCCAAACCCAGATCCGTACAAGTCCCCTTCGTTGTAGAACATCGAGATGTAGTTCTTCGAAAGCTGGTTCGAGGTGGCGAGGCTGCTGCCGCTGATCGAGTAGACTTCGGCCAAAGTTCCTTGGGTGGAAATCACGTGGGCTTGGTATGAGTAGTTCCCTTCGGCGTGGGCCGTGACGAGTAGGTCGTAGGCGATGTGGGTGGTGATGTCGTTTTCGGTCGTCGTGCTGTTGGTGCTCCAGAACAAGGCGAAGTCGTAGGTGTAGCTGGTTTGAACCGAGAACTTGCGGGTTTGGCCGGGCTGAGGCGGAAGCTCTAAGAACTCGAACTCGTGCCCAAGATTGATTTGGAAATAACTGTCAAAGGCCGACGGGTCGAACAGTCCGCTGCTGACGATGGACTGGGCGTCTTGTTCGTTCGAGGTGTAGGCGATGTAGACGCTCTGCTGGGTGCTGACGGTTTCGGAAAGGCCGTTGTAGGTGCCTCCGCCCCCTTCAAGGCCCCCGCCCATCGATGGTCCGCCGGAACCGGGAATGTTGCCTGCGGTGCGGTTGGTGGTGTGGACGCGATAGAAGATCAAATGCCCGCCGCCATCGACCGGTTCAGCGGTGAGGGTGGTCGAAACGGTCAAGCCGTTGGGGGCTCCCATGTCGACAATGTGTTCGTTCCACTGATGGTCTTCTTTGTAACTGAACTGCGAGGCGTTCCGCCAATCGTCTGAGTTATTAAAGGTCTGACCGGTGGCCGGGCGCCAACCACTTTGGGCGGCCCCCTGGACGTTTTGCAAAGCCTGCACGACGGCGGCTCCGACTTTGGGGTCCAAGTCGTAGATCGTCGGCGGAGTCCCATCCCCTTGCGCCGCTGCGTCCAGCACAAGCCGCGGCTCAAGCGCTCCATAATCAAACCCCGCCATCAACTCCCGATTAACAACCCGCCGCTGCGAAGTTTGAATTGAGAATTGAGAATTGAGAATTGAGAATTGAGAAGCGAGAAGCGAGAAGCGAGAAGCGAGAAGCGAGAAGCGAGAAGCGAGAAGCGAGAAGCGAGATTTGAAATCTCAAATTTGAAATTTTGTTTGCGGCTCGTGAGGCGGAAGATTGCGGAAGCGATGCGAGCGAGAGCGGATGGCGAGGCGGGAGACGTTTGTTTTGTGGGTGGGAGAGAATCGGGTGGGAGAGAATCGAGTGGGAAGGAATCGAGTGGGAGTGAGTCCGGCGGAGGAGCGTATCGCGTGAGGGCTTGTTGCGGTGTGCCGCCTTGTAGCTCGACGAGTTGCGAATGCTTTCGAGCCCTCAGTAGTTCCGCTCGTCGCCGCGCCGCCCGGTTCTTGTTCCTTCGTCCCATCTCACTACTCCTCAAAAAAGCAAGTTAGCTGTCGAGTTTTAAAACGAATCGTTTACGTTGTTCTTGATTGACGATAAAGTCCGAGAATGTTACCGTTGGCAGGCGTCCGCCTTTCCCGCCGTGTGTTTGGCGATTAAGTGGCTCTCAAAGGCAAAGTGCTAACTTCGCCAAATATACTCTGGAACGCGGTTGAACGACCCTTCGGATTTGTTCAGCGAACGGTGACTCAATTTTTGACCTTTGGAAAAACAGTTGTCAATCAGCGAAGTTGAAAAAAGGCAAAAGAATTTTCCGTTCGGCGCCTTTACCCACATTTTTCCACAAAAAATGCTTTACAAAAAAAATTACAAAACCCATTCTATAAGCTCAAGTTATCGCCAGGCTCATTCTCAACAACATTCCTCGAATGGACATATGGTGATGCACTTCGTAAAGTGCCGGTTAAAGTAAGAGTTGAAGGGGGGCTGATAGAAATCGCGTTCGTAAATGGGTTTGCGGGAAAAGCCCAACTTTAAAAGCGTGAGCGAAGGACTGCCAGTTTTTTTCTCGCTAACGCTTCGGATTAGGATTTCTAGCAGGCCAGCCGTGGAGTGGGCCGCTGCGGCGGGCCCTCAGGGCCACGTCAGAAATCGCGCGAATCACCGCTCCTTTTGCGGAAAATGGTAGTTTGTGGCGGTTTAGGGGGCCGGTCGATAAAGTGGTCGATTACAAGGGTTGCGAAGGTTCGCCCGAGAATTAGGCACTCCTGCTGACCTTCCGGGTTGGAATACGCCGGTAATTTTGGGGAATTGGGAAGGTTTTACTTGCAACTGCCGACGGTGCTTTTAGAATAAATAGAAGAGTCGGGAGACGTCCGCCACGAAACATCGTCGGGGCTAGCGTTCTGTTGAAGTTACCCGACACAAAGGCCGTTACTTAATTGGATAACGCCCAGGTGCATCAGGCCGACCGTTAATTACTTGGAGAGTCGCAGTTTATGTCAAATTTGATTCCTTTGGACGAAGCCGCCAAGATGTTGAGCATCTCGCCGGAGCGGTTGGTTGAAATGATTTCCAAAAAACAAATCTTTGGTTATCGCGATGGCTCAAGTTGGAAGTTCAAGTCGCAGGAGATCGAGCGTGTTTCCGATGAGTTTGGGCTTGGCCTTGCTGGTGGAGCCGCTGCCGATGACTCAGGCTCTTTTTCCCTGAGCGACTCGTCACTCAACGACGATTTGATCCTCGACGACAGTTCCAGCGACGACGAAGACTTTGAATTGTCCGACGACCTTGATTCGTTGTCGTCGCTGGCCAAAAGCGATTCTGGAGGTTCGAACGACGATAGTAATTTTGACCTTTCTGATAGCAGCGAATTGTTTCTTAGCGACAGCAGTTCGGATTTGGTTCTCAGCGACGATAGTTCGGACTCGGGCTCAAAATCGAAGGCCGGTGTAGGTGAAGAAGACGATTTGCTATTGTTTGGCGACAGCAGTTTGGATTTGGTGTCGGGCGACAGTAAAAAGTCTCTTAAGGGTGACAGCGACGTTCACGACAGTGACCTGTTATTAAGCGATGACGCAGCGGGTTCGACTGGAAAATTACTCAAGGCCATGAGTGACCGAGTCGGTGACTCGAAAGATGAGATTAGCCTTTCCGAAGACGAACTATTCGATGACGATTTGCGGCTTGCCGACAGCGATTCGCTCGATGATGCCGTCGACCTTAGCAGTGATTACGAAGACAGCGACATCGTCTTGGACGACAGTGATTCAAGCTCCGAACTGGTTTTGGAAAGCAATGAATTAGGAATTTCCCTTGGTGCCAACGATAGCGGGATCGAGTTGTCGGGAGGCCTGGAATTAGCTGGCTCGGATATTGACGATTTGGAGTTGCCAGATGACGACATGATCAGCCTTTCGGAAGCAGCCGATGCTGACGCGGCGACTTTGATGCAGGAGGATGACTTTAACTTAACGCCCTTCGAAGAAAGCGATACCGACGACTCCAGCGGCTCGCAGGTGATTGCCCTGGAAGACTCCGATTTGTTCTCGTCAGATTCGGATTCGACGTTGCTCAATGATGCCGACATGGTCGCCCAGCCCCAGATGCTTAGCGATTCTCCGCTGCAACCAGAGCCGGTTGTGGCTGGTGGAGTGGCTGCAACTCCAGAAATTCCGTTCACCGTTTGGCAGAATGTTGCTTTGGTTTTGGTGGCCTCGCTGCTGTTGATCAGCTTACCAATTGTTTTCGACACCGCTCGAAATTTATGGATGCCCAGCGATCAAGTCACCCATTCAGGGATCTTGAATATGATCCTTGAGTTGACAGGGATGAAATAGTTTGCACTTCGGCATTTAATCGAACTAAACACGACGCCGAGTTGGAAACGACTCGGCTTTTTTGTTGTTGACCAGCAGGGGCTTCTGTTCAAGTGATTGATACTATTTCAAACTAGGTTAAGATGGCGGGGAGATGATGCTGTGCAATCGCTTACCCACTTAATCACTGCGACTTGATGGATTTTCCAATGAAGCCATCCCACCCATTCGCTTCGGGGCAACCTGCTGACGAAGTCTTTCAGAAGAACCCCGAACTAGAACTTGCCTTTGACCTCGTTCGCTTCACCAACAAGAGCCTGTTTTTGACGGGCAAGGCGGGGAGCGGCAAGACCACCTTTCTCAAACAAATCCGCCGCGATGGCATCAAACGGATGGCAATCGTCGCGCCAACCGGCGTGGCAGCAATCAATGCCGGGGGGATGACGATTCATTCGTTATTTCAACTTCCGTTCGGCTTGCATATGCCCGGCATTCAACGGAGTCAAAATGAACCGCCCCGGCGTTTTTCCAGTAACAAATTGCGTTTGTTGCGGAGCCTGGAACTGCTCGTGATTGATGAGATCAGTATGGTGCGAGCCGATCTGCTGGACGCCATCGACGAAGTTTTAAAGCGCTACCGAAACCCGCTCTTGCCCTTCGGTGGGGTGCAATTATTGATGATTGGGGATTTGCATCAGTTGCCGCCTGTCGCCAAACATGACGAATGGCAAATCCTCTCGAAATACTACGACTCGCCCTATTTCTTCTCCAGCCACGCTTTGCGGCAAACAGACTATCAGTCGGTCGAGCTCAAACACATTTTTCGGCAATCTGATCCTGAGTTCATCGAGTTGTTGAACAAGGTTCGCGACAACCGCTTGGACGTGGAATCACTGCGGAGATTGAACACTCGATTCTTGCCTGGCTTTGAGCCGACCAAAGAAGAACCTTATATCACGTTGACCACTACCAACGCAGTGGCTCAACAAATCAATGCCACAAATCTCGATCGCTTGCCGGATAAACCTCAGATGTTCGAGGCTCAAATCTCGGGAGACTTTCCACCGAGTTCGTATCCAAACGAAGTCAAATTGGAGTTCAAGCCGGGTGCCCAAGTCATGTTCATCAAGAACGACCAGGGGACAGAACGCCGCTACTACAACGGCAAGATCGGACAAATCGCCCGAATCGAAGACAACGTCATTTACGTGGAATGCCCCGGCGATGTCGAGGAAATTCCTGTTCTTCTGGCGGAGTGGCAGAATGTCAAATACCAACTGAACGAGGAGACCAAGCAAATCGAAGAAAAGGTGGTAGGCACCTTCTCGCAAATCCCGCTAAAACTCGCCTGGGCCATCACGATTCACAAGAGCCAAGGGTTAACTTTCGACCGCGCGATGATCGACGCCCAGGCGTCCTTTGCGAGTGGCCAAGTCTACGTCGCCTTGAGCCGCTGCAAGACGTTCGAAGGGATCGTCTTGCGTACGCCACTGAACGAATCCAGCGTCAAAACCGATCATGTGGTCAAGCGGTTCACCGAACAAGTCATTCAGCAGCATCCAGACAATGCGTTCATGGTGCAAGCTCGACGAGAATACGAAAATCAATTGCTGGGCGAGTTGTTCGATTTTACATCTGTCACGGGCGATTTCAAAAAGCTGGGTTCTTTGTTCGCCGAACACCGCAAGTCATTGACCGAGGAAGCCGTACAGCAACTCGGTTCGTTAGCCGAGCGGGCGACTAGAGATTTAGAAGTCGTTTCCAAAAATTTCGCTCCGCAACTTGCCAACTATCTGGCGAGTGAACACCTTCCCAGCGAAAATCCTGATCTGCTTGCCCGTCTACAAAAAGCTGCGGCGTATTTCGTCGAAAAACTTAATGCACTGATGAATGATTTGCGGCAAGTCCCCACGGCGACGGACAATCAAGCGGTCAATCTCGTCATTGCCACCGCGCTGCGTTCTCTTCACTTAAATCTGTTCACCAAGCGAGAGTGTTTTCAGGTTTGCTCCGATAAATTTTCCAGTGGCGAATTGTTGCGAGCCCGCGTGAATGCCGAGTTGGAAATGACGAAGGCAGATTTGAAAGTCGCTCGTACCAGCGGCGGTTTCAAAGTCCCCCAGGGCGTGCCGCATCCTGAATTGTTTCGACGACTCACTGCTTGGCGCCAAGAAATGGCGGAGGAACGCGACGTCGAGCCCTACGAGATCTTCCCCAGCAAGACGCTCCGGAGCTTAGTCGATGTCTTGCCACTCAACCTAGCAGCAATGAAAGGCGTGGTGGGGATGGGGAAAGTCCGCCTGGAATGGTTTGGTCGCGAATTGTGTGAATTGATCGCCAATTTTTGCGAGGAAACGGGAACGACAGGGACGAAGGGTAACGAAAAGGCTCCTCAGAAATCCGAGCGTCCCAAAAAGGCCGAACGTGGTGTCAGGCTTTCGACGACCCAGCAACAGACTCTTGATATGTTTCAGGCCGGAAAAAGCATCGAAGAGATTGCCGCAGAACGTAAATTCGCCAAGACAACCATTGAAGGTCATCTTTCCGAAGCGGTCGCTTTAGGCCTCATCAACATCGAGCGACTTTTGCCGGTTGAAGCCTTAACAGAAATCACCGAGCACGCTCAGTCGCATCCAGACACTCCACTCGGCGACCTAAAATCCCACTTCGGCGACAAATACACCTACGGCGAACTTCGGCTCGCCCTGAGCCATCTCAGACACGCCACGCTACCACCACTCGCCTAGCTCATTTTTCCGATAAGAGATTATGCGAGTGGCGAATCGGCGTGACAATTGCTAGACTTAATTGATCTAAGCAGGTACAGCAAGGTGTGGAAAATGATCGAAGGTTTTTTGCGGGAAATTGTGGATTATGCGGGGTTGTTTCCACCGGCGGGGTTGGAGATGTCCGAGGCGGTGAAGAACTATGCCGAGTATCGACGGTCGGCGGATCGCTGGATGTTGGGGCGGTTTGTGGTGCCGTTGGCGAGGCTTGAGTCGTTTCGTGAAAATGCGTTTGATCTGGCGTCGATAGCTGACCCGTGGCCGATCAGTTTGTTGGTTCCGGCTCCCAGCGGTGATGGAGCTGAGTTTTTCAAAGCCATGCAAACGATTTCAGAATTTAATTTGCAAAATCCGGCTTTGCAAATTGACTCGATCGAAACCAAACTGGAATCGCTCGATGTGGCCGAGCCGGTTTGTGCGGCGGTGCCGGATCAAGTTCAGGTGTTCTGGGAAATCGATTTCAACGAGCAACTCGACGAAAAAATTAAATGGCTACAGCGGATGGGGAAACCCCACGCGGCGAAGATGCGGACGGGGGGCGTGCAGGCCTCGATGATTCCAACCGGGGACGACGTGGCGAAATTCTTGCGGGCGTGCGCGGAGCATGACGTGCCTTTCAAGGCGACGGCGGGGCTCCATCATCCAGTCCGCAACGATTTTCGTTTGACTTATGCGGCAGATGCTCCGACGGCTACGATGCACGGGTTCTTGAATGTGTTCATCGCGGCGCTGCTGGCGAAGACGCATTTCTTGACGGCCGAGCAGATTGCCGTTGTGTTTGCGAGCCAAACGAGTACGGAGTTTGTGATTGCCGATGATCGTGTGGGTTGGGGAATGTGGTTTGTCGAGCCGTGGGCAGTGGAAGAATTGCGGCGGACGTTTGCGATCTCGTTCGGGTCGTGCTCGTTCGTCGAGCCGACGAGTGAGTTGAGGCAACTGGGTTTCATGCCTCTGCATCAACTTGGATGATTGGGCTTTTTTCTTTAAGAGTAGATTGCGAATAACGATGACATATCCGATTGATCAGACACATGCAGTGGAGTTAACGAGTTGGGTTGAGGCGGCCAATTTGCCGGACTCGGATTTTCCCATACAAAATTTGCCGTTTTGCGTGTTCCAAAGAAATGATGGCGGCGATTCGCGACCCGGCGTAGCGATTGGGGATCAAATTCTCGATCTCCGACGTTGTGCCGAAGGGAGTCTGCTGCCGCCTGAATTTGTTCCTGCCGCTCGATTGGGGGACTTGAGTGCGATCATGCAATTGTCGCTCAGCCAACGGCGAGCGTTGCGGCATTGGCTCAGCGATGCGTTGAGTGATCTGGATTCTGCAGTGGCGGAGGCTCGAGAGAATTTGTTGGTTGCTCAGAGTAGCGTCAAGTTGTTGTTGCCGTGTCGTGTGGGGAACTATACCGATTTTTATGCAAGCATTTATCATGCGACGAATGTCGGCAGTATGTTGCGCCCCGACAATCCGTTGCTCCCCAACTACAAACACATTCCGATTGGCTATCACGGTCGGGCTTCGAGCGTGGTTGCGAGCGGGACGCCTTGCCATCGACCAACGGGTCAACTGCCGCCGGGTGAAGGGGAGTCGGGGCCGGGTTTTGGGCCTTGCAAGAATCTCGACTACGAATTGGAAGTCGGGATGTTTGTCGGACGGGGAAACGAGTTGGGTGAGACGATTCCGATTGCTCGAGCGGAAGAGCGTTTGTTTGGCCTTTGCTTGCTGAACGACTGGAGTGCTCGTGACATGCAGCGGTGGGAGTACCAGCCGCTGGGGCCGTTTTTGGCAAAGTCATTTTTGACGACGATCTCGCCGTTTGTAGTAACGATGGAAGCGTTGGCTCCATTTCGTGCTCCGGCCTTCGTTCGAACGGATGGCGATCCACAACCGTTGGACTATTTGCGGGACGCGACCAATCAGCAAGCTGGCGGAGTGGATTTGCGACTTGAGGTCTACCTCGACACCGAGCAAATGCGGCGTGAGGGAGTTGCGGCGGAACGGCTGAGCAGTGGGTCGATGCAGTCGATGTACTGGACGATTGGTCAAATGTTGACTCACCATTCAAGTAACGGTTGCAATATGCAGACGGGGGACTTGTTGGGTACGGGTACGGTGAGTGGTCCAGAACGCAATTCACGTGGTTGTTTGTTGGAGTTGACTTGGGATGGCGAATTCGGTGCTCCTGTACCTGGAAGCCAGCGAACGCCGCTCAGTCTGCCGACTGGCGAAAAACGGGTCTTTCTTGCAGCGGGGGATCGAGTGATCTTGCGCGGGAGTTGCGAGCGGGAAGGATTTCGGAGGATTGGTTTTGGTGAGTGTGCGGGAACGGTGACGAATTGATTTAGCCAAACAGGCGTTTTTGTCGCAACATTCTTCGAGGCAAAATGTTGGCCGAAGCGAAACTCTCCGCGATAATTAACTGTTGCACACTTAAACGTTTGGCGGCAGCACTCAAACGACATTGTCGCTTTTGATCCGATAGCCCGGATGGAGATGCCGGACTGAATATCGACTTTTTTCACAGCCACTTAGGAGAATCATGCACAAGCTTCGAGAGAGAGCCATCGGTAGGTTTGAAGGCAGAAGGTGGTGGTGTCTGTGGGCAAGCTGTCTGTGCTTGTGTATTGTTGGCTGCAATATAGAAGAGCCGATTGAAACGGTCACCGTTCCACTTTCGAGGTCGGGATTGCCGATCAAGGAAGCGACCCAAGAGCGGATGGTTGTCGCCGTGGCGTTGCAACCCGATGCGTCATGGTTTTTCAAAATCAGCGGCTCGACGCGAGCGTTGGCCGAAGCGGAATCGGCTTGGGTCGATTTCTTAAAACAAGTCAGTTTCGACGACCAAGGGCAACCGGTTTGGCAAGTTCCAACCGGGTGGCGAGCGATCTCTGCGGTCAGCGATTCGCCAATGTCGAGTCGGTTGGCGACCTTGGTGATTCCCAACAGCTTTCGCGATAAAGTCGAATTGGTGGTGTCGAGTTTGGGGCCTGACTTTGATCGACTGGCGAACTTCAATCGTTGGCGAGGCCAGATGGGGTTGGAGCCGATCACGGCCAATGAGTTGGACGAGGAAATCGGTGAGTTGGAGTATCGGGGCGGGAAATTTCTGGTGTTCGACCGTTCGGGTGAGATTCAAGGTGGGATGATGCCGCCGGGAATGGGTGCCGGGGGACAGGCCGCGATGTCGGCACCGGTGCAAAAAGAGCTTGACTATCAACTCCCCAGTGGCTGGACCGTCAACACGACGGCGACGTTTGTGACGTTACGCTTGGAGAAGACAAGCGGGGAGCAACTGGCCACTATTTCGGTCACGGCCTTGCCGGAAAAAATGGTGACATGGGAAGAGTCGATTGAAAACTGGATCGCAGAGTCGGGAGTTTCACTAAGTGTCGCTGAAGCGATCGAGGTTCATGCGAGCACGGAAACGGTTGCAGGAGTCGAAGCCAAACGAATGGATTTACAGGGTGCTGGTGAAAGGCCCCGGTCAGTGTCGGCGGTGATGTTCGTTTCCGATGGAGCCGCGTGGTTCGTCAAAATGAGCGGTCCGCCAGAATTAGTTGCATCAAGTCAAGAAGAGTTCGCCACATTTTTGGCGAGCTTGCGTTTTAAGTAGATCAAGGTGGTTGTTTTTACAGCCACTAATTTTAATAGGTAATCAACATGACGACCGTTGAATCATTCCCCCGCGGTTCGGAGTCGCGTTCGGCGCTAATTGTGCCGCAGGTTTCAACTCAGCGTTGGATGCTGGCGGTGTTGGAGGGGTTGGGCTCACTAAAGCTGACGGTAGGTTTGCTGGTCGTTGCAGTGTTTGTGGTGTGGGTTTCGAGTATGCAGCAGACTCGGATGGACATTTGGGCCGTTAAAAGTCAGCATTTCTCCAGCCCAATTGTGCGAATTCCTTACAACGTGTTTTTGCCACCGGCTTGGTTTCCCGATCAACAAAAGGTTCAAGGGGCTTGCCATCTTCCAAGCGGCTTGACGATTTTGATCGCCATGATGATTAATCTTTTGGCGGCTCACCTGGTGCGGATGCGGATTCAAGCAACCGGAAATCGTTTGTTTGTTGGTTTGATGGTCGCCGTGTTGGGGATTGTGGTCACGTGGATGGTCGTCGCGGGAGGGCAGAATCCGGATGGTTTTCAAGCGTCAGCCTCGCCAGAGTTTTTCCGAAGGCTGTGGTGGCTGATGCATGTTGTGGTATTTGGGTTAGGGCTGGCCGCTGGATTTTATGCCTATCAGTTTCCGCGTGAGCGGACGCTCGAAAAAATAGGGCTTGGTTTTATCGGGGCCGCTTTGCTGGCGTTGTTGATCTTCTTGATCTCGCAAGGCGAGCAAGCCTTCATCGGCGACTCGGCAATGCGGATTCTGTGGCAACTGATCCAAGGGACAATGGCTGCGGCAGTGATGATGGTCGCTTGTGCTCTTTTGTTCAAACGGAAAGGCGCCGTGGTCTTAATCCACATTGGCATCATGATGTTGATGGCCAATGAGTTGTATGTATCGCTGACGAACGTCGAACAGCAAATGACAGTCTTCGAGGGGGAGACGACTTCGCTTGCTCTTGACATTCGCAACACGGAGATGGTGGTTGTGGATGCGAGTAATTCGGAGGAGACCAAGATCACAACGATTCCCTCGTCGCGATTGCAGGGTGAAAAGGTGATTTCCCATCCGGACTTGCCATTTGACCTTCGCCCCAAGCAGTATTTTATCAATGCGAATTTAGAGCGAATCAACGCCGGGGACACCCAAGAGAATCTGGCTTCTGCTGGGCTGGGGCGAGTTTTTCGAGCTGTCCAACTTCCGCCAACTCCCGCCGTTGGGTCGGAGCGGGCGCATGATCGCGCGGCAGCTTATGTGGAGATTTTGGAAAAGGGGACTGGTACCTCCTTGGGAACTTATTTGATCAGCATGTTGTCATACGACAATGAAGTCTTAGACACAGTGGCCGCTCAGGACAAATCGTTTCAAATTGGTTTGCGGCTCAAAACGTACATTAAACCTTATGAAGTCCATTTGGTAGATGCCGAGAAAACCGTTTACCCAGGGACCAATACTCCCAAGTCGTTTTCCTCGGATTTGCTACTGACGGACGAACGGCGGGGGTTGATCGATTCGCCTCAGCGTGTGTGGATGAATAATCCGTTGCGATACGGAAATGAGACGTTTTATCAGTCTGGAATGGACACTTTTCAAGGGCGCGAGTTAACCGTCCTACAAATTGTTAAAAACAGCGGATGGATGATTCCCTACGTTGCCTGCATGTTTGTCGTGTTGGGGTTGGTGTTTCAATTTAGCGGCACGTTGGAAAAGATGTTGCAGGGCACGGCTTCAGCGACTGCCAACGGAACGAATCCGTTTAATCGGGCCGCGTTTGTCGTGTTGCTGTTGCTACTCGGTCTGCCACTTGCCGCTTATGGGTTGCGAGCTCTAAGCGCGGCGGCACGTCCTAAAGTCGTTTTGGCTGAGATGCGATTGGATCAACTCGGTCAAATACCGTTGTTGTATCAAGGCCGCATGCAGCCCCTCGACTCGTTGGCTCGCAACACAGCCAGGCAGTTGTGTGCTCGCGAAGAGGTTCTCGGCTACGATGAAAATAAACGCCCTGCGATTCGTTGGTTCGCAGACACTATCTTCCGACAGTCTGGTTGGGAGACTTATCGAATCTTGCGAATTACGGATTTGCACGTTCTTAATGAACTCAAACTAACACCTGCCAGCCCGTTTTTGTATTCGTTCGAAGATTTAGCAAAACCGGTTGAGGTGGCTGGGCGGCAAGTTCCTCGATTTATGATCTTGGAGGAACAGGTCACCAATGCGCGAAAGTTGCCCGTTGAGGAACTTTCGATTGGGCAAAAACGTTTGGTCGACCTGTATCAAAAGATCACGAAGGTCAAGAATCTGCAAGCCGCTCTGGGAGATCCGAAACACGCGCAAGAACAAGACGGCTTTGCGGCACGTTTGCAGATCGGCAGTCGCTTGGCGGAGGCAGATGATTTGCCGTTGTTGGTGCAAACAGATGCGGAGTCGGACCAATGGATCACATTGGCCACCGCGCACAATCGCCGCTGGTTGGCGGAGTATGCTCAAAAACTTGGCGCAACCAACTCAACCCAATTGGCCGAAGTGATCATGGCCGATCAACTTGAACCGGGGATTCGTCGAGAACTCGTCAACGAAGAAACATTGCGGGTCATGCAACAAGACCCTGAGATACAAGAGATTGTCGCGAGACATCGTAGTCAAGCCGATGCCGAAAACAGTTTGCTGGCGGAGTTGCGGAAATTGCCTGAGGAAAAACTGAGAGGGATCACGGTCCAAGCGGAAGCGAATGTCGCGATGCAGATGGAACGAATCGTCAAGGAGTTGGTTCCGGAGGTGCGGCGGCATGTGGAAGCGATAGGTTTTTATCCTGAACTTGCCAGCCAATCGCCGACGACTGCCGAAACTCCAATCCGTCTGGAGCGATTGATGACCGATAGAAATGCCGACGAATTCAATGCCGCTTTGGCGAGCTATCTGACCGAATTCAAGGCAAACAACAAACTGGGTTGGAGGTTGCCAGTCGAAATTCTCTACAATTTCGGATCGCCGTTTTATTTGGCGATGGTATTTTACCTGTTCGGTGCCATTGTTGCGGTTTGTGGCTTTGTTGTTCTCCCCCGCGAGATCGGACGAGTAGCGATGGTGATCTTGATTGCCGGCTTGAGTATCCACTTTTTCGGAATCTTGTTGCGGATTATGATTTCCGGAAGGCCTCCGGTGACGACCCTGTATTCCTCGGCGATTTTCATCTCTGCGTGTTGCGTGGGCCTTCTGCTGATCGTCGAGCGGCTGACACGTATCAATGTGGGAAGCTTTTTGGCAGGAGCATCGGGGTTGGGGATGCTCTTGTGGGCATGGACCATGAGTATCAAAGACGGTGATACGTTCACGGTTTTGGTCGCGGTGTTGGATACTCAATTTTGGTTGTCGACGCACGTGATTTGTATCTCGCTCGGCTACGTGGCGACATACGCCGCTGGTGCGGTTGGGATCGGAGCGTTGATGATTTGGTTGGTCGGATACTTGCGCGGGACTCTGCCGAAACTATCTCCGACGATTCAATCACTCGCGAATGTGGTTTACGGGATTACTTGTTTTGCATTGTTGTTCAGTTTCTTCGGGACGGTGCTCGGCGGGTTGTGGGCCGATGATTCGTGGGGGCGATTCTGGGGTTGGGACACCAAAGAAAACGGGGCTCTGATGATCGTCTTCTGGAACGCCGTTTTGTTGCACGCTCGTTGGGCCGGGATTATCCGAGCCAAAGGGATTGCGGCGGTGGCGACATTGGGAATTGCCGTCACATTCTGGTCTTGGCAGGGGGTGAACTTGCTGGGTGTCGGGCTGCACAATTACGGTTTTAGTGAAGAGGGTCTGCAAATCATGTTCGCCATCTTGGGGAGCAGTATCCTTGTGTCGATGATTGGCTTGATTCCTGAGCCAAAAGATCTACGACGTGCGGCGTGATGCGGCCAACGTCTTAATCTTTTTTATCGGCGCAGTTCGCGGGGTGGTTGTTCGGCGGTCTCTCGACGGGAGTCCAGTTGGAAGGCGTTGAGTAGGGAGATTCCTCGGTCGTTCAGATTGGCCATGTCAAACCGGGAGTCTGACGGGTTTTCAATAAAATCGACCGAGGTCAGTAAGTGGGCGGCATGTTGAAGTGGCAATGAAAGAGGGAGCCCCTGCAGTTGTTGATTGTTCTGATCGATCGCCAGCATCCCATCCAAATGCAATTGGCTGTTGGCGATTAAAAACTTAGTCTTAAATTGGCGTACGAACGAATCATTTGCAGGGTTGTCGATGAGAGCACGCATAATCTTCTGCCCTTTAACAGAGAACTGGTTAGTCAAGGCCGCAAGTGTTCCTTCGGCGGCCCTGATCCTGCCGTTTTCGATATGGCACTGACGCAAGTCGATATCCGCCGAGCCTTTGACCTCTAGCTCGTAGCCTGCTGACAGCTTGGTGAGGTCCAAGTTTTTAAATCTCCCATTTATCGCGCCGTCCATTCCGCGAGGACTCCATGAGAGTTGGGCGGTTCCGGAAAAAGACCCTTGCGAAAAGCGTATTCCATCCTGTCGCCAACCCTCTTGAATCAACCAAAAGGGGAGGGCAGTGTCGCCCGTCGCGAGGTACAATCCCTCGTGGCCCGAGTCGCGATCAACCGAGAGTTCCAATTCGATGGGGGCTTCCGAGCCACCCTTTAGAACCTTGGCCCGCAACACATGCTGCCCTTTCGAGTCGCGGCCGAGGAAAACGGTCAACGGTCCGTAGAGTTCGCCGCGAGTCGAGTCATTGGAATCTTGCAGATCGATTTTATCGACTCGTATCTCCCATAGATCATCGAGACTGCCGCCAGATAAAACCTCGCGCTGCATGGTTTCGAGTAAGACGGCAAGCCCCTTGGTAGGCAGTCGCATCGTTCCGGAAATCTCGATAAAATTCGTCTCGCCTCGTGTCACCGTTACGGTCGGAATGCGAGAGAGCTCGGCCAGGGCTGGATTGGCAAACTTCACGCCATAAAATTTCGTACGGTTGGGAGTCGGCGTTTCGACCCGCTCAAAGCGCAGTTCTAACCGCGTCTCGGCTTTGACCAATTTCTCCCAATCGGTGACAGTCGGGCCATGCAGCAAAAGGTAAACGGTTCCCGCAAACGGCACAACGCAGCCGATGAAAAACAGCAAACGGCACAGCAGGCGTCTTTTCTTATCGCTGAGGGGTGTCATTTGGGTTTTTCAATCCTTTGGTTTCAATCCTGGTTCGCAGTGACGCGTTAACCTTATCGCTCGCGGGCAAGTTCCAAGAAGCGTTGGTAGCTGTCCTGCATCTCGACCAGACTGTCGCCACCGAATTTCTCTATAAAAGCCACACCGATTTCGAACATCACGACATGCTCGACGATGACGCTGGCAGCGGGGACGGCGCAAATATCACTCCGTTCATAGCTCGCCGCCATTGGTTCTTTGGTGTCCATCGAAATGGAACTGAGGGGTTTTTGTAACGTGCTGATCGGTTTCTTTGCCGCGCGGATCACAAGGGGTTGGCCGTTGGTCATCCCTCCCTCAAGGCCTCCGGCATTGTTGCTCGGACGGATGTAGCCAAGATTTGGGGAAGTTTGTTGAGCGGAGTCGAAATGGATCGGATCGTGGACTTGTGAACCTCGTTGCCGCGCGGCTTCAAAGCCCAGCCCAATCTCGACCCCTTTGATGGCTTGGACCGCCATAACGGCTTGAGCCAAACGACCGTCGAGTTTCTGATCCCACTGGGCGTGAGTTCCCAAGCCGAAAGGGAGTCCCTCGACTCGGACTTCGACAATCCCACCGACCGTATCACCGGCCTCGCGCGCCTCATCGATCACTCGCTTGATTTGTTGATCGTATGCCGTGTTAAGGGAAAAGACTTCGCTGCGATCACGTTCGGCCAACTGATCAGCAAAAGTCAAATCGCATCGAGCGGGAATTGCTTCGCCGCCGATTTCGACAACGTATCCAATTGCACGGATGTTGAATTGAGCAAGTAGTTGACTGACCAGAGCCCCGGCGGCAACTCGCGCCGCCGTCTCTCGCGCACTTGCTCGTTCGAGAATGCCACGAATGCTGCCGAGGTATTTGACGGCCCCAGTCAAGTCGCCGTGCCCCGGACGTGGGCGAGGAAGCTCCTCGAGTCGGGGGAGTTTGTGATCTTTGTTTTCGATTTGGAGATGGATTGGACTGCCAATCGTCTTGCCGTCCCAAACCCCTGATAGAACCTCGACAGCATCTGTTTCCAAGGATTGGCGTTTTCCGCGACCGTAACCCATTTGCCGCCGCCGCAATTGCTGGTTGATCAATTCGGTGTTGATCGGCACGCCAGACGGAAAGCCATCGACTAACGCCGATAGGCACTTTCCGTGTGACTCTCCACTGGTCCAGTAGCGTAGCATTGTTTCGGACTTCAGAAATGATGAAAAAAATCGGCGGACGCAGATTTGAGCGTTATTCCGATTAGTATCTACATGCTTTTCGTACGTTCACGGAGTGAACGGCTACGTGGCTTTTCACTCCGTGAAAAGGCGCGAGTCGATCCGTGAAAAGGCCTGGGTAGCCGTTCCTTGGATTTTCTCAGATACCAACGGGCTAATCTTCGGCGGGATTCTACCGATGGCCCCAAACTGGCGGAAGTCGGTTATTTTGGGCGTCCGCTAGCAACTTGTTGCGAACCGAAACATCGCGGTTTTTGTCACAGTGAGCAGGCTGGGCCGTTTCGCCACGCCTTGAGAAAAAACTGAAAATCCGGTCAATTAATAAGGGTATCGCGAGAATTTGACTTGGGTATCGTTGCCGAAACGACTATTTAAGTGTCGGGCACCTTGGTATCCGCCCGCTTTCTCATCAGAATTTTGTTGACCAATCGAATCAAAACATGTCATCTCTTTCACGTCAATCCATTCATGACTTGCGTCAACTGACCGCTTGGTTTTTTTCGGTCAGCCCTTTGTAGCCGCGCGACGAACCCCTCTGCCTCGTCGTGGAAGCGTTGTTTTGGCAACTCCAAAATCGCTTTCGCGCATTGACGAACTTCGCAAATCAATTTTTACTGCGGCACCAGACATGAAAGATACCTTAGAAGAAAAGCTCGCCCGATTCGAAGAACTTGAACGCCAACTGTCAGACCCAGAGACTTTGGGGAACTCGACGAGGATGGGAGCCGTTGCTCGCGAGCATGGCAGCCTTGCCAAAATGGCCAACAAGTACAAACGGTTCAAGGACATCGTGAGCCAGATCCAAGAAGCCCGCGAGTTGGAAAATTCCGCCAGCGACCCCGACGAACGGGAAATGGCCGAAGAGGAAATCGCCTCGTTACTCCCACAACGAGAGGCGCTGTGGGACGAGCTCTTGCTGATGACCATCGGGGGTGAAGACGCCAATCGTAGTCGCTGCGTTATCGAAATCCGTGCCGGAACGGGTGGCGAAGAGGCGGCACTGTTTGCGGCCGACTTGCACAACATGTACCAGCGGTATTGCGACAAGAAGGGCTGGAAAATGCAGACTCTCGATTTCAGCGAGTCTGACATGGGGGGCTACAAGGAAATCACTGCCACCATCGAAGGCGAAGGCTGTTACCGCGAACTACAATACGAAAGTGGCGGACACCGTGTTCAACGGGTCCCCGATACCGAAGCCAAGGGGCGGATTCATACCTCTGCGGCCACGGTCGCCGTGATGCCGGAACCGGAAGATGTGGAGGTTGAGCTAAACCCTGCCGATTATGAGGTCGAACGTTATTGTGCCAGTAGCGGGGCAGGGGGGCAGCACGTGAACCGAACTGCGTCCGCAATTCGTATTATCCACCACCCCACCGGAGTCGTCGTAAAATGTATCGACGAGCGGAGTCAGCATAAAAATTTGGCCAAAGCCATGCGAATCCTGAAATCGCGAGTCTACGATTTTTATCAACAACGAGATGCCGCCGCACGAGCCACGACCCGAAAGAACTTGGTCGGTTCGGGTGATCGAAGCCAACGGATTCGCACATATAATTTCCCTGACAACCGTGTTTCGGATCACCGCATCAATTTGACCATCTACAAGCTCGACCAAGTTATGCTGGGCAATGTCGATTTGGTAATTCAAGAGCTAATCGATCACGATCGCCAAACGTTGCGAGACGAAATGGGATCCCTCGATTGACGCGGCAAGAAACCTTCGCGCGTTGACCGCTTACCCTGTCGGGCTTAACGAAACCGCACCACACCAATGGATTAAAAATGGCCACGGAAACGGAAAACCAACCTTGGAGCATTCAACGCCTGTTGACTTGGACCACCGACTATTTCCAAAGAAACGGTCAAGACACGCCCCGTCTGGCGGCCGAAGTGTTATTGGCCGAAGCCCTCAGTGTTCCCCGAATTCAACTTTACGCGCGGTTTAACGATGTCCCAAGTGAACCGCATCTCGGTAAATTTCGGGATTGGGTCAAGCGTCATGCGGCAGGTGAACCTGTCGCCTACCTCGTCGGCTACCGCGAGTTCTACTCGTTGCGGTTTGAAGTTTCGCCAGCCGTCCTGATCCCGCGTCCCGAAACCGAACAATTGGTCGTTGAAGCGATCGATTTACTTCAGCGGCATCCAAGTTCTGAGAAAAAAGTTGTCGACGTTGGCACCGGCAGTGGTTGCATCGCCGTGACGCTCGCCAAACAAATCCCCGATGTGCAAGTGATTGCCGTTGATGTCTCGCCCGAGGCTCTGGCCATCGCTCAGCGGAACGCCGAAACGCATCAGGTCAGCGAACGGGTTGCCTTTATAGAATCAGATTTGCTGAGCGAAATTCCTGAGACGCAAAAGTTCCCGCTAATTGTCAGCAACCCGCCGTATGTCGGACGGAGCGAACAAGGGACCCTTGGCGAATCGGTGAAAAAGTACGAGCCCGAATTGGCTTTGTACGGCGGTGACGCGGGATACGAGCTGACTGAAAAACTAGTTCACCAAGCCGCCGCGCGTCTGCTCCCTGGCGGTTGGCTGGTGTTGGAAACAAGTCCCATGCTCGCGGGGAAAATCAAGGACTTGATCTTGGCCCACGGAGCTTTCCGTTCGTGCGACGTAAAAAAGGACTTGGCCAAACTCGAACGAGTGCTCATCGCTCAACTGGCCGATTAAATTTTGATCAGGCGTAGCCTTCTTCCGTCCCCATCTGACGCAACCAGCGATAGTGTGAACGGAGACCTGCCCAAACCGTCGGATGCTCATGATACTCAACTCCGAAGTCCCGACAGGTTTGCTCGACAACAGGGGCCAAAGCTGGATAATTCACGTGGCAAATCCGTGGCAACAAATGGTGCTCGATTTGGAAATTCAGGCCACCTAACAGCCAAGACACGACGGGATTACGCCGCGCGAAGTTAACCGTGGTTTGCACTTGGTGAACGGCCCAAGAACTTTCGATCCGCCCCGTGTCAGGAGCAGGCATGGGAAACTCGGCTTCTTCCACCGCATGGGCCAGTTGGAAGACGATACTCAGGATCACTCCCATCGCCAGAGCCGCCAATCCGTAATACAGCAACACGACCCACCAAGTGTGGAACAACATCGGGATCACAAAGGCCAGCGTGAAGAACGTGATCTTGCCCCCCAGGAAAATCACCAAATCCCAACCCTTAGGAAATGGAATTCGTCGATCGGCAATCTTGCAACGCGAAACGTCCCAAAAATCATTGACAAGTTGCCACTTGATTGCCATGAATCCGTACAGGGGCCACAAATAAAAATGTTGCCAACGGTGGAAAGCGTAACGTTTTTGATGAGGAGTCAAGCGACCTAAAAAACCCAAATCGACATCCGTATCGTGGTCGGTGATGTTGACGTAGGTGTGATGAAACACGGCATGGCGCCAATGCCAAACGTAGGCGCTACCGCCAATCAACTCGATTGTCATCGACATCATTTTGTTGATCCAGCCGCGATCCGAATAAGCCTGATGACCCGCGTCATGCTGGATGTTGAAACCGATAAGTGCCATGACGGTGCCTAAAGCCAAAGCCAGCGGAACCGCTTGCCACCAAGTCGTCGCCATAAATACGAGGAGGACATAAAGTCCGGCGTATGACGAGAGGAGAATGGCCGATTTCAGGTACATCTGCCAGTTGTCACGCGGATGGCGGCCAGAGGATTCAAAATACTCGTCAACGCGGCGTTTGAGTTCCTGTTGGAAGTCGTTGTTTTTGTCAAATTTGAGGACGGTACCTTGATCAACATAGGCTTCCTTGCGACGGACACCCTTTTCGGGTGAAATTGCATTTCCTGCCATTAAAAATCTCTGATCGGGAAAATTGGGATATCGATGATGGGCCGAGTCAAACAAAGACGAATTTTAACAAATTTGAACGTTTAAATCACCCCCAAACCTGGGGCACTTTGTCAAGTCTCTCCCCCGACACAATACCCCAACTAGCCTTGTTTAGATGCAGTTTTTACCGAAAAATTAGCGATACTTACCGAACAATCGAATTGAGCAAAGCAATGACTGTTGGCTTGAACGCGCGTTTCAGAAAAGCCCGAAGCGCCAGCGAGTGAACACAATGGGGTTCACTTGCTTGCGCGGCGGGCTTGTAGCATTGTGAAATGCCGGCGTTTGCCGTTAGGTTTTGAGATATTCAAAACCTTCGCGGGGATCGCGAGCGAGGAAGCTGGCGGCTTGGTCGTCGCCGATGATTTTTTCGGCGCGAGGGTCCCATTTGATCTTCCGGCCCAGACGAGCGGCGATGGCAGCGAGGTGACAGGTGTTCATGACTTGCAAGTGACTGTACACGTCGCTGACCGGGAAGCCCCCTTCGGCAATGCAGCGATAGAAGTTGGCCTTGTGGCCTTCAAATGGTTTGCCCTTGTAAAGGTTTACCAAGTCTTCATCGCCAAATTGCCCTTCGTCCCAATTTTCTTCGATCGGGCGTCCGGTGACCTTCGAGCGATTCACAAAAATTCGTCCTTTCTCACCTTCGAACAACACGCCATTATCCGAACGACTGTCGATGACCATTTCGACACCGCTGGCAAACTTGCACTGAATCGCAAAGTCATGCGACGTGTTGTAGCAATCGTCGACGACCGGGTAACCATCAACATACTCGACAGGATGTTTTGAATCGGTACCATCAAATTCGATAGGCCCGGTCCCGAGTGAGTTTTCATTCAAGGCCCATTGGGCGATGTCGACGTGGTGGGCACCCCAATCGGTGAATTTTCCGCCCGAGTACTCATACCACCAGCGAAATTCATAATGGCAACGTCTTTCGCGGTAATCGACCAAGGGGGCAGGGCCGAGCCAAGCGTTCCAATCCAAATGCTCTGGAGGAGTTTCGACGGGAAAAGGGCCACCGGTTGGGCTGCCGTTAATGCCGACGGTCACTTTTTTGATCGGCCCGAGCAGTCCCTTGTGAACCATGTTGATGGCCCGCAAAAACTGATCGCGTTGCGAGCGCTGTTGCGTTCCGATGAAAAAGACCAAATTCTTATAGCGGTCACAGGCTCGGCGGATGAGTTGATTTTCTTCGACGGTGAGGGATAACGGCTTTTGGCAAAAGACATGTTTCCCAGCAGCCAACGCTTCCAGGGCAATCTTCACATGCCAATGGTCTGGAGTCACGATACTGACGACATCCACGTCGGCTCGATCCAAAACCTTGCGATAGTCCCCGTAGGCGTCCGCCGTCCCCTTGCCGATATTCTCGTCGTTTTTTGCGGCCTCAGCATGTCGGCTATCTACGTCACAAACGGCGACAATGTCACCAAAACGAGCGTGTTCGCGAGCGTCGCCGGTTCCCATACTGCCGACGCCGATACAGCCGATACGCGGGCGGTCGTTAGCCGAGCGGTTGGCAAACGCGGATTGTGTCCAGGGGAAATAGGGGACCGCAGCGGCTCCAAGGGCTGCTGCTGAAGTGACCTTCACAAACTCACGGCGATTCGTTTTCTGAACGTTTTTTTTCATGCTTCAAAATTCTCGTAAGGTAACTAACAATGACTTGGAGACGGTTGCTCCAACCAATTTCGTAAGCCTCGATTATATTCGAAACAAAAGGCCCGGTGGCAATCATGCGTACGGGCATTTTTTTCGGATGCTCCCAAGATATTTGCATGACCAAGCGATTGGAGATACCCCGGAGAGGGGAAATCACGCTAAAATCTCGTTTTAAAACGACGTAGAAGGAGCCCCCATGACAACTGCACCGCTGACCTTTGACCCCCGCAAAATTCCCGATTTGTCGCGCACAAAGCTAGTGGCAACCGTTGGACCAGCGAGCCGGGAGCCGCAAATGCTGTTGCGCCTGATGGCGGCAGGGGTCGATGTGTTTCGAATCAACATGGCCCATGGCAGCCGCAAAGAGCATGACTCCGTTCTCAAGGCGATCCGCCAAGCGGCCCGCGAATTCGGACGACCGGTGGGAGTGTTGATCGATTTGGCCGGCCCGAAAATTCGGTTAGGAAATTTGCTGGCCGAACCGCTCGAACTCCAAGTCGGCGAACTTGTCACGTTGACGCGAAACGCCGATCCGCAATCACCCACCGAACTGACCTCCAACTACGAACCGATGCTTGATGAGCTCCAGGTCGGTCATGAGATTGTATTGGCAGATGGAGCCGCGCGGTTGCGGGTGGTGATGGTGACGGCAGAGTCGGCGACTTGTGAGGTCATCGAGCCCGGCAGTCTCCGCTCTCGCCAAGGGATCAATCTGCCCGACACCAATCTGAGCATCTCGGCGCTGACAGAACGAGATTTGGAAAACGCCCTGTGGGCGGCCAGCACCGACATTGATTTTGTGAGTATCAGTTTTGTTCGCAACGCTGAAGAGATTCACCAGCTTAAAACGCTACTATCCAGCGCCGGCAGCGAGGCCCGCGTCATCGCAAAAATCGAAAAGCGGGAGGCATTGGAAAATCTTCAAGCGATTGTTCAGGCCACCGATGGCGTAATGGTTGCACGTGGGGACTTGGGAGTGGAGATTGAACTAGAAAAGACGCCGTTGGTGCAAAAGCGGATCATTCGCCTTTGCCAAGACTTGGGGAAGCCGGTGATTGTTGCCACCCAGATGCTCGAAAGCATGCACCATTCGAAACAGCCCACACGCGCCGAAGTCAGCGATGTCGCCAATGCGATTCTGGATGGAGCGGACGCCTGCATGTTGTCGGGTGAAACGGCGATTGGAAGTTATCCCGAGGCCGCTGTGAGAATGATGAAGCGGATTATGCACGAGACGGAGTCGCTTTTGCGAAACCGCGCGAGTCGTGGTCATCATCAGACCGCCGACCAAAAGATTTGCATGCAAGAAGCGATGCTGCTCGGAGCGGCTCAAGTCGCAAGGCATATCGACGCTCGTCTACTGGTGCTTGTTACCGAACACAGCACGACGGCGCTCCTAAAAAGCAAACAGCGAGATTTTGTGACGACGGTTTGCCTGACGGACGATCAAAAGGCGGCTCAGCGAATGTCCTTGTACTGGGGCGTCGTTCCCGTGATGATCGACAGCTTGAGGACCTATTGTCGCCTGCCGAAATCGATTGCCGATTGGGCCAAAGAACATTTGGGGCTGTTGCCTTCTCAGCGACTTGTTTTTGTCCTCGATACGGCGGACTTCCCCGATGTCTTGGATACGATCGCGATTGCGGAGATTAGTTAGGCGAGGTTGTATGGTAGGGGTGTTGTTCAGTTCATCGACTCGATAAAATGAGTTAGTAGTAGACTCATGAACGTTCGAACCGAGTATTTAAAGGTGGAGGTTCGCAATGCACTATCGGCTTGTGAAAATCGATTCTGCGCGAGGTGGTGATGGCCAGCGATGGAACGTTCGGCCTCCGGCGGTAATCGGTCGCAGTTCAGACCTAGACATCTCAATTGACGATGAGTCGGTCAGTCGAGCCCATTGCCAATTGCTGTTGAATCCCGAAGGAGCTCTTAGCGTTCGCGATATGGGTTCGAAGAATGGAACGTATGTCAACGATGCTCGCGTCAATCATGCCAATTTGATCCCTGGGGACCTTTTGCAAATTGGTTCCGTCATTCTACGAGTCGAGTACGATTCTGACACTGATCCTGGGAGACCGATCAAGCGACCGCAGCCGAAATCCGTAACGACTACGGTCACACAACCGGTGCGGGTGATTCAAAAAGAGCAACCCGCTGAAAAGCCTTGGTGGAAATTCTGGTAGCGTGGTGTTTGCATGCGTGAAAAGATGGCGGCTAAGTTATTGTTCGATTAGCCCTTTTATTGCCTCTCCCAACCGAGAGAGTATTTTGCCTAAGATTCACGCCGACACCCTGCAATTTGCAGGAGGCAGTTCATTGCCGTTCACACCTGGCTTTGTTTCCACCTAGTACGCCCAGAATGTAAGAGTGGTTTGATGGAAATGAATATTTTTTTGGTAAATTTCTTGAGCGTCACGGATTAGGCAAAAGTTTACTTCAAACCTTCAAGCATTTTTGTCTTGATAGCTAAAAAGACTTGGGCCATTTTATCGAATTCGCGGGCTTCCGCCTGTTCCAAAATCGCGACCAAATACTTGGGGGTGGAATAAAGCCGCAGTTTGCAGGTCACCAAAAAATCCAAACAGTAAAACATCGAGTCGTTGCCGTGTCCGACGAAACCGCTGACCTCGTCCTCGGCGGGAGTCAATTCAAGGTCCTCGTATTGCTCTTGAAATCCGGCAATGTACTCCTTGAGAACATCGGCCATGTCTGATTCCGGTGCAAAAAAGGTCATGGAAAGCAAGGCTCCGTCTGGGCTTTCGAGCCAAATTTCAAACGGAACTTCGCCGCTTTCGCTATCTTCCAACTTCCAATTTTCGGGGTACAGAATGTGAACCCCGTGTTTCTGATAAGTTCCCGGCATGGTAGAGCCCTTGATTTCGTTGATTGCTAGCGACGATCGTCGCTAAAAAGGTGCGTTCGTTTGTCAAATGAGACGACACTTGCAAAGGTCGGCAGATTGGGTGGTCTTGGGGGTTTGGGTTTGTCCCCGTGCCAGCACCCGCATTAATTAGTGTGAACGAGGATGGTCGATATGGATATGGGTGAGACTACTTGTTACACTCCGCAACCGAAAAACCAATTTGATAGACCGGTTTTTTCCAACCTAGTTCGGCGAGGTGCCTTTGCCATACGGGAATTCCACAGAACGAATGAGCCTTAACGTCAGCGCTATCATCGCGCTGCTGGCGTTTGCTGTCTGTGGTTGTTCGTTGTCCCCGCACAAAAAGCTGTCGAACCGAATGGTGTCGGATCGAATGCTAGAGTTTGCAGGTCGATTTTCTGAATCGGGTCAAGAAGACGAAGCGATCAAGTACCTCAAACACTCAATCAAAAAGTCCCCAGGAAATTTGGTGGCTCACGAACAGTTGGCAGATCTTTATCTCAAGACCGGCCAAACCGAACTAGCCGCTAAACAACTCGAGCAAGCGATCGCGGGAACGACCGACCGACATCACCTGCATATCACGTTAGGCAGGTTGTATCTTCAAGACGGCAAAATTTTGGCCGCCAATCGCCAAGCGGAATTTGCCATTCAAATGGACTCGACGCAAACTCGTGCGTGGGAATTAGCGGGAGACATTCATGCCGAGAAGAGAGAATGGGGCGATGCGGCCAACGCTTACCAACGCGCTTTGAGTCTAGCGCCGAAAGATTCGACGATTAGCCTGAAGTTGTGCCAAATCTATTTAAAGACAGAACGGCCACTGGAGGCATTGGCGACTCTAGAGCAACTCAACCTCGGTGAGAACCCCGCTCTTCTTTCACCAGAAATTCACTTGCTGCATGGAACGGTTCTGACCGAATTGCGAAACTATCGTCAGGCGATCGCAGTCTTGCAGCGAGCTTGTGATCACGAGTCAACCGGCGGGGAGGCTTACCTGCGGCTCAGCAACGCCCTATTGCTGGACGGTCGCGAACAGGAAGCACGGGCAACTTTGATCGCCGCGCAGCAGCGGTTTCCAGAGATGCCAATCTTTACGGAGATTCTCACAACGGGCGGTTCGCCCTTGCGGCCCAGTATTGCGTCGCGAGAATAAGCCGCATTCTGTCGGGGTTGAATTTCCGCCCTAGCAAATTTCAGAGCGAACGATCGCTAAAACCGTTATCATGCGAACACTACTATCGCCTGACAGTCAATTCGGGCGACGAAAATTACCTATCGACGCCCGTTCTATAGCGTAGAGTTCCACAAATCACTTCTGTTTTAAGCGCTGAACCACCATGAACATCGAACCCACTGCCTCCGATACAACTGTCGCTTCGTCACAAGAGTCATTTGTTGACCGTCGTGTCAGTGGATATGAACGGAAATCAGCAGGGATCGAACGGCGTCAGTTTTCCAATTCCTATCGCGGACTTTCTTCAGACGCTGCCGAACTGGGACGTGCGATTGACGCCTACAAACTGGAGCGTCATCGTCGATTCATTGACTTTGAAGAAATGCTGGCGATCATCAAGTCGCTGGGATATTCCAAGAGCACCTAAGAAATCGGCTACGGGGGCTGGTAGGCCTATCGTCGCAGCGATTCGAGCGGACCTTTTAGGAGTTGGCTCGTTAACTGATCGATTGACAACAAGCCAACGATTTGTGATTGTTTGTTGACGACCTGAACAAGGCTTTCGCGATTCGTTTGCATCCACAGGATCGCTTCTCCAAACGCTTCGTCCGCATTCAGTGATCGCAAGGGCTTCGGTGGCGGCAACGGGCCGTCAACGTTTTCTTGCACCAGCAAGTCAACGAGATGATAGTATCCGACAAACTTTTGTTGGCCATCGACGACGGGAATATCTGCGAGTCGGTGTCTTTGCGCAAATCGGACCGCAGCCGCGCGACTCGTGTTGGGTTTGATTCCGGTGATTCGCGATGTCGGAATACAAAGCTGACGAATGGGGCGAGCGGCGACTAAGAAAAAGTTCTGTGTTAATTGCCGTTGAGACGGATGCAAAATTCCCGCATGTTGGCCTTCATCCAAAACTTGTTCGATTTCTTTGCGAGCCAAAGTCATCTGCATTCGTTCGGGCGACTGACCGACGAAGTTCTCCAGCAAGCGAGCGATTCCCCACAACAATGCTGCCGCCGGTGCCAAAATCACAGAAACACCCACAAGGGGAATCGCGGCAACTCGCAAACATCGATTCGGTGCGAGCAGGCCAAGCGATTTAGGAAATGATTCCCCAAAAATGAAAACGATCGGCGAGATTAAGATTGTTGCAATCAGTTCCCATACGCCACTTCGTCCTTGATCAATCAGTACGACGACGGCGAGAGTAATACTGAACGACACCAAGTAGTTTGCGATATTGTTGGCAATCAGAATTGTCGCCACAAAAAAAGCCGGTCGATTGGAGAACCAGGCCAGGAGTTTGCCGATTCGATCACCCTCCATCACGCTCATCACAAGTTTCACGCGACTGGAGCGATAAAAGGCGGTTTCAGTGCCACTGCAAAAAGCGCTGAACCCTAATCCAAGGACGAACAAAACCCCAGCCCAAATCAACATTAGCTTCCCTCCTCGCGATAGGGAACCAACTGCAATTCAACGACGATATTGCCCCGTTCACCAACCTCGATCACTCGAAAATGGAACGGCCCCCAAATGCATTCATCGCCGGTTTCGGCCAATCGCTGCATCTCCTCCTGAATCACTCCTGCCACCGTGATGCTGTGAGTGCGCGGAATATCAACATCCAGTCGTCGTGCCAGTTGTCGCAAGCTCATGATCCCGGCGACAATCCACCTGCCTTCCTCAATCGGATGCAGTGGATTTCGGTTCAACAACATCCGGCTGCGACTTGGTGAGTAGGTGAAAATCGTCTCCAGAATATCTTCGATGGTCAAAAGACCGATCGTTTCACCGAGCTCGTTGACAATCACGGTTACTTCTCGGTCGCGAGCCGACATGCCTTGCAGGGCATCGGCAACCGTCGCGCACCACGGCAAATACAACACCGGTTCTCCGAGCCGCTCGAGGTGCTCATTGGGGAGTTCGAAGCAGTTGTCGAGCCTGATCGCCCGTTCAATTTCGTCATTGTTCGACTCGGTAATAAACAAGTACCCGCCCTTGGGTACAGTTCCTTTTAAATCTGCGAGGCTCACCGGAGGGCGAAACGGATCGAACTGAGTTCTGGGCCGCATCCATTCATCGACGCGAATTTCAGAGAGCTGGACGATGTTCGCCAACACCGCTTGTTCATGTCGAATCAAAGACGCATCAGCACCTGAAATTTCGATTGCTCGCTCGATGTCGCCGACTTCTAACGCCGCCTCACGACGCAGACCAGGCCAGAAAATTCTTTGCGCGACTCGATTAACTGACAAAACTGCTGGTTCGATTCGGCCCAACAACCGTGTTAAAAGTGACAGCGGTTCGGCAACAAGTCGGGCCAGGCGAACGGGTGCGAGAACTCCCAGAGTTTTTGGAATCATTTCGCCAAACACGACCACCATCAACAGAGTGCCGATAACAAATCCGGCCGCCAGCCAGTCTCCAGAGCCTTCGATTCGCATCGAACAAATCGCTCCCAGCGAGAAAAACGCGAGATTGATCACCAAATTGCAGAACAGAATCGTTGCCAGAAGAAGTTCAGATTCATCTAACAACTTGACTGCCAACCGTTCGCGTCTGGTTCCTCGCTGCATTTTTCTTCGGTCCGTCGGACGGAGCGAAAATAGAGCGGCCTCGCTCGAGGAAAAAAAAGCCGAGCCCACGAGCAGAACGAGCATCGCAGCGAGAAAGGGAGCGAGTTTGTAAAACAATTCCATGATTGAGAAAACGGAGCTTACTCTGCTTCACCCGTTTTCGACCGTCCCGTTGAAATCCGAAATTCGGTAAGCCGCGGCACTAACATTGCCGTCGTTGCAAACCCATAAGTGAACGCCACCACGATAATTACTGACGCAAAATGTCCCAACAGCATACTAGTGATCGTGTAAAACATTGCAAAGGGCAAGATCATTGACGCCAATGCCAAAGCGGGCGACGGATTCTGCCAACCCAAGGCGACGTAAAGTCCGACAGCTCCCCCCACGATACAAGCCAAAAACGGAGCCAATTGTGCCTCTAAGTTACCGGTGAAGGAGACCAGCATCACCATGCATGTCACTACACCTAAAAACAAAAAGAACACAGTACCCAGGCTGACACTAATCGCCGTTCGCGTGCTGGCATACGACATACCGCAATGAATCCCCAGGGCCGCAACGAATATGTTCAGGATTAGCATCCCCAACACAACGAATAAAAAATTCTCGGTCGAAAGTGCTTGATTCCACCACAAATAACCGCACATGAGCAGCGGCAATAAAATCAAGTCAGTCCCGAGGTAAAGCACACCCAGCAGTTTTCCAAACAAAAATTCTTTTGGCGAAATGTCAGTTACCATCAACAAATCGATCGCCTTTCCATCCCTTTCTGTCGTAATCGAAGAAACCGCAAGAGCCGTTAAGATCACAAGACTTACCAGCATCAGCGGTGCCAACGCTTGAGCGACCAGTGGCACGGTGACGGTTGTTGCTCGCGTCGCTCGTGTAGCAACTCCCGATGTCACGGCCCAATAAAGAGCAGCCATCACGGCAAACGCCGCCAACCAATAAGCGAGGCGGATGAACAAGATTTTCTTGCCGTACGCCCAAGTCATCATTTCGCGCCACAAAATGGGGTTGTTCCACACGGGGCGGCTTTTGCGGTTTACGAGTTGCGTCAACGTGGGGGCTGTTTGTGATTCGGATTCTTTTCCGGCGGCGACTTCGCCGTAGATATTGACGCTGCTGAACTCGGCCTCTTGTTGACGAGGGCGGGCTTCGCGGTTCGGATTCCAAACTCGCACGCGGGCAATAGCGATCCCAATCACGATTAACGCAAGTGCCAATGATGACACGAGGTAGGGAACGACATCTGTTTGCCATGATTCCACAATCGTCGGACGACTGGCACTTAAAATCGCTTGGATTGGACTCATCGCTTGTGCGATTCGCTCGGCGGAAATTCCACCGACTGAAATTCCTGTCTGCGATAATCCCTCCCAAGAGCCGACCCAAATGGCGATCACCAACAGAACCAACGCAAGCGATTGAAAGGTTTTTTCTCGCCAGTAGCCGATCATCGTGCCGAGACTTCCGGCTAGGAGGCAAGTTGTAAGCGTTACAGCCAGTGACCAACCCACTTGCTGAAAACTTGTTCCACCAAACAAAACGACTAACATCAAAATCGGGGCGGACGTTAGTAACAAGCTGCCGACCGAAAGCAACGCAGAAAAAAGTTTTCCCAAGACCAATTCGGTGTTGGACATCCGAGTCATTAAGAGAAGCACTAGCGTCTGGCGGTCTTTTTCCACAGAGACGTTACTTGCTGCCTGAATGGCCGACATGAACATCAGCAGTGCCATTTGTAGAGGAACCAAAATTTGGAACAAAATCGCCCCAAACCTTGCCATGTCGCTGATATTTCGGACGACTTGGGTCCCGGCAATGATCATCCAGGCGGTCGAGATCAAAATCAAAAGCGCAGTCCCGTACACCCCACGCATCACGAATAAACGGGGACGCCGAGGCGAAACGACTGCTTCTCGAGTAAAAATTGGACCTGCGAACACCGTTTTCCTACGAAGGAGACAACATCTGGGACTTTAAATACTACCAACCGTCCACCAGAATAACGAAAATCGCTAACTTTTTCAGTAGGTCCAATTCGGCAAGGTCGGTCGTTCGATTAACCTGAAAATCGGCTTTAGTGGGGACTTGAAGCGGTGTCCAGGTCTTCGGCAACCCGGTTTATTCGCCGGTATTCTTATTGAAAACCCATCGAATGCGAGCGAAAAACCTGTTTTCTAGGGGGATCAAGGCGTAAACTTGCCTTAAACTGCCCAGATTTGCATATTTTGCGGCTTAAAACAGCCTGCGAAATTGCAAATATTTTCTGTTTTAAACCGTCTTGTCATAGAGTCAGTTTCCGGCGTAACTTGTGATGACTTATCAAAATTCGACACAAGCAGGCAGCGGGAAACAAAAATTGGTTGAGAGAGAGGCCAGCCGTTTGAACGACGACCGAGTCGTCGAGATGTTCGAGCGGTACCAGCGGGATTTGTATCATTTCCTGCTGGGAATTTTGAGGGACGACTCGGCGGCAAACGATGCCGTGCAGACGACTCTATCAAAATTGATCGACCAAGGCGGAGGGGTTGCCCCCGATTCACTTCGGAGTTGGCTCTTTCGCGTGGCGTTTAGTGTGGCGATGGAAAACCGTCGCCGCCATTCGCTTGAGACAAGGCATCAGGAACAGGTGGCGATATGGAAGTCAGCTCACCGAAAAGAGGAGATGGCGAACGAGGTGATCCGAGAGGAGCAGGCCGAAATCGTGCGGAGGGCGTTAGGTCAACTACCGCCCGAGCAAGAACAGGTCGTCCGCTTGCGGATTTACGAAAACCTCAAGTTCATCGAAATCGCCGAACAATTGCAAATCCCGTTGGGCACCGTCCTAACGCGAATGCGGAGCGGGTTGAGCAAGTTAAAAATTTCCTTGGGTACAGAAAATGAATCGTAAATCAATGAACAAATCGCGAGAGCTTGCGACACAGGGTTTATCCGACCTGGAGTGGCTGGCTTTTCAATTTCTCGCCGAAGAACTCGACGGGGCGGCTCGCGATACGTTTGAACGTCAATTGGAGTCTGATGTCGACGCGCAAAATGCCGTTGCCAAAATGCTTGACTTGACGATTCAGGCCGAGTTGGCTTTCCAGAGGCAACCGTTTGTGGATGTTGATATTCTTGCAAACAAACAGTTTGACGGAGTTGCCTCGCCTCGAATCGAACACGTAGTCGCGCCAGACCGGTCCTCTTCACTGCCAAACTTTGGACAGAGTTGGTTGAGTCCGATCAGTGTCTTGGCGGCGGTTGCAGCCACCTTGTTGCTCGGCATTGCGATTTGGCAAAATTTGGCAGACAAATCCACGTCAAATATAGACAACAAGTTAGCATTGATCTGGGCGGAAAATGTCATCGACGAAGCCGAATATACTGCAGACGACGCCGAGTTCGATGACAATGACGATGACGATGAAGCAGAATTCGTCTATTTGGATGCTGATACCGAAAATTGGCTTGCATCCGCGATGAGTTATTTGGACGAAGATGATCTTGGACATCTTAAATAGCCCTTTCTGACCCGTTTTTTACGCTGGAAACATTTTGCATACGCGACTAGACTTGATTTTTCTGACGCCAAGTCGATACCTAGGCCAGAGGACCTAACGTTATGCTCTTTATCAAACATCAGCGATTATTTCTGTCTGGTCTTCTCTTTGCCGTTTTGTTGATCGTGCTTGGAGCACAGACCGCGTGGGCTCAGGACAAAAATCAGGGAGGCCGCCAAGGCACAGATCGCCAAGGCACTGAGCGTCAACCACCCGCTCGCGGTTCGACGGACCGCAAAGACGACGGGGGCACCGGTAATCAACGGGGGCGTTCTTCAATGGCTGGACGCATGGCGGAAATGGAAAAAGTCCGCAACGAAAGGGCACTTGAATTTGTCAAAGAGCACCACCCGCAAGTTCTTCGCCTCATGAATGCTCTCGAAAAAAACAACGCTGCCCAGTATCGACAAGCTCTCGGTTCGCTGGCGATGGAAGTCGACCGCTTAAACATGGTCAAACAACGAGACTCCGATCGATATCCCAACGCTTTGGAGATGTGGAAGAATCAGAAGAGCATCGACATCGTCAGTGCTCAAATCGCGACACAAGCGGAAACAGATGAACTACGCCAACGCATGCGAGAGTTGCTGCAACAGCGTCGTGAACTAAGTGTCGCAAATCTTGAATTGGACATCAAAGTCGCCGAGGCCCGGTTGGCTCGACTCGAACGAGTTAAGGCCGAAATGGCAGAGGACGACCCGAATCTGGAATCCCGCATCGATCAAATGATCCAGCGAGCAAAACGCAGCAGCCAAAACAGTCCTGCTCGTCCAGGTTTCAATCGTGGCTTTGGTCGGCAAAAAAACGATTCCGACAAAGACAAAGACAAAGACAACGAAAACGACAACGATTAGGTTACTCAAAACAATGACTTCACCACAACAGTCGGTTCTTGGCGTCAGACTGTCGGTCATCATCAAAGTTGCGTGCACCGTTGGGGGCGTTGTTTTTTTCGCCGCATCGGGTTTGGCTCAGACCGAAAAGTCCCTTTTGCTCCCTGGAGTTGACCAGCGCGTAATGTCGGAGTCACCGCTGGACTCCGTCGACTTTCAAAAACATATTTCGCCCTTGCTCGGGCGAGTCGGCTGTAATAACCGCAATTGTCATGGTTCGTTTCAAGGGCAGGGGGGGCTGCAACTATCGTTGTTTGGATATGACTTCGCCGCCGATCATCTTGCACTTCTGGCTGACGGTCGAGGCCGAGTGGATCTCGAAAGCGTTGAAGATAGCCTCGTCTTAACCAAACCTTCCGGAATCGACGAACACGGTGGCGGTAAAATCTTTGCGGAAGACAGTTGGCAGTACCGGGTGTTGAAGGCGTGGATCGAGAAAGGAGCACCACCGACGACCGAGCCTGTGAAGTTGCTGGCACTCGAAGTCGTTCCCGCTGCCTTGAATTTTTCCGAATCCAACCAACAAACGACTCTGCAGGTCATCTCCGTTTGGGAAGACGGAACCCGCGAAGATGTGACCGCCCTCTCGCGATTCCAAGCGAATGACCTTGCCGTCTGCTCCGTCGATGAAACTGGCCTAGTTACGAGCGGTGGTTTTGGCGATACGCATGTAGTCGTGTTTTACGACAACGGCGTCACTGCGATCCCGGTTCTGCGACCCTATCCCGTCCAAGATTTACCGGATCTCCGTATCGCGTCGGCGGGTGATGGCGAAACTGAAATCGATCGCTTCGTCGGCGAGAAATTAAGGCTTCTAAATTTGCCTCGCTCAGAATTGGCCGACGATCTGACTTTTCTGCGGCGTGTCTCGTTAGATATTGCCGGAACGTTACCGTCTCCTGAAAGCATTCGTCAGTTCTTGGCAGATTCCAGCCCCGACAAACGAGCCCGCAAGATTGACGAATTACTGGAAACCCCCGCATACATCAGCTGGCAAACAACTTTTTTGTGTGACATTAGCGGCAATAACACGGAAGAACTCAATCGCACGAACTCACCGATTGCCTCACAACAGTGGTTCGATTGGATTCGCCACAGAGTCGCTGACAACGTGCCGTATAACGAGATCGTCGCGGGCTTGGTCGTCTCCCACAGTCGGCAATCTGACGAGTCGCTGTACGACTTTTGCTCGACAATGAGTGAGATGGCTCGCAGCGGACAGACAGATCCTTTTGTCGTTCGCGCAGAGATGCCGTACTACTGGATGCGAAACGACAATCAAGACAAAGACTCGCGGGCCATTGCCTATGCTCAGAACTTTTTAGGCCTGCAAATCCAATGTGCTCAATGCCACAAGCACCCTTTTGATCGCTGGACCCAGCAAGACTTTGCGGAATTTTCTCGATTTTTCACTGGGATGGAAATCGCCCGCGGTAATGGCAGTACGCCTGAAGAAAAGGCCGATTATCAGCGGATCATGGCCGATTTAAATTTGGAAGGAAAGCGGTTCGACAACCAAGCCCAACGGATGGCCCGCGATGCCATTCGAGCTGGTGGAGTGATGCCGTTTCCCTATCTCCAAATCACCAAGCCGCGACTTCCACGTGCGGAACGAAATCAGGCCGAACGCGGGCGCGGAAATCGTGGGCCACTTTACTACACCGATGCGCAGATTCTGGGTGGGCCTAGAGTTTCATTCAAGAACTCCGATGACGTCCGAGAACTTTTGATGGATTGGACCGAGGCGGCTGATAACCCTTACTTCGCGCGTGTTTACGTCAACCGCGTGTGGGCTCGGTATTTTGGATTCGGAATCGTCAACCCCGTCGATGATCTCAACTCAGCGAATCCTCCCAGCAACCCGGCGCTACTGGATTATCTCGCCGAAGGGTTCATCGCCAGCGGCTTCGATATGAAATGGGTCCATCGCGAGATCGCCAACAGCCGAACGTATCAAACAAGTTGGCAACCGGTCGGTGCCAATGCCGCCGACGAGCGGAACTTTAGCCGCGCTCTACCGCGCCGTTTGCCCGCCGAGTTGGTCGTCGACAGCATCGCCCAAGCCAGCGCGAATGATCGAGACAACTCGCAGTTTTTGCAAGAAGTAAACGATCGGGCAGTTTCAGTGCCAGGCACAACCTACGGCCGCGCGGCTCGCGGCAACCGCAATAACGCCTTTGCACTGACCGCTTTCGGTCGGTCAACCCGCAGCAACAATTGTGATTGCGATCGCTCCGATGAGACGAGTTTGATTCAAACCGTTTATATTCAAAATGATCGAGATGTTCATCAATGGATTGCCGACCGTGAAGGCTGGGTTAGCCAAGTCGTCGGCCCTGAAATCAACCCTCGGCAACTCAACGAACTTCGCAACCAACTGAATCAAGAACGCCAACAACTAAAACGTCAGACTCAGCGTCGTGAAGTCTTGGTCAACGCCGGTCGAGATGTCCCCGCTGAACTCGAAGAACGGATTGAAAAGGTCACTACACGAATCTCCGAGCGACAAGCACAACTCGATTCGTTAAATCAACCAAGGGCGACTTCGAGCGTCACCGAGATGATCGAAGAAGCCTACTTGCGAACGGTTTCTCGTTTTCCGACTACTGCCGAAATCGAACGTTGCCAGCGGTTTATCGAAGAATCAAAATCAATTCGCGAGGGGTTGTCCGGAGTCTTGTGGACCCTGATCAACACCAAGGAATTCGTGGTTAACCATTAGAGCCTAGAAAGGGAACAAATTTCGATGGCCATTTATCGACAATGTGACGGACTGAACCGACGTGAGGCGATTCGCATTGGAGCCCTGGGCGCGACTGGACTGACGCTCGCGAGCTTTCTCGAATTCACTCAAGCCGGACAGGTCGCCGCCGAGACCGAAACTCGGAACGCGATCTTTGTCGAACTTCCTGGCGGCCCGTCCCATCTCGACACGTTTGATCTCAAACCAGATGCACCCGCCGAGATTCGCGGCAAATTCAAACCGATCAAAACCAAAGTTTCTGGTGTCGAAATTTGCGAGCACTTGCCCAAACTCGCTCAGCAGACCGACAAGTTCACGATTATTCGCGGCGTTTCCCATTCCTTGGGAGCCCATCCGTTGGGGCAAAAGTTCTTGTTTACGGGAAATCGCCCGAACGCAGCTCTTGAGTACCCGGCCTACGGTTCGGTCGCCGCCAAAGAGCTGCAAACTCCGCGCGATTTACCGGGGTATGTCGCCATCCCTCGGACCGCACAAGGCCCCGGCTACTTGGGGGTCAAGTTTTCTCCGCTGGCCACGAACGAAGCCCCCGTAAAAGGCCGACCGTTCAACGTGCGCGGCATTACCCTCGGCGGCGGAGTGACACTGGCCGAGATCGAACGACGACGAAAATTGCTCAACGACCTCGATCAGACATTTGCGGCCATTGAACAAGACAACGAGCTCCTCGACGGCTTGGATGCGTTCAGCCAAAAAGCGTACCGCATGATCACGTCCAAGCGGACGCGGGACGCCTTCGATGTGAGTCTTGAGCCCGAATCGTATCGTAATCAATTCGGCGACGATTCGTTTTCGCAAAGCTGTCTGTTGGCGACGCGGTTGATCGAATCGGGTGTGCGATTTGTGACGCTCAATTTGGGAGGTTGGGACACTCACGCGGACAACTTTACGCGGCTCAAGGAAAACTTGTTGCCGCGATTGGATGCGGGGCTGGCGGCGTTATTTCAGGGTCTTGCTCAAAAAGGGCTCTTGGAAACGACCACGGTTTTTGTGACTGGCGAGTTTGGCCGAACCCCCAAGATCAATGATCGTTCGACCGAAGGTGGCCGGGACCATTACCCACGTTGTATGTTCATGTTGATGGGTGGCGGTCGTGTTCGGGGCGGACAAGTGATTGGAGCCAGTGACGCTCACGCAGCCGGTCCATTGCATGAGGGATATAAACCAGAAGACGTCGCCGCCACGTTCTATCAATCCCTAGGCATCTCGCCGACGTTAGAATACCAAACCCCCACCGGCCGCCCCGTCATGCTTGTCCGCGACGGCACCGTCATCGAGAGTTTATTGGTGTGAAGGAAAAAGGGGAACGGCAGGTGTACGGCACGTTTTTCCATTTCGGCATTCAACTCCCCTTGTTCGTTTGCCGTCGAGTAAAAATTTTGGACTTACTATGGATCGTTTAAAGCATAGCTGTAAAGAGACCTATTTTATTTTCAGCCAGTAGAAGAAGCCCGTAGTTATGAAACGCAATGATATCACTTCAAACATTCAGCGAATTGCAGCCTTTGAGGACCGCCTGAATGTTAAATTTGAAGCCCTTTCTGCGTTCGAAGTAAAAGAAGAATACAGCGACGACCATGAAATTGTCGTCCGAGGAGAGCTTCATGCTGTCAACGGTTCGCACATCCAGAACGATTTGAAAATAGAACTTAGTATTTTCGACGTCAACGGTCGCATAATAGAAACAAGTAGGGATTACGTGGAGGCTGAAGAGTTTTTTTGTTTTCACACATTTGAAATTAACTGCTACGTACCGCCAAATGCTGTTTCAAAATTGAGACTTGTTCCAATTACAAGCTAAAGGGGGGGCTGATTAAAATAAAGGGGACAGAACGTGAAAGATGAGTGGCACCGTTTTTTCTGCCAATTTTTCCGCGCAACCTCTAGGACCAAATCTAGCAATCGTCAACCTGCGATGCGGCTCTTGACTGGAGTAACGGCTCTCTCCAACCGTTAACCATCAATCAACAAACCAGCGGAACAGAAGGGAAGATGAATCCGCAATCCTTCAAGTTGACCTAAGCGAACTTCAAGGTAAACTGTAATGCACCGGCTAACAAAAGTGTACCAAATCAATTCCGCGTTTATTCCAATTCAGGCTAAACCAGCACAATGAAGCTTGCTTATGTGAAGATCGAGAACTTTCGATCCATAAAGAGTGCGAGGATAGATTTCTCCAGACCATGCCGCGCCCTTATTGGCATCAACGAGTCAGGTAAGACGAATGTTCTGCACGCATTGGCACTTCTAAATCCCGACCGAACCATCGATGTAAACGACTTGAGGCAGACTGCTGGTGATGAGACGCCGATCACCGATGCCGAGGTTTGGTTCACATTCAATCTAGAGGTCATAGATCATGAGGGCATTTTGGAGGAAATTGAAGCATCGCTACTTGGGAGTTTGAACGATGCCATCTTCCAAAACTCTGATGAAACACTCGGTGGTTATGTCAAGTCTATTCGTCAATCACTATATTGCGCCAATTTAGTTGAGCGTAAGAAATTCGCGTCCTATTTTTCGTTGCCCAAGAACAAAAAAGTACTTGACGGTTGGGTTGTTCCAAAGCCAGGTGCGGCAGCAACGGAAGTTGTTAACGAGCGAGGCGAATCGATAAACATAACTTCCTGCAAGATTCTCCATAAAAGCCAACTACCAGACGAACTCCACCAGCATTGCATTCCACTAACAACCGAATCTCTCAACAGGTTGATAGGGAAAGCGATAACCACTTGGACAATTGCACACTTGCCAGCCTGCGTCTTTTGGAGCTACTCAGAAGCTCAGCTATTGCCCGCTTCGATTGAGGTATCGACATTTAGAAGTAGTCCTAGTTCCTACGAACCTCTAAAGCAGATGTTCTTGCTCGGTGGTCACAACGACGTCGATTCGGCAATCACCGAAGCGGAAGCTCGTGCATTTGGGCTGAAAAACCTTCTTCGCAAAGTTTCCCAGGCCGCTACTAAGCATCTTCACACTGTGTGGAACGAATACAAGGGAATTGAGGTTTTGCTTGAGAGCAATGGGACACGGATCGACGTTAGCATCAAGGACAAGCACAACCAGTACGACTTTGCAATGCGTAGCGACGGATTCAAACGCTTCATCTCGTTCCTATTCTTAGTCTCCGCAAAGAATAAAAATGGCGAATTGGAGAATGTGCTCTACCTGCATGATGAACCAGATGCCGGACTGCATCCCAGCGGAATTCGCCACTTAATGAAAGAACTCATTGAAGTTTCGAAGAAGAATTACGTTGTCTACTCGACGCATTCGATTTTCATGATCGATAGCAACAAAATTGACCGGCACTACATAGTAAGGAAGGCTGATGAGAACACCGTTCTTCACGAAGCAAACAAATCCAACTTTCAAGATGAAGAAGTCCTTTTCAAAGCTCTCGGCTTCTCTTCATTTGAATTATTGAAGAGCCGCAATCTATTGTTTGAGGGCTGGAAGGACAAGCGATTTTTTGAGGTTGCGACTAAATCAAACAAGTTCAAAACACTCCTAGGCAACAAGCTGAAGGATGTTGGGATGTGCTTTGTAAATGGTGTTAAGGATGCATCAAGTGTCGTCTCTACGCTCGAGCTCGGCAACCGAGGATGGCTTGTGATCAGCGATAGCGACAAGACTGCACTCGAGCACCAAAAGAAGTTTGAAGGAAGTAGTCCAGACTGGGCTGGAACTTGGAAAACCTATGATCAACTCGGCGCTTCGAATGTGCAGACGGTGGAAGATTTCTTTGAGCCAAAAAAGTTCATTGCGGTGGTAAATAGTATTCTCAGCTCATTCTCAATTTCGCTTCAGATCAAAGAGGTACCGCCTCATGGTCGATTGGAGTACATCTCCGGAGAGTTCAGCAAACTCAAGATAGATCGCGATAGCTCTAAGGCATACATCGATCGAATAAAAGATGAACTATTCGAGCAGCTTATGGCAAAGGACATTGAGATAAAGTATGAGGCAATTATCAAATCAGTTGTGGAGGCAATTTCATAGATCAAATCAACGGTCAAATCAGTGGGGGGCTGCAAAATCAAATGGGACAGCGACGGTCTTAGTTTTGGTCAATAGGGGGTTTCAAAACATTTTGAAATTCCTTTCAGGTTGGTTCAGGGATGGCGGATTTTTTTGAGGCATGGCTCTGGTGTTCAATAGATGTCTTTCTCGGTAGTCAAAGACGGCGTTTTTTGTATACTGAGTCTGCTCGGTGAAACGGAGCCAGGCGCTGTGGGGACATAACCTTTCAAAGGAATAGCCGAGTCGATGGTGGGTCAGTGACGTGTCTCTGAGCGAGCGCGTTTTTAGACTCATGTGTTCATTTTGTTGTCCCATAGTTGGTCTGTCTTGATCAAAAGATTCGAGATCACAATAAATTGCGCATGCAGGCCACAATCGCTACCTTCGCCTTTTTGCGCTGTAATCTTAGATGCGTGTGGAACGCTTTGATCGCCGAGTTGACGAAAACAATGAGTCGCTGACCCCTTTGATTTGATAAGTGTCGAACTGTCGGTGTATCTGCCGGCAGGCGAGCAGGCAGGGATCGAGCGGCTGATCCAGTACATGACTCGTTGCCCATTCAGGTGCGACAGAGGGGGTGCCAATTGTGCGCGGCATCCTTCGGACCGTTCCGGCAATTGATACCCCCTTTTGATTTTCCGCTTGATTCGTTAAAAATTTTCAATAAATTAACCAAAGTGTAAGGAGCAAAATATGCCAAATTACAAACTCGAGGGCAATTATCTGCGCCACCGTAGTGGTAATCTAGTTGCGGAAGTGGATGCGAAGCTTATCCGAGACAGTTCTGGAAACCGAATCGGTGAAATAGATGGAGATTATATTCGTGACTCACGAGGAAATCGTGTTGCAGATTTCGACGGTAGTTATATTCGCGATGGGTCTGGTAATCGGATCGGTGAAATGAGGGATGTCCAACAGGATATTGATGGCATTGGCGGCATGACCCTTATTGCCCTCTGGGTACTGTGCGTAAGGTAACCAAAAATTTCGAACCACGATGACTTAATACAACTCAAATGAACCCATAGAAATGCTATGCTCCATCCAGAAATTTCGAGAGAGACACGGTTGACAAAAGGGACGAAAGCTCCTTGAAATACTAAAAAGCTGATTCGGGGTGAGATTTTGCCACTTACTCACCCAGAGGGTTGTTTTCGATCTTCAATGAGCCCGCAGAAAACCCAGGGGGATCTGTTCAAAGGGGGATTTGTGATTGAGTTCGGATGTTCTAAAGCATCGACATGTTTTATTCACGGTCAATTACAATGAAAACGTCATCTCAACTCGTTACCTGTTTGAGTCTATTTCAGCAATGATTGCGGCACGCATTTTTGTCCACTCGACACATCTAAATTGCTTCTTGAGAAAGTCGACTTGGGCTTGCTTACGCTCTCGCCGTTCGTTGATCAATTCACGAACAACACTAATAGCGTGAGACCGGTCACTTTTTGGATCAATCGGGTCAGTTGGGATTGAATGACGCTTAAGAAAATTACATGTTTTACATGACAGGGCCAGATTCCAGAGCGACTCCCGTTCATCCGTTCTCGGAAGAATGTGATCTACCTGCCATGCGTCGTAGTCATTGACGGACGAAATCAAGTCACGCTCGCAATACTCGCAACAGAAATTTGCCCGAATTCCAACATCCACTTGCTGGGCGGACCAACCCCGAGGCATCAACATTTGGAGAACATCGTCCCTTTTCATTTTTTTCTTATTTGAGGTGAGAGAATTCCTGGTAGTCGCAAGTCTTGTGTGGGAACCTTAAAAAATTCCAGAGAAGGCACCGAGGGATTGAGACCTCCACTTCCCTTTTCACGCCAACTCATTCCAAAGTGGCGAATTTTTCAGGTTGAAATTCTCGGATAAATTTCATTCAAAAGAATGGCGCCTGCTTCTTCTGAAAATTAGCATATCAAAAATACCTCGCCAAATCTAGGTTTTTTTGCACAGATTTGGCGAGGTATTTTTGGAATTGGTCGCCAAATCTTGGTTTTTGGGGATAGGTTTGGCGAGGTATTTTGAAAATAGGTCGCCAAATCTTTGCGTATTGGCGACTTTGTGCGCGCTTGCACGCAACCACGGTTTCATCTTTTACCCAACATCTTTTACCAAATTCATGCACCAGGGCTCCAATTCGGCGGGGCAGGTGAAAATTTGAGCGACGTTGGTGGCATGGCAGCGATTTTAATTGTTTTTGGCACTCAGACGAACAGGTCGTTCAAGACGACTTGGTTGGTGACTAAATCTTCGGAGTAGCGATTGGGCGCGATGCCGTAGGGAGTGATCATGGTCAGAAACAGAGTTTCATGGCGACCGGAATATTTGCGAAAGACCCGCAGTTTGCGCTCGAGCAAACGCGCATAACTTTTGGAGATCACAAACGGCTGATCGGCAAATTTGATTTCACAGATGTTGATGCAGTGATCGGCGCGGTCTAACAGCAGATCGATTTGCGCTCCCTCGTCGTCGCTGCCTGATTGGGGAGTGTGGCGCCAGGACGCTGCTTGAGTCTGCACATCAGCGATTCCAATCTCTCGGCGAATCGCCTCCAAGTGCTTGAAGCAAATTGATTCGAACGCGTATCCACACCACGCCTCATAGCGCCGACTGGTGGACTGCCGCATCCAGGAATTCATGGCGGCCGTGGAGTGCATCCAGTGCCAATAAAAGACAGAGAACTCGTCGGTCAAACGTAACAGACTCCCTTTGGCCTTTTTGTCGAGCGGGTGGGATTCCGAGACAAAACCGGAAAGCCGAAGTTCTTCGATTGCCTTCGTGACTCCGCCACCGCTGGTGAGTTTCGCCTTCGCGAGCAGTTGTTCACGAGTTAGCCCAGTCCAACTAGTCGCCAGAACTTTCACAATGGCTTCATGCGTTGCATGAGATTCGAAGAGTGCTGCGTACAAGTTGTGGTACTCGTTAGTGAGCATGCCCTCGGGACGAAAGCACTCGTTTTCAATGCATTGGACAGCAGATTGGCCGGGTTGGATGAGGTTCAAATAATGCGGGATGCCTCCAAAAGCCATATAAGCCGTCGCGATCTGGCGTTGGTCCCAGCGAATTTTTCGGTGCAGCAGGTATTGTTGGACGTCATTCAAGAGAAACGGGTCTAGCTTAATCCGCCGCGTCAGTCGGTTATGCAATCCTCCGCGAGCATTGATGACATTGCGAATCATCCAGGCGGCTGCGGAGCCACAGACGATGACTGCCAGATCTCGTTTTCGACTAGCATAGGTATTCCAAAAATTTTCAAACGCAGCCACAAAACCACTTTTGCGAGTCGCCAACCATGGAAACTCATCAACAAAAACAACTCGTTTTCCTTTGGTTGTCGAGGGTTGCTGGAGACAATGCCGCAATAGGTCAAAGGCTTCTAGCCAAGTATTGGGCTGCACCAGAGGAACTGTCGGAAACGCTTGTCGTAGCGAAACGTGGAAATTAGCCAATTGTGCGGCGGTGCTTTGGTCATGCATCCCAACCATCTCCAGCACCAAATGGGGCTTACAGTGCTCCCGAATCAAAAAGGTTTTTCCAACCCTTCGACGACCATAAACGGCTACCAATTCTGGGTCCTTGGAAGCCAGCACGATATCTAAGACCCGTTTTTCTGGCAGGCGTCCGATGACCTGTTCTCGATTGGCCATGAATCATACTCCATGCTTTTGAGTGTCGTAAAATCGCTGTTTTGGCTAATGATATTAAAAATACCTCGCCAAATCTAGGTTTTTTTGCACAGATTTGGCGAGGTATTTTTGGAATTGGTCGCCAAATCTGGGTTTTTGGGGGTAGTTTTGGCGAGGTATTTTGAAAATAGGTCGCCAAATCTTTGCGTCTTGGCGGCTTTGCGCGCACCCTCACGCAACCACGGTCTCATCTTTTACCCAACATCTTTTACCAAATTTATGCACAAGGACTCCAATTCGGCGGGGCTCCAATTCGGCGGGGCAGGTGGAAATTTGAGCGGCGTTTGCGGTATGGCAGCGTTTTTAATTGTGTTTGGCGCGGTGGTTTTAGATTGCGGCTCGTTTGCATGATGCGGCATCGGTCGATTCGTGAATTCGACTCCGGAAAGGGACTGGAGGGGGGCGACCGTTCATGGAGTGTTAGGGTGAAGGTGGATGCGGGTGTGAGTTCAAGTTGAAGTTGAAGTATAGACTCAAGCTTAAACCATCGATTAGCGACGCCTAATCTCATGAATGGTAGCTTTTTCATTGGTAAAAGATGATGGGTAAAAGATGTTGCGCGTGGTTTGTCTAAATCACAGGCTGGAAGCCTGTGCCAGTGCGCCTTTGAAGGCGTTTAATCAGTCGGGTGAAAGTCCTGACCAGGGTAACGTTACCGCCCTGTATTCGAAAGTGGTAATTGCGTTCCCGCGAGGGAGGGTGAGGAGCAACCTGAGGAGAAATTCCAGTCCGTAACGAAAGTGAAACTGATTCGGCCAAGCCTGTCGGGGAGGAAGCTGGCAAAGTCCGAACCCTTCGCTGTGCGACGAACCGTCCTGTAGTCCTTTGTATCGACTTTTCCGCAGGATAGACACAGCGAACGAACTTTGGGTGCAGTAACGCGCTGATGCTGAAGTTTGGAAATGGCAATGCGGTGGTTGAGTGCGGAATGGAAGGAAGGTTAAACGCGATAAGAAGGGAGAGCTGTTCTTGGCCAGGGTCGATTCTCGTGATCAATCCCAGCCGGAGATACTGGGCGACCAACTCCAGGTCAAGCTGTGCGACGAACAGGCAGCTTGGTATCGAAAAGACTGATCGTCAATGTAGCGAGAAGATAAGCACCAGGAACAGCAGTCAGAGCCGCCATAGTAGCCGTGAAGCCGTGCAGCAAAACGCGGTGGAGCCAAGGGCGGCAGCAAGGTAGATGCAAGTATGACCAAACAATCCAAAGACCTTAAACCGTCGCAAGTCACAGTGCCTTTCGGGGCTACTCCGGCTACGGAACCATTGAGCATTGACCAATGGGCATCGTCGATGGTTTGGACAGAAAGCATGTTGAAGACACTTTTGGCAAACAAAGTGAGAGGAGGCAAATGGCACACGCTGTACGATAAAGTCTTCAGTGAGCGAAACTTGAGATGGGCGGCCTCGAAGGTCATTACCAATCAAGGAGCCGCTGGAGTAGACCGACAAACGGTAGAACAACTCGACGACGAACTTCTGGCCGAGATCACCAAACTGCAACAGGAACTGAAAGCCGGAACCTATCGGCCGCAGCCTGTACGCCGGGTGGAGATTCCCAAGCCGGGAACGAAGGAAACCCGCCCGTTGGGTATTCCTACCGTTCGCGACCGAGTGGTTCAAACCGCGTTACTGGATGTCTTGGAACCGATCTTTGATCACACCTTTCATCCTCGCAGCTTTGGCTTCCGCCGAGGCAGAGGCTGTCATGGCGCACTTCGTTGCGTCGAGCAATTACTCGAAGAGGGCAACGTCTTCGTGGTAGATGCCGACTTGAAAGGCTACTTCGATACGATCCCCAAAGACCGACTGCTCGCGTTGGTGAAGCAGAAAGTTTCGGATCATGCAGTCCTGCGACTGATCAAGATGTACCTCGATCAAGAAGTGGTTTCAGAACTGAGCCGCTGGACACCGGAAACGGGCGTCCCGCAAGGCGCGGTTCTCTCCCCGATGCTATCCAACCTGTATCTCAATCCGCTGGATCATCACATGGCCGAACAGGGCTATGAGATGGTACGCTATGCGGATGACTTCGTGATCCTCTGCAAGACGCAAGCTGAAGCGGAACAAGCTTTGGCAGTCGTCCAGCAATGGGTTCGCGAAGCAGGCTTGACCCTGCATCCGGACAAGACCCAGATTGTCGATAGTCGCGACCAAAGCTTTGCATTTCTGGGTTATGTATTTCGGGGCCGGTTCCGGTTTCCGCGAGCCAAAAGCCAACAGAAATTCATGGATCGTGTCCGCGAGTTAACTCCACGCACATCTGGCGATTCGCTTGAGGATATCGTCAAGCAATTGAATCAGATGATGCGCGGCTGGTTTCACTACTTTCGCCATTGTTTCTGGAATGTCTACGGTGACTATGACAGTTGGCTCCGCAGTCGTCTGCGACGAATCCTTCTGAAACGCCACCGCACCAATCCCGACCGACAACCTCGTACATGCCGCTGGCCAAACCGCTACTTCTCTGAGCTTGGGCTCTACAGCCTGGTGCAGGCTCATGCTCAGTTCGTCCAAACTATCGAGAACTACCAAGTGGAGAGCCGTATGCGGGAAAACCGCACGTACGGTTCGGCGGGAGGGGGAGTCAGTTGACTCTCCCTACCCCGATCGGTTCCAGTACAAAAATTCCTGCCGTTCGCCTTACGACCTTTGGGCGAATGCTGATGGCGTGACTAGAGTTGGGGCGGCAAATGGGAACCTTGACCTTGGCAATGGGGGGGAGGATAATAGAGCCTGCTAAGCCTGTTCATTCGGGGGTGTTTTTTTGATGTTTGCCCCGCGTTTCATTTGAGGAAATCCAAACGCCCCATGTCATCTGCGGCCAATTCGAAAAGTCAACGTCTGCAGAATTTAGTTCTGGTCGGATTGGCTGTCCTGGTCATCGGGGCCCTAATATGGATTTTCGTAGGGCGGGACTTGGTCTCCCAGCTTTTCCCTGCCCGCGACCTGCTCGACGAAACGGGGGAGACATCTGACGAAGACGATCATCACGATCACGTTGATATCTCGGTTGCTGCGGCCAAGAGTCTGGGAATCACCCTCGGACCGCTTACCCGCTCAACCTACACCCGGATGCTCCACATTCCGGCGTCGGTGATTGAGAAACCAGGCCAAAGTAATTTATCGGTGACTTCTCCGATCCAAGGAATCATCACCGAAATTCATCGTTTTCCAGGTCAAGCTCTGGAACCGGACGACTTGTTGTTCACACTGCGAGTCACCGACGAAGCCCTCGAGGCCGCGCAGCTCTCCTTGTTGGAAATCCTCACCCGAGTCGCGGTCACCGAGCGAGAGATCGAACGCTTGGACCCTCTGACGGAATCGGGGGTTGTCGTCGGACGACGAAAGCTCGAAATGGAGTATCAATTAAAACAGCTTGAATCGGAACGTGCGGCACGCCTGCAAGAGTTGAAGCTTCGTGGGCTTTCGGCGGAACAAGTCGAACGGATCGTGCAGTATCGAGAGCTGATCAATCAAGTCGAAATTCGCCTGAACATCTTGCCAATTTCGGTGTCAACTGCACATACTGAACAAGACGCCGACGCTGAAAAGAATCCTGGGCCGATTTATACTCTCGAACAATTAAACGTGTTTCCCGGGCTGTCGGTAAACAAAGGTCAAGAGCTCTGCCACATCGCCAATCACCATAACCTGTACGTTCGAGCTGATGCGTTTGATTCCGACTTGGTTCATATTCGCCGAGCGATGGAGCGACAATTAGGGGTTGTTGTCGAGACGGGTGAGAAGGAGAGCCGAGAGCGGATCGAAGACTTGCGCATCATGTACATGGATAACCATGCCGATCTCCAGTCACAAACGTTTCCCTTTTACCTTCTGTTGCCCAACCAAGTGGTGGCGGAGCAACGCGATTCTGCAGGCCGTCTATTTCGTTCGTGGCGTTTCAAACCTGGGCAACGAGCCCATGTTTATCTTCCCGTGGAGCAATGGCCCGACCAAATCGTGTTGCCGCGTGATGCGGTTGTGCGATCAGGACCGGAAACGTACGTGTTTCGGCTGACCGAAGACAATTGGCGCGAGACCGAGCGGATTTCAGACGACTTTGCGGCTCAACTGGCTGGGTTAGAGCGTCTGCCGGAATGGGAGCTTGAACCGGTTCCGGTGCAGGTCCTCCATCAAGACCGGCAATTTTTGGTGCTCGCTACGGACGGAGAGTTGACGCTGAATGACATTGTGGTCACGAGTCGAGCCTATCAGGTATTTTTGGCGTGGAAGATGCAATTGTCCGGCGGCGGTGGGCATGATCAGGACCACGATCACTAACGAGAACAAAACCACAGCGATCAGATGCTCGAACATCTCATTCAATTCTCGTTGCGTTACCGGCTGCTGATTGTCGCGGTTGCCGTCGGCGTTTTGATTGCCGGGAGTTACATTCTGTGGCAGCTTCCCATTGATGTGCTGCCCAATCTGACGCGGCCCAGGGTGACCATCATCACCGAGTGCCCAGGGATGGCACCCGAAGAAGTCGAAATGCAAGTGACGATCCCGCTGGAAAATGCGTTGAACGGGGCCACCGATGTCTTGGAGGTTCGCAGCAGTTCTGACATTGGATTGTCGGTGATTCAGGTCGAGTTCGATTGGGGGCAAGAGATTTTTCGTGCTCGGCAAATCGTTCAAGAACGGTTGTCGACGGCTACCGATTTTTTACCTGAGAATGTCCAGCCTCAGATGGCTCCGATCGCATCGTTGCTGGGGCAAATCATGCTGATCGGCATGTGGTCCACTGATGGCAATACCGATCCACTGGAGCTGCGAACTCAGGCCGATTGGGTTGTGGGTCAACGCCTGCGGACGGTGCAGGGGGTTGCACAGGTGATCACGATGGGAGGAGGCCGCAAACAGATTCAAGTCTTGGTCGATTTCCATCGCCTGCATACTTTTGATATTACCCTCGCGGAAGTCGAACGGGCGCTGAGAGATTCCAATCTCAACGTAACGGGGGGCTACGTCAACGATGGGGCTCAAGAATTGTTGGTGCGTGGTATTGGACGCTTTAAGGACTTGGCGGAGTTGCGGCATGTGGTCGTGAAATCTGGAGTGTCGCGACCTGTGCTGCTCGCCGATATCGCTGAAATCGTTGAAGGGCCGCAAGCCCAGCGGGGCGATTCCTCCGTCAACGGAACTCCCGCCGTCATCTTGACCGTGCAGAAACAACCGGACGCCGATACGCGGCAATTGACCGAAAGCATTCTGAAGGCCTTGGAGGATTTGCGGCCTTCGCTCCCCGCAAACATTGTGATTCGGCCCACCTATGAACAACGAGAATTCATCGACTTAGGAATTGCCAACGTTGTGTCGGCCCTGGTGTATGGTGCCGCGTTGGTGATTGGGGTGTTGTTTCTGTTCTTGTTGAATCTACGTACGACTTTGATTACGGTTCTCGCGATTCCTTTGTCGCTGGCCATTACGGCTTTGGTTTTCTATCAATGGAACTTGAGCATCAACGTGATGACCCTGGGGGGGCTCGCGGTGGGGCTGGGGATGCTCGTCGATGACGCGATTGTGGGTGTAGAAAGTGCCTTCCGCCGTTTGCGGCAGCGGTTCGTGGAAGCACCGAATGCGGCCCCGCGCGACATTGTGTTTTCGGCGATGCGAGAGGTATTGTCGGCGATTGTGATCAGTACGGTGCTGGTGATTGTGGTGTTTGCACCGCTGCTCTTGTTGAGTGGGATGGAAGGACGACTGTTTACGCCCCTGGCGATAGCGTACTTAGTTTCGATTGTCGCCTCGACTTTGGTGGCCCTAACCGTCACTCCGGCCTTGAGTTTGATTTTGCTGCCGGATTCTGGAAACAAGGTCGGCGGTGAAGTGGACCCGGTGATGCTGCGGATCTTGAAGGGGGTCTTTTCTCCTGTGATCAGGTTCAGCCTCCACCCGGCGGGATTGACGATGGCGTTGGGGTTGACGCTGCTCGGTTTATTGTGGGCCGCACAGGGGGTGACTCGATTGCCGCGTGATTTTTTGCCGGCGTTTGATGAGGGTGCTGTTCAAGTCAACTTGTATTCCGCCCCCGGAACGTCGCTCGAGACGATGCGTGAAATTAGCCAAGTAGCCGATCAGCGTTTTTTGGGTTTGCTTCGTAGTACTGATAATCCAACTGGGCCGCTGGCCGATTTTACTTGCAAGTTGGGCCGGGCCGAACAAGACGAACACATCATGGGGGTGAATGTCGCCGAATATGTAATGACACTGAACCCCGAAGCGTCCCTATCGCGTTCGGAGATGATTCGATTGCTTACGGAGGCGGTTGATGATCTGCCGGGAATTGAGCATGAACTCGAGCAGCCAATCGCGCACTTGATTAGTCACATGCTGTCGGGAGTGTCGGCCCAGATTGCGATCAAAATCCATGGAGATGATTTGGATCTGTTGCGACGAAAGGCTGAGGAAGTTCGACGCGTGATCGACGATGTACCGGGGATCGCGGAACCGTTTGTCGAGCAACAACAGATTGTGCCGCAGCTTCGGTTTGAGTTGGACTATCATGCGTTGGCGACTTATGGGGTTACCGCGCGGGAGGTGACGGATTTGATCGAGACGGCCATGCAGGGGCGTGTGGTTTCGCGATTGACCGAGGGGCAGCGTGTTTTTGATATTTTGGTTCGGCTGGATTATGAGTATCGATTGGACATTGATCAGTTGCATCGCCTGCATGTGGATCTGTCGACGGGAACGCGCGTTTTGTTGGGTTCGCTGGTCAACATCGAACGTGGCGGGGGTCCCAATACGATCAATCGGGAACAGGCCAGACGTCGGATCGTGATTCGCGTGAACACGTTGGGGGGTGACTTAGGGGGAATTGTCGAGCAGATGCAGCGGAGAATCGCTGAGGAAGTGGAATTTCCGCAGGGCTATTTCGTGACTTACGGTGGTCAATTCGAAGCCCGCCAACAGGCCCAAACTCAAATTGGATGGTTCTCGTTGATGTCGCTGCTGGTGGTTCTGGCCATTTTGTACTCGGTGTTTCCGAGCATAAGGTTGGTCTTGCAAGTTCTGAGTGCTGTGCCAATCGGTTTTATTGGTGGAGCGGCGGCGCTGATGCTCACACAACAGTCGTTATCGATTGCTGCGCTGATTGGGTTTGTGTCGCTGGCGGGGATCGCGACGCGGAATGGGCTGTTGTTGGTGGGGACTTATCGAGAGCTGACCCCGAAGTTGGGGTTCACCAAAGAGATGATTATGTTCGGAAGCCTGGAGCGAATGGCTCCCGTTTTGATGTCGTCTTTGACCACCGGATTGGGGCTGTTGCCGTTGGTGATCGGGGGGACGATGCCAGGGAAGGAAATGCTGTATCCCGTTGCGACGGTCATCGTCGGGGGCTTGATCACGACGACGTGGTGCGAGTTTTTGATCCGCCCAGGTCTGTATTGGCACTGGAGTCGTGATAATCGGCCCAAGTTTTAGGGGTTTCGTAAACGCGGACGTTTTGAAGGTCGGCGAAAAAGGGTTCGGCTCGCAACAGGTCCCAAACGACTCGCGCGATGTTTTCTACCGATGGATTGAGGTCCGCGAATTCAGGCAGGTCCAAGTTGAGATGTTGGTGATCAAAGCGGTCGATCACCAAACGCTTGACGTTCGCTTCGAATTCAGCCAAGGGGAACTGGGCGTCTCGGCACTGCATGGTGACTGCGACGACGTAGTTGTGGCCGTGCCCGTTAGGGTGGTTGCATTTGCCGAAGTAACGCTGGTTCTCTTCCGCCGACATAGTGGGGCAGTCAAGTCGATGAGCGGCAGAGAACTCGAATTCTTGACTTATCGTTAACATTTCTTGTTCTCCAAAATCCAGTCTAAAGGTTAAAAACGGAGAAACGGCCAGCTCCGTTGCGACTACTTGAAATGCTCCTCCAAAACTCTCACGGAGGCGGTGAGATTCCTGCAACATATCCACATAAGTCCAAGCTGCGGGTCGGCGTTGAGCGTAAACCGTTTGCACAAGTTCGGCCAAGGCATGATCGATTTCCTGGATGTTGATCAGATAACCTGTGACTAAATCGACGGGGCCGGTGAGTGTCGCCCGCAGGGTCAAGAACGGTGCGACTGACATCCCGGACGCCGTCCCGCTCCAGGAGTTTCCTTTGACGGTATAGTCACCGTCAGGTCGCAAGAAGAATCGATATTCGCGAGTCAACGTGGTTGGCATATTAGTCAAAAAATTATTGTCGAGTCACGGAGATCGCTTGGCCGCTGGAATATCGAAACGGCTCGGTCGTAACACTCCACACCACCTCCGCAACCTCTTCCGCCGTTACGGTTTGTTCGGCGGGGAAATCGGGAAACAGGCCGCGAAGCATGGGGGTTTCGACAGCACCGGGACGAATCGAGTAGCCGCGAATACCAAATTGGCGACCTTCGTTGGATAGAGCTTTGGTGAACAGATCGACCCACGCCTTGCTGCTGCCGTAAGCGGAGAAACCAGGGAAAGGGTCCAGGGCGGCGAGTGACGAAATGTTGACAATCGCGCCGGAGTGCTGGGCTACCATTGTGGGCCAGAGAGCTTGGGTTAGAAAAAACAAGCTGCGGATGTTCGTTTCCATCGTGGCGTCGAATTCCGCTTCGGTTAATTCGCCGAAAGGAGTGCTGGAGGCAAATCCGGCTGCGTTGACCAAGACATCAATCTGTGCGAATTGTTGATGGAAGGCTTCGGCGATTTTTTTGGGTGACGAGCGGTCGCAAAGGTCAGCGGCTATCGTTGTAACTCGTACATCGGGCGTTTCCTGGTGAACCATTGCGGCAGCGGACTGTAACTTGGCAGGGTCGCGCCCCGTGATCATGAGGTCGAATCCACCTCGTGCGAATCGTCGAGCGGTCGCCAATCCGATTCCGCTGGAACCACCGGTGATGAGAGCAACTTGGGGCATGTTTTTGAGACCATTTTTAAAACAAGGATCAACCCCATTTGCAAGTCGCAATTTACGGGTTCTGTTCGAGCATCATGTTCGGCTTGGGACAGCCTTTCGTGGACAGCCCCAAAAATTCGGCGGTTCTGCTGAATCGCGGAGATGGAAAGCCCGCGAAGAGCCCAGCCTATTAACAAGTTTACATGATTTCGGTTAAACTAGGACGTAGGCGTGACTCTGCGAAAATTTCCCAGCCAACTGAACTTTGACCCAGTGGTTGACTCTTCAAATGGCCACTTAAAATCCCCTAGCAAACTACTCGATTTAAACGACTTGGAACCCAACGATGCCCAGTTATCGACGACTTGGAAAACTTCCCCCCAAGCGGCATATCATTTTACCAAACGGCGAGAATAGCTTCCTCAACGAGGGGTTGTACTACGAGCATATCATCACGACGCACGGATTCGACCGTGCCTATTCGATCTTATACCACCTACGACCGCCGACACGGGTTTTGGAAACGGCCTCGGCGGGGCAGATTCCGATTGAGGCGGCTGATGATCGGGAATTGCGGCACCATCACTTCAAGACGCAGGACTTGCCGCGAGGTGGTCAGCCGGTTACTGGTCGGGTTCCGATGCTCTTCAACGATGACCTTGTCGCCTGGAGGTGTAAACCAGATCAGCCACAAGAGGAACTTTTTCGTAACGGCGCCGCAGACGAAGTGATTTTTATTCAGCAAGGTTCGGGCTATCTGGAAACTTTGTACGGCAAGGTTCCCTATCGACGAGGTGATTATGTTGTGGTGCCTCGTTCGACGACCTATCGCATCGTTTCGGATGATATTCAAAAGGAAGACCATCTGATCCTTGAGTGTTTTGCTCCGGTGCGCGTGCCAGACCGGTACCACAATCCGGATGGGCAAATCTATCTGGGTGCTCCACTGTACGAGCGGGATTTTCATTCGCCGGAAGAATTGTGCTTAATCGATCGTGAGGAGCCGACATCCATCTTGATCAAAGTCCATCAAAACCTAACGCGAGTCACGATGACTCACCATCCGTTTGATGTTGTGGGCTGGGACGGGTTTTTGTATCCGTACACGTTTAACGCTTGGGACTTCGAGCCGTTGACCGGCACCGTACATTTGCCGCCGCCGTTTCAGCAGACTTTTGAATGTCGTGGGTTTGTGATCTGTACGTTCGCTCCTCGGCATCTCGACCACCATCCGCAGGCCGTCAAGGTCCCGTATGTTCACAGCAATGTCGAGGCGGACGAAGTGTTGTTTTATGTCGACGGGGAGTTTGGCTCCCGGCGAGGAGTCGATCTGGGCTCGATGACGCTGCATCCCGGTGGAATTCCTCACGGGCCGCATCCGGGAACGATCATGAAGAGTATGGAGATGGACCGCACCAACGAAATGGCCGTGATGTTCGACACCGATCGGCGGTTGCACCCAACGGTACAAGCGATGCAAGTAGACGATCCGAGCTACCCCAAGAGTTGGTTGTAAGAAAAGTACTTGACCGTCGCTCATCGCTGCCGATTACCTGGATCAACAAGGTAGAAATTAATGGAAGTCGATTTTAGTACGCTCGATGGCTCGCGTTGTTATGCGTTGATGATTCGAGCGATCACGCCGCGCCCGATTGCTTGGGTCTCGACGGTTTCGAGCAAGGGTGTTCCGAACTTGGCACCGTTTAGTTATTTCGCGGGTGTCGGGAGTTCACCGCCGACGTTGATGTTTTCGACCTCGCTCAAATCCGACGGCAGCCCGAAAGATACTCAACGAAATGTCGAAGCGACCGGTGAATTTGTGGTCAACATTGTCCCTTATTCGCTACGGACGCCAATGGCTGTTTCGGCGGGGGATTTTCCTTATGAAGAAAGCGAGTTTGACCACACCGGCTTGACCCCCGTTCCTTCGACGAAGGTTCAACCGCCACGACTTTTGGAGTCGCCAATTAACTTCGAATGTCGAGTTCACGAAATCGTGAAGATCGGTTCGGCTGCTGCCGTGTTTGGGATTATCGAGTGGATGCACATTGATGATCGGATTCTGAACGCTGAACAAAAGATCGATCCCGAATTGCTCGATTCAATCGGGAGGATGGGCGGATTGAGTTATAGTCGCACTTGCGATCGTTTTGAAATTTAGGGGGAAGGCCCGTTGTGGCCGCAGTCAAGGATCGTCGTGTCATGATCAAATTTCCCGCAGGGCATCAAATTCCGATAGCGACTTTGGAACAGGTGAACCAACTGTGGTCAACGCCGATGGGTTCGGAAGAACGCTGGGGGTGCTGCGTGAATTTGTTACGCGGAGTCGCCCGGCCTGAAGATTGGCAGACCGTTTGGCGCGAGTGTTTCGCGGAGTGGTCGAGCGAAAGTCAGGGGCCGCCTCCGATGTGGTTGCCCGGCGAACACGAGCTGCAAGAGTCGAATTTGGCGATGTGGATGCGTGAGTTGGGCCACCATTCATTCGTCGAGTTTCATCGCTGGAGTGTCACGGATCGAGCTGGATTTTGGGCAGCGGCTGTTGCGCGGCTAAACATTCGCTTTGCGGTCCCGCCGCATCAATTGGTGGAGCTTGATGCCGGGATCGAAGAGCCGGTTTGGTTTCCGGGAGCCTGTTTGAACATTGTTGAGAGCTGTTTTGAGGCTCCTGCCGATCAGATCGCGATTGTATCAGGGGGCTCGGACGGCCAATTGAATTATCTCAGCTACGGCGAGTTGCACGCGAAAGTGCAAGCCGTTGCCGGAGCGATTCGCAAAGCGGGATTCTGTCCCGGTGATCCTTTGGCGGTTGTCTTGCCGATGACGGCTGACTCTGTGGCGATTTATTTGGGAGCGATTTGGGCCGGATGCTTGATCGTTTCGATTGCCGATAGTTTTGCAGCTCGGGAGATTTCAAGCCGGTTGCGAATCGGTGGGGCTAAAGCCGTGTTTACGTATGATGAGATGGAGCGGGGCGGGAAACGGATTCCCCTTTTCGCCAAAGTTGCCGAAGCGAGCGAGATTCCAGTCATTTGTCTACGCCACGGGGATACATTGAGTGTCAGTCTTCGCGAGCAAGACATCCCCTACGACGAATTTTTTGAAAACGGTTGGGCAGCGCCGTTGGAATTGGCGCATCATGGTTCCTCAGACGATGTGATCAATATCTTGTTTTCTTCGGGAACAACGGGAGACCCCAAGGCCATCCCTTGGACCCACACGACCCCCATCAAGTGTGCAGTCGATGGGTATTGCCATCAAGATATCCAACCTAGCAATGTGACTTGTTGGCCGACAAACTTGGGATGGATGATGGGGCCGTTTTTAATTTTTGCGACGCTGATCAATCGAGGGACCATTGCCCTCTACGAAGACGCACCGGTTGGCCCCGGCTTCGGGCAATTTGTTCAAGACGCCAGGGTGCAAATGTTGGGAGTGATTCCGACGTTGGTCAAAGCCTGGCGGGCCTCGCGTGATATGGAAGCCTGGGATTGGTCGCGCATCCATGTTTACAGTTCCACGGGGGAAAGTTCGCAGCCGGACGATATGTTTTACCTGTCGTCCTTGGCGGGAATGCGGCCGGTGATTGAGTATTGCGGCGGAACGGAGATTGGGGGAGGCTACATCACTTCCACTGTATTACAAGCGAATGTGCCTAGTGCTTTTTCTACTCCGGCCGCTGGCCTAGATTTTGTGATTTTGGACGAGGCGGGGAATGCGGCCAACGAAGGGGAATTGTTTTTGATTCCGCCATCGCTTGGACTTTCGACTCGTCTGCTCAATCGAGACCATCGTGAAACCTATTTTGGGGACACGCCGCGAATTTCGGTCGGCGTCGAGTCGGCGAGTGGGAATCGGATCGTGCAGTCTATGGCAGGGCAGGGGAGCGGGGAAGATTTGATCTTGAGACGCCACGGTGATCATTTTCGGCGATTGCCTAAAGGTGGTTTCGTCGCGGGAGGACGCGTTGACGATACGATGAACTTGGGAGGAATCAAAGTCAGTTCGGCTGAGCTTGAGCGGGTGATGAATGAAACTGATGGTGTTCGCGAAACGGCGGCAATTGCCCTGTCGACATCAGGAGGTCCGGAAGAATTAGTAGTGTTCGCCGTTTGTGATCGGCCATTAATGGCAGAGCAACTTCTGAAGGAATTTAACCAGCGTCTCAAAACGGAATTGAACCCCTTGTTTCGAGCACGCGAGGTTCGCGTGGTCGAATCGCTTCCTCGCACGGCGAGTAACAAGGTCATGCGGCGGAAACTCCGCGATTTGCTGGTAAACGGTTGATTTTGCGCCCGGCGCCGTGGGTTCTTTGGTTTGGTAGACTTGAAGATGTCGCGTGGGGACGATTTCAGGCTATTGATCGTCTGCTTGTTTGAAAATACTGAATGAGTACTGGTCTAGGACTGGGTCTTGGCTGGGCTTGCCTTTGCGGTTATAGAACTCGCGCACCGAGAGGGATTCAACAAGCTGCATACCGCAATCGGCACTAAGTCGCGCTGAATCATCGCAGCCGAAGACGAACGCTTCGCCTAAATCGTCCATGCGGGCGAGAAACTCGAGGACTTCTGGGATTTGAGTTTGACCGTTGAAGACAGACTCGGAAACGAAGTCGACCCACAGTCGGCTATCGGGATGTCGGAGCAAATTGCCCATTGCCGTCAGCATTCGTCGATTGATTTCTGAGCTAAAATACATCGAGCAGCCCTCGAAGATGATCGCCGTCGGGAGTGTTGGGTCGAATCCGTTTTTGAGCAAAAGTTCGTCGACTTGATCGTTGAGAAAATCTGCGGGAATCGAAATTCGGTTGACATTCGAAGAATTTGGAATGAGGGCCGCGACTCGGTCTCGCTCGTGCAACATTTCGGGGAGGTCGAGATCGAAGTGGGTCAAGTTTGGATAAGCGGACTGGAGTTGGAATGGACGCATATCGAGTCCGGCCCCCATATTGACGACCTGTTGTAGTCTTGGGATCGCGCGAATGAGTTCTTCGCCGTGTTGGGTTCTTGCCTGGACCATTTCCACCAACTGCGGCAAGGCTCGATTGAGTTTTTCGGCCAACAGGGCTCCTTGAGGACCAGCGGCAATTTCCGTGTGTGCCGAATCGACGCGATAGTTGCGACCATTCTCAGTGAAGTAAGCCTTGGCTCGAACCCCGGCAATCATCCGAGCGGAGGCTTTGATTTTTTGATTGAAAAGGGTGGACGTTTTTTTACCAGGCTCCAGCAATTGGATCGCGGGTTGGCAAAAATAAGTCATTTCTGCCTCCGCTACGATTTCGCCGTTTGATTCGAATATCACAGGCAACGTTACGAGGACTCGTTTACCTTGGGAGTAGCGTGACAAAATTTTGTCACGATTGATGTCGTTAATTCGGCAGCGACCGATGAGGTCACCGGTGCTGGGAGATTTGTATTTGACATTCATAGCGGCCAGCCACAATGATGCCGCTTCTTTTGTTGAGCATTTGTGGATACCGGCCATTGGAACGCCGCGAAGTAGCGAGACAATCGCCATACCACCGGTGTAGTCAGCACTGAGAGAAATCAATGCCGCTTGGTGTGTTCCGTGCTGGTTTGTTGTCGCCTGGTTGAGGGGTAACAAGGTTTCCGCGTATCCCTCTTCAACAGCAATCACTTGCCAATTGCATGCCTGCACTGCAGGAACACAGCGATGCATTAATTCCGTAATCAACCTGGGATTGACCCGATCACGGTAGTCATCTTCCCAAGAAATTTCGGTTTTTAGAAAAGAATCAGTTGTTGACATCTTGCCAGCGAATAAATGGAAAAGTGGCTGGGCGTAAAGGCATTTGGTTACGCGGCAAACATCTCTCCAAAATAACTCACTAAAACCCATTTGCAACGTTTTTTCTGGAAAAGAAAATTCGCCAATGGTGCCCAATCTGGTGTCATGACCGGATTAATCCGCTCAAAAGCTAAATATTCTCAAAATGAATAGGTTTGGGCAGATTTTTTGGACGCATTCATACGCTGCAAAACTAAACTTTCCCGCGCAGTTTTTCCCCTTGCGCCTTGCGTTTATCGCGATCCATCACAGAACCTGCAATCAGCAATGACGCTCCATTACAAACCTGACGCCTACCTTCAAGAAATGATTGGCGGCGATTATTCATCTTTGGCCGAGCAATTAGGGCGTGATCCAAACAAGCATCCCAATACGGAGCAGGTCACCGAGATTTCTCGAGCGAAAGAAGATTTGCGGGTCATTTTGCGGTGGATGCCTCGGGCAGCAATCGGATCAAGAAAGATTGAAGCATTTTTGGAGGAAATTTTTCTTTTAGGGCAAATCGAGTGCCCCTCCTTCTTGACTCCGCTTGAATTTGGTATCACCGACTCGTACGCCTATGTTGTGCAGCCAAAAGTCTTTGGTCGGCGCCTGAGCGAGATTATCGGTCTTGGGCAGTCTCCCAGTCAAAGAGTCAAACGGGCCTTATCGATCGCCTGTGACGTACTCGTCGCCTTGGAAAAGGTCCATGAGCTGGGGTGTGTCGCTAGAAACGTGCGGGCCTCCAACGTTTTTCTGATGGGGGAACGAGTCTGCTTTGCCTGCCCGGGCCCTGGTGACTATTGCGATCGAACTCAAACCAACGACGATTTGGCTTTAGAGTACGCGAGATTTTCATCTCCAGAAGTTTCCGGTGCGATTCAGGCTCCCATCGGTCCGGCTTCGGACTTGTATTCGTTGGGGATACTTTTGTTTCATCTTGTTGTGGGGAGAGAGCCCTTTCAAGGTGATTCTGTCAGTTCAATTCTCTATCAACATGTGACTGTCGATCCCCAAATCTATTTAGCGGATCTTGGGCTACCGATTTCACTCGTTGATATTATTTTGCGATTGCTAAAAAAGGACCCGCGTAGCCGATATCAAAAAGCCAGCGCCGTGTTGTCCGACTTGAGGCAACTCCAGCTTCTTTTGACAGAAGGACAATCGCTCGACGATTTTGTGATTGGCCGAGATGATATTCGGGGAACCCTTGCCGAGCCTTCCTTTGTGGGTCGGAAACCCGAATTGGACAAGTTGCAGCAACATGTTATCGAATGCAGGAACGAGGGGAAGGGGCATTCGGTTGCGGTTGCAGGTCTCGCAGGATTTGGAAAAACGAGACTAGTCGAAGAGCTAATTCGGTTGGTATCCCGGCAACCGTTGATGGTTTATCGAAGCATTGCCGTAAAAAACTCTCGCGAGACCCCTCTTAGTCCGCTGCTGCGAATCGTTGAGCAAGTCAAAAGCCGTGCAGAGACTTGCGAACGTTTTTCTCATCACTTGAGTCAAAAGCTGATAGAATTTCGATCTGAAATTTCGCTCATGTTTCCAGAATTGGCCCAAAGCATGGGCTGGGAATGGAGTGGAGCGTTAACGCCAGAGGACTTAAACCGAACTCAAGTCGAAAATGCGATCATCCGACTTTTGTCAGTCCTGGGACAACCTGGAGTTCCGGCACTGATCTGGATCGACGATTGTCAGAATTTGGATCCTCAAGCACTGGCAGTTATTGGCAAGGCGAGCGAAGCATTGCACGACAACTCAATCTATATTTTTTCGCTAAGCACCGAGGAGGACGCAAATCTAGGTTTTCTTGAACATGTCGAGACCGAGCAGTGCATCAATCTTGCCGAAATGAACGATGAGGAAATCGCTGGCCTGATCGGCTCTCTCGGCGGCAAACTTCCAGAAACAGCGATTTCCGCCATCCAACGTCTTGCCGCCGGAAGCCCCTTTATGGCCACGGCAATTCTTCAGGGCCTCATCGAAAATCAAGCGATCATTTTTGAACGCAACCATTGGCGAATCGACAACCGCAAGCTGAATAGCGTCCAAACTTCAGAAAACTCTGTTAGCGAACTTGTCAACCGCTTGTCTGAAGTTCCTCTACGAGTAAAACAAGTTTTGTTTGTAGCGGCGATCTCAGTCAACGAGTTTGATGAACTACAACTTTCCGAAATCTGCCAAATGCCGAAATCGAGAGTCGAAGAGTGTCTCGCTTGGTCGCGGTCCAAACGAATATTGTGGCAATTAACTAACGGCAAATATCTCTTTGTCCATGAGCGTCTTAAAGAGTCGCTCTTAACCGAGATCACGTCATCCAAACGTCGCGAACTACACCTTGCATTCGCACACTATTTAGAAAACAACGATCCAGAGAATATCTCGGATTTGGCTTATCACTATCACTTGGCGGAATCCCATGCGCAGGCGTTGGCGTATGCCTTGAGGGCGACTGCTCAAGCCCAACGTCTTCAATCGCTGGAAAAAGCCGAAGAGTTTTTGCGTATCGCCATGCTAGGGCTTCCCTATGCAGACGCGATCACAAGTCATGAAGTCTATTCTCAAATGGCCGACGTTCTGATGTTGGCAGGCCGTTATGACGAGTCCGCTCACTGGCTCGACAAGACCCTTGAAAGCTCTTTGCCTCCGTTGGAATTGGCAAGGATCAAAATGAAATTGGGTAATTTGGCCTTTAAACGCGGTGACAAAGAGCTGGCGGGGCAGAAGTACATGTCAGCTTTGCATGATCTAGGGCATCGTGTTCCAGGAAACCGATTGAGTCTATTTGCTCATCTCACCAAAGAACTCATTGTCCAAACAATTCACACCCTGTTTCCATATTTATTGGTTGGGCGAAAAAAGACAATACCCAAAGAACGGCAACGGCTTATTTGGCGCCTGCACAGCCGAGTGGGCCACGCCTTCTGGTATACAAGAGATAAATATTACACGCTGTGGGCGCATTTGCGGCACATGAACCTTTCGGAGGTTTACTCTCCAACGCTCGAATTGGCTCAAGCCTACTCCGAGCACGCACCGGCAATGAGTCTGTTGCCTTGGTTTAATCGCGGAATCAAATATGTTCAGCGTTCTCTCGCCATTCGTGAAAAATTTGAACATAAATGGGGGCAAGGTCAATCAAGAAATTATCACAGCATTTTGCTTTACTCTTCGTCGCTTTACCACAAATGCATCGAACAGGCAGAACGGTCGTCAGAAATACTCACCCAAACCGGTGATCCCTGGGAAGTTCATATTGCCAAATACCAACAAGCAGCTTCACTGTTAAGATTGGGCGATTTAAAAGCCGCTCTTGAACTTGCTCGTCAAACTTACGATTCGGCAATAGCCATTGGCGATTACCAATCGACGGGAAATATCATTGACGTTTGGGTTCGCGCTGCGGTGGGGGACATTCCAGAAGAACTCCTGTTAGCCGAGGTCAATCGCGAATTCCACGACGTGCAGGGGCACTGTCAGGTGCTGCTTGCTCACGGGATTTACTTATATTTTCAAGGCAACTACCAAGTTGCGGAAAAAAAGTTTTCTGAGGCAATCAAAATTGCCGAGAAGTCTGGTTGCATTCAAGCCTATGTCGTGCCCAACTACGCTTGGCACGCCACCGCACTCAGACGGCAACTTGAGACGAAACCGCCAAGATCTCCCGCAAAACTCAAAGAGTTGCAAGTGAAAATGTTAAAGAGCGCGAGACGGGCTGTCCGCATTTCACGTCGATTCACAAACGACCTCCCTCATGCTCTCCGCGAACTTGGCGCTGCACTGGCAATCGTGGGGCGTGGACGCGGTGCCAAAGCACAGCTTTTGCAGAGTATGGCCGTCGCCAAACGGCATCATGCATCCTACGAACTCGCACTGACTCAAGAATTGTATGGATTGATTGGCAGGGAATATGGCTGGCCAAAAGCCGCTGATCTTTTGGAGCAAGGTCAAGAGTCTTTGCGGGAACTTCGAAAATCAGTCGCGCGAGTTGAGAAAGTCGAATCGATTTCTATGTTGGATCGTTTCGATAATCTATTGGTTGCAGGGCGGCAAATTATTTCCGGTCATGCTCCGAATGAAATATTGAGCCAAACCATTGCAGCGGCAAAAAAATTGCTTCGCGGTCAACGGATTCTGATCGTCGAACGGCGCCAAACTCCGGAAGGAGATTATTGGTTTTCCCAAGATTCCAAGGCGAATGTTGACCTAAACATCATTGAAGAAGCAGTTGCCGAATTGAAGACGATTGTTCGGGACTCAGAACGCTATTTGCAGGCTGACGTAGCCGTTAGGCGGCATGGTACTTACCTATGCAGCCCGATTGTTGCGTACGGAAACGTCATCGCTTGCCTTTATGTTGCTAACGAATTTCTTACCGGTTTGTTTGGTGACGACGAACTGAGGATTGCCGATTATCTTACCGCTACTGCGGGAGGTGCCCTCGAAAAGGCCGACGGATTTCGACAGTTGGAAGAACTTAACGTCGGCCTGGAACAAATCGTCAAGGAGCGTACGGCGACGATTGAAGCTCGATCGTCCGAGTTGGAGCAGACGGCCTTGGAACTCATGGCAACTCAAACGAAACTTGAACAGGCTCGTGACGAAGCCGAACGAGCAAACGCCACAAAAAGCGAATTTCTGGCCCGCATTAGTCACGAAATTAGAACGCCTATTGCCGCGATTATGGGCTTTACCGAATTGTTGCTGCGGGGAGCCGTTCGCGATCCTGACCAACAGTCAAAGAAGCTGGAAACGATCCTGGGCAACAGTTCTCATCTGCTGCAACTAATCAATGACTTGCTCGATATCTCGAAAATTGAAGCGGACAAATTGGAACTCGAAGCAATTCAGTGCAGTCCAGTGGTTCTCCTCCAAGAAGTCTTTTCGCTGCTGGCGGTTCGCGCTGAACAAAATGGGATTCAGTTGACGTTAAAATTGGATGGCCCGATCCCTGCATATATCACCAGCGACCCCACGAGATTGAAACAGATTCTGATCAACATCATTGGAAATGCAATCAAGTTCACATCTGTTGGTGAAGTTGCGGTTATCGCCCGCTTGAACCAGAAGACCATCGAGTCGGGACTCGTCAGGCCGGTGTTGGAATTTGAAGTTCGAGACAGCGGGATTGGCATGACTCCCGAGCAGTTGGCTGGGCTCTTCAAACCGTTTTCTCAGGCGGATTCAACGATCACTCGAAAATATGGGGGAACCGGTTTAGGTCTTGCCATTAGCAAACGGTTATCACAGGCCCTAGGAGGGGATTTGTCTGCCACCAGCGAATCAGGGGTAGGAAGTACGTTTACAGTTCAAATTGATCCGGGGGATCTGCAGGACATAGAAATGACAACCAATGAATCGGCATCTGATTCTTTGAATACACAATCAGCTAAACCAATTTTCGTCAAAGCTGACTTGCGTGGATTGAGGGTTTTAGTTGTTGACGACGCTCAAACCAACCGCGATTTGCTCAATCTAATGCTGAAAGATGCCGGTGCCGAAGTAACGACTCTTTGCAACGGTCAGGAGGCGGTTGACGCGATCCAACAAGATCTTGTTTGTGACCTGGTCCTGTTAGACATGCAAATGCCTGTGCTGGACGGCTATTCGGCGGCAAAAAAACTTCGCCAACTCCAATTCTCCAAGCCCATTATCGCGTTGACCGCAAACACGATGGTTGGCGACGAAGAGAAATGCCGAAAAGCTGGCTGCACGGATTACCTCTCCAAACCAATCGATATGAACAGACTCTTTGCCAAGCTCGGAGAACTACATGGTACAGATATCGAATCGTTATCACCAAAATTAGACACAATTGCTGGATTAGAATCCCCCGTCAAAATTGGAGAAGGTGCATCCCTGCAACGAAACCCAAACAACGAAGCACTTCCTATTTGGACTGAGGAACTACCGGAAGACGAAATTTTCCGCTCATTCGCGGAGGATTTCGTAAAACAGGTTAACGATCAATTCACCAAATTAAGTGATTTAACCCATGAAATGAAGTTCGAGGAGGTCGCTTCAAAGGCTCACTGGATCAAGGGAACCGGGGGCACTGTCGGCCTTCCAACGATGAGTGTCATCGCCAAAGAACTCGAAGACGCAACCAAAGCTCGCGATTATGAGCAAATGCTCGTTTCGCTTGAAAAGCTATCCCAATTCATTGGTCACGAACAAGACAATTAAAGGCAATCGAATAGATTAGTCAAAGGATCTCATCAGGTCTTAATAGCGCACCGAAACGCCGAAACTCGCCGCATGTACACTCAGTTCGGTTGTAACGTTTGACCCTGGCAAGGCACCCATCGGCGTCAAGATCGGGCCACTCAATTCACTTGTTGGTGAATAGGTATAGGCTACATTGAAATCTGTATTGGCGGACAAATGTAGCGTTCCCCCTAAGCCATACACGTGTTGGTAGTGCAAAGGAGCCATGACGCCTATCGTCGCCTCACTACTCGATAACGGAGAAGATGTAAACGTATATCCTCCCGACATTGAGAATCGCTCACTCATGCGACGACGAACCCCAACACCCACCATGTACTGGTCACCGTATCCGAGGCCAACCAGAGAACCGTCCGGATTAAACCCGCTTCCGCCCCAGCCAGCAGTCCCTGAATTGCCGACGTATCGAGCGTCCACGGCAAGGACCGTTCGTTGAAAACCCTGATAGGCCATCCCAACCGAAAGCATTTCCGGCAAATCAAAGTCCGCTGTCAAGGCACGAGGGAACCCTAATTCATCGGTACCAAACAATTGAAATGTTTCCATCCATTGCCGACTGCGATAGGTGGCACCAAAACTGAGGTCAGCGTTGGCTTTGAAATAGGATGAAATTTGGAATCCACCTCCCCATTGCATTCTCGAACCAGCCCCCGATGAGTAGCGAGGCATTCCACTACCATCCGCATCGTCTGGTCCTGCTAATAGAAACGGTTCAACTTCCAATTGGCCGAGAGTCACGGTCGGTGCGACGGCAATCGCCCAACGGTCGGTGAGTGCAAAACTCAATGACGGCATGATTTGCATGAACTGGGCCGCCGTGCTTACCCGCCCTAAACCGCCAGGAAGGAAAATCGAGTTGCTTTGTGGAAAAAAGATCGGATTCGACGCCGATGCCGGATAGTTGGCTTTGGCACCCCCAACTGCAGCGACGCTCAAACCAAACTTGATATCTGCGTTAGCGGTCTCCTGAATCCAACCGACGTAGGGCAGAGGAATCGCTCCGGATTCTCCATCGGTTGTGTCCGACAAACCAAACGCACTTGAACTTGTTCTAATTTGCGGAAACAACACGTCGACCCCAAAGCCCAACGCGTTTCCTTGGAAGTCCGCCATAGCGGCTGGGTTCCAATATGTCGTCGATACGGGATCAATCGCTGTTGCAGTGGTCGCACCGCCCATCGAACGACTAACCGGACCCGACCAAGGGAAAATAATCCCTTGAGCCATGCCAAGGCTGGGCGCCAAAATTAAACAACATCCGATTACACCCAGCGACCATTTAGCGAAAAACATCCGATGTTCCCCATTTGAATCGACCTAGGCGGATGCAGCCCGCCTCATCGTCAGTATCGGCAAAGTCCGCAGGGAAACTACAACCATTTAGGTTTAGTTATTCGGAAAAGTCGAACTTCTATCGACGGGTTGGTGTGATCTCCAATTCCAGAAGTTCTTCTCCGCGGCGGATGACAATTTTCGTTGGCTCGCCAGGCTTGAGACCATCCAAGGCGTGGACGTAATCGTAGATGTTTTCGATATCCCGCCCGCCAAGCCCCACGATGATGTCACCCTCGCGCAAGCCCGCCTTTTCCGCTGGACTGTCAGGATTGACCCCCGACAAAAGAACCCCGACGACATCTCCCGCATAGTCTGGTTTGGTTCCGACATAAGCCCGAACACTTGAGCGGGGCGTTTCGGGTACCGAAGATCGATGTTCTTTATAATCCGGAATTTCCTCTCCGGTAGCCAGTGTTTCCGCAATCAAGCCCATAAGCCGAGCGATTTTGGCAAGTGCATCGTAGTTCAACAACGCCGATATATCGCGAGGAGTGTGGTACTCGTCGTGAGACCCGGTGAACGCCGAGAGAATTGGAACTCCAGCTTGATAAAACGGCGTCGCATCCGTGGGCAACGACGTGTTATCGCTCAATCTCAACGTCAATCGCGTCACCACATTTTTCTGAGCAGCCCGTTTCCAATAATCTGACGAGCCGATTCCCTGTAAGATCAAGGCGTCTCGATAGCGCCCCACCATGTCCATATTTAAACAAGCAAAGATATGCGGATAAATTTTTGTTTTTCCATTTTCCGACTCGGCCCCCACGTTAAGACCATTCGCAAATTGATCTACGAAATGTTGTGAGCCCACGAGTCCCAGTTCTTCACCACTCCAGGCTGCAAACAGAACGTCTCGTTTCAAGGCTAAAGTGCCCGATTGTTTTCCGTGTGCCATTGCTTGGGCGATTTCCAGCATAGCCGCGACGCCCGAAGCATTGTCGTCGGCACCAAAGTGAATTCCGCCGACTTCTTGGTCGCGTGCCAGTGAGCTCCCAGTTCCGCCGGTTCCTAAATGGTCGATATGAGCACCGATAATTACCGCTTGATTTGCGGGATTCTCTGAGGCTTTTAATCTTCCAATGACATTTCGACCTGTGCCGACGACTTGTTCGACTTCCAGATGAGCGGCGACCTTGAGTCGATCAAACGCGAAACCAGAAACAATCTCTCCCTCATCAAGCCGGGTTTGAATATCCCTTAAACTATGTCCAGCGCTTTGGAGCCAGCGCTCGGCAACCTCATTGGTGATGCTCACTGCCGCCAAGCTCGTTCCTGCAACCGCACCTCGATTCTCCAGCGGCACTAGCGAATCCCGTGCGGCGGCTTTGGGGCCATTTACAACGATCATCCCAACTGCTCCGCGTTCACGAATTTCCATCGCCTTCTTTCGCAAGTCGGAACGGAATCGAAACGCTTGTCGCAGTTCATCGCGAACGTCTTCGGGATAATACCGGAGAACCAACACCCATTTCCCGTTGACATCCAGACCCGCAAAGGAGTCGTATCCGGTTTCGCCGTTTTCTGCGGGCACGACCAGTCCGTATCCGGCGAAGACGACTTCTGCGGAGGCCAGCGAGCCACTTTTCGAAAACGCAAGTGGTCGCCAATCGCGGTCTAATTCCAGTGTTTCGTCACCAGCTCGCAAAACGTTTGATGGGCCTAATTTTGCTCCCGCTTGAAACGAAAACTTTTGATACCAACCACCGTCGTCTCCGGCAGGCTCCAGTCCCAGACTCTCTAGGTAGGTTGCCACGTAAGCGGTCGCGAGACGCTCCCCCTGACTGCCAGTCATCCTGCCCGCCAATCGCTCGTCACACAAATAGTCCACGTGTCGTCGCAGGTCGGCTGCCGAATAGTCTGGACTATTGGCCTGAATCGTAGATTGGGCCTGCTCCAACGCTGAGGACATATCGACGTCGTTTGACACTCCATCTACACGGTCGATTCCTAAAATCTTCAGCGCAAATTCATGGTTCCATTTGCCGACATAAATTTGCGAAAGGCCATCAGCACCACGATTGGATGTCCAAGAAATCTCTTCGCCGTTGGGATGCCAGCAGGGAAAGCCTTCGAATTTGTTCGAGTTGGTCACTTTGATTGGCGGCGAGTTTCCTTCGGCATCCACCAAATACAAGTCAAAAATGGTGTCTTGAACGGCATTTGAGCAAAACAACATGTATTTGCCGCTCGGATGAAAAATCGGCGCAAACGATGTCGCTCGCAATTGGGTGATTTGCTTTACATCGCTGCCGTCGGCATTCATGGTGAAAACTTCACCAACGCGACTTCCCTCGGCGAAGCGTCGCCAAACGATTTTCTTGCCGTCGGGTGAGAAAAAACAACCTCCATCATAGCCGCGAACATTGGTCACCTGCCGAACGTTTGAACCATCCGCGTCCATCACATAGATGTCCATGAACAGTGTTTTGTCCATTTCAAAAATTTTCTTCGACGCTTCGTCTAGGTCATCGGCAAAGCCACGGCGATTCGAGGCAAAAACAATTTGTTGACCGTTTGATGAATAACAGCCCTCCGCGTCGTAGCCTAATTCAGTCGTTAAGGAGCGATAGGTTTTTGAGTCCAGATCATATTCGATAATGTCGTAGGTTTCGTCATAGTCCCAAGAGTATCGCCGCGTTTGGCCAGACTCTCGAAACTCGATTTCTTGGCGTTGTTTTTCTTTCGCCAGTGGATCGTTTTGGGTCGAACTAAAAATGACTTTGCGACCTTTGGGGTGAAACCATCCACAAGTCGTTTTGCCGTGACCCGGTGAAACCCGCTCGGTTCCTCCGCTTTCCAGGTCCATCACATACATTTGGTAGAACGGGTTGTCGGGCTCGATTTCGGCTTGGAAAATCATCCGCTTCCCATCGGCACTGTAGTAGCCTTCTCCAGAACGTTTTCCGGCGTAGGTCAGTTGGTAGATGTCGCTGATGAATCGAGACTCGTCCACTTTGTTTTGGTCGGTGTCTTGCTGGGCAACGCAACCGCTAGCGAATAAGCCGCACGAAGCGCGACTCGGACCAAATTCAGCCACCATCCATACTGCAGCGACCACCAGGAAATAATTCCAAACCGAATTCGGAAACCAACCACGAAATTGCACGAGATATTCCTCATTTCAAGAAAAGTCGGATCGACGAAAGCTTCAAAAGTTCCGTCTCCAAACCACAATTGTGGCGGATTAAGACGCATTTTTCCAGCCTCAAAACGTCGCATCGAGAGATCAAACGTGGGTTTTAGGGCTAAATTTGGTTATCATGCAATTTCGATTGCAGATTGAACGATACTGACTCAGGTCTACAATTTTTTAAATGGGACTCCTCGCGGCAATTTGTTTTCGAGCCAGGCGGGATGAGTGGAGCCACATTGATGGCGAACAATCATTGGAGAAAACCTGGCTGGATTTTGAATTGAACAGCCCTTGAAAATTCAGTTTAAGTGAAGAGTTGAACGTATGTTGTCAAAAAGAAATTATGACTGCGTGGTAATCGGGGGCGGTCCAGCCGGTTCCGCAACCGCTTGTTTGGTGGCCGAACAAGGTTATTCGACGCTGATCGTCGAGCGTGAAAAGTTTCCACGTTTTCACGTCGGCGAGTCGCTGATGCCTGAGACGTATTGGGCCTTTGAACGCTTGGGAGTTCTACACGAATTAGACCGAATCGGGTTCACGAGGAAAAATGGTGTTCAATTCGTGACCTCCGATGACAAGGAAACACAGCCATTCATCTTCTCCGATTTCGACGATCATGAGTCTGCGATGACTTGGCATGTGCAACGAGCCGATTTTGATCAAATGCTCGTTGACACAGCCTTTAATCGTGGGGCGACGATCTTAGGTGAAACCCGTGTCTTGGATGTAGAAATTCGCAAACAATCTCCGCACAAAGTGATCCTAAAGTCCGAGACCGATAAGGGCAAAGAAATCGAAGTCTCGGCGCGAGTTGTCGTCGATGGTTCCGGACAACAAGCCGTTTTGGCCAATCGCCTTGGTCTCAAAGACAACTACATGGATTTAAAAAAGTCGGCAATTTGGAGCTACTTCAAAGGTGCTCGTCGAAACGGAGGTACTAATCCAGAGGTCACTTGCATTCTCCATACCAATACGAAAGACGCTTGGTTTTGGTACATTCCGTTGTCGGATGGAACGGTAAGTGTCGGCCTCGTCGGTGACAACGACTTTATCCTCAAGCGGGGCGGCTCGCCCGAAAACACTTTTCGCCAAGAACTCGCGAATTGCCCAGGGCTCAAACGCCGCCTGATCGATGCCGAGTGCGTCAGTCGCTATCACGTTGCCAAAGAGTTTTCGTATCGCTGCACTCAGCAGGCCGGGCCCGGCTGGGTCTTGGTCGGTGACGCCGGTGGATTCATTGACCCTATCTACTCGTCGGGAGTGTTTTTGGCGTTGAAGAGCGGGGTGATGGCTGGTGAGGCGATTTGCCAAGGATTAGCGGCCAATGATTTATCTGCCGAGCGACTTGGCAGTTGGGTGCCGCAATACAACGGCGGGGTCAAGTGGATTTTGAAATTGGTCCGTGCCTTTTACACGAAGCCATTTAGCTTCGGTGACTTCGTACGCGAGTACCCGCATCATCGCGAAAATCTCACGAACCTGTTGGTCGGCAAAGTATTCGAGGGAAATCCCGGTGCGATCTTCGACGACATGGACCCGTGGATCGAGCGGATGACAAAAGACGAGGTCGCTTCCTCGCTTGTTTGAGGACAATCGCTAGATGACGGAAGCCGGTGTTAGCTGACGCTTGTTAATTTTTCAGTAACCGTTCACGAGATCGTTGGAGTACACGCTTTAGCGTGCCGAACGCCGGAAATTCTAAATCGTCTACGTGCGACACGCTAAAGCGTGGACTCCAACCTTTCGCCGATTTCGGGAAAATCGAACAAATTCCAAGACCGCGACGAATTTGGTAAAAGATGTTGGGTAAAAAATGAGGGAACTCCCAGATGCGCGAGAAATTGGGGGGCTTTAAAATTCCACAATCCCGCCGACCTGTTCGGCGGATTTTTAGGTTTCTCGCTACATCCAACCTCGCCCCAATCCCTCAAAGAGAATCCCGTCCGGCTCGTCCGGCGGTTGGTTAGGTTTCTCGCTTCATCCAACGCCGCGCCAACTCCGCCCCAATTCCACAAATCGAAAGCCTTAACGCACGTCGTCTTCGCGACCGTTAATGAATTTTCACAGACGTTTTCCTCAGTCAAAACGACAACAAGCCACGCGCAACATCTTTTACCCATCATCTTTTACCAATAAAAACGCCCCCTCCTGACCCTTGCTAGGAACGAACCGAGGAATCGACCGATTTCAGCCCACGTCATACTACCGCAATCAAAAACCTCTCAGCCGAAGACATTCAAAAACGCACTCATGCCCCGAATGCTACGCCACAATCACGAGTCCCCACCGAATTGAAAGCAACGCGAAAAAATTTGGTAAAAGATGTTGGGTAAAAGATAAAACCGTAGTGCCGTAAGGGTGCGCGAAAAGTCGCCAAGACACAAAGATTTCGACCGAGTTTCTAATAACGGCTTGGTGACTTCCCACGAGACACGAGGCAGAAACGGGGGCAGAGGCAGAAACGGGGGCAAGTCCAGTTTCCAGTTCTTGACGAGCGTTGAGCGAGCGCGCAGGGTGCTTGGATACCTAGAACGCTTCGCGTCTGGTTTAATGGTTTATCATGTTCTCAATCGGGATATACGACGCTTTTAGATGGGAAAAGAAAAGGGACCTGTGTCCCCGTTTCTTCACCAATCATTGGCATTTGGTTCTGAGGCCCAACCGTGATGGAGCGATGAGCGATTTCTTGCGGTGGGTCACGGCGACTCACACCATGCGTTATCACGCCCATTACCACACTTCGGGTCAAGGGCACGTCTATCAAGGGCGATTCAAAAGTTTTCCAATTCAGGACGATGAACACTTTTTGACGGTTTGCCGCTATGTTGAAAGAAACGCTTTGCGTGCTGGATTAACTAACCGTGCTGAGGCTTGGCGGTGGGGATCGTTGTTTCGCTGGCTTCAGCGGCCCGAACCGGAACCGAAACTATTGACAGCTTGGCCGATATCTCGTTCACCCAAATGGGTTGAGCGTGTGAATCAAGCATTGACTGACGCCGAACTCCAGGCCATTCGCACTTCTGCACAGCGTGGCAGTCCCTTTGGAGATGACCGTTGGATAGAATCAACAGCAAAACGATTGAACCTGGAATCATCACTGCGTCCACGCGGTCGTCCCCGCGTCCATTTTGATCCCGAAAATAAAAACAATTAGCCCTGACCCCTTTGATTTCTCTGTGACCCCTTTGATTTCTCTGACCCCTTTGATTTCTCCATCACTGCGCCCCCGAGGTCGTCCCCGCGTCCATTTTGATCCCGAAAACGAAAACAATGAGTCCTGACCCCTTTGATTTCTCCCGAAAACAATGAGTCCTGACCCCTTTGATTTCTCCCTTTGATTTCTCCCCTTTGATTTCTCACTCCGCCCCAAGCTGGCCAGGACGCCGTCGCGATGCTTTGCTGAGTTCTGATTCAATGCTATTCATCTTGGCTTTCGATTTCCGCAGACTGCCCACTGTCTTCCGGCTGTGTTCGATTGCTAAAAGCCCTCTTCGCAGCTTCGATTACCTCACCATGCTCTTCAACTTGTGCCTGATACTCTAGAGCGATAACTTCTCCCAAGTAGGGTGACAACTTCTCCTCCAGCAATGCCGCGTCCACAAATGTGTCGATGTTCTTCATGTCTAGTTCCATGTATCTGCTGGAGCCTCTGCCGCTCGACACTTGCACTTCATGCGTCATGGCAACAATGAATGCCAATGCATTGCCTTCTGCCTGAACATATTGAGTCACCCATTCCCGAGGCTCAGTTACACCTGCCCAATCCTTCCAACGCCACAGATAGAAGGAGAGACGCTCGCCGACGATTGCATTTGTTCTGGCAGCCTCGCGAATCTTATTCGCAACACAATCAATCGCACGCCTGATTCCGGCTTCGTCGAAGACATCTCGATGCGGACTTGGGGGTGCGTCTTTAGTCGGTTCTTCCAATGCGACGAATCGACAAGGAAACCACAAAGCTGAAGTCTCTTCCAAGCACTCCATAGCAACCGCAGTGCGAATGGAAATGTCCTCCTCTTTGCGCAGAATTTCGTTGATTATCCGGCAGGCATAAACGTCGGCTGAGCCACTGAACGGATGTGCCCTCTCATGAGGCAGCGTTTCACCCACATCAAATAGTCCATGCACAATTTCTTTTGCGTTTCTGACGTCCACCTGCTCTGCATAGACTTCAAAACGATTCAGGGCCGCAGAAATTTTGTCTGGCGAACCGAGCCCGAGGAGTAATTCGCGAAAGGCAGTTCGATTGTTCGTGGCAGCCAGCAGTTTAACCATAAATGCCTGCGAGATTTCGCCTTCAGGGATTAGTAATGAGAAGTAGCGGTCAAAAACCTGAGAGTGGCATACTCGCAAGTCGCGAAGCCAGCGAGGCTCAAAACCCATGCCATGCGCGTAGTTGTTTAAGAGCCATTCAATCTGAGGAAACAAACAACGAAAAAGCTCCTCGACGGCGCTACGATGTTCGGCGCCTGCACCTGAAAGCCACTCATCAAATACTTTTTTCTGTGCGTCTCTCTCTTCGTTTCTGTTGTTGAACCCGAAACGTTGGTCGCCGAACACCAAATCGGAGTTCTCTGCCAATTCGCGATGAAGGTTCGGCTCGAAAACTCGCAGTGCTTCGATTCCAATTAGGTCAATAATATTGACTTCGAGTTGATTCTCTTTGAAGAAGAGGCCAACGTGAAAGGCAAGGCTCGATAGGAATCTTCGAACATCGCGTAGCGTCCCGAAAAATGGTCTCAGACCGTCCCGATAGACTTGCTGCCATCGGTCTGAACTGAATTTCATTCGTCCTGGGTCGGAACCGATAATCGCATCGAGTCCCTCAAACAACACGTTGTCCAGCGACTCTTGGTCAGGGCGGGGAATATCAAAGCCTGCCTGAATAATCTTGTCCATGTAGTCGCGACCGCTGCTACCGACGTGTCCCTCCAGCGACCTCTCCACGACTTCTCGGTCAAAGAGCATCACAAACACGAGATTGGGGAAATCGGCATTTGCTTTCACAATACGAAACAGGAGCCTTACCTCCTCTGTCGTCAGTCGGTCAATGTCATCCATGACCACAAGCACTGGCGTTTTCAGCTTCTGTAATTCCTCAGATAGCTATTCCTTTAGCTTCTGAGCAGGAGTGTCGTCAGTTGCCTCGTGTGCTTTCGAGGCTTGCGCCGCGAGCTTTGAAGCAGAATCAGCCGTCGCAGAGAGTGTGCCGAGAATCATCGGCACCCAGGGGATACCAGCGACTTCCGACGCTGTCTTCAGGTGCCCGAGGGCAGTTCCGCCCAGGGTCATGCGGGTTGCGTATGCCTTCCACTTCTTGGCGAGTGCCTCGCTGTCGGCTCCATGGCCGAGTGCAGGGAGTGCTGCACCAAGTTCATCAAAGAATGCGGACGCCAAGCGGTCTTCACCCGACCATGACCAAGGGTTGAATTCAACAACAGGAATCTTCGGTTCGCTCTTTTCAAGCAGCGATACCACCATGTTCTTGACGGATGACTTGCCGCTACCCCACGGCCCGTACAAACCAATTACAAGGCTCTCTTCGCCGCGCCATTCCCTGATTGCATTGGCGAGCGAGAAACAGAACGTACCCCGCTCCAGCAAGTCTTGCTCCAACGTCTGGATAGGGCGATCCGCGTTAATTTGAGAGGTCACCGTTTCCCAACGGCGTATGGTATCTTTGAGGCTCTCAGTCGACACTTTCTTATCATGTCTATCCGTCATGATGTCGTTACCTCACGTGGTGAATGAATGAATGTGTGATGGCCAGTTGCCAAAGCTCCACTCCGCCATCGGGATGAAGTTGCCATTTGCGTCGGTGGGGGGGCCGGGTGGTGGATCGAGGCGGGTTTGGTAGGGGTGGTTGGTGCGGATGGCGGTTTGCATGGTGTCGTAGATTTCCAGGATGGTGTCTTTTGTGATGTAGCGGCCTTCTTGGGTGATGTTGCCCTGAGCGTCTTGGACTTCCGTGCGAGCAATGTCTTCGCGTTTAACGATAGGGAACGTCTCCATAATATACTCGACTGCGTGGCGGGGAGTTGGGAAGCTGGCTTTGAGGCGGGCGATATCTTCCTCCGTTTCTCAATTCGCCATTTGCAATTCCCTATTGGCCTCCGCCGGGAGGTAGAGGTGGAAAAAGGACGAAATTTGTGCCACCCATCTTTTGAAAGACTGGCGGATTCCGCGTGGAAACTGGCGATTCATTGATCGCAGAGGGGCAATCAAGCTCGCAAATAGTGCAGCTCAGGTTCAATGGGCAGGAATGTTTGCGGTGGGGTTGGATTTGAGCTTTCCGGCCGCTGAGCTGAACCAAAAATCCGAAGGCTTCATTTTGCGTTGATGTGATGCTGGCCTTGAATCACAAGTTCGGACCGATGCCCGGTGGCTTGATCGGCGTGTTGATCTGAGGGTCTCGTCACTCGGCGAACATACATCGTGTGGCGAATTTAGGCATTGCAAAACAATAACTTACCGTTTTTTGGATGAATGTTGTGGTCAGATCGTAAGGTTGCTTCTTTGAACGGTTTCAAGTTTTCAAATCGGTTTTGATGCCGTCGAGGCGCCCGGGTTCCCGAGCCGCATAAATTTCGACGCGGCGTCGCAAACTCGTCGGATTCGTTTGATCGGCGGCCAAGACCATTTCGCGAAATCCCATCCATCGCAGAATGGCATAGAGCGTTTCCGGGTTGTTCGGCAGCCAAGCCAACTCATGCACCCCCGACATCAATGGCTCGGTCCCCTCAATCGATAATTTCAACCCCAACGTTTCTACTCCGGAGTTGTCCATCGAGGTGTTCAAAACCAAAACATCGCGGGTCAAATCTGCGGCGATCTTCAGGCCGGTGATTGGGTCGGGAAGATGATAAAAAATCCCAGAAAAATAAACCAAATCAAAGGGCTCCCAATTTCGCTGCGGCAGATCATACAAATCCATTTCGTGAAATTCGATGTTATCAACCGGTGCGACTTGGCGATGCTGTAAGACAAATTTCGCTTGATCGATCCAGTGTTTTCGCACGTCAAATCCAACGGCCCGAGCGACATCTTGCTCACGAGCCCAAAAACAATACCCGCCTGCATTACAGGCGCAATCCAAAAAACTTTTACCCGACATTCCGGCTGGGTACAGTTCCTGCAAGCGTCGCAAAAACTTTTCTCGCGGGCTAATCAGGCTCACTCCTTGGTTTTCAGGCGGCAACAGCCGCCCTGTCTCTGAGAAGACTCTTCCGGTCGACAAATCAGGCGTCAAGGCAATGTCGTGGTGCCAAGGGGCCATGGCCCGAATTTCGGAAACCAATTCTTCTTGAGAGCAAACAGACTTCGGGGATTCCATTGATTCGGTTCCTATTTCCTAAAAAGATTTTCGGTGACGCCTTATCGGCCAACCAAACGACCGAGATGCTCGCGAAGCATCAGTGTCACGATTTCCAAATTCTCGGCGCTGGGCAACAGCATCGTCGGTGTCGGGCGCGGGCGCGTCGTGAGACTATCTGCAGCGATTGGGATAACCTTGATTCCATGTCTTTCGAATTGTGAGATCGCTCGCCGCAAATGCCAAGCGGATGTTACCAAACCGATTCGAGTGTCTGTGCTAAACGACTGACGATCATGCCAAACGGCGAACGACTCGGCTTCCTCGCGTGTGTTGATTCCCCGCAACATCGTAATCGTCTCGGCGGGAATGCCTAAATCGAGCAACAATGTTTGGGCCTCTTCGCAAGGATGATGATCATTTTCGTCAAGTAATTCGACTTTTGTTCCCGTGACAATGATCTGTTTGCATTTTCCGTCACGATGAAGGCGGACCGTTGTTACGATTCGTTCGCCAGCGCGAGTGACTTGGGTTTCGCCGTTGGGTTTTGTGCCAGTTGCTCCTCCCAAAACGACCAAAACTTCAACGGGTTCTTTAAGGGGCGGTTGGGCCAAATATTCCGACTCAAGTGAACTTACCAAAAAACGCTTGACGAATTCATTGCCACTCAATGTGACCAACGCGAACAACCCAACGGTCACCAGGAATGTTTTGCCGTGACGATAAATGGCTAAAAAATAGAGCTGCATCAAAAGAATAAGCCAGACCAAACCGAGCGGAGCTGTCAGGGCCTGCAATGTCCTTTCAGCCATTCGCCATCCGGCCACCGCCCAAACCGCCCCCACAAAAATCACGGCCAAGACGGCTAAAAACGTCAAGTGGATCCACAGTTTTGGCTGCTCGGCGCGAACCCGTTCTGGACGGTCGCTATACGCTTCGTCGTAGGTGTCTTCCCAATTTTTTTTTCGCCCAAACACAAATAGTTCCTTGCTTTTTTTCCAGCGGTCCTGACTTGCGGAATACTCGACCCGGTTGAAATGCCTAGCCAAGCGATGATAATAGGCGATAGCAACTGGGATCGGCCCCGCTCGCATCCCGAATTCATGATTTCTCAATATTCAATATGTTAAACCTTCAATCAACATCACGGGAACGTTGGCTGCAACAAGTTTCGGATCATCTCCCTGAAATTTTGATCGATCACGCCCATTGTGAAAAGAAGGCTGCCGCCTGCGCGATGAATTTAATCATGGCCTACGTCGATCACCCAGAATTAGTTGATGAGCTCGTCGTTATCGTCAATGAAGAACTCGATCACTTTCAACAAGTCCTTAAATTGCTCGAAAAACGCCGGATTCGGTTCGGCCGTCAACAGGCTGGAGGTTATGGCCGTCAACTTAACGACCTTGTACGTAAGTTTGAGCCCTATCGTGCCGTGGATCGATTTCTTATCGCAAGCCTGATTGAGGCCCGCTCATGCGAACGATTTGCGTTGCTGCGTGACCATGTGCAGGATCAAGAGCTTGCCGAATTCTACGGTAGCCTGTTCGAATCGGAGGCCCGACACCACACGACCTATGTTCGGATGGCGAAGACGTTCGGCAGCGATGAACAGGTCAAGGAACGCTTGGAGGAGCTTTCTGCACTTGAAGCCGAGATTATCCATCGAGGCGAACCGCTTCCTAGAATGCATAGCTGACCGCTTTGCACCGTGGAGCTTCAACGGACTCCAAGACAGGTGAGTGGTCAACGTCGAGTCGCCAATGATTCAAATTACTCAAATTCTCCGACCAAAAACGACTAAAATCGGAGAAAAACTGTTAACTTTTTGGTTTTGGGGGCGGTGATCTGCCGTTGGGTGCGACAATTCTAGCAGGGGTTCGCGGCCGAGGGCTTGCAAGCATTTTTCCAGGACCTCAACATTCTCGCGATTTTCGGGGTTCCGAGTCCGACGACTGGAATCTAATCTGGATTTCTTGGGGTAAACTCCATAGTGTAGCGACTGATAAAAACGTCCGTCCCGTGGTGACACACGTTCCGATCAATCAAAGTGAAATTCACTCTTTGGGTCTTTCGAACTGAGATTATTTTAACGCCAATTTTTCTGCACGATCAAAATCAATCTTTTTTTCTATGAGCGAATCTAAGTCCAATCTTAAGTCATCGCTCGATGAGCTGGTTGTCGGCCAGCAAATAGGGGATTACATCATCCTGCGGCGTTTGGGAGCCGGGGGGATGGCCCATGTCTTTTTAGCCGAACAAACGTCTCTCAAGCGTAAGGTGGCCTTGAAGATCATGCGGGCTGATTTTGTCGGTGACCCGAACTACGTTAACCGATTCATGCGTGAGGCTCAATCGGCTGCTTCTTTGAGTCAGGCCAACATCGTCCAAGTCTATGAAGTTGGCCAGGCCGGCCCTTGGCACTACATTGCTCAGGAATACATCGCTGGTAGAAATCTCCGCCAGCACTTGACTCGTCATGGTGCTCTCGAACCAATCATGGCCTTCAATGTTCTCCGCCAAGTTGGATTGGCTCTGCAAAAAGCTGCCGAGCAAGGTGTAATTCATCGCGACATCAAACCTGAAAATATCATGATCGCCACCAACGGCGAAATCAAAGTCGCTGATTTTGGTCTCGCCCGAATCCAAAATGGTAGTGGCACTTCGGAGTTGACTCAAATTGGAATTGCGATGGGGACTCCGCTCTACATGAGTCCCGAGCAAATCGAAGGACGCGAGGTAGATCATCGAACTGATATTTACTCGTTGGGAGTTACCGCATATCACATGCTGGCCGGCAAGCCACCATTTGAAGGTGACACGCCGCTGGCGGTTGCCATGCAGCACGTCAACAAAATTCCTGAACCCTTGGCCAACCATCGTCCGGACCTGCCGGCTGAACTGTGTAGCCTGATCGATAAGATGATGGCGAAGAAGCCTGAAGATCGAATTCAATCGGCTACTGCTTTGCTGCGTGAGCTACGAAAAATCAAGGTCGATGATCACGCCGACTGGGATTCGCTCGCACAAAAGTTAGCGGAGACTTCTTGGAACGGACAGCAAGCACTTCCCACACGCCATCTTGAGGCAACTCGACAATTGCAGTCGATTCTAAAAGGGCATCTGCCTTCGTATTGGAAAAGTGCTCGTTTTTGGGTCCCGTTCTTGCTGACCATCGCGGTAAGTATCGGCTGTGGTCTAGCGCTGGCCTATATTCAGCCCGTTCCTGAAATCGTTCCTGTTCAATCTGTCGCGAATAAGAAGTCAACCGTTCGAGAACAATACCAAACGGCATTCTGGAGCGGAAACCCAGATGACTACCGAGCGGTGCTGAAATTTTTCCCTCCAGCCAACGATGCGGATTACGAAACGATCCAGTACCACCACTATGCGATGAAAAACCTGGGCATGATTTTGCTGCAGTCGAAAGGTGAGAAGGAGTTGCTGGAGGCCCTCAAGTACTTTCATACACTCAGTGAAGTCGAACTACATCCTCCTTCGCAGGCGGCAGGTTGGGCGGGACTCGCGTGTGTTTACGATGAGATGCAAACCGCGATCCAAGAGAATTCCGATGTTCGTATCGATCATTTCTCGCCACAAATCCGAGAACAGTTAGAGAGGCTGGACAGTATTTCCCCGTTGAACGTCCCTTATTTCAATCTCCTAGATCGCTTCCTTCAAGAACGAGTCCTGATCCTCATGGACAAGTACAACTCCCTTTTTGGTACCTCAACTGAACCGGCTCTGGCAAATCCAAATTGAAGCCGGAGCAAGCGAATTTTTGTTGCCTTTTCTGAAAAGGGGAGCCCCTTTGGAACTCAACTCTTATTCTGTTGTTGCTCTTAGATTGTGAATCGTGTTGTGAATTTTTCCGATGATCGGGCGGCCAGCGGCGGATCGCAGGCGATACACAATTTCCATCCCCCAAGTCGGGGCGATGTCTGGAATTTCCAAATGCACGACCTTGCCATCGCCCTGTAAGCGTGCCGATTTGACCGACCAAGTCCGCTGATTGATATGGTCCGATCCGTAGCGGGCGGTTCGTTTTAGGTCCCATGCTTCAACGCCGTAGTTCTCAAGTGCAGCCACTGAATCAGGGTCGAGCTCTTCGGCAAAACGCATTTCGATTCCCCAGGTGTATGCCTTTAACTCGATCGGCATTCCGCTGGGCTCACCAGTGTGACGAACGCGGTACATTCCTCCGGGATGCGTTGCACTGCCTGCCCAAGCGAACATGCCGCACAAATAGAGTTGCCCATCCGCAGGGTGAAAACGACCACGCATGACTCCGGTCGGAAAGATCGGCAATGGCAACTCGATCATTCCCCCCTGCATTTGACCATTGACTTGTTCGTGAGGCACAAGGTAAACCTTGCCGTACCCATAGGAAAGATTGAGCAACGATCCGTGAAGCGATCCCCAAGCAGGACTATCGACCCACAACAACTCTGCAGGAGACCGATCAAAATCATTGGTGATCCAACACAAGGGTTGCACCATCGCTTCATCGGCCGCATCACTCACATCGTGATAGCCCAACATATTGCCGTAAAAATTGGGACTACCGGATTCTGAAAGCGTTACCCAGTTGATCCGATTCTTCGGATTCCAAAAGCCTTCCTGGTCTGTTACCACGAAGGAACCATCGGGGTTCAGGCAAACGCCATTAGCGGCCCGAAAACCGTTAGCTAAAATCTCGGTTCGCGCACCATCGGCGGAAACCTTGAGCAGCGTGCCATGGTGCGGCACCACGGCGGCTTTGCCATGGCATCCCGATTTCGCGTAGTAAAAATTCCCATCGTCGTCGATTTGCAGCCCCATCGCGAACTCATGAAAATGCTCGGTAACTTGATGATCGTTGTTCAGGCATTGATAAAAATCGATCTCGCCATTCCCATTCAAATCGTGCAAAACGACAAGTTGGTCCCGACAAGTCAAATGAATCTTGCCGTTGACAATCTTCAGCCCTAACGGCTGAAATAGGCCAGAAGCGATTCTTTGCCAATCGAGTAACTCTTGCTCATTTTCTCGCCTGGGGCTGGCGATCCAGACATCGCCATCCCACGAGCAAACGGCAATCCGTCCATCGTCGAAGAAATCAAGGCCCGTAAATCGCGTCAACGCCAACCAAGGGTTCGTCTCCGGTTCGGTGAGTACGTCGACTGCAAAGGGGCCATTGGCAATACCCGTTTGTAGCTGTGTCGTCATCGTTTGTGGCCATCGAGGCGGACCACCCATCGTGAGCGGTTGTAAATCCAACGCTGCGTCTGGAATCGCAGGGATGTCTGGTGCCGGACTTAAAGTCTCCGATATTGCACTGGTCGCCTGAAGTCCCGAACTTGATGTCGGCAGCCATACGCTGAATTTCAGCGGCTCTGTTCCGCCTCGCAATCGCAATCGCAGATTGCCATCTTCAACAAACCACTCGGCAGGTAAATTCTCAGGGGCGAAACCGGCAGTTACCGTACTGTGTTCAGATGCCTCCGCCGTGCCTGCTTGCTCCTTTTTATCGCCCTCATCACCTGGACGATTCACGATGACGGAAGCTCGATTGGATTTGGAGATGTAACTTAGTTCTGCATTGCCGGTCGAAAGGTGAGCGACTTGCAAGACGAGGTCTTGATCTCGCGGTCCGATATTAAAAGTCCGCAACATCACGGGCGTTCCAGTATCGCGGACCAAGAGGCGCGGAGATTCCAAAATCTCTACGTCTCCGATCGAATAGGACAAAATCACTTGTTGATCGTGATGAAAGATGCCACGGAATTGTCCCCAGTTTTTGGGTAGCGGACCGTATTGTCGCCCGTCGCGACCTTCGACCCGTTGGTTGTCCTGAAAGCTACCGTCCTGCGGCCAGCCCCAACCGGGACCGGTTGGATTCGCAAAGGCGACTTCTCCGACAATCGTGGGGTGAACTCCATGCTCGCCATTAAACTGAATCGCTCGCCAATCAATAAAATTATTCTGCGAGGAACTTTCGCCGCCGGAATGCCAACCAGCCGCGACTCGAAGCGTGTCGGTATCGAAAACCATCCAATGCCCCCCGCGAGACACCCCGCCAGCTCCGGGATTCAAACGAATCGCGATTCCCTTGTACGCAAAATTGTGGCTCGAACCTGGAATCTCGAAGGTGTGAATCAGGCTTGGGCCATAATCCATCGCCGACCAAACCTCGATGTTGCTCGGTTCAGGACCAAAAGTATCACCTACCGGCAGCTTGGCCAAATAGCTTTCGTCGGCCACGGTGTACGCTGCGGAATTGTGGGTCTTGAGGTAAGCCTCTCGGATGTAATGGATCACATCGTATTTTTGCGAAGGGACCATCCAGGTCTGGGCCGTCATCTGGCCAAAGCCGTGGGTCAAGGTGCGATACATCGCGAGCGGATCGCTGCCGTTTTTGAATTGACCGTCAGCGAATCGTAGTGATGTGGGAAGCGAGCCCGGTTGGTCGTGGGTACCATGACAATTGGCGCAAGTGCGTTGGTAAATTGCTTCGCCCCGTCGAAAGGAATCTTCATTCCAAGTCCCAATCAAACCGCGATGATCGAGATGATTTTCATATTCGGGGATCGCGAAGGTCAGTAGGGCAGGGGAGGGTTGCAATTGTTGAGCCCGCTGTGGCCCTCCGTCTCGAATTTCCATCAGGTAGCGAATCAAATCCAAGAACTGCTGGCGGCTGCCGAGTTGGTTCATCTGCCCAGCAGGCATGATCGACAATTCGTTCTGTTTGATTTCATCGATATCGTCAGCCGGGATCGTCAGCAGTTCACCATCGCGAGCCACATCACGCAGCACGACATGTTCCGGCGTCTGTTCCACCAACAAAGCCGAAATCATTCGTCCATCAATCGTCAACACGGACATCGACTCATAGCCCGGAGTGAGCGCCTTGGAAGGATACAGGACTGAATCGACTAAGCCCTCGTCGGTAACATTGCCCCCCAGAGTCGCTAGGTTGGGTCCCAGGGCCGAGGCAGCTTCACTGTTGACCACGTGGCATTTGCTGCACGCGAGGCTTGGTTGATGAAACACGATCGCACCGCGGGTCGGATCCCCTAACTCCCGTGCCGCCGCAGCCAGTGCCGCCGACGACTCCCGTTGCAACTCAGCATCTAACGTCTGCCCCCAAGCTTTCGCAAAGGGTAGCAATACGATAATCAACAAGAGCAAAAATCGAATTCTTTTCATAGGTTTAATTGGCAAAATTAAGTTCCTTCGTCCCGGTCGATGATGCTTCGTGATTGAGACACCGTTTGCTTCATATCTGGACTCTTCACACGCACTTAACCGAGACGTGTCCGCATGATTTGGGCGGCCTCGACCATCATACATAATTTTTCAAACGCGACTTGTTCCACGTTGACGCATCGATTGGCAAAGCATCCGAAGCCGCAGTCAGGGTTCAAGAAAATTTGTTCGGGCCGCCAGTATTCGAGTGCCTCCTGGCAGCGGGCCACAATCTCCGTTGCCGGTTCCGCGAAGTCGGTTCGGGGATTGACGCAACCCAGACCGATTTCTCGATCAGACATGCGGCGTCCAACCACTTCGAGTTCACCAGAGCGAGGCGTGGCGTACTCGAGCACGAACTGCCGGACATTCATCTTTTGGAAACAGGCAACCAGCGGTTGATAATCGCCGGTGATCAGCACGTCTTCTCGTTTGGACCAATTCCCACGACAGACGTGCAACCCGATCCGCATCCGATCCGCATAGCCCGCGACGACGCGGTTCAGCAGCTCAGCAGCATAATCCATTTCGGCACCCGCATCACGGCGAGTTGCAAGGGTCGCTCACATGAACGTGCGGCGTTTGTTGTCGATACTGTGGACGACTTCTGTAAGTACAGGTTCATCGAATTGAACGAAGTCGACGTTCTCAGCCGCGAGGTCTTCCAATTCTTCACGGAGAATCCGCACAACATCGTCGGCCATCACCGGTTTGTCACCGTAGACGTTCTGAGTATGAGCCGTCACCCACATCGCCCGTGTCAGCAAATACGGTCCGGGAAGCGTCACCTTGACGGGTTTGTCGGTCAAGGAGCGAACAAATCGCAAGTCGTCGACGGCCAGAGGCTCTCGTCGTTCCAGTTTCCCGACACATGTCGGATTTCGAATGGCGAACGCTGGAGCGTCGAGCGTTTGCAGCATCTCTTCAAAAGCCGCCTTGTCTTCTACCGTGTCCAGCATTTCGGCCAGCGACATCAATCGCGTTCCAGAAACCTTGTCGGCCAGAAACGAGTAAAAATTGTCCCTACGTAGTTCGCCATCGACCACCACATCGACGCCGGCCTTGATCTGCAATTCGAGACAGCGCCGGATTTCTTCATCGGCGAGCCTTTGAAAATCCTCGTCAGGCAACCGCCCCATCCGTTTTTCACGCAACGCGGATAGAAGCCGCTCAGAGCGAGGCCACGAGCCTACTTGGGTAACTTGAAAACTCAAACTTGTCCCCAGCCGTCAAAATCTAATGCCACGATCATCCTAATGAAGTAGTGTTACGCGATCAAAATGAAATATTTGCCGTTCAATAACAGTCCAATACAAACTCATGCGGTTCACAATCACCGTTGGTAGATCGGCAAGAGCCCTTGGTCGAGTTGCAGCATGATCAGGTTGCAAGCGGTCGTGTAAGCCGCTCCCACCTCACCCGAATCCCAAGAGCCATTTGGCTTCTGATCCTCCAAAATCTTTCGAAACAGCTTCGCTCGAAACGGCAGCCATTCTGCATCACCCTGGCGATAGACGACTTGGCTGTAATACAAATAGGCGTAATGCCAGTGTCCGTACTGATGTTTTGTGCAATCATGCATCGTCCGTTTTGCATAGGCCCACATGTCGGGGATATGGGGGCTTTGCTCGTCGCCAGCGTTATACAGAGCGGCCAATGCAGCGGCGGTGATCGGCGGACGACTGTCGCCGCGCGATGAGGAACTATACGAAATCCCGCCGTCTTTGTTTTTGCACTTGTAAATGTACTGAATCGCATCGTCGATGACTTTTTTCGGCACCACGATTCCGGCATTACGACTGGCCCTCAACCCCTGAACTTGCGTGATCGTCGTCGAGCCCTCATCGAAGTCGTCGTCTTCACCGCTGACATAACCCCAACCGCCAGCCTTGGTTTGAGCGCTGGCACTGAAGGCAACCGCTCGTTCCAAAACCTCCGTCAACTCTTTGCGGCGGTCGATGTCTTCTTCCTCTCCCAGCACTTGAGAAAGAAACAACATGGCGAATCCGTGACTGTAGGTGTAGCGGTCATCTCGTTGAGGATCACCGATCAAGCCATTCTTTCTGCATCGGGTCATCAAAAAATCGGCACAAGCCCGAATGTTTTTGGCGTATGCTCCTTGGACCGTCGTCGAGCCCGAACAAATCAACGCGGTCCCCGCCAGCGCCGTGATCGCGGTCGGATAATAGTCGGTTTGCCAGTTTCCAATTTGCGACTGTTGACTTGCCAGCCAATCGAGTCCCTTGGTGATCGAATTTTGGATTTGTTTTTCGAACTCAGGATTTTTCGCGTTGCGGCCGTCGGCAAAACTGATTGATGGGAGGCGGGCGAAAATCGCAGTTGCCGAACCAATCGCGGTGGCTCGTAACCAAACCCTGCGCGTCAACGAAAAATTCCGGACGAGAGCTTGCGGAGTTTTTTTGGGCTGATCCTGGTTCATCTCAAACGAATTCGATACAGAGGAAGGGAAGCCGAACGCAAGAATTTTACCTGAGTGGAGAAACGGGGGCCATAGAGCCTGTTTAAGAGCAGGCTTTCCCAATGCGAAAGCTTTTCCAATAAACGATCTACCCCAGAACGATTAAAACAAGCATTTGCCCGGCAAAGTGCGGCACCGCTTACTTCAATTGGCGGTAGGTCAAGAAGCTGAGGGCGGCAATCGTTCCAGCCCCGACCACAAACACGATGTCCAGAATCATGTTGGTGTATTTGAATGGGGCCAAGTCGGTCATGCCCAACAAGCCAAATAGCAAATCAGCAAAGAACAGGAGAAATACCAGTCCCGCAACTGCCAAAGAAAAAATGCAAAAGCCTTTCTGCATTGTGCAGTAATCCCTGTTCAAATTCGCAAAACGCCCAGCGGTAATCATGTTCGCACCGAGCCTTACCAAATATCGTCACCTAGGGTAGTATAATTAGGCTTTTTCGCCTGTCACCCTCCGAACCCGTTGAATTTCAGCATTTTGTCACGATCACAGGCTTTTGCCTAGCCGTCCAGGACCATTTTGCCAGTTATAGCGGACAAAATTGGTTTTCCGGTCGGGAAATCCCTTTCAATTACAGCTACAATTGAATCCCAAATGAACACATCAGCCACGCAACGACCGGCCACTCATCCCCAGAATTGGATCGATTTAAGGAAAGAATTTCCGGTCGCCAACCGCTGGGCCTACTTTGACCACGCTGCTGTCGCCCCGATCCCGCGCCTCAGCCACACCCTGATCGGAAAATGGCTGGATCAAGCGCTGCTGGAAGGAGATGCCGTCTGGACCGAGTGGTCGTCTCAATTCGAGGAACTTCGCTCATTGGCCGCCAATCTCCTCAATTCGGAACGTGAGGAAATCGGCCTCGTCCCCAACACCAGCTTCGGCATCAATATGATTTCCGAAGGCTTTCCCTGGCAGTCCGGCGATAATGTGGTCATGCCCGCCGGCGAATTTCCGTCTAACGTTTACCCCTGGCTCCATCTGGCAGATCGCGGAGTCGAAGTTCGCCAAGTCCCCCTCGACGGCGTGAGTGTTTGCCCTAATCGCTTGGCCGAAGCCTGCGATTCACGAACACGCATCGTGACGGTCAGTTGGGTCGGTTATGCGTCGGGCTATCGTCTCGATCCCAAGTTGTTTGCCAAGATCGCCCATGATGCCGGAGCCTATTTCTTCCTCGATGCCATCCAAGGGCTGGGTGTCTTCCCGTTGGACGTCCGCGACGCCGACATCGATTTCTTGGCTGCCGATGGACACAAGTGGATGTGCGGGCCGGAGGGAGCGGGCTTGCTGTACATCAAACGAAACTTGCTCCCGCTGATTCGCCCGATCAACGTCGGCTGGAACAGTGTCGCCCAAGGGAACGACTACTCAAAAGTCGAATTGAATATTCGCGACGCCACCAGCCGTTACGAAAGCGGAACGCAAAACCTTGCCGGATTCATTGGACTGTATGGGGCCCTTCAAACGCTTCAGCAATTCGGGCTCAGATACAACGAGTCGCAAATCGCCGAACGAGTCTTGCACATCACCGATCTGTTGTGCGAACGTTTGGAATCCGCCGGTGCCGTCGTTTATTCGGATCGAACAACCGCTGAAGTCAAATCGGGCATCGTGCAATTTGATGTGCCGGGCCATGATAGCCTGGCACTTAAAAAACAACTCTTTGAGGCCGGGGTCATCACCAGTTTTCGTGGCGGAAGGCTGCGAGCGGCTCCCCACGCTTACAACGACGAGTCAGATATTGATCGCCTCATCGCAGCATTGCCGAAACCGAAAGGGACCCTATGAGAATCGCGGTCTATACCGGGTCGTTTGATCCGATCACGCTCGGACATCTCAACGTGATCCAACGCAGCAGCATCCTGGTCGATCGCCTCGTCGTCGGAATTGGCGACAATCAAGACAAGCGCCCTTTATTCGTCCCGGAAGAGCGGATGGAGCTCATCAAACGAGTGACCAAAGACCTGCAAAATATCGAGGTCAAAATTTTTTCTGGTCTGGCGGTGAATTTCGTCAAGGACTGCGGGGCCAGCGTGATGATTCGCGGTGTCCGCCCCTTAACGGACATCGCTGCCGAATTCACCATGTCGATGGCCAATCGCCGCCTTGATCCGGCCCTCGAAACGATCTTTCTCATGGCCGACGGCGACTATGCACACGTCTCCAGTAGCCTTATCAAACAAATCACTCCGCTCGCCGACGACTATCAACTCGCACAATTCTTGCCTGCCGAGATCATCCCCGACCTGCGGGCAAAACTTGCGGCGAGATCTTCCGACTGAACGACACGACGCGCGGGGGGGCCATGACTCTACTCGAGAAAGTTTTGCAGTCATTCGGGATTCGCGCTCGGGAAATTCTCCCGCCGCCCCAGCCCGGCTTCAGCAACGCCTCGGTCTTGCAAATTGTTGCTGACAATGGGGCAAAATTTTGTTTGCGACAATCGGCGGTGACAGATACGACGGACAAGCAACTGCGCTGGGCCTTTCAAATTCTTAACCAAGCCTCGCAATCTGGCTGCCACTTCATTCCGGTCCCCAAGCTTTCGCAGAATGGAGTTCCTTGGGTTACTCATGAAAGTCTTCGTTGGGAATTAACTCCGTGGATGTCTGGGACGGCAGACCTAAACGAACGGCCTGACTCGAAAAGACTCGCGGCGTCCATCAGTGGCATTTTGCGGTTCCAGCAAACGACCGCCGCAGGGAATACGAGAACCGCTATTTCTCCGGGCGTCGAGCGACGTTTGGAAATGCTCCTGGCCCTTCCGAATCGTTTGGCTCGCATCGATAATTTTCGAAAAAATGAATCCGCTCTCGCGCAAGGCACCGCGACGATGGCGCTCAAGTCAATCACGGAACGGCATTCTGCCCTTTTCACACAAGGGCTCATATTTGGAAATCTACCCCAACGCCTGCAACCGATCCACGGCGATTTATGGCACGACCATTTGTTGTTCGAGTCTGCGAACCTCAGCGGCTTGATCGATTTCGCGGCGATGCAAATCGATACGCCCCTGATCGATTGGGGGCGTCTTATCAGCAGTCTCCGCTTCGAAAATCAAATTCCCTGGCAGATAGCAATCGAAACACTCAGCCGACTTCGCGGGTATGACTGTTCGCTTGAGGAAATCGAATTGCTCCGTTGGCTCGGTCAAATCACCTTGATTTTCGCCGCCGTTCATTGGATCGAAAGGTTGTTTGTCGAACCGCAAACAATTTCCAATGAGCAGCGTGCCCGTGAGCGTTTCTCAAACGTCTGCCATCAGCTAGAATTAGAGTTTCAAAATTAACAAAGTCACCTTTATTCACGAGCCAGCATCGATCATGCAACTTATACATCTTTCCCGTGGAAACTCACGATTTAATTTCGCGATGATTTTCTGGAGTTGTATTCTCTCGGTCCTCTGGTCCTCGCAAGTGCTCGCTTGGCAACAGACGCTGGAGGAGATTCACGCGGAAGCCCTTGCTCGCATCAACGAAAACAGCGTCGCCGCCAGCCTGTCGTTTCTCGCCAGCGACGAATTGGGCGGACGCGGAACGGGGACTCACGAATACACGCTCGCCGCAGCCTATGTGGCGAGTCGCTTTCAGGCAGCCGGTTTGAAAGGCGGCGGGGACGAAGGGACTTTTTATCATGAACGTGAAATTCAGTTGTCACGACTTCCCGGTCGCGGGATTGAGTTCGCCAACTTGGATGGCCAGCCCTTAGCCCACCTGGGAATGTTGGCAGCGGTCGATGATGCCGTTGTCGTGCAAGGCCCAGTGCAAAAACTCGACCTTAGGGAACTCCCCGAAGAAGGGACCGTCAGTGAAATTGTCTCGGCGATTCATCGTTCTTCAGCACGGCAGGGAAGGGGGCTCCAAGCGATCCTGGCCAACTCCGCCGCGCGGCTCAAGGCCAGAGGTGCCAAGGCCCTGATTTTGGCCGTCGATCCAAACGATGGGCTGGTTGAATCGGCCCGGCAAAGTTCGCTTGAACCCAGGGTCGTCGATCCCCGCACTAACTTTGCGATTCCAATTCTCTTGGTCGATCAAGCGGTTGTGGAAAATCTGAATCAAGTCAAAATCACGTTGCCGCCGCGCGTCCTCGAGCCCTATCGAGCGAAAAATGTTGTTGGCTTGATTCGCGGAACTGATCCGGAATTGGCCGCCGAAGCGGTTGTGTTTTCAGCCCACTTGGACCATTTAGGGCGACAACCCGGCCAGCCCGATCAAATCTTCAACGGAGCCGACGACAACGCTTCGGGAGTCACCGCCATCCTGACATTGGCCGATGCGTTTGCAGCCAGTCCGATTCCACCGAAACGCTCGATTCTGTTTATCGCCTTTTGGGGTGAAGAATCAGGGCTCCTCGGCTCGCGAGATTTTGCCAATCGTCCGTCGTGGCCTCTCGAAAAAATCACCGCCAACATCAACATCGAAATGATCGGCCGTCCGGAGCCCGGTGCCACAAAGAAAATCTGGGTGACGGGTTGGGAGAAAAGTAACTTGGGGTTGATCATGAACGAGGCTTCCCAAGCGATCGGGATCACGATTTTTGACCATCCCCAGTTCAGTTCGATGCTGTACCGTTCGAGTGACAATTGGTCGTTTGCCGAGAAGGGGGTGATTGCCCACAGTTTTTCGGCAGGTTCACTGCACAGCGATTATCATCAGACGACGGATACTTGGGACAAGTTGGACACGGAGCACATGACCAACGTCATCCGCGGCCTTTACATCGGAAGCCTACCCCTCACCTCCGGCACCGCAACCCCATCGGGGAAAGACAATTAGGCGAGCGTCGGAAAAATGAAGCCATCGTCGCCAGACGGTGGTCTTGCCTGCTCCTCGCCGTCTGGCGACGTTGCCTACGTTAAATTTTCATTTGCCGTTCGGCCCAATGCCGCACACAACCGTGTCTTTTGTGAACGCATTTTTTGAAGTAATACTTATTGGATTTTTAGAATTGAAGGGGATAGAATAGTGTTTGGAGGGACCAATGAATCTTAAGCTAAGTCGCTGCAAAACAATAACTTACCGTTTGTTTGATGAAAGTTGTGGTCGGATCGTATAGTTCCATTCGCCGTGGAACTTGTTGCGAACAATTGTAACTGCATTGAGTTCTTCAGTTGAGACTGATTTTTTAGTTTGATACTTAGTGGTATCCAGCCACGCATGAACCTCAAGCCCTGTTTCTGTCGTAGTTGCTGAAATTAGTTTAACGATAATTTCGAATGTTTCCAGGGGGATTCCCCGCCAATTGCGAGTGATATGGCAAAACAGTTTGTGTTCGATCTTGTTCCACTTGCTCGTCCCGGGGGGATAGTGGCACACCTCGATGATCAGTCCCGTTTTGTTGGCAAGTTTCTGTAGCTCTACGCGCCACAATCGAGTACGGGGACTGTTACTCCCTCCGCTGTCGGCAGTAATTAGCACTCTCTTGCCTTTGGAGTAACGAACTTTTCCCAGTTTCGTCCACCAACGGTCGATTGCGGCAACAGCAAACTCGGCCGTATCACTACTAATTCCGACAGTCACTCCTGCCTCATTCTGAGCAATATCGTAGACTCCATAGGGTACCGCCTTGCCCAGTTCCTTTTTCGGAAAGTCGTGTGTTTCCACTTCGCGTGGTGACTTGCTCTTCCGATACGTTTTCCCCGCATTTTTGAGGTTTCCCAGGACTTCTTTCTTCTTGGTATCTACCGAAATGCAAGGCTGTTGGCGACTGCAATTTGCCGAAACTCGTTTCGCGATAAACTCAAACTGTGCGTTCCGATCCGGATGCTGTTTTCCTTCAATACTCTTGCGATTGGATTGAAGCGAGTAGCCCATTGATCTGAGAATTTGCCCAACCTTGGTGCTACTTACATTAAACCCCTGCCGATTCAATTCTCGGGCCAAAATTCGAGTACTTTTACATGTCCAACGCAATGCCGACTGTGGATCGCCACGCGTTACAGGATTTAAAAGCTCTTCCAAAGCTGATACCAAATTTGGCTGTTCGACTTCTCGTTTTTTTCTACCTCCGCCAAGCCTTCGCTGACGATCTGATGTCAAGTGCTCGGTGGAATTAAGTTCTCGAATACCGTTTCTAATCGTTCGATCAGAAATACCGGTCGCCTTGGAAACTGCCGTAATTCCACCATGACCCAGTGCTATCGCTTCGGCTGCTGCCCAACGACGACTGGCTCGCTCATCCAAATCGGCGAGAATTACGATATACTTGTTTCGAATCGTTTCAATAATTTTTGCGTCCTGCATCCAAGCAGCTTCGCAAATCCTGAACACTTATGTCAATACCAATTCGGTAACTTATTGTTTTGCAATGCCTAAACATTCCGCAACCACTTGCCGGTGCCCTGAAATCACAAGCTGAAAACTCTGGAGTTGATGTGGCAACTTTCGTGATCGAGTCGTTAAGAGCAATTACGAGTGAACATAGCTCGACTCCTAAAATGAATCGAGACCAATTCAAACGAAAGCTACAAGAATTGATCGATGCTCATCCCAAGAATGTGGGGCACATTGATGACAGTAGGGACTCGATTTATGTAGGACGCGGCGAATGAAAGTTCTATTGGACACCAATGTCCTAATTGGACAGCGCCACTTTTATCAGCCGCAGTGCATTAGCACCCGGTTTTTTCGGGCGAATATTGGAACCGGAGGCTAACGCCTTCCGGCTGATCCATGCCCTAAGTTTTTGCCCTTTTTGGGGGAAAAGTGGCGCTGTCCAACTAATAGTGAGGCGGTTTGTCGTCGAGCAGTGTCCGTGCTGGTTCGATCCGCATTGCGTCCAGTTGCGAAGTCAACCGCGCGACCGCCTGTTCCAGTAAATCAATCCGCCGTTTGTCGAGCAGAACCATCTCATTCTGTTTCTCAAAATCCCTTTGCAGCAGCCCAAGATTGATTTCCAAATCAATCAATTTTTGTTCCAGTTCCCTCGTCATCCCCAAACTCCCGTCTCAAAAACACCCCCCGACTCAATCAATGCCCCTCAAAAGCATCGGCACACAAGATTTTACCAAACAACGCATCACATGGCGGCACAGCGAGCCCAAACACGAGCCCAAACAAACACACTAGCCTCAGGCGTCTTCAACAATCCTGTAAATCCTAAAATCCTGTCTCAAAAACAAACCTGCTGGATTCCATCCCTAACCACCCCAGGCGTTCGACGAACATTGTCGAAAACGCCCACCATCAAAGCCATCCGATGATCGTTTGCCGGTGAAAAAGTTGCAGTGAAAAAATAGCATTAGCCATGTCCTGGATAGGAAATGCTCGGTTCGAAATAAGCCACTGATGAAACACCGATGAAACACGGATAGAGCACCATCCAAAGAATCAATCCCGTCCACTTCCACCAAATCCGTGTTCAATCCGTGTTCAATCCGTGTTCAATCCGTGGCTAAGCACTCCCCACCAAAACCGATGCACCCCCAATTTTTACCCCAAATTTTTTATCGGCTCGATCACGCAGAAAATACCAGTCCTAGAAAATCTCGGTTCCTACTTCGGTCCACGGATTCGGGTATGTTTGGCAAAGATGGACTTTTTTTTAAAAGGCTATACGTCCATTTAGCCCTTAAACGTCTTAGGGATTTGCTTGACATGTTTTCGTCCTCGCCTACAATCCGAATACTCAATGGGCGAATGAATCGCGTTATCACAGGTCTTTGGTGGGAAGCTTTGAATTTCATACGCTAACCTTAATTTTTCCATGGATGTTCAATGATTAATTGGCAATTCTATCCACGTAGCAAGCGCGCACCCGAAATAGTTTCTTCCGTGGTATCCTGTTTTGAAAAAGTGGCGGACGAGATTGAGTCAGGTGTTGCCAACTTGGACAGCAATGGTGTTTTGGCAGTTGTTCGCCCCGAGTTACAATCCATCGGTTTCATTGTTGAGATTGGCAAAAAGGTCTCCGAAAAAATCTCAGTTCCAGTGTTGTTCGGTCGAAACGGGATTCTCGAAAAATCATTTGATGCAGACGCTTTTCATGTGGCGACTGGATTTGTCCTTGAGGTTGAGGCAGGGCGGGGAGTTGTGAACAATCAATTCCTAAAAGACCTTTTTCAGGCTTGCATGATGACGGATGTGCGGTACCTTGGAATTGCCGTCGCCAATCAGTACGGAAACAACAAGGACTTCGAAGCAGTTTGTCGTTTCTTTGACACCTTGTACGCAACAGACAGACTGAAGCTTCCGCTAGATGGCGTTCTGATTTTGGGTTATTAGTGTTTTGTGTGAGGGTGACAGATGCGGTTCAAAAGTCCTGGTGGCAATTTGGTATGGCTTACTCCGCTCTTGTTTCTGGCAGGCATTTTTCTCGCGTACAATTACACTCTTGAAGGCAAAGTCGGGTTTGCAATCCTATACGGATCGCTAGGATTATTGTCTTCCCTCGTTTGGTTTGACATAAAATGGGTTGCCGTGCCTTTGATGGTTTATTTTTCTTTGGTCTTTTTTGTCATCCTCGTGATGCTGCTAGTTAAGGGCTTTTCGTGGAACCTGACTGTTAGACTCCTCTTCGTTGGTTTTACGATACATGATTTTTGGGAATGGCGCAACAAATACACGGACTTTCCATGTACGACGCGATGAACCCAATAGTACTAGAGACGGGTTTAAGATTGTAAGTCCTTGGCATTGCCTCGACTGCGGTTCGCTTAATTTCGTTTGCGAAACAACCAAAGATTGTCGATTAAACGGGGACAATTCGCTTTCGTTATCAGTTCTGACAGAAAGACTCTTACTGAAAAATAAAAGCCAATTAGCCCCGTTGGGCGATGCGGAGTTGGGCGCGGGCTTGGGAGATGGTGCGGGTTTTTAATTCCACCATGTCGAATTTGTCATTCGCCTTGATTTGGACTTCATCCAAAGTCTTCTGAGCGGCAGAGACATCGATCTTGTCAGGAGAGAGAGAACGGCCTGTGATGACCGAGACGCGGTTGTCTTGGACTTGTACAAAGCCGCCGTCCACATAGAACCGAAAGACCTCGCTGCCAGCGGCGACTCGCAATTCGCCTGGAGCCAAACGGCCAATCATCGGAGCATGACCGGCCAGGATTCCTGCCTCCCCATCAAACAGGGGAACCACAACACTGTCAGCAGTGCGGTCAAACGTCGTCGATTCAGGCGTGACGATGGAGACGGATAATTTGCTCATGGTGGTTCAATCTACTTAATGATGGGTGTCAATCAACGGGCTGACAGCGGAAAAGGCTCATCGCTCTTCCGCCGCTTCAGCCAATCAAACGACTTAGGCCTTGCCCGCCATTTTCTTGGCTTGGGCTTCCGCTTGCTCAATCGAACCGACGTACATGAACGCTTCTTCTGGCAAGTGGTCCCATTTGCCATCACAGATTTCTTCAAAGCTGCGAATGGTATCGGCCAGCGGAGTGATCTCACCCGGCTTGCCGGTAAACACTTCGGCGACCAAGAACGGTTGCGACAAGAAACGCTCGATGCGGCGGGCGCGATGCACGACTAGTTTGTCTTGCTCACTCAACTCGTCCAAACCGAGAATCGCGATGATGTCTTGAAGTTCGCGGTACCGTTGCAACGTCGTTTGCACGCGACGAGCAATCGTGTAGTGCCGTTCACCCACGTATTGCGGGTCCAAAATTCGGGACGACGAAGCCAACGGGTCCACCGCAGGATAAATCCCTTTTTCCGAAATCGAACGTTCCAAGTACAAGAACGCATCCAACTGACCGAAGGCGGTCGCCGGGGCAGGGTCGGTCGGGTCGTCAGCAGGAACGTAAACGGCTTGCACCGAAGTAATGGCCCCTTTATTGGTCGAAGCGATCCGCTCTTGCAAGGCACCCATCTCGGTCGCCAGGGTCGGTTGGTATCCCACAGCAGAAGGCATCCGTCCCAACAACGCCGACACTTCCGAACCAGCTTGAGAAAAACGGAAAATGTTATCGACGAAGAGGAGGGTGTCTTTACCGGTCATGTCTCGGAAATACTCGGCCATCGTCAAAGCCGACAACGCCACACGCAGACGCGATCCAGGTGGTTCGTTCATTTGTCCGAACACCATGCAGGTTTGTTCGATAACCTTGCGACCGGTTTTGCCGATCTCGGTTTCTTGCATTTCCAACCAAAGGTCGGTTCCCTCGCGGGTTCGCTCGCCAACTCCGGCGAAAACCGAATAACCCCCGTGAGCACTGGCGATCCGAGCGATCAACTCGGTCAAAATAACGGTCTTACCCAAACCGGCCCCACCGAACAAACCAGCCTTACCACCCCGCACGAAGGGGGTCAGCAAGTCAACGACTTTGATCCCGGTTTCGAACAACTCGGTGCTCGTCGACAATTCGTCAACTCGCGGAGCCGGACGATGGATCGAGCGGGTTTCGGTGGCGTTCACAGGTCCGCGACCGTCAACCGGTTCGCCAACCATGTTGAACACGCGGCCCAAAGTCGCTTCGCCGACTGGGACTGAAACGGGTGCTCCAGTATCGAAGCAGTCTTGGCCACGTCGCATCCCGTCGGTACTTCCCAAAGCCACGCAGCGAACGCGGCCACCACCAAGGTGTTTGGAAATCTCGCCCATCAGGGACTTTGGGTTCCCGGCGTAGTCTTTCACTTCCACCTTCACGGCGTTGTAAATCGCGGGCATGTTTCTTTCGTCGAACTCGGCGTCAAAAGTCGAACCGATGACTTGGGTGATTTTCCCGACGTTAGTGTTGGTTGACATTGTGGTATTCCGTAGTGATTTTCGTAATGAGGATTATTTGATTTTAATGGTGAAATTTTGTTGCTTGCATGCACTAGGTCTTGAGAGCTTCCACGCCCCCGATGACTTCCATGATTTCGCCGGTAATTTGGGATTGGCGAGCACGGTTGTAGGTCAAGCTAAGTGATTTAATCATGTCCGAAGCGCTCTTGGTAGCGTTTTTCATGGCCACCATGCGGGCGATCTGTTCACTGACGGCGGCGTCGAGGAAACATTTGAACAGTTTGACTTTGAAGCTTGTGGGAACGACTTCTTCGAGGATACTTGCGGCAGACGGCAAGAACTCGTACATCGATTCGCCGCCACCTTTTTCCTTCGGTTTTCTCGAATCGTCATCACCGAGTTTTCCGAGAGGGAGTAGGGTTTCGACCACCGCCTCTTGACGAGAGACGCTGATAAAGCGGGTGTACACCACGTCCAAGCGGTCGATTTCACCCGCGATAAATTTTTCCAAGTAGGCGTTGGCAATCGGTTCGACTTGTTCGTATTTCGGTTGGTCGTCAAATTGTGTGAAGGTTTGCTCGACAGGGATCTTTCGAAACTTCAAACCCGAAATTCCCCGTTTACCGGAAACGTCCACGCTCGTTGCCAACTGAAGTTGATCGACCAATTCGGTCCGCCGTTGGGCGGCCAGGCGTAAAGCGTTTCCATTGTAGCCCCCGCACAATCCGCGATTGGCCGTGAGAACGAGCATCACTACATTGCGGGGTTCGGGGCGGCCTTCCAGAAGGGGGTGACTCACTTCCAAACCGGCCGCTGCGAGGTCGGACACGATTTCCGTGATTCGTTTGGTGTAATCAGTTGCCGCCGCCGCTCGCTCCATCGCTTTTTTAAAGCGGGCGGTCGCAATCAACTCCATCGTTCGGGTAATCTTGCGGATATTCCGAATCGACTTGCGGCGTTTGTCGAGCTTTCGAGCGTTGGCCATGTTTTTCGATTAGTTTGAATGATTGAGAGACGAACAAGCGGACCACTACGGGCGGAACGAACGATTGAACTCGTCAATCGCATCCATCACTGCCTTGGTGGCAGGATGATCATTTTTCTTCATGGCGTCGCCATCGTTCTTGTGTTGATCAACGAGGTCCCAAACTTCCTTTTTCTTGTTGTGGATGAAGTCCAGGAACCCTTCTTCCCACTTGCGAACCGCCGACACTGGAACGGTGTCGAGGTAGCCGCGAGTACCGGCGAAGATGACCATAATTTGATCAACCACATTCAGTGGGACATACTGATTTTGTTTGAGCAATTCGACCATTCGATAACCGCGATCCAAGCGAGCTTGGGTCATCGCATCGAGGTCGGTACCGAGTTGAGCAAACGCTTCCAATTCGCGGAAGGCCGCCAAGTCCAAACGCAAACCACCGGCGACGTTTTTCATCGCCTTGACTTGAGCAGCACCACCCACGCGAGAAACCGAAATACCGGCGTTCATCGCAGGCCGCACCCCGGAGAAGAACAAGTCCGGTTGCAGGTAAATCTGTCCGTCGGTGATCGAAATCACATTGGTTGGAATGTAAGCGGAAACTTCGCCTTCGAGCGTTTCGATGATCGGCAATGAGGTGATCGATCCAGCCCCCAAAGCGTCACTCAGTTTTGCAGATCGTTCCAGCAAGCGGCTATGGCAGTAGAACACGTCACCGGGATACGCCTCACGTCCAGGAGGACGACGCATCAGCAATGACAGTTCGCGATAGGCTTGGGCTTGTTTGGAAAGGTCATCGTAAACGACCAAGCAGTGTTGGCCCTTCCACATGAAGTACTCGGCCATCGCAGTACCCGCATAAGGGGCAATGTATTGCAGAGGAGCGGGTGTGCTGGCACCGGACACGATCACTGTCGTGTAACTCATGGCTCCGCGTTCGGTTAGCTCGCGAACAACGCTGGCGATCGAACTATCTTTTTGACCGACGGCGACGTAGAAGCATTTCACGCCACTATCTTTTTGATTGATGATCGCGTCGATGGCAATCGATGTCTTGCCGGTCTTGCGGTCGCCGATGATCAACTCGCGTTGACCGCGACCAACGGGGGTCATTGCATCGACGGCTTTGATGCCGGTTTGCATTGGTTCGTGAACGGGTTTTCTTTCGGCAACACCCGGAGCAATCACTTCGACGGGGCGGGTTTCGGAGGAAACCACAGGTCCTTTTCCATCGAGCGGATTTCCGAGCGGATCGATCACACGTCCGACAACGGCATCACCGACAGGAACGGAGAGCAGAGTTCCCAACGCCTTGACCTGATCCCCTTCGTTGATCTTGAGGTAGTCACCCAGGATGATGACCCCGACCGAGCTTTCCTCAAGGTTAAACGCGAGTCCGATGATCCCACCGGGAAACTCGACCATCTCCCCAGCGGAGACGCCGGTCAAACCGTGAACGCGGGCGATCCCGTCGCCAACTTCCAAAACGGTGCCGACTTCGCGGACATCGATTTGACTTTCAAAATTGGCGATTTCATTTTGAATCACCGAAGCGATTTCGTCAGCACTTATCTTCAACATTCCAACCTCGTCTGATGAAAGGGTCTGCTCACATCGAGCGACCTGTCACTATTGTGTATTGAGTATCCCAAGTGGGGGACACGAGCGAATCATCCGCTTGTTTCACTGACAAATTGGTCGATGGAGCGACGGATCGAATCCGAAACTCCCTTGACCGCCTTGGCTTTAATTTTTTCCAATCGATTCTTGACGCTGGTGTCGTAAACCGTATCACCGATCCGAACAACCACGCCACCGAGAATTTCAGGATCGACCGAGACGGCAACCAAGACCTGCTTGCCCATCATTTGGGAAAGCTGCCCCTCGAGACGTCGCACCGCATTTTCGTCCAGTTCCACAGCCGCCGTGACGGTTGCTCGAACGCGACCGGCGATTTCGTCTTGGATTTCCTTGGCCGACCGTTCGACGGCATGATAAGCCTCGAAGCGTCCTCGTTTGGCGAGCAGCTTTATAAAGTTCACCAGCAACTGATCAGCGCGACCACCCAGAGATTTGTCAATCAAACCGGCCTTTGTCTCGTAGGCGACTTTGGGGGATTCCAAAGCCGCGTAGAGTTTGGGCAACTGTCTGAGGACACTGGCAAACTGAGATAATTCGTCAACCACTTGGTCAACTTTCCCTTGTCGCTGGGCTTCGCTCAGAAGCGCACGAGCGTAAACTTCGCCGACCTGCGCTACGGAGGAATCAAGGACATTGGGAATTTTTTCGACTTCAGTCATTTGCGATCTCAGCTTGACCCTGCCGCACGATTGGTGGAGCAGGGGAGGACCAATTTAAACCCCTAAACCCGTTTGACAAAACCATTGATCGACTCGTCGATCAATTGGCGATGATCGTCTTTGTTGAGCGAGCGTCCGATGATCGAGCCAGCCAAACCGACAGCGGTTTCCGCCGACTTCTCAGCCAGTTCGCGAACCGCAGCGTCTTTGGCAGCCTTGATTTCGGCAACCGCTCGTTCGCGTTGGGCTTGAGCAGCCGCATTCGCTTCCGCAACGATTTTTTCTTTGGCCGCCATCGCGTCTTTCCTCGCTTCGGCGACGATCGCATCAGCTTGCTCGGCAACCGAAGCCAACTTTTGCTCGTAGAGCTTCAAGTTTTCTTGAGCCTCGACGTTAGCGCGGTTGGCGGCTTCGATGTTGTCGGCGATGGACTTTTCACGTTGATCGAGAGCTTGGAGCAGAGGCTTCCAAGCAAACTTGGTCAACAGAAACAACAAGCCCAAGAAAATGACGATCGAGAAGATCATCAAATCCAAGTCGCCCTTGAAGGGGTCAACCGAACCCTCGCCTCCGGCCTTGGCCAACAAAAATGTTACAGAACTGAGACTGCTCATCGCATGCTCCGGAAAAACGTCCGACAAAAACTACTTCGCTGCTCCACCTTGGATCAAGGCGACCAGAATTGCAAAGAACGCAGCACCTTCGATCAGAGCGGCAGCGATAATCATCGCCGTCTGAATCTTGCCTGCCATTTCTGGCTGACGAGCAATCGCTTCGCAAGCCGAACCGCCAATTCGACCGATACCCAAGCCAGCACCCAATACCGCCAAACCTGCACCGATTGCAGACAAGGTCGGCATCAAGGAATCAGCAGCCATCAAAGGCGAGCTAACCGCACACACGGCAGCAAACATTGAAGCCAACAACCATTTCGACATTTAATAATCTCCGTCAAAAAGATGAACGACAGTTAGTAAACCAAATTAAATACTAGTGAGCGTGTTGTGCAGAACCAATGAACAACGCCGCCAAAAACGTAAACACGTAAGCCTGCAAAAAGGCCACGAACAATTCCAAGACGCTAATCGCGATCCCGGCCACCACAGCAACCGGAGCCACACCCCAAACCAAATAGGTTGTCGATACTGCACCAATCAACGCCACAAACGCGGCCAGCACCAAGTGCCCCGCGAACATGTTTGCAAATAGACGCACGGCCAACACAAAGTGTTTAATGAACAGGCCGAACATTTCGATTAACCAGATACCTGGCACGATGATGATCTTCAAAGCGGCGGGCAAGTCCATGTGAGGTGCCTGGGCCTTCAAAAAACCCACCACACCCATCTTCTTCATTCCCGAACTCACAACGACGACAAATGTCAGCAAGGCAAAAGCTGCCGTTACAGAAATCGCGCTGGTGACACTCCCCAGCATCGGCACCATGCCAATGAGGTTCAGGGCCAAAATGAAAAAGAACAAAGTCAGCAAAAACGGTAAAAACCGATGAGCGTCGTGAGAACCAATCGCTGGCTTGGCGATTTCATCTCGCACAAACAGAACAAAAACTTCCAGAATATTTGCTCGTTTCCCTTGAGGTCGCGTGCTCGACGCACTTCGCCTCGCGAGCCAAACAAAAGCCACCAGCACCATCACGGCAGCCAGCAACTCCAGCAACATGAACTTCGTGATTTGAAAGCGAAAGATTGGCAAACCTGCCAATGAAAACATGCCCTCTTCATTCGCGAAGGGCAATTGCGGAATGCTCCATTTGCTGCCGAGGAAAGCAGGAACTTCAAAATACTTCGCGTCTTGAACGTGATCGAACAAATGGGCTGGGCTTAAGTGATAAGCCATCCCACCTTCGATCTTCTCGCCCATGGAAGCCGATTCGATCGACTGCTTGGTAATTTCGTTAGCATCCAACACGTTAGAACGTCCGCTAATTTAAAATTTTGAGTCTCGATCGCAGCCAAAAATGTCTAGCTACTATTCACAACGTCACGAGCAAAAAATGAAGTCTAGTCCGACTGTTTTTTTTGATCGCCTTGCACCGCGCGAGAGATCGCTAAACTGACGAGAACAAAGTATCCCAGAAAAATCAATGCAGCATGATCGCGGATGCGGAAAGGGCTAGTGTATTCCAACACCAAAAAGATTCCGAGGGGCAGAATTGTGCGACAAATTGCCGCCAAACCTAGCCTCGCAAGGATGTACTCGTTACTGCTCAGCAGCCATTCAGAAAATCGAGAGGCCAGATAACATAACCCAAACACGCCGATGATAATCAGTGAATTCATTTCATCTCAAAAAATATCATCAACTCGGGTGCCGAAAAATAAGCGATCACTCCAGTCGCTGCACTAATTTGTACAACTGCCATGACCCGGCCAAGGCCCCTAAAATGAAACCGACAATCGTCATCACGACTCCCGTTTCTAACCACCGATCAAGGCCATAGCCAATCAACGTCGGAACAACCAAAGACAAACTTGCCGCTGTGATTTGCGACACCTTGTCCATCGCCTGAGCCATTGCCGAACGATCATCGATTTTGTCGGGGTTATCGTCTGCTGCGCTGTTTGGTCCGTCTGAATTTTGGCTTGTCATAAACGACTGTCCCTCTTCTCACATCTTAGATGATGCGCGATCTGGCCCAAAGGGATAGAATGGGTTCAGGTAAAAAACTCTAAACAAAAATTGGTGATCGTAGAGCCAATGTCCTCAAAAGTTTTCCAACCTGGGACGGTTTAAGCAGAGAAATCTCAAGCGATTGAAGACCATTGCACTTCTCGCGGCTTCAGTCCCTTGATCGCCGGGCTGGTCAAGCGAGCCTAAGCCAAATGCTCTTGGTTCCTGGGCAACAAGCATATTTTGCGTAAACGTCACGGGAACGCAGCGTGGCGGAATCTTGCCCGCCGTCCCCCAAAGCCATTCCAAATTCGACAAAAGACGCAAAAAATACTCGTATGGGGCTAATTGGATTTTCCGTCAAAAAATGCAGAAAATGCAGTTTGTGTAACTTGAATCGCCGTTATTGCTGCTTTAGTGGCGTCGCAAATTCCCTTGTGTGGTTTTTGGACTGCGTTTTCATTTTGGATTTTGGAAACTCTCGCTATAATCAAAGGGCGATCAAAACTGTCCCCTCGTGCGTAAAGTAACTAATAGTAGAACCCTCTAGGCAATACAGGGTGGGCGGGGGTTTGGACGCCAACTATCACTGGAATCTGGCAAAAATGTTGCGGTTTTGGGTGTTGGGCCGTGGCTGGCAAAAGCTTCGGTTCCGCACTTATCCCCAACGAGCGAGAATTCCCCAAATATTCGGGAGAGGAAGAACTTTGGTCACGCTGGCAAATTTACGGGCGCAAACCTCAAAAGACTTGGCTCAACTTGCGCGCTCTAGTGGCGTTGCAGGTTGGAGTTCCATGCGAAAAGAGCAATTGGTCAAGGCATTGCTCAAGGTTCTCAAAAAACGCGAAACGGCGATAGCCAAAGCCGAAAACAAGTCATTACCCAAGACCAATGAATCAAAAAGCGGCTCAAAACCCGCCAAGACTGCGGTGGGCAACAAGCCAGCTCCGAAACACTCTGCTCCCAATCTAGAAATCGAAAGATCCGCAATCGCAGCGAAACTCGAGCGCGAGGCCGTAGAACGCGAGCGCCTTAAGAACTTGGCACTGACTGCTTCGCTGGCCAAGGACGAAAAAAGGGTCGAAAAAGACCGCCTGATCCTGATCGTCAGGGATTCATTTTGGCTGCAAGCCTACTGGGAAATCACGCCGACCACGGTCAGTCGTGCCAAAACTTCTCTTGAGAAGAACTGGCGGGGTGCCAAGCCCGTTCTGCGACTTTACGAAATTGTAGAAGAAAACGACTCCCACTCCGAAAAGCTCGCTCGTGAAATTCCAATCCACAGCGGGGTTGATACCTGGTACATCGATACACTTTGTCCGCCCAAAACCTACCGCGCGGCCATCGGATACGTGACCGAGACGGGGCGTTTTTTCTCGCTGTGCAAGAGCAATCGAGTTTCCACACCTTCGACAAGTGTAAAAACTCCGTCTAGCCACTGGGCCGATATCGCTGCCGATTGCGAAAACGTATTTGCCATGAGCGGCGGTTATGATCCGCTGTCCGAAACCAAGGACTTACGCGAGGTCTTCGAAGAAAAATTGCAGCGACCGATGATTGCCCTCGGACCCAACCACGCGGCACTCCTCGACCAAAACTTAGACTTCCCCTTCGAAGTTGACGCCCAAATGGTGATTTACGGAATGGCGAGTCCTGGCTCGAGTGTGACGTTAGCCGGTGAGCCAGTGAAGGTCGATCCCGACGGGAACTTTTCTATCCGTTTGGACTTCCCAGATAAACGCCAAGTGCTCCCTGTCGTCGCTTGCAGCCGTGATGGCTCTCAGCAGCGGACGACGGTCTTGGCCATCGAGCGAAATACCAAAGTCATGGAAGCGATTAATATCGACGCCGACGAGATGTAGTTGGGGGATTTAACAAAACCGGCGCTGCGTGGTACAAAGTCCTCCGGTTTTGATCATTTCGCAATCGCCCCATTCATTTTTATTCGATGTCTTTATTACTCTCGGTCAGCAACGTCCAAAAGACCTACGCCGAAGAACCGGTCCTGGACGATGTTTCTTTCGAAATTCGCCAACAGGAGCGTGTAGCGCTGATCGGACCCAATGGGGCTGGCAAAACAACGCTTCTCAAAATCCTAATGGGGCAACTCGATCCCGATCAGGGCGAAGTTGAATTTGCCAAGGGGATCAAGTTCGGATTTCTTGCTCAACGCCCGGAGTTTGACTCCTCGCAAACGGTTTGGCAAGTCGCCGAGCAAGCGATCGCCGAGATCAAAGCCATGCAGGGCGAAGCCGAATTGATCTCCGCCGAAATGGCTCACGCCGCAGACCCCACGCAACTTGATTTGCTTGCCAAAAAGTTTGATCTGTTGCACACAAAAATCGAGCAACGAGGGGGATTTCATCTCGATTACAAAATTGAGCGAGTGCTGCACGGATTGGGTTTTCAAGACGCCGACTTCGCGCGTCCTGCACGACTCCTCAGCGGTGGCGAAACGAACCGCCTGATGTTGGGAATGCTTTTGCTCGAAGAACCCGATCTCATGCTGCTCGACGAACCCTCGAACCATCTCGATATCGAAGCTACCGAGTGGCTGGAAGACTTTCTTTTGCGTTCCCGCCAAGCGTTTTTGCTTGTCAGTCACGACCGTTACTTTCTTGATCGCGCGGTTACTCGGACATTGGAACTCGTCAACGGGACCATCGAAGACTACCCCGGAAATTTTTCCAAGTATCAAACTCTCAAGGCCGAAAGGTTGCTCGTTCAGCAACGCACCTTCGAGAAACAGCAAACAGAAATCGCCAAGATCGAAGACTTCATTCGCCGAAATCATTACGGACAAAAAGCGACCCAGGCTGAAGACCGCCGCAAGAAACTTGACCGCATCGAACGAGTCGCTCTTCCCAGGTCCATTTCCCTGCCGCCAATGAGATTCGCAGCTGCCTCGCGAACCGGTGACATTGTGTTGCGTGTTGAAAATCTTGCCAAATCGTTCGATACCAAACCATTGTTTCGCGACGTTAGTTTTCAAATTGAACGAGGCCAACGCTGGGGTGTCCTTGGCCCCAACGGCTGCGGGAAGTCAACTTTTTTGAACTGCCTTATGGGAAATTTGCAACCCGACTCGGGGACACTCGCGCTCGGAACGGGAGTCCGCATGGGTTATTTCGATCAAAAATTGCAGAGCGTCGACGAAACCAAACCGGCGTACGAAGCGGTCCGTCCAGCTCACAAAGAAATGATCGACCGCGAGCGACGAGACTTGTTGGCGTTGTTCGGTCTGACGGGTGACCTAGCCTTGCAAACAGTGAGTTCGCTCAGTGGTGGCGAGCGAAATCGAGTGGCCCTAGCGAGGCTTGCAGCGCACGATGCAAACTTTCTGGTGCTCGACGAACCCACTAACCACCTCGACCTCTGGTCTCGCGAGGCTCTCGAAAGGGCTCTGAAGGCCTTCGAAGGGACGCTACTGGTGGTCAGCCACGACCGTTTCTTTCTCAACCAAATTTGTACCCATTTATTGGTCTTTCGCCCTGAGCGGGTGATGGCCATTGAAGGGAACTTTGATACTTACCGACAACTGGAGCAGCTCAAACTGCAACAAGAGCGGGAGATTGAGCAAGCCGCAAAAGCCAACGTCGCGCCCAAACAAAACTCTGCGGAAAATTCTAAGTCCAGCCGCAAGCGAAAATACCGGTATCGTAAGGTGGCTGAAATTGAAGCTGAAATTTCGACTCGTGAAACCGACATTGAACGGCTCCACTTCGAATTGGCAAACCCCGAAGTCCTTCGCCAGGGCTCACTGGTAAGTTCGCTAAAAGAACAACTTGCCGAGCATCAAACGGCACTCGAACAGCTCTACGACCATTGGCAAGAAGCCATGGAATTGAACAGTTAAGGTCGGCAGAAAAAACGCTCGTCCAAAAAATAAGGGGCTGAAGAACGGTTGTCCTCAGCCCCTTCGATTTCAAGTGGTTTCGCGGAAGCGCTGTAATCGTCGCCTCCACCACGCCCAGTATGGCAGTAAATGCTTGTTGATCACCAGCAGCGACGGCCATAACCGTATGGCGATCCGTAATAGACTGGCGGGCGATAGACTCCATGATAGCCACCGTAAAAGCCAGGGTGATACATTGGCGCGACCGGGTAACCGTAGCCCCAACCCGGCCCGCGATAGCCACTCCAATGACTGATCCCGGTGTTGCCAAACCCGACACTAATCACTGTTCCACCGCCACGATGGAAATGCTGCGCCGAAGCGGTATCGGACCAAGCCGCCATTGCCATAACTGTCAACAAAAATGCACTCAATCGAATCATGGGAGTTCTCCAAAAAACAGGGGGTTGCATTAAGGAAACGGGCCACAATGACGTGACATCCATCTCCGTTTAACAGAATTGAGCCCGACCGCAAATCTAAACGAATCGCAGCGCTGTCAACCAACCCTGGTGTCGATTGCGCCGAGCTCGGGTTAAACTTGTTGCAGCTTGTGTGCCATCAGCCGGAAAACTAAAATTTGTTTCAAATAGCCCAGAAACCAGAAAAAAACTTTTCAAACGGCTGTCCGGGTCTGTCTCCATTTTTGGACAACTGCTGAATCAAATCGATAACGCGATGAACGAACATTTCCAACCCCGACTCCCCCCAGGCCAACAATTGGCGGCTCCCAATAAATGGCCATTGATTGGGGAACGTGGTCCCAGACCCTCTTCTGATCCTTGGACTTTGACCATCAGCGGCCTGGTCGATTTGCCAACGACGTTTTCACTCGACCAGCTTTGCAAATTGCCTCAAACGGAACGTGTCCTCGATATTCATTGCGTCACTCGCTGGTCTCAATACGACATGCGATTTAGCGGTGTCTTGTTGTCTGATCTCTTGAACTCGGTCGGAGTTTCGACCGAGGCTCGCTTCATTTCATTTGTATCTCGCTCAACCCGCAACCATAGCAGTTCGTTGGATTTAAACGATGCCTTGAGTTTTGAAACGCTCATCGCGCTGGACTTCAACGGCCAGCCGCTTTCCGTCGAGCACGGAGGCCCGATTCGAAATATTGTTCCGGGGCGATATTTCTACAAAAGTGTCAAGTGGCTCGAAGCAATCGAATTGCTCTCAATTGACAGATTGGGATTTTGGGAAGCGGAGTCAGGTTATCACAATCACGCTGACCCTTGGCAGGAGGAGCGCTACATGGCACCTGCCATTGACCGCCGCTTGGCGGCTGAACTGATCGCCAAACGGGATTTTTCCGGACTTGATTTGCGCAGTATCGATTGCAGCCTTCGAGAACTGCCGGGACTTAACGCCAGAGGCTCAGCACTACGCGACGCAAACTTCCGCGACGCCAATTTGGCTAATTCAGACTTTTCGGAAGCGAATTTGTCCAACGCACATTTCCAAGGTGCTAACTTGCAAGGCGCGAAGTTTGTCGGGACCGATCTTGAGGGAGCGAACATGAGCGGTGCAAATCTTTGTGGCGCTGACTTGACCGGTGCTTTCTTAACGGGCACCACATTTGGGGAGTCCGGTAAACTTCCGCAGATCGACTCGACCACGATTATCCCAGAAAATATTCTTGCGCCATTGACACCCGATCAGTTACAACTGGTCAAGGATTTGTTGGCCGGTTTCGCGTAGTCGCACGGAGTTGGCCTTCTTGCCGTGAGACTCCACAACAAGTCGAACTGAGTCGCGCCGATAAGTTGGCTATTCGAACTTCTTGATGATGATCGAGGCGTTGTGCCCGCCGAAACCAAAACTATTGCTCATTGCATAGCGAATATTCATCGGACGCGCAACATTCGGAACATAGTCAAGATCGCACTCAGGGTCCGGATTGGTCAGGTTAATCGTCGGAGGGACGACCGAGTCGCGAATCGCCATGATCGTGATGATCAGTTCCAAACCCCCACTGGCTCCTAGGGAATGCCCGAGTTGGCTCTTGGTGCTGCTGATGGCAAGTTTACGAGCATGGTCGCCAAAAACGGTTTTGACGGCGACCGTCTCGGCCTTGTCTCCTTGGGGGGTGCTGGTGCCGTGAGCGTTGATGTAGTCGATGTCGCTCGGCTGCAACCCGCCGTCTTTGATGGCCGCTGCCATCGCTGCTGCTGCACCGCTACCGGTTTCATCCGGCGATGTGATGTGTCCGGCATCGCAGGTGGATCCGAAACCAACGACTTCAGCCAGGATGTTGGCACCGCGACGCTGAGCGAACTCGAGTTCTTCGAAGACCAGCAGACCGGCGCCTTCGGCAAACACAAATCCATCACGTTCTGCATCGAAGGGGCGACTCGCCTGACGTGGGTCGCCCGCAAAAGACGACAACGCTCGCATGTTTTGAAACGCGCTGACTCCGATTCTCGTCAACGCTGCTTCGGCACCACCGGTCAACACAAGGTCGCAGAGTCCGCTCCGGATGTGCTCGAAGGCATTCCCCATCGCGTTTGCGGCGCTGGCACAGGCAGTGGCCACCGAATAGTTGATCCCCTTCAGCCCAAATTCAATCGCCAGATTACCGCCACCGGCATTGAGCATGAGTTTGGGAATGGTCATGGGGGAAACGCGACCAGGCCCTTTGGAATTTAATCGCACCACTTGTTCTTCAATGGTGCAAAGTCCACCGATCCCCGAGCCCAAAACAACTCCGAACCGCGAAGTATCTCCCGACGTGTCGACGGCTGCATGGCGCATGGCATCAATTCCAGCTACCATCGCAAACTGCGCGAATCGGTCGATCCGGTTGCGAGTATGTTGGTCTAAATGGTTTGAGCAATCGAAGTCAGGAACGTCGCCACCAAAAGTGATTTTGAGGTCAGAGACGTCAATAACTGTAACGGTGTGAATTCCAGACTCACCGTCTCGAACTCGTTGCCAGCATTCCTCAACCTGACAGCCTAGCGGGCTAACGATCCCCAGGCCCGTTATGACAACACGGCGTTTCATCGATCTAATTATTTATCTTGTTGTTGCTCGATGTGTTCGACGGCTTGGCCTACGGTTTGGATTTTTTCCGCAGTCTCGTCAGGAATTTTGATGTCGAATTCTTCTTCTAACTCCATCACGAGTTCAACGGTATCGAGTGAATCGGCCCCCAAGTCGTTTACAAAATTTGACTCGCGGGTGATCTTATCTCGATCCACACCCAACTGTTCCGCCACGATTTCAATAACGCGTTCTTCGACCGATGACATAGAATCGGCTTCCTTCTTGTTAATTTTCCGATTAATACTGCGAACCTAGTTAGTTGTCGTTGGACTCCCAACTAGCTTCACTGACTTACAATTTTGAATCAAGATAGACAATTTCCGTAAATAGGGTCAAGGTAGGTAGTGGCTTTGTCGCGAAAAATCCTCAAAAACTGGGGACTTTAGCAGGTCATACCCCCGTCTACCGTCAGGGTTTGACCCGTGATGTAGCTTGCCGCAGGGCTTGCTAAAAACAAAACGCAGGCAGCCACATCGTCGCCAGTGCCAATTCTTTGTGCCGGAATCCGCTTTTTGACCTCGCCCAAAACGGCGTCACCCAAGGCTTGTGTCATTTCGCTTTCGATAAATCCCGGTGCCACGGCGTTGACCGTCACCTTGCGTTTTGCCAGTTCTTTGGCCAGACTCCTGGTCAATCCGATCAATCCAGCCTTTGAGGCGGAATAATTTGTCTGCCCGGCGTTTCCGATCAAGCCTGAAACGCTGGAGATGTTGATGATTCTGCCATATCGAGCCCGCATCATGCGTTGGCTGGCGGCTCGGCAGAACAGAAACGCTCCCCGTAAATTCGTATTAATGACATCGTCCCATTGTTCATCGGACATTGCGGGGAGGAGCGTATCGCGCGTGATTCCGGCATTGTTCACCAAAATATCGAGGCGTCCCCAACCCTCGGCGACCGTCTCAATAATTTTTTCGACGTTTTCCCGTTGACTCACGTCGCAGGCCATTGCTTCAGCCTGACCCCCAGCGGCCTCGATTGCCGCGACGGTTTCAGCGAGTTTGGCAGCATTGCGAGCGACACAAGCGACCCGCGCCTTGGCGGCCCCTAATGCAATCGCCATCGCACGCCCCAAACCTTGAGATGCTCCCGTGACGATCGCCGTCTGTCCGCTCAAATCGACCTTTAAAGACTCCAAACTCATCGTGAATGTTCCCTCGTTTTCTTAAAATCTGATCCAACCCGCTTTTTTCCCGGTGCGATTGAACCGCTAAAAGTTTAACCGAACCGGGCGGGGCAGGGGAGATGGTGCCCCACTCGTTTTCCGTGCCAAGGTCCATCGGCATCAAAGATTCGGGCCTAGCTTCGCCATTCCCCAACCATTGCATCACACATCCAGAACGCCATCGCAAGGAATCTTTCGCGAAATTCGCTTCAGCAATCCACGCAAAACTCTCCCTGGGCCGACTTCATAAAAGTGCTCAACGCCACTTCCGAGCATTGCCAAAACGGTGTCTTCCCATAATACCGGCGAACAAACTTGCCGCACGAGCAGATCGCGAATCTCGCTCGGCTCGACATGAGCCTGAGCGTCTACGTTCGAGAACACCGGGACGCGCGGCGGCACGATGGTGACTTGGTTCAAGGCCCTCGTCAGCCGCTCGACCGCTGGTTGCATGATCGGCGTATGGAATGCCCCGGCGACGGCCAGTCGAATCGTTCGCATGGCTCCCGACGCCTCAGCGACAGGGGCGAGACGTTCACAAGCTGCCAAATCACCCGACACGACAATGTTTCCTGGGCACAGCAAATTGGCGATCTGCAAGACTTCGCCCGGCTTGCGGACCTCTTCGCACAATTCCTCGATTTTGGTTCGCTCCATCCCCAGGACGCTGAGCATGGCGCTGGGGATCGCATCGGCGGCCGCTTGCATCGCCGCGCCGCGCTCTTGAACCAGTCGCAGGCCGTCGTCAAACGACATGGCCCCGGCAGAAACCAAGGCCGTATATTCGCCCAGACTCAGGCCGGCGGTTGCCACACATGATGCTTCGGCCTCGGGTTGCGTGCTCTTTAAATGATGCAATGCAGCCATGCTGCACACAAACAAGGCCGGTTGGCTGTAAACAGTGCTGTCCAATTTTTCAGGGGGCCCATTGAAACAAACTTCGGCCAAATCATATCCCAAAATCTGAGCTGCCGAAGCGAACAATTCGCGAACCGTAGCGTCCGCATCGTGAAGTTCACGGGCCATGCCAACGGTCTGGGCTCCTTGGCCCGGAAACAAAAAGCCAATTTTGGTCACGTTAGTCAAACTCCTCAAATAAAAAATTGCCCCTTAAGTGGTCGGAAAAAACGGGGCGTTTTATCACTCGAACAATCGCCCTTGATGATCTCGGGGCCATTCAATGTTTAAATGTTCAAATGCCTTCGCGGTTGCCACTCGACCGCGCGGCGTACGCAGAATCAATTCGCTCCGCAGCAAGAACGGTTCAACTTCGTCTTCCAGCGTATCACTGGACGTATTCATTGTCGCGGCAATCGATTCAATGCCAACCGGGCCGCCGCCGCAAACACGAACCACCGTTTCCAAATAACGCAGGTCCTGACGGTCCATCCCGAGTCGGTCGATACCGGCCATCTTAAGTGCCGCCTCTGCTACCGCCAAACTAATTTTCCCATCGGCCCGACTCTGCGCGTAATCACGTACCCAACGCAAGCGATTGTTGGCGATTCGTGGCGTTCCGCGACTTCGCAAGGCGATAAACTCGGCGGCTTCGTCGGCAATTTGCACGTTCAGCTTGCTCGCGTTTCGCTGCACCAACTGAGTCAACTCGGCGAGGCTGTAAAAATCCAAGTGCTCCCGAATCTGAAATCGATCACGCAATGGTCCTGACAACATTCCGGCTCGTGTCGTGGCCCCGATCAGGGTGAAGGGTTTGAGTTTGAAGTTGTGCGTGCGAGCGTTCAGCCCTTCGCCCAAAATCAAATCGATCCGAAAATCTTCCATCGCGGTGTACAAATATTCTTCGACCGCCTTCGGAATGCGATGAATTTCGTCGATGAAGAGAACTTGTTTCGCTTGGAGGTTGGTCAGGTTGGGCACGAGGTCCTTGGGGGCCTTGAGGGTCGGGCCGCTCAAGAAATCAATCGCCACATTCAATTCGTTGGGAATACAATGGGCAAACGTGGTCTTGCCAAGACCCGGGGGGCCGTCGAACAAAACATGCCCCAACGTTTCCCCGCGCTGCTTGGCTGCGTCAATTGCAATTCGCAATCTTTCGATCACCTCGCGCTGACCGATCATTTGGTTCATCGCCGCCGGGCGCAAATTGGGATCATCCCCCTCGGGTTGCGACTCTTTGGTCATTAATGGTACGCGGGTCATGGCGTGGGCAAAATCGAGGTTGAAGGGCACAACGCAAGTTGCAAACGGAGACTCGCGTGCGGCTTGTGCTGATTATTCGCGAAAATTTGAGCGAGTTGCGGGGCTCCCGAATCTCAGGTTCTCTCCCTTAATCGCCGAATTGATTAAACTAAAGCTTTGACAAGTTCTATCACAACTTAATTTTCTGGTGGCGGAACTCGTCAAGAGTTTCGGATTCAACATCAATAATCGAAAGTCTTGACGACTTCAGCTACGTCAGTCTCCAATGAATATATCAAAGTTCCCCTTGTCAGCATATCGTCGGAAAAATTTCGTCAGGTCTGAACTGTAATGCCGCGACAACGATCTCCAAAATCCCTTTTTTTTCAACTTCTGGAGTCGTCTCGGCAGCCTCTTTACGTTATTGACTCCGATAACGCCATCCTGTGGGCGAACCTAGCACTTGCCGATTGGTTGGCTATCCCGCACGATGAAATCTCGGGCCGAATCTGTCAAGTCACTGGGACCGCCCCTCCCGATGAAGTTGATGCGGCGGTTCGGGGACTCGGGATCGCTGAAGAAAATTTAGGCCACCAAGATTTCGTCCAAAACGTCTTTCGAGCGACATCCACGCAGCTCTACGAAACGCGGCGGGGAGATTTTCGGCGTTTGGAGACTTCCGAGGGCGACGGCGGGTGGCTCGTCACAATCGAAATGTCAGACGCGACGAATGCCGACCAAGAAATCGACTCCACAGTTGCGGCTCGACTAGCCGCTTTGGTCCAGCAATTTCAGGCGACACAATTTCCTGTCGCATTGCTGGGGGAAAGTCTCATTGCTCGACGCCTAATTCACCAGGCCGAATCCGTGATCAACAGCCAGAAAGATGTAACCATCTGGGGGCCGGCGGGATCCGAACCCGAACAACTTGCTCGCTATTTGTTCGCCAAAATGCGGAAGTCGGACAACGATGTCCTTACGCCGATTCGAGCCCAACAGGCTGATCCCGTTTCAATTCAAGAAACGATTCGGCGATTAGCGCGCACTTCCATTGCGAAATTACAAATGGATGGCCAGGCAAATTTTGAATGGATACTGTTATTGGATGCGGATCAACTCGAACCGGCTGCCGCGATGGAGTTGAACGGATTCCTAGAACTTCCGACAAACCGGATTCGAATCCTGGCAACTGCCCAACAGCCGATTGACCAGTGGAGCGGGGGGGCACAATTTCCCACGGGCCTGCTGGCTCGACTTTCGGCAACCACAATCATCCTTCCGCCACTAGCTCAGCGGACGGAAGATTTGTCGCTGATTTTTCAAGCCATCGTCGAGCAAACCGCCCGTGAGCACAACGAACCAGTCCCCATCGTTTCCACGACGGCGGTTGAGTCATTGCTCGAATACAACTGGCCAGGAAATATCAGTGAGCTTCGGACGGCAGCGGCGGCGACGATGAAAATCCCATTAGGGCCGAGCGGGCGTCGTGTGGTTTCACCCGAACACTTGCCGGATCGAGTTCGGCTGGCCAACAAACACTCCCGCCTAGGCCGCGATTCGACGGAAGCCATTGATCTGGAGGCACGTCTGGCCGCCATCGAAAAAGAATTCATCGAACGGGCGTTGGTTCAAGCAAAATTCAATCGTGCCCAAGCGGCAAAACTTCTCGGAATCAGCCGCGCGAAACTCCTCCGACGTTGCGAACAACTGGCGATAGACGTTCCTCAAAAGGAGATTACCTTTGAAACTCTCGAAGAAATCGACTTTAGCGAGAGCGATTCATGACCGATTTCTTGAGACCCTGCGGACAAATCCTCGTCTTGGAGCCGACCGGAAAATGGCGGGCGGCATTGAGGAAACAACCTCTTCCTGGCAATGTTCACCGCGAGACCCTGCTGAGTCTCGATGAGTTAACCGGAAAACTAGATGGATTGCCGACCTTGGCAATTCTCGAAATCAGCGCCCGCAAAATCCCAGCCCTTACGAGGCAATTCGGTGACCGAATCTGGGATCGAAATTTGGCCGTCTGGATCATTGGCAATGATGTTGCAGAATTCGACGACGAAACGTGTATGGCCATCGAGCGACTTGGCTACCATGGAGTCTTGACGAGTCTTGCCCAGTTTCCCCGCTGGATAAAGCGGGCCGAACGCTTCTTTTTAAATGCCGCACCCGTTGAATTGACCTTGGAAGAGCGGATAGAACTACAATTCCCGTGGCGGAAACCGAGCCAACTCGGTTAAAGAGCCGTTCGCAAATTAACTGCTGGACTTGTCATCAGCCGGAACCCGTTAGGGTCCGGTTTTCGCGACAAGCGGATGCTAATTCGATCCGGCTAACTAGGCAGTTTAATTACGGACGAACTCTGATGCCTGTTCGGCTTGGCAGTTGTTCCGCGTCAAATCTTTTTTTCCCACATAAGACACCATGAGCCTTGAAACATTCGAGCAAGTCCTCGGCAAATTTTTGGACCCAGAGAACGGTGTTCCCCTCGCAGCGGGTCGGCAAGTCCACGAGGTTCGACTCGATGGCACGGCTGTGAAAATCCGCGTCGCCTTCAGTAGCTATGTCGCCCCTCTGTACCCGGAACTTCGCGACCAAATTTCAGAACTTGCACGAACCTACCTTCCCGGTGCACAGCGGGTTGATGTTGAGATTATCGAGCACCCCCGACCGGCAATTCCTGCCGGCCAACTTGGCCTGACTGCCAAAAGTGTCATTTTAGTAGGCTCGGGAAAGGGGGGCGTGGGCAAGAGTACGGTCGCGTTGAGCGTGGCTCTGGCACTCAAAAAGGCTGGGTGCAAGGTCGGTTTGCTGGACGCTGACGTCTACGGACCCAGCGTGCCTCAGTTGACAGGTGTGCGCGGCCAAGCGGCCAAAGCTGGCGACAAAATCGCAGCCTTCGACTACGACGGCATGAAGCTAATGTCGATTGGCTACATGGTTCCGGCGGACAAGGCCGTGATTTGGCGCGGGCCGATGTTGCATTCGGCGGTGACAACTTTTCTTCGCGATGTTGAGTGGGGGAACCTTGACTTCCTGATCATCGACATGCCGCCTGGGACGGGAGACATTGCGTTGACTCTTTCGCAGGTTATCCCTGGAGCCAGTGCGGTGGTTGTATGTACGCCTCAAGAAGTTGCCCTCATCGACGCCGTCAAAGCAGTTGCGATGTTCCAGCAAGTAAAAATTCCCGTCGTCGGCGTTGTGGAAAACATGAGCAGTTTCATCTGTCCCGATACGGGCAAACGCTATGACATTTTTGGGAAAGGTGGTGCGAGGCAATACGCAGAAGAAGCGGGTCTACCGTTCCTGGGCGAAATCCCGATCAACATCGGTATCCGAGAACGTGGCGACGCCGGTGAGTCGGCAGCCAATTTTTCCGATCCAACGGTTGCTCCGTTCCTGGAAAAAATCGCCTATCAACTGGTGCGGTACCTTTCGCAAAAGGCCGTTCAGTCCCCCGTCAAGCTGCAATTGCCGGTACTGTAGGCTTTGCCACACCGAAAAATTAGGGTTACTCCCGTAGCGGAAGTCGTCAAGACTTTCGATGATTTAGGCATGATTCGAAACTCTTGACGAGTTCCGCTACCCTGAAATTAAGCGTTGACAAAGCACAAGGCTCTCCGTTTTCGGCAACCCCAAAATCCCGATTTTCCCCGCGATCAGCGCAAAAAAATAGGACTGCTAAGCAGTCCTGTCTCGTTGTGTCGATAAAAAAAGAAAGCGACGTTAAGAAGAAACTACTTCTTCTTGGCGGCTTTCTTAGCGGCTTTCTTTGGAGCTGCTTTCTTAGCTGCTTTCTTAGGAGCTGCTGCTTTCTTAGGAGCTGCTGCTTTCTTAGCTGCTTTCTTGGCCACGGTAAATCCTCCGACAAAAAAATTCGGCGAACCTGGGACCACAGTCCCCCGCTCGCCACCATAAATACCGAACACGAAACAAAACGCGTCGGGTGGCTAACCACTCAAGGAATCATCTATTCCGAGATGACTCCAGTGTTTGCTTCGATGAGTCCGATGTGTTTGGCCACAACTGATTCTGAAAACAAACCGAAGAGTGGTTTCCTTCGTTCCCGTATTTTTAAGCGATAGCAAAAACGATTTCAATATTATTTCCAAAATTTTTTTCGAAATTCCGTCGGCCATCAAGGTTTCCATGTCGTCGTTTCAGCAACTGACCGAATTCGTTTGCTTCATCGATTCGTGTTAAACATTTGAGGCGACAAATCGTGATGTCGAAAAAGATTTTGAGTTCGTCTCGGCGTTGTCAACGATACCAGTTCGCTTGGATCGCCAACACAATGAGCCAGTGAACAACTAAACGGACCAGACATGTGCCCTATGAAAACGTCGTTTTTTTGCGGGGAATTCGCATGTTTTTGTGTCGGCTCTCCATCTCGCACCGAAAAGCGTTTTGACATTTTCGCAAAAGAAATTTTTCGCGAGAGTTGTTCTCGGAACAAAGAGGTCATCGCCGAGATGGTGTTTTGAAATCGTTGCTGATGAGCATCGAGTGAGTGAGTTGGAAACTCAAATCAGGTTGGCGAGGACTTGTTTGAATAGCATTTTTAGAGGCGAAAAAATTTTCAAAAAATTTTTAAAATTTTTTTCGCAAAGGGTCAATTTAGTGTCTGAAAGTTCAGGGCTTGGAAATTTTTTGACGGAATGACACCCATCGCACACGAGCAAATGTCAGGTCGCGTTGTCAGAAATTTCGTGATCAAAACAAGCAACTTGGTCATCGAAATGGCATGAATTCAACTTTCCAATCAATAGGTTTTGCTCATTGAAGATTGCGATTTTCATAATCGGTACTTATCGTGCGGGGATGGTTTCTTAGGCGTGTCGCGAGTCCTTCTCAGACTCGACCCCCACAACTTACCGGACGCGAAGTTTAGAAAATCGTCACGCCGAACCAGAAGTCAATCGACTCTCGCGAGGAAGTCACGACTCACATCGAAGATGTTCGCCTCGACCAACGCGTCTAATGTTGCACTGTGCGTATCCCCAAAGTGGGGGGATACAGATTAGGATTACGCCGACACGAAATGCAAACGACGCCCTGATTGGATTGAGGATAAAAACGGTTAACAGTTGCTAGTGGAACAGAATTTCAGATTCTCACGAAACTACTCTCCGTTGTTCTGATTGTCGGGTGTGTCGTTTCCCACGAATCAATTTTCAAGTATCCCCCGAACCGAGATGTCTTTGCGAATAACCCTCAAAGCGGATAAATCAGCAGCACCCCGTCCCCCGCTTTCACCTCCCTCGATGCTCCAGCGTCCATCAATTCACTTCACGCGTACCCATTTCAACCTGACCACCGAAAACTGAAGATCGAGAACTTTCTCCCTCAGCTTCGACAATGCCACATTCAGATGGCCGCAGAAGGTAATGGTCTTTTGACAATTGGGATTGGAGTGAAGTGTCTGATTAGGGGTTGGGTGCTAGCGGCTCGGGGATGGGAGGTATTGATAATCGGCCAAGAATTTGCTGAGAAGGCCATTGTTTTGGCTGTGTGGAGTTTGCCTTGTCATGGCGCCCCGACTGCTGTATTCTCTGCCCCTTCTGGAGTTGGGTAAGGACGCAGTTGTGGGTGCGAATCTTTTTACAGAACAAAAAATAGCGAGTGTGCTTGTCTTTTTTTGGGACGAGACGTTACGCGTGTTTTTTTCTTTTCACGGAGTGAAAAGTTACGTGGATACAGGCAGAAAAGTTATGTGGTTACAGAGTGAAAAGTTGGCGGGATGAGTGTTTCAGTCGGATGAGTGTTAGTGGATCGTTGTAGGGACGTGATGATTCAATTCTTGTCGAGCGTTTGGAGAGTGCGGTTAAGGGTCGTGCTGGTGCTGGCCGGTGGAGTATTGTGGAGTGACGGGGGCGTTGCTCAGGAACATGACCAAAAAATTCAACTAGCCGGAGCGACTGCTCGTCGTGTTCCGAATAGCGAAGTGGTGGGGTTGCGCTATGAGCGTGTCGATGTTTCGAGCCTAGCGGAGATGGATGCTCGCGAGATATTGGCGGCGGTAACTCTTGAGCTACTTCAGATGGATTCTTCGGAAGCCGGCCTGGGCCAAAGTTCTCGCGAGGAGTTATTGCGGCGAGTTCAAAAGTTTGCTGAACAAGCGTTGCAGTATGAACAGCAAACTTTGCGGCATCATGACGAGCGGCGGATGATGGATTCCGAGTCGATTCAATCCACATCAACCCAGTCAGAATTGGCAAATTGGGAAACTCGTTACTCGGTGGCTCAGCAGCGATGGCCGATGATCAGGGAGCGACTGCCGCTCGTGGAGGCAAGGTGGCAAGAGTCCGAGCGCGACGAGCGGATTTTATTGGATTTCATTGAAGACGACGGTACCTTGGACCGTTTTCTTCTGATTCACGCCGAGCGTATCTCGCGGCAGGCCGAGTATAAAATGCTGCTCGCCGAGTTGGCATTGATGGAAGTCGTGCTCGACGAGGCTCCTCGCGTCATCAAAAAACTCAAGAAATTGGCAGATTTACAACCTTCATACAATGCAGCGAACAAGAGCGAGCCGCCGCTGGATCAGGCAAACCCTGCACTTGAGGGGTTGTTGCCGGTTGCTGGCGCGAAAGAGTTCCCTTCCGAATCGAGGGACAATCGACAATGCGTTGATTCTTCGGCGAAAGAGCAATTACTCAAAATCCGGAGCCGAGTTCTTGAAGTTCTTGAGGAGATCTCCACTGTCGGAAAACAACTTGAGTCGATTGAGAGCAAGACGCAATCGCTTCGTGACAAGTACGAGCGTTTTGGGTTGGTGGAGGGGAATCAGCTTTTGTTTCTGGAAGCCCATCGGCGTTTGCCTTCTGAAGACGAGATACGAATCCGAAATCATGAAACCCGTCAAGAATTGCGAGATTTAAATGTTGCTCTGTTGGCCGCGGAAAAGGGGCTAACTCTAGAGCGCGAGCGAGGGTCGGGCGGGAATAACGCCAGCGATGCCGACGGGAGACTGGTTTCCGAGGATGGGTATCAAGAGCTACTGGCTGAAATCGAAGGGCTCTATCAGCGGTTGATTGAGCTGACGAGTGAGCGTGAACGGCTGATTCTGGCCGTCGAAGAGTTGCGTTACTTCTTGGATCATAAACTATTGTGGGTCCGAAACTCGGAGCCGCTGGGTGTGGCGGTGATTGTGCGAAGCTCTGAAGGGCTGTGGAGTCTGCTACAACCGGGGGCTTGGATCGATCTGCTGCGGGGGCTTTTCAGTCACTTGACGGAAAATCCTGTGCAACTGACGGGTTGGTTGCTGGGCCTGTTTTTTCTGCGCTGGTTGTCAGGGAAATTTTCAGCAGGTCAAGTGATTCGAGGAGCGGGGGCATGAACGAAAAGAAACTGACTCCTGACGCCCAGAACAGGGGGCCGCTCGGGCTTTTGAAGCGACCGGTAGTATGGCAATGGCTGCAATCGATATTGGGGACGGTTGCGCGTGCGATGACGATGCCCTTGTTGGCCTATTTTGTTTTTGTGCAACTCAAGGCCGTGGGGAAGACTCAAATTTTGGCGGCACAGCTTGCGCATGGGTTAGGTTCCGTATTGCCGTTGTTGGTGGTTGCGGTTGTTTTGCGAAGGGCGTTTGGTGCGCAGGGGCTCGCAAGAGTTCACTTGAATTGGGCGGCGGGCGTTTGTGGTTACTTGGAGCGGGCATTATCCCTCACGATTTGGCTAGTCGGCCCGATGTGGGCGGCTTGTGACTTCTTGAAGTTGTACAGCGAAGGCCGTTATAGCGATTCGTTGGGGCGATTGATCTTAATCGCGTCACTGATAGGGTTGGCCAATGTCTTGTGGTTAACCGCCAACGCGATCGTAAGACGCGAGACTTTGATGTGCGATACGAAACCAACGATTTGGTTGGGCGGAGGTCGCGGATTTCAAATGGCAGTTTCGCTGTTGTCGGTAAGTCTGGCGGTGCTCGCAGGAATTGGATATCGGTTTGCCGCAGAGCAATTGGGACAGAGAATTGTTTGGACGTTTTTATCGGGACTTGCGTTGACCTTGGGCTGGTCTTGGTTTTTGCAACTCTGGGGAATGTACCGTGCAAGGTTAGAACGACAGATCAATCCGTTAGAAAGTGGAGGGCGAGATCGGCTGAATGAGCTTGCCGGATATGCAACGCAAGTCGTGCGGATTTTAAATTTGTTGGGCGTGTTGGGGATGATACTGGCAGGGATGCAGATTTGGTCAGACATCTTACCGATGCGCGAATTGCTGCAGCGGGTGCCGATCCCGATTGGTAGCGGGGCGTCGTTGCGCGAGCTTGTTGGAGCGATGGCGGTAGTTGTTGTCGCGTTTAGTTTGAGTCGGAATGTGGCGGGGTTGATCGAGCTATTTCTGCCGCTGCGTTTACCGCTCGACAAAGGTGGCCGATTTGCGATCACTTTTGTTGCCAGGTATTTGATCGGCTTGATTGGTTTGATCTGGGCGAGTTCGCTGCTCGGCTTTAATTGGGATCGAGTTCAGTGGTTGGCGGCTGGTTTGACGGTCGGGTTGGGATTTGGACTGCAAGAAGTTTTTGCCAATTTAGTTTCGGGCCTCATTATTTTGATTGAGCGACCGGTACGAGTTGGCGATTGGGTTTCGGTCAACAACATATCGGGGACGGTAACGAAGATGGCATTGCGGGCCACGACGATTCTGGACGCAGATCGTCGGGAATGGATCGTACCGAACAAGGCGTTTATTACCGGCGATGTGATGAATTGGACGTTGTCAGATGCCACGTGTCGGATGGTGTTCCCGGTTTCGGTGGCACATGGGTGTGAGGCAAGGCGGGTTCAGCAGATTTTGCTAGAAGTGGCCAAGGGTCAATCCCGGGTCCTTGAGTATCCCGAGCCGAGTGTGGTTTTGGCCAAAATCGGTCCCAGGTCGTTAGACTTTGAACTGCGGGTGTTTTTCGGCAGCCGATCTGGAATGGCAGCTTTGCAAACGGAAATTAACGTGCAGATGGTTGAGCGACTTGAGGCAGCTGGGATCGAGGTCTGTATCGATCATCTGGGGTTAGGGCTTGGGCAAGAAATTGCTACGGAGCCGGCGCGCAAATCGAAACGTGCTGCGTAGCGAGTTGGAACCGCAATGGTTTGCGGGAAAGGTCTGATTGACCATTGCAAGTCATTCAGGTTTGCGTTCGATTTTGTACTCTTCTAATTTGCGATAAAGCGTCGCGCGGCTGATGCCGAGTAATTTTGCCGATTCGGGGATCGAGTGGCTTGTGCGTTGTAAGGCTTCGGCGACAAGTTTTTTTTCCCAATCTTCGATCCGCAAATTTTCTAGACGATTGAACTGAAGGTCTTCAGGTCGATCGATCCCGATATGCTCTCGGATTCCCAGGTCATGTGCTTCGATAGAATTTCCGTCGGCCATGACAACGGCCGAGTCGATGACATTGCGCAGTTGGCGGATGTTGCCAGGCCAATGATAGTTCAGAAGAGTCGCGTTTGCCTTGGGGGAAAGCTCAAGCGAAAACCGTCCATGCCGTTCGCGAAAGTGTTTCAAGAAATGATTGACGAGCAACTGAATATCGTCGCCTCGTTCGCGGAGAGGGGGGATTGGAAGTTCAAAGACGCTCAGGCGATAGTAGAGGTCTTCGCGAAAACGTTTTTCATTAACAAATTCTCGGAGGTCGCGGTTGGTGGCACAGATAACGCGGACATCGACGCTGATCGGTTCGCTGCTGCCAACGGGCATGAAGGGGTGTCCTTCGAGGATGCGAAGTAATTTAGCCTGACCATCGAGCGTAAGTTCGCCGATTTCGTCGAGGAACAGGGTGCCGAGGTCGGCTTGTTGGAACCAGCCGATGTGGTCTCGGTCGGCACCGGTAAAGGCCCCTTTTTTGTGGCCGAAGAGTTGGCTTTCCATCAGTTCACGAGGGATGGCTGCGCAATTGACGGTGAGCATAGGGCGTTCATCGCGGGGACTATTGCGGTGCAGAGCGCGGGCCACGAGTTCCTTGCCGACCCCACTTTCGCCACGGATTAAAACGCAACCGGAAGCCTTGGCAATACGTGAGATTTTGGAAGTCAGGTCTTTGATTCCGGGGCTATCGCCGAGAAGTTCGTCGAAAGCGCCCGTTTTTTGCACGAGGCTGGTGTGTTCGGCCTCGAGACGAGCTCGGGAGTAGGCCTGGATCAGCGCGGAAGTCAAGATATTGGCCATCGCTTGGGCCAATTGAGGATGGTTCTCGTGAAACTTTTCGTTTTGGCGATAGAGATGGATAGCACCAAGGACTTGAGTTTTTTTCGATTTTCCAGATGGCGTTTCCGGGATGAGAGGAACACAAATCGCGTCCGCAAAACTGCCCGGCCCGTCAACTGAATCGTGTTGGATGTGAATGTATTTTTTCTTTTCGACCACTTGTTGAGTGAGGTTATCTCGAAGTTTGAGTTTTTCGACTCCATGTTCGGGAAATACCATTTTGGGGATGAGTTTGCCTTCATCGTTTACCCACAGGAATCCGGCGACATCGGCTCCAGTTCGCTCGCAAAGTCGAGTCAGGCAAATTTGGATGACTTCGTCGGGTCCGCTGGCACTGAGAAGTTTGACAGTGAGTCGGAAGAGGGTATAGAGGTCTTGGCCGGGGTGAATCCCTTTGAGAAATTCAAGTGTGTATTGGCCGAATTCGTTAGTGTCGTGAGAGCGATTGTGGATCAGAGTGACTGACGTTGTCGCCTCAACAACGGGTGGAGAAGAAGTTGTTGCAATCGGTTCGGATTGGCAAAAAGTAAAGAAGTTCGAGCCGATGCGGACCTCGGTTCCATCGACAAGACGCGCCGAATCGATCGTCTGGCCGTTGATGAAAGTGCCGTTGCTGCTGCCGCGATCGACGATCCACCATCCCTCGACATCTCGATAGATCATGGCGTGTTCGCGAGAACATTCGGGATCATTGAGAGCGATTTGGCACTTCCAGTCCCGACCGATAAGGCTTTCCGATTTTTCGTCAAGGTCAAACCGGGCTCCGGCATGGACTCCGGTAATCATTTGTAAGAAAGCAGCCACCGCGACTCCCAAGATAAAAACGCGAACCTGGGAGCACGAGAAATGCCACGTCCCAAATTTTTCAGTGAAAATTTAGTATAAACGAGGTTTCGGGGGCATGGGAGTCTTGATTCCACACTGAGTTTTTTCTGGCCGTGGTGAACGGAAAAGGAATAATTGTCGAAAAAACGGGTTTGGGGGGCCAGTCCAAGTTGTTTGGCTCGGGTTGATACGGTCGTTCAGGAACGAAATCGGTCTTGCCTGCGTATTTCGAAGAGTCTAACATTTTTTGGCAGATTAGGCCTTGGTTGTAACTCCGATAAAGTAAAGGGGTACAATCAGGGGTTCCTGGTAATCTAAAAGTTTGAAGGTAAATCTATGAGTCACCGTCCGCGATGGTCTCGGACCATCATTTCCGCTATGGGCGTTTTTGTTTTTTGCGCGACCTCGCTGGCCATGTTTTTGGCCGGCCCCGTTTCAATCGGCCAAGACCTTGCTCAGGTTTCCCCCACGGGGAGAGAAGACAAATTAGCAGCGGTATCTCAGCACGATCGGACATCAATCCGCCTGGTACAAACGATCCTCAAGCGAGACCATTTGGTAAGCCGTCCGATTGATGACGCAATCGCAGCCCGGGCGATGGACCAGTATTTGCGAAGTTTGGACCCACTAAAAGTCTACTTTCTCAAGTCCGACGTTGACGAGTTTAAAGCATCGCTCCCTAATTTGCCCAGCGAGATTTCGCGTGGTCAAATTCCGACGGCCCTCAATATCTTCCGTCGGTTTGTGCAACGAGTCGGCGAAGGGTCGGCACTTGCCCATGAGTGGCTGGATGTCGAGCACGACTTCACGGTTGACGAGTCGATCATTACGGACCGCGATGCCTACGACTATGCCGCGAATGTTGAGGAACTTCGCGAACGATGGCGAAAAAGGGTGAAGTACAGTCTTCTGCTCGAAGAGAATGCCGAAGGGATCAAGTTGTCCCCTGTTGAACGTCTCAAGCGACGTTACTCGATGTATCACAAGCGAATGGAACAAATGGACAGCGAAGATGTTGTCGAAATGTTTTTGACTGCCGTGACGACCAGTTTTGATCCGCACACCAGTTACATGTCCAAGCGAACCTTTGAAAACTTCATGATTCAAATGCGGTTGGCATTGGAAGGAATCGGAGCAACATTGTCTTCGAACGATGATGGCTATACAGAAATTCGTCGAATTGTTCCTAATGGTGCCGCTTTCAAACAAGGAGATTTGGCTGTCGGAGATCGAATTGTGGCCGTGGGTCAGGCTCCAGGAACCGAGATGATCGACGTGGTTGGAATGAAACTCGATGAGGTGGTCGCCAAAATTCGCGGCAAGGCAGGAACGCTTGTTCGTTTGTCCGTGCTGAAAGAAGGGGTTGACGAAATTCGCAACATCGAGATCGTGCGCGAGAAAATTACTCTGGAAGATGAAGCCGCAGTTGGCAAGGTTTTCGAAGAAGGGACGAAAGCGGACGGCAGTCCGTTTCGAGTCGGCGTGATTCGCTTGCCAAGTTTCTACGCCGATATGGAATCTCGCAGTGCCAATCGACGGAGCACGACTACCGATGTCAAAAAAATTCTGGAAGACTTCAATCGACAGAATGTTGACGCTCTCCTGTTGGACCTGAGCCAGAACGGTGGGGGCAGCCTCACGGAAGCCGTGGATTGCACCGGCCTGTTTATTGAGAGCGGGCCTGTAGTTCAAATCAAAGACCCCGACGGACAGATTAGAAAACTCAACGACTATTCCGGAAAAATGGTCTGGAGCAAACCACTTGTGGTGTTGACTAGCAAATTTAGCGCGAGTGCTAGTGAGATTTTGGCCGGTGCCGTCCAAGATTATCAAAGAGGCCTTGTGGTTGGCGACTCGACGACTCACGGCAAGGGGACAGTGCAGAGCCTTCAAGACCTTAACGAAGTGATTTACGGTCGTGAGAATCCGCAAAAGTACCTCGGTGCTCTTAAAATCACCATGCAGCAATTTTATCGTCCTGATGGAGATAGTACTCAAAAGCGCGGCGTGTTGTCCGACATCGTGCTGCCTTCTTTGACCGACAATCTGGACAATATTCTGGAGGCCGATTTGGACTATGCAATCGAATTTGATCGCGTCCCTTCGGCTCCGCATTCGATGATGGGTTTGGTGACGCCTCACGTAATTGATTCCATTACAAACAAGTCGCGTCAGCGTATTTCTGAGTCTGATTTCTTCCAAAAAGAAATTCGCCGAATTGAAAAATATGTCGAACTCAAAAACGACAAAACCGTCCCACTCAATCGCGATGCATTCCAGGCTCGCCGCAAGGACTTGGACAAAGAGAAGGAAGACGAAAAAGTCATTGAAGACCGATTGACCAATTCGAGCAGGGACATTGAACGCAAGCCCTATCTTGATGAAGTGATCAAGATCACGGCTGATTATGCACGGGCTCTCGGTGCCGGCTAGTTTGGACTACTTCCGGCAACAAGTGAAGAATTGGCAGGCCGAGTGGCAGGGCACTATCGAAGATTTCGTGTCGCAAGCGATGCGAGGTTCCGATGGGGCTCATGACATTTCTCATGTTAAACGAGTTGTTGAGAACGCGATACGGTTGGGTGTGGACGAGCAGGCCGACCCGGAAGTTCTCCTTCCGGCGGCTTGGTTGCACGATTGTGTCTGCGTCTCAAAAGGAAGCCATCTTCGTAGCCAGGCCTCTCGCATGGCGGCAAAAGCGGCGGGCGAATTCTTGATCGGGATTGGCTACCCGGCGCAACATCTCCCGGCAATTGAACATGCCATCATCGCCCATAGTTTCTCAGCTCAAGTTCCTCCAGAATTGATCGAAGCCGCTGTTCTGCAAGACGCTGATCGAATCGAGGCGTTAGGGGCGATTGGAGCTGCTCGATGTTTCGTTACCTCCGGAACCTTGGGTGGAGAAATGTACCATCCGACCGAGCCAATTGCGGGCGAGAGAGCATGGGATGACCGCCGATTTGCGGTGGATCATTTTTTTGTCAAGTTACTGCGCTTGCCGGCGACAATGAAAACCCAGGCGGGCAAACGCTTGGCTGCAACTCGAGCGGCGTGGATGGTTTCATTCCTGCGCCAATTGGCGGACGAAGCAGGTTGGCCTGTTGAACAACTTGACGAAGCAATCGAGAACTTAGACCAGTTGAATTCGTAAGCCGTCATAACCAACTTCGATACCTTTCGGAAGGCGGCGATTAACGTCGTAATAATCGAGTTGGCAAGCGCAATGGGTGAAGTAAGTTTGGCGAGGACGTAGAAGCCTAACGAGTTCGATCGCTTGATCGATGTTCATGTGAGTGGGGTGCGGGTTGGGCCTCAAGGCATCGATCACAAGTGTATCCAAATCTGCGAGCAACGGGAGGCTGGATGCGGGTACTTCGCTCACGTCGGTGCAGTAAGCGATGTCGCCGACTCTGAATCCCAGAACACGAAACTTGGGGCCATGCAACATCGGGATCGGCGTTACGGTCGCTCCGAGAACATCGAATGGCGCTGTTTCAATTTCAAATAATTCTACGGATGGTACGGCGCCTGCATGGGTTTGTTCTTCATTCGTGAAAGCGTAACTGAAGACTCGTTTGAGGCAGTCTGCGACGTGACGATGGCAATAGATCGGGACCGGGCCCCCCAAATAAAATTGGAACAAACGCAGATCGTCGAAACCCATCAAATGGTCAGAGTGTTCGTGGGTGTAGGCGACGGCGTGGACAATTCCCAACCCCTCGCGCAGGAGTTGAGTCCTCAAATCGGGAGAGGTGTCGATCAGCAAATTGCCGCCGGGCAGTCCCAGGATGGCGCTGGCACGGGTACGGATATTTTTGGGGAGTCGCCCGACGCAAACCGGACATTGGCACCCGAGGGCTGGGACTCCGACACTCGTACCGGTACCCAGCAAGATCATTTGCCCGGTAATGTCGAAAGAACGTGGTTTTTTAGCCAAAGTTAGGGTTCCGTCTGCGAAAAGATGACTGTATTTCCGTAAAATGGAGCGACTGGTTCACCAAGATAAAGGCCGCCTTGTTTGGCCGCAACGGAGCAAAAATCGAGGTTTGTCGAACCGGATTGGCACAAGCATTGCATTTTAAAAAGGGTTTTGCGCCAAGGGTGCCAAATTGGCTAGATTGCCAGCATTCTATCTCCGTTGACCCTTGTCGCTATCAACTATAACTTGTTACATAGCAAGAAAGACTGAAAAAAGGCGCGATTCGAGGTTCGGTCGCCCGTTCTGCATGCTGCCATCCTGGCACATGCTATCCGATACAACTTAGAAAAATTGGCAATGGAAAAAATTCTGGAACGATTTTGGGACATTCTCACCTTCTTTTTTGGGGGGGTAGCTCAAGCGTTTGGGCAGGTTTTGACGGGCCTGTTCGGTTCGTCGAACGCTCGTTATGTGAAAAGTCTGCAACCTAAGGTCGACGCGATCAATGCCCTTGAAAGCAAGTACGAAAAATACACCGAGGAACAACTTAGGGAGGAGACCGAGCGGTTTCGCCAACGGTTGAACGAAGGCGAGACGCTCGACGACATTTTGATCGAAGCCTTTGCCGTTTGTCGCGAGGGCGGCAAGCGATTCCTGGGAATGCGGCACTACGACGTGCAGCTCATCGGCGGAATGGTATTGCACAGCGGTGCTGCGGCTGAAATGGTCACCGGTGAAGGAAAAACTTTGGTCGCGACCCTGCCAGCCTACTTGAACGGGCTGACGGGGAAGGGCGTGCATGTGGTCACGGTCAACGATTACCTCGCTCGTCGCGATATGGAGTGGATGGCTCCTCTCTACATGGGTCTGGGACTGACTGTTGGGGCGATCCAAGGCGACATGAACGGGCCGGTCGGAAATCGGCTGCGTCAGGAAGCCTACGCCTGTGACATCACCTATGGCACCAACAACGAGTTTGGTTTTGACTATTTAAGAGACAATATGCGCCCCGCAGCTCGCGGCGATGATCGATTTCCAAAAACATACCAGCAGGCTCAAGGTAAACTTCACTACGCCATCATTGACGAAGTCGACAATATTTTGATCGACGAAGCCCGTACTCCTCTGATCATTTCAGGCACGGCGCATCAAGACGCACATCGTTATGCGGACGCAGACCGAATTGCCCGCGCTCTCAAGCGGGAAGAACATTTTGTCGTCAATGAAAAAGACCACACCGTGACATTGACCGATGTCGGGATTCGTGTTGCCGAAAAAATGGCTGGTGTTGAGAGCTTTTACACGATTGGCAATATGGATTGGCCGCACCTGATCGACAACGCGCTCAAGGCTCATTACCTCTATAAAATCGACGTCAATTATGTGGTCAAGGAAGGTAAGGTCATTATCGTCGATGAATTCACCGGTCGCTTAATGGACGGACGACAGTGGAGCGACGGTTTGCATCAAGCGGTCGAGGCCAAGGAAGGGGTGAAAATCAAAGAGGAAACGCAAACCCTGGCCACCATTACCTTGCAAAACTACTTCAAGCTCTACGAAAAAATCTGCGGGATGACCGGAACGGCCATGACCGAGTCGGAAGAGTTCTGGAAAATTTACAAACTCAACGTTGTCGCGATTCCCACCAATCGCAAAATGCAACGGATCGAATATCCCGACGTGATCTACAGCACCGAAAAGTTCAAATGGAAGGCGGTTGCCGAGGAAATCGAAGCCTACCATCGTTGGGACGTCGTGCGTTTGAAAAACGGAGATTTTGTTACGGGAACCATCAAGAATAAAACAGCTGACGAAGTCTCGATTGCCAGTTCCGAAGATGGCAAGGTAGAAAAGTTCGCGATGTCCAAAGTTGATTTGGTTCAGGAACGCGGGCGTCCGATTTTGGTCGGAACCGTGTCCATTGAAAAAAGTGAATTACTGTCTGGAATTCTGGATCGTCGCGGAATTAAACACGAGGTTTTAAACGCCAAGAATCACAAACGCGAGGCCGAGATCATTGCCCAAGCAGGGCGTCGGGGTGCGGTCACAATCGCCACCAACATGGCCGGACGGGGTACGGACATCGTCATGGGGGGAAACCCAGAAACAATGGCCTGGGCGCAGCTACAAGACAAATATGAGACCCGTTTGGACGTGCCACAAGAAGAGTGGGACGCTTTGGTAGAACAGGTTGACCGCGAACACCAAATGCAGGAACAAGGCGAGCTTGTCAAAGCCCTCGGCGGTCTGCATGTTATCGGTACTGAGCGGCACGACTCGCGGCGAATCGACTTGCAGTTGCGCGGACGTTGCGGTCGCCAAGGGGACCCCGGTAGCAGCCGATTTTATTTGAGCTTTGAGGACGACTTGATTCGGATTTTTGCCGGACCATTTGTTCGCCGGATGTTAGAGCTGGGTGGACTCAAAGACGATATGCCTATCGAGAGCTCGATGGTCTCGCGCAGAATTGACAGCGCGCAAAAGAAGCGGGAGGAATCTTATTTCGAAATGCGCAAAAGCCTGCTCGAATACGACGAAGTGATGGACGAGCAACGCAAACGAATCTATCGTTTCCGGCAGCGCATATTGGATGGGGTGAGCTGTCGGGAAATCGTCGTCGACATGATTCAGCAGACGGTTGAAGAAAATTTAAGCAATTTCTTGGCCCGCGATTATGGCTTGGAAGCGTTCGCGCTGTATGCAAGCGGAAAATTTTCTGTCACCCTCGACCCCAAACTTTTCCGCAAATTGAATTTCGCCGAGGCAGACAAAGTCGCGCGAGAAGAAGCGGAACGCTTGACCGAGACAGAAATCATGGGTTCCATCGACGAGAACCTTCCGATCAGTGAGGATGAATCTGATTGGAACTGGGGTGCTCTAGCTCGTACCGCCAATTCTCGTTGGAACATCAACGTTCGCGAAACCGATCTCAAGGCCATAGGACGAGACCGCGTTGACGAAATTTTGGTGACCAAGGTCCGCGAGGCAATCCAACGAACCGACTTGTCGGAGGGTGAGCCGATGATCGCTGACGATTATCATTTGAGAACTGCTCAAGCCTGGGTCCGCACCAAGTATGGAATCGAACTGGATTTGGAATCGATGAAACGTGCGGCGTCGAACAATTCGTTGGTTTCAGAGGTGACCCGCCTAGCCTTGGCCCGCTATGACGCCAAGGAAGCTGAGTATCCTGTAGTCGCTGGCATTCATCATTTTGATCGCTCTACACCGACACAAGCTCAGATCGATCGCGAAGGGCTAACGAACTGGGCGGCCTCGAGGTTCGGCGCGTCTCTCAACATTGACGATTTGACGGGTAAACAACGAGATGAAATTCGTGACTTGCTCTTAAGCAAAAGCAAAACTTGGCAAAACCAATCGCGAGAAGCGGTTGTGGAACTAAAGGCTGAAGTGGAAAAACTGGTCGAGCGCGGTCATGTTCCTCTGCGAGGTACCAACGGTGCCGTAAACTCATTGGCGGAATGGTTCAAAAACAAAACCAACGCGGAGCTTCCGCTCGAGTCAATTGAAAAGCTCGAATCAGAAGAATTGCAGCAACGTTTGGAATCGATGGTGGAGGACTTCTACCATCCCGAAATGCGGCGCATGGAACGAATGGTGCTGCTTGAGGTCGTCGACAACGCTTGGAAAGACCACCTTTTGGCGATGGACTATCTCCGCAGTGCTGTTAGCCAACGCGGCATGGCGCAAATTGATCCCAAAGTTGAGTATAAACGGGAAGGAATGCGACTGTTCGAGAGTTTGTGGAACTCGATTGGTGAACAAGTCTCCGATATCGTGCTGCGAATGGAACAAGTCGCGGATGTGACAGCGCGGAAGGCACCAACCAACACCAAGGCGATTCACGAATCTGCATCTGAAGCACAACGACCTGCTGAGGCGAATACGGACATTGGTCGACAACAACAAGCGGCCATCGAAAGCTCACAGAGCCGAGAGGAGCGACGGATTGACCCCATCCGCAATCGAGGCAAAAAGGTGGGGCGAAATGATCCTTGCCCTTGCGGTAGTGGTAAAAAATACAAGGCTTGTTGCATGCGGGCGAATGCCGAAGATTGAGTGAGATATTGAGACGCTAGGGATGAGTCGCTGAGAAAGGGAGTTCTGGCTTGGGGTGGATGATCAACGCCATTTACGGATTGGTATTGGTGCTCAGCCTGCCTTGGTTGGGTTATCGAGCCGTTTTTCTAAATAAGAGCCGACGAGGCTGGCGTCAAAAACTCTGGGGCCAAGTTCCCGTATCGCAAGCCAACCGTCCGACGATTTGGATGCATGCGGTGAGCGTCGGCGAAGTGCAGTTGTTGGCTCCCCTCATTGCTAGGCTGTCATCTGAGCGACCTGAGGTGCAGTTCGCTATTTCGACTTCCACCGAATCTGGATACTCGCTGGCCCAACAAAAATTCGCCGAGCATTCGGTCTTTTTTTGCCCGTTTGACTTTACGTGGGCCGTACGAAATGTGTTGCAGCGGGTTAAACCGGAGTTGATTCTGTTGGCTGAATTGGAACTCTGGCCAAATTTCTTAGCAGCAGCCAGACGGGAGCGGGTGCCCGTGTTTGTGATCAACGGTCGAATGAGTGATCGAAGTTTTCGACGCTATCGGTGGATTTCTAGATTGACCCGTTGGATGCTTGGTTCGTTGCATACGATCTTGGTGCAAAATAATGAGTATGCAGACCGGTTTGTTGCCCTGGGCGCTGATCCGGCACGAGTTGAGGTAACCGGCAATGTCAAATTCGATGGAGCCTTCAATCCAAAACATGCTGAGTTCGCGGCAGTTTTAAAGTCTCAATTTCAGATTTGTGAGGATGAGGCAGTATTTGTTGCCGGGAGCACGCAGCCCGTCGAAGATGAGTTGGTAGTCAAAACGTACATTGCCTTACGCGAGAAGTTTCCTGCGTTGCGATTGATTATCGTGCCGCGCCATATGCAAAACGTGCCGTCGCTAATTGATCTATTGGGGCGATCAGGCTTGCAGTTTGTGCGTCGAAGTGAACCAGTGGAGCCGATTCCCCGAACTGGACAGCCTCGCCCTGTGATCGTGGTTGATGTTGTTGGCGAACTCGCTGCTTGGTGGCAACTTGCTGACATCGCCTACGTCGGAGGGAGTATGGGTTCACGTGGTGGTCAAAACATGATTGAACCCGCTGCAGCGAAAGCCGCTGTTTCATTTGGACCGCGTACCGAAAATTTTCGGGACGTTGTTTCTATGCTGTTGACCGAACAAGCGGCGACCGTGGTGCGAGATCAAATCGAGTTGCTTGAATTTGTCGAACGTTGTTTGAACAACTCTGAGTGGCGGTGCGCGATGGGACAGGCCGCATATCGGATTGTGGCTGAGCAACAGGGAGCCACCCAGCGAACTTGTGATCTTGTGAAGCAGCAACTCGATAGCGTTCCAAAATTTTCTGCACGTCACCAACGAGCCGCCTGAGCGGCTGGACCTTCGGTCGAAGCTGAATGACGCTAGCATGCTAGCTCGATACGTCCTAGAAATACTCTTCCAATGGTGAAGGTGCCGTTTGGAAATGGTTTAGGGGTTGCGAGAGATATGCCGATTAAGGTAATACCTAAGCAAACAAACTCTATTCGAACGCCTAAAACGCATCAATGATCTGGCGGCTGCGACCGCGAGGTTTTTTCTTTATTTGTTGGCCATAATGGCCAACCAAACTCAGAATGGACTCATGAGCACAAAAGAAACCTCACGCGAGATGTTCTCGCTCGAATGCACGAAACCTGAAGATAGTCGCCTGATTAACTTTCACGAGTTGGAGCAGCATGCGGGGCGGATGTTTCGGTGGTCGGAACCAGTCTCTATGATTCGCTTGGCTTTGGCACCCGGCGACTATCGCGTGGCGATAGACACAGGTTGTTTGCGCGGCGAGAAGGCCGATTTTTCGTATCAAATTCATTGGAACGACCATCTAATTCCAACTTCGGCAATCAATGTCGCCAATGGTATCATCGAGTTCCACGCTTCGTCGTCATTGGCATCGACATCGTATGAGCAGCGTTTGACAATCAGTTGCAAACCATTACGTGCCGAGAATGGACGCCGTCTTTTGGGGATGCCAATTTGCAGCGTCAAGGCGTTCGATGCCGAGTCGTCTCATTCCCCACAAATTTTAAAGTTTGACCGAAGCCAATCACAGAGCCAGTCGGGGCCTTCCAAGAAACGAAGTTGGTTTGGCTCGAAGACGCCCGAACCGACCTTGCCCATTTGGCAAATTCGCATCCCGCAAATTGAAGCGGTTTCGGCCGGTCGAACCCCGGAGACTCATCCGAACTGCAAGCGGGTAGTGGTCGCCCCTTATGAAATCAATTCACGACATGGTGTGGGCCTGTTGATTCAGTATCTGATCCAAGATTTCAGCAATGTCGCCACAGTCAATTCAGTGCGTTGCTATAACGATGATCGTGTCCCTTCACGAGTGCATCACTACCTGCCGAAACAATCGATGAGTCGAGCGGAGATTTATGATCACGTCTATACGTGGTTTGCAGCGGCACTTCCCGCCGAGGGCTACATCGTTCCCTACTTCAAATCAGACCTCTTGATCGCCTTGGCCTTGCATGACCTGTTCGGCACGAAAATTCTGCTGCATATCATGGATGACAATTGCGTTTTCGGGACCGAAATTCCCCAAGAGCTGTGTGCCGAGGCATTTGAGAAGTCGGATTTTGTGGCCGTGATTTCACCTGAAATGCGACAAGCGTATGAACAAATGCTCGGCAAAAGAGCTTGGTTGTTACCGCCGATTGTTCCCGGTCATCTCGTTCCTGAAGCTTTGATTGCAACGGTTGATCAAAGTAACTCTTCGAAGGACGATGTTCCAGCTATGGCTAAAACATGGCTTCAAAAGCTACACTCGACTTGGAATAAATTAGGTCGCCGAAAGAGCAGTCGGGCCGACGAACTGCCCATCCCCAGGGGGATTCTCATCGGAAATGTATGGGACCGAGTTTGGTTGGAAAAATTACGCAACACGATCCGCGAAAGTGGCCTGCAATTAGACTGGTACAGCAATAATCCCGAAGCCGTTTGGCTCAAGGACTCGACCCAGGATTTGGCCGAAGACGGTATCCATTTACATCCGCCACTTTGGGGTCAAGACTTAGTAGACGAGCTGCGATGTCGTCCCTTTGCCATTATGCCATCGAGTGAATTGAACGGCCAGGAAGAAAGGGAAGGTATCGCGCGGTTGAGTTTGCCGAGCCGCTTAACATTTATGATTGCGACTGCCCAGTTGCCGTTGATTGCTGTTGGCAGCCCCGACACAGCCGCATCAAAGTTCATCAGTCGGTTCGACCTGGGAACAACAGTTTCATACGATGGAGAAAAATTGCGGCAAGCGGTACGTGAGATTTGTCAAGGTGACCGGCAAGTATCGATCCGACAGCGGGCCGCCGAAATCGCTGAATCGTTTAAGGCTAACGATGTAGGGGAATGGGCTTGGAAGTCGCTCCAATTAGGCAAGCCAGCCGATACACGATTTGAAGCTTTATTTCCCGCTAAACCAGGAGAGTTTTCCTGCTTCTTTGATCCCGAACCACCGACCACCGTCCACTGGAGTTTCCGCGAAACGTGGCAGATGCTCAATCGTTTGAAACTCCAAAACTTTTCGCCTGAAATGGTGATCGATGTGGGGGCCTCGACTGGCGTCTGGTCTTGGACTGCGGCATCAATTTTCCCAAATGCGAAGTTTGTCATGGTCGATCCCATGATGTCGCGTTACGATCATGGATCGCGAAGCTACTACTTGCGCTCACTTCCCAACGCGGAACTTGTCGAATCTGCCCTGAGTGACAGTTGCGGTGAAACGGAGATATTGGTCTCCGAAGACTTGTATGGAACCTCGCTTTTAATGGCCGATGAAAAGACCCGAACGGCTGAAACGACGAAGGTCGAGGTTTTGACCCTGGACGAACTCGCGCGTCGTCGGGGCTTAAAAGGCAGGACTCTTTTGAAAATCGACGTTCAATATGCCGAGCATCTCGTTTTGAATGGTGGCAAGCAATTTATCCGCGATCACGTGGATGCCGTCATTTTGGAACTGACGATCGAACGCGAACATCCGCAGGCGAAAACCTATCGAGAGATGTTGGACTTCATGGATCAACTAGGATTCACGATGATTGACGAAATGGAAGGATGGCGCGATCCAGTCACGGGTCGCTTGGAACAGAAGGACTCGGTGTTTGTGCGTAGCGAGCTTGTGCGTGCAAGGAAAGCTGCCTAAATCCGTGAATTGAAAATGACGAAACCCATCATTAATGACTCCATTTTGAAGAGTCCCGTTTGCGGTTCGGGCGCATGCCGAATTAATAAGTGTGCTCGGATTTCGTCTGAAGCTCGACTCAAAAACCAACAAAGCGTTAATTGACCCCAATTTATGAAGCCGTTTTTTCGAATTGTCTATCACGCCTTGCGTTACAAATGGTCGATTGCTGGTGCGACCATCGCATCCCTTTTGATAGCCATCTTGTGGGGTGCGAGTATGACGACGGTCTATCCCGTCGTCGAAGTTGTTCTGGATGGGCAAACGGCGCAATCTTGGGTTGTGCGTGAAATTTCCAAGTCTGAGACGACGATCGAAAACCTTGAGCAAGAGGTCGCAATCCTGTGGCAGGAGCAAGCGAACTTGACGGGCGCAGAATTGGTGAGCAACCAAGCCCGCATCGACAAGAGCACTCGTCGCATTGAGGCAGAAACAAAAGCGCTAGCTTGGTACGTTTGGGCGAAACCATATATCGAGACGTATTCCCCAGCGACCCCCTTCAAGACACTCGTGTTCGCTTTGGCGTGGTTGGTCAGTACGTCACTGATCAAGGGAGTCTTGCTAATCATCAGCACTTACCTCGTCGCACGCGTCGCCAATCGAACGGTCGCCGACTTGCGGCGGGTTTACTATCGCAAGGCGCTTGAGATGGACCAGCAACGTGTCGATACACTGGGCACGTCGAATATTATGACCCATCTTTCGCATAATATGTTGATGATTAGTGCGGGACTGCAAGCCTTTTACGGGCGATTAATTCGCGAGCCGCTGAAGATGATTGCCTGTCTCGCCTGGGCCGCCTGGATTTCGTTTCCGCTGCTTTTGATTTCGTTGGCAACGCTACCTGCCGGGGCCTTGGTGATTCGTCGGCTCACAAAAAGCATGAAACGCTCAACAGCCCGCGAGATCGAGGGAATGTCGCATGTCTTTCAGACACTCATGGAAACTCTCGGAGCGCTAAAAACCGTACGGATTTTCAATCGCGAGACGTCCGAGCGGCGACGTTTTAAAGGGAACGCTCAGAGCTTGTACCGAATTTCGCAAAAGATTGCGTTTTTCGATTCACTAATCCGCCCGATCACGGAACTCTTGAGTATCATTGCAATTGCGATGGCGATTCTCGCAGGAGCGTATCTCGTTCTCAATCAAGAGACACACATATTCAACTTCAAAATCTCGGACCGACCTCTTTCGCCAGGTCAATTGTTGCTGTTCTTTACGATGCTCGCCGGAGCCAGTGACCCAGCTCGAAAAATGAGTGAGGTTATTAATCAACTCATCCGAGGAGGTCTTGTGGCCGAAAGTCTGCTAAAGACCTACGATGTTGAACCGCAAGTTGTAGCCCGCGTAGAACAAAAGCCGGTACCGATTCACACTGAATTAATCGAGTTCAAAAACGTTGCCTTTGGGTACCAGCCCAAAAATCAGGTTGTCAAAGGGGTTTCGTTTTCGGTGCCGTTTGGTCAAGCCGTCGCAATCGTGGGCGGGAATGGATGCGGCAAGTCAACGCTGATGAATTTGTTGGCACGTTTTTACGATGTTCAACAAGGGGAAATTCTCATCGATGGTGTCGATATCCGGGATGTACATCCTCGGAAACTTCGCCGACAAATCGCGTGGGTCACTCAAGACGCTTGCCTATTTAAGGGAACCATCTGGCAAAATATTGCCTACGGGTCCAAGACGGCGACTGACGAAGATATTAAAGCGGCCGCCGATCTGGCGATGGTCACCGCATTCGTCAAGACCATGCCGCGTGGTTTCGAAACCCAAGTGGGAGACAACGGTCGCCAACTTTCGTCGGGACAACGTCAACGAGTCGCCCTTGCCCGCGCGGTTCTGGCCAATCCGCAGATATTGATCCTTGATGAGGCGACCAGTCAAATCGACGGTAAAACCGAAACGGTCTTGCACGAGGGATTGGCTCATTTCATTCGTTCGCGAACAACGTTTGTGGTGACCCATCGTGTCACGTCGTTAAAATTAACGGATCGCATCTTGATCATGGAAGCTGGCGAAGTCGTTTTTGACGGTCCGACCGAAGAAGCCCGCGAGCATTCGGATGTCTTCCGATTCTTGTTTCACAAGGCGGCCTAAGTCGCAATTCTGCGCAAGGTTTGCGTTGGCAATCACCGCTCAAGCCCAATTTTACAAGGGCCCCCGTCCTCACCGCATAGCGGCTTGAGTCTTACAAAAACGCCCAAAAAGTGCGGCGTTTTTGTGGCGGGTTGAGATAAAGGCTTGTCCCAAGTTATCATAGGACGGTCTAAGCAATATCTCCCACAAGAGAGCAATACAGTTTTTCAGTAACTATAGGAGTCCTTCGTGTCCAGCGGCAATTATTTGTTTACTAGTGAATCGGTCAGTATGGGGCACCCCGATAAGGTCAGCGACCAAATCAGCGATGCCGTTCTCGACTTCTGCCTCAAGCATGACCCCCTCAGCCGAGTTGCCTGCGAAACCTTGGTGACAACTGATCTCGTCGTCTGTGCTGGTGAAATCACCACCAAGGCTCCGTTGACTCGTCAGGTCGTCGACAAAATTGTTCGCGAAGTCGTCACTGACATCGGTTATGTTGGGCGCGACGAACAAGAAAAAGACGAAATCGGATTCACCGCCGACCGTATCCAGGTCGATTGCCGAATCCACTCCCAGTCGCCACACATCAGCCAGGGCGTCGACACGGGCGGGGCAGGGGACCAAGGAATGATGTTTGGTTTTGCCTGTGATGAAACGAAGAGCTTGATGCCGCTGCCAATTCACCTTTCGCATCGCCTGCTCGATCATCATGCGAATTTGCGACGGTCGAAAAAGTTGGCTTGGCTCCGACCAGACGCCAAGAGTCAAGTTACGGTCGAATACAACGCGGACGGTACACCCAACCGTATTCATACCGTCGTCTTGAGTACCCAACACGACCAATCCGTGATGAAGAAAATTAAGGGCCAAGACTACTTTACTGACGAAGCCCGCGAAGAAATCATCAACAAGATCATCCGCCCTGTGTTGGAAAAGGAACGCAAGGATTTGATCAAAGGGGATTTGATCGCCGTGACTCCGGGCCGTAAACCAAAACTGAAGAGCACCGATATTCCTTGCCATATCAACCCGACCGGTTGCTTCCTCGTGGGTGGGCCTCACGGCGACTGCGGTTTGACAGGCCGCAAGATCATCGTCGATACCTACGGTGGACGTGGTCGTCACGGGGGCGGAGCCTTCAGCGGCAAAGACGCGACCAAGGTCGACCGCTCGGCAGCCTATATGGCACGCTTCATCGCCAAGAATATCGTGGCTTCCGGGCTGGCAAGTCGCTGCGAAGTTCAATTGAGCTACGCGATTGGCTACCCCGATCCGCTGAATATTTGGGTAAATACCGAGGGGACCGCAAAGGTTGCCGAGTCGGTGTTGGTCGAGTTGATTCGCAAGAATTTTGACCTGACCCCCAAGGGGATTATCGAGACGCTCAAACTGCGACGCCCGATCTTCCGTCAGACAGCCCATGGCGGTCACTTCGGACGCGAGGGTGCCGATTTCACCTGGGAAAACACGACACTGGCGAAAAAATTGGCCGCTCAAGCCAAGTAAATGTTTCAGGCCGCTCAGACAACTTCATAAAAACGGGCGTTGAGGCAAGTTTCCGCTTCAACGCCTTTTTTGTTTTTATTCGCCGAGAATGCCTTATGGGAGACGCAACGAATCGATTTGCTATTGGGAATCTCAACTGGAATCGGTTAACTTGTAGACTTAGGAAATGCAATCTCACGAACAAAAATCAGCTCTCAAGACCTGATAGCACTTTCCAGCGTTCCCCGTTGATCAAGGATCGTTCATGAGCGTCTCATCAATTAATCGCCAACAACTTTTGGAGCAACTCCTGGCCCCGCACGGCCAACAGCACTTGTTGCGTTTTTGGCATGAATTGAGTCCTAGCCAACAAGACGATCTTGCTGCCCAAATTTCAAATGTTGATTGGGATGAAATCGATGACTTGATTGGGAGCCACGCTTCAGATGAATTGAGCGATGATGCGTTTGCAGAAATTGAGCCCCCCAAGGCGGTGACGATTGCCGAAGCCGCCGATCCGCATCGACGCGCGGCGGCGATTGCAGCAGGAGCGGCGGCGTTGCAAGCAGGCAAGGTCGCGTTTGTGCTGACGGCGGGAGGGCAGGGGAGTCGCTTGGGTTTCGAGCACCCGAAAGGGCTCTATCCCATCGGCCCTCTCAGCGGGCGCTCGTTATTCCAAATCATGATCGAACACGCTCACGCTCGCGCGCGGCAATTCAACACGCGGATTCCGATTTACATCATGTCGAATCCGGAAACCGATGATGAAATTCGTGACTTTTTGGAGCGAAACGAGTGGTTCGGCTATCCACTGGAGGACATCCGGGTCTTTAGCCAAGGGATGATGCCGGTGGTCGAGATCGGCAGCGGACGAGTCTTGTTGGCCGAAAAGTATCGCCTCTCGACCAGCCCCGATGGACACGGGGGAGTTCTGCGCGGTTTGCATCGCGCCGGTTTGTTAGACGATATGCAGCGACGCGGGATCGAGACGATTTTCTACGGGCAAATCGATAACCCTTTGTTGCAAGTCTGCCATCCGGTGCTAGTTGGGTTTCACTTGTTAGAGCAGTCTGAAGTCACGACCCAAGTCGTGCGAAAATCGCATCCCTTGCAAAAGGTCGGCAACGTCGTGTCTCAAGGGGGCCGCCTGAAGATCATCGAATACAGCGAGTTGCCCGACACGCTGGCTCATCTCACAAACCCAGACAGAAGTCTCAAACTCTGGGCCGGAAACATCGCCGTTCATCTATTCGACTTGAAGTTTTTGTTGCGGGCGGTTCTGCATACGGAGAGCCTGCCGTTTCATCGCGCTGAGAAAAAAGTCTCCCACATTGATTCTGCGGGAGATTGCGTCTCGCCGACGGAAAACAACGCCATCAAGTTCGAGCAATTTGTCTTTGATCTGCTCCCGTTTGCCGAACGGGCTTTGGTTTGCGAAGTCGAGCAACGCGAGGGATTTGCAGCTCTAAAAAATGCGTCAGGAGCCGCCACGGAATCACCCGAATGGGTTCGGCAGGCCATCGTCGATTTGCATACCGGTTGGCTGAAAAACTGCGGCGTGAAAATCGATCCCGGAGTTGTCGTTGAAATTGACCCGTCCTTTGCTGTAGACGAAGACCAGTTACGTGAACGCACGCAAACTTCGCTAGAGATACGAATGTCCCAATATTTGACCGAACGAAACTTGCGAACACCCACGGCTCGCTCTCCCTTCCATGTGGCCATCATGGCCGGAGGGGCTGGGACTCGGTTTTGGCCCGCCAGCCGAAAAAATTATCCGAAACAACTGCTGAACCTCGTCGGTGATCGAACGATGTTACAAGCGACCGTCGATCGCGTGCGGGGACTGTGTGCCCCCCAAGACCTGTTGATTGTCTCCAACCAGGCTCTTGTTGATCAAATTCGCGAACAACTCCCGGAGCTTCCCGATTCTGCCATCCTTGGCGAACCGTGCAAACGAGACACGGCGCCGTGTGTGGGGCTTGCCGCTCATCTGAGTGCCGCGCAGGCTGCCGATGCGACGTTGACGGTCATGCCTGCCGATCATGTGATTCGACCGACGGAGCGTTTTCAAGATGCCTTGCGATATGCTCATCAATTGGTCGACGAAGACCCGACGCGCATTGTCACCTTTGGAATTCGTCCGACGTACCCAGCCGAAGTCTATGGTTACATCGAACGAGACGCGGAGGCAGCGATTTCCGGAGCCATGCCCGCCTTTCAAGTAAAACGTTTTTGCGAAAAGCCGAACAAGGAGACTGCTCAGCAGTTCCTCGACGCACAGGGCTTTTATTGGAACTCAGGAATTTTCGTTTGGCGAGCGGCGACGGTTCTGGACGCTTTGCGACGCTACGAGCCGGGGATCGCGGCGCACCTTGACGCGATTGGGAGTCGCGTCGGTCAGGCCGATTTCGATCAAGTGCTTCACGCAGAATTTTCTCGAATCAAGGGCAATTCGATCGACTACGCGGTTTTGGAACGATATCCAAATGTGATCGTTGTCGAGGCTCCTTTTGAATGGGATGACGTGGGCAACTGGACCAGCCTCGAACGACTTAACGACCAAGACGACTGCGAGAATACGGTCATTGGAAATCATTTGGGAATTCGTACGGCCAATTCGATCATCGTCGGTGAATCCGAGCACTTGATCGCGACGATTGGCGTCGAGGATTTGGTCATCGTACAAACTCCGACCGCCACTCTGATCGCCAAAAAATCGGATGAAGCGGCGGTGAAACAAATCGTCGAACTCATCGAACAAAACGGCTGGCAGGCGTATTTGTAGGTTTTGTCGTCCATACGATTTGACCGATCCCCGCTGGGCAGTAGAATTAAATGCGGCAAGGTTACAACCGTGCTGGAAAAGGAACAGTTTCAAGCGAGCTTTATGAACCTCATTCGGGATTTTTTTAGAACGGTAAAAGGGATCGGAACGCTTGGCCTCGTATTGGTCGGTTTGAGAGGAGCGGAGCCGACTGCGTTTGCGATGCAGTCCGCCAACCATTCAGAAGAGGAGGTCGGTTATCTCAATCTACCGATCAAAACACTCGGGGGTCGGCAGTATTGGACCGATGTCCGCTTTCTTGACGGTTGGAAGATTCAGCACAATGCAGCGACCGGACATTTTCGTTTGCTCGATCCTCAAGATGTCCGGCGTGCCTGGGGCAATCGCGCCCACTGCGAAAAGTTTCTCAACGAGACAGCTCAAGAACAGGGACTTAAACCACCTGCCGGTCGAGTGGTTGTCTTGATGCATGGATTGATTCGATCCAGCGAGTCGATGCGGTCGATCCGCAAACATTTGGCGAGCCAAATAGAGGCCACCTTCGTCGACCTGGAATACGCCAGTTGTCATCGCTCGATTGAAGAACACGCTCAAGCCCTCCATGAAGTCATTCGTGGTTTAGGAAGTGATGTCACACGCATCGATTTCGTCTGCCATAGTATGGGGAACATCGTCGTCAGGCATTATTTAGCAGACCTTAAAAAACACGGCGAAGAATCCAAGCCACCCTTTGGACGGATGGTCATGTTGGCCCCGCCGAACCAAGGCTCCCGCATGGCGAAAATCATGAGCGAGAGTTCCGTATTCTCGGCATTTACCGGCGTGAGTGGGTTTCAATTGGGCAGGGGCTGGGAGGAGTTTTCACAATCGTTGGCGACCCCTGATTTCGAATTTGCGGTTATTGCCGGTGTTCTGGCTGAATCCGTCGTGGCCAACAATGTCTTGCTCGGTGATTCAAATGACCTTCTGGTCGAAATCGATGAAACGAGACTCGTTGGGGCCAGCGATACGAGCGAGGTGGAAACTTATCATGCCGGTTTGTTGACTGATGATGAAGTTTTGCGGCAAGTGACTTCGTTCTTGGAACATGGGTATTTGCTGGCACCCGAAAGGCGTCAACCGTGGCCTCCAACGGCGAGGGAACGTTGAGCGAACTTCCACGACAAGGCCGATTATTGGGGATTGATTATGGCACGGTCAGAATCGGTTTGGCGATTTCTGACCCATCACAAACCATCGCCAGCCCGCTGGAAATTTACAAACCCCGCAATCCTGACTTGGACGCCAAGTATTTTAAGGAACTTGTCAAACTCGAACGAATTGTTGGAATCATTGTCGGATTGCCGGTACATCTGAATGGCCGCGACAGCCACGTCAGTGTGGCAGCGGAGGAGTTTGCCAAGTGGCTCGCGATGCTCACGGAACTCCCGGTCATTCATTTTGACGAGCGATTCACCACCGCCTTTGCCGAAGAGATCATTCGCGAGGCCGGCTTGACTCGGGCGAAGAAAAAACAGGTCCTCGATAAATTAGCCGCTCAAATCTTGTTGGGCACTTATCTAGAATCCAGCCGCAACCAAGAATCATTCGCCAAAAGAAATCTAGCCGATTAGTCTTGGGCAACTTAAGATTTTTCGAAGTTGTAATAAGCTGACTCTATCTTTTAATGACTCGATATCCAATATAAAAACAAGCGATCGCAGCAAAGAAAGCGATCCAGTAAACCCACCTCGGCAAACCTTCCGTTCCAGGAGGTTCAGGTACTCCAAAATGGCTCGCGAGAAATTCCTTGTCTGGAATAGGAGAACGATCAAACGAAAAATCATTCTTTGTGATCATCTTAGAATTATCCTTAGAATCTCGCCGCTGAGAGGATAAGACACGTTGAAAATGCGAGCGCACGATCAATCCATCTTTCAACTCCCAGTCGCAGACAGTCTGAATATTCTTGTCCGATGTTTCAGAACTATAGGTTTCAACGTACCGCGAAGGAAGAAAGTGATTGTCTGGATCCAAATTGAAGACTACCGTGACAAATTCAGCGCCTTTGGTCGTACTAAAAAAGTCATTCCGAAAGGAAATCGTCCACTGAGGTCCCATGTCGGTTTGTTTGAAGTGTGACTTGGCTTCAGGCATGTCGCAAAGTTCCTCTAAACCAAAGATGTTGTATATTTGGATCGGAATCCAGATATGGCGGGGATGGTGAGACTCTCGAATCTGATTCCAAGCAAACGAATGTGGCTTGTGAAGTTCAGGGTTCAGTTGATTTTCAATATTTTTGATTGCCCAAATATCCATTCCCTTGGGTTTTTCAAATTCGAAATAGTACTTCGTATTGACGCTACAAACGAGATCCCTTTCATCGTTTTTCCAAATGCGTTGCGATTGCCTTTTCGAAAAATCATGCTTGTAGAGCATGGTTGAGCTGTAAGTAGGTTGGCGTGTTTGGTCCGCCTCGATTCTATCTTCCGTAATTCGACGAGTAACTGTCAAATGGGGAAACCGTGCCGCCTTTGCGGCTAAAGATCGATGCGCTTGCAAGACTCTTTTTTCTAATTCATCGTCGCTCGGTGGCCAAGTCGACAAAACACAAAATACAACAACTAAAAAATGCCAGCAAAACATCCAATCACCCTGAATACATGAAAGTTAAAAAAATCGGCTCCTGATCGAGAATTTTATGTTACAGAGGCAATCGTCTGTCAAACCCGTAGTTTTTATCGGAGCATTCCCGCAAGCGGTTTCGCGAAAAATATCGCTAAGGCATACAGCAATTGCAAACGAATTGTCCGCTTCATCATTTTCCGATCAGAGAGTCGAGTTCTGGGCCTGAAAATTATGGCAAAATTCCCGTCCCGGAAGACTAATTAGGTACTTCCCACCAAGGAACGCACACACAGGCGCAATTTCCTGTGGTTGGATTCCCACCCGGGTTAACATTGTCCTTGTTGCACATTTGAGAATGACCTAACGATGACTTGCAACTGTCCTTGCAATTACATTTGTCGTCTTCATCAACAAAAGGTGTGCAAACCTCAAGCCAATGGCCTCCGGGGGGATGCGAAGCCTGAAGAAGCAAGCATCCCAACATTAAAAAACTTCCTCCGATTAATCCCCGAAAAAATCCGAGCATGAACTTTTCTTTAATCATCATATAAACTCCAAAAAAAGAAACGAAACACTGAACCAGCCAACAGTTAATTAAAAGATTCAACTAATCATGTTAGCCAGAAGACGAATCAAGGTAAACAAAACTAATCCCATAGGTGATTTACTACTTCATTCCCCGCACGAGTTGCGAGGGCGGGGAGGATGTCGTTGGCGGTGTAGGGGATCAGGCGGATGCTGCCGTCGCAGAGAGCAAAATTTGCTCCGCCTGGATGATAACTCCAGAAATGCAACGTCGAACACATTTCCCCCATACGTCCCTTCACGTAATCATACGGACCCGGCGGACACGATTCGAGATAGGTGGTTATTCCCGGAACTGGCGGATTGAGTTCACGAACCCCCAGGATCATATCGGGGGACCCGCTCCCATCGCGACCGAAACCGGCATACCACCAGCCGTACCACAGATCGGGACTGGGTGGCCGTTCGCCGATCATCAGGGTATTGCTGGCCCCGTCGGTAATGTCCCTCATGCGGGTTTTTGAGTTCAGGAAAAACACACCGTCACGGGTTGTGTAGTTCGTGCCGTTGACACCGAGGTAACTGGTTGTCGTCACGATTCGGTTTTGGTGTGTCCATTGGACTTTTCCTGATTCCGGATCGCTGGGGCATTGGTAAGTGGGGACAACGGTTCTCATACCGAGGTGTGAGAGAAAGGGGCTGGGGTCAAAGCCATAATCGATCATCGCTTGGTCCCAGAGATTTTGTTGTTCGACGTAGGGGAGGAGGGGAACGAGGAACGTCGTGGAGCCGTATGGTACCGCCCCGAACTCGGTGATCCCAGTAGGAAGGTGTCCTCGTGCCGATTCGAAGTTATGGAGCGCCGTCGCGACTTGTTTGAGGTTATTTGCGCACTGGGTCCTCCGCGCCGCCTCCCGCACCATCTGCACGGCAGGAAGCGTAATGCCGACGAGGACTCCAATGATGGCGACAACGACCAAGAGTTCAATTAGGGTAAAACCTAAAGGAGTTTTGTTTATGTGCTGACTTAAAAAAATCACAATTCAATTTCTATCTAATGAAAGAATTATTCTTCCTGGCTTTTAGTCCGGAACCAAACTTAAACCACAAGAATAAAACGACAACTGAACAAACAAAGATGGCAAAATAGGGACCGGGCCTCATGCGGCGATTATTTTTAATGGCATCTGGAGTGACCAAGCCAAATTTTTCCAACGTAAATTCCGAGGCATTAGGCTTTGTCCAACTAAAGTTAACAAGGTCCCAAGAAGAGTCAATCTCTCGAGTGTATCCTTTATCAATTAAGTGAACTGCCTTTGTTGGAAATTTAATCGCTCCAAAAGTCTCAAAATCACTCAATGTTATCAAGTAGCTAATATTTGAATTGGAAGGAGCAACTATTTTTCCGACAACTTTCATCGGCAGATAAAAATTGTCGTTCGAAAGAGTTGCTTCGATTTCTACAACCTCGTTGCTCGATCGAGAATCCCATCGAATTCCCAAAATTGTTGTTTCACCGAGATCTTCGAGTTTGGTGATAGTGAGTTCTGGATTAGAACCTAAATCTTGGAGGGAGAGAGTTGATCGAAGGCTTAATGGAAAAAGTAAACGTCGGAAGTAGGATTCAAAATGTGATTTGTCAGCAAGCATCGATTGATTCGCTCCAATTTTGTCACTTATTGGAAAACGAAGCTCCATCAATGCCCATTGCCCTGGAGCTCGAGGTTCAGCATAAAAAGCATATTCATCATTGAACGTCCAGGTTTGGCCATAATATTTTTTAGGAGAGTCATTTGGGATTAAAATATGAGAAAATAGTTTTCGATCTTTAAATTGCATAATCATTTGCGATTTTGAAGTGCGATCGTAGTCGGTAAATTCGGAAGTGATCTTCCAAGAGTGCGGACTTTCGAGCGATGATTCGACAATTCGCCATCCGTTTTGAATTGTCGAAAAGTTTGGGTCAATTTCATTCTGGCGTCCAAATGCCGTAATGCCCAATAGCCAAAAGGAAAAAAGCCCAAATACAAATTTCACTCTTCGCGCCATAAGTTTCATTTCGTGTTGAAAAATTTAAATATTCGATTCGAAGTATTGAGTAAGTCTTTAACTGACGCTAAACACAACTTAAACATCATATTTTTCAGCATCCACATGCAACAAAAAACTCGCTATTTAAGTCGTTTTCCGCAGTGAGTTTAGCAGCGCAGCCTTGATTTAAACGCTCGATTTTACGTCTGAAATCAGATTCAAGATCAAAGAGACCATTTTTTGAGTTTAATTGCGATATTTGATCAAATAATCTACTAGGCTATACAGCACACGGCCGCGTTTGCAATTCCGTGCATCTTGCCGCAAAAATCGCTATGCTCATACTACCAAAAGAAATGAAGATGACTCATCAAGAAATCCAGGCTATTTCTCCAGACCTTCAGAATACCTGTCTTTCCAGTTTAGTTGAAGTCACACTCGATCATTGCCCGTTCAACAGAATTGTGCCCCTAAGGAATCGTGCATCTACAGAGAAATGAAGGGCTTAAATCGACATCTCTACAAATACAATTGATGCACGCATTATTGCCTGCCGGATTGCATGGCAATACTGTCGTCGCACAAAACGAACCAGTTATATTGACTACAACACCACAATCTGAAAGTGCCGTACAGGCGATTTCATTACAAACAGCAAGGTTTTCGCCGGGGTCATCAAATCCGCGGATTTCACTTTGCAATATGATCAATACTGTTGCGAGAATTGGACATACAATACCGGACTTAAAGAAACTAAGTAGAAACTCTTTCATTTCAATTCTCCAAAAAGAAACCATAAATATCCGCAGCAACGACGTGTTGCTGCGGGGAATCGGGAAAAAACAACAACCGCTGGTGAAAACGACCAAGGGATGTTGGTTTGACTTGTACACGAATCGGCAACTCTCCTCCCGGAGGAATCACCGCATGAACAACTTCATCTGGCACAACGCACTTGCACGAACGCTGATAACCCACGATCTTTCGCTCCTCATTCGACACGTTACGCAACCTCAACTCGCAGTCTTGAGGAGCAGACGGAAGCCTACCGATATTGGCGGGGACTGACACAATCGGCTGGCCCAGCCAATGGGCTCTCGCGTAATCGCGTGCCCAGGCGGACTGCGATAAGCTGAACCCAACGGCAATCAGGACGATTCCCGCCAGTGTTCCTGCTGCTTGTGCCGGAATCCGAATCTCGCTCCACTGCCTTATCGAACGGTTTGTCTCCGGTCGGATCGACATCAACAGGGCCAAGGCGACGACGTTCACCGCCAAGAACCACACGGGATGGATTTCAAACGCACCCGCACATCCGCAAGTGGTTTTGCCACTAAGAACATGGTATAGCGAAACGGCAGCCAGTACCGCAAAGAACCCGGTGACCACCGACCATTTAATTTCACTCGGCACTCGAGTGATGATCACGCCGATCACGATAACCTCGGCAAACAGGGCTAACCAGAGAATGGGAAGCGGGGTGGCGGTCACGATGTCGGCAAACGGGCTGGTCTGGAGCAAATGGAGCTTGAGCCCGGCAGTCAGGGCCAATAACCCTGCCAAAAGGGCTAACACAATTCTCGGTAGTGGGAACCGACGGGACATCGCACGAAGTGTTCTACGGGGAAGGAATTCATTCAAACTCGGACAATTTAACGCACCTGGGGGGGGGCGCTGTCAATGGGGTGAAACTGGTTTTTTTCAATTTTGTAAAAAAATTCGAAATTTCGTAACCGTTCACGAGATCGTCGTTGAAACCTAACCAATTCCCGCTCTGGCGAATCACTCATTCCAAGCGGTTTGCCGAGGCATGAGCCTTCGCTGTGTCCGCCTTTTCAGGGAGTGAAAAGCTACGTGGCCGTTCACTTCGTGAGTGGGAAATTCAAAATGTAAAATGCGAAGTGCAAGATGCGGAGTGCAAAGTGCAAAATGCAAAATGCAAAATGCAAAATGCAAAATGCGGAGTGCGAAATGCGAAATGCGAAATGCGAAATGCGAAATGCGGAGTGCGGAGTGCAGCTTTACAATGTTATCGCCCAATCAATCTTGATTGCAAGAACGAACGAGAACAAGGAAACCATTCGACAAAACCAAGGTAAACCTACCAGCGCGTCTCATACCACACCACACACAATTTACAATTTACAATTTACAATTTGCATTTTGCATTTTGCATTTTGCACTTTGCACTTTGCATTTTCCTTTTAAGCGAGAGTCTCGTCCACGTGCTGGCGAACGTGGCTACGAGGCTATGAATGTGCCACTTGTTTTCCTCCCAGGTCAGGAGTTCTGAGGATTCACAAGGCGTTTAGCTGGCCTTGCGAATCCATTCTTGGAGGACTTGAGCGACGGCGGCGGGGTCGTTTTGGATCAGACGGTCGATGCTTTCGCGGACTTCTTGATCGGGGTGAGCGGCTCCATCGTCAGATGCGACCCGGTCATTCCTCGACTTTCGTTGAGGCTTGCGGCGCGTGGATAGGACTAAAATCAGGCACAGCAACAAGCCTGATACCGTTGCGATCGCGGCTCCGGGATAGCGGCCCTGGACCGAGCCCAACAAGTCCGATACGGAACCCTGGGCTGATTGTGGCGACGGGTGAGCGGACAACAAAATTTCGACTTGGGCTTCATTCGGGTCCAACTGGCGATTGACAATGATGGACTCGACCATTTTTTTGACTTCTCGTTTGGTCTCTTCGAAATCGAACCGAACGCTTTTGTTTCGCCCGTCAGTGACCGATTTCTTCAAGCTTGATTCGGGGATTTCGATCCGCACTCGTTTGGCGGAAGACTCGGACGCTCGACGAGGAGCATTGCCACTCGAGTTGACCGTCATCGCTCGCCCTGTGGTTCCGACGAGAGCCTGGGGTAGAACCATGCCGCGAGGAGACTCCGCATCAGTTGAGTTCGCCGGGATTTCAAGCCGCAGGTTGGATACAGAGACGCTGATTTCGCGAAATTGTGTTAGACGCTCGCTGATGGCAAGTTCCAATTCGTGGTTTTCACGTAGGACTTGAGCGATGGCGTTGACTCGCGCTTGGTCTTCGCTTTGGTTCGGTTCGTTGGTGAGTGCCAAACCCGATTGCATATCGACCACGACGACTTGTTCGGCGTCTAAGCCGGCGATGGCGCCAGTTGCCATGCGGCGGATCGAGTGGATTTGCTCGCGCGAAAGGGGGGAATGCTGCTGGGGTTGGACGGAAACGACGCAGGACGTTTGACGTTTTTGGAAGGCCGTCTGGCCTGAATTGACGTCAACCTCAACCCAGGCTTGCTCGACGAACGGTAACTTACGAATGAGCGAAGTAAGCTCCTGTTTTTTGCGGTGGAGCAGCATGGCGTCTTGTTGTTGTCGCGTCATCAAGAGGCTGAGTTCGGGTGGGCGATTCTCGGAGTGCAGTATGTCTTCGGGAATTGCGTCACCTTTTGCAACGGCCTTGAGGTAAGTCGCCAAGAGATGACTGGGGACGTAAATCGTGTCGTCTTTGATGGTGAAGTCACCCAAGCCGGCTTGGCCGAGTGCAATTTGAATTCGTTGCGATTCGTCGGGGCGTAGATTTCGTCCGGCCAATAGGGGGCGCAGTTCACGCTGGTTATTCATCAGGTACCAACCGCCGCTGGCAATCGATAGGGCGGCGATCGACATTACCAATAAACGTTGGCGCGTGGAGCACTGGTCCCAAATTCGCCCAAGGGTTTGCGTGCGTGTTTGTAACCAACCAGCCATGATGAGCTCCGAAATCACAATCAGACGACAACCGGATCAGCCTTGGCCTTCGGGACGATCAAAATCATGGCGATGCCGCCTTGAGGGCAATGCCAGGCTTCGATGGTGCCGTGACAGCGACGTGCTGACTCAATTGCCTTGGTCAAATTCCCCGAGCGATTCGCTGCTGAGAACTCCGAGATGGGATTGAGGTTGCCGAGGTTGCAATTTGAAAAAGAATCGCTTGCCAATTGTTTTGCGTTTCGCTCCGGTTCTGACAAATCACAAATCTCAAGTTCCCAATGTCCGGGTGAATCGATGCCGGGGGAGTCGATCAGGGTGATGGCGATTTCGCTCCCCGCTTCGGCGGATTGAACAAAGTTGAACATCATGCCGCTGATCGCGTTGCGGATGTCGGCGGTGATCTCGCTCAAGACGACATGGTCAAGGTCAAGTTCGATACGGAGTTGTTTGGTCGCGATTTCGGGATGCAGCAGATCGAGAATCCGCAGCACCAGCGTGTCGAGTGCCTGGGAAGGAAATTGGAAATAGTCGGCCAGCGATTGATTCAATAATTGCATAAGCTAAACACGTCCGTGTGAATAATGGCAAATGAAAAATGTCATGGGTGTCTACAAAACGCTGGTGTTGGCGCCTCAGGGACTGTTGCGCACGTTCACGGAGTGAACGGCTACGTGGCTTTTCACTTCGTGAAAAGTCCCAGAAGACGATTCCCCAGAACCATGCAAACATCTACGGAATACTAATAGACATCTACGGAATAAATGAGGAAGGATGGCCTCGGACGTTTTTAGGCGAGGGCATCCATTCCTTGAGGGGGACTTGTAGCGGAATTCACCCTGTGGTGTCAATCGATTTTTTCCGCAAATGCGAGGGAAATCGCGGGATTTTAGCGGATTTGTTGCGAAAAATAACGGCGAGCTTAGACGATTGCCGAATCGATGAATTCCATGATCCAGCGGTCAACGTCCTTGAGGGCCAAAGCTGGCAGTTCATCGCCGAACGGGTATTGACGAACGGTGACGTTAAAGCCGGCAATGTGCAATAGTTTTAGCTGATCGCACAACTGCTTTTCGGGAAACTCCAGGCTCTCGCGACAATGGGCCCACAAGACTGGTAGTTTGCGCGAATGTTTGAGATTGCCCAAGGGATTGCAGCCTTGCGGCAGCGGGCCGTTGAGCGACGCGACACCGGCGAATCGTTCGGGGGTCCGCATGGCCACTCGCAGTGCCATACTCCCTCCCATTCCGCTGCCTACCAAGAAAATTCGCTGCGGTGCGATGCGGACCCGGCGCGAGACCTGTGCGATTGCCTCTTCGATGGTCCGTTGAGCCAGTTCGATGCTGTGCGGGTGTTGGTCCCAGTAGAAGCCCTGATAGGCCGACCCCGAGGTCCCCTCCGGAGCTACGGCACAGTAATTTCGCAGGCTGATCGACGGCATGACCCGCAAAAGTTGCTGCGGGTCATCGCCAGCGGAATGCAGCCACACGATCAAGGGGTAAGCGTAGTTCCCCTCGAAATGGAGTGGCAAAAAAGTCTGGTGTTGGCGAGAGATCGAGAACTTGCTCGGAGACTCAGCGACCTGATTGGGATTCTCGGGACGCGGAAGTTTGGCAGATGCCAACGGGCTCAATTGAATGCGATTCATGAGTGAAAAAATCTCGTGCGGGATGTCGAAAATTTTCGTCGCGGGATAGGTTTTAATTGATCCCCCTAGTGACCGTCAATCGCGGGTCTGGAGTTCGCTAGCAGTTTATAGCGGGAAACCGGAGAAACCCGAGACATAAACCAAAGTAAACCTACCAGCGAGTCTCACACCACACGTTTAACATTTTGCAATTTGCATTTTGCACTTTGCACTTTGCATTTTGCACTTTGCACACAAGCGGTAGTCACGTTCGCCAGAACGTGGAATTTTTCGAAAATTCTCTACGCTCTGGCGAGCGTAGCCACCGCTAAGAAACAATGCCTAGGCGACCCCGGCAGACGCCATCAGGCCGTTCATGGTTTTGACCAAGTCGAGGACGGCATCGACGCTCTTTTGGAAATCCGCTTGTTCTTGCCCGGACAAATTAAGCTCGATGATTTTCTCGACGCCGTTGCTGCCGAGGATCACGGGGACGCCGACATAGAAACCACCGACGCCGTACTCTTGATCGCAATAGGCCGCACAAGGGATCAGACGTTTTTTGTCCTTGACGATCGCTTCGACCATCTGAGCCGTCGCCGCAGCCGGGGCGTAGTAGGCACTCCCCGTTTTAAGCAGGCCGACGATTTCAGCCCCACCGTGTCGAGCGCGGTCGACCAACTCGGCAATGCGACTTTCGGGGAGAAGTTGGTTGAGGGGGATTCCACCGACTGACGTGCAGCTTGGCATCGGAACCATGGTGTCACCGTGTCCACCGAGAAGCATCGCGGAGACATCTTCAACGCTGCACCCCAATTCCATCGCGATAAACGTACGGTAACGTGCGGTGTCCAATACTCCGGCTTGGCCGATCACGCGAGCATGGGGGAAGCCGGTCGACATTTGGGCTTGTTGAACCATCGCATCCAGCGGGTTGCTGACGACGATGACGATGGCGTTTGGAGAGGTCTGTTTGATTTGTTCGGAGACCGATGCGACGATCCCGGCGTTGGTTGCCAGCAAGTCATCGCGGCTCATCCCAGGCTTGCGGGGGATTCCGGCGGTGATGACGACGACATCGCTGTTGGCCGTGTCGGCATAGTCGTTAGTGCCGATGATGTTGCTGTCGAAGCCCATGATGGGAGCCGATTGCATCAAGTCGAGGGCCTTTCCCTTGGGCATGTCACCGGCCTGGGGGATATCGAGCACCACGATGTCTCCCAACTCCATTGAGGCACACCAATGAGCCGTTGTCGCTCCGACGTTTCCAGCACCAACCACCGTAATTTTCGCGCGTTTCATGGATCGATTTCTCCGCATTTTCGAGACTTGGAATCTTTTCCGCCATTCTCGCAAACTGGGCGCTCAGTTCAAGGCGTCGGCGAAAAATAAAATCGAGGCCAAACTGTCACGGTAGATGTTTTCTACGAATTCTCGCTGCCGAGCCGTCTGAGGTGATTTCAATGTTGCAGCAGACTTACTGGTTAGGATTTCGGAAGCGAGGCCAGAGAATCCAGTCGCCGGGATAGGTCATGTTCAGAGTGACTTCGCTGGCGGACATCGGGCGGTAATCCTCGGCGGTTGAGTCGTTTGGGAGAATGGTCACATAGTTCCGATTCTGGTTGACCCAGACCAGTTGTCCGCCGTTGTCAATTTGGTTGGTGCCAACGCTGTAGACGATGAAACCGTCGTCGCGGCGTTGGTAAGGAAGTGGCCGATGGTCGATGGGATCAAGAGGGATTTCGGGCAGGAATTCAGGCACTAGTTCGTTAAGGGACTCCGGAAGTTTTCCATGTTGTCTTTGGTAGCGAATCACCGCCAAGGCAATCGAGACCCCGCCTGAGTTGCCGCGTGCTCGTGCGACGATGAATCGAGTCATCAGCATCGGTCGAAACAACATTTTCAAAGGGGCGTAGCTATGAGACAATTTGTCGATTTCGAAAGCTTTTGATTCGTGAGATATGAATGACGCGAGGAATATTTGCGGGGCTCGATCATAAAATTCTTCAGCTTTTTTTGTAAGCTGCTTACGACTGGCTATGTTGTATTTTGCTGAGGAGGAGGCGATTTGGCGAATTGCCGACTCAAACCAGGGGATTGGGGCCTGATCCTGAGAACCATAGAAGTTCAGCTTCTCAAATTCCTCAAGTATTTCGATCCCAATCGGCGTAATCCGCCCGTCGCCGTGACCATCGTCGGTGTAAATCTTTTGCACGAAATCCAGGAATATTGCTCGTTCTGTGGAAAAACTGATCATCTCGTCGATTGGGGTGTTGGTGACTGCCAATTGAATTCGCTTCAATTGTTCGTCATTGAAACTGGTAGGCGAATTCAGGCATTCATCAATCAAATCCATCGCGTAGCTATGTAGCGCGCAGCCGAATAAACTGCAAATGTAAAGTTTGCTATCGGTGACTTGACGGGACATGCCGAGCATGGCTTCGATATTGCGTGTCGCGCGTTCTGGGTCATTTTGTTCGAGAGCCCAGCGTGAGTCGACCACAAGCGCGCGAGCACCCTTTCGCATGACTTGGACATGCGGTAGTAGAATCGAGAACATCATTTCGTTGTCTTCCGATCCAGCCCCAGCCCTTCGTCGGTTCAATGCAGCCTGATAGTCGGCTTTGGGATAAATGGCTCGAAAATCCTGTTCGGAATAGTCGGCGGAATCAAATTGCAATGGGACACCCAGCAAAGGGCGTAGGCCGCCGACGCGAAATCCCTCCAAGAGTTCTTCGATCGACGCCAGTTTTTCGGTGGCAGTCTGCCAATCTCGACCATCGTCGGGCCGCACAAGTCGCCAACCTCCATCAGCATTGGTGTCGCCAACAAAAAGTTCTTGCAGGCTACCATCTCCCCCTTCGCCAAAATCGTACTTGATCCACAAGTCGCGGTAGATCGTCCATGCCTTTTCATCATCCGCCGCAGCAACTACCGGTTGATTGATGATCGCCAAATAGTTGGTGTTCGGACGTGGTTTTCCGGTGTAAAACCTGACGATTCCCATCACGAGAGCAATCACACAGAGCGCACCGAGCAAGAAGGCCGCTTGAAGCAATCGATTTTTCATCAGTTGTGACTCGACCGGTTAGAATTGTTGTTTACTTCTGGAATAAAATTCGTGACGAGCAATTGTCCTAAAATCTTCATCCTCAGCGATAGTATATGAGGCTGAAACTTCAAAAATATCTGGAATTCTCTTTGTCCTTCGTTCGCTGAAGAACGAGCGGGTTTTCGCAAAACGCCGTGGATTTTTGGCTTTCTTTTAGACTGCGGGCCCTGAAGGTTTGGAAAAAAGGCCTTTTGCGTTGAAGAACAAGAATTGCGATCTTGAATTTTTTGGCGGCAGGGTACAATTTCCGTGGGGCTTTCCACATGAAAAGGAAAAGAGGTGACAATGAAGCGGTTGACAATCATGCTGGGTTTAGTGGTTGGCCTGTGGGCGACTGCTGACTTTTCCTTCGCTAAGCTGGCTTGGCAAGACGATGTCAAAGAAAAGCCTAAGGCCGGCAAGAAGTCCGATGCGGCTGACAAAAAACGCATGGCACAAGGGCGTGTGAACTTCCCACGCGACATCAAGGAAGCGTTGGATCAAACGATCATTCCGATGTGTCAAGCCGATCGACAAGCGGAAGCCTTCGAGGCAATCCAGACCATCGTCTATCGCTCGACCTTAGAGCAGCTCGGCGAAATCGAAAACTACTGCCAGGCCCAAGGCGTGGTTTCGATCAAGAAAATCTTCGTTGACGAACTCATAAAACGAGTTCAAGAAGGCCGCATGCAATTGGACAGCGCGGTTCCATACGAACAAGCGGTCTATATTTCTTCGGGTGTCTCCGACTACGTCGAACGAGAATTATCTGAAGTTGAGAATTTCGCGTTCTTGAATGACAATTTTGTTCTTCCCGAAGATTGGCGGCAGGCAGAACAGCTTTTCTGGGATGCACACGTTATCAATAACCGCCTGACCAACATCGGTTCGATTGCTCAGTTCGCGCGAACGTTGGTTTTCGATTATTACCAACTGGCTCTGAAAAACGACAAACAAAATCGTTTGCCGGCTCTGGAGCCATTGGTTGGGTTTCCTGACAAGTTCGCCGCCGAATTTTATCGGTTTAAAACCAACGATGTTTTTCACCACGTAACTCAACTTAAATTCGCAGCAGGGCGATTGAAGGAAAGCACTGACTTCGAAGATCGCCTGTATGCGGCCTATGCTGTCCACGACGCCGAAACGAAGATTCGCGACTTTTACAACGAGGTGCCATCAACCATGGTGACTCGTCCCGAATTTTTGGAGAAGGGCTACCGCGATTCGCTTTCGCAATTGGTTGCTCAAGCAAAAACGGATGGTGTTGATGTGATGGACAAGGCGATTCGTTTGCGAGTCGGCACCCATTGGTGGCTTCGCGGGCGCTATGGAATGGCCCAAATGGCGAATGGACTGCTTAAAGTTCCCGAAGCGATGAACAACCGTGATTTGATGTTCGGTTTGTACATGCCGAAGAAACCTGACAAACCGATCACTCGTTATCTTCCCGAAGAAGAAACGATCAAGGGCTACGACCGTCGCCATTACTACGGTTGGGCCGTCGAATATCGCCCCCGCGTCAATAGTGAACGGTCAAACGTCCAAAGGTCGGTTGCTTTTGGACCCCCAAAACTTACGGGAAACACCTTCTGGTGAGGCCGCGAATATTGCTCCGCCGTGAGCGAGGGCACTGAAACGAAGACTTACACCGCTCATTATCGGGAAGGAATTTCTGCTGCTGATCCAACAATTCCTTTTCGACTGGTCGGAACCTATGAGTACGACAATGCATTAAGTTTGCTGGAACCTTTGATTGCTTCCTCGACACCTGAACAGATCGAGGTCTACAATCGATTTTTGGAAGATCGTCCTGAGTTCACGTTTTATAACGGAGCCAGTTTGCTAGATGATCGAGCCTTGGCCGGAATGGACCTTAAGAAGGACGCTGTTCGGGTTAGATTTGACGATGAGTTCAAGAAAAAAGGTTTGGCTTGGATGATGGCATTGGCCAAGATTGAACTTGGAGCAACCGCCTCAGCATACGGCCAAACGAAAACTCCCTTTGCCCTCTATCCGGCAACACAATTTGATCTGGTTCCCTTCTTGGAAGTGATGTTCGATGATATCGCGGCTCATATCAAGGCACTCGGCTCAGACCAAGACTTCAAGCAAGTGTTGAAGAGCCATCGCATCGCAGACACCTGGACGGTGGCCTACCTGCGTCGTGTCAAATTGATTCGCGATATGATTCAGGTACTAAAGGGGACAGGTGATCCCGGTCTCTTGGCGAGGCTCGCTCCTTATGATCAGGAACTAACACGCTACAGCAACCGTTTGATCGACAACATTCAATTGTATGAAATCGATCAAGTGAGCCAGCATACGGATACGTCGGATGTGTCGAAAGGGTATCGGATGAGTAGTGGCGAAGCCGAGTGCAAAGACTTGATTAGCGCAATTCGAAGCGCTGGAAAATAGATCTCTCGTCGAGAGTAAAACGGTGAGCCATTCAATCGCCCGGCATTCCTGTTAATGCCGGGCTTTTTTTAAAGTCCAGTTTGCGATTCGGCAATGCTCGCACACGGAAACAGGGCAGAATGGTCGAGGCTCAATCGCTCGAAGCGGGATAGCTTTTTTTCGGAATACAAGCCCATTGCACAAGCATGTGAACTGATCGCTGTTTCATGTCTTGTGACTTCGCGGGCGTTATTTGACGTCGCCTCAGTCTAGCGACCACGACCGTCTGACTTGTCAAAACCTCGACGCAGGATACTACGCGGGCGGAGAAACCAAGCCAGCATTCCGATGATCATGAGCAACGACAAGATAACCCAGAGGATGAAGTTGCCTGCGGGCTCGGCAATGGGGACCACTTCCAAATTAGTCGCCATCACCAAGGGAGCGATTTGACCGGCTTGGACCCCCTGTTGCTTAGCAAATACCGACTCGTAATTCCAAAAACGGTACATAATTCCACTGACATCAATAGTATTCCTGGTCAGGTTGGTTGGATCTCCGAGAACGGTAGGTACAACAACAGTACATGGAAACTGACTTTGAAACAAAAGCTGCTCGCCGCTGTCAAAGTCGATCGAGATTTTGGTTTCTCCAAGTGGAATACTCAATTCGACTTGGTAATACGCCGGTCGAATATTCCGGTCCCCAACCTGATCACCTGTGTTAAAAATCGGGGTGACCTTAACGACTTTTCCTCGCAAGGAAACGAGGTCTCCAGCCCGTTGTTGGGGGCGACGAACTAGGTCGAATAGGTCGGCTCCGGTGATGGATGCTTCTTCATTTGCCTTTTGACTTTCAGCGGCGATTGCTGAAACGGCATTGTGCATTTGATCAAACGCATGGCCCTCACTTGCCGAAAGGGGACGACGATTATGACGATCAATCTCGCTCAACAGAGCCAAATTAAAACCGACTCCAGCCAACTTCTGGTAGCCCGGATCGAAGGTGGTAGCACCGGAGATTTGCGGTGACCAGAAGACACGTTTTCCAACGAATACGAGAACAGGAGGACTTGATTCGGAGAGTTGGGCTTGGCCCAAGAAAAAACCTGTAAAGTCAACCGGTTCCGCCAGGTTTTGGGCTTTAAGCCAAGCCTCTGGGCAGTTCAATGAAAACAAAACAGCAGTCCCGCCTGACTCGTCACGCAATTCAAGGCGATAGTATTGAGCGAAATCTTCTGCGTTTTGTGATGGCGATTTAAATTGCCGGGCGCTGACAACTGTCCCGCTAATTTTAAGCAATTGAAATTGTGAGCGGCCGACGCTGGTTGCCAGCCAAGCAAGCTGTTGTTTTTCGGCGCCGGTTTGTTCGAGTTTCTGGTCGCTGAGTTTGAGGAGTCGATAAAACAGGCGGAATACTCGCTCGTCTTCTGCTGCCAGTACGGGGCGATCGATTAGCGATTGCGCTTCGGCAGGCCCAAAGCCGGACAAAGCTGCCGCATCATCAGGGTCCTGATGGAACGCATGACATGAGTCAAGTTCCGATTGAGAAATCACCCCAACCGCCATTAGGGCGAAGGCAATGAGCAACATGCGATGCGTTGACGGTTTCCAGACGTAGTTTTGCGGACAACGAAAGTTCGTTTTTGAAGATGGCTGCTTCACACTACTCATCCTGATGGGCTCGTTTTTCGAATTCAGCCAACCGTTCTTGAGGGGTCTGAATCGACGGATCGTTTTGCAAATCATCCAAATCATCTCCCAGACGCAGACGAGAGTAACCACGCCCGGGAGGGTAAGTCTTGTGTTGTGTTGATCGGTAAACGCTGAACAAAGCCGCCAGGGCTGCGGTAAAGAGAATGACGCCCATCAGCGGAAGGAACCAGGCGGGCATTCGCAACGAATCCTCCACGACGGGTCGGAAAATGATTGTGGCCTGCTCCGCCAAAACCAAGGGGCAGGTTTCGATCTGGCCTTCGCTGCCCGTGTAACTGCGGTTTTTATGAAAGACCCCTTTTATACGCACATCAAAATTCGCCTTGGCAAAGGTTTCGGTTGGAGGATCGATTCCTTCTGGCAACTTGAGCGTGTAAGTACAGAAGACGTTTCGATCTCCATCGCCAGGATTGATCCACAGAATGTAATAAGTGTCGGTGCCAAGATAAGGATTGATGAGGTTGAGACGTTCAATCCCCACGCAGGTTCCAGTCAGAGTCACCGGTTGGCCGCGAAACGCTTCAGGTTGGCGATTGAGGTCGGCGATGGTTACCGACTTAAAGTTCAATGAGGGGTCTTTGAGCAATCGCATCCAATTCACGATCCAAGCCGCTCCTTCCTCCGGTCGATGAACCTCCGAAAGATCGCGTACCACGCTTAATGCCGCCGACTCAATGTGCGATTCCCAGACGGCGAGTTCGGCCTGTTCAACGTCCATCGTGGAAAGGTCCTTGGTGATGGTCCCGCGCAAATAGGGGAGCAACTCCTGGTTCCACTCCCGCAAAATTTCGGCGGTATGGTCGGCTGTCTGGGAATCGGAGCCAGTCAAAGACTGCAAGATTGTCAAAGACCGAGACTGAGCTGCGGCGTCAAGTTGGTCGAGCATTTCAAGCATGCTCTGAGCGGATTTCTGATCGTAGTGAGCGCCTTTCTTCAAATCGAAAATCAGACTTGTCAATCGTCGCTTGTCCTGATTAGAGAGCGCAGTAAAAACCGTCCCCCAAAATTGCCGTGCCGCGCGCAATGAACCTGGAGGCGTGCTGGACGCCTCGCCGCGCTGTTCGGCAGTCGCTTCTTCGGCATCCTGAGGTTGTACGAGGGATGTCGATTCTGAAGGCAGCGGCGATTCGGAGTCTTTGGTCCCCTCGGTTTCTTGGCGAGCGGCGGATGGGTCTTGAGGTTGCCGATCCGGTTTAGAATCCGCAGCGGCTGCGGGCTCCATTTCTCCGGACTCATCACGGGTCATGCGGATGGAGAGGGTTCGTGAGTCGCTGTTTTCTTCCGAGCCAGTGCCCCCGCTCTTTTTTGGAACCATAGGAGAAGCGGAGTCCGTTTTCTGAGCTGGTAGCTTCCCGTCTCGATTAAATCCCATCCAGAGCCAATTCTCAGGCTTGCTCGCTTCGCCCATCAGGACCACCACCAGCACTAATGAGATCAGCAAAGAAATGAGCTTGCGCCAAGCCGTCTTCGGAGAAGTGTCCGCAGATTGGACAATCGGTCGTCGATCGAAGATGTTTTGAGAATCTTCATCGGATTGAATTTCAATGCGTTCCATACTCGCTATTATAGGACATCAGCTCTCAAAAGTTCAGCCCTGGCGACCCAATGGGGGGCTGAAATTTCATGTCTTTCAAAGGACACTTACGGTCGAGGCGTTCACCGTGGAATAACCTACGAAATGAAGATTTGTTCTGCCCGCGATTTCTGTTGATATTGCTGCTGTTCTCAAAAAAATCGGGTCCGTCGCTCGCAAACTGATTGAATTCTGCAATAATATGCAAAGACCAAAGATTTAAGGAACTTTAGAGGCGGAACGCTGATGGGGAATTGGGGAAAAATTCTAACGCTCTTGGCCGTCTGGGTTGGATCGGCGTTTGGATCGGCGCGAGCTGAGGAGCCCATTCGTGACTTCCTGCAAGCCCTCCGTATGAGAGGTTTCTATGATCTGGCTGATATTTACCTGGAAGAGATGTCCACCAGTCCTCTCGCCGACAGCGCCTTTCGCGAGCGGATTCCGCTGGAACGGGCCGAGAACCTGATCCAAAGTCTCCCGACGACACGCAACACAAATTTGCGTTTGGAGCGAATTGCCAAAGCTGAAGGAATTTTGTCCGAGTTCACTGCGAAGGCGAGTTCGAATTCGGAGTTGATTACTTCAGCTAATGAGACATTGGCCAATTTGAAATTTTTCAAAGCCCGCAGTTTTTTGACTTTGGCCGAGTCTGATCGTGTCACCCAAGACGAAAAGGACGAGAAACAGGCGGCAGCTCGAAAACTGTTTCTGGAATGCATCGAGTTGTACGACAAGGTCCGGCTGTCGATGAAAACCGAGTTGGAAAAACTCACCGAGGCCGCCAAGCAAAACCCTCGCTACGCCGGTGAACTCCGCCAACGTCGCGAAACCTATACGCAGATTCTCCTCAAATCACCACAGATCAAACTGTATTCGGCTCAGACACTTCCCCTCGCCGATCCTTCACGACGGCAACTTTTAGAGGCCGCCGTGGCAGAGTTCGATGGCCTTGCTGATGACTACTCGCAGTATGGGATCAGCATTGATGCGGTGCTTAATGCGGCAAGTTGCCTGAATTTGATGGGGAATCCTGAAGAAGGGATAAAGAGGCTCGAACGAATCTTCAGGCTCGACAATGTGCCCCAATTTCGACTGACCCGCAAGGCAGCAGCTATGGTGGGCCTGGAAGTTTGGCCGAAGCTTTCACCCTATCCTTATGCCAAAGTCATAGATGCCTTAGATCCGATGGTGGCGAGTTTGACAAAGGCCGAACAGCGCGAGGAAGATTGGGCGAAAATCCAGCTTGAATTGGGACTCGCCTACCACCACAAGGCCGATGCCGCTCGCGAGTCTGGATCAGCTACGGGATCGGACATCAATCGTTGGAAGAGTCAAGCAGCCGTGTTGGCCAAGCGAGCCGCTCGATCACGGGGCGATGTTCGCGATCAGGCTCGACGTGTCTTGAGTGAATGGAATATTTCGTTCAATGACAACGATGTTGAGGTCGCGGAGGCGGCGACTTTTTCCGAAGCCAAGGAAAATGCTTTGGACGCCGCGATCGAACTAGACTCGAAGAACACCGAAGTCACTCGACTAACACAGGTCCTTGCAGCGGCCAAGCCAGACGAAAAAGGGCCCGTCGAAACGCAACTCAATGAGGCCCGAAAAGAACTGAATCAAGCGGCCCGTGCGACCCTGCTGTCGATCGAACAAGCAATGCGTTTGGGGGGAAGTGAGCTCGGGCCGGAGGACCAAAACCATTTGCGATACTTGCAAGCCTACGCCTACTATGTTCAAGACCGTCTGCATGAACCGACGGTCATCGGTGAATTTTTGCTTCATCATCGTCCCACGGTGGAGTGGACACGCCAGGCCGCTGGTCTGGCCGTGCGGTCTTACGCCAAAATGTACGAAGCGGCACCTGCCGAGCAGCGCCAACACGAACGACAAAAACTCATCGAATTGTCTGAACGAATCGTGCGTATTTGGTCGGGAACACCCGAGGCCGATCAGGCGGCGATGGTGATGGTCCGCATGGGGATGCTCGAAAACGACGAGGCGATGGTGAAAAAATACTCGACGCGCCTCTCACAAGCTTCAGGGGCTCGCGACGCGGTGGGACTGCGGCTCACCCAAAACAAATGGTTCGACTACAAGAAATCAAAGCGGGCGATGTCCAGCGACGAGCAAAATGCTCGCGCTGACGAGTTGCGTGAGCAAGTCGCCGAGTTCGTCCGCGATTTCCAAGCGGGCCTCAGCGAAGTCACCCGCGACAATGCGACTTTCGACAATTGCTACGCAGCGGTTTCTCTCGTCGATGCCTTGCTTGAACTTGGAGAGGTCGAGAAAGCGGTCCAGCAACTCGAAGACGCCGAAATCGCTCCACTCGACTTTATAAAACAAAAACATCCGGCCATCTTTGATTCGCCCAACGCTCGGATTTTCCAGCAAAGCACTTATCGATCGGCGATCAACGTTTATTTGGCCTCGCTCAGCAAGGGGACCGATTCGCAACAATGGATCACCAAGACGCAGGGGGTCATTAATGCGCTCAATCAAGTGCTGGCCGAAAGCGACGCTCAAGATGCTTCTCGACAAATGGCCGCGATTTACGGATTGATCGCTAACGAGTTGACTGAACAATTCGCGAGGATGAAGGATGATGCCGAAAAAAGAAATCTCGCATACAACTTGAGTCTGTTCTTAGAATCCTTGGCCAACTCTGCTGCCGATTCGCGAACCTTGATTTGGGCAGCAAATACGATGCTGGATACCGCGGACTCCTTGGCCGGTCGAGCGAAACCTTCCGACACAGCGATCGAAATTTATCGAAAGGCAGCCCAGACCTACGAACGAGCTCTCGCCAGCGATTTGACTCAACTCGATCAACCGGCCAACGATGTTCGTTTGGAATTGAAACACCGTCGTGCGTTAGCGTTGGCGGGGATCGGAAGTTACGAAGATTCCATCAAACTTTTTGCCGACATTTTGGCCGAAACAAGCAGTCTGCGTATTCAGATGAGCGCCGCGAGAACCCTGACCAATTGGGGCAAATTCGCCAACCGGTCAAGGGCTCTTGAAGAGGCGATGATGGGAGCCATGCCTAAGACCGACGAAAAAACAAAACGAAAAACAAACCTGATTTGGGGCTGGCGGGCCATTTATTCCCAACTGCGCGGCAAGGACCAATTCATCTCGCAATTCCACGAAGCGACGCTCGGATTGGTGGAGTCTCAGATTGAATATGGCCTGGCATTTGACCGCAAGGAAGCCATCGAAGCCGCTCGCAAGGAATTGTCCAATTCCCGCACCCGCGATCCTGAACTGGGCGGCCCTCAGTTCAAATCCCGTTATGAAGAGTTGGAGCGTCGCTTGCCTGCCGCATCCAAATGATCTCACCGGCTGATTGTGCAAGGGCCAACAAAAATTCGTTTATAAAAAATCATCCAAAAACCATTTCGGAAACCGAATGAAATGCTGAACAAACTTCGAATCATTACATGTCTTTTAGCGTGGTTGCTTGTTGCCAACTGCGGATGGTCTCAACGGCTTGACGTTGACCTCAAACAAGGTACGAAGAAGGCTCGCGGGGAGTTTCGAAGTACTACTCCAGATACACTGGTCTTGGAAAATGAGCAGATTCCCGCCGACAACATTCGTGCGATCGCCATTGATGGCGAACCGTCAGAAATGAAGACCGCTCGGCGGCGCTTTGACGATTCTCGCTTCGACGACGGGCTCAGCGAACTCAATAAAATCACCGACCGCGTTTCGTCGAAGGTCATTGAGCAGGAACTCGATTTCCTGCGGGCCTATGGGACAAGTCATTCGGCACTTTACGGTGGAACGGCTGTACCCAACGATGCCCTCAGTTTGTGCAACGAATTCGTCAATCGCTATTCCCAAAGTTATCGACTGTATCCCATCGTTGAACTTCAGGGACTGTTGCAAACGATGCTGGGTGCCGATCGCGAGGCCGTGGCTAAATTTGATCAATTGGTCGCGAGTCAATCCGAAGAGTTTAAACTCCGTGGAAACTATTTTAGTGCTGTTTCGTTAATGAATATCGACCAGTCAGCGGCTGCCGCTCAACGATTTCAAACCGTTTTAGGAACGAGTCTTAAGTCCGAATCGGCAACGCGAATGAAGTTGCTGGCCGAGCCTATGTATGCCAAATCGTTGGCCTTGAGTGGCCAAGTTGACGAGGCTCGAAAACGTGCGGAGGCAATCATCCAGCGCGAAAGCTCCGAGAATCAAGAGCTGTTCGCAGCGACCTATAATGTGCTGGGAATTTGCGAGTTGAAGAGTGGCAATTTGAACCTTGCGGCAATTCAATTTTTGCATACCGTTTTGTTGTTTCCCATCGGAGAGTTTCACGCCGAGGCTCTGTACTATCTGGCCCGCGAGGTTTGGCCGCAATTGGAACGTAGCGATCAAGCGATGGAGTCTCGGGAAACGCTGCGCAGGCTTTACCCGCGATCAGCTTGGTACAACAAATTAAATCGCTGATCGGCTTGCCCAGTGAAACCACGGTCCCTGACTGGCAAATCGAGCAAAAGGCAACTAAACTAGTTTTTTAGCTTAAATAGAATTTTGTAGGAACAGGACAAGGCACAAGGCATATTTTATGAGCAGTCGGGATAAATTCATCTGTTTTCGCTGTCGCGAATCGATCTGGGCAAAAATATTTTTGGTGACTTGCTCATTCATCGTCTTGCAATGGATTGGCTTTTCAAAGGTTCAGACGCCGGCCTTCGGGACCACGGTTGCGGCATTCCAAGATGACGCGGTACCAGCCGCCGCGCCAGCTCCTAAGGCAGGCCCCGCCGCTTCTCAAGAGGTCAGCCTCCTCAAGTGGTTGGTGGACTCGTTGGGGTGGGGCTATATTTTGGTGTTTTTGGCACTTTCGTTCGTGATGGTGGGATTGATCATCATCAACGCTTTAGCCGCTCGTCGAGATTACGTTTGCCCCCAAGCACTCATCGATGGCTTTGAGTCCTTGTTGGATGAGAAAAAATACCAGGATGCCTACGAGTTGGCGAAGGCCGACGGTTCGTTTCTGGGAAATGTTCTCTCCAGCGGATTGGCAAAACTTTCCAATAGCTACGCCCATGCGATCGAAGCGATGCAAGAGGTCGGTATGGAAGAGAACATGAAAATTCAACATCGCCTGAGTTATCTGCAACTGATCGGCAACATCGCGCCAATGGTGGGGCTGTTCGGAACGGTGCATGGGATGATTGCGGCGTTTTTCGTTATCGCGACTTCAGCGGGAGCCACCCCTGACCCCAACAAATTGGCTGACGGGATTTCCAAGGCGTTGGTCACCACCCTGGTCGGCTTGGCAATCGCCATCCCGGCCATCGCGGCGTTCAACATTCTCCGCAACCGCTTCGAGCAACTTGAACTCGAAGTGGGGATCAACAGCGGCAACCTGATGGGCCGGTTTGAGAAAGTCGGTGAGAAGCGTGCGGAATCTTTGAAGACCTAAAGTCATTTTATGCGAGTGCTCAAGTTGCCTTCTTTTGTTAGCCAACATTTCACGTCGTTTCGATCATCGCCATGAAGTTTTCCGTTAAAAAACGCCGAGCCTCCGACGAAGGGGATTTGACCCCGATGATCGACATGACGTTTCAGTTGATCGCGTTCTTCATGATTCTGATCAATTTTTCCGAATCGGAACTCAGCGAAGAAATTAAGTTGCCGACAAGTGCTCTCGCGCGGCCACCGAAAGACATTCTCGACTACAAAATTATTTTGAACATCGATGAAGATGGGGCGGTATTGATGGACGGGCTCAAAATCGCGAACATCGATTTGCTCAATCCCTTGTTCAGTCGTGAAATCAACCAAGCCCAACGAGAAGGCAAATCGCCCCAACAAATCACGGTGATTTTGCGGGGGCACGAGGACACTCAAACGGGTGACCTCCAAAGACTAATGGCCAAATGCCAAGAGAATGACTTAGAGGTCTTTCAACTGCGGGTCAAGGAAAAGAGGTAACACGATGAAATTCCGCCGCGACCTCAGCCGCAAAGAAGACACTCGCCTCAACATGACCGCGATGATCGATATCGTGTTCCAACTGTTGGCGTTTTTTATTATTACCTTTAAGATCACCACGCAAGAAACAGACTTCAACATCAAAATGCCTTTGGAGGCCCAAGGGAGCCCGACCGACGTTATCCCCGATTTGATTCAGGTGACGCTGCGTTCTGGCGAAGGTCGCAATATCTCAGCGATCGAGGTCGATAATATGCTGGTCCAAGAACGTTTTGATGGCCCCGACATGTTTTCGGAACTCACGAACTTTGTCGAAAAAACTTTGGCCACCAGCGGCGATCCGACCACGGCCAATGAAGTCGAAGTCGAGTTCATCATCGACAAACCGCTACGTTATCGCTATACAATCATGGCGATTGAAGGCGTTTCCGGTCGCGTCCTCCCCGATGGCTCGACCAAAAAACTGGTAGAAAAAATTAAGTTCCGCAATTAATAACGGCAGTCTTCCGAGCGTGTTACAACTCAAAACGTCTGTGGTCTTGTCTCCGCTCAAGCGTCCCTTTCGTGAGGGACTGGAATTGGCCGCGCGAATGGGAGTTAGCGCCGTTGAAATCGACGCTCGCAATGAACTCCGCCCTGCGGAACTTTCGCAAACCGGCCTGCGCCAGATTCGTAAATGGTTGAGCGATTACAACCTCAGCGTTTCCTGCATTCAGTTTCCCACCAACCGTGGCTTCGATACACCAGAACGCCTTGAGCAGCGCATCGAAGGGACCAAGGCCGCGATGCAGATGGCGAGCAGTCTCGGTTGTAGGATTGTTTCGAATCGAATCGGCACGATCCCGACCGATGATGGCGATCCTCGCTGGGAATTTTTACTTCCCGCCTTGCATGACCTAGCCGCCTTCAGTCTCAAGGCTGGGGCCTGGTTGGCTTTGCGCACGGGTCCTGATTCTGGAGAATCGCTAGGCCAGTTCCTCGCACGGTTTCCAGCCGGTGCGTTGCTGGTAGACTTCGATCCGGCCAGTCTGATGCTGCAAGGGCACTCGCCTGATGAAGTCATGAAACAAGTTGGTGCCGCAGTTGGGAATTTCCGCGCTCGAGACGCGGTGCGAGATTTTTCCAGAAGTTCCGTTGTCGAAGTCCAATTGGGGCGCGGAACGGTGGACTTTGGAAATCTCCTGGGGATGCTCGAAGAGCACCAATATCGCGGCTACCTCGCGGTCGAAAGCCAACACCCCACCGACGCCGTCACGGAATGCGCCCAAGCGATCGAATATCTCCAAAACCTATTCGCCTAAAATCGCAACCAAATTCACCTTCGCCCAACCCATTTGCCGGCCAGTCAACTCGGTCAACACTGTCAACTCGGTCATCGATCATCGGCGGCGGCGAGATCGACCTGGAATTGCAGACCTACCCCCCATCAAAATTCCACATTCCCCGGAAACCTCGGGAACGGAATCACATCGCGAATGTTGGTCATCCCGGTGATGAACTGCACGGCCCGTTCGAGCCCCAAACCGAACCCCGCATGGGGGACGGTTCCAAACCGCCGCAAATCTGAGTACCACCAATAGTCCTCCGCCGGGATGCCTTGTTCGGCCATCCGGGCTTCGAGGACCTCCAAACGATGCTCGCGCTGACTTCCGCCGATGATTTCACCGACGCGAGGAACGAGCACGTCCATTCCCCGCACGGTTTTTTCGTCATCGTTGCAGTACATGTAAAACGGTTTGATCTTGCGAGGATAGTTGTACAGGATCACCGGCGATTTGAAATGCTGCTCGGTCAAATACCGCTCGTGTTCTGACTGCAGGTCGGAGCCCCATTTCACTTCGTATTCAAATTTTTGCCCGCAGCCCGTGAGGATTTCCACCGCTTCGGTGTAGGGGAGTCGCACGAATTGGCTATCGACGACTTTTTGCAGCGCCTCGATCAGGCCCGGCTCGACATGCTCGTTGAAGAGTTGCATGTCTTCGGGGCAAAGAGTGATTGCGTCTTTGGCGATCCGTTTGATAAACGCCTCGGCCAAATCCATGTTGTCTTCCAATTCGTAAAACGCCATTTCGGGCTCGATCATCCAAAACTCGGCAAGGTGTCGCGTCGTGTTGGATTTTTCCGCGCGGAAGGTCGGCCCGAAAGTATAAATTTTTCCGAGCGCACAAGCGTAAGTCTCTCCCTCAAGCTGGCCGCTGACGGTTAGGTAGGCCCGACGTTGGAAGAAGTCCTGTTTGAAGTCGAGGTATTTGATTTCCTTTTCGGCGATCTTGTCAAGGTCGAGCGTGGTGACTTGAAACATCGCCCCGGCCCCTTCGCAATCGCTGGCCGTGATGATCGGCGTGTGGACGTACAAGAACTCTTGCTCTTGAAAGAACTGGTGAATCGAATTGCAGATGCAGTTCCTCACCCGTGCCACTGCGCCAAACGTGTTGGTGCGAGAACGCAGGTGAGCCCACTCGCGGAGCTTTTCAAACGAATGCCGCTTTTTTTGGAGCGGGTAGGTCTCCGGATCCGCTTCGCCGTAAACAACCACCGACTTGGCGACTAACTCGGTCGCTTGCCCCTTGCCACCGGATTCCTTCATCAAACCTTCGACGGCCACGCTGGCCCCGGTGTTGAGCGTCTTGATTTGGCTTTCGTAGTTCGCCAAGTTCGCATCGGCGATGATCTGCAAGTTGCTCAAGCAGGAGCCATCGTTGATTTCCAAAAAGCTGAAGCCCGCCTTTGAGTCGCGGCGGGTTCGCACCCAACCTTCGATTTTGATGGTCTTGCCGATGCACTCTGGCAGTCGAGCTTGTTTGACCGATAATTTTTCGCTGCTCATTTGAAGCCTGAAATAAAAATGGTGAAAGGAAATCGCCAGACGGAACGCGAGGGGTGGAATTATTCGATCCCGTGTTCGGTCAACCAGCGTTCGACATCCAGGGCCGCCATGCAACCCGTTCCTGCCGACGTGACCGCTTGCCGATAATAGTCATCCGCCACATCGCCAGCGGCGAAAATTCCATCGACGCTGGTGTTGGTGCGGAATGCCTTTTTCCAAACAATGTAACCCTTGTCGTTGGTCTCAAGTTTCCCATTGAGAAACGCCGTGTTAGGGGTGTGGCCAATGGCGACAAACATCCCGCCCACTGCGAGTTCACGCGTCGAGTCGTCAACGGTGCTCTTGAGCCGCAAGCCGGAAACCAGTTTTTCATCCCCCAAGACTTCGTCGACAACGGTGTTCCAGACCATTTCGATTTTGGGGTGTTTGAGTGCTCGCTCTTGCATGATCTTCGAGGCCCGCATGACATCGCGACGGACGATCATGTAGATGCGGTCGGCGCCCTTGAGGTTCGCTAGGTAGGTCGCTTCCTCGACCGCCGAGTCCCCCGCTCCGACGACGGCGAGGGGTTTCCCGCGAAAAATCGGGAGAGCCCCATCGCAAACGGCACAAGCACTGACCCCTTTGTTTTTGTATTTTTCTTCGCTGGGGAGACCCAAGTAATTTGCCCGTGCCCCCGTGGCAACGATCACGCAATGAGCCTCCACCGGATCACCATCGCCGCGAATGACCCGAAAGGGCTTTGTCGTCATGTCGATGTCCACGACATCATCGCCAATCACTCGCGTACCGAAATTCAGAGCCTGCTGCTTCATCAGTTCCATCAACTCGATCCCCTGGACGGCGTAATGGGGTTGGCCATCCTTCATGTGATCGGGGGCGGGTGGAAGATTCCAATGACGATCGGCATCGACTGCCGATTCGATAAACGCCCGCACGTTTCCAAAGGGAAAACCAGGATAATTTTCGACTTCGGTCGTAAAGGCCAATTGTCCGAGGGGAATCATCTCGGGTTTGGTGGTCCCTTCGAAAACTAATGGATTCAAATTGGCACGCGCGGCGTAAATCGCAGCGGACCAACCGGCGGGACCACTCCCGATAATCACAACTTTTTCGGTCACGATGGCGTCTTTCTGTGGCTTGGGAAAATCCGTTTAACAAGCCCATCCGGCGACACCGTTGATCGGTCGTTTTCGTCGCGAGCTTGCTGCATGAAAAACGCCGATTATAAGCGTTTCTCCCCGATTTCGGCAGTGCCCTTAACTGGCTGCCTTTTCCGACGCTTGCCCCAAAACCCGTAGCCGCGCGCGGGCCAAACCCATTGCCAGCACGAGGGCCAATGTCATCGCAAGCCCACTCAGAGAGGTCAGCCAAAAAAACGCTTGGCTCTGACGCTCGATATCGAACCGCTTAAAAAATGAGAGCGTCGAACCGTAGTTGAACATCGCCACCAAGATGCAACCGACGACTCCATAGCGCAACCATTGCGGCAACCTTCCCACTGATGCTAGCTCTCCACAGGCCAAAACGACAAGCGGGACGATCAAAACGATCAGATCGTAAAAATGCCGATAGAGCAGGACATTCATCATGAGCAATGACAGCGCGGTTGAAACACTCCCCAACGTTTGAGACTCTGGGTCATGCCGCAATCGCCAAATCAGCCACACCGGCAAGGGGCACAGCAAAAAAAAGACAATCAGTTGACTCGTCTCACTGGGGTCGACTTGTAACCACTTTGCGATGAGCCCCGGCAAATCAACTCGCGTCCAGCTCAGTTCGGGGACTTCGTTTGGATCGGCCATGTGTTGGGCTTGGCCAAACCGTACATCTTCCAGCCAAAAATTCCAGTTCTTCCCCGGCAACATCCAAGCGTAAAACGCCGCTCCCAGCGCAATACAAAACGCTCCCCCCCACACAACGGCCCGCCATTGTCCACGAGCGAGCAACACCACCGCCAGCGGGATTCCATAGGTCGGCTTGCTGGCGGCAAGTGCAAACATCAACCCTCCCCGCACCGGTCGGTTTCCCCAATGGAGAGCCAGCAGCGTCCCGACGGCCAACTCCAACGTAAAGTAACCCGAGAACATCGTTCCGTATCCGCTTCGGGATGCCAACATCAGACACACGAGTGCCGCCAACCAGCCGACGGAATACTTGATCTCCGCCGCGCGCAAGGCGATCAGTCCCAGCACGCAATACAAACCGAGCATCACCCAAAAATAGACCGCTTCTGCTGCGGGTAATTCCAGACTTGCCAACGGGGCGTGCAGCCAGAACGTCGTCGGCCAATAAAATGGGGTTGAACGCTCGACCGGGAATTTTTCGGCGAACTCTGCTCCGTAAGGACTAATCCTTTCGGCGAGAGCCACGGCTGGCCAATAAATACCGTTATGGAAATCGCAAAACCCAAATTGGTTTCCTTCAATCGGGCCGGGGACGTGGTAGTAGAGTGCGATTCGCTGAGAGATTCCCCAGACCAATCCCCCCACGGCCAAAACCAAGCCGATGGAAACGAACGGATGCCGCAGCAATCGATTCAGCACAACACAGTTCTGCAATTCTGCTAACTCCCGTTTCGTCTCGTAAACTTGCGATGGACCGCAATCGTCGTCGCTCCAATAATAACCAGATTTTAACCCGACTCGGTCTTTGGCGATACGCCGCTGGGTGGATCGTTGGTGTTAGGGGAGCGTCGCCATACAATTGCCACGCGAACCTTGAGATGCGATAATGGAACAGATGACAGAACCAATTCGACCAGGATATGAAACCGAACGACGACTCACCTTGAGCGAGGTGGGGGAGGAGGATGGTTTTGTCAATGCGAGTCCCGCCGAGTGTTTTGCGATGGTCTGGCCGATGACCCTGAGTTGCTGGTCGTTTGTGTGGAAGGAGAACGGGGATGCTCAACCAGAATTTCAAAGATATGTTGAGCGTGTTATCCGGGGCCGAGGTTGAGTACTTGAGCCCCAATCTACTCGCGGATCGGGCGGATAATCATGAATAAGGTGAATTCGGTTGTTGATGATGCGGTTATGCTTTGTCGGAGAATAAATCAATGAGTCGCTTGGAACGTCTCAGAGAAATGTTGGCTGCTGATCCGCGCGATGTTTTTTTGCGGTATGCCCTAGGGATGGAACTCACGGGGGCGGATGACTTCGAGGGTTGCGTGGCCGTTTTTCGTGAACTGATGGCTGAGACACCCCCGCACGTCCCTTCTTTTTTTATGGCCGGCCAGGCACTGGTGGCAGCGGGAGAAATTGACGATGCCCGCGCGATTCTGCGCGACGGCATCGAAGAGGCCCGACGCCAAAACGACCTCCACGCTGCCGGAGAGATGTCTGAATTCCTCGCCACTCTCGGAGCCCTTGGCGAAGGTTTTTGATTTGATCGGTCGGGTTATTAGATCGGACGGATCGGTCTGATTGTTAGCTCGGTCTGATCGGACAAATCCGTCTGATCCATAGATCGGTCTGATCGGACGGATTGGACGGATCTGTCAATCTATCGTTGCCGACACGTTTTCCACCATCCCGAATTGCTGTTTAGGGGCCATTGGGGCCGGTTTCGCGGGGTGGGTTGGCTGGTTCGCCGTCTGGGCGTGTAATTCATCTCAGTTACCGCACCGTTCCGAAAATAAAAAAATTCCGGCAGCGTTGACCAAAGGTGTCAGTTCCTCATGTTTCGATAGTAGAACAATTGTCCTCAATTGTTCGAAACTTTTTTGAGCCCTGAGATGGACTGGTAGAAAAACTAGCTGTCATCGAAGCACGGCGTGCAAATCGCAACCCGAAGTGTCAACGAGGGGCAGTAAAAATTCCCTCGCTAACGCATCGGGTTACGATTTCTTCCGGCCCAGCGGCAAGGTGTGGTGAACAAATGAGGGCAAACGCTCGAACGTGCGACTATCGCAAGGCTAGGTTTAAAAAACACGAGAGGTCCATGATGGCCAGCGAAATCACCGAATTAGTGAGGGCCCCCCAAGAGAGCCTACCCGCAACTCCACATGTACCGCACCACTCACAGCAACAACGACAACAGCAACAACAGCAGCAACAAACCCTAGCCGCGCTCCAGCAGCAAATTCGCCAAGTCGAACTTGGGTCGCGAGGGCTGGAGACCGACGACACGGGCGGGTCGCGAGGATTCAGCAGCGGTCTACCAGCGATCGATCGTTTGCTCCCAGAAGGGGGCTACCTGCCGGGGACGCTCGTCGAGTGGTTAGTCCCCGGGCGGGGGGGACGGACGGCGGGGTTTGGCGTCGAGTGGTTGGCCTTGCAGGTGGCTCGTCGAGCGATGCAGGATGGAGGGACCCTGGTCGTCGTCGATCCGGCCAACGAGTTTTATCCACTGGCAGCGCGGCAAGCGGGAATTCCTTTAGAGCAAGTCGTGATCCTGCGCGGGGAACGCTTGGACGATCTGTACTGGTCGCTCGATCAGGCGTTGCGTTGCGAAGGAGTCGCGGCCGTGTTTGCAGCGGCCACTTCGGCTAGACCACGATTCTTGGTCGATCTGCCCGAGCGGTGGCATCGCCGGTTTCAACTTTCGGCCGAGGCGGGAGGAGCGTTAGGATTGTTCATTCGACCCAGTTCCGTGGCCCGCGCGCCAAGCTGGAGCGATATTCAGTGGCGTTTAATCATGCAGTCGCCGCCAAGTGGTACAGATGAATCGCTCTGTCGCGAGAAGTGGACCGGAGTTGCTGCGGGAGAAGGGGATCGACAGGGCCTGGGCGTCGGCCTTCCAGCAGACTACTGGTGGCGACCGATGTCTTTGCAGTTGGTCAAATGTCGCGGAGGAAGAACCGGACCAACCGTCCACTTCAACCTCAACACGCGAACCGGCGAGTTGCAAAGTGCCACCGAGTTGGTACGAAAGATTCCGAGTGTCGCCAATCCGCCAGAGCGTCAAGGAGAATCCCCAACCCCCGCCGCTCGTCCCCTTTGGCAGAAAACTCAGGCGGGGTAGCGCATGGAACGAGTCGCCTGCATCCATTTTCCGTTCTGGCCCATTCAATGGCGGATCGCCCGTCAGCCGGAACTCCGATTCCAGCGGATCGTTTTAGAAGTCCGTCATCCGCAACGGGGGCTGGTCGTCGCCGGGGCTTCGCCGCTGGCATTGCGCTGTGGGGTTCGAGTGGGAATGCCACTGGTCGAGGCCAAATCGTTGTTGCGCAAACGGGGGGGTGACAAGTCTTATCGCAAAGAGAAGGGGAGGGTGGAGCGAGACGATTTGCTGGACACCGGCGAGTTTTATGTCTTGGCGCACGAACCGGGGGTTGATCGCGTGGAGCTTGAACAACTCGCGCGGCAACTCGATTCGTTCAGTCCCTTGGTGGGGCTCGATACCAGTTGTCAGAAAAGGGGTCAGACCCTCTCAAATCCAAAGGGTCAGACCCCTTTTCTCGCCGAGCCGCCGGGAGCCTTGTTGCTGGACGTGACGGGATTGGCACCGCTCTTTTCCGGCGAAGACCGTTGGCTCGAACGTCTGCTGGAGACCCTGACGCAGTGGGGCTACGTCGCGCGGGGAGCAATCGCGGCCACGGTCGGAGCCGCCTGGGCCTTGGCTCATTCACCGTCCCCCGCCAATGACAATTCAGCAACTGACAATTCAGCAACCGGTCGAATCACGGGGGAGTTTTCTTGGGAATTGCTCGATGCACTTCCCCCGGCAGCGTTGCGAATCGAAGCCGATGTTTGCGAGACGCTGGCCCAACTCGGCTTGACCACCATCGGAGCCTTGCGGCGGATTCCCCCCGACAGTTTGGCCACTCGGTTCGGTGACCAGATTGGACGGCGGTTGCGTCAAGCCGCCGGGGAAATCCGGGAAACGTTTCGTAGCGTCTCGGCCGAGGTGCCGCATCGAATCGAGCAGCGACTCGATTTTCCAGTGCATGATCACGACGTTTTGTTGGCCGCGATCGGAGGGATGATTGCGGAGGTCTGTCGCGGCTTGGCGAGTGAAGGCCAAGGGGCGATGGGTTGGCAGCTTCGTTTGACCAAACCTGACGCTCCACCCCTGGACCTCCGCGTCGGTCTATGCCAAGCCACTGCTCAGCCCAACCGAATCATGCCGCTGATCCAAATGCAACTCGAACAGCAGGCGGGCTGGGGGGGCGAGTTAGCAGGGATCGAACAAATCGCGGTCGCAGCCCTCGGTTGCGTGCGGTTGAGCGAGCGTCAGGGTGACTTGTTTGACGATCAACCGCGCAAGCATGAAACCGCGCGCGGCGAATTACTGAACCGGCTCGCCATTCGACTGGGAGAAGACAACGTCTTGTCGGCGGTTTGTGTTGCCGGTGCCCAGCCGGAACGTGCCGTCGAGTACCGTCCGCTTGTCGGTCCGCGCGCGGTAACGCCTCGGCGAACCAAGCCGGTGAGTGACGGGGACTTGTTGCGGCGCCCCGTCCGTTTGTTGCCCGAGTCGTTGGAGTTATCGGTCAGTGCTTGGGCGGGAGAAGCCGGGCAAGCGGGTTGGGGAGGGACCGCCCCCGCTGAGTTCGCGGTAGCGGGCGAGCGCTATCCGCTGATCCGTTGGTGGGGCCCGGAGCGAATCGAAACGGGCTGGTGGTACGGTCGCACCATCCGCCGCGACTATTGGCGGGTGGAAACAACCAGCCGCGCTCAATTCTGGATCTTCCAAGACCTCCGCACCCGCCACTGGTATTTGCACGGAAGTTTTTAGATTCCCCCTCGTTCAACGAAACTGGCAAATACCATGCCAATGAATTCAAGTCCTTGATTTTCAAGATTTGATTGCAAAATTGCGGTCGAAAATGAGGTGAGGAAAGATACCTGCAAGGGGTAATGGTTGCCAGCAGATGGTTTCCCGATGGATTTGCATATTAGCAATTGGTAGGATGGCGAATCGAATCGTAGGTTGATGTTGCTTGTCTGAAACTACAAAGGAGTTTTTTATGAAGACGCTGATGTTGATGATGCGTTTCGTATCCGTTTTGTTCGTCACTGCTTGGTGTGCGCCATCGCAGATCATTGCTCAGGAGACTGCCGACGAAATTCGCGCTTTGGGTGTAAAAATCAAGGAAAACCGTGACTCGATCAAAACATGGTCAGGGCAGTATTCGATAATTTCTGAGTATTCTAAAGGTCATTTTTATGAAGCTGCAGAAGATGGCGGCATGCGGGATGTTTCGATGGCAGTCTATGAGTCGGAGTACGAGTTTCATTTCGATTCAGTTCGCAAACTTTTGAATGTAAAGCATGGGAAATTTGAAATGTCGCTCTTTGACGCAGATCGAACTTTTCTCAGGAAGCTGCCGATTGACACTGAGCAGCAGTTCGTCGCAAATCAAGTTGGCTTTTACGAATTTAGCTTCAATGTAAAAAACGGCGAAAGACATCACGGTTATTTGAACAAAAAGCCATTGTCCGTTCGGCATGGAATTAACCAATATGACGGAACTAACCCATACGATGTAAATTACTTCCACCCAAACGAGTTCTTTAAGCCCGCAAGTCTCTACACTATTTGGGATTATATGGATCGCTTGCTGACGGATGATTGTGAGATAAGCAAGAGAGGTTCGGGCCTTGTTGATATTTTTGTTCGAAGAAAGTTGAACCATTATTCATTCGTTTTGGATGAAAAGAAGGGTGGGCTTCCGATTTCCTTTGAAGCGATTGTGTTGGATCCTACAGGAAATCCTTCAGGTCATGTCATATCTCGTAAGTGGGATTACGTTTCAGTTGGCGGCGTATGGATACCCAGCATGATGGAACTCCATGACAGCCAAGATGATTCGACTCTTCAAAAAAGAACTTTTACGTTGCGTGAAGGCTCTTTAAAGGTGAACGAGCCAATCGACGAGAAGTTGTTCACCGAGGAGGCCTTTGAAGTGCGAGACTACGACAGATTCTACGACCACATTACAGGAGAAGAGGCTGAATTTTACCGTGGGAAAAAAGTCACGGTTTCACCTCTCACATTCGAAAGCCGGGAGCCTTGGGAATTGAAGCCCAAGAAATAATTGGCGGAGTGATCGAAAGGCGTCTTTTAAATCCGTTTGAATTTTTTGTCGAGTTCTTCGCGGGAGAAGACGAGGGCGGTGGGGCGGCCGTGGGGGCAGTGATGGGCGTCGCGGCAAAAGTCGCGGAAGGCGATCAAGTCCTCAATCTCGTCACGCGAAAGCTGATCACCTGCCTTGATCGCGGCTTTGCAGGCCATCATGTGCAATAACTCATCGATCAAGTCCTGCGGGGTCAACGTCGAACCCTCGGTCATTAACTTGTCAATGATCCCCCGCAACATCTCCGCCGGACTGTGATTGGCCAGCATCGCCGGATAGGCCACGACCAGCACCGTGTCACCCCCAAACGGTTCGACTTCGATTCCCAACTGGGCAAGTGCTTCCGAACGCTCGAGTACGGCGGCGACCTCTGCCGGGCGCAAACGAACGGGCTCGGGGACGAGTAACCGCTGGGCTTCCATTCGGCCTCCTGTCACGCGTTCACGAAGTTGCTCGTACAAAACCCGCTCGTGCAAGGCGTGTTGATCGATGATCACGAGCCCTTCGTCGGTTTCTGTGATCAAATAAGTGTTGTGGACCTGGATCGCCAATGGACGGTGTGGACCAGGGGGGGCCGCATGTGATGGATTGGGGAAATGTTGCTGAGGGACCGACGATTCCCCACCAGGGAAGTTTGTTTGTGCCTGCGAATGCTCAACAGTGGATGGAGCCGGGACCTGAGCTTGTCCGCCTCCGGGTGGTTCCCAGCGCGAGCCAACCGCCGAACCACCGCGAGCTGCCCCTCCTGCCGGTGCGTCGATCCAGTTGCGCTGCGGACCGGACGGGAAATCCAAACGGCTTTGCGTCTCCGGTACAGAAGGCTGTAATTGGTATGGATTCCCCGAACGACCGGGCGCGTCGGGGTAGGGGAGTGGAGGAGGGACAAGCCCCATCGTCGACGAAGTACCATCCATCGGCCCTCGCCCTAAATCACCCTTGGCGGTCAAATCGGTGGTGAGAAATTTGTTTCTCAACGTCCCCAGCAACTGACTGTAGATTCGTCCGCCGTCTTGGAAGCGGACTTCGAGTTTTGCCGGATGCACATTGACGTCGACCATTTCGTAAGGCATGTCCAATCGCAAAAAACAAATCGGAAACCGCCCGGTCATCACCAGACCTCGATAGGCCTCCGTCAATGCGTGTTGCAAGGAGCGGTCGCGAATGTAGCGTCCATTGAGGAACAAATACTGCATTCGATTGTGCGAACGGGTGACGCGGGGATCGACGACGTAGCCTTGCAAACTGATTGGGCCTTCGCTGCTCGTGATCAGGATCAGGGCTTCGCCGATTTCCGGACCAAAGAAGTCGTTGATTCGCACCGACCAATCGTCAGTCGGCGCGAGTTGGTATTGGACTTTGCGATTGTGCAGCAGTGTGAGATGGCATTCTGGGTTGGCCATTGCGATGCGGGCAAACGCTTCGCTGATGTGTCCGAACTCTGTTTGGGCGGTCCGCATAAACTTCCGCCGCACGGGGGTGTTGAAGAAAATGTTCTCGACGAGAATCGTCGTGCCCACCGGAGCCCCGATCGGTTCGACGCTGGACGCCTTGCCGCCGGTGACTCGCAGTTCGTAAGCACTTTCTTGGTCCGCCGTTTTGGTGCGGATCGTAAATTCACTAATTTCGGCGATTGAAGCGAGAGCTTCGCCGCGAAATCCGAACGTGCCGACTTGGAACAAGTCCTCGGCGTCTTGGATTTTACTGGTCGCGTGACTGGTCACGGCCAGCACGAGATCGTCGCATTCGATACCGCAACCGTTGTCGGTGATACGGATCAAATCGAGCCCACCGTTTTCGACGGCGACTTCGATTTGTGTCGCACCGGCGTCTATGGAGTTTTCCAAGAGTTCCTTGACGACACTTGCCGGACGTTCGATCACCTCGCCCGCCGCGATCTTGTTGATCACGCTGGGGGGGAGTTGGCGGATGGGCCGGGGCGAATTGAGGCGTGGTTTAGTCGGCATCGCGCAGTTGGTACTCCTTCAGCTTGCGGTACAGATTCCGTTCGCTGATTCCGAGAATTCGGGCCGTTTCTTCTCGACGGTTGTTCGTTAATTTTAACGTATTTTCGATGGCCCAGCGCTCGATTTCTTTGAAACTTTTTCCAAGCAGCGGATTTGACGAATCGGCCGCTGCATCGTCACCGTTGTCATTGCTAGCGGGGACGGACGAAGGGGGCGTGGTCGTGATCCGCTCTGGCTTGCTCAGCCCCAGGCTTTCCAGCGGAAGTTCGTCGAGCAGGTCAGGGGACAAGTCGTCCAGGCCCAGCGTCCCGTCTAGGTTCATCACCACGAGACTTTCGACGACGTTTTTCAGTTGCCGCACGTTCCCCCGCCAGTGATATTCGAGGAGCCAGCGGCGAAGTTCGGGAGCAAAGCCGTAGATTTCCTTGTTGTTTTTCTTGGCCGCCATTTTGCAAAAATGATCCGCCAGTGGCAGGATGTCTTCGCGGCGTTTCGAGAGTGGGTCGAGATGGACCGTCACGATTTTGAGGCGGAAGTACAAATCGCTACGAAACCGCCCGGCGGCGATTTCTTGTTCGAGGTTTTTGTTGGTGGCTGCCAAGACCCGCACGTTGACGTTGATCGGTTTGTTGTCGCCGATGCGGACGATCTGGCGATCTTCGAGCACGCGGAGGAGTTTAATTTGCGTGGACATCGGCATGTCGCCAATCTCGTCCAAGAAAAGAGTCCCCCCGTCGGCGTACTCGAATTTGCCTTGGCGGTCCGAGATCGCATCGGTAAAGGCCCCTTTGACGTGCCCGAATAATTCGCTTTCGACCAGGTGCTCGGTGACGGCTGCGGTGTTGATGGCCACGAAGGGTTTTTTCTTGCGAGGGCTATTTTGGTGGATCGCTTGAGCGATGACGTCTTTGCCAGAGCCCGTTTCGCCGGTGATCAAAACCCCCGCATCGGTTGGTGCGATTCGCTTCAAGCGTTCGACGACGGCATGCATACTGGGGCTCGCGTAGATCAGATTGTCGAATCCGTAACGTTCGTCAAGGCGATCTTCGAAGTAGGCGTTTTGAGCGCGCAGTTCGACGGCTTGGGCCGCTCGAAAGGCCGTCGCTTGTAACACTTTGGGGGTCACCGGTTTTTCCAAAAAATGAAATGCACCCTGCTGCATGGCCTCGACCGCGATCGGCACGTTTCCATGTCCCGTGATCATGATGACTTCGACGTTGGGCAAGGACTCTTTGGCCTTTTTCAAAACAGCCATCCCGTCCACGTCATTCATCATCAAATCGGTGACGACGACATCGAAGGAGTTTTGGCTGATTTGGCGAATCCCTTCGCTGCCGCTGATGGCGACGGTGGTGCGGAACCCCGCGCGTTCGAGGCTCTCGGCAAAGACTTGGGCCAAGTCTCGATCGTTGTCCACAACGAGAACTTGGGCTTGACGATTCATAATGGTGGCTTTTTCGGTCATGCGTTCCATGATACCGAATCGAGCGGCGGTAGGTTAAGGGGGACGGGAGGCTTGCCCTCGTTTCTGCAGCGACTAGTCAGTCGGCAACAGTGTTTTTTCGGGAGCCGCTGTACAGCTCGAACTCCAGCAAGCGGCATTCGAGGCTGGCTGTGTGGAACTCTAGCCGGCGTTTGGTGCGGAGCCCGATCTTTTTTGCCAAGTCCTTGTTGCCGGTGAACACATAGCCCCAGCCGTTTTGACAATTGCGTTTGAAAAAATCTCCAATGGCCGTATAAGTCGCCGCCAATTCATCGGCATCCCCGAGCCGCTCGCCATATTCGGGGTTGAGAAAGACAACCAACGGTTCACCCGTCGGCATCGGGGTTTCGCGAAAGTCGCAAACCGAAAACTCGATCATATCGGCAACACCGGCCGCCGCAGCATTTTCGCGAGCGATCTCGACCCCCGCCGGGTTTATATCGCTCGCGATGATCCTGGGGAGTGACGACGTGATGAGCTGATTCTGTAGCAATTCCATTTCGCGGGTGTAGTGTTGTTTCCAGTCACCGATAAGATGTTGAAAGGCAAACTTGTGGCGAATTAAACCGGGTCTGCGGTTACTGGCCAGCAAAGCCGCCTCGATGGCCAAGGTTCCCGACCCGCACATCGGGTTGATAAAGGGAACTCGTCGATCCCATCGCGTCGCCAGCAGCGTCCCCGCCGCGAGACTTTCCATCATCGGAGCAGCCCCCGGATGCTTGCGATAGCCGTGTTTGGCCAACGTCGGACCACTTGTGTCGAGGAACAATTCCGCCGATGACCCACGCCAATATAAATGCACGACTGCTCCCGATAGCTCTGCACCGCAATCGGGTCGGCTGCCGTCGTTTTTTCGCAAACGATCCACAACGGCATCTTTGACCCGCACATTGGCGAACATCGTCGAGCGGATGGTCGGATGAATCACGGAACTGGTCACGGAAAAATAACCGTTGGTGGGGAGGATCGTTTCCCAAGGGATCGCGCGGGCGGAGCGGTAAAGCTGGTCGGGGCCGGTGCAGCGGAACTCCCCTAACGAAAACAGGACTTGGCTGGCACATCGCAGATTCAGATTCAGGCGAATGCAATCGCCCAAACTCCCCCGCAGCGCAACTCCACTGGGAGTCGAGTGCCGGACGGAATACCCCAGTTCCGTGACTTCCCCCTCCAACCACGGGGCGAGTCCTTGATGGCAAGTCACAAAAATTTTAGCTTCTGTTTCGAAATCCATGCGAAGATTATAATCGATGGTCTGGAGTTCAGGGGAAGGCCGAGGTCACTAGGAGCAGGCGATGGCAGGCAAAAAAGACGCTGCTAAGGATGTTGATAAAACCTCTCCTGCCGAAGCAGCAACCATTCGGCCGACTCGGGTGCTGTGGTTGCTGCTCATTTGTTTGTTGGCAGGCCTAGCGACTACGGAGTACACATCCTCCTATTCTCCATGGTATCAGTGGCATACCTTATCAGCACATCTCCCAGAAATTTTCTGGGTGAACATCATTCGATACCATTTTCTGTGGCCAATCTTGGATCACAAAGCTCTGCTCGAATCAGCCGCGAAGCTTATTGTTTTTAGTCTCGTTTTTATTTATTGGCATGATTCGCGTTGGCGACAGTTGCTTGTTTTATTTTGTTTCGGGCTGTACGCAATCATTTATTTACCAGGTTTTGAGTTGTGGCAGGTTCACAATAACATCATGGTTTATGCGACATGTTTGTTGGTTCAGACACTTGTCTTCTTTTTTGCGACCAATTTGTTTGGCTTGATTTTCGAGAATCGACCTCGTCAGGGTCGTAATTTTCCGATCTTGGACGCATTGGGATTGACGATGATCGCCGGTATTATTTTGACATTGCCATCAATCCTTGATTGGCTCCAGCCCTTTTCCGCGAAGAGTGAATTCAATTGGGAATCTGGTGTCCCTTTCATTCTCGCCCTGCTTTGGTTTTCGGGAGGAATTCTGTTGCTCGTGATTCGCCCTCGCTTCGGATGGAGCGTTTGCATTTCGACAGGACTCGTATTGATGTTTGTCAACTTTGCCATTTTGTTCAACATTGAAGAACCATTAAGGTTGACTTCAGGCGAAGTCCAATTTCAAAGAATGTTAGCGATAGGCTATCCACCGATGGCAATGTTGACAATTTGGTTCTTGGAATGGTTTGGTTTTCGGCTTGGCGTTCAGCCGATTACGCGACTGGAATCTGATACCACTGGAGAGGAAGAACCGGAAGTTGATCCGTTTGCTTAAAAGCAGCGATGAACCGAATGGGCTGGCAGAACTATTCAGAATACGAGTGATGTTGCTTTCTTAAGCTCTCGGATGATACTGCGAGTGGACTTTTTTGAGGCGGGATTGGTCGACGTGGGTGTAGATTTGAGTCGTGGCGATGCTGCTGTGGCCGAGGAGTTCTTGGACTTGTCGCAAATCGGCACCGCCAGCCAGCAAATGGGTGGCGAAGCTATGGCGCAGCGTATGGGGGCTGATGTCGGGAGAAACGTCGGCCATTAAGGCGTATTTTTTGACCAGTTCCCAAATCGCTTCGCGACGCAATCGTCGCCCCGATCTCGATAGGAACAGCCAATCGATTTCGTCCGACCCTGAGCGAGTGAGTTGTGGACGAAGTTGTTTCAAATATTCCTCGACCGCAGTGATCGCGGCGTCACCGAGCGGGACCAAGCGTTGTTTGTTCCCCTTGCCGTGGCACTTGCAGTAGCGGTCCTTGAGATGCACGTCGCGGACGCGGAGGTTCGAAATCTCGCTCGCTCGGCAACCGGTCGCGTACAGCATCTCCAAGAGCGCGCGATCGCGAAGGTACAGTAACTCGCCGCGTCGAGGGGCCTGTAGAAAATTATCGACCGCCGAAGGCGAGAGGACTTCGGGGACGCGCTCCCACAGTTTTTGGCTTCCCAGCAGTTCGGCGGGGCTTTCGACAATCACCCCTTCCAGTTGCAGGTACCGCAAAAACATTTTCAAGGCCACGATATGGCGGGCAATCGAAGTCGGGGCAAGCTCATGACCCCGCAAGCTATTCACATAGTCTGAGTAGTCGCGGATCGTGAGGGTTTTTAGGTTGCGCGTCCCCAACCATTCGGCGAATCGTCGCATGTCGCGAGTGTAGGCTCCGACCGTGTTTTCAGAGAGATGGCATTCGCTGCGGAGGTAGTTCGTGAAGGACTCGAAGTACTCGCCGGTTCGTACCGGGGCCGCTTCGGGTTTGCCGGAGAATTGTTGCAGTTTCGTTTTGCGCGGAGGACGATTCATAAAGCTGGTGGCTGCCGCATTGAATAACAACATAGGTTGACGAAGTGCTGTCAATTCATCGTCAATTGTCGGAACGGAAATCCCCAACGCTACCGGTCGTAACGTTGACGCTTATTGTGGCGGCGAAAAACCGGCAGAATCGGCTGAGATTGGATCGATTTTGCAGGCCAACTACGGCAAGAAAATCCAACGGATCATCAGGTACACAATCACGCCGGAGATGGAGACGTAAAGCCAGATTGGGAAGGTCCAGCGGGCCCAACGGCGATGCCGCACCCGTCGGTCCTTAAGCCCAAGCACGATCGTCACCAGGGCTAACACCGGCACCACGGCCGCGAGAGTGACGTGAGCGATCAAAAACGGATAGTAAAACATCGCGGCGGTGGGATATTTGTCCTTGGGGAACGGCGTGTTGCCTCCTTGCAATGCGTAGTTGGTCAAATAGCTGACCAAAAAAATGCACGACACCGCGAAGCAACTGAGCATGATCCGCTTGTGGACTTGTTCTTGTTTCTGTTTGATCATCATGTAACCCAAGACGAGCAAGACCGTCGCCAGGAGATTTAAGCCCGCGTTGACATGCGGTAGGATTTCAGTCAGTGCCATGGGTTTCGCTCGGTGTCCGTTTTATTCTTCGTCTGGGTCCAGTACAGGAATCCGCCGAGAGGGATTAATGATCCGCTCGAAGGGGATCGGCGTTTTTTCGGTGACGAGTTCCTGGATCAGTTGCCGCATCTGTTCGACCTCATCGGTCTTGTTCCAATGGAAGCGACCGCGAACTCGACCCCAGCGATCGACCACGAACAGTTCGGTGCTGTGGTGATCGCCGTCGGCAGCGGCCCCAAAAAATTCGGAACCGATTCTTTTAATCAGTGGTAGTTCGCCCGTAAGAAACAACCATGAATCGTCTTTAACTCCCCACATCCGCGCGTACTCGGCGAGGACTTCTGGTGAATCGTATTGGGGATCCGAGGAAATACTGATGAGGCGTAGTGGGGTTTCACCAAGGCTCTTGCGAAAGTCGACAAGGAACTTGTTTTGCTCGGGGCAAACGTCAGGACATCGACTAAAAAAGAAACTGCCGATCCACACGTCGCCTGCCAAATCGCGGGAGTATAGTTCGCGACCTTGTTGATCTGTTAGCACAAACTCCCGCAACCAGGGTAAGATTTGCCAGTTCTTGCCGGCGTTCAAAGGGAGAGCATTCCGCGTGGTGATTGTCTGGCCGAGTGGCGGAGCGGTTTCTTTTGTAAGTGCGGAGGCGACCTCTACAAATCGCTTCATCTCGTCGGGATCATCCCACTTGAACCGATCGCGATAACGACCCCATTTATCGATCAACAAAATGTTGTCGGTGTGAGTCGCCTTGTCGATGACCACTTGAAAGACGTGCTCTCCCAGTTCCTTGATGCGGTGCATCGGGCCAGTTAAATAGTCCCAGCGTCCAACCGTTGCGCCCATGTCTTGGGCGTATTTTTGCAAGACATCGGGAGTATCGTTTTCGGGGTCGACGGAGACGGTTAAAAATTGAAGGTCCAAGTTCTTGGTCCGTTCGTTGAGACGAGCCAGTTCGCGGTTGAGGTCACGGCAGATCGTGGGGCAATTCACGAAGAAAAAACTGACCGCATACACCCGCCCCGACAGTTTGTTCGAGTCGAATTCTTCTCCAGCTTGGTTGAGCAACCGGAATCGCGGAACGTCGGGGAGTTGTTCCCAGGGGATATCCACCAAGACGACGCCGCTACTCTTCGGCAGGACAGGTGGTTGGAGTCGTTGCCAGACGAGCCAAACGAGGCCGATCATGACGGCGGTCCATAAGATCAGCGGAAGTTGTTTTTGCACGTGACTATTTTAGAAGAGAAGAGTTTGATTAAAAGTGCTGTGGCCCGGACATTTTAAATGTCGGGGCAGAAATGGGGTCAGGTACCGTTGTGCAAAACACCCGCAGGGCCGTTCAGGCAACGGTACCTAACCCCATTTCCGCCCTATGTCGCGAACCTCGCAAACACGAGGAGCAAGATCATGTACAGCGGAAGATACAAAATCGAGACTCTCAATAATTTCCGGGCAGTACCATCGTCTCGTGATTGATAAAAACGGATCGAGGCGAGCAAGTAAAAGGCGGCGAAGAAAGTCGCCAAAACCACAAACACGCCGCGAGTCAGGGTGTCTTCTAGCCGTAGAATCGGAATCAGGCTGCAGGCCCAAGTCACGACGGCCATGACGATTGCCTTCCGCCCAGCCGCCACACCTGTTGGCTCGGTCACGGTCAACATCTTCAGTCCGCCATCGCGATACTGTTCCCGGTACAGCCAAGCGATCGCCATGAAATGGGGAAACTGCCAGAACAGGAGCATAAAAAACAAACCGATTCCAAATGGTTCCAAAGATTCCGTTGTTGCCAGCGAACCACACATCACCGGCAACGCTCCCGCCACTGCACCGACTTCGGTGTTGTAGGGCGTGACTGTTTTGAGTGGTGTATAGACGAAACCGTATAACAACCAGGTCACCAAGGCACAGATGGTTGTTGGCCAATTGGTGAGTAACCAAAGATACGCGATTCCCGAACCAAACGTCACCGCTGCGAAATAGAGAACGTCTTGCGAGCTAAGGCGGCGGTCGGGCAGAGGGCGCTTGGCCGTTCGCGGCATTAGGTAATCGGAGTACCTTTCCAGGTACATATTGACGGCGTTTCCACTCGCGGCAACCAGGAACATCCCCACAAGCACATGAATGACTTGCCAAAACATCGGAGAGCCAAAACCGGGCAGCGTCGGGCTGGAAATCACCGCCGCGACCACGATCGTGATCAAGACCATCGTGGAAATACGGGGCTTCGTCAGTTCAAAAAAGGCCGCCGCACGTTGGCGAGCGGTTGCCGTCTGCAAACCACTTTCGTTTTTGATCATCACACTCATCAGGCGAAAACCGCTAATAGCGGTTGCAAAATAACGTCGGGGGAGGAAAATAGAGCTTTAATTCTAGCCTTCTCACCGTTTTTTCACACAGGACAATGTGTCGCGATCAAACTGCCGAAGTGGTTTGAGGGCCAGCATTCTACGGGTGTTTTGGGGCTAATTTTCGCTGCAATCGAAAACAACACATGCAACTAGGCAAGGCTTTCTCTGGCGTCATTCTCCTGATTGCGGCTGCGGTCGTCGGGCTGGTGTTGCTGTATCTCCCCGGCTGGATCGTCGACAAGTACCAGACTCTCAGTTCCCTCAGCCCATTTTGGGGGATCGTCTATTTGGTCGTTGTTTCGATCGGCGGTGTCTTGTTCTTCGGCAGTTTGATCTGGACCGTGTGGCGTTTGTGGCGGAGCAGTCGCGGCAAACAAAAGAGTCGCGAGCTTCATAGTAAAAATCCGAGCGAACTTTCCCTCAACCAACAAGCGAGCGAGATCGATGAAAATCTCGAACGGCTCAATCAATTACAGACGAAAGACGCCAAAGACGGAAGGCTCCAGGCCGAACTTGATCCTCTTGTCCAAGCCTTCAACGAAAAACGGGAAACGCTCACACTAGAGATCATCGCCTTTGGGACCATTAGCAGCGGCAAGTCCTCCGTACTCAATCTCCTCGCTGGGCGAGAAGCGTTTGCGACCGACGTTCGCGGCGGCACGACAGTGACTCGCAACCAAGTCGAATGGGAACACTTTGATAAAGTGTTTCTCGTCGATACGCCGGGACTAGGAGAGATCGACGGCGAGAAACATGTCTGGATCGCAGCGGATGCGGCCAAGGGGGCGGATTTAATTTTGCTCGTCGTCGATGGGCCGTTGCGCGAGAGCGAGTTCAGGCTGCTCGAAAAACTGGGGCACATGGAAAAGCGGATCGTCGTATGCCTCAACAAGTCCGATTGGTATCACGCCGAAGACCGAGCAAAACTTTTGAGTCAGCTTCGTTCGCAAACTTCCCAATGGGTCGATGCCGACGATGTGGTTGCTATTCAAGCCCTTGAAAACTCTCGCATCCGGCGTCGAACGAAACCGGACGGAACTCAAATTGAAGAAACCGTAGCCGTCCCACCTGAGATTGATGGATTGGCCGGGCGGATGATGGCGATTGTCAAGCAAGATCGTAAAGAACTTGTGATGGCCAACTTGTTGTTGCAGTCGCGGGGGTTGCTCGAAAAGGCCCGTCAGCAAATCAAGCAGTCGCTTGACGAGCGTGCTTGGAATTTGGTCGAGCGCTACATGTGGGGCTCGGCGAGTGTCGCAGCCGTAAGCCCCTTTCCTTTGGTCGACCTCGCCGCTGGGGCCGGGATTTCCACGAAGATGATCATGGACCTTGCCGAGAATTACGGCCACAAGATCGATATGCAGACGGCATTGAAATGGCTGGGCGAGATGGGCAAGATTTTGGTTAGCGTTTTGGGATCACAGGGAGCATCAATGGCGGCCGGAGCGATCTTTGCGTCGATGATCCAAGCGGTTCCAATCGCGGGGCAACTGGTTGGGAACGCTGTTCAGGGGGTGATTCAAGCGATCATCACCCGCTGGATTGGTGCGGTATTTATCGAGTATTTTGGGAACGAAATGACCTTTGTCGATGGCGGCCTCGCCAACACCGCTCGCCGCGAATGGGACAAGGTAATGGAGTTGGATTCCTTGAGGAAACTCGTGAATCAAGCCCGTGAGAAATTTTCCGGAAAGTAATTTGCCGATGTTAGGCTTTGTCAGAAAAAGGGAGCTGCTCCCGTTTTTCACTTCGAAAATGGACCACTGATGAGTGACGCGAATTCTAAAAATCAACAGTATCACGCGGCCATCGAATCGGTGCAGGCGACGATCGCAAAATTGCAGAAATGTTCTGACAGGGAGCGGAATGAACTGCAAAACGATTTCCAACAACTGCAGGCGATGTTTGACAAGGCCACCAAGGGGCGGGTCGAGATCGTTTTGTTCGGTGAAATTAGTACCGGAAAGTCCGCCCTGATCAACGCCCTGATCGGCAGAGATGTCGCTTCGGTCGATGTGCAGGGGGGATGGACCAAGGAAGTTTGGGGGACGGCTTGGGAAGGTGCCGGGCATCGCATCGCTGGCCTTGACGACTCTGAAATCATCCTTGTCGATACGCCTGGGATCAACGAAGTTGGCGGGGTAGGGCGCGCGGAATTGGCCGAGACAACTGCCCGACGTGCTGATTTAATTTTGTTTGTGGTCGATTCCGATATCAACGATGTGGAGTACAGTTCCTTGTTGGAACTGGCGGCTGTCAACAAACCCATTGTAATGGTGTTCAACAAGCGAGATTTGTACTCGTCGGAAGACTTTCAGGCTTTATCAATACGCATCAAAGACCGCGTCGCAGGTTTGATCCCAGACGATCATTTTGTAACGACCAGTGCTCACCCCCGTAGCGTGGAACATGTGGTGGATGATGAGCATGGTCATTCACATTCCGAATGGGTTCGCCCCGAGCCGGACGTTCAAGACCTCAAGTTGTTGATTCTCGACGTGCTTGAGAAGGAGGGTCTCGACCTTATCGCCCTCAATGCGGCCTTGTACGCGGCGGACAAAAGCGACCGGATTTCAACCGTTCGCGTGCAAATGCGAAAACGGCAAGCGGACAATTTGATTTGGGGCATGGCAGCTACGAAGGCCACGGTGGTTGCGCTGACTCCGGGGGTTCTTGATATTGTCGGCGGCGTTTCGATCGACGCGTTGATGATCATGACCTTGTCGAAAGTCTACGGGTTGGATTTTTCGTTGGCTCAGGCCCGCAATTTGTCCAAGGCCATCGCCAAGGCGGCGGGGGTGTTTGCACTGGGCGAACTCACCAGTTGGGGAGCGAGCGCCCTGAAAACGATCACGTTTTCTTTTGCAACGCCGCTAACGATTATTCCCCAAGGGGCAGCGGCAGGATTTAGTTCTTACATTATTGGCCGCGCGGCGCAGCACTATTTTGAGCATGGCGGTTCATGGGGGCGGGACTCAGCAAAAGACGTGGTCAGTCACATTTTGCAGTCCACTGACAAGGACTCGGTGTTGCATCATCTAAAAGACGAAATCAAGAAGAAATTGCCCTGGAATCGCCACGCGGCGAAGTAGGTGGCAATTTTTCCGGGGCACGGTCTACGGCACCAATGTCTGGGGTTGTCCGAAATCAAATCTCCGTATTTGGCTCGAAAAGTCGTCACTTCCGTTAAATCCTGTCACTCAATCACTAATTTTCTTTTTTTTGGCAATTGCTCATGTCGTATGACAAGCACTTGGTCAAAAAACGATCTAATTTTAATAATCACGCGGACAAATTTAACTTCGATCAATAGACAGACATTGTTTGAATGTTTTTTGGGAGCAATATTCGCTCTTTACCAAAGGCACTTCCCTAGGGAAGACTTGGGGGTTCAAGCAAAAATGCCTGAAGTCATTGCTTTAAAATCGAAGAGTAACAGACATCGCATCACCTCGGTTAAAAACTAAAATGAAACGCTATTTGAAAAATATTTTTTCTAAGTTATTGCGTGAAGAAGATGGGCCGACTTCGGTCGAATACTGCGTGATGCTGGCCGCAATACTAATGGTTTGCTTCGTAACGATTGCTACTTTAGGTGGCGTACCTGGCGGGTTGTTCTCAAACGCCGATACGTTGATTCGTAATGCAATGAATAATTGATTCTGCCGGATATCGGCTCGCCTCGACAAGTCGTAAGCGGGGCTAAATAGGAACTCCGTTCCAACGCACAAAGGCTTCCATCGCAAAATACTCAGGAAGTCCGACGAGATTGTATTGATTCGCGGTGTTGATATTGCGATCGACTGCACGTTGCCAAAACTCGCGAGGATCCGAGCCTGGGAAGAGGGCTTCGTCTTTTTGACTTTCGTGCATGAAAATAGCCTTCTTCTTTAACGCTACATCGGCAACGGTCAACGGAACCGCCACATCGATTTCGTGTAGTTCGTATTCTTGCCAAGCGCCCCGATATAGCAGCACTTCTGGGATTTCTTGGTCCTGTTCCCCGATCTCGAAGAGGCTTTGAAAGATCGCCTCGGCACAAACGCGATGGGTTCCGTGCGGGTCGGACAAATCCCCCGCGACATATATTTGATGGGGTTTAATTTCTGCCAGGAGGTCCCGAATGATTTTAACGTCTTCGGGGCCCCAAGGGTTTTTATCGATCGTCCCCGTGCGATAAAACGGCAGGTCAAGAAAATGGCAATTCCGTTCTTCGCAGCCGACTTTGATTGCCCCCGCTTTGGCTTCGCTCCACCGGATCAATGCCTTGATTTTTCTAACCTCGTCAATGTCTGGTTCGCCCGCTCGTTTCGAGTGCAGAGCCGAACTGACTTGTGATTCAACTGCTAAGCTTTGTTCGCGGTCGATCCCAAATAGGCGATTGTACTCAGAAACCAAATCGGCCACTCGCCAAGCGTCATGATCAAAGACCGCGATGTTTCCACTCGTCATGTACGCGATGTGGACTTCGTGGCCGTCTTGGTTTAGGCGAATCAGAGTCCCGCCCATACTGATCACGTCGTCGTCTGGGTGCGGGCTGAAGCAGATGACTCGCTTCCGCTGCTCCGTCCCGGCGGGGTGTTCTTCGACGGTACTCATCAACCGCTGAAACACCGATTTACAAATTCCTGTTGCCGTTTTGTGTTGCTCCAAGAGCTGATGCATTCCGTTTTGGCGGAAATCTTCATCCTCGAGTTTGGTAAGTGGCTTTTGAGTTTTCTTGCACAGCCAAATCACGGCTCGCCGAGTCGTGCGCTCGTCCCAGTTCACAGTTCCGACTTTCCAAGGGGTTTTCCGAGGAGTCAACTCCGCAGCAGCAGCTTCGTCGACGAGGAACGCTGCGTCGGGATGCGATTTCAAAAACGACGCCGGGATGCGATCAGTTGTCGGTTCTTCGGCCGTTGCTCGAATGATATTGGCTTTGTGTTCACCGAGGGCCAACAGCAACACCTTTCGACTTTCCAAAATCGTCCCCAGCCCCATCGTAAGGGCTTGAGTCGGAACATTTTCGATTCCAAAGAAATCACTGGCCGCCGTGCGACGAGACGCCGGATCAAGTTGCACGAGCCTCGTGCGGCTGTCGGCCGAACTAAACGGCTCGTTAAAACCAATGTGGCCGTTGCTGCCGATTCCCAACAATGCCAAATCCAAGCCACCTGCTTGAGCGATTTGAGCCTCGAATTGGCGGCAATGTTGGGCAACCTCCGTTAGCTTCAATGTCCCATCTGGGATGAACACGTTTTGCGGGAGAATGTTGATATGATTTAGAAAGTGCTCGTGAATCCAACGACGGTAGCTTTGCAGGCTGTTTTCGGTGATTCCAAAATACTCGTCGATATTAAACGTCACGACCCCCGAAAAATCGAGGCCATCCTCGCGGTGCATCCGAATCAGTTCGCGGTAAACGCTGATGGGCGTCGATCCGGCAGGGAGAGCCAACACGGCATGTTGGCCAATCGCGTTTCGCTCGCGAATCACCGCCGCGACAATTTGGGCCGCGTGCCGAGAAAGGATATGCACGTTGCTGAACACAATGCATTTTGGTTTCGTGCCGGGGACGACCGTCGCGTTGGGTAGGGAACTCGGTTTCTTCATGGATTCTTGGTTTTGTTAATCGAAGAGACTTCATAGAATATAGTACGCTATTGGGGTCTTGGCTATCGCCGCAATCGAGAAATTCGGTACGGCGAATTGTCAACCTTAAATCCGCCGTAACGGTGCCTGTTCCGCGAGGCGGTGCGAGATTTCTCCCATCAAAGCACATTAAACATCTCTACGAGTCAAGCATGCAAATATTTAAGACGCAAAGTTCCATTTACATTAGGCGGCGACTGAGGATGCCGTTCAACTTGCTACTGGCGGCGGCCATCTTCATTGGTGTTGCCAATTCGATGTTACTCGCGCAGGAAGCTGGCCATCAACTTCGCCAACCGGACGCCATCCGATTAGCCACGTTCAATGTTTCGCTGAATCGGCCCGAGGCAGGGGAGTTGATCGCAGAACTCAGGCAGGATGAACACCCGCAAATTCAAAAACTTATCCAGATCATCCAGGAAGTTCGTCCTGACGTATTGTTGCTGAACGAATTCGATTTCGACGAAGGAGAGGAGGCATTAAGGCTCTTCGTGGCCCGACTGGCGCTCCCAAGCGGAGATCGCAAAGGGCTCGACTATCGGTATTATTTCTTGGCCCCCTCCAACACCGGAATCGATACGGGCTTGGATTTAGACGGCGACAAAAAGCTGGGGACTCCGAATGATGCGTATGGGTTTGGAGCATTTCCCGGTCAGTATGGCATGGCGGTGCTCTCGCGATTTCCAATCGAGCGGAAGCAGGTTCGTACGTTTCAAAAATTTCTCTGGCAGGATATGCCGGGAGCGCTTTGGCCGACTGTGCCAGAGACCGGTGAGTCGTACTATTCGGCGGAGGTCAAAGAAGCCTTTCGCCTTTCGTCCAAGAGCCATTGGGACGTTCCGATTCAAATTTCAGAACAGCATGTGATTCACTTGTTGGCCGCGCACCCGACGCCCCCCGTTTTTGACGGACCGGAGGACCGGAACGGCTGTCGCAATCACGACGAGATTCGCTTGTGGGCCGACTACGTTTCGGGCAATGGAGGTTACCTCGTTGATGACCAGGGACGCCGAGGGGGTCTGCCGACTGACCGACGGTTCGTCATTGCCGGTGACTACAATGCCGATGCAAACGACGGAGACAGTCGCGAAAAAGCGATTCAACAATTACTCAACCTCGAGCAAATCCAAGACCCCCAACCAACCAGCCTGGGTGGTGCCGAGCAGTCGCAACTTCAAGGCCAAGCGAATTTGAAACATCGCGGCGATCCCGCTTTGGACACCGCAGACTTCAATGATGTCAATCCAGGCAATTTGCGGGTGGACTACGTGTTGCCATCAAAAAATCAACGAGTCGTCGGAGCAGGGGTGTTTTGGCCGAAATCCGACGACCCGTTGTTTGAACTTGTCGATGTTTCTGATCACCGCTTGGTGTGGGTGGACGTCGAAGTCAAAGAGACTCCTAGTCCAACACGAAAACCTGCGGATCATCAACGATGAATTCGGTAGACCAGGTCTTGCCGTCATCCCCATTGCAGATGCAGTAGAAGAAAGTCTTGAACGTCACCGCTCGATTCCCGAACGGAAACGCCGACGCGATGTAGTCCTTTTCCGTCAGGTCTTCGACGCCTGGTTTCGCGAAATAGTGGACTTTGCCGTCGGGCGTAACGCTCATTCCCAGCGTCCACCAGCCGAACTCTTCCACCACTGGACCGTTAATCGCGCGACTGTCTGCCGTGGCCTTCATCCAGAAGTAGACCTTGTCGTAGGCTTCACCCGTTTTGCGGTCGATTCCTTTTTCTCGGTTCAAGAAAAAGCCCGGCCAGTACATATCGTCTTCTGGATTGTGTGACGCTTGGCGAAATCGACCGCGTCCTGAAGAAGCCGTCGTTTGAGGACGCAGCAGCGAAATTCGATAGGCGAAATGGCTACCCGAGCGGTCCTCCCACTCTTCGATAGGCGGCATCCAAACACGAGTCACGACACTAGGGGAGCGTCCGACGGGGATCGTTCCGATATGATCAGCAAGGTTGCAGATAAAGTCGTCTTGTTGCTGCTGATAGGTCGGGCGAGTGCTCCCGGTGTTTAGCGATCGCAGTGCAAGGGCTCCGGTACTTCCGGGCAAGCCTCCTGGCGGAGTTGGGACGCGAACGATGTAGTCCGGCTGGCCTCGTTTCCCCCCTTCGTGCCAGCGTCCGTTAGCGGAAACGCCGAGCGGGAGGTTTTTCGATTGCATTGTATCTTCGAAGTTCGTTACCTTGGGGAGGTTGTATTGGTATGCCCAGTCGGGGTCTTCGAAATCGTCCCCCACCTGCGTCAACTGTGTTCCTGCACCGGGGACGACAATTTGCCCCCAGCAAGCGGTAGATGTTGTGCCGCCGGCAGCCGCCAAAACGATGGCGAGTGGCAGGGCTGCCCAAATAGAGATTCGCATGACCTGACTCCTTTCAGAATGCTTCTTGGTTGGTCAATTCGTCGACATCCATGCCGACTTCGTAGCGTTTTATCGACGTCTAATTCCGCCTCGCAGAACCGGTGTCGGCGATTTGTTTCGGTCGTTTGAGGTGCCTTGATTCGTTTTGGAAAAGTTTCCTTTGCTGGTCAAAGGAAGTTCAGCAATGTTTCTTGAACTCGCCCAGTCAGATGATTCGCCGAAAGCGCGTCGTTCGTAAATGTTCAAGGCATGTAGGGCATGACCACGCGGTCCGACATCGACTTTGTGTCCTGGAGCTGTGATCATCAAATCCAATAGAAAATCGACAGCGGCGGTCATCCGCGGATCGTGCAATTGGCTCTCGGGGAGCGAGTAAGCCAACCACTCAACAATATGTCCCGTCGCATAAGCTCGACGATTCAGGTCGGGATGATTCTCGCGACTCTTGTAAAATAGCGTGCTAAAACTGCCATCGCTATTTTGAAACTTGTTGAAGGTCATCCCTTGGACTGCTGAAACATAGGCATCGGCCCTCAGCCATTCTCCATCGAGCGGTAAGTCCCGTTTGACACATTGTTGAACCGCATAGCTCAACGCCGTCAAGCGATGAGTGCCACCACAGGCCCCTTCGGTCAATGGTTCGGCAATCTCTTCACGAATCAGCCGCTCCATATCCCAGGTCTCACCACTTTCGTTTTGCCATACCGCATCAGGTTCTAAATAGTGAGCGAGGGCGATCAGTTTGAAAGTCAATTCTGTGCCAGAGCGACAACCCAGTTTTTCGTACTCGATCAAGTCTTGCAGCGAAAACGTCTCTCCATCAACGATGAGCGGGTGATCTGCTGGAGCACCGGCCTGAGCAAGAATCGCCAACAATTGCCCTTCGTGCCCTTGAACTCCCGGCCCTAAACGAGCTTTGAGTTTGCCATCTTCCAAATACAAAATTCGCATCCCGTCACCGGCCCCGTTGGCGCACAAATACTCGATGCAATTGACAGGTTGTCCGTTGACCAACGTCACAGAGCGTGGCCCGTAGCTAATCAAGCCGTGCATGATACTCCACGGTCGGAGTTTGTTTGCATCAATGGGGTGTCGATAATAAGTCGCCAAACAACTAGCGATTCTCGCCCGACGCATATCTTGGGCCGGGGTCCAACGACTGGTGGGCCTTGCCTCAGAAGGCTCAAGGGACGGCGGAACGTCGTCAAGCAAATCGGCCTCAGGGGCAGCGGGGGAAATCAGAAGTCGGTCTTCTGGAGCTTTGCGTGAAGTACCCGTCCCTGAAATGTCGTCAGCCAAAAGATCGGCTCGAGCATCGGCAGTTAATGTAGGGGGTGTGCCGTCAAACAACTGCCGACGTATGTCCTCAAGTTGTCGCAGCAAATCATCTTGCGGCGCATACAACGGTGCGAACAAACACAAAAACACCCAAAATCTCTCAAGTGCAAACTTGAAGACCATTCAGCGTAGACCCCGAAAAAGTAATTTTTGACGATGGCGACGATCATGCTTATTAGGTAAACCTTAGTGACGAGAATGCGAAAATTTGTTTTCGCATGACATAGGCTCCCCGCTGTCAGTATCGGCAAGCTATCGAGACAATCGAGCTTTCGTCGTCCGCGCCTGAAAAATCGGCACCCCTATGAATTATCGAAAGTCGCGTGATTTAATCGTGGGGGTCTGCATCCGCTGATTGAGGTCAAGAATTCGTTCGGCGATCACGTGCGTCACCCCGCTCCTCGTTTCTAGTCGTCCTTCCACGAGCCACGCCCGCGAGGTTCGGCAAACTTGATAAAAACGCTCCCAAATTTGAGGTTTAACAACCAAATTGATCGTCCCCGTTTCATCTTCGAGCGTGACAAACGTAATCCCCTTGGCCGTCGCCGGGCGCTGCCGCAAAATCACCAGCCCAGCCACCATTACTGGCCGATTGTTTTCGACCGACGAAAGTTGGCTGGCTGTCCGAACGCCTTGTTGATTCAATTCATCCCGACAAAAACTCAGCGGATGGGCCTTTAGTGACAGCCCCAGAGTTTGATAATCGGCCATCACATTCGCCGAAAGTTCCAGCGGTGGCAAAAGATCAGCAGCCGGATCATCGTCACAAGCCAAGTCAGCAAACAGGGGTTGCTCGACGGGGGTACGGGGCTGCCCCAACGCCTGCCACAGTGCAGCCCGCCGATCTTGATTCATGGACGCAAACGCATCAGCCTTGCTCAAGTGAGCGATCACCGCTTGCCCCAACTCGGTACGAACCCCGAATTCGCTGACCGAAAAAAACGGGCCCAACTCCTCGCGACTTTCGACAATCCTCTCGCCCACGTTTCGGGCTAAACCGGTAATCTGACGCAAGCCTAGCCGTAAGGCCCATGTTGATTCCTCGGCGACTTCATCTAGCGTCGAATCCCAGTCGCTGTGATTCACATCGGGAGGCAAGACCGTCACCCCATGCCGGAGGACGTCGGCAACCAATTGAGCAGGGGCGTAAAAACCCATCGGCTGAGCGTTAAGCAAAGACGCCGTAAAGGCCGCCGGATAGTATCGCTTGAGCCACGCTGATACGTAAACGAGCAACGCGAAACTCGCCGCATGAGATTCGGGAAATCCGTATTCGCCAAGGCCACGAATTTGCCGAAAGACCTGCTCGGCAAACTCGTCGCTCAAACCTCGTTCTCGCATTCCAGCCAAAAGTTTTTCGCGAAACTTTTCGATAACGCCAGTTTTCCTCCAAGCTCCCATCGCTCGTCGCAACTGGTCCGCCTCACCCGGCGTAAATCCTGCCGCCACAATCGCCAGTTTCATCGCTTGCTCTTGAAAGATCGGAACCCCCAGGGTTCGCTCTAAAACTTGGCGAATCGCCTCGTTCGGATAATTCACCGGCTCTTCGCCGTTTCGCCGTCGCAAGTACGGATGCACCATGTTGCCTTGGATCGGCCCAGGTCGAACAATCGCCACCTCGATCACAAGGTCGTACCAACATCGTGGCTTGAGTCGCGGCAACATACTCATTTGCCCGCGACTTTCGATTTGAAAAACCCCCACCGTGTCGGCCTCGCAAATCATATCGTAGACCCGATAGTCTTCTGCGGGGATTGTTGCGAGGCTCAATTCGCGTCCCTCATGTTTGGCGATCAAATCAAAACATTTGCGAATCGCCGTCAACATCCCCAGACAAAGGCAATCGACCTTGAGCAACCCCAGGGACTCCAGGTCTTCCTTGTCCCACTGGATCACGGTTCGGCCATCCATTGCGGCATTTTCAATCGGCACCAATTCGTCCAAGTTGCCTTGAGTCATCACCATCCCGCCGACATGCTGCGACAGATGCCTCGGAAACCCTAGAATCTCGTTGACCAAATGACAGAGTTGGGCGCCCAGTCGCGACTGCGGATCGATTCCAACGGCCGTGCAACGATCCGGCAGATCGTCGCAGTTGTGATACCCGTCAACTTGTTTCGCAAGGGCGTCGACACGATCCAGCGACAGGCCGAGCGCCTTGCCGACATCCCGTATGGCACTGCGACTGCGATATGTAATGACCGTCGCCGCCAAGCCCGCTCGGTGCCGTCCATATTTTTCGTACAAGTATTGGAGGACCTCTTCGCGCCGTTCATGCTCAAAATCGACGTCGATGTCCGGTGCTTCGTTCCGTTCCTTGCTGATGAACCGTTCGAACAGCAACTCCGTCGTATTCGGATCGACGCTGGTGACGCCCAAACAATAACAAACCGCCGAGTTCGCCGCCGACCCCCGCCCCTGGCACAAAATATTGCGACCACGAGCAAAGCGAACCAAATCCCAGACGGTCAAGAAGTAAGCCTCGTAACGCATCTCGGCGATCAGGGCCAATTCGTGTTCGATGAGCCGACGGACCTTTTCGGGAACACCATTTGGATAGCGCCACTGTGCCCCTTCTTCCGTCAGTTGCCGCAAATACTCTATCGGTGTCATCCCTTCGGGAGCCAACTCCGTTGGATACTCATAACGAAGTTCATCCAGACGGAACTCGCACCGTTCGGCAATTTCCAGGCCCCTCGCGATGGCTCCCGGCAAAGGATTGAATTCTTGTATCCGCTCCGCGATCGTTTGCAAATGGCGATCGGCATTGGGCTCTAGTAAATCTCTCGCTTGATCGACCGTCGTCCGGTGCCGAATTGCGGTCAGGACATTGTGAAGCGGCATTCGTTCTCGCGCGTGATACAGTACATCGCCAGTTGCCACGAGTGGTAGGCCAGTTGCGTGGGAAAGTTGCCGCAATTCGGACAAGCGTCGTCGATCATCGCTGCCACGATACAATGGCGCGAGTAAATAGGCTCGGTCGCCGAACAAGTCTCGACAGGTTTGGAGACTGACCGGCTCGCGTTGACTCAACGAATCGTAAACCGGGTCGCCATCAACCTCGTTGGGATTCGCAATTCGAGGATCGTCGGGCAAACCAGGACGCAGGCCAAAGAGCAAGCCTTCGTTTTGCTCGGCGATGTCGTTGAACGTCAGCCAGCACTCTCCCTTTGGGGCTCGCCGCCGCCCGGCGGTGATGATTCGGCAGAGATTTGCATAACCTTGACGGTTCATCGCCCAGGCGACCATCGCGGGAGCATCCAATGGAGTCAGTTCGGCTCCCACGATCAACTTCAACGACGTTTCCCGTGCCGCTTGGTAAGCCTTGACGACTCCCGCCAGCGTATTGATGTCTGTCACACCGAGAGCCGAGTATCCCAACTCAACCGCGCGGGTGACGAGCTCGTCGGCGTGAGAAGCACCGACGAGAAACGAAAAATTTGTGCGACAAACCAACTCGGCGTACTGCAAAACATCCTCAGCATGTGGGGGTTCAATTGTTCTTTCATTATCACCCACAAAATTTCCCACGAAAGTACGGCTGCCACCATGTATCCTGCCAAGCGTCCTGCGGGATTAATACGCAACCCTCAGGTGAACCGACGGTGATTTTTCCTGTCCAATCAGGGGGAGGCAGTAGCCAAAAAGACCACAAGCTGCTATATTCGAGCAGCCTTTTTTAAGTGGGAAACGCGAGCACCGCTCGCCCCCAATCACTCGGCCGAGTGGCGGAATTGGCAGACGCGCTAGATTTAGGATCTAGTACCGCAAGGTGTGCAGGTTCGATTCCTGTCTCGGCTATTTCGAAAAAATGTGAATTGGAAAACGTCTGTTCGAAATGTATGGGACGTTATGTTAAATTTTTTTGATTCCTTTCAACCGACACGCTTTGATTGGAACAACAAAGTCGGACGAATCCTGCTTCATCCAAGAAGCTTCTGCTCACCTAAAGCCTTGCACGACTCGCCTGATTCCTTCCAGTAAAAACTAAAATTATTTCGAGATATCCGATGACCCGCAACTCTTTCTCAGAAAAAGAATGGCTCGAAGCATACAAGCGTTACTCACAAGATAGTATTGAGAAGTCACTAGTTTCTCGAAAGGTGTACGACGCCTTGGTTAGCTCCGGGTTGTTTGAAATTGCCTACACAAAAACAGTTTATCAAGTTCGGGCTCATTTTAGGGTAAATCACAACAATGTCAAAGTAGAACTAGTTCGATCCACCATCCATACCGGAGAACGAGAGGGATTAAAAAAGGGTGTCGGAATGGCTAAAGAGCACCACGAGGACTGGCCAGACAATTGGCAAAACGAGTTTGAGAATGAATTCGGCAAAAGGCTCGACATGAGTGGGGATATGGTGGAAAGTTGTATCCACGACGATGAACGATTGGATCGCTGGATTAAATGGCTGTTGGAAAAGGGTGAGAAATATCCAGCTAATCGGACGTAGTCAGCGTCAAAAGATAGTATTGATCGAATTTTCAGGCGATGGCGTTTTAAAAAAATAAGTTTGTGACCAATTGGGAGCGGGAAATGATCATCATTTTTGGCACACGGCCTTATGGGAAGGTTGACGAGATTCCGGGGTTGGGGTTTGTGGCCACTGAATTTTTTCACGTCTACTACGTCCCGCTAATTCCGTTCCGCACGCGGTTCATCGTGCGGAAAGATGCCGACGGTTTTTACGGAGGCAATCTGCCATTAAGCTTCAAGTCAATCTTTACCGGTTGGTTTCGCGCGGCCAGCGTTTTTGCATTGCTTATTGGAGTAACCATCGCCACGATCAACATCACCAATGACCGCTCACCACTGACCACCAGAGCCCTATGGGGGGCTGGGATTATCGTCTTGGGAATGATCGTGATGTGGATCAATCGCAAAATGTTTCGCACGGCCAGCTATCCCAGAGCCGTTGAACTCGCCGAAACATTGGGGATGGACCCTCGCTTACGGATTTTTATCGACCTCGAATATCACCAGATCAATCAAGCAGAAGCCGAACGGCGACTCGATATCCTGGGCTACGCCGCAGATGAACTAGCAAATCTTGACGATGAAATCGCCAAATCTGGATTAAACGAACGCCACGATTTCAAATAAGAAGCCGAATTCTAGTTGCGAATATAGGCTTAGAAAAATGTTCGGTGAAATGTCGGCCCATCGAACAGCTCAAATCTGTCTCGAACCAATTTCAGGCAAGACCTGCGAATAGTCGCCGTAAAAGCGTTTGATCCAGTGACGTTTGGGGGAGTCCGGCAAGTGACGTTCCCAACCCCAACGTTCCATCAAGCGGTCTGAAATTCGCGAGTTGGTCAATTCGCATAAAATCGCATCCGACTTTTTTCGCCATGCGACCAAATCCAAAATTTTCAACGCCACATGCAGATTGCGAAAGCTGGAACCGGCGCTCGACTCAATATAAGCCAGATTCAAATAGTTCGAGTGCCCGAGCGGTTGATTGAAGTACAAACGGCAACGCTTGCCGGCGGATTTCTCATGTTTCCAGCCCCCAAGCCAAAGTGCCTCGGAATATGAAATCAACTTTGGCCAAGGACGGAACTGAATCCGCCGCATCTCTCCATCTACCGTTTCAATGTAGCCGTACCGCTCGACACCTTGCCAGACGACAAGTTCTTCTAAAGTTTGCAGATTGCCGAACCAGTTTTTGATCATTACGTTTTACGACCTAGACGAACCGAAAGCACCCTTGACCAATTGAATCCCCCACATGATGACTCCTAGCAGGATCAACGCCCCAATCAATATTCCGACCAGAATTTCGTTCATGCGATGCATCGGGGTCAAATACCGCCAAAAAGGCTGCCACCAAATAATCGTGGCCACGGCACCGATAGACAAAAACGGTCCAAATGCGAAAGCATTTTCACCGGTAAACAAAAAATTGGCCAATGCCGCGAAAACCGCCGTACATGCAGCGCAGAAAAATATTGGCAAGATTGCTTGCCAACCCAAAAACGCTCCAATCATGATCATCAGGGTGACATCGCCGAAGCCCATCGCCTCTTGCCCCATCGCCATTCTCGCGATGATTCGAACTGCCCAAATCACTCCTCCGCCAAAGGCCATGCCGAGCGTCGCTCCAAACAGGCTCTCGAAGGACTTTCCGCCCAGATACCAAATCCAGCCATAAATAACAGAAAGGAGAACTCCTAAAAGGAGCAAGCCCCAAACCTGCGGTTGCGTCTGACGTTCTTGGGTTCGTAATTTCGATTGCGTCTTACGCTGCGGTCGAAAAATCGAAACCCACATCAGGGCCAGGCCCCGCCACACCCCGTGTCGCAACGTGCAGCGTTTGGGTAACAACGCCCAGACCCAGACCCAATAAATTCCGAGTCCAATCGCAAGCCCCTTCCAATCTCGCAGCCAGTTCAAGTCACTGAGTGAATTAGGAGAATTGAAATGCAGGCTTTCGTAGGCCGGCCCATGCACGACAATCGGCAGGCGAGTCTCTGGAGCCAACACCGCGAACGCAAGAGCCGCCAAAGTCCCCGGTAAAGTGATCGCATCGGGAATCGTTTGCTCATCAAAATCGATGAACGTCGCGGCGACCAACAACGTCACCAACAAAAATTGTGCCGCGTACCACCACTCTGCGTGACCATCGACAGGCGCGAGGCGGGGTTCATCCAACAGACCGCCGCCAAGTTGCCAGCGATAGAACCAAACCGCGAAAACCGCTAGGCCCAATTCAATCAGCAGCGGGCGTATCCAAAACCATTTTCCAAAAACCGACGAGTCACCCCGCCGACCCAGCCAACCGACAATCGGCAGATAGTCATGCCAACGTCGCGGCCTTGCTTCCACCGGGGGCAAACTAAATGGTGAAATCGGACGCACGCCAAAGTAGCACAACTGGTAAATCGCCCAATTGACGACCATCCCTATGATCGCCCCGAACACGAACAGAAAAATGTTGGTTTGCACGTGTTGGCTACTCCAGGCCGCCGACTCTTGTGATGCTTCCGCAGATCAAAATTAAAACAGAAAAACTACGAATCGGTGTAATCTGTGTATGGCAGATCACCTTCGTTGTTATCGACCGATTGAAACCAGATAGCAATCTCATGGGCGATGTCCGTGGCGGTCCAGTTCTCAACATTCACGGCGTAATCCGCACATTCGGCATAAAGTGCCTTCCGTTGGTCGGCGAGCAATCGCAATTCATCAATCCCACTTCGATCAGTGAGTGGAGGGCGTTCCGCAGTTGAGTCGGCATCGCTACAAATCCGCTCATGCAAAATCTCGGAACGAGCCTGCAACCAAACACCCCAGCCAGTTTCCCGAATGAGCTGCCGATTTTCGCTGGCTAAAATGGCGCCACCACCTAGGGCGATCACTTGCTGTGAACCGGCAGCTACTCGTCGCAAAGCCAGACTTTCCAAACGTCGAAATTCTTCCTCACCCTCCGTAGAGAAAATCTCAAGGATCGTTCGGCCGCTTGTTTGTTGAACCAAGAGGTCCAAGTCCCAAAAGGGGCGTTGCAGATTTTGCGCGAGCAAAGGGCCAACGGTCGATTTACCTGTTCCTCTCAGGCCCAGAAGGTACAAGTTTTTGGAACCAAATTCTGACACTGGATATTGATAATCGCTGCGGTTATTAAAAACGAACTCTTGCCGAACCAATTAACTAATACCTGGCCGCGCTGGTAGCACGTTTCAATTCATTTCGCATCAATTCCTGATCGGCCGGCAGACCAGTAAAAAGTTCGTACTGCTTGGCGGCCTGACGCACAAACATGTCTACTCCAGTGATAGTTCGGCAACCTGCCTTGCGGGCGTACTTCACCAACAACGTTTGTTCAGGATTGTAAATCGTGTCAAACACCGCCATCCGCGAGTCGAGCCAGGTCGCTTCAAAAGGGGACTCGTCCATTTCTGGGTACATCCCGACCGGTGTGCAATTGATGAGCAGGTTGCAGTCGTAGTTTTGACGCGCGACCCAGTCGATGGCCTTGCATTTTAACTCGCTAGCCAATGCCTCGGCCTTGGGGAAATCACGGGTCGTCACGGTGACTTTTGCACCTCGCTGCTGCAACCCAATCGCGATGGTGCGGGCGGTTCCACCCGCTCCGAGAATCAAGACCGATTTGTCGGCAAATGCTGTCGGCGACTTCCAATCCACCTCATACATTTCGCCAATGACGCTGATCGCAGCTTCTACATCGGTGTTGTAGCCGAACCCATTGTCGCCTCGAAAAATCGCCGTGTTCACCGACCGCAAGCTGGCCGAGGTGTCGTCCAAGACGTTTAAGCACTTGAGAATTTTTTCTTTGTGGGGCAGGGTGACACTTAAACCACGAATCCCCATCTCTGGGCAATGCCGAATAAATTCTTCCAAATGTTCGGCGGGAACTCGGAAGGGTAGGTAAGTCAAATCCAACTTGTCTTTCCGCAACAAGGCGTTGTGGACCCTGGGGCTATGGCTGTGAGCGACCGGATCGGCAATCACTCCCAAGATTCCGGTATCCCGCGTAATCCCTTCGTAGTTGTAGCCATCTCGCATGACTTTGTAGCTGACTTGTCCCGGGGCAACTTGGCGATCATCTTGAAAAGAAGCATATGTCCAGGGAGCTCCGAACTTTCCGCATAACACTCGAGAAATCAGTCCCATTTCGCCCATGCAGAACGCGACGGTTGGGATTGTTGCGTCGCGACATAGCCGCAAGACACGCAAATTGTCCAAGGGATTATTGGCCAACGTCGCGATCTTCACGACGTCGGCATCCATTTTCGTAAGTTTGCGATAAATTTTTTCGAGGTCTTGAGGCGTTTCGTGAAAATTGTGATAACTTACAATTCGCTTTGTCGAGCCGTAACGAGGAACCTTGTCTGCGATCTCATGTTCCAGATCGACGTATTCAGCCCCATTTGCGATGGCTGTCCGCAGCAGAACCAGCCGATCTTCTTCCGAACGCATCCAACGCCCTCCCTCTTCGGGTCGGCGACAGGTCACAATAATTGCCGCCGCGCGATTAGCCAGCAACCGAGTCATGTCCACAGGGCGCCGAATGTAGTCGAGTCGCAGCTCGACCATTTTAATCCCTTGCTCGACCAAATACTCGTATTCGGCCAGCATCATTCGGTGCCGTCCACGTCCTAAGCTGACACAAATCATGGGGGGTATCGTTCGTGTAAAAAAGCCGTTAGCCAATTCAAAGTATGGCAGCAATTTTGGTTTTGCTATTTCGGTTTGAAATTTGAGAAACAACTAATCAATGATAATTGTCAAACGCGAATTCAGGAACATCCCAACCAATTCAAATCGGAAAAAACAGCGACGGCTCACCTACCTGGAAATCAAGCTTTCGCTAACCTTGTATAGAAAACGCAATCTCAGCCCCCTAAAACTCAACAAAATCACTGTTTTTTGAATTTCACCAGGAAATCGGCGGTTTTTAGGCAGATCGCTTCCGGTGCACATACGACTCGTTATCACAAGCCAGCGAAATCGTCTTGAACTCCGGACTAAGTCGTTGACGACGAATTTCCCCCAATAACTCGTTCAAGGCTGTCCAAATCGAGGGATAGACACATTGGCGGTAAGGATGATTGGCAGGGAGTTCCCGCATTAGTCTTCGATGGGCAGTCTCTAAGTTGTGGTATGGCATCCCGGGGAACAAGTGGTGCAGCGCATGGAATCGCAAGCCTACTGGGCACAACGCCAAAGTCAGCCAACTATTCGACGAGATATCAATCGAATCCAATAGTTGACCCTCGATCGTCATCATTTCCCCATCGCTGCGATACCGATGTGCTGCCAAAGTTCGCAAATGATTCATCGCTAGAATCGTCACAGCGACACTGTAAATCAACAGGGCATTGTACCAAGGGTCAATTCCCGAAAAGATCACAAACGCCAATGCCAACGCTCTCAAATGACAGCCGATCTCCATGGCCGCCCACCAACCCAGCGGGTCCTGTGGGCGAATCTCACGACGATAGGAGAGATTGATCACGAAACTTGACCAGTGCTCCAGCACCCATTTCCTCAACGGAGGAATGCAAAACGAAACCGGCGTGATGATCAAATGGCGGATGAAGGTCAGGATCGGCAAGTAAAAAACTTGTGCGATGAATAAGAACAGGTCGCGCCATGTCCCACTGGCCAGCGGCAGGTATTCGCCATCATGATCCGTGCCGTAATGATGTGTATTGTGATGTTCACGATGGGTTTCATAAAAGAATGACGGCAGCATCATCGGAATACCTGCCAGGACGTTCCACGCAACTTTAAACGACCGCATCTCGCCCCGCTTGAAGTGGCAAATTTCATGCATGAACAAACTGACGCGATACAGGGCCAAGACCGTGAGCAGCCAAGCGACGGCCTTCCATTGCCAAGCGACCGTTGGCATTTTTAGCAGCACCGCCCCGGCTGTGTAGCCAATCGTGAGGCTGACCAAAAAATCCGTCCAATAGATCCAGGGTCGAACGACAAACAGGTCGTTGACGAGCAAGCGAGCTTGTTTAATTGAGACGTGAGACATAAGGCCCTCACTATCTAAAGAAGGTGGAACTTGAATCTTTTAAAGAAAGACTATTTCGTTTATTCGACAGTCTTGATTTTTTCGGAATCATGTCCCGTTGAGGCCAATGCGGTGAGGCAAACCCGTAAAACCCTTACCAGGGGGCAATATTGCCAAGGTTTCTTAAGCGTTAAAAATTTACAAAAGATTGACAAAAGTCCCGGTGTTTTGCTGGTTCTTTTCCGTTAAAACAAAGGATTGAATTCTATCGGATGTTTAGATTTTCCAGTGTCGGGTACCTTGCTCCAGTTCTCCGCGCAATTTGTGCAACGACGCCACGATGGTCTTAGTGATTCGTTTAAATGCTGGGCTAGACTTTTGCATGTAAGACTGATTTACCTCGAGTTCAATACCCAGATAGTCCGCAGCGGAAAATTGTTTCCGCAAATAGGTCGTGAAACCGTCGGCCTTGCCAAGGTATGGATAGTTCTTCCGGACTTTCAGTCTAGGATCAACTTGCCGAATCAAATTTGCCCATCGCGCAGATAATTCTTTTTCAAGCGGACGCGCTGGATCGTACAACAAACCGATGTCTGCCTTGCGTACTTCGGCCCCCAGTTGCGGTGTGAAGGAGTGAAGGGACAAATGCAAGACGGTTTTCTTGCGCTGGATCGCCTCCCTGATTGCGTGCTCCACAGCCTCTCGATAGGGGAAATAATATGCCACGAGCAAGTTGTTCCGCTCATCTGGACTTAGACCGGCCGAAAATTCAGAAAACAGTCGTGGATGTGTTACCGAACGATTGACCTCGACCAGTAATCTCGAAACGGTTGTCTGATGCAAGTCGACTTTGAAGCGACACTTCAACGCCTTTCCCAACTGTAACGTACCTGGATCCCAACCCCTATGAGACTCAAGCACTTCTTCGTTGCCACGAAAAAGGATTTGATAGGAACGGGGAATCGCATTCGTCGCATGTTCACATGACAAGATCAAGAAAAGTGAAGGTAGCAATGTCTTCTCATGAGTCATTCGACCAACACCCTCAAAACATCCGATTCGTTTCAAGGCACTCACACAATTCTAAGTATATCGAGGGGAGGTCGGTTGGGGCATCTGCGACCCGAGTGACGATTCGTCGAGCCAGTGGCCCTCGTTTTAGAATGACCTCAAAACATTGTCGCGACTCCTTAGATATTGACGTTTCACCAAATTGTCTCAGAACGAGGCCATACAAATACCGCCAAACCTCATTCAGACTAGCTCCCGTCGTAACGCCGTAAACTTCTGCCAACTCCTCGCTGGACAAATACGCTTGATCGGCGAATTGGATGGCATCGAGAAGCAATTCGGCCAACGGAGCGACAGATACGTCTTGTTGCCGCCGATAGCTCACCACGCTCTCTTCTACAAACAACTTTAAAACCTGACTTAAGACTTCGCAAATCGCCACATCAGCACTCACGCACTCTTGGACATCCAAAACGCGAATCTCAATCGCACCTCGATCAAAGCGGGCAATCGCCCCCCGAGAATTCAAAAACGGCTCACGCAAGATTCCGTCCGGATCATGGGGCTCAATATCTCGATAGATTTTTTGAAAAATCTCGCGGTCATACGCGGCCGCAGAAAAAAGTGGCTCCGGGATCACGGCTCCAGTCAGCGAGGGAATGCGGCGGGAATTGTTACGATAAACTTCCATGCGATAATCGAGTGCATCCTGCATCACGCCATCTGCGATTGGCGAACTGGCAGCAATGGCTGGCAGCAACGGGAGTATCAATCGAATCGCAGCATGCAACCTTCCGAACTCTTCGTCGTTAGCAAATGGCAAATTTAGATGGGTGCTCTGCAAATTTGCCCAACCATGACCCCGACAATCAAAAATTCGATTGTAGGCTTCATAGACGGGATTGCATTCATGCGGCCAAAGTTTTAATTCCGCCAGAGGGTCCATCCAAGGGTGCATGGCGGTCGGCATCAATCTCGCCCCAAATTGGGCGGCAATTTGATTGATCAACCGGACGTTGGCATGAAATTGTTCCGCAAGCCCCAGCCAACTTCGAGCAGGCCCATTCGTCTTGATCTCAATCACGTGCAGCGCCAACTCATTGGACCAAGCGATAGCTCCGTTTTCATAATCGGAAGTCAACTCGCCAGCGGCAGCCTGCAAAATTTTGTCGGCAATAGGGTTGACATTCAAGCTCCTCGCATCGACGAGCATGTACTCCAGTTCCACGCCATAGCCTGCAAACAATCCCAATCGTTCCATCCGATTCGCCTACTAAAAAAAACGAGACTTCTTTTGTTCAATTCGACGTAGAAATGTTCCCATGATTCGCAGATACAATTCATCCTTGAGGATTCGATCTTCAACCCCGGCATCGATATTGGGGTTATCATTAACTTCGATCACATAGAATTTGCCGTTGGACTCTTTAATGTCTACACCATAAAGCCCATCGCCGATCAGGTTGGCCGCCTTGACCGCCATTTTGACGGCCTTTTTGGGAGCCCAATCCACGGGCATCGTTTCGAAGCGTCCGAATTGATCGTCACCTTGATTGCCATGGTTGATGATTTGCCAGTGGCCTCGCGCCATAAAGTATTTGCAAGCATAAATTGGTTGCTGATCCAGGACGCCGATACGCCAATCAAACGTCGTTGGCAAAAACTCTTGAGCAACGACTAGGTCCGATTCCTCTAGAAAGGTCTCTAGTTTTTGGTCCAAATCCTGTTGGTCAAGAGCCTTAACAACTCCTTGTGAAAACGCGCTGTCGGGTTTTTTTAAAACGAGGGGGAACCCCAATGTCTCGCCAATCTGAGCGATATTCCGTTCGTGGGCGACCACAGTGCGTGGGATCGGGATTTTATGCCTCGTCAACAACTCAGCCAAATAAACTTTGTTGGTGCATCGCAGAATCGACTGCGGGTCGTCAATCACGACGAGACCCTCACCGTGAGCCTTCCTTGCGAATCGATAGGTGTAGTTGGTCAGGAACGTCGTGTCCCGAATGAATAAGGCGTCGAATTCTCCGATGCGGCCATAGTCATCTTTGGTGATCAACTCCGCCGACATGTCTAATGACTCGGCCGCTCGAATGAATTTTTTGATGGCCTTGGCGTCCGAAGGAGGATTCTCATCATCCGGTCGAACCAAAATTGCCAAATCGAATCGCGGGCCATTTTTTTTCGTCTTGGTAGAACGTCGGTTGGCAAAATACTCGGTTGCTGCTCGAACAACGAAAGGCCAATGGGTCTTCGGGACTTCATTCCCGGAAATTGAGTCGATCTTTCTCAAGTGCCATCGGCCGGTGCTGCCGCAGGTAAATTCCGCTCGCAACATCGGGCTGGGAAATTGGTTAAACAAAGCCAGAGCCAATCGCCGATATCGCATCGCTAAGTTTTGTCCGAAATAAATGCTCAGTCGATATCGGTTCGTCTTGACCGCGGCCAAGCTCTTTTGGATTAATTCATCGATCTCCTCCGAGACCATCCGTACGACCGCCTGAGTTTTGAAATCCCGCACCGTGGCTACACTGGGAATGGGTTTATGCCCTCGGGCTTCGGCCAGCAGGGACACGTAATACCCCTCCGTCTGATAGCGATAGGAGCGACAAAGGTTAAATACTTTGACCCCGCGACGCTCCGAAAATTTTGCGTCGGAAAGATAGACTTTTGCATCGACGACCTCCGCACCGGAAATTTCTGCCGGCCAATCATCAGGGCTGTCGGTCACAATCAATACGGACATGGCAATTAATCGCCTGGTTGAATAATCGTTAAATTAGCATCGTAAGTCAAAACACCCAGCAGAATCGCACAAATCAACCGATCAAAATTCACCTCGTAGTAGTGGTCCTTGGCAAACGGATTCGGAAGATAGGGATCAGCGACTCTTGCCTTTTTGACGCGCCGATCCTCGCCGCAAATCACCACGAAGTGTCCGGTCGGAGTTCCCCGAATGTCATCGGGGCGCATGTCTCGTTGCCGTTCACGCGAGGATTGGTAGAGGTAAGTTGCACTTAGCCCCGTCAGGATCGGGATTTGCCGCTCTAAGTAATGCCGGATCAAGGGCTTACTCAGGTCGTGCATGCAAATCTCTCCTCCCGCACGAAGGAAACTCAAATACGCCGCCATCGCTGAGCTCATCCTAACTCCGATTTTAACCCGCCGCTGTTCCTCAAGTTTCTCGATCAAGTTGACCTTTGGTACTCGTTCCAGTGGTGGAGGTCGTTCGGCAGAACCGTTGGTAGGTTGCTCACTTCGCAATTCGAACCAACTTGGATCAAAGATTCTCAAATTGTAAGTGTAAATCTTAACTCGGTAGCCACGCTGCAAGGCCTGTCGCCCCATCAAGACCGCCAGAGTTCCGCCGTCTTCCAATTGGGGAGTCTCGGAAATCACCTCCTGCAGTGGTCGTTCGTCATCAAAAAAGCGGTAGACGGCATGCAAACAGGTTGGCCCGCAAGTGATCTCATTGGGCTGCGGCAGAATTTGAAAATCGTGTAACGAATTCATCCAACCAACCGTCGAAAAACAATGCGTTTGCACCACATACCGCCGCTCAATCTTCGCATTGCGTGCGAAACGGGAAAATTTTAACACCTCAATGCCAAGTCCGAAATGCCACTCCGATATGAGAGGACAACCCTTTGCAAAATGACCTTCAAAGCACCCTTGACCATAAAGGCGTGGGTTGCCGGAACCACAAACTCAATGAGTTTGCCATCAAAAAGTGAAAGTTGCGAAAGACGCAAATAAATGAGGACAGCTGAAGCAAAAACATTTCTTCCCGCTTTGTGTGCCGCTTTCACCGCCTTCAGAGCAAAACTAACAGCCCGCAATCGACAATTCCAAGAGTTGCTCATTGGAAATCTCCGCCTCGAGATGAACGACTACGCAGTTGTTCGGCCAAGACTGGTTACCTGAAACGAAAACCGCAATGGATTCAGCGACCTGCAAAAATGCCCTATTTGGAAGGGAATTGAGTCATTCTGTTTTGGACGAAATAAAACACCGACTAGAATTCTCACAGTTGCGAACGACCCCCCTAAATCTCTCATTCAGCGACTATAATCGAATCACCTACTTCTCACGAAATATCAATCGAGACGAGTCCGAGTTCCATGAGCGATTTAGAAATTACGTTGGCGGCATTGCGGGAGGCGGTGCGGTTGGCACCTGGGAATTTCCCCTTGCTACGGCATTTTGTGGGAACCCTCATGGACCTGACCCGCTATGACGAAGCCGAACAGACGATCCGCGAACAATTGGGACGGGACCCCCGACAACCCGATCTGCAACTGCTGCTGGCCGAGGTCTTCTACCGTCAAGGCAAAAACTCTCACGCATTGGCGATTGTCGAGACGATTTGTAATCCGAATCAACTCCATCCACCCGCTTTGGTGCTGCACGCCAAACTTTTGTTTCGCAACGGCGATGTCCAACGGGCCGTCGCCGAATACCGCCGCGCGGTGGAATACGACGAATCGCTTGCCGATGCTGAATTCGCGAGTTTACTAGGAATCCGCAGCGAAAATTCTGAGGGTGAATTCTCCGACCTTTTAGACGAAGAGTTCGACGAAATTGTCGACGGCAGGGTACGCGTCTTGCCCGACGACATCGAACAACCCGGCGAATTTCGTTTCGAAAGGCCGAAACTCAAATTCGACGAAGTGGGAGGGATGGAATCGGTCAAAGAACAAATCCGCGTGAAGATCATTTATCCGATCACCCACGCCGAAATGTACGCGGCCTATGGCAAAAAGGTCGGCGGGGGAATCTTGATGTACGGTCCCCCCGGTTGCGGCAAAACATTTATTGCCCGCGCCACGGCTGGCGAAGTCAACTCGGCCTTTATGACCATCGGCATCAACGACATCCTTGACATGTGGCTGGGGAACAGCGAACGGAACCTTCACGAAGTCTTCCAAAATGCTCGTCGCAATCGTCCGTGTGTATTGTTCTTTGACGAAGTCGACGCTCTAGGGGCCAGCCGAAGTGACTTGCGGCAAAGTGCCGGTCGCCAACTCGTCAATCAGTTCCTCGCCGAAATGGATGGAGTCGATGCCGACAATGAAGGGCTGTTGATTCTCGGTGCGACGAATGCTCCGTGGCATGTTGACGGTGCCTTTCGCCGTCCAGGGCGATTTGATCAGGTCGTGTTCGTCCCGCCACCTGATGAAGCCGCCCGCGTGCAAATCTTGCAAATTCACCTAGCGGGGAAGCCATCCGAAAACCTCGAGCTAAAAAAAGTCGCCGCAAAAACTCCGGAGTTCTCCGGGGCTGACCTCAAAGCGGTCGTGGACCAAGCGGTCGAAGCAAAATTGCAACAAGCCATCAAAACTGGTCGCCCGACACCACTGTCCACGGGCGACTTGCTCGCAGCCGTCAAACAAGTCCGTCCGTCGACGAAAGAGTGGTTTGCCACCGCACGCAATCACGCTTTGTACGCCAACCAAGGGGGGACCTACGACGACATTCTCACTTACCTCAAACTCAAATAACTACCTCAAACTCAAATAACTCAGGTCGAAATTCGATGAATGCCGAAGCGGCGATTGCCCGAGCGACTCTACTGATCTCGCAACATCACTATTCCAAGGCCCAAGAACTTCTTCAACAAGCCTTGGCTGCCGATCCTGACAACGCCCGGGCCCATTCTTGGTTGGCGCTTTGTTTGCTTCAAAACAAAGACCTATTGCGAGACGCCACTCGCGCCGCCGAGCGCGGAGTCTTCCTGGGCCCCGACGATCCGTTCACTCACTATATCTTGGCAAGTGTTTGGGAAACGCGAAATGAAATCAACAAGGCTTTGGAGTCGATCGACGAAGCGATTGCCCTTGACCCTGCCAACGCTGGTTCCTTTGCGCTGAGAGCACAACTGTTCCTCAAGAAAAGCGATTGGTCCGCAGCCTTGGAGTCCGCCGAAGAAGGGTTGGCTCGTGATCCCGAAGACGATACGTTGCAAGGTCTTCGCGTGATCGCTCTTGAACGGTTGGGGCGGGTCGGCGACGCACGGGCTCAAGCCGAACTCGCTCGTCAACAGTCCCCCGACTCTTCAGTCGCCCATACAAGCCTGGGTTATGCCCTCCTGAAAGAAGGAAACTACCGCCAAGCCCAAGAGTCATTCGCCGAGGCCCTTCGCCTGGCACCGACCAATGAACTCGCCCGCATGGGAATGATCCAGGCTCTCAACAGTTCGAATTTCCTCTACCGCTGGATGTTTCTGCTATTGTCCAAGGTCAGCCGTTTAAGCGGGCAGTACCAGTGGGCACTGATCATCGGCCTATGGCTGGGAATGCAGTTTTTGCAAAGGATTGCGGCGGATCGGCCTTGGTTACAAACGTGGGTGATGCCGATTTCGATGTTTTACCTTCTGCTGGTGATGATGACTTGGATCATGGAGCCACTATTTAATACGATGCTGCGGCTTCATCCCTTCGGCAAATACCTGCTCTCGAACAAGGAAAAATGGGCTTCGAATTTGATCGCGATGACTTTGGCCATTTCGTTGCTGTTGGCAATCGTGATGGTCGTGATGGCCGGGGCTTGGGTCGTGGCAGTGATCCCGCTGCTGATGGGGCTTTACTTGATGATCCCGATTGTCGTTCCGTTTAAATGCGAAGTCCCCTGGACGATCGTCGTTTCCACGTTGATCGCCATCGGATTTGCGGGGTTGTACCTCGTATTTAATATCGGACTTTTGTTCGATCAGTTGTTCACGAGTATCCTGCCGCTGTTTATGTTTGGAATCGTGGTCTATTGCTTCGCCAGCCAAGTCCTGATGCGAATGGAAAAGAAGTTTTGACCGCTTGGTAAGAGCTTTTGAAACAGACATTCGAAATCAGAACGAGGTTTGTCAAACGCTAACGACATCGATATTCGTTATTTCTTCGAGACTCAAATGCCGTTTTACGCTCAACACATTCGACAAGCTCAAGTCCACCTCAAGGCCAACGACCCGGTGATGCGCGATTTGATTCGCAAGGTCGGGCCGTTCACGCTGAAGACCCACAAGCATCCGTTTCAAAGTCTCATTCGTTCGATCATCGCGCAACAAATTTCCGTTTCCGCCGCCAAGACGATCATCGGTCGAGTGGTCGAAAGGGTAGGGGAGCCGCTGATCGCCGACGCCATTGCGAGACTGTCCGTCGAAGAACTTCGTGAGCTAGGGGTTTCGCAACAGAAGGCCAGCTATTGTCTGGACCTCGCCCGCCATGTACTCGATGGCCAAGTCAACTTGCAGCAACTCAATCGCCGTTCCGACGCGGAGATTATTGACGAGTTGGTGCAAGTCAAAGGGATTGGCGTATGGACTGCGCAGATGTTTTTGATTTTTTGTTTGGGGCGTTTGGATGTCTTGCCCGTCGACGATTTGGGGATCAAAAATGCGGTGATGCAGACGTACGGTTTACGAAAACAGCCCGACGCTGGGCGCATCCAAAAACTCGCCCAACCCTGGCGACCCTACGCCTCCATCGCCTCCTGGTACCTCTGGCGCTCTTTGGAACTCCCCAAGTAGCTGATCGGAACGTCTAGCCAATTGAATGGGGGGCGTCAAAAACCCTCCTCCTTTGTTGCGTCCGTATCTGCTCCGTTGCTCCGGAGCAAATAGCTGACAGGATTGCTAGAGTGAAATCTACTGCATGAAATGTTGTCAAAACATTTTTGCAAATTCCCCTACCGATTATCCGGCATTTTCGATAGCCAGATTGGGAACGGGGCGGATGGAGAGCAGAGCGACCGAGAGCCCGACAAATCCGCCGAAGTGACTTGAGCTTTGGAAATAGGTCGTACGAACGAATACCTGCAACTTCAAAACCTGCTTCACTGGTCGCGTCTGTCAACTAAAAAACGACACACTTTTGTATGGCGAATAACCATAATACTTCGGGCGAGGATCGAGTCGCACGTGCAACCAGGCCACTCCACCTCCAGCAGTACTGAGCCAAAGCGGTACTTTACCTAGGCGAGAATTGACCGTTTCGCCAACGACGCGCCAAAACGCAATTTTCTGTTTGTCAGGAGCAAGCCGCAAAAACGCAGCCAAATGACCATAGGCGGTAACGTCAGTTCGGGGGGATGGCACAACCAAGACGGCATCACCGCTGAGATTTGCAAACGAAATCACGCCATCTTCAGAATCGTCCCCCGCGAAGTAATCTGCGTAGGTCTTGTCGTCGGTTGCCCGCAAAGTAAACCGAGGAGAATTTAAAAGGACAAATTGGAAGGGTTGACGCAAAGTGGCCGAATTGAGCATGGGAGTCTCCCAGCGATACGCCGCAAACGGCGAGTCGGACAGCAGTCGCGTGAAGAAACGACAAAAACTCTCATCCGACTGCCATAAAACGAGGAACTCTGAATAAGTAAGCGTCAAGCCATCACGTGTCAGAATATACTGCGTGACCTGATTCGGCTGGATTGGTTCTACGATGGAATCAAACATGCTTTACCGCTTGATCGGGAATGGCAATTGGGTTGGCAATCTTGATTTTTGCAGAAAACATGAACTGTAAGAACGGGTGTCTGCCGCACGTCAAGGCTGTCGAATAATCATTGTAGCTTCGGTCGTTGCTGAACGCTCGCGTTTACGGCATTAATTGGTTTAAGCTGCATTTTCTACTGGCCTACTGCCCAAGGCTGCAGAAGGTCTTCGAAAAATCCCCCCCGATCCCCTCGTTTCATCCCTGCTAGCTGCGTTGACTTCGCCTTTTTTTTGCGGGGTACTTACGATACGTTAACTCAGTTTCCGTAGCGAAAGACTGGTTTGGAATTTGGCGATGTCGAGACGGTGGTTACGGTTACGGCGGGCGAGTTTCTGTAGGTGAGTCTTTTGCGCGATATTATTGGTTCTGAGAAGATTCCTTTGTCACTGATCAGCACATTTGAAAAATTTGTTCGCCGCACGGAAGCACCAACCCAGTATCGGTCGCAGAGTTATTGGTCTACTCGCCAAATTAAAAGCGGACTTGAGCAGAGTATTCCAAATGGCGAACGCCTAAAGACGCTTAGAGAGTGGGGGGATTATTCGTTGGCTTATTCGGTGGCCACCCAACCACGTTTGGAATACTTTGGGGACGCTCGGGGTTTTTTAGCCTATGGCAGCCGATTTGGGTACACGTTTGTATTGGGGGACCCCTTGTGTGCCGAGTCTGACAAGCCGGAACTTTTACGCGAGTTTCTGGCACGGTTTCGCTCCCCCGCGTTCGTTCAAGTCGGCGAGTCAACGGCTCGAGTCCTGCAAGACTTGGGCTTCAAGGTCAATGAAATCGGGGTAGATACGCGACTTGATTTGGGCAGCTATTCGTTTGCGGGCAAGGACAAAGAGTGGATTCGCTATGCGGCCAATTGGGTCGCTCGGCGCGGGTACTGCATTGAAGAAGGCTTGATTTCCTCGCGTGAGGCTGAAATCGAGCAAATTTCCGAACAGTGGCGAAAGACGCGGACGATCAGCCGCAAAGAAGTCCGGTTTTTAAATCGCCCGATGCCGATGATTGACGAAGAAGATGTGCGGCGTTTTTTTTATATCTCGCCGGAGGGGAAGGTCGAAGCGTTTGTGTTTTTTGACCCGTTGTTCGAAGCTGGAAAATTAATTGGATACGTGACCTGTATTAAGCGGCGGACCCCTGAATGCTCGGCGTATGCCGAAACAGCGATCATGAAGCGGGCGATCGAGGTTTTTCAGGGAGAAGGGGTTCCGGCCTTGTGGCTTGGATTATCGCCACTCGCACAAATCGATGACCATCAGTTTCGGTTCAGTCGCGGATTGAATTTGGCTGGCCGGTATCTGCATTATTCGCGATGGTTCAATCGGTTGTGTTACAACTTCCGCGGCCATACTCAATACAAGCGGCGGTTTCGCGGTGAAGAGGTTAAAATGTACTACGCGTCGCGAAGCCTCAATAATTCCACGCGGCTGTTGGCCCTTTGTAGTCTTTGCGGAGCGTTTTAAGCTCCTACGGCGGCTCCCTGGTATCGGCGAAAGAACAAGGCCCGTAAAATCTCAGGCTAAGCGGGCCGAATCGTCCTTTGTCCCGAAGTTGAATTTTCACGGGCCAATCGTTTGGCTTTATTGTTGGCCTCGAGTTTGAACCGCATGTGGCGACGACTGACTAGTCCTTTGGCAATTGTTCTGGCTGATCAGGCTCTGATTAGCGGGATGCGATTGCTCACGCAGGTATTGATCGCTCGATTCGCTTTGGAAAGCTCTGCGGGCATTGGTTTTTATGTCGCCACGTTTGGATTTGTGATTATGGCGGTGATGTTGGCGGAGTCGTTTGTGACGACTCCCGTCAATGTGTTTTTGCCGCACCAGCCCGAAAATCAACGCGGAGGTTTTTTTGGGGACTCATTTCGTTTTCTGATGCGGTTGATCGGCATGATCACGGCGATTTGTTGCCTGGCGTTGCTGGTCGGTGGGTGTTTGAAGGTGGACCTGTTGTGGCGCGTATCGGGAGTTCTGCTGTGGTATTTACCGCTTCATTTGGTTCGCGAGTACGGACGGCGGTGGCTGCTGGTCACGGAAAAAAATCGACTGTTGCTGGCCTACGATTTTGTGACAAGTATTTTGCTCGTCTTAGGGCTGGTTATTTGTATTGCGGGGGAGGGGCTCAATGCGATTTGGGCGTTTGGGCTGATAACGCTGGCAAATTTAGGATTTGTGAGCTTGTGGTGGTTTAGTTTTCGTCGAGAGGTGTGCCTTGAGGAGGATCACGGCTCTAAATTCGATCAACTTGCGTGGTCATACGGGAAATGGGTTGCCGCCGAGGGATTTTTTAGTGTCGTGTTGATCTATTTTACTCAATGGCAAATTACGGCCACCTTGGGTGCTGAAGCAGCGGATCGCTATGGGAGTTGTTTGACGTTGGTCTTTATCGCCAATCCTTTTTTGCTGGGGGTGGTGAGTTATTTCGGGCCGCTGGCCGCAAAGTTGTATGCTGCCCAGGGGGCTGCGGGGATTCGCAAGGCAAGTTATCAATTGGCGGCGTTTGTGAGTTCGGTATTGCTAGTTGCCAGTATGGTGGTTTGGTTTGGCGGGGATTGGTTAATGTTGACGGTGTTTGGGGAGCGGTTTGCGGACCTGGGGGGGACGGTAACCTTGTTGAGCTTGGGAATGCTGATGATGGGGAGTGGATTTGTGTTTGCGACGTCACTGCAAGCGCTCCAGGCTCCCCAGATAAATTTTTGGGCCTCGCTGGCGTCGGGGCTGGTCGTGGTTTCGCTGAGTATGCTGTGGTTGCGGCGTGAAATCGAAGATGCGGCTTGGGCGTTTTTGATTTCTGCCGGGGTCGGGATGACGTTGCGATTGGTTGGATTTCACTTAAAACTCCGCGCTGTCAACCTTCATTTGCCCGATGTTTCTTCGTAATTGAGTATTTTGAGCCTTACCGGTGGCCGACGTTAAGCATTATGGATGTTGCGGGCAGAAATTGGGTCAGGAAACCTTGCCGGAACGGCCACTGGGGTGCTTTGCACATCGGTACCTGACCCCCATTTCTGCCTCGGCTTGTTTTTCGGGGCTGCGACGGATTGGCTCAGGAGCCGTCGCACAGCCCTTGGAGCGTCAGAGAGCCGCAGGAATTGGTTTAGGAAACTATTTCTGGATTATCCGATAAGCCCTTGTGAAACCTGCCCCGCATCCTCTATACTGATCGGTTTGAAAGAAGCCACGAGAGATTGAGAGCGTTCTACGATGAAAGTCCGCGCCAGCGTAAAGAAAGTCTGCGAAAACTGCAAGGTTGTACGGCGAAAGGGCCGGGTGTACGTCATTTGTACCAACCCACGGCACAAACAACGCCAAGGCTAATCTGACGAACAACGAGGGCTCGCGCTCCCGTTTCGGCGGCGATGCGCGATCAGCGTTGGGTCTCAAACATCGTAGGTGTCCCGCTCATTCCGCAATCACCTCGCGAACGATTTAATATCACTGGGAGTTTAAGTACATGCCTCGTCTTTTGGGTGTCGACATTCCGAGCGACAAGAAAGTTGTCGTTTCGTTGACCTATTTGTATGGCGTCGGACCTGCCGTCGCTCGAGAACTTTGCCACAAAACGGGCGTAAACGAAGAAGCTCGGGCGCGGGACTTGACCGATGAAGAGATCAGTCGTTTGGCATCGATCTTGGAGCGGGACTACGTTGTGGAAGGCCCACTTCGTCGCCAAGTCGGGCAAAACATTTCTCGGTTGCGAGAAATTAAATGCTACCGCGGCATCCGTCATCGTTTGGGATTGCCAGTCCGCGGCCAACGAACCAGAACCAACGCTCGGACTCGCAAGGGTCCCAAGAAAACTGTTGCCGGTAAAAAGGGCGTCAAGGACCTCAAGTAATTTTCAGTTGCCGTGCCCAGACATTTGGGGCATTGCATTCGGTTGTTGTTGCTTTGTCGATGGGCGAGCGGCATCAACTTCAGTTTTTCACCCCGATCATTTTTGTTTTTAGAGTTGTTCTATGTCGAAACAAGCCCCCAAGCGAAAAGTTCGCCGCAACGTGAATTACGGTGTGGCCCATATCAACGCCACCTTCAACAACATCATGGTGACTATCACGGACGCCAAAGGTGAGACGTTGTGCTGGGCATCTGCCGGAACTTGCGGTTTTAAAGGGAGTCGGAAGAGCACTCCCTTCGCTGGTCAAATGGCCGCGACTCAGGCTGCCGAAAAGGCCGTTAAATTTGGCATGAAGGAAGTCGATGTCTTGGTGCGTGGTCCTGGCAGCGGTCGCGAAAGCGCAATCACAGCACTGCAAGCCGCTGGTCTCAATGTTAAATCAATCGAGGATTGCACCCCAATTCCTCACAACGGTTGCCGACCTCCCAAAAAACGCCGAGTCTAACTCGATGTTTCGGCGGTCGCGGCCAGAATAGTTTGCTTGCTCGTTTTTCTATTCGGCAAGCTCCCAAAATTGTCGTTTATTACAAATCACCACCACTTTTTGGAGAATCTCGATGCACGTTCGATGGCGTGGATTAGAACTTCCGAGTAGCGTTACCTGCGATCGTTCAACTCTTTCGGCTACCTACGGGAAATTCGTTGCCGAACCTTTCGAGCGAGGGTTCGGTGCTACGATTGGAAACAGCCTTCGCCGCGTCCTGCTTTCCAGCTTGGAAGGTAGTTCTGTGACGGAAATTAAAATTCGAGGGGCCAATCACGAATTTACATCGATCCCCGGCGTGAAAGAAGACGTGACGGACATCGTTCTCAACGTCAAATCACTCGTGGTAAAAAACAACAGTGATCAAATGAAAGTGATTACCGTTGAAAAAAACACAGCCGGCCCAATCACGGGTCACGACATCCAAACGGGTGGCGAAGTCGTTGTGGTGAATCCAGACCATGTTCTCGCAAATTTATCAGTTGACACTCCCTTCATGATGGAAATGGTCGTCCAAAACGGACGAGGTTATGTCCCCGTTTCTGAAGTGAAAAGCGGACGCGATCAGGAAATTGGCATTATTTTGGTGGATGCCGTTTACAGCCCAGTTACCCGCGTTCGCTACGAAGTAGAAGAGACTCGCGTTGGTCAAAAAACGAATTACGACAAACTCACGATGGAGATTTGGACCGACGGTTCGATCACTCCGGAAATGGCGTTGGTTGAAGCGTCGAAGATTCTTCGCAAGCACCTCAACCCATTTGTGCAATACACCGAACTGGGACCCCAAGTCCACTCTCAACCACGTTCGTTGGGCGGCGGTGGTGACGCGGCTCTCGAATCCAAACTCAATCTGACAATTCGTGAGTTGCGTTTTGGCGTGCGAGCAAATAATTGCTTGGAAAATGCGGGTATCAACACGGTACGCGACCTTGTTCAATACACCGAAGACCAATTGTTAGAACTTCGAAATTTCGGCGAAACAACGATGGTTGAAGTTCGCGAAAAATTGTCGGAAATGAACCTCCATTTGGGAATGAAGGTTCAACGGTCTTCCTTTGTTGGTTAACCAATCATTCGAATCTCAAGTTTAAGTAAATAGAATCGGCTCTAGTCATGCGACACAAACGTTTAGGAAGACGGCTCGGACGTAGCTCCAGCCACCGTAAAGCCATGTTTGCCAATATGGCCTGCTCGTTGTTCCTCACCGAGCGAGACCCGGAAATGTATGAGGGTTTGTATCAGTCAGACGGCAAAACGCCAGTCAAACCACCGCAGTTCAAAGGCCGTATCGTCACGACGTTGCCCAAGGCCAAGGAGTTGCGTCCGATCGTGGAACGCCTCATCACGATGGCAAAAAAGGCTCTTCCATACGAAGAAGCCGCTCGTGAATTTGCTACGGATGCCGATCGCAACACCTCCGAGTGGAAGGCTTGGCGGGAAAGTGATCGCTGGCAAAAGTGGGTTGCCGCTCGTGCCCCCGCAGTGGCTTTGCGACGTCGTGTATTTGCGATTCTTCGCCAAAAGGAAGCGGTCAAATTGTTGTTCGATGAAATCGCGCCGAAGATGGCAGATCGAAATGGCGGATATACTCGCATTCTCAAACTGGCAACTCCTCGTCTAGGCGACGCCGGTGATCGAGCGATTTTGGAACTCGTCGGTCGTTTTGACCGATCCGCCAAGGCCAGTGTCAAGCCGAGTTTCGATAACGAAGGCGATTTGGCGGACGAATAGCATTTGTGTCCAACGGACCAAGCTCCGAAGACGCAAACCTCTGAGAAAAGTTTAAAACGCTCACAGCCTATCCCAAAAGGGGTCTGACCCTCTCCGGCTAGGCAGCAAAACAACGTTATATTTCGCTTAGCCTCCAAAGGGTCTGACCCCTTTTGGGATAGGCGCTTTTTGTATGCTCGACACGCAAGCAAGTTAATCGTCTTCAGATTCACTTTCTCGCGTGTCGGGCTTGTGTATTTTTGCAAGCTTGAATTGCGGGGCAGGTTCTGCGCGACAAATTAGGCGGACAGAAAGCGCCAAACTAAAATTTTCTCATCGGGGTGTCAATTTCCTAGCGGAGGCGTGTTCCCAGCTACCATTACGAAAAACGTTTGCCGTCGGGTCAATCCCAAACCGCTTGCTGAACTGCGAAAGACCCGTCTCAGGCTCGATAGGGAGCCATCCAGTAGCCAGCCAGTTTTCCGGATTGATTTCAATTTCCATTGGGGCGACAGCTGTGCTGATCGCTTCCTCGAGTCGTAGTAAAAGTAACAACCGCTTGTCTGTAGTTCTTCTCTGGGTAACGGTTTCAACAAGCTCGCCCCAAGGAACAATCCGCCCCCAATGTTGTTGTGCGACGCGAATGCGTGCCACTTGAAGTAATCGCTCCGCTTGGTCCCAATCCTCGCGACGGATGGATACCAGCAAAGTTTGCAAACCGTCCAAGTCATCGCGCGTGGCGACTACTTTCGGACGTTTGATGTTTGCAGATTCGTCAACTGAATCTGGGTCTTCGAAAGCTTCGAGATATTTTTGGTCTTCCGCCGATAACAATTTTTTTAGCGCCAACTTTGCACTCTGTCTGGTTGCCCTATCATCGAGCGTAAGGCAAATAAAATACAGCCGGCGCATCAAGTCGGCAGCTAAGCGGTCGTTGGGAAATCGAGCCAACTCATCCGCAAGTTCAAAATAAGTCCAGGGAAATCGCGGGTCCAACTTCTCAAGGCGTTGAAGGTCGATCGTTTGGAGCCAAGTATCAACTTCTTGTGCAGCGATGATTTCGATTTGTCGGTCCGCCAACTCGATTCGATCCGATATTTCAAACGATGTTTCTGAATGAGCAACGACTAGTCCCTCACGTCGTTCCCCGCTCTTTAACCATACCACATCGCCCCAAACTTCTAGTGCAGCAATCTTCCCGAACAAGCATGCATTGAACAAGATCGTTGTCGTTAACACTGCGCGATACATTTACCAACCTCCTGTTTTCATGAGACGCTCATAGGTGGCTTGTCGATCTTGGCTAACCCATTTAAGGAACAAAAACTCCAACGTCAAAAACGATGCCGCTGCTGGTCGCTCAATTGAAATGGCTGTTTCGAGCTCTTCCATGTGACTGAGGGCGGTTTCGGGATTAGCGGCAGCACTGCGCTGAATCCATGCCTGCAAGAACTCTCGCTGGCTCGACACGACACGGCTAAGGTCTGTTTGTTCGAAAGCGTCCATTTCTAATGCGAGGTTAATTGGAACCAACTTTACATTGCCTGCGATTTGTCTGGCCGTTGATTGGATAATGGTGGTTTGGTCTCGCCCTTCTGGGATGATGCCGGCGAGTAACTCGCATCGCAGTTGGTAGCTCAAACTGGTCAAACGTTGGATGGCTTGCCATTGATGTTTCTCAATGGAAACTTCCTCGCCAACAGAGGCTTCGAGATTTGCACGGGCCTTCGCCAGTATTTGGTGTTTGAATTCAATCCGCCAGTTGTCTTGATTGCCGAACTGGAAGTCGGTTCCGGTCACGAGTTGCACCAGCGATTTGGCCTCATCTACTGAAAGTTGGCCTGAATCAATTTCATCTGCGAGAGTGATTAAGAAAATCGGCCATTTGGCAAATGACTGGACGGCTTGTTCGGCAGCAATTCGCTCGGCCAAACCGAGTTGGCGAAGATAGTATTGGGCCAACACCAATACTTGACGCCTTGAGGGGGAGTCTTTCGCCAAACTTCGCTGCGAGAGTTGGCGAAGAGCAGAAATCCGCAATGGTTCGTTGACGACATCGGTATCTGCTAGGCGACTCAAAAGGGACAATGTTGCCCGAGAATCTTCTACGCCGGAAGGGCTTGTCGACTCCACTACCGGCAACCGAGGTAAAGGCATTCGAGGAAACACATCCAGCGACTCACGGCGGAAGTTCTCTAAACGCGACTGATTCGGCAAACGATGTTCGAGGGCTGTCGCAGCCAACAACGATTCGTTGGCTACTTGCATCGTGACCGTTGCCCAGGCAGCCACTGCTGCGTATTCCATTTCCGGAAGTCTCCAGCCAATGGCTTGGCGAATCAGTTGCTTTTCGGCAAATTCTGCTTGTTCGTTGGCCGCAACAATCGCTGCCAATCGTGTCTTGCGTAAATCCAATTTCTTCTTAAGAAACAATGGTGGTCGGGCTTGTGGGTTGATCGCATCCAAGGACACTCCATCACGCAAAGCGACAGCCCGCCAAACTTCCTGTCGAAAGGCCGATGACTCTTGTCGCTCCGCGATTTCCAACCAAGCCTCGACGAAATAGTCGTTTGCCGATTGGATCAAAAGCGGAATCTCCGTTTCAATTCCCGATTGCGAGGTCAACGCAAGACGAGAAAACAGCGAACTCGTCGCCACCCGATTTCCGTATTCCAGTAGTTGTGGTGTATGGCAATCAAATCCAGATAGATTGAGTAAGATGGTACACAAGATCAAGGCTTGTTCAGGATCGCGAACCGGCAGACTGAGCAACTTCTCCCATTCGGTTTGCAGCAATCGTTGCCGTATCGCGTTGCCACGATCCTCAATCGGGATGTTCGCAAGCGAGATGCCAAGTTCTTTTTGAACCACTTCTACGAGCGGTTCAGGAGGATGGGTCGTACTCAATTCACTCCATGCGGCAAGAATCTGCCATCCCACCGCACGTCGTCTCAGAGAACTAACTCGGCTCTCTTCGGAATCACCTAATACGAACTCGGCCACCCAATCCCGATTCAGAAAATTTGTGTCGAAATTGGGGTCTGCTGCCGCAACTACGGCCGTTAGACGCACGGCTTCGGGAACATTTTGAGCGGAAAGCGAAAAAAGTTTCGCGATAATTTCTCGATAGCGTTGGGAATGCGGTTGGGTTGCATCAGCCGTTTCCAAATTGCGAAATAGGGGGATTAGCTGGCGAATTCCTGGCTCAACACTCGAGTTCGGATTGGAAACCTCGGCGGGCAACCATGACGTCGAGAGAACTTCGCTGTCGATAGGCAACGTATTCTCACGGACAACCGGCGGCGGGTTTCGTGGCTGTACGAATCGCCATACGCCATAGGCGGTCGCTGTCAGCAGCAAACAAAAACTCACAACTACCAACCTGAAACCTAGTCGACGGCGGCGTTCGCTTCGTTCCAGGCGAGCATTGGCGTCGAGTGTTTGCGCGATAAATTCATCAACCCGATCAACGGGAACACCCCATGTTTCCCCGAGTTGATAAAAGTTTTGCCTTTGCAATTTGGAAATCGACAACGCTTCGGCGATCTCATCCTCAACTGATTGCTCAATCAGGGCTTCGGCGTCCGTAAGTGAGACTCGTTTGACTTGGAACTGCTCACAAACATTTTCCAGTAGTTGTCGAGCTCGAGGAAGGCTAATTTGATATTTCGTTTCGGCCAGTTTTAACGCGCGATTTTCAAGGGGCAGCGGCAGAATCTTGGAGGGGAGGGCACCCATCGAGCGGTTCAAAAATCGTACATAATGTTGTTCGTAACGATTTAATTGAACGGGTGTTTCGGCATCGACTTTTAACTCCGACAATGCCAGTGAAAATTCTTCTTCACTCATCCTCAAGTGAACCGCCAAGCTTCGCAATCTCGCTTGACTCTGCGCGTTCAAACCCCCAGAGGCCACCACGATCGCGGCGGCTTGTCGGCCAAAAGCTCGCAGTCTCGGGTCATTAGATGAAGACATGAAAACAAAACGCCAGAATTAATTCGACGGACCAGTGGTAGGCCACGAATACACAAAAAACCAAACGGCAACCTTTAACGGCTGATGATTACATTCTAGCATTGTCCCTGATATTTGTCCGCGATCGAATTCACAGTTCGGGGCTAGCGCGGTAGAATCCGGCTGCCTCGAACGCTTGTTGCCATTCGGTGCTGAGTTGAGGCATCAGGTCGAGAACTTGAGCATACACTTCACGGGCGAGTTGCGGATTCGATTCAGCGAGGCAGCGAACCACACCAAGTTTCGCGGCCAGCCAACCTTCACTCCCGATCTGCAATCCCGTTCCAAGGCGGCGATAAATTTCCAGGGCCGCAACTAAATCTCGATGGGCCAAAAAAACATCCGCTGCTACTTTGAGCGCGACTGCATCTTCGGTACAGACCCGTACCAAGATGTCGGCAATAGGTCGTGCCTCTTCAATTCGTTGTGACTCCAGCAGCAATCCCGCCAACCTGACGGCAGTGACCTGCAAATTAGTTCGCTGTCGTATCTGATGGTCATCGGCGCCCTGCAGCATACTTGAATAGTTATCGATTAGCTCTTCGACCAAGCGTTGATAACCCGGTGATGTCACGTCCGAGTTTTTCACGCGAGACTCCAAGCCTTGGGCGATTGCCACTCGGGCAACCTCATGCAAATCAGTTCGTGCCGGAAGCCGCAAAAGCCGCTCGGCCATTTGTCGCGCGAGCCCTTGCTCTCCCCGTTTGCTCGCACTGGAAATGACGCTTGCCAACGCTTCCCCGACGAGCGGATGCTCTTCGGGTAGTCGCGCAGCGAGGAAGAGGATTCGTTGTTCGCCGACGAGAGTATCTTTTGCGCCTCCCGCCTCCCAATAAACTCGATGAGCCAACATCGATACTCGAAGACGAATCGTGTCCGGGGGGTCAGGATTTTTCAAAAAATCTTCAGTCGCAGCTTCGAAACAAGACAACAACTCGCTTTGTTCAGCCCTCGACAAAGTTGCTCGTGATTGCCACTCGCGAAAAAGTTCTTCAACCAACAACATCCTGAGTTGCCAATCGTTGATCCCTGATGAGAGTTGTTCTTTTAGAACCGCAACCGCTTCGTGTGCCGGCAATTTCGATAGTCCAAGTTGATATTGCTCAAGTCGCAATGCGCTCAAATGACGACTGGCGGGGAATTTCATTTCAAACTCATCGACCGCGCGAATCGCATCAGAAAAATCAAGGGCACCTCGCCGCGTCGTTTCCAAGGCGCTGCGAACGGCCAACCATTCCAATTGCTCGTCAGCGGGGAGTCCGTGCTGACGCACAAAATCCTGCGCCTGAATCACACTCCAGCGGACTGATTCGAAGTCTTGCTTGCTCAGTGCCAAATCACCGATCAACACCAGACACGCAACAACATCGCGCGAATCGTGGCGAACCAGTTCTTCGCCGGTCAAGTTTTGTTTGAAATCAGAGACATCCGTTTGCTGGGCCGAAGTCATTAGACCTTTCCCATTCCCATTCGAGGCTTCAAAGGCATGTATCCAAGTCTTGTAAAATTTGTTTTGAGACGCTTGGTCTCGAATCTCTTTCGGGACTAATTGCCAAGCCGTTTGATCACGTAAGCTAAGGGCTCGTGCGACACCGACGGTTCCAAGTCGCTCTGATAATTCTGGCTCTCCAATTTCGCGGAGTACCATCGCGCACTCGAAAACCGCCTGCAATAGCCGCCGTTCATGTCGTACCACACGCGAATTGAAAAAGAGCTGCCGCGCGTGTTGGTCGATATTCTTAGTTTTTTTAAAGGTCAATAAGCGCAGTTTCCAAATCTCGGCCAAAAGAGCCGTTTCGCCGCCACGTTCGAGCAAAGTCTGCGTTAAGGCGTCGGCCTCGGGTTCTTTTCCTTGGCGAATCAAGGCCACCATCAGACCGAGGGTTGCGTTGGTTTCCAACCCTGACAATTCCCGTTGCCAATCCCGATTGCGCCGAGGATCGTCGTCAGGACGGCTTTCAACAAGCCGCGAAAATTTTTTGGCCGCCAAATCCAAATGGAGTGGACCATCTTGGGCAGCCGCCAATTCACGAGCCAAATGCATCCAGCCCCCCAGGAAAATTGTCTGAATGTAGGTCGCCTCGAGTTGTCGGTCGGGGGCCGAAATGGGGTTGTCGAGTTGCTGAGACTGCCAATTATTCTCGATGATCGCTTCCAACGCAGTAAGCTCAGAAATCAACCGCTCGATGCCTCGAAGTTGGACGGTTGCGTTGGCAGGCTGTTGACCGATTTTCCAAACTTCCAACAAATCGAAATGCTGTTCGTAAATTTCGCTTGCGGCAAAAGCGAGTCGCAGGGCAGGGGACTGGGGAACCGATAAATCATTTGCCAGAGCCCTTAATCGCCGCCAATCAATCGGCATTTGATCAACCGAGTGTTCTAAGGCAGCTGCTTCGAATTCCTTGAGCAATCGCTGCCCCTCGCGCTGGCGGCGAACGGCTTGGGGTTCGCGGTCAAGTTCATTCAGCTTTCGGTCAAAGTATAGCGCCCGCAACTCCAGTCGAGCTAACAATCCTTGCAGTGGCGTCTCGTCATCGTTTTCTTGTCCGATCAAAGCGTTGACGAAACCAAGCAACACACAGCAGCAAATGATCCGGACGAACGAAGAGTTCGCAACGGAGGCACTCAATATCTGAACAATTCGGTTAGTCTTCATCGGGCACATAGGTTACCGGATCAAACCCGTAGGACTTGCAAGCGGAAATCAATTTGGCCACCGGCTCAAACGGCACCCCGCTTTCCACGCGAATATAGGCACCGCCGGTTTTGATTCGATAATTTCGTAGGCGTTCGAGGATATCTGATTCGCTAGATGTGGTGACGAGGCCAAATTCGTAGATTAATCGACCATCGATTTGGCGCAGAGTTATCACCGCAGGCTCTAAATCGCGGTCCTTTGTCGTCTGTTCGTCGGTTTCTAGCCCGATAGCTGAACGGAGGTGTTTTTCGGCTTTTATGAAAGCGGTCGTTGCCAGAAAAAACACGAGCAACAAAAAAACCATGTCGATCATCCCGGTCATCGACAATGCGAGCGGAGCGGCACTTCGATTTCGGTTGGAAAGTTTCATTGACTCACCCTATTCCGGAAGAACAGAAATCCGAACGTCCGAAATGCCCAATTGCTTGAGTGTTCTCATCAGGGCGTTGTAGGAATCACTTTTCGCGCGGCGGTCAATTTTGACGACGGTGCGGGGGACTTGGCCGGGATTTAGGCGGGCAAGTTGTTCTTGTACGATCAACTGAATTTCACTCAGAGTTTTGATTTCGGATTGGACTTCGTAGCTCCCCGCTTCATTGACGACAACTATCAACGACATTTGTTCTTCTGTTTGGTCAGCATTCGAAACGACCGCCAATTGCAATTGATCTTGCGAAACACGTGTAATTTGCGAAACAGTCATAAAGAAAATGATTAGCAAAAACACGATGTCGATCAGCGGCGTGAGATTGACACCAAGGATTTTTCGCGGGGGATGTTTGCTGAGACGCATGTCAAGGTTTCTCCGGGCTGCGGTTAGGCCGCTTGCGCCCCAAGGGCATCATCACTTGCTCAATCCTTCTGCCCGCTGCCGAAACCAGCGAGTCGATCCGCGCGCGAAAGAAACTCAGAGCGATCATTGAGGGAATGGCCACGAAGAGTCCGAGCAGGGTCGTGATGAGTGCTCCTCCAATTCCGCCGGCCAATTCTTGAGGCAGAGCCATCCCTTCTTTGGCGGCAATCGTGTTGAACGCCTCGATCATCCCAGCCACCGTCCCCGTCAGTCCCAACATGGGAGCAATTGCACCAATCACGTTCAAAACTTCTGTGCGGCGATAGAGACGACTGGTCTGGTCTTCCCCAGCTTCTTCACAGGCCGAACGGTACTCGGCAAATCCAAATTCGTTGTTGTGAAAACGGTCGAGCCCGGCCAAGACGATCTCCGTTGACAGCGAGTAATTCTTAGGGTCGCGGCACAACTCAGCGGCCCGGCGAGTCTCTCCATGTACGATCAACCGTTCAAGTTCATCCAAAATCGCCTTGGGCATGATCCGGCGACGGCTGATGGTGATCAAATGATCGACAATAAAATATAGACTAACGACCGAGAGTACCAGCAAAATCACGACGAGGGTATCGGAGAGCCAATTGCCGCAAAACAACGCCGTCCACAGAGAATTGCCGGTGGCTGTGGCGGGTGATTCTTCCCCAGTTTGCCCCAGTAACATTGTGGCTGGGATTAGGATGAATCCCCCGGCCATGAAGAGGCATTTGAACGACACGTTTCGAACAGGATTAAGATTTAATAGAGTAGAAGCGATCATTATTCGGCTTGAAACTGCCTTCCATGATGGGTTTGCGGAAATCGATTCCTCAATTCTGTTCCAAGTCGCCGAGCTTCGAAAGCCCAATTTTGCGAAACGGCCAAAGAATGAGCGGAGGCCAAGGAAGCGGCGGCCAATCCAGGGTAGGTTTTTTCCGTGTCGGCAGTCAATTCCAGCCACTTGAGAATCGCGTTGCGATACTCGCGGTCGTTTTTCGCTCGACGAGTCCGCTCAAGAACCAACACATAACGACCAACGAACTGGGCTGGTGCCGTCAATTGGGACATTTGATTTTCCAGATTGATGACGGCCTCTCGGCTGGGGCTCTCATTGGCGACTTCCGCATGAGCACTTAGTACTAACGCCCATTCCACTAAAAGAGGCTGAGCTTCAATCGGCCAAGTCCGGATTTGTGTTTCCGCTTCAACAGTTTCTCCCGCCGCAATCAACAACGCGGCCAAGTACACATGTTCGCCCCATCCGCGAATACCATTGTTCTCCCACATTTCCAAAATTTCCCGCTGGGCCAAGTGAGCAGCCGATTGGTCAAAAAACAGCGGCAACAGTCGCTGATGCAATCCGTCGTTTATTTCGGCTGCCGAAACAGACACAAACGGATATTCTTCCAGCAATTTCTCAGACACTGGCAAGCGGATAAATTCCGCCCATTTACGGACAGCCGCCTCGTCGCGGTGTGCATAAAGGAGTGATTGCAGACCCGCCAAGGTCAATCTTCCGTGTTGTAAGGAATCGGATGGAAAGGCGTTGGAATCAAGCCTTCCAACGATGTCAGCAATTTGCCGAAAGTCGCCTCGTCGCATTTGGACATCGAGCCGATGAACCAAATCGCCAACTTGCCCCTTCGTTTGGTCAAACAATTCCTGGTCCGTTGGATTCAGGCGGGCTCCGACAATTTTTGTCCAGCAAAATTCTTGTCCCGCACTGTCACGGACTCCGCTCGCCGAAATCTGCAACGGCGATTCCAATGCGACTCGTTCCGGCCCGACTAAAAACAGGGTGTTCCCCGTTTCGAGATCGTCTTGAGCACTCAAGAAGCCGGCCATTACCACGACGATGATGACTACGCAAACGATCCGGCCGAATGCCATCGGAAAGTTCCAATTCTCACTAAAATTGTGTTCCATTTTTCCACAACAATCACGCTCCAACCAAGTTTACCCGTTTAGCAATCAAAGGGCTACATCGGCTCTGTTTGATGCAAAAAACTGCCGCTCGGCTCGTCGCGTTACAGACTCGTTACAGCATTTTACGCAAAACTTTCGGGAATTTTCTCGAACGAGGGTGTAAAATTAGGGCATGCTCGACAAACCCACAATTTTGGTAATCGAAGACGATCTGGCCATCCGTCGGGGGATCGTTGATGCGCTGAAGTTTAAGGGGTTCCGTGTGCTCGAAGCGGGCAACGGGACCGACGGTCTCCATTTGGCTCGCACGGCTGCTTACGATCTGCTGCTGCTCGATTTGGCCCTCCCCGAAATATCAGGGCTCATGATTCTGCGGCAGATTCGAATCCTCATGCCGACGCAACCGATCATTATCCTCACCGCCAAGGGGAACGAGTCGGACCGCGTGGCGGGGTTGCAGGCCGGTGCGGATGATTACGTGGTGAAGCCGTTCAGCGTGCTGGAGTTGCTGGCCCGGATCGAAGCCGTCCTTCGCCGATGCCCCGCCAGACCGCGACCCTTGACTCGCTTTCGCCTTGGCCCCCGCATCATCGATTTCGAACGTCGCGAAATACTGGGTGACGATCACCGCGAAGAGCTTTCGGAGCGTGAAACCGAGCTGTTGAGTTACCTAGTCACTCATCGAGGTCGGGCCGTTGCTCGTGACGAACTTTTGGCCAACGTCTGGCGTCTTGATCCGCAAGGGGTGTCGACTCGGACGATCGACATGCACGTCGCACGCCTGCGAGAAAAATTGCGTGACACCGGGGACGCGCCAGAGATTCTGTTGACCGTTCGCGGCAAGGGTTACATGTTCCAAGACGCCGAGCCGGAGCCCCTTGAATGAAGAAGCCTTGGCAAATTTGGTCAATTTACGCCCTGGTCGTTTGCCTTTCCTCGGCGGCACTCGTGTGGTTGACGATGCAGATCAACGAATCGGATCGCCTCCGCGAGGAAGACCGATTGCAAACCGAACTTGCTCGACAAGAAGCCGAGTTGCAAGAGCGAATCAGCAGCGCGTTGTATCGGATGGACTTTTGGGCGGCTCCCATCATTGCGCAGGAATCGTCGAGACCCTTTTTTTGGTATCGATCTTTTTACCCCGCGAGCTATGAGAATCCCTGGACAACTAAAGGTCAGATAGACGACACCCTGGTCTCACCCCTGATGGAGGAACGTCCCGATTACGTGGTCTTGCATTTTCAGCTCGACGAGAACAATCAAGCGATGTCGCCCCAAGTTCCCGTGGGTGAGACCTTTGAACGGGCTTCGCAAATGGGAATTCTGTTTGAGGGCTTCGAGGAAACCAAAAAGAACTTTGCTAAAGCCCTCGATATTTGCAACTTCCATACAATTTCTGCGGCCTGTAGTGTCTCGCCAATGGTCGAGGCCGATGGAATCACGTTTCAGTCATTTTTTCGCGATTCCTTGGCGCAAGAACAAATTCGTGAGGGGAGTGCGACCAATGACTTTAACTCTTCCAATGAAGGCCCCAGCCCCCAACTCGCGGACAATCAAAAACAGCAACAACAAATTTCTCGCAGTATCGAGCGAGGGAATCAAGAATTCCTCCAGCGCGCTCAGGGTGTTGAGAATTTCTCGTCCAACAAATTGCTCAACTGGAATCGCAATCCCATTCAAACCTCTGAAACATCTGTAGTCCAGATCAGCACAATGCGCCCATTGTGGATCAAGGACCAATTGATTCTGGCTCGCAGCGTCGATCAAGGCCCAAATAAATATGTGCAGTGCTGTTGGCTGGATTGGAATAAAATTAAAGAGCGATTGAAACTTGAAACCCAAGACGTTTTGCCCAACGCGAACTTCGTCCCCGTCGCGGACAATGAACCGTTGCAGCTTGGCAACATCATGGCAACGCTACCGGTGAGACTGGACGTCGACCGAGCCGGGCTGCTGGACGAATTGGCATTGAAGGCTCCTCAAAGCCCTTCGCGCATATCGGGATTGAAAAGTAGTTTGCTGGTTGCCTGGATCAGTTTTGCATTTGCGGCACTCGCTGCGGGACTAGTTTTAGCCGGTGTCACCCGTTTGAGTGAACGTCGCGCGGCGTTTGTTTCGGCGGTTACCCACGAATTGCGAACACCGCTGACGACCTTTCGGATGTATTCCGAAATGCTGGCCGAGCGTATGGTCCCTGAAGAGCGAGCGGCGGAATACGGGCAGACGATGAAGCAGGAAGCCGACCGGCTCGCAAACCTTGTTGAAAATGTTTTGCAATACGCGAGACTAGAAAACGGTCGAAATGGAAATCCAACCGAGGAGACGCAAACCGTCGAGCAATTGCTTGCTCGTTTTCGTGAACGCTTGGTTCAACGCTGCCGCGATGCGGGATTGGAACTCGTCGTTGACTCTGGCGACCTCAGTAATGAGCGGATTCGAGTCGACGCGACCAAAGTCGAGCAGATTCTGTTTAACCTAGTCGACAATGCGTGCAAGTATGCGGCCAATTCTGATCCTGCCCAAGTTCTCCTGAACGTCAGCCGGCGGGCGGGAAGTATTTTGTTCACGGTACAAGACTTCGGTCCTGGCGTATCACCAAAATTTCAGCGGCGTCTGTTTCAACCCTTTTGCAAATCAGATCAAGACGTCGCCGATTCCGCAGCAGGCGTCGGCCTCGGTTTAGCCCTTTGCCAACGCATGGCCCGTTCGCTAGGAGGGCAAGTCGTCCTAGCCAAGTCCCCAATCGGAGCCAAGTTCATTTTGGAACTCCCGCTCGGAAAACAAGTCTAAACTCCCCGACGATGCCCCTGTTCCTATTCGCTTGCCACCCATTCGCCGGCCACTTTGAGTTTTGGGAAAATCTGTTCAGACATACAAATGGCTCACGATTTCCCTTCCAAGTTATGGCTGGCGCCAGAGACATCCGCCCAAGCGAATGATGACAAAGGAATCGGACAAGGGAATGTACGAGCAAATCGTGTGGCAAGCGAAAGGGTGGCAAGCGAATAAGATGGTGCCAACAAAAACGCTGACCCGCTTCATTTTTTCAAACAAGGAGTCCCAACTCCCTTGATTTGTTGGGGATCATGGAGCGGTTGGGGACGAGCGCGGAGTTCTGGGAATCGCGAATGAAGAAACTGCTGGGCAAGTCGCGTTTGCTGGGCAGCTACTTTGCGACTCGCAGCGATCGGTTGAAAGAGATCGCCACGCGCCGCAGCGTGCATCATGTGGACAACGCGGTGGGCGGGTTGGCATCAGGATAACTTAGGTCGTTTCGTCCAAGATTTGAAATCAAATTCTGGCAGGCCGTTTCACCGCTGCGCATCTGGCTAGCTTTTCACAGCCATTAAGGCACAAATCAGTCCAGATTCCGCACTTGCCGCCCGGCTTCTACGTTTTTCGGCTCGCATCAGCCTGCGTTTTCCGGCAAACGTTGAAAACAGTCCCTTTTAAATAATGCATGTCCTTTTTGTTCCTCTCCTTTTTGTTCCTCTTTGTTCCTCTATTTCTCCTGTTTTTCGGCTTCTGAAATAGTGTCGATGTCATCCCGAAACTCATTCGCTGTAAGGTAGCGGATCAGCGGCTCGTTCTCAAGAAAAGGATCTTGTGACCTTGATTTCAAAGATTCTTGAACGCTTTCATCATCAAAATTGGCACCGTGATAGTAGAGCCATATGGCAGCACGCTGTAAGTTCCCATAGTATAACGCCGTCTTGCCCTCTGCGTCACGGCGTTCCAAATCCTTTCCAATGTGCGGTGTTAACATCTTGAGACTGTCAAAACAATGCAATGCGGCCAAGTGTAAACAATTCCTCCCTTTAGAGTCTGTTTCAAATGGATCAAATCCTTTGTCTATTAGAAATTTTGCAAACCGGCAAAAACCGTTAATTACGGCAAAATGTAACACGCTAAATTGTTCCTCACCGAATCGCCAGCGTTGCAATAAATCAATCGGAATTTCACAAAGCCGATCCTCGTCCAACGAGCAAAATGCCTCGTGGATTGTATCTACAACTTGACTATACACAGTGAGTGAGGTTCGTTTCAATACAAACTCCTCGAATGAGTCCGCAACCTTAAAAAGATCATCCATTGAATATCCAAATACGTATAAAGCACCGTCGTCTTGACTTAATGCATAATTATAAACGTCCATGGTTAGTATCGGAAATAGCTGGGTGTTAAATGACTGTTTTAACAAAGGCCATTCCATGTTCCAAGGTCCGACCAAATAACTATCAAAACAATTTGATGGCCAACGCGAGTTTGTAAAGCTCATGCAACCCAAGACCGATAGGTTCGGATGCTCAACTAAGGAAATATCGACATCGAGATAACGTCTCCAGAAATAAGCGCCATTGTGTTTGAATATGAAATCAAAAGCAAAATCATCGATCGCGCGAAATTGTTCTCGGTATTTTTCGATTTTACTTTTTGCTGCTAACGGAAAGGTATCTACAGCGAGTTTTTCAAAGGGTGTCATTTGTCGTCACTTAACAAACAAAAAGCAAACAAAAAGGACAGGCATAATCTTGACAGGCTGGCTGAGAGGTGTCAAGCTGATTTGTGAATCGCACTGAAATTGGAGACTTTGTTGTGACCGTTGCCCGTAGCCAGCTCGTTGATTTGGAAATAACACGCTATTACCACTGCATCTCACGTTGCGTGCGGAGAGCGTTCCTGTGTGGCGAAGGGTTCGAGCATCGCAAAGCTTGGATCGAAGAGCGACTGGAGCTGCTGGCGGGGAACTTTGCGGTTTCTGTTTGCGGATTTTCGATCATGGACAATCACCTGCATGTGTTGTGTCGCCTGGAGCCGGGGGGTGCCGAACGCTGGACGGACCAAGAAGTCATCCGACGCTGGATTGCCGTCTATCCACCCCGGACGCTGGATGTTAACGATCCGAAAGTTGTTCAGATGTGGGTGGACCACGAGTGCCAGGACGCAAACAAAGTTGCCCGGTACCGGGAGCGGTTGCAGGATTTGGGGTGGTTTATGAAGGCGTTAAAGGAGCCGCTGGCCCGGATGGCGAACAAGGAAGACGACTGCAAAGGGACCTTTTGGGAGTCACGCTACAAATCGATTGCTATTCTGGACGACGAAGCGTTGTTGGCGACTTGTGCCTACATCGACTTGAATCCGGTTGCGGCAGGGATTTCGGCGACTCCGGAGAAGAGCCTGCATACTTCGGTGAAGCAACGGGTCGAGCATGCCCGGGAATCGGGAGCAATCGGCAAGGTTCGCCAGGCTACGGGCAAGTCGGTTGCTGGTGCGAAGATCGAAGGGGAATTCGAGCAGTCGCATTGGCTATGTCCGCTCCAGGATGTACAACGTGCCGCGAAAGGTCGCCGAGAAGGAATGCTTCCGGGGTTGTCGCTGGCGAGTTATCTGGAGTTGGTGGACTGGACGGCGCGTTTGTGGCGGCAAGGCAAGGCGCGGATGTCGACTGAAGTGGCCGGGATCATGGAGCGGTTGGGGACGAGCGCGGAGTTCTGGGAATCGCGAATGAAGAAACTGCTGGGTAAGTCCCGTTTGCTGGGAAGCTACTTTGCCACTCGCAGCGATCGGTTGAAAGAGATCGCCACGCGCCGGGGCGTGCATCATGTGGACAACGCGGTGGGCGGGTTGGCATCAGGATAACTTAGGTCGTTTCGTCCATCATTTGAAATCAAATTCTGGCAGGCCGTTTCACCGCTGTGCATCTGGCTAACTTTTCACAGCCATTCAGGGACAAACCAGTCCGGATTCCGCACCTCCCGCCAGGCCTCCACGTCTCCCGCCTCGCATCAGCCAACGTTTTCCGGCAAACTCTGAAAACAGCCACGTTAAAAAAATGCATGTCCTTTTTGTCCCCCTTTGTCCCCCGTCAACATGTACTTCCTCGGACGCTTACCAAACTCTGGAAACAACCACGTTAAAATAATGCATGTCCTTTTTGTTTTTTTTGTTTTTTGTTTTTTGTTTTTTGTTTTCTTCTTTTTGTCTTTTGCTAACGCCGGATGAGACAGTGTGGGGCTGATGGAGAGCAATCTCCGCCGGGCTCCGGATATTTACCAGGGTGGCGAGAAAGAACCGATGCATGCTGACGGCAAAGTGTCAAAACAACACCACAAGTCACTGGACTTCCCAACTCAAAAAAATTACCATCGGGTAGTCGCGCTCAATCCGCGCGCCGTTACCGTTTAGCAAATCCCACCATGACAGTCTTTGATTTGTCCGACCCCTATGATTTGTCCGACCCCTTTGATTTGTCCGACCCCTTTGGTTCGTTGGTTTGTTCAAAGTGTTCTATAATATAATCATTCCAACTAATGTAATCATACTTATGATTTTCCTTTTCGAAAAACCGCACCTTGGTCAACGAGAGGAGGTTCTTACCAGTTAGATCATGGTTTAGAATATCCGTACTTTTGAATATTGCACTACATACATATTGACTTTGGGTTTTCAACCCTACTCTGCAAGTGCGGTGCAACACAATCTCTACAAAGTCGAACTTGCATTTATCGAATAGCGAGGAACCACCAGTTTTGATTGAAACCGGAAGCTCTTTCCTAAGTTCCTCCAAACCTCTCAATAACAGCTCTTCATCTGACATATTCCGCCGGGAATGAGCATAGTAGACAACTCGCAGGTAGCCATTAGACTGAGACTCGTACTCACCTTTCCTATGCTTTTCGGATTCTTCAAAAATCTCGGAAAACGAAGGGTCTCTACTCATTATTTCTGGGTAAAAAACCGTTCCAATTCTAATTCCCCGCAGGCTTGGCCCTCGTTCGACCGGCATCAAAAATAAAAAGAAGAGCATAAAACAAAACGACCCTATAACAACAATACAAAACGATACTGTTAAAAAAAGAGCTGTTTTTCTTGTGGCTTGTGCAACTGCGTTCATTGTGACAAATTGTTTTCCAGTGATGCAACTCGATGTTTTATTAACGCTCTTACCAAGAAGGGATTTGTCTCAACTCAGGAACGCCTTCTAATGTCCACCACCGCCTGAAGGAGTTCCATTTACGACTTGTTTCATCTACAGTTGCATCATAAGCGGCTGAGGGCATAGCATCATTTGAAGGCAGGTGACGATAAACCCCATGCCCACCATTTTTTTCCGTTATTGCGTCCATTTCTTCTTCAGAAATATCAGCTCCTATAGCAGTAAGCATTTTAATAACCCAGTTTGCACAATTCTGCCCCCCTACGAAGTAGGCTGGAGCGTCTGCGGTTGGCGGACGGCTTCGTTTTACCCCTTTAGTATTTGAGCCCCCCGCATCGATATGCTCGCCAAGCTCATAGCCAACACCGCTCGAGTCTAAATAAGCAGTTATTGCATCTCGCATTATCTCTTGTTTGCCATTCATTGACTCGATGCGCACAAGTATTCCGGTTAGATCACTTTCGTAGAAATTGTCTCTAGGGTCGTTTTGCCAGACACGTGCTGGTCTACGCCAATTTGAATCAATAAGGCTTGTCGCCCAAGGCGTGGGGTGATACGAGAAAGTGTCGACCGAACCATCGTCATACTTGATAAACAGATAGTAAGGCATTGCAAAACAATAAGTTACCGAATTGGTATTGACATAAGTGTTCAGGATTTGCGAAGCTGCTTGGATGCAGGACGCAAAAATTATTGAAACGATTCGAAACAAGTATATCGTAATTCTCGCCGATTTGGATGAGCGAGCCAGTCGTCGTTGGGCAGCAGCCGAAGCGATAGCACTGGGTCATGGTGGAATTACGGCAGTTTCCAGCGTGATCGGCGCTTCTGATCGGAACGATTAGAAACGGTATTCGAGAACTTAATTCACCGAGCACTTGACATCAGATCGTCAGCGAAGGCTTGGCGGAGGTAGAAAAAACGAGAGTCGAAGAGCCACTTGGTATCAGCTTTGGAAGAGCTTTTAAATCCTGTAACGCGTGGCGATCCACAGTCGGCATTGCGGTTGGACATGGTAAAAGTACTGAATTTGGCCCGAGAATTGAATCGGCAGGGGGTTTATCAGTAGCACCAAGCTGGGCAACTTCAGATCATCATTACTCGCTTCAATCCAATCGCAAGAGTATGATTGAAGGAAACAGCATCCGGATCGGAACGCACAGTTTGAGTTTATCGTTGAAACGAGTTTGGCTTAAAATTGCAGTCGCCAACAGCCTTGACGCTTCTTGTGGATACCACCAAGCAAGAAAGAAGTCCTGGGAAACTCAAAAATGTGGGGAAAACGTATCGGAAGAGCAAGTCACCACGCGAAGCGGAAACACACGCACTTCGAAAAGGAACTGGGCGCGGTACCCTTATGGAGTTCACGATATTGCTCAGAATGAGGCAGGAGGACTGTCGGAATTGCAGATACGCTCGAGTTTGCTGTTGCCGCAATCGACCGTTGGTGTGACGCGAAACTGGGAAAAAGTTCGTTACTCCAAAGGCAAGAGAGTGCCATTTCACTGCCGACAGCGGAGGAGTAACAGTCCCCGTACCGACAAAGCGGCAGAGCTACAGAACCAAGCCAACAAAACGGGACTGATCATCGAGGTGTGCCACTCATCCCCCGGGACGACAGGAAGTGAACAAGATCGAACACAAACTGTTTTGCCATATCACTCGCAATTGGCGGGGAATCCCCCTGGAAACATTCGAAATTATCGTTAATCTAATTTCAGCAACTACGACAGAAACAGGGCTTGAGGTTCATGCGTGGCTGGATACCACTAAGTATCAAACTAAAAAATCAGTCTCAACTGAAGAACTCAATGCAGTTACAATTGTTCGCAACAAGTTCCACGGCGAATGGAACTATACGATCCGACCACAACTTTCATCAAACAAACGGTAAGTTATTGTTTTGCAGCGACTAATGCGCTAGGTTTGTTAACTGCCAATCATACAATATTTCATAACCGATAGCTCCTATAAAATGTTTTCCGCCGAATTGGCGAATTCCTACATATACTCCCGCAGACGACGGTTTTGAGGGGTAAAACGAATTCCAACTCAATCCCAAATCCAATTGGCCGATGTCCGTTGATGGCTGCGTTCCGCAGGAATAGCACATTCCAGTGTTGAATAGCGGGTTAAATGGTTTGACTAAAACAAGGTCGTCTTCTTGTATCAATCCTGTTGAATCCTTCAAATTTTTAGGTGAATTCCCAACATATCGCAGTAAATTCGCATCACCCCCTAAAAACCCGATGGGGTCTTCGGAGATCCATTTTCCTAGTTGGGGGTCGTACCAGCGGTGCCAGTGGTTGGAAAGGCCGGTGATGCGGTCGAAGTATTTACCCGTGTAAGCAAAGAAAGTGTCGACGGCGGAGTTGGTTTCGCTGGTTAGCTTGCCAAAACTGTCGTAGACGCGATGGTTGGCGACGGAATACGACGTGCCGTCAAAATCGGCGAGGTCGCGGAGGGTGCCCAAGTGATCACCCAACGGCCAGACGATGTTCCCCTCAATTAACGGATTGGTAATTTGCTCATCGGCAAAAAGTTGATCGACAATCGCGCCCCACAAGAAACGGTTCGAAAGGTCGCTGACCGATCCACCCTTAAACGCCAACGTCGGGTTGATGCCGTCAAAGCCAGCAAAGAAGAGCGTCTGCTGGCCACCCGGTGCAGGACCATTGGAGTCGTAAACCCGCTTGATCAGCCGGTTGAAGACATCGTAAGTGTAATCAACCGTCTTCGAAATCGATGGGCCGAAGTTAAATGAGCCCTGAGACTGGCCACCCTCAGTATTTGCCCCTTGTTCAGGGCCGCCCATAAACCCAATCGAGACGCTATAGAACGTCACCTTGGTCAAGCGGTTGCGGTGGTCCCAGGTGTAGTCCTCGTAGCTGCCGTCGCTGACCTTCGTCCGGCGAGTCCGGTTCCCTTCGTTGTCATAGAGATAAGTGTACGTGCCATCGGCAGTGGTTTGGTTGTTGGAACCGGTGGTGTAACCCGCCATGTTCCGGTTGCCGTTGTTGTCGTAGCTGTAGTTTTCATCGGGACGCTGCGGAGCATGGTCGGCGGCCACCAGTTGGCTCCGCTGGTCGTAGTTAAACGCACTGACCCCATCCAGCGACGAGTTGATCGACGTGATCCGATTCATCGCGTCGTAGGTGTACTGGTAGCGCGACAACAGATTCGGCGAACCACTGGCACTGATGTTGCGATGAGCAATTTCTTGCAGGCGGTTGGCAGCGTCGTAGGTGTAGGCGGTGCGGAGCGCAGGTTGGTCTTCCGTATCGAGGCTCTCAAAACGGTTTATCGCCGTGATTTGTCCGAGTTTGTTGTAGGAAACATCCACTCGTTTTTGTGCCACGGCGTGAATGTTGCCCCCCGTTTGGGCCTTTTGTTCGACTCGTGTCATCCGATTCAGGCTGTCGAACCAATAGTTGTTGACAAAATCCTTGGTGGTTGTTGATCCGACGATCAAGTCGGCAGCCAGTGAGGTGCGATTCCCCAGGGTGAGCGCACTATTTTTCCATGGAAATACCGAGAACTTTGAAGAGGTAGTGTTCATCCCAAGCACATCTTAGTCTTCGAGTTCGTACGCTTTCCTTGTCACCTTTATAGTTTTTCAGAAGAGTCAAAGCCATACGCCGCATTGAAGAGGAGTTGATAGCGCCTGTTCCGTTGATTCGACATTGGTCTTCATTGAAAATCACATCCAGACGCCAGTGTAGCGAGTTTTCACATCGAAGGGCTGGTTAGCGCCGGCGAATTTTGTCGATGTCCATGGAAAAAGCTCATGTAATGGCATCGTACTTCTGTAGATCTTTTTCCATCACGGAGTCACACTGCGCATCGCCACGCCAATGCGTCTTCAAGCCTGGCCACTGATGCTTGTTGCACTTCTTCGAAACGGAACCGGCACCAGGTTCGATGCTCGACCTCGCCCATGACCGGTCTTCGTTTTTCGAGGCATTGAACACCTTCCGTCGTGCCGAGAATCTCTTCGCCGGCCGCTAACGTCGGCTTCAAGTCTCCCGATTCCTTGAGTCCTGTAATATAGCTCGCTCCCTCTGAAACAATCTGGACGTATTTCAAGCGACAACCCATCGCGTCAATCGTCACACGGGTCTCTTCCAATTTGACAATGACAACAACCGGGAATCGCCCAGACTTATTACTCTTCTTGTCGACTGCTTCTGCCCAAGGCCATTTGATTCTTCCGCCGCCCAGTAACTATGTAGGGCTTGACCGTTTTTGCATCGTGCGAATGACGTGCTGTTTTTACCATCACGTTGATGATCGAATGTTCATTTCGGCAATTTCGCCCGCATCTGAAGACAAAAAGCGGTCAATTATCTGGCTTGATCGCTGAAAATACGCGGCGAAACGTGTCGTCAGAAGGGACTCCACTCTTCAGCTTGAGAACCCTTTGAATAAGTGCTTACGGGCTATGACCATAGTTATGCAGGCTCTTCATTTTCGGTCTGATAGCATCAAAATTTCTGCACCCAATCAACACCAAAATGATCATCAAAAGACACTATGATTGGATGTTTCGATTCGAGGATCAGTGATCGATTCAAAGTGACGAGCAATCTCAAGTTTCGGCATAATGGCATCTCCAAATAGGAAACAAATACCATTTTTTCGACTTGCCTGAATACCCCAGTTTCGCTAAATAGTGCGCTCACCCTGGGCGATTCCCCACCAGATCGTAGCCACGTGTCAGCTTGACGTGGGGCGTCAGACCGCTGGCCGAGAAGTTTTGGGTTTCGCTAATCACGCGATTAAGGTTGTCGTGCTGAAAAGTGAACGCACTGTGCAAATCGCTCGCGCTGATCAGACGACTGGCCTCGTCATAGCTGAAGTCGAACTGGTCGGGGAGCGCGGTTGCCGTATCACGTTTGGCCGCCCCGTCGATTTGCGAAACGTTCTTGTTGGCCAAGTTACTCGGCGTGAACGTGGTGCGACGCACCTGGATATTTACGAGCGTGACCGAGACGTTATCGATACCGGTGAGGCTTGAATATCGCCTTGACGGTCGCTGCATTGTGCCGGCCATGGTGTCACTTCCTTCAGCTCAGGCGGAACGTTCCCGATGATAGATTTCTTGACCTGATTCGTTGCACTTTCGTTGGAACCGCTCCCGCTTCAAGGTTTGAGCCGTCGCAACGACATCGGCAGCTGCAAGGGCAAACCATGCCGCGTCAAGCGATTGAGGGTTGAACGTGTAGTCGATGATCCGCCGCTGCGGTCGATCATTTGGGTCGTGCTGCCAACGGCGTCGCGTTGTAGGCTCGCGTATGCCCCTTTGGCGTTCGTCTCCCAGGACTGTGCGCCCCAAGTATCGTAGCCCCAACGGGTTTGCTACCGTTGGGGTCACAGTCAGGGCCACCAGCTCGTGGCTGGAAGCAAAGAGTGTCGCTCCTTCCCCAACGGGTCGGCTCTCCATTTCCAGTCGGGAATAAATGTCGTAATCGTATGTCGTCACCGGAAGCGGGTGAGGGGGCCGCCTGGGCCATCGGGATCGGGAGAAGAAACGCTGATCCGCCGGTTCAGGGTGTCGTAGGCATAAAGGTAATTTTGCTGACCAGTAACCGGCCCGCTCGGCTCGGTGGGGTCGTCGACGGTGCTGCGACCATCGCCTGGCCGCAACCGGTTACGTCTGGTGGTCGTGGAAGGTTTCCCTTGAGGAGACGTTGGGACAGCTCACAATCACCTGGTGTAATGTTGTTACGCAGACTCGGACGACCCGTTTGATGCGGTTACAACGCCATCGTACTCATAATTGGTGTATGACGACCCAGGCATCGATCCAGGTTCCCGACCGCCGTATTGGTATTGATAAACGGCTCGGTTCTCCTGCCTGAGCAAATGGAGAAATAAGGCGGCGTCGTTAACCGGACCCAAGGGAGCCGTACTGATAGGGAGGTGATCCGTCCCAACGGATCGAGCAGCCTGGTCAATCGCCCGCACAAACAACCGTAAGCGGTGGCGCGTTTGTCCGGAACCTGAATTTGGGTCGGGCACATTGACTTGTTTCAACCAATGCCGATTGGTGACCAGACATAACGCGGCCGGCAGAGGATCGGTCACGCTACCGACGGCCCAGGGCGCTCGCAACCCAAAGGCGTACACCGGAGCGACGCCTAAGTCCCGCGTCAGATCGGGATCGGGAGAGTGATTTTTCTAGCTAGCCCGTCGCAAATAGTCGTACTGGGTGATCCTGCCGAGTGGGTCTTTTGACTTCCTTCAGCTGACTGGCGGCATCGTGTGTTGCGCCCCGGTTGTCGGTCCGACGAGGGCCGTTTCCATCCGGGTCGTGGTCGATGATCTTCAGAGATGGCGTTGGCGGGTGTCGTATTGTAGTTGATCTCCCGGCCAAAGGAATCGGTGGTCGATTTGGCCCGGCCCATGGCGTCAAGAGCCGTGGAGTAGACTTTCGCCTGGGTCGTATCCGCTGACAGATTCGAGCCGTCCATTGTGATCGTAACCAATGTTTTTGTAGGTTCTGTGAGATACTCCGGGCGGATGACCGGAGGTCGATTGCCGGTGACGTCATAACTGTACTTGGTGAGCGACTCCAGAGGCCCGCTGTTGCCATCGGGTCCATTTCTCAGATTTCAAATGTCGCCTGGTTGTCGTATTTGTAATCGGTAAAGCGGAAGTCGCCAGGGTCGGTGAGTTTTAAAAAGTTGACCGTCTTTGGTTGTAGCGGCATCTGATACTTCGCGGCGGTAGCAGAGGACGGTAATCAGGCGACTGGAGATTGTCGTACAAATAGTTTGCAGCAGCACGTCTGATTCAGTTCATTCGCGGTTGAAGTGGGAGGCTGTCAATGGTCGAATATGCGAACGTTTAGGCAACACCGTCTCGGCAGAGTTCCCCTCTTTCGTGCGATCTCGTTGGCAAGAAGTAATTGGTCGCGGTGGTATAAGCCAACCAGATGACACCGTTGATGCATCCCCGGTCCGGTCGGGATCATGGAGATCATTTCGCAGTCAGTTCATGCCGGTTGTTCGGATTGGAATCGAAGCAACAACAGTATTCGTAGGTCCAGGTGGGAAGCTCTGGCGCATCGGTCCGCGAGGTCATGTTCCCTACGGCATCGTATTGGTAGGTCTCGGTTTGGTTCAGTTCGTTGGTCGCGGTCAGGACCAGATGCAAGGTCGCGTGGTAGGTGTAGGTGCGGGTGGTGTTGTCGGAATTGACCACCGTTACGACGTCGCCGGAATGGTTGTAGCCCCATTTGGAGATCGGCGAAGTGTATTCTGTATCCGTTCCATCGGGATCGGCCTCGATCAGGCGATAGAGTTCACTGTTGGAACTGTAGTGCCACTGCGTTTCGGCTTGCAGGGCATCGACAAAACGGGTGACGTTCCCGAACCGATCGGTGATGAATTTGAAGGTGTTCCCCAACTCGTTGGTGAACCGAGCGTTCAAAGTAGAAACAGGGACGACAAAGTTGTTGCCCACGTTGGGGAACCGCAGCCCTTCTTTGATACCGGGGGCTAAAAACCATTTGGAAAGGTCGCTGTGCTGGATTTCGACGATGCGTCCCGACCCGTCGTAGGAGTAAGATTCAACGCTGTTGCCGGGACGGGTCAATTTTTCCAGGCGGCCAAGCGCGTCGTAGGCGCACAGGGTTTTCGGACGCTCGAAGTTTTCGGGCGGATCCATCTGGAGCCCGGCATTGGGGTCGTACCAATTGATTCCCGATGGACAGACGGTCGCCCAAGGGGCTGGGGAATTGTATTCAAACTGGGCGCTGCGGCCACCATAAGTACTATAAGAAGTGATTCGATGTAGCGTGTTGTACGCTAGATTCGTCTCGCGCCCGAATTGGTCGGTGATCTTGGTTAAGAGCGAGTTGGCGTTGTGCTCGTAAAGAAAAGCGTTAGCCGTGTCATTGACTCGTTTTTCAGAGGACAACAACCCCGTGGGATTATATGTGCGAGTGTTCCCCCATTTGTCGGTGAGGATAAAAAAGTCTTGAGCGTTCACGCTGAGCGTAGAATAAGTCCGATCTCCTTCGGCTGGGAGATACTGGCTCCCTTGTTTGGGAAACCAGCGGGTATCGCCGTTCCCTTCGACCAGCAAGGCCCCGTTGCCTTGAGGGTACAGGCGGTCGTAACCCGCCAACCACCATCCACGTCCAAAATTACTGTCGGTTCGATTCACCACCGCTTGTTGGCCGTTGAATACAGTGGTCGACGTCGAACCGTTGTTGAATTTAGCTGTTAAGGTGATCGTCCAATCGTACATTCCGGTGGGCAGACCACTCGCGTCTGCCTCGATGGCAAAGCGGAGGGCAGTACCGGGGTTTAACGTCGCAACTCCATAGTCAACTTCGACCGGATTTAAACTACCAAATATTAGCTTCGCTTTGACCTGGCTCAACGAAAGGTTAGCGGGAAGAATCCCCGTGTAGATGGTTTCCATCGGGACGATGACCTTGGGGGTCACCGTGTCCGCCCGGTAAACCATCCCGGCGTCGGATGAAAACGGAACGGTGACGGCCAAGGCCCCCGTGTGCAAAAGATTGTTGGGACCCCGCTCGTCACCCTGCAGTCTCTCCGAAAAGACTTGTCCCACGGAGATCGAAACTTTGGTCGGCGTACTGTGATGTGTGCCGTCAAAGGCGGTGTAGGTGAAATGGTCGAAGCCAACAAAATTATTATTCGGCGTGTAGGTAAAGCTGCCGTTGGGATTGGCCGTAAGGGTACCGTTCGCGGGGCTGGTGAATGAAGTCGCCGTCAACGTCGCCCCTTCGGCATCAAAGTCATTCGCCAAGACGCCGTTGGTGGCATTGACCACGAGTTGAGCGTTCATAGGGGTGACAAAATGCGGGTCAGGGATTCCGAAAGGGACGGCGTTTAGGAGCGCTCGTTGTTCGAGGATCGAGTATTCGAGGGCTTCGAGTCGAATGGCGAGTTTTCGAGTCGCTCTCGCCCGTCGTCGCTCCTGCTCCCTGGCCTTGTGCGCCCCCCCCCGCCACCGAACGATGTACTGCCGTTGACTTGATCCGCGTTCCCCGCGCCGGTAACTGCATGTTGGGAACCAAAACCACGGAGCAAGTTAAACCGTTTCATCGCAGCATCCTCGTTTTTATTGACTTTGGAGGGTTTTTCGGAAAGCGTGCTTCAATTTTTGTACGCGGGAAAAGCGGTTGTCAATCAGGGCAGTTGAAAAAATGGCGAAATAATTCTCCGCCACGCGGCTTCCCCCCACGTTTTTCCACAAGAAAAATTCTTCCAAGCACTCGTACTCAAATCCAAACCATAAGCTCAAGTTATCGCAACACCGATTCGCAGTCGCCCTATACGAATGGACACTTGGTGGCGTTCGCTTTATTTAGAATGGTCAAGTGCGTAGCGGGGCGAACGTAAAGGCGATGTCCAATTAGAGGTTGGAATGATTGCAGAGCTCAGACAATGTTGAATTGGGATTCGGCCAGCATCTCGATGTTCGACGATTAACAGCAAAACTGGGCCAAATTCCGAAAAAACGGCAACAAATTACGAAAGGGTTCTAGCGTTGGTGCCAAACATTTCTTTCAGGGTCGAGTCCTTTGAGCCAGGATTCGATGGTGGTCCAGAGGGGATCGAAGCAGGCGACGTAGAAATGGTCGGCTTGGGGGATGCATTCAATCTGCAAGTTTGCTTGCGCAACGGCTAGTTGGCGGGCGACGGGTTCAAGTCCTGCGAAGGCGGGATGCTCTTCTAACTCTCGGGTACCAAACGTTAATAACACCGGCTGCGAAACTTGGCCGATCCAACCAGTCCAATCAAAACGATTTTGGGGTCCGTATTTGTCCAGGTAGGAATCGGCGGTCATCCAAGTCGGAAATGGAAACTCGGCGCGAAAAAGTTCGGCTCCGCGACCTGCGTCGACCAAACTCTGAGCTGCTCGAAAAGCCGTCAAAAATTGCTCGCGGGCTGAAGAGGCCACGAAGCAATCGTAATTCAATCGCGTGGCACTTAGCGCGGCAATTCCCACGACGTGTAAATCCGCAGCGACCGCTTGGGAGTATAGGGCCTTGATGGCACCCAAACTGTGTCCGACCAACACAATACGCTGATGACCGGCGGCGACCAGGAACTGCACCCACCCCGAGACATCGAACTGAGCGTCGGCGACATCCTCCATCGCGGCGCCTTGAGTGACGCTGCGTCCCATTTGAGTGGTGAGGTTTAAGAAGTCATGGCCGCGCGTGTTGCCAAGCAAGACATGTACGCCCAAATCGACCAATTGTCGTGCGAGGTGATTAAGCAGTCCGGAACTGTAAAAATTTCCGGCGAGGCCATGCAGCAAAATGGCGGCGTCAGCGGCGACTTCTGGCGATCGACTCGACTCCACGAAGAAGCCGTGGAGTCGCGTTTTATCCGAGGTCGTCGTCCAAACAATTTCGCCTTTCATTGCGGTTCATCCGATTCTGCTACCGCAGGCTCCACAATCAGACTTGGGCATTATTGCCGGGCATGCTGAGCTGTGCCAGGACTTGCAAGACGCCATTCAAATGTGCCAAGCGAGGGCCGTAGCGATCGACGAATTCGTTGAGTGCGAAATCGCCTTCGATTAAGTTGTCATAGTTGTCTTTGACGTCAACCGTCAAGTTTTCCAAAAATTCTGCTTGAACACGGCTCAGGGCTTCAGCAGCCATCCGACAGCGCCGTGCGAGCAACGGGTTTGCTTCCCGCCATTGATTCAATTCGAGATTGCGTTGGCGTTGACCGGCGTTCATTTGATCAACCAGATCTTCCAGCAATTCGTTTTGGCGTTCTTGGCTGACGATCAGTTGTCGCAGCAAATCAGCGACTTCTGAGTCTTGCGATTTGGCTCTCCGGCCAAGGCCCGCTTCACTGGAGCCGGAAGCTGCGACGTCAATGCGGAAAACAGGGGAAAGATCCTGGGGATCGCGGGCCATGAAAAATACTCCCAAAAAGAATGATGCCGTAGAATTCCCTTCAGTATAAACGCCAAACTGGGGAGTGTCGAGTAAAAGCGAGCGGCAACAATCGTGGAATTCTTGACTGTTTTTCATTTGGCGGATCAAATCCTGCACAACGAAAAAACCTTGACAGAAAAATTTTCGTTAATCCGCGTGATGACCACAACCCGAAACTCTTGACATTGCAGTCGGGGCATGGTTGACAAGGGCCGTCGTTAAAGTCTCTTCACGAGAGTTCCGATGGCAGAGGAGTCAGCGATGGTCGCCGCATGAAAACTTGTGCGTGGAGGGACAGGCTGGCGGTTCTAGGTTGCAGTTTGCGTGGGAAACGAAGGCCCATTGCTCAACCACCATGAACATTGTGCCGAGCCAACTGAGACTTCCTGGAACACGAGCCACCGCAATAGCTTTGCCTATTGCCATAATCGCAACAAACGGAATAGCCCCTACAACTTCATGTCGAATCTGCAAACGAACCCTCATCACCTTTTGGCATTTCTGTCCATCCGCGAGTACGAGCAACTCGGTGCGTGTGGTGGATTGTTGATAGTCAACGCCAATGGTCGTCCAATGGAGTTTCACTGTACGAGTCCTGTATTACCCAGCCGCACTCAGGCGATTCTTTTCGGACAAACATTGTCAGAATTTGTTTACTGCGAACAAATTGCCGAGTCCTTGATCAAACAATTAAAAGCGAGCCCGCTGGCAGTTTTGACCAACTCTCCCGAACTCTCGAAACTCAATATAGATGGCGGCAATCTAATTTTTGTTTCTTCGCGAGAAAATACTGAACCTCAATTGGTGCATCCGGCAGCGATCGAGCCTCAATCAAATCAATGGGAATTGGATGGACGGGAACTTCGGGCTTGGCAAGCCGACGGGATGACGCCGGAGGAACTTTCCGGAATCTTGCGAGCGTTTCATCAGCGGGTCCCCATCGATGAGCCGTTTGAGAGGATTGCTCAGGCGCTAGACGAGGCGTGTCAGGCGTCTTACCCCGTGGCTTCCTAAAAGCCCTCAACATCTGGTTGCATCACAAGATCGAGTCGAAACACGATGGCTGAACTCCCGACGATTCGCGATTTGAGCCATGAGATTCCTCAGCCATTAAATTTGGCGGTTCGGCAATTGGATTTTGAACCATCCGAGCGACCGACCGTCCTTTCCGCATCGATCAAGGGGCGTAAGCCCAAGGTCTTTTCGTTTTCCTTTGGTGAGGGGACTCCGTTTTTAGGGACGCGATCCATTTCCGCCAAACCGGCCGCTAAACCGGGAACAGCCCGCGATGCAATCGCTCAACCGCCAACTCTGCCGAATGCCAAACCTCGCCGCCCCAAGCAGCACACTCGCCTGCGCCCGCCGAAGGACGTTGTTAAACTTAGTGATCGGTTGTACTTTTTGCTACAGCCGCCCCTGGAGTATTTACTGCAAGACAGCACGCTCGAGTTTCCCTTCGAACCATTCAACTATCAGTTTGCGGGAATCTCGTTTATGTTCACCCGTCGTTCGGCGATTTTGGCCGACGAGATGGGGTTGGGGAAAACCATGCAAGCGATCACGGCGGTGCGGATGTTGATCCGCAGCGGCCAAGCTCGCAAAGTCCTGCTGATTTGCCCCAAACCGCTCGTCACGAATTGGCTGCGAGAGTTCAAGCAGTGGGCTCCAGAATTGACGGTTGTCCCGGTGGCCGGTTCGCAAGGACAGCGAGAGTGGTTGTGGAAATCGGAACAGGCACCCGTGAAGATCGCCAATTATGAACTGCTGACACGCGACCAGCAATTCTTTACCGAGGAAGCCGATGTTGATTTCGATCTCGTGATCCTGGACGAAGCTCAACGAGTCAAAAACCAGGGCAACGCCACCAGCCAAGTGGTCCGCCGCATTAGCCGGGATCGAAGTTGGGCGTTGACGGGTACCCCAATCGAAAACTCAATCGACGATTTGATCGGGATTTTTGAGTTTGTGTCACCAAACTTGATTGGCCCACACATGACGGTTCGCCAAATTCGCGATGAGGTCAAAGACCATATCATCCGCCGCACGAAGGATGTGGTGATGACTGATATGCCGCCGAAGCTGATTCGTGATGACCATTTGGATTTATCGCCGGAGCAGTGGGAAACTTACTCCCAAGCAGAGAAAGACGGAATCATTCGCTTGAGTGAGATGGGGGATCACGCTCAAGTCACGCATGTCTTTGAACTTGTTCTGCGACTCAAGCAAATTTGCAATTTCGATCCGGCCACCGATTCCAGCAGCAAGATGGAGCGCCTCGAGGCCGACCTCGAAGAAGTCGCGGCCAGCGGTCAAAAGGCGATTGTTTTCAGCCAGTGGGTGGGGACTCTTGACAAAATTGCCAAGCGCCTTGAACGCTTCAATCCGCTGGCCTACCATGGAAAAGTTCCGTCGAACAAACGGGATGGAGTCTTATCCGAATTCAAGGAAAATCCGAAACGGCATGTGATCTTGATGAGTTATGGAGCCGGGAGCGTGGGTTTAAACCTGCAGTTTTGCCGCTACGTGTTCTTGTTTGATCGCTGGTGGAATCCCGCCATCGAAGATCAAGCGATCAATCGTGCTCATCGTATCGGTGCCGCCGGAAGTGTCACGGTCAGCCGTATGATTTCGACCGAGACCATCGAGCAGAGAATCCACGACGTGTTGGAGGCCAAACGGCAATTGTTCCGAGAAATTTTGTCCGATCACGAGCTGCCTCAACAAATGACGATGACCCAAGACGAAATTTTTGGCCTTTTCGATTTGCGAACGCCACAGGGGCGAATTTTAAAACAAGCCGGCTAAATTAAATGTCCCGAGCAAATCAAAACTGGTATCCCCCCTGGTCTCCGAGATTTTGGAATGGGATGAACTTGGGGCCTTATTTGGGACTCCTGGCCCAACATCGATTTCGTATTCACCCCATTAAGTGGCCGATGTTTTTGTTGGGGGCCGGAGTTAGTACCGTCAATTCGTTGTTGAGCCTGACTCAGCAGGTCATTTACGGCCGAAGAATCGAGCGAACGGAACTGGTCGCCCCTCCCATTTTCATCATCGGACATTGGCGGAGTGGGACGACACTGCTGCATGAACTTTTGACCCTAGACGATCAATTTAGTTTTCCCAATAACTTTGATTCATTCACGCCGAATCACCTGCTCGTGTCGCGGCGGATTTTTTATCCGGTGGTTTATTTGCTGTTGCCGGGGAAGCGACCGATGGACGGGATGTCGCTCGGAGCCAGTAGTCCTCAAGAAGATGACTTTGCGCTCGTCTCGCTCAACGCTCCGACGATGTATCGCGAAATCGCATTTCCCAACGATCGCTTCGCAGCGGAACTTGAACCAAGTGAGAACGATCGGATTCGAACCATTGATAACCTCGAACGTTTCTTCAAAATCCTGACATTGCGATATCAAAAACGCTTGGTCCTCAAGTCGCCGCCGCATACCGCTCGGATTAAGGATCTAGCTCAGCGGTTTCCTGGTGCGAAATTTGTTCATATTAGTCGTGATCCATCCCGTATCGTTCCATCGACCGCACGGCTCTGGCGGACTCTGGACGACACGCAGGGCTTCCAGCTTCCTCGTTATTCAGATGAGAAAATTTTTGGGTACATTCATCAGCGGCAGAAATCGATGTACCGCCGCTATTTTTTGGAGCGAGATCAGATTCCGAGTGGGGACTTAATTGAGGTGCGTTTTGAAGATTTGATTGCCGATCCCGTCGCGACGACACGACACGTGTATGAGACGTTTTCGCTAAACGGATTCGAGGAGATGGAGTCGAAGATTCGGAGTTATTTTTCTGAACGTTCCGATGTCAAACCTTCAACTCCATCGCGTTCTCCGGAGCTTCAGCGGTCAATCAACGAGCATTGGCGGGAATATTTGAAGAACTTTGGCTATTCAGCGGAAGATCGGTAAAGTATCGAAATCTGCTTGCTTCGAGATTTGGGTCAATGATTTCCGTTCACGGAGTGAACGGTTAGTGCGCCTTTGAAGGCGTTTAATCAGTCGGGTGAAAGTCCTGACCAGGGTAACGTTACCGCCCTGTATTCGAAAGTGGTAATTGCGTTCCCGCGAGGGAGGGTGAGGAGCAACCTGAGGAGAAATTCCAGTCCGTAACGAAAGTGAAACTGATTCGGCCAAGCCTGTCGGGGAGGAAGCTGGCAAAGTCCGAACCCTTCGCTGTGCGACGAACCGTCCTGTAGTCCTTTGTATCGACTTTTCCGCAGGATAGACACAGCGAACGAACTTTGGGTGCAGTAACGCGCTGATGCTGAAGTTTGGAAATGGCAATGCGGTGGTTGAGTGCGGAATGGAAGGAAGGTTAAACGCGATAAGAAGGGAGAGCTGTTCTTGGCCAGGGTCGATTCTCGTGATCAATCCCAGCCGGAGATACTGGGCGACCAACTCCAGGTCAAGCTGTGCGACGAACAGGCAGCTTGGTATCGAAAAGACTGATCGTCAATGTAGCGAGAAGATAAGCACCAGGAACAGCAGTCAGAGCCGCCATAGTAGCCGTGAAGCCGTGCAGCAAAACGCGGTGGAGCCAAGGGCGGCAGCAAGGTAGATGCAAGTATGACCAAACAATCCAAAGACCTTAAACCGTCGCAAGTCACAGTGCCTTTCGGGGCTACTCCGGCTACGGAACCATTGAGCATTGACCAATGGGCATCGTCGATGGTTTGGACAGAAAGCATGTTGAAGACACTTTTGGCAAACAAAGTGAGAGGAGGCAAATGGCACACGCTGTACGATAAAGTCTTCAGTGAGCGAAACTTGAGATGGGCGGCCTCGAAGGTCATTACCAATCAAGGAGCCGCTGGAGTAGACCGACAAACGGTAGAACAACTCGACGACGAACTTCTGGCCGAGATCACCAAACTGCAACAGGAACTGAAAGCCGGAACCTATCGGCCGCAGCCTGTACGCCGGGTGGAGATTCCCAAGCCGGGAACGAAGGAAACCCGCCCGTTGGGTATTCCTACCGTTCGCGACCGAGTGGTTCAAACCGCGTTACTGGATGTCTTGGAACCGATCTTTGATCACACCTTTCATCCTCGCAGCTTTGGCTTCCGCCGAGGCAGAGGCTGTCATGGCGCACTTCGTTGCGTCGAGCAATTACTCGAAGAGGGCAACGTCTTCGTGGTAGATGCCGACTTGAAAGGCTACTTCGATACGATCCCCAAAGACCGACTGCTCGCGTTGGTGAAGCAGAAAGTTTCGGATCATGCAGTCCTGCGACTGATCAAGATGTACCTCGATCAAGAAGTGGTTTCAGAACTGAGCCGCTGGACACCGGAAACGGGCGTCCCGCAAGGCGCGGTTCTCTCCCCGATGCTATCCAACCTGTATCTCAATCCGCTGGATCATCACATGGCCGAACAGGGCTATGAGATGGTACGCTATGCGGATGACTTCGTGATCCTCTGCAAGACGCAAGCTGAAGCGGAACAAGCTTTGGCAGTCGTCCAGCAATGGGTTCGCGAAGCAGGCTTGACCCTGCATCCGGACAAGACCCAGATTGTCGATAGTCGCGACCAAAGCTTTGCATTTCTGGGTTATGTATTTCGGGGCCGGTTCCGGTTTCCGCGAGCCAAAAGCCAACAGAAATTCATGGATCGTGTCCGCGAGTTAACTCCACGCACATCTGGCGATTCGCTTGAGGATATCGTCAAGCAATTGAATCAGATGATGCGCGGCTGGTTTCACTACTTTCGCCATTGTTTCTGGAATGTCTACGGTGACTATGACAGTTGGCTCCGCAGTCGTCTGCGACGAATCCTTCTGAAACGCCACCGCACCAATCCCGACCGACAACCTCGTACATGCCGCTGGCCAAACCGCTACTTCTCTGAGCTTGGGCTCTACAGCCTGGTGCAGGCTCATGCTCAGTTCGTCCAAACTATCGAGAACTACCAAGTGGAGAGCCGTATGCGGGAAAACCGCACGTACGGTTCGGCGGGAGGGGGAGTCAGTTGACTCTCCCTACCCCGATCGTAGCTTTTCACTCCGTGAAAAGGTTCCCTCACAAAGTTAAGCCCAAGAATGAATCGCCAAAAAATTAACGATCTTTCAACTTACCGCCTGCGGGCTAATTCGCGTTGACGATTTTGGCGATGGGTGCGGACGTGGGGATTGCCTTCCTCGACACGATTCTCTTCACGCAATTCAGCATCGGTCATCCGCAATCGCAGCCGATGGGCATACCACTGCCATCCGTAATCGATCAGCGAAACGGCCAACAAACTTCCCCCGATCAACATGCCGAACTGCAAGACAATTTCTTGGATCAGGCGAGGAAAGTCTTCCCCCGACGCTCCCCACAACTGAACAATTTTCCAACCGGAATGCCGTAGATAGAAATAGGTCATCGCCAAAACGATCAGCAACTGCATCGTGCGAAGGCCCCAAACCCAAAATCGCTCTCCCCAACCTGTTTGCTGTTTTCGGCCAAAGGGCATCATTTGATACAAGTCAAAGTGTTGTCGTTGGAGAATCTTGAACCCCTTTTGCAAACCATGTGTTCCGATCGCGATCAGAAATTGAACGGCTAAAAACAAGGCGACCATTACCAACAACTTGACCGCCGCACCACTTAGCCAGCCTTGATAGGCAAACGGCTCCAGGGCTGCTCCTCCCCATTGCTCAATCGTAACATCTCCCAGACTTTGAGCCGTCCAACCGACTAAAATGAGCAACGCCAAAACCCCACCGAGCCACTGTAGCGACGCCGCCAGTTGCGCGCTGTAGGGGACCATCCCATGCTCAATGGCCCGCTGCAAGCGATTGGCACTAGGTTCATGATTGGCACTACCACGATCAGATTCGTCCGCCATCGTCGTTTATCCTTCGCGATTCGCAGCGACCAAGACTTGATGGACGTTCCCAAGCCAGACCATGATTTCGTCGTGCATGATCCAGGCACCCCCGCTGAGTGTCAGCAGCAGGGCTCCCCAGAATAAAACCATGTTGAGATTCAAACCCGAGAAAAACAGATTAAATTGCGGCAGGACTCTTCCCAACGCTCCCACGAACAGCACGCCGATCAAATAGGCGGCAACCGCAGGCCCGACCCCACGCACGGCCAGCCACGCCGTTTGGCTTAATAACTCCGTAAGAGCCCCAACATTGTTCGCCCCTAGAATTTCACTGCCGACGGGTATTGCTTGGAACGAATCGCTGACCGCCAGAATTAGTCGTTCGGGTCCTTGAGCCAACAAATAGATCGCAATCGAAACGCCCCAGAGCAATTTGGCAGTGGGCTCTTGTTCGTCGCCAGATTCTTCCCCGCCGCGATTCCATTGGAGGCCAACCATCTGGGCAAGGACTGTTCCAACCAACCCAGTTGCCGACAGGAGAAGAGCAATCCCTCCACCAATAAACAGCCCCAGGAGAGCCTCGCTTATTAGGAGTCGCCCAAAATTCTCCGAAGAGATCGAAATCTCAGGGACGGGACTAGTCAGTGTCACGGCCAGCGTGACCGTCGCGGCAATTAAACCTCGGTAGACCCACGGCAAAAGTTGGCTGGCAATCAGTGGAGCCACCAACATCACGCTGAGGACTCGCACGGCGATCAACAAGTGACCCGACAGAATCTCCACCGCTACTCCTTATCCAGCATTCCACCGATCAGCAGTGGCGACTGAAAATGACTGCGCCCCAAATCGACCATTCGCTCCGAGAGCCACGGCAATAACAGAACTAAGACGAGCAGCATCAACAACAGTTTAGGAATCACAGCGACGGAAGTCTCTTGGATTTGAAACATCGATTGAATGATTCCAATCAACAGGGCGATTCCCAATCCGATGAGCAACAACGGCACGATTGAAAAAAAACCCGAAAGTAAGGCGTCACGCCCCAAATCAACGGCATCTTGTGGATTCATATCTGGTTCCCCGTACAGAGATCGTTCGTCAAAACACTGTCCCGAAACTTTGCAACAACATCCCCACCACGAGATTCCAGCCGTCCACCATCACGAACAAAATCAGTTTGAGTGGCAGACTGACCATTGTCGGCGGCAGCATCACCATCCCCATCGAAACCGTCAGGGTCGACACGACCAAATCCAAAATCAGAAACGGAAGAAAAATTTGAAAGCCCAACAGAAAGGCAACCTTCAACTCGCTGATCAAAAACGCAGGCAACACTAAGTGCACGGGTAACTCGTCTAGGTTTTCCGGCAACACGACTTCCACACCGGACGAACTTTGCCGTTGATGTTGATGCTGGTAAAAAACTTCAAGAGCCGCACGGTTTCCCGTCGCCTCAATTTGATTTGTCATAAATCGCTTGATGGGGGGCAAGCCCTGTTCAAAAGCGAACTGCCAGTCGATTGTTCCATTTTCCGCAGTCGCCGGATCAATTGCCGTTGTTTTGATCTCCAGCCATACTGGCGACATCACCAAGATGGTCACGAAGAAACTGAGGACGGTCAGCATTTGATTGGATGGGAGTTGAGTCACGCCTAACGCTTGACGCAGCAACCCCAGCACGACAAACAGCCTGATGTAACAGGTCGTCATGAGCAGCACGACCGGGGCTAGTCCCACGAGTGCCACGGTAATCGCCGCGCGGAGTGTGGATTTGGTACCTTCTTCGGACTCGGCGAGAGTTTTCGCTTGGTTGGCGAGCTGGTGGGTAATCAATTCGTCACTCAACCAATCTGCGCTCGCACCACCGCTGGTTCCCGGAATTGGGGTTCGGCCCGTGCTTGTCGGTGGAAGACTTGAATTGGGTTGGCTATGGGAGTGGGTTTGATGTGAGTTGAAATCGGTGACGCGGCCCGGTTGATTGGCGATGATGTCTTGTCCGTTTGCGAGGCTTGAGTTGAATCCCGCCCAACCGGCGACGAATGCAATCAACAAGAAGACAGACAGATGATGCAACAGGCGGTAGGATTTGCGACGATTGTTGACGATGAAAAATGCCTTACGCTTCATATTCCGTGACCCCTCCCGATTTGGCGAGGGCCTTTTGCAAGGCTCGCACGAACTCCTCCATCGACGGGTTAGGTTGATTGGTTTCTGGTTTTCTTGTGTAGCCCTGGCGTGCCGCTTGTCGTCGGGCCTTGGGGTCGCATAGGCAGACCAGATGTTCGACTTCGTTGGGGTCCGTGACTTCGCCGATCGGTTGTGTTCCTTGGGGGCCGACGAGGAGCAATACTAACTTGCTTCCCAAACGCACCAATTGCAGTTGCCGTTGCGGTCCGAACGGAGTTTGGCCGACGATGTTGACGACTTCCGTAGGGAGTTTTCGTCGTGATTGTTCGGGGCTGGCAAGTCGCAACATCCAAATCAGAGCAAGATAGCCGCCGATAACAATCGCTAGGCTGGCTACCATCCGCTGCCAGTCCATATTTGAGAATTGTTGCCCAAGTTTTCCGGACAGCGTTTCCCAAGCAGCAGGTTGTTTTTGAATTGCTCCTGGATTGGGAGCACGAGAGGTTTCGACGTAGCTGGCAACCTTGACGTTTTCGTCTTCGATCGCTGGCTGGTTCGCGGGTGTGGCCCGGCTCGTTTGGGAAAGCGGGCCAAAATGCGGAGAGCGAATTGGCTCTGGATTTCCGAGTTCGCGTGCGACTTGGGGGCGGACGAATTGGTTTTGGGAAAACACCGGCTTGGCGGCGAAATTCCAGCCCAGCCCACCGAGCAGGAGGGTAATAATCCAGATTTTTAAGCGAATTTGCTCAACCGGCATCGTCTTCCCTGACGATAAAGACTACGGGTCACTCCCTTAACAAGGCCCCCTTTTCCCGAAATTCGCGATTTGAATCAAGGCCAAAAATTCGCGAATTTAGCAACTCGCTTATGCGGCATCTTTTGGATGATTGCGGTGAATCTCATACGACTACAAAGTGCTATCACGCGCAGCGTCGTAACCATAAACTAATTAGACTACAGCTTATGCGTAACCCATGCCACGACTATTTGCCATCGATCATCGCAGGTCGTTGGGGTCGGTCGGGTTTGGGTTGGGCATCTCCCTGACCGCCAGGGCCACCGCGACCTCCGCCACCAGGGCGACTGAAGAGGGTAGTGATGCCCGACATGAACTCTTCTTTTGAGATCGCTTTGTCGTCGTCTTTGTCCAGGGTTTTTAAGCGTTCCGCCATGGGATTCCCCTCCAATTCGTCTTCGGTGATTTTGCCGTCTTGATTGCGATCAAGTTGAGTAAACATTGCTTCAGGATCGAGTCGTTGGCCGCCGCCTTGACGGCCTCCTCCCCCTTGGCCTCGCCCGGCTGCAGGATCTTCGACAGGGTCGTCGGCCTTTGCGAGTTTGTCGGTATCTTGGGCAACGGTTTCGCCTTTGTCTACCACGCAGTACAAATGCTTGGCGCTTCGCATTACCAAACGATTGTCAGCGACGGCGGGAGTGCCCGCGAAGAACTCTTGTTCGCTGGAGACGGTATTCAAAGCGACTTGCTGCAACTGTTCGCCGCTGAGGTCGAAGACGTACATTTGCCCGCTTCCATTGAGGTAGTACAAGTGATCGCCGACGACGATGGGAGACGGATAATCCAGTGAGCCAAAACGCCCGCCAGTTGGCTGAGCGGCCTTAAGTCGCATTCGCTGAAGCTGTTCGCCGGACTCGGCGTCGATCACCGTGACGATCCCTCCCGCCACCGAATAAAGTCGCGAGTTGTGCCGAACGGGGGAGGCAAAACTGGCTGTGTCACGTCCTGTCCAGACGGTGTTGGTTTGTGTCACGTCTCCGGTGCCGCCAACATCGATAGCGATGCTGCCGCCCCCGCGACTTGTAACGGCGAAAACCCGTTTGCCATCCAGCACGACGCTGGCGTAAGAGTTTTCGGCTCCGGTCGCTTCGGCAAACCAGCGGAGTTTTCCGGTGTCTGGGTCCATGCCCCAGAGTTCTTTGGCCACGCACATCACCAAGTCGGTCCGATCATCATCGACTTGGACGAGAGCCGGTGTTCCCCACATGTTGTCAAGTCCTTTGGCCTCTTGGCGCCAGCGGACTTCGCCGGTTGCCAAGTCGAGTCCGATGATGGACTGACTTTCACAGGAAGCTGTAACAATGACTAGGTCGTTGTAAATGATGGGGCTGGAGGAAGAACCCCAGCGAGCCGGGTCGGACTCGGTGCCCACCTCGGCGTGCCAAAGTTTGTTGCCATCCATGTCGAAGGCGAACACGCCACTTTTGCCAAAGAACGCGATGACGTGTTTGCCATCGGAGACAGGAGTGTGTGAGGCGTAGCCGTGGGCGGGAACACCGGCACCACTGAATGGGTCTTCAGGCAGGACAGCTGGGAAATCTTGTTGCCAAATTTTTTCGCCGGTCTTCAGATCGGTGCAAATCAAGTGCCGCATCAAGTTCGACATGTCGCCAGGGTTTTCTAGGGTCAGCCCGTAGCCGGAGTAACAGGTAACGAAAACTTTTCCATTAACGATGATGGGGCTGGACGCTCCGGGGCCTGGAAGTTCAAGTTTCCAACCAAGGTTTGCGTTAGGGGACCAAGTCGCGGGGATCGATTCCGATGCAGCCGCTACTCCAGACCCATCAGGACCTCTGAACCTCGGCCAATCGTCAGCGACGCAAGTCGAAGCACTCCAGCAAACGAAAATCACGCAAACAAGCATGTTCCGGATCGAGTTGCCGACATGTATAGATTTGAGTCTGGAACCACCAGCCACCGGAGACAACCGAATGAAACAAGACGGATTCATAGAATACCTTTCTAAGTTGCGTGCTGCGGCCAGGATGCGAAATGGCAGCCACGAGCACAATTCTCGATCATGGCTCAACGAGTCCAATCAAAATAATCGATCGGAGTATTGCCAAGATTGCATTGTAGCAAAGATAGTCTACCGGTTGCGGAGATTACCGGGACCGTCGGGGCGTTCGGAGGTTTGTTGAGAGCCTACGGTGGGGAGGGTGCGGTCGATGGTTTCCCAGCCCAGGGGGGCTTTGGGACGGATGAACATGTTCAAAAAGGCCGAGACCCCCGATAATTGTCCATTCACCCGCCGATTGCCAAATTCAATATAGCGACTGACCGGATTGTTGGCTTCGTGATAATTGACGGAAAAAATGTGCATCGAGCTAGGGAGAAAGTCTTGTTGGCTGATCACTAATTGAATTTTCTGATATTCCTTCGCATCGGAGGCTCGTTTGGGGTAAATTTCGAGCCAGTACGCATCGGTAACATCGCGAGGCGTGATGACCTTGATCCAGTAGCGATTGAGCAAGACATCTTTTTTGGCACCAAATACGAAGGGGAGCGGACTGTTGACAAGTCCCTCGCCGCGATACTCGGACGGGATGCGTTGCTCGTAGAGTCGTTTGTTTTGAAAATCGAATTCATAAGTCGCCTCGCCGTCGCAAATCCATTTTTCGCGGGACAGATCGGCGTCGGTCCGTTGTTTGTATTGAGGGTTCCCGCCTTCGCGTTCGGGAGGATCGCCGAAGTCCCAAATCTTGTCGGCTTCGTAACTCGCCTTGTCAGGAGCCTGGAAGCGAATTTCGCCTTGGATCACGGTGCAGCCCGCCAGTGCTCCTGTGCGTGGGTCGCGGTAATTGCAAAGCTCTGGGTTGTATTCGATTCGTTGAAAATCGACGACACAACGTTTGATCTGACCACTACTTTTTTCCCAAGCTTCGAGAAGTTGCTCGATGTATTTTTGATGGTCGGGGGCTAATGGGAACCCTTCAGGGAGTTGGGGAGTGACCGGTATACCTTCGGGTTGACCGATGTCGCCACGGAGTTGATCCTGATTGGTGGCGGCAGGGCGGAGACCTTCGGTTTGAGATGGTTGAGATTGTGTTGCAGATTGAGCCAATGCATTGGCTGAGGCTGAAATAATTAAGGCCACCAAAGTCGCAATCTTCAAAATCATGCTCGCCGTCCTTGACAAAAGTCTTGTGAGAGAAGGGGACGACTTTTATAATCCCAACACGGATTTTGAGGCTACCCCAAGCTGGGATTGCTAGCAAATTGCACAACGTTTTCCACGAGTCGCTTGAGCTTGGGTTTCGCGATATCGGCGAATTCGATCACTTCTTCTCCAGAGGTCGGAGCCAAAGCGTCGGGGTCAGCGACGTTGGCGATGACCGAAAGGCCGAGGACTCGCATCTCAAGTTCGTTGGCGACGCAGACTTCGGGGATCGTCGACATGCCGACCGCATCCCCTCCCAGCTTTCGCAAAGCCCGGTATTCAGCTCGTGTTTCGTATTGCGGCCCCAACATCCCGGCATAAACACCGCGATAAAGCGGAAAATCAGCCTCGCGGGCACAACGTTCGGCCTCTGCCATCAGTTCAAGGTCGTAGGCCTGATCGCTGCGGCGAGAGGGGACACGTTCGAAATTCCAAACTTGCCGTGGTTGAGCTGGGCGGAACATGAGGTCGAGGTGGCTGGAGATCAGCATCACATCGCCGCTGACAAATTGGGGGTTAATTCCTCCGGCGGCATTGGTGACGATCAAGGTCCGAGCCCCCAGTCGATGCATCACGCGGATTCCGTGAGTTGCTCGTTGAACCGAGTAGCCTTCGTAAAGGTGAAACCGGCCCTTCATCGCCACGACGGGAACCCCAGCTAACGTTCCGCAGACGAGTGTCCCGGAATGGCCAATCGCGGTGCTGAGCGGGAATTCTGGAATCTCAAGATAATGAAAAACGTGCTCAGCACTAATGGCTTTGGCAACGTCACCGGCCCCCGTTCCCAAGACGATAGCAACTCGCGGTTTTTTGTTCCAGCGTGCGGCGATCCAATCGGAACTGGCCGCAACACGTTGGTCGTCACTGCTGGACTGATCAGGGTTCATATAGGTCATTCGTGAGGGATTACTTTTCGCCTTCCAGAACTCCCATGACCAGTTTCGTCAGGTTGGGCGCGGCAGCGTTGGCAATTTTGACGATCTCATGGGGGTCGGCTGGTTGCAGGGAGTCGGGGAAGCACATGTCGGTGATGATCGAAAACCCGACGACTCGCATCCCCGCGTGAACGGCGACGACGACTTCGGGGACGGTTGACATGCCAACCACATCGGCCCCGATCGTTCTCAAGAAGCGATATTCGGCTCGCGTTTCGAGATTGGGTCCAGCGACCGCTACAAAGACCCCCTTGTGAGCCACAATGTCGTTGGCTCGAGCGACACTCAGGGCGCGGTCGATCAGTTTGTGGCAGTAGGGTTGACTCATGTCGGGAAATCGAGGCCCCAAGCGATCGTCGTTAATGCCAATCAAGGGGTTGTCCCCCATGAGATTGATGTGATCGTCGATCAGCATGATGTCGCCGCACCGATAGTAGGGGTTCATGCCACCGCAAGCGTTCGAGACGACCAGCAAGTCAGATCCCATCGCTCGCATGACGCGGACGGGGAGGGTGATTTCTTGGAGAGAGTAGCCTTCATACATGTGTTGCCGCCCCTCCATGGCCAGGACAGGGAGCCCATTTAAATGGCCGCAAACAAGGCGTCCGCGATGGCTGAGGGCCGTCGATTTGGCGAAGTTCGGCACGTCGCCGTAATCCAAAGCGACATCGACTTTAATTTGCTCGACCAGGGGGCCGAGCCCCGTCCCCAGAATGATTCCTGCTTTTGGAGTATGATCCCATTGTTTGCGAATGAATGCGACAGTCTCTTGGACTTTTTCGTAGATGCCTTGCATGAAGTTTCCTTGATTTAAAATCGGACAATCGTAGTTTGGTGAATCTTTTTCAAGGCTGTTCAGCCTAACAGAAAAGGGGACTGCTTCTCAAGCGGACGAGACCGACTCGACGACGCTCGGCATTTTTTGCGCTGAGAATCGTCCGTTGGGAAAAGGGATGCGAGGCGGGTCAAGTATCTTTGTTTTTGGAGACGATATTGATCACGCGGCGAGCCGTTCGGGCGGGGGACATCAGCATCGCAAGTCCCAATCGCGAGTAGCCCCTCAAGGGTTGTCCACTATAGATTTCGGCCACCGCCTCACGATATTGACCAATCGACAAGGCGTCGAGTTTGAAGATCGGGCCTCGTAGCCAATGTTGGCTGCGGTGGTTTTGTAAAAATTCCTCAAATGAAATTTCTGGTTTTCCCGCTTGGCGGAGCAAGTACAGCGCGGCGGCGTATTCGTTATACAACTGTGCTTCGACGATCCGTCTGCCGTTGACGCTTTGGGTATGCAGGCGATAATCCAGAAAACAATCGCTTTGGTTGGCCAAACGAGAGACTTCCGCAATTCTTAAAAACAAATCCCAATCCTCGGAAATTGTGTGCTGCCAGTAACCTCCGACCTGCTGAAACATTTTACGGCGCAGGATTGTGGTGCCATTGCTCATTGTATGGCGATTTTTTAGAAGGCCACTAACGATGGAGTCATGGTCAAGCGGCAAATTAGAGACGAGCCCTCGCTTGCGAGTTCCTAAGCGACGCATTTGGCCGCCGGACAAACCGACCTCGTAGTGAGCGTCCATGAAGGCGACCTGCTTTTCCAAACGATCCGGCATCGTCACGTCGTCGGCGTCCATCCGAACAAGGTACTCTGATTCCGAGATGGCAATAGCCCGATTCGCCGCTGCCGCTTGTCCTTGATTCGCTTGACAATCAAAGCGAATTCGTCGGTCTTTTGCAGCAAGTTGTTCGACGTAGTCTTTTGAGCCATCGCTGGAACCATCATCGACAATCACCAACTCAAAATCGGTATAGGTCTGATTCAGCACCGATTCGATCGCATCGGGAAGGTAGGGGCGTGCGTTATAGCAAGCCATGATCACGGCGACTTTGGGCATGTTGACGAAATGTTTATGGAGATCGTAGGAAAAGGGGACACACGAGTGAGATTCATTTTCCTTCAGGAACCGAAATTCTGCAACGACATCCTGTCGTGGAGATTGGTTTATGGGGAATTTGCGGGTGATGACGTGTTGTTAACGGAGATTGAGTCGATTAAGCGGCCTTGCGGACTCGCGGGAAGTCGTCTTAGCCGCCAGCGTCGATATTAGGTGATATGAGACTCGTTCGATTTTTAAGAAGTATTGTGCGGACCGATGACTTGTCGGCTGCGATGGTTCTGGGATTAATTCTGGCCATTGCGGTGTGGTTGGTCTTGTTGCCGGTGAACCGCAGTATTCAACAGGCGACGTTGATGAGGTTTCATTTGCAGTCTCCATCGTTTTTAGCTTGGTGTGGTCTGCAGGTGGTACCTGCGATGTACAACATGGAGAATCGTTACTGGCTTAACGAACCGATTCGAGTCGGCGACGACGAGATCAGCATGCGGTGTGTTGAGGCGGGGACCACCAATCATTTTCCCACCCGCATGTTGACTTCATTTGATGCCAGATATCGTTTCTATCGCGAACGGAATCAGGCCGAAGTGTTGTTGGAGTCCCGGTTTCAGGATCAAGTATTGGCCACTCGTTGGCATGTCGAAAAAGGGCCCGACAATTCGCTCGTAATTCGGCGGGTTTGGGGGGACTAGGATGAGCATTGCCGTTGCGGGAGGTGGGCTCAGAGAGGAACCTACCTTTGCCAAGTCCTGTGAACGATTGTCGACCCCGATGATCCTCAACCGCATCGTGATCGCGGCGATCCTGGTGTCCTTGCTTTGGAAAATCAGCTACTTCGTGCTGGCCTTTTCGATTTATTTCGAGTATCCGTTAAGGGATGAGTTTTTTCCGGGCTGGTTGAGCAGTGGTTATGTTTCGCTCGGGGCCTATTCACTGGCCGTGATCAGTTGCCTTGTCAGCCTGTTTTCGGCATCTCATCGAACTGCGTTTTATTGCAGTTTGCTATTGGCGATGAGTTTGTATTTGCAGTGTATTCACCAGCATTCGTACAACGACGTCACCTTTTTAACCTGTTTTTGGTCGGCGGTTTGGTCGTTGTGGTTCACGTCCAGAATTGGTCGCGATGACCAACAAACGCTGCTAGAAAAAGGGGCCTTTATCGCTCACTTGATTCTATCGGCCGTTTTTTTGGGTGGCGCGATGGGGAAGTTGACACCGGGATATTGGTCGGGAGAGGTTTTTTACAACATCTATTTCGCGAACCGGGATTTTTGGGTTTTCAACTTGTTGCGAGAACAATTCAGTGATGAGTCGTTATTGGCGATTTCGTGTTGGTACACGCGGTTTGTGATTTGCGCGGAGTTTAGCTGTGCCTTTTTGTGGGCGATGCCGCAACGGTTGGCGTCTTGGCTGGCCATTTTGACCTGTTGCGGAATCTGTTTGTTGAGCAACATTCTGTTGCTGTCGGTTTTGGCTTGTTTAATGGGACTGGCCGTCATTGGCTTGCATCAAGAGCCAGAACAACCGATTGGCGAGCCAGTTGAAATTAAGGCTTAACGTCGTGCGGGCTGACCGGTCTCTGCCTTGCGTTCTTTGTTCACGAAGCGGATCGACTCGACCAGTTTCAAGTCGGCGTTTTTCAAGACGGGGATCACGGCATCCTCGGCGATGAACACCAGAGCCACACATCGCCCGGATGGGTCGGATAGGTGGTAGTACAGCCAAGTGATAGGGATTTCGTCTTGGATTCCGGCAACGTTGACCTGCATTGCGGTAAGGCCGTTGGCTGTTGTGATCGATTCGGCGTGTTGGATTTTCGCTTGCGAATTCCCAATCACGTTTTTGGTCAATTGGGCTTGGAATTCCTCGAGCGAAAGTGGTGAGTTTTCTGGGCGTTTGGGGAGGCTCATGATGTTGCATTGTGCCAAAACGTTGCCTTGGTCGGCGTACCGCATGAGGACGACGTCCGAGTCGGACAAAATCAATCGCCATTGAGGATCGTAGACCAATTCAAATTCGCTATCGGAGTTCCACAACAATTTTGAGCTTTGTTGTTCATTGATTTTCGCGGAGACTTGTCGCGCGACCTGATCGTCCAAATCGCGGTTCCCCTTGATTGCCGAGGTCACGTCGACTTTTACCGTTCCATTAAAGCCGGGGGCGAGCTGGGACGGTTGGCGGTTTTCAGCGATGTTGGCGCGGAAGGCTTTGAGCGTCGAACTGTTCAGATCGACGAGGGCCACGGCTGAAATCCGGATGTTAGTCTGACAGCCATCGACTTCGCCGCGAACTTCGCCGGTGATGAACAATTTCGCGGCTTTTTGCGCGGAAACCTCTTTGAGTGACAAGGTCAGTTTGTTTTCACTGACGTGATCGAGGGAAAATAGAGCTTGAGCCGCTTGGTCGGTGGGTGCCCATTGATCACTGATTTTGGCGGAATCTTTTTGAAGTACTTCTGCTACGGCGAGGAGGTCGCAGGGGATCAGCAATAGTTCCAATTCGGTCTGAGTTAGGTTGCTACCAAGCGCAAAGTACTGAATGGGGCGCCCGAAGCCAGGTTTGCTGCGGCGAACGATGATTTGTTGGTTCGACGAGGTCAGTGTCGATTTCGATTCTCGTTTATCGAGCGAGATTTGTGCATGAGCATCTCCGTACTTCCTGAGAGCGTTTTGGCGGTCAACGTGAATTTGATCGAAATTATGGAGGGCTTGGACACGCAACTCGATTGTTGGAGCAGTTTCTTCAGACGTGGCTGGCAATCCGATAACTTCCCCCTCGAACTCAATTTGAGTTCGGCAGGTCACGATAGTGCCAGCTTGGGGCGAGACGTTGATTTTGATTTGGTCAGCAAACAGGGACGTTGAGATTGTGAAAAAGCCCACGAGGAAAAACTTGGAGGAAATGGTCCTTAAGCTGCTGCCGGTCATGATTTTAGGTTCCGGAAATTTGGGTAAATAAGCTATGTTGACAGAAAGGGCAGTTGGAAACGGCCGTCAATTCTGAGGCAAATGTGGAGTTTGCAAAAACGCTGTCTTGGGAATTATCGGAATTCTGACTGTCTCAAATTGATGCAAGTTGTCTCAGGTTGAGCCAAAACAGCGGTTTGGGGATTTGTTGCCGATTTTTTCGTTTTGCTTGAATTTTAGGGTTTTTTGAAGAAAATCGTCGAAAACGTGAACTTGGCGCGGAGTTTGCAGACTAAAAGGATAAGCGAAGGCATGATGTCATTTGGTCATTTTTAATTGACGGACGGATTAGCTTTCTGCTTGCAGTAGTCAAGGGCTCTGTTACCGTCTTAGGTTTGGCGGGGCGACAAAGGGCTTTTGATGAAGGAGTGGAATTGATTTAAGAGGGAAGTCGCAAGGGATTTGTCATAGAATCGTCAGGTCCCAGATTAGATTTACCTTGTTAAAGCGCTGAACAGAAGTGCTTTTAATTTCGTAAAATCTTTACCAGCATATCGGTGGTAAGAGTAATAGGAATTGTTGGAACAGTTTAAGGTTGGGAATGGAAATCCAACTGTGACGGAGTTGTTTTTTGCTGAACGCGGAAGGACGCAGGCGAGAAGCTGAAAGCAGAAATGAGGCCCTGAGATGCACAGTCGATACCATTGTGATTTAATTCGAGAATTGCGTGACCAGCAAGTTCGTTTTACACCCCGTGAAAAACGAATTGAGCAGGCCGACCGCGCCGAGCGTCTCGTTCGCGATATTGACGAAACGAAGAATTACAATTTCGAGTTCGTGTGCTATCGCGTGACCGGCTATCGTCCAGAGAAGTCTCCAATTGTTTCAATTCGTGGGGCCGATTTGATTCAGGACTTGCATCAGTTGATTGAAGATCTTACCGACTCGGCAAACGTTAGCGTTGAAATGGTCGGTCAACCCGTTCATACCGTCGAAGAGTTGAGTAAGCGGTTCAATGTCTCGACCAAAACGATCTCGCGATGGAGGCAGCAAGGGCTGGTGAGCCGTCGGTTTGTGTTTGATGGCGGACGCAAGCGAGTCGGTTTTCTGCACAGCAGCGTCGACCGTTTCGTGAAGAACCATCAAGATAAAATTAAGCGTGGCGAGCGTTTTAGCCAATTGACCGATGAGGACAAGGAAGAAATCATTGACCGCGCGCGGCGGCTTGCCAATGCTGGCGGATGCCCTGCCGAGGTCGCTCGTCGGATCGGCAAGCACATGTCGCGGAGCGCCGAGACGGTCCGTTATACGATCAAACAATTTGACGAAAAACACCCAGAACTGGCGATTTTCCCCGATCAATCTGGTCCTCTCAATTTGGAGATCAAAGAGCGAATTTACGAGGAATTTCGGCAAGGCCGATCTGCCGATGCGATTGCGAGTCGATACTGCCGAACGCGAACCACCGTTTATCGGGTGGTTAACGAGATGCGTGCCAAGGCTATTTTTGAATTGCCGTTGGAGTACATGGACAGCCCAGAGTTCCATCGTCGCAATGCAGCTAAACGGATATTGGAATCCGATATGCCCGTTGCGGAAGGGGCCGTTCGCAAGGCGCGACCGCCTCAAGGTTTGCCGCGTTATTTGGCCAGCCTCTATGAAGTGCCGTTACTGACACGTGAGCAAGAGCAGTTTTTGTTCCGCAAGTATAACTTCCTGAAATTTTTGGCAGCCAAGCGACGCCAAGAAATCGATGCCGCCAATCCTCGGACTTCCGACATGGATGAAGTTGATCGAGTGTACCAGGAAGCGATCAAAGTCAAAAACCGGATCGTTCAAGCGAACTTGCGGTTGGTGGTTTCGATTGCCAAGCGGCATGTGAACGCCAGCGACGATTTCTTCCAACTGATCAGCGACGGTAATATGTCGTTGATTAAGGCGGCAGAGAAGTTTGATTACACTCGTGGCAATAAGTTCAGCACGTACGCCAGTTGGGCCATTATGAAGAACTTCGCGCGGACAATCCCGGATGAGTTTCGTCAACGTGATCGTTTCCGCCCGACCAGTGAAGAAGTATTCTTGGCCCGTGCCGACGAGCGGTCGGATCACATGGCTCAAGAAGCAGCGCAACAGTTGCGAGAGCAGCAAATTGGCCGGATTTTGCAACGACTCGATAGTCGTGAGCAGCAAATCATTATTAGCCGATTCGGTTTGGATCATTCGCATGAACCGTTGACTTTGAAGGAAGTCGGCGAGGAAATGGGCGTGACCAAGGAACGAGTTCGGCAGATCGAAGCTCGGGCATTGAGCAAATTGCGAGCCGCTGCCCGTGAAGAAAATATTGAACTGCCAGAATCGCTGATCGAGCAAGAACTCTAAAACCGCCCTTTGGGAGAGCCGATGGAGTCTGTCATTGCAGGGGTGCTGCTGTGTGGCGGTCGCAGCACTCGTATGGGGCAAGACAAGTCTGGCCTCTTGCTGGATGGGAGAACTTTTTTACAGCACTGTTGTCAGCAGTTTGACCGATTTCGGTACTGGTGTGCAGTAGGAGCCAAGGGGGCTTCCAAACCCAATGGGTTCGGGGCCGGAGTTTGGCTCACCGACCAGGTTTCTGATCGCGGACCGTTGGAAGGTATTGCAGTAGGGCTGAATTGGGTGGCTGAGCGAGCGGAATGGGCGTGGGTGTCGGCGGTAGACGCTCCATTTATCTCCCATTCGCTCGTTACTGAATTGAGCAGAATTGCATGTTCTGAGCCTGAGTTTGATGTGGTCATTCCTCGAGTGGGGGAGCAAGTATTTCCTTTGACTGCCGTCTACCGTAGTTCGTTGGCACCCCGGGTTAGGGGCTTGGTTGACGAGGGCTGGCGTCGTGTGTCCGATTTGCCGCAGCAGTTTCGCGCGCGATTTGTCGATGAGGAAGAGTTGCGGATTTTCGATTCCGAGCTGTTAAGTCTGACGCCGGTTAATTCCCCTGACCAATACAGAGCGTATTTGGAGCGGCTAAGTCAGAATCGCAGCCCCAACTGCTGAAGGGCAGGTATTGACGCGGGTGTGAGCTTTTGTCGCGGTTGGCGCAGCAAGTGCTGAAAAGGGTCGAATCAATATAGTGTGGCGCGAACATGGCCGCACAAGAAAGGCTCATTTCGTATTGCGGGTCAGGGCGAAATGGTTATACTTTTCGGTTTCCGCAAAATTCCAAGCCTTGGACGGTCGTTTTGAGGCATTTGGAGAAGGTTGCCGGCGTAGCTCAGTTGGTAGAGCAGCTGTTTTGTAAACAGCTGGTCGGGGGTTCGAGTCCCTCCGTCGGCTTGCCGAGCCCCGTTTTTGGGGCGTTTTGGCGGAAAAAGATCAAAATTTGGGGGGATACCGAAGCGGCCAAACGGGACAGACTGTAAATCTGTTGGATTATTCCTTCGCAGGTTCGAATCCTGCTCCCCCCATCATACGGTCAAAATTTGGAATTTGTTGTCGCAGGCGAAGGGGTCGATTTTTGTGATGCTCGCTGACTTGTGTAACCGTGCTAAAAAGGTTAAAACTTTAGGCACTCTGAGGTGTGCGCGGTCAGAGTAGCGCGCGGAAGGTGCGGCGGCGAACTAGCGGGTGTAGCTCAATGGCAGAGTCCCAGCCTTCCAAGCTGGTTGTGAGGGTTCGATTCCCTTCACCCGCTCATTGAGAGTTGTCCCAGTTCCTGGCTTTGGCAGTTGCTGACCTTAGGGTTGCTAACGGTTAGGACTGACTGAGCGATTGGCTGCTGTAGCTCAGTTGGTAGAGCACTTCCTTGGTAAGGAAGAGGTCATGGGTTCAAGTCCCATCAGCAGCTTTGTTGAGATTGGTCTTTACGTGAAGGCCGGTTTTCATTTTTTAAACTTGGTTAACGCATTATAAGAGATAGGTGAAGTAAACATGGCCAAGGAGGAATTTAAAAGAACGAAACCCCACGTGAACGTGGGGACCATTGGGCACATTGACCATGGTAAGACGACAACGACAGGTGCCTTGGTTGCCGTTCAGGCAGCGAAGGGGTTGGCGACGCCGATTTCTTACGCTGATATCGCCAAGGGCGGTACGGTTCGCGATGAGACCAAAACGGTTACGATTGCCGTGGCTCACGTCGAGTATGAAACTGAGAAGCGTCACTACGCTCACATCGACTGTCCTGGTCACGCCGACTTCATTAAAAACATGATCACCGGTGCTGCTCAGATGGACGGGGCGATCCTCGTGGTGTCTGCTGCTGACGGTCCGATGCCTCAAACCAAAGAGCACGTTTTGTTGGCTCGTCAGGTTGATGTGCCTGCGTTGGTTGTGTTCTTGAACAAGGTTGACTTGGTTGATGATCCTGAGTTGCTCGAATTGGTCGAGATGGAGATTCGGGAATTGTTGAGCAAGTATGACTTCGATGGCGATAATGTGCCCATCGTTCGCGGTAGTGCGTTGCCTGCTTATCAAAAGCCGGCCGACCCAGAGGCTTCGAAATGCATATCGGAGTTGTTGGATGCCGTTGACAGTTACATTCCTGAGCCAACTCGCGAAGAAGACAAGCCGTTCTTGATGGCCGTTGAGGACGTGTTCTCAATCGAAGGTCGCGGAACAGTTGCGACTGGACGGATTGAGCGTGGTGTGATCAAGACTGGCGAAGAAGTTGAGATTCTTGGTCTTGCGGCTGCTCCTATGAAGACGACATGTACGGGCGTTGAAATGTTCCGTAAGATTTTGGACTCCGGTCGCGCTGGTGACAACGTTGGGTTGTTGCTGCGGGGCGTGAAGCGAGATGATATTCAGCGTGGCCAGGTATTGGCCAAGCCGGGTTCGATTACTCCGCATACCAAGTTCGAAGCAGAAATTTATTGCTTGAGCAAGGATGAGGGTGGTCGTCACACGCCGTTTTTCAGTGGTTATCGGCCTCAGTTTTATTTCCGCACGACGGACGTGACTGGTACGGCGAATTTGATTGACGCTGAAATGTGTATGCCTGGCGACAACGTTCGTCTTTCGGTTGAATTGCACAAGCCAATCGCGATGGATGATGGTGTTCGGTTTGCGATTCGTGAGGGTGGTCGAACGGTTGGTTCCGGGGTTGTCACCAAGATTGTTCAGTAATTAACAGGTCGCTGTTCGGGATCGGCAGGGTTCTGAATGGCGGCTTAACAGTGTGGACCAGGAAAGCGTCGCACGCGATAAAGGTGTGTGGCGCTTTTGCTGCTATTTCGGGGTTGGGGTTGCGGCTCCATCGCGAGCCCTGAACAACGGGGTTAGGCTGGTGAGGTTTGTCGTCCGGTAGTTTGTCTTGGGGTGGGTGACCTCCCTTAGTTGGGCTAGGAGTTTTAAGGGCCAGTGGTGGTCTGAGAGATTTGGCGATTTTCGTCAGCTTAGAATAGGGGTGTAGCTCAATTGGCAGAGCACTGGTTTCCAAAACCAGCGGTTGCGAGTTCGACTCCCGCCGCCCCTGCTTTTTGATCATTGAATTAAGGTGAATGCAACATGAGTACAATTGCCAAGCAGGAAGCGGGTGGGCAGCCTAGTTTTTTGTCGTGTCTCTTCCAGGCGGGGCTTTACAAGCCAGCTCAAGGGCGGTTGGTGCGGCAGGTTTTTTTCGCGGCTTTGGCGATTGTGACGGTGTTGTTCGTTCGAGAGGTTTCGTTTTTTTCGTTTGTCCAAAGGCAGTTGGGGCTTGGCGGAAGTTGGGCTTTATTTGGTGCTTTAGCGCTGCTCTGTCTGTGGGTGAGTTTTCGAGTTGTGAATTATCCCCGGATGGCAGATTTTTTGATTTCTGTCGAGGCGGAGTTGAACAAGGTTTCGTGGCCGTCACGTCCGAGTTTGTGGAAGGCGACGGGTGTCGTGATCTTTGTCATCTTGGGGTTGGCGGTTATTTTGTTCGCCTTTGACTTGTTTTGGACTTGGGTGTTTCAGTTGATCCAAATCCGGAATTAGTAGAAGGGCAGTGGCTACTCATTGAAGTTTTCTTTGATGGGGTGCCTTCAAATCGAGGTTGAATTGGTGTCAGACGAATTAAAGCAGGAAGATTTGGCGAAGGATGTGACGCTTGGGGAGCTTTCCGCCGGCGAAGCTGGCGAGCCGTCGGCTGCGCCCAATGCGATCGAGACGCCTGTCAGTAGTGGGGAGTTTGATCCAGAGGATTTGATAGACGAAATCGTCGAAGAGGACGCCTCTGAGGGGGCGTCTCCCATCGAAGAATTTGTTGAGGAAAGTCTCGAGAGTGTTGAGATTCCTCCGATGGATTGGTACATCCTCAAGGTTCAAGTAAATCGTGAAAACTCGATTTGCGATGCGTTGATGCGGAACATTAAGCGGGCTGGGATGGACCGTTTTTTCGAGCAGGTGTTGGTGCCGACTGAGGACGTTAGGGAATTCTCCAAGGCCGGTAAGCCGAAAATTGTCAAACGAAAATTGTATCCGGGCTACATCGTAGTTCGGATGGCGATTAACGACGACACCTGGTTTCTAGTGCGAGACACGCCTGGGATCGGTGACTTTACGGGTGCGGCTGGAAAGCCTGTGCCGTTGGGTTCTGTTGAGATTGAGCGGATTCTGTCCGCGACATTGCCAGCGGAGGCTGAAGACGGCCAAGAAGAAAACATCAAAACGGCAATCAAGTTTAAGGTTGCGGATCGCGTGCGAGTGAAGGAGGGGTACTTCCAGAACTACGAGGGTGAGGTTTCCGCGATTGACGAAAGGAACGGTCGTGTGACCGTGATGATTAACATTTTTGGTCGCGCCAACCCGGTTCAGCTCGATCATTGGCAAATGGAAAAATTGTAATTCAGCGAGCGGACGTTTGTGGCGTTCGTTGGTCGGTTCATAGGGAAAGAAAAGTTATCAAACATGGCGAAGCAAGTAGTAGGTCAAGCGAAATTTCAGGTTCCCGGCGGACAAGCGACTCCAGCTCCTCCGGTCGGAACTTCGTTGGGTAAATTTGGTATCAATCTCGGTCAGTTCGTGCAGCAGTTTAATGAGCGAACGAAAGAGTATGGTGGCACCCCGATTCCGGTCGTCGTTACCGTGTACAACGACCGCAGTTTCGAATTTATCACGAAGAGTCCTCCTGCGGCTGCCTTATTAAAAATTGCAGCCGGCATCGCCAGGGGTTCTGGAGTGCCCAATCGTGACAAGGTTGCAAAGGTCTCTCGGAAGCAGCTTGAGGAAATTTGTGAGAAGAAAAAGGATGACTTAAACGCTCGCGATTTGGAGCACGCTCGGCGGATGATCGAAGGAACGGCCCGGAGCATGGGGATTGATGTGGTCGACTAAGCGGTCAGTTGCTGGGCGTTAAGAAATCAAATTCAGTGGAATCAGAACAATGAAAAAACAGTCAAAAAGATATCGCGAATTGGCCAAAAAAGTTCCTGCGTCGGCGGTGAGCTTGGAGCAGGCGATCACCGTCCTGAAAGGTTTTTCCGGGACGAAATTCGATCAAACCGTCGAGTTGCATATGCGGCTCGGAGTGGACGCAAAACAGGCCGATCAAATTGTTCGCGGCTCGTTGGTTCTGCCGCACGGAATTGGAAAAACCCAACGAGTCATTGTGTTTGCCAAAGGAGCGGCGGCTGATGCGGCTCGTCAAGCTGGGGCGGACGAAGTCGGGCAAGAAGACTTGGCGAAAAAAATTCAGGGAGGTTGGACCGAGTTCGATGTCTGTATTGCTGCTCCTGACATGATGGGTATGGTTGGCCCTTTAGGCCGGGTCTTGGGTCCGCGAGGTTTGATGCCATCGCCACGGGCTGGTACTGTCACTCCCGATGTGGCTTCGGCGGTTCGTGATTACAAGGCTGGTAAAGTTGAATTTCGTAATGATGCGGGCGGAAACGTCCATGCGGTTGTAGGGCGATTAAGTTTTGATGCCCAGCAATTAAAAGAAAATATCACGGCCTTGATTGAATACATTCAATCTATCAAGCCTAACGCTGTCAAAGGCGTTTACGTTCGCGGCGTGTTTGTGGCTGCAACGATGAGTCCCAGTGTCCAAGTTGCCGCTTAGTTTCGGTCATTAGGTGAAAAATGAGCAAAGTCGTAAAAGAAATTCTGTCCAAGGACATCGCCCGCCGTTTGGCGGGTGTCGAAGATTGTGTTGTCGCAAACATGATCGGTCTGGATTCCGAAAAGACATCCCAATTGCGGCGCACCTTGCGTGAAAAAAAGATCAGCGTCATGGTGATCAAAAATAGCTTGGCGCGGCGTGCAACGGAGGGGACTCCATTGGCACCGGCCTTTGCTGGCTTAACAGGGACCGCCGCCGTTTTGTACGGCAGCGAGGACTTTGTTTCACTTGTAAAAGAAGTTGTCGGGTTGGATAAAGATGCGAATTACGAGAGCTTCAAGGCGCGCGGCGGGGTGATGGATGGTGAATCGCTGTCGCCTGAAACCGTTTTGGCGATTGCAAAATGGCCGAATCGTGCCGAGCAGTTGAGTATCTTGTCTGGACAAATCCTCAGCCCAGGGGCAACTTTGGGTGGACAATTGAAAGGTGCAGGAGGCAAACTGGCGAGCCAAATCGCAAAGTTGAGCGAGGAAAAGGAAGACTAAATTTTTTTGCGGCAAGGGTGGTCGCAAGCGTTTAAAAGTTCAAAATCATTGGTTTTATTCGTTGGCTTATGATAGGTCAACGGTTTCGTTTTAAGAAAGGGTTTCCGTCAATGTCTGAAGCAACACTAGAATTTTCCGCAGAAACTAAGGCGATGGGCGATCAAATTGCCAATCTGACCTTGAAGCAAGCTAAAGAGCTGAGCGATTACTTGAAAGAAGTTCACGGCATCGAACCTGCGGCAGGTGGCGCTGTGGTTGCCATGCCGATGGCTGACGCCGGCGGCGGGGCAGCACCAGCCGTTCAAACCGAGTTCGACGTGATCTTGACCGCACACGGCGACAAGAAACTGGATGTCGTAAAAGTGGTTAAAAATATCACGGGCGCATCGCTGATGGATGCTAAGAAAATGGTCGAAGGCTGCCCTGCAAAAATCAAGGAAGCAGTCTCCAAGGAAGAAGCCGAAAAGGTTAAGGCTGAAATTCAAGCAGTCGGTGGCGTTGTCGAATTGAAGTAGCTAGCGCTTCTGACATTCGAAACCGTTTGCCGTTTGTTCGACACTGCCGCGCGTACTGGGTTTGCGCGTGGCGGTGGCCTCGTTTATTCACGAACCCACAATGAATTGTTGATCGCCTCGTGCAAAAGACCGTTCACTTTTTTTCTGGCGCTAACGGGCTTAGGGTGGGCGTGCGCGCTGAAATTGTGATTGCCTGCCTTGGTCCGGAGATTCGTGGTTGTGCGAGCCGAGATGTCGATGCAATGGCAGCGGTTTCTGAGGCAAGTGGATTTGTTGGGTCGGCACCGGCTGGGAGTTTGAGGTCGGCAAAGTTTTTACCGGGAAATTTCACCGGGGCAAGGTCGTAGGATCGTCGAGGTCTGAGAATGCTGGCTCGGCGGTGATTGTCGCCAGTCACGCATTCGGATGGTTGTAAGAGATCGCAGGGAAATCGGCGGTTTCTATGAATTTCTGATTTAATTGGGAGCATTTCGCGTATGGCAACTTCTTCGCAACGACGATTGAAAACGAACGGGGTCCGCCGGTTTGGTTCTGGGAGGGAATACCCACTGCCCCAGGATTTAACAAAAATTCAAACCGAAAGCTATGCCGTTTTTTTGCAACAGGACACAGAGCCTGAAAAACGAAAAGACGTCGGAATTGAAAGTGTTCTGCGGGAAATCTTTCCAATCGAGAGCTACGACAAACAACTCCGCTTGGAGTACGTTCGCTATGAGTTAGGAAAACCTCGTTACACGCCAGAAGAGTGTCGGCAATTGCGACTGACTTACGGGCGCCCGTTCCGCGTTTGGTTGCGTTTGCTTAAGGACCAGCCCGTGGAAGAGGAGGTGTTCCTCGGTGACATCCCGATCATGTTGGGAGGCGGCGAGTTCATTATCAACGGTGCTGAGCGGGTTGTGGTCAATCAGCTTCACCGCAGTCCCGGTATCGATTTCGTGATGGAGCAAGAGGCCAACAGCGATCGCGAGATGCCAAGTTGCCGAGTGATTCCAGAACGTGGTAGTTGGATCGAAATTAACATTACCAAAAAGGATACGCTGTCGATCCGGATTGACCAAAGCGGAAAATTCAGCGCGTTGACCTTGTTGCGGGCAATGTCCCCCAAGTATGGCGAGAATGCGGACATCCTTCGAGCTTTTTACGAAACTTCCAAAGTGAAAGTTGTCGATGGTCGCAGCGCTCAGAAATTTGAGGGCAAGATCGCGGTGGACGATGTTGTTTATCCTTCGACCTCCAATCGCGCCGGTGAAATTATCGTCGAATCGGGAAAACGAATTACTAAAGAACACGTTGACCAGATTCTGGCTGGAGGGGTGAAAGCCCTTGAGGTCATGGCGCCGCCCAAGAACATGATCGTCTTCAACTCACTCGAGGAAGATAATTCTGCGAGCCACGAAGAAGCACTGCTGCGGATTTATCAGCGTCTTCGCCCAGGCAATCCTCCCGCTTTGGAAAAAGCGAAGACTTTGTTTGACGAAAAATTCTACGACTCCAACCGTTATCGCTTGGGGCGCGTCGGACGGTTCCGCATCAACCGCAAACTAGGTCTTAACATTTCGGAAAACGAATTGACGTTGCGACCTGAGGACATTTTGGAGTCCATCAAGTACCTTTTGGAATTGATGAATCCGTCCACGGAAGTCGCCGAGATTGACGACATTGACCATTTGGGGAATCGCCGCCTGCGTACGATTGATGAGTTGGCCAGCGATGAACTGCGAAAGGGTTTCCTCAAACTGCGGCGAACCGTGCAAGAGCGGATGACGCTGAAGGAAGTCGACGACATGACTCCACGCAGTCTCGTGAACCCCAAGAGCATTTCGGCGGCCATCGAGTATTTCTTCGGGCGAGGCGAGTTGTCACAAGTCGTCGACCAAACCAATCCCCTTAGTCAGTTGACTCACGAACGAAGGTTGTCAGCGTTGGGGCCTGGTGGTTTGAATCGAAAACGAGCGGGTTTCGAAGTTCGCGACGTTCATATTTCGCACTACGGTCGAATCTGCCCGATTGAAACGCCGGAAGGTACCAACATCGGTCTGATTTCTAGCTTGGCGATCTATGCGGGTGTCGATTCGTATGGATTTTTGGTGAGTCCCTATCACATTGTCAGCAAGGGCAAAGTCACCGACACGGTCGCTTGGTTGCGAGCCGATGAAGAAACCAACGCTTATATTTGTCCAGCCGACACTCCCGTTGAAAATGGAGCGATTGTTGGCAGCGCGACCATGGGCGGAAACATCTTGGCGCGATACGAAGAAGACTTCGAAATGGTCGCTCCAGAAGAGATTCAGTACATCGATGTGGCGCCTTGCCAAATGATCGGTGTTTCGGCGGGATTGATTCCGTTTTTGGAGCACGACGACGCCAACCGGGCCTTGATGGGTTCGAACATGCAGCGGCAAGCTGTTCCGTTATTGATCGCTGAACCGCCGATTGTCGGCACAGGATTGGAGCGGGCTGTGGCTGAAAACAGCAGTATGTTGGTCCGCGCTCGACGTGCTGGCAAGGTCAACTATGTTGATGCTACACGAATCGAGATCGGTTCGGATGTCTATCCATTGAAAAAATATGTCGGACTCAACGAGCGGACCTGCCTTAACCAAAAGCCCATCGTCGAGATGGGGCAAAAAGTAGAAAAAGGTCAGGTGATTGCCGACGGAGCCGCGAGCCACGAGGGCGAATTGGCGCTCGGTCGTAACGTGTTGGTCGGGTTCATGTCGTTTGACGGCTATAACTTTGAAGATGCTATCATCATCAGTGAAGAGTTGGTGAAACGCGATGTGTACACTTCGCTCCACATCGAAGAGTTCGACGTCGAAATCCGCGACACGAAACTGGGGCCTGAAGAGTTCACTCGCGATATTCCCAATGTCAGCGAGAAGGCACTCAAGAATCTCGACGAGACTGGAATTGTTCGAGTTGGGACTTACGTTCGTCCAGGCGATATTTTGGTCGGAAAAGTTTCTCCAAAATCGAAAACAGAATTGACGCCGGAAGAGAAGCTATTGCATGCGATTTTCGGTCGAGCTGGCGAAGACGTAAAGAATGACTCGTTGGAAGTCCCGTCGGGGGTCGAAGGGATCGTGATCGATACCCAACGATTTTCGCGGCGGATGAGCTTGTCAGACGAAGAACGAAAGGTTTTCGAAAAGGACCTCAAGGCCGTTGAGACCGAAGGCAACGACGCGATTGCCAAGGCGTTTGGTGATATGGTGGAGGCAATGGAAAAGGTGATCGGCAAGGTCATGTCGGACGAAGACGGCACGCCACTCACTCGCGACCAAAGCAGCAAGTTTATCGCTGAAAAAGCCCAGGGTTTCCGTTTGGCGAACATCACGGCCTCACTTCGAAGCGAAGAAAGAATTACGCAAGTTCAGCAAATTCATTCCGAGTATTGGCCAACGATAGAAAATGCAATCGATGATCGAGACCGCCGACTTAATAGTATGAAGCGGGGCGATGAACTTCGCACCGGTGTCATGCAGATGGTCAAGGTTTACGTATCTACAAAACGGGTGATTTCCGTCGGCGATAAAATGGCCGGTCGACACGGTAACAAAGGTGTGATTGCCAAAATCTTGCCTGTCGAAGACATGCCATTCCTGGAAGATGGCACGCCACTCGAAATTCTCCTCAATCCTCTGGGGGTTCCCAGCCGGATGAACGTTGGCCAAATTTTGGAGATTCACTTGGGATGGGCCGGTGCCAAACTAGGATTCCAAGCAGTGACGCCGGTTTTTGACGGTGCTACAGAGAGCGAAATCAACGATTGCCTAGAGGAGGCTGGTTTGCCTCGGCATGGTAAGGCCCGATTGTTCGACGGAAGAACTGGCGAAGCTTTGGGGCAAGAAACAACAGTTGGCTACCTCTACATGTTGAAACTGCATCACTTGGTAGACGACAAAGTCCACGCTCGTAGCACCGGACCTTACTCGTTGATCACCCAGCAGCCGTTGGGTGGCAAAGCGAGGTTCGGTGGCCAACGATTCGGGGAAATGGAAGTCTGGGCCTTGGAGGCCTACGGAGCGGCTTACATTCTCCAGGAACTTTTGACTGTTAAGAGCGATGACGTCGAAGGTCGTACAAAGATTTACGAATCGATGGTCAAGGGCGAAAACACGCTGGAGGCGGGAACTCCGGCGAGCTTCGACGTGCTCACGAATGAGATTCGCGGTTTGGGGCTAAACATGCAGTTAGAGAAACGACGCACCTAGTGCGAGTGTTTTTGTTGACTGCTGGCGTTTGGGTTTGGTTTGAATTTTTGTTTTTCTAAGGAGACGGTGAAGATGGCGATTGCCGACACCTCTTACGATCGTATCAATGATTACACGGCTGTGAAAATCAGCTTGGCTCGACCACAAGACATCCGAAGTTGGTCGATGGGGGAAGTCAAGAAACCCGAGACGATCAACTATCGAACCTACCGCCCTGAAAAGGACGGATTGTTTTGCGAGCGAATTTTTGGCCCGGAAAAGGACTGGGAATGCGCATGCGGCAAGTACCGGGGTATGAAGTACAAAGGGATGATCTGCGATCGCTGCGGCGTCAAGGTCACCCACTCGCGCGTCCGTCGCAAGCGGATGGGGCATATTGAATTGGCGGCACCTATCGTTCACATCTGGTTCTTCAAGGCCATGCCCAGTCGTCTGGGTAACCTTTTGGACATGAAGACCACGAGCTTGGAAAAGGTCATTTACTTCCAAGATTATGTGATCACCAATGCCGGTGATATCGAGGGCGAGAAGATTCCTGGTTCTGACAAGAAAATTCTCAAACAAGAGCTTCTGACAGAAGACGAGTACCGAGCTGCAAAAGCTCATTTTGGCGACAACCGCTTCCAAGCTGGTATGGGTGCCGAAGCGATTCGCGACTTGTTGTCGAGTTTGGATTTGGTCAAGCTCAGCGAAGAGTTGCGGACAGAAATGGCCACCACGAACTCCAAGCAGAAGAAAAAAGACCTTACCAATCGCTTGAAGATTGTCGAGTCGATTCGCGATAGCGAAAACAAGCCCGAATGGATGGTTTTGGACGTGATTCCCGTGATTCCACCTGACTTGCGTCCGCTAGTATTGTTGGAGTCAGGTAATTTCGCTACCAGCGATTTGAACGATTTGTACCGCCGGATCATCAACCGAAACAACCGGCTGCGAAAATTGGTCGACCTGAACGCTCCCGAGGTAATCATCCGCAACGAAAAACGGATGCTCCAGCAATCTGTCGACGCTTTGTTCGATAACAACCGCTGCAAACGACCGGTGTTGGGGAGCAGCAACCGGCCGCTCAAGTCCTTGACGGACATGATCAAAGGAAAGCAAGGGCGATTCCGTGAAAACTTACTGGGCAAGCGAGTTGACTACTCCGCGCGAAGCGTGATTGTGGTAGGCCCGCGTTTGAAACTGCATCAATGCGGTCTGCCCAAGAAAATCGCTTTGGAGTTGTATCAGCCGTTTATCATTCGCAAACTTAAGGAACTCGGACACGCCGATACCATCAAGAGTGCAAAGAAGATGCTGGAGCGCAAGGATGAAGAGGTTTGGGATATTCTCGAACAAGTCATCCAAAATCACCCTGTGCTGCTCAACCGTGCTCCGACATTACACCGGATGGGGATTCAGGCGTTTGAGCCGGTGCTCGTGGAAGGAAATGCGATTCACTTGCATCCGCTGGTTTGCCGAGGTTTCAATGCTGACTTCGACGGCGACCAAATGGCCGTACACCTGCCACTATCGATTGAAGCACAGGTCGAAGCTCACACGCTGATGATGTCGACCAACAATATTTTCGCCCCGTCGAACGGGAAGCCGATCATGAGCCCGTCTCAGGATACGGTGATGGGTTGCTACTATATCTCGTTGATGTTGCCTGGGCAAAAAGGGGAGGGGATGTGCTTCGCCTCGTTCGAAGAAGCCGAGTTGGCTTATTCGCAAGGCGTCATCACAATCCATGCCAAGATCAAAGTCCGATTGGACGAGAACCGCTTCGAGCGTCGCAATGACGAAGAACGGTCGCGAACGAAGTTGATCACCACCAGCTACGGGCGGATTTTGTTCAACTCGATTTTGGCGAGAGGGATGGACTTCTATAATTACCCGCTACGTTCGGGTGACCTTTCGACCGTTATTTCCGACTGTTACCAAATTTCAGGACGCCGCGCGACGATCAAGTTGCTCGACGACATGAACCAATTGGGCTTCCGTGAAAGCTTCCGCAGTGGTCTATCATTTGCCACCGACGATTTGGTGACTCCGGACACCAAAGAGAAAATCGTTGCCGAAGCTGACAAAGAAGTCATGAAGTTCCGTCGCAACTACGAACGAGGGGTCATTACGGAGCAAGAACGTTACAACAAAGTTCTGGAAATCTGGACTCATGCTCGTGAGCAAATCACCAAGAACATGATGCAGGCGATGGAGCATGATGATCGCGGCGGCACGGGTTATGTTAATCCAGTGTTTTTGATGGCTCACTCTGGTGCCCGTGGTGGTGTCGAGCAAATTCGACAGCTCGCGGGGATGCGGGGCTTGATGGCCAAGCCAACCGGCGAGATCATCGAGGCTCCCATCAAGGCCAACTTCCGTGAAGGTCTGACCGTGCTCGAGTACTTCAGCTCTACTCACGGTGCACGTAAGGGTTTGGCGGACACGGCTTTGAAAACTGCTGACTCTGGATACCTCACCCGTAAACTGGCAGACGTGGCTCAAAACGTCGTCATCACGGTCAACGATTGCGGGACCACGCGGTACATTACCAAGGGGGTCATCTATCGCGGTGAAACTGTGGAGGTCCGTCTTGCCACGGCGATTAACGGACGTGTGTCTCGCCAAAATATTGTTAATCCGATTACCGACGAGGTCATCGTTCGTGAAAACGAGATGATCACGCCTGAAATCGCCCGCAAGATCGAGGAGATGGGTTTGGAGAAAATCCAAGTCCGTAGCCCATTGACTTGCGAGGCGGCTCTTGGGGTTTGCCAACTTTGCTACGGGATGGATATGTCGACCGGAGATATGGTCGAAGAAGGAATGGCCGTTGGCATTATCGCAGCTCAAAGTATTGGTGAACCTGGAACGCAGTTGACGATGCGAACCTTCCACTTCGGGGGTGTTGCCGGTACGACGGCTGAAGAAAGCGAAAAACGCTGTAAGAAGGCCGGGATCGTGCGCATCACGCGAATGAAGTATGTGACCAACGACAAGGGTAACACGGTCGTCCTTAACCGGACGGGTGAAATCACAATTCTCGACCCTCGAGGACGGGAATTGGAGAATCACAAAGTCCCGGCTGGTGCGATCTTGAACGTCAAGGACGATCAAGTCGTCGAGCCCAATACGATGTTATGCCAATGGAATCCCCACGCCATTCCGGTTCTCAGTGAAGTTGCCGGACGAGTCCGCTACGAGGACATCATCGACGGCGAAACGATGAAAGAGGAACGGGACGCCAGTGGAACCGTGCGGCGGATGATCATCGATTCACGTAGCGATCTGCACCCGAATATCGTTATCGAGGACGCAGATGGAAAAACGCTGGACGTGTATTATCTTCCTGAGCGTGCTCACATCTCGATTGCGGAAGGAGCGATGATTTCTGCCGGTTCAACGATCGCCGAGACGCCTCGTGAGGCGTCCGGGGTCAGTGACATCACCGGAGGTCTTCCTCGAGTCACCGAGATTTTTGAGGCCCGCAAGCCCAAGGATCCTGCGGTTCTTTCGGAAATCGACGGTGTCGTCGATATTCTCAACGAGAAGAAACGCAACAAGCGAACGATCATTGTTCGCAACGAAGAGGCCGGAATCGAACGCGAGCACTTGGTTCCACCCGGAAAACGTTTCCGCGTTCATACGGGTGATACGGTGAAGGCTGGAGCCCAATTGGTGGACGGGCCATTGGTGCCACACGATATTTTGGATGTCTCTGGGGAAGAGGCCGTTCAACAATATTTGCTCCACGAAATCCAAAGCGTTTACCGTAGCCAACGTGTAGAAATCAATGATAAACACATTGAAGTGATTATCGCACGGATGTTGCGGAAGGTAAAAGTCGATTCGGCTGGTGACAGTAACTTGCTTCCTGGAATGGTTTTGGATCGCTTCGACATCCGTCGCATCAATCAAGACCTCGAAAAATGTCTCAAGATATCCGATCCAGGAGACAGCAGCTTCAAGAAAGGGCAAGTCGTTCTTCGTGAATACGTCGAAGAAGAGAATGCTCGTATCGAAAGCGAAGGGGGCAAGCCTGCAAAAGGAAGCAAACCTAAGGCGGCAACCAGCAAGGCTCAGTTGCTCGGAATTACCAAGGCTTCAGTTCAAAGCTCTAGCTTTATTTCTGCCGCCAGTTTCCAAGAAACCACAAAGGTTCTCACCGAAGCAGCGTTGGCCGGAAAAGTCGATCACTTGGTTGGTCTGAAAGAAAACGTCATCCTGGGACACTTGATCCCCGCAGGTACCGGTTTCCGAACCTTCCAAGATGCCGAGGTTCAATACAACCTTGAAGCGATGCGCGAAGTGGCCGCTGCTCCGACTCAGTCTCTGGAGGCCAGCTTCCCGTTGCTGGAGACACCGACAGCCGCTGAGGTAACCAATATTCAGCGTTTCAATGTCACGTCCGAAAATGACTTCAACTCGACCCATGATGATGACGAAGGACAATATTCGGCAGGCACTGACGCAGGGAACCTCCGAGTCGATGAACCGGGAATGGATTTGCAGACGGCGTCCGCGATTATTGGAAGAACCGTGACACTCGATGACCTAACCATTGTCGAAGGAATCGGACCGAAAATTGCCGAAGTCATGCAAGCGAAAGGGATCGGGACATGGACTGATCTCGCCACCACGGATACGGGAACGTTGCGAGCCGTCTTGGACGAGGCCGGTCCTGAATTCGGAATGCACGATCCGGGAACTTGGCCAGAGCAAGCGGCACTATTGGTTACCGGTCGCTGGGAAGAGTTCAAGGAGCTCATCGACCGACTGGATGGTGGCGTGCTGCGGACCAGCGGAGATGAGGCTGAACCGGAGTAGGAACAGTGGCGGATAAGTGCGGATTTCGAGGAAATTGAGGGTGAATTCGGGATTGTCGCCGGATTCGGCGTGTCAAAAAAACCGCGTTATCCTAGAAAAGGCGACTGCCAAGCCGTTGACCTTTTCGGGGAAATCGCTAACCTATTAAGTTCCCGAGAGAGCGGGTTTTTTTGGATTATGCGATAAACGTCAAAAAACCAAACATTTTTATGAGCCTGTTTCCGAATTGATCATGGAAACGAGGCATTGTCGATACTTATAAACTTAGAACTACACACCACATGCCAACGATTAATCAACTAATCCGAAAAAAGCGGCGTCCCCAAAAGCGATTCTCGAAATCGCCTGTTTTGGAGAAATGCCCTTTCAAGCAAGGGGTTTGCTTGCAGGTTAAAACCATGACTCCCAAAAAGCCCAACTCGGCTTTGCGGAAGATCACCCGTGTTCGTTTGTCGAGCGGGAAAGAAGTCACGGTTTACATCCCTGGCGAAGGGCACAACCTACAAGAGCACTCCATCGTGTTGGTTCGCGGTGGACGTGTGCGCGACCTTCCAGGGGTTCGTTACCATGTGGTGCGAGGTACTCAAGACACATTGGGAGTCGATAAACGTCGACAAGCTCGTAGCAAATACGGCACAAAGAAGCCTTAGTTTTCTGCCGTCATGTTCCTTTAGATCATCCACGATTATTCGAAGTATTTTTTATGGGCAAAATTACCGCCAGCCGAACCCAACTCCGCCCCGACGCCAAGTACGGATCGTTGTTGGCCAGCAAGTTTATCAATTGTCTTATGTGGGACGGGAAAAAAGCCGTCGCTCAGGGGGTCTTCTATGATGCCTTAGACGAAATCGGGCGTCGTCAGCCAGACCTTTCTCCTATCGAGGTCTTCGAGCAAGCGGTTGAGAATGTAAAACCGCTCATTGAAGTTCGTTCGAAGCGGGTCGGTGGTGCCTCTTATCAAGTCCCCATGCAAGTCAACCGGCAACGACAACAGTCCCTCGCGATTCGATGGGTTTTGAACGCGGTTCGCGATAAAAAGGGACGTCCAACCTATTTGAAATTGGCTGACGAGTTGTTGGCTGCCTATAACAAAGAAGGTGTGGCTATTACCAAGCGTGAAAACACGCACAAAATGGCTGACGCGAACAAGGCGTTTGCTCACTTCGCTTGGTAAGATTGCCGAACGATCAACACCGTTTTGTGAGTATCGCAAGACGGTTTTTTTATGCGCTTATGACAGGGTACAAATCGCGGTAGGTGCCATTGCCAAAACTGGCCGTTCACCTTTTTGTAGTGCAGCACCGAACCTGAAATCGACCCAACATTTGTGATCTGACAGAGAATTCAAAAATGGCGACCAGAAAAACAGATAGCCTGCGAAACATCGGGATCATCGCCCATATTGATGCGGGAAAAACCACTGTCACCGAAAGAATGCTGTTCCTCAGTGGAGCCAAGCATCGCGTGGGCATGGTCGACAAAGGGACCACAACGACCGATGACGATCCCGAGGAGCAAGAACGGGGGATCACGATTTATGCCGCCTGTGTCACCTTCGATTGGCGCGATGTTCATATCAATTTGCTGGACACTCCTGGCCACGTCGACTTTACTGCAGAAGTCGAGCGGAGTCTCCGCGTTTTGGATGGAGCAGTGGTGGTATTTAGTGCGCGGGAAGGTGTCGAGGCTCAATCGGAAACGGTTTGGCGTCAAGCGAATCGTTATCAAGTCCCTCGAATTGCTTTTATCAACAAGTTGGATCGCGAGGGTGCAGAGTTTGAGCGCGTAGTTTCTGAGATGAAAACGCGGTTGCGTGCCGACCCTCTCGTGTTGCAAATTCCCGTGGGCCAAGGACCAAGTCACGTCAATGATCCCTTTCGAGGCGTCATCGACTTGATCGATCAGAAGATGCTCCAGTTTGCCGACGAGGGCAAAACGATCAATGAACTGCCAATTCCGGAGGAGTTACAGGATGTCGCGGAATATGAGCGAGCGCAACTGCTGGAGAAACTGTACACCTTCAGCGATGAACTGACTGAATTGGCATTGAACGAGTCACCCATCTCCAATGAGTTGATCAAAAACGTGATTCGCAAGGCTACTTTGGCCGGTCAAGTGCAACCAGTAGTTTGCGGGTCGGCCTTGCACGGTATCGGAGTTCAATCGGTTCTTAATTCGGTAAGGGATTACTTGCCTTCGCCGTTTGACCGCCCACCGGTTAGAGGAACCAACCCCTCCAAAAAGGACGCGGTGGAGGTGCGCAAGCCAGATCCAAAGGAACCCTTTTGCGGTTTGGTCTTTAAAATCCTGCCAGCCAAAACCGGTGATTTGTATTGGATTCGAGTTTATTCAGGAGTGCTCCACGCCAACAGTCGCGCGAGTTGTCCTGCGAATGACAAAAAAGAAAACGTGGCACAGCTTTGGCAGATCAATGCCACGAAAAAGGACAGAGATGGTCAAATCGACGAAGCCGGCCCCGGCGAAATTGTCGGTGTGATTGGGCCCCGTTATGCGGTCACAGGAGACACGCTTTGCGATACACGCTCGCTCATTCAATTGGAGCAGATCAAGTTTCCGGAAACAGTAATTCAAATGGCCATCGAGCCTGAAACAACCGCAGATCGCAAAAAGCTCAGCGAGGTTTTGGAAATGCTTAAGCGTCAGGACCCGACTTTCAACGCTCGCGAAAACGAAGAAACCGGTCAAACGCTGATCTCTGGAATGGGGGAGTTGCATCTGGAAGTGATTCGTAATCGCCTGTTGCGGGATTTCAAACTGAATGTCAAGGTACATAAACCAAGGGTCAGTTACCGCGAGACAATCGCTTCATCGGTAGAAGTCACCGGAGAATGTCAAAGAATTGTCGGTGGCCAGCAGTTGTTTGCGAAAGTCAAAATTCGCATGGAGCCATTTGATTCAGAGGACGGCACGATTCCAGTTCTCAACCGGCTCACGCCTGAAAAGATCACCGTCGAGTTTGTCGGTCCGATGTTGGAGGAATTGCGTGCGCGAACCGCAGGGGGAGGGCAGATCGGAAATTTTCCATTATCGAAAATGCGGATCAGCGTTCTCGACATCGAATTTAACGAACAAAGTAACGATGTTGCGTTCGCCATTGCGGCCGGCGATGCCTTTGAAAAAGCACTGACGCAAGGCGGCCCCGTTTTACTTGAACCCGTCATGAAATTGACCGTCACCACCCCCGACGACTTCTATGGCGATTTCGTAGGTGATTTAGCGCAACGTCGAGCTCGAATCGCCAACACGGACAGCCATTCTGGTATCACCGTGATTGAAGCCCACGCACCGTTGGCGGAATTGTTTGGTTATTCGAATGCGATGCGCAGTCTCAGCCAAGGTCGGGCTGGAAGTTCGATGGAGCCATTGGCCTACGAACCCGCACCGCGCCAAGTCGTCGAGTCGTTCGCCGTTTAGAGGCCGGAAGTGGCGATTGCCACGGCATTTTGCCAACGACGGTCAACTATTAATTTGAAGGTTTCTTGGAAGATTGTTGCTTGAGTTTTTAATATGCAGAGCTTTTGTTAACTGTCCAGTCCGATTTCTTGCGGAGAAACTGGTACTTATCGTCGCCGATTGACGCACGGAATCACGCAGCTAAAATCGCAAACATCGAACATTACTTTTGAAAAAGGAAAATACTCATGGCGTTGAGCTTTACTGACGAAAATTTTGAGACCGAAGTCATCAATTCAGAGGTCCCGGTACTAGTTGATTTTTGGGCTCCCTGGTGTGGGCCTTGCAAGGCGATCGGTCCGATAATTGATCAGTTGGCCGCCGAATACACCGATGTGAAAATCGGCAAGGTCAACGTTGACAACGAAGGCATGGTCGCTCAACAATACGGCATCTCCAGTATTCCGGCGATCTTATTGTTCAAGAACGGAGAAGTCGTCGATTCCATGATCGGTGCCCAACCCAAAACCGCTTTGCAAAACATGATCAATCGCCATCGGTAATGCGAGGCCTTGCGCGTTTTGCAAGTTTCTTTTGACGCGACGTTGACGGCAAGCGTCGATGTCGTTTCGCGGTGCATTCACGCGATGAGCGTTGCCGAGTGCAATCCCAGGGTCAAAGTGATTGAACCGGCGATATCAAGTGTTTGATAATTCGTGACAAAAGTCGGAATCGAAAATCGGACGCAAATCTCTCGTGAACAGACCATGATCAACTTGATAAATACTTGCCCTATTTTGACTCCTGTTTAAATCTTCGAAACACTCGAAAAAATTCGTTGTGCATCTCGGTGGACTTGGCCGCGGGTCATGACCTGGCCGACTCCCAAAGCGGCGCCACGAGCGAGGGCGTCTTCGTCTACATGTTGAGCGTACAAGCAAATCAAAGGTTGCGAATGGGTGTTTGTAGCCAACAGCGATTTGAGTCGCTCGAAATCAAGGCCCGGTAGCTGCAAGTCAATCAGCACGACGGCAACTTCAAGCGGCAGATTTTCAGCGGGGAGTTTGGCCAAGTTGGGAATGGCGACAAAGTTCAGTTGATTTTGGGTGGCCGCCGTTTTGACGTTGGAGACCATCATTAAATCGGAAGCGATATGCCAAACGGTATTGGGGTTCATGTTTGTTCCTTGAGTTGTTTTGAGCATTGTTTCTGTAACCGGAATTGTCAGAGTAATGAAGATACAGCCGTGGGTTTAAACTTAGACTTAGACCATTGCCTAGCAACGCGTTGTTCCGTGAACGGTTACCTGTTTCTAAAGGTCAAAAACGGTGTGTCGCCACGTTCGCCAGTGACTTCGGTTTCACCCTAAATCGCACCCGGCCCTCTTTTTTCCGGATGATACTCGATGGCTTGATCCAGAGGTAGGATGAACACTTTGCCGTCCCCATCGCTGCCATAGGCTCCGCTGCGGGCGACATTTTGAATGACTTCCACGGCTCGCTCCAGGTAATCGTCGTTGACGGCGATTTCCAGAGTGATTTTCCGCAAAATGTCGGCCCGGTATTCGACTCCTCGGTACAAAGGCTCTCGTCCGGTGTAGCGGGCGAACTCTTGCGAATCACAAATCGTAATTCGCGGCACGCCGATGGCCTCCAAAGCCCCTTTGACGGCCAGTAATTTGGTCGGTTGAATGACAGCAATGATCATTTTCATGCCAACATGATAGCACATTTGCCCTTGTCCTTTGTGACGTTGAATTGGTACTGTCCCTTCTCATTTTTGACACAAAGCAGGGATTGCTGAGGCAGACCGTCATGAATAGTCGCGTGTTTTATGGTGTTTGTTTTTCGGCATCGGTTTTCTTCAGTTGTAATATGCCAACTTGGGGGCAAGAGCTTTCGCCCCGATCAAGTCGCTTGGGATTTGCGACGGCCAGTCAACAAGACCGCGAAAATCTCACCTGGACGGCCCGCATCGAAAGTGAGACAGATCGCCAAACAGCCTACCTCATCGTCGCAGCGAAAGTGCCTGCCGGGGGTTACCTATATTCATTGACCCAACCCGGTGTATCCGCGACTAAGATTGAGGTCGCCACAAACGAACGTTTCAGAATTACGGGAGCGTTTCGCCCCAACAAAGCCCCTCGAATCGAAGGTGATCCAGAATCGGAAGAACGTGCTGAAACGCACATTGAGGACATCGAGTTTCACCTGCCCATCCAAATTGCAGCGGGTATCGAACCAGAAGATTTGGCAATCGACGTACGAATCAACGCTCAATTTTGCCAGGACGACCAATGCATGCCGGTCAATAATCGAATTCTAACGGCAAAGCTTCAAAAGTACCGAATCCCAGAGGGCAACTCCGGGGCAAGCGTGCCCGTTAAGTTTTAAGCCACTTTCTTAAGGCGAAAACGCTAGATTTCCCGCTAATTCAGGCTTCTAAACCGACTGGTGCTAACAGGGTTCTGCGGTTTATTCGCTATCGATTTTTTTGAATCAACAGGCTAAATTAAAGGCTCGATACGTAGGAATAGGATTGGGCAAGTCTTGAGGCGTTTTGACAAGTCCATCTTCCAGAGGACTTGATACAGAAAATGAATAGAAATCAGTCAGCAACTGGCCTTTGGTTGCTCCGTTTTGTTTTGCTCTTGTTGCTGGCGATTGGAACGACGCCTGCGCTCGCTCAATTCGAGTTGGGGGGCAGCGGTTTTGATGCTGGCGGAGCGCAAGAACCTGTGACTTTCAAGGCCGGGTTCAAGCTCTTCGAGGGGACAAGAGTCGGCGTTATCAACATCGATACAACCCTGGCTGATCACTACCACATTTATTCCACGACCCAACCTCCGGGAGGGCCACTGCCGACGAAGGTCAAGGTCACGGCATCCGATGAGTTTCGGGTATTGGCTCCGTTTAAAGAGGACCGCGATCCGGAAGTGATCGATCCAGACCCGGTTTTTGAATCGCGAGTCGAGCAACATTCTTGGGCGGTCACTTTCTTCGCTCCGTTCGAAATCGCGGAAGGGATCGACCCTCAGAGTTTGGAAATCACTCTCAAGATCGACGGACTTCGTTGCGACAACAAAGGCTGCCTCCCCTTCGGTCAAACCCTCAAGGCCAAATACCAAGGGACAACAACTCCTCCACCTGATCTGGACTTGGACAAGTTACTCGCCAAACCGGTAGATGAAATAGATTCTCAGATTTCAACTGATGCTGGGACAAAAACAGAGTCTGACAAAAATAACATAACGCCTCATGAGATCAAAAAGTCCTTGACGGAAGAAGAAATTTCGAAGTTACGAGAACTCTACGATCCTGATTCGAAAATCCAATACGTAACTCTGCAAGACACCACGGGTACGAGTACCTTGTTGCCCGCCATTTTTGGAATGTTGATCGGCGGTTTATTGCTAAATTTGATGCCTTGCGTTTTCCCCGTGTTGGGACTCAAGGTGCTGGGGTTTGTGGAGCTAGGAGGTAGCGACTCACGCAGGGTTGCCATGCATGGATTGGTGTTTACGCTAGGCATCATTTTCTCGATGTGGCTGCTGGCTGGAACCATTCTGGCGATCAAATATTCGTTGGGTAGTGAGGTCAACTGGGGCCAACAGATGGGTAACTCCTATTTCGTTGGCGCCATCGTAATCCTGATGTTTGTGCTGGGGTTAAACCTTGCGGGAGTATTTGAAATTGGACTTTTCATGACTCGCCTTGGATCTGGAGGACAAAAACAAAAAGGTTATTCGAGTTCTTTTTTCTCAGGAATTCTGACCACTTTTGTTGCGACGCCATGCTCAGGACCATTCCTGGGGACGGCAATGAGCTATACGCTGGCTCAGGAAGCTTGGTTAGCAATGTCTTTGTTCACCGTGTTTGCGATCGGAATTGGATTGCCATATCTGATCCTTTCGTTGTTTCCGAATATGATTCAAGCTTTGCCTCGTCCGGGTGCTTGGATGGAGACTTTCAAGCAATTGATGTCGTTTGCCTTGTTTGCTGCGGCCGCATTTTTCTTTCGAAGTTTTGCGAAACAAACGGGTAGCGAAGGGGCATGGTGGCTGACGATGACATTGTGTGTTATCGCTCTGGGACTATATTTCTATGGGCGTTGGTCCTTGCCGCATGTCGCGGGGGGCAAGCGTTTTCTCTGGGGTTCTATTGCCCCGTTTGTCCTATGCTCCATCGGAATTTGGATGTATATCGATGCGGCTAGTCAGCGTTCGGACGCTAGAGAAGTTGTGAATATTGGAGGACTCAATTGGGAACAGTGGGTTCCAGGTCTCGTTGAACAGCGGGTCTCAGAAGGTCAAATGGTTTGGGTTGACTACACGGCTGACTGGTGCTTCACCTGCAAAGTCAATGAGAAAAGGATATTCTCGAACAAAGCCGTGATAGATCGGCTCAAGGAACTCAATGTCCGCATGGTCTTAGTTGATATGACCGCCCGAAATCAAACAGAAATCGATGACCTCGCGCGGGCCGACCGGAGTATCATTCCGGTCAACTTGATCTATCCAGCGGACTATCCGAAACGCCCGGCAATTTTGCTGGAGGAGTTGATTTCCCCGCAAAACGCTTTGGACGCTCTCGACCGCGTGAAGTAACCCATTTTGTCGCGAAAGGGCATTGGTCCTTGAAATTGCCGGTGGCAGCCTGTGTAATAAAGGCGTCACCAGTTCCCGGTTATTATCTCAACCATGCCCAACGCCATCGAGCTTCACGGAGTCACCAAGCGGTTTGGACGACAAATTGCTGTTGATCACTTGGACTTGCAAGTCCCGGAGGGAACGATCTACGGGTTCATCGGTCCCAACGGCAGCGGCAAGACCACTACGATTCGAATGATCTTGCGAATCTTTCAACCCGACCAAGGTACGGTACACGTTCTCGGTAAATCTAATGGTACGGTTGCTGATGATCGCCTGGGTTATCTGCCGGAAGAACGGGGACTCTACAAACGGATGAAGGTCCGCGAGATTCTCCGCTACTACGCGCGGCTCAAGGGCTTCTACCAGTGCAATGCTGAAATCGAAGATTGGCTCGAACGACTGGGGGCCAGTGAGTGGAGCAACAAGCGTATCGATGCTTTGTCGAAAGGGATGGCTCAGAAAATCCAGTTTATCTCCGCCGTGGTCGCCCGTCCGCAACTCGTGATCCTGGACGAACCCTTCAGCGGACTTGACCCAGTCAACATGGAGGCACTGCGTTCGGCTGTATTGGCTCTCCGTGAACGTGGCACGACGATCGTGTTTTCGACTCACGACATGAGCATGGCCGAGCAGATGTGTGATACGATTTTTATGATATTTCGCGGCAAAAAAGTCCTCGACGGAACCCTCGATGCAATCCAGGCCCAATACCCCGCCGACCGCGCTCGGGCTGTTCTAAGTGAAAACGGGGCGTTGCCTCAGCTCGCCGAAGTCGCCGACGTCGAGGCCAATGGCCGAGTTCTCGAATTCCGCATGAACAACCCCAGCGAGCCCAACCACTATCTGCGCCAGTTGATGCAATCGCATACGGTCGAAAGTTTCCAAGTGATACGTCCATCGTTGCACGACATCTTCTTGCGAATCGCAAGGCCAGAGGGTTATGTCGAGCCCGATCAATCCTCGACGGAGGTCGCTCGATGAGAAAAATCTTGACGATCGCCTGGCGCGAGTACCGGGCAATGGTGGCCACCAAGGCGTTCTTGATCTCGATCTTGATGATGCCCATTTTGATGTTCGGGGGACTCGCCGCCATGTCGATGCTCAGCTCGATCGGTGAATTAAAAGAGCGGCGGATTTTGATTTATGGGGTCGAAGAGAACCCTGGACTGTTCGAAAGTCTGCAAGCGGCTGCCGAACAAGAAAATGCTCGCAAGCGACAGGCTCGCGAAACCACGTCGAAAGCGACGTCTAATCCACGCGATGATTTTGCCTCGGGCCCACAAGAACTTTTCAATCTGGAGGCCAGAAACGAACAACTCGATGACGCGGCCCGCGCCGAAATTTCCGACCAAATCCGCCGTGGTGAGTTGTATGCTTTCGTCGAACTGCCGCCAAATTTGGTTACAGACAACTCAGGGGCGGGATTCAAAGTCAATTTTTACTCGCAAGACTCCAGCCTATCTGAGGCCCGACGTTGGTTGATGCAGAATCTCAATCGAATTGTCCAGGAATCACGTCTAAAACTTTCCTTCAGCGACGAACAAATCCATCAAATCGAACGTGCCCGCGCTCCGATCATGGTCGCCGGTTTGAGCTTGGTGGAACGCCGTGGGGAAGAAATCCAAGGCGCGGAAGAAAAAAGCGAAATGCTGGACATCTTCCTTCCGATGGGCCTGATGATGTTGATGTTCATGGTGATCTTCATGGCCGCTCAACCGATGCTGGAAACGGTCCTTGAGGAAAAATCTCAACGGATCGCCGAAGTCCTCTTAGGGAGCGTCAGTCCCACGCAACTAATGATCGGTAAATTGCTGGGAACGGTCGCGGGATCATTGACGATTTTTGCGATCTACATGGGGGGGAGTTATTTTGCGGCGCAACAACGAGGGTGGACCGAACACCTGCCGTTGCATTTGCTGCATTGGTTTTTGTTATTCCAAATTTTCGGCGTGTTGTTTTTTGCGTCGATCTTCATGGCCGTCGGAGCGAGTGTGTCGCAGCTCAAGGAAGCTCAGTCGCTGCTGTTACCCGTGTGGATGGTCATGATGCTGCCGATCTTCGTATGGCTCTTGATCATTCGCGATCCGCTGGGACCTTTAGCGGTAGGCATGTCCTATTTCCCTCCGTCGATCAGCACGACGATGATTCTCCGGTTGGCGACAAATCAGGCAATTCCTCAATTGCAGTTGTTTACAAGTTTGGCGGTATTGATTGTTTCTACCTTGGTGATTGTTGTTTTGGCGGGTAGGATTTTCCGAGTCGGGATCCTTTGGCAAGGAAACGTCCCCAAGTTCAATCAATTGCTGCGTTGGGCCTTGCGGGGGTAGCCCTTAGGACAGGTTGCCAACCTGTCCTACAAACACCACATCGCGCCCCATCATAACCCGAACAATTTTCCCGATTTCGGAGAGAACAACATGACGACGACCAACTCATCTCTCAGCCGATTGGAGATCGCCCGCAATTGGCTACCTCGTTACACCGGGATGCCGATTGATCGTTTTGGCGATTACATTCTATTGACCAATTTTCACGACTACGTGACGCGGTTCGCCAATAAATTCGATTGCGAGATTCATGGCGTCGGTCGCCCGATGCAAGCGGCGACCAACGATCAGGGACTGTCGATCGTCAATTTTGGGATGGGTTCAGCTAACGCAGCGACGATCATGGACTTGCTGTCCGCGCGAAACCCCAAGGGAGTTTTGTTTTTGGGGAAATGTGGCGGATTAAAAACGACCACAGAAATCGGGCACTTTATTTTGCCAATTGCCGCCATTCGTGGAGAAGGGACCTCGCTCGATTATTTTCCGCCGGAAGTCCCGGCCCTACCGAGTTTTAAGTTGCACAAATTTGTGTCGGACCGTTTGGTCGAACGGCGGATGGATTACCGAACGGGAGTGGTCTACACGACGAATCGCCGTTTGTGGGAACACGACGATCAATTCCGTCAGCGGTTAATTCGGATGACTTGTATTGGCATTGAGATGGAGACAGCCACGATTTTTATTGTCGGTCACCACAATACAATTTCGCGCGGAGCGTTGTTGCTGGTCAGCGACGTCCCGATCACACCCGACGGAGTGAAGACCGAAGAGTCCGATCGGTTCGTCACGTCTACCTGGTCCGAAACCCACTTAGAGATCGGCATTGAAGCGATGACCGACATCGGCACCCGCGGCGAACAAATCCGCCACTTCCGGTATTAGAGTTTGTTTCTACGTAACGGTTCACGGAGTGAACGGCGACGTAGCTTTTCACTCCGTGAAAAGGGAAACGCGTCGTGTATCAATGTGGGTGTGTGGAGATGTAGACGTAGGGTGTGTGGAGCCGGCCCGATAAACTTCAATGAACAAAAAATGTTGGCACTGGCATCAACCTCAACTCGCCCACGACGCATCCGCCCGCGCAATACACCAACGCCCCGCCATTCACCTCAAACCGCAAATTGGTGTGTTACGCGGTCGCTTCCTTTGTCGAACCAACTCTTTTGTTGGAATTAGTTCCCGTCGTGTCATTTATTGCTTGTTCAAACAGCGACCGCTCCACACACCCTACGTCTACTGCAAATGGTGTGTTACGCGGTCGCTTCCTTTGGCGAACCAACTCTTTTGTTGGAATTGGTTCCCGTCGTGTCATTTATTGCTTGTTCAAACAGCGACCGCTCCACACACCCTACGCCTACTCAGTCATCTTGGGCGTCAAATGTTTTTGCCTTTGTCGCTTTGGGGTCTGCGAGGCGGAGCATTTCCGTCGAGTCGTCCAAAATCGCATGATCAAATAGTGTTTCGTTTAACTCCTCGTTACAGGAAAACCAATGGAAAGTACGAGTATTCTCTTCCAGTGCGCCAACGTCTTTACCATCAATCTTAATAAAACGAGGTTTTGTGGTTGAAATTCTACACGGCAGATTGAGCCCGTGATGTTCCGCCCATTCAATGTTGCTTTTTATGCTGCGACTTAGAAATTTCCCGGTTTCTTTTTCCCGAATTTCGATTTCAAACATCAGGATTACAAATTTTTCAGAATCAATCTCATAAGTTGATACTTGAATATACTCTTTCTTGTTTGATGAATTGGGGATGTCAAAATGAAATCTTAACCGTACCTTCCCTGATCCGAGAGTTTCAATCGATTCAAAATTTTCCGCCAATGCGATTGCTCTGGCCTCGTATTGATCCCGTTTCGAAAAGAGACGTCCTTGCCCAAGATCGTCGGTAAACCCGACCAGTCGGACGTCCGGAAAAAAGATGCTTTCGAGAAACTCGCCATATCCCGTTTTATGTTCCGTTCGGTACTTGGGATCAGGTAGACTTCTAAGGTATCCAAATTTTTCATTGACGACTGCGCCCATCAGTTTTTCCTGAATGAACTCAGCATCTTTTCCATTAGACAAATCGGGTTGAAGTGTCATTTTAGTACCCGTCGAATGAGTAATCCGCAAGAACTGTTTGGCCTCAAAATCGAAGGCGACACGTTGAAAACTTCTGCCGTCGAACTTTTCGGCGATCTCGTTAAGTTGAGAAGTCTGGAGTGTGTCGTAAGCAGCCTGAATCTTAATAAGGCAATCTCCCTTTACAATCGCGCTCGCTGATTCTCGACAAGCCTTCAGAAGGCTCAGGGCTTGAAGTCTATCTAAGTCCTCTTTTTCTTCATCAACCTGTAGACCGAAAATCGGCACCTGCCAACAGAAGATGATTAAGAAAAGCAGTATTGATTTTGAATTCACGTTAACCTCTCAATTGTGAAGCTTCTAAAGTCAGGAATTATTTTTCAACCCCACCAAGAGACTTGATCTTGAATTTGTGTTCGTGCGAAAACGTAATTGTCCAGGCCAAATCCGCTAACTCGTCAGGCAACTCAAAACGGTTCTCAGAATTAGGCAAGACTTCAAAGCTGAGTTTTGCCCGAAACAAGTTCGGCTTGACTTTCTTGATTTCCCTTTTTAATCCCGAAAAAGTCTCTGAAACCACAGAAATTTGCGGTGCTATACTTTGTTCCGGCCCTAATTCGCGAACCAGGGAATCGTCAATCAAGATGAGAGCATGGCCGATGTAAGTTCGAGTTGCGATTTCTCCCGACGGGCTTTCGAGGTGATCATTTCTTCGAAACCAAGTGATCGCAGGTAAAGCCGTGATTGGCTCTCGAGCACGAACTGACAATTGGCAGCTTCCGCTTTTGCCGGTCACTGAATCAACGCACGTGACCGCCCCGTACACCGGACGGTCGTAAACTGCAGCTCTGGCGACCGTAACCAAAACTCCCGGATTCCCCTCAGCGTCAGTTTTTAATTTAAACAACAGGTCTCGCAAGTCATCGTCGTAGGTTATCGAAAGGTTTGAGAGCGAGACCGGATCGCTGATCGTCAAGGGAATAAAGACATCTTGAAACTCTTTTCCGTAAGGAATCTCTAAGAGGGCCTTGTCCGTTTTGAATCTCAAGTGACCGCTGATGAAGTACTTTAGACCTAATTGGACAACCAAGTTGTTTTGTTCGTCTTTTAACGAAAAAGAGAACGCCGAATTCATTTTATTGGTGTGTTCGAGGCTCCGACCGTTAGCTGATAAGACAATCGATTCTCCAACGGGAATCGTGTACGAGGACACCGCTATGTTCACACAATTACAAGTCGAGGATACGTCAGCGAAATCGATGGGTTGATCTGTCTCGTTCTTTAGCGTGATCGCCAGCGCCACAGGTGTTCCAGCCGGGATAACTCCCAAGTCCGAGTTCACCAGATAAACGATTTCTCGTTGTTGAACAATTAGGCCATCTCTCGCATGACTGCGCGTCACGTTAACTTGGGCGCTGATGGCAAGAGGCTCCTTGATGGCCGATTGTTCTTGGCAGAAGACTGGCGAAAGGAGGGGGCCAAACAAGCAGCAAACTAGCGGGAATTGAAACAACCAAGTTCCGGTTCTAATCGCGACAACCATTTCTTTCAATTCTCCTCATTGCAAAGAGTCTAGGCCTTTTTCGTGCGGATGAGCATTGGCAAGATGCTCAAAATTCAAAAAGCAGGAGGGCGTTAAACAACAATCCCAACAGGCCAACTGCTTGGATGTTCTTTCTATGGTAAGCCAATAAAGCCAATAAAGCCAATAAAGGCAGTTTAAAAAGTACCGAGAATTTAATTTTGGAACTTCTGCTGGACACTTGGTTTTTGTTACTGAACAGTTGTTTAATGGCTCGGAGCAAGGCACAAAATGGAATCGTGGTAGATTGTCCGTCGCAGAAATTTCAAAGATGGATCATGCCTTAGAGTTCCGCATCAGTAGTCTTCGATGCTAGCAAATTCACGTAAGTTTGACGGCTAGGTGTAATGCGCGAAAAGAACAAGCGAGGTAGGGGAGGGCATCGGGGACGGGAGGTGGGGGATGGTTGGATGTTGAGTTCCGATGGTGCCGATTGTAGGGATAGTTCCTAATTTTCTGATTATTTTTCCCGGCGTCCCGAACGAAATGATACCAGATTTTAAATGGGCGAGCACTGTTTTCGCCCATCCAAATCTGCGCCGAAATTTGGGGGTCGCCATGAAAAAGTATTTGTTCCCGCCTGCCGAACGGAATCCACGTTTGATGTTGAAATTTGTTGTGATGACGTTGGTTTTGTGCTCGGCATTAATGATGTCGAACTGGGCCGCCGCGCAACCCAACTCGATTCACTCTGGAAATTATCGATCTGTTCAGCAATGGACTCCTAGCGAACCGAGAACACAACAGTCAACGGAACTTCCGGCCTTTTTGACGGCTGGGCCTACGGCCGAATCGCGATTGATTGAATCGGCTCCGGTTGCTGCCTCTCCAACGCCTCGACGAATCGATCCAGGGGATACGCGCGGCAGCCAATCGGCCGAGGCTCGCAGCATGTCCCCTCCGCATTGGGGCGAAGAGCCCGAATACTTGCCGCCCATGCGTCAAGCGAATCGAAGCCCGCGCCCGGGGGAGTGGCTTCCACAGGATGACGCTTTGCCAGGCATGGCTTCGCCACACGTCGCTTCGCCGAATGTGACTTCGCCAGCAGACGTAGCGGAGGCAAATCCTTTTTCGCAAGCATCGGTGCGACGTGAGGCACCTGCGCCACGGCCGCGATCGATGTATCGCAGTGCGTTTGATGGCGAGTTTTTAGAGTCGTTGAACAATGAAAATTGGTCACCGAACTTTGTGAGTCCTTACCAAGACTACCCTTACCAAGCCCCACAACAATCGACACCTTTTCGCCAGCCTCAATCGATTCACGAACGGGGTTTTCGTCAGCCGCAGCCTTTTTCGCGTGGGAGCCCGTTCGACACGGGCGCTCAATTTGATTTTGAGAACAAGCACCAAGAGTTCCCTCCGATGCGTGAGATCATCGCGACAGGACGATTTTTTGGGATGACAGAAGTTTGGTTGCTGCGACCCCACTTTGGTGGCAACCAAGGCTTGGCAACGCAAACGGGTGGATTTCTACGGACGTTTCCCGCAGATCACGCTTATGAGACGGCTCCTCGATTTCGAGTGGGTTTCGAGTCGTCTTACGGACCGGGTGTGGAGTTGAGTTATTTGCAGTTCCATCACCGCTCGACGCCTTTGTCATTTACGAGCACCGGTACAACTAGCGGGACCAGTTTTCTGAACGTGGTCGGTTCGCCTAACCCGCTGATCCTCTCGACGACTGCTGCCGGTCAGCGGTTGGAAGTTGGGCAGTCGCTGGAAGTGCATACGTTTCAAGCAAATGCCTTCAAAGAAGTCGCCTTCGCACGGGCTCGAATCAATGGAGTGCTGGGGATGAAGTCGGCGGCAATTACTCACGACTTTCGCGGGCGAGTGTTCGATGGCGCGGGAACGGTAGTTGATTTTCTGGAAGGAAGCACCGTATTTCGAGGTTATGGCCCGGTGTTTTCCATCGAGTATTACCGACCGGTGGGGCATACGAAACTTGAACTGTTCGGCGCGGCGGCAGGATCGACCATGATGGGGAACCGCCGTCAGTGGGTCAACGCGGGGGATGTGATGGGCTCGCTCCGCACGAATAGTTTGGAGTTGTTGACCATTGCGGAAATCTCGACGGGCCTTCAATACAAGTATCATTACGCCGAAAAACGTTGCGTCTATGGTCGGTTGGCGATGACGCATCAAAGTTGGCTAGGAGGCGGAACGCCGACGAACCCTGACGGCGATTTCGGATTCCGTGGCGTGGGCTTTGCCGTCGGTGTGAATCGATAGCCCGTTGCGGAAGTCGTCAACGACTTTCGTTCGCTTACTCAGGTATTTTCGATGCAACGAAAGTCTTGACGACTTGCGCTACGATGAATCAACCATCCCTTGATTCATTCGGCTACGGTCAAATCAAATATCGGCGGAGCGTGGCAATCGTGTTTTGAGCCATTTTTTTTTCGTTGCGGGAGTCCAAAATGTGTTGGCGGCCTAGTTGCCCAAGTCGCTGTCGAAGTTCGGGATTGTCGAGCAACTTTTTCAATGATGCGACAAGCCCTGGCAAGTCATGATGCTCGAATAATAAACCTCCGCCACTTTCCTCAACGATTTCCGTCAGTCCACCTCGGCGGGGGAGCACGACAGGAGTCCCAGCGGCAAGGGATTCGAGAGCAAACAGCCCTTTCGGTTCCTGATGCTCGACAGGTACACACAGCAGATCGACCGACTGCATAAACTCCAATTTTTCCCGTCTCTCCAGGACGCCCCGATATTCAAAATCCCTTTCCAATCCCGCCTTCCGTAGACGGTCCCATTGATCCTCGGCGAAACCGCGGCATTCGGGACTGAGCCATCCGGCGAGTTGCAATTTGACATCTGCATAGGCCGGATCGCGTTTGAGTTCGATAAAAGCGGCGATCAGATGCTGCAAGCCCTTTTCAGGAGCAAGCCGCGCGAAATAGCCGATCACTCGTCCAGAAGCTTTTGAGGCAGGCGTTGGCAGTTCGCGATAGTCGCGAGTGTCGAGACCCAACGGCGTGACCTGAATTTTATCTTCTGGGATTTGAAAATAGTCGGCCATGTAGTCGCGATAGGCTGCGCTGTGAGTGATGAAGCCATCGATGTAGCGAGTGTTCTCCCGAATCTGTGCCAAACAACGCTCGCGATCTGACGGCGGCAACATGTCGAGGAACACATCGTCCCCCTGCAGGGTCACGATCACGGGAGTCTTGGTCTGTTCCTTGAGTGCCGGGACAAAACCTGCCACCAAGATGTTGGTCACTAAAATCAAGTCGGGGCGAGCGGTCGTCGTCAGCCACTTGACGACGCGGCGGACCTCCTTGGCTTGATTGCCCCCCGCGCCTCTAAGCATCGAAAGGGCCATCGAGCCCAACACGGCGGCATTCGTTTCAATCGCTCGCGAAGTCACGCGGCGAATAAAGCTTGGGCGATCCAGAAATCCGTCGAGCCATTTCGGAAGGTATCGAAAGGGCCAAAACTTTTGTTGCAAATAAACGTTGACCCCTCCGAAGAAGACTTGATCGACGCTCACGTCTTCTTCGTCAGTACGAATCGGAGTGTAGAAGGGAACGAGTTGGACATCCCATCCTTCGCCCAGCAGGGCACGAGCTAGCGAGTTGTCATGCAGACAACTCCCGCAGAACATCCCGCCTGCTCCCGCCGTAAGATAAACCAATTTGGTCGACATCAGGATACCAACTGAGCACCGAGAGCCTTTTGACAAGCGGCCACGACAGCTTGGCAAACGGCGTCAACTTGCGGCCCACTCAGCGTATCTTCGTGGCTTCGTAAGCTGAGCGACAACAACACTCGCTTTTTACCCGCACCGTCTCGCTGTTCATCACGGAACGTTTCGCGATAGGTGATTGATTCGAGAAGCGGCCCAGCATGTTCTCGAACCGTTTGTTCAAGGTTTCGCCATTGGACATCGTCCGACAAAATGAAGTTGAAGTCGCGACTGACTGCGGGAAATTCGCTGAGTGACTTAAAGCGTCGAATGAGTACGGCTTGATCGATGAGTGCCGTTAAGTTGATTTCGGCCACGGTCGTCGGTTGTCTTAGGCCAAAGGCTTTCTTACCACCGGGCGAAACGACTCCTAGATGCCCGACGACTTGGCCCGCAATGCGAATAGTTGCCGAGCGGCTTTGTTCCAGGATTTGCAGCTCCGAGTCGATGAACTCGAGCGTCGTTGCCGGGTCAATCTCGCGGCAGACTTGTTCGACGACCCCTTTGATTTCAGCATAGTCGCGACCGGAGACGAGTCCCAACATCAGGGGCTCCTGCGGAAGTTCGCCCCCCGTCGGGAGATAGACGTGAGCGATCTCGAAGAGGTCGATCTCAGGATTAAATCGGTATTCGTTAATCCGCTTGGCTTCCAGGAGGCTGGAGATCAGAGTTCGGCGCAGGCAATTGACCGCACCAACATTTTGCGAGCCCCGTTCCAAAACGCCGAGCATCGGTTGGTGGCTGACAAGGGGTTCCGAATCGGTCCACGGGGAACAGGCTTGCGACCAGACTTCGGGGAGTAGGCTAGGGCACATCGCTTCGTCAAATCCGGCGGCACGGACGACATCGCGGACTCTTTCGAGCACGCGAGTCTGTTGCGGTTTGTGAGACGAGGTCAAGGGAACCGTGATGTTGTCGGGGACTTTGTCGTAGCCGTAGATGCGTCCAACTTCTTCGACCAAATCGATTTCGCGCGACAAATCACGACGCCAAGATGGGGGGAGGCAAGTGAGCGACTCGGCGTCTTCCGATTGAATCGTGAGCCCCAAACCTTGTAATGTCGATTTGACAAACGCGACAGGAATCTCGATCCCGAGGTTGCGGGCGATTTGAGAATAGCGAAAACGAATCGCCTCGCGCGGCGGTTGGGGTTGGAAAATATCGATCATTCCGGGAACGATTTCTCCACCGGCGAGTTCCGCCAAGAGTTGAGCGCACCGAGCACTCGCCCAAGGAATGCCGTCGAAGTCGACCGAGCGCTCGAAGCGAAACGAAGAGTCGCTGTGCAAGTTCAATTTCCGTGCCGTCGCTCGTACTGAACCGGGCGCAAACCACGCGGCCTCGATGAGGACGTCTTTGGTTTCGCTGGAAATTTCCGACTCAGCCCCCCCCATGACTCCGCCGATGGCCACAGGGCCATGGGCGTCGGCAATCACGCACATTCCGGCCTGGAGCGAATAGGTTTGGTGGTTAATTGCCAGAATTTGTTCGTCGGGGCGAGGTTCGCGGACGATGATTTGTTGGCCGTGGACATTGGCGAGATCAAAAGTATGGAGCGGTTGTCCGCATTCCAGCATCACGTAGTTCGAAATGTCGACGACATTGTTGACCGATTCGATGCCGATGGTTTGGAGCCGCTGGACGAGCCATTCCGGACTGGGGCCAACCTTGACTCCCCGCACAACACGAGCGGTGTAACGGCGGCAGAGTTCGGGGGCCTCAATCGTGACTTGGCAGAGTTTCTGAACTGCCGTTTGGCCGTCGCTCGTCAAATCGACATCTGGTTTTTTCAAAAGCGCACCGGTGAGGACCGCAATTTCGCGAGCGACTCCCAAGTGGCCGAGGCAGTCGGGTCGATTACTGGTGACTTCGAGGTCGATGCAAAAGTCACTTCCTTCTAAAGTGGTTGATTCGTGATTGAGGCCCGACATCGTCAGGTGGTCAACAATTTGTTCGAGTTCAATCTCCGGTTGCACATAATCATGCAACCAATTCCAAGAAACTAACATGAGGCAACCTTTGAGTATGAGAGGGAAAAGGTTCTGGACACCTTTTCTGCCTTTTAAAATTGGCGGAGGAATCGCACGTCATTGGTGTACATGTCGCGAATGTCGGTGATGCCGTGGCGAATCATGCACAGCCGCTCGACACCCAACCCAAACGCAAACCCTGTGAACTGTTCCGTGTCGTAGCCGACGGCCTTAAAGACATTCGGGTCGACGATTCCGGCACCGCCGAATTCGGTCCACTTGCCGTTCCAGAAGTAGTCCGCTTCGACGCTGGGCTCGGTGAATGGAAAGAACGAAGGACGAATGCGTACGGGGACCGACTCGCCGAGGTAGTTGGTTGCGAAGAGCTTGAGGACGGTTTTCAGCGTCGCCAGAGTCACGTTGCGATCGACCATCAACCCTTCCATTTGGTGAAACATCGGATAGTGCGTCGGGTCCGCCGTGTCTGGACGATAGACACGACCTAATGAAATGACGCGAATTGGCGGCTGACTTTTTTCCATCACACGAATTTGTACCGTGCTGGTTTGGCTGCGGAGCAAGGACGTGTTTCCATGCTGTTGCGAAGCGACCGAGAGGTAGAAATTCTCAAGCGGATCGCGAGCAGGATGGTCTGCCGGAATGTTCAGTGCCTCGAAGTTATGTCGTTCGTCTTCGACTTCGGGACCGAACGCCGGGCTAAACCCGAGCCGTCCCATGATGTCCATCAGCTCGTTGATCGTCTGGGTGATGGGATGAAGTCGTCCGAGTCGTCGGGTTGAGCCCGGGAGTGTGCGGTCGAACGTCGGATCGGGTTGACCGCGAAACGACTCGGTGGAAAATCGCTGTTTGGCGTTGTCTAAGGCGGCTTGGATATCGTTCTTGACGCGATTCAGGTTTTGGCCAGCAACCGGCTTTGATTCACCTGGAATCTGTCCCAGTTGCTTTTGAACCGCTTTGAACCGTCCACTTTTGGCACCGAGGAACTCGACGCGAGCCTCTTCAACCTCTTGCAGGTTGGTGGCAGAATTGAAAGCCTGCTGGGCGTCGGCCAGCAACAGGTCCAAATCGCGCAAGTAGGAATCGAGAGGCGTCATGGTTTCAGGGTTCATGGGCCAGCCTTGGGTTGCGAACTAATTCGCCAACGCGGACTTCACGGCCTGAACGATCTGGGCGAAGCCTTCTGGGTCAGCGATCGCGATTTCCGACAGTGACTTGCGGTCCAATTCGATGCTGGCCTTGGTCAGTCCATAGATGAACTGGCTGTAGGAAATGTCGTTCATCCGGCAAGCGGCATTGAGACGAGTGATCCATAGGCTGCGGAAGCTCCGTCGTTTTGCACGGCGGTCGCGAAACGCATAGGCGTCAGCGCGGACGAGGGTCTCTTTTACCGTTCGTAAAAGACGGCGACGACCGCCGACGAAGCCTTTGGCTCTCTCGAACAAACGGCGTTTAGCTTTAGTGCGGGCTGCACCTTTAGTTGTACGCATGATTAAATCTCAGATTAATGTTTGTTTGGCCCCGGCACAATTGTCCGGTGTTTGGTTGCCAACTAAAAACAAAGGGAGTGGCATCAGTGGCTCACTCCCACGGGGAAACGAATCGCTTACAAGCTGTACTTGCCCAACGCGCGGCGAATTTTGGGGCTCATGCACTCAGCAATAACACCAGTCTGACGGAGCTTCCGCTTACGTTTCGCGCTGACGCGAACGTTTCGGTGGCTCGTCCCACAGGGGCGGTGCTTCGCCTTGCCGGTTGCCGACAAGCGGATTCGTTTTTTGACTCCTTTATGAGTCTTCATTTTCGCGGACATGATTTCCTCATTTTGCTTGGCCGTCCCACTCGGACGAACCGCAGATTGTAGAATTTTTTGGGGTAGTTGTTAAGGGGCACCGATTCGAATTTTCAGAAAGCTGCCAGCACCGGACACTTTGTCACTACCGTCCTTAAAGAACGATTTGGTGATCATCGGTCTCGCTGTGGGTAGCGGAAATTGTGGTAGCTGGACACCTGGAAAATGCGAAACTAGCAATAGGCTGCCCCGGATTTGAGCAAAAGTTACGCTCCAAGGGGAAGACAACCAGTTTCATCCCTATGAATATTTTCGACGGAATTGGCCCCGATCTTGTCAGCGGTTTTTGGAAACCGGGTTCAATTGGGTTTCTTGTTCAAGGTAGGCCGCTTGAATTTCGGTCAATTCAGCCGGCCAAATATGAAAGTCCCCAGAAATGAGGCTGCCGATACTCCATCTGCCTCGAATTCCGGTCTCGCTCCAAGTCCCTTGATATCGGACACTGTGTTTACCGACATACTGTTTGGTCCAATCGCATTCGCGGGAGTCGGGGGCAAGGACTCCGGAGATGCTCCAGGGTCCAACGTAATCGGTTCCTTGTCCGAGAATTTGGTTGTTGCCAAAGTCTAAAAATAAGTTCATCCAGGCCTTCTTGGCGTTATGCTTTTCCAAGTAAAATCCCAGCCATGGGCCGGAAGGGGGCGTGTTGGCTTTTTCGATTTTAGACAATTTGTCGGGGCCTTTCGATGGAGACGACTTTGGAAAAAACACCTAAAAAAGGGGATTTTTATAGCCTATCCCAAAAAGGGTCAGGCCCTCTCCGGCTAGGCAGCAAAACAACGTTAAATTTGGTTTAGCCTCCAAAGGGTCTACCCTTATTGGGATAGGACCTTTAGTAGGTTGATGTTTCGTGATGGTTGGGGAAATAGGGATTGAGTCGGTGCAACGGATAGATTTTAACAGGATCCAACAGAAATCCAAGTTTTTAGGCTCCTAGGCGTAAACACCCGTTCGATTAGGTTGACGCTGAGAAAAAATCAACTTGTTTGACAAATCCTCATACAAGCACTTGTATTTTCAGTTTTTGAAGGTTAAAATTTAAGGAATTGTGAGGCGAACAGCTATTCGCCGGATGGTCGTTATTTTTTGGGAGTTAGGAAGTTATGTTGCGTAAGGTTTTGGCTGTTTTAGGTCTTTGCTGTTTCGTTTGCACTCTTTCAGCGTGCAGTGGTGGCCCCGGTCCAGTAGAAAAGAAGGAAGTAAAGAACAAGCCGGGTACGTCTAAGGACGGAGAGGTTAACCCAAATGACTCTACAGCGGCAGGCTTGGTTGAATAGTTAGATTTTTCTGTCGGTATGTGCGGTGACGAGAGTTTGCATTGCAAATCCTCATGGAGTGGAAACCGAATCCAGAAAAGACTTAGATAAATACAAATTTAAGTGTTTTCGTTAGGGTTAGGGGATGCGACCCAAAAACGTGATTTTTTGTTTCTTGTTTTTGGAGTTTGCAGATGACAAATTCTCGTCGTCAGGGTTTTACCCTTATTGAACTGCTGGTTGTGATTGCAATCATCGGTATTTTGATCGGCATGCTTTTGCCGGCAGTTCAACTGGTTCGCGAGGCTGCTCGCCGAACTGACTGTGCCAATCGGCTTCGCCAAATTTTGATTGCGAAGCACAACTACCACGACGCCTACCGTCGTTTACCACCTGGAGCTTTGGGCCCCAAGGGTGCTCCACTGTGGAGCAATTACATTGCGGCTGGGCATCCAGACTGGTGGCAACACCACCAAAACACGTCGTCGATTGGTTTGTGCCTTCCTTTCATGGATCTGAACGTGATCTATGAACAATGGGAACCGTTCTTCTTCGATTTCTACAAGACGTTCTACACCTACACCTCACCGATGGGCTTGGGTTCTCCAGGTGCGGGTGGTGTGAACAAGGTTTACGAAGACTACATCAACGGTTTCGCTTACGCACCAGTGGGAGATTTCCCCGGTCTTTCGGACTCCTACTGGGATGTGATGTACTACGAGCCACCTCAATTGACCTGTCCATCGGACACGGTAAATGAGACCTACACTCGTTGTGTGTTTGCGTTGTGTCCAGTGGTTGTTAACCCTGCTGACTTGACTGAAGATGCAACGGGTACGGTATCTTGGATTTGGCCAGGTGCGAACCCCGTTGACGGCTTGGACGAAATGGGCCGTACGAACTACGGTGCTTGCGGTGGTGCATGTTCGGGTGGACGTAACCGTCCAAACCTTGAAATGCAAGCCTACGTAGGAACCGGTGGATCGCGTGAGAAGCGTAATCTGGACAACATTCCAGACGGCACTTCGAGCACGGTATTGGACGGTGAAAACCTTGGTGACATCCAACAAGACGTTGCGAGTGGATCGGCAGTTCGCTGGCACACACACAGCTACATGGGTGGCGGTATCATGCGAGGTCGCGGAAACGTACCTTGGATGCGAGTTCCTTCGTTGTCATTTGCTCCAACGAAGAAATATCCAGCCGGTAACGACCCACGTTCGACGATTCTTGGTGGAACCTACATGTCACCATTCGTTGGCTTCGGTTCGGCTCACCCAACAGGTGTGAACTTCTCGTTTGCTGACGGTCAAACTCGTTTGATTCCTAAGACAACTGCATGGGAAACCCTGTACGCGATCTTCGGTGAGAACGATGGTAACATCGACTCGAAAATGGACTTCTAAGTTTACTTGAAGTAACCATTTTGGTTATGAAATTTCTGAGGCCCGTTTGGAGACAAACGGGCCTCTTTTTTTGAATTTCTTAATATGCTTTTGTGCTAATACGTGTGAAGTACAGCCAAGGGCGTTAATGGTGGCGTCAAGGCTGAATATTCCGGATATTCCGGACCCCCGCAAATCAAAATCCGATGCTCGCTGGTCAAGCCGTCTTGCAATGGTTCATCTCCGAATTTTTGTGTGCAAGAGAGAAAATCGTTCGGTTTTGGAAAAGCAGTTTTGCCAAACAGCAGAAAAAAAATAAAAAAAAATCGGAACCCTCAAAGCGCTCCCCCGAAAGTGTTGTCTCCTGTTGTTTTAAATGGAAAAATAATCGTCTTAGATCGACTAAAAACCCGTTAGGCTCCCTCCTGTGGGGGTTTCAGCCACCTTGTGTCAGGTTTTTCTGAAAAAAAACCTTGTAATTCTGCGACGAGAAGGTTAGTATTCCTATCAGTGGGATGTTTTGCATGACCTTTTTTCCGAAGTGGCTTGAATGATATCTTTCATGCATTTCGGGAGTAAGCGTTTTGATTGTTTCTTTTTTTGAGACAAACAGCGATGTTGCAGTGGCGATGCGCGACTGTTACGGGATGCATGTTAGTTGAGTTTTGGTTCTCGAAACTTAAAAGGTGACCAGTTTCTTTATGGCTGGTAACCGAGTAAAGCAGCGAGGGTGAGGAGATCACGGGTAGAGCAAGTTCGAATTCTTGTTTCTGCCGGTTCTTTTATTTTCATTTAGCGATTTTCAGATGGGTGCGAGGTTTGCTCCGCTTCACATGCGGGTGCAGGCTATGGGATGCGTCTTCTGAGATGATTGGTGCGGTTCTCTGCGCCAGGTTTTGTTGTTTCTTTATTTCTTGTTTTTGGAGTTTGCGTATGACAAATTCTCGTCGTCAGGGTTTTACCCTAATTGAACTGCTGGTTGTGATTGCAATCATCGGTATTTTGATCGGCATGCTTTTGCCGGCAGTTCAACTGGTTCGCGAGGCTGCTCGCCGAACTGACTGTGCCAATCGGCTTCGCCAAATTTTGATTGCGAAGCACAACTACCACGACGCCTACCGTCGTTTACCACCTGGAGCTTTGGGCCCCAAGGGTGCTCCACTGTGGAGCAATTACATTGCGGCTGGGCATCCAGACTGGTGGCAACACCACCAAAACACGTCGTCGATTGGTTTGTGCCTTCCTTTCATGGATCTGAACGTGATCTATGAACAATGGGAACCGTTCTTCTTCGATTTCTACAAGACGTTCTATACCTACACCTCACCGATGGGCTTGGGTTCTCCAGGTGCGGGCGGTGTGAACAAGGTTTACGAAGACTACATCAACGGTTTCGCTTACGCACCTGCAACGTTCCCAGGTCTTTCGGACGCTTACTGGGATGTGATGTACTACGAGCCACCTCAATTGACCTGTCCCTCGGACACGGTAAATGAGACCTACACTCGTTGTGTGTTTGCATTGTGTCCAGTGGTTGTTAACCCTGCTGACTTGAATGAAGACGCGATGGGTACGGTATCTTGGATTTGGCCAGGTGCGAACCCCGTTGACGGCTTGGACGAAATGGGCCGTACGAACTACGGTGCTTGCGGTGGTGCATGTTCGGGTGGACGTAACCGTCCAAACCTTCAAATGCAAGCCTACGTAGGAACCGGTGGATCACGTGAGAAGCGTAATCTGGACAACATTCCAGACGGCACTTCGAGCACGGTATTGGACGGTGAAAACCTCGGTAACATCCTTCAAGACGTTGCAAGTGGTACACCAGTTCGCTGGCACACCCATAGCTACATGGGTGGCGGTATCATGCGAGGTCGCGGAAACGTACCTTGGATGCGAGTTCCTTCGTTGGCAACAACCCCAACGAAGAAGTACCCAGCCGGTAATGACCCACGCTCGACGATTCTTGGTGGAACCTACATGGCACCATTCGTTGGCTTCGGTTCGGCTCACCCAACAGGTGTGAACTTCTCGTTTGCTGACGGTCAAACTCGTTTGATTCCTAAGACAACTGCATGGGAAACCCTGTACGCAGTCTTTGGTGAGAACGACGGTAATATCGACTCGAAAATGGACTTCTAAGTTTACTTGAAGTAACCATTTTGGTTATGAAATTTCTGAGGCCCGTTTGGAAACAAACGGGCCTCATTGATATTCAAAAATTCGTCCCAGACCGTGGGACGATTAAAAATTTTGAACATTTCTGGAGCGGTGGCTCATTGAATTGTTCAAAAAAACAAAAAAAACCGGAACCTTGATTCCGCGAAAACAACCCCCCCTGAAAGTGTTGCTTGCTGTCTTTTTTGCGAATAAATCAATATCCGAATTTTTGATTTTACCCCTTGTTTGGGCGTCAAAGGGGCCTTCTGGCACCTTAGTCTCAAAAATTTCTAAAAAAAACCTTGTAATTTCGCCCCCTGAGGATTAAGATTCCATCATGTGGGACGACATTCTCACAAATTCCGACAAATTGCTTCAATAGAAATGTAGAGCATTTTGAACGGAAGTGACCTGATTGACCGGAAATGACAAGTTTGTTTCTGTTTTTGAGACAAACAGCGATGTGGCAGTGGCAATCCGCGACTGTCACGGGATGCAGGTTAGTTGAGTTTTGATTCTCGAAACTTAAAAGGTGACCGGTTTCTTTATGGCTGGTAATCGAGTAAAGCAACGAGGGTGAGGAGATCACGGGTAGGGCAAGTTCGAATTCTTGTTTCTGCCGGTTCTTTTATTTTCTTTTAGCGATTTTCAGATGGGTGCGAGATTGGCTCCGCTTCACATGCGGGTACAAACGACGGGATGCGTCTTCTGAGTTGAGTGGTGCGGTTCTCCGCACCAAGTTTTGTTGTTTCTTTTATTTCTTGTTTTTGGAGTTTGCGTATGACAAATTCTCGTCGTCAGGGTTTTACCCTAATTGAACTGCTGGTTGTGATTGCAATCATCGGTATTTTGATCGGCATGCTTTTGCCGGCAGTTCAACTGGTTCGCGAGGCTGCTCGCCGAACTGACTGTGCCAATCGGCTTCGCCAAATTTTGATTGCGAAGCACAACTACCACGACGCTTACCGTCGTTTACCACCTGGAGCTTTGGGCCCCAAGGGTGCTCCACTGTGGAGCAATTACATTGCGGCTGGGCATCCAGACTGGTGGCAACACCACCAAAACACGTCGTCGATTGGTTTGTGCCTTCCTTTCATGGATCTGAACGTGATCTATGAACAATGGGAACCGTTCTTCTTCGATTTCTACAAGACGTTCTACACCTACACCTCACCGATGGGCTTGGGTTCTCCAGGTGCGGGTGGTGTGAACAAGGTTTACGAAGACTACATCAACGGTTTCGCTTACGCACCAGTGGGAGATTTCCCCGGTCTTTCGGACGCTTACTGGGATGTGATGTACTACGAGCCACCTCAATTGACCTGTCCCTCGGACACGGTAAATGAGACCTACACTCGTTGTGTGTTTGCATTGTGTCCAGTGGTTGTTAACCCTGCTGACTTGAATGAAGACGCGATGGGTACGGTATCTTGGATTTGGCCAGGTGCGAACCCCGTTGACGGCTTGGACGAAATGGGCCGTACGAACTACGGTGCTTGCGGTGGTGCATGTTCGGGTGGACGTAACCGTCCAAACCTTCAAATGCAAGCCTATGTAGGAACCGGTGGATCGCGTGAGAAGCGTAATCTGGACAATATTCCAGACGGCACATCGAGCACGATTTTGGACGGTGAAAATCTCGGTAGCATCCTTCAAGACCTTGCGAGTGGATCACCAGTTCGCTGGCACACCCATAGCTACATGGGTGGCGGTATCATGCGAGGTCGTGGAAACGTACCTTGGATGCGAGTTCCTTCGTTGGAAACAACCGCAACGAAGAAGTACCCAGCCGGAAACGACCCACGTTCGACGATCCTTGGTGGAACCTACATGTCACCATTCGTTGGCTTCGGTTCGGCTCACCCAACAGGTGTGAACTTCTCGTTTGCTGACGGTCAAACTCGTTTGATTCCTAAGACAACTGCATGGGAAACCCTGTACGCAGTCTTCGGTGAGAACGATGGTAACATCGACTCGAAAATGGACTTCTAAGTTTACTTGAAGTAACCATTTTGGTTATGAAATTTCTGAGGCCCGTTTGGAAACAAGCGGGCCTCTTTTTTTTGTTAAAGGCAAAAGTGGAGAAGGCGTTACGTTAACCCATCAAGAAACGCGGGGAGTGGGTTGGCTTCTATTGGAAAATTGGAATCGAATCCGCTTTTGGAGCGGCTTTTTTCGGTATCCAACAATTCGAATTAATATGGGGGCGATGAAACGAGCGTTGGTGCATTTGCTTTCGCTAAACATTAGGATTTGGTAAGATACAAATGTGATGGTCCTGATGCTGCCTGACTATGTGGTTTCCAAAGCTGCTTATGAGCAACCAAATTTGTTTTCAAGACAATGCGGCTTACGCAGATGAAAGAAGACGATTGTGTACGGCAGACCCCCAAACACTTTCGACGTGGCAATTCAATCGCTTCAATCAGATGTTGGCAAAAATCTTGCCCAGCAATCGTTTTTATCGCGAGAAATTGGGCTGCGATGAGTTGCAACTCAAAACCTTGGAAGAACTAGGTGAGTTGCCGTTTACGTTTAAAGATGAGTTACTTGGAAACGAACGAGTACAAGGGCTCCCGGCCCATTTGACTTATTCACCAGAACGCTACATTCGTTTTCATCAAACTAGTGGGACTCGAGGGCGCCCTTTGGTGGTGCTGGACACGGCTGTAGATTGGGGATGGTGGTTGCAGACTTGGCAGTATGTGCTGGATGCAGCGCAGATTGGACCCGGCTCGCGATGTTTGCTGGCATTCAGCTTCGGGCCGTTCATTGGTTTTTGGAGTGCGTTTGATGCGGTGGTGGCGCGTGGGGCAATGGCCATACCCACCGGTGGAATGAGTACATTAGGGCGTTTGGAATTGTTGCGGTCCACCAATGCCAATGCGATTTTTTGCACGCCAAGTTATGCTTTGCATCTCGCAGAAATAGCGATCGAGAACCAAATTGATGTTGCCTCTTTGGGCGTGCGAAAGATTGTCGTTGCGGGAGAGCCTGGAGGATCGGTTCCTGCGATCAGAGAGCAGATAAGTTCATTTTGGAATGCCGATGTAATTGATCACGGGGGGGCAAGTGAGGTTGGACCCTGGGGTTTTTCCGATCCTCTGGGACGGGGATTATATGTCGTGGAAAGTGAGTTTATCGTGGAGTTTTTGGCGGTAGATTCTGGCAGATCAGCAAACGAGGGTGAGTTGGCGGAACTGGTTCTTACAAATCTCGGTCGAATCGGCAGTCCCATTATTCGCTATCGGACGGGGGATTTGGTTCGTCCAACTTGGAACGACGATCAGGCTTGCAGATTTGTATTGCTTCAGGGAGGTGTCCTTGGAAGATCAGATGACATGATGGTCATTCGCGGTGTGAATATTTTCCCGAGTTCGGTTGAGCAAATCTTGAGAAGTTTCCCTGAGGTCATCGAATACCGGATGACCGTTCACAAGCATGGGGTAATGGACCGATTGTTGATCGAAGTCGAGGATCGATTGTCTGATCCCGTTCGCATTCAAGATGAACTTCGGCTTCGCCTCGGACTCCGAATTGAAGTTAAAAGTGTTCAGATGGGGACGCTCCCGAGGTTTGAAGGAAAAGGGCGGCGATTTGTCGACAAACGCTGAGCCGGTCTATTCAAAAACGGGGACTTCAATCTCAACGGACATTTCGGATTTTTAAAAAAGATGCTCCATCCAGTTTCATTGGCGAAGACTAACGACAGGAAACTTGAAATTCGTTGGAATGACGACCTTTCCCAGCTTATTCCCTATCGGATTTTGCGAGATTCTTGTCCTTGTGCAACTTGTCGCGAAAAGGCTGACGGGAAGTCTCAACAAGGTGCTGCGGCGAAGTCGATTGGAATATTGCCAATTCTATCCGCTGCTGAAGCTCGGCCTTTGGATATTGTCTCCATGCAGCCAGTTGGAAACTATGCCTACCACATAAAGTTTTCAGACGGGCATTCGACGGGGATTTTCACATTCGAGTTCTTGCGAAGTTTGAGCGACGAGAAGTTCCCAGGCTAAATCCACTACAATCCGTATAGTCGGCTTAACCGTCATTTGAACTTCTTGAAGTGGCTTTGCCTGCCTCGGCAAATTCTAGAAACACTGAATAAAGCGACCTTGTTTGCTTTCACAAAAATCTTTGCAACGCTCCGTCGATAATACTAGTGTGGCGACTACAGCTTGCATGAAGGAGTGTGAGTCGTAGACTTGCCAAACTAGTCAGCGACGAAACAAAGCATCTAAGAGCCTTTCACGGGCTTGTTCCTCAACCTGGATGGGACGCGTGTCCATGACACGTCACCCGAACACACGAAGGCCACGCGCCGGATAGAACCACCAGTGGGCAAGTCTCTTTTCCCCGGCCTTGAATGCAACCCTTGAATCTTGCCTCAATCCTCTTGCGTCTCCGTTGAGTTTCCCTTTTTGCCGTGTTAAATTGGTTGGTTTCCAGACTTTCTGCTTTCTGAAAATCAACTTTAACGTTTAGGAAACTCATGGCGTATTACTTCCGCTCGTTTCGTCAAAAGGCGATTTTAATTACGGGATTCTTTCTGGCGTTGGTGATTTCACTTCCCGCCCATTGCAAGTTTCAGGAACTTGCCTCGGACAAGGCTCAACCTGTTTTCGTAGACGGTCAAGCACAAAAAGTCGCTGCATTCAGTTCGGCAGCTGATTGGATTCAGTACGATCTCTGGGTAGAGACCGAATTCGACTCGGACGGTGACGGTAAACCTGATCGCGTTCATGTTGACGTGACACGGCAGAAGCAGACCGAGACCGAGGGCTTGAAGGTTGCCGTGATTTATGCAACTAGTCCGTATTATTCGGGAGTCGGTTCAGGTGATTCCAAGTATTTCTGGGATCCCAAACATCCCCTCAACGCCGTTCCACCGACACACGAACCAAGTCCGGCGATTCCTCAACAAAGTCGTCGGCCGTTAATGTCGCGAGAACTCATTGATCGCTGGGTACCACTTGGATTTGCGGTTGTCCATTCAGCGTCGCCTGGAACCGGACTGTCACAAGGTTGTCCAACGGTCGGCGGAGAAAACGAAAGTTTGGCTCCCAAAGCGGTCATTGATTGGCTGAATGGGCGCGCCAAGGGCTATACGACACCCGATGGCGATGAAGAAGTTACGGCGTTTTGGGCGACTGGTAAGGTGGGGATGATTGGCACGTCATACAACGGGACTCTTCCGATTGCAGCGGCCTGCACAGGAGTTGAAGGCCTTGAAGCAATCGTTCCGGTCGCGCCCAATACATCGTATTACCACTATTACCGCTCGCACGGATTAGTTCGCCATCCGGGGGGCTATATGGGGGAGGACATCGATGTTTTGTATGACTTCATCAATAGCGGCAATCCTGATAAGCGGGATTTTTGTAATTGCGAAGTGCGTGACAAAGAACACTTGGCCAACTTGGATCGAGTGACCGGCGACTACAATGATTTTTGGGCAGGTCGCGATTATTTGAATAAGCTGGAGCCTTTCCGGGCCGCTCTGCTAATGGCTCATGGATTTAACGATTGGAACGTGATGCCAGAGCACAGCTTTCGAATTTACAAAGCGGTACAAGCGAAAGGAATTCCCGCTCGGATTTATTACCATCAAGGAGGCCATGGTGGCGACCCGCCATTTGAAATGCTTAACAAATGGTTCAGTCGATATCTATACGGCATTGAAAATGGCGTTGAAGATGAGCCCAAGTCATGGATCGTGCGTGAAAACGACCGCAATACCCGCCCCACATCCTATCCAGATTACCCGCATCCTGAAGCCAAACCTGTGGTCTTGTTACCCTACGGAAATGGCAATCAAATAGGCCAACTTGATACGTCACGTAAAACCGAGTTTGGCAACACGCAGTCAATTGTCGACGACTACCAAATCAAGGGAAGCGAGCTTGCCGCCAGTTCAGAATCAGCAACTCGTCTGCTGTTCGCGACCGAACCATTGCAGGAGCCGCTCCATATTTCAGGAGTTGCTCGCGTAACGATTCGCGTTGCTTGCGACCAGCCCGCTTGTAATCTGTCTGTCTGGCTCGTGTCGTTGCCGTGGGCCGAGCGAGGTAAGATCACTGAGAACATTATCACTCGTGGTTGGGCTGATCCGCAAAATCATGCAGCCTTGACAGGAAATGAAGAGGACTTGCGTTTGCTCAATCAGAGTGAGCCTTTGGAGCCCGGCAAATTTTATGACTTGACGTTTGCATTGCAGCCAGACGATCAAATTATTCCAGCCGGTCAACAAATCGGCTTGATGATTTTTTCGAGCGACTACGATTTTACGTTATGGCCGCCGCCGGGAACAAAGTTGACGTTCGACGTGGGTGCTTGTTCGCTCGAGCTCCCCGTTGTGGGCGGGGACGAAAGCTGGCAGCAAGCGGCAAGGAAAAAATAATTGGTCGAAGGCAAAATCGCACAAAGGACCTATCCCAAAAGGGCGCAAACCCTCTCCGGCGATTAAACAAAAACGTAAATTCTGGCCTAGCTTCCAAAGGGTCTGACCCCTTTGGGGATAGGGTCTAAAGGAATTGCGGCGGGCGTTTTTCGACGAACGCAGTCAGCCCCTCGAACGCCGCCTCGGTGGTCCTCGCTGTGGCCATTTGGGCCAGTGCCAGGGAAAGATTGGTAAATAAGCCCTCGCCGATCGATTCGTAAATGAATTTTTTTGCCATTGTTACGGAGATGGCGGCACCCGAAGCAATGGCGGCGATCCGCTCGTGAGCTTTGGCCCAAACCAAATCGGCGGGTACGAGGTCATGCAACAGCCCTACCGACTTCAGATGATCGGCCGTAAATGGTTGATTCGACAACAAATGCGGCATTGCCACTGCGGGGCCAATTCGAAAGGTTAATAGGGCAGCCGCCACAGAATTGCTGAGACCTAAATTTGGCTCTGGAAGAATGATGCGACAATTCTCGTGAGCCACCATCAGATCGGTTGCCAGTGCCAAAGCAGCTCCTAGCCCCAAGGCGTTTCCATTGAGCGCAACGACAATCGGCTTGGGATATCGCAAGACGGTCTCGAAAAGGGTCTGCAGTTGCTCCAAATCATCCTCCCAACGCAACGCCGCATCAACCTCTTGGGACGTTTCATGAAGTTCCTTAAGGTCGCTGCCTGAGCAAAACGTGGGGCCACTCCCCGTCAGAATCACTCCGCGCACCTTGCGTTCTGAATGGAAATCTTCCAAAGCCTGTTGTATGGCTGCGATGACATCACGCGATAGCGGATTGTGTTGTTCGGGTCGATTCAAAATGATCGTACCCGAAGGAAGGTTTTTTCGAATTTCTACAGGTTGAGACATAGAAATCATCGTAAAAGCTTAAGCCTTCTCAAACGCCGCATCAAACGCCCGTTGACTCTTACGGAAATCGAGCCGTCGCGTGAATTCGCAAGCCTCGCGAGCGCCGAACTCTCGGTCCATGCCCGAGTCCTCCCATTCGATTGAAAGCGGCCCTGCGTAGCCGATATCGTTCAGAGCACGAACGATTTCTTCGAAGTTCACTCCGCCACGCCCCGGTGACCGGAAATCCCAACCGCGCCGCGAATCACCGAAATTGAGATGGCTTGAAAGAATTCCGCTTCTTCCATCCAGCGTTTGAATCGCGTCCTTGATATGAACGTGATAAATTCGGTCGGGGAAGCGTCGAATGAACTGAACCGGATCGACTCCTTGCCACAAAAGATGGCTCGGATCGAAGTTAAATCCAAATTCCGGTCGATGCCCGACTGCCTCAAGCGCCATTTCGGCGGTGTATAGATCAAAAGCGATTTCTGTGGGATGGACTTCAAGAGCAAAGCGGACACCGCATTCTTTGAAAACGTCGAGGATCGGATTCCAGCGTTCAGCGAATTGTTGAAAGCCCGCCTTGATCATCGAATCGGGGACGGGTGGGAAAGAGTAGTTTAAATGCCAAATACTCGAGCCGGTGAAACCATTGACGACCGAGACACCGAAGGCTTGTGCGGCCCGAGCCGTGTTCTTTATTTCCTCTGCTGCTCGTTGATTGACTCCGGAGGGTGAGCCATCTCCCCAAACCGCCGGTGGGAGAATCGCGCGATGGCGTTCATCGATGACATCACAGACCGCTTGACCTACCAAGTGTGTTGAGATTGCCACACATTTCAAACCGTAGCGCTCGAGCAGTTCCCGTCGCCGCTGGCAATAGTCGCGTTCGTTATTGGCACGGTCAACTTCGAAGTGATCTCCCCAACAAGCCAACTCGATACCGTCATAGCCAAACGACTGAGCCTTCTCGGCCATGACTTCGATTGGCAGATCAGCCCATTGGCCGGTGAACAGCGTGATCAAACGCGACATCTTGATTTTTCCCTTCAATAGAAGACTTGGCGACTAAAATCGGACCATAGGCAATTGCCTCCAGGCCCCTTTTAGATTCGCTAAATTTCGGCTCAATTTCAAGTAGGCAATTGAAAAACCATCGGTGGGAAACAGAAAATCGGGATCGTCAGTGAACTCCAGCCGAGAGCCACGCGAAACCAACCGAGCTTCACGGTGTCGTCTTGGGTAGGTGGATGCTCCGTTCCCGCGAGCAACAGCAACGCGACCATCAATACAAAGACGTAATGCCGGTGATAAACCATAAACGCAATTGCGAGCACCACCACAATTTTTGCGAGCGCATGAGCTCCCTTTCCGAACAACGTGTAGGTGATGTGCCCACCATCGAGTTGTCCAACCGGCATCATATTCAGCCCGGTGATGACGAATCCAACCCAAGCTGCGGCAAAATAGGGATTGAGTTGAGTCAACCAGACGGTTTGATTCTCGTAGCCTTCAACTCCGTACCAGCAGATCAGCCAGTCGAGCATTAACGGCATTTTCAGACCGATGGCACCGTACGCGGGTACGCTGAGATCCAGTTGTTGGGCTCCAATCAACGCCATTGGAATGGCAACGAGTAGCCCCGCCAGCGGACCAGCAATTCCAATATCAAAAATTTGTCGGCGATTCGCCGCCATACCGTCCATCGCGATGACAGCTCCCAAAGTGCCGAAGCTGCTGATCGGGAATGGTAGAAAAAATGGGACGGTGGCATAAATTCGATAGACCACCGTCGCCACAAAGTGCCCCAGTTCGTGCAACAATAAAATGCCCAGAAGAGATGCCGAATAAATCAGCCCTCTCGGCCAGTTGGCCAATACCAATTCGCGGACGTTCATCAAATTGCCCGCAGCTGCGGCGTCCATCAAGACCTCGATGGGCTGCCATCCAGTGACCCCGACCCAGAACGTGGACAGACAAGTCAACAAGAACAGCACTACAGGCAATCGATAACGCCGACGCCGAACCGGTTCTGGAGCACGTGATCGCCGCGCGGGCTGGTGCTCGGCACGGTTTACAAGGCTCCCGTCGGAGGCCGGACTAGGTTTCTTGAGCAGATCATTCATCCTGCCCAAGATACCATATCCAATGACAGTTTAGAAATACGTTGATTTGTTGGTCATTCAGTGTTTGAGGAAGTTAAATTGGCCGATGAAGGCCCACACTGTGACAAATGACAAAACCAACAAAGAATTCATCCAATCGACTGACATGGAACTTTTCCTTCAGAGACTGAAACAAAAGAGCCATCCCTGAAAAAAACTCGTTCATCCATGGATCGCATCGTTAGCGAGGTGATTTCACTAGGCGACCTTTGCCAGGGAATTCACACAATGCGACATAACATCATATCGACCGAACGATTCAACAAAAGGAAAAAAAAAATCGACCCCGGCAACTCTTACCTGGTCGGAACTCCTTAACATCACGATGCCCGAATTTTAAAAATCACCGTTACAGTTTAACGATGGTCAACCAAATGTGCTGGCAGTCTACCAAGTGTCTAGCTAGGTATCCAAGATAGACTCAAGGTCTAATTGCAGAATTCTACACAGTGCTTCTTGGGCTCGGAAAGACTCGTCAATCAGTTGCGGATCTCGAAGGTCTTCCGGCTTCAATTCTTCGCGATAGTGCGAATGAACCCAAGCAGTCAATTGTTGATCGAGTTTATCATTCCAAAATACCGACGGCTTGGCTGACTCACGTTGTAAATCCGACAATACGACTCGCAATCGCAGGCAAGCTGGCCCGCCTCCATTCCGCATGCTCTGTCGCAAGTCCAGGCACTGAACTCTCGAAATCGGTATCGCCTCGTCATCAACAAGTCGCTCTAAGACCCTCGCCGCCGGTGCAACGGTTTGACATTCCGCAGGACAAACCATCACGAAAGAGCCGGAATCCGTCTTCAATAGTTGACTGTTGAACAAATAGCTGCTGACGGCATCGGCGAGTGGGAGTTCTGCATTCGAGATTTCGAAGCAGTGCAGAGGCGTCTCGGATAGTTGAGCCCAAGCATCGCGTATTTCTGCTATCATTTTGTGTTGATCGACAAATGCCATTTCATGGGCCAGCAATAAGTCTGCGCTACCGACCGAGATGACATCGTTATGGAATACGCCGGCATCGATCGCTTGGGGGTTTTGTTGAACAAAAACAGTTCGTGAAGCGCCCAGTTGGTGCCTGCGCGCGATCGCTTGGCAAGATTCTCTGGTTTGTCTGGCCGGAAATTTTCCAGGCACTGATTGGCTTGCATCAAGAGTTGAACGGCCATAGGTGAAAATTTCGATCCCGGCAGCACCATGTTCACTCGCCAAGCGGGTGTGATTTGCAGCACCTTCATCCGACATGGCGGAGCCAAAAGGGAGTGGCGAATGAACCTGAAAGTGGTTTTCATCCGCAAAAATTTGCTGGAGAACTTCGGTGGTTTGCCGGGCTTCTATCGAGCGATGAAGAAGTGTGTTGAGGTTGGCTGGGGTAAAATGAACTCGTCCGTCGCCCGTGTCTGGGCTCGGAGAAACCGTTGCCGCATTGGCGGTCCACATCGACGATGCACTGTAAGCAATGGCAACCAGTGATGGGTCCGCACGGTAGGCCGATTCGATCATCTGCGTTGGGCTGCCAAAAAACCCCAATTCTCGTAGGAGCCTTAAATGAGGGCGGGGCAGGGGGGGCAAAACGGCTTGGCCAATTCCCAGTCCGGCGACGAATCGCATCTTGGCGAGCCCTTCCAAAGCCGCCAACTTCGGCGAGGCGATCTGACCCTGATTTTTTGAAGAGGCGAGATTGCCATGCGAAAGCCCCGCATAGTTATGCGTGGGGCCAACAAGACCATCAAAATTGAACTCGCGAATCATTCACCATCACCGTCTGCCTGTTGTTGAGCAGTATCGCCATCATCAGACGTGGCATCAGTCTCGTTTTTTTCGTCATCGTCAATTTTCGAGTCCGCGTCGCTATCTGTCGATTGTTCTACGGTGTCGATTGGAGCATCCCGATCATCGGTTGACTGTGTTGCAGCACTGCTGGAAATCTCAGGTCGGATACGAGTGAAAAAATCTTCATCGACGGAGTATAGCCATCCAGCATGTAGGGCGTCCAAATTTTCTGCCAACTGTTTGGCTTGGTTTTCTTTTTGTTCGAAGTCACGCCGTGCACGAGCCAATTCGACCTTTTGCTCTTCGGACATCGCGGCCTCTTCTTCTGCCGTTGGCTGCGTCGGCTGAGATACGCTGCTTAAATCAGGTTGGGCCAGGATCAGTACCCAGCGGCAGAGTTTTGAACGTGTCTGGTTGGTCGTTTCAAGATTTCCGGCCAACACTGAAATGCGAACATTGCCGCGAGTCATGATTTCAATTCGACCACCGACGGCAAGGAGCTCGCTCGGAGTAGCCATTTCTGTCGGAGGAACAAATCCGAATTTTTCTAGCGACTCATAGTCTGCACTAGGATTTGCCTTGTCTGCTCGTCGCAAAATTTGGGCCAAGTCTTTGTCTACGCGGCGGACCTTAACGAGAGGGAAATTTGCAATGCTCCCAAGCCCTTGCTCTAGAAAACTCAGTTGCGATTCATTAGGCTCGACCGGGACTAGGCGACCATTTTGCTCAAACTTAAGCGAGTTAAGCGGAAAAGTATTGCGATCACTCAAGGCGAAGGTCGCCTGATACAGCCATCCGATGGGAATAGGATTTTCGTTGAGCGATGACGGCTCGATGCGATAGTTGTCATTGACGACTTGGGTTGGCGTATCGAGTAGGCCTAAACGCAGTAGGTTAGGATCGACCCAATCTGCAAATCTTGGGGACAGAACGCGGTCATCGAACTCGACTAAGTAAATGTTCGGTTGGCCTTCGATTCGCACATAACGCTGGTTCTGTTTGCTGAGGTCATCGGGAGGGAGGCCCACGATCAAACTAGCCAGTGTTCCCCGATTGGAATCCAAAATCGATACTTTTTTGCCAAGTTGGCCGCGATTGGTTATGGATTGGAAATCTTGGGGATCGACGACTCCGAAGCGAGAATGGTCTTCTACCTTGTCAGATATCACATCGAGTACTTTCTTTTTGACACTGCCAATCACTTCAGCAATTCGCCTGACATTATCGGCGTTGAAATTGTCAAAGCCCGGAAAGACGTATCGCTCCCCGCGCCGCTGCAATGTGATGCGCTCAAGTGATTGCAAGTCAGGATTAAATTGCTCCACGACAATCACGTTGACCTTGCGGTCTTCGAACTCATCGAACAAAGGTTGGTTAACTTGGCCCTGGAGTTTTTCGAACTGTGGCCAAGGATAGAAATAAGCCGCCAGGGCTGATAAAGCGGCCGCCAATCCTCCCCAAATAACGGTTTGAAGTGTTTGAGATTTCATAGTGATTTGAATTTTGATGAAAAGGTAAACTTAGTCGGATTAAGCGGTTGACTATTTGAGACGACGGGCCTTGGAAATTCCTTCTCGTTCCAGGAGTCGTCGGCGGGTGAAGACAATTAAACCTAATAGCAACGGCGGAATCGGGGGAATGAGTACGGCAGCCAATTTGAATTTTCGTTGAATTTGTTGGATTTCAAGTTCTGCCGACAGTTCGATGGAACGTTCGCGTTCTTTGCGTTCGTTTTCGAGTTCCTCAAACTTGACCTCCAAGCGTTGTTGTTGTTCCCGCATAAGACGCTCGAGAGTTTGACGTTTGGAGTTGAGCAGGACCGTGTCGATCGTTTCGCCACGTTGTTGGCGAGCGAGCAGGGTTCTGACTTCGTTTTCAAGTTCTCGTGTCGCATTAACGGCATCGACTCTAAATGTCTCCTGGGTGGTTTGCAGTTCTTTGATGAACTCTTGTGTCGCCCGATAAACGGTGTCGCGAGTCTTTTCGGTCTCTTGTTCGACGATCCGCAGAGTGCTGTAACGTTGTTGCCGGGTTCGCAAATCCAGATACGTGTTATCTCCGGCCATTGAGTCGATCAAGTTCTGAACGAAGGCCGTATTTTGGAAACGATACCGAATGCCATTTTGGATCGGGAAGTCACGAAGTTGAGTAAAGTTGTTCGAGAGAACGTCGATGTCAGAAACATAAATCGCATTGACTTTGAGTTTGTTGGGGGTTTGATCTTTGGCGAGTTCGGTCAGCGGATCGTTAGCATTGGGACCGACGATCCGCGCAGCCAACGTGAAACTGGCTTCGGGTGCTTGGCGAGCTGCCTCAAGTTGCTCCGTCGATTGCGCGGACAAAAAGTCGGCCATCAAAATTCGCCCGGCATTGGCGGTCATGACCAGGGGAGTAAACTCGAGGGCCGAACCCGCTTTGGGATTGATGTAAGTTGCATACGGGAACAAGACTTCGTTGATACCTCGAGTTGCCAATTCATCAGCGTTGAATCGACCTTCGAGGGCAACTTCCTGCCGAACGATTAATTGTTCAGGCTGATTGAGTTGCGGATTTCTTGGGTAGGGGTTGATCGCCGCCTGCCAAATTAACCATGGAATCGAAACGGGTTGGCGGGTTTCTGAATCCAGCCGAGTGCTTTCGTCAATATCCAGATCGAGAGCATTGTGCAGATCGCGAATATTGCCAGCCTCTAGGGTTGGCCGCGGGAGCATTCTGGGGAAGGGGGTTCCGCTGGCTGTCGGAAAGTTCTCTTCTTGAGGAAAAACGTCTTCGAAGATCACGGCTGGTTGGCCTTGTTTGATCGCATTTACCAAATTGGCCATCTCGTCAGGAGACATTTTCGAAGGCTGAACCACAACCAGAACATCGTAGCGTCGTCGCGGTTCAACGCCCGCTTCATCTTCCACAAAAAGTGGTATCGGCGTGGCCGCATTGACTCGTTCGATATTGTATTGACGTTGCATTTCCCCAAGCACCCGCAGCATCGGTTGGGGCATCGGTTGCATTTGTCCTTCTGGAGTCCGACGATAGACGACCCCACCCAAAGCCATCGCGTCGGTTTCCACAACGCCAATGGTCTTTTTGATCGGATTGGCCACTGCAGCGATCGCGCGCGTCAGTTCGTATTCAACAGCCGAACCGTACGGGAAAAACGGAATCACAACGCGACTTCGGCCACTTGAAATCGCGACGCCTAAAATGAGTTCTTCTTGCCTTAATGCGCCTCGCGACTGGCTTTGAACTTTGATTGGTCGAATCCCGTAACGCTTTTCCGCCAAAATTGCTTCTGCACTGAACGGTTGCATTCCTTGATTCAAACTGACCTGAATTCGGTTTCCTCCCAGAACATCATACTCGCGGAGTAAATTGACGAGGTCGTATTTAGTTTGCACGTATTCTGTTGGAACGGTAGCACTGACATAGGCGTCGATTTTGATCGGGTCAACGGCCCGACCATCCGTATCGACTTCTTGAGTCTGCAAATCTCGCAGGATTTGGTTTGTGGTTTGCGAAAGGGTGCTGATCTTTGACTGTGAGACATCGAATCGAGCGCGATTGATAGGGCTGTGTTGAACGACCAAGACCAACGCAATCATGGCGACTGCCAAAAACATTGCGCGGGCTAGATAGTGCCAAAGCATCGATGTGCCGTCACGCCCTCCCAGCCAATGCCGCCGCCCAATCAGAATCAAACAAAGGTAAAGTCCCAAAACAATCAGGCCAAAGAAGTAAAAGATCGACGAAGGACTTATCAGCCCCCGTCCAAACGGCTCAAACCGTTGCAACAACGACCAATTGAAAAGCCGCTCGATCCATACCGAATTCGACAAAATTACGTCGCTGTTCGAGAAGAAGGCCAGTGGCGCATTGAACGCAGCACCAAAAATAAAACCGACCGTTAAATTGTTCGTGAGAAACGATGCCACCATCCCAACGGCCAGCATCGCGACACCCATGAACCAATACCCAACATAAGTTGAGAACAAAAGCGGCGTATCCAATTCTCCTCCCGTGAGTGCTAACAAAACGCCATAATTTGACAATTGTGAAAACAGCAGAGACACCGTAAACACCAATACCGCTGCAAAATACTTGCCGATGACGATGTCAAAGTCTCGGGCCGGCAAGGTCAGCAAAAGTTCATCGGTTCCCTGACGCCGCTCTTCGGCCCAAATGCTCATCGTGATGGCGGGGATAAACACGAGCATGATGTAAGGCAAAAATTTGTTGAGTTGATCGAAATTGGCCAGATTCGTTGTGAAAAATTCGTGAGGCCAAAATGCCGCGAAACTGGTGAGCAGCACAAACAAACATAAAAAGACATAGCCGGTAGGATTGCTGAAATATCCCGAGAAATTTCGTTTCATCACGGCAAATGCCGCTTGCCGGTAAAGACCCATCGGCAACATGATTAAAAGAAGGCAGGCAATGAAGGCCAAGTCAATGACCAACATGTACACAAATTCGACGATGATGTTTAGGTCCATAACGCTTTAAGTATATTTTTGTTAATGCTAAATAATTCGAATGAAGTCTGGGGTGCAGCCATTGGCCTAAAACGGGCCAATCTTCAGGGAGTTAATCGTCATATTCTTCTTTGAGGCGAGTTCCAGTTTCTGGATCGTGGCCGGTCAAATCAGCGAATACATGGTCCAAGCCTTTTTGCGCGGGATCGATATCACCTAGCAAGCCGTCGTAGACCTTGCGACCTTCGTTGATCATAATTACTCGACTGGCCATCGCCTGTACCTCTTGCAAGATATGGGTAGACAACAAGATCGTTTTTTCTTCGCCAAGTCGGCGAATCGCTTGGCGAACACCTCGGATTTGGTTGGGGTCAAGGCCCGAAGTAGGTTCGTCCAAAATCAAAACTTCGGGTTCATGTAAGAGAGCTTGAGCCATTCCGACCCGTTGTCGAAAACCCTTCGACAGCTTGCTAATTGGTTTGTAAATCACGCTGCTCAAGCTGCATAGATCGATGACTTTTTCGATCCGGTCCAACTTGGTTTTCTTATTAAGCCCGCGAGCTTCAGCAAAAAAATCGAGTAGGCTGAAGGGAGTCATGTCGGGGTATAGCGGCCCTGTTTCCGGAAGATAACCCAATCGCTGTGAACCGGCTAGTCGCTCGGTTGCCATATCAAACCCCGCGATTCGGGCGCGTCCCTCGCTGGCCGATAAATAACCGGTGAGGATTTTCATCGTCGTGCTCTTGCCGGCACCGTTAGGTCCCAGGAAGGCCACGATTTCGCCCTTGTAGACTTTGAAAGACACATCGCGAGTCGCAGCGAAAATGCCGTAGAACTTTGAAAGGTGCTCGGCTTCGATCATTGGCGTTTCATTAGCGCGGGGATCGATGGTTTCCGTGGCGGCCTGAGTTGCAGAATTGCTCATGTGAAATTTAGATTGGAAAATATTCGGGAAAATTGTCGGCGTTTGCAAAAGATTGTTTTCAAAACGACGCATGGTTTCAAGTTGGCCGATGAAAAGGCCATGTTGGCAACCAGATAGGGGAGGCTGCGAATCAACAACCCTTGCAGTCTCGTTAGAAAAATAAACGCAAATCGACAAACATCGATTTTCCTTGGAAAAACCGGTTTTGTCGAGCCGTCAGAGTAGTGTTTTCGACTTCATTAGTAGAAGTCCGAAAACGATTTGTTGCCGCAGGGTACCCAGACTTTCTACGTTGCGGACAACGAAGTTTGTTCGTCCAGTTTTGGCGACAATTCGTACTCCAAACCGCGAAAACAGATCGAGCGACGCCATTCTGGTCGCGGTTCCGGAAAGTCTGTCCGGAAATGTACTCCTCGGGATTCTTCGCGAATCTGCGCCGCGTGGATCAACATTTGACTCACAAGCAACATGTTTTGTAGTTCCCAGCCCTGAGGAGTCGTTTGCGGCTGAATGGCGAACAACTGACGCCAGCTGTGAATCGTCTCGGCAGCTTCGCGAAGCTCTTCGGCCTCGCGGCGAACCCCCGCCACCCGCCACATTAGGCTCTTGAGCGAATTGCGGATATCGGCAAGATCCAACTCGGCGACATAGGGAGCGTTGATTTGATGCTCAAGTTTGGTTTCGAAATCAGAAAAAGATCGCCCCAAAATTTCTTCACTGGCACCTCGACCAACGAACGTGCCAAAAACGAGCCCTTCGAGCAAGCTGTTCGATGCCAATCGATTGGCGCCATGCAATCCACTACTGGTTACTTCGCCGGCGGCCCACAAGCCTGGCAAGGAAGTCCGGCCTTGAGGATCAATTGCAACACCGCCAATCATATAGTGAGCTCCCGGGCGAACGGGAATGCGGTCTTGTGTGATATCCAAACCAAACCCAGCACAGGCCTGCATGATTCCGGGAAACCGTTGCCGAACATGACGACTATCGAGATGACTCAAGTCGAGGTAAACGTTGGGGTGTTGGGTTTTTTCCATTTGGGCAACGATTGCCTGCGATACGACATCCCGAGGGGCTAGTTCGGCTCTTGAATCGTAGTCCAACATAAAGCGATGCCCGTCGCGATCAACGAGATAGGCACCCTCGCCGCGGACCGCTTCAGTAATCAAACTGCGCGAACTGCCGGCGATGTACAGCACCGTCGGATGGAACTGCATGAACTCCATGTCGCGCATCACCACTCCCGCACGAATCGCCAAGGCGTGACCGTCGGCAGTCGCAACCAAAGGGTTGGTGGTTTCGCGAAAGATTTGTCCCGCTCCTCCCGTGGCCAATATCGTTTGTTGAGCCCAAATCAATTCGATTCGATCTTGATAAAACACAATCGCGCCGCAACAGCGACCTTCATGCGTGAGCAAGTCGATTGTGAACATGTTTTCAAAGATAGAAATATTTGAAGCTTGTCTGGCGCGGGTGATGACAGCTCGCATGATTTCTTGGCCAGTGGCGTCTCCCAATGCATGGATGATACGGTTGTGCGAATGTCCTCCCTCACGCCCCAGCACGAGGTCCCCTTCGGCTTGATCGAAATTCGCGCCAATTTGAATCAGTTCGTGGATACAGGCAGGTCCTTGTTCGACGACCATACGTACGATTGCTTGATCGCACAATTCCGCTCCGGCAGTCAGTGTGTCTTGGATGTGCCATTCCAAGCGATCTAACGGGTCAATCACGCTGGCAATTCCGCCTTGAGCCGCATTGCTGTTCGATTGACGCAGCAGGGCCTTGGTGGCGACGGTGACCTCCAAACTTGGGTCACATTCGAGGGCAGCGCGCAGGCCAGCCAACCCTCCACCCAGCACCAAAACATCGGTGAACCGATGCAACACGCGCCTTCCTCGAAACGACACTAGATATCGCGGAATCAAGTCCAATAGAAAACTCCTGTTTGATCAATAATGTAGCGGCGGGCGGATCGAAAGCCCTAACGCGAAATTGCCGAACGGATGTTTACAAGCACTTAATCGTCTCGGCGAGGGCTTTGTCGGTTTAGGTTTCGCAAAAAGTCTTGAAAGCTATCTTGGACTTCTGCAGGTGGGCGACTTACCGCTCCTCCTTCGCTCAAGTTTTCCATGCGTTGCGTCTGCCCTTTGATTTGTGACTGTGGAGTTTTGAGCCCAAGAGATCGCAATGCCCGTTCGTAAAATTGTTGAGCTTTGGCATCGCCGGCTTTGGCTTTGTCAGCCATCTCTTGCCAACGTTTCATAAAGTCGGCCAATTGATCCTCGGTCATATTTAGTTGCCGCAATAGTTCATCACGCTCCGGACCTTCTGGTTGATCTTTGAGGTATTTGAGTGCTAAGTCAGTTGCATCTTTTTTGAATTTTAGTTCTTCTCTTTCCTCGATAGGAAGGTTTTCGCCGAGCTTGGGCGGAGGCGAATCGCTGGCCTTTGGTTTTGAGTCCACGTTTTCGCTACCCCCTCCTGGCGAATTGCCTCCGCCGGAGCCACCACCAGTTTGGTTGTTCGCACTTGGATTACCGGATTGATCGGCGGGTGACTGCTCGTTGCCAGGCTCTGACGTTTTTGAGTCGGACGGGTCGCCTTGGGATGGTTGACTGGACTTCTCGGTACCTTGGCTTGCGTCCCCCTGTTTTTCAGGACCATCTTGTCCGGTCGAATTATCGCCGGTTTGTTGCGAAGAGTCCCCTTCTTGGGTCTGATCCTTCGATTGATTTGGGTCAGTGGATTGAGGGTCCGATTGTTCGCCTTTAGAGTCTCCTTCAGAGTCCTGTTTAGGTTTTTCCGTTGTTTCAGAGTCCCCTTTGCCCGCCCCTTCCTCATCCTTGGTTTGTTCTTGATCGGAAGGTGGTTTGTCACCGGAATCGCCCCTGCCATTATCGGGAGGCTGCTGTTGAGGAGGCTCTTTCCCTTCGGGCGGACGATTTTCGGTCCCCGAATTTCCGTCATTTTTAGGTGGGTTTCCCTCGTCCTGTTTGTCTTGAGGAGGTTTGTTTTGATTCCCAGACTTTGCATCGTCGGAATTCGGTGGTTGGCGATCTTGTTGATCTTGTTGATCTTGTTGTTGAGGATTGGGGTCGTCAGAGTCGGAACCAGAATTTTGTTTGTTCTGTTGCTCCCTCTCCATCATTTGTCGAATCCTTTCAAACCGTTCCGAATCGGTGGCGTCTTCGTCGAGCGGGCTTTGCTCTCCGTCTTGCAAATTTCGGTCGCGTTGGCCGGTATCGGAATCAGAATCAGGCTGATTGCCATTTCCAGAATTGGCATCGTTTGAGGATTGAGACTGTGAGGGATCGCTAGAATCGTTGGTGTCGTTTTGGTCAGCAGTTCCCTCGCTGGAGTCACCCTTCGGCTTAGAATCTGTACCGCCGCCAGTGCCGTCGGAACTTTCGTTTTCCCCATCACTAGAGTCCCCTTCTTTTGCCTCTCCTTGGTCTCCTTTTTCTCCCTTACTATCGTCGTTTCCCTCGTTCATTTCTTGGTCTATTTCAGACCCATCCCCAGCCGATTCTTTTTCGCCTTTGGATTCAGAATCACCTTCGGATTTTTCTTCTTCTGAATTCGATTCTTTGTCTCCTTGAGCACTGTCCTGCTGGTCTTCTGATTGTTGGTTGTCGGGAGGAGAATTCTCCCCCCCAGCACTGTCGTTTTCGTCTGATTTTTTATCTTGTGACTCCTGGGGTTGCTCCGCAGGTGGTTCGACGATCAAACGATAATTTTCCGTGCGGGCTTCGTTTGGCTCCGGAATGTCGTTGATTGGGGCATGACGATTGTCGGCAGCCTTGGCGTAAATCAAAACCTCATCGCCGGGCTTTAGTTGCAAGCGATCGGGACTGAGCGGATAACGGCCTTCAAAGATGCGGCGGTTTTCGGCACTCGGGAATGGAAGCGACTCGTTGAGCAACGTTGTCCCTCGATGTTCGACAAACAACCGCACCGATTCCAACTCGTAATCCAAGTCATTTGCTGCGATCTCCAAGTTTGCCAGTTGATTGACAGGTACGCGGATCTCTTTTTCCACTGGCTTAACGAAGCGGATCTCGGGTCCCAAGTCAGGAATGATCCGAATGGAATATACGTTTGTGTTCTCGTTGCGATCACCAGAAGTGGAAGTGAACCGAAGTTGAAAATGAGTGAAGTCTGGTACGTTTGCCCGTCGGTTAAAAGTCAATGAAAACTCTCCCTCCGCCTGATTTTCGAGAGCCACCATTTTGATCGTTGAGACGATTGTTCCCGATTGAGCAGGGGCATCAGCAGGAATGTTGAGGAGTTCGATATTCGCGGACCCGATCGGTAGGTTGGCAATCGCGGAAACCTTGACCCGTGCGCCTTCAACGCCGGACAAATTGGCGGTAGATGAAAATGTTCGCTCTGGAATTTTGGTGTAGGCGGGAAATTTGATTGTCACCGAATCGACAGTGATGGTAGGATTCATGTTGACCTTGACGCGATAGTCTCGCGTCTGACCGTCCCCCGCTTCGATTCGATAGACGAACGAGGAGTCTATTCCTTTTGGGGACGTCGTAAGTTCAATTTGGTAGGTCGACGTCTCATCGTCTGCAAGTCGCATGAACTGACGCACTTGAGACATCCGCCCATCATCTGTCGAAAGAATTACCAGAACAGAATCTGGGTCATGTTTGCCCTTGACTTGGCATGACACCAACAAACGCCTCCCAAAAAACACATCGGTGTCTCCTGGCAGCACATTTGTGATGGCCACTGCCGAGGGGCGATTGACATCGGCGTTGGGAGCCAAGACCCGCATGATCGAAGGCCAGGGACTTTTCGGCGATAGAATCGTGTAGGCGACGAATAATGCCACCAAACAAACGAACGCAATTCCCAGCCGAATCAATCCTGAACGGTCGATTCGTTCGATTCCGGCAACTTGCGAGAGGTCTTGCGCCGCCTTGTGAGTCACGACTTGCAGTACGTGTTGATTGACGACTGCCTCTTCGTCGTTGAGCAGAGTGTAGTTCAAAAGGCTATTGTGGAACTGTTCCTTAGAACGTTCGATCATCTGTGCCGAGTAAGTTGGATTCACTCGGCGAAAGAAGATTGGATACAAGCGCCACACGAGCCAAAAAACGAGCCCACCAACCAAAACAATCAACACGGTCCATCGCAATGCAACGGTGAGAGGAAGTATCCAAGCGTCAACGATGATCGCGGATACTAGGCAGCCCATGACCCAACTCAAGGCCCCGACCAGAGCCGTCACCAGATCGTTGGTGACGACCTGTCGTCCTGTTTGGGCCAATTGTCCTTCGACGTATTGCTGCGCCTGGCTTTTGGTCTTGGTTTGGCCGGTTGAGGAGGTCGGAAGTGTTGGGGCTTGGGTCGACATCAATCAATCTATTTCAGAATGAAACTTTTGAATGCAATAATCGGTTGGAGCGTAAGACAAGTTGCCAACGTGTCCCAGGCTACTAAGAGCCTATCCCAAAAGGGGTCAGACCCTCTCCAGCTAGGCAGCAAAACAACGTTAAACGTCGCCTAGCCTCCAAAGGGTCTGACCCCTTTTGGGATAGGCTCATACCCTTCGACGAAAAAAGTCGATTAACGTTCCAAGGTATGCCGCATCACTTCTGTGATTATACGGCAGGTGGGCAGAAATGGGGTCAGGTACCGTTGTGCAAAGCACCCAAAGGGCCGTTCGAGCAACGGTACCTGACCCCATTTCTGCCCGACACTTATTTACCGGAAAAAAGCAGTACAGACCAAAGACTCTGGAAAACTAGTGTTTTTATCGCCTTTGAGGCTGAATCAGGAGTTTTCGCCGCATGTACAATTCCCGCACCCGATTTCGCATCACCTCAGGGGATAATCGATCAAACTCCTCCCGTTCCTTGGGTGTGAGCTCCTGAAAATAAAAATTTTCCAATTTTTCCTGCGGTATTTGGGGACGCATCAGCATTTGCCGCACAAAGCCATCTTGGTCTGAACGGGTGTCCCCCATCATTTCTTGGCCCTTTGGGGACAAACGCCCTTTGAGGTCCGCGTACTGGTCCACAAGGACGTGGGGGCGATCGGCTCGAACCGTTCGCAGGTAGGTCCTGACAGCAATTTCTGGGTCCTCGTTGATCGACTTCAGGATACGTTCGCGTGTTTCTTCGTCACGCATCGGCCCAACCAGTTCGGTCACTATCGCTCTGACTTGCTCGCCATGCGAGACTCCAACTTGGGTGAGCCAATCATTGAATGCCTTGATGTCACTGTCAGGAAGTCGATCCACTTGGCTCGAAAGATCACGTCGCAACCGCAGAAAAATTTCAAACTTTTTTTCGGTTTCCAACTCGACCAATAAATTGACCTGTTGTTCGTAAGGGATTGTCTTGAGCCAATCGTAGAACCGCCTGATGGCGGACATCAATTGCTGCGAGTCCCCCTGTTCCATCAAGCTTTCGTGAAAGGCCCGCAAACGACTTTTTTCCTCTAGGTTTAGTTCCCGATAGTGGGCTTGTTTTGCTTGAACGTCGCGCAATCGTTCTGCCGGCATACTTCGCAATACGTTTTCATTGGTCACAGGACTTTCGTTGAGCGCAAATCCCACTGGATTGGCGGCCCCCTCAAAGTCCGGTTCCAATTCACCGGCAATCCGGCGCACGAAGTCCAAATTCAAATCGACTTTACGATATAAATCGTAGTTCTCAATCACGTGTAAGTCGTAAACCAACTCACGAAACGGCTGCAGTCGTTCGTATCTTGCTCCAAAATAACTAGCGACGAGCGTGGTCAGCGGCAGCAGTCCGAATAAAAGGACGGGTAGCCAAGGGAGTTTTTTTTTGGCAGATGGAGCCGATTTAGCAGCAGACGAAACCGCGAGTTCCATCGTGGTCTTCGTGAACGATGGGTTCGGTTCTGTAGGTGGCAGGATTTCCAATAACTCCCAAGTTTGCTCCAGCGCACGCAATTGACTTCGGTAGGCCGAATCGGACGCGAGGCGACGCTCGACCACCTCGCTGGCTTCGGGACTCAATTCGCCGTCCAAATAGGCCGTTAATTCTTCCAGTTGAAAATCTGTATCGCCAGCAGACTTGTCACTCATCGTTTTGACCTTTGATTTCGTCGTTGTCTTCAATCAGGGATACTCCCGGGAGAATCCCGGCTTTGACGTAGGGAGCCAAAATGTCTTTAAGGTTATTCCTCGCTCGCGATACCAAGGACTTTACGGCTTGGGGCGTCAAATCCAGGGCCTCACCAATTTCTTGGTAACTCATCCCCTCAAACTTACTCATCAGCACCACCATTCGTTGCCGCTCATTGAGCGATTGAATGGCAAATCGCACAATGTCTTGTAACTCGCGGCGATCCAACTGCCGAGTCGGCATTTGCCCTGAAGCAGAAAGGGCCAATTGCTCAATGCTCATCGCGCCGCTTGTTTGAGCGTCTCCATGCAACTGCACCTCCATATTCCGAGATTTTTTGCGAAGCGAGTTGCTGGCAACATTGTGCATGATGGTGAACAACCACGTCGCAAATCGAGCGCCCGGCTCATAGTTTTCTCGAGCCCGAAAAACCCGTAGGAAAACTTCTTGGGCTAGGTCTTCTGCTTGATCTGGCGAGACCATATGCTCTAAAAATCCGATCACCCGTCGTTCATGTTTTTTGACAAGCTCCTCATAGGCGGCAGCGTTACCCTGCCGCACCTGCAACATCAGGCGCACGTCGGGGTCCAGCAGCTCATAGTTCGGAATTCGATTGGCCGAGGAATCGGAGACAGACAAGTTGGCTAGTCCTTTTTACGGAACGACAAATTCAATCTCTTCATCCTACAATGTCTGGGGGAGGTTATGTCAGGGCAGGGGAGGTGGGCCTCGTCTCGACATCATCGTGAACTCCGTCTTGTCTACCGTATACCAACCACAAAATTTTCCCCCTTTCGTTTAACCCCAGAACTTCGGTAAAGATTCGTTTTTTCTAAAGAAATGACGCCAAGTCCCTAAGTTTTGGGGAGATTCAACGGGACAACCGCTGGCACGGCTGAGGCGACTTGACGGCGTAGTTGACCGCAAGCGGCATTGATATCGTCCCCTTTTCGCTGACGGAATTTGATCACGATTCCTTGCTCTTCCAGAATTCGCCGAAACCGGTTGATAGCGTCTGAATTCGGCGTGCGGTAAGGCAAACCCTCGACAGGATTGTAGGGAATTACATTCAACAACGCTCCGCGTCCCGCCAGAACATCAGCCAACTCCTGAGCATGTTCCGGTTGGTCATTCAATCCGGCCAACAACACGTACTCAAAAGTCAATCGCCGCCCTGTTTTTTCAAAAAAGTACTCAGACGCTTCCAAAATCGCCGCCATGCCAATTTTCGCATTGACGGGAACAAGTTTCGTTCGCAACTCGTCGTTGGGAGCGTGCAAACTAATCGCGAGGTGATACCGACAATCCAAATCGGCCAGCTTGCGAATCGCTTGCGGAATTCCCACGGTCGAAATCGTGATCCGCCGCGCGCTGATCCCCAAACCCTTAGGAGAGTTCGCCAACTCCAAAGCCCCCAAAACGCCTGGCAAATTCGCCAATGGGTCTCCCATCCCCATCATCACGATATGACTCAGACGTTCGTCATCTGGCAACAATCGGGACAATCGCAACATCTGTTCAATAATTTCTCCGGACGTCAAACTCCGCTCGACACCGTTTAGTCCGCTGGCACAAAAAACACAACCCATCGCACAGCCCACTTGGCTGCTGACACAGATCGTACGCCGTATTCCATCGCGAAGCAGAACACACTCAATCTCCCCACCTCCGTTCAGTCGCAGCAGGAGTTTCTCAGTCCCGTCAGAAGAACGCTCGTGAGCAATGACGTCAGACGACCAAAACGAAAAATCGCGGGCGAGTGCCTCACGAAGTCCTTTGGGCAAGTCACTCATGGCCTCAAAAGACTCGATGCGCGTTTCGAACAACCATTTGAGAATCTGCCCCGCGCGAAATTTCGGTTGCCCCTGAGCGGCCAGCCAATCAGGGAGTTTGTCAAGTTGATTAAGAATGGCCGTCATTAAAGCAACTTTTTTTCGACGAAGGGGCAGGGGCAAACCCAATTTTTAAATGTTCAACAATGGTTACAGTTTAGTCCATTTTTGAAGTTCTGAAAACTTGCGGTGGTGGCATGTAAGCCATCGGTTCGAAGAAATCAAGAAGAATGGCAAGGCATTATTGGCCGTGCTGTTGTTACACCTCCTCATTCGCCTGCCACACGATTTGCGCGTTCATTCCCTTGTCTGAATTACCGTGTTCTATTCGCTCCGGCGGATGGCTCTGGCGCTGCCAGAACTAGGCAAGGAAATCGGGAAACAAACGTAGGTCTGAGTTCGCAGCGGCCTTTCCCAAAACTCAACGTGGCAAGCGAGTGGGTGGCGAGCGAGTTGGGACTTGCGAAGTGGGTTCGCGGGATGGGTGGAATGCGAATGGGGACATGCTTGAAGTGGTTTGAGAGGGAACTAAGTTTCTTGGGAGCGGATGACTCGGATTTACCATTCAAGATGATCGTGTAATATGAATAGGGCGGGCTTTGGCCCTCGTGCAACTTGCGTCTCAAAGAGTTCTTGAACGTTACATTTTTTGGCGAGGATGATGAACGAAGTGGTCGATGACCCTGAAATTTGCCTTTGTTTTCACGTCCATCGACGAAAGTTGGTCAATTGGATTCGAATCGAACGCCCGCAACGAGCGGCCCAGTTGAGCGATTGTTTTGGAGCGGGAACTGGGTGTGGCTGGTGTCGGAGTTACTTGGAAAAGCTGTTTTTGGCGGCCCAAGACGAGGCCGTTTCATTGCCTGAAATCCCTGACTCAGAAAACTACCGCAGTCAGCGGCAGGACTACCTTCGTGAAAAACGCCGCGAAACGGGGCCTGGAGAAAACTCTTTGGAAAAATCATCCTGATCGGTCAAAAAGTCGGTCACTGGTACAAATGACCAAAAAACGCTATCTTTTAGGTGTCTAGAAGCCAAGCCCATTAGCGGCCCGTCGCTGAGACAACCGGGCTCCGAATTTCCAGAACCAGAGAGAGCGATAAGACTCTCGTTTTCACAATCGATCAGATCAAGGGACAATCCAACGTCATGGCCACGAAAAAAAAGACCAAAGCCAAAACCGGTGATGCTGCCGAAGCCAAGGAAACTAAGAAGAAGGCCAAGAAAGCCAGCGTAAAAAAAGACCCGACAGCCGAAAAAGCCCCAAAAGCGAAACGGAAGACAAAGTCCAAAAAGGTTGACGTACCTGATCGAATGAGACTTTTCTGGGGAGTCTATAACCATTCCTTGAAACTCATTTCCAAATTCGAGTTCAACCAACGCAAGGCTGCTGAGAAACGAGCTCAAGAGCTAAGTGAAGGGGGAAAGCCACCACACTTTGTTCAAAAGGTCAAAGAAGTCATTGCCGCTGAAGTTCCCGTTGAGGAATAATAACGAAAGTTCTTGCCGATTGCCAAGGGTCTTGCGAGAAGCAAGAAGCCAGAGCGTGCGCGAGACTGTCAATTCAAGCCAGACGAATTCCTAATCTGGTATGCCGGATGCGTCAACCATTAGGCTGCGTTGGAGCATTTCACGGGTCTCGGCAGCGGCCAACGCACGTTTCCCGAATCCTGGAATCGCACCTGCTTCTACCGCAGCCGTCTGAGCATCTTGAAAGTTCGAAATCAGCATAATGTCCGTCGCTGGGCTGATTTTTTTTAATTGCGGGATCATCTCCAAACCGTTTTCTCGTCCTTCCTCAAAAACACGATTTAGCAAGACAAGGCGAAATGGGGTACGAGCCAACTCGGCCAGCGTCTCTTGCGGAGAACGGGTCACAACTGTCTCGACTTCGAAGATCTGGCTCAGCAAATTACTAAGGTTCGTCGTGTCATAACTGCAGTGTCCAGCGATCAAAACCTTCATGTTGTTTACTTTCCTCGGTTGGGAACGGGTGTTTGAGGTTGAAGTCTCGAGCCCCTGGTCGGCAATGTCGTTCCGTGTCCAGCAGACTCGAAATTAGGGAGCGTGGTGCCGTGCGGCAAAGTCGTTCCATGCGGCAACGTAGTGCCGTGTGGCAGCGTGGTTCCATGCGGTAGTGTCGTCGCATTTCTAGTGGCGTCAGGGCTGGGCCGTGGAGTTGCAGGTTTGTAACGCTGCTCGCAGCCCGTACCGGCGCACAACAACGACACAAGTCCCATGAGGCAGAAAAAACGTTTCAATGAAGCTCCTCTTACAAACGAAAGAATCCGGCTATTTTACCAAAAATTACCTGTAAAGGGCCAGCTCCCTTTTCGGTTTGCTGGCAAAGTTTTACTTGTCGGATTGATCGGACCAGCCGAAATGATCGGAGCATTGGGAATTCGCGGAACTTCAAGTGCTAGAGTCAAAAGTCGATTGGTTTACTCCGATGATCTGGGTAGCTGTTTCGGGTAACTCCGAAACTCGGCCCAGGAAATAAGATCGGAGTCGAACCTACTGAACCCAGCGGAAGGGTTCGCGACGCCGATACTCATCGAAGAGAAAATCGTTGCCTGTGCACGCTGTTGAGCCCATTGACATTTGAAGTTTGGTGGCCAAGAGCGATCTCAGACGTGACTCGGCCATCTTCAACTTCCTAACGAGGTTAGTGGCTCGGCCGAATACATTGACACCGTTCAAGGGTTCACACAGTAGAGCGGCGATTTTTTCAAACAATTTAGGAGACGTGTCTCGATGAAAACAAAGATTTTTGCGATGATGCTCCTGTTCGGTTTCGCTTGTAGCGATGTAAACGGACAGGGCCTGCTGACCCGGATGACGGGCGGCGGAGATTGTTGCGTCGCTTCGACGTGCTGCGACACCGGTTCGAGCTGCTGTGGCAGTTCGGTCAGCGCTCGACGCTGCTTGAGTTTGCCCAGTCTGCGACGGGGCGGTTGCGGCGGATGTGACACTGGATGCACCAGTGCTGTATCGGCTTGCGATTCAGGATGTGATCCATGTGCAGGCGGTCTGCGTTCGCGATTTGGCGGACTGCGAGGACGTTTGGGCAGCCGAGGTTGCGGTTGCGACTCTGGCTGCGATAACGGTTGTGGCAGTGCAGTTGGTAACAACTGTGGCTGCAATGGTGGCAACGGAGGCGGAGTTGTTGGCAACGGTTGCGGATGCAACGGTGGCGGTTTGGCTGGTGGCTTGATCGGTCGCGGCTGTGGCTGCAACGGTGGCGCGGTCGTTGGTAACAACTGTGGCTGCAACAATGGTTGCAACGGCGGTGGAGTTGTTGGAAATGGATGCGGTTGCAACGGTGGCGGACTCGTTGGCAATGGTTGCGGATGCAACGGTGGCGCAGCAGTTGGAAACAACTGTGGATGCAACCAAGCAGCTGACGCTTGCTGCGATCCATGTGCACGACGATGCCGCGTTGGCTTGCTCGACCGATTCCGTGCTCGTCGTGCTTGCTGCGGCGTGAGCACTTGCGACTCGGGTTGTGCAGCAGTTGGTAACAACTGTGGTTGCAACGGTGGCGCAATCCAAGCCTCACCTGCTGGAAACGAGCCTGAAGCTCAATCTGGCGACAGTGCAAAACGATACCAAACTCCAAACGTTGATCCAAACGCTTTCATCATCCGTGGTGCAAAGCACATCAACAACTAGTTTGACGAGTCGCTCAACGATTCGCTGAATAGAAATCCAAGCGGGCTGAAGATCATCTTCAGCCCGCTTTTTTTGTTTTACCTTCCGAAGTCATTTTCTGCCCACGAGAACCACGAGTAGGTGACTCAGGACATCACCTTGCTTGCGAAAATGGCTGGCCAATCGGGCGGCGACTTCGGAGTCCTTTTGCACGGCCTCAATCAAGTTTGGCGAGATTCCTAACTCTCCAAAGTTGTTCCCCGAATAAGTCAGAGCTGTTTCCACGGCCTGCTCTAGTCTGCCTAATCTAATCAACCAATCCACGACCGTCTCGCAAACAACAAGCTCAAGTTCGGTTCCGCGAGATGATGCGAGTTTCTTTTCAAAGTGAGAAATCGCCTCTTCCACTTGGATTCCCAGTAGGCCACGATAAAACCACACGCTATCGAAAAAGTGGCTTTCGAAAGGAGGTTGCCCCGGAAAATGAAACATTGGTGCAAGCTGTTCGCCGTACAATGACAACGCATACAATTGCTCCACAATCTTGATGTCACTTACCACTTGACCAATCCGAGTCACACTATGCAGATGCGTGGCATCGATATGGGGGCGGTTGGACAATCGTGGGTCGCGGTTTTCAACGGCCTGAATAAATTTAGCCACGTCTCGCCACGACTGATCTCTTTCGGTTGGGGGATTGGTGTTCCCGGCTGCCGTCAAATTTTTCAACAGTTCGCCATAAAAATGGTCGGCCAGCTCGCTCGCCAATGAGGTCCGAAGTTCGCGGGCCAAGTAGGGGCTTGCGGAATCCAGTAAAGTGATTGCATTGCAGGTCCCCGAATGTTTTAAGATCAGTCGGAATCCGTGGAGCGGATGTCCTCCACGATGAAAGGCATGTTCGATCAACGTTTCAATATTGTCAGAGTCGACCGTCAGCGATTCAATTGCCGCCTGAACCCAGGCACGATCATCAAGCGGTTCCAGATAGGGCCATGCAGCGGGCAAGTTTCCTTTGGCAAGCCAAAGTTCGGCCGTTTCACGACATGCAGTAAGTAGCTCTCGGTCAAGCTGCTCGCGTAGCTCAGGTTCCAAGACTTCCCGCTTCCCCCACGCAATCGCTGGTAGCCCAAGTCGTCGGCGGCCCTGAAGTTTGCGGACTTCAAAGAGGCGGTGAAAATCACCTGAGTGGATAAACAGCTCGGCAGCCAAATCCAATGACGATTCGGAGTCTCCCTTTTCAAGCGTTTCGAAAATCTGTTCTGCGTTAATGTTCACAGTATTCTTTTGTTCTCTTGGGATCACCTACATGTTCCATCAGATCGAAATTAGGGGTGTCGCCGCAATTGATCGGTGAGATCAGTGAGGCACCCTTAGATTACGTCTTGCCGAAAGTCCTACTCGACTTTTTGGCACCTTTCAACGAACTCCGATTTTCAACAATCGCGACAAAAAAGACCATCCGGGAGAACGGGCTAAAAAGTTTCTGGTCAGCTTTTGGAGGATCGACCGTAACCCCTATGTTCATTCAAGCGTTTAGGGGCTATTTTTTAGAGGTTGTCCCTTAAGGTCAAAAGCCCCAAACGGCGGATATTCACTGATTCGAAAAGCTCCAATTTTGCTTCGCTTGGCAGTGCCAAAATTGCATGTCGCAATGTTTTTCGTATGAGAGGACTCGGTTGGGCGATTAACTTTAGATCGGGACAGCGGTTTTAATCATAGGCAAGCATTTGCCAAAATTTACCTAACTTGTGACAAAAACGTAAACTCGTGAGGATAGCCTTGAACAAAGAAACGCCAACGTTTCCCCGCGCTGTCCTTCCAGGTCATGTGGCCATTCAACCGGGGGCTCAGTTTACCAAAGCTCTTCGTAATCACATCCGCAACTTTTGCCGCGATTTTGTGGCTGACCATTTGGGGACAACAACACGGGACGATGAGGCCTTCGCCGAACTCCGTCGTCAAGTAATCGGTCAGTTTGATATTCCCGATTCACTCACGTCGTGGTTGGAGATTCTGCTTGTGAGTTGTTTTTGGGAAAGGCACGTTGCGAGCGTTCCCTATCCGCGCCGAATGCTCTTGATTGCAAACTCAGGATTAAAAAACGGTTGTCCTAATTCGCAGGCGGGGAATGACCATGAAATTGACAAACACTTCGAGCAAGCGCAACGTGTCGCCCTCGAAAAGGGAATATTGGTCGAGTCCCTTTCCTCTTCAAGTAATGTTCTTCGGCACATTGTCCATAACGGCACTGACGCCTTGATCGGTGTTGGTACCCCAGCAGAACTGGAGCCAATTTTACGTCACAGCCAATTGGCGGGAATCCCGTTTTTGGCGGTGCCCCTCTTGGCTGATCACGATGATTGGGAATTAGATGCTGAATGGCTGCATGAGTTGGTAAACCTCCCGCACGATGGCCCATCGCACGATTGCCCGCGCACTTATGTTCACTTGATGCGAGCAGCCGCACGAATGTTTGGTGAGGAATTCTCACGACTTTGTCCGGCAAGTTACGAATCGACACTTTCGACTTCGAATGTGACGGGAAGTCTTTTTGAATCAGACCCAATCGCGGCGACAGAGTTCGTGTCGTTGGAGTTCTTGCGACGAGGTGGAAAACAATCGCGGCCCTTTATGCTGCTCGCAGTTTACGATGCCCTCACCGGAGGCAAGGCCACGAAACCAAATAATTCGGCTGCGGCAACCTCGATTCCGGACAGCGTCAAACGAACAGCGATGTCGATCGAGACGTTTCACAAAGCCTCCTTGGTGCACGACGACATCCAAGACGAAGACGATTTTCGCTACGGTCAGCCCTCGATACACAAACAATATGGCATTCCGCTGGGCATTAACATCGGCGACTATCTGATTGGGCTAGGGTACCGATTGGTAAGTCGTGATCGCCATGCTCTAGGCGGCGATACGGCAGCCGAAATTTTGGACCACTTAGCCGACGCTCACCAACGGCTCTGTGCTGGTCAAGGGGCTGAGTTAGCATGGCGAGATTGTGCCGAGAAAAGAATCACGCCAGAATCCGCACTTGAAATATACTCCTTAAAAACGGCCCCCGCTTTTGAAGTCGCAATGGTTTGCGGAGCGTGCCTTGCGGGACAATCGGAAACCTATGTTGCGGCGTTCCGCTCCTACGCCCACCACCTGGGAGTCGCGTTTCAAATTCTCAATGACCTCCAAGACTGGATCACCGATCCTGCCAACAAGAAAAATGTAGGAGGCGATTTGTTAAATGGTCGCCCAACGGTCCTGTGGGCGTTGGCGACCAGGCATCTCCCGCCGACAGAGGCAGCAGAACTTGTCTCTTTATCCCACTCGGCAAACCTGCCAGATTGCGAACGTCTTAGTCGTGCTCGGGAGTATTTTTTAAAGGCGGATGTTTTTTCCAAGGCCGAGAAATTGGTGCGAGAACACCAAGCTCAAGCGGAACGCATCGCCGAGAGTTTTGAATCTGCTGACTTGCGGCATCTTCTCCGATATATTGTAGGGAGCGTTTTAGCTCGCGCTTCGACGATGCCATGCCGCCATGATGACGTGAAGGCTTAGAATTTTGCAAAGAGGTTCTTGTACCGAGTGATCATCATTATCGGGTCAATCCAAGGGACTCCGTTAAAATTGGCTGTCCCTGGCCGTCAATTGGTCGTCGCGGCTTGAAACTGTTGTTCAAACAAATTGCCCAAGCCCCAAGGCCGCTCACAAGTGGACACGACTTCTCAAAAGTTTTTCGTCGACCTGAATTCGCTAATTTCGCAGTTTTATGCAATTCCATCGGAACTCGGCGATTTCCATGAACTGGCCGAGGCCGATTTGCCCTTTTTGCCAAGAAAATTGCTGGCTCACGAATCGCACATGACCGAAACCGTGGAGAACCACCACGCAACGCCCGTCAACGTTGAGGTCCTCCGACAAATGAGACAGGGGAACTTGTATGCGCGCGAAATCTTATTGCGACGTCATACAGACAACCATGTCGTTCAATTTGGGATCGTTCGATTGAATTTTGATTTGCTCAACGACGAAGTTATTCGCGAAATCGAGGCGGGGGCTAAACCGCTCGGTCGGGTTCTCATCGAACACAACGTCCTAAGAACCGTTCGCCTAGAGCGATTGTTCAAGATCGAGCCGAGTTTCCAACTTAGCTCGCTCATGAATTTGCCGATCGGGCAACCCGTTTACGGCCGCACCGCGCACATCCTCTGCGATGGCACTCCTGCCGTCGAGTTGCTCGAAATCGTGGCCGATTCTTCTAAAGGTCAGTAATGTGATTCACATTGCGCACTACTCGAAGCAGTACATGTGGCCATGCGTTCTGACAAATAGTTGGTTACCTAGCATCACAGGCGAGGCATCGACACCTTCATCCAATCGATTTTGAGCGACGATCTCCAACTTGTCACCGTGCTTCAGCACCACGGCATTCCCGTTTCGTCCAAAGACGTAAATATGACCGTTGGCTGCCCCCAGCGAGGCGTACAAACCGTCCAAACCTGGAAGACGTTCTTGGTCCACGTATTCTTCGCCGGTTTCGGCATTCAGAATCGAGATAATCGCGTCCCTTGATTTCGTTATGTACAGGCGATCACCATACAACACTCCGGTAGGTACATACGGCGCCGAGTCCCGACGACTCCAACGAATTTTGTCAGTACCCGAAACATCGCCTTTCGAGTCTAAGGCGATCGATTGAATCGCAAAGCCCTGATAACCGGTCATGACCACAACATAGTCGCCATCGCGAATTGGTGTCGGGACCGGGTTCATCACTTGGCCCGTGCATTCCCAGATCAAGCTGCCGTCGGCCAGATTGTAACTGCGGACTCGAGTCGAACCGTTCGTAATGACTTGCGTGGTGCCGTTGTATTCAGTGATCAAGGGAGTGGACCACGTCGAGCGTTCATCACGATCGACTTTCCATTTTTCGGCTCCGCTTGTGGCGTCCAAGGCGACTAAAAAACTAGCCCCTTCATGATCCCAAGGTACCACCAGCGTATCGCCATGCAGGGCAGGGGAGGCGCCCTCGCCAAACGTCCCCCGCATCGTCATATTGCCCAAGTCTTTTTTCCAGATCACCTTCCCTTGCATGTCAAGGCAATAAATCCCGTTGGAACCGAACGAAGCGTAAATCCGTTCGCCATCTGTAATCGGCGAGGCCGAAGCGAACGTGTTGGTTCCATGAACCCCTTCATGTGGAGTTCCTTCGTGAACGATGGTTTCCCAGATTTTATTGCCGGTAGTTCGGTCCAGCGAGACGACCAAAAACTTCATCGCCGTCACGGGAGCACCGCCGCCACGACCGCCACCTCCCCCTCCGCCACGTTGGCGTTGACCTCCACGTCCTTGCCCTTCTCCCTGACCTTCACGTCGCTGACGAGATTGGTCCTGAGCGTCCTGCCTTCCTTCAGCAGGAACATCGGCCTGTCCATTGTTACCAGCCGATGAATCCGCAACCGCAGTTGTCAGAATGATTTGATTTTCCCAAACGATGGGAGTAGAAATCCCCTTTCCTGCAACTGGGACCTTCCATTTGACATTCGTCGTCGGAGACCACTCAACCGGCGGTTTGGCAGAATTGGCAGCGACACCGTTATCATTCGGTCCTCGCCAATTCGGCCAGTTATCGTCAGGGCCGTCAAAGGCAACCACTTGACAAGCCCAAGCCATCAAAAGAGAACCTGCCAACAAAAATCTGCCCAAGAATGTTTGAGTCATTTGTCTAACCTGCTGTTTGTCTGAATTTGAGAAAACCGCTGCGAAATTTACCGACTTTCGAGCCCCACCCGTCCCCGGATTTAACCCCGATTTTATCCGATCTCGCGAGTGAACACCTTGTCGCCGTTCCTTTTAAACTTGCGAATTTCCGCAGGGTTTCGGCATTTTGAGCGACCTTTTCAAATGCTCGATTTGGACAAAATGGCTCAATTTCAACGTTTTTTGAGTGCTGCGCTTGCGAAAAACCGACAATTGTGGATAATACGCGACTCAACAAATTTCCGTACAAAGCTTGAAATTCTTGGAATCTCCATGGCCTTTACTCCACGAAACCCTAACCAACGCAACAACAACACTCAACAGCGAAATCGTCGTAAGCCAAAGACGAAGGTAAAGACCGTCCGCAAGGACCCCTTGTTCGTCGATGGCGAACGTCCACGTCCAATGTATGTCGACTACAAAAATGTCGAGTTGCTCAAGAAGTTGGTAAACCGTCACGGCAAGATCGTCAGCCGTCGCAAGACCGGTTGCACCGCCGTCAGCCAACACGCTGTGTCGAAAGCCGTCAAGCGTGCTCGTTTCATGGCCCTGATGCCTTACGTCGGAGAGTAGACCAAATTCGGTCCAGCCTCTAATTTCGTCGGCCAGCCCATCGAGAGTGCCGAATGAATCAATCCTTTATTTATAACCGCCGTGTCGAATTTCGCGACACCGATATGGCGGGTATCGTTCATTTCTCCGTCTTCTTCACCTATATGGAAGAAGCCGAGCACGAATTCCTTCGCAGTCTCGGCCTGAGCGTGGTTTCCGTTTTCGAGGGACAGAAACTGAGTTGGCCTCGTGTCGCTGCAAAATGTAACTACCGCCGCGCAATCCGCTTTGAAGAACTTATCGACTTGGAACTGACGATCGGACGCATCGGTGAAAAAAGTGTGACCTATCACTTCAAATTCAAAAACGGGAATGAAATTGTCGCCGACGGAGAAGTCACCACCGTCTGCTGCCAGTTTGAGCATGGATCAAGTCCCCAGTCGATCGCGATTCCCAGCGGTGTGCGGGATTTGTTGAGCCCATTCGTTGTCTCCCAAATGTGAGCCCCAACCGCCAATGAGCCAGCTCGTTGTTACCGATTTGCGAAAGGAATTTCCCACACCAAACGGACCGTTGCTGATTTTGGACGGAGTCAATTTCTCGTTGGAGTCAGGAAAAAATCTGGCGATCGTCGGGCCCAGTGGGAGCGGTAAAAGCACGTTGCTGCAAATCATCGGTGCTCTCGACACGGCGACCAGCGGGAGCATTCAACTCGCTGGCATCGATCCCGCAGGGTTGAATCCCCAAGCCCTTTCGAAATTCCGCAACGAGCAAGTTGGTTTTGTCTTTCAGGAACATCATCTCCTGCCACAGCTTTCGGCACTCGAAAACGTTTTGCTCCCGCGACTGGCAACGGGAACCGCGACCGACGAAGATGTTACCTGGGGACGGGAACTCTTGAACCGAGTGGGCCTTTCAGATCGCAGCGGACATCTCCCTTCGGAATTGTCCGGCGGAGAAAAACAACGAGTCGCCGTCGCACGGTCGTTGATCTCGCGACCAGCGCTGTTACTTGCCGACGAACCCACCGGTAGCTTGGACCAAGCGAACGCGGAGACCATCGGCAAGCTGCTGCTCGACGTCCAGCAAGTGGTTGGAGCCATTTTAATTTGCGTCACCCACTCGTCGGCGTTGGCTTCCGTTTTCGAGCAGACCGCCCGACTCAATCAAGGCCGCTTGGAATTCGTCGCATGAGCGTCACCACCTCTCGAATCGCCTGGCAAGGGTTCCGGTTTTATCTCCGCCCACACTTGGCACTCGCTCTCGCGGTGGTCGCTGCAACGGCGGTCCTGGTGGGAGCTCTGGTGGTCGGCAGCAGTATGCGCGGAAGTCTTCGGAGTTTGACGCTCGAACGGCTCGCCGACATCGACGAAATTTTGATCGGTTCCCATTTTTACCGCCAAGCCCTGTGTGATGAACTGCGCGAATTGCCGGCTTTTCAAACATCCTATCGCCGCGCGGAACCTGCGATCGTCTTCCCAAATGGCACGGTCGAATCTACTCCAGACGGGCAGCGCCGACGAACCAACCAAGTCAACGTCTTGGGAATCGAGCCAACGTTTTGGCAATTACAATCCGCCGTTCCAATGGAGGTGCTCCGAGACCTGACGACCGGCGATCAAGTCGTCATTAATCGGGCTCTGGCCAACGAACTGGGAATCAGTGACGATCAGGTCTCGGCAGGTCGGGCTGTGGTCACCCTGCGAATTCCCAAACCGACTTGGATGCCCGGCGATAGTGCCTTGGGAGAAAAAAAGGAGCTGGTCTCGAGCCTTGTTGATATGCCCGTGGCCCAAATCATCGAAAACGTGCAATTCGGCCGATTCTCACTGCAACCCTCACAACAACTTCCGCTCAATTTGTTCCTATCGCTGGAGACGTTGCAAGAATTCCTCCGACGCGATAATTCGGTTTTTCGTGAAAACCCACGTCTCATCAATGCAACCTTTCTTTCTGGGCCAGCGGGGACCAATCCTCCCTCCGAAAAAGCTGCCAACGATTTGTTTGCTGAACTAACACCCCGACCCGAAGACCTTGCCCTTAAGCTAAAACGAATTGAATTGGCGCAGGGAACTGGCGACCAGCGGCGGGTGATTCATGAATACTTGAGCCTTACCACCAGCCGACTCGTTTTTTCCGACCCTCAAGTCGCCGCTCTGCAAGAGGGCTTGCCGTCATTAAAACCTGCATCGACCTATTTGATCAATTTGATACGCAAGTCCGGTGAACCCGACGCCGCAATGGCGATTCCTTATTCGATGTTCACTGCCATTGATTTCGACGACGAATTTCAACCGATGGGAATTCAGCCCGCTGACCGCATTACCGCACTGGCGGATGATCAAGTCGTCTTGAGCCAATGGGCGGCAGAAGATTTGGGGGTCCAAGTCGGAGATGAAATCGAATTGCTGTTTTTTGAGCCCGAATCGGCACACGGTGTCCAACGCGAAGACTCAGTGACGTTGCGAGTCGCGGCCATCGCCGCACTCACCGAACCTGATCGCCCGTTCGCGATTCGCGGCAACGAAGTCCTCACAGCCGAATTCGTCGATCCTCCGACGCTCGTCAACGACCCTTGGCTGACTCCCGAAGTCCCTGGTCTCACCGATGCCGTGACGATGGAAAGTTGGGACGTGCCGTTTGCCTTGACCTATCGAATTCGCAGCCAAGACGACGAGTATTGGAATCTGCATCGCACAACCCCCAAAGGTTTCGTGTCGTTGAACACCGGGCTGAGTTTGTGGAACAGCCGCTTTGGAGCGATCACCAATTTTCGCCTTCCAAGTTCAGTCCCCGAAGCGGATGTCGAACGAGAACTTGTAAGTTTATGGCGCGAATCGCCGGGGCGGTTTGGGCTAGACATCGTTCGCGTGAAGCGTGAGGGGTTGGCGGCATCCGCCGGAACGGCTCCGTTCGATGCTCTGTTCTTAGGCTTGAGTATGTTCATCATCGCCTCGGCGTTGATTTTGGTCAGCCTGTTATTCCGACTCGGGCTCGAGCAACGCGTCGATCAAGTCGGGTTGTTGTCGGCACTCGGTTGGCCGCAAGGTCTGATCAGCAGGGTTTGGCTAAAAGAGATTTTTCTGGTTTGCTTGCTCGGTGGAGCGGTTGGGCTGGCGGGAGGCGTGGCCTACGGAGCGTTAATGATTGAGGCCCTGAAGACTTGGTGGGTAGGAGCGATTGCGACGCCGTTTTTGAGGCTGCATGTCGAGCCAACGGTTCTCGCGGTGGGGTTCTTGATCGGGATGGCCATTAGCCTGTTGACCGTCGCCTGGGGAATTCGCGGGATGGTCCGTTTGCCCGCGCGAGAGCTATTGCGAGGAATTCACAGCGGAAACGAACAAGTAGCCGCTGGCGGTTCACGTATCGGATGGCTCTCGCTGACAGTTGTCGGGTTGCTGCTGGGGGCCGTCGTGTTGGTGGTTGTCGCGACAGGTTTGGGAGGAGAAAGCCAAGCCGGAGCGTTTATGGGTGGCGGATTTATGTTCCTCGCCGCCTTGTGGCTCGTTGTTTTTCGCCAACTCAAAGCCCGCAATCGAAAACAGGGGCATCTTGCGATTCGCTCAGTAGGAAGTCTGTCTTGGGAGAATCTGCGGCGAAATCCTTTACGCAGCACGTTGATGATCGGCTTGGTCAGTGTCGCAACGTTTCTAATCATCGCGATCAGTTCGTTTCGTCTGCAACCAACTTCGCAATCAACGGGTGGCGCGAACTGGATCGCCGAAAGCAGTGTGCCGATCGTCTCCGATCTTGGCTCGGCAAACGGACGGGCGGACTTGTTGGGAGACGCTCCGTTTTTTCCTCCGACTCTCGACGTTTATGCTTGGCGGCTCAAGCCTGGCCAAGACGCCAGTTGCAACAACCTTTACCAAGCGACGCAGCCCCGCGTGTTGGGAGTCTCGGGCGCTTGGATCGAAAGGTTTGATCCACCAGCCCCAAAAAAATTCCTTTGGTCGGGAGTGCAAAGCCAATCAGACACCGAAGCCGATAATCCTTGGCGGATGCTCGATCGAAACCCGGCGGCGACAGGAACGATGACTTCGCCGATCCCCGCGATTCTCGACAAGAACACGGCCATGTACAGTCTAAAAATTTACGGCACCGGAGGGACCTACACCGTTGACTACGATTCGGGGGAACAAGTCACGTTTTTGATCGTCGGTTTTTTGGAGAACAGTTTATTTCAAGGGAGCCTGTTGATTGGCGAAAATCATTTTCTCCGTGCGTTCCCGAATATTAGCGGTTATCAAACGCTGTTGATTACTGGAGAAGTGACCGCCGAGCATGAAGCCCTGATAGAACGTTTGGAAGAACGGCTCGGTGATTACGGGTTGGACGCTCGTCGCAGTCGGGACGTCCTCAGCGGTTTTGCTGCCGTGCAGAATACTTACTTGAGTGCCTTTCAATCGCTGGGCGGCTTGGGATTGTTGTTGGGCACGTTGGGGCTCGGGGCCGTTCAGTTGCGGAACATCGTCGAGCGACGCAAGGAGTTGGCGTTGATGCGAGCCGTCGGTTTTGGCCCGCGACGTTTGTTGGCGCTGTTGTTTGGTGAGCAGTTGTTCCTGTTGTTAGTTGGATTGGTCGTCGGGGTACTTGCCGCCCTAGCCGCAACGGTCCCGCATTGGTTGGTCGGTCAAGCTTCATTGCCTTGGCTGCATCTTGCATTGATCCTTGGCGGCGTCGTCATCTGTGGACTCGTTTCGGCCCTCCTTTCCGCCCGCACCGTCCTCCGCCTCCCCGTCGGCCCAACATTAAAAGCCGGTTAGTAGAACGATTGTCCCAATTGTTCGGGGATAGCAAATAATGGCCCCAATCTTCTTCTGTCGTAGAGCAAATCAGGCGATTTCGTCCGATTCCGTGAACCTCAACCTCGGAGCTATCGTCAAGATTTCCAGGCAAGGTCAGATTTTTGCAGTCTGACCATCCCTTGAAATGCCCCCTAGCAGCCGATCCCAAATTTCGGTCTCAACTGCTCAAACCAGTCCGAGAGCCCTTGAAAGATGAGGTATCAATCGATTACAATATTCAACTAACAAAAATTTTCCGACGGCGGTGTGGCGGAATGGCAGACGCGCTTGATTCAAAATCAAGTGTCCAATGGACGTGGAGGTTCGACTCCTCTCACCGCTATTTGGGGCTCTTTGCCATGCCCCTCCCTACCTATCGAGCAACAAACCGGAAGACGCATTGAAATGGGTGCGAGCAAGGCTTAGAGGTAAAAAACCCCCGGTTAAAAACCCAGGGGCATTCCTAGCGCGTTCGTTATCGCCTCTCATTAAGCTGAAAGTGACCCTCCCCCGGATAAAATCCGGGGGCTTCCCGCTCTCCACCTAGCCCGTTCCGCGAACGCCCTCGGTTCAACGGATGTCCAAGATTCTGCGAGAGCTAGCGGGTTAAGAGAATGCCCCAGGTTTTTTAACCGGGGGATCGTTACCACCCACCTAAACAGCAGACGCACCAACGACCGGAACCCCGAAACTCCCGATGCCCCCGGATTTCATCCGGGGGAGCTTCACCTTTCACCTGACCTAACAAAAATGCGGCGTATCGAAGAGCCCTCTCTCTCCACAAAATGCCAGCGCGTTTGTACAGGCTTTTGACTCGTCCTCACGCGCTTACGATTGTTGAGAAAAAGGGTTGGGTGAGGGACGCAATAAAAGACTGCTTTTGTTTTGTCTAATCCAGTTTCACTTCTACCAAAACAGTCTTGCAGTCCAAAGTCGAGACTTCACTTGGAGAACCGGTGCCTATGGCGAAGACAAAAAGCGGAATAGCAATTCGCCCTACAGAATGAGCCAACGAAACGACTTGATGACCAAAGTCTCAGAAGGCTAGACGGTTGAATTTTCCAATGATTTATGTTATACTAATATCCTTCAAGACGACTCGTTTCCGCTGGATAATTAGATGACAGACAAGAAGCCGAGGAACAGGGATCGATTTAGTGATGACTTTATTGTCAGCGTGGTTCCCAGTAGTGAAGCCCCGGAAGTTCGCGCGATTCGAGGCGTTTCACCCCCCAAAGTCGCGACGGATGAAGAGCAATACCAGTGGGTGGTCGGCAAGGCTCTTGTTGAGACCGTAGGCCGTTCCCAGGCCCTGCACATGCAAGAAGTAGCCGCCGAGACCAATGGGTCATTCGCTGCGTTTGCCAAATCGATGGGTGTCGAACCCGACGACTACGAAGGACTGATCGATCTCATAAAAAACTTATCGGCGATTTTGATTGAACTCCGCAAAACGGAGAATTAGGGCTACCTACGAACAAGCACTTGAAAAAAGCCAATCAAACGACTGAGTGTCACTCTTCTGGCGCCAGGAAATGGAACATTTGGGTGGCTTCGAAATTTCCAGAGACTTCGCCAGAGTGGTCGAAATTGTCCACCAGGGTCAATTTGCGAACCGGTTGATCGGCGGCGAAGTTGATCTTTTTAATGTCAACCCAAAAAATTTGCGGACTCATGACGGAATCGTAGTACAAGACTCCGTTCGTCAAGTCGGTGACGGTTCGCCAAATGGTGGTGGAAATGTTCGGACGTTCGGGATCGGCAATGCCAAACGGTGCCGAAACATTCCGCATCACACTCATCATCGCCGCGATCGCTTCTCGATCTGAATTGGGCTTGGGCAAGTTCTTAACATAATAGGCCCCTCGAACAAACCGGTCGGCCGCTTCATGCGTCCCCGGAAGTCGCTTGTCGCCACCGAAGCCCCGATACTGACGAAGGTTCTCAAGCTGCTTGTCAAAGGTCGGTTGGTTGGTCATCACAACATAACTTCGGTCGTGATAGATTTTGACTTGTCCATCAATGCACTCGATGATCGCTGAGTCGCCGGTTGCATCATTCAAGGCGATATGCACCGTGGCCGCTTTCATACTCGACGGTTCGACGGCCATCCGCAGCTGAAACGGATTGGTCTCAAACGACTTCACCGCTTCCTCAACCGTGGCGAATTGATCCAAATAATATTGTACCCACATCGACATGCTCAGGCCGGGCACTGATTCATCCCGTGCCCCCACAGAAGTCTCCGGCAAATAAAGCAAATGCCCGGCAAGTCCTTTCTCGTTGATACCGTCGGCCGTCCCGACATCGTAAGTCGTGATCACGACACTCCCGTACTTGCTCGTCCAGCGGAGCGGATTGACGTTCGCCAAACCGTCTCGTTCCATCCCGCGCGGGAGAATCCACATGTTGCTGCGGATGTCTTCAAACCAATCCATATTCCGGCCAACAATCACTGCCCGCCCGTTGTCATTCCACAATATCCGCGAGCAGGGAACCGGCGGAGTCGAAACAAGCAGCGAGCAGAACAGACTCGAAAAAATCAACATGCAGCGAAACATATCATGCTCCCGGATTTTGGTTGTAGAGTTAAATTTTGGTTGTGTAAAAAACAGTGTCGTCCACTGCCAGCGCTAGCGTGTCCGCAGGTCTGTCTCCCCAACGCCTCCCAGCGATATTCACTACCCCAAATTGTCTCCGCTTCAAGCCCCGTGTCAATCTGGCGATCAAATCCGATTATGAATTCTTGCTTTTGTTGATTGCCAACGACACAGAAAGATTGTTGAGCAGGGTTTGAGGGTTTGTTAGAAATATCGACTTGTAGTGAGCGACGATTGATACGATCTGTGGTTCTTCGACGGTCTGCCTCACCGCTAAATTTTGAAGAGCATTGCAGCAGCAAAACAACCACGGGGTTTAGACTTGTTAGTGGCATAAAAATTCAGAAGTTACGGTTTAACCTGATGATCGAGTGGTAAGTTGCCGTGGCCGACGCGGAGGTGGGTGGGGGCGGAGTGGATCGCGGCGGTGAGGTAGTGCTTGGCTTGGCGAGACGACTCAAGGAGTGGGTTGCCCAATGCGGCTCCGGCAGTGATGGCGGCGGAAAGGGTGCAACCAGTGCCGTGCGTGTGACGTGTTGGAATTCGTTCTGAGATGAGAGATTCCGTGTGGTCGCCATCACTGAATATGTCGATGGACTCGGGGCCGTGACCGCCGCCACCCTTGACCAAGACCGCTTTGCTACCAAGTCCCAAAAGTTGCTCGGCGACTTGACGGAGTTCTCCTTGATTGCCATCGAGCTTTCTACTCAGCAACACTCCGGCTTCATGCAAGTTCGGGGTGATCAAGTCTGCGAGAGGAATCAACTGCTCGCGAATGGTGGCTACCGCTTGCTCATCGACCAGTGAGTCGCCTCCTTTGGAAACCATCACCGGATCGACGACGATCACGCCCAACGGATGCTCGGCGCGCCATCGTTTTAGACTCTCGGCGACGACGGCTGCGATGTCAGAAGTCGCGACCATGCCGACCTTGATCGCCGAAATCGCCACGTCGCTGAACAGGGTTTCGAGTTGTTGTCGAACAAAATCTGGGGGCGGCAGGTGGACAGCCGAAACGGTGCAAGTATTCTGAGCAGTAAGGGCTGTCAACACGGCACCCCCATAAACTCGATAGGCGGCGAAGGTTTTTAAGTCCGCTTGAATTCCTGCTCCACCCGATGGGTCTGAGCCGGCAATCGTCAAAACGTTGGGAATGGGGGTGTCGCGGTGTATCGGCAAAGACATTTACGAACTCCGGAAATCGAAAAAAGGCATTGCAACCGTTCACGGAATCGACATTCGAACACAACCAGTTCCCGCGTTGACGAATCTAATGTCCGCGAGTTTGTTTTGGTATGCTCCTTCGGTGTTTCCGCCTTTTCACGGAGTGAAAAGCTACGTGGCCGTTCACTCCGTGAACGGATACAAGGCATTTTAGCGGCGAAATCGTTACAATTGTTTCTCATAAGACCGCAATATTTTGCGACATTCACCGAATAGGTTGCAAATTATGGCCCATGTCTTGAATTTCGTCCTAATCTGAAGCAGCGGGAGTTGGAAACGAGATGATCAATTTGATTTTCGAAATGTTTCAACCAGTCAATCTGGTGCCGACCATGTTGCTGTTGGTCGTCTTGGCCTATTGGCTGTTGGCGATCATCGGGGTGCTGGGAGGTGACTTGTTCGATATCGATCTTGATGGGTCTGATGCTGGCGACGGTTGGGTGGCAGGATTTAAATTTCTCCACTTGGGTGACGTTCCAATCATGTTGGTCGTGTCGTTGTTTGTGCTCTTTTTTTGGGCCACAACGATCATGAGCAATCACTACTTCAACCCGAATCTGAGCGGTTGGGTGGTGGTTTACTTTTTGATTCCGAACCTGATCGCAAGCCTGTTGGTGACCAAGTTGATCTTGTTTCCCACCGTGACGATTTTCAAAAAACTATCACCGGCGCAGTCTCACGACAAAGCACATTTTGTCGGACGGTTGGCGGTGGTGCAGACCAGTGAAATCACCGATGAATTTGGTCAAATTTCGATCCAGCAAGACGGCCCGCCGCTCGTGTTCAATGCACGGAGCTACGGGCACCGCCCCATTAAAGGGGAAGTTGTTGAGATCACCGAATATGAACCCGTGAAAGATTTGTTTGTTGTACGCATTCCTAAACCTGTAGGATAACTAGCCATGTACGAGTCAATTCTCGCCGAAGGTAATCTACAAAACACACTGGTGATGACCGCCATTTTTGTTGTCATCATCCTGGTGGGGCTTGCCGCCCTGGCCGTCCGCTGCATGAAAAAGGTCGAACAGGGGACCGCCCTCGTCCGCAACGGTGTCGGCGGCACCGTAGTAAAATTCACTTGGTTGTTCGATATTCCGCTGATTCATCGCACGGAGTTGATGGACATTTCGGTCAAGCGGATCGAGATCGACCGCCGCGGGTCGGATGGCTTGATTTGCCAAGACAACATTCGGGCCGACATCAAAGTCGCCTTCTTTGTCCGCGTGAACAAGACCCCGGAAGACGTGCAAAAGGTTGCTCAATTCCTCGGTTGCCGTCGGGCTTCGGAGGAAAAAGCCTTGATCGCTCTCTTCGAGCCAAAGTTTTCTGAAGCTTTGAAAACGGTTGGCAAAAAGTTCGACTTTGTTGAACTTTATACCGCCCGCGAAAAGTTCCGCGAAGAGATCATTAAGATCATCGGCACTGACCTCAACGGTTACGTCCTGGATGACGTGGCTATTGATGGCTTGGAGCAAACGCCGCTCGAGTTCCTGATCGCCGACAACGTCCTCGACGCGGAAGGGATCAAGAAAATTACCGACCTGACCGCCCAGGAGCAAATTCGCACGAACTTCATCCGCCGCGAGCGGGAAAAGACTGTTGAGAAACAAGACGTCGAAGCTCGCGAGGCGATCCTGGCCCTGCAACGCCAACAGGCCGAGGCGGAAGAAAAACAAGCCCGCGAAATCGCCGAAATCAAAGCGCGTCAACGGGCTGAGGCTCAAGTCGTCGAGAACCAAGAGCGTCAACGAGCCGAACTTGCTCGCATCGCTGCCGACGAAGAAATCTCAGTGGCCGACGAAAATCGCCTGCGCACCATCATCGTCGCGGCAAAGAACAAAGAACGTACCGATGCCGTTGAGACAGAACGTGTTACCAAGGACCGCGACTTGGAAGTCACCGAACGCGAACGTATCGTGACCCTCGCCCAAATCGAAAAAGACAAGGCGGTCGAAGTCGAGAAGAAGCACATCCAAGACGTGATCCGCGAACGAGTCATCGTCGAACGAGCGGTGGTGGAGGAAGAAGAACGGATCAAAGACACGCAAGAGTACGCGACCGCCGACCGTAAAAAACGGGTCGCAATCACCGAGGCCGAAGAACGAGCTCAACAGGCCCTCGTGCAAGAAATCAAAGCTGCCGAGGCTGAAAAACAAGCCGCCAATTTCCAGGCCGAGACGATCATCATCCGGGCCGAGGCGCAAAAGACTGCCGCCGAACGAGAGATGGAGGCCAAGAAAATGTTGGCCGATGCCGTTCGCGTGGAATCCGCTGCCACAGGACTGGCCGAAGCGGAAGTCCTCCAACGAAAACTCGAAGCCGAAGCGACCGGAAAACAAGCCCTGGCTCAGGCTATCGAGAAAGAAGGCCAAGCCGAGGCTCACGTTGCCGAACTTAAGTTTGCCGCCGAGGCCAAGGGGATCACCGACAAGGCCGAAGCGATGAAACTCTTCGACGGCGTTGGTCGCGAGCATGAAGAATTCAAATTGCGACTCAACAAAGACAAAGAAGTCGAACTCGAAGCGATCAATATCCAAAAGGCGATTGCCGAGGCCCAAGCCCGCATGTTGGGCGAGGCGCTTCGCACCGCCAAAATCGATATCGTCGGCGGCGACAACCAGTTCTTCGACAGTCTGGTTCGCTCGATTACTGCCGGTAAACAGGTTGATCGCCTGGTCGAGGGGAGCCAGGTCCTCAGCGATGTCAAAGACTCGTTGTTCACCGGCGACTTCTCGCAAATCAAAGGCCGACTCCAAGAGTACGTCGATATGGTGGGGATTTCCTCAGCGGACTTGAAAAACCTTTCCATCGCAACCCTGATCCTGCAACTCATGCAAGGAGCCGATGAATCGGGACGCAGCCAACTCCAGCGACTGCTCGATGGCGTTCGTCAATTGGGGCTGGCCGATCAAAAGGCGTCCAGTCTGCGATTGACAGGTGCCAAACCACACGCAAAACCATAATTCGCTTGACGCTAGGTACCCCCTCCGATGGCGAAATCCGGACGCAACAAAACGACGGCTCCCGCAGCCCCCCCCGAACCGGCCATTGGCCTTGAGCAATCGACTTACGAAATCATTCGCAACCGATTGCAGCAGGCCGGTGGGGAACTGCGTCGTCGGCTGGACCAGCTCAACCAGGCCCGCCGCGATGTCTTCGGAGCGATCCCGACAAGGCTGCTGGCAACCGAGCAAGTCTCCACCGAGCACAATTGCGTCGCTCGCGATCTGGTCCCGGTCGGAGAACATTTTCTTTTCGGCTTCAATGTCCATCTCGGCCTAAAAACAGAAACCAACGTCGCCGATGTCTTCAGCGTCTTTCGTTTCGCCGACGAGACGTTTCACGAAGCGGATTTGAGTTTGCTCGATGATTCCAGGTTTCTTTTGGAGTTCCAGCAACTTTACAAATACTACTCGGCCACCCAGTTCATCAAATTCCATTTGGCTTATCCCAACCTGTACATGATCTTTCAGGTTGGGAAATCGGCCGGAGACATCAAGGTCTTCAAATGGGTGATCACCGACGGGCGGTTGCAGTACATCGATAACCGCAGCGAACACGAGGTCCGCTCACCGCCGCAACACGAGTTTACTTGGAAGCGAACCCATCGCGACTTGCATCGGCAAGGCAAACACCCCCACATCTCGGTGGAAGACATCTTGTTTGTAGAGACGATCGGTGGCGACTTGACGATCAAGATCGAAGACAACACCGACGAAGGGCAGGGGATTTACGCCGAACCGGTCGACGATCTCGATCAAACGCTGGACGATGCAGAAATCTTCTATGCGATTGTCGGCAACTTGGTGCTGCTCAAGATCCGCCCCTTTCGCGAGCCGAAGTTCCGCTATTTCATCTACAACCGCAAGAACCACCATATCCTGCGGCAAGACTCCATTGAGCAAGCCTGTGTTCTCCTCCCCGAAGACCACGGTATCATTTTTCCCACCGGGTTCTACACGCAGTTCGGCACTTACCGCACGTTTGATTCCGACGCGAGTGATTTTCATTTCGAAAAGCGAATCACGTCATCCAACGGCGAAGATCACCTGTTCGTTTTTCACCAGTCGGGGTCGGGCGATTACCTGCTGGCGTCGTACAATGTGATCGAGCAGCGGATGGAAGCCCCGGTACGTTGCCAAGGTTATTCGCTGTTCGACAACGGGCATCTCCTCGTGTTCCGTTCTGAGGAATCGGCCCGCAAACACCATGCGATTCAGATTTGGCAAACCCCCTTCACCGGCCAGAATTTTCGACTCGACGCTCGCACCGATTCTGAACTCTTCAAAATCGGCAACCGCGACATCGTGCGGGCCATCGCCGAAGGGAGCGAAATCCTCGGCCTGCTCGACAAAGAGGACACCTACGGCGACCTGTACATCGATTTGACGAACAAGTCCCAGCAAATCCTGGACGGTTTCTTTTGGCTCAAGGAACCTGTCGCCTACAACATCGCCGAAATCTGCGAACAGATCAAACAAACCGCGAACGCCGCCATTTCGGAATTCGACAAAGTCCAAAGTATCCGCGCCTCGACGCAGAAACAATTTGACAGCGTCACCCGCACGGCCCGCGAAACGCTTCTGCACGCCGAGCGTCGCCGCTACCAAACGGTGGAAGAATACGTCGATTCGCTGGCTCAGTTACGAAACGTTCGTGGGCAACTGATCTCTCTCAAGGACCTTAAATACGTTGACCTTCCCGCCGTCGATGAATGGGAAGCCAGGGTCATCGAAGGCTCCGAAAAAATCGCTCGTCGTTGTGTCGATTTCTTGGCCGAACCGGCGGCACTTAAGACTTATGCCGATCAAATCGAACAAGAACATGCGGCAATTGAAAAAATCCAGACCGCAGTGACAGGACGAGAACTTGATGGGAGGCTCGTCGAACTCAGTGGAAAACTGGAGTTGCTGATCGATATCGTCAGCAATCTCAAAATCGACGACGCCACGCAGCGTACGGCGATTACCGATTCGATCTCGACCATCTACGCCTCGTTGAATCAAACCCGCGCGACCCTGCGGCTGCAGTTGCGTGAGTTGTCAAGTGTCGAAGGTGCGGCGGAGTTCGCAGCCCAGTTAAAACTGCTCAGCCAGGCCGTCACCAGTTACCTCGACGTGTGCGACACGCCGCAACGCTGCGACGAATACCTGACCAAGATGATGGTCCAAGTCGAAGAAATCGAAGGCCGATTTGCCGAATTCGACGACTTCGTGATTCAGTTGGCGGAAAAGCGAGACGAAATCTACTCAGCTTTCGATGCTAGAAAACTGCAACTCGTCGAGGCTCGCAATCGCCGCGCTATGTCGCTGGCCACCGCCGCCGACCGGATTCTCAACAGCATTCAAACTCGCGTCAGCGGCTTCGACACCCTCGACGCCATCAACAGCTACTTTGCCGCCGACCTGATGGTCGACAAAGTCCGCGATATCGTGCGGCAGTTGTTGGAGTTGGACGAAACCGTCAAGGTCGATGAGTTGCAAAGTCGCCTGAAGACGATTCGCGAAGACGCCGCGCGTCAACTGCGGGACCGTCAAGAGCTGTTTGTCGATGGGCAAAACCTGATCCAGTTCGGTCAACACAAATTTACGGTCAACGTTCAACCCCTCGATCTGGCGATTGTCGCTCAGGATAATCGTCTTTGCTTTCATCTTTCCGGCACCAATTTCATCGAGCCGATCAACTCCGCCGAACTTGATGGACTTCAGCGGCTGTGGGATCAAGCGGTCGTTTCGGAAAATCGCCAAGTCTATCGGGGCGAGTATTTGGCTTGGCTGATATTCCAAGCAGGGCAGGGGAGCGAAAAGGGAGAAGCCCCCACAGCGGCAAATCAACTGACCATCGACCAACTGGCTCAACTCGATGATGCGGAATTGCTCGCCGAAGTCCAGCGGTTCATGGCGCCGCGCTATGCTGACGGATACCTCAAGGGGGTCCATGATCACGACGCCGCGTTGATCCTGAAGACGTTACTCTCGCTGCATCAATCGCTCGGTTGGTTGCGGTACGAACCGGGTTGCCGTGCGCTGGCTAATTTGACTTGGTCGTGGTTGCGGACATCCCCAAACCGAGCCGCCGAACGGGAGCGACTTGTCACGCGAATCGAGTCGCAACGGACCGCGCGAAGTTTACTGAATCAAGAAATTGGTCGAAGCACCCTCGTTGCAGCCCTGCGGCGGCAAGTCGAGGCGTTTCTCGGCGAATGCCCGATCGCAATCGGTCATGCACAAGCTGCTGCCGAATTCCTGTATGTGCAACTGGCCGACCAGCAACGACCGCTCAGTCAAACCGCAGCCACCATCGTGAAGAAGTTTCAACAGCGCACGGAGGCAAAAGACTCAGGTAGCCTGATCAGTGACGCTTTTCGCAAGCTCCCGTTTTTGAACCAAATGGAAGACGCCATGGACTGGCTCTCTGCCCTCGTGTCGGCTCAATCCATTGAGGCCAAACGTGGCGAATTGTGGGAGGCCGTCGCCGTGTTGCTCGATTCCGACACCACGCCGCGTCAGACCGTATCGGCACAACCGCAGCGGGAGTTGACCGGTTTGCTCGGTGATCACACTCGATTGCAAGCGAAGCCTTTCGTTGTCGATTTTTATGAGTTTACCGCTCGTCTGGACCGGTTCACCATTGAAGAAGTTCCGGCCTTTGAACATTTTCAAGAGGTCAAGAGCCAAGCCCTTGCCGCGCGTCGTGAGGAACTTCGCCTTCAAGAGTTCAAGCCTCGGGTGCTGACCTCCTTCGTTCGCAACAAACTGATCAACGATGTTTACTTGCCGCTTATCGGTAACAACTTGGCCAAACAGTTAGGCGCCGCTGGAGAACAAAAGCGGACCGACCGTAACGGTTTGCTGTTAGTCATTTCGCCGCCGGGTTACGGAAAGACGACCCTGATGGAATACGTCGCCAATCGGCTCGGTTTGACCTTCGTCAAAATCAACGGCCCCGCGCTTGGGCATCATGTCACGTCCCTCGACCCCGACGAAGCCCCCAATGCGAGTGCTCGCGAAGAGGTTTTACGGTTGAACCTCGCCCTGGAAATGGGTGACAACGTGATGATCTACGTCGACGACATCCAGCATACGAACCCGGAGTTTTTGCAAAAATTCATTTCCCTTTGCGACGCCACGCGGCGTATCGAAGGGGTCTATCAAGGGCGACCGAAAACTTACGACTTGCGGGGACGCAAGGTTTGCGTCGTCATGGCCGGGAACCCGTACACGGAAAGTGGCGAGAAATTCCAGATTCCCGACATGTTGGCCAACCGCGCCGACACCTACAATCTGGGGGATGTGATCGGCGGCAATCAGCACCTTTTCGAGTTGAGCTATATCGAAAACGCCATCACATCCAGCCCATCGCTCAGCCGCCTGGTGACTCATGGCTGGGATGATGTCTATGCGATTCTCAGCATGGCCCAGGGGACCGGCGGCCAGGAAGTATCGCTTCAAGGTAACTATGCGATCGACGAAATCAACGAGTTTGTCACCGTCATGCGTCGTTTGTTGCAAATCCGCGATCAACTCCTACGGATCAATCGCCAGTACATCGATTCAGCCGCTCAAGCCGACGCCTTCCGCACCGAGCCGCGATTTCAGTTGCAAGGTTCCTACCGCGACATGAACAAACTTGCCGAGCGGATCGTCGCCTTGATGAACGACGAAGAGATCGAAGTCCTCGTTCGCTCGCATTATGAAAACCAAGCCCAAACATTGACGACCGGAGCCGAAGCGAACTTGCTCAAGTTCCGCGAGCTGACCGGAACCCTACATGGCGACGATCTCCAGCGCTGGAACGACATCAAGCGGACCTTTCAGCGCAATCAAGTCCTCGGCTCGGTGGATCGTGACGATGCAACAGGTCAGATCATCGGGCAAATGGCTCTGTTTTCCGAAGGTCTGGGCGCCATCGAACGGGCGGTGCAACAAGGGACAAGGGCACTGGCCACTCCAGAAAACGAAACGCAACCGTTGCAACAATTGTTGCTCGCACAAGTCGGTCAATCGGTTTCGGAGCTTGCGAAACTCAACGAGACTTTGGAGCAACTTCGAGGAATCGCCGAGTCGTCAGCCCAGAGTGCTCGCACGGCACAAGACGAAGCCGCCTCTGGACGCCGCCAACCGATCCATATTGTCAACCGTGTCCCGCGAGCGTTTTTGGATGTCGTCAAACACCAGTTCGATGTTTTGGAGCGATGGATCGAACCGTTGCAAAAGCTCGCCGACATTTGGCCTGCTGCGAATGAACTTGCTCGCAGCGCCAAGATCACTCGCGAGACCTACGCTCAAATCGTCGACCAACTCGCCGAGCGCATCTCCGACGACCCCAGCGAAGTCCTAGAAATCGACGACCCCCAAGACAACGATTGAGGAACTCGTTTGGGAAAAAATTCGATTATTTGCTCAACGAGCCAACCGATCGATTCCCGTTTAAACCCCGTCACCCATCATTGAAGCGCCGGGCCCTTGAGCAAACCCCGCATTCGCACAACGTGTACGGTCCAGAAACATAAAATGGCAGATCCCATCGCCATGTGAGCCGTGACCAGCAATGTCTGCTGCATCGTTTTGTCGGGAATCACGAAACTTGCCGCAACCAAATAATGGTCCAACCACCAAGGGAAACCATACTTCATCACCCACGTGATCAAACCGAGCGCGACTTGCACGAAGATCACAATTGACAAAAGATTTACCGGCCACCTTAATCCAGTCCCCGACATACGGCGTGTACGCCACCAATACCACCAAGTCGCCAGCATCAACAATACCGCCACAGCAATATGCGTGTAAACCAAATGCGGGAAGCCTCGCGGCGAGGTCATCACATCAATGTGCCGCAAAAGCGAACCGAGCACCAACTGCACAAAACTCAGGCCGAGCAGGGTTTGAGCCCAAGTCAAATTCCCCGTCCCGACTTGCTCTGCCCCAGCCCCTGATCCTTCGACCACGTTCCGGCGATACCAGCGGGAACTGATCACGCAAAACGCCACAACCAGAGCAAAAAATGCCGGGCCGACGACTCCATGCAGATTCGCAATCGTGCGATCGTCGCGGAGGACTCGCACGCCTCCGAGGGTCCCTTGGAAAATCACCAAGGCCAACAGCACAATCGCAAACGCGGGCATTCGCGTCCCCGGAAATTTTCGAAACGTCACGATCACCAACAAGATCGCAAAAATCCCGGCCAACGTTCCCAACAGCCGATGGCCATGCTCGACGAACAAGTCCCACGGACCAAAAAACCAATCATAGAACGGATACAAAAACATGTTGTAGCCGTAGGTGTTTGGCCAATCGGGGACCGCCATTCCTGCCGCTGTCGTCGTTACCAGTCCCCCAGCGAAAATCAAGACGTATGAGACCACCGCCAACCAACGCGCGATGCGGTTGGGCCAACGGCAGAACGATAACGAGTTGGGTTGGTTCATCTTGATTGTCTATTTAAGGGGCATGGACCGCACGAACGCTACCAGGGCCCAGATTTCTTCGTCATTCAACGAAACTGATGAAGGCATCGGTGTTCCCTCGATTCCGTTTTTGATCCGCAAATATAAGTCGCGGGACTCATCGCCGCCGCGATATACCGGAAGGGTCAAGTTTCGTGGACGCAACAAGCGTGGGGGCAAAGCACCCGCTTTTAAAAACTCGCGAAACGTCCGCTTGTCTTCAACATCGATCCCCGGTGTCTTTACCCAGTCATTGGTCCAATCGTCATAGTTCACTGCTTGGGTCGCCGAGTGTCCAGGCAATTCGTGGCACTGAATACAGTTCGCCTTGCCAAGAAATAACTCCTTACCGACGCCAGCCAGACTATTGAACTCCGCATCATTCGGTTCGACACCCGCCGGAGCGGTTGGAACCGCCGAGACGCGAGCGTCCCTTTCGACCCAACGGGGCAAAACATCGTCGAATAAAATGTCGCTGATCGGACTCGTCGGGTCACTCACGAGAACTTTGCGAAACGCCTCGCGAGTTTGGGCAGTATCAAGCGAACCTGGAATTCCGGCCAAGGGCTCTCCCGCCAAACTAGTGACTTCATCCCACAGGCGTCGTTCGACCTCTCCGCGAATCGCAAGATACTTCACATAGTCGACGATCGCTTCCATTTCGTCTGGAGGCATGTTCGGAAAGGCTGGCATACCGGTCCCCGGAATCCCGTGTCTGATAACTCGTACCAAATCTTCGTCGGTGGGAGGGACACGCAGTGGCGTCGATTTGAATTTGAATTTTCCCAGGCGAAAATCGCGGGGGTAGGGATTGAGGGTCAAGGCTACCGGACCGGCACCGTCTCCAGCTAGGCCATGACAATTCGCACAGTGTTTGCGATAAAGCCCCAGATTTTCCTTGCCGTCTTTAACACTCGCAACAGGTCCGGCGGATGCATTCAAGTTGCCCAACGAAACCAACGCACGAAACGGAGACGCATCGTTGGCCGGGAAGGGAAATGCTGGCTCGTCTGGCGTGCCGAACAAAGCGGCCATGACTCCGGCGACCTGATCCTTGTATTTGGAATCCAATTCCTCGTTGGGGCCATACTTATGCCGTTGCAGTTTGAGAAGTTCAACTTCGTTTGCTGGAAATTCTAAACCCGTACTCGGCCGACAGCCTGCGGCGATCAACAGGGAAAGCATTCCCAAGCCGGCACAAAATTTTCTTATTAATTTTTTTTTGAACGTCATCGTTTTGGTTGACTGCATGGCTAGTGCTTTGTCGTGGCTTAATTTTCCTGTAGCGGAACTCGTCAAGAGTTTCGAGTCAATCACAAAAATGCCGAAAGTCTTGACGACTTCCGCTACGTTGAACCCGCATTTTAAGCTCTCTACAAACACTGAATTTCAATCACGAGGAAGTAGTTTTTCGTTACTCAAACTACCGATCCGTGACTAACCATCATTGTCGCGACTTCATTGCCCACAGCGAGACGACAAATTGTCGCGAACGATTTTTAAAGTGGATAAAAATCGAGTTTACTTGTCGCCAGTCAACGCTTTAGCGTCGATTTCGATCGTGCCCAAATCGAGTGTTTCGCCGTCGACGATCGTCAACTCGGCCTCGCCCCGCCGACCGGTGACTTGATTGCCAACGGTGATCTCACGCAAAAAGCCGACTTTCTTGTGCCAGAACTGGAACTTCAAAGTTCCGGCCGGTAGGTTATCGATCCGAAACGTTCCATCTGCCGCCGTGATCGCCGCGTAGGGTTCGTCGCGGACTAAGATCACTCCCTCCATCCATTTGTGGATATCGCACACGACGTTGCCGGGAACGCGGTCGGCCTTTTGCAGAGCGACTTCGACTGTTCCTCCGGCGACTAAGTTGACGTTCTCTTCATTTCCGAAGGTGATAATGTGGCAGTTGTGCCCGATCTCATCGCTATTTTTAAGGGACAATTTTTGCCCGGCCCGCACGAAGACGGCGTAAGGCTCGAAACGACATTCAACGTTGTCTAAGACCACCGGTTCGTTCTTTTTTTCTTCGTAGGAAGGGTGAATCGTTGGTGGGGCCGCGTCTCGTTCAAGCAGCAGCATGACGAACACATCCCGCAGACCGCCATTTTCATCGACGACAACGGTTTCATCTAGAATCGGTTTTCCGCTTCGCGTGCAGTAAGCCGCATCGTTGTCGATTTTCTTTTGAGCAGCCGGGGGAAGTTCGCCCTTGACGACAAATCGTCCCGACAAATGTCCCCAACTGTCTTGAGCACTGACCGCGAGCGGCATCGAAGCCACCAATCCAACCACCACAACCAATCGCACTAAAACCAACATCGAGAAAAATTTCCTTTCGAAGAAAACCAAAAGCTAAAGTCCTGAAACCGTTTAAGGCCGCACCAAACGACTAACCTGATTATAGCCGAGACATGGTGTGGTGTAGCGGCAACGGATGATTTTTCAATTCAATCCCTTTTCCGTGTTTGGAGAAAAACTTGCAATTTGGAGTGGCAATCAGCGATCCATTCGGTTCTCACACATTTCGCCTGCTGCATCTCGTTAGTCGTGATGTCGATATCAAATCCTGATGACTCACCCTCTCCCGAAGTGCTAAAATTCGGGTTCCTGCTGCACGATTTTCGTCGGTTGTGGTAAATTACTTGAATGAGGATCGCACCTAAAAGACTGCCGATTTCGGTTCAGGAATATCTACAAGGGGAACTGATCTCGGACCGCAAACATGAGTTCGTCGATGGGACGGTGTATGCCTTGGCGGTGGCCTCGGCTCGCCACAATCGAATCACGATGAGCGTAACGCTCTCGATTGGAGCACAGCTTCGCGGAAAATCCTGCGAAGCGTTCAATTCGGATATGAAAATTCGGGTCCGGCTGAGCCATAGCGTGAGGTTCAACTATCCTGACTTGTTGGTCGTTTGCCAACCAAACCCTGACGGCGATCTGTTCCAAGATCAACCCGTAGTGATCGTGGAAGTGCTGTCTGAGTCCACCCGGCGAGTGGATGAATTCGAAAAACGCGAAGCCTATTTGACCATCAACTCGTTGAGTTGCTATCTGTTGCTGGAACAAGACATTCCTGCGACGGTTCTGCACCGCCGTGGTGAATACGGTTTTGAGCGAGAATTCTATGAGGGTCTCGATGCCGTCATTCCATTGCCCGAAGTTGATTGCGAGTTAAGTCTGGGCGAAGTTTACACCAATGTCACGTTCCCACCGCCGGAGTGGGAAGCGGATTGAGTTGGCAAAAAACGGCGAGTCAATCATGTTGAATAGTGCGGGGCTGACATTTTTTACCCAAAACAATCGTTCTCCCCATCGCTCATTTTGCAAAGCCGAATTTGCTACCTTCAATTTTTGAGTACAACTTTTGCCGAGTGTGTTTTTGCACGATCGACTTCGGGGATCGGGAAGGTATTAGAAATGCTTGTTGGCAAAATTTGTGGGGCAAAAATCTGACGACACCAAATGCAGAGGGATGACGTAGTTTCTTAGTTACTTCTTTCGCTTTTTCGGCGAGTTGGAACTTTGGCAGCATGGCAGATTCCACTGCACCGTCCGAGTGGGTAATATGTTGTCGAACCGCAATCCAATCAGTGGTGTGTTGTTTGGGGTAACGTCGTAGGGGTCAGCCTTGTGGGGCCAAAGCCAAGTTCCATTGAGTGGCAATTAGGCTGCCATGAAACTTACCTTTCGCTCTTGTTGAAGATCAAAAATGAAACGAGCGTAAAGTGAGAAGCCTATCCTAAGCCCACTTTCTAAAGGAACACTAACGCAAGAACAGGAATACGAATGCGAGAAACTTTGGTAGGCTACCGGGTCGTTATTGGAGCCATCGTGTCGGTTCTTGCAGGGGGCTACGCAATTGACTATTCACTGAAATCTTGGACATTACTGAGAAGGGGTGAAAAAACGGCAGCAACCTGCACAAACATCGAGTATCGGCAGTTTGGAACTGAAATGTATGGATCGCCGATATGGCATGTTACCTTTCAGGCATCGTCAGGAAAGACTTATGAGACAACAGTGGATGCTTCTTTTGCCGGTCTAAAAAAAGGTGGCCAAATCGAAGTGCTTTTTGATCCGATGAATCCTGGCTTAGTGCGCGCGAATCGTTTTCTCTCACTTTGGATTCCAAGTATGTGTGCCGGATTCCTGTTTCTGCTGTTTTCTTTGGATCTTTTTGGATTGTGGAAAAAAAAACATGAAGAAAGTTGGCAACCAGGGGCTTTGCACTGATAAAGTCCTGGTGAGCAGAGAAACTCTGTAAGTGTTTGACGAAACCGATTTGGGATGTTGATTTTTTTGGGAGGGCAGCTATTTTACGTGCTGCTGGTGCATACGCTGGGTTTTCGAATGAGTGATTTCCATGCGGGAAGGCGCCTCAATCGGTTGGCTGGCCGAACTTGCCCATTTTAGGGTTGCTTGCTCCTGGTCCCCGAACTCCTTGCCTTTATTTAAGGAGTGAACGGCCACGCAATCAAGAAGGAGTCACTTGATTTCTAGCGAATAGCCAAGTTGGGTGCCGTGGTATGCGTTTGAGTTTCAGTCAAGCACAAACGGTTTATCTTGAGAGAAAAGTTGGCGCCTAGCCATGATCTCCTGAGTGTATTTTTCTCCGACGTTTTCGAGTGCTTGATCGGCAAGTTTCACCGCCGTTTTGAAATCGCCTGCTGCGGCGTGCGCGACGGCCAGTGTATCAATGATCTCTCCACGCTCCCATTTTGAAATTTCGCACGCCTTTTGCGCATGACTAATTGCGGTTTGTGGCTCTCGCAAGTTGGGGTCAGGTACGGATGCCAATAGCCAAGCTAGATCGTTCAGGTAAAGAAGATTTTCTGGATTGTTAGTCAGTGCCTGGGTGAGATCTTCGATCGCACCTTGCCAATCCTTTAGCGTTTTGCGTGCATGGCCCCGGTTGTAATAGACATCGTCTGACTGAATGCCTTGTTGAATGAGAAAGTCGTAGTCCGTCAGGGCGGATTTTGCATCCCCCGTTTGCCGATAGACTGAAGCCCGAAGATATCGCGCGAAGTGGCGATTTGCGTCATACTCCAGCACTCTATTGAAGTCTTGCAAAGCGGCATTATGCTCACCCAGTCTTTGGTAGGCGTCGCCGCGTCGGACAATGGCATCTGGCACGGGTTCGACTGCAATGCATGCGTCAAGATCGAGAATTGCCTCGCTGGGATTTCCCATATCGAGGTAGATGCATCCCCGATGATAGCGCAAAAAATGCCGATACTCTTCGGAGATATCTATGGCTCGACCAAGGTCGTCCAGGGCTCGATCGTAGTTACCCTGGTTTTGAAGCAAGACTCCTCGGTTAAGAAACGCTGGCCAGAAATCCGGAAATAGAGTAGTCATCTCCGAAAATTTTTCAATCGACTTGTCAATTTGTCCTGAATCTCTCAGAAATGTTGCTAGGTCGAGGTGAGTCTGAGGCTCATGGGGCGCTAATTCAATTATTTTTTCTAGGTCGACTTCGGCCTGATCAAGCCTCCCCAATCGTACCCAATAGTCGGCACGAACCTTTCGCCATTGTGAATCTTGGGGAAAGGTGGAAATCATCTCGCCGAGGACTTGAATGACTCCGTCTGGATTCTGTTGGGCAGCTTCAAGCTCCGCCAGCCTCAAATAGCACTGCGGTTGATCGGGCTGTAATCGAATCGCGGTGCGGAAATCCTCTCGCGCGCCAGTGATGTTCCCCATAGCTTGACGACATAGCCCGCGATTGATTCGAGACTCTGCTTTGTCAACTTTGGCAATCAGTTCATCAAAATCAGCCAGTGCTTTGCTGAATTCTCCGGCGGACATTAGGCAACCGGCTCTTTCATTTCGATAGGCATTGTTTTCAGGAAACCGTTCCAATAATCGATCAAATGTCTGGAGGGCTTCCGGCAGTCTATTGAGTTCCCACAATGCAAGAGATTTGGCAAATAACAGGTTCTCCTGCTCCGGCGACTGCTCAAGGGCCTTCTCAAAGAGCTTCAGAGCATCATCTGGTTTGCGGACAAATTTGGCGTCCACCCAGCCTTGACGGTCGAAATGGCTTAACAACAGTTCCTGACCTGAACCACTATCGCGGGTTTGTAGAACCTCCAACGCGAGACCGACCCAAAAGGGATGGTCAGATTTACCATCAGGGCTATTGACGCCTTCTGCGACGATGATGATCCTCTCTCCAGGCGAGTAAATTGCTTGGCCGTATAGCAACTGTTCGCAACCTACCGACAGGAAAAGCAGAATGGCGGCAAGAGCGATTTTTTTGTAAACCATCGTGGTGCTTTCCATTAATTCGGCCAACTCCTGCACTCCTTGAGGTTGAGTCGGGTGCCAAAAAAAACAAGGTCTGATAAACTAGGCTAAATTTGAACCAGGCTATCATGGCAAAAAGCGAAGAGTCCGACAACCCGTCGCCGTTGGTCACGTCATTGCAGCACAATCCGAGTTTGGACGGATTAAGAGGCTTGGCCATATTGTGGGTTGTGATGCATCATTCGGGTTCGGTAGGAAGAGATTCGACCACTGCCGGGAGTTGGCTTTGGTCGAATCTATCCATGATGGGGTGGGTGGGTGTCGACTTGTTTTTTGTCCTGTCTGGTTTTTTGATCACTTCGATTTTGATTAGAAGTTATGGCCAGCATCAGTGGATACGAAATTTTATCATTCGTCGCGGTCTCCGTGTTTTGCCACTTTATTTTGTAGTTGTTTTCACTTGCTTCAATTTGATCACATTAATCCCGCACTCCGGGCTTGATTGGCTTCGAGACTTGTCCAAAGAACAATGGTGGTACTGGTTACATTTGGCCAATTTTCGAAAAATTGCCGGGGATCTGATGCCCGCTGCTCCGGCAGTTGGTTGGTTTTCAACCTATTGGTCGTTGTCGATTGAAGAGCATTTCTATCTCGGTTGGCCTCTCATGATGGCATTTGCTGCTCCGCGACGAATGGGACTCGTAGCTCTGCTTGGAATTTTTGGAGTTGTCGTTTTGCGGATTGGAATCGCTCTTTATGACTGGCCGGAATCCATGATCTATAACAACACTTTTACGCGCGTGGACGGTCTATTAGTTGGTGGGGTGATTGCGTGGTTCCATTGTTTTCATTTGGAGTATTTGCGGCGTTGTGGAGTGCTAGCTCTGGCGGTTTTTGTTGTTGGAGCTTTGGCGTTTTTTATTCCGATGGGATTGGGGCACGTGGGTGGGGGCCGAAATAGTCTGTATGGGAAGATGGTGTTGTATTCGGCGTCGGTATCTTGCAGTGGAGCACTGGTCTGGTATCTGGTGACGCAACCTTCTCGGTCTTGGCTCTGTCGCTTGTTTGCCGCCCGATGGTTGCGGTCGTTCGGGAAATTCAGTTATGCGATTTACGTTTTTAACAAGCCGATCATTGCCGGTGTTGCTGCTGGAATCTCGACCTATGTGGAGAAAATTTCCACCTCGAACCATGCCTTGTGCTACATGGTTATTTGCGGTTTGTGCTGGATAGCCGGGGCGATCAGTTGGCATGCAATAGAAGCTCCCTGTTTGCGGCTAAAAAAATACTTTCCTACCAAACTCAACGAGCCTAACGAGGCGACAACTCTCGACCGTACGAGCTAGGTCTTAGATCTCAGTTCATGTCAGAGGTCGAAAGATGCGAACCATCACGGCAGGAACGTAAGTCTCGAAAGTCATACACTACGCGTCAAGTTCCCAAAGATGTTTTGTTTCACACTTGGTGCAGGTTAGTGCCATTGGTTTGTCGGTACTTTGGTCAGGGGACCTGCAAATTTGAGTTGATATGGCCCAGACTACGACAAAAATTTCGGCAGGCCTGTTTTACGACAGAAATTCTCAGCAACTTCTAAAACCGTCGCGATCCAGCCCCAAAATACGCCAGATTACGCCTCACCGTTCATGGACCTACTAAAGCGTACCTTTTTCACAACCGGAATTGTCTTTTGTTCAAGAAAGGGCTGCGGCGAATTGATGGGACGGTTGGCAAAAGGGGAGGAAGTTATCAAAATGGGCCTTTGAGAATTAACCTAGTAATTGAGATAACTGCAGTATGAATGTTTTGGTGATTGGTGGCGGCGGGCGCGAACATGCGTTGGCTTGGAAGATTAAACAAAGTCCGCGAGTAGACCGCGTGTTCGTTGCACCGGGGAATGCGGGAACGGCGATCGATGCCGAGAATGTCGATATCGATCCACTCGATTTCCCCAAACTGGTCGAGTTCGCTCAGGCCAATCAAGTCGGCTTGACCGTCGTCGGCCCAGAGGTCCCGCTGTGTGCCGGGATTGTCGATCATTTTCAACAAGCGGGCTTGCGGATTTTCGGCCCCAGTCGCGCAGCGGCTCAGCTCGAAGGGAGCAAAGTCTTCTGCAAACAAATGTTGCGGACGGCTGATGTGCCGACAGCAGACTTTTGGGTCTTTTACAAAGCGGCAGCGGCTTTTGAATTCGTGGAAGAGCGGTTTGGCAAAACGCCGTTTGATGTGCCGCTGGTTGTCAAAACCGACGGGCTGGCCGCCGGCAAAGGGGCGATTGTGTGCTTCACGATGGATGAAGTCAAACAAGCGATCCGCCGCGTTGCAATCGAACGTGAGTTCGGCGATGCGGGTAACAAATTTATTTTAGAAATGCGGCTCTCGGGGCCAGAGGTCAGTGTCCTGGCCATCACCGACGGAAATACAATTCTCACGCTGCCGCCCGCTCAAGATCACAAGCGGGCATACGATGGCGACCGGGGGCCAAACACCGGCGGGATGGGGGCTTATTGCCCGGCTCCGGTGATCGACGAAGAGACATTGGCTTGGGTCGAGGAGCATGTGTTTGTGCAGACGATTCATGCGATGAAGCGCGGGCGGATGCCGTTTCGAGGAATCCTATATGCCGGGTTGATGCTGACGCCGCAAGGCCCCAAGGTGCTGGAGTACAACGTGCGGTTCGGCGACCCAGAGTGTCAACCGCTGTTGATGCGGTTGCAAAGTGACCTGGTGGAGATCATGGAACTCGTGATCGACGGGCGGTTGGCTGAAATTGAAAACGTGACTTGGGACCCGCGACCTGCGGTTTGTGTGGTGATGGCAGCGGAAGGCTACCCGAACGACTATCGCAAGGGGCAAGTGATACGCGGCCTGGAGTCAGCGGCGGAACTTGCCGACAGCAAGGTTTTTCACGCGGGTACGAAATTGGTGGATGGCCAAGTCGTCACGTCAGGGGGGCGCGTGTTGGGAGTAACGGCCTTGGGGAGTTCGGTCGCCAATGCCAAACTCAACGCTTACACAGCGGTCAAAGAAATTCGCTGGGATGGTGCCTGGTGCCGCAAAGATATTTCCGACGGGGCTCTTCTCACAACATCCGGCAAGAGTTAAACGCGAAAAGGCTAGTTGAGGTTCTCGATGAAATAGTGGCAAAAGCTGAAGTTGCCTTTCGTTTCGGACAACGACTCATTTCCATCAGGTTATTCATTCGGCGATTTTGCGGAAGTGGTAGCTGTTTCGTTCAAATGCCACAGCATTGCCTCTTCCAATTCAGTTGGCACAAAATAATGTGGCCCGCGTCCGGACTTGAACATAACTTGTCGCTGACTGTTGAGCAGATAAAGGCGACTTGGCATTCCGCTGTATTCTCGTCCGACTGGATCGTTCATCTCGTCGACTACCAAGGGGATTCTGCCTCCCATGAACTGTTGGCATTGTCGAGCAACTTTTTCACGCTCTTCGTATTTTGTTGGTTGCCGCAAGACTATTTCGGCGGCCTCGTTACGCCGCATCGCCCAACCGTCGCTTGGATGGGCCTCGCGTACGTAAACCATCAAGAAGTGGAAGTCATTTTGATACCGTTCGTAAAGCTGTTCTAGGTTCCCGGCCTCCGACCGAAATGGTCCGCATGTAAAGTTGCCAAAAATTAAAACAACGGGCTTTTCATGACAATATTCAGAAAGCGTAATCGCTTTGCCAGTGACTGTTTTTAAAGTGAAGTCCATTCCGACTTCACCCACTGCGGGGCCGGGCAAATGTGATCCGATCTCTTGCTTTTCCAGGCCGATCATAAGTTGGCTAGCGGTTGGTCGCTCGAATGATTGCCCGATAACTCGTGGGGGCGGGTCCAACGCCAATCGAAGATCGTCCAGCGAGCGATCGTTTTGACCTTCTGGCAAAAGTGCGTCAATGAAATTCCTGAGTTCTTCTCGCGTGACACGACCGTTATCGTCTGAGTCTAGACGTCTCAGAATCCGAAGAATTGGAGTTGACGATGGCTCGACGTTCCAACGATGGTCCTCAATCGACAAAACACCGTCACGATTTCGATCCAGCCGTTCGAACCATTGGCTCGAACCAGGAAACTCATCGGCCGAAAGTTGACCATCCTTGTTGTCGTCATACTTCTGTAGCATTTGGCTCCAGGCGTAAGCGGACTGGGGTTTTGCCATTGTGAACCAACCGTCGTTTCGAGTCATCGAGCGTCCCTCGACGATCGCTTCGAGCATCGCGGCCGCCTCTGATTCTGGCGCGAAAATCTGTCGCATGCGTGCTTCAGCCGCTTTGGCCTCCTCGTCTAATTCGGCGCCATTTTGATTTTGGCAACAGGCAATTGAAGAACCCAGAACGCACCACAACCATGCTTTCGCAATACCTGAACCGACAACCTTAACAACTGACCGACGACAAATCATTGACCATTTATACCAATTCATTTTCTTTCCTCAAAATAGCAGGTTCCAGATAGCGAAAAACTTCAACACCGTTTCATTGTCAACGCAATGGCGCACAGCAAAACATTCAGGCACACACTTCGTGCATTTAAAAATTTTTGACTTGATTTTTGACAACCAAACAGTTTATCAGAGTGTTCACCCAAATCAAAGTTTGCGGGACTTTGACCACATTTCCAAAATTCGGGTACCGGTAAAAACTATCAGCATATACGGCCTAAGCATTGGCTAGCGAAAGGAGTGCGAAATTTCTTACCCTGCAAAAAATGCCCAAAACTTACTGCGCAAAAGCGGCCTAAATTCATCGTAGCGTGGTTGTGGCGGCGTTGTGTTTGGGTATTTGAGATCGAAGTTAGGACTTGTTGGACGAAGTCCTCGGCATTGGCGTCTTGCAGTCCCTGCTCGCGGGCCTGCCAATAGACAACGGGCCGGTAGATGGTTGTGAACTCACTCCAGGCATCCCCATAACGCGGATCGGCGAGTCGCACAATTAAGCTGGGGAGCATATCGGGAGTCATTTTTTGCTCGAAGGGGATGTAACGAACCCTCGATTATATTTGACTGCCGCCATTTAGTTATTGGAGATAGCCTGGCTGTAATGCGCTAGTCATAGAAAAAATTCCAGAGGGAACCATTGTTAGTCGCCGACCTGCGTGGTGCGGTTACGCTTTTTTTAGAAAAAACGAAAGTCCCTAGAAGCAGTTCAAAATGCTTGCCACAACCAAGGAAGTAGGGATTTCTTTTTTTCTGCGGTTTCGATCGCTCGCCAAGTTGCCAGACTTAATACGCGGCTCGGTCTTTTTCGGGGCGGTCGAGGCCGAGTTCAGTTTGGAGGTTTTGGAAGTGGCGGTAAAGTTGATCGCTGGAGGAATGGACATGTTCGGCCTCGGTGATGAAGCGAATGTCTTCGTTGCAATAGATGCCGTTCTTTTCTAGGACGTGTTCAAACGGTTCCAGCGGACTGCCGTACATGATCAGGAGTTTGTGCTCGTCGAATTGGACTTCCTGGGGCGTGCGTGGGTTGAGGACGGCGATGCCGGTGCAACCATCGTTGAGCAGGAGGTCTTCGTACTCCCACAAAACGCTCGACAAAACCGGCATATCCATTTGTTCTCGATAAAGATCGATATGGCCGTTGGTTTGGTGTTGGTGACTAGTTTCTAAAACGATGTCAACGGTTTGACCAAGGCGTTGGATGAGTTGCATGAAAACCGAGAACAAGATTTCCTTGGAAGCAGAAGCCATGATCACGGGGACGCGGCATTTGCTATCGGGATCGATATAAACGTCGTGCCGATAGCCCTGGGTCGGTTTGATCGAAAGGTCGAGGCCTGGGCGAACCGCGTCGGTCAATTCGAAGTCATCATAGAAACGCTGCTCCAAGTGCTTTGACAGGTCGCTCAAAGCCCGGTTTTCAGGGGTCGGTGTCGCGGGTTGAAATACAGTTTCGAAAAATTTGTTTAGGTAGTCCATAAGTTCACGTCAATTGCGGTGAATCAATGAAGGTCTGCCAAAACGTAGGTCACAGCCAAGTGCGGGTTAGGTAAAGTCGCGAAGATGTGCCAAAAAAAACTGCGATTTGAATCCAAGCTCGCTTGAATGGCGGTTACAATTGACATAATCGGAACCAACTTGCGTGTCGTTGTGGGCTCCTGTTTGGACAATTCAATTGGAAAGTAAATGGAACGGCATTCCTTGCAGACTTCGCGACTCGAATTGAACCCTTTTTGGCCGGCAGATGCGGCGGAACTTCAGGTCGCGATTAACGACCGGGATATTGCCGCGATGACGCGGAGCATCGAGTACCCTTACACGGTCGAAATGGCCAGCGCTTGGATCGCCACGCATGACGATTTGTGGCAAGAGGGAAAATCCGTCATTTTCGCGATCCGCTTGAGGGAAACGAGCGAACTGGTCGGTGCGATTGGACTTGAGATTTGCGAGCTCGACCATTGTGCGGAATTGGGCTACTGGGTGGCCAAAAGCCACTGGGGGAGCGGGGTCGCGACAGAGGCAGCGGCCAAGGTCGTCGAATTCGGCTTTGAAAACCTGGGGCTCAATCGAATTACGGCTCACCACATGACCCGTAATCCGGCTTCGGGCAGGGTCCTCGAAAAGCTGGGGATGCTGCGAGAGGGTTTGTTACGGAAACATGCGCGAAAATGGGGCGAATTTTACGACGTGGCAATTTATGGTTTGTTGGCGCAAGACTGGGAAAATCAGCGAAACCTGCGATAATATAGAAGCGTGACGCGATTTTCGGACCAATTCGGCAAAAACCTTGAAAAGAATTCCCGGCCTTGAGCGAATAGCGGCACAAGCCTCGTTGTCAGGATTTTGCAGTGCCAGAAACCCGTCCGACAGAGGCCGCGCGCATCACGTCAAATTACAGGATTACACCATGAGCCAAGATTCATCTGTCAGCCAACGCCAGGGGACACGAGTTACTTTCCTAGACCAAACCGGAGCCAAGAGTGTCGAGGCGGTCGTGTCGCATACGGTGACGGTCAAAAAAATCCTTCCCAGTATTATCACCAAAATGAACTTGCCAATGATTGGTCCCGACGGTCAGCCGATGAGTTACAGTTTGGACCACAAGGAAGGTGGCCGGCGCCTGTTGGAAGATGAAACACTGGTGGCGGCGGACGTCAAGGAAGGGCATCACTTGATCATTTATCCAGAAATTGTGGCAGGTTAAGTTGTCATGGGTTGGCTTTCCGAATGGCTGGGACATTCTCGTGAACCTTCGATCATGTCGCCGCGAGATCGGCGGCTGGCGGCGGATGCGCGCGCGATTTCGGAATTAGTCGCAGCGAGTTCGATCTTGCACGCCGACGCCAAGGGAAACCCTCCCAGTCAATATCGCTTTCGATTTTCTGGAAACGGCCTCGCCTTGGACCCATACGGCAACGTGATCGTTCAAAAACAACATGAAGTCTGGATCGAATTAGGGGCGGCCTATCCCCGGATGATGCCGAACTTGCAATGGAAGACTCCCATTTTTCATCCTAACGTTTCGGTGAACGGGATTGTTTGTTTGGGAGGCTATGGCACGCATTGGGTACCGAGTTTGACGTTGGACGAATTGTGCAACATGATCTGGGACATGATTCGGATGAAGAACTTCGATATCTCAAGCCCCTATCATCGCGAGGCGGCGAAATGGATTGCCGAACAAACACCGTCGGCGTTCCCGATTGACTCGCGACCCCTAAAGAATCTCCTCAGTGCGGAACCCGAAGTGGTTCAATCGAGTGCCGGGGCTCCATTAGGCGCGGCTACCAGTGTGACGACGAGTGACGATGTGATGATTGTTGAAGCGGAAGTTGAGGTCGTTCGCGTGCGGGACTCACGCCAACCAGAATCTGAAATCTTGTTCATTGATTAAAAAAGGTTGTTGATGCCGAAGCCCCCTGAGTCAGCTTTGCCGTCAACAACGGCATTGGATTCACCCATCGAAATTTCGGAGGATCGTTATGACCGCCTGAAACTGATCGGATGGTGGGACCAGGAACGACTGCACAAAGCGCGGGTGCTGGTCGTGGGAGCGGGGGCATTGGGGAATGAGGTGATTAAGAATCTGGCTCTGGTGGGCGTGGGGCGGATTTTTGTGCTGGACTTTGATCGCATCGAGTTATCCAATCTTTCGCGGGCCGTGCTGTTCCGCCCCGAGCATTGTGGCAGGCCCAAGGCCGAAGTCGTCGCGGAAATGGCCCGCCAGTTGAACGGCGATTGCCAAATTTTCGGTTACGAAGCAGATGTCACTCAAGACATTGGTTTGGGGCTGATTCGCGAGATGGATGTCGTGATCGGTTGCGTGGACAATCGGGAGGCCCGGCTGTGGGTCAACCGGATGTGTTGGAAAGTCGGCACGCCTTGGATCGATGGTGGGATTCAAGAAATCAGTGGAGTAGTAAAAACTTATCGACCACCTCACGGGGCCTGTTACGAATGCACGATGACCGAAAACGATTTTCGTTTGATGCATCTTCGATACAGTTGCCCATTGCTCAAACGAGAGGATATGCAGGAGGGAAAGGTCCCGACGGCTCCGACCATCGCGTCAATGATCGGGGCTTTGCAGAGTCAAGAGGCTTTGAAGCTGCTGCACGATCGCCATGTGGGGTCGGGAGTGGGGATGGTCTTCAACGGCGATGCCAACCAGTTTTACCAAACGAATTTTCCTCGGCGAGAAGATTGTCTGGCTCACGAAACTTACGATCCGATCATTGCCAGCGATTTTTCGGCAGCGGATACATCGGCGGAGCAGTTATTTCATTGGGTGGATGCCAACTGTGGGCTGAATGCTGAAGCGTTGGAACTTGACCGCGATTTTTTGGTGGAGTTTCGCTGTCAGACTTGTGGCGAATCCGAAACCGTTCATAAGGCGGCAGGGCGTGTCGCGCATCGCGAAGCGACTTGTTCCCGATGCGGTTTGGTGCGGTTGCCGGTGACGACTTGTGAGGTTTCCCGAGAGGGCGAGTTGGCGAAGTTAAGTTTGGAGCAACTTGGCGTTCCCCCGTTTGATATTTTAAAGGTCAAATCTTCCAGCGGTCGCGTCTTGGTCGAGTTGGGAGGGGATCGGGCAAAAGTCTGGGCCAGTGGTGTCGGCAAGCGTTCTGGTGGAGTGACGACCGATGGACGCTGACATTGAATTTGGCGATTTCCAAGCGAACGAACCACAGACAAGTCTGCGGCCCGACGAGAGTCATTACTATGCCGTGGAGCCGGTTGGCGAGGCGAACGAGCAGGATTTGCGAATCTATGTCGACCTCGATGTTATGCGGGAGTTGGAGGATCATGCCTTTTCGAATACCCAAGTCGAGTTAGGCGGCGTGTTGATGGGGCGGCAGTTGGTTGACGGGGCAGGGGTGCCGTTTGTCGTCGTTGAGGACAGTATCCGGGCTCAGCATTACGAGGCGACGCGGGGGAGTTTTAAGTTCACCCATGACACCTGGCGGCAGATTACGGAGGATCGCCAGCGGTTGCCTGGGACGATGAAGATGGTCGGGTGGTACCACACGCATCCAGGTTGGGGCGTGTTTTTGTCGGGGATGGATGACTTTATCTGCCAGAACTTTTTCAATCAGCCCCTTGATTTGGCGCTGGTGATTGATCCGTGTCAAAACGATCGCGGCTGGTTTCAGTGGACGACGGAAGGAACGACACGGCGGTGCGAGTCGTTTTTTTTGATAGCTCATCGTCATCGTGAGGAAGAATTGCGGGAATATATCGAAGGCTTGAACGAAAGGGAAACCATGAAGTCAGGAATGAGAACAACGACGAGTCGAGCGACCAGCGGAGGAGGAACGACGGTGCAAGTCATTGAGCGGGAGCATAGAACCGATTGGCCTGTGGTGGCGGTGCTCGGTCTGCAATTCTTGGTGATGCTCGCTTTGTTAGTGAAGCTGTTTTTTCCGGCGACTGGTGCCGAGTCCGTTTCAGGCAACGAGTTGTCGCAAGCCGTCGCGACCATCGAACGGTTGGAGGCTCAAAAGTTGGCTTATCGCGAAGCCCTGGCGGAGATCGTCCAAAACCCCGATGCTTTACAACGGTTGGTCGAGCAGATGGGGGAGGTTCGTCTGGCGAAGGACCGGAACGACGCCGCGATTGCATCACATCTGGTACGCATTGGGGAACTTGAGAAGGGTTTGGCTGCGAGTGTGGAAGCGCGAGGTGCGGCGGAGCGGGAAGTGGTTTCACTAAACAGCCGGATCGCTGAAATCGAGGCTCGCGGCGGGGGGCCAGGCTCGGTGGGAGAGGCCGCTTGGGTGAATCAGTATGGGATTTGGTTTTTAGTCTCGGGACTAGTGATCGCACTGGGCTCGGCGTTTGGTGCCGCGTGGTGGGTTTCAAGGCGGATGAATGCGGTCAATGAAATGCTCCTGATGGAAGAAGGCGTTTCGCGATCCGCCAAATCGAAAAGTCTCTAATTCTTTTAATCGACTTCCGCGAAGGGTTGGAACAAATGGTCTGGACGTTGATCAGATTTTTCTTTGTGACCTTCCCGATCTTCGTTACGATGGCGATTTTTGGCATTTTGACTTGGCACGTTCGTTCCGAGCGTTGGAAGACAACGTATCGCAAGCTGGCCGTTCGCTTTGGTGGGCGGATTGATTCATTTGGCTGGCGGCCCCGTTTGTTGTTCGACTATCGCGGAATGCAGGTCACGTTGGTGAATCAAGGAGTGTGGTTTGCCGGTCGGCAACCGCGAACTTTGTTTCAACTTGATTTCGAGTCGCGTGGGGTCGTGGAATTGTCGGTAACTCCAAAAGGGTGGCCGAATTTTGCCAAGCCGCGAAAGCATCTCAAGAATGTTGATGGGCTCGATGAAAAACTGGTGCAAAGTTACGAGTTTGCAAGTTCTGATCCTGCGGTTGCTGGCGAGATGCTCAGCAGACAATGGCTGGAGAATTTGCAGGAAATGACGTACCGTTTTCCGAAAGAACTTGTGGCTCTTGACTTAGGACCGCGACGATTGCGAATTGTTCGTTCGGGTTTCATTCGGGATGACACGGAGTTGAGTGATTTCGTGAGGTACTGTCTCAAGTTTGTGGACTTGATGCAATTTTCGCAAGTCGAAGGAATTGAGTTTTGCGGTGAACTGGAGTCGGCGATTTCGGCAGACGCCCGGTGTCCCGTCTGTGCGGAACAACCGCGGGGTCTGGTTGTGGTCTGTGTGTCTTGTAAGACACCGCATTGTTACGACTGTTGGCAATACAATGGCCGCTGCGGAATGTTCGCCTGCGGCGAGACGCGATACTTTCGCGCAGAATGACTCTCTTACAATTCGAATAAAGTCGGGCGGTCGTCGCAGAATTCAACGGCCGCAGACAATAAAGGGTCAATGGTTTGAGCCTGGATCGGCAGGGGAGGGGGCCAGGGGAACCAGCGGTGCCCCTGGTGTTCGGTGAGGGTTAGTTCCGGGTCGCTTTTTACGATCCCCAAAAAGACGACGAGGCGTTTTAGTCGTGGTTCGTTATCGTATTCGCGCAAGTGGACATGGTAGTCATGCTCCCAACGAAATTCAGGAACCAAAGTGACTTGCTCCGAATTTAAACCTGTTTCCTCAAATAGCTCGCGCCAGGCGGTTTCCAGTTCCGTCTCGCCGGGGTCGCAATGCCCCTTGGGAATGTCCCAACGATCTGGATGTTTGAGGAGCAAAACCGATTGGTCGGGGGACTGCCGCAGGATCAAGAATCCCGCCGAGACGATTTCAGGTTGGGAATTGGGGGCGTTTTGATTGGGCATGGATTGCAAACGTTGTTGGTGTGGTTCAATCGGAGTCTTGAATTGAGCTGTTTTTGTAACGGTTCAGGGAGTTAGGCGTTGTTGAAGAACGGTTTAGGTTTAAGTTTAAGTTTGAACTTCAACATTAAATCAAGCCTGCATCCTCCTTGGTGCAACAATTCCGTGTACCTTTACTTTTTTTCACCAAATGAGAATAGCTCGATGTCCGGTTGCGGGCAAGTTGCTCGAAAATTGTGCTAAGGGCCTTTCTCGCATTTTGCTTAACTCAGAAATTCGACTATGATCAGTTGAAATTTCGAATTAGCTCAGACCCTTGGAAAAAACGATGAAGATTTACACAAAGACTGGAGACCGTGGCGAAACGGGTTTGTTGGGAGGGGTGCGAGTTCCCAAAGATCATTTAGCGGTGACCGTTTGTGGTGACTTGGACGAAGCGAATTCGGTGATTGGTGTCGTGTTGGCCGAGGGGGTCTCGCAGGCAAATCGCGAAGAATTGATTCGGGTCCAGCAGGATTTGTTCGGGTTGGGGTCAGTCGTGGCGGCAGAGGTGGGTCAATCCCGCCGCAGAGTACCGCTGGAAACGAAACGGATCAGCGATTTGGAACAAGGCATTGACCGCATGGAGGAGTCGTTGCCGCCAATGGACGCCTTTATCCTGCCCGGTGGGGGGCGAGTTTCCGCCTTGGCTCATTGGGCTCGGACGGTCGTTCGCCGCGCGGAAAGAAATATCGTGACGCTTGTTCGCGAATTGAAAGCCGAAAACGCACTAGAAAATGAATTGGTTTATTTGAATCGCCTGAGTGATTTCTTATTTGTGCTGGCTCGGTTTGAGAATTTTCGCTTGAGCGGTCGTGAGCAAAAGTGGCTGCCCACTCCGCAGGACACCTGCCAAAAAAACGGCGATTCGTTATAATCACGGGCTGTTGATCAGACAAAAACAATCGTTCTGCTATCGGGCGAATCTACCGCGAGGAATTTGAATGAAAAAAGTCGAAGCCATTATTCGTCACTTCAAATTAGAGGACATCAAGTCATCGCTTATCGAATGCGGTGTCGAGGGGATGACGGTTACGGAAGTTAAAGGATTCGGTCGCCAAAAAGGGCACACAGAAATGTATCGCGGCAACGAATATGCAATCGACTTTATTCCAAAAGTCAAAATCGAAGTCGTAATTCGCGATGAAATCCTGCGACCAGTTATCGATAAGATCATCGAACGAGCCCAAACCGGCCAAATTGGTGACGGAAAAATTTTCGTCACGGACCTTGTTGACGTTGTCCGAATCCGAACGGGTGAGACGGGCGCGGATGCCGTATAGAAACAGCCGACCTGTTGGGCGATTCGGGCTTTGATCAAATCGCCAGAAAGTGGTATCGCCGTCAATGTCGGGCACTTCTGGATTGCCGAGTTACGTGGTCGACTCGCGGCAACGTTGGAATTCCGGCAAGCAATTGATTCGGCAATCTCACGATGCTGGGATGGCGGGACGGCTGACGGTGCAATCGCTATCGGACTTGCTGGACAGCGTTTTGATCGGGCTGAAACAGGCAATTTTGGCCGATTTGGGAAGTAGTCTCGACGAACAAACGGCCCTTGTTTTGCATGGCGGTTGCGGGCGTCGAGAAGTCGCCCCTTTTTCCGACGTCGATTTGCTGATGCTTGTCCCGCCGAAAATGAGCGATTCGATTAAGGAATATGCGAAGCGCCTAACGCAGGGGATTAACGACACTGGGTTGGCGTTGGGCTTCGGTATGCGTACGCCGGCCGAGGTTTGTCAGTTTGCGGTTAAGGATCCTCCAACATTTTCTTCGCTGACCGAATCTCGTTATCTTGCGGGGAGCTTCAAGTTGTATGAAGAATACCTCAATAGTTTGAAACGGGTGAGTCAACGGAACCAAGACGCTTTGGTCGCTGGCATTTTGTCGGCTCGCGGTCAGGAAAGAACCAAATACGGCGAAACGGTCTATTTGCTCCGCCCGAACATTAAGCGATCGCGGGGAGCACTGCGGGATACGCATCTGATTCGCTGGTTGGGATTTGTGCGTTTTGGCGAGAACGATATTGACCAGTTGTGTCGACTGCGGGCAATCACGGCAGCCGACGCCACGCAGATTCATGCTTCGACGGAGTTTTTGTTGCGAGTCCGTTGCGATTTGCACTTTCAAGCGAATCGGACTCAAGACGGTCTAGGCCGTAATGAACAGGTTCGTATCGCGGAGAAGTTTGGCTATCAGGGGAGTGAAGGCGTGTTGCCGGTCGAAGCGATGATGCAAGACTATTTTCGTTTCACTAGTCAGATTCAACATGTTTGCGATCAATTTTCGTCTCTTTCAAGCCCCAATCGCGGATTCGCTGGTCTCGTTCTGCAACCGCTATTTACCAGACAGATCGACAACACCTATCAGGTGCGCAACCGCACAGTCGGAGTCTTGCCAGCCGCGATGGACCGAGTGAAGCGGGATTTGAGTCAAATTTTGCGGCTTATTGAAATCGCTGTCGACCTCAATCGGGATATTGAGCATCAGACCTGGGTCACGATTCGCGAGGCGATGGAGGGACTGCAGTTTGAGATGACGGAGGAGATGTCGCAGCAGTTCAAGAGTTTATTAGGAAAGCCTAAAAATCTCGCAAAAATCTTGCGTTTGCTCCACGAAATGAAGGTTTTGGAGAAGATTGTTCCAGCGGTCAAACACGCCCGGGGGCTCTTGCAGTTTAACGAGTATCACCAGTTCACCGTCGATGAACACACGCTGCAAGCGATTGAAATCTGCACCGAATTTGAAAACGATTTGACGATCATCGGTGAGACCTATCGCAAGTTGCCGGATAAGTCGATTTTGCATTTGGCATTGCTTCTGCATGATCTGGGGAAGGGATTTCCAGAGGAACATTGCGAGGTGGGGCGCCGGATCGCAGGTGAGACTTGTCAACGTTTGTTATTGAGTAATGAGGAAGTTGAAGCCGTTCGGTTTTTGGTACACAACCATCTGATGATGTCCCATTTGGCTTTTCATCGCGACATTGGGAACGAATCCTTGGTCGCAGAATTTTCCGCAAATATTGGCACGACGGAAATGCTAGCGCATCTCTATCTGTTGACCTTGGCGGACATTGATGCGGTTGGTCCAGGTATGCTGACGCCGTGGAAGAGAGACTTGTTGACCACTTTATTCTATCATGCTCGCGAGCAACTCACGGGACACCTGAGTACGGAGGGTTACGATCCGAGGTTTCAAAACGTCTACGAAGACGTGATCAAAAAAGGGGCGGATGAAGAGACTCGTGAATGGCTGTCGCGGTCCGTAAAGCGCTTGCCATGGAATTATTGCCGCGAACGTTCGGCGGAAGTAGTCGCTAACCAACTCCTGCAATTGCGTGATTCTAAAAGTGACGAAGTTCTGTGTTGGGTAAGAGAACTTCCAAAAGACCAAACCTGCGAACTGGTGATTGCCAAACGCGAGCGAAAACGATCGGGGATTTTTTACAAAGTCACAGGACTGCTGGCCAGCATGGGCTTCGAAACCCAATCGGCGGACATCAAACCGTTGGGAAATTCGATGATCTGGTATTGGTTTCAGTTTAACGATCGAGAGCACGTTAAAACCCCAGAAATGCGGTTGCAGGACCTGCGAAGTCGTGTCGAACAAATTGCAATGGGAATTGACAATGAACCGCCGCGGTTCCGGAAACATTGGAAAATGGATGTTAGTTTGGCCGCTAAACTTTCACGCCCTGCGATCAAAGTCAAAATAGACAATCAAACCGTTGAAACAGCCACGATCATTGACGTTTTTGCGTACAATAAACTCGGGCTGCTTTACACGATCACGCAGAAAATCTTCGAATTAGGGCTGGACGTGCAGTTCGCTAGAATATCGACCTATGGTCATCAAGTTTTCGACGTTTTTTATGTGACTGATCGCCACGGCCAAAAAATTACAAATGGTCGTCAATTGGTGTCCATTCGTTCGCAAATTGAACAAGTCATCAAGAACTTTTTAGAAGAAACCACGGAAGGATAGCTCGCGATGAGTGCCTCTGCCAAACCCCAACTCAACGCTTCGATCGATGAGGGAAATACACCGATTGTCGGTCGAGGCGGAGGCTGGAGTTGGTTGGCCGCCCTACTAGTCTGTGGACTTGTCGTTGTTCCCGTATTGAAAAATTGGGTGGGGGCTGAGCGGGAGCGTTGGGACGTGGCGGCCGCAAATTTGCTTTATGAATCGGGCCAAAAGGAATTGGCGATTACAAAACTTGTGTCGATTGCCCAGGGTCCGCGAGCATCGGATATTACCAAATTGGAACTCGCAAATTACTTGCTGGATGCAGGGCGTGCCGAGGAGGCGATTAATTGGACCGAGGGTCTACGCGATAAGTTACCTGCAGACGCCCGCGAGTTAACGATAACGGACGGCGACTCCCATTCGCAAGTGCTTCAAGCCCATTTTCGTGCACTTCTTGGCAACGGGCGGACGCAGGATGCATGTGATCTGCTGCGATTTTGGTTCGAGGCCCGCGATCGCAATTATGACAACTCCGATTTGTGGACCAATGGCTACGCCTATCAATGCGCGCTGGCGAAATACGATTTGGAAGGGGCCGATCAACGGATGAAAGCACTGTTTGAATCACGGGGTGCGGGCCGAGGCTTTGGCCGAATAACGTGGATTCTACCTTATCAACTTAAGGTGTTGGCGGCGACGGCATTGGTTGCCGTTGAACTTAAGGACCCCGTCGAAATTGAGCCTCTGAAAAGGCTACTTGATGAAAAGATTGGCAACTTAGATGACCAATACCAGCAGGCAAATGGTCGTCTCCGAAAGTTCGGATGGTTGGCCGTCAATGATGGTTCAATCACGAAAGACGGAACGGACAGTCGGCTTGAAAGTTTGCGATTTCAAGCCGAACTTGAGCGACGCTCATTGGCAGTGTTGTTGGCTGTTAGAGCACTGCTGGACCAAAGGGTTGGCGACCAGAAGGCGGTGGAAGATGCGGCAGAAAGGTTGAGTAAATTGGATTTGAAACTCCAAGAGATGATTGATGTGCTGCCGCCCTTCTTTAGTTGCCTTGATCTAATCGAAGAAGGGGCCGCTTTTCTAGACACACATGGCTGGGTGTTGTTTCAACTCGAGCAGCTCAGCGAGGCATTTGATCTGATCGATTTGGCGATCATCAGCAATCGGATCGCCGCTCAGGGCTACGAGCAAGGGGATTTTTTGATGGGTCGCTCGCAGAAGTCGATCAAAGATTATTTTGAGTCGCGGCGGCGTCAAACAGGGACGTTGTTGAGCCATCGCTATCAAATCTTTGTCGTGACTGGAGACACAGTGGCCGCGGAAGAAGATGCTCGAGCGATTGAGGAACTTGGGTTTCGTGTTGATGATCCGCGATTTTTTTAGCCGCCTCGGATGCTGTTTCCTTTGAGCATCATAAATCCGACCACCACGAGGACAACGGCAATCGCCGCCCAGGCTTCAATCGATAGACCCTGGATCACGTCGTTGATACGAGACATCATCCCTTTGAGTCGATACATGATTTGATAAGAGTTCATTTAAGGTACCTCCAAGTCGTTTTGGAATCGTAGGGTAGGGTAGAGGAGACGAGAGGCTGGGACGATTGCAGATGCAAAAATTTGCGGTTATTAAGGGCCGTTCGTAGCGAATGTAGGGCGTTTTTTGTTGTTGGCAGGCCGTCTGAATCGTGGCGTTTTAGATGTTGGGGCAGAATTGGTAGCAGTTACCTTTGCCAGAACGGCCCTTCGGGTGCTTTGCACAACGGCACCTGCCCCCATTTCAGCCCCGCGTATAGGCCATTTTGGACCAGCATTTTTTGAAGTTCGACGGGTGAACCTTTAAGCTCCGGCCCTTGTCAAGCCGATGAAGTTCGAGTAAACTTCGGATTCCCGTTTAGGGAGAAGCGAGGGGCGGTAGCTCAATTGGTTAGAGCACCGGCCTGTCACGCCGGAGGTTGCGGGTTCGAGCCCCGTCCGCCTCGCTCAATTGAACGTTTGAAATTAACCTCGTGAGTCGAAAAGATTCACGGGGTTTTTTCGTGAATTGGGGTGTCTTTTCCGTTACAGGCTCGGAACTCCTGATCTGGAGTAGAGAACTCGCGTGCTTTTGCATCAATCATTTGCTGGGATCGGAAATTGACCTGAGACGATGATTACGTATTACGGAGCTAGTGCAAAGTGCAAAGTGCAAAATGCAAAATGCAAAATGTATGGTGGGTGTGTGACGCGCTGGCAGGTTTTCTTTGGTTTTTGTTGCGTGGCTTCCTTGTTCTCGTTAGTTCTTGCGGTCAAGATAACTTGGCCGTTGATTTTGCACTATGAATTTTGCACTTTGCATTTTCCTCGTTCTGGCGCACGTGCTACGAGGCCACGAATGTGCCAACTTATTTTCCGCCTAGATCAGGAGTCCTGAGGCTATTTGCCGACGATGATTGGGAGTTGGTGGGGCAAGCCGATGAGGATTTGCGGTTTCTCTTGGAACATCGTCAACAGCCCGCTGACGGCAAGCGTTTTTCCTTCGTACAAGCGACCTATTTGCTGCGGGTCATTCGTCCCCCATTTCTCAAAGTCTCTGATGTCGATGACGGCTTTGAAGCAATTGCGGTGGTCCTTGGAAAAATTCAAGATGACTTTATTGTTCCCACGTGGAATGAAGGCCGAATCGACTGTGCCGACGACTGTCGTGTCACGGTTTTCCATTTCGGCCAGACGCACAAGGTTGGACGCTGGTAAAAGTTCCGACTCGTCCAAATCTGAGTAACGAACGCGAAACGGCACGTCAAAGGGAGCCTTCTGTGAAAGGGCAGGGGGTGAAACCTTGGTGGCTTGGTTGGCCGAGTCAAATCGATCATCGACATCCTTGGCTTTTTCTTGAGCGGTCAGGCTTAATCCCAAGCTGCACATCATGAGGGAGCAGACAATTTTGTATATGAACGTGTGCCACATCGCCCGATAGTCCTTACTGAAGTGAAAGAATTTTTTGCTATTGATCGACCGCTGCTGGAGCGGCAGGTTGCCGTTTTTCGAGTTCTGGAACGGGGCCCGGAGTTTGTCGGTCATTTTTGACCGTGAACGTATCATCGCGTTTGGGAGCAATGGACTCGACTCCCATTTCGCTGGCTCGTTTGGCCATCTCTGTAGAGCGTTCTTCATCGCCGTGCAAGAAAAATACTGTTCCGATTTCCTCGAACTTCGATATCCATTCCAAAATCTGTTCACCCGATGCGTGAGAAGAAAAACCTGACACGCGATCGATTTCGAGCTTGGGGGTAATTTTGACATCTGTCGGACGATCATTTAAGGGGATGTTGACCGTGACAGGCGACTTGCCGTCGAGTAGCAATCGCCCGACGGTATTTGGGGCTTGGTAGCCGGGGATCAAGACCGCGTTTTTGGGATTGTTGGCCATTGCGTGGAGGTGGCGGGGTGACGCAGCAAACGCCAACATGCCGCTTGTGGAGACAAAGATGCTGGGGGTTCCACCGTGGGCCTTAAGGAAATCAGCGGCCCGACCTTCGCGGTATTTTGCCATGTAAAACAAGGACCCGTGTTTCTTGATAAATTCGCGAGCTTCTTCGTCGTGGTAGTCCTTGTAGGCATCGTAGATTAGATTTGCCTTGTGAACAGAAGAAGAGTCACAATAGATGGGAACATTCGCTGGAATCACGCCTTGTTGAATGAGTCGTTGCAAAGTGAAAATGATCAATTGCGATTTGTGGAGTGCGAAGGTTGGCATCAAAACGTCCCCACCCCTTTCCAGAACTGCCGCAACGCGGCGGCCAAACTCATCGTAATCGATCTGCGGACGTTTGGCGGCTCCGTAAGTCGATTCGAGCAACACGCAATCGGCACCGTAAAGTTGGGTGGGTGCGTGCAGAATGGGGGAATTGTCTGGCCCCATGTCGCCGCCAAAAATGATCTTGCGGTTGTCGACCCAGACTTCGACCATTGCTGAGCCCAGGATGTGCCCCGCATCCGTAAAGCGGACGGTTAACTTTCCCGCGTTCACCTTTTTGTTGTAGGGGACCGCGTGGAGCTGTTTCAGCATCGCTTCGCCATCTGCAAAAGTGAACAGCGGGTCGCGTTCATCGTCGCTCGAAGGAGGTGGTGTGCTGAATGCGAGGTTCGTCAGATCGCGAGTCGCATCGGTGCAGTAGATTTTGCCACGAAAGCCTCGTTTGTAGAGCAAGGGGAGTCTTCCGTGATGGTCGGCGTGGGCATGGGTCAAGATCAGCGCCTTGACTTCTTTGGGGTTGAAGGGGATGTCTTCGTTTTCTTTTTCTGGGTTCTCGATGTCCGGAGCAAATAGGCCGCAGTCCACGACATACAGACCATGAGACGTTTCGAGTAGATGGCACGAACCGGAAACTTGTCGGGTGGCCCCGTAAAAAGTTAGCCGAGGGTAGTCGTTGAGAGGGGCAGGGGGTGCCAGGGTTGACAAGCCCGGCAACCAAGCCAGTGCGGGAGCGGCAGTTGCCAATTGAAGAAAGTCGCGACGTGATGAAGTGCGAGCCGATGGGTTGAGCCATTTGTCAGTAGTGGACATGTACCGGATTTTCCTCAAGTAAAGGAGCAATCAGCTTCAATGAAAGTGCGAGCGATTTTGTTCAGAGCCTATCCCAAAAGGGGTCAGACCCTCTCCGGCTTGGCAACATAACAACGTTAAATTTCGCTTAGCCTCCAAAGGGTCTGACCCCTTTTGGGATAGGCTCGTAGCCCGACGGCGCGACTTCTTACATGATGACTGATTTATTGAGCCTCTTCAACACTCCAAACGGATGGAGAAAAACAAATCTCGAAAATTTCGTGGAAACGGACAAGACATTTGCAGCGACGGTTTGTCGTCGGCGTAAATCGAGGGTAGGATGGCTGCCGATATTCTATCTGGAAATTTGATATTTGAAGGACGGCAAACTCGAAGATGACTGGAAATGAGCCCTCGCGACCGCTGAATCAATGGACATGGTTTCTTCATTTAAACGGCTATCATTGGTTTGTGTTGATCGTCGCGGCATTGGGCTGGCTGTTTGACACGATGGACCAACAAATATTCGCGGTTTCTCGCAGTTCGGCAATGGCAACACTATTGGCTGAAACGACGACGAACGAACTCGGGGAAGTCGTAACAATAGCTCCATCCAAGGAGGACAAAGATTTTTACGGGGCTCTCAGCACTTCGGTGTTTATGATTGGCTGGGCGTTGGGGGGGCTTGTCTTCGGAGTCTTAGGGGATCGGATGGGACGAGCGCGGGTCATGCTATTGACGATTTTAGTTTATTCGTTGTGTACTGGATTGAGTGCCTTCTCTTATGGGTTTTGGGATTTTTGTTTCTACCGTTTTATCACCGGACTAGGGGTCGGAGGTGAATTTGCAGTGGGGGTTGCCCTCGTGGCCGAAGTCATTCCCGCTCATGTGCGGACCTATGCATTGGGCCTGTTGCAAGCGTCTTCAACGATCGGCAATGCGACTGCTGCTGGTTTGAACATGTACCTTGGGTATATGGAAAGCGTCGGCGAGTTTCAAAATTGGGAAATTTTCGGATTTCAAATGACGACTTGGCGCGTGCTGTTCATCATCGGTGCATTGCCAGCGCTGTTAGCGATCGTCGTGCGCTGGAAGCTCAAGGAGCCGGAGACATGGTTGGCAGCTAGGAAGGCCGCTGTCGATTCAGGAGATTTCAACGCTCATCTGGGGTCTTACAGTGAGTTGTTCGGCAATCCGCGCTGGCGAAAGAATGCACTGGTGGGATTGGTGTTAGGCGCAGCGGGAATCGTGGGGTTGTGGGGGATCGGCTTCTTTGTTTTCGATTTTGTACGTGGCATCATTCGTGCCGAGCTTATTGCGAAAGGGACGCCTGAGTCGAGTCTGGATGGTATGGTGGCCTACTGGGTGGGTGTGACTTCCCTGCTGATGAACGGCGGAGGATTTCTGGGGATGTACTTGTCAAGTTTTTTCGCGAATTGGGTCGGCCGTCGCACGGCTTTCTTTGTGGCGTTCTTAGCAGCAATGGTCAGTACCGTGTTTACGTTTTCGTTTCTGAATCGGATGAGTGACTTGTATTGGATGGTCCCTATGATGGGGTTCTGCCAACTTTCAGTTTTTGGTTTGTATGCGATTTATTTTCCGGAGTTGTTTCCGACACGGCTACGTTCGACGGGGACGAGTTTTTGTTACAACGTTGGCAGAATCGTGGCTGCGTTGGGCCCGTTTACATTGGGGATGTTAACCAAGTACGTTTTTTCGCCAGAACGAGGCTATGAAGATGGGCTGCGCTGGGCGGCGGTCACCATGTGCGCGGTGTTTTTGATTGGAATTGCGGTACTACCATTCGCGCCCGAGACCAAGGGGAAGCCATTGCCAGAATAGCTGTCGGCATTGAACCATGCCTTCAATCCAGACGCTGATGGGCGTTTGCCGAAGTGCGAGTGCGAGGTCGCCGCAACTTGTCTGAAGTTTTTGGGGTGCGGCGTTCGACAGCACGCCGAATCATTTCGGTGCGGTTGACTGATTGGAGGGCAAGTCCAACGGCTGATATCGACGTCACCAGTCCGATACCGAGTGCTTGGACATTTGCTTGGAAAAATGCCCATACGATCAATGCCTGCCCGACGAAAAACAAAAGAACCAAAGTCAACAGTTGCGGTGAGTCACTTGCGGATAGGGCAGGGGAGAGTGTGTGAATTGAGGTTGAATTGTTCGATCGGTTCGGTGTGCTAGAGTCTTCAGGTTGTGTTTGATGATGAGGCGGATCAAAACGGAAGAGTTTTTGCCCCGCCGCTTGGTTTGGCAAGTTTACCGGCGAAACGTCAGCCGGAGAGAATTCGAGAGTTCCGTCGATGGGTCGAACCGCTTCGACCTCGACGTGACAATGAGCACAGATCAACCCCGAGTCGTGAATGGCGACCATCGGAGATTCGCTTTGGCAGCAGGGGCACCACATGCGTTGTCGAGCGGAAAATAATAGGAAACAGAAAACGCCGATATCGGTTGATTCGACTATTGATTAGCGGTTCTGTACTTCACAGGAAAAAACCGCTACAACCGTTAGTGTTGAGTCGTTTTTTATCGAGAACAGGGGGTTTTCGCATGAGCAAATCGATGTCGGCAAATCACTCGAACGGTTCGGCGGCCAGTTGGCGGCGGTTTCGAATTCGATTGTTCTTTTTGCCCATCATTGTTTTGATTTTATTGGCGGGGATGAGTGCAATGGCAACGCGACCAAAAAATCTTGGCCTTTTAAACGGACGATTGCATCCTTTGCCCCCGACTCCCAATGCGGTTTCAACCGATTCCGTCAATGAGTTGCAAGAGATGGCCCCGATCAAATTCTCCTGTTCGCCTGAAGAAGCGTTAGAGTTGGTGATTCGGGTCGTTGAGCGTCAACCGCGCATGAGAATTGTCGAACAGCAACGGGACTATGTGCATTTTGAGGCCCGCAGTTTGATTTTTCGATTTGTAGACGATGTGGAGTTTCTAGTTGTCCCAGAAGAGCGTCAAATCCACTTTCGTTCTGCGTCGCGCGTTGGGCATTCAGACTTGGGGGTGAACCGCAAACGAATGGAAAAGCTGACAGCGCTGATCGAACGGGAACTAGCGGCTTTCCTCAGGTAGATCATTCGAAACGAGCCCATTGATCGTTAATTGTAGGGGCAGGCTTTGGTGGAAAGTATCATCAGTGACTTTTGATACTGCTCTCAGACTGACAGGGCCGCGACCAATCAGAGCGGCTGGGAATGCAACCTTTCCGGAACCACTGACCAATTCTGCACACTTCAGAGAGTTGCAGTAGATTTCGACGGGTCCTGCAACATTGGTGTCGATTGTGAGTTCGATTTGTTCTTGAACGTGATAGGCTTCAGCGGTGGCACTGAGAGCAAGATTTTTCTGGGAGTTGTTGACTTGGATTGGCAAACTGAGAGACGAACGGGATTGGATAGAGTTACTGGCAACCGCCACAAATCTCAACTCATGATAACCGTCGGGAAGTTGGGCTGTATCGAAACGGAAATTTTCGATGCGCGGTTGACGTCCGACCAGTTTGCCGTTGACAAAAATATCGATCACCTCGATTTGGCTCGGATCGGTAAAGGAGAATTGTAACTCGAGAGTTCCGGAGACGGTTTGCAGAGGTTCAACGCCTGCGATTTGAAACTTCGGCGGTTTGGCCCAAGGTTGGCATAGCGCGTCGCCGACGATTAGGAGTTGAAAAGGTCCGGAGACCGATTGGTAAAATGCCTCGGCGAGCGAGCAGCCACGACGGTAGTGGACTTGGATCATCGGGTGTGGAAATTTCTGGATAATCGAATAAGGCTCGACGACGGTTCCGCTGGAACCAGCGGCACCGGCCTTGATCAATTCAGTCAACTTAGTTTGACCCTCTCGTGTATAGTCGCCGCCATAGCTCGTCAGATTATCAGCGATAGAGCCAGGAAGAATCTTGGCGATGGAAGACTTCGGGTCGAACGTCGAGGAGCCGATTTGTAGGCCACTAATTTGGCCAGATTTTGGGAAATGTTCTTTGGTGGTGTCCGCTTTGGCTCCCAAGTTTTGAAGCTGGCTAATTGCCGTTTGAAAAAAAGGTTGCCGCGTTCGACTGCGGACATCTGACGTTTGCGCAAATATAAAGTTGCCTTGGGGGTACGTGAGGTCTGCGGCAACGGAACGTTGAAGGTGTTGTAAGATTTCTCTTTCGGTCATCCCGAACTCGTGATGAATTCCCAACATTGTTGACAAGACATAGTTCATTCCTGTCCCGGGTCCGGTATTGATTCCACCATTTGGAGCCCAGGAGAAATTTGATGAAAAACCGAGAGTTGGGGAAAATTCATACGGGACATCCGGCAGGCGATCCACAATGCCTTTGAAAAGTGGATCAGCAATAGCAGACGCAAACGCCGGGTCTGTTTTCGTCTTATCTCGATAACACCATCCCAAACGAATCGAGCGGGCGAGCCAGTTTGCTGCCGCCTTCGTATCTCCACTCAGGGCGTGAGCTTGAGCGAGGGAGTAAGAGACTGCCAATTGCGAGGGCTGCTCGCGTTGCAGTTCGTCAAAAATTTTGATCGCCTCGTCAAGTTTTTTATCGTCGAGAGCTCGTCGGCCCGCCGCATAACGGTCTTGTAGGGGAGGGGGGAACGGGCGTTCCAAAAGGTGTTCTGCCGGACGACGAAAATACTGGTTTGCTTCCAAGCCAAGGTAGCTGGGATCGTTGGCAAAAACATGGACGGCAAAATAGGTGAGCGAGGTCAGCGAGGCTTGGGGCTGAAGGATTTTGACAAACTGATTTGCCGTTTGTTCCCCTTGAGATTCTTTAATTTGAGCAATCACCCGATTGTGGTGGTCGGGAATTTGTATTGAAGTTGGAAACCCTGTTGAGTAAACGATATAGTCAATTTGCTTTTGAAGTTTAGCCGACTTGATGTACTCAAAAATCGGGGAGAGGATTTTGGTTTCGAAATCCTTGAGTTTAATTCGTTGCTCGCCGGGAACATTCGTCAAGTACAAGACATTGCCGGGCGGAATTTTACGGAGTTGAATGTAGTGATTGGCAACAAGTTTCGAAGTCGGGCAGTCGGCATTGACCACCAACAACAGATTTTCTGGCCCCCCTCCAGCGAGGACAGTCGCAGGCCAAACCAGAATCAGTGACAATCCAATGAGCGAGGCTAACGATAACAGGGTTGCTTTGAATCGAATCATGAGATGCCTCGGAAGATTTTTGTCGTATGCGCTGGAGCACCGCTATTCTACCGAATTGAGTCTCCAACAATCAACCAAACACCAGCGAATCGATTCGCAACCCGCAAACTCCCGCAAAACTCCCGCAGAAAATTTGCCGGGCTGGTAGAAATCTAAACCCGAAGTGTCAACGAGGGAATTACCAAACCCGATGTGCCAGCGAGGGAATTACCAAACCCGATGCGTCAGCGAGGGAATTTTCACCGCTCCTCGTTGACACTTCGGGTTGCGATTTGCAAGCCGTGCGCATATAACACCTACTTTTCTACCAACCCAATCCTTTGCCCCCCATTCGCTCCCCCATTCGCCTGCCACTCGATGAAATTTGTTTGGTAAGAAGATGGGGGTACGAAAATGCGTTTGGTTTTAGAAACAGGTAAATATTGAATCAGCCAGTAGCACCCTGAATCAGGCGGGCGAGACGCCCGCGTTCCCGGGATCGCGGGCGTCTCGCCCGCCAAACCCTTATAGTCGTTTTTGACTAACAAAATCCTGATTGTTTTGACTAACCAAATCGTGGTCGGCCACCAATTTTCTTACCCCCATTTTCTGACCAACATCGTTGATCAAAATTGCAACCGCTAACATTCAACGGTCCATTTAAAGTAACTTCCAACAGTATTTTGAAACGACTGGCCCTATCAAGACAATTGGCTCCAACCGTTCTTAGGCGACTCGAAATAGCCGTTCCAATGAGCCCATTGACAGCGCCCCCCCCGGGTGCGTTAAATTGTCCGAGTTTGAATGAATCCCCCTCCCTGCGGAGCGCCTGGTGCGATGTCCCGTCGGTTCCCACTACCGAGAATTGTTTTAGCCCTTTTGGCAGGGTTATTGGCCCTGACTGCAGGACTCAAGCTCCATTTGCTCCTGACCAGCCCGTTTGCCGACATCGTGACTGCCACCCCGCTTCCCGTACTCTGGTTAGCCCTGTTTGCCGAGCTTGTCGTGATCGGGGTGATCATCACGCGGGCGCCGAGTGAGATTAAATGGTTGGTGGTCACCGGGTTCTTTGCGGTACTGGCTGCCGTTTCGCTATACAATGTCCTTAGTGGCAAAACAACTTGCGGGTGTGCGGGTGCGTTTGAAATCCATCCCGCGTGGTTCTTCGCGGTGAACGTCGTCGCCTTGGCCCTGTTGATGTCGATTCGACCGGAGACAAACCGTGTGATACGGCAGTGGAGCGAGATTCGGATTCCAGCACAAAAGGCAGGAACGCTGGCGGGAATCATATTGATTGCCGTTGGGTTTAGCTTATCGCAGTCCGCCTGGGCACGCGATTACGCGAGAGCCCATTGGCTGGGCCAGCCGATTGTGTCAGTCCCCGCCAATATCGGTTCGCTTCCGTCTGCTCCTCAAGACTGCGAGTTGAGGTTGCGTAACGTGTCGAATGAGGAGCAAAAGATCGTGGGTTATCAGCGTTCGTGCAAGTGCGTTGTGCCAGATGAAGTTGTTCATGCGGTGATTCCTCCGGGAGGAGAGTTGCCGATACGAGTACAAGTCAAACCAACATCCCCTGGTCGTTTTCACCAGCGGTTGTTGTTTTTTCTCGATTCCCCGCAGCAACACGTCGTCGCTGCGGATATTCATGGTTTCTTTTTGGAGAATTGAAATGAAAGAGTTTTTGAAGGGTTTTGTTCCAGCAGCCCTAATTGCAGGTTTACTGGCGACTTGCCTTTTTGTACATCAAGTCGCAAAAGCCGACGAACCTGGAGAGTTTTTCGACGCACGTTGCATCCCCAAGGTGTGGGACGCGGGAATAGGTTGGTGGATTTGCTCTGGATTGCGTGATGGCCAGGTATGCCCGGTTCACATGCCGGTTTGCATTTTGAAATCGACAATTGAAGGTGGTTCCCACTGGTGTGAGTGCGGTTAACATTGAACCCATTTGGTAGGCGAAACCATTTTTTGTGTACTGACGTTTTCAAAAGTGATTTTGAACCGCTTGGAGTTACGTGCAGTTACTTTGGCAATAACTGTGGGTAACCCCTGCGGTTTAAATTGAACATCTTTGTTCGATGTCTGTTTTTAATTTTTAATGCAAAGACCCGAGTCGATTAAATGATTCGCAAAACTCGAAGATACATGAAGGCTTAAGAGCATTATTTAATAGAGTTGAACGTGAGGTAATGTATGTTTTTTTTGCAATGCTTTCGTGTCATTCTGGTTGCGATCACATTCTTAAATTGCTGCGTGGAGACCCGAATTGGCATTGCCGACAAAAATGCCATTTCCAAAATTCGAAATGCTTGGTCGAACACGAGGGGAAAAATCCGAAATGGATTTGCAATTGATATAAACTCGGGTGTGCAATCTGGTGGCCAGACAATTATTTTAAAACAGGATAATATAATATCTGAATCAAGAATCCTTGTTAACGGCGTTCCTGAAAAGCATGTGTCCCTAATCGTTAAAAATGACGAGTATTCCTTTATGCTCAAACGCTTGGACTCAAAGCCTGATAGTTTCGCCATGCTTGGAGTCGATGATGCTAGGATGGAACCGGACAAAAGAATGCAATCCTTGCCATACTTTATCTTTTGGACAACCGCATATTTTGATTTTCTTACTATTTTGGACGACCCACGGTTTAAAGTAGAAGCAATTGAGGAACGATTGGTCGAAGGGCAACTGCTTGTTGAGCTTGAGTGGAGATATGAGCATGACGCTACTCTAAGCGATGTCCCTCAATTTCCGGAGATTGGCAAGGTATGGTTGGCGCCTGAATTCGACTATGGCGTCGTCCGGTACGAATTTTCACCTTCGGCAAGTCACGCCAATGTCAAATGCACTGGGACATTTTTTGATTATCAAAAGATGGGCAATATATGGCTTCCAGCGGGCATTGATGCGACAACGACAAAAAATGGTGAAACATTGCGAAGTATGAATTTAAAATTTGGTTACGAGGTCGCTCAAGTCGACGCTAAACGATTTTATTTGTCCCATTATGGTTTTCCTGAGCCTCCTGGAGTTTCGCGACCAACTTCAAAATGGTTTTATGGCCTGCTCATACTTGCCGTCGTTTGTTTGCTCGGATTGTTATTTGCATTTACCCGCAGCAAGAGTAAGGTTGAACAGCCGTCAATAAAATCTCGCCGTGCTTTCACCCTCGTCGAACTCCTCGTCGTTATCGCCATCATTGGCGTCCTGGTTGGCATTACGCTTCCTGCGGTTCAGATGGTGCGGGAGGCGGCGCGGAGGACGCAGTGCGCAAATAACCTCAAACAAATCGCGACGGCTCTCCATAACTTCGAATCGGCACGAGGACACCTTCCGACTGGGATCAATGGGCTCGGGGCGGTGCCTTACGGCTCCATGACTTTTCTCGTCCACCTCCTCCCCTACGTCGAACAACAAAACCTCTGGGATCAAGCGATGAACGATTACAACCTCGCGCCCAGCCCCTTTCTCTCACACCTCGGCATGAGAACCGTGGTCCCTACTTACCAATGCCCCAGTGATCCGGAGTCCGGAAAGGTCCAATGGACACACCAAAACCGAATCGTGACGACGACCAGTTATCTCGGTGTCAACGGCACGAACTACACCACCCGTGATGGAGTGTTTTTCCTGAACTCAAAAACCCGAATGCGCGACATTACCGACGGGGCCAGCAATACCCTGATGATCGGCGAACGGCCTCCCAGTCCCGATCTTTGGTACGGCTGGTGGTATGCCGGTTTCGGTCGCGATGGGAGCGGGTCCCCCGATATGATCCTGGGGGTTCGTGAACTTAACCCTCCAGTCCCTGGGGTGACAACCTATCTCGAATCGTGCCCGCCGGGTCCTTACGACTATGTGAAGGGACGTATGGGGGAAATGTGTTCGACGTTGCATTTCTGGAGCTATCATCCAGGCGGAGCAAATTTTGCCCTTTGCGACGGCAGCATCCGCCTGATCCCCTACACCGCCAACGACATCCTCCCAGCCCTCGCAACGCGTGCGGGGAATGAAGTGGTACGCTCTTTGGATGATCTGTAGCGAGAAACCCAACCATCCGCCGAACAAGTGGCCCCAATTGAACCCTTGGCGATTTTGGTTATCGCACTCGGCATTTGAAGCGGATGATGCCCCCTTTGCCAACGGCAATCGGGTCGGTGATTTCCCATTGGAGTTTGAGCGAACTCCCTTCGTTTTCGGTGAAGCTGAATTTAGCGTTCATCGAGCATTCCGAGGAGTCCTCGACGTATTCCAGCCGAGTCGTCAAATTGTCGATGATCGTCACTTTGTCGATGACTTTAGCTCCGATATTATCGAAACGGAGTGTGAACTCAATGATATCGCCAGGCGCAGCGGCAATCTTGTCAGCGATTTTGCACAGTCGAAGTTGCGACTTGGTTTCGGTTTCGACAGCAGCGATTTCTTGAACTCTCAGTGGGTCGCGAGTGATGACGGGTTGGATATTTTTCTCGGCGACCTGCAGTCCCAATTGGTCAAGCCAGACGTTGGCCGATTGCATGCCGACGTTGAGTCGAGCGCTTTCGGAATTGCGATGTTTGCCGTACCGCATCAGGGCAAGGTTTTCGTAGGCTTGAAAACGAGTTGTGAAGCCTTCCGGAATCAAGACCTGGTCTGCCAGCACGCCACGGGTTTGATCGACAAAGTTGCTGGTTCGTGAAGCGACATTGTGACCTCGCGGTTGGAGGTTCTGCAGGGTTGTGGACGAAAACTCCTGGCCACGAGTCCCTTCCAGTTCGACGTTTTCGGCGAAGCTCGATAGTCGCGCAATTTTTTCGGTCATGACGGTTTGCGACACCTTACGCACCGCTGCAAATCGCGGCGAGTAAATGCAAACCTGATTGCTTTCGGTTGTTAGAAGAAGTCCGTCAAAGGTGCGAAAGTGTCCGACCGTGTCTTCGAGGTCCAAACCGCCAACATCTCCATTTTCACGGACCTTGATTTTGAAATTTCGGTCCCCGCCGTCACAGAGAAATTCATCTCGATTGGCTTTGCCGGATTCCATGACTTCCATCCCGGTTGGCCAGAGGGTTGGTGGGCAGCTAAATCCAGGCCATTGCGGACAAGCGTTGCATTGATTGAATTGGGGGGATGGTTGGCAGTCTTGGCGAGAGGATTCCCGTGAAAATGAAACTTGCTCGGCGGTCAGTTTTTGTTGAGCCAATTGTTCAGAAAAACTTGCAGGAAAAACGGTCAGAGGGATTCCGCTGGCAGAATAGGCGGCGTTAAGTTCGTCCGAAGTCGGAACTCGCGAGCCGAGTCGTAAAATGGCGATTGGCCGTCCCAAACGTTCGGCGGTTCGCAAAGCGTCTTCGCTGTCGCCAATATCAAAAAATGGCTGGTCGTCTGCGATCTGGCGGTAGGGGAGGGCGGTTTCAGGGTTTTCGACGTAAACAACTTTCATCACCATCCGCCCCTCGGCTGCAGCGCGAAGATCTTCCATCGAGAAATTTAGGGGAACAGGAAAACGCATCGCCAAGCCTTCCGGAGGCGTCAGTTGGTTGATCAACTCAAGCGATGGATAGATCGTGACGCCTGGTTGTTCCGGAATGCCGGTGATGCGAAATCGATAAATCGGGCCTACTGCCACTCCGACAGTCGGGTGAGCTTCGATCGTCTCTTCAAATTGAAACTGGTTCCAAACGGCGACGGTGCATTCGGCGGGTACAACGATTTTGGCCGGCTGAATTCGGGACTGCCAGTGGGGGTTAGTTAAGAGAGCTTGAAAGGCGACCTCGCCGGGAATCGCGTTTCCTCCAGAGAAATAGTGCCTTACCGGAGGAGTGCCTGTTTGTCCGATTGCGCTTGAGGCAAGGCAAAAAAATGCCAGACCGTAGCAACCGATCAGCAACCAACGACTAGCCTGAAACACCGATTCGAGGCGCAATTTAAACAACATGGGACACTTCCAAAGGGAAATAGGCGAAACGTCCAAGCAATGGTGAGAATCAAGTTGTGAAAGAACGAGCCGCGAGGCGAGGGTGCTCAGCGCGGCTCGTTTTTCAATTTCAACTTGCTCAAACTCTTTGCGAATCGCTCGGCGACAAACATCGCGGAGGACCCGCTAGACAGTCGCCGGGTTTATCGGCGGACTCGTCCGAGAACTCCCGAACCTTGGGTGTTGCAATCCGCAGGAACCATGCCATGCACCATGTCGGCGGGTGGTTGTTGGTTGTAGTGCGGAGGACGAATAGTGTTTTCTTGGATCAACACCGTGTCGGCAGGTCGAGGGTACGACAGGCCAGGTTGCTGTTTGACATGCACGTTTACACGTGGAGTCGGTCCAGGGATCGACATCGCGGTGTGGTTGTGCATCGTGTAGTTTTGCAATCCGGCAGGACCACCGAGTGGAATATGCGGAGGGCCAGGCAAGCCAATTTGCGTTCCGGTCCAAGGCATTCCGTAGTTAGGTCCTGTGACACCGGAGATATACGTGCCGCTCATGCCGCTTGCTCCACCCATGCCACCCATGCCAGCGAAACCACCGGCAGCACCGGCGCCTTGCAAGTCCTTGTTGCCGATGCGGATGATCGCCAGGATCGAGCCGCGACGGTCAGCTTCGACGATTGGGTCGATACCTGGATCAAGACGAGTACTGACCAGCGTATCGACGCCAGCCAATGCCAACTCTTGATACTCGGGGTCTGGAACATAAATGACCTTGGTCACAAAGTTACCAGCCGAGACTTGGTCGAAGTCTTCTTGGTTAAATTGAATTGGTACGGCTGCGTGAGCCAAGTAGGCAGCCGTGCGGCTCGACGGAGGACCGATTTCCAAGGTCGGGTACAGTTCCAATCCTGGACGACCTTCGATGCTCGAAATCTTTAGGCGATAAATCGCGCCCTGCAAAAAGTTTTGACGACCAGGTACGAACAATGTCGTCGAGTCGTACATGCCAACGGCAGTCACGTCCCAATTGATATTCATCCCTTCAGGACGGTCGAACAGTACTTGAATGACATTACTGATCGCTGGAGCAGGACCCATGCCACCACCGGGCATTCCGCCCATTCCGTACCCACCGCCCATGTAGGCCGCAGGAGCCAAGACACCCGGACCAGGGCCACCGACACCGGGGCCAGGTTCCATCAGCATCTGAGCTGGTGGCAAATTGTGACTTACTGGATGGCCAGAGCGGATTTTAAAGCCCCCCTGTCCAAAGGCAACGGAGGCTATCGCTAATACAGCCAACCCCGTCGTAATACGTGTAAACATCTGAATCCCCCCTAAAACAACAAAGCAGTTTGAGCAATCCCGTCACAAATTCTTCAAAATCTGAGACGGTCACTGAGCCAAAACCAAGCCTCTGAACCGTATTCAATCCACACTCAAAGCTAATTTGGTTTGACAGTCGCGAACCAAATTGGCATGGACCAATTTCGGACACCTGTCTTACAATGCGTCCGGAGTTGGAACCCCTGGGTCGTGTGTGGGTGAATGCCGAATCAAGACCTTCTCGCACACGTTGCGCGAAAAATGGTTGTTGATTTATTTTCGGCGTAGCATTACTTGAATCTTTGGAAAAACCGGAACATCCGTACCATGAAGCGAGAATTTGCCGTCGCCGCTTTACTGCTAGCAGCGGTTTTGGTAGCAAATTCTTGGCTTCCCAACCCTTGGGCGCCAAAAGATTTTCCGGTTGATTCAGAAGCAGCAAGCCGAAGGAACGTCACTCCCTCGACCACGATTCAGAATGCTAGCGAGCTACAACTCGCGTCCTTTCCATCCTTCGCCGAGCCCAAAGGTTTGGCAAACGAAATTTTGTTGCATGCGATCTCCGAACTCAGGCAGTCCCCGCCGTTGAAGTCAGAGTTGGCCGTCAACATCAATCTATTAGAGGAAGAGTTTAAGCTGACGGGAACCTATTGGCAGGCAGGGGAGGGGGCCCCTCATTCAAGGCTCGACTTAAAGGTCCCCGAATCCGATCCAAGACTTGAGATCACTCAGATTTTTGACGGGCGATTTTACTACGTTTTGGAGACAAATGGGAACCAAAAGCGTCTGACCTACATCGACCAAATGGCCGTATCAAATTTGGGGACTCCACGAGTCACTGCCGTCGCCGGTTTACGCGGTTGGTTTGGAACCGGAAGTTGGCCGGTACTCCTGGAGCAGTTGGCTAGTTCGTTTGATTTTGAGGTCAAGAGTGAGGTGGATTTTGAAACGGATCAAGGATCGCCTGGCAAGAATGTGACGCTTACAGGAAAGTGGCGTAGGGAAAGTTTGCATCAACTTCTGCGTGACCAAATTCGTGCAGAATGGATTGGCGAAGAAATTCAATGGGATCGTTTACCCCAACAAATTCCGCACGAGATCGAAATCACTTTGGCATCAGTCTCCGGCCTTCCCACGTATCCCCAACAGATTGTATTTTACCAGCACCGGCGGTCTCGCAAAAAAGCACCGCAAGTTCGCACCCCCATATTTTCTGTGACGAATAACACCTTAGAGATTAATCTTCACAACGATCCTGCGATTTATCGAGTCGCTGCTGAAGGAATTTTGAATCACGATTTAACGGAAGAATACTTGAATCGGGTCAAAGTGTTTTTGTATCAACCCGTTTCTCGCTGATTGGCAAGATTCGCGGCGACTTTGAGAGCCTGGAGTAGACTGCCGCTGCCGGCTTTCCCTTGCCAAGCGATATCGAATGCTGTTCCATGCGCGACACTCGTGCGAATGATCGGCAGGCCGAGCGTTACGTTCACCGCTTGTTGCAAGCCCAGCAACTTCAATGCAATATGCCCTTGGTCGTGATACATAGCTACTACCGAATCGAACTCACCAGACGCCGCGCGGTGCATTAACGTATCGCAGGGCAGGGGACCCACAACCGGGCAACCCTCGGCAGCGGCAACAATAACCGCAGGAGCAATGATGCGAATTTCTTCGTCACCAAACAGGCCGTTCTCTCCTCCGTGGGGATTCAAGGCCGCGACGCCGATTCGAGGATCGCGGTTGATTTGTGAAGCCTGCAACATTGCTCGCGAAAATTGAGTAGCCAAATGGCATTTTTCCACAATCGCGAATTGCGAAAGCTCTTCAAAGACGTTTCTCAGCGCCGTATGCAGAGTGACATGTACAACCCCCAATCCGATTTCTCCAACCAAATTTGGGGCAGGGGGGAGGTACAGCATCATGGCAACATTTTGGACTCCGCATCGTTCAGCCAATAGTTCGGTATGCCCGGGAACTTGAACCCCGGCGGCTCGCAAAGACTCCTTGTTGAGCGGTGCGGTGACGATTCCAGAAATCTTGCCAGCGAGTGCTAGGTCAGTGGCCAACAAGACGGCTTCTGCTGCGGCCTTGCCTGCGACTGCACTGACCTGGCACTTGGTGGCTTGGTGTGCAGGCGTCTTGATTTTTAGAACCGACATCCTTTGAGGATCGTCGGAAGCCTCGGTCACATCGTCAATTTCGACAACTTCAACGTGGGCTCCCACAATTCGCAACGCCTCGCGCATTACAAGCGGACACCCGATCACGACGCGACGGGAAAGTTTGTGGGCCAAGGCGTCGGACCATGATTGAGCGATGATCTCAGGGCCGATTCCTGCTGGATCACCCATCGTGATGGCGAGCAAGGGACGTAGCATTAATCAAAAATTCCTATTGCGAAAGCTGTTTGAGCCCAGGACTCAGTTAGAATGAAGTTGATTCAGTTTTCTTGATGGAGTTAGTTTGGTCAAGTGCCAGCAGCATGTATTGCTGCTCTACAACGTTGGCACTGACTTCGAAAATCTGGGGCAGGCCGATTCCCAGCGATTTCGCGAGGCATCGACTATTGTTAGGATTCTTCATTTGCATCGGGGTTTCCGTTGAGCTAACAGTGAGTTGGTCGCAAAAAACTTAATTATTTTGGCAAAGAGTTTAAACAATGAGAGCGGTTGTCCAGCGTAGTCGTGCGGCGTCTGTAACGGTCGCTGGTGACGTGATCGGAGCGATTGATTTCGGGTTGGTCATTTTGCTGGGTGTAGCCGATGACGATTCGCCGAAAGATGCCGAACAAATTGCAGAAAAAGTAGTTGGACTGAGGATTTTCGACGACGCCGACGGCAAAATGAACTTGTCTGTGACTGACGTTCAAGGGGGACTTTTGGTCATCAGTCAATTCACATTGCTGGGTGATGCGCGCAAGGGAAAACGACCTAGTTTTATTCGGGCTGCGGCACCCGAGCTTGGGGAAGCCCTGTATGAAAACTTTATCGAGCAACTGCGGGGCAGGGGAGTAGGCCAGATTGCAACGGGAAGGTTCGGGGCCGACATGCGGGTCGCTCTTGTCAACGATGGGCCTGTAACGATCTTGCTCGATAGTCGCAAACTGTTTTGATTCAACTACCGGCGTGGTGAGATCAGCTCCGAAGTTCGCTCGATTTGATCGGAAATCCGATTGATTTTTTCTGCCATTCTAGAAGCAGGAAATTCTTCGACGACTCCGCGATCCACCAATACTAAATAGCTTAAACCGATCAAGGCAGCGTAGGACAAGAAATTCGGCCCAGCCTCGCTACCAAAAAATTTCATTGCCGTTCCAGAAGAACTCTTGAGTCGTCGTCCATAAAGGTCAATTGAATAGACTTCGTCCAAAAATAAGTGAGAGAGGAACCCCAAGACCACTGCCCAAGCCTTGAAAGCGCGAATCTCGAACTCAGGCGAAAGAGCCAACAAGTAAGTCAGCATTCCGGCGATGATTGCAGCCGGAATACTATGCCACATCCCCCGATGTTTTGTGAATCGCCGAAATAACGAACCGACCCCAAAACGCACGCCAAGGTACAACAGGACTGAAACGAACACCATCGTTTCAGGGGTCCAGCCAAAATTGTAGAACCGCCGCAACATGAGCATTGGGATCAATACCGAGACGAAGCTTAACGTCTCGCGCAAGGGCACTCCTGAGTCGCTGTCTAAATCGGGAAACATCCCCGCAACGCTGCACAACGTTCCAGCAACGATACAATGCGGCAAAGAAATATCGTACAGAAAATAACCTGCCGATCCATAAGCGACCCCCAACACCGTGCTGGTTGTAATGTGGGTTTTAAAGTCGGCCATGACAGGTCCATTCATCCGTGAGTTATTTCAGCATCTTCTATACTGATGTTTCCGGAAAAATGTTCCAAGATCAATTTGCGAACTTGAGAGTCCGCAACGATTTCTGCGGTCGTTACCCCCCTTCCCCGGTTTTCGTTCACTAGACCTGGGGAATCAGTGCTAGCGTTGAATACTGCTAGCAGCGCTGACTCACGTTGGCAATTGGCATCACAATTGACTTGAGCAATTGCCGTAATTTGTTTCTAATCGCGAACCCCATTCAAATCGAATGATGGTAGTCCGCGTTTATTCGGAGTAGGCATTGTGTCGTACGATGTATTGATGTTATTGATTTTCGTTGGTTCAATTTTGTTCGGATGGTGGAAAGGACTAGCCTGGCAAATTGCTTCGTTGGCGGCTGTTGTTGTCAGCTACTTTGTGGCGATTCAATTTCGCGATCCGCTGACGAAGATGCTGAATATTGATCAACCTTGGGCACCGTTTCTGTCCATGTTGATCTTGTACGGTGCCACGAGTCTAGGAGTGTGGCTGGCCTACGGCTACGTCCGGGTTTCGATTCAGCGGATGCAACTGAAGAGTTTTGACTCGCAGATTGGCGCTATTATCGGCGGGGTCAAAGGCGCGTTGGTTTGCATGGTGGTCACGATGTTTGCCGTCACCTTGTTGGGAGACGGCGTTCGACGAGGAATTGTCGAATCGCGTTGCGGAGGTCTGATCGCACGCGGGATCAATCGTCTTAATGGCGTGGTGCCCGACGAGTTGCACCAGATGCTGGATCCTTTCGTCAATAAGTTCAATGATCGTCTGGCACAACCGTTACCACCCGAGGATGCGGAAACACCCTGGCTAGGATCATTTACCCCTCGCAGTTCCAGTCAAAACCGTCCGAGCAACGAGGCGGAGAGTTTTGGGCAGTTTTCATTTGGCGAACGCTCGTTGGAAATCAATCCGGGTGTTCGGGTCCAAATCAACCCCGAACGAGCTTTGCAAAACCTCAACAGCTCGCGCGGCAGCGGTGGCCAGTTTCAATAGAAGCGAGGTTCGCTACCGGTTGGAGCATGGTCCGTAGATGCGACAACGAATCATGCGTCAACAAGCCACCTCGCGCACCATCGTTTCAGCAGACTCGGCGGTTGATGAAAGGCAACGTCAATCGCATCGATAACGCAAGTTGCATATGCAAAATCGGTTAGACTCGCAGCAGACCAGGGAAATCCCCGCGAATTGCATTCTACCCGCCAAAATCCAGGTCCCGAACCGAACATAAGAAACATTATCGGACGTTGGGGATTGGTGAAAAAGAGTGTGGAAATCGGGTTGATCCCACCGCTCTTATGGTTGATTGATGAGTTTCGATTACTCGGAGAGTTGAGCTTCGGGCTCGACTTGGAATTGGCCCATGCGGCGGAATTTTTCGTACCGCTTCGCGAGTAATTTTTCGAGAGGGACTCCCGAGAGTTCTTTGAGGTTTTTCTTCAGATAGCTTCGTAGCGTTGCAGCCGTATGTTGGTGATCGCGATGGGCTCCGCCGAGGGGTTCGTCAATCACGTCGTCAACGATTCCGAAGCCTTTCAAGTGTTTGGACGTAAACTTCAGGCAGTCGGCGGCTCGCGGCGCGTGTTCGTGGCTTTTCCAAAGAATCCCGGCGCAACCCTCGGGGCTAATCACGGAATAATAGGAATATTGCAACATCGCCACCCGGTCGCCAACGCCTATTCCCAAAGCTCCGCCGCTACCGCCTTCGCCGATGACAACACATATGATGGGGGTCGGGAGTCGCGACATCTCGAACATGTTTTCGGCAATCACTTGGGCTTGGCCTCGCTCCTCGGCACCGATTCCAGGATAGGCTCCAGGCGTATCGATAAAGGTGATGATTGGCAAACCGAACTTGGCGGCTAGCCGCATCTTGGCCATCACCTTGCGGTAGCCTTCGGGGTGAGCGCAACCGAAGAAGTTCTGCGAGCGTTCCTTGAAGTCGCGACCTTTTTGATGACCCAACACAAGCACCTTTTGTTCATCGAGCCGAGCAAAGCCGACTCTCAATGCACGATCGTCGCCGAATTTTCGATCGCCGTGTAGTTCGACGAATTCGCGAAAGACCAGCGACAGGTAGTCGGTTGTGTAAGGCCGATTTTTGTGTCGCGCGACTTGTACGACCTGCCACGGTGTGAGGTTGTCGTAAATCTCGCGAGTGGTTTGCGTGAGTCGTTGGCGGACTTCTCGAACTCGCTCAGCAAGCTCGGGACTCGTGACCTCAGATTGACTAAGTGCGTCCAACTCAGCCTGCAGGTCAGCAATCGGTTGTTCAAATGATAAGTAGTCCATGTTTATTCGTTTGTCCTTCGGCGAACGCCTCCACGAAACATTCGCATGCGTTTAAATTCCAACAAAAATTCTTTCATGTCGCTGGGCCGTTCATCAGGTTTTTTCGCCAGCATTCTGGTGACCAGATTTGCAAAGTCCAAGTTAACGTTTGGATTGGCGGCTTGCAATGATGGAATGTTTCCGTGCAGATGTTTGGCAAGTAGATCGTTGGGATTCACGGCAGTAAACGGTAATTTGCCGCTAGCCAGTTCGTACAACATGCAGCCGAACGAATAAACATCGGAGCGGACATCCAATTTTTGGCGGCGAATTTGTTCTGGGGAGATGTAGCTTCGCGTCCCCTTGATTACGGCATTTCGATTTCCAAACAGACTGAATTTCTGTTTGACGGGCTGGGCGATGGAGAAGTCAATGAGCTTGACGTTTGCTTGTTCGTCGGCGAGGTAATTGTCGGGCTTGATGTCGCAATGCAGCCAGCCCTTTTCGTGAATGTGAGCGAGTCCCTCGGCGCAGGAGCGAACGATTTCTTGCAAATTCAAGTCCAAGAACTCTGGCCGTTCACGCATTTCAAGTTTAAGGTTCTTGGCATTAAACAGTTGCATCGAGATAAACGGGATGCCGTAACTGTCATGATAGTCGTAGATTTTGATCACGTTCGGGTGGTCAAAATTTTTTGCGACATTGGTTTCGTGCTTCAATTGCTCGATTTCGCTTTTATTTTTGGCCTGACTCTGAAGCAAGATTTTCAAAGCGACCCGTTCCGTTTGTCCATCGCGCAGGGCTTCCCAAACTTGAGTCGTGTTCCCAGAACGGATCAAACGAATCAACTGAAAAGGGCCAATAAAATCCCGGCCAACACCCACGGGTCTAATTCCTTGAAAGATTGCGAAAACGACGACGGGCAATACGAAATGCCCCAAATCTATTTTATCGGAAAGACCATGAGTCTGGTACCGGTCCCCTGCCCTGCACCGTTCCTGATTAGCGACTCGTATACGTCTCGGGATAGATGACGATCTCAACACGGCGATTGGGATTGCCGCCCGGATTTGCCGAGGCTCCATATCTGGGCCGATTACTGCCAACTCCCATCGTAAAGAGTTGTTGCTCTGAGACTCCAACCCGGCGAAGTTGATCGAAGACAGCTAGGGCCTGGGAAGCGGTCAACTGATGGTGGGTGGTCGTGGCTGGCTGAATGGGCGTGTTGTCCCAGTGGGCTTCGACTCCGACAATTTGCTCAGGGAAGTGACTGTTAACGGCGGTTGCGACCTGTTGCAAGACTTGACCAAAATTTGGATTGATCGCGTAGCTGTTCGGTTGAAACAGTTGATCAGAAGGCAACTCGATCCGAATCACGTCGCCATCCATTCTTGTCGTCACGCCCGGCAACTGAACAAGGGCAACTTTTTGCAACAGGCTGTTGTTGGCTCTGAGCGGGGCGGCACCTGCGAGTTGGCTGGGCGTGTTGCCGGAATTGCTGGCGGGTAACATGCCACCATTGCCGGTTCGCATTTGAGCCGACGCAAGTTGCTGCTCTAAGCTCGCTTTGGAGTTTTGCAGTTGCTGCATTTGAGCCAGAGAATCGGTAATCTGTTGTTTGAGTTGGTAGTTGTAGTCATTCGCTGCTTGAAGTTTTTGTTTCGTGGTGGCGAGATCGGTCAAAAGTTGTTGGTTGTCACTATCAAACTGACCCAACCGACGGTTCAAATTTTCGACTTGGTCGCCTAGTCCCTGAAACAACTGCATCTGACGCGGGTCATTTCCGGCAAGTGAGTCGCGCGAACCAAACCAATTCGAGTTGGCATTGTTCCCCTGAGCCCAACGAGGAGTCGAAAACGACCACGGGTTACTTGAGTTAGCTGTGCCCGAACCGGTTTGCCAAGGCAACGGTTGTCGGCACCCGACTAGCCCCAGCGAAATTCCAATTGTTAGCAACAGCCAAAATCGCATTTGAAAGTAAACGCTCAAAACAGGTTACGCAAAACTTTAATAAAATTCGGCGGAATCGTAGCGATCTCAACAAATCGCGTAAAGCCCAACTGTGCTAGCGGCATTGGAATCGCAACTTGCCAGCACCATACTGTGGCAACACGAGTCTTTAAGGGTTTAGGGGTGGAGGTATTTGGCGTGGTTCATGGGTTTGGTGTGGTGACTGCAGGCAGCGTTTGTCCGAAAGTGCCTTCAACATTCTTGTGCCATTCCAAACAGAAGTGGGATTGGCTCCGTACAGGTGTTGTTCTAATTCTGCAATGGCGAGGCACATTTCCGTAGAAGGGGTAATGATATTGTCATCCAGAACTTGAAGTTGATGCCAAGCAGCATATGCTAAGTTCGGCTCGTTGTCTCGACAAACCCGAATAAGTTTTCTCTTCGCAATCCGGCGTGGTGTCCAAATCGCTGCGCGAAGTTGGAAAAGCCAATCGCAAAATTGCCGACGGAGGATGATGGTCACAATAACGATTCCCCCTAACAAAAGCGACAGACTCCCCCAAAGAGAGGTAGTTGTATCCGCGATGTCGGAGTTCTTAATTTCTTCTGCAGGAATGGTGAGTACGATTGCGGGAAGAATCGTGGTCTCCAAACGAGAGGACTGCGGGTTCCACCACTGGTAAGTGAGAGCGGGGAGTTCGAGAGTACCGGCTTTTTGAATTAGGTAGGTGATCTCGTCAGTGCGCTGACCGACAAAGTTACCTCGTTCTGTAAGATCGGTCAATGTTGCTGGTCGCACGTAGACACGCACCCCATGAAGCGTTTGGGGTGAGGCTGGAGCAAGTGCCATTCCGGGAACAGCCTCTGCTCGTTGCGTGATCGTCCTTGTAATAGAATCGCCGATTCGTATCGTCTCGGCATGAGGGGACCACTGTTCGTCAACCGTCAAATCTGTTGTCGTCACTACAAAACCTTGAGGCTTGATCCCGGGAGGTCGCTTGATCTTCAATTGCACTTCGGGAACTTCAGCCTGACCATCACGAATCGGGCCGGTAAACCCAGATCGATGGGCGAAGCGGACTGGGAACGCTGGGATCGTGACTTGACCATGATTTTGCGAAAACAGAGCGAATTCATGAGTTTGTATAAACCAAGTTTCACCATCGACTTCCCGCGAGCTAATGACAGGATTGCCAATTTTGATTAACAAACTCCCAGGCACTTCTGGAATATCGAAACTGGTGGCTCCGGCAAAAGTTCCTCGAATGGCCAATTCGACCAAGACGGGAATCCGTTCCCCAGTCCATCCCTCGGCATTTGGAAGTTTTATGGAAATCTGCGGATCGTCCGCGAAGCATGCCTGCCAGGTGAAAATCAAAGTGTAAAACCAGACGCAATAAGCAGGCCAAAAGCGACGGCATTCGGCTTGACACGCTTCACCTCGGCTGAACAAACGCGTAAATCCGGGAAGGATTTTTTTCATTCGGGCGATTCTCCAGAGTATTGGCGAAGTGTTTGCTGATGGGAGAACTTGGAGCGCAGGAAATCTGCAGGTCGGGTTTGTACACGGCGAAGCCAAAGTTCTTGAATCGCCGCGTCGGGTAAGGGTTGTGTACCTTCAACTTCGGTTTCTTGGCCCTCGTTTTTCGCGTCTTTGTCAAAAACGACCTTGTCGGCTCCAATTTGTTGGTCACCCAAATCAGCACCGGTGCGTTCGATAAGTTTGGCTCGTGCGAGTGCTAAGTCCCTATTTTCAATTGCTTCTAGCCAGTTTGGCTGCTGGGCAATTGCTCGTGCGTAGCAGTCCGCAGCAACTTGGTACTTTCCCAACATTAGCCAGGCATTTCCGGTATTGAAATGTGCCGAAGGTGTATCGAGATTTCCCAATGTTTGAGCCGCCCGTTCAAATTCCCCAGCGCGATACCAAGCAACGCCTTGCCAATTCACGTCGCGAAACGACTTTGCGGCCTCCGTGTATTGCCCCTTTCGGTACAGTCTCTGTCCTAGCTGGTCGGGGGTCAGCCATAACTCGGTCCAGCCCATACGAATTCCAAAGATCGACAAAAAGACGGTGGCCACCCCAATCGTCACCAATAAAAACAATTTGAGTTGTTCACCAATGCGAGACTCTTGGCTGCTTGAGCGAGATTCATTTTGATTCTGATTTGATTTAAAGGTTGTCATCCCCCTGCCCTGCCTGAATCGAGTCGGAAGCGTAAGAGAATCGCCAGTCCTACGAGAGGCACTAACCACCAACCTGCTTCATGCCACTGCCCTACTTGTTGACGCCCGCGCTGAAATCTCGTGATGCTTCCTGCACGACGAATAATTGCAGTTAGATCGTTCCCCTCGGTATCCCAGATTTCGACGGGGGCTTTGAGAAGTTGACCGGCGGCCCGAATCGATGGGGCCATGCTCGCCGACGGTGCTTGGATGGACAAGATCTGAACCGCGAGCGAATTGCCCTTTCGCCAGTTTTCTAGGAGTTTCAAATCACAACCAATAGTATCCGCCATTATCAAGATCGTGCCCACTTGATCCGATTTGTCGAGGAGGCGTTTGGCGTCGGACAAAGCCAAATCAAGGCGATCTCCAGGAAGGGGCATTACGTCTGGACCAATTTCTGCTGCCATCAAAAACACTGCCTGGGTATCTTTGGTTGGTGGCAGGACCAAGTGGGCGGAGCCAGCATAAGCGATCAATCCCAGAGCTTGCCCCTTTCGCTCTTCAGCCAAATCGGCGATCTTGAGCCGTGCTCGTTCAATCGTTGACGGGTTCTGCGGCTGAGCGGGACTTCCCATATCAGCTTTTAGCAAGATAATAAGCGGTGCCGCGTCCTCAGCAAAAGGACTAGGCTCGAGTTTCCAGGTTGGGCCTGCGATCGCAATTGCTGCAATAGTCCATGCGAACAGAGTCGCCAGGCCACGTTTTTTCCCGAGAGATTCGCGGCCCACAATTAGCGCATCCAGCAACGCTTGGTCCATTTGAGCACGCCAGCCGCGCAACGGATCGCAGTGGCGAAACCAATACCACCAAACCATCATTGCCGCAGGTATTAGCAACAATCCCAAAGGACGAATGAAGTGGAAGTTTTTAACTAAATCCAGCATCATTGCTCCTTAATTTCCATAAACCAATATCACAAGGCTGTGCAAAACAAATTGGAAAACGTGGCGTTCGGCTCTGACGTTGGGCCGAGTTGATAGGGCGAAAAAATGATCGCATTTCACGATTTCACCTGCAACTCCCCAGTGATCGGATTGGCTCTTACTGACGGCTTTACCATCGTGACATGCAAGACTTGGGCAGCTCGGCGGCTTACCCAAAAATCTCTCACTAACCATACTGCAAATGCCGCCAAAAGGGGCCAATAGTAAATTTCTCGCCGAGCACGATGGCTCACCACACTGACCTGACGCGTTTCAATTCGATCCAGCTCAGCATAGATTCCGGCGAGCTCAGCACGATCCGCACCGAAAAAATACGAGCCTCCTGTGATCTGAGCCACCTCCCGCAAAGTTACTTCGTCCAGTTTTTCCTCGCCGACGGTCGTTGGGTCCCCGATGGCAACCGTATGGACTCGAATTCCACGTTTGCGAGCTACTCTCGAAGCCTCAGTTGGGGGGACTTGGCTGGCCGTATCGTTACCATCAGTCAGAGCAATCATCGTTTTGGCAGGTGCATCACTAGCGTCGAACAAGGAAATGCCTAAACCGATCGCATCTCCAAAGGCTGTCCGAGGCCCGGCCATTCCAATCGCCGTTTCTTCCAATAGTTGACGCGAAAGTTGGAGGTCTTCAGAAAATGGAGCCTGAAGGTACGGTGCGTCACCAAAGACAACCAAGCCGACGCGATCTCCATCTCGGCGTTCAAGGAAATCTCCTAGCACTTGTTTAACGGCCGTTAAACGATCGACCCGCTCGCCTGTTTCGCTTGTGAAATCTTCTTGTTGCATCGAGCCAGACAAGTCCACCAACAAAAGTAGATCACGCATGGGTAGATTCCGGATTTCGGGTGGTTCAATCCACTGGGGACGCACCAGGGCGAGTAAGAATAGCACCCAGATCACTCCTAAGACTAAATAAAAGGGCCGTGACGTCTTCTTTGCTCCCCGATGTCCTGAACCTCGCAAGGCAGAGCGGATCCGATCGCCAAACGGAACTCGCACTGCAGCTTCGTCAATCTGCTTTGGCGGGATCGTTGCTAACAACAACCAAGGCAATGGCAAAAGCATGAACAACCAAGGATAGGAGATCGAAATCAAGTTCGCGCTCCTCCGAGTTTTGAAGTTGGTTGGTGCTGTGCAATCCATTGAGCGGCGTAGAGCTTCAGTGGTTTGATATCTGATGATGTGCCTGTGTTTCGATAGGCTCCGTTGATGAGGTCTCCTTTAATTGAATCAGGCATTTTTTCAGGGCATTGAGATTCAAGCCAATCGACCCAATCCTGACCCGAGAGTTTCGCAATTGCCGGTCGAGGATGTATGGCTAGAGCAGTGCGACGAAGTAACTCGGCAATCGTTGTGGGATCATTTAGGGACTGAAGTTCCCGCAATGCACCGCGACGGTAGGCATTCTTGCGATAACTTGCCATGTACCGGAGGCCAACGAGCAATCCAAAGGCCGTCAGTATAACTAACAAGCCGTACCAACCGGGTGCTACGGGCCACCAGTTAACTTCAGCAGGCAGTAGAATGTCGTGCAAGCGATCCAAGCTTGTTGCTTGGTCTTGCGTTGTGGTCGGTCTTGTCATCACTTATTCACGGTGCCTCCACCAAACAATGCTCGCACCTGTTCGGGAACGGGCTCACTGGTCGTGATCGGCAGAACTGGAATGCGCAGTGCTCGGAAAATCGTCCGCCAATGCTGCACCAGTTCCGCAAAGGCCCGCTGAAAGTTCACCGCAAAAGTATTTTGATCGGTCAAGCTAATTCGCTTGCCGCGATCATCCGCCACCATACCCGGAATCGTCTGTAGTTGGGCACCCAAAGGATCATAGACCGCCAATACCAGCATGTCATTATGGGCAGCAATTTGCGTCGCCAAACGCTGTGTGTCTTGATTGGCCCCATCGAGGTCACTGATGAGTACCACGAGATAATCGTGAACAGCACGTCGGCGGGCAGCCTCTAAAGCGGTATTGAGGTCGAGCGGCCCACCGTTTGCTGAATAGTTGGGCAACAAGCGATTCAGCCTTGCAGTTTCATGAAGTATTCTCAATACATGATTCTGGCTTCGATGAGGGCGCAAATCGACTATCTCCGAATCGTTGAACAAAATTGCTCCGACGCGATCCCCTGACGTTAGCGTCCGCCATGCTCCCAACGCAGTCAACTCAGCCGCGACGACTGACTTCATGGCTCGCTGACTTCCAAAGAACATCGTGATTCGTTGATCGACGACCAGGAGGACCGGCCGCTCCCGCTCTTCATTGTAAACGCGGATGTATGGTTCACGAAGTCGTGCTGTCGCACGCCAATCGATGGTCCGAATGTCATCGCCCTGAACATAGTGGCGGAGTTCTTCAAAGCTCAATCCCCGCCCTCGCAATCGCGAATGATGCCGTCCCGCCAGTAGCGAACCAACAGGTAGGCGCGGCAGTAAAGTGAATCCACGCGCATCAGCCCGAAGTTGCAGTAGATCTTCGAGCGTAATTGAAATCGTACCACTCATTGGAGTTGTCGCAATGTTAGTTGTTCAGGACGAAATTCATAAGGCGTTCCAAATCACACAGGGGTGACATTTCTAAGTAATTCGTCAATGACTTCGCTGCGTGTCTTGCCGGCCGCTTCAGCTTCGTAGGTCAGATGCACACGGTGCGCGAGACAAGCGGGTGCGACAGCTCTAATGTTTTCGGGTGACACAAAATCTTGCCCCGTCAACCAAGCCTGGGCGCGAGCGGCCGCATCTAATGCCAACGTTCCCCGGGGGCTGGCTCCCAGTCGAATCCAGCGAGCCAAGTCACCGCCATAGCGTTGAGGCTCGCGTGTCCCAATGACCAAATCAACCATAAAGCGCTCTGCCGAGGGAGCCACATGGATCGCATTGACCTCGCGTCGTGCGGCAAAGATCACATCTTGCGAAATTCGCGGCGCGGGTTCGCTCTCATTGCCGATTCGTTCCCCGCGAACCAGTCGCAATATTTGGGCTTCATTTTCTGCTGGAGGATAAGGGACGTTTACGTACAACAGAAACCGATCCATCTGAGCTTCCGGCAGTGGGTAAGTTCCTTCTTGTTCGATAGGGTTTTGGGTCGCGAGCACTAAAAACAGATCGGGGAGTCGATGAGTTTTTCCCGCCACGGTCACCTGACGCTCCTCCATTGCCTCAAGCAGTGCCGCTTGGACCTTGGCCGGAGCCCGGTTGATTTCATCAGCCAATACTAAGTTGCCAAAAATCGGGCCAGGTTGAAAATCGAAGCTGCCCGTTTGCTCGCGGTAGATTTCTGATCCGGTAACATCCGATGGCGGTAGGTCGGGCGTGAATTGCACTCGCCGAAATTCACTATCGACGAGGTTGCTTAGGGTTTTTATCGAACGCGTCTTGGCCACGCCGGGCAACCCCTCCATCAAGACGTGACCGTCGGCCAAAACAGCAATTAGGAGTCTTTCGATAACCGTTTCTTGTCCAATAATCGATTTGCCGAGGTTGGCTTGGAGATCGCGAATTTCACTGAGAGTACTCATGCGCTAGTAGCTTATTGTTTTTTTGATTTCTTAATCTGAGGATAATTTTGAACGTGTTCTGCAAAAACAAGTCTCAACGAGCAAGGAAACAAATGCGGCTTGCGAAGCGATAATTTTTATTTTCGTGCCTAAAATCACGACGAATCAGGTTCGATGAAGGTTTGCTATCATCGGCTGCACTACCATTTTTCGGATTGCATTTGCTCGCCTGATTCAGTATATCGCCAACGTGATGCGTCTTGTAGTTCCGCCCTGCGTTGAAAAATTGGACTGAGAAGTAGCTGCGATTTTTTATGGTATCCTGCGATAACCGAATAGAACAAAAGGACGGTCGTTTGCAGCGATGGGTATTTTTGCTCATGCTATGCGTCTGTGTTCTTCCTGGAACGGTAGGTTACGCTTGGCAAGATTTGCCCGCTGGATTCTCAGCAGAGGGAACGGTTCCTGCACCGTTCGACCAATCTTCGGAATTACCAAGATTTTTCGCAGGTTACGATCGTGGATTTGTCATCGCCAATCATGGTCAGGATCAGCCCGCAACGGCAGAGTTCCCATTTCTCATGCGAGTCAACAGCTGGTTGCAGTTACGGAACACGATTTTCGATTCGACAACGCTGAACAACGACCTGCGACTCAATTCCTTCGAACGACTCAGATTACAGTTCTCCGGCCATGTTTTTACACCGGGGTTGGGCTATTTTTTCCAGCTTGATGGCAATAGCGACCAGGCAAATGAAGCGACCTTTTTGGACTATTATGTAACCTATCAAATTGGCGAAGATAGATTTGGTTGGGAAGAGGGCGCATTTGGGATAAAGGCCGGTAAATGGAAGGTGCCCTTTAGTCGTTCTCGAGAAGAATCTGGAAGACGTTTTCAATTCACTGAGCGTTCTACCACTAACCTGTTTTTTGATGTCAATCGCAGTATCGGTGTTGGGATGTTTGGTCGCATTGAAAAACTCGCAGCGCCAGTGTTATGGGAGGCCGCTTTATTCAATGGGTTTGCGACGGGTGCCGAAACCAACATTGTGGATTCGGACTTGGATCAAAATTTTGCCTGGTCGGCAAGGATAGCGACCGACCTGTTTTCGGAATTCGGGAATGATGGCGAGCCCGATTTAAGTTGGCACACTCTTCCGGCGCTTCGCTTGGGTGCTGGCATCGCAGGAACGAGGATTGATGCCCAGGGAGCTCGCGAGTTTCAGCATCAACGAGTTGTGGATAGCGGCCAACGGCTATCAGATTTGCTCTTGTTACTCCCAGACCCTATCAACTCCTACGATGTCGGATTGTTTACCGTTGACGCTCATGGCAAATATTTAGGAAATGCGATCATTTACGAATATTACTGGCGCTATATCGGCAACTTCCAGGGTGCCGATGTTCCCAATCTGTTAGATCATGGATTCAATCTCCAGTTTGGGAGATTTGTGGTTCGCGAGAAATTGGAATTGCTGGGGCGTTGGTCTCGGATCGTCGGCAATTCTGGTACTCTAGGCTTAGAATACCAAAGTACCGACGAAGTGGGAGCAGGTTTTGCCTGGTATCTGCGTGGCCACAACACCAAGTTGGTGTTCGATTTTGCCCGAATTAACGGGATGCCACTCAACAGTCGGCGTTTGGATGTCCTCCCGGGAGACAGCGGTTGGCTGATGCGAACTCAGTTCCAGTTGGCTTTTTAAGAAGACGATTTTCACAGAAAAAACAGTACGGGAAAGTGAGTTTCACTGAGTCGCTCTGACACGAATTCTGTTAAACTGATAAGCACGTCGGCGGTCCCTGGTGATCACGACGACTTGAGGTGGCTGTATTTGGGGTCGTTGTTGAAAAGCGATGCGGATGGGCGTTGACTGTTTGAGCCAAGTCGTTGTGTCGCGTCTGGTCGATAGTTTCGTCGCATCATTGCATTTTGTCTGTACGCGAAAATCGCTCACTTTTTGCCTGCTTTTTGTGTTGACGATCGGATGGGCGGCAACGCCACTGTTGGCAAGCCAAGACACAACGGATCCCAAACGGGTCCTTATCTTATTCACGTTTCGTCGAAACCTGCCCATCAACGCCCTTTGGGAACGAGGGATTCGTACTGGAATCGATCGTGAATTTCCTTCAGTCGTAGCCTATGACTGCGAGTTTATAGATTTCGATCGCTTGAAGAGTCCCGTTTACCGTGAACAATGGTTGTCATTGTTGAGGGTCAAGTACGCCGAAAATCCCCCCGATGTGGTCATACCCGTTCATGATTTAGCGGCGACCTATTTCGCGAATAGCCAACCAAATCTGTTTCCGAATGCTGGGGTTGTTTACTGTTCAATTACCGAAGGTACCCTCACTCGCTTGCCACTGGATCGGCGAGGGGCAGGTGTAGGTTATCAATTGGACTTTCAAGCAACCATGGCGGTTGCTCGCCAAATGTTTCCCAAGGCAAATCAAGTGGTTGTCGTATCCGGTTCTGGTGAAATGGATTTAGAGCTTGTTCGCGCTTGCCAGGAACAGTTTCCCGATCAAAACGCCATTCGCTTTGATTATTGGACAGGGCTTCCGATCAACGAAATATGCACTCGGGCAGCACAGTTGAACTCAGAGAGCATCATCTTGTTTTTGGCCTATGAGTGTGATCGCGATGGCAAAATAGCGGTGTCAACACGAGACGTTTTGCAGTCGCTGTCGCAATCAGCCAACGCACCGGTTTTTGGATTGTATGATTCATTGATGGGAGCGGGCGTCGTTGGGGGTGTGATGGCGAAAGTGGAAGAACAAGGGGTCAAGGCCGGGATCATGGCTGCTCGATTACTTGAGGGGGAAGACGTTCAGGAAACCGGGAACTGGAGCGTTGAAGTCAACAACCCCATGTTCGATTGGCGAGAATTGGAACGCTGGGGTATTGATCCAAAACATCTTCCTGAAGCCTCGGAGATCTACTTTCGAACTCCCAGCATTTGGAGCATCTACTGGCCGTACATCACGCTCGTCGGAGCAGCAATAGGCATCCAGCTTTTTCTCATTGCAGCCTTGCTAATCAATCGCCGAAATAGGATGCGTGCTCAAAATAAACTAAATGAAACGCTGAATTTTCAGACAACTGTCTCCAAAGTATCGGCGGAGTTGTTGCAGGACGGTTCCGCAAGGCTCCAATTCAAACTCGACGAGGCGTTAGAAAACATAACGAGTTACTTTGGCTTACGGTATTGGAGGGTTTTTAAATCTGATGGGCCTCATAGCGACTTTTTAACTCTGGTTTCATGTGATCCCCACGCAAAAATCACAGATCAACCGAAGCTTTTGCTGAAAGACATTCAGGGGCTGTGGAACCAAATTCAAACCAGTGAAATGTTCATCGTCCGTTTTCAGGAAGATTTGCGGGAAGTCATCGAAGGTGATGAAGCTTTGAATAGTCTCGGACGGTTTGGATCTACGATCATCGTACCGCTTGCAGAGCACAGAATAGTATTTGGATTCATCGTGTTGGGACGTGATGACGACTGCAAGATTCAACCCGAATTGCTGTCAGATCGCGTACAAATTTTTGGTAATTTGATTTCCCAATTTTTATCTCGTGCCCGAGCGAATCAAGTGATTGCAGAAAGTCGCTACAAAGCGCGACGATTGGCGGGGAAGTTGTTGACCGCTCAAGAAGATGAACGCAAAAGAATCTCGCGTGAAATTCATGACGACATATGCCAGCGACTCGTTGCTGCAGGAATTCAGGTCGGCACGATCGAACGCGAGATCACTGGTTCGAACACCGCGTTGAATAGCTTGAAGGGGCTCAAGGAATCCTTGAATTCACTGTCTGCAGATGTGCAGGGGATTTCACGCAAACTTCATCCGGCAATTCTTGACGAACTGGGATTGATAGATGCCATTCGGTCTGAGTGTAACCGCTTTGCCGAGCGCGGCATGTTACAAGTAGACTTCCGCTTTCAGCCTGTTCCAGAAAATCTCGATAAAGGTATAGCTCTTTGTCTATATCGAATCACCCAGGAGTCGCTGTGGAATGTTGTCAAGCATGCAGGAGTTGATCGGGCCAGCATTCGTTTGTTCGGCGATGTGGAGTTTTTGTATTTGGAAGTTTCCGATCAAGGCCGAGGATTTGATCCGAACATCGTACAGTCTGGGAATGGTATCGGGCTTATGAGCTTTCACGAGCGAGTTCGCTATTTAGGCGGCAAAGTTGAAATTAATTCGGCCCTCGGTCACGGCACTAAAATTTTGGTGACGTTGCCGATTGATAAGGAACATTCCTGATGCTACCCCAAGTCATCATCGCTGACGATCACTTTTTGGTGGCTCATGGTTTGAAAGAGCTTTTAAGCAAGGACTACGAAGTCTTGGAAATCGTCTCAGACGGCGAGCAACTAGTTGAAGCGGCGTTAAATAAAAAGCCCGATTTGATTGTGGTCGATATTTCGATGCCAAATCTTAACGGACTGCAAGCAATCGAAAAACTTCGACAGCATGGTTGTTCGGCAAGGATTGTTGTTTTGACGATGCACGTCGATCCCGTATTCGCTGCGCGAGCTATTAGCCTAGGCGCTTCAGCTTATGTACTCAAAAATTCAGCCGTTACATTTTTGCTCTCTGCCATTCAACACGCCATGTCCGGCGAGACGTTTATCGCGGAAGAACTCTCCCCTAACGTTTCTCAATTACTTCTTGCCGGACCGGACGAGTTTGCCGTAGACCAACGCTTGACTCCTCGGCAACTGGAGGTGCTCAAGCTCTTCGCCGAGGGTTACTCTGCTAAGGAGGTCGCGAGGGAACTTTCAATCTCTAAACGAACGGCCGAGAACCACAAAGCGTCAATCAAACGCCTATTGGGAGTTAACTCCACCGCGGAGCTCACAAAACTTGCGATTCGTTTCGGGTTAGTTGGGGCTGAATAATTTTTGCCATTATTCTCTGCTAGCTATTTTACTGGAAGTTCTGGAAAACTTTTCGGATCAAGTAAATTTTGGCGTGAGTACCTGTACTCATTTTCAGCAAATCCTGCATGAATCGAGTTATCGGTTTAAACCGAATTACCGATAGACCTATCAAACTCGTCTTTGAGTGGCTGTTCGGCAAGCGAGCACGAAAAATGTACTTTGGTTTCGAGGAACCTTTCGATGAAGAACGTAACGTTACGTCGGCTACAGATTTTTGGAGCGTTCCTATGTTGCCTGCTTGCCGCACAGCGCGTCGATGCTCAGACCTTTGGTGTTGAACTTCACAACAACTTAATGCCCGCAGCCGGGGGGATGGGCGGAGTCAGTCTGGCCCGTCCTCAAGACATCACCTCGGGGATCAACGGAAATCCAGCGACCTTAACACAATTTTCTGGAACACAATTTATCTTCGGGACTGCCTGGGCCGAGCCTACCCTGAATATGAATCAAACCAGTGCATTGCCCTTGTTAAACGTGGATCCTTTTTCGGCCAAATCGTCGGCTCCAGGAGTGCCCGTCGGCAATATCGGCATCACCCAAGAGCTTAGGGAGCTGGGGCTTCCGGCAACTTTCGCTATCGGTTTCGTGACCACCAGTGGGGCCTTTGCCGACTTTCGACATGTGCCGGAAAGCAACGGAACCAATACCGGGCTGGCCATTTTTTCGGTTCCCGTATCGTTCGGGGTTGACTTGACGGAACGCTTATCGATTGGGGCCAGTACCGCTCTAGGAATTGCATTTTATGACGGACCGTTTGTGGGCGTCGGAGGCATGACACCCGACTACGCCTTGCGTGCAAGTTTCGGAGCGAACTATCGTCTGACCCAGGCGACGACTTTGGGTGCATACTATCAGACCAAGCAAGCCTTTCAGTTCCAAAATGCGTTTAAATTTGGCCTAGGTCCAATTGAGATTGCTCGCGATATCGATCTTGATTTGCCGCAAAACATTGGAATCGGTGTCGCCAATGAGTCGCTCATGGGCGGACGTCTATTGCTGGGAGTCGATGTACTGTACAAACTCTGGGACGAAACAAGCTCTTTCGGTAACTACTACAACAATCAGTTCGTAGTTCAGGCCGGTAGTCAATTGAGTGCCGGGCGGTGGCGGTTTCGCAGCGGATATACTTGGGCGGAAAACCCAATTGATCCCAATCCACTTGATCTCAACATCGGCGGAATACCCGTCGGCACATTACCAGGCTTAGCCTATGCTCAAGGATTGGTGGCCGTAACGAGTCAGCATCGGATTTCTGGCGGGATCGGAGTTGTTGATGTTCTACCGGGAATAGACTTGGACATCATGGCCGGAGGAATGTTTCGCGACAGTCAAGCTCTTGGTAATTTCACCACGACCACTATCGAAAGTTATTGGATTGGTGCAGGGATGACATGGCGGTTCCGGAGAGGGTCTTGCGGAGGGGCTTGCGTTGCCGACAGTTGGCAATAAGGCTTGAGCGAGAGAACATCGCCATGCACCGTCATCGCACATAAACTCTGGGACTTCAAAGCCTGAACGAGCCCCAAACCCGAGTTCTTATCGACAAGAGTTCATCAACGCCAAATTAGATCCGTTAGGCGGCCAAAGGAAACCTTATGAATCAAAAAGTGTTGCCACAAGGAAACTGGCTGTTATTGGCCGGGGCTGGTTTGGTCATTTTAGGATTGGCGGCCGTCACATCGCCAACTATCGCAGGAGATGCCGTCGTCTACGTCATCGGCGGATTGTTGACCCTCACCGGACTTATTCAAGTATGGGGCGGCATGCGCGAGGATTCGACCGGACGACGCTTGTCGAACACGATTCAAGGTGCCGTGATGGCCATCGCCGGAATCGCAGTTTTGGCCCACCCGTTTTACGGTCTTGCCGCTCTTTCGTTAGTCTTGGCTATTTTCTTCTTAATATCTGGGCTGTGGCGGATGTTTACTTCGCTGGCTTATCGCCCAGCCTCAGGATGGTTGGCCTTGTTGCTGAGTGGTGTGATTTCGATCGGTTTGGCCTGGATGATTTGGCGGCAGTGGCCCGTGTCAGGGATGTGGGCCGTAGGGATTCTCGTCGGTGTTGATATGATTTCAACAGGACTGGCGTTGATCATTCTGGGAATCACACTGAGAAAGATCAATCGAGCGGTGAAAGAGTCCGTGGAGATCGTCAAGGATAAGCTTGCCGAACGCCGGAATTAACTTCAAAGTTCTCAAATATCACGCGATGGGAGTCGTCGCGATTTTCCAAGCGACAGCAGCTAAAACAAAGGCCAGCAGGAAGTCGATGCCGCTGGGAAACTACTCCCACTACGGACAAATTTTTGTGGCCTGTAAGTTCCTTGTGTCCAAGGTCTAAGATGGCATCGTGAATACTGGACAAGGTGCGTTTCGGAGAACGTTTTGCACGGTGCTCCCAGTAATCACATCCCAAAATTGTTTTCGCACCGGCGTCATCATCACAATCAAATCGGCTTGAGTTTCTTTGGCTTGATTGATGATTTCATCGGGGGGCGTGCCCGAGCGGAAAATCATGCTCCATTCAATGTCATTGACTTTAGGGATTTCAAGTTTGGGAAAATCGGCCTCGTTCCCGACATACAGCAGCGTGACTTGGGACTGTTCGCCACCAAGATTCTGCAACATCGTGACGGTTCGATCGATTGCGGCTTGGATCGCCGGATCTCGATCCACGGCAATTAAAACCTTGCTAAATGAGGTTGCACCTGTTTCCAGATCGACGCAACTTTGGGCTTGCTCGGGTACAAATAAGCTCGGTAGCTGAGTTTGTTTGGCGACAGCCAAAGACGAAGGGTCGCGCGGAAAAACGGTAGGCCACCCTCCCCCGCTGGTTCCCATGACCAACAAATCAAAGCTATCGACCTCTGTCATTTCAACGACCGCCGAGACGGGATTCTTGCCAATGGCGATCCGTTTTTCCACGTTGATACCAGTTTGTTTGCCGACGTCACGACGGCGAGATCCAAGTTCTAAAACGCCCCAACGCTCCAGAGTATTACGTACAGATGGGAATTCGTGCCAGGGGATTTCTTGATCTTCATTCCGGGCTACGTGGAGAATCGTTAAGTCCGCTTGATTTACCAATGCCACTGCTAGAGCATGGGCGAAGGCAACTTCACTGGCTTGTGAGAAGTCGGTAGGGTGCAGAATTGATCGCGCGCGACCTTGATAAAACGACATTTAAAATTCTCCTGTTACAACCAACGCCTTAAAACATTTGTAATGAGGTTGTTTACTGCAGTCGTTGGAAAAGTAGATGATACGAAATTATCCCTTGAGCGGATTTGAGCATCGCCAGGGTTTCAATTAGCCGATAACTTGAGCACTGCGAATACCACTACTATCTTAGTTCCTCAAGCTCGCCGATTCGACGACTAATTTCCGCGAAAATGTCGCGGGACTTGGCCCCGCCCAAACCACCATAGTCGTTCTCAAGTTCCGCAGCGGTAATTCCCTCAGGGATTCCTGCGATATCTGGAATAAATTGTTGATGGTCGGACGGGTTTAACATTCGCAGTTGAAACCTGCGGGCTGATTCAGAGTTCTGGGTTGCCACGACGGCAAAACGAATTCCGGATTGGTTAGCGATCATATCGACGAACGAAAATCCTGAGCCGTCTGGAAGGGAATCGGCGACTTCTTTGGCAATCCCGACAGCCAAGGCCCGTTCTTCGCCTGAAAGGACGGTCAGCGCTGCGCTTACACAAAAGTGTCTCGGTAAATCACTCCGACTATGAGCTGTGACTCGACGCCGCATAGCCTCCCGTTGCTCTGCATTTTTAGGATCGAGTTCGCGCCCGCCAAGGCGAGCAATCTTGTCTTCACCCAGCACAACACCGAGGGCCAAAATTGCCGCTTGATTGGTAACGATTGGACTTGCCCCATGCGAGTTGTCTTCTGCAAATGCAAAGGCTAAACGTAGCAAATCGGTAAAAGCTTGATCTCCCGTGGAAATTCGATCGGCCTGAGACAATAGATGTAAACCTGTCGCTCTGGCGGTAGCGTCCAGATCGTCGCTAACGCGCTTCGGCATTCCCCAAGTCAAGATGGCCGCGATTAGGCAAATCGTGGTAACAATGGCTGCTCCTCGATGGCGAAGTGATAAACCGAAAATACCACCCACCCCAGCAGCGACAACGATAAAGACAATCTGCGTGTGAATCGGGAAGTAACCATATTGAATCCACTTAGCTCCCAGTGCGAAGAGAGGTGCCAGCACCATCACCGTAGGCAGTGCCCATTTTAAAGGAACGGTTTGCAGAGTCCCCGCAAACAAGAACCCAAGCAAACCTACACCAAGGCTTCGCAAAAAAATCGTGGCGAAAACACGGGCTTGGGGTTCCGTTAGTCTCAGCAATGACTGAAAAGCCCCCACCACGGAATCAGGAGTTTTCAATGGGCTGGGCTCAACCAAAAAAATCAATCCCATTGACCACAACAGGAAAAGAAAACCAAAGACAACTGAAATCCTGGTTTTTCTGATGGATACCGTTTCTGACATTTGGGACGCCTTGTTGGGTTCACGTCTGGTTCGCAAAAAAACGAGGACGGAACCTACTCTGATTGTTTCCCTTGGGAAATGCAAACAAACTTGAATCCGTCGAGTACTAGACAACTGCCCTAAACCTAAAATCAGGAAAGCTGAATTACGTTCTTTTGGTATCCCAAGCAAGTTTTCGAGATTTTCCGGGCGGGCAGTCTAACCGTCTAATTTCTCGGAGACCTTAAGGAATAAACAAAGAGCCACAATGACCACAGCAATACCCATGCCACCCTGAAGCACAGCCGTAAAATCACTTGCTTCGTGAGCCTTACCCAGGAAGCCTACCGCCAAAGCGACAATGACGACCCCGATGATTTTGGTTTCTAAATCGGCCAATTTGTCAATCTTGACTCGTTTGAGGATTTGTTCATCATCCTGACTAATGAACAATTTATAAATGCCGACGGCCACAATGTAGCTGATGGCACCGACCAGGAACATGTCAATTGTCTCGATGACAATGATCGTCAATTCCTTAGCATCTTTCGCAGAGAATTCACCTTTAGAAAACAGATTCCATTCTTGAATCACGACGACGCCAAACCCCATCACGACGACGCCAATCATCAAGAGCAATGAACCGATAACCGGCAAGATCAGCAAAAATCGGCAGCCGGATAATATTTTCGAAAGCATAAATTCCTCTTGGTGGCATTCAACAGTACAAGCTAAAGGACATCGCGTTTGGAAACTCCACGAATGAAGTGGATAATCCCGAACGACCGGAACTGCCAGAATTCAGATGGATTCTGATGCACCGATTCGATTTTTGAATCTTCGTCTGAGCGTCAGGAAGGCTCCCGATTTATTGATCGCATCAAAGGTCTGGACGCCATCGCTTGAGCAATACATCTGAACTGAAAAACAGGGCTGCCACCTTCGCGGCAGCCCTGATTAAATCATGGTGTTGACCTCGCCAGAAGACTACCGTTCTCCGGGTGACGTCAGTTGCTTCATGACGTCTTCAAGCGAAAAACTCGCGGCCTTTTGCCGGGGAGGGTATTCGCGGAACGTCTCTAGAAACTTACCGACATAAAATTGAGCAGGGACCATCAGATACGCTCGGTCAAGCAACCAATCGTAATAAGTATTTGACGTCTTGCTGGCCCGCTCGTAGGGGTCACGTCGCAAGTGAAACACCAAGGGCACGCGCAGCGGCACAAAAGGCTCGGCCCACGCACGGAGAGTCCCTTCCACACGTTGTTCCATAAAGATCAACTTCCATTCTTCATATCGCAAGGCCGTCAAATCTCCGTCGTCCGAAAAGTAAAAAATCTCTTTTCGAGGGCTTTCGGTTCCCTGGGGATCCTTCAAATGGTCCACTAGGTTGTAACCATCGAGATAAACCTTGTAGTTCCGATTGAGGGAGTTCGAGCGATATCCCGTCAGTAGATTTTCTTTGATATCCGGCTTACCAGCAGCTGCCAGAAACGTGGGCAACCAATCCATGTGGTGGACGATGCCGTTGCTGACACTTCCAGGAGTCACCACACCCGGCCAACGCACAGCACAGGGCACACGGAAACCACCTTCCCAGTTGGTGTTCTTTTCACCCCGGAATGGAGACCACGCGGCGTCTGGCCAGGTATTCATGTGTGGCCCGTTGTCAGTCGAGTAATGCACGATCGTATTGTCAGCAATGCCTAGCCGATCCAAAACCTCTAAAAACTCGCCGATGTGCATGTCATGTTCGAGCATGCCACAGGTATACTCGTCAGCCTTAGGATATTTCTTTTTGATCGAGGCCATTTTCTCTTCTGAAACGTAGGTGCGAAAATGCATTCGCGTTCCACTCCACCACACAAACCAAGGCTTGCCCGCCTTAGTCATCCGCTCGATGTAGTCAATGGCGGCGGCCACCGTCTCATCATCGACGGTTTCCATCCTCTTTTTAGTCAAGGGCCCGGTGTCTTCCACACGACCATCAGCATAGGATTTGATAACTCCCCGAGGACCAAATCGTTGTTGGAACGTGGTACCGTCGGCAAACACAAGATCACGCGGATAGTCTTCATGCTCGGGCTCTTCCTCAGCATTTAAGTGGTAAAGATTGCCGAAAAACTCATCAAAACCATGGTTGGTTGGGAGATGCTCATCTAAATCACCGAGATGATTTTTTCCAAATTGTGCCGTGGCATATCCTTGGTCTTTAAGGAGCCCAGCAATTGTCGGGTCTAAAATGTTCATACCCTGTTTGGCGCCCGGCAAGCCGACCTTCGACAATCCGGTTCGGAAAACACTTTGGCCCATGATGAATGACGAACGGCCAGCCGTACAAGATTGTTCACCATAGTAATCAGTGAACAAAATTCCTTCTCGGGCAATGCGATCGATATTCGGGGTCTGATATCCCATCATGCCACGCGAATAGGCACTAATGTTGGTCTGCCCAACATCGTCCCCCCAAATCACTAAGATATTTGGTTTTTTCTTGGCTTGAGCCATAGCAACTTCAACGCTGCCTACCAATCCTAGGAGAACAAAGCCGGCCAGCAGTCGCGCCGTCCATCCCGGAGAGGTTAAAGATAAAATCCGAACACAAACAGACATACTCGGAACTCCTAGAAAAATTGTCCCTGCCTAACTTAGAAAAAGGCTGTTGTAAACTAGAAGGGAATCATTCGGAGAATCGTTTCCCTCAGCCTCACATTACCGAAATTGTCTCTGGATTATCAATCAAGCTGACTCCACTCACAATGAGTAAAAATACCTGACATCCCCCAAGAACCCTGTTAAATCTTAAAAGGCCTTGATCAACGATACGATTTTCACAGGGTTCAAAAATCTCGAAATGCAATTTGTATTAGAGCCTTTCCGATGACCTGAAAGAACCGTGGCTATCGCCTTACAGCTAATGGTTCACGGAAAGGTTCCTAGCTTTTGGGAACCAACTGGTCCACCGATTTTGATGCTTTGTGAAGCCCCTTTAACATGGAGCCCCCAAACCGGCCACCTCCTGAAGATTAAGAGCCCGATTTTTTACTTGGAAGTTCTGAAGGCTCTGGTTTCCGCAGCCCGATCATCTACCGGAATGACTGGCAACTCTCCGATTTGATGAGGCAGCTCCCGAAGGAAATCCATGATCGCCTGCCATTCCTTGATTTCGCGGATACCAGCAAGGTCGGAGCTCGTCGCAACACTCTCTCGATCAATCGTTCCCTTTGGCGGAAGCAAATCTGGCGTACTCCCGCGAGGCATTTCAAGGGCTTCGGTACGCGATTGAAGCGGTTCGCCATGTCTGTTCTTGGGAACGAGCGTCAGCTTGCCCCTCGTGTACTTCGGGATGGCAACAATGAACATGCCGAGGTACAGGGGGCAGGTCAGGCTATACAATGCATCGTCGTTGCCGGTGATATCAATCTTCCGATAACCACGATCCAAATCGCCGATTTCAATGGCGGTCACAACGTCGAATTGGCCGCGCGACAAATCGTAATAGAACCGCATTCCCGAGGCGCGTGGGAAGTATTCGCCAGGATGCGATGGGTTGTCCAAAAGGCAAAATTCCAAGATTTTCTTAAGTTCATGCCCCGTAAAATACGCTGTTACCAATGCGCTACCAGCCGTGGTATCCGCAATCCCATCACCCAACGGAGCCATCGCGAACACATCGTACACCGTCTGTATTCCTGATTTCCCTTTGACCAGCGGAGCCCGCATGAGCCCATTGGCTGTGAAACCGATGTCAGCCTTCGTGGCCCTGCGGAAAGAGTCAGTAACCAAATTGGCGAGGAGGGTACCTGCCTCAATGTCAGTGAAGGCATTGGAAAGATCATGAGGGACGACAGCCAGAGACTCATCAATGCGATAACCCCGAGACGCAAAAACAACTTCGGTTACGGTTGTTTTGATTTTTTCAATCTCGGCTTCAATCGACCGATCACCCAAAATCGTGTCATCAACCGGATGCAATTTGTACGAAACCACCTGTGTCTTCTTGCCGTCCCAGTTGATGACCAATTCGCCAAGGTTTTCTCCGTATTTGCCTGATTGGACCACCACTGAACGACCGTCGACGACTAAGGGCTCCGCCAATTCGGTGTGGGTATGACCTCCGATGACAACGTCAATACCCGGTACGGTCTTCACTAATTGCACATCCTCGCCAGAGTTAAACTGCCCATCCGTTCCTCGATCAAGGCCACCATGACTTAAACAAATGACGACATCAACGTGTTCTGTCTCGCGAAGATGTTTGACCATTTCTTTGGCGGTTTCGATGGGATCGTCGAACCGCACCGCTCCGGCCCCAGTCGCATAAAAAGCGGCCTGATTTCCGATCAAACCAAAGATTCCAAATTTTACGCCGCCCCGTTCTAAAATCAGATGGCGACGAATCACCCCTTCTTTTGCGAGTCGTTGGAGGTCGAAAAGCGTGGCGTCGTTCGCTGAAAAATCAGTATTCGACGCCACCACAGCCGGAATTCTTCCCGCTTTAAACGCGACATCGATTCCCATCGCCATGCCATCGGGTCCAAGATCATACTCATGATTGCCAATGGTCGTGACGTCATAGCCCATCTGCGCCATCAATTGCAACTCCGCTCCCGTTTCGCGAATGGCGGCTCCAAAAGCCGTCCCCATACTGTAATCGCCACCATCCAACACCAGTACAGTCCCGCGACTTTCACCGGCTTTCCGTTTCTCAGCAATCATCGTAGCCAATCGCGCGAAGCCGCCGCGTGTCGTGTCGTCATTGAGCGTAAACGGCGAGTAATCCAACGCTGGCCCCATGCCAATCAAATTCGAATGGAGATCATTGGTGTGCAAAATCGTGATCGTCTTATTCTTTTCTGGCGTCCCTACTGAATTAGCCGAAAGCAAAAAAGCGGCAGCGCCAATCGAAGAACTCGCCAGAACTTCGCGACGTGAAAGTCGTGTTTTGATCATCAATCAACTCCGGAAAACAATGCAACTTCGGGAAATGCCCGCGTTACCAGAACAGAAAATGCTACGAATTTAAGAAGTGACTTGCACCGACCCTCAGCCGCCAAGGGCAAAACTCTGGTTTCAATCAAGCCCGACGATCCAGCGTCAATCCACTTCCCAAAGATCAGCCGATGACTCCGGCACTTGGACTTCCTTCGATATTCCAAAATTTAAACACCCGATTGAACCTATCTCAATAAGCAAAAGTACTCTCCCGAAGACATCCAAGGGCAGTCGCCAACCGGGCTCTTAAATACCCCGATAAACGCTATCAGCCTATCGGCGAACCATGGAGGACCAAGGCGAACGACTTGCGGCGAATGGTATTCGGGCAGATTCTAAGTGTCGAACGGCAGATGGGTTGATTGACCAAATCCACATGCAAAAAAATAGCCGATGGTGTAGAGCACGACCGTCGAATCGAGGGCAAAGGGAATCCAAAAGCCACTCACAAACGGCTGCTGTGCGTTAGAGATAACAAGCCAAACCATAAAGGCTTTCTCGATGGCACTGTACAAAAAAATGGGGAACCGCCATTGCGGCACCACCGCAGCCCCCATCATGGCCAAACCCATCAAGCAGACCATGATTCCCCAGTGCTGGATGATAATCGTGTACTCTTGCAGGTAAGGCAAGCGTGCGACATTGGGCATCGCCCAAGACGGCCAAAAAGCATACAGGCCAATCAGTGCCGTTCCTGCTCCAGTGACCAGAAAAAAAGGCTTTACGGTCTGAGCGAAAAATCCGGCGAGCGGTCGAGTTGTCGGTGACATAAAAAATTCATTTTGATTGGGGCCTGTAATGAAACTTGTGTCAGCTAGCAAAAGTTAGTATTTTTGACAGTTTCAATTTACAGGAGAATCGAAGCATGGATGCGTCTTTAAAAGGTGAAGCAGAACGACTTGCCGGCGAATTTGCCCGTCAGGCAAAGACGGTTGGCGATCTCAATTCGCTGATGAGATTGATGATGAAGTCGGCAATGGAGCGAATGCTTGATACGGAAATGGACGTTCACTTGGGACGAGTCGACATCGACAATCCTCGTGAAGATGGGGATTCGACGGAGGCACCTGACATTGCACCGAGCGCCGAAAAACGGTCTGCCCGCTCGAAATCACAGTCGGTAAAGAATCGTACTCCTAATCGTCGTAACGGTCGATCGTGCAAAAAGGTTCAAAGCGAACTAGGCGAAATTCCGCTGGAAACTCCCCGTGATCGTAACGGCACATTCGAGCCGCAACTGATCGGCAAGCACCAGCGTCGCGTGGAAGGTTTCGATGAAAAGATACTGGCCTTGTACGCCAAAGGCATGACCACTCGCGACATCCAGGAGATCGTGCGCGACCTCTATGGTGTGGACATTTCACCTACACTGGTCTCAGAAATCACCAGCGATCTGGATACAGAAGTTTCGGCTTGGCGAACCCGACCGCTGGAAGCGGTATGGCCGATTGTGTATTTCGACGGCATCGTCGTTCATGTCCGTGGTACCAATGGCCGGGTCACCAAACACACGATTTATGTGGCTTTGGGCGTCAATTTACAAGGACGCAAAGAACTGCTGGGACTGTGGCTGAGCGAAAACGAAGGTGCCAAGTTCTGGTTGTCCTGTTTGACGGATCTTCGCAATCGGGGCTTGAGCGATATCTTCGTGGCGTGCATTGATGGCCTCTCGGGATTCGCCGAGGCCGTTCACGCGGCCTATCCCGATTGTCAAGTTCAGCTCTGCATTGTGCACCTGGTTCGAGCTGCGTTGCGTTACGTCAGCACCGAAGACAGCAAAGCAGTGGCGAAGGGTCTCAAGAAAATCTATCAATCGGCAACGGTGGCCGAAGCGGAAGCGTCTTTAGAAGAATTCGCTCAAGCTTGGGACGACAAGTATCCGACGATTTCAAAGATGTGGCGTGCCAAGTGGACGGATATCATCACGTTGTTTGACTATCCCCCGGCGATCCGCAAAGCCATTTACACGACCAACGCGATCGAGTCGGTCAACAGCGTGATTCGCAAGTTTACTCGCAATCGCAAGATTTATCCCAACGAAGAATCAGCCTTGAAACTGGTGTATATGGCAATTCACGAGGCGTCCCGAAAATGGACGATGCCTATCCACCACTGGAAACAAGCACTAAACCATTTCGCCATCATGTTTGAAGAACGGATGCCCAAACTAACAGACTAATCAAATCATCAAATCAACCGCCTGACACAAAATTATTTACAGGCCCTTTGATTGTTAAGCTGGGAGTAAGGGACCTGCCTACCAGCGCTTCCCCTACCCTAAAATACGAACATCTTAATAAGTGGCAGTCACAAGCCTGACCTACCATTGTTTCCCTATGTGCCTGTGGATTTTTTGACCCGAGAGATTCTTTGAACAGATTGCGTTGCCTAAAGATCTCGAATCGCTTCAATGCTACCGTCTCGAATCGCTTCATCGAGTTGGGTGTGGTCCGCCCATGTGCGATCCGCATAACGATCCGCATACTCAATCAACAGGTCGTCAAAGCCCTCATCCTCGCCAATGTACCCTCGGATCATCATCGGGTCTCCCGAGCGAGCGTGAGCGTAAGCCAATGTCTTCCCGCAGAGTCCCGCGAAAATCGCCAATCGCGAGGGGCTTAATTCCTCGACACAAATTTTGCCTTTGCCATCCCAAAGTTGACGGAAATAGAAGTCGACAGGCTGGCCGTCGTTGGCCTGCCATCGCGACCACCCCAAAAACATGTCGCTGGTCGCTTGGATTAAACGCTGCCCCTCGACGACTCGCTGGCCGGATTGCTCAAAGGCACTAGGGCCAAGATATTGTTCGAGAACCGACTTAGTGGCCTGCTTGAACTGGAGAAACAAAGGGGTCCCGTCGTTCGACTCCAACAGGACGATTAGGCAACGCGTACCAACGCTCCCGACCCCGACCACTTTTCTGGCGACATCAACCAACCAAAATTGATCGAGGAGAACTCGACGATCCAAGGGAAGGCTCTGCTTGTAGGACTCAAAAAACTGGGTGATTTCTTCCAGTTGTCGCGTCGCCAGTTCTTCGTCAATCCGCAATGTTCGGGGTGGATCGGCGATTATCATGCGATGCCCATCAACCACTTCCGTCAAATCATTCAAAGCGCGCATACTATTTTTGCGAGCCGCTTTGGCAAGGATGTTTTCTTTCCATCGACGATGTTTGGCACCTTGTCGCGCCACCTTCTTCAATGCCTCATCGGCTCGGAATCGATAATAGAAAAGGTCCAAAGGACTTAGTTCTGAAGCGGTGATCATGGCCTCGCGATAATGCTGGAGGGCCGCTCGGGTGGCGGCGTGACATTTCTTTTTGGGAAATCCGTTGATGCGTGCGGCGACCATGACGCTGGCAGCCAACCGTTTGACGTCCCACTCAAATGGGCCGGGAAGAGTCTCATCAAAATCATTGAGATCAAAGACCAGTTTTCGCTCTGGTGAAAGGAACCAACGAAAATTGCCGAGGTGAGCATCGCCGCACAACTCGACCCACAAATCGGTTCTTGGACCGGATGCCAAATCGCTGGCCTGGACCGCCGCCGCCCCTCGCAGATACGTGAAAGGACTCAGGCTCATCCGTCCAAAACGCAAAGGGATCAACTCCTCGACACGACCTTGATCGAGATTCTGTTGCTGGAGAATTTGAAGCGGATCCTTTCGACTGGAGCCGTTAGCGGCCTCGGCGTGACATTCGAGGGGAACCGCTTCTCGCCGGGCTCTCCCCTCGTCGTAGCGATCCCGTGGTGGCGCGCGAAAATGCGCGAGATGTGGCGTTACAAGAGTCGGTTTTTTGGCCATTGCTAGATTTCCGTAACCCAGTTTGGATGTTCATGCACAAAAAAGCCCCGCCAAAATCTGACGGGGCTCAAGATCACTTTAGTTCGTTAGAACTATCGACCGACCGGAAGATTCTCTTCCAGCTTTTTCAACATCTCCATGGCGCCCCGCGCCTTCAAAGAGTTGTAGTTGATGTTACCCGCCGTCAGGCTGGCGCCCTCTTGGAACGGGTACTGTGGAAGCGACGCAAAGAACTCTTTGAGCTTTTCTTGAATCGGCACAAACAACCACATGTTGTCGGCATACCACCGCAGATACCCCATCTCACCATGCTCATGCATGATCTCATAGGGATCAGCTCGCAAGTTATGAATAACCGGCCAGTTCGGAACGATCCGTTCCCCAGTCGCGATGTTTCCCTTGACGATAGCAAAGTGGACTTTCCAGTTATTCCAACGAACCGCATTCAGTTCCCCGCCTTGTCCGAAATAATAGATCGTATCGCGGGGTGATTTCTCGACTTCGCCCTTGAAGAACGGCAAGAAATCATGTCCATCCAAGTGCGCCTTCCAAGTCTTACCGTTGGCTTGATAGCCTTGCTTGACTTTCTCGACGACATTAGGCACGCCGGCAGCATGCAAAAACGTCGGCAGCCAGTCTTCGTGAGAAATGATCTCGTTGTAAATCGTTCCCGGTTTGATGACGCCGGGCCAGCGAACGACTTGAGGCACACGGAAGCCTCCCTCCCAAGTCGTGCCTTTTTCGCCATGGAATGGGGTAATCCCACCATCAGGCCAACTGCCTGTCTCGGCACCGTTATCGGTGCTGTAGACCACAATCGTGTTATCATCGATTCCTAGTTCTTTCAGTTTGTCCAAGAACAAACCAACATGGTCGTCATGCTCGACCATTCCATCGGGATAGAGTCCAATTCCTGTGCGGCCTTCGGCTTCTTTTTTCAAACGGGTCCAAACGTGCATCCGCGTCGTGCTCATCCACACAAAGAACGGCTTGTCGGCTTTGTGCGCTCGCTCGATGAAGTCCAATGCAGCACCAGCGAACTCTTCGTCGGCGGTCTCCATGCGTTTTCGATTCAGCGGTCCTGTGTCTTGAATCCGCCCATCGGAGTAAGAACGAATGACTCCGCGTGGCCCAAAGCGTTTGCGAAACTCTGGGTCTTTGGGGTAGTAGTAAGTTTCTGGTTCCTCTTCCGCATTTAGGTGATACAAATTGCCGAAGAACTCGTCAAACCCGTGGGCCGTAGGGAGGTGCTTGTCACGATCCCCCAAATGGTTCTTTCCAAACTGGCCCGAAGTATAGCCCTGCTCTTTCAGCAGGTCGGCGATGGTTGGCGCCCAATCGGGTGCACCGTGATCACTTCCAGGCATTCCAATCGTGAGCAAGCCCGTGCGGAAGGGATGTTGTCCTAAAATGAATGATGCTCGACCCGCCGTGCAACTTTGTTGAGCATAGGCGTCAGTAAACATTGCACCTTCGCGAGCGATGCGATCGATGTTGGGAGTTTTATATCCCATAATGCCGTGGTTGTAAGCACTGATGTTGTGAACCCCGACATCATCCCCCCAAATCACTAGGATATTGGGCTTCTTTTTGCTTTGAGCCATTCCCTCCGCCATCGGCAATAACAATCCACACAGAATTGCCATGGCCATGATCCGCAGCCATTTTAAATGGTCAAGACGGAAAACAAATTTGTTCGTAAGCATTTTTTTTCCTTATCAGTAGTTGGACATGAAATCCGTCAGCAAGTGAAAAGACTTAGCCGTGCGACTGAAGGGCTAGCTCGCTGCTGACTGCAAAACCACTCCCGAGTCGGTTTTGAATTGTTGAGTATCTTCCCTAGTAACGGGCTACACAAGTAAGCAAAAATACTCAGCCCGTTTGCGGGTCCCTTCCAGAATTGGAGTAGCACATAAAACGCCGCAAAAAACAACTCGGAGGCGATCAGATTTGAAACCCTGTTCCCGTACCACGCGGGGATAATCAAACGTTGGCATTTGAAGTGTGAAGAAACAAATGCGGCAGAGCTTGAGTAAAAATCGCAGTTTTGCCCTGAATCCTCGATATCTTTAATCCGGGCGAGTGTGATAACCGATACAAAATCACAGAGTTTTGCGGAAAGTCACGATTGTTTTGCCGGAGACGAAAAGGTCCCCAACGGGCGGGACCGTAGATGGAATTCTCCAAAAATCTCCGATCGTCGGCAATGAGTGGGGGCCAACATCTGAGATCTTCTCAGTGGCTTCCAGATGGACGCGACCATGAACGTTATCAAAAGATGACCATCAGCCTGGGCGCATCCCGCCGATGTTTCACTCATATTCAAGTTCCCAACCGTTTCAAGGACAGATGAACTATGACCCGTTCAACTTCGGCCAACTGGCTTACGCTTTTTCTGATCGGCCTATGGGGGCTTGGATCGGCTTCTGGGCAAGACACGACTTATCCAGCCGGGGACTTACCAGATTGGATTCAAGAATATGGGTATGAACGCGGGCAAGGCAGGGACGCCGCAACTAATGAGCAGGCAGTCGGCCGGGACGCGGACTCACCCGGAGTTTCGGCCACGATCTCTGATCAAGCCCAAGCATCTGCTTTTGCTCAACCGCCGCAATCACCTGCTGCGAACCAAGGCCTATTTTGCCGCCCCAATTTTTTGGGTGACTGGGGAGGAAGGCGAACCGCGCTTCGAGAAAACGGCATCGTCTACCGAGGGCGATTAACTCAGTTTTTCTTTGGCGTCGGAGGTGGAGTCAATCCACCTGTTCCCCCCCAATTCGCTGCCCTCGGTATTGCCGGTGGTGATACGTTCGAGTACACCGGGAATTCTCGGCACGATTTCCTAGTCAGCCTGGACAAATTCGGCGGCCTGCCTCACAGTAAATTTATCGTGACGACAGAGAACGTCTGGGGGCGTTTTGGAAACGTATCGCTGGAAACCGGTGCCTTCTCAGCGCCCGTCTTCAATGCAATGATGCCCATTGATATGGACGCCAGCGGAAGCCTATTTCTCACAAACTTTATGTTCGTGCAACCCCTGTCAGAGCAGTTCATTTTATCCATTGGCAAGACGCGGACGATCGGGATTGCGGACAACAATATCTTTGCGGGTGGGGATGGTAGCGACCAATTTCTGAACCAGACGTTCATTGGCAGTCCGCTGATGTTTCCCAATATTCCATTTTCCACGTTTGTTGTCGCTGCAGTGATGCCGCAGACTTGGGGTAACATCAGCCTCTCCGTGATGGACGGGGTGGATCGCAGTACAGAGTTCATGGATTTCGGTTCGTTATTTGAAAACGGCGCAACGATCTTCGGCCAAGTTAAGGTCAATACAAATTTCTACGGCATGCCGGGCGAGCATCACCTGGGCGGCTTTTACAAGAACGTCGATCAGATTGACTTGGCGTTTGCGACGCTTCCCCCACAATACCCGTACCCCCCAGCACCACCGGGAACTCCTTAGTTTCTTCAACGCTCGGAGTCATACGCCATCTTCTACGGCTTCGATCAATATTTGGTAACCTACGGTCCTTCCGACGCCAAAGGCAAAACAGAAGGCTGGGGCTTTTTCGGGCGAGCCAGTATCGCCGACGATGGGTCAGGGAACCCAAACTGGGGCTCATGGCATGTCAGCGCAGGGTTTGGCGGCGATAGTCCGCTCTTCAGCCGCCGCGGCAAAGGCGATCGGTTTGGGATCGGCTATGCCTACACGGCCACTTCCACCGAGTTTGGCCCGATTCCGCAAGCCCTATTTGGTCCCCGCGACGCCCAAAATATCGAAATGTACTACCGCTACAAACTGACGCCCTCGATGGAGTTAACGCCCGACATTCAATGGGTACGCGGAATGTTGGGAGGGTTGACCGACGGGGACGACGCAATTGTTGCCGGTATTCGGCTGAATATTATCCTCTAAGGACTCGAAAACGGTCGCCCCATATTGTTGTGGTTACCCATTTATGACTTCCCTACAGGCCTCCGCAAAGTCGCCGAGGGAAGTTCCCCGAACAGTTTGCGATAGGCTTGGGCAAATCTTCCGAGATCCCAAAATCCTAACTCGAAGGCGACCTGCGTGACGGTCGTTTGGTCTGGACAACTTGATAATAAGAGTTGTTGGGCGCTATGTAGTCTGATTACGCGCAAGTACTCGTTGGGCGCAAGACCATAGTAACGCTGAAAGGCGGTTCGCAGCGTACGTTCCGGAACACCACTTTCTAACGCCAATTCAGCAACGGTTCTCGCTTCATCAAAATCGCCTTGGGCTAACTGCTCTGCCAACTTCGCTTGGCTTCGCCAACGATTGAAATGACGGTTGGTGGAATTTTGATTCTTGGCAAAGACTTCTCTGAGTGCTTCCAGACACTCCTTTTGAAAGGAGTCCAAGGCTTCAGGAGAACTCAAAAGTTGAGGTTATGATTCGACGATGGTCAAAAAGCGGTGAGCCAGCCCCGTAAATTTCTCAGTGCACGGCGGCGGCGGTTTTAGCAGCAGCGGCTTGGCAGACGCAGCAAACTCTAAATCCACTTCAGTCGAAAACAAAAGAGGCGTGGGGATAAAGATGGTCAGCCACTCGTGGAGACGATGGCAAGCCAAACAAAATTCAGTTCCAGGCGGAGCGGCGAAAATATCGTTCGACGTGGCGTTCTGTCCGTTCGTTTGGACTGGAAGAGTTTGGTGGTAAAAAACCCAACCGTCGGTCATGGTTGCCCCCTCAGCAATACTGCCTCCTCCCTCAAACCCTTTTTGCAGGCGCAGAGTTCCGGCAGCGGCATATTGCATAGTCCATTTCTTTTCTTCGATCGCTGTGAGCCGCATCGTCAAAGCGGCTTCTCCGATCGACTCGGTGAAAGCTTCGTACTCTTTGAAAGTCAACAAGGTCATTTTCTCAGCCCACCAAACAGAGTGTTTTGCAAACGCCGTGCAACGTATTCAGTTTAACTTCCTTCAGCAGTGGCCGAAACTACGTAGACGGAAAACTCTTGCGGGATACAACTGACTTTTTATCACTACAGGCCCGTCAACCGCGTGATTCACGCGAGTTTTGGGGGTCCTAAAACAGCGTTGACGTGCTCGCTGGATCGCCGTTCCATATAGCATTAGTCCCCCATTCGGGTTTAAACGTCGAACATGATGAAGTGTACCAGAGTCCTCGTCGCTGACGATCACCCGTTAATTGCTGAAGGTCTAAAACAGGTGCTGGGGCCAACGTTCGAAATTCGCGGAATCATGGCAGACGGTCAACAACTCTGGGAGTCTACGGAACAATTCCAACCCGAAATCATCACAACGGAGTTGTTTTTGCGGCATGAGTCGGGTTTAAAAGTCATGCGAAGAATTCTTCATCACGGGCTCCCCACTAAATTCGCAATCTTGACAATGCATGTCGATCCTGACCGGGCAGCACGCGCGATCGCCGCTGGAATTTCCGCGGTGATTTTAAAGCAAAGTCCGCTTGACGAACTGCTTCGCGCATTCCAGCTCGTCAGGGATGGCCAACGCTACATCGCACCCGAGCTTACCAAAAACACGGAAGAGATTCACCAAACCATAACTGAAAGTTCCGAGTCTGTCCCGCACCTGACGGCTAGGCAATTAGAGGTACTGAGGTTATTTGGTGAGGGTTACTCAGCCAAAGAAGTCGCGGGCGTCCTGTTTATCTCCAAACGAACCGCCGAAAACCACAAAGCTTCACTCAAAAAAATTCTACAAGTCAACTCTACGGCAGGGCTCGTAATCCAGGCCATCCGCTTTGGTCTCATCAGTCCCCAATAAACGTTTCGATACCGATGAACGTCTAGTTCTGCGACTTGCTGAATCCAGCCAGTGGAGCTCTTCAAACCTTTGGGTTTCCCATCCTTTGAAAACAAGGCGACTCGGGCAGAATTCCAAAACAACAAAGAACTTTCCCAGCTGGCCGAAAATACGTAGCTCGGCAATTTTTTGAGTATAGGATCGGTAAACGCGCTAACAGCTTAATCAGCCGCAGGTCGTTGGTTCGGGCACGGTATTCTGATCGAAAAAGCCCAGCTAGCCCCGAATCGGCGGAGCGGCCGCGTTAGAGGGCAGCATGTCGGGTGCTGAACGGTTGAAGATTTTTCACAAACTCCCGCAGGCTGCAAGGCAACGAAACTTTTTTTGCTTACGGGTTTACAGTTTCTTTTCTTGCTCAGGGAATTTATGAATGTTTGATTCGACTTTGATAAAGTTTCTGTGTTTCATGACGGCTTTTGTTATGGTGAGTCAAGGCCACGCTCAAACTTCCGCTAGGCAAGCATTGCCGACCTCAGGAGTTTTGGATTCACGGATTGGATCTCTGGAATTCGAAGGAGGGTACCCGTCCGATGCGACCGTCGCCAAGCTGTATGACGAGATGGACTTCCAGCGGGCCGTGCAGTGCTACATGTGGGCCATCCCGATCGTCTCTTTCGCCAAATGGCAGCAGCAGCACGAGACGGTGTTCGGCCAGCAGGATGGCGATCTTGTGCAGATGGCCAGCACGCGGGACAAGCTGGGGATGCTCACCCCGAACGACACCACGACCTATTTGATCGGCTTTTGGAACCTGGAGCGGACCGGGCCGATGGTGATTGACTATCCGAAGGGGGCGACGGCCGGCGGTATCCTCGACATGTGGCAGCGTACGATCACCGACATGGGTTTGAGTGGCCCCGACAAGGGCGAAGGGGGCAAATACTTGATCCTGCCCCCGGGCCAAAAAGCACCCGCAGGTGCCGAAGGCTATCGGATCTTCGAGTCTCCGACCAGCAATGTCTTCCCAGGCTTGCGGATTCTGAGCACCGACCCGATCGAAGCCGATCGCTTAAAAAAAATTCGTATCAAGCCTATCCGTTTGCCCAGCGCGACAACCCTCGCAAGTCGCGGATGATCCCCGCAGAAGAGAAAAGGTGGACTGGCTGGCCCGAAAATGGCATGGAGTACTGGTCGCTGCTTGCCAAGATGCTCAACGAAGAGCCGGTTCATGAGCGCGATCGGATGATGGTGGCCATGCTCAAGCCGCTAGGTATCGAAAAAGGGAAAAAGTTCGAGCCCGATGCGCGGCAGAGGAAGATCCTGGAACAAGGGGCGGTGGTCGGCGAGGCGATGTCTCGGGCGCAGAGCTACGCCAAACGCCAGAAGGAAGCCAGAATTTGGCCTGACCGCCAGTGGAAGGAGGCCGTTCTCCTGGAGGCCAGTCAAGAGACCGAGCACCACACGGCCCTCGATGAACGTACGGGTTGGTTCTACGAGGCGGTCACGCTGACCGAAGGGATGACCAAGCCGCGCGTCGGTGTGGGGCAAACCTACTGGGGCGTTCAAAAGGACAAAGACGGACAGTGGCTGCAGGGCGGCAACAACTACACCCTCCGCGTCCCGGCCAACGCCCCAGCCAAGCAGTTCTGGGCGATGACGCTGTACGACGTTGAAACCCGCAGCTTCATCGAGACGAAGCAAGACATCGCCGGTCTGGATTCCCGCAAAGACTTGGTCAAGAACGAAGACGGTTCCGTGGACCTGTACTTCGGTCCGGAGGCACCCAAAGGAAAGGAGAAGAACTGGATACCGACGGTCCCCGGCCGCGGCTGGTTCGCCTACTTCCGCCTCTACGCCCCGACCGAAGCCTACTTCGATCGTAGCTGGCAGTTGCCCGATGTCGTACGGATGAATTAAAAAAATTGTTCCATGCTTCAAGTGCGTGCATTTCCAGATTTTTTTTCTTTGATCAGGGTGAAGTTATGACGACAAGTATGTCATTTTTGACTGGCTTGGCTGGATTAGTGAGTTTTGTCTTGTGCATGCTCTCGCATGACCAGCAGGGTCGCCTGTCGGCGCAAGACTCGAAGCCCGGACAGGCTGCTGCCGATGGACTGCGACTGCCAAAGCCGGACCAGGCATTCCAGGGCAAGATCGGCAAGACGTTCAACGACTCGCAACAAGACTTTCCGCAGCCCCTGCAAGCTCCGCCAGGCGCTCCCAATGTCGTCGTGATTCTGTTGGATGAAGTTGGATTTGGGCATCCCTCCACTTTCGGTGGTCCGATTCCGACCCCGAAACTCGACCAACTCGCCCGCCAAGGTTTGCGGTACACTCGGTTTCACACCGTTGGTATCTGTTCACCAACTCGCATCGCCTTGCTGACCGGGCGGAATCACCATCAGGTCGGCACCGGCACGATCACCGAACTTTCGACGGGTTTCCCTGGCTACCATGGTGTTTGGCCACGCGAAGCGGCCAGTGTAGCGCGGGTGTTGAAGGAGAACGGCTACAGCACCGGGGTCTGGGGCAAGTGGCATAACACTCCCGACTGGGAAACCTCACCCATCGGCCCTTTCCATCGTTGGCCCTCCGGTCTGGGGTTCGAGTACTTTTACGGCTTCCAGGGAGGCGAAACCAGCCAATGGGAGCCGCAACTGTTTCGCAATGAACTGCCGGTGGAACCTGGAAAGAAACCCGAGCAGGGCTATCACCTGACGGAGGATCTGGTGGATGACGCGATCGCTTGGCTCAATCGCCAACAATCGATCGCTCCCGACAAGCCCTATTTTATGTACTTTTCGACCGGCGCGGCCCACTCGCCGCTGCATGTGCCGGAAGAGTGGATTGCCAAATTCAAAGGCCAGTTCGATCAGGGTTGGGATGCGGTTCGCAGCGAGACCATTGAGCGGCAGAAGAAGTTGGGAGTGGTCCCGCCAAACACGTTGCTCACGCCGCGACCAAAACAAATTCCCGGCTGGGATTCCCTGTCCGCCGATCAACGGCGACTCTACGCGCGGCACATGGAGATCTACGCGGCCTTTTTGGCTCACACCGACCACCATGTCGGAAGACTGATCGACACGGTGCAACAGTTGCCTGACGGCGACAATACCATGATCATCTATGTGGCTGGCGACAACGGCCCCAGTGCTGAAGGAACGCTGACAGGCACCCGCAACAGCATGATGACCATGAACGGCGTCAACGATTCGGTCGAGGCGCAGTTGCCTTTGATCGACAAACTGGGAGGGCCGGAAACGGACCCCCATTACCCGGTGGGCTGGGTCTTCGCCCTTCCAATGGACAAAACGCGTGCCATCGCACTTCGGCGGTACCCGCAACGGGACGGTCATCTCTTGGCCCAAGCGTATCAAGGACATGGGAGCCGTCCGCACACAATTTCATCATGTGATTGACGTTGTCCCCACGATTTACCAAGCGGCCGGCGTGACGGCGCCGACGCATGTGGACGGTTTTGCCCAAATGCCGATTGCCGGGGTCGATATGAGCTACACTTTCGACGACGGCAGTGCGCAGGGACAGCGCACCACTCAGTACTTCGAAACAGGCGGTCATCGCGCGATCTATCACGATGGCTGGGTGGCCGCGTCGTTTCACGGTGTCCCCTGGGAGTTGACTGGATCGATCGGCTTCGAGAACAACACTTGGGAGCTGTACCACGTCGAAGACGATTTTTCTCAGGCCGTGGATTTGGCGACGAAGCATCCGCAAAAGCTCGAGGAGCTGAAAAAAGTTTTCGCGGCTGAGGCGGAGAAGTTTGGGGTTTACCCGCTGGACGACCGTTTTGTCGAGCGGGCCGTCAATCCGGAGCGTCCGTCGGTGATCAAGGGCCGTACCCATTTTCGCTACGCGCCCGGCACCACACGGATTCCTGAAGGCAGTGCTCCTCCTATCTATCAGCGGTCCCACAAGATCACGGCGAACATCACCATACCGAAGCAAGGCTGCGAGGGAGTCATCACCGCGACTGGGGGCACCACGGCGGGTTACTCGTTGTTCGTCATGGATGGCCGGCTGCACTACCACTACAACTTCTTTGGCCAACAGGTCTACAAAGTCGTTTCCCGCGAGACACTGCCGTCCGGTGATGTCGAAGTCGTGATGGAATACGAGCAGAAGCCATTCCAGCAATTCGGAGAAACGACCGGCGGCACGGTCAGACTTCTGGTCAATGACAAGGTCGTTGGTCAGGGAGAGATCCCCAACGTCGCGTTCGGACGATTCTCCGCAACCGAAACACTGGACATCGGCACCGATCTCGGAGCCGTTGTTTCGCACGATTATCACGACCAGGCCCCGTTCGCATTTACGGGTGAGATCAAGGAGGTTGCCATCGATATCTCTCCGAATCAGCCTTTGATGAAAAAATAAGCAACTGAAAATCAACCTTAAATTTTTTGAGAAACCTATGAACAAGTACAAAAAAACTCTATGCCTGTTACTAATGCTGGTCGGCACTCCGATGGCTTGGCACCTCGCGATGTCACCGAAGGCCGTCCAGGCCCAGCAACAGGATGCAAAGGCGTCGGCACCCCAAGTGGCCCCCGTTTTGCCTCGCCCCGAAGTACCGTTCGGTGGACGGATTTCTCGGCGAGCCTCCGAATCCACGCCGGATTTTCCGCATGAAGTCGTGGCGCCCCCGGGAGCTCCGAATATCCTGGTGATTCTGACCGATGACGTGGGCTTTTCAGCCACCAGTCCGTTCGGTGGTCCCATTCCCACGGAGACCTTTGACCGGCTGGCCAAAAACGGGCTCCGCTATACTCAGTTTCACACGACGGCCCTTTGTTCGCCCACGCGGGCTGCGCTCCTATCCGGTCGCAACCACCATTCGGCCGCCTCGGGCGTGATCATGGAACTGGGCACCGGTTTTCCTGGCTACAACACGTTGATGCCCAAGAGTTGCGGGACCTTTGCCGAAGTCCTGAAGCAGAATGGCTACAACACGGCCTGGTACGGCAAGAATCATAATGTGCCGGATTGGCATTCCAGCCAAGCGGGACCGTTCGACTTGTGGCCCACCGGTCTAGGCTTCGAATACTTCTACGGCTTTATCGGGGGTGATACCAACCAGTGGGAACCGGCCCTCTATGAGAACACCAAGCCGATCGAACCGCCGCACGATGTGCCGGACTATTTCTTCGAAAAAGACATGGCCGACCATTGCATCAATCGGATCCGCATGCTCAGCTCGGTCGCGCCTGAGAAACCGTGGTTGCAATACTATGCACCTGGGACGGCCCACGCGCCCCACCATGCGCCCAAAGACTGGATCGCGAAGTTCAAAGGAAAATTTGATCAAGGCTGGGACAAGGTACGCCAGGAAACCTTCGCCCGACAGCAGCGAATGGGGATCATTCCCGCCAACGCCAAGCTGACGCCGCGTCCCCAGGAGATTCCGGCGTGGGACTCGCTGGACGCCGATCAGAAGAAACTTTACGCCCGCATGATGGAGGTCTATGCCGCGGCACTGGCGTATGCGGACCATCAGATGGGGCGGATCCTGGACGCGATCGACGATCTGGGCCAATTGGACAATACGTTGGTGATCTACATTCAGGGCGATAACGGAGCCAGTGCCGAAGGAGGATTCAATGGTTTGCTCAACGAGATGACCTTCTTCAACGGCATCCCCGAAGACTTCAACGAAGTCCTGAAGCGGATGGACGAGTTGGGTTCGGCCTCAACCTTCAATCATTATCCGATCGGCTGGGCTCATGCCATGAATACGCCTTTGCAATGGACCAAACAGGTCGCTTCCCACTTCGGTGGGACACGCAACGGTTTGGTCATTTCGTGGCCCGCGCGGATCAAGGACAAAGGTGGTATCCGTACCCAGTTTCACCACGTGATCGACATCGCACCGACAATCCTGGAAGCGGTCGGGGTGCAAACGCCATCAGTGCTCAATGGGGTGCCGCAGAAACCAGTCGAAGGCGTGAGCATGCTGTACTCCTTCGACGACCCTGCGGCACCTTCACAGCGGCGGACACAGTACTTCGAAATGGCCGCCAATCGCGCGATCTATAACGAAGGCTGGGTCGCCTGTACCACACCGCCGGTCGCGCCCTGGGTCAGCGTCTGGAATGCGATCGACATCGATGATTACCAATGGGAACTGTATCATGTGGCCGAAGATTTCAGCCAGTCGGTGAATTTGGCCGATCGGGAGCCCGGCAAGCTGCGCGAACTCCAGGACTTGTTCTGGATCGAAGCCGCCAAATACAACGTGTTGCCGATCGACAACAGTCGCGTGGAACGAATGGACGTCAGGCTTCGACCCAGTCCCACGCGAGGGCGTTCGGTCTTCACCTACTATGCGGACCAAACCCGCATTCCGGAAGGCTCCGCGCCTGACATCAAGAACAAATCCTTTAAGATTGCTGCGGACATTGAAGTTCCCGTGGACGGAGCCGATGGTGTGATCGTCACGCAAGGCGGACGATTTGGCGGCTGGGCTCTGTGCCTGCTTGAGGGCAAGCCGACTTTTCTCTACAACACCGTGGGCGTTTTTTCGGCTTCGGTGCAGGCCAAAGAAAGTCTCGGCCCTGGTCGCTTTGCGTTGTTGGTTTCGTTCGATTACGATGGTGGCGGCGTCGGCAAGGGCGGGAAAGTGACCATCTCGGTCGACGACAAGCCGATCGCCGAGGGCCGCATCGAACGGACGATTCCATTCCGCGTGTCGCTGGACGAGACGCTCGACATCGGCGAAGACACGGGGACACCGGTCAGCCAGGATTACACGGTTCCCTTTCGCTTTACGGGCGAACTAAATCGGGTCCTCGTACGACTGGGCGAATCCCAGCTCACCGCGGAAGACGAGGAACAGATTCGGCGAGCCAAAGCGGCGATGGGACTCGCCAGATGATCCTAAGGAAGTAGATTCAGAATCAGGAAGGAAGCTTGATGCCAACGCCTGACTTAACTTGATAAATCGGTAACTAGCCCTAACAGCAATAAGAGAGAGAACGATGAACTCGAGAATTTCAGTAGCTTGTTTTTCCGTTGCAACTGTGTTGCTCGGAGCCTGCCTCGTAGGCCTGCTCCCTTCGCATGCCCATGCCCAGGGTCGCGGTGATTCACCGTCCCAAACGACCGCGTCTGGGTCGTTTTCGGATCTCCAGCAACAAGTCCTGCAGCATCGCGCCATCGAGGCCGTGATCTGGGGCATGCCGGCAGTCAACCGCGATCTGATGTACCAGGCGATGCTTCGCGAGACCAAAGGCCGCGACAACCAGATGCTCTATTGGTCGCAACTGCTCGACTGGAAGAACCAGACCCTCACCCCCAACACCGACGTGATCTATCTCACGCCCTACTTCGATACCAAAGAGGTCGGGCCAGTCGTGATGGAGTTTCCACGGGCGGAAGGTGGCGCTATCGTCGGGACGATCATGGACGCTTGGCAGACGCCGCTGGAAGATGTCGGTCCCGCCGGCGCAGACAAAGGCCAGGGTGGCAAATACCTGATCCTACCTCCCGGTTATGCGGAAAAAGTGCCCGACGGCTATCTCGTTTTGCGGTCGCAGACGTACAAGGGTTATGCGCTGCTTCGGTCGATCCGCCAAAGCGGCAGCGACGAGGATCTGAAAAAGGCGGTTGCTTACGGCAAGCAGATCAAGATTTATCCCTTGTCGCAAGCAAACAATCCGCCGCCGACGGTTTACGTGGACGCGGCCGGTGTCCTTTATGATGCGACGATTCCCTACGACATCCGCTTTTTCGAGTCGCTGGATCGGGTTGTTCAGCACGAGCCGTGGCTGGAACGCGACCGCGTCATGATCGACACACTCAAGACTTTGGGTATCGAAAAGGGCAAGCCATTTGCCCCTGATACCGCAATGACCAAGGCTCTCAACGAGGCCGCGAAGCGGGCGCATGCATACATCGAAGGGCAGTACTACGAATTGGTCACCCGAGGCCCTTTTACACCGGGTAGCAAATGGTCGTTTCCCGAGCGAATGGGGCGTGTCTTCCAAGCGGCCCAGGAACAGTTTGCGGATCCCAACTTCTACCCGATCGAAGATCGCGGCCTGTTGCTATCGTTCATCTTCTTCTTGCCCAAACGGATGGGGGAAGGCCAGTTCTACCTGATGGCATTGGAGGATAAAGACGGTAGCAAGACCTATCGGCTGAACGTTCCGGCCAATGCTCCGGTCCGCCAGTACTGGTCGGCAACGCTATACGATCGAGAGTCTCATGCTTTGATTCGCGAAATGTCTCATGCCGCTCGTTCCTCGCAGAGCCCGGGTCTGCAGGTCAACGCGGACGGCTCGGTCGACCTGTACTTCGGCCCCCAAGCTCCGGCAGGCAAAGAGGCAAACTGGACCCCCACCGATTCCAAGGGGGAATTCGAGGTCCTGTTCCGCTTCTACGGTCCGCTGCCAGCGCTCTTCGACAAGTCCTGGAAATTGCCCGACATCGAGGCCGTTAAATGAGTATGATGCGATTCTGAGGAATTTAGCAGTGCTCTTTATCCAGCCTCAATCAAACGCAATTTAGTGGGATCATTGGCTTTGATCGATATTCGGATGGGCTCGCCGATTGGCACTCTCGACGTGCGCGGCGAGCCCTTCGAGTTTCACCAGGGCAACCGAGTCGCGCACAATTGCCTATGCAGTTACGAGGTTGTCAGTACGAATCTAGATTTGCCGTCGCAAGAAGGTCTCGACAGCCGCACCCGAAAAAGTCGGCGTATTTGAGGACGTTGCTGGTAAGACGATCAGTGAGAAGTATTTTGGATTGCACCGTTGACATTGCGTGGCGATTACTGAGCCTCAAGTGGTCCCGGAATCGCCTTTTCTTGATTTTATTGTAAATTCATGGTTTGCATCATTGAACTCAGCCTGCATCCGTTTGATAAAGATCATTGATGATCCATTACACATTCGAGAATTGTAGAGCAGTAAAAATCAAGCCAGACCAAACACCCCATAACCTCTCCAGTGGTATTCAAAGCGCAACGAGTGCCCCGACCTGTTATCCAGTCTCCGTAAAACGAAAGCTGTGTAACGAGGAGGTGAGTGGCTCCAGCTTTCGATCTGGTGATCATCTTTGTCGACAATTCCGTGGACTGGCTGCTTGTTCCGTGGAAAAAAATCCCCAAAATTATCTGGCCTTGTTAAAGTTCTCTTTCGTTTACACCGCATTTCTCGCAATTGGGTTTCTAGGATAGGCTTTTAGTTTCGGACAAGTGGTATGATGGAACCATGTCGAGGCTTTGATCGGGCCACCGCTGTTGATAATCGCCGTTAAGTAGCTCGATTTTGAATTTTCCCCGTTCCTTGCTCAGTGTCAAATGATGATGTTTGTTTCGTTTTTCCATGCCTTGGGGGGGCAGGCTAACCTGCCAAGCAAAATCGTAATGGCTTCTTTGGTCATTTTTGGCGTATCTTCGTTCGCGTGGGGCACCGCGACCAGAGTCCGACCAGACTTGGAAGAAATGGCTTATGCCACAGGATTGCATCTGCTTGACAAGGCCGACGAAATCACCACCGGCGACGAAGCATTTGCCCAACTGTTGAGATTGGCTTTTGCCTACGCGGGAGATAACTCTCTGGGGAACGACCCGATCATGGCCAACAAGGCGGCGATCCTGGCTCTGGGCGTGATCATGGGTGACGATGCGGTGGCCAAGGTCGGGCGATTCGAGCTTGACCCCGAAAGAAAAAAACAACGTGAGGAACTACGTCGTCGGATCACGATGCACGGTCGCAATGATCTGACCAGGCATTTTGCAGTCAGCGCTGCGCTGACGGTTCTGTCAGATTCGACCCGAGCGTTGGCGGTTGGTATCGCCAAGGAAATCGCGGACTCTGCTCCGGGTGGTTCCGGATTTTCTTTTGTGGACATGGCTGCCAATAAATATGGTATCCACTTGGCGAACTTAGCCACACGAGACGCCGAGACCGCTCGTCTTGTGCAAAAGATGATTAGCGAAAGTAAGCAGCTAGGATTCCCCCTCCCCAGTATCGAGGGACTTCCCGAAGGCCTTACCACCAAAGAATTCCAAACCGAGTTTGGAGGGGTTGGAGGGAGTCGAACCCGGGAGTTATTTGCCGAGATTGATCGACGAGTTTCCGAGTGTTTTGGTGAGTTGCCAAAATGATTTGATGATTGCCTCGCACTGCAATGCTGTATTTGATTTCCGATTGGCCTCCAATCGGATAAGATGGAAACAATCGTAACCTTCAAGGAAATTGAACGGAATGTGGTTTCAGTCGATATCGAGACGGGAGAAGGCGAGTGGCGACGGTAGGGGAAATCGGTAGCTTTTTGGATTCGTTCGCGCCACGCGATTTGGCGGAGTCCTGGGATAACGTAGGGTTGATTTTGGGGGACCCCGGTCGGACGATTGACCGCGTGATGACTTGTCTGACGATCACACCGGAGTCGGCTAGCGAAGCGATTGAATCCCAAGCGGGTTTGATTGTGACGCATCATCCCCTCCCCTTTCGTCCTCTTCAGCGAATCACCACGGAGGAGATAGCGAGTCGCTTGGTTTGGGAATTAGCGGGGGCGAAAATTTCTGTTTACAGCCCTCACACGGCTTTCGATTCCGCCGAGCAGGGGATCAATGCCGCATTGGCAAAAATTTTGGGGTTGCAGGAAGTCGCCCCGCTAACGCCGCACGTTGAGTTGCCCGATCTGGGTTCGGGCCGTGTTGGGATGTTTCCTGAGAAACGGACTTTGGCGGATGTAGCCGCAATCCTGCGCGCCGAACTAAACTGCGAAAAAGTCGAGGCCAACTTTTCAGCGGAACACTCGGTTCAGCGGGTTGGGATCGCATGTGGCAGTGGCGGGTCGTTTCTTTCGACGGCACGACGTCAGGGCTGCGATTGCTTGGTGACTGGCGAAGCGACATTTCACACGATCCTCGAAGCGACAGCCTACGGAATCGCTTTGGTTCAAGTCGGGCATTATGCGAGCGAACGGTTTGGCGTCGAGCGATTGGCTCAAATTCTGCAACAAAGATTTGCCAACTGTGAGGTTTGGGCAAGCACGCAGGAAAGCTGCCCACGTCATTGGCTGTGAACTTTCGAGTGGGTTTGCGGTTGCCCACCCCTATTGCCGTGTATAAGATGGTCAGAACGCTCGCAGAGAAAAATAATGCAAAAAATATTGACCGCCATCCCCGTTTTCAATGAAGCCCGAACTCTCAACGAGGTTTTGGATGCCGTTGTCGCTGTCGGCACCGACGTTTTGGTGGTCAACGATGGCTCGACTGACCAAACGGCAGAACTTCTCGCGGCTCGAAGCGACATTCAAGTCATTCACCATGCCAAAAACTCAGGCTATGGAGCGGCGTTGCTGACGGCCTTTCAGGGCGCAGTCCAGGGCAACTACGACGTGATCGTCACCATGGATTGCGATGGGCAGCACGAGCCGCAATGTATCCTGCCAATCTCGCAGCGATTGCAAGAGTCCGAAGCCGACATCGTGTCCGGCAGCCGTTACCTTGATACCGCTGGCCAACGCGGTTCGGCTCCCATTGAACGTCGTCGCATCAATTTCGAAATCACGCAATTCTTGAACGCTCGTCTGGGGCTCAGCCTCACCGACGCATTTTGCGGATTTAAGGCTTATCGAGTTTCGATACTCCCCGGTTTCGATTTGACGGAAACCGGGTACGCCATGCCGCTCGAGCTGTGGGTTCAAGCCTCGCGTTTAGGTTTGAAAGTCATCGAGTATCCGGTGCCACTTATCTATCTCGACGAAAAACGTTCCTTCGGCGGTCAACTCGATGATGGTGATACGCGGATGAAATACTATTTGGATGTGATTGAGAAAAGTCTCAATGCCCCATTCGCCCGCTGCTCGTCGAACGGTTGAGCCATAGCGATGGCCGACACTTCCTCACTTGCCCGCTCAAATTCCAACGAGGAATCCAAGCTTCGAAACGTGGCTCGGGCGTTAGAAGTCCCTCGTGAGAGTGGCACTCCCCTGCTCTTCCCCGAATCTGCGAGCTGTCTGTCTGGAGTGACGGCCAATCAACGCCAGTTCGCGGCACTCGGAAACGAACGTAGTTTAAGTGAATTGCATGAGCTGAGACGCAAGGCCATGGCCGACTTGCTGTCTCAAGCGGTTGCCTACTCGCGAAGCTATCTCGATCTGCCCGAAGAACTAACTCGTCGTGCTGCAAACTTCTTGGCGAATGACAACTCCGGAAATCTCCAATCTGGTTCGCAGGATGATTCGATTGCGAATTTGAACTCGCAGCCATCCCCAATCATCCTCAGTGGGCATCAGCCAACCCTCTACCACCCGGGGATTTGGTTTAAGCATTTTGTATTGGATGCACTCGCCAAGCAAATCCGAGGAATTCCAATTCACCTCATCATCGACAACGACCTCGCAGGAATCGCAGCGGTAAAAGTTCCCCAACAAGTTAACCAGGAAGTGCGAACAGTGGCCATTCCCGTCGACAGGGAGCAAGTCGAGGTCCCCTTCGAGGCTCGCAAAATTGTTGACCGAGATTATTTCGAAGCCTTCCCCGCTCGGCTCCGCCCTGCCCTGCCGATGATAGACGCTCCGATTGTCGAGGCCTTATGGCGTGAGCCGGTGGAGACTGATAACTATGGCCAAGCCCTGGCGGCGCGTCGGCATCGATTTGAGGCACAAGCTGGCTTGCAAACGCTCGAAGTCCCCTTGAGTCATTTGTGTAAAACCGAAAGTTTTTCAACCTTTGCGTCTCAACTCATGATGAGAGCATACGAGTTTGCGAGCTTGCACAATCGGACCTTGATCGAATTTCGCCAGCAACATCGGATTCGCAGTCGCGCGCATCCATTTCCAGAATTGCAGATTGAAGAAGACTGGATTGAAGTTCCATTTTGGATTTGGGAAAGGGATGACCCGCGTCGGCGACGCCTATTTTGCCGACAGGTGGCAGGTGAAGTGGTGCTGAGCGATCGTGAAAAAATCGAGGTTCGCGTCCCGAACCAAGGGCTACCTATGGAACTATTAACTGTTATGAAAAATGGGCTCGCCATTCGTCCCCGTGCAATCACCACCACCATGTATGCGAGGCTTTTTCTTGGCGACTGGTTCTTGCATGGTTTGGGGGGAGCGAAATATGACGAACTAACCGATTTGCTGATTCAACATTTTTGGGGAATCCCAGTCCCCGCCTTTGGAGTCGCGACGGCCACTTTTCGCTTGCCCAACACTCCCTACATCCCTGACCTTGAGGTGCAACTCAGCGATCTAGAAAACACGATTCGCCGAATGCAGCAACAACCCGACCGGTTTATCGATCCAGGCGACCATGCGGCAGAAGAGTTGGTGCTCGAAAAGCAAAAATTGATTCGAGAAAAGGATTCGTTTGTTGATCAAAAGTCCTTCCGCAACGCGGTTGCCGAACTTGATCAACAGCTCCGCGAACACATGCTCCCCAAAATCGAAGTCTTGTCTCAAGAACGCCAACAACTCGAACAGTCTCAAACTGCGAAACGCATCTGGGGTGCTCGCGACTACAGCCTAGCGTGTTTCCCATCAACTCTCGCCGATGACTTGCGCGAATTGGCACGGCGAACTATGGATGTCGGTTGATACACTTCACCTCGCGCGGCGCGGAGGCGTCTTGAACCGAAGTTGTCGAGAAGCGTAACAATCAGCCGAACAGGTCGGCGGGATTTTTCGCGGGCAATGTTTTATCACGAGACGTCGCTTCGACTTTAATGCTCCTGGCTTGTCCAGGAGATTGTTACGTTTCTCGCTACACCCTTGGCCGCCTCTTGTTACCCACATGAATGCCGCTGGCTTGTCCCGCGGATCGTTACGTTTCTTGCTAATGCTTCCGATCTCAACCCGGCCCCTCATTCGTTTGCCACCCGACTAAATCCGTTTGGTAAGAAGATCGAGGTAAGAAAATACCACGCACTCATATTCTTACCTCCATTTTCTTACCAACATAACGCTCACGGCGAAGTTCCCAATAACTCATCGCGCAACCACATCAGGCCTGTGTGGAATTCCGCGCGGTCTTGCTCTCGTTCGGGCAATTCGTGATGATCGCCCGGGAAAGAAAACAATCGTTGCGGACCCCGATGAGCCTCAATGACGCGGTTTTGAAACTCGACGGGGACCAATTGATCCAAAGCCGATTGAATAAACAGCGTCGGTGTTGTGACCCTCGCGGCGTTGCGAATCGGGTCCAGTTCCTCCGGAAAACAATCGGCAACAAACCGCGCGGCCCCAAAATTCCAACGGTTGTAGCGCGGATGCTCTCGAATCAAATGACCAATCGGCGATGGATTGCGCAAAATCAAGCCATCCACCGACCGCGAGGCAGCGACCAGTAACGCTGGGCAAGTCCCCAAGCTGGTCCCGGCGACGACGAGCTTCGAGTCAGGGAAAATCCTGCGCGCTTCGTCGAAAAACGCCAATGCGGTTGCGGGAATCAAACGTAAATCAGCGGGCCCCGTGCTCGCGCCGTACCCCGGATAGTTGATCGTCCAGACCTCTCCACTGAAATCCGTCCATTGATCCAACGGGCTCAGCGACGAATATTCCGCTCGCCCCGACATGCCGGGAAACTTCAAGACAATCACGTGGTTGCTATCCGCAGACTCAGACCGAATCGCTTGAGTCCAAACCTCCAACGTCCTCGATCCGAACGGGATTTCACGGCGCAGTTTGTCGGGAGCAGCGATGGGCGTACGACTCGGTTTGAGAATCGTGCGGTTGGCGAGCCACTGGAAAAACATTGCCGCCCTAGAGAACTCGTTGGCCGGGAACTGCCCCTGAGTCAGGGCTTAACAAAAACACCTCAGCCCCGCCACCACCTGCGGCACACACCATGCCTTCGCTCAATCCGAATTTCATCGCTCGCGGCTTCAAGTTCGCCACGACGATCACCAAACGTCCGACGAGGGCCTCGGGATCATACGCCGCTTTGATCCCCGCGAAGACGGTGCGGGTGTTGTCCCCCCCCAAGCTCACGGTGAGCCTGAGCAGTTTTTTCGCCTCGGGCACATGTTCGGCCTTGACGATCCGCGCGACTCGTAAATCGACCTTCGTGAAATCCTCGATGGTGCATTCTTCGGCGAGCGGTTCATTTTGCAGGGCCTCTGCCGAGTCTTGAAAGGCCACGGCGGTCCCCTCCCCTGCCCTGTCGGGTGTTCCTTCCGATTCCAAAGCGGCCTCGGTGGCCTCGCGAGCTGATTCTTCGATCATGTTTTCAAAGTCCTTTACTTCAATACGTTTCAGCATGTGTTCAAATTTTGCCACGGGGGTCCCGACAAGCGGGGTTTGGGATTGATCCCAGGAAATCAACGGATCGTTCAGCAACCGGCCAGCTCGTTCCGCCAAGTCGGGCAAAATCGGGGCTAGGTAAATCGCCAGTTGTCGAAACAAGTTCAACGAAATCGTACAAACATCTTGGAGACGTTGGGCCTGAGCCGGGTCCTTCTTCAGAGTCCACGGCTGTTCGGAATCGACAAATGGATTCGCACGGTCGGCGATTTCGCAGATCAATCTGGTCGCCCGGGCGAAGTCGCAGTCCTCGTAGGCTTGAGCGATTTCCTTTCCCGCAGCGGCAGCGTGAGCAAACAAACCACCGTCGTCTGGGTAGCTGGCGGATAATCCAGTTTCTTGGACAAACTTGGCCGTTCGCGACGCGAGATTGACGACCTTTCCGACCAAGTCGGCGTTGAACTTGTTGATGAACTCTTCGACGCTCAAGTCCAAATCGTCGACGCGCGGCGTCAGCTTCGACGCATAAAAATATCGCAACGCCGCCGGGTCGAGGTGTTTCAAAAAAGTCTCGGCCTTCACAAACGTCCCAGTGCTTTTCGACATCTTGGCACCGTTGACCGTCAAGAAACCGTGGATGTGAATTTTATGCGGCAAGGAGAACCCGGCGGTCTTCAACATGCCTGGCCAGAACAGGGTGTGAAAATACGTGATGTCCTTCCCCAAAAAATGATGAATCTCGACATCGGGGTTCTTCCACCAGTCCTCGAGTCGTTCGCCGTTTCGGTCGCACCATTGTTTGGTCGAAGCGATGTAGCCAATCGGAGCATCGAACCACACGTACCAGTAATGGCCTGGATGCCCAGGAATCTCAAATCCGAAATAAGGAGCCGGACGGGATACGTCCCAATCCTTGAGCGGTTTCGCTCCTTCAGCAGAATTTTCGTCGCCGAGGAAATGCCCTTTCAAATAGTTGGCAATTTCTTTCTGCAGATGCTCTCCCTTTTGGGTGTACTCGACGAGAAACTCCCGGAGCTGTGCAAGTTCGATAAAAAGGTGTGGGGCCGAGCGGATTTCTGGTTGACTGTCCGACAGGATGCTGATGGGATTGAGGAGTTCGATCGGCGAGTAAGTCGCACCGCAGGCGCTGCAATTGTCACCCGGTTGGTTGGTGGCCCCGCAATGCGGACAAGTCCCCCGCACAAACCGATCTGCCAAAAAAGTATTCGCGACGGTGTCGTAAAGCTGATCGACGTTTTTGGTTTTGACCAAGCCCGCTTTGTCAATCGCTTCCCAAATCTCGTGGCATAGCTCGCGGTTTTCGGGACTGTTCGTGCTGCCGTAATTGTCGAAACTGACTTGAAAGCCCGCGAAGTCGCGTTCGTGTTCGGCTTGGACCTGAGCGATCAACTCCTCTTCGGGACGCCCTTCCTTGCGAGCCCGAATCGTGATGGCCGTACCGTGAGTGTCATCGGCGCAGATGTAAATGCAGCGATTCCCTCGGAGGCGCTGGAATCGCACCCAGATGTCCGTTTGGATATACTCAACCAAATGCCCAATATGGATGGGGCCGTTGGCGTATGGCAAGGCGGCGGTGACAAGTATTTTTCTGATGGTCATAAACCTGGTCGAAGTTAAAGGCGGGGGGCCGACCCCCTGACTGCGATTTGAATAACATTTCAAATTGTAAACGCAAATGGAATTTCGACGAAGGGCACCCGCGCGGCGAATCGGGGCAGTTGGCCTTCGGTCAGGTTGCCGCACCCATTAATTCAGCACAAATTTTAGATTGGATCGTCAGCATGATTGATTTAACGAAATATTCCATCGCAGGCGTTGAGGACTTGAACTCTCCTGGTTTAGTCCTGTTTCAAGACGCCCTAGAACACAATCTCGCCGAAAGTATTCGCCTATGCGGCGGTCCCGATCGTTGGCGTCCTCACGTCAAGACTCACAAGACGCGGGAGATTGTTCGCCGTCAATTGGAACTGGGAGTCACCAAACATAAATGTGCCACCATCGCCGAGGCGGAAATGTTGGCCCAGGAGCAGGCTCCCGAAGTCCTCATCGCCTACCAACTGGTCGGTCCGAATGTGCAACGTCTCGTCAAACTTATCGACCTGTTTCCGCGCACAAGGTTCGCGACCGTGGTCGATCATCCGGATGCTGCGAGTCACCTTGGGCAAGCGTTGAATGAGCGAGGCCGAGAGGTCGAAGTACTGCTCGATCTGAATTCTGGCATGGATCGGACGGGAATCCCCTTGAATCAACAAGCCCTAGAGTTGTACGAGTTAATTTCCACCACCCCCGGTTTGCGCCCTGGTGGGCTCCATTGGTATGACGGGCATCAGCGCGACCCCGACCCGCGTCAACGCCGATTGTCGGTCATGCAGGGTTGGGAACAATTTATTGGGTTTCGTGATCGTTTGCTCCTGAATGGATTCGAGGTGCCCAGAATCGTCGCCGCTGGCTCGGGGTCGTTTGCCATAATTGCCGAAACCGAAGAGCCCGGACTCGAGCTCAGCCCCGGCACAACGACACTGTACGATGTCGATTATTTGGAGCGGTTTCCGGATATGAATTTTCGACCGGCGGTTGCGATTCTGACGCGGGTGGTTAGTCATTCGGGAGGGAATCGCATGACGCTGGACGTGGGTCACAAGTCATGTGCCGCCGATCAACCTGCCGGAAAGCGGTTGTACTTCCCTGCCCTCCCCGACGCTCGGGAGATGCATCACACGGAAGAGCATTTGGTCCTCGAAACTGCCGACGCGAAGAACTACTCGATAGGCGACAGTCTATTGGCTTTCCCGCGTCACGTTTGCCCCACAATGCACGTTCATCAATCCGCCGCGATCATCTCTGCCGGAACCCAAATCGCCACCTGGCCCATCACCGCCCGCGACCGCCGTTTGACGATTTAAATACAGGCCCGCCTAGCAAGCGGCTTTTTCGCCGCTCCGCCCTAAATTCTCCGATTTAGCAAACGCTCCCAACAAGTTGAACGAAGTCAGAGAACGACAGAAGATGGTAAGTTTGATGGTGCAAGGCGTATGTAGTATGATACAAGACGATACGTCAGGAATCGTCTTGTCATGGAGTAGGCTTTAATAGCGGTATCGCTTTTTGTTGATTTTTAACCCTGAGAATTCCGCCAACCCTCTAAAAGCCAAAGTGAGAAATCAGTGACTGAACCGATCGTCAAGCCGAAAAACGAAGATCTGAGAAGATTCCTCAATGTTTGCGCTACCATGAAGGAAACGGACTTCCACAAGAATTTTGTCCGCCCATTTCTGAAAGCGATTGGCGCGACTTCTCTTGAGTATACCCATGGCTCTAACGAAAGAGGCAAGGACTTCCTCTATGTCATTGAAACTGCCTATGGAAAAAAAGAGCTGCATGCATGCGTCGTAAAAAACGGAGAGTTTAATGGTCGTGCAAACGATTCAAATTCGGTTCAAACGTCTTTAGTCCAAATTCAAACTGCGAAAACGTCCGAGTGTCTAAATCCGGTTACGCATAAAATGGAAACGCCTAAACGCGTTATCGTTATAGCTACCCATCAATTTCCCGACAAGCATGCAGGCAATCTTGGCACGCAAATGGATCGAATTTCCGATTTCTGCGATTTTTTGATGGCGGAAGACTTTGCCTTAAAGTTTCATAAGCAGTGTCCCACTCAATTTGCAGAAACTGTATCGCCCGGATCAATAATTGGAAAAACGCATATCCAAAGACTGCAACTCCATAGCGAAGCAAATTTATTTCGCCTTCCGCGAGGCCAGGATTTCAAAACCTTTGTTGATATGCGGATGCTTACGCAAGTTCCGCAATTGCTTCAATTGATCGAGGAAGGGAATCGCCCGAAAAATGTCGACGCCGAACATATTGAAACTAGTTTGGTAGAATTCCTGAAAATTTACCATGAATTCATGACTAAATATGTAAATTTGCCGGAACTTGTTTCGTTTACGCCTATTGTTCAAGCATCTAAATCTTCACAAGACAAAAATTCGAAGGTTCGAGTAAAAACTCTTCGAATTGGGGATCTTTTTGATATGATTTGTGACTTGCATCGTCAGGTTGTTAAACCAAAAGGTGGTAACAATCTGGCAGATTTGCTTTTTTCAACACATAGTATTCTGGCATTGCTGCTCAGTAACTTCCGCTTTGTTGAAAGTAAGGCCCAATTTCCTGAATTAAAATTTGGCATTATCGGGGCTTTCTTGGATGCGACAAAAGACCTTGCTTTTTCAAAAGATAACCTTTACATCGTTGGAGAACCGGGGGGCGGCAAAACGTTCACTTTACAGGAACTCGCAAAACTTTTGCATGAAGCAGGCTCCCAGGTTGTTTACTTTCCATGTTCCAAGATCGACGCGCTAAAGTCGCTAAAGGAATCCATTGAAGAACATGTGCAAGAAACCGCGCAATGTACGCGGGATGAAGCGGTTTCTTATGTGGCGGCGAGTGAGACTGTCTTGATCGATGGACTGGATGAAGCCATAACCCTTGGCGAGGGTCTTATTAAAGAGCTGATTGAACTTGCTAATGTTAAATCGCCCTCGATCACATTAAATTTTGATCCGACTTACAAGCTTGACATTTTGCCGCATAGCATCCGCGAAAAGTTAATTCTTACACGTAGGGGAAAAAAAACGCGGCTTGAAGTAAAATTGGGACTTCATTGGGATGAAGCGAATATTGTTGCAAGTTTATTATTCAAAAAAGAAGCGGAAATCACTAAGGCTGTAAAATCGCTTTCGAAGGCCCGGCGACTTATTGTTACATGTCGGCAGGCTTTAAGTATTGATTTGGGTGATTCCTTTCGAAAGCTTCAGTTGCTACAATTTAGCGACGAGGAACTAGAGCAGTTTGTTCGTTCTCATTGTGAAGCCGCAAACCATGGGCCAGACGAGTTATTGTCTTTTTTTAGGACACATGGGTATATACATGACGTGTGTAAAAGCCCTCTGACTGCGTCAATTATGCTCGGCATTTATCTTCGAGGGTCTCGTTTGCCCACATCTCTTGCCGATCTTTACGAACGGCGGGCTAATTTATTGATGCAGGAATGGGACTTTGCGAGGAAGGTTAAACGCGTAACCGGAGGAACAGAAAGTCAGAAAATTCGCTTAGCTTCTCGTTTCGCATTTGAGATGCATTTGAGGCGAAAAGTCGAAGCAACAAAGTCGCAATTGATCAGTTTTGGGAAGGCTGAGTTTGGCGGGACAGTAGAACTTCCCATATTGAGGCAGATGATTGAGGATTTGGTCAAACATCATGGCATTCTATGCATGGTTGGTGATCTATTGAGTTTTGGCCACCTCTCTCATCTTGAGTTCTTTTGTGCAAGGTATATTATGCAACGCCAGAAAATGTCTTTGCTTGTCAAAAATTTTGGTAGGCCAAGATGGCAAAACGTGATTTTGTTCTTTGTTGGGCTTTCGAATGCGACTAATGAATTGCTCGAAAAAGTGCAGGCGGCCGGCAAGTTAATTTCAGATGACTTGTTGGTGAAACGCCTTATTGCCGAGGGGCAAGCCTCTGAAGGATTCGGCAGTTTCCTGCTCGATGAAATTGAAGCTTCCCAAGGCGACGATGAATTCGAGTACGATCATTTAGACGAATTTCATGAAGATTTTTCGTAATATGCAAGCGGATGACTTCAAATTTGACTGACGTTTCCCGCAACAATAATCCGTCATTAAAACCAAAGGTGTGGCTTAGAGTTTTGTTTGGAAGTTGGCCGCGAACCAATCACAATTTTCTTTTCATCAAGATTTGAATATTCTTGTTTGACAAAAAATCCATTAAAAGCTTTGTGCTGTGGGATTGGTTTAGGAAAAGCGGCGGACGACGACGCTGATGTTTTGGCCGCCGAAGCCGAAGCTGTTGTTAAGGGCGTAGTCGAGCTTGGCCTCGCGGGCTTGGTTCGGCACGTAGTCCAAATCGCAGTCTGGGTCTGGGGTGTTGTAATTGATCGTCGGTGGCAACAACTGATCGCGGAGCGCGAGGAGGCAGACGATGAGCTCGGTGGCACCCGCAGCGGCGATCAAGTGCCCCATCATGCTCTTGGTGCTGCTGACGGGAACGTTCATCGCGTTTGCCCCGAAAACTTGTCGGCAAGCCCGAGTTTCCACCCTGTCGTTGACTTGGGTGCTCGTCCCGTGAGCGTTGACATAACCGATTTGATCGGGATTCAATTTGGCATCGGCGATGGCCATGTTCATGCAGCCGATTGCGCCGCGGCCTTCCGGGTGAATGTCCGTAATGCGGTAGGCATCGGCGGTTGAGCCATAACCGACGACTTCACCCCAAATGTGAGCGCCTCGTTTTTTGGCGTGTTCGAGTTCTTCGAGAATCACCATCGCGGCACCCTCTCCCAAAACGAATCCGCTGCGATTTTTGTCGAAGGGGCGAGAGGCTTTTTCCGGGGCGTCGTTGCTGTCCTCGCACAATGCGGTCAAGAGGTTGAAGCCAGTGACTCCGAAGGGATGGATCATGCTGTGGGTTCCGCCGGACAACATCACGTCGGCTTCGTTGCGGCGAATGATCTCGGTCGCTTCGCCGATCGCTTGGCTGCTGGCGGCACAGGCGGTAAGGCAATTGGCGTTGGGGCCCTGAGCGTTGAACATCGCGGCCAAGTGTCCGACCGGCATGTTGGGTTCTTGCTCGATTTCGATGGCAGGGTCCAAAATTTCCATCCCCATTTGGGTAAACTTGGCCATGTCTAGGTTCCCGGCTTCGTCTAGCGAAGCGGTCATCATGCGGGCGAAGTTCATGAAGTCTTGGTTCCCCTCGCCACTTCCCAAGTAGACCCCGAATCGACGTGGGTCGGTGATGGAGTCGAGAACACCGGAACTCCCGACGGCTTGCACTGCCGCCCCTGCTGCAAATTTCGTATGGCGTCCTCGTTTGCCCCAAATGGCCGGAGCAAGGCCCGAGTCGGTGATGTCCCAGTTTTTAATTTCGGCGGAGATTTTGGTGGGGAATTGGCTTGCGTCGAAGACGGTGGTGTAGCCCACGCCTGATCTACTGTTTTTGAGGCCATCCCAAACGACTTCGACATGGTGCCCCATGGGGTTAATCATGCCAACACCAGTGACGACAACGCGACGAGTCATAAATCCAAACCTTAAAGAGAAATTCCAGCAACCAGCGACTTATTCTAGCCCAAAACGTCGCTCTGTGAAAATGCAGAATATTGTATTTGAACTTAAACCCATATCCTCCTTAACTCCATCCCGTTACACGAACAATAACGTCAGAACTAATGAGAATTGATCAAGGCCGCTTTTTCTGCTGCGATAAAATGTTCGGGGACTGAGATTGGACGACCGTCTTCGTGGAGGCCCACCTCGAATAGCCGCATCAGCCGACACATGCGACACAAGTCAACCGGCTCGAACAGGGTCACGGATTCGAATCGCTCATCGTTCAAAAACGCGAACATGAGATCGACCTCGACGACCAACTCGTCGCCCAGGCGAATCTTGCCGTCGACGAAGGCCCCTTGGGGTTGAAATCCGGTGACCACTGTTTCGTATTCCAAGACGTGGCCGCAATGGACCTGCCGATGGAACTTGGCGTTCCCGATTTTCGCGAGTACTGTCCGGTTGTGGAAGTCGCTGACTTGGGCGACCAGCAGCCCGCCGCATTGGGCGAGCCCCTCGATCAATAGACTTGCAGGAAAGTAAGTGAGTCCTGGAGCGTATTCGTCGACGACTTCTTCCGACAAGCTCACGGCCTTCATCGCTCGCGCGTACTTGCCGCTGACAAATTCAGTAAATCGATCAATCCAAAACCAACGCATTGCCTTTTCGCTTTGTTAAAAAGTCAAATTGACGATTGTCCGCAGCGAAGAAAACTTTGCCGGAACGGGTAAGAAGGTGACCGAAATCTCGCTTCCGGTCCCCTTCAATTAGCCAAATTGACGATGGCGTGAATTAGCCGCCGATTTTTGCACTGACGTAATTCGTCAGGTCTTTGACGGTCAATAGATTTCCGAAGTCTTGGACGCGAGGGTCCGATTCAAATTTGGACAAATCGGCGAAAGGCATTCGCTTTTTCAATTCGCTTAGTCCGTCAGCGGTCAACTTGCCGCCTTGGACATAAGTGGTGCTGGTCAGAATGTCTTCTGGGAACAACTCTTCGCGAGGGATCGTGATGTTGAACGCCTTTTCGAGCTTGAAAACGATGTCCAAAAAGTCAATCGACTCAGCTCCCAAGTCGCCGACCAACGTGGCACCTGGGGTTACTTCGTCGTCGTCTACGCCTAGAGCGTCGATCAATGCGACCTTGATTTTCTCAAATACTTCATCATTCGATGCCATGTTCAAAATTCTCCAGACAACTTCAAAGGTTTAGAGTCATACGGTTTTCGTTGCGAGCACTGTGCCCGCAACTTTTATATTGTGGCGACAAGCCGTTGGGCTTTCACCGCGTTAGGTTTATTCTCGGCAGCGCCTCAAGTCGAGTCGTGAGCCCCTGCTGATTATCATGCCGTGTTCAATTGATCCAGTAGTCGTGCGTAATTAATGCGAAACTGATTTCGCATGTGATTGTCGGTGGCTTCTGCTGCCATGTCGCGGTCGGCCAAGTTAAATCGTTCGAGGAACAAAACACCCCCAACCGAAGGTTTACCATCGATCAAGCCTTCGGTTTTGAGTTTGGTAATATTGTCAGTCTCCGATTGAATGGTTGCATTCACCACCAGTTGATGTCCTGGTTGCACGAAGCCGTTGAAACGAAAGTTTCGCGATTCCTTCAGGACCACCATCGAGTGCCGGAAGTCTTCGGTTACCCGCACGAGGTACATCGACGCCTGAAAGATCGATTCCAGCATCAACACTCCCGGCATCACCGGGAAACGCGGAAAATGGTCCTTCAGGTACTCCTCGGACAACGCAAGCCCCTTGACGGCCGTAATCGACTTCCCCGGCTCCAAGGAAAGTATTCGGTCTATCTGAGCAAAACGCATCCAATATCCAACGGATTCAACAACCTGAGCAAAACAATAATTTCAAACGGAATCGCTCTCGGCTTTCAGGGCCAATAAACGACCTTTCTCACCTTAAACGAAGCGTAAAATATACCAACCCAAGGGAATACCCTCAACAACAGTATTAGGGCTCAAGGCGACAAATCGGCCCTAACTGGCCATTTTTGCCTGTAATGGGACGTGGCCTGCCGCAGATGTTGCGGAGCGTGGTCAAGTTTCAGGCAGGGCGGAATCGGAATCAGCCCCATTTTTGGCGGGATTTTTAACGGCCCCCGCTCTGCTTGGCAAAAATTTTAACCCGAAGCGTGAGCGAGGGAAAATTGCCGTTCCCTCGCATATATGCTTCGGGCTGCGGTTTCTACTAGCCCTATGCCAAAATCTGCTTGCTGGAACAGCCTGGGACTTCAACGGCATATCGAGGGACCGCGTACCCGGGGAGGCTGTTCCGCAATTGCTCAATCAACGCGAGACCGCGAGCCTGCTCGACCTCAAAGTGGTGGCTCCCCGTGACGCGATCCAGTTGGTGCAAGTAATAAGGCACGATGCCGAACTCCAGCAATCGCCAAGACAACTCGGTCAACACCCGAACGGAATCATTGATTCCTCGCAATAAGACGCTTTGGTTCAGCAGCACCAATCGCGGAACCTGTCGCAGTTTTGTCAAAGCGTCCCCGACATCATCCCCCAACTCCTGAGCGTGATTCGTGTGTAAAACCATGGTTGTTGGCAGTCGAGTGTCGCTCAACAACTCCAACAGGCCCTCCGTTACCCGTTGCGGAATCACAATCGGAAACCGACTGTGAATCCGCAGTCGTCGAATATGCGGGATTCGGCTGATCTCTTGCACCAGCCATTCCAGGCGTGTGTCGTCGTTGATGAGTGGTTCGCCGCCGCTCAAAATCACTTCTTCAATCGAGTGATCCGTAGCGATCTGGTCGAGGCTGGGCCGCCAATCTTCGCGCGAGGTTGGACCGGACTCGTAGGGGTAAGCACGCCGGAAGCAATACCGGCAGTTGACCGCACACGTCTTGGCGGCGATCAACAAGGCCCTGCCAGGGTACTTCTGAAGAACTCCGGGAGCCCGCGAGACTTCCGATTCTGCGTTCGGGTCGTTCGAGAAGCCAGCAACCGATTCACCTTCTGCTGCGGTTGGTAAAACTTGTCGCAGCAACGGGTCGGCTTCATTTCCAGGCTCCATACGCGCAACAAACGGCAGCGGTGCAAACGTCTCGAATTGCCGTTCCCCCGCCAATTCTTCACCAACTCGCAAGGGCAATCCCAACACCCGACGCAACTCCGCGGCCGACCGAATCGCGGCCTTGACGTGCTGCTGCCAAGTCCAACGAGTGGAGGCGACAAATTGGGAGTTTGGCGTTACAATGTTCATCTTTCACACGATAATCTTTGATTGACGGAAAGGTAAGGGACTCAGCACGTGGGGACTTATAAAACAAGCGATTTTCGCAAAGGACTCAAGGTTCAAATCGACGGGGAGCCCTATTTGATGCTGGAAATGAACTTCCGCAAGCCGGGCAAAGGGAACGCCCTGTACGAGTGCAAAATGAAGAACCTGATGCGGGGAACGACACTGACTCGCACCTACAAAGGGGGTGACACCCTTGAATCAGCCGACGTCGAGGAAATTTCTTGCCAGTTCCTCTACAAACAAGGACAAGTGTTTGTGTTCATGAACTCCAAAACATACGACCAATACGAGTTAACCGAAGATCAAGTCGACGACAACTGGAAGTATCTCAAGGACGGCATGGACTGCCAAATGATCCTCTACAACGGGCTCCCGATCACCCTCACCGCTCCTAACCACGTGGAACTCTTGGTTGAGTATTGCGAGCCGGGTGTCAAAGGAGACACAGCGACTAACGTTACAAAACCGGTCAAGGTCGAAACAGGAGCCGAATTTATCTGCCCTTCGTTTATCAATATCGGGGATACAATTCGCATCGACACCCGAACAGGCGAATACCTCGAACGAGTGCGCAACTGATTGTTTTACGATCTACTGTCGAGCGAAAAACTTTCGTAACCGTTCACGGAATTTTTGCAGTGAATAGGATGAAGGCGTGGGTTTAAGTTTAAGTTTAAGTTTAGACTTAAACTTAAACTATTTTTCAACATAGCCTAATTCCGAGAACGGCTACAACACCTTTTAGACTCTCGAGGAGCGATTCATGCATGTTCAGTTCTGGGGGGCGGCTCGGACGGTTACTGGATCAATGCACTTGCTCGTGGTCGGCGGCAAAAAGGTGCTCCTCGACTGCGGCATGTACCAAGGCAATCGCCGCGAGGCATTCGAACGCAATCGCGACTTTCCCTTCGACTGCGCAGAAATAGACGCCGTGGTCTTGTCCCATGCGCATATTGATCATTCGGGTAATCTCCCCACTCTGGTCCGCAACGGTTTTTGCGGAACGATTTTTTCTACGACGGTCACACGCGAACTGGCTTCGTTAATGCTGCTCGATTCGGCGGGGATACAAGAAACCGACAACGAATATCTCAACAAAAAGCGGGAACAATTGGGGAAGGAGCCCCTTCCTCCACTCTACGTCACTGAAGACGCCATTCGCACGATGAGCCAGTTTCATGCCCTCGGCTTTGACCATTGGTTCGATGTCGTCCCCGGTGTTCGATGTCGGTTCCATGTCGCTGGGCATATGCTGGGAGCGGCCATCGTCGAACTTGTGCTCACTGAAAACGACCATCGAGTCAACCTCGTCTTCAGCGGCGACCTGGGTCGCCCCGCCCGGCCTCTGCTCCGCGATCCCGTCACCGTTTCTGACGCCCAGTACGTGATCATGGAAGCGACATACGGGGACCGTTTGCACCCGGACGAAGACAACTGCGATGAGACACTTGTGCGTTTAATCGAGCGGGCTCAGAAACTCAATAGCAAACTTATTATTCCCGCCTTCTCCGTGGGGCGCACTCAAGAGATCATTTATCGACTCGGCGGGCTGATTGAGTCAAAACGGCTCGAGCCGATCAAGGTCTTTGTCGACAGTCCGATGGCTGTCGATGCGACCACGATTTTTCGTGCCAATATGGACGCCATGGACGACGACTTTGCCCGTCGCATGAGGACAGAACCCGATGGCGATCCACTTTATTTCAAAGACCTGTTCTTTGTCCGCAAAGCCGAGCATTCCAAAAAGCTCAACGACTTTCACGAGCCGTGTGTGATTATCTCGGCCTCAGGCATGTGCGAAACCGGACGCATCGTCCATCATTTGCGGAACAACATTGAAAACCCCGACAACGCGATTCTGTTTTCGGGCTATCAAGCCCCCAATACAACCGGGCGGCACATTCTCGACGGAAACCCCACGGTCAGACTCTTTGGGGAGATGTTCGATGTTCGCGCGAAGATTGAAAAACTGGAAAGCGTCAGTGGGCACGCCGATCAAGGCGAATTGATCGACTGGGTAGGAGAAATCTGCCGCCAAGGAAACGTGCAACAAATCGCCCTTGTTCATTGCGAGACGGAGCCCGCGACAGTCCTCAAGGAAAAACTTGGCGAGGCTGGGATGCCCGAAGTGCTCATCCCTTCTCGTGGTCACATCATGCATCTGGAACCCTTGCGATAAAAGTTGCAACGAGCGAGCCTCCGATGAATGAATTGAAATCGAGCGCGGCCACCAAACGACGGCATTGGACTTGGCGACGCCGGATTCTAGTCGCTGCCGGATTGCTGACAGCGTTGGTTGCAGGGATTGCCTCGATTGCGACGTGGCAGCTTCGCGCGAGCCTACCGCAACTCGATGGTCAAATCGTACTCGCAGGTTGTGAGTATCCGATTTCAATCAATCGCGACGATTTAGGTATTCCAGCTATCAAGGCCCAAACTCGTAATGATGCCGCATTTGCGACAGGTTTTCTGCACGCTCAAGAGCGATTCTTTCAGATGGACTTGTTGCGGCGTGTCTCTAGCGGACGATTGAGCGAGCTTCTGGGAAAGGCGGCTTTGGAAAACGATCGTGCGATTCGGATTCATCGACTTCATCAAGTCGCGATGCAGGTCACCGAGGACCTGCCGCTCGATGCGAGAGAAATGTTGGATGCTTACACGTTGGGTGTCAACCAAGGGTTGCAGAAACTCGGTAGCCGACCTCCGGAGTATTGGTTGTTGCGGCAAGTCCCCGCGCCGTGGGAATCTGCTGACTCGATTTGCGTGATGCTCAGCATGATGTGTGATCTCCAAGACGAAAACGGGACTCGAAAACTTGATTGGGGGGAGTTGGCCGAAAAGGTACCCGTAGAAGTCTTTGATTTTTTGGCCCGTGTTGGCTCGACTTGGGATGCTCCACTCGACAACAGCATTTTGCCCGCCGTCCCCATTCCAAGCCCTGAAGTCTGGTCTTTGCGAATCGACGAACGTTCACGGAGTGAACGGTTAGTGCGCCTTTGAAGGCGTTTAATCAGTCGGGTGAAAGTCCTGACCAGGGTAACGTTACCGCCCTGTATTCGAAAGTGGTAATTGCGTTCCCGCGAGGGAGGGTGAGGAGCAACCTGAGGAGAAATTCCAGTCCGTAACGAAAGTGAAACTGATTCGGCCAAGCCTGTCGGGGAGGAAGCTGGCAAAGTCCGAACCCTTCGCTGTGCGACGAACCGTCCTGTAGTCCTTTGTATCGACTTTTCCGCAGGATAGACACAGCGAACGAACTTTGGGTGCAGTAACGCGCTGATGCTGAAGTTTGGAAATGGCAATGCGGTGGTTGAGTGCGGAATGGAAGGAAGGTTAAACGCGATAAGAAGGGAGAGCTGTTCTTGGCCAGGGTCGATTCTCGTGATCAATCCCAGCCGGAGATACTGGGCGACCAACTCCAGGTCAAGCTGTGCGACGAACAGGCAGCTTGGTATCGAAAAGACTGATCGTCAATGTAGCGAGAAGATAAGCACCAGGAACAGCAGTCAGAGCCGCCATAGTAGCCGTGAAGCCGTGCAGCAAAACGCGGTGGAGCCAAGGGCGGCAGCAAGGTAGATGCAAGTATGACCAAACAATCCAAAGACCTTAAACCGTCGCAAGTCACAGTGCCTTTCGGGGCTACTCCGGCTACGGAACCATTGAGCATTGACCAATGGGCATCGTCGATGGTTTGGACAGAAAGCATGTTGAAGACACTTTTGGCAAACAAAGTGAGAGGAGGCAAATGGCACACGCTGTACGATAAAGTCTTCAGTGAGCGAAACTTGAGATGGGCGGCCTCGAAGGTCATTACCAATCAAGGAGCCGCTGGAGTAGACCGACAAACGGTAGAACAACTCGACGACGAACTTCTGGCCGAGATCACCAAACTGCAACAGGAACTGAAAGCCGGAACCTATCGGCCGCAGCCTGTACGCCGGGTGGAGATTCCCAAGCCGGGAACGAAGGAAACCCGCCCGTTGGGTATTCCTACCGTTCGCGACCGAGTGGTTCAAACCGCGTTACTGGATGTCTTGGAACCGATCTTTGATCACACCTTTCATCCTCGCAGCTTTGGCTTCCGCCGAGGCAGAGGCTGTCATGGCGCACTTCGTTGCGTCGAGCAATTACTCGAAGAGGGCAACGTCTTCGTGGTAGATGCCGACTTGAAAGGCTACTTCGATACGATCCCCAAAGACCGACTGCTCGCGTTGGTGAAGCAGAAAGTTTCGGATCATGCAGTCCTGCGACTGATCAAGATGTACCTCGATCAAGAAGTGGTTTCAGAACTGAGCCGCTGGACACCGGAAACGGGCGTCCCGCAAGGCGCGGTTCTCTCCCCGATGCTATCCAACCTGTATCTCAATCCGCTGGATCATCACATGGCCGAACAGGGCTATGAGATGGTACGCTATGCGGATGACTTCGTGATCCTCTGCAAGACGCAAGCTGAAGCGGAACAAGCTTTGGCAGTCGTCCAGCAATGGGTTCGCGAAGCAGGCTTGACCCTGCATCCGGACAAGACCCAGATTGTCGATAGTCGCGACCAAAGCTTTGCATTTCTGGGTTATGTATTTCGGGGCCGGTTCCGGTTTCCGCGAGCCAAAAGCCAACAGAAATTCATGGATCGTGTCCGCGAGTTAACTCCACGCACATCTGGCGATTCGCTTGAGGATATCGTCAAGCAATTGAATCAGATGATGCGCGGCTGGTTTCACTACTTTCGCCATTGTTTCTGGAATGTCTACGGTGACTATGACAGTTGGCTCCGCAGTCGTCTGCGACGAATCCTTCTGAAACGCCACCGCACCAATCCCGACCGACAACCTCGTACATGCCGCTGGCCAAACCGCTACTTCTCTGAGCTTGGGCTCTACAGCCTGGTGCAGGCTCATGCTCAGTTCGTCCAAACTATCGAGAACTACCAAGTGGAGAGCCGTATGCGGGAAAACCGCACGTACGGTTCGGCGGGAGGGGGAGTCAGTTGACTCTCCCTACCCCGATCGTAGCTTTTCACTCCGTGAAAAGGCTTTGGAGCCACATTTCCATGACGGGGATGCCATCGGAAGCAACCAATGGGGAATCAGCGGCGACTTAGTGCGCGGCAGAGCGGGTATGTTGGCCTCGGACATGCATCTCGGACTTCGAATTCCTACGACTTGGTATCGTGTTCTGCTCGAAGAGCCGAATTGGATCGTCGGGGTGACACTACCGGGAACACCCCTGATCATCTGCGGATCGAATCGACATGTCGCTTGGGGATTCACGAACAGCTACGCCGATTTTGGCGATGTCGTTGAATTGAAGATGGTTCCCGATCAACAGGGCTACTATGAAACGCCTGACGGCAACGAAGCGTTGACGATTTACCGCGAGACCATCAGCTATCCCGGCGGCAGGGAAACGGTTTCTTACGAGTGGTCGCGTTGGGGGCCGGTAGTGAAGCAAGATGGGGAACGACGTTTCGTTCACCGCTGGGTCGGGCACGATGCCGAAGCGTTCGATGTCAACCTGTGGGCCTTTGAGTCAACCACATCGGTTACCGAACTTCTCGACGCTGCCAATCGCGCTGGGATGCCTCATAACAATGTGATGGCGGTCGATTCTGCCGGGCAGGTGGGGTGGACCGTGTGCGGTCGGTTTCCCAAACGTTTGCAACCTTGCTCGGTCGTCCCGCAGGATTGGAGTCAGCCAGGAACCGGTTGGGACGGCTACCGCGCGCCTCACGAAATTCCTCGTCGCGAAATTGCCACCAACGGAAGACTGTGGACCGCCAACAATCGCGTTGTCGGTGGCGAAGAACTGAAGCTGCTCGGAACTCAGGGCTACGATCCGGGTGCCAGAGCAACTCAAATTCGCGACCGGTTATTGGAAGCGGAAACCTTCGACGAACGAGACTTCTTGGCGATCCAGCGGGACCACGAAGCGAAGTTTCTTAAACCGTGGCAAGAACTCCTGCTTGATATCGCACGTTCTGATGCAACGCCACTTTCTTCAGAAGCTGTGAGCTTTGTGGAAAATTGGGGCGAAGCGGCCAGCATCGATTCAGTTGGCTATCGAATCGTCAACGGATTTCGTGCTCGCGTTTTACAAGTCATGACCGAAGCCATCGAAAAAAGAGTCGGGCTCAAAGGCAAACCGATCATGTCACTTGAAGACGTCACGGTCCAGTTGCTTGACGAGCGACCGCTGCATTGGCTCCCGGAGCCCTACGAGAGTTGGGACTCGTTGTTGGCCGATGCGGCGCGGTGGGTGGAAGCTGAGTTGACAAAGACAGGTCCTCTTGAGGCAGCCACTTGGGGAGCCCGCAATCGTTCGGCTGTTGACCATCCAATTTCTCGGTCTGTTCCTTGGCTGGGTAGTTGGCTGAACATGCCTTCCGTCGAACTCCCGGGTGATCGGCAGAACATGCCGCTGATTCAAGGCCCATCGTTTGGAGCGTCGATGCGAATGGTCGTCGTTCCGGGGGAAGAAGAGCGGGGGATTTATCACCAACCCGGCGGCCAGTCGGGCCACTTTTTGTCCCCCTACTACCGAGCCGGGTTCATGGACTGGGCCAACGGCACGCCGTCTCCCCTCCTCCCAGGCCCCGCTCGCCACCGCTTGGACTTGCTTCCGGCGAAATAAAGGGCCTTTTTCCATCCTTTTTCGCGAACGCCAGAATTTTTGAGATTTTTTTCGACTTCTCGCCAATTTAAAGTGATATCATTCGAATATCAGGTCACTGTGTCGTTAAATGTGACTTAAGAGATTTGGAGAAAGCCATGAAATTGGAAGCAACTCACGAAAAAACAGTCCGGACGTTTCCCGGAATGGTCATGTTGGGAGTTTGCATCGCCTATTTGGCGGTTGTTGCCTACGTTTGGTACATGATTATCAATTCTGGAATCCGTCTGCCTGCAGGCCAAATCATCAATCTGTGGGGACTAGCGGGTGCGATTTTATTGACCGTTGTGGCCCTCATCATTCCCAACGGCTTCTTCACTTTGCAGCCAAATCAAGGGCGGGCCTTGGTCTTGTTTGGCCGCTACATTGGCACTGAACGGACAAGCGGATTCCATTGGACGAATCCATTCATTTCGAAAATCGCAATCTCGTTGCGAGCCCGCAACTTCAATACCCCCAAACTCAAGGTCAATGACCGTCGCGGGAATCCAATTGAAATTGGTGCGGTGGTGGTTTGGCGGGTAATGGACACGGCTCAAGCTCTGTTTGATGTCGACAACTACGAAGAGTTCGTATCGGTGCAAAGCGAATCGGCGGTTCGAGAAATGGCCAGTCGCTATGCCTATGATGATGGCGAGGAAGGGGAGGTCACTTTGCGAGGCGGTATGTGTAGTGTCGTCGAGGACCTGTGCAAGGAACTCCAAGAGCGTCTTTCGAATGCCGGAGTCTTTGTTGAAGAATCCCGACTCGTGCATTTGGCCTACGCTCCCGAAATCGCTCAAGCGATGTTGCGTCGTCAGCAGGCCGAAGCCATTATTGCTGCACGGCAAAAGATCGTACACGGAGCCGTCAGCATGGTCGAAATGGCACTGCACGAGTTATCGGAAAAGAACGTCGTTCAACTCGACGACGAACGCCGCGCTGCGATGGTCAGCAACTTGTTGGTCGTCCTGTGCAGCGAGCACGACACTCAACCAGTCGTCAACGCTGGGACGTTGCATCATTAAAAGTGTTCGGAGTCCAGATTTCAGTAAGCGGATTTTAGTTGGCAGTTTTCGGTGTTCTGAATTTGGTTAACGGTTGGTGGTGTTTGGGATTCGATGTTCGGTTGCTTGGCTGAACACCGAAAACTGAACACGGAACACCGAAAACTCATTTCCCACATGGACAAAAAGTCGTTTCCATTGCGAATTTCCCCTGCCCTGTTTGAGGAACTCAAACGCTGGGCCGATCAGGAAATGCGCTCGGTCAACGGCCAGATCGAATACCTACTCCGCGAAGCCGTCCGCCAACGCCTCAATCCAAAGTCCCCACCTTCAACCACTTCTTCCGATCCCACAACACCGCAATCCTCCGACCCTTTGACAGATCCCGACATTCCAACCCCTTAATCGGCGTTCTAATTACACTTTCCTAGTAACGTTTGATCAATCGAATCGTAAGATCAACCCATTCTTGCGTCTGCTTTTATTGACGAATCAATCGCCATCAATCGTTAAAAATCCAAATCTCTTTTTTAGTCATCGGGATTTGGTCACGAAAACGCAAATTTAACGCGAAAAAAATCTATCAAGTGACTTTTCAAGACTAACTTTGTCGAATTGATTTGTTGTTTGAAGTTCCGTCAATGGTGATCCTGCCCGGGAATTGGTGGCGGAGGGAGGTGGAGGTGGGGGACTCGATGCAGGCGACGATGTCGAGGATGTCGGACTCGTTGAGATCGCCACGCGGCCAGCCTTGTTGGTCCCAGAGTTCAACGACGAATTGGCGTTGGATAACAGGAGCAAGTCGGCAAAAGGCGGTGACATCGACGCCTACCTCTTCGGGGCGCTGGTAGATGACGATTTCAGAAAAGGCGTCGCGAGCCAAAGTGCTTAACAAGTCTCGCACCTCGGCGGCTTGGCGGCTCAGGGACAGCAACCGATCCGATACTTCGACCCTGAATTCCTGCGCGAGTTGCGGGAGGACTTGATGCCGGATTCGGTTGCGCGTGTACTGCCCAGAGTCATTGGAGATGTCCTCGCGAAAATCCTGGCCGATGCCTGCCAGGAACTCTCGTAACTCGTTGCGGCGGATGCCTAACAGCGGGCGAACCAGCGTGATGTCGGGGCTCAACAAGCGGAATTTTGGAATTCCCGCCAAGCCGCTTACGGACGTACCGCGAAACATCCGAAACAGAACCGTTTCGACTTGATCGTCAGCGTGGTGTGCAGTCGCTACGTATCTGGCGCCGACGTCTTGGGCGACTTCGCGAAAAAAAGCGTACCGCACATCCCGCAGGGCTTCCTCGCTGGGAGCCCGTTGAACAGCAGGTTTTTCTGGGCAAAAGCAGCGGAACTCAAGATCCCAGCGAGCCGACAATTGAGCGACAAATTCTTGGTCCGCATCTGAGTCTGTCCCTCGCAAAACGTGGTTGACGTGGGCCACGACTAATCGAGTGGGCAAGCCATGTTTCTTGAGCGTCTGCCGCAACAAAGCCAGCAGGGCCACGCTGTCGGCCCCCCCTGATACTCCGACGACAATCGGGGCAGTTCCCCAACGATCCAGCGGCCACTGTCGCAGGACTTGGTCCATCAAGTCGGCTTTAGGGGGCAACTTCGGGTCGTTAAGCTGGTTCTCAGGTGAATTCATATCTGATATTATGACAGGAAGTTGGGCCAGGAGGCTCAACGTCAGCCGAAAGCCGTTTCAGGTTTTCGACTGTTTTTCGGCCAAGAATGAATCAAACCGCGCTGTATCCCCTGGATCGGCCCACGGTGGCTTCTCGGCTCGACCAAAGGAACTTTTTTGACTTGCTAACTCGTTTCAATCGTCGTTAACCATGGAATTTTTCATCCTCGTCTTGGGACTGGCATTAATTCTCAGTGGGTTCGGGTTTTTCCTGAACTCGCTGGATTGTGGACGGTCCGTCGAGTTGTGCCGCGTGAGTGCGAGAGGAAACTCCTGCATTCGACGGCGTGACTTCGTGGCGGTGCGGAATCTCCGTGGTTGTTCGGAGTTGTTGCCGGTGATCCTCCATCGGCGGAGACCGAATCCTTCCAGAGTTCCCTCCCCTGCTGCTGCCGAGCAGTTGCGGGGGAATGAAGATTCCCAGTTTTAGCGTACACCATTCAAAAAAAGTTTGCTGCGTTCGTCGAGCGGGTTGAGCCACCGGCCCCAGTGGGTTGCTTCTGCGATCAACCGATGATGGTGAAGGCTCAATAATGAACGAATGGATCTATGGAATAGCGGGTGCAGTCCTCGGATCTTTGGGAGTGTGGCTGGTGGGGTTCCTCACCAAGACCGACGCCAAGACCAAGGCGAAGGCCCTGCTGGACGAAGCTCAGCGAAATTCTGAAAACACGCTGAAGGAAACCGAACTACGGGTCAAAGAGACCCAACTCAATGCGAAGGCCGAAGTCGACAAACTTCGCAACGAAGCCCGCGAGGCTCAGCACGAGCGCGAAAAAGCACTCGACAAACGAAAAAATCAAATCGACCAACAGGCTGAAGACCTCCGTAAACAAGAGGCGATTGTCCAGCAGACTCAAAATCGCTTGAAGACCAAGTTGGAACAAGCCAACCAACGCAGTAAAGACTTGGAAGAAATCTACGATCGCCAGCAACAACAGCTTCACAAAATCACCGGGCTTTCCAAAGAAGAAGCCACCGCCAGGCTTTTGAAACTCCTTGAAGACGACTTGGCCAACGAAGTCGGTTCGCGAATCATCAAACACGAGCAGCAGATTAAAGAAACCTGCGAGGAAAAGGCCCGCGAAATCCTGATCATGGCCACTCAGCGGTTTGCCGCCGCTCACACTGCCGAAACGACAACCAGTACGGTCGATATTCCGAATGACGATATGAAAGGTCGAATCATTGGTCGCGAAGGTCGTAACATTCGGAGCTTCGAGAAAGAAACCGGGGTTGATTTGATCATCGATGATACTCCCGGCGTGGTGATCGTCAGTGCCTTCGATCCCGTACGGCGGGAAATTGCCCGGCAATCGCTGGAAAAATTGATTGACGACGGACGCATTCACCCTTCGCGGATAGAGGAAATCGTCAAGCATACCACTGGCGAAATTCAGACTTTTATGAATCGCAAGGGGAATGAAGCTGCTCTCGAAGTCGACGTTCACGGACTCCATCCTCGGGTCGTCGAGTTATTAGGGCGATTGCATTTCCGCACCAGTTACAGTCAAAACGTATTGCGGCACAGCGTCGAAGTCTCGTTTCTCTCCGGCATGATCGCCGAAATGATTGGTCTGGACGGCGACCTCGCCAGACGTTGCGGTTTGTTGCACGATATCGGCAAAGCTGCTGATCACGAAATGGAAGGGGGGCATCCGCAAATCGGTGCGGACATCCTTAAGCGGCATAACGAAGGAGCCGAAGTCGTCCACGCGGCACTCGGACACCATGATCAAATCCTAATCGAGCATCCTTACACGGTGATCGTCGCCGCTGCGGACGCCTGCAGCGCCTCACGCCCTGGCGCCCGGCGCGAGTCCCTAGAACGTTACGTCAAACGGATGGAGGAACTCGAAGCCATCGCGTTGGAGATGCACGGCGTTCAGCAAGCGTTTGCTATTCAAGCAGGAAGGGAACTTCGCGTCATCATCAGTTCCAAAGACACTGACGACTTGAAGGCCGCGAAGGTTGCCCGCGATATCGCGGATGCTTTCGAAGAACGTTTGACTTATCCCGGTGAGATCAAGGTCACCGTGATTCGGGAATCACGATTTATCGAAGTTGCCAAGTAACTCGCTCTCCAGTCTTGAAGTAGAAAGTGATCGTCGGTTGAGAATTCTTTTTTTAGGTGATATCGTTGGAAAATGCGGGACCGAATTGGTCTGCGAAACGTTGCCAGCGTTGCGGCGTCAGCAATCGATCGACGCCGTGATTGTCAACGCTGAGAATGCGGACGGCGGTTCCGGGCTGACGCCCAGTATCTTTCGACGACTCCTCAAGTCGGGTGTCGATTGCGTGACGTTGGGAGACCATATCTATCGGAAGAAGGAAATCATCGACGTCCTCGAATCGAGTGACCGGATTGTTAAACCGGCTAATTTTCCCGCTGAGGCTCCCGGGCGAAACTGGACGACCTTCACGACCGAAAACAAAGTCCCCGTGGCGGTGATCAGTTTGATCGGTCGGGTGTTTATGAAGCCGGTCGATTGCCCGTTCCGTGCCGCCGAGCGGGTACTGAGCGAGATTCCCGACGATATTGCGGTCCGCATTGTCGATTTTCATGCCGAGGCGACTAGCGATAAATACCTGATGGGCCGCTTCCTCGATGGAAAAGTTTCAGCGGTTTTGGGGACTCATACGCATGTCCCGACGGCCGATGAGCAGGTGTTGCCCAAGGGGACGGCGTTTCAGTGCGATGTCGGGATGTCAGGGCCTCACGAGAGCATACTTGGTCGGCAAATCGAGAACGTCTTGCACGCGACGTTGACTTTCAAGCCCGTTCCGTTTACGGTCGCCAAATCCGATGTGAGGCTAAACGGGGCCATGTTGGACATCGACCAGCGGACCGGACAAGCCCAGAAGATCACACGCTTTTCCCTTGATTCCAAGGGAGCCGAACTAATGATCGGCGACGACGAAATTGACGACTAATTGATTCCTTTCGAAAAGCCCAAGTCCAACGGCGGGCTTGGTTGAAAAAAAACGTGTTTGATTTATTAAATCCTCGCTGACTGTTCATCGGAACTTAATTTCCGCGAGCATAATCGCCGCCTAGTTGGTTGCAAGCGATGCAACCTTGTAATGACTAGTTGGGAGCTTTGGAAAGGGAATTTTCGATGAAGAATTGTTTTACAAAATGCGTCATGGCTGTTGGCATGACGCTCTTGAGCGTCGTGAGCGCTCACGCTCAAGAGACTTTTCGGCGAGTGGCGACGTTTCCGGTTTTTGAAAATACGGACATCACCGTCCAGGCCGTAGCATCTCAGGTCGCCGCGAATGCTACGGGCAATCGATTGATTTACACGGATCCGATTCAGGAGAAATTGGGTTTCGTCGATATCACGAACCCATCAAATCCAATCGCCGCCGGGACGCTCGCCATCAATGGGTCGCCAGTGGCTTTGGGGGTTATTGGCAACATTGCCGTCGTAGCAAACCATCTTGGCGCTGAGGATGGAAACGTTCAGTTGGTTGACCTTAACCAATCTAAGGTGGTGCGGACGATTCCGCTATCCGGGCCGCCAAGTGATGTGAACGTCAATTCGTCCGGCCAATACGCTGCTGTCGCGATTGAATCGACAGGCGAGATTTTGATTATTGATGCGATCACGCCATTTGCCGTTTTATGGCCGACTCGCGTTGTCCGCCTCAATTGGGAAATCAGCGATCCCGAACCGACGTCGGTCTCAATCCATTCGAATGGTCGCTGTGCGGCTACTTTGACCAACTCCAATCAGGTAGCTATTTTGGATTTTTCTGAAAAACGTGGCTGGAGAATTTTGTTCAACGCCATTCTTCCGCAACTGGTCAATGGGGCTAAGATTGAACGCGTTTGGGACGCCAAAACTGTCAACTTGGAGCAAGTCGACGCGACTCGAAACGCTTTAGTGGAACTCGTTGAGACTCTACCCAATGAGCCTCGGACTCCGGCGGGAGTCACTTGGCTTTCGCCCAATACACTGGCTACCGCGAATCGCGACAGCCGCGGATTCAGTATTTTTGATCGACAAGGCCAAGTCCGATACGATTCGGGCAACCAGTTTGAGCATTTGGCAGCGAGGATCGGGCATTTTCCCGAGCAACGAGCTGAGTTTTGGGGAGCGGAACCTAATGCAGTGGCTTTCGCGAAGTTTGGTGGCAAAGACTATTTGTTCGCAAGTGGAAAAGCGGCCGGAATGGTCGGGGTGTACACGATGCAGGGGGACGTCCCGACTTATTGTCAAACGTTGGCAACCCAACGAAGTCCGAGTGGATTGTTGGCCATTCCTTCTCGCAATCTGATTGTCGTCTCCACCGACCTGGACAACCGCGTTGGCAAATTTCGCTCAGGAATTTCTTTGTATGAACTCCAACCCGGAAGTCCCGATTATCCCACTTTGGAATCAGCCAACCGACCCGATGGGACTCCGATTCCTTGGGCGGGGATTTCCGGTTTGTCGGCTGACCCATTCGATTCGAATATCATGTACGCGGTCTATGACAATCGCTACCGAAACAGCACGATTTTAAAGATCGACCTCGCGTTTGAAATTCCTAGGATTGTCGAAGAGATTCCTCTGATCAACGAAGGGGCAATTAGTAGTTTGCCCCTAGGTCTGATCAATGTTGATCCCGAAGGGGTGGCCGCTCGTCCTCAAGGCGGCTTTTGGGTCGCTACTGAGGGGAATACTCCTCCTGAGACCCCCGAAATCATCAACGATCAATTGCTGCTGGTTGCCCACGACGGCGTGGTCGAGCAAGAAATTCTGTTACCCGCATCACTGCGAGCCTTTCAGATTCGCTTTGGTTTCGAAGGGGTGACATGCGTGACGGACGAAAATGGGTACGAAATTGTCTACGTTTGCATCCAACGGGCTTGGCAAGACGATCCGGCCGGTTTTTGCAAAATTGGACGTTACGATGTGGCCAATGAGGAATGGACATTTGCCCGTTACCCGTTGGACACGCCTACTTCTCCCTATCCGGGGACGAACTGGGTCGGGCTATCTGAAATCACGGCCATCGACGAGAACACGCTTCTGATTCTAGAACGCGATAATCAAGCGGGTGCCGATGCCAGGGTCAAGCGGCTTTATGAGGTCGACATTACCGGCGTTGAATTCCGACCGCACGGTGAGGCGTTGCCGATCCTCGATAAACAACTTTGGCGAGATATCCTTCCGGATATGGAGGCACCCAACGGAGCTGTTTTAGAAAAAGTCGAAGGAGTCGCCGTTCTGCCGAATCAAGACGTCTGGATCATCGTTGACAACGATGGGACAGCGATCTTTGGTGAGACTCAGTTGTTTAACGTCGGCAAATTTTCTGACTAGACGACTTCTCTCTTCGTCATGGGACATCTCTCCTGCGTAGATATTCCATAGACCAGTTGCTCTCTCAAGTGTCCTGCGATCCGAAGAATTTTTGATTCGGACGCAGGGCATTTTCTACTGGCAAGCACCCCTTCTGTGCCAATTCCGCGCGATCGCGAATTCCGACAAATCGACATCAGCAAGCGATACTCTTCGCGAATTTCGGAAAAAAATGCGGAGAAAACGAAAACGTTCGTATACTCACGTACGATGTAGCAATAAACTAAAATTATTGGAGACATGTCGAATAAAAAATGCCCGACGAGGGAAGAGGCCGATGTTCTGGATTCGTTTACGCCCGACGTTTTCTGTCGTTTTGCAGGAGCCTTTGGACGTTGTTTTAGAAAAGATTAAAACGAACTTCAAAGCCGACGGATCTGACGAAAATCTCCTCGTGTATGGGGAGTATGGCGAGTTACATTTGCCAGAACGGGAGCATCGCCTTTGGTCGCCCCATCTTTCGTGGCATATTCAAGAAGAAAAAGACCATAGTCGTCTGCATGGGCGCTTTGCACCGAGGGTTCACGTTTGGAGCGTCGTTTGGATCGCTTATCTTTTGGCTGTGTTCAGCCTGTTTTTTGCCTTGATGGTCGCTTGGTCCCAGCAGTTCTTGGGCGAGTACCCTTGGGGTTATTGGATCGCCCTGGCGAGCGGGTTGAGTTGGATCGGAATTTACGTCGTCGCCAGCATTGGGCAGCAACTGAGTGCCGACCAAATGGAACATCTACGCCAAGACCTGATGCGTCGACTAAAGGCTGCTGACATCCGAATTGAGTAGCGAGAACAACGACGCAGGATTTTGTTTGTCGAATCGTCGCGCGGATATTGGTTTGGAGTGTGTTTGTAATATGATTGGGCGGGCAAGATGCCCGCGATCCCGGGGCCGCAGGCATCTTGCCCGTTCAATACTTTTTCTTCGCTCTACACGTCTCCCAACACCCCCTTGCCTTAATGCCCTAATTGCGGGCCTTGGCCATTTCGGCTTTTTGGATGTAGATCGGGTCGCGGGTCCCCTCGAAGGCTCGCTGATAGGTCACGCTAAGGGCCACAAAATTGAAGGGGTCGTTGGGCTCTAGTTCACAAGCCCGTTCGCCATGCTTGCAGGACGCCTCGTAGTCCCCGGTGTAGTGGTACAACACGGCCAAAGCCAAATGGCCCCGCGTGAAGGACTCATCGATTGCCAAAGCCTCTTTGATTTTTTCAATCGCCTCGGCGTGCTTTCCTTCTCCGCGAAGTTTTTCCGCTTCGTTTTCCAAATCCAAAATTCGATTGTCAGTCATGACGAATCCCCTAATTACAGGACAACGATGCCAGCTTGTCCTTCCAAAGTGATCAATTCAGGTTTTTGATCGGTGCGTAGGACAGGTTGGCAACCTGTCCTACCAAAACAACCACTTTCCCCAATTAGCCGCGATCTCGCAAGGCGGCTTGTGCAGCAGCGAGGCGAGCGATTGGAACGCGGAACGGCGAACAACTCACGTAGTTCAAACCGATTTGGTGGCAGAAGACCACCGAGTCGGGATCGCCGCCGTGTTCGCCGCAAATGCCGATTTTCAAGTCAGGCCGAGTCGTTCGCCCTTTCTCGACGCCGATTTTCATCAGCGAACCAACACCCCGTACGTCAATCGTTGCGAATGGATTGTTGCGAATAATTTCAGCTTCTTGGTAATACGGCAGGAACGTCCCGGAGTCATCGCGGCTCATTCCCATCGCTGTTTGCGTCAAGTCGTTCGTTCCGAACGAGAAGAACTCAGCGGACTGAGCGATTTCGTCGGCGGTGATGCAACCGCGAGGAACTTCGATCATCGTTCCGACCGAGTAGCTAAACTTCTTGCCGTGCTCTTTCATCACCTCTTTGGCGACGCGGTGAATGATCTCGACCTGCAAGTCCAATTCGCGTTTGAAACCGACGAGCGGTACCATCACTTCTGGTTTGACCTTGATTCCTTCCTTGGCGACCGTTGCCGCAGCTTCGAAAATCGCCCGAGCTTGCATCTCGGAAATTTCCGGACGCAAGATCCCCAAGCGGCAGCCACGGAAGCCCAACATTGGGTTGAACTCGTGAAGCTCCTCGACCAGTCGTTTGACTTGAGCGACCGAAATTCCCAATTGTTGAGCGACTTCTTCTTGGCCCTTTTTGTTATCGTGTTGAGGGAGAAACTCGTGCAATGGGGGGTCAAGCAAGCGGATGCAGGCCGGGCGTCCTTCCAGCGAACGGAAGATCGCTTCGAAGTCCTCGCGTTGGAAGGGGAGCAGTTTGGCGAGAGCCTTGCGGCGGTCCTCTTCTTTTTCTGCCAAGATCATCTCGCGAACGGCAATGATTCGCTCACCCTCAAAAAACATGTGCTCGGTTCGGCAAAGGCCGATCCCTTCGGCACCAAACGAAATCGCGTTGGCGACTTGATCTGGCTGGTCGGCGTTGGTCCGAATCCCCATCGTGCGGTATTTATCAGCCAATTGCATAATGAAGTTGAAATACTGATAGACCTTGCTGTCTTTTGGGTTCATGGTCTTGGCGACGAGAACTTGTTTTAGTTCGCTGTCGCTGGTGCCGATCGCACCGCTGAAGACTTCACCGGTGGAACCGTTGATGCTGATCGAATCACCTTCCTTGAGGGTCACGCCATTGCATTTCAGGGTTCCCTTGTGGTAATCGATTTCGATTTCCCCTGCCCCGGCCACACAGACCTTCCCCATTTGGCGAGCCACCAAAGCAGCGTGGCTGGAAACTCCACCGCGCGAAGTGAGGATGCCATTTGAGGCGATCATTCCCCGCAAATCTTCGGGGCTGGTTTCGATACGGGCCAGGATCACGTCCTTCCCCTTTTTGGCGTACTCTTCGGCTTTGTTGGCGCTGAACACAACTGCGCCCGACGCAGCACCCGGGCCAGCGGCCAAGCCGGTCGCCATCAGACGCCCTTCTTTTTTCGCCTTGGCGTATTCCTTGGTATCGAAAATCGGTTGCAGCAGTTGATTGAGGGCTTCTGCGTCTCCGGACAAAATCGCTCGTTCGGGGGTCATCAGTTTTTCTTTGACCATATCGTGAGCGATCTTCACATAGGCGAGGGCCGTCCGCTTACCGTTCCGCGTTTGCAGCATGTAGAGTTTTTTCTTTTCGATGGTGAACTCGAAGTCCTGCACATCGCCGAAGTTCTTTTCGAGAATCTTGCGGACCTTTTCGAGTTGCTTGAAGCTTGCACCAATGTTTTTGTCGTCGGCCATCTGAGAGATAGGCAGTGGCGTGCGGACTCCGGCCACGACGTCTTCGCCCTGGGCGTTGATCAAGTACTCGCCGTAAAATACGTTTTCGCCAGTCGCTGGGTCGCGGGTGAAGGCGACACCTGTGGCACTGTCGTCACCCATGTTGCCGAACACCATCGCCTGAACGTTGACCGCCGTGCCCCAGTTGTCGGGAATGCGGTACTTTTGGCGGTAAACCATCGCCCGTTCGTTCATCCAAGAACCAAACACGGCCTTGATCGAGCCGTCGAGTTGAGCCATCGGGTCGGTCGGGAAGGCCTTGCCAGTCCACTTCTTAATCAATTGCTTGTAGCGGTTCACCAATTCGCGAAGGTGTTCTTCGGTGAGATCGACGTCTTCTTTGACGTTGACTTCCCGCTTGAGTTGGTCCATGACCTCTTCAAACGGCTCGTGGTCGTGTTCGTGTTTCTTTTGCACGCCCATCACCACGTCACCGTACATTTGCAAAAAGCGGCGGTAGGAATCCCAAGCAAAACGCCCATTCCCGGTTGCCTTGGCAAGCCCTTCGGTGGTTTCGTCGTTGAGCCCCAAGTTCAAGATCGTGTCCATCATTCCGGGCATTGAATCGCGAGCACCAGAGCGGACGGAAACGAGAAGTGGATTTTTCGGGTCGCCGAATTTTTTGCCAGTTTCCTTTTCCATCCAGGTCACGGCTCGTTCGAGTTCGCGCTCGTAGCCCTCGGGGATGGCCTTTCCATTTTCGTAGAAGTGAACGCAGACTTCCGTGGTGATGGTGAAGCCTGGAGGGACAGGCAAGCCGATTTGAGTCATGGCCGCGAGGTTCGCCCCCTTGCCGCCGAGCAGGGCCTTCATGTCACCCGCTCCGTCAGTTCGCGACGGGCCGAAGAAGTAAATCATTTTTTTGGGCTTAGACGCAGTTTTTTTTGCCATCGCGACGAGGTTCCTTGTTTTCCTAATTCATTTTTCCAGTACAAACCTAACCCTTGCGAATCTATCAATCTCGGCAAAAAAGGTCAATGAAGCCTGCGATGATCCAATGTCTTAACGAACTGAAAGTAACGGCGTTTTATGTGGGTGAAATCGGTGTGCAAGAAGCCTTAAAGAAGTCTCAGGCAACATTAGGGCGGTTTAACGGGCACGAAAGTCGCCGAAGGAGGGGAAGGCACATCGGCTTCAACACAAAACAAATTTCCCAAGTCCATTTTGAGAGCGACAGATTGGACGAAATAAAGTAGACGATTCCTGTTCTGCGGCACAACGATTGCTCCTGTTTTCACGGTTTTGCCCGTTTTTTCGATCTTGGCTGGTAGAGTTCGGGAGTGCTTGCGAAAAGGCCGAAACTGATGGTGTGTAAGTCTGTCATTCGGTCGCAAGGAAGCTGCCGGAAGAGCCCCGAACGCCGGATCAAGCAAGACGCTTGCCGGGAATATCGCACGGTGGGATCGTTCCCAAGAAATAACATGGCTGCAAACCGTAAAGTGACCGCCGACATTTGCGTCGTGTTGTTGTTGGCCTTGGTGGTCTTCTTGATCGCCTCGCTGGCAACCTACGACGTTGCCGATAACATGGCGGCTTTTCCGGCGTGGTTAACGGCGGTCTACCATCCCGATCAACTCGTCTATCCAGGGAATCGCGAGATTCAAAACGCCTGCGGTTCCCTGGGGGCTTGGACCGCCGACCTCTTAGTACACGCTCTCGGATTCGGAGCCTACTACCTGATCGTTGGCTTGATCGCTTTGCAGATTTCATTGTTCCGGCAGCAGTCCCTCAACCACCCCTGGATCAGAGGAATCGGGTGGGGTTTGAGTTTGCTCGGGTTGACCGCCCTGTTCAGTTTTTTGGTTCCTCAAACGCTGACCGCGATTCCGATTGGGGCCGGTGGTTTGTTGGGGTCAATGACACAGCGGTTGTTGGCCGGACATGTGGCGACGTTGGGTGGAGTACTGATCGCGGCCGTCGTCACAGTGACAGGGCTCATGATGTGGACTGACTACCTGATTTTCCGCGCGGGGAAGGCTGTGATCGCTCCTGCCTTGGTGGCGAGCTCGCGATTATTGCCGTTTGGAATGTTGCATCGATTTTTCGTTTGGATCAATCGACGAGCGGTTGGGAACGCCGAAACAACCGAGGCAGGCAATGTGGACTTCACCGCTGGTTCTGACTTGCCGCGCGCGATTCGAGTCAAGGGGAGCGATGGTGAATCGGCTGAGGTTACTTATGGACTGCGGGGAAGCGATGTTGGTGCTGGCTCAACCCTTTCCAAGCCGACCGTTACAAAGCGTTCGGTAGACCCTGTTGTCGAGACACCAACAGCAATTGAGATCGACGATGAGGAGACAGCGCAGCCTGAAATTGTTGAAACCCCCGCCGCAGTAGAACCAGAACCCACAAGTATCCCCATCAAGCCTCATTTTCCCGTCACCAAACCAGCCGCGACGAAACCTGCGAAGCCCCCTTCGGAACGGGATGAAGTAATTTTGCAACTCAACGCAGCAGCCGACACCGACAGCGGAACCGACTACGCGCTGCCGTCCATCGAGCTGTTGCGGACAGGGACAGCGGTTTCATTCGACGATCAAAAACGAGAGGCCCTTGAAAAGGCCGAGATGCTCGAAAAGACCTGCAAGGAATTCGGCTACAACGTCCGCGTTGTCGAAATCGAAACTGGGCCAGTCATCTCGCAATACGAAATCCAACTCGAGGCCGGACTGCGATTGCAAAAAATCACCGCCCTGGCCGACGACCTAGCGATTGCCCTGCGCGTCCCCAGCGTGCGGATCGTCGCACCGATTCCAGGGAAGAACACCGTCGGGGTCGAGGTCCCCAACGAAACTCGCGAGCTAGTGCGACTCCGCGAAGTCATCGAACAGAGCGGCGAGAAGACCAAGAAGATGAAAATCCCCTTGTTCCTCGGGAAAGATGCCGTGGGGGCACCGATGGTCGTCGACCTTGCGTCACTTCCTCACTTGCTGATCGCCGGACGAACCGGAACGGGGAAAAGTGTTTGTTTGAACGCCATCATCACGTCGATCTTGATGACGAGACGCCCTGACGAAGTCCGGATGTTGATGATCGACCCCAAAATGGTCGAGCTGTCCGGCTACGGTCGCTTACCACATTTGATGCATCCGGTCGTGACCGACATGCGGAAGGCGGAGGCGATTCTGGCTTGGGCGGTCGACAAGATGGAGGAGCGTTACAAACTTCTTGCCCAAGCCGGTGTGCGACACATCACGACCTTTAATCAACTCGGCGAAGACGAAATCATGAACCGTCTCCAGCCGGAAGACCAAGAGGCTCGCGACCGAATACCGACTCACCTCCCGTTCATCGTGATTGTGGCCGACGAAATGGCCGACCTGATGATGACGGCGGGGAAAGAAGTCGAGCAGCACATTATTCGCCTTGCTCAGAAGAGTCGTGCCGTGGGGATTCACTTGATTCTCGCCACGCAAAAACCGACCGTCGATGTCATCACCGGCTTGATCAAATCGAACTTGCCCGCCCGGATTGCGTTCCAAGTTGCCAGCAAGGTCGATAGCCGCGTTGTCTTGGACGCGATGGGAGCCGACAAACTCCTGGGGAACGGCGACATGCTGTTCCTCTGGCCGGGGACCAGCAATTTGCTGCGCGGCCAGGGGACCTACCTCAGCGACGAAGAGATCGAAGGTGTTACAGCTTCGGTCAGCACAGGCGAGCAACACTTCGTACAAGAGTTGATCCATATTAAGGTCAAGAAGGAAGGCGAGGACGAGCCGTCGGGTGACACGCGCAGCCTTCCCGCCCGCGACGACTTGTACGATGAAGCCATCGAGATTGTGATTCGCGAGGGACGTGGCTCGGTGTCGTTGTTGCAGCGAGCGTTGCGAATCGGCTATGGTCGCGCCGCCCGTTTGATCGACTTCATGGAAGAGGACGGCATCGTCGGGGCCTACAATGGCTCGAACGCTCGCGACGTCGTAATGACGATGAGCCAATGGCAAGCGATTAAATCTGGAGGTGATGACGAAGATGGAGCGGTTGCCGAAGCAGCTCCCACCCCAATTCGTCCGCTTGAAACGACTTCCGCTCGACGAAATACCAAACTGGCCGCATCGCAGTCCGCCGCGCCCCCTGCCAAAAAATCTCGCCCCCCTGCCCCTCCGTCGCGATACGACGAAGACGATGACGATGAAGAGGACGATGATACCCACGATCATCAGCGAGGCACTCACGACCTAGAGTTCTCGGCTGAAGCCGACGACGAACCCCCTTTCGACCTCGCCGCCGCCGACGACTTCGAATACGAAGACTACGACGAGGACGATTTCGACGACGATCGGTAATTCGAAAGGAATACAGGCTTTTGTAGCCGCAACTTCACGCACCTGCTGCTCGAGTAAGTCGGAATAACCATCATGCTCGCCGACAACATTTGAAGAAATTTCCAATTACCATTGGATCTGGCTCAGCTATTTCGGGAATTTAATCTTGGTTGGCTTGAGCAATGGGTGGGGCTGATTTTTTTGCGGGCTCGAATCACCTTCCCAAAGAAACCAATGCTCACCTTTCACGTTACGGTGATGCGTATTCAGAGTCCAAGTGGCACTCGATGTTAAGTGAAAAAAAAGCCCGCCGAAACGGCGGGCTGAAATATGCTAGTTTGAAGTGCGGCTATTTCCCTCGAGGAAATATTTCGAGGAAATACCTTGATGTCAAACTTCGAGGTTCAAGTCGTCGCCGATTAAGGCAATTGCCAAATCCAAGTCGCTCGATGCCAGCGAGGTTTCGTCCCACAGGCCGAGGCTGTCGTCGAGCGAGATCGAACCGGCCAAGGAATCAAAACCTAAATCGGAGTTCTCGACCCCAACAATTGATGGAGCAAAGAACATGAACCCACCACCGCTTCCACCTTCGTCTTCACCGTTGGAAGGATTAAGTGGAGGCATCAAACCCGTGAACCCACCGCCGCCACCGGTCAACGTTGTTTCAATGCCGTCAAACCGAACCTCTTGATTCCCATTGGTAAACGACCAGAATCCGCGACCTCGTGGGGCATCGGTGATCGTCAATTGGTGACCGTCACCTGGCGAAACGTTGAGGAACACCGTGTCACCGGCTCCAACAAGTGGGCTGGGGAGGTTTCCATCCAAATAGAATCGAGTATTTTGGCTTGGGAAAACGGAGAACCAGTTTGGTGCAATCGTTCCATCCAAGCGGACAAATTCCATTGTTCCGTCAAAGAAAATCCCAGCGAACTGCGGCCGAGGCACGTTGTTTGGACCTGCGAAACCGCGAACGGCCGTAGGCGTGACAAGGTAGTTGTAAGGCACATTGACGTTAAAGTCGTTGATATACAACCGGTCTTCACCGCCAGGAGTACTTGTGTTCCCTTCGACCTTGATACGGCCTCGCATCAACCCAAGATTCCCACTGTTTTCTTCGAACGTAGAACCAATGTTAAAGCGATCGTCACCGCCGCCGCCACGAAGGATCGTGTTGGTTTCCACTGCCGTACGTACCACCAAGAATTGGTCGTCGCCATCATTGCCGTCGAGCGTCAATTGAGTCGCACCAGTCGTTGAAAAGACATTGATGCGATCATTTCCGGTTCCGCCTTGCACTTGTGTCGTTGCCGCGACTGATCCGTACACGTCAATCGTGTCGTCACCAGAGAGTCCTTGCACAATCAATCGGTTTGAATTGACATCGTATTGAACACGTTGATCTTGGCGATTGACCACATTGGAACGGAGTTCGATTTGGTCATTTCCTGCTGAGCCAACAACGAATAAGACGTCTTGATTGGAGCCAGTCGTTCCGGTGTCACGAGCATCGACTTGGCGATTACCTGAGTTTTGGAATCTAACCCAAGTACGATCGTTGCCGTTTTGTCCGTCTACTAAAACGTTGCCGGAAACATTGGGCCCGATATTCAAGCTGTCATCACCGTTTCCACCCAAAATCGTGGCAAAGGTTGTGGGTTGGGTCACGTTCAAACTGATCGTGTCGTTGCCGTCACCACCCATGACATTCATCTCAGCAACGCCGGTCGACCAGTTGATCGAGATCGTGTCATTTCCACCTAGACCAAAGATGTTGTAATCATTGATCGATGTCAACAACTGAACGGTTTGATTGCCTCGAGAAAGACTACCCGAGACCAAACTCATCACGTCGGTGCCAGCGGTTCCGTTAACAGTTAGTGAGCCCGTAGCGTCATCACGCACGCGGACGGCACGAGATGTCGAGGTCGAGTTTACCAAATTGACAGCAAACGAGTCGGTCCCTGCTCCGCCATCAAGTTCGATACTACCCAAGGCATTTGCTGCAACGACGAACGCATCATTGCCGCCGCCACCAAAGATTCGCAATGAGTCATCGACATTTAGACCGAGCACGGTGAACGTGTCATTACCGGTATTAGAGCCCCACAGGGTGATACCACCGATACCAGACGCTAGATCGAAGCGGCCTGCACCCGAATCGAAGAAGATCGGGGCGTCCAACATCCCAACTATTTGGTTGTTGTGAATCTGCACGTTGCGACCGCTACCAGATTGGTTGGAAACCCGCAGTTCATTTCGTCCATTACCGGTCTCAATCGTGATCGGCTTCGAGAACCCATTGGTATGACCCGTATTAGTCGGGGCATTCGATGAGATGTTGATGATGTTATTTCCGTTGCCTGTGTTGACGTAGAACTCGAAATCGAAGCCCGTCAAGTTGATGATGTCGTTTCCGTTCATTGTTTCTAGGCCGAACCATTCGATTCCGATCATTACAAGGTTCAGGTCATCAAAGGTACTTTGCCCAATCGTGAAGACCTCATCGAGAATCGTGCCCCGTAACTGGACTCGGTCTCGCTCAGCGTTAACGCTGTCGATGATCGACAAGTTTCGCAGGTCAATTCCTTGAATCTTTTCGATCGTGAAGATGTCATCACCAGCGCCACCGTAAATATTGATCACTGCCTTGCTCAAGTCTTGAATCGACATGGTGTCATTGCCGCCAAGCAGATAGAGGTCGAGCGTATTCGTGAAGAAGAACGAGTGCAGGTCAATGTGATCGGCAAACTCGGAAGCCCAAACGGTCAACGCAAAGTTGCCGCCAACAGCCGAGTAACCGATTTCGCCTAATCCACCCGAAAAACGGTTGTTGAGGATCAGGGCATCGACAGCTTGACCATTGCGGTTATCGACCCGCATGATATTGGCACCCGATCCGCCTTCTGCGAATAACAGCCCGCGGAGTTCTGCGGTATTGCCGTTATTTCCAAACTCGTACAGATCGTTGCCACCTCGGCCCCTTAAGAACAGCGGGTCCACGGTGTTGCGAATTGCCTCAAAGTGGTCGTCGAAATTTGAGCCAGAAATTCCGTTGATTTGGAAGAAGCCCAAGCGACCACCGCCAGCTTCGTAATAAGAATTCTCGTCATCGACGAAAACGTAGGCTTGATCGTCAGTTCCCCGCACGTCTTGGAAAGAGAATAGACCGCCGCGAACAAAGTTGATGTTGCGGAACAAGTCACCGTCTTGACCAGGATCGTTCCCCAGAGGACTTACTACCGCAGGAACCCACATCGGATCGTTTGGTCCGAATCCATCAAAGCCACCGTTTTCTGATGGGCCAATTAATTGAATGATCACCGGCGCGTCTTGGCGTCCACCAAACTCAGGTTTCGGTCCACCAGCCCAACGATTTTCAAAGCTCAAAGTGTTGAAGCCAGAGCCCCCATCGATGCTGTCCCCAATCGCACCTAGCTCGGAAAATTTAAATGTGTCGTCGCCACCATTACCAACCATCGATCCAGGGAGATAGCCTTGCGAGATTCGTGTGTAGGGCTGTTGCGGTTGGTTTAGGTTCCAAACGTCCGTAACCTCGAAAGTATCAGGACCCGGGCCGCCATGCAAATCGGTCATTCCCGTAAATCCAGTCTTGTTATTGTAAAGACCAGACCCCTGTGTCGCCTGATTGTAGATATTGCGGAAATTTCCATTAACCAGGAAGTAACTTCCCGCTGGATTGTTGGTCTCTAGCCGGTTCGCGCCTCGCATCCCGTTCAGCTCCAAACCGTTCTTTGGAATTGGGTCGCCGTTGGAGTAGTCGATAAAGAACACATCGTCGCCATCAAATCCATTGATAATGACTCGTCCCAATGGCTCATAAGGCAAAACATCGGTGACGCGTCCGTCAATTTCAATTTCCATCAATTCGGGCGAGCCAGCTTTGCGGCGAATCACGATGAAATTGTCGTTGTCGTCAGCCGTAATGATCGGCTCCATATCGACGGGGATCAATTGAGTCGCTTGGGTGCTCCATCGCGATTGGGTGTTTGACCACTGAGTGCTGGCCCAAAAGCGGTTGTAGTTCGTGGGGTCCCATCCGGCTGATGCACGCCAACTCCAGCTTGAAATGTTGGTTGGATTGTTGTTGTAAACCGACAAGCCGTTTTGGATAAACTGCGGTCGCTCGAACTGAGTGTTGCGACTTTCCTTGCCCGGTTCTTCGTTGTTGTAATAAATTGTGTCGAAGATCGGGTCGTAAATTGCCAACCCGTTAACATGTTGGGCGATCGAAGAAGCAGCCGTTGGATTAACGTTGTTCTGACGGCTGGAGACGGTGTAATTGACTTGCAACAAACCAAAGTTGTTAATCGAAAACGAAGGGTTGTACATATCCCACTCATGCGGTTGCCCAATCGCAGGAGGCGGGACGACACCAGCTTGCAACAATTGATTCGTGTTGCGATCGACTTCGTACCAGAAAATACCGTGTGCAACACCCGAGGTGTATTGCACCCGTGCTCCTTGCACAAACCACAGCCCGCCATCATAAATGAAGGGACTGTTCATCACGTCAGGCGCGTTCGTTTTGGGGCCTGTGGTATTTACAAAAGGATCTATCGTGATATTTGCATGGTCTTGACGAGCGTTAGGTGGTTTTGCGCCTAAACCAAAATTTTGCAAGTCGATAATCAGTTCACTAGGGTTAAAATCAATTTCAACAGGCATTCCCAGCGTTGCTCCGGCATTTCGAACGCCGGTGATATCGGTCTTAATCGAGTTCACACCGCGACTCCCCAAGATCGTCGCGCGATTGTCTGAAACGCCGAAATTGATCGCAGGTCGCAAGAAATCGCCGTAGAAAGTCGGCGGTAAATTCTCAAACCGGCTCATGTTGGTGAGGGTTGGATTTCCCGAATACAAGTTGGCCTTGGGAATCGTGTAGATCGAACTGCTGAGCGGAATTCCCACAATCGTGCCGGTGTTCCGCGATGTGATGATCAGTGCATCTGCGTCCACCGCGATGTTGAGTTCGCCGTTGTGCCGAATCCCTTGCGAGTCTCCAACGAATCGCAGCGAGCGCCAGCCTTGCATTGGATTCGAGGTTTCCGAGATACCCAAGTACAACCAGTTGCCACCGCCGCTGCCTTCTCCAAGCACCAGCCAGCGATTTTCGAAGCGGTCAAATATGACCTGGATGTTTGTGATTGTCGAAGTCACGGTCGCCCCGATGTCAACGAAAAATTGATTCGGGGTTTTGTTCAGCGTGCGTGCACCGTTGTTGCGATTGAAGATCGAAATCCGATCGTAGATGCTTTCGATGTAATGTGTGGGGCCAATGTCGCCGACCATGTTGGGGTCTTCAACGTCGGAGTGAGTCGCCTTCGTGTGTGCGGTAAGGTTCAGCCCCAAATCCGTTGCCAGCAATTGGCGATCTTCCAATTTGGAGTAGTCGAGAGAACTAGAAAAGCGATTTGATTTTCTAACCGGCATGGTGTTGTTCTTGCGTGAACGATGGCGTGACAACTTGCGACTCATGAGCAGCAGTCCTGTGAAATTGGAAGTGAGGTTAAGAACGAAATTGATAAAAACTACGTCTACGGCATAACAGTTATAGACGAAAAAGTTCCCTTTAGGATATTCGGATTCGAAAAATTGGTCAACAAAAATCCCCGAAAAAGCGGACATTTCCCGGTCCTAGCTCCCGTTGGGTTCCATCGAGAAAGACGATTTTGCGGGCTTTGTTGTTTGCGTAAACTGCCCCCAAGTCCGACGAATGCCGAAAAAATCAAATGCCCATGATGAGCGAAGGCCCACAAACTGGGGCTAAGCGAAGGGGACTCGCTGGCACCAAATTCCCCGCAAATATTCGGTTTCTAAGGCATTCGCTGCGATCGGGTGGTCCCCGCCTGCCCCGGTCCGCTCCAAAATTCTCAACGGAGTGGCTGACGACAATGCCGCTTGGATTGGGTCTGCCTCGGCAGCCTCCGACCGCGTGCTCCCTCGTGCCGCCGACAAAACCAATTTCTGGAATTCTTCTGTTTCGAGAAGGCCGGCACAGGTGCAGGTGAAAAAAATCCCACCTGGCTTCACCAATCTCAGAGCCAAGCGATTCATGTCGTAGTGAGCCCGCTTGCCTTCCTCATATTCACTGCGCGTCCGGATGAGTTTCGGCGGGTCGAGTACCACGACGTCGAACTGCCTCCCTTGGCGAATCATGTCTCGCATGTAGGGGAAAATGTCGGTGGCTACAAACCGGACTTGGGCTTGATTGAGGTTGGCGTTTTGTTTGGCGATTTTTAGAGGGGCTTCATCAAGATCAACACCAATCACTTCACTGGCATTGCCGAGTCGCTTCGCCTGCACGGCAAACCCGCCGGTGTAGCAGCAAAGGTCGAGGACAGATTTTCCAGCGCAATATGCTGCGAGACGTTTGCGGTTCTCGCGTTGGTCGCAGAAGAATCCGGTCTTGTGTGAATCGTCTGAATGGCTCACAAAGAAACGAGTACCGTATTCTTCGATGGTGGTTGATTCTGGTAGATCCGTCGAGCGAAGTGTTGGTTGCTGAAAGCTTTCTTGAGCCAGCGTGTGAGGCGCACCCCGAATGAGATAGTGTTTTGCACCGCTGATTTGCTGAAGCTTCTCGATGAGGGGCAGCACGCGTTGAGACATCGCCAGTGCAAAGACCTCCGCACATAAAACGTCGCCGTAGCGGTCAACAACCAAGCCAGGGAGTCCATCGCTTTCAGCATGAATCAAACGGTAGCCGTTAGTGAATTCATCGAGTTTCAAAATATCGCGGCGAAGTTCTACGGCTTGGGCCAACAAGGCGTCCCAAAACGATTCGTCTGGTAGTTCCGTTCCGAACCGGATCATGCGCAACGCAATTTCAGCTTTGCGGTTTAAGAATCCGTAGCCGAGCAAATCAATTCGACTGGGCTCGTCATCCCGAGAAAAATCAGCGTAAACCGCAACTAAATCGCCACTTTTTGCTTGCGGATCGATCTGTCGAATTCGTTTGCGATAAACGAGAGGTTGGCGAACCGGAGAGTTCAGGAAAACGGCGGGAAGGGATTGGGAGGCTTGAAGGAGTAGGGGTTTGCCTTGTGTGTTTGCGTGGCCTGATCGTTCCGGAGTGTCCAGTGGATTGATTGATTGGTGATGTTGCAGGCGCGGTTTGGCGAAGTGTCGACGTTTTTTTTTCATAAAAACCCTGGGGTTTGGGAACTTGCCTGAAAGGCGCTGCGTCGAAGTGGCACGTGTCTAGGGAAATGCATGATTTGTTGGTGGTAAAACCCAATAAGTCCCGCGTTATTCGCAATTCTAAACAATTTTTTGAATTTTGCGGGACCCCCTTTACTGGGCAATCGCCAATCTGCTACAGTAACACTCAGCAGCGGCTAATACCGCTCAAGCTTTTTTAGACGGTAGAACATCTGGCGTCGCGACGAAAGTCGGAGGCGTTTGAGAGGTGCGGAAAATTTTTCTAAAAATTTTTTGTTAAAGCCGTTGACAGGACAAGCCGAAAGCATAAGATTGTCCGCTCGCGAGTCAGCATTGTCTGAATCGCATTTGATCTTTGACAATTTAGTAGTGATCTCTTATTTAGTCATTTCTTTTGAAATGATAGCCAGCACAAGATCAGGCAAACCAAATTGATTTGACTGGGTTTATTCCACTCAGTCAGATCGTAATGGTCAAACGTTAACTTCAAAATGGCTAGTCGTCTGGGATTGTTCTTCGGAACAGTTTCCAGCATGCATACAAATTGAAGGGTTTGATCCTGGCTCAGAATGAACGTTGGCGGCGTGGATTAGGCATGCAAGTCGAGCGCGATTCCCTGTTTAGCAATAGATGGGGATGAAAGCGGCGAAAGGGTTAGTAACACGTAGATCACGTGCCCTCGGGTCAGGGATAGCGTCGGGAAACTGACGGTAATACCAGATAATGTCTCCGGACCAAAGATTTATCGCCCGAGGAGCGGTCTGCGTCCTATTAGCTAGTTGGTGGGGTAATAGCCTACCAAGGCGAAGATGGGTAGCGGGTGTGAGAGCACGACCCGCAACACTGGGACTGAGATACTGCCCAGACACCTACGGGTGGCTGCAGTCGAGAATCTTCCGCAATGGGCGAAAGCCTGACGGAGCGACGCCGCGTGCGGGATGAAGGCCTTCGGGTTGTAAACCGCTGTCGTAGGGGAGCAAATTTTGAGCGATCCTAGGAGGAAGCACCGGCTAAACTCGTGCCAGCAGCCGCGGTAATACGAGTGGTGCAAACGTTATTCGGAATCACTGGGCTTAAAGGGTGCGTAGGCGGCCATGAAGGTCTGATGTGAAATACCACGGCTCAACCGTGGAATGGCATTGGAAACCACATGGCTGGAGTAAGACAGAGGTGAGCGGAACAGATGGTGGAGCGGTGAAATGCGTTGATATCATCTGGAACACCGGTGGCGAAAGCGGCTCACTGGGTCTTTACTGACGCTGAGGCACGAAAGCTAGGGGAGCAAACGGGATTAGATACCCCGGTAGTCCTAGCTGTAAACGATGAGTACTAGTCCGAGGGGACCCCCACATCCTCTCGGACGTAGCGAAAGTGTTAAGTACTCCGCCTGGGGAGTATGGTCGCAAGGCTGAAACTCAAAGGAATTGACGGGGGCTCACACAAGCGGTGGAGGATGTGGCTTAATTCGAGGCTACGCGAAGAACCTTACCTAGGCTCGAAGTGCTTGAGAACCCTTCCGAAAAGAAGGGGTGCCTTTCGGGGAACTCTTGCATAGGTGCTGCATGGCTGTCGTCAGCTCGTGTCGTGAGATGTCGCGTTAAGTCGCTTAACGAGCGAAACCCTTGTCTCTAGTTGCCAGCGCGTTATGGCGGGGACTCTAGAGAGACTGCCGGTGTTAAACCGGAGGAAGGTGGGGATGACGTCAAGTCCTCATGGCCTTTATGTCTAGGGCTGCACACGTCCTACAATGCGGAGGATAAAGCGAAGCAAAACCGTGAGGTCGAGCAAATCGCAAAAAGCTCCGCTCAGTTCGGATTGCAGGCTGAAATTCGCCTGCATGAAGCTGGAATCGCTAGTAATCGCGGGTCAGCATACCGCGGTGAATGTGTTCCTGAGCCTTGTACACACCGCCCGTCAAGCCACGAAAGTTGGGGGGGCCCGAAGTCGCGATGCTAACCGCAAGGGGGCTAGTGCCGAAGGTCAACTCGATGATTGGGACTAAGTCGTAACAAGGTAGCCGTAGGGGAACCTGCGGCTGGATCACCTCCTTTCTAAGGATATTTTTTCTGCTCATGGTGACATGAACAGATTTATCCGTGGGGTCCGATCTTGTGAAACTCGATCCGAAAAGCCTAAACCACTTTTTTGATCGAACTTAATGGCAGAGATCTGCTTGAAAAAAGAAACTACTATTTTGATAACAAAAACCCGTTGGTCGGACACAAGCCAGGTCCGCCAACGGGTTTTTTGTTTTTATAGCCCACCCGTCTGGCAGTCACCTGGTCAAATACCCGTCAGGTCACGTTTGTCCTCCCAATTGAAGTCCGCCCAATCTATTGACGCTCGCCCAATCTATTGATGTCCGCCCGCGAAATTGACGTTTGCCAGATAGAGTGATGTGCTGCCAGTAGTGTGATGTTCGCCCGCTAAAGTAACGGTGGTTCCCCCAAATCAGGTACGCGATTCGCCACAAATTTGATGGCGAAACGTAGGTGGCGGTTTGCAGAGTTTCGATTTGAGAGTTTCGATTTGAGAGTTTCGATTTGAGATTTGAGAGTTTCGATTTGAGATTTGAGATTTGAGATTTGAGATTTGAGAGTTTCGATTTGAGATTTGAATTGCGGCGTTGGCGGACTTTTGCATCCAAATTCGCCGGAGTTTCGTGGTTTTCGCGAGCGAACTTCCGACAAAAGCATTTTTTAAAAAACGAAGGTTTTTGTTTTACGAAAAACGGTGCTTAGGCGAGCCGCAGGTGAAACGTTCCCGTTAGCAATCGTCGCCAGCCGGTGGTTTTTTACATGCCCTCATCCGTCTGTAGCCACGGGTAAATTAAATTCTGCCGCTCGCCTGATGAACCTTCATTTTCTTTCACGGTTTTTCATGCTCAACTTTCCACAGTTTTTTGCGGCTTTCCACAAGCAATCCAAGTTTTCCCAGTATTGGCGAGAAATTTCGGTTGCGACTGATTTGAAACGCATTCTGAACACCACTACACTTAGTTGGGGGTGTGAAACTTTACCCCACAAGCGTTTCTTTTTGCTCGATCGTCTTATTTTTGAAGGAGTGTCGCTATGAAATATGACCGCTTTGAGGACCTGCCCGTGTGGAAATTGGCCGCACAGTTTGGGGCAGACATGATCGACTGGGCTGACGAGGGGCACTTTCGCGGAGTGGGTGATTTGGCAAGTCAATTGCAACGGGCATCTCTTTCCATCTCCAACAATATCGCCGAAGGTTTCGAACTCGGCACGACCAACCAACTCATCAATTTCCTCTATCACGCGCGAGGCTCCTCTGGCGAAGTCCGCAGCATGCTCGCGCTGATGCGGTTGAGCAAAAAGTATCAATACCTGCAAGAGGAAATCAACAATTACTCGTCCACCGCAGAATCCATTTCCCGTCAAATCCGTGGTTGGACGAATAGCCTGCAGAACTCGGAGATCAAGGGGCAAAGGCATTTAAACGATCAAACGCGACGTGGATTCGAAAATCACCGACGTCAACAGGCGGCACTTGATGAGCATCGCCGATGGCGAGAAGAGTTCGAGGCAAAACTCAAGGCAAAAGCACAACAAAAGAATCGTGAGCCGAATGAAGACGAATGAGCTTTGAGCTTTGAGCTTTGAGCTTTGAGATTTGAGCTTTGAGCTTTGAGCTTTGAGATTTGAGCTTTGAGCTTTGAGATTTGAGATTTGAGCTTTGAGCTTTGAGCTTTGAGCTTTGAGCTTTGAGCTTTGAGATTTGAGATTTGAGCTTTGAGCTTTGAGCTTTGAGATTTGAGATTTGAGATTTGAGATTTGAGATTTGAGATTTGAGATTTGAGATTTGAGATTTGAGATTTGAGATTGAGCGAATCAACGATCCAGCAACTTAGCGACCAGTTCATCGTAGGAAACACTCAGCGGATCATGGTCGATAATGATCCCGTCAGGGGCAACCACATAGACGGTCGGGAATCCGACCACCGACCATTGGCTGACGAGCGGCGAGGGATTTCCATCGGCACAGACCGACCAACTCATCGCGTGCGTTTTGATTGCTTCAGCAACCGACTCGGGAGGGTCCTGCATGATCGTAAGAACGCTGACCTTATCGCCGTACTTCTGTTGAACTTCAGAGAGCTCGGGATACGTCCGCGCGCAAGGGCCGCAGCCCACAAAGGAAAACTGAATAATGACCACCCTGCCCCGCTGATTTTGCAAACGCCACTTGCTACCGTCGTGCAGCGTGACCTCGAAATCAGCCATTTCCCGGCCGGGGAGAAGAAACCTCGATTTGTGCAACAGCCTTTCTGCCGACTCGCTGATCAACGGTTGGTGGCTAGTGGCTTCGCGATCAATTCGCAGTATAAATTGAGATTTTTCGGAACTGCGTAAAGTGCGACGGCGAAAACCGTGATTGGAATTGGCGACTTCTTCTAGCAATTCCGCTGTTCGTTTCTCAAGCGCATCCAAGTCTTCAATGCTGTTAATCTGAGCGAGCCAATTTTCCCAATACCGAATTTGTTCTGCATTTTGCGGTTCGTCTTGACGCAAGGCCTCCAGACGCCCATTCAAAATCCGCTTACCCTCGCGCATATCAAAAATCCATTCGGCATACAAAAATTTCGCCACGTCACGGTTGACTAAGCTAATATTTGGTGATGCGATGGCCGACTCAAAGGCGGTCTTGAAAGACTTAATTCAACGTTCATCGCCCGAACTCCTAGCTTCAAGGTTGGGGGTTAGCAATAACGGTTGAGAGCCCAACTGAAAAGCTAAATTATGGTAGTTTCGAGCGACGAAACAAGCCTTAAACCGAAAAAGAGCCGAGATTCTACGATCCGCTTATCTGTTTGCCAACTCGACTCCAAAACTGTTTCCGTTTCCGACCAGCGATTTTTTCCTTGTTTCGCAGGATCGAGCCAAGCCAGTCGAGCGATCGAGTATACTGGGACTAAATGTTCTATAAATTCTGGAGAAAACTCATGCAAACAAGGTTACGTTTGGTTGGTTTGGTGTTCGTGTTGACAATAGTGGTGGGATTTAACGGAATTGTTCACGGGCAAGACGCCTCGGTCGACGATGCGGCGGCTGAGAAGTTGGGCTGGAAACTGGGAGTCCAGACCTACAGCTTCAACCGCTTTACGCTGTTCGAAGCCATCGACAAAGCGGCATCGGTTGGCCTGAAGTATGCCGAAGCGTATCCCGGCCAAAAAATCTCAACCGACTCCGAAGAAAAAATGGGACCGGGGATGAGCGATGAAGCGTTTGCCAATGTGAAACGAAAACTGGAAGAGGCCGGTGTGCAACTCGTGGCCTTTGGTGTCACCGGTTTGAGCGCGGACGAAGCCGAGAGCCGTCGAACGTTTGAATTTTGCAAACAATTCGGCATCGGCGTGATCAACACCGAAGTTCGCGAGGACGCCTTTGATACGCTGGAAAAATTGGCCGAGGAATATCAAATCAAGGTCGGCCTGCACAACCACCCTGCCCCGTCCTACTATTGGAGTCCCGATAAAGTGCTCGAAGCCATCGAAGGCCGTAGCCCATGGATCGGAGCCTGTGCCGACACCGGGCATTGGATGCGGTCGGGCTTAGAGCCGCTGGAGTGTTTGCGAAAACTTGACGGGAGAATCGTCAGTTTCCATTTCAAAGACCTCAACAAGATGGGGCGTGAAGCTCACGATGTACCCTGGGGCGAAGGCCAAGCGAACGTCCCAGCCCTAATCGCCGAAATGAAACGCCAGAATTTTCAAGGCCCCGTTTCGATCGAGTACGAACACAATTGGTTGGAGTCCCTTCCCGAAATCGGCCAATGTGTTGTTAATTTCCATCGCATAACCTCTAAAACGGTCAAGGATTGACGGAGTTGTTAAATGTGTGATTCGCGGCCAATGGTAGCGATAGGAATGAGACGCCCAATTTTTTCGCTGATATTTTTCCTTGCAATTGGTTTAAGCACCTTGGCTGCTGCTCAGGACCGAGAGTGGAAAGTTCCTGCCGGAGGGAACACGTTTCGGCTCGCTCCCGATTTCAAACATCGAGGTTTGAAGCGAGACGGGCTGTTGACTTGGGCTGATTCCAGTGAAGTTTTCGCGATCTACTTTCGAGTCGATCGCGCGGCTGAATTGCAACTTGGGTTTGTGGCGCGGGTTCCCCGAGGTTTATCTCAACTTCGGGTTGCCGTAGCCGATCAAGAATTTCAGCTTGAACGAGACAATCGAGAGTTTGCCGAACATGGAATTGGCACAGTCCAAGTATCTGAACCTTGCTACGTGCGGGTTGAGTTGCAAGGGCTCGAGCGAAGCGGAGACGTGTTTGCTGAGATTCGCGAACTGATTGTCCGCTCGACGACATCTGATCTTCAACTCACTTGCGTTTCAACGAATGATGGGAACATGTTCTATTGGGGGCGGCGGGGTCCTTCGGTGCATTTGCGATATTCGGTCCCGCGAAATGTGGAAATTGAATACGCCTATAGTGAAATCACCGTAGCGCCTGGTGATGACCCAATCGGTTCTTACTTCATGGCCAATGGATTTGCGGAAGGCTATTTCGGGATCCAAGTCAACAGCGAGCTGGAGAGGCGGGTTTTGTTCTCCGTGTGGAGTCCCTTTAAGACCGATAATCCTCGCGATATTCCCGAAGACCAGCGGGTGACACTTTTGGCCCGAGGCCCGGATGTCAAAACAGGCGAGTTTGGCAACGAGGGATCAGGTGGGCAAAGCTATCTGGTGTATCCCTGGGAGGCAGGAAAGACGTATCGATTTTTGACACGTGTCGTACCCGACGGCCAGGGGAACACTGAGTACACCAGTTGGTTCGGCGACAAGTCTGCGGGAGAGTGGCGATTGATCGCCAGTTTTCGGCGTCCCAAAACCGACACATCGCTTAAAGGATTTCACTCGTTCCTTGAAAATTTTGATCCGACCACGGGGCACCTTCAGCGGCGTGGCCAACACCAAAACGTCTGGGTGCGAGACACCGAAGGAAACTGGCACGAGTGTCTGTCCGCTCGGTTTTCCGTCGATGCCACAGGGGGAGGTGGTCATCGTTTGGATTTCACTGGGGGAGCGGACGGAAAATCTTTCTTCATGCGAAACTGCGGTTTCTTTTCCGATACCGGAAAACCGGGTGAAATGTTCGAACGGCAATCATCGGCAGAAGAGCGGCCGCAGATCGATTTTGATTCGTTGCCGATGAAATAGCCCGATTTGTGGAATTTGGTTTTCCAGAAGGGCTGGCCGATTACCGAGTGTTTTCGAAAACACAATTCCTCGCTCATCTCAAGGAACGAATTCAGATCGTTAATTCCGTTCAACCAAGTCGTGAAATTAGACGTCGCACAAATTTCGCGACCTTAAATTTTGGATCAGCTTAAAGTGTGTGTTTGCTGATGGGGTAACTTCCCAGTACCACAAGGCGTTTGCAATAAGCGCGGGCTTGGCCGATGACCTCCGCCATTTTCGGGTCACTGCGGTGCCCTAGGGCATCAACGAAAAACGTGTAGTCCCAATTCGTTTCGCGGCTGGGGCGTTTGTCGATGTGCGTCAAGTTTACGGCGGCATTCTTAAAAACGTTCAACACATCGACCAACGCACCCGGGCGGTCGTCAGTGGTAAACATCAAAGAAGTTTTGTCATTTCCCGAAGGTTGCGTTTCGTTTCGTGACAAAATCAAAAATCGAGTCACGTTTCCGATGCGATCCTCAATTTTTTCAAACAGGACGGGGACTTGATACAACTCACCTGCCAGGCTGCTCCCAATTGCAGCGCTGTAACTGCAGCCTGTTTCACTCTGTTCTTTTTGAACATGTCGGACCGCTGTCGAGGTGCTTTCCACATGAATCCGCTCTACCGCCGGATATTGCGTTGCGATCCAATTGCGGCACTGGGCGAATGCGTCATGACGCGAGAAAATTCGGCGAATCTCCTGCGGTTGGCAATGTGCGAGGAGACTGAAGTGAACGGCCAATTGGACTTCGCCGTAGATTTTGATTCGTTGATGAAACGAGAGAAAGGCATCCAGCGTATCGGCGATGCCGCCGCCTAAGCTGTTTTCAATCGGCACCAGACCATAATCAACATGGCCACGAGCGACCTCCTCAAAAACGCCATCGATCGTGTGGAGGTCTTGATAGTCAACGCTCGAACCAAACTGACGACTGGCTGCTAGGTGACTGAAGGTTCCCGGCGGACCGAGATAGCCGATCCGTTGCGGAAGTTCCAAAGAAAAACTTCCACTCATGATCTCGCGGTAGATCGCTTCGAGGGATTGATTGCTGAGCGGGCCGTGGTTGAGTTCTCGAACCCTTCGCAAAACGTCTGCCTCACGATGTGGAGCATAGACCGGAATCCCGGCTTCTCGTTTGTATTTGCCAACGCTCACAGCTAATTGTGCTCGGGCGTTCATCAACAGGATAAGTTGTTCATCTAGGAGATTGATTTGACGTCGCAGATCTGCCAAATCGGCTTGAACAGGACTGTCCGCGTTGGCTTCAAGGTTCGTCTTTGTTGATTCCGCGTCCATTGTTCGCTTGGGGATATAAAAAGATTTGGTGCTTGTTACGATCACCATTGCATCGCCGCGATCGCGTGCGAGTCGGCTCAAAGAAAATAAAATCTTCGCCTGCATTTTAACGTCTGCCACGCGACTCCCATAGGGTCAGATATTCATCCAAACCAAAGACTTAGACGAATAGATGAAGAGTGGGCTCGTTGGCTGTCGTTATTTGTTCCGTTTGTTGTGCGAGCCGAACGTTCCCGCTTGCCGAATTTCGGCGGTCCAATGTTTGAAGGCGAGTTTTGTGGCTTCTGGAACTTCTCGCCAATCACATTCGTGAACCGCTCCGTACAAAGCAAACAGATAGGCCGCATTGCAGCCGTTGGTGCCGAGTCCGCGGGCAACACGTCCTTGCAGTAACTTAAGAAACGCCCCTTCGACGCCGATGTCGATTAATTCTTGGGCCGTAAAAATCCCGACCGCATTGAGGTCTCGCTCGCACGCTGGCCCCAAATTCCGCATTTGCGAGATGGCACGCTCATCGCGAGAGGATTGTTTGTTGACTATCGTACTACCCCCAACTCCAGCGTATACGGAGAGAAATCGAATGACCCAGTTGGGCTCAAATCTTAGGAAAAATTCAGTGTCAGGTATTTTGAAACCTTCACGAATTCGTAACCGTTCACGAAATGTCGTTTTATTCCGTGAACGGCTACTTCAATTCTAACCCAAACCTCAGACGATGCGTGATGTTATTTGGCAACTTCTGGTTTGGTTGGAGCGTCTTCGCCTGGCCCGGAAGCGGGAGTGTTTTTTTCGGTCCTTCCTTGATTGACTGGCTTGTCGCCCCAACAGCCACTCATAGCAATGCAAAAACAAAGTAACATCGCACCCAACACAAATTTGTGAATAGACATCATCACCTCACTAGATAAAAAATTGCGTTTCAAAACCACGCGGTTTTGATCGATTAAGTGACGCCAAATCGGTGCAGTCGGTTCCAAAAAAATTTGGTGTGTGTGATATTTAGTTCGCAATTTTGAATCTGTGCCTTCAGTGACAGAAATAAAACAAAAAGCGAGAACCTTTTCGCGCTCGGTGCCGTAGTGGCCTAAACCGGTCGTAACGTTTCACAAACGCGGCGGAGGTTAGAACTGGCTTCTTCGGGGCTCGGTGCAGGTCCTGTCTCCGATACACTATAGCTGCCGCCTGAAAAAATTCTTTGTAGGTCGACGATTGCGTTTGGCTCAATTTGACCGGAAACGAGAGTGACCGGGATGTTTGCCTCGCGAGCCTTGGCGGCGATGATCGCCGGTGCTTTGCCATCCATCGTTTGTCGATCACTCCGTCCTTCGCCTGTGATCACCCAATCGGCAAATGGAAGAGCTGCATCGAAACCGCTTAGCTCACAGACAACTTCCGCACCGGATTTGATTTGCCCGCCGATGAGTTGCAATGCGTACCCTAATCCCCCGGCTGCACCTGAACCCGGTCGAGGGGAGATCGGCTCCCCTTTCCATGTATCTCCCAATTCGCCAAGTCGATTGAGTAGGCCGTCAATCGCTTCAATCCGATCAGTCGCAACCCCTTTTTGTGGTCCGAACACGGCGGTTGATCCTGCGACTCCGCACAGTGGATTCTGCACATCCGCGAGGATTGTCAATCTTGGCCAATTGGAATTTAACAAAGCTTCAATTGCTGAAAAATCGAGTTTGCGGACATCTGGTAAAGTCCCCCGCCGGACTTCAACTCTTTTTCCCGCGGTGCAAATTCGTTGTTTCAGTCGCTCGACACGTGACTGCAACGCATCAGGAATGGACTGATCTGGTTGAGATTGTCCAACCAAAGGCAGCAACGATACTCCGCGTGAATCCAGAAATCTGGCTCCCAGAGCGAACAGCATCCCTGCCCCGCCGTCGTTTGTACTGGAGCCCCCAAGGCCAATCATGATTTCCGAAACGCCCATCGCCGTGACATGTGTCAGCAGCTGTCCTATTCCAAACGTCGTTCGCCATTCAACAGGTAGTGGAGGTTGCGAGAGTCTAGTGAGGCCAACAACTTCGGCAACCTCGATTACAGCCAAGGGAGCTTGACCCGTTTTTGGAATCAAGCCAAAAGTTACTTCGATCAATTCCCCTTCGGCGTCAAGCACTTGGAATTGTTCAAGAACGCCACTGCAAGCGTTTGTGATTACCTCCACCGTTCCTTCACCACCATCTGCCATTGGGCAGCAAATTATTTCGGCGTCGGGAAAAGAAGTTGCCACCCCTGCGGCCATCGCCTTGGCGGCAGCGGTTGAGGTGAGGGTTCCCTTGAACGAATTCGGAGCAATTAAAATCCGCATGACTTCAATCCAAATTTTGCGGCTGGCCGCTATTCCAGGCTTCGATGTTGTCGACAAGCTGGTCGGCCAATCGTTGCATCGCTCCCCGACTTGCCCAAGCCACGTGAGGTGTTACCAACCAATTTGGTGCACGATAATCGAGAAGCGCAGAACCGGCGGTTGGCGGTTCGGTTCGCAACACATCGAACCCGGCACCGGCAATCCAGTTTTCGCCCAAGGCCACCAGCAGGTCTTCCTCGTTGACCAAGCCACCGCGAGCGGTATTGATCAGCAATGCCGACGATTTCATCGCTCGAAATTCATTGGCGGAGATTAGATTTTCGGTTTTTGGCGTCAACGGGCAATGCAAAGTCAACACGTCGGACTCGGAAAGCACCTTGGAAAACGGCGTGTAGCCCGGTCGGCAAGTCTCATTCCCTTTGTGCTCGGCGATCAGAACATTCATTCCAAACGCACCGGCGATTATTGCCACAGAGCGACCGATCGACCCGTGACCGACGATTCCCATCGTGCTCCCTGCCAAATCGTTGATCGGAGCACCGAAGTAACAAAACGTTTGCGACTTTTGCCAAACCCCTGCGTTCAAATCCTCGCGGTAGGCGATTAGGTTCCGCTTCAAAGCTAATGTCAAAGCGAATACATGTTCTGGGACGGAATTCACGGCATAGCCGCGAATGTTGCAAACGGCAATTCCCCGTTCGCGACAACAAGCCAAATCCACATTGTTGGTGCCCGTTGCTGCAACGGCGATCAATTTGAGTTCTGGAAGTTGCTCAAGAGAGGCTCGGTCCAGAGGCACTTTATTGCTAATTGCAATTTGAGCACCCTGTAGTCGTTCGACGACATCATGCGCGAAAGTGGACGGGTAGTCACACCACTGATGTGGAAAGGCCGGGGGACGAATGTCGGCGATCAGACTTTCGCGGTCAAGGAAGACGATTTTTTTCATGAGTATTTGGTGATAAAGTAAGACAGAGATTCTGTTCAAGCCATTCAGCGGGTGAATTGGCGCTGAGCTCCTGAGTGACTTGTCGCGCAACCCTTTTGAGCCACGAATTGAGACGGCGCGAGACAAGGTGACTGGAAATCATTTCGCCGGGTTTCAGTCCCATTTGCTGCATCAATCGAACCAAAGTTTCGTTGATTGCCGCGCGAACCAATGGATCTTCGAGCGATAAAAAATAGCCGACCCGAATCGAAAAAGGAAGTTGCTTGAGGAAGTTTTCCAGAACTTCATCGCGATGGTACAACGGGTAACGCTCGGCGACCAGCACGTTGATCTCTACTGGAAAAGAGGGAGCGGCGATTCGCCTTGCCTCCACCCTTTGAATCGTGTCGGCCAATAACAACAGCACCGACCGGCGATTTTGATCGTGATGTTCTTGGACATTAGATGCCGTTAACGTTTGATTCCCGATCGCGTAGGGAATAGACGCCTCGTGCAGCAAGTCTTGAATCCGGAAAAAGGTTGAAGGAAAGTGGGCCAAGACAAGGACCGCTTGGTCCATTTCAAGTCGCCGCCGCGCCGCTGATAGAAGTGAATGCTCTTTGGTCGTCTGATCCAAGGAGTAGGCGTCTTGGTAAAGTTCAAAGCGTCGTTTAGCACGCCACCATTGCCATATTTTTTCTAGCATGGTGGGCCTCGGGTTCATCATCTCCGCAATATTCTAGTTGCCGGTTCTCGGTCAATGCTGTTGATGCGTGGCGAAAAAACTGGATCGGAACCAACCACTGTCGTCCCGGAATTTTGTTCAGAAGTTTGATTGTCTGCGACTTCGTGACGAGATGAAATATTTTCGCCGTCACGCACCGGCGAGTTCGTCACCGTCATTTGACGATGATACCACGTAGTGCCTGTGTTGTCGCCAGGGTTGATTGACGAACCAACACGTGTCGAGGCAGGCGAACCGACATTTGGGTCGTTGGCCGCAATTGCTGGGACGACGCGAATCGTGTCGGGACTGCCAGCCTTGACCCAATCGACCCACGCGACTTGCAATTCGGAGAGATCTTGGAATCCGTAAAACTCGCGTAGAGCAAGGTCCCAAGCAGGTGTCGTCATGTCTCGCGGACATAACGCCAGCCCGCGTTCGACAAACTTGATGAAATGTTGTCGCCCTTGCTGCAAAACCAAAAATTGGGCAAGCGAATAGCTTTGGGCATACAGCGGCAGCATGTCGTCCGGGTACTGCATCAACAGAAACAGTCGATTGAATGGGATTCCGCGGGATGGGCGAGCCGTCAGGTAGTCCATCAGCAAGCCTTGGATTTTTTTCCGCTCGGACTCATGTTCGACGGTTGTGCAGGCGCCTTCATCGGCCCAACGCGGCAAGGGGCGACCAAAATGCGTGGCAAAAATCGTGTGGGTGACTTCGTGGGGCAAGACTGCATCGAGCAAACGATTGGCCGGCCCAAAAATCTTCATCGACCATTCGGTCGGTTGGGCTTGTCCTGGAGGTCCAACAAATACAAACGTCGTTTCGCCACCGGAGTGAGGGCCAAGTTCGACTTGGATCGGGCATTTTTGGTGCCAATCTGCAATCTCGTGCCCCAGCCATTCCAGGGCCAGTTCACGTCGGTAACGTTCGGCCTCGTGAGCGACCTGTTTGGCCAGCACTTCATCTGCCGCTGTGACGACAAAGTTTTTCGATTGAGCTCTAAACGCTGTTTGAGCTTGGGCGGTTACACACCAATTCACAAGCAAGAAACTGATGGCGAGTGCCATCAAGTCAATTCGACGAGCATCCATGCTCAAATCTCCTGTAACGCCAAAACCATCTGGCAAGGCGTGAAAAAATTCAGACGCGCTTGGTAAGTTGCTCACTTCTCAAACAATCGCGACAACGACAACAGTGCCACATACTTAAGATCGAGCGACTCATCAATTCTGGCCCAAGTCCATCCTAGACTTCGGCTTAACCGAAAGACTACGCATGCCCCGAACAATTGGTTCGAGAACCCGCCCGCCTTTCGAGGCCAATAAGCTACTTCAGCCGACCAAAAATACCAATGACGTTTTTTTGCTGGCGCGGCAGGCCACTGCTAGCGTCTGCTCGATGATGGCGTTGGGAGTTGCGGCCCCACCAAGGTACACTTAGCCCTCAGCTTGGCGGAAATTAAATGATTGAGAGCAACTGGAAACGATGATGAGCAAGTATTTAATTGGCGGAATGCGGTTGGTTGTGTTGGGGGTCTTTGGAGCAGTTTTGGTTTTTGCTGGCGGACAAGGGATTTCTGGAAAATCAAATTCAACCGTCAGTGCCGCAGTTCATAATCCGCAAGATAAATCCGAGGTTTATACTCGCATTCCAATTAGTCGCCCACAAGAACTTCACCCGACTCATGACAAACGACAGGGGCAACGACCAGTGCCTCATGTAGCTGTTTCGGATGCCGCGAAGGGACAGCAGGTTCATCTTCCAAACGAGCTCGTCGAGATCCGACGTCAAATCGGCTCGGCTGTCGCAGAGGTTCTTGGCGATGAATTCAAGGGTGAGCAAACTGAGGAAGTATTTCGCGAAGAGTTGCTTCGAATCGCGTCAAATCCTGCTCAGGATCAGTTGCCTTCGCTTCAGCCACAGCCGTGGGGGCCGACGCTGCCTCCCCCGCCATCTCCTCAACCACCGACGGCAAATTGGAATCCTGCTCATCCCCACCTGCCATATGTACCACAATATCCGCCATTCATTCCAGCACCACCTGGATATTCTGGTCCGCAGGGGGAACTCCTTCCCCCAAGCTTTCCGAACAATCAAACTCCGCATTCCCAACACTTCAATGTGCCCGATACGTTTCGTACGGCAGCGAGAGATTTTGGCGGTCCACAACAATGGCAAAACTCCGCGCCGAATCTAGGGGAGAACCGACCACAAAACAGCCAGCCAACAAGAATCTGCGAGGTCAAAAAATTACGAGATTTCGCGCGGCGGATAGATGACATGGCAAATGACTTAGAGGAAAATAGTCTTTTCGAATTGGCCGATCAAATGCGCGAGCAAGCACAACGGTGCCGAGTCTTGGCGCGCGAGAAATCCAATGAGGCTTCTCCCAAGAACGACGAGTAGTCAAGAATCTGAATGGCGGAGTTGAAAGTCTACATTCTGTGTCGGTTTGCGTTGGAAAGCCAGCTATATCTCAGCTGGCTCCAGTCGCTCACGCGCCCTTACGAAGTGGTGCAAGAATTTCCAGGGACTTGGATACCGCCGGACGATTGCGGTTTGATCGTGACCCATCTTCATTACCGTTGGGATGAAGTGGGGGCATTGCGGCGAATCTTAGTCGACGGAAGGATCCCGATCTTAATTCTGGCCGACGGGATTTTGGAATACCGCAATATCTTTGAGCACCCTGAGTTGGCCGATGGTTCGGTGTTCCAGCCGCTGATGGGACATAAGTTGGCGTGTATTGGCCGGGGCCAAGTGCGAGTTGTTGAGTCGTGGGGAAACATCGGCAAGTGTGAAGTGGTCGGCTACCCGCGTTTGGATCGCTTGCTGACGGCGACTCCAGAACCTCCCGCAAAGACAGGTCCGTTTCGTCTCTTAATCTGCAGCGCCAACAAACCAGCATTTACCGAAGTTCAACGTGCCGCCGTCGTCGAATCTCTTCAGCACCTCCGAGAACGTCTTACAGAAAACCCGCTAGTCAATGGGCGTCCGACAGAGGTTGTATGGCGACTCACCGATGGCCTGAACGAAGAAGTGGGCCTGCCAGACGCGCCGCCGCTGGATGAATTGCCACCGTTACATGATGTGATTGCTCAAGTCGATGCGGTTATCACAACTCCGTCAACGATCTTTTTGGAAAGTGCTCTACTTGGGCGTCCGACCGCCGTGCTCGACTTCCACAATACACCGCATTACGTCCCAGCGCCTTGGATGATCAATGCACCGAAACACCTCAACGCGATTTTAAGGGAACTGGCCGATCCCCCCGCAGCAAAGATGCTGTTTCAAAACCACGTGCTGCATGACCAGCTCGAATGCAACGGACCGGCTACCCCTCGCCTTATCGAATTGATCGAGCGGATGATACAAGTCGGACAGGAATCACGCACGGCTGGGACTCCGTTAGAGTTTCCTCATCGCATTCTGACAGACGAGCGATTTGGTTTCTCGCCGGTTGAATCGGGCTATGACCTTTCGCAACTGTATCCTGAAAACCCCATTCTCAAAAGTTCCGATCTGGAACAATTACAGTTGGAATTGAATTTGCTAAAGGGACGTCTGGAGGAAATTCCCGACCAACTCTATCGAGTTTTGCAACAACTTGACGAACGCAACGAACGCATCGACGAGCTACAGAACAAGTACAACAGCACAAAAGACCGCCTGGATGCTGCGAAAGAGCGATTAAAAAAATGGCGAACAGGGGTGTTTCGTTTAGGTGATCCTGCTCCAGGGAAAACCGAACAAGAAGCCGGTTCTGAAACGACGGAGGGTGAGAGTGAGTAGTCTTCAGACAACTACTCACGCTCCGCGATTTGCGATAAACTATTGTTTTATGTGAGATGTACTGATAGCCAATTGACCGTTGACAAGTCTGTATTAATGAAGACCTACAATCCAGAGGAACCGATTATCTACACGCACATACCCAAGTGTGCTGGGACCAGCGTGGTCCGGTTGCTCAAGGAATGGTTCGGGCCAGCCTATCACAAGTTGAATCAGGATGAGACGCAAGATATTTTGCTTCCCAAAGTTGAGGCTCTTGATGCGAATGGAAATTGGTTGCCGAATGTCAAGTGCATTCACGGACATTTCAATCATGGACGAGGGTATGGGCTCCCTTACTACTATCCAGAGATCACGCAGTATTTCACGATCCTCCGCGACCCCTTCGATTTGATCGTGTCGATGTACTTCTTTGCTAAAGGGCGAAGCAAAGAGGGGAAGTTTTGGTTTCGTGGTGAACAGGTCGATTTCTCGAAACAGTTTCCGTCTGTCTCGGAGTATGTACGTGGTTACCCCTACTGGCTGTACCACCATTTGCCGCAAAATGTGTCGCTCATCAACTATCAGCAAGTGCTTTCCGAGCGGTTCGTTTACATGGGAATTTTCGAAGATATGGAGCAAACGCTCAGAAATTTGGCCAAAATATTGGGGAAGCCCGAGCGAGACCTGCCGCACATGAACGTTTCGAATTACGATGAAAAAGTCCCCGAGTCTTTGCGAGATCAATTCTACTCGGATTATCCGCTATTGAAAAAAGTTTATGATTTTGCGGCAGAGAATCACCGAGCCGTGTCCGAAAAAATTTGTTGATCCTTACGTTTTATTCATATTGAGTCGTCTGTGAAATTCGGTTTTTACTCTTGCATGTCCGGCGTCCCTTGGGGTGGCAGTGAGGAACTGTGGTACCGCACGGCGCGCTGGTTGCAAAAGCAACAGCATCAGGTGGGAGTCAATTTCAAATGGTGGCCCAAGGCGGCTGATCAACTCGATGAACTAGGGCGTGGCGGTGGAGAGCTTTGGTTCCGTGATCGTCCTTTAACTTTTTGGGAGACACAAAAACAACGTTTTACTGCAATCCGTGGAAGTCAGCGCGGCCCGTCTTGGGTCGAAGAAATCGAACCAGATGCGGTACTCGTCACCTTGGGTTATCACCCTGACCGAATTCCTGTGGCCGACGAATGCCTTGCTGCCAAGGTCCCTTACGCGATCAATGTGCAAAGCGCAAGTAATTTCTTTTTTATCCACAGCGACACGATCGATTCCTATCGGCGCTGGTACTCAGGCGCTAAAAAAGTTTTCTTCGTTTCGGAAGAGAATCAACACAAGGTCGAAACCAATTTGGCAATGAAACTGTCCAACGCTGAGATCGTTGATAACCCTTTCAACGTGGATCGAGATGCAAAAATCGATTGGCCAGCGGATGATGGCGTTTTTCGACTGGCCTGTGTCGGGCGAATTCATTTTCAATCCAAGGGACAAGACCTGGTCGTCGATGTGATGAGTCGCCCCAAATGGCGCGAGCGACCGATTGAGATCACGTTTTATGGCAAAGACCAAGGGAACGAGCGGCAGTTGGTGGAACTCATCAAAATGCATGGGCTCGAAGATAAGTTGAAGCTCGGCGGATTCATGACCGAGGTCGAAGATATTTGGCGAAAGAACCATGCTCTGTTGCTCCCATCGCGATACGAAGGTGCGGCACTTGTTGTTGTCGAGTCAATGCTGTGTAACCGCGTGGCGATCACCACCAACACCGGGCGGAACTCGGAATTATTGCGCCCGGACCACACCGGTTTTATCGCCCCTTACGCGACCATCGATTTGCTTGATGAGGCACTCGAACGAGCCTGGGCCAAACGCGAACAATGGCGTGAGCTTGGCGAAGAAGCCGGACGCTCGATCCGAGCAAAATATTCGGTTGATCCAATCGAGGAATTCGGCAAGCGATTGATTGCCCTCACTCAATGACCCTGTCGGAGAGGAATGTAGCGATGGTCAAGACGATTGAGGTGGCCATTTGCACTTGGAATCGAGCCGCAATGCTGGAGGCAACGGTCGATTCGATTTTTAAAACGACCCTGCCCGCCGGTTGGAAACGTCGCATCCTAATTGTCGATAACAACTCAACCGATGGGACGTCGCAACTCATTCAATCGCTTCGCGAATCGTCCCTCGAAATCGTCCCACTCTACGAACCTGTGCTCGGACACACCCACGCGCGGAATCGAGCAGTGGACAATTTGCAAGGCGAGCTTGTTGTGTGGACCGACGATGATGTTCTGGTTCCCTCTCAATGGTTAGAAGCCTACATTCGACGCGCCGAAAGTCACGCTCACGAATCGTTTTGGGGCGCGGCAATTGAGCCTGTTTTTGTGGGCGGCAAGCCTGCGTGGATTGAAGAAAACTGGCCTGCGGTTTCCGGATGTTTTGCTGCACGCGATTTGGGAAATGATTCGCTTGCTTTTACCAAAGAATGTTTGCCCTACGGAGCGAATTTTGCACTTCGCACCGATGTGCAAAAAAAATACCGATTTGATACCGATTTAGGACGCCAGGAAGACCGGGTACTCGGCGAAGATGAACTCGAGATGATGCGGCGTTTGCTTGCCGATGGGCATGTCGGGAGTTGGGTCCCGAACAACCCGGTCCAACATTTGATTCCGAAGTCGCGAGCTTCTACCGAGTATGTTTGGCGGTACTTCGTTGGACAGGGCGAACGTTTGGGCCGCGCGGAAAATGGATCAACTTGGAAACAATGGGTTCTCGCCAAATGGTATGCAATGCGTTATCGACTAACCCAAAATACAACGCCATCGCCAGCCTGGTTCGCTCATCTTGCAAATTGGGGTTTGGCTCAAGGCCGTTTGAATGCTCTCCGCAAAAAAAGCAGTAAGACTTAGGGGGAAGTTTTGGGATAATCGACCGAGATCAAGCACAGGCCGTGCGGCGGTGCGGTGGGGCCAGAACGGGTGCGGTCGCACGATTGCAAAACTTCACGGCACCACTCAGGAGGGTGTTTGCCTTTACCCACTTCAGCCAGCGTTCCGGCGATACAGCGAACCATATTATAGAGAAAGCCATCTGCCGAAATAAAAATTTGCACCCATTGAAATGGGGGCTCTTCGCGGTACTCCAACCGCAATTCCGTCACCGTCCGGACCGTGGTCAGGCGGTCTGAACCGGTAGTCTGAAAGGCCGCGAAGTCATGTTTGCCGACTAAAAACTTAGCCCCAGAACGCATGGCGGCAACGTCTAAATGCGGGGGAACGTACCACCAAAAATCCCGAGCCAGCACGTTTCGAATCGGCCCCGATTGAATTTGATAGCGGTAGGTCTTACCGAGGGCATCTCGAATCGCATGAAAGTCGCCGGGCATTTCTTCGGCCCCAATCACCACGATGTCGTCGGGCAAGTATGCATTCAGTCCCTTGAGGAAGACCGATGATGGGAGAGAGGATTCTGTGCGCACGCTGCAAACTTGAGCTTCTGCGTGAACTCCAGAGTCGGTTCGTCCACTGGCCGTGATCCGCCGCTTCTCGCCCGTCAACTTAAGCCAAGCCTGCTCTAAGGTGACTTGCACCGAGAGGCCGTTGTTTTGAGCCTGCCAGCCGACGTAACTTTTGCCATCGTAGGCGACGGTCAGTTTGAAGTAACGCATGGGGCGTATTTGCCAGACATGATCAGTTCGGCAATTTGAACGGCATTGGTCGCAGCTCCCTTCCGCAAGTTGTCACTGACGCACCAAAAAGCTAATCCACTCGGATGACTAATGTCGCGGCGAATTCGCCCGATAAACACTTCGTCGCGGCCATCGCAATTTAGTGGCATCGGATACTCTTTCGCTGCCAAATCATCGACAACTCGTAAGCCGGGGAAGGCCGCAAACAGCTCACGCGCCTCGGCGACCGATACCGGGCGTTCTGTTTCGACCATGATTGATTCGCTGTGGCAATTCGAAACCGGAACACGCACGCACGTTGGGCAGACCTCGATGCGGTCATCTTCCAGGATTTTGCGAGTCTCCCACACCATTTTCATTTCTTCGGAGGTGTAGCCTTCGTGCTTTGGCGAACCGATTTGAGGGATCAGATTGAAACCAATTGGATGTTGGAAAATCTGAGGTGCCGCAGTTTTTCCATCGAGAGCCGAGCGGGTTGAGTCGAGCAGTTCTTGTTGGGCTTGCGTCCCTGCTCCGCTGGTCGCCTGATAAGTCGATACGACCACACGGGTGACTCGCGCAGCATCATGCAACGGTTTGAGGGCCATCACCAACTGAGTTGTCGAGCAATTGGGGCTCGCGATAATCCCCTGATGCTGAGCAATCGCATGAGGATTGACTTCAGGAATCACCAAGGGAACATGGTCCAACATGCGATGGTAGCCACTTTCGTCCACCACAATCGCTCCCCGTTCGACGGCCCACGGGGTAAACTCGGCAGCTACCTCATCAGGAGTCGATCCGATCACCAGATCGACATCGGCGAAAGCGTCCGGGCACAGCAACTCCACGGGCAATTCTTGATCGCGGAATTTTATTCGTTTACCCACCGAATTCGCAGAGGCCAGCAGTTTTAAACTCGCAAATTCTAAATGGCGCGCGGCCAACTGCTCTAAAACAATTGAGCCGACCATGCCGGTTGCTCCCGCAACCGCAATTCGCAGCGACATCAGGTTGATCCTTGAACTGAAAGAAGGTCTAAAAACAAACCCTGATTATAGAGAGCGACAGGTCGTTTGCTCAACGGGCGAGCGGGGCAGCCCAGCGGCGAACAAATGCCGGAGTCAAAAAGGCAAAATTCCCCACGACCATGATCAGTCCAAACGTCATCATTCCCATCGCGAGCCCGATTCCCAAGTGAACACCGACCGCCATCAGAATCCATAGCGGTCTCGTTAGCTTGGGCCAGATCAAGAAGGGGTAACTGACCTCCCAAAACAGGGTGCTCCAGGTGAGGATATTTACCAACCACAATTCGCTGGCCAGCCAAGTCAAATCGAGTGTCTGGTACTCCAGGTTGGCAACCGCGCCCCATATCGCGGTCCCTTCCCACCAAGTTTCTCCCAATAGCTTTCCAGCGCCCGCAAAGAAATAGACGACGCACATGTGAACCTGAATTAACCGCAGGGACAAATTGGCCATGACGCATGGAGAAGCGAGCGGAATTCCCGCTCGAGCCTTCAACCAGCGGTCAACTGAGAACGATTCCCCGGAGGGGCCCATCGCCAAATACATCGCCAAAAATGCGTTGATTTGATCCAGCCCAAATTGTGCGCCCGTTGCTCGATTGGCATAAGAAATTACTAGGCAAGCGGTGATGACCGAGGTGACTCTCGTCTTAAATCCCACCATAAACATGGCCATCACCACTAGTGCCGAAAGATGTGCCGGCCACAACAAAGCTGAAGGAAGCCAATCGAAGTGACTCCATGTGAAGCTCATTCCATCATTCAACAAAGCGCGATGCTCGGCGGGGATGATTGCCCGACTGCCGAAAAAGGTCTCCAGCTCAAAGGTCCAAGCCAAATGCGTATAAAAAATCACCGCACCGGCCAACAATCGCAACAGCCCCAAGGTCAGCGGATCAGCCGGTAGAAACCAAAATCGGTTCCAGCCGTCGAGCCAAGCCCTTCCGTATGTTTTGACATCCAATAGTTCACCATTCATTGTTGCTTCACCTCAGGAGGAGGCAATTCATCATCACGACGATATTCGCCGATCAAAATTGGTTCGCTCAATCTTCGACTGTCATTCAGTTTTTCTCCGATGACGATTTGAGCCGGTGTGGGAAGTCCCCGTTCTTGAACGTACAACTCGATACGTGTCCCTCCGAATTGCTCCATCAACTTCTGTGCAATCGATTGCTTGAGTCCGTCAATGCGTTTGAGGGTCTGAGGATACATTCGTTCGAAACGTTCGTGTCGAGCAATTAAAGGTGCCGCGAGCCTCCCCTGCCCTGCTTGCTGAAATCGTTCAATCTGCTCTTGAATAAAGCGTTGCGACTCGTCGAAACTCTCTTGGTCTGGGGTTTGGTTCAACTCTTCGAACAGTGTTTCGCTCAGCATAAACCAGCGGTGATAAATCACACGCGGCCAATTCCGCTCGCGGTCAGGAAACGTACCTTCGGCGACGAGTTCAGCACCATTATAAATTTTGTAGGGCACACGATGGCTTGGGCCGGGATTCGGAGCGAAGAATCGATAACCGTGCCCCAGAAATAATGCCTGATGAGCAGGACGCAGGGTTCTCGCGATCGGAACCGTTAGTTCCTCCGTAGCAATCGGATTCGTCATTGGTCCAAAGAACAATACCAACAGGTAACACACCAGCACAATCGAAACCACACCTCGTTTAATGGGTGACCAAAAGACACTTGGTTCACTGCTCGGTAATTTCTTCGGTTGTTTGGCCATTTTAAGTCAGTAGGAAAATTCGTGAGGTAAATCCCAAAACGATCAATGCGATTCAGCCATGATACCCCCAAATTGATTATCGTCACTAATGGCAATCGCGATGGGAACTATTCTTCGAAAATGAAACAAACAGCGAATCCGCTCACGTTGTTGGGGATCGGGCGACTTTTTGAAATTTCATTGGCCATAAAGTCGCATAAAGCGGGCGGAATCGCACAGAAAAACGGTGCAAATTGGGTCTGCAAGTCGCCAACAAAAAAAGGCCGTTGCCACAAGGGTCAACGGCCGGAGAACTGTTTGAATAAAACGTTACCGCAAGAACTATTTGGAGGCGACCCGAACGTCACCACCGTCAAAATCAAAATTGACTTTGTAGACCTCACCAGCAACAACCGTCAGCGTTTTCTCTTGGGTAATTGTCTCGCCATCCTTTTCGATGGTCGCTACGATTTTATAGTCGTCCCACGATTCGCCCTCTTGAAGTTGACGAGTTGAGAAAACTCGTTTCGAACCCGTGCGATTGGAGTCATTCCCCGCCAAAGTCAATTTAGCGTTTTCTGGCAAGTTGACTTCAATCGCGGTAAACCGTTCGGCAGGCATTTCAAAATTAAAAGCAACCGAAGCTTCTTCGCCACCGCGAACAGAAACGATTTCCTGACGCTCGATGACTTGGCCGTCTCGCTCGATAACAGCTTTGACCGGGAACGTGTAGGCCTTGCCAGGTACCAACTTACGGGCAACGAACTCGCGGAATTCACCGGTCGAAGTCGTCCGTTTGTCGTTCACATAGATTCTGGCTTCCGCAGGTACTCGCACGCGGATCAATGTCGCGGAATTGTCTTCCGATGGTTGGACGTTTTCAGGTCGGGGCGATTCGTAACCGCGATCGTAGGCAGGAACGACAGTTCCATTTCCGTACGAAGGGGCTGTGTAGGGAGGGTAGCCCGTGTTCATCGGTACATAATTTGTTTCGGTGTAGGGCTGAGTAAGTTCGCTTGAACCGTAAATGACCGGAGTATTGTTCACGTTTGCATAAGGCTGGTAGCCGCCAAAGTTTGAGCTATAGCCGACGCTGCCACCCGACGATCCGCCTGAGGAGCCGTAAGAGAAGCTTGAGCTACTCATATAACCGCTGCTGCCTCCGGAAGAACCACCGGACGAGCCCCAGTTTCCATTGCTGGAACCGCGACTGTGACCATGAATTCGGTCGTGAACGCGGCCAAGCAGATTGCGAACGGGAGTCCAGCCGCCGAGCAAACCGCGCCGAGTTCCGCCGCTACTGCCACCGCTTGAACCAAATCCGCCGCTTGAGCCGAAGCCACTACTCGAACCGCCAAAGCTCCCGCCGGAGGATCCACCCCCCCACGAACCGAACGAATCATTCGCCGAAGCGGTTGAAACTGTTAGTCCCAAAATCGCGGCAAAACAAAAGGCAAAAAACGTCTTTTTCATACCAAAATTGCTCCATTGTGAGACTTGTAGCTTTGCGAGGATCGGGCAAAGCAGGAAAAACAAGCCGATTACATAGAATAGCAGTAATTTGGCGGTTTTCAAGAATCGGGACCCCAAATCCCCTAAATTTCGACCCTACTTTTGAATGGGCAATGCAATTTAATCGTTTCAGTAGGTTTTTTCGAATTCTACTTTTCAAGCCAATCCGATAGTTCCCCATCCCCGGTCAACTCCCCACCGGTAAGTATCCAGGAGAGATTAAACCGGCAAACGGTCCCTGCACCTTGCCGTCCGCCTTCATATAAGAGGTAAATCCAGCCCTCGGAAGGCGTTCCTTTTCGCCCCGCATTTAGCGAAGAGTAAGCAAAAGTCCCGTCGAAAACTTGTCGGCGAACAGGCCACGTCTTACCGCCATCAAAACTGGCCCAAACATGCCCGTTGCGCCGTCCTTTGGGGCTGACGATGTTGCTGTAAATCAGAACATCGCGACCAAGCACGGGTAGCCGCACGAGCCCACCCATCAATCCGTAAGTTGTCGCCGGGTCGCCGTCGGGCAATACCGCTGAACGGATCGGGTTTTGCCAAGTCTGCCCCCCGTCTTCGCTTTCGCCAGTCCACCGCCACAAGGCGTCTTCGGCTTCCGGAGCCCAATGCCGTCGCGTGTTGTAGTGCAGCGTCCCATTCGACAGTTCGACTATGCAGGCTTCGCCGGTTCCCATGACGGGAAATGGCTCAGAGGCTTTCCAAGTCAGCCCGCCATCATCACTGAAAATTGCGTTTGTGTAATGCGTGTGAAAATTCTCGACTGGATAGTTCGAACGACCATACCAACGACTGGCACGCACAAGCCTACCCTTGTACTGGCCGTGCCGCAAAGTGATTCCATGTTCGTTCATGTGCATGTGTGGGATGTGGCCGAAGGAGTTGGGAAACAAAACCGTTTCTTGTTGATTCCAAGTCAGGCCATGATCCTTCGACCGATAAATCCGCAGCTTTGTCGGCGGGTGACCATCCTCGATGAAGGCAAGAACATCGCCCGAAATCTCGTCGACGAGATAGCCGCCCCCCATGAAGCCCTCGGCGATGGTCAGCGGTTCGTCCCACGTCGTACCGCCATCCGAACTGCGGCGAATCAGGCCGTTGTTCCAAGCTGCGATGACTGTCCCGTCCATCGCAATAACCAACGTCGGAAAGCGATCCTTTGCAAACAGCGATTGGGTTTCGAAAGCCGCCGGTTTGAGGAACGCCTCGATCTGTCCCTCATGGGCACTCGCGGGTTTGTACAAGTTGTTGTCTTGATGCCAACCGATTCCCGTCGTGAAATCGCGATTTTTGCCGGGGTCTTCTGCGGCCGTTTGATTCTGAGCAACGGCCAAGTTCGAAACGAGAATCGGCGCGATGAGTCCTCCGCAGAGAACCGCCACAACGAGAAAGCGAAACTTTCCGTTCATGTAAACCCCTACTGAGTTTGTCAGATCAGCGTTTGCTGGAAACCTTGTCGTGAAACCGCCAAGCCAAAGGTAAGGCACAACCAGCCAAGCTGATCTTAACAACATCCGGAATCAAAAACGGCAGCACGCCTGTCTGAAATCCAGAAGCCGCTGAGCCGGTCGCTGCTGACAACCAAATCCAACCGCAGCCCAGCACCACCAACGAACCCAGTCCCATCGCTGCCATCGCTGTCAACACATTGCGGTCCCAACCCCGTTCTGCCAACCAACCCGTCAAAGCCGCCGCGAAGGGGAACGACAACAAATAGCCCGATGTCACCGCAAACAACAAATGATTCATCCCACCGGCACCGGCGCGGAAGAACGGCAGACCCAAACCACCCTGTGCCAGGTACATCAACACCGCCGCAACTCCCCAGCGCGGCCCGAGCAACACGCCCGTCAATAACACCGCAAACGACTGCCCCGTGATTGGTACAGGCGTTCCCGGAATGGGGAACGCAATTTGAGCCGCCGCGGCGATGAGCCAACTAAACGTCAGGGCCAACAGCACCTTCCGCACGATCGCGTCGGCTGAAACAACAGAGAAAACCAAAGTCTTTTGTTTGTAGGTGGTAGCGGTCATAAAAGTCTTTTCTGAAAAGGCAAAATAAGCGACTTCCAAATTCGAATTCTTACAACGAATCGAATTGGCGAAATTCGCCCTAACAGTTTACTTTAAATCGTCCCTTTTTTTAACGGGGGTTCCGGGTTCGATACGCTAAGCCCTACGCCTGCGACGCGAAATCACGAGGATTCCCGCGGCAATCAAGAAGGAAATAGCTCCTGGTTCTGGAACGGAAGTACCGCTCCAAGCCAAACCATAAGCGACTTCGGAACTGCCGAAAAAGTTCCAGTGGTAGCCGGTAAAGCTGACTTCAATTCCAAAGTATCCCTTGGACGGAATCAAAAAACTCAAATGTTCGCTTACGTTGTAGAGGCTGACCGATTCGGCAACGTAACCAACAAAATTACGATCAATCAAATTGTCGAACTCAAAAATTCGCATATCCAAGTTAGCCAAACTTCGTTCTCCAGCTCCCAAAAAGTTGTCGAGGTCACCAGGATCTCGATCTGAAAACCAAGTCAGGGTTGAAGTAAAGTTTGAATTGGCGCGAAGCATGTTGTCGATGTAGTAGAGATTTGTCCCCGGCGTATCAACGACCCCGAAGTCCCAACCAACGGCGTCGACGATTCCTAAATCACCGCGAAATGTTCCTGCGACATCCGAAGTCCCCGCCACTCCGCCCAAGTTGGTGTGAACATACTGATCATAAGCTTGCGACAAATTCAATCGTCCTGCTCCCGTATTAAAGTCAAGTGCCTGATCAGTGGTGATCAACGAGCCAACGAGTTGTTGCCCGTTATTCCAGCCCGGCAATTTGGAGGCGGAATTCATTAAAACTGCCTTTACCACGCGAGCATCGATCGCAGCGGTCGAGCCATAGATGTCGCGTCCCACATCTACCAACAACCCCGCACCACCAGCGACGATTGGGGCGGCAAAGCTGGTCCCTTGCCAGTTAAAGCCAAACCAAGTGTTACCACCAGATGGGACGGCGACTGTCAGGTTTTGTCCAGGCGCCGAAATGTCGACCGTGGCTCTTCGAGCAATGTTTGCTGGAATGATTGACCAGGTCGAGGGTGATAGGGCCTGCGCAAAATCGCTGGCACCGCGACTTGAAAAACTAGAAACCGTTTCATAAGGAGGGTTGTTAGTGTCGGAACCGAGCGAACCGACAGTGATCCCGTTATAGCCAGAGCCAAACCCGTTGACCGTGTTGGCACCAGGACCGCCATTACCGGCAATATGCACTAATATTTTTCCGGTTTGAAATGCTAAACCATCAACTCCTACTGCGCCTCGGCTATTGCCTGCTGTGTCGCCATACCACCAACTACTGTTAATGACATCGACCGTCCGCCCATTAACTCCCCTAACAAGCATGTCGGAATAAGGGCTCGTTAACGACTCCCAAGTAAGCTGATAAGATCCGTTGGCGTTGAAACCGGTCGCAATCGCACCTCCCCAGGTCTCCGCCCCATAAGCAATCCCATAACCATAGTACGTTCCCGGAGTTGGCGGACCGACTAATCTTCCTGACATCATGTGAGAGACCGCCGTCGCGTGATTATGATTGTTTCCATAATCAATATTGGCGACCCCTGTTCCAAATACAAGCTCGGTCACGTTCGACATCGTCGTGTGAGTCGTTCTCGGCACTGGTCCTTCAATCGTGGCCACAATCGCACGAGTTCCCGTGTAGCCTTCGGAGTAAAAACGGTTGGCTCCCAGCAACTCGTTAACATTAACACCACTAAAGGCGTTCGGGCCGCTGTTAGAACTTGAAATTCCAGGCATACCGGTCTGGGCTGTCACGACACCAGAGGTGAGTATTAATACGCCCAAAAAACTTAACAAAATTTGTTTGATGTTTAGATGGCAAGCGGTTTTCATTTGGCGAGTCTCCTAGATGTGGGTCAAAATCGAGTTGGTCCGAAACGCATCACTTTTGCCAACTCAATCAAGCCTTATGGTATTAGGATTCAACTTGCCGTCAAGAATACTATGTAAACCCCGAGGATCAAATTGAAGATTTTTTCATAAATCGCCTGGCTGCTCTGAGTAGACTTTGTTTGGCTTCCACTAGTAAATTTTTAAGAGCCAAGCGAAATAATACGAACAGTATTGATGCCCCTAGGCCGACCCAAGCAAGCTTGCGGACTTCCACAACATTTGGGGGTGATGGACGAAGCTTTTCCAAAGATTCCCTTTGGCCTGCGTCGAAACCCGTCCATCGCGGTGCAAATAGCCGAACCATTCACCATGCTCAGGGTCAGCAAAATGCCGGAAACTCCAGTCGTGCACCATCTGATGCCAGCGGGCGTACTGGGGATTCCCGGTCAATTGCCAAGCCATCAGGCAAGCGATGATCGCTTCGTCGTGTGGCCACCAAAACTTCATGTCGTGCCATTATTCCTGTACAGGGCGATTTTCGACATCCCGAAAATAAAACAAGCCACCAAACTCTTCGTCCCAACCCCGCCGCCCACCACGGAATGCTTTGGTCAGCCCGAAAGAACTGATTCGTGTTCACGATCTTCCCGGCAGCCAACAATCCGACGCCAAACACCACGAACAAATAGACCATCAGCGTCAAATAGTTCAGCACGCCAAACTGCGGAGCTGACGACTCAAAGCGGACCGCTGTGACTGCCGGTGTCCGGACCCCGGGCCTAAGTTCCCCGCTGGGGATCACCCAACTCCCGCGCCAGGGAACAATGTTGGTAGTGACGGATGGCGATTCCAGCGAACCCCGTTTGGCCCAAGTATCGGTCAGCCGGTGGTAAGTCAGGCAAGTACCGTTGAAGCCCGGATGTTCTGTCTGCGAAGACAAATGGCGCTGGCTGCCGTCGTCTCCGCCAAAAACCAGAAAATGATCGAGACCAATTGCCGGTGATGGAGTTGGTGTGGCGACTAATTGCATCGGCATATCCGCCATCGGTCGCCAGTCGGCAATCGATTTGTCTCCAGAGCCCGTCAGTTTTCCCCGAATGCCGCTTACCAAATAGCTGCGGCGAGGCGCACCCATCAACATTTCAATCGTCGCTCCTCCAAACACGAACAGCTCGTCGTCCAGGCAAGCGATTCCCGGAAAAATTCGCCCTCGTCCAGGGAGGCTGCGTTGCTCCGCCCACTCTGCGTCCAGTGTTCGGTTTGTGCTGGGACCGAGGTCAAGAGAAAACACTCGACTGGAGGCCGATTGTTCGCCCGGCTGATCCGATCCCCCCACCACAAAAACATGATTTCCAGCCAATACTCCCGAACTATTGGCCAGTGGAATCGGCAACGGTCTCAACTCGCGAAACACGCAGCGACCATCGTTGATTTGCAAAAGCATGACATTCGCAAAATGCTGATTGGCATCGGAGCCACCGATTAGCAGCAAGCCTTCGGGGATCGAGATCGAAACTCCGTAGCCAAGTGGGCGAGGTAATTCACCGACTTGTTCCCAAGTCCCTTGAGGCTCGTCCAATCGATAAATGGCGGTATGCCAAACCTTAGTTCCCCCCTCCCACGGCATCCCCGCCGGGAAATTTGCACCGCCAGCCACGATGAGGCTTTGATTCACCACACCACAAAACGGCCCTGCAACTCCCAGCGAATCAGGCAGTGCGGCAAGCGCCTCGACTCGAATTGCCCCTGCACGTTCTTGGCCCAATCCCGCCATAAATTCTTGCCAACCCAAGGCTATTTGCCCTTGGCAACTCAGGGCAAAACCGACCACCCAAAAAATACTTCTACGAATCATCAATCACCGATTTCTCAATCATCTCGCTGAATTAGAAAATGGTAACGGCAACTCGCAAGCTCTGGCAATACAGAACCCGCTTCCTTTTAGTGTCTCGCATTGCAAATGCCTCGCCACCACTCCCTTTTGCCGGAAGGAAACTCTCAAAAGAACACAAGAGATGTTAAAAAGCATTCACCGAGACCGCAGAGCAATTGGGGGCTATTGTTCTACCTTTTCCTGAACGGTTACGCACAAATTGATACTAGATCGATTACTTTCTCGGCCAGGCGATCCAGTCGCCGTCGGTTTCTTGGGCGATTCGAAAGTGAAACTCGTTGGCGTGATGAGGGCGCAAATCCTTTTCGTCCAATTCTGGCGCAGGTTGGCCAGTTTCCTTCGAGACCAGATAGGGCCGGCCACCGTCATCGTCGCCGTCGATGCCAAAACCGTACAGAACGAAACCGTCGCTTTTCGGTAAATAGACCAACGGTTGGCCGTTTAAGGGATCGATGGGAAACGAATTTAAATACTTGCCAACAACTTCATCCGCCGAGTTCGGCCAACGATTGTGCTGGCGGTGAAAGCGGTAAATGGCGACCGCCGCGGCCACACTCTGCCGGTTGACTTCCGCTCTGGCGATTGATCCGCGGAATTGTTTTACGAATGGCAACAAACGTGAAAGTATCTGGTACTGAAATCCCTCACTGGTTTCCACTTCGTCCATTCGATCTAAATGATAGGGGCTGAAAAATCGTTGTTCCAACATTGTATAAAAATCGTCTGCAGCCGCAGTGAATTCCCGCCGGTTCGGCATCCAAATTAATGCAGTTGGTCCCAAAACACGAAGATACATTGAGCCCCACGAAGATTGAAGATACTGATTTGCCTCGGGTGAGATAGCACCAAGTTCTTTAGACTTCGTTAGAAACTCCAAGCCTGCTGCCGTTATTCGACCGTCGCCGTTTCCGTTGTCGGTAAATGTTCTTTGCAATATGTCATCGAAGAGAGCACGTTCAGTTTCGAATTTGACAAGGTCCCACATAGAATCCCGCTCGGCGGCCCGTTGCAAACGTTCCAGGTGGTTATCGCTTAGTTGTTCTGCCCCGGCACCCACCACCTCGTAAAGTGTGTCGCAAGTCAACTCGGAAATTGCACAGGCTACGAGATTTCCAATATAAAAACCTGGCTCCGCGGCTTGACGCGCTAAGCCGAACATCGCCTCGACATTCTGTACCGCTCGCTCCCAATCTTTCGTTTCGACAGCCCACCGAGTATCGGCAGTCAGAATTCGCGCGCAGTTCCTCATCGTTTGCGTGTGGGGCAACAACATGAGGCCAAATGATCCGTCAACGAGTTTGGCCGCTCGCGGCGAGAATTCTTGCTTGAGATCGCCATAAAATCCATCGCTGGGGATTCCGTTGGGGAACAGAGTTTGTTGATCCTCAGGCGAATAATCAAAAGGATTGGATTTCAATTCAAGGCCCAAAATCGGTAGCTGACCACCGAGTCGCAGGGCGTCCAAAAGCTCTTTCGAATCGGCCAATTTGTCGATCGCACGTTGCCACTGCTCCCCGTCGGTCGCTTCGACCAATCGTAAGTCATCCGGTTTTTCTAGGTCGCGAAAATAGATTTCCTCAAATCGACCGCCAGGCCCCTCGATGAATTGCATTTTCCTCATCACATCACGGTACACAGGCCACGCCCGTTGATCTTCTGGCACGTCGGCAAAGACTTGGTTGATCTGGGCCATGTAGTCTAATGTCGGTTGGGGCATCCCTCGGTAGAAATACCAAGACATAAATACATATGCGGCCAAAACGCCAAGTCCACCATACGCACCAAACTGCCAGAATTTGTTTGCCATTGTTCGATTCCTTATTTTTCCGCGTCGAATTAGGGTTGCCGCCAATTGCGGCTCGCCAAATTCGCCAATTAACGTATCAGGGGCAATGCCTCGTTCGAGCCCATCTTGAAAATGAGCAATCAACTCCGAGGCGACTTGTTGTTTTTCGTTCCGGCTCAACCGAGTCGCCACGACGACTTGTTCGACCAATTCGGAAACAGAGCGATCCAAATCCGCCTCACGCAACGTGTCACGCCAGTCGCATCGGGCTAAAAATTTGTTTCGCTCGGTTGACATAAAATTTTTCTAGTGGACTGGAACAAAAAATCCGGTAGCTCGTCCGCCTAGGGACAGGCTGACCTACGGTAGCCGCCGCTGTCCCCAGCGGCGGAGCTTTGGAGCACCCACCCAAATTCTTGGCTGTCAAAAAGTACAAAGAGCCTATCCCAAAAGGGGTCAGACCCTTTGGAGGCTAGGCCAGAATTTACGTTTTTTGTTTCATCGCCGGAGAGGGTCTGACCCCTTTTGGGATAGGCTTTAAACCGGAAATTGGCGGTTTCAGGATTCCCAAGCCAAACCACCCACGTTGCGTGTCACGCCAAGAGCACTCATGCCTTTGACCAGTGCCGCCCATTGCTGCCGATCGCGATCAAGTTGTTTCTTGCCGGCGTCGGTAAGCCGGTAGTATCGTCGTTCGCGACCGTTGGGGCCGACTTTGTTGCGGGAGGTCACCAGCCCCTTGGCTTCGAGGTTGTACAACATCGGGTACAGCGTCGATTGTCCCAATTCGAACACCCCCTCCGATTGTTTTTCGAGCGTTTCGACAATTTCGTAGCCATACATCTCGCCGCGCAGTAGCAGTTGCATGACCGCCGTCGGCCCGGCCCCCCGCATCATTTCTCGTTCAATTTTCATGGTTCTGTGCTCCTTTACAGTATAGTATGTATGCCATAGTATCGAGCTGGGGCACCTTTGACAAGCATGTTTTTGGAAAAATCTGAAAAAAAGGGGCACTGCATGCCGTTCGCCAGCAACGCAAAAAGAAAACTTGGCGTCACGAGCTGTTTCCAGCATGGAACGCCAACTTGGATTGGTTCAAAGGAAATTGAATGCGGAAACGCTGAACCTCGCAGATCGGGTAAGCCAAACGTTTAGTTGGGGTGTACGGTGCTGTTTTTCTTTTTTAGACTTGACCTTTATTTAGCCGTTGAAAAACTGATGGCCGCCAAAGCGATGAATTTTTTGAACCTATCGCGTCGCAATTTTTTTAAAAATACTCTCGGAATTTCTGCGGCGGCGATTTCGTGGCCAAGTCTTCCATCGCTTCAACTCGGTCATTCGGACCGTATAGAGATGCCTCACGCCCCCTTGGCGATTGGGCAAATCGGTGCGGCGCATCCTCATGCTGACGGAAAATTGTCTGCGATGCTGTCGGCCAAGGACGACTGGCAAGTGGTCGGGTGGGCTGAAACAGACCCAGACTTACGACAAATCGCGGCGACCAAAGCTCCCTACAATCGCGTCCCGCAACTGACAGTAGAGGAACTCTTGCAGCACCAAGGCGTCGTGGCATTGGCCATCGAAACCCGATTGGACGATGCGACCGAGATGGCTCACGAGGCGCTCCGCTCCGGCAAACATATTCACTTGGATAAACCAGGTGGCATCGATCACGAATCCTTTGTCGCCATGCACCGCGCCGCCGAATCACGAGGGCTCACGGTACAAATGGGCTACATGCTGCGGTATAACCCGGCCTTTGAGTTGCTGTTCCAAGCGGTTCAGGAAGGCTGGCTTGGGCAGATTTTAGAGATCGATGCGGCGATGGGGAAACTTGCCGATGAACCAACTAGGCGTTTGATCAGCGAGCAACCTGGAGGTGCGATGTTTGAAATCGGTTGCCATCTAATCGATATCATCGTTCGTTTTCTCGGATGCCCCGACAAGGTCGAAGGCTTCAACACGCCGTCCACTCGAGAAGGCGTGTCGGATAATCAGTGTGCCGTGTTATGCTACCCTCATGCGACCGCCGTGGTGCGCACGAACTTTGCCGATCCCTTTGGCTCGTCGCGCCGTCGATTTAATGTTACCGGAACGGAAGGAAGTTTTGAGATAACGCCACTTGAATCGGGCAAGATTCGTCTATCGCTTACCCAAGCACGAGGAGAATATTCGAAGGGGGAGCAAATGGTTGAACTCCCCATAAACAACGGCCGATACGACGGCGAGTTCGCGGACCTTGCGAGCGTGATTCGCAATCAAAAGGCTTTCGAATGGAGCCACCAACACGACATCGATGTACACGCAACCGCTCTACAAGCTGCCGGAATCTGGAAGGGCTGATGTGGAATGGATTTTGAGCAAAAGTTCCTCAAAAGGCATTTCATTGCTTTCAAATATTGGCAAATTGTAAAACATGTTCAAGAAATCGATTATTCGCCGCTATTGACTTTTCAACTGAGAGACTTGCGAGCCCGTGATCTTACTCTTCAAACTAATTTTGTTGACGGGTGCGTTTGTTGCATCCAACGAACTCTTTCGCCGCGGTGGGTTTTGGTTAGGGATGGCTGTTTTTGGCCTCCTGCCGATCTTGTTAACACCTTGGTGGATTCAAAACAATCCTCAGATCGGTTTGTTTCCTTGGTTCAAGTTGTATTCCGTACTCACTTTTCTGACTTGGGCAACAATCGCACGATTTACTGAACTTGGGCGCAAGACTTGGTGGCGGCAGGCCATTGCCTGTTTGTTGATCATCAACATTTTTGAAGCAGTTATCCAAGACGCGACCGGACAACATTTGGCACATTGGTTGTTAGTGATCTCCGGAGTGTTATTGGTCGTCACACTCCCCTCATTTCGACGATGTATACAAATCGATCTCAGATCGCAGCAGCATGACATGATCTACCTCGGCATGAACCGAAAGTGGATCGTCGAGTACTCTGTTTGGAACGCAGCTTTTGTGTTTCTCAATTTTCCGCAGATTGCAGGACATCAGCTCGCTGTTTTGTCGGCAGCTGCCATTGTCGGCATGGTCCGGCCCAATTTGTGGTTGCAGGCGCGGGGGTATACGCTGGGAACCAGCCTGATAATTCTTGTGTCATTTCCACAACAACTTGTTGAATGGGCCAATACAGAGCATTGGTCAAGTCCGTATCGTGAGTACATCGTCTCGGTGGTGTGTCTCATGATCATGTTGGGCTACACGCTTCTATTCGTGCAATTGCAACTACGAATACGAAAGGAAAGCAATCGAAGTTGATGCCGCGTAGATCTTTAAAACAAAAATGGTCTCTAAGTTCCTATCGTCCGACGAATTTGAGCATGATCAGTCGAGCGTCATTGGAAGTGACGATGCCGTCTTGATCCATGTCGGCGGCCATATTTTCTCGGATCAACTTCACTGACATTCTCAAGGCAGCCAATGCGTCCAGGGCATTGACCAGGCCGTCATCATTGACGTCTCCGCTGCCGGCCCCACCGGTTGAGACAATTTCGATTTCGCCTGAAATCACTGTGCTCTCCAGTGCCTGGCCATCCGAATCATTGGCGGCCGTTACGGTTACCGTTAACTGCGACTTTTCTCCTGGCTTGCCGATGGCGGTTATCGGCAACATGGTCAAGACACCATCGCCTGCTAGTCCTTCATTACCTGCGAATCCGAAACGAAATACTCCAGAGTCTTGCGGATTCGATTCGAATAATTTGCCCGCTAGAATCTCACCTGCTTTGCTTTTCTGACTTACTTGAGCAACTTTGCTGTCATACTCGATCACCACATTGAGGTTGCCGAGACCCTTCCCACCCAATACTTCGATTGGAACCAGGACATTCTCTCCTGCGTTTACCTTTCTCGAACCGGATTGGACGATTAGAGCTCCGCTCGGGAAATGAGTCGGTTCGGTGGGTAGTTCAATATTGCCACCGGCTAGTATCGGGTTGTTCTCGAACGTCGTTCGGGTGGCTTCCCAGCCCACGTCTTTCGCCGGAGTTACTTCGCAGTCGAACGTCCCTTTGATCGTACCGGTCTCTGGACTGAATGTTCCGCGATAACTTTGCTTGGGCGTCGTCGAAACGAATTCGATGGTCCCGTCGGAATTCCGTTTGCCTGTGATCGGATTACCTCCCAAGGTGCCGGTGAGATTGTCGTCCTGTTCCTGCAGGATAATATCCACTCCGAAACCCGTGCTCGTGCTTCCAGACCATCGGCCAGACAGGTTCTTCACGCTTGACGACTCCAACCAATCGACCAGGAATGCTTGCTGGTTGGGATAAATGACAATGCCCGCCCAGGGATTCTGATCCATGATCGGATACCAATAGGCGCCCAGCGTGGCATCGAATTGAATATCCGCGACGTCCGCCGGAATTTCGCACAGCCAGACAAATTTCTGAAGCTTGCCCGCTGATGCTTTCTCTGGTTCTGAACTTTGACCAATCGGACGGCCCGGAAAAGTCGCTTGACGCTGCCCCGGCCAAGACAGTGTGAATCCGCCACGAGGGGCAAAGTCGTCGAAGTCTTTTTTTACAATCCAAGTGATCCGGAGAATCCCCGGCCCCGAAATTCGAAACACTCCTCGCTCGGTTGGAATCTGTTGGTGAACATCAGGCCCCTTAACCACATATTTGGGAGTGCTGATTTTCAGTTCCAGTGGCAAACCGGCATTGCCAGTTTTCTGCCCTAAGACCGTTGATGACGGGAGGAATGCTGCAGCGATCAATAGGTAAACAGTGAGTAGGCCCCGGGAAATACGTGAGACTGCGATAGTTAAGTTCATGGATAAAACCCTCTCTAGAATGCCGTGGTGGATCATTATTTTTACCTGAATTATTTTTTTAGACTTCCAAGAGTCGCTTGCAGTGCCAAAGGCAGCGTTCTCGGATCGGTCAGCGAAGGAGCCGTTACATCGATTTCATACAAAAAACCATCGATCACAAAAGCCATCCGGTACACTGTGTATTGGCCGCGATGCGACTGTCCGGAAACGTAGGCCATTGGCACCTGATCAATCCGGCACCAACCCGTCTCACTCCCATCAAGAAAGGTTGGTTTCTTTTCGTCAATAAAGTCATACAACGCATCGACCGCAGCCAGCACCGGTTTACGATCCTGGCAAAGATGGATTTGATAACTGCCATATTCCGACTCGATCAAATCGTAAACTCTCTTCGTTCGTTCGTCTCGGCGAGCATTGGGATGCAGTTTCCAACGGGGTAAGAAATTGAACTGATAGCCGCCAGTCGGATGCCGATATTGCTGGCTGACCAAGCGTTGAGTTTCGTCGGGAACGATCCTGAGATCGAACCTCAAACGCTGATTTCCGCGAACCGCAATGACTTGTTGATTCGAGTTCAATGGGGACGTCCATATAGCTGCTTGACAATCTTCGAGCGTATGAACTTCGTGCAGACCAAATTGCACGATCACGTCTTTAGGATGCATCCCAGCGCGAGCGGCTGGTGTGTTGGCGTGAACTTCTGTCACCACAGCACCGGCAAAAGCTTCAATTCCTAATTCGATGGCTTTCTGGTGCCCGGCAGAAACTGCGGTTAATCCAACCACACGCGGTTGCAATTGAAGAATATTCTTCAACCGCAGAGCCGTTTCGGGCACGGTTTTTAGTTCCGGTTTATTGGTCAGTACATCAGTCGGTCGCTGCGTGAATCGAATCGCTTGCTGGAAACTGGTTTTCAACTCGGTAAAAGCTCGCTGTTCCATGCTCTCCGGACCAACGAACATGAAGAAATAGGTCTTGCCGTCCGGAGCAAAGGTCGCCAGCCGCGCGACACGCTGACCACTTTCCGATGAGATGTAAGAAATATCCATCCAGGCAAGTTTACTCAATGAATACCCCGTGGCCTGCACCTCTTCGTGCACCAATGTCTTGAGGTGCTCAAGGCGAAATGCCTCCAAGCCCTCGATGCCTTGTAAACCCGGCATTGGTTTGTGAGGACAAATCATGAACGTGCCTGTGGCTCCATGCGACAGCGTATCGAATCCTTCCTGACGCACGCGCCCTCTCATGCCGTAGTTGATCTGCCAACCTGCCGGAATCTCAATTCGAAAGATCGACTCGGGATGCGTGTAAGCCATAGCGATCTGCTGTCCGGGTATGCTTTCCGGCATCTCTTTGGGCTTTTCCACGGCCGACTCGGACGGCGTGGGCGTTGGCTGAGGCACTGGCATCTTCAAAGTGGTTAATACGGACGATGTTTCCAGTGTTTGATCTCCTCGAAGTACCGTCAGTTTAATTTTTTGGCTCGGCTTGAGATTGCGAAACAGGCGATAGAAAGCCAATGCGTTGTCAATCGGTTCACCCTCGCAGGCAATAATCACATCTCCCGGTAACAAGCCGGCCTGTGCGGCTGGTGAATTGGTTGTCGTGCGGGTAATGACTGCTCCCTTGAGCGCGGTAACTCCCAACTCACGAGCCTGTTCGTCATCAACGTCTTTCAAGAACGCGCCGAAAAAGGGACGATCTTGTGTGGCAGGCGGTTGCCCACTTTCGACTTTTTCAGTCGGCACTTGCGCCCATGCTTCCAACCCAAAGATTCTGTGTTCAAGACAATATCCAAAAACTATCAGTGGAATCCAAATAAGTTTCCGGCTTGAACGAGTTAACAGTTGGTTAGACATATTTATTGGCCATCGTGGGTTGAATGAAGGTTGACGAACACGCTGATCAAAAATTGAAATTCGCTTTAGAAATACCAGTTTGCATTACTCGCGTTTGGTCACACGCTTTAAGATGACCCGCGCATCGTTGGAAGTGATCTGGCCGTTTTCATCAACGTCTAGCACCAAATCTTCCGGCAACAACTTCACTGACATTCGAAGAGCCTTCAAAGCATCATCAGTGGTAAAGGTTCGAGGCGGTGAAACGACAGTAGGTGGCGGTTGAACGGGTTCCGAGTCTTTGCCGCCCGCCACAATCACAATCGTACCTGGAATTAGTTGAGCCTCTATCGCTTGACCATCCGATCGATTCGCTTGGGTGACTTTGGCGTGGATTGGCGTACGATTTCCAGCGGTACCAATTGCAGTAAACGGAATGGTTGCAAGAACACCATCTTGTGTGATGCCTGTCGAGCCAGCAAAACCCAAGCGAACCAGCCCGGGCTCGCTGAAATTGGCTTCGAATAATCGCTGACCACCCACACTTCCGACTGCGGGTTTACTCTGAACCTTCACCACGCTGGGATCGAACTCTAACAAGATGTTGAGATTCGAAACATCCCCTGGATTCCGAACCTCGACGGGGATAGATTTGGTTTCACCTGGGTTTAGGCGATGCTCTGCAACCTGAATCGTGAACTTGCTAGAGTCAATTGTGGTAGGAGGTTGTGTGGGAGCAATCGGTTCAACCCTTGTAAATGTCCGCGTCCCGGAATCAGGCAAATCGGATGTCCATGTTCCCTTGCCCGAGCGTCCGTCCGGTTCGAGGATAATATCGTATTCGCCATTGGTTCCATCTGAAGTTGTGTATTCGATGTGAATTTTGTTGCCGGAGAACATGGCGGTTCCTCGCGCATTACCGAATCCTTGTTCTTCAGCCTTGAATGTTCCATCGGGGTTCGCGGTGAATGTCCAGGTTTCACCGCCGTCACCGTGTTTCCAAACTCCGGCAATTGTGTGAGTCGCACCTCCTGACTTTCCGTCACCCAGCCATTCCACTCGAAACAGCGCATCTTGTGCCGGAAAAATCCATTCGATATTCGACTTATGCGTTGGCCTCGCATTTAGATGGCAAATTACCTCAGTACCTTTGTGGTCTTCGCGGAATTCCTGCACCCAAATCCACACGAATGGTTGACCGACGGATTTTTTTCGATCTTTTTCATTTGAATCAACCGTCGAGCCCGGAAGAAGGCCGCTTGCGCTGCCTGGAAACTCTAAAGAAATGCCAAACAACTGTCCGCCATCAACCATAGGGTCACCGCTGTAAGTAAATTTGGCTTGACCGGCACCAGGAATGACAAATCGGTCTGAATCGGTCGGAGGCTTCGAAGAATCATCCAACCATCTCAACTCTTTTTGTAAGGTGACCTTCAAGTCAATCAAGAGTTGCTGTGCGATACTAACCGGCCCAGTCACTGCTAGTAAACAACCTGCGATCAAAGAAGTTAGGCAGTGTTTCATTTCTTTCTCCATAATAGATTTTTCGAGCAACAAAGTTGAATCATCAGAACAAGAGCCAACATCGAGCCAGCACCACCTACAAAGGAAATCCAACCGGGCAATACGATTTGCACGGGCCGGGTTATCGGTTCCGTTGTTTGCATGATTTCGATGATCATTTTTCGAATTTCACCGCGATCCATCGACTCGAAAGAGCCTGGAAGAGTCTCTCCGCCCAGTTTTTTTTCATCTGTCTGAAGCAGGGCGTCGATTTTTTTATTCGGACTCAGTGCGGTCTCTGAGTCAATAAGAGTTGTCCCTCCAACTTCGATATGAATTTCTTCTAGGCTCTCCAAATGCCACCCTTTAACATTTTCCAGGCGGATTTCTGATTCGGGATTCGAGACTGACAGGTAATCGAAGGTCAGTTTTGCGAGGGCGCCAGTTCCTAAAATCGCTTCGCTACTAACAACGGCTAAGCGAATTCGCCCAGGCTGAATCAAATTGGACTCCATCAAGCCTGATGAAAGCAGCTCTGTTGGTTCAATCTTTTGAAGCACATCGTTGGCAGGAAAAACCAAATCAAATTGCACTGCGCCGACTTTTTCAGTCGAAGAAATCACGATCGATAATCTGGGGCTTTTTTCCAAATGCTCAATTTCAATCCAAATTTCTAGCGAAGAATCCGAACCACTTGAGTTCGACACCGAGCATGCACTTGCATTACCGCCAGCCAAGGCAATGCCCATCGCGAACACAACGGAAAATCGGCGAAACACCGTAATACTCCCCAAGCTCTTTTGACCCAGATTTTTGGTTTGACAATCCAACGCAAACTTGCCTTTTAAAAAACTCCATGCACCATTGCACGATTGAAAAACTCACTGCAAAAGACATGCCATGTAGTTGGAACTATTCCGAAATCGGTCATTTTTCGTCTGCATTTCCGACAAAGCGATTTACTGCCGAGCGAATTCGCACAGATGGGGTGCGAACGGTTCAAAAGAACAGACCTGCAACCAAACGAACAGCGATTTTCTGAACTTAAGGTTTGTCATGCGATTTGAGATTCCGCGTCTTTCGACAAAGCGACGGGTGCTCTTGGCCCGAAATACTCCCAAAACTAAAACGACCATGAGGGATATTCCGCACGCTACGATGGTAAGTTTAGAGTATCAAAACACAACCAATTGATAATATTAGAATCCAATGAAGAGCGATCTCTGGAAATTTCCCACTTGTAAAAAATTGAGCTTCATTCATCGGGAAACTAGTCGATGATGCCCGACGAAGCTCGTTCGTTTCAATAAGTCAGTCGGCTGCATAAAAAAAGTCTGGAATTCCGATATGAAAAGTAACTCGTCCCAGGTTTGACTCAATATCTCACCTAAAACATTCAATTTCTGCCAATTAAAGGCGAGAACATTCGATTTGAAGTTGATCGATGATCTTCAGCAAACGATGGGAAAATCCAGCGGCGGGTACTAAATTTGGAGTCAGACAGCAATTTATATCAGGCTTTGCATCCCGCATTGACAGGTTTACCG
>JAHBXS010000001.1 GCA_019636375.1 Pirellulaceae bacterium | reverse complement strand
GTGGCCGTTCAATCCGTGAACGGATACCGCAAACTTAAACCAACTCCGCTTATGCACAGCTAACGCAGGTCGACGTGAACGGAAGCAATTTCAGTCGCGGTTGACCAATTTTGGATCCACATTGAGCGCAAGTCCCATAACTCCCTTCGTCGATCCGACTGATTGCGAGACGAATTTCCTGAATATCGTGATGCGTCAAGTCGCTCAGGGCGTTGAGAACTTCATCGTTCGAATGCAACGCCGCGTTTTCTTCCCAATCGGGGCTGCCGGGATCACTCAGGCGATTTTCGATCCGCTCGGCTCGGTCTTCAAGGTCCTGCAATTTTATTTGTAGAGCCATCTTCAATGATGTGTAATCGGTCGACGACATGACAATTCTTCTCCTTGATGCAAAGTTAGGCTAAGCCCCGTCAAAAAGAATTCCTTCTCGTTCGCGAATTCTTTTCCGACGATTTGGGGGTGTGATGCATTGAATTGAATTTTTCAACAGTGCAAGCAGTGTGCCAGTTCCAAAACGCTCAATCGGAATGCTGGATTTTTGGGTTTGTGGGCAATTCCTAAGGCTCGCCGACAGCCGGGTTCGGCAGCCTTTTCATAAAACCGCTCTCAATCGCACGTGCTGGGCGTGCGATTAAGCACGTTGTTACAAGCTTGTTGCGCGATTGCTCGTGTATTTCGTGCGTAAAGGGATACAGTGAAGTGATGGGGAACATTTTTTGCGACAAGTTGTCGGTGTCCCCGAACTGCCTTCAATGGTGAATTTAATTTAGGAGTTTCCATCATGTTCAAAGCTCAGCCTTTCTACCGAACGTTCAGTCTGTTGCTCGTTGCCTCGCTATTCCTGTTCTCTTTTGACGACCACCCATTGGTCGCCGATCAATCGGCCCCCATCACCGGGACCATCACTCGAGTCACCCTGTATCGCGGCCAAGCCTTGGTCAGCCGCCGCATCGAAATCGACGGTGCTGCGGGGAGTCGAGAAATCGTCGTTAGTGACTTGCCGAATACGCTGCTCCCCGGGAGTTTATACGCAGACTCGACAGCCCAAGTCGAAGTGCGTGCCGTCCGTTACCGACAACGAGCCGTCGGTGAGGAGCCGCGAGAAGAAGTTCGCCTTCTCGACGAACAAATCGCCGACCATCAACGCTCGGTCCATCTCAATCAAAAACAATCCGAACTGGCAGCTCAAAAACTGGCCTACCTCGATCAGCTCCAAGGGTTCGTCGCACCGACTGCTGGAGCGGAATTGTCCAGTGGCGTTCTCAACGCCGAAACCTTGAAACAACTCACCGAGTTCTCTTTTGAACAGCGAGCGGCAGTCATTGAAGTTCAAGTTGGATTGGCAAAAAGCCTCCAAGAACTTAATCAGGCTCTTGACACGCTCAAGCGTCAAAGAACCGAATTGACAAAACAATCACAACGAACCGTCAATGAAGCGGTGTTGTTTTTGGAGAAATTGGACGATGCCCCACAATCAATCGAGTTGAACTACCTCGTGTCCCAGTGTGGTTGGACGCCCAACTATACGATCAAGGCCAATGACGATCGCAGCCAAGTCCAAATCGAGTACAACGCCTTGATCGAGCAACTCACCGGCGAGGACTGGGCCGGTGTTGAACTAACCTTGTCAACAGCCTCACCGGCACTCAGCGCCAGCGGACCGAGTTTGGCTCCCTTTACGGTTGGGCTGATGCCGTCCAGGTCAAACGAACAGTTGCCGCTGCAGGTTGCCGACTCCACAATTCTCTTAAATAGTATTCGTGATAATCGCATGCAACAACAGGCGGGCAACATGGCCATTACGAGCAGCATCGATTTCCGTTCGAAAACGACCGGCAACTGGTCGCTCAACAAAACCGCTTGCTCTCTTCAAGAGTTGGAATTGACCAACCCTTACGAACTTCTTCGCTCGGCGACGGTCGAACTTGGTGCAGATCGAGCGGACGCTCCAAGTCTGAGCTATCATTTGTCAAGTGCCGTGAGTTTGGCCAGCCGCACGGACCAACAGATGGTACGGATTTATCGCGGCAACATCGCTAGCGAGTTTTACCATGTCGCCACACCACTCCTCAGCAACTACGTCTTTCGCGAGGCCGAAGTGAACAACAGCAGCGAATACGATTTTTTATCCGGACCGGTCACGGTTTATTTGGATGGGCGTTTTGTCGGACGAGCGGAAATTCCGACGGTGGCACAAGGCGAAACGTTTGTACTGGGATTCGGCAGCGACGCCCAGTTGCGTGCTCATCGAGAGTTGACTGAGAAAAAGGAAAGTGTCCAAGGGGGAAACAAGGAACTGCGGATCGGCTATCGCTTGAGCGTCGAGAACTACAAGAACAAGGCAGTCAAAGTCCGATTGTTTGATCGACTCCCCTATTCGAATCGCGCCAATGATGTGCGAGTGACTTTGGGGCGTCCGAGTGTTGAGTTGAGCGACGATGCAGTCTACATCCGCCGCGAGCGCCCAAAGAATATTCTACGCTGGGATATCGAAGTCCCCGCTGACGCAGGTGGAGAACGAAGCCTAACGATCGACTACGATTTCACGTTGGACTATGACCGCAACTTCGTCTTGGCCGACGCCTCCAACGAGCAAGCAGCCGACGAGTTCGAAAAACTAGAACGCTCCCGCCAAAAACGTTAAGGTGTGTCTTCTGGAAATGCTGAGTCGATAATGGGCTATTTCATGACATTTCAATAAAAAAAGGCGTCCTCGAAAGAGGACGCCTTTTGAGTTTTGCTCGCGAGAACGAGTTGTTAGGTTAGACGGGCAGGTTGGACTAAAATCCGTCGCCGCCACGACCACCGTCGCCGCCACGACCGCCACCGTCGCCACCTCGGCCACCGCGTCCGCCGCCTTGACCACCGCGACCACCTTCACCACCACGACCACCTTCGCCACCGCGACCACCAGCACCGCCGCGACCGCCGAAGCCTTGAGGCATGTCAAACTTTTTGCCTTTGAGGTCTTCGAGTTTTTTGGCTTGGTCTTCGCTGAGCAAGGCCATGACTTTTTGGTTGGATTTTTCACGCATCTCGGTCATTGCTTGACGCATTCCTTCGCGGTCGCCGGATTGCATGAGTGCTTGCATTTCTTCTTGCATGTCTCGGCTGATATCATCGATCTTCTCGTCGATTTTTTCTCGGTCGGCGTCGCTGAGTCCGATCGCGTTTGCGACTTCGTCGTCTTGGAGCGAAGCGAAGCCTGCGACTTGAACGTAGATTCCGGTGAGTCGTTTGCGTTGGTTGTCGTCAAGGATTTTTAGCATGTCCTTTTCGATGTCGTTCAAGGCGCTGAGGTCTGGACCTCCACCTCCACCACCGCCCCCACGACCACCGCCCATCAGGCCGCGAGCTTCTTCGGCTAATTCAGTGAATTTGCCCATTTGGTCTTCGGTGATCTTCAATTCCTTTTGGAGGTCTTCGCCGCCGCGAAGCATGATCATCGCTCGGCTTTGCATTCGGGCCATCATGCCTCCGGGGCCTTGAGCCTGGGCGTCGACGGAAAAAGCGGTCAGGGCCAGGATGGCGGCAGCAGAAAACGATAGAAATCTCATCATAATTCTCCAAAAAAGGTGTGACAAAAAAGTGGTTCTAGATAAAAATCGCCGTGGCTTCAACAAATCCAGGTGTTTTTAGGGGTCTCGCCGATGCCCGCCAAAAAGCATGGTGCCAGCAAATCGGCCAGAACTAATGTTTAAACCAATTCTTAGCCTTGGGGAATCGGGCAAAAATCGATTTTTCATGGGGTTCTTGGAAAGTCGGCAATTTTTTTGCTGGAGGTCCGCGCGTCTGCGTCGGTTTTGTAGCAAACGTCCTTGCAAAAACCTTGGAAATCGATAGACTGTGTTGTCGAAAACAATGTGATAACCCGATTTTACTGAGGCTTTGCCTAAACTCCCTTTAATTAGCATCTATGACAATCACGAAAGAAAAAAAGCAGCAAGTTATCAGCGAGTATCGCCGGGCCGGCAATGACGTTGGCTCGCCAGAAGTTCAGATTGCAATTTTGACAAGTCGGATTAACTCGTTGACTTCTCATTTGTCAAAAAATAAGAAGGACCATGCGACTCGGCGTGGTTTGTTGGGGATGGTTTCCCGACGTCGCGGTCTGCTGGACTATTTGCGTCGGCTCGACCCAGATAAGTACTTGGAAATGTTGAAACGGTTGAACATCCGTAAGTAACCTTGGCTGAAATCTAGCCAATTCCGCACTTGTGTAGCCGCTCTAGTGAGCAGGCATCATGCCAAGAGTCAGATTTTAAAGTGTCTACTTTATGGTATTGGTTCGTAGGTGAACGGTTTCGGTTGCCGCGAATGTGCCGAGCACACTGGAGTAGCGAAAATCGTAATTGCGAAGCGACCATTTTTTATTTTTGTAGTCATTGGAAATTTTGTTGTTAAAAGCATTGGTCTAATTTTTGATCCGGTTGGCGACTGTAGATCGCTGCAGGACGTTTTGTGTACGTAAAAGTTTGTTTGTTTTGAGTAAGGTTTTGGTCTTCGTTGTCGCGAGCCCCTCAGTGGGAAAGTTGCCCAAGTAAAGTGTGATCGGGCGGATTGTTAAAGTTCTTCTTGGCAGATCGTCTGCTGGCTAGATTTGGCCCTCGCGGTGAAAAATGCTCGTGTCGTGCTTGACAGAATGTGCGCGGGAGAGACCGGCCGTTTTTTTGTTTTGAAAGGAATTGATTGATGAGTGGAAAAGTTCGCGTTGAGCGACAAATTGGTGGTGGAGTTTTGTCGTTTGAGACGGGTTGGCTGGCCAAACAAGCAGCGGCATGTGTGTTGTGCCAATATCAAGAGACAATTGTGATTAATGCGGTAACGACTGGAACACCGCGTCCGGGGATTGATTTTTTCCCTTTGACGTGTGATTACCGCGAGCGGTCGAGTGCGGCGGGTAAATTTCCGGGCGGATTTTTGAAACGCGAAGGCCGTCCTTCAACAAAGGAAACGCTGACGTCGCGATTAATTGACCGACCGATTCGCCCGATGTTCGCCGAGGGCTTCATCGATGAAGTCCAATGCCAAGCGATTGTTCTGTCGAGCGATCGCCAAAACGATGGCGATGTTCTAGCGATGAACGGTGTTGCAGCAGCTCTTTTGGTGTCGCCACTCCCTTTCGAAGAGGCAGTGGCTTCGGTTCGTGTCGCTCGAATCGATGGAGCGTTTGTGGCTTTTCCAACCCACAACCAGCTTGAGGAAAGCGATCTCGATCTGATCGTTTCAGGAACAAAGTCATCGGTCACGATGATCGAGGGTTTCTCACGCGAGATGACCGAGAGCGACATGGCAGACGCCATCGAATTCGCCCACAAAACCATCTGTGAAATCTTGGCGATGATGCAAGAATTTGCAGCCAAGGTGGGGACTCAAAAAGTTGAGTTTACCCCTCCGGCAAACGACGGATTGTTCGATCGACTCAAGGGTCGTTTTTACGATTCACTCCGAGCCGCGAAACAGACTTCGGGCAAGCAAGACCGTGCTGAAGCGGTTCGCCAAGTCAAGGCGGCGGCTCTAGCTGAAATGATTCCCGATCCGGCGGCTGACAACGCTTTCTCAACCGCCAGCTTCGAACGAAATTGGCATCAGTTGACCGAGAAAGTTGTGCGAGATTTGATCTTGTCGGGAACTCGTGCTGATGGTCGCGATTCAAAAACGCTGCGGAACATCGAGTGCCACACGGGTGTATTGCCGCGAGTTCACGGTTCAGCAGTTTTCCAACGTGGCGAGACGCAGGCCCTGATCACGGTGACGCTGGGTACCGCTCGCGACGAGCAACGAGTGGATGGTTTGCAAGACGAATACTCCAAAAAATTCATGCTCGATTACAACTTCCCGCCGTTCAGCGTCGGAGAATGCAAGCCGATTCGCGGTCCCGGTCGCCGGGAAATCGGTCATGGCATGTTGGCCGAGCGGAGCGTTAAGCCTGTTCTGCCAGATGTAGAAAATTTCCCGTATACGATTCGCGTGATCTCTGACATTTTGGAATCAAATGGTTCCAGTTCGATGGCCAGCGTATGCGGTGCGATTTTGGGTTTGATGGACGCCGGGGTCAAGATTACCAACCCCGTCGCTGGAATTTCGATTGGCTTGGTTCAAGAAAGCGAGTCGCGTTGGACTTTGTTGACCGACATCATCGGTGATGAAGATCACTACGGCGATATGGACTTCAAGGTTGCCGGAACGCCGAATGGAATTACGGGCATCCAGTTGGACCTGAAGATTCGCGGGATTTCCTTCGAGATTATTCGTGCAGCCCTCACTCAAGCGCGTGAGGCACGACTCGAAATTCTCAAGAACATGCTCTCTGCCATTCGTCAGCCTCGGGAAGACATTTCGGAATTTGCTCCGCGAATGGTGACCACGCAAATCGATCCAGACAAGATTGGTCTGGTAATCGGCCCAGGTGGAAAAAACATCCGCGCGATTCAAGAAGAAACTCAAACGGTCATCGAGATCGAAGACTCCGGTCGAGTGATGATCGCCGGTACCGATCAAGCGATGACCCAAAAGGCACTCGAACGAATCGAGTTGATGACCGCAACCGTGCAGATCGGCAAGATTTACACAGGCGTCGTCAGCAGCATTAAAGACTTTGGTTGCTTTGTAGAAATCCTCCCCGGTCGCGATGGCTTGTGCCATATCAGCGAACTCAGTAGCGGCTATGTGGGGAGTGTTTACGACATCTGCCAAGTCGGCGATGAAATGAAGGTCTTTGTGATCGACGTTGACGACAATGACCGCGTCAAACTCAGTCGCCGCCGAGCATTGGAAGAACTTGGTGAAGTCGACGAATTCGCACCTGCCGAAGAAGGATTCGAAGACGCTGAAGAAGAATTCGAAGACGATGATGAATTTGAAGAATTCGAAGACGACTTCGACGGCGAAGGACCCGAAGGTGACTTCGACGACGATTTCGTACCGGTAGAAGAGCCCCGCACCCAAGAGGAACGAGGTGATCGCGGTGGCCAACGAGGCCGTCGAGATGACCGTGGCAATGGCGGTGGTCGCGGCCGAAACGACCGCGGACGCAATGATCGAGGTGGAAATGATCGCGGCGGCGGACGAAGTGGTGGTGGTCGAGGCGGCCACGGTGGCGGTGATCGCGATGGCGGTCGAGGTCGCCAAGGTGGCGGTGGTCATGGCGGTGGTCACGGTGGTGGCGGCGGCCACGGCGGTGGCGGTCACGGCGGCGGCGGTGGACGCGGTCGCAGTGGCGGTGGTCATGGCGGCGGTGGTCATGGCGGCGGTGGACACGGCGGCGGCGGTGGCCGAGGTCGAGGCGGTCATGGCGGCGGCGGTGGTCATGGCGGCGGCGGTCGCGGACGCAGTGGCGGCGGCGGAGGCGGCGGAAACCGTGGCGGTGGTCGCGGACGCTACGAACGCTAGTTGACAAACGCCTTCGAAAAAAGGTTGAAGTTCACGGAATCGTCGTTGGGACATAACCAGCTTTCACCACAGCGAATCACACATCAAAGTGGTTTGCCGGGGGTTGCTTTTTCGGTGTAACTGCCTTTTAACGCAGTGAAAAGGCTACGTGGCCGTTCACTCCGTGAACGGTCGCAAAAAAACGACATGTCGTTGCCAGTCCGTGGTGCGAGAAAGGGTTGTCGTAGGCAATCATCAACGCAGACCGGACTGGTCTTGGCACTTTTACGGTCCGGTGGTTGGCAATTTCAGAAAGTTGATCAAGTAGCTCGGAATGACGATGGACGACGAAAGCCTCGATCCCGAACTGATTGAACATTTGGCCAATCCTCAGTCTTTGCGTGACCAATACGATGAACTAGCGGGACTCGCCGGCTCTTTGGCTCACGAGGTTAAAAACCCCTTGGCCGTGATTCGCATGAATGTTGAGTTGCTCGCCGAAGATATGGAGCAAGTCAACACGCCAGAGGCACGACGAGCCAAGGAACGAATTCGCACGGTCAATCGACAGTGTGAACGCTTGGAGACGCTGTTGGCGGACTTCCTTCGATTTACGCGGCTCAATAGTTTGGAACTTAAGCCGGGGAACCTTAACGATCACATTAATCAAGTGCTCGATTTTTATTCCGCACAGTCCAAACGCCAAAACATTGAAGTCATTCGCTACCTGGATTCGGAACTGCCGCGAATTCGTTTGGACTCGCAAACGTTGCAGGCGGCTCTAATCAACCTCGTTAAAAATGCCATCGAGGCCATGCCCGATGGTGGCCAATTGCTGGTGCGAACGCGAATGACGCGCTCTGGTGTTGCCTTGGATTTGATCGATACAGGAACAGGCATCGATCCGAAAACGTTGTTGAACATGTTCAAGACCTTTTACACCAACAAGGAAGGGGGCTCAGGGTTGGGATTGCCGACGGCCAAAAAAATCATCGAGGCCCACGGAGGGCGAATCAGTGTCGAAAGTGAAATCGGACGGGGGACGCACTTTTGTGTCGAGTTCCCGGCTCCGATGCGAATTTAAACAGCAACCACCCCTCAAGGGACTCCACGCACGGTGAGACTATTTCGCTCTTTATCCGAGTTTCCAGATTCCTTTAGGAACGGAGCCATCACAATTGGGAATTTTGATGGAGTACATGTCGGGCATCGCCGGATTGTTGAACGGTTGGCGGAGCACGCACGTCGTGTCAATGGTCCGACAATTGTCTTCACGTTTGACCCACATCCGGTGCGATTGTTGCGTCCCGAGGATTCCCCTACTCCGCTGACTTGGACTGATCGCAAAGCTGCATTGTTGACAGAAATCGGAGTGGATGGGGTGATCGCCTATCCGACCGATCGCGAGTTGCTCGAACTGACCTATCGCGATTTTTTTCGATCCATCGTCGTTGAAAAGTTGGGAGCCAAGGCGATGGTGGAAGGGCCGAACTTTTTCTTCGGCCACGGACGAGAGGGAAATGTCGAGCGACTGGCCGAGCTTTGCGAAGAAAACCAAGTTGCCTTGGAAATCGTTGAGCCCTCGAAGCTGGGTGAAGAACTCGTCAGCAGCAGCCGCGTCCGCAAGTTGATTGAAAATGGTGATGTTGGGGCAGCCCGAAAAATGCTCACGCAACCTTATCGCGTTCGAGGATTGGTCGTCCATGGAGACGGTCGCGGAGATAAACTCGGCTTTCCCACGGCGAATTTGGCGGGCGTCGACACCCTCATTCCGCAATTCGGAATTTATGCAGGCAGAGCGCTGGTGCGAGAGAATTGGCACTGGACTGCCGTGCATGTTGGGCCCAGCCCGACCTTCGGTCAGCAACTGCCGCGCATCGAGGCACATTTGTTAGACTATCGCGATTCATTGTACGGGCGGACCTTGGAGGTCGAATTTATTGATCGCCTGCGGGATATTCAAAAATTTGATGACTTGGACGATTTGCGAAGGCAACTAAACCAAGACGTCGAAGCGACCCGCGAAATTGCTCGCCGATATTCCCAAAGGGTTTTATAAGTGTATTTTTCGAAATGCCGCATTCACCATTCGCCGTATTTGGCCGTGTGTCAGAATTTCTGGCCGATCAGGTCTATTGTTGGATTAGAATAGGTTAAGCTTTGAAAGTATGATTAGTCCATGATGCTTACGAAAAAAGGCCGAGGCCTTAAGGCCATATCCGCTCCGGTCTCTTTGATAGATGACCAAAAACTTCTAACGAAAATTTCACTAACTTTTATCGATCTACTTTGGAAATGAACGAATCAACTTTGTCTGCAACAAATTCTGTCGACTCCTCAATCGATTGGGAGCGATTTTGCGAACTGATCAACCAGCGTCAAAATTTTGTTTTGGTCAGTCATATTCGTCCCGATTGTGACGCCTTGGGAAGTGAACTCGGGATGGCAGCAATCCTGGAGTCCCTCGGCAAGAGAGTCCGGATCGTCAACGGGCAAGAAACGCCCCCCAATTTGCGATTCATCGATCCGGAAAAGAAAATCAAGGCGATCAACGTTGATATTCGCCCTGAAGAACTGGCCGATGTGGATTGCTATTTGATCCTCGACACGAGTGCCCGAGTGCAGTTGGGGCCGATGGCGGAAGTTTTAGATTCAACTTCCGCTCAAAAAATGATTCTGGATCACCATGTTTCAGAAGACCAGTTGGGGGCGGAAGTCTTTAAACGAACGTCCGCCGAAGCGACGGGAGTCTTGGTCGTGGAAGCAGCCGATCAGTTGGGAGTCGAGTTGAACGCTGCGATGGCCGTTCCAGTCTTTTGTGCTGTGGCGACGGACACGGGTTGGTTTCGATTCAGCAGTGTGTCAGCAGAAACTTACGAAGTGGTCGCTCGGCTGATTCGAGCCGGAGCGGTTCCCGCAAAAATCTACCAAGATCTCTATGAACGTGAATCTGCGGGGCGAATTCGCCTCAAGGGTCGTGTCTTCAGTCGAATATTGACGGAACTCGATGGTCGTTTGGCTCACACTTATATTTTGAAGGCCGACTACGAAGAAACCGGAGCCCATCCCAGCGATACAGAGGATTTGGTCAACGGTGCCCTTGAGATCGACGGCACACAATTTGCGGTGATTTTGATCGAGCAGACGACGGGTGGTTTCAAGATCAGTTTTCGCAGTCGCTGTGCGGTGGCTTGCAATGAAGTCGCCGGTCAATTCAACGGCGGCGGTCACAAAGCGGCCGCCGGAGCGTTCATCAAAGGCGAATTTGCCGAAGTGCAATCAAAAGTCCTCGACGCCGTCCGCACTGCACTACAGAATGCATAGCTCGCCGCATGTTTTTAAGGGGTAATTGTCGTCGAAGATGTTTATTGAATTGATCTTTTACCCTCCATCTTTTACCAACATACCCCCCCAACACCCTCGCTGGAAACGCTCTCACGAACCGACCGATGTTGCATCACGCAATGCGACTGACATCAAAAACGATAACGCGCCATTCACGCTGCTCGAGTATTAAAAATCTCGCTTAACTCCAGGGAACTGTGAAAGGATTTGGTAAACGATGTTGGGTAAAAGATGGATACGTTTTGGCGTAAGATCGCGCGCCAAGTCGCCTAGCCGCAAAGGGTTCCTGCGGAGTTTTTCTTTGCGGTTTAGCGTCTTTGCGCGAGACACCAACTTCCGCCACTGCAACCATGCCCGTCCTTTCAAATTCCATTGACTAGGACTTGAACTTCACATGGGGATTTGTCAGTTGCTTCCAAGTCCAACCGAACTGTGAGAAGTGAAGTTTTGATTCCGGGTAGGTCTTAATTTGATTTAATCACTCTGACGGAATCCTGCCAATTTTTGCTGATGATCGCTTGAAGTGTTTTGTGCAGATTTCCGTTGCTGGCCAAGATACTTGAGTTGGCGAGACCTAGGGGAAGGCCTTGGCAATTTGAGGTTTTTCCTCCAGCCTCCTCGACGAACAAACTCCCGGCGGCAAAGTCCCAGGGAGCCAGACGATATTCGAAAAAGCCATCGAACCGGCCGCAACCGACCCAGCACAGGTCGAGAGCCGCCGCTCCAAACCGGCGAATCCCGCGAATGTTTTGACGAAACAAATCGTTGATCGATTTTAGAGTCGCTTCCATCATCGATCCGCGATCATAGTAGAACCCGGTTGCAATCATCGCCTGGGTTAGGTCTGAAGTGTTCCGCACATGGACTTGGTGACCGTTATGCCAAGCCCCCATTCCACGCCAAGCGACGAACCAATCGTCACTCAGCGGATTGTGGACGACACCCCCTTGGACTTGATTGTCGAAGTGCAGGGCGATTGAGACTGCGAAATGGGGGATCGCGTGAGCGAAGTTGTGCGTGCCATCGAGCGGATCGATGATCCACAGCCGTTTGTGACCGGCGATTGAGCGATTGACGTCCTCTTCGGAAAAATAGCCGTCTCGCGGGAACTCAGCTTGCAGTGTTTCCAAGATGGCCCTTTCGGCCTGCAAGTCTGCCTCCGTCACCAGTCCCACAGATTCGCCCGCCTCAAGTTTCGTTTCGTTGGACTGAGCAGTTCCGAACATTTGCCGAAGCCGCTCGCCTGCCAACGCAGACGCCTGGATCGCGACGGATAACTCATGCTGGGGAATCGGTGGAAAAAGTTTTTCAGGTTCTGGGATCGTCATGTTGTTTTCGGGTTGTTTTGAGGAGTCAAAACCGATGGCCTTAATTCTGTCAGGATTATGAATGAACAATTCAATAGTTACCAGCCGATTTCGAGTCTGTTGACCAACGTCATCTCGCTTGACCATCGCGAAAAGTGACGAAATTCATCCAACCTCATTACTCCGTTTGTCATTCAAAATCCTGTAAATCCTGAAATCCTGTCACAAAAACAATGCCGTTGGAAATCGCCAAATTTATTCTGGGGCGGGGTTAAACGACTCTTTGGATTTTATTTCGCGAACGGTTACCACGAAAGGAAATGTCGGGAAGTATCTTTGTATTTGTTCCAAGCGTCAGCGAATCTGGTTAAAATGAGATGTCGCTCTTTGAAATCGGTGAGTGACCTCGCTGAACTTGCGGAGTAAGTTTTTCTTGTGGTTAAGTTGTTGGTGTTGAATCTTAAGGTGTCAATAAACGGATGAATCTGTTCTGCTTTACTTGCGAAGGTTCCATGAAATCGTTGCGGATTTTTCGGTGGATTCATTTCGGTTTGATGGTGTTATTGCTTGGAGGCCAAGGCTTCGTTTTCGGACAGGACGAAATGACGGCGAGGGTCGATTTTGCCTTACAGGTCCGACCGATTTTGTCGAAACACTGTTTCGCTTGTCATGGCCCCGACGAAGAGCATCGGGAATCGGGACTGGCCCTGCACTCGGCAGATTTGGCTTATGCACGTGCCGATAGTGGCGAGGCTGGGATCGTTCCGGGAAAGCCGGAAGAGAGCGAAATTGTTGTGCGGATTGAGACGGATGATGAAGATGATCGTATGCCTCCGGTGGAACACGGTCCAGGTTTGTCGGCCGAGGAGGTAGACTTGATCCGGCGGTGGATTGAGCAGGGAGCGGAATACGGCCAGCATTGGGCCTATCGCCCGATCGTCCGTCCGGAATTGCCATCGGTAACGCAAACTGAATGGCCACGAAACGGAATCGATAACTTTGTGCTCGAGCGATTGGAGAAAAGGGGCTTGAGTCCCGCTCCGCGAGCCAGTCCAGAAAGGTTGGTGCGACGGCTGTATCAGGATTTGATTGGGCTTCCCCCTCCGCCGGAGGTCGTGCAGGAGTTCGCACGCGATCCGAGCGAAGCAGCCTACGAGCGAATCGTCGATTCGTTGTTGGCGAATCCGGCTTATGGTGAGCATTGGGCGCGGATGTGGTTGGACCTTGCGCGGTATGCGGATTCGCAAGGCTACGCCGAGGACCACCATCGCGAAATTTGGCTTTACCGCGATTGGGTCATCCGGGCCTTCAACGACGACATGCCGTTCGATCAATTTACGCGGGAACAATTGGCGGGGGACCTTTTCGAAAATCCTACTGAGGATCAACTGATCGCGACCGCCTTTCATCGCAACACGATGACCAATACGGAAGGTGGAACCGATGACGAAGAGTTCCGTCACGCCGCGGTGGTGGATCGAACGAATACGACGGCAACCGTTTGGCTGGGGACGACGATGGCCTGTGCTCAATGCCATACGCATAAATACGACCCGATTAGTTTGAGCGACTATTATGGGATGTTCGCGATTTTCGATCAGACCGAAGACTCGGATCGTGGCGACGAGCATCCGGTTTTGAGGCGATTTACGGCGGAGCAACGAGAGGAACGCGGGGAGATCGAACAGGCCCTGTCGTCTGCGAAGGAACGCCTGAACACACAGACCGAAGAAGCCGACCAGCAGCCCGTTAAACTTGAAATCGAAGAGCTGGAGAAAAGGCTAAAAAACATTCGTCCTGAAACGGTGCCGATCATGCGTGAATTGCCAAGTGAAAGTCGCCGTGCGACACATGTTGCGATTGGAGGAGCGTTTTCGAATAAAGGGGAGGTTGTGTCGCAAAGACTTTGGAGTGAGTTTGCGGAAGAACATGCTGGTGCCGCCAATCGCTTGGATCTAGCGGATTGGTTGATGTCGGAAGAGGTCCCGTTAACCGCGCGGGTGGCGGCGAATCGGCATTGGGAAAAGATTTTTGGGCGTGGGATCGTCGAGACGAGCGAAGATTTCGGAAGTCAAGGGACACCACCGACCCATCCAGAGTTGCTGGATTGGCTTGCGATTGCATTTCGCGAGCAGGGTTGGTCGATGAAGCAATTCGCGAAGTTGCTCGTTATGTCGGAGACTTATCGTCAAGACTCAACGGCAACACCCGAAAAATTGGCTGCCGATCCAGACAATCGCTGGCTGTCGCGGGGGGCTCGTTACCGACTAACGGCGGAACAAATTCGGGATTTGGCGTTGGCGACCAGTGGCTTACTATCGTCAAAAATGTATGGTCCACCAGCGCGACCGCCGCAGCCAAAGTCAGGTTTGAATGCGGCTTTCGGAGGTTCATTGGATTGGGAGACAAGTCCTGGTGAAGACCGTTATCGACGCGGTGTGTACACGCTAATCCGTCGCACGAATTTGTATCCTTCGTTTTTAGCTTTCGATGCGACGAACCGAACGATTTGCACCGTGCGGCGAATGAACAGCAATACTCCCGTGGCGGCATTTGTAACGTTGAACGATCCAGCTTTCGTCGAATGCGCGCGAGCGTTGGGGCGATTGGGATCGGAAGCGGAGGGTTCGTTGGCGGAGCAAATGAGGTTTGTGTTCTGGCGGGTGGTGTCGCGTGAACCGAGTGGCGAAGAATTGGCCGAACTGGAAGCCTTGTGGAACAATCAAGTCGAACATTATCGAACTCAGACGGAACAAGCGGCGAAGCTCGCGTTCGGTGAAGAAGCAGGCGATCAAGCGGTTAGCGAGCGGGCATCCGAGCTCGCAGCCTGGACGGTAGTCGGGAACGTGTTACTGAACCTCGACGAAGTGCTGACGAGAAACTAGTCGATCATTCGGCGATTTTAACGAGTTAAAAACGATGGCCCAAAATCAATCTTCTGGACAACCGAAAAACCTTCATGAAGCGGTGGTTCAATACCAAACGCGGCGGCACTTTTTACAACAATCGCCGTTGGGGTTGGCTGGACTAGCGGCGGCGACATGGGGGCTCGGCCAAGGGCATACGCTTGGGCATGAGGCAAGGAGTCAGGGGACGCAGCGTGCTCCCCTTCGCGGAACCGCGAAAAACGTGATTTATCTCCACATGGCCGGTTCGCCGTCGCAGTTGGAGCTATTTGATTACAAGCCCGAGTTGGCGCGGTTGCATTTGCAGCCCTGCCCTGGCAGTTTATTGGAGAACCAAAAATTTGCTTTTATCCAAGGGCATCCACAGATATTAGGACCGCAAGCGGAATTTGTGCAGTGTCCATCGACGGGGCGATATTTTTCGAATTTGATTCCGGAGTTGATGAAGGTATCTCCAGAGTTGACGTTTGTGCGGTCGATGTACACCGACCAGTTTAATCACGCTCCGGCCGAGTTGTATTTGCATACGGGAAATCCGCGACCGGGTTACGCGAGTTTCGGAAGTTGGGCGATGTACGGCCTTGGTTCGTTGAATGAAAACTTGCCGGGCTATATTGTGTTTGTGTCTGGTGGTAACAATCCTGCGGCGGGCAAGGCCGTGTGGGGGAATGGATTCTTGCCGGGGGTTTTTCAAGGCGTCCAATGTCGTTCAAGCGGTGATCCGATATTGTTTTTGTCGAATCCGCCCGGGATGGATCGCGAGTCGCGCCGGGCAAGTCTGGAATCGCTCAATCGTTTGAACCAAATGCAGGCGGCCACGTTTGGTGATCCTGAAACGGTGACTCGGATGGAGCAATACGAGTTGGCGTTTCGAATGCAGGTTTCGGCACCGGAGGCATTTGATTTGAGTTCGGAGACAGCGGCGACGCTCGAAGCCTATGGGGCTCAGCCGGGGCAGAATCTGTTTGCCAACAACTGTCTGATGGCACGTCGGTTGGTGGAACGGGGCGTCCGGTTTGTGCAGCTCTTTGACTGGGGCTGGGACGTTCACGGGACAGGTCCGCATGACGATCTCAATCACCAACTGGTCAAAAAGTGCGGTGAGATGGATCGTCCAGTTGCCGCCTTGATTCGCGATTTGAAGGAACGTGGGTTGTTGGACGAGACTTTGGTGATTTGGGGAGGCGAATTTGGCCGGACTTCGATGAACGAGGCCCGAGGCGGATCGACTTATTTTGGTCGCGATCATCATCCTCATTGTTTCACGATGTTTTTTGCCGGTGGAGGAATGCGGCCTGGTTTTGATTTGGGAGCGACCGACGACTTGGGATATTTTGTCGTGGAAGACAAGATGTCAGTTCGAGATTTGCAGGCGACTTTGTTGCATGTGCTGGGGTTGGACCCCTATCGATTGAGTTTTCCGTTTCAGGGATTGAACCATCGTTTGATCGGTCCTACGGATGAAGGTCGGGTGCGAGAGGAGCTGCTGCAGAGTTAAAGAACTTTGCGGCGTAATCAACTCGGCAAAGATCATGAATATTTCGGCGGAGCAATGGCGGCGGTTTCAGAGGCAATGGTTGCCGCTGGTGGTGTTATGTGGTTTTTGGCTTGCTTTCTGTTGGCCGCTGTTGTCCGGAAAGAGTGTTGCGATTTATCGCGATTCGGCCCACTTGTATTGGCCGTTGTATCATTGGATCGAAGAAGAGACGGCGGCGCATGGTTTGCCGCTTTGGAACCCGCTGGATGATTTTGGTTATTCGGTTTTGGAAGACGCGACGAGCGCATTGTTGTATCCTGGCAAGTTGATCTTCAAGATTCCGGGGTTGAGCTATACCTATCGGTTTGGTTTGTATCAGGCGTTGCATATTTTGTTGGCGGCGTTGGGCGGGTATTGGTGCGCGCGTTGGATGGGGGTTCGGCCGCGCTGGGCATTGCTGAGTGGCGTGTCGTACGGTTTTTCCGGACCAGTGACTTTTCAAGCGACCAACGTGATTTATTTGGTAAGCGCCGCTTGGTTGCCCTGGGCGATTGGGGCCGTTTGGGTGGCTCTCGCGAAGGGACGAATTGATTGGGGAATCGCTGCGGGATGTTTTGTTGCCATGATGGTCTTGGGTGGCGACCTCCAAATGGCGGTGATGGTTTTGCTGTTGGTGGCTGGGACAACGGCTATCTGGACAATCAGGGATGGCCTTAGAGCCCGGCGGCTTGACAAGCGGTCGATTAAGGTGGCTCTCGTCGCCATTGCGATCACCGGTGTGGGTGCTGGGTTGAGCGCTGTGCAATGGGTTTCGACGCTAAGAATGGTGAGAGAAAGTGAGCGGCTGGCTGGGGATACCGTACCAACTCTTTGGAGGGGAGGAATCGGAGGAGCCCATTCGACCGAAAACTTGCATAGGACCATCTGGTCGCCGCCGGAAGAGGGAACTCATCACGATGCGATTTATCAGTTTAGTCAACCGCCATGGACGTTGGCCGAGTTGATTTGGCCAAATATCTCAGGTCGGCTTTATCCGCAGCATTCCCGCTGGATCGACGGATTACCGGGAGCCGAGCGGATGTGGCACGCTTCGTTGTACCAAGGAGTTTTGATTGTTTTTGTTGCAGCGGTTGGAGTTTTTCGTAAAGCCAGGGGGCGGGAGCGTTGGATTTTGGTATGGGGTTCGCTGGCTTGTGTAGGTTCGTTTGGTTGGTATGGAGCGGTTTGGCTGTTGCGGGAGTGCGGATTGTTGGAAGATGGGAGTTGGGGTAGTCAGATTGGAGCGCTGTACTGGTTATTGGTCGTGAGCCTGCCCGGTTTTGAAGCTTTTCGATATCCAGCGAAGCTATTTCCGATTGTTTCGCTGGCTATCGCATTATTAGCAGCCCATCAGTTTCCGAACCTTTTGCGACGCCCATCGCGACATCTTATCCCTGTAGTGATCGCCATCGTGTTGGCGTCGATCGCAGCAGAACGATTGTTTACTCGACAGGTTATTGAAGCAGGAAATTTTTTCGTTCCTGCCGACGGGATGTTTGGTCCTTTTTCGCCAGCCATTAGCCAGCAGTTTGTGATATGGGGCACGGCGACAACTGCAATCATTTTTCTGATTTTAATGCGTTTGATGTTTGGAAGTTGGGGTGGGAAAATAAATAGGCACGCGGGTTTCTTTGTAAGCTTGTTGGTGTTGAGTGATTTGTGGTTGGCCAACTCAGATCTATTGCCGTTTGTAGCGCAGTCGAGGATGGAAAATGTCCTCCGCCGGCAAATGGAAAAAAAAGAGGATATCGCCGTTGATATTCTTGACGATTCCGCAGCACACTCTGGAACTATTTCGGGCACTTGGCGGCATTCTGAGGCGGATGAGCGTTTGGCAGAAATTGTGGAATGGCAAGCGAATTCGGATATGCCGAAATTCCATTTGTTGTCGCGAACGCATCGCTGGAATTCGTTTCTTCCGGTGTCTCGTTCAGGCGTTTGGGATGCTAAGGGAGGCCCAATAGACGCTATGGAAATTATCGACGCTGATATTTCGCAGCGGTTGAAATTTGAAGGGTGGCCGCAGCGGTGGTTTGACGAATCAAAGTGTCTTGTTTTGGTCAAAATGTCACATTTCTATGAGGCTGATTCTCAAATTCCTATCCAGCAATCTAATTCCGATTTGCACGACCATTCAAGGGAAATCGAGCGCCCGTTTGAGTTTTGGACCAATGATGCTGAATTTAAAATCAAAACCCTGCCCTATCAGTTCCTGCCGAATGGATTTGCGGTTGATTTAGTCGAAGATGAGTCGGGAATATTGATATTTCCCGTAAAATATAACCTTTTTTGGGAGGTGACATTAGAAAAGGATCAAAGTATTGAGGCTTTAGAATGCATGTCCTTGCTAGGGAATTTGTTGGGGGTTGAATTGAAAAAAGGCGGAGGGAAATTGGAAATCAAGCAATTTCCCCTGATGTTTCGACGAGAATATTGGGTCTCGGGAATCTCCGTTTTTTTCTTGACCCTTATTGCAATTGGAAAATATTTGCTAAAAATAAGGAGTAATCTCAAACGGCACTAAACAACGGCGTTATCTATAGGATGCCTTGAAACAAATCGAACCCAGAAACGGCATCGTTTGTTGTCATGTAGGAATGCGAGTTTAAATTTTGTTGAAAATGATTCGCTTGAATCGCCGAGTTTGTAAGCTAGTATTCGTTTGAGTATCAACTTTTCTTTTCTTTTCGTTAGGAGCTAGATGTGGCCAAAAAAAAATCAGCCGAAGACCTCAATGTATCTCAAGAAATTCGTAGTGAGTACGACAAGGACTCCACCCAAAAGCCAAAAGTGATTGCTGACGCTCTCAGCAAACGCGGCGTAAATGTTTCCGCTGGATATGTCAGCGTGATTCTGTCGAAGTATCGCAAACAATTGGGAATCAAACCAAAACGTCGTCGTCGTAAGGGTAGCGCGGCAGCATCGGTAAGTTCGGATGTCGTGGTTGCAAAGCGTGGGCGCCCAGCCGCTAATAAGACGTCAGTTAGCGGAGGTGACCTATACGCTGACCTGCGACTCGTCAAAGAATTGGTTGCAAAAACCGGGAGCGTCGAAAGGGCTCGCGAGGCAATCAATTGCTTTGTCGAATTGACCAAATAGTGGTCGATTTCGGTATTGGTAATAGCACGTAAAAAGGCTCGGTCAATCTTGATCGGGCTTTTTTTATTTCCTGCTAGATCAATTGCCGTTTTGGGTTGAAAAGTTGATGGCGAAGGTTTGCCTTAAATGAGGTTGACTGGAAAGTGGGGACTCGGCGATACGAAAATGACAGTCCATCTTACATCGGCTCAGCAGGTAGATTTGCGGCGAGGTTTGAGTTCATGGAACTTCTGAATTGAGTTGTCCCCAAGTTTCTGGATAACCGTTTATGGAGTGAACGGTCACGTGGCTTTTGACTCCGTGAAAAGGCGGGCGTTCTGGAGGAGCATTTCTCGACAAACCGCTTGGTTATATGATTTGCCAAAGAGCGAATAGGTTATATTTCAAAGGCCATACCGTGAACGGTTACGCTTCTGGAATGGCGGTCTGATCGTGTTGAGCGGGTTCCTCTTGCTCGCTTGTGGAGCCTGTATCCATCTGGATCGATTTTTCGTATTCAGTCACTTCTGAAGTTTCTACGAGCGCTTCTTGCGAGGCAGATTCTGAGCTTGGTGACTGGGCGGAATGGTGCGAGTTTTCGGAACCATCGATTGCCTTCGCGTTGGGGGCCGCTGTTTCTGAGACTGCATTCGCTGTTGGCACTTCGCTGTTCATCGATTCGCCCGGGGATTCGTCGGTCGATTCTTCTCTGGGAGGTTGTGGTCGGGGACGGGGTGGATGAAAGTTGTGGTATCGTCTCGAACAGCGGTCCTGAAAATCGGCTAATGCCTCAGCGAGCTCGTCTGTGGAGAAGGCATCGGCAAGGCAGCGATCGAGTTCCTTGTTGGCGAGTTCGAAGACTGGATAGTCGCGTTTAAGGTACTGCGTCACGAATTCTCGATCTTCGTCGTCGATGGTCGCGTCTTTTTTGGATACGTTGGCCCGTACATAAGACAGGTCGCTGAAGTGTTGGGGAAAAACTTTCTCCAAGAACACACACGATTCGTCAAATCGCTCGATTGGGAACAGGAAGCAACGACCAGTTTCGATCGCCTGCTGGATAGGAACTAAATCATCGAAGGATACGCCGCCGTTTAAGAAATAGATTTGGCTATTGGTTTGTGGGTGGGCGAATTGCTCGACAAGCTCAGCGTTTGCAAAATCACGAAAGGTCATTCGTTGAGCGATGCAGGCGACCTCTTCAAAATGTCGATGGAAAAAGTACCTGGAAATAAATCGTTCGATAGGGTCTCGCACGTAACAGATTGCATAGACATTTGCATCTTCATGGAAATAGGGCACTTCCAGAGACAGTTTATGGTCCGACATGCACTGAACATGTGGGTGGCAGCGGACGATCTCGCTGACGTCTTGAATGGTGTATTGTTTGGTTTCGAGAAGGGAACTGGAATTGTAGTAGCCCTTGCCGAAGTTGCGATTCATAAGTTGACGCAACGTAGATCCCCCAGCCTTGGGGACGTGGACATGCAGCCAGACGTCTCGTTTGGGGTTTTCGTTGGATTCACTCATGTTTTTTATCAATTCACGATCATGGTGTGGGGATTGGTCACGGGAAACCCACTGCTCCCATCATACCTTTAAATCTGGTAGTCGACTACCGATGGCGCGGTGGGCTCGTTTTGATTGCGGATTTTGAGACGAGGTTTTTCCGTCACGACGGTTGAATAGGGGGCAACCGTCGTAGTGACCCAAACGCTACCACCGATGACGGAATGATGCCCGATGACGGTGGTCCCGCCAAGCACGGTGGCACCAGCATAGATCACGACATGATCTTCGATAGTTGGATGTCGTTTTTCTTCGCGAATGACTCGACCTGATGAGTCTTTCGTGAAACTCAACGCACCTAAAGTGACCCCTTGATAAATTTTTACATGATTGCCGACGTGAGCGGTTTCGCCGATAACGACCCCTGTGCCATGATCGATGAAAAAATGATGGCCGATGCTTGCACCTGGATGAATGTCGATTCCGGTGACACCATGAGCCCATTCGGAAAGCATTCGAGCCATGAGCTTGAGGTTGTTCCGATAGAGTTCATGGGACAGGCGGTACAGCATGGCTGCCTTGAATCCCGGATAGCAAATCACGACCTCTTGTGGCCCGCTACATGCTGGGTCTCCATCGCAGGCCGCTTGGACATCTTGATGCAATGAAACAATCAGTTCTGGCAAGCAATTAAGGACCTCGCCGATTTTGGACTGAGCAAACGAAAGGATCGCAGAGTCGTTGAGATGACTCGCGTCGGGGGATTGCCTCAATGTCCAACATGCCAACCCCACCAATTGATCTCGAAACTGGGCCATGGCTCCCGTGAGCAACTCTGCAAGGGCCTTGGGGTCGCCCGGGTTCGCGATAGTAAGGCCTGGAAACGCGAGGGTTCTAAAAAGCTCCATCAGGCGTTCAGGGTTCAAATCTGAACTTGAATCGCCGCATCGGTGCAAGTGGATTTGCACAGAACGATTGACAAGGCAATCGATTACGCGATTCATCAGTGATTCGGTCATGGTTTGTGGTTTCTAGTTTATCGAATAGGGACAAAAATACTCAGGAGCCCATGTTACGAGTAGGGCCGTTTCGATTACTCGTGATCAACGATGCACTGCCAAGAATTCTCACCATCGTCAGAGTCGTTTGACTTGGTTGCCGGATCGGTGCATTTTGACTTAAGATAGCAGACAAGGAAAGATGACTTTTGGAGCACCATTTCAATGCCGCCATTTCGATTTGTGTTGATCGATGGTTACAACCTATTGTTGCAGACCTATAACAAGCGGCGTTTGACCGGACCGGGCAACTTAGAACGCGCTCGCAACGAATTGCTTGGTCGTATCGCCCACGGTTTGTCGGATGAAGATCAGCAAAAAACGACGATTGTGTTTGATAGCGGCGTTACGATGGTCCCAGATAAGAATCAATCGTCTCGACATCACTTGATCAAGGTCGAATTTGCCAGCGATTACCCGACCGCTGATTTGATGATTGCTGACTTGCTTCAGCAGTCTTCGGCCCCCAGACAAACTTTGGTCGTTTCAAGTGATCATCAGGTTCAGTTGGCCGCAAAACGAAGAGGGGCAGAATTCATTGACAGTTTGGATTGGTTGAACACGATTGAATATCAATCAGCGAGGGAAGGCAAAGCGAAATCGAGTGATCAACCGCCAAACGTTGTGGAAGAACGACATCGCCAATTGGACGAAGAAGAGCGTCGTTATTGGTTGGCCGAGTTCGGCTTCTCAGCAGATGAGGAAATATGAGGTGAAGGGGTTTTGGGTTTTAGGAGCAGCGCGAGAAAGGCCCAGATCAAGACAAGAGTTGCCCCACCAAATTCTCGCGTTTCCTCGATCTCCGGTCGCTCGGCGGACATGCTGCCAATCGCCATCCCTTCGGGATGCTGGAAGTTTGCAAAAACTCCAGTGAAGCATTGCAATAAAAAAACAAGACTGGCACCGACACAAATCCAAGCGACCGCCGGTGTAGGGCGTCTTGTGCCATACATTACTGCCCCGAATGTTGCCATCAAGTAGTAGGTCCCCCAAACCAAAGGGTCGGGGTCGTTGTACTGCAAAATAGCGGTCACCAAAAAGAGGCTTGCGAAGATGAGATGAATAAGTTGCAAGGTGCTATTCTTCCTCGTCATCCTTGAGGTTGGCCTTGGCGATGACCTCTTGTTGAATATTTCCGGGCATTGTGTCGTAATGGTGGAATTCCATCGTGAAACTTCCCATACCACCCGTAATACTCGAAAGAGTACGGGCGTAAGTGGTCACCTCACGGAGAGGGACTTCACAATAAACAGCGGTCATACCACCACCAACGCTGTCGCTACCGGATACTCGTCCGTTTCGGCTGGACATATCGCTGAAGATATCCCCGACGTTTTTCTCTGGTACGGTGACTTCCATTTTGACGATGGGTTCGAGTAGCACCGGTCTTGCTTCGAGAAAGACTTGTTTAAAGACTTGTCGAGCGGCAGTCTTAAACGCCGCTTCGCTACTATCCACGTCGTGATATTTCCCAAAGTGGACTTCGATGCAAAGGTCTTGGACGGGGTAACCGGCAACCACACCACTGGCGATTCGTTCGGCGAAACCTTTTCCAATGGCAGGCAAAAAGTTACCGGGAATCGTGCCGCCGACGATTGAGTCAACCCACAGGAAGTTTGACTTTTCATCGTAGTGGTATTCTTTCATCGAGTGGAAATTGTCTTTGACGACGAATTTTGGGATGTCTGTGCCGCGTGGGAGCGGTTGCATGCGGATATGGACTTCTCCGAATTGACCGCGGCCTCCCGATTGCTTTTTATGGCGGTAACTCCCCTCCCCTTTGCCCGTGATGGTTTCGCGGAAGGCGATTCGCGGGGGTTTGGTTTCGACTTCGAGTTTGTCACGACGGAGGAGTCGTTCTTGGATCACCGTCAGATGCAATTCGCTCATGCCGGTAATAACCAATTCCTTGGTTTGTGGGTCTCGATCAAGATGGAAGGTTGAGTCTTCTTCGACCACTTTATGGAGAGCGCTCGATAATTTCGTTTCGTCGCCACGCGTTTTAGGAGCCACGGCCAAGCCCACCATAGGCCTGGGAAACCCAATGGGAGGGATCGCAACGTCACCCAGGCAGGTCGACGTGTGGAGGTCTTCCATTTTTGCGACTGCTACAATATCGCCTGGTCCCGCGACCTCAACGGGGGATGTATGTTCGCCTTGGACTTTGAGCAAAGCTCCCATTTTTAGGTTCTTTCGAGCCGACGAAGCGTGGACGCTGTCGTCACGTTTTAGTTGCCCACTAAAAACCCTGATGAAGCTAAGTTTTTGAACAAAGGGGTCGATGCGAGTCCGAAAGACTTGGGCCACGAGGCCATTGGATTCCGGACCAACGAGCAACTGATTGTCGCCGTCACCGAAATTGCGTGGCAGATCATTTGGAGAAAGCCCGCAGAGGACCATTGCATCGAGAATTTCTTTCAGGCCGATCCGGTTTTTTGCGGAGCAACAAACAATCGGGACTAAGGTTCCCGCTTTGACGGCTTCGACGATGAGGCGATGAATTTCTTCGTCGCTGGGAACTTGGCCTTCAAAATATCGTTCCATTGCTTCATCGTCGACCTCTACGATGCATTCGATCAACCGATCACTGATTGGTTTGGGATCGACGGCAGCTCCCGACGTGTCGCTCGGGGGCTTCAGCGTACTGATGAGTCCTTTAAAGTTCGCCCCCACGCCAATGGGGACGTTTAAGAGCACGCATTGGGACCCGAAAATCTCTTCGATGTTGGCAACGAGTTTGGGGAAATCTAAATTTTCGTCGTCGACTTTGTTGATCACGATCATCCGGCCCAGTCCCGCTTCGCCGGCCATTCGGAAGACACGGCGGGTGTTGACTTGGATGCCAGAGTGAGCATTGATCACAATCAAAGCGTTTTCGACGGCTCGCATTGCACCGGCGACTTGGCCGATGAAGTCTGGATAGCCGGGAGTATCGATGACATTAAAGTTGCAATTGTCATGAGTGAAATGGGTCGAAGCCGCTTCGATGGAATACTTGTGTTTTTTCTCTTCAGGGTCAAAGTCGCAGACGCTCGTCCCATCGTCGACCGAGTGATTTCCATTAACGGCGCCCGTCATCATCAAGAAGGAATCCGCCAGCGTCGTTTTTCCGCATCCCCCGTGACCGCAGAGAACTAAGTTGCGAATCTTGTCGACATTTCCCATCGCTGAACCTCGTTGATTAGAAGTGATGAAGAGCCGCAATCGCTGCTCAAATTAGACTCCCAAAATATGCCACAATTTATACCGGCTCGCAAGCACCAAGGGGAGAATAGTCCTCGCACGAGCGGCAAGAATGTCGGAATACCAAACGTTCTGGTGATTGTGGTTTATCCCCGTCCAGCACTCCGCTTCGACCACCCGTCCCTCAGGATTGATCGTGCGAAAATGGCTCGTAAAAGTCGGGAAATGGATTTGGGCGTTTTAGGGATAGAGGTTCTGTGGAACATCGTCCAACCATCCGTAGCGGTCGGTTGTTGAACCGTCGAACAATCCAAAAAAAGCACTTTGAATCGCCTTGGTGATCGGGCCCGGTTTTCCGTCGGCAACTGGCAACCGATCAACGCTGCGAATTGGAGTGACCTCGGCCGCTGTGCCCGTCATGAATAGCTCGTCGCAAGTGTAGAGCAATTCGCGAGGGAGATTTTCTTCGATGACTTCGTAACCCAAATCTCGGGCAAGGTGGACGACCGAGTCGCGAGTAATTCCGCCAAGGATCGCTGCGGCTAGGGGGGGCGTGAAGATTTTGCCATTGCGGATGACAAACACGTTTTCAGCAGCTCCTTCGGCGACAAGCCCGGTGGTGCTGACACTGATCCCCTCACCGTAGCCATGTTGGCGAGCTTCAGCTCCGATCAAGAAAGCGTTTAAATAATGCCCTCCGGCTTTGGCCAAGATCGGATTAGTGGAGCTGTTGGTCCGGTGCCAACTCGAAACGCAAGCGTCGATCCCGTTTTCCATCCCTTCGCGTCCAAGATAAGCGTCGATTTCAAACGCAGCAACAGCAACTTCAACCGGAGCGTTAAGCGGCGGGACGACTCCGATCGAGCTGAAGCCTCGAAAAATCAATGGGCGGATGTAGGAACTCGTTAGTTTGTTCTTGGCGACGGCTAAAAAGCAAGCATCACGGAGCTCATCGAGCGAATAGGAAACATTCATTCGATAAACTTTCGCCGAATCAAATAGTCTTTTCAAATGGGCCTCTAGCCGAAAAATCGCGGCACCGCCCGGTGTCGCGTAAGAGCGAATTCCTTCAAAAACACTTGTGCCATAATGAAGTGCATGAGACATCACATGTACCGTGGCATTTTGCCATGGGACCAACTCACCGTTCATCCAAATGAATTCACTAAATTTCATGGAAGTCCTATTTTTTCGAGTCGACACGATAACAAGAAGATGAGAACAGGTTAAAATGCGGTTGCGGGATTGGGAAGTCCCTGCAAGTCAGAGAATGAGCAAATCGCAGGAATCTGCAAGAAAATAGAAAGACAATAATGGGACGCATGACGTTTTTGTGGTTCGTAGGTTTGACCATGTTGTGCTGGGGACTTTACGGTCCGGTGCTGCACGAGGGGCAAGAACGGCTTGGCGATGGGCTGGAAAAAAGCACGCTGCGGGCGTTTATTTGTGTGGGAATTGCGTATTTTTTGATCGCCGTCGTTTTTCCAATCGCCGTGTTGTTTCGGTCTGGAGAAAAAGGAAATTGGAGCTTGAGCGGTTTTATTTGGTCGTTTGGGGCGGGAGCGATCGGGGCCGTCGGTGCGCTCGGAATCGTGATGGCCTTCAAATTCGGGGGCACTCCGGTTTTCGTGATGCCGTTGGTATTTGGATGCGCACCGGTAATGAATACCCTCTTCACGATGTTGTTGAATCGGACCACGGGAAAAGCATCAGCGTTATTTTACATCAGCATTGCAATCGTCGCCGTTGGAGCCATTGGAGTGTTGACATTCAAGCCAAAAAAAGTTTCGCCCAAAAAAGAAACAACTGTTCAGCAACCAACGAACCAAACTGAAGAAGCCGAACAGCCGGACAACGCGGAGCCACTTGAAAACGCTCAGGTGGACGAAAAAGAAGTCGGTAAGTCCTCTTCTGAACTCGTAGAGAAAAAATTGAACAAGCCAAACGACGATGCGCCTGCCAAGGGACCAAACTTCACAAACCTGATGTTTGTTTTATTGACGGCGTTATGCTGGGGTGCCTACGGACCGGTACTGCACGCGGGTCAGGCGAAAATGAAGGGGAGTCGGTTGCGTCCGTTTTTGTGTGTCGGGCTCGCTTATTTTGTAATTGCCGTCATCGCTCCCTACTTTTTATTGGTTCAGTTTCCGGAACCAGGTAGTTGGAGTAATTGGGGCGGTGTGATTTGGGCCTTACTTGGAGGGACAGCCGGAGCCTTAGGTGCTTTGGGCATTATTTATGCGTTCAATTTTGGAGGCAAGCCGATTTACGTCATGCCGCTGGTGTTTGGCGGGGCTCCGATCGTGAACACAATTTCTGAAACGTTGGCACAAGGCCTGTGGAACGAATTATCGACACCGTTTTTTATAAGTCTCGCGGTGGTGATTTTCGGAGCTTGCATGGTCCTCATTTCGGCTCCAAAATCTCCGCCATCGACTCCTGCCCCTTCCCAGTCCCCAGAACCAGCGGCAAGTTGACCGGCGGTCATTCTTTTCACTGAGAGGCTGTGAAGTTATTCGAATAGATAGATTTTGTGGTGGTGGTGTTGCATCCCTTAACACGGATATTGTCCGTTGATTTTGCACTTTGCATTTTGCATTTTGCATTTTGCATTTTGCATTTTCCACGTCCTGGCGAACGTGGCTACGAGGTCACGAATTTGCCAACTTATTTTCCGCCCAGATCAGGAGTTCTGAAATTACGTTCCTCTTGTGTGCCCGTACCATTCGATATGTTTTCGGGGACAGAATCGAAAGCCCTGTTCAATGGCCAGCGCTTCAAGCCATTGACCGCGTTCTTGAAGGGTTGATAAGTCGGTTCCCTCGGGCATCAGCAACACACGTTGACGATCAACGTGTTTGAGCTTGTCCAAGAGTTGATTGATTTCTTGTAGGTCAGAAGGTTGAGCGACGACGAATTTCAGTTGATATGAGTAGTTTGAAATCAGATTCTGTAGGACATCGATTTGAAGACGGCGGTCGTCGTGTCGCTGAGCCCAATCCCCTGCCCTTGCAATCGTGGGAGTCGAGTTGGAAAGTTTGGGACTGATCGACATCAGGTCGCAATGAACTGGGCGGTCAATCGTTCCGGCGGTTTCAATCGTAATGTGTCGACCGGCCCGAGCTAGATGTTTGGTCAACTCAATGATTTCAGGGGGCAACATCGGTTCGCCACCTGTAATGACAACGTGAGTCACACCAAACGCAAGGACTTGTCCGACGAGATCGGTCATCTCGACCGTGTCTCCCACAGGGTCCCAAGACGTAAACGGCGTATCGCAAAAATCGCATCGCAGATTGCAGCCCGTGGTTCGCACGAAGACGCTGTCAGTCCCCGTGAGTAGTCCCTCGCCTTGGCGGCTTGTGTAAATCTCGGAAATTCGCATAACGGCCATTCATCCACCAAATTTCAAAAGCCAATCTCGCTTTGATCGAATAATGATAGTTTGAACGCAGCAACCAAAAATTAAAAGCCCTGTGAATTTCATCACAACGAGTTGAAATCGAAATTAGCCGTCAAATCGGAGACTGCGACAGGAACCCGCAAGCGAAGCTTTTCTCTGCCCTTGGATTCTTGAGGAAAAAGGTCAAAATGGGTGTCAATCACGACTCCAGGCGATTTGAAGATCGCGAGCATCAATTGCTTGTCGTCCGATTCACGGATTTATTGTGAGACGTGAAAAGTCAGCCTTGTATTTTTGACAAATAGAAACCAGATGCCCACAGAATCTCAAAATTTACTCGAATCATTTGATAATCAATTCCCTGGTCGCGACTACGTGATCGAGATCAGTTGTCCAGAGTTTACTTCGGTTTGTCCGAAGACCGGTCAGCCAGACTTCGGCGAATTGGTGTTTCGTTACGTTCCTGACCAAAAGTGTGTGGAACTCAAGAGCTTGAAAATGTACTTGCAGAGCTTTCGCAATCAAGGCATCTTCTATGAAAACGTCACCAACTCCATCTTGGATGATTTTGTCAGCGTGATTCAGCCTCGAAGAGTCGAGCTCACCGCGATGTTCACGCCGCGCGGAGGGCTTTCTTCCACGATCGTTTGCGAATACTCGCAGCAGTCCGAACAAGATTCCTAGTTCTTATTTGGCGGGAGATTTCAAATGGTTCTCCTTAGTGGATTCTGCGACGAGATTTCCGCGAGCAAAAACGTTGACGAGCAATTCTCTGTTGCGGCAGCGGTTGGTTTGACGCACGTCACGCTCAGATTTGTCGATGTTGGCTCTGGCGTGAAAAACGTTTTGAACCTGACTCAACCTGAACAAGAAATACTCGTCGAAAGATTACGCCATTACGGATTGCAGGTTGCCTCGCTTGGTTCACCAATTGGAAAGGTAAAACTTGTTGATGTGGATGATGGCACAACAAACGCCTATCGGCCGCAGGCTGAATATTTAATGGACGAAGTTGCTCGGGCGATAAGGCTTTGTGAAGTCTTGGGGACTCGACGTATTCGCGGATTTTCATTTTATCCCCCGAAAGGCCGAGCTCCGCAGGATTTTATTGAAGAAGCTGCTCGAAGGTTGAGGGAAATTGTCGAACGATGCGCCGACGCTGGTTTGGTTTTTGGTTTGGAAGTTGAAGCAAACCTCGTGGGCCAAAATGCCGATTGTCTACTGGAACTCGTCCAGCGAGTCGCTCATCCTGCCATGGTCGTTGTGTTCGATGGAGCAAATCTGGTGACCCAAGGTTTCGAAACCGAGCAGATTGTTAGCCAATGGCATCGCCTCATGCCATATTTGGGTTGGATACACGTCAAGGACTATCGGCGAGTACATGAGGCGGGAGGGAATTGGGTCGACGAAGAGCGGTTGGATCAGTTCGTTCCGGCGGGAGAAGGGGAATCAGGTTATCGCGAGGTTTTTCGGGACCTGCGAGAATCGATCGCCGACGTGCAAACGAATTTACAACAACGAGGTTTGGCTGAATTAGTGATTGACCTTGAGCCCCATTTGAAGGGGGGTGGCCAGTTCGGTGGTTTCAGCGGGCCGGATGGATTTGGTGTTGCGTTGCGCGGGCTGACTAAACTGCTCGATGAAGAAAAGTTGGGATATCGGCTGCGCGGCTTTGGCGACCTCATTGTGGGCCAATCTCGGTAAACACCAAGCCACGCAACCGAACATCCCGGGGGCTGTGGGTCAACTCCCCTAAAAGATTGGAAAAATATTATTGATCGGGAGAGAGCGGAGTCTCAAGCTCTGGCGGAGTCACAATCTGTGGTGGAATCTCAATCGCAGATGGTAAATTTTTAAGTTTCTTAAGGACCGTAAAATGCCAGCTTCCAATTCCTGCGGCTACTAATAGGCTTAAAACTCCTAACAGGCTGATCGAATCGCCTAGCTTTTGGCTTAACAAAAACATGGCCGCCGAAAAGCCGACAAGCCCAATAATCCCCCCAATCCGAGCATTTGCCATCGCTCGCTGTTTTTGAACGTTGAACGTCTTGAGAGCTGCTCTCGTCGATTCGTTTGCCAACCGCCGCATTGCATTCATGTCTTTTTGACGTTCTGGGGCGGACTTTTGAGGAACGTATTCTTCCGCCGTTAACAGAGTTGGCGTCTCTTCGATTTTTGTAGGCTCGATAGGATCATTTTTCGCTTGAGTCTTTAAAGGTGCCGTGGAAACGGGTGCAACTGTAACTGGTTCGCCTCCCCGCAATCGCGAGAAAAGTTGGCTCATGTAGTCGCTAATCCCGACGTCAGATTCGCTGTCCGAAGTGTGTGTTGGGGGTGGCGTATGATGCGACGGCAAATCATTACTTTGTAGCGGGAATGAGTCGTCGGACTCGTCTATATTTTCATCGGCGAATTGGCTGAGAAAGGCAGCAGAGGCCAAGTCTTGTGTGCCTCCAACATTTTCTTTCACTTCATCAAATTTCAATTCGACAGGTGGAACGGTGGAGTAGTCTTCAGCATCATCGGTTTCCGATTCGGACGAAATCCCAGTCCAGTCCAGTTGAGGAGCGTCAAATTCTGATTCAATGGCAAGTTCTGAGGATGGCTCGTGAAATGGCTCAGTGGGAAAATCTGAATAAGGCTGTTCCGGCGCATTAAAGTGTTCGAAGCCGTCAATATTTCCAAATGTGTCCGAGTTAGCTGGGAAGTAGGTGTCTTGATTAAGTTCAGGGGCAAGTCCCAATGAGAAATCCGAGGCGTCTGATTTTACCCAAGGGGATTCTGTCTCTGAAATCGGTTCCACTTTCTTTGGAACGTCGAATCCAAGTTCAGCAAATGGTTTTTCAAAAGGGAATTCACCAACGATCGGTTCAGATTCGGCTGGTGTATCGTAGTCTGCGGCAGGATACGCCTGTGCCTCTGGTTCAAATCCAGGACTGGACCGACCAAAGTCGTCAGCGCTCTCCTGGAACTTTAATTCGCTAATTGGCGTGACTTCATTGTGTTCTTCGGATTTGACGAGCTGATCTTGGTCAGCCTCTAATTGACATCCTGTCGCCGGTGGGTCAGTTTCCATCTGTGAAAGTTCAACGGCCTCGATCAACGGCGGCAATTCCGAAACGGTCGTGTCCATGCAAATCGTATTGGTCGACGTGAATACTCCTTCGGAAACTGAACACGCTAAATCGAGAGAGCTGAAGTTCAGCAACTCGGCATCGGTGATTGATTTCTCAACCCGATCCTTCATCAAGTCGGTAATGTCGACAGATTCTTCTTCGAGTCGTTTGAGAATTTTTTGGTAGGTCTTTTGTTCGCTGTAGTCATCGATACCTTCTTCAATGCCCACGGCGATTGATGTTTCGGATTCAGGCGCCTTCGATTCGACGAGTTGCGCTCCAATAGTTTGAGGTGTTTCAGAAGTAAGTTCTTCGACAAGTTCCCCGGTTTGGTCCAGGCGGCGGCAGATGTCGTCAATTGAGTTTAAGATCGCTTGAGAAACATTGTCGGGCCCCTGTTCCAGTTGCCGCTTGATTCCTTCGAGAGCTTGAACGGCCAAAATGATTTGGTTGTTTTCTTGCGAAGACTCAACATTCGCCTTTGAATTTGCGGGCTCATTGGTTGAATCGCAATGAGGTTCGTTTTCCGAAACTCTCGAATCGGATGCCGTTGCCAAAGCACTTGCCTCGTCACTGATCGCAAGATCGTTTTCGGAAGAAATTTCTGGCAGCGCGTCCGAGACTTCATGACCGTCGGGGTTTGTACCTTCTAAATAAGGTGTCAAATCACAATGGTCGAGTGGTTCGGGAGATTCCCAATCCGAGCAATTCGCCTCTTCGTCTGTTGGTACCGAAACAAGGTCGATTTGAGCCGCAAATTTCTTGGTTCGAAGTTGGTCGCCAGGTTGCAACAAATAGACGTCCGTGCAAACACCATTGAGAGAGACTTTTTTGCCGGCAATTTGCACGACAAACCCTGCGGGTGTATTCCACAGTGTCACCAAAGGCGATTCGGCATCGGGACCAGAGCAAATATCGATTTTGTTGCCGACAAGGGGTTGCACGATTCCGGCAAGTGGCCCTTCGAGCCAGGTCCATGTCCAAATACTGGTGGCAACGGGAGATTGATTCATGGTAACGATCTTCAATCGAAAAGGCATTTCGGGTTGGTGACAAATGAATCCACAGTGCGAATAGCTATCGCTCAGGGCTAATAACCTATAGGTTGCGGTTTGCGCGAGTCAAAGTTTATAGAGCCGAAAATCCCGCTCTGACTCGGAAAACAGCAACGCATCGTTGCGACCGTTACAACCCGCTAAGTGCCCCTAGAATGGCAACTCGTCGTTTCGATCTTTCTTAGAAATTTTGGCCTTGCTATTGCAGCAACAAACTATAGTACCGACGTGACGCCGATTTCGTCGCCCTTATCTTTAGACCCAAAAACGCGAAAAAAACATGGCCAGAAAAGAGACCCTCGCCAAAATCGAAGAAGTATTAAAACAACGTCGGGAGGCCATCAAGAATGCGATGGCTGGCGACCATAGTCTGCTTGAGCAAATGCAGCAATCAGGCGGCGTTGGCGACGTCGTTGACTTTGCAAGTGATTCATCATTTGGTGAAATCAGCTCTCAGTTGATCGAGGTTGCATCCCGCGAGCTACGAAGCATCGAAGTCGCTCTCAAACGAATGAAAGCCGGAAATTACGGGAAATGCGAGCTGTGCAACTGCAATATCGGCTTGCCCAGAATCCAGGCCCTCCCCTACGCTACTTTGTGTATCAGTTGCCAACGAGAAAACGAGCAGAAGGGCTCAAATCGATACGGAGACCCAGACTGGGGGCGGGTCCTAGACGTGTCTTCCGATGAACCCACGCTTCCGGACCTGGATATACGCTTTTCCTAACCGTTACAGGCCGAACTTTTTGCGATTTTTTAACGTAACGATAGGCATTTAACACTCGTCAACCAAAAAAATTTGATTACTGTTAAAACAGATTTCTCAATTGTAGGACCCCTGCGGCGACTTCCATGAAACATACTCCCGCGAATCATTCGGAACCAAGCCGCCGCTTTGCCGCTACACTCATCGTCGCCGTCTGTGTCGGTATCGTGTGCTGGTTCATCGATTCGGCAAGTCTACTCGCACAAGAAGACCGCCCCAACGACGATTATCTGGCAATTCGCAATCGCGGTTCTGAAATGCGGATGCAACAAGGACTCGTTCGCGAAATCGTGCGAGTAACTCGTGGATCGGTCGCTCATATTGACGCCAAAAAACCTCGTTCGAATGCTGGTAAAACCGATTCCTCCAGTACCCGAGTCTCGATGATCGAAGAAGCCGGTTCCGGAGTTGTGATTGAGTATCGGGATCGGTATTTTGTCGTCACGAACTCGCATGTGATTCATGGTGCCGAAGTCAAAGACATTGTCCTAACAATAGAAGATCGCCTGTACCTTCCGGTCGATGTACGACATGATCGTGAATCCGATCTTGCCGTGATGCTTCTTGAAGGGAAAGACTTCAAGGCCGCCCGCTTAGGAAACTCCAGCGAAGTCGAAGTCGGAGATTTTGTCATTGCGATTGGTAGCCCCTTCGGCTTGAGTCAGTCCGTGAGCTACGGAATTATCAGTGCCAAGAATCGTCATGATTTAGAACTAGGCCCACAGGGAGTTCGGTTCCAAGATTTCTTGCAAACCGACGCGACAATCAACCCAGGCAATAGCGGCGGACCATTGTTCAATCTCCAAGGCGAAGTGGTTGGCATCAACACCGCCATCGCCAGTAATTCGGGAGGTAGCGACGGGATCGGTTTCGCCATTCCGATTGAAATGGCTCGTCGAGTTGTCACGGACATGATCGATTATGGTTATGCACGACGTGGCTACATCGGCGTTTCTCTCAACGGAGATTACAGGGCAAACCGAGGTTTGGATATCGGTTTGAAAGAGGCGTATGGTGCTCAAGTGGGTTCTGTTTCAAAAGACTCACCGGCGGCACAAGTCGGCGTTCGAGCAGGCGACGTCATTTTGCGAGTGGGTGGCCGACGAGTTGCCAACGATTCGCATCTGGTCACTTTGGTTTCGATGTCGCCAATCGATTCGACCACCACCCTAACGATCTTTCGCGACGGCCAATATCTCAACGTCGACGTCAAAGTCGCGTTGAAATAAAAAACGCATTGACGACCTAAGTCGTCATTCGTCCGGCGTTCTTTAGCGATCTGAGTATGAATTCTTTGGCCCGTTGCACGTCGATCGAGGTTGCCACATCGACGTTCGGTCGCCATTCGGGAACGGTTCGCAAATCGAAGACCGAAGCTCCCCGCGTAAGTTCCCCTTCCGTTTCGACATCTCCCGCCATTCGCGTGTAGTCGAAGAGGGTCGGATCGGCAACCGCCAAAGCCCCCACGACGTCGTTCAGCGTGATCGTCTCTCGCCCGAGTCGTTGTCGAAAGGAACGAAAGGTAAACGGCAAGATTTCCCGACATAAACTCCCCACGCGAGAGTCTTCCGCAGGAAGTTGCTCGAAAAGATCGAGTCCAAATTGTAGTTGTTGCGTCACATCTAACGGGATCAGGATTTTTGTCGTCCGCGACTGCAATATTTGGCGAGCACTTTGGGGATCAAAATAGAAATTGAATTCAGCCGCCGCCGTAATATTTCCAGCCCCAGAGACAGAGCCACCGACAATGATGATTTGATCGATACTTTCCTCGATCGACGGATCGCGGCGAAGAGCCCGCGCCAGGTTCGTGAGCGGCCCCAACGCAACGTAGGTCACTCGCCCCGGATCTCGCCGGAAGGACTCAATGATCACCTTTTCGGCCGACATCAAGTGTTGCTTGGAGGGGATTTTCAAGTGGCTATTCCCCAAACCATCGTCACCGTACAAATACGACGAGTTAATAGGAGGAGCGTCCTCGGTTTCCGTCGCCATACCCAGTCGGGGATACCGAGGTGGGTCGATGGCCGCCAAAATTGCCTGCAAATTGCAATTTGCTTGGGTAGCCGACACGCAGCCTTCGGTTGCGGTCAGGGCGACAATCTCCAGGTCGGGCTGGAATAGCAACATGCAAATGGCCACGGCATCGTCCGTTCCCATGTCGCTGTCTACAATGATTTTACGAGCCATGACCCTCGATTTCTCGGCTGGAGTTGGATTTCTATCAAACGACGCTGATTTTATCCCGTTTCTTGCCGATCCTCAAGAAAAATCCGCCAACCAAAACGAATTTTCCATGACCGACTCGACAATTCCGCACCCTGAACAAGAATTTCCCGAAGAATCGACCACTTTGTTTCGTTCGGCAATTTCACAATTGGAGTCGCAAAAAAATCTCGAACCCTTGCTGATGCACGCCCTCGTGCAGCGGATGATGACCGGAGATTTCTCAGAAGAATTAGCCGCCGAACTTCTGACCAAGCTGTACGAAAAAGGGGAAGCGGTGGGAGAACTGGTCGGAGCCGCCCGAGCGATGCGAGAGTTTATGACTCCGATTCGGAGCCGGCGGACGAACGTCATCGACACTTGTGGAACTGGAGGCGGAGGCACGAATACATTCAACATCAGCACCGCCGTTGCGATTGTCGCCGCCGCAGCCGGGGCCAACGTCGCCAAACACGGCAACAAGAAATCCACCGGTCGCAGCGGTTCGTCGGACGTCTTGGAGGTTCTGGGAGTCAACCTCCAAGCCCCGGTGGAATGCGTCGAGGCTTGTTTGGACGAGTTGGGGATTTGTTTTTGTTTCGCTCCTCTGTTTCATCCGTCCGTTCGGAGAATTACCGGCGTCCGGCAGCGGCTTTCCTTCCCGACGATCTTTAATCTCTTGGGTCCCCTGTGTAATCCGGCCAATGCACCGTTTCAGTTATTGGGAGCCGGGCGCGGGGCGACACAATCGCTTCTTGCCGGAGCCTTGCAAGAACTGGGAACCGTCAAGGCTTGGGTCGTTCACGGAGAGCCTGGGTTGGGGGAACTTTCGATCTCGGGGACTTCTCGAATCGATGAAGTAACCGCCGAGGGAGTCCGCCGCATTGAATTGAACGCCGAGACGTTTGGTTTTGCGCGAGTACCGCTAGAAAAATTGGTGGTTCAATCCCCCGAGGAAAGTGCCTTGTTGATTCGCGAAGTCTTAAACAACGTCCCATCGCCACATCGCGATATCGTCGTCTTCAACGCAGCGGCTGCGCTGCAAGTCGTCGGCCTAGCCCCTGACTTCGGCACCGGGATCAACCTCGCTCAAGATTCACTCGCCAGCGGCAAAGCCCGCGATCTCTTAGAACAACTCGCCGCTTTCACCCGCAAATCGGTGTAGTGCTTTGGCCGGGCCGACCGTTGGAGTACAGCCTTTAGGCTGCCAAACACAACCATCATAATACAGCCTCCACAACTCCTGATCTGGAGTAAAGAATTAGCGTGTTTTTGCATCAACAAGTTGCTGGGACCGGAAATTGACCTGAGACGAATATTTCGGAGCAAGTGCAAAATGCAAAATGCAAAATGCAAATTTGCAAGTTCATTGGCCAAGCAATTTTGACCTCAATAGCCAACGAGAACGAGGAAGCTACGCAATAAAAACCAAAGTCAAAAAGCGAACCTGTCAGCGCGTCACGCCCCCACCTTACATTTCAAATTTTGCGATTTGCATTTTGCGATTTGCATTTTGCATTTTTCCAACAAGCGAGAGTCCCGTCCACGTTCTGGCGTACATGGCTACAAGTCCACGAATTTGCCAACGTATTTTCTGCTTAGATCAGGAGTCCTGTGCCTTCGGGCTGCCAAAAGCAAGCTAAAGCTTGTACTCCAACCCTCCAATCCCGCCGCCTCGGAGATCGTTCGGCTTCGTTCATTCGAAAAATCGGGAAACGGAAATATCCGCCGGGTAAAACCGGCGGCATTACGGCCAACAGCGGCAATCGAATTTAGCAAGAAACGGAAATATCACCTGGACAAGCCAAGGTGCATTAAGCCGGACGATCTCCTCGTTCGGCGGATTGTTAGGTTTTTCGCTAAATTGGTTTGCGTTTCCTGTAATCTTGTTAGAATAAATCGCTACTTGCCCACACCGTCAATCAAGAGGAGCTACCGATGAACTCGATTCGCAATTGTTTGATTCGCCCCATGTATTTCATTGGCCTCGGAGTGTGCGTCCTTCTCTTCGGGGCTCGCGTCCAAGGCCAAGACCCCGACCTGATCAAACGACTAAAGGTACTCGACGCTTTGTTCGAGGAAGCAAACGAGAAACTCAAATTCTGCTCCGAGTTCACCTATGAAACAGCGGCAGGAAAGGACTTCAACGAGGAGCAAATCGACGAATTTTTCGCGGATCAAGACCGTTTTGTCGAGCGAATGCAAGGTCAACTGTTGATCGGCACCGATGCAATGCGCTACAAGTGCGATTTAGTAACGCCTTTTAAAATGTTTGAATTTACAACAGGAGAAATTTCCAGCGAGTATGCTCAGGCCGGTGTCCAGTTCCTCTCGTACACCCCACGCCAAGTTGCGGAAACTGGAGAAATCATTGGGGAGTCGATTCAACTGGAGCCTATTCGCCCAGGTGTCAGATGGATACGCTCCGGAGCGAGAATGCATTGCCCGATTTTTGGCCAATGGTTTCGTGACGGTTTGTTGTTCGGTAGATACACCGAATTGCCACCAAAGCACTTTGAAATCGAAAGGATCGACTACCCCGGAATCGAGCGGCAGGTTTTAGTCGTTAGGGGGAATATTGGTGACGAGCCTAATCCGATCAATGTCACTTGGATCATTGATGACAACGCTGAGTATCCCGTGTTGCTCGAATATCATCTTCTCGACACCAAGACCAAATTTACCAAAATCAAGAAATTAAAAAACGGAATCCGAATCCCGACGGAGAGCATTTCCCTGTCAAAATCCCAGGAAGTTGGTGGAGAAGAAATAGTCGTCCGCCGCTGGCGGTATACCAAGTTCGAGGAACGAGTCCCCGAGCCCCACGAGTTCGCGATAAATTTCACCGAAGAGGTTAGGGCGATTGGTTTAGAAATTCCGCAAGGCACAACCTCTATCAATATCCTCGATCTAAAAAAGGGTGACAAATAACAAACGGTAGCCACCGTCGCAAGACGGTGGAAGAACCGCTTTCCACGCTCTACGCGAGCGTGGCTACATTCCTAATTGGCTACCGTGCTGCGTAGCCACCTTCACCAGACGGTGGATGCCTAGAAGGCTTCGACATAAACGAATCTCAAATTCCCGAAAACATTTTGGAGAAAATACATGGCTACTTTCATTAGATATTACCTTGGCGCGTCTCTATTTGAGATCGGCGTCGTTTTGAGCTTGCTCAATCTTGGAACCGCAGGGATGCACGCACAAGAAGTTATTTCACATTGGAAAATTACGTCCCTAAATCAACGGGTTTCTGATGGACAATTCAATGTTACACATTTGAGCGTGAGTGCGCCAAGTTACGATGTCGAACAGATTCTGTTTTTGCGGAACTCAACCATACGTGAAGAACTTGAGTTGAGCCCTTCTCAAATCCGGGAATTGAATTCCCTGCTGGAAGAGTACCCCAAATTTATGTCGGAAATTAGAAAACGTCTTTATGGGGATGGAATTCAGAACTCTGCCGAAGAACTAGCGAAGATCGGGGAAAAAGTTCGTGGATTTGAGGGAAGGTTTAGTGAGTGGCTCTTGCCGCATCAGAAGTCTCGCATGAAGGAACTGATGTTTCGCTGCGTCATCCGGAGAGATGGATTTGTGTACGCAGTCCTCTCACCGGGCGCCTTCGAGGCATTCGAGATCACCAGCGATCAAGGGGAGCCGATTTTCCGAACTTGCCGGGAGGTTGCGGAGGATTTTTCCGAAAGAGTTCAGAAATTGAAAACGGAATATTGGGAAACGATGGAGGCGTCCCTCCCGGAACACGCCAAGAGTACCTACGAGCGACATTTTCGGGAGTTCGTCTTGCAGCGAACTCCACCACTCGATCTACTTGCCTATCAATTAAAAAACAAGGATCGGCTGGCAGAAATTGTTGAGGAGTACTTTGAAGGTCCGGCAAATTATCGAGGGCTGTTTACGCCATGTAATTATACTGTCGATGTCGCGGGACGCCTTCATCTTGGGCTCGAAAACTATTGGGACGGAAATGACGAACTTCCACAGACTTGCACAGATTAATGTTTTTTCAAAACTTTCAGGCGACGTCTTGGATCTAAAAGCGGATTTAAATCTTTCCGAGTTACAAATCGCCGAATTAGCTGCTCTCAAGGCTGAAGGCGAGGCTCTGTTTGAAGATTATCAAGAACAGGAAAGAGAATTGGCTCGCGAAGGGGCAACACGCGAAGAAGAAGCTAAACTAAGGGACATCAGAGATGCTGAGCTTAAAAAGTGGGGGGAGCAGGCTCTGCAAAGGCTGGACACGATTTTGATGCCGATTCAAAAAGAGGGGCTGAAGTTATTGGCAGAAGGGGCTGAATTTGTTTTAGGTGGATTCTCTTACGCACTTGAATTCGGGAACGCAGGAAAGCGGCTTGGGTTAACCGCAGCGGAGAAGGAGGAATTGAGAGCGGCGTCGGAGAAGCTTTCTGCGCGGATCGAGGAAGAGACCCGCCAGTGGGAAGAAGAGGCCCTCAATCGCTTGATTGGGGTCTTCAACGAAAAACAGCAAGAAATGATGCGGAAAATGCTGGGCGACCCCCTAAAACACACCGGTTGTGACATCGAAATTTTCATCACCAGCCTGCGAAACCCCCGCAGGTTTTGATCTCGCTTTTTACAACTCTCTCTTACGCCAGTTTAGATTATGCCTAAATCCCCAAAAATTCAGCATCAACTACAAGAGCCGATTCGACCTACTGTCTGGTTTCTTGTCCTTTGGGTTCTCTTCGCAGGTTGTGGTGAGCCACGTACGACGGACTTGCCAGAATATTTGCATCATAAGGTCGGACCGGTTTTTCTTGATCCTTCGATTCCCAATACCTGGAGAATTGAACACACTTTTCTAATCAAAAATACAACCCGTTCCAGAATCGAAATTGGTCATGTAGAACTCTCGTGCGATTGTGCGGAATATCAACTCAGTCAAAAAACCTTAGAGCCAGGCGAATCGGCAGATTTGTCAATAGTGATTTTACCTCTATGTAACCTAGAACGTAGGATCGATACTGCCATTGTCAATTGGTCTAAGGCGGGGGATGAGAACGAGAGTAAGGTGTTGCAGTTGTTCGTCGAAAGTGAAATATTTCCAATGCTTTCTGCCAGTGTCGCCAAATCGGGAATCGACATCGACCTGACCAAACCATTGAAAAAAGTGATAGAGATCGACGTCACGGCCTACGGACAAAACGACCAATTGAAAAGCCTGGAATTTAGTTTTCCCAAAAGCTCAGAGCCCGTCGGTGTGGGCTATGGCGTAAGTCCACGCCGAACTGATTTGGGTTCTGGGGTGGTTCGGCTGACGAACTCCATTTCGATCAACCCGGCTGCCTACCTGAAATACGATTCGGTCCAGAGTTTCGAAATTGTTGCGAAAACAGACCAAAGTAGTATGACGATTCCAGTCAGAATCAAACGCCATCAAAAATTTGACATCAAACCGCGACAGATCGTATTGCGCTCTAACAAGCGCGAGGCAATTATTCGAGTAGTTTCACCAGTGGAAACGACTGCGCCGAGGGTCGAATGCGACTCAAGTATTCTGTCGATCATCCAGATCGATCAAGTAAATGTGATTAACTCAAAGGAATTCGAGTTTATCGTAAGGCTCGAAAAGATGCCCGATTCAGCGGAGAGTATTGAAGAAATATCATTTAAATTCGTCGCTCCCGATTTCCTACCGGCACCCTACTCGGTGTTTATTTTACGAGAATAGCGGGGTGGGAATGGCAATGCGTATGAGCCCACGAAAAGAAAACGTTGTTTGGAGGTGCGTTGGTGTTGTATCGGCCTTGGTTGCGGTCCTAAAAATACCTCAGTTCACAGGGTGTTGATTTTTGAGGGTGAAAAATCTGTGGATTTTGCAGTTCGCTCAAAAAATATTGGAGAAATTTCATGGCCACTTTGAACAAATATCGCCACACGGCTTTGGCCCTTAAGCTGATTTGGTTGTTTGTATTTGGGATGGTTTCGATTGCGCAATCCCAAGAACCGGTGTCTCGGAAAATCACTTTCTTGTATCCGCAACTCACGGATGGAAAATTTGGTGTAAATCACTATGGAGTTGTGTATCCGACTCCGAGCACCGAACAGGTTTTGTTTTTGAAGAATTCCGTGATTCAAGAGGAACTAGAATTAAGTCCCACACAAATCCGACGACTAGAAAGGGTACTGGACGAATATCTGGAATTAGAATCCGCGATTTTGGCCATTGTCAACGTGGGGCGACAAGCCGAACTATCGGCTGAAAATCAAGAAAAGCTTAAAAGTCTCGTGGAGGAACTTGCAGAGAAGTTCGACACGTTATTGTTGCCACACCAACAATCGCGCCTTCGGGAGTTGATCGTTCGTTGCAGCATTCGCCGGGATGGAATGGTTAACTTTTTGTATGGCGACAGAATGGCAGGGATAAAGGAGTTTGAGTTTACCATCGAACAGCTTGGCGACATTTTTCAATTGAACACTAAAATCGGCGTGGAGTATGCTGAAAAGGTTCAAGCACTCAAAAAAGAGTATCTTGACGCGATGGAGGCGGCACTCCCCAAACACGCCCAGGATGCCTACGCCAAAACCTACCAAGAATTTTTGCGGCAAAGGGTTCCTCCCCTCGATTTGATCGCTTGGCAGCTAGAAAATCGGGAAACGTTGATGGAGGTGCGTGAGAATGCTCAGGCCGGGCCCCAGGATTACATCGGTTTTTTCCAATCCACTAGTTTTACAGTTAGCGCAGCCGGTCGTTTGCATTACGGTTTTGAAAATCATAGCCCAAGTACAAGGAATAGAGTGTCGCGAACGAAGAAATTTTTATCATCAAATTTCTTCCGTCAGCTGTCATCAACAACTCTTGCATTGGGGAATGAACTTGACCTAAGTGACCATCAGGTTGCCGAAATAACGTCAATGCAAGAGGAATTGGACGAACTCAGTAGTCAACACGTTGACCGACGTACACTAATGAGGCAGGATGGTGAATCTGACGAAGCTATAATTGCCTTCAACAACCAGTTTGAAGTCGTTCAGAACCGAATGGCCGAAGAGGCTTTGGTGAAATTGGACTCGATGTTGACGCCGATTCAGAAGGAGGCACTGAAGCTCATGGCCGAGGGGGCTGAGTTTATTTACTGTGGTTTCCCGTTCGCTCTCGAGTTTGGCAACGCGGGGAAACGGCTGAAACTCACTGCCGCCGAACGGGACGCCATTCGTGCCGAGGCCGAAAAATTCATGGAGCGGATCAAGGAAGAAACCCGCGAATGGGAGCAAGAAATCCTCGACCGCTTTCTGGATGTGATGAACGAGAAACAACAAGAGAAACTCAAAAAGTTGCTTGGCGACCCCCTCCAACACACCGGATGTGACATCGAGATTTTGATTACGACCCTCCTTTCACCCCGACAGAATTATTAGGTACCTGCACGGGGCATTGGGGATGAGGAAACCAAGGGCCTTCGCGTTAAATGCGATTGTGAGATGAACGCCAATACAAGCCCGACGCGCAAGCGAGTAAACGCTGATTTCCTGCAAAATGTTCACTTGCTTGCGCGTCGGGCTTGTAATTGCGACACTTCAAAACTGACGTGTCGGGTTGGATTTTAACTCCTCTGACACTGAGCCATTTTGGCCTATTTGGGGTTTTTGTTGAATCTTGGGAGCTTATTCGGCAGCGGTTGACTTGCTCAAAGGGGGCTTTTTGCCTATATTTATCGCCTCTGACACGAAAAGTGATCTCGACAACATCGAACACCTATAAATCTCGAAGAAATCATCATGGCCAAACCACATCGAAAATTGAAAAAAGCAAATCACGGCGCGCGACCTGCAAACGCCAAGGCGAAACGTATGAAACGTCGTAAGGTGAAGACCTAAGCAATTGTCGAAGCTTTATTTTCGGGTTTTAGAACTCTCTAAGCGTTTCGAATCACGTTTGAATCCCCGATTAAATAGACGAATTCCGCTACGAAAAACTCCAATTCGAAGTCGGGACTAAGGTCTGGTAAGGCTCTCAAATCGAGTACCCAGTATGGGCCGACGGATGTTGCCAAAACTCAAGCCGGAGATTGATTTCTCCGAGCATCTACGTGAACTTGCTGATTTGCCCGTAGGCTATCAGGTGCAAGACTGGTTTCCCACGCCCCAACCCCTGGAAGTCGAGGTGGGGAGCGGCAAAGGGTTGTTTCTCGCGACGCAATCAAAAATCCTCCCAGAACACAATTTTTTAGGAATCGAAATCGCGAAAAAATACGCGCGATTTGCGGCTTATCGGTTGGCCAAGGAATCGTGCCACAACGCCAGAATGGTTCGCGGTGATGCTCAGAAGTTGTTCGAACTGTTTCTCGGCGATGGTTCTGTTCACGCGGTGCATATTTATTTCCCCGATCCCTGGTGGAAGGCGCGGCACCGCAAACGACGAATTGTCTGCGATCCGTTTATCAAGCAGGTCGAACGAGTCCTGGAGCCCGGCGGCATTCTCCATTTTTGGACCGATGTCCAAGAGTATTTCGAGACCGGTTGCGAGACGATTCGGGCGGCGTCGCAACTCGTCGGCCCCAACCCTGTGGTCTTGCCGGACGAGCGCGGCGACAATCCTTATCACACCCACTTCGAACGACGCATGCTCATCACCGACCAACCCGTCTACCGCTGCCAGTTCGTGAAAGCGTAACCGGGAATGTAGAGCAATTGTCCTCAATTGCTTTTTTAACGAACAAAATGAGGCGGATAGCAGATGCGAGCAATTGAGGACAATTGCTCTACTATCGCCGTCCAAGAGCCGAGCCCGGTTACGTGAAAGGTTATTCTCCGCTCATCACCTAGCCGCGGGCGATTTTTTGGAGGGCTGCGATGCCTCGGTCAAGGGTGCGGTCGTCGACGGCATACGAGATTCGGAAATGGCTATCTGAGCGGCTAAAGATATTGCCGGGGATGATCAATAACTCGTGCGCGATGGCTCGTTCGAGGAACTCTTCGCCAGAGCATCCGTCGGGGAGTTTTGGGAATGCATAAAAAGCCCCTCCCGGTACGGTCAGTTGATAATACCCCTGTAGCCCAGCCACCAAGGTGTCGCGTTTTTGCCGATAGCGATCGATCTCCGCGTGCATGTCCAAGTCGAGTGCCGTGATGGCTCCCCATTGCATCGGGGCCGGTGCGCAAACGTAGGTGAATTGTTGCAGCTTGGCCAGCGTGTCGATGACCTCAGCCGGGCCATGCACAAAGCCGACACGGAGCCCGGTCATGGCATACGACTTCGAGAAGCCATCGATGACCAGGGTGTCAGGGTTCCACTTTAGCGGCGAAAGAGCCGGCGAGTCAAAGTGAAAATGGCTGTAGATTTCATCGGAGACCAGGCAAATGTTTTTCTCTTGAGCCAGCAAGGCCAGCCCACGCATCGCTTCTTCGCTGCAACAAACCCCGGTGGGATTCGACGGGCTGTTGAGGATGATCATTTTTGTCTTGGGGGTGATCGCCGCGCGGACTTTTTCGACGTCGATTTGAAAGTCTGGATAGGTGTCGATCTGCACACTGACTCCACCGGCCAGTTCGACGAGGGCCGGATACATCACAAAATAGGGATCGAAGTAAATGACTTCATCACCAGGGTTGATCAGGGCCATGAGAGCCAGATTGAGTGCGCCACTGGTTCCAGACGACACCATCAAGCGACGGTTGGGATGATGCCCCCACTGGGTGTCGATCAGCCCCTCAAGTTTTTTTCGGAGATCGAGAATGCCTTCGGTGGCCGTGTAGCCGTTGCGGTCGGCTTGGACGTTGCGGCAGATTTCGTCTTTGACGGCTGCGGGGACTGGGAAGTCGGGTTGGCCGATGGAAAGGTTGATCGGGTCTCGCATTTGAGCACCGAGGGCAAACATTTTGCGAATTCCGCTACTGTCAAAACCAGCAGTTCGCTGGGCCAGCCAAGGATGCATGGGTTTTCGTTTCCGTTGTTGATTAAGTCCGCGTTTCTAAGATTGATCGACCAATTCGACCAAACGTTGACGAAAGTGTCTACGGTACGGAGTTTATCGCGGATTGGCCCGTTCTACCACCTCGCGACAAAACGAACTTTTTTTAGCGGATTGAGGAAAAGGCTCGTCGGACCTAGAATGGAACGAGCAGACGATTTCTCACCCCGAGTGATTCATGAGCGAACTTTTTCACGAATGTGGCGTCGCCGCCGTTTATCATCTCCCGTCGAGCGAGCCGAGTTCGCTGTTGCCGGACGAAGATGTCGCGACAGCCGGGCGGCTGATCCCCCGCATGCTGTTGGATATGCAGAACCGCGGGCAACTCTCAGCAGGGATTTCGCGGTACCATCCCAATCCTGGCAACGGTCAATTGCTCGACACATTTCGGGATTTGGGAGCGGTGCAGGAAGTTTTTCGGCTGGCCCATCCGCAAAAGGCGGAGAGCCTGATGAAGGATTACTCCGGGCAGGCTGCGATTGGGCATGTCCGTTATGCGACTTGTGGCAAAAGCGACCGGAGTTACGCCCAGCCGTTTGAAAACCACGATTTTCACAAACGGCGTTGGTTCAGTTTTGCCTTCAATGGACAACTCGCCAACTACGATCAGCTCCGCAAGGAATTGCTGGTTGCGCAGCATCATCATATCGTCAGGAACACCGACACCGAAATTTTGTTGCATGAGTTTACCAAGGCACTGGCTGACGATCCGGAAGTTGCGCTGGACGAATTGATGCGGCGTGTGTCGCGGCGACTGGATGGGGCTTACTCGATTGCTCTGATAAACGCGAACGGGGAAATGTTGGTTGCCCGCGATCCGCTGGGAATCAAGCCTTTGTGTTACGCCGTTCAAGGCCAATTGTTTGCGGCGGCGAGTGAAAGTGTCGCGTTGATAAATTTAGGTTTCAAGCGGAATGAGATCGAATCTTTGGCACCCGGTCATGCGATCACCATCAGCGACGGGAAAATCAAGGTCAGCCAGTTCGCCGAGAGTCCAAGTCGAGCCCATTGCTTTTTCGAATGGGTCTATTTCGCCAACGTGGCCAGCACGATGGATGGGCAAAGTGTTTATTTGGCACGCAAAGCCCTGGGGGCGGAGTTGGCTCGATTGGAGCAGGCCGATCCGCTGTTCGACATCGACCCGAATGACACAATTGTGGTTCCAGTCCCCGATACCAGCAAGGCCGCCGCTGATTCGATGGCTTACGAGTTGGGTCTTCCGTCAATGGAAGGTCTGATTCGCAATCGCTACAGCGGGCGGACCTTTATTGAAAACACCCAATCGGCTCGGTCGGAAAAAGCGAAGATCAAATACACACCTTTGCATGAAATCTTGGAAGGCAAAAAAGTGATTCTCGTCGAGGACTCGATTGTTCGCTCGACGACGATGCGGGCCTTGCTGGAACGAGTGCGTGTCGAAGGGGGGGCTAAAGAGATTCACGTTCGGATCGCTTGCCCGCCGATTGTGGCACCTTGCTTTTACGGGATCGATATGTCGTCGGTGCGGCAGTTGTTTGCGTCGCGATTTGTGCAGCACGGGCAAGATGTCACTCCCGAGGTAGCTCAGCAGATGGCAGACGAGCTTCAGGCCGATTCGCTCCGCTACCTTCCCCTTGAGGCCGTGGCCCGTTCGATTGGGTTCAAGTCGAACGAGTTGTGCCAAGCCTGTATTTCCAGGAACTATCCGACCCCCGCAGGCGCAGAACTCTATCAGCTTGATCTCGCCAAAAAAGACGAAGATTCCGACGGCGATGAGTTCGATTGTCGCGCGTACGAATCGCAACCCATCGTTAAAATGTAAACGCGGTAATGTTCAATTTAATTTTGAGGAGCAATTCGATGAATCGTGACAAGATTTGGCTTCTGGCGATGTTTGTGATGGCGCTTTTCACGAATATGAGCGGGGCAGCAGCTCAAGAAACGGGGAAAAAACAGGATGAAAAAGACCCCTTGCGATTGGTGCTCAAGGAAATCGTCGAAGCGGAACTTCGTGGTGACATAGAATCGATTGAGGCTCTCAAGGCGCAAGTGAAAGAAGCATTGGCAAACGATCCGTGGGGAGAAGTCAAGCGACAGGCAATAGAACAAAATCTTCAATCGCTTCGCGATGAAATGGCAAAGCGTGATGTGCAACGAGCCGAGCGTGCAGTTCGAGAAAAAGCAACCGTCAAAGTAAAACAAATCGCGTCCGACGATCCGGTTCATGAATTACACCGGCGGCTTCGTCACTTGAATGCTGCAATCGAGCATCTGAGTGCGGCGGAAATGCCAGACGCCGTAAAACAACTCGAACAAAGTCGCGCCAAACTAGAGCGATACATTGACGAGGTAAAAAAGCAATCTCAGCCAAAGCCTCAGGTCGTTGAAAAACCTGCCCGCCCTGAATCGGATTTGGCTCCGGTCCTCAAGGAACTGCGCCGCGACTTGGACAGCCTGCGCAAGGAAGTTCGCGAGCTCCGCGAAGCGCTCAAGAATCGATAGTTGGTTTTTCTACGTAGCCGTTCACTCCGTGAACGAGCTTTGTAGCCGTTCACTCCGTGAACGAGCGTCGCGGTTTGCGGTCGGATCATATTTTTCAAAAAAGTCTTGGCGCAAGGTCACTTGGCCATCGCTTTCAATTGCTGGAACCGGCGACGGAGTTCTTCGAGGCGATCCTGATAATCTGGATTTCGGGCGAGGTCGTTTTCTTCTTGGGGATCGTTGCGAAGGTCAAAAAGTTGCTCGTAGTCGTGGTCCGGCCAAAACATGTATTTCCAATCCAAACTGACAAGTGCCTCTGACGGCGGGATGATGTCTCGCAGTGGCGGATGCTCGTAAAAGAAATCCTCACGCCAATCCTCCACTTTGTCATTTAAATAGCAAGGCGCAAAGTCACGGCCTTGCATTCCCGCTGGACGTTCGATACCCACAGCCGTGAGAAGCGTGGGAGCGATATCGACATTCAACACGATTTGTTCGGCAATTTTTCCGCGACCTTCACGAGGCATTCGCGGGTCCAGTACGATCATCGGAGTACGGATACTTTCTTCAAACGGATACCATTTGTCGGCTAGGCCATGTTCGCCGTGAAAATAGCCATTGTCGGTCGTGAAGATCATGAGAGTGTTTTCGAGGACTCCTTGTCGCCGTAGCTCATCCACAATTTCACCGCAAACCGTGTCGATTTCCGTGATCAGCGCAAAGTAATCTCGCATCATCGTCTGATATTTTTCCGGTTGATCAAATCGCCAACCCCAACGGCGGCGTCCTTCGTTGTTCCCGTCGAAAAATGGTGGAAGTCGTTGCCAGGACTCCTCGTTGGCATTCGCCGGAACAGGAATTTCGACGTTGGCATACAAGTCTTTGGTTGCCGGTTGCGGCAAGTACTGGTTCGGATGACCGTCTTCGGCGTGTGGAGCGAAAAACGAAACGGTCAAGCAGAACGGTTTTCCGTCGGGTCGGGTGCGCAAAAAGTCGAACGCATCGTTTTGATTTCGCTGGGTCACGTGAATCGATTCGCCGTCGATTTCGAACCAATGTCGCCCATTGTAGGAACGAGCGAAGTCGAACCGGTCGTCTGGAAAGGCCCCGTTGTGCCACTTGCCAACCAGTCCAACATGGTAGCCATTATCTCGCAAGAGACCAGGAAACGTCTCGGCCCACGGCGTCTGAAACTCCGTAAACCCTCGACAACCATGCCGTGACATCCATTGCCCGGTGTACAGCGACGCGCGACTGATGCCGCAAATCGAGGTGGTCACGTAGCTATTGGTAAAGCGGACTCCATCGCGAGCCATTTGGTCGAGCCTTGGCGTCTGCACCACCGGATGTCCCGCAACCCCCAGCACATCATGCCGCCAATCGTCGGCATACAACAAGACGATATTGAGCGGGCCGTCATTGAGGGTTTCGGAGTTCCCCTCCCCTTTCGTCTCAATACAAATCCCGAAAATGCAGATCGCAGCAAGAAAAAACTTGAACCAACGCACGTGCCGACCTTAACCTGTAATTTGGAAATTTGCTGATCTTTTGTGAAACACTCAAGCCAATACTGTTTTAACTTGATTCCGATACAACAACCAATAGGCCACCGGGATCACAACGATCGTGAACAGTGTCGAGGCGAAGATTCCAAAGATAATCGCCCAGGCCAAACCAGAAAATACTGGATCGAGAGTAATCACCCAATTGCCCAAGAGCGTCGTTCCGGCTGTCAACAAAATTGGCCTTGTCCGCACCACCACCGACTGCACAATCGCTTCTTTGAGCGGAAGGCCCACGGCGACGGCAGCGTTGATAAAGTCGATCAGAACAATCGAGTTTCGCACCACAATTCCCGCGAGGGCAATCATCCCGATCATGGCCGTTGCTGTGAAGAATACGGGGTTGGGATGACCTGCGACATCGTTCGTCCCGACCTGATTTAGGAGCCAGAAGCCGGGCAGGATCCCGATCAGCGTCAATGGAATCGCGAGCATGATTAACAGCGGCAAGACGCGCGAGCCGGTTTGAAACATTAACAACACAAAAATTCCCACCAATGCCGCGCCAAACGCGATCCCCAAGTCTCTGAAAACGTCGAGAGTAATTTTCCATTCCCCCTCACCCGTCCAGACGACTTCAAAACCAGCGGGGACTTGCCAAGGCAAGTCGCTGCCGGGTAGAAGCCAAGTTCTCCCCGCCAAGGGGCGGCCTTTGGAGGACTCTTCCGCCAACCCTGCTTGCCGATTTTCAGCGAGCATCTGGAACGCCGATTTGGTTTTTTCATCTGGCAGGCGATCCCACATCGTGTCGATGATCGCGTTGGCCGGTGGAACTCCGGCGATTTCGCCATACACGAATGCGACGCGGCGAAGGTTCTTATGGTAGATCGTTTTGTCTGCGGTTTGTTCGATAAATTGGCCGAGTTCGCCAAGTTGGACCATTTGCCCTGCCTCTCCGCGCAAATAAAGTTGACGGAGTTGTTCGATTGACGAACGCTGCATGCGAGGTAGCCGAAGTTCGATCCACAACGGGTTGGCTTCGCCTGAGACACGCAATTGAGTAGCTGGCGATCCCCCGACGGCGGCTCGGAGAGTTTCGGCCACTTGATGAGGAGTGATTCCTGACAAAGCGGCCTTGGGTTGATCGACGACGAATCGGAAAAGTCGCTGGTCGGCCTCATTGCTCGAATCGACGTCCACAATTCCGGGTTCTCGCCGCAAACGTGATTCGACCAACTCGGTCACCGCCACCAGCTCCGCATGGGACGCATCGGGGGGCGGGTAAACTTCGGCGGTGATCGTCGCCAAGACGGGTGGACCGGGAGGAACCTCGACGATTTTCAAATTGGCTCCAAGTTGTCTGCCTAGCTCGGCAAGGTCATCGCGAATTCGCAAGATGATTTCATGGGACTGTTGGACTCGCGAGCCTTTGTCGACGAGGTTCACTCGCACATCGGCTTGGTGTGATTCGTGACGCAAGAAGTAATGCCTCACCATGCCGTTGAAATCCATCGGAGATGCGAGCCCCACAAAGACTTGATAGTCGCGAACTTCGGCGAGACTCCCAAGGTAGTCCCCTACCCTACGAGCGACCAAATCAGTCCGTTCAAGCGTCGTTCCCTCGGGCATATCGATGACGACTTGAAATTCGTTCTTGTTGTCATAGGGGAGGATTTTCAAGGGGACTTGGCGGAGCAAGGGCAACACGCCCACGACGAGCAAAAGCCCACCGATCGCGAGCAGCGTCAGCCAAGAATGTTTTGGTGAACGCAGAAGGAGACCAAAGACGGGTTGAGCGGCCCTATAGAGCCAGTTCTTGGAATCGACCATTTCCGAGTCGGTTGTGGTATTTTCAATATCCTCCGAATTGCCGGTTTCTTCAGCAGTTTGTCGTTGTTGTGCTGCCCTACGAAATGCAATCATTCCCAGCCACGGAGTCACGGTAAACGCCACGAGAGTAGAGATCGTCACTGTCAACGGCACGTTCAGGGCCATCGGTGCCATGTAGGGGCCCATCATGTCGGTGATAAAGGCCAATGGCAAAAAGCTCGCGATGATCGCCAGCGTGGACATGATCAGGGCCGGGCGAACTTCTTGAACTGCCAAGAGAACGCTGCGGCGAGGTTTAAGCCGTTTGGTGGAAAAGTAACGGGCGATATTTTCAATGTCGGTAATCGGATCATCGACCAGCAAACCCAAGGAAAGAATCAGGGCGAACATGGTCACGCGGTTGATCGTGTAGCCCACCAAATAGTTGACGAGCAGGGTTAAGCTGTAACAAACTGGAATCGCCAGCGCAATCACCAGCGCCGCTCGCCAACCAATCGTCAAACCGATCAAGGCAACCACGGTCAGGACGGCAATCATGAGGCCTTGCACGAGCTCATTGACTTTCGCATTGGCCGTTTCTCCATAATCGCGAGTGACTCGGTAGTGGACCCCTGCAGGGAGGTAAACGGGGGCTAACGCTTCCAGTTTTCGATGAACCTGATCGGCCACCCACACGGCATTGGCCCCTTTGCGTTTCGCCACCGCGAGGTGTACCGCTGGGAAGACTTGCCCGGTTTCGCCCCTTTGATCGTCCGCTCTGCCAAAGCCCATCCAACTGTAAGAAATGGGCTCGGCGGGCCCGTCACTGATCTCGGCGACGTTGCTAAGCAAGACCGGTCGATCATTGACCACTTGAATCACGAGCCTTTCCAAATCACTGACGTTTGTCAGGACATCGCCGGATTCAACGAGGAACTGTTGATCTTGTTGGTCAAAGCTGCCGGTGTGAACTCTCACGTTGGCTTGTTGAAGGGCACGGGTAATTTGCGCCGGAGAGGTTTGATAGGCTGCCATTCGGGCGGGGTCCAAGTGGACCAGAACTTTGCGCGGCCGCCCGCCGACGACTTGAACGCGATTGGTATCGGGGATGCCCTGGAGTTCCCGCTGAAGTTCCTCCGCGAGTCGCCGCAATTCGAAATCTCCATACTGTTCGACTTGCTCGCTCCAAAGACTCACCGTCACAATCGGGACATCATCGATCTCGATAGGTTTAACGACCCAGCCTGTTACCGCCGGAGGGATTTCATCGACTGCCGAATTGATTTTGCTGTGCAGTTTTGTCAGGGCGTTTTCGCGATCTTCGCCGACAAAAAAGCGGACCGTCACGATGCTCGAACCGGCTCGCGACATCGAGTAAACGTATTGCACACCGTCGATCTGAAACAAGAATTTTTCCAACCGTTCGGTGACTTGACGCTCGACTTCCTCCGCCGAGAGACCGGGGGCCTCGATCATGATGTCGGCCATCGGGACGACAATTTGAGGTTCTTCTTCGCGGGGCGTGATGAATAAGGCGGCCAGTCCAATGAGCATCGAAACGGCCACCAGCAACAACGTTACGTCACCGCGCATGAAGCGATTGACGACCAGGGTCATCGGGTTGAGTCCAGAAAGGTCCTCTGCGGGACCTGACGCAGTGGGATTTGGGGCAGACGGCTCCGTCATCGTGCGTCTCCGCGAGTGGAGTTGGAACCGCCAACTTCGTTCGACGCACCACGACGCAGGATGATCGTCTCACCCACTTGGACCCCGCTGAGGACTTCGACGCGACCGGGCATCCCCAGTGTTCCCGTGCGTACAAGGCGACGCTCGATTTGCCCGTTGGGAAGTTGTACGTCGACATATTCGAGTTGGCCGATACGAATCAGAGCATCGGTGTTGAGGCAAAGGTGGCGACGCTCGCCGCCGTCGATGCGAAGGCGTCCGAACATCCCCTCGTATAAATCGGGAGCCGGTTCAATCGCCGCCTTGACGAGAAACGAACGACTAGCCGCATCGGCTTGGGGGACGATTTCTCGAATTGTTGCCGTCACGTCTCGTTTTACTGCGTCGATGTGGGCAGTCAGAGTTTGTCCAACACGCAACCGAGTCGCCAGTTGTTCTGTGATTGGCGTTTCCAAACGTAGGGAACTGGCATCGTACATCGAAATCAAAGGGCTGCCGGGCTGCACGAGGTCTCCGAGTTCGGCAAAGCGGTCGACGATCCGGCCTGCTTTGGGAGCCGCGATTTCACGGTAGGAGAGCATCACCTCGGCTTCCGCAACCATCTGTTTGGCGCGTAGTTGTTCGGCTTGGGCAACCAGCAAGCGGTTGCTGAGTGCATCGAATTCGGCTTGTGAAATAGCGTTTTGGGGCAACAGGCGCTGGGCTCTTTGAAATTCGGTTTCACTGAACTCCAGAGTCGATTGAGCGGCGGCGAGTGATTGGCGAGCTTGTTCTAAGCGGCGGTCATATTCGGCGGCATCCAATCGGATCAGTACGTCATTCTGCTGAACTTCCTGTCCGGCAACGACTGAAATTTCGGCGACCGTGGCCATCAGTCGCGAGGAGATCACCGTGCGACTGGCAGCTCGCAAGGTTCCGACCGCTTCTTCGATCACAGGTTTGATGACTTCGTGAATCGTGTCGGTCTCTTGTCCGTCGGCGATTTCAGTCTTCCGATCACGGCGGTCCGGTTCAATTTTGTCGTTGAAGTATCCACCCATCCAGGCAATCGTGACCGCCAGCAGGGCTAGGCACACGGCGGCGACTATGAGTTTTGAAAAAGTTCGGAGGATTACCAAGATTTTTTGTTGCATGGGCCGATGATGTTGGAAATGAGTTTCGGATACTTTTTTGGCGACGGCGAAGCGGAGCGAAAAGAGCTATTTTTATGATGCCGCTGAATAGATTCGAGCCTAAACGGACAAGGACTTTTGATCGCCCTATTTTAACGTTTTAAGCATTTTCCCACCAAGCCTGTTCGATGAGAAATGGGAGCGTCTCGTCGCGTGGAACTTTGACACTGTGCGAATTCGCCCAGTGAATATTTGACAACAACGTCGGGGACATGCTCGGCTTTGCGGGCGCAAGTTTTCAGGCTTCGAGCAGGGCGGCTGTAACACGGTTTTGTTGCGTTACTCGTCGCCGCATTTTTCTTTGAAGCGGGCGGCGAGGTTTTTTAAGATTTGTTGCTCGAGGGAGAAGTCGCGGCCCATTGGAATCCAGCCGCGATTAGGTTGAGCGATTAATAAGTCGTCTTTGTCTCGATCCAGCGATCCATCAAACCGCATTGCACGCGCGGTGACATTTGCAAATTGCGGATTGGGGAGGTCTTCTAGTTCCTTGTAGACTTTGACGTCCAAGAAGTAAGTGTTTTGTCCAGGGATCACCCGCACCTTCGCCCAACGTCGAACGGTTTGCAGGGTGGCATGAGCCCGCTCGAAACCGAACGTTGAATCGCGCCGCCAGGGTTCCAGATAAGTCGCGCCGATTTTAGGGTGCGTTTCGATCCAGCCCTCGGTGATGATCCCATCGACGATCCGGATTCGTTCTTCTCGGGCGATACGAAAGTAGTTGTCGAGTTCGTCAGAGACAGCCGACATCGCCCACTCTGGGTCGATCATCGGAACTAAAATCGGATTCTCAATCGCGTTTTGATCAAGGGCTTTTACGGCGTCCATTTCGCTCGGCCAAAATGACCGGCAACCGCACAGGCCGACACACGGCAAGGCGATGACCAGGATCAACAAGATGGACGGACGAAAATGCACTTTATCCACATCCGTGAGGGTTCAGAATTCGGGCCGTAAGGCGGGGAAGTTTGACAAGTTACGGCAAATCGGGCAAGGGCATTTGAACCGGTGAAAAAAGGCCGATTTTGAGCATTTTTAACTAGATTTGCCGCGTGATGAAGCGGCTTCACGCAACCTCGGAACGAATAGAAACGGCTTCTGGTTTCCTACTGCAATTCAATCTCTGAAAAAGAAGAGATGCTGGGGAAGTCGTGCGTAGGCTGAGGCGGATTCTCTAGGCGAACGCTCAAAACGGTTTGCAATCCGGCAGACTGGGCAGCGGCCAGATCCTCCACGACATCACTGACAAACAGAATCGAATTGGCTGAAATCCCGATATCTTCGACGATTTTCGTATAACTATCGGCCTCTTTTTTGCCGCCAACCGTCGTGTCGTAATGGGCCGAAAAGTATGGCAACAGGTTTCCAGCAATCGTGTGCCCAAAAAATAGTTTTTGCGCCGCGACGCTTCCGGAAGAGTAAATCCGCAGGTCCCTCCCCTGCTCTTTCCACTTCAGCAGGCACTCAGGGACTTCTGGATACAAATGAGCGATCAGGTGTCCCGACAGAAAACCGCTTTCCCAAATCATTCCTTGCAGTTTTTTCAGGCCGGTGACTTTGGCGTCTCGGTCCATCAAGAAATTGACCGCAGCGACGAGATTTTCAATCGGTTCTAATTCGCTTTGCGCCTCGAACCCAAGTCGGGCGGCTTCGTCACGAATTTGATCGAAGACCAGCAGCGCGGCAGCGTCAAATCGTTTGGCGTCAACAAATTCCAACAAGTGACGTCGTACAAATGGAAACATTTCGTCGGTCACAAACCGAATCGACGAGGTAGTCCCCTCAATGTCTAAAAGCAAATGGGTTGCTGCTGTTTTGAATGAGGGCATTATTAACTCGATGATTGTCACGCAAATGACTCGACGAAAAAATCGGGACTTGCGTTTATGTTACTCTGCGATTTCGATCACCTGTTGAGGACGTTTCGTCGAGTTTTGCGAAAGATAACTTGGTCCCAGGCACAGCGGAGCATAGTTTTCAGCCACCCCTTCTTCTACGTAATGTGGGGTCCAGCCCGACATGTCTTCGAACAAGCGGATGCAACGAATCGTTCGATCCGAGCAGAGATTGAACCAGTGTTTGGTACCGTTGGGAACATTGACGAGGTCCCCTGACTCGACGGTGATGCTGAAGACCTGTCCATTATCTGGGTGAATATGGAACACGCCGCTGCCGCGGACGGTGAAGCGGATTTCGTCTTCGCTGTGGGTGTGCTCTTTGTTGAACTTGTTGAGCATCACATCCAGGTTCGGCGTTTCGGGATTGACGTTAATCACGTCAGCCGTGACGAACCCCCCGACGGCCTTGAGCCGTTCGATTTCCGGGTGATAGGCGTCAAGAATTTCCTGGTCAGTGGCTTGTGGGCCGATTCGTCCTTCGACATCCCATTTTTCGTACCAGATTCCAAACGGTTTCAAAAAGTCTCGCATTTGCTCGACGTCAGAAATTTCGCGATTTTCGTCGGGGACATGAATCTTGGCCATAAAAAGTCACCTGCAATTTTGAAGGGAGCCCGCTGTTAAATTCAGCCGATATTATCGACAATATTTAGCCGAAGACAACCGCAACGAAAAGTCGCATTGAGATTTTTTTCAGAATCGCGATGCTACGCAATCGGAAACGCGGTTTTTCAACTAGACTGACCTCGAATGCCTTCTCATTTTAAGACAAATTCTTAGCCAAAAATATGACTATCGTTGAACAAAACGCGGACGAATCAGCTCAACATCGGCTACCTGCGGATTTACCGACACGAGCCGTCAAGCTCGCGGCCGAAATTCTCCGCGAATCACGCAAACGGGAAACGTCCCAGGAGCGTGGCCGTTCCGCTCAAATGGCCCGCATGATGCAGGACGAGAACGGCAAGAAATTTACGATTGTGATGGCCGATCAAGTCCTTAAGATCAACGAACCCCGCTTGGCCGCCAGTCGACTCGGCTCGATCCTTCGCCAGTATGGGGTGCCTCAGTACCTTTCGGCCCTCAACCGCGCGGCACTATGGGCGGCAGGTGCAGCGGCAAAATTGATGCCCGGAATGGTCATGCCGCAGATCACGCGGCAAGTCCGTCGCGAATCAGCTCATGTGATCGTTTCTGCCGAACCGCAAAAGTTTGCGAATTATGTTCGCGAACGCCAAGCGGCCAAGTTTCGCATCAACTTCAATCAACTCGGCGAGGCTGTTCTCGGTGACGAAGAGGCGGCGCGACGACATCAGGCATACCTCCAGCGACTTGCCGAACCCGAAATCGTTTACGCTAGCGTAAAGTTGTCGTCTGTTGTTTCGCAGATCAGCATGACCGGCTACCGCGATACGATCGAATTGATCAAACCGAAACTCAGCGAACTCTATCGAGCGGCGATCAAGCATGGTGGCGAGCGACCAAAGTTCGTCAATCTGGACATGGAGGAGTATCGTGATTTGCACATGACGGTCGATGTGTTTTGCGAGGTGCTGGACGAGCCTGAATTTGAACGGCTTGAGGCGGGTATTGTGTTGCAGGCCTATCTCCCCGATTCCTTTGCGATGCAACAACGACTCACCGAATGGGCCAAGAATCGCAAGGCACGGACAGGGGCGGGAATCAAAATCCGCTTGGTCAAAGGCGCTAACCTTGCCATGGAGCAAGTCGAAGCGAGCCTGCGGGGCTGGCGTCAGGCACCCTACGAGTCGAAACCGGAAGTCGATGCAAACTACAAACGGATGCTCGAATTTGGCACCCGACCGGAAAACATTTCTGCCGTCCGTCTGGGGATTGCAAGCCACAATTTGTTCGATGTCGCCTACGCTTTGTTGGTTCGCGAGCATCGTCAAATTGCAGAACGGTTGGAGTTTGAGATGCTGGAGGGAATGGCCAATGCCCAAGCCGCCGAGGTGCGCGAGCGATCAGGTGGCATGGTGGTTTACACTCCGGCGGTCCCTGACGATGAATTTGAAGCGGCGATTGCCTACTTGGTCCGCCGCCTAGATGAAAACACGGCTCCGGGAAGCTTTCTGGGGGCTTTGTTCGCTTTGGAGGAAGGGACTGCGGAGTGGCGGCGCCAATCTGAAGCGTTCTTGCTCGCGTGCCGAGAGGCGTGTGCAGCATCGCTTTCTAGCAAATCTAATCGCCATCAGGATCGCCAGAGAATCACAGCACCTATTGACGACGGCCGCAACGATTTTCAGAACGAGCCTGATACCGATTTTTCGTTGCCCGCGAATCGGGCCTGGGCGGATGGAATCATTGCCGATTGGAAAACGCGAAAAATCGAGGTGATTCCTTTAGAAATCGGTGGGAAGAAAATCGAAAAGGCTCCTACGGGTCAAGGCAAAGACCCATCGCGAAAGAGCCAAGTCGTCTACGAATACACCGAGGCCGGCGAGGCAGAGGTAAACGCAGCACTCGATGTTGCTGTCGCTGCCCAACCGGGATGGAATGCGTTGGGGATTGAAGGCCGCAAGAAAATTTTGCAGCAAGTTGCCCTCGTCTTTTCCGAGCAACGCGGCGAGACGATCGGCTGCATGATGTTGGATGCCGGCAAGGCGATCTTGGAAGGGGACGTTGAGGTCAGCGAGGCGATAGATTTCGCGAATTATTATTCTCGCTCACTCGATTGGGGCGGACTTCATGACGGTTCACAAATGCGACCGCGCGGAGTGGTCGTAGTGACGCCGCCCTGGAATTTTCCGTATGCGATCCCGGCAGGCGGTTGTTTGGCCGCGCTGATGGCGGGGAACAGCGTGATCTTGAAGCCGTCCCGCGAATCGGTGCTAACAGCCTACACTTTGGCGAAACAACTATGGGAGGCGGGTGTTCCGCGAGAAGTTTTGCAGTTCTTGCCGGTTGGCGACCGTGTGGCTGGGAAGCAATTGGTCGTTGACCCGCGAACGGCGGCGGTGATTCTGACGGGAAGTTACGATACCGCGAAGAATTTTCTCAGTTGGCGGCCTGAACTACCGTTGTTCGCCGAAACCAGTGGGAAGAATAGTTTGATCATCACGGCTTTTGCCGATCAGGATTTGGCGGTCAAGGATTTGGTGCGGGGAGCATTTGGGCACTCCGGCCAAAAATGCTCGGCCACGAGTCTGGCATTGGTAGAAAAAAGTGTTTACGACAGTAAGAAGTTCCAACATCAATTGCTCGATGCGGCTAAAAGTTTGATTGCCGACGGCTCTTGGAACCCCAGCGCGATTGCAACGCCAGTCATCCGGCCTCCAGACGAAAATCTCAAACGCGGGTTAACGACCCTTGAGCCAGGAGAAACTTGGTTGCTTGAGCCGAGAATGCTGGACGAGAACCCCTGCATGTGGACCCCTGGGATTAAAATGGGGGTCAAGCCCGGTAGCTGGTACCACCGCACAGAGTGTTTCGGACCAGTACTCGGATTGATTCGCGTCGAGAGTTTTGAGGAAGCTCTGCGGATTCAAAACAGTAATGAGTTCGGACTGACTGGAGGTTTGCATAGCTTGGAACCGGAAGAAATCAGGGTTTGGCGCGAAAAAGTCGAAGTCGGGAACGCCTACATCAATCGCTCAACAACTGGAGCTATCGTGCGACGTCAACCGTTTGGAGGTTGGAAGAATTCCGTCGTCGGCCTGGGTTCCAAGGCGGGAGGCCCCAACTATGTCGCCGGATTTGGGCTTTGGTCAGAAGTTGACTTGCCAAAGACTCAGGCTCCCCTTTCGGAAAACGTCAAGCCGCTTGTGGCGCGACTCAAGGGTGTTTTACAAAACGAAGCGGTCGTCGAGCGAATGCTCGCAGCGGCGGGGAGTTATCAGCATTGGTGGAACGTCGAGTTTTCACAAGAGCACGATCCATCACAAGTGCATGGCGAGAGCAATCATTTCCGCTATCGTCCGCGACCGTGGCATGTCTTGCGAATTGGCAAATTGGACGAGCAGCAAGCCCTCGAAATTGCGGCCCTCACCTCGATCGCTTGCCGACTTGCGGGTGTAGAGCTTGAGGTAAGCTCCACTCACCCAGCAGATTGGATGGCACAGTTCAGTAGTGCCAGCGATGTGCAGCCATTTGTCGAAAGTCATGAACAACTTGTCGCGCGACTCGGCAAGATGCGAGACGGAACTTTGCGTGCGATTGGAATTGACCAAGAGTTCCGCCCAGATCAAATCGGAAATGTCTACGTTACCCGCGAAGAGCCGCTGGCGAACGGACGATTAGAATTGCTGAATTATCTTCGCGAGCAATCAATGTCGCAAACGACCCATCGCTATGGGAATATCATTTAGAGGCTAACCCAAAAGGGGTCAGACCCTCTCCGGCTAGGCAGCAAAACAACGTTAAATTTCGCTAAGCCTCCAAAGGGTCTGACCCCTTTTTGGGATAGGCATTTAGAATTTACTTTTTCTTCAGGAAACGTTGGTCGCTATCGCTGAGCTTGTCAATCGGCACTGTGATGATCGATCCATCGGTTTTCTTGAGGACAACTTGTTTGGCGTCGGAGGTTACCAAAGTCGCTTCGATCTCGAATTTTCCGCTGTTGTCTTTCCAAGTCCTCGTTGCGGCATCGGTCTCAGCGACTTTACTACTCCCCCCAGAAAACTTACTGTCGCTCATTGACTCGACGGCTTTGCGAAGTTCGGTCTCGAGTACGGAATTCAACACGGTAACGGTTCGACGCGTCGCTCCCGCGTTCACCGTTTGCGTCCCGACAACATAGACCGGTGTCGGAGTCACGGGTTGACCGGAGTCGAGTCCTGTTGTGTCTTTGACCCACATCAAACAATCAACCCCCGCGATATCGACCACTACATCATGTTCACCGAGGGCGATAATCACGATGCCCTCGCTCATGAAGCCCACGTTGCCCTTTCTGCGGGTATCCAAACGCGGCCCGGCATGCCACAACAATGAAAACAGGCTGTCTTTGGTTTTTTGTTTGCCGATCGAATCGCGAACTCGAGTCAAGTCTCTAACTCGTTCCTCTTGGCGGGTGATGATTGTGTTTTTTTGTCCCTCGCTGCCGAAAAGAAACTTGCCTGTGGCAACCTCGCGAGCCACCCGATTGCCCAAGGAAATATCGATTCTGCCTTGTTTCATCATTTTGAGGAGATCGGTTTGGGAGGTCACTTCGCGGCGAATTTGTTTTGCCATATCGTCAAAACTCTCAAGGCCTCGCTCGGCATATTCTACAATTGCTGATTCTGGAATCTCGACCCGTTCAACGAGAGAGCCAGAGGGCGGATTGACCTCGATCATGTCAACTTTTCCCAAACCATCGGACAGAGCAACCAGAGGTTTGCTTTTGGCATCCTCGATGGCTTGCAAAATATCGTTGATGGAGATTCCGAAATTCAAATTTTGAGTCTTACCGAATGATGCCCGTGTACTCATCGCGACACATTCGCCTTTAATATTAAGTAAGGGGCCACCGCTATTTCCTGGGGATAAAGATGCGTCGACTTGAACCCAAGTCCCTCGCATTGAGCGGTCGCCTAAATCGGATCGCATTTCTTCTTCCGAGCGAATCGCGCTGACGATGCCCCGGGTTGCTGTAAATGAAAGTCCCATCGGAGAGCCCAGAGCAATAACTTCTTCCCCTTTGCGAGGGAGGTTCTTGGCAAGTTGCAAAGATGTGACCGACGTTAGGTCCAGTTGAATGATCGCAATGTCCCGGCCTTCGTCAATGTGATAGCTCCCGGTGATTTTACATCGTTCACCGTTTGGGAAGGTCGCAATCGCTCCATCGTTTTTGGCACCGGCCATGACATGGACATTGGTGCAGGCGATTCCGGTGGGGCCAACAACGAAGCCGCTCCCTTGACCTACGCCTTTGACGTCGATACGAATGACGCTTCGTTCAGCGACCTCAATCAACTCCGCATAATCCTGAGCCTTAACCGACTCGATGGAACACAGGATCGCTACAAGCGTCAAAAAACATCGTTTGCAATGCATGGTAGTGCCTTTGAAAGTATAAAATCGACGGCGAGATGTTGGCAGCACGGCAAGTCTGAAAACTACCACATGCTTCGGCCTCCGTCAAATTTTTTCTTTACATTCCCAGGCGACGACCCCGACATTCGAACAAAAACTCCAGGATTTCCACATGTCGACGAGCCGCAAAAACGTCTCGACCCCACGTGTAAAGCCCATGTTGACGGATTAGAAACGCAAAACGGATTTTGTTAGGCTCCGATTTTGTGAGTTTTTCGACCTTTTCGGCCAATTCTGGAATATTCTGAGTATTGTCGAAAACGGGTATCCAAACGCTCGTTTCGTGGGTGGTGATTCCCTCCAGCCCCTTGAGCATTTCGAATCCCTCGATCTCGAATCCACCATCGGCGAAATAATGTTGAGACAGAAGTGTTCCCCAAATACTGTGGGTATGCAGAATCGCTCCGACCGGTTCCGGTCGTTTCGCCAAGACGACATGTAGCATCGTTTCGGCACTCGATTTCGGTTGGTTTGGATACCGAGGTTGTCCGTCGGGACCAACGTGCACGAACTGCTCGCGGGTTAAACGCCCTTTGTCAAACCCGCTCGCCGTCACGATCAAGTCCACAGGTTCTTGAGAAAGGACCACACTATAATTGCTGCTCGTTCCAACGGACCACCCGCGCTGATGAAACAACTTGCCACACTCGATCAATTCGTCAATTCGTTGCTGGTGCTCTTGCATCACCGCTGACTCCGCCAAAATTCATTATGGAACATTGAAGGTTGTAGTTTACCGGACGTTGTTGCGTAGGGCTACCCGCAGCGGAAAGCTGACAAACGAAAAGGTTGGGACAACGGCCAACGTTGGTTTAAACTGAAAATGCAAATTTTCGATTTTTTTACTTTCGACGAGTGTATTTGCCTTTCATGAACGGAACCCAACTGCCATCGGCGTTCTGATATCGAGATGAAAAAATGTAGTTGTCCGAATCAATCACTTCAATGATGTCTTGATAGTTGGCCAAGCTGCCATCGCCGCTGAAACTGGGGCCCGTGGCATCAAGTGTCAATACGCGATGATCTTGATCAAGCTGTCCCGAATAGATCCACTGAAATGTCATGCAAGAAGCGATAAAGTTGCCCACGAATCGACTTTGGCCTGGATCATATCCGATGGTCATAATTGAACGCATGGGTTGCCCATCGGGACCGGGAGTTTCCATTTCGCCCAACGTCCACAATGCCCCGAGTGCCCGAGTGGATTGCTTGCCCGAGGACTTTGAAATGGGCTGATCAGGCCCCATGTCGCATTCATGTTCAAATTCCCATTCGCCGACCAATTGCAGCAACCATAGGTGTTCGGAACTTGGATTTGGGATTTGCATCTGGTTTCTTTCAGGATTGTCTAGAGATTTGATTTCGGGACACGAGCATTTTGATGATATGCCATATTTCGCACAGGCTCAAGACGTCGAAGTTGCCTGATATGAGCCAATTGGAAGTTGATAATCGTGCGGAAAAATATCCGAAAGATCGTCGGCGAATTTCGCTATTCGCGGGTGGTTGCAGGGCGTTGGTTGGCGTTAGTCTTTCGTTTCAGGGACGAGTTGATATACTCGAATTTGTCTCGGTTCGCTAAGAGGGGTGTATTCAACTTTTTTCGCTTCTCCGTCAATGAGGATTGTCACTTCTGCCGTTGGCGGCCCGTTGCCGGATTGGATTGATAGACCTTGGAGGATTTGACCATCGCGAAGTCCGGCGTTCCATGCTTCGCTCGATTCAATCACGCCAACGAGTTGTTTGGCTTCTCGAGTCTTTTCAATGTCGAAACCGGGGGCGAAGGAGCGGGTTTGGGCAGTTGCCAATGCGAGTTTCGGTTCTGAAACGTCCGATGGAATAGGAATGTCCGCACCTACCATCACGATTTCTCGAATTTTCTCACTGACCGACTTGTCGACAAAGTCGTTTATTCGCTCGAGGAGATGTTCCGTTGTGATCGGTTGCTGAGAAATGGGATTTTCAAAGAGGTCGAGCATCAGATTGTCAATTGACTGTTTCCCTTCTGAACGCGAACGAATATGCTCATCCAGCATCAGTGCTAACAAGTCGCCACGTTGATAGGGCAATTCACCCACATTTCGGTTGGACCAAAAAGCCTCGGCGATGATTGCGTTGGAAGCCGACTTGTATTCATTTGATTCATAGCCGTGAAGAGCCGTATTGAGATTTTCCAAGAACTGATCTGGCGTGATCAAACCGGCACGGAGCAAAATCTTTCTCGAAAAGTAATTGGTAAATCCCTCGGAGAACCAATACGTCGAGGGGTCGTTGCCAGCGGTAGAAATTTTGATTCCATTCCAGTTGTGGAAATATTCGTGGGCCAACAGGATCAGTGTTCTGGCATAGTCAGCCGATTCCGGTTGCAAATTTAAATTGGGGGTACAGAATAATGCGAAACAATTGGTTACGGCGGTTCCGCCAAATGATGAGGAGCCAGGGTGCATCGCCGGTAGCGGTGTTAACGTAACCAAGTACCACGGATCTGTATGATCGTCAAAAAAATCACGTTCGGCTTGCACAATTTGTTTGACGCTGTCCGCCAACTGGTCTGTCGCAAACATCCAGCCCCGCCCGGCGACCGCAACCGCAATCTGCTGGTCGCCGACCATCCGTTTCGCGATGTCGATATTGCCCGCCATCACGACGGCATGCAAAAATTGAGAGCGAGTCCATTCGAATTCGAACGGTCCAGGACCAAGGCCATAGGAACTTGCGATTCGCCAGCCGATTTCGTCAAAGCCATGAAATGAGACTTGAAAACGAATTTTTTTGTCTTCACTGTAGTGCTGCGGCATTAACAGGGCCAAGTTGCCGATCACTTGAAATAAGTTCGCATCGAATCGCGTGCGGTAATCGTTGCCACCGCGAATTGGTTCGCGCTCGCCGGGCGGTTTAATCTCATAGCGAGCGGTCAAACGAACTTCATTCTCGTGTTGTATTTGCCACGTGGTTGACGAGGTTCTCTCGACTGGAATCGAGTTGCCGTCGGAGTCGTGCACCGTCAAGTGATTGACGTCCGAGCCATCGTTGACGATTCCGCCCCACTCTTTGGCCAGTTCCAAGATACTGTCGCCATTTTCGCTGGCAGTAAAATCCAAAGAGACTTCGATTACCGGACCGCGTCTGAGTTGAAATCGATACGCGAGGTCCGATGCATTGACCTGATGGCAATGACTCGAAATGGCGACGGTTACAAAGATTGTAACCCACACTAAAAAACGGAAACTGCCTTGGACCATCTTTAAATTTTTCTTTCTGGTTTTGCAAACAGCCCGTCTTCGGCTTGCTCGTCGCGAATTCGCGGAATCAACGCGCCGACTTGATGTCGATATTTTAGGTACTTTTCACCAAAATGATCAACCAAATCGCGTTCTTCTATTGGAATAGCGGCCAACATATAGGCTGTTGTCAGCCCGGCAAACAACAAATGAGCCACAGTCATGGTCGGAGCGGCCCAGAAAAAGAGCATCCAGCCCAGATAAAGCGGGTGACGCACAAACCGATACGCCAACGGGGTTCGAAACGGCAAATGCTGATACTCGCGTCCCCGAAAATACAACCACACTTGCCTGGTACCAAACAAATCAAAGTGACTAATCATCAGACTGACAACGGGCACCAACAGAACTCCCAATAGGAACAGGCCATACATGATGCCCCGCCCGACTGGATTGGTGATATTCCAAATCACTCCACCCATCGGCTGCCAATTCCACAGCAAATTGATCATTAACAAATTTGAAACTAACACGTAAGTGCTACGTTCGATGGGCTTGGGAACGAATCGCGTCCACCAGCGTTTGAAAGCTGGCCGCGCCATCACTGAATGTGGAACGACAAATGCCAAAACCAAACACGTATTAATCACCGTCGCCCAACCAAACGGGATTCCTGGTTCGCCATCGACGGTCGTAATTAGTCCAAACCCTAAATTCCCAATAAATAGAGCCAGCCAGGCATAGACGCCCAAAAACATCAGATGACAAGTGACTCCATAGACCAGAAAAGAAATCCTTTTGAATTTTTGCATATTACGTCTCACAACAATCGTTCAATAGTCGTCGCTCGCAGGACAATCCCTAGCGATAAATTGATGACTGCGCGTGATTCTTTTTTCGGCACAGGCTTTTTTTAAAAGTTCAAACCTGGAGCTAAGTAAATCCTACGGAGTTGTTCCAAGCTATCCGATTCACGCGAAAAACTGAAATAAACCGATAGATTGACACCGGAATCGGCCTTGTGGACAATGTAACCGGTGTCGTTTTTATGCGTTCAATTCAATCCGCGACATTGAACGCGTTTCCCAACTCGGCCACTAAATTCGAAAATGGTTCCGATTAGACAATTTACATAAAGGGGACTCATGATGGACCGAAGCATTTGTTTTTTCTTGGTTTGGGCAGTTTTGACAAGTTCCCAGGGATTGTTGATTATTTCTGCACAAGAAGCATCGACTGCCAAATCAACGGACACCACATCAGATTTTCTCAACGAACATTTGGAGCCGTTTCGACATTTGTTAGGAAAGACCTTTCGAAGCGAGTTTGCCAATTCCACGCCGGAAAAACCGGTCATTGATTTGTCTCGTTTTGAACGGGCGATGAACGGTCAAGCGATCCGCAACTTGCACTCAATAAACGACGGCGAATACGGCGGCGAAACGATTATCATGTGGGACCCCAAGCAGCAAAAAGTCGCCTATTGGTACTTTACCACTGCAGGCTTCTTTACTCAGGGCACGTTTGATTTTGATGGAAACACCTGGATGTCGTTGGAGGAGGTCACTGGCAATGCAAACGGCATCACGCAGGTTCGAGCGACCTCAAAACTAAAGGATGACGGAACGCTGGAAATCAAATCCGAGTACGAGCAAAAGGGAGAATGGGTTCCTGGTCGCAGTAGTATCTACAAACCAGTTGAAAATGCCGAAGTAAAATTCAAGTAGCAATTGCCGCTTCTAAGGCGGAACCGATTTTCGATCCATCGAAAACGAACGTGGCGAACGAGTTTTCCCCTGGCTGACTCATCAACTTTGATCACCAGTCCAAACCGAGGGTGGCGAGTCGTTGGCGAAGGTGTTTTAGATCCCAGAGTTGAATGCCTTCGCCGTGAAGGAGGGCGATGTAACGACCGCTGGGGGATACCGCATAAGATGATAGACTCATGCGGCGCGGTGATTCCAGGATGGCTAAGCATTTGCCGGATTCAATTTCGACTAGCCGAGCGGTGGTGCGGTTCTGGGGTAAGACTAGCCAATGCTCATCGGGTGAAAATGTGACTGGGCCTGGCCAACCATCTGGCTCTTCACGCTGCCACTCATGGACCAATTCCCAGTCTGCAACTCGCCACAAATATTGACGCCCGCCGTCTGTCGCAGCTAGAAATGTTCCCGACGGGCTAAACGCGATGGTGGCGTTGCCGTATTGCGAGTTCATTTCGCGAACTAATTCGCCGCTGATCGCGTCCCAGACTCGCAGGCCGGATCCACCCCAAGTTGAAGTGACAATCCAGCGTCCGTCGGGACTGATCAGCGCTCTATCTAAGTTGCGATGTTCGCCTGTTCGAGCAATTGTGGAACGGGTCTCAATATCAAATACACTGGCCATTCGTGTACGCTCGGAAAAAGCCACAATTCGGTCATTGTCACCGGACAAATTTGCCCGATAAACTGGCGTGGGATCGAGTATCGTTGTTTCCAAAATGTCTAGCGATGAAGCGTTTGACTGGTTTTGCCATTGAATGCGACATTGGGTGATTCCTTGTTCGCCACCGACGTACACAATCTGACCGTCACTTGAAAAATCGACCGTTCGCACGAGTCCCGAATCAACTTTGCCAACAGTCTCACCTCGGCGACAATCCCAAAACACGAGACCGTTGACGGTTGCTACTGCCAAAAGGTGGTCATCGATGGCGTGAAAACTAAGTGCCCACTCGTGGCCCTCCGAATGGCTTCGCGGCAGATTGCGGAGTGGACCGTTATAAGTAACATTGGCTAACCAAAATTGATTTACCAAACCAGACATGGCCAATACTCGGTCATCCCGTCCAAATCCCGGATTCGCCACAGCGACGGCTTCGATTTGCATCAGCTCACGAGCACCGATGGTATCCCATATACGGACCGTCGAGTCCCAAGAATTCGAGGCCAGGACCTGTCCGTGAGTTGCGAAGTACAATCGAGTTACTCGCCCGCGATGCCCTGACAGTCGCCTCGCGTTTGGAGTACTGTTTTCGGGGCTTTTCCACAAGTAAATTTCACCTTGGACGGCACTGCCAGCGGCCAATATCTGCGATGTGGACGACCACGCCAACCCGGTAATTTCGTCGTCTGTATCCAATGTTTGAACCACAGCAAGTGAAGCCAAATCAAGAATCTCGATTTCTAATTTCTCGTTGCGAGCAACTGCCAAACGATTCGAATCCATAAAACAAGTCGCCAACGGACGAACGTCTGCTTCGACCACTTGCCGCTGATCTCCTGTTATAAAATCAAACAACAACAAACGATGCTGTCGGTCAAAAACAGCCAGCGATTGAGACGACTCTTCCCAGTCCCAAATGGTCGGACGGAGCAAGCCGTCAACTCGCAAAGTCTCACGATGCTCTTGCGTATCCCACACACGGAGGACCGTTTCTGGAGACTGTCCCTGACGATGAAAGACGCCAACAAAGTAGCGACCATCTGATGCTAATTGCATTTCCCAACACAACGCACCCTCGCTCGGAATACTATCCAAATCCGCATCATCGACCACGCGTCGGACAGCGATATCTCTTGTCGACTCGGCAAGGGCGTACATAGTAAAACCCTCGTCAAAGGCCATCATGACGCGTTCGTCTTCGGAATTCTCCCATTGTTTCATTGGCGAGATGTCAGTCAGAACCATGGCTGCAATCGCCTCGTTGCGAAGCTTGAAACGTTGAACCTCTCGTTCGACCGGATCAGAGAACAACGTGTCAACTAGATTCGCTGCCTGACCAATCGCCTCCATCGCCATATAGTTTTGGCCAGGGCGACCGCTCCAGCGATTGGCCTGTGCCCGCCCCAGATAGGATTCGTACAGCCGGAGTTGTGACGTCTGATGCGTCCGATTCAGTTCATCGATCACAAGTCCCCGTCGGTGAGCAGAATAGGCCAGCACGCCAATCAGAATCAACAGCATCAATGCGACGGTGGACGCGAGCGAGGCACTTAACGGATTCCGGCGTCCCCAACGCCACAACTGCTCCCAGGCAGTGACCGGGCACGAGCGAATCGGCCGATCATCGAGCCACAACCGCAATTCATCGGCAAACTCATCTGCGGATTGGTAGCGAAGTTTTGGGTCTTTTTCAATCGCCCGCAATATGATCGTCTCCAAATCACGGGGAATCGATGGCACGAGGCTGCGCGGTCGCGGCGGTCGCGATTCTAAAATGTCGTGTTGCAGTCGGACTTGGTCTAGCTCAGGAAACGCTGGCCGCAGGGTACACAACTCGTACAGTGTCAGTCCCAGGCTGTATAAATCGCTGCGATGATCGGCGGCCGTCGAAAATCGTTCGGGGGCGATGTAACGTAATGTACCTACGATATCGCCGGTGCGAGTCACGCCGTCCGCCGCTTGGCGTGCCAGTCCGAAATCGGTAATCCATACGATGTCTTGACTGTCGCGCAACAAATTCGATGGTTTGATGTCGCGGTGCAAAATGCCTTGGTTGTTGGCGTATTGCAAGGCGTCCGCCGCTTGGCAGATAATTGTTGCTGCCAAGCGGAAACGCACTGATTCGCTAAGTTGTCTGGTTTGAATGGGCCAATGCTCCAAACTTTGCCCATCAATCAACTGCATCGTGAAGAACGGTGTACCGGCATAGGTTCCTGTTTCAAAGACTGGAACAATGTTGGTATGGTGCAGATTGCTGGCAAGTCGAATCTCGCGGTGGAATCGTTCGCGGTGCGTCCGGTCGGTGGACAGCGATGCCGTCAAGACCTTTAGAGCAACTCGTCGCCCCAACTCGATGTGTCGGGCTTCATACACAATCCCCATCCCGCCCGCACCGATCTCGCGAACGATTTCATATTGGCCGATTTGTTCCGGGACGATTCGCTGCTCATGATCATGTTTTGGCCAAGTTGATTGCAACGAAAGCTCAAATAGCAACACAGTTGGCAGAATTTCTCGCAATTCGTTGGCAAACTGTGGAAATCGATTGCAAAACCGATCCACATCTGGCTCCTCTCCCGCTCGCAATTCGGTTAGGAACTTTTCGACGAGTTGTTCGACATTTTCCATAAACTACGTTGTGGCGTTTTACTGGTTTTGTTCACGTCGATTGATCGATTGATTTTAGCATCTCGGCTTTTAAGCGTTTGATGGCTCGCACGTATCGACTGCTGGCGGCAGACGAGTTGATTTCCAAGACCCGGGCTGCCTCTTCGTTGGATAATTGCTCGAAGTGCCGCAGTTCCAGGATTTCTCGGTCCGTTGGGTCAAGTCGCTTTAGGGCCGCGCCTAGCAAATCTGCCAGTTCATTGCGCTGGGTTACCTGGCTGGGTGTTGGCTCGCGTCCCAAAAGGTGGCTGGCCAACTCTGCGGATGTGTTTGCTATCGCGGGCGATTGGTTTAATGAGACTTCGCGTTCCAGACTTCTGGCAGCGACGCCAATATGAACTCGATTGAGTTCAATAGTTTTTTGTATCGCCAAAAATCGCAACCACACAAAGCCGGGCATCGGGTCATTTGAATGTTGATACTCTTCGAGACGTCGAGTAGCGACCAAGGATAATTCCTGAAAAATGTCCTCCGGGTCTAGTCGTCCACGGAGTCTGCGGTCCATTCGAAACTCAATAATTCGCAGCAAGCGGTCTCGCACTTGCTGCAACAGTTCCCCCAGCACGGACGGATCGCCCGCCACGAGTTGTTGACTCAGCAGCTCAGTACGCTTGTTCATGAGCGGGACTCTCTAAATTATTAGACGTTTATCGTCGCTCGACTTTTGGCATCGAGTTGGTGGCTGCGGAATAAATCCCCAATGGTGGCATAATTGGTGTGCCCAGCGATTCGGAGAGTTGGGCGACAGTTCGTGGCCCTCAATTCCTGAATTTACCACATTTTTTGGGTGCTGGTTAGTCACAATGCGCAGTCTAACACTCAGCGGGCAATTTAGGGGCCCAATTTACAAGGATTCGAATTAAATCGGTACCAGTACAAACCATGTTGCCAAAGTGGATCATTGCGATATTTGTTGGAATCCTACTATTTTGCATCACGGCATTTCTCATGCTTGCCGCAGGGCTGTTTGTGTACGACGAAGCCACGCCTGGGGCCGCTGAAATATCAACGAGCGATCGAACGTTCACACCGGGCGATTTCGGCACGAAAGTCCAAAGTCCGATTTACACAACCCCCGATTTGAAGCGACAATTATCGGAGGCAATGTTGGGATCGCAATATGAAAAACAGTGCCAAGATCGTTCGGCATTGGTCAAACGATTTTACGACCTGGGAGCGGAGAACGTCTGGGTGCAACGAGAGTCGCAGCCGCTGCAGTTGTATATTCAGTTGCCGTATGATGCGACGGTCCGCCAAGCCATTATTGACCGAGTGGCCGCCGAATGTGCGTGTGGCGAAGTCGCTTCGCACCATCATTTCCTGGTGGGTGAAGATTTTGTCGTCGTTGGGCTGATCACGTCGGATTAGCGGAGGTAGCGGAAGTCGTCAAGACTTTCGTTCGATTTCTCGGGTTTTTGTGACGCCACGAAAGTCTTGACGACTTCCGCTACGAGAATGATGTTTTTCAAAAGGAAACGGTGATGTTGAGTCGAAAATTTAATTTGGGTTGGATCCTCATTTTGGCGTTAGTCGCTACTTTTGGTTTAGATGTTTCGGGTTCTCGTTGCTTGAGCCAACAAGATATCGGGGAACAGCTACGTCAAGCGACGAACGAACCTCGCGTGTACGCTGGCTTCGAGGGCTACTCTCGTGTGGTCACCACCGATTCGCCCGAAGCCCAACGTTGGTTTAACCAAGGCATCCAGTTGTTGTACGGTTACAACCACGACGAAGCGATTAGATCGTTCGATCGCGCTGCTGAGATCGATCCGAGTTGTGCCATGGCTTGGTGGGGGAGTGCTTACGCTCGCGGGCTGCACATCAACAACACAAAAATGTCCGAGGAACAAAGTCGCCTGGCTCGTGAAGCGACGGACAAGGCGCTGGCGGCTCTCAGCAATGAAACACCTGTCGAGCGGGCCTTGGTCCACGCCGTGAGCACACGCTACGAATGGCCTGCCCCGGAAAACCGCACGCATTTGGACGAAGCCTACGCAGCGGCGATGGAAAAGGTATGGCATCAGTTTCCAGAGGATCCGGATGCCGGAGCCTTGTTCGCCGAATCGCTAATGAACTTGCAGCCCTGGGATTTGTGGACTGGCGAAGGCAAACCGAAAGGTCGAACGTTGGAGATTGCCGCTGTCTTGGAACGAACCTTGGCGTTACATCCCAACCATCCTGGAGCGAATCATTTTTATATCCACGCCATCGAGGCATCGCCTTGGCCAGAGTTGGGAATTCCAGCCGCAGAACGATTGCAAAATCTGGTTCCAGGCTCTGGCCATTTGGTCCACATGCCATCACACATTTTTATCCGTGTGGGTCGTTACGCCGATGCAGCTACTGCGAACGAACTGGCAATCAAAGCGGACGAGGCTTATTTTGCCGTTGCGCCCAAACCTGATTTTTACAGTCTCTATTTCATTCACAATATCCACTTTCTAGCTTACGCCGCCATGATGGAGGGGCGTTATGAAACTGCATTATCAGCCGCTCGAAGAATCGAGCGTGATATCCCGCCTGAATTTCTGAAAAATTTTGTCACGATGGCTGACGGGTTCATGACCACGCCTTTGCATGTGCTGATCCGGTTTGGAAAGTGGAAAGAAATTCTGGACGAGCCCGAGCCCGTTGATTGGCGATTACTAAGTCGTGTTCAGCGGCATTACGCTCGCTGTGTGGCATTGGCCAATTTGGGACGGGGCGCAGAAGCTCAAACCGAGTTCGACCAGATGAATCAAGTCGCATCAGAAATCGATGAAACTTGGTTTGTGGGCAACAACCGAGCTTTGGACGTCATCGCGATTGGCCGGGCGATGGCTAGCGGCGAGATGGCGTTTCATAATGGACAGCAGCGGGCCGCATATCAGTTTCTGCATGACGGCGCTGCGCTAGAGGACCAACTGGCCTACGACGAGCCGCCTGGCTGGATGCAACCGGTCCGACACGCACTGGGCGCATTGCTATTGGCAGGTGGGCATGCCGCAGAATCCGAATCCGTTTACCGAGCCGACTTAGCACGCCACCCGAACAACCCCTGGGCTTTGCTCGGCCTGCAACAGTCCTTGGAGCAGCAAAACAAAACCGTAGAAGCGTCAGCAATGTCAGAGCAAGTTCGCCAGGCCTGGTGTCGCGCCGACGTTTCACCAGTGGCAAGCTGCTATTGTCACCCGGACGCCAAGTCTAAGTAGCCGATGGCAGCTTTTCGCATTTTCGAAAGCGATTCCTTTGATTTGCTCGTGTCAACCTTCGGGATCGTCGAGTAATTGTTGCAGGCGTTGGCCGAGTGGCGGTGGAAAGCGACTCGGCCAAGTCGAGTCGATCAGGCCGATATGGATCATGTCTAGCAAGTGAGTTTGATCCTTTTTGCGATAGCTGTTGAGTTTCATCTCCACGAGAGCTTCTAATTCGATGATTGATTTTCCGTCAATATCGGCGGCTTGGCTGATTTTCGGTGTTGGTGAAGCGTAATCGTCGCGGACTTTGCGATCCGCCAGCAAGACGTGGATGCCTTGGCTGGGTTTTCCGTCTGGGCCGTCCAGAAATACGGTAATGTCCATGACAGAGTTGCGAACGAATCCGGCGGCGGCCATGGCTTCGGTCGCGCGGTCAAGGTCTTCTTCCCGCAGCAAAATATCGACATCCTGGGTGTTGCGGACGGCTCCGTCGTCGATCGTTGCTACCCAAGCGGCAACGGCGTTCCCTCCAATAACAGCGTAAGGAATCCCGGCACGTTTCAATGCCTCACAGGTTCGCTCAAGCCTTTGTTTGACAAGTTCCACAGCGCGAAACATCCTTTCAAAAACTGAAGGTTCTTCATGGATTGTCAACTTTAAGGAATCGTCTCTCGTCATGCTTGTATTGTAAACCAAAAAAATGACATGACGAATACTCGGGGACTAATGCTCGATGTACTTCCAGTAATAGTCGAATCCCTTTTTGAGGAAGTCAGGGCTGTTGTCGATGTCGTGGCATTCGAGACAGGTTTTTTCGGCGTCTTTGAGTTCCAAACGCATCGCGTTGCGAAGTTTTTCTTGGAGTTGCACGTCGTTCCCTTCTTCGGCATCAGCGTGTTCTTTTCCGGGACCGTGGCAGTTTTCGCAGCCGTTTCCGTGCAGATGGGCGTCGCGAACGAGGTCCTTGTAACCCGACTGATAAGGGAAAAAGTTTTGAGGGTTCCATCCCGTGACATGGCAACTCAAGCATTCGGGGTCGAAGTTGCGAGGGATATCGGCACGTGGGTTATCTTTGGGGTCAAACAGGCTGACTGTAGCACGAAAATGTGGACCGCCATTACCATCAATACCATCTTTCCAGATATCGAACTCCTCGTCATGGCAATCGTTGCATCGCTCGGAGCCTACAAAGGTTAGGCCGGATGGATGTTGGCGAGGTTGGATGTCGGGGAAGTTCTCGGGACGTGTGTACAAGATTTCGAGTTCTTTTTGATAGGCTGCAAAAATTGCTTTCGCATCTGGTGCGTCGGCGAACCGGGCATCGAGAGGAACTCTTTCGTACTTGAGTTGTAGTTTGCCATTGACCCAAGAGCAACCGACAAGTCCGATATGCATCCCTTTCGTACCGACCTCGATAATTTCAGTCGTCCAGCGATCGTTGAACACCGGCTCGGACATGAGCGTAGGTTCGCCAGGGCAGTCGCCGACTACAATTAGGTCAAACGGGTACTGCCGCGCGAATTTCATGCAGGATTCTTTGTCCGTTTGTGCCAAGAGGATCAAGGCGTCACATTTAGGTAACTTGCTGATGGCTTGTAAGGCCCGCTTGATTCCATCGTTTGCAGAAGATTTTTGAATGTCGGAGGACTCGATTTCCTTGAGGTGTTCATCTCCCACGACCATCACAACTCCCAAGCGCCGACCTCCTGTTTCGACAATGTGATATGGGGCGACGAAACTTTCATCTAGGACGGTGATGTTACAGCAGGTAAATGGCGTTTCAGAATCGATGCAATTGACCATGAGTTGGGCAAGTTCAGTACTGGCCAGCTTCAGTTCGTTGACACCCAGACCAATGCTTCGGTAGCCCATAACCTTGGTCAAGGTCTCATAAGTAGCCCTCAGTTTTAATTGCGGTTGAATCGCTTGGCGACGGATTTGATCGCCCAAGTCCAGTGCGACCACGTTCCAGCCTCGGTCGAGCAGCACCTTTTGGCAGTCTCGGCGGCGCATTAATCCGCCCTTTTGATTCTCCAAACCGGTGCAGCCGCACGGCTCGATGTAGCCACGTTGGCTCCCAGAAATGAGCAATGTCACCTCAGGCTTCTCCCAATCTTTGACAAGTTCCTTGCGGTCGGGGAAGGTTGGTGTTTCGTTCTTTTCAGGGTCCTGAAGGCCACTGTTTGTCAGAGCCCCAACATTTTGAATTCGTTTCACTGAATAATTTGAATCTAGATGATCGCTGGCCCACCAGCCTCCCCAAAGGCCAAACACAATCAAGGTTGATAACGCCGAATATTTGTAATCGCTCATGTTCTGTTTACTTGTCAAAGGTCCACGTGAAATTATCGAATCGTCTTGGCGTGTACGAAATGACGGGCGTACTTCGACACCAAGTTTGGAAATGGTCCTAGCTAATCGTTGTGCACAAAGCTAAGTCACTGCGAATCAATTCTATGGCCGGTAAAAGCCGCCTTAGAATTCGCCGTTTATCGCTAGATTGTAGGGCAAATCACCAGAAAGGCCAAATAGCAGATTCTCCAGAATCCAGCCTGATTTGGGCTTAAAACAGTTGAGTACATTTAGTTGCGACTTGGCAAAAATATCGTTTCGGTAGATGCCAAATTAATCGCCAAACCGAATCGCCACTTCCAACGGGGCAATTTCGGCGTCGTCAATTTCGATAAACATGGTGATTCGTTGCCGAGTCTCAGGGTAATCGCCTTGTGGGGTGAGTCGAATAGTTTTTCCACCACGAACGGTTTTCATTTCATCTTTGAATTCATCCGAGAAGTCAAGAATTTCGTAAGTGAACAAGTCTGGATTGGAGGAAAATCGAATGGATTTGATCGACAGTTGGTCAGAGAGTAACGTCACCGCGTGGACTTCAGCAGGTTTTTTATCCGCGAATTCATGTGATGTATACAAAATGTTTCGGTTCGGTAAGACGCCTACACCGGGGTGAATTGTTGAGTTGAATGCGACTGCGAGTTGGGGAGAATTTGATTGATTCGATTTGATTTGAATGATTTCATCCAGACCGCCTCGTCCAAACTCGCCTACGATTCCCACGTCCAGCAAGTAACGAGTAAGTGGAGGGATTACTTGTTTTTCGCCGGGGGCTAATTTAAGTAAGCGAATGCTAGAGGGGACTTCGTCAACCCAGATCTCACCTGGGGCGTCACCTACATTGTCGATGAAAATCTGGTGTCGATGGATTTTCCCGCTATAGATCGATCCTAGTTTGACGGACACTGAACTGGAAACGAACAGGTCACATTCTGCCGGAGATGTCTTTCCTGTTTGCGGCCAACCGTCAATCGGAAACGATTCAGTGATCGCCGCCGAACGGACAGTAAAAAACCCATAGGCGAGCCCAAGGCCAACGCCGATTCCCAGCACGATGGTCAAAAATATTTTCATGGTTTCCGAAGTCTTGAATTCTTAAATCGTCATTCGCAAATATCAACAAAGTTGCATTGAGGGTCGTTTTGAACTTCCATTGTGACCAAGCACAGGCAGAGTTTCAATCCAAGGTCGGAAACTCATTTTGAATTCGTTGACGCAGCAGCTTGCGGCACTCGGTCAAGAACTCAAAATAATCCGCTCTTCGGTAGTCCGGATATGTCCAACGTGAGAATTGCCAACCTGAACGCAAATAAAATAGGGTTACCTCTCCGTAAATCCCGTCCCGAAGATAAACCCGATGATCGCGGTCTTTGGTGGTCGCCAACACAAATTTGGCTTCGGAAAGATAGCCGGGATCAATATTGAGGGGCCTTGATTCTGGATACGAATGATTTGCCCGGAAAGTTTCCTCCAATTGATTCGACCTGATCTTTCGGTCCGGCAGCATGGCAGGATCAAAGTCTTCAGAAAAAACAAAAAGTTGTTTCCGCAGGCCTGTTCCCATCGACTCCGCATAAAACCCCGTTTCCGAGAACTCGAACAAAGGGCTGGCCATCAATACTGGACCCGCCAATTGTTCCATTTCGTGACGTCCCCACTCGATCGCCTCGATATTTTTGGAAAAGATCGCGGTGAAGAACAAGACCGGGAAATGGGGACGAGTATCGCCCATGGTGCAACAAACACTTCCTGTTAGTACGATTTGGCAAAGATCGCCCGAGTAACGGTCTTTTTCCCCGTAAAGATGCAGGCCCCATCAAACGGTTCATCCGCCAGGGGAATACAACGTGGGGTGACTTTAAGGTCCTTGAGGACATTTTGAATTTCAGGCTCATCGACAAAGTGGCAGTGCGCGAAGCCGCCGTGAATTTCGGGTTGTTCTTCGTTGCGAGGTGTGAAGTACGCCTTGAACTCGTCGAGGTCGGTAATGACACGGGTGTGTTCTTCGCGAAACGCCAAAGCCCGAGTGAATAGACCATTTTGAATGTCGTCCAAAATGGATGTGATTTGTCCGATGAATTCTGTTCGCGACATTCCCGCCGATTTCTCTTGATCTCTACGCCCGACGAAAACGGAATCGTTTTCGATGTCGCGTGGTCCGATCTCCACACGTATCGGAACACCCCGTTTGATATACATCCATTTCTTTTCGCCACCGCGAACGTCGCGAGCGTCTAGTAAGACCTCAAGCATTCGCCCGTAATATGGGATTTGTTCGAGTTCACGTTTGAGTTGTTCGCAATGGGCGACGACTTGGGAGCGTTCTTCGTCGTTGCGGAAGATGGGCATGATCACAATTTGTTTCGGAGCGATTCGTGGAGGCAACACCAAGCCATCATCATCACTGTGGGCCATGATCAACGCACCAATCATCCTGGTCGACATTCCCCACGAGGTCGTGTAGGCGAAACACTCGGTGCTGTTTTGGTCTTGGAATTTGATTTCCTGAGCGCGAGAAAAGTTTTGGCCGAGGAAGTGCGACGTGCCCGCTTGGAGTGCCTTGCGGTCTTGCATCATCGCTTCAATCGTCAAGGTTGCATCGGCACCAGGAAAACGTTCGCCCGCAGATTTTTCCCCTTTGATGACCGGGATCGCCATCGTGTTTTCAGCGAAGTCGGCGTACACATCGAGCATCATCCGTGTTTCTTCCCAGGCTTCCTCCGCCGTGGCGTGTGCCGTGTGGCCTTCTTGCCATAAAAACTCAGCGGTGCGCAAGAAAATACGTGGTCGCATTTCCCATCGCACCACGTTGCACCATTGGTTGATCTTGAGAGGCAAGTCGCGATAGGACTGAATCCATTTGGCGAACATCGCTCCGATAATGGTCTCACTGGTGGGGCGAACGATGAGGGGTTCGTCTAGTGGGCCTGCTGGATGAAGTTTTCCATCGGGGCCTTGTTCCAGCCGGTGGTGCGTGACGACGGCACACTCTTTGGCGAAGCCATCGACGTGCTCGGCTTCCTTCTCCAAGAAACTCTTGGGAATAAACAGCGGAAAGTAAGCGTTTTCGTGGCCGGTGTCCTTAAACATTTTATCGAGGACCCGTTGCGTGTTCTCCCACAGTCCCCAGCCCCACGGCTTGATGACCATACAACCCCGCACCGGCGAAATTTCCGCCAAATCAGCGGCCTTGATGACTTGCTGGTACCATTCGGGGTAGTTTTCTTCACGGGTTGGCGAGATCGCAGTTTTGGTCTTTTTGTTCATTATTGTCGAATTTGCGACGAGAATTATCGGATGAAAGACCTCATTTTATGGTGCCTACCAAGAATCGACTAGGCCAGCCAATTTTGGGTCACCAGAGAAAAAAGGTCAATAAAAGCTCCCGTTTTGCGATTCCTTGACAGTCAAACCGTTGACTCTTCAAAGCACCACACGATTTCGAATAAAATCTGCCCGAAGTCTCCAATATTCAATGATTGTCTGCGAACAGTTAAAATTGGAGCGTATTCAATGAGGCCAATCGGAGAGTTTAGGTGATGGCAGTTTCTAGCAGTTTGGTTTCCTTGGTGGCAGTAATTTGTATTTTAGGTGGCCCGTTCCTTTGCGGCATGTTCGCGATCGTCTGCAGGACAATCGAAAAAGTCAGCAAACAGCGAGCTGAGTCGAGTTTGAAGCTTGAGATGATTCGCCGGGGATTCTCGGCCAATGAAATCGAACGAGTATGCCAAAGTAAGCTAGACCCCAAAGCGGTTCACGACGGAGCGTGGACCCCGATTGCACCCGCCAAGCCAGCCAAGGTTTAGTTTTTTCCTATTTAGTCGCTTGAATCACCGACTCAAACATTTCGCAGTAACTTCTATACACTAAATTCAATCGAGCGACATTCGCTGCTTCGGGCGCAAAATTTATCCTTGAGCCCGCCGCATTTTGGGACAGGAACTCCGACCACTCAAGAGTTTGTCCGTCTCGAACTACAGCGCGATACTTGGCGAGTAATGCTGCACCCCACGCCGAGCCCTCTTGGCCGCTTTCGAGAATCACCACCGGTGTGTTGAAAACATCGCTCAAGAGTTGCCCTAGTTCTGGAGTCTTCGTCAAACCACCCGACAAGACGATTTCTTGACGAGGAAATCCTTGTGCGTCGAGAGGTTGGCTTCCCATTCGCAGATTAAACATCGTGGCGAGAATGGCGGCCTTGACGATGTTCCCGGGCGTCGCGTTTTTTTCGTTGAGTCCCCATAAAATTCCCTTCCCCCCCTGCCCTACTCCCAAACCTGGCTCGTCATCCATGAACGGCAACGCGAGAACGCCGTCACAATCATCCGGCGCCGATACGACCAACGGCATGATGCGAGCAAATGGCGATTCCTCTGAACTCTCCGCAAACCGTCCGAACATTTCGACAACTGCGTTCATGTAAGTCGTGCCATTCCGCAACCAAACCATATTGATAGGTTTGCCATCAGCGGCGCAGAAGTGGTCAATCGAGCGGGCAACACCTTGAAACGGGCGATCGCCAACAGCATTGGCACAAACCGATGTCCCGAAACTCATCGAAACAACTCCCGCCGAACCAATCAATGAGCCGGCCATTGCGGCGGGCTGGTCCCCTTCGGCAGGAGCCACCGGAATTCCTGTCGGCAGTCCCAAAATTTTCGCTCCGATTTCGTTCAGCGATCCGGCATCTTCACCCGCTCGGCGAGCGTTGGGAAGTAATTGTGAAAGCGGCCGGTACGTGCTTCCGCAAATTTTTTCGAACTGTTCCAGCAATCGAGCATCATAGTTTCCCGTTTGCGAATCGATCGGAAACATGCCCGACGCATCTCCCACCCCCAAGTTCCATTCTCCGGTCAGGCGAAACGCCAGCCATCCGCCGGGAGTAGTCAGGCGACGAACTTGACCGGCAAGTTCAGATCGTTGTCGGGTCGTCCACAACCAGCGCGCAGCTGTGATTCGCTTTGGCATTTTCACGCCTAATGCTGCCGTCAGTTCTTCGCCTTCCGCGTCGTTGCGACTATCGCACCAAAGCCTTGCGGGGGCCAGCGGATTTCCTGCATCATCAGTGAGCACTTCTCCATGCATTTGACCTGAGATTCCAATACCTCGGACTTCAAAGGCCACGTCATCGCCACCAAGTTTGCTTCGCAGGTCAATCATTGCTGCGGCGGTTGCTTTTTCCCAATCTTCCGGCGATTGCTCGTAGCAACCTGCTGCCAAGCCGGGAACCATTTCATAGTGCCCGTCGCCGGTTGCGATCACGTTCATCGCCTCGTCGGTTAGGACCACAGAGAGTCCTTGCGTTCCCACATCGATTCCCAAATAGCCTACAGTTTTACTGGCCATTGACGTTCCTGCGTTTCTAAACGGTACATTGTGACGTTAGCTTTGTTCCACTACATTGTGAGATAGGATTTGAACGACAAGGTAAACCTATTTCACAATTTACAGATTTTATGAAACGCATTGGCATTTTGACAGCAGGCGGTGATACACCGGCTTTGAACGCCACGATTTTCGGGGCGGTTAATCGCGCGAGTCAGCAAGGCGTCGAGGTCATCGGCCTGATGTCCGGTTTCGACAGTTTATTCGACCCGCGAATGCCGCATGTGGTGCTCAATCCCCTGCTCCAAGCGATTCCCGAACTCGATGCAACCTATGGTGGCTCACTATTGGGCTCAAGTCGCAAATATGTTGATCAAAACAATGAAGCGGCGTTGGATCAAATGGTTGATCGCTTGAAGCGTCTCAACATCGAAGGTTTAATTTGTATCGGCGGAGATGGAACTCTCAACGGCCTGCAACCTTTCTGTGATCGCATCCCCACGGTGCTCGCTCCCAAAACCATCGACAACGACCTTGGACTCAATTACCCCAATGAGCCCGATAAATACCTGCGAGAAACTGACGAGAAGGGGGACTTGGCGGAGCGATATCGAATCGTGACGGCTTACGAGCCGGGTGGCGATTTTTTTCAATTGGACAAAATGGTGAACTACGCGACGCCGGGATATGCGACGGCGGTTTATGTTGCGGTCGAAGGGGTGCGGAGGATTCGCACGACCGCCGAGAGTCACCGGCGCATTGCGATTATCGAAGTCATGGGGCGTCACTCAGGATTTTTGGCATTGGGGAACGCCTACGGGCAACCCGATATCATTTTAGTGCCGGAATTCCCCGTCGATACTCCGACGCTTGTTTCCCGAGTACAAGACATCTATCGTTTGCAACAAAATGTCGTCATCGTATGTGGTGAAGGGATTGTCGATGCTGAAGGGCAAGTCATGGCCGACGAGCAAAAATCGACCGACCCGGCAGGTAATCTTCGTTTGAGTGGTGCCGCCGAAGCGCTGCGGCGGATTCTGATCGACGCGTTGGGCGACGAGTTCTTCAAGAGTTTTGGTAACAACGACTCGGCCGAGAGCGCGATCTTTACAAGAAAGGTCGGGCATACTCAACGTGGCGGACGCCCGATTTTGTTCGACCGTTTTTATGCCGCTCAACTTGGCGGACAAGCCGTCGAAATGCTTCTTGCCGGGCAATCCAACGCGATTTCCGTTCTCCAGTGGTCAGAAGATTCCGGGTTTTACTTGCAAAGCTACCCCGGCAACGGTTTCCGTGATCGCTGGGGGAAAATTCACGCCCGCTCGCTTCATCCGTCCTTTTACGATCCGCGAAGACTACATATCTCGTCGACTGGAATCAACTATCTGTTGCCGATATTCACCAAGGCAATCGGAACTGAAGATGTGGAGTACATCCGCGAATCCCGATTCGATTCGGGGAATCTGCTCCGCCGGTACCATTCGATCAACACCGATATGCAAAAACGCATTCGCTTTCTCTAACCAAATTTTGGAAAATAATGACTCGCCAATACCTTACAAAACTATCCGACGGCGAGGCCGTCGAAGAAATTTACCTCGCCTCCGAAAAACAATTGCGTCCAAACCGGACCGGTAACTTGTATCTGCAGCTGCGTTGTAGTGACAAGTCCGGTTCGTTGACGGCGATGCTGTGGAACGCCGACCAGCGCGTTTACGAGAGTTTCGAAAACGGCAACTACGTGCATGTGAAGGGAACGGCACAACTGTACAACAATAACATGCAGTTGATTCTGAAGTCCGTGCAACCAGTCCCGGCCTCCACCATCAACCCAGAAGACTTTCAAACGAAGTCATCACAAGACATCGATCGCTTGTTGGGCCAAGTCTCAGAGCAACTTCGTGGCATGAAGAACTCCGATTTGAGAAATCTGGCGGAAGCGTTTTTGAACGACGCTCGCTTGATGGACTGTTTGAAGCGAGCGCCAGCGGGAGTCAAAAATCACCACGCCTATTCCGGGGGGTTGCTGGAGCATGTTGCTTCATTGATGAATGCCATTCTAGCTATCGCTCCCTTGTATCCAGAGGCTGATTCAGACTTGCTTCTGCTTGGCGGTTTTCTGCATGACATCGGCAAACTGGAAGAGTTGAGCTACTCACCCGATCTCGGCTACACCGATGCCGGGCAACTCTTAGGGCACTTGGTCATCGGCGTGCAGATTCTCTCTCAAAAAATCGCTGAGGTGGAAAGTCGAACTGGAAAACCGTTTCCGCAATCTCTTGCTCTGCGATTAAATCACATGATTGTCAGCCATCACGGCGAGCCAGAATTCGGTAGCCCAAAAGTGCCGATGACTTTCGAAGCCCTGATTCTCCACTTTTTGGACAATTTAGACGCGAAAGTGGCAAGTTTCCGCCAGTTGATTGCGGACGATGTGACACCACAAAGCCCTTGGACGACTTACAATCCCCAGTTGGGGAGGAAAATCTATAAGGGACCTGCCCAACAGGCTTGATCCAAAACTCGCCTACTCTTTGACGATTTTTTCGGGAAGCTCTTTCCCATCGGGAATGAACCGAATCGAAACGGAATTGACGCAATGGCGAGTGTTCTTTGCCGTGAAGCGTTCCCCTTGGAAGACGTGCCCCAAGTGGCCTTGGCAGTTCTTGCAAACGATTTCGACCCGGTAGCCGTCGGCGTCCAGGTGTCGCTCGACAGACCCTGGAATTTCGTCGTCGAAACTCGGCCAACCGCAGTTGCTCTCGAATTTGTCGGTCGATCGATACAGCGGCGCATTGCATTGACGGCAGATATAAGTCCCGGCGGCTTTGTTGCCGTTGTACTCGCCGGTCCAAGCCCGCTCGGTCCCCTTTTGAAGGATCACGTACTTTTCAAAGTCATTCAATTTGTTGAATTCACCTTTGCGATTTCCGACATTGGCCACTTTGCGTCTCCCTAGTGCGTCTTTGACATGCTCCACTGTTGCTTTTGACCAATGCGAATAGCTCGGGGTTTTCTCCAAGTTTCCAAACAGCGAGAACGACTCGCCATCAATGGTCAGCGTCTCAAGTTTTGCGGCTGTCTTAATCCAGCCGGTAAAATCTTTTACGGTCAATTTTTCGAGATAGTCGCCGTTGACTGTTTCGTCTTGAAAGTCGGTAATTAAGACGATTGTCGCCAGTCTTTCAGCAACTTCCGCATAACCATCGACATTGAGTTGTTGCTTCAAAGCCGACAGGTTTTGAGCGGCAGCCGCTTTGGAAGTCGAAAATTTCTTTTCAAATGCTTCGGCGGTCACGGAACCAGCACCGGCCCAAGCTGGCGAAAAATTTTCAGTCGGCGTCACAACCCAATCAACAAAGTTCTTTTCGAGCTTGTTCAAATCAATCCGACCCATCGCTGCCGAACGGATCACGTGAAACATCATCGGTTTAGCACGGGCTTGCAAGACATGCAGGTCCTGCAAATTGTCTGTCGTAACAGGGGAATACAATTCCGATTCAACCTTAAGCCGAACGTTGCCAGTCATTGCTAAAAAAGCAAAATCGTTCCAGCGTTCCTCACTCAATGCCACTGCCGCTTGCTCGATCAAATCTGAAGCGGCTGCTGTCGCAGCGTCAAGGTCGTCGAACGCATTGAATGAAACGGTTTCAAAAGGTTTTTGAGCATTAGGCAGCCATAGTGACGTTGCCCCAAAACCTGCCAACAAACACATCAAAAAAGCGATTGTCTTCACGATCATCCTCGTAAATCCAGTTTGTTTCGTATCCCTTGAGAATGCCCGGTAAACCGTAGCTTCTCTCCGTCAATTAACGAATCTCATGAACGCCGACATTTTGCTACGCGGCCCAATCTGAGATTTTACCCCTGTTTCGTCGCAAGACAACATCTTTTTTCTGCCATATTTCTCAACGCCGCTACTGGCAATTTCGAAGATAAATTGCAAAATAGACGGTTTTCATTGACTGCGGAATCAAAGTGCCCAAAAAACCACCCTCGATCGTCATTCACCCCCAAGCTCCCGCTCCCGCTCGTCGCTTGGTGCAAGTGGTCTCTAATTTTTTGAGGCGAACACCCGCGCGGGCTCGCCGTGAAATCTTGGCCGGTAACATCTACGTGAATGGCCAAGCCTGCGGCAAGCCTGAGAGACTTCTCAAGCCCGGCGACAAAGTCGAACTAATTCGCCCGGTTGAAGAACCTCGCCAAAAACCCGGCAAAGTCAAAAATACTCCGTTTCCCAAAAAGCTGGAGGTGATCTTCGAGGACGCCCAATTGCTTGTCGCCGACAAGCCTGCCGGTTTGCTTTCCGTCGCCACTCAAAAAGGGGATCGCAAAACGATGATCGCCCTTGTCGAAAGTTACCTCAAAAAATTCGACTCCCAGGCACGCATCTACTCACTGCAGCGACTTGACCGAGACGTATCAGGCGTCATGGTGTTCGCCAAAGACGAAGCGACCTACGAGGCTCTGCGAGGGCAGTTTTCGGCTAACAAACCTGAACGAAAATATGTTGCCATCGTATCAGGCAGTCTCAAAGACGATGCCGGTACATTCCGGAGTTACTTGGCAACCGGCAAACATCTCACAAGACACTCTGTGAAAAACCCAAAACATGGCGAGTTAGCCATTACCCACTACCGCGTGATTCGGCGTTTAGAGAAAGAGACGGTTGTCGAAGTGACTTTAGAGACCGGTCGCCGAAATCAAATCCGTGTTCAATTCGCTGAGGCCGGACATCCGGTCATCGGCGAGACCCGATATCGACGAATGCAAGCTGCACGTCCGGATTGGAACCCCAACCGCATCGCTCTTCACGCCAATACGCTCCGAGTTGTGCATCCGCATACCAATCGCAACATGGAGTTCTGCTCCCCGTGGCCTCCAGTCTTCAAGGCGTTCCTCAAGGCTCGGAAGGCCGATGCTTAAATTATCGACCTATCGCCAACACACGAGCGGTCTTCCATCCCACCAAAAATTGTTACAATGTGTGGGTTCTCGTAGGACAGGTCGCCAACCTGTCCCTTTCAAAACAAAAACCGCAACATTCCCATTTTTCTTTTAAATACCAACAATGCACCAAACACAAATTCTTGCTGCCCGTGCTGGAGTCGTGACCCCCGAAATGGAGTACGTCGCTCAGCGGGAAAATATATCTGTCGAAGTCGTCCGAGAAGAAGTCGCTGCGGGGCGGATGGTCATTCCGGCCAACAAAGTCCACTTGACGAAACGACTAGAACCGATGGCGATTGGCATCGCCGCCAAGTGCAAAATCAACGCCAATATCGGCAATTCAGCCGTGACGAGTAACGTCGCTGAAGAACTTGAGAAACTTCACACCGCCGTCCATTTCGGGGCTGATACGGTGATGGACCTTTCGACCGGCAAGGACATCGACAACATTCGCTGCGCAATCGTTGACGCCTCACCCGTTCCCATTGGCACCGTTCCGATTTACCAAATGCTGGAGGAGTTAGGTGGCAACATTGAGGATATGCGAGCCCAGCATTTTTTGGATATGGTCGAACACCAAGCCAAACAAGGGGTCGATTACATGACGATCCATTGCGGTGTGATGCTGGAACACTTGCATTTAACCACCAATCGCGTGACGGGGATCGTCTCGCGAGGAGGTTCGTTGATCGCCAAGTGGATGATGGTCCACCGCAAACAGAATCCGCTATACGAAGCCTTTGATGATCTGTGCGACATCATGAGGGAATACGACGTGACTTGGAGTTTGGGTGATGGCCTTCGACCCGGTTCGATCGCCGATGCCAGCGACGCCGCCCAATTCGCCGAACTGGATGTGCTTGGAGAGTTGACTCGACGAGGCCAAGACAATGGGACGCAAGTCATGGTCGAAGGCCCCGGCCACATTCCAATGCACCAAATCGAAATGAACATCAAACGGCAGATTGAGGTCTGCAATGGCGCACCGTTTTATGTGCTTGGTCCACTCGTGACCGACATTGCTCCGGGATACGATCACATCACCAGCGCGATCGGTGCCGCAATGGCAGGTTGGCACGGAGCGGCGATGCTGTGTTACGTCACCCCAAAAGAACACCTCGGACTACCGAATCAAGACGACGTCCGAGCAGGAGTCATCGCTTACAAGATTGCCGCTCACTCGGCCGATGTCGCTCGGGGCCGGCCCGGTGCCCAAGACCGCGACGATGCACTCTCAAAGGCCCGATTCGAATTCGACTGGAAGGAACAATTCCGCTTGTCGCTCGATCCGGAAACCGCTCAACGCTACCACGACGAAACCCTGCCGCAGGAGACATTTAAAAGTGCCCACTTCTGCAGCATGTGTGGACCAAAGTACTGTTCGATGCGGATCACCGAAGACATTCGCAAATTGGCGGCCGAAGCCGGTGGTGAAATCGTGCAACTTAAGAACTGATATGGCCAAGTGCGACGAAGGTTATTTTTGTGCGGTTTGCGGAAACGATGTCGCTGACATCACCGTCAGCGATTTGTACCTTCGCTATGTGACGGGCATGATCGTTCCGGAGGTCTTACATACGACTCCGGAACGCCATCTTCGTTGCAATCCTACTCTTGCGCAGTTCATCATTCATCCAGAGTTTGAGCCAGTGGTTGTCGAAGGAGACTTTGATCGCCGCAATCTGGCCCCGGACATTCGTTCCGCCCGCGATCAGTTGATCACCCGGGGTTGGCTGCGATTGCAAGAAATCAGGGAAATCCTCAAAACTCAGGAGCTTGCAATCACCGATTACCCCCTTCTGGAAGTTCGGGAGACGTGTCAATCGCTATGAGCCCTTTTGCATTCATTTTTCAAATGCGGCATGGAATGGCAGGCAGTACTGGAAACGAATATTCTCTGACTGAGCGGATTCCCTTACATGACACCAGAAAAAAATCATGCAGAGTACGATGACGGGAATCGCGGTGACTCGCTAGATCGTGAGACGAACGGTTTTGAGTCACAGATTTATGAACCAGAGGACGCCAATGAGGTGGCTGATGAGTTCAATTTTTCCGACATGAACTGGCCCAGTTCTTTCGAAATGGCCAATTCACTGAGGCAGTTTTCCAAGGGACTCAAAGACATCTTTTGGGGGACGATGGCCCTGATGGGCGGAATCGTCTTGTTTTTTGGTTTTCCGTTTCGCGCGGCGAATGGTGGTTTCGCTGTGGGGGCGGTAGTTTTGGTTTTGTTCGGTGTCTGGAAATTGTTTGCGGGAAAGCAAGCGTGTTGGGAATGCTCGCTGGCGATTCGGCAACGGTGGCTGTTGAATGTGTCGTTCGCCGCTGATTTGATTTTGTTTGCGCTGCGTATGGTGCGACGCATGGGAAAGATTTCCTGGATCGCGGTGCTGGAATCGATCTGCGCCTTAGTAAGTTTTTGGTTCCTTGTTCGGTTCATCTATCACTTGGCACATATTATCGATTCGAAGTGGGGACATCGACTATCAATCATCGTCATGAACAGCCTCATTGGGGGAGTCGGCGTATTGGTCGCGGTATTGTCATTGTTCGAATTACAGCTCTTGATTTTGCCGCCGCAGGTTTTAGGATTCTTGCTGCTCGCATCCTTGGCCACGATTTTTGTTTCGTTCGTGTTGTTTCTGGCACTAGCGTGGCAGATGTCACGCGACCTAGACCGATTCGCCTCATTCCTGCTCTTAGAATTGGTCTCTCAAAACGATTCGGAAGAGGAATAGCGGTGTAAACTTCAAAAAACAGGTCTTACTTTTCAAAAAAAATTTCGCGACCTCTGGCACCGGCGGACGGGTAGTGGGGGAAAATAAATGGAACCGTTCACCGAGTAAACGGCCACGTGGCTTTTCACTCCGTGAAAAGGCGAACGCACCGAAGGACTATGCCTCAGCAAACCGTTGGGATGTATGATTTGCCAAAGCGGGAATTGGTCGTGTTCGAACGACCATCCTGAGACGGTTACTAATAAATGGAAAGGGCTGCTAAATGACCAATCTAACAAACCCGCGAGTGATATGGTTGAAGGGTGGGTTGTTTGTTTTGCTGGGGATGACGGCTTGTGCGATTTTGATTTCGCAGCTTCCGGATTGGCGGTTTGCGGTGCTGCTGGTGATCGCCATTTGGGCGTTTTGCCACGCTTATTATTTTGCGTTTTACGTCATCGAGCACTACGTCGATCCCAGTTTCCGCTTCGCCGGCCTCATCCATTTCGCCCGCTATGCCCTTTGCGGCCATCCCCCGGATAAGCGGGATTGAGTCGAGTTGATTGACTCCGAAATTCCCGACTTGTCGTATCGTTGCAAATGATTTTGGGGGCAATCGGCAATGAAATAGGCGGAAACGGTCACCTCATGTTCATTCACTCACCAGTCTCATACCCACTTTCTAGCTTATTTTTGGCCACGTTTGGACAAGTTTCAAAACACAGATACAGAATTTTATTTTTTTGTGTCCGGAACCGATGATTTCGTTCGTCGTTATACTGACAGCCACTCGAAACGCGGATCAATGGATTCGCAAGTGGCTCTCGTGTCCCAGTTTTACACTGTTTTTATTTCCAGGAGTACCAAATGCCAAAGTATTTGCTGATTTATCGAGATTCGACCGAATCGCAACAGTCACAACCATCGCCCGAAGAAATGCAAGGATTTCTAAAAATGTGGGATGGATGGTTCAAACAGTTTGAAGGCAAAATTGTCGACATGGGTGACGGTTTGTTGCCGACCGGACGTGTGTTGCAGCCAGGTGGAGTCGTTGCGGATGGTCCTTACGTTGAAGCGAAAGAAATGATCGGTGGGTTTTCGGTAGTCGCAGCCAATTCGTATGAGGAAGCTGTCGAAATTGCCAAACTATGCCCGATTGCCATCATCGGCGGTGCCATCGAAATCCGCGAGTTTGCTGGTTACGTTTAATCGTGGACTCGACGTCACAACTGGTTGAACATTTTTTCCGTCATGAATACGGACGGTTGGTCGCCTTGTTAGTTCGAGATTTGGGGGCCAGAAATCTCGAATTGGCAGAGGATGTGGTGCAGTCGGCATTGTCTCGAGCGTTGGTCAGTTGGCCGCGCTCGGGGACACCTACCGACCCGTCAGCTTGGTTGTTTCGGACCGCCAAGAATTTGGCGATTGACTCGTTGCGGCGTCAGAAGCTGGCCGATCATTTTCGTGAGGTTGCCAACCAGCAGACAGATGCGTACGAAGAAGCGTCGGGCACATCGCCTCGTTTTGATTCCGAAATTGGTGATGAGACCTTGCGGCTATTGTTCTTGTGTTGTCACCCGGCGATTGCCGTTGAATCGCAAGTCGCACTGGCCCTTAAAACGGTCAGCGGTTTTGGCGTCCAAGAAATCGCCCATGGATTGCAAACGACTTCGGCCACGATCGAAAAACGTTTGACTCGAGCCAAAGAAAAACTGCGTGAACATCAGCTCGAACTCGGCGAATTGACTTCAGCCGCAATTCTGGACCGGCTCGATGCGGTCCTCTCGACCATCTATCTGATTTTCAATGAAGGCCACTCGGCAACTTGTGGCAACTCCCCAATCCGATTGGATTTATGTTGGGAGGCGATTCGTTTGGCCAAAATGGTGGCCGCACATCCCCTGTGTGGCTCTCCGTCAGCCCAAGCCCTGGTCGCATTGTTGTTGTTGCACGCCGCACGCTTGAATGGACGTCTGGATACGGCGGGGAGTGTGGTCTTGCTGGCAGAGCAAGATCGAACGGTTTGGGACGGCAGATTGATTCGCGAGGCGATGAGTTACGCTCAACACGCGGCCCAGGGCAATGAGCTAAGTCGCTACCATATTGAGGCAGGCATCGCATGGGAGCATTGTCGCGCGGCAAGCATCGCTGAAACCGATTGGGCTCGCATCGTCGATTTGTACGCGTTGCTGCTGAAGCGATTCGCGACACCGATGATTCAATTGAACGCAGCCATCGCCCGGTCTTATCTCGAGGGGCCGGGCGAGGCGAAACAATTTTTGCTGACCATGAACGATGTTGATCGCAAACGTTTGCGACCTTGGTGGGATTGAGGCATGGCCCAACTGCACGAACGTCTGGGCCAACCGCAACAGGCCATAGGCCATTGGAAAGACGCACTCGCGTTAGCAAACGCAGAGCCACAACGCCACTTCATACTTAGACAAATCGAGCGCTTGACCGCTGGTATTCCGTAAAACAGCGTTTTCAATCTCTTCGCGACTTTGCGACTTTTTGCTAAAACCAACCAATCTAGTTGCGCGCAAAGTCGCGAAGCCGCTAGGGACACTGCCGAGGTTAATAGTGCGATTAGCCATTTCCCTTACGGACAATTCCGTAAACTCTCAAAGCTTAATCGTCCGCCACGCCCATCGACGAATGTGACTTACCTACAGACTTGGAGTGAGGTTGCATTCCAGTGTTGACCTGTTGAGGCACAGTCGAATCCAAGTTCCTGTCGGCATCAGTATCAATTTTGGAACATTGTACGATGACGATCATGAGTTGGTTGTCGCGATGCGGTTGTGGAATTGCAAATGCAATTGCCCCGGCAAGAGAAAATTTTTGCCGGGTTTCAAACCGTACGCCGACAATGGCCCTTTCGATTTCACCATCTTCGATCAACGGTGATTGCAATTCGCTTAACTCGAAACTGAGTTGCAACGTGATTTGTTGATTTTCCAACTCGTTGGGGTTTGCCGTCACTTGGGTGCCAAAAGTTCGGAACTCTATTTCTTGATTCGCGTTGATAACAGGAACCTCTCCACCAGAGATTAGCTCACACAACCGGTTCAGACTGGTGACAAGAGTGGGGCTGCTATAAAATTTAACCGGCAACTGGCTTGATCGCTTGGGTGCAATTTCAATCGCAGTTTCCGATCCGTCTGCTTCTTGATTCTCGGCGGGCACTAATTGTAGTTCTTTCAACAATTCTGGGCCAAATTTATCGAACCGAGCTATTCGAACGTCGCATTGATTGGGCATTTTGTTAGTTGTTGAACCATCCAGCAAATCGACGAAGCCTCCGGCCTCCTGTAACTCATCTAGTTGAAAATTCTGCCATGTTTCGTTGGCCTCCAAAAAATCCAAACGGGTCTCGAACAGTTTGAAGCTTAAGGCAATTCGCGACTGGTCCTTCTGCATCTGGTCGTCCTGTTGAGCCTTGACCGAAGCTGCTCCCGGCAACACCAACGCACAGCCAACTACTAGGACCACCCAGCCCCAAATGGGGCGATGACAAACATTCGTCTTCTCAGTTTTCATAACTCTCTCCAATCGATCCCTCGTAATATCCAGCGGACGCACGCCCGGCAACGCCGGAGCCACATGCAGCCGATGTTTGTGTTCCAATACATCCAGTAAACAACGGGCATAGTCCGTCGGCGAACAGTTCAAACTGCGGATGGTCTCTTGGTCGCAACACCGCTCCGCCGCTTGAGACAGTTGGGAATCCGCCCAGCGAATTGCCGGATGGAACCAAAACAGACCCCGCGCGAGAACTTGTAACACCGCCCACCACAAATCGCCGCGTCGTATATGAATCAATTCATGGGCCAGCAGGGGTTCGATCTGTTCGATGGATTTGCCGCGAACGATCAACGCGGGCAACACAATCGTTGGTTGGATAAAACCCAACACAGCCGGCCCCAACGGAGCGTCCAGAATTTTGAGTTTTACAGAACGTTTTAAACCCAGTTTTCGAACGAGTTGGGCCAGCCTAACGTCTAACTCAGGAAAACAAAGCGGCTTGGCTCGGCTCAACTGTCGCAGCACACCCCCATAGCGGATCGCCGTAATAGCCCAGGATACAATTACCGTGCCCATCCAAACGGCGAGAACGATGGACCAAGGAATTGACGCCATGCCGTCGGGGTTACCACCGAATGTATACGTCTGAAATTCGACCGGAGCAATGCTGTTGACGTCGATTTCTGAAATTGGCGGCTGACCATCGAAAGGCGTCATGCTCGGTTTTGAAGAGACAACCAAACCATGATTCGACGAATCCTCGACGCAATGTTTTGAATAATCCATGATCCAAGTAAACGGACTCCAATTCACGCTCCATAGTGGTGGAATCAGTGCTTTGATCAACACCAGAGTACATAGCACATGAGCCAAATGCGGGCGTCGGCGTCCCAACGTCCGAACCAGAATCCAAACAATCAACGCCAATGCGGCCAATTGCCAACACTGAATCATTAACGCAACAATCCAATCCCCAGCATTCATGATGGCTTCCTTCCTGATGGGGCCATTTCTGCCTCCAGGCGGGAGATAAGTTCCCGCAACTCCGCCAATCCCGATTCATCAATGCCACGTTCCTCGATCAAGTGTCGAACCAACGGCAAGGAATCTCCGCCGAACAATCGGTCAACCAACTCATTCACGGTCGATCGGATAACGGTTCCCGGTCGGGATCGACCAGAATAGATGCGAACGCGACCATCCAGTCTCGAATTGGCATGACCTTTGGCCTCCAAGCGGCGAAGATAAGTCTGAACCGTAACAAAACTCATCGGCTCGTTCCTTTCCACTTTTTCGTGAACTTGACGAACCGTTGCAGGCCCAACCTCCCATAACGCTCGCGCCACAGCCATTTCACCTTTCGACAACGACGGTCGATCCACCATGATAACTCTCCTCTTTGTCTTTCGCGTACATTTGTACTTATTCGGCAGTTCGCTAATCTACAATTACATTTGTACGCAAGGCAAGATGAGAATTGCAAAAAATTCCCTTGCTAGCGATTGAATTGTTTGACGAATTTGCGGAGGAGTTTTAATGCCCAGTGGTAGTGGCTCCAACCTGCGGAGGTGAGGTAGGAACCCAGTGACGTGCTGCCAGTCCAAGGGTATCGGCGTTTCGTGAAGAGTTCCTCGTTCGAGTGGGCTTCGATTAGTTTTTGCAGTTTGATATGCGACCGTTTCAGTTTGCCGCGAAGATTAGATAATGAAGTTGCTTGGCATCTTTCCCAAATTTGCTGGTTCAGTTCTGGCGTCGTTTTCCAGGTAAAACCGGGGGCTGGCATTTCGGGAACGCCATCCTGCATGCCAACTTTGTACCAGACAAACATCATCTGTTGCCACTCGAATAAATGAGCCAGCACGTCCCGAACATTGCGATCACGATGAGCAAACGGAAACTCGGTGGCTAATTGAGTCGGTGAGAGCGAACCCAGCAACTCATTGAGCGTGTGAAATGCTTCGTCATTTGCCACGAGCAATTGAGATTTCGAATTCGGCTTGGGCATAGGAACACGACTCGTTGATTCGCATTTAAATGATCGTAAGTCTATCGACACATTTTATTAGAAACAGAAGAAGTGCAACCCTGCAATATATGGGTATCGATCCTTGGGAAACGCGCCGACTGAAAATGAAACGAATGTGGACTCAATCCACGAACTCCCTTAAGGAGGGTTGGGCGAATACGGGTTACAGCAAATACTAACCGCTACGCTAGAGGCCAATCGACGCTATACACTGCAAGTCGAAATCGGCAATATCGCTTCTGGTTTTGCCCTGAGCGGTGAATTTTTTAACCTGGATGGCTTTCCCGGCTATCGAATTGATCTCTTGGCGGGTGGTGTCGTCATTGCATCTGACAACAACACTCTGGCCGGTTTAATTCCCGAAGGAGAATGGGGAACTAGCACCGTCGAGTTTCAAACGGGAGCCGCTCACGCACTGCTTGGTCAATCGCTAGGGATTCGCCTCGTCAGTCTCAACCAAATCGATCCCGCATTTCCCAACGCCGATCTCGAAGTCGATTTCGATCACCTCCGGTTTAGCTCTGTTGCCATACCGGAACCATCCTCATTGTTTTTGGTGGCCGTGTCCGCGTTGTTCATGACGATTCGTCGTGGACGAACGAATCCAATCGAAAATCCACGTACCTCAAATTAGAAGAATTTACTCAAATAGGAGAGAACTGATGGTTACCTACAACATGAACGGCAGTGTCGGTTACAATGGCCGCAATTCGCGCGACGATGTGATCTATGTGCAAAACCTGCTCAATCGTTTTATTGGTCCGCACGGCATGGAACTCAAGAAGTTGGTTGACGACGGAATTTGCGGAAGTTTGACCCGAGGGGCAATTAAGGAATTTCAGCAAATCTACTGTGGATTCCAGTATCCCGATCGTCGCGTGGATCCTGGCAGGACCACTCATCAGAAACTGCTGGGTCCGATCGATCAGCCACGACTTAGCAATCCCCATGAATTAAGTCTGCAATCCGTAATCCAAACGTTAAGAGATTCTCAGGTTGGTCAAGTCAAATTTACCATGAAAGGGATTTCGATCGGGTTTCAAGACTATTACGTGGTTTCCAAACGACTTTCCGACCGTCAAATCCCAGTATTTCACGATTCGAGCAAAGGCAACAGTGCCGAGTATTTTCATAAAAATGTACCACCCATTCGCGGCTATATGGTTATCGGTTTTCGCGAGGCAGCGAACGTGCTGCAACGCTCCGTAGTGGTTCACGAAGCGACTCATGCGGCACTCGATTTGCGAGGTGTACAGATGTGGGTGTCCGATTCCGAAGCCATCAGCTATCTGGCGCAAGCGATGTATTACTATAGTGTGACTGGACGTGACTTCCTCGCCTCTGAGGTCGGTCCATCGGCTGCCGCATTGACACAGGCAGTCGAGATCGCGCGGCGGATTCGAGAAACCAACACGCCGCAAGTAACAGCCCAAGAAGAACAAGACTTGATGGTGCATGTTAGGGCATTGCCAACCGTAACTCCCGGAACATACTTTAAGTACGATGGCTAGTACTCTTCCCAAGCTTGACTCTAGGGTAGCGGAACTCGTCAAGAGTTCCGGCATTTTGCGCTTGATTCGAAACTCGTTTCGACGGCACCCCCCGAAATCGTCGCCGAAATCAAACTCCAAAACGAACGGTTGACAAGACTCGCCCCTGTTTTGCAGGACCCCGTCAATCCCGAATCCGCCAGCATCATGGTCAATTCTCCGCTGCAAGCAGGCTGGCGAGTCGAGGGAAACAAACTCTACGTCTTCGTCGTCAACCCCACCGGACAACCGCGCAAAGCCCAATCGATTCGAGTCGCGCCATCATTTCGCATCTCCAGTTGCCAAGAATTCGAGACAGCGAGACAACTCCCGATCGAGAATAGCCAATGGCAAGATGACTTTGCACCATTGGATGTAAAAATCTACGCTGCCGAATAGTGTTGTTAATTGCGTTTCAATTGCTGAATTTGAGCGTCGAGCATTTGGAGCATTTCCGGATGGTCAGCGAGTCGGGTTTTTAATTCTTCCAATTGCTGGATCAGTATGGAGTTGGCGGCAGCCCCGTTTCCTTGACCCCCTACTTGCATTCCCCCCGCCTGTTGGTTGACAACAATCCCGCCACCTGCTCCTACGACCAATCCGTCCGGTCACACCAAATCAAAACAGAATGAAAATATTTCAAGAACAGAGGCAACGATTGGTTTTCATCACCTGGTTGGATCGATGGCGGCATTCCAGGAATTGCTGATTCGCAGTTCATCGATTTGAGCGGCCGCTCGAGTGCCCAGCGAGAGTCGAATCGAAGCGAACCTAGTCGGTCCCGCCGATTCTGTCCCGAGGACTGTCCAAACTGACGGCTGAATTTCGTCGACCAGTTCATTGGCCCGGTAAACTCGCAAGTTCGCGGTTGTGGTGTTTGTGTCCATATGGTACATCAAGACAAGCAGATGTGGCTCGCCAACGACAAGTGAAGTAGCGGTTTCGTTGATCGTGCCCGAGTTGTTCAGAAACATTCGCTGGTCGGACTTGACGCCAAAAGACACCGAATGGCGTCTCGTGAATCTTGGCGACTCGGAATCGGGTTCCAAGACGATTTGTATTGCAGCGGATTGTTCATAGTCCTCGCGCTCGCCGGATGATTGTTCCCTGGATGACTGCTCGCCCGAAGATTTTACTGGGGACGCTTGGCGACTGATCAGCAGACTGACAAAGATTGTCTCGCCTGGGCTCAACTCAATCGGCTTTTCAAACTGCCTGCGCAGACTCTCTCCGCCTCGAAATGACATCAAACGTCTGCCAGAACGGTCATTGCCGAAGATCACCCCAGGCGGTGCATCAATGACTTCGGCGAGTCTTCCGCGACCAAAACCTGCAGATTCCCAACCACCGGACCAACCGAATCCGCTGCGGTCTCGCCGAATCTGCCCGGCCAGATTCTCGAATCCGTCGTAAGCGATCAACTCTCCATTGGCTGACTCACGGACTTGCTGTTCGATGCGCCGCACGAATTGCCGTTGTCCGAAGGGAATGTGCCGCGCGCGTCCAGGCTCGTTGCGAAGGTATCGCCGGGCTTCACCGGTTGCAATCCTGTCCTCGAAGTTCGCGTCCGCATCCACGTCAGCAGCGGTCGGTGTCCAGATCACACTGCCATCAAAGACATGGATCTCCGTCGCCTGCGAATCCAAAGTAACTGCATACTGTGTTCCCTCGTCGATAATCTGGGCCTCAGGGGTCTCGAGGAGAAAGCCATTCGACACTTCCGTTACGTTGACAAATACTGTGCCGGCAAGGAGTCGCGCTGAGTCAGCGGTATTGATGAGCAGTTCACACGGTCCTTCAAGCACGACATTGGTTCCTGAATCGAATCGAAGCTCGGCAGCACCGGATGTCAGCTTGATCATGCCAGCATTGAACAATTCATCGCTCAGCGATGGCGGTTGCTGCCAAACGCAGTCCGCTTGAGCGATCCATTTTCCGAGTGGCTGCACGGTCGACTGGTTCGCTTGTGGCGTTGAATTGCTCTGCTGATCTACCAGATTGAATTGGTCTGGATCGGGGCGCTGCGTCCACCACACGGCGATTGCCAGGATCGAAGCCGCCGTGGCTATCAATGCCATGCGCCAACCCCAAGCGGTTCGCAAGTGAACTTCATTTAATGAATGCTTAGTCATCACTTTTTGCGCACCACCGTCAGCGGCCCAGGTTCGCAAGCCCGCCTCGATATCCATCCGCTCACGGAAGATCGCGCGCGTCGATGCGTCTTCTTTCAAACGATTCTGCAATGACTGATGTTCGGCCTCCGTGATGGTGCCATTAATCAGAGCGTTGATGGATTGATGAAGGGGCTCATCGCTCATGACATTGCTCCGTCCTGCGCGAGTCGCAGGCGAATGCAGGCGAGCAGTTTTTCGCGTAAGCGGGCGAGTTGCTTGTAAAGTGCCGTTCGCTCGCGTCCTAGTTGCTGTGCGACCTCGGTAATCGATTCCGTACCGGCGTAGCACTGCTGGAGGATCAACTGTTGCCGCTGCGAGAGTTGTTTCAGGCAGTGCTGTAAAGCATCCGGTCGCGATTCCGAAAGCGAATCTTCTTCGGCCGCTTCGCGCGCGATTTGCTCAACCAGTTCGATATCGAAATGAAGTCGACTCCGCCGCTGGACGGTAAGGAAGTTGCGGACTTCATTGAAGGCAATGCCGCACGCCCAGTGAAAGAAGCTACCCTCGGCATCAAAATCCTGCATCTTTTTCCAAAGCACAATGCTCGTTTTTTGGAACACGTCTTCGACATCTGCCGGATTGACCAATTGCTTGGCGATGAATGCGTACAACCGGTGACGATGCTGCATCAGCAACGCCATAAAGGCGGCAGTGTCGTCGTTGGCATCAGGTTGAATGTCTCGGATAGTCAAAGGCCGGGGTTCCAGTAAATTGAATGAATTTTCTCGGTTTCCAAAGAGTAATCTTACAACAAGCCCCTGATTAGACGGGCAATTATGCGATTTTTTATAGATTTCGAATTTAGACGGGCAATCCCACGTTTCCTGTACGACCACCAATACGCCGGAAATGTAGCGGAAGCCGTCAAGGCTTTCGTCGCTACCGAAATGACTCGAAAAAACCAACGAAAGCCTTGACGGCTTCCGCTCCCAGCAGCCTGAAATGGTAGCGTTTAGCGGGAAATGTAAAACCATTTGTGCGTGAACCGGAGTGTTTGTATGAGATTTTGGACTTCAGCAGTTTTGCTGCTGGCATTTCCCGGCCTGCTATATGCCGATGAGACTTTCGTGAAAATTCATCGAGTCAGCGGAAATCAAATTGCGATTGTCCCAGATGCAGCCAATGGCGAAAGTGGAGCGATGCGTGGAGGCAGGGGGCGTCGCGGTGGTGCCGCAGCAGCTCAACCAACCATCCTGACGGTCTCTCCCGACGCAAAGATCACATCGGCCATGCGCGAGCGGCGGACGTTTGAGTTTCGTGTTGGTGCGGAACTGGCGGGAGGCCTGAAACATCGTGTGTTCCAGGAAATGCAGGCACCTCTGTCCGCCCGCATCGTGAGCGATGGGAATCGGATCACGGAAATTAACGTGATCATTTCCGAGACCGACATCAATCAGTCGACCACGACGGCAAGCGGCGAAGCGATCATTGCAGTTCGCCCCAAACGGCCTCCGACGAAACGTGCGTCTACAGCGGGAAAAGCAAGATGACCCTCAGGATCGTTCTAAGGAGATTTCTGTTTTGTGCGTCCGTTCTGGGTTGTTTAGCCTGGCTGGTACCAAGCCAGAATCAACTGCTTGCTCAAGACGACGTTCGCTTCTTCGAGTCAAAGATTCGGCCCGTGCTGGTCAAGCACTGTTACGAGTGCCATTCGACCGAATCGGGTAAATCGCGTGGCGGGCTGAAAGTTGATTCTCGGGATGCACTGCTGCGCGGTGGAGACTCGGGCCCGGCGGTGGTCGCCAAATCGCTTGAACAGAGCGAGTTGTATCAAGCATTGTTGTACCACGACGATGGCTGGCAGATGCCCCCCAAAGGTAAACTACCGCAAGCAACAATCGACGACTTTCGCCGCTGGATTCTGATGGGCGCACCCGATCCTCGCACCACAGCGATCAACCCAGACGTTACCAGCGCGATCGACATTGAATCAGGCCGACAGTTCTGGGCGTATCAACCGTTATCGCCGACTTCGCCATTGGCAACGAAAACGGCAACAGAAGCGGAGTGGTCCACAACGGCGATCGATCGGTTTGTTGAAGGTAAACTGCAAGAGCAAGGATTAACTCCTGTCGCCGATGCCTCGCCAGAAGTGCTGGTGCGGCGATTGTATTTCGTTCTGACGGGCCTTCCGCCGTCACCAGAAGACTTGCAGAAGTGGACTGCCAGGCTTGGAGTGTCGCCTTTCGCTCCGCGAAAGGATGAATTCAGCGGCCAATCTTTCGCGGAGCGAAAGGCGACTTTGGCGCAGCTTGTCGATGAGTTGCTCGCTTCCGACCGCTATGGTGAGCGTTGGGGACGGCATTGGATGGACGTTGCCCGATTTGCTGAATCGACAGGGGGCGATCACAACAATGTTTACCAGCACGCCTGGCGGTATCGCGACTATGTGATTGACTCGTTCAACGCAGACAAACCTTTCGATCAATTCATCCGAGAACAGATCGCGGGCGACCTGTTGCCGATTGGCAGCGATCAGGAATGGGCGAACAACATCATTGCGACCGGGTTTCTGGCAATCGGCGTCAAGTCGGTGGGGGAAGAGAATCAACAACAGTTCTTTGCCGATCTTGTTGACGAACAAATTGACACGACCACGCGGGCGTTTCTCGCAACGACGGTTGCCTGTGCCCGCTGTCACGATCACAAATTCGATCCGATTCCACAAGTTGACTATTACGCGCTGGCAGGTATCTTCCGCTCCACCGAAACGCACTACGGTTTGCTCAAGGCTCAAGCCCGACAAGCGACAACTCTGATCGATCTGACCGGCATGGGGCCAGCGGCGGGAACGCCAGAACTCAATTCGGAAGAATACGCGGCACTCGTCAAGCAGCGCGATGATGCCGCCCAGGCAATCGAAGACGCCATGAAAAAAATTCGCTCCGGCGAAAATGTCTTTCGGGGACTGCTCCGCAAATATCGCTCAGACCGTGATGAGACCGAAGCCGCCCTACAAGCTTACTCGAATCGGGGTCAGCCGCGGGTCTTTGCGATGGGAACTCAGGATCGTGATGCCGCACTGCCGACTCGGTTTCTCGTTCGCGGTGAACTCGACAAGCCGGCTCAGCTTGTCGAACGGGGTGTGCTTCAGGTGCTCAGCCCGCCGAAAAAGCAGACCCTGGTTGCCTTGACAAAAGATGCGGGAGTTCGCCAGCATCGCACACCTGGTTTGCCGAATCTCAAACATCAAAGTCTAAGCGGCCGTTTGCAGTTGGCCGAGTGGATTGCCAGTCCCAAGAACCCGCTGACGGCTCGTGTGATCGCCAATCGGGTCTGGCACTGGATGTATGGTCAAGGTCTGGTCCGGACAGTCGATGATTTCGGTCACGCCGGAGAGGCACCGAGTCATCCTGAATTGCTTGATTACCTGGCGAACCGACTGATCGAGGAGAACTGGTCGATCAAGGCACTGATCCGTGAGATTGCCCTATCGCGAACATGGCAACTTGCCTCGACCTACGAAGAGCGGAACTTCGGCATCGACCCTGACAACCGATTCTATTGGCGAATGGAACCAGCGGCGGCTGGAAGCAGAAGCGATCCGCGATGCGATACTGGCCGTGTCTGGAAAACTCGACCTGCAGCGTCCGCTGGGTACCTATTTGCGAGAGGCAGGTGAAGGGGGCGTTGGCCAAAACGTTTTTGAACCAGTGATTCGCGCAATCGGTGCCAACACGCGATCGGTGTATCTCCCGCGAGTCCGCAGCGTGCTGCCGGAGATGCTGGAGACCTTCGACGCGCCCGACGCCAGTCTTGTCACCGGCAGCCGCGATACAACCCTGACTCCGTTGCAGTCGCTCTTTCTGATGAATAACCGATTTGTGCAGGAGCAAGCGATCGCTCTTGCCGATCAACTGGCGGGCCTTACGCAAAAGCAGCAGGTGATCAGGCTCTACGAAGTGGCACTCGCACGAACACCCAGCCAACGAGAAATACAATTGGCGACCGAGTTCCTGGCTCGAATCGCCGAGGATCAAGCTGATGCGGGACGTTTGAGCGGATCGCCAGGGCTATCGTCGGGCCGATTTTCAGGTCGAACAAGCGGCGACGACGCTGCGGGAATGCAGCGTGGTCGCCGCTCACGAGGCTCCGGCGCGACCGAAGAGCAACCTGTAACACGAAACAATGAGATGTCACCGATGAGTCCGTTGGCGATCTATTGCCAAGCACTGCTCAGTTCCATGGAATTTCAATTGATTGACTAACAGCAAATCAAGGTAAAAAAATGAAACAATCATTCTGTTTTCAACGAACGATACCCGTTACCCGTCGTGATGCCCTGCGAACTCTTTCGGCGGGGTTCGGCTATCTCGCGTTTGCAGGACTTTCTGCCGCCGAGGCTCAACAACAAGGAACGAGCCTTGACTTGCCCAAGCCACACTTCGAGCCTCGCGCTAAACGGGTAATCTTCCTTTGCATGCGAGGCGGGCCGTCACATGTCGATACGTTCGATTACAAGCCACTTTTGAAACAAGCCCATGGAAAGCCATCGAACTACGGGTCCCCCTGGTGTGCGTCTCCCTGGAAATTCAATCAGCACGGCGGCAGCGGAATGTGGATTTCGGAGCTGTTTCCTAATCTGGCCCGACATGCTGATGATCTTTGCATGCTCAATGGGATGCACTGTGACCAACCGGCTCACGCTCAGGCCTTCATCCAAATGCATACCGGCAACTTTCAAGCGGTCAGGCCGTCGTTGGGCGCGTGGACGCTGTACGGTCTTGGCAGCGAAAGCCGAGATTTGCCAGGCTTCATCTCTATTAATCCGCCTACAGCAACCGGTGGCGCGCAGAACTATGGCAGCTCATTTCTGCCTGCCGCTTATCAAGGGACCAAGTTCACGATTCAGGACAGTTCACAACGCAATCGCCGCGTCGATCAACTCCGTCGCGGCGAAGCCAATCCCTATGGCATCAACAACGCCGTCAACCAACGCATCTCGCGAACCCAACAACGTGATCAGCTTGACTTAATCAGTGCCCTCAACCGAGAGAAACTCAGCCGCGATCAGCATAATCCGCTCGTCGAAGGAGCCATCGAGAACTTTGAACTGGCGTTTCGCATGCAGGATGCTGTACCCGGTGTGATGGATATCGCTGGAGAAACGGCTGAAACGTTAAAACTGTATGGGATTAACGAAAGCCCGACCGATGGATTCGGTCGTCAATGTCTGCTGGCCCGACGTTTCGCGGAAGCCGGTGTGCGGTTTATCGAGCTGGGACATGGCAGTTGGGATCAGCACAGTAACATCCAGACAGCTTTGGCGGACAATTGCGCCGAGACTGACAAACCGATTGCCGGACTGTTGGCCGACCTTAAACGTCGCGATCTACTCAAAGACACGTTAATCCTATGGGGTGGCGAATTCGGGCGCACGCCGTATTCTGACTCTGGATCCGGTCGCGATCACAATCATAAAGGCTACACGATGTGGATGGCCGGTGGAGGCGTGAAAGGTGGCTTTCAGTATGGCCGCACTGACGAACATGGATACGAAGCGGTTGAAGGCAAGATGCACATCCACGACTGGCACGCCACCATCCTGCACCTGCTCGGTCTCGATCACGAGCGACTTAGTTACCGCTATGCCGGTCGCGAAATGCGATTAACAGATGTTGCAGGGTCGGTCGCCACAGACATTCTCGCGTAAACTTCCTTCGTTCTCCGTTTCTCATTACGACCGCAGACTTAGCAGGGAATATGATTGTCAGCGGATGTTAGTCCGGCAAGGAACATTGACAGCGGAGCAAATGGATGACGCTCAAACACGATCGGCTGGAACTACTTGAATCGCCATCACCACAAACGGTCACTGACTTAGAGTCTATCGGCGATTTAATCGCAAAAGACAATCCGCAGTGCGTACTTACCTTTATCGTAACCGTTGACGAGACGGTTGGAGTCCACGCTTGAGCGTGCTCCTCGTCTTAAAAGCTAAAACCGATTGCGCGGCACGCTAAAGCGTATACTCCAACATTCCGCCAATTTCAAGCAAATCGAACAGATTCCGCGAACGGTTACCCTTTATCGATTACCGCAATTTCAGATACGCTTGTCGCATGGGTTCGGGTAGCTTTTCGATGGAGTATCGCAACATGGTGCGCGGCATTCGGGTGGCATGGCGGTCGAGGAAGTCCAGTAAGTGTGGCTTGCTGCGGTTGCCCATTTCGCGCAGCATCCAGCCGGTCGCTTTATGGATCAAGTCGTGCGGATGATCGAGGAATTTGGTTGCTAGTCGTGTTGTCCAGTCGTATTCGTCTCGCTTGATCAACGTCAGCGTGGAAACCATCGCCAGTCGCTGATACCACAACTGGCCGGATTTGGCCCAGGTCATCAACAATTTCTGCCGTGATTTCTTGTCGGCCAACCACGGGCCAGCGATCTTGGGGCCTGCCGTGTCGACCAAGTCCCAGTTGTTGACGCCTGCAAAACAATCGAGCATCAGTTCGAAAATTCGAGTCGAGTCGGGTTCACTGCTCCTCTGAAATTGATCGGCGAGAATAAACAGTCCCGTGAGTCGGCATTCGTGCCACTGCGAACCAAGCAGTTTGCGAATTTCATTTTCGGGCAAAGATCGCCATTCGCGTGCCACCCGTCGCTGGTCGGGGACGACGACACCCAAAAATCGATCTCCCTCGCCATAGCCACCTGGGTGACACTGAAAAAATCGCGGCAGAAAATCGGCCTTGTCGGATCTCGCTACACGCCTTAACGCCCGCTCGATATCCAACGCAGTACCCGTTTTCTCTGTCGTGGTGCTCGATTTCCTGACCATGCTAAATCACGTATTGTAATCGCGTCGGGGATTCCGGACAACTTGAGCTGAGTCAATTTACCGCTTTGATCGATGAGCCATCGTCCGCAAAATTGTGTCGAGTATCGAGTCGAGATATTGGCCGATGTCCGTTGCTAGGAAACGGAGTACAAAGTAGCCGTGTTCTTGAAGCAAGGCGTCTTTGCGGCGGTCGCGACGGTAGGCTTCTTCGCTCCCCAAATGCTGGCCGCCATCGAGTTCGATGACCAATTTAAGTTCAGCACACAGTAAGTCCACCTCCATATTGCCCCAGCCGTCAAAAGGGATCGACAAATTGGCATTCAATTGAAAACGACCGACGGTTTCCGGCAACGTTTCCAGCCGACGAAACAAGAACGCTTCGCTGGCACTTCGCGCTCGTTTGATTCCTTCCTGATTGGCATCAAACGGACGTGCGACGTGGACGAACAACTTGGCCAGCGGTGCAGCCACGCCATCGCGAACCAGTCGCCGCACACTGGCAGCGTATTGATTCTTCCACTGTGGATCGACCGGCAACGGAACCTCGACCGGCCAGCCCGGAACTGCACTACCGGGAATCATTTTCGAGCATTTTCCGGGCTGCCGTCAATTGCGATGGCCGAAGTTGGCCTTGAAAAACCACATCGAGCGGCTGGCCTTGTTGACGCTCGTCTTCAATCGCAACGTCGATACCGAGTTCACCGAGCAGTGTCAAAACATCTTCCAGGCAGCCGCGCGGGATCGCCAAATGGTGTGAATGCTCTTCAGCGCAACAAATGATTCTCGGTTTGCCAAACGTGGGAAGCCGCATCGCTTGGGCTTTGTAGAATTCGGGGTTCTGAAACGCCGCCACACGCAGTAACTGGTTTCGCAGTGCTGGTGGCAGGCTCTGCTTTTCGACATACACCATGTCGGCCAAGGTGATTTTGAGTCTAACTGGCAACGACTCTCTCAAGCCCAAACCTAACATTTTTCGTTTCGGTGGCTTCGACCACGGTTCAGGATCATCCTCGTCAATCGCAGCCATTCGTACTCCCACAACGCGGCCACAGCGCGATGCCTGATCCACGATCTGCTGGACTCTTGCAGCCGAGAGTCGATTCACCGATGATAAAAACTCCCATTGGTCAGCGTACGGCTGACGTTGATGGTCAATAAACACGCAATTCCCCAAACTTCGCGGCCTTTTTTGAAGCGGCAGCGCGATCAGGTTGCCAAATCCGCCCTTAGGCAATGTATCTTGATTGGGAAACAACCGATCGTACGAATCGAGTCCGATGTCGGGGCGGCGATCCATGGTTTCGGTCAGGATGTGAGTTCCCAATCTACGGGCGAGTGCGGCAGAGATTGCCTGTTGAAAGAATATCCACAAATGCCCGCCGTTCCCCGACCGAGATCGTTCCAAGCTGGCGGGCACTTCGAGTTGCCGACAAGTTTCCAAAATCGCCTGGGCGTCCTGCTGCCAGGTGGCCTTATCCAAATCCATCGCCAAGAAGAAACAAGTCTCATCGAGCAGCATCGGATAAACGCCCGCCACGAAATTCGTCCCTCGATCATCCACTCCGGTTAGATGCCAGCGGATCACATCTTCGGTCACGGGTAAGAATTTTCGATGCGGGAATTGAGCACACTTGATGCGCGGTTTTTCGCAAACGCCTCGCACCCACTCGTGGGCACAAGCCGGCGAGTAACCCAATTTGCCAGTCGTGCGGCTTTCAAACCGCTGCGGATAAACATCCTCCCGCCCACGAAACAACGAGCGGAACAATGCAATCTTTTGCTCGACCGACGATTTTTGGGTTACCGAGAATTGAAACATGCGAAATGCACCTTTCTGTTTCATCAGTCCTTTTTTGGGAAAATTCGAACAATTCAGCGGCGTGGTAACAACCAGTTTTCCCCTTTCAATATACAATTTCTGTGTCAATGATGGTAACTCCGAAAGGCTGCGCGCAAAGTCGCAAAGAGCCTTATTTAAACTGCTTCAGACCTTTGGCCTAAGCCATCCCGACCAATTGAGAAAGAATCATTGGCGATATTCCTGGATATCCAATTCTTCTTTGCGGCTTGGCGTCTTTGCACGCACCCCTCCCGATCTAGGTCGCGTGCAAAGACGCTAAGAAGAATTGGGTATCAAAGGATATCGGCGATCTTCCGTTTTCAGTCAGACGACATAGGCTATCGCAAAGTTTTCTGTGAAGCCGTTTGAATGAGTCCTTAGCAGAACTGAATCTGGGGATTGACAAATACTGCTTAACCTAGTACCATTGGCAATAGTATAAGCACAGGCATTGAATAGGCGAGTCGTAGAATGGCAAAAAAGGCAGTGGATCAATTGGGCGAGATGCAGCGGCAGATTCTGAAGATGCTGTGGGATGATGGGGGATTAACCGTCCAAGAAGTTCTGGATCGCGTTAATCGGGGCGAGAAGCAATTAGCATATACGACGATTCTGTCCACGCTCCAAACACTGGAACGGGCCGGGTGGGTGAAACCCAAAAAAGAAGGCCGGGCTTATCGGTATCACGCGGCCAAGTCGCGGCGCGAAGCGGCTGGGGCGAGCTTGCGCGAGTTCGTAAAGCGGACTTTTGGTGGCGACAAAAAGCTGTTGTTCGAATCACTGCTGGGTGACAAACGAATCTCAGACACTGATTTGGAAACGCTCAAACAAATGATCGAAGACAAACAACGGGAGAATCAATCATGAACTTGTTTGTAGAATACCCAACATTGTTGATTTCGTCAGAATGGTCTTGGATGATTCTCCAAATCACGGCTATCCTAACTTTTTCAATCGCCGTGTCTTATCTCTGGGAACGGCGGTCGTCGTTGGCTCATTGCGCATTGCTTTGCGGAATGTTGATCGCACTGGGAACTCCACTGCTGAGTATCGGGGTGCGGACTTTGGATGTTGGGATTTTTCGGACATCTCAGTCCAATGCCGTAGCGGTTGATGGGCAGCAAAAAGAATCGGAACCCATGCTGTCTCAGCGAACAGGTCCCATTGTTCGATACAGCGATTTCAATTTGGCGGCAGATTCGCAGTCAGAGCGCATCGTTGAATCGCCAAATTTATTGGTCGAGGATAATCTGACGTTCGATAAGCCGATGACGGAAGTCGACCCTACCCCGGAAAATGGAACCTTTATCGAAAAACTGGCCGAGAGTCGCTTGAACGAAGAGAACACCCCTGCCCTACCAACTTCGAGACGGACGGTAAGCCCTATGACTGCGAGCGTTGTTTTGCTCGCCTTGTGGTTGGCGTGGAGTGGTTGGTTGTTGTTTCGCCTGATGCTTGGCGTTTGGGCATCATGGCGGCTGCGCAGTCAGGTCAGGCCATTAGATAATGACACGCTCATCGAAAAACTGCACGTTATGTCGCAAGCGATGAAGGTGAAAAAAGCGGTTGCTCTTGCCGAATCAACTGCAATTGATCGGCCGATGATTTGGTGTTGGGGTGCGCCGGTCATTGTTTTGCCGAGTGAATACCGGGAGGTGAAACAGGTCGAATGGAGTTCGGTGTTTGCCCACGAACTGGCCCATTTGCAACGCCGAGATCATTGGTGGTCGCTGTTGGGGCAAGTTTTTGTTTGTATGTTTCCGTGGCATCCGCTGGTGCGCTGGTTGGTAAGTCGCATGAGTCTGCTCAGTGAACGGGCTTGCGATCAAGTGGCGATTGCGGGCCAAGCGAATTTGCCCGATTCCATTACTCGTTATGCTCAGTCATTGGTCGGTTTTGAGTTGGCGGCAAGGGACGGGTATTTGAAAACCAAGACGAGCCCTATTGTGCTGTTTGCTCCATTTGTGACCACTCGATCGGGATTCGTCTCACGCGTTCAACGACTGCTTTCGCGCCGTGCGGTCGAAGCCCCGGTGGGTTGGTTGCTGCGAGCAGCAATCATTGCCTTGCCCGTCGTTCTCTTGGGCTGTTTGTTGCTTCGTCCTGGATCGAGTTGGCACTCGATGGCGATGTCCGCCACTGGCAACGCTTTCACCCTCGCAGACGACGATCTCTTCGTTGAATTGGAACCGGGAGTGCGTTTGCTCGGAGAAATCAACCCGTTTGGCGAACTTACTGAGGCCGACGATTGGGAGATTGATCCCAGCGGCAAGAGAATTGCATTTGTTGGCGAAAAGGCAATTTATTTGTGGAACGTAGAAGAGCAGCGAGTCATTTCAAAATTTGCCTTAGACCAACACAATTGGCTGTCCAAATTAAGTTGGTCAGGTAACGGACGGCGACTTGCCGTGGCAGTAAACAAAAGTGGAGGCGATGATCCGGAGATTTTATTGTTTGATCAAAATCTGGAACACCTTGGTTCTTTGGTTCTAGACGATGCTGCTTTCGACGACGGAACACCAAAAAATATTACGATTCGGGTAACGGCGATTGCATTCTCGAATGATCAGCGAACTCTGGCATTCACGACTTATAACAGGTGTTATTTGGCCGAGCTTGAACCTTTTCGCGCGATCAACTCGATGCCTGCGCCAATGAATAGCCAGATTAACGCAATTTATTTTCATAACAACAACATTTTTGCCCTTGGCAACATTTCATACGTTATCGATCCAAAGCAAAACGCGTGTCTGCCGCTCCCCTCCAGCCTACAGGCCCTAAGCTCCTCCAATGCGAGTAACTTTGATCGCGAGCGAAATGAAATCTGGACTGCACAGCAATTGCCAGATGGGTTTGTTTTTCGAAATCTCAATCAACAACTCCAAGTAGTCAATTTGGAGTCAGGTGATTGTCAAATCATCGAAAAGGGAGAAAAGTCATTTCGGTCGGTGTCCACGCCTACGAACGACAAATCACTGTTGGCTGTGTTGGTTTATCCAAGAGATTTCACAAACGAGCAAGGAAATTCAGGGGAAATCTTGATCTACGATATAGGAGCACGCGAATTGAAACATCGATTCCGTGGGGTTAGGACCGGCCCTTCGAAGATCGAAATCACTCCGGAAAATGATGCGGTCTTGATTGATTTTCGCGAGCGTTCGGGTGTCATGCGTTGGGAAATCGATCCGTCTAAAATCGAGCAAGATTCTCATCGAAAATTTATGGAGACAGTCGACGTTTTGGATATTAGTCAGGATGGAACGCATGTTGTTGCTCGGGGGGGTGCCACGACGAGTGTTATCGATTGGAAGAATGGAACAACCGGCCCCGCCTTGAATTACGCCAACTTAATTCGAACTCAATCTCAAGAATCGTTTTGGATTTTGCGCCAAGGTCGGTCGGGGTTTGAACTGTCCAACTATTCGTATTCCAACGCGGATCGTGAACTTATCGCCACCTACTATCCACGCACCTCTCAGTTTAACTGGTTTGCCAACCGATTTCTGAATGCTTCCCTGCCTGAGGAGGAAGTTCTCGTCATTCCAATCGCGATCTCAGTTGATTCACCAAGCCAAGTTTTGAGAGTGCTGGTTCAAGACACAAAAGACGGTTATCGAGTTCAGACTTTCGACTTAAAGACCAAACAGCGTTTGAATGAGGTTTTGTTCAAAGGTGCTGTCGATGGCGGTCACGAATACTTTTTTAACGGTGGTGCAATTTCTAAAAAAGGAGACTGTTTCGCAGTTTACGAAAATCAAAACAAAGTGTTGCGAGTTTTTAATGCCAACGAAAAAAGTGTTCTATTCGAGCAAAAAATAGATCGCATCAAATTCATGATTTTCGGTTCTGATAGCAGTTGGCTGGCGGTCGCTACGGATAACGAAGTCATTGTCCTGGCTACCGAAACGGGGGAGGAAATCAAACGAATCGAGATTCGCGATCCGCTGGTGGGTTACGCGAGCGAAGCGAATCAACTCGTTGTGACCGCAGCCACACAGGGCTCGCCGTTGACTTTCTATTCAACTGACGACTGGTCGGTCGATTTCGAACACACTACTTCGACCGCCAATCGCACCGCAATCGCCATCACCCCGAATGCCAAGCGTCTGGTTCTGGGATTATCCGACAGCCGCCTCGAATTCTGGGAAACCGAGAAAATCAAGCGATAGTTGCAACCGATTGAAATTGAGCAAGTCCTCGGTCACAGGGGATTGTTAACTTCGTCGATTGACTGTTCAATGGTTTTTGCGACGGCGACGCATGTCCCCAGTATCGTAGATCAATCCGAGTTTGGTGAAAAAATGGAACAGGTACAAGAAACAAGCGTCTCGAAGTATCGACCCTTGAGGATTTGGATTCCGGCGGTGTTGGTGCCGTCGATGTTGTTGGCCCGGTATTTTACCCTGTGGTTTCCGGAGATTCCGATGGTTTGGATGGTGGGGTCGTTTGTGCCCGGCCTGCTCGGAATCGCGATTATGTTTTGGTGGGTTTTGTTTTCGCGAGCGACTTGGGTGGAGCGGTTGGTCGGGTTGGTGGGTGTCAATCTGGGATTGGTGATCACCGCATTTTTAATGGACAAGACCATGCTGGGGCCGCCGTTGGTGGTGCTGACGATCCCGACGGCACTCGCTGCGTTCGCGGTGGTGTTGATTTTTTTGGGGCGGTGGTTGACGTTTCGCCGAACGGTGGTGGCGGTTCTATGTTCGTTCCTGGTGGCCAATTTTTCTTCGTTGTTGAAAAACGATGGTGCTACGGGGGATTTCGCTTTTGGGTTTTCTTGGCGTTGGCAACCGACTCCCGAAGATCGATTTTTGGCGGCGCGCGAAGGTCGCTCCCTTGGTAGCGGCCAACGAATGCCGACGTCCGGCGGGTTTCAGAATGCCGCGTGGTCTGGATTTCGGGGGTCGGATCGTGATGGCGTGCAACGTGGGATGGTGTTTTCAGCGGATTGGAAGGGGCAACCTCCGCAAGAATTGTGGCGGGTTTTGGTCGGGCCGGCCTGGTCTTCGTTTGCGGTCGCTGATTCGTTTTTGTTGACACAAGAACAACGTGGAGATTTCGAAGCGATCGTCTGTTATGACGCCGATACGGGGGCAGAAGTCTGGAGTCGCGAGATCGAGTCACGATTTTTTGATGCTTTAGGGGGGCTTGGTCCGCGAGCCACTCCGACGATTGCCGCAGGAAGTGTGTTTGCGTTGGGAGCGGAAGGCTGGTTGGTAAAGTTGGCTGCGGAAGACGGGGAGATTCAATGGCAAGTCGATTTGCGGGAGTTGACGAAGTTGCCGCCGCCGATGTGGGGCTATTCGTGTTCGCCGCTGGTTGTTGGGGATTTGGTGATTGTCCATGCAGCAGGGCCGGACGACCGGGGAGTCATTGCGTTTGACGTTGATTCGGGAGCTGTGCGATGGTCGGTTCCGGCGGACAAGGACTCCTACAGTTCCCTGCATTTGACAAAATTTTTTGACGAGGAGCAGTTGGTGTTTGTCGGTGGTGATGGGGTCACTTTTTTCAACCCGCAAACGGGTGAGAAAATACACTCGCACGAGTTTAAGACGCCAGGTTATCGGGCGTTGCAGCCCGCAGTAGTCTGGGCGAATCAGTTACTTTTTACCAGCGAGGTCAGCGGTTCTCGTTTGATTGAGTTGCAGCGGACGGAAGAGGGGTGGGAGTCAACGGAGGTATGGACTTCGCGTGGGATCAAGCCGGACTTTAATGACTTCGTTGTTTTCGAAGGTAGTGTCTATGGTTTTGATGGTTCGATTTTCGTGTGCATCGATTTGCAGGACGGTAGTCGGCGGTGGAAGGACGGTCGGTATGGAAAGGGGCAAGTGATCTTGTTGGCCGATTCTGGGCTGTTGGTCGTGATTTCCGAAAAGGGGGATTTGGTGCTGGTAGAGGCAAATCCGAACGAGCATCGGGAGTTGCACAAATTCAAGGCTCTAAACGGCAAGACCTGGAACCATCCGGTTCTTGTTGGCGATCGGCTCTATGTTCGCAATGCGTCGGAGGCGGTGTGTTATGAGCTTCCTCAAAAGTAGTCGATATGACGAGCGAGGAGAGTTCCGTTTACAATCCCAGGACGTCTTGCATGGAAAAGAGGCCGTGGGTTTTGTGTTCCAGGAATTTGGCGGCGGCGAAGGCTCCGAGGGCGTAACAGTCGCGGTTGCTGGCAGCGACGCGGAGCTCCAGTAGTTCGCCGAGCATTCCGAAGATAATCGTATGTTGACCTGGATCGTCGCCGACGCGGACGGCGTGGTAGCCGATTTGTTGCGGGGGGCGACGGCCTGTGTCGCCGCGTCTGCCGTGTTGATGTTGAGTTTTGCCCATCGTTTCGGCAATGACTTCGCCAAAGCGTAATGCAGTTCCGCTGGGCGCGTCGGCCTTGAAGCGATGGTGGCGTTCGATGATCTCTACATCTACCTCGTTGGAATTTGCAGCGAGGGCTTTGGCGGCGATTTCTGAAAGTTTCATCGTGAGGTTGACTGCCAGGCTCATATTGGGTGCCATGCAGATCGGAATTTTTCGCGAGGCCGCTTCGACTTTGGATTGCAAATCGGGGCTCAGTCCCGTCGAGGCGACCACAAGGCCGACTTGATGGGTTTGGCAGTAGTCCAATGCCGCTTGGGCTCCGGCGACGGAGGAGAAATCGATGACGACTTGGGGATTGCCGACGATTTCTCCGGTGATCTTAAGACCGATCTGCCCGATACCCGCGAGTTCTCCAGCGTCTGCACCTAGGTACTCGGAACCGACCGACGAGGTTGCGGAGACGAGATTGAGTTGGGGATCGGCGTTTCCAAGTGCGATCAATCGCCGACCCATGCGTCCTGATGCTCCGTTGATAGCGACGTTTAACATATTTAAAACTCCATTAGAGGACAACAAATTTTATGAGTAAACTAAACGACTTCAGCTAGGCATGTAAAAACATTCAGGTGGCTGCCAACATGCGAGCTTACCTTCTCTTGGGCCGTTTGTTGTTCGGCTTTTTTGTCCCAGTCTTCGGCGGCCCAGATTTTTTTGATGACGGCTTTTTCGATTTAGAACTCAACGATTTTGAAGCGTTCTTGGTCGACTTTCGAGCGGTTGATTGTTCGGTGCTGCGTCGTTTTAATTTTCGTGGAGTATCGTATGCCGATTCCGAGTTCTGGCGTTTTTTCCTGGAAGTCGAGGAATGGTCGAATTGAGAATCCTCAGCATTTCGTCTGGTCGGTCTTTTTTCGGAGCGACTCCCCTGCCCTGTTGATCGATTTGACGTGCTCGATGTTGATTTGCTGCGGGACCTTCGGTCGGTTCGCGAATCGGTGGCCAAGGCGAAATTGAGTTGCCTGCGGTCGGGGTCAACGCGGTGGACGACGACCGTCACTCGATCACCTAAACGGAATTCGTTGCCAGCGCGGCGTCCGGAAAGGGTCCGCGAGGCTTGGTCGAACCAGTAGTTGTCGGGAGGGAGAAGTTCCAAGGGGAGGAGGCCCTCGGCGGGGAGTTCGGTCCCTTGCACGAAGACTCCAAATGCCTCGACGCCTGTGATGACTCCTGGAAGTTTGCTGCCGATACGGTCGGCCAAGAAGTTGAGGAGTTTCAGTTTGATGAGTTCCCGTTCTGCTTGTTCGGCTCGTTGTTCGTTGGCGCTGCAATGCTGGCCCCATTTTTCGAGTTGCTCGAAATTGGATTTCGGTTTTTTGCCGTTGATTAAGTCAGCCACCATGCGGTGGATGATCAGGTCGGGATAGCGACGAATGGGGGAGGTGAAGTGGCAGTAGTTTTTACTGGCCAGGGCGTAGTGGCCGACTTCCTTGGGACTGTAGATCGCTTTTTGCATACTGCGGAGAACCGCAAAATGTATCGCCGCTCGTTCGGGCATATCGGCGGAAAGGGCCACGATCCGTTTGATCTCGAATCGGCTTTCTAGGCTTTCGCAGGAGATTCCCAAATGCCGGACGAATTCAGTGAGATCGCGAAGTTTCTTTTCGGAGGGGGACTCATGAATCCGCCGCATGTAAAAAAGTTCTAGATCATTAAGTTTTTGTGCGACCGCTTCGTTGGCGGCCAACATGAATTCCTCAATGACCTGATGGCTTTCTGTGTATTCTTCAACATGCGCTCCGGCAACTCGACCATCATCGTCGAGATCGATGGAGACCTCGGGGAGAATCAAATCGATTGAGCCACGACGCATCCGTCGTTTTCGCATTGGCATCGCGAGCGAGTGCATATTGCGCACGAGTTCGAAGACTCCGGTGGTGAGGCGTTCGCGCCAGGGTTGGTCGTCGGCGAGATAGTCGTCGATTTCTTCGTAAGTGAAGCGGTATTGGCTTTTGATGACCCCGCGATGCCATTCGGTGTGGCGGACTTCACCCTCGGGCGTCACCTCCATCAGCACACTCATTGTGTAACGGTTGCGGCGAGGTTGGAGGCTGGCGAGGTTGTTGGAGATGATTTCGGGGAGCATCGGGATGACTTTGTCGGGAAGGTAGATGCTGTTCCCGCGCTGGTAGGCTTCGTCGTCGAGGGCCGTACCTGGTTGAACAAAATGGGCCACGTCGGCGATATGGACGCCGAGTTCCCAGTTTCCGTTGTCGAGACGTTCAAGGGAGATCGCGTCATCAAAATCGCGAGCGGTTTTAGGGTCGATGGTGACGATGGTTTTTTTGGTGAAGTCCGTTCGACCGGAGAAATCTTCGTCGTCGAACAATTCTGCTTGGCGATGTGCCTCCTGCATGGCCGCTCGGGGAAATTCGCCAGGGAGTCCGAACTCGGCGATGATGGTTTGTGTATCAACACCTGGCGTGCCGCGTGGGCCGAGTACCTCGACGATGACCGCCTCACCCGCTTGGTGCGGCGTGGGGAAGTGAACCATATCGATGATGACTTTATCGCCGGGGCGACAATTCTTGGCCTTGGCATCCCCAACCCAGATTGGCGAATCAAACTGTTCACCGTCGACGGTGACGATCCCTTGGACGCCCCGTTCGGAGTAAGTGCCGACGAACGTGTGGGTGCTTCGTTTGAGGACTTCGAGAACTCGTCCGTTAGAGCGATCAGTTCGCCGTTCGCGATTGACGCGGACTCGCACGGTATCGCCGTCGGAGGCATCGAGTTCCTTGCGGGGTGGGATGAAAATGTCTTGGGCACGGTCACCACCGAAATAATCAGAGGGGGTTACGAACCCGAAGGCCCGACTGGTCTTGCGATAGACGCCGATCACCTCGTTGCGCTTAAGTTTAACTTTGGCAATAGGCTTGTCGTCAAAATTCGAACTTGGCGTTGAAGAGTTGGCGACTTCAGATTGAGTTTTAACTGGGTGAACTCGATGTTTAGGACCGAACTTGAGGCGGCCTTCCTTAATAAGCTTCTTGACCGTCCGTCGAACGTCAGAATTTTGATCGTCGCCGAGACCCAAGCGTTCGGCGATTTGGCGTGGTTTGCACGGTTTGTAGCTGGGATCATTGACGAGGGCGATGATCTTGGGTTCGAGGAGTTGGCGGCGAGCCTTTTTTTCCTCGCGAATTTTCGCGTATTGCTCGTCGGAAAGATCATCGTCAGCGGGGAATAGTTGTTCTGAATTCATGGATTTAGTGTACCTTTAAAAGTCATGGGTTCCTAGTCACAGATCAAGCGATGGTTCTCTTTAAACCAACACCGAGCTTGGTTGCAGTAGCGGTATGCCAGAAACGTCAATCGTTCAAGATGTGGCTCAATCTCGCGAATTTTCCCACTAGAAATGAGGGATCATCTTGCCGAGAAAGGGGGTGTTAATGCGAAAAGTCTGTGTTGCGGCGCCCCGTAGTTGGGGTAGAAAATGGCCGCTGAGTGGAGTTTGTAGTTTAAGACGTACTTTCTCGGAAAAGGTTCAGAATTTTTTTGCCCGCATGGTAACGACGTTGGAATCGCAAGACACGATGGATTCTACGGTCGGAAGCACATACGGATCAATGTCAACGACTGATTACAACACCGGAGACAACCAGCGTTCGACCACATCTAGCGGTTGGCCTTTGCGTTTGGCATAGTCTTCTAATTGATCGCGACCGATCTTGGGGATCGAGAAGTAGCGACTGTCGGGGTGCGAGAAATACCAGCCGCTGACACTGGCACCCGGCCACATCGCGTAAGACTCTGTCAGGGAAATACCTACCGTGCCGAGCGGATCGAGGAGATTCCAGAGATTCGTTTTTTCCGAGTGGTCGGGGCAGGCAGGATAGCCCACGGCGGGGCGGATACCACGGTACTCTTCTTTGAGAAGTTGCTCGCGCGAAAGGTTTTCCTCGCGGCCGAACCCACAATCGAGGCGGGCTTGATGATGCAAGTATTCGGCGAAAGCTTCGGCCAAACGATCCGCCAGGGCCTTGATCATGATCGATGTGTAGTCGTCATTTTGGGTTTCGTATTGCGCCGCGAGTTCGTCGGCTCCAAAACCAGCCGAGACCGCAAAGGCCCCAATGTAGTCTTTGCGGTCCACCGAACGGGGAGCGATAAAGTCGGCGAGCGAGCGGAACATGGTTTGGCCTTGGCGTTGCCATTGTTGTCGCAACATAAACAAGCGGCAAAGTTCGGTGGTCCGCGACTCGTCGGAATAAACGACAATGTCGTCGTTTTCGCTGGCCGCAGGCCAGAAGCCGTAGACGCCATGAGCGGTGATGCGTTTGTTGGAAACCAAATCGCGGAGGACGGTTTGTGCGTCGTTGAATAATTCGCGGGCCTGTTTCCCGACCACTTCGTCATCAAGGATTTGTGGGTATTTGCCGTGCAGGTCCCACGACATAAAAAATGGTGACCAGTCGATGAAGCGAATCAGTTTTTCCAGCGGCAGCTCTGTGATGATTCGTCGTCCGGTAAATCTTGGTTTAGGGATATCGACTGTGCTCCAATCACAAGTGAATCGTTTTTCGAGGGCCTCTTGGTAGGGGATCAGCGACAATTGTCGAGCTTCGTAGCTTTCGACCAATCGAGCCTGGAGTTCACGATTTTCGGTCAAAAGTTGTGGTCGCAAGTCAGGACTCATCAAGCGATCGACGACCCCGACACTACGAGAGGCATCGAGTACATGAACCACGGGGTGTTGATACACAGGCGCGATTTTCACGGCCGTATGTTTGTCACTTGTCGTCGCTCCACCGATCAATAAGGGGAGATTCATGCCTCGGCGATTCATTTCTTTGGCGACGTAAACCATTTCATCCAGGCTGGGGGTGATCAACCCTGAGAGTCCGATGATATCGACACCTTCTTTCACCGCAGTTTCAAGAATTTTTTCGGCGGAGACCATCACGCCTAGGTCGATGATTTGGTAATTGTTGCAGCCGAGGACAACGCCGACAATATTTTTCCCGATATCATGGACGTCCCCTTTGACGGTTGCCAAAAGGATTTTGCCTCGGAAGGATTGGCTCGTGATTCCAGCCTGAGCTTTTTCTTCCTCCATGAAGGGGAGTAAATAGGCGACCGCTTTTTTCATCACGCGGGCACTTTTGACGACTTGGGGGAGGAACATTTTCCCCGCTCCGAAGAGATCACCGACCACGGACATGCCGTCCATCATGGGGCCTTCGATGATTTGCAGGCAGCGGTCGTAATGTTGGCGAGCTTCCTCCACGTCGGTCTCGATGAAGCGGTCGATCCCTTTAATCAGGGCGTATTCGATTCGTTTTTGCACCGTGGTTTCACGCCAAGCGAGGTCTTCGGTTTTCTTCTTGCCGCCGGAGCCTTTGATCTGTTCCGCGTAGTTGATGAGGCGGTCGGTCGCGTCGGGTCGGCGGTCGAAGAGGACGTCTTCAACCAGTTCGAGAAGCTCAGCGGGAATTTCTTCGTAGATGGCGAGTTGTCCGGCGTTGACAATCCCCATATCCATTCCGGCCTTGATGGCATGGAAGAGAAACGCCGAGTGCATCGCTTCGCGAACGAGATCGTTTCCTCGGAAGCTGAAGGAAATATTACTGACGCCGCCGCTGATCTTGGCTCCGGGGCAGACCTCTTTGATTTGCCGAGTGGCCTCGATGAAGTTAATGGCGTAGCGGTTGTGCTCTTCGATACCGGTGGCAACGGTAAGAATATTGGGGTCGAAGATAATGTCTTGAGGATCAAAGCCCACGACATCGACGAGCAGATCATAGGCTCGTTTGCAAATGCGGACTTTGTCGTCGATTTCGACCGCCTGGCCTTCTTCGTCGAACGCCATCACAACAGCCGCAGCACCGTATTGGCGAACGAGTCGAGCGCGGTGGAGGAATTCTTGTTCGCCATCTTTGAGGCTGATCGAATTGACGATTGACTTGCCTTGAGTGTTTTGCAATCCGGCCTCAATCACCGTCCATTTGCTGCTATCGATCATCACTGGGACACTAGCGATGTCGGTTTCCCCGGCGATTAAGCGGAGGAACTTGGTCATGGCTTCTTCACCGTCGAGGAGGGCGTCGTCCATGTTGATGTCGATGACGGCGGCTCCTCCGGCGACTTGCTGACGAGCGACCTCGACGGCCTCTTCGAATTTGTCTTCGCGGATGAGGCGGGCGAAGGCTTTGGAGCCGGTCACGTTAGTTCGTTCACCGATCATCAAAAAGTTTGCATCGGGGCGGAGGGTGAGAGGTTGTGTGCCGCTGAGTCGTGTGAGCGGAGGGACCGCGACACGACCTCGAGAATTGCGGAGATTGATGCGGTCGTTGATCGCACGAATATGATCGGGAGTTGTTCCGCAGCAACCGCCAATGATATTAACCCAACCGTTTTCGACAAATTCAGCGAGATGGTCGGCCATCGCCGCCGGGGTCATGTCGTAGACCCCCATTTCATTGGGGAGTCCGGCGTTGGGATGGCAACTAATGTTAACGGGTGCGATTTTGGAAAGTTCCTCAACGAAGGGACGCATCAATTCCGGGCCAAGAGCGCAGTTGATCCCGACGCTGAGCATGGGGAAATGCGAGACGGCATTCCAAAAGGCTTCGACCGATTGCCCAGAAACAAACGTTCCTCCTGAGCGATCAAAGGTTGCCGAGACCATCACGGGAATTTGTTTGCCGGAGTCTTGGAAGTAACGAGCAATGGCGAACAAGCAAGCCTTCAGGTTCAAAGTATCGATGACCGTTTCTGGCAAGAGAAGATCGACTCCCGCTTCGCATAGCGACTTGACTTGTTCGTAATAAGAGCCTTCCATTTCGGCGAAGGAAGTATTCCGATAGGAGGCGTCTTCGACCTTGGTGCTAATCGCCGTCTGTTTGGTCGTAGGGCCAATTGACCCGGCAATAAAACGGGGACGGCCGGGGATGCGAGATTCGATCTCCTCAATGGCTCGTCGAGCGCACTCGACAGCGGCAAAATTAATCTCGCGAACCAAGGAGGGGTCAAGCGAGAATTCTTCCATACCGACAAGGCTGGCGCCGAATGTGTTGGTCTCGATGATGTCAGCACCCGACTCCAGGTATTTCAGATGAATTCCCGTAACTTTTTCGGGATGGGTCAGGCAGAGAATATCGCAGAAGTTTGCGAGGTCTTTGTTGTGATCGCGGAATCTTTCGCCACGGACCCCCATTTCGTCGAGTTTCAGGGCCTGGACCATCGTTCCCATCGCACCATCGAGGACGAGAATGGTGTCGGAAAGTCGTTCTTGAATCAGCTCAGTTCGCGAAGAAGGCTGTACGATCGTCAACGCAATACCCTTGAAATAAGTTAAATCTTGCCTAACCGTTCATCGGCCCAGCATCTCGACCGTTGCTCTTAAAGGTGTTCAAAGGCAATTGAACGAGAGTTTTGGCCGGATTGTTTACAAACCCTATAGCATAACAACTTGGGTGCCCTTCTTCAAATCAGAACCTTGTTTTGAGGGCCTTCTGGTAAACTTGGCCGGTTATGCTGGTTGACTTTGACTAACCGCAGGGATTTGCCGAGTCCCCGTTTAAGAGGCGACTTTTGGGAAGCCGATTCAATGCTGATACTCCGCAGTCTCTTTCCGAGCCCAGAGTTTTTTGCGAAAGGCACCCATGAACCAGATCATTAACACGCTCGAAACTCGCCCTCAAACAGCCGTTCCGGTTTTCCAATCCAACGTGCATGACGATCGTTTGGAAGAACTGATCGAAGGGGTTGCCAGTCCACACTTTAAATTCGCGAGGCTCGACCAAAAGCATGACCAGCCAGCGGCGACTCATTTGAGCCGGCAGATGATAGCTCAGCTTGCCGCCGAGGCCCAGCAGATGAGAGAGCATGGTCAATTGCAGGGGGGGCAAGAGAAGCGAGTATCTGAAAATTCTTCAGCCAAACCAAAAGCCGAAAATGCCGTCAACATGCAAGAGAGCAAGACGACGGGAAAAGATCCATTTGGATTGCATCTGAAGCCCCAACAAGTTTCCTTGAAAAACGAACCAAAGCCTTACCCTGCAAGTGCGGTAAACACAGACCATACCGAGAGAATCTTTCGAGCGGTCACAAATTTCGATGAACCATTGACCTTCACTGGGATACCCACTCCACATTTTCGAGTTGCCGACCAAGCGACCAATCAAAGCTCTGTTGGCCAACCTGAAGCGGTAACATCGCAATTGGAAGACGCCTCAGTTCCGCTAACTGGTTTATTGCAACGAGCGTTTCCAAGAAATCGGATTGAAACGGGAACGCAACAAGTTCCTGACATTCGTCAGGTTGAAATCGGAGTTTGGCCAGAAATTGTTGAAAAAATGTTGTTATTGGGGACCGCCACGGTACAGCGTTTGGCGGAAGTGATTCGCGAGCATACAACCGGGTCCGCCAATGAAACCGTGATCGCGAGCAAGACCCGAGGGTGTGGGTCAAGTACCATCACAATGGCACTCGCGCGGTGGTATGCGGCCGCTGAAGAGCGAGTTTTGGTCGTCGATGCCGACATTCACGCGGTGGGGGTCACCAAGGCGTTGGGGTTGCACGAAAATCGGTCGTGGGTCACGGTAACTCGCGAGATGAATTTTTTGGAGCAAGGTTGTGTTCGAGATGCAGCAACTGGAATTGCCTTTGCGGCCTTGCAGCCTTTGAGACTGCGGACGATTTGGCAGCCGTTTATTTTTGATCATTTGGCATCGCTCGTTGCGACGGTTCACCGAAATTTTGATAGAGTATTGATCGATGTCGGCACGCCGCAACAACTAATTTCCGAGTTGAGTGGGAACAGTTCCTTGGCTACCTCGGCTCTGGTGGTGACCAAGTATGATGAACTCGACGAAGAGGCCACCTACCGCATCAAGACAAATTTGGTGGGTGTCGGAATCGAAAATGTCCTTTTTGCCCAAAATTTCGCCCGCAAGTCAGCCATTGTCGAATGAGAAAAGGGCCAATGGTGTAGAGCGAATCCCCGCCGAAAAGTGGCTCGTTCTGGTGGCCGGTTTGGCGTATCTGATATTTGCGTATTTGCTGATAAGGGCCTGGTGTTTGCTCGCCGCGGCGGACCCGCTGTGGTTAGATGAATTGCATACCGATTGGCTCGTATCGGGACGATTTGGAGAAATCTTCGGCAGGTCGCTGCGCTGGAATCAGACGCCGATGTATTTTTGGCTGGAATGGATTGTTGTCCAGTCGGCGGGTAATTCGGCGCTCGGCTTGCGGTTCATCTCGTTGGTTTCGATATCTTTGACCGTATTGGCGACTGCTTTTGTTATCGGGAGATGGACAGGCGATTGGCTTGTCGCATTTGCGACGAGCGGGATATTCGCGGCCGTCAGCCCGATCGCCTTTTACGCGAGCGAGGCCAGACCTTATGCCTTGTTGATGCTTGTCGGCTTTCTGCAGTCGGTTTGGTTGGTTGCCGGGATTCAAAGGACGTTACTGGGGTGGTCCGTCTCATGGAAATACATGATTGGCGGTTTGTTGTTGACGACGATGGTGGTTGCGATCCATCCGGTTGGATTTGTGTTGTTATTCATCCAAGTATCGATAAGTGTTCTTTTTTTGATAGGTCGAAGTGCAGATCGCGGCACGACGCTATTGCTGAGTCCTTGGCCCGCGGTCGTTGTCGGAAGTCTTCTTTCGGCATTGTGGTTGTTCGGACTTCGAGGGACGATGGAACATCGGCAAGCGTGGTCGGTGACTGCTGATTTGCCGGGATTGTTAGTTTGGGCCGGTTGGCTTGGATTGTGGCTAGTAGTTCCAAGCGGAATCGCGTTTTTGTTTCTTAAAACGAGGAAAACTCCTGGCCCCAATGTGTCGGCACTCATTTTGACGGCCTTCGGCTGGGGTGGAGTTGTTGGGATCTTGGTCTGCCACCAAGGCGGTATTTTTCCAGTGGCCTCGGTTCGATATGCGATGGTGTTTTTGCCGTTGATTTTTTTGGGTTGGGGATTGTTGCTGGCCCGATTAAAAAATCTTATAGCCCGGGTTGGGTTGATAGGGCTTGCAGCGTTTGGTCTTTTGATCCTTTCTCAGCCGGTTTGGCATCATGGCAAAACAACTTGGAACAAAGAGCCGAATTGGAGTATCGAGGCAACATTGACGGGAGCCGTAAGGCAATGGCGAGCCGAAGACTGGGAATTCGCAAGGGAAATTTTCGAAAAGGCTCCCGGTGAAAATGGTCCGGCAATTGTTCTGCTATGTGGAAATGTGTTAGAAGACGCTCGACTTTCGAGCAACACCGGTCATATGAACGAATTGATTTCAAGAGAGTTAGTATTTCCGTTAGCTCGTTTTTCCTCAGGTTCACCGGATGCAATTGCCGAGGTGAAACCGCGGGCGACACTTCAGGGCCCCCGTTTTTTGCCAAAAGATTACGACGACATCTTGCGGGCTGAAAAGGCTTTTTTGGTGATGCGTTGTGAACCGTTGGGCTCGCTGCATGACGAGATTTTGAACGAACTGCGTCATGGATTTGCCTCGCGGGGCTACACTTTGGAGACCCGAATTCAATCTAATCCCGGTTTTGTGCCGGTTTTCGTCGAGCTTTACACTAGGAAATAAATTCGAGGCAGTCGGTTTGCGACGACTGGCAAAAATCGAACGGTATAGGTTTTTTGGCGGGTTGGGTCATTTTTGCTGGCACTTTTTTACGTTTTTATTGCAAAAAACGATGAAGATTCAGGATTACCATTTTGTCCCGCGCTTGCCGTTGTCGATATAAAAACGGACTGCCCTTAACCGGGAGGACGGGACACGGATTGTCTCGTTTCAGGATAGAAGTCACGTCATGGCGATGGAGCGACATGACGTGACTTTTTTTAATGCGCAGTGGGACTGTTAGCGGTTCCCTCTGATGTTCATTGACCGAGTTGTCGGTTACATTGACTGGCGATGACGAGCGAAATTTCCTTACCATGTTCGTCGTCTTGAAATTTACCCGTCATTGTGGTGGACAGCAAAATGAAGCGTCAGCCATGTCTATGGTTGTTGCTGGCGGTTGCCGGCGGCGTGATCGTTGATCGCCATCTCGAAGTTGGTCTGCCGATTTGGTCAGGGCTTGGGATATGTTTTTGCATTTCTTGGCTGGTTGCTCATAAGTTGAACCGCTGGGGAATCGGTGCTGCGGCAATTCTGATGATTGCAGGTGCTGTTGGGGGAGCTTGGCATCATCTTTATTGGTTTGTGTATCCGGCCAATGAAGTCAGCCACTGGGTCGAGCAAGACGGCGGACCGCTGGCGTTGATTGGCGTCACGGAGACGGAATCTCGCTATTTGGCGCCCGACGCTGAAACGCCAATGACCTATGACGCCTTGGCCGAGAAGACCCTTGTTGAATTGCGGGCTGAATCTGTACGCGTAAATGACGAGTGGGTTCCATGTGGCGGACGATTGATCGTGTTGGTCAAACAACGGGTTCGGATTAAAGCCGGCGAACGTCTGCAAATATTTGGGATTTTCAAACCGTGCGGCGAGCCACGCAATCCCGGCGAGTTCGATTTTCGAAGCCGTTATCGAGCGCGACGAATTTTGGCTTGGCTGTATTGCGAAAATTCCGACGCGATTACCCAGCTGGATCGACAAACTTGGGGCTTTAAGGCAATTCGTAGCCAAATGCGCGGTCGCTTGGATCAATTGCTTTGGGAACGTCTGCCGAGTGAACGAGCTGGGTTTGCGTCGGCGATTTTGCTGGGCAACCGCGAGCAACTTGCGACCACGGAGCGTGATCAATTCATGTTGACCGGGACAGTGCATTTGTTGGCGATTTCAGGCTTGCATCTGGGAATCCTGGCCGGAGTTGTTTTGTGGTTTTCGAAGTTCTTGCCAATTTCTCGTTTGCTACGATACCTGATTGTGATTGGGCTAGTGTTTTTCTACGCCTGGTTGGTTGAATTTCGTCCGCCGGTGAGTCGAGCGGCGTTGTTGATCATCATGATGTGTTGCGGGCGACTGTTGGGTCGCGGTGCATTTTCAATCAACAGCCTGTGTTTGGCAGGTTTGGCGGTGCTCGCCCTCAACCCGACCGATTTGTTTTCAATCGGTCCGCAGTTTTCGTTTTTGGCGGTGTTCTCATTGGGTATTTTGCGCATGCCGGAAGCGGAATCTGATCCAGTCGACCGGCTAATTCAACAGACTCGTCCGTGGGGTGTTCAACGTTGTCAAGCGATTGGATTGTGGTGCGGTCAGGCGTTATGGGTGAGCTTGGTGTTGACGTTGACCACGCTGCCATTGACGGCACACTATTTTAATTTGGTGGTGCCGATGGGAGTGCTGGCGAATCCGTTGGTGTTGTTGCCGATGAGTTTTTCGTTATTTGGTGGTTTGATGGTGATGGTGTTTGGCGAGTGGTTTGGACCGCTTGCAGCGCTGGGGGCATGGATTTGTGACTTAAGTCTTTGGTCAATTCAACAAGTGGTTGGGACAGGTAGTCGTTTTACTTGGGGGCACTGGTGGTTGACGGGGCCAACGAGTGCAAGTGTCCTCGTTTTTTATGGCATCTATCTGCTGTTGGGAATTCGGTTTCCGAAATTTTGGAACTTGCGAAGAATAAGTTTTTGGCTGGTTGCCTGGGTGGGAATCGCTTGGCTGGGGCCAGCCGCTTGGGTCGAACGGCAAAGAAATGGCGAGCGGCAAGGGGTGGAAGTCGTCGTGATTGATGTTGGCCACGGTACCGCTGTGTTGGTGCAGACGTCGGAGGGAAAGAATCTATTGTTTGATGCTGGGAGTGCAGGGTCTGCGCATGGAGGGGCGAGACGTATTGCTTCGGTACTCCGTTCCCGGGGGATTAACCATCTCCACGCAGTCTTTGTAAGCCATGCCGATGTTGATCATTACAATGCCTTGCCAATTCTATTCAAACAATTCTCTGTGAACCAAATTTTTGTCTCGCCCAATGTATTTGACGCGAAAGGTGCGACGATCGAGAAGTTTCAAAACACGCTGTTGAGCAAGTTTCACGAAATCCAGCTATTGACGCGAGGCATGGAGTTGGAATTGGGAGACGCCCAGCGATTACAAGTTCTCGGCCCAGCAGCCTATCCCAAACCCGGTTCGAACAATTCTGACAGTTTGGTTTTAGAGGTACAGGCCTTTGGGCGGCGCCTACTCCTTCCAGGTGACATCGAGCCGCCGGGGCTATGGAAAATTCTGCAAACGCCGACTCAGCCAGTAGATGTTACCCTTGCTCCGCATCACGGGAGCATGGGGAGTCAGCCGATTGCCTACACCCGCTGGAGTCGTCCCAAGTTGGTGGTGATCAGTGGCCTAAAATCGAGAGTTAAGCCGCAGGTATTTGATCTGTATTGCGAATCGGGTGCCGAGGTATTGGCGACGGGGAATGTTGGCGCCGTGTTTATTCATCTATCCGAATCAGGGATTAAATGGCGTGGGTTTATCCAAGATGGTAAACGGAAATCGTCCGCGGCATTTTACGAGGATCGAATCTTAGCCCGATAGACTGGTGCAACTCGTCATCAAAAAGCGAACCCAGGATTCGTTCCGCAATTTTTGGGAGCGGCTGAACTTGAAAAATCCCCTATTACTCATGACTTAATTGATTAACTATAATGATTCCTACCAGCCCAATGCCCGGGCTCAAACGCGAAATTTGGTGGGGCCAGAGGGATGCAGCAATTGGCGGACTGATCGGTAATTCTGGTTAAGAAAACGATTGTTATTCCGAGTGTAGGTTTTTGATGTTTGATCGACTTCATCACAAGAGGCAGGTGCTCAATCCATGAGTCAAAATTCAGGAAAAGACGATTCCGCGCCTCAGTTGGGGAAGATCACTTGTGGAGGTTGTTTCAAGGTCCTCAAGGTAGATTTGCGGCTGGCCGGAAAAAAAGGGGTCTGCCCAAAATGCAAAGCGGTCTTTATAGTCCCTGCAGTCACTCCCGCACCAGACATCAATCCCAGGACGCCAGAAAGTTCGGCGACTAAACCAACTTTTGAGGAAGACTTCGACATCTCGTTGGAAAAAGATGTTACTTTCTCAGGGGGAACGCTCCATAAACCGAAAGAAGACTTCTTGGCGGGAGACGATTTCATAGAGCCAACGATTATTGAGCCAGGGGGCGAAGGATCGCCAGGAGTTCCGGAAATTACTCCATTTTCGCATGACCCATTTTCCCCTTCGGGCCCATCATCAGCGCCCCCGCCAATTTCACCGCTGGGTGCCCCACACCCGCTTTCTGGATCAAACCCCTACGCGGTCCCCTCGTATCAGACTCACCCAAGTCCTCTAAAGCCAGTTGGCGGCGTTGGGAACTACGCTCTAGCCTCGGGCTATATGAGCCCAGGTATGAAAACCACGGCGCAAGTCATGGGGGGGATTTTGATGGCAATTACGGGATTGCAGTTCCTGGGGCTTCTCTTGCTAATCTTGTTCGCGATTATCGGGATGCAAGTAATAATGAGTGATCCGTCGTTGGGACCGGCACGCGATTCGATGAGACTAAACCAAGGAGCCTTTGGGACTGCTTTTATGATTGCAACGCTGATCGTCGTTGTCCTCTTAATTCAATGTGTTTTGATTTTCAACGCGGGACTCAGCTTGTTGCGTGTTCGTAGTCGCGCGATGGCGTTGACTGGAACCATATTCGCTCTCATTCCGTGCAATTGTATGAGTTTTTGGTTTTCTGGAGTTTTGGCAGTAATCGGAATTGGCGATGTTATCCGGTTTATTGTTGCCGTGATTGCTTTGGTGATGTTGCTGTCCCCCGGTGCGGCTCAGGAATTTGCGTCGAACGACGGCTAGGCTTCTTCGGCAGAAATGTATTCCTTGCCGCGAATCCAATACATGGAGAACAGTAGCGAGAAAATCGCTATCCCGGCCAATGCTGCCAAGTTGATCCACAAGGGGTGCCAGCCATATTGCAATCGGTAAATGTTGTCATCTCCCGGCAAAAACCACCCAATCCAGCGAATGCCCAAGTCAAATAGGTGCCTGCGAGCCGTAAAGTTGCAGATCAAGGAGGGTACGTTGGGAAGGATCAACTCAAACACGATGATGTAGCCAGCCCCGATCACCAGAGCACGCCGATAAAACACGACGCCGATCAAAGAAAGTGTTGCGCTATAGACCAAGCATCCGATGGCAATGATCGCAGTCAAGGAGAGCCAAAAACTTGTCGGGTCAACTAAAACTCCTGGGATGATCACCAGCAAACTAAGCAAGATCGCCGTTTCACAAATCGCAAACGCCAAAAACGCCGAGGCCAAGTATTTCCCCAGTAAAATGGCAAGTCTACCTTGCGATCGTACCGCCACGAAAATCCAACTATTGCCTTCCAATTCGGAGTTGACGTTGGTGGTTGCCCATAGCAGCAGAGACAGCAAACCGACCACGGCAACGAGAATGATCAAAATACCCGGCAGCGCATCAAATAGAACTTCGATCGGTTCTGCTTGAACGCGAGGTTGTGCCGCTAAAATTTTCGCTCCCCAACCCAGAAAAAAAATCATCACCGGCGGAAAAAGGGCGAGGATGCAGCTATACACCATTCTTTGAAATTGCAGGGCACGTTTCAACTCGTAGGTCAACGTTGCCCAGGTTCCGATCAGTAGGTTCATCAAGAGTACGCTCCCCAATGCATTTTGAACGAATTCGTTGGTCTAAAAACTTGTGTTGTCATTTGAGCGAATCAAGTTTGTTGTGGGAACGCTCGGTTTTCTCAAAAACAATATAACATAGTTTCCCTCGCAAAAGTGAACAATCAAGACATCCTGAACCACGTCCGCAGTTCTTACCTCAACTCGACGACCACCGTCGCCGACGCCAGTAAAGAGGCCTCGGGGAAATTGATCGGTAACCGTTCACGACCCGAATGATATTGCCCAGGAAAAAAACATCAGCCGGTGAACTCTAGCTCCCGATTCCATTCATTGCCCTCAAAAAATCGCAGGCTTGAGCCCTGCGTCTAATCAGGCCGTGAAAGGTTACACTTGCTCGAATTGATCGACCCACGCGGGGTGATCACCAAGTACGAATACGACTACCGCAATCGCCAACTTCGCCAGTTCGCTGCCTTTGGCACAACAATCCTATCGCAGAAATTTCGGGCCCTAAATTGGCCGTCCGACTGGACGACGATTCAAAATGAAATACCACCGGCTCGCACGGTGGATTGTTATGTTTCTCGCTACACAAGGCTATCGCGATTTCCTTTTCTTTGTTTTTTGGTTTGGATTTGCCTCCGGCAAATCCAAACCAAAAAACAATTGGGGGGCCGGGCACCGCCTTTTTAACAAGAAACCGAAACTTCCGCTGTGCAAGCCAGCGGGATTCGAAACGCCCGTGACCCCAACGGCGTGGGCTACGATGCGGTCTACGACGAATTGGGGCGGATGAAAGCCCAGACCGGTACGTTTGGCGATTTGGCCAATTAGGGGTATGATGACGCGAGTGACACCAATCCCGGGCGGAATATTATGAGGATTGAAAATCCGGATTTCTTCCGTCCCGCTTTCCTGAGCCCGCATTATTTTTACCCCAAATGAGGTCGCAATGGTCATTGGAATACGCCCATTAAACGATTTCGCCTTCAAAAAAATTTTTTGGCTCACCAGCCAATAAATTGGCGTTGATCAGCCTGCTCAATGCGATCCTCAGTCCGTCAGTACAGATCGTCGATGTCGTGATCCTCAACCCGTTCAACCTTCAAGACTTCGAACAAGACAAACTGTCCATCTTGGACGTAAAAGCTACCGACCAAAACGGGGTGATTTACGATATCGAGATTCAACTTGCGGTTCGTCCGGGTTTGGTGCAACGTTTGGGGTTTTACGGATGCGAAGAGTATGCGGGACAACTTCGTTCCGGAACCCCCTACACCGAACTCAAACCGGTCGTCGTCATCGCCCTGCTAAAAGAGACGTTGTGGACTGATACCGAACAACTCCATCACCGGTTCGCCTTGACGGATCGAGAATCGGGGCGAGAATTAACGGATACTTTGTCGATTCACACGTTGGAGTTGGGCAAGTATAATTTGACAGAGGCGGAGTTGGGGACAGCGACCCCTTTGCAACGTTGGTTGTACTGGTTGATTCATGCCGAAAACTACGAACCTGAACGGTTATTGGAATTATTTCCAGAGGCCGCGTTTCAGTTGGCCAGCACACAGTTGATTTCGATTTCAGAAAAGACAGAGGACAAAGAGATGTACGACGCCCGAGAAAAGGCCATTCGCGACCATGAATGGGCCATCCATGTGGCCCGCGATGAAGGGAAGATCGAGGGCAAGATCGAGGGCAAGATCGAGGGCAAGATCGAGGGCAAGATCGAAGGCAAGATCGAAGGCAAGATCGAGACGATTCGTTTGCTGCAAAAATTGCTGGGAGTTCCCCAAGCGAGCGAGGCTGATCTCATTGAAAAAAGCCTAGAGGAACTTCAAGCGATCACGACGGAGCTTCAGAAAAAGTTTCAGAATCGAAACCACAATCAATGATTTAACGATGGTTTCCTCCTTGAAAACACCTGGAACATTCGCGCACGACCCGCGATTATTTTCTGGTGGGAGACATCGATTCTATTTTTTCCGAGGCCCAATTGGGTCGAATAATACGGCCAACTTTAACAGCTGTATCAAAAAACCATCGACATGGAACCACAGCGATAGTAACCAGAATCAAGCGTGGAACCTCTCGCTGGTTGGCGACTGGAACACGTTCAATCAAACGGGCTCCAGTCCGCTGACTCAAACCCGTACCCACGGCCCTGCGCATGAGTTCACGTCGTTCACCGGCACGAATTCTGGGACACTGACTTACGACGCCAAGGGGAACCAAACGGTGCGTCCGGCAAGTCTGGTTGCTCCTGCGCTGAATCTAAGTTGGGACTTTGACAACCGCCTGATAGGTGCCGACACCGACGGGACGCCAGCCAGTTTAGAAGTCACTTACGAATTCGACGCCCTCGGTCGCCGCGTCGCCCGCAACGGCCCATCGGGCAACGTCGTCTTCGTCCAGTCCGGCCAACAGACCATCGCCGACTACGCACGTGGCGCTGCGGCCAGCAGTCCGAGTTTTCGATACGTCTACGGCTCGTACATTGATGAACCGATCCTCCGTCACGGTGGAACCGGCAGCACGCTACCAACTTCTGGCACCAGCCTCGCCTACTACCACCGCAACCAACAATATTCGATTGTCGCCCTGACCAACCATTCAGGCGCGATCCTCGAACGCTACGCCTACACCGCGCATGGCGAACTAACGATCATGGCCGCCAACGGCACCCTCCGCACCACCAGCCTCTACAACAACCGCTACACCTACACCGGTCGCGAGTGGGACCCCGACTTTAACCTCTACCACTTCCGCGCCCGCCTCTACGACCCCATCGCCGGAAGATTCATCACACGCGACCCACTGGGGTATGTGGATGGAATGAGCTTGTATCGTGGGTATTTTGGGTTGAATGGAACGGATCCTGGTGGCTTGACATGGAAACACTCCGTAAAATCTGGCCCCGATTTGGACGGTTATTTTGGCTACGAAATCAAAATCAATCAAAATTTTAATCTGGGCGGTGGTGCTGTGGCTGGACTTCAAACTTGGCAGACAAATGACGTAAATATCATTGCTGTTGTAACTAATGGAGAACAATGCTCGCTGAAAAAGTTCAATTTCAGAATTCTAGACGTCAATGACGTTCGTGCTGGAAGCAACAACATTAGGTTGACAGATACCGTATCTTTGAAACTTGGAAAAATTGAAGGAGGAAATGTATGTTTTGCACTTGAAGTAACCGAAAAGAATCTAGGGTTCCGCAGCAACGATGGGAAAAGCTTTACTGAAAGGAAGCTTCCCGTTGGAAACGGGTACCAAGCAACCGATGATCAATGGGCACGTGCCCAAAAGATAAGCGGGCCGACTCTTTCGGCTACTGTTAGTTACATTTACTACGACAGCACTTGTTGCGCATGTTCGGATGACCAGAAAGCTCAAATCAAAAAGTTAATTTATGGCGTTTCTGGCGAGGAAATTACCCATTGTTGTGGGTTTGCAATGGAGTACTTGAAATACGGAGACCTTGGCACTTGGCTCAAATGTTATTCGTAACTCTTTCGGTGGGGCTGAGGGATGAAAATGTTACAACTTTTACGCTTTCGATTGAAAACACTTTTTTTGATCTTTGCCGTTCTGGCCTTTATAATCGGATATTGGGCGGTAAGAAATAACCAAAGGATAATTCAGTTGAAGTTAATCAGGAATTTTAATGGGAACGCCTTAACTTCGGCATTTTGTGATAATAATGGAGTCCCTGAGCCACCAACTAACAGGTCGCTTTTTCGAAGCACATTTATCGGCAATATAGTTTTCGAACCACTAAGAGATATTGTGTACGTTGATTTGAGTGATTCGATATTTGGAGATGAGGAAGTGGACATGCTCCATAATTTTCGACATGTAAAACATTTGGATATCAGTAACACAAATGTTTCGGACAGTGCTATCAATGAGCTTTTAGTGCTCCGCGATTTATCGTTTATTGACTTGTCAAATTCTCGCGTAACATCGCAAGGCATAGTCAGATTGAGACTGTTCAACCCGGCCTTAAAGATTAGATATGACAATAAATTCCGCGACACGCTCAATTTAATTGATAATTTTGAGAAAGAATGGAATCAGTGAAGCATTAAGGTGCCAGAGAGGCAAAAAACAAATGGGACATGCATCAGGGTCTTAATCGCAAACGGCGGTTTACGAATTCAGCGGTCAAAATCAAAGAGCTTATTCTTTCGTGTTTAAGAAGTCCTCGAAACCCGCTCGGTAGACGCGGACGGGTACACGACCCGTTCCCTCACCGACGGAGCGGGGCGGACCCTGCAAACCATCGACCAACTCGGCAAAATCTCGACCAGGACCTACGACGCGGCAGGAAATGTCCTGTCGGCCCGCGACCCTAACGGCGTGGGCTACGATGCGGTCTACGACGAACTGGGGCGGATGACATCACAGACCGATACGTTTGGCGATTCGACCAGTATGACGTATGATAAAGGGGGTAACGTCAAGACCCAGACCGACGCCAAAGGGATTGTAACGACGATGGGAAGTAGGGTGTGTGAAGTGAGCGCGTTCGAATCTTGAGGGATTTAAGTTGGAAAGGTCGTTTGACTTCTCGAATCGATTCGATAGGTTGTCGCTCACGGAACACACCAATTCCCAGAAAATTCTCAAGCGGTGATAGTGTGAATGGCTGACATTGTGATGGTGTGTTACGGGAACCATTTTTTCTCAAATCAAACGTTTTTGTAATAGAAGCGGAACGGGTGATTGGTAATTTGATCGGCAATCGGTTCCCTTCACACACCCTACGCCGTCTACGACGAACTGGGGCGCATGACAGCACAAACCGATACGTATGGCGATTCGACCAGTATGACGTATGATAAAGGGGGTAAAGTCAAGACCCGAACCGACGCCAAGGGGATTGTAACGACGATGGCTTACGACGCGCAGAACCGCCTACCCAGCACCACCGACCGCCTCGGTGGCGTCACGCTGCACAACTACAACTGCTGCCGCCAGCGAGTGAAAAAGAGGTCAGATTCCAAAAGTGCAAAGCACCCGCAGGGCCGTTCCGGCTTTTGGTACCTGACCCCTTTTTCAGATACGACCCCTTTTTCAGATACGATAATGCAACCATGTTTTTATGTCTAATCTCATGAAATCAACCATCACAATCATAATTGCAATTGGCGTTGCTTTGTTTTGCATTTTGTTTGTTCAAGGAGGTTTGCGAAAGGCAAATTTAAATGACGATCATATGGTGGGAGGCGAAGACGTATTTATTGAAAACCACATAGGAAGGCATGGCGGTGCCTTTTCATTTACAGGTCCATTTGTTTACCGCAAAGGAAACCACCCAGGGTTTATCTACCAGAGATCTAGCTGTAAGCCGTTGGGCATTTTGGATTTGATTCCGTATTTTGTGATAGTGGAAGACCCAAATTCATTGGGGATGCTAACTAACGTAGATATTTGCCATATTCAATTTGTAAACGTTTTATCAGCGGGTGATATACGCCTATCGACTGGTGACGTCATTCATATGGCATATTTATTAAGGGTAAGTGGATGGGACGATGAGAGTGAGTTTTGGGAGTCAATTGAATTTTTCATTGGAGACATTACTTATGAATTTGATTTGAGTGCTGGTAGGGTGTTTCGGATACGATTTTTTGATGAGGGTGATGACGGCTCAAAGCTAATCGTTAGTCAGGAGAATATCTCCCCGCCAGGGTATCTTGACTTGCGCAGGCTTGAAACCGGGCATACGGATGAGGAAAGGTATGATTTCTTGTTTAGCTGGTGGCAACACGCAAAAGCGACATTATCCGATAATTAACTGCGGATAGGACGAAGCCGGGGCGGTAACGTCAAGACCCGGACCGACGCCAAGGGGATTGTAACGACGATGCCTTACGACGCGCGTGAAGTAGTGTGTGTGAAGAGAGCGCGTTCGAATCTTGAGGGATTTAAACGCGAAAGTTCACTCGGTTTCTCGAATAGGTCCGACAAGTCGTCGATCACGAAAAATGCCGATTTGGCCAAGCCTAAAAAACACGCAAGTCTAAAATACACTTTTTTTGCCGTGCTTTTTTGTGGAATTTTCTTTCATTCAGTGTTTGCTTGATTGAGGCTCGGGAGGTGAGGTCGTTGCAACTGACTTGGACTTGGACATTCCAGTTTCTCCTCGATGGTACTTCAATAGCGTGGCAAACAACTCTTTAAGCGATTCGTCGGAAGAGTAAAGTTCTGAAACGGTTGCAGCCGCAGTCTTTGCGAGTTGAGGCAAGTCCTTGAGTAAAGCCCTTGGAGAACCACAACTGATTTCCAGTTGATTGGCGGACTCATCGATCTGAATCGCGTCAACTGCCGGGTGGTTTGCAAGAGCGCTGGCCAATTGGCGAACGTTTGAAGATTTTATCGTCAAACGATTGGGGGATTCGGAAATGATTTCCCGAACTTCTTGCGGGGACCCAGACGCCAATAGTCGACCACCAGAAATCAACAAAAATGCTGGGCGAACTGCTTCAACTTCGTGCAAAATGTGGCTCGATAAGATCAGGCTCTTGCCCTTGGCCCCCCAGTCCAACAGAAACTGGGTCATTTCAAAGCGAGCAATTGGGTCGAGTCCGTTGAAAGGTTCATCCAAAATCAATAGTTCCGGCGAATGCGCGATGGCTTGTGCTAATTTCGTGCGTTGCCGCATCCCCAAAGAGTAATCACGAATGGGGCGGTTCATGGCATGGTCAAGCTTGACTAATTCGAGGGCCGATTTGGCAAGACTAACAGCTCGCGCGCGACCAAATCCATGCATTTGGACAAGGTAGCTGACCCATTCCAGAGCCGTCGTGCGCGGCAATTGGACTTCAACGGCCGGACAGAGTCCTACCTGCCGAAATGGGCGATCAGATCGCCAAGGTTCTTCGTCAAACAATCGCACTCGGCCTATCGTGGGACGCAATTGACCGAGCATCAGATTGATCAGAGTCGTTTTCCCAGCACCGTTTGGGCCGAGCAGACCGTACACTCCGCCGTTCAAACACATCGATACATCGTTGACACCGATCACCGTCCGGTAAAGTTTCGTAACGTTTTCAAATTCAATAACGGCCACAGGAAACTCGAGAAAAATTACCGAAGTGAAAACAATCGCCGAAACAGCAATATCTGACAACCAAATGTAAGTAGCGCCAGAATTAACAGACTAACCCAAGCCTCAGAAAACGAACTGAATCCAAAGACCCAAGTCTGGGCCTCGCCCAAGATGTTGTAGAGCGAGACGCGGGAAAATGCCTGCAGGCGTGATTGCAACTCGGCATTGACGTTGTTCTGTGCGAGCGCCGATATCTGAATGGCAAACCATGCTCCATGACCCAATGCCCAGATCGCGAACCATGCAAAAGCTGCAAAGCGACTCTCCTGTGTCATCGCTGACAACATGAGGGCCAACGACACCGTGGGAAGCACGACAACGGCCGTCGCCAAAAAAATCCTTAGCGGAATATCCCAAGTCCACCATACGACTTCAAAACTGGGAGACAAAAATACTCCCAAGATGTAGAGCACTAAAGCAGGAGCCGTAGTGATTGCCATTAAGAATCCTGTGGGGACCAGGAATTTGCCGAGCAGATACTCCAAACGGCCAATTGGTCGAGAAAAATACAACACCAGGGCCCGAGAGCGAACGTCTTTGGAGATCAATGACGGAGTGACGAATCCCAGCAAAAAGACTAGCCCTGCGGCTTGCGGATAGCGAAAATAGGTCATCAACATCCAGCTCCAAAATGTATGTCGCACTTGACCTGGGTCAGTATTCCGTAGCCCTTCGGCTAATCGATCAATTGAAGGAAAGGCGCTGAAGTTCCTTTCTAATTCGTTGGCGGTACGCTGCTGAATAAGTTCGCGGCGTTGATTTGCGATTTCCCCCATCAAAGATTCCGTTACATCAGAAGCGGCTGTTGATTCGACTGAAGGAAGTCCATCAACTCGATCAAACAAACGCTGGTCGTTGAGACGCTCGAACACCAAGAATCCAACGCCCCAATAAAAAATCGGTAGCCAACACGCCATTGTCACTCGTTTGACCCAGACTGACTTGAGCGTGATTCGGATTCCCGTTTGAGCAATGATGAAGCAGCGCGACCAACACGAAATCTTATCGTCGAGCCACTCACGATACCCGACGTCATAAATCGGCATGATGAGCCTCCTGGACGGCTGAGAGAAAGATTTCTTCTAAGGAATTTTTTGCGGGTCGAATCGATTGGACGATGGACTGGGTTTTCTCTGCAATGGCCCAAATCGATTCGCTTAAATCAGTTTCCTGGCCCGCAACTCGAAGTTGGCCGGGAGCGGATTCGACAACTTCCAACCCACTTCGGCGTGCGGCGTCAACAAACGCATCCGGGGCGGACAACAATGAAACCGTCAGGGTTGGTGACGTCGGTCGATCCAGGACGTGAAACGCCTCATTCAACCGCATTTCACCCTTGGCTAATATGACGACTTGATCGCAAACTTGTTGCACATCGGGAAGAATATGTGTTGAGAGCAGGACCGATTTCCCATGTCCAGTTGCCAGAGTTCGAACTCGGTTGAGAAGTTGTTCTCGCTCTTCGGGGTCAAGGCCGGAAGTCGGCTCGTCTAGAATCAAATATTGCGGGTCATGAACGATGGCCGAGGCGAATTTGATTTTCTGCCTCATGCCGGTCGAAAATGTTTCGACCATTCGATAGCGTTCTTGTTTCATGCCACAAAAATCCAAAATCTCGTGAGCACGTCGAAGGGCCTCTAATTGTGGAAGCCCGGCAAGGCAGGCCGCAAACTGTACAGCTTCTACCCCGGAAAGGCCGGTGATGTAGCAGTCTTCCTCCGGAACATAGCCGACCTTTTCTCGCAACTGCCGACCTTGGGTTCCTAATCGATAGCCTAATACTTGACCATTTCCCCGATCTGCACTCACAAGCCCTAACAACATTTTGATCAAAGTGCTTTTCCCAGCACCATTAGGGCCGAGCAGTCCGGTAACGCCTGGATTAATTTCCAAATTTACGCCGCGCAGTACCTCGACGGCCCCGAATCGCTTGAAAACGTTGTCTAAGCTAATTAACGACTGCATAAAGGGATTAGAACTTCGGGAATGATGTCGAATGCGTTGTCGGCTTGGATTTTACATCTCCCCAGGGCATTCGTGGAGAGATGAGAGGAAATTGGTCGATTTTTCATTGGTATTAGAGATTTCCGCAGTTAAATGGTTGATTTTTTCGAAGCCATCGAACATAATTTGCGTGCAGTTTCCAGTTAGTCGCATTTTTTGTGAGTTGTGCCATGAAAAAAATCTTGGTGGTATTCGGCTGTTTGACATGTCTTCCAATTCTTGTGAACGCCCAAAACATGGGAGAGTTGAACGGAGATTGGACGGTGGCCTCTGGAACTTTGGCAGGCGCCAATGTGCCCTCTAGTAGCACTGGTTCAATGACTTTGAAGATCAACGGCAATACGTTTGACGCAAAATCCGGAAGTCTCTCGTCGGGAGGAATCGTTGCATTGGCCCAAGAGGGTTCTTACCAGCTAAACTTCATCATCAATCGCGGTGCTGATTCCGGGAAAACTGTTCGCGCTTTGTACTCGCTGTCGGGGGGCGTGTTAACGATTTCGTTCAGTCAAGACGACACGTTTCCCGTCAACCAAGTTTCGACTGCGGAAAATAAATATTGTGTTCTCAAGTACCGCAAAGAAAGTACGGTTGCGGCCAATGACGACATGATTGTTGGAGAAGGGAACAGTGGCAATGCTGCGGCTGGCCTTGCGAGGTAGTCAAGTTTCTCAAACGAGCTGAATAAAAAGGCTATTCCATTTGGAATAGCCTTTTTTGTTTCCCGCAGTCTCAAAAAATACAATCGTCTCTGAAAGCGATCCGAATGGGAGCGACTTTCTGTGACGAGTTGAATTTACCAGCCCATGACCATATTGGATTCGATTGCACGACGAGCTTGATCAAGGTCTGTCCCAGTTTCGTGCATGTACAAACGGATCGCGTGAACTTTGTCTCCGGAAGCTTTGGAAAGGCAGTCGCGGGCAATCGTACAGGGGTCAACGGTCTTGCCAGTAATGCCCAAAACGGCCTTCGAAATCACCCAGCTATCTCGCGGGCGGCGAGTCATTCTCAACACGTTTTCGGTTGGATACGCGTCCTTGGCCATCGCCTGGGCGTCATCATCGTTTTGAGCCCAAGTAATGATGATGTGTGCGTCCGTTTCAATCTCAAATAATGGCATAACCAGTTCCTTTTTCTTAACATTGTGTCCTGGGGAATCGTTGAATTGAGAACCGATCCCCCGTGCCTTAATTGTTGCGTTTGCTCCGCAAAATTTCCAGTGTGGCGCTCGCAAAAATTCCCTATCTTTTTTGAATTTCTTAAATTGCCCGCAAAGTGCCTGTTGTAAATGACTTCACGACGCCGTTTGCTAAGCTCAAATCCAGACCTCCCAGCCGATTCAAGCCCAATAATTGGCCCTGATATTGGTCTGCCCCCTCGAACACGAGCATGGTTTCCCCCAATCGCCACAAGCCCGCCGTAAGTCCATCAAAAGAATTCAAACACGTTTCGAAGGTATGATCTAATTCTTGCCATCGGCCCACAATTGCCGCAACGAGGCCATTTAAATCCGTAGGATGGCCAAGTACCTCCGTAAGTGAGACGGGAGGTAGTTGGTCAAAGCCGGGGGGGAGGGTGATTGCTTTGTTGACGTTGAGCCCTAAGCCTATCGCAACCACAGTCGATTGTTCCAATGGAGTTGTTTCGATCAGCAAACCGCCAAGCTTCCGCTCGTTAAGAACCAAGTCATTCGGCCATTTTATTTTAAGTTGCGGAAGATTGGCAACCGATTGAATCGCCTCGACGACTTTGGTTGCCGCGACGATGGCCAGTCGGGGCAAAAAGTCTCCGATAGAACTAAGCGAAAGGTCTACAGAAAACCCATAAGTCATCGCTAAATTTCCTGCCGCCGATTCCCATTGTTTTTCTCTTCGCCCGCGACCAGCGGTTTGCAGACGTGCCAACACGACTACCGAATCATGGAAATTGCCTTGACGAACCTCATCTAGAACGTAGCGATTCGTGGATGGAAGCGTTTCGAAAAACTTTAGCGACAACGGGGATATCCGGTCACGAAGTTTCAGCTCGCTGAGGTTATCGCCAGATTCTTGCAATGTGGTTTCCTCGCAATAGGCCTGATCTGTCGTCAATTTTTTGTAGAACGGCGACTCAATGTGTATACAATTCCACAATGACATACTGCGGCCAGATCAGAATTAACGTCTGGAACTTCGACAGACTTAATCAAAAAGCCGTTCTTCGCCCGGTACTGCCAGGAGCATAACCACTGCTTGTACGCAGGGAATCGGGAAGTCTTGCGCTGCGAATCGCGGATGGGGAGGCTTCAAGCGGCTTAGGTTGCGCGGCAATGTCTTGTCGGTCTGGAAGGGATTCGTTGGCAAAAGGGTTTTGCACCATGTAGTTTTGGTTCTTAGTAACCGGGCCGAGGTCTACACGATCCGGAGGGTTTGATCCACTGGCCGCGAACAAAGAACTACCGCTATCGTTCGACGAACCGAAGGAGTTGAAATTAGACGTCGCAGAAGGCTGGCCTTGAGCCATACCGGATTGTGACAGAACGCGATCAAAGGTGTTGTCAGCTTGTGCGGTTCGAGGATACTCAACGGCACTCGGGGCGTTTCCTGATTGCATTTCAGAACTGTTCGTGTTTCCAAAAGGATGCGACGAGGAGCCGTTCAATGGCGACAACTGATTCGTGCCTTCCATCGGATTAAGCGATCCGGATGTGCCAAATTGGTTTTGAGAAGCGGCAAATGAATTTGTTGGATTCATGGCCGAGGCATTTGGTGCAGGCGAAAGGCCTTCAAAGTTCGCAGTTCCCATATTTGGTTGCGCAGCGGGTGCAAAGGAATTGGAGACGCCTTGGCTCATCGCCACAGAACTGGAAGGTGAGGTTCCTGGAAACTCGAAGTCGCTGGACTTTGGGGTTGAGGCAGCGATACCGGGCAAGGAGAACTCGGAAGGGAGTTCCGCTGGTTTGCGATTGGCGGCCGCGAACTCAGAAGAGAATTCTCCGGAACTGACGGGCAGCGAATTGGGCATGTTGTCGATACGGTCTAAGCCCTTCCAGTTTTCAGCGAGAGCCTTGGCTGCGTCTTTCACGCCATCTTGTTTGTCGCCTTCATATTGATAGGGTTGACGGATCCCGGGGCCTTTTGATTCTGCATAACCTGCCACATCAGGCGTTTTAAAACGATCTCCTTGGCTTGCGACTTCTTTTGGTGTTTGACCAAATGGCTGCGACGCTTGACTCGGCGGGACCGGCTTTCCTGTATCGATATCCAAGGATTCATTTCGAGCGAATTGAGCATCGTTTTTGATTGTGTCGAAGTGACGAGATGGAGGAGGCAGTTCGCCTTTGTCCTTTTTCGCAAACAAACGAGGGCGATTCTCGGCCATATCGGCGAAACTGGGCATTTTTGGCATCGAAGGCATTTTGAAATTGGTGGACTGGCATCCCAACGTCATACTTACCAGTAACGCCGCGCAAATCATTCGAGAGGTTTTCATACTTCACCGTCTTGGAACCAACATCGCAACAAGGCACCTTCATTTTCTAAGGCGGACACCTGTCGTCAAAATCGCGGCGGGATTCTAGGAGGCTCAAACGGTTAGGGCAATATCGAAAGGGCTAGCAAATAAAAAAACACCGCCAAAAATTGACGGTGTTCGTTGAGCGAAATTGAAGGCCCTCTTGAGAAGTGCCGTCGATGTTGATTTTTGGCTGCTTTTAGAGGCATTGTTCGTCCGCCAGCAAAAAAAGTATCGAAAACAAAAACACTGGAAGATATCGAAACGGGGGCAAAACAACTTCTTACGAAGCCGCTGCTAATCGGTCGGCAACCGCATTCCAATTGATGACATTGAAGAACGCCGCGATGTAGTCAGGGCGACGGTTTTGGTAATTTAGGTAGTAAGCATGTTCCCAAACATCGATTCCCAGCAATGGAATACGGCCTTCCATAATCGGGCTGTCCTGATTGGCAGTGCTTTCAACCAAGAGCTTGCCGTTTGAAAAAGAGAGCCAAGCCCATCCGCTGCCAAATCGCTTCGTCGCGGCGTCCGAAAATTGCTTTTTGAATTCCTCGAAACTTCCAAAGTCGCGCGAAATCGCCGATCCTAAATCCCCTGCCGGGTCGCCACCACCGTTGGGGCCCATGATCGTCCAAAACAAGGCGTGGTTTGCGTGCCCGCCGCCGTTGTTTCTAACGACGGTGCGAATGTTCTCAGGAACTGCAGCCAAATCGGCGATGAGTTTTTCAACTTCCATGTTGTCAAACGGGGTACCGGCGATCGCGGCGTTAACATTATTGATGTAGGCTTGATGATGTTTCCCATGATGGATTTCCATCGTCCGGGAATCGATATGCGGGGCCAAAGAATCATGGGCGTATGGCAACTCAGGCAACGTGTAGGGCATGGGTATCTCCTTGAAAAATAGGTAATGCTGCTCGTCAACAGCCGACCGACCTAAGATACCGGAATTTAATGCCTTGGACAATGACCGCCATTCATCGTGATGATCGATTTACGTCGCGGAATCGTTTTCGTATCGCGAGTCGAGTGCAACCTCATCGGAGTTGTTAAGGTACAGGAACTGGCAAAGTCTCTTTAAAGTTGCTTCTGCTGCACTTTTTTGATCCCCCATGACAAACAGGCGTTTTTTGGGGCGAAGAGCGATTCGAACGAGTAGGTTTAGGTCGGAATTAGACCGGTAAATAGATGATGTTTTGTCAATCTCTGCAATGTCAATGTCGACATGCATCACGCACTGACGGTTATTCGACGCTTCATCATCGCTTTTGATGAGCATTGACAGCGAGCCTTCAGTCGCGGCCAACACATTTGCTTTCAGCTCCAGAGCCGTATTTTTCATCCGCTCTATAAACAAAGGCAAGATCGTCGAGGTGGCAAACTGTTTGGATACCAAGGGGCTATAGGATAAGGCCCGGAGCAATTCGACATCTTTGGCTTTTGGGGTTTTTTCGTCAGGTGATTTTTGCTCCTTTACGTCACTGCGGACCGATGAGGTTGCCTGGATCACGCAATTGCGTCCCGAGGCCTTCGCGTTTAGCAACGCATGGTCAGCTCGCACAAACAAACTTGTGGCATCATCTTCCGCATTGAGTTCAGCGACTCCAAAGCTTGCCGTCATCGGTTTGCCTTCAAGAATATTCTGCGGAGTTGTTTCGATGACTCGTCGAATTTCTTCAGCGCGTTGTGCGGCGGTGGTCTCGCTACAATTAGCGCACAAAATCACAAACTCTTCTCCCCCAAATCGAGCGATAAAGTCATGAGGGCGTGTCACCTGCTTCAGCATCGACGCAAATCGGACCAAGGCCTGGTCGCCGACGTGGTGGCCAAATTTGTCGTTAATTTTTTTGAAAAAGTCAATGTCGCAAACCACGATACTGCAATGTAAACCTACGGCACGATGCGCTTGAATGTACTCCCCCAAAATGCGTTCGAACTCAGCCCGATTGGCGACTTGAGTCAGCGGGTCAACCGTCGCGATCGTGTACAAATCGTTCAATTGGCGTTGCAGTTCGACTTGAATGCTCGTGTCGCGGACCAAAATGATCCCGCCAATCATCCGACTCCCTTTGGCTCTAACGGGATAAAAGCTGACTTCGACTTGGGCATCTCGACCACTCCGCCCTGAAATGAAGAACTTCTGCGTCCCCACCACTCCTTGAGTGAGCCAGTTTTCAAACGGATTGGCTGAGTCGCTGATCGGAAATCGCTCGATATCCTTGAGTTTCAATAGTGACGGGTCCAAGCGACGCCCTACAACGGCCGAGCCGATACCCGTCAAATTCCGAGCCCCGGCATTCCACATCCGAATCGTACAGCTATGATCAACAAAGATCACTCCCTCGGGAAAATTCTCCAACAAGGTGTTGAAGAAGTATTGGCTGACATTTTCGACTGTTGTCATAAGTGATTCCTCGCCCCGCCGGATGTCTCCAGCGGTTTTGAGAGTAGTTTCGGATGTGGTCGCGACCATAAAAATGTTAAGTATTTATCCGCAAATGAAAAATCAGATTTTGAAGAGGAGCATAACGGGTCAAATTGTTGACGCATTGAAGTGCGGGAGTGCGTCAACAATTCAGATGAGTTCGCAAAATGCCGCTAAGGCCAGAGTCCATTTGTTTTTGCCAAAAATCCTGCAAGGCAATTCAAAAACTCAAGAATTGGCGCATTCGCACACCTTCCGGAAGTGTAGGACATGCCACATTAATGTCAATGTTCGCACTACAATTGAGGTCGATAAGTGACGTCAAACAAGTTGCCCACGTTAATTTCGAAATAACCATGAAAATCGTTAAGATCAACCATATTTCTGGGATCCGCTGGGGATACCTTATCAATGACCAAGAAGTCGGACTTTTGGCGGCGGATTTCGCTTTGGACCAACTTGCCACTGAGCGTGAATTCGTCTCTGCCGAACGAATATCGTTGGAATCGGTCGCTTTGCTGGCACCAACGGTCCCGGCCCCGAAAATCATCTGCATCGGAAAAAATTACGCGGATCACGCAGCAGAAATGGGGGGAGAAGTCCCCGAACTTCCGATCGTTTTTAGCAAATATCCAAACGCACTCAATGCACCGTTTGGCAATGTCGTGCTACCCGCCATCAGTAACCAAGTCGATTACGAAGCGGAGCTTGTTGTCGTCATTGGTCGGTCCGGAAAACACATCGCGCGAGAGGCTGCGATGGACCATATCTTGGGCTACACCTGCGGGAATGATATCTCAGCTCGGGATTGGCAAAAGGGACGACCTGGTGGCCAATGGCTCGTTGGGAAAAGTTTTGACACGTTTGCACCGGTAGGTCCGTGGATCACAACGGCCGACGAAATTTCAGAACCCGGCAATCTAGATGTCGAGTTGCGCTTGAATGGAGTCACCATGCAACAAGCCAACACCAATCTGTTGATCTATCCAATTCCGGATTTGGTCAGTTATCTGTCGCAATTCTTTACGCTCGACGTGGGTGACCTAATTTTTACGGGCACACCGGCTGGAGTCGGAGCCGGACGAAATCCTCCGCTGTTTTTGAAGCCGAATGACGAGGTCGAGGTCTCGATTGAGGGTTTGGGTTCAATCAAAAACCGGATCGTCTCAGAAATCCTGGATTGATTGCCAAGCGGCAGGACTTACGCGCTTGAACTGGCTCTTTAGAGCGGTGCAATCGGATTGTCCGTTCCATTTTGAGTAATCGCTCAATTCGCACTGGATCGATTGCCGAATAGATCCTTGGGGAATCTCTATCGACGCAACTTGGCTGCTAGCAAATGCCAAGGCTTGCTTTCTAAAAAAATGCGATTGCGGGGGAACGTCAAGTGGCTAGAAACGATCAACGACGACGGCGAGTCGTTATTGATGGTGCTTTGCACGATGACGACTCTTCCGAGAGCCGGGTTCCTATCGAATCGGTTAGTCGCAGAAGAAATTCGGCCTCGGAGGCTCCAGCCGACGCCTACGCCCGACGAGCCTCTCGGACATTCCAGTTGCGCACGACGGATTTCATCCCAAAACGCCCCTGGGCAGTTACGCTATTAATCGTGGCGGTATTGACCGTGATTGGTTTGGTCAACGCGGGGTACTTTTTGACTCAAAACGCGCCCGCCGAGGTGGCTCAGAGATTCGCCCTTGTAGGCACGGGGACTTTGTCGGCATGGTGCTCTTCGTTATTGATGCTGGCCTGTTGTCTCGCGAGTTTGCAAATCTACGCGATTCGGCAACACCGCCAAGACGACTACCAAGGAACCTATCGAGTCTGGCTGCTATTTGCTGGTGTGCTTTTGTTGGCCAGTTTGCACTGCGTGATCGATGTCGGCGGCTTGATGGCGATGCTTTGGAGTGGTGAGACGCGACCGGCAGTCAACAGCTTTTTGGGAAGCGGCGTGACGATGTTGGCAATCGGCGGGATTTTTTTTCGTGGCTTAGTCGAGGTCCGAGCTTCGAAAGGAACGCTCACTCTTGTTTGCACGGCATGGGTGATCTACGTGTTGGCGGTTGTGATGCAGTTTCCTCAAGTAGAATCGAAATTGGTCGAGGTCGGCTTGGAGCGAACGGAAGTCGTCTTCGGGAACACTCTGTGGATCGGACATTCCTTATTGTTTATGGCATTAGTGGTGTACGCTCGAAATTTATTCTTGACCTCCAACGGCTTGATGGCTTTGGCAGCCCCGAGACGCAAAAAGAAGAAATCCGTTGCGACCGCTTCGAAGGCAAAAAGTTCGAAAAGTGCCACGACCAAAAAACGGCCATCCAAGTCGAGCGGTAAAAAAGCTCAAACTACAGAGACTTTAGAAGAGCTGGATGAGACTGAAGACTCCGACGTTGAAGGCGACGATAAAGAGTCGGTGTCGCAGAGCGCGGAAAGCAAGCCCCAAACCCTCTTGGGCCGAACAATCCCAGAAACGAAACGCTCAGCGCCATCCACCTCCGGCGGTCCGCTAAGCAGTAAACTTAAGGGGCGACAGGCGGTTGCGACGCAATCCGACGAAGAAGATGACGACGAAGCCGAGTCGCCGGAAAACATGCGGTTATCGAAGTCCGAACGTCGTAAAATGCGCAAACAACAGGCCGCCACCCGCCGCGCCGCCTAACCTGCCCTCCCCTCCCGCCATCACAGGGTTCGACTTAAAATCGAGTCTATTGAAGCTGCGACAAACAGCGGCCCTTAGGTAATTTTTCAATCTGGTCAGGATACTTTTTCCTATGAAAATTCGCACTCGATTTGCCCCCAGCCCGACGGGTTATTTGCATATCGGTGGCGTGCGAACTGCCCTGTTCAATTGGCTATTATCGCGGCAAACCGGCGGGCAATTTGTCTTACGAATTGATGACACCGATTTGGCTCGAAACCAAGATGAAGCCTTACAACCAATCCTCGACGGTTTTCGTTGGCTTGGTATCGACTGGGACGAAGGCCCCGACGTCGGCGGTCCGCACGCTCCGTATTTTCAATCGCAACGCCAAGACCGCTATCGCCAAGCGGTCCAGCAACTCCTGGCCTGCGGAGCCGCCTACCGCGACTACGCAACTCCCGAAGAAACCACTGCCGAGCGGACTGCTGCCGAGCAGGAAAAAAGAGACTTCATCTACAGCCGTCGCTGGATGGCCGAAACCGACGCCCAAGCCGCTGAGTTCGAAGCCGAAGGACGCAAGGCCATCGTGCGGCTCAAAATGCCGCGCGAGGGGACCTGCGAATTTCACGACGCCATTCGTGGCCCCGTCTCCTTCGATTGGGCCCGCGAACAAGACCACGTGATCCAACGCAACGATGGGACTTGTCTCTATCATCTGGCTAGCGTTGTCGATGATTTCGACTTTCAAATTACCCACGTCGTCCGGGCAATCGAACACCTCAGCAATACGCCCCGACAAATTTTTATCGCCCAGGCTCTCGGATACTCGCTGCCGACATACGGTCACATTCCGTTCGTGGCCGAGCCGGGTAGCAAATCCAAGATGAGCAAGCGGAAGATCGAACAGTATCTCAAAAACAAAGATTTCAAATCGCTCGTCGAGTCTGCTCAATTCATCGCCGGGAGAATCGGCCTGCAAACGACTCCGGAGACCTTCAACCCGGTCCTCGTCGAGTTCTACCAACAGGTCGGCTACCTACCCGTAGCGATTCTAAATTATCTGCTCCTGCTTGGTTGGTCGCTGGATGATCACACTGAGGAGTTCAGTCGCGAGGAGATGATCGAGAAGTTCAGTCTCGAGCGCGTCGTCAAGAGTGAAGCCAGTTTTGACCCAGCCAAGTTGTTGGCGTTCCAGCAACGTTACATGAACCGGCTATCCCTCGACGAAAAAGTTTCTGGGGCGTTGCCGTTTTTATTGCGAGCGAATTTGGTCGGTGACGATTCGCCATCGACACTTGATTTTGTTGGAAAAGTCGTCGCGGCGGCGGGAGATCGCCTCGCCGTGTTCGGGGACATCCTAAAATTCGACGAGTTTTTTGTTAAGGACGAAGAGTTGGTGATCGACCAAAAGGTTTTTGAAAAGCGTGTCGTCAAAGACTCGGAGGCCGGTCATCGCTTGACCGAATTCGTCAAGGTCCTCAATGTCTGTGAGCCCTTCGACCCGGCGCATCTCGAAAAATGCCTGAACGATTTTGTTGAGGGCTTGCAGATCAAATACGGCGATTTGATGAACCCCTTGCGCCTGGCATTGTCTGGGAAAGCGGGGGGAGTGAGCGTGTTTGATTTGTTGGCCATTCTTGGCAGGGAACGCTCGATCAACCGAATTCACATACTGCTCGACCATTTGAAACATCACAATTAGCCCGAGACGCTTTTTAAGCCGCCTCCAGATTTTTATCCAATAAGAAAACGATGTCCCAAGAAACCAAATCAACCGACTTTATTCGCCAAATCATCGACCACGACTTGAGCATCGGTAAGAACCAAGGTCGCGTTCATACCCGATTTCCTCCAGAGCCCAACGGCTACCTGCACATCGGGCATGCCAAATCGATTTGTTTGAACTTTGGGATCGCCGCCGATTACGGAGGCAAGTGCAATTTGCGGTTTGACGACACGAACCCAGAGACCGAAGAAACGGAGTATGTCGAAGGGATCATGGACGACGTACGTTGGCTCGGTTTCGAGTGGGACGGCGAGGTGAAATATGCCTCCGACATTTTTGATCAGTTGTATGAGTTCGCTTTGAAGCTGATTCGAGACGGCAAGGCTTACGTGTGCGATTTAACAGCCGCCGAGGTTGGTCAATATCGCGGACCCTGGAGCGAGCCGGGACAAGACAGCCCCTACCGAAATCGTTCTGTTGAGGAAAACCTAGACCTTTTCGAGCGGATGAAAAACGGCGAATTCCCCGACGGCTCGCGAACTCTGCGTGCCAAAATCGATATGGCCGCCAGCAACATGAACCTTCGCGATCCGGCCATGTACCGCATTCGCCACGCACACCACCACCGCACGGGCGATAAGTGGTGTATCTACCCGACCTACGATTGGACGCATGGCCAAACCGATTCGCTCGAAGGGATCACGCACTCCATCTGTACCCTCGAGTTCGAGCAACACCGCCCACTGTACGATTGGTTCGTCGAGAATTTGGGGATTCATCATCCGCAACAGATCGAATTCGCGCGATTAAATCTCACCAACACGGTGATGAGCAAACGGCGTCTGCTTGAGTTGGTGCGGGGAGGGAATGTGGCCGGTTGGGACGATCCGAGAATGCCGACCATCGTTGGCCTCAGACGGCGGGGCTACACGCCCGAATCGATTCGCAATTTTTGTGCAAGGATTGGAGTCACCAAGGCCAACAGCCTCACCGAATACGGCGTGCTCGAACAAGAAATTCGCGAGCACTTAAACAAGACCGCAACCCGTGTGATGGCCGTTCTTGATCCCCTGAGAGTTGTGATCGAAAACTATCCCGCAGGGGAATTCGAGAATCGAGAGTTCATCAATAACCCCGAAGACCCCGAGGCGGGAACTCGCCAAGTCCCCTTTGGGCGTGAACTATTTATCGAACGCTCGGACTTCATGGAGAATCCCCCCAAAGGCTACTTCCGCTTGGTCCCCGGCGGTGAAGTCCGACTTCGTTACGGCTATTTCATCAAGTGCAACGAAGTGATCAAAGACCCGCAAACCGGCGAGGTCGTTGAACTGCGTTGCACGTACGATCCCGAAACGAGCGGCGGCAAGGCCCCCGACGGACGGAAGGTCAAAGGGACGATTCACTGGGTCAGCGCGAATCATGCGGTCGATGCCGAAGTCCGATTGTACGAAGCGTTGCTGCTAGATCCGCCTGAGAACCCCAGCCCAGAACGGGATTGGAAGGAAGATTTGAACCCTAACTCTTTGGTCGTCGTCAAAGGAGCGAAGTTGGAACCAGTCTTGGCAACCGCGACGATGAGCGATCGCTATCAGTTCGAGCGGTTGGGTTATTTTTGCCTCGACAAATCCGCAACTGAGTCCCAACTCGTGTTTAATCGAACGGTGACGCTCAAGGATTCGTGGGCCAAAGAGCAAAAGAAAAATGCCTAGCCAGCGGCGTGTGACTCGTCTCGCCCCCTCACCTACTGGCGGGCTGCACTTGGGAAACGCCCGCACGTTTCTCGTCAATTGGGCTTTGGCTCGCCAGCGGGGTTGGCAAATCGCGATGCGCATCGACGATTTGGACTCGCCGCGCGTCAGGGCCGGAGCGGATCGAGAGGCACTCGACGATTTGGCATGGCTCGGTCTCGACTGGGATACCGAGGTCGATTATCAAACGCGGCGGTTGGCGGACTATGAAGCGGCTTTGGTGCGCTTGGCTGCCGATGGATCGATTTACCCTTGTCGCTGTACCCGCTCGCAAATCGCCGCTCGAATCGCCAGTGCCCCCAATGCGGGGGACCATGAATTGCGTTACCCCGGTTCATGTCGCCCGGTTGAACGGCAAGCGTTTGATTTTTCCGAGTTGAAGAATTCGGGATGGGCGTGGCGACTGCGAGTATCCGACCGCGCGGTTGAATTCGTCGACCAAATTTTTGGCCCGCAATCGGTTTCTGTGTTCGATGAGGTTGGAGATTTTTTGGTTGCCACCAAACAGGGTTGCGCCAGTTATCAACTTGCCGTCAATCTCGACGACGATTTTTCCGGAGTCACTGACATCGTGCGTGGCAACGACTTGTTAACCTCCACCGCGCGACAGATTTTAATTCGCGAGGCGTTGGGGATGAACAACAAAATCACCTATTGGCATTTGCCACTAGTTGCCGGCGAAGACGGCATGCGGCTGGCCAAGCGGCATGGTGCCACGCGACTTTCGGAACTCCGCGAGGCCGGTGTTCCAGCCGAACGTATTATCGGCCTGTTAGCCCATTGGAGTGGCCTCTCCACCGCCACCCCCCGCACCGCCCAACAATTCGCCACCGATTTCGACATCTCCCACCTCCCCCACGAACGTGTAACACTCACCTCCCAACATTTAGAGATACTGCGACCTTCCGGTTGGTAGGCTCTTTCCGTTGTACCCCCTAGTTTTCTACCAGCCCACCCTGGGGCTGTCTGAGGAGAATTAGCTTATTGAAGCGAACGAGCGATTTGCTGTAACATAGAACGGAAACATACTAAGCTCTCAACCGGAAATTTTTGAAAATGGATGACGCCGTACCTGCATTCAATATCGACCCCAAGTTGTTTTGGGATACTGATGCAACCAAAGTTGATCCGGAAAGACATGCGAGCTATGTCATCGAGAGGGTCGTGACGCGAGGGCAATGGGAAGACTGGAAGAATCTGGTCGCTTTTTATGGCAAAGAACGGATTAAACAGGTCGTCATCGGACTGCGTTACCTCGACCCCAAAACTCATCACTTTCTGGCTTTCTATTTTAATGTCCCCTTGGAATCCTTCAGATGCTACACCGAGATGTCGTTGAACCAAGGACATTGGATCTACTGAGAGCGTTGATTTTGGCTCTCAATTCGTGGACTCGAAAAACGACGGAGCATGGCCACAATGAGGAAGAAGGTGGTGAGTAGGAACCCGCCGAGGGCTAACCAGAACCAAAACATCTTGAGAGTTTGAGCGTCGCGGTTGGCGATGAACGTCAGGTGATTGAGAGCGACCATGAAGATCGTGATGGCCGCCGAAAACCATAACATCCAACCAGTCATCCATCGCAGCGTCTCGCCGCTCAGGGGCCAGCCAATATTCGCGGTTCGGCAAATTGATGGTCGACGTGGGCATCCAGCGAATGACCACACTGATCCCCACAAAAAACAGGGGCAGCAACGTAACCAGTCCGGCAGAGAGCATCACCGCAGTGGGCTTGCTCAGCAGACCATTGGGCAAGCCGTGTTCGTCGAAATGAGTCGCAATGTTTTCGGGTAACTGCGGCCAGTACCAAACCAGCAAGCCCAGTCCAACAAGGATGCCGCTGATCAACAAAGCCGAGGGAATTTTCAAGTTCGTCATGGTTTGGTTTTATAAAAAATCACGGATCGCCTTTTAATCGATTCATTGAACTAGTTTTGTAGCGCTGATAGACTACTGTCAATACGACACCCTCCCGAAATGATGCCCACTTTGCCTGTGACAATTGAAATTTAGAGACGAGAACGAATGAAAAATAATAACAGCAGAGGCAAATCACTCGAATCCTGGATTTGGGATGCGGCATGATCGATCCGGGGCGCCTATTTAAGAGACTACTACGAGGCGTACGAAATCGAGCTGGAGAAAAATTCGTATTCTCTTTAGATGCGTTCGACAACTCCCGTGCGATTTTCGAAAATGGCCCAATCGAGTTCGTAGGCTTTTCGGTTGAGGTCTTGCGCGACACGTTCCAAAACCTCAATGACGGCATTGTTATTCAGTTTTCGACCGATTGCGTCTTTGATAAAGGCGTGAACATGCAAGTCGGGTTTGATCGTGTTCGCTCCGACTCGAATGGCCAGCCAATGGTAGATGGCACAGCCCAGACCTCGGACTTGTCCTTTAAAATCCGTTTCAAAATTACTTTTCTCAATCCAGTTTTTCAGCGAGGCGTGACCCCGGATGCCTTGTTGTTCGAAAAATTCGATAAGGTTTCGAAGCTGTTGAACGCGCACCCAATGATTGTTGTTCCAAAGAAATTGTGCCGCTTTACGATTATCGGGATGAGCCCTTAAGGCGGCTTGGAGTGTCTTGTGAGACTTGATTTTCGACGCATGATGGTTGCGGAAATACTCCATTGCTTTTTCAATCGTCTTCCGTCGATTCTGATAATCGAGAACCGTTAGCAACAAGTTTTTCACATAGTCGGAGCGATGGTAATTTCCCTTGGCTGGGGGTAACTTTTCGCACGCCTTTCGAATCTTGGAGTATTCTTTGGCAGTAATCATCACCAGTGACATAGGATCATTTTACGTTTAGAAACAGGACGATCGACTGAAGAGCGTGGACGATTTCAATCCAGTACAATATCGTCTTCAGTAATATCTGTGTTTTATAACTTGGGGAAACAATCATGGCTAGGAGTTCTTTCAAAGCAGGCAAGGAATACAAAGTGTCGGAAGTGATTTCGACGTTGAACCAACGTTTAGATGCTGGCGAAGTAAAAGACGCTTTTGATAAGGCCCGTTTAGTAAAGTTGTTGGAGCCTTATTCAGGTGAAGTTGCGGTTTTTAAGCCAACGGGCAAAGGCTGGGGCAAGTCACCTTTTAATCCTCGAACTTGGCACACCTTGGATGGAAAGAATTTGATTCCGGGTTTGAAACGGAGCCGAAAAAAAATCACACCGGCAATGAAAAAGAAGGTTTGGGCAAAAACCGGTGGATTCTGTTACAGTTGCGGCGAAAAATTATCGAGAGGGAACAAGATGTGGATTGAGCATATCACGCCTTTTTCTGCGGGAGGAAGCGACGAGCTTGATAACCTCCTTCCTGGATGCAAATTGTGCAATTGGACCAGGAGAAATCACATTCCACATCAAATTCGTAGGATTCTCTCGGTCGGAGCGCAAATGATAAAACAAATGGATCAAGAAACGGAACTCGGGAAAAAGGTTGAGTCGTTTATGGAAAAAAAAGATCGTGACCTTGAAAAGACTCGAAAGAAATCCGACGGCGGACTTTTGGTTTACAAACGGCAAGGACAATAAGAAGTGAACGGATTTTGGGGCACGAAAAATCGGTCGCTCGCCGCCGCGAATTTTCCTGGGGAGGTTTGAAATAAAAACCATTTCCTCAGGAGGATTCGTACTAGCTCACGGTTAAACGACTGCCTTGCTTTGGCCTACCGCTAATTCCCGGCGCTACTTGATTACTTTGCCAATTTCATGCGCCCGCTAATTCATTTCGCCAACGACCATGCTTATTTTCGGTCGTACAAGGGATAGACTTGGTCGGCGGCGCGGTCGTAGCAGATTTTGCCGGCGACGATGGCTTGTTCGACGTAGGTGCGGTAGTCGAGTGGGTCGCCGTTGAGGATCAACAGGTCCGCGTCTTTGCCGACTTCGATGCTGCCGATCCGGTCGTCCAGACCCATCATGCGGGCGGGGATGATCGTGATCGACTCGAGGGCCTTGCGATTGCTGGCTCCGCCGCGAACGGCCATGGCGGCCTCAAGCGGAAGGCTGGTTAAATCGCGACCGGCGATCCCACCCATGCTGACCGAATTGCTAAGGGCTGCCGTGGCAAATGGGACGCCCTGGGCTTCGAACATTCCGGTCGATTCAATGGAACTCCCCGACGTGTCTTCTTCGCCTAAACGAGGATCGCGTTTTTGACGAGGAGTGAAAATCACAGTGGCCCCGGAGCGGCTGAGTTCCTGTGCGGCGACCCAGGCTTCGATTCCACCTTCCACAACGAGGTCGTAGTCAAGTTCTTCAGCCAAGGTGACCATGTCACGGATTTCCGTAACGGTGTTGGCGGTAACTCGCAAGGAGACTTCTTTTTTAAGAAGCGGCATCAACTGCGTGGTTGTTGCCGAAGGGCGAGCAGATGCCGCAGCAGCACCCCCTGCTCCGGCAGTTGGACGTGTTCCGCGTGTTCCGCCGCGCGGGTCACCGGTTGCGCCGGATGGAGGTGTGGCGGAGGGAGCCTCGGCAGGTCGATTCGCGGCACTTGCGGCCTTTTCCAACTCTTCGCGGGCCTTGCGAATATCGCGCCGCCAGTTGTGGCGATTGAGGGCTCCCGAAAGTCCTCCCGGTGCGGGGCTGTAGAAAACATTGTCCTTGAGGAACATGTCGTCAAGGTTGCCGTAAGCCAATTTAATGGCCGCGTGGCGGCGGGGTTGTTCTTGCGAAGGAGGCGTTTCGGTGATCGGTTCGGTAGGAAGAATCGGCAAACCGCAACAAGGGCAAAGTTGCGTATTTTCGATGCCGTAGTCGAGTTGGCTTTCGGTGACGTAATCGCCAAACTCCGGGTCGATTCCTAGGAAGCGATGTTCCGGTTCCCCTTCGCGGCGGTCGTATCCTAACAGTTCGGTGATGGTGACCTCGCGAACTTCGTCATTGGCGGAGTCAGCATCTTCGTCAATCGTTGCATCGGTGGACGTGCTATTGGAGGTCGTTGTGTTTTGGGAGTTCGATGCCAAGAGGTTGCCATTGATCGGGTCCGAATCTGAATCGCGGCGACGGCCTCGGCCACCTTGTTGGGTTTGAATTTCGACGCAACCGGAAGTGATGCCGACACCCAGAGCGAATTTCATATTGCGGTCGAAGGGATCGAGGGCGTCTTCGATTTTATTGTTTCCAAATGGCGAACCTCGAAGGCCGAGGTTGGACATGTTGATCGCGACGAAGCCAGGCGTGATGACCTTGCCTGAGGCGTCGATCACTTCAGCACCCTCTGGGATTGAAATATCCCGTCCGACCGCTTTGATTTTGCCGTCTTCGACTAAAACGGTGCCGCGGCGGATGACTTCGCCCGTTACGGTGTGAATTTCTCCGCCGGTGATGGCGAGGAGTTTTTTCGGTGGTGTTTCGGGGGCGGCTTTGGCTTCAGGCGTTTGGGCCTCGGCTTTCTCTTCGCTTGCGGGAGGCTGGGGACGCCCGCGACCTCGCTCACGTTCTTGAGCCATCGCCGCAGTCGCATTCAAAGCCAAAACAAGAAATGCCAAACCGATATGGGAAAAAATTCTAGTTGCCATGAATCGATACTCCTTTGACAATGACATGTTCGAGGCGGTTGCCGGAGGCCAGCGGGTCGCCGGAAAAGACGACGAAGTTTGCAGCTTTTCCAGCTTCAATCGTACCAAATTTTTCTTCGATGCCCAACATTTTCGCCGGGGTAGCGGCGAGGGCGGCGAGAGCTTGTTGGCGGTCGAGTCCCGTTTTTACCAATGCGGCGAGGGGAAACAGCGGGTCGTCTTGGGTCGCGTCAAGTTGTGAGCTTCCCACGGTCAATGAAAACGCGAAGGGGATTTTCCTTTCGGCGGCCATTTGGGGGACGTTGATTCGTCGCTCGCTGTAGGGTTGGGTCGCAATTTCAGGTTTGAGAATCAGGCTGACGTTCGTGCCCTTGATTTGATCGAGGGATTCGTAAACATTCGGGCCGGTGCTGACGAGTAATACGCGGACTTTGGAGTGTTTCGCCAAGAGTCGTAATAGGTGAGCCACGGTGGCGGCGTTATTGGCGTTGACGATGATCGGCTGCTTGCCTTCGCGAACGTCGGCCCAACGAGCGGCATTGGGGTCTGCAGGAGCGGCTTGGGGTGGAGTTCCTGCTGCCGCTTGGCCCGTTGTTTGGCCGGGTGCACCACGTGGCGGTCCGCCGGTTGGCGTTCCAGCACTCGCTGTCGTTCCAGCACTCGCTGGCGGACCTGGCGCGCGTGGCGGTGTGAGGGCATTGCGAAGTTGATCTAGAGCCGTCGTCTCGTTGGTCAGGCGGAGGAACAACCACCCGTGATCGTCGATCAACATGTTGGGCTGTGGGTCGGTTTGCATCCCGGCCAAAGCCGATAAGCCGCGACTGTCGGAAACTAGGTTAGCCGTGGTGACGCCGACGCGAATATGGCGCGAAAAGTCAAATGATTGCGGATAAAACGATTGGCGAATGTTATCGAAAGAGCCTGGATTAAAACTCGCGGCGCGGGGAATTTGAAAAGTCCGCCCGCCGAAGGAGACGGTTTCCGATTCTTCAGAAGTCTGCGGTGTTCGCTTGTAGATTAAATAGGGGTCGACAAATCCAGGGACAACGGTTTTGCCTTGGAGTGAAACCACCCGCGCCTCGCCGGGGATTTCGACATTGGCACCGACGGCGACGATCTTGCCGGCGCGAACGATGATTGTTCCGTTTTCAATGCGCCCCGCCTCACCTAGTGTTTCGATGGTGGCGTTGGTGTAGGCGATCGTTTGCGCTGGCAGCGGTGTGACTAAGCCAATCAGCAGGATGCCAACTGACAAACGGTACAAGGCCCGCCGGACGTTCATCCGTTTTAAAACCAGTTTTTGATCCGCAGGGTCACTTGGCCCCGGTTGCTTGTCAAAAACAAAATTTAGTGCTGTTTGGCTCATGATGATTCCTGGGTCAATCGGCTGCATTAAAAGAGGCGTTTGTCGACTTTGATGTCATAGACACTTTTGCCGTTGATAAAGACTTGGGTCACGTAGTTTCGCGGGTCGATGATTGATCCGGTGGAGATGACAATGTCGGCATCTTTTCCGGGGTCCAAAGAACCGACGCGGTCTTCGATCATCAGGGCCTTGGCGGGCTCGATGGTCAGACCCCGAATCGCGCGTTCGTCGCTCCAGCCGAGGCGGACGGCCATGGTTGCCTGGAAGGACAAGTCCTCTTGGGGGATCACCGGTGCGTCGGTGTTGACGCCTAGAATTTTTACGCCACGTTTTTCGTATTCGGCCACGATTCCCGTCATCTGACCGACCTCGCGATCGAGCCAAAATCCACGGGGGCCGACGATGACGGGAATATCCCGCTTGGCGAGTTCTTCGCCGAGATGGTAAGCGTCGAAGGTGCCGTGGTCGATCAGAATTTTTAGATTAAATTCATCGTGTAACATACGGATCGTTGCCATTACGACTTGGTATTGCTGCGTGTGAACGGCGACGGGGATTTCGCGGCGGAAGAGGGGCTTGAAGTACTCGAGTCGCAGGTTGACTTCTGGTTTTGGGGCGAGTCCGTTTTCGAAATCGTCCCATTGGCGGACGTACATTTGGCCTTCCAGAAGTTGTTGTCGCAGAACGTAGTTCATCCCCATGCGGCCCGAGCCGATTTCGCCGGTTTGGCGTTCGGGATTTCCGGCTTGGGCGATTTTGAGAACCCCTGGAGCGCGGATGATAACTTCGTTTAAAGTCCCTGGCCCGGTTTTCATGAGAGTCCCGAAACCCCCCATGTTCGTACCGCTACCGGGGATGAAGCAGACCGTCGTGATGCCACCGGCTATCGCGAATTTGAGACGTTGATTGTGGGGGACGATCTGATCCCAGTTGCGAAGTTCCGGGTTGGTGGGATAAACCATTTCGTTCAAGTCGCTCGTGCCGCCAACGTGGCTGTGGCAGTCGACAAGTCCCGGCATGGCAAAGCCTTCGGGGTGTTCGACGACTTGGTAGCCTTCAGGGATGGCGATGTCTGATTGAGCACCGATCGCTTCGATTTTGCCATCGCGGATCAGGATAACTCCATCGGCAATAAATTCTGGCATCTCGGGATTGTCGGAGCAAGTCAAAATTTTTCCGACCTTGATTGCAATCGGTTCTGAGGCACTGGTTAGCGACAGACCGGAAAGAAAACTGACTCCAGTCACCGCCAGAAAAATCAGTAAGCAACGTTGCATAGGATGAAGTCCGACATTTAATAATGAGTGATTCATTTGTGCCCTGGACAAAATATTTTTGCCTGTAACGCACAAAAATGAAGTCCGACATTTGAAAGAGTGATTCATTCGTGTCCCTCTCGCATGAAGACCCATTGGCCGTCGATCATGACGGCGAGAACTTCCGTCCCCGCTTCGAAGGGGAGACCGGACAAGATCACCAAGTCGGCGTCACGTCCCGGTGTCAAAACTCCGAACGATGGGTCTTTGATAACCAAATCGGCAGCCGATTTCGTAAGGGCTTGCAAGCCGTCTCCGCTGCCCAGTCCTTGATTGACGGCAAAACCAACGGCAGCAGGGAGCATCGCCGATCCCGAAGCGGATTGTGATTGAAAAGCGAACGGGATTTGAGCGTTTGCGAATACCTCGGCGAGATTGATTCGTTGCGAAAGGCGTTGAGGCCGACTGACATCGATCACCAAGTTTGGTCCGGCGATCAGGCCAACGTCAGGGTGTCCCTCCAGCAAGTTCGGAAACTGGGCCAGTCCATCGCCTCCGCTGAGCAGCGTCGAAATTTGAAAGTCACTGCGGAATAATTTCAACGCCGCTTCGATCGCCTCGGGATCTCGTGCGTCAACGATTGCGGGGATCTTCCCGGCGAACAGGTCGCGGTAGGGTTCGAGTTCGGGTCGAGATGCAGGAGGTTTGGGAGCCTCAAGTTTCGGTTCCTCTGGTTTCGTTTCTTCAGATTTCGCGTCGTCTGGTTTAGCCTCGTCCGTTGGTTTCGGGTCTTGCTCGGTTGGCTTGGATTCTGGTTTCTGGTCCGCTGGCTTTTCGCCATCGGCTGGTGGTTCGCTGCGGTCGGGTGGTCGGCCGCCGATGGGTGGGCGTCCCCCTAGGCCCCGGCGACCGGATGGATCACCCGTGGCGGGGCGTTCTGCGGGCGATTCGGGCTTTTGCTCACCGGCTTCGGCTTTCGGAGTTTCATTCGTTGAGCCCTGGGCCTCTTGAGCCTCTTTCGCTTTTTGCTCGGCGGCTTTTTTCTCAAGTTCAGCTTTTTTTTGCTCGTATTCTTTTAGGTCTTGTTCGTACTTGGTCCACGAATCCGCGTATTGTTTGCCGCGAGTCAATAATCCTCGCAGGGTCGAAGCGGAGACGCTGGGGTTGTTTCCCATGCTGAAGCGAATTGCCGCAGGGTCTTTGAGGACGCGGGGTTCGGCACCCAGTTTGATCAGCGTTAGCGGAGTTGGTTGGGCAGCGTTCATCGAGCCGACCAGAGCGGTCGTGATCCCGTGCTCGCGAGCAAGTTTCAAAGCTGCATCGTCGGGGTACAGTTGCTCTCCGAGCTTTGTGTTAAGGCCGATATTGCCGCTGATCGCTCCACCGGTTCCAAACGTCGCGCTAAGGTCGACGTAACCGGGAACAATCACGGCGTCGCCGTAGTCAACGATTTGTGCATCGAGAGGAGCTGAAAAGTCGCTCGACAGGCTGCGAATCGTGTGGCCTTTGACAACGACCGCAGCATCGGTGTTCACTGAACCGTCACCCGAAAGAATTCGGCGGGCTCTGACAATGGTCGCTTTTGATTCGGGGGTCCGGTCGTAAAGTTTGACGCCATTGACGAAGGTCATCAATGGCAAGGAATGAGCCAAACCCGGTCGCGAGTTGACCACCACAAAATCGGCGTCACGACCAACGTCAAGCGAACCGACTCGATCTGCAATGCCGAGAAGCTGAGCGGCGGCGAGAGTCAAAGCATTCGGGGCCGTTGCGCCCATTAGTTCACGCGTTGAAAACTCGATGTCGCGAAGGTCGCGGTCTTGGCTGGGAACGACGGCCACGGGCCAACCATCAGCAATCAGTTCTCGCCACATCTTTTGTGTTTCGCTGCGTTGTTGCAAAGACTCTGCGGTCAGGGAAGGTAATGTTCCGGGACGCGGGGCCGTGATGATGAATCCCCGAATCGTGGGCAGTGTGTCAGCGGCTTTGGCATCCCGCAGCATTTCTGCAAGCTGCGGGCTCGCGCAATCGACGAGAGTCAATTCCAATCCGAACTCGCGAGCCAGTTCTAACGCTCCCCGAATCTCGGCCTCGGTGTTGGCCGTCATGCGTACCGACTTCGAGCGGTCGAGGAAATTCCGGACGGCATCAACCACGTCATCGGGTTCCGCCGAGACAAAAGTCTCTTGAGCCGTCGCCGCGCGGAAGACTGCACGAAGGGCGGTCAACGAGCCGGACAGAGTTTGGGAGACTTGAGGGCGAGTCGGCTCCAAGGGGCGTTCGACCGACACGGGTCCGACAGGGGGTTCGAAAATCGTCGGAGCATTTCTGGAGCTTGCATCAAGCACGATTCGCAGACTTTCGTCAGTTTTGAGGACAACGGATTCGTTGGCCTCAGACTTGCCGTCGCCGAGTTTGACGATAGCACCCACGCCGGGCATGAGACGATTGCCGCTTGGCGAAATTTGGACGGTCGTGATTCCAGCCGCCAAGAGTTCACCGCGATCGGCAACGAAATCGAAACCCTCAATCGCACGGACTTGAGGGGAAAAAGTTTCGTTGAGGTCGCGTTGATCGATCAAGCGGGTTTGGGCGATGACCAACCCGGGTTGGATGGTTTCGTTGTGGAAGTAATGTTTGCGGGCTTGTGCCGGGACTTCGACGCTGTCGGCATTCCCTACTGCAATGACTTTGCCGTCAGTGACCACCAACACGCCCTTCTCAAAGACCAGCGGCGCATTGTGAAGGCCTTGCGATTGCGAGGCGGGTAAAGTGGTCATGATCCGCGCGAAGTAGGCGTCGGTCTCTTGGGCCGAGACGAGCGGGGAAAACGGCCCGCCAAGGGACGCGAGCAACACAGTCATCGCAAGGATCGCGTTGACTCTTGGTCGTTTTCGTTGAAAGTTCAAGTTGGTGATCACTGGTTCCCCTTCAACAAGATTTCGAGCTTGCGGTCTTTGGAGCGTTCGTAAACGACGCGACCATTGATGACAGTGGTTTCGACCCAAGTGTTAACGTCCAATGGATCGCCGGAGAGGATCAGCAAATCACCGTCCTTGCCAACTTCGAGAGATCCAACATATTCGTCGATCCCCAACATGCGAGCGGGGTCGATAGTCAGTCCCGCCAGGGCCTTGTCACGCGGCAACCCGTATTTGACGGCCAGAGCGGCTTGGTACCATAGGTAATTTTGGCCGATCGTATCAGACGTGGAACGGGAGGTGCTAAAGGCGATCGGAGCGTTGAGTTCGCGGAAGGGGTCGATCACGATGACTTGTGCGTCACGGTTGGTCCGCGGATCACGCTCCCAAAAGACGAGGTCCTCGGGCAGAATGACTGCGTGTCCTGCTGCGATGACCGCATCCGCCGCCTTGTAACAGTCGCGGCCTAAGATGAGGACTGGTTTGAGGTTGAAATCCTCGATCAGTTTCAAGGCATGGTCGACGTCCATCGGGATTTCGCAATGGATCAGAGCCAATAGTTTTCCGGAAACCAGATCAACCATCGGCTGTTTCAGTTCGTCGATTTTGGTTTCGGTTTTCGGCTTGGCGTCGGCTTTTGCCTCTGCCTTTGGTTCGTCAGGTTTGGGATCGTCGGTCGGGTTTGGCTTTCCGTTTTCAGCCGGTGAGTCATTTTCGGGGCGACCGCGACCACGGCGACGATCTTGGTTCTCGGGAGTTTCGGTTTTATCGGCCTCAGGTTTTGCCGTGGCAGTCACATCGGTTTTTTCTTCGGGGAAAGCTATTTTCTTGGCCTCGCTAAGTTCCTTGCGGAGTGCCGCGAGCTGTCCCATCCGGCTGACGCCTGCCGCCGGACTGAGCGAAATTTTGATCCCCGTTTGGCGTTGCAGGATCATGTCGTCCAGGAAAGTCGCTCCGGTTTTGATCACCGCCGTTTGTCCGCCGATCATGGTCGAGTTGGCGGGTGAAACGCAGACGGTCGTGATGCCATTGCGACGGGCTTCGTCAAAAAATGGTCGCAATGGGTCGATGGTATCGAGCACGGACACAAACGGAACGTTGGGGTTGTTTTCGTTCGCTTGGCTCATCCCTTCGGCATTATGTGGGTCGATGAAACCGGGGACGACGACCTTTCCGTCGGCCTTGATCACACGTGCCTCGACGGGGACTCTCGCGTCGGCACCGATGGCCGTGATCCGTCCGTCGCGAATGACGATCGTACCGTTTTCAATCACATCACCGACCATGGGAATGATTTTCGCACCGGAGATGGCAATATCTTGAGCGGCCAAAAAATGATTTCCGGCCATCAACCAAGCCAGAGCAAGAAATGCGACTCGGAACGTTGAGAACATTTGCGGGCAACGGTCCGGGACATGGTTGCGATTTTGACCAATACGTTGGTTGCAGTGATTGAACACGGTCTTGGTTCCTGTGATAAAAAACTTACTTACAGCCTATCCCAAAAGGGGTCAGACCCTTTGGAGGCTAAGCGAAATTTAACGTTGTTTTGCTGCCTAGCCGGAGAGGGTCTGACCCCTTTTGGGATAGGCTCTTATTTGTTTCGGGGTTATGTTGATGACAATTAGTTTTGAGGATTTGTCCCAAATACGATTTGGCCATCGACGACGACCGCTTCAATTCGGGTTGTAAATTCCAACGGTGGTCCGTTGAGGACGATGAAATCGGCATTTTTGCCGACGGCCAACGAACCAACTTGATCGGCGACCCCTAAAATTTGGGCCGGGGTGATCGTGATGGCCTTGAGGGCTTGGTCGTGGTCCAAGCCGTGGCGAACTGCAAAGGCCGCTTCGACTCGCAAATCATCACCGCTGAGGCAGAAATCGACTCCCGCATCGGCAAGTAAACCGGCGCGATTCAGGCAGATTTCAGTTCGTTCAGTGCCACTCGTGGTCCCGGTGGGGACGGTCGTCAGAATCATTTTGACTTGTTTTGCCGCGAGCAAATCGAGTACTCGATAACTCTCTTGGCCGCCGACCAAAATCGGTCGCAGCCCGAATTCATCCGCGAGCGTGAGGGCAGTTTCTAAATCGGGCGCCGTGCGGCTGACGACGAACAGTTTGCGGTCGCCGTTCACACATTCTCGCAGGGAGTTTAAGGAGTCGGTGCTGTCGGGCTTGTTAATCGCCGAATGGAAATTGTGTCGCAAAATCCAGACGACCCCCATTCGGTTGGTGGGCTGACGCATATAGATACTGTCGGGGCGTTGGCGGGACTGGTTGCGGCGAGTCGGATCGGATGTCAAGTTGGCGACAAGCCCTGCGTCGGTCTGAACAACGTTTCGATGAGCCGCTGATGATTTAATGATCGTCGCGCGGCCAGCGAAAACATTTTCTGTACCGGGAGTGAGGCATAGCGTCGTCGTGCCGTTTGCTAGGGCTTGAGCCAAAGATCGCGAGTTCCAATCGATGGCGTTTGCGACAGAAAAATTGGGGGTCACTTCGTCGGTCGGTTCATCGCGGGTGGCATTTGACAGGCCCGCTTGGCTGTAGGCATCGATGAGTCCCGGAAAAATTGTGGCCTGATCGCCAAAATCAACGACGGTCGCTTCACCCCCGTCGATTGAATCGCCAATCGCGGTGATCTTGCCGTCCTGGACTAGCACGGCACCCGGTGAAAACGTCGTCCCTTCCATCGTGATGACTTGGCCCGCACGATATAGCGTCTGTGCGTCGGCTGACGAGGGGTTCGCGACGAGAAGAAGGACGGCGAACATCAGGCTGCAGAGCAAAGTCAACAGTCTGGGCTTTTGAGATGCCGCGAAAAATTTTAATTGTCGAACGCTCATTGCGATTGTTTCCCGTCAATAAAAATGGCTAATGGTCGCGATGATAAATCGAGCGGTGATCCGTCCCAAATAATAAAGTCTGCCGGTGCTCCGGCGTTGAGCCCCCCTGCCCCGCCAGTCAAGCCGACGAGGACCGCCCCGTTTTTCGTGAGGCCGTTCAGGAGATGGCTTTGCGGAACTCCCGCCGCACCCAAGAGAGCCGCTGTGGTGCGGATTTCTTGCGGATCGTCACCGGCGAACGCGACAGGGACTCCCGCCCGAATTAGTTGAGCGAGGTCGTCCAAGTGCCGATCGACTTCCGTACCCCGTGCCGACCTTACAATTAAACCGAGCCCCGACTCCAAAAGTTCCGCTTGTTGGTCAGGTGGCAGGGATTCGGTCAGCACTGCACCGCGCAATTGATGTTGGCGAGCAAGTGCGAGGGCTTGGGTGAGTTCAACGTCGTTGCCGACAGCAAAGATGGCCTTAGCATCGCCGTTCGCCAATCTGGCGACAAGGTCGGCTTGTTCGCGTTTCAATTCGCGAGCCACCATTGCCGTCACGTAGATTCTTGACCGTTCCAAACGATTGGTTAAAACTTCGTCAATCAATTCGACTTGTCCGATCAACGACGCGGGAAATCGTTCGGTGTTGCGGGCTTCGTTCGAAAGGACGAACTGACTGGCAGCGTGCGGCTGGATAATTTTCGCAGAGGGGCCGAGACGCAAATGCCCGACGCATCCGGAAGAAGTTGCGTCAGTCAAAGGAGCAAGGCCGATATGCAAAAAGCCTCCCTCCCACATCGGTTTAACAAGTCGCTGACGAGAATCGAACGAGTCAATCGCTCGGAAGAGAGTGGCGTCGGATTCGGGACTGCCAGCTAATTGGCCTTGATGCCCAAGTTGTGAAACGGCGACCAAGGCCGGAGTAATTACCGAGTCACCAACGTCAAATAATGGAATGCCTACTGGTTCGGCAGCATTGCCGATCGCAGTTAGATTTCCGTTTTCGATTAAGAGGGTCGCAGGTTGGAATTGATCGTCCAGCCAAACTCGTTTTGAGCGAATGGCAAAACGGTCGAGCCCCTTCCCAATCGCGACTTCAGCCGACGATGTTGAACTCGCGACGATTTCGATTGTGTCGGTCGCTTCGTGGACAACTTGGCCGTTACACACTACAAGGCGAACGGGGACCGAGGGGTTCAATGGGTCTCCAGCAAACACCGAAATGTCGGCTCGTTTGCCCACCTCGATAGAACCGACTTGATCTGCGATTCCCAAGATTTTGGCTGGAATTAGAGTGATCGCGGCGAGGGCTTGTTCGCGGGTAACCGGGACATTGGCCAAGAGACTCGCGGCATTCATTCTCAATAGTCGCGAGCCTCGTGGTTGATTGGAAAAGGTACTGACTGCCCACACACCGCCATCGGCAGCGATGTCGGCGATCCAGTCTTGGCTGAAGTCGGCTCCTAGGTCCGTCGTTGATTTAGAAAGTTTGGCGAAGGGCCCGACGACAATCGGCAGGTTCAGGTCGCGAATTCTTTCGGCGGAACGAGCGGCTTGTGGGAGTTCTTCCAAGACAATCCGAATCTTAAATTCGTCCGCGAGAGAGATCGCCCACGCGATTGCGTCGGAATGACGAACGCGAAGGTGGAGCGGGACTTCGCCTTTGATGACACGTTTGAGGAGTTCGTCGGTGCGATTGGGAGGGACAATGCGGTTGCCAGCGGTGGCCGGGGCGGCTTGATCGCCGGGAGCAGCTTGGGCTGGTGGCGTTTCTTCTCCGTCTTTTTGCTCGTCAGTTTGTTCCTTAGCCCCTTCGTCCTCTTTTTCTTTTTCCGCAGCCGCGCCGTCGGCGATTCGTTTGAGGGCTGTTTTCAGGCGGCTGTAGTCTTGGTGACGAGCGAGTGAGGTGGGGGCATTGATCCCCAGTGAGGCACTGACGCCGACTTCGTTTTTGAGGAGGATTGCATTTCGATCGCGACTGGGCACCGTGCTGACCGCTGCAGAGTAGCCCCCCAACCCGCCGGCAGGGTGAATGCCGACAGTTGTGACGCCTTGGCGAGTCACCTCACGCCAGTCTTCTTGATAGGGGTCGATAGCGGTTGCCGCGTCGAGAGCCGCAGTCGTGCTGCTTTCGCCGATCGTACCTGCCTCCATCCAGAGGGAACCGGTGGCGTCGATCAGACCAGGGGTTAAGTGGAAGCCAGTAAGTTCGAAGATTTTAGCGTCGGCGGGCCAAGTCGGCTCGGCGGCTGCGGATTGGTCGAAGACTTCGGTGATTTTTCCATCCGTAATCACGACGGAACCCACAAACGTTCCCGCATTCGTTTGAGAGTGAATGGTCGCGTTTTTGAGGACGATGACGCGGCTTGTTTCGGCGACTTCTTGAGCCTGAGGATAGTCGCTAAGGAAAAATAACGAAAGCGTCAGAGCGAGGAAAAAAGAAAGCGAGCATTTGGCTCGTTGTAGAACTTTCGTCACGATCATGTTTGCTTGAACTCCGGATGAAACATGGTAGAGCAAGTTGCGCCATCGATAAACGGGTGCCGCCATCGCGTACCGCGACCGACAAGCATACCGCCCCTGCGGGCAACCATCCCCTAACCAATATGCAACAAGCCCCGCCGAACTTCCTCACCAAGCCAAGCGAGCCTCCTCTATCCTGTCACGCCAAGCGGCACTTTTCAACTAAATTGCCGAAGAATTCCGAAAAAAAAGGTTTTTGCGGTGGTGAGTTGGAAATTCGAAAAATTCGATTTTAGGGGGGATTTGGGGTAAATTCGCAACTGGCGGCCCGAAGGAATGGTCTCCAAATCAAACGTGGCCACCGTCAATTTATGTAGCCACCGTCACCAGACGGTGGACGAATCTCGACCAAGGGTCAGTTTTCTAAGGATCGTCCACGTTCTGACGACTTCGGACACAGTTCTGTAGCTACCGTTACCAGACGGTGGATGAACCGCTATCCACGCTCTACGCGAGTGTGGCTACCGCCCCGCGTGGCCACCGTCACCAGACGGTGGACGAATCTCGACCATGCACTAGTGTTCTAGGGATCGTCCACGTTCTGGCCAACGTGGCCACGTTCATTAAACGACTCAATCAAAGACTTTGTAACCCTCCACATTTGCAACGCTTCCCCCCGAAAACTTGACGATTAAGCGCTTTTCTGAGGCAGCGTGCAAACTCGCCAAATTGATTCATGGGCGCGATCAAACAGATGTCGCGAGCAAACATTCGCGACCTAACCTTTTTGTATTTAGGGGTTTCCGTTTGCGTTCCTCGCGCCTAAACACCGTTTCGTCAGGCCACCGGGAGGCCCATCCGTCAAGTCGGATCGCTCGCCCGCAGGATATTCCAGGGTGAAGTGTGCAACAGGACAATTCGCATTTTGGTGACTTTCCGTGTCGATCTGCAGCATGGGCCAAGGCTAGGCAACAGTCCCCAGACAAGTTAAGCTTGAAGTCATGCTTGTATGGTAGAGGAGGCGGAGCATGTTAAGCCGAGAGACGCTGGAAACATACAGACAGATGACCCCAGGACAGCGGTTGGAAATCGCGCTGGAGATGATGCGTCCGAACATGGAACGGATGTTCGCTGGAACGCCGGAAATGGTCGAACGCCGCTTTGAACTGTTGCGTCGTCAGAACGAAGACCGGAATCGCCGGATGCTTGCCGCGATTTCGCGCACCGGGAAGGCGTTATGACGGACTTGACCGTACCGTTCCGCGAATTCGTTGACATCTTCGAAGGGATGCAGATTCCCTACGTGCTGATGGGCGGCATGGCTGTAGCAGCGCATGGTCTGCCGCGTCCGACGCACGACGTGGATTTCACGATCTCCCTGCCGCGCGAGCGTCTGTCGGACTTATATCAAGCGGCAACCAAGGCCGGCTACACGGTTCCGGAAGCCTTTGAAGGAGGCTGGGTGGATGAAGTCGCCGGAATGCCATTGGTTCGAGTCCAAACATGGGTGCGTGGCAAGTCAGTTGATATTGATCTTTTTCTTGCCGAGTCGCGTTATCAACGGGAGTTGCTGAATCGCAAAGTCCGCGTTCAAGTCGAGGGGCTGGAAGCATGGCTTGTCAGTCCCGAGGATCTGATCCTGCTCAAACTGCTCGCCGGTCGGCCGCGGGACTACGGCGACATCGTAGACATCTTGTTCGTTCAAGGCCAACTGGACGAGAGCTATCTCCGCCACTGGTCCGCAGCGCTCGGGGTTACCGACCGTTTGGAGAAGGCCCTGCGCGACTCGAAAGAGCAGTCGCTGTAGAAACCGAGGAAATCAAAGGGTTCAGCGACGGTCTTAAATTTGGTCAATAGGGTGTTTCAAAACATTTTGAAACTCCTTTCAGGTTTGTTCAGGGATGGTGGATTTTTTGAGGTATGGCTCTGGAGTTAAATGGATGTCTTTCTCGGTAGTCAGCGACGGCTTTTTGTGTTTACTGAGTCTGCTCCGTGAAACGGAGGCAGGCTCTGTGGGGACACAACCTTCCAAGGAATAGCCGGATCGACGGTGCGTCAATGACGTGTCTTTGAGCGCATGCGTTTTTAGACTCATGTGCTCATTTTGTTTTCCCAGAGTTGGTCTGACTTGATCAACAGATTCAAGAGCGTAATAAATTTGCGCATGCAGGCCACAATAGCTACCTTCGACTCTTTCCCATTCCATCTTAGATGCGCGTAGAACGCCTTGATCGCCGGGTTGTGAGGGATCGCGACAATCGTAGCCATGTACAGCACACGCCCTACTCCCCTGACCGAAGGGATATTTCCTGAGGCGTCGTAGGTTATCGTCGAGATTTTGCCGGGTTGGTCGATGGTTTGCAGGGTCCGCCCCGCTCCGTCGGTGAGGGAACGAGTCGTGAATCCGTCGGCCTCTACCGAGCGGGTTTCGAGGACTTCAGAAACATAAAAAATGAGCCCTTTGATTTGTTTTGATTTGTTGGCTATTTGTCTTGAACTCCTTTTCTGAGGAATTCTAGTTGAGAATGGATCATTTGTACAAGCATTTTCGTGTGAAACGAATCAAGATATTGACCACCCAAGCCCTCAACTTTACGTTTGATGTTTTCGAACTGCTCATCTGTGAGTTGTTGAGTATTCAGTTCTGTTTTTCGCCAGATAGCATTGCTGTCAAACCAATCAAGAATCTCTAAATTGTCATCCGGAACGTCCCCGCTAAAGATGTATCCACTTACCATCAAGACAGGGATTTCATCAATCACATGAACTGGGAAACGCGGCATTAGCCTCATATCTTTTGGAAATCCACTTGACGGAAGTCCAAGTTTCATTTCCGGAAAACAGCCCATCTCTTCGGGCACTTCATGCAATAAGCGAAGTAGCAAACATACTTGTTCATGTATTTCAAACGATGGAGGAGAAATCCGCAAATACTCTCGAAAAACCGCTATTCCATCATCTTTTCCAAGTCCAACAAGTGAATTGACAATTTCAATCACAATCAAAGGGTTCCAATTCCGACCCTTGGCCACAGGCATTGAATCTAATAGCCTTAGAAGTTCTTTTAAGTCGGCTTCATTAATTCGCTCACTATGCATCGCGTTTCCAGCGTCACCGTAAATTTCGATCACATTTCCATTTTGATCGAAATGCACTTGGCCTAAAGTGGGAAAATCGTTGGCCTTGTTTGTTCCGTAATACCAAATTTCGGTCGCACCAGAGTACTGAACGCCCTCACGGAGTAGGCTTAGATTTTCACGGATGTTCGTAAGTATCATATCCGCCTCCCCCAAAACGTTTTCAACTCTTAGTTTCGAGTCGCCCTTTTTAACTTTAGCCATCTTGCCAGCAAATTCAACGCGTGTTGCCTCCTGAACTGGCTTCAGTGATGGCGCAAAGTTGATGAGTGCCACAATAAAGATGAAGGTAAAAGGGCTCATATGCCGCCTTGTTTATTTCTGCAAAAAGAATTTCAAAAAGGACACCAGATATCTATTGTGACAAAAAGAATAGGCATAATCCAGTCTGTTGAAATGAATTGCCTGGGGAGTTTCGAGGTAATGAGGAAACAGGTGGGCCTGGCCCGGCTGGTCGCAGGCCTAAATAATGTCTGTCCTTCTTTTGTTCTTTCTTTTTCTTTTGTTCTTATGTGCATTGCACTCACCCAGAGCCAAGAGTCATTTCAGATAAATTTCGACGCGATTTCGTTCGTGCAACAAATCGGAAAGTGATTGGTATGTTTCTAGTGAATAAAAATCTAAATTAATATGAAGCCAGCCGCCTTCCCAGATACCTAGCCACCAGAAAGGTGATGGTCTCAAAGCGAGTTGACTTAGATTTTCTTGCATTGATGGATTAGACGTACAGCCAACTACATCAATTTCGGTATTAGTTCCTAATAAATTCCGAAGTTTCTCTAGTCCGTAAAATTCTGGCATTTCCATGCACCCGAAAAAGCCTGCGTTCATTGAACGTCGAAGAAAAAAATGTTTCCACCAGAGCGATCTCGCTGACATTAACTGATTTTGTTTTCCAATATGGACTCCGAAAAACGCTAGCACAGGCGATCCTTCGCACGATACAACTTTACCGTAATTTTTGTACAATAACGGAATGCCTATTTTGCCATCGTATCCATTTTCACGTAGCACTTGTTGCAGTAATTTTTGGTCTGGAATCTTAACTCCTGCCCTCGCGACCATGACACAATTTCTATCAATTTCCATTATGCTACATTTTTACCTAAATGGAGGAGTAGAACGAGAAACGGAAAAATCAAAGGGGTCAGGACTCATTGTTTTCGGTTTCGGGATCAAAATGGACGCGGGGACGACCGCGCGGACGCAGTGATGATTCCAGGTTCAATCGTTTTGCTGTTGATTCTATCCAACGGTCATCTCCAAAGGGACTGCCACGCTGGGCAGAAGTGCGAATGGCCTGGAGTTCGGCGTCTGTCAATGCTTGATTCACACGCTCAACCCATCTTGGTGAACGAGCTATCGGCCAAGCTGTCAATAGTTTCGGTTCCGGTTCGGGCCGCTGAAGCCAGCGAAACAACGATCCCCACCGCCAAGCCTCAGCACGGTTAGTGAATCCAGCACGCAGAGCGTTCCTTTCAACATAGCGGCAAACCGTCAAAAAGTGTTCATCGTCCTGAATCGGAAAACTCTTGAATCGCCCTTGATAGACGTGCCCTTGACCCGATGTGTGGTAATGGGCGTGATAACGCATGGTGTGAGTCGCCGTGACCCACCGCAAGAAATCGCTCATCGCACCATCACGGTTGGGCCTCAGAACCAAATGCCAATGATTGGGCATCAACTGAAACGAAAACAGAGAAACATCATAGAGTTCCAGCCCCTCAGAGAGAATTTTCTCGAAGGCTTCATAGTCTGCGTCTTTTCGAAAGATGGCCTGACGGGCATTACCGCGATTCAAAGCATGGTAAAGCCCACCAGCTTCATCAGCACGTGGTCGTCTTGGCATTTCAACAGCCTACCACAGACACTGGAGACAATCAATGAGTCCTGACCCCTTTGATTCCCCTCCCCCCAAAGCATGGTAAAGCCCACCAGCTTCATCAGCACGTGGTCGTCTTGGCATTTCAACAGCCTACCACAGACACTGGAGACAATCAATGAGTCCTGACCCCTTTGATTCCCCCGCCTTCACCGCAGAACAGATTCCAAATGCCTTCCGCCAAAAAGTTGTTTTCCTCAGAAACTGGACCTTTCCCCGTTTCTCCGCCTTTGGGGCAAAGCGTTAGGTTTGTTCAGTAACATGCTCCACAATCCAATCACTAAAACTTTTCGCAACGATGCTTGGCGTTTGATCTTCTCCTTCGTCATGATCCCAGAAAACCACAGGACAATTCCCCGATTCTGTTCTCGACAAATCTAAACAGTAATGGTTTCCAGCCCCGTCTGGCATGAAAGGAACAAGATGATTTGGTAAGCGGGGACAGAAATCGGTTCGCTCGCGTAGTGTATTCGTAATCAAGTTCAGATGAGCTGGCACCGAATCTCCAAGACCGTAAAGTTCATCGTAGATAAGCCGCACCCAGCCATAAGTTCGCAAGTACGATTCGTAGTCAAACGGAAACTTTATCCCAAGTTCTCGTTCGGCTGCCCGAATTGCATCCAGGGAAGCACCATCACCTGTGTCTTTATTCAGCAATCCTTCAATGGTCGTAGTCATGTTCTCGATGTTCATAGAGAAATCAAAGGGGTCAGGACTCATTGTTTTCATTTTCGGGATCAAAATGGACGCGGGGACGACCTCGGGGACGCAGTGATGTTTCCAGGTTCAATCGTTTTGCTGTTGATTCTATCCAACGGTCATCTCCAAATGGACTGCCACGCTGTGCAGAAGTGCGGATGGCCTGGAGCTCGGTATCAGTCAGTGCTTGATTCACACGCTCAATCCATTTCGGCGGAGAAATCAAAGGGGTCAGGACTCATTGTTTTCATTTTCGGGATCAAAATAGATGCGGGGACGACCTCGGGGACGCAGTGATGATTCCAAGTTCAATCGTTTTGCTGTTGATTCTATCCAACGGTCATCTCCAAAGGGACTGCCACGCTGTGCAGAAGTGCGAATGGCCTGGAGTTCGGCGTCTGTCAATGCTTGATTCACACGCTCAACCCAATTGGGTGCACGAGATATCGGCCAAGCTGTCAAAAGTTTCGGTTCCGGTTCGGGCCGCTGAAGCCAGCGAAACAACGCTCCCCACCGCCAAGCCTCAGCACGGTTAGTTAATCCGGCACGCAGAGCGTTTCTTTCAACATAGCGGCAAACCGTCAAAAAGTGTTCATCGTCCTGAATCGGAAAACTCTTGAATCGCCCTTGATAGACGTGCCCTTGACCCGATGTGTGGTAATGGGCGTGATAACGCATGGTGTGAGTCGCCGTGACCCACCGCAAGAAATCGCTGACCCCTGATTTTCCCATACCATACAAAACAAGTCGCGGAGCGATGATAGGCGATAGCCTGGGACGCGAGTCCCAGGGAGCTGTGGCCAAACCAACTCGAAAGTCGCGGAGCGACGACAGGAATTCGCGCACATGCTATGGTATTCTTGACATTTTTTCTCATGTCGTCGCTCTGCGACTCTATTTATTGAAATTTTCACTACAAATACCTGGGACTTACGTCCCAGGCTATCGCATGACGTTGCTTCGCAACTAAAGTCAATGCTTCGCAACTAAAGTCAATGACAGCATTTTTATTCCAGACAAACTTTGTAAAACGGTAGCCAAAAATGTGTGGTACGATGAGCCCCCGGTGTCTCCTTCTGGTTCGTGAACCACGTTTTAACGCAAATCGAGAAAATTACGAAACGGTCGCGGAGCGGAGGAATTCTGCCGCCGATTCGAGGGCCGGTTTGATGTTTTCCGGTTGTTTGCCGCTCCCTTGAGCGAATTCCGGTTTGCCGCCCCCCGAACCACCGACCACTTTGGCGACCTCTTTGATCCAGTCCCCGGCCTTGAGTCCTTGTTTCACAAGATCAGGAGTGACGCCGGCCACAAGGGCGACTTTATCCGAATCAACGCCTGCGGCCAGGAAAACCGCCAAGCTGGAAAATTTTCCGCGAAGTTGATCGACCATCGTCCGAAGTTGGGCCGGGTTGGTGGTCACAACCTGGTGAATGATTCCGGAAACTCCGCCGTAGTCGCGAACCGATGCGGCAATCTCATCAATGCTCAAACCAGGTGCCGATTGAAGGTCTTTGACTTGCGACTCCAATTCAGTGATTTCTTGAGTGAGTTGGCTGACACGTTGGGCCACTTCGAACATTGGGACATTCAGTAGTCGGGAGACTTCGCGAAGGGCCGCTCGTTGCGAGATGTAGTCGGATTTGATTTGGATGTCGGAGGAAACGCCACCCGGTTGTCCGCTTCCAGGTTTTCCAGCGGCGATTTGTTTGCGGAGTTCTTTGGCATGACGAGCCAACTCGGCAACCTTTCCGGGAAACTCGGACGGGGACGTTTTTAAAGCACCGCAGATCGATTGAATTTCGTCTTGGACTTGTTCGCGAAACACGGTCGCGCGGGCCCCCGTTAGAGCTTCAATTCGTCGCGTACCGGACGAGACGCCTTCCTCCGTTTGCAATTCCAAGATGCCGATATCGGTCGTGTTGGCGACGTGAGTACCACCACACAACTCTCGACTGAATTCGCCAATCGAAATCATCCGCACGGGGTCGGGGTACTTTTCGCCGAACAGCATCATCGCGCCCTTGTGACGAGCCTCATTTAGCGGCAGGATTTGGGCGACAACCGGGGCCGAATGACCGATACGTTCGTTGCAGATGTGTTCGATGTGAACGAGTTCTTCGGAGGTGACGCCTTGGAGGTTGGAAAAGTCAAATCGCAACCAATCAGCCGCGACTTTCGAGCCCCGTTGTTGCGCGTGATTTCCGAGGGTCAGTTGCAGTGCGTAGTGCAGTACATGCGTTGCCGTATGAGCGCGGCGGATGGCGTCGCGTCGTTCTTGGTCAACTTGGGCTGTCGCGGTTTGGCCCAATGAGATGGAGCCTGCGGAGGTGCGTCCATGGTGCAAAATTAGGTCGCCGTCCTTTTGGGTGTCGGAGACGGTGAACACTCCTGTCGAAGTCGAGATGTTTCCAGTGTCGCCGATTTGACCTCCCGACTCCGCGTAGAAGGGAGTCTTTCGCAAGACCAGAATCTCATCGTTGGCGGGACTGTTGGTTTCGTTTTCCGCGTTTGATTCGCGAGCAACGAGTTTTTCGTTAAGTGAACCATTCGCAATCAAGCCACAAATCTCGGATTCGCTTCTTGTTGTTTCGTAACCTAAGAAGTCGGTCGACTTGACGTGATGCTTGAGTTCATCGACTGGGCCAAAATTTCCCATAACTCCATCGGCGATTTTTCCCGAGATGCGACCGTGTTCCTCCATTGCTCGGCGGTAACCGTCCCAGTCAATCGAGAGCTTGCGTTCGCTTGCGAGGGTTTCGAAGAGTTCCGGTGGCACGCCGTAGGTTTGATACAGTTCCGCGACATCGTCTCCGTTGATCGACGACTGGCCGTCTCGTTGGACTTTAGCGAAGATTTTTTCGATGCGAGCGAGTCCACCGTCGAGCGACCCTAAGAAGGTGTTTTCTTCGTTGCGGATGATTTGAGACACCCGGTCGACCGTCTCGCTGAGATCGGGATAGCGGCCTTTCATCATCTGTGCCACGATGCCAACGAGTTTGTGCAGGAACGGTTCGCGGACACCCATTTGATGGCCGTCGAGGATCGCTCGTCGCAAGAGGCGGCGCACGACGTAGGCTTCCTTGGCAGGCCCGGGGTAAACGTTTTCATGGACGGCAAACGTACAGGCGCGAATGTGATCGGTGATCCGCCGTAAACGGCGCCCATGGTCGGAGTCGGGCTCGTAGTGGACTTCACAAACATCCGCTGCCGCTTCCACGATGGGGCGAAGGATATCGATATGGTAGTTGGTGTCGACGCCTTGGAGTTGAGCCGCAGTTCTTTCGAGTCCCATCCCGGTATCTATGTTTTGGCGTGGGAGGGGGACGAGGTTGTTGGGGGGATCGCCTTCACGATTAAATTGAGTGAAAACAAGGTTCCAAATCTCGACTTCTTTTTTTGCTCCGGGTGGATGATAAAAAATCTCACTGCACGGACCGCAGACGCCGTCGGGGCCAAGACTGGGAGCTCCTGCTGGCCAGAAGTTATCGTGCTCGTCCAAGCGGGTGATGCGGTTGGTGGGGAGCCCTACGTCTTGGTGCCAGATATTAGCCGCTTCGTCGTCGTCCAAGTACACGGTAACGGTAAGTCGGTCGGGATCGATAGCCAGCCAGCGTTTGGAGGTTAAAAACTCCCAGGCCCACAAGATCGCCTCGCGTTTGAAGTAGTCCCCGAAACTAAAATTTCCCAGCATCTCGAAAAACGTATGGTGGTAGGCCGTTCGCCCGACGTTGTCAATGTCGCCGGTCCGCAGGCATTTTTGGCAGCTCGTCGCTCGCGTGAACTCGAGTTCGATTTTGCCCAGAAAATGGTCCTTGAACGGGTTCATCCCGGCTGGTGTGAAGAGGACGGTCTTGTCGCGCTTAGGCACCAGAACATCACTGGCGCACAACTGATGCCCTTTTTCGACGTAGAAGTCCAAATAAATCTGACGTAGTTCATCCGTGGAAAGCGGTTTCATTCGATGGAATCCTGAGTGGGTAACAAGGACCTAAAAAGGGTATACTTAGAGTATACCGCAGTCAGAAAACTCGGCGAGGTGGCGTGGAGTTGGTTTTTGCAGTTGACGGAATTCGAATCTCAAACTCCAAGGAGTCGTCCGATGAAATCCGCTGAAATATCCAAGGTTTGTTTGGTGGTGTGGTTTGCTTTGCTGTGGGTGGCTTTCGTTGCCCAAGCCCATTCGGCAATCAACATCTCGCCCGTTCAGGATGACGGCGATCAAACGATTGATGAAATCGTGGAAATCGAATTGGCTGACCAGGCGCGGATTGAAGGACGATTGTGCCTCCCCAGGTCAAATGGCAACGCACCGCTTCCTGCTCTCGTCATCTATGTGCATGGCACCGGACCGGGCACTTATTTGGACAAACGTCAAATAGGGGACAAGTCATTCAACTATTTTGACTTGCCGGCACAAGAAATGTGCCGCCAGGGGTTGGCTTTTTTCTCGTACAACAAACGAGGCGTGACCATCGGCGACAAGGCTCCCTGGTTTGATGAAGTAGACCGAGACAAGTTCAGCAAAGTTGTGCCGAGTGTCGAAACGGCTGACCTGGAAATGATCATCGATACCCTCAAACAAAAAGAGCAATTGGCTGACGCAAAAATCATTCTGTTGGGCTGGAGTGAGGGGACCGTTATTGCGTCGATGGCAGCCGAGAAATTTCCGGACAAGATCGACGCGATTCTTTTGGCCGGTTATGCCCATGAAAATATGTTCGACATCATTGCAACACAGTTTACCGGCAAGGGTTCGATGATTAACTTGCTCCCCATTTTCGACGCCGACAAGGACGGCCAGATCAGCCAGGACGAGTACGAGTCGGAAGAGGCCGGGGTCGCCAGATACCGCCAAGCCGGGCTGCAGAACGCTCCGTTTGCACTGTTGGATGCCAATAAAGATGGCTTTTTGACGGCGGAGGACTTTGCCATGCGCAGCAAGCCGACACATGACTACTTATTGAAATCCATCGCGGAAGGGAATGAAAACTGGATTTGGAAGTTCTATTTTCGTGTTTCGATTCCTTGGTTAAAGGAGCATTTTTCACTTGAGCCCAACAAGACTCGCCTTACCCGACTCGATCTTCCCATTTACATTTTTCACGGTACGGATGATGCGAATGTGGAGGTTGAAGGGGTGCATGATCTCCAGCGTCGATTCGAATCGTTGGGAAAGACCAACCTAAATGCGTTTATCTTTGACGAGCACGATCACGATTTGAATTTTCTGCGTTGGGTGATGCGCGACGAGTTGCCAGACGGCTGGGCAAAAATCTTCGAAGTCGCCAAACAACTTGCCGACTCGCAATAAGAACCTGAGTCTTCTGGTGGCGAAATTTGGGGATAGTCCGTAAACAACGCGATGTTTCAGGAGGCTATATTTGCAAGACTTTGAAATTGTGATCTGGACTTCGAAAATGTGCCGATCATTTACGTGCAGCCATATTAAAGTCGATTTGCCATCGTCCGGCTTCGACGGCGCGTAAAGACGACAAATACACCTGCCAAGACAAGTATCCCATGTGTGGGCTCTGGGATAGATGTAAACAGAGCGATGTCGTTGCCGTCGCCTGCGAGATAGGTGATTCGCAAGTGCCGTCCGCCAAAGTTGCCAACCAAATCGCCTTCCAACAGTCCGTTAAAGAACCCGGTACGATTCTGCCCGACGGTCAGGAAAACAAACTCGTCACCGATATTCGGCAAAAATCCATTGATGAATTGAATGTCCAAGTTTCCTGCCAAGTTCAGATTCCCGAATACATCCAACCGATCGAATTGGTTTGGCAGTAGACCTCCCAATTCGATTTCCAGAATCGATTCCGCTGAGAAATTGAGGTTCTCCTGAAACGAAAGGAAGCCAATCGATGTGCCGGGTGCCACTCGACCGCCATCGATTTGTACGTCTCCATTCACCTGGCCGGACCCAGCCAAAATCCCTCGATCACCCACAATCAAGCCGGCGGAAGCGGCCAGTTCCGATTGAGCCAAGACAAGGCGAACGGTGCCATCGCCAGCCGTTCCCACTTGGACGCTTCGAACGGCAGCATCCTCCGTCGAGGCGTGAACGGTAAGATTGATTGCCGCGTTGATGCGGAGATCGTGTACGTCGCCGGGAGCTATTCCCAAGGTCCAGTTTTCAGCGTCGTCCCAGGAACCAGTTGTTCCCGAACGCCAATTCAATGTGGGAGTATAAACGCCGACGAAGTTGCTGCCGCCGGTCAACGTCGCCCCAAACGTGAACTGCCCGTGTTCATTAAGCGTACCTGCTGCGCTGAATACGCTTTGGACAGTCGATCCGCCCAGGTTGTCATTCGGTCCCACGGCCCGAATCGTCTCGATGCCGTCCGTCAGGAATACTCCAGCAACACCGGCCGGACCGCCCGGAGTCAGGCTAAGCGTGGCGGTGTACATCACCAAGTTGTTGTCGTTGAGATCGACTCCGACAAAACTGCCAAAAAATCCACCCTGCTCGGCCGCATCTCCGGTTGCAGCCAACTGACGCAAGCTGGTTTGATCGTGCATCAGCAGACGGCTGGCACCACTGGACAAGCCCAGACTAGTTTTCGAGCCGGTCGAACGTACCAGCACCGAGCCTTGTTCGTTCATGTCCGACAGTTCGAGATTGGCCAGTACGCCATCGTTGTCGGGTGCCGTTTGGCCAGTGCGCACGAGCTGCCGCAATTGGTTTCCATCGTGAAAGAATACGCCCTCCCGGTCTGTGTTTCCCCCGGCAGTACCATTGATGCCGTCGCCAAGAAAACCAACCTGGCCTGCGTCGTTCACATGAACATCAGTAAACAGGTTAAAAGTGCCATTGTTGTCCAGAACCGCAGCTCCCTTGCGGATGATCTCGGTCAATCCGTTGGAATTGTGCCGATACACGCCGCGATTGTCGGACGCTCCGCCGCTTGTTCCGTCCAGCAGGGCTGAGAAAGCCAGGTTGCCGTTGCTGCTGACTTGATGGGGTGAGAAAGCCACAAACTGGCCATTGCCCGCCGCGTTGTCTCCCGACTTAACCAAGACATCCAGGAGCGTTCCATTTCCCCGAACAATCGAATTGGCTTCCGACGGACCATTCAGGGGGGCACTGAAATAGACGTTGCCGGCTCCATCGCGTACCGGACGGGCTGTCCCGCCCTGCAGGTTGCCCAAAGTGAATCCGCCGCCGACTGCTGTGCCCTCACGAGCAATTCCAACGAGGCCACCCTGTCCAGACAAAAACAGTGCGGTGTCATTGTTGGTGCCACCGGTGCCAGAAAGCGTGGCTGTGATGGCAGTGGTGCCTTTGGGCTGTATGAAGTTGACTTGACCACCCAGGAAGCTGCCGCCGCCTGGAACCAAATCCCCCGTTCGCACCACCGTTTGAATTCCGCTAAGGGACGCAACTACGATCGCTGAATCTTCCGGTGAGTTGCTGATCGCGTGAGAGAAGGCGTACTGGCCAAGACCAAACTGGTGTCCACCCACAAATCCCGAATAGGTGCCAATCCCACCAGGCAATGCATCACCGGTTTGAATAATCTTGGCAACCGAGCCCGAATTGGTAAAGAACTGGGCTTGAACTTTTTGGCCGCTGGCCAGAATGGCGATGGCGATTAGCAGGACTAGCCTTGGCTTGCTGCATAACGAACTGGGGAACAGAACTCTTTCCAGAATCTGTTTGTTTCTCGGCTGACGGTCGACCGAAGACTCGCACATTTGTGGCAATGGATTCATAATTTTAGTTCCTCGATACTGAAACACGGCAACTGTCTAAACCTGTTTGCCCCGTTTTTAGCTTGCGCGCTTCACGAAAATGAAAAAAATCCAACTTGAACTATTTGCAACGCGAAACGTTTTGGTCACTCTGCATCTTTGTCGCAACCCAAGTTCAGACTAAAATAGTTGTCCATGAGCGATTTGCAGGACATACTCGAACGGATCAAGGCTGGCGATGAGCAGGCGTCGCGGATTTTGTTCGATCAGGTCTATCAAGAACTGCGGCGGATGGCCAGTGCCAGACTGGCTCGCGAGCGACCCGGGCAGACGCTGCAGCCCACGGCGTTGGTGCATGAAGTCTGGTTGCGGTTGATGGGGCCGGGCAAGGATCAAAACTGGAATTCGGCGGGGCATTTTCTGGCAGTGGCCGCCGAAGTGATGCGGCATATCCTGATGAACAACGCCCGCCGCAAGAAACGGATCAAACATGGCGGCGAAGCCAACCGGGTCGATGTCGTGCTGGAACAGGTTGCCGGCATAATGGACGATGATCGGTTATTGGCGCTCGACGAGGCCTTGGAGGAATTGGCTCGGGAGGACCCCATCAAGGCCCGGCTGGTGACGCTGCGTTATTTTGGTGGATTGACGGTCGAGCAAACCTGCGAGGTATTGGGCATTTCCCGCGCAACCGCCCATCGCCACTGGACGTTTGCCCGCGCTTGGCTGCTGGCACGACTGGAACCAGAGCAGTTGGAAGATGGTCGCCTGCCTCTCTGAGGCGGTGAGCGCACCGACGCCATCAATGAAGATTGAATCCTTTGTTGCCTCGAATCGGAATGACGAGCGACTATAAATCGATGGCTAGGCCATGCAAAGTCGCATTTTTTTGAAGCGCGAAACGATAAATCGGTGCTTATTTGTCAGGACACTTATTGAGCCAATCAGATGTCGAACCGAATCGAAGCCATTTTCCAACACGCCACCGAAATCGAGTCGCTCCAGGAACGCGATGCCTGGGTGATGGATCAATGCGCTAACGATTCGGAGTTGATTGCCGAAGTCCTGCGGCTGCTGCGAGCCCATGATCGAGCTGGTGAGTGGATCGACCAACCGGTTATCGATCAGATGATTGCCCAATCGGCATCTATGGATGAGATGCCCGCGTCCACCATGCTGGGGCCATACAAGCTGTTGCAGGTCATCGGCCGCGGAGGGATGGGGATCGTTTACATGGCCGAGCAAACGGCTCCGGTCTCGCGCCGAGTCGCGGTGAAGATCGTCAGGTCCGAACTGGCCGGCAAAACGGTGCTGGCCCGGTTCGCCGCCGAGCAACAGGCACTGGCCCTGATGGACCATCCGCAAATCGCCCGCGTCTTCGACGCCGGGAAAACCGACGATGGCCGACCCTATTTCGTCATGGAGCTGGTTTGCGGGCTGCCGATCACCGAGTACTGCGACCGGGCCCAGATGTCGCCCCGTCAGCGGATCGAGTTGTTTGTTTCGGTCTGCGATGGAATCCAGCACGCCCATCAAAAAGGAATCATTCACCGCGACCTCAAGCCGACCAACATCCTGGTGACCGAATACGACGGTGCCCCCGCAGCACGGATCATCGATTTTGGCGTTGCCAAGGCATTGGGAAAAAAACTGACCGAGCAGACATTGTTTACCGATTTCGCTTCGGTGATTGGCACGCTGGAGTACATGAGTCCGGAACAAGCCGGCCTGAACCAACTGGATGTTGATACCCGCAGCGACATCTATTCGCTGGGCGTGATCCTGTATGAGTTGCTCACCGGTTCAACGCCATTGGATACGGAGCGCGTTCGTAATTCGGCAACACTGGATTTATTGCAAGCGATTCGGGAAGTCGATCCGCCCACACCGAGTCGCCGGATCAGTAGCGGTGCCTCGGCACCGCAAATCGCGGCCCACCGGGCACTGGACCAGCGACGACTGTGTGGTGCCGTGCGTGGGGACTTGGACTGGATCGTGATGAAGGCCCTCGAGCGGAATCGCCAGCGGCGGTATCAGACGGCGGCCGAACTGGCCGATGACTTGCGCCGTTATCTGGATCGGCGTCCCGTGTTGGCCGGTCCGCCCACATGGCGATATCGCTGTGCGGTGTTTCTGCGTCGAAACAGAACAGCCTCGGTGTTGGCTGGTTTGCTGGTGCTGGCCATCCTGACTGCATTGATCGGACTGGGTTGGGGACTGACAAGAACGCGACAACTGCTGGTCCAGGAAAAGTCGTTGCGTCTCGATGTCGAGTCCCAGCGAAGTGAGGCCGAACAGACAGCGTCGATGCTGGAGTCGCTGTTTTCGGATCTCGATGTTTACACCGAAGAAACTGACTTGCGTTCGGTATTGAGGAACCGCATGAAAGTGGCGGCGGAAGACATTGAAAAACAAAAATCGATCAATCCACTCATGTCGGCTCGCTTGGCCGAGTCCATCGCCCGCACGCTGATCGGAATCGGCGATTACGCGGAGGCTGAGCGACTGTTGCAGTACTGCATCGAGACGCGAACTTTCCATTTGGGAACGGAAGATTTATCGACACTTGAATCAAGGCATTTGTGGGCTTATTGCCTTGCTCGCCAGGAGCGCTATGCCGAGGCGCTCCCCGAATTTGAGACTGTTGCGAAACTTCGGGCCAGCTTGTTGGGACCAACACATCGTGACACGCTGCGCAGCCGTTTGAACATTGCCAATTGCCTGACATATCGGGGCAAACGAAACGATGCGTCCAAAGTGTTCGCGGAACTGGACCAGGCTCGCATGAACGGTGCCGAACTGCATGATTCAGACCGGCATACGATTTTGACCTGGTTGGCAACGCAGAAAATTCACGCAGGCCAGACCGAAGAGGCTTTTTCGGTCCTGGCAGAAGTCTCCCGCATTCGTGCGGCCCAGTTTGGTGAGCACCACCCGCGAACGCTCGATTCACTTTCCAATCTGGCCATGATGTACGAGATGTCAGGCCGGGACGAAGAGGCATTGCCCATCTATCTGCAACTTGTCAGCGGACGCGCTGCCCGCCTGGGAGATCAACACGCCGATACCCTGACTGCCAAACGTTTGCTGGCGCTTTGTTATCACCGGTTGGGGCAACGGGAACCAGAAATTCCCCTGTGGCGTGATCTGGTTGAGGCCACCCGCAATGCACAACCTTCCGATCCTTCGCGCCTGGCGCGCTATCAACTTTATCTTGCAGGTGCGCTCGTCAATCAATCGCGCCATGCAGAGGCGATGACGATCCTGCAGGATTGCGGCGACTGGCTCACTCGGGAACGCCCCCAGGGCATTCATCGTTGGGAAGCCCAATATCTGCTCGGGGTTTGTCACCTGGCTGGAACGACGTCTGATCAGGGCGTTCAGTTGTTGACCGGCGCCAGCGAAACGATCCAGAGTCGTTTGGATTCGGAGGCGGATGAAGATTTGGTTCGCTTGAACCAGATGATCAAGAACGAACTGATTCAGTATTTCGAACGGAACGGAAAACCAGACGAAGCCGAATCTTGGCGGCACAGGCAATAGCTCGCTTCGTTGGGGAAAACTACTATGACCAATCACATCTCACGGACCGCTTACTACACACTGGGACTGCGAGCCCAGGATGCCGCAAAGCCCAAACCACTTTGCGGGGATTACCTGGCGCAGCAATTGATGAATGATGAAGCCCGCCAGGTCTGGCAGGAATTCGAAAACTTCCCACGACCGAACGCCAGCAATGCCATGCGACACGCCATCATCGATGAGCACTTGCGCTCTGTTCTGGCGGATAACCCGACCGCCAAAATCATCATTATCGGTGCCGGTTTTGACACTCGGGCGTTTCGGTTGAAAGGCGGTCGCTGGATTGAGGTGGACGAGCCAGCCATCATCAATATCAAGGAAGAAACACTGCCATCCAATACCGCGCCGAATCCAGTGGAGAGGTTATCAATTAATTTCGCAAAGGAATCATTACAAGAAAAATTGCAGTCGCATGCTTCAACCGACCTTACCTACATTGTCATCGAAGGCGTTTTTATGTATCTGACTCATCAACAGCGTCGGCAATTGCTGCAAACCTTCCAGGCATTGTTCCCACGGCATATTGTCTATTGCGACCTGATGCGAAAGCGTTTCTTCGAACGATACAGCCGCGAAATTCACGAACGGATTGCCGCACTGGGTACGCAATTCACGGACTTGACGGACTCGCCCGAAGACCTGTTCAGGGCGGCCGGATACCGCACCTTATCGCACACATCGATTCCCCTACGAGCCGCCCAGCGCGGTGGCGTGGATATTCCCCCTCTGTTGATTCGTTGGTTTCTGTCAACTCTTCGGAACGGATATTGTGTGTGGCAGTTTCGTTTCTTTCGAGAACGAATACCTTCGAAAGTTTGAGTTGACGGTGAGAGAAGTTAGCCGGGATGTTGAGGGCCAAGACTAGGAATTGCACCGCTGAATTTTCTAAAACGAACTGACCAAAAGTCAAAAGTCTTACGAAAAAATTTAGGTTGATTAAAAGAAACTGCCACTAATAGAGTGATATACGCCGGTGCTTGGGAGTATTTGGTTCAAAGGTACAACAGCCTGCCTATCTCGACTCGCGTTAGGGCCAAAAGCGCGCGCGAAATCAGTCTTGCACCATCTTGCCTCGTATTTTCTTGTTCGATATGTTGAGTGGGAATGTTAGTAAAAGATCAGGCTCCGTATTTTGGGCGTGACCAATGGCTAAGCTTCATTCGGTGAATTATTTAGGCATGACTTGGGAGGTTTTGTGGTGGCAACTCGGTTCAGCTTCGCGATATTGGTTTGTCTTTACCTGTTTATTTTTTCAGCCATTTTGAGCCGAAATGCAATTGCACAGGTTGCCACAGTTGCCGATGCGAAAAGAGTTCTCAATTTGACAGAGTTTCCAGCGGTTGAAATCGTCGGTGACATGCAGAAGTCCGTGGCATGGCAATCTTATCGAGCAAAAGGAGAGGTCGAGGATGTTGCGCGGAAGGTCGATTCGACTTTGACTAAGAATGGACTAACGCAACTTGCTGGAGCGATGTTTTCACCAGCTTATTGCTCGGTGACTTACGGCAAAGACGGTTTTCATTTTGTGCTAACGGTCATGCCGAGTGAATCCGGAATCGCGCAAGTCAATTTGGCAAATATTGGCAACGTCGACTTTCGAAAACTGCCAATCGCCAGTCTCGGCAAGGAGCTGTTTGTTCAGCCTGCCTCGGCGATTTTCGTAAGTGATAGAAACGTCGAAGAAACGAGAAAGTCATGCCGTGAGGCTTTAGAAAAGGATGGCTGGGAGTGGTTCGGCGAAACGACAGTGTCATTCTATATGCGAAAGAACGCTGTTCGTCTCCAGACAATGTGCTCTGAGTCTCCAGCACAAAAAGGCCAATCTATGATCCAGCTAACCGCTGAGCAAATGTCGTCCACTTTGCCCATCGTTCCTGAATTGGTTCGGCTTGACTACACCGAGCAAACCGGGCGACTCGACGGCGACAGTAAATTATCCACCGGCGAGCTTACGGCCCAATTGCGAAAGGCCCTGGAACAAGACGGCTGGAAAGCGACCACCGACGAACCGTTGAAAATCGATTTTCGAGAGACGACTTTTTTTCGAAATGCCAGTGAAGAATTGGTTGAGCTCTCGATTCACCAATTCGATGATCTGTCGCGGTTTGAAATGAAGTACATGACTGCGGAGCAGGTGGCAGAGGAAAACAGACTTGCGAAGGCCGCGACAGAAAAAGCCCAAGAGAAAATGGCGGCCAAACAAGATCGCCTTAACAATCCGGTTGCAATTTCCATCGAGCCATTTGAATCTGCGGCACTCAAGGAATCGAGGCCGCAATTGCTTGAGTTCACCGCCGCGTCAGGCAAAGCCCGTTCAATTGTCACCGCTTGGATTGCCAAACAAAAGGCTGCTGGCTGGACGGTCGAAACAATCATCGACATAAACGAAACAGGGGACTATACACTGACCAACGGCGAGCAAAAGCTGATGGTCAATTTCATGGACCCGGGCTTCATCCCAGCCGAGATTACAGTCAAGACGGTTGTAGAATTTAAAATCGAGGTCAAAAAATAGGCAGGTTTGGCCGTTGGCTTTGTCGGTTCCTCCCCAACCAAAAAAATTCAGCGGTGGCCTTCGCTGAAATAGGGCACAAAACGCGAACAAAACAAAAAATTCATGAATACAAATGAGCCCGATATTCGTGAATACATCAATAGTCTCTACCAGGCTGAATCTCGCCGCGTGTTTGCTACTTTGGCCCGGCTCCTAAAGGATTTCGATCTGGCCGAGGAAGCGATGCACGAGGCGTTTGCGGTTGCGTTGGAAAAATGGCGCGAGGATCAAATTCCAGATAACCCGCGCGCCTGGTTGGTTTCCACTGGACGATTCAAGGCCATCGATATCATTCGGCGACGAGGAAGGCTGGATGAGCGGAGGGAGGAAATCGCAAGGCGATTCGACGAGATTGCTGATTCGAATGCAAGTAGGTCTAATGACGAGATCGAGGACGATCGACTGCGGTTGATTTTCGTATGTTGTCACCCCGCGATTGATCCTAAAATTCAAGTGCCACTCACGCTGCGTGAAGTTTGCGGGCTGACAACTGAAGAGATTGCCAGCGCGTTTTTGACTTCTCCTTCGACGATGGCTCAACGATTAGTCCGTGGTAAAGCCAAGATTCGAGATGCAGGAATTCCGTTTGTCATCCCCTCGCCGGCAGATTTGCCCGAGCGGCTTGAGTCGGTTCTGGCCGTGATCTATCTGGTCTTCAACGAGGGGTATTCGGCAACGTCCGGAGAATCCCATACCCGCGCCGAATTGACGGTGGAAGCGATTCGATTGGCACGCCTTGTTCTGGAACTTTTTCCCGACCCCGAGGTAATGGGACTATTGGCCCTAATGTTGTTGCATGAATCTCGCCGCGAAGCTCGCACCAACACAGATGGCGAGGTTGTGTTGCTTGAGGATCAAGATCGCAGCATCTGGAATCGAGCCCTGATCGATGAAGGGCAGCAACTGATTGCGAGATCCTTGGCCACTCGATGGTTGGGAGCGTACACGTTGCAAGCGGCCATCTCCGCAGTTCATGCCGAGGCCGCTACCCCGACTGACACCGATTGGTCTAGAATCGTCAGGCTCTACAACGTATTGATGCAGGCTGCGCCTTCGCCCGTAATCGAACTCAACCGGGCCGTCGCTGTTGCAAAACGTGATGGGGCTCGGGCTGGGCTCGACCTAATTGAGGAATTGCTCGCGCGAGGAGAATTGGTTGACTACTACTTGGTGCATTCGGCGCGCGGAGAATTTTTGCGTCAACTGGGGCTTTACACGTCGGCTCGCGAGGCCTTCGAGCGGGCGCTTTCATTGGTCAAGCAAGAACCCGAACGTCGCTTTTTGATCAAAAAACTTGAAGGATTAGCTGTTGATAAATAGTCGGCTCTGACAAAATTCCACTGAGGAAAATCGGCAAAGGCCATTGGGGCCAAAGGTATTGATCAGAACAACCTTAAAAAATTTGGCAAAAAATTTTCTGAGCCTTGTCGATTTGGGGATTTGCCAATCGACAATGTTGTTAAAGCGGCTGATAGCCATCTATTAGCCTCAACAAAATTCCGATTTTCCAGATTCGATTGGAAAAGTTGCTAAATTGGGGCAGGCTTTTCCCAAATGGCCCGATTGCGTTGCCTTTAAAAACACAAATCTTTCCTTCAAGTAAAAGATTGATCAGAGTTGAACTATGAAATACATGTTTCTCATTTACAGTGCAGAAAGTGATTGGACTGAGGACTCGCGGCAAGCATGCATGGTTGAATCGATGGGGATTTGCGGTGAGCTTGCCGAGAAAGGGAAATTCATCGCCGCATCTCCACTCGAAGATGTTTCCTCGGCGATTAGTGTCCGGGTGCGAAATGGCCAAACCCAAATAACAGCCGGTCCGTTTGCTGAGACTACCGAACAACTCGGCGGATTCTACATTCTGGAATTGGATAATCTGGATGAAGCAATCGACGTGGCCGGTCGATTGCCGCCAGCCAAAAAAGGAACCGTCGAGATTCGCCCAATACTAATGCTCGATGAACTGCCCCCCGAAAAATTTTCGTTGGTACATGATCACGATGACTCGTTGAAACCTTTTCTCTTCCTTTGCTACGACGACCAGGAATTTTGGAACTCAGTTGGTTCGGAGGTCCATGATGAAGCGATGATGGAAGCGATTCGGTTGACGAAGGACTTGGATGCTCTCGGCCATTACATTAGCGCATCGCCGCTGCATTCCGTTTCGACGGCCACTTCGGTTCGCGTCCGTAACGGACAGCGTTTCGTAACCGACGGCCCGTTTGCCGAAACGCGTGAGGTGTTGGGGGGCTACCACTTGATTCTTGCGCACCATCAACAAGAAGCAGCCTTGGTTGCTGCCAAGCACTCCGGAGCGCAGGTCGGAACGGTAGAGGTTCGTCCGCTATTCGATACTTCGGCAATCCGAATTTGAACAGAATCACGAAAAACAATTGTCGAATGGCGAGTTTTTCAAACGATTAATGGGAGTCGCCCAGGTGAAGAAAACGGTTTTCGGAACCAAGGACGTCTAAAACACTAAACCAAGAGAACTTTATGATCACGGCAATTACACCTTATCTGTTTTTTTCCGGTCGCTGCGAGGAGGCCCTGCAGTTTTATAGCCAAGCTCTCGGAGCACAAGTCGAAATGGTAATGCGTTACAGTGAAAGTCCCGAACCAACTCCACCGGGAATGCTCCAGCCAGGCTTTGAGAACAAAGTCATGCACTCATCGTTTACTGTTGGTGGTATACGATTGATGGCTTCTGATGGTTGCGACGACAAATCGACTCTGCATGGATTTCAATTGGCGCTGTATGTGGATACCGAAGCCGCCGCTCACCAAGTTTTTAACGCGTTGGCCGAGGGTGGTACAATCCAAATGCCGCTTGTCAAAACGTTTTGGTCGCCATGTTTTGGTATGGTCGCCGATAAATTTAATGTCGTCTGGATGGTTATGGTTCCGGGCGAGAATTCCTAAGTAAATTGCAGGTATGTCGCGAATGAAATCTCAATCCACAACAAAATCGATCATCGGTTGGGTGCTTACCGGGCTGTTGGCACTATTTCTGATCGGTGTCAGCGGTATTCCGAAGTTTATCGATTTTCCGGGCAAAACCGAGATGTTTGCCAAGCTGGGAATTACGTCTGAACTGAGCACCTATTTAGGGGTTTTGGAAATCGTTTTGGCCCTGCTGTTCGTGATTCCGAGGACGGGCTTCTTGGGAGCGGTTCTACTCACCGGCTACCTTGGGGGAGCTACTTGGGCTCATGTGCGCATCGGCGATCCGTTTTGGTTTCCTGTGTTGATGGGGATCATGATTTGGGTGGTGCTCGGATTAAGGCAGCCAGAGATATTTGGTTTGGCATTTGGTAAGTCGCAACCATCAAATTCAAAGGAAGAAAGATGAAATTTATTTGCCTGGGATATGCTGATCAATCCAAATTCAGCTCGATGAGTGAACAAGAATTGCAAGCGATGATGCAGGAGTGTTTGGCGTATGATGATGTTCTCCGACAAGGAGGCCATTTTGCTGGTGGCGAAGCATTGGTGGACGCAGCAAAGGCGATCACACTTCGCTTTCAAAATGGGGCTGTTCTAAAAACCGACGGGCCGTATGCTGAAACCAAAGAGCAAATCGGAGGCATCTTAATTCTTGAAGCCGACAGCATGGAACACGCGGTTGAACTGATGAACAAACACCCCGGCGTTCGAGTTGGACCCTTCGAAATTCGCCCGGCAGACGAAGCAATCAACTCCATGATCGCTGAAAGAAATCGACAGTTTCTGGAAAAACGGAATTCTTAATTAGTCATCAGAACATCAGCAAACTAAACCATTCAAATTAAGGGACAACCAAATGAAAGTCGTCGTCTTTGTAAAGGCCACCGCCAGTTCCGAAGCAGGGAAATTGCCCAGCGAAAAACTGATGGCGGACATGGGAAAATTCAACGAAGAACTTGTCGCTGCCGGCATCATGAAAACGGGTGATGGACTTAAGCCCAGCAGCCAAGGAGTCCGGATTCGGTTTAGCGGTTCGAATCGCACGGTCACCGATGGGCCGTTCGCCGAGACAAAAGAACTTGTTGCAGGATTTTGGATTTGGGAAGTAGGCTCGGTGCAAGAAGCCATCGAGTGGGTCAAGCGTTGTCCCAACCCCATGCCGGAAGATTCCGAAATCGAGATTCGTCCTTGTTATGGTATCGAAGACTTTGCCGAATTCGATCCAACAGGTGAGTTTGCTGCGAAGGAAAAAGAACTTGCCGCGACAATTGAAAACATGTCGGCAGACGAAGCAGAAATCAGGCATATGATGCATCAGTGGTCTCGTGCATTGGAATCCAAAGACGTTGAGGGGCTCGTTAAGGACTATGCACCTGATGCAGTACTATTTGACGCGATCCCGCCCTACAAGGTTGTTGGCGCGGAAAACATTCGCCAAGTCTGGGCCAACTGTCTTCCTTATTTCCCGGATCAATTCAAATCCGAGCATCGTGACATTCAGGTACATGTCGTAGGCGATACGGCTTTTGCATACTGCCTGCACCATTTTATTCCCACTCCTCCGGATCACCCATGTGGGCAGACTTGGATGCGAGTAACGGTTGGCTATCGCAAGTTGCACGGGAACTGGAAAGTGGTTCACGAACATATCTCGGTGCCATTCAATCCGATGAATAGTCAAGCCTGGTTCATTGCCGACCCGAACAAAATTGACATGCCAGATTATGGAGCTGGTTCGTGTGCTTCCAACGGATAATTAACCGCCCTCACCAAAGGCCGAGAATCTTTTTCTAGATGAATGAAGTTTGCGCTAGAATGGTGCACGTGGTTAACTTGAACAAGTCAGACGTTCGTTATGTCTACGGCCACGCAATGTTGACAATTTGGTCGTGGCCGGTTTTTCGGAAAGGTTCACTAAATAGGCTTGTCAATCGTTTACCTCATTGCCTTCTGGGTCGATGAAGAATGTACGGCCATCCAGAATCACTTTTGCCTTGCCGCGACTAAATATTTCGGCATATTCGTACTTCAATGGGATGACGACCTTGGCATGTTCATCCAGGAATCCGTAACGGTCACCGCAGCGTACCCAAATTCGCTTTACTTCTGGATCATAATAGCCAACTTTGTCGTAGACGAGCTCTGTAATGAGTCTTCCATTGAGATCAACAAAGCCGTTTTTGTACTTTCCGCCCACTTTATTGATAACTTGCCAGCACCATTCGCTTTGCAGCATGACTTGATCAAAATTTAAATCCGCGACGGTCTTCCCATCGGTGTCAATGATCCGGTACTTTTTGTCCGACATGACCAGCGCGCGATTCTGATGAAACGATTCGGCAAACTCGAAATTGGAATCAAAAGCCTTTTCGAAGTTTGAGTTTATGTAGAACCTTACGTCATCAACACTGACCATTGCCAACCCACATTGGTATGGTTCCGCATATTGAAAACCATTGACGCTTGCGAGATCGTCCTTGGAGTAGACACTGCCATCGAGTGGTACAAAAAGAAATTTGGTTTCGAACTGAATTAAGGCCACATTGCCTGCAATATCGGCAACCAATAACCTCGTGCAGAGCGGGACTACTTGCTTACCATTTGCATCGATTATGCCTTCGTAGTATTCATCGTTTTCGCGCTTGGAAATCTTGGTGTAGCCGCGATCGTAGTGTGATTCAGTATTGTCAGGCGCGGGATGGGAATGTTCCATGCTTGAACTTTTTGCCTCTATTGTTTCAGCCAGTTCGCCTTGTTCGCCTTTTTGAGTATTTTCTGGTGATTGACGATGACTGATGCCACCACAGCCGAGCAGCGACGCCATCGCGATCACAAAAACTGCTGTTCCCGTAATTTTAACCATGATCGTCATTTCCCATTGCAAACAGTCTCAATACCTGATGATACGGTCGAAAATTTATGTCCCAACAAGGCTGAATAAAATAAACACCCAGGTTGATCTCAAAGAGAGCAACCTGGGCATGAAAGGGTTTTTCCAATTTTTCTGAAACGAATTGGCGAAACTGAATTCAGGGAGAACAAGAATTTCTTCTCCGCCAAAATGAGTGTTCACGTCGCGACGAATTTTACGGGTCGCTCTTGCCGAAGTTATTCGACCATTTCCAATTCATCTTCCTCGACAGCACCTGGACCTTCGGACTCCATCGCTTCGATGACATGACCGCTGTCGGCCATGATTTTGTTTTTGATTTCCTCGCAGATATCGGGGTTTTCGACGAGGAATACGCGGGCTTTTTCTTTCCCTTGGCCGAGGTGGGTATTGCCGTATTTGAACCAGGCTCCGGAGCGTTGGACGATTTTGGCAGCGACGCCCAGGTCGAGCACATCTCCTTCGTAGCTGATGCCGTTCGCGTGCATCATGTCGAACTCAGCCACTCGGAAGGGAGGCGCGACTTTGTTCTTGACGATTTTGCATTTGACCCTTTGGCCAACTTGTTCTTCGCCGTCTTTGAGCGCGCCGATTTTGCGAACGTCAACGCGGCATGAACTGTAGAACTTCAAGGCGCGACCGCCCGGGGTTGTTTCCGGGCTGCCGAACATGACGCCGATCTTTTCGCGAATTTGGTTGATGAAGATCGTGCAGGTTTTGCTGCGACTGATCGCTCCGGTAAGTTTCCGCATCGATTGGCTCATCAAGCGGGCTTGAAGTCCCACATGCGAATCGCCAATTTCGCCTTCGAGTTCTTGTTTGGGAACCAGGGCCGCGACCGAGTCCACAACGATCACATCGACCGCGTTGGACTTGACGAGCATCTCGGTGATTTGCATCGCTTCTTCACCGCTGCTCGGCTGGCTCACGAGGAGCGTGTCGAGATCGACTCCGAGTTTCTTGGCCCACGTCGGGTCGAAGGCATGTTCGGCGTCGATGAAGGCCGCGATGCCGCCTTTCTTTTGAGCTTGGGCGATCACGTGCAGAGCGATCGTCGTCTTACCGCTCGACTCTGGGCCGAAGACTTCAATGATTCGACCGCAGGGGAACCCCTGCCCTCCCAAGGCAATATCGAGAGCCAAACTACCGGTGGGGATACCCCGAATTTGGGAACAGGCGTCGGCTCCTAAGGTCATAATTGAACCGTTGCCGAATTGCTTTTCAATTTGCTGGACGGTGTTCTTGAGGACTTCGTTGTCCTTCATCATTTGCTCGACGGCGGACTCGGTTTTCTTTTTGGCGGCTGCGGTGCGGGCGGGAGTTTTTTTGGACATCGTAGATGAACCTTTCGTAACGGGGATTGATGCTTCAGCGGTTGTCGACATAACGGAGACTCCACACAAGTTTTTTGGAAATCAAAACCAATGGGAGGGGCAAATCAGTTGCGTTCCCGATGGCAGAAAATTTCGCAAGCTCTTTGGTGGATGACCCGTCGTTGTTGACTGTTATGATACACCCTCAAGGGGTAGCTCTGTAACCCAGAGCCCGGTCAATCCGTTTTCAAGAGCCTGCTGATAAGATTCTTCGCGGTTCTTGTGACACGTTTGGTCCGAGGTTCAAGAAAAATGAGAGATTTGTGGGGGCGGTTAGATTGCCATACGGCAAAAATGCGAGAAAAATAAGCTTTTTCTGACGATTTTGACCGCAAAAATTTTTTTTCAAATCCCCGATTTTATTCCGCAAAACGGTGGCAATCGGCGGCCGAAACAGCTTTTTCCAGAGCAACTTACCGCTGCGAACCCAAGTCAATCGTGTCCATCGGCGTGTAAGTCGGGCCACCCCGCTCTAAAAAGCTCGAATAGACGATCACTTGATCAACCTCCATGTGTCCGAATTCGACATCTTGGTTCTTTGCGAAGTATTCCTCTAACGCCCGACTTCGGCGGGGGACGGTTTGGCAACGGCCTAGGGTCAAGTGGGCCTTAAAGTCCCGTTTTTCCGGCTGGAATCCCAGGGCCGCCAAGGCCACGTCCAATCGCCGACTCAACCGCGCGAATTCTCCTTCCGGATCGTCGATCCCCATCCACAGCACGCGCGGACGGTCGGGAGCGGGAAACGCACCCAATCCACAAAATCCAACAACAAAAATCGGGGATTCCCGCACGGCTTCTTCAACCGTTCGGCACAAATCTGGAATCTCTCGGTCCAATACGTTCCCCAAGAACTTCAGCGTGATATGCATGTGTGGCACATCAACCCAGCGGTAGTCCGAGACAAATCGCTGCAACTCGCGGATTTGTTTTGTCGCCACCGCCTTGATCACGGGAGCGATATCGATGGCTATGAAGGTGCGAATGGTTCCCATAAAGAGTTGTTTTTGGCGTTAAAGGAAATTTAGAAGGAACTTTAGTTTGACAATTGACAAGTAGATCGTGGACTCCGTTCGAATCGGCGGAGATTCTTCGAAAGCAAGTCCAAACTCGCCAGAAGTTTACCTAAATCCGGGACCTTGCAGAATTAACGCTATAGACAATAATCGACGAAGACCAAATCTGTCTAGGCTTTGTCAAAGCGTAAAATGCCGGTTTACTGTAGCGGAAGGCGTCAAGACTTTCGTAATTTTACGCAATATTCGAAACTCTTGACGAGTTCCGCTACCCCCAAAATGGAGCCTTGACAAAGGCTATGCAGTAAACCTAAACGCGGACTCCCTTCGGATGGCGAAAAAACGCGGCAACGAAAATTTTGGAAAAATTTAGGACGACATGACCGAAAAAATTTACGATGTGTTTGGCGTTGGAAACGCTATTGTTGATATCCTGGCTTTGGTCGATGATCAGTTCGTCAGTGATTTACAAGTCAATCGCGGGTCGATGACTCTGATGGACTCTCCGCAGCAGGCCGAGGTGCTGGTGCGGCTCGAACGGGGACAGCATTTGCTCAAGCTTGCTTCTGGAGGCTCAGCCGCCAACACCATGGTGGCCGTTGCCCAAAGTGGCGGGACGGGGATTTATTCCGGAAAGGTCAGTCACGACACGCACGGTGAATTTTACCAAGCCGACATGCGAGCTGCCGGAATTGCTTTCGAAGTCGAAATGGCTGCCGAAGCGAACTTGCCCACAGGAACTTGTGTCGTGTTGACGACTCCCGACGCCGAACGAACGATGTGTACGCATCTGGGAATTTCGACTTCGCTCTCCCCGACAGACATTGACGGGGATCGGATCGCTCAAAGTAAAATCGCCTACATCGAGGGGTATTTGTGGGACGCCGAAGCTCCTCGGGCAAGTTGCGTCGAAACATTCGAATTGGCGAAACGCCACAAAGTTCCAGCAGCGTTTACATTTTCTGATGGGTTTTTGATCGATCGGTTTGCAGATGATTTCCGCAAGATCGCCTCTGAGTATTGCGATATCATCTTTTGCAACGCCGTCGAATCGCGACAGTTCTGCGGAACCGACGACTTGCAGGCTTGTATTGCCGAGATCAGTCAACTGGTTGATTTGGCGTTTATCACCAACAGCGAGAATGGCTGCTACGTATCCGACAAGGGAACGGTGACGCACATTCCTGGCTTTCCGATCAAGGCCATCGATACGGTAGGGGCTGGGGACGCCTTTGCCGGTGGAGTTCTGTTTGGTCTGACCAACGGGATGACCCCACAACAATCTGCCCGTTGGGGGAACTATATCGCATCTCGGGTCGTTGAAATCAACGGGCCGCGACTTGCTCAGGACCTTCGCTCGCACCTCAAATCAATCATCAATTAACGAGCCTATCCCAAAAGGGGTCAGACCCGAATGGCACTGTCGGGTTGATGAATGCGCGCAGATTGATCTAGGACTGAAGCGGACAATTTTTTAAAATCTGCTCCAGCCAAGGCGATCTTGCGAAATTGAGCCGACCTTGGTATTAAAATGAAGCCCTCCTTGGTTCACTGGGCAGTGAAAAAGCCAAGGAGGGTTTTTCATGTCTGGAGATATACCAAAATTTCCGCCTCAGGACAGTCGCAATTATCAAAAAGTTGTGGATGTATTTCTATCGGGTAAGGGCCTACCCTTTGCCGAGATTCTCTCGGCTGAGCGTATCGAACGAGTCTTCCGAAAACACAGAGCGTTGTTTGGCCTGCATGGCATTTACTCGACAGCCATTGTGGTTTGGGCCTTTCTCTCGCAAGTCCTAAGAGATGGCAAGGAGGCTTCGTGCCAATCAGCGGTGGCACGCGTCGTCAGCTACTGTGAGCTACAAGGGCTAGACGTACCGACGGAAGACACCGGCGATTACTGCAAAGCTCGCGCTAAACTATCAGGCGCGGCATTACGTGACCTCAGCGGCGAAATAGCCGAAGAGCTGGAACAAGCGGCTGAGCCGTCTTGGCTGTGGAAAGGAGTCCATCACGCCAAACTCGTCGATGGCTTTACCTTCACGATGCCTGATACACCGGAGAACCAAGCCATGTACCCCCATCCAAAATCACAAACACCCGGAGTCGGTTTGCCCATTGCTCGCGCCGTAGCCATTATCTCATTGGCAACTGCCACAGTAATGGACATGGAATTCGGGCCGTACCAAGGCAAAGAAACAGGCGAATCTGCCTTACTGAGGAAGATTCTTGATTCGTTTGCAGAAGGAGATATTGCCGTGATGGACCGGTACTATTGTTCGTTTATGATGATCGCGTTGCTGCATTGTCAAGGAATCCAGACCTGTGCCCGCAAGCATCACCGGCGTCATAAGACCGATTTCCGACGTGGCAAGAGACTCGGCAAGAACGACCACCTCATCGTGTGGACTCGACCAGAAAAGCCCAGTTGGATGGACGAGGCAACGTATGCAATGATTCCGGAAACACTGACTTTGCGCGAGTTGCGTTTTCAGATTGTCGAGCCTGGTCGTCGTACACAAACCATCGAAATCATCACAACACTGACGAATCCCGAGCAGCATACCGTCGAAGACATTGCCGAATTGTATGGATTTCGCTGGAATTCGGAATTGGACATCCGTAGCATCAAGTCCAATCTGAATCTGGCTCATGTTCGCTGCAAAAAACCTGAAATGATCTATCGAGAAGTCTGGACGACGATTCTCGGCTACAACCTCATTCGCACAACTGCTGCTGGAGCTGCTCTGCTCCACCACAAACAGCCGCGCCAAATAAGTTTTACCAGCACCTGCCAATACGTGCTGGCATCGTGGATGCAATTGTCTCTCGCGATCATTGATCCTGCGCGACTCGATGGCTACTTGAGGCTGATGCTCAAACAGATCGCGGCCTGCGAGGTCGCCAATCGCCCAGGCAGGCTAGAGCCACGTGTATTGAAACGAAGGCGACACGGCTATAAACTTATGCAGAAACACAGGCAGGTATTGCGTAATGAATTGCGAAAAACGTGTACATAAGACAACTTAAAACCCGACAGTGCCATTCGGGTCAGACCCTCTCCGGCTTGGCAACAAAACAACGTTAAATTTCGCTTAGCTTCCAAAGGGGCTGACCCCTTTGGGGATAGGCTCAAGCTAGCGTCAGCCTTTTTTCGAAAGTAAATAAACATGACAGAATCATCCGCCGAACATTTAGAAGAAGGAGGACGTGTCGTTCGCCTTCAGCGAGCCTTGGCGATGGCCGGTCTGGGAAGTCGCCGCGAATGCGAGGAATTGATCCTCGAAGGTCGCGTTGAAGTTGACGGAAACGTCGTGACGACGCTCGGGACCAAAGTCGATTTAGAATCGCAGAAGGTCCTCGTGGACGGTGAACGCCTTAAGCTGTCGCGGTTGCAATACTACGCCGTCAATAAACCACCCGGAGTTTTATCGACAAACGCAGACCCTGACGGTCGTACCCGAGTGATCGATTTGATCAAAACCGACTATCGAGTTTACAACGTCGGGCGTCTCGACCAATCCAGCGAGGGGTTAATCCTAGTTACCAACGACGGCGACCTTGCGAATCGATTGACTCATCCAAAATTCGGAATCGAAAAAACTTATTTGGTGCAAACGGTTGGCGTGCCGACACCTGAGCAATTGTCTCAACTCGAACGAGGCGTCTATTTAGCGGAAGGTAAAGCCAAGGCGAAAAGAGTCAAACTCGTCAAGCGAAACAAAATCGGCGCGGTTCTGGAAATCGTGTTGGCCGAAGGCAGGAACCGCGAGATTCGTCGTCTGCTGGCACGTGTCGGCCACAAGGTCACGCGGTTGCAGCGGATTGCGATCGGACCGTTGAAACTTGGCCTGATGGGAGTTGGCGAACACCGCAAGCTGACGCAAGAAGAAGTTCGAGCCTTGCAGACTTGGCAACCCGACAAGTCGGTTAATCGCGAACTCAAGGGAAAAACTGCTGGAACCCGAGATCGCTCAAGCAAAGGTGCTCGGCCGGGAGGGCGTTCGAGTACGGGTTCACCAAAATCAGGCCGCGCAGTAAGCGGGAATCGTAACTCAGCCAAGAGGGCCTCTGCTGCTGGAGGTCGTTCTACGAAGGGCAAACGCTCAACGTCATCTGATCGCCTTTCGCGCGGATCTCGCACTGAAGGAAGTCGTAGAGACTCAAGTGATCGTCGATCGACCGGCACCGGTCGTGGTTCTGGCAGCAACCGCAAATCCGGCGGTGGAGCTGGTGTCAGTGGAAAACGCCCTGCGAGAGGAGGCCGCCCCGCAGGTTTGGGGCACTCCAAGGGACCTCGTTCCACAAAGGGAGGTCGCCCTACAGGATTCAAGTCTCGTCCTGGTCAAGCTCCTCCATCAGGACGCCCCCAAAACCGACCGAAAAAAGGGGGCCATCCCGAGGGCCTCATCGACAACGAGGATTAGACTTCACTAAAAACGTAAACATGCCCGGCCTTGCCCTGCATCCACACCGAATGAAAAGGAATGCTGGGCATGAAAACGTCCGTGAACGGTGCGAGCTTTTGCCCTAGATGTTTTTTCTTTGACGCGCGCGGAACATCGTCAGGCCAAAAAGTCCGAGAAGAGTCAGTGGCGTAGCCGGTTCAGGGATCGCGAAATAATTTGCCGCAGAGTCCGAATCCAATATCCAATTATCTAAAAGGTTTTCGTTTTCGAAGAAAAATTTTTGCGCCAACTATTGTGATTGTACTTCTATCGGTAATAGGTAAATAAGGATTGCTATTGGAGGGTAACATCATACGGCTTGTTTGAACGAAAATTCGGTGATTTCAAACGAACACCAAATGCCCGCACAAAACGAGATGTTTCGATGTTAAGATCAGTGGATTCAACCATCTGCAAAACCTGAACGGAATCCATTTTGAGCACCAGCAAGAAACTACGCTCCAAGTTGAAAAAGGGAAGAGTGGCAAATATCCCGAACGGGGATATGCAAGATTGGATCGACTTGAACAAATTCGAAGAGTGGATTGAGGAAGGAATGGATTCGGTTTATGCTGCTTATGCCATCGTCCAAAACTTGACGTCGATTTTTTCGGAGGGGGTGTCGCAACTGCCAGAAATGAAGAAGTTCGTGAATTTCATCGTTAAGGCGGAGGACGAGTATCAGCCATCGGCACCCCCCATTAGTCCGCTGACGACCAGCTTCTTCACAACGTGGGCTTTTTACGATCTACGATTCGATGGCACCGACACGCTCGCTTCGTGCCTCATCGATTCGCACGATTTGGTAGGGATGACTTCTGACCAATTCGACGCCCTCAAAAAGTTGTCAGTGTCCCGAATGGGCATCTACGAACAAATCGGAATGGAGGGGTCTCATGTCCGTTTGCGTGAGTTAATCACTGATGCGGAATACATCTGCTACATCGCCTCTGGCTATTGCGGATGTTTAGGCGAACTCTGGTACGTCCGTCTACTGCCGCCGTTGCTACCTGACCTTGGCAATTACTCCATTGCGTTTACGACACCGTACATCCTGAAGTTTGGCAAAAACGATTGGTTACGGTTTCTTGAACGAGGGCTGTCGCAATTGGGGTTTGGCGTTGATAAGAATGGACTTCACACGTTCCTGAAATACGGCCCGGATCCAAACTATTGGAACGAGTTCGTGTTTTCGAGCTACCACGATCACGAGGGTGATGCCATTTTCCTAACTGGGATTCCAGACATGAAGGCTACCTTGCCCCACTCATGACCATTAATACGATCCGGCGACGATAAATGGACATTTCTGCTCCAACCTGCAAAAGCTACAAGGGACAAGTCGGATCTGGTTGGTGGTCGCGAGTCTTGCTACTTCGGTGTAGATGTCAGCGGCTTAGAAAATTTTCGACAATAATCCGGGTGATGGGAACATCTAATTTGGCGGAGCGGCCAACAATAACACTGACTTCCAGGTCTTGTTTGTGGACTACAACGGCGGCAATTTCCGCCTCCGAGACAATTCTCCGGTACGGAACCTCGCGAACCCGGCGAATTTGGTTCTTGACGACTTCGATTTGGACGATGACGGGAACACATCCGAGCCGCTTCCGGACGCTGATTTACTCGACCGCATCGTCGGCAGCGGCCCTGATCTGGGAGCCTTCGAAAATCAAACGGTGTGAGCCGTCATCCGACATTGATGTTAACACGGTGCCGATATGAGCAGGCAACCATTGAATGAATTCAAGTGGATTTTAGCCTTAGAAAATGAAACAAGCAGATCATGGCCTCTTGGATCAATGAGATTGTCTTTCGGTTCAAAAGTTCAACCAAGACGAACTGTCAAAGTGATTAGGTAGTGTTGACATTGAGATTTCAAGATTTTAAGAGGAATAGTATCATTTGGTAAGAGTTTTAGACATGGAGGTATGAAAATGTCACGAAGGTACGAACTGAATGATATTCAATGGGAACAGATCAAGAACCAAGTTCCCGGCAAGAAACAGGATCCTGGAAGGACGGCCCAAAATAACCGATTGTTTGTAAATGCTGTGGTTTGGATTGCCCGGTCCGGTGCACCATGGCGCGACTTACCGGAGCGATTCGGAAAATGGAATTCGGTATTCAAGCGATTTCGACGTTGGGCAGTCAATGGTGTCTGGCAGAAAATCAGCAGAGAACTTGGTGTTGAAGAAGAAATTGAGTCACTGATTCTGGATAGTACCATTGTTCGTGTTCACCAGCATGCCGCTGGTGCAAAAGGGGGCAAGAAAAACAAGCTATCGGTCGCTCACGAGGCGGGTTGACCACGAAAATTCACGCCTCTGTGAATGAGCAAGGCAAGCCGCAACAAATCATTTTGACTCCCGGTCAGCAGCATGATGTGACCCAAGCCAAGGAACTGATCAAGGGCCAGAATGCCGAAGAGGTGATTGCGGACAAAGCCTACGACAGTGACGATGTTCGTCAGGCAATTCGAAAGTCAAAGGCTAAACCAGTTATTCCCTCTCGGTCAGGAACTCGCAAACGCCGACATGACAAAGAGAGTTACAAGAAAAGAAACATCATCGAACGGATGTTCAACCGAATGAAACACTACCGACGCGTTGCAACCCGTTACGATAAAACCGACGAGAGTTTTTTGGCATTTGTGATGCTGGCCGGACTGTTTGTAACTATCTCCTGAATGTCAACACTACCTAGTTGAAACGGGTGTCAAGATTAATTGTTTTTTCCAATCGACCTTTTCGTTCAACGACATTTTTGTAATCTCGCCTTGGAATCGCATCATTGCATGGAATGGAAGCCGATGGTGTTGCCCTCAGTGTCTTGGGCCAGGACACAGAATCCATGTTCGCCAATCGACATTTTTTCCATGTGAACTTTACCGCCGTGTTCGGCGGAGCGGGTCGCTTGCACGGCGCAGTCGTCACACCCAAAGTAGACCACCGTTCCACTTCCGCCAGCGGGCATGCCTTCCATCTTCACCAGCATTCCACCCGAGCCGTACGTGTTCATACCTGACTCCTTGTCGAAGGGGAAAGACCACATTTCCATGTGTGCCGTTTCCGGTGTCGGAGCCTGCACTCGTTCCAACTTGATACCCAATACCGATTCATAGAACCGTTTAGCTCGTTCCATGTCTTCAACGTAGATCTCGAAATGAATAACGGGGTTACTCTTCATGATATTTCTCCTTTGAAATTGATTTTACTCTATTTTTGATTTTCGATTTCAAGTCCATCGACTGCGGTTGGCAATTTGTTGGTGTTATGGTAGCCGAAAAATGTCAGGTTTCCAGCATCAATTTTTATGATCGTTGCTCGTTAGCCAGTTGAGAATTTCACGAATCGTATTGCTCTGCTTCTGGCCAGCATCGTTTTTTGGTAGCAGAAAATATTCATTATGTTTCGTGTTGGGGATTGGTTTTATGTCGCAGTTCAGTCCAAGGTCGTCGTAGGTGGCAACCCAAGTTTCTACGGACTGGCGACCCGATTCAATGCTAAATTGTTCATCTAACTCGCCACGCAACACCAATAGTTTCGGTTCGGCATCAGGCCGTGTGTTCCATTTGAATGGAAACGATGACAATCGTTTCTCGACCGCTCGCGCTGCTGGCGTCCAGCGATATGCGGTCTTCTGAATTCTTTCTAAATTGCTGATGGCTTCGTCGACCGATAGTGGAGCACCAATTGAAATGATCCCGTCAATTGGATGATCGGACTCTAATGCGATACACTGAGCGACCAGCCCGCCAATCGAAAATCCCGCAACCGTGATGGGGCCGACTCCGCCGTTTTGTTTCTTCAAATCCTCAATGATTTGGTTGAATTCACGAACGGAGTTGTCGAGTATCGGTCGAACTAGTTTTCCAAGATAATCCTCCTTTTGCCGATTAATCAATTCGTCAATTCCATCTTCAGGAAGATCAGCTGGCGATTCGGGCAAGTCGCAGAATACGAGGATCGCTGGCAACCGCACGTCATTCCATGCTTCATGCATCTCCTTGGCCGAGGCTGGCGTGCCAAACCCATGATAAATGACAACTACCGGCATCCGATCCGAAACGTAATCCGGCATGACGAAAATTGGATTCGAGTTGCCTACAGCCTCTTTAACTGCTTGAGGGCCATGATGTTCGAACTCTTGTGCCAAGTTGTAAGTCGTATTAGGAAATAAAACGACAATGAGCACAACGCATGAAATAAAGTATCGCGCCGTATTGCCGATATTTGGACCGAAAAACCGTTTGCACAACTTCGACGCACTCTTGTGAATATCAACTGTTTCCATGAATTGCACATTGTGGTGCGTGAAGGGTTCTCCACGCGCAGACGATGAATGCCGCATAGACTCGTTGTCAACTGAGACAATAGTCTCACGAATTGCGTCACAAGCAATTTCAGCGGGTTGCTGAACATTGATTTCTTTTCTGACACTTGCCATGTTGCTTTTTGGGCGTGATCGATAAATGAATTTTTGGTTCATCGCGAAAATTGATTCGAGATGGTAGCTTTGCCATTGTAAAAAAGAAATGCGCTGCGACTACGAGGCACATGATTCGTCATGGATTCATTGAAGACGTTTGGGTAGTTACTTCACCCGCGTATACTTCGTTTCGACTGCTTTTGCTTCGAGGCTGCCGTCGGGACTGATGTTGTAAGCTGTGATCGTCAACGTATCGTCGTCGCCAAGTTCGTACTCCGTTCGCCATTTCCATGCAGGCTGATTCTTTCCAACATCGTATTGCCCAACAACAACGAAACCGTTTCGAGTAGATTCACCCTGCGAAAACATGATCGCATAATTCATGTGAAAGTCGTCGACCCATGAAATCTGGAATGAATCCGCTTTGCTGTTGAAGGCAATCAATTCCTCGCCATTTCGCGGCTTTCTCAGCATTTCACTTTTGTAGTTGTGGCGGACGAAACGACCGTTCAATACCGCGTAGAATTCTCCACTCACTTTAGATTCATCTGCTAGATTGTTCGGTTCGAACCAAGTCTTACAGGTACCCTCCCATTTCCCGATTAGCGTCTTGAGAATTTCATGTGGCTGCATTTAAGCTCCCTTTTGATTTATTGAACGGGCAGTGTTCGACTCATGCTCGACTCCAACAAGTTCCATATTGAAAATGGACAACGCCAAGACGAAAAACATTTTTTGGTCATGACTTTCTTTCGGCAAGCCAACTCGCTATTCGGCAACTGTAAAAAGTAGTCGAACGGCTTTCTAAAAAATCGACAGCTGTCTGGGAAAAAGTCACTTCCCCGATTTTACCCTTGCTGCACACTTCGTGGATTTCCGATAAACAACGCCGACTTGTCAGTTCCAGTCATCAATTTTTAGGTCATGGGGCGAGGGTTTTCCAGTACCTGTCTCCAGTAAACCTCGCAGACTGAGGAGAAAGGTTGCCCATTTGGTGCTGCAATGAGCAAGGTGATCGGCCATCTCTCGCCAATTGCGATGAGCGAATATGACAATGGTTTGCTCACCCGATTTTTTCAGATTGAACAAAATTTCAGTCCCAATCCAATCGCTGGGGCCTTCGACACATTTCCACTCGATCTGCTCAGGTTCGGTCAATCTGGTAACCTCCATAACGAACTGGCCAAGAATTTCTCCAGAAATTTTGCGAAATGTGAACGTTACTCTCCCACCAACGGCACACTCACCCTCCACCTCTTCGGTCCACCACCTGGACAGCCCCTCGGCTGAATTGAGAGCCGCAAAAACGGTGGATGGTTCTGCTGCGATGCCGATGCGATGCGCAATTTGGAACATCGTTTTCTCCGTAAAAGTTGGTTAAGGATTTTAACTTGCAATACGCAAGTGATGTTAAGGTAGCAAGGTCGCTTGCAAGATGCAAGTGATGTTGGTTAGAATTTTATGAATGAGTGGTACCCAAGAAAATCTTCGTTCTCATTGCCCGGTAAATTATGGGTTGGAAGCGTTCGGTGACCGTTGGGCATTGCTGATCCTGCGCGACATCATCTTTCGCGGAAAACGGAAGTACGGTGATTTTCTTCAGTCTGAAGAGGGGGTTTCCACGAACATTTTGGCTTCGAGGCTCACTCGATTAGTCGAAGAGGGCATCTTGGAACGGGCCGAGGATGAGAATGACGGTCGAAAATCGATTTACAAATTGACCCCCAAGGGGCTCGACTTGATTCCAGTCATTTTTGAAATCATTCTTTGGAGTGCCAAGTACGACAAGCATTCTCAGGCCAAACTCATCCCGCGTCTTGTTCAGCAGATTAAAAGCAACAATCGAGAACTCAGCGGTGACATTATCCGCCGCGTGGCCAATGGTGAGGCCATCCTCAAGACGTATCTGGATTGATAAACCCAAGTTGATGAAAAGAACTTGTTTATCGAGTCAAAGACTGATGTTGGCAAAAAACGACAGATTTCCCCCCATGCTGGGGGGCATGGAGATTCCAGGATTCAATCTAACTTGCCCCGGATGCGTCGCGTTGCTGCAATCAATTGCTCAACAGCAGGCACAAACTATACGACTTGGTATTCATTGCGAATCGGGATAAGTCCAGCCTCCGATGTCGGGGTTTGCTAACCCAAGTTCCCCAACTCGATCGCGTTGAGGGGTAAAAACGGGGGATTCCGAAAAATGTCTTCCACTACAATTCGGTAAACTTTATTCGGGATAGTAGTCGAAGTCCGAGTCGCTCAAGGAGTAATTTTTGGTGGTCGGAGGGTCTTGTGACGCAGCGACTCCGAATCTCTTTACCGGTATCCGTCGGCAGCACGACGTCCACCAACCGAATTTGGGAAAGTCCCGACAACACTCTCCGTGACTCGTCTCCCAACCCAGCACGCTTCCATTCTCCGCCCAGCGTTCGCCACTACACAAAGGACAAAAAACAGACCAGGATATGGGCCAGCATGCCGACTTCTTTTTGATGCCAGATCGGGCGAATGCGAAGAGCAGATTTCTAAATGCGAAACGCATCTTCTGATTCGGTGAGTTGAATATAGGCCTTCCAAAGCTCTTCGTCCGTCCGGTCCATCACATTGGTACGCAGCAGGTAACATCCGTTGCTCAGTTCATGCCAATCCGTAGCCAGCTTGATCTTCTGCCATTCGATCTTGGCGTAGCCTTTGTTCTTGTCGCTGTCCTTGGGAACCACCTTCACATCAAACAAGTGCGAGCCTCGAGTGTTCTGGCCAAACAAGCGTCCAATCTCTCGCGATACCAGCAACGGGTCTCGATTCGGTTTCTCACATCGCTCGGTCATCGTTGTCAGCCGTGCCGCATTCTTGTCTGCCGCTCTTTGCACGATCCCTTGATCTTTCAGCTTCCGATCTCGGCTGCGACACAGAATGAGGATCTCCGAAGATTCTGGCATGTCTGACTCTCCCTCTTCACTCGGCAACGAGCACAGCTTCACTTCCAATCCATCGCGAATGGTATTCCAGTTTTCCTTCAATGACTCCTGTTCAAATTTCTTCAGCAACGATTTGTTCGTGCCGATGATATATCGCCGATTCTCTTGACGCAAAAACTGCAAGTTGTCGGCTGAGGTCATAACTCGATCCATCCCCCAAATCCGATTGGACTTGCCATATTTCTCCTCGATTCCTTCCACGATTTGCTGGACCGTCGTCACATCTGCCGTGTTTCCTGCAAAAACCTCGTATCCCAACTGCATGCCACATTGAGTCACAATCAATGCGATACAAACCTGTTTGCAATCACCTCGTTGATCGCGTGAGTAGTCTCGCTGAGCCATTGGATTGGCTTAGCAGAGACCTTCGAAGAACGTGCTGGTGACAGCGTATAACAGAGCAGTTCGTAGTCGAAGCCAAACAGTTCTCCCAGGCGAGCATAGAGGTGCGTCTCCAGTTGGCCCCTCAACGGCAGCAGTTCGTCTAACGCTCGATACAAACTGTTATCGTCGACGCGCTCAACGGGCACACCCAACAACGCCGGCAGGGCGGTCTGAGTATACCATTGTTCTGTATTTCAGTTGGGGAACTTGGGTTAGCTGACTTTCCGTGGATTTACTGTTTCGATCATTCCGAGACACCCTACCGAATTCGAGTTCCACATTCGGAAATCGATCGATTTGAAACTGAGTTCTATGAACATACTCCGCGGGAAATTGCGGCAAACTAGTGCAATCCGACGCTTGGCGAACGCGTGGATAAAGGCGAGTTTATTCAATAACTTGGGATGACTTTACCATTTTGATCAACAATCGCCATGAACCGATCACGGTCGCTCGCCGGCGGCGAGGCGGTGGTTGATGTCGTCGATGATTGGAATCAGGTCGGCTGTGGTGCTAATCAAATAGTGGGGATCGTGGGCTGCTAATCTTTCGCGAGCGATGGTGATTCGGTCTTGCCGCTCTGATTCGGACATTGAGGTCAACTCGTCGCGAGACAAGCCCACCTCGTTGCCGCACTCGACCACCGATACCATCCATACCCCAGCGTTGCGAGCTTCCTCGATATCGGCGATCGTGTCTCCGACTTTGACCACGCTGCTTGTCGGGTAAATGTTCATCTCTTTCAGCGCGTGAAATATCATCCAGGGTGCTGGCCGTCCTTTGCCGACCACATCAGGTGTTACCCACAATTCCGGTAGATATCCCGCCTCGTGAGCCAGTCGTTTGAGGTCGTCCATCATCCAGGAATCAAAGCCCGTCGTATTGGCAAATTTGATCCCACGCGACCGCAACTCATCGACCACAGCCAATACGCCAGGGATTAAATCGCAATGTTGGGTCAGCACCTCAATTTGCAGTCGAGTGAATTCGGGGTACAACTCATCGAGCAGTTCCCGCGTGGGTGCCGAACCGGTCGCCCGTTGCCAACGCTCGGCGATTTCTGGATCCGTTAACATCGACCAAATGTGATCGATTTTGTGAGTGCCCATCGGGCGGCGCGCTTCGTCGGCTGACACTTGGACGCCGTGCCGATGGAACAGTTCGACAAAGGCCGCTATTGGACCGCGACTGCCGAAATCCATGACGGTTCCGGAAATGTCAAAAATGACCGCTTTGATTGATGGGTTGGATTTCATCGTTTTTTGGTACTCGAATAATTGGGTTGATCTGGCACACGCTTTCAACCTATCCCACGATAGCTACTCGGATGGGGCGTTCGTTTTCTGCGTGTGTAAATGCTTCGTTGACTTGTTCTAGCGGATATGAGCCCGATACTAAGTCGGCGAACGGAAACCGCTGATGGTGGGCCGCTAAAAAAACGAGTGCTTGCCGCAGGTCCTCCGGATTGTAGTTGTAAACTCCTGAGATTCGCAACCAGCGTCGCACGATTTGTTCTGCCGACAGTTGCACCGCGCGGCTGGGGAATGTCGAGCCTGCCAAAATATAATGACCGCCGATAGCCAACAGTTCGATCCCCAACTCGATCGCCGCAGGTTGGCCTGACAGCTCGATGACGATATCCGCGCCGCGTCCGTCGGTGAGCCGTTGCAACTGGGCTTGGATTTCCTCGACGTTCGATGTGGCGTTGATCGCTTGCGTCGCGCCAAATTGCAATGTTCGCTCGCTGCGTCGTGGATCGGGATCGATAGCAATCACCGGTCCCGCGCCGCCCGCAGCAGCCATCGCTGTAGCCACGAGCCCTAACATGCCCGCTCCCTGTATCACGACAGACCGTCCGCGACATTCACCGATTTGACGAAAGATGGCCGCCACGGTAGCCGTCGCGCAGTTGGCGGGACTGACAACGCGATCTGGAACTTCCGAGGGGATACGAAAAATGGCGGTGCGCTCGGGGAGCCAACAATAATCGGCCATCGCTCCAAAAAATGGATTGGCCGGATCGAGTGTTTGATGACCGAATTTTTTTAACTCAAGGCACTTGGGCCGCAGCCCCTGTCGGCAAAAATCGCACCTGCCACAACTCCAAACCATTGACCAAGTAACACGATCGCCGACCTGTAACGAACTGCCCTCGTAGTCCGCCGCACCCGCTGGACCGATGTCGGCAATTTGGCCCAACATTTCGTGGCCCAGCACTCCCGGCAGTGGCGTGGGGCGGCGACCGAAACATGAGTGCAGATCGCTGCCACAAATCGTCGCGCAACGAATCCGCACCAACACTTCACTGCCTTGCAGTCGAGGCAGCGGGTAAGATTGGATGGCCATCGGTTTGCCAATCTGTTGCAACACGGCCACGCGAGCATGGTCCGGAATCGGATTGGCAGATGTCGGCACCGATTCGGAGAGTGGCGGATCAGTCGATTCGATGGAGTTGTTCATACGACGCTGCTCGATGTTCGCTCGGCCCAATATGTTTCGGCTAGTCCCAATGCCAGCGTCATTCCGTTGCCACCAAGTCCGGTAAACAAACGAACGCCGTAAATAGGTTCGGCCGACCAGTAGCAATCCGCAGAATACTTGGCATAGATCCCATGCCAACGCTGGATCAATTCCCAACTGGGCAACTCGATGATCTTTTTCAGTTCCCGCAGAATCAATTCGTCAATTTGAGGTTTATCAAACGGCTCGATGTCGGTGCCATATTCATGAGAGTCGCCCAAGATCACTTCACCGCAATCCGTTTGGGATGCCATGACGTGAATGCCAAACGCATCGAGTTCCGGGGATTGTTTGGCGATACGAGCCCGCACATCATGGATGGCCAGGCAATTGTCAAACGCCGGATAATGCCGCAAGGTTAGCCCGCTCGCTAGATGCGGACCGATCTTGACGCCGCTCGGTTGAGCGACGGTACGCATCATTTGCAGTTTGCACAGCCGAAACTCGGCGGTAGCCATCACCTCTGGAAATAGCGTAGAAATATCTGCTCCGCTGCACACGAATACTTCGTCGAACTCTTGCTCCGCCCCCGCAGCCGTTTGAACCCGCACGGGTCGTTCGGTTCCCGACTCGACACGGAGGATGGGCGTTTGATAATGGATTTGGATGCGGGGCAACGAGCGCAACCACTCGGCGAGTACGCGCACGGCTTGCGGTGGATTCACACCGAGTTCCGTGTCGCTGTAAAGACCGCCGCGCAATCCGTGGCGATTGACGACGGGCGATTTTCTTAAAACTTGTTCGGCGGAGAGGATTTGTTTGGGATGTCCGTGTTCGTCGGCCAATTTGGCGAACTGTTCGAGTACTGCCAGTTCATCGTCGTGATGGGCCAGGAACAATGATCCGCAGGGATTGAGCCAGATACCCGCCTCGACCGCCACCTCTTGCCACAACTTTCGCGACAGCATGGCCAGATCAAACCGATGTCCGAACGGCTGTCCGATCGGCCAGATCATGCCAAAGTTGCGAATCGATGCACCCTGGCACTCGCGAGAACGTTCGAATACCGTTACGCGGCCCCCGCGCTTGGCGGCTGCCAAAGCGTGGCTGAGTCCAAAAATCCCAGCACCAATTATTGCGATGGTGTGATTTTTCGCCTGGCCGCTATCCATGATCGATCGTCGATTTGCTGTTGTGATTTGTTAACAAACACTCGATTATCCACAAAAATCGCAGTAAAGAAAGCGGCTGGCAATCGATCCCCGGTTCTACAAAACGACTCGGAGCATCATGATATGTTTCGTGTCGTCAGGGATGTTCATCCCTGGTTTTTCGATTTGCGAATTCGTTTGTGAAATGTCGATGAAGAGTCAGCCCGATTTTTCCGAGTCTGCTTCGCGCCGTTCGACGTTGGGCTCGCGCGATTTCTTTTGGGGCGGCTGGGCCGTCATTGCGGCATTTGGTTGTTACTTTTGCATGTACGCCTTTCGCAAACCGTTTACCGCTGCCAGCTTTACCGACACGCAACTGTGGGGAGTCGATTACAAGACCGTTTTAGTCACGGCCCAAGTGTTGGGTTATACCATCTCCAAATTCGTAGGCATCAAAATTATTGCAGAGATGCGACCCGAACGGCGAGCGATAACGATTGTTTGGTTGGTTGCGGTTGCACTCACGGCGTTGGTGTTGTTCGGTTTGGTTCCACGGCCTTGGAATTTGATTTGTCTGTTTTTCAACGGCCTGCCCTTGGGCATGGTTTTTGGATTGGTGCTGGGATTCTTGGAGGGGCGGCGTTTGACGGAAGCACTGACGGCCGGATTGTGCGCTAGTTTCATTTTGGCGGACGGGGTTACCAAGTCGGTGGGGACTTGGCTGTTGCAAGTCGGTGTCAGCGAAGATTGGATGCCGGCAGTGGCCGGAGGTATTTTCTTGTTGCCCTTGGGTATTTTCGTCGGCATGTTGATGCGATTGCCCGGGCCAAACGATGCCGACATCGACGCCCGAGCACAGCGATTTACGATGAATCGCAGCGAGCGTTGGCAGTTTTTGTTTCGCTATGCATTGGGAATAGCGATGTTCGTTGTGATTTATTTGGTTGTCACAGTCCTGCGCAGCATTCGTGCCGATTTTCAACCGGAGATTTGGCAAGGGCTGGGCGGCACGCCGGACTCGGGGGTATTCACTCGCACCGAAATGTGGGTTGCTCTGGGAGTGGTGTTGGCGAATGGCAGTACGGTCCTAATCCGCAACAATCGTTGGGCATTTTTCGTGTCTTTGGCGACGTGCGGAGTTGGGTTTGGTTTACTCGTCGTGGCGTTATTAGGGCACGAGTATCGGGTCATCAGCGGGTTCACTTTTATGGTGTTGGTCGGGCTCGGATTGTATTTGCCTTATGTCGCTTTTCACACCACGGTTTTTGAACGCTTGATCGCAATGACTCGCGAGCGAGGTAACATCGGTTTTTTGATGTACGTTGTGGATGCCATTGGATACTTGGGTTACGTGGGCGTCATGGTCAGTCGCAATTTTGTGGGCGTTAGTGGTAATATGCTCGACCTGTTGATCGCCACTTGCTGGGTCACAGTCACTCTTTCCGGAATTTGCCTTGTCGTCGGAGTGTGTTATTTCGCACGGTTGAAGGTCTGACGACTACGGATCAAAACAGATGATCGAGGTTTATTTCAATGGCTTGTGAAGATTGGGTTAATTTCCTCGCCGTTTTGACCTGTGCCTATTGGTAATTGCCGATCCGAGGCAAACATCAAGACTCGTTCAGTTTCAGATTTCCCACCGCTACCTTGAGAAGATCAAGGCGACACAAAGCGGATTCGGTCGGGGAATGGCTGGATTGATAATCGGTCTGGGAGACTTCGGGTTGGTGCAGTCGAAAATATCAACGATGGCTACGGCGAATTACATTTTGCAGTGGCTGAAAGTTGCAGTTTTAGTTTACGGTTTACTGGTTGCCGTCGTGGTGATTGGACAAGGCTTTAAATTTGCAGCCGGTGACCGAGCAGAAGAGTTATTTGCTTTTGCCAAGAATCCTTTTTTGGGATTAATGGTGGGTATTGTTAGCACATCGTTGATCCAGTCTTCGAGTACCGTGACTTCGATTATCGTCGGCTTAGTGGCTGGCGGTCTGCCTGTTTCGATCTCTGTTCCGATGGTGATGGGGGCTAACATCGGCACGTCCGTGACAAATACTCTCGTCAGTCTGGGGCATTTACGAGACTCGGAACAATTCCGGCGGGCTTTTTCGGCAGCGACGATTTTGGACATGTTTAATGTGTTGGCCGTTGTGATTTTACTCCCCTTGGAATTGGGATTCCATTTTTTGGAGCAACTTAGTGACTTTACCTCGCAGTGGTTAGTTGGTGAGGTCAGTGTTGACATCGCTCAATACAATCTGATCAGCCTAGCCGTTAGTCCAGCAGTCGCATCGATCCACAGTGTGACGCGACAACTGCCAAGCATGGGAGCAGGGATTCTGGAAATCGTGTTGGGAGTCGTCCTAATTGTCACCTCGATCACCTGGATGGGAAAGCTGTTAAAGCAATTGCTTGTGGGGGCAGCTCGCGAGTTGCTGCAGAGGGTGATTGGGCGGGGCCCGCTGGCCGGGATTTTTTCCGGTGCTGCGGTAACGGTGATGGTGCAATCGTCGTCAACTACTACAAGTCTCATCGTACCGCTGGCGGGCGGGGGGATTCTGAGTTTGCGGCAAATTTATCCATTTACGCTCGGCGCAAATATCGGTACGTGTATTACCGCGTTAATGGCTGCGGCTGCAATTTCTGGGGAGACCAGCCGCCAAGCGTTTGAAATCGCACTAGTTCATTTTTACTTCAACCTGATCGGGGTTGCCATCATCTTTGGAATTCCCATTTTGCGTGAACTGCCAATTCGTCTGGCAGAGAGATTAGGGGAACTGGTGAGCCGGCAAAAGTCGATGGCATTTGCCTATGTCGGAGGAGTCTTTTTTCTCTTGCCAGGTCTCTCATCGGGCCTGTCTTGGTTGTTGGGATACTGATTGGCTAAAGCCGACGATGGCAACTCCAATGCAACACTCGCCACCTATTTCCAGTACCATGTATTGGCCATCGGGTTTGTTCTGCAAAAGCATGGGGCTCACAACCTACGTTCAAGGCGTCTTGAACGCTGCGGTTTTGCCCTTGTCGGGCTCGCAATTCTAATCCTTTGAATTTCCGTAGACGCGCATCACCTCGGCCCCCAACCTCAATTGGTTGGTGCCGTAGTTCGGTTCCCATTGATGGATCTCGCGGCCGATGTAGAGTTGAGTGTAGCCGTATCGATGGCTATCGCTAGCATTGAGGTATTTTAACGTGCCGGTAACTTGCAGCTTTTCCTTGGGAGCAAGTTTTTCGGTGGGGTTCCAGGATACGCACATTGCCAAAATGTCAAACTTGGCGAGATTGGCATGCATCAATTGGGTACACAACTCTTCGAGTTCGAGAACTTTGTCGAGCCAAAAAAATTTGAATCACAGGAACCTGCATCGACTTTGTATTTCTTAGATGCTGTAACCAGTCATACTGCTTGACAAATTAACCAAACCAAAGTGATGGCGAACTAGTGAATTTGTTTTGCCGAGATTTCGCGTTGCGCTAGAAGAGTTGTGGAAATTTGGTGTAAGATGCGAGAGAATCGAGAGAATTTAGTTAATTGATGTGAGGCTCGGTTGAAGTTTCACGGAAAGGGATACAGTCATGCGATTTCCGAAGTTTTGGAGGCGGGTTGAAAGTGAATCTGGGGCAGTGATCGCGCGGGGCTGGTCTGACGAAAATCCAGAAGAGGCGCAGAGACTCGCTGAACTTCGGTTCTCGCGAATATTGGCCGCGTTGCGTCGCGGGGCCGTTCGCGATTTAACAAACGATTATCAGTACGTGATTGATCATGTGATCTGCGAGTTTGTTGTGGATCGGATTAACAATGAGCAAGGGGACGAAATCGCGGTGGTCTCACGAAATGCGTATGGCTCGCTCGTGTTGAATACGACCAAAATGATTATCTTGGACATTGACGTCGCACCGCAAAAACCCAAAGCGGGTGGGCTCATGTCTTGGCTCTTTGGGAAAAAAGCTCCAGCTGTTGTCGACGATGAGAATTTTCGAATCGCCGTCTTAAGGCAATGGCAACAACAGCATCCTGATTTCGCGCTGCGAGTGTATCGGACGGCTGCGGGGTTGCGGGTGATTGTACCGAACCGAGTTGTTGACGGAATCGATTCGGAAATCTTGCAGATGATGCAGGAGCTGCAGTCAGATCCGTTGTATCAAGAGCTATGCCGGAAGCAAGGCTGCTTTCGAGCGCGATTGACGCCTAAGCCTTGGCGTGTCAGTTTGGAACGACCGCCTGCAAAATTCCCGTTTAAGACTCCCGACCTCGAGCGGGAATTCGACAATTGGTTCGAGCGGTATTTGAAAGCTGGCCAAGGTCATCAAGTTTGCGAGTGGATTACGAATCTGGGTGGCGACGAAACACACCCAGAAATTGCAACACTGATTGAGTTGCACGACAACTTTTGTTGCCGTGGCGAAAGGCACAAGTTAGCTTGACGGGGAATTCCGCGCCTAATTAGACGGCTTGCTTTTTATTCTTGGCAACCGCTACTGCGTGAGACAAGCGGGATTTGTGGCGTGCGGCACTGTTTTTATGGATCGTTTTTTTCGATCCGGCTTGGTCAAGTCGCTTGGAAACGACACGCAGATTTGCCACGGCTTCTTCAAGATTGCCTGCTGCCAAAGCCGTGTGGACTTTGCGGGTCAACGTTCGCAATTCTCCCTTGATGGAACGGTTTCGGACGTTCCGTACGCGGGATTGTTTCATACGTTTTTTGGCACTTTTGATGTTTGGCATGCTGGTCGAATCGAAGCAAAAAAGGTTTAACAGTTGGAATTCAGAGACGTAGAATATCGTGATTTTTTGGGCTTTTGTCTAGGCCCTCTTTGAAAATTCACCGTTTCTGGTGGATTAAATTCGTTGATTTTCGGGAATTGGGGTCGGTTCTGCGGCGAACGGTCGCGACGGTTTGTCCTCGTTTTGGTCGGGTAAGAGCTCCATCGATAGGGATCGAGCCCAAATTACGAGCCGAAGTTTTCGTTGAACCACCACCAGAGGCGAGCACCGAGACTGCGATTGGGGAGTTTTAAGCGGCCTTGGCCGTCCAAGCCGATATGCAGGCTGACTCCATCGATCGCAATCGGGGCCTTGGCAATATATTGCACCGATTCCTGATCAACTTGGGAAACCAACTCTGACACGAGGTCAGGGACTCGAATCTTCGACTGAAGAATTTCCGGAGATTCATCCCGGCCCGATCGCTGCATCAAGCGATCAGCGACTCCGACGGTTGCGATTTCGGTTTCAAGAGTTGTTCCCGGGAATGCGTGGAGCCGGATTCTGGTCTTCTGTCCAGGATGAGTGAATTTGACTTGGCGTTCGGTCAGCAAGATGATCGCTTCCCAATTTTGCAGGTCGGCGATTTCACAGAGTCTTTCACCCCGTTTGATAGGGATGTCTTGATGGTAGCCCGAGAGGACGGGGTGGCGGTCTTCCAGGGGCGTGTCGAAGCGACCGGGGAGTTCTGTCTGTAGCGGAGTCGCCACCACGGTGCCGGACACCGGACTCTTAATCTCCAGCCAATCAAGTTGTCGGCGATCGTACTCGATAGAATTTTCGAGCTTGCGGATTTCTTCGTTGAGAGCCGAGACATTGGCGAGGGACCGCCCTCCGGCAACGCCGATCATCCCCAACTTGAGCGAAGCGTCTCTTTGATTGATTAATTTGTCTCGTTGCGTTTCTTTTTCGGCAAGTGCGTATGTCAGCGGCAGGCTTTCGAGTCGCGCGAGTAGGGCTCCCTTTTCGACCCTTTCGCCGTTGCGAACGGGGAGTTCGACGAGCGTTCCTGTTTGCCGCGAATAGACGGTTTCCAAAGTCTTCGGGACGACGATCACGCGGCAAGAAAGGTAACTGGGAAACGGAACAAAGAAGATTGCTCCGAGAGTCGCAACCAACACAGCCGAAACGATACTAAAGCGTTTCATTTTCATTTGAATCATCCGACCTGGAACCGACAAAAAACGATAGAGTTTGTAACTGGGCATCCCAACAAGTCCCAGCAAGGAGAACCAGGCGATTCCCTGGCCGATCGACTCAAGACCATAAGGCTCAAGCCATTTTGTCAAAAACATCAAAATCCAAAACAGCACCATGAAGCGATAGATGAAGGCCGCGACGGTGAACAACGCAAAGGCTGGCATCCGGTTTCGCGGCAACAGCGGGTCATCGGGGACTTGCATCCCTAACCAATGGCGGCTCATCAATGTCGTCAGGGCTTTGTTCGAACGTTGGTGGAGGTTGGGAATCTCCAGCAAATCGCTCATGATGTAGTAACCGTCAAAACGGAGCAGTGGATTGCCGTTAAAGACGATCGTGCTGACGCTGCAAATCAACATGACTTGCAGGCAAATCTCCTGAACCAAACCCGGTTGCACAAACCACCAAACGAAGGTGGCCATCGTTGCCAAAAAGACTTCTACATAAATCCCCGCTGCACCGATGGCGGCGCGGTGGTATTTGTTGGGCATTCGCCAACTGTCGGAGACGTTGCAATATAGGCAAGGGGTCAGTACGAGCAGCATAAAGCCGATGTCATGGCATTCGCCGCCCAACTTTTTACAACTTAAACCGTGCCCCAACTCGTGAAGAATCTTGGTGACACACAACACGGCACCGAATAAGTACCATTTGCGCAAGTCAAAGAACTGTTCGAATCCCGGGAGGCGGGCTTGAAACTCTGCCCAATTGGCAAGCACCGAAAACAATGCGACCAGAGCCATCACGATCACGGCCAGCACCATCGGCTTGCTAAAGAACCACGAGGTGTAAGGATTGACCCGTTCTAAAAACCGGTCTGGATCGATTCCGCGAAAACGAATCGCCAGGATATTGCTGAACTTCGAGAACAGCTCCATCCGTTTGTTTTTTAGGCCCCGTTTGTAGAGTTCGATCCCCTGCCCTGGCAAGTCGCTGATGACGAGGCCGTCGCGATGGAAACGTTGCAAGAGTTGTTGCAACTGTTGTCGCTCGATTCGTTTAGGAGCAAACGCCTCGTGGTAGCGGTCGATGATTTCTTCGACAGATATTTCGCCATCAAGCTGAGACAGCAAGTAATAGACATGCGGGGGAAATTGGTAATACTTTTGCCCCACGGGTTCTTTGACGACCCAATACTCGACGCCCTGATAATGCTGGCGATCGGCTTCGAGATCGCCCCGCATTTTCAAGCGGATCGGAGTTTTTGCGGATGGTGCGTGGGCAACGGACATGCCGTGTCGTTCCTAGAAAAAGACTCGTGTACGGAGAAAGTCGAGCACCTGATAGAACAACACAAAGCCCATCGATTGGTTTCCGCAATTGACGCGGGCGATGACCCCTGCTCCGGCTTGCGGCATGGTCAGCGTCGTCGAATCGATTTCGATGATTGCGCGGAATTCGGTCAGGCCTTTCGCGTTTGTCTCGGCTCGGTCGGAGATTTTGACAAGGCGGCCTTTGTGACGCGTGTTCGGGTCGGTGGTCAACAGGAAGTCTGCCGGGATTTCCTTGCCCCCGGATTTTTCAAATGCCTCGCGGATGTAGCCCGCTCGCCCTTGGGGAATTAGGAGTTCGACTTGCCAACGCCCTTCTAGGTCCGCGACGGTCAGCAGGGGTTGACCGAACTGCACGGGGAGCCCTTCGAGTTTGCGTTTTGCGTCCCAGTTCATCACCGTTCCATCGATTGGGCTGACGATTTCGAGTGACTCACGTTGTTTGTCAATGTTCCGTTTGAGTTCGAGTATTCCACGGCGTTCGATGTTGAGTTGGTCGAGTTGGGCGGCCATTTGGAGAGCGGTTTGACCTCCGGATCCGTCGGGAACGCGGTCAAGATGATTGAGTTGCCGACGGAGGCTTTCGATTTGTTGGTCCAGGGTATCGACTTGCCCGTTGAGTTCGATGAGTCTTTGGTCGAGCGGTTCGGACTCCAGGGTCAACAGGAGGTCGCCGGTTTTGACAAAGGCGTTGTGGTCGTGATGAACCGTTTGCACCACCATGTCCATTTTGGCGAAGAGGTTGCGGCGGGTTTCGGGCTGGAGAACTCCATCGACTTTGATTCTCATCGCCATCGGCCAAAAGATCATCGCTAGGGTCAGGACGGCGAGAGCAGCGAGGGCTGCGATCGTTCGCTTGCGGTAGTTCGTCCAAACGTAATCACGAATCTTTCCGAGCGAGCGCCAGAAAGGAAGTAAGAAAACCTCGTTCGTCGCCATCGCGTTTTCAAGAGCCACCGTCGATTCTGCTTTGACGAGCGATAGACTCCCTTCGACTTCAGCTTCGTCAACTTCCTGGTCGAAGTATTCGATAACAAGTCCCCCGATCTTGCGTCCTTGACGGCGTGTCCGCCTGGTCAGTTCATCTTTGGGCTTGGGGGGCTCGAGGACCAAAGGCAGAACTGCCAAGGTGCGGCTGTGTGATTCATCCAAATACTCGTTGACAAATCCAGCCAATTGGGGCGGAAGTTGATCGGTGTTGCCGGTCAGCCACAGAGGCGTATCGGTTTTAATGGAGCTGTTGACGACGCGAGAAAGTTTTTTTACTACGTTGCCGCGATTGTCAAAGCGGTCTTGGCTGCTAACTGCCTTGACCTTGTACTTGCCTCCGTATTCTACCGCAACGACAACCCGGTCGGCCTTGAGGAGGCGACGCGTCTCGTTGGCAATTGCGTAGGAGCATTCGTTGAGGTCGATGGAGCGATGAATCTCGCGGACAAAGCCGACGCGATTGGCCCATTGTTCGTCGGAGACGCTGGCAGCTCGCAGATCGTGTTGTTCTTGCCAGCGGGCGAAGAGTGCCGCCAACTGCGTCGTGAATTTCATGTAACCGGCTTGTGTTTCGCCGTTGATTTCCGCACGCTGGAGAAGCTCGAGGACTCCCCAAATGCGGTTTTGGCGGTCCATGATTGGCACGGCGATCAAGAGCATGTTGGCCGCTTCGGGGGAATCTGAAACGGCCTCACTGCGGACGCTGAGTCCTTTTTGGTTGCGGGCGACTTCGTAAAGGAGTCCTTGATGCTGTTCGTTATCGCCGCTCAAAGTCTGATAGCGCGGGCCATTGCCGAAGATAGATGCGAAACCCGACTCCCCCTTAAACTGCCAGATGATGGCACCGTAGGCTCCGGTCAATGGAACAATTTTGTTGAGTAGTGACTCGCAAAACCGGTCGAATGGGATTTCCGAGCGGGTCATTTCGCGGAGTTCTTCAATCGTCTGACGAACCTCCTTTTTGACTTGTTCGACCGTCGCGTTTCCGGAGTAGCTTTGAGACATGTTGGCTCTCGGTGTTTCGTTAATTAATGGTGTATGGTGAATGTGTTTGTTTTTTATTGACGGAGTTCGACGCTCTGTTATTCGATATGATCTAGGACCGGATCGAAACCCATCTCGCGTTGATTTTTGGTGATTTCTTTTTCGTTGTACATCAAGATTTTTCGAGCGCGGAAGTGACGACGTTCGAGTTTGGTTTGGGCCGACTTAAACAACTTGATCCACCACGCATCGGGACGATGGCCGTATGCGGAGCGATAGCGATTGGCTTTGGCCACCCCGAAGGCTGCTTCGAGCAAATTGTCCGTGTGAGCGATATATTGCCGAATCGATCCCGGGTCTCCTTGGCGAGCACAGCGTCCGAATAACTGTCGATCGATACGAACCGACTCGTGCAGTTCCGTGCCGATTACATGCAGTCCGCCCAAGTTGCGTACCTCATCGTTGATTTGGATGTCGGTGCCTCGTCCGGCCATGTTGGTGGCGACGGTCACGCGACCTTTTAAACCTGCAGACGAAACGATCTCCGCTTCCAATTCAATATGATTCGCATTGAGGACGCGGTGGACAATCTCTTCTCGTTGCAGAAGGCTCGAAAGAATTTCTGATTTGGCGATGGAACGGGTACCCACTAAAATCGGGCGTCCGATTCGAGTGATTTCGCGAATTTCCTGAACGATTGCCTCCCATTTATCCATTTCAGTCTTGCAGACCACTGTGGGCAAAGTGGTTTGCTGCATGGGCCGATTCGTCGGCAAAATGTGTACACGCATGTTGTACACTTTGCGGAATTCCGCTGCGGAACTTGCAGCTGTCCCCGTCATTCCGGCGAGGACGGGGAAGCGATTGACGAAGGCTTGGACGGTGATTTTGGCTTGGGTCTTGGCCTCTGCCGATGGTTCGAGCCCTTCCTTGGCCTCGATCGCTTGATGGATTCCGCGACTCCAGCGACGACCATGGGAGATTCGTCCGGTCGATTCATCGACGATCAAAATTTCATTATTTTGGACAACGTAATCGCGGTTGAGGAGATAGTCGCGGGCAACTTGAATCGCTCGTTCGATAGACTCGTAGAGTTCCAAAAGGCCAGCACCTTTGAGTTCATTTGGTTTGGGGATGGAGCGTACGACTTTGGTCCCTTCGAGAGTGAGTTCGACCTTCCGTTTTTCTTTGTCGTAATGATAGTCTTGGTCTTCAACGAATTGCGGGGCGGCTTGAGAGCACCACTTGAAGATGTTTGATTGGCGGGCTTGGGCTTCGGCGTCTTGCGCACCGCTGAGGATCAATGGAGTCCGTGCGTCGTCGATCAAAATATTGTCGGCTTCGTCGACGAGTAAAAAATAGGGCTCACGTTGCACTGGTACGGTGTCTGCAGGGCCGGATTCAAGTGCCCTGGCCAGTCCGTTCGCGTTGGTGGATTTGGCTTCTTTTTTGAAGAGGTAATCGCGAAGGAAATCGAACCCGAATTCCTTCATGGTTCCATAGGTCACATCGCGAGCGTAAGCCTCGCGGCGAGACTTGCGATCCATTTCCGTTTGAATGGTTCCGACCGACAGGCCAAGTATCTCATAAATCGGGGTGTTCCATTCCGCGTCGCGTCGTGCGAGATAGTCGTTGGCCGTCGCAAGAAGCGAGCCACGGCGGAACAAAGCGTGAACGACGAGAGGGATGACGGCGGTTAATGTCTTTCCCTCGCCCGTTCGCATTTCGACGACGCTCCCCGACACAAGGTGTTTGCCGCCGATGAGCTGGACATCATAATGAGAAATTCCCATCGTTCGCGACGCAGCGGCTTGGACCAAGGCAGCAATTTTGGGGACCGTCAGCCGAAAATTTTGGTGCTCCCGTAGTTCGCCACCTAAATCGAGACAGCGTTGCCGCAGGGCTTGATCGGGCAAAGAGCAAAATTCCTCCGCATAGCGGTGGGTCGCGGCCAACCAAGTTGCATCGCTAGCGATCATAAAAAGTTTATGGGAGGTGGCTGTAGGTAACTTTTCCGGTGCGAATCGGGAATTCACTTAATATAGGGACGGAGCCGTTCGAGAATTTTACCACGATCCCGTGAAATATCGGGGTTTCGCCTCAATTTTGGCCCAAAAAATTCCAGTTGCCCGTAAAATCGCAACGATTCGGTAAGCTGTAACCCCGATAGCTGGCATTTGTTCGGGTTGTCGATTTCCCTTGTCCGGTTGACGCGATTTTCCTAGTATCCGCATCCTTTGCGGGGTTTTTCGTTGACTCTTCGGCGTTTTTCGCCAATCTCAATTTTTAGGGTTTTGCCAGCAAGCCGACCGAGCATGATCGAATTTGATTTCAAACGCCCGACTCGCCGTTGCTCGCAAACCGAAAATGAAATCGGACCTGGCGATGTTTTCTACTCGGCGCTGATCGAAGGGGGTGATGGAGAATTAGTTCGCAAAGACTATGCGGCGGAAGTCTGGCAGGGACCGCCCGAGGATTGTATCGGTTGGTGGCGTTCGCGAATTCCGACGCTTGACAAGGGGCGAATTTATTGGGCTCCGCGAGGCGTGTTGATGGCCTTTTTCGAACATGCCTACGAGCAATCGCAACAAACAGGGTTGGCCTATGTGATGGCACTATTGCTTGTTCGCAAAAGAATTCTGTCTTGGCAGGAATCGCTTGAACGCGATGGCAAACGTTGGTTAGTGGTTCACGACGCGAAGGCGAAGCAGACCTACGAAGTCGAGCAGTTTGAATTGACTGAGGAGCAAATGCAGGCGATCCAGCAAAACTTGGCCGACAAGTTATTTACTGACCAGCAAGTTGCTGATGAAGACGAAGGGGTCGCTGATGTTCAAGAGTAACCGGTCTGTTCGTCAATGGTCAGCAGGGAAAAAGCTTGGCATGTCGCAAATTTATGTGCTTTTTTGCGTCGTTTTTATGTGCCTTGCGGGAATCGTACAAAGTGGTTGTCAGTCCTTGCCTCGCTTTAAAACGGATCGCCGCGAAGCTCCAGTGGTGATGGCCGATCCCAGCGACTTGCGGTTGGTCTTGCAAAAGGTCAATGAACAATCGCGACGAGTTGAGTTTTTGAAAACTGATGCACGGATCGCCGTTGATGGAATGCCGGGATTGCGCGGCGACTTGTTGGTGGAACGCCCAGACAACTTGCGACTGAAGGCAGGGTTGATGGGGATGTCCGAATTGGGATTTGATTTGGGTTACAACCGCGATCTGTTTTGGGTTTGGAAAAAAGTTGCCACTCCAGGTGATCCGTCGGCATTGTTCTACGCTTACCATCACGAGTTTCGAAATAGCGCCATCCAAGAGCAATTACCCTTGCAGCCGAAGTGGTTGCTTGATGGATTGGGATTGTTTGAATTTGTCGATCCCGCACCTGAGATTCGCTCGAGGAAAGATGGGATGATCGACGTGGTGATTCGAGAGGCGGACGGACCACGGGGAACGGTTAGGGTCTCGACTGTTGATCCTCGACGTGGTTTGATTGTGCAGCAAGCGTTTTATGATGGCCAAGGCCGGCGTGTGGCCTATGTGGATTCGCAGAACTATCGCTACTATCCCGAAACCCAAGTCAGCCTACCACAACGCGTGAAAATTCATGTTTTTGACGCCAGTGGTCGAGAAACGAAGATGGTCGTCGATTTTGGTGAGTTTGCCGTGAACTCTTTCCACGGAGATCGCGAAAATCTATGGAAAATGCCCAATCCGGACGATGTTCCCATGATTGATCTGTCAGTCCAAGGCAAAATGGAGTTTCAAACCGAAACCGCAGAACGAACTAGCCGCGACTGGGGCGGTTCCTCAATTCGGCGTTAGCGGTGAAAAATATTTGAATTTTCGTCTTGAGACGGTTATACTCACTCAACAACGCCAGTTTTTAAGCCGAACGGAAGGGTTAGGCGCAGTTGTTGTTTGAAAGAATGTAGGGAGTACCCCTTTTTCAGGACCGAAGGCACGACGCACCTTTTAGTTTCGGTGCATTTAGAAGATTTTAGGGAGAAAAACAGATGACTCACGTGGTGACCAAGGCTTGCGATGGGTGCCGATACACGGACTGCGTCGTGGTGTGCCCAGTTGAATGTTTCTACGAAGGGGAAACGATGCTCTACATCAATCCCGACGAGTGCATCGATTGCGAAGCCTGTGTTCCAGAATGCCCTGTGGAAGCGATTTTCCACGAAGATGACGTGCCTGAAGACATGAAGGGATACGTCGAAATCAATGCTCAGATGTCAGCCACCAGCCCGAACATCACCGAGCGAAAAAAACCTTTGGCAGATAAATAAGCTCTCAAGATTCGCCAATTCCACTCTGGCGCAAAATCCCAGTTTTACAAAAATCCTCCCAGCGACACTTTCGAGCTATAAGCTCAAGTTATCGCTGGGTTTTTTTGCGCGAGTTGACAGCAAATTTTTTTTGACTCCACTTCAAAAATATTTGCCAAACGTTCTGAAATCAGATTAACATGACTGGGTACTCGTTGAACGTAGTTGCTATGGGGCACGGTCTCACCGCTGACTTCCTCCCCTGTCTCACTTAAACTTGAGCGGTAAATACTGTAGGTTGCAGGGCGACCTGACGACGACGAGTCTTTTACTTTCAGAACTAACAGAAACGGATGTCACATGATTCACTATACTTGCGATCGCTGCCGAAAAGTCATTGAGACCGAACACGAGACCCGTTATGTCGTGCGAATTGAAGTGCAGGCGACGAGCCAGGTCGATGGATTTGATCAAGAAGGCGAACTGGTTAATCTCAAGGCGATTGAGGACATCATTGATCAATTGGAACGAGACGGGGACGACGAAGAAATTTCCCCAGAGATTTTGACCAGGCGCGAATTTGATTTGTGCTCGAAGTGTTACGAAGCATACTTGCAAAACCCGTTGGCCATTGAGCCTCAAACCCACCTGGGCTTCAGCAACAACTAGGCAGCCCCATAGCGACTTGGTAAACTAGCAGTCCTAACGAGTGCTTAGTCAAAGCTTAAAATGCGGGAACACCGTAGCGGAAGTCGTCAAGATTTTCGACAATTTATGAGGTATTCGAAACTCTTGACGAGTTTCGCTACCCCAAAATTAAGCGTTGGCAAAGCACTCGTCCGTCAATACGGCGACGGAGTACACGTTCGCCGTGCGAAGAAAAACTTAATGGGGAGTTGTTGCGTTTATGAAGATCGCTGTGATAGGTGGAGATGGTACTGGCCCAGAAGTAACTCAAGAGGCTTTGAAAGTCCTCGAGGCCGTTTCGAAAATTGACAAATTCAATTACACCCTCAATCCCTTGGACTGGGGCAGCGAGCGCTACATGCGAACCGGCGAGATCATCCCAGGGGGTGGCTTTGATTTACTCCGCCAACATGACGCCATCTTTCTCGGAGCCGTCGGGCATCCCGATGTCAAACCCGGCTTGATTGAAAAGGGCTTGCTACTCGAGGCTCGTTTCAAACTGGATCAGTACATCAACTTGCGTCCAGTTAAACTGTATCCTGGCGTAGAGACCCCATTGGCGAACAAGACTCCCGCGGACATCGATTTCGTGGTCGTGCGAGAAAACACGGAAGACCTTTATGCAGGCATCGGGGGCTTTTTGAAAAAAGGGACTCCCGACGAAGTCGCCACGCAAACCGCGATTTATTCCCGCAAGGGATGCGAACGCTGCATCCGTTGGGCTTTCGAATTTACGCGCAAACGAAACAACCCCAAGGGAAGACGGTTGACGCTGGTTGCCAAGACTAACGTGTTGACCTTCGGCCACGATTTGTGGATGCGAACTTTTGACGAAGTCGCCAAAGAATATCCCGATGTCGAGGCCGACTACAACAACGTGGACGCCTGCTGTATGTGGATGGTGAAAAACCCCGAATATTACGATGTTATCGTGACCACCAACATGTTCGGCGACATCATTACGGACTTGGGGGCGATGATCCAAGGCGGAATGGGTGTAGCGGCCGGTGGAAATATCAACCCAGACCCAGGCGGAGTCAGTATGTACGAGCCGATGGGAGGAAGCGCGCCTAAGTATACCGGCAAAAACGTGATCAATCCCATCGCGGCGATTGGTGCGATGGCGATGTTGCTGCAACATTCTGGGCAACCGGCGGCCGGAGACCGTGTCTTAACCGCAATCGAGAGTGTCACCGGAACAAAGATGAAGAGCCAAGCTGCCGGAAAAATGGGTTACTCAACCCAAGAAATCGGCGATCTGGTGTGTGAACACTTGACGGCGTAGCTTGAAAATTTTTCCACAACGAAACTCGCCAATAATTTTACCTTTCTATACCCCTGCCCTGCCGCTGTTTTCAGGCGAGCAGGGCAAACGGTGTTTTGGAAAGCGTTAGTTGCCCATCGCGATCACTTGACGGCGTGCGATTGCAAATTGTTTGACGGTTTCCTGTAGATCGCGAGGCAGGCGGTTGGTCGAGTCGTCCAATTCTGAATCTGAACCAGAATGGATGATTTGCAAGGCCCAATCTTTTGGTAACTCCTCTTCGGCGATTGTTTTCCGAGAAAAACTTCGTTGCAAACTTTCTTTGATTGTCGGTGCAGGAATTGCGGCGACGTATTGAGCCCAGTTCTGCCGCAAGGTTTGCTCTTGTTGGACGTAAGCAATGGAGGCTTGCTGAGCCTGTCGGTCCCCTTTGAGATATGTAGGCACGATAAATGATACGTTTGAGCGAAGGTCTTCCGAGTAGCCGCCAAAACGCTTGATCTTTCCAAGTCCCAAGCAATCGACACGCAGAATGCCACCACGCCAGGACTTGGGGACGCGGTAGACAAGACTTAATTCTCGCCCACCTTCCAAAGAGAATTGTTTGGCCGAATGGAACCGGAAAAATACACCAGTCCCACGATTGACTGAGCCTGAGGCAACCAATAGATCATGCTTGGGAATTTCTTCAAACCGCGTGATTTGTCCCGAGACGGCAGATTTCTCAAGCCTTGTCCCGACACTGGTCACTGGCGTTGGTACAATCGCGTCCCCCCCGACACGTACGGTTTGGTCATCCCGCTTTTCAACGGCAATGGTTCCGTTGAGGGGCGACTGCAAGAGAGTGCGAGGACTGTAGTCGGCGATTGGATATTGCCCCCGATGCCAATAGATATCGAACCGAAACTCATCAATGTTGTCGCGGTAACGCTGATCAACCCAGCAGCTGACGGGAACCACGACTTCAATGAGCTGTTCGTAGGGGTCTTCTGGGTCGATTAAATATTCATCGACGATCAGATGGGCCTCGATCATCGCGGGAACATCGAATTTGGTTTGCGTTGTTTGAGCGTTCGCCGAATGAAAATCGGCAATCAGCACCAACATTGTGAAAATGAAAAATGGCAAAGTCCGTCGCATGAGCATATCTCCAAGCGAATGAGCGTCCCCGATCACACATCCTGCCACAGGCCGGGTAAATCGAAACGAACTCCCTCATGGAGCGCAGCGAGCCAGTCTTACGAAACCGTTACCGGTCTGGTTCGCTGCCGGAAACGATAATCGAAAAAAAAAGGCCAGACCAGGGTTTCGCCCCGCTTCTGGCCGAGATTTTTTGAATGCCGATTGCACAAAACCGGCAATCCGCAAAGTTTAACGCTCAGTTTTATTCGGTTGCCGATTTTAGGGCGTCTTGGTGGATAGTGATCGCCACGGTTTTAGCCCGCAGGTAGGCTTCAGACATGTATAAGTAGCCTTTGTGTTGACCGATTTCGCCCCAAGAATTTTTGATGATGTAATATTTCGTGCCGTTTTGGTCAAAGGCTCTGCCCACCAAATGCATCAGGTGATCGTCAGAGGTTGCGAGCGATTCGAAGGCTTCCTGCCGTTTATTCTGATCGTAAATTTCTTCACGGCCCGGTGATTTGGCGAAATCTTTATTTTCGCCGGTCGGCAAAACGGCGATGCCTTCGTTGCGAAGAAACCCGCGTTCGCTGACGTCACCGTCCCAAGCCACGGTGAAGCCCGCATCGAGAGCGTTGTCGATGGTCGTCACGAGTTCGTCGAGCGGGACGTTCAAAAACGAGCCATTTGAAAAGTTATCGGGAATTTCCAAAACAAAGCTTTTCCCAAATGGATGATGGTTAAAGGATGTGATGTTCAAATACTCATCTGCATTGTATTTCAAAGTTTGTGCGAAGGTTTGTGGGGTGTGATCTTTGCCTTGGTAGGAAAACTCTGCCGGCGGTTTGCCCAGGTAGGTGTCGAGGACGTTTTCCATAAGGGGCCGCCACTTTTTGCTGAGCGATTTTTGTTTGACAAAGACTTCGAGTAGGCCGGTGGATACGGCCTCCAGTTCCGAGTGATTGTGACGTGTGGTTCCGTCAATCAAGCCGCTGAAGGCAGACTCAGGCATCAGGCCATGACGCTGAGCGGCCCTCAAGTAATCATGAGTCAAAGCTCCTTGACTAAAGTTGGCTTTGCCTTGTCGTAAGAGATAGTTTTGGGCCTTGTCGAGGTAAACATTGCGAACGATGAACATTTCAGAAAGGTCGTGCTCCCCCTGCCCTGTTCGCGCCAGTTCCGATTCCAAAAACGAAACCGTCGCATAGCTCCAGCAGGTCCCAGTGTTGTCTTGGGATTTAACTGGCGAACAAAACAATTGCCGGTCGATCGTGAATTCATAACCCTCTGTTTTCGAGGGGTTATCAGCTTTTGTCTGAGTGACCGTAGCTTCTTGAGCCGACAAAGGGAGTGAAAGGAAGAGGGCAACGCATAGCCCGAAAGCAAGACCGCGAAAAAGGAAATTCTTCATTGTGATGATCCAAGTGGTTTGACTAATGACGACTCATGTCGAGTGTCACTATTTTAACTCAAACGACGCAGGCGATGTTGGTCAAAGCAATTTCTGGACGCTGATGATCGGGCGTATCATCCGGGTAAGGGGCGACGAAGACCGTTCGAGCCGACTTTGACTGATGAGGTTGTCAAAACCACGCAGTTAACGCGGGACGGGGAGCGTCACCGTGCCCGATTGAACGTTTCCACGAAGTTCGTCAGCCCGCTCGACGAGACGGCGGTCGGAGACGATTTCTTTTGGGGTAAGTTCAAAATCCATCACCCGTTCGTCTCGGATTTCGCGGGGCCAGAAGTTTTCCGCAATCAGGCTGATCGGGAACCGCCCGTACCAACGCGGCTTGAAATTCTGCTCAATCTGAACCGTTTTGTAGCCGTCTTTTTCAAGCTGGATTTGTCGTGTCCCATAGTAGGTAAAGGGGACAGAAACGGGACTTCGACCAACGAATTGCTTGTCAATGTAGACTTCCGCCCCAGGCGGAGCGGTGCGCACAACAAATCGCCGCTGGACACTGTTACAACCCAGGGTCAACGACAGTGTAAGCGCGATTAGCCAAATTCTCAATAAATGACACCGTAGCATGGCGGGGAGTATAGAGAGACTTTTTGCCGATTCCAAGCCCGAAATTCGCCTTAATCCGATGTTCGAAACGAAAAATTGCGGGTAAAATACGAAATTCTAAGTAACGTCAAAGTTATCGCTGGGCCGCATGTCAAATAGCCTTATTAAATGGGATTCCGTCTTGCAAATCGCTTCGCAGAGCGATGTCGGGATGCGGCGAACGAACAACCAGGACAATTTTTTTGTGTCTCTTGCCAGCACCATGGACCAATGGAATCGGCGGGGGCACTTGTTTATCGTAGCCGATGGCATGGGAGCACATGCTGCCGGGGAACTTGCCAGCAAAATTGCCGTCGAACAAATTCCGCATCTCTACGCCAAATACGGGGGCGCAAATCCTGCGGAATCTCTGCACCGTGCTATCGCCGACGCCAATACAGAAATCCATCGCCGAGGCCAAGCGAACGAGGAATTCCACAATATGGGGACAACCTGCAGTTCCATGTTGTTACTTCCAGAGGGGATTGTCTGTGGCCATGTTGGTGACAGTCGCGTTTATCGGGTCCGCCAAAACCACATTGACCAATTAACCTTTGATCATAGTCTCGTGTGGGAAATGCGTGCTGCGGGGCAGATCAAAGGCGATATGGATGAGATTAAAATTCCCAAAAATGTGATCACCCGGTCTCTGGGGCCCTATTCGGAGGTCCGCGTTGACGTCGAAGGGCCATTTCCGGTTCAAACGGGCGATGTGTACATGTTGTGTACAGACGGTTTGACAGGGCAGATGACTGACGAAGAAATTGGAGTGATTTTGCAAAACTTCGAGCCATCAGTTGCCGGTCAATTGTTGGTCGATGTCTCCAACCTGCGTGGAGGTCCCGACAACATTACCGTGATTATCGCCAAGGTCTTAAGCCAAGATTTGACGAGCCATGCAGGTGGTCGCAGCCGCGACAAAGATGGCGAGAAATTGCCTCCATCAGTACATCCGCTGTCATGGGTGGCTCTGGTAGTTTCTTGCCTCATATCCGGAGTCTTTTTCTGGGTGACCGGCACATTGATGGGGGCAGTTGTTCCGATGGCTGTTACCGCGATTTGCTTGATTTGGATTCTCGTGCAACTAGTGATGGGATTAAATCGTCGGCAAGTTGCTGAAGAGTTCGCGAACTATGGTCGTGGCCCCTATGTTCATCAAGATTTTGGAAGTTCGGGTTGGCCGTTGGTTGAGAATTTTAAAGAAGTGATTTCGCAAATCACTGAGGCCAGCGGCGAAAACGCTCGCAAATGGGAATCGACGGGCTACTTGGCTTTGCAAGCTCAAGCCGAACAGGCCGAAGCAAACCGAAACTTGCAAGAGTCAGTGCGTAACTATGGCAAAATGGTTATCGCGCTCATGGATTTGGTACGTGGAAAAGGGGAAGATGACGAGTCTTCCTCCAAAATCGCCGAATAGAAAACTCAGTTGCTAGCGGTTTTCGAAAACTCTTCTGCACCAATCCGCCAAAAGTCGTCATAATCTGCACCCAACGTTCCCGTATTTCTCACGACTGAATAAGAGCCCGTTTTGCGATCAGTGTCATTGGATTTCATTCACTCGTTCGCGCCTCGGCGATTAATTCAGAGTTTTCGGATCGGCATTCGAATGTGAGAAACGCGGGTGAAAATCAATTTGTGACGATCCCGTAGATGACTCTGATCACCCGTTATGTTCTATCGGAACTATTTAAAACGTTTTCGATTGCCTTGTCTTCGATGACGTTTTTTATTGTCATGGTTTTCTTGGTGCAAGAAGCCTGGCGCGAGAAACTGACTCTGGAAACAATCCTACAACTTATCCCCTACACATTGCCAACGGCTCTGTCTTTCTCGATCCCGGCAACCATTTTGTTTGCAGCCTGTGTTGTCTATGGACGAATTAGCTCAGCAAATGAAGTCGTGGCCGTGAAATCAGCGGGAATTTCGCCGTTGGTCTTGATCGTGCCGGGTTTAGTCATTGCATTTTTGCTGAGCTTGGCGACGGTTTATCTAAACGATGTCGCAGTGTCATGGGGGCGCAAGGGAGTCTATCGTGTGATCCTAAATTCGTCAGCCGAGACGATTTACACGATGCTCAAAGCTCAGGGGCAATTCTCCAAGGGGCGTATCTATATTGATGTCGATCGCGTTGATGGGCAACAACTCATCAACCCATTCATTGTGCGCTCAGGAGCAAGCGACTCGGACTCGTTGCAAATCCGTGCTCGGTCGGCAGAAATTATTGTAGATGCCGAGGCAGAGCAATTGATTGTTTCCCTGCATCATGCCCACATCACGGTTGGCAATCAAGCGAGCGTCTGGTTCGACAATCGCGACATTCCGATTCCGTTGGGGGATGTCAGCCGTCGAGCGGATGTGAGCAGCCAGCCTTGGAATCTCCCTCTCCGCGATATGAAAAACCAGTTTGCCCAACATCACAGCGAGTTGGTGTCTGATCGACGTCACTTAGCAGCGAGATTGGCGTCACAACATCTGGCAGGAGATTTTTATGGGATGACACATCCGCAATGGGGAGCCGAATTGTATCGGGTTCGCGAGAAGTACTACGATGGCTATCGATTGGCGACTGAACCGTACCGCCGTTGGGCCAATGGTTTTAGCTGCTTGGCGTTCGTGCTCATCGGTGCCCCGATGTCAATCCTGATGCGAAGGTTTGACTTTTGGACCAATTTCGCTTTGTGCTTTGCACCGATCTTGTTCTTGTACTACCCTCTTCTGATGTACGGGGTTGGTCAAGCGAAGGGTGGCCACTTACCAGGCTTTTCTGTTTGGCTCGGTAACATCGTCTTCTTTGCTATCGGCCTTTACCTCTGCCGGCAAATCGAACGAGAGTAGTTTCGAATTAAATCGCATCCTTCGAAATTTAAGTTGGGGTGTGATGATGTCAAAACGAATTGTCGTCTTGATCCATGCTTTCAAGCCTCAAACATGCTTGAAAAAACCGGAAGTGGTCTCGAAGTCTGGCAGGGAACGGAGCAGGTTGCCCAATCGCTGGATCGCTCGAATAAACCGTTTGCTGGCGGCTCCGGAATCGATTCCCAATATTTCGCTGACCTCTTGATTGGTCAAATTTTCATAGATGCGAAGTAAGACGATTTCATGATCGCTGGGCGATAACTGCTCCAATGCCTCCGCCAATACCTGGTGCCGCTCCGTGCGAATGGCTTTACCCGAAACCGATGTGTCGTCTCCCAGTAACAGATTGGCCAACGACATCGCACTATCAAACGAGTTTTCGGCACGGTGTCGCTTGGCCTCTCGACGCACGTCCCGTTTCTGAGTTACTAGATGAGTTCGATGAGTGGCAATCACCCGCTCCAGCACAATGGTCCGTAGCCATAGATACAACGGCAATTGCGAACTCTCTTGATAGGAGGGGATTTTCTCGGAGATTTCAACAAAGGCTTCTTGGAGTACATCGGCGGCATCGACACGGGCGGCAACGCGTGGATCAAGACGAACAGATATCAGTCGTTCCAGACGACTGCCGTAGGCTTCGAATAGAATCTGGATCGCGGTAGCGGTGGCATCCGATTTCAGGGCCTCGTTAACCTGTTCGAGAATCTGGGAATCGTTTTGGCTCATCAAATTTCAACGGAATTTACAAATACGAGACGCTGCTTTCAGGCGCACCCTGTTGTCGTCAGTATGCACCAGACAAAACAAAAATGAAATATGCCGATTCCTGGCCGTTGAGGGCTAAGACGAATGGATGGGGCAAACAAAAAACGGCCAAAAAGAGCAAAAGAATGAAAACTTTAGGAAAAAGAACAAATTTTTTAGAATTTCAGTCCAAAAACAAATCACTTCGCAGGGTTGATCGTATTGGGCAAGATTTAGGAACCCACTGACCTGGTTCCCAGGCTCTGCCTAAGCTGGTCCCCAGGCAGAGCATGGGGACCCACTGAGTTCAGGCTCTGCCTGCAAAATCACGACCTGTTTCGATTTTCAATTGTCACTCAACAACAATGTTTACCATGATTCACCCTGAAGACCAAACCCGTTGTAATCTATCCGTTTGTCCCGCATGCGATCTGTCGCGGCCGTTGCTCAAGGCCATTCGAAAGATGGCGCTGGGAGTGGTTTTTGTCGCGTTGGTCTTGCAAGTTGGAGCTGCTTCGGGGCAGATTTTTAGTACCTGGAACGGTACTTCTGGGTGGTATGACCTTGGCGGCAATTGGTCCAATGGCACGCCAGGCATTCTCGATACAGCTCAAATTAGTACTGGGACTTCGACGGCCCAATGGGACAGTGTAACTGGCAACCGTTCCCTCCATCGACTTTCGGTCACCGGTGGAAACACCACGTTTGAAAGCACGGACAGCACGCAATACGTTTTGTCCATCCACCGTGAACTTTTCGATGCTTTTAATGTCTCCGGATCAGGGACTTTTTTTATGGTTCGTGGCCTCCATTTCAATTTGGTAAACGGCGGAGCAATCATTTATTCGGGGGCAACGTTGACTCTCGACGGCGATCATGGTGCCGGTACTCGACTTACCGTCAAAACCAATTTGGAAAATCGGGGAACCATTAACTTGACAAGCGGTGCCATTGGGACGGTACAAGGTACAACCTACGTTGGAATAATTCCAGGTGATCCTCAGGCTAATCTAAACGTTTTAAGCGGATCTCAGCTTAATACATCGACGAGTTATCTCGGCTGGAATTCGGGAAGCAGCGGACGTGTGACAGTAGATGGTGCCGGCTCAGTTTGGAATAACTCAAGTGATTTGTACGTTGGTCGTTCCGGTTCAGGTACGTTGAATTTGCTGGGTGGAGGAGTCGCCACGAGTTCAAACGGTTACTTGGGACTAAATAGCGGAAGTTCAGGAACGGCCACCGTCGAGGGCACCAATTCTCGATGGTCGATCAGCAATAATTTGCATGTGGGATGGGATAGCCCGACTGCCTCCGGAACCTTGAACGTCAATAGTAGCGGGCGAGTGCATGTAGGTGACTCAACAACCGGGACGGGGATGGGAATTTATGTTGGTCATGCCACAAGCTCGACCACCGCCGGCAATGTTCGTGTGGGCGCGAATTCCACCGTTACCAATGGTGGCTTTGTGACTGTCGGTCAGAGCAACGGCACGTTTGGCTCGGCAACGGTTTCGGGTGCCAATGCTGTTTGGAATAATTCAGGAGCTGCCTTGATTGGCGAAATTGGCACGGGTACTCTGACGGTATCCAACGGGGGAGTATTTTCCAATAGCGATGCCTCCGTGGGTACATTTTCCAGTGGAAATGGCACCGCGACGGTCAGCGGTGCGGGTTCGCAGTGGAATAGTTCCGGCTTGTTGACGATTGGCAGTTCTGGAACGGGAACACTAAACGTTCAATCCGCAGGGGTTGTGACTAGCACCAATGGCTTTGTGGGGCGCAACTCCGGAAGCACTGGAACCGCAACCATCACCGGTGCGGGCTCGCAATGGAATAACTCCGGCTCGTTGACGGTGGGCAATTCGGGAACGGGAACGTTGAACGTTCAATCGGCAGGGGTTGTGACTAGCACCAATGGCTTTGTTGGGTTCAACGCTGGAAGCACTGGAACCGCAACGATTACCGGTGCCAATTCTCGTTGGTCAGTTGGCAATAACCTGCATGTGGGCTGGGACATTACATCGGCCAGTGGGATTTTGAATGTCAATAGTAATGGTCGAGTGCATGTAGGTAACTCAACATCTGGGTCGGGAATGGGGATTTATATTGGTCATACCACAAACACGAGCACCTCTGGCAACCTAAGAGTGGGAGCGAATTCCACAGTTACCAATGGTGGCTGGGCGACTGTCGGTCAGGGTAACGGGACATTTGGCTCGGCAACGGTTTCGGGTGCTAATGCCGTTTGGAATAATTCAGGAAATGTTTGGATTGGCGAGCTTGGCACAGGTACTCTGACCGTATCCAGCGGAGGTGTGTTTTCCAATTTCAATGGAATCGTGGGTTCAACATCCAGTGCAAATGGCACGGCCACGGTCAGCGGTGCGGGTTCGGAGTGGAATAATTCAGGCTCGCTGACAGTAGGCGGTTCTGGAACAGGAACACTAAACGTTCAATCAGCGGGGGTCGTGACCAGCACCAATGGCGTTGTTGGGCTCAGCGGCGGAAGCACGGGCACCGCAACCATCGCTGGTGCGGGCTCGCAATGGAATAACTCCGGTTCGTTGACGCTGGGCAATTCTGGAACGGGAACGTTGTCGATCCAACTCGGCGGTCAGGTTTCTAACACGTCGGGGTTCCTCGGTTTCCAGAATGGTTCCGATGGTACTGCAACGGTTACCGGAGCGGGCTCCCAGTGGAACAATTCAGGAAATTTGACCGTCGGGGGCAGTGGGACCGGTATTTTGAACCTGGTCAATAACGGGCTAGTCAGCGTCGGCGGCACGACTTCCATCGGGGACTTGGGAACCATCAACCTCAACGGTGGACGCCTGGAATTTGGCACGATGTCACTCAACCATTTTGCCGCCATCAACAAAAACAGCGGTAGTCTGGCAGGGGCTTTGAATCATTCAGGCTATACCAATGTCAGCAGTTTGTCTGCGTTGAACGCTGTCTCGGGAGTTGACATGACAGAAGTGAACTTGACCAACAGCGGCACATTATTTGGCAACGCAACGCTCGGTGTTTCGATCCTCAACACCGCCAATGGTGAACTAGAGGCATCCGCTGGAGAGCGGCTGAGATTTGCTGGGAACCTTACCAATGCGGGTGAACTGAATGCGTTTGGTGGTCAATTGCGATTCGATGGCAGTGGTATCAATTCGAACGAGATCAACAATTTCAACGGCGTCTTCCGAGTCGGCCAAGAAATGGTGAATCAGTCCAGCGGTTTTATTGGTGGCCGAGGTCAGTTCATTGCCAACGGTGGCTGGGAGAACCACGGTGCGATGGTCTTCAGTTCCGGAACTTCGGATGTCCTGGGGCACATAGAGAACTTTAGCGGGGCGTTGATCGTTACGACCGGCGGTGGCACTACCACTTTCCATAACAATGTCTTACACAACGGAGCCGAGATTCGAACGGCAGCCAATAGCGGCACTGTCATCTTGGGCGATTGGACCGGAGCCGGTGCGTTTACCGGGACCGGAACGGTGTACTTGGAGGGTGGCGTCCATCCGGGCAATTCGCCCGATATCGTCAGCTTTGGCGGCAATTTGGTGTTGGGCCTGAACTCGGCGACGTTTATCGAATTGGGCGGGCTGCTGGACGGTCAATACGATCGCTTTCAGATCGCTGGCGATTTGAGTGTCAACGGTTCACTCAACGTGAGCTTGATCGATGGGTTTGAGTTGGGATTCAACCAAGTGTTCTCGGTGATGCAAGCCGGTGGGGCTTCCACGGGTATGTTCGCGGGACTTGGCGAGGGGGCCTTGGTTGGCAACTTTGGCGGCATGGATTTGTTCATCACCTACAATCCGGGCGGTGGAAATGGCGTGAGCCTGTTCACTGCTGTCCCCGAACCCAGCAGTGCCATGTTGGTCGGACTCACGCTACTCGGCCTGAGCTTCAGAGTTCGCAGACGGTCGGTAGCGGCAACTTAATGGATCATAAACCGAGCGGCAAACAAGAATTTACCTACGACAACCCGCTCCGTCAGCGAGGGATTATCGTTTGTTCCCTCACTTACGTTTCGGGTTGGAATTCTTTCATCTGCCGCTCGCCTGATTATGGAGTCGTCGTCCAGCGCAAGAAAATGAGCGCCGCTGGATTGCACGAGAAATGCTGAAGGAATGTCTGAAGAAGTAAACATTAACCCGATAAACTGTGCCAAAAAGCACTCAATCGCTACTAGTCTTTGTCCCGAAACTCGAAAATGTAGCGGAAGTCATCAAGACTTTCGTTCGTTTTCTGGGCTTTTCGGGGGGCTACGAAAGTCTTGACGACTTCCGCTACCACTTTAGGGACAAAGCCTAGTCTTTTGCAACTCCGCTTCCCACTTGGCTTTTTCTTCCGGGCGATTGGTTAATTCTGACAGTTGGATCAAGCTTTTCAAAGTTGACTTGAGAATACCTCGGCGGATGGGCGGAATTGAGCTTGCTCTTACTGCGAGACCTTCGTAGCCTTGAACTAAATTTAGGTTCGCTTCGTCATAATCTCCTTGCTTCAAGCAGACAACTCCCAAGATGGCTTTGGCTTCGAAAAATTGCCAGTCTTCCGCTTGTTCCTGTTCAAGAATCGCGATCGATTCCACAATCGCCGTTTTGACTTCTTGCGTTTGGTCCGTGTTTTTCAAATCGCGGCAGATGGCCACTAACTGACGGGCCAATGCTGTGCCTTTTTCGGGAAACAGCAATTTGGCTTGGGCTAAAAGTTCGGTGCCAAATTCGACTGCCTTGGCATGGTCGTCTTGCTGAACGTAGGTGGTCAGAAGTTGCGGCCCGAGCCATGCGAAGGGAGCCGTATCCCCCATCGTTCGGTAGGCTTCTTCCAACATTGGCAAGCCTTCCTCCGCTCGACCTGCATCACGATAACTGATGCCAAGATTGCCCAGCGTCGCTTGGGTCGTTTTGTGATCGCGTCCTAGCACCTTTTCCATGCGTTTGAGCGTTTCTTCCAAGACGGGGATCGCTTGCTCCACCTGATCGTTGGCCCAATAACTAGCACCCAAAGTATTCATCAAATCCATCGTTTCGGGATGTTCCGCACCTTGATTCGATTCACGCCAGTTCAATACCTCTTGATACAACGGAATCGCTTGATCAAAGCGAGCGAGACTGCGATATTGACTGGCCAGACTGACGATACGTTTAATTGTTTCCGGATGGTCAGCCCCCAGTTTGGTTCTTTGTAGGTTTATCAATTCTTCTAACAGCGGGATGGCGTCCGCAATTCTATTCAGTCGAATATAGGCGGCCGCTAGATTGTTCATACCGTTCATGGTCATGGGATGTTCGTTGCCGAATTTATCCCGAAACTTCTCTAACGCCAGTTCGAACAACGGGACACTTTTGTCAACTTGCCCAGCAGTCAAATAGCTGGCGGCGGTATTGTTCAGAGCATTCAGCGTGGACGGATGATCATCACCTAGCGTCTCGCGTAAAACTTTCAGTGACCTTTCAAAGATCGCGAGTGCCTCTTCGTTTCGATTCGTGGCTCGATAGACAACCGCCAAACTATTCAACACCGAGACCGTTTTGGGGTGCGAATCCCCAAATTCGACTTCATACACGCGTAGTGCCTGCTCCAACAGTGGCGATGCTGCCTGATGATTGCCCATCAACAAATGCAACGCCCCCAAGTTGGCTTTTGCTAATGCCGATTTTGGGTGTTCATCGCCGAATCGACCAATCGAAAGTTTCAACAGCTCTTCGAATAAAGGCAGTGCTTGAGTCGGCTGTCTGTTTTGCTGGAAGCCATAGGCCAGATTGTTCAGGCTGGTCAGCGTTTCCGGATGATCGCGACCGAAGCGTTCACGATAAAAACGAAGTGCCTCTTCAAACAACGGAATGGCTTTTTGAACTTGGCCTGAACTCTCGTAGGCCGCCGCCAGATTGGACATGATCATTCCGAAATCGGAATGGTCTTCTGCATCGAGTTCACGATATCGTGCCAGAACTTCCTCAAACAATGGGATCGCCCGATTTGGCTCGCCTGCGGATAGATAACCAGTTGCCAAATTCGAAATCGTACTCATCGTGTCGGCATGGGTTTCGCCCAGGGTCTCTCGGCGTAGCTTTAGGACTTCCTCTAGCATGGGGATCGCGCGGTCGTATTGGCCACGAGAGCCATAGCCCAGTGCCATGTTGCTGAGGCTAATCAGCGTATTGGGATGTTTGTCGCCAAGATTCTCACGACGCAGTTCATAAGCGTTCTCGTAGAGAGGCATCGCCAGGTCAAATTGCTCATTGGCGCGATAGGCTGCCGCCAGATTGTTGGTCGTGGTGATCGTATCATCGTGTTCGTTCCCAAGAATCTCGCCGCGCAACTTCAACGCTGATTTGAGAAACTCGATCGCCTCTTGATTGAGCCCCAGACTGACTAGTGTATTGCCCAGCCGATTCAATAGGTTGGCTAAGATCAATGGATCATTGATGGCATCCGCGTCGAGCTGTTTACCCATTTCGGCCAAACGGTTCCCCAACACGTACTCCACAGGGTCCGTTCCTTGCTTGACTTGCTTGATATCAAACCCGGCGAAAATGTCGAACACGGCCTCGTTGATCAACTCGATTTGATTCAATCGTCGGTTGGATTCTTCTTTAGCGAGTCGTTCTTGCTCAGCAGCCACTTCGGCCAGTTTTTGTTGTCGCTCGGCGGCCAACCGCTGGGCTGTTTCCCGCTCCTTGGCTTTCGTTTCCGCCTCTCGTGCTAACGACTCGGCATCTCGAGCCAAAATCGCTTGCCGCAGCCCCCAGCTTGTCCCGATAACACCGGCCAGCAGACTGACAAACAGGATTACTGCAACGGTGACACCGACACGATTTTTGCGTGCGAACTTGCCGATTCGATATCGCATGGACGGCGGTCTAGCGGTCACCGGTTCGTTGTTCAAAAATCGCGCGATGTCCGCCGCAAATCCGGAAGCTGATTCGTAACGACGACCGCGATCTCGCTCCAGGGCTTTCATCACGATCCAGTCTAGATCGCCTGCTAAGGCTCTCGAAAGACGCTGGTTGTCCGTTCGTCGTTTGCCGGTGACCGATGATCGCTCTTCATGCGAGATGCTACTGAGTTTACTGCTTGGTTTGACGGGATCGTGGTCGCGAATGTACTCCAAAACTTTCAGTGCCGCCTGTCCTTTGATCGATGGATCATCCAGCGGTGTCGATCCGGTCAACAGTTCATACAGGATCACGCCCAGAGCATAAATGTCAGTACGAGTGTCGATGTCGACTGGATCGAGGCTCGCTTGCTCGGGGCTCATGTACTTGAGTGTCCCCAGAATTTGCCCGATGTTGGTCAGCAGCGATTGTTCGGTGAGTTGACCGGCGGCTCCCATCGCTTTGGCCAATCCAAAATCGATGATTTTCGGGACTGGTTTTCCGTCTTGAATCCCGACGATGATATTGCCCGGTTTGAGGTCCCGATGGATGATCCCTTTTTGATGGGCGTGTTGAACGCCGGAGCAAACATCGATGAATAATTGCAGTCGCTCTGCCACGGATAGCCGAAGTTGATCGCAGTAGGTCGTGAGCCGAGTCCCCAAGACCAGCTCCATGACAAAATAGGGCTGGCCTTCGGGGGTTGTGCCGGCGTCCAGAATCTTGGCTATGTTGGGATGGTTCATCAAGGCCAACGCTTGTCGCTCGGCTGCGAATCGAGCCAGGATTTCTTTCGAACCAATACCCGCTCGAATGACCTTGAGAGCCACCTCGCGGCGAACCGGTTCGTTCTGAACAGCGCGCCAAACTTCTCCCATCCCGCCTTGACCCAGTCGTTGCTTCAACTGGTATGGGCCAACCCAAGCCACGGGCTTTAAATCGGAAGCTATCTCTAATTCGTCGGCCATCTGGTCGGACTCTGAATTGGCATCACTGGATCGTAGCTCGAAATCGTCCTGACCTGTTTGAAATTCAATCGATGTCGTAACGGAGGCGAAGTCCGGACTTGGGTTCGGTTCAGCAATCGGTGGGGCATCGGTTTCGATTACTAACCGAGCCTCGATGCGTTGCCGTAAGGCACTGTCACCCAGACAAAAAGCATCCAGAAAAGCTTCCCGTTCCTCGCCATGCAACCTCAGAGCAACTTTAAGAATTTCACTTTCATTCATAAGTGTTACCCGTCGTATAACTGATCTTGTCGTCGCTGACCATCGTGTTGCTGGGAACTACTTTGAACACGGGATGGCGAGGCAACAGGAATGTCATCTTTCATCCTTCAATGGAAACTGCAGTGTAGTGAAATGCGATTCGAACGGGACGCCATTAACAGCGAGAACCGCCGTAGTAACGGGAGGCCGTCGAATCAATCGTACACTCTAAGTCCAAAACCAACTCGGCAAACTGGCACTCCCAAGATTTTAATCCGCAACCTACTGCCCCACAATAGTGAGACGATCAGCGTTGGTTTTGTACTTGGCGAATAGTTATGTCCGGGAAAGTCGTTGGTAGGCGGGAAGGGTTGTCGTTACGCTAAAAGGACACATGGTTCTATAATGAAAATCTTGGGGGCTTGTTGATTTTATGGTAACGGATGCCGTCGATGAGTTACGCTACCATTAAATCAACTGACACGGTTGCATAACATTGCATTGACATAAGACACTCCGCCAATGATCGCAATCCTAATTTTTCTGCCCAGATTCCTTTGTCTCCTCAGAACTTCATGGATTTATTCTCGAAAGTTGTCCACGATGAGGGTAGAGGAATTCGCACATGGGAATTGGCGGCTTGAAATCGAACGCAGGGTGTATTTCAATGGTTGATGGTTGACGCGGTCTCCGTTCCAGTAGGCGGTTCAATCAGCATTGAATTGACAAAATGAGCAAAACTAATGAAAACAATTTTATGTGTCTTGTGTTGCCTTGCGTTCCTCTTCGCGCTCCCACTTGAGGCCGATGATTCATTGGCGAACTCGCGATCACTGCCGAACATTATCGTGATCATGGCTGATGATTTGGGGTATGGGGATGTTTCTTGCTATGGTGCTACCGAGATTCAGACGCCCAATATTGATCGATTGGCGGCGGGTGGAGTGCGATTTACCAGCGGTTATTGCTCCTCGTCCACGTGTACTCCCACGCGCTATTCGTTCATTACCGGCAACTACGCATTTCGAAAGCCAGGAACCGGAGTCGCGCCGCCCAACGCACCGGCTATCATACAACCGGGGACGGTGACCATCGCGTCGCTGCTCAAACAGGCGGGCTACCGATCGGCGGTCGTCGGCAAGTGGCATCTAGGACTGGGCGAAAAAGACAAAGGCCCCGATTGGAACGGCGAACTAAAACCTGGTCCGCTAGAAATCGGATTCGATACGTGCTTTCTGCTGCCGACAACGAACGACCGCGTGCCCCAAGTCTATGTACGCGACCACCGCGTGGCCAATCTCGACCCGGCTGATCCGCTGTGGGTCGGCGACAAGCAACCTGCTGGCGAGCACCCCACCGGACTGACGCATCGCGAATCGCTGAAAATGGATTGGTCGCATGGGCACAACCAAACGATTCACAACGGCATCAGCCGCATCGGATTTTACATGGGCGGTCATGCAGCCCGATTTCGCGACGAAGATTTGGCCGACAAGTGGGTTGAAAAATCGGTTGAGTTCATCGCAGCCAACCGCGAGCAGCCGTTCTTTTTGTTTTTCGCTTCGCACGACATTCACGTACCACGTATCCCGCACGAACGGTTCGCGGGCAAATCGACCATGAGCTATCGCGGTGACTGCATTGTGCAACTCGACTGGTGTGTGGGAGAAATCATGGCCACGCTCGAGCGGATGAACTTAACCGAAAACACCCTCGTCATCTTTTGCAGCGACAACGGCCCGGTCATGGACGACGGCTATCAGGATTTTGCACTTGAACGACGCGGTTCCCATCGGGCGGCTGGTCCGTTTACGGGCGGCAAGTATTCCGTTTACGAGGGGGGCACCCGCACGCCATTCATTACCACTTGGAAAGGCACCATCGAACCCGGCGTTTCTGACGAAATTGTCTGCACCATCGATCTGGCCCATAGCCTAGCTGCATTGGCTGGCCAACCCTTACCCGATGGTGCCTGTATCGACAGTTTTAACATACTCGACGCCCTGCTCGGCAAACCGCGAGCCAAGGGCCGCGATCATTTGGTACAACAAAACAACACAGGCAATTTACTCGGCCTGCGAGTTCGCGACAACGATCACGACTGGAAACTGATCGTTTCGCCAACCAAACAGGCTTACAACCTGATCGTCGAAGAACCCCTGCGCGCGAGCCCGGTCCCCGAAATTCAACTTTTCGACCTCGCAGCCGACCCCGCCGAACAACACAACCTCGCCGAACAATTCCCCGAAATCGCCGAGCAGTTGCAAAAGAAACTCGACTCAATCAAATCCGCTGGCTCTCGATTTTGAGGAGTGCCGGCTGTCTTCTCAAAGAAACAGATGACGGTAGAGTGGCAATGCGCAGAACACCATTGTTTAAGATGAAAGCGATCCTGCAAGTCAATCCAGATTGGCTCCTGTCGTTCGACTCCAAGGCGGGATGCTTAAACAGGTCTCCGTTTTTCCGGTATCGCGAGGAAAATGGTAGTTTATTTCAACCGTACTAATTTGCCTTTGCGTTTGACGATGTTTTTGTAATCCCATTGGATTTGTGCAGCTTTTTTTAGCCAGCGTTTCAGGTCCGTTTTCCTGATCTCGGAAACATCGCTGTAGAAAACAGATGCGTCCTTGAATTTTTTGCCCACGACGTTGAGTCCTGGTTCATCGAAGTCGGCACCGCTCCAGAGCATCAGGCGGATTCCCGGTTTTTGAAGGCTGTACCCGACGATCGGATTTCCATCCAAAAACCAAACCGGATGAGCGTGCCAAATTTTGCCTTCGGCGCCTTTTAGATTTCGTGCAATTTCGGTTGCCAATAATTCGCAAATCTGTTCGTGTTCCGGTGACTGCCGGGCGTTGTAATTCAAAATTTCCGGACTCATCTCAAATTTCAAACCTCACACCTCGCATCTCAAATCTTCTCAATCCGGCTTATTCTTTGCGTGCCAATTTCGTGGTTGAAAAACTGATCCATTGATCACCTTGTTTCATTTCACCGATGATTGTGATCGAGTCCGCTGAATGAAATTGATATCGCTCGCGGAAGGTCATGGTGCCACCGGACGGACCGGGGCCGCTGGCTTCGAGTGTGAGCTCTGAAGTTGTTGCGTCAACAATGCCCTTCAATTCCCAGCGATGGCTCATGAAGGAATCGCCCCAAGTGCCGCTGTATTTCTTTTGGGCAGTATCGAACCCCAAAACTTGAACGGCCTGGTAGTCCATTTCATAAAGCGACCCCGACCAGCGACTTACGACGAAAAAGTCTCCGATCATTTCCACCGTCACGGTTCCAGTACCCAGGTTGTCGGGTTCGGCTCCTTCGGCTGGAATGCTCAGTTTTTCGTACTTCCATTCGCCGACAAGCCTTTCCAGGAATTTGTGTTCCGGCTGCGGCGTGACCAGGGTTTCATCTTGTGCCGAAACGCTGGGTAAGAAAGAGATCGCTAAGATCATGATTCCCAAAGAATATGACAAACGCATTTTGAATTTCTCCAAAAAAAGGTGATTTATGTTCTCGCCGCAGATGGTTTTAATTAGGTGACACGGCGATGGTGGCCTTCCATAAATTCGGTCCAGGTTCCGTCATCGCCTTGAATTTCCGATCGCAGAATCCAATAATCACGATCGATAATTTCGAAGATGTCCCGGTAGTTCGCCATCCCTTCGCCCGCCATTTTAGGCCCTTGCACTTCCAGCACCAACCGTTTGCCAGACTCGTCCACTTGGCCCTGGTAGAGCCATAAATGGGACATCATCGAACCGACAAAAGTTCCTTGGTAACGTTTGTTGTGGGGGTCATAACCCAAAGTGAACTGTGAACACCAGTGCCCCATCGGTTCCGCAAGGCCTTCGCAATCGATGATCAGCCATAACCCGCCGTAGCTCTTAGCAATCGCCTTGCCTGTGTTCGAAGTCGCAGACTGATCAGCCGTTGCATTGCACGAATGCTCGAACGTCCATTCCCCTATCATGTCGTTAAAAAACTCGTGTTCGCTGGTTGGTTTGTCAAACATGAGTATCTCCACATTAAAAAGCGTTAGTAGTGCGACGACGTTGAGCCTAACATCGCATCGTTTCGTAGTAATGCATTGTAGAGCAAAAATCCCAATTTGTATCGAAGCCGCTACTCAGGGTCTTCGTATTCAGGCCAGCAACTCACCACGAAACACAGTGACCGCTTGTCCGCTTAACAGAACACGGTCGCCGGCCACCTCGACACGCACCACGCCGCCGCGCTCGGATGCTTGGTAGCCCACCATTGATGTTTTGCCGAGCCGGTCGCTCCAGAATGGGGCCAGTGTACAATGCGCTGAACCGGTGACAGGGTCTTCGTCGATGCCAACGCCTGGAGCGAAGTAACGCGAAATAAAATCGAACTCGGGATCATCCGATGGGCTGGTAAGGATCACTCCGCGAACGCCAATCAACTCTTTGAGTCGCGGAAAATCGGGTTTTGCACCACGTACGACTTCTGGCGACTGGACGACCAGAAATTTGTCGAACTTTGATTTGCCGATAAACGTCGGCTGAACTCTGAGTGCCTCAAGTAGCCCGGCGGGCGGCTCGCATTCACAGGCTGGCGTGGCAGGGAAATCGAGTTCGAGCCAGTCGCCACGCTGTACACAGGTCAACACACCGCTGCGAGTGTGAAACCGTATCGGGCGGTTGACCTCGACATGATCATGACTCCACAATGCGTGTGCGGAAGCCAGCGTGGCGTGGCCACACAAATCAACCTCGACCTCCGGTGTAAACCACCGCAACTCGAACCCATCTTCGACATGGCGCACAAACGCCGTCTCCGACAAATTCATCTCGCCAGCCACCGCCTGCATCCACTGGGCAGACCGCTCGTCGGTCAAAACACATACCGCCGCAGGATTACCTTCAAACGGACGATCGGTAAACACATCGATTTGGTAAATGGGAATCGACATGGTTGGTTATTTGTTAGTTGAACCTGCTCGATGCTCAAACCATCGAACGACATGCGGTGACGAAGAGGCAGTGATCTCGATCCCGCCATCAAATATCCAGCGATGACCGCGACAGTACTGCTGGTCGGTAAATTTCGCCCCATCGCGAGACCAAACCATAGCCGCTGTAAATAAACTCATTTCGTTTTTCCGTCTTGCTGCCGACAAATTGAATGTGCCACCTAAAAATTATAGCGATTCAATCCCAGATCGTCCTCATCTGTGTTATCCGGCCCACTTGTGGCTCTTTGATGGTCTGCCTGTTGAGCCGGCCAGCTCTTGGGAAAACCTGCGGTCCAGCAGGCCGTTTTCGATGTGTCGAGCGGTCGCATGAATTTTTCAGAATTCACCACTTCAAAGACGCACAACAGTCCGATCTTCGCGTATAATTTCAGAGCCATGTCCCTTGATCGCGAGCACCCAGCGAATTGGAGACCATTGATATGAGTAGCGCAGAACGGCCTGAGTATTTTACGGTGGATGAGTACTTGTCGCTGGAAGATCAAGGTCGCAGCAAGTCTGAGTATGTCGACGGTTGGATTCGAGCGATGTCGGGATCGACATTGAGGCATAATCGAGTCAAATTGAATTGCCTTGTCCAGCTCTCGCTGAAGTTACGTGGCCATCCATGTCAACCCTTTGATTCCGATACCAGGGTTCGCATTGATCAGGAAGGCAAAAAGCGATTCTATTACCCGGACGCTCAGGTCGTTTGTGATTCAAACGAGCTGATCTCAGTCTTTCAAGACCGCCCCGTTCTGATTATCGAAGTCCTTTCGCCTTCCACGCGCCGCTACGATCTGGATGAGAAAATGACGGCCTACTTGTCAATCCCATCTTTGCAATGTTACCTCGTATTGGAGCAGCACCAGCCGATTACTATCGTGATGAGGAGAACCAATGGTGGATTTTTGCGTGACGATGTTCAGGGGATCGAAGCGACCATTGATCTGCCGTTTTTGGGTTGCTCGTTAGCAATGAGCGACATCTACGACGGGATCGAGTTTACCGCCGACTGCGTGCAGGAACCGGAGGAGGAGTACGAAGTGTTTTGAAAACAGACGTAGGTCTGCCCCCATGCGTGATGAATTGTAATTGCCAACGATGATTGGGATTAGTTTCTAAACCGTAGCTACGTTCGCCAGAGCGTAGAGAATTCTCAGGAAAACCCACGTTCTGGCGAACGTGGCTACCGTCGCCAGACGGTGGATCACAGTGCCTCTGCGTTCTGGCGAACGTGGCTACCCAATCTTTGATCCTTAGAAACAAAGCCTAATAGGAGGATATCAAATGACCGTGCAATCGACTGCTACTGTGTATCACTGGGACGACCTGACGCGTGATCATCCGCTGGCGTTGCTCTCGCGCCGGCGAATCATTGGTGAGAAGATGATGATTTCGGAAATCGCTCTCGAGCCGGGCTGTGATGTGCCGTCGCATCACCATGCCAACGAACAGTTTTGTATTGTGCTCAAAGGTTGCTTGCGTTTCGGGGTGGGCGAGCCAGGCACGCCCGATCATCGTTTCGTCGATGTGCGAGCCGGTGAAGTGTTGCACCTGCCTCCACACGTGCCCCATTCCGCCTACGCAGTGGAAGATACACTCGTACTGGACATCTTCAGCCCTCCCAGCCAGACAACCGGCGTAGATCGAGGGTGAAACAAGCCAATAAGAAAATCTCAAAGAACTCGTTTCTTTCCCGAACCGCACGCTTCGAAAATATCACGGCGGTTCCAGCACCCTTTTTGGTATCGCTTTTGGCGATCTTGTTAGTAGCAGTTCCGTTGAGAAGGTGCCGAAAGAGGATAACTGCCTAAACAAACCACAATACTAAAGCTGCATCCTACTCAACGGTCGGCACACTAAACTTACGTTGATCGGTGGCGAATTTGCATGGCATGTTCTCGCTGCCCTTTTAATTCGGCTGCCCGTTCGTAGTCTTCTTCGGCGACTGCCTGTCTGATCTCGTAAGCCAAGCGAGCCTCACTCCCGTCCTGCGCGAGAATCTCCTGCCGCCGCGACTGAACCTCGGCAAGATGAATAAGTAATGTTCGAAAGCTGTTTAGCGGTGTCGCGGCAAGACCCGCTAGACTGGTAAAACCGGTGGGCGTATCCGGGTTCTGTTCGATCAACCGATCGACCCTCGCAATCAAATCTTCCAATTCTGTATTAAGTCTATCAGCTTGTTCGACAGTGGTTATGGAGTTCGCGTACTCTTTAGCCAAACAAGCAGCACACCGCCGACGCGTCTCACCCGTTTCGCTATGCACCTCAATCGGAGAGGCCGAGTTTTCGAGAGACTGCCCGCAGGTCGAGCAAGTTGTCAGTTTGTGATGATTGGATGGATGCATGAAGCGATGGGTACGCCTACAGCTGACTGTTAAACGATGGGTATGCCTACGGCTGACTACTTCTCCTACCGTGAATCTTGTATTATACCCATTTTTTCACCTAACGGTTAAAATTCTGGTAGAAATATTATGGGAGTTCGGCAAGTTTGGACTATCTGAATAGAGGTCGGCTATGAGCGAGTGCAAATTAGTGGTTTGTGATTGGCGCGCTGCGAGGTCGTGTACGATGCATGGGTCTGAGGTTGATCGAGTGATCGCGGCCCTCAGTGCAGATCCTGCAACCATCGAAGAATTGTCCGAAGCTTTTGTTCGCTTTATGCGCCCTAGCTTCTCTGGCGCACAAGACACAAACTGCTCTCGCAAAACCGGGACGATGGACTCATCGATCTCGGCAGAACCCGATCCTCGAAAGTCTCAGTTGCGAAACTGGTTGTGCATGGGCCTCGACGATGAACCTTATGATGCCGGGCTGGTGGTGATCGATCTGGCGGCGAAATTGATTGTTGTCGAATCGACCTACTCGTCTCACGCTCACAGAGACTGCATCTTTGAGCATTTGCCTGACGGGAAAACAACTCGCTATTTTTATTTTCATTTGGATAGGAGTTGGAAAATCTCGCACGATGCCAATAACTGGCAACATCTGGCCCGACAGCGACGTAGCGAACGTACGCCAGACGGATTGGATGCGCGGACTGTTTTATACGGAGAGCCTTTGCTCGAATTCATCGCCCAGTCATGCTTGGACAATTGGCACCGTCGCGAACAGATTATTACTGAAACGGTGCTTCGCTCGAGTGAACGATCACGGCAAGACGCCGAGTACACGAATCTCGAACAGCAAAACGATCTTCCGACCAGCGAACTATTTTATGACTTGTTCCGCGAGATTCACGCGGCCTGGTTGTTGAAGCCACTGGCAGAACTCAACGGAAATTGCCCGCGAGAAATCATGGTCGAACAGCAAGAACACATTAGTCTCGATCTCCAAGACCGCTATCATCAGTGGAGCGTTCAAGGTCGTTGTCCACCGCCACTATCAACCCGAGCATATTCCTATCGATTCGCCGGTTTTGGGACCGCCGCGAATGTTATGTACTACCATCTGATCCGCAGTCTGCTGGCACAGTGCTGGGAAAACCTGCAGCACGAAGTTGCTTGTAGTGGCGAAGTTCCAGATCGAGAAAATTTTATTCGATCGGAGATCGCTCAACTTGCCTTGTATCGCGACGAGTGGATTGAGCAGCCGGAAAACGGGCTCTTTGGCAAATCACCAAGTTGGTTTTGTGAACGGGAGCGACGGCGATTGCCACTGGTTGTCACCGGTACCGACATGATGCCCGATTGCGATTGCCCGCTCTGCCAGATGATGGCCGACACGTCAGCCCCGATGCTGATCGGGCTGGACGGTTCTGATCTGGACGATGAATTCGTTTTCGATTTCACCTGTCGGACTCAGGAAGACTGGGACCGGAAACAGGCGGAATGGCAAGCGAAGAACGATCGGATCGAGGCTGGAATCGCGGTGCAAAAAGAATTGGGATTGCCAATTTGTCCACCTTTTGAACCCGTCGCTGATTTCGACGAAGAAGAGTCCGATTGGAATGTTGACGAAAATTCCGAACCGAGCGAATCGGTAATCGCAACACGGACCAGTTCGTTAGAACTCTGTTTGTTCGAGGTCGGTGCTGAGCTGGCGGACGTGATTGTCGGCTTGCGTGGAACTCGAAACGAATTTCGCGAGCTGCGACTTCCCGACATCGAATGTTTGAACCGCCATTTTGCAAATTTGAGAGCAGCGTGTGGGCGGGCGCGGGAGCCGATTTCCATTAGCCTGCTTGAGCCGGTGATCGACCGATTTCGCGACGATCTATTTCGCATCGCCAGCGACTACCCCGAACTCGCCGAATCCTGCTACACGGTATTGGGTAAACTGGACGAGTTCTCGGAGTTTGACTGACGAGACAGAGCGTCCTTGCACCGCACTAGTCTCCCGAAACAAACTCAGCCAAATCGGCCAAAAATACTGCGATTTGGCTGAGTTTGTGCCATTTGATTTATGCCTGAAAGTAGGGTTGGGGATGGAGGGCAAAACACATACTCTGCATCGCATACTTCGCCAAATCATGGCTTCAAATGCAACATTTGGCAAACTATGAGCGAACCGTTTAGGCCCGAAATGGTTGTCGGAAGGGAGGTTGAACGACGCGAGCTTGATCTGTTGTGGAAACTGACGTCTATTAACCCGAATTATTTTTGTAAAGCAATGATTTCTCTTTCGATTCGGGAGATCAGGTCGGGGTTGGAGGTGGGGGCTTGTTGGGCAGCTTGTCGAGCTAATTCCAGTTGCTGGATCGCTTCTTGAGGGCGGTTGAGTCGTTGGAGAACACGCGCCAAGACGCGGCGGGTGGTGATCGCTTCGACGTGCGTTTCGCCTATTCGTTCGACGTTGGTTAGCACTTGGTTCAAAATCAATTCGGCTTCAGCATCCCGTCTGCCGCGATGCAAAGTTTGAGCGTAGCGCGTGGCGGCTTGCCAAGTGAATACGTGATCCCATCCAAACGTTTGCAGCGATTCGCGATAGACGGTCTCGTGCATTTCCGCCGCTTGGTCGATCTCGTTCTTGCGGATGAGCACCGTGCCCAAGTTTGACAGGAGTGACATTCGTTCTTTTTGGATATCGGTGCGATCCGCTGTGGCCAGCCGCAGTCCGTCGCGCAGCATCGATTCCGCTTCATCAATCTGGCCAATAGAAAACAGGCACATCGCGAGATTGTTCGTGGTACCGATCGTTGCCGGATGTTCTGGACCCAGTGTTTTGCGCCGTCCTGCGAGTGCGATTTGAAAGAAATGTTGTGCTTCTTCGTGCCGCCCTTGACCTGTCAAGGCTTGCCCTAGATTGTTCAGGGTCTTGAGCGTGTCGGCGTGATCTGAGCCAAGCTGCGATTCCCACAGTTGGCGTGCCAGCAGGTATTCCCGTTCGGCTTTGTCGTAAGCGCGCAAGTTATAGTAAATCGTGCCGATTTCGTTTCGTACCGCAGCTTCGGCTGACGGTTGACCGATGAACTGCTGATCGATATTCGCAACCGCTTGGTCAACGTGCTGGATTGCCGCGCGAGTGCTCTCCTCGCCGCGAGCCTCGGCCACCAGAAACTTCATCAGAAAATCGTTGGTGATGAAATTGTTGATGGCGGTGGCTTTGGACGATTCATAAGCCGACTCGCGAGCGGCCGCGTTGGCTCGTTGCGCCTCGCGTGCCACCAAAATGATCCCGGCCAGCAATGCCAAGACAGTCGTAACAACTCCACCGACCAAAAAGCGATGACGACGAAGGAATTTTCGCGTTCGATAGACGCTCGATGGCGGACGTGCCAAAATCGGTTGGTGGGTGGCAAACCGATGCAAATCGCCAGCCAATTCGGCGACGCTCGCATACCGTCGGTCAACGTCGCGTTCGAGTGCTTTGTTAAAGATGACCTCTAAATCACCTCGCAGAATTTTGTTGCATTGCCCCAATCGTTTCGGTTCGTTCTGCTCAACCAAGCGAGCGAACTCGACAATCGATTTTGAGCCGCGCTCAAACGGAGCTTGTCCGGCCAGCAACTCGAACCCGATCACCCCCAGTGCATAAACATCGGCTCGCGCGTCGATGAACGCTGGATTTCCGAGCAATTGTTCTGGGCTCATGTAACCGGGCGTGCCGACCAGTTCGCCCGTCATGGTGGCGAGCGATTTTTGGCCATCTTCGTCGCTCACCCGAGCGACTCCGAAATCGAGGACTTTGATCTGAGGCGTCTGGCCATCCAATCGTAACGTGCCGGTTTCACCAGGTGAAACGAGCAGGATGTTGGCCGGTTTCAAGTCGCGGTGAATGACGCCACGTTCGTGCGCGTGTTGGACAGCACCGCACAAACGCACGAGCAACTCGATCTTGTCGGCGGTTTCCAGCGTATGTTGTGTTGTGAACTCATTGAGCGTAACCCCCGCGACATACTCCATCGCGAACCACGGTTGTTGGCCATATTCAGTCGGAATCGTTCCGGCGGAATAAACTTGAGCAATGCCCGGGTGTTGCAAGCGGCCTAAAATCGCCGCTTCGCGTGATAGTCTTTGCAGCGTCGCCGACGAAAACAGCCCAGGTCGCAACAGCTTGACGGCGACTCGGCGTTTGGGCTGGGCTTGTTCGGCTTCGTACACCGCGCCCATGCCGCCCATGCCGATCAGTCGCACAATGCGAAACTCGCCCACCGTCTTGCCGATCATACCGGAATCAAACGCTTGGGGCTGACCGAGCGGCGATTCCAAGAACGATTGCTGACCATCGGCAGATTGCAGCAGTTTCAATACCTCGGCTTGGTCCTCGGCGCGATCCGCCAAGGCCGTGCGTAAGTATTCACCTCGATCATCAGGCGACAAATCGAGCGCGGCCATGAAAACCGATTTGATCGTTCGCCAGCGTGCGGGTTCCATTGTCGGTCACTCCTCGAGTTGGCTGCGAAGCCAAGCGCGGGCATGAGCCCATTCGTAATTGGCGGTGCGAGGGGAAATGCCTAATGACTTCGCCGCGTCGGCAATCGACAGCCCACCGAAAAAACGAAGTTCGACCAATTTGGCTTGTTGCGGGTCCAGTTCCGCGAGGTCGATCAGGGCTTCATCCAACGCGAGTAAATCGATGGCTGCGGTTTCGAATTCGTCGGCGATTTCGAGAAACGGTTTTCGCTGAACGTCGCCGCCGCGCTTTTGTGTCTTTCTGGCTTTGGCATGGTTGACCAAGATTTGCCGCATGACGACGGCTGCGGTCGCTACGAAATGCTCTTGGTTCTGATAGTGGCGGGTTGAATTTGGCGTGACCAATTTGAGCCACGCTTCGTGGATTAACGCGGTGGGTTGAAGCGTATGTCCGGCCCGCTCACGCTGCATGTAATGTTCGGCGATCTCGTGAAGCTGGTTATATACCAATGCAAAAAGCTGCTCGTTGGCTGCATCGTCTCCCTGGGCTACCGCCTGGAGGATTTGATCGAGATCGGAACTTGGATCGGTCATTGTGGTACATCGTCTTTTGAGACGTCTACTTGCTTGCGCTGCGGGCTTGTATAGGTCCACAGCTTGCGCTGCGGGCTTGTATTTTGCTCACGAGAAATGCGGGTTAGCTTTCTCAAGGCACTTTTCAAGCCGTCAGGGAATTGTCGCCTGACGGCTATTTTCGCAAATTACCAGAAAAATGCCAGAATCTTTTGCATAGGGCGTGCAATTTTCTTGCTTTCTGGATAGAGCGTCGGTGATCGTCGGCGGTGATTGTGGATTGCTATCCGGTTGCGGTCGAACAGAGTGCTCGCACGTTCAACGGGGCGCAGGTTCACGGAGTGAACGGCTAGTGCGCCTTTGAAGGCGTTTAATCAGTCGGGTGAAAGTCCTGACCAGGGTAACGTTACCGCCCTGTATTCGAAAGTGGTAATTGCGTTCCCGCGAGGGAGGGTGAGGAGCAACCTGAGGAGAAATTCCAGTCCGTAACGAAAGTGAAACTGATTCGGCCAAGCCTGTCGGGGAGGAAGCTGGCAAAGTCCGAACCCTTCGCTGTGCGACGAACCGTCCTGTAGTCCTTTGTATCGACTTTTCCGCAGGATAGACACAGCGAACGAACTTTGGGTGCAGTAACGCGCTGATGCTGAAGTTTGGAAATGGCAATGCGGTGGTTGAGTGCGGAATGGAAGGAAGGTTAAACGCGATAAGAAGGGAGAGCTGTTCTTGGCCAGGGTCGATTCTCGTGATCAATCCCAGCCGGAGATACTGGGCGACCAACTCCAGGTCAAGCTGTGCGACGAACAGGCAGCTTGGTATCGAAAAGACTGATCGTCAATGTAGCGAGAAGATAAGCACCAGGAACAGCAGTCAGAGCCGCCATAGTAGCCGTGAAGCCGTGCAGCAAAACGCGGTGGAGCCAAGGGCGGCAGCAAGGTAGATGCAAGTATGACCAAACAATCCAAAGACCTTAAACCGTCGCAAGTCACAGTGCCTTTCGGGGCTACTCCGGCTACGGAACCATTGAGCATTGACCAATGGGCATCGTCGATGGTTTGGACAGAAAGCATGTTGAAGACACTTTTGGCAAACAAAGTGAGAGGAGGCAAATGGCACACGCTGTACGATAAAGTCTTCAGTGAGCGAAACTTGAGATGGGCGGCCTCGAAGGTCATTACCAATCAAGGAGCCGCTGGAGTAGACCGACAAACGGTAGAACAACTCGACGACGAACTTCTGGCCGAGATCACCAAACTGCAACAGGAACTGAAAGCCGGAACCTATCGGCCGCAGCCTGTACGCCGGGTGGAGATTCCCAAGCCGGGAACGAAGGAAACCCGCCCGTTGGGTATTCCTACCGTTCGCGACCGAGTGGTTCAAACCGCGTTACTGGATGTCTTGGAACCGATCTTTGATCACACCTTTCATCCTCGCAGCTTTGGCTTCCGCCGAGGCAGAGGCTGTCATGGCGCACTTCGTTGCGTCGAGCAATTACTCGAAGAGGGCAACGTCTTCGTGGTAGATGCCGACTTGAAAGGCTACTTCGATACGATCCCCAAAGACCGACTGCTCGCGTTGGTGAAGCAGAAAGTTTCGGATCATGCAGTCCTGCGACTGATCAAGATGTACCTCGATCAAGAAGTGGTTTCAGAACTGAGCCGCTGGACACCGGAAACGGGCGTCCCGCAAGGCGCGGTTCTCTCCCCGATGCTATCCAACCTGTATCTCAATCCGCTGGATCATCACATGGCCGAACAGGGCTATGAGATGGTACGCTATGCGGATGACTTCGTGATCCTCTGCAAGACGCAAGCTGAAGCGGAACAAGCTTTGGCAGTCGTCCAGCAATGGGTTCGCGAAGCAGGCTTGACCCTGCATCCGGACAAGACCCAGATTGTCGATAGTCGCGACCAAAGCTTTGCATTTCTGGGTTATGTATTTCGGGGCCGGTTCCGGTTTCCGCGAGCCAAAAGCCAACAGAAATTCATGGATCGTGTCCGCGAGTTAACTCCACGCACATCTGGCGATTCGCTTGAGGATATCGTCAAGCAATTGAATCAGATGATGCGCGGCTGGTTTCACTACTTTCGCCATTGTTTCTGGAATGTCTACGGTGACTATGACAGTTGGCTCCGCAGTCGTCTGCGACGAATCCTTCTGAAACGCCACCGCACCAATCCCGACCGACAACCTCGTACATGCCGCTGGCCAAACCGCTACTTCTCTGAGCTTGGGCTCTACAGCCTGGTGCAGGCTCATGCTCAGTTCGTCCAAACTATCGAGAACTACCAAGTGGAGAGCCGTATGCGGGAAAACCGCACGTACGGTTCGGCGGGAGGGGGAGTCAGTTGACTCTCCCTACCCCGATCGTGGCTTTTCACTCCGTGAAAAGGCGATTAATAGAACGAATACGATTGCTAATTTTTTTCAAAGAGTTGTTCTTGAAATAGGTAGGCCCATCATGAAATTGTTGCATTTGATCGGTTTTCTAGCGACAAGTCTGGTATTTTTGCTGCCTCAATTCGGACAACGGGCAACGGCCGACATCATTGTCATCGAGAGAGATGCCGTTATTACCAGTGTGATTTATGAACCGAACGAGCTTACGCCGGAGCATTACCTGTTTGCGCACCATCTAAATTACAACGTCGGTTACTATTCCCCACCAGGCTTTGCCCCCCACCAACGGCGAAACTTTTTCTTATTCAATTTGGCTGATATCGACTCGACGATTATAGGGGCGAGGCTAGAACTATTCATGCCTCAATCTGGCTACTCCAGCCCGGATCCGTCCGAGTTGTTTCGCATAACCAGTTCCGCTGCCCCGCCGTGGACGTTTTACGATGCGTTTTTGGGATTGCCTTCTGTCACCCCAGCGATGATCGCCGCGATGTATGCCACGTTGGGAACGGGAACAATCTATGGCGAAGTCGATATCACCCCTCCTGAAGACGAAGAGCCTTGGGAGGGTTATACCGTGAGCATTGATTTCACAGCAGAAGGGATTTTGGCTCTGAATTCGGCACTGAGTGAATTGTTCGTTATAGGCGGTCGGCTTGTCGATATTCATCCCGAATCGCCGGGCATCCCGCCATCGGAATTGGTTTTTGCACACACCAATGTGGGTGCCGGAACCCCTGAAGTCCCGATGCCCAAGCTGATTCTATTTACAACGGCTGTTCCGGAGCCGAGTAGTGGTACCTTGGTGATCCTTTTCTCCGTCGTTGTTCTCTTACGCAAACGCCGGGAAAGTTGATCAGGGATTTGTTTCCGCGAGAGTGCTTAAGAAAATTGTGGTGATTCCACCGTCAGCTTTGAGTTAAAACTTGATCCCGCAAGCGGTTTGGGCGCGTGTGAGGACTTCGGAGGCTTTCGTGCGGGCCTTGGCGGCTCCGTCGGCTAGAATGGCGCGGACTTGATCGGGGTCGGCAACCAGTTCGGCTCGGCGGCGATGGGCTTCGGCGAAAAAGGTTTCTGCCGCATCCGCAATCGCTTTTTTGACTTCGCCGTAACCAAATCCGCCGGCGCGATATTTGGCAGCCATCGCTTCTCGTTCGGCGGGGCCAACAAACAGGCTGTAGAGTTGGTACAAGTGATCGTCAGCAGGTTCCTTGGGTTCCTCCATCGGTCGCGAATCAGTAGCGATTCGCATGACCTTCTTGCGCATCTCTTTGGGAGACTCGAAGATCTCGATGGTGTTGTTATAGCTTTTGGACATTTTCTCGCCATCGGTGCCGGGGACTTTGGCGCTGTCGGCGAGCACTTGAGCGCGGGGCAGGACGAAGACTTCGCCGAATTGATGATTGAAGGCTTGGGCGATGTCACGGCAAACTTCAATATGTTGGGTTTGGTCTTGACCAACGGGGACGACATCCGAATCGTAGGCCAGGATATCGGCCGCTTGGAGGACCGGATAAGTAAACAGACCCGCGACGGTTGCCAATCCTTTTTCGACCTTGTCTTTGTAAGAGACACAACGTTCCAACAATCCCATGCTCGTGCCAGACAAGAGCAACCAACACAATTCGCTGATTTCCGGTACGTGCGATTGTACGAATAAGACCGCTCGTTGCGGGTCTAAACCCAAAGCCAGTAAATCGATAGCGGCGTTCAGAGTGTAATCGGACATGACCTGAGGATCGCGGACTGAGGTCAAGGCGTGCAGGTTGGCAATGAAATAAAACGCTTGCTTTTCGTCTTGCAGTTGAATGTACTGCCGAATCGCGCCAAAGTAATTTCCCCAATGCGGACGGCCTGTGGGTTGGATTCCCGACACAACTCTCATAAATTTTCGCTCGCCTTTCCGGTCTAAATCTTCTTTTCGATTGACTTTAAGTCACCTTACCTGGCTCGTCAATCGTCGCATTGGTTAAAAATCCTCGACAGCGCATGAACAAACGAGCCGCATCTTGAATCGATGTAGCTCGCAGTTCCAATTGGTCTATGAAGTCGCCTTGCCGGAAGGAGCCTTACTATAGGGCGCTCCCTCAAGTAGATCGGTTTATCCAAAGTCTACCCTTACAAAGGAGACGACTAGATAATCCCGCCATGGGTTCGGATTGGCGACATGTGGTCCGGCATATCCAGGAACCAGAATCGATGCCACTCCTCTCGCATTGCTCGCAAGTTGTCTGAGGTGTAGATCAATTGCCTCGCTCGGATTGCTGGGTGAGCTTCATAAATAGGCAGAAAGCATCCGACGTTGCTGCTAAGAGCGATTGCCAGAAGCGTCGCGACGATGAGCCGACGCATACCATTCCTCCCTGGAAAATTTGCGAACATTCGCGTTGACGTAATACCGCCCGGACTTCCTCGTGAAATCATCGGGACAACAAACAGAATCGGCTTTTCCAGCAAAAGAAGTTTAATCCACAGAAACTATTTAGCCCCTAAAGTCTAACATTTTCCGAGATTTGCTAGCATTTAAACGCTTCGGACCTTCAGCCAGTTAACGCCAAATTCCCATTTTGCCTTGATCCTTCAATAAACCGACCTGAGAATCTCAGCCTGAAATGAGGTAATTCGAAAAGTGGCAGGGGCCAGGGAGCTAAGTTGTTCAACCAGTTGCCATTCGAAAAACTGAAAAAAAGAACCGCCGGGCGATCAGTTTTCGACCTCCCGGCGGTTCAAGATTTACGGTTTACAGTGAAGCGTCAATGACTCTTCAAAGAAACCGAAGTGTCGGTGGCTTGCCCGCTGGCAACCCGCCGGCAGCCGCTAGGCCACGCCACCTCGGCTAATACAGTCAGAAATCACAGATCTACCTCCTTTCTTTGAATGACCTGCCAGTTGGCGACTAAACGCCGTTAAAATAAAGAGAAAGTCACGCAACTGACCTGAAATCGAAACTCGCACTGCGGATGCGAACCTCCTCATTATAAGCGTCAAGTTTTGGGAATCAAGATTTTGGCTTCACGATTCAGCATCATTGTCCAGGAGATGTTTGGATGCCTAAAACCCACATTTTTTGTTTCTTTCCCGATTGGATGCCGAGAATTCCAGGTATTCGGTCGAAGCTGGTAGAAGTGTCTCCGGTCGAAAATGCACTCGCCGCAAATTGGTTGTGGGAAAGCGAATCGATTTAAGTTGCGATAAAATACCCGAATTTGGCGTCGAAGATTTAGCGACAATAAGGCATGGAGGCCCTATCCATTGCGGAAAAACAGGGCATTTGTTAGACTTTTGGTTCGTTTTTTCAAATTTCACCCCTGTCACTACTTCTTCCAAAAAAGAGTGGTGCAACCCACTGGTGCAAACGCTTATAACGGGTTCTTTCCCCTAATCGTTTGAGCCATCGAGAACTAAATGGTAAATCGAATTCTGATCCGCTCTCTTGAAGACCAAAGTATTGCCGACGAGCTTGATCGTCTGTTTCAAACTGAAGAAGATTTGGTCGATCTGTACGCAACCGATAGCGAGAGCGAAACCAACTTTCAAATCAATGAAATCGTCCAAGGCAAAATCGTCCGCGTGGACAACGAAGCAGTTGTCGTTGACATCGGCTTCAAGAGTGAGGCGACCCTTCCACGAAATGAATGGGATGAGCATGAACCTCCCCCTGTCGTGGGTCAAGAAATTAGGGTCCTGATCGAGGACCTGGAAGATGAAACCGGTAACGTTGAAGAAGGCCACGGCCTCATCACTGTCAGCAAGAAGAAGGCCGACCAGATCATTCACTGGATCGACGTGATCTCCAAAGTCAAAGAGGGAGACATCGTTAAAGGTGTTTGCACTCGGAAGATCAAAGGCGGTTTGTTGGTTGATATCGGTGTGCAAGTTTTCTTGCCGGCCAGTCAAGTTGACATTCGACGCCCCGGCGATATCGGCGAATACATCGGTCAAGAGCTTGAATGCGAAATTCTCAAGATTGACGAACAGCGTCGCAACATCGTGGTCAGTCGCCGTTCATTGATTGAGAAGGAACGTCAAAAGGCTCAACAGACTTTGCTGGAAACCTTAGAGATTGGCCAAGTTCGAAAAGGGATCGTCAAGAACATCGCTGATTTCGGTGCCTTCGTCGACTTGGGCGGGATCGACGGTTTGCTGCATATTACCGATATGGCTCACACGCGCATTTCGCATCCATCGGAAATGGTCAGCATGGACCAAGCAGTCGAAGTCAAGGTTCTCAATGTCGACCGCGAAAAGATCAAAATCGCGTTGGGTATGAAGCAACTTCTACCGAACCCGTGGGATCACGTCGAGGAAAAGTACCCCAAGGACAGTATTCATCGCGGCGAAGTTGTCAATGTGATGAACTATGGGGCCTTCGTCAAACTCGAACCGGGCATCGAAGGTCTGGTCCACATCAGCGAAATGTCTTGGGTCAAACGGGTCAATCATCCCCAAGATCTCGTGAAGATTGGTCAAGAAATCGATGTCTGCGTGTTAAGCGTGGATCGTGCCGGCGAGCAAATGTCGCTGGGTATCAAACAGACTCAAAAGAATCCTTGGGATCAAATTGAGGAACGCTATCCAATCGACAAAGTGGTCCGTGGCAAGGTTCGCAACCTTACCAACTACGGTGCGTTCATCGAGCTTGAGGACGGAATCGATGGCCTGTTGCACGTCTCTGATATGTCGTGGACTCGCAAGATCAGCCACCCAAGCGAAATGGTTGACAAAGGTGACGAGGTCGAATGCAAAATCCTGGCAGTTGATACCGATCGTCGGCGAATCGCTCTGGGTATGAAGCAAATGAATAATGACCCGTGGGCCACAGACATTCCAAGTCGGTACCAACCAGGTCAAGTGGTTCATGGCAAAGTTACCAAAATCACGACCTTTGGCGTGTTCGTGGGACTCGAGGACGGTCTCGAAGGGTTGTTGCACATCTCTGAATTGTCCGACCAAAAGGTCGATAATCCAGAAGCGGTTGTTAAAGTCGGCGAAGCAGTGGAAGTAAAAATCCTGCGTGTCGATACCGAAGACCGCAAGATCGGTTTGTCGCGACGCCGTGTCGATTGGACACAGGAACAAGAGGCAGCTGAAGCAAAGGTGAATGCCGAAGCCGAAAAGGCCCAAGCGGAACTCAAAGGTGGGCGCGGTTCTGCAGGTCCATTGATCAGCACCGGCGGTTCAGAAGGCTAAGTTTAACTTAGGGCCTTTTCGGTCAAGTGCTTGGTCGATAGGGAACCGATAGATTTTAAAAAAAACGATACCGCGCGGCGTGAAAAACGCCGCGCGGTTTTTTCGTCTTTTGTTGGAAACCATCTGAATTTGCGGGACGTCTTTTCCGGGGGACTTCCTCAATGACTCGCAAAACGATTTTGTTTCGCATAGACTAAGGGTGCTTTGCAATCGCCGAAAGGACATTTGGGAATATGAATTCTTCGTCCGGGCATTTTTTGATTTTTGAATGCTGCTTTCCAGCTTGAACCAACGAGATCGTTTCGGTTCAATGCGATAAACTCAAGTCCATTTACCGAAAAGAAAAACTATCATGTTGGGTAGAATTTGGCTCCGAGAAAATCCAGTGCTGCAGCGCGAGCTTCTGGTTAATTTGCGGACGCCACGCTCTTTCTACCTGCTGTTGATCTATCAAGTTCTCCTTTCAACGGTCGTCTACCTGGCGTGGCCCAAAGAGACCTGGCTCGATTTGACACAGAATCCCGAATCAACGAGGCAACTCGTCGATTTGTTTTTTTTGGGAAACTACGTCTTGGTCTCGATGATGACTCCCAGTTTTGCGGCTGGGTCAATTAGTGGCGAGAAGGAACGGCAGACGTATGAAATGCTGTTGGCTAGTCCATTGCGACCAGAATCAATTGTGTGGGGGAAGTTTGCGGCAGCGTTGACTCATTTGGGGATTCTCGTGTTCTCATCATTGCCGGTGGTGATGCTTTGTTTGCCATTGGGCGGAGTTTCATTCTACGAAGTTTTGGCGGCCTACATCGGTCTGATTTGTAGCGTGATCGTGTTCGGGATGATTAGCGTCGCTGCGGGTTCCTATTTCAAACGCACTTCTGCGGCGTTGGTCGTCTCATATTTTCTGATCTTGCCGCTGGTTTTGGTCATCGTAACGTTCTGGTACTTGATGAGCCCTTATGGGCAAGAGCGGGTCAACTTTATGTTGACACTTGGTCCGGGATTATGCATCGCGGTTACAGTCCCGCTGTTTTACACTGTTGCGTCAAGGCTTTTACATCCACCCGATTTAGGTGGGCAAAGTGGGCAAGTGCTTGATCTTGAGCAAGAATCCGCGTCTTCAGTGGGTTTGGTGATCAGCCGGGACCAATTCCCAGATCGCTTGTTTGTACCGCCGATTCGCAAATCGTTAATGGAAGACAACACGAACCCTGTTTATGACAAGGAAATGCGGAGCGAGATTTTCGGCCAAGGGACTTTGATGCTGCGAATGGCGATCCAAATCAGTATGCTCCTCGCGATCGTGTTGATGGCCGTTTTTCTGTACGTTTATCAGTCATTGGCGCCTTGGTACATTTGCTATGTTGTGCTGTTCAACGTTTTGATTGGTCCAGTTTTTTCTGCGGGAACGGTTACCAGTGAGCGGGAACGCCAGACGCTCGATCTTCTGCTGACCACCATGTTGTCTCCGTGGAAAATCTTGTGGGGAAAACTCCTTTCGGGATTGCGGGTTTCCAGTGTGTTAACGTCGTTTTTGTTGTGGCCTGTCATGCTCGCGGTTTTGATGGTGACAAGTTACTGGGCGACTCTGCCGACGATCGCTGGCTATTTGCTAATTGTGGGACTCACATGTTTGACAACCTCAAATCTGGCGTTGATGTGCTCGACGCTGTTTCATAAAACCAGCACTAGTTTGGTGGCGGCGTACGCACTCATTGTGTTGTTGTTTTTGGCTCCGGTTGCTTCAGATTATTTTGCTCGAATGTATTTTCCAGATACGGTTGCTTCTCGCGTTATTGCGGAAACAACTGTGATCAGCCCATTTTCAGCGGCTCATAATTTACCGTTATTTGTGGACGATTTTACCGGTCGTCTCAATCGATGGCAGCGTGCCAGCATTGGTGCCACCGATGCGATTTTGGGATACCAGTTCAATGATTTAAGGCACTTTGGTGGCTACTTGCTGTGTACCTTGGCTCTCAACATCGGAGTTTTTCTGGTTATGATTTGGTTTTTCCACGCTCGGTGGCGCGTCAGTAGTTCTTATCGCTAGGAGAGTAAGGTTTAATGGATTCATTGTGTTCGACGCGATTGCTCGTCGCGATTTTGTTGGCTATTCCATTTGTTGTTAATCCAACGCCCGGATTCGGGCAGAGGAAAACGACTCCCGCTAAAAACCAACGTCCGGAACCCTTGCGTTACTACATGGGTCGAGAGATTGCGCCCCCGATGAGTTATTTGGGGGCGGACTGGCTTATTCGTGCGACCCGCGAGAGAGAAGAACGTTGCTCGATGGTTCTCTCGAATTTAGGGCTAAAACCTAACATGACCGTATGCGATATGGGCTGTGGTAATGGTTTTTATGCGATTTCCACTGCTAAATTGTTGGGGGACAAGGGGCACGTACTGGCCGTCGATATTCAACCAGAAATGCTGGTTTTGTTGCGGGAACGAATGGAGTCGGAAGGTGTGAATAACATTACACCCATTTTAGGCTCCGTCGATGATCCGCGTCTTCCAGAAAACTGCGTCGACTTGTTTTTGATGGTCGACGTGTATCACGAGTTCTCATATCCGGAACAAATGCTGGAAACAATTCATCGGGCTTTGAAACCCGACGGGCTGATCGTGCTGGTTGAATTTCGTGCAGAAGACGACAAAGTGCCAATTAAACCTGAGCACAAAATGAGCCTCAATCAGATAGAAAAAGAAATGACGGCTAACAATTTTGAATTCGTCAAGTCATTTGACAAACTTCCTTGGCAGCACATGGTGTTTTACGGCAAAAAAAGATCTGACCTACCATAGGCAATCGTTTTACGATTTTCGAACCGTTTCAAAACGACGTCGCATCTCACTTAATGCTGCGATTCCTTGATCTCCCAGTTCGAGCGTCCAGGCATTGACATAGAGTTCGACATGTTTCATCAAGACATCGTCTTCAAACTCCTGAGCGTACTTACGCATCGTAACCAAGGCCTCTCGCGGGCGCTGTTGTGCCCATTCAATCGACTCGCGAATGGCCAACTCGAGTTGCGAGATCAAGTTTGGCCCCAGATCTTTGCGAGCCAAAATCCCTCCCAGGGGCAATGGTAAATTGGTTTCTGCCTCCCAGCGTTCCCCCAAATCTGAGACCAAGGACAATCCCTGAGCCTCCCACGTAAATCGACCTTCGTGAATGCAGACCCCAAAGTCAGCTTGGTGGCGCCGCAAGCGGGGCATGATTTCAGAAAACACAACATGTTCGACGGCAGTTGATTGTGGGTAGAACAACTCAAACAGCAATGCCGCTGTCGTCAACTTGCCTGGACAGAGCGTCAATTCGGGTCGTCGACCTCCAGGGACAGGTTCGGTTTGAGGTCGTGAAGCGAGAAGAAGGGGCCCTACGCCAAAACCCAATGCAGCTCCTGCCTTCAAAATTTCATAAGACTCCTCGACGAGCATCGCCAAATGAAAACTAGCTTTTGCGACATCAAATTGACGTCCTAGCACAGCTCGATTTAGTTGTTCGATATCGAGCAGGGCAAATTCGAATTCCACGCATGGAACGGTGACCTGCTTGTTCATCAATGCGTGAAATGCGAATGTATCATTTGGGCAGGTAGAGATACCAATGCGAAGCGTTGTCATAGCGATCAAAAGATAGGGTAGGGTTTAGTCTTGTAGACGACCGGGCAATTCGGCTAGCAGATAAGCCACTGCGGCCATCATCGTCGCACAGTCATTGAGCTCATCGCGATTTACCTTATCCACGGTGTCCGCTTCGGTATGATGGGTATTGAAGTACAATCGCCCATCTACATTTAGTCCCATGCATAACGTGCCGAATGGTTTAAGTTTGCTGATATCCGCTGCGGATCCCCCTGTTTTCGCTTCTAACCGCCCGAGAGGAGCCAGCAACAACAGCAATTCCCGCAATCGCTCGTGGGCACGCGATTCGGCATCACGATCAAGCATCTCCATGCTCAAACCTTTGGGAGTGAAGCCACCAGAGTCGGACTCAATTCCCGCCACTTGCACATCTTGCCGATGAGTTTCGGCATAATGGTGGGCACCTGCTCCTCCGCGTTCTTCGTCGGTCCACAGGACAACGCGAATTGTCCTTCTTGGCTGCAGGCCCAAACGTCGAAGAATCGTCAACGCCTCCATAGCCGCGACACAGCCAGCACCATCGTCTTGAGCCCCTTGGCCCACGTCCCAAGAATCCAGATGTCCTCCGATAACAATAATTTCTTTGGGGAGTTCCCGGCCAACAATTTCGCCAAGTACGTTGGCAGATTCAACTTCCTTCCCTGAATGAGCTTCCATTTTTAAGCAAACTTGCGTGGCAATTCTTCTCGCTTGGAATCGAGCCAGAAGCTCGGCGTGTTCAATAGTCACTGCTGCTGAAGGAATTTGGGGAACATTGGGTAGGTATCGCATCGTGCCTGTGTGGGGCGAATCCAACGAGTAAGCTGTTGCTGAGCGAACTAGAGCAGCAACAGCCCCACGTTGGGCGGCCCAAATCGCACCGTTTAGACGATATGCCACAGCAGCACCGTAGCCTGATCCTCGTGTTTCGGAATAGGGAGGCATTGGGAAGTTGAACAAAACAATTTTGCCCGTAACCGCCTCATCGGGTAATTGATCTAGCTCATCTTTACTGCTCACAACTAACACCTCGCCGGTGATCCCCTCGGGTGGAGTGGCGATCGATCCCCCAAGCCCCAGCATCGATAAGCGTAGCGATCTCGGTTCCAGCAGTTCACACGACTCATGCCCTCGGATCCATGGCTTCACAACCGTCGATTCAGAACGCACGTTCTCGTGACCGTCTTGGATCATTGTTTTTAAAGCCCATGCGACTGCTTGGTTGTAGCCGTCGGAGCCGCTGATGCGGTGGCCAACATCGTCGCACAACTCGATCAGCTTGTCATACGACTCGTTCTTTTCACGTCCAGATTCGATAATCGTTTGGACAACTTCACGATACTCTCCAAAATCAAACTGAGCACTTAACTCATTCGTCGCTACAAACAAATAAAGAAAAACCGACAAACCCAATAATCTAAGTATCATTCACGAAAACCAAATTAAAACTTCATAAGGACATGTTCCTGATGTCAGAGGCATGGGGCACTGATCATCAGACCAATTCGAATTTTAGTTCAAACATCGGATTTTGCGTAGAAGGTTGAGCGAGTGAAAAGGAACTCACTTCGATAATTGACAAATTGGCCGCAATGATCCACTTGAGTGATGAAGTGAATTCAGAAAAATCGGGTACAATGCAAAAGGATTTTGTACTTGGTAATTGATTAGAGGAGAATGAGATGTTTGTGAGTTACTTGCGAATTCCAATGGTATTCCTTGCGGTTGTGGCAATTTTCTCAAGCCACGCCTCCGTTTCCATCGCTCAAAATCCTCCAAAGCAAGACGGAATCCGTAACAGTACACAGAAGATTAGGGTCAAACCCAACGAATTGGCTAAAAAGGCTGGAACGGCGGTTAATTGGGAAACCGATCTTGCACAGGCGATTGAGAAATCCCGCGCTCAGAATCGTCCTGTATTTTGGTATGTTCCGTCGGTTCCTGGCACGTTCATGGACCGCAAGCCGGAAATTGATCGCTACATGCTGGCTGGGCCGTTTAGTTGGCCAGCAATCATCAATCTTTTGAACGAACGCTCCATTCCTTTGCGGGCGACGCCGACTAAAGCGGAGGCCGATCATTATGGCTTAAAGGTCTATGATTTCATCGAACCCGGATTCATGATTATCGGTCCTGACCAGTCAATTCGACTTGTCGCCGATCGGCTGACGACGCTACACCCCCACTGGTTGTTTTCGCAGATTTCCGGCTCCCTTGGTGAGTCTCGCTCGTGGTCCGAAGTTGCCGGAGAACGAAATCGAGTTGCGATTGATGGTTGGTGGGAGCATCTGCAAATGGTGAATTGGCGACCTGCCGAAGATCAATTCGCTGAACTTCGTGAACGAGATGCTGCCGAGTTCGGCTTGTTAGCTGGCATGGTTGCGTTTCGAATGGGGCAGCAGAAAATGGCTCGAGAAATTTGGGAAGAGACAGGCCGAAAATTTCCGGAACATCCGCTCGGTTGGAAGGCTGCGAATGAGGCACAAGGGATCGGGCCGTTCGTGCGAGGGTTTGAGGTTTTCGGTGAGTTGCCGGAACTACCACCCGCTAAGGGCGATGGAACTATTCGTTTGACGAGTGGTGCTCGTCTGGGCTCTTTTTCAGAGCCTGAAATATGGCGAGCCTCAACGGAGTTTCTGTTGCTGATGCAAGACGAATCGGGTGGCTTTTTTGACAGTGATTATGATTTTGGCGGGACTGATAGCCTTCCGAATGTGCACGTCGCCGTGACGTCGCTCGTAGGATTGGCCTTGATTCAAGCAGAAATACGGGAGCCATCGTCCGAGCGAAAGCGGGTGCTCCGGAAAACGATTGAGAAGGCCGCAGTTTTTGTCGCCAATGACGGAAATCTCAATTTTGATGATCGCGATGAGATTCTTTGGGCCCAGGCTTATCGGGTTCGACTTTTGGCAGCCGCAAAGGGCAAAGGGACGGCTCAGTCGTTTGCCGATGAACTGCAGCGAGCGACAACTCAACTTGAAGAATTACAAATGGACAACGGCAGTTGGTTTCACGAATACCCCAACGCGTTTGTGACGGCGACCGCACTTACGGCTCTTCATGCCGCTCAAGCTGCTGGTGGCGAAGTCAACTCTACCATCGTCAACCGTGGGTTGGAACGCTTGGAAAAACAACGTTTCCAGAACGGAGGTTATCCATACGCGGTGCGGAGAGGCAATGAAGGGGGCAATGGGGACCTTAAGGCTAGCGCCGGAAGAATCCCAGTTTGTGAACTCGCCCGACATCAATGGGGAAGAGTGAATGACCCAGAATTAATCACGGCGATTGAGACAGGAATCAAGTTTCACGAGTATCTCGCCAAGGCGCTCAAATACGATGATCACACATCGACAATGGCCTACGGTGGATTCTTTTTTTGGTACGACATGCAAGCTCGAAGTGAAGCCATCTCAAGACTTGCCGACGCCGAACAATGGAATCACTTGGCCGCCCAACAACGCGAGATCATTTTGACGTTGCCAGAAATCGATGGTGCCTTCGTTGATTCCCACGAACTGGGCCGTTGCTATGGCACTGCCATGGCGTTGATCAGCCTAGCTGATATTGATGCATATCAACCGAAATAATTGCTCAAAGTGGCCGTTGGCTTGCGCCATTGGTCGAGTTTATTCAGCGTGAGCTTCGGTTGGGCTCAATAGGCCCGCAGTCAAGTCAAAATCCGAAATTGCGAGGGGGGAATGCGAATCTAATTTGCGATAGCCCAGTTTCAGAAACACCTCTAAGATTTCTGAGCAAGTCGGAAACATTCGTCCACTGGATCGCTTGTAATCGTCCATCGCTGTCATAAATTCAATTTCCGCATCGGAATAATCCCGTTCGCAGGTTGTCGGGTCAATATTCCGGCGCCGCGCGCCTTTTCTGCGATCCACCGAGACCGGAATGCTTTTTTCGCGTCGATCACCGCCCTTACGGTGACCTGTTTCATTGGAAACCTTGGAATTCTTGGTACTCGATCGAGATGAATTTGACATTTTTGAGGCCAACCCGTGAATAGAAAATTTTTACCTATTGAGCCGCTTGAGGCAACTAGGAAAAATAAATCACGGAGAGAAACTTTGGCCAAAATTCTGAAAATTTAGCCAAAAACCGATGTTCGCCCGTTAAACGGTACCAGTTGTAACACGTTTTTCGGTCAAACGACTTGGATATGAACTCTATCGCCGTCACCATGCCCCAGCGGTTTGTTTGATTGTGGTAAACGGAATTCTGCGGGGACAATTTGGTGGAGCATGTTTAAAGTGGCGTCCACGGAACTTCGAATCGGGCGAATTCCGGGCAGTTCGGACGTGATTTCGTAACAATTCGGCCAAGTGAAAATTCGTGTTGCAGGCCGCGTTCGATCTTGAGCAACGAGATCTTTCGAAGGAGAATTTTCGCTGGAGCTGGGTGAAGTCGTTGACGCGACGTTTAAGTGCTCGGGTTGAAGGGAGCTAGGTCGCTCGAAAAAGACCAGCACCAAGACAGACGCTGCCAACGTACCTAAGATCGTTCGAATTGGCCGTTTTGGCAATACATGGCGACCCCCTGAGTAAGCAGTTTCGCCGTTTAAACCAACAGAATCCAAATCGAGTTGACGGATGGGCCTTGTATCGAATCCCTCGCCCTTCTGATTTTGACTTTGAGCATTTCCAAAACAATCGTCGTCAATCGAACGAAAGGCAAAACGAGTCAATAACTCCATCTGGCGATATTGGCTCAAAATCGCCTGGCAATCGTGACACGAATGAGCATGTTCAGACACTCGCAGGTCATCTGCCGGGTCCAGCGAGCAATCGAGTAATTCGTTTATCAAATCTTGAAATTCATCGCATTGCGGATTTTTGGCCATCCAACGTTCCTCGTAGTTTCAATTTATCTACCAGCTCTTTCCTTGCTCGATGTACCCATGTTTTGACGGTTCCCAATGGGACATTCAGGCGATTAGCAATTTCTTGATAGGAGAGTTGCTCACGATAAAACAGCAAGAAAGCGCCGCGGCTATCGGGCTTGAGTGTTTCGACAACCGACTCAATCTCTTCGGCTAAGAATCTGGCTTCAGTCTCCAAAAATGACTGGTCGGGAATCGGATGTTCCAAAGAAATCTGCGAGGGTCTGCGGCTTCGTTTGGCCAATCGAGTTCGGCAACGATTCCCTGCAATCGTCATTAGCCAAGGCTCAAAAGCTCGTTGCGGATCCCATTGATGCAGGTTTTTACAGACCCGTACAAAAGTCTCTTGCGTAGCGTCCTCAGCGTCTTCACGCTGACCTAGCATTCGCACACACAGGCCGTACACCATTCCTTGATAGCGTCGAATGAGTTCGGAAAATGCAGAATCCTGCCCATCTAGGCAGCGATCAATCAAAACGTTCATTTCACCCGCCAAAACACGGCTCCTTCTAATGTTGCACATTCTACCCGATTTTGAACCCTGTGGTTTCAAGGGCTAATAAGGGAGTAGTCGCAGTTTCTACGCAAGGCCCACGGCAATTTATCTGAATTTTTAGGAAACTTCCCAAAAATTCCCAAATTGAGACTGTTAATCAATTCGCTATGGGGGGCGTGTTATTTAAGAATTATTTGAATTTTGTGCCGTGCTTTTTTCGAATCATTTGAAAGATGCGGTCAATTGCACGCAAGCGGTGCGAGATTCGCGAAAATCGGCTACGGGTGGGGGAGAATTCAACAAAAAGAAACCGGCAACGAAAACGCCGCTGCAGAAAGGACAGACTGAGGGGTCGATATCGTGGCTAACGCCGATTAAAGAATTTTCTCAGCACATCGTCAGCCGCCACTTTTGAAGAATCGTGCGAGTGTTTTGGAAGAGGCGGTAGTTTCCCGGTTCCTGATTTTTTCTCAGAACTCGGAGTTTCATCTTTTTTGAAAATTCCGGAATCGGGATTCTTTTTGAGTATTTCTTTTTCGCGAGCTTTGCGTTCAGCTTCAGCGAGAATTGCCTTGGTGTCCTCCAAACTCAATTGAGTTGTTGTGTCGGACATTGACGCATTGTCTTGGTCGTCTTCAAGCCAACCTGAGATACTATCCTCAAATTTGTCAAGATTTTTGTTAGTCGTTTCGGCAGTTCGTGCGACTGCTTCTGCAACACCTTCGATCTTCGGACGTTTTTGGCTTGGCTGCGCCACATCGATCATGATTTCAAACTGCAAGCGTCCGACTCTTAAGATGTCCCCGGCTTTTGCGATGTGTTGATCAGCTAATTGCTGTCCATTGACAAAGCTGCCATTGCGACTCCCCAGGTCAGCGACGATGACCTTGCCACCTTCGATTTTGATAGAGCAATGACGACGACTGATTAGGTCACTGACTGGTTTCAAATGAGCATCGTCACCACGGCCAATCACAAATTCAGGGACAGTAACTTTGATTTCTTTCCCGTCATTCTTTCCGCCAATGACTTTCAACTTGACCTGCATTTTGACTCCCTCAAATCAGCACATCCCAGCAACCATTATCGGTCGATCTGTCGAAAAACAAACGTTTTTATAGACAGGCTTCTCGATTTCTTCATACCGGTATTTTATTCAGAACTTCCCCCTAAATGCAAGCGCAAGGGGGGAGAATTTAATGTTTTCAAGGAGGATTCGATGAAGACACGTGAAGCATATTGGGTTTTAACGGTTTTTCGTCCAAGAATCAGCCAGAAATCGGTTTTCTTCTATTTCGCGAGCCCGTTCTCTCAATTCGAGGTTAAAAGCGAAATTCTCGATGTTTAAACCCATGTCCCGACTGATCGATTCAGCCATTTTTCTCGAAAGTACCCGGTCGTCAATCGCGACTCCCGTCAGTTCGAAAATTCCGGGCAATTCCGGTGCATATTCCGACTGTTGCAATAGGATGCTTCCGTGCTGCAACAATGCGTTGCGGCCCCGTCGCTGCGCGCTGCCGCCGATCTTGTGCCCATCAATTAAAATATCACCATCCGCCCGTCGTTGAAAGCAAAGTAAGGGATTTTCCCGACCACGAACCCCCTTTTCATCATCGTGCAGTTGGGCAGTGATTCCTTGCTGGCCTAATTGTTCCAAGACTGCTTGATGCACGATGTCATACAGTCTGCGATTGCTTTGAGCCCAACGAGAAGAAATAGGCACAACCAAGCTGTACGTTAATTCTTGATCGTGCACAATCGCTCCGCCCCCAGATGCCCGTCGGACGGTATCCAACGATTGAGAACTTGCATGGTAAGCTCGCTCGTCGTAATGCTGGAAATAGCCCAATGACAACGTCGCGGGACTCCAGCGATAGAATCGTAGGACATTCACACCGATTTCATCGACATGCTCGAGCAGAGCTTGGTCGAACGCCATGTTCCAGGAACCTGGCGCTGGAGGATCATCGATCAACAGTAACGTTTTCATTCGGCGAGCGAGGTAGTACCAAGTCTTACCCGTGTTCCGAGCATTGCTGTTCGTAAGCGGCCAAATCAAGAAGTTTGTTTAAGGAGTCTTGGCTAGAAAGCTTCACTTTCATGATCCAACCCTGTCCGTAGGGGTCCGAATTCAGAATTTCCAAACGATCTGGCAGAGCGGTGTTGACCTCAATCACTTCGCCATCGACCGGGCTGTAAAGATCACTAGTCGCCTTCACCGATTCCACTTCTCCGAATGGTTTTCCGGCACTTACCTGACCTCCTACCTGAGGCAAATCCATGTAAACCAAGTCGGTCAATTGCTCGACGGCGTGAGCAGTGATCCCAACAGTGGCAGTGTCCCCTTCGACAAAGGCCCATTCGTGAGTTTCTGCATACTTCAGTTGATTGGGGTCCATAAAATTGAGTTCTCCAAATATTGAAAAAAAGTTTACGAATTCAAAAAATGACGAATTGAATCACTGGCTACGAGAATAGAACGGCAAAGCAACGATTTTCGCTGGCGTCCCGTTGCCGCGAATGTCGATCTCGACGGCTGTTCCAACGGCGGTGTGCTCCGGAGCGACGTATCCCATCGAAATTGCCTGTTGCAACGTCGGCGAAAACGTGCCACTGGTGACAAAACCGATTTTCTGGTCTCCCAGCATAATCGAACATTCCTCACGAGCAGCACGTTTGCCCTCCAGCACTAGGCCCACCCGGGTCGGCAACCCTGCTTTTTTCGCGGTCAAAATTGCGTCGCGGCCAACAAATTCCCGATCCTTGAGGTTGATTGCAAAGCCCAACTCGGTTTGTGCGGCATTGATCGACTCGGTCAGTTCGTGTCCGTAGAGCGGCATCGCCGCTTCAAGTCGCAAGGTGTCTCGCGCTCCCAATCCGGCAGGACGTCCCCCAATTTTCGCAGCAGCTTGTTCAATTGTCGTCGCGATTTCTACGGCAACGTCGGCTGCAACAATCACTTCGCACCCGTCTTCCCCGGTGTAGCCTGTGCGACTGACAAGAGCCTCATGACCGCAGACTTGCCCCCATTCGCAGGCGTAGTACTTAAGGTCGTTCGGATTCACCGACCCCAGTCCTTTAATCAAGTCACAAGCAAGTGGACCCTGCACAGCAATCATAGCCGTTTCAAGAGTTCGGTCGGCAAATTCAATCGTGGAGTTCAGAAGTCGCGTTTCAAGCCATTGACGAATCTTTAATCGATTTCCAGCATTCACCACCATCATGTATTCAGCGTCGCCTCCATCTGGCAAACGGTACACTAAAACATCGTCAAGAATATTGCCTGCTTCGTTAGTCATCAACGAATAGCGAATTCGCCCTAGTTCAGTCCCGACGACGCGCCGCGTTGTTAATCGATCCAAAAACTCGGCAATACCCGAACCATTAAAATAAAATCGGCCCATGTGAGAGACGTCAAAAATCCCGACGGCGGTTCGCGTTGATTGGTGTTCCTCAATGATCGTCGAATATTGCACTGGCATCAGCCAGCCCGCGAATTCGACCATCCGCCCTCCGTGAGCAACGTGCCAGTCCTTTAAAACTGTTGCCATGCAATTTTCAGATGTACTCGCCAAAACGCTCTCCTTCACTTTCCTAAAAACCTGAGACTAAACCCATTTTAAAATAAGACGCAACAATAATAAATCAGGGGTAGGCAGCAAAGTGATGGCCGGAAACTCCCCCGCAAACGTTGCCGAACGCCCCAACGAAACGCTCGATTCGATCTTGCCGACTAAAATTTTTTTGCATTGCCCAACAAACCCCGCATCAGCCATATAGTCGGAAGGAAACACCTCAGATTGCGACTCATCCACCCATTAATTTTCACCGAAAAACTCAGCAAAGTGTATTTTCGAAGACGCCTTTGGTAGGCGACTGACCTTAAAATCTGTTCGCGAGTAGCGCGACCACAACACCTATGATTGCTTCTGAATTTAACAACCTTGCTCAAAAAATTAGCTTGGTCTTCGTAAACCATCCTCATTTGCAACGACGCCATGTTCATTTTAAGATGGATGGCGAAGACAAAGTAACTCTTGAGGGAACTGTCGCAAGTTTTTTCGAAAAACAACTTGCCCAGGAAGCACTCCGTTCAATCCCAGCGATTGAACGGATTGAAAACCACTTGAGGGTGGTTTCTGAACCGTTTACCTAACATGATTCTCGGCTATAACACCAATGGGTTGGCTCATCACAACCCGCTTGCCGCGCTCGAATTGCTCGCCGAGACCGGTTATCGATGCGTAGGGATCACGATTGATCATCAATGGCTCTCACCTTTTGCCGTTGACTCTTTGCATCAACGCCGAGTCATTGCTAAAAAACTACAAGCCCTCAAGCTCTCTAGCGTCATCGAAACGGGCGCGCGATTCTTACTTGATTCGCGTCAGAAACATGCTCCGTCCCTCGTCGCACCCGTCGAAGTGGCCTCGCCACGAATAAACCTCATTGAATACGCATGTCAACTTGCAAATGAGCAGGCCAGTCATTGTGTTTCGATTTGGTCCGGCCCCAAACCACGCGATTGGGATTTGCAACAAGCCTGGGACAGCCTCGCGATCAACCTCGAACGCGTTTTGAAATTGGCCGATCAATACGAAGTGCTGATCGGTTTCGAACCTGAACCTGGGATGTTTGTGGATACAATTGCGGCCTACGAACGCTTGCGTCAGTGGGTTGAGCACCCTCGCCTCAAGTTGACGATGGACATCGGGCATTTGTTTTGTCAAGGCGAATTGCCAATCGGCGACTATATCCACCGTTGTCGCGAGCAAATAATTAACGTTCACCTGGAAGATATGCGTCCGGGAGTTCATGAACATCTGATGTTTGGCGACGGGGCAATGCATTTCCCTCCCATCATGGAAGCCCTCAATCGTATCGAGTACGATGGACCGGTTGTGGTTGAACTGAGTCGCCATAGCCATGATGCCGTCAACGCAGTTTGCAAGTCATTTCAGTTCTTGTCACCATTAGTCAACGTGTCCTCGACACCGCAAAGCGATTGGAGTTAAATGAAATCCCCACTCTTTATGCTGACCATCCCAGGGTTGCGTCTCAAAGACTTGCAACACATGCCTTTCACCAGCAGCCACCTTGAACGAGGCGAAGTCGGCGGGCTTCAGCATTCGTTTCCCAGCGTGACTTGGCCGGCCCAGACAACGATGTTAACTGGAACGCTGCCGCAAGAGCACGGGGTGATTGCCAACGGTTTTTTCTGGCGAGACTCAAATCGAGTGGAAATGTGGACCGCCCCCAATTCAGTCATTCAGCGCCCGCAAATCTGGGATCGTTTGAAGGAGTTGGACCCGGCGCTTCGTTCTGCGGCGTGGTTTCCAATGCTCTCCAAAAAATGTGATGCGGACTACGTGTCGATGCCGGCCCCGATTCATAAACCGGATGGAAGCGAGGAGTTGTGGTGTTACACGAAGCCTCAAGAATTTTATGGAGATTTGTTGGCGACCCTAGGCCACTTCCCCTTGCAGCATTTTTGGGGACCGATTGCCAACATCAAGTCTTCGACGTGGATTTGCCAATCTGCAAAAATCGCCGCTGAGCGATTCCTTCCTGATTTCTTTTATGTCTATCTGCCACATTTGGATTACGCTGCACAAAAGTCGGGTCCCGATAGTCCGGCTGCAATTAAGGCCGTGAGTGAACTGGATCAACTTCTCAGCGAATTCATTCCGCAAATCGAAGCCGTTTACGCTGATCGAGATTCGAAATGGGTAATCCTCAGTGAGTATGTGATCTCTAGTGTTGATCACGTGACCTACCCCAATCGCGTTTTGCGAGAGGCTGGTTTGCTCCATGTTCGTTTGGACGACGAAGGTCGCGAGTTAATCGACTTTGAAAACACTCCGGCATGGGTTCTCGTGGACCATCAATTGGGTCACGTCTTCGTGAAAGATCGAAACTCCGAAACGATTTCCGCTGCTGCAGCGGTTTTGCGAAACGTGCCGGGAATTGACAGGGTTTTGGTAGGTGATGAACGCAGAGAATTCGGAGTGGATCACGAGCGATCAGGCGATCTTGTGTTGATCTCGACGCCGAATAGCTGGCAGGCCTACTATTGGTGGCTTGACGATCAGCTTGCTCCGACCTTTGCCAAAACGGTTGATATTCATCGCAAGCCTGGGTACGACCCGGTCGAACTTTTTATCGACATGCCGACAAAGTCGATCCCATTAGACGCGACTCTGATCAAGGGTTCGCATGGTATCGTTACCCCAGAAAACGCCGCCCAAGCAGTCTTTGCAACCGTCGGATGTCGCCAGAAGCTAAATGACAGAATTCAAGATACCGCAATTTGCGACTGGGTGCTGCGTGAGTTCCAGTAAGGATCAAGGCCCAACAACGACGCATTTTCGCGGCGTCAGAGCGTCGAATAAATCGAAAAACGCGTCCTCAGACATTTGTGTGTAAGAAACGTTTAAATACTTGAGATTGGGAAAGCTTTCTAGCCGCTTGGCCGACTCGTCACCAATCGCTGTCGAGCCGACATGCAGCCAAGCCAGATCGGTCTTGGTGGCCAACACTTCAATTGCGCGGTCAGTAATCTTAGTCTTGTCCAAATTGATTCGAGTCAACTCAGGCAATCCAGCCAGTGCGACCGTAACTTCATCCCCGACCGCAGTGCTCCAAAAATTTACGTCCTTGAGTTTGGTCAATCGGGCAATCGCGGCAGCCGACTGCTCGGTAACTCCAGGCGAATTGGTTTCGCTAACATCCAACTGAGTGATTCCGGGCAATTGTTCGGCAATTGCGCTGATCGCTGCGTCAGATATTTTTGTGTCTCGAAGATTCAAAAATGTCAGGTTGCTCAAACCTACCAACGCTCGAATTCCGTCGTCGCCGACGCTGGTGCGGAACAAGTGGATTTCGCGCAGGTCTTTGAGGTTGTTCAATTCATTCATACCGACGTCCGTGACAGCGGTATCGTTGAGCCCTAGGACTCGCAGTTTTTTCATTTTTCCCACTGACTTCATTCCGGCGTCAGTAATTTGCGGTCCCCAGACTTTGAGAAAAATGATTTCCGGCAGAGTTGCGAGAACTTCCATGCTGCGATCCGATACGCGATTGCAATCGCTCAGATCAATCGCTCGTAATGTTTTGACTCCCGACAACTTCGCAACCCCCTCGTCGCCAACACGTGTTTGGCCGATCCGAAGTTGCTCTAATTTCGGCAACCGGGCAACGACCCCCATGCCTTCATCAGAGATGTCGGAGCGAAAGAGTTTTAGAAATTTAAGATTCTTCAAAGGCAATAGCTTTTCGAGATTTTGCGTGGATGCAGGAGCCAAGTCCATTTCCAATCGTTCGAGCGTCACTAATTTACCAATCAGATCGAACGATTCGTCTTTTAAGTCGGCTCCTTTTATAATCAATGCCTGTAGGCCTGAGAACTTCTCCAATAACGGCAAGGCGTCGACCCCATTTCTGGAATTCGAAAGATCAATTGACTTGACGACCCCCGAGCTTGCGTCAACTTCGAACGATGCATCAAAAGGAGTCAGTGCCTCACGCGCCGCCGCATCAGCCAGCAGCAATGCCGCTCGATCGACGGTCGGCGGGACGGAAGTCGGGGACTTTGAAGAATTGTCTAAGGCTGAATTTGTTTTTCCAATCGAGTTTTTGGGGGTGGAAGATATCACAGACTTGGCGACCTCAAGTTCGGCAATCTGTTTCTCCAACGCTTCGACTTGGGACTCCAGATTTTTGTTACGTTCTTTTAGCCGCACCAGCTCGTAATCGGTCGTCTCACAACCGGTCGTAAGTCCCAAAATGAGGGCGGCCAAAGTCATGCCCCAAAAATTTACAAGAACCTTCATCTGTTCCTTTCCATCACCGACAACATCGGAAGAATTACAAAAGTTAAACAAGCCTGTACCGTGCCATTCATCATCGCCGGACGGCACGAATTTTTCAAATGGTCCGACGAGTAATTCTTGAAAAACAACTCACAACTTCGTGGTGAAGATGGCCATTTGATCCAATTGAGTCCCCGCCATCGATCCGTTCCTCGCTTTGCCAATCGGTGAACATTCCCCCTGCTTCGCGCAAAATGGGCAACAATGCCGCTGCGTCCCATAAATTCATCAGCGGATCGATCATGATTTCGGCCCGACCCGTCGCGACAAGTAAATACCCGTAAACGTCTCCCCAAGTTCGAGCGAATTTCGCTCGACGAGTTAGACTCAAGTAATCTTCTAAAGCCCCACGAGTATCGAACGCCTCGACACTTGTGGTTAGGACCACGGCGTCTGCGAGCGAGCGAGTCTCCGAAACACGTGCTGGCGAAAACGTTTGGCCCACGAACGAAAATGCTCCGTGTCCTGTAGCGCCGTAAATACCCTCGTTCAAGGCCGGGAAATAGACTGCACCTATGGCTGCCTCGCCACCTACTTCCACGCCGATCATTGTACCGTAAAACGGGACACCGCAAATAAATGATTTCGTTCCGTCAATAGGATCCAGAATCCAACGGAATTCGCTTGCTCCTGAATGACTGCCGAACTCTTCTCCGAGGATGCTGTCGGCAGGGAATTGATCCAAGATCGCATCTCGCAAGTATCGCTCCGCCGCTTGGTCGGCCATTGTCAAAGGTGAGCCATCGGCCTTGTGTTCAACCTGTAATGACGGCTGACGAAAATACTCCAGAGTCAGTTTCCCGGCTTCTATGGCGAGACTCCGAGCCGCTTCGAGACGTCTCTTGATTTCATCAATCAGCATGTGAGGTTTCTGAATTTTGAGAAGGATTGAGCCATATACCGTGGATGAACAACATGATTGCCCCCACGACGAGCAACGAGTCGGCAATATTGAAGTTAGGCCAAGGGTCGAACATCGGGACGCTTTGAAGTCGAAAGAGAATCCAATCTCGCACATCGCGACGGCACTCGATTGGCAAGCCAAAACCGTGCCCTAAACCAAGTCGATCGTAGAGGTTTCCGATTATTCCGCCGGAGATCATCCCTAAACAAACGCTGAGCCACCTGTCTTGGATACCCCCAAAACGAAATAACCACGCCAACACAACTAATAAAAAGACGAATGACAACGTCGCAAAAATCCATTGATAACCAGCGCCCAAACCAAACAAAGCCCCAGGGTTTGTGCTGGGTTGAATTCCGAAAATTCCGTTGACCCACCAATAAACAGGTTGCCCTAAAGCACTCGTGGAATCATAAAAATGAGTGAAAACGTACGATTTGGTGGCCAGGTCGGCGATCAGGCCGACCATCAAGACAACGACAAACAGTGTCACGTTCGTCAGATTAGAAAAAACGGTGTTGGGATTGTTCCCAACACCGTCTAAGGTTTTCGTTTTGTTCACCGTAGGACTAGCGATTTTCTGATTGAATCTGGGTCGCACATTTGACACAATATGGCGTATAGGGAATCACTTGCAAGCGCATTTTAGGGATTTTTCCCGAGCACTCCACGCAAATACCATATTCGCCATCTTCGATTCGCTCAAGAGCGCCTTCGATTTGTACTAGCGTTTCGCCCTCGTTCGTGATCAACTGCAGGGTGTTATCCAATTCAAAGGTGTCGCTCCCCAGGTCAGCAATGTGACTGGGAACGGCCGAAACTCCCCCCGCAGTGGCGCTCAATGCAGCAGACGCGAGTGTATGGACGTCTCCGCGTAACCGGGCACGTAACAGCAGCAACGCCTCTTTGAAGGGTTTGACCTCTGTCTTCTTCATTTTCATTCTCAAATTCTCCAGGTTTGGAAAAGACCGAGTGCAATCTTGATAAGGTTTCTCAATAAGCACCCGGCTGACTTTGGCAGAACCTTTTCGGTCCTTTTAAGCGGCGAGTGAGAGCGAGGCATTGTAGATAGAGAAAGTCCGATAGTCAAATTGCCAACCAACAAGATCGTTGTCAAAGAATCAAGACGAGCCCCCTAAAACACCCGTTTTCGCCGTAAATTGCGGGTAAATGAAGATGCTGAAAATTCTGACAACTTGGCTCTAGGGGTTGCTCGCCTGCCGTCAAAGACAGCCTAGACTTGCCAGTTTTGCTTGGGTCAAATCATTCATCGACTCATTGTTCACTCAATAATTACCAGTGAACGTACGGCGGAAACTCGATTGAAAAGTTATCGCCCGCCGGCTCGGGTATTGATCATACCTGCCAGCCAGGACTCAATATCTCTTTTGAAGGCCGTTGAGAAGGCGGTCGAGAATTCGGTTCCTTTGCTCAACTCAGCGGTAAGTCGCTTGAAATTAGCCTCTTGAGTTCGCATGGCCGAAACAAGTTGAAAACCTGCCAATCCAGTCAGTTCACGAGAGAGCTTTCCTCCTGCAAAATCGTCGACGTTTGTCACTTTCGCCAAACTCGACTCGGCACCTTGTTTCCATAATTTCACTTCGTCAGATTTTGGGAACAACCGCTCAGATGTCGAGTATCCCGCACCATCCGCAAACCAAACCGGGATGCCTTGCGCCCATGCCGACACCGAGGCGGCGGTCATGACTCGACACAACTCCGGCTCAATGGCGGTGAAGTCCACCGTTCGATCCATCGCAATTGCGACGTAAACATCGACAACGCTGTTCTTCCACATCGACTTAGTTTCCTTGGGAAGCGGGTATCCCTCAACCATCGTCGAAAGTTCGTTGAAGTCGTAACGTCGCTCGAAAACATAAAGAGTTAGTTTCCCTTTCACGAGGGGTTCGTTCTTCGAGAGCCCCAACTGGCGCTTGATTTTCTCGACGAGTTGTTCGGCTTTGTCGGTCACGGCAGTCAGCCGTTCATCAGAGAGACTGCTGAATACTCGAAATTCATCCCTGTCAATGTGATTGTTTGGTATGTTAGGTAACGCTTTGTCCCAATTTTCCTCAGCAACTTTTTTCCGTTCGGTGCTTAGCTCTTCGTGGCTCGACACTGATGCTTTCGCCGTTGCTGCGATGGTTTTCAGTGGCAACGTAGGAGTGGTGCCGTCAAACGGAGCACCTTCGTCAATCCACCGCTTAATCAAATCGACTTGATTCTGTGGAAGAGGCGGGCGCTGGGCTGGCATCCGATTTCCGTCAGCTGTCCCCGAAAGTTTTTTGACCAATAAGCTTTCGGCAGATTTTCCGGGGACGATGAGCGCACCCGAATCTCCTCCTCTAAGGAACGTTGTAAAAGAGTCCATGTTTAGTCCGCCCCGGGGGCGATTCGCTTCGACATGACACCCACGACATTCACTAGCGATGATCGGAGCGATCTCCCTGGCGAAGCTGACGGTTTGGGTTCCGTCAGCCTGCTTTACTTGAAGAGGCTCTGCAGGGCGGTTCGTTCCACGGTCGTCGGCGACTAGTCCCAGTAAACTTTCGTCATTTGCGGCGTCGTTTTTTGCCCCCGCAGAAATCCAGTTTCGCAACTTTGTCAATTCGTCCGCTGATACAGTGAGGTTCCCTTGAGGCATCGAGCCGGTGTCAATCACCTGGATCAATCGGCTAGAGACGGGGTCTCCAGGGACCACCATCCCGCTTTGGGCCAAGGATTGATAGTTGGCCATCCCGAATTCACCACGACTTCGACGCACGTGACAGTTTCCACATTTGGCAACTAAGATCGGAGCAATTGCATCTTTGAAGCTGATTTCAGTTGACGATGTGTTCATGTCGCCAGAGGGTGCGTTTGGCGCATCGACTTCGATTCCCAATTCGCCTAGTTTCTTTTGAAAGTCGGCAAGTCGTTTTAATTCCGTATCGAGTTCCTTTTTAAAGAGTGGGGACGAATTGGGTGGGGCATTTTGAAGTCGTTTGAGGACTCCTTCGTAGGCTCTTTGAGCTTGTGGACCTCGCGACCGGTCGATGTTGGTGGAAACCTTTTCGATTTCGGTTTGAAGCTGTTTGATAAACTGCTTTTCAGGGCGGCTCATTTCCTCCTGGCCGATTGCCGTCGCCCGTGGCATCACGATTACGCCGAACAAGATTAAAGCAAAAACCAGTGAAGGCAAACGCCCGCACAAACGATGGCGAAGTTTCATTCGTACTCCTGGGTATAGGCCGTTCAACTGAATCGCCCCGATTGTAAACCAGAATTCAAGCTACGTCAAAAAACGGTTCAAGAAATATAACGCCACGATCAACGCCGAAAACATTGCGATGACAATTCCCGCAATCAATAATACAAATTTGATGTTCGATTTTCGATCCTCCCTTAAGCGGGGAGCGACAGGTGTCGTTGATGCTACCGCCGCCAGGGCCGAAAGGTCGGTACGGCTTCCCTGGTCGAGAGAGGCCAATGCCTCAAAATCGAGAAATTCGGGGTCAGCGCGTTTCTTGGATGCCGCAACAGCATCGCCATCGAATGCCAGCGGAACTGCTGCCGAAACGGGCGACGCGGCAGCAGGCGGCTTTTGCGATGAGGATGAATTACCGCTCGTTGTTGGTGACGCAGGATCCTGAAGAACTTTACCTGGTGTCCCGGCAACCGGTACTGGGGAAGGTTTCGCAGAAGGACTCGGCGAAGCATTCGCTCCCGAGGGTAAATTGGCAGGTTTTGAAGGTGCAGCGTTTTTTGGCTGGGGACCCTTCGCAATTGTTGCCGAGTTAGCAGGAGAAGTTGATTGGATTTTCGGACTGGCCCCGGCGGCCATCGTCGTCGGCGTTGAGGTAGAACTCGTCTTTTCAGTCGTTTCTATTTTTGCTTTTTGATCAAGCGTTAAAAGTGTTATCACTTTTTGAACCGAATCGTAGAGCTTTTGGCAATCGGCAAATCGATCTTCGGGTTTTTTTTGCATCATGCGTTGACACAACCTAGCGACGGGGAGCGGACAATCTTCGCGTAGAGTCGTTAATTCAACAGGGTCCGCCGATTGATGTTTGGCAATTCGCTGAGCGATGGAGCCTTCGGGAAACGGGGGATGCCCGGCCAGCATAAAATAAAACGTGCATCCGAGACTGTAGATGTCCGCTCGATGGTCGACCTTGTGACTGTCAATGGCTTGTTCGGGAGATAGGTAATCTGCCGTTCCCATAACCCGTTCATTATGCTGAATCGTCAATGACGATTCGGCGTCACGCATCAGCGCCAGTCCCAAGTCCAAAAGTTTGATCGTCTTTTGGTCGTTTGAGACCATTAGGTTCGCAGGCTTGATGTCGCGATGAATGATATTCCTGGAATGAGCGTGTCGAAGTGCATCGGTCGCTTGTCGCAAATACTCAAGCGCGGTCAAGTAATCCAGTGGCCCCTTTTCTTTGACCATTTGGTCCAAGTCCGTCCCTTCTACGAACTCAATCACCATGTAATGCAGATCGCCGGTGCTGGCGAGGTCTGCAATTTGGGCGATGTTTGGGTGCTTGAGTGACGCCGCCGCCCGCCCCTCCAAATAAAACCGTTCGAGGTAACTTTTGTCAGCGGCTCGAGATTTGGGGAGGACTTTGATGGCCCTTAAATTGTTGGCGATCATGTGCTGAGCGAGATAGACGGCACTCATGCCTCCACTGCCCAATAATCTCAGGAGGCGATACTGTCCGAGAAAAAATCCCTTGTGTCGTCCTTGAAGCAGCTGCTCGTTTTGCCATTTGGTAACGAGGCCCTCCGACAACAAATGATCCGCAAGGGCTTGTAGTGAGACGGACCCGCCAGCATGAGCTTGCGAAAGCCGCTTCAACGATTGGCTCAATTGATCGGGTGGAACGATTTGGGCCTTTTTGACAAGTTCCAAATAGCTTTTTGCGGTTAATTTTTCCGACATCGATTTTCGCCTCTGTTACGTTTCATCCCATATTCCAATTGCCAAGACTCAATTCGTCGGAAGTGATATTCAGAGCTTTGACTCTCATTTATCCTAGTCGGAATGACTTCCACAAAAAAGGCTCCCAATTCGTTTCGCGATCCAATTTTGATCGTCGAATCGCCCGATTCTCGCGATTTCAAAGAACTTGGGGGCCGCCTCAATTTGGTTCAGAGATCAAGGAAATCTTTCGACAATTTGGAGGGGTAGTCGCACCGCACCATGCGATTGGCGATTCGACGTGTTTAATCTATGATCAGGGACGAAAGGCATTACCAATTCCGAAATCTCCGAGTGCTCGACCGGTTTGATATTGAGAGCCTATCCCAAAAGGGGTCAGACCCTCTCCGGCGATGAAACAAAAAACGTAAATTCTGGCCTAGCCTCCAAAGGGTCTGACCCCTTTTGGGATAGGCTCCAAGTACAGAGAAGTAAAGTGAAAATTCTAGGGCTGTTCGCGAAATCTTGGATTCCGGGAACGGTCAAGACTCGTTTGGCGGCGACGATTGGCGAAACGGCTGCGGCATTGGTGCATCGAACGCTGGTCAATCGAGTTTTAATTGAAATGTCAGCGGTCAATTGGAGTTCATACTTGGTCTATGCGCCAAAAAATGATCGGGAAATTTTTCAGGACGCAGCACCAACCTGGACCCTCAAGCCCCAATCGGATGGAGACTTGGGAGACAGACTGCAAAATTTTCTCCGCGACTGTTTTGACGAGGGAGCAAAACACGTTTGCCTCATCGGAGCAGATTGTCCAACACTTCACCGCCAGGAAGTTGTCGAAGCTTTCGAAAAATTGAAAGAGTTCGATGTCGTTTTAGGACCGGCTCGCGATGGGGGGTATTACTTGATTGGTCTAAATCGATTCCAACCAGAACTGTTTAGAGAAATCACTTGGAGTTCCAGCAGCGTACTGCGGGAGACGGTTGCTCGCGCGACCGCAGTTGGGCATGCGATTCATTTGATGCCTGAGAAAGACGATATCGATGACTTTGAGTCGTTTAAACGGAATCTCGACTCGCTGCAAAAGTCAAGTATCGTCGCCGATAAATCGCTTGCCGATGAGCTTCGACGAATCGTGGAGAAACAGGCGTGAAGAAGGGGAAAGGATTGATCATTGGTGGCGGCTTCGTGGGACTCTCAGTCGCCTATGAACTACTGCATCGCGGTTACGAAATCACGGTGATCGACGATGGAGCAAAAAGAAACGCTTCCTGGGCCAGCGCCGGGGTCCTCCTCCCTACGAGTTCCAAAGCCAGCCATCCAATTGACCAACTCTGCTATCTCGGAACTCAAATCCACCGGGAATGGGCCGAGCGGCTACTCAACGAGGCAGGCATCGATAACGAATTGCGTTTCTCAGGTGGGCTATATGTTGCTCGAACGATTGGCGAAGCGGCAGCGCTGGTCGGCCAGGAGGAACATTGGAGCGATGAAGAGATTCCATTTCAAGTTGTTTCGCAATCGGACTTAAAAAAGAAATTCCCGACTGTCAAAGCAGGGTCGATTCGTCGCGCGACTTGGGTTCCCGACGAAGGACAATTGCGGAGCCCTCGACATCTCCAAGCCCTCGCGGCTGCAATCCAGAATTTTCCATGCGGAAAAATCGTGAGTGGTGCTGACTGTCAACTCGTAACCGCGACTCAAAAATTGATTGGGGCGAGAATCGATAATGAAACGATCACGGCCGATTTTGTTTGTGTCTGTGCTGGAGCGTGGAGTGGCGGGCTGGTGTCGAACTTAGGAGTCCATTTGCCGACCACTCCTGTGAGAGGTCAAATGCTTCTGTACCGAATGTCAGAATCGCTTGGCGATTTTGTGATCAATGAAGGGACTCGCTATTTGGTTCCCCGATCTGACGGACATTTGCTTGCAGGTTCAACGATGGAAGAGGTAGGCTTCGACAAAGGAACAACGCCTCAGGGAATTAACGAACTAAGAGAATTTGCCGAGAGCTTGTTACCCTGCTTAGAACAAGCCGAGTTGGTCGAAGCCTGGTCCGGGCTCAGGCCTGCTAGCTTCGATGGACTTCCATATCTGGGGCGACTGCCCGGATTCGAGAATGGATTGATTGCCACCGGCTTGTTTCGAATCGGAGTCCAAGTATCACCGGCCGCTGCCAAATTGATTGCAGACTTGATTACGGGCGAGCAACCTAGCCTTGACCTCGCCCCGTTCCGCCCCAGTCGGGTTATTGAAAACGCCTCTTAGCATCAATCAAAACATCGAGCGTCTTCTGAAAGTGCAAAAAGACAAACAATAAGGGAGACTCCGAGCGATTGGGAAAAGGCTAAACCGGTTGATGGCAAACTTTATTTCGCCGGTGAAGCCATCGAGGTCGAGCACTTCGGTTCGGCCCACGGTGCGTATCTCTCTGGCCTACGCGCCGCAAAACAAATCCTGGACGATTAGCCTCCCAACACATAGCCCCTGGCAACTTGATGTCTTGGTTGCCCTCCCCTCGCTGCGCTCGACCCTTGCTCTTTCTTGGGAGGGTCGCTGTGGAGGCACGACAAAGCGAGGAGGGTAGCAAACTGTGTCAACTATTGTTGCGCCGATCCTTAATCACTACCGATCGTTAGCCAAAACCCAAGTACGAAACCACTGTGGCAGTTGGTTTTGCTCGATCTTCAACTCGCATTGTCCATCGGGATCGAATTCGGCCAACCAAATGGGTTCAGGTCCTGAGTTGTCGAAGAAGTAAGCGCGATACGAATTCGCAATTGCCTGACGAGCCAAGTCAAGGCAGCGAATGTAACGCTCACGAATCTTATCCTCGGGGACCGGATGGCCACCGGAACGGACTCGCGAACGAACCCGTGCCACATTGAGTTCTGCCGAGTTGGTACAAACGAAATACAAGTACGTCTTGAAGCCCGCAGCCCATGCTCGACCAAAGAAATCCACCTTGCTGCGATGTGACATCACGGTTTCGAATGAAAACGACGAACCGCGATTAACTAACTTTTCGCGTAGGAAGTCAACGATAGCTGCCGCGAGATAACCATTGCCGTTTGGCGCATAAAGAATCGCCCCCGTTAGTTTGGCCGTCGCGAAGAACGGATGATCGTGCGGGATGCGATTGCCAGCGCGAAGCGAATCGCACAACTCCACCAATGTGATTTCGAAGTCGAACTGTGACAAATCCAGGCCACTGCTGATCAGAGCACGTTCTACGTCGTCCGCATTAAGGTAATGGTTCAACCAGAACACGCCATCCGGCGACCGTTCCTTCGACAGGTTGCGAATGATGCTGGATTTTCCAGATCCGTTTGGCCCGGCAATCATTCGCAGTCGTTTTGCGGTGTTCATGATCCACCATACGCCTCGGGCTCCTCGCTCACCGAGTAGGGTTTTGTCGATCCGTCTGAATACACCCAGACAAGTTGCCCGTTCTGCTCGATCACTGCGGGTTGATTCGCATCGAATGCGGAGTGCAATGCTCGGCTTCCAACGCGCTTTAGTGCCTGCTTCATCGCTTCATCCGTTGGAAGATCCTCATCGTCGTCGAGTGAAATCGCATGCGCACGCCGATCGAAGCGGTCTCCAGCAAGTTGCCTTTTCCAATGCGCAATCGCTGGGTGGCGCGGAGGGATCGCGTACAGACTCAACAAAAGGTCCAACGCGGTCTCGAAGTAAAGTGCGTCGTCACGGAAGTCGCTGTACACTCGCGTGGTCAGCGCGGGCGGAAAGGCATCCTCCGGTTTACCCTCCAGCAACAACGGCAGCACGGTCTTCTTCTGGTCCTCGGTACCCAATAGCCGCGCCGACACCTGGTCCATTTCTGCAGCGACAACGGTACCGAACTCCGAATTTTTGTTCTCGAATTTGCGAAGGTAAGCTTTCGTACCAACAATCAGAACACGGTCTGCCTTCGAAATCAGATCGACGAATCGCGAGATACTGCTACCGATCTGCGCATTCTCCCACCGGTCCAGTACAACCTTGATTCCAGCTTTTTCGAGATCCATTGCTAGTCGATGTTCGACCCAGCGTTCATGTTCGGAATTGCCCCAGGCATAGCTGATGAAGCACGTAGGTGCAGCGAGATTCTCCGCTTGGGCAAGACGTGAGAGCTCAAAAATGATCTCTTCAAACTTTGTTCGCCGCTCGGCGACAGACCCCTCGTGGAGGATTTGCTGTCGCTGCTCAGGCTTGACGCTCAAAGGCTCGTCCGGAGGCAGGACCAGCGGAGTTCCACATTCCTCGCAGAATATCTTTGATTTGCCCGATTTCAATCGGCGAGCCATCACCGCTCTATCCACCGGTGTTCCACATTGTGTGCATTTCACTGGTCGCACACGCCGCACATGGGTGTCGCGGCAACTGAGCATTTGTTCGACGAGTCCTTCAAAGACCTGGCGAATGTTGGTGCTCGCGTCGCGGCTAAACAGCAGCACGATTGTGCGTTCGTTGTCCTCACGGATTTGCCGCACGCCACAGATCTCTTTTTGGGGCGATTCGAACCAAGCGGCATCGTGAGCCTGATCGGTCCGAGCGAACAAGTTGGTGTAACCCAGCAGAACCACCAGCCCGGCGAACGTGTTTTCCGTCGAACCGGTGAGGATGTACGAGGCACCATTCTCCGTGATCAGGTCATCGCGCTGCGGCTTCTTTAGGTTCATCAGGTCGGGAAAGACCAGCAACTTGATTTCGCCGGCCTGCTCACGGAAACAGCGATAGCTGAGCCGATTGGCTAGGAACGCTTCGAGGGTGCCGTCGAGCAACAGTTCCTTATCCGTCGCGGATAGTTTTTCCAGTTCGCGAAAGCGGTAGCTGTTGTCGAACAAGCGACTCTCTTCCACCGCGCCCAGCCCGCGCGGGTTGCGACGCGCCTCAAGCACGATGGACGCGGCCAAGTTGTTCATCAGCTCCGGCACGAGCAAGATGCGTTCTTCGCCCGAGGCCAGCGTTAGCAGTCGCACCAATCCCTGGCTGCTGAGGTTCTTCACGGCTGTCAGTACCTGCGAATCGGTAATCGCGCCGAGCGACGCCGCACCCGCCACTGTTTTGCCGCGTTTCTTGAGAATCGCTTCTCGCAGTTCCGCAGCCGTGAAGATGATCTGCTTTCGAGTGCGGCTTTCTTTTAGAGTCAGCACAAAATCTTTGATTTGCTTGAAGATGGCGTCAGTCGTGATCACCGGTTTGTCGTCCCACGGAATCGCCTGCTTCATGCGTGTCAACAGTTCGTCCACTCCCGTTTCCTCGCGGGCACTGGTGGCGATCCAGCCGCCGGCAATGCCCTGACGCCGACAAAATGCAGCCAATTCGTCGTCGGTGAGTACCGGATGCCCTCGATCGACACGCGCCGCCACAAGAATCTTCGGGCAGTCGGCAGGCAGTTGACGCAGCCAGTACTCAGCGCTGCCCAACGGATCGCGACTATTTGTCGGGTCGAACAGAATCAGCGCGAGGTCCGCGTCCTGGATCGAAAGCGCATGGATCAGCCGATAGTCGGGCTGACCGGCGAGATCCCACAATATGGCCTCACACAAAGTGCCGTCGGTGCGCGTGGTGCGAAGTTGATCGAGAACCCAGAACTGCTGCCCATGGGTCGAGTCATGCTCGCGGTATTGGCCGTGGGCCAATCGCCAGCCAAGGCCTGTCTTCCCGACCCCCGAGTCGCCGACCAGCACGATCTTGGCGGATGTGGAATGAACCGTATTCGCGAGACCGAGACTGCTCGTCGCAGTCGTTTTCGTCGTGGAACTGGAGCGACCGTCGCTTCCGAGCAGTGCGTCTGTGTCGAGTTCGTAAACATGAATCTCACGGTACCGATCTTTTTCGGGTGCATTCGGTTGCGAGCTGGAGGTGACCAGCAGCGGCAGTGTGGGATGAAACGCGAGGGCGGGAATCCATCGATCCTCGATCGTCGGTACTTCGATCACCGCGACCGTCTCCCAGGTCCGGCAGTTCCACAGCCGGATCGTGCCGTCGGTGCCTTTGGAGGCCAGCAGTCGTCCGTCCGAGGAGAAAGCAACGATATCGACGTGTTGTGAGTGTCCTTCAAGCGTGCGGAGCAACTTACCGGTGGTCGCATCCCACAGCTTGACAGTGTTGTCATCGCTGCCGCTGGCCAGCATCCCATCCTGTGGATCAAAAGTGACCGAAAAAACCGTTCCACTGTGTCCTTCGAGTGTGCGGAGCAGTTTGCCGGTGGGCGCATTCCAAAGCTTGACTGTATGGACGCTGTTCCCGCTAGCGAGCACCCCACCCTGCCGATCAAAGGCGACGCTCCATACGCAATTCGTGCGTTCTTTAAGCGTGTGGACCAGCTTGCCGCAGGTCGCGTCCCAGAGCGTGACCGTGCCGTCAAAACTCCCGCTGGCGAGCATCCCGCTCTGCGGATCAAAGGCGACGCAGGTGACAGCTTCCCCGCGGTCTTCGAGCGTGTAGATCAGTCTACTGTTGGTCGTGTCCCAAAGCTTCACGGTGCCGTCGATACTCCCGCAGGCGAGAATCCCACCCTGCGGATTAAAGGCGACGCAGGTGACAGCACCCCCGCGGTCTTCGAGCGTTCGGAGTAGATTGCCGCTATTCACGTCCCACAGCTTGACCGTTCCATCTGTACTCGCAAGCCACCCGCTCTGCGGATCAAAAGCCACGCTCCAAACCTCCGCCGCCTGCCCCTCTAGCGCGCGGAGCAGCCTCACTCCTGGCGGTAACGGCAACGCGGTCAGGTTACTTTGCTGAGCTTGCTTTTTTTTTGCCATAAAGGTCTTTCCGAGAGGCAAATACCTGAGAGCCTATCCGAAACGGGGGCTGCCCCTCTCCGGCAAGGCAAAAAAACCAATGAAATCGACTCGCCTCTAAAGGGTCAAACCCGAATGGCACTGCCGGTTGGTATCACAGGACTTAGACCACGCAACTTCGACTAAGGCTAGCTTGGCGTGGCTGCGGGGCTTTGTCAATAGCGCGAGCAGCTTCGGCTTGCGTTTGTTTGCTCTCGTTTCCACCCGATCCGGGCGGATCCCAACGAATTCGCTCGCAATGGTCTGCTATCCCAATATCGTAGTGACAATCGTGTATTTCTTTGAGCGAAAGCCGCGTTGCTCAATGCTCACATCCACCTGACGAATTTCATTTTTTTCTAGGCACGCAGCATACTCCTCTTCGCTCAATTTAGCGAGTGAAATCTACCGCCCGCCCAGTCGTGGTAATACCCGTCAAACCACTTTTCACAAGGATGAAAATGTTGCTGCCTTCGAGCGTGTGATCGGTGAAGGCTGGAAAAAATTTGACGTTAAACTGTTTTCGTGGCCGTGGATAGCTCATCAATAGCACATGATTCTGAAAAGCACTTCAAACAAAGCTTGCAACGCCGGTGTTCTTTCGGAAATCAAGACCGGGTTGCAGCGACAGTCAAACGGCTTGATCTGGAATCAACCCAACGTAGTCCCGGACGCCCACGCAAGTTTGCCTAAAATACCATTTTGGCTCCCGCCCCTTTGTAACCACGGAGTGAACGGCCACGTGACTTTTCACGCCGTGAAAAGGCGGACACGCCGAAGGAACTTGACTTGACAAACCGCTTCGAAATTTGATTCGGCAAAGCGGGAATTGGTTGTGTTCCAACGCAGATACGGTGAACGGTTACATAAAAAAAGCTCGCAAAGGCGAAACCAATGCGAGCTTTACCCCCCCGGGATGGTCTCTCGACCGTATCCCATCCATTATTTTGACAACAGAACTTATCGGCCAATCATCATCATTCCTTTGCAAATTTGTAAGAACTTTTCCGATTCAGTAATCTGGGTAAGTTTTTCCGAAAAAATTGACTTTTCTGGTTGCAAAAGCTAATCCGCCCCCTCTCCAATTGCCGAAAAACGTTCTTGGTAGAAGGTCTTTTTTTCCTTGGCTCCAAGTTCCGTACCCCCGGCACAACCGTGAACAAACCCGTAGCTCGCTCGACGTCGATTTCGTCATTGATCATCCCAATCGCCTGGGGTGGCGCGGTTTATTTGTTGATTGCGGCACTGCTCGACGGGCGTGTCATCGAAAATGAATTGGCGGTCCGTTATCTGACCGGGCATCCAATTTCGCGAGTGACCAGCTTTTTGTTCTGCATCGGGATGATTGCTCTGTTTGGTCATTGGTTCAACGTTCTGCGTCAATCGCGACAGCTCGCCAGGATCGAGCTTTCTCCCTTGGAAGACTCAGAAGGCGATCAAGGATCGACGGACGACCGAAGCGTTGCCGAGACACTCATCGCCGATTTAGAAAACGATCCACCCACTTTCCGAAGCAACGAAGGCTGGAAAAGAGTCTACTCCCTGTTGCACTTCATCGGACGGAGCGGCTCGACCGAGCATCTCGAGCAAGAACTGAAGTACGAATCAGAATCTGCTTTGGAACGCCAGCACCAACAGTTGAGCTTCGTCAAGATTTTGATCTGGGCCACGCCAATGCTGGGATTCTTGGGAACGGTGATCGGGATTTCTCAGGCCCTGGGTCAACTTGATGTAGGCCCTGACAACAACCTTCAAGCGATGATGGGGAACCTTCAAAGTAACCTTTACGTCGCATTCGACACCACGGCATTGGCACTCATGTTGTCGATGGTCATGATGTTCGCCATGTTTTTTGTCGAGCGTGTCGAGCAGTCGTTTTTGCAACAAGTCGAAGAGCACACGTTGAATCAGATTTCTCAGTGTTTTGCATTCTCCGCCCCTACTGCAAATAACGCTGAAACTCACGTTCGACGAGTCGGTCAAAAGCTGCTGGCTGCCACCCGTGTCGCCGTGCGAGAACAAACAGAACTTTGGCAACAGTCCCTGGCAACGGCGGAGCAAGCCTGGAGCCGCAATCATGCCGATTTGGCGAGCGAGACTCGGGAGCAACTCTCTTCCGTGCTGTCAGATTGGAGCCGCCACCAAACAGACTTGGCGAGCGAGACACGAACGCAAGTTTCTACGGCTCTTTCCGAAGTGCTGAACCGTTTTGTCGTCGATGCGAAAACCGTTGCCAAAGAGGCAGAGGAAAGCCTCGGTGAGCGCCTTGGCCAATGGCAAACGTTGCTCAGCGAAACGACGCGAGCCATCGAGAGCCAACAACAATTGAACCAAACTCAATGCGAATTGTTAGGCACCCTGCTCAGCGAACTGCAACGACACGGCGAGGCCCAACAGCAAGAATCTCAAGCCCAACGTGACTGGCAAGCTCAAGAGGTCGCTCGACAACTTGCGGCGGATCAACGCGATCAACAACGCTTGGATCAATGGCAAAGTTCACTACAAGATCAGTTAATTCATAGCCGCGAACTTGAACAAATCGCTTGCCAACGCTGGGACGAACTCAACGCCGAGCAAATGCGGCAGCAAGAAGTCCAGCACCATCGTTTCCAACAGGAGTTGGGTTTGTTCCGCGAAACCATCGAGCGTTTGGACGTTGCCCAAAAAATCTTTGTCTCGACCCAAGCTCAGTCGTTCGAAACCAATCACGCCGAAGAGCATCGAGCGATCAAGGATAATCTAATCGAAATGGTCGAATTGATGCAGTTGATGAAAGACGAGCTTGTGCAAATCCAACAAGCTCGCCTGCAACAATCGCAACAACAATTTCGCCTTCAAGTCGCCGAAGGAACGCGGAAATCCGCATGAGACGCCGATCAAACAAAAGTGCGCCAGCCGTTACTTTGTTTCCATTCCTGACCGTTCTAATTTCGACGATGGGAGCCCTCATCGTCATGCTGGTGTTGGGCGTCAATGCTGCGAATCAAGACGCCAAATCGGCCAACCAAGAAAAATCAGAAGAAATCGAGGAGCGACTGGCCGATATCGAGGCCCGACGCGATCTTTTGCAGATTCGTTTCGAAGGCTGGTTGGCACGTCGCGACGAACTGCTCATTGAACGCCACACGGTCCGCGAACGCATGTTCTCGCTCGAAGCCGATTTGGAGCAACTGCGCGAACGGCAAATGGAACTTGTCAACGTCTTGGACTCCATCGACGGAGCAGAGGAAGATTCGGACCAAGTTCTCGAAGAAGACAATCTCGAAGCCCTGCGTGCCGAGGTTGACCGTTTAAACACGGAGTATGAAAATAAACGCTTGCTGATGGCGAGCCAACCGCCTCAAACGCTCTACTCAATCGTACCCCATCACGGAACGTCAGGTACCACTCGCCGTCCCATTTATATCGAATGTGGCAACGGCAAAATCATCCTGCAACCCTATGGCATTGAACTTGCCGAAGGCGATTTTTCCTACGACCTGCAACTGGGAAATCCCCTCGACGCAGCCCTCACCGAGATTCGACGCTATTACCAAAACCTACCCGGCACCGATTCGCAAAATCGCCCATACCCTCTTATCGTTGTAAGGCCCGATGGCAGTTCACCGTATGCTTTGGCCCGCCGCGCGATGTCTCAGTGGGACGACGAGTTTGGTTATGAACTGATCGACAAAAGTCTAGACCTCGATTTCGGCGAAGCTCCCCCAGAGCTGACCGAAAAAATTGCCGCTGCGGTCCAAGCCGCCAAGCTAGAGGCCCTTGCCCGAAATCTCAACCGACCCGTCATCCAACGTGACGTGCTGCCAACTCGCGGTTCGAATAGCTATGATTCCGCGAGAGGTGGCGTGCTGGAGGTCGATTCGGTCAATGGCGGCTTCAAACGCGCCGGTTCTGCATCGACACGAGCCACCGGACAATACGTTTCCCAACGGGAACAAGGCTCTCTCGGAAACTCATCATCAACTTCGATTTCAAAAACAAGCGAGGGCGATTCCTTTTCGAACAGTTCGCCTCTTCAGCAAGAGTACTCCGACCAAGGGTCCATCGAGAATGCTGATTCGTCACAATTTACTTCCGAAAGATCGTCACACGACATGGGGTCAAGTTCAAACGGCTCTACAACGCCAACTACAGGCGGACAAAGTAGTTTGGCGATGGGCTCAGACAGCGATTGTCAATGCCTGGCCGATCAACAAGGAGCGAACTGGGCCGTTCCGCAATCGGGCGGAAATAACATTTCGCTTGTGCGACCAGTCCGCATTTCCTGCTACGGAGACCGCATGATCGTATGGCCTGAACACGGTACGACAGACGAAGCCCGCTCGATTCGTTTCCCTTCCACCTCCAGTCAAGACGCCATTCCCGAGTTGGTGGCTCAAATCCACAAAAAAATCGAAGCTTGGGGACCGGCAGTCCGAGGGGGTTATTGGAAACCAGAATTGAAAATCCACGTTAATCCCGGCGGGGAGAGTCGAGCCCGAGACTTGGAGAAGCTACTCGAAAACAGCGGCTTAGAAGTAAAGGTCCATCGACAATGAGCAGGCGACGTTCGCAAGATTTACTGGTCGGCGAAGACTCCTTCTTGGATGTCGTTGGCAACCTCGTCGGCGTGCTGATCATTCTCGTTGCCGTCGTCAGTATGCAGGCCGGTAATTGGGCTCGCCAAATCGTGACGGAAGACCCCCGCCAAGGCGAACTGGCGGAGATGGAGGAGGCTCTGTTTCTCGACGAGCGAGCGGCTCTGGCTGTCGATTCAGAATCGCTCGAAATCGAGCAAAGTGTCGCCGAACGAAAACTCGCCAATCAGGCTCTCGAAAACATTCGCCATCATTTCCTCGTACAAAACCTCGAACTCGAGGCGGAAATTCAACGCCGACGCGAATTGGCCACCCAAGAACAACGAGCCCGAATCGATCATGTCGCCGAAACGATCGAGCTCCAAACCACCATCGAGCGGCTCAAATCACAATTGACTTCGACGGAAGTCGTCGTCACCGAGCGTAAGGAAATCACGCATTACCCGACGCCGATCGCCAAGACGGTTTTCTCTGACGAAATTCATTTTCGATTGCAACATGGGCGAGTCAGTTTTGTACCGCTCGATTCGATGTTGCAAAAAGTCAAAGGCCAGGCCGAGGCCCGCATCAACGAACTCACGAAGACCCCGGAGATTTCCGGCCAAATCGGACCAGAGTTGGGATTCATGATGGAGTATCACCTTGCCGGAGAACGTTACGATCGCGGCGATCTTCGCGGAGTCCAGGTCCGATTTTTAGGGTTCACTCTCTATCCAACGTCAAATAGTTTTTCCGAAAGTCTTGAAGAAGCCCTTCGGCCCGACGCCCAATTCCGTGCCCGATTGAGTCGCATGAATCCAGCAAAGACAACCGTCTCGATTTGGGTTTATCCGGAGAGCTTTGACGAGTATCTGAAACTCAAAGAATGGCTGCGCGGCCAAGGCTATCAGATCGCCGCCTGGCCTTTAGAAAACGGTACACACATCTCCGGTGGCCCTACCGGCCTGCGAACCTCGGCTCAATAATCAACCGCCGATCAGTCCGGAGATTCATGCTCCTAACGATTGGCTGGGAAAAATGTTGTTGACTTGCAGCCAATGTTGTGGGGTATCTTCGTCGCGGTACTTGTGGGCTCGCGACAAACCGATGGCCACCAAAGTTCTAGGATTGGCTTCCATTTGAGTCTGAAATTTCGCGATGGCAACTTCGTCGGGAGTTTGGAAATCCTGTTGGAAACAGCGAACGTCAGTCACTGCCACCGAAAAAGAATTTCCATCGTCAACAAACTCCATCCGCACTTTTTTGCTTCCTCCGGCATCTACGATTTTCAGATTCGCTTGCTGAGCCCAGTAACAACCCAAGGATCGAATACCACACTGTTCGTCAATCAACGCAGTCGCTGAATCGGACCCCATTCGCCGATAAATCTTCAAATCAGGGCCAAAAACATCGGTGAGTCGCGAGACCGCAGCATTTGAACAAGCCGAGTAGAGTTCCTCTGGAGGTGCAGAGCGAATCACCTTCATTGCTTCTGGTTGAAAGTGGCGATCTTCGATCTCCGGAACCTTTCCGCAAAACTTGGTTTCCCCCAAGTCAACCAACTGCCCTAACGCCAGAGGCCCTCCACGCGCTGTTAAGAGACTGGCCGGTAGAGGATGCCCAACGACCGGGCGAATGTGACGCCCCGATCGAAGGTCGATTCCGGCAAAACAAATCGTTCCAGACTGCATCCGCGTTAAATGGTTGACCAAAATCTGCATCGTTAACCCTTAATGACGTTGGAGACAAAGCCTAAAGGTGCGTCACTTGAATATCCTCCCAATGTCGCTGCAAGTATTCGATCACCAGACGGCGGTGACAGAACTCTTCAGTTGCTTCGCTGCATAGCAATACCGTGGGAACTTCAAAACTGCTGGGTTCTAATCGTTTTTCAATTTCGCGAGCCTGCATCAATTGGAAAAATTGTTGTTCATAGACCTCCCAATCACCGCCGTTTTTCTTGTAGGCATCCAGCATTTCTTGCGTCGGTGCGAGCAACGGTTCATGCTCGTAATTCGCGTTGCACAACTCCAGCAAAAACCAAGCCAAATCGTGTTGTTTGGCAAAACCCGCAAGTTGAGAACGATTATTCAACCGGACATCCAGCAGTCGCTTGATTCCCGCTTGTTTTATTCTTCCGAAAAATCGCTCGGCACTGCTTTGGGTAAAACCGATCGTAAAGATTTCCATGTTTCATCTTCCATTTCTGCAAACAAAAGGCCCTGGTGCCGTTGATCTCGGCTGTGTTCGCACACGTATTGTTCCGATTCCAATCTTCCGTCGCCGCGAATATGTTGAATCTCTAGGCCGTGTTCTGCCAAGACCCGCGAGACCAACAAAAAACGGTGGCAAACCGACGGGTCTTCCTCGCTGCACATCATGGCGACGCGGAATTGTTCCCCACCCTTTTTGAGACGCTCGACTCCGGCGAGAAAGTTTTCACTCTTGGCAAACTCATAATACAAGACGTGCCCCTGCTCGTCGTAAAATTCGTCCCCAACCGGGCGCCCTCCCAGTTGATCCCCCATGAACAAATAGCGAATGCCGAATCGAGTCAATTCGTTTTGCAAGGGCTCGCGATTGAAGTGGGGCGTGTATCGAGACCAAGGTTGCGAGCGCACATCGACCAAAACCTCGATGTTGTGCATCTGCAAAAGTTCCACAAATTTGGCAAATTCGTGGTTCGAATGGCCAATCGAGTACAGTGTGACGCCTTGTGATTCCATTTAATCAAATCTCCAGCTTTATCGATTTTCGCGATGCCACCCACCGAGACATGGCCCGAATTCGACCAACGACTTCGAAATATTTTGTGCGAGTCAATGGAGTGAGCCAAACCTAAGCCGAGAAATGGGAGCCGATTTTCACAAAACTGAATGCCCCGTCATGTCGGATTTGCAATCCGTTAGCTCGCTCTTAACGTCGAGAGCCCGCTTCTCAAACCAACGAAAAAAAGGCCCACGTTTTTGATGACGTTGGGGCCTTTTGAGAATGTTTGAATTCAAATCCTGCACGCAGATCAGGAATTGGCGTGCGTTTACTTGCTCGGAAGCTGGAACGGCTTTTGCTTGATCGCCTTCACGACCGCACCACTTCGAATGCAGCGAGTGCAGACACGTTGGTGAACATTGCCACCCTTGCCGTTACTCACCTTCACAGTTTGTAAATTCGGGCGGAACTCGCGACGGGTCTTGCCTGTGATTTTCGTACCGACGCCACCGAGGTACTTTGCCTTACCCCGAGTCTCGATTTTGTTCCCTTTTTGGACACCTTTTCCGCAGATTTCGCACACGCGAGCCATTGTCTTAAATCCTCGTTATCGTTAACAATGATCGAAGATCGATTCGATCAGAATTTTTTAAGCCGATTAATTGAATCGAGCAGTATATCAAAATCGTCCAGATTGGCAACGGCAGCCCCAAAAAAACCACTTTTTCGGACTCTTTTTGTCGTCTGGGCCAAAATGTAGCAGACCTTTCAGGCACCCATGGATCAAGAAAAACTGCGTCAACTTCCACACCAGACCCCGACAAATCGGGCAGTCGTCAAACTCAAAAAGGGTACCGATCGCCGATTGATGCGTGGTCACGCTTGGGTCTTCAGCAACGAAATCCAAGACTCTCAAGCCCTCAAGGGTCTTCCGCCGGGAACTCTGATCCACCTTGCCAATCACCAAGGCAAATTCTTGGCCACCGCCTACGCCAATCCTAAGACCCTCATCGCGGCTCGCATCGTCAGTCGCCGACCCCTCGCAGCTCTCGACTCACATTGGTTTACAGAACGCTTCGAAGACGCCTTGGCCCTCCGCTCGGCGATGTTTACCGGCCATGATTATCGTCTGATTTATGGCGAAGCGGACGGCGTTCCAGGTTTGGTAGTTGATCGCTACGGTGATTATCTCGTCGCTCAAGTCACCACGGCGGGAATCGAAAACGTTAAAGCAGATATCGAGCGAGCATTCAACCAAGTCTTGCGGCCGCGAGGCATTGTCTGGCGCGGTGACGATCAATTTCGTGAGTTGGAGGGGCTGCCAATCGTTGAACCCGATGTGGTCGGCGAAGTCCCCGAACAAGTGGTGATTCGCGAAGGTGCCGTCAAGTTCAACGTGGACTTGCGTGGCGGACAAAAAACGGGTTGGTTTTTCGATCAACGTGACAACCGTTTGCGACTGCACAAATATGCACCCGGCCAAAGGGTTCTCGACGCCTTTTCATACGCCGGCGGATGGGCGATTCACGCGTTGACTGCTGGAGCCAAATCGGCAACGTGCTTGGACCGTTCAGAAAAGGCCCTCGCTTCGGCCACGGCAAATGCAGCACTGAACAACTGCCAACTTGAAACGGTCTGCGGTGACGCTTTTGAATCCATGCGAGCGATGATTGATCAGGGTCGTCGCTTCGACATTGTGGTCCTTGACCCCCCTGCCCTGATCAAACGCAAAAAAGACTACGAAGCCGGCCTGCAAGCCTACTATCAACTCAACCGCTTGGCGGCCCAACTTCTTAGTTCACGAGGGTTGCTCGTCAGTTGCTCTTGTTCTCACCATTTGCCAGAAGCCCAACTTTGGGACATCGTTCGCCATACCGCTGCTCACGTGGAAAAGAATGTTCGAATCACTGAAATCGGCCTTCAATCTTCCGACCATCCGTGCTTGCCTGCCATGCCAGAAATGACCTACCTCAAGGCTGTGTACGCTTGGTTGAGTTAAAAAATCCATGCCTGCGTCGCGAACCACGAACCCTTTAATCACTAAAAAACTTCGTCACTTCTGAGGGATTGTTTCGTTCGAAATTCCTCAAGAAGCAGCTCGCCTTTGATACCTTACCGCGATTTGCTCGCAGGTTTCCAACGCCGATTCAAGCGTCTGCAACCGGCCCAGTTCATCCCGATACTTGCCGAACCACGAATGGACAATCATTTTCAAATTGATCGCCAAAATGTCTGACGTCGGAGTCGGCTGGCTTTTAAACGCCGATTGAATTGCGGTCTGCAGTCTTTCGGCCTGTCCTGCCGAGCGTGGCTCTGCCATTGCTTCGTGCAAGACTCCATGGCGGAAGATCGCCCACAAGTTCCTTCCCTTTGAAAGCGGAGTGATCAAGACGCCGTTGATGCGGGCCTGCGAAGTCCGCAGTCGGTTCAACTGCCGATCCAATCTTCCCAGGGCCTGCCAATGATTCCGCAAGATCGCCGCCCGTTCGAAATTTCGCTGTTTCCCCGCGACCAGCATCTGAGCTTCTAAATCCTTCAGGGTCGTTTTGTCGTTTCCTTGCAAAAACACTTGGGCTCGTTGCAGATTATCGCGGTAATCATTCACAGAACACAGACTCGCGCAAGGCCCAGGGCAACTCCCCAACTCGTGGCGAATACATTTGGCACGTGACGCTTCTTCGAATAACCTGAGTTGGGACGAAAACTCAAATTTCGTTTTGTCCGAGCAGTCCCGCAATTTAAAGACATGGTTCAACGACTCGACCGACTCCTGCAAATAATTTGTCCCCATAATCGGCCCGAAGACACTTTGCGCTTTTCCCGTCAATCGTTTGGCAACCAAAGCGTGAGAGGCTGCCGAATCGCTCAAGCAGACAAACGCCGGTTGACGACGAAGCGGTTGACCCTGGCTGTTGTACTCAGGTCTCCAGTGATGGATCAACTCTTGCTCCCGCAACAAGGCGAGCAACTCATGCGGGATCGGCTCCCAAATCAGACGCACGGAAGCACGGCGGATTCGACCCATTTTCGGATCGGCAGGGACCTTGGCAAAATAACTCAAAATTCGATGCCGCAGCGATTTGGATTTTCCCACATACACAATCTGCTGGTCGCCATTCAACCAACCGTATACCCCCGGTGTTCTTGGACACACCTCGCGCAGCAGTTTACGTGCCTCCGACAAATCCTGGGGCAACTCGACAAGCTGACTTTCGCCAACCGCCACATCCAAAATTTTGGAAACACCCAGCCCCGTGAATTCGGGCACAGCAACCGCTTGTGTTGTCTGGTCGGCTTCCAAATCGTACAACATCGTTGACATCCCGTTGTCATCCATACTCCAATAGAGCCAACATTGTAGCCCAGATTCGCTTCTCAGCCCAACTGCGGTTTGCCATAGAAACTGATAAAATGGTGACGCCAGTAAACGACGTTCCCAGCAATCCTCTTCGGAACGCGACTTCAGTTGATTAAAGGTGTCATTTTACAAGGATTCTCAAATGTTCCAACAAATGTTTCGCCAAATTCTGACAAGTGTTTTCATCTTGTTTACGGTCTCCACGGCGTGGTGCCAATCAACCTATACCGAAAACACACTGCGACTTGACGAAGGGGCTAAACCCGCCAATGCAGAACTCGATGACTTTGGTTGGCTCGTCGGACGTTGGATCGGTCAGGGGCTTGGGGGAGATTGCGAGGAGGTTTTTCTACCGCCCTGGCGCGATACCATGTTCGGCACCTTTCGCTACGTTCGCGACGACAAGTTGGTCTTTAGCGAGTTTTTTTCGTTTGTAAAATCTGACGGAGGTCTGGTTCTAAAACTGCGGCACTTCCACCCGGACATGACCGGTTGGGAAGAAAGGCTGGATACCGTTAATTTTCCGCTTATCCGAGTCCAGAAAAACGCTGCCTACTTTGGCGGGCTCACCTATCGCCGCGATGGTGACGAGCTCAAAGTTTGGGTCGCCATGCGTCGCGGAGAAGAAATCGGCGAGGCCGACTTTACTTTTAAACTTGCTCCGTTGATCGGACAGGAAAAATAACGCCAATCAATTTTGATGTTTTGGTGTTTGTTAGGGCGTCACGAATTTCCTGTCGAACTTAATGGCTTTTTTCCGGCGAACCACGCTCCAACGAGAAAAACGAGCATCGTGAGGCCGATCCAGCGGATGGGGCCGGTTTCGAAGACGACTGTGCCGTTGAAAAAGATTAGTGCCATAAAACCATGCCACACGCTGCCGATCCAACGGGGACGCTCGGCATAGGAAACCGGAGCGAGCCACCACCATAGGGCGTCGGCGAGCCAGCCTAACGTAAAAACGTACGAAACATACAGCCCCTCCCCCACGCCGCTGACCTGACGCGTTCGTTCAAACGCCTGGGCGTGCGACCAGTTGTCGTAAAAATGAAAGGCCATCCCCAGATGCACTAAAAAACTAAGAATCCCCAAAGTCCAACACCAACGCGCGATTTGACCCATCGTAGTTTCAACCCGCCAATCGATCTGTCTCATTCTCATCATGAGCAGCAGCGACCACCCATACCAAAACAACGTGACCCGCACGGTGTTCCGTGTCAACGCTTCCCCCAATCCCTCACTCAACCAAACCGTCAACAGGCAAACGGCCAACAGCGAAACCAGCCCGAATCCGGCAACAAACGACGGCAAACCAATCGCTCGAAAATGTTCCCTTCTCGCCATAGTCGCTAATTAAATTGGTATGCTAAAGGAGTTTCAATTGGAGAATGAAATGTTGAGTCGAGAACACCTGAGCGGCATTCAACGCTGCCACCCGAAACGCTGCCTGGTCATCCTTGGGGTCATCATTGCGTGGATGATTCCCATGTTTGCGTTGGCACAAGACGAGTCATCAGCGGTGATTCGCATTGGAAACAAACCCTCTATCGCAGTTTCGTCTGTCGCCGAAATCAAGCCCAACGCTCAACCATCCGGCACGATTCCGCTCGATCAAGCGTACGCTATTCTACTGGGAATCACCCAAGACGCGGGATACCCCCAAGCGGGTTGCCAAAAAGAATGCTGCCGAGCCGCTTGGGCTGACCCAAGTCTGCAACGTCATGCCGCTTGTCTCGCGATCGTTGATCCATCCACTCGACAAAGATTTTTGATCGAATGCACGCCAGATTTCAAACATCAACTGCAATTGTTGAACGAACTGACTTGGAGACCGGAGCCAGGGTCTCTGCCGCTTGATGCAATCTTGATCACCCACGCCCATATCGGGCACTATGCAGGACTGATCCATCTCGGGAGGGAAGCGATGGGGACCCAGGGGTTGCCACTTTATGTCATGCCTCGCATGCACAAATTTTTGACGGACAATGGCCCTTGGAGCCAACTCGTCAATCTAAATAATGTCCAACTCCGCCCCCTCGCCAACGGCCAGCCTCTCCAACTCAACGACCGTCTGTCCGTCACGCCAATCTTAGTCCCCCATCGCGGCGAGTACTCAGAAACCGTAGCCTTTTTGATCTCGGGTCCGCAGGCGCGTGTGTTGTTTTTGCCCGATATTGATCGCTGGGAAGACTGGGACCGAGAAGTCGAGGACGTGATCAAGGATTGCGATATCGCCCTGTTGGACGGAACGTTTCTGGCTGATGGAGAACTTCCAGGTCGCGACATGTCAACGATTCCCCATCCCACAATTGAGCATTCGGTGACGCGGTTCGAAAAGTTACCCTTGAGCGAACGGCAAAAGATCCACTTCATTCACCTTAACCACACGAATCCGCTGTTACATCGCCAATCCGATCACCCGATGAGTAAGAGACTCGACGAGTCGGGGATGCGCGTTGGCGAACAAGGCCAAGTGTTTTTGCTCGGCAAATGATGGAGTCTCACGGGCGGATGTTGAAGCGTGGGTTGCGGCTGCGGATCAACTCCGATTCGTAGGCCCGCCGAACCGCCAACTCACCGATTCGCGAACCGGCTTCGAAGGTGTGGACTTCGACCTTGATCTCGGTGACATCGTTCGCCTTGAGGTAACTCGCCAAGGCTTGGCGATCCGATTCATCAAGGTGCTTCGTCAAACGTCTCCGCAAGTTATCGGTCTCGCCAATGTAAAGGTAGCCTTGCCGATCTGAAAACATGTAGATGCCAGGCTCTTGGGGAATCACCCACAAATCGGCCTGTAAGTCGGCCAGCGAATAAACCTTCACCTCCCGCCCCCAATCGGCCAAGCGAGTGACCAGTTCCGGTCGAAGCTGCCGGGCCTTGCGCAATTGAAACGCCGCTTTACGAACGGCATACAGATCAATGTCCGCAGCAAAGCCTTTCGCCAACTCATCGAATTGCTGCCGAGTCTCTGGATTGCATAACGCGCGGTCGATTGAAATTTGGTGGGCGTCCTGAATCGAACGGGCAACGATTTCGCCGACATGGCGGAATTCTTCGGTGGAGATCCGATTTTGGCGGGTGGTCTTGATGTCGGACAATTTTCCTTGCTTTCGCAAATTCAGCAGGGTCCAATTCAATCGTTCAGGGCTTGCGTCTGGAACGAGTCTCTGACAAGCGGCAATAAAATTGGTTTGCAATTCGTCTTGCAATAACACTTCATCGCTGCTGAACCCATCATGGACCTCGCGAAAGGCCCTGATGACCGCCGCGTCGATTTCAGGATCATTGGCAACGGCAGATGAATCGCCGTCGTCTGTTCCGGAGTGTTCAACTTCAGAGTCTCGAATCACCTCGACCCGCGACTCCTGGATTTCGTCGTCCTGACAAGTCCGCGAAAAAGCATGGTTAATCGAGACCAAAACCACCAGTCCTGTCTGGAGTAGAACTCGGATTGTTGCTATGCGGTGCATTCGAATCGTTCAACCGGTTTTAAAAAATCGCTTTGCTGGCAAATCCGTTCTATTCGCCGATCACCCTATTTTACATTGTTCTCCAATTGGTGTCACTCAGTTGCGAAATGATAACGTCAGAGATTCACAGTTGCACCAAAAAAAGGGCTTATAATCGAATACTACCGAACTCACGTAACTTGAAACAAATTCATTGACGTTTCGACTTTCAAGCCTCATTTCAATTTTTCGAACGATTTAATCAAATGGTGCAAACGTTAGGAATCATCTATTCGATCTTGTTTTTGTTGTTGGCCAGTGGGTGTTGGCTGGCGACGTTGCTGGGGTTGCCGGGACTGTGGGTCTTGGTCGCGGCTGCGGTGTTGAACGCTTGGTTGATCCCCGAAGACTATCTCGTGCATTTGCCGTGGTGGTCGGTGGGAGTTTTGATCGGGTTGGCGTTGCTGGGTGAACTCGTCGAGTTTGTCGCCTCTGCAATGGGAGTCAATCGCCTCGGGGGAAGTCGTTGGTCGAGCGTTTTAGCGATTGTCGGCAGCGTGATCGGGGCCTTTGTGGGTTTCTTTATCGGAGTTCCGATTCCCATCATTGGGCCATTGATTGGCACTGTGCTGTTTTCCGGTATCGGAGCCCTCGTGGGGGCGATGATCGGCGAAGCGTGGATCGGAACTGAGACCTGGAAAAATGTCAAAATCGGTTTGGCGGCGTTTGTGGGACGTGTGTTGGGGACCGTCGGCAAGGGGCTCTGCGGGGCGGCAATGGTGGCCTGCGTTGCGGTGTTGGTTTTCGTCTAACGATTCCAAGTCATAGAAACTTGTTGTTCCGTTCGAGAGATAATTCATCGAACACCACAAATTTCCGCTTTAGCGAACCACCCAATTTCCGTTTTAGCGAACCACATTGCCAGGCGGATTGCCAACGCACGCGCATTCGATGCGTTCGCCTTCTCACGGCGTGAAAAGCTACGTGGTCGTTCACTCCGTGAAACGATTACGATTTGTTTTTTCGTTGCGGCACGTCGTCAAACAAAATCCGCCGTGGCGGCGTTTCTAAATCATCGAACTGGCCAGAACGCACACAAAACACAAACGCGATTACGAACAGAATCGAGATCACCAGAGCAACCGGCAAGGCAATAAATAAAACGGTCATCGGGAACCTCCCATCGTCGGTTCGCGGAAGGAACGGCGAAACCAGGACAGCGAAACAACGGTCAACGAACTAAACGGCATCAACGCCGCTGCGATCAACGGATTGATGATCCCTAGCATGGCCAGGGCCACCGCCGAGGCATTATACAGCAACGAAACCGTCAACGTGATGCGAATCGTTGCCATCGTGGTGCGGCTGAGATCCAACAGATCGAGAATCGGCTCCAAACCGGGACGGTTAAGGTAGACACTCGCCGCTTGCATACTGATTTCCGAACCCCCATGCACTGCGACCCCAACTCCAGCAATCGCCAACGCCGCACTGTCATTGACCCCGTCCCCGACCATGACTTGCGTCTGCGTGTCGGTCTGGCTCCGCAAAAACGCAACTTTGTCTTCAGGCAACAGTCCACCGTGAACAAGCTTCGGCTCCAATCCCAGATGGTTGGCCACGCGAGTCACAATCTCCGAGTGATCACCCGACAACATGCCGACGCGCCAGCCCGCTTGTTTTAATTCGCCAACCCTTTGTCGAGAGTCAGCACGCAGCGGATCACCCACGGCGGCAACCCCTGCAACATGACCGTCAACTGCAACATAAACCGGCGAAAGTTCTTGATCGAGAATATCGCGAGCAACTTCCTCACACTCTGCGGCAAAACTCACTCCCGCTTGATCCATAAAATGGCGATTGCCGATCAAAATTTGACGCCCTGCAACGACCCCTTGGATTCCCCCGTGTGCTGTTTGTTGCACATCACTGGCTATCCAACGTTTCGCTTCGTCAACGGAAACGTTTTCAGTGACTCCATCGAGCGTCTCTAGCTCTTGCTTGACGGCGGCGGTCTTCATTGCCACTGCCACCGGATGTGCCGAGTGGTCTTGGACGGCCGCCGCTTGGTGCAGAAGTTCCCCTGGGCCATGCCAGGCGACCAGCTTCATCCGCCCTTCCGTAACGGTCCCGGTCTTGTCGAGCCAAATCGTGCCGGGGCGATGCAGGCGTTGCAAGACGTCGCCACTTTTGATCAACATCCCCCGCTGAGCGGCTCGCCCCAGAGCGATTGCAATCGCCAGCGGAGTCGCCATTGCCAGGGCGCAAGGACAAGCGACGATCAACAGGGCAATCGCCCGATCGAGGGCCGTCAGCCAACCAAGATGCCACCAGATCATCACGGTGAGCAACGCCAGCCCGATGACAATCACGACAAACACGCCACCGATTCGATTGGCCCATTGCACAATCGCCGGTTTCTCATTGGCAGCTTTTTCGACCATTTGCGACAACTGCCCCACGCGAGTCTGCGCCCCGACCGCTGTGGTTCGAACCGTGATTGTTCCCTCCAGGTTTAACGTTCCGGCCGCGACTTCATCACCCGCGGCGCGTTGTTGCGGGATCGACTCGCCGGTCAAAATCGCTTCGTCAATTGCGGTTTGCCCCGACAAGATCGAGCCGTCGACCGGAATCAACTCTCCTGCCAACACTTGGACAACATCATTGACCTTGAGCAGATCGGCGTGAGTTTCCACCGGGAGCCCATCGACAATTCTGCGGGCCTTGCGGGGTGTCAGTTGATACAGAAGCTCCACGGCGTCAGCGGAGCGCAATTGTTGGCGAAATTGAATAAACCTACCAATCAGCAACAAAAACACCAGCATCCCCAGCGAGTCAAAATAGATTTCCCCTTCGCCACGAATCGTGTTGACCAAGCCGCCGATTCCTCCCGCCCCTAATCCCAAAGCGATCGGCAAATCCATGTGCGGAGTCCCCATCTTGAGGGCTTGCCAAGCACTCCGGAAGAACACCATCCCCGGCCACAGCAACGAGACCAGCCCCAAAAAGCAGCTCGCGTAGCGAAACATCAGCTCGTAGCTGGCCTCCATTCCGGAGAACCAACCGAAGTACAGCCCCAGGGCGATCAGCATATTGTTGCCCGCCGCCGCTCCAGCGACACCCAAGCGAATCAAGTGATTGCGCGTCTCGATGGTGTTCTGAATCTGTTTTTCACCGAAGCGAATCGGAGTCAGACGATAGCCCAATCGCCGCAAAAGCTGTGCGACTTGTGATAGTTTCACTTCACCGGGATTCCAAAACAAATCCAGCGTCGCCGTGCTCCAGTTCACCGTCGCCTCGGTAATTCCCGGCAGCATTTGCGGCAGTTTTTCGATCAGCCACACGCAGGCGATGCAATGGATTCCGTGAATCCCAAACCGGATTCGTTTGATACCGCGCGGATCGTTGGTCGAAAACTGCTCGACGAATTCAAATGAGTCGAGTTCCGCATACTCCCCCAATTCCGCAACCTCGCCGACGGCGGAACCCAGCGTCCGTTCCATGTCGTAGTAGGCATCCAAGCCATAGTCGTGAATCAACTGGTAAGCCGTACCGCAGCCGGAACAGCAGAATTGTTCTTCCTTGTCGCGACGAATTTTTCCAATCGGAACGGGCAACCCACAATGAGCACAACTCACGCCGTCAATCTCTGCCACTGCGGCGTTAGCAGTTGCGCGTTTGAAAAGGGGTTGATCATTCATGGAATTAACGGGACATCAATCAAAGTTGGTTTGCACAAATCGAGGAAGGTTAGTTTTCGTCAGCATCACGAGATTTTGTAGAGCAGCAATCGGGAGTCTCCGTGACGGCTTGGTCGAGTTGTTCGCGGACTTCGCTCAGAGATTGAGCCCCAGGCAGGCTGCGAGTAAGTTCCGCTTGGGCTCGTCCGGTTAACGTCAACACGCCCACACCAATTGCCAAAATCGCCGTCAACATCGACAAAGACACGGGCAGGTGTCGCATGACTTTATCGGCCCCAAGCATCACACCCAACAGCAACGGGACCGTACCCGCCCAAAAAACGACCATCGTCACCGCTCCCCAAAATGGATCGGCGACTCCGGCAGCCGTGAGCAAAAACACGTACAACCACCCGCAGGGCAACAGCGATGTCAGTCCACCAATTGCGATTGATTTGGTCAATGGCGGCAATTGAGCGACCGCACGAAATCCGCGTTGAACCGCTCGTCCGAGCGTTTGGCCGCCTGGAGGCACTGGGAATTTAAAACCCATTTGACGTGCCAGCGAAATTCCCCCGGCAAGAATCATCATGCCACCAGCCACCCAGGCCATCACTCGGGTCAGACCCCAAAAACTTCCGCCAATATCGACCATTTGACCGAGCCAACCAAACAAGGCCCCCAGCACTGCATAAGGGACCAGACGCCCCAAGTGATAAGCGAAAACCTGTCCCCAACTTGTCTTCATTTCACCGTGGCGTCCGTGGGTGCCAGCCAGCACCGCGAGAGGGCCGCACATGCCAACGCAGTGTGCGCTCCCGAATATGCTGGCAGACCAGACGGCTAATAATAAAGTTGCCAAGTGAAGATCCTTACATGAATCTTAAAATTACGAAACGCCTAACGGCAAGATGAGCGTCTCGATAAAAATGTCGTCTCCCCGTGACGCCTTGACTTCGAACTGCCAATATCCCTTGGCGGAAAAATTAAGGCTCCCTGTATACCGTCCTGGCTCCGATTCATTGAGCAACAGTTCGCTGGCTAATCCGGCCTGGGCTCTTTGAAAGGCCCGCACCGACACGACCCCGCCAACCACCGGTTCCCCTTCGCGATCCAAAATCTGCAATTCGAGATTTGGTTCGCCAGCGGAATTCTTGCCGACGAGCGGCGTAAGTTTTGTCGTCCAGCCTAACTGTTCGCTGGCTTTGATAAGATCGCGTTTGTTTTCCCAAGTTTGGTTGGGATTGTTGTATTCAGGAGCTACCGCATGGGACGGATCGGAATGAGTGATCCAAATCGCAATCGCCCAGATGACGGCTTGGACTCCAAAAAAAGCCACGATTCCACCGAGCCACATCATCTTTGCAAACGCCTCGCGCTCGCGGAGAGATTCGGAACTTGGTTCCAGATTGGCATCATTGGTGTTCATGGTTGTTACGCCTTGTGATTAATCAATTAAAGGGGCCGGCAAGGTCCATTTTCAGGATCATCGCTTCGCCCGATTCGTTTTCTGCCTTGATTTTAAGGGGGCTACGTCCGGCCCGGAACACGGAACGGGGTGCCAGGATTTCCAAATTAAAGGTCGCCATTTCTTCAGAGGACAATTTGACCTCTGGTTCTTTAACCGACAACGTCGCCCCTGTCGGTTCAATCACTGACAATTTAAACGCCATCTCGTTTTCAGTTCGGTTGACCAATTTTACCTGAATCATATTGCGAACAACTTGGTTCTCCTCGACTAACGTAAACGGATTTCCACGCGGACGCAACAACGTCGCGTTAAACGTCAGTTTGTTCAGCATCAAATAACCGAACATTGACGCAATCATCAGCAACAGCAGCGGGTACAACACGACCCGGGGACGAAATAGACTAGTCGAGGCTCCTTGGTCCCGCATCTGATTGCTGTAGCGGATCAAGTCAGGAGGCCGATTGAGTTTGGCCATCACGGTATTGCAGGCATCGATACACTGGGTGCAACCAATGCACTCCATTTGTAAGCCTTGGCGAATGTCGATACCTGTTGGGCAAGTCGTCACGCAGTTCCCGCAGTCGATGCAGTCTCCTAAGACAGGTAACTCGCCCCCTTTCTTCTTGAGTTTTCCTCGTGGTTCACCGCGCGCGGAATCGTAGCTGACAATCAATGACGCCTTGTCCAACAAAACTGACTGAAACCTTCCGTAGGGGCACATGATGATGCAGACTTGTTCGCGGAAAAATCCAAAGTCCAACATCATGGCTACGGTCACAAACCCCATGATCAAAAAAGGAACGGGATGCTTCAGCGGAGATTGTTGAACCCACTGCATCAAGGTTTCGACCCCCACGAAGTAGGCCAAGAACGTATTGGCCAAATAGAAACAGGCCAAAATATAAAATGGATATTTGAGAGCCTTAAGCCAGGGCGGTCGTTCCTTTCGAGGCTCCCCGCCACGGCCTGATGTGCCATCAAAGAATCGCTCGATGGGGCGGAACAAAAACTCCATGTACACGGTTTGCGGACAAGCCCAGCCGCACCATACTCGACCGAACAGTGCCGTAATCAAAAAAATTGTCAGCACCACTCCGACCATGAACAGCGCCAAAAATAGTGTGTCCGTCGGCAGAAACGTGTAGCCGAAAATCGTAAAACGACGGGCAGGGATGTCCAGCAATATCGCGGGCTTGCCCGCAATCTTGATAAACGGCAACGCGGTAAACAACAAGATCAAGAAATAGGCGACAACTCGACGCCAGAACAAAAATGTACCGCGACTCAGCTTCGGTTTTAGCCAACGCCGCGTCCCGTCTCCGCGAAGTGTCGAGAGAACTTGTTCTTCGGGTTTTAATAACGCATCATTCATAAATGTAATTCAGTGCTCGGACGTGTATCCCGTAGCGGAAGCGGTCAGCGACTTAATGAATTTTTGTGTTTTCGTAGATAAGTAGCGGAAGTTGTCAAGACTTTCGTTCGCTTACTCCACCCTTCTTGACGCCACGAAAGTCATGACGCCACGAAAGCCATGACGACTTCCGCTACGTGATAAGCGCGACGCAAATCGGGCATATCAAGAAACGGAGTCTAAGCTCAAAAAATCGCAGTTCGGTGAACCTTCTGTCAATTGTCCTTAGGCTGTGGCACATATTTTGGCCAAGGCGGAATCACGGTCCCTTCGGGGGACTTGCCGCCAGCAACGTTCGTGCCCCTCATTTTTGCCACGTAAGCAGCCGTCAAAATGGTGACATTCGGATGACTGAAACGGGTCTTCCATGGAGGCATTGCTCCGTTGGCCGCACCGTTTTCGATCACCCGAACGATGTCGGTTAACTCTTTGATGGTTTTGTAGTGGTCGTCGGTCATGTTAGGTCCAACACCCCCTTCTCCAGCAACTCCATGACATTGAACGCAGTTGGTCTTGAAGGTTGATTCGCCAACTTTGAGATACTTATCAAATTCGGGATCATACATCGCAGCCAGCAGTTGCTCTTCGGTTGCTTCCAGAACTCCGATATCCCCGAATCGTTCAAGCATCACCTGAGCCACATGCCGATCGTACTCAGCATGAATCCCGCGTCCATCGACTCCAGAGTGGAAATATACCCAGTACACGACGGAAAAAATGCATGTCAATACAAACAGCCATTTCCACCAACCGGGGAGCGGATTGTCGTATTCCTGAATTCCATCGTATGCATGATCGGACAATAAATCTTTTTGCGAACTCAACGAACTTCCTCCTGTGGCAAGTCATTCAAAACAATTGCAGCATTGCGGGTTGTATCCTCGCGACGCATCCGCAGTGCCCGCCAACTGACGGCGATAAATACTCCGAGAAAAATCACCAGACCGATTTCTGAAAAAATCGTCAGGTCGGTCCCAGATAAAATTTTCTTAATCATTGATCGTCTCCTGCTTGAATTTAATTCAACGGAAGGTCTTCATTCGATTGAGCCCTTTCATCACCCGTTTCCCCCGTATCAACCGGCGGATAGGGACTGACATCGAGCCCTAAACGTTGCATGTAGGCAATCAACGCGATGACCTTGGAATCTTCCAGCATCACAGATTTCTTGGGGTCGTCTTTTTCTTTTGGGTTATTTGCATCGTCAGGATTGTAAAAAGTCCGATCCGGGCCGTTTTGAGCCAGCAGGTCTTCCACGATCCAACGAGCTTGAGCCCGAGCGTGTTCGGCAGGATCGGCCATCACATCTGGATCGTACTTCGAACCCAGTGCTGAGACAGCCTTGACCCGTGCCGGAATCGATTTGTAATCCGCCTTGTCAAAGAACAAATATTGGTAGGCCGGCATCGGGGAGCCTTCTTCGGGCTTCCAGAAATGCTGGATGTGCCATAGGTTGCTTTGCTTGGATCCCTCCCGTGCCAAATCTGGTCCGATGCGTCGCGATCCCCACTGAAATGGGCGGTCGTGCACAAACTCGTGCGGCTTGGAGTAATCTCCGTACCGTTCCGTTTCTGCAAACATGGGACGAATCATCTGCGAGTGACAATTGTAACATCCCTCGGAAATGTAGACGTCGCGACCATATAGTTCCAAAGGTGTATACGGCGCAAATGCCCCCGTTTGGGGAATATTGGTGCGGATCATGAAGGTTGGAATCATTTCGAAAGCCGAAGCCACGACCACAGCGATCACCACCCACACGGTGAACCGGACCGGCAAACGTTCCCAAACGCGATGCCAATGGAATTGCTCCCATACATCCAGTTTTTTGCCAATTTCCAAAACGCCATCGATACGCGGTTGCGGTACGGGAGGATCGACAAAAGTCGGAGCTAACGGAGCAGCTCGGAATACTGGTTCGTCATACTTTGCAGGACGAGACCGCCAAGTCATGTAGTAATTGTAGGCCATGATCAAGGCCCCACCGAGATACAAGGTTCCACCGATTGCCCGAGCCCACCACATTGGATTGAGAACTCGAACCGTTTCAATGAACTGGCCATAAAGCAGACCACTTCCGTCAGGATTAAATGCTCGCCACATCAGGCCTTGAGTCAAACCGGCCACATAAATCGGGACAATGTACAACAACATTCCAATCGTGGCGACCCAGAAATGCCACGTTGCGAGTTTGACGCTGTAAAGCTTCGTTTGGAAAATTCTTGGTAGTAACCAATACAACATCCCGAACGTCATGAACCCATTCCACCCCAGAGCACCGGAGTGAACGTGCGCGATGGTCCAGTCGGTGTAATGCGACAGAGCGTTGACACTCTTGATCGAGAGCATCGGGCCTTCGAATGTCGACATGCCATAAAACGTAATGCCCACCACGAAAAATTTCAAAACCGGATCGGTCGCCACGCGATGCCACGCCCCCCGCAGTGTCAACAGTCCGTTAATCATGCCACCCCAAGACGGCATCCACAACATCAGTGAAAACACCATCCCCAGCGACTGAGCCCAAGCGGGCGTAGCCGTGTAGTGCAAATGGTGCGGGCCAGCCCAAATGTAGATGAACACGATTGACCAGAAGTGAACGATACTGAGCTTGTACGAAAAAACCGGTCGCTCCGCCGCCTTGGGCAGGAAGTAATACATCAAGCCCAAAAATGGGGTCGTCAAGAAAAAAGCCACCGCGTTGTGACCGTACCACCATTGCATAAAGGCGTCTTGGACACCCGCATAGATTGGATAGCTTTTGAATAGCCCGGCTGGGACTACCAGGTTATTGAACACATGCAGCAACGCGACCGTGACAATCGTCGCGATGTAAAACCACAACGCGACATACATGTGCCGTTCGCGCCGTTTAATCAGAGTCATGAAGAAATTGACTCCGAAGAATCCGACCCAAACCAAGGCGATCAAAATATCGATAGGCCATTCGAGTTCGGCATATTCTTTACTTTGCGTGATTCCCAAGGGAAGGGTAATCGCCGCCGAGACAATGATCAACTGCCAACCCCAGAAATGGAGATGGCTCAGCGTGTCGCTCCACATTCGCGCCTTGCACAGTCGCTGTGTTGAGTAATAGACCGCCGCGAAGACTGCATTTCCCGCAAACGCAAATATCGCGGCGTTTGTGTGTAGCGGACGCAATCTGCCGAAGGTAAAATAAGGCAAGCAAAGCGACAATTGAGGCAAGACGAGCAAAAGGGCAACAATCAGCCCCACCAAAAAAGCGACGATCCCCCAGCCCAACGTCGCCAGTGCGAACATGCGCACAATCTTGTCGTCGTAAGTAAACGACTCCAAATGGCCATCCTGCGCTCCACCCTGAACTCCGTTCTCCAAGACAACTCCGGCCTTGTCCTCAACCATCAGCAAACTCCTCGGCTATTCTGCTTCTCGACCTATGACGCCACTCGTTAGCTCCTTCCAAATCGGGAACCAGCCATCGTGGTACTGTCGATTAGTTTAACAAATCAACAAAAACTGAAAACGCACATAAGAGGCAATCCGGGTGCCAATGACACAGCTTGCGACCGTTTGACACGAATTGCCAAAAATGGGCACGGTCGGAAACCTTTAAAACAAGTCGTACGCGATTCTCGACTTCATTTAGTGTGCGGTTCGGGCAGTCAAGAGCGCGCAGAATCGCACAGCAACCCGACAGGGAAAAGTCAATTTAGATCGTCGCGGAAGAGACGTTGCAAGAGCTCGTCGGGGCTTTCGCTCAATGCAGAATCAGAGCGATGCCCGGCAGGTTGAGTAGCGCGCGACGAGTTGGTGGGAGGCAACAGCGGGCCGTCGATTTGGTCGGATCTTTGATGACGGGGGCGAAAAGGGCTGGTGGAAAATCCAGGTTGCGGAATCTTGCGGGGTTGGCTGAAAAGAAACGGATCGAATGCGTCGCCGATCCCACCATTTTCCCCCGTCTCAGTTCCGTCACCTTGGTTGCCACCCAGGGGAGGGTCGCCCCGATCCGGACGCGGTAATTCATCGGATTTCTCATCGAGTTTTGGAACGGGGACTTCTTGGTTACTAACGGGACCAGGGAGTTGGGCGGGACTGCGTTTGGGGTCGGGAAGTTCGTCATCCGAAAGGTTTCGGCGATCAATGATTTTTCCATTGTCGTCCCATTTGAGCCAGAGGCCAACCTCGCGGTCTTCACGATAATTTCCTTCGGCCATCTTCATGCCATTGGGGTGCCACCAAACCCAATTACCTTCTTTGAGGTCGTCCTTGAATTGTCCGACGACCCGTTTTTGGCCATTCGAATGCCACCAAATAAATTGACCCTCGCGTTTGTCGTCGATGTATTGGCCTTGCATTTCCAACTGCCCGTTCTCATACCAAGCGGCGAAAGGCCCCGAGCGATAAGGCTCTCCTTCGGGCTCGTACTTTGCCGGTTTGGCTGCCCACCAATCGTCAGGCTCACTGAGTACCATTTTGGCATCGAGCGATTGCAATTGAGTTTTCTTTTTGCCGGAGGGAAACTCGCTGGTCACGACCGTCACTTTGCGGCCTTCGATAAATTCTTCATCACGGACAATTCGTTGGTTCGAATCCCATTCGACGAGTTTGCCATCGATCATGCCGTTGTGAAAAGTCATTTCCCTCATCTTGTTCCCATTGGGGAACCACCAATTCGCAGGGCCGTGGCGTTTGCCGTTGAGATAAGTCATCTCCATGACCTTACGTTGGCTGCGATCGTGAACTTGCCAAACTCCGTTGAGTTTCCCTTTTTCGAACGTAGCCGTCGATAAGAATGGTCCTTGAAACAGACTAAACGGAGCCCCTGCAAAAATGCCTCCTTCATTGGGATTATGCAGGCGTTTCCAAGGACCCTCCATCAATCCACGTTCAAAAATTCCATCCGCGATGACCTGCCCCGACTGATTGTAGAGTCGCCACCAGCCGTGGTTTTGGTAATTCCCTTCGGCGTCTTGGATCATCTCCCGTTCGACTTGGATTTGACCGTCGGGGTAGCGCTGCCGAATGACTTCTGTTCCACCTTGGGTCGGCGTGACGAAATCTCGTGTTCCAAAATGATCGGCATTCCGTTCGAGCAATCCGTCAATCGATTCGCGCCCATCGGTGTCTTGCCATGGGCGAATCGATTCGTCTGGCCTCGTGGAACTTGCGGGCCTCGCCGTTACGCCTGAGGGAGGTGTCAGGTAATTGAGTAGTTGAGCAGGTTGATTCCCAGATGGAGGTGCGATCGGGGACATTTCCCCTTGGTAGAGGTTCGAACGTTGAGGACCAAACCCCGCAGGCGCAGACTGCCGGCTGGAATTCCCTCCAAATCCCTGGGCGTTTGCTATCGATGAATCAAGCGTCGCCAATCCCAAAGAAAACACCATTAGGACCATCGTCCATCGCACCAGCACGGTGGGCGGGGATAACGACAAGGGACGTTTTTTAGACGAAGGTCCTGGCACAGTCAGTCTCGATCAATCGTAACGGTCGGGGAACAAATGACTCCGTAAGCCATCGGGTGGCGGGCTTACAACTCGGGTTCATCGAAAATTATCGTCCTCCCGCGAGGCGACATCCAATTTCTGCCATTCCTGCTTGGCAACTCTTGCATTCGGTGCAACTGGTCAAAAAACTGCCCCTTTTACCGGCAAAAGCCATCGAAAGCGTCGGGTAGACGTGACGTTTATTCCGGCAAGGCTGGTCGGGAGCGGCAATGGTGGGTAAAATCAGGGATCGTCAGAATGCAAGGGACTTATCGGATTCAGGGACTCGAACGCACGTATCGTTTCATCAGAGTTTCTCGTTTTCAAATGCCCACACATTCTCAAATGCTCTTTAAAAAGCCCAAACCGATCAAGATCGAAATCGATCCCCACGCGGTCCACTCTCAAAGTCCCGAAGTTGCCAACAAACTCAGTCGGATCGCCGATAACTATCGACTGATCGACGAAATGTGGATTCGCATCGAATCGGTGCTTAAGAAACAGGCCGACTCTGTCCCGGTTTCTGTTTCCGATGTCGGTTCGGCCCCAACCGAATCGGACAATGCTGGTACAATTGAAACCGCCACAGTGAAACGACGGACATCGCGAAAGTCCGCTCGCAAACCGAAACCGAGGTGAGCCGCACCGGCCATCTTCGGCGGCTTTTATCAAATTCTTGACGGCGAGCGACGGGCTTCATGGATAAAATTTGTCTTCATGGCGGAAGGCTTTACGATCCGGCAAACCAAATTGATGGCGAAGTACGAACGGTTTGGATTGAGACCGGGAGGATCATTGCCGAGCCCCCTGATTCGGTTAAATCCGAATTCGCGTCAATTGATGTTGCCGGCAAATTGATTTTTCCGGGCGGCGTCGATATGCACTCTCATCTTGTCGGGCCAAAAATCGGCATGGCCCGGAGGATGAGCCCCGAATTGTTTACGTCTTTCTCTGACGACGACCGAATTGATTCTCGCGGCCAACGCCTCCTCCCGACACTTGCCGAGGCGGCCCAACGTTATCTCGCGATGGGTTACACCACAGTGATGGACGCCGCGATCACCCCGCTCGCCGCGCGGCATGTTCACCATGAGCTCGAGCATCTCGCGGGACTTGACGTGGGGTTCTTTGTTCTGGTCGGAAATCATCATTACCTTCTGGAACGATCCGCTCGAGGTGATGTTGCTGGAGCGACTCGATTTTTGCAATGGCTGTTGAAACGTTGTGGCGGATTCGCTCCGAAGTTGGTTAACCCTGGTGGGGTAGAAAACTGGAAGGCCGGTCGGCATGGCACGACCAGCGACTTGGACTTGCCCATCGTTGGTTTCAACACCACTCCTCGACGAATGATTGAGACGCTCGCGGCGGCGGCCAACTCGGCTGGGCTGCCGCATCCGGTCCATCTGCATTGCAACAATCTGGGCTTCCCCGGCAATTGGCAAACCACGCTGGAAACGATGCGCATCATCGGCGGAATGCAGGCTCACCTCGCTCATGTCCAGTTTCACAGCTACGGTGGCGATTCACCTGAGAACATTACCGCGCGAGTCGATGAACTTGTCGATCAACTCAACGCCAATCCACAACTTAGCGTCGATGTGGGGCAGGTTCTTTTCGACAAGACAATTAGTCTCACCGGTGACGGACCGCTTGGACATTTTCTCGGCCAACTCAACCGCCGTAAATGGTTTTCTGGCGACACGGAAATCGAATCGGGTTGCGGGATTTCGCCCATCGAGTACCGCAATCAAAATTTGCTGAATGCCGTGCAGTGGAGCGCGGGGCTGAAGTGGTTTTTAAAGGTCCGCAATCCGTGGCAAATCGCTCTCAGCACCGACCATCCCAACGGCGGAAGTTTCCAAGCCTACCCGCAACTGATGGCCTTGTTAATGAGCAGCGAGCGTCGCCGTGAAATGTTGGAGCAAATGCCTGTTGCCTTGCGTGAACGAAGCGATATCGCCAGCCTCAATCGAGAATACACCCTCTCCGAAATCGCGATCATCACCCGAGCCGGTCCCGCTCGGTTGTTGGGGCTTGAGCACAAGGGGCATCTTGGCCCGAGTGCCGATGCGGACATTACGGTCTATACGCCCGACGCTGACATCGAAAAAATGTTCCAAATGCCGTCGATCGTCATGAAGGGGGGCAGGTTTGTGATCCGGGACAATGAATGGCAAGGCCCCGCTGAGGCGAGGACCCTTTGCGTGGGGCTCAATAATTCGAGCGATTCGGCACAGGATTTGGTCACGGATTTTGAAGCAGAAATTTCTCACTGGTTCAACAAACACTATTCACTTCGCGTCGAACATTTCGGCATTGTTCCTAAAACCGACCATTTCACACGCCCCCGCGTTATGGTTTGAAGTTTATAATTGAATGAACGTAGGCCAGGTTGGCAACCTGTCCTCCGCGAATCCTCAACCCTCAAGGCATCAAAATCGTGAAAGAAGTCTACGAACACTACATGCAGGGGCTCGATCTCACGTTGATTCGTGAAAACCTCAAACTCACCCCCAGCCAACGCATGGAAAAATTCGAACGAGCGATGAAACTCTTTTTCGAACTCCAACGCGCCGGCCAGCGGATGCGAGCCAACGAGGCAGCCTCCCAAACTCAACCTGAATCCGGAGCCGATGACTCATGACCGAGAATGGCTTTCGAGACCTATTGGTTGAACTCGAACGGGCGGGAGTTGAGTTTATCCTAATTGGAGGACTTGCCGCCGTCGTTCACGGTTCGTCTCGCGCCACCGTCGATGTCGATGTCGTGTATCGGCGATCGCGTGAAAACATGGAGCGTTTGGTGTCTGCCTTGCAACCATTTGCTCCTTACTTGCGTGGAGTCCCACCCGGCTTGCCCTTTCGGTTTGATCTCGAGACCCTCGAAAGCGGACTGAATTTTACACTCATAACACAAATTGGTGACATCGATTTGTTGGCCGAGGTTCCAGGAAATGGTACTTGGGAAACTCTGGAAAAGTATTCGAAAGAAATCGAAATTTTTGGCGCTAAATCGCGGGTTATCTCTCTACCAAAACTGATTGAGTTAAAAATTGCCTCCGGGCGTCCCAAGGACATCGAAGCGATCGCAGAACTCCAGGCTATCCAGCGAAACGTTGATAACGGAATGAATTGGTGAAACTGTATTTTAAAATATCGGTGCTCTGCTTAGTCAACGCCCTGATCGTTTGCGCGGCAACATTAAAAGGCCAAGACATTGACGGGTCAAAGGCCATCAGTTTTCAACGGGATATCTTGCCGATCCTGTCCAATCATTGCTTCCTCTGCCACGGGCCCGATCAGGGGACTAACGAATCGGGTTTGCGATTGGATCTTGCCGACGAAGCCCTCGGTCCCCTCCCCAGCGACGACGACAACCGAGCGATTTGGGCGGGGCATCCGGAGCGGAGCGAGATCATCGAGCGAATCGAAAGCGACGATGAAGGCTTGAAAATGCCCCCGCACGACGGACACATTCCGGCGTTGAACGCTGAGCAAATTGAACTCGTCAAGGAATGGATTCGCCAAGGGGCCCACTACGAGCCGCTGTGGTCTTGGCAACCACTACCGGTGAAAATTCCTGTGCCAGAAAAGACCGACGACGATTGGTCAAACAATGAGATTGATCGCTTTGTGATGCAAGGGCTTCAGGAAATGGGGCTGACACCGAGTGCCGAAGCCGATCGCTTCCGCTGGCTGCGTCGTGTCTCGTTCGACTTGACCGGCCTCCCCCCTACCCCGACCGATATTCGCGATTTGTTTGCCGATGAAAAACCGGATGCTCACGAGCGGGTTGTCGATCGGCTTTTGGCCAGTCACGCTTTTGGCGAACATTTTGCCACGAAATGGCTCGACGTCGCGCGGTATGGCGATTCTTATGGCTACCAGTCGGATATGCTTTGCACCGTGTGGCCCTATCGCGATTGGGTCGTGCGGGCTTTCAATCAGAATCTGCCGTACGATCAGTTTCTAACTTGGCAACTCGCCGGGGATTTATTGGACGAGCCGACGGTAGACCAACGCATCGCGACGGCCTTCAATCGGTTGCATCGCCAGACGAACGAAGGGGGAAGCATCGATCTCGAATGGCGCACCGAATATGCGGCCGATCGCGTTCACACTTTTGGAACCGTATTCCTGGGACTGACACTCGAATGCGCCCGCTGTCACGACCATAAATTCGATGCCATCTCGCAGCGGGATTACTACCAGTTCATGAGCTTTTTCAATCATATTGATGAACACGGCCTCTACAACAATTCCCCTTGGGTCCCGACACCTTCTATGCTCTTGCCGAACGAATCGCAACGTCAGCGCGATGCGGAAATCGAGCAGGAGTTGCAAGTTGCCTTGGAGCGATTCGCGAAAGAAACGGTGGACGCAAAAACTCGTTTCGCTACTTGTCTCGAACAAGGGGAGACTCCTGCCGAACCGCAACCCCGCATTGTTCTCGACTTTGAAAATCGCAACGAACAACATCAATTTGCTGCGTCAGGCGGCGAATCCCCGGTGGCTCGAACCAATGCCGCGAATCCTACTGTCCCAGGCAAGACGGGACAGGGGCTTCGGTTTAGCGGTGACGATCAACTGGAGATCGACGCATTTCCGTTTTCCTTGCACCAACCGTTCACTGTCTCGATGTGGCTCCGGGTTCCAGCCGGTTTGCGCGAAGCAATCATTTTTCATCAGCAAACCGGGACCGATGCCGGTTTTTCCGGCCCACTACTGGCGATTCGCGAAGGCAAATTGTTTTTTAGCTTTGTACGATTCTGGCCGGGGAACACGCTGACGGTCGAATCAACGTTGGAACTGACACCAGACGCTTGGCAACATATCACCGTGTCATACGACGGCACCTTGACAGCCGCCGGAATCTCTCTGTACATCAACGGCGAACCGTCAACCCAAATCGTGCGCGATCGAATTTACAAAAACGTCCATGCGGAAGCGAAGTTGCATGTGGGGGAACGGTTTCGCAGCGTCGGACTCGCTGGAGGGATCGTCGACGACCTGCGGGTATACGATTTTGGATTGAGCCGATTGGAGGTTCGGCACGATATGAACCGAGGTGATTGGGCGGAATTTTGGCAGAACGCAGAAACTTCCGATCAGCTCGATCACTATCTCACCCGCGTTGATGAGCCGTTAACGACCGCGCGCCAAGCCGTTCGCAACGCCCGCTGGGCTCGGATTATGAACAACGACGGCATGGTTGAACTCATGGTGATGGAAGAACTTCCAGGAGAGACGCCGACGTATGTCCTGGAGCGGGGCGACTACGATGCTCCACGGATGCCGGAACGTCTCGTCGAGCGGACGACGATCAAGGGCTTTTTTCCTTTCCTCGACGACGCACCGCGAAATCGATTGGGATTGGCTCAGTGGGCGACGCACCCAGATCATCCTTTAACAGCTCGCGTGGCCGTGAATCGAATCTGGGAAAACTTTTTTGGCACCGGGATTGTCGAGACGGCAGGGGATTTCGGAGTTCAAGGTTCCCGACCGACTCATCCGGAACTTCTGGATTGGTTGGCTCGCGATTTTGTCGAGCACGGTTGGGATGTCAAACGTCTTTGTCGGCAAATCGCATTGTCGGCGACTTATCGACAAGACTCACGTTGCTCTGCCGAACTGCGCGAGGCCGACCCGACCAACCGATGGCTCGCGCGGGGGCCTGCCTCCCGATTGTCCGCCGAGCAAATTCGCGACCTCGCTCTGGCGGCCAGCCAACTGCTGAAAGATCGAAACGGCGGTCCTCCGGTCAGCCCCTATCAACCGGGGGACCTATGGCGAGAAAATAACTCGATGTCACCGGGCTATTCACAAAGCCAAGGGGATGATCTCTTCCGTCGGTCACTCTACAGTGTCTGGAAACGGACGGCCCCCCTCCCCAACATGTCGGCACTCGACGCCGCAGCACGCGAGGTCTGCACCGTTTCTCGCCCGCAAACGAACACGCCGGTCCAAGCTCTTGTGACCCTCAACGATCCGCAATTTGTCGAGGCATCAGTTCATTTGGCTTGGCGCTTGTCTGCAACGAACTCCCTGGAAGAAACCGACACGATGCTCAACGAAATGCTGATGTCCGTTTGTGGCAGACCGGCGACGGTCGCTGAAGTTGCCATTCTTGGGAAATTATTTCGCGAACAGTTGGCGCTGTTTTCAACGCAGCCCGAAAACGCAACTCAGATGCTGTCGATTGGTAGCAGCTTGATCCCGGTCGTTGAACTCGATCAAGAACGCCAAATCACTTTGGCTGCCTGGGCAGTGGTCGCTCAAGCAGTTTTTAACAGCGATGCCGCACTGATGAAACGCTAGGAAAGAGGACCCATGACGAATTTTCCCGGATCGCAAGAAAATCAACTCTCCAAACTCACTCGGCGGCATTTCTTTGGGCGCGGAGCAACTGGGCTTGGGGCAGGTGCCCTCGCGTGGCGTTTGTCACGAGAGTTTTCCTCGGCCAATGATCAACGACACAGCCAATCATCGCTGCACCAGCCCTCGCTGCCAACTCTCAAGCCCCGAGCCAAACGGATGGTCTACTTGTTCCAAAGTGGCGGACCGGCTCAACATGAACTGTTCGACCCCAAACCACTCCTGAACGACCAGCATGGCGAACAATTGCCCGCTCATGTCCGCAAAGGCCAACGTTTGACCGGCATGTCGAGCAATCAATCGTCGATTCCGCTGGTCGGTTCACCGTTTAAATTTTCACAACATGGAAAAAATGGAATCTGGCTTAGCGAACTCCTGCCGCATTTGTCCTCGGTCGCCGATGAACTGTGCGTCGTCCGCTCGATGTTTACCGAAGCGATCAATCACGACCCGGCAATTACGTTCTTCCAAACCGGTTCGCAAATCGCGGGTCGTCCATCGCTCGGTGCTTGGTTGAGTTATGGCTTGGGAAATGTCGTCGATGATCTTCCTTCGTTTGTGGTGTTGGTGACGGCGGGACAAGGGGACCAGCCGCTGTACGCGCGCCTGTGGGGGAGCGGCTTTTTGGATTCGCGTCATCAAGGCGTACGGTTTCGCTCCGGCAAGGACCCAATCCTTTACCTCTCCAACCCCGATGGAATTTGCCAATCAGGGCGACGAGCCATGCTCGACCGTTTGTCCGAACTCAATCAACTGCAATTCGAACAAGAACTCGATCCCGAAATCGAATCCCGCATCGCGCAGTATGAATTAGCTTTTAAGATGCAAAAAAGCGTCCCCAGCATTGTGGACTTCAGCGACGAACCGGCAGCGACCTTCGATCTGTACGGCGAAGATGCGCGAAAGCCGGGGACCTACGCCGCGAATTGCCTCCTCGCGCGGCGACTGCTGGAACGTGGCGTTCCTTTCGTGCAGTTGTATCATCAAGGCTGGGACCATCACGGAGGTTTGCCGGGCGGAATTCGGCACCAAACGAAATTGACGGATCAACCCTCGGCTGCGCTTGTCACCGACTTAAAACAACGCGGGATGCTCGACGACACGCTCGTCGTTTGGGGGGGCGAATTTGGGCGAACGGCGTATTGCCAAGGCCCGATGGGGAACGGCGATTATGGTCGAGATCACCACCCGCGTTGCTTCTCACTGTGGATGGCCGGTGGAGGCGTGCGCCCCGGAACCTACGGGCAAACTGATGAATACGGCTACAACATCGCCGACGCCGACGGGAATCCGATCGAACCGAGCAAGCACCATTTTGCTCCCGGTGCCGTTCACGTTCACGATCTCCAAGCGACTATGTTGCATCTGTTAGGATTCGAGCACACGAAACTTGCCTATCGTTTCCAAGGCCGCGATTTCCGCCTGACCGACGTCCACGGCCACGTCGTTGACGACTTGATCGTTTAATCCGACTTCACTTGCCCAAGGCCGACGAGTTCTAGCAACTTCAATGCGTTTGTCGTCGGAGCGACCCCCGAGTGCATGAGATAGTCAAACGTCATTGTCTCGCGCCCATCACGTTCTTCAAAAGACTCCGTGAAATGCACCACATCACAAATTTTTGCCAACGAGCCCACATCGGCCAATTCAAGATCGTGTGTTGAGATCGCCCCAATCGAATGCTGATCAACAAGTTGCCGAACGACCTGAGCCACCGCGATTTGTCGCTCGCGAGAATTGGTCCCTTGCAGAATTTCATCCAACAAAAACAAATGCCCACGCTGGGCGTCTTCCTGCCGCGTGCGCGAGTGATCGACGATTTGTTTGAGCCGTTGCAGCTCTGCCATAAAAAACGAAACGCCCGCCGCCAACGAATCGCTAATCCTCATGCTCGTGTCGATTACGAGGCAAGGCAACGACATCGACCGCGCACAAACCACCGTTCCCAGTTGGGCGAGCGTCACGTTCAAACCGATACTGCGTAACAACGTGCTTTTCCCGGACATGTTCGAACCGGTCACCAACAGAAAAGTGCCGTCGGGCCCGAGCTTGACATCGTTGTCGACTCGCTGGTCTTGAGGGAGGAGTGGATGCCCCAACTGCTGCGCCTCAATCACTTGCGGCTGCACACCTTTGTCGAACACTTTGGGAAAAACCCACTCAGGGTGATCCGCCGCGAACTTGCTTAGGGCTACCAGTGTTTCCCATTGCCCCAAGTCCAAAAACCACTGCCGAGCATGGCCGCCGAAGCGTTGTTTCCACTTTTCCAACCACGACAAAACATGCACGTCCCAGAAGAAAATCAGTTGCAACGCGATATAGAACAAGAAGAGCACACCATTGCGCCGCAAGTTCGCCCACCACACCAACCGTCCCAACGACTCCATCCCCCGCGCGATGTCACCGGTCCCAAATAGGCGGCTTCGCAGGGCCTCCAGCCTTGGACTCGTCGCCGGGCAATTCTTGATTTCTCCGAACAGCGTTTGGTAACACGCCGTCTCTTCGTGTCGCGAGGAGATTTGATTGAACTCGTCGTGAATGGATCCGGCGAATGCCACGCTCAGGAAGAAATTAACAAGCGCTGCCGCCAACAACAACGGAAAGCCAACCTGCAACGGTAGCCAACCAGGGAGCATTAGCAGAAGACTGGCGAAAATCAACACACAAGCGACTCGCGACAGCCACAAAACCCATCCACGTTTGGAAAACCAATCCGCCGACTGACACCAAGCCACGAAATGACTCGGCCCTCGTTGGCTGGCAGCAAGACGTTCGCACAGGAGCGAAAATCGCTGCCTCCAGTCGTGTTGGTCTTTGAGTGCCGCAACCGCTTGCTGGCGTTCACCGACCTCCCGCGCGTCACTGGGTACCAGCAACCAATTCGTTAGCAACTCAATCCCCATCGGTGTACGAGTCGTCCCAAGCAGGCGATACAGAGAATGAGGACCAAACAAATCCAGGTCTCGACTGACTGCTTGATATTCTGCGAGGGGATCGACGATGGGGTCCGTCAAGTCAGCCAAGCGGCGATCGAATCGCGCTAGGCTCGATTGTTGCATTTTCAATACCAGCCGCTGTCGACGAATTCTGTCGGCGATGGTTTCATGAAAACCGGCGATCCCCACAAACAGGGCCACCGCACCCGCAAACAACCACCACCACACGTTCCCCAACTCGCCAAAATCGATCACAGCTCCGAGCAACGGAGCGAGGGCCAGAAAAAAACTCCCTCCACGAAGATAGCCGATGTTTCGCCATTTCGTGTTGAGGCCGTTTAATTCTTCTTGGACTTGCCCCGCAGCGCGCTCGTATCCCTCGCGGACCTTTTGTTCAGTCTCCAGGATTGCTCGCATCGTGTGAATTTCGCAGGAAAAAAGGACTCGTCGCTCTCCGCGGTCTGAGAGTTAAAGCCAAATTGTAGTTGAGAAAGTCAATTTCTGCATTAGCCCATTAGCGTAAGGGAGAGGAGGTATTTGCTCCGTTCCAGCTTGGCTGTTGAGGGTTCGCACTGGCGAGGCGGACTTGCAGTTGCTGGATGTGCTGGGCCAAGTCCGTTTGGCGATTGTCCCGCTGATAGCTCCGCATGTAATTTTCCATGGCCAAATGCAATTGGCCTTGTTGCTCCCGCACACGCCCCATCGCCTTCAGAGCGCGAGGGTTGTAGCCGTCGATTCGCAAAGCGTCAGCTAGGTATTCGCCCGCTCGATTGACATCCCCCGTCTCGTCGCTGAGTCGAGCGAGTTCGATTAACGGGTCAGCCGCGTAAGGATTCCGGCGTTGCCAAGCGTTTAGCAAATCAAAAGCATAACGCGAACGACCCGTCTCACTGAGCAATACCGCGAGCGTTCGATGTGACTCGACGTGACGTTCGTTAAGTGCAATCGCTTGTCGCAGCAACTGCTCCGATTGTTGAACCATTTGAGGATTGTTGGTTTGTTTCGCCAGTTGGTAGTAGGCCGAACCGAGATTGTAGTAAGCGTCAGCGTTTTGGGGGTCCCGCGCCAGAGCCTGTTGGAATTCATTGATCGCCGCTGTCATCTGACCGGATTGAAAATAATTCACTCCAGCGCAGTTATGATTGCGAGCCGCCATTCGGCATCCGGCACTGAAGGTAGCGCAGACCACGACCATCAAAATGCCGATCCACGGCAGCATTGAAGTTGGCAAGCGGAAAACCATGTTGTCACCTTTGTTTTGGTAATTCACCAATCGTGTGTTGGCATCTTTCATTTGCATTCAATTGCCATAATTTTCGGGCCTAAACACGATGAGAAGAACGATCACTGCGCGAGCAAACATTGACCGTTTGGTCTTTCGCCTTACGTCACAGCGTCGGGACTTTAGGGAAATTCGAGTTTTCCGCCAAGATCAATCAAAAAACCAAAAAATTTGCACTTCAGCCCTCTTCACAACCTTTAGAAAACCACCAAATCCCCACCCACAAGCTAGCATCCTCCCCTCTCAGCCCCAAACTGACAACGGTTGCTTCTGACCGCCAATTCGATAACGGATTATGGAGTTGTTAGAATTAGGGGGGATACAGGCTTGAGTTTAAGTTAAAGTTGGCACTTAAACTTAAACTTAAACTTAAACTTAAACTTAAACTTAAACTTAAACTTAAACTTAAACTTAAACTTAAACTTAAACTTAAACTTAAACTTAAACTTAAACTTAAACTTAAACTTAAACTTAAACCATTTTTTTACGCCCCCTAATTCCTTGAACGGTTACCCGATTCGTGACCAAACACTTATCAATAAATGACTCGCCAAGTCAAAATCATTGACGATGATATCTTTACGGTGTCGAACATTTTTTCCCCTGAGGAGTGTCACGATCTGGTTCTTCGCGCCGAAGCGATTGGTTTTGAGGCCGCTTCGGTGAAGACAGCAAGCGGTCCGCAAATGATGACTCACATTCGCAACAATGATCGCGTGAATTTCAACGACTCCGAATTGGCCAGCGAGATGTGGGAACGGATACACACTTTCTTGCCCGTGCTCGATGAGCAACGGGCTTGCGGCGTTGATCCTCAATTGCGAGTCTACCGTTACGTTCCGGGGCAACAATTCAAACGCCACAAGGACGGTGCCGTCACCAACGCTGCAGGGAAAACGAGCAAACTGTCGTACTTGATTTACCTCAACGATGATTGTGAAGGCGGATCGACGACCTTTCTCGATTACCGCCAGTTGAACGGGCGGCGTGAGAAAGTGGAATTCGTCGTAATGCCAGCGACTGGCACAGCGTTACTTTTTCGGCACGAACGCTGGCATGAAGGAACGCCCGTAAAATCTGGAGCCAAGTACGTGCTTCGCTCGGACATTTTCTATTCAAAGCAGGATGTTTTGCTGTTGGGTGAGGAGTGCCGCTGAGCAGAGTTTACTCTTTGCCCACGTGGCGTTGACTTGGAGGTACCGTACAGCATGCGGGCGAAATGCAACTGGAATTTTTTCAAGAAGTGATTTTTGAGAGCGAACACCATTTGCCCTGACAACCCGCTGGCCGCGAGACAAATCGATGTTGAACCGATTCCGAAAAACAGACGCCCAGTTCATCAACAATGCTGCAAATGCCATCGCATTTTGGGATCGTTGGCGAAGAGTTATTCTGCCTTTTTTGGGGTTAATGCTCATTGGGACCGTCGCTTCGATGTTCTGGATTGCGGGAATATTGTCTGATCCGAATGACGTGGTTTTCAGAAACGCGAACAAAATCTCCCTCTATGTCGCTTTTTTATTAGGCTCAACATTTGGTCTACATCTCTCTGCGCTGCTGAAATATGTGTTTGATGCATGGATTGGCGGATACCGTGCGGAACGAATGGTGCTGAACTTACACTCACAAATTGCAGCCGTTAAACCCGAAGAGGCCACATGTTCAGCTAAAAATTTGCCGAACATGGGGAGTTTTTCGTAATTGGCAAGGTCTTCCCGCGAGTTTTGGGACGTTGTAGGGTTTTACGTTCTTTTTGCACGTTTTTTGTTATGATTTTTGGAACGATTGACGTGCCACACCGAAAAACTCAAATTTCTTGCTTTACATGCCGAATCTGAGTGTATACTATTGTGGCAACAAATGTTATTACAATTGTGGGTGCATGGGAGCGAGGCAATGACCACCATAAAAATTCGAAAAGTCGGCAATTCTTTAGGTTTGGTTCTTCCCAAGGAGTTGATTGCCCGATTGCGGGTGTCACAAGGAGATACTTTGTTTGTCCAAGAGACGGTCGATGGTATTCGCTTAACACCCTACGATCCTGAATTTCAGAAACAAATGGAAATTGCTGAGAAGGTGATGCGCGAAGATCGTGACGCTTTGAGAGCATTGTCTAAATGATCGAGCCGCAGTGGATCAGACTCGATGTCACTTTGGCAATCCATTCTGCTCAACTTGCAGAGCATGGAGGTCTCGACGGTCTACGTGATCGAAACGGTCTGGAATCCGCTCTCGCCAGCCCCAAAAATTTGTTTGCTTACGGAAACCCGAATCCTGACATCGCAGCCTTGGCAGCTCAGTACGCATTTGCCATCGCATGCAATCAAGTTTTTCTTGACGGCAACAAAAGGACAAGTCTTGTCGTCTGCCGAACCTTTCTTTTGCTTAACGGCTACAACTTGGTCGCCTCGAATGAGGAAAAATATCAAGCGATAATGAAACTGGCCGAACGACAAATCGATGTCCAACCAATGGCAGACTGGATTCGTGCTCACATCGTAAGTGTGATCTAAACGGAAGCCCGAGTTTTGTGGGTAGAGGTAATAAGTTCGACTCTCTCGACCCGCTTGGGGCGTCTCGGCGCTATTCGATTTAAGTTGACGAATGCGAGTTGATGCCAGGGCATCTGGTCTTGGGCGACCGACGAAAGGGAATGAGTTTTCATCGAGGACTTTTTGAATGAACCAGCTGAGTGTTTCGAAGGTAGCCAATCAGGGGTTGTACGATCGGCGCACGGCGGGATTCCAGAAATGGACTTGTTTGACCTTTATTCATTGGCGAGTTTCAGCGGAAACAATCCAAGCCTTGCTGCCGCCGTTTTTGCGTGTTTTGGAATATGACGGGACGGGCTGGCTTGGTCTAGTGCCGTTTTCAATGGAGAAAATCCGCCCCTGGTGGTCTCCCCCGATTCCGGGAATCTCTTGGTTTTTGGAAACAAACTTGAGAACCTACGTGGTTGATTCCGAGGGTCGGGAAGGTGTTTGGTTCTTTAGTTTAGACGCCAACTCTCGTTTGGCGGTCGGGGTCGCGCGAAAGGTTTGGCACCTTCGTATTGGCACAGCGACCTGAGCCTGAAGGTAACGGACGATGGTTCTGCGGGAAAAGTGATTGAATACAGCGGGAGACGGCGAATTGATCGGAGAATTGCCTACCAAGGACAGGTCCGTTTGCCGAATCCGCAACACGCCGCGCCAGCCGAACCCGGCACGTTGGAGCATTTTTTGGTAGAGCGGTATCGATTATTTGCAGTTGATCGACGCGAGGTTTTGCGGACGGGCATCGTTCATCATGCTCCCTATCAGCTTAGCCTAGTCCAGGATGGCGTCATTTCCGAAAACTTCAGCAGTGCCCCGGGCCTTTTCGAGTCGCTATCCGCCGTGCCCGACCACTGGGCCTTCAGTTGGGGCGTCGATGTCCGCGTTTCTCCGCTTAGCGTTGTTGCGGCCAACACCGAGTGACAGTCGGCCAACGTCATGCTCTAACAGATCAACAATGGTCAGGTGCTTGGCGTTCCTTCGGCGACCTCGATTGTCCAATTCGCGAGGGTCGTTTTCTGCCTTGCGGCGATCGCTAACTCTGCACCCAAAAAAGGTATACAACATCAAGGGCGCTTTGTTTGCTGCGAATCCCAAACGTGCCGAAGCATTAAAGCATTCAAAAAAAAGAATGCTTGTGTTTGCTTGATCCGAGTCCAGTGAGGTAATGGTCTTCGGCCAATCCGCGCAATCAATGCTGTACGAGGAGATTCCCATAACCAAATCCATCGCTTAAAATGAAACCAGAGGCTTGTGAACAGTCAACAAATCACTCTATGGTATATGTCCGCCGACGCCGCGACAATTGCAATCAGCGTGTTACGGCAGTGGTGGCCTCGTTCGCCTTGGTTATCCGTTTAGAGTCCTCAACGATTCCAACCAAAAATTAATTAACTGATTTGCTCTGCAATGCCCGCAAAAAATTCAAAATCTAGACGACCAGGTCAATACCTTGTTCAAGTCTTCGAACATGGTGGTTGTGTGCGAATTCCAAACTTCGAACGTCGAAAGGCGGAGTCGCGAACGTACAAAATGGGGTACGAAATTCGACTGGCCATCTCGACCAAGCGCGAGCTTGCCGAACTTCGACGCATGATTCGTGCCGCCGGACTCAAACCGGGAAAGCCCTTTGCCAAAGAAACTCTAACCATTCAACCGATTTATGGACGCCAGGCGATGGACCGCTTTATGGAAATGCTCAGTGAATTCGGCGATGATGACTCTCAATTGCTTGTTGCCAAATGGCACAGCGCGCTTGCCGAAAGAGGATAACGAAACAGTCAACAAAAATCACCGTTAGACCCGGAAATTGAAATCGTATTTCTTTGAATGGACTAGTAAGTAATGCCAATGGAAGTTGTTGTTCAACCACACGACCCCAAATGGGTTGGTATGTTCAATGCAGAATCTACCTTGATAGTGTGCGCGATGGGGGCTAACGCAAAAACGGCTCATCACATTGGCAGTACAGCGATACCGACCATTTGGGCGAAACCCATTATCGACATGCTGATTGAAGTCGCCGACATCCGTCTGGTGGATCAATGCAACGAAAGTTTGCGGAGACTAGGCTATGAGGCAATGGGTGAATACGGAATTCCAACGCGTCGTTATTTTCGCAAAGCCAATCGGTTTGGAACCCGCACCTACCACGCCCATGTGTTTCCTCAAGGCAGTCCACATGTGAACCGTCACATTGTCTTCCGAGACTTCATGAATATGCATCCAGAGTGGGCCGCCAAGTATTCAGATTTGAAACGAGAACTAGCTTTAAGGCATGCCGTTTCGTCGGAAGGATACCAGGCTGGCAAGAGTGAGTTCATTAAGGCAATCGATGATTTGGCTGCAATCTGGAGTAATGGCGAGCACTTGCAAGCCCATTGAACGACACGTATTTCCTTTTTGCTAAAAAGTTGAGTGACGCTGACTAAACAGGTCACATTCCTATTGGGCGGTTTGTCGTGAAGCGGTATCTTGGGGGGATCGTGTTCGTGGCGGGAGATGTCCCAGGGGATGTTGGCAAGCGATGTTGCAAATTTTGGAGTCCCATTGGCTGTTCTTTGTCGTTCTGGCCATGTTTTTAGCCGCCCTGTTCTTGGTGCGGATGTACAGCGGTACGCGTCGGTTGCCGTACCGGTCCCGTGGTCGTATGATGACCAATGCCGAAATTAAGTTTTTTCGCTCGTTGCAGCAGGCGGTCCAAGGAGACCTGTTGATTTTTTCAATGGTGAGGATCGCCGATTTGTTGCGGGTGGCTGAAGAGACGGCCAACAAACGGACGTGGCTCAATCGAATCATCGCCAAACATATTGATTTTGTGTTGTGCCATCCCGGAACGTTGGAGACGATGCTCGCCATCGAACTTGACGACGCCACTCACGAGCGGAAGGACCGGCAAGAACGCGATGCCTTTGTAGAGCAAGCGTTTGAGTCGGCAGATTTTCCGCTCTTAAGGATCAAAGTCGCCAGCGAATACGACCCGCGGGCATTACGGCAAATGATCGACGCCAGCCTCAAAAAGTAAACAGAAAATTCATGTCAGAGCCAACTTGGACTCCCGAAATTGCCCCAACTCCCACTCGTCGAGCGGTGGTGGCAGTCGCATTGCAGGGACCACGGTTACTCGTGATTCGGCGTAGTCAATTTGTGCGGGCTCCCGGCCACTACTGTTTCCCCGGCGGAGGAATCGAACCCGGCGAGAACTGCGAAGAAGCGATTGTTCGCGAGATGCGCGAGGAGTTGACCCTGGACGTGACCCCATTGCGACAATTATGGGTCAGCCGAACGCGGTCGGGGTTCGAATTGAACTGGTGGCAAGTCGATGTGGTCGAGGCCCAAGAAATCGTACCGAATATGGAAGAGGTCGAATGGTGGGGTTGGTGTCGGCCCGCTGAATTTTTGGCCTTTCATCCTTTGCTACCCAGCAATGAAGACTTCATGCAAGCCTGGCTGAAAAAAGAATTCGTGCTTTCCTGATGCGATCTATGGTAACCACGCTTGTTGATTCCCTTATTCGCTGGCGGGTTGGGTGGCTGGTACTGGCCGCAGTGCTGTTTGGGTTCGCTTGGAGTTCGGCCCAGAAATTGAGCTTTGACCGGCGTATCGAAAGTATGTTTCCGGTCGACGATCCGCGATATGTCAGTTATCAGCAAGTGCATGACTGGTTCGGCAACGCTGAAACGACGATCGTTGCCTACGATGATCCCGAACTGTTTTCGGAACTGGGGCTGGCAAGGCTACAACAATTGCACGATGAGTTGTTGGCCGTTCCTGGGGTTGCAGGAGTCGTTTCGCTGAACCAAATTCGGCGACCGTCCGCCCCTCTCGATTCGCGAACGTTGTTGCAGCAGTTGGAGCAAGGGGCCGTTTCGGCTGACACGCTTCGCGGTGAGCTCGTCTCCAGTCGGCTTTATCGTGAGCGTTTGGTTTCCGCTTCTGGTGAGTCGGCGATTTTATGGGTCGAACTGGAACGGGATGATCCTGACGCGGGAATTCAAACGCGAGCAAGTGCCTTGGCCAAGTTGCGTAAAATCTGCCTTGAGCACCGTCCGGTGGCGATGTTGGCTGGCGGGCCGGTTTTGGTCGATGAGGTCTTCACGGTGCTCGAACAAGACGGTGTGACGTTGGGGCTCGCGTCGTCGTTGATCTTGACGTTGGTCATCCTCGTTCTATTTAAGAATCTCCGTTGGGTGCTGTTGCCTTTGTTGGTAGTCCAGTTGGCTGTGGTAATGACCAAAGGAGCACTGCAAATCAGTGGCTTGCAAATGACGATGGTCAGTTCGCCATTGGTTGCTCTGGTGACGGTGATCGGAGTTGCGACGGTCGTCCACTTGACGGTCCGGTACCGCGAAGAGCGTCAGTCGGCGGAAGCGGTTGAAGCGTTGCGAAAGACGCTGACGCACGTTGGACCGGCGATTTTTTGGACATGCGTGACGACGCTGCTGGGGTTCGCGGCGTTGCAGATTTCGCACGTTGGCCCGGTGCGAAATTTCGGGCTGATGATGTCGATCGGGTCGGGGATGGTGTTGGCAGCGACGATTCTGCTGACGGCCGGGTGTGTGCTGTTGTTACCAAGGCTGTTATCAGACCGCCCTGGCGAAGCGTGGTTCGAGGGGGGCGTGACGGCTGCGCTGGGTGGTTTGATCGCCAGCGTGAAGCAAAACCCAGGGCGACTCTTGTTGGCCCTCGCCCTCGTTTTGATTTGGGGCGTCGTCGGGATTTCGCGAATCGAAGTGGCGACTGATTTCAACGAGAACTTTCGGCAGTCGAGTCAGATCGTCAAGTCGTTTGATTTCTTACGGGAACGGATCGAGGGGATCAACGCTTTGGACGTGATATTCACGGTTCCTGCCGACGCGGGGGTGCCGATGGAAGAGACGCTCGGGAGGCTTCGTGAATTACAACGCGAGTTGGAACTCAACCCGCGAGTCGCCCAAACGTTGAGCGTGGCTGAGATTCTCGACATGATGCCGGGAAAATCTGCCGAAAGTCGGAACGAAGAGACACCGCCCCGGGAAGGTCGGACAAACCGCTGGCTGCCGACACTTCCGTCGTTTCAGCTCAACATTTCCGACAGCACGAAACTGGCGACGATTGAGCGTTTCGAGCCGGGTTTGGTGGGAAAACTATGGAATCGCAATGCTCAGGCCTTTCGCGTCATCGTGCAAGTTGGGCACGCGCCAGGTTCCCAAGAAAAGTTGGCGATTCTTGAAACGGTTGAGGGAATTTCGCGGAAGCATTTTCCTGATGCGCAGGTAACTGGAATCTACGTGATGATGGTCTACTTGGTGCAGCATTTGTTGGCGGATCAGTGGACGACCTTCGGATTGTCGTTGGCCTTGATTCTCATCACGATGAGTTGGGCGTTTCGAAATTTAACGCTGGCGGTGTTGGCATTGATCCCGAACGTCGCTCCGATTGTTCTGGTTGTGGGTGCGATGGGTTGGTGGGGATTGAAAGTGAACATGGCCTCGGCGATGATCGCCAGCGTGTCGCTGGGGCTATCGGTCGATTTCAGCATTCATTATCTCTGGCGATTCAAAGAAGAATTTCGCAAGACCAGCGACGTGTATGAGGCTTTGCGGCGCGCCCACGGCAGCGTCGGGTTGTCGATGGTTTTGGCAAATTTGGCGTTGACGGCAGGTTTTCTGGTGTTGTTGGCATCCTCGCTTTTGCCGACCGTGCATTTCGGTTTACTGGTCACAGTGGCGATGCTGGGGGGATTGATCGGGAACCTCGCCGTTCTGCCGATGTTTCTGCGTTGGCGTTACGCTGGGAAGACGCTGGAGACTTCGACGCCGGCTTGAAGTTGCCAAGGTTGGGCTCCTAAACTCTAATACGGCCATGCTAACTTGAGTGATCTAAATTAGTTTTGATGGCCGTCTTCTTCGTTTCAAAAATTCTATGTCTGCAACCATTTCAATCAACAATCGCGAGATCGGGCGTGGTTGTCCGGTGTACATCATTGCCGAACTGTCGGCGAATCATAACCAAAGTTTTGAGCGAGCGGTTGAACTGGTGCGGGTCGCCAAAGAATGCGGGGCCGATGCCGTCAAAATTCAGACTTACCATCCCGATGGCATTACAATCGATTGCGACAACGAGCATTTCAAGATCAAGCAAGGAACGGTTTGGGACGGGAAGACTTTGTATCGTTTGTATGAAGAGGCGTATACACCTTGGGAGTGGCAACCGAAGTTGAAGCTCGAAGCGGAACGACTGGGGCTCGACCTGTTTTCGTCGCCCTTTCATTTTGAGGCGGTTGATTTTTTGGAGGACATGCAGGTCCCGGCATACAAGATCGCGTCGTTTGAGTTGGTGGACATTCCATTGCTTGAGAAGGTTGCTGCGACGGGCAAACCGGTGATCGCTTCCACCGGTATGGCAACGGAGGAAGAGATTCGCCTCGCGGTTGATACATTGCGGGACCTTGGAACAACGCAAATTGCCTTGCTCAAATGTACAAGTGCCTACCCTGCCAGTCCCCAGTCGATGAACCTTCGCACATTGGCTGAATTGAAAAATCGTTTCGATGTTCCGGTGGGTTTGTCCGATCATTCGATGGGACTAGAGGCACCTGTGGTCGCGGTGGCGCTGGGGGCGTCGATAATCGAAAAACACTTGACGCTAGCCCGATCCGATGGCGGCCCGGACAGTTCGTTTTCACTCGAACCACAAGAGTTCGCCGCGATGGTGTCGAGTGTAAGATTGGCGGAGCAAGTGTTGGGGGAGTCGAAGTTTGGCCCCAGCGAAGCGGACGAAAAGAATCGGGCGTTTCGGAGGTCTTTATTCGCGGTTCGCGATATTGCGGCGGGAGAGATTTTCACTGCGGAAAACGTGCGCTCGATACGTCCCGGTTTTGGGCTTGAGCCCCGGCATTATGCGAAAATATTGGGACGCGTGGCTACAGAGGCGATTCAACGAGGCACACCTCTGGAATGGCGGCATGTTGTGGAGTCGTAGTGCCTTGCTGCCCCAGTCAGGGGGTTTGTTGGTATACTTAGACGTTGATTTGATCATGCCTTTAAGGAGTAAAAACGTCTATGTTCGGAAAGTCAAATTATTGTCGAGCAATGCTCTTTGTTCTGTGTTTGTCGTTTTGTTTCGGCTCAACGATTAGCGGGCAAGAGAACAAACGTATGACGGCTGAGATGCTGTGGGACCTCGGCTATTTTTCCGGAGCCGCCTTAAACTCCTCAGGCACGCATGTGGCCTACGCCGTGCGGAATTTTGATTTGGCGTCCAATTCGAGCAGCAACGATCTGCACCTCGTCGACCTGACGTCGGGCACTGACGCATTGGTTGCCCAAAAACTTCCCGTGCTCGGCGATTTGCAATGGGCTGGAAGTGGAGACAGAGAGCGGTTCTATGTTGTCGCCAAGACGACTAAAGAAGAAACTGAAAAGCCCCAAGTTTGGACCTTAACGGTCGCCAAGCCTTCACTGGAAGTTTTTTCTTCATACGAAACGGGGGTTGCCAATTTAAAGGTCTCCAAAGACGGCTCTCGAATGGCATTTACAGTCAATGTCAAAATGGACGACACGGTCAACGATCTGTATCCTGATTTGCCGCTCACGAAGGGACGAATCATCGACAGTCTGATGTATCGACATTGGGATAGTTGGCATGATTTTACTTATTCTCATTTACATGTTGCCGAGATCGCCGACGGAGTTCCTGGGCCGGCTCGCGATTTAATGGCGGGGCTGAAAGCGAACTGCCCTGTCCCTCCGTTTGGCGGCAGCGAGCAATTCGCTTGGTCTCCCGATGGCAGCGAGATCGCCTACACGACCAAAATTACCGAGCGACCTGCGGAATCGACCGACACAGCAGTTTACGTTCAGTCGGTTGTCGAGGAACGTTCCCATGAATTACTCACGCCCGATATGCCGGGCTATGACAATGATCCTTCGTATTCGCCAAATGGTCGTTACTTGTTGTTTCATTCGATGGAGCGAGCTTCGTTCGAGGCCGACAAGAATCGATTGATGCTGTACGATCGCGAATCCAAAACGATGCGCGAGTTGACAGAGAGCCTGGACCAGACGGCACAACACCCGCAATGGTCGGCGGATTCGAGCAAGGTCTTTTTTGTTAGCCCTTTTCGCGGAACCAACCAGATTTTCGAGATCGAAGTTGCCACGGGAAAGACTCGCCAAGTGACCAACGGTCGTTTCAACTGGGATTTGTTACAACTATTTCCAGACGGCAAATCCGCTTTGGTTTCACAACAGAGCATGTTGCGTCCGGCAGAATTGCTGCAACTGTCGTTGCTGGACGGTTCCTCGGTTGCCTTGAGCCATATCAACGATCAGGCTTATGCAAATCTTGAACTGCCTAAGATCGAAGAGCGTTTCGTCGAATCGAGCGATGGCCAACAAATTCATTGCTGGGTGATTCATCCACCCGACTTCGACCCAGAAGAGGACAGGAAGTGGCCGATGTTGACCTTTTGCCAAGGGGGTCCTCAAAGTCAAATCAGCCAATTTTTTTCGTCGCGTTGGAATTTTCACTTGATGGCGGCGGAAGGTTACATTGTATTGGCGCCCAACCGTCGCGGCCTGCCGGGTTTTGGCCAAGCTTGGAACGATCAAATCAGTCGTGATTGGGGGGGCCAAGCGATGCGAGACATATTGACGGCTACCGATGATCTTTCGCGCGAGCCCTACATTGACCGTTCTCGTCGGGGAGCGATCGGTGCCAGCTTTGGTGGCTACACCGTTTATTGGTTGATGGGGAATCATGCTGATCGCTTTTCAACGATGATCTCGCACTGTGGGGTCTTCAATTTGGAGTCGATGTACGGCAGTACGGAAGAATTGTTTTTTGTGAATTGGGATTTAGGAGGACCATTTTGGAAGAGTGATGAAATCGCTCGTGATTACCAACGATTTTCACCTCATCGGTTTGTAGGAAATTGGAAAACACCGCTTCTTGTGATTCACGGCGAGAAAGACTTTCGCGTGCCGATCACTCAAGGGATGGAGGCGTTCACCGCCGCTCAAGTCCAAGGCGTTCCGTCGAGATTCTTGTATTTCCCAGAAGCGGGACATTGGGTTTCCAAGCCGCAAGATGCGGTGCTATGGCAGCGTGTCTTTTTTGATTGGCTCGGAAGAACGCTTAAAGCCGACGCGAGACCCACTCCTGGACCAGACTCGGACAACTAAACCTATCCCAAAAGGGGTCAGACCCTTTGGAGGCTAAGCGAAATTTTACGTTGTTTTGTTGCCGAACCGGAGAGGGTCTGACCCCTTTTGGGATAGGCTCTATACCGGAAGTGAATAAAAAAGTTGGTGGCCTGGCGAGTTTAGTCGCCAGCGTCCCCTTCTTCGGCTGCCTTGCGGCGGGACAGACCCGCTCGGTCCAGCAACGATGTTCCAAACAAGTTGTCGAGCAATTCGTCTTGGGGAGGCGACCCGTAGGCCCCCAAAGCGGCTGGCTCGTATTGGACCTCAAAATTATTTTTGGCAATGGAGATAATTGAGCCCGGGTCTACACGTCGTCGGACTCCAGGTAGAATTTTTTTGTTGTTAAGTTTGATGCCGTTTTTGGATTTGAGGTCTCGGATGAACCAGTAGCCCTCTTCGATTTCCATTAAGCAATGGTGACCGGATACGTTGGCCAAGTTAAGCACAATGTCGCACCCTTCACGTCGTCCAATACGCAGCCTTTTTTTGTGCAAAGGGATCGGGTCCCCACCACCGACTGGAACAAGTTCACCATACATGGTTAAAATCCGGATTGCTGGACGATGAAAAAATTGAAAGTCTAAGAGCGCTTGGTTGCGAAATGTGGAATTTGGCCACTTCCGACCACATTTAAAATTTATTAAGCAGTATAGAAATAATCAATAAAATGTCACGCCGGAACCAACTCAATCTCGAAAAATTTCCCATTTTTGATTGGTTTGGGGACGGTTTGCGCTATTACAGCTACCGTTATTTTCTGAAAAGTCGGTATGGTCATCGCGTCCAACGGGTCAGTATTGATGCCGGTTTTACCTGTCCGAACGTCGATGGGACGGTAGCTTTTGGGGGATGTACGTTCTGCGACAATCGCAGTTTTAGCCCCAGTCGTCGGCAACCGAAATTCTCGATAACCGAACAAATCAACGACGGAATTCAGCGATTGCAAAGACGCTATGACTGCGATCATTTCACCGCCTATTTTCAACCAGCCACAAACACTTATGCGCCTGTCGAAAAATTGCGGGCGATGTACGACGAGGCTTTGGCCCACCCCAAGGTTGTCGCCATGTCCATCGGCACTCGGCCTGACTGTGTACCCGATGATGTGCTTGATTTATTGGAAGAGTTTGCATCGCGAACAGACCTAACCGTTGAGTATGGAATGCAGACAATGCACGATCGCTCGTTGGATTGGATGAACCGCGGGCATCACCATGAGGCAATGGTTGAGGCAATGGAGCGGAGCATCGGGCGCGGTTTTGAAATCTGTGCTCACATTATGCTAGGTTTACCGGGCGAAACACATGAAGACATGTTAGAGACGGCACGTGAAGTCGGGCGCTTGGGTCTTGATGCGGTCAAAATCCACAACCTTTATGCCGTAGAAAATACGCCACTTGCCGACCAAGTTCGTAACGGCGAAGTTCAACTGATGAGCCGAGCGGACTACATCAAGACACTGGTCGATTTCTTGGAACTTATTCCAAGCCATGTGATTGTCGAACGAATTAGCGGCGACGCACCGGACAATTTTTTTATCGGGCCGACGTGGTGCTTGGATAAACCAGCGGTGTTATTGGCCGTTCAAGAAGAATTCGAACGCCGCCAGACTTATCAGGGAAGGCTGGCAGAGGATTCCCAGTAATCGATGGGAGTTCCTCCAAATAAAAGCTCCGCAGTTAGAAATTTTTCGACCGTTCTGCGAATTTCAATCGAGTCGGAACGTTTGGCACGAACGTCGGCTTGAAATGCGCGATCAAGCATCAAGGTCATGCCGAAATTTATCGACTGATTGCGTGTGGCTAAAGAAACAAAGTTGTGGCGGATTCTTTTTTCGGGGCGGAGGTTCATGTTCGGATCTAACACGACGACAGATTTAGTTGAATTGGCTAAAACCCACCCCCCGGGCGTTTCTGCCGGATGTCTCCGAAAATTCGAAAACGACCGGACATGACTCGTGGCCCGGAAGGCCGTGGCGCCTTCCGTTGCTGGAGTCAATTTCAGGGGCGAAGTTTAAGAAAGCTTAGGTTGTTAACTGGGGACGTGAGAGAATATTTACTTTTTTGTCTCATCCAGAGAACCCTTGGTCCCAGGAATGTGTCATAAAGTTTACGGGCCAAACTTCCGATTGTAGAGGAGGTGAGCGTTTTGCTCGTCGATCTGAGATTTTTGATTTTTCCTGGTCTACTTGACCGTTAAAGTCGATTAAGATACCTTTTGAGGGATCAAAACATGGCGTTGTGGCCGAATGGCTAGGCAGCGGATTGCAAATCCGTCCATGGCGGTTCGATTCCGCCCGACGCCTTTTTTTCTTTTCTTTTAAGCGGCTATTGTTGACAGCCGTTCTTTTCTTAGAGCCAGTTAAGCCAACTGTAAGAAAAAGTCCTTGTTATTGATTGGTTGTCACCGTCAACTTTTTTTCGGTGATTTGGACTTTTAACGAACTTCCGGCTGTCACCTGTTGCAAAAGGCCGTCCAAGTCAGCCCCCTTTGCATCAAGTTTGATGACTTCTTCCAGTTGAGAGCGGGTTTGCGGACCGTATTCGAATTCCAAAGATAGTTGTTGAGCAATCGATGCCAACAGCGTTCCACGACTGGCTTGGGTGGAAATCGTATACAATTTAGTCGCCTCCGCCGAGTTTTTGGCAGGCAAACGCGAAAACGCCAAGCTTCGGTTCAACGCCAAAAAAAATTCTTCGTCACCCGAACAGTCGCAGCCTTTTTTAGCTGGTTTGCATTCCGCACCTGGATACTTGGCCAACAACTCGGCAATTCCTGAAGTGTTGTGCTTCAATTCAGGATAGGTGGTTGTCCAGCGTTGAGGGAATTCCAGCGGTTGAAGTCTGATGGAACCGTCATTGTCAACTGATGGCCAAAGGTCGAAGCCGACCGTCCAAAGTCCAATCGCCTGAATCAGCGGCATTGGCGGAAGCTCTTGGGACGGCCATACATCATGCGAAATTTGCTCGGCACCAATAATGTTTAACCCGCGATCATTCATCTGATTCCAAATCCAAGATTGGGGCTCAGCGAACATTGGGGAACTCGGGTCAATTTTTGCGATAAGTTTTCGTCTTATCTCGGGAGCTTTTAAATCGGACTTCGCCTGCCGCAACAACTCATCAAACTGGAATTGCAGCCGCGCGGCACGAGGCTTGGGGCCAAGATAAAATGCATCCTCAAGTTTCGCGACTCCGATTTCAGCCTGCTCAGCGGCCAGCCAAAGAATTTGTTCAAACGTCGCATCGCGAACCGCGAGATTGATGATTTGCGTGCCATCGACATCTCGATCAATCCAAACCCCAATTCGCTGCAGTTTCGCCAACTCAATAATCTGGTCCGTGAACTCTCCGCCGTACCAATTGACCTGCAATGGCAACTCGCAGGCGTACCGCTCAAACTGTTTTTCCGTTCGCAACGGTTGTTGTGAATACAGGGAAGTTGTCGCTAGCAGTAGTAGGCTCCAAACCGTGGTTAGGTTGATGAAGTGGGCTCCCAAATTCCGCAATCGGCACGTTTTGCGCAATTTGTCACAAAATGCTTGCCCATGCGCGGAATTTTCCGCTTTCCGGAAATTTAGTTCGTTGAGCAAGCGGGACCTCGTAATTAAACTCAATAGAACGTCGCTACAAGGCAACATTTTTGAATTCGTTTGGAGTCGATTTAATGCTGGATAAATCAGTTCGCACGCCGAAGCTGGATTTACACTACCAGCAGTATTTGCGTGATGAAAACTCCACGCGGTTCATCAACTCCGTGTCGAATTTCTATTGTACCGCGACATTGGAGAAATTGGCACTCCAATCCCAGCGGATGACGAGACGGGCGGCGACATTAGCCCTAGGCTTTTTGTCGGACATACGCTCCAACGAAGTTTTAGGCCGCTGTTTGAGGGATCGTGATCGAGCAGTACGGATGTTGGCCGATCATGGGATTCGTCAGATTTGGTTTCGTGATGGCGACGACAACGAACGAGCCGCGATTCGAAAAATTTCACGATTGAACCAGCGACACCATTACGCCCAAGCGGCAAACCTTTCCGAAAAACTTCTGACAAAAAATTCTCAGCTTTCTGAGTTGTGGAACCAACGTGCGATTGCCCTTTACTCTCTTTCTGAATACGAAGAAGCGATTGAGTGCTGTCAAGAAACCGTGTTTTTGAATCGCTTTCATTTTTTGACCGTCGTAGGCATGGCCAACGCGTATTTGCAATTGGAAAACGTACCGGCGGCGCTGGAGAGCTTTCGGCTTGCTGTCGATATCAATCCCGACTTAGAAATCATCCGGATGCAAATCAGCCAATTGGAAAAGTCTTGTGAAGAGTAGCGGGACTTCTCTATTGGCCATCGGAGAGGGCAACGCGATGTTGGTTTGTAGATCTATTATATTGGGGGGATTGGCCCTGATGGTTTGGTACGGCGAAGCAATTGGCCAAATCGAGGGCGACTTGCCGAAACTTGGCCAGAAATTGTCGCTCGCTCAAGCAGACGCTTTTGCAACCTTGGCTCTAAAAAATATCGAGCAAGAATTTCCACACAAAACGGGAATCGTTTGGTCGACACCTGATCTTGTCGGTCCGCCTCGTCAACTCCACCCGGCATTCTACGGTTCCTTCGATTGGCACAGTTGCGTCCACGGCCATTGGATGCTGGTGAGGCTCCTGCGTCTGCACCCCGACCTCAGTGAGGCCAAACAAATTCGACAGCAAATGGAACGACATCTCACTCGGGAGAATCTTGTTGAGGAAGCCCGACACTTTCAAACCAAAGACAATAAACCTTTCGAGAGAATGTACGGCTGGGCTTGGTTCCTTCAATTGGTAGTCGAACTCGACCAATGGGGGGACGCCGATGGCAAGCGTTGGCGTGAGAACCTGCGACCCCTAGAGGATGTCTTGGTCGCGAACGCCTTTGACTACCTGCCCAAACTAAGCCATCCAATTCGCACTGGCGAGCATCACGACACTGGGTTCGCACTCGCATTGATTCTGGATTATGCGCGGCACGTCAATTCTTTGGAATTGGAAGCATTGATCATTCAGCGAGCGAGAGACTACTACGCTGACGACATTGACTATCCCACACGCTACGAACCGTCGGGGCATGACTTTTTTTCCTCCGGTTGGAACGAAGCCGATTTGATGCGGCGGGTACTGGCATCCGGTGATTACCAAGAATGGTTGCTGCGGTTTTTGCCGGCACTTGCCAAGCCCGACGGCGACATGGGCAAGCTGCTGACTCCGGTTGAGGTTAGCGATGTGACTGACGGAAAACTGGTGCATCTCGCGGGATTGAATCTTTCTCGCGCCTGGTGCTTAAATGGCATCGCTGATGCTCTGCCTGAAGGCTCGCCCATGCGAGAACGACTTCGTGAGTCATCGAATCAACATGGTGCTGTCGGATTGTCCTATGTTTTCAGCGGCCACTACGAGGGAGATCATTGGCTTGCGACATTCGCCGTTTATTGGCTGACCGAGGCGGGAATTTCCGGTCAGCGGTGAGATTCTAAGTTTAGACGCGGGAAAAAAACGTCGGACAATTGAGCATGAAAGTCTTGCATTAAGGCCAAAGCTCGATATTGAGCGAATGGCGACGTTTTTTTAAGTGCATTAGGCTAGGTTCCGCACCTTCCTTTCGCGAAAAGCTGCCATCGGTTATTCTGTAAGGGTTATCGTGGCCCTGTCGCCTTGGTTCGCCACGACGAATTACCCGCTTATCCGATTTGGAAAAAGGAATATTTGATGCTTCGCTTATTTGGTTATTTGGTATTGGCTGGCTTGCTGGCTTGTAACGTTTCGACTTTGACGGCTCAAGAAACTGAGCAAAAACAAGCGGGGAATACTCAGGCCGCCGAGAAAAGTGATGAGCGGACTTTGGAGCAAAAGGTCTGCTTCCTGATTGGCTTCAATATGGGTGAGCAACTGAAGGGAAATGGCATCAATGTTGACATGGATCAATTGATCGCTGGCCTAAAAACAGCCTTGGCAAATCAAGATTTGGGCATGACACCCCAAGAGGCGCAAGGAGTGATGCTCGAATTCGCCCAACAGTTGGAGGCCCGTGAAGCCAAAAAAATGGAAGAGCTGGCCCTCAAAAATACTCAAGAAGGGGACGACTATCTAAAAGGAAATGCCAGCAAGGAAGGGGTTAAAACCTTTGACAGTGGCTTGCAAGTCCGTGTGATTTCCAAAGGCGCAGCCGACGCCGAAATGCCAACTGCCGAGAGCTTCGTCCGCGTCCACTACACAGGCAAATTGGTCGACGGAACGGTTTTCGATTCGACCGAGGGACGTGCTCCGGTTCAGTTCCCGGTTTCTGGCGTTATTCGAGGCATGACCGAAGGACTAAAGACGATGCGGGTTGGCGATAAAGTTGAATTGGTTATCCCCTCGAACCTGGCGTACGGCATCGAAGGACGAATGCCTCGTATTGGTCCAAACGCCTTGTTGATTTTCGAAGTGGAATTGGTCGAGGTTAGCCAACGTTCCGACGACGAGTAAACAGAATAGGGCATTCATGGCAGTTCGGACTTTCTCGTCCGAGCTGCACCAATGTAAAACAATCTTCGGCGGCGACGTTTCCCGTTTTATACACGACGTTTGCCGCCGAAAATTGATCGGCCCAAGATAAGGGGCCGCGTGAATTTGAATTGAGAGGCAATTAATCGCTGCTGTCTTCATCTTCATCATTGCCAGCGACTTTGTTTTCGGATTTCCATTCTGGAAGTTGCCGTAGAAAATCTGGCATAAAGCGTCGCCAACTGCGTTGAGCGTCGTCGTACCAGTCAGTGCTCCAATCCCACATGACTACCGGCGCCAAAGGTGCGAAGTCGTCAGTCCACAACACCGTGTGAATCTCGTCGGCCCAGTTGTCAACGTTGTCACGAATGTCGTCCATCTCTTCGCTGTCGAGAAAATTCGGGTTATTCGTCAATAAAACCCACGAGGAGTTGTCCGCCCAACGGCCTAAATTGACGACAATTCGTTTGTCCGGATCGAATGCCGAACGATATTGCGGATGGTCCTCGACCATGTAAGCTTTCATCCCGATTTCTTCGGCAAGTCGTCTCACTACATTTTCTAGCACCAAGAATCGATTTGAGGTGTGGATGGCGATGACGCCATTCTCCGTGATCCGCTCTTTGTACAACTGGAGAGCTTCGAGTGTGAGTAGGTGAATCGGAATCGAGTCGCTTGAGAATGCATCGGCAACCAATACGTGATACCGTCGTGCGGCATGTTCCTTCGCCTCTCGCTCTAGCTGAATCCGAGCATCGCCGAGCGAGATTTTTGATTCTCCCTCGCAATCTCGCAGATAGGAAAAATGACTGCGAGCAATATCTTCGACCGCAGGATTGATCTCGAAAAAATGTATCGAGTCCATTGAGCGTGTCCAAGCGGCCAGGGTTCCGGTCCCCAGCCCAATCGCTCCGATATGTAAGCCATCATCCGCTTTGTCATCCCCACTGGCTTGGAAATACCGAATCGCCCGCCCTACCCCGCTATTCGAACTGTAGTAACTCGTCGCCAGATTGCTGAACGTTTCGGATTGAACTTGCAAACCATGTCTGATTTGCCCGTGCATCAATCTTCGCAGAGGATACGACTCGTCGTCGGAGTCTTGGTTGACCTTGAGCAGACCATACTCATTGCGAACGCTGGCAATGGCAATGTCGTCACGCCCATTCTCACGGGAAACATACAGCCCCTCCGAGACAAACAATATTAACCAAGCCCCACCTAAGAAACATATTCCGTAACCTACCCATTGCCAGCGACGAATGGGGCGATACGTTCTGAAGCTCCCGGGGCCAAACAAGCAGCTTACGCATACCAAGACCACTCCGATCAGGCTTAGCGGAAACTCGTCGTACTCCACGAACAGTACCGGTGCCAACAACGCGACAAAGACTCCGCCCAAAGCTCCGCCAACCGCGATCAACAAATAGTACAACGTCAGGTAACGATTGTTGGGCTTCACTCGCGCCAATTCACCGTGACAGCACATGGCGGCAAAAAACAAAACGACCGCATAGCTAATGATTTGAAAGGTCGCCGGAACATCAGCCCCGGCAACGTAAACCATGCTCGCTAAAAACCCGAATACTACGAGACCAATTTGAAAAAATGGACGGACGTACCAGAACTCGCGATCAAAGCAAATGATGAACGTCAGCAAGTACAAGGCCAATGGTAAAATCCACAAAAAGGGATGCGAACCGACCTCTTGGGTCATCAGATTCGTTGTGGCCAATAATTGAACCGAGGCCAAAAAGGGGAGCACTAACCACAAAGCAACCGTCAAGAATGACAATTGAACCCAACCCATCTCCGCAATCGTGTTTTTCGTCGTTTCGCTTGTCTCGGCATTGCTCGGTCCTTTTGCCACTTGCTGAAAACGATACCCCGACCACACCACGCTACAGCCAAAGATGAAAAACAGTACCGACCACAATCCTGCTTGTTGGTCCAACGTCAGATATGTCTCGACAAACAGCGGATAGGTAACCAGCGCCGCCAAAGATGCCAAGTTCGAAAGTGCAAATAACCGATACGGCGAACGGTCTGCATGAGTCTGGCTCTGCCACTTCTGAATCAGTGGTCCAGTGGTCGATAAAACGAAAAACGGCAATGCCACTACCGCGCTCAGTAGAGCCAAAATCCTCCACGTAGGCAGCGTCCCGTCGAGCGGTTTCCAGTGCTCACCGGGACGAATCGGCAACAGAAGAATTGCAGTCGCAACCAACACAAAATGCAAAATCCATTGTGTTCTCGGATTCAAGCGATTGGTAATAATATGGGAGTAGGCATAACCCGCCACCAAGACAACCTGGAAAAACAACATGCAAGTCGTCCAGACCAGGGCCGCTCCGCCAAACCAGGGCAGGATAAATCGCGCCACCATCGGTTGTACTTGGAACAGGAGAAACGCACTCAAAAAAATCGTCAAGGCGTAGCGATACAAGCGTGTTTCCCCTTATCCGCGCGAAAATTTGGTAGTCTGAAGTTACGTCAGGCCAAAAAAAAGTGGCCATTGCTGGCCACAGTGATTGTAAGCGATTGACCCGAGTCCGGGCTATCAGGGATTACTCGCGAGGACGGACGGCACCCGTCAATCCCGAGTAATCAGCACGGTCGCTGTTGTGCCACAGGGGCATTCCAAGTTCGACACGACGGCGGAGAATTTCAATTTTCTCATCAGAACCGGCAGGAGCGTCGGTCGGCTCAAAATCTGGGGTTGGCTCTGGAAAGAAATCTTCGTCATGGCCAAATTTCAAAATGGCCTCGAATACGTTGTTCACTTTTTTGTCGTTGCTGTTCATCGTTTCGTCCAAAATCAAAAATGTTAGGGTTCAAAAATCGTCCTGTTCGTCAATACGCGCAGAACAACCGTGCAAAAATCGAGAGTGTACCACCGAGTCCAATCTCCGTTGGACTTCAGCAAAAAAAACCAATCGTCTCAGCGAGGGAGAGTCAACTCAACCACTTTGTTCATCAGGATTCATGGGTGACTTTCCTTCTCATTCCGGAAAATCAAGCAACCACAATGCTGGTACACTCGGACTAGGTCGGCAATCAAACATCCATGCACGGAATTACTTTTTACGAGTGCGTTCGCTTAAGAACGCAGTCATTATCCAAGGTAACAAGTGAAAGTCAACATTTTTTCCTAACATTTTTTTAACATTCGACAACGTCAACGAGCTCCACGATCTCTGATGGCGGCTGGGTAAAAGCATCGGACTTTGACGGTCGATGCAACACCCCGCAAAGGCAATATTAGGGAAGATTAACATCCGCTAAATCAAAGCCGACTTGACAATCGATTCTCGCAAGAAAAGCTGCGACCCCTTGTCACAACAAATCTCATTACCGGACATTTTTGTGGAAATCTTTCGGGAAATGTCCGTTTGTGACCCCGGTATGGCTATCCAATCGCCACAAGGGTAATTCTAAAACTCGTTAAGGGATCGTCGCAGCGAACGCCTTGAGATCGGCAGCAAACCCAGCCAGCCGACCATCAAGTTCCGTCCGAACCGACTCCAAACGCCCCGACGTAGCCTCCGGAGAAGAATAAGTAAACATGTAAAACTTAACCTTCGGCTCAGTACCCGACGGTCGCGCGGCTACATAATTTCCGGGCTCTGCGGTCTCCAAAAAGACCAGATTATCAATCGGCCCGACCAGGGGAGACTTTTGATCTCCCGTCCACTGGGTTGATGTCAGGTAATCAAGTCGAGTGACCACTTTCAAGCCGCCAATCGTTTGCGGTGGATCGGTTCGCAAGCGGTCCATCAAATCCTTCATCCGCCGCATGCCGTCCGAACCCTCCATCTGAATCGTTACCAATCGTTCGCCGTGATAGCCGTAGGACTCGTACAGTCGGTTCAGATGTTCGACCATCGAAATCCCAGACGCCTTAACATCTGCCGCTAATTCAGACATTAGCAAACAAGCGATCGCTCCGTCTTTGTCTCGACAGTGCTGCCCGACCAAAAAGCCGTGGGACTCTTCACTTCCATAAACAAAATCTTCGGCCCCCTCTTGGTCCATGACCGCACAAATCCACTTGAAGCCTACAAGGTTTTCTCCGAGGCACCGTACTCCAAACCGCTGACAAATTCGTTCGAGCATTTTCGTCGTCACCAATGTGGTCACCACAAAACTTCGTTCGTTGAGAGTTCCCATTTCCTTGCGTTTCCGCAACACGAACTCACCGAGCAGCACGGTCAACTGGTTTCCGTTAAGGACTTGCCATTCACCGCGCGGGTCGAGGGTTTTGGGAACAGCGGCCCCCATCCGGTCGCAGTCAGGGTCAGAAGCCAAAATCAACTCGGCCCCCGTATTACGCGCATGCTCGATGATTTCATCAAACACCGCTGCATTTTCGGGATTCGAAACGTTCCCAGGCACATTGGGGAAATCACCACTCGGCTCGCGATGGCGTTCGTAGATTTCAAGTTCTTTAAAGCCAGCAGCCTCAAGCAAATTTTTAACATTAAATTCTCCCACGCCATGCAACGGAGAAAAGATCACTCGCAAATCGCGTGGACCAGGAAAGCTCAATTGCAAATGCTCCTTTAACAACGCGGCGTCTGTCTCGGCAGTACAAATCGCGATCTTGCCGGCAGCAACCGCCTCGGCAAACGGGTCGGCTTCAATCGCCTCCACTTGAGCAACTTTTGCAATCACCGCTTTATCATGCGGCGGGATGAGTTGGGCTCCCGTCCCCCAATAGACCTTAACGGCGTTGTCGCTGGGAGGATTGTGGCTGGCGGTGACCATGATCCCACAATCACAGTTCTTGAAGCGAATCAAAAATGATAACTCGGGAGTGCTGCGGTAGTCGTCGATGAAATAAACCTTGAAACCGTTCCGCGTCATGATCCCCGCGCACAATTCCGCGAACTCGCGAGAGCGATGCCGCGTGTCGTAGGCGATTGCACAAGCCCACGGCCCTTTGGGTTTCACTTCGCGGACGTAATCAGCCAACCCCTGAGCGCTTTCGCCGATCGTCCGTTCGTTGATGGCGTTGGAGCCGATCGGATACATTCGCCCGCGCCGTCCTCCAGTTCCGAACGGAATGACGGTCCAAAAGGCATTATCGAGTGCCCCCCATTTCCCCTGCTCGATATGGGCAACAACCTGTGAAGCGTAGTTCGCATACCGAGGCTCGGTCAGCCACTTACGAATATTTTCGGCCGCTGAAGAGGTCAACTCGCTTCGATTCACAGCATCGTCAATACTTCGATCAATTTCGCGGTCAATGGGTAGGTGAGGAGTTTGAGTATTGGGCATCGTAAGGGCTTTGCTTAGAGTTAAAATTAGCCGATGTAAATGGTAAACCGTGCCAGCGATTTTAACTCCAGACCTTTCCTTTCTTCAACCGGTCCCCAATCCCGCGCTGCAAACTCTCAAACTTCGCCCCAGCGAAATCCATGGCGGCAGGCAATCGATCATCGATCTGATGAAGGAGAAGTCCCCAATCTCCCGGCGAAATTCGCGATAACGGCGCGGGCTTTTTAGCGACGAAAAACGACCATGAAGAAATCAACAAACCGTTGACGACCTCCATTTCGGTCTAAGCCAAGCTCTAATTTTTAACCGTTCACGGAGTGAACGGCCAGTGCGCCTTTGAAGGCGTTTAATCAGTCGGGTGAAAGTCCTGACCAGGGTAACGTTACCGCCCTGTATTCGAAAGTGGTAATTGCGTTCCCGCGAGGGAGGGTGAGGAGCAACCTGAGGAGAAATTCCAGTCCGTAACGAAAGTGAAACTGATTCGGCCAAGCCTGTCGGGGAGGAAGCTGGCAAAGTCCGAACCCTTCGCTGTGCGACGAACCGTCCTGTAGTCCTTTGTATCGACTTTTCCGCAGGATAGACACAGCGAACGAACTTTGGGTGCAGTAACGCGCTGATGCTGAAGTTTGGAAATGGCAATGCGGTGGTTGAGTGCGGAATGGAAGGAAGGTTAAACGCGATAAGAAGGAGAGCTGTTCTTGGCCAGGGTCGATTCTCGTGATCAATCCCAGCCGGAGATACTGGGGCGACCAACTCCAGGTCAGGCTGTGCGACGAACAGGCAGCTTGGTATCGAAAAGACTGATCGTCAATGTAGCGAGAAGATAAGCACCAGGAACAGCAGTCAGAGCCGCCATAGTAGCCGTGAAGCCGTGCAGCAAAACGCGGTGGAGCCAAGGGCGGCAGCAAGGTAGATGCAAGTATGACCAAACAATCCAAAGACCTTAAACCGTCGCAAGTCACAGTGCCTTTCGGGGCTACTCCGGCTACGGAACCATTGAGCATTGACCAATGGGCATCGTCGATGGTTTGGACAGAAAGCATGTTGAAGACACTTTTGGCAAACAAAGTGAGAGGAGGCAAATGGCACACGCTGTACGATAAAGTCTTCAGTGAGCGAAACTTGAGATGGGCGGCCTCGAAGGTCATTACCAATCAAGGAGCCGCTGGAGTAGACAGACAAACGGTAGAACAACTCGACGACGAACTTCTGGCCGAGATCACCAAACTGCAACAGGAACTGAAAGCCGGAACCTATCGGCCGCAGCCTGTACGCCGGGTGGAGATTCCCAAGCCGGGAACGAAGGGCCTGTAAATAATTTTGTGTCAGGCGGTTGATTTGATGATTTGATTAGTCTGTTAGTTTGGGCATCCGTTCTTCAAACATGATGGCGAAATGGTTTAGTGCTTGTTTCCAGTGGTGGATAGGCATCGTCCATTTTCGGGACGCCTCGTGAATTGCCATATACACCAGTTTCAAGGCTGATTCTTCGTTGGGATAAATCTTGCGATTGCGAGTAAACTTGCGAATCACGCTGTTGACCGACTCGATCGCGTTGGTCGTGTAAATGGCTTTGCGGATCGCCGGGGGATAGTCAAACAACGTGATGATATCCGTCCACTTGGCACGCCACATCTTTGAAATCGTCGGATACTTGTCGTCCCAAGCTTGAGCGAATTTTCTAAAGACGCTTCCGCTTCGGCCACCGTTGCCGATTGATAGATTTTCTTGAGACCCTTCGCCACTGCTTTGCTGTCTTCGGTGCTGACGTAACGCAACGCAGCTCAGACCAGGTGCACAATGCAGAGCTGAACTTGACAATCGGGATAGGCCGCGTGAACGGCCTCGGCGAATCCCGAGAGGCCATCAATGCACGCCACGAAGATATCGCTCAAGCCCCGATTGCGAAGATCCGTCAAACAGACAACCAGAACTTGGCACCTTCGTTTTCGCTCAGCCACAGTCCCAGCAGTTCTTTGCGTCCTTGTAAATTGACGCCCAAAGCCACATAAATCGTGTGTTTGGTGACCCGGCCATTGGTACCACGGACATGAACGACGATGCCGTCGAAATACACAATCGGCCATACCGCTTCCAGCGGTCGGGTTCGCCAAGCCGAAACTTCTGTATCCAGATCGCTGGTGATTTCTGAGACCAGTGTAGGTGAAATGTCCACACCATAGAGGTCGCGCACGATCTCCTGGATGTCGCGAGTGGTCATGCCTTTGGCGTACAAGGCCAGTATCTTTTCATCGAAACCTTCCACGCGACGCTGGTGCTTGCCGATCAACTGAGGCTCGAATGTGCCGTTACGATCACGGGGAGTTTCCAGCGGAATTTCACCTAGTTCGCTTTGAACCTTTTTGCACGATCGACCGTTACGACGATTAGGAGTACGATTCTTTACCGACTGTGATTTCGAGCGGGCAGACCGTTTTTCGGCGCTCGGTGCAATGTCAGGTGCCTCCGTCGAATCCCCATCTTCACGAGGATTGTCGATGTCGACTCGTCCCAAGTGAACGTCCATTTCCGTATCAAGCATTCGCTCCATTGCCGACTTCATCATCAATCTCATCAGCGAATTGAGATCGCCAACCGTCTTTGCCTGACGGGCAAATTCGCCGGCAAGTCGTTCTGCTTCACCTTTTAAAGACGCATCCATGCTTCGATTCTCCTGTAAATTGAAACTGTCAAAAATACTAACTTTTGCTAGCTGACACAAGTTTCATTACAGGCCCGGAACGAAGGAAACCCGCCCGTTGGGTATTCCTACCGTTCGCGACCGAGTGGTTCAAACCGCGTTACTGGATGTCTTGGAACCGATCTTTGATCACACCTTTCATCCTCGCAGCTTTGGCTTCCGCCGAGGCAGAGGCTGTCATGGCGCACTTCGTTGCGTCGAGCAATTACTCGAAGAGGGCAACGTCTTCGTGGTAGATGCCGACTTGAAAGGCTACTTCGATACGATCCCCAAAGACCGACTGCTCGCGTTGGTGAAGCAGAAAGTTTCGGATCATGCAGTCCTGCGACTGATCAAGATGTACCTCGATCAAGAAGTGGTTTCAGAACTGAGCCGCTGGACACCGGAAACGGGCGTCCCGCAAGCGCGGTTCTCTCCCCGATGCTATCCAACCTGTATCTCAATCCGCTGGATCATCACATGGCCGAACAGGGCTATGAGATGGTACGCTATGCGGATGACTTCGTGATCCTCTTCGCAAGACGCAAGCTGAAGCGGAACAAGCTTTGGCAGTCGTCCAGCAATGGGTTCGCGAAGCAGGCTTGACCCTGCATCCGGACAAGACCCAGATTGTCGATAGTCGCGACCAAAGCTTTGCATTTCTGGGTTATGTATTTCGGGGCCGGTTCCGGTTTCCGCGAGCCAAAAGCCAACAGAAATTCATGGATCGTGTCCGCGAGTTAACTCCACGCACATCTGGCGATTCGCTTGAGGATATCGTCAAGCAATTGAATCAGATGATGCGCGGCTGGTTTCACTACTTTCGCCATTGTTTCTGGAATGTCTACGGTGACTATGACAGTTGGCTCCGCAGTCGTCTGCGACGAATCCTTCTGAAACGCCACCGCACCAATCCCGACCGACAACCTCGTACATGCCGCTGGCCAAACCGCTACTTCTCTGAGCTTGGGCTCTACAGCCTGGTGCAGGCTCATGCTCAGTTCGTCCAAACTATCGAGAACTACCAAGTGGAGAGCCGTATGCGGGAAAACCGCACGTACGGTTCGGCGGGAGGGGGAGTCAGTTGACTCTCCCTACCCCGATCGTGGCTTTTCACTCCGTGAAAAGGCGGACACAGCGAAAGAGCATACCAAAACAAACTCGCGGACATTAGATTCGCCAATGCGGGAGCTGGTTGTGTTCCAACGTCGATTCCGTGAACGGTTACATAATTTTTAACAGTAACAAATCCTTACCGCAGCCATCGATCTCGCGTTTGATCCGACACTCAAAACAAACCTCTTCTCACTATCTAGTCGTAACAACGAAACGAAAGGACTGATCATCGATTCGAAACAATTGCTTTCCAGTCATCGCAATTGACCCATCCTTCAGACGAAAACGGATTCCGATGCGTTCTTTTTCAAATCGAAATCTTTATTTCCTTCATCGCTCTTTCTATACTCGTAATCCCTCCACACGGAACCGCAGTCATCCCGACCGCGAAACCTCCCGTACTTACCCCGCGCGCCACTTGAGCCCCAGTCATATCGGCTGCAATCCGGGACCGCAGGCGTCCCGCCTGCCAAACCTCTCCCACGTTCACCACTCAATATCCGCTGCCCCATAAATCGCCCACGGTCACAGCCGCCAACAAATTCCCCAAACAAAGCCCCCCCATTTTCAAACTTCGCTCTTCCACCTTCCGTCTCCCCGACCTCCAGCGCGTCAATACAGTATTATCCGCGCTAGCCGAGTTTTTTCCCGAAACCAACTTGTTGACTGAGCCCCAAAATATATCTACAATCTAATCAAGGAGTTAGCGGTGTATTATCCACTTATCACGCGCTAGCCGATAATAATTACAAGTTCGGACGTCCTGGCGACGGAAATTGCGTGATTCGAATGAAAACCGAATGTCAAACGTGACATCGATGTTAGACTGAGCCGTTCAGCAATAGGCCGAATAACAGCGTTGATTCAGACCTAGTTGCGGCGGTTCAGTGTTGCCAAGCGCCTATGAGGCCCTGATGGGGCCCAAAAAAAGTTGGCTAGTGACGTGATCTGATCAGGCCGTCGAACTTGGCGTTGCACCCGAAGTGCCGCAAAAGTTTGCCAAGATTCTAAACATCTCGGTGGTATGCGGGTGAACTATTTCGTTCGTCCGAGAAACCAGAACGCGTTCGAGGAGAAATATGTCTTGCGTTGCTCAATACAACCCACACTTCTGAGAAGTAACAATGCCAAAATCGCGTACTAAAAGAGTTTCATCCAAGAACCTGTTTGCGTCATCGAAGGATGAAGACTCAATCGAAGAACTAGAAAGCGAATCCGTCGACGAAGCCTATTCGCCTCCAACGTATGACATCGTAACGTATCCTGCAGATTTTACGCTAGAAGTGCTTGCGACAAAACTTGCTAAGAAACCAGTTGCAGAAATCCAGATTCCCACTTTCCAGCGTGGTTTCGTCTGGACTCAAGTTCAAGGAAGCAAGTTGATTGAGTCTTTTTTACTTGGGCTGCCCGTGCCTCCCGTTTTCCTTTATACTTCGGCTTCAAATATACAAATGGTCGTTGATGGTCAGCAACGCCTCAAGACTATTGGCTACTTCTTTGAGGGCTACTTTGGACCGGAGGACCGTGGGCGTAGACCGATTTTTCGATTAACTGGTTTGAATGAAAAGAGTCCATACGTCAATTGTACTGCAAAAGACCTTGAAAACTTGCAGCCGGATGCATTCCGCAAGCTTAAAGATGCGGTTTTGCGTGCGTTCGTCATCAAGCAACTTAATCCCAATGATGACACAAGCGTTTTTCACGTATTCGAACGCTTGAACACCGGCGGTACGTTTTTGACGGGCCAGGAAATAAGAAACTGCGTGTATTCAGGACCATTCAATGATTTGCTGCTAAAGCTAAACGTCTTGAGCGATTGGAGGTTGGTTTTCGGTAAGAATGAACCGGACAAACGGCAGCGAGACGTTGAACTTATATTGCGATTTTTCGCGCTCCGCCACGATCTCGCCAACTACGCAAAGCCCATGAAAGAATTTCTTTCCAATTTCATGGCTCGCCAAAAAGCGGTGTCGAAAAGGCGTTTGAAAGAATACGAAACTGAATTTTCTTTGACAATGAGTTTACTGGTGAAGCATCTTGGGGAAAAGCCCTTTCACCTTCGAAGCGGCCTAAACGCCGCTGCGTTCGACTCTGTATCTGTCACGTTTGCGGAACGCCATGACGCGATAAAAGCGGATACTGCGAAGAAGTACAAGAAGCTCATTGAAGACGCAGTTTTTCAGGAACGAACGAGAAGTGCTACAACGGACGAGGATGCTGTCGTCGGTAGGATTGAAAGGTCGCGAGCAATTCTGTTCGGGGAAAAATGATGAAGGTATCGTCAGTGGACAACGCAATTGCTTCATGGACTACACACAAAAGCCAAGTCGCAAGCCATTCGTCAAATGTTTCAGAAATCGAAACCTTCACTGTTCGGTGCCTATTGCTGATGCTGATTTCCGAATACGAAAACGTAATCGAAAAGATGTTTTGCAAACGCGCACAGAAAGCAAACGATCCCGACTTGCACTCGTTTGTGAAAACTACAATTTCCAGAAGTTTTCGTAGCCCCGATTTAGGAAAAATCAATGAACATCTAAAACGACTTGGCGTCGCTCATCGCGATCGCTTTCAGGCGGAGATCGAAGTAAATCAGCCCGAGGTTAAGGCTGCGTGGGATAGCCTAATGTTAAATCGCCACAACGTTGTACACGGAGTAGGAACATTCACAATTGGGTGGCAAGATTTTATCGATGCATACAACAAATCGCAGGTTATGATGACGGAATTGGCAAACACGCTAGGTCTGACGCAAACCGATCTTGCCTCACTGTAACACGAGAACCCGAAATCAAACGGACGAACTTGGCATTGCACCCGACGTGCCGCAACAGTTTGCCAAGATTCTAAGCATCACGGTGGCACGCGGGTGAACTATTTCGTTCGCTGCTTCCGTCACAATCTCCCATTGGCTCCATGATCGACTCTATTTCGAAACCGAAACTGCCGAAGGGGCTATCGTACGTCCTCAAGACTTCGCAACTTGAGAACGCGTTGCGCGACGCTGGGATCGATTGTCATGTTGATCTTGTTTATTGGGTGCCACAATCGGGCGGCTCGATTCTTGAAGCACAATACTGGCTTCCTAATGAGAACGTCGCGTACCCTCGCGTCTATCTCCGCACCGGAGCTGTCCTGTCGAATGCGCGTTTGCCGGCTTCCGAAGCCTTATTGAATCGTGCGATTCCGCAATTTGTGGCCTGGCTAAAGGGAATTCTCGATTTGCCTGATGACTCGTCGGCACTGCAAGGTACACTTTACTTTAACGCAACTTAGTCGCTGCAAAACAATAACTTACCGTTTGTTTGATGAAAGTTGTGGTCGGATCGTATAGTTCCATTCGCCGTGGAACTTGTTGCGAACAATTGTAACTGCATTGAGTTCTTCAGTTGAGACTGATTTTTTAGTTTGATACTTAGTGGTATCCAGCCACGCATGAACCTCAAGCCCTGTTTCTGTCGTAGTTGCTGAAATTAGATTAACGATAATTTCGAATGTTTCCAGGGGGATTCCCCGCCAATTGCGAGTGATATGGCAAAACAGTTTGTGTTCGATCTTGTTCCACTTGCTCGTCCCGGGGATAGTGGCACACCTCGATGATCAGTCCCGTTTTGTTGAAGTTTCTGTAGCTCTACGCGCCACAATCGAGTACGGGGACTGTTACTCCCTCCGCTGTCGGCAGTAATTAGCACTCTCTTGCCTTTGGAGTAACGAACTTTTCCCAGTTTCGTCCACCAACGGTCGATTGCGGCAACAGCAAACTCGGCCGTATCACTACTAATTCCGACAGTCACTCCTGCCTCATTCTGAGCAATATCGTAGACTCCATAGGGTACCGCCTTGCCCAGTTCCTTTTTCGGAAAGTCGTGTGTTTCCACTTCGCGTGGTGACTTGCTCTTCCGATCAGGGTGAGCGCACTATTTTTCCATGGAAATACCGAGAACTTTGAAGAGGTAGTGTTCATCCCAAGCACATCTTAGTCTTCGAGTTCGTACGCTTTCCTTGTCACCTTTATAGTTTTTCAGAAGAGTCAAAGCCATACGCCGCATTGAAGAGGAGTTGATAGCGCCTGTTCCGTTGATTCGACATTGGTCTTCATTGAAAATCACATCCAGACGCCAGTGTAGCGAGTTTTCAATACTCCAGTGGGCTCGGCAGCCTTTGGCGAATTTGTCGATGTCCATGGAAAAGCTCAGCAATGGTATCGTACTTCGTAGGATTCTTTTCCATCACGAGTCACATTGTTGACCGCCACGCCAATGGTCTTCAAGCCTGGCCACTGATGCTTTTGCTGCAATTCCTTCAAATGAGACTGATGCCAGGTTCAATGCTCGACTCGCCCATGACCGGTCTCTGTTTTTCGAGGCATTGAACACCTTCCATCGTGCCGAAATCTCTTCTGCCAAGTCGCTAACGTCGGCTTCTAAAGTCCCCTGATTCCTTTGGGTCCCAAAATATAGTCACCCCCCTCTGAAACAATCTGGGATGCGATTTCTCGCTGACAACCCATCGCGTCAATCGTCACAATAGTACGCCTTTCCGAGCAATGACAACAACTTCGGAATCGCCGTGATCTCATTACTCTTCTCGTCGACTGCTTCTTGCCCCAAGCACCATTGATTCTCCGCTGCCCAGGCGGTGACCATGTGTAGGGCTTTGACCCCGTTTTTGTGGTCGTGCGAACGACGTGCTGTTTTACCATCAATGTTGATGATCGAATGTTCAGTTTCTGGTGCAATTGCCCGCACCCAAGACAAAAGCAAGCGGTCAATTGTTCGGGCTGATCGCTGAAAATACGCGGCGAAACGTGTCGTCAGAAGGGACTCCACTCTTCAGCTTGAGAAACTTCTTGAATAAGTGCTTACGGGCTACACCATAGTTATGCATGTCTTTCCAGCCTTCGGCTCCCGATAGCATCGCACAAACACCCAAGACCAAAATATCTATCAAAAGATGACGGCGATTGGATGTTTCGATTCGAGGATCAGTGATCGATTCAAAGTGACGAGCAATCTCAAGTTTCGGCATAATGGCATCTCCAAATAGGAAACAAATACCATTTTTTCGACTTGCCTGAATACCCCAGTTTCGCTAAATAGTGCGCTCACCCTGCTCTTCCGATACGTTTTCCCCGCATTTTTGAGGTTTCCCAGGACTTCTTTCTTCTTGGTATCTACCGAAATGCAAGGCTGTTGGCGACTGCAATTTGCCGAAACTCGTTTCGCGATAAACTCAAACTGTGCGTTCCGATCCGGATGCTGTTTTCCTTCAATACTCTTGCGATTGGATTGAAGCGAGTAGCCCATTGATCTGAGAATTTGCCCAACCTTGGTGCTACTTACATTAAACCCCTGCCGATTCAATTCTCGGGCCAAAATTCGAGTACTTTTACATGTCCAACGCATATGCGACTGTGGATCGCCACGCGTTACAGGATTTAAAAGCTCTTCCAAAGCTGATACCAAATTTGGCTGTTCGACTTCTCGTTTTTTTCTACCTCCGCCAAGCCTTCGCTGACGATCTGATGTCAAGTGCTCGGTGGAATTAAGTTCTCGAATACCGTTTCTAATCGTTCGATCAGAAATACCGGTCGCCTTGGAAACTGCCGTAATTCCACCATGACCCAGTGCTATCGCTTCGGCTGCTGCCCAACGACGACTGGCTCGCTCATCCAAATCGGCGAGAATTACGATATACTTGTTTCGAATCGTTTCAATAATTTTTGCGTCCTGCATCCAAGCAGCTTCGCAAATCCTGAACACTTATGTCAATACCAATTCGGTAACTTATTGTTTTGCAATGCCTTACTCTGACAACGATATCGCAATTGCGGATCGTCCAGTGTTTAAGCGACGAAAGAAAACGCTATAGCAGCAGCGAACAACGCCGTGAGCCGGAGCACGCAATCCGACGTTTTTCACATGGAAAACTTACTGCCGCGTGCCAGTTTACGGCCGTCGTTCGGCATCTCAACCTATGACACTCGACGCCGATATCGTTCAATACATTTGTGCGGGGTTCGACCCGGCCTACGCTTCCACCGCAGTTAACGAGCTTGCTGCTAGCGGAATTTCGGGACGGCTTGCCCGTTGTGTGGTGGTCGGTGCCGAAGGGTCGATTGATCGAATGCGCGAACTAATCGAAACAGCGGATATCGACTACCGCGATGTGATCATCGCTGGTGAATACGACGGTGCCTTGCGACGCGTGCGAGACCTTAGAGTTTCTTTCCTTATCAACTCTCCAGAAGATTTCTGGATTTCCGAGGTAGCACTTACTGCATACAAGCATGGGTATTTTTTGGTGAATTTAGAGACACACTGCATCTCAACGCCACCGTTCGCTGGTTCTCGCTCGTATGGTACGGCAACCTTCACGAACCAATGCAGAACGATTACAATTCACAATCGAGATGGTCAATGGCGGCTCGACGGACATGAATGCAATCCGGCTAAGTTCGGTCTGGACGCTCCCTTGGCGGATGAGAATCGGTTCCGAATTCAACTCGACTATCTGCTTTCTCGAACCGAAGCCGAACCAATCGACCCACCCAAGTCGCCGTTCGGTCGCGAATTTGAATCATAGTTTTTTGACAGCGACTGGGTGATAGCCCACGTTATGCCATTACGACCTGCATCGGCATTCTGTGCAACTTCAGCTTGATCGGCTATCATGGATTCGATACTTCGCATCGCTAGGAAGCACGAACATGGCCCAACTCAAACTCAACCTTGGACAGCAATCAAAATTGACGATCCTCACAGGGGATTGCGCTCAACTTCTTCCCTCGATCGAGAAGGAATCGATCCAGTGCTGCGTGACGTCGCCTCCGTATTGGGGTCTTCGTGACTACGATCACCCCAATCAGATCGGTGCCGAGCCATCCCCGGAACAATACGTTCAAAATCTGGTTGAAGTTTTTCGGCACGTTCGCCAGACACTTCGACCGGAGGGGACCCTTTGGCTGAATGTTGGGGATGGCTATGCTCGCAACGGAGGAACGGGAAAACGCGGGCCGAACGCGATCGTGGGCAATACGAAAAAATTGATTCAAAAACGCAACTGTAAGGTGCCAGAGGTTTGGGGATTGAAAGATCGTGATTTAATGGGTCTTCCGTGGCGAGTTGCGTTCGCTCTTCAAGCCGATGGATGGATTCTCAGATCAAAAATTACCTGGATCAAAAAAACGGCGATGCCTGAAAGTGTCAAGAATCGCCCCACCAATGCAACTGAAGAGATATTCCTATTTGCAAAGTCGCCGGCGTATTACTACGACTCAAAAGCCGTTCGCCAGGAGACAGGAGCTAATCTGCGCAATTATTGGATACTTGGGCCAGACCCAAGCAATCATGGGCATCCTGCCGCATTTCCGCGTGAACTTGCCCGACGTTGTATTCTATTGGGTTCGCGTGTTGGAGATGTGGTTCTTGATCCATTTGGAGGATCAGGAACTACTGGAATTGTCGCCAACGATTTGGATCGCCACGCTGTTTTGATCGAACTCAACGAATCGTATGCTGATTGTGCCCGAGATCGAGTTTTTTAATGTCACGACGTAAGGGTTCGAAGCAGTTAATTCTGGAGTTCTTTCTTTCCAACATCGGGAAAGTTGTTGAATCTCGTGATATCCAAGCCGCAAGCGGCGGTGCTGTCGAATGGGCTCGTCGAGTGCGAGAATTACGAAACGAAGAAGGTTACCAGATACTTTCGCATAAAGACCGCGCCGATCTAAAACCAAATCAATACCTCTTAGAAACCGACAAACGGCTTCCTGCTTTCAAAAGAAATATATCTAAAGAAACTCGTGCGTGGGTTTTAGAAAGAAATGGCTACGCCTGCCAAATGTGAGGCGCTGCTGCGGGAGATGTTGATCCGTTCGTTCCGAATCGCACTGTTCGGTTAACAATGGGACACATTATCGACAAGTCCAAAGGCGGAGATGATTCCCCTAACAATCTTCGAGCTGTATGTATGAGTTGCAACGAGGGGCTGGCGAATACTGGGCTTCCCAAACCTGATCGGATTCATTTGCTGGCGCAAGTGCGACGAGCGACAATCGACGATCAGAAAGCCTTGCTCGACTGGCTACTCGCGAAATTTGGCTCAAAAAACACGTTGGATGACCGGTGACAAAGGCAGAATAATCCGGTGCAGACGAAGCGGAAATGGCGTTTCTGATTTTTTCCTGAGATCAAGTTCACCTGCGCCATTTCCGCTCGGTTACCGCCATCGTTTGCATACTCAACACCATGGCAGGTCTTGCTGAACTTTATCTTGAATTCTTGACTACTGATCGTGGCGGTCGCCGGTCCCCCATCTCGCTTTCAGCGAACGCTATCGCTCCGTATCGTCCGCGGTTGCGCGTCATTGATGGAGACCAAACGATGCTGGGCGTCGAATTTGTCGATGGCCCCGACAAGCCGGTCAATCCCGGTATGAAAACACATGCTACCGTTCGATTTCTATACGAACCAGAAATCTGCTACGATGCACTTTCTGTAGGTGCACGATTTGAATTGTTGGAGGGGTCGCGCCCAGTTGCGATTGGTGAGGTTACCCGAAGGTAATCGGAAACCACTCCGACATCGGCGAACCAAGCGATCCACCCAAGTCGCCGGTCGGCCGCGAATTTGACTCAAAGCTTTTTGCAGCGACTGGGTGATCGCTTACATTCTGCGGATAAACGAATCAACATGAAACCAGAAACCTGCTTGATCGTCGGTGTTGTGTTCCTCTTCGCGACAGCCGTGATCAATCGGTTTCTTGCCGAACGAAACTACAAAAGCTTGTCCCAAGAAGACAAGCTGAAGTTGACTGACGCATTCTCAACACATCGATCACTGGCGACATACATCCTCATCGCAATCATGGTCGCCGTAATGGCGATTGGATACGCAAACCCGAGCACGTTTATCATCACCTTTCCGATTGGCCTAATCTTGTTGCTTGTTGTCTCATTCACACTGCAAATCGGCATCCTGCGACGCCTTTCCGAATTGTCCCTACCTGATGAATACGTCAGCAAATTTCGATTGCAATTGACGGTGGTTCAAATTGGTAATGTCATTGCCTTTTCGATGTTCGCGTATGGGATCGTGGGCCGGCTTGGTTGAACTTGAAAACTAAACATTAACGCAAATCGCCGCAGAACAACGGCGTTCGACCGGAATGGCGGTTTTAGCGCGAATTGATGTCAAATTTGTTGGCCGCTGCCTCGTCAACGCGGAATTTCGTCCGCTAGGCCTCCCAAATCGATCTGTCGACAGCGGTGCTAACCGGCGTTACAAAGGGGCATGGGAGATGAGCGATGGAAATTGAAACTTTTATTGACACGTTGAACCGCGAGCAACAGCAGGCTGCGTTTGATCTGCTTTGGCAGCGTTTGGCTGCTGATTCACGAGCATTGAATTCTCCTGCTTGGCACGGGGAGGTGCTTGCCTGCCGCACCGCAAACCCAAGTGTAGAACCCAACATGTCTGTTGCGGAGGCAAAGATTGCAGTAAAGCGAATTATCGATGAACGTCGAAGATCGCAATGAGGCACATTTGGACATTGCCGACGGAGTGGCTTTCTACGACCGGAAAGGCTACGGTGCTGGCGACTTTTTTAACCAACGAATCTTTGAGAATATTGATTCGATGAATGACACGGCGGGTATTCAATAAAAACATTTCGGCTACCATTGTAAAATTGCAAGCCGCCGTCCTTGTCTGATCTATTATCAAATGGTTACAACGGGCGTGGAGTCGGTCGCGGTGCTCGATGGTCGGTCACGTCCTTCAGATATCGATGCGTTGCTCCAACGGCGGTAATGTGGACGAACCAAGCGTTGAACGCGAGCGTGCGGTCAAGCGGGTTTTGAAAATATTGTCGAACCCGTTCGCCGCGTTAACACCAACTTTTGACGGACTGAATGTTGACTCACCTATGGAGCAGTTTACTTTTCCGAGCGAGATTCGCGACTCCATCCTCGAATGGATCGCTGCAATACCCGACAGCTCCGTCGAGCAGATGAAGCGAGCAACCGATAGGCTGCCAGACTCGACATGGCACAACTATCGATGCCGTGTGCGAGACGCGATCGCTTTAATCACCATCAGCGAGCAACAACAACTTCCGGGAAAAATATTGGTTTCGGTATCACCGGATCTGCGGCGGCTATGGCGGCTCACGAAATTGTTTGGAGACTTTAGGTTATCGATTGCAATCTCGGATATACTCAAACGACAAGGGGGAATGGTAAGCGACGAATAGATATGCCTGACTACCGCGTCCTAGTTCGACGAACCAATACGCCTTTTACGTCGCGAGAAGCGAATTGGGCCGCACAAATTTTCGAAGGGGGAGTTTGAAGCAGCGGATGGCGGCGGAGTGTGGTTTGTTTTGGACTTTGTGTTGATTGAAATTGGCGGCAGGTGCGAACCTTCGGCGGTCACTCTCCTGAGTTGTTTTTCGAATGCCCCACGGAGAATGGTTTGCCGCTCGGATTGCAAGTAACTTTAGTCCGTCCGCTGTGATTTGCCGGTCAGTTGCAAATCTTCGGCCATCTTGTCATAGAAGTGGCCGTTAAAAAAGGTGGAACGATTGGGTTTGTCATAACTTGGCATGAGTAGAAACTCCTAAAACAGAAAACAAAAAATTGCCTCGACCACCGTCGGGGCTTCGTTACTGTCCAGGAGTACAAAAAAAACTTGACTCGCCAACCCACCTTCGCCTACAATACCACCGTAACCAACCCCGCCGCGTAGCGGCTTACTTGAACAAACCGTTCCACCCAAGCCGCCGGTGGGCCGTTTCCTGAAATCATCGTTCACTGGCGGCGGCTGGGTGAACGGTAGCGTTCGTCGGACATTAAAGAAATCGGACAGCCCGTTGCGACCAGAATACATCGAAGCCGTTGATGCCGTGAGATGGGGATGGACGCTTTGGCTTACCTTCCTTTTGCCAGCGGGGATCATATGGCTCTCGGTGGTTGGGCGGCCTATCCCAATGCTGACAAATCGTGTTGCGGTAGGGTGCGGCGCATTCGCATTAGCTTGCTTCTTGTTTTGGTTCTTAACCATTTGGCATGGAAACAGGATTCAATCGACAAAAGAACGAAATATGACGACCGATGCAGAAATGGATGACTGGGCATCTGACACGTGGCATTCGTTTGCGCCAATTACTGCAATTCCTGTTTCCGTGATATATTGCTCAATTAATTTGGCCGCTGCCGTATTGGTACGGTGCACTTTGAACTTGATCGTTCGGTTGCTTGGCAGAAAAACTTCGACCGCCACGGAGAATGCAACGAACTGGTTGCCGCGTCCTGAAGATGGGAATCCGTATCGTCCTCCAGATGCTCCATAGCTGCAAAAGTCCGACGAACCAAGCGATGCACGTAAGTCGCCGTTCGGCCGCGAATTTGGATCATAGTTTTTTGGCGGCGACTACGTGATCGCCGCCGTTACCCGACTGAATGTGTACGCCCCAAACAGGTGCAGCAGTTTGCCGAAACGAATCTACACAAGAGCATTCGCAACGGCTTGTTTCTGGGCTGACGATCTCGATCCAATGATGATCACGCAAATGTTGCTTCTACCCCCTGACACGCAACATCGTCGCGGGGAACCTCGCTTGATTCGTACGAAGTCTGGCAAGGTCGAACAAGGAGCGCCCTGCCGTGCAGGATCGTGGTCAATGTCATCCGAGAATTGGGTGGACTCACCGCGATTGCACGTTCATTTGCTTTGGCTTCTCGATGAACTGGAACCTCACAGATCCTCGATTTCCAAAATACTTGCGGAAGGCGTGATGGCCGACTTCTTCTGCTACTCCTGCGGTGCTTCATCGAAACCGCCAGCAATCCCTCTAGCAGTTCGTGATCGTTCGGATCTGCTAGGATTTCGTATTGAGATTGATCACTATGACACGTCGGGCGATCAAGATGGCGGGTAACAGTGGTGTCAGTAACGATTTCCACCGAGAAGACTTGATGACGGAAGGGACTGGGGCGCGACTTGTCGTCTTTTATCAAACGGCATACCGGTCAAAGCACCAGACGTGTAGGTCGGCGCAGTTGTCGGTCTGGGTTCGTCGAAAAGGGCGGTTTGTGTTCGGCTATTTCTGAGAAACAGAGCCTGAGCCGGTGATGGTTTTCTTGACCTCAGGGTTTCCGGTGTAGTAGATGCTGCCGCTTCCCGTAATTCGAGCGTTGAGTTCCTTGTCAACCTTGACGTTAATATCCCCAGACCCGGAAATACTCGCATCGACCTTTGTGGCGGGACCGTCGAGTTTCGCGATTGAACCCGAACCCGTGATGGACGCATTCAGATCCGTCACGTCACCGTTGACATTGATACTCCCTGAACCCACGATTTTGGCGGTGAAAGCACTTGCTTGCAAGTCATTGACTTCCAAATTCCCTGAACCAGTGATCGAACCACCGTTGAGTTGTTTGCTGGTTAATCGTACCGTCAAAGGCTGTGTTGGGTTGATGGGGTCTCGATTCGAAATCTTCAGCACACCATTCACGACTTCGGTCTCGATATACTCCAGCAAATTGTCGTCGACTTTGATTTCACAAAAGGAATCATCTGCGACTTGATAAGTCACATTTGCCTTGCCGAGGATTTCAATGCGCTCGAAGTCCCCAACATCTCGAACTTCTGACGAAATCGTACCTGACCCGACAACCGCAGTCTTCAGAAAATTCAAGGAGCAACCGCTGAACAACAAAAGTATTGCCAAACTGAATATTCCAGACCGAACCATTTTATTTTCCTTCATTCAAACAAGAAATCTGCGGGTTTGTGAGGCTTTAATCGCAAAGCCCATTTAGGGGACTTCGCTGAAAGCTCCAACATCTTAGCAAGGGAATCCTGAAATTTCCATAAAACCTTGAAAATGCCCAACCCGGAAAAGCTTGAGCGGAAGTTCTTTGACCCCATTTCTGCCCCTGCCGCAAATGAGGAGTCTGTGTAGCCGTGAGACTCGGAAAACGATAGCGTTGGATTTGAAATCAATTGTAGAAAACGGAGGAAACAGAGTTTTCGTCCGTCTGTTGTCAGCCCGTGACTTTTTTCTCGGTGGACTTATGATCAGAATTCTGGATTGACCGATGAACGGTTCGAACTGTTCCGCCTGGGGCGGTGCTGTGGTATAAACGGGGAATAAAAATGTTTCTGTACCAGGAAGTCCAAATCCATGCGAAACCGTGTCTGCCAACGTGTCTGTTCGATCTTGTCGAGTATTTTCGCCGTTCTGGTTGTTCTTGGCGTTGATGGAAAATCAGCTTGCGGCGACGAGGGGATGTTTCCGGTCTCAGAGATCGGACGCTTGAACCTTCAGGCCCGTGGGCTGGAACTCGACCCCAAGGAGATTTTTAACGCCGAAAAACCTTGCCTCATCGACGCGATTTGCCGGGTCAACGGATGCACGGGCTCGTTCATTTCTTCTCACGGTTTGATCATCACCAACCATCATTGCGCCTACGGTGCAATTCAGAAACTGAGTACGCGAGAAAATGACTATTTGGCCAATGGCTTTCTGGCGAGTTCCCGAGCTGAAGAATTATCTGCTCCAGGCTACACAGTGCGGATTACCGAGTCGTTCGAAGATGTTTCTGAAAAGGTTTTGAGCGTGGTGGAACCGGGGATGAGTTTCCTCGAACGGACCAAAGCGATCCAGAAACAACAACGCACTCTCGAACAAGCGGCAGAGGAACAGAATCCTGGGCGGCGGGCTGAGGTGGCTGAGATGTTTGTCGGCGAGCGGTACGTCCTTTTTCTCTATGTGAATATCAAAGACGTGCGGTTGGTCTTTGCACCGCCGTCTTCCATCGGAAATTTTGGCGGTGAAGTAGACAACTGGGAATGGCCGCGTCACACAGGCGACTTTTCGTTTCTTCGTGCTTACGTCGCCCCTGACGGCTCTCCGGCTGACTATAGCCCCGACAATGTACCCTTCCAGCCAAAACGATTCTTGCCCGTGAACCCACGGGGAACCGAAGAAAACGACTTCGTGATGCTCCTGGGCTATCCCGGACGCACGGCCCGTCACAACACGGCATCGTTTTTAAAATTCGAACAAGACATCCGTCTTCCCTATTTGGTTGAAACCTACCAACGAGAAATCGCGAGACTTGAACAGGCAGGTGCGGAAGATCGGGCGATCGCATTGAAGCTTGCCAGCCGTATTAAATCAATGGCTAACGTCGAGAAACGTTCGCGGGGGCAATTGCGGGGATTGCAACAATTGCGATTCGTCGAACGGCGGGCGGCGGAGGAGACCGAACTTCAGGCCTTCATCAACGCTGACCCACAGCGTCGCGAAAAATTCGGAGACCTTTTCGCCGAAATCAATGCGGTCTACGCGGAAATGACAGACCATGCAGAGCTCGAATTCGGTTTGCGCCAATTGGGTACTGGCAGTCCCATACTGGGGCTTGCCAATTTCATTGTCGATGCAGCCCACGAGCGACAAAAGCCTTCGCTCGAGCGTGAACGGGGATTCGGTGACAACGTATTCGCCCAAACCCGAGAACGATTCGAGCTTCAGCAACGCGATTTTCATCCGCCCTCAGATCGGTCGGCGTTGGAGGCGACGTTGATTCAATTGTCCAAGGTTGAGGCGTCCAAATTACCTGTGGCCTTGGCGAATGCTGTCAAGTCTTCCGAGTCGATCCAACAGTTTTTAGATCATTTGTATCAGTCAAATGAAATCCTTGCCGCCAGTATCTTGAACAAGACGCTGGAGATGACGCCTGGAGAATTGACTAATGTCGATGAGCCGTTTATTCAATTCGCGATTGCACTTTACCCCACGTTGCTCGAACTACGGGAGCGAGACAAGGATCGCGAGGGGCGATTGAGCCGTTATTACGGTGACCTTTTCAACGTGAAACGAGAGTTTGCTGCGGCGGATTCTTCACGAGTCCTCGTTCCAGACGCCAATGCAACGTTGCGGCTAACGGTTGGGCGTGTCGAAGGCTACAGTCCAGCCGACGCGATTTACAAAGCCCCATTTACGACCGTTGCGGGACTCCTCGCCAAGAACACAGGGCTTGATCCGTTTGACGCGCCTCCACAAATCGCGCAGTTACACGCCGCTCGGGATTTTGGAAACTATCTCAAGGCCAACTTGAACGACGTCCCAGTGGCAATGCTCTACAGCACTGACTCCACCGGTGGCAACTCCGGCAGCCCCGTGATCAACGCGCGGGGTGAATTGGTCGGCGTGAACTTTGATCGTACGTTCGATGCCACGATCAACGATTTCGCTTGGGATCATGCCTACAGCCGCAGCATTGGCGTTGACATTCGCTACGTCTTGTGGATTACTGGAAAAGTTTACGGTGCAACAGCATTGATCGAAGAACTTGGGTTTGAGCGGCCTTAAAGCGACAGTCACGTCGCAAGTTAATTTGTTTTGGGATTTGGTGAATCGAGCAGCAGTGCATCATGGCGACTTCCGACCCAACCCCCCCTGCGACTGGTCAAGAAATAGAGAATTCTTCTGATCTCGAATTGATTGGAAGTCAGTCAGCGGCGGAAAAAGTTCGCAGTTTCCCGCAGCGTCCCGGGGTCTATCTGATGAAGGACCAAGCTGGCGTCGTGATTTACGTTGGCAAGGCCACTAATCTTCGTGCGAGAGCGGGGAGTTATTTTCAAAAAGCGGCGGCCAGCGAGATGCGAACGGCACACTGGGTCGGGGAAATCGCTGACCTCGACTTCATCGAATGTGATAGTGAAGTGGACGCATTGTTGGTCGAGTCGCGGTTGATCAAGGACATTCAGCCTCGACGTAACAAAGACCAAAAAGACGACAAGACGTTTCCCTATCTGCAAATCACTATCGGCGAAGATTTTCCTCGCGTGGAAATCACGCGGGAGCCGGAATCAAAAGGGGTCAAACTCTACGGGCCGTTTACCAGCGTTGGAAGCCTGCGCGGTGCGTTGCAAGTCCTCCAAAAGATTTTCAAGTTCCGTACCTGCTCGTTGGATATCGACGATGGCGATCAGCGGTGGCGTTGGTTTCGACCTTGTCTTTTGGCGACGATTCGGCAATGCACCGCCCCTTGTAATATGCGCGTCACCAAGGAAGACTATCGTCGCGACATTCGCCGGCTCATGATGTTCCTGGAGGGGAAAAAGGATCGCTTGCTCGCCCGAATGGAACGCGAAATGGCGGAGCATTCCAAAACGCTTAACTTTGAAGCGGCGGCGAAAATCCGCGATGAACTTAAGATGCTCCGCTCACTGGATGAGCGAGGTGAGTTGGAGTCCCATGAACAGCCCGAGGTCTTCTATGTCGACCCGAAAAAAGGTTTGGCGGGGCTTAAGAAATCGTTAAAACTTCCGGAACTTCCTCGTACCATTGAGGGGATCGACATCGCCCATCTCGGGGGGCAGCAAACGGTCGCGAGCCTTGTTCAATTCATTGACGGGCTGCCAAATAAACACGGATACCGCCGATACAAAATTGAAACGGTGCGGGGAGTTGACGATTTCCGCAGTATTCACGAAGTCGTTTCGCGTCGATTTCAACGGAAGGTCGATGAAGGGGACCCGTTCCCTGATTTGCTATTGATTGACGGAGGCAAAGGGCAATTGAACGCCGCGTTGGCGGCATTTGCTACTCTCGACATCAAGCCGCCGTTTATTTTGGGCCTTGCAAAGCAGCAAGAGGAGATTTTTCTACCCGGCGAATCCGAGTCGATCAAGCTGAGTCGCCATTCTTTTGGCTTGCGTCTTTTGCAGTACGTGCGTGACGAAGCCCATCGCTTCGCGCAGCATTATCACCATATCCTCCGCAACAAATCGCAACTCGAATAGTTATGACTTGTGGCCTTTGGATAGCAAGCGGCGAAAGCGTGAGGGGAATTCGAAGACACCAGCTTTAAAACGGTCTCGACGCGTATCCGCTCGCGGACTTATCGGGTGTGGCCGCAACCCAATTTTGCGAATCATGCGATTAAATCGACAAACGCGATGACGCCGAATCGAGCTGGGAGTTCTGAAGTTGATGCTGATCGAAATCGAAACTTCGTCAAGTGTCCGGACCCAATGGGGCGCCGTAGTCGGAACATAAACCCCAAGTCCCGGCTGCAGATCGAACAATTGATAACGATCAAAGAACTCAGAAGCGCACGGAGTTCGAGCACTGCGAGTTAGGAAATTTTCTAAAGCCACCTCCGGCATCACGTCACGATCGGTGACATCATAGACGGCGAATTCCTTGCGACCAAGAACTTGCAAAAAGAAATTTTGCTCAGGATCGTAATGGAAAGGGGTGTAGGAACGGGGCGGACTAATAAAAATGAAACTTTCACGACCCGAAATCGGCCCGGTCACTGATTCAATTTGTTCTTGAAGGAGGTCCAAAGTCTCGTTCACAAACTCTCCGTATTCGGAGTCGGACTCGACATTCCGCAACACGATGATACGATTTTGAGCCTCAATGTTGAGAATCATTTCTTCTGTAGACAATTCGTCAAACTCATTGGCGTGGGCGTAATGATCGCCTGTCTCGTGAGTCCCGAACTCTTGCTTGGCGAACACGTACTCTCGTTGGATGGGAGGCAAACGTCTCGCCAAATCGACAAGGCTCTTCAGCTCCAGCAACGGATGATTCTGCATTTGGTGGGACAAGTAATACGGACGAAGGTCAACATCGTCGCGAAATTGCCCGATTTTGATATCGATCGGTGGGGTAAACACACGAGGATAAGGAATGATTTTATTCATTGCAGTCACCATTTGTTTAGAAAACTAAAATCGCCCCGTAACCGTTCACGTGAAAGGCGTTGGAACACGGCCATTTCCCGTTTTGGCGAAACACACATCGAAGCATTTGCCGAGGCATGCTCGTTTGCCGAGGTCGACTTTACACGGAGTAAAAGGCTACGTGGTCGTTCACTCTGTGAACGGATACAACGTCCCGGAGGCCAAAATTGATGGGACTCCAAAGGAATTCAGAGCCTTTAGTAATAGTGTGGGTCGAATTTCGAAGCCGCGCAGAATCGTTTCTTAAAATCAGGGACACGATAATGAGGTTTCGGTTTGTACATTCGTTACAACCGTCAATTCGTCGATTGTGGGGAGGAAATGGCTCGCGAGAAAATGAATCAGCGGTGTCGTAATTACCGGTCAGATTTGCTGGCGGAATTCCCAGGTCGAACATCCTGCGGCCCCATTTTGTCGAGGGGCAATGGGGTCGATGATTGCTTGGAACTGCTGAAGTTGAGGCGAACGAAGTTCTTCTTTTCTCCCTCGACGGTGACGATAAATAACCCATCGTATTCGCCGTGCTCAAGCTCAAATGGTGCCACATCAGCTAGAGACGCAACCATTTGTCCAACGGTGTTCGAATGGCCCACCACCAAAATCACTTGACCTGAAAAATCATTCCCGCCAGCGGTTAGCCCTTCTAGAGTTGGTTGCCTATAAAGGTGGATTGGAAGATTGAGGGCTTCTGCCAGGGGAGTCACCGTTGCCCGCGTGCGTTGAAAGTCCGTGGAATAGATCGCCGTAACGTTTAGGGCCTGACCCAGTTCGGCAAGCAGGCTTGCCCTTTGTTTCCCGGCATCAGTTAACGCATCGGCCTCGCCATCGCGCTCAGCGTGGCGAACAATCAGCCAGGTCGTTTTACTTTGCAAATTATCAGGCTGAGAATCCGCTGGAGTGGTTTGGCCGTGAATTTCAGCAGATGCAAAAATCAGCCAGCACAAAACGATGCACAAAAATTTGAGATTGTGTCGCGTTGAGAATTTAAACAATGGGAAACTGCGATACATTTTCATCAGTTTTTCAGTCAGATGCAGGTGATTGGGGGTCGTAAATTTTGTTCGGAAACTTTTCGGATACCGTTCGATGTTCAATGAAAAATTTCTCAAGTCGTTCAACGGTTTCGGGGTGATGTGCAGCGAGATCGGTTGTCTCGCTCGGATCATTTTCGAGGTCGTACAATTCCCATGAATTTGCCTGAGGCCGATTAACACCGGAGCGAATCGCCTTGAAGTTCCCCTCGCGAATTGCCACGAAGCCTCCATATTCCGGAGTGTCCCACATCAAAGGGATATTTCTCGCGGGTGTTTCCATCTTGGCAAAAACGGAAAGCAGTGAGATTCCATCATGTTCAATTTCAGAACCATCGATCCCAGCAGTTTGGCAAAGTGTCGGCAGCCAGTCGCAGAAACCGGAGACGAAATTCGACTTGCTTCCTGATACGACTTGAGACGGCCAACGAACGATACAGGGAACGCGAATGCCACCTTCGTAACAGCTTCCCTTATAGCCTCTTAGTCCACCGTTGGAATTGAAAAAGTCACAATCGACGCCGCCAACGAAAAAGCGACGATCATTGCCAAGGTGAGTTGGACCGTTATCAGAAGTAAAAACGACCAACGTGTTGTCGAGGATTCCTTTTTGCTCCAACGCGTCAATGATTCTCCCGACATGATCGTCCAAATGAGAAATCATTGCCGCATAGGCTGCACGTGGACGAGGGTGGGGAAGATAACCGTTTTCACCGCGATAGGGCCCGTACCCTTCGTCCCAGGCCTCTGGATAACGCTCGACCCAAGCCTGCGGCGGATGCATCGCGAGATGTGGCTCGACAAACGGAAGATACAAGAAAAACGGTTGCTCACGATCGGAATCCTGAGAAATAAACGCCAACGCCTGCTCGAGGATTGCATCCGGCGCGTAGACTTCTCCACGATAGTTTTCCGCTAAAACATCCCCCTCAAGTTGTTTTTGGTGAGCCGGAATCGGTTTTGGATTGATAACGACAACGCCTTCATCATCGTCCAAATATGACGGGAAATAGCTATGAGCATTTCGTTGACAGTTGTAGCCAAAAAAGCGATCGAAGCCTTGTCGCAGCGGCGAACCGCTCGAGTCGGTAGGTCCAAGTCCCCATTTGCCAAAACCGCCGGTGCGGTACCCGCGAGCCGACAATAATTTTGCAATCGTAACGGCTTCGGCGGACAAGGGCCATTGACCGGGAAACGGCCCTCCTCGTCCAGAGTCCGCGTTTCCGCGAATTTCTGCACGCGGAAGTTGCCGTCCCGTCATCAAAACGCATCGGGCGGGAGCACAAACCGAGGCCCCCGAATAATGTTGGGTGAGTCGCATTCCCTCGCGAGCCAAGCGATCGATATGCGGCGTTTTGATTTTTTCCTGCCCGTAGCAACCTAATTCTCCGTACCCTAAGTCGTCAGCGAGGATGAACACGATATTGGGCAGCGTGCCATCTTTCGAAACTTGTTGAGCCTCGGAATTCGCCTGTAAACCAAGAATACAGACCAAACAAACCGCTAGAAAAATCCAACTCTGTTTAAACATGTGAATGCGACTCGCTGAAAGAAAAAAGGGCGATGGTAAACCGCCCTAATTCTTACGAATGTAAATCCAATCAACCGAAAAAGACTTCGACTTGATTAGCCCGACATAGCCTAAATCACTCCGAGCAATTCTTGAAGCTCTTGAGCGGAATCGTTGCCGTTACTCAAGTCATTCGAGGAGTCACCGAACATTTCCGCGAAAGCCGAAGCTCGATTGCCAAAGTCTGATTGGACGACTTGATTGGTTGCCGATGTACTATCGGTGCCACTCGCAATCCTATTAAGGCTTGATAGGTCGTCATCAAGATCGTGGTTTGACACGGTATTGGCCACAGAAAGATCATTTCCAAAAGCGTAACTGGCGAGACCGAAGAATTCGTCAGATCCGGCACCTGTCATCGCAAACTGATTGCCATCGGCAGCGCTGCCAAGGCCCATTGATTGGAACGAAGGCATTCCCAGAGGATTGTCAATGACGACACCAGCGGGAAACGCAACATATCCAATCCGTTCAGGTGCAGTGCGAATGAGTTCAGTGTCGCGAGAACGTTCTTCTTCTAGGTAAATCAGAGCCGAACGGTAGCTCAATTGCCGTTGCCGCAGAACTGCGGGGTCGGAATCATGGTAGGTTTGCGGTTGAGCAAAAAACGCCGGGCGAGTGCCTAAGAATTGCGGATCGAAATTAATTCGATAGTCGTTGTGTGTCACCACGTTCGGAGTGACTGCCGCCAACAAGTCCGCTCCACCCGCAGTGAAACGACCCGGTTCGAAAGCAATCCATGACACGGTCTCGAAAGCGTGATTGCCATCGGCACCTTCCTCTTCTTGAAGCCGAATCGAGAATCCATTTTTTGTCACGTTATGCAATCGCGTTATCACTGGCGACTTTTCGTTGGCCGTCGTCACTTGAGCAAGAACGATTGGCACTTCTTGGAAATTGGCCGAAGCCCCAAATGAAATGTCGCGGAAGTTGTGATTGACTTGCGATCTTCCGGCAACCAAAACCGCGCCATTTTCAAGGACGTGTCGGCCGCGCTCAAAGACCATGTAAGGTACGTGCTCCATCCCGTGGATACCGTCGAGGTAATTCCATTCTTCGACGCGAGCCTGGAAGCTACCGCGGAAGCTGCCGCTGCCAGGGAGAACGCTTTGCACACGGACCGTCATCGGGTCGTTTCGATAGCGGGAGGGGGTGCCTAGAATAACGATTGGATCCTGGTAACGACGGCTGAAAGTAATCGTGCGCCAGTTGCTATTGAGAGGCAAAATACGAGATTCACCAACCACACGCGGATCGTCATTGACAATCGTGCCGACACCAATCGCTTTCGTCAAACGCGCATTGACGGGTCGGGACAAAACTACCGAAAAGGTCTCATTTGGTTCGTAGAAATTATCGCCGATCACTTGCACTGTAATGGTCTTTGACGTTTCTCCTGGGAAGAACGTGAGCACACCACTAGTCGCAACGAAGTCTTCGCCGGCATTAGCCGTGCCATTTTGCGTAGCGTAGTTCACGGAGACGATTGCTGGCCAAGATTCGGCAATGGTCACGGTGAAGACGATCGGCCTATTTCCAACATTTCCTTCTATAACCGATGCATTGTTGATCGACATGTCAGGTCCAATCGCGACCACCAAATTAGACAAATCCAATCTTCCCTCGGTCGAGACACGTCCCACCAAGGAAGGGGTCGGCTCAGCGGCATCAAGCAAGGCTTCGCGAATTTCGGCGGCTGACGCATCTGGGTTTACGGAAGCGTAGAGAGCGACCGCACCGACGACATGAGGTGCCGCCATCGATGTCCCATCAAAACTTGCGTATTGGTTATTGGGTTGTGTAGACCAAATTCCCGCACCAGGCGCGGCAATGTGTACCGTATTCGCCCCATAATTCGAAAAACCAGCCATGGCTCCCGACGAGGCCAATGCGGCAACGGTGATAACCGAATTGTAGCCCGCCGAATCAGTGGTGTCGTAGTTGGCGGGATATGTAGGATTCGCGTCATTATTGTTGGCGCTATTACCGGCAGCAACGATTGTCAGAATGTCTGCTTGCGCGGCCCGAGTGATTGCATCGAAAAGAGCTTGTGAATTACCGACTGTCCAAGACGCGTTGGCGGCCACAATATTGATGCCGTGGCGAGTCTTCAAGTCAGTAATGTAATCAAATGAACTGATGGCCGCTGATGCGATTGGGAAGGCTGTTCCAATCCGCATTGCGATAATGTTGGTTTCCCAATTCAAACCGGCAACTCCCAATCCGTTACCGCCTACAGCGCCAATGGTCCCGGCAATGTGGGTTCCATGTCCTTGAAGGTCCATTGGGTCGTTGTTGTCGTTTTCAAAATTCCAACCGCGAACGTCGTCAATGAAACCATTTCCATCGTTATCCACTCCGTCGGCCGGATCGAATGGATTATCAAACATGTTTGCGTTCAAATCGGGATGGTTGTAATCAACACCCGTATCCAGCACCGCCACGTAAACATCTTTCGAGCCGGTGGTCACGTTGAGCCAAACTTTTTCTGCTTGGGTACCATATTGATTGGTGGTTCCGGCAGGACCGATTGGGTCAGGAAGGTCATCACTGTACACTCCCCACAAGCGACCATCCGCATACATCGTGTCGTTCGCGATTCCGAAGAAACTTCCCGTGTAGTTTGGCTCCGCAAATCGAACACCAGGGATCATCGCGGCTTGAGTCATCGCATCCTCAACCGATGTGCCATTCAGCCTGATTCGCTCCAAAGCGCCCATTCCCCGTTCTTTCATGGGCCCCGTGTGAATGGTCTCAATCGAAGACGCACCCAACGAGCCAATTACGGCATGACGAATTCCAGACTCCAACGGGTGAAATTGAATCAACAACTCACCAGGCATGTAACCTGTGAGCACGCGTCGGGCTTCGAGCTCTTGATAATCCAAAATCGTTTGAAGCGAGTTATTTTTTCGTGCACGATTTTGACTGGAAAGGCGACGCGAAGATTTTTTACGACTAGACATCAGGGTGCTCCGAAGCGATCAAACTAAGCAAAACTAGGAAAGTTTAAAAATGATTTCGGCAGCGGAATCAAGGGGCTCAACCCTTTTCCGTTGCCAAACGAACTCTTTCAGTATATCCAAGACGGGTTGCCCCCCCAACTTCGTTTTCGCGAAACAATGGATTTTTTTGCAAAAGTTGACTAAATTCAAATCAACGTTTTGCTCTTACAACCCTCTATTCATGCCCAAAAAGAACTCCCATGAAACCAATGTACTTGTCGGATGTTGAGACCAAAGAGCTGGAAGGAGCGGTCGGTGATGCGATCAAAAGCATGGAAAATGCGGGGCTTCCGGTCCCCCAAATTCGCTATTTGTTCAATTTTCGGGCTCATACTCAACATCTGATGGCCTTCACCCAAGGGGTCATGCGAGGTCCCAGCCCCCTATCTCCCGGCCTTCGCGAACTAATCGCCGCCTACACTTCTAGAAGAAACGATTGCTTGTTCTGAACGGGGTCTCACGCCGCAGTTGCGGCTGAATTACTCGATGATCGGGAACTGGTTCAAGCGGTGCTGAATGACCTTCCAAACGCGCCCATAAGCGACTCCTGGCGCTATCTATTCGAATTCATCGATTTGGTTTGTCGCGATTCAAATGCCGTCGATCAAGCAGCCGTCGATCGTGCCAAACAAGCGGGCTGGTCCGACGAGGCACTCTACGACGCGATCTCAGTGTGTGCGTTGTTTAAGTTCTACAACACTTGGATCGATGCGACGGGAGTTCAAGATATGCCTGCCGCCGCGTATGCTGCGTCGGGAAAACGGCTCGCCGAACACGGTTACAACTTTTAAGGAAATCGCCTCGTTCAATTTTTCTTCCGCAGGCGAACGAGCACAGCTTCGATTTGTCGCTGGATTGGTTGCGGGCCGAACACAATCACTGCCTGCGGTTTCGCATAGAACGAACAAGTGATCGGGTTCTGCGGCGACGTAAAAACATGTTTTCCGACGGCCTGATGCAGAAGTTTTACGACCGTCTCCGGCTTTGTTCCAAAAGCGATCAAATCGCGAATTGGGTAGACTTCGAATTGCCTTCGCTTCCAAGCTGCCTCGCGCGTCGTCAGTAGCAGACTACGATCGTCCAAGAACTCAAAGCTCACCTGCATTGACCGTCGTAGTTCCGTAATCGCCTCGTCAACGGTCTGAGGCCGGAAATGCAAGGGGACCGTAACTTGATGACTCCACCCGTTCTTCACGAGTTCCGGCCAGTCAAACAACAATTCCACTCCCGTCGTTACCCGAATCACGTCGGCAAACTCGTCTAACGTCAAGGCATCGATATTGTTGAACTCAAGGCGTTGGTTCAGTCGTTGCGAAAATCGAAGCCCCGGAGTCTGGAGTGGCAACGGCAAATTGTCGAGATCAACTTTTTCCAGTTGCAAACTTGCCGTAATTTGAGCGACCAACCGCTCGACCTGATCCAAAACTCGCCGCTCATGCGTCACCGCCAACTTGTCTCCGGCCAATACCATTTGGTTTCCGGAATCCTGTTCCCAAGTCCCAACGGCAATCATTCCTTTGATCCCATCAACGATGTCGCTGTAGTCTTCGGGGGTTTGCTCGGGGAAAGACGGCAAAGGAAACTCCCGAGTCTCGATCGTTGACGCGTCAGGATGCTGGAATAAAATTCCCCAGTCGGTCACCACCACTTCGAATTTGAATTCTTGAGCAACGGCCTCAAAAACCTGCAACAGGTCGCCATTCTGCAAGTCGAAGGTAAGTTTCTGCCCCAAGTCAATGTCGTGGGTCACAAAATCAACCGGGTGAAATGTCACTGGAAGGTTGGCCAGTTTAGAAATCTCCGCAAGGAAACGGCTCGCCGATATATCCTTGTAACTCAATCGCACAAAACGAGATTTGACAATTTCGCTCGGCTCTTTTTTGGCACCGGCATCGACCCGCTCGATAAAAACCGATGCCGTAGAAGCGAACTCGTTCGTCTGCAAACGGCTGGCAACATCCCCCAACGCATCAAGTGACGAGTCAGCGAGTTGAAATAAAGTCTTGAGTTCCGAATTCTCAAGGGATTCAAATGGGAGGTTCGAGTCGGCCAATGCTTGGGGCGCAACGGCGGGTTCATCAAATATCCGGTCTACCAAACTTTGGCGGTTTCGCGGGCCTGGTCGCGGAGTCCCGTTTTCCGGCAGCGGATTGGGCTCTTGAATGCTATCTGTCGGCAAGGCTGGGGGCATTGCATCGATGCCGGGTAGGCTTGGTGGATTCGTCTCGGTAATGGTCGTTGGCGGAGTAATGCTGTCAGGTTCGCCCGCGTCGATACTTTCTGGCTCGACTGGGTCGGGCTCTGTCGTGATAGGCGGTTCGTTTACATTGTTTTCGTCTGAGCGAGAATCGACGTTGTTTGGCGAAACAACGTGAGGTTCATCGGGTCGCGACGAATCATTAGGCCCCTTCGCGATCGGCTTGTTCGGCGAAAATGCTTTAACGGCAAAAAAAATCGTTGCAGCCAAAATCAGTAGGCCACCGAATGAGGCCGCCACAACGAGTAACAACTTCTGCCGTTTCTTTGCGTCAGGCGAGACCCAATTCGCATCTGGCAAAATTGGAACAATAGAGTCAATTGCAGACGCAGGATCAGTTTGACCCTTGACTCCCGCCGAAGAGGCACCTGTCCCGACGGGCTTCGGGGAAGCGGTCTGGGCGCGGGGGCGATTTCCTGAAGCCTGAGGGCCTTCTTTTTTTAAAGGATTCGATTTTGCAGGGGCTGTGCGTTCAACGGTTATGGGAGGTGGAGTTTGTTGCACAATGTTTAGTGCTTCTTCTCGCGCTTGCTCTTTGGCTTCTTGTTCGCGGATTAGTTTTTCAATTTCCGAGAAATCAATTTCATCGATCTTTTTGGGAGCCTCAGAGCTCACCGTTTTTTTGATCGGTGGTTTGGCTGGTGCTGGGTTCGTATCCGCAGTCTCAGGCGCGAGAAGTGCGGTCTCATCTGGGGCCTCGATTTTGATCATCGACCCACATTTCGGACAAGCCAAAACTTGCCCAACAAGTTGAGGGTTTTTGACCTTGAGCTTGGCGGTACACGACGAACAAGTGATAGTGAACATTGATCTCAAGCAAAAATTCGTTTTAAGTCGGCAAGCGTCCCCCGATAGCCCCGCGCAAACGCCAACCTATTGCCTAGAATTGATTGTATCGGAATTCGCCCAATAAAACACCGATATTTTTGAGACTTACTGCAGAACTGAAGCGTTCTTCGGGCTCCCGCAGGGTTAAACTGCTGATCATTCGGCTTTTTGCAATGCGACTTCCAAACGAATGATCGGAGGGAATTCTATTTCTGGCCAACAAAGGGCTGAGGCAGTTTTAGTCCAGCTTCTTGGGCTCCCGCTCGCGTGGTGATTAAAATCACCGATTGATTCGGGGCATCAGCGGACTCTTGTAATAGCCAAACCAATTTGCATTTTGGATCGGCTGGGCTGGCAGCTTCTTTGTCAGGATTCGCTCGAAAGACAATCTCGGTGAGAATTTGTTCCAAGCTCTTATTAATCAATTCGAAATCGCCCGGACGTTGGTTTTGTGTGATGCCTTCCAGCAATAAACTATTTCCGGCAATTTCAATTTGAAACGAAAATGGGAGGTCGGAGTAAGTCTCATTGACTTCGGTTTCGAGGTTCTTCAGCAAAATGTTTAAGTCGGGATTGGTCGTCACGCTCAAATCACGTTTGGTCTGCAACAGTTCCTCTAGCGTTTGCGGGACTCGAGGACGCGTTGTGATGACCTCAAGCGGGGCTGCACTGCCGAGTCGGAGGGCCAAGTCACTGGCCTTTAGAAGATTATGGACTGCCGAATCGGGAACCCAATTATTAACAATTACCAATCCTGCTTCGCCGCCAAAACGACTGGTTCGGATCCAGCCATCAACGATATTGTTGAGTCGTACTCGCACGCGATCCCAATACGGATCGACCGGCAAATCCGCAGCTGCCAAATCAACTAGCCACCGCGCCTCTGCCATTACACTGTTGATGGCAGTGATCATCGCGGGAGGTTTGCTGTCAATCGCATGATCCATCGTTAGTTCCCAGTAGCATTGTTGCCCCTCAAAATGCAGGCTAAATAGCAGTCCCTTAATCTCCGTCGGAGTCAAGTTTCGTGCGGTTCGCAGCACTGGTCCCCAGACCTCGCCGACCAACGCCTGACCCTGTTGATTGAACATCGCGCTGGGGAGGACAAGTGCATTGAAGTGGCGGCTTGAATCAACACGGCGAGCCAAACTCCGCAGCGATCCGTCCAGAGAGCTTAGCCCCTGAAACTCAAGCGACTGCCGCACCAACGTATGCGGCCCAACGACAAAGCCCGTGACCTTCCCTTCATCACGTGGCGATTTCAACGGGAAAAAGCTAACCTCTCCAGCGCGTAGAATTTTCGCGTCCGATTCATCGGCGACGGCATTCCACAATTCCTTTAAACGCTGCAAAGGGACTTCGTTCGCCAAGCTAATGATCGATAGGGGCGAATAAAAGGCGTCATCGAGAGGATACAGCGCAATGATGGCTTGTTTGACATCGGTTTCTTGCAAAGCCAACGTGGCCAACCAGGCGTCGATCTGCTGACGAAGTTCAGGGGCTAACGCATCAAGGGCCAATCTGCCCTGAGGTTGTTGAACAACGTCGGCCAACCGAACGGTGAAAATAAGCCGGGCATTTTGCGGCAACCATTCAAAATCCAAACGGGGCCCCGTCGTTGGGGACTCCCAAAGCATGACGCCATCGTCAGCCCGCACAAACTGATGCAAAACGGTACCTGGGGGTGGGGGCTCCATTCCAGCTGGGGGCTCGTCGCGCGTATCGCCTTCTTTTGCGTTACCCGCCTGAGCCGTTGCGTTCGTTTTCACATCATTCCCGTCGCCACTCCATTGCGGGCGTTCCAAAGTCAACCTGGAAACGAGAAACAAAACCAAACCGAACATCGCCACGCTTCCAAGTACCAATGTCAAACCCCGAGCCCATTGGCTGCGTTTTCGTTGTTCGCGAATTTGCCGCTGATATTCGGCGACATCAGCGATTGGCGCTTCCGACTTCGGCTTGTTTGACAGTTTCGGGGATTCGTCCGGCGTGATATTGACCGGTTCAATCGAGAGTGGTGATGCGAAAAAGGCCGCGTTTGCCGCGAGATGGCGTTGAAAACGGGCGCGACTGTCGGTTTCCGACGAATCGCTCTCAGAAGGCTCAACATCCAGTCGCGTTTGCCTGCGAAAGACCTCCAAGACTTCCTTCACAGAACTTGGCCGCCCACCAATGTCACGCTGTATCATCGACGACGCGAGCGTTTCAATTTCCGCTGGCAATTCATAGCGACCAAGGTTAGGGCAACTTGGTTGTTTCAGAAATTCAAGTTTCTCTTCCGTCGTTTCACCTCCGGCAACTCCACGCCCACTGATCAAGCGGACCAGCAAGCAACCCAGCGAATAAATGTCCGAAGCGGGTTGGGGTGGTTCTCCGAAAAACACCTCGGGCGCTTGGTAGTCGTGAATTGATTCGTTTGTCGCGGCGTCGAGGGCGCGAAATTTAATATCTTCGGTGAAGGGAAGCTTTATCTTCGGCCGCAGTTTTCCTTCGACCCAAATCGCGCGGGGCGAAAGGGAGCCGTGGGAAACCCCCCGCTCGTGAAGTGTTTGGAGGCCCGTGGCGAGTTGGGCGACCAAATTGATCGCCGCCTTCCACGGGAGTCGGGCCTTGCGGGGAACTTTTTCGGCAAGCAACGCCCCATTCGGTCTTTCGCTGACCACAAATGCGTACTCGGCCAACGCTACCGCCTCATAGGTCGGCACCAAAAATGGCGATTGGGCTTTTGAAGCATCGCGGCAAATCGATTCGATCTGCGGCCACAACTCAGTCCCCAAACCTGCCTCGCCTGAGTCGAAAAATTCCAACAACACAGGATGCCCGGTGGGGCGATGGAAACCGGCGTATTGCCCGGCCAACGGCCCGTCGTCAATCCGAGAGGAAATGGCATACTCGCCAAAGACAAACGGACCGTTTTCGCCACTTTCCAAGATTTTCGCTTGGAACGGAGAAATCACCCGAACCTGTTGCAACCACTCAAACAAAACACTCGGCGACTCCAAATCAACATTTTCAGTCTGGATGCGGGTCCCCAGGCCAGCCAGTTGACTCGGCGCAATCAAACGGCTGGCGACGAGACGCTGCCAAGTTTGACTTGATTCAAGTTTCACGATTCACCAGACTGCTGGGTGTTGGATTTATTCAGGTTACCGGCTACATTAAATATAGATTTTAACTCAACGTGCTGACATCCGAACTGCCTTCGTCAAGAATTCTTCAATGAACGACGCCGCAACCGCAAATAAACCCACAAAATTAAACCGCCCCCTCAAACCGAACGAAGCCGTTCAGCTCTACTTTGATCGTGCCGCCGACCAACTGGAGCTCCCGTCGGAGATTCGACGCCGCCTTATCATGGCCCGACGAGAGCTAACCGTGCAAGTCCCCGTTGAAATGGACGACGGTCGGATGGAGACTTTGGTCGGTTACCGTGTGCAGCATAATAACGCCCGCGGGCCGATGAAGGGCGGGCTCCGCTACCACTGGGACGTGGATCTGGATGAAGTACGAGCCTTGGCCTCGCTGATGACTTGGAAAACGGCAGTTGTGAACATTCCTTACGGAGGCGCCAAAGGAGGCATCTGTGTCGATCCTCGAAAATTGAGCCGCAAGGAACTCGAACGCATTACCCGAAAGTTCATCGATCAAATCCATATCGCCATCGGACCCGACGTTGACATCCCCGCCCCCGACATGGGAACCAACGCCGAAACAATGTCGTGGATTCGGAACCAATGGGAAAAGTATCACGGCTTCAACCCCGCCTGCATCACTGGCAAGCCGGTCGAAGACTACGGTGCCAAGGGGCGAGAGGAAGCGACCGGTCGCGGTTGCGGTATCCTAGCATTTAAACTTTTGAAGCGGCTCGGCCATCGCCCGGCAGATTGTCGAATCGCGATCCAAGGGTTCGGCAACGTTGGTTCTCATGCCGCCAAGTTCATGCATGAATCGGAGTTCCCAATCTTGGCCGTCAGCGACATCAGCGGCGGTTACTATAACTCCAATGGATTAAACATTCCCGAAATGCTGTCCTACTTGCTGAAACACGGTTCATTGGAGGGCTATTCCGAAGCCGACAAAATTTCGAACGAAGAGCTTTTGGCTCTCGACGTCGAGATGCTCGTCCCGAGCGCTGTCGGAAACGTCATTCACGAAGAAAACATGCGCAGCATCAAGGCCCGCTTTATCATCGAAGGGGCCAATAATCCGCTACATCCTGTGGCCGACGATTATCTCTATCAAAATGGGGTCGTGATTCTCCCCGATATCTTGGCCAATGCCGGCGGCGTTACCGTCAGCTATTTTGAATGGGTCCAGAACCGTCAGTACTATAGTTGGGATCTCAATCGCGTTCGCCAACAACTTGAGTACATTTTGTCAACCGCCTTCGACGAAGTTTGGCAAATGTCGCTTGAGCGAAATGTCAGCCTCCGTACGGCTGCTTTTATGATCGCCATCAAACGAGTCAACCGAGCAACTGAACTCGGCGGCTCGTAGTGCAACAAACAATTGAGGACAATTGACTCAAGACGAGTCGGCATTAGTCTGCTAAGGATTGAAAATCGCAGTAATGAAGCAGCCTCAAAAAATCGCTGCATACGCAGTAGTCGCAGATGCACGAAATACAAACGAATACTTTTTTTGCCAAATTTTGAACAACCGGCCCTACGACCATGCCTAATTTTTCGGTCCAAGTCCCCCACGATGAAGAGCCTGCGATAGTCGCCGAGCGTTTGCGGGAATTTTCGCAAAAAGTCCGCAGCATGACGACGATAACCGTGACGGAAATCGTCGAGGTTTGGGACGAGCACGGAAATTTGGATTTTAGTTTCAAAGCGATGGGATTTTCGATCAGCGGTCGCATGGAATCGCGAGTTGCAGTCGTGCATGTTCAAGGCAGCCTCCCCTTTGCGGCCCTCCCTTTTCGCGGTGCCATTGAGCGAGAAGTCGCCGCCAAAATCCGCGAAGCGATCAGTTAATCGCGGCGGTATTGCATTTTTGTCATGTCCGCCCCGAACCTTGAGCCTCGTCAGATTAACGGTCGCTCCTTTTCATTCCCGCCGACTCGTTCGAAGACTCGTTAGGTTTCTCGATACATTCACCACAATCCTCCTGATACCTTCTCGACCTGGGACCGATTTTGCGGCCTAAACTATTCTCCTCCCTTGCCAAATTGCGTCACCGATTCGCGTGACTACAATGGAGGGATAGAAACGCTGCAGTGGTTTTAACTGGCTCTGCTATCGCTGAAACTGCAGCGGCGTCAATCGCAAAGACTGACTTCAACCTAATTCAGGGGCAAGCAAGTTGTCAGACCAACAGAAAATCATGCCTCCCGTCGATTCCCCAACGGCGGCATCTCCGCTTGAGGCTCAAGGAACGGCCGCACCGAACGCCCATGAAGACTACGACCTTACCTTAGAGGTCGCCTCCGATTCCCAAGGTGAATTGACTGAGGACGCCCGAGATTGCGACCTCGAAAACGAAAGCGTTGACGACTCATCTTCCGCCGAGTTGGACAAAATCTACGGGCTCCCCATTCCGGAAATCGAAGAACTTCTGCGAGCACAACAAGAGGCTCAGGCTCGGGCCTATAAAATCGTCCGTCATCTTCGAGCGGCTCAAGACAAAATCTCGGTCATCAAAGACGAAAAACGCCAGCTTATCGCCGACCTTCGCAATGCCCGACAGACGGCCAGGCAGCTACAAGGCCAACTCGAAAGCCTTCAAAATCAAGAACGCACTTCCCAACAAGCTGCCGAGTCATTGCAAAATCTTGTCAAACAACACGAAGCTAAAATCACAGAGCAATCGACCAGCATCGCCAAACTCAACGAACTCATCGATACCTCGCGCATAAAACTCCTTGACCTTCAACTCTGCCGCGAAGAACTTGTCACGCTAAAGAAGTCATCAGAAGAACGCGAACAAGAAGTCGAATCGCTCCGCAGCGAATACGCCACACTTGAAGCTGAGAACGAAAAACTCCGCATTCAGATCGACGACTCGAAATCCGAGCGAGAAGACCTCGTAAAACTCATGCGAGCCGCCATGGAACGCCTCGAAAAACACCGTCAAAAATAGACGTAACCGCTCACGTAGTGAACGGCTACGTAGTTTTTGAATCCATGCAATGGCATACATACCTTTGACGAATTTTGCTACTAGGCTTTGAACGGTTACGATAAAATGTACATGCGAGTTTTACTCCTTAACCTGCTTCTTGTTGCTTTCCTTGGATGCAACGCACCGGAACTCCCGTCAGATCCGATTCCGCAGCATGACACCTTCAAAATTGAATCGACATCGGTCGGAGAAACTCGGGTAATCTGTGTCTGGCTTCCACCAGAGTACAATGACAGCCAGGATTCATTCCCTGTGCTGTACATGCCCGATGGTGGAATCAAAGAGGATTTTCCGCATATCGCCAATACACTTGAAAAATTAATCGCCAGGGGATCAGTCCCTCCGACGATCTTGGTGGGAATTGAGAACACGGAGCGGAGGCGAGACCTCACAGGCCCTTCGGAAATTGCTGCCGACGAAAAGATTGCTCCATTGTCCGACGGATCATCTAAGTTTCGCCAATTTATCGCTGATGAACTTTTTCCGGAGATTAATCGACGTTACCGAACAAACGATCAAAGAGCCATCATTGGTGAGTCTGCGGCCGGACTTTTTGTGGTCGAAACGCTTTTGTTGCAACCTGCGATGTTCGATTCTTACATTGCTATGGATCCGGCTCTCTACTGGAACAACAAATATCTGCTCAGAACTGCTGTCGAATGTCTGGAAAAATTGCCGGATTCGAAAATTAAATTTTGGTTTGCCGGGTCTGATGCGGAAGACATTCAACCGAACACTCGGGAACTTCAGGCAATCCTCAAGTCTACAGCGCCTGATTCTTTGAGATGGACATACTCGGATCAGCCATCGGAAAAACACAATACGATTTTCCGAGCAACGAAAGAGGCCGCATTGGATTGGGTTCTTGGCTCGAAAACGGAAGAGTGACTTTTTCTTGTGATTCTCAGACGGCATGTTGTTACTTGGAGTTCACTTGCTTGGGCGGCGGGCTTGGATTAGACTCTGGTTTGATGGGCCGCACGTCGTGAGGAATGCGGGCTGAGTTGTCCAGTTTTAATCGCGACTAATGATTATCAGTCAATCACTTCCTGAGTTGTCAATCGGAACTGTTAAGGTTGGTTTTCCGATCGTCCAAGCGGCATTGTCGGGGTACAGTGATTGGCCGATGCGAATTCTTGCGCGGCGGCAGGGAGCTTGTTATGCCCTTTGCGAAGTCATGTTGGACCAGTTTCTCGTGCAACTCAAGGAACGTAAACGCACCGGACACTTTCTTTATCTTAGCGAAGAAGATCATCCGGTCGGCGGGCAACTGATGGGGGCTGAGCCGGAACAGTTTGCGGCGGGAGCTTTAAAACTTGTCGAAGCCGGTTTTGATGTGATCGACATTAATTTTGGATGCCCAGTAAAAAAAGTCTTGGGGCGTTGCCGTGGAGGCTATCATCTGAGCCAACCCGATGTGGCGTTGGAGATCGTGCGGCGGACCCGAGATGTGGTTCCTGAAAATATTCCGGTGACGGTCAAAATGCGACGAGGAATCGACGATACAGCAGAAAGTCGCGACCGGTTCTATGAGATCCTTGACGGGGCGTTTGACGCTGGAGTAGCCGCGATAACGGTACATGGACGGACGGTCGAGCAGCGCTATATCGGGCCCAGTCGCTGGGACTTCCTGCGGGAGGTCAAGGAACATGTCGGAAACAAAACGATTATCGGGAGCGGTGATTTGTTTACTCCCCACGACTGCCTAAGAATGATGGCCGAAACAAAAATTGACGGCGTCACGGTGGCTCGGGGGGCGATCGGCAATCCGTGGATTTTTTCACAGGTCAAAGCGTTGGCCGAAACAGGCATCCTTCCCCCACCGCCAACATTATTCGAGCAACGAGAAGTGATCCTCGAACATTACCGATTGGCGACTGAGTTGTATGGTCCGCTTCGGGTTGATGCACCAATGAGAAAATTTGGCATCAAGTATGCCGCGCAGCATCCACAGTACGAAGACGTCCGCCAGGACTTCGCGCGAGCCAAATCGCAGGCGGATTGGTTGGAGGTCTTGGACAAAAGGTACGCGACGGACGGTCCGGGTGTCTATGCCGACGGGAGAGCCCACAAGGCCCAGGGGAGCCTAGAGTGCGGTTAAAAGTCCACTCTCAAAACAACCGAGCCTACGAGGCAGACCCAGCGAACAGTTTTGAAATGCGGACAACATCGTTGACGCAGTTGTGAAGTAAAGTTCGCGACAAGCCCTCTTGAAGGTCGCTTTGGTCGGCGGACAACGTTTTGTCGATTCCTCCGACGGCCGCTTGATCAGGGACCACGAGCACACCGATGTTGCTGAGTATCGCTCGCACGTGGACAAGTCCTCGCAGTCCGCCCAGGCCACCCGTTGAGGCGGCCATCAACCCACAGACCTTGCCGCGAAACGCTTGCAACGGTTTTTCGCCGGCGGCCATTCTGGTTGCCCAGTCGATGGCGTTTTTCAATAGCGGCGTGATGGAGCTGTTGTACTCGGGGCAAGCGATCAGTAGCCCGTGATGCTCGAACATCAATTTTTTGAATCGAGTCGCCCCGGCAGGAGTCCCCTGCTCTGCTTCCAAGTCTTCGTTAAAAAGTGGCAATTCCAAGTCGCCCAGATTCAGTTCGGTCACTTCAGCACCTTGGCTGCGAGCGTGTTCAGCCGCAATGCGAACGAGTTTTTGGTTCCAAGACTCTTTGCGAGCACTTCCAGAGAAAGCCAAAATTTTTGGGATCGACATGGTGATTGGTTCCTTTTGAAAATCAAATTTTTGTCAAAAATACTGCCTGCGACAATTCGCAGGGTTATCAACAAATTCCTGAAAACAGGTAAAATGAAGAGGGTATTTTAGCAAGATGGATGCGATCTGCGTACCAAGGCGTCGATCTGATTGACCCCTTCAAATGTATGGAACAAGAAACCTATGGAAAAACTCGCAATGGATGAGTTGGCCATCAACATGGCTGCCGAACGGGCTCTTGTTGAAGAACACCTCGACCGCTATTTGAAATTCCCTGCGGGCTGTCCAGAGCGATTGCAAGAAGCGTTGCGGTATTCTGTCTTGGCTCCCGGAAAACGTCTGCGACCTCTGTTGGTGCTAATGGCCGCGCGGGCTTGTGGGGGGAAGACGGCGGACGCCTTTCCCGCAGCTTGTGCGGTAGAATTGATCCACACGTATTCTTTGATCCACGATGATTTGCCTGCGATGGACGACGACGACCTGCGGCGTGGGCGTCCAACCTGTCATCGGCAGTTCGATGAGGCGACGGCAATTTTGGCGGGTGATGCCTTGATTCCATTAGCATTCGAAATTATTTGCCGCGACAGCTCAAGTCCGGAGATTGCCGCTCGCTGTTGCCATCAGCTTGCGATTGCGGCGGGAGCGACTCAATTGGTCGGAGGTCAGGTTGACGATTTGGCGGCTCAATTTCACGCGATGGACCTTGAAAAACTGGAGCAGATTCATTTGCGAAAAACCGCAGCGATGATCGCCGTCAGTCTTTCGTTGGGGGCTATTACTGCCTCTGCGACCGAGGTTCAACGCGAAACTTTGGAAAAATTCGGAAAAAATCTCGGCTTAGCCTTCCAAATCACAGATGATCTGTTGGATTTACAAGGCGAGGAGGTCAAAATGGGAAAAAGAGTCCGAAAAGACCGCGACCTGGGAAAATTAACTTATCCCGCTGTCCTCGGTTCACAAGATAGTAGTCGGCTCGCGAACCTATTGGTTGACGATTCCATCAAACTGCTCGAAGGGTTTGGGGACGGAGCCGAACCTTTAATCTCGCTCGCTCGATTCGTTGTTTCTCGATCAAGGTAATCACCGTATGTCGAAACTTTTGTCCACGATACAATCCCCCATGCAACTGCACGGCATGAGCCCTAATGAGTTGAATCAGTTAGCTGATGAAATTCGTGAGACGCTGTGCAGTCTGATGAGCATTCGAGCGGCCCATTTTGCATCGAACCTGGGGGTCGTCGAGCTTTGCCTCGCGCTCCATAGCACGTTCGATTTTCGACGCGATCGCCTAATCTGGGACACAGGCCATCAGATTTACCCGCACAAATTAGTGACAGGACGTTACGACGAATTTCAAACGATTCGCACTCGCGGCGGCTTGATGGGTTATCCTAATCCGGCTGAAAGTGAATACGACTTGTTTGTCACGGGCCACGCGGGGAGCAGTGTCTCGACGGTCGTCGGGTTACGTAGCGGCGATGATTTGATGGGAGTCAAAGATAATCATTGTGTTGCTGTGATTGGTGATGGGGCGTTTCCGTCGGGGATTGTGTTTGAAGCGCTCAACAATGCCAACACGCTTAAAAGTAAAATGCTGGTGATTCTCAACGACAATGAAATGTCGATATGTCCGCGTGTTGGTGGTTTGGCCAGCTATCTGGATCGCCTTCGCTCCAATCCACTTTATACGGGATTGAAGCAAGAGATTGTCAGTTTGCTAAACAAGGTTCCCGTGCTCGGTGATCCTACGGAACGAATGCTCGCTCAAATCAAGGAAGGGGTCAAAGCTGGCCTGCATGGCGGAATGTTGTTTGAAGAGTTTGGCCTCAAATATTTCGGTCCTATCGATGGTCACAATATTCAGCTTCTGAAAAAATATCTCAAGATGGTTTCTGAAATCAATGGTCCAGTGCTGTTGCATGTCATTACGAGAAAGGGGCACGGTTTCGAGCCTGCTGCGTCGGACCCGGTTTACTTCCACACCCCGCCGATATTCGAGCGTCGCGGCGACGAAGTCATCATCAAAAAGAGCACGTCGAAGGCTTACACGCATCATGCCCGTGACGCGATCTTCGATCAACTGAAGCACAATCCTCGCGTGACGGTGATTACTGCCGCCATGTGCCAGGGAAATGCATTGGAACCGGTTCGCGAGGCATTCCCAGATCGGTTCTTTGACGTGGGAATTTGCGAGTCCCATGCTGTCGCGTTTGCAGCGGGCCAAGCCAAGGCTGGATTGCGTCCGATTGTCGATATTTATAGTACCTTTCTGCAACGCAGCTATGACCAAGTCTTTCAAGAGGTCAGTTTGCAGAATCTTCCCGTGACCTTCATGATGGATCGGGCAGGACTGACAGGGCCGGACGGGCCGACGCATCACGGGACTTTTGACATTGGCTACATGCGGATTTTCCCAAATCTAGCTGTAATGGCACCGGGTGATGCCAACGACATCGGTGCCATGCTCGATTTTTCAATCAATCATTCCGGCCCTTGCGCGATTCGTTACCCCAAAGAAAATGCGGTCGAAATTCCTCGCCAGTTGCAACCCGTGGAATTAGGGAAATCGGAATTGATTCGGGATGGTAAAGACGGAACGATTTTGGCCTACGGAATACAATTGAGTGAATGTTTGGCCGCTGCGGAAATGTTACAAGCGGAGGGGCTTGAGGTGCGGGTCGTGAATGCCCGATTCTCAAAACCGATTGACCAAGAAATGGTTCGCCATGCGATCTCCGAGACCAATTTTGTCGTCACTGTAGAAGAAGGCATGCTGCACGGGGGCTTTGGCACTGCGGTCATCGAAGCGGCCAACGATTTGGGATTGGACACTCGCCGAGTTCGTCGGATTGGGATTCCCGACAAGTACGTCGAGCACGGTGAGAGAGGCGAGTTGTTGCACGATTTGAAGTTGAACCGCGATGGGATAATACAAACTTGCCGAGAGCTTGCCGTTCGGTTTTGCAATGTGACGGCTCATCAGGCAACTTAGGAAAATTCTGTATGTTGAGCCCTGGAAAGTCGAACAAACGTCCGCGTGTGATTTTACTCGGCTCTCAACCCGACAATCCCACGATAGCTCCGCTGGTCCGGAGCTTGGTCGAAGAAATCAAAGCCCATCTGCGCGTCGTGGGAGAATTCCTAGATGGCAGTCCAGTAAAGTCAAAAACCACGGCTGATTTCGCGATTGTCTTTGGCGGTGACGGGTCGATTTTGCGTTCTGCTCGGCAAATGGGCAAATACCAACTCCCCGTGTTGGGGGTCAATTTCGGAAAGCTTGGGTTTTTGGCTGATGTCCAGCCGGGTAATGCGCTAGATGCGATTGCTAGCATTGAAGCAGGCGACTTTCGCATCATCGACCATGTGATGCTCCAATGCGATGTTTCGGTGGACTCCAAAGTGCTCCATCAAGTGACGGCACTCAATGAAGTGGCCGTCCTTTCGGGTCCGCCGTTTCGACTTCAACAAATTGATCTTTACGTCGATGGGCAACTTGCCGCATCATATCAGTGTGATGGCTTGATCGTCAGCACACCGGTCGGTTCCACTGCACACAATCTCTCAGCGGGTGGGCCGATCGTTCGCAAGGATTTAGAAGCCGTGGTGGTTTCACCGATTAGCCCGCACACCTTGACCGTCAGGCCATTGGTGGAAACGGCTGATCGTGTTTTTGAGTTAGTTGCAAATCATGCCAATGAGAAAGCATCTTTGGTGGTTGATGGCAACGTGATTTGTGAACTGGGTCTGGAGCAGCGGATAAGAATCGCTCGCTCCAAGACCAACTTCAGTATGATCGAAGTTGCCGGAAATAATTATTATCAAACGCTGCGTGACAAATTGGGGTGGGGTAAAGGGTTTTCGGCAAACCCCGCCTTGCGTCGCGGAGCCAAAAAGCGAAAAACATAAACGGCCCTTTAGGAAAGATAGATGAAACGGATTTCAAGAATTCAGGTTGGTGGACTGTGCCTCGCCATCGCATGTTTTGCCCAGGCGGCCTCCGCCCAAGAAGAGCGTACTAAGCCGCCACAAGACTCACTTAGTGCCCTAGAGCGCGCTACCGAAAATGCTGTTTCCAAACAGCGATTCGACCTGAACTATCGATTTGCTCAGGACACAAAACTTCGTTGGGAGATTGAACATACACGCGCGACGAAAATGCACATGGTTGGGGAGGCTCAAGAAACCTCAACTCGCGACCGCTTGATCACGCAATGGAATTTTACCGCAGTAGAATCAGACGGCACGTTTCAGTTCGAAAATATGATTGAATCGATGATGTTGTGGCGGAAAGTCGGCGAAGATGCCCCGATCATGTACGACAGCACGCAACCCGATAAAGGGGTTCCTCCCGAGTTTCGAGAAATGCAAGTTGTCGTCGGCAAAGTCATTTCGGCAATCGGAGCCGATTCGAGCGGGAAAATTCTTGAGCGGCGTTCGGACTATAAAAAGACCAAATTAGGAGTTGGTGAAATCTTGGTACCCCTACCAAGTGAGCCTGTTGCGGTCGGGCAATCTTGGTCGGTACCCGATCAATTCCAGGCTACAGATGAGCATGGGTTGGTTCAGACACTGAGCCTGCGAGTCCTCCATCGACTCGAAAAAGTTGTCGATGGAAAGGCTTATATTTCAATTCGCACCGAGATGCTGACGCCGGTCGAGAGCGAAAAAGTACGCTCGCAATCGATGCAACAGATGAGTTCTGGTTATGCCGTGTTTGACCTTGCCCGAGGCCAAGTGATTTTCAAGGAATTGAACTGGAATGAGCGAGTTCAAGGGTTCGAGGGCAACGACAGCCTATTGACCTATTTGGCCAAGCGGACAGAACGACTTCTTCCTGAAACGCAAAGCCTGACTGTCAAACCTGCGGCGACGAGTAGCCATGCGGTAAATGTCGAAATCAAACCTCGCGATGGTGGCCCCATCTTGCGGAAATAATAGAGCGATTTTGACTTTTGTCGAAGCTCAGGATAGAGGTTGATTTAAACGATTCGTAGGTTTTGTTTTTCGATTTCGAATTGTTTTTGCGATTCGACTAGGGTTTCCGCCTCCGGGACCATGTCGTTGCGGTAGTCAAACCATTCGGGGCGGAAGGATATGAAACCGCTTTGGTTCGGCTGCTGTCCTCGTTTGATTGCCTGTCGCGCGACCAGGGCCACGACGGCATCGGCCAAGGCATGGGGACCATCACAACGCGGCTGATTGCCATAATCGCCGGAGGCAATGCACCAAGCCCAATGTTCGATCTGCTCGCGATAGCCGCGGCTGACTCCAGTTGCAGCTTCGGCAGCACGAGCTGGTGCCGCATCGCCGCTGGCAGCTGTATCCAAAACCGCACCTGAGCCTTTGGCTGTAACTCCCGTCCGCATTGAGGTGCCTCGGTTGGAATAGACCATGACCTCTTTTTCCCGTTCAAGGACCAGAGTGCCCTTGGTGCCCATTACAATTTCACCATATCCGCCGAAGCCGTTTCCATTGATTGATGAGTAAGTCACAACGACTTTTTTGTTTCCATCATCGATGAACGACGGGATTCCCGATTGTGGGTCCGGAAGCATGTTGACTTGATCACGATAGCCAACATCGAAGTCATAATCGTAGCCTTGGCCCGGATATTCGAACATGCAATAGACATGATCATCCGCATCGCGGTCCTGAGGGAAAATATGGCGACCGCCAACGGCATGCACGCTGAGCGGATGAACTGTTTTGCCTTTTTCTCGACTCAAGGCGGAAATGAAAATGCTTGCGGCATCTAACTGGTGGCTACCCAACTCGGCCATCAGGCCGCCACCCGTGCGATCCCACAAACGCCAGCGAATAAGCTCCTCGAGTGCTGATCTTTTGCGGCCAGTTTGGGGAATATACAAGTCTTCGTAGCCATGCGCGGCGGCGTCAACTGTTTGGTCGGCATCAAGTGCACGCCATTGTGCAATTTGCTTGGCCAAGCGTTTGCGATCACTAGCGGATGATCCTGGATCAGCCATAGCCGCTTCGTAGTTTCGCAACTGATCGGCGATTTGATTGATCTGTTTGCCGCTAAACCGTTGCAACTCACCGCCCGGCATCGGAGCCGCCCAAGTGTCCGAGCCTGGCAGGTTATTGCGATGCCATTGCGCGCGGATATGGTGAATCTCTCCCAGTAATCCCCAGCGGATTAAGTTAACGGCGTTGTCATACAACACACTGTAATGTCGTTGGTGTCCGATCGACATGAAGGTTCTGGTTTCGTCGGCCATACGGGCCATCAACTTGCACTGAGCGATGTTGTGAGCCATCAACTTCTCGCACAAGACATGTTTTCCGGCTTGCATTGCGGCGACGGCGGCAGGAGCGTGTAAGTGCAACGGCAAGGCAATAATTACCGCTTCAACATTTGGATCTTGAATCGCTTCTTCCCAGCCGTTGCGGTAAACCTTGATATGTTTGCGCGCAGTCGATTCATCGGCATATCCGTAAACTGCATTAAGTCCCGGGCGAGCTTCCAACGCAGCTGGCGACGACCAGTCGCCATGAAACGCACGATGGATACTCGATGGTCGAATGTCGCAAATCGCCACGACATCTACATATTCTGGGTTTAATGCCCCGATCAAAACATTCCCTTCGTCACCGGTTCCAATCACGCAAACCCGAATGGCTCGACGAGGACTCGAGTAGCCAAAATACATCGCGCCAAGCCCCGACGCCGCGCCCCCCGCCGCGAGAGCGCCGGCCAAAAAGCCTCGCCGAGAAACCTTGTCGAAGGCAGTAATTGCTGAATAATAATTGTCGCGACCGATTTCACGTTGTTCGGGAGTGAGGTCCATTTTTATCTCGTCTTATTGAATAGGTTGTTTTTCAAAAGTCACGACTCGAACTGTTTGTCCAAGTCTGAGTGGGTTTCGTTAAATAGAATCTTTGGTACCGATACCGTTTTTGTCAGAAGGCCTCGCTCGCGAGTCGCAGCTCGCGACCAGCGAGCGCTTCAATGAGTTCCGCCTTTGCAAGAAATAGTCCAGTCCTCCAAAACGCCCGGCGGCAACCGCCACTAGCAGAAACAACGCGAACATCTCGATTGATTCATAAAAAACGGGTTTAGATCCACTAACCCAAGGAGGTTGAGTGGCAATCACCGATGCCAAAAACGTTCCGCCGGCAAACGCTGCAAGGCGAGTGAACAGGCCGAGTAACAGCAGCGTTCCAACCGTAAGATCAAACCACGGGATCACACGATTGACGAGTTTGAGCTTGCTGCCTGGCTGATCATAAGGGCGATGGATTTTGAGTGGTGCTATTTGGCTTTGGCGGTCAACAGCCAATTGACTGACGCCGAGTTCTAGGCTGTCCCAAATCGCTCGCACTTGAGAGGACCATGCCTGGCGCTGTCGATAACGGTCACCGACGATTGTGTCGGTCTGGCTGCGTAATCCATCCACTTGGAAAAAAACTCCCGTTCGGGCTTCGCCATCACGGGCGAAACCACGTTCGCGGTCGATGGCACTAAAGTGGGCCACCAAATCAGAGCGATTGAAGTCGAGCCAATCCGTCAACTCATCACGATGTTGTTTGACGAGGTTGTTGAGTGCTGTAAGTTGTTGTTTGATTCTCCATACCGACTCACGGTCTCGAGCGAGCCCGTCGTTGAGAAATTTTCGTTCGGTTGCCGTCATCTCGGAAGAGGTTTTGGCTGCAAGTTTGGCCTGGGCATCGGTTATCCGTTGCTCCAATTCTGCGATCAATTTTGGGTCAGCGAAGCTGTAATGCTCATAAGCCCGGTCCGCAAAATCTTCCCATAACGCAAACGTGAGTTCGGGATCGATTATCGCTCGTTCGCCGGGCGAAGTTTCGGCTATGCACAGGAGGATTCTTCCGTCGGGATCATCCAACATGCCTTGAAAATACGGTGCCAAAGGTCCGCGAGCTCCCTTCAAAAACGGAGCGGCTGTGAACGGAGTGGTCGAGCGAACTTTGCTGGTTCCCTCCATGAAAAAGTGGAACCCGATGGCAAGCCGCAAAGCGAGAATCGCTAACACGATCCACACGATTTGCATCTTCGAAACTGCCGTTGTCACCATTCAACCTCAAACTTGGAACGGGCCTGTAAGAACACTACATCAAATGTAGTCGGTTGACGGTGCCAATTCAACCGTGTCAAAAGAAGCGAGAACCGATCGCAAACCCTGCGAGGAGCGAATCTGCCTTGAAACCACCATCAAATGATCTCGTCCGATCAGTCTAGCGTTTTAAACGGCCAGAGTCGGTTTGCAAGAGTTCGACTTCAAGTCGATTCAAGCGTTGTTGAGCTTGGTTCAACCGCACTGTGTCATTGAGTTTCGAGTAGACCTCGATCAATTTCTTGTGCGCCTCAACTTGCTTGGGCTCTTTGGAAATAAACTTCTCTAGCTCATCCCGAGCCCGACCCCAATCTTCGCTAACGAAATACACCTCCGCCTTAGATCGGATGAACAATATCTCGCTGCTGGCAGAGAACAGCTCCTCGGCAATTTTAATCATCTGCAACGCCGACTCGGCATTATCCTTGGATTTTGCCATGAGGATCATCATAAAGTTGTTGATGACGACAGGTGTGATTTGCGATTGAACTTTGGCCTGTAGCCAATCGTTTTTCATCAACTCTGTCTTGCCATCTAGGCCGTTAACAACTCCGTCTAGAATATTGAAAATAAATAGGAAGTCGGCTGGTACATTGAAATTCCGCTCGCGAAAAAGAACGGGGACGCGAGCTGCGGCGCGGGCTCTCCATTGATTACCTTCTGGGTAATCTTCTGTGTTACGGACGATGTCGATGATTTCGTGGTAGCTCGCCGGTTCCATAGGATTGTCTTTGATAGCCAGAGCCAGCAGCCCAAGTCGCAACAAATAGCGAGACTGAGGTTCGGGCGGGGATTTAAGGTCTTCCATCATGCGGGCCTGGCGCAACAGAACCAGGGATCCCAATGCCGCAATTCGACGACGATTCTGGGGATCTGTGGCCAATTCAATCCCTGTTCGGATGACACCTCGAGCTCTTTCGAACTCTCGGATTTCCATTCCTTGGTCACGGAAAAGCGTCAATTCAACTGCGGCTCGCCAAATATCAAAGATGTCCGGATATTTGATCGCTAAATTTAAAAGGCGTTCTACCGTCGTGCGGCAATAACGATCAACTTCCTCGGGACTTCGCGTATTCTTTAAAAGTTGGGCGTACAGCAAGGCTGCCTCAACGTGTCCGACCGTTTCAAAATCGTCTTTTAGAATCGAATCGAGAATTTTTTCTGCATTTTCGAAATCTGCTTCGTTCATGTACAGACGCACGAGGCTCAAGTTAGCCCGAATGCTTTCGGAACGCGTTCGACTGTCTGCATTTTCAGATACGAATTTTAGATGGGTTCGAGCCACTTCGCGAATTTCAGGGCTATCTTGACCCATAAGAATTTTTTCGAAGACTTGGTTGGCAAGCCAAATGTGAGCGCGAAAACTGGAGTCTTCGGTAAAGTCGGCGGCAAAATTCATCACCGCGTTAGCTTCTATATTTCTGACTTCGGCAAGGGCCGGTTGATTTTCGTTTTGAAATTCTATCGCCTGGGCGTGAAGGGTTTCTCCCAAAAGCCAGAAGCTGTTGCGATTGTCGGGGTTAATAGACACCAATTTTCTGGCCAAATTTTCAGCTGTGACATTGTCTTTAACATCGTTTAAGAAGTAGTTTGTTCGGCTGCGATAGAAGCCCGGTACGCGACTGGGCAAGACGTAGTTAGCAACGATTAAGGGCACGGCAAAGGCAAGGATGCCTAAGATTGCCGGCGAACTTCGAAGAAAAGCCAAACCGTTACGTGATGTGCTCCATTCATCAATTGCAAATTGAAACAAACTGCCTATGAAACGAAACGGGAGACGAAATAAATCTCCCATTGATGATGATTCAAATGAGTCTGAGCGACGAAAAATCATTTCGAACTGTTCCGTTAAGGACGAGGCGAGGGGAAGTCTTGGTTTCGGTCGAGTTCATCCAGAATTTTCTGGTATTCGGCGGCTTTCGGCGAACCAATTTGAGTGAGGCATCTAACCAGGGCCTCCAAAGAACTTCGATGATTTGGGCGCCCGATCAATGCGTTTTCGAAAAAACCAACGGCTTCTGCATACTGTCCCCCGGCCATCAAAGCAGATCCACGTGTGTGATTGAAATTCGACATCAACTCTGGTTGACGACGAAACTGAACTTTTCGGTCAAGAGTCTGCAGAGCCATTTCAGAGTACCACAAGGCCCGTTCAACACCTTCTTGTGTGTTGAGCGATAGATACGCGAAGGCCAAGTTGTTCATGATTGTGGGATCGTCTGGTGACAAGTCCAACGCCTGCTTAAGTAGCTGAATAGCAGTAGTGTAGTTGTGTGCCAACAATTCGGCGACACCTAAACGGTCGACAACAAAGGGAGGGGGACTTGGGTCGTTTTGTGGATTGTAAACCGTGTAAAAACTATCTTTGAATTCGGGGTATTCCACCGCTAAGGCTACGACCTGACGTTTGATATCGTCCGAATTGGGAGTAATTTCCAAAATCGTCCGGAAATTGTTGATGAGACCATCCGCGATCTGTTGCGTCATCTTCCGACCATCCCTTTTTAGATTAGCCGTTCGTTGAGAGTTTTCATTAATTAAGGTATGCGCCCAAAGATTGTTGATTACTGTCTCCCGAACTTTCCTAGTGTCGGAAAACGTCGAGGCCATTTCTAATTCTTCGTCGAGTTCCCTGCGGATTTCGGAGTACTCTTCCAGTCGAAGAAGGCATTGCACATAGGCGACAAGATGCCGCTCCCATGTAGAAATGACGTTGCGATTAATTTTCATTTTCTTGCCTAATTCGATCTTCATCGACCGCAGGAAAATTTCTGTGTCACTGGCCGACACACCGCGCAATTCGTTTAATTCGACAATTGGCCAAAAGGTCGTTGGATCCAAACGGACCAACATGGTGTAAACTTCGTGGGCCAGTTCATAGCGCCCGATTCGGAACAGCGAATCACCCTTTATGCGGAGAGCTGTTTGGTTTTCCTTCTCTAGCATTAGGGCGTTGTTGGCTTGAGTAATGGCTTCGCTATACAAACGAGCCTGTAAATTCGCTTGTTGATTCTGCGCCAGCACGAAATAGTACTCTGCCAACCACAGGTGCGCCTTTAAGTGACCGGGCCGATCCGTCGGCGCGATCGCGTTCAAGAGCGTGAGCATCCTTTGGTCATCGAGAACCCGATGGGCCATGGCGTGTTGGAACTTGTACTCTTCGTTACTTGGCTGCAAATGGACTAGTTTCTCGCGAAATAGAATCTCCGTCTTCCTAAGCTCTTCCAGTTTTTTTCGCAGTCCGACGGTGCCGGAATCTTGGTTGAGATTCTCAGCTAATTCTTTCCCATCAAGTGGTTTTTCCGGATCAGCATTCGCCGTCAACTCTTCGAATCGCTTTTGGTTGTATTTAATAAATTCAGAGTACTCTTGGTTAAATTCCGTATTGGTTTGTTCGGCCAGAGTCGTATACCGAGTCAACAAGGTACTCTCTCGAATCGTGGACGCGATCCCCAAAAACGTCAAGCCGACTACGGCCGTGAACAATGCCGGGATGCTAAACATCAGGGCTTTGACCCGAGGCGTGGCGTTCTGAAAGTCATTGATTGTGTTGAAAATGAACCGAATCAAATCGACCGGCAACATCAACAGTTGACGCAAGAAAAAAAGAAACTGCATAAGAAATGTGGGTTACAAGTGTCAAAAACCGACGTGCTAGCTGCCGTTTGGTCGCCTTCAGACTCAATGGTCCATTTTAATCGCCGTGACAGGCCGTACGTCTTTTTACTCGTCAAAAGCTCCGAAACGCTCCAAGATTATAACAGGAAATTTCGGCATTACCATCAGAATCGATAAACTCTGCCGAATTCTCTTGCCGAAATAGCACTGTAACTACAAGTCTCATTTTTGCCGCAACCCGCAATGTGAACCAAAAAATGAAGAAGACAATCATTTTCAGTATCAAATCCGCTTTGATTTCCCTTGTGGGATTAGCGTCCTCGCAATTGCTTCAGGCACAAGTTCCTATCGTGCGCCCAGCGGAAGCCGGCCGCGTTCCAATCGTCCGCCCAAATCAAATTTCTCCTTCGGATCAGTCGCAGAATACGGCCTTTGGGGGGAGTGGGCAAAACGGAGGTGTGCCCATCATCAGTGGTTCCAATTGGCAAAATTCTCCTGCAATTGTTGGCTCGGGAGTCAGCAATTCGACCATCGATGCCTATGTTCCACCAATTGTGACGGGGGGCGGAAAAAGACCAGAAATTTCCCCAGCACCGATAACCATTCCAAGTGCACCTCCCACGATGGGCTTGTCGAGTTTTGCGCAGCCTAATGCAATGGCATCCACGCCTGCTTGGAATTCCGAGGCGAGTATCGAGTCTAGCTACCAACCTTGGATTTCATCCTCGGTTCCGGGATATGGAAATTCGGCTTCTGAAGTTGATCAGAATTGTGGTTGTGACGGAGGGCTAGGTGCCGGTTCGGACTGCTACGACTGCGACGATGGATCTTGTACGACGTGTGTTTCACTTGGACTTGGCCTAAGAGGCCGATCAACTTTGGGCTTGCGAAGGCCATCATTGTGTGGACCATTCTGTATGATGGGTGGCGTGGCAAACTGTGGATTCGACAATTGCGGCTATGTTTCAAGTGCTTCGCGTTATTTTCAAGCAGATGCACTTTACTGGCGACGTTCCGACGGCGGAATCCTCGGCACCAATTTTGGTGGCGTTCCCAACGACAACTGGAATTGGGGCTGGAGGGGAACTTTGGGATGGCGTCAAGACGAGATCATCGGTCATGAGTTGTCCTATTTCGGATTTCAACCGTTTGCCGACACCATAAACCAAACAAGTCCTGGCGGCTTGATCGACGCTCGGTTCTTTCCTGCCGGTGGTTACAACTTTGGTCTTCTGAACTCTTTTTACGATGCCGATGCAACAAGCCAAACGATGCAAACCCGTCTTCATAGCGTCGGTTTTTCGCGAGTCCGATTTGGCTGGGATGTTGTCAAAACAACTTTCGGGATGAGATACATCTGGCTGGATGACAAGTATCAACTTGCGTCTCAAAGTGGAGCCAATGTGGGCTTGTTCCAAACCAAGGCGATCAATCAATTAATTGGTCCAGACTTGGGATTGGAGCTTTTATATGACGTGGGGCGACGGATTTCGTTTTCTGGCAAGGTTAAAGGGGGGCTCTACATCGACTTCAACCGACAAGACACCAATGTTGCAAACAACGTTAATCAATTGGTTGCTAGTCGAATTGACAGAACCGATTGGGCCGGAAGTTTGGAACTCGGTGCCAACGCCTACTTCAAGCTCGGCCAAAATTCGCGACTGCGAGGCGGTTACGATGGATTCTGGCTGTTCGATGTGTCATCGGTGACCAACAGTTATCCAAACTTTGTGACCCCACTCACTGGCTCTTCTCCTTGGGACGACAGAACCGTGAAATTTCACGGAGTGTCCTTCGGTATCGAGTTCTTCCGCTAAAAGAAAATTCGAATGGCCGAATTTGATGTCTGCTTGATTGGAGGCGGGATTGTCGGATTGGCAACCGCCTACCAAGTTTCTCAAAAAAATCCTGAATTGAAAATTGCCGTCGTGGAAAAAGAGGCTTCCCTCGGCGAACACCAAACAGGACATAATTCTGGGGTTCTGCATTCCGGAATCTACTATCGTCCGGGCTCCCTCAAGGCGATCAATTGCCGCGAAGGGAAATTGGCGATGGAGGAGTTTTGTGCGGTGCACGAAATCCCTTTCGATCGCTGCGGAAAAGTCATCGTAGCGATTGACGAATCCGAACGCTCGCGGTTACTGGATATCTTGACGAGAGGGCAACAAAATCAAGTCAACTGTCGTCTAATTGACGGAGATGAGTTGCACCAGCTCGAACCCCACTGCGCCGGTGTGGCCGCGATCCATGTACCTGAGGCTGGAATTGTAAATTACCGTCTCGTCTGCGAATCGTTGGGGCGAGTCTTGACCGATCGCCAATGCAGAATAACGATGGGGGCCAAAGTCAATCAAGTCACACTGCGTGGCAACGAAACCCTGGTGGGCTGGGCGGGTGGTGAATTGACGACTCGACTCGTCGTCAACTGCGCGGGTCTCTATTGCGACCGAGTCACCAAACTCGCGGGGGCTAAACCGCCCGCGAAAATAGTCCCTTTTCGAGGTGAGTATTTTGAGCTCAAAAAGGATGCCGAGCACCTTTGTCGAAATCTAATTTATCCGGTTCCCGATCCGAAATTTCCCTTTTTGGGAGTCCACTTCACGCGCATGATCCAAGGCGGAGTTGAATGTGGGCCGAATGCGGTTCTAGCATTTGCCCGCGAAGGTTACACCAAGACGAAAATCAACATTGGTGAACTTTGTGAAAGCCTGACGTATGGCGGCTTTCTGCGTATGGCCCTCAAGCATTGGAAAATGGGCGCAGGCGAAATGTGGCGATCTTGGTTTAAAAGCGCCTTTGTCAAAGCTCTCCAGCGATTGATCCCAGAAATACGTGCGGAGCACCTCGTGCCGGCTCCGGCTGGCGTGCGAGCCCAGGCGGTGCTCCCTGACGGCTCTTTGGTGGACGATTTCTTGCTCCTGGAAACGGTGAACGCCATCCATGTCTTAAACGCGCCCTCTCCGGCGGCAACCGCTTCACTCAACATTGGTAAATTGATTGCCGAGAAGATTGCGGCACGCCAGCTTTGAAATAAATGCCGATTCTTGAAACGGCTGACAGCGAAGCTTGTAAGTTTCAGCTTCTGCTCGAACGAGGGTTTTAGGGAACACTGGCGAAGATTATAATCGAGTTCGGGGTTCGTCGTTGCGTTTCCCGGCTGATGCTGTTGATGCTGTAAATGTTGATTGAAATTGGAGGAAAAAATGAAACGGTTTTGTTGGTTTACCCTAGCCCTCGCGGCATTATGGGTAGCCACCCCGACCTGCGTGTCGGCCCAAGATACGGGAGGCGATGGTGCCTCTGAGGAGGTCCGCCAAGACGGACCTGATACGTTCGATTCGCTGATGAAAGAATTTAGCGAATTCAATGCCGACTTTGCAAAATCTCGTTCTGATTTGTCTCGCCGAATGGCTGCCGCCAAAGAAAATGAGGAGCGACAAGGCATCAATCAGGAATTCATGGAACTTCAGAATACGTTTCAAACAAGAGTCGGTCAAATTGGCGAACGGATGTTTGCGTTGATCAACGACGAAACTGAGATCGACGAAGCGACAAAGATTTTAACTTGGTTACTGCAGAATGTTCGCGACGAAAGTATCCAGGAACAAACGGCAAAATTTGTGGTCGCCAAATTTCTCAATCGATCTGACGCATTGGGTGTTGTTCGCCTACTCGGTGCAGGTCTGCCAATGGCTGCTAAGATTGATGCGCTGAAGTTGTTCGGGGAGTCGGGCACGACAGAAGAGATTCGCGGAACAGCGTTGATGTCAATCGCCGAAGCAATCAATACTGCTCAAGGAATTGGCCTCGAAAAGGGTGTTGTTTTGTCGGGACTCAGCCCAGAGACCTCAGCCTACCTGTACGAACTTTCGCAGACCACCACGGATGAGTTGGTGGGCATGTACCAAGACCTGGCCGAAAAATATGGCGAGGTGACTTTCCGAAACGGGACCATTGGCAAAGTTGCCGGACAAAAAATCAAAGCGATCGAGATTGCTGCAAAGTTGAAGATTGGTGCGGAGGCACCTGACATCGAGGGCCCGGATATCGACGGGGAAGTATTCAAATTGAGCGATTATCGCGGCAAGGTCGTGATGCTTGATTTTTGGGGTGATTGGTGAGGCCCCTGCAGGGCTATGTACCCTCACGAGCGGTCGCTCGTCAAACAATTGGCAGGTCTCCCCTTTGCAATCATCGGCGTCAACAGTGACAAAGATATGGATGTCCTCAAGCAACGAATTGAAGAAGAAAATATCACTTGGCGAAGTTTCCGCAACAACGACGGTGTCGATGGAGTGATTTCAGAAAACTGGGCGATTAAAGGCTGGCCAACGATCTTTGTTCTCGATGAAAAGGGTGTGATTCGCTGGCAAGGTCATGGCGGAGACTATGACTCGGTCATCGAAACGCTGCTGGGTGAAATGGGACATGAAGTCAAAATCTCCCACCAAGACGATTCGGACAAGGAAGACAAGGAAGATTAACCATACGAATCTGAAGGCAATCGTCTTCGATTTTCCAGGTAGGTTTGTTTCGTTGCCCAACGTACACGAACTTTTCCTAGGCAAACGAGAAATCGAAAACGCTTGGCCGAGCGCCAAGCGTTTTTTTTCGTAAACGGTCGAAAAGATTTTTGGATGGCATAGAGGGTTTGACCTTTTGTATTCTTGGATTGCCAATTGGACTTCAGCGGGGTTCAGTCCTCACGGCGGCGTTCGGGATCGAGGACTCCGTGGGGATTTTTGTGACTGTTGCCTGTTGGTCTCGCGTCAGGCCGTCCGTTCCCATGAAGAATCCGAACGTTTGCCTGGAGTGACTTTGGCAATGAAGACTTCTCGACTCGAACAGCTTTGCGAAGTCTGCGGGGCGGCAAAGGAACTCGAGTTGGATGCTTGTTATGTTCCCGTCCATCTCGGTGGAACTTGGTCGATCCAACGCCTTGTCCACGAAACAAATCCACAACTCCTTGGCCCAGAAAGGTCTGACGAGATTGGTGCTCATATTCAACGAACGGCTCCGGCGGCGAAACGCTTGGCAATGTTGACTTCACTTGGATTTCGAATCAATGATCAATTAACAGATTGGATTCAGTGGCAACAGCGCGTTTTGTGGTGGCTGTTGATCAAGGGGGTTGTGGTTAGTTTCGCCGCCGTATTATTATTGGGGGTGCGGTCGGGCGTTGTGATCGGTATGATGCTTGTAATGGCTGGGGTGGTCGTCGTGCATCGACAATTTCGCCGAAATGTGAGAACAAAAATTTGGCCACGATTCCAAATGTTTTTGACAGCGACTGAAACGGAAGCCCAATCTGTTGCAGCGTTTTTTGAGGAACGATCCGAAGCGTTGCCTTTGGCAAGCCGAGAATTCCAGCGATACATGCGTCCGAGCGAAGGACGAACTCAAGAAGTCATGTCATCCCACAAAACATTAAGGTCGGGAATCGATTTCTTCCGTCCAAATTTGTGAAAAAACTAATCCCTTACAAAAATATCCACCATGAGTGAAATTTCCTATTTAACTTTTTCATCCGAACGGCTGGTCGAGTTTTCACAGCGAACCTTCGAGTACTTTGGTGTTCCCAGTCAGGATGCGCGGTTGGCGGCGGAAGTTCTTGCCCGCAGCGACCTGCGGGGCATTGAATCGCACGGCGTGGCTCGATTGCACACCTATTTTGACATGCTGCAATTAGGCAGGATCAATCCCAAACCGGAAATCAAGATCATTCGAGAGTCGCCCAGCACCGCAACTGTCGATGGAGACAACGGACTCGGGTTAGTCGTTGGACCGCGAGCCAATGAGATCGCGATGAACAAAGCGAGCCAAGTTGGTACTGGTTGGGTCAGTGTTTGTAATACCAATCACTACGGTATCGCTGGTTACTATGTCTTGGAAGCGCTCAAGCGAGATTTGATCGGCTGGGCCATGACCAACAGCACGAAATTGGTCGCTCCGCTATGGGGTGGAGAAAGAATGTTGGGAACCAACCCAATCGCAATTGCCTTTCCGGGAAAAAAGGAACCGCCGATCGTGATTGACTTGGCAACAAGTGCCTGTGCCTATGGCAAAGTTGAAATGGCCAAACGTAAAGAACAACCGGTCCCCGCAGGTTGGATTATCGACCAAGCGGGGCATGTTTCGGAAAATCCTCTTGACATGATCAACGGCGGGGCGCTGTTGCCGCTGGGAAGTTTCCGAGAGATGGGAGGGCATAAAGGTTATTGTTTGGCTGCGATGGTTGATATTCTTTGTTGTGTACTTAGCGGGGCAAATTGGGGCCCGTTTGCACCGCCCTTTGCTTTGAGGCAAGAAATCCCCAGTCGCAGTGTTGGACGCGGGATCGGGCATTTCTTTGGAGCGATGAGCATTGAAGCTTTTATCGATCTCGACGAATTCAAAACCCAAATCGATGAATGGATTGCCGTGTTTCGCGGCACAAAGCCTCAGCCTGGCTCGCCTGGAGTCATCGTTCCCGGAGACCCCGAGCGCGAGGCAGAAGCGATCCGCTCGAAAGATGGAATCCCTCTCGTGCTTCCCGTCGTCGAAGAACTTCGCGACATCAGCCGTCAAACCGGTATTCCGTTTGAGTAGCAGATTTTATGAATCGGCCAAAAGAATAGAATAAATGTTTGGCCCGATGATCTAGGCCGCTGGTTGGGATTCGGATTCGGAGCGTTTGACGGCGTCTTTGGAAATCTCGCCGTCTTCGCTGACGTCTTCGAAACGGACGCTGACCCGTTTCGAAACGCCGGATTCTTGCATGGTGACTCCGTATAGAGTTGTCGCAGCGGTCATCGTCTTTTTGGAATGGGTAACGATCACAAATTTCGTCCAGCCCAAGAAGCTTTTTAAGACGTCAATAAAGCGTCCGATGTTGGCCTCGTCGAAGGGGGCGTCCACTTCATCCAGAACGCAAAACGGGCTGGGGCGGAACTGAAAAATAGCCATCAGCAACGAGACCGCCGTCAATGCTTTTTCTCCTCCGCTGAGGAGTGAATTGTTGAACTTTGGTTTACCCGGTGGAGTGGCAACGATTTCGACTCCTGCCTCCAAAACATCGACGCCTTCTTCGAGAATGATGTCGGCTTGGCCTCCACCAAAAGTCTGCCGGAATAGCTTTTGAAAGTTGCCGCGAATCGCCTCAAGCGTCTCGGTAAATAATCGGCGACTGTCGTTGTTGATGCGATGGATGATCTTAAGGAGTGTGTCGCGAGCTTCCGTAAGATCACGATATTGCTGGTCCAAAGTCTGATAGCGATTTTCGAGTTCTTCAAGTTCGACGAGGGCCTGCATATTGACCGCACCCATTGAGCCGAGTTTTTGACGCAGTTCGGAAATCTCGCGATCAATGTCTTGGCGATTCTCGATGGCTTCTGAGGACTCCTGAGCAACCAAGTCTTCCACGCGAATCCCGTAGTCTTCATTGAGTCGCTCGGCGAGTTGTTTCTGTTCGATCTCCAAACGTTGCGCATTGAAATTCAACTCATTCAATTGCTCTTCAGCGTTGTGTTGAGTGTTGCGAAGTTTTTGAAGTTGCGCAGCGATTTCTTTGCGGTTGCGTTCAAGCTCCAGACGTTCCCCGTGAAGCCGATTGTATTCGTTGGATTGAAGTTCTCGTTCGTCGGCGAGTTTTTGTATGGTTGTGGTCGCAGTTTCAAGAATTCGGTTTGATTCGGCGAGATCATCTCGCAGAGTTTTAAGTTCTTGTTCCGCCCGCAAGTTTGATTCGCGAGTTTGGGTTTCTGACGCCGCAGATTCCCGTAAACGGAGTTCCAAATCGGCGATTTGTTGTTCGGTTTTTGCCGAAAGCACTCGCGCGGTCGTCAATTGTTGATCGAGGTCGCGACGCTCGGTGCGGTTGGCATCGAGGAGTTTGAGGTTTTCTTGAAGTGATTTCGCAATTGAATCCCGACTTCTCTGATGGCGTTCCAGGTCGGTCTGCAAGGGAGCAAGTAAACTTGCTGCTGCCTGAAGTTCAGTGTTTAGTTTCGAATACTCATTTCGCGAATTCGCCAACTGATCCTGAGTGGTCTTTAGGTCGCGTTGAGCAACATCTCTTTGAGCATTAAGATTGGCCAGCTCTTTTGAAAGGGCCTGATTTTCGTTAATCAGTTTTTGCTCGCTCAATTGGCCTTGCTTGATTTCGGATTTGATCGTCGCCAATGCTTGTTCTAGGATTGTCAAATCGCGTTTGCGTTGCTCCGTCTCGGCAGCCAGCATTCGCAATTCGCTTCTGCGAGAAACGATCCCCTCGCCTCGAGATTTTGGGCCGACGATCAAGGTTCCATCGGCCTCGACGACTTCACCTGAAAGGGTCACATAGCGGACTTGGTCAGATTTCTCTTTTCGAAGTTTGAAGGCCGTTGTCAGGTCGGGGACAATCCAAGTGCCACGAAGCAGACTGCGGACAAAACCGCTATGGACTCCGCTGAGATCAACCATCGCCTCCAGCGAACCTACGACTCCTTCGACATCTGCGAGGTCCACATCCAAGCGGCTCCCCAGCGAATAAATTCCATCCAGGCTAAGAATACCAACTCGCCCAGAAACCGACAATTGTCCCGACGCAAGGTCGTCAGCAAGCCGTTGGTCCTTGATGACAATGTACTGAGAACGTTCGCCAAGTGCGGCGTCGACGATCGCGGCGTGTTGTACGTTGACTTGAATTAAATCGGCGACCAGACCGATAACTTGATCGCGCAAATCAGTCTGCTTTTGTCGAGCGGACCGCAAGAGTTCTTGGGCTCCGGAACTGATCCCCTCCTGCCTTTTTTCGAGTTCCTCGATGACCTTTGCCCTTTGGACCAATCCAGCCAAATCGGTCCGCAGTTCGGTCTGTTCGGCCTGGAGTTCTGATTGCTTGTGGAGTAAGACCTCGAGAGATTGACGGGCCGATGCCAATGCCGAATCCGACGACTCGGCACGCTGATTGCAATCCTGGGCGCGAGCTTCGATTTCGCTGACCAATTGTTGCTGATGCTGAGCGGCGCGTTCAAGGTCAGCGATACGGGATTTCGATTTTGTTTGCGATTGCCGCAAGAGCTCGACTTGCACCGATTGGGAGCCGATTTGTTGTGTTAAGTTTTGGAGCAAGCCCCCCAGTGACTCGGTTTCCGTCTCAGCCGTTTGATTGGCAGCGGTGATTTTTTCGGACTCGTTGTCGAGCAGTTGAAGACGTTGTTCGAATTGTTGAATTTCGGCATCAAGGCGGGCGTTATCGGAGCGAGCCGTTTCCAATGCCACTTTGGTGGCCTCGCAATTACCGAGCAATTCTTGATGTTTAGCCGTGAGCTTGGTAACCGATTCAGATAATTCAAGTTCACGTTTTTGGAAGTCGGCAATCCGTTGTCGAGCAATTTCACCGCTGGATTCTGACTGTGAGATTTGCTCGCGAATTTTGGCGATCAACTCTTGAAATTTATTGGCTTCACCGGCAATAAGGTCGACACGATTTTCGGCTTCTTGATGTTCGGTGGTTAGGCGAGAGATGTCGGATTTGGAACGTTCGACTTCGCCTCGAAGTTCGGCGATTTTTGTTTGCGAGTTCGAGATTTGTTCGCTGAAGGAGCGGTAGTCCACGGCAGCTACATGCGTCCGCAATTCACGTAATCGTTCAGTGTATTCTTTGTATTTGGCAGCCTTAGATGCTTGGTTTTTAATACTGCGAAATCGAGAGCCAACTTCTTCAACGATATCGGCGAGGCGAGTTAAATTGGTTTGTACACGTTCAAGGCGTCGTTCGGCCTCGACTTTTTGGGCCTTAAAACGACTGATCCCAGCAGCTTCCTCGAAGATCGCCCGTCGGTCTTTGGCGCTGGCCTGAAGCATCCGCTCGACTTTGCCTTGTTCGATCAAGCTATAGGCCTCTGTGCCAACCCCGGTTCCACGGAATAAGTTGCGGATGTCCTTGAGGCGGCACGGTTCGTTGTTGATCAGATACTCACTTTCGCCACTACGATAAACGCGGCGAGTGACATGGATTTCTGGCGCGTCATTCATGAGCCGACCGTCGGTGTTGTCAAGAATGATTGTCGCTGACGCGCTGTTGGCAGGTTTGCGGGCGTTCGCGCCGCTGGAGCCCTTGAAAATCACGTCCGACATGTCTTTGCCGCGCAGGCTTTTGGCAGACTGTTCACCCAAAACCCATTTGATGGCGTCGACAATGTTTGATTTTCCCGAACCATTGGGACCAACGACCACGGTGATCCCTTGCGGAAAATCAAATCGAGTCTTGTCGGCAAAGCTCTTGAAGCCGCTTAACTCTAACGCTTTGAGCATATCGAGGCCACAGGAAACAAGGGGTTAAGGCGACTGTTTGGAACGGGAGAACATGTCTCCTAATTTACCGAAAATCGGGGTCTTTTTCTGGTCCTCTTCAGTCGCTTTGCCGAATAATTTTCCGGATTTGCTGGAAAGTGTCGCCGAATTCCCCCGCCCTTGTCCGGCGTCTTCTTCGTAGTTTGCCAACATGACCTCAGAATCCCAATCGGACGAATCACGTTCCCGTCCGGGACGTGGCAAGGCGTTGATGGCCAGCTTGGCATCCATCATTTGATTTTCGCGAATGTTACGGAACAGCTCGACGATGGTCCCGTAAGAACAATCGACCTCGGCTAATCCTTGAACGACATCAATCGTTCGATTGCTAACGGTCCGCTCCATCTTTTGCCCTTGTGAATAGCGAACGATGCGAACATAGCCATTTCCATCGCCACGCACTGTCAGACCCGTTTTGACAAACAGCAGATTCGGATGGAGAAGTTGTTCTTCTCCGAAAATCACAACCTCTGGGTACTTGGACCTTGAGAGATGAACCATTGGACTAGCGTTTGTCGGAACGACATGAGCGGAGAACTTTTTAGAAGCGACAACTGAGCGAGCAAGATAGTGGTTCGGCGAACGAGTTTTCAAAGCTCGAAATGCACCGTATCTTGCTTCATCGCTCGTTGAATTGAGCAGATGAACCAACGAATCGGTAGCTCGTGGGTCTTCTAAGAGCTGAAGGGCGGCAAGAGCATGCCACCGGAAGGCCCGGTCTTGTTCGGCGGCTTGCGTCAGTACGTCAAGGCCATCGGGCTCGCCCTGGTATGCCAATGCCATAGCGGCCTCAAATCGAACTTCTAGTTCTTGGTTTTTGAGGGCGCGTTTTAGAATCGCTATCCCGTCTTTGCCAATTCCCTCAAGCCGCAGCGCAGCACGCCGAGCCTGTGACGGATCGGCCAATTGCTGTTCGAGCAACTCAAGGCGATTGATACGATCGTTGGCGGATTCATCGTATGCGATATTGACGATGATTTGCGAAAATCTGCCCACGTTTTCGCGATAGCGCTCAGGGATTAGTAACTCAATCACTCGGTCGGTTTTCGCCTTGGCGACGCCGACTCGACCATCCGCTGTAATGACGGTGAAACGGTGGTTGAGCGCGTATTGAATGTCGGCAACGGCCTTTAGTCCTTGTGCTTCTGGTTTGACGTTCAACAAGAAGACGCGGTTTTCCGACGAGACCCCTCCTCCCAAGATGATTCCGTTCGTTCGATTGGAAAGATCTTGGCGGGTTTCGAAGAGGGCGTCCTCCAAAACGTAGCCTTCCGCCGTTCCCATTGTGTTACCGGATTTAACTTGTGAACTTCCAAAAACTGCCCAGGGCCGCAACGATGTTGTCAGCATCAAACCTCCGTTGAAACTGGTGACTTCGTCTTTTTCAAACGACTCGATCAACAAATCCACGCGGTCTCCTTTTCGAGTTCCTGGTGGGAGCATTGCGGTGACCTTTACCATCGCGGTATCTGGGCTTGCCAATAAGTTCATCGGTCCATCAATTTTCGAACGAATTTTTAGGTCATCAACCAACTTGTCTCGCTGCCAAGATGGACCAGGGTCACTTCCCGTTCCCTGTAAATCGACGATCAGTCCGATTGCTTGCAATTTCGCGTAATCTAAACCCGAAAAAGTCGTCGCAGGACCAATGTATTTCGTGTTTCCATCGTCCACGAATTCTCCAGTAGATTTTTCGGGGACCGGTCCCCGTTTGCTAAGGCTCTGACAACGGCTTACATTTGGTATGAAGTTCAAGAAGATAGCAATAACCACCAACAGGACCGGTTTGGTTAGGATGTGCTTTCGTTTGAGATTCATGATTTGATTTCCTCAAGTGACCGTTCTAACCCAGAGGCAATCGGCGAACCTGAGAGATAACTCGTCAAACAGGTGCGGGCGAAACCCTCGGAGCGATTAGCGGGGCAAAATCCACTACAGATGCGCGAGGGAGATTACCTGTGAATCAAACGCTTCGCAAGATCAAACGTCTCAAATGCGTCGGCTAAATTGGATGTTTTTTCCCGCCGTGAGGATCGGCAAATGGTATCGTGTCGACGTGCGAGAAGCGGTGCTAGCAAAATGATGGGGTTGCCTGTTGGAAATCGGCGATTACTTTTTAAGGATTTGTATTTGACGGAAGTGCTTTTGTTGGAAGTGGCCGACGTTGACACTCCTCGGCATGTCTTGCCATCGTGACGACATTGAATCGACAGCGGAGCGTGGCGAATACATTACGGAGAACTCGCTCTTTTTTCGAATAAGGAATGTCCATGGCCGGAAAGAAACTTAATTCACGATCATCTTCACTCCCCAAAAAATCGAGCGGATGAAGAAGAATCGAGGGCTCGACTCGAAATAGTTGGCACAGTCGCAATGCAGTCCCAAAATAACGGTTCGCCAGCCATTCTGACCGTTTGGCCAAATACATCACATAACTCAAATGGAAAGGAACCCGAAAGAGTGGCATCGTCGTGACGGGAATTTCAAGCAATTTTTCATCACCGAGGTCCCAATGATAGGGCTTCAAGCGGCGGAATCCATCGGAAACCGACCCGAATAATGCTCGCCGCTTGTCTCGCGCTTCACAAGTTAAATTCGAGCGGAAAAAATAATAGGCACGCGCCAGCGGGCCAAGAAATGTCGGAAACGTCGAACAATCGTAACGATAGCCGCGAGATTTTAAAACTTGCAAAACGTCCGCTGAGAAACTGAATCCTGGCCCACGAAAACCGATTGGGCGTTGTCCGGTGATTTGCGATAAGGCCGCTTCGGTCCGCGAAAATTCTTCGACGATTTGCTCTTGCGAGTACAGGTGTAACCAAGGTTCATGGTGGTAAGAATGATTTCCAATCTCATGACCGGCGTCGCTGATTTGTTTCAATGCGTCGTGATTCTCGGGTTGGTCTGCATCCAAACCAACGACAAAAAATGTAATTTTGAAATCAAACTCGTCTAGTAACTTTAAAACGCGGGGGACGACCAAGGCAAAATAAGTCGGCAGCGACTCCCATGACGCATCGCCATGTGTCTTTAAGTAAGACCATTTGTTGTCAAGATCGAGAGACAAACTTGCCAACTTCACAATTGTCACTCCAATTCGGTCACGGAGCGGTCAATACCGACTTGGTAGCGGCGCTGGCAATCTGCGCAAACACACTCAAATAGAGTCGTTGGAGTTTGTTCTTCAAATCGATGAATCATTGGACCACAACGGCAGACCACACCTACCGATCTCGCTGGGTTTCCAATCACAAGGTGAAAATCGGGAACGTCTTTGGTGACGATGGCCCCCATACCCACCATGGCAAAACGGCCAATCGTCAAATTCGATCCGATGATTACCCCCGCTCCGACACTGGCTCCTTCGCGAACTCTGGTTAGCAGTGTGTGTTCATCTGGATCAGATCCTCGCAACGATTGCAGGTCAGGGGTTGTTGCGCGGGGAAAGCGGTCGTTGGTGAAAATTGTTCCTGCACCGATCATTACCCCCTGTTCGAGAGTCACTCCGAAACAGATGTACACGTTGGAATTGATTTTGCAACGGTCGCCAATTTCTACTTCATAAGCAATCAGTGACTTGCCGCCAACGATACAATCTCGACCGATTTTTGCATCGCGGCGAATATGCGCGTTGTCCCAAACGGAACTGCCATCACCGATTTGCACACCAGATTCGACAATTGCCGTGGGATGAATTCTGACCTTGGGGTTCGCTACTTGCTCGGACATGGGCGTTCGTGTACTTATGAAAAAACGGCATGACGCACGATGGCGAATGCCGCAGGAAATTTGTCGCTCAATCAAAAAGCTAAACGGAAATCAATTCCCAATGAACATTCTCCATCGATCGGTAAGCTGTTTCAACGGCAGCAACAGAGGCCAACGCTTCATCGGGCTGCACGAGCAGACTCTCTTCGCCGCGAATGGCTGCGCAGAAATTCGAAAGTTGATTTGCAAAGGCTTCGACTTTGTCGTACCCCTTGCCAATGACAACCGGTTCGGACGCAGCGTGAAGTTTGTACTGGCTACTTTTCCACCCCAAGTTCAAATTGCCCAACGAGCCAAAGATGTTGACATAATTGGGCATCGGTTTATTGAGGCTCCAAGACAAGTCGATACTGCCGAGTGCTCCGTCTTGCGTGCGGGCAAAGATATGAACGGTGTCTTCGACTTCGAGCGGCTGAATCCGTTTCCCTTCTACGACCCGAATGTCGGCCAAAGGACCGAGAAGGTATCGCATGATGTCAAGCGAATGTGTACCGTTGTCAATCAACACACCACCACCAGAAATTTCCGATTGGCTGTTCCAGCGCTTCGTCATGTCGACTTGGCCAGCAAACACATTTTCGAACAGGATGATGTCTCCCAACACACCGTCCGAAATCAGTTGTTGGGCCGTGGACATTTCAGGCACGAAACGGAATTTGGAGGCCATCGAGAACAATAATCCCACCTCTTCCGCGACCGCAACAATTTCCCGAGCGCTCCGCAAATTGATCGCGACGGGTTTTTCACATAGCGTGTTGACACCACTGCGCAGGCTGTCGATGCAATGCTGTGGGTGCATTGCAGGGGGAGTGCAAACGATTACCCCATCGAGGGCGATGGTGTTCAGCATCTCTCGGTGATCGGCAAATGTCTGCGCTTGATGTGCCTTGGCCAGAGCAGTCGCACGGTCAAGATCGATATCTGCGACAGCCACCAAGCGACCATGCGCTGAAATTTTTTCAAAGGCTTGTCCATAGGCGCTGGCGATTCCACCAGCACCGATGATGCCAAGACGTAGGGGGTTCGAGGTACTCATTGAACTAACCTTTTAAAGTTTCAAGGGACGCTTTGATCGAATCGGCGATGAACGCAACGTGTTGACGCGTGTAGTTTTCGTTCCAGGGGAGAACGAGAACATCGTTGAGGCCTTTGAACGTTCCCGGGAATAATCGCTCTGAGTAATCCAAGGCTTCTGGTCGGGCCAGGGTGAACGGGAACTGGCTTTTACCAAAGGTCACTCGCTCGGCAAAAATTTGGCATCGGAACGCTGGCTTTTGAATGTAACGCGGAGCCGAAAAAATTCCGTATTGCTCCTTCAAAATCTTCGCCAGCCCAACAGCACCGCCAGGAACAATACTGTCATCAACCGTCAAACAATACTTCCAAAAGGTGTGAAAATACTCAGGGCCAAAGTCGGGAAGGCCGATTCCAGGAAGTCCCCGTAATGACTTCGTAAGTTGGTGGGCTCGCTCAACACGAGAGTCGACGCTCATATCGAGTTTACCCAACTGAGCAAGTGCAACAGCGCCGGTCAATTCGTTCATCCGATAGTTCAATGCCAAGAAATAATGGTCCGGTTTAGGATCACCGTAGCCCCAGGCCTTGTTGATGTACAAATAAGAACGTCGTCCCAAGTCGTCACGGTTGGTGACCACTACACCACCTTCTCCAGTGGTGATGTGTTTGCCTTGTTGCAGACTGAAGCATGCGATGTCACCCATAGTTCCTACAGCGCGGCCTTTATAGCTAGCTCCGAACGCTTGAGCACAGTCTTCGATTACCGGAATTCCCCTGGCAATGGCGAGTTCCATGATTGGTCCCATGTCGCAAGGTTGGCCGAACAAATGTGTAACAATAATCGCCTTGGTTCGCGGGCTGATGGCTCGTTCGATTGTCTCAGCGGTTACATTCAAAGTGCGTGGATCGACATCGCAAAAAACAGGAATCGCTCCTTGGTACAAAATCGGAGTCAGTGCTCCCATGTCAGTGATCGAGGTCGTGATGAACTCATCACCTGGTTCCGGGTCAATCGCCGCATAGGCGACATGAAGTGCAGCTGTGCCGTGGGAAGTGCAATAAGCGTGCTTCACGCCGAGTCGCTGGGCAAACTTTTGCTCGAATTCCCGCACGTAGTTGCCTTTGGTGCTTGTCAATACTCCTTTTTCAATCACATCCGCTAAGAGGCGTATTTCTTCGTCCCCCAGGGTGCGTCCCGATGCGTCTTGGTCCGACGGAAGTTGTGGCAAGGAGACCTGAGTTGCTAATTTTTCAATCATGTTGGGTACTTCAAAAAAAGGGATAGATATTCGAGTTTAAGTTTAAATTTTTACGGTTTAACGGTGTTTCAGTGCGACCTTCAGCATCAATCGCAAGTGCTGCCCGATCACGCGTAGCAGCCGCAGTTTGGATTGACCATAACGGCGTACATCCAGCACCACGGGGACTTCTTCAATGCGTCCGCCAAATTGCTCGACCCGCCAAACCATTTCAGTCATTCCGACGAATCCAGGATTCTCTAGCTGAATTCGCTCAGCATCAGATTTTCGAATCGCACGAAAGCAACCGGTGTAACAAGTCAGTTTCGTCTTCATTAACATTCGATAAATTCGATTGGCCGTTTTGGAAATCGCAATTCGCCAAGCCGGAACCTGAAGGACTTTTCCCGAACGATGATAAGGCGACCCCATCACCATTGTCGTTGAAGGTTGAATTTTTTCAAGTAATTGAAATATTTGTAATGGATCGTAAGTGCAGTCTGCGTCCAACGAGACGACCCACTCACCACCGGCCGCACGAATCCCCGTTAGGATCGCAGATGATAATCCATGGTTTTTCGCATGACGAACGATTGAAAACCTGTTGTCGTCCGCGAAAAGATCGCCAAGAATTCGGTAGGTGTCATCGGAACTGCCGTCATCAACCAATACGAATTGAAACAGATAATCCGATTGTCCGACCTCTTGTAGATCGTTTAGCCGAGCCTTTAATTGATGGAGCCCTTGAGATTCGTTGAAGCATGGAATGACAACCGAAACCAAGGTCGCTGGTGAACCTGCGAGTTTGGCCTCTGCCGGCGTTTCAAAATGGAGTTGAACACTTGCCATTGTCAAAAAAAGCTTAAACCGAACCCTTTTGCATCGCCACTTTAAGAATCGTAAATCCGATCAATTTTAAATCAAACCAAAATCCCCGTCGTTCCAAATACTCCAGGTCCATTCGCATCCACTGTTCAAAAGACACGTTTCGCCCGCCGAAGACTTGCCAAATGCACGTCAAACCTGGTAAAACCTGCAATCGTTGCCGATGCCACATCTTGCACTGAGCAGATTCGCGGACAGGCAACGGTCGTGGGCCAACCAAGGACATTTCGCCCCGAACCACGTTGATCAATTGTGGCAATTCATCAATGCAGGCCTTACGAAGAAAACGGCCTAGTTTTGTAACACGCGGGTCGTCACCAATCTTAAATGCCGGGCCATCTTGTTCGTTGATATTCCGAAGTTCGGCTTGTTGCTCTTCAGCACCGACCTTCATCGTGCGAAATTTGTAAATCTTGAATGCCTTTCCGTCTTTTCCTTCACGCATTTGTGTGAAAATTGCCGGACCTGGAGAGTCACGGCGGATCAACCAGGCCACGGCAAGCAAGACTGGAGCAAGCCCGAGCAACAGAATCGAACCTCCCATGAGATCAATCGCTCGTTTCCAAACCGGTGTCGGGGTCGAAAAGCCGACCGCAATTTTTTGACTTTCTTTAAAATTCAAAGATTTTGCCGTGGTGGGCAGTGTTAGTTCGTGCGCCCCACGTGACGACATCGTCCGTTGTTCTGTCGTCGCATTGATAACCGAATCAGGCCCTGACTCGCTCGTTTCGGCTTCGGGAATCGTGACCGTCTCGTTGAAATCTTCGATTTCAATCGAATCCAATTCCCCGCTTCGGTTTGAAATCAAATCGTCCCATGGATAGACAAACAGGGCCAATTCGACGGATACTTTTTGACGAGAAAATGCATCCTCAATTTTGCTCAAGAAATGCAAACCGCCTTCGCGTCCAGTTTCAGGCAATAGCACTGAAACTTTGTCACGCCAAAAGCCAATTTCGTCGGTGATCCGGGCACGACGTTGAACCTCTTTGATTGCCGAGGTGAGCATCTGAGGTAAAACGTCTGCTTCGTTTACAATTGTCACCTGAATAACGGCGAACTCGTGTTTGCGTGGACGGCGAATACATCGTGAGATTTCCTGTCGGACCAGGCGCTCAAATTCTGGCTCGCCACGAAAATGCGGCACACCGTCAATTGATCGGAGCAATTGTCGAGCAGAAGTCGAGTCGCGAAATAATGCAAACAGGCGTTGCACCTGTGCCGCAATCATAAACATGGGTTAACGTAAGACGAGTGTGGGTCAAGTGAATAGTGGTTCGAGCCATTGCTGCTTGGTGGCAGGCGACTGAACACTATTCTCTTCACTATAGTTGCGGGCGTTTTCCCTTCAAGGGATGAGACATCTCCTTCACTGAATTTTCTTGAATGTACTCAAAAAACAGTGAATTGCCGACCAACGGCAAAATTGCAATTTCTTGGTTCGCTCGAATTGGAATATACCAGGACCCCGTTCTCGCACTGGGAAGACCAGTCACGGTTCAGTGGTTCAATCGATGACCTTACTGGCAAAATTAAGGGGGTGAACGTTGCCAAAGCGTGATTTAAACAGACGACTTTTTGACCGCACAAAACGAAGAATCACTACAAACCCAACTGAAGTGCAGTCGCCGATTTCGTTCGAAATCCTTTACAATTCGCTGACGAGGAATCGCAAAAAATCTTTTTTATTGATGCAGGCTTGGTTGAAACAAGGCCAACGAAAATTCGCGAAGATCGTTGAACAAAAGATTCGGCTCCTCGGCCTGAAGACTTTCTCGTGATGCAAAACCGGTCTCAACCGCCACCACAAACGATTGGATGGCACGAGCGCAATGGATGTCGGCCGGCGTATCGCCAATCACGACAGTTCGGAATGAGTGTGATGAACCCAAATGTTGCGAGATCATCGGCACGGCTCGACGTGCTAGATTGTTTCGACAACGATCGTGTTCGCCAAACACACCCAAGCGAAACGAATTCCAGATTCCGGCCCGCTCGAGTTTTATGCGCGCACCCTGCCGAGAATTCCCTGTCAACAGTCCAGGGATCGCCCAGTCGTGCCGATCGATGTCTTCGAGAAGTTCTTCGACTCCGGGCAACACTTCAAAATCAGGCCGCATCCAATTCATTTCCAAGCGGGAATGATAGGCCTCGATAAGTCTGGGCAAGAATGAGGCAGGGGCACATTGAAGATGCTCAAGAATCTCCATGAAGATTCCGTGGTCCGTGCGTCCTCCGAGTTCGAGTCCTGGCAATTCGATTTCACCAAAGACATCATGGCAGGCTTCTTGAATCGAACGCCAGCCGATCCCCGCAGACCGAACGAGTGTTCCGTCAATGTCAAACAAAAAAATCACATGTTCCATCAGGTTTCCTGCGTCGCCAAGAAATCAAAAAAAAGGGCCGGAAGAATTCGCCAAGAATTAGCGTTTTCACGGCCCATCGTTTTTTTGATTTTAAGTCGAAGACTTATTTGTTTGCTGTCGGTGCTGCGTTGCTGATTCTCATTCCATAGAACGACAGCCACACAAAGAACGTGCCGATGACAAACAACCCAGCCCCGATAATCAAGTTCAAATCCACAATGTTGGATTCATTGAACTTCTTGGTGAATTCCATTCCATTGAGCAATACCGCCAATTCCACGGCCAAAACACCAAATAGTGTGGTGAATTTGATGATCGGGTTGAGGGCGACACTTGACGTGTCTTTGAATGGGTCGCCAACCGTATCACCAACCACTGTGGCCGCATGCAAATCGGTTCCCTTTGCCTTCAAGTTGACTTCCACAATTTTCTTCGCGTTGTCCCAAGCTCCCCCGGCGTTTGCCATGAAGATCGCTTGATAAAGGCCGAAGATGGCGATTGAGAATAAATAGCCAATGAAGAAGTAGGCTTCGATAAATGCGAAGGCCAAAGTCAAGAAGAACACTGCTAAGAAGATGTTGAACATCCCGCGTTGAGCGTACTTGGTGCAGATTTCGACGACTTTCTTACTGTCTTCAACTGAAGCCTTCGTGACTCCATCAAGTTTAATGTTGGCTTTGATGAACTCAACCGCTCGGTAGGCTCCCGTCGTGACCGCTTGAGTCGACGCTCCGGTGAACCAGTAAATTATCGCACCGCCAGTGATCAACCCAAGCACAAATGGAGCGTGAAGCAATGACAGTTTTCCAACTGCCTCTACGTTCTCTAAATTATTGGTCAATCCCATAATCAACGCGAAAATCATTGTTGTCGCGCCAACTACTGCGGTTCCAATCAAAACAGGCTTAGCGGTCGCCTTAAAGGTGTTTCCAGCCCCATCGTTTTCTTCCAAGAAATGCTTGGCCTTGGCAAAGCTCACTGTCATTTGATGAGTGTCCTTCAGTTCTTTCTCAATATTCGGAACCGATTCAATCAGCGACAATTCATAAACCGACTGGGCGTTATCGGTGACGGGACCGTATGAGTCAACTGCGATGGTCACTGGACCCATCCCTAGAAAACCGAATGCAACCAAACCGAAAGCAAAGACCGCGTGGGCCTGCATCATGTTTCCAAGACCTTGTTCCGACACCACGTAGGCGACCGTCATAAGGCCGACAATTCCCATACCAAGCCAATAGCAAGAGAAGTTTCCAGCCACCAAACCTGACAAAATGTTCAACGACGCGCCACCTTCCTTCGAGGAAGTAACCACCTCGGCAACATGCTTCGAATTGGTCGAAGTGAAAACCTTGACCAATTCTGGAATCAAAGCACCGGCAAGGGTACCGCACGAAATAATGATGGAAAGTTTCCACCACAAGCTAGGATCATTATTCAAATTGGGAATCAACAACCACGAAACAAGGAAGGTGATGCCAATCGACACCAACGAAGTAATCCAAACCAAACGAGTCAGAGGCATTTCGAAATCCATTTCGTCGGCATTCAAATACTTTGAACGGGTTAGTGCCTCGTTCAAGAAATACGAACCTGCCGATGCGATAATCATCATGACCCGCATGAAGAAAATCCATACCAAGAGTTGGACTTGCAGCGATGCCGTTGCCGCATCATCGCCGCCGGTAACCGCTAACATGATGAACAAAATTAACGCCACTCCGGTCACGCCGTACGTTTCGAAACCGTCAGCACTTGGACCAACTGAGTCACCGGCATTGTCACCGGTACAGTCAGCGATAACCCCTGGGTTACGTGCGTCATCTTCTTTGATGCCGAATACGATTTTCATCAAGTCCGAGCCAATGTCAGCGATTTTCGTGAAAATCCCTCCAGCGATCCGTAAGGCCGATGCTCCCAAGCTTTCGCCAATCGCAAAGCCGATAAAACAGGCACCCGCATAATGTGCCGGCATAAACAACAGGATACACAACATGATTAGCAATTCGACGCTGATCAGCATCATTCCGATGCTCATCCCGGCCTTGAGTGGGATTTGATAGCAAGGGTAAGGCTTTCCTTCCAAACTAGCAAACGCCGTCCGCGAGTTCGCGAACGTGTTGACCCGAATCCCGAACCAAGCGACTCCGTAACTTCCCAAAATTCCAATCACGCTGAAAATCAAAACCGTGATCACAAACTCGGTCGGGCGCCCTTGGACCTGAGCGTAAAACAGATACATCACCGTGGCGATGAACAACCACAAAACAAAGATAAACTTGCCCTGAGTGAAAAGGTAGGTCTTGCAAGTTTCGTAAATCAGCTCAGAGACTTCCAGCATCGACTGGTGGACTCGCAGGTTTTTCAGTTCGGTGTAAATCTTCAAACCAAAGCCCAAACCGAGGATACAAATCACGATGCCGATGTACAGCAAATAGTCGCCTCGAATTCCCATGAAGGATTCGCTGCCCAATGCCGGTATCACAATGTCGGCTTCGCCGCGAATATGAATCTCGTTGTCGCCGTCCACAGCAAACGCTTGGGCAGAACTGGTGCACAGACAGGCAAAGGCCAAGAAACCGAACAAAATCGCTGAAAACGATCCAATCGAAGGAGAGAATTTACGCAACATAAACCCACAGCTCTTTGGTTTGAACAAATATTTGAAATCGAAGTCAGCACAGTTTGACCGAATTCGCGATAAATTCAAGCCGTAAGTTTGCGACATTAAGGCCCACTTTAGAGGTCGGAATCGCACACTGTCGAGATTCTGATGTTTGCGTACTTAGCCTCTACTGCCCTTTTTCACAGAATTGTCGATTTTCTAGAACAAATTCCAGTCGTATGATGCCACTGTGATTCGAGCCAGAGTTTGTGAGCTGCCCCATTGTTTTTCGTTAGACAAAATGCCGCACAATCGCGCCTGGTTCACTCAATTTGGAATTTTAACGGGGCCAAATATTCGAGGTCGGATGTCTTCAGTTACTCTTCGAGCAGACAACCCAAGGCATCGAGAGCCACTTCAATCGTCTCGTTGATATTCAAGACTCCTTTGGTGATCTGAGCGGAGTTAACGACAAACACGCCCGGTATGGAAGTTTTTGCAGGTGGAATCTGTTCTGAATAATTCAGCGTTGGTAACGCCATGACATTACGAGCGCGGGCCGTTTGAAACGCGACGACATCGGTGCGGTTAAAATCGGGGTACATTCGCTCCAAGACCCCCAGCAATCGCTCCCGAATCGCATCATCACTTTCGGCGAAAGCCTCATCGTCGGATGCCAAAACATATTTTGGAAGATAGACCAAAAAGCGTCCACTAATTTCTTCCGGCGGCAAAATGGTTGAGAAATTGATCACACCGGTCAAGGGAACCCATTCGTCGGTGATGTTGGTGACATAGTAGGGCCCAAGATTTCGTCGCAACAAAATCGACGAACAAACGACCCCCAAATATTCACATGCGCGATAGCCATCGAGTTCTTCGGTTGACAATTCTGGACACAGTTTTGGAATTACAGGTGAGGGAACGGTCAAGATGACTCGATCAAAAGTCTCGACATCATGGTTTGCGTGCGTGACCTCGATATGTTCGCCAGTTTTACCAATGTTTTGAACGGCACAACTTGTGCGGCACTCAACATTGAGTTGACGGAGACGTTGCTCGAACGCTGTGATGATTCGAGCATAACCGCCAGGCACGTAGCCGAACATTTCTTTTTTCAAACCGCTTTGGCGGGCCTGGTACATCCGTCGAATGTAGGCCCAGATAAAAAACGCCGAAACCCGTTCATAAGCGGCCCCAAGTTTTGCCTTCAAAAGGGGGCGCCAAATTTTTTCGTATGTCCCCTGCCCTGACCACTTCCGCAACCAAGTCTCCACGGGGATCGATTCCAAGCGTTTGCCGTCTCTGATTTTTGATCCAAAAAAAATCGTCGTCCCGAGCCGAAACTTCTCGATTAGCGACAACGGAGGAAATCGCAAGAACTCAACGGCATTGGACATCGAGTAAAATTTTCCGCCCGAATAAAAGCCGGCTTTCGTCTCGACCCAACGAATTGAATCGGCGACTCCGATTTCTTCTAAGATTCCACGAAGAGCTAAATCGGAAAGTGAAATCACATGATAGAAACGGTCCCACACGATGTCGTCGAGTTGCCAAGGGCTTGCCAGTCCACCCAGCGATGGTCCCGCTTCGAGCACGGTCACCCGATTTCCTCTTTCGGCCAAACGCAATGCGAGGGTCAGCCCCATCATCCCGCCCCCAATAATGCCGATTTTTTTGTTTTTCATGCGAATTCGTGGGGCATTCCAGTTGAGTGAGACAAGAGGCTTCATGGCGGCAGACCGGCGTCTTGCAGTTTAGCCACTTTTTTATTGAAAATTAAGAGCGATTTCAGTCGTCGGCCTTTCGTTTCCAAGTTCACAGACCTGAATCGCGAAGTTGGACGAATCCTTCTCAGCTTAATTGCTAGAATGGAGCCCGCAAGTCTACGACCTTAAACTGAACCTTTGCCAATCCAGCAATTTAAATAATCAACATGGCCCGCAACGAACAACTGATCCGTCAACACAAGATTCTTCAAATCCTCGAACGCTCGCGGTTTGGAAAAACCATCCAAGAACTTCGAGACGATTTAGTCGATGAGCTAGGTCTGTCCTCCATTCATACAAGAACCGTCCAGCGAGACTTGGACGCACTCCAGGCTGCTGGGATCGATGTAGATACAACGGATATGCAACGCGGGAAGGTTTGGAAACTCGGTCCACGCTACAAACAAACGCACCGCATTAACGCGTCGGCGACGGAACTCATCGCGTTGTCTCTCGGGCGCGAACTGATGTTTCCGCTTGGCGGAACTCCGTTTTGGGTTGGAATCGAATCGTTTTGGAATAAAATCCGCGAGGAAATTCCGGAGGCTGTTTTAAACCACTATGAAAAATATCGCAGGACGTTGCGAGTCATGGGGGTACCAACCAAAAACTATGAACGCCATTTCGGGATGATCAAGTCGCTCAACCGAGCAATCCTTGAGCATCGGGTTTGTGATGTCGTTTATGATTCGATAGGCAAAGGTGCTCGGCAGCGTGAGATAGAACCCTACTCGATGGCTCTCTTCCAATCAAGCTTGTATGTGATCGCAGCGGCCTGTGAAGACTCCAACGCCGAAACAAGGATTCGCTCGTTCAAAATCGATCGGTTTGAAAAAGTGGACTTGCTCGATAAGTGGTTCAAGCCTCCTTCGGAAGAAGATATCAACCAATGTCTCGATCATAGCCTAGGCATCTTTGTCGGGACCAAGGCTCGCAATTATCGGATTCGGGTCGCAGCGCGGGCGGCACGCTGGGTTCAAGAGGACCCATGGCACCCCGATCAAGTCGTGCGACCCTTAAAAAATGGCGATGTTGAATTAACCGTGAATGCGGCACACGATCTGGAAATTCTTCCGAGAGTATTGCAACTTGGACGTGATGCAGAGGTTTTGTCACCGGCTTCGTCTCGACAGGCGATGCAAACGATGATTGCCGATATGCTAAACTTGTATTCATAGTCCGAAATTGAATTTGAGTTGTCGGTGAGGTGATTTTAATGCCCCTATTTGATTACGTTTGCTCGGATTGTCAGAACCATAGCGAGTTGTTAGTTCGTGGTCGTGAAGAACCGGAATGCCCTCGCTGCGGGTCCCTGAACCTTTCGCGACAACTTGGAGTGGTTGCCTCTCCGGTCGTCAAACAAGGCTCGCGTGCTTCTCAGCCTTTGCCGATGGCCGGTGGTTGCGGACGTTCGGCCTGTGCTCAGGGGGGCTGTCAAGGCTTCTCGGATTGATCACGACAACATTTGGCTACTGGATATTAAAAAAATTGGCGGTTGCAAAGTTTAAACCCTTTGCAACCGCCCCAATCGCTCTCGCGTTGAAAATTTTTTTGTGAGGACTGTAAAACGAACGACCTCAAATATTCAGGCGTCGGTCTTAAAACAGATAGAAGCCACCAGCAACCACGGCACCCTGTCGGGCCGCCCCTCGCAAGCTGATGGGGAAGGGATCAACCAACCACGGAGCACAATTCCCCGGTCGGTAATAGCCCAGAGCATACTGACACTCGTTGGGAGGATTGATGGCCGTGTGATACGGGAACATCAACACGCTTCCGAAGAAGTGAGCTGTCGCACGGACTGGACCCATAATCGGACCTGCCGAATGCCCATAGCGTTCTAGTTGGACGTGTTCAAAGTACAACGGTTTGTGACATAGATTTGAGGCGTACCAAGTAACAGTTTGTGGCTCCCAGCAACGTGGCGTGAAAATTCCGGTCTCAACGACGCACTCATCAGGGAGTTCCCATGCACTCGCGACTGCTGCAAAATCGGCCTCACCCAATCGCGCCATCGAAATCTTAAGCAACTCGCCGTTGGAATCGATGATGATGTAACCCCGTCGAATGTCGATCAAGGTTCCTGCCGCCAAATGTTGACCAAGAGTATCTTTCCATTGCCGAGTGACTTTGCGTGGCGGTAAATTCTTGACGTTGGGGGGCGGCGACACGTCGACCGCGATGTCTTCGATGCGGCGACCAAGTAATTCTTCTCGATATTCTCCGCAACTTTTGGAGAAACGCGAACTCAGGAATTCGTCTTCATCGTCTTGCATGGCTCCGCTCAGACCACGCGGATTCGAAATCGGCTGCGCGAAAGGTTGATCGATTCGCAGCTCGCGATTTGACGGTGCGTTCAAAAGGTCCAAGTTCATTGCATCTTCATCCAACTGCCGCATCAATTCTTGATTCGGCAAGATACTTTCCAGTCGTTGCGGTTGAGTGACAACGTTTTCACGAGGCCGGGTAGCGGGCGAAGCTGGAGTTTGACTGATACGAATTTGGTCTTGGTTTTGTCGAGTCTGAGTCTCAAACGGCTCGTCGATGTTTTGCCAAACAGAGACGAGTTGCGTGTCGGCTTGTTGTGGAACCCCCGTACCAATCGCCGAAGCTGGGGCACGTCGATGATCGACTGATTTAGGTCGCTGAGTGGTCGAATTAGAAACTCGCTCGGCTGGGACTTGAACCGGCCTTCGAACAGGCGCGATATGAACAGGAGGTGCGAAATGTGCGGGGTTTGTCCGCTCTTGATTTTGTATTTGACTGGGGACTTGGGCCAATCCGTTGGCAGAAAGCGTATTGCCTAACAACAACGCTCCGAAGCCGATGGGGCGCGCGAGCCTCTTGAAAAAGCGACCGAGCCGCTTAGTCAATGTCTCCGCCGGTTGCGTCGGAGCTGTAATTGGGTGCTTCCTGCGTGATTGCGATATCATGGGGGTGACCTTCCCGGACACTGGCCGCTGAAACCTGTATGAACTGTGCTTCCTTGCGCAGTCCTTCAATTGTTGCCGTTCCGCAATAACCCATCGCAGCGCGGACGCCTCCGACAAGTTGATAAGCGAAATCGCTCAAGGAACCTTTGAAGGGGACTCGCCCCTCGACCCCTTCGGGAACAAGTTTCCCGCCAGGTTGATTCCCCTGCCGATACCGCTCGCTGGAACCTTTTTCCATCGCACCGAGCGAACCCATCCCGCGGTACGCTTTGAACGAGCGACCTTGGAACAGGATCATTTGGCCAGGACTTTCCGCCAACCCTGCAAACAGACCTCCGATCATCACCGAGTGGGCACCGGCGGCAATCGCTTTCGCAATGTCGCCTGAATAACGGATTCCACCATCGGCAATCAAAGGCACACCCGCTTTATTGGCAGCCAGTGTTGCGTTTTGGATCGCGGAGATTTGCGGCACACCCACACCACTGACGATGCGAGTTGTGCAAATCGACCCCGGTCCAATTCCAACCTTCACGGCATCCGCACCAGCATTGATTAACGCCTGACAACCCTCTGTCGTGGCGATATTACCTGCCACCACATCGATAGAATGATTCCGTTTAAGTTGTCGGACCGTCTCGATGACGTTTTTTGAATGACCGTGAGCACTGTCCACAATCAGGACATCGACGCCTTGATCGATTAGGCTTTGAGCCCGCTCGTAATCATGCACTCCGATAGCCGCACCGACACGCAACCGTCCCAAATCGTCTTTGCAGGCGTTCGGGAACCGATTCATCATGTCGATGTCTTTGATCGTAATCAGTCCTTTCAGTCTTTTATTTTCGTCAACCAGTAAAAGTTTCTCCACCTTTTTAGCCGTTAAAATTTTCTCAGCTTCCGCAAGCGTTACATTCCCCGTAGCCGTTACCAAGTTTTCTCGTGTCATCACCGCAGAAACTGGCTGATCCTTGGTTTCTAAAAACCTGAGATCACGGCGAGTCAAAATCCCTACCAGCGTGCCGTCAGCTAGCACAATTGGGACCCCCGACACATTGTGCTGGTGCATTAGTTCCCGAGCACGTTCAACGCTGGCATCTGGAGGAAGAGTCACTGGGTCAACGATGATGCCGTTGGCGCTGCGTTTGACCTTGAGGACCTCTTCAGTTTGGGCCGAGATGGAGAGGTTTTTATGAATCACTCCCAGTCCTCCGACTTTGGCAAGGGCGATCGCCATTTGGTGCTCGGTCACCGTATCCATCGGAGAACTGAGCAACGGGATATTAAGGCGGATGTTTCGAGTGAGTTGCGTTCTCACATCCACATCTGAAGGAACCATCTCGCTATAGCGAGGCACCAGCAACACGTCGTCGAAGGTAATTGCCAAGTTGATCGATTTTTCAACCGCCATCGTGTACTTTCTACAAATTTTCGCTCGTCTGAAATTCTTGGGGCTCGCTCAAGCAGCTCCCGATCGCCTGAAATCGAGCCGAGCAGTTGGCCTTAGGCCCTGGTCCAAGAAACCACGTATTATGGAGAAAGCCGTGAGCTTTGACAACGACAGGACCGTTCAAAGCGTCAAAAATCCACCGAATCCTACGACCCGTTAAATAGGGTTAAAGTCTATACGGAAAATTAACGAAATTATTAGCAGATGTTGATGAGTTCCCGATCAGTCCAACTGGCGGCAGCTTGGCCAATATCTAAAGGGGGGAATTTCTAGCGGCGACGGCATGTCGTTCGCACTTGGGTTCGCGTCGCTGATCCAGACCAAATTCGGCGCGAATTCTCGGAACGAGTTCTTCTCAACGATGGTAACCTGACCAAAATTGGCAAAGGCTATCGATCCTAACGGTTTTACAATCACGTTTATCAGCATTCGAATGATTCTCGTGAATTGACCCAACGAAACTGTTTTGCCGCGGACGATGCTTAAAACCAGTTGTGACGGTGAAAATCGTTCAACCGTGTTAATCATGCGAAAACAGTTCGCCCTGACCCAGAGTGGAATGAAATGTCTCGCCGGACATTCAACTCCCAATTTTGGGCGGACAGTTACACGACTACCAAGACCTGATTGTCCGTAGTCCTGTAGCGAAAGACGTGTAAAAAAGAAAAATGGAGAGCCTGCGATGAAGGTATTCACAACTGGTCAGGTCGCAAAGATCTGTAAGGTGGCCCCACGCACGGTCAGCAAATGGTTCGATTCGGGACGCCTCAAAGGCTACCGAATCCCCGGCTCGCAAGACCGTCGTATTCCACGAGAATACCTGATCAAATTCCTGAAAGAACATGGAATGCCATTGGGAGACCTTGAGGATGAGGCGATGGCCAAAGTCCTGATCGTAGCCCAAGATCAGGTATTGATTGAAAATTTGAAACGAGAACTTCCACCTGAAAAGAGCTTTAAAGTTGCGGTCGCGGCCAGCGGCTTCGAAGCTGGAATTCAAGCGGAGAGTTTCCACCCCGATTGCGTCATCACTGACTTCTCAATCGGGAAAATCGAAGCGATGCAGATTTGCCAAAACCTTCGCAAGAATGCGGACTTTGGCGAGACCATCTTGATCGCTTTGTTGCCAGACGATGGCAATCCCATCTCCTTTGATCGCTCCGCGATCAACGAAACGTTCAAGAAGCCGTTTGATGCCAGCCTGTTGGCCGAACGACTACGCACCTTGATCGGGTCCCGTAAGGAATTGGTTTAAGTCTCACATTGATAGGGCTCGTTTCGCCGCTTGCCCCATCAACAAAAAAGATTTCGCCGTCTTTCGCTCACGCCGTCGCAGAACCCACTGCGACGGCTTATTTTTTGCGCTCACCGAAAATGTTTTGGTTTAGAGAGAAGCCCTATCTTCCCCAACACGAGTCAGCGAAATAAAAAAACTCCCCCAAAAGAATGTCAATGTTATGAAGCGGTCTATGACGAACTGGGCCGGATGACAGCACAGACCGATACGTTTGGCGATTCGACCAGCATGACGTATGATAAAGGGGGTAACGTCAAGACCCGAACCGACGCCAAGGGGATTGTAACGACGATGGGAAGTAGGGTGTGTGAAGTGAGCGCGTTCGAATCTTGAGGGATTTAAGTTGGAAAGGTCGTTTGGCTTCTCGAATCGGTTCGATAAGTTGTCGCTCACGGAACACACCAATTCCCAGAAAAATCTCAATTGGTGACAATGTGATGGTGTGTTACGGGAACCATTTTTTCTCAATTCAAACGTTTTTGTAATGGAAACGGAACTGATGACAGGTACTTGCTCAGCAATCGGTTCCCTTCACACACCCTACGCCGTCTACGACGAACTGGGCCGCGTGACATCACAGACCGATACGTTTGGCGATTCGACCAATTAGGGGTATGATGACGCGAGTGGCACCGATCCCTGGCGGGAAACCTTGAGGATTGAAAATCCGGATTTCTTCCGTCCTGCTTTCCTGAGCCCGCATTATTTTTACCCCAAATGAGGACCTAATGGTCATTGGAATCCGCCCGATAAACGACTTCGCGTTCAAGAAAGTATTTGGCTCGCCGGCCAATAAGTTGGCGTTGATCAGTCTGCTTAATGCGATCCTCAACCCGCCGGTTCCGATTGTCGACGTTGTGATTCTCAACCCGTTCAACCTTCAAGACTTCCAACAAGACAAGCTGTCCATCTTGGATGTCAAAGCTACCGACCAAAACGGGGTGATTTACGACATCGAAATTCAAATAGCGGTGCGACCGGGTTTGGTGCAGCGATTGGTGTTTTACGGGTGCGATGAGTACGCTGGGCAACTTCGCTCCGGAGAGCCGTATACGGCTCTCAAACCGGTGGTGGTCATCGCGTTGATGGAGGAGACGTTGTGGGCGGATACCGCCCAACTTCACCACCGATTTGCCTTGATGGATCGAGAATCAGGGCGAGAATTAACGGATACTTTGTCGATTCACACTTTGGAGTTGGGCAAGTATAATTTGACAGAGGCGGAGTTGGGGACAGCGACCCCTTTGCAACGTTGGCTGTATTGGTTGATCCATGCCGAAAATTACGAACCTGAACGGTTGCTGGAACGAATGGCACTGTCGGGTTGATGAATGCGCGCAGATTGATCTAGGACTGAAGCGGACAATTTTTTAAAATCTGCTCCAGCCAAGGCGATCTTGCGAAATTGAGCCGACCTTGGTATTAAAATGAAGCCCTCCTTGGTTCACTGGGCAGTGAAAAAGCCAAGGAGGGTTTTTCATGTCTGGAGATATACCAAAATTTCCGCCTCAGGACAGTCGCAATTATCAAAAAGTTGTGGATGTATTTCTATCGGGTAAGGGCCTACCCTTTGCCGAGATTCTCTCGGCTGAGCGTATCGAACGAGTCTTCCGAAAACACAGAGCGTTGTTTGCCTGCATGGCATCTTACTGACAGCCATTGTGGTTTGGGCCTTTCCTGCAAGTCCTAAGAGATGGCAAGGAGGCTTCGCCAATCAGCGGTGGCACGCGTCGTCAGCTACTGTGAGCTACATACATGAATGCACCGACGGAAGACACCGGCGATTACGTGTCGCGCTAAACTATCAGCGCGCGGCATTACGTGACCTCAGCGGCGAAATAGCCGAAGAGCTGGAACAAGCGGCTGGTTTTGGGTCTTGGCTGTGAAAGGAGTCCATCACGCCAAACCTCGTCGATGGCTTTACCTTCACGATGCCTGATACACCGGAGAACCAAGCCATGTACCCCATCCAAAATCACAACAATTCGGAGCCGGTTTGCCCATTGCGCCGCCGTAGCCATTATCTCATTGGCAACTGCCACAGTAATGGACATGGAATTCGCTTGTACCTAAGGCAAAGAAACAGGCGAATCTGCCTTACTGAGGAAGACTTCTGATTCGTTTGCAGAAGGAGATATTGCCGTGTGATGGACCGGTACTATTGTTCGTTTATGATGATCGCGTTGCTGCATTGTCATGAATCCAGACCTGTGCCCGCAAGCATCACCGGCGCGTCATAAGACCGATTTCCGACGTGGCAAGAGACTCGGCAAGAACGACCACCTCATCGTGTGGACTCGACCAGAAAGCCCAGTTGGATGGACGAGGCAACGTATGCAATGATTCCGGAAACACTGACTTTGCGCGAGTTGCGTTTTCAGATTGTCGAGCCTGGTCGTCGTACACAAACCATCGAAATCATCACAACACTGACGAATCCCGAGCAGCATACCGCTCGAAGACATTGCCGAATTGTATGGATTTCGCTGGAATTCGGAATTGACATCCGTAGCATCAAGTCCAATCTGAATCTGGCTCATGTTCGCTGCAAAAACCTGAAATGATCTATCGAGAAGTCTGGACGATTCGCCACAACCTCATTCACAACTGCTGCTGAGCTGCTCTGCTCCACCACAAACAGCCGCGCCAAATAAGTTTTACCAGCACCTGCCAATACGTGCTGGCATCGTGGATGCAATTGTCTCTCGCGATCATTGATCCTGCGCGACTCGATGGCTACTTGAGGCTGATGCTCAAACAGATCGCGGCCTGCGAGGTCGCCAATCGCCCAGGCAGGCTAGAGCCACGTGTATTGAAACGAAGGCGACACGGCTATAAACTTATGCAGAAACACAGGCAGGTATTGCGCAATGAATTGCGAAAAACGTGTACATAAGACAACTTAAAACCCGACAGTGCCATTCGTTGCTGGAACTGTTTCCGGAAGCAGCGTTTCAGTTGGCCAGTACACAGTTGATATCGATTTCAGAAAAGACGGAGGATAAAGAGATGTACGACGCCCGAGAAAAGGCCATTCGTGACCACGAATGGGCCATCCATGTGGCCCGCGATGAAGGGATCAAAGAAGGGGAAATAAAAGGGAAGATCGAGACGATTCGTTTGTTGCAAAAATTGTTGGGACTTTCTCCATCGCGCGATTCTGAGTTTGTTGGGAAAAGCCTGGAGGAACTTCAAGCGATCACGACTGAGCTTCAAAAAAAGTTTCAGAATCGAAACCGCAATCAATGAGTTAACGATGGTTTCCTCCTTGAAAACACCTGAAACATTCGCGCACGACCCGCGATTATTTTATGGTGAGAGGCATCGATTCTATTCTTTCCGAGGCCCAATTGGGTCGAATAATACGGCCAATTTTAACAGCCTTGTTAACAAACCATCGGCCTGGAACCGCAGCGATAGTAACCAGAATCAAGCGTGGAACCTCTCGCTGGTTGGCGACTGGAACACGTTCAATCAAACGGGTTCCAGTCCGCTCACTCAAACCCGTACCCACGGCCCGGCGCATGAGTTCACGTCGTTCACCGGCACGAATTCTGGAACACTGACTTACGACGCCAAGGGGAACCAAACGGTGCGTCCGGCAAGTCTGGTTGCTCCGGCCCTGAATCTAAGTTGGGATTTTGATAACCGCTTAAAAGGTGCCGACACCGACGGCAACCCCGCAACGCTGGAAGTCACATACGAGTTCGACGCCCTTGGTCGCCGAGTCGCCCGCAACGGTCCATCGGGCAACGTCGTCTACGTCCAATCCGGCAAACAAACCATCGCCGACTACGCGCGTGGTGCCGTGGCCAGCAGTCCAAGTTTTCGATACGTCTACGGCTCGTACATCGACGAACCGATCCTCCGCCACGGTGGAACCAGCAGCACGTTACCGACTTCTGGCACCAGCCTCGTCTACTACCACCGAAACCAACAGTACTCGATCGTCGCCTTGACCAACCATTCAGGCGCGATCCTGTAACGCTACGCCTACACCGCGCATGGCGAACTAACGATCATGGCCGCCATCGGCACCCTCCGCACAACCAGCAGTTACAACAACCACTACACCTACACCGGTCGCGAGTGGGACCCAGACCTCAACCTCTACCACTTCCGCGCCCGCCTCTACGACCCCATCGCCGGAAGGTTTATCACACGTGTTCCGCTGGGGTTTGTGGATGGAATGGGGACTTATTCAAACTATTTCTTTATATCATGGACAGATCCAAACGGAACTGATATAAAAGATGCGTTACGAGCTGGGCAAGAACTCTATGACATTCTGTCTTCTTTTGGTTACGTATGCCTCACCGAAAACGGTTGCACACACTCATGTTCAATTGATGATTGTTTGCTCGATGTGAAAAATTTGGCAACGCGATTTACTAATGCACTTAATCAAGGCGGCAATAATCGACCTATAATTCGATGGCCAAAACAGGATTTCGGTCCTAGCATCATCTTGAGGAAAAAATGGGGGGAAAAGTATGAAGGATACCACTGCTATGAATGGTCAAATACGTATAAACGAATGATCGAGAACTTTAAGCCAAAGTGTTTTAAGATATCAATGGCTCAGCAAAAGGCATGCCACAAATGTACTACAGGAAACGAAGTATGGGGCATCTACGTCCACCAATGGTTTGAGGTTACCGCAAGCTGTGGGGAAAAGGAGAGAAAATTCTATCTGGATGATGGTTTTACAACAGGCGGTCTTTTTGCTCATAAAAGTGAAGAAACTGTCCGTTGTTATGAGCCCAGCGACGAATGCAATAATGGTGATATGCTTACCCCATACGGTCAATGCTATCCCCCACCTTTTTATTGTGAAAACAATTGGAAGAATGGAATCCCGCCTGCTCGCCCGGACTTCAATCCTGGCCGCAGGTTTATCGATGGTTCGTATATCGACTCAAATGGCACGTGGAGACCGGGACACGGCCCCAAAAATTAAGCGATTATTTTTGTTGTTCGCCCGAACTCTTCTCGCGCTGGCCGTTTTGTTGGGCTTGACATATGCGGGATTGGTCGCTTTAGGCTTTCGCTCGATGTATCTTGAGAATCGACAATTTGCGCAAGGAGTGGATATCGCAGATCAGATTTTGCTAGTAGTTTTTAGGAAGACAGATATTGAAGAGAAGTATTTTCAAGTTGAACAATCGTCATTGCAAGAATTTAAGGAGAAAGTAGTTGCCTCAGTTTGTTACAAGACATTATATGATGAGTTTACAGAGAAATACCCACTTTTATTTGAACGATTTAGAATTCAATGCTACAAAGACGGGGAGTTGATATTGAGCGCCACCATAGGGTTTAAGGGGCAGTTTGTCGATGTCATCAATGAAGTTGTCAACCTCAGTGAGGAAGTGCCTGAAAGCGATCGCGTGAATTTCGTTTTGTCTGATGCGGATTTCGAAAATCGAAAAGGTGTTACTATTCAACAAATCCGCATTTGTCCAAAAAAACTCCTGGGTAACTAGGCTTTAGTTGGCGTTTTGGTAATTTTACATCCACCAAAGAATCTCATTGGTTAGGCAGAACTCGTGCTGAAGGGAAATCTCCAAGAATGCCATTGACTGTCGAGGAAATCAGGGGGCAAGTCATTTTTTGTGCTTACGAAGTCCTCGAAACCCGCTCGGTAGACGCCGAGGGGTTCACGACCCGTTCCCTCACCGACGGAGCGGGGCGGACCCTGCAAACCATCGACCAACTCGGCAAAATCTCGACGATGACCTACGACGCCGCAGGAAATGTCCTGTCGGCCCGCGACCCCAACGGCGTGGGCTACGATGTGGTCTACGACGAACTGGGGCGAACCGTGACTCTTCGTATGCGCTGCGCCGTATCGTCGTCGGCAATACCACCGGCTCGCACGGTGGATTGTTATGTTTCTCGCTACACAAGGCTGTCGCGATTTCCTTTTCCTTGTTTTTTGGTTTGGATTTGCCTCTGGCAAATCCAAACCAAAAAACAAGTGCGGTGGCGGCACCGTCTTTTTTAGCGAGAAACCGAAACTTCCGCTGTGCAAGCCAGCGGGATTCGCAGGCGTCCATGGCAAGAAACCTAACCTTCCGCTGTGCAAGCCAGCGGGATTCGCAGGCGTCCATGGCAAGAAACCTAACCTTCCGCTGTGCAAGCCAGCGGGATTCGCAGGCGTCCATGGCAAGAAACCTAACCTTCCGCTGTACAAGCCAGCGGGATTCGCAGTCGTCCAAGGCAAGAAACCGAAACTTCCGCTGTGCAAGCCAGCGGGATTCGCAGGCGTCCATGGCAAGAAACCTAACCTTCCGCTGTACGAGCCAGCGGGATTCGCAGTCGTCCAAGGCAAGAAACCCAAACTTCCGCTGTGCAAGCCAGTGGATTCGCATGTGTCCATGGCAAGAACCTTAAGCTGCCACTGTGCAAGCCCATTGGTATCTACACAGTTCTGGGTTTTGGACCTGTTATGCTTCTAAAAAGCCTTATCACGGAGTCAAAAGCCACGTGTGGGCGTTCACTCCGAGAACTTGCGTACAGTTGTGTAGACAACAATGGTACAAGCCAGCGGGATTAGGTCTTGGTTCAGCGGAAAAAATTGGCGATTTGAGAGAAATAAAAATTATTGACTTCAATCGCTCGACGAATTTCTATGGATACCTCAGGACGGTTTCAGACAATTGAGGACAATTGTCCTGCGTATTTTCTAAACGGGTAGACGATCACGCCCGGCTCAGCGTAAGGACGCTTGCACACGATTTTTTTCGGTTGGGACCAACGCAGTCGAGGGCAAGTGCTCTCCGTCTGATGGTTCGTTTTTCAGCGAAATTCGTTCGGGCCGTGAACGGTTGACTAAATTATTGGCCTCAGCGTCTGAGCTTTGAGGACGGGCCGCTGCCTTGGCAGACGCTGCGGCGCTCTTAGGCAATCGATGACGATGAATTGAGATGTTTTGCGGTTCTTGTGGATTTTGAGGGTTCAGATGGGGGCTTTCTTGGGCAATGCACTGCGAGCCTTGTGGTATAATCGAGCTAGTGGAAGTGGCATCAGGCCATGTTTTTTAAAATGTTTTTCGGCGGAGACTTTTTGCTCCGGCGTTACGAGCTTTCAAGGCGGAGGAGCAGGCGGATATGCGGCGAGTGTTTTTATTGCAGATTTGGTGGGGCGCGATTGCCGTTTGTTTAGCGTTCGTTTGGACAGCAAGCGGGCAGGATTTGCAAACGAACCCTACTGCTGACTCAGCAAATGAATCTAAGGACTTGGTCGGAATCGTAACTGTGAAGCCGGACTCGGGGCCGTTTGTGGAAATCGAGGGGGGATTCATGGTCCCCTACAAGGTTCGAATTCCTGGCTCTGATGTCGAGTTTGAAATGGTTCCGATTCCGGGTGGTAAGTTCATGATGGGGAGTCCCGAGGGTGAGGACGGGCGTCGCGCGGATGAAGGCCCTCAAGTCGAGGTGACGCTGAAACCCTATTGGATGGGGAAGCATGAAGTGACTTGGGGCGAGTACTTTTTGTTTATGAAACTGGACCAGGTTTTCAAAGGGTTTGTCGACAAGGGGATACGGCCTGTTACTAAAGAAAACCAAGTCGATGCCGTCACGGCTCCGAGTTCGCTGTACGATCCAAGCTTTACATTCGAGGCAGGCGACGCTCCTGACCAGCCCTGTGCAACAGTGACTCAGTTCGCCGCCAAACAATACACCAAATATTTGAGCTTGTTGTTGGGGAATGATTTTTACAGGCTTCCGACCGAGGCTGAATGGGAATACGCCTGTCGGGCTGGTACGAGCACGCGGTTTTATTTCGGCGATGACGAAGATGAACTGGAGGAGCACGCGTGGTACGAAGACAACTCTGATGACGAACGTCAAACCGTCGGAGGAAAACTGCCCAACGCGTGGGGGTTGTATGACATGCTCGGCAACGTGGCAGAATGGACATTGGACGCATACAGCCCCGACGGATATCAACACCTTGTTGGGAAAACCGAAATCGACGGCAACCAAGTTTTGACCAAGTCCAACAAAGTCTACCCGCGCGTTTTACGGGGCGGCTCGTGGGAATTGGAGGTCGAAGACTGCCGGTGTGCGGCGCGGTTGGCCTCGGACGATCCCGCTTGGAAGGCAAGCGATCCGAACTTTCCTCGTAGTCCCTGGTGGTTCACCGATAGTCCTTCGTTGGGCGCAGGTTTTCGACTTGTGCGGCCGCTGCATGTTCCCGAGACTCGCGAAGAGCGTCTGCTGTGGTGGGATGCTGACGTGGAAGAGATTAAAGAGGACTATGAAAATCGCATGTACGATAATGGAAAGGGTGCGATGGGGATCGTGGACCCGCAACTCCCCGCCCAAATCAAAGATAAGGTCCGTTGACCGAGAATGGCCCGCTCAATACCTTCTATCCCGCAATTTTTTCGCAACGTTCGCCGAACGACGGAAATCCTGTCGATTCTCAGTAAATATGGTTTGGCGGATTGGCTGAGTCGGACGAACATTGAGTTTGTCAAAGATCGCTTGCAATCGCCTGATGGTGAGTGCATTGCGAGGACTTCCAAATCCGCTCGAATTCGCCTTGCGTTGACCGAACTGGGCCCGACGTTTATCAAAGTTGGTCAACTTTTGAGCACTCGTGCGGATTTGGTGGGTGTCGAGTTGGCCGACGAGCTTGCCAAGCTTCAAGCGAACACGCCGGAGGATTCGTTCGAGAAAATCCGCGAAGTGGTCGAGTCGGAATTGGAAATGTCTTTGGAAGACGCTTTTGCCCATTTTGAGAGGCGACCAATCGCATCTGCATCAATTGGGCAAGTTCATCGAGCGCGAACGCTGGACGGTAATGAAGTGGTCGTCAAGGTTCGTCACCCCGGTATCGAGCGGGTGATCGAAACAGACATGGACATCTTGATGGAGCTGGCAAAACTTGCAGAGCGGTTGGAGGATTTTCGGCAATATCAACCAACGGCCGTTGTCAAAGAACTAGCACGGACGTTGAAGCGAGAACTAGATTTCTCCAGAGAACATCGCAACCTCATGCAATTTCGCAGTTTGTTTCGTAAACAAAAGCGGCTGGTGATCCCTAAACCCTACCCAAAATTGTCCACTGAAAAAGTGCTGACGATGACTTGTTTGGACGGTGTGAAACTGAATGACCTGAAGAATTCGACGGAAGAGTTCGATGACTTAGAGGATTTTGCGAGACGGGGAGCCAAAATTTATTTGGATATGATTTTTGTCCACGGTTTCTACCATGCCGATCCTCATCCTGGCAATATTGTGATCATGGACGGTAACGTGATTGGGCTGCTAGATTTTGGAATGGTGGGCCGAATCAGCGAACGCACTCGAGAAGATATCGAAGGGATGTTGATGGCGATTGTCAATCACGACGTCCCGTTGCTCGTCATGTTTGTCGAGAGAATCGGGAACTGCCCGGTCGATTTAGACACATCTGGATTGTCGACCGATATCGCTGATTTCGTTGGGCAGTATGCAACTCAACAGGCAAACGACTTTGACATGGCTCGCGCGTTGCGGGATTTCATGTCGATTGTGCGACGTTACCGCGTGACGTTGCCCAGCGAAGTGTCTTTGTTAATCAAAGTTTTAGTGACTCTGGAAGGAACGGGGCAGTTACTGGCCCCCAATTTTAGCTTGCTCGAAATTATGCGTCCTCATCAACGCTTGATGATGGTCCGGCGAATGTCGCCGACGAGGCAAATTCGCAAGGCCCGGACTTTTTACATGCAGCTTGAGCAGCTTGCCGAACGAATGCCGCAGCGCTTGGGTAATATTTTGGAACAGATTCAGAGCGGTAAGTTCGATGTGCATCTCGACCATCGAAGGCTGGGGCCTTCGGTCAATCGCTTGGTCTTGGGGATGATCACAAGCGCCTTGTTTTTGGGATCGTCGTTAATGCTCTCGTATAAAGTCCCCCCGGTTTGGTTTCCGGAACGAGGGCCGCTGGGGTTCCAAGACTTATCAGTCCTGGGAATACTCGGCTGTTTCGCGTCGCTGATGATTGGTGCCCGATTGTTATGGGCGATCCGCAGTTCTGGAAACCTTGATCAGTAATTAGCGATTGGTCGGTCGCGTTGGAAGATGAGATTTTGGGTTAGTTCAGCTCCAAACGCCACAAGCTCGACTCGTCATGAACCACAAAGTCACTTGTGGTATTTCGGTTTAGGCGGCGCGACGTTTGTCAGAACGACGTGCGGGAGGAGCAGAAGCGATGTCGGTGATCGCCGGTTCGTTTTCGAAATCTTCTTCTGCGGGGGGAGGGCTGATGGCCTTCAGAACTTGTTCGATACGATCGTTGAGTTGATCGAGCTCGGCGATGACTCGAGTTTGCTCGCTTAACAGTTCTTCAATGAGTCCGGCAGAAGTCATTCCGTGAATCCGTCAGAAAAGTTTCTTGCCGATTCAAACGGCAAGTTAAGGTCAATGGGAGAAGGATCGACCTTGGTGGCGTTCGAAGGGAATTCAGCCTTGGAATTGAGGGTCGCTCCAATCTGGAAGACTTTTTCAGTCGTGCCGATTTCCCCAGTTAACCCGTTTTTCTCACCAGCGGGAGCCGCATAAAACGGTCCTTTGCATTCGTTTGTTGTGCGTCGGCGTGGTGGAAATTCAGGTTCAATTGCCTGGCGGCTTAAGTGAATTCGTTATTTTGTTGAGAGTGTCCTAGGCCTTGTTTCATCTTGAAACAAGGTACAAGATGGCAAAATGTCGCAAAAAATCCGTCAGAATTCCCGAATTGGGGTGCTTTTCGTCCCAAGAAAACCGGCTGAAGCCCTAGACAAAATGCGAGCATTTCTGATAGTATTTGACTTCGAGCATCGGTAAAGTCACGTTTTTTGGACTTTTCGCCGATTCAGTTTGTAGGGATTTCCCTTAGGTGGTAAATCCTGCGCTCGGGTTGTGGCTTGGTAAATTTCCTTTCGTTTTTTCAAAGGAGGTTCGATGATGGGTTTTGGTCAATCGGTTTTGGAGGAAAGATGGTAAAGCTTCTCGTACGAGATAAAGAATCAATTCAAGAGGCAGTTCGGCGGTTTCGAAAGTTAGTAGAACGTAGTGGAATCAAAAAAGAAATGCGCCGCCGCGAGCATTACGAAAAGCCCAGTGAAATCAATCGCCGCGCTCGCCTAAGAGCAGAACGCCGCAACAAACGAACACGTTTGACCAACTCGATCAAGTAAATGCAGACCAAGTCGTCAAATAAATGAAGCCAACGAAAAAGGGTCGAGGTTAAAACCTCGACCCTTTTTACTTTCCAATCGCTCTCATGCGAAAATATTGCTTTAGGTCTCGACCCCCGCAGACAAGTAGGATCGATAGAAACTGATCGATCTGCTAAGTCCCTCGTCAAACGATACGTGGGGCGTGTAATCTAGGCCACAGGCGGCCCTCGAAATATCAGCTAGGCTGTGCCTTACATCACCGGCACGAGGTGGCTGAAAATCGATGTGGGCATTTTTATCCAAGTACCTTTCGAGCAAACGGATAAGTTCCAGCAACGAAGTGGAACTGCCGGTAGAGATGTTGAAGGTTTCGCCGCCAACTCCCGCCGTTTGCATGGCCAAAAAATTTGCATCGACAATATTTTGAACAAAACAAAAGTCGCGAGACTGCTCGCCGTCACCAAAAACAGTTAATGCCTGTCCAGACAGCATCTTGGTGATGAACAACGGGATCACCGCCGAGTATTGACTCTCTGGGTCTTGGCGAGGACCGAATACGTTGAAGTACCGCAAGATCACGGTCTCGAGCCCATAGGCGTGAAAAAAGGATTGGCAATATCGTTCGCCGGCAAGCTTGGCTACGGCATACGGAGATAACGTCATCAGTTCGTCAGATTCTCGTTTGGCAGCGAAGGGAGAATTGCCATAACAACTACTCGATCCGGCATAAACAAAACGTTGCACCTTGGCATCGCGAGCCTGAATCAACAAATTCAGTGTCCCATTGACGCAAACGTCGTTGACCAAGGCCGGATTTTCGACACTCAATGGAACGCTGGCGAGTGCCGCTTGATGGAAGACAACGTCGGCACCACGCAGAGCAATTCCCATCGCTACAGAATCTCGAATATCGGCCTCAATAAATTCGATTTCGCTCAATAAGTGCTCAATATTTGAGAGCTTGCCGGTACAGAGATTGTCTACCACCCGGACACTTGCCCCTGATGCCACGGCGCGATCGGCAATGTGTGAGCCGATGAAACCGGCACCGCCTGTGATGACAATCGTTTGGGGCATTGTTTGTCAATTTGCTGGACTGGGTGGCGACTCCCCACACGTTGTGCGGAGTCAAAAAATGTGGATCAAGTGGAATTCTTGAGAAGTTTTAAGAGCCTATCCCAAAAGGGGTCAAACCCTTTGGAGGCTTAGTAAAATTTAACGTTGTTTTGTTGCCAAGCCGGAGAGGGGCTGCCCCCTTTTGGGATAGGCTCTAATCGTTGTTTTTGTTGATTCTTTGAATTCAATATTGATCGTGCACTGCTTGGCATCTTGAATTTCATGAACGTTGATCTGGTTGAGTTAAATTGATTCCGAATACGAAATGATGCAGCCTTCCAGGCGAGCCCCATTTTGTTGCAACTCTTGGACTGCAAGTCGGGCGAGTGAGCGTCCGGTTGAGATCGGGTTGAGACTTAAGAAGCTCAAATCGCATGTCTTGCCCCACCACGCGAGGCTGCTGGAAAAGGCAGTGCCCAACGAAACGCAAATTAAATCGTATTCATGGCGAAAGTCGCTGACAAGTTGCTCGGTGCCGCTTGGAGCATTCGTTTTAAGTGTGTTGAAGTCGATGTTTCTCACGCCAGCGGGTAAAAACCCAATGCCGCTTCGCTCCGTCGGTAATGTGTGATCGGTCAATCGGGCCTCGCCTTGCAAGCACTCCCGCCATCCAGATTCGGCAGTTTGCGAAATCAATCGCGTTAACGTTTGATCGGTAGCGTCGGCATCCACAACCAGAATACGCAAAGATTTCGCAGCGGCAAATTCCAACGCGACCTGCACACAGACACTTGCGACTCGTTCCGGTGTGTCGACATCCGCGAACAGCAGGATTTGACTCCCGAGCTTCTCTTGTCTGGCAATGATCCTGCGAATCAATTGGGGTTCAGGTTCAGCAAATGTTGTGGCGACGGCCAAGCCAAGGCAGACAGGAGCTTTATCGCGATCGTTTGTTGGCTGCGTTCCCGAAAAAGTAGGCGATGTATTGCTGTGCGGTTTATTGTTGGACCGATTGATCGGTGGTGAAACTGAGGCTGTTGAGAAGGTTGGGGTCTCAGAGGGGATTTCCTGGAGTTGGAACCCTGGTCCTTTGCTCGTATTTCTGCGATCTACATTGGTTCGCAAGTCGAATTCCGAACGGGTTAATCCAGCGAGGATATCAGTGGTAGGGTCTCCAACAATCGCATCCATATTGGCGACTGAGTTTTCAATTTTAGGTTTTGCAGATTTGTTTTCCGGGATTGGTTGAGCCTTTGGCTGTGGCCTAACATGTTTCGTCTGCCCTGAGACGGTGAAATCGGGTAGGACAACGACAACGTCTGTTTTTTCGTCAGCAAGAATTGTTGACTCCGATTGCGGACGTTTGAACATCTGTTGCAGCGGTTGCACGTCATGCAAGCTGACTTGACTGGAAGATTGATTGAACTTGCGAAATTGGTCACTCATAACGAGTTAAATTCCTAACGATTGAATCGATGTGCACATCTCAGGATTAATGGGTTTCAAAATGCCGTAATTGTTGAAAGAGTTCTTGGTAGTCCATGCGAATCGCACGCCCTTTTGAGTTTTCAACGATCACGAAGTCGTCGTCAGTCTCATCGGCTTCAGGACTTTGAGATGGATTTTCGCACTTGCCAGCGTCAGCGACCTGGATATTTGCAGGTCGCGTGATGACCACAATGTCAGAATCATCTTCCGGAATAGGCTCAGGCATCATCGAGGGTTCAAATTGAAGCTGTTCCGACGGTGCCGAATCCGAAAAGGTCTCATGGGAAGCAGGAGAGACTTCACCAACAGATGTGGTTTCTTGAAATTCCGTTTGCAGGGCCGAAATTGAAGTGTCGCTGAAGGCCGGCAAGAACGCTGAATCGTCGGTTTGTCCGCCCCAAAGGGTGGGGTTCTCAAACTGCAGGAAGATACTTGTCGATCCGAGTTCCCATTCCGGTTCGGTATTCTTGGCGGACGAAGTGGTAGCTGCGTCACTCCACGGAGTGCGGATTTCAGCAAGGGCTTGCTCGACGTCAATTTTGTCCAAGTTTCCAGAAGAAAGATTGAGCGATTGGCAGGTCTCCTTAATACGAGCCACTACCTCCTCTTCCGTCTCAAAATGTTCGGCAAACGGATTGACCGTTAGGCGGATGGCAGGATGGGAAAGGACCTCTTCCTGAACCGATTCGATAAATGTTTCCTCTGAAGGTGTCGGTGCAATTTCGGCAAATCCTGCCGAATCCAACAACTGCGAATCTTCAGTTTCATGGTATCGATTTTCGTCCGATACATTCTCGCTCGTGACTACGCGCGAAGATGCTGCCGGGGGATGCGTCTGCTCGACGGGCTGATTCTCTGGAAAATATTTTGGCTCGGAGTCGAATTCGCTGAGTGTACCGAATTCGATTACAGAATCAGAACGTGATGAAGAATTTTGGCTGGTTCCGAAATATTCTGGAGTCGGAGCCCAATTCGTCGGGAACTGCTCAATTTCTTGCCAAGCCTTTAAAAGCAAAATGTCATCGACCATTGGATGGCGACTTAACGAACATGCCACGAGGGCTGCGTCGCAAACTTGATTGATCATTCGCGGAATGCCATGTGACAGGCCGTGAATGCGTTGGATTGCCGACTCCGTGAAGAACTCCCGCTGGCCTCCACCGGCCCGACGTAAATGTTCACGAATATAGGACTCGGTTTCTTGACTCGAAAGTGGAGACAATAAATTCCGCGTGGCGATCCGTTGATTTAATGAGTCGTTTTGCGGGTCGGCGAGCGATTCTTCCAGGCATTGGTTGCCAGTAATCACGACACGGCATCGCGTTTGTCCAGCGACACTGATTCCGCTCAAGATTCGCAATTCGTCCAAGAGACCGGTGTTTAACCAATGGGCGTCGTCAATTAACAATAAGACTCCATTGGGACATTCTTCATTATTTTGCAGGAACTCTGTAAAGGCCAATCGCAACTCGCCTTCGGCCATATCACGAAATGGTTGCTTCAATGAAAACATCACGGATCGCAACAAATCCAAGCGATTGTCGAGTTTTGAGCACGCGAAATGTGCAATCCGAAATTGCTGATGATAGTCCTCGGCCAACATGAGCAAGAGTAGGGTCTTGCCGGTTCCAGGCCCACCAACGACAACGGCTGGACCACTTCCTCGCTCAATCGCCAACTTGCATTGCGACAACGCCAAATGAAACGACTTGGCGGCGAAATAGTGTTCGACGTTGGGGCTGATCGAAAAGGGTTGGTTTTTAAGTTGAAAAACTTTTTCGTACATCGCTCGCAGCTTTTACTAAACCTAATGAAAGACAGACCACAAAATGTTCGTGATGGCATGAAGTGGATGTTGTAAAATCGATTGGCGGATTTCCGGATTGGTTAACGCCAAAATGGACAACAAAACCACTGTTAATAACACAATGTTTTCTGAAAAACGCAGACAGAGATCGGCAGGCCATGATTTTTTAGGGGACTCTTGGGCTTGATCCAATGGTCTCACTTCCGCGACAACTGGAATTCCCAGCGCTTCGCCAACCTCTTCTGGTTTTAGAATCCCGCGATCCAACGAACGCGGGCTAATCCCGGCACTAACTACCCAGCCTACACCCAAGGCGCACAGCACCAGCCCAAACATGACGCCCCGACTAGACATCGGCCCAACCGGCTCCTGTCGTGCATTGGAAATGTTTTTGACAATTAGGCCTTCGGGTTTTGTTTTGGCTTCCCCTATCAAAATAGGGCTGGCGTGAGTCGCATACAGTCGTTCGAGATTTTGATTTAATTCTGAAATCGGCAGAGAGGTCAACATCTCATGTAACTCACCCAAAGTTCGCGGAGCAGACTCGTCGCGAGGTTGGCGTGGGGCGCTGGTCAAGCGAAACGGGCCTCGACGGCTGTCCCCCATCGACTCCACGCGTTCAACAAAAAAGTCGGCGAACTCGCGATGGAACAATGCCAACTCATCACTTTCCTCGCCGTAGCGTTGTGCGATTTGCGACTCAAGATGGAACACTTCATTCGCCTTGAATGAGTCTCGCGTGTCTGGATTGAGCATTCCAAAGCGATGCGATTCCAAATCTTCGGCCACCGTTTGCATGGTCGAATGAATTTGATGGCTAAGATGCAAGGCCGACGACAGTTCGTTGATCGTCGGGACTTGGTTGGCGAGATTCAAAAATGACGATTGTTCTTCCGCCTGTTCTGTCCCAATGGCGGCCAATCGCGAAACTCTTTCGGCGAAGGAATTCACTAACTCTCTTTCGGTCTTTGTGGCCGAACCGAGATACTCGATCAGTACTGTACGATTGCCCTTTTGATTCGGTGGCAAAATCGCAAATCGCAGGCGTCTGCGGATCGTGTCAAAATCAATGGCCTCAATAGGCGGATGAGGAGCGAGATGATGCTCTTTTCTGATTTGCGAGATCGTTTCGGCCAGTGCCTGATCACTTGACGCAGTCTTGATTGAATCGAGAATTCTGGCTTCGATCTCTCCCGCCGAGGTTTGCGCATCTCCCGACAATTCAAGGCGTGTAAAAGTTCTGAACTCTCGGGTCATCAAAGAAACCATCAGAGTCAAAACGACAATGATGGCTAAAGAATTGGCCATCCAGCCGTACAGGCGGCGGTTTAACCGAAGTTTCTCGATTTTTGGGTGGGCTGGCCACCTAAAATGACTGGTTTTCACGGAACTTCACAATGCTAGCGGACATCAGCGCGGCAACATAGCCACGGCTTGTCTTCAAGGTATCGGAAGTTCCGATTAGGGAACTTAAGTAGAATTTTCCGGCTAAATGGAATTTAAGGCGAAGTTCAACGGACGATGCCCAATCAAATTCTCTTTCAGATCAAACAGGCGAAATCAGCTTAATCTGCGACTTCAATTCCAAGTTCCTTCAGGGCGTCCCGAAAAGGAAGCCAAAAATTGGTTTCAAGTTCCATGAGGGCCGATTCGGCAGCCGCTAGATCGCTCGCTCCGATTTGAGCTTGGTCGCGCTGCGTTTGGGTGGGGTCAAACAGATTCCCACCGACGTCCCACACGAGACTACCTAGCCGGGACGAAATCGAGGGGACGTCCTCGACAGAGCGTGACGACTTGAGTGGGTCGCCATTCCAATTCTGCCACCTTTAAATCAACTGAGCGAAGTTTGTGCAACAACTCGTTTGGTTTTGGTTGAGATTTAAGAACTAACCGTCGAGCTTCGCCAAGTTGGCCTTTCAATTTGTTTAGGCGAGCATTGATCCGTTGTTGAGTCTTTTGCAGTTCCGCCAATTCTCGCTGAAAGGCCAGGCGAGCTTCTTGCGTTGCAACCGGTTCAATCGATGGTTCCATGATGGAAGTAAGTTCAAACTCGACTGCTCCTGCAAGTTGCGTTAATTCCCCATCATGCATTCGATATGCAATCGCTCTGTATTTGCCGGGCGCGACCATCGGGCGAATTCCATCGGAGCCCGGGAATTGGATTGTTAAATCCCAATGTAGCCGATGAATTCCTCGACCGGTTGGGCATTCGATTCGATTCACAAAATTGCCAACACTGTCTTCGATATTGATGAAAATTTTTGGAGCGGTTTCGTCTTCTTCTTCACGAAGAGCGTCCCATGACGGAATCTCCGCATCGCGTTTTTCACGCATCGCTTGCGACTCCAGTTCCTGGCGTTGCTGCCGTTTGGACTTAAAGGCGTCTCGCACAAAAATGGTGAACGCTGCCCCAAAAGCAGGATTGGAGGCATTGAAGAACGAGTCCCCTTGAAAACCGCGTTCGCCAAAAGCATATTCACTTGACGGACGATACCAAGGGGTTGTTCGCAAATCAAACAGATGGAATTCTCGTTCCGCAAATCCGTTTTTCGCCAATTCGCGGAGGGGTGAATAGTCGTCTAGCACATAGATGCCGCGCCCGAACGTTCCGGCCACCAAATCGTTTTCCCGTTTTTGAATCGCCAAATCACGAACGGGAATAGTTGGCATTCCGTTTGACATTTTCAGCCAGTTATCGCCGCCATTCAAAGAAACAAATACACCAAATTCGGTACCGAGAAACAGCAGATTTGCTTCGACATGGTCTTGCTCTATTCGCCAGACTAAATGTCGCTCCGGTAAATCGGAAGAAATCAATTCCCAGGTCCTTCCTCGATCGCGACTGCGGACGACGTAGGGACGGTAGTCGCCAGTTTTGTGATGGTCAAAACATGCGTAGACGGTATCAGCGTCGTGGCGATCTGCCTTGATGTCATTGCAAAACGCGAACTCAGGGATGCCAGTGATGTTTTCAACCTTTCGCCAATTTTCACCACCGTCCTCAGAGACATGAACCAATCCGTCGTCCGTGCCAACATACAAAAGTCCCTCAACAAGTGGCGATTCGCTGACGCTGGTGATGTTTGAATACTGGCTCATCGCCATTACATCAAATCCAGCGTCGATGCCCCAAACCCGTCCCATGATTGGGAGAGTCCAGCGGTTGATTCCTCGCGACAAGTCGGGACTGATGGTTTTCCATGAGTTTCCGCGATCATCGCTGCGATGCAAAAAATTGCTCGCAAAATACAATCGGTGGTTGTGATGCGGACTGATGAGAATCGGCGAGTCCCAATTGAAGCGGAAATCAGTTTCTCCCTGTCCAGGCCGGGGCCGAATATCAATGGAGTGACCGGTGCGGCGATCGACCCGGCGCAAATATCCTTGTTGGGATTCGCAGTAAAAGATGTTTGGGTCTTCGGGGTCCATGGCATTGTCATGACCATCGCCGCCAATGGGAACGATCCAATCACTGTTGCGAATGCCGTGGATGTTAGTCGTTCGTGACGGGCCGTGTTGTGTGGCGTTGTCTTGAGTGCCACCGATCACGTTGTAAAACGGCAAATCATAGTCAATATCAATTTTGTAAAATTGTGTAATCGGCAAGTTGGCAAAAAACTCCCACGTTTTTGCGAAATCAAAACTGCGATAGACTCCGCCATCGGTCCCGGCCAAGACGAAATCTGGATCGGTGGGATGGAAGACAATCGCATGATTGTCGATATGCTTTGTTCCCCCTTCGGCGCTGGCCCAGGATTTTCCGCCATCTACACTCCGCATTAAGACGGGATTGGCATGGTAGATAACGTCGAAACGGTGCGGGTCGATATAGATTTCTTGATAGTAATGCGGCCCTGTGCCGCCACTGACGAAGTCGCTCATCTTCGTCCAACTTTCGCCGCCATCGGTGCTGCGGTAAAAGCCCCCTTGGCGATTAGGGGTTTCGATGGTGGCGTAAATAATTCGCGAGTCTTGAGCCGAGATGCCCAAGCCGATTTTGCCAAGATGTTCAGAAGGCAGTCCCGTCTTCAGTTCACGCCAAGTCTCACCGCCATCAGTGGACTTTAGAATTCCTGATTCTGGTCCAGTGTTGAGGAGTGCCCATACCGTTCGCTGCCGCTGGTGTTTGGCCGCGTAGAGGACGTCGGGGTTAGTGGGGTCCATGACAAGATCAGTAACACCGGTGTATTCGCCGCCGGTCAACACGGGTCGCCAAGTCTTTCCACCGTCGCTGGTTTTAAAGAGCCCGCGTTCACCACCCCCAGACCACAGGTGGCCTTGACTGGCGACAAACACGACTTGAGAGTCGCGCGGATCGACGATGATTTTGCTGATGTGTCCAGAGTCTTTCAAGCCGCGATTCTCAAACGATTTGCCGCCGTTTGTGCTAACGTAAACTCCGTCGCCAAAACCGATGTGGCGACCACCGACATTTTCACCAGTGCCCACCCAAACCGTTGTCGAGTGCTGGGGGTCAAGTGCCACACATCCGATCGAGTAAGAACCGTAGTGGTCAAAGATCGGTTGCCAAGTTGTCCCCGCGTTTTCGGTCTTGAAAACGCCCCCAGACCCGATCGCGACGTACCAAGTGTTTGGTCGTTGCGGATCAATCGCGATGTCGGCGATACGCCCTGACATGAGAGCAGGGCCGATGGACCTCCAAGAAAACACATTCAACCAACCGGGCTCGATTTTGGCTTTAGTGGGTTCTTGTACGACGGACGAGGTTTGATCCTGACAAGCGTTTGCCCCATAAGCAGCCAAAAAAAACGAAAACACCAGAAACGAACGTCGAAGGAAACGCATGTGCGGCTCGCGGAAAAATTTTTGATTAGTTTTAGGCTCAAAGGATGTACGCTGATTCGCGGTTTAAACATCAGCCTATAGTCTACTTCGAATTCGGATTCAGGTCGGAAAATTCCGGACAGTTTGTCGCGTGGCCTTAAGCCAGATCACAGCCGATCAATGCCTGGGCGACCTTTCCAACTTTCTCGCATTTTTTTAAATTAAATGGGTTGCAGGGTGTCTCAAATTGCTGGTGGAGTTTCCGCCTAGCATTTCTTCTTAGAGCGATTCAGGCAAATGATCAGACGATTATTGCGGTACACGCGCGTCGTATCGATTGTGGGGGACATTCTCACAATCCGCGCAACGGATGTGGGGTTGGGAGATTTGGCCATCGTCGAAAACTTCGACGGGCAAAAATCGATGGCCCAAGTCGTGGAAATTTACAAAGACCAAGTGTCATTGCAGGTTTTCACCGGTAGCAAGGGACTATCGACTGACGCGAAAGTATATTTTTTGGGTCGCTCGGTCCAGGTAACCTATTCGCCGAACATTGTCGGGCGAATTTTTGATGGTGTGGGACGAGCCATTGACGGCGGGCCTAGATTGGGTGATGACCGCCGTGTCGAAGTTGGCGGACCATCGGTGAATCCGACCTTGAGAATCGTGCCAAAGAACCTGATTGAGACGAAGGTCCCGATGATCGACGTTTTCAATTGCCTCGTGGAAAGCCAAAAGATTCCGATCTTTTCGATTGCCGGTGAGCCCTACAACAAACTCCTGGCTCGCATCGGAATTCAGGCGGACGCCGAAGTGATCGTGTTCTGCGGGCTGGGTTTGATTTTTGACGACTATCATTTCTTCCGCTCGACGTTCGAAAACGAAGGAGCGTTTGCCAAGACGATTATGTTTGTCAATCAAGCCTCTGATCCAATTGTCGAGCGTCTGCTTGCCCCAGACTTGGCCCTTAAGGTTGCCGAGCGATTTGCGGTGGAAGAAAACAAGCGGGTCTTGGTCCTAATGACCGACATGACGGCTTACGCTGACGCTCTCAAGGAAATCGGTGTTGCGATGGAGCGCGTTCCATCGAATCGCGGATACATGGGGGACTTATACAGCCAACTCGCAGTTCGCTACGAACGAGCTTGCGATTACAAAGGAGCGGGGTCAGTGACCCTCCTGACCGTCACCACGATGCCCGGCAACGACGTGACCCATCCTGTACCCGACAATACGGGATACATCACCGAGGGGCAGTTTTACTTGCATGGCGGGATGATCGATCCCTTTGGTTCGCTTTCGCGGCTGAAGCAACAAGTGATTGGGTCCGTGACTCGCGAAGATCATTCGCAGGTCATGAATACAATGATTCGGTTTTATTCGGGGGCGAAAGACGCCGAGAAAAAGCAGCAGATGGCGTTCGACCTTTCTCCGATGGACCATAAACTGCTCAAATTCGGCGAACTGTTCAAGTCCCGATTCATGTCCATTGATGTCGCCTTGCCACTTAATGATGCCTTGGATTTATGTTGGCAGACGATGGCGGAATGTTTTGAGCCGAAGGAATTGTTGATGCGGGATCACTTGCTAGAAAAGTACTTCCCGAAGAACTCAAGCCCCAACTCCGCGAGTTAGTCGGTCCCAATGACACTGGCCTTAAACAAAACGACCCTCAAGCAACAGCGCGATCAACTCAAGACGTTCAAGAAATTTCTGCCGTCTTTGGACTTGAAACGCCAGCAGTTGTTGGCTGCGATCAAGGTGGCTCGTTCGGAATTGGCTGAAACGAACAATGCCTACGAATTGCTAGAAGAGAGGGTCGCCAAGACCTATCCACTGTTGGGGAGCACGACGGCACAGACGCGAAACCTCGCGAGTTTGATTCGTATCCGAGAAGTTCGGATTGGCGAAGAAAATTTGGTGGGCACAAAGTTACCTGTTGCTGAAAGGGTCGATTTTGAACTTCGCGAATATTCACGAATGGTCATGCCATTTTGGGTTGACCTGTTAATCGGTAACCTGGAGCAGATGGTCGAATTAAACGTGTTGCTGCAAGTCCGCGAGGAACGCGTCAAGCTTTTGGACTATGCCGCGCGCCGCATCACGCAACGAGTCAACCTATTTGAAAAGGTGCTGATCCCTCGTGCCGAAGAGAGTATTCGCAAGATTGTGATCTTCCTGTCTGATCAGGAGCGAGCCGCAGTTGTTCGTTCGAAAATCGCCAAAAATAAAAGCCAATCCAAACAACGTTAATTTATCTCCGTATTCCTATGGCAATCGTCAAGCTTAAAAAGGTCACCATCTTTGGACTCGCTCATCAACGAGACGAGGTTCTGGATGGTTTGCAGCAACTTGGTTGTCTGCATCTGATTGATCTTCCAGGGCATTCGGGAACTCAGCCTTTCGATCATTGCGATCGCACATTGGTAAATTCGGCGATTCAATTTTTACAGTCATGCCCTGTGCAAAACGCCAACCAGCAGACCCTTTATTCTGCGGGATTGAATTGTCTGGGGCTTGCACGAATCGCCATTGAAAACCGAGATCGACGAGATGCGTTGAATGACGAACTTGACCATTTAAAACATGCTATCGAGAAAGTTGAGCCTTGGGGCGAGTTTGAAGTTCCTGACTCGGGGACGATCCAAGGCTTGCATCTTTGGTTTTATGTGGTCCCTCTTCATCAACTCGACGAGTTGAAGAAGAAAACCGAAGCCTGGCAATTGATCAATCAAGATCAGCAGAATGCCTACATTGTCGTGGTAAGCCCCGGCGAGCCAGACGTTTCTTGGGTTGCTCAGGATTTAGACCCCCGCCCCCTATCTGTTCTTCGACGGCGATTGCGAGAGGTCAATGAGGAATTGGAGACGTTGCATTGGGATCGGGTATTTATGACCCGGTGGTTGAACCTGTTGCAAAAAGATCTCGACCATGCGGACGATGAAGTCTCGCGACTTGAAGCCATTTCCCGAATGTTTCAGGACCAACAGTTATTTGCTCTGCAAGCCTGGGCCCCACAAAAAACATTGCCTGCACTTGAGGCATTCGCCCAAAAACAAAAATTGGCGATTTCGGTGGCGAATCCAGGAACCGATGAAACTCCGCCGACGTTGCTGAAAAATCCAGAAGCGGTTGCGGGAGCAGAAGGTGTGGTTACGTTCTACATGACTCCCGCGTATCGAGCGTGGGACCCGACTTGGATCATGTACGCCTCGTTCACATTTTTCTTCGCCATGATCATGTCCGATGCCGCCTATGGAATGGTGTTGGGGCTTGGGTTGCTGCTGGTTTGGCGACGGATGGGGACGGAAAAACTTCGCAGTTTTCGGTATTTGCTGTTGGCGTTGGTATTGGCGACGATTGGTTATGGAGTGATTGCTGGGAGTTACTTCGGCGTCACTCCATCATGGCTCGAACGATTCCAACTTAAATTCAAAGGCCAGCCGATTGTCGCCGACAAGGACGTCATGATGATTGTTTCGCTGATGATTGGCGTTGTCCATCTTGCGATTGCCAATCTAATCACGGCTTGGCGAAATTTGGGCCGTTCGTATGCATTGAGTTCGGTGGGTTGGGCAATTGCTCTCGTAGGCGGATTGACACTGGGGCTGTTTGCACAGGACACGAATTTGGTGCCGGTGACTTTAGGCGAATGGTGGAACCGTAGCCCGGATTCTTTTCAGCCAACCATGAAACAACTGGGACTGATCTCGACGATCGGTGGAATGGTGATGGTGTTCTTGTTCAGTAGCACCCGACCGCTGTTTTCCGCGAAGGCTAGTGATTGGGCTTGGCGACTTCTCGACGGATTCCTTGGCCTGACAAATGTCTCCAAAGCGTTCGGCGATACGCTGAGTTATCTGCGTCTGTTTGCGTTGGGGTTGGCGAGCGCTCAGTTGGCGATGACTTTTAATAATCTGGCCTTAGGCGTCTCCGAAGTGCCGGGTTTAGGATTTCTGTTTGCGTTGTTGATTTTAGTGATCGGACATGGTGTAAATATTCTGCTGGGGATCATGAGTGGCGTGGTTCACGGCTTGCGTTTGAACTGTATTGAATTTTTCAATTGGAGCCTGACCGAGGAAGGTTATCCGTTTCAGGCATTTAACAAAAAGGCAGGTTAATCAATGGACGGCGTTTTAATTTTATTGGGTTGGATTGGTCTGTTTGCCCCCACGGCATTAGGTGCGATCGGCAGTATTGTGGGTTGTGCTCGCGCGGGCCAAGCAGCGTGTGGAGCGATGCTGGATGTGGAGAGCGGCTACGGACGCTTTGTCGGTCTTTCGGCTCTCCCATCGTCGCAGATTATTTACGGCATCGTGGTGATGTTTTCGCTACAACGTACGATTTCGGCAGACAACGGGCCAGGACTATTCGGGATCGGTGTGTTGTGTGGGCTCGCCCTGATGTTCAGCGCGATGTTTCAAGGAGCCTGTTGCGCGTCGGCGATCAACGTCAGCAAACACAAGCCTGAAATCTTCGGGTTGTCTGTGGCACCGGCAGCGATCGTGGAAGGTTTCGCCGTGTTCGCGTTCATCTTTGCGTTAGTTCTTTCTGGCAACATCCCTGCTTAATTCGCAAATTCGAAAGGTCATTCCAAAATGGCAACGGAAACAAAATCAAATCTTCAAACCAGCGGAGTTCAGACGCTGATCGACCGCTTGCGCGATGAAGGGGTCGCATCGGGTCAAACGGAAGCTGAGCGATTGGTCGGCGAAGCCCGCGTTGAAGCGATGAAAATCTTGGATCAAGCCCAGGCGGACGCGGAAGCGATCCTGGCCAAGGCGCGGACCGAAGCGGCTGCTGTGGTCGAGAACGGTAACGAAGCCCTGCGATTGGCCAGTCGAGATGTGGTTCTCAAAGTGCGTGAGGCGTGCTACGAAGAGTTCAAAAACCGCCTCAATCGCTTGATCAAGCACAAGTTGTCCGATCAAAGACTCTTGGAGCAGATGATTCTCGAACTGGCGACGGATGCTCGCCCCGGACACGAAAAAACGCAAACCCGTCTGTTGCTTCCTCAAGCTCACATTACCGATTCGGACTTGAAAAAGGAGCTGGCTGATGTTCAGCCGGGTTCGCTGGCAGCATTCGTTTTGGGGCTCACCGCTGATGTTCTCCGGGAGGGACTAAGCTTTGGCATTTCGGATGATCCGACGAGTACCGGAGTGACGATTCAAATTGTCGAAGATGACGTGCAGTTGGAATTGTCCGACGAGACCATCACCACGGTGCTTTTGCAATACCTCGTACCCCGCTACCGAGCGGTTATGAAAAAGGACAACTAGACACTAAGATGAGTCGGTCCTACCACACGTTAATCGCCAGTCTGCCACCGCTGCCGAAACATTTCGATGTTGAGCGGGTGCCGATCTCTGCGCCTCGACTTGAAGAGCGGCTGAAAATGTTGGCCGAAGAAGACGCTCAAGTTGTCAGGCAATGGACCGGATTTTTAAACTGGGACCGCCAGGTCCTTGATCGAACCGATGAAGATGTAGCCAAGGGATATCACGAAATGATGGCCCGCATCTCCAACGAGACTTTGCGGGAAATGATCGAGTTTCGAATGGACACCCGGACGATTATCGCGGCGGTACGGCGGCGGCGTGCGGGTCTGCCTCCTCCGACAGGTGTCGGGCAATGGGTCGAGCAGATTCGCGGAAACTACGATCACCCCGAGTTTCGATTACAAGGGCGTTTCGGTTGGATCGGCAAATTAGATCAAGCTCTACAAAGTGGAGAGGCGATGGTGGCTCAACGATTGTTATTCGAGGCCAACTATCGAAATTGGGCGCGGATGGCTGAGCGGTTCACCTTTTCCTTCGAAGCCGTCCTGCTGTATTTAGCTCGGTGGGAAATTATTGATCGTTGGACGAGCCGCAACGAGTCGGCTGGCAAGTTACGTTTTGAAACCATGATAACGGAGACTCTCGGTGAGTACGCTCATCTCTTCAAATAAATCGCGTACGACGGCACAAGTGGTCGGCGTCAACGGAAATATCGTGACCATCGAGACCGATGGCGGCCCGATCATGAAAAACGAAGTCGCATTCGTGATCGTCGGCGACGAGCGTCTCAAGGCCGAGGTCTTGCGAATCTACGGAACCGTCGCGGACTTGCAAGTCTTCGAGGAGACATTGGGGGTTCGCTGCGGTGATCGCGTGGAGTTGTCGGGGCACCTGCTGTCAGTGACTCTGGGACCTGGAATGCTCGGCGTTATTTTTGACGGTTTGCAAAATCCGCTGACCACGCTGGCCGAGCGTGATGGGTTTTTTCTCAAACGCGGGCAAGACTTGTTTCCCCTAGAACAACAACGAACTTGGGATTTTGTTCCCGCCGTTAAAGCCGGCGACACGATTCGCACGGGACAGGTCCTTGGGACTGTGCAAGAGCTCAACGTGACGCACAAAATCATGGCCCCTTTCGATTTAAAAGGGAAATGGCAAATCGTAGAAATTTCTGCGGGACCTGCAACCGTTGAACAAGAGATCATTGTTGTACGCGATCCGTCAGGAAGTGAGCATCGCTGGACGATGACGCAAACCTGGCCAGTACGCCGCCCAATCGCTGAACAAATGCTCCGCGAACGATCTGCCCAACGTCGCTTTCCCGACCAACCAATCACGACCACGATGCGAATCATCGATACGTTCTTTCCCATTGCTCGAGGCGGAACGGCTTGCATCCCCGGTCCTTTCGGTGCTGGGAAAACTGTGACCCAAGGGCTAATCGCGCGCTACTCGACGGTTGATGTCGTGATTGTCGTGGCTTGCGGCGAAAGGGCCGGTGAAGTCGTCGAGACGATTCACGAATTCGCTCACATGGAAGACCCGCGAACAGGTGGCAAGTTGATGGATCGGACCATCATCATCTGCAATACTTCGTCAATGCCGGTCGCGGCGCGGGAAGCCTCGATCTATACAGGGATTACCCTGGGCGAGTATTATCGCCAAATGGGTCTGGACGTTTTGTTGTTGGCCGATTCCACGTCGCGTTGGGCCCAAGCGATGCGGGAAACCTCCGGGCGACTTGAGGAGATTCCCGGAGAGGAAGCGTTTCCAGCTTATCTGGATTCGAGCATAAAAAGTGTTTATGAACGTGCCGGCGTTTTGCAAACGCCTGATGGGTCGACTGGGAGCTTGACCCTGATTGGCAGCGTCTCGCCTGCCGGCGGAAACTTCGAAGAACCGGTGACTCAATCGACGCTGGCGACCGTCAAGTGTTTTCTCGCCTTGTCTTATGATCGCGCTTACAAACGTTTTTATCCCGCGATCGACCCGCTGATTTCTTGGTCGCGGTACCGTGAACAACTCCAAGAATATTTCGATCGCGAACTTGACCCCCACTGGACCAAGTCCGTGAATCGACTGCATGAATTGTTGCGTGATGGCAACGATATTTTACAAATGATGCAAGTTACTGGCGAAGAAGGGATCACGACCGAAGATTTCGTGATCTATCAAAAGGCGTTGTTCCTTGACATGGTGTACTTGCAACAAGACGCCTTTGACAAAGTTGATGTGACCGTCCCACGTGATCGACAAAAGGAAATGTTTTTGTTGTGCAAGCGCCTGATCGACCGCGAGTATCGCTTCAAGGACAAGGAGCAAGTTCGTGACTTCTTTACGAGACTTACTGGCTTGTTCAAAAACATGAACTACTCTCCTTACCATTCAGATGATTTTAATCGTTATCTCGAACAAATCGGCGAACTTGAACGAACCTACATCGGCGGCGTTCAATAGTTCAACGCGCCGAGCATGTTGCTGCAGGGTGTTGAGGAAATGGAATCGACCTGATTGTGGCGTGTTTTTGCCTTAAGGCGGAGAGCCTTTGGGACTGGATTACAGAATTGGCAGGATTTTTGAATTGTTGGTTGATTGATCGCCAATAATCAAATTCGGACGATTAAAAAGAGTTCAACTTGAAATCGTTCGAATCTTGCTTTCTTTAATCCCATAAATCCTCAATTCCAGTCTTTAAAAAACTTCCTCGGAACTTGCTGTTCGCAAAGAAATGTGGGCCTGTGCAGGCAGCGATGCCGCAAAATGTGTATCATGTTGGGCGAGGTTCGCGCGTTTTCGATCCGGAGAATTAAAAAGTTCCAGCGATCTAAAACGCTCCCGATACGAAACAAGTTACTTGGCGAGGGAGTTGTCCTTATGAAAAAGTGTTTGGTCTTAAGCGTGGGGTTGATGATGATAGCGGTGCAAGGAATGGCTCAAACGGGTTATCGCCTTCCCCCTCCCGAAGTGGTCGAGATTATCGACGCGACTCCAGAACCGGGGGTGAACTTCAGCCCCAACGGCGAATGGATGGTGTTTGTTGAACGCGACGCAATGCCGGGAATCGAAGACCTTGCGCGACGCATGCTGCAACTGGCAGGGACTCGGATCGATCCGGTTGCAAACTCAGATTTCCGCACCGATTTTTTTCGAGGTGTTTCACTTCAACGTCGCGGCGATAATCGGCAAATGAAACTGATCGCGCGAGGAGACAACGCCAAGGTCAGCGGGATGGCTTGGTCGCATGATTCTCGACATTTCGGCTGGACGCAAGTCACCGATCAAGGGACTGAATTGTGGGTGGTCGACGTGACTAAGGACTTGCAACCGAAAAGGTTGACCGACCGACTGTCAACGGTAATAGGTTTTTGGGACTTTACTCCAGATGGCAATCATGTTGTATGCACCTTGGTTCCGAAGAATCGCGGGGCAGAACCCGAACGCCCATTAAAACCCGTTGGCCCCAATATCCAAGAATCAATTGGGAACACCTCACCCGTTCGCACTTATCAAGACTTGCTGGAGAATCCGTATGACGAGGAGCTGTTCGAGCACTACGCAACGACACAACTCGCCAAGATTTCGGTGAAGGGAGAAGTTGCGGTGATGGGCGAACCCGGCATGTACAGCAACGCCACGCCTTCACCGAACGGACAATTCCTGCTCGTTTCGCAAATCAAACGTCCATTTTCCTATTTGCATCCTTACTCGTCTTTCCCTAGCGAGATGAATGTTTGGACAATCGAGGGTAACAAGGTTGTGACGGTTGCAGAGATTCCCCTTGCTGAAAACATTCCAATCGAGGGAGTTCGCCTGGGTCCACGTTCGATTCGGTGGTCTCACAACGATCCGGCTCGATTGATGTGGTACGAAGCCCTCGATGGTGGCGATCCGAAAAACAAAGTTCCCTATCGCGATCGTTTGATGGTTTGGGATGCTCCGTTTTCTGAGGGCGCAAAAGAAGTATTAAAGACTGAACACCGGGCGATGGGGCTGAGTTTTTTCACGACCCCTGGCTTGGTGGCCTCAACCGATATGGACCGAGATCGCCGGTGGTTGAGGACACAAATGGTTCAACTGAATGACCCGTCGGTCGCGCCAGTGATTTTGGATGACCGGAGTATGCGCGACCGGTATGCTGACCCAGGACGGATGGTGAGCCGCAGCGAAGCGACAGGACATTCGCTCGTCCGGCAGGATGGCGACTGGGTGTATCTTGTTGGAGCAGGAGCGTCTCCCAGCGGGGATCGTCCGTTTTTGGATCGGCGGCATTTAGTAACACAGCAAACCGAACGACTTTGGCAATCCCGCGAAGGGGCATTGGAGTCAGTCGCTCAAATTCTGAACAGCAGCGCCAATTCAAAACCCCAAGTCATTATTCGACGCGAATCGCCGACGGATCCCCCAAATTATTTCTTGGTTGACCTTGAGGCCGGGAACGAGGCCTCGCTCACTCAATTCGGTGACCCCACGCCACAAATTCGGGGCATTCGCAAGGAATTAGTGAAATACAATCGGGCTGACGGTGTGCCACTTTCTGCGACGTTGTATCTGCCGGCCGACTATCAACCGGGTACTCGATTGCCATTGATGATTTGGGCTTATCCGCTTGAGTTTTCCGACGCCGCGACCGCTGGGCAGGTCTCCGCAAGTCCGAATCAGTTCATTCGCATGACGGGACTTTCGCATCTCGCGTTACTGACTCAGGGCTATGCGATCATGGATAACGCAACGATGCCGGTCATTGGCGATCCTGAAACGATGAACGACACCTTCATCGAGCAAATCGTTGGGGCCGCTCAGGCGGCAATCGACAAAGCGGTCGAACTTGGAGTCGCCGATCGCGATCGGGTTTGCGTGGGCGGGCACAGTTACGGTGGGTTTATGACCGCCAATTTAATGGCCCACTGCGATTTGTTCCGAGCTGGTGTAGCTCGCAGTGGAGCCTACAACCGCACGTTGACGCCGTTTGGTTTTCAATCAGAGCGACGGCCGTTTTGGGAAGCCAAAGATGTCTATATGAACATCTCCCCGTTTACTCATGCCGATAAAATCAAACGCCCTCTGCTCCTGATCCACGGTGAAAACGACAACAACTCGGGAACGTTTCCGATTCAGAGCCAACGCCTCTATCAAGCGATCAAGGGTAACGGCGGAACGGTGCGGCTGGTGATGTTACCGCATGAGAGCCACGGCTATAGAGCGAGAGAATCGGTCCTGCATGCCCATGCGGAAACAATTGAGTGGCTGAACCGTTATGTTCGCGACGTCGAAACAAGCGAATCAAGCACTTCTGCAACTAACCAATAAAGGGTAGGGTCGTAGACCGCGAGAATTAGTTGTAGAAAGGATGGGAGTCATTCGAATGATGCGTTTCTTCGCCGCCGAAAGAAATGTTTTAATCGTGATTTTGCTCAACGCGATTGTGATCACGATGATGTATTTTCCGTTGTTCCGTGGCCATCCCTGGCTCGATTGGGCTGATAAGGTGATTACTTGGATATTTGTCGTCGAGGCAATATCCAAAATGACGCTGTATGGCGTTCGAGGATATTTCAGTTCCGGATGGAATCGTTTTGACTTCACACTCATAACACTAAGTCTTCCATCTTTATTCATGGGGATTTTGCCGATCCCCGACACATCGTTTTGGTCGGTGCTCCGTCTCTTGCGATTGTTGAGACTCCTCAAGCTGTTTCAATTCGTTCCACACATCGAACAGTTATTGACAGGGCTCAAGCGCGCCGTGCGAGCGTCATTTATGGTGATGGCCGTTTTAGCCTTGTTTAATTTTGTGATGGCATTGGTAACATGCCATTTTTTCCACGAGTTGGTCCCTGACCTGTTTGGCGACCCTTTCGTCTCGATGTATTCCATTTTCCAAATTTTTACAATCGAAGGCTGGAATGAGATTCCCGCTGAAATCGCCAACGCGGTAAAAGAAAACAACTACTCGTCAGGGTGGCTCTCGGCTTACGCCATAACGGTTTTAGCGCGGATTTACTTTGCCACGATGTTTTTGTTTGGCGGAATCTTTGGGCTGTCGCTGGCCAACGCCATCTTCGTCGACGAAATGACCATTGACAACACTAAGGACCTTGAAAAACAAGTCGACCAAATGCAAACGCAGTTGGACGAAATCACAGTGATCCTGAAACGAATTGAAAATCGTTAGGCGAGCTTCAGAAAAATTTGTAATCCAAACCTGGCACCGGCTTCCAGCCTGGGATTCGTATTCTCCTTAAGTTCCACAGGCAGAAAGCCTGTGGAACTGGAAAATTATTTTCTGGCGCACGAGGAGCTTACAGGTGGTACCCGTTGTGGTACTCGTGGCGAATCATCCGCTCGATTTCTGGAGTCGCATCCTTGGCGATCATATTTTCGGCATCCCATTCGACTTTACTTCCGGACCAAACTGCCAGATTCCCTAGCAAGATGGTCTCCGAAAGTGGGCCGGAATAGTCAGGGAAGTTTGACATCGGGACCCCTTCGCCTTTAATCGCTTTAGCAAATTCCTCGAAGTGACCTGGGGAGCGGACATATTCGACATCGTTACGGAATTGTCTTTGGTTCGTGAACTCGCCATCGACCAAGATGCCGGTGTTCCGTACGTCCGCACCGTAATCGCCGGGCGAGAAGAAGTTCCCTTTTTCGCCAACCAACAACGCCGCAGAGTTGTAGGGGCGCTTATTTCCCCTGCCGTCTTCTTCCTGGGGTAAACCATCGAACAACTCGGCGGGTGGCAATTGACCGCCGTCGTACCAGTACATCGTCAACGCTGGACGGTCGCCGATTTGTGGGAATTCAAATCGAATCCGTGACGACTTGGGGTACATCACGTTATCGTGAGCGTCGTGTTCGGATTCGACCGAAGTTGGATTGCGCAGATTCAGGGCCATGAAGGCCATGTTCAACGTATGACACGCCATATCCCCCAGGGCACCGGTTCCGAACTCCCAAAAACCGCGCCATTTAAACGGGTGGATTTCCGGGCTGTAATCGCGCTTTGGTGCAGGACCTATCCAGTCATTCCAGTGGATGTGGGCCGGAGCTGGTTGAGTTTCAACCTTCAAGCCGAAGCTTTGTGGCCAAACCGGACGATTGGTCCAGACGTGGACTTCTTTGACCGTGCCGATGATTCCGTTTTTGACCAAGGCAGCGGACAAGCGTAAGTTGCTCTCCGCAGTTCCCTGGTTCCCCATTTGCGTGACCAGACTTTTATCGCGAGCAACCTCGGACATGATCCGGGCCTCTTCAATCGAATGCGTCAGGGGCTTTTGACAGAAGCAATGTTTTCCCATCCGCATCGCCATCAAGGCCGCAACCGCGTGGGTGTGATCAGGGGTGCTGACGGTAACGGCGTCGATTGAGTCCCCCATTTCCTCCAGCATCTTGCGGAAGTCGGTAAACTTCTTCGCTCCAGGAAATTTATTGTCGGCCCCGTCAAACCGGGTTTCGTCGATATCGCAAATCGCGACAACCTTCCCGTTTTTCGCTGCGTCAGCCGAGTCGCTCGATCCCTTGCCGCCGACACCGATACAGCCAAAACGAATTTCTTCGTTGGCCGACGTACTTGCTTTGGCCGAAACACCTCCGGCGACCCAAAAACCGGCTCCAATTGCAGCCGTCGACTTAATAAACGTTCTTCGATTCGAAGTTGCCATTCCTAAATTTCTCCAAATTAAAACTGAGCTTGATTGGCTTTTCCGCTAACCGCAGTTGGTTACCTCAAGCGTCCGATGATGAAACTACATTTTAAACCACACACAATCCCACTTCAATCGAAACCCAGCCGGTGACCGAAAAAGGGGCAGACCCTCGTCAACAGCTCGGCCTCATAAGGTCTTCCACTCATTTCTAATTCTACTTTTCCGAACTCGCCAAACGTTTAACGGTGATTTGCCGGTAATAAACCCGATCACCGTGGTCTTGTAAAGCGATATGTCCGGAGTTGTTTTTGGCAAATTTTGGCCATGTTTTGAATTTGCTTTTTTCGAGCCGAGCCTTCCAGTCGTCGCTGTCAAAATCAGCCTCAATAACCTTTTTTCCATTGACCCAATGTTCGACGTGTGACCCGTTCAGCACAATTTTGGCAGTATTCCATTCACCAACTGGTTTGAGTTCTTTCCCGTCGGCAATGTACAAGCCGTAAAGCGAACCGGCTGCGGTCAGCGGGTTTTTGCCGTCAGCATGGACATCATCATCAAGGATTTGATATTCAGGTCCCGACAGATAGGGAGCGCTGTCACCCAAAGAGACGCGATACATCACGCCGCTGTTGCTCCCCTTTTCGACTTTCCATTCGAAGGTCAACTCGAAGTCAGCGAACTCTTCCTTGGTCACGATGTCGCCAGCGCCACCTTTGGTCAGTTGCAAAACACCGTCCACAATCTCCCAGCCGCTTCCAATTTCCTCAGTGCGGTAGCCGCGCCAACTATCCAAACTGGTTCCATCAAACAAAACGACGACGTCGTCCTTCGAAGCGTCGCCTTCTTGTCCATTTAGGGTCGAGCCCAAAAAGGAACTAGCGATGACGACAATGACGCAACGCAATAACTTCCAACGAATTAGCATTTAAAAAAACTCCTAAGTGAGATTACTTTACGAATTGGGATTCAAGGGCTGTAATTTTGTCGATGCGACGCTGGTGTCGGCCCCCCTCGAATTCCGTCGACAGCCACAAGCGAATCATCTCTTGAGCGTTCAACTGGTCCAGCGCATCTCCGGGCAGACACAACACATTCGCATCGTTGTGTCGTCGGCTCATGGCCACGGTATGTAAATCGTGACAAACCGCAGCCCGGACTCCGGGGCATTTGTTCGCGGCAATCGAGACACCGATTCCAGTGCCACAAATCAATATCCCGCGATCAACACGACCTTCGCCAACCTGCTGGCCGACTTCGGCTGCAATGTCCGGATAGTCGTAACTCTCCGTGCTGTGGGTTCCCAGGTCAATGACTTCGCCGCCAAGTTCCTCAATGGCATGAGCAACCCAGCCCCGTTGTTGAATTCCCCGATGATCACTTCCGATGGCCACTCTCATGGTTCACCTCATTTTTTTGATAACAAAATCGTCTTCTTGCTTCGTTCGGCGAGTCGAAGCTGTTTCGACCGTCAACGACGGTGTTACAAGGGACCGTTGATTAAAGCTTGCCAATTCTCAACTCAATGAATTGGAATTTGTAAGCCTCACACTTCGCAAAACGAAATTTACGCCCCCCTGCCCTTCCAGTTCATTGTATCGGATCGGAAGACCTCACGGGGAGTGATTTGAATTGATTTTCTCAAGTTCTAATTGCCCAAAATTCGAATGAAAATGGATCAGAACCTTTGGAGCGGTTGGGGCGATTGGTGTCAATTTTCGTAACTTCGACTTTCAAGGAATCAGGCGGGCTCGGTTGGCTGGAGCCTGACAGAAGTTCGATTTTTGTTTAAACTTAAGAAGTGCATTAGGCAAAACGTCGAAATTTGGTGGACCATGAGCAATAAAAAATCGGCCCGCATGACGGTTCCCAGAATCGCCAAAATGAAGGAAACTGGCGAGCCGATCTCCATGTTAACCGCCTATGATTTCCCGACGGCGCGCCTACTCGACGAGGCCGGAGTCGATATTTTGCTAGTAGGCGACAGTTTGGCGATGGTCGTCCAAGGGAACGACACGACGCTCCCCGTCACCGTGGATGAAATGATCTATCACGCGACGATGGTGGTGCGGGCCGCAAGTCGTGCCTTGGTCGTCGTCGATCTCCCCTTTCCAGAAAACCACTTGGGGGTTTATCAAACCGTCGCTACTGCCGCAAAAATCCTCAAGCGAACCGGGGCCCAAGCGGTCAAGCTCGAAGGGGGGGCGGAACAGGCCGATGTCATTCGCGGGCTCGTCTCGGCTGGTATCCCCGTCATGGCTCATGTCGGGTTGCGACCCCAGACGGTGCATGTCATGGGGGGGTACCGAGTCCAACGAGACGCCGACGTCTTGTTGGCCGACGCACTTGCTGCGGAATCAGCAGGGGCCTTTTCAATCGTCCTCGAATGCATCCCCTCCGAGGTCGCCAAAATGGCTACCGAAAAACTGCGAATTCCGACAATTGGAATCGGAGCGGGACCAGACTGCAATGGACAAGTCTTGGTGATTCACGATCTGATCGGGTTGACCAGCGGTTATGTTCCAGGATTCGTCCGGCAGTATGCCCAAGTCGGCGAGGAGATTCGCAATGCCGTAACTTCCTGGAATCAAGACGTCAAACAGCGAACTTTTCCATCACCTTCCGAATCATTTTAGAGATTGCCTTGAAGGTTTAAAATTTTTCCGCCAAAGTATCGGCGAGCACACACCGGTGATCCAGGCCGCAACCCGCAATTTTTCAACATGTTAAAAAACGTTCCCATTAAGTCAATTCAGCACGCCGGGCTCACGATCGAAGGCTATTCCCGCGCTGCCGTCCAAACCTATTGGCGAATCGCCGAGTTGAAACTGGGCTTTGACTTGGGGGCCCATCCTTGGGATTTTATGGGAACGCCGAATTGGCTGATTTCGCATTGCCATTTGGATCATATCGCGGCGTTGCCGTTATTTGTGGCTCGCAGGCGGTTGATGAAAATGGAACCTCCCACCATCATCATGCCACGATACGCTCTGGGTGCCGCACGAGCGATGCTAGACAGTTTCACGCCGCTCGATCGCGGAAAATTCCCATGTAAATTGATCGGGATGGCGGGGGGCGAGCGTTTCGACTTAACGCGCGAAATCGTGATCGAAGCGTACGATATGGACCATCGCATTCCGTCGCTCGGCTTTATCGTCAACGACCGCCGCAAGAAACTCAAGCCTGAATTCTCGGATTGCAGCGGTGAAGAAATTCGAGATTTGCGGGCGGAAGGGGTTGAGGTCGTCAACGAAATTTTGGTGCCGCTCGTGGGCTATACCGGAGACACATCACCTCGGGGACTCGATCGCAATCCGGCCTTTTACGAAACGAAAATTCTGATCGCGGAAATGACGTTCTTGGCCGATGATCACCAAATGCAGTTTATTCATAAAAACGGTCATACCCATCTCGTCGATTTTGTAAAACGCAAAGACAATTTTAAGAACGAACTGATCATCGCCTCGCATTTCAGCACGCGCTATTCGCGTCGCGAAGCTCACGAGTTGATCAAGCGGCGATTTCCGGACATGCTGGGTGGAAGGCTGGTCCCTTGGTTGTGATGGTGACAGACTCCAATTTTAACTTCAACTTCTGAACTCCTGATCTGGCGTTATGAATTAGTGCGGTTTTTGGATCAATGTTTTGCTGGGATCGGGAATTGACCTGAGACGATTGTTGCGGAGGAAATGCAAAATGCAAAATGCAAAATGCAAAATGCAAAATGCAAAATCATCGGCCAATCAATCTTGACCGTCAGGACAAACGAGAACAAGGAAGCCACGCAACAAGAACCGTAGTAAACTTGGCAGCGAGTCACACACCCACCATCCATTTTAGAATTTGCATTTTGCACTTTGCATTTTGCATTTAAATTTTCTATAAAAGCGGGCGTCCCGCCCTGCCCCGCTGATTCCCCAAGAATTCCAACACGTCCTGCGTTATGAATGAATTGAAACCAACAGAAAACCCGCAAAGCCTCCCTTCCTCCGTGTACATTCACGTTCCGTTCTGTCGGCATCGGTGCGGCTATTGCAATTTCTCTTTGGTTGCGGGGCGGGATCATCTCGTTGAGCGGTATCTCGCCGCACTTCGAAAAGAGGTCGAACAACTACCGGTCCACGCTGAACTTGAAACACTTTATCTTGGCGGTGGGACCCCCAGTCATCTCACCGACGAGCAACTTCGTGAACTCTTCGCGTTGATTGGCGAGCGGTTCACTTGGACGGCAGCTACGGAAGTTACCCTAGAGGCAAACCCAATCGATTTACAAATCGACCGCAGTACTCTCTTTCGCGACTTAGGAGTCAATCGGATCAGTTTGGGGGTGCAATCGTTCGACCCGCAAAAGTTGCAAGTCCTTGAACGGGACCACTCGCCGGATCAAGTCATGCGAGCGGTTGAAATGGCTCGAAAGTTTGCCAACAGCGTTTCGATTGATTTGATTTTTGCGGTCCCTAATGAAACACCGCAAGTCTGGCAAAACGACATTGACCAAGCCCTTCACCTGGGAGCCGAGCATTTGTCGACTTATGAGTTGACGTTTGAAAAGGGGACTCAATTTTGGTCGCGGCGTCTGAAGGGTCAGCTTTGCGAATCAGACGAGGAGTTGCGTCTGCAAATGTACGAAATGGTGATTCAATCGTTGACGGCGAACGGTCACCAGCATTACGAAATTTCAAGTTTTGCAAGGCCCGATCATCGTTCGCGTCACAATCAAGTCTATTGGTCGGGGGCCGACTACTGGGGGCTGGGATGCGGGGCCAGCGGTTACATCGATGGTTGGCGGTATACCAATGCGGAAAGTCTGATGCGGTACTTGAAGCTGATCGAGTCGGGTGAGTCTCCGCAAGTTCATCGAGAGCGACTAACCCCGCTCGAATCCGCACGCGAACGACTGGCGATTGGCTTGCGGCAATTGGACGGTCTTCGCGAAAGCGATTTTCTGAGTCGCACGGGATTTAGTTTCGCCGATTGCGCCGCCGAGCCGCTGGGGCGACTTGAAAGTCTTGGGCTACTGGCTCGTGAACCCGAGGCGAAAAACGTACCAACATCGAACCTGAATGAAATCGCCAACACGGATTCAATACTACGCTTAACCGACAAAGGCAAATTCCTTTACGACTCAGTAGCCGTCGAGATAATCGCGTAGCCCGTTTTTAAAATTTATCGGGCGAACAGAAGTCACCGTTCGCCGAGTTTAAGAGCTTGGACAATGTGAATTTTTCTGAACAAAAGCTGGATTGTCAAAATGACTCGCGAGCAGAAAGCCCAGAATGCGGCGTGCCTCTATCAAGCAGCCGAACACCGACGTTTTGATTGTGTTAGACTGGATGTTGATCTCTTGAGTAAACGACGTTGATCTCTTGAATAATCGACTCGAAGGTCTGCGTTTTTTCACGGAGAGGTTGTGAATTTATGGGGCGCTGGTGTAGGGCGCTGGTTTAGGGTGTGTGAAGCAAGTCATTGCGCGGATGGTGTGTTGCGTCGGCGGAGGGCTTGGTCGGTTGAACCGGTCAACTAACCAAGCGGTTGACTTGCGGAACACACCAACCCACCGCCGCCGACTCCACACACCCTACTTCCTCTGACGGTTTCGGCGCTTTTTCAAGGAGTGAACGGCCACGTGACCGTTCACTCCGTGAACGGTTGCCTTTGTTCAAACTCTGTGATTGGTGATATGTCAAGCAACTGGAATAACAGCATGGTGGCTCGCGTGATTTCTATTTGGCTGAAGTGCTACCTCTTAATCGGTGTACTCATCATTGAGGGATCGGCGACCGCTCATCAGCAAAGTTTAAAACAAAACGACGACGAACGAGTCATTTTGGATTTCACGGCTGAGTGGAAATACTGGGATGCCGAACAAGCTCCGGTGGGTGATTGGCGACAGGCGGATTTCGACGACAGCAACTGGCCCGCAGGCGGGGGTTTGATCGGTTTCGATACGCGGGATGATGGGAAGAATTGGCCGCAGCCTAGCTTAAGTACACGGATTGAATCGGGACATTTGACTTACCTGTTTCGAACCGAATTTGTCTATGACGGCCCGACAGAACGGATGCGTTTACAGTTTGATCAAATCATCGACGATGCGGCGGTGTACTACCTGAACGGCCAAGAGATCGGGAGGACCGAGGGGATTCCCGATGGACCCTGCGAGTTTGGCACGGCGGCGACTCGCACGGTCGGAACTCCGGCGCCCGAAGTCGGTGCCGTGGTCATCGACAATCCACCGTTGTTGCCGGGCCGAAATGTACTGGCCGTTTCGCTTCACAATCGAAGCCCTGGCAGTTCCGACATTTGTTTGGGATTGCGGTTACGTATTGGCGAAATTCCTGTCCCTCCCAAGGCCCTGTATTTGACTTGGCAACGTGACCCGACCACCACGATGACGATTCAATGGCACGGCGAGCCTGACGAGCAAGGAAGTTGGCTGGAATTCACTCCGCGAGAAAGTGGCAACAAGGGAGCGTCAAATCCGCAGCGAGTCGAGCCCCAAACGGCACCGATGGCTTTTTCACGCCGCACCGTCTATACAGCCGAGCTAACGGGTCTCCAGCCCGATACCGCTTACGAATTTAGAATTTATCACGCTGATGGCCTTAACCGCAGCACACGCTATTGGTTCCGCACGATGCCAGATCGCTGCGACCAGCCCGATCGGCCGGTACGTTTAGTGTTCGGTGGAGACGTGCGACATCGCCAAGAGTGGATGGAGAATTCCAATCGTCAGGCGGCAAGGTTTGATCCTGACGCGATTATTTGGGGTGGCGATTTGGCGTATGCCAATGGGCAGGAAAAGAACTTAAATCTCTGGGACGAATTTTTTGACGCCTGTTTGAAGACGTTAGTGACTGCCGAAAATCGCGTGATTCCCATCATCGTCGGGATCGGAAATCACGAAGTCCACGGGGGGTATTATTGGGGCAACGATCGCGGTCGCGACGGCTATCAAAATACAAATGAGTTTCGAGAGGAGATCGCCCCTTTCTTTTACAGCCTGTTTGCCTTTCCCGGGCATCCTGGTTATGGAGTTTTGGACGTTGGGAACTATTTAAGTCTCATTATTTTGGACACCGATCATTCGGGGCCAGTTGAAGGGGTGCAAACCGAGTGGCTCAAGGAACGGATCGCGGAACGCCAGCACGTCACGCACTTGATTCCCGTCTATCATGTTCCGGCCTATCCCTCGGTTCGAAAATTCGATGAGGCGATTTCTGGTCGGGTAAGAGAAAATTGGACGCCGCTGTTTGACGCCAGTCAGATTCGTGTCTGCTTCGAGCACCACGATCACGCCTTCAAGCGAAGCGTCCCGATCCTGCAAGGCCGTGAACAAACCGGCGGTGTGATATATGTTGGTGATGGGGCCTGGGGTGTTGGCGTGCGGCGTGTTCACGAAGTCGATAAGACTTGGTATCTCGCTCGGGCCCAATCGATCAACCACATCCTGTTGGTGACCCTGGCCGGACCATCGCTGGACATCAAAGCCATTTCCAGCGAAGGCCACCTCATCGACCACTTCATCCCCCCACCACGAGTTCCGGCTAAAATTCGAGTTCAGTGATTGGGTGCGTTTATCAATCAATCGGTGGGCTTGGGGGTTTCCGGGGGGGATCACTAGCCGATAATGTTGTCCTTTAACCTCAATTTACTATTAAAAAACGATGGGCAAGCAAGAATTGTTGACCAGTCAGGGTGTGAATCGTCGGACGTTTGTCAGTCAAGTTGGCTTGGCGTCGGCTGCGTGGTACGGCTGGTACGCACGGCAATCGGGGGCGGTAACTATGGCGGCGGATGAGAGTCCGACTTCAGCGCCGGGAGTTGGCTTGCGGGTTGCCGTGCTTGAACACCCGGACCCCTGGACCAAACAATCGATAGGCGCCGCCACTCTGCTGCAACGGTGCGGGGCCACAGTCAGCCCACTCGATCTGACCCGCAGCCCCCGCAATCAGGCTCAGCCGATCGACTTGTTGGTCTTCGGATCCTTTACCAATAACGCCCCTGACTACAAAAAATACGTGAATGCCTTTGCGAATGAAATCGTGGCGTTCGTCCAGCAAGGTGGCGTCGTATTGGAGATGACCCAGTCGGATCAATTCGGGGACAAAGTCGAGTATCTGCCAGAACCGCTGCAGGCTCGCCGCTGCGATGATGACTTTGATGATGTGTATGTGATTGCGTCGGAGCATCCGCTGACCTCCTGGATTCCTGCTGATTCAGCGAAGGTCGGCAAATCCCACTTCGATCGCTCACGCGTTAACTGGGAAAGCTTTTACAATTGGCGAGAGCTGCAGGTGTTGCTGGCCTCTCGCCCCAATGCCGAGTTCCCCTGCTTGTTGCTTGGCGAAACCGGTAAGGGTAAGTGGATTCTGACAAGCCTCTGGCTGGACAAATGTTTTGACTCGCAGGATCAGCCCACCTTCAGCATGCCGGCGATCGACGTTTCGCTTCAGTTCTTTGCCGCATTGACGGCTTATGTGCAGTTGGTCAAAGCGGGACAGGCACCACCGGTCGTTCCCACGTTGTCGCCTGCATTAATCGGTACCGGACCTTTGGTTGGGCATGTCGATACTCAGACTGCTCGATTGTGGTACCGTCCCGCACCCGCTCACAACGTTCATCGGCAGTGGCAATGCGAATTACGTCATGAGCAGCAACCGCCGTTGGTGGGACAAGCTTTGATCGATGGCGATCATGACGACACGCTGCACTTCGAGGTGACAGGGCTGCAACCCGACACGGAGTATCAGTATCGAATTTTTCCTGTTGGCGAAAATCGCGACTGGAGTGTGGAACAAAACAGCCACGGCCAACTGCGAACACTTTGGGCTCCGGAAGCGTTGCCCGAAGAAGTGGTGCTGGGGCTCGGGTCATGTGCCCCTTCGACGCCGGATCATATTTGGACACGCGTTCTGCAGGAAGGTTGTCAGGGCTTTGTCTTCCTGGGAGATACCCCGTATATCGACAGCGATCAACTGAGTGTCGCGCGGACGAAACACCGCGAGTTTCTACGTCAGCCAGAGATCGCCGCTATGATCCGGCAGATACCTTGCTGGGGAACGTGGGATGACCATGACTTTGGGGTCAATGATGGCCATGGAGATTTTTCCGGCAAGCACGTGGCGCGGATCGCATTTTGTGAATACCGGGCGAATCGGACTTTTGGCCATGATGCTAATGGGAACGAGCAACGCCGACCGTTCGGAGAAGGTCGCGGCATTCACACCTCGTTTCGCTTTGGTCCCCTGGAAGTCTTTCTGCTCGACCCGCGCTGGTTCAGCCGCACGATGCCCAGTTGGGCGGACCCCACCCAGACCACCTGCCTCGGACAACAGCAGTGGGATTGGTTTCGCGAAAAATTGAAGACCAGCACCGCAACCTTCAAAGCGATTACCACCGGCATGATTTGGGACGATAAAAAGAACTCGGAAAAGGACGATTGGGAAACTTATCATTATGAACGGGAAGCGATTTTTGATTTCATTCGCGACCAGCGAATCGGCGGTTGTTTCCTGATCGGTGGAGATATTCATGTTTCCCGAGCACTCCATTACGGCAACCGCGTGGGCTATCCGCTATGGCAATTTATCATCAGCCCCATGCATAACAGCACGATTCCTAGCCTCAATGTCCCTCATCCCGCCCTGGTTCACTCGGCGGTTGAACCCCATGTCTTTTTGCGCCTGGGGATTAGCCAAAAATCCCTGCAAGCCAACTGGATTAATCGAGATGGCCGCCGCATCTTTGACGTCGCCTTGACCACCGCCGAACTCACCCCCAACTAGCCAGCAAGCAAAAATGAACCACCGTCAAAAACGGGACCTGTCGCCGTTTCTTTCCCCGTCGCCGTTTCTTTCCCAAAATAGGCCACATCCGTCGCCCTATTCTCCACAACTAAACACACGGACCCGGCATCGAATTGGACGGATCAATCATCCGTCCGCTGCAAAGGCTCTTTCCAGACCACGGAATCCCCTTTCGTTTGCCTTGTTAAGTCATCGGTGATCCTAATTGCCTCAACGCTCATCTTATTACCGAAATCCGTCTACATGGAATCGCAGTCATTTCGCCAGCCAATCTGCATTGTCATGATTCGAAAAATGTGGGTTTGCGAATAGTTGCAGCACATGAAACCCTGTTCAGTGGAAGAAACGGGGACAGGCTCGAGGCGACACTTCGAAAGCCCGGCTGGCTAAAGAAGCGATAAGCTTAACGCAAAAAATGGACCTGCCCCCGTTTCCCCGATCAATCATCCGTTTATCGCAAAGCCTCATTCCAGATCACGGAATCTCTTTTGCATTTCACGCTTCGTCATCGGTGATCCCAATTGCCTCATCGCTCTTCTTAATCCCGACATCCGTCTACACGGAATCGCAGGCATTTCGCCAGACACAGAAGAAACGGGGACAGGCTCGATGCGAAACTTCGCAAGCCCCGCTGACCAAAGAGGCGACAAGCTCAACGCAAAAATTTACCTGTCCCCGTTTCCCCGGTTCAGCCAAATGGGGCAAATACGATTCGATGTCGTGGTCGCCCAGCGTTATTTGGTGAACCAAATGTCCTGCCTGATCGCGGGAAAAATAGATAAAACCCCGAATTCAGCCGAAGTACGCCTACTCGGTCCGTTTGGCGTAGTGCAGCATCCGCAATATACCGCGAACGATATCGATCAACTTAGGTCTGACCGCTTGATTTTCAATAGCCGATTCCGATTCCGATTCCGATTCCGGCCCAGCTATTTTCTCCTGACTCTGCATATCGCCCTTCTGCCTAAAATCCCCATGCAAAGCGCCGCCCTGACTCTAACTAAAATTCTGCCGAAAAGAACGATCTTAGTTATTGACAAAAGGATGGGTACCCCCTTAAAATTAGGTCGGATTAAAGACGCAGAGGTTTCACAGCCCTGATATTGGTTGCCCCTGTCCAATAATAGTTATGCTACAAAATCGTCGGAATTACTTTTCTGACGCGGAAATTCTAGCGAATCAGAGAATTCAACCTAAAAGTACCATCGAAGAACCGACACCCAAAAAACTTGGCAACGTTTTCTGAACACCAACTTAACGGCGAGGCGCAATGCTACACCGTATCACCAAGCACTTCAGACCGGGCGATTGGCACGACATGGAATTCGGCTTCAATCAACCGTTGCAGATATTAATCAGGAATCCTGCCGGCGCAATGGTGCGAATAAGAGCATTGTGGATTACATGGGAAGAGAAGAAGCTGGATGGCAGTACGCTGCAGAAGATCGCTTGGAAATTTGGGTGGGCTCAAATCAAAGTTCCTAGCGAATGCGACGTTGTTTACTACTACGGCACCGATGGCCCTCCGGGGGACATCATCAATATTGACTTTTAACGTCTAATTCCAATCCGGTATCGGCACCAAACGCATGCGTAGTGTAAATAGCTCTCGATCAAAATCTGAAATCGCATAACCACGCTATGCAACGGAGCGAAAATGGCGTTCCGAGTTTTTCCTGAAATCAAGATCACCCGCGACATTTTCGCTCGTTGATCGCCAGCGAAAAGTGAGAGTTCCTTTTGAGTTCACCAGTCAAAATAAGTTTCACTGAAGATGAAATACAAGGACTGTTTGGTGATGAAGCTGCGGACTTCGAAGGAATCAATCGGCTCCGTAGCTATTATTTCAAAACACCAGTTTACGAACAGTTCCGATCTTCGGCTCCACTTCGAGTGCTGGTCGGCCATAAAGGAATTGGCAAGTCCGCTCTTTTTCGCATCTCAATGTGCGAAGACCGTGATAATTCAGTCTTGTCTATTCTAATCCGCCCTGACGATATCGCGGACATTGGTGGCGACACTACAGATTTCCTTCGCTTAATTCGTTCCTGGAAAATGGGACTGAATAATATCATCATACAAAAAGTGTTGAACTCTCTGGGAACCGTAAAGCAGGGAGCTTTGAGCGGCTTGGCGAATATTGGCGGCAAGCTCCTTGAGTTTGTACGGTCAACCGTACGCGACACGGAATCTTTTTCGCTCGATCCAGCCAAAAAAATGATTGTTGAAAGGTTTGCCTCGTGTCAATCGGTAAACGTCTACATTGACGATTTGGATAGAGGGTGGCAGGGACGACGGGAAGATATTCAACGTATTTCAGCCTTGTTAAACGCAATGCGAGATATCACTCAAGAGAATGCAGGAATTCGATTTAGAATTAGCTTGCGATCAGATGTCTATTTTCTTGTTCGTACTGCTGACGAATCGACCGATAAAATAGAAGGCTCAGTGTTGTGGCAAGCATGGAATAATCATGAAATTTTTGCGCTCTTGGTTAAGCGAATCGAAACGTATTTCGGACGAACTCTTGATGATTCTTTTCTACAATCGCGCAGTCAATTCGAACTCGCGACGTATTTGTCATCGGTAATGGAGGAGAAATTCAAAGGACAAGGGAAATGGCAAAATGCTCCAATGCACAGGGTATTGCTTTCTTTAATTCGTGCACGACCTCGAGATTTAGTCAAGCTGTGTACTCTTGCGGCGCGCGAAGCAAGGAAGGATGGGGCGACGCGGATTTTAACTGGCCATTTTTCGGCTGTTTTTAACGAATATTCTCAGGGTCGAGTCCAAGATACGATAAACGAATTCAGATCTGAATTGCCAGAGATCGAACGCTTGTTATTCAATATGAAGCCGGTAAGACGAAGCCGGACTGCAGTAGAGTCATACGTCTTTTCAACCGACCAACTACTTAAGAAAATTGGGAGAATTCAGGAACAAGGGCAGTTTAAATTTGCTGGTAACAAGTTGGCAAGTGCGAAACAGCTAGCAGGATTCATGTATAAAATAAATTTTCTGACGGGACGAAGGGAAGTAAATGGGGAAATTCAACGATTTTATTTTGAACAGAATCGCTATTTGTCAAATGAATTCGCCGACTTTGGTTACCATTGGGAAATTCATCCTGCTTATCGATGGGCGCTTCAGCCCGACGGCCAGCAGGATATTTTTTCAAAACTAGAACTTAGTGCGAATTGAATGCGAACTTTGCGATGCACGCAGAGCGGAAATGGCGTTTCGTGCTAAGGTAACTCATAATACCGGGTGCCATTTCCGCCCGGTGATCGTCGTTGCTTCAAAACACGTCGGTCGTCAATGACAGGAGACTTCTCAAAAGCCATAGCAGCCTGAACATTTGCGTGCATGCACGTTGCCTGGTTTTCGTGAACCGCTCGCGGCGTCATCACTCGCAACGGTTTTCCGTCACAAACGCCTTCAAAATCGGCGAACACGGAATGTTGTCCGTCGTCCGCATCAACCACAAAATTCCAAGGGAAACAGAACATGAACGATGAATCTTACATGACTGACTTCCGCGCTGACTGTACCGACACGACAATCGCCGTGCGCGGAGTAACACTCCATTGGCAAAACGTCAACTATTTGGTCGCCTCTGCGGGTGTGCGAGATAACACGGCTTTCGCTACTACTGAACCAGACAATGCTGAACTTGTCAGGATTATATCCGCAGCCATTGCCGACGACCCGCTGCATAATCCAAATTTCAACAAAATCCAAGAGCAACTAAATGGCATTCGTAATCAGTCAGCGGAACCAATATGCCTTTAGCATCGCGAGATATGAGATAAGGTATGGTGGTTGGTGGGGTGTGGCCGAAGCGAAGGACGACAATGGCCGAAAGATAGAGCCGATGTTTACGGGCTTTGTTCAAGAAACCCGATGACACTCCGTGAACGATTGGGTTTGTCATAACTTGGCATGAGTAGAAACTCCTCAAACAGGAAATAAAAAAGTTCATCGACCACTGTCGGGGCTTCGTTACTGTCCAGGAGTACAAAAAGAACTTGACTCGCCAACCCACCTTCGCCTAAAATACCACCGTAAACAACCCCGCCGCGTAGCGGCTTACTTGAACTAAGCGTTGCACCAAAGCGGCGGAGTTTCAAATTCTTCGAAATTAACGTCGTTCACCGCCGCTTGGTGAACGCAATCGACTAACGGCAATAAACCTAGTATCACGAAATGTCATGCCAGCCGAAGACGCTCTTCTTTTTATCGACGCTAACAAATACCTGGATCTTTATCGAACCGACACCGGCAAGAAACTGCTTGCGCCGCTGGGAGAGCAAGTTGAGCATATCTTCATCACGCAGCAGTTCGTCGGCGAGGTTCAGCGCAATAAGATCCAGGTAGCGGCAGAATTCCTGAGGCAGAAGTCGAAGGGATTAAAGCTGCAGACGTTCAACGTTCCAGACCACCTGTCCGGCACTATCACCGGACAGGCTAAGGACATTCTCGAACTGATGAACGACATTGGGCGGAGGGTAAAGTCGGCGAACGAAGAAGTCGACGCCTTGGCTCTAGGAATCATGGAGCAGATAAGCTGTTCGGAAGACGAAGTATCACTAGCATTGGGCCCGATTTTCAGCAAGGCCGTCGCTCATTCTCCCGAGGAATTGCAGAGGGCCAGGAACCGAAGAGAGCTTGGCAATCCGCCGGGCAAGAACTCAAACCCAATTGGCGATCAACTGACATGGGAACAGATCCTCACGAATTTCGACGGAAAGAAACGCCTCTGGATCATCTCTAGGGACGGCGACTATGGCACAGTCTTCGGCGGCAAGGGCTTTCTAAATCGCTTCCTTTATGACGAGTTGTGCAAAGTTGCATCTTCTCCCGACGCCTATCTTTTTGAGGACACAGTCGAAGGAATCCTGCATTTTGTTGAAACAACAGGTGTGAAGGCCGAAGAACGACTTACGCCGGAAGAAGTCGAAGAGATCGAAAAGGAAGAAGAGTCGCTACCGCACCTGCCGCAATCAAGTGAAGAGAGCCGTCGGACGATTGCTGATATGGCGAAGTTCACTCAGGCAAGCGAAGATATCCGTCGGGCGATTGCCGAGACGGCGAAGTTCACTCAGCCAAGTGAAGAGATTCGTCGGACGATTGCCGAGATTGCGAAGTTCACTCAGCCAGGTGAAGAGATTCGTCGGACGATTGCCGAGATTGCGAAGTTCACTCAGCCAGGTGAAGAGATTCGTCGGACGATTGCCGAGATTGCGAAGTTCACTCAGCCAGGTGAAGAGATTCGTCGGAAGATTGCCGAGATTGCGAAGTTCACTCAGCCAGGTGAAGAGATTCGTCGGACGATTGCCGGGATTTCGGAGTTCACAAAACGCACGGAAGAAAATGAAAAAACTGACGAGTCGCAACCAGCACCGCCCCCATCAAATCCGAATGGCAACAAAGAAAATAAACCGAATGAGGAAGAATAAGCATTGGGAAGAAACGGGGATAGGGAAGAAACGGGGACAGGTCCAATAGTGTTCGGCATGTCAATTGGGGAAAAAACGGGGACGGGCTCGATGCGACACTTCGCAGGCCCGGCTGGCCAAAGAAGCGATAAGCTTAACGCAAAAAAAAATGGATATGTTCCCGCTCACGAACTTCTTGTTGAATTCGCTTCGGAACTTTTTCTGTCATTCCGAACCTGGATCAGATACCGACCGGATTCTTGCCTTAACCAGCCTCATCAATAATTCGGCCTGTTCAAATTGATCAAGTTCTTGCCTTAACTCGTCGGAAAGTTCATGATTGCGCGCCTGCTCGATCAGTTCGGATGATCTTTGCTGAGCTTTTGCAGAAGGGCGGTATCGCAAAATTTCTTGCTGCGATGGTGCAGAGGCAAAAAACGACGCTATTTCGTCGAAGAGAAACGATGTTGTTCTTGTGCTGGCCATGGATCACCTATGCTTCAGGAACTGACGTTCTAACAAAGCCGTTATTGTTGCTGCAATCGAGATTTAGAGAAATTAAACTGACGGAGGCGAAATGGGGGAGTCGAAATGGGGACAAGCACGACGATGCTAGTGATTAAGGCGCGGAAGAAACGGTGACAGGTCCAGTTAGGGAAGAAACGTGGAAGAAACGGGGACAGGCTCGAGGCGACACTTCGCAATCCCGGCAGGCCAAAGAAGCGATAAACTTAACGCAAGTATTTGACCTGTCCCCGTTTTTCCAATTATTGACTTGAGTAGTTTCTCTGGTACATTCAATGCTTGTGTTCAGCGTCAGCTTTCCTACCGGTTTCAGTATTTTTTTGATTCGATTTGGACCTGATTTTGTGACTCCCTTAAACCTGAATTTAACAATGGAACAAAAGATGTGTATTACTACAAAGAGAACATTCACAATCATGTCGATTTTTTTTGTGATTTCGATTTTGGTAAGCCCAGGCACGATAAATGCCCAAGAGCAGGCTTCAGCGCAACATGAAATTCTCAAACATGAGATCGGAACCTGGAATGCCGACGCAACTTTTTTTATGCCGGACGGCAATCAAATGAAAGCAACCGGGAAAGAAACTAATCGCATGTTGGGAGAATTTTGGATTATCAGCGATTTTGAAATGGACATGGGCGGGATGCCGTTCCAGGGACACGGAAGCTTTGGCTATGATTCCAAGAATGGGAATTATATCGGGAGTTGGATCGATTCGATGAGTCCGCATGTGATGCATATGACCGGCACTTGGGATGCCGAACAGCGGACTTTTATCTATTTGGCGGAGGGATTGGACATGATGGGTTCGCCTGAGAAAAGCAAAATGACGACGGTCCTTTCGGCAGACGGAAAAACTCGCACATTTACGCGCTGGGTTCAGACTCCGGGCACCGAGGAATGGGCCAAAACGATGGAAGTTATTTATACCAAACAAGCCGAAACTGCTTCGGACAATTGATCGGAGCAGAAAGGCGTTGACATTCTACATGGAAGTAGACACTCACTCCGACTGACCCGCCACAGTGTGGCATGGTTGATAGGATGCCGCCCTGTTGAATAGGGGAAGAATTGCGACACGTCTTGCTGAACACTGGTTTCTGTCTCGGAGATTTTTCCAAATCCCGCATACTTGTTCCGCGACTGTTTCGGCTTTTTTCTAAACCACTGTAGAATTTTCCTCCCGCGATGGTCTCAAGTGTTGTCTCCCGTTTCGCGAGAAACCGAAAATTCCGTTGATTGATCAGGCCGGATATAATTTGAGCATGTTTTGAAACACTGGCGTCCAGCGAGAAGTGTCAGGATTGCTTTACCAATTTTGGCCAAAGCTACCTCAGCATAATTCGCGAAATGGTTTTGTTTTGGAGTGATTTGTTGATCCTTGCCCGTTGGTGTGCTCCTGAGGTCGGTTCTACCGTCGTTTCTCTTTCCGCTCTTTTATTGCTGGCTGCGCCTTGTTTGTTTTTGGACGGCTAAACCGTAGGGATAAAGTTGGCCTTCACCTGGAAGAATCTGGCGTTTTACGTTCATTCTGATAACAAAATCGGGCTTTAGACTCTTGATACAGCGTCAAGAGCTTCCGAAGGGGGGCCGATTTTCGGGTTTGGACCGACTGGCCAAGATGATCTGAAAAGGCGGCGATTTCACGCCGTTCGGGTTGCGGACTATACTTGAAGGTGATCATGTTTTGGTCCATCCGGGTTTTTGTTCCGCCTCGGTTCGCGGAGAAATGAGTTGGTATGATGACGCGCATTAGGCATTCGAGTTGCGCAATTGCCATCGCTGTGATGGGATTTTTTCTGCAAGGGACCATTTCTCTCAACGAATTGCGTGCCCAACAGCGAGAGGTTCCTGAGGCACTTCAGCCTTGGAAAGGTTGGGCCACTTGGGATTTGACCACGCTCAACTCGCCGCCGTCCTTCAGTGATGCGCGAGCCAAGATGCCCGTGTGGCCGGGGCGACTGACGCTGACCGCTGGAGCCAAGGGTGCGGATTGGAAATTTTCCGTGACCGTGTTTGATGAGGCTTGGCTACCGCTGCCGGGGAGCAATGAGCACTGGCCGCAGAGTGTCATTGCGGACGGTGTGCCGCTCACCGTCGTCGAAAAAAACGCTCGACCTTCTGTACGCCTGCTACCTGGGCGTCACGAGTTAAGTGGCCAATTCCAATGGAACACGATGCCGCAACGAGTCCAGTTGCCGCCGGAGATCGGTTTGCTCACCCTGATCGTCAACAACGAAACCGTAGAGGCACCTAATTGGGAAGCTTCGGGCGCCTTGTGGCTTACTCGAAAACGCATTGGCGAGACGGAGGCGGATTCGATCAGTGTGAATGTCTATCGCCTTTTTGAAGATGGCATTCCGACCTGGTTGAGAACCGAACTGGAATTAACCGTTTCAGGGAAAAGTCGCGAAGAGGAATTGGGTTGGGTCTTGCCGGAAGGTTGGAAACTGGCGACTGTCGAAAGTGGGCTCCCTATCTCCATCGATGATCGCGGAAGAGCAAAGGTGCAAGTGCGCGCCGGCAAATGGACGGTCAGTCTACATTCGTTTCGGACAAGTGACGATCGGAGTCTGCGATTCTCTCCAGAAGCACAGCCGATGGTGAATATGGAACTCATCGGTTTCAAAGCCAATCCTGAGTTTCGACTAGCGGAGTTTACTGGTTTGCAACCGGTCGATGTCACTCAGACTTCGTATCCGCAACGGTGGCAGGGGCTGCCGGTCTTTCAATGGAATACGGCGGAGGCGATTACTCTGGAGGAGAAGCAACGCGGCATGGGAATGCAACGTCCGGCGGGGCTGGCGGTTACCCGACATTTGTGGTTGGACGAAGCAGGCCAGGGTTTTGTCTATCACGACCAGGTGACTGGAAACAACCAGCAGATTTGGCGTCTGGATGTGGCTCCGGAACTTGAGTTGGGCTCGGTTCGCGTCAATGGTGCGGGACAACTGATTACGGCCAGCCCTATCGACAAAGCACAAGGCGTCGAAATTCGAACCCGTAATTTGAACATCGAAGCGATCGGGCGGATGCCTAACATGCAAGAGATAAAAGCCATTGGCTGGCGGGCCGATGCAGATCACTTGGCTGTCAATATTGACTTGCCGCCCGGTTGGCGAGCGTTGGCTGTATTTGGCGCTGATTCAGTGCAGGGCGATTGGCTGACGGCGTGGTCGCTACTAGATTTGTTCCTATTGTTGATCTTTGCAGCGGCGGTTTTCCGGCTGTTTGGATTTTGGGCCGGTTTGGTGGCCCTGCTTGCTTTTGGCCTTTCCTATCACGAGCCTGGGGCTCCGCGATTCTTGTGGTTGTTTCTGCTCGTTCCGGTTGCCTTGTTGCAAGTCGTCAAGCACGAAAAGGGGCGACAGTGGATTTCCGTTTGGCGATTTGTGGCCGCAGGGATTTTGGCCTTGTTTCTGATTCCGTTTTTATGGTCGCAGTTGCAAATCGCCATTTATCCTCAACTGGAGTATGCCGGAGTCAATTACCGCGAACGGACACTGGTGCCGGCTTTAGAAACCAGTTCACAGACCGCTGACTTCGATTTTGAATTCGGTAGTGCCGGCGAAGTCGCTTGGGCAAACGTACCTGACGACTCCGAGGATTATGAACTATCAGAACGACAAATCAGCCAAGCCCCTTCGAAAGCCCAATTTGAACAAAACCTGCAATTCGATCCAAAGGCACAAATTCAAACCGGCCCAGCGCGACCCGAATGGAGTTGGAATCAAGTCCGCTGCAGTTGGAGTGGACCGGTGTCGGCGGAACAAAAAATTCGACCGATCCTGCTCAGCCTGAATCAGCATCGAGTTCTCACGGTGGTACGGATCGCGTTGATTGTCCTTTTGGGCCTGATTCTCGCAAGCGGACAACGTCTAAAGTTCCGTAGTGCGGGGAGGAATAGTCAGAAGGCGGCTGGATTACTGGTGTTTGCCGTTCTGATGTGCGGACCACTTCAAGGTGTCGGGCAAGAAATCCCCGACCCCCAGACCCTACAATTGCTGGCCGAACGTCTGCAACAAACTTCCGACGCCTTTCCCAATGCGGCAGTCATTCCGATGGCAACATTGAAGGTTGACGGAAATCGTGTCGAATTGACGGCAGAGGTTCATGCGGTCGTAGAGGTCGCCGTACCGTTGCCGGGCAGGCTCCCGCATTGGTCGCCGGTCTCCGTCACTGTGGACGGCCAGCCCTCTGAACTGGTCTGCCGAAAAGACGGATACTTGTGGATCGTGCTCCCCCAGGGGGTCCATCAAGTCGTCGTCCAGAGTCTGCTGCCGGATGTTTCGGATTGGGAGTGGACGTACTTGCTGAAGCCCAAACTGGTTGCGATCGAAGCTTCTGACTGGACCGTTACAGGGGTTCGCGAGGACGGGACGCCGGAGCAGCAAGTGTTTTTCTCGAGGAAGGAACGAACGGTCGCTGGGGCTGCTGGTTTTGACCGCCGTGACTTCAGCGCCATCGTTTCCGTGAAACGGGAGATTGAAGCTGGTTTGGTTTGGCAAGTCCGTAATCAAGTGACTCGTCTGTCCAAAAAAGGAAGGGCGGTTTCAATCAAGGTCCCGTTATTGCCGGGCGAGAACGTTTTGACCTCGAATGTTGTCGTTGACGGTGGATTCATTGAAGTTCGCTTTGGTGCCGACGATACCAGTTTCTCCTGGGTCTCGGAATTGCCACGTGGTAAGGACCTAATGCTCAAAGCCCCTGCGACGGATCAATGGATCGAACAATGGCACTTAGTCACTTCGCCCGTCTGGAACGTCACGCGGACGGGACTCGCTCCGATATTCCAAGCTGACGAATCGGACTTGATTCCTGTATGGCTCCCCTGGCCGAACGAAGAGGCCACGTTGGCCTTTAGTGAGCCCACCGCGATTGTTGGGGCCACGACGACCATTCAGCGAGTCATGCATTCGTGCGATCTTGGGCACCGACAGCAAACGGGTAGGTTGTCTCTGGAAGTCGAAAGCAGTCTGGGGGGAGAGTTTCCGGTGTCGTTAGAAGTCGATTCCGAGATAACTGCCGTTTTCGTGAAAGGCAGAACGATCCCTGTCCGGCGAGTTGGCGAAGCGGTGGTTATTCCTGTTCAACCCGGCAAACAATCGATTGTCATCGAATGGAGAGTTGATAAGTCGTTGCAAACAATCGTCGAAGCGACCCCCGTCAAATTACCTTTCTCGTCGGCCAATGTTACGGTGCAAATGAACGTCCCCGGAAGTCAGTGGATTTTATGGGCCAATGGCCCGACGATGGGACCTGCGATTCGATTCTGGGTAATTTTGGCTTTTGCAATTTTGGCGGGGCTGATTCTGGGGCGAGTCAAGGACTCGCCTTTGGGAACCATTCAGTGGATTCTGTTGATGATTGGGCTGACACAAATTCACGTTCTCGCTGCCGCGTTCGTTGTGGTATGGCTGTTTGCCTTGTCATTGCGACGTAAATTCGATCCGACGGCCGTTCCGTTTTGGCGCTTCAACATCCAGCAGGTGCTTTTGGTTCTGTTGACAATCGTTGCCTTGGCGGTTCTCGTCTATGCGGTCAGTAGAGGTTTGCTGGGTAATCCAGAGATGTTCATTGCGGGGAATGGCTCGTATGATTCGTCATTGAAGTGGTTCCAGCCCAGTGTCGAAAGCGCACTTCCGCAACCGTCTGTGGTTTCGATTTCCGTTTGGTACTATCGCTTGCTGATGTTACTCTGGTCTCTGTGGCTGGCGTTGGCCTTGTTGGGCTGGTTGAGCAAGGGCTGGTCGGCGTTTGTCTCTGGCGGTGTGTGGCGAGCAAGGCCGAAGTCCGGGTGGAGTCCGAACCCAAAAACCGAAGAAATCAAATAATTCAAATTCACCAACTCGAACTTGCAGAGCCCTAAAACCTTGATGATTTGAAAAGTTTTTCAAAATTCGACCCTGGGTACTTGAACTGGGCTGTTAAAAATCGCATTTGCAAATCGGTTTGCTGGAACTCGCAACCCGAAGCGTGAGCGAGGGATTGCCAATTTTCCTTTGCTAACGCATCGGGCCAAGATTTTTTTGCTAGCTAAGCGATTGGCTAGCGGTCGATCCACGGCAGCCCCAAAAACGATGATCGTCCCCTCGCGCAAACCACCCAATCATTGCGTAAGGTCGATTTTTGGATCGAAAAACGAAAGACGACAAAATCAAAGATCAGTACCTGAATAATTGCATCATGGCGGTGGGCTTCAAGCGTCCTGCTGCTATCACACTGAGTGCCTCCTTATTCTATTTGAGAGGATATCAAGGCTCTTTTCGAGAAATTTCCATTGTGTCCATTTGCTGAAAACGTCATAATCCCCGAGCGGTCGTGGATTGTCAAACATCGTCTTGGGGCAGCATTGCATGCGAGAGTGGGTAGCTTTGGACAGGTTGACAACTTGACTTACGAGTAAATCAAAGCGTCTTGGCATCGAAGGTAATTTATTCCTTAGAATTTCGACCCGCACGACTTCTGCAATAGAACTCGAAAACGAAGGAATGTTGACGATATGGAAAATCTTTCTGAAATGCCATTGGCTGAACCGACGAGTTCATTGCCGTATCGACCTCGTTTGGCCCGAATGGACATGACTTTGGCTAAACGTGTCAGTGACGTTCCGAGCGTTTTGGCCTTTTCACTCCCCAAAGCTGGCAGCACGCTGTTGAATGATGTTTTACAATTGTTACGTCCACATGTAGGGCTGGAGTTTTTCAGTATTTCTGATGAACTCTTTCGCAAAAATATTGCCGTAGACCAGTACCCGTCAGTCGTCGGTGACGTATTCCATGAACGAGGATATATCTACGGTGGCTTTCGAAGCTTTCCGATTTATCCAATCCCAATCTTGAATCGTGCGCGGGGTGTGTTTTTGGTACGGGACCCTCGCGACATGCTCGTTTCATTGTATTTTTCGATATTAAAGAGCCATTGTGTGCCCGGCGAATCGGAGCCAGGTTCAATGAGCGAGGCAATATTGGATGCCCGTTCTATTGCCAATTCCCTTGACATCAATCAGCATGTTCTTTTGAACCTTTCGGACCTACATAAGACATTCGAAGGCTACCTCATTCAGGGGTTTCATCGCCGCAGGAATATTGCCGTTTATCGTTACGAAGATATCATCCATAGGAAACGGGATTGGATTCAGGACTTGTGCCAGTGGTTTGGTTGGACGGTTTCTGATGAAGCACTCGATTTCATTTTGGATCGGGTGGATGTCATACCTGAAGAGGAACGGCCGGATCAGCACATACGTCAAGTGGTTCCAGGCAATTATCTAAAACACTTAGAGCAAAGCACGATCGAGGCAATCAATCGGCGTTTGAAGCTTGTTATGCGGATATTTGGTTATCAATAGACGCGTCAAGCCGTTAATGCCCAGCAAAACGGCACCAAACTGGGGTTGTTTGATTCGTCTTGACACGATAAAAGCCCCCAGAGCTGAGAGTAAGTTTTATTACTGAAACCATTTGGGGAAAATGTACATTTCAATCGTTATTCCGGCATCACCCAACAGCCAATTGCTGAGCCGAGCCGTCCAAAGTGTGTTTGATTCAACACTTCGCATCGTCGAGGTTGTCGTCGTTGATGGCACGGGATGTGACTCTCTTCCACCCGTCTGCAATGATTCGCGAGTCCAAGTCGTCCGCAGTGAAAATAGTCAATTTGGATCGTTGCTGAATTTAGGGCAACGTGCCGCGTCTGGCCATATTCTAGGATTTTTAAACCCTGAGGATATGTATTATCCTCAAGCACTCGAACAGGCATGGGCTCTGTTTCAAACTCGATCTCAACTCGATTTTGTTTACGGCCGAACGAATTCGATCGATTATCAGGATCGCTTTGTAAGGCGCGTCATTACCGAGCCACCGACATTGTCACGATTGGCAAATCGCCCCTGCTTGCATCCTACTTCTGTCTTCTACCAGCGAAGAGCTCTGAAGACGTTTGGCCAATTCAACGAGAATTTAAAATATTGGTGCCATTATGATTACTGGCTAAGGATGGCTAAGGGCAAGGCTAAATTTGGTTTCATTCCCCAATTTGTCGGATATAAACGTGCCGAAGACTTTTCAAGATCCGACTATCTGCAAACGGAACTGGAGCGTGCCAAGGAAGCCCTGCAGGTCGTACGTGAAATAACTGGAAAAACCAGCGCACGTTGGGCTCTGGCGATAGGCCGAATCACAGCCACCATGCAAGGGGCGGATCGAGGACACAATCGAGAATTCGATGAAATTGTATTGAGCACAGCCTGTTCCCAGATTGACGATTCACTTCCAGCTTTTAGCAAATTGCTACTTAAGTCCCGCATCTATCGAACGCACTTTTTCAGCGAAATGAATCGGATTAGGACTAAACCAAGTTTGATGACTCGATTCTTTAAATCAAAAAAGATGCCCGTTGGTGTTGTGGCAGCAATTGATAAGCAACCTCAACATCCCGTTCCCGCCACAGTAGAATCCAGTGAAGGGACTGTTGCTGAGGCACCTGGACCAACGGTAAATGCACAACCATCGACCCCGCGAGGTTACCGGTTGTTTCAGCTACACTATCATGAACCACAGCCTTGCTTGCTTCCAGAATCGTATTTCAAAAACGTCGAGCTGATTGCTCCACCCAAAATCTCTATCGCAACGCCCAATCTCAATCAAGGCATTTATCTGGAGCGAACCATTCTCAGTGTCTTGCAGCAAAACTATCCCAGCGTGGAAATGGTTGTCCAAGACGGCTGCTCAACCGACAACAGTCTGGATGTCATACGCCATTTTCAAGACCGTTTGACTGCGTGGGAAAGCGTCAAAGATACCGGACAATCCCAGGCAATCAATTTCGGTCTGCGCAAAACGAGTGGCGAGATCATGGCTTATCTCAATTCAGATGACACTCTGGTTCCGGGCAGTCTCAGCTACGTCGCTAACTATTTTCGACAACATCCGGATGTGGATGTGATTTACGGCAATCGTCTATTGATCGATGAACACGACCAAGTCATCAATTACTGGGTGCTTCCCCCACATGACCCGGAAACGTTGCAATGGGCAGATTATGTTCCCCAAGAGACAATGTTCTGGCGACGACGTGCTTGGGATGCCGTTGGTGGGAAAATCGATGAATCATTTCGGTTCGCGATGGATTGGGATTTGATTTTGCGATTTCAACGAGCCGGCATGGTTTTTCATCATGTACCACGGTTTTTAGGTGCCTTTCGGATTACTGTTAACCAAAAAACAAGCCAACAGATATTGACCCACGGCCAGAAGGAAATGAACCGCCTTCGTGAACGGGAATTGGGCTACATCCCATCTGATGAAGAAGTTCAACGAAACGTCAGGCGATACATGTCCCAGCAACGAGACGTTGAGATACTGCACGATTTAGGCGAAATGGCGTGTCGTGAAATGCTTCCGTATCGGGAATGGGTAATCGAAAGTGAGATAGAATCCCGCATGATCATCCCGTTACGAAAGGCCGCCTGACGATGGGCCGCTCTCACCGACTTTTCTGCTGACAAAGCACCAGTAAAATTCTCGCTTGATACAGAATTTGATTCGAGCTTAACCGCTCACCATCGCTAATCTGGGCCTTTAGAATTCGTGTTAATCAGCGGTGATTAGTGGTTCAAACAAGTTTAAAGAGTGCTATCAACCGCGACATGACGGAATTCGTGTTTTTGGCACTAGCCCAAAAACCATCGCAATCGATTGGAGCAGTAATGGTCCGTTATTTACCAAAAAGGTTAATGACAAAGCTCAGTTTGGCCTCCTCTCGTTTGATGACGGCGGCTAGGTCGTGGTTGGGGGTGAGTAGAATGGCATGGTCGGTGAGCGAATCGAGTTGAGAAATGATTGCAACAGGTAGCCGACCGAATTGCAGATCAGCGAGTTCTGGTTCGGATAAAACGACTTGAGGCCAATTGGGGAATGCCTTCGCCAGCGGTATCAATTGGCGACTCCGTTCAGATTTGCGCACCTCATCCGGATTGACGGCGTCGGCGATCGAAAATGGTCCAATCGCGGTGCGAGTGAGGGCCGTCATTACCGCGTGGCTCCCCAGTTTTATTCCCATGTCATGCCCCAGGGTTCGTACATAAGTTCCCTTGCTGCATTCAATCTCCATCGTCCAATGCGGCAACGCAACGTCGATTATACGCAGCGAATGAATCACGACGGGGCGGGGAGCCAATTCGACCGTTTCACCCCGTCGCCCTAGTCGATAGGCACGCTTGCCATTTACCCTGAGGGCAGAGAAAACCGGTGGAGTCTGCAAAATCTCACCGACGAATTCCTCAGCGACGATTTCGAGATCGCGTTTGGAAAAAGGAACCCAAGGGACCTCGCGACATTCGCCCGTGATATCTTGAGTGTCGCTTGCCAACCCCAATTGGAAGGTCGCCAAATATGTTTTAGGGAAATCCTGGACAACAGAGATTAGCTTACTTGCCTTGCCAACCGCCAGGACCAACACCCCCTCGGCCAATGGGTCAAGTGTACCGGCATGGCCAATTCTTTTTTCACGCAGTTGCTCCACGACTTGATCGACGGCAGCGCGGCTGGTGATGCCGGTAGGTTTATTCACATTAATGAAGCCAAACATGCGGGACTATTTGCCTTGCAATTTGTCCATTTCTTGCTTGACCGCCTCGAGTTCGTTTTCGAAGCGAGTGACTTCTGCTGGGTCGTCGGTTTGTTTGCGGGCACCGGCGAGTTGTTTTTCGAGCATGGCCCGTTTTTGTTTTAAGACCTCAAGGCGTTTTTTTGCTTTTTTGTCCATTAGATTTCTCTTGTCGTCGAAAGAACGAACACGGTTTGTTTTGTCGATCTATCTCGGGGGAACGAATCATCCACGAAGATCGCTTCGCCGTTACCATTCTAAATCATTTTCGTAGCCTTGGCGAACGAGCTCTTCGCCGGCGATGTTCTTGAATTGCTCTTTGACTTGATCCGTGAAGTAATTCACCCAGTCCCCCGCCTGGCCCTTGCGGAAGAACTGGTTGGGACTTTCATTCTCGAACCCCGGTTTGAGTTCCCCTTCGATCGGGGGCGCTAATTGGGGATCGACTCCGAGAAATTCAAATAATTCATCTGAAATTTCTTGAGTGCGAAGGTGCAAGTCTTCGTACCGGACAAACCGAACCGGAAGGTGCGGTTGGTTCTCGGTGACTTTGCGGTCCTTTTCCAGTTGATCGACCCACCAGTGAGCCGTTGTCTCGACGACTTCTCGGTTTTCCAGTAATCGCTCAGGGTGATCGCGAAAGAACCATTTGTTGGCTTGAAATTCTGCCAAAGTTGCCGCTGCGGTTTTGGATCGTTTGAAAAGTTGCGTATAGTTCGGAGAGTTGAACAGATGAAATGCTCGGCTGACCAAAATGTCTCGACCATCGCGAATGATCACAATATGCGGGACGGGGAGTACGATTGGGGAAATGGTGTGAGGTGTGCGGTCGCCGATCACGGTTGCCGCAGGATCAGACAGTGCGGCCATCGTGCGGCGAATCGCGACGCGAACATGTTTCAAAGTCTCTCGGATGGCGTCGTCGGTTTGGGTTTGCAGCATCAAGGGGGAACGCTCGACGATTGGTTTGAGCACTAATTCCCAATGGTACTCGCCGCGACAAGAGACTTCGGGATGCCGGTCCAACAGCCCCCCCAGCCAATTTGTCCCCGATTTCATAAAGCCGCGTAAACAGAAAAATCGCTTTTTGGTTTCCATTACCCTATTTCAACGAATTCCGGAAGATTCAACAACGGCCTATTCCAGTAATCGGGTAATTTGGCGACGAACTCGACCCGCTGGCCTTGGCGATGGTCAAAAAAGGAAAGACTGCGGGCGTGTAATCCGATCACGCGAGCCCTCAGATCGACCGTTGCCGGTCCAAATTCGACAGTCGAGCCGTACTGTGAGTCCCCAAAAATCGGACAATTTCGGGCGGCACATTGCAGGCGAATTTGATGCGTTCGCCCGGTTTCGAGGTTGATTTGCAACAATGACAACCCAGAAGCCCGGGCCAAAACTTGGAAATGGAGAATCGCTGCTTGGGCGTCGGGGTGTTCTGGAGGAACGATTTCCGAGCGGGGTTCGTCGGGGACTTTGCGCATCGTATCGGTCCAAGTCCCTGAGTCTTCCGAGATTTCTCCACCAACCAGAGCCCAGTAAAATTTCTCAACCTCGCGCGATTGAAATTGCTCGCCCAAGCGTTGAGTGGTTTTGGGTTTCTTGGAAAATACCATCACCCCGGAAACGGGACGATCAAGCCGATGGGGGACTCCAACATAGGGTCGCAACTCACCGGTCTGGCTGGTCTGCCATTGACGGAGCCGCAATTCCAGGCTGTCGATCCCAGGAGGGGCTTGAGTTAGAATGCCCCCCGGTTTATCGACAATCCAAAAGTCGGATGTCTCGGCGATGATTTCAAAAATCGGCTTCATACGAGGACTTGGGAAACCCACAAGCTCAGGACTGACATGACGAGAAATAGGACGATGGCACCGATTTGCAAACGCCCTTGATGCATTCCCCGTGACGCATGATTCAGCCGCAGAAAAATCGAGAACACGATCAACCCTGAGATGATGGTCCAACTCAGCACGGCAGCAATCACGAGTCGGTCGCGGATCAGGCGTGTCTGCCAAAGTTCTTCAGAAAATTTGAGATGGGCAAACCCGCGATATTTCAATATCTGTTTTCCATCGCCAGCGGGGTCGCCGTTTTCAGTAGGTTCTCGAACGGCCAAGACTTCATAACGGCCCTTAAAGACCCCATTCTTCTTTAGAAATTCGACCGCACCGACGATTTCCTTGAGTTGTTCCTTCGCTAAAAAATTTGAGAAATAAACATTTGCGGCGTCGGCAATCGCGGCATCCAATTCCGCTTCGGCTGCTAGGCGGTTTTCGCAGGCGTTTGTCTGAAGAGTAACGCTACTTGGATAATCAATTTCCTCAACGGCGGCCAACCACCAATTGGGGGTGCCTGTCGCACGGTCCGCACTATCGTTCGCGAGAGGAGCGAGACCGCTCGTTTCGTTTTCTTGATCTTGTTCGTCGTTTGGGAAGGCCGTCATCAAATGCAGGTTCCCATCAACGAGCCCCCACATCAAAAAGAACGCCACAATCAAAAGTCGTTTCATTTGCGTTGCGTCTTAACCTCTTACCGAGTGGCGGCTCACGATCGGAGCCTGGATTGCGGCTTCGTCAATTGACAGAATCGGTGCTCCAAGTTGTGTCGCCAAGCTGGTGATGACCGTCACAGCGACGAATAAAGGGGGATAAAGCCCACACGTTTGTGCTAAGATTGACCCAAACAATACAGCCAATCCGACCCGCCATAACTTAATTCTTGCCGATCGAGTCGGATCGACCCATTGCGCCATTCGAGAGACTCCAAACCAAATCGTGAAGAAAAGCAAAAAGGAAATTAAGGCCGAAGGGACCAATAAATTACTATCCAAGCTTGAGGCAAAATTTGGAGCAAACTCGCCGATGAAAAACGCGGCACCGATCATATAGCTGATGATTCCTAGCACAAAACCGCAGGACATCATCGTCACCAAACGAACCCAAAAATCAGCTGGACGTGATTCCCAATATTTTCCGGCAATCAAAATGGCCCAACTGGCCAAGGTCGATGTCGCTGCCAGCCAAAAATAAATCGCAGCCGTTTCATACTGCGGGCCCCAAACCGTCCCCTTAATCGTCAATCCAATAAAGCTAAAAATTAGACACGAAAACACGGCAACCAATAGCGAGCCAGTTAAATCAATCAAACGTCTTTCCCAAGAGCGAGTGAGCAAAAACTGGCGAATTTCGGAGTTTTTCCGCTGCTCAGAATTTGTTCGAGACGCAAACACATTGGTTTGCTCGTCCGGCAGAACCCAACTTCGTACAACGTAATAACCAAAATACAGCAGTCCCATGATCAATCCGACCGGGATCAACCATCCGGAATTGATGATCAACAGGACCGACCCAATGATGGCCACGCCGATTTTGAACGGAACGGAAATGTCCGAGCGATGCCACCAGCGAACCGCACCGTCCCAGCCTCCTTGGATCGCTTTGGCGATTGGCTCCCGGCGAACATAGGATTTCCCGGTCCCGCTGATAACGATACCTTCGTCCAGAAGATTTCGACCGTGGATCGTGGTCCGCTCGTAGTTGGGGACGATTTCTGTAAATTCTTCAACGCCGTCATCACCGATATACAAACAGGTTCGCGAAGTGGTTTCGCGACGTTGAGTCTGCTGCCGTGGCGTTCTGGCTTGGTCGCCATTTACGGAGACGACCTCCGGTTGCGGCGGAGTGCCAATCGAATTTAATTGGTTTATCAAAGGCGCATCGCATTCGGGCCACGGCAACTTCGCCAACATCTCGCTGACGGTTGAGAATCGTTGCACGGGGTCCTTCCGCAACGATCCCGCGATGCATTCTCGATACTGTACTGGGATCGGTCGCAAGTCTACATCCGCCGTCAGATGTTTCATGATAATCTCGTGAGCACTTTCGCCATCGAAAGGCAATTGCCCGCAGATCATCTCGTACAGGATGACCCCCAGAGCATAAACGTCAATTTCTTTTCCATAAATCCCCTTGCCGATTTCCGGGGCCATGTAGTGAAAGGTGCCGACACTCTCGGTCTGCCCGCTCCGTTTGCTGGCGGAAATGAATTTCGCAAGACCATAGTCGCCAATTTTGACAATCTGTTGATCGGTGTCAAAGAAAATATTGCCCGGCTTGAGGTCTCGATGCACAATCCCGTTGCGGTGCAAATAGTTCACGCCGCTGGCGATCGAGATAAACCACTGCTTGAGTTCGGTTTCAGGAAGGCCCGTGGGATTTTGTTCGAGCTTGTCGCGAAGATTAAATCCTGGAACATACTCCATCACGACCCAGCTTTCGCCAAGTTCGTTCGAGCGGATATCCCACAGACTGATCAAGTTGACATGTTTGAGGTTCAAGCATTGCCGGACTCCGCGCAATTCAACGTCCAGGTTGCGTTGAATCCGTTTGATCGCGACTTCTTTTCCTGCATCACTGATGGCGAAATAGACTTCGCCAAATCCTCCCATCCCGATCCCGCGTTTGATGGTGAAGCCTTCAAGAGGCTGGGAGCCGCTGGGATAAGTAAATCGGGGGCCGCGTTTCGGTGGGCGCGCACCTTCAACGCTCTGTGGAGCCACAGGGGTTTGGGGATCGAACTCGTTTCGTGTGGCCAAAGGATTACTCATTCGTGTTTGCAATAAATTCTTCCTCGCTGACCGAATTTGCCAAAGCAGTTGTCTGCGGCAAGGAAGGCATTCTTGATTACCCCAATTGTACCAATAATGTTCCGCTTTCACCAAGGCAACGGAGGATTTACGGCCTCCCATTGAATACCAACACCGTCCAGGGTCAGTCGTGTATCACATCCGACGACAACCGCTTGGTCGCCTACTCGAGGTCCGTCGACCTGCATTTCTCCACTTCTCACCCTCGCCGTCAAACGTCCGTCAACGATCCGGAATTCCAATTCCCCGTGCAGGTGCGGGATTCGCAAGTGGTTGTGTTGTTTGGGTCCTACACTGATCCAGTCATGCAACAAAATCACCCCATCGCAGCGGGGGAAGGTGCGCATCGGTGTGACCGAACGCAAAATCGCCGAACGACTTCGCGGATCGGAATTCTCGAAACGGATTTTCAAAACCTCCCCGATTTCGATCAGGTCTTGATGTTTCAACGAAGTCCCCTCGTTTACTTCAGTGCCGTTCACTCTCATCGGTCCGAAAGAGTCGAGTTGGTATGCGAATTTTGTCTTGCGAAAAATGGCATGGCGCCGGGCCAGTTCCCCTTGAATGGCGATATCGACCTGAGGTTGATCGACGTAGCGACCGAGCCAAGTCGCCTCGCCTCGGCAAATCAAAAAACTTCCCACGCCGTCGATCCACATCACCCAGGATTGCGGCATCGCCAAATGGTCGTGAAGGGAGATGCGTTCGAGTCCATCGATGAAGGGCCGAGGAGGCTCGACCAAGGCCATTTGTTGTTGCTGTTTCAGGCTCGACAGTCTTGTTCCGAGGTAGTGCAAGTCCGATCGTTGTCGAAAGGCCAATGCGATTTTTGAGATCGCTTCGGCGAACCGTTCGGCCTTGGCGAGCCGTTCCGCTTGCTCGATCAACTGCGCGACGGCAGCGATACGATCCGCGCGCCAGTCCAGGATTTCCTCGCCGGACAGTTCGCGGACGATTTTTAATGCAGCGCGATGGTCGCCGGCCACCAAGCGCCGTTCGGCATGAGCAAGGGTCAATTCGATCAACTCGTTTTTCTCCCTTCGGTACCAAGCCTTTAAACTGTTCGGCAATATATTTTCGGTTTGACACAAAGATTGCCAGCCGCTTAAAAAACCTGAATTGGCGACTTGCCAACGCGCCCGTTTTGCCACTTGCCCAATCACCAGCCTCGATAATGACTTGCCGAAAATTGTCTGGTGCAGCTTGTATTCAAACATCAAGCCGTTTGACCGTGTCCAATCCCGCGCGAGAATCGCCAAGATCAGCGACCACCATCCCGCGATGGAACGTTTAAAAGACATGCACAAACCGCTTTGATAAAAACTGATCGCACGGAACGACAAGTCCGCCGCGACATTCCCCTAGACTTTTCGGACACGTAACCGTGCCCCAAAAAACGCTGAGGCTCTCTCCCAAATCCAAGAGAATTTCGCTCGGCTCAATAGAATCTTGGCGTTTTTTTTTGAGTTATATCGATGTATCCGGCCCGAAAATAGGTAGTGCTTAGTTTTGGGGGTTTTGCCACTGTTCGGGCGTGGACAGCAGGGATAAAGTCATCGCGGAACTGAGGGACTTGGTCGCCAAACAGGCGGCACAACTGGAAGAGCAGGCTGCGCGAATTGCTGAGTTAGAATTGGCGTTGGCCAAGGCAAAAAAGGATTCCAGTACTTCCTAGAAACCACCGGAAAATCGCCTAAGGCACCCGAGGCGAAGCGGGGCAAAGATACCACGAACGAATGTGGATCGCCATTACCACGAGCAAAAAAACGCAACGTCTTCGATTTTTTGTATTATTCAATCAACGCCAAGCTCAACAACCTGTCAGTTCTAAGCCTACTTCAAGGCTAAGACCGTGAACGGTTACGCAAAGGCTTAGAGGTAAAAATCCCCCGGTTAAAAACCGGGGGCATTCTTTTTGTGTTTTTTATCGCCTCTTATTAGGCTGAAAGTGAGCCTCCCCCGGTTAAAAACCGGGGGCTTCGAGCACCACCTTCACGGTTCACCGAACGCCCTCAGTTCGATGAATGTCATTGGTTTCGCGAATGCGCCCAGTTTTTAACCGGGGGCTTCGAGCACCACCTTCACGGTTCACCGAACGCCCTCAGTTCGATGAATGTCATTGGTTTCGCGAATGCCCCCGGTTTTTAACCGGGGGATGGTTACCACCTCCCTAAAGCAGCAGAAGCGCCTACCACCCTTCCCCCCAAAAGCCGGATGCCCCCGGATTTCATCCGGGGGAGTTTCACCTTTGCCCTTGCCTTTGCTGTGACCCCATTGGCAGCAAATACGCTCGCTTTCCCGGGATCGCGGGCGTCTCGCCTGCCGCAACCGTTCACAGAGTGAACGGTCACGTGACTTTTCAATCCGTGAAAAGGCGGACGCAACGAAGGAGCACGCCTCGAGAACACGCATGGAATAAGTGATTCGCCAAAGCGGGATTTGGTTATGTTTCAACGACGAGCTCGTAAACGGTTACAATCGATTTATGTCGCTGAAGGGGGATTGAATCGACCGATTGGCCTTTACGAACGATCAATTAGAAAGTCACTGTTGCACCGTCTTGTGAGCCGCAGAGTTGGTAAAATACCATCCAGTCGATTTCGCGAGCCAAAGAATGTGTGCTGCCGTCAACAAACACAAAATTCGCGGTTGCTGAATGCTGAGAAGCAAAACCAAACGGCGAAGCATATCGACCGTGACCGATGAGACGACCACTGGGGGGAGGCTCCATCCAGGGAACCACACCTTTCCCGCGAGCCAATCCTCCGATCAACCACGGATGAACGTAGTTTCTCGACCCATCAATGATCTCACCAAGAGTCTCGCCGCACATCACCGTTTGACTTGTGCCATCGCGGCAATCTCGGAGGCGATAGGGATGCCCGCTGCTCATCACCCCGATATAGGGCTGACGCGACGGATCGGGATGTTTGCCACCCGAATAGGCACCCGCACACCCAGCGTAATTGGTCCCCACATAATTGCCGGGCAATTCGTCATCCAAAAAAGGGACGAAACTGATCGCATCGGTATTCACACCATAGACGGTCACCGGTTGGCTCCCGCCCGAATATTTGACTCCGCCGCCAAGTTCAGCCATGTTGTCTGATGGGCAAAGAAACAGGGGGACGCGCGTCTGAGCCAGTTCCAAAAACCCAGGAACTTCACCGAACCAACTATACAGCGGCGTGTTTGTCACCCCATCGGTGTAATTCACCAAATGTCGACTCGTGTCAAACATTGCTCGGGGCATGAGGTCTTGCTCATTCGTCGCCTCAATATAGGGGAGAATGATCCCCATAAAAGAAGTGTGCTGCACATGTCGCCAATAGGGACCGGAGGGAACATTGCGGAAATCGTTCCAATCAATCGCGTCTCCGTAGCCAATCGTCCCAGGGGGAAGTCGTTGGAGTTGGTTTTCAAAATTGAGAACTGCCACGCCGATTTGTCGGAGATTGTTTTTGCAGCTTAAGTTCCGAACCGATTCGCGAACGTTTTGAACCGCAGGCAGAATCAGCCCGATCAAAATCGACAAGATTCCAATGACCACCAGCAATTCGATAAGCGTGAATCCCTTGCGCAGGAATTTCTCACAGCGACGAACTTGTTTTGAATTTCTCATCGGAAATCTACCAGTTCTTTTGTACCTGATGCACCTTGCCATCCACCATTCGAATCACCGTTGGAGCCCCCATTAACCATTTGGCCAACGAGACCACGGCGAAAACTGAAAACAGGACCAATGCGACGCGTCGAATCCAGACTTTATTGAGTTCAGAAACCAACCAAAAAGCGATTGAAATTTCCAGGCTGACCAGCCCCACCGTCCCAGCTTGAGTCAAATCCCAGTTCCAACCAGAGACGTTGCCTCGGGAGAACGCGATCAACTTCAGCAAAGCGGCAAGAAGCAGAACCATTGCCGCTGGCAGATTCGCAAATTTGCGCCAGAACCGTCCACTGAGCATTGATTCACGATGTTGGGCCTTACGTGTCACCGGCACCGCTCCAGGAAGAAACTAAACTCAAATTGCGATTTGAAACTACGACTTCTGATCCCGTCCCCGATACCATAGCAGCAAGGCCAGCGCTAAAGTGGTAACGCCAATGGACACAAAAATCCAGAAACCGACTCCCTGTCGATTTCCAGGTTTTGAATTTGCAGGTTCGATTGAAGAAACAATCCTTTCGTCTTTTGTTACAGGAGAATACTCAGACAAGGACTTATCAGCATTCCAATAGCCCAGTCGCTCTCGAATTCGGATATCAACAACAGGCGCACCCACCTCAGGTTGGATTGCCTCCCATCCGTTTTCAGGAAGTTTTTCTCCAGTTCTAAAATCAGAAAAAATAACTTCCGAGCTAGAATGGGGCGGACCGGATACTTTGTCAATTTCCCACCAATAGGCGTTTTTTACCTTTTTAGGAAAACGCCCTTCGGCAAAGTTATCATCATAGAACGACTCAGTTCGACTAAAAGGACCATGTGCCGAAATATACTCGTAATTCCACACGCGATTCTGATCATCGACCAGCAAAACAATTTGACTTCCCATCTCAGGACGCGGCGGATCGCCTTCGTTTTCCAAGACAAAACGCCTGACCCGTATACCATTCAGCATTTCAGAAGTTTGAGAGACAAGTTTTTTGTAACTCTCCAAATAGGCAAATATATTTTCGAAACTGTCCAATTCCCAACATCCCACCGAATACAATCTTGGATCTCCATACTTTGGCTTATGAGGACAGTCGTATGAGTTTACGGCTGCGGTTTTATCAGCGTAAATAAATACCTGTTTGCCGTCCAAAAACAGTCGGAAAGGTCTGTTTTGATCAAAGAGCAATCCTTGGACACCCTCGATAAAGACATTTTTGCGGTCAACAACAATCCGAAGCTCGGCTGATTTTTTAAGATCCTTCAAGTCCTGTCTGTCGGCCATTTCAACAACATTAACCGAGAAATTGTCAAGCGATTCCAATTGACTGCGGACTTCTTGAAAAATTCTACGATGATCCGTGCTATTTTGAGCCAAAACGATACCGGCACTCATTGAAAGGCAAACCAAACTGATAAGTAGCACGACTCCTAGTTTGGAGTTGCTGCTTTGAAAGCGATAATTTATCACGAACCACCCCTTTTCATTTGAGTTTTAAAGCCCAAGGCAAAGCCAATATCGACCTGAATCGGGACCCGAATTTCCTCGTTTGGGCCAAGCGTTTTTCCAACGACTTGTTCGTCAATGCTCACACAACTACAAGTCGCATGAACCGAGCGAATTTTCCAGGGCCGGTCGGTATAATTACGGCAGACGACGTTTCGATCCACCACCGAACCAACGGGTCGATCTCCCAAAATTACGTTTTCCGATTCGAATTCGCAAAGCTGGACCGGTGGACGCTCGATCAACTTGCCCGTTGCCGCGTAACCGGCAACCAAGGCGATGAGCATCGCCCCCATCGTCATGAATCGCAAATTGTCTCCCATTGTGGTTTACTCCCTTTACTTGGAGAGTGGAGAGTGGAGAGTGGAGAGTGGAGAGTGGAGAGTGGAGAGTGGAGAGTGGAGAGTGGAGAGTGGAGAGTGGAGAGTGGAGAGTGGAGAGTGGACAACCGATGGTCCGACTAAACTCCAAAAGCCAACTCGACCCTTTGGCGCCAATTCTAAGGGTTTGAAAAATGGTGTCAAGAAAAAAATCTGAAAATACGACGGATTTTCAAAAATCGCAAAAAAGTCGCGAAAAACGACAAATTCTCGCTGAACGCTGCTTTCGTTCCTCGAGACAGCATCAAATCCCGCAGACTTGGAGAGCGTTCGGCTTCGTTCATTCGAAAAATCGGGAAACGGAAATATCCGCCGGGTAAAACCGGCGGCATTACGGCCAACAGCGGCAATCGAATTTAGCAAGAAACGGAAATATCACCTGGACAAGCCAAGGTGCATTAAGCCGGACGATCTCTGAACCAGCGGGATTTAGTTTGATCAATATTTGAAACACCGGCGTTAAGCGAGAAGTGTCTTTTACTAAACCGATTAGCTCGAAACGATCGCGATAATTACTCGAGCATTGCCAAGAATCTTAGACCTTAAAATTCTCTATGGCATTGCGGACTTCGTTCATGAAATTCGCTGCCCCGACGCCGTTGGCGATGCGGTGGTCGAAGCAGAGCGTAGCCATGACGGTGGGCTGGAATTTAAAGCCCGATCCGTCGGGGATCGGCAAGGCGTAGGTTTCGCCAATCGCCAACGTCGCCACGGCAGGAGCAACAATCGCCGGAATCCCGATCTTCATCCCCGCCTTGCCAATATTGGACACCGTCAAGGTCGTCGACTCGTCGGCTTGGTCCTTGCCATTGCGGGCGATTTCGATTTGTTTTGCCAGTTGATGATAAAACTCTGCAGGGTCTAGTTGGTCCGCATTTTTGACAACGGCGGTCACCATTTCATCTCCCGGCAAGGCGACTGCAACGCCGAGGTTGACACGTTTGAAAACCTTAAGCGCGCGTCCGTCACCACTCAACACGCTGCGGAACTTGTCGTGTTTCTTCAGAGCCTCGACGACGCACCAGCAAGCCATCGCAAAAGCCGTCGGTCCGCCTGAATCGCGAGTTTGTTTTCGCGCAGACTCAAGACCCGACCAATTGATTTCGCTCATCACGGTCACTGGCACACAGACTTGAGTCCCACGCACGAGGCGGTAGTTGAGGACGATTTGGGATTGGGGCAAGTTGACCACATCGAACAGTTCGTTAGATACGAGTGGAGCGGAAGGTGCCGCCGAAGGAGAGTTTCCGCCACCCGAAGCGAGGTAAGCGTCAACGTCTTCGGGCATCAGTTTTTTGCCAGAACAAGGAATCTGGTCAGCGACGTCGAGCAGACCTTTTTCTTTGAGGTATTTTCGAGTTTTGGGAGGGATCATCACACCCCCTTCGCCGCTTCGAGTTGGGGTCGAGGGGCTGGAAGAGACGCCAGACGATGAACTCGTTGAGCTGGCTGCGGGACTTGGGGTATGAGAGTCCGCAGGTCCGTGGCCTGTGGGCATTTCCTTGACCCCTTCGGCTACCTCGATTTTGCCAATTTCAGCACCGATCTGGAGGACGGTGCCCGTTTCAACTGTCCATTCGATCAGTTTCCCGTCGTAGGGAGACTCGACATCCGTGGTCGCTTTGTCGGTTTCCATCACGTAGATGGCCTCATCCCGCTTGATGGTGTCACCGGGCTGTTTGATGAACTCGACCAACAAGGCTTCTTGGAGCCCCTCGCCCAATTGTGGGATACGAATTGAAATAACTGGCATGTTCGAACTAGTCCTCTAAAGTTTTGCGAATTGCTTCGACGACGCGGCGGGTATCGGGCAAAGCGGCGTATTCATAAATCGGGTTGTAACCGATATGCACATCGGGTTTGGAAACCAGCTGGGGAGGGCTGACGAAGTGCGAGAAACTTTCTTCGTTGCTCATCAACTCGCTGATGATCATCTGGCCCACCGAGCAAGAACGCCCGTCTTCTTGGACCACCACCAAACGCCCGGTTTTCTCGACTGACTCAACGATTGTATCGCGATCCCAGGGGACAATGGAACGGAGGTCGATGATCTCGACGCTGCATTCGTCGGCAAGTTCGCTGGCTGCCGCCAGGGCCTGTTCGATACAGTTACCCCATGCAACAACCGTCACGTCGTCCCCTTCTTGGCGAACGCGAGCCTCGCCGAAACCAACGGCGGGGACATCTTCCGGACACTCCATCTGGAGTCGGAACAAGTGTTTTGGGATCAAGAAGATCGTTGGATCGTCCGCATGCATGGCTGTCCACATCAGACCTGCCGCATCTTCGGGAGTGCTGGGGACAACAACACGGAATCCGGGCGAGTGGGCGAAGAGCGCCTCGTTCGCTTGGCTGTGCCAGAGAGAGCCACCAGGGAGGTAAGCTCCATACGGCGAATAGATCACGGCGGGGCATTTCCATTCCCCGAAAGTCCGCCAACGAATCGTCGCCAAATTTTGACTCAATTGATTCCAGGCCGGGCCCATAAAGTCAATAAACTGAAGTTCAAAGACCGGCTTTAAACCGTAGCAAGCCATCCCGGTAGCGACACCAATGATCGTGGCCTCGGCCAGCGGACTGTTGAACACACGGTCAGGGTGATTGGTGGAGAGATCGGCCGTTAAGCGGAAAACGCCCCCCTTGGGATCCTCGATGTCTTCGCCAAAAAATACGTAGCGATCATCGGACTGCAAACCGGCCTTGAAGACGGAGTTAATTGCGTCAACCATTCTCCATTTTCGGCCTCCTTCGAGTGGTGGAGACGTTGCTTCCGGCAGCGGGCCGAACAAATGGTCCAGGACTTCGTCGGCAAGCGGGTCGGGCTCACCTTCGGCGGCGATATATTCTCGATCAACCTGTTGGTTGATTTCTTGTTTGATCTTTTCCCAATCATCCACCGTAAGTTCGCCAGCGTCGATCAATTCTTGAGCCAAGACATTGATCGGGTCGCGAGTCATCATCTCGTCGATCTCGTGTTGAGGTCGATAAACGCGGTGGTCATCGCTGCTGGTATGACTGCACAAGCGGTCAAGCTCACAGACCATCAACGTCGGCCCTTCTCCGGCTCGTGCTTTGGCAATCGCCTGAGACGCGGCGTCGTAAACGCGGTCGGGGTGCCGAGCGTCAACGTGAACCACAAGGTCTTCATTGAAAATTTGCAATTTGAAGGGGTTGAACTTTTCGGTGTTTGTGCTGATCCCGTAAAGGTTGTCTTCAACGATCAGCAATATCGGCAGTTTCCGTTCGACCGCGAAAGCCACCGCTTCATAGAATTCGCCTTGTCGCGACGCCGCATCACCAACTGTCGCGACAACGACATTGTTCTTTCCGGTCAATTGCATCGACCAAGCGACGCCACAGGCGGGGAGAGCATTAGCGCCGGTTGGAGTCGGGACCGACCAGATATTGTGTTTGCGGCTAGAATAGTGGCCTGGCATTTGCCGTCCACCGCTACCTGTGTTTCGTTTGGCGAAGTAGACGCGAGCCAGCTCGGCGTTGGAGACGCCCCGGGAAAGAACCAATGCCCGATCTCGATAGTAGGGAAATACGTAATCATCGGGTTCGAGCAGCAGCCCAATAGCTGCCATCGACTCATGCCCCATACCAGCGACTTGAAACCAGCCTTTGCTTTGGCGATGCAAAACTCCTTCGCGACGGTCTCCTTCGCGGCTCAAATACATCAATTTGAGTAATTCGAGTCGATTGTAAGTTTGGATATTCGTATTGGAACTCATTTGATTCTCAAACGTGGAGTAGACGTGAAAATTCAGACTGAACCGCAAAGCGAAAGTCTTGAAGACGGCTCAACCCTTAACCACAACGGGAATCAACTCAGGAATTGGCGGTCTAGCCCCCCTGAACGACTGCCAAGAATGTAGAGGAGCGGCGAGGATTTTTCAAGGATTGGGTGAGACACTTTACCCAACCAATCGATTTCGAGTAAACTATTTAGGGAGTTTGGGGGTACGGCAAAGTCAGCAGACCTTGTTTCATCGCCAGTTTGTCGCACATTTTAACAATTGTTTATCCATTTTTTAGCCCATTGAGAGCACTGCAATGACCGCAAATCCTCTAAAAAATTTACACATGCAATCCGCTGTGATCGTGCTGACTTTTCTGTGCAGCATCAACGTGGCAATGGTCGGCAAAGCTCAAATGATTGCCGCAGAAGGAGCCCTAGAGCGTTACAGTGCCGACCTGAAATTCCTTGCGGCCGACGAACTCAAGGGGCGTCTACCGGGGTCACCTGAAATGGATCAAGCCGCCGACTATTTGATCGAGCGGTTCAAGGAAGTTGGCCTTAGTCCTGGGATGCCTGACGGAAGCTACTTACAACCGCTTGATGTCGGCAGGACCAGAGCTTTGGTTTCAGGTTCCGCGACACTGGTCTTTAATGGTCCTGACAACCGTAGTATCACGGCAGATTATGCAAATGAGTTTACAGTACAAATGTGTCGCTCAGGCTACGAAATCGAGGGTGACTTGTTTTTTGTCGGTTACGGGATAACGGCTGAAGAGCTTAATTTCGATGAGTATGCTGGTATTGATGTGACCGATAAAATCGTGGTGATGATTCGTCGGGAGCCAAGCCCATCGGACAAAAATTCTGTATTTTCTGCCGATGAACCAAGTCAATATGCCTCGATTCGCAATAAGTGCTCGACGGTACGCAGCCAAGGGGCCAAAGCGATCATTTTTGTTAACGATTCTGGGACTGCCCCCGACGATGAGCGGGATGAGTTAGCTGCAGAGGACTTGTTCGGTGCTTCAACCTTCAATATTCCTTTCATCCATCTCAAACGATCTGCGTTCGATCGGATTTTAGAGGCCTCGCCCATTAAGTTCGCTGACGGCAAAAGACTGAATAATTTGGCAGCGGTAGAAAAATCGATCAGCGAGACTTTAGAGTCCCACTCTCAGCCCCTCAGCGGATGGACCGCAAAAACCGCAGCCGACTTCGCTCGCAAACCGGTGATGACGAACAATGTGATCGCCGTCCTTGAGGGAGAAGGACCGTTGGCCGACGAAACGATCGTCATCGGTGGGCACTATGACCATCTTGGACTTGGTGCCTTTGGGTCCCGTTCGCCGGATGCGGGCCGAAAAATTCACAACGGTGCGGACGACAACGCGACGGGAACCGTGGCCGTGGTTGAGCTTGCTCGTCGTTATGCGACGCGACCGAACAAACCGAGTCGCCGAATGGTCTTCATGGCATTCACTGCCGAAGAAATGGGTTTGCTCGGAGCGCAACATTATGTTGCCAACCCGATCTTCCCACTAGATAACACGGTTGCGATGATCAATTTTGATATGATCGGCAGCCTTCGCGACGAGAATTTGACAATCTACAGCACAGATTCAGCACCCGAATTTGCGCCAATCGTCGATAAGCACAACGAGGAGTTTAAATTCAATTTAAACAAACCTGCCGGGGCTTTTGGGGCCAGCGACCATTTCGCTTTCCAACAAAAGGGCATCCCTGTGATGTTCTTTCATACCGGCCTGACTCCCACCTACCACACCCCCGGAGATATTTTTGACACCATCAATTTGGAGGGAGCCGTGAAGGTTGTCGACTACACAGAAAAAGTGATCGATGACATTCTCGCCATGCAAACTCGCCCCACGTTTTCATCTGGTGGCGGCGGACGGTCAAGTGGCGTGCGTCTAGGTGCTACTTTGGAGGACGGCGAGCAGGGCGAAGTCTTTATCGTTGAAATCACAGAAGGCTCGTTGGCCGACAAGGCGGGCTTCAAAGTCGGTGATCGCATTAAGAAAATCGACGACAAAGAGATTTCTCGACGACGCGAAGTCAACCGCGAAGTGGCCGCGAGAGCAGACAAAAAAGCCGTGTTTCTCATCGACCGCAATGGCCAAGAGCAAACGATCGAGGTCGAATTAAAGAATTAGTTCACGTCGTCAAAAGCTGAAATGACATCGGAGGGTCTAGCTCAGTTGCTGAGTTTTTCCTCTCACCCACAAAAAAACGCCGCCTTAGACCCAAGGCGGCGTTTTGTGTTTTCCAAAATGGCAATGACCCAGGATTGCCAAAATTGGAGAGCGTTATTTCGTGCGTAAATCCATCGTGCGAGTTAACTGACTAGGCGAATTGATCCAGCAATCGTTCGACGGCGTAGTCGATCTTCTCCGTAGTTTCATAACGTCCGCTCGCGATCTGCATGCGAATGTCGGCAACTCGATCGGCTCGGAAATCGCCGCTGGTTTGATTCATCATCATCTGGGCTTCTACCGAGAAGTCCAGTTGATCCACGGGAGTTCGAATCCCTTCGGTAGCCTCAGTTTTCACGTGCCCAGACGTCATCTGAGTTTGGCTAACGTTCGACAAATGATTGGTCGGTTGAATATGCATTTTTATACTCCATCACGGTAATAGCCCGTTTGCAGCAGGCCGATTGACTACTAGGTTTGGCACCCCCCGTGAGCGTCCTACGTGACGAACACAGTTCATTGCCTTCTTTGTTCCATCCACAATGCGTCGTCGTTCCGTGACTGAGTGCTGATCGCATTTGCTTTCAAACCCAGTCGTTTTATCGGACATGTCATTGTTGGGAAACCGAAAAGTTCCCCACAGTTCCATGTCGGAACTTTGAATCGGAGTTCTCATTTTAATTCGATTGTCGCGGCCATGCACAAAAGTGGTCTTGTGCTCGTCCTGTCAATCAACCGCGTTAACCATTCGATTTTCCGCTCGCAAATTTCGTTCAACCGGATTTGCGATGCAAAAAAACTTGTAGCTGTTCGGTTTGGAATTTGACAACCTTTAAAACGTGAGCCCCATTCTGTCACCGATGGTACGCCTCTGTTTGTTGAATGGTTCAAAAAATCCAAAAATTTTTTTGAGGTGGTTCGTACGCCCTGAACTAAAGCCTAGGTCGCGCAATCACACTCGGCGGGGACGTTAGAAGAAATTTACCCAGGCCGCAAGGTCAATTTAATTGGAATTTCCAAATTTGTCGGAAATTCTGAGGCCGACCGATTTTTGTTGGTGAATTGGGCCAATAAATTTGAGCAAACGATTTTGCAAGCGAACTCTCTCCCAATTAAAAAGTCGAGTTGATGGAACCATTTCAATCCAATTCTCGGAATGATGATGGTGTCCAAATAAAAAAACGGCTGTCCTTGCATCTTGCAGGACTCGCCGTTTTTGGGATCGATGCAGCCAAATACAGTCGATCCGTTCGCAATCGAGTAATTTCCAAACTCGATTTGGATTCTGGACCTGCGGAAAACGTGGCCGTTTTTCCACAGACCGCTCATCCGATGCGAACAACGAAGGAATTCTGGATATTGGGGTTCGAAAATTGAGTTCGATTTGATGTCGAAACCGTGACCCTGTCGCGATCTTATCGAGTCTCATTGCAACAAATGTGCTTTACGATCTCAATCCACTTAGGTTAGGTTCTCGCGAGGATTTTTCCAAGCCGCGAAATTTCGAAAGAACGCTTGTTTTGATCTTGTAAGCCGCTGGGCCGCAGTGGTTTATGGAAATCGGTGAAATTTTGATGAATCTCGTTTTATCGCTAGCGACGGTGGGAATACTCAGGGATTTTCCATTCAATCAACCTCCGCAAAGTATCCCGAATGTTGAATACTTGTCAATTTCCAACGGAGGCGAAACGGGATTACCCCAGCACCTCATGCGGCATTTCGTTGATCATGCTAGCTTTGTCGCGATCGACCAAAAATTGGCGGCGGGGCGAAATGGGTATGCCCCATTTCACCCCGCCGTCGTTGAGAAAAGGCTGTGGGTCAAACCGAGGCAGGTCTATTTCTTTTCTTCCCGGCGATCAGCGATCACTTGCTCTTGAATGTTACCTGGCGTTCGACGATAGCCTTTAAGCTCCATCGAAAAAGTTCCCTGGCCTTGCGACATACTGCGAAGGTCGGTGGCATAACCAAAAGTCTCACTAAGCGGAACCTCGCATATGATGATTGTGGTCCCGTCGGCTTGCATATCCGTTGATTCAATGATTCCACGTCGCGAAGTAATATCACCAACGATACCCCCTTGGAACTGCTCGGGAGCTTCGATTTCGACCCGCATCACAGGTTCCAGAATGACCGGCTTAGTTTTTGGGAAATACTCTCGGAAGGTATCCTTAGCACAAATTTGGAACGCCATTTCGGAACTGTCCACGTCGTGGTAGGAACCGTCTTTGAGGTGGCATTTCAAATGCACGACTGGGTATTTGGCCAAGGTACCTTGGCCGATCATGCTTCGCATTCCCTTTTCAACAGCAGGCACATATTGTTTCGGAATTCGCCCGCTAACGATTGATTCTTCGAACTCAAACGTTTCAGGATGATCTTCGGGCAAAGGCTCCAGCGTTCCGACGATGTGAGCGTATTGGCCGGAACCTCCCGTTTGTTTCTTGTGTTTGTAGTTGAACTCGACAGGCTGAGTCGGCATTTCCCGGTAGCTTACCTTAGGAGCACCAACTTCGACTTCGATGTTGTATTCTCTACGAATTCGTTCCACATAAATTTCGAGGTGCAATTCCCCCATTCCCGCCATGATGGTCTCGCCCGTTTCTTCGTCAGTGGAGACTTGGAACGTTGGGTCTTCTTTGCGGAACCGTTGAAGTGCTTTGCCCAGTTTGTCGCCGCTGGAGCGTTCTTTGGGCATGATGGCCATCTTGATCACCGCTTCTGGGATGAACATGTTTTCGAGCGAGCACATTTTAGGTGCGGCCGCATAAGTGTCCCCCGATGCGCAATCGACCCCCATCACGGCAATGATATCGCCAGCCGACGCCGAGTCGATTTCCTCGCGTTTGTCCGAATGCATGCGGACGATGCGGCTGAAACGTTCCTTGCGTTGGGTCCGTTGATTGATGTACATCTCGCCTTTTTGAATCGTCCCTTGGTAGATTCGCATATAGGTCAATTGGCCGTACGGGTCTTCGACGATCTTGAAGGCCATTCCCACAAACGGAGCATTTGGGTCAGAACTCAGAGGGTAAGGCTTGGATTGATCTTCGTAGTCTTTGGCTTTGATCTCTCGGTCCAAAGGTGAAGGCAAGAAACGAGAGACGGCATTCAGCAGCAACTGAACCCCTTTGTTCTTAAACGCACTGCCGACATAGACTGGCGTGAAGCCTTGATTTTGACAGGCGTTTTTAGTGACTTCGTGGATAAGTTCGGCAGGGACCTCTTCTTCACTGAGAAGCAATTCCATCATTTGATCGTTGTACATGGCAAGGCCTTCCAACATTTCTTGACGAGCCGCTTTGGCCTCGTCCAGCATGTCGGCGGGAATCTCCTCATAGCGAACGGTCTCGCCTTTAATGCCATCAAAATAGGCTGTCTTCATTTCGACCAAATCGATAACCGCCTCGAACGTTTCACCGGCACCGATTGGGATTTGCATCAAAACCGCATCGGCACCAAGTTTGGTTCGCATTTGAGCGACGACTTTTCGCGCGTCAGCACCCGTGCGGTCCATTTTATTGATGAACGCCAAACGCGGAACATTGTATCGCTTCATTTGACGGTCAACAGTCAAAGACTGAGCTTGCACGCCTCCGACGGCACAGAGAACCAAAATCGCACCGTCGAGAACACGCAGACTCCGCTCGACTTCCACCGTGAAGTCAACGTGGCCAGGTGTGTCAATCAAATTGATCTTATTGTCGAGCCATTGAACCGAGGTCGCGGCACTGGTAATTGTGATCCCCCGCTCTTTTTCAAGATCCATGTGGTCCATGGTCGCGCCATCGCCACCACCCTTGACCTCTTCGATTTTGTGAATCCGCCCAGTGTAATACAGAATCCGTTCACTCAAGGTCGTTTTGCCCGAGTCAATGTGTGCCGAAATTCCAATATTTCTAATTTTATCCAACGTCATGTATACACCGTGAAACTGTTAAATCCGCAATGGAAAACCAAATCCCCACAACCCATCTCAAACACAATGAAGAACCGACGCGCTCGAACAAGACAACTCGAGCAAAGCGCACGGCAATGCGTCGAGCAATGCACATGGCGATGAACGTCCATGTCGTTTCGGACCAACCCACTATCGAAGATGGGCAATCGCGAGCGAGGTTCGGAGCCTGCGCCCCTTCTTCTAAGGGCGGTCAAGCTTTGGTCTTGACAGAGAATCCTGCCCCAATTTTATACAATTTCGACCAATCCGAAAGGGCAAATCACTTCTGTCCACCTGCCCAAGTGTTAAAGCAAAATACTCCTCAAAAATGGCACTTTAAGGTGGTCATGGCTGCCGCTAAACGGGCTTTCCCCCAAACCGCGCCAATTTGACTCGCAACCGCCTCATCGTGTAAACTTCATGAAGTTGACATTTCCTTAAAACTTGCTGAAGCAGACTTATTCGTCTCCAGATGCCCAATCCGAAACTGTACAAAATGCATTTTGCGCAACCCCGAATTCAACGACACCGACTCGCGACGTCGTTCTGGGGATGTTTTGTATTTGGCGCAATTTGCGTTTTTATCGTTGTTTCTAGTCGTGGCCAGTTGGCTGTCGCAGACGAACTGCCCCCCCATTTCGCCGAAAAAACGGTGATGGTTGAAGTTCGCGAGGACGAGATCTTTATCGAATTTCGCGTTGGCATTTCGGTTTCGGATATGGAACGGATTTGTCGTGAAGCCAAAATTGAGCTGGCAGACGATACCCCTTCAGAATTGATGTCCAAATTCACCAAGCTGATCACTCCACAAGTGACCGAAAATTTTCATGTCGAGATCAACGGTGAAAAAGTCGATTTGCAGGTCTCACAAGCCCTCGCCGGAGGCATTCACCACGTCTCGTCGATGCTCGAGTTCAAGATTCCTTTCAAGCCGACAGAAACCGTCGCCAACTTGAAAATCGTCGATCGCTCCTTCTCCGAACTTGACGGAGCAATTCGACTGGCCTGTAAAACGCGAGGAGCCGTCATGACGCGCCGCTCCAATGTGCCGGTGGCAATTGTCCGTGCCCAGCGAGTCGTCTTCACAGAATGCACGGCCGAGGAACGCGAATCGGCATCAACAATAGAAACTCAGATCTTGATTTCTGATTGATTTCCACTGAAAATAAAGGGCGTTGCGGAAAGCTGAACAAGCGATTCGCAGCAGCGTTTCCCGGGCTCGGTTTTTTCATCATTCCCACTCGCGATTTCTATGGCCTACCTAATCAACCAAGAAGACGGGGTCATCAAACGCCGTTTTGCTCTCGACAAAGACACGATGGTCATCGGACGCCACCCCGATTGTGACATCGTGGTCGACGATAATTCGGTCAGTCGTCGTCATGCCCAAATTCGCCGACAAGGGAATCAATACTTTATTTCCGATTTGAATAGCCGCAATGGGACTTTGGTCAATCGGGAACTTGTACAGCGGGAGACCTTGCTGTTCGAAAATTCGGAAATCGAAATCTGCGAGGTCGTCTTTCAGTTTGTGATCGACAAAGATGCAGTTTTGGTGAAACCCAGACCAACAGCGAAAGATAAACTCAGTTCTTTAGGCATCAAAAACCGCCCAGCATTTGCTCTTGACGACTTGCCCAATCACAACAGTTCAATCATCAGTTCGATGGGGATTGTGCCACGTCGGGGGGATAGCCCATCCGATCCGGGTGGCAAGTCTTTGTCGGGTTACACATCGAACATCGAGAAAAAACTTGCGGCTTTGATCACGGTCACTCAGTCACTCCAAAACGCTCACGAATCCGATGAAATCATGCAACGCGTATTGGACAGTCTCTTCGAACTGTTCATCGAAGCCGACCGAGGTTTCGTCGCGATGCTCGACCCGCAAGGGGCTGTTATCCCGTTTGCAATGAAGACGCGACATGAACAAGACGCCGAACGAGTCCGCATCAGTCGCACCGTCATCAAACAAGTTCTCGATTCGCAACAGGCGATCTTGAGCCAGGATGCAACCACGGACCAACGCTTTGAGCTGAGTCAAAGTATGGCCGATTTCCGTATTCGTTCGCTGATGTGTGCCCCTTTGATCAATTCCCAAGGGGTTGCGATTGGAGCAATCCAACTCGACACACTTCGTTCGGCCATCGCCTTCAACGATAATGACTTGGAGGTGCTTGTAACGGCCGCCATGCAAGCCAGTTTGGCTCTGCAAAATGCAGAACTTCATCAACGCGTTCTGCAATCGAAGAAACTCGAAGATGACCTTAAGTTGGCCAACGCCGTTCAACAACGCTTTCTACCACAGCGACACCCCGAACAACCGGGATATGAATTTTCTTCCCATTATAGTCCGATGTCTCAAGTCGGTGGGGACTATTTTGATTTGGTTCCTCTCGGTGAAAATCGGCTCGCCGTGATCGTTGCCGATGTCGTCGGGCATGGGATCGCAGCCGCGATGTTGATGGCCAAGATTTCTGCCGAGGCCCGCTACGCATTCGCGATTAACGACGACCCCCGCAAGGCGGTTCAACTGATGAACCGAAATTTGTCAGATTTAAACCTGGACAAATTCGTCACGCTAATCGCGGGCGTAATGGATTTTAGCCAGCACACCATCACGCTGGTGAACGCGGGACACCAACCCCCAATTTTGATTCCGGCGGGCAAGAAGAAGCCCACGGAACTGCGGATTGCCGGTTCAGGTCTGCCGCTAGGGATTTTGGATAGTGTTGAATATGGAGCCGAGCGAATTGAACTTAATGCAGGCGACTGCCTCGTTCTCTACACAGACGGCGTCAACGAATGCATGAACGCAAAAGGGGACCAATTAGGGGTCCCTGCCCTGCTCGCAGAACTTCATCAATCGCAAGCCAAGGGGGCCGGTGCGATTGGCAAGGTCATTTCGCAAACCGTCCAACGTCACCGCGGCAACTATCAACAAATCGACGACATCTGCCTCGTCGCCGTAAGCCGCGAATTGTAAGCAGTCTCATTTTTGTGAAAACAATTGAACTCAAAAATAAAACACAAATGAGGGGCGTGATTTTTTTGTCGCGAAGCTTGGTTCAAATAGAACCGTTCACGGATGCGGCCATGTGGCTTTTCACTCCCTGAAAAGGCGGCTGCGCTGAGAGAATATTTCTTGATAAATCGTCTTGGCTATGTGATTCACCAAAATACGAATTGGTTATGTTCGGGCGTCTATACCGTAAACGGTTATGTTCAATTTACGCTCAAACCGTATTTTATTGTCTTTGGCCACCCCGACTTTCATTGTATTTGTCATTGTCACTGTCATTGGCCAAAGCATCTTTCAAACTCATTGGCCACTCCGACGTTCATCGGGCGAATTATTTCAAACCACGTAAACGCGGCTTTCAATTTAGTTTTGACTTATGGATTCAAAAAAAGTCTATTCAGTCCCGACCCCATCTGGTAAAATCAAACCGTTTCAAAAACATTCCAACAAATTAGCCTGCCAAAAATTTCGGGGCGTAGCTCAGCCTGGCTAGAGCGCTACGTTCGGGACGTAGAAGTCGCAAGTTCAAATCTTGTCGCCCCGACTACTGAAAACCCTACAAAAGACGGGGTTTTTGCAGTTTTTTGTCTTGGCTTTTCGTTATCAAACGATTCGCCATTTTCGACAGAATTTGACAGGTTTTGACACGCTTTGAATGCAGTAGGGGCAACATCTGGGGCAACAGTTGGGGCAACGGTTCGCGACGCAAAACGATCATGGTTTTCGGTTCCCGTCGCTCGCAACTTTTGGAGTTCGGGAAGTTCAGCCGAATCGGTTAGCGGCAACTTCGGCAACGCCTCGACAGCCCCGGCCACGTCCAGCAATCGCGGATCGGTGTAAACGTTCATCGTCAAGCCAATATCCGAATGCCGCATCGCTTGTTGTGCGGTCCGAGGGGCAACGCCGCTTGTGCTCAAAAGCGTTCCGAACGTATGCCGCAATGCGTGAACGTCAACCGTTCGCCCGCGTTCGTCCGTCTTGGGAATCCCAGCCGCCGCCAAATCTCGATTGAGAATCTTTACCAGTTGCTTCGGGACATTGAAAAGCCGTTCATTGCCCCTCAACCCTTGCCGCTTGATTTCGAGCGTTAGAACGTCGTTTCGAGATTTTTGCTTGCCGTCGATCCATTGCCGCAAATCGTCCGCCAAATCATCGCGTAGCGGGATTTCGACGGCTTCCCGGTTTTTGGTGTCTTGCGGTCGCATCTCGACAAACGGCAACGAACCATCAAGCCGCAAGTGGTCCAGCGTCAACGCCTCGATTTCGCCGCGTCGCAATCCTGTTAAAACAGCCAGCTTGTATATCAACGCCCGTTCGAACCCCAATCGGTCCTGTTCCTCGACAAAATCCGGATTACCAGCCAACGCCGACTTGGCACGTTCCACGGCTTGCGGGATCGTTTCGAGCGCCAACGCTTGCCGCGTCCAGGTCTTGCGGCTCTTGGGATCGTCTGGCAACTCTAAAACCGGTAAGCGTTCGACTTCGCGGCCATACTCGGCAAGCGGTCGCCAACGAGCGACAAACAACAGCCGTTGCAACTCCGATTCAGACAACGCCCGCCGTTTTCGCCGTCGGTCCGTCTTAACGTTTAACCGCCCGATTCCCGCGAACGGATTTTGGCCCAGCCGTTTTTCGCCCAGTTGATTGCTTTTCTTGCCGCGAACCCGTTTCCCAGCCAGCCAGTACCCAAACGCAACAATCGCCTCGATATAGCCGTTTAGAACTGCTGGGGATCGTCCCGCGACGATTTCAGTTCCTCGATGCACGTCAGCCGATTGGGTGTTGATCCAGCCCGTTACCCGGTCGGCTTGAAGGTCTGGCAATCGTTCGAACTGGCAAGCCGTGCAAAGTTCCAACAATCGGCGTTCAGTGGTCTTGATTCGGTCCGGGTGCTTTCGCTCTTGCCGCAAGTAGTCGATATAGTCGGCAACGTGTTCGACAATCGGCGTTCGATTGTGCCGACCAAAATCTAGGTCTTGCTCAGTCAGTGCCCCGATTTTGATTTTGTCCGCCGTCGATTCGAGTTCTGAAAGTTTGGCAAGTGCGGCTTGCTTGTCTCGGCAACCGGTCGCGACTTCCCGAACGATCCCAGCCCCGTCGCGATATTTGATGGTCCAGGTCGCCGCCCGCATCCGAACCCGTTGGGAACCATCGGGAGTAGTGAGAACAACGCCCGTTTGTTTTTTCCCAGTTCGGTCGGTCCAGGTGGCAACGAGTTCAACGGCTTTCGCTTTGTTGCGTCTCTCGGCAAGTTTGGCGTTGGGGGGCAGTGGTCGCGTGACCGTTTTTTTCTTGATCGAACCCATAGCAATCAACTCCTATTGCAAAAACTCAAATTTGAAAATGCCAAAGCAACCAGTGAGTTAAGCCGGCTTTCGGGTGTACAGCCCTAGCTTTGGCATTTTCATCATATCGTAAAACGTAGGCCAAGAAATCAGCCCATCCGAAAATCAATCGTCGCTTTGCCCCAACTCGTTCAACGGCTTTCGGTAGCTTTCCCAAACGCAAGGGACAACGAGGGAATCACCCAGCAGCCGGTCGGCAACATCACCGCCCAGCATTTCCGACAGTTCGCCGCGATTCGCAGCGTTCGTAGAAAACCATGTTGGTTTGCATCGTGAATAGCGTTTGTCCAGAATCGAATAAAACGTTTGGCGTTGATGGTCGGTTAGCTTGTTTCCGCTTTGGCAAATATCCGAAAACATTGCCAGCCGTGCCCCGACATATTTCGCTTTGGCATCGGCTTCTCTTTCATCGCTACCAATCGCATCCCGCATTTCGCTAAACAGCGTTGGCCCATTGGCCCAAACAACTTCATTTTTTGGTGTCGCTTCATATTCAGGACATGGGAAACAGCCGCTTTTGATTGCCTCAACGAGCACCGCCGTTATCAGATGATCCTTGCCAGTCCCAGCCGGTCCAAACAGAATCACGCCCCGACCAGCGTCGAAGTGCTTTTGAACGTCGGCAAGCCAATTCTTGATTTTTTCAACGGCGTCCAAATGTGCTTTTGTCAGTTTCTTAAAGTTAGCAAGACGGCAATCGCGGTAACGTTTTCCGCGTTGGCTCAGATACGAATCGAAAATCGCATTGTAGTATTTCATTGTGTTACCCTTATGTCAGAACGTTCCGGAATAATTCGTAGCGTCTCCAGCTCGATCGTTGCTTGATTGGCGTCGGCTTGATTTTCCATTTCGATAGTCTCCATTAACGAGTTTGATAAGTTTGGAATCGCCCAGCTTGTTGTTCGTCAGCAAGCCAGGCAGAGAAAAACACGGATTGCCGCGAACGAATTCAGAATCTCGAATCGCTTGGGCAATTTTGGCATGGTCCGACAATGCCGCCCGTTTTTCGGGATCGGCCAAAGCGGATCGATAGAGCGTTTGCAGCTTCTTGGCAGGTGGCAGTTGACACGTTGGCAAATCGAAATGTTTCGCGATTTCGCGATTCCAAAATTCGATCAACGAAACGAGTTCAGGCAGGGGCTCTCTCTTAACAGGGTTAGGGATAAGGGATAGGGTAGAATGATTGCCCTTTGTCGTGCCGTTGTCGTGCGGTTGTCGTTTCGAATTGCGTTCCGTTTCGTCCCTCAATCCGTTTTGCCGTTCCGTTTCGTCTCTCAATCCAGATTCGGAAACAGGACTATCAGCCACGGATTCCAAGTCAGGGGGGACAGTTACCCAGTACCTCCCCGTCTTTCCTTTACCGCCCGGCTCATAGTGCAGAAACCCGGCTTTTATTGCTTTGTCGCGTGCAGCAACCAGTCGTTTTGACGATCCAAATCCGCATAGCGGCAAGAGTTGATCATTCCAGAACGTTACCGCCCGCTTGTATCGCGTGGCATCCTCTTGATGGACGATCACCGCAAGCAACCAACAGCATTCCGGCCCTAACTCTTGTGCCGCCGCCGATTTCGTCAACAAACGGCAAAACACGTGGGCCCAATATGGGGCACGTTGGGGATATTCTGGGGGTGTATTCACTATCGCCCCCATTTCGATAAAATGCCGAAAGAATCCTTGGCTGATTGGCGTCGGCTCGATTCATGGCCCGCGTCGGTGTCACCCGACAGCGGGTTTTTCTTTTCGTTCATCGCCGCGTTCCCTCTTGGTCTGAGGGACAGCCGGAATCAATCCAATTCTCAATCGTCCGCCGATCCCAGCGTACAGCCCCGCCCAGCCGCAACGGTTTCGGCATTCGTCCCGCATCGGCCAGGCGGTAAACAGTCCGCCCCGTGACGCCCAGCATTCGAGCGACAGCGGCCACGTCAATCAATCGCGGCTCAGTGGTCGGCAAGGTGGCGTTTTCAGTTCTCATTTTTCAGCAACTCCCAAAACTTGAATTCGCCGCGACTATCGCGGTTCGATATGGGAATTTGTATCTGCCGAAACGGAAAGAATTATTTTTTCCGAATATTTTCCGCCGTTTTTTTTGAATGACTATTCGCGACTAGGCAAAACTAGGCTTGAAAAAGTTAGTTTTTTTTCGCTGAACCCAACGGAAAAAATAGTTAAATCCGCCGTGACTTATTTTTTTCGAATTTTCGAATCCGATCCAACGCCGCCTTCGTCGTTCCTAGTTCAAGTTTCAAAGTCAAATCGCATTCGGAATGAGTGTCGAATTGTTTGCCAACGCCCCAGGCAGCTTTAATTCTCTTCTCTAAACGAGTAAGCGATTTTTTCGGCTTTCGTCCCCGTCGATTTTGGCAACCAACTATGTCTGTTTTTCTGCCTCCATCGTACGGGGGCAGAACCGAATCGACCGGGGAAGGACCCGCAACCGTATTTTGCTGGGCTCGATCCTTGCTCAGCTTTCCCCAAACCAGATCGGCCACTTGTTGCCAACGTAGTTTGACAACATCAGGGCCAAATAACTCAACACCCCACGCTATCCATTGCTGGGGCTCATTCACCGGCTCAACGCCCGTTTCACGCTTGAATCGACGGCTTAGGCTCTCAGACTTGCCAAATTGCCAATCGATCATCTGAAACGCTTCGGGCAACGAGACGGCAACTTCTTGCCCCGGCATTGATTCCGCCAACTGGATTTTTCGACGTAGACCCATTGAATTAGACACGATTTCGCAGCGTTCAATGATGGTTTGAACGTCAGCCGGGTAGGTTGATTTCTTTTGGGCAATCTCAGCCAACACAAGTTCAACCCGAAACGTTGAAACGGGCTCAAACTCCATTCGATATTGATTGTGACCGGCTTCGGGCAGTGCCGATCCCAACACAAACGAATAAATTTCGGTCTGTTGATCGGCACCCAACGCCGAAAAACCACCTACGGCGATTGGGCCATGTTCCGGGAAGATTTCCCCATTTAGGCCATCAATTTCAATTGGCGTTATGAAAAGATTGACAATGACAGGCCGCCCGTCGTTTTCCATCGAATTGACCGACGAAAGTTCGATTCTTTCGTTGGCCAATGCCGCATTAACCGCCGTTTTCAAGTCCACCATGAAATTGACTACAAACGTTCGCCAAGAGTTCAAAAACTCTTGATTGCCCGTAAGTAGTGCGTGAAAGTGTTCCCGTTCGCTGGGTGTTTGCTCCATTTTGAAACCAGCTCCCAGGCGTTCCGCTGATTGGTGCAAGTCGCCAACGCTTCGCGGTGATAGGTTGTCGCGTTCGGCGATTTCGATAAATTTTCGCAACTCAGCAAGGGTTTTGAAATTGCAATCGAGTGCCGGTGGTTGTTCAGCGTTGACAATTGGAGTTAGTTGCCAATTCGCGTCGCCTAAATTGTCGGCATCAATTGGCGTGTTTTGCTTTTTCCCATCGGTCTTCGTTTGCATTTCGCTATTGGCCTTTGGATACCGAATTTTCAATCGCAAATCCTCGACCAACATTTCAATTTTTCGCAACTCCGTTTTCATCGAATCGAGATCACGGGGGGGCCAAATTGATTCGATGTCGCCTACCAGCTTTTCAATAGATATTGCTACGTCCCTCGAAACCCGTTCTGGATTTTTTACATGGGCACGCGACGCCCAGAGTCTGACCCTCCTTGAGGCTTGTTTGAGCGATGGCAGGCCGTCATACATATCGAATGCCAGCCTTCGTATCGCTTCTCGAAGCTCATTGACAGCCCCGGCATCGCTCAATTCTGAAAACAGCAAGTCAAAGTGGTCGATAATTGTGATTGGATTTTTGTTCTGCTGAAACCCCCACTTTTCACCGTCCGCTAATTCGACGGTTCCATCAGGAAATCGGTCTAATTTTTCAATTTCCTCGAACGACAATTTCTTGGCATACGCAATCTCAAAATGAGTTTTGCCGTCGCAAGGTTTGACCACAGCCAAAACCCTTTGCAATTGCTCGTTGCGGTCCCTAATCACCGCCAAAACTCGCTCACCAAATATCCCGTTGATCGATTTCACCAACTCAGGAACGGTTGAAAGGTTCCACCAGAAATTTGACGAAATCAATTCTTCTAGTTTTTGACGGCGAATCGGCCAAGTATCGATTGGGGCAACCCCAACCTCGTCGGCGATTACTTCTATCTTGCCACCAGTCAGAACCGAAAATTCAGCGTATGGAGTCCCCGTCATTTATCCTTGCCATTTTGCTAGACCTTGCCGAATCAAAGGACAGAAAAAACACGGCACGCCAAATCCGGCAAGGATGTCTTTTGACTTTTGGCTTCAGCGTTGCAATCGCCTAGCCGTGTACGTTGAATTTTAACCGATTCGGGGGCCCAATTTGGGGAGAGTGTCCAGGAAACGAATTCAAGTTAATTAAGCAAAATTTTTCGTTTCGCGTGTCAAAAGACGCCTCGATTGTGCCTTAAGGCAGGGCAGCCCCCGCTTAAAGGGAACCTACCCCCCCACCCCCAAAACTTGCGGAAAAAACAACTCGCTTGGGGTGCGGTCTGCGATAGTCCCGCCCCTCAGAAAACTGCCCCCATACCCCGCCCCCCTGTACATTGAAAAGGGGCAGGGGCTTTTTAGCGGTGTAGTTCTGTCCTACCCGGTGAGGGTAGTAAATGCAAAACTTTCGGTCTTTGGCGTGCAAGAAAGCTGCGGTCGCCCCCCGCCGCCGTTCTTTCGACCCTTCAGCGAGGACCCATGCCCAGCCGACTTTAGGGGATCGTTCGGGACGTATCGGCCAAACTTCGGGCAACGTTCTCGATAGGGGTGTTTTTTAGCGGTGTAGTTTTGTCCTATCCGTTGGGCTCAATCGGGCAATCGTTTTCATTCAAGAGTTCAACGAGCGTTGCGAGATCGTCGGCATTCAGCCAATCGCGAATCTGTCCGGCCAATTCGAACAAACAGCGTTTGCAGGGGCAACGGTTGGGGCAACAGTTCGCCGAATCCGTGCCATTGTCGCGATTTTTAGGGGTAGTCCCCTTCGTTCGGGACGTAGAGGCCGGAGGTTCAAATCCTCTCGCCCCGACTTGAATCTTGGCAGTTTTTGACGATCAATCCTTCGCCGAGTGCACGAGGCGAACTAAATGAAATTGCTAACCGGTTGGTAAATGTCCCCTTGCGGCGGCATGACAAAGAAGCGGCTCGGGCCTTGGAGAATTTGTACGAAGATTTGATTCTCGATGTATCGCAAATGAGCCCCGAAGCAGCCGCCTACGTTCGCAAGCGACCATGGATGACACCGGAGTTAATGCGCAAATGGGGGTGCGGTTGGATACCGGAATGTAGGGTGCGTGGAGCAAGTCGCCAAAATGGTGCGTTTCGGCGGCGGTTTCAATTGTCTAGTTCGCTAAAATTCAATGGCTGATCAGTTCGACTTGCGTAACGCACCACCCGCGCACGCTTCCGCAGCCTACATTACGACTGCTCTTTATTGATTCGATCTTCGGACTGAAACAGCGAAATCCAGTCTCTCGCTCCATGCTACAAACTGACACCGAAGAATCTTTGTTTGCAATCTGTTTAAGTTTCTTTTTCAGGACTGCTCCATGGGCCACCAGCCGACCAGTGAAAATTGAACGGTTTCCTCGCGGCGATCGCTTGAGCTACTGGTATTAGAAAGGTCTTGATCGCTTGGACTACTGCATCAGTTCCTGCAGCGGGCGATTCGTTTCGCGCGCTAGGTTGGTCAGACGCCCACGGACTGACGCTGCGATGTCACGGGTCATAGCAATGCCTCAAGATAAGGGCGAATTATTTTAGCTACCCTCAGTTTCTTGGCATATTCCATGATCAAATCTACCTTCGGTCTTTTCTGTGCCATGTACGCTTTGAGCGATTCGATGGCCACGTCCAGTCCTACTTCATTACGTCGGCTGAAACAATCGACCAATGTTTTTTCCCGCGAATAGACTCGAATGGAGACTCCATCCGACAAATGGGTCTCGATTCCGGTGCTGTAGGCGGCTTCATTGAGCCGCGAAACGCGAACGGGCGGAAAGTCGAGCCGGGGCGGTTCACTGTTGCGAGGGATTGCGATCCATATCTCATGCGGAATCTGGGTGCTTAGCTCGTGAAACGAAAGGGCTGACACCAGATAAATGACGGATTGCGGAACTTTTGCACAAACGGTCACGAGGTCGGATTGGCTAAGCGGCGGCAATTCAGCCAGTCGATAAAGCCCTCGGGCCAACTGCTCGATCTGTCCTGCATCTCGCATCGCATACAGCGTATTTCTGGTTACGCCTTTGCGAATGACATCTGCCATCCGCATGATTCCACCGTGTTTGCGAAAAAGCTCCACCGCGCGAGCCGACGCACTTTTTGTTTTAGATTGGATCATGGTACAAAAACCTACCGAGTTTCATTTCGTGGAGGTGTTTTGTACCATGCGGCAACGAAAAAGTCAAAGGGAAAAATTATTTTTTGGGTCTTTGGCCGAGTTTGGTAATTCAGATGCCCGGTTTGGAGTCGGTTGGAATGGCATAAGAGTTTCCAAACAGAATTCAGGAACGCTAATCTGCTCTGATTTCCACTAATCACTTGGGCAAGACTCAGCGTTGATTAGTGTCGATTAGTGTTCGTAGTCTGGACTGTCTGGGAATACGGTTTGACGAAACGATGGCTGGGCGGCGCGAACGATAATGTTGGTATCGAGAAGTACCCTCATTCTCCCCGACCCGCGTAAATGGACTCTCGGCTATCGTCTACGGGTTGGTCTAACTTGGGAAAACGACTCGACCACTCGCGCAGCCATTGCGAAAAGTTGGAGGTCGAAGCCGGATTTTCGTCATCATCCGAGTCGGCAAGTCGCTCGGCTACCGCCTGGATCACAAACGATTCGATGGGAATTCCCGCTTTCGCCGCACGCTCTCGTAATATCGATTCCAACTCGTCGGGCAAATTGATTTTAATGTTCATCGTCGTGTCTCCAACTGTCAATTGTACCGCGCACAAATCAGTTTTCAAATGGCCGGAATCGTTTCCGACGTCGAAGCTCGTGCCACCAATCGGGCGGAGTCGCTAATCCAAAGCTGACTTCGCGGTGCTCCCCTCTTAATGGATCGTAAAAGGCGGTGCTGTGGTAGCGGACTCCGGCCAATCGTTGCAGGCTGTCGCGAAAGAGTTGAAACTCACGACTCCCCTTCTTCGTTGGCGTAATGCGACCAAGATGGCGAAGTATCCAGTATGGCGTGGAGTAAAAGTCGTTGCTTGGTTCTCGGCCTGCCAATGCCAATCCGAGAATCCCCATAGAAAACCGAAACAAGTTGTTGTTCACAATCAAGTTGACTCCCGACATTAAGATTCGATATGATCGATTGACAAACAATCTAAGTCAATTAATTCAGGTCTTGGGTTATGATTCCAATTTCTTGGGGAAGAGTGCGGAATAGGACTTGCGCGTAAAAAGCATGATCATGGAACATGACAAGAGTGTTGATCCAACTACGAATGAGACACGAACCGTCGCCTTTGGCGACGCGGTGCGAGCATGGGTTCGTGTGGCGTTGTTGAGTTTTGGTGGTCCTGCCGGTCAGATCGCGGTCATGCACCGTATTCTCGTGGAAGAGAAAAAGTGGATCAGCGAGGAACGATTTCTGCACGCTTTGAATTACTGTATGTTGCTGCCGGGACCGGAGGCCCAGCAACTTGCGACCTACATGGGCTGGCTGTTGCATCGCACACTCGGCGGACTGGTGGCGGGCATCTTGTTCATTCTTCCCGGCTTCCTGAGTATTTTGGTCCTCAGCATCCTGTACGCGGTCTATCAGCAAACCGATTTCGTGCAAGCCGTTTTCATTGGACTCAAACCGGCAGTCTTGGCAATCGTGATTGAGGCCGTAATGCGAATCTGCAAACGTGTCCTCAAGAATCGTACGATGATCGCTGTGGCCGTTGCCTCGTTTATCGCCATTTGTTTTTTCAACGTCCCTTTTCCGATTCTGATCCTGGCCGCCGCTCTCATCGGCTTTGTCGGTGGGCGTATCTCACCCGACCGTTTTGTAGTTATCAAAGGCCACGTTAAAGATGGCAACAAAGATGGCCAGGGACCTTCATCCGATGGCTCGGCGAAAGTGCGACTGCATTCCGTGCAACCATCGTTACGACGAAGCTTGTCCGTCACCGCAATTTGTCTGACCTTGTGGTTCGCTCCGCTGGTTCTATTTTGGATCGCACTGGGTTGGTCGTCGGTATTTGTTCAGGAGGGTGTTTTTTTTAGTAAGGCGGCGGTCGTGACCTTTGGTGGGGCCTACGCAGTCCTCGCCTATATTGCTCAACAGGCAGTCGAGCGGTTCGGCTGGCTCAAGCCAGGGGAAATGCTTGATGGTATGGGAATGGCGGAGACGACACCCGGCCCACTGATTCAAGTCGTTCAGTTCGTCGCGTTCATGGGTGCCTATCGCGATCCTGGACCGTTTAGCCCACTGGTGGCAGGTATCATCGGGTCGGTGTTAACGACCTGGGTAACTTTCGTGCCCTGTTTCTTGTGGATATTTCTGGGTGCACCCTACATTGAACGTTTGCGGGGGAACCGACTTCTCGGTGCTGCCCTCTCGACCATCACTGCTGCCGTGGTTGGCGTTATGTTGAATTTGGCCGTTTGGTTTTCCATGCACACCTTATTCGGCACGGTAACGGATGAGCGCTTCGGTCCCTTGCGATTGTTCATGCCTGAGTTTGCGAGTATCAATGTCGCAGCCTGCATCGTGGCGATGGTGGCTTTGCTGCTGACATTTTGGTGGAAAAAGGGGATGGCAGTAACTCTCATCGTATCGGCCATCTTGGGGTCGGTTCTCTACTTGCTGACACCGAGCTAATCAAGCGTTCAACTGCGAGTGAGTCGCAACGGAAAATCAATTAAGACTAGAACATCAACAAGACAATTCGCAGAACTAGGTTGAAAGTCAATGAAGTTTCACAATCTCAATTTATCGTTGCTGATGGCATGTGGTCTCATTTTTTTCCAAGGACAATCTCAACTGCCAGACGAAGATCTGCGAGAGAGAGCCAAAACGGTCTTGGGAAAATTGGAGAAGGTGCCCATGGAACGACTCAGGAAGCCAATCGTCGAGTTGGGCCAGCGGTTGTTTTGGGATCGGCGACTGTCGGCGAACGGCAAGATTGCTTGTGCAAGTTGCCATACCGTTGAGGCTTGGGGAGCCGATCGCGAGCGGTATTCTGTAGATGCACGGGGAAATCAGACCAAACGCCACTCGCAAACCGTGTTTAATTCGACGCTCCAGCCGGGGTTGCGTTGGGTGGCCGATCGTAAATCGGCGGCTGATCAGGCGGAAAAATCTCTGACCGGTTCGATGGGATTTGAGCGGGCCGAAGATGTGATTCCCCTCCTGGTCGAACACGGTTATGGGGGAAAATTCAGTCTCGCTTTTCCGCAAGAAGCTGCCCCTCTAACCCCAAAAAATTATGCCCTGGCGATTGATGCCTATGAAGAGACGCTGAAAACACCGGCTCCCTTTGATCATTACCTGGGCGAAGATCCGGCAACCCTCTCCGATCAACAGAAACGGGGCTTGCAACTTTTTTTGGATATCGGTTGCGCCGATTGCCATAGTGGGCCGTTGTTAGGTGGAAATGACTTGCAGACCTTTGGCATTTATCAAGACTACTGGTTGGCAACCAGTTCTGAACAGCGTAATGCCGGTCTGTTCGAATCGACAAACGAGGAATCAGATCGAAATCTGTTTCGTGTCTCGATGCTGCGAAACATCGCCAAAACAGCTCCTTATTTTCACGATGGTTCGGTCAATGAACTGTCCGACGCCGTGCGAATCATGGCCAAAGTTCAATTGGACAAAGAACTCGACGATGCTCAAACGGCCGACCTTGTAGCGTTTCTTGAATCGCTTACGGGAGTGATTCCAGTGAATTACCGCGATCCGTTCGAATCTGGTTCTTTGGAAAACCTAAATACTGAACAAACCAAGGATTAGGCGGAGGTGACCTGGTTTGAACAAGAAACGGCTACCTCGCTTGATTTGATCGATTCGGTGTTACGGAAGGGGAATGGACGTTTTACAACCGAATCGAAGCGAGATCATTTTTTTTTGAAGTGTACTTCGCAAGCTTCTGAGCATTCGGAGTGCTTGTTCCAGCGGTAGCGGCGAATGGCAATTTGTCGGTAGAGCCACGACCACAAAGGCATGAGACCTGGAAAATTCATCACGGGTGCCAATGGCCACAGCAAGGGAAGCCGTAACGTCAAGTAACGAAAGCCGTTGGCTCCGCCGTAACGTTTGCCTTCTGGAGTCACAACCAACATTTCATCCATCAACTGTTGATGTGTTAAGTCTGGAAACCGTGAATTGACTTGGGGGTCGTGCAAAGACAAAAACGACAACCTTTTTCCGGAATCCCACCGGTGCAGACGGCGGACTTGAGCCGTGCAAAATTCGCAATTTCCATCGTAGATCACGATGTGCGAACCTGGACAAGACTCTGGCGTCGGCAACTTCGAAATCATGTTAGCGGAATGAGCGTTCATTGATGTTCTTATGGTCAGATCAGCGGAAGTCTTGACTACTAATTATTGCCTGCGATTATTGAAACAACCGTTCGCAAATAGTGAAATCAACAGATTTTCACTTAGAAAATGCGAAAAAACATCGGTTTCGCTCGCAGAAATTGCCGTCTTTTGCGATATAATCTGGAAACATGATGGAGGTTGTTTATCGCTTCCCGTTTTCCAGCGAATTATTCGGAGACCTTGTTCTCGGCAATTTCGCAATGTTTTGAGGGTATCTGTTGCCTGTTCAATCGATCCCCAAGTGTTGTGGAATTGCGCTTGAAAATCAAGCCCGAAAAGGAATCGTCGCTGGCCAGCGATAGCCAATGTTCTAAAAAAAATTCGACAAGGATTGAATGATGAAAGAGATTAACCAGCAGGTCGGTCGCGCACGAAGAAGCATCAATACGAATCGATTCATCAAGGCATTGATTTTTTCAATGACCGCAGGTTTAGCCGTTGGCTGTTTGGGTTTCGCGCTTCCTCGTGTGTGGGCGATTGAATTGACGCAAACGGCTGAGCAACTTAAGACTTGGCAAATGGGTTGGTTATTAGGTGGCATCGGAATAGCCATCTTGGCAGCGGTCATTTGGTCAATGAGGTCAGCGGTTCGAAATAATTTGGCGGCTATTGAATTAGACGAACGATTTGGCTTGAAGGAGCGGGTCAGTTCGGCCTTAAGCCTGACTCCAGAAGATGCCGCAACACCCGCAGGTCGATCTCTGCTCGAAGACGCCGAAAGTCGTGTATCTAAAGTCGATGTCCGCGATGCATTCTCGCTTCGTTTGGATCGTAGAGCCTTCATGCCTTTGATCCCGGCGGCGATCTTGGTCGCGTTGTTTTTCGTTCCTGCAAGAACTGCCGAACCGGTAGTTTCGGTTACGGAGACCGTTGCCGAGCAACAACGCATCGAATCTGTTATCGAAGAAACGAAAAAACGAATCGAGGAACAATCACAACGCTTGTCAGAAAAGGGGCTTGAAAAAGCAGCCGAAGACATCAAAGCTATGGCTCGGGAATTTGATCAGCTCAAGGCCGACAATTCGGAACTCAAAAAAGAAACACTGGTCAAACTTAACGACATCAAAAAGCAACTCGACGAAGAAAAATCTAAACTGTCCGACGTCGAGCAAATGAAAAAAGAATTTTCTCGCCTGAAAGACATTTCCTCTGGGCCTGGTAAAGAACTTGCCGAGGCCTTCAAAGACGGAGATATCGATAAAGCTCAGAAGGTCATCAAAGACTTGGCAGAAAAAATCAAGGAAGGCAAACTCAGCGAAAACGAAATGAAAAAGCTTGCCGACAATCTAGGCGAATTAGCCAAGGCCGTAGATGAACTCGCCAAAAAACACGAAGAAGACAAACAGAATCTCGAGGACAAAATCAAACAAGCAATCAAAGAAGGCGACCCCCAAAAAGCGGCTGAATTGCAAGAAAAATTAGACAAAGTCAAAGAGCAAGATCAACAGATTAAGAAAATGCAGGAAATGGCTGACCAACTCAAGAAGTGCCAGTCCTGCATGGGCGGTAAAAAGCCCGGGGATAAACCCGACAAAAACGGCCAGGGTGGTGAAGGAAAACAGCCGACCCAAGGCAAGGAAGGCGAGGGAGGAGGAATGTCGGAACAAGACCTTCAGGACGCCATTAAGGCCCTGGAGGGAATGAGCGAAATTATGGACGAAATCCGCTCGGACCAAGATTTGATGGAAGCCTTGCGTGACCTCGAAGAGGACCTCGCCGAATGCAAAGGCGAGTGCCAGGGCGAAGGACAAGGCAACGGAAAAAGTGAGAAAAAAAGTAAAGGAGATTTTGCCAAGGGAGAAGGTCGCGGCAACGGCGAACGTGATATCGCAGAAGACGAAACCAAGGGTTACAAAACTCAGGTTAAAGCCAAATTGCAAAAGGGGCAAACGATCGTCGCTGGTGAAGCCGATGGAGAAAATGCCAAGGTCGAATCGGTGATCGAAGCTCGCGAAGCGGTCCGTTCTTCAATGGCGAAGGAATCCGATCCTGTGGAAGACCAACAACTGCCAAAGGCTCAACGCGAACATGCCCGACAATATTTCGAAAAACTTCGCAAGGGCGGGTAAGGTTCGGAGCTCCCTTCATGGATCGCCCGTTCATGGAGTGAACGGCCACGTAGCGCACGTTCACAGAGTGAACGGCTACGTAACGCACGTTCACGGAGTGAACGGCTAAGTAGCTTTTCACTCCGTGAAAAGGTGGTAGCGCGGAAGGCGTAAGTCCCAGCAAACCGAATGGGTGTGTGATTCGCCAAACCGGCAATTCGTAATACCCCAGCGACGCCGCCGCGTACTGGACGGTTTGGATTACTGTCGAGTTTGGATTACCGAGGTTGCTGGGGCAGCCAATAAACTCTCAAATCTAATGACAATGCAGTTATTTTCTGCGCCAAAGTTCGTAAGTGCGACCGTCTTTTCCCGCGAGGCCTGTCGCGATGGGCGTCCACTGTTGGTCGTTTTGTTGCTTTAACTTAGCCAAAATTTCAGGAGCGAATCGATTCACGACGACTTCTCGTGTCTGCTCCGAAATTTGACGAGCTGACTCTGCGGTGGGGACAATCAAGTACTCGATTTCTTTTGCCGCTCGAGCAACCAGGCGTTCTATTCGTTTGGCATCGGTTGACTCAATACTTTGCCAATTATCCACAGCGGGAAGATTAAAAACATTGGCCGGTGATAGTCGCACGTTATCGACATACCAGTCCTTTCCTCGCAATTCTCCTTGCGACTGGTCGAAAAGGATGACTGAGTGGAGGCTTGCCGTTTCAAAATCGATCATCGCGATTGAGGCGAATCGAGCGTAAGAGAGCCCTTGAGCCTGAGCGTCGTCAATCATCAAACGCACGATTCTCTGATGCTCCGGCATAAGTCCCTCGTGTGGGAAAGCGTGTTTTTTGTAGCCTCGCCCAATGGAGACGATGATCGCAATCAGCAGCATCGCCCAAAGCATTCGCGTCTGGACCATCCGCCCATTCAGTATTCCCTTTCCAAGCCAAACGCCGACGATAGCTTGCAACAAAATAGCTGTGGGCATACTTACGAATGGATTCAATCCCATACGACGACCAATCAAAATAATGAGTGGAACTACAGCCAACCAGCATAGACGGATCCATTGACCTCTAGGTACATCGGGAGCCGGCGCGGCAATTGTATCGCCTGTTCGATAAAATCTTGTGATGAGAAAACCACCAAGCAGCCAAAGGACAAACCCGATCCCCAATTGTTTGTTGACCATTTTAAGGTGAATCAAGCTTTCCAGCAGACTTAACTTCGCGTTCGCATCGGTATTCCAAACGACATAATAGTAGTACAAATAATCGAAGTTTAGCACATAAAACCAGCCGGCCAGCAAAGCAGTGGTCGAGATCGCAACTAACCATCCATGCCTGCGACTTCGCTTGACAAATCCTGAGCCCCACAGGTCCGTGACTGCCATTGGGGCAAGGGCTACCAGCAAATAAATTGGGGCCGTCGCACGAAACAGGCAGGCTAGGCCAATCACTATCCCCAGCCACACAAAATCAATTAGGTGAGTGGAGTGTCGCGCGATCAAGCAACGCAGACCCGCAGCCCCATACAACAGCGCCAATGAGAAATCCATGCGAAAATCTGAAAGGCCTCCGTTGGTGAAAAACACACAAGCCAAACTGGAAAAACTTGCCAACACCAAGCACCGTTGGTTGAGATCAAACCGCCAAACTCTGCGGCAGTAAGCATCGAGCGTCCACAAGTAGATGGCCACTTCGGCGACTTGGATCCACACCCCAATCAATCGAGACGGATTCATGATTTGGCCTAAAAGGGCCGCGATCATCACGGGCATAAAAGACGTATGATCACCCGTAAACGTTTCGCTTAATGCGGCCCACCAACCTAATTCTTTGGCTTGCACCATCGTGCGGAACATCTTTTCGTGATAAGCCATTGAGTCGAAAAATGGCTCATGCATTTGGTAAAGCAAAATATTCAGCCAACTGCAAATCAATCCTAATATTACGGAAAGAATTCCACCGAAAAGAATGCTCTTTCCAGGAGAGTCAGCATTAGTCGGGAAGGCAACCAAAATCGAATCCATAAGACAAAGGGCGAAATCCAGGGCAAATGCCCTGCTGTTGGCTAAGCAGTGGACGGCTACATCTAGGAATGCATAGACATTCGAAGTAACAATTCACGGGATCGTCGTTGGAAATTAGAAATTCTCGTTTTGGCGAACCAGACATCAAATTGGTTTGCCGAGGCGTGCTCCTGCGGTGCATCCGCCTTTTCACGGAGTGAAAAGCAACGTAACTGGTCTTTCCGTGAACGGTTACCAATCGAATTCGCGGTTGATCGACAAAAATGGTGCTCAATAGTCTCAAAAACCAACTGGCCATGCAAGATCACTAAACCAATCATTTTCATCGCAATATTGATGGTAAATTGTGTGAATTGATGAATTAAGAACTCTAAAAATGGAATTGGACTTCTACTTCCGACTACTGATTTCGAGCATCGAGAATGACTCTCCGTTGAAAATTTCACGAACCGAGGGTAAAAGTTTTCATTCCCTTCGGGGCACATGTACGCCAGTCAACGGAGATCTTGAATTGTCACAAGAATTTGGTTCGAAGGAAATGAGAGGGAGAGATTTGTTCGCGTCGGTTGTTTTCGTAGAAGGGATGCTCATTGTTGGCGCGCTTGGGTTAGCGTGGCTGGGCCTTTATGATCGAAATCAACCGCTCAACCTAGAATGGCTGAGCGACAACTGGGTACTTGCAACTCTTTGGGGAGTCGTCGCGACAGTTCCTTGTTTGGTCTTATTATTTGCGATGCAATACAGCTCGTCGCCGCAAATAAAGCAATTGGCAGATTTGGTCAAGTTCCGTGTGGTCCCGTTGTTTGACGAAATGCCTATTTGGAAACTGTTGATCATTGCCGTAATGGCGGGGCTAGGAGAAGAGCTTCTTTTTCGGTGGGCGCTTCAAGGTGGGATTGAGTATTTGATGGGCGAACCTTATGGGCGTTGGCTCGCACTTCTCGTGGCGTCACTCGCGTTCGGAATTTGCCATTATTTAAGCGCGACTTACGCGGTTCTTGCTGCAGGAATTGGATGTTATCTGGGGCTCCTGATGATCCTGACAGGCTCATGGGTGACCCCGACAGTGACTCACGCCTTGTATGACTTCGTGGCGCTATTGTATCTGACGAATCGATTGCCAATTAAGTTTTCAGTGAATTGACTGGGAGTGTTCGCGAATGACTTGGATGGCTCGTTCAAGTGCATGATCGGTAAACTCGGAAAGGCGCGGCGGGGTGTCCGCTGCATTAGTCGGTTCAGGGGAATTCTTCGTATCGAGAGCGGCGTCGCGTTCGGCGTCGCCATTGCCTTCCTCTAGGGCTTCTTCAGCCATGTCCTCCGAACTTACAGGTTGCATCCAGAAGTACGTCGGTTTGGGCTGGAAATTAAAATGTTCATGAATTCCGGCTAGATCTCGAAGGTGACGTCGGCGATAGAGGTTTGCTGACTCGACTGCGGTCACCGGTATTTCATTTCCAACGCATGGCGAAACGCCCCAATCTTCGCGTTTCATATTTCGCGAACTGGGGCGATCGATGTTCTTTCCGTTGGGACGCCAATAGCTGGCTGTGGTCAATTTAATTGCACTCCGGCCATTTTGCAGCATGATGAGATTTTGCACGGTCCCTTTTCCGAATGAGCGTTCGCCGACCACGACCGCTCGGCCGTTGTCTTGCAGGCAGGCCGCCAAAATTTCACTGGCACTTGCCGAGCGGCGATCGATCAAGATGACGACGGGCAAGCTCTCTGGAATCTTGGCCGCCTTGCTGGCAGTGTAACGTTCTTTTACCCGTTCTTCGCGCCCGCGAATCTCGACAATCGGAGCGCCTGCGGGAAGGAATTTATCGCAAATTTCAGTTACTGACGGGAGCAAGCCGCCAGGATTGTTTCGAACGTCAATGATCAGTCCGTCTATTTGCCCGACAATTTGATTCGTCGCGTCGGCGAATTCCTTGGCCGTGTTTTCTCCGAACTGAACGATGCGGATGTATCCGATCCGTGGATTGGATTTAAGGCGAAAATCCCATGTTCCATCGGGATTAAACCAATCTCCCTGGACCGAGCGGACCGGGATTCCCCGACGCTCAACGCTAAACGACATTTCCTTCCCGTCTCGATTGACGGTAATATTTGCAAAAGAGCCCGAAGGACCTCGAATCAAATCGACAGCATCGCGCCGCGCGCCGACATTGATCGGATTTCCATCGACAGAAAGAAGTTCGTCTCCTGGTTTTAGGCCAGCAGCCCATGCCGGACCTCCGGGCATCGGGGCCAAGACGACTAGGCGGTTCGTTGCCTCGTCGGTATCCATGTGCATACCGACTCCATCGAAACGCTGATTAAGGCCTTCTTGGAGGCTTTTGAACGAGTCGCCTCGGTAGTAGGCCGTATCGCGGTCAAACCCTTGCAGCATTCCCTTGATCGAATCGTCGAACAGAGTTTGTTCGTCGGCGGGAAGTAAACCTTCCTTCATGACGATATCCATCGCTTCGGTATACAGGTTTGCGTATCGCGACTTGGAGGTCACCGAATAGCAGGCGATCGCGATGATGGCCGAGATGGCGATAATGACGATGTTTCGCAGGGGCATTGGCTACCCAGAGAGTTTGAGGAATCGACGAATGACCTTAGTCTAATCGATTTGCCGATTGGCGTGAATGACCGCGCTGATTCATGCCGATTGGGCGGTTGTTTCGTTGATCGGCAATGTTTGAGATTGGTCCTTGACAGCGATGATTGCGATTCCCAGTGAATCAGCTAGTTTAAGAACTCGCTCTTGTTCAAGGAAAATAGTCATGTTGGCTTCGACTGCGAGGACGGACGCTTTGGCTTCTGCCATTGTCCGAATCGTCCCTTCACCGATCGTTGGCATGTCAAAGCGAAGGTCTTGTTGTGGCTTTGCGACTTTTACGACCGTAAATCCTCCGGCGGGGCATAAGGTCCCGGCGCGTCGAATGCATTCATCGGTCCCCTCGATGGCTTCGACCGCCAAAATCGCACGTCCTTTGACGGCGACACTTTGGCCAATGTCCAGTCCGCCCATGGCTTTGGCCAGTTCCCAACCAAATCGAATATCTTGACGTTGCGCCGCTGTGGGAATTCGGCGGGTGTGAACACCTTCTTGGATCAAAAGCTCTGGAACAAAATCAGTTGCTGGCACGAATTCAATTCCTCTATCTTGATAAAGACGAGTGACCGTCAACAGCATCGTATCGTCGTTGCGATTTTCGGTCCCCGTCACAAATTGCTTGTAGAAGTATTTCAAAAACAGCCAATCTGGTCGATGGCGAATGAATGAGAATCGCTCAAGTAGCTTCGTCTTAAAGACTTTTCCCGCCATCGTCGCTCGACGAACCCCATGCCGGCGAAAAAATTTAGTTTGAGCTCCCATCCGACCCAGCCCAAAAACCTGGTAGCTATCGCACCATTGTTTGAGGTCGTCGCTGACGTGTCCTGCCAATGCCACACAGCAGACTCGCTTGCCTGCGCTTTTCAATCGCCGCGCGACCTCAAGCGGGTAGTGTCCCCAGCCGGCAACGAGACCAAAGACTTCGGGCGATTCTAAAGAATTAGACATGCCTTCGTTCATGCGGCACCTCATGCGGCTTCGCGTTGATCGTGACTAGTGTCTGTTGGTGTGGATTGAGTGGTTGCGGCGGTTCGTTGTAGTTCTTCGATTCGTTTGGTTAACTTGCTAACCGCGCGCCGCAATTCGGGGAGCTTTTGCATCGACGCAAAAATCAGCAACTGCTCTCGAATCGGCATCGCCGGCGCTCCAAGATAATGCTGGTTGGGTTCGATGGAGTGCATCACACCCGCTTTGGCTCCCAAGACAACATGGTCACCGATCTCCAAATGGTCAGCCAAACCGACCTGCCCTGCCATCACCACGTAATCCCCAGTGCGGCAACTCCCGGCGATACCCACTTGTGAACAAAACAGGTTGTGTTTGCCAACTTGTGTGTTGTGGCCAATCATGACTTGATCGTCAATTTTCGTTCCATCGCCAATCGTCGTAGAATCGTAAGTGCCGCGATCAATCGTCGTGTTGGCTCCGATTTCGACATCGGTTCCCAAAACGACGTTGCCCAGTTGTTGAGATAGGTGATGTTGTCCCGCGTGTGTTCGATACCCAAAACCAAAGGCCCCCAACACGACTCCAGCATGAATCAAGCAGCGATCACCAACCACGGTGTTTTCATACAAAACCGCATTGGGGAAAATAGTAACGTCATTGCCAATACGACAATTTTCCATAATCGAAACGTTGGGCATGATCCGCGAGCGTTCGCCAATTTCGACCCCTTCTCCGATAAAGGCCCCCGGATAAATCGAGGCACTGGCCGCAATTTTAGCAGTGGGGCTAATGCTGGCTCGTGGGCTTTGACCAATGGGTTGCCTTGCGACTTGGGCTCGAAACAATTTGGCGATTTCGATGAAGGCCTTTTCAGGGTCTGCAACATGAATGGTCGGCAGTCGTTCATCAATTGGTGAATCGCAGGGGACGATGGCGGCAGTGGCGAGGCTGGTAAGGCAATTTTTCCAGTTCTGTTCATTTGTAGCGAAGGTGATTTCGCCGGGGCGCACATGGGCGATGGACGCCGCGCCGGTAACGGGAATTTCAGCGGGCCCAAAAAGTTGACCGCCGATGGTCTCGGCGATGGATGCTAAGGTAAATGACATTCTATTTTTTCTCCAATGCAGGTCCTGAATTTAACCGACCCGCACTTGTCTACCAAGGGCAAAAAATGCCCTCGATTCAATAGGGTGCGATGTCCTCTCTCAATGATTCGAGTTGGTGCAGGAAATTTTAAACGGAGGTCCCTGAGTCGGGTATTTCTTTGGCCGACATTCAAATTGTATTGGCCGAAAGTTGGACTTGCGGACGCAGGCGGTGCCACGAGATGATGCTAGCTGTTATGCTAGAGAGCGATCTGAATCCTTCAAGTGTCCTGATGCCAAGCCAAATGAATCAGTTTTTTACGTGTCATTCCACTCATCGCGATTTCCCACAAGCCGTGCGAGAATGCCTCGCGAAAATGCGGGATGGTTTGCAGGAACCAAATCTCGTTATATGGTTCTATTCTGGCCATGCGGATGACGAAGCAATGGCCGAGGGGTTAACCGAAGCGGTGTTGGCCTATCCGGATGCAGCCATGGCTGGTTGCGACTCGATGGCGACCATTTGCAACGAATGGGAACTTGAAGAGACGGTCGCTCTGGTAGTTTGGGCGGCTCGTTTCGAGGATTGTCGGCCCGAAGTTGTTCATCTTCAATACCAACGAACTAATGAAGGGGCAGCTTTTGCGGGCTTCCCGAGCCTTCTTGATCAAGTCGGCGATGCTGGCAGTGCCAGCCATCGATTTTTAATTGCGCTTGCTGATCCGTTTACGTTTCCGATGGATCTGTTCCTGAACCGCCTCAATGAGGAGCACCCAGGATTAAAAGTTTCTGGAGGAATGGCGAGTGCTGCAAATTCGCCAGGCGATACGCGATTGATCATCAACCGGCAAATCGTCAATCATGGCGCCGCGATCATTGTTCTTGACACGCAGACAACCGTCGCGACGGTCGTTTCACAGGGGTGCCGCCCCATCGGCCATCCTTTGGTCATCACCAAGGCCGAACGGAATCAGATTTTTGAGTTAGGGGGGCATCCAGCGGTGGAACAATTCTTGAAAGTCTACCAAGAACTGCCGACCACAGAACAACGAATTCTGCAAAATGGGCTTCATTTAGGAGTCGCCATTTCAGAATACCGCGAAAAATTCGGTTACGGCGATTTTTTGATTCGCAACGTGATGCAGGTCAATCAGATGGAAGGCGTGATCGTTGTCAATGACTTTTTGAGAGTCGGTCAAACGGTCCAATTTCATTTGCGCGATGACAACTCAGCCGACTTCGATTTGCGGCAACTCTTGAAGGCGAGCCTTTCTGAATGGGCTCCGGCTGTTCCCGCCGCAGGGTTGGTATTCACGTGTAACGGTCGAGGATTGAATCTTTTTCCGGACCCTCACCATGATGCCGCGTTGATCCAACAGCAACTGGGAAAAATCCCCGTCGCAGGTTTTTTTGCAGCAGGAGAAGTTGGGGCCGTGAACTCCAGAAACTTCATCCACGGCTTTACGGCCAGCGTGGTTTGGTTCAGTTAAACCTGAGTAGCTCGAAAAATGAGGTGTTTTTCATTTTCAGCAGACCATCTCGATTCGAGCCCGCTAGAAACGCCGAAACGTTGATTTCTAAGAACTTCGGCTGGACGTGGGTCAGAAATTCGGATACCGTCTGCCCGCTCGGGTGTTGAAACTTGAGCCAATCTGCCAAAAATTCCAAAAAAATCTGATTTCCGTGAAAGCGACGGTTGATGGAGCGACCTTCGACAAAAGTAATTTTCCAGCTTGCATTGCCAGCAATCATGTTGCTGTCAATGTTAGTGATCTATTTTCCATTGCCGACTTGGTTGATGGACTTGATGCTGGCAGCCAATCTCGGGCTGGCGGTAGTACTGTTGCTGGCAACGGTTTTTGTGAAAACACCGCTTGAGCTGAAAGTCTTTCCAGCTCTCCTTCTGATTTCAACATTGTTACGATTGTCGTTGAATGTAGCAACGACCCGTTTGATTCTGTCCCAAGGAGCGTCGGCGGGAGAAGCGGCTGCGGGGCAAATGATCAATGGATTCGCTCAGTTTGTCGCTGCCGATAGCATCATTGTGGGCGCGATCATCTTCTTGATTTTGTTCGTTGTGCAGTTTTTGGTGATCACCAAGGGGGCAACTCGAATCGGGGAAGTTGCCGCAAGGTTCGCTCTCGATTCGATGCCAGGTCGCCAAATGGCCATCGACGCTGACCTCAATAGCGGAGCAATCACTTTTGAAGAAGCACAACGCCGCCGCCGCGAGCTGGTGCAATACGCCGATTTTCAAGGCTCGATGGATGGTGCCAGTAAATATGTTCGAGGCGATGCTATTGCCGGAGTTGTGATCACCGGGATCAACATTGTTGGCGGGATTGCACAGGGTCTGATTGGCGGAATGAGCTTGAGTCAGGCCGGTGAAGTGTTTACTCGGCTAACGATTGGTGACGGACTGGTGAGTCAGCTTCCGGCACTTTTGATCAGTGTCGCGGCAGGCTTGCTGATCACACGCGGGACAGACGAATCCGATTTGCCGAAGGACTCGATTTCTCAATTATTGAGTTCCCCTTGGGCAATGTGGTCTGCCGCAGCTTTTCTATTCATTCTTCCTATGGCAAACTTGCCAGCGATTCCACTTTGGACGATGGGCGGATTTTTGGTGGTTATCGGTTCCACGGTTTCTCGTAGCGAGCAACAACAGAAGGTAGCCCAATCGCGGGAAGCGAAACCTGTAGCTAAAGAACCCAAGATCGAGCGTTTTTTAGAAACCGATCAAATTGAGCTCCAGTTGGGAGTTCAATTACTTTCATTATGTGGTCCTCAACCGGGTCATAACCTTGTTGGCGAAATCAGCAAACTTCGGGGCGAAATCGCCGGAGAATTGGGAATTGTTCTTCCCAAGGTGCGAATACGGGATAACCTGCAAATGCCAGGAGATTTTTTCCGCGTTCTTCTCGATGGGAACGTCGTGATGGAAGGGAAAGTCGAAAAGGAACAGCAACTTTATATTTACACTCGTGACACATTTCCCGTTGGCGAAAAGAGAGCGAATTTTGACTGGGCACCTTATGCCGTTTGGGGGATCAAGGACCCCGAGTCACTTCCGCCGGGTACCCAGGTACTCAATCCTACCGCTGTGTTGGTACAGACGATGCGTTGGCTGGTGGGCGAACACGCAGATCAACTCTTGACTAGGGATGCAACCAACGAACTCATCGAAGAGACAAAAAAGACATTTCCTCGGCTGGTGGCTGATACGGTTCCAGAAATCATTTCCATTGGCCAATTGCAAAAGACGTTCCGGCAACTATTGCGAGAGGGAATTGCTCTTCGCCCGATGCATCTAATTTTGGAGTGCCTGCATGAAACTAAGGGACATGCGGGAGACCAACGCGCCCAAGTCCGAGAAATCAGGGAGTCGTTGCAGCGGCACACGGCCCAACGATTGTTGGGGCCCGACGGAAGGATTACTTGTTTTGGAATCGCCGACGACCTAACCGACTCGCTTGAAGGTTCGTTGGTAGAACGCGATGGTGGATTGGCGATGCCACCCAAATTCAATTCATCGATTCAACGCAACTTACGAATGGCCGTTCAATCAGGTGCTCACCATCTGATGAGTTTCGGCCATCGTCCAATTTTGCTCGTCAGTTCGACAATTGCAGAAGTTGTTAAAAAAACGGTGGCTGAAATTCACCCTCGCGTCGTGGTTCTCAGCGAGGAGGAGGTTCCCAGCCCTGCCCTTTTGAACATGATTGCTGAAATCACGCCCGGCGATCTTCCTAAAGGCAAAGGTTCTCAAACAGCCGCCTGACCGACTCGCTTTTGATCTGTCAATTGAGCATCTGAGGCATTCAAATTTTACCGCACGTTCAAGGAATGAACGTCCATTTTTCCTATCATGACGTGATAACAAAGAAACTCCAAAATCTCAGCGGTTCACCGTAGAGATACTGAATCATGACACGGTCGTTCCGTAAAAACGACCAATTCGAAAAATTCGCCATTGGAGCAACAAAGTCAGCAATTTTGAAAAGTCTCTCTTCTTCATGTAAGCTTCCGCCCCCAAATTTCTGTCCGCTTTCCCAAAAAAACTTCTGTTTATCGAAATTAATCTCAAGTCCGCAGTGCGACTTGGTCGAAACCCGAAATACACCGGAATGCGCCGGCCGAGTAACGTCAGAAATAATTTTTTAAAAGTTGTAAAAATTTCATTGACGCGGACTTGCTGGTTTTGATATTCAGCACCCCAGTTGAGAAGGACAAGTGGTTTCTTGGCAAAACTACTTAAGCTCTTTCTCGGCTGAGCCTATCAGGATGATCAAGTCGATGGCCGATGTCATTGATCGAAAATAAACTCGCAACAATCACGGAGGATTGCATGGCGACTGCAGCCCAAGTCTCGGAAGATATTCAAGAAGTTTGGATTCAATACAAGAAGGACCCTAGTAACAACGATTTACGCAACCGGCTTATGGAAAAGTATTTTCCACTGGTTAAGTACAACGGGGAACGGATTTGGCAACGATTGCCTGACGGCGTAGAGCTCGATGATTTGGTTTCGGCAGGTGTCTTCGGTTTGATGGATGCCATCGAAGCTTTCGATATGGAACGTGGGGTCAAATTTGAGACTTACTGTGTTCCGCGGATTCGCGGCGCCATGCTTGACGAACTACGAACAATGGATTGGGTGCCGCGTTTGGTTCGATCAAAGGCCAGCAAGTTGAACGAGGCAACCAAGCAGCTCGAGAACAGAATGGGCCGTGCTCCCACCGAGCAAGAACTCGCCGAACATATGGGTTTGGCCGTCAAAGAACTTGAACGCATGATGCTCGACGCCAGCGCGGTAAATCTGGTGAGCCTAAACAAAAAATGTTACGAGACTGACGGCTACAAAGATGTTCGCGAAATCGACATTCTGGAAGACCGCAAAGGGGAAGACCCCACACGCCGCATTCAAAAAGCAGACTTGATGCGGCTGGTCACGAAAGGCTTGAATCGCAACGAGCGGCTGATCATCATTCTCTACTACTACGAAGAGCTAACGATGAAGGAAATCGGGGCCACTTTGGACCTGAGCGAAAGTCGCGTCAGTCAAATGCACAGCAGTATCGTGCAACGATTGCAATCGCAACTTGAACGTCGCCGAGGTGAATTCGCCGGCCCGCAATAGTTGCCTTAAGAATAAAACTCGGGAGCTTTGCTCCAAATGACTGATCAAAAACCCGGCCGTAACGCCGGGTTTTTTTGTTGGAACCGTTCGAGAAATCGATGTTGGCGTCGATTTTCGTGGTCTGTTAAGTCACCTAATCAGATTGCCCCAATCGAATTGTTTTGATCGCATCGAATGTGTTTTGTAAATCCGCAGGAATTGGAGCGAAGAATTCAAGCGGTTCCCTTGAAACCGGATGGATCAGTTGCAGGCGATGAGCATGTAGAGCTTGACGGCCCAGCAGGACCATGTCGTCTGTCTCATCTCGTGTCAATTCACCCCTTAAAAATCGCGAGCGCCCACTGTACAGCTTATCTGCCAATACGGGCGTCCCAATGGATGCGAGATGGACGCGGATTTGATGTGTTCGCCCGGTTTTTGGAAACAGCTTAAGCCATGCAAAACCTCCAACACGTTCCTGCACTTCATACGCGGTGACGGCAGGACGACTCGTAGGATGCCCCTCACGGATTGCCATTTTTTCCCTTTGGTAGGGATGAACACCGATTGGTTTGTCGATCACATCTCGATCCCGGTCAGGAGAAGGTGAGACGATGGCAACGTATTCTTTGACGATTCGACGATGCTCGAATTGTTCGGTCAATGCGGCATGCGCGACATCATGTTTGGCGACCAAGATCAAACCGGATGTGTCGCGGTCCAGTCGATGTACGATGCCAGGCCGAGTCGGACCGCCAATCTCGGACAGTGATTTGAAATGAAAGGCCAAAGCAGCGGCTAGCGTTCCGGCCCAATGCCCCTTGGCGGGATGAACGACCATTCCAGGTGGTTTGTTGATCGCCACCATGTGCTCATCTTCGAAGACAACGTCCAGCGGAATTTCTTCAGGAATTGGACCGCTGGGTGTTGGTTCGGGAATGTGAATCAAGATAATTTGGCCGGCTGAGAGTCGCATCGATGGTTTCCCAGTTTGGCCATCGACGGTTACAAGTTGCTTGCGAATCACGGTTTGCAACCGAGCACGACTGAACGACGCGAGCTTTGCTGCCAGAAATTGATCCAATCGGACTTGTTGATCCTCCAGTCCAACAATTAACTCTACAATTTCATTTGGAGGCCCGTTTGGGCATTGCTGGGCGGGTGTGTTCAAGGTGATTCTTTGCGATCTACTGAAGACTTAAGAAACAATTTGGGTTAAACTTATTAGAGCGGGGCAGATTGGAGAACTCCCGCAGTGCAAAGTCACAGCAAAATGTTTCCCGTCCAGACGATTTGTTCTGAAGGGTAAAATTCCGGCTTACACAGGTCAGGCTGGTTGATACCTCCCAAGTGTCGTGCGTCAAAAAACGTTGTGACATTGCACTAGGATTTGAGTCAAGAGCGGCGATTAAGGCAAGTAGTAGGCTTATGAAATTTATCGAAATGACCGGAGCGACGCTGTTAAATGTCATCAATGACGGCGAATTACATGACGCCGACTTCGAATCAGCCGGTGTTCAACCAGATTCGATTGTGCGAGTAAATCAGCAGGGGGACATTGAAGTCCGCCGCGCTCTTAAGTGGGACGTCATTGGTGGCCTCTTGGGCAATTTCCAAGAACGTCTCAAAAAGACCACCGGGCTCGACTGGGCCTGAGCAACGAATTCTGGAGAGGTCCGGCGAATCACTCTTCGTAGCCAGCGTCGATTTCGAGGAGTTCTTCGATCCAGATGCGCAGGTCGTTTTCGTAGACGCTGGCCATGTCCCCCTTGACTAATTGCCTCAGGAATGCAGCGGCCCCGTCCTCAACCAGCAACGCTTCTTCTGCACTCCCGTAGCGGTCATCAGGGTTTGGTGCGACGAGCCCTTCGACAAAGCCCATCAACAAACTGTTCGTGGCGACCTCTCGCGGCATGATCTTGGGCAATTCGTTGATCAAGTTTTTCTTGAGACTGAATACGCTCGCGAAATCTGTCGCGTTCGAAAACATTGAGCGTCCCGAAAGGAGCTCGACGGTGACGTAGCCAATGCTCGCCAGGTCTGACGAAGGTGTGCTGCGTTTTCCCTCTAAAACTTCGAGCGCCGCATAGGCTGGTGTGCAAGCTCGGCGGGCTGGGGGTTCCGAAATCGAAAACGCCGAACCAATATCGATAATTTTTGCTTGCCCCGATTGCTTTAGCATGATATTTGCAGGTTTGATGTCGGCATGGACGATGCCATGTCGATGCAAGGCCGCCAAGGCGCTCAGACAACTTTGAATAATCGCAATCGCCACTCCCGGTTTAAATCGTGGCTGCTCAGGACCGGCCGTAACCAACACGTCGTTCATCCGATGCCATTGTTTGGCCGAAAAACGCTCCTTAATGTAGCCATAAAATTTGGGGGTCATCAGGCGGCGCAAGTCATAGCCCTCAACCCATTCCATGACCATCATGCGAATCCGATTGCGGTCCAAGAAATTTTGAACTTGCAGTAAATTGTCGTGTTGGATTCCAGCGACACATCCGGCGACTTTTCCGACTCGCATCATGTCGTCGTCATAGTCTTCTGGGGTCCGATACCGATCGGGTGAAAATATTTTAAGCGCCACAGGAAGTGTAAATCCATCAGCGCCCCGACGTTCACTCAAAAAGACCTTCCCTTGTCCGCCAGAGCCCAGTTCGCGAATCAACTGCAAATGCGTTGTCCAGCTCATCCGCTTTTCACCGATGATATCGGAGTAGCGTTGTGTCAACTCGATGTTGCCACCAAGTTCGAACTCATGACCGGAGGTTTGCGTTAATTGCAGGCGGTCGCCGGTTCGCGTCTGTAGTAATTCGGTCGGAGATTCTGACAACGGATGATCCACTAGAAACTAAATTTGCCTCACATTCCATGATACGAAGCAAGGGAGCAATCGGTCCAGCCCTTTGTTTTTAAAAAAACTCGATCTGTCCCGCAAAAATCCGAATTCATTCCGCAAAAACGGACTTTCGTAAGAAAATCGCAAGGTTGTCTTAGGAGTGCTCAGCCAGCATCAATTAAGTTAACCGTTTGCGGAATTTTTTTTAAATTTGAAGCTCAGGAAAATCGCTGCTGAGGCCAATCTCTTGGTAAACGTCGATCAAGCTGGCAGAATCCCAGGGATTTATCGACCAAGTTCAACAACGGTTCCCCGCGTTGCCAGCGGCCTAAATTGTCACAAAATAACTGAACCGTGTCTGCTACTCGAAATCGCGATTGAGCGCCAACGTGTGGAGTGATCAACAAGTTTCCAGCTTTCCACAGAGGGCTATTTGCCGCCGGAGGTTCATCAAATGCAACATCAATTGCAGCTCCGGAAAGCCTTCCGGAATCCAAGGCCGCCACCAAGGCGGTTTCGTCGATTAGCTGTCCTCGCCCGACATTAACAAACCAAGCCCCGTTAGGCATTGCATTAAATTGTTGACTTCCAATCGATAGTCGCGTCGCGTCGAGTAATGGAAGGGTGCAAATCACGATGTCGGAGTTCGAAAAAACTTCATTCGTTTTTTGTGGATCAACGATTTCGACACCGGGAAAATCAAGTTGACTTGCAAAGAAATCGGTTGCCATCACCGCCTTTGGGCGAAAAGGAAGCAGGTATTCGGCAATCCTTTGGCCATTCCCACCAAAACCCAAGATTCCGATTCGGTGCCCCTGAATTTCATTGGTCGGCAAACGTTCATAATCCCGGCGAGATTGAGCATGAAAAAAACTTGGCAAACCTCGCAACATCCCTAACAACAGCGCCAAAGTATGCTCGGCGACTTGGCGCGAAAACAAGCCTGCTGAACCGGAGACAACAATTTCCGATCTAATCACTGCGGGGACAAGACAATGATCGAGGCCTGCCGCTGTCGATTGAATCCACCGCAATCGTCCAGCTCGCACGACTGCTTCCCAGTCAATGGGGACCTTGGCGTGGCCACAGAAAATTGTCGCCGAAAAAATCCGCTCGGCAATTTTGTGTTGCTCGGCGAAGATCACATTACAATCCGGGGCAGACCGCTTGATTTGGGCGATTTGTTCATCGGTAACAGGAAAGCACAGGACGATGGTTTCCATAAGAAGTGTCTTATCCGATTTTTCCAGACGCCAATTGCTCATGCAGTTGCGTTAACGTGGCCGCTGCTCGGAATGCGTCATCTTGGGAAATGTGCAAGTGTGTCACCGCGCGGACATGAACACGACTGAAGGGCAGCAACCAAACCCCCGCTTTTTTGGCAACTTCGCAAAATTTTGCTGCTGAGACGTTTGATAGGTTGACCTTAAAGATCACAATGTTCGTGTCCACTTTTCGCGGATCAAGTTCAAACTGCGGGCATTGATTTTGTAACGCTTGGGCAATGATCTGGGCCGCTTCGTGGTCTTTGGCCAGTCGCTCGACATTGTGTTCTAACGCATAAAGCGCAGCGGCAGCAATGATGCCAGACTGCCGCATTGCACCTCCAAAAAGTTTGCGAATACGACGCAAACGCTCCAGCATATCGCGAGGACCGGCTAACGCACTCCCTACGGGAGCTCCCAGACCTTTTGAAAAACAGACGCTGACGGTATCAAATTCCTTGGCCCACTCTTCAGCCGCCACACCCGTGGCCACCACCGCGTTAAACAACCTAGCGCCATCCAAGTGGGTTGCCAAACCATTATCCCGAGCCCATCTGCAAAGAGCCTGCACATTTTCCAACGGCAGGATGACTCCCCCGCCGCGATTATGAGTATTCTCCAATGATAATAGTCGGGTGCGAACAGCATGTTCGTTATCGGGACGAATCAAGTCGGCAACATCCTCAACCTGGAACTGACTTCGGGTTCCGCGAATGGTACGTGGAATGACCAGGGACAATTGAGCAAATCCGCCTTGCTCATAGTTGTAAATATGGCAGCCCTCTTCGCAGATCATTTCATCTCCGGGCTGACAATGCAATCGCACGGCAGCTTGATTGGTCATCGTCCCTGAAGGCATGAACATAGCGGCCTCCTTTCCCAGCATCTCGGCGATTTTTGCCTGAAGCCGAGCGGTGGTCGGATCGACATCAATCACGTCATCGCCAACCTCAGCATTGGCCATTGCCTGTCGCATTGCGGCGCAAGGTTGGGTGACGGTGTCACTTCTCAAGTCAATCATTGAAGGAAAAACCTCACCGCCCTGTTAGAGTTTCGCAAATGCGTCGAGCGCCCGCTCGACGTGTTCGTTTTCAAGAGCCGCCGACACTTGAAGTCGCAATCGGGCCTCGCCCCTTGGAACGACGGGGAACCCGAAGCCGATGATCATAATCCCCATTTCGAAAAGGCGTTTGGACTTGCGAATCGCCTCTGCCTCGTCGCCGATCATGATTGGAATAATTGCAGTTGGGCTGTCAGTGCATTCAAAGCCCAGATTTTTCAAGCCTACTCTAAATTTCGCCACGTTTCCATGCAATTTCGCAACGATTTCTGGATGGGCGTCCACGATTTCAATCGCTTTCTTGGCGCTGTAAGCCACGGTCGCTGGCAGCGCATTTGAAAACAAACTTGGTCGAGCCCGTTGTTCTAGGACTTCGATTGCGCGTTGCGATGCAGCGATGTAGCCACCCGCTGCGCCTCCCAATGCCTTGCCAAGAGTCCCAGTCAGAACGTCGATCTTTCCAAATAAATCGAAGTGTTCAGGAGTACCACGACCTGTTTTTCCTAAGACGCCGATACCGTGCGAGTCATCGACCACAAGCATCGCTTCGTACCGATTGCATAATTCGACGAGTTCCGGCAAGTGAGCGACGTCTCCTTCCATGCTGAAGACCCCGTCAGTAACGACCCAACGACATTTGTGCTGCAGTGTTTCGCGAAGCTGTTCCTCAAGTTGGTTGAGATTCGAATGTTTATAGACTTTTTTGGTCACGGTTTTTGTCATCAACTTCATGCCGTCAATGATCGAAGCATGGTTGAGTTCATCGGAAAGGATCGCGTCTTCGGGGCCGACCAAAGTTGGAAACAATGCTTCGTTGGCGTTCCAACAACTGACGTAGGTCAAAGATGCCTCCGTTCCAACGAATTTGGCGATTGTATCCTCTAGCTGGCGATGGCAGTCCAGGGTCCCGCAGATAAAGCGGACCGAAGCGGTCCCCGCTCCGTAATCGCGCAGACCTTGTATTCCAGCCTCAATGACTTCAGGATGATCGGCCAGCCCGAGGTAGTTATTGGCACAGAGAACGAGCACGTCTCCCTTGCCCTTGATGTTGACGACGGCTCGCATTGGAGAGGCAACATCGTAGAATGGCTTGAGTTGTCCCGACTCTTTGAGTCCTTGAATGGTTTCCTCGGTTCGCGATGTGAAATTTGCATTGGGCATGGTTGGGCTCGTTAAACTCGATCATTAAAAGGGAAACCAACGATCACATTATAAAATACGCTGACACGAGGCGCATACCGATTCGGCACGTAAATGGCATACAGCGTTGAAAAATTTGTCAACGCCTAGACCGCGACGATCTCGGTTTCCAGGTGGACCGGTGCCTTCAAAGAATTGGTGATCAAACAGGTCTGTTCGGCTTTCTCTAAGAGCCGCAGTGCTCTTGATTGATCAACTCCACCAGCGACGCTCAATTTTGCGTGTACCTTAAAATCGGTGAACAGCATTTCGCGTTCGACTCGATCCAAAGTCCCAACTACCGAAACGTCAATTGTTTGGTACTCGAATTTTGAAGCCGCAGCGATAGCGCGGAAGGACAGAATAAAGCAGTCGGCCACGGCGGCGACTAAGAGGTCTTCGGGGGACCACTCGGTTCCAGGTCCGCCGAATTGGGCAGGAGGTGCCGAGTTTAAGGCCGGTAAATTATCGCACGACAGCTTCACCAAACCAGCAGCCTCTGCCGAACCTTGCACACGATAGGTATGGGGAAAATTCATCTAAAAAAACCTCAATTAAATTTAGCGATCGGCTTTCCAATCCGTCAGGATTGATCTCAGTCAAAAATGATTGGCACGTCCAATTCGTTGAAATAAAAGAACAAGCGTTCGCAGGACCAATCAATATTCCCGCCGCGACTAGCCGGCTTGTTCACCCTGAGTTTCTCGCAAGCTGGAGACCACGCGGTCGATTAAGTTGTATTCCTTTGCCTCATGGGCGGACATGAAATTGTCGCGATCCGTATCCTTCTCGATTTTGTCGAGGGTATGGCCCGTATGATGCAGCATGATTTCGTTCATGCGGCGTTTGATTCGTTTTAGTTCTTTGGCGTGGATCATGATTTCCTCTGCGGTACCTTGCATTCCGGCAAGAGGTTGGTGGATCATGATCGACGCATTGGGGAGTGCGAAACGTTTTCCGGCTGCACCGGCTGTGAGCAACAGGGCTCCCATCGAGGCCGCTTGGCCCATGCAATAGGTGCAGACATCGCACGTCAAAAACTGCATCGTATCGTAGATTGCCATCCCAGCGGTTACACTTCCCCCCGGAGAATTGATGTACAAGTGAATGTCTTTTTTGGGATCTTCGGATTGCAAAAACAACATTTGAGCAACCAGTGAGTTGGCAAGTTCTGCCGTCACTTGAGTTCCCAGGAAAATTATGCGGTCCTTCAGCAGGCGGCTGTAGATATCGTAAACCCGCTCATCGCGTCCAGTATTGTCAACAACATAAGGAACGTAGGCCATTTCAGTACAACTCCATCTAATGTGCGAATCAAAAAGGGGAAACGAGTGAAAATCCAAAGGCCAACTATTCGTCTGAATCTTCAGGACGGTCTTGGCGAATGGTGATTTCATCGACGAGCCCATATTCCTTGGCCCGTTCGGCAGTTAAAAACAAGTCTCGGTCCATATCGCGAGCAATCGTATCGGCGGTTTTGCCAGTATGTTTCGCGAGAATTTCGTTGATCACGGCGCGGTTTCGTAGGATTTCATCAGCTTGGATTTCGATGTCGCTGACTTGTCCCGAGACACCACCGTATGGTTGGTGAATCATCACCCGAGAATTCGGCAGTGCAAAACGTTTTCCCTTGGTGCCACCGGCCAGTAGAACTGCTGCACCGCTCGCCGCTTGTCCGACGCAATACGTCGCAACCGGACAATTTAGAATTTGCATCACATCGTAAATCGCTAGCGTCGCGATCACATCTCCACCCGGCGAATTGATATAGAAGTGGATGTCCTTCTTCTTGTTTTCGCTCTGCAAGTACAACAGTTTCATCACCAACTCGTTGGCGTTGCCGGTGTAAATTTCTCCTTGAAGGAAGACAATCCGATTTTCAAGGAGCAAATCTCCCAGGGTCATTTGTCGTTGACGCTGGTACTGCTGCGTGGCGTACGAGTTACGTATGCCTGTGAGTGGGTCTTGTTCAAATGAATACGCGGAACGATTCAAATCCATGACGGGTTCCCTTTGTAGTTTGTAAACAACGGTCGGTGTAACTCAATTAAATCCGGCCAGCGAAGCGCGTTAAGTCAGACGTCCACATTGGCGGAAACCACATCATTCGCAGTATGCCGCCAAAAGGAAAGCCCTAACATGCCCTTTCCGTTCAATCTTTCTTGTTGGTCACTCCAGGAATCGGAGCGTCCGGTTGAACGTCAAACTTGGCTTCCGGAATGTCAGCTTCGTCGTCACCAGAAATCGCCAACTCAATGGCTTCGGTGGTAGACGACGAGGGCAACTCGTAGGGGGTCGCTTTGATGTTCGCCGCTGCGATAATCATGTCAATGACTTTGCCCTCGATGATCATATTTCGCAAGGCGTCGATTTGACCGTTCTTTTCGTAGCGAGCTCGCACCCGTCGCGGCGATTCATTCGTCGAAGCGGCGATTTGAGCGATTGCTAGATCATAGTCCAACGGGTCGTCTTCGATTTGTTTCTCCTCGGCGATCCGTTCGAGAATAAAGTGTTCTTTAAGTAGAACTTCAGTTCTTGCCATCAAATCATGGCGGGCCAAATTCTCGCGGTGCCGAATTTCATCGTCCGAGAATCCGGAAGATTGCAGTTCCATGACATATCGGCTCAACTCACGCCGGAATTGGCGTTTGAGCAAATCGGGAGGCAATGCCCAATTTGCGGATTCAGTCAACAAGGCACTGATTTGCCCGCGTACCACTTGCCGCTGCTCGTAGGCCAATTGACGCTTGAGCGACTTGAGCACTGATTCTTTGAATTCATCCACGTCAGCAATGTCGAATTCGTTGGACAATTCCTCGATTGACAAAGGCTCGACTCGTCGAACATCAAGTACCTCAAACTCCAATTCCAGTGTTTTTCCGCGGAATTCTTCCTTGCCAGCGTTCGCTTTCACCAAATACTGCGTCGTGAATTTGGCTCCCGCAGTCTTCCCAACGGCCAAGGTGTCAAAGCCCGAAATCACTCCATCAGCGAACACCAAATTAGGCCGCACGGAAATCAGGATGTCTTCATGAGTAGCGACGACTGAACCATCAAGGGATGCAACGATTCGGAAGGCCACCTCATCATTCAACATGATGGGGCCTTCGACGGGAACAACATCTCCTCGGTCATTGCCCAACAATGCGCAGTATGCCTGAATATCTGCGTCTGAAAATTCTCTTTCTGGGCGATTGATCGTCAGACCTTCCCATTGTGGTAAATCGAATTCTGGGCGAACCTCGATATCAAACTCATAAGTCATCGGACCCGATTCCGGAATATTGACTTTTTCGTAGTTCAAATCCGGTTCGCTAATCGCAGAAAAATGTCGTTCGGTGTTGACTTGAGCGAGGCTGTCCATCAACAACGAGCCCTTGACTTGAGACTCAATTTGTTTGCGAAATTTGCTCTCGATCAACTTGCGGGGAGCTTTTCCCGCGCGGAAACCCGGAATTTCCGCCTTAGGGACAATTTCGTCAAACTGTTTCTGGAAATAACGGTCAATGTCTTCACGCGAAACCGAAACGCGAACATGCCGTTGGCAAGCACTGACGTTTTTAATCTCGACCGACAAGTTCAACTTTTGCAATTCAACAGATTCGTCCACTTGGGTATCGCTACTCACAACCTTTTCCTCAGATGTCAAAATCGAGACGCGGCACGTGGAGGATTACTCCTGTGCTTGGGAAAACGCGTCTTGCCAAAGAACCAAGTGTACTAAAAACAACGCCCGTTTGGCTAGAACCCCTGTGAGAAGCTCAGAGGTCGTTTCAAAAAATGGAGGGAGACCTGACAAGGGTGATAATTCATCCCAGCCAGTCGGCTGAGTATCCGCCGACCAAAAGAAACCGCCTTAAGAAAAGCAAAAAGGCCCACTGATTCCAACGCAAACCGCTGGATCAGCAAGGGCCTTTTTTCGACTAGAGCGGGTGAACGGACTCGAACCGTCGACAATCACGTTGGCAACGTGATGCTCTACCAACTGAGCTACACCCGCAAATACCGCATTTTTTACCCAGATCGGGCAATTTTCCCCGATTATACGGATCGACCTCCGTTTGACAAGTCAGGAACGCGGAAAGATTCCTTTTTTTGCTATCGGTTTGTTGATTTCATAACTTTATCGGATAGACTAAGTTCAAAGTTTTGGAGCCAATAAATTCGCTCCAGACGCAACGCGGCAAAATGGCCTAAAGTCCAAACGCCTCACATGATTTAAGGAGACTCGCACGATGAAAGCCAAGCTTGTTGTCGTCGGTGGAGATGCCAAAACCCAAGAGGTCAACCTCAAACTACCTACCGTCATTGGCCGCGGAAAAGGATCGAGCTTGATCGTTCCCCATGCTCTCGTCAGTCGCAAACATTGTGAAATATTCGAGCGTGAAGGCATTCTCATTGTTCGTGACCTCAACTCGATGAACGGAACCTACATCAATAATTATCGCATTCAAGGCGAACAACCGCTTCATCCAGGAGAATTGCTGACACTCGGCAATGTCACGTTCCGAGCTGTCTACGAGGAGGCCAGTTCCGAAGCAATTCCAGCGGGTGGTTCCTTGACATCGGATTCCAACAGCGGAAGTACTTTGTCTCAAACGGTTCGAGTTGACGAACAAAGTGCGCGACCGCCTGACCAAAAAACGTCACCTGCTCCGCTTCATGTGAGTCAAATGGAAAATTCGGCGGCAGAGGTACTTTCCCGTTCGGAGGCCGAACCTTTGGTATCCGCCCGTTCGAAGCTCGACACGCCCAACGCAAAAGTCCGCTCGCAACCTAGACCTTATGGGGTTACTAAACCAGTAGCCGTCGCCAAGGCCGATAACGATGAGATCGATTTTGTAGGGCTTGCGAATTTATCCGAATCAGAACGCTCTATTTCGGTCAGTGGATTGGATTTACTTCCTCAAGCCGACAGCCCCCAAATCAGCTTTGTTGGCGTGGTTCCTGCTGGTGAGGAGTCAAACACCCCAGCATCTTTTATTGACCCATCTGTCTTCCAGCGAATTGCACCGGAAGAAGCCAAGGCTCCCGAGGTCGACAATGCGTCGCTCGATTCATTCCTCAAGAAAATTAGATAGACAGGCATCGCGAACGCCGAATGACGGAAACAGAATCAACTTTTGAAGACCCACTCGTCGAGCGAATTCGCAACGGCGACGTTGACGCTTGGTCAGATCTCGTTGGGCAGTTCGAGGGACGATTATTGGCGTATGTCAATAGCCGCCTTGCCAATCGCTCGGCTGCCGAAGATATCGTGCAAGAAACTTTTATGGGGTTTGTCAACAGCCTGCCAAACTATGATGGAAAGAGATCGCTAGAAAGTTACCTGTTTTCGATTTGTGCATACAAACTCACAGATCACCTGCGGCGAGAAGGTCGGCGGCCAACCATTCCTCTCTCTTCGACCGATAGCACGAGCGGCCAATGGCAATTGGCAGGAAACGCTCGAGTTGCCAGCAGTATCGCCCGCAGCGGTGAACGCCGCAACCTTGAACAACAGGCAATCATTGACGCCTTGCAAGATCAAGTCAGCAAATGGCAAGAGCGCGGGGATTGGACGAAGCTCAAATGCATCGAGCTTTTAATAGTCAAGCAACTCGCCAACAAACGTGTTGCCGCAATTTTGGGAACCAGCGAACAACAAGTCGCAAACTTCAAGTTCGATTTTATTTCGCGTACTCGCGCCCTGCTCAAACGCCAAAACCTTTCGCATGAAGTCTTCCCGGAACTCTACGAAGAAGATTAAGGTCTGATCATCGGGATTAATACCGCTGACATTCAGTCGATAAAACCCTTGCCATAAGTTCAGGCGGAATGCCTCGACAACTTTTTTGAGCGATATTTAAACTGTCCACCTGCGAAAAATCGGCCTTTTGAGTGGTTTGAGGTTGCGTTTTGACGCCCCCTGGAAAACAATGCACGTAGATTTTAATCGAACTTCGCTCGTTTAATTTGCGGAAATCGTTGTCGGTTTCCCACGCGAAGCTATCCGTAAGAACAAGTCCAATTTTTTGACGAAGATTCATGCAGCGAAATTTTTTGCGGTCCAAAATCCATCGTGCCAGACTAACCGAAGCAGACCTGCATTACGAAGGAAGCATCGCGATCGACCCCGTCTTAATGGAGGCGGCTGAATTGCTCGCCTTTGAAAAGGTCGAAATTTACAATATCAACAATGGACATCGCCTTGAGACGTACGTCATAACGGGCGAGCGAGGGACTGGGCAAATTTGTTTAAACGGTGCGGCAGCACGTTTGGCTCAACCTGGCGACATGGTCATTATTTGTTGTTACGCGACGCTTGCCGAGCATGAGATCGAGCAGCATCGAGCGACCGTCGTTTTCGTTGATGAAGGTAACCGCGTCACGGCGGTTTCCAGTCGCCCTGTGTTCGCGAGCAGCAGTTCGGTCCATTAAAGCGTTCTCGAGATTATTCGACGACTGCCTTGAGCATTCGCAGTTCCAAGTCGTTAAAGTTTTTTCCGAAAAATTTTTCGAAGTCTCGACGCCGCTCGACTTCGGGATATGGCTCGAAGTCTGGGCGTTGTCCCAGCATTTTAAGATAGGCCGAGTATTGGGTTGGTTTGTTCTCCGCAAGGTAATACGACAATGCCCAAGCGTAAGAGTAAGCCACAAACGGCTCCTCCTGGAACCACTCGTCGCTGAGAATTAGTGACTCTAATTTCCCGCGAATTTTTCCTTGGCTGAGGTACTCACGGAAAATTGCTAACTGCGGCTTGTTGACCTTCGCATCTGCTCCTCGATGTTCGCGGCCATTGTTGTATCCAGGGGCCTCGAATACGGTTGCGAGCCCTTCGGCTACCCAGCGGGGAGTCGTTGCCGTTCGCGAATGAACGCCGGTATTGTATGCAATTTGGTGAGTCGCCTCGTGAATGAGAGTGGTCATGCGATAAAAATCGGCAGAAGCTTCGTCTTGAGGGCGATAGGTAATGACGCGGTTACTGAGCAGCGAGTAGTAACCTTGAATGGTGGGGTCTGCCTGATTTTGTTGCTTCAGAAAACGGTCGAATTCCTCGCGTGTGTTCAGTACAGCGACAACCATAGGGAATTGAGGCTTGTCGAGCGCGAATCCGCGTGCTCGCATTGCGCTGGAAAATTGATTGTACATGTCTTCAAACGGTGGCACCCATTTTTTTCGCTCGCCGATCGGGTGGACAACCACAAAATTACGAGTCATTGAGACTTCGTAATTTTTACCAAATTCCTTTTCCAGTTCGGACCTAATTGATCGCGTGTCCGCAGGCTGGAAGGAACCAGGAAGTTTTTTCTCGGTTTTAATAGCCGAACGGGGGATCGTTGAGATTCGGCCATTGGTCCGCAGCATTACAAATTGCTGACTGTCGTCTTTAAGGATGATGCCCTGATAAGTTCGTTTTTCGGTGGTTACTTCGAGTACTTGTGACTTTGAAGGGGATTGGGCCTGGCAAATACCCGCTCCCAGCAGTCCGAAGATTCCGGCGAAAAGTCCCAAGGCTTTCAATGAGATTTGATGGTTCGGCATGATTTGTTCTTGGTATTAAGTGCCTATCCCAAAAGAGGTCAGACCCTTTGGAGGCTAAGCGAAATTTAACGTTGTTTTGCTGCCTAGTCGGAGAGGGTCTGACCCTATTTGGGATAGGCTCTAAGTGGATTTCCGGCGTTGATTCTGAGTTGACCCACCTCGTCAAGCCTAGGATACGCAGGTCGATCTACTGGCTTCTGCCACTTCCTATACAACAATTTGGTAAAATTTGGGAAGTGAACAATCGATATCATCGATTCAACCGGAGTAAAAAATGCGGCGTCAAAAATTAACTTTCTTTGGTCAGAACGGCCAGCCCTTCATTTGGCGAGTTTTAATTTTTGGACTCGCCGCCAGTTGTGTGTTCGGAGAGGCCGCGTTTGCGCAACCCGATACGGCTCAGCAACAAGACCCGATGGCGATTGCTGAGGAAGTCAACGACCTGGAAATCAAACTTAGCAGCGAATCGATTCCAGATCGCGAGGCTGCCCAAGCAAGACTGATTGCTCTTGGCCCGGCAGTCCTCGACTTGCTCCCCCCGATTAACGGCGAGATGCCCACCGATCTACAAACTCGACTTCGAGCCATTCGGCGCGAATTGGAAATTGAAATTGCGAAATCCATTGGCCAATCGTCCAAGGTGACCCTGACCGGTACAAAAGACCTCGATCAAGTTTTGGAACAAATCAAAAAACAAACGGGCAACGCCATTTCGGCCGTGCAAGTTGGCGACGGCAGCGTTGATGTTGAATGCGATTGGACCGAGCAAGAGTTTTGGAAAGTAATTGGCGAGATCCTAAAAAAGAACAAATTGACAATTGACAAGTATTCCGGTGATGGACAAGAAATCGTTTTGGTTCCGAAACGAGTGAGCGGTTTACAGAATGTCGACCAAGCGGCAGATCGATTCCAGCCAATAATGTCGTTCGGGGGCATTATCGCAATGGAAGTCGAACGGGTCGATTCAAGTCTTGTCATTAGCAACCCGGAATTAAGCTCTACGTCGATTGAGGTGACCGTGCGTTGGGAGCCTCGGTTGCAACCAGTCGAGATAGATATTCCCTATTCTGAGATGGTTTTAACCGACGATTTAGGGACAATCGTTGCTATTCCTGGCGATGGCTCGATTTCTTTTGCGATCCCCCCAGAATTCGCCAGCACGGAAGTCAGCATTCGCCTCCCCATCCTTTCGCTCGATGCGAAACGTATTAAAAGTTTGGAGGGAGTTTGTAAATTGCGAGTTCCAGGGCGCAGGGAGCGATTCGAGTTTCGCGAGGTAGACCGTATGGCCCCTGGTGAATGGCAAGAACGTGCGTCGTCGCAAGTGAAATTTCAGGGCCTTCGCAAGAACGACGACCTGTTCCAATTGCGAGTTGAATTGAGTTTTCTCGAAGGAAGTGACATGCTGGAGTCTCATCAATCATGGGCCATTGACAATCCAGCCTATCTTTTGGATGGAGATGGAACGCGGATTAATCCCATCGGATTGGAAACGTATCGGCAAAGCGGAGGTGCCTTGGGCGTGGGGTATTTGTTTTTAGAAGTTCCCGAAGGTGCAACATTTGTCTATGAAACGCCTTCCACAGTCGTGAGTTTAGAATCTAGCTTTAGTTTGGAAAACATCCCGCTAAGGTAGTGGCCTGAAAAAATACTAAAAGCCTATCACAAAAGGGGGCAGACCCTCTCCGGCGATGAACAAAAAACGTAAATTATGGCCTAGGCTCCAAAGGGTCTGACCCCTTTTGGAATAAGCTCTAAACCAAAAGGCCCTGCAAGTCCGTTTCCAGTCCGAGAGCTTTTGAATTTCGTGATGATCGCCGGTATTTTGCCATCTTATTTTGATCAATGGTTTAGATTCAATGAACTGTAAATTTCCAATCATCTTAAGTTGGTGTTTCGTCGTCTGGAGCAACTTTCTGCCGCTGGGCCCGATAGAAATGGCAGACTCGGCCTTAGCCCAGGCAATACCAAATACACCGCCTACCCGGCAGCGGCCCGCTCCAAATCAAGAGAATAGCGAGGCAAAAGACTGGGCCGCGCGGGGGCCCGGTTTTGTGATTTGTCCAGGAGACGTTGACTATCAAATCTCCAGAACTTTGGGCTGGGAGGGACTCGACGAAACAGCCAAAGCAGTTGCTCGAGCTCAAATGCTCGAGCTGATCATCGACCGAAATCTTGTCGCCTCCCAACTACGCGGCGAGAAGACTTGGCTCGGTCCGTCGAAGCTCAGAATGTTGGTCGAGGCAGAGCGCTCAAAATGCCGCGCGGCTGGTTTTGAATTGACTCAGTTTTTGCAAGAAGTCAACGTTTCTGAGCCCTTTTGGCAATTCGACTTGGAATGGCAAACCGCTTGGCCCCAGCACCTCTACGAAACTTATCCCGAAGACAAATTGGAGTCGATCTTTGATTCGAGAAAACGTCAATTTGATGGCACTGAAATATTGGTCGCGCAAATTTTGATTGACAACAAGGATGACAATGGGCTCGCGCGAGCCGAGGAACTCAAGCGACGCTTGGACGTCGGCGAATTGACATTTGAGTCTGCTGCTGAGCAGTTTTCAATTGCCCCGTCGGCGAAGGCCCAAGGCCGAATGGGTTGGATTTCGCGAAAGGGTCCCATGCCCGAAAATTACACGGTCGCCACCTTCGAGCTACAACCTGGTGAAGTATCGGATCCGTTGTCCACGATCTACGGAGTACATCTCATTAAGTGCCTTGAAATAAAACCTGGAACTTTGAGCTTTCGCGACGCACTTGAGGATGTTCGACGTGCGGTTGCTGATGCGGAGTTTCAAGAACAACGCCGAAAGGCGAGGTTGCCCGGCCTATCCATTGAATACTCCCCCAATTATCCACACTTCAACGAGAATGGTGTGCTGCAGTTTAGGGAGTGATCTGTCGATTTGTCCGGCTAATTTCAGGGAATTTCTGCCCGCGTTCAACCCGCTCGTTTAATTTCCAAGATCACACTTTCCCAGCCTGCCCCCGGCACAGGATAGCGATCGGCAATGCGTAACACCAAGTGTTTCATTAGTCGCTGCCCCTCCGCCTCTAAGCGTTCTTCTCGCCACTTCGGCCCTTTGATTGCCAACAAACGCCGCAAGCTTAACCAGTGAGGTTCCAGCCATCTAAATTGTTTACTCAACGATCCCACCCCACGCGCCGTCACCGTGTCATATCGCTCATCCTCTAGGCTGTCCTCGACGCGAGCGTTGATGACGATGCATTCAAGCTCCAACTGGCGGCAGAATTCTTCGAGAACGCTTGCCTTCTTTTTCACTGATTCGCAAAGGGTTATTTGCAAGTCGGGCCGGATGATTGCCAATGGAATCGCAGGGACTCCACCTCCGGAGCCGATGTCCAAAACGACTTCGTTCGGCTGAAGTAACTTCGAAAGTTGCACAGTGTCGATCAGATCTCGATTGACGAAGAGTTCATAAGTCGTATGTCGAGTTAAGTTCAGGTGTTGATTCGTCTCCCACAACAGGGCACAGTACTTCTCGATCCTGTGAATTTGCGAGTCAGAAAGTTCAATCGCCGCTGTCGCCAGCGCCTCGGGCAATGTATTCAACGAAACTTATCCTTCTGAAAATTCTTTGGTTAACCGACCGACAAAAAGAATCGCGTGACATGGAAAAAAATGGGAGCGGCGAAACAAACAGAGTCAATTCGATCGAGCACCCCGGAATGGCCGTGTACTAAAGTGCCGTAGTCTTCGATGCCCCGGTCGCGTTTAATCGCCGACATGGTCATTTTTCCCGAAGACCCCATGATGCTGATCAGCAGAGCCATTACCCCCGACCCGTACCAAGTGAACGGTGTCACAGGTAGCACGAGCTGTACTAGCATTCCAAATAGTCCCGTCAAACAGGCGGCACCAATCAAGCCTTCCCAAGTTCTCGTGTTGTTCACGCTGGGAGCAATCACATGTTTGCCGATCAGGCGATCCCAGATGAACTGTACCATATCGCTAAATTGCACCATCACGATCAGGAACAACAGCAAGCCACCTGTTTTGCCGGCCCAAATCTCCTTCACGCCTGTCGTCGGATTGTACTGCCCCAAATTCAAATACAGCAATGCTGGAGCATGGCTCAGCGCATACACACAAATCAACAAGCCGAATTGTATTTTTGCCGTCCGTTCCAAAAATCGCTTTGAATCACCTGTAAACGCAATTCTTCCAGGAATAAACAAGGAGGCGTACACCGGAATCAGAATCGTGTACATCGCGTACCAATCAAAGGCGCCTGAATTCAAGCGGGCGACCATATAGTATTGGAAAGGAGTAAACAGAAAGAAGACCCAAAACAACGTGCGATGATCTCCGCGACGGGTCGGAGTCATGGTAATAAATTCGCGTAACGCCCAAAAGGAAATCACTCCGAAAAACACCACGGTTACGACTTGAGGGAGCGTCATCGTGATGGTCAACACGACAAAAATCGTCAACCAGGCGATGACTCGGTTATTAAAGGTACGAATGATTGCCTGATCGATGGCGATCTCTGGCTGGCGTTTCAAATATTGCCCCAACGCCGTAAACACAACCAATGTGACAAGCACAGCGACCAGCAACAAGATAGTCGTCGAGTCAAGCAAATTCGATTGAAAAAACGTTGCGAAATTCATGAATGAACCAATGAGAGCAATGGCAAACCATTGCGACAATGTTAGCCTTCCTTAAGATCTAAAACAGCCTGTCGTGCCCGAGTCAAAAAATCCTGCTTGCTCTCCCCTGGCTCTAGCCAAATCGGTGCACCGATCGAAATTGAACTTAGCAAGGGCACAGGCCAAAACTCCCCCTTGGGCATCACTCGATTTAAGTTGTCAATATAAACGGGCATCAATTCCAGGTCCGGTCGTTTTTTTCCCAAATAGTACAGGCCACTTTTAAATTCCAGTGTTTCGCCTGATGGATTTCGACCACCCTCAGGAAAAATGATCAAGGAATAAGTCGTTCCCATTTCCCGAATCATCAAGTCGATGGGACTGTCGTGAACCTTGACTTGTTTTCGATCAATCAACAGTGGGTTAAACAAACTCGATACATATCGACGGACTGGGCCGCCTGACCAGTATTCCTTGGCCGCGACGGGGCGGGTCAAGACTCGCACATTTTTGGGGAGCGAAGACCATAGAACCAGGGCGTCCAAGTGGCTTGTATGATTGGCGAAGTATACCCTTTGGCATTCGTCCGGCATACAACCAACCCAGCGAACAGTGGCGCCGCTGAAGAACTTGGCGAGCATCGTCAGTACGGCAATCGAAACCTGTTTCATCCTCGATCAACTACTTTTCTCGTCAAAGTATATTCGCAAACCAAAGACATCCATCTTAGCTGGAGAAATCCACCTTGGCGACGCCCTCCCAGGCATAACAAAACAAAAACCCGCCCTGAGAACAGAGCGGGTTTCGAGTTTTGAAGGTAGCTCACGTCGTGAAGTTGCGAACTAGAAATCCATTCCAGGTGCGCCCATACCCATCATCGGCCCAGCAAAGGCACCGATTGCCTTGAGGAAGCCGTCTTGGATTTCAAAGCGGAACTTCATCCCGTTATCCAAAACTTTGGCGCTCATTTGCATTCGGTCACGACCGGTTGCGCGAAGAATTTCTGCCATTTCTTCCATTTGCATTTCGCCTTGAATCACGCCAACCTTTTTCAAGACAGGCGCCAAGAAAACGTTGTACTGCATGATCACGCCCACCGCGTCACCACCTGAGGTTTGTGCCATGGCAGCTTTAAGGGTTTTCATCGGGTCGGATCCTGCGGCTAAGTAGACCACGTCATTACCGAAGCCAGCATAAATCTTAATTTTGTCGCCAAATAGATTGCCAAGTTCTTCTTCACCGGCTGGGACTGGCACCACAAATTCATGGAAACGAATGCCTTGATAATTTTCGCAGTCGAGTTTAACTTCAACTTGTCCATCGAGTTGGCCTTTAATTTGGGCGATGGTCGCTTTGACCTTCGCTTCAAAAGCGGCTGGAGATGAAGTAGCGACGCCAGCGGCTAAATTGGTTTCGCTGTCGTCCATAATCAAGACGGCTCCCAAGTCGACATTTCCCTGCCTGACGGTGTTTTTCAACAGTCCGAAAAACTCGTCGACCAAGTCATTGACCATCGCCAATTCGCTGGTTGACATTTCGCTCTCTTCTTCGATCTTTTGTTTCGCTGCCGACACAAGATCGTCCAATGAGGAAACGTATTGGTCGATGTCTTCGGCGTTCAGACTTGAGTTTGAATTGGCAGTAAATGCTGCACCGTTCATCAAGAATCCTGCGAATCGAGATGCAGTGCTCGGTTTCATCGCTGCGACTCGGCTGACAAGCTTTGAGCCGCTCAAGCCGATCATTTCCACGTCGAGGTGAATGTTTTTGCCTTCTTTGTCAAAGTCTAGACCTAGAACGATTTGATCGGTATCTTCAACGAAGCTGCGAATTTGAGCCATTTGCAGTTCAAAATTCTTCGTTTGTAATTCCGAGGCCAACTCATCGTCACCAAAGTTCTCGATTTGCTCGCGATAGCTATCTTCGATCATAATCAACATTTGTTCACGCATCGTTTCGGGAATCCGTTGTGCGTAAATCCGAACGGCAACATTGTAGCGAGAAGGAAGATCGCCCAATCCACTCGATAAATCGACGTTCGCTAAATCAAACATCTCAGTTGATTGAGCAATGACCGCGTGGTTCTTAACTTCCTTGACATACATGTCAGGTCCACCACCAGTCGAAATAACGCTGTAATCGTCTTCGTCTTCGACCAACGCCATTTGGGAAACGATGTTCAGCACGTCGTCAAAATTGGTGACTGGAATAAACGCCAAGACATCCGGTTCCGGCTGTTCTTCATTGATGAACAAATGGATGCACATCGGTTTGTTCTTGTCGATTCCTTGGGTGAACCCATCAATCTGAACTCGGGCCATATTTCCCGCACCGGCAAACCCCGCGGCGTCTGTGAGATAACTGATGTCGTCGAGCTGGTTATTCAATGGGCTCAGCGAAATGACGATCGCTGGTTCGGCTTTTGACTGTGCCAACCCTACGGCGTGGGTCGACCATGCACAGGCAACTGCCGCAACAGCCACGGCAAATTTACAAAGAAGTTTCGTCACAAGTTTCTCCCTAAAAAATGGTCAAAGTTACAGCCTAGGTTGGCCGGTAGTATTTTAGCAAACGACATTCTCGCATGCCGCTTCAAAACCCAAAGCGACAAAGAACGCAACATTTTGACATTGGTATTGTTGTGCAATCGCTCTAAATACTCGCTCTTGGTCCGTTAAGTTTTAACGGACATCCTCATATTTGAATACGTGTGTTTTTTCGCCGCATTTTAGATATGTCTGCAACATTCGGGATTTTCAAGTCCTTCAACGTCATCCTGAATTCAGCCATTCCACCCGTTTCCCGGCACGCCGGCAACTCTCTCGTCAGCCTAGCTCAACACAAAATTAACAAAACGGGGCAAAATCTCGACCATTCTCGGCGTTTCGTTGCATTCCACCTCGAATATGTCGTAAGGGATACCTCGGATTTTCTCTACATATTTGGGGTACCGACGCACACGCTCAAGGTATGTCTCCCGCGTCAACTCAGGATGGAATTGGGTCCCATAAATCGGAGCATCACTGCAGCACAAAATCTGATTTGCTATGGCAGAAACACCGAGCAGTAAGTACCCTTCCGGAATACTCACCACCGAGTCTTCATGGCCACTTGGAGCGAGAAAAGCCGAGCCTAACGGCCCAAAAATGGGGTCAGCTTTCCCGGCTTCGGTCAAATGGACCTCGACGGTCCCCAGTTCGGCCAGTCTCTCGTCATGAACAACGCTTCCGCCAAACGCCTTGGCCAATGCTTGGAAACCCCAGCATGAGCCGAAAGTCGGCTTGCGTTTCGCGCGCAGCGTCCTGAATAGTTCACAGGCCCTATCCAGCCAAGGGGCCTCCACTGTCGCTGAATAGTCACCACTGCCTCCAATCAATACGACATCGATCGAACGCAACAGGCCCTGAGAAGGAACTTCATTTAACAAATTCGCCGTTTGAAATTGGTCAGTACCTGCATTCAAGGCACTTGCAAACGCGGAGATTTCCTGTCCCAAAATCGGATCGTTGGCGTCTCGGATCTGGAGCACCAAATAAGTTGGTTTCATCATTCAAAAAACGCTAGCTATTAACTTGGGTAAACTTTGCCGCATTCAATTTCGAGAACGAAGGGGGTTTGACGTTCGGTCCGATGTATCAGGTTGTAGCGAATATGCCGCTACGTCAAGTCAGCTACCCGAACTGGCTTCCCGCGACCCAAAAAATAACGAAAAGACGACATGTCCTATCGACTTACAAATTTGCCGATGGCGGCGTTGTTGGTTTGGGGGCTCCTATGGACCGCCCCGCTTACCTCTTCTGCCCAAACTGACGACACCCATCGCAGAACCCCCTTGGTGAGGGCCATTGAAAACTGCCAGTTTTCGGTGGTCAGCCTGCGAGGCCAAAAACGTGTTGCTTCCGAAAGCCACCTCGACAACGGGGAGCAGGTTCGCCACGTGAATGGAATGGGGACCGGTGTGGTCATCGATCCTCGCGGCTACATCCTAACCAATTTCCATGTCGTCGAAGAGGTCAATCAAATCCAAGTCACCACGGCGGACAGACAAACCTCGCCAGCAAGACTACTCTGTCGCGACCCGGTTACCGATCTAGCGATCATCAAAGTCGATCGCATCGACGGTCTTCGACCCATCAAACTCGGAACCAGCAGCGATTTGATGCTTGCCGAAACCGTTGCGGCAGTTGGCAATGCATACGGTTACGAACACACCGTCACCACGGGAATCATCAGTCATCTTCGCCGCACCGTTCAAATCAACGAGAACCAGATTTACGAAAACCTAATTCAAACCGACGCGCCCATCAATCCGGGCAACAGCGGTGGTCCGCTCCTAAATCTTGATGGCGAGATGATCGGCGTCAATGTTGCGGTCCGGGTTGGTGCCCAGGGAATTGCCTTCGCAATCCCCGTGGACCAAGCCGTTGAAGTCGCGGCAAGGATGCTGGCCCGTATCAACGATTCCCAAGTCGATACGGGGCTTCAAGTGGTTACAAGATATTCTCGCGAAGTCCCGGCTTTGTTCATCAGTTATGTCGAATCGGGCTCAGCCGCCGATGCCGCAGGTATTAAAATCGGGGATCAAATCACTTCGCTGGACGGAGTCGAGATCAATCGAGCACTCGAATGGGAACGAGGCCTCCTGGAAAAACGAGGTGGGCAATCCATTCGCGTGTCAGTCCATCGCAATTCCACGTCCGAAGTTGAACTACCGCTACTCGCTAGGCAAAAACTCGCGTCGGCAAGTTCAAGCCCCATCGAGACTCTCGCTTGGCGAACGCTGGGAGTAAAGCTCGCTGTTGCAAGCGAGGCCGAGGTCTCGGGACGCCACCCCAACTACCAGCGGGGGCTCAAAGTCGTCGCCGTTCGTCCATCCAGCCCTGCCGAGCTTGAGCGAATTCAGGTCGGAGACATCCTTGTTGCGATGCACGGCTTCAAAACCGAGTCGCTCGAAAACCTTGGATATATCCTGAACCTGCCAGACCTCCGACAAAATCAACAATTTATGTTTTACGTCCTCAGAGGTCGCGAGCCCTATTCCGGGCAAATGCGCCTGGCCACTACGGGGACCGAATTGAAATAAGCACAACTTTTTTTCTTCGCGAGGCGAACAGAAACGATTTACCGAATTAACCTGCAATCCCCAATCAATCTTTAAAATTCTTCCGCAAACATCTCAGATGTTCCGCTGAAGAAAAAATGAAATTGGGAAGTCGATTGCGAATACGGGCTGCTGCACCAAAGGGGTTCGATAAAACGTTTTGGGGGAATGTTCCCGTCGCGAATACCACAAGCCTTGTTGGGGAAACTCAACAAGGCTTTTTTTTGTTGTGTTTGATTCGTGATAACAGGGGGCCCCCAATTGAAAACTGATCTTTGATGGCAGGTAGCCCGAGGCCATCATTGGTTGATAAACCGTACTGGCCGCAACATGCAGTCGAAAATAGATAAAGCCATTTTGGCGATGAAATCGACCCTTTCGCCGCGACACACTCTAAGGAGAACGGCCCAAGCCCAACACGCAATGACCAACAACGGAGGATACGAAGGAGTGCATTTTCATTTCGTGTTTTTAGGTTATACTGCCAGCGATGACCAGCAAACCGTTTGAGTTCGAATTTCATGAGTGGCTCGAAAAGAGTGCCTTGCCTGCAACTGAGCTTGTTGTGGGGATTGGGGATGACGCGGCGGTTTGGGATTGGCCGAGTGGGCTTTTAGTCGTGACGGCCGATACGCTATGTGATGGAGTTCACTTTAGGACCGAACTACAGCCTCTGGAAGCGATTGGTCGCAAGGCCTTAGCGGTCAGCCTGAGCGATATTGCCGCGATGGGGGCACGGCCTGTGGCGGCTCTTGTTTCGCTTGTATTACCAAATTCGTTTTCGCTTCACGAAGCGGCACGTTTAACGACAGGCCTGAAGGAATTGGCAGATCAGTATAAGGTCAGCCTCATCGGAGGAGATACCAATCGTTGGCCGCAAGGGCTCGTGATTGGCACGACAGTTTTTGGCAGGTGTCAAAATCCCTGGCGACTTTCGGGGGCCAAAGCCGGGGATTTGTTGATAACGACAGGTTCTTTTGGAGGCAGTATCCACGGACACCATCTCGATTTTACTCCTCGTTGTGAGATTGCGAATCGTCTGGCTGAAAAATTCATCATCAATGCGGCAACGGACGTTAGTGATTCATTTTTGATTGACCTTCAAGCGATCTGCGAGGCGAGTAACGTTGGTGCCGTCGTTGGTCGAAAGAATTTCCCAATTTCAGAAGTCTGCCTAAGTTCTTACTCAGACCAAAGGGTAGCCCTTGACCATGCCCTGACGGATGGAGAGGATTTTGAGCTATTGTTGGCAATCGCTCCAGACGTTTGGAACGCGATCTATCAAGATGAATTTTTGCGGGGGGCCTTGCAAAGAATCGGTGAGTTCACAAGCGAACCAGGAATTTTTCTTAGCGACGATGACGGATCACGGTCGGAATTAAAGGTTGCAGGCTATGAGCACTAATCCGCAAGAGTTCATCTCAAACTCGACTTCGGACGTTGAAACCAAAAAAATCGGCGCTTGCATCGCTAAAAAAATTGCGATCCTTTTTGAACAAGGCGAGTCGTTAGATTCCAAGGGTTGGACCGTTGTCCTCAATGGAACTCTCGGAAGTGGGAAAACGCAATTCGCTCAAGGATTCCTAGCGGCCTTGGGGGTCGAGCAAGAGGTCGTTAGCCCAACTTTTGTACTCGTAATCCCTTATGAAACCCGTGACCTACGGGTCGCTCACCTCGATCTTTATCGCATTGAGCACGCTGAAGAAGTTGATGACCTGGGACTCGATGAGTTAGTCGAAGATGGCTGCGTCCTTTTGATCGAATGGGGCGAGAAATTTTCTTTCGCAATTCCACCTGCTGACCTAAAGGTGAATTTGAACATCACCGGAAACCAGAATCGAGAAATCCGCATCGTCGCTTCGTCTCCCAAAGGAGAATCGCTCGTCGAGCAACTACGATTAAAAAACTTCTAAACAAGACAAGAGCTGGAAAAGCGAGTCTCTGCTAAAGCCTCATATGAGGGGTTGTCCGATTGTTTCGATTTTGCTTGTTATTCAATTCCACTCGAATCCAGCTTTTGGGTCAACTCACAACTCGTTGGTCCCAATCGAAGTTCCAAATCTTGCGCAATTTTTAGCCTGTTCCAGGAGGTTGCTGTCCCGGGGTCCTTATTCCGAAAATGAACCGACCAAATCGCCTTCAATCCCCGAATAGTTCGATTTCGCGTTGAATTTAGTTGGAAAACTGGTTAATATAAACGCTCTGGGAAATCTGGGTTGGTCGTCATGTTTAAGGACTTTTGATGGGGTTGCGGAGCCTCATTCTCGTATTTTCGTTGCTCGGCGTGTTTGGGACTCGTTCGTTGGCGCTTCTATGCGTCGACGGGGTGAACCAAGACGATACCTTTTTACCTCCCGGGCTACCTAAACAAACCCAGCAAGCTCGACGGCCCGTGCAAGAGGAAATTTTTCCTTTGCCGGGACCAGCCGGTCGAACTCAAGATACTCCCGCTCGCAATTTCTCGGCCCCCAGCCTCCCTTCGTTCGATCCCTTCGCATTGGACAATACTGGTCGTTCGAAGAGCAATGTTCCTCAGGGCCACTCGTCGCTTGGTGTGCACCATGACTCGAGCACCTGCAGCGGCTGTAACCCGAGATGTGAAACGCGAACGATCATGGTGCCTGAATGGTCAGTTGCTTACGACGAAGTCTGTAAAACGTCCTACCGACAAGAACTCCGAACTCGTCCGGTTTTGGTCAATCGAACCGTGGTCGATCAGGTCCCAGACTTTGAAAACTACACTGTGATGGTATCGGAACAGCGAAGTCGCGAAGAGGTCGTTTACCGGACCCAGCGAATACCTCACCCCGTACAAAAGATGGTCACGGAAATGGTGCCAGAGGAGAGAAGTCGCGATTACGTTATTTATCGCTCCGAGGCTTATCAAGTGCCTGTCGAGCAAACCTACACCGTGATGTTGCCGGAAACGAGACATCGCGAGTACACGACTTATCGTACGATCACGGAGCAGGAGCCGGACGTTGAGCACTATACGGTCATGGTCCCTGAAACGCGAGTTCGCCCAGTTATCAGTTACAAGGAAGTCGCCGAAACGGAAGTCGTCAAAATCCCCTACACCGAAATGGTCACCGAAACCCGGGTAAAGAACTTAATCGTTTATGAAACAAAAAAGTCAGAACGTGTCGTGCGACTTCCCAAGATTGACATGATTCCCCGAGAGGCAACTCGGCAGGAGACGACTTACAGTTACCAAACCATAGCCACTCCGTTCAAGGAACAGGTCTACGCCACGTTCCAGGATCGAGACGAAATTGTTGAGCAACTGCACTATCAGGTGCCGGTGACAAAAGCCACGAATGAGACCGTTTCGAGCAATCAACCTTACATTGAAATGATCAACGAGCCCTATCAGGTCATGGTCCCAGTGATTGAAAGAATTACTCAAACTTACCAAGTTACGGTGATGGACACTCGCGAAGTCACCAAGACCTACACGGAGCCTGTTCCCTTCATCGAAAACGTCACGCAAACTTATAGCGTCATGGTCCCTTACTCGGAGATCATTCAAGGGACGCACACGGTATCGCGGCAGGTCCCTGTGCAGCAGCACCATGCAATTTGCGAAGACCACGGGACTTGGGAAACGGTCTGCCACACTGTTCGCGAGCCAGCATCCTGCTGCGATCAGAACGGTTGTGGAACTTGTCCCCCTCCAGTCGAGCGACAATGCTTTCAAAAAGTATGGCGTCCGCGTTTGGTCACCAAACAAATTCCCTATACGACCTATCAAACGGTCACGGATTCAATCCCTTACTCTTATTCGGTCACGAAGCAACGACCGGAACAGCAGACGGTGACTTATCAAGTCGTTCGCTATCGAAACGAGCCTCGTACGACCAAAGAAGTGGAATATGTTCCTCGAACCGAAACTCGAACTCGAGATGTCGAAATGACAACATATCGGTCGGAGACCCGAGTTCGTCAAGTTCCCGTCCAAAAATACCGCACCGTTCCCCAAGACCGCCAAGTTACACGTACGACTTATGAGTCCAAGCAAGAAACCTTTCGAATCCCAACACAAAAAGTTAGCGAGAAATTGACTGACGTAGATCAAATTAAATACGAAACGACTTTGGTACCACGCCCAGACGACGTCAAGTTCACGCAATTAGTCCCAGTGACGACTTGGCAAGAAGTCCGGCAAGAGTATGAAGTAACAGAGCCTGTCACACTCCCTGTGGAGTACTCCGTCCAAGTTCCGCAAATGCGTTACCGTGAGGTTGAACGCACCGTCTATCGTTCCATTCCCCAAGTTGAATACGTCACCTATACCGTCAATGTCCCTCAACGCCGCAGTCGTCAAGCAACCAAGACCGTGACGAAGCAGATTCCGGAAATCAAGACCATTGACTACACGATCAACGTGCCCCACGAGCGAAAACGAGTTGTGATGGAAACGCGATACCGGCAGGTTCCGGAAGTGAAAACTCAAAAGTACACAATCATGGTTCCCAATAGTCGAGCGGTAACTGAAATCGAATATCGAGACGAAACCATCCCGGAAATCAAAACACAGACCTATTCCGTGCAAGTCCCTCAAGTTCAAACCCGGACGGTGATGCGTCAAGTCCCCCGCACGGTGACCGAGGAAAAAACGGAGACCTACACTGTCCAAGTACCATTCGAAGAACGCATCCGCGTTCCACGACGGGTCTGCAAGATGGTTCCTAAGCAGATCACGGTCCCCGTCGAGCCTTGTTGCCCTTCTTGCGCGAAAAAATACCAGGAACATTAGGCCTTGTTTCCAAAGGCAAAAGATTCGATAGCCACGTTCGTCAGTACGTAGATTTTCCGAAGGTTTCGCCACGCTTTGGCGAGAGTCGCTACCGTTTAAGAACAAGGCACAGGTTAGTTCTCGATGACCAATCAGTAAACCGGTTCGACTCCGTTTGACATCCTTCTGGGACTTGGCAAGAATGAATCGGGGCTTAGAAGTCGTGCGGCAGGATAACGGCGATAATCATGGAAATTGAATTTTCTAAACAAGGCGATCGAGTTCATCCTCCGTGCCTTGGGCAAATCACGCGACTTTTGGCTAATATCATGTTGAGCAGCCGGACTCTTGATTTCGTTGGGGCTCTTTTGCTTTCGCTGCTCGCCTGCTTCCTCGCAAATCCTGCGGCAGCCGACGAAGTTGTAATCCGACATGAGGGGCAGGAACTTCAGTTGTTTGGCCGCGTGCTGATAACAGCTCAAGACAACGGGATTCTGTTCCAGGACCTGACTGGAAAACTTTGGCTCGTAGAACCGGAAGCAATCGTTTCCCGCAATGACTCAGAAACCCCTCCTGTTGCATTAAAAAAAGAGGAGATTTCGCAACGGGTATTGCAGCAACTCCCGAACGGCTTTCGAATCGAAACCACGAATCACTACGTGATCGCTTACAACACCGAGCGGGCCTACGCCAAGTACATCAGCGGATTGTATGAACGCTTATTAAAAGGCTTCACTGGCCATTGGAAATCCAAACGTTCTTGGAAGCTCGACGAACCGGAGGAGCCGCTCGTCGCGATCATATTTCGGAGTCATGCCGAATACGCCGAGTTCGTCAAAAAGGACATCGGGATCGAACCGCCGCAAACGATGGTAGCCTACTACAATTTAATGACCAATCAGGTGGTCATGTACGACTTGACGTCAGAATTTGGAGCTGCGGGACAGAAAATACAAAACGATCGCCAGATTATGGACATTCTTGCAAACCCCAATGCCTTGGTGATGATCACGACGATCATTCATGAGGGATCGCATCAATTGATGTACAACACAGGGATGCAGCAGCGACTGGCGGCCGTGCCCCTGTGGGTAAGCGAGGGACTGGCGATGTATTTCGAACCACCCGACGTATCGTCCAACTCAGGTTGGCGTGCCATCGGGCAGGTTAATCAATTGCGATTGGCGACTTTTCGGCAAAACCTTGTGAACAAGCCTCGTTCACCGGATTATTTTCAGGAAATGTTGACTTCCGACGAAGTTCTCCAAGACGGCCAGCAACTGCTCGACCGGTACGCCGAGGCCTGGGCACTGAACTATTTTTTGCTCAACAAGCATTCTTCCAAGTACGTCGATTACTTAAAATTTTTGAGTCAAAAAGAGCCGCTGATAGAGGATTCTGCGGACACACGCTTGGAGGAATTCCAGCGGTTCTTCCCGATGGGAATCGAGAAGTTAGAAAAAGAATTTCTAAATTACATGCGGACCGTCAATTGAACCAAATTTTCACCTGCGAACAACAGCGTCGGTTGGATCGGGCCGCTATCGATCAGCTAGGAGTACCGTCCCTCATCTTGATGGAAAATGCCGGACGCGGTTGTGCCGAAATATTGCTGCGAATGAACCCGCAAAAGGCGCTGATTCTTTGTGGTCGTGGAAACAACGGTGGTGATGGTTTCGTGATCGCTAGACATTTGGCAATTTCAGGTGTCCCGGTTCAGGTGGTTTTAACCGATGCCCCAACCCGCCTCAGCCCCGATGCCGCTGTAAATTTTTCCATTCTCCAACATCTTAAAATCCCCACAGTTCTGGCTGAATCACCGGCGGATATTTTTGATCTGACGGTAGAGTTCGGAGACGTGATCGTCGATGCCTTGCTGGGGACGGGTAGCCAAGGGGCTCCACGCGGACTGATCGCAGCCGCGATTGTGTGGGCCAACGGGCAAGCATCCCGGCGAATTGCGATTGACCTACCGAGTGGATTGTGCGGCGACACTGGAACCATCGCAGGTGACTGTTTTCAGGCGGATGTAACCATCACGATGGTCGCATGGAAACCGGCCTTTTGCCAATTACATGACCAGACTCCGGTGGGGCGAATCACGGTGGTTCCCATCGGCGTCCCATTGCAGGCTCTTCTGGATGCGGCAGGAATCTGCTAGCGTTGGGTTGAGTCGCTCGATTGCTGTCGTTTTTTGCAATCGCTCTTTCCTAAATTTCGCGAATTGCGTTAGATTAACGGATTGGAGGTGACGCGAAATTGGATGCGCGGCGATTTCCAGATGGGTTTGATCGTTATTGGATGGAACATGAAAAATCGAATTTTCTGTCTCGCCTTGGTTTGGTTGCTGACGTCGACAGTAGGCTTTGGGCAAAACTCTCGAATCACAAAGGTGATGCCAATCGAATTCAAACCGAGTGATTTGGTTTTGTTACTAGGTCGGGACCGGGCCAATTCTGAAAATCGCCCTGGGTTGAATTTTGAATTAAAAACTCCACTAGTCATTGAGGAAGCCATTTCATTGACTGTCGATACTGGCGGCGATCCGCGGATTGCAGCGCTGGTTGATCAGTTCGTCCGAGACCTCGATGATGTTATCAATAATCGTGCGCCACAAGCACGCAGCAATCCTCTGATCCCAACTCCAGTAGGGCAAGGAAACGACGGTACAGGCGCGTTTGGAACTCCTAGCCAATTCGGCGGCCAGCCTCAAAATGGGAGTGGAGGCATTGGTCCAGGTCCGACACAGAGCCCGCGTCAACCTGACGCTTCCCAGAACTGGGGGTGCAATGATCCGAGGGCTTCCGCGTTTTCCGGAGCGGGCCAAACCCAGAATCCGAATAGTCCATTATTCCCTGATACCAGCCGCCGAATGGAACTAAATACTCCGCAGCAGCCAACTGGAATGCCCCTCCGCGACGGAGTGAATCCTAGCAGCCAACCAACTTCGGTAATTGATCAACGTGGTTTCCAGGGACAACAGCCTTCACTTCAAGACCAAAATTGGCTGCACCAACAGCAGCACCAACAGCAGTTGCAACACCAACAGCAGCAACAACAACCACAATCTCAGCCAGGATTTGTTCCAATCAATACGAGTGGCCAGCAAATGGTTCAGGCTCCGCTCCTCCGCCAGCCGGACCCAATGATTACGTATCCAGCCAATATCAGCCCATACGCAAATCAAATTCCTCCCTCTCAGTGGAACCCAATGTATGCTGGGTATCCCCAAACCCCGGCAACCATTCCCCATCAAGCGGGAATGTATACTTCGACTTGGCAACCCCAACCCACGCAAAACAATTCAGTTCTAACTCCCGAAGCCTTCGAACGCATGGTGGACGCAGTGGTGGAACAAAAGATGAACGCTCAGAAAAATAGTCGACCGGGCGTCGCCGAGGGAGAGCCAACCACCGGTGGGCCTTTGACGGCCGAGATTCCAGGACAGAAGCCAAGCCTGTTGGCGCAGCAAGAATCGCTGGCCGAAAACGCTCGACGTCAGATTCTTTTTCTGTTCTTTTTGCTCCTGTTTTCAGTGGCCCTGAATGTCTATTTAGGGGTCATGGCACGGGGTTTTTATAGTCGCTATCAAGACCTTGCTGATGAACTGCGCGAGACGTTTACTACCACCGCATAACTTTTTTCAAAAATCGATCTTTACGGAATTCCAAAAAATCGACACAATCTGATAGGTTTTTACCACAAATTTTAATGAACCCAGCAAGGAGTGCTGAAGTGTACGCAACGCAATGGAAGGCTATCGCAATCGGGGCATTTTTTCTCGTCGCCCTCTCTAGTTCAATCCACGCTCAAACGAATGTCGCAATCATCGACTTGGGCGTGGTCTTTGAGAATCATTCAGGTTTTCAAAGTCAACTTGAACGACTTCGCCAAGAAGCGACATCCTTGCAGCAGGCAGTCGCGCAGGAACGTCAAAACCTGCAATTCAAAATGGAACAGTTGAGCGCGATGTACGCGCCCGAAAGTGCTGAGTTCAAGCAAGCTGAAAAGGACTTGATGGTCCAAGACGCAAACATAACCGTTGAGGCCAGATCCAAGGTTCGTCAATTGACGACCGAAGAAGCTCGCATTCACTACCAAACCTACCAAGAAGTCAGTCGTTACGTTGAAGACTACTGCTCGAAAAACAACATTCGCCTCGTGATGCGTTACGCCGGTGGACAAATGTCTTTGGACGACCCCGAATCGATCATGCATCAAATTAATGGTGCGGTGGTATTTCATCGCCAAGACCGCGACATCACCCAAGTGATCGTGCAGTCCATGAAATCCGCTAAAACTGGCGTCGGCGGCAATTAGTGCAGGGCCTACCACATAAAAAATTTGACGAGGACCTGACCCTTGAAAGCCCAACGTTATCAACAAACGATCTCTCGACGAACGACTTTAACCGGTTACGGTTTCTGGAGTGGACTTGATGTCACTGTCGAATTTCGACCAGCCCCTTGTGGGCACGGAGTTGTGTTTATTCGCCGCGATTTGCCGGGCATGCCGGTAATTCCCGCCACCGTTGATCATTTGGCGCACGGCCCTAGACGAACGACTCTTTCGCGAAACGGAACCGCCGTCGATATGGTGGAGCACATTTTAGCGGCTTTGACCGGTTTGAAAATCGACAACTGTCAAGTTTGGGTGGATCGTGCTGAAATGCCTGGCTTCGACGGCTCCAGCCTCCCATTCGCCCAAGTGCTCAGCCAAGTCGGCATCGTGCGTCAAACGCAATTGCGTTCGCGATTGACTGTCGATCAAGTTTACCAAGTCGGCGATGAAAACTCTTGGGTTCGAGCCGAGCCAAATCCAAGTGGTACATGCGAATTGACCTACCTGTTGTCGTATCCGGATGAGCCAGCGATTGGCGAACAAACTTTCGGTGCTCAGTTGGAGACCGTCGATTTTTTAAAAGACGTCGCTCCGGCCAGGACCTTTGTGACAAGAGCGGAGGCCGAATCTTTGCGTCAACAAGGGCTTGGGCGACGAGTCAACTACCATGACATCCTGGTTTTTGAAAACGCTGGTCCCATCAATAATCAACTCCGTTTCGTCGATGAATGTGCCCGGCATAAACTGCTCGACATGATCGGCGATTTCGCCTTGGCAGGATGTGATTTGGTCGGTAAATTCACGGCTTATCGCAGCGGCCATCGCCTCAACGGTGAACTTGTGCGACAGTTAAAAAATCGATTTACGGTTCAAGCCGAGCACCGCAAAACGGCTTAATCCTATTTTCACAGGGTACCCAAGTGGACATCATTCGCATTGACAAATATTTGAACGCTAGTGAGCCGCCGATGCAAACAAAAATTTCCAAATTGGCTGATGTGGATCCGCGAGCTCAAATTGGCGCGGGAGTCGAGATCGGCCCGTTTTGTGTGGTTGGTCCCCATGCCAAAATCGGAGCTGGCACGAAATTGATCAACAACGTGACTGTCAGCGGTCATGTGACCATCGGTCAAAACAATGTAATCTGGCCCGGGGCCTGTATCGGTGGTGAACCTCAAGACATCAGCTATCGAGGTACCGATACCAAGGTGATCGTTGGCGACCGAAATATCATTCGCGAAAATGTGACGATCAATCGGGCCTCCGAGAAGGAGGAAGGGCTCACCCAAGTCGGCAGCGATTGCTACTTGATGGCATGTTCACATGTCGGCCACGACTGTTTTGTGGGTGATCGCGTGATTTTAGGGCAAGGCTCAATGCTCGGTGGCCATAGCTACATACATTCTTACGCCGGACTTTCAGGCGGAGTAGCTGTTCATCATTTTGCATCGGTCGGTAGCTACGCCTTCGTCGGCGGGGTCAGCAAGGTCATGCAAGACATCCCACCGTACATGTTGGCCGACGGAAGCCCCGCTCGTTGCAAATGCACAAATATCATTGCCCTCAAACGAAACGATTTTCCTAGGGCATCCATCGTTGCCCTCAATGAAACCTATCGCCTCATTTTCCGAAATCGAGTTGGACTGGATAATGCAAGGGAAGTCCTAAAAGGGATGAACCATTTGACGCCTGAAGTCGAACACCTGCTTGAGTTCTTAGGTGGCGCTCGCGAAGGACGCCACGGACGGACTCGACACATGGCCCCTCCAAGGGTTGCCGCATGAAAAAGATTCGTGTTGCCGTAATCGGCGGCGGGCATTTGGGACGAATTCACGCGCGCCTCCTCAAAAACAATCCGATTGCTCGCCTCAGCCTCGTTTGCGATCCACAGCCACTCGTCCAACAAGCGTTCATCAAGGATTTCAACGTCCGTGCGGTCAGCGATTTTCGCAAGTCTCTCGATGAATTCGATGCGGCCGTGATCGCGACCCCAACCGGGCTTCATGCCGACATTGCCCGAGCGTTGATTCTGCAAGGCAAACACCTGCTCATCGAGAAACCGGTTACTGCAGAGTCTAAAGACGCCCACGAGCTTGCGAGACTTGCTCGCGAGAAAAGCCTTTGTGTTCAGGTTGGACAAGTCGAACGTTTCAATCCAGCAATTCAAGCGGCTCAATCGGTTGTCGGCACTCCGAAATACATCGAAGCCTCTCGTCAAAGTGGCTATACGTTCCGCTCCACTGACATCGGCGTCGTCCAAGACCTGATGATTCATGACATCGATTTGGTCTGCCAAATGTTTTCGGGACCGCTTCAGTCGGTTCATGCGCTGGGGATTTCTATGTTTGGCGAGCATGAAGACATCGCTCAAGCCCGATTGGAATTCGCCTGCGGGGGCGTTGCAAACCTCACGGCATCCCGCTGTAGCTTTCAACCCGAACGAATTGTCAAGATTTTCGGAACTAAAGGGTACGCGTCTGCCGACCTAACCCAACATCGCGTCACCAGCGTTCAAGTCCCTCATTGGATCGCTCAACGCGAATTTGACTTCTCGGCCGTCAGCGATGATCAAAAGCAATACATTCGCGAACATCTCTTCTCACAAGTTCTGCCCAAATCCGAACTCGAGGTTGCTCCTGTTAACGCAATCGAGGCCGAGCAAACGGATTGGTTGGAATCGATCGGTCAATTTCGTGATCCTATAGTCACGATCGAACAGGGAGCGCGGAACGTTGAAATTGCTGAGGAAATCATCGGTCAAATTAACGCCCATCGCTGGTCGTCAAAAAACCGAGCCCAAGTAGGCCCATTGGCCATTCCGGCCCAACGCGACATGAATCGCCAACGAATACCTGCCATCCTACAAAATGATTCGGCTAAAAAAGCCGCATAGGAACCCTAGAACTTGTCATCAGCCGAAGTGCGTCAGCACTCGGTTTCCTCGGCAACTGGGCCGAAAGGGTTACAGGCTATCTGGTACTTTGTCAAACTTTATTTTGGGATAAAGTATCTCGTCAGGAGTATCGAATAAATCGCAAAAATGCCGAAAGTCGTTGACGACCTCTGCTTTTTGCAATCCGCATTTTAGGCATTGACGAAGCACTCGTTGACCCTTCACGTTGCAATTTTCACCCGTCGCCTTACGGTAGATAGTCTTGCCAAAGCGTGGATTTAAATTGAAGATCGTGTTTGCCACCGTCGGGTCACGATAGCTACGGTAAATTTGCAACCGCCTTTCGCCTTAACAGGGTTCGTTGCGAAGTGTCCATTCGCGGAATACTGCTGAGAATGAGCTTGGTGATAACTTGAGCTTATGGTTTGGATTTGAGTACGAGTGCTTGGAAGAATTTTTCTTGTGGAAAAACGTGGGGGGAAGCCGCGTGGCGGAGAATTATTTCGCCATTTTTTCAACTTCCCTGATTGACAACCGCTTTTCCCGCGTACAAAAATTGAAGCACGCTTTCCGAAAAACCCTTCAAAGTCAATAAAAACGAGGATGCTGCGATGAAACGGTTTAACTTGCTCCGTGGTTTTGGTTCGCAACGTACAGTTACCGGCGCGGGGAACGCGGATCAAGTTAACGGCAGTACCTTCTGCGGTGGCGGGGGGGGGGGCGCAAGGCCCGGGAGCGACGTCGGACGAGAGCGACTCGCAAACTCGCCATTCGACTCGAGGCCCTCGAATACTCGATCCTCGAACAACGTGCACTTCTAAACGCCGTCCCTTTCGGTATCCCTGACCCGCATTATGTCACCCCTATCAACGCTCAACTCGTGGTCAATGCCGCCAACGGCGTTCTGGCGAATGACTTTGATGCCGAAGGAGCGACGTTGACGGCGACTTCATTCACCAGCCCCGCGAACGGCATCCTTACGGCCAATCCCAACGGCAGCTTTACCTACACGCCGAATAATAATTTTGTTGGCTTCGACCATTTCACCTACACCGCCTTTGATGGCACGCATCACAGTACGCCGACCAAAGTTTCGATCTCCGTGGGACAGGTTTTTTCGGAGAGACTCCAGGGTGACGAGCGGGGTCCCAACAATGTCTTGCACACGGGGGCCTTGGCCGTCACCGTTCCGTTTTCATCCGACGCCGGGATGGTTTACCGGGCGGACACGGTGGAACCCAAAGTCATCGTCCCGATGGAAACCATCTACACGGGGATTCTTCCCAACGACTTGTCGTTGGTCCTTGTCAGGGCGACACTGACATTTGGTAGTTTGAATCCGGTCGAAGTTGACTATCAAATTGCGACGTTAAACCCCGGTACTGCCCTCCGCTTTGCACTTGAGGCAGACGCCAGTAGCTTGTCCACCGGAATGTATGATTGGACGATCGCCCTAACGGCCCAATTCAACAATGGCACATCGTCCACAACCGAATTCCACGGCCAACAAGCGGTGGTGAATCGAACCGACAGTAATTTTGGACGTGGCTGGTGGTTGGCGGGTTACGACCGCCTGTACCCTCAAGGCGACGGGGCCTTGCTGGTCGAAGGGAACGGCGATACCCGCTGGTTCCCGAAACAAGGGAGCCAGTATCTCCCAGCCGAAGGAGATCGGACTTATTCCACGCTGAGCGTGAACGCTCAAGACTTTTTTATCCTCACCGACAAATGGGGGAACACTCGCACATATAATCCCACGGGGTTGTTGTTCTCTGAAAAACGGGTCAACGACACGGCTAACGCTTTTCTTTATTTTCACAACGAGAACTCGCTCTTAACCAAGATCACCGACCAATTCGGGCGTGAGACGAATCTAGCGTACAACACGCTACATCGAATCACTTCTTATAGTACTTATGGTGGCCGCAGCGCCCAGTTTGAATACAATTCCCCAGCCCCTTGGGCCACCGTCTGTCCATCGGGAATCAATTGGTACGACCCCAATGCCGGGCTCCAGATGGATCCGCCCGAAAACTTCGAGCGTCCGAAGACCCTGTGCGCCTACGACGCGCTTGGCCGCCTGGAAAAATTGACCCGTCCCGGCAACAGCGTTGAATCTTACTCCTACGACGGGTCGGGACGCATCGTCGAAATCCAGCACAGCGACCTGTCCAATTGGTTCCTAGCACCCGGTATCAAGGAAGGGCTGCGGTTCCCCAACGTGGGCAACAACTTTGTCGTCCCCGTTTCTACTTTGAACGCCCGGTTCATCAACGAGTTGGGGAGAACGTTTAAATTCATCACCGATCGGTTTGGCAACCTCACCCGTTTTGTCGATGCCCTGCAAGCCGAAACGCAGTGGCACTACAGTTCCAACAGTGAACTCTATCGCCTGATCGAGGCCGATCCCGATGGAACGGATACAGAATACACTTCGCCGATCTCCAAATGGGGCTACAACCATTCCGGCGACGTCGTAACGGTGGTCAATTCCGACAACACCACCCGCACCTACACCTACCACGCGACACTGCATCTGGTCCTGACCGCGACCAACGAACTGAACCAAACCGAGACCTACCAATACGATGCCGTAGGGAACATGACCTCGCGGACCGATGGGCTGGGTCACACCTGGACCTACGAATACGACCAGCTTGATTCCGATCCGAACAACCGGCATGGGCGACTGCTGAAAATGATCTCCCCCGACCCAGACGGACCAGGGGGACCGCTCCAACCGATTGTCACTCGATTTGACTATACCGCTACCAATTACTTCTTGTCAACCAAGATCACTTACGAAAAGGGGAACTCTGCCGGGACAGTCGACACCTTCGAGACGTTCACCTATTCGATCATTGACAACCTCGTTTCAACCGCGAATGAACTGAATCAGACGACCAGCTATTTGTACGACAACCTCAGTCGCCTGATCACCGTCACTCTACCCACCGCCGCGAAGTATCAGTACCGCTACAACAAAGACAGCCAGCTTTTAAAACTCACCGACCCCAACGGTAACTTTACCGAATATGATTACGACAACCGGCGAAGGCTGAAGGAAATCTCGGAAATGGACCCCGATGGCAACGGGCCTCTGGGGCGTCCGCTCACCAAGTACAGTTATGACGTCACCGGCAATCTGACCTCGGTCATCCGCCCGGAGTATCTCACAGGAACCCTGCAAACATTCGGTTACGATCACAATGGACGACTCGAATCTGTCAGCGGTCCGACCCCGGGCGAAGTCTACTCCACGATTCTTGACGCCCTTGGCCGGGCCAAATCGACCACCGATTCCTTTGGCCGGGAGATCAACTACAAATACGACACCCGCCAACGCCTCTCGAAGATCATCGACCACGACCCGGATGGAAACGGCCCTCTCGTCGGGCCGACAACCGAGTACGTTTACGATGCCGCCAGTCGGCTGAAGGAAGTCAAAGACCCACTCGGCAGGATCACCCAGTACGACTATTTTGCGACGGGTTGGCTAGAAAAAATCACTCTTCCCGATCCTGATCTTACGGGACCAGCCGCCGCTCCGACGTACACCTTTGGTTACGACGCCCTGGGCCGTCGCACCAGCGTGACCGATCCTCTGGGTCGAGTTACCCAATACCAATTCACCAATCGGCATTGGCTGAAACAAGTCGATGTCCCCGACCCAAATTCAGGTTCCGGACAAACACTTGCCACCGCTTACGGTTACGACAATGCGGGGCGATTGACCAGTGTTCTCGATCCGTTGGGACGGATCACCTCCTATCAGTACGACTCCTTGGGTCGGTTAACGACGCTGACTCTCCCGGCTGCTCAGGCGGGAGAACCGAACCCCGTTTATCAATACCAATACGACTTGGTCGGGAACCTTACCAAACGGATCGATGCCCTGGGTCGTCATACCAATTATGAGTACGATGGCCTTAACCGCATGAAGCGGGTCGTCGAGTCTGCGCTAACCAACAATCCACCCGAATGGAACTATGTTTACAACTCCCAACGTCTCCTCAAGGAAACCTTTGATCCCCTGAACCGCGTAACCGGTTACGGCTACGACGATGCGGGTCGACATACGTCGACGACCCTGCCCGACCCCGACGGAGCCGGACCACTCGTCAGCAATTACCTTTATGCCTACGACACCCTGAACCGGCGGATCAGCGTTTCTTCTCCCGATCCCGATGGCCCTGGCGGTCCCCTCGCCCGCTCGGTGACGAATTACAGTTACGACATCTATTCCCGACTGGAAATTGAAACCGACCCGTTGGGGAAGACGACGACTTACTCTTACAACCAAGCCCACGAACTGGTGGCCCTGACCGACCCCAACGGCAACCAAACCCGTTGGGGCTACGACCGCTTGGGGCGCACGGTCCTGGAGACGAACGCCAAGGGGCATACGCGAGCCTACGAGCATGACGCCGTTGGCAACACGACCCAAATGATCGACCGCAACCGGCGGATCATCGACTACACGTTCGACTCCCTCAATCGCTTGACGCAAGAAAAATGGTTCGCCGCCACAACTGCCGATGTCGTTGCGACGACTCAAACCCAAGGCGGGGGCGGTTCCAACGAAGTGCAACGAATCCAGGTCAGAAATCTATCATCGGGAACGTTCCGCCTGAGCTTCGAAGGGGAAACGACTGCCCCGCTGGCCCACACTTCCAATGCAGCGACCGTCAAGGCGGCTCTTCAAGCCCTCACCGGTATCGATAACGTCTCGGTCACGCTCGTAAATACTCCAGGTATCCGCACCTACACGGTCACCTTCCAAGGTAACTTGGCCAACAAGAACGTTTCGCAAATCGACGGGGCGGCCAAACGTAACACGCCAACCGCGCTCCCCGACCAGTTCGACTTCAGCTATGACGAGGCCAGTCGTCTGATCAGCGCGAGCGATTTGCACAGTGCGTTCACTTTTCAGCACGACAACCTCAATCGCGTGATTAGCGAAACCCAAAACTTCTCGGCCAGCGGTCTGACGCCCCACGTCAAGCTGACACGTGGCTACGATCTGGTGGGGAATCGCACCTCACTGGCTGCCGACTTGATCGTCGGTGCGACAACCACTAAGGATTTTGTCAACAACTATTGGTTCGACAGCCTGAATCGGATGACACGAGTCGAACAAAAGGCCCAAACGGGGGGCAACATTCACGCCGTGGCCCAAAAACGAGTAAATGTTTCCTACAACAAACTCGGACAAATCACCACAATAAACCGCTTTGAGAACCTTCAAGCCCAAGATCCTGCACTTCGTACGGCCTACACTTACGATGCCGCCAACCGCCTGCAAGAAATTGCTCATCGCAATATCAGTGCCAATGGTTCGCCGAATCTGTTGTCTCGCTACCAGTACACCTACGACGCGATGAATCGGATCACGTCGATCAACTCGTCGCTGGATGGGGTCAGTGCGTTTAACTACGACCAGCGGAGCCAACTGGTGGCTGCCGACCATGCTCCGCAGCGTCCCGATGAAAACTACAGCTACGACAACAACGGCAACCGGAACATGGCGGGTTACACCACCGGTTCCAACAACCAAACCACTGCCGATGGCACCTACACTTATCTCTATGACAACGAAGGGAACCGGACTCGCCGTACCAAGGTCAGTGACGGCAGCTACGAGGACTACACCTGGGACCACCGCAACCGCTTGACCAAGGTGACGTTCTACAGCGTCTCGATTGGGTTTATGAGTGAGGGGGGCCCGGGGTCTGGCGCAATTTTCGGCGTCGAAACCGCCGCGTATGGCCAAACCCATGAAGGCCGAAAATTGGGCCTGACCCCCTCGCCCCAAGAAGGCGACCAATCCCCCGGCTCATTCAACTTCGGCCCGTCGATTTCGCAGACGGTCGATTACACTTACGATGTCTTCAACCGGTTGATCAAGCGGGTTTATGACTCCAACGGTCCGGCACCGGGTGGCCAGCAAACGCTCTTCTTTGCTGGCTTTGACGGCATCAACCCGACGTTGGCGTTTAAGGGTGGATCGGTCAGCGACCTTTCGAACCGTTTCTTGTGGGGCGCGATTGTCGATCAACTTTTTGCCGATGAGCAAATTACCAATCCGTTAATTGAGGGGAACATCGTCTGGCCGTTGGGTGATCACTTGGGCACCCTCCGCGACCTCGCCGATTTTGACGGCACGTCCTATTCCGTCGCCAACCACCGCGTCTTCGACAGTTTCGGCAAGCTAACCAGCGAAACCAACTCCGCCGTCGACACTTTCTTTGCCTACACGGGCAAATACTTCGACCGCATCACCGGCCTCTCCAACCACTGGCACCGCTGGTACGACCCCCAACTAGGAAAATGGATTTCGGACGATCCAATCGGGTTTTCGGGAGGTGATGCGAATTTAAGTCGTTACGCTTTGAATTCCCCAATTACCTTTTTCGATGCAAATGGGCTTTGGATTAGTGGTTGGTGGGACCGTACTGGACGATTTGCGGGGCAAGTCAATACATGGGTTTGGACGGGAAGTTGGGTTGATCCCTCAGTAGCCAGTGGTGGCGCGGTTTTGGGCGGCGTAGGACAAGGCATTAAAACCTCGGCAAAAGCAGCGACTAACACAGTCGTAAACACTGTGACGATTGGGTACGTCGACGAGGCGATTGCCGTAACCGATTTCGATTTAGGATACGAAGAAGCCCGCTTTGGTTTCGAACTCGCTAACCTGGCCAATCCACTCGACAAGGCAGGGAAGGTTGGTAAAGTTGTCAATGCCGGCCTCAATGTAGCTCAAGATGCCAAGGCGATTGGTGAAGGGGTTGCCGGAGTTTACCATGATGGTTTAAACTCGGAAAACGTTCAGCAAATTGCGGGTGGGGTTTTCGGACGGGTAACACCAGGAAATTCCGGTTCAAAGCCAAAAACAAATACCCACGGGGTTGCTGAAGGTGTTCCCAATCCAAAACAACCGAAGGTTGATGCCCCAACTAACGAAACTGGGTCCTATACAAATACTCACGCAAGTGGAAAGACTTACGATGGGAAAGGTAGTCGCCAAAGATCGCAGGACTCTGCCCGCCGCGTTGAAAAAGAAACTGGCGACCCGCACATCGCTACAGATTGGAAACCATCGGCTACTCAACGCGACGCATTTAAAGATGAGGCGAAAAGATTAGAAAGCCATGGTGGCCCAGGTTTTAACAACCACAACAAAATCGAATCACCTGGTAAAAAATACCGCAAACTAGATGGAGATACACCTTGAACAAGAAACAGACTTGGCCTAACGATGCCGACGGCGATGTTTTCAGAAACCTATTGAAAAAGGGATTTGACTTTGAAAGAGAATATGTAATCGATTTTAATATCGACTTTGAATCTTGGCCAAAATCAGATCGTTTTGTGTCGGAAATTCTAGCAGAATACCCAACCGCATTGATCAAGCCAATCGATGAAGAGTATTACCTAGTACAAATAACGGCAGTTGTTGATTATGATTTTATCGTTCGTGTTCAAGAAACGCTCACTGAAATTGCAAAAAGTGAAGGTGGTTTTTGCGAATCATGGGGAATTCTTCACTAAGAACAAGAAACAAAAGGGACATGCATTATTTTGATGGGGCTGTTTTCAGCGTTTGCCGGAAAACGTTGGCTGATGCGAGGCGAGAGACGAGGATGCCTTGCGAGAGGTGCGGAATTCGGACTGATTTGTCCCTGAATGGCTGTGAAAAGCTAGCCAGAGAAATCAAAGGAGAAATCAAAGGGGTCAGGACTCATTGTTTGAAAAAATGAAGGGGGTCGGCATTTTTGATTGCATTGCCTCATTCGCTTGCCACCTATTCGCTTGCCACACGACTTGATTTCCACACGATTTGCCCGTCCATTCCCTTGTCCGAAGAACAAAAAGAACAAAAAGGACATGCATTATTTTGATGGGGCTGTTTTCAGATTTTGCCGGAAAACGCAGGCTGATTCGAGGCGAGAGACGAGGCTGCCTGTCGGGAGGTGCGGAATCTGGACTGATTTGTGCCTGAATGGCTGAGAGACGCTGCACTGTGAACATGCATCAAGACTCTCTGGTTTTTGGACTCTTCTCGCTGAACGCCGGTTTCAGTTCATCAAGACGTGTCGCAATCCCGCAGACCTTGCTCTGCGGATAGTTCGGTTTTACGCTAAAGGTGGTGGCTTTCTCTTTCCCTTGCTTTCGGATTTGCCGGAGGCAAATCCGAAAGCAAGGGAGTTTAGGTGGGAGACTTTGTGTTTAGCGAGAAACCGTAAAACCGCTGGGTAAATCAGCGGGATTTTGCTCTCTCATTGACTGCGGAGAAATCAAAGGGATCGATGAAATCAAAAGTGTCGATAGTCATTGATTTGAATTGACGAGAGGGTGTTTTTATTGAACACAGCCGAGGCAAGTTGCCTGGGAAAAGAGTTTTTGATGACCGCTTATCGCAAAATCAGAACGGTCGGTTCGCCGACTCCTTTGTCGCGCTACCAGTACACCTACGACGCGATGAATCGGATCACGTCGATCAACTCGTCGCAGGATGGGGTCAGTACGTTTAACTACAACCAGCGAAGCCCAATTGGAAGGACGAGGCAGGCTATCCTCTGATTCCGGAGACACCGACCTTGCGCGAGTTGCGTTTTCAGATTGTCGAACCTGGTTGTCGCACCCAAACAATCGATATCATCCCAACTCTGCCTGATCCCGAGCTGCACGCCGTCACAGCTTCTCGGAGAGTTGTTCCAGCCAAGTCTCGGAAGTTTCGTAGCCCAGTGTATAAAGCAGACCTTCCGTATCTCGGTCGAACCGGTGGCCATCGCAGAGGGTAAAATAGTTTTTCCAGTCGCCGGCGATTCCTTTACGGGCTTTGGCACCCGGTTCGGATTGGCCCCGAGGTCGCCCCGTGATTCGCTCGAAACTGACTGCCTCAGCTGCTTGTCGTGCCAACTCCTGGTCTGCGTTGACACCCAGGAACTGAAAAATTTGTTGAAGCACAGCCGCTTGGTCTTCCAACATCGCTTCGTAACGGACTTCGAGTAACGGTCCCGACCATTTCTGTACTGCATGATAGGTCTCCGACCAGTACCGAGCCCATGTGTGCAATTCTTCGTCGTTAAAAAATCGGTTGAGCGATACGTCCGACTCGCGTTCGATAAAGCAGCGGTAGCGGTCGGACTGGCGATCTGCACGAGCCAACCAATCAAATGTGCCGCTGGTGGCGACATCTCTGCCGTCCCGCACTAGGTAGATCAGTTTGGCGCCTGGAACAAATTGCCGGATGCTGTCGATCACTCGCTCGCCGGTACCCAAATATGGTGTCACTTTATCGACCACCACCGATTTACCCGAATGCTCGCGTGCGAAGCGGGAAAAAAACACCAGTAACTGTTGTTGTATCCGTTCGACGTATTCCCGCCGTTTCCACCCCAGTTCGTCGAATAAGTAGTGCATGGCGGTCGCTTGCACGTATTCGTCCAGAGTAATCCGGGGACTGTGAGAGCCGTTTGGGTTGGGCCAAATTTCGGCAAACCGACCAAATAATCGTTGTTCCGTCGCGAAGATATCCGGGTGCCGATTGAGCGCACGAGTCAACCAAGTCGATCCGGACCGCATGGCGGAGATAATGAAGTGGAACATTGATCGAATTGTTTGTCGGTTAAGGAATATTGCCGGGCAAGCAAGAACTTTGTCACAACAAAAATTTAGGGTTGTCTTAGCACTTACTACTCGTACCGTCCCACGCATTGGCGAGTCCACATGTCGCTTCGCCACGACCTGAAGTATAAACCCGCCCGCAACGTGGAGTATAGCATGTTTTGGCTGACCCGAGTATCGGGTCACAGGTCGAGCATTCATTGGTACTTCTGCGCTCATTGGCGGACCAGTCAAGGGAGTCGGGACTCATTCTTTGAAAAAATGAAGCGGTTCAGCATTTTTGTTGGCATTAACTCATTCGTTTGCCACCCATTCGTTTGCCACACGATTTGATTGTTCATTCCCTTGTCCGAATTCCTTTGTCATCATTCGCTTGGGCGAAGGGGTCTGGCGTTACCAGAACTTGGGAAATGGATTCAGGGGAATAGGGGCGAGGGAATCTGAAGTTGAGGACGCAATGCTCACAAGAAGAATTGACTCGGGGTATTGAGGGGATTGAATGGCGTAGATTTTTCGACCGGCTGTAGCAAGAAACGGAACCAGTCGGCGATCAAGTCGGCGAGATGAGGCGGAACTTTTGGAGCGTCGCTGAGTTGTCCAAGTTTTGGGAGTCGGCTCGTTGAAGTCGTGCGAAATCTTTCAGGGATGATTTTGGTGAAAATAAAGAGCTAATAAATGCCTAGCCGGCATTTTCTTGTTTCCATCTTCTTACCAAAAAGTAAAATCAATAAAGTGCCGAAAGTCGTTGACGACGTCCGCTACGATGAACCCGCTCTTCAAGTTTTGAAAAATCACTAGGCATGCTCATTTGCGAACGATCACTCAAATGATTTAGCAGACGATCCCAAACGCACTTACGTCGTGTACTCAGCGTTGAGTTTTACGTAGTCGGCCGTTAAATCACTTGTCCAATGATCCGAACGTCCTGTACCGCTTCCAACGGAAAGCTCGATCTCAGTTTCGAAGCTGCCGCGAATCGCTTGGCTGACTTCCCGCTCATTAAAAGGAACTGGTTGACCATTTTCAAACAGCAGAATTCCATTCAATACCAACCGGATTTTCTCAACTTCGATTGGCACTCCGGCATAACCGGCCGCCGAGACAATTCGTCCCCAATTCGGGTCGGCACCTGAGATTGCTGTTTTCACCAAATTGCTCAGGGCGATTGTTCTGGCGATTTGTTCGGCATCTTTTTCTCGCCCGGCCCCTGAAATGGCAATGTGGATAAGATGGCTCGCCCCTTCACCGTCTGCTGGAATTCTCTTCGCGAGTTCAAGGGTCAGCTCGTGCAATGCCGCCTCGAATTTGCTAACTGCCTCAGGAGCCGCTTGATGCTCGCCGCTCGGAGACATCAACAACACGGCGTCGTTCGTGCTGGTGTGTCCTTCGACGCTGATTCGATTGAAGGAATGATCGGCAGCCCTTTGTAGAATTCGTTGCCCCTCAGAAAATACGATGGGGAAATCGGTGACGACCACCCCCAACATCGTCGCCATATTGGGGCCGATCATCCCAGCCCCTTTGACCATGGCAGCGAGCGAGTATTTTTTTTCGCCGATTTCAATCGCGCGACTTGCAGACTTTGTTGCGTGGTCGGTTGTTAAAATCCCTTCTGCTGCTCGCGAAAATGCGGCTTGGTCAGATGCCAATTCTGTGGCGGCTTGGGGGATTCCCGCGCGAAGCCGCTCCATCGGTAACGGTCTGCCAATCACGCCTGTTGATAAAACTGCAATGTTGGATGGATTCACCCGAGGTTGGTTTCGAGAGAGTTCGTGAGCAAGCAAACCGGCCATCTCTTGGTTGTTGTCTCGCCCCAAAGTTCCCGTGCAGGCATTTGCGTTCCCCGAGTTGATAACGATTCCGCAAAGATTTTGGCTGGGAATAAGTTCCCGATTCCAATCGATGCACGCGGCACGCACGAGGTTCTGCGTGAACACTCCAAACCCAAAGGCTGGTCGGTCGGCGACGATCAACGAAAGGTCCTTTTTCTGACCAGCTTTGATGCCGCAATGAATTCCCGAAAACCGAAAACCGACTGGCAGGTTCATATCCATGACTTGCTTCTCCATTTGCCTTAGATCAACGCCGTTGTTTCTGGCCAACCATACATCACGTTCATGTTCTGCACTGCCGCCCCAGAAGCCCCTTTGAGAAGATTGTCAATCGCACACAACACGACGACTTGGCCGTTTAAATCCCGAGTCGTGATGTCGCAAAAATTGGTGCCGCTGACATCTTTGGTCGCAGGCAGTTGATTTGTCACACGGATGAACGTCTCGTTGACATACCTTGCTCGAATCGCCTCAAGTAAATCAGCGGCCTTGATTCGGGTTTTTGGTTGGACGTAGATGGTCGATAAAATGCCACGATCCATTGGAAGAAGGTGGGGTACAAAGTTCACTTTGATGGGTTGCTGAGTCACCCGTTCGACAATTTGTTCCATTTCGGGTCGATGACGGTGTGTCCCGACCGCATAGGCAGTCACCGACTCGTTGCATTCTGGATAGTGAAAAGCCAATTTTGGAGTCCGGCCCCCGCCCGAGACACCTGTCTTCGAGTCAACAATGATCGGAATTGGGTCGAGCAAATTTGATTCGATCAGCGGTACCAAAGGGATAATGGCTGTTGTCGGAAAACATCCTGGATTCGCAACCAAATCACTTGCCGCAATCTCATCGCGAAACAACTCTGGAATTCCGTAAGGTACCTTTCCAAGTCGCTCAGGGTCCGCATGATCCGCCTGATAGTTTTCGGAAAAGGACGCCAAGTCATTCAAGCGATAATCTGCGCTGAGATCAATTGTTTTGATGCCCGCATTGAGAAGTTCCTTGACAACGACGGACGACGCGGCATGAGGTAGACAACAAAATGCCAAGTCAACCGCTCCCGAAAAATCCGCCGCCGAAAACTCGCTCAAAGACAGCGGCAATACACCCCTCAACGAAGGGTGAACCATCTCCAAAGGCTGTCCGGCGTCCGCCCGACTGGTTGCACGGGTGATCGAAACATGTGGGTGCCGCAGCAAAATTTTGAACAACTCAAACGCCGTGTATCCCGTCGCACCAACTATTCCGACCCGAATTTTCACAATTGACTCCCTAAAATAAAAAAGACCCTCAAAATGTAAGCCAATTGCGTTGGTTCTACAATCGGAGAGCGGTTTTGATACAATTAATCAGACATCGATTATGAGTTTCGGGCTGAGACGAATTCGAGACCGTTTGGGGCAGAGTAATTGACTTTTCCCATTGGCAACAACGCTCAGTACGAAAATCGCCTATTTACCAAGACCCATCGGGAGGATTTGCAAATGATCACGAGACGAGGAATGATGTGCGGTGTAGCTGCTGGTGGATTAACCTTGGCTTTGGCTCGCTTTTCGTTGGCGGGAAACCGCTTAGATTTCAGTCTTCCCGAATTGCCTTATGCGGCCGATGGGTTAGAGCCTTTCATCGACGCGGAGACGATGAGCATTCATCACGGGCGTCACCACAAGGCCTATGTTGACAACTTAGTGAAGGCTTTGACGGCGGAAGCACCTGACTGGCTCAATAAACCGATTGAGGAGGTTGTGGTCAACTACCAACAACTTCCCGAGTCGATTCGCACTGCAGTTCGCAACAACGGTGGTGGGCACTATAACCATTCACTGTTTTGGACAATGATGGCCCCCGCTGGGCACACAGGAAGTCCGAGTGACGAACTCCAACGTGCCATCGAAGCTGCTTTCGAAAACATCGACGAATTCAAAAAAGCGTTCGCGGCCAAAGCGGTTGGTCAATTCGGAAGCGGCTGGGGCTGGTTAGTTCTCGACCGAGACAAAAAACTGAGCTTGGTCGGTACCCCCAACCAAGACAACCCCGTTACCGATGGCCTGATCCCTCTCTTAGGGATCGACGTTTGGGAGCATGCCTACTATCTCAAGTACCAAAACAAGCGGGCTGATTATATTCAGGCGTGGTTTAATGTCATTAACTGGAACCGAGTTAATGAACTTTACTCAGCCGCAATTAGCTAGGCGAACCAAGTTCACGCATGAATCGCTCATCTACGAAAGATCGCCGCGCAGTCAAGGCTATCGAACTGCGCGGCGTCCGCGTGAATAATCTCAAAAAGATCGACCTCGACATTACTCACGGCGAGTGGATCGCGATTTGCGGCCCCAGTGGCAGCGGTAAGTCTAGTTTGGTTATGGGTACGATCTTTTCCGAAGGTCAACGTCGCTACGTCGAGACATTTTCCCCATACGCAAGACAATTCATGGATCAGGTCGAAAGACCTGCTGCCGAACATCTGCGCGGCATCCCACCTGCCATCGGATATGTTGGCCGTCCCGTGCGTTATGGACGTCGCGCGACGGTTGCGTCAGCAATTGAACTGCTCAATCATTTGCAGCTTTTGTTCACCCGAGTTGCTGAGATTATCTGCCCAAGGTGCCAAGTCGCCGTGACACGCGATTCAGCGTCCTCCATTGTGCGTTGGATTGAGGACGTCCCCGCCGGGCGTCGTTTGCAAATCGGATTTCCAATCAGCGACGATGAGCGACATTCCCGACTTGAATTACAGTCGGCGGGTTTCACTCGCGTCTTGGTCGGCAACGAATTGAAATCGATTTCGGAAATCACTGATCTCTCAAACGGCAATCCTGTCGTCATTGTTGATCGCTTGACCACCTCTAAATTTGATCGTCAACGACTTCTCGATTCGGTGACCACGGTCCTTGATGCAGGGCTGGGCCGCTGCACGGTTTTCGTTGAGCAGGACCAATTGGCACCCCTTCAAAAAAATCAGATCATGCGAGTGATCGCCGGCTCGTCGTGGCTTGAGCGGCGTTTTTCGCGTGAACTTGTATGCCAGGGTTGCGCTGAAAGGTATTTCCCCCCCGATCCCCAACGCCTGAGCGACTCGAGTCCACTCGGGGCTTGTCCCGAATGCGAAGGTCTGGGGAGTGTTAGCACGTACGACATTGCAAAAATCGTTCCCAATCCGAAAAAGTCTATTCGTGAAGGGGCGATTGCACCTTGGAACTCACCAAGTTACGAACATGAATTGGCCGAGCTATCGGAACTCGCCCCCGATTACGGTATCGATCTCGATGCTTCCTATCAGGACCTTCCGGAAACCTCTCGGCAATTGATTTGGAACGGCGTGCCGGAACGAAAATTTGGTGGCTTAGCTGGTTTTTTTCGCTGGCTCGAAAAAAGACGCTACAAAATGCATCTGCGAATATTTGCGGCGAGATGGAAGAGTTTTAATGTTTGTCAAAGTTGCAACGGACGACGCTGGAACGAGGCAGCGTTGGTTTATCAAGTCCGAGGCCGACGAATCGCCGACATCCTTGACATGAGCATAGCCGAGGCCGAGGCTTTTTTTCGTGGCCTGATCGAGGATTCGGAATTGAACCCGGCAGGAAAATTGGTTGCCGCTCGCTTGGCCGACATGACCGGCGGCCTTGTCGAGCTGGGCCTAGACTCGCTCAAAATTGGACGCCCTATGCGCTCACTCAGCGGCGGGGAACAGCAACTACTCATGATCGGACGTTTGCTTCGTTCTGCTCTCGTTAACCTCGCTTATGTATTCGATGAACCGACGGCGGGGCTTCATCCAGACGATGCAGCGCGACTGGTTTCAGCAATTGGAAAACTCGCGACCTGCGGGAATACCGTTATCGTCGCCGACCACTCACCCCAAATGCTAAACGCAGTCGGAAGGGTTGTCGAACTTGGCCCTGGAGCGGGAGAACTTGGGGGCGAGGTTGTTTTCGCCGGAACGCCGAAGCAACTCGCATCAAATCGACAATCGGCAACAGGTCGATTTCTCAAGCCATTGATACGAACTGACCGCAACTATCGAACGCCGAGCAAGGATAAACAAATCAGCTTGCGGGGTTGCAAGGGACGAAATCTACAAGGAATCGATGTTGATTTTCCCTTGGGATTGTTGACTCAAGTCGTTGGCGTGTGCGGGTCGGGCAAATCAACATTGGTTCGCGATACACTTTATCGAGCCCTGGCAAACAAATTCGATGGAGCCGAAGAATCTCCGGAACCCTTTGAAAAAATCATCGGTACGGATCGCATTGAGGGAGTCGTCCTGGTCGATGACTCGCCACTCACGCGAACGAGTCGCAGCAATCCTGCAACTGCACTTAAGGCATATGACCTAATCCGCAAACTTTTCTCTGAAAGCGAAGAGGCCAAACGTCAGAATCTCAAACCTGGCCACTTTAGTTTCAATGTCGCTGGAGGCCGATGCGAGAAGTGCCAGGGGGAAGGGTACCTGGAGGTCGATATGCACTTTCTCGCCGATTTGCGACTCCTATGCGACGATTGTCGGGGAACTCGATTTCGCCCGAATATCCTCAAGGCCAAATATCGCGGCAAAAACATACACGAGGTTCTGAACCTCACCGCTCAACAAGCTTTCCCGTTTTTCCGTGGACAACGCAAGGTGCAGATGGCGATCAAGTCAATGATGGACGCTGGACTGGGCTACCTGCGACTTGGCCAATCTTTGAACACGCTGAGTCACGGGGAGGAACGGCGTCTGAAACTTGCCCAACATTTAGGTGGAGTCGCGCGGGGCAAAAAAATGTTCGTCATGTTGCGACCGACGACTGGGCTACATCACTCAGAAATTGCCCGCCTTGTCGATTGTTTGGACTCGTTGATTGCTGTTGGGCACTCGATCGTCGTGGTCGATAATCATCCATTGCTTGCGACCTACGCCGATTGGTTGATCGAACTTGGAAGCAGTGCGAGCACGACCGGTGGGGAGTTGCTGTTCACCGGCTCTCCGTTGGAAATTCAGAAATCGCGTCAGTCGGCGTTTGCGAAATGGATACCCTCACATGAATGAATCGGCTACAGAAAATTCCAATTTCGACCGCTATTCTCGGCAGATTCGATTTGCTCCGATCGGAGTGGAGGGGCAACGACGGTTGGCCAAGTCTCGCGTGCTTATCGTCGGCGTAGGGGCACTCGGATCGGTCACCGCCGAAATTTTAGCTCGCGCTGGAATTGGTTATTTGCGACTAGTTGACCGAGATTTTGTAGACTTGAGTAATCTCCAGCGGCAATCGTTGTTCGATGAGGATGACGCTCGCCAAGGTACCCCCAAAGCCATGGCAGCTTGTCAGCGTTTGTCCCGAATCAATTCAGAAATTGCCTACGAACCAATTGTTGCCGATGTCGTGCCTAGAAATTTGGCCGAATTGGGGACAGGGGTCGACCTTATCCTGGACGGGACCGATAACTTTGAGATTCGTTTTCTGCTCAACGACTATTGCGTACGAGAAAACGTACCTTGGATTTACACAGGTTGTTTAGGTGCCGACGGGCAGACGATGGTCGTCCGCCCCAATATTTCTCCCTGCCTCAGATGTTTATTGCCCGACGGCCCTCCTGGTACCGTCGATACTTGCGACACCGCTGGAGTCTTGGGACCCATCGTGCATGTTATGGCCGCGATTCAAGCTCTCGAAGCCATTAAAATTCTGTCCGGAAACGATGCGGCGCTCGTTTCTGGATTGCAAGTCATCTCGATGTGGACCGGACGCACGCGAGTCTTGCCCCTCAAAAATCTTCGTGAGGGAAACAATTGTCCAACATGTAAATTACGTAAGTTCGAGTGGCTGGAGGGGAATCGTTTTACAGAGACAGTGCGACTTTGCGGGCGCAACTCGGTGCAGATCAACCCGGGCAGTACGAATGGAGTCAACTTAGACCGACTCGCAAAGCGGCTCGCTGATTTGGGTTTTGCAGTTACTCAGAATCCGTTCCTCTTGCGATTTTCAACCACTGAAAACCGACTTACGATTTTTGCCGACGGTCGCGCTATCATCGAGGGCACTGACGATTTCTCTATCGCCAAAAGTCTTTATGGACGATTCATTGGCGGCTGACCAAAAATTGAAATTGTCAAAACCGTAGTTGTAGCGATTGTAGTAGCTAATTCTGAAAACGAGCAAAATCCAATCTGCTTGTGCTGACGATTTGCTTTGACTAATGCAGCCTCCAAACTAATGCAGCCTTCGGATGCAGACTTAGTTCCGACGGTCGCCGTCTTTGCGGGGGCGTTTTCCGCGATTGCCGGAATTGCGTTGCGACGAAGACTCGTGGTTTTTGATGTTGGTTTCGACAATCGCCGAAATCGCTTGACGCCACGTTGTAATGTTCTTGTCGCTGCCATTATCGTCAGTGATTTCTACGAAGTCATCTTCGTCGTCATCATGTTGCACGGGAGGTGCAACGGGGGCGGGTTTCTTTTTCCTGACCCGCGTTTGGTCTTCTCGCCTCGGTTCTCGCTCTTTTGAAGCTGCCGTCTCTTTTCGGTCAGTGCGTTTTTCTTTGGCCGGTGGAGCTGTGCGTTCACCACGCTCCGAGCGACTTTCTTTGGGGGCAGGCTCATCCTCTGATTTTGATTGAGCGTCCCGATGGCCACGATTGTCTCGCTTCATTTCTTCTCGGCGAGGCTTACGTTCGTCTGATGGGCCTTTTCGGTCGGGACGTTGGCGCGATTCTCTTTTGGGGCCACGCTCCGGTCGACGTGCGTCTGGGACAAGGTCTTCGACTTCAAACTCGATGTAGCCCTCATCAATCTCGACGCTTAGGTCGTCTACGATGCGGGGAGCAGATTCCTCGAATGCTTCTCCTGACGGAATAAACAGTTCGCGGAGCGGTGAGTCGGTGACTGAACTTTTTTCATCGCTTTCGGTAAAAGAATCAGCGACATTGGATTTTGTTCCGCCACTTGCCGATGCCGAACCGGAGTTTTCCGAGTCAGTATTAGTGCCTCCGCCTAAGCCGAGTTGAGACGCCAGCAAATCCCAGTGGCTTGTTTGGGGTTTGGCTTCTGCAGTTGGAGGCTTGGGAGGTTGGGGTGGCCGAGTGGGAGTACCGCGTCGTGAGCCTTCATCGGAATTTCGATCTCGCGCAACAACCGCATCATCCTTGACAAATGGCGGATTGACATCAAGTTCAACTGCAACGCGATCTGACGGGTGAACGCCAACTTCATCACGGCTATCTGAATCGCTCAGGTCGCCGACTGGGATGTCCAACTCACTATCTTCGTCGTCATCGATCGGCTCAAACTCCACGGAGTCAGAATTGAAAAGTTCCCGAAGTGAATCTTGTGGCGTACTCTTAGGGGAAATAGGATTGCTCCAGCCGTCTGGATTGGTAGGGTCAAAGGTCATATTGGCTCATTAAAATATTCGTTAGCGGTTGAGTGCGAAGTAAACGCGTCGCCTGGGACGCCAAGTCAGGTTTTCTCTCCTGAAACTTCTCTTCGAAATCAGTTTGATTTTTCAGCGAACACGCTGTTTCTTTACCAAAACGTCCCTAAATTATGACGCAGCAAGGGCCAGTTGAACAGGGCAAATCGCAGTTTCTGCGCCTCGATATCCAGCAAGCGATAAAAAAACGAGGGCATTTCGACTCGCAAAAGACGGTTATCCGAACAATAGTCCCTCTCGCATCGCGAGAAACGGGCGTAATCGCGATTTGGCCATCCAGATATCGGTTTTTAGATTCGTTTGGCCGTAACTCCCTATTATTGGGTTCCGTTAGATTCTTTGTCAGCCACTACGTAGCCGAAATCCAACGCCGCAGAATGATGGCCGGGATCAACAATCCCGCGACAGCGAGAGCAAACCCTAGACTGTCAGGGCGTGCCGAAATACAAACCAAGGCATCTAATGGAATCAAAGTCGCTAGGCCGACTCCCACGGCACGTTGAACATTTTCTTCGGTTGGGTGTCGAGCTGAATTGCCTAGTCGCTGCGTCAACGGCAACAGAACCAATATTCCCAAGCCGATGAATCCCAATAAGCCAATCGCCCCAACCGTTGAAAGTTTCGTCAAATACCAACCCCCAATCGAAATCAAACCAAGTGCAGCCATCAGCATCATTACCGAACCAATTCTAACCAAAGTTGAGTTTGGATTTGCGGCTTCCGTCTTGGCCATGACAGAAATCCCCACAACGAACAATCCGATCAAGCCTGCCACCAATAATTCGATGACGCTGAATTCCAGGCTGCCACCAAATTCGGATCGCTCGGCCAAAAGCCCGATCTTCCCGGCCGCCATTCCCAGCAAGACATTCAATGTTCGACATGCTCCCATGGCGAATGGACCGGCCCAAGTCTGTTTGAGCCAAGCGTTATAGGCGACGACGAATCCCGCCAGACCGCAACCAATAAGCCACCAAGCCCCTCGGCCTGCCCCTTCTACAAATTGTGGAATCAACAATCCAACGCTCAACACGCCCCCGACCCCGGTCCCCCACAAAGACCAACCAAGCAGGCGGGCACTTTGCAGACTGACCAAGCCAGCCGGAATTGGACGTTGAGGGCGAAGCTCGCGGTCTTCATCGACGTCAAACACATCGTTGAGAACCATCCCCGACAAATATAGACAAGCCGAAATTCCAAGGGTCGCGAGCAGCAGCCAACTTGGCGACCACACCCCGGCGGTGAACAGAAAACCTGCCAAGATATTCGACATGGCTGTCGGAAGCGCCGAAAGCCTGAGCAAGCGAGCTAGGGCCAAACCTGTACTTCTTGGGGCCATAATTCTAGATCAACTCCCGCCGACGAAGAACGTCCACAAAAGAATCTACACCCGCAAACAAATGAGCGTCGAGTCCCGCCGCGCGGGCTCCCTCAACATTTTCCTCGCGATCGTCGACAAACAAAATTTCTTCTGCCGCTACTCCCGCGCGTTCAATCGCCACTTCATAAATTTTGGCGTCAGGCTTCATCGCTCCAATTTCAAAGCTTAAAATTACTTCAGAAAATTCCGGAAGAACGTGCTGAAACGGACCATTCACCACGTTTTCCCAATGGGCTTCACAAGTGTTGGAGAGGACTCCGAGCGGGAGTTGTCGATCTTTTAGATGCCTGACCCACGAAATCACCGGCTCATTCAGCCAAAAAATGTCACTTGCCGCCTCCACGACTTTAGAATGTTCCCCAGAAACTCGCAGCAGGCGGTTTAGTTCGTCACAGTATCCGGCCGTCGTTAAAAGCCCCGTCTCGTAACGGTTTTGCAAAGCATGGTCTGCGAATACCGCTTGTACCTGGGTCGGATAAACATCAAGAACCGCTGCGAGTTGCTCGTACATTCGCTGGTGAGAAAAATTCACCAAAACGTTTCCCAAATCAAAATAAACAAAACGAATCACGTCAAACCTAAACAAACGGCCAGAACCTTCGACTCAAGTCAGTCTTTTGAATTTACCGCCGCGAGGTGAATTTCAAAAGTGTCCAGTTCCAAAATACGCCCATTTCACCGGAGCATTTTTAGAAACAGCGGTATCGAAACAGCTTAAATGTTATAATCGCCGTCCGTCGCATAGAAAATTGAAAGGAATATGAAACGATGACCCAACTCATGACTGACCTCCCAACGAATTTAGCCGATTTGAAGGCATCCGGCTGGAAATCGAAAAAGGTCAAGGACGAAATCCGTGACAATTTCCTTAAGACTTTAGAGAACAACGACGAACTCTATCCCGGCATCGTCGGCTACGAAAACACGGTCATTCCGGAGATCAACATTGCGATCCTGTCCGGGCACGACATGCTGTTCATGGGCGAAAAGGGGCAAGGGAAGAGTCGTTTGATGCGGGGCCTGATTCGTTTTCTCGATCCGCTCGTGCCCTACTTGGACATCCCCGAATCTCCCTTTCATGAAGACCCGAACCATCCGCTTAGTTCCGTTGCCCGTCAATTCATTGCGGCTCACGATCCGGAGGACGTCCCCATCCGCTGGTGGGCTCGCGAGGATCGCTATGCCGAGCGATTGGCACCGGGAACGAAATTCGCCGACATTATCGGAGAAATTGACCCGGCGAAACTTGCAGGCGGGTCGAGTATGTCGGCGGAGGAAGCTTTGCACTTTGGCTTGATCCCCCGAATGCATCGCGGGATTTTTGCTATCAATGAGTTACCCGAACTCGACGAGTTGGTCCAAGTCGGTCTGTTTAACATTCTCGAAGAACGGGATGTCCAAGTCCGTGGTTACCCCGTCCGCTTTGACATCGACGTGATGATCTTGTTTTCGGCAAACCCGTCTACCTTCAACCGGAGCGGTAAGGTGATCCCGCAACTCAAGGACCGCATAGGTTCCCTGATCCAAACGCACTATCCGCTGGAACGCGATTTGGGCATTCAAATCATGGAACAAGAAGCAGAGATCGACCTCGATGGCGACTATCCGGTGCGTGTCCCCTTGTTTATGAAAGAAATTTGCGAGCAGATCACGATTGAGGCTCGACGTTCGCGATACGTTGATCAACAATCGGGAGTGAGTACCCGTTTCAGTACAGCCAATTATCGGACGCTGATCTCCAGCGCTCGGCAGCGAGGCGTGTTGTTAAACGAGCGTCCAGCGGTGCCACGGATTAGTGACCTCGGGCATTTGTACACGTCTTCATTGGGGAAGCTGGAATTGGATTTGATGGGGAGCCATCAGATGTCGGAGCGTCAAGTCCTCGATGCCGTGATTGCCGAGGCCATTAAAAAGGTCTTCGACGAATACGTGACCCAACATGGGCTCGACGAAATCACCAGTGTCTTCGCGAAGGGGATCAAGGTCGAAGTCGGCGATCTGGTCCCATCCGAAAATTACGAACGACTCTTGCGGCGAGTCCCCGAGGTTTGGGACAAGGCTTTTGAGGTCAACGCCAGTCAAGACTCAGCGATGCGGGCGGCTTGTGTCGAGTTCGTTTTGGCCGGGATGTATGCCAACGACATGATCTCGCGTTCACAAAGTCACGGACGCACGAGCTACGAATTTTAGGCGTCTTTGCCGGGAGATTTTGGCCGCATGCAGCAAGCCGATGACTCACCCGAGAAAGTAAACCAACATGACCAACGGCAACGACTCTTCGAAAAAACGCGGTCCATCGCTGGGTGGGATCGTACATACCTATCAAAAGTACGATCCGGCGAAATTCCCCAGTCCGACTCAGCCACCGCCAGACTTTGTGAGTCCGATGCTCGACCATTTGTTGGCATACGGTTCGATCCGCGAGTTGACGGAGGAGGAGTTGGCTCGGGCGGTCCATCTTGACCCCAGCCAATTCCAAAACCTGGGGCCCAGTATCGACATGATTCGCAAATTGTTGCTGGAGCGGAAAAGGCGAATTCTCGAGACCTATGAAACTGAATCGGTTGTCAGAGATGCAAAACGGACTTTTGTAAAAGCCGTTCGCAACGGCCCTCCCGCTCCACCTCGCCTTAAACGAGTCTACCAGACGGCCGTCGAAGAAGAGCAAGTCTACGATCTGGAGCAAATCTGGTATGAAGTCGGCGACGATCAACACGAGTTCTCCCGGCACCTTGTCCAGCTCATGGGACGTCTGGGCGACAAGTACCAAATCGATGAACTGGCCAGCAAATACTTGTTCACCGGTCGCCAAGGGATGACGATTCCCGAGGCTCTGGAAATCAAAGAAGAACTTGAAAAAATCGACGAGCTGCTGCGGCAACTCGACGAGGCCGAGAAGACGGCTCAGATCGCGGTCATCGATCTAGAACAACTCTCCGAATTTGTTCCTCCACAGGAAATGCAAACTCTCGAAGAGGTCCAGCGAACCATCGAGAACTTCATGCGCGAGATCGCGGAGCGGCAAGGAATCCAAGCCGACAACGGACGATTCCAACTCACGCCCCAAGCCTATCGAATCTTCCAAGGCAAGTTGCTCAAGAAAATTTTCGAGGACTTGCAGGCCGGTCGCTTTGGCCGCCATTCGGGAGATATCGTCGGAGAGGGGACTGTCGAATTACCGGCGACCAAAGACTATGAGTTCGGCGATTCGTTGACCCAAATGGATGTGACGCAGACCCTGATCAACGCGATGGTTCGCGGTGAAAAAGAACTCCCGATCCGCCTCAAATCGGAAGATTTCGTGATTCACAAAACGCGGAACAACCCAAAATCCGCCACCGTGATCATCATGGACATGAGTGGTTCGATGCGTTACGACGGCCAGTACATCAACGTCAAACGGATGGCTCTGGCGATGGACGGGCTGATTCGCTCTGAGTATCCCGGTGACTATTTGGGGTTTATCGAAATGGCGACGTTTGCCAAGGTTCGCCGACCGGGGGAAATCGTATCATTGATGCCGAAGCCCGTGACGCTGTTCGACCCCTTTGTGCAACTGAAGTATGACATGGGAAACCCCAACGCCAGCGAGCACATGGTTCACCCGCATTTCACCAATATTCAACATGCCTTGAGCCTCGCTCGGAAGTTGCTGGCCAACCAGTCGACTCCCAACCGCCAGATCGTCTTGATTACGGACGGATTACCGACCGCTCATTTCGAGGATCAGATGCTGTACATGCTTTACCCACCGCATCCCCAAACCGAACAAGCGACATTGCGTGAAGGGCAACGTTGCAATCAAGAGGGGATCACCATCAACATGTTTTTGATCCCAAGCTGGTCACAGTCGGAGGAAGACATCCGATTTGCCCAGCGGCTATCTCAACAAACCGGCGGGCGTGTATTCTTTTCGGCAGGTGGCGACCTCGATCGTTTTGTCGTCTGGGATTACGTCAAGCGAAAACGAGAAATCCTAGGTTGATCCTGAGCAGGGGTTCGGGACAATCGCTAAAAGGCTAGCGATAGTCTAAATTTGCGTCGCGCGGGTCGTAGTGGTCGAAACCGACGACGCGCCACTGAGCGTCGCCTTCTTTCTCGAAGGTTAAGATCACATTTCGTTGTGCGCGGCCGTTGTAACCGTAACGAATGGTTGCATCGACGTCCACGACGACCGAAAAATCAATCTTCGCTCGGAGCGGAGTGGAATCGTAATCGATTTGCAGATCGTTGCGACGAGTGATGCGGCATGACCGAAAACGATAATCGGGAATTTCTTTTTTTATTCTTTGGTAGGTTTGAGGAGAGTTTTCGCTGACGTAACTCAAAAGGCCATCGACATCATTGCGTTGGATTTCATCGGCCAGGTGATAGATTAATTGATCGAGTCGTTCGCGATCGGTCACGTACAGACGCTCGAAAATCACAAGCCCAACCATGAGGACTGCTAGGCCGATTCCCCAATTCCTCAAAACTGGCTTGGTCAAAATCTGCGCAAAGACAAACAGCAGCACAATCATCGGCAAAAAGAACAAAGCCACGTAAAATGCGTTTTCCAAGAAAAGGTTCTGGATCATAGCGGCTCTTTCTTGAGATGGGACTGAGCGCCACCGATTACGGCGGAGTCGATGCCACGTTTAAAATCGTATTTCCATAAAAAAACGCCTGAACAATTTGCTCAGGCGTGTTCGTTTGGTCGTTATCGCGAACATTGTTCGCCAACTCAAAATAAAATCACGCAGACTAACGTTTCGAGAACTGGACGCCTCGGCGAGCACCACGCAATCCGTATTTCTTGCGTTCCTTCATGCGTGAATCTCGAGTTAGAAATCCGCCATCACGTAGGGCTTGAAAATTCCCTTCATTGAAGCTTACCAACGCTCGAGCCAGGCCCATTCGCGCCGCACCTGACTGACCTGTCGCACCACCACCGGATGCCGTGATGAACACGTCAACATCGTTGCGAGCCCCAACAGCGTCGAGGGTACTGGTGATTGCATATTGGTCTTGAACGCTAGGGAAATAGTGTTCGATGTCGCGATGATTGACGGTGATCTTCCCTGATCCCGGAGCGACTCTAACGCGTGCAATTGCGCTTTTTCGTCGTCCTGTCCCGAGAGACATCCCTGTTTTTTCATCTTTCTTTTGAATTTGCATGGTCGTTTTCGCTTACAGTCCTTGGTGTTGTTCGATTCGGGGAAACCAATTTTAAAACGTTATTTTCCAGCCGCTTCAAGTGGCCGTGGATTTTGAGCCTGATGAGGATGCTCGGTGCCACGATAACATTTGAGTTTCGCAAGCATGTGTCGAGCAAGTTTGTTTTTGGGCAACATTCGGCGCACCGCCTCGCGTAGGATTTTCTCAGGATTATCCTGAGCGAGTTCCTTTACGGAGTCGGTGTAGTAACCACCTGGATAACCAGAGTAACGGGCATACGACTTTTGATCCATTTTCTTGCCGGTGAAGCGGAGTTTGTCCACGTTCAAAACGACGACATAATCACCTGTATCTACATGCGGCGTGTAACCAGGGCGATGTTTGCCCATCAGGATCATTGCCAATTGCGATGCCAATCGCCCGACAATGGCATCTTGGGCATCGACAAGCCACCAATCGGCTTGATGCTCCCCATGTTTTGCAACGTATGTTTTTGTCCCAGCCACGAATAAATCCTTTGAGAAATGGCAACTAACTAATCGTATTTTTCGTACAAGTCATCTTGGTAAATCGGACGGTCACTGCAAAATAAAGAAATTTCACCGTGAATGCACGGAACTGCAACGCCGTTTTTCCCGCCTAGAAGGGGAATAAGATAACGAAATTCTGCCGTCTCGGCAAGTCATGGGACGACAAAAACCGCAAAATCAGGCAGAGTTGCCGGTTTTTGATCCGATTTTGATCGCGGCGGTCTAATTCACAAAATTGGCAGTTCAAGACTTCTCGATTCATAAAGATACGGTTCGGGCCAATAGCCAAAAGTTGGCGGCAGTTTTTCAAGCGCGTAGCGCATGGATTTTTAAAAAAGCTGCCAAAAACAGGTGCATTTTAGGCATTCGCCGGTCCGAATGTTCAACTCAGGAATGGCCGAAGACCGATAGGCGACACTTGCCTTACGTGAGCCTTCGAAGAGGTCCGAAAATTCCCGGACTATTTGTGCGACAGTTTGTGACATCCCGAAAATCAGAGACAACCATCGATTTGGAACCAGCATGAACCCTTACATTCCTGATCGTTTGAAAGTGTTTTTAGGCGAAGAATCCTGGGCCGAGTCCTGCCCAACGATCCCTAATGGATTTGAGGCCGTATTTCAAGAATTCGAGAACTTGACCGGCTGGCGGCTTGGATTTTGCGAGTCACCTGCCAGTAGCCAACGCCGAGCCGAAACGGGTCTACCGCCGGGATACGCTGAAGGGGCGATCTTTGTCGAGGACCTATCGCCGACAATTGGACTGTCGAAAAAGGCGATCGACCGCACCGCGTCTGAGCGCCTTGCCCGTTCATTGACCTTGATCCTGCGAGAGCTTGTCGAAACAAAGTTGAGATTGTTGGCCGTTGATACTGGGAATTTGTCAGTTGCAACACTTGATTCCAACGGTGAGAACGAGCTTGAGCTTAAGCAACCGCACGACGTTTCCTGCTCGACTGTATTTCCAATTGTCCCGCAAATCCCAGACATCAATGTTTTGCCGACATTCGGCGTTTCATCACCTTAGAATTTTTACGAGAGGGATTTTGTTCTTCTTCAAGGCGATGTCGGGCTGATCACAAACACCACCAAACGATTACAACACAATTTTATGTCCCCAGATTATCGCCGAATTTACAACGAGATTATTGCTTCGAACGAGAATTACAATCGGGCTGAAAACTCGCCGGGCTTCTTAAACTGCGTAAAACACCTCGACCGCTTGAAAATGTTGCATGGCCGAGCGATTGATGTCGGGTGTGGCGTGGGTTTCGTGTGTCAATTGCTTTCGCAACAGCCTTGTCGCTTGGATGTCTATGGAGTCGATGTCTCGGACGAAGCAATAGAACGGACACGTCAACGCCTGAAACATTTGAACGATCAAGAAGGGTTGCGGTTTCAGCGAATTGAGAATTGCCGCCTCCCCTACCCTGACGATCACTTTGCCCTGGTCACATGTTTTGATGTTTTGGAGCATCTCGACGAGTCGGATATCCGATTGTTGAATGCAGAAATTGCCAGAGTTCTTCGACGTGATGGAATTTTTTTTGGCTCGGTTTCGTGTCGCCCTGCTGGAGCACACGATTTGCATGGCGACAATTTGCATAGGACCGTGAAGAAAACTGATTGGTGGATCGAGGCTTTGGAGCCAGACGAAGCAAGCTTTGAGCGTCACGACGGTCAATTGACTCTCTGGAAAAAGAACCGCAAGAAAGCCACGGAGTAAAACGACCGTTTCGTGAGCCGAATATTTGTCGTTGATTGCGACTTTCGTTTTCGGTTTGCTTGACACCTCTTCTTAATTCTTCGACAATAAGACATGAAGAGGAGGAGTCGATTCGGCGACCTCCTTTAAGCGATTAGTGGCGTCAAGCGCAGCGACCGATTTTGCATTTGTGGTTCTACCCAAAACAGTGGCTTCATTACCCAATCATCATGAAACTCGACCGTCCGGACCTCATGGAACGGTTGCTTGTGACGTAGCCGACTCTTCTGCTCCAGTCAGATCGTTGTTGATGCGATACGCATTTGCATTTTTGGGTCTGTTTTTTGTTGGCCTCGGGGCAATAGGAGTGTTCTTGCCAGGCATTCCTACAACGGGTCCTCTGCTACTGGCGTCCTTTTTATTCACGAAGAGTTGCCCCTATTTGGAGCAACGTTTGATTCGCAATCGGTTTTTCGGGCGCTATCTGAAGTATTTAGATGATCGCGAGCCGATGCCGATGCGAGCGAAAATCGCAGCGATTGTGATGATGTGGGTGAGTATTGTCGTCAGTTGCGCAATTTTCTGCCTGTTACCTCAACCGCACTACTGGTCCGCAATCATTTGTATTTTTTTGGGCGGTGTAGGGACTTGGTTTATTATCAATTTCCGTAGGCATCTGGAGCCCGGTCGCCGACTCGCGTAATGGAATTTGTCAGGCCGTTTTCTAGTTGGCCGTTATGTTCGTTACCACCAAGACATGTCGATTTAAGGCTTTATGTCAACCTGCGTTATCCGCTTGGATTTGATCGGATTCTTCGAGTTTCCGTTTCAAAGTAGTTCTATGAATTCCTAGCAATCGAGCGGCCTCAGACACATTTCCCTGAACCGCCATCAGCACTTCTTGAAACAGAACTGGCTCGATGATTTCGTACAACTTGGCTTGCAGTTCAGTTGGCGACGAATCAGAATTGAGTTGAAATCGCGCCCAGTCTTGAACAATTGCGGTCAGGGACCGACGAAAGTCTTTTGGACGATTTGAGTTTAAAAACTGGACGGGAGGCGGGAAGTGGTCCGGTAGGATCGTTTCACCCCGCGAAAGAATAGCGGCGTGTTCCAATGCGTTCCGCAATTCACGAACATTGCCGTACCAAGGCATTGATATTAAATGTTTGACGGCTGCGCCGCTTAGTCGAAATTTTTTTCCCGAATTTTGTGAGAGTGACGCCAGAAAGTGAGTTGCCAATGGTTCGATGTCATCAGGTCGCGCTCTGAGAGGCGGTAATTCAATTTGAAAGCTCGCGATTCGGAAAAAAAGGTCATGACGGAACATCGCTTGTTCGATCATCGCCTGCAAATCTTGATGAGTCGCCGAGATAATTCTAAAATCGCAAGCCAAAGGAGCGTTGGCCCCAACGGGCCAGACTTCTTTTTGCTCCAAAGCCCGCAAAAGCTTAACTTGAATCGCAAGCGGAATTTCTGCCACTTCGTCTAGAAATAATGTCCCCCGGTCTGCTTGGGCCAATAGCCCGCGACGGCCATCATCCGCACCTGTGAATGCACCTCGAACGTGCCCAAACAATTCGCTGGCTAAAAGTTCAGGTGACAAAGAGGCGATGTGAACCGGAATAAAAGGACCATCGGCACGATTGCTAAAGCGATGAAGTGCGCGAGCAGCAATCTCCTTGCCCGACCCGCTTTCGCCAATTAACAGAACGCCTGCGTCCGAATCGGCGGCCAAAGCTATTTTTGCATATACGCTTTGCATTACACTTGAATGCCCGATAAAACCACCAACGGCTGGCGAAAATTTTGGGCCATCGTGTCCTGTATGCTTTTCGTTTGCGGCGGCAATTCCCCGCGCAATTACCTTAGATATTGCCGGTCCTTCAAAAGGCTTTACGACATAGTCGAAGGCCCCATTTCTAACTGCTTGGACCGCCGTCTCCAAATCCCCAAACGCCGTGATCATGATCAATTTGGCGGATGGCCATTTGGCACGCAATAACGGCATTGCGGTCATGCCATCCATTCCCGGCAATCGTACATCAAGAACAATCACTTCCGGTGCGGGATCGTGGCTCAAACTTAAGGCTTCTTCAACAGAGCTTGCAACCAAAGCCATGGCACCCAACCGCTCCACAATTCGTTTGAGTCCCCAGCAGATCGCTTCTTCATCGTCAACCAACAATACAAGGTTCATGTTTCAGTTCATTCACTCCTCAATAGGTTTCAATGGCAATACCGCTTCGAAACAACTCTTCTCGTTTTCTCGTCGAAAGTCAATGTGCCCTGAATGTTCTTGGAAAACTAGTCGGCAGATACTTAGGCCGAGCCCGATTCCATCTTTTCGAGCGGTAACGAATGGTTCAAACATGGAACCGATCAATTCTGCTGGCGGACCGCTCCCATTGTCACATATTCTCGCAATTGCCCAATTTCCCTGCCGTGTAAAATGAAGCCAAACCTTTCGTTTCGTCTTTGCGTTTTCAATTGCAGAAACTGCTTGGATGGCATTTAACAAAAGGTTTACAAACGCCTCACTCAAACGGTCTCGATTTCCAGAAACCAACATTGGCTGATCACCAAGATAAAATTCCAAGTTCGCATGTGCGTGCTTTGCGTGCGGCTCTAACAAGGGTTTAAGATCGGAAATTAGTTCCCGAAGGTCGATGGTTTCCAGCGACGATTTAATAGGGCTTCCCAAAGTCAATAAATTCTGAATCGATGTTTCCATTAGACGAAGTTGTCGTTTGGCAACTTCCAAGTTATCGCGGAGATGGTCAGGGTGAGGCTCTTGGGGAATCAAATCAATCGCCAACATGGCTCCCGTTGCGTAATTTCGCAACTGATGTGCCAGTCCATTTCCCAGAAAATTTAGCGTCGCCAAACGTTCAGATTCTTTGAGACGCACCTGGGCTTCGGCAAGGCGCCCGGCCATGTCATTGACGCTAATGGCCAATGCCCGAATTTCATCGAGATTTCCTGGCACTGGCATCGGTTCAAAATTTCCGGCGGCGATACTCCGACATTGGACCGTTAAGTGAGAAAGCCGGCGAACGATTTTTTGAGTTATTACGCTAATCAATAACGTCGAGAAAACCCACGCCAACAAACACGACCATAAAATTGGCCAAAGGTTCTTCCTAGTTTCATTTTTGACTTCTTGCGATGAGTACAAAACGTTTAGCTCGAGAATTTCGGACGTGGGCATCCAGCGTAAAGGAGTCTGAATCCAATAGTATTCCTCGGAGTTGAGCTTCAATTTAAACGTACTGCGGAGAGAGAATTCGCGATGAGGGTCCAATGGTTTTGGGGATTCTGGCGGAAGCCGCAAGCTTTCGTCGCTCGTGGCCATGACTTGGCCAGACTTGGTTCGCACGATAATTTCTGCTCCACTCAGGCTTTTGAGTTGCCGACAAATAGGTGAGTTTAGTGGGAAACGTGATTCTTGAATCGTCGAAATTACCTGCACGATGCGATTCTCAATAGACTGTTCGCGGAGGCTGGCCGCGCGCATGGAGAGCCAAATCCCAAGACACGTGATTGCCATAAAAATCGAAATCGATACGGGTATCAAGAACTGATTGCGCACGTTCCATTTCATGAATTCTGCTTAAAAAATGAAACGCGGGGTGATACCTCGGCCTGTCGATTCAAATGGTCCAGTCCGGTTCGATCATCTTCGCTTCGAATCGTCAGTTAACCTGTCCATCAAGAATCGAGCCCTTTCGGAGCCATTTCGATTCAGATTTTACTTAAAAAACCGCGAAGCGACAAAGGCGGCAAGTTTCAAAAATACTTGTCCATTTTTGTGACTTGACTGTCACTTTTTCCGACATCGAGAAGTCGAACTGACGAACATCAATCCTGTAAAACACGGGGAACACGTCACGAAATCACACCATTTGTCCAAAAACACCTTCGGAATTCAAAAACTTAGTCAAAATTTGAAATTGGTATGGGAATTGCTAAAAGAAAAAGGTGGTTGAGGTCTACCGTTCGAAGTTTCTGGAAAAAAGCGGGAACGAGAAATGGATTCGTAGGTTATGATTGGAATCTTTGAGGGAAAAAGAAAATAATGAGCGTGAACATAAAATTCTCAAATCGTGGTTTCACTTTGATTGAGTTGTTGGTGGTCATTGCCATCATCGGGATTCTAATTAGCCTATTGTTGCCAGCCGTACAATCGGTTCGAGAAGCGGCACGGAGAACTCAATGTCTCAATAACCTACGTCAGCTTGGATTGGCATGCCACAACTACGAATCGACACGAAAGCACTTCCCGCCCTCTGCTGAATTTGCTGGGTATGGTTCGATAAACACCAACAGTTCGTGGTCAATTCACGGTCGCCTTCTGCCGTTTCTCGAACAAAACAACGTCTACGACAATGTTGATTTGAATGTGGCTTGGGATGATCAAGTCGCCATCAGTGGTCTCAAGATACCCATCTACTCGTGCCCGAGCGATATCCAAGGGGATACGCCGCGAAACGTGAGTCCGAAATTGGCAAGTCCCCTATTTCCGACTTCGTATGGCTTCAACTTCGGAAGTTGGTTGATTTTTGATCCGGTGAACAATCGAATAGGGGATGGAATGACCGGGCCGAATTCACGACTGAAGTTTCGCGATGTTATTGATGGGACCACCAATACTTTGCTTGCGTCAGATGTTAAGGCTCGCCAGCCCTATGGGCGTAACGAACCTTTAATTGGCGGAACCAACATGCCTCTTCCCGACCCCATGGACGTTGCCTCTCGTGTCCCTGCCTCGTTTGCCTGGTGCCGACCTAATGGACATACCGAATGGTGCGACGGTCGGGTACATCATCAGGGATTCACAACCACGTTGGGACCAAATCAAAAGCTGCTTCTCGCGTCTAGCTCAGATGAAATCGAGGCTGGAACCGACATCGACTACACGTCGCGGCAGGAAGGAACCAGTGGAACTGAGGCAACTTACGCAATCATCACGTCACGGAGCTATCACAGCGGTGGACTGGTCAACGTCGTGATGGTCGATGGCTCAACTCGTTCGTACACGAACCAGTTGGAGTTGTCGGTATGGAGAGCCTTGGGAACTCGCGCAGGCGGCGAGATCAATGATTACCTTGATTGATTCGCTGCCGATGACCTGTGTATTGGTTTGAATCCACAAGGTTGGTTAAAACGAGGGTCCATACCGTTTTTTCCCAACTAGACATTCGCGATGTGTAGGCCGCGACGATGTCGTTCCTTGCGACGGGTATCGTCGATCATGTCGGCCACGTGGCGGACGTTAGAAATTCCCGGAAGTTCCAACTCTGGATGTGACTGGTCGGTCGAGCGGATACGAATCAGACCGACGTTTAGCATCTGTTCAATCGGACCTTGATGATAACTGACGTCCGTAATTTCGATCATTTCCACGCGATTGCCGGTGCGAAAAAATAGGCCGTCGCGATGTTTTAGGCGTTGGGTTGTCAGCTCGTAGTGACGGGCAAGTTTGCGGTACGCTAACAACAATGCCATGTACAACCAAATCAAAACAATGACCCATACGCCGCTCCAAATCCAGAATGAACTTTCGCGAACAGTTGGGATCAAAATCAAGGAAATCACTAACCCGACCGTCAAAAGTCCTGAAATGAGAAATGAGCCGTACATGGCCTTGGCCGAATAATTGCCCGACCAAAGAGTAACCTCGGGCTCTTCCTTTTGCGTTTTTTTGCTTTCGACTTCGGCTTTGAATTTTTCAGCAGGAGTCATCTCGCTCATAACTGGCCTTTTTTAAATTCGTAAGGGAAAATTGGGCGAATCCACGTGAACTTTATCGCGATTCGCTTTGAAACATTTACTAATGTACCACAACGACACCAAGCTGGGAGACGCCGGTTCCGGTGCTCAATATTGTCTCTGAAAACGATTTTGTTTTCATCAGAATTTTAGCAATCCAGACAAAGCGTTCTACCCACCCAATTGTGGCGCGACTGCCCTGCCTGTCTGTGTTCTTGCTCACTGGTCGGAGGATATTTCGACGTTTTTCAATAAATATTGACCGCGACTTTCCAAATCCGCCTCGAATTGGGTAGGATAAAGCAATGCGGGGCCCCTCGGAGCCCCGCAATTTTGCAGCCGGTCGGAAAATTTGATTATGAAATGTCCGTTTTGTAACGTCGATAACGACAAAGTCATTGACTCGCGTGCTGGCGAAAATGGTTTCGTTATCCGCCGCCGTCGCGAGTGCCAGCAGTGCCAAAAACGCTTCACAACCTACGAACGAGTTGCCGAGGTCGAGGTCCGCGTGGTCAAACGTGACGGCGCCAGGGAACTTTTCAGCCCAGAAAAAATTAGGCATGGCTTAGAAAGGGCTTTGTGGAAACGCCCGGTTCCAACCGAGGCCGTAGAACGAGTGATTCGTGAAATCCTCCACGAAATCTATGAGGAAGGTGATACGGAAATCGAAAGTTGTGAGATCGGCGAGAAACTGATGGAAAAACTCGCCGAAATCGACCACGTAGCCTACATCCGGTTCGCCAGCGTGTATCGAAAATTCAAGGACATTCACGATTTAGTGGAGGAAGTCCAGCCATTGCTCAACCGTGGTGAAGTTTCGCGTGCCAGAAGGCGCTACACTCGAGAGGATGACTAGACGAATTTCCAGTCACCGGATAGGCCTCCGGTTTTTTGATTCAGTTTCGTTTCCAAGACGGTCATTCCCCGGTCGATTCCTTTGCACATGTCGTAAATGGTGAGGGCTGCAATCGAAGCTGCCACTAATGCCTCCATCTCGACGCCGGTTCGGTCTGTCGCCTGCACGGTTGCCTGAACCAGAATTTCAGTGCTGGAGGTAAACTCAAACCCCACCGTTATCGAGTCGATTCGAATCGGATGGCACAGCGGAATCAACCTACTTGTTTCCTTGCCGGCCATGATCCCAGCTAGGCGTGCGGTCGCCAAAACATCCCCCTTGGCGATTTCTTGGTCCTGAATTTTTCGTAAGGTTTCAGGCTGCATCCGTACAATTGCTTGGGCAATCGCACGCCGTAGGGAGACTGGTTTTTCTCCGATATCTACAATTCTGGCCTCCCCGTGTTCGTTTAAGTGCGAAAAATCAGTGGTCATTTTTTCCTTTCAGCGGCATCGCCAACTCGTTCATCTTGTTTGTTAAACTCTAGGCTGAAATTGGGGCGGGAGATGTTTTCTGAACGGCCCAGTGTGGGTATTGAACATCTGAACCGGCAGCCAGTTCTACCGGTTATTGTGGGTGCCTAAATCCTCCAAGTCAACTCTGTCACTCGTGAATAAAGGTTTCCCCGCGATGTCGCGTACTTCAAATGTCAACAGTCGTCCTCCAATCCCACCGACCGAATGGGCGATGCTCCAGGTCGCGGCCGAGATTCCCGCCACGACGGTCTGGACCACCACAATTGGCCGAGGGCAATTGGCTCGTGAATATGCGCGACTCCATACTGAATCAAAAGTCATTTGCCATTCACTCGATCTCTATAAAGCAGATTCAATTGCGATCGAAGCGCAAAACGAAGAAATTGCGAATTTGGAGGTCAGTTGCCAACCCGATTGGCCTGCTGGAAAGTGCCAAATGGCCCTTCTTCCGTTCGATGGAAGCGGTGAAGAATCTCTCGCTTGCGATTTGATCCAAGGGGCGTATGCCGGACTGGACATTGGCGGGAAACTGCTGATTTCTGGAGAACAACATTCAGAAGCCTGGATTCGCAAGCAACTGCGCCCATTGAACAAGAGCATCAAGTTAGTGGAATTCAAGAAAGCAGTCGTGGCGTCCATCGAAAAAACAACAGAACTCAAGAGTCTCAAAAATTTCTGGGCCGACGTCGTCTTCAGAGACCAGGGCCGCTTGATCAAAATTCAAACCCGCCCCGGCGTCTTTGCCCATCGCAAACTTGATGTAGGTGCAAGGCAACTCCTCAATCATATCGAATTGAACGACGACGAACGACGCATCTTAGATATCGGTTGCGGAAGTGGTGCGGTTGGTTTGGGGTTAAGCTTGCGGGCTCCCGGGCGACACGTCGTGGCGATTGACAGCAACCCTCGCGGGGTCGATTGCACCAGCCGAAATTTTTCAGCCAACCAAGCGGGGACTTGGGAAGTGATCCTCAATCATCGTGGCGACTTAAAGTTGTCAGAACCCGTTGACTTGGTGGTCGCCAACCCGCCGTATTTCTCCAATTTTCGAATTGCCGAAATCTTTTGTGAACTGGCCGCCAAAAATGTTCGTGCCGATGGGCGAGTTTTTTTCGTTGCCAAAAACGTTGATTGGTATCGCGAAAACTTTAGCCGCTGGTTCTCGAACGTCGAATACGAACCCGCCAGTGGTTATTGGGTGGTTTCCGCTACCGGGCAAAGCTAAACGGCTCGACAACCTGAGTTGTTGAGCCGTTTCGCTTATTGACTTTAGGGCTTCTTTATCGTGCCGTGCGGTCTGATTCTTCGATTGTTAACTTCATTTCGCTTGAGTTCGCCCTGAGTTCCGGTGCGTACATGGCCCAAGCCTTGGTTGGCAGAGCACTGAAACGACCGGGGATTTCGGCACGGACTCGGTAACTGACACTGTGTTTGCCTTGGCCAAGTTGCCGTGTGAAAAAGGCGACGCGTTCATCGCGGAACTCGATGTAGGCTCTGAAGGCTCCCGTCAAGTAACCGCTACGCAAGTCGACCGGCTCGGTGCCGGCGACCTTCATGTCCTCGAACACGACGTACTCGTAATCGTTCTTGGAATCAATTTCGAGTTCGATTTCGATCAAGTCGCCACTTTTTACTTCGTCCCAATTCTTGAGTGGCACACGTTTGTATTTTTCAACCGCTTGCCCAACAACTTGACCTCGCGACCCCGCGACGTTTTCCTTGGCGTCTTTGATTTGCTCCAAGCGATAGAACTGACGCTCGACCTTGATTTCCAATCCGGCAGCCGCGATATCGTCTTCCAAAGTGAAATTCGTGAGATAGGCGTTCGCGTAGACGTTCCCCTTGCCCTGTCGGCGAATTTCAACGGTGTGCTTGCCGTCGGTCAATTCGCTTCCTGAGAGCACAAAGGCGTTGTTGAATTGGAACAAAACTTGTGGGGTAATCTCGACGGCTTGTTTGACCACTCCGTCGATCAAAATCTCAACGGTCATGTTCGGGTCGGTCTCGCCACTTCGCTCCATGAACTCCGCCAGAGCCTCGATGCAGTACGCCGTATCTCGGGTGCTGCTCCAGTAGGTCGCATGGCGACGATTATTGAGTAAGTACTTGACCAAGCCCGCCGCCTTGGGGTCTTGAGGATTCACTCGCGACAACAGTTTCAAATAGAACGCGTTCGCCTCAATCGAGTTTCCGTACCAGAACCACCAGTAGGTTTGGTTCGGCAGATCGATAAACGCCGATTGATTTTCCTCGTCGTATTTCATGAACTGATCGATGTTGCGGATGACTTGATCACGGCGTTCAACCGCTTGTTGTTTGTCGAAGGCGAGCCCAGCCAGAGCTTGTCCATACAGCGACAGCTTCAGACGATCACGGAACAAGTAGTCACCCATTTTCGCGTCGAGAAAATCGGCTTCGAGCAGGATCATGTAGATAAAGGCGTCTAAGTTATCCGCGCTGACTTTGTAATGCGGGTTTTTGGGCCATTTCTCGCGATCGAGCTTCTCCAAGCGATCCCATTCGGCGAGCAGTCGCAACTGTTCGGCTTGATAATTTTTGAGCCATTCCAGCCCCCGTTCCAACATGCCGGGAACCAAAGCGATCCCTCGTTGCTGGGCCAATTGCAAGCCGTGAACGACCACCGAAGTCGTGTGGGGGAAACTTCTTTCATTGTGACCGGAGAACCAACCCCAACCGCCATCGCTGTTTTGCATCGCGGTCAGGTCCTTAACTCCTTGCTTGGTCATCAATTCGACTTCTGCCGGATCGAACACCGGGTTGCGGCGCGTGACCTGTTGCCATCTTTGGGCGCGGTCGCGTGCATCACCGATCTCTTGCGGATTCAGGTTAACTTGTTTGTCGCGAATCGCGGTGAGGTCCAAATTCATCCGCTTCAAGATGTCATGCGTGATGACGGTGGGGATGAAGCGATTGAGGGTCTGCTCCGTGCAACCGTAGGGGTAATCGACCAAGTAGGGCAAAGCATCAACCATTGCGCCGGCCAGGGTCGGTGAAAAACGGACTTCTAGGTGAGATTGATCTGGTCGCCGCTCGGCGGGCACGTTGATGTCAAACGAAATCGACTCGGTGCCGTCGCGAACAATGCCGCTGTACGAATCCGTCTTTAGCATGCCGTGTACAAAGACTGGGAACGACATTTCCATCGCATCGGATTCGACATCGGTCAGTGCCGCCATCGTGATCTTTGCCGTTCCCTCACGAACGACGCGGACCCGCCAATCGACGCGAGTTTCCCCACCGGCGGGGATATCAACCGTAACTTCGCGACTGGCGCTGGTTTCGAGTTCGTCACCGCCGAGGTCGAGGGTCACGCGAGTGGTTTTGTTTTCCTCCAGGTAGTTATGAACGACCGCCGACAGGACGACTTCGTCTTTTTCTACGAAGAACCGAGGAGCTTGCAACCGCACCATGATGTTCTTCGCGGTTTTGATTTCGGCAGTCCCTTCGCCAACTTCGGTTTGCGGGCCGAGTGCCCAAGTGCGAACTTTCCAAGCGGTCAGGTTTTCAGGCATCTTGATGGTCGCCTCGGCGATTCCGTCGCTGTTGGGTTTCAGCGAGACGCTCCAGAACGCCGCATCGGCAAACTCGCGGCGAACGGTGGGTGCGGCGAGGCCTTGTTCACCCTGTTCCCCACCTGCCATGTTAAAATCAGCCCTTCCACCTCCAGCAAGCCCGAAAGTCGCCGCGTTTTTTCGCATGGCTTGAGGTTTTCCTGCTTCCTGAGACATCGCTCTGCCTGCTGGGGCGCCATCGTCCATGCTCATTGAGGGCATCGCCAGCATTTCGGGCTCTCCCGCAATGTCGCCATCCAATCCAGCGTCGGCCGAGATGTTCCCGAAGATTCCTAAGTTGTTCATCCAATTCTGGCCTTCCCGGACGAGGTTTCCGGCAAAGCGAGAGAGGCTGTGCTCAGTAGATGGGTTGTGACTCCGCTTCCACTTCCAGAAGTGGGCTTGAATGTCGGGCACGTTAGAACCGCCAGATATATACTCCACGGCGCGGTCGTACATGGTCATGACGAGTGAACCTTGGAATGGACGCCCGTCAATATCGGTCAGACGCAATTCGACCTTGGTTTCCTCGCCAGGTAGGACACTGGTCGCTGTCGGTAAAACCTCGACATTGACCACTTTTTTGGCTGGAGGAACGATGACTTCTTTCACTACTTCGTGAAGTTTGGCACCCGACAACGTAGTGGCTTCCACGAAGAAGTTGGGCATGTCGTCTTGGTTCACTTCGAATTCGTAAGTCGTGCTTTTGCCATTAAGTCTCAACACGACCGGTCGCGCCTTGTAGATCGACGCCGGACGGAGCCACAACAAGACGAAAGAGTCCGCTCGGTTCGTATTGATCAGTAATTTCACTTTGTCGCCGGGAGCATATTCGGCTTTGTCGGTCAGGATTTCCAAATCGTTGTAACGGAAGTTGGCACTATCGAAACCATCGCCAATAACGTTGATAACGTAACCGCCTTCGACCGAATCGCCTTCGGCGGAGGTCACCGAGTAGGCCACGCGGAATTGACCTGGCTCGGTGGCCTTGATCGTTTGCCGCGCCGATCCAGATTCGTCGGTGTCCACATCCCAGGATTGCATCGGCGTTTCCGTCGGTGTTCCGTCGGCTGCGTAAGTGATTTTGAACAGCGATAATTTACCCGAACCAGCGACACCTTTTCCATCGGCCGTGCGGGCCATCATTTCGAGTTCGATCGCATCACCGACTCGGGAGTATCCGCGACTGGGCCAAATGTAAACCGCAAAGGGACGGCGGGTCACGATCACTGAGCCGCTGCCGACGATGGTGCGTCGCGAGGCATCAACGACTTCGGCGGTGATTTGGTATTCATGGTCGCTGTCGCCATGAATTTCTTTGGCGAGTGCCGTATCGATTTCAAACTCGACGGTTCCATCGGGGCCGATTTTGGTTTCGATATCAAGAACTAATTCGGGGGGATCGGGATTATGCCCCCACCACCAAGGCATCGGTGCGAGGCAACCCCAAGTCTTAAAACCTGGGTACCAATCGTAGTCGGCCGTAAACCACCAATAGCCATTTCCGTATAGCCAATCCCAGGGGCGGATCGGGTACCAGCGTTGGTCTTTTTTGGTACGGTGGACTTTGTAAGAAACGGTTCCTTCTTGAACGGCCCCTCCGAAGAAATAATTCGCCTCGATTTTGACGGGGACTTTATCTCCTAATCGGACAGGCTTTTCAGGCGGAGTCACCGTCACTTCGAATTCGGGTTTTTTGTACTCTTCAACCTGAAATCGAATTTCCGAGTACAGACCTCGGCGTCGGTTCTCGCTATCCATAATCAGAAGGCGATAAGTTCCGAGCGCGGCTCCGTCAGCAAGGCGATACTCGCCGTCAACCCCGCCAAACTCGTCCGCTGTTTTGTTAACCGTTGTCAGCTCGGTTCCTTGTGGGTCTAAAAGTTTGACAATGACCGACTGACCGGCAAAAGGTTGTTTATCAACCGGAGCGTAGGACGTATCACGAATCCAGAATTTAAATTTCACGTCTTGGTTAGGGCGATAAATTGGGCGGTCGGTGATGCCGTAAGTTTTAATGCCACTCAACCGCTCGCTACCATAATTTCCCACCCAGCCCCCGGAAAATCCTAGGTATGCCATGCGCCCGCCACTTCGGGCAACGGCGATCCAGCTCATGTCGTTCACCATCAGCTTCGGATTCGCTTCGACAAACCCTTCGCGGTCGGTTTTTTCCGCGAAGTTGCCAATCTCGATTTGGTGATTACGACCGCGATTATCCCAAACGTGTTTCCAGCCGAAAAACTCGACGTTCGCATTCGCAATGGGTTGCCCCGTTACCGCATCGCCCACGAAGTAGAGCCATTTTCCATCAATCGATTTGCGGAAAATCGCAGTGTCTTCGACAAACACGACAATGTGGCTTTCGTTGCCATTCGCCATTTTGGCTTGGACCAAATAGGCTCCGGCATTTTGTAGCGGGGTCGTAATGGTGATTCGTCGATCGAAGTGATTCGGGCGTGGCTCCAAGGGGACATTCCAGTTGGCGACTTCGGCTCCGACATACTTTTGCATGTCCTTTTGCAAAATGCTGTGAGCGACTGAGGAAAACTGCAAACGTTGCCAATCCAACTCGCGAGGTTTCGTTTTTAGGTAGTCGATGGTGTCCTTGAGAAGTCGATCCATGTCGACTTTTCTTGCCGACAACTGCACTTCTTTGCCATTGCGGAAGCGGTATTCCAGTTTCGCTCCAGTTCCCGCCGGTTGCACTCCCACCGTTTCAAAACGTCCCCAAGGGTCAACGACTTGCGCTAGTAGGTCGCGATACCCATCAGAATTGGTCAGTTCAATCAGCTTGCGCCAAAATTCTGCAGCGCGGGGATACTGCTGTCGGTCTTGGTAGAGATTGGCAAGTTGCTCTATTGCATTGGTTTGATAAGTACCTGAGTTTGCTGCGATTTTTTGGAATAGCAGAACCGGGTTGAAATCGGCCGGTAATTTGAAACGTTTTACGCCGGTCGCAAGTTTGGCGATTGTCTCTTCGTCGGTCAGGGTACTGACGGCATAAGGGCTATCTTTTTGTGGTCGTCCGTCATCCGACTCGGCTTCGACTCGCGGAGCGAAAAAGCTGCCCCATTGAGCCATTGTTTGAACGCCGAATTGCTCGTGCATAAAACTCGCAAACGTCCAGTCGGCTTCGAGACGTTTTTGTGGACTTAATTTGGCGGCTGCCTCTAAGGCGAAACGCCATCGCTCACCATCATTTTTGGCCGCGTCCCAAGATTCTGGAATCGCGTAAATTACTGGGTTCCCGTCAACGTCCACAGGCGCACCGCGTGATTCACCACCCCAACCACCGCCCCATCGTCCACGCCAACCCCAGCCGCCTTCCTCAAAATCTGGCAAAGCTCCGAGGTCCGTCAATTCCTGGAACCGCCATGATTCGCCGTAGCGAATATTCCAACTCACAAAATCCGCCAGACGAGAAAAATAGGCGACCTGAAGGGCTAGGTCATCGGCCGCCATCACAACCGCTTCTGCATTACGTAAAATTTGCAGGGCCCGCACACGATCTCGTCTTGTGCAATTGACCCACTGGCCACTACCCCGCGCGTCACCGCGTTGAAAATTTCCCGCCGTGACGTAGCCGTAGTTTCCAATGGACTGAAAACTGGTGGCGAGACTCAGCAAAAAATGCGGCTTGGTCGCATGCAATTCGAAGAACTCTTCAACCAGGCCATCAAACTGCTGGATTTGCGAGAGATTGTTCAGATTTTGGACAATGTAGCCCCAATCTTCCGCCAACTCCTTGTCGTTCGAATTCGGGTTTCGCGAAAGTTTTAGATACAAATCTAAAGACTCGCGATAATTGCCGTCCTGCATCAGTTTCTGGGCAGCTTTTCGGTCTTCTTGCATCACGTGTTTATGCTCCCGTTCAAAATTTCCCCAGATGCTGAAACTGCCAAGCAACGCTACAGAAATCGTTCCGAGCGCCATCCAAGTCTTAAATAACATCGCGATCACACGGGTTCAAGGAGATATGACGGGTAATTGGTTTTGCGTATCTAACGGACAAGCAATGCGGTATAGACGCTTTTGGTTTCGATTTAGTTCCCAAGCCATCTACAAATGTAGTCGGCGGTTCCGTTGATTGGCCGCCCGCGTCGATTCACGAATCATCAGGAACTCGCTGAGATTCTCCGAGTTAAGTAACCCCACGAGTCTCCCATGCTGCAATATTGGAATCGTTTGATGAAGGCCGTCTTGTAATCGAACGATTGCCGATTCTAACATCTCGCCGGGTTCCGCAGTGCGAAACTCCCGAATCATCATCTCGCCAACAGTTGTCGTTCCGCCGGGCCGCGACAATCCTTCAATCATTTTACGACGCGTTAAGATCCCAACAACCTGTTCATCACCATCAACCACCGGAAAATCTTGTTGAAAACCTGCCAGTACATAATCAGTAGCAAGTTCCAGTGAATCCTCAGGTGCGAGAGACTTAAAGTCGGTGATCATCGCCACTTTCACCGGTAATCCGGCCAAAGCAGATCGTATTTGCACCATGCCTGACTCATTGGCAGCGCCCATCCAGACAAACAATGCGATAAAAATGAGGAGGGGATTTCCGAACAGACCCAAAAAGCCGAACAACAAAGCCATTGTTTGGCCAACCACAGCCGCAATTCGTGTAGCCTGAGCGTAATCCATGTTCATCGCTAAAATCGCACGGAGAACTCGTCCTCCATCCATTGGAAAGGCTGGCAGCATATTAAATATTGCCAATATCACGTTCACGGCGAACATTTGCCCAATAAAACTTTCGGATGCGACCTTGAAAAAATTCTCCGCCGATCCAATCGCGTTACCAAACCACAAAACCAAAAACAATCCGATCGCCAACACCACGTTCACAGCCGGGCCTGCCAAGGCAACCACTAATTCTTGCTCCGGTCGCTCGGGCATTCGCTCCAATCTCGCGACACCTCCGATCGGCAAAAGTGTAATGTCGCGAGTCGGAATGCCATATCGTCGCGCTGCCAAGGCGTGCCCCAATTCATGCAGCACGACGATTCCAAACAAGGTCAGGATAAATGCCAAACCGTACAGGGCCTGCCCCCAATTCCCTTCTTTGAGATAATACGAGATGCCGATCCATCCAAGCAAAATAAAGAATGTGAAATGCACGAAGATGTCGATCCCCGCGATCTTCCCGATTCTCCAAGACCAACCCATTCTCAAGCTCCTCGGTCAATAAAAGTTTTCATAGACATGGATTGACATTTGACCTTGCCATGCCTAACAGACTACCCTATTCATTGCTGAACAAGTCCTTGAGCGCACTCCAAGGTACTGCCAAGCGGACGACGATAGCGGTAATGTCGAAACCGAAATCGTCTTCTTCCTCCGCAACATCGTCGTCGGAATTTTCTTCCTCGACCAAATCCTCTGCCATTGAATCCAATGCGATGGCGGGACCGTCACCTACCGTGATGACACATACAAGTCCGACCAATTCCCAATTTGAATTGAACACACCGCAACCGCTTCCGCCGGGAGCAAATGGTGCAGAAATTTCCAGCCACGCCTCGCCGCCAATCCGTGGGTACCGTTTCACATAGCCTTGGTCAAAGGTGTAAAATCGATTCTCTGAGTGATGAATCATTTTAATTTCGTCGGCCATCGGTGGGGCCGATCGGGCAATGGGCACCCAGGTGAAATCCTCTCCTTCCAATCGAATCAACGCCACATCCATTTCACGATTCGCTGCCACGATTTCTAAAGGACGTGTCGCACGCCCGTCCGCCAAAACCACAGTCAAACCATCGTTGAATGCCTTGGCGATGTGATAATTCGTTAGGCACAATCCGCCAGGACTGATGATCACCCCACCGCCTGTAAAGAAGTCGTCGTCAGATTTCCCGCCGGCAATCACCACGGTTGCTCGACACGCCAATTCCATGCTCGATTGGACATGAGCCTGAGAAAAGGGAACCGCAGTATGCTTCGGAATCTCCGCCATTTTGATGGCACTGAGGTTGGCATGCGATTCTTTCATTTCCATGGTGCGATAATAGATTGCGGCGTAAGCCTTGGCGTCATCAATGGGTTGATCGAGCCCAGAAAACAGAGCGTAACCCGGCCCCGGATCGGGAATTGGAAACGCTTCGGAATCCGATTTTGTCGACTCAACGCCAGTCCCTTCGAGCCACGCTCGAAACTCAGCCGCAGAAAGCAAGCGGTCCTGGTCGCGGTCGATCTCGGTAAACAACTGTCGGGGTGAATTTACGTTGAGGTCGTTTTGATCCCGCAAAAAGTCACGGAATTCTAGGAAGGACAGCTTTCCATCGTCATTTTTGTCGGCTTTTCGAAACGCCTTGTCCGTCTCTGTTATTTGCTGGCTGTGCAACGGCAAGGCGCAGCGCAATAGTAACAATGCCCACACCACGCCACTTTTGAACCACAACCGCATCTTCAATTTCCGTGAATTAATAATCTGTTTTTCCAGGCAGCGTTCCACTCAGAAGTGCATCGTATTCAAGGCATTCATTCTATATCCGATCGCCTTTTGTAACTTCAGGCGGAGTGATTGGAAAAGGATGCCTGTCTCGAAACGCCGATCCTCTGGTGACAATCTCGCCACGTTCCGATTCTACTACATGGCGTGATTCGAGTTCTAGGCGTTGCTCAGTCGAATCGCAGAAACCGGCACTAAATCCAATTCAACCTCCGTATCCCAAAAGGGGTCAGACCCTTTGGAGGCTAAGCGAAATTTAACGTTGTTTTGCTGCCTAGCCGGAGAGGGTCTGACCCCTTTTGGTATACGAAAAGCAGGTGCGAACACACTCCGGCTGATGGCTTGTCCGGATTTTTTATGTTTAAGAACGTTTTCCAAATGACAGTTTCAAAGTAATCGACCACCATTGTCCCTTTTCTTCGTTACGAATTCGACGACAATAGGTGCTTGCAGAGCGAGTCGCCTAGAACACAAATTTTACTAATGGAGTCCATAGCTTGATGAACCAACATCGTATGCACGGCCAATATCGCCAGTCAGGCCAAGTCACTTGGATCGGTCTCCGACCTTCGCGCGGCGAGCCGATTCAAACGGTAAACGATGTCGAGGCCAGCACCGACAGTGGCTTGGTGGGAGATTTCTTCCAAGGTCCTCCCGGAGCGCCTCGTCAGGTCACCTTGATCCAAGCCGAACATTTGGCGGTTGTTGGACAACTTCTGGGGCATTCGGAACCGATCGATCCCGCGCTGACACGTCGCAATCTGTTGGTTTCGGGAATCAATCTGCAATCATTGAAACACAAACAATTTCGAATTGGCACGGCAATTCTGAAGGGAACCGGAAATTGTGCTCCCTGCAAACAGATGGAAGCCAACCTGGGGCTTGGCGGATTCAATGCCATGCGGGGACACGGCGGGATAACTGCGACGGTTATTCAAAGTGGAGTGATCAAGGTAGGCGACTCCGTGGAGTTCTTTGAACAAGAGTTGAACGAAAAAGCTGCCATCGAAGATTGATGATTCTGTACTATTCAGATACTTTCGAACTCCCATTGCCCGCCGGCCATCGTTTTCCGATGAGCAAATATCGCTTGTTGCGCGATCGCGTCGTTGCATCCGAAATGGCTCAGAATTGCCAACTTCATCTTGCACCAGCGGCGAGTGATCAGGAACTTATGCTGGCTCATTGCCCGACTTATGTCGAGCGCGTTCAGTGCGGCGAGTTGAGCGATCTAGAAATACGTCGAATCGGTTTTCCGTGGTCGGAAAAAATGGTCGAACGGTCGCGGCGATCTTCAGGCGCTAGTATCGCAGCCGCTTTGACTGCCATTGATTCTTGTATTTCAGTCAACATGGCAGGTGGCACGCATCATGCTTCGACGCACGCAGGAGGAGGCTATTGCGTTTTCAATGATGCCTGTGTCGCTGTCCGATCCCTGCAAAAAAGAGACCTGATAGAACGAGCCTTGATTCTTGATTTGGATGTTCATCAAGGGAATGGCTCGGCTGAAATTTGTTTCGGCGACCCTACGATATTTACATGCTCGCTTCACTGCGATAAGAACTATCCATTCCTCAAGGCCCGAAGTGATTTGGACATTGGTTTACCAGAAGGGGTTGGTGACGAAGAATACCTTAAGGTTTTGGACTCCGCGTTGCAGAGCATCGAGCGTGACTTTGAGCCGCAATTTGTTTTTTACCTCGCGGGAGCGGATCCGTACCTCGGCGATCGACTGGGCAAAATGAGGCTCACCAAACACGGTTTGGCCTTACGCGACCAGCGTGTCTTCGATTGGTGCCATGCAAAATCTCTACCAGTCGCCATCGCCATGGCCGGTGGATATGCGCCGAATGTCGAAGATGTCGTCGATATTCACTTCCAGACAATATCGCTTGCCTACAACCATTTCCTTCGCGCAACGAAAAAATCGTGCTCGGTCGAGGGGCAAGGTTGGTAATCGAATTATTTGACAGGTGCGGAGACGGGTGATTGGAGAAGTTTTTTTAAGCGGTGCATGGCAAGAAGGAATTCTATTACCATCCAGATTTGTAGGATGAGTGTTACGATGGCGACGCCAACCAATAGCCATTTGCCTTGCACGGCCCAGCCAAGTTCGGGGTCAGGTGAAAAGACGTTGAAGGTCATTGCCCAAAATGGCATGACTAACATGAGCAACAAAGGGATTACCGCAAAAGCGACCGGGCGTTTCATTTGATAGAGCCATGCGATCACCACCATCAACGCCAACCCAGCCAGCAGTTGATTGATCGCACCAAACAGCGGCCACAAAATAAGGCCCCCTGAACCCAAGGGAGCACCGGCTGAACTTGGTATCGCCGCAATCACGCCACTGAGCACGACCGCGAATAGTGTGGCGCTGTACTTGTTTTCCAAAAGGGGTAATTTCATGGTCGTCGCAAGTTCTTGAACGACATAGCGTTGCAGACGGGTTGCCGAATCAAGTGTAGTGGCAGCGAAGCAAGCGACGAGCACTGAAATTAAGCCGACGCCTAAAGTTAGCGGGATCCCCAATGCATTTAAAAAATTTGCGCCTCCATTTACAAACGCTCCCACCATTTTGCCAAGCTGAAAATCACTCCATTTCCCCGATGGATTGTAGTAACTGCGCCAGATCTCGGCGGGTTGCGATTCGGCAGCTGCTTCGACAGTTCCGGCATGAGCGTATTCAATATGCCAACTCCCATCAACCGGGCGCGATTCCAGCAACCCCATCCCGACGCCGGCGCAACACGCTAAGACGACGACGACCGCTAAAAAACCTTCCAGCAACATCCCGCCATATGCGACCGGTTGAGCATCCAGTTCGTTTTTCAATTGTTTACTCGTCGTACCGCTACTTACTAGGCAATGAAATCCGCTGACTGCACCGCAGGCAATCGTGATGAATAAAAAAGGGAACAGTGGTGGAGCCCCCTTTGGAAGCTCCTGCTGAGGAACAATCGCCGGCGTCGTATTCACCAAGCTCGCGCCCATGAAACTTGCGGCAATCATCCCAACAAATAACAACACGAGAGTGATCAGCAATTGATGGCTATTTAAGAAGTCTCGAGGCTGCAACAACAGCCATACTGGAAGTGTGGACGCAAAAAAACAATATACAAACAGGATTGCCGTCCAAACCAATACGGGATTCCAAGCGTCCGGAATGCGTACCGGCAAATGGTAGACACCGACATAAACGGCGGCGTAAAACAACACGAGGCATATCAAGCTCACCGGAAGCAGGGAAACGCCGCGCCGATGTACCAAATAGCCAACTCCCATTGCAAGCGGGAAGGAAATCCAAACCCCCAGTACACTTCCGGGATACAGTTTGAAGATCGTGGCGATGACCAATCCAAAAATGGCCAATACGATTAACAAAGCGAAAAATAAGATCAGCAAAAACAAGACTCGCGTGCGTGGCGAGATGACTTGACCTGCAATTTCTCCGACGGTTTTGCCACGGTTTCTTAGGCTCAAGACCAAGGCACCAAAATCATGGACGGCACCTATGAAAATGCTTCCCAGCACAATCCACAACAACGCCGGTAGCCAGCCCCAAAACACCGCCACCGCAGGCCCGACGATCGGTCCAGTACCGGCAATACTGGTGAAATGATGTCCGAACACGACCGAGCGTGATGTGGGGACATAGTCGATGTTGTCACAAAACTGTTCGCTGGGAACCCGAGCGGTCGCGTCAATTTTGAAAATGCGATCACGCAGCCAGCGGCCATAAGTGTGATAGGCCACCAGGAAAACAATGACGCTTCCCGCCGCGATCCACAACAGACTCATCGGATCAATTTTCTACCCACTCGATTTTGTATTCGTCGATGACCTCATTGTTAAAATCTTGAGTCAACTGCATCAAGTAGTTTCCGGTCACGGTTTGCACATCCATCGGCAACATTTGTAAATCGGATACTCGCGTGATGAACTCGCGATTCATGTCATCGCCACTTCGTCGGTCGGTTGAGATAACCTTGACGAGGTAAACGGTACTCTTATTCGCGTTATGACTGACGGCCACTGAGCCTTCCTTCATAGAGAAAACCGTCTCCATGAATTCCTCGCCGGGCGAATCGACACCAACTGGGCGGGAAAGGCCAAAGCGCATGTCGCTGGAGTACCAACTGAACTGCCCGGTCAATTTGGCTCGTTCGGCAAATCGATCCGACAAAGGCTTTTTCGATGTGCTGACTTCTTCCGCAGCTTTTTGAGCGTCATGCATCGCGGCTTCAAAAGCCAAATTGTGCTTCCAGAAGGCAATCACATCGTCTTTGGCCTCTTCCAAGGTTCTGACTCGAGCATCATGTTTTTCAGCGAACCACATGACCAGTCGCACGGCCCCGAAACCCACGAGTAACGGGTCTGTTGGCTCGTAATGGCTGGCTTGCGAATAAAGTGACGGCGGAAAAACTTGTTGATATTGCATTGAAAAGAGGGGAGTCAGCTTGGCTAATTCAGTCGTTTCGAATTGGTCGTCTACGAACAAACCGGTTTCCATGAAGCGCAATCCCAATCGCTTGGCGATTTCCGAGCCATCGAATTTTGTGAAATCGTTGTGTTCGAATTTTTTGCCAGCGCTAAATGCTGTATCGGCTGCATCGTACATCTTGTACTGGTGATCACGGACGCTCTTGGTGGCTTCTTCCAAGGCTGCGTTCATCACTTGCGCAGCAATCTGTCCTTTTAGGTTTCGACGCAAATCGTCGGCGACTTCCTTCAACGGGCGTTGACGCTTTTGGGGTTTAACTTCTTTGTCTTGTTGTTCGACGACAGCCCCCTCGTCTTGATCAGTCACCGGCGGAAGATCGTCCGATTGGGTGACAGGAGGCGTTACTGCGTCACCTTCTTGCATCGGTGGATCCTGGATAGGCGGGTCCGCAACCGGAGGGTTTTGAATTGGCGGATCTTGAATAGGAGGGTCTTGAACCGGAGGATTCTCGCCGCCAGTCCCTTCCTGCATCTCTTCGTCTTGTCGAATAACGGGTAGGCTCAAATTGCGAGTTGAGACAAAAACCGTGATGTCATGGGCTTTGCCATCATCGTCTTTTGCACCGTCATCAGTGGAGCCTTCCTTTTCGGTATCGCCATTGCCGGTTTCGCCCTCTTGGCCGCCCTGGTTTCCATCGCCGGATTCGTCGGTTTTGCCATCGGCTTTATCGTCGATTTTCTCTTCGCTCGTGACCGGAGGATCGTTTTCACCATCGGCTGCCTCTGATTTTTTCTCAGTCGCATCGCCGTCGGTTTTTTCTCCTTCAGTAGGTGGCTCGGTCATCGGGGGCGGGTCAGAATCGCCTTCGGTAGGAAGCAAGTCCCCCAATCCTGGGATTTCTGGCATCTCAAGGTCCGGCAAGATTTCGAAGACCACGGGACTTTCCTCAGCGACGAGGCGATCGTATTCGTCCTGGAGTTCTTTGTCAGAGACCTTTGCCATTTCCACTTCGAGGAACTGATTGAAATCGGCCTCGAAGTATTGAATGTTCATTCTGCGGCCTTGTTTAAAGCCAGGAGTTTTTCGGTTCGGATCGGGAAAGTCGTATTTTCCTTTATTGAAGAGTTCTTTCAATTCGGCGTTGGTTGGGGAGGCGGTTACTTTTGACAAATAGTCATCAACTGGAAAAGCGACGACTTCCGCTGAAACTAAAGTATTCGCCCGGTTGAAAAGCTGAAAAGCCTCGGTGGGATTCGGATGGTAAACCGGTCGTTGCTGAGTTGGAGTCCAAGTTGTGCGGAGCCCGGTGAGTCGCAGTAGCAGCATCTGCTGAGCGGCCAGTTCCTCGCGGAGGCTTTCACGGATTTTGATCCAGTCCAATTGACCGTTGGTGGCATCGCGAGCGATCTGTCGTAGTTCGGATTCTGAGAATCCAGAGTCCGCATCACTTAAATTACCTACCAGAATCAAATAGTCGTTGATCGTCTCATCACCGATTTCGATTCCCATTTTTTTGGCTTCGGAAACCAACATGTGTTTTAAAAACACGCTTTCGTCGATGGAAGCCTGATCGGCTTGGTTGGGGCTTGGAATCGCCACCAAATCCATGTGGGTTTTAACATACCCGGCACCTTTGCGTTCCGCTCCAATCGCTGCGACGCGATTTAAAAACTCCATTGTCATGTAGTATCGATTGCGAAACATGTCGAGTTCGGCACGGGTAAGCTGTCCTTCTTTCCAGCGGACGACCACGGGATTTTCGCGGGTCCCCCCTCCTCCTCCTCCGCCGAAACCTTGGGGAAGGATCATCGTGATCAAAAACACGACCATCAAAAGAATTCCAAAAACCGCCATCAACCCTCGTTGGTTGCGACGGATAAACGACATCGGACTTGCCATTACGGTCTCACTGCTTTCAAAATGTCCAGCACTATTGTTATGAATCGGTGGAGAAATGGGGTCAGATGCCCTTGCCGAAACGGCCTATCGGGTGCTCGGCACGACGGTGGCTGAACCCAATTCTCCACGCCCTCAGGATATGGACTTGCCCCACTAGGTACCTTGACAGGCCCTAGGTCTAGGCGTTAATCAATTATTCCAGTAACAAATGTATCTGTCGCTGGCATCTTGTACAATGCCAACAGCATCCAAGGTCACCATGTCAAAAAAAGCTACCGAGACTCGCGAAAAATCCCTGGTGATCGTCGAATCCCCTGCCAAGGCGCGGACGATCGGCAAATTTCTGGGACGACAGTTCCAAGTTGAGGCCAGTATCGGACACGTCCGCGACCTTCCGGCTGGCAAAAAACAAATGCCTGCCGCGTTGAAAAATGAGCCCTGGGCGAGGTTGGGAGTTAACGTCGACGATGCTTTTGCCCCCGTTTATGTGATTCCCGATGGGAAAAAGAAGCAAGTCGATTTGCTCAAAAAGGCCCTCAAAGACTGCCAAAGCCTCTATCTCGCGACGGACGAAGACCGCGAAGGTGAAGCGATCAGTTGGCACTTGGCCGAGATTCTAAAACCAAAAGTCCCCGTCTATCGGCTGGTTTTTCACGAAATCACGAAAACCGCGATCACCCAAGCTCTCGAAAGCCCCCGCCAAATCGATGACGCGTTGGTCAAGGCCCAAGAGACACGCCGGATTCTAGACCGCCTTTACGGTTACGAAATGTCGGAATTTCTCTGGAAAAAGAGTCTCGGTCGCAGTGCGGGGCGAGTCCAGAGTGTTGCCGTCCGTTTGATTGTTGACCGCGAGCGAGAGCGGATGGCCTTTGTTTCCGCCACTTACTGGGACTTGATCGGCAAATTCACGACGGCGAAAAGCGAGTTAATGACCGCCGATCTAGTCGCTTTTGATGGTAAAAAAATCCCGTCCGGCAAGGATTTTGACTCAACCAACGGCAAAATCAAAGGGGACCAATTTCTGGTTCTCGACGAGGCCCAAGCCAACCAGCTTGTCACGCGACTTTCTCAGGCGAAATTTCAGGTTACGAAAGTCGAAGTCAAACCTTATACTCGGTCCCCTGCCCCTCCGTTTACAACGAGTACGTTGCAACAAGAGGCCAACCGCAAACTGGGATTTACCGCTCGGCGGACAATGACGGCCGCGCAAAGCCTCTACGAAAACGGCTACATTACCTATATGCGTACCGATTCGACGACCCTCGCCAAAGAGGCCGTCGATGCAGCTCGGAACTTGGTGCAAGGTGAATATGGCCAAGAGTTTCTCCCAGACTCGCCCCGGACTTACGTCTCAAAAGTGAAAAATGCCCAAGAGGCCCACGAGGCGATCCGCCCTGCCGGTCAACCGTTTCCAATGCTCGGCGATCTGCGAGGCAAACTGCGAGACGACGAATTCCGCCTCTATGAACTGATCTGGAAGCGGACCGTCGCAAGCCAAATGGTTGACGCGCGTGGAAAGTTTATCTCCGTGACAATCGAAGGTGGCGGGGCGACCTTCCAATGCACAGGAAAAACGATCGATTTTCCCGGTTTCCTGCGTGCTTATGTCGAAGGCTCAGACGATCCGAACAGTGAACTTTCCGATCAAGAAACCATCCTGCCGAATGTCGAAGCAAACGATCCGCTGTCATGCAAGGGTTTGGAATCGAAGTCGCACACGACTCAGCCACCGGCACGTTTCAGCGAAGCCGCTTTGACGCGCGAACTTGAAAAACGGGGCATCGGACGACCCAGTACCTACGCCTCCATTATCGACACGATTCAGGCCCGCGAATACGTCGTGAAGCGTGGAAATAATCTGATCCCAACTTGGTCGGCTTTTGCGGTTGTGAGGATGCTTGAACAACATTTCCCAAGCCTTGTCGATTATGAGTTCACGGCACAACTGGAAGACAAGATGGATGCCATCAGTCGCCGCGAACATGACAACATCGACTATCTCACCGAGTTTTATTTCGGCAATCACCAGCCAGGTCTGAAGAGCCAACTGGAAAACAAAATCAAGGAAGTTGACGCGCGTGAAATTTGTACGTTCCCTCTCGGAACGCCTGAGGACTCGGTAGATGGCGCTGTCATCAATGTGCGTGTCGGGAGGTTCGGGCCTTATTTGGAACAAGGCGAGCGGCGTGCGACGATTCCTCAAGACTTGGCCCCCGATGAGTTGAAACTAGAGAAGGCCATCGAGTTGTTGGCCCATGCTGGAATCGCAGAGGCTCCCTTGGGTTATTGCCCAGCAACGGAACGCCCCGTGTTCTTGAAACAAGGCCGCTTTGGTCCTTATGTGCAGCTCGGTGTTGGTGCCGACGAAGATGAAAAACCGAAAAATGCGTCGTTGCTCAAGGGCATGACGCCAACTGATGTGACAATCGAAATCGCCCTTAAACTCCTGTCGCTACCGCTCGATTTGGGGACTCATCCGGAACAAAACGAACCGATCATGGTTTACAACGGCAAATTCGGCCCGTACATCAAATGCGGGACTGAAACCCGATCACTTCCGGCAGGCGTGTCTCCTCTTGAGGCGACCTTCGATCAAGCTATCGAGTTATTAAAACAGCCGCGAACTGGACGTGGTCGAGCTGCGGCCAAACCTCCGCTTAAGGTCTTCGAAAAATCGCCAGTCACTGACAACCCAGTCCAAGTCATGGACGGACGATACGGGGCGTATGTTACCGATGGTGAAACCAATGCGACCCTTCCCAAAGACGCCACTCCCGAATCGCTGACCTTCGAGCAGGCCCTTGTCCTGCTGCAAGAGCGACGCGAAAAAGGGGGAACTAAAAAAGCGACGAAAAAGAAGGGGGCCAAGTCAACGACCAAAAAGGCTGCGAAAAAAACGGCCAAAAAAACGACCACCAAAAAGGCAACCACCAAAAAAGCTACCAAAAAGAAAGCGGCAAAATCGGCTGCTTCGGAGTCGGTGGAATCCAACGAACCGTCCAGCGAAATCCTCGACAACGATCCGACATCCGCGCCGTTTTAGGCGAGAATCAGTTTTCGAGAGCGTTGCTGCCTGCCGTGTATTTTTGGGTTTGGTAAACTCAGTGTCGTCTTGAACTGTTTTTTCATCGGAGTTTTTCCGCTCGTGGGTATCGAAAATCGCGACTACATTCGAGAGGGGGCTTCTAGCGGTTCGAGTTTCGGTAGCCAGCATCCGACCTGCTTTTGGATACTCGTCGTCACCATTGCTGTTTATGTATTGCAAATAGTGACGCTCCCTCCTACGGAAAGGAGTGGGCGGTTTGCCGGCCCTGAGAGGCAAAGCCTGGTCAATGAGTGGTTGCAAATGGACACCGACAAGGTTTTGCACGGCCAAGTCTGGCGGTTGCTGACGGTTGCTCTTTGTCACGATGTTTATTCAGTCTATCACATCGTGATTAATATGCTGATTTTCTATTGGTTCGGAAGGCGACTGGAAGATCGCTATGGTTCGCGGGAGTTCATGCTGTTTTATTGGTCCGCTGCATTATTTGCGTCGGCGATTTATCTAATCGTTGAGTTGATGACGGGTGATCGGCACATGGGGATCGGTGCTTCAGGGGCAGTCTTTGCCGTCTTCGGACTCTACGCGATGCACTATCCGTACGAGCGAATTTTGTTCATGTTCATTATCCCAATCCAAATTCGGTTTTTGTTTTTGCTCTACGTGCTGTTCGATTTGCATCCTTTGTTATTGCAATTGACGGGACATGACGTGTTCAGCGGCGTTGCCCACGCAGCGCATTTAGGCGGAGCCCTGTTCGGATACATGTACTTCAAGCGTAGATGGAGTCTTCAGCTATTTGAGGAGCGGATATCGGCACCCTTCCGCCGCGCACAAGTCCAACGGCGAGCGGCTCGCCGGGGTCTGCGCGTGGTACACCCGGAAGCCAATGAGCCTACCTCGTCACCGATTGATACTGAAGAAATCGATGCAATCCTGCAGAAAATCAGCGAGAGCGGAATCGATAGCCTTAACGCAGAAGAACGGCGAATCCTGGAACAAGCCTCCGAAAAACTTCGCTCCCATCGTGGAAATTGAGGAATTTGTTCCTTGCTCTAATCGCTTGTTTTGTTGACAATGTTTGACATCTGGGCGCCTTTTGTTTCGGGTACCAGTTTGAGTGGCAGCATTAAGGCCCCTGTTTTCTAAACTTTTAATTCAACGGTTTTATGGACCTTCCTATCCTCACTCAAGCCAAACGAGCCTGCGGGCGTTTGGAGCAGCTCATCAGCCCCGACGAACTCGCCGCGCGCGTTCCGCTGCCCATGACGATGGCCGAAGCTGCCGAGCGGGGTTGGGACGAGTTGGATGTTGTTTTCATCACCGGCGATGCCTATATCGATCACCCCAGCTTTGCGATGGCCATTCTGGGCAGGACGCTTGAAGCGGCAGGTTATCGCGTCGGGATCGTGTCCCAGCCGAATTGGCATTCGTGTGAAGACTGGCGAAGGTTCGGACGACCGCGACTGTTTTTTGCGATCAGCGCGGGGAACATGGACTCGATGATCAACCATTACACCGCCAATCGCAAAGTCCGCAATAGTGACGCTTACTCTCCCGGCGGGCGAATTGGCTTGCGACCGGACCGGGCGACCCTGTCGTACTGCCAGCGGGCACGCGAGGCGTTTAAGGGAGTCCCCGTGATTGCCGGTGGCGTGGAAGCGTCGTTGCGACGATTGGCTCACTACGATTATTGGAGCGACAAAGTCCGCCGCTCGATTCTCCTGGACAGCAAGGCTGATCTCGTTGTCTTTGGAATGGGAGAGAATCCCATCGTCGAAATCGCCGACCGCCTCGCTCGCGGCGAAACCGTAAAAGACCTGCGTGATATACGCGGCGTCGCTTACGCCCTGGGAAAATCCGAATCGCCCCCTGAAGACTGCTTGGCACTTCCCAGTTACGAAGAAGTGGTCGCAGACAAAATCGCGTTTGCCGAAGCGACCAAGATGATCCACAACGAAACAAACCCATACAACGCCCGCCGCCTGCTGCAAATGCACGGCGACCAAGCGATCGTCGTCAATCCCCCACAATTCCCGATTTCAAAAAAATCGATGGACGGGATTTACGATCTACCCTACACACGTCGAGCACACCCCAGCTATTCCGAGAAAATCCCAGCCTTCGACATGATCAAGGACTCGGTGACGATCATGCGGGGTTGCTTCGGTGGTTGCACTTTCTGCTCGATCACGGCCCATCAGGGGCGGATCATCCAATCCCGCAGCCAAGTCTCGATTCTCAAAGAAATCGAGCACATGGCCGACGACAAACAGTTCAAAGGAGTCGTGAGCGACATCGGCGGCCCCACGGCAAACATGTACGAAATGCGTTGCTCTCGCCCCGATGTGGAAGTCAAATGCCGCCGTCAGTCTTGCGTGCATCCGACGATTTGTAAACTTCTCGGCACCGACCACGGACCGCTGATTCAGTTGATGCGGGAAGCGCGTCAAGTCGAAGGGGTTCGCAAAGTCATGGTGGCTAGCGGCATTCGTATGGACCTCGCGCAACGTTCACCAGAATACATGCAAGAACTGGCTCGTCACCACGTCGGCGGACTCCTCAAGGTCGCTCCCGAACACGCCGACGACGAAGTCCTCAACAACATGAAGAAACCCAGCATCGACGAGTTTCGACAGTTCGCCGATAAATTTGATACTGAATCGAAGCGAGCGGGCAAGAAACAACACCTCGTCCCCTACTTTATTTCCAGCCACCCCGGCAGCGATCTTAACAGCATGATTCAACTGGCCGTGTTCCTCAAACAAAACGGCTACAAACCCGATCAAGTCCAAGACTTCATCCCCGCCCCACTCGATGTGGCGACATGTATGTACTACACCGGAGTCGATCCGTTTACGAAAAAGCCGGTTTACATTGCCAAGACGCTGAAAGACCGCAAAATGCAGCGGGCGTTGATGCAGTTTTTCAAACCGGAAAATTATTTCGAAGTCCGCGCAGCTCTCCTCCAGGCTGGTCGCAAGGAACTGATCGGCGACGGATGCGATTGTTTGATCCCCGCCCAGCCACCCAAGGCGGCTCTCGAACAACGTCGCAAAGAAGCCGGGCGACAGTTTCGCGGTGATTACGTTCACCAAATCACCAAAGATGATCACAAACCTTCAGGCGGTAGCTCGGCAAAGTCAAAGAAGAAAAAATTCTCCAAAAAGGAATCTCGCAATGCCCCAGGACTCGGATACCGACCAGATCGCAAATCGGTGCGCCGTCGTGAATTAGATGGGGAGCAATAAAGCACCGTTATTTCCCGTTGCAAAAATGCGGGTTTGCTGCTCATTGTAGCGGAGGTCGTCAAGACTTTCGTTCTGCAAGTCGTAGCGGAAGTTGTCAAGGCTTTCGTTCGTTTTTCCCGTTTTTTTGACGCTTCGAAAGATGACTTCCGCTACCATTACCATTTATCGCGGATTGACTCATTGCTGGGCGATTGTTGGATTTTTGTCCTACGAGCTTGTAAACCAACTTTGTCAATCATTTCCTCTTTTTAATTTTCTCAATGAACCAAGAACCAAAGTTCACTGACTGGTTAATATTATTGTTGCTTGGCCTGATGTGGGGCTCGGGATTCTTCTTCATCAAGAAATCGGTAACGACCTTCGATCCTGTACAGATGACGTTTTTGCGAATGTCGATCTCGACGCTGCTGTACCTGCCGATGTTCGCCTTGCTATTCAAAAAGATCGATTGGAGCAAGTGGAAATGGCTGATCATGGTTGCTATTTGCGGTTATGGCATTCCGAATTTCTTTTTCGCGTTGGCGGAGCAGAATGATCGCGTGTCGTCGGGCGTTGCGGGAGTATTGAATTCGCTTGTGCCATTGTTGGCACTGACCATTGGAGCGATTTTTTTTGGTGCTTCAGCGACCCGTACGAAAGTGCTGGGGATTGTCGTCGGATTGGCTGGGGCAATTTGGTTGGTGGCGTTTTCTGGGGGAACCAGCACCGCTCAACCCGCTTACGCCATCTTGTGCGTTTTGGCCGCGACGATGTATGCCGTGAACGCCAATATCATTGGTAAACATTTGCGACACTTTCATCCCGTTGCCGTCGGTGCCGCCGCGTTTTTCCTGTCCAGTCCGATTTATTTTTTCGGTGTGTGGCAGTCGGGTGCTTTAAATGTGATGTGGGAACCGAGTCATCGCGGATCACTGGGGGCAATTGTTTACCTTGCCGTCGTTAGCACCGTCGTCGCGAATGTCCTCTATACTTGGCTGGTGCAACGGACCAATCCCGTCTTTGCCACCTCAGTCGCTTACCTGTTCCCGATTGTCTCTCTCGCCCTGGGAACGTTGGACGGCGAACAACTCGGCTTCATCCAATTGATCGGAGCCGGTTTGATCCTGATCGGTCTCTATTTGGCCCGTAAATGATCACGTTGGATGTAACATCTTTGTAACACTTCAGGGAGTTATGGGAGCAAAGAGGGTACAGGGTTTGGTAGAAACTTCAACTTGTACGTAAACTTAAACTTAAACTTATACTTAAACCTTCCCTCACCAAATCCCCTAAAAAATCCTCCAAGAAATACGAAAACCTTCGTTGACAAATTACGAAGACCATCGTAGAATCGAGTGGTAGCCAAGAATTGGCGAATTCGGATTTAAATCCTAAAAAATGGATGCCGGTAATGAGCAAGCCAAAAATTGTCAAACCCACCGAAGCCGAATTGGCGATCCTGCAAGTCCTGTGGGATCTCGGCCAGGCGACAGTGCGACAAGTTCAAGATGTCTTGGAAAGTGACCGTGGAACGGGCTACACCACGACGCTCAAGCTGATGCAAATTATGTTCGAAAAGGGCCTTCTGGATCGCGACGATTCCCAACGCTCGCACATCTATCGTCCGACTGTAACACGCCAGAAGACCCAGCGGCGGATGGTCGGTGAACTGCTGGAACAAGCCTTTGGTGGCTCGGCCCAGCAGTTAGTGGTGCAAGCCTTGGCGGCCAAGAAAGCGTCACCGCAAGAACTGAAGGAGATTCGTGAACTGATCGAGGAAATGGAAAGGGGGAACCGATGAACGCCTTTTTGCAAATCGTTTGGCAACACCCGCTGTTGGAATTGATCGGCTGGACACTGGTTCACTCGCTGTGGCAAGGATCAATCATTGCCACCGGCTTGGCGATGGCCTTGCGGTCGATCAAGTCCGGTTCGGCGGCCCTGCGTTACAATGTGGCGTGTGGGGCACTGCTGTTGATGGTCTGTTGTGCACTGGCAACTTTTTCGTGGTTAGTTGCTCACTGTGACGCCAGTCGCTGGCAAGTGGTCATGGCGGAGATGGCAAAACAAACTGATCCAACGACCGATGTTCAAGTGTTCGAGAATTCGCGTTCGGATGTTGCCCTGGCCGACATGGCTACCGATGAGTTAGCACTTGGTTCAAAACAATCTTCAGAGCGAACCCCTAGCCAGGGCGCTGAAACTGAATTCTTGGTTGCACAAAAAACTCCGATCGAAAGTTCGTTTTCTTTCGCTGCCTGGATGCCATTGCTGACGATCGTCTGGCTGTTGGGAATCAGCATCCTGTCGCTACGAATGCTCGGCGGCCTGTGGAAAATCAATCGCTGGCGACGTCGAGGCAATGAAATGTCTGACGCTCAAATTTTGGAAACGATTCAGCGACTGTCGCAAAAATTGAGTTTCAACTGGAAAATTCGTTGTTTGGAGTCGCTCGACGTCTGCGTCCCCACAGTACTTGGTTTTTGGCGGCCCGTGCTGCTGGTGCCATTGGGCATGATGTCAGGGCTGACGATCAGTGAACTGGAATCGATCCTTGCCCACGAATTGGCTCACATACGACGGCGAGACTGGCTGGTCAATCTGTTGCAAACGGTCGTCGAGACGCTGCTGTTTTACCATCCCGCCGTCTGGTGGATGTCGGCAATCATCCGCACCGAACGTGAAAATTGCTGTGACGATATCGCAGTGTCCGTTTGTGGCGATCGTTTAGCGCTGGCCAAGGCGTTAACAAGGCTTGAGGAATCGCGTTCTCCGGAAACCGGTTTAGCCCTGGCGGCCTCAGGTGGCCAACTCTTGCACCGAGTCCGCCGAATACTCTCGCCAAATGAACCGATACCCAGTGCCAAATGGCCTATTGGATTGCTGGGAATTGTATCGCTAGCCGTACTCTATGGTGGGTTATGGTTATCGGTGGTCACCGCTGCACCGCGATTCGACCTACAGCATGAGTCGCGAACGGACAACATCGAGTTGATTGATACAAGACCAACAGACCCGGTTGTTGACCCCGAAGACGAAATCGTAAAGGTGATTCGCCGAGAGGAAAGCCGGATTACGTTAGCGACCATTGATAGTCCAGCAGCAACCGAATCGCATGACGATCTCACCCGGCGTGTGGACCCCACTCAAAAACGACTCACAATCGCTCAAGCCTTGGTTTCGTCAGAAGAGGTCAATTACGTTCTGGGGACGGACGAAACGTTTTATGGTGTTGACGCTCGGCAACTAATTTTTTCACTGCCAAACGGGTCCGGTGTTCGAGTCGAAATCTCGGGTCACGATATTCAAATCAGACACGGGGAATCAGGCACAAAACTGACTATCGTCAACGGTCGGATCAAATTGATCGATGCTGGCGGAGTTGTGCGAGCAGAAGCCTCACCCGACGGGGGAGCGGAACTGTTGTTCATTGACGTCGAAGAAAACAATGGCGTGATCAAGCTGACCATGAGCACGGCTTTCCAGGACCCCACTAATGATCACCGTCCACCTGTACAAGCGAAATTGACGGTAGTGACCGGTGCCGCAGAGGAAGAAAAACTGCCGCCACATGGAGCGACACGCTACCGAATACTGCACGGCCTGAGCCCCGGTGATAGATCGATGAAAATGGAGAGCGTGCGGTTCTATGACGCTGATCGCTTGCGACAAGAACTCGAATCACGGGACCAGCAAATGGAGACCACTGAAAATAACCAAGCGGATCGAGAGCATGGATTCGACAAAACCGAGGAAAATCCGGACGATACCGAATGGGGGCAGTTGGCCGAAATTTCAGGATTGCAATCGCGATTGACATTGCAGACCGCGCGTCCTCAGATTGGCCAACCGTTGTTGGTCAAGTTGGAACTGCGAAATTCTGGTGACAAACCGACCGATTTCGATCCGCAAAAGTACGCTCCGTTTCGTGTCCTACGCGTGGATGTTCCCCGCCCCGATTTGCCGCCGCCCTATATCGGGTTGACGCCTCAGACCTCCGGCCAGCCCGAGACACTCCAGCCGGGTGAAACAAAAGTGCTATGGGAGAATGTCGACGTCAGCGAGTTATTTCTGCTGAACGAAGAGCGCGAATACCAGATATTTGCCGAAGGGGGCGAATGGGCCATGCAAAATATTTGGCGGGATTCGAATCGCTTGCGAGTAACACTACACGACGGCACTCTATCGCCTCGCCAAGAGTTGATGGTGGCTTTGCTGGAGATAAAACCTGCGGACTGGAAACTGTCGGTTGGGATCAGTGAGATCTATTTGCAACATGCACCGACGAACCTGAAGAAGGATGCCATCAGTGCAACAATACGCTTCACTCAAGAAGAACTTCCCGAGGACTTCGAGGTCAACTTGCGCACACCTGGAGAAGATCGAGTCTTCACCAAAGCGACAATTGACTACCTCGGCGAGACAACCTTGGGGCACGCCTACTTGATCAGTCTGCCGCGCCATACCGAAGCATTGTGGCCGAACTACTTGGACAATATTGTTGGGGCCATGAAAAGCGACTGAGCAGAACCAGAATCGCCAAGGACAATCTTTGGCCGCGCTCGAGAGACCTGAAGAAGAAACAAGTTGGGGTGAGATCACGATCGATGATTTGTTTCTGCCTGACAAACCCAATGAAATCAATTTTGTAATGGTTCGTTCCGACGACTGAACGTAGCATTGCGGCTGCCAATGGCGAAAAGCTGATCACCGTCGCTCCATCGACTCGAGACTTGTTGCTGTGCCCCCAGCATTGCAGACGCGGATTCCCTCATCGAAAACTAGAAACTCTCAAAGCAATCGTTCACGAGATCGTCGTTGGGATGTAGCCAAATCCCGCTTTTGCGAATCACTTAATCCAAGCCGTTTGCCGAATCGTCGTCTTTGGGGCTCCCGCCTTTTCACTGAGTGAAAAACCACGTGACCGTTCACTCCTTGAACGGTCACACTCCAACGAAGCATCCAAGCCCGAAACCGAGCCCGGCGATCAACAGAGAAATTGGGTTATGTAGTTTGAATTTTGGAGACCTGACTGCCGTCACATAAAAAATGATGTTGAGTATCAATGCACCAATGACCAACACGAGTTCCGGACGCAAATCGTAAGTGCTTACCTTTGGCGATGTGTCGATTTTGAGCAGCGAAAACTGTTGCTCTCCAAACATCGAGGGCCGAATCAGGGTTAGGCTAACAGGAACCCCACCAACTCGAGTCCGTGACAATTCAATTGTCGGCGCAGTTGATGCGGCCACGGGATGAAGTGCGTCATAGACTTGCTTGGAAACATCGAGTGCAATGGTCCGGTTGCTCGGCGTTCGCAATATGACTTGCCATGACTTTGATTGTCGATCCCAAGTCCTCATTCGCAAATTTGACCTGTTTGCTTCTCGTTTGACGAGTTCGACGCTCACCCTTTCTTGAGGCAAACAGGTCGCCGCTAGCCAACTGATCGGAAAGACCAAGAAAAAAGTGAAAACACTCCAAAGCAGTCCCACGATGACGTTTAGCCAGAATTGATTTTGTTCCGGTTTGTGGCCCGATGAATTCATAGCGTCTTTCCTTGAAAACGATTGTCTTTTGCTATTCTTTGGAGGCCGCTCTACGGAAAAAACGCCGCTTTGACGGGGAGAACTCTGTAAATTGTTCCGTTGAGTTCAAAAATTCACGGCGGATTTGCCGTGTCAGCGGCTTCTAAAATATTGGGCCAGTTCAACAGGTTGGTCGCTCGCTTGCCGTAGGGCAAACTGCGATGTATTCGCTGACTCTTTCGTCTCCACAAGAAAAAAATGTAACCGTTCAAAGAGTGAGCGGCCACATGCCTTTTCACTCCGTGAAAAGGCGGACGCGCCAAAGGAACTTGCCCTGACAAACCGCATCGATATTTGATTCGGCAAAGCGAGAATTGGCTGTGTTCCAAAGCAGACACGGTGAACGGTTACAACAAAAGAAGGCCGCCCTACAAAAACAACCGGACACACTAGCCGCATAGGATTCAGAGGATTGCATGATACGAAACATTGTCTTCACCCTGTTTTGCTTAATCGGGATTTCGATAAATCATATCGAAACAGTTCTTGCACAGGGCGTGGCCCAACAGCCAAAACCGCAAGAATCGCGACTTTCCACCATTGACGTGGGGGCAGCATCAAAAACTTCAAGGCCATCAATCGAGGTCGACGGTTTTCGCATTGAGTTGGTTGCATCAGTGAATACCAGGAATGTAGAACGCTCCGAATACTTTGAATTTGCCCGGATTCCCGCTCAATCCACCACACAACAGCAGTCCGAATCGACAAGCCGTCAACAGCGTGGGAACGGGACAACAACAACCGTTGGCGGCAGTGGTTCAGGTTTTGGAGGCGGCCATGGTGGCGGAATGGCATCCGCTTACACGGTACCCAACTTCGGAATGGTATTCCAAATCACGCCACTCGAAACTTCGAAAAACTTGATTGTCGAGTTTGGCAGCCGGGCCACTGCATACGGTCCCAATGACGAACTGATCGAAAGCCGAGACTATGGCCCAAACGTGTTACAGTTTCCCAGCATCGAAAATCAGTACCCCGACCACCAGTTCTTGTATTTCTACAGTAAAAAACCCGGAGTGCCAGACGTTCAAAAAGTCCAGGGTGAGTTGCGAGTTATCGAAGGCAAAACGATTGAATTCGACGTCGAGCCGCCAAACCGGGCCACAACGATCACCAAAGACAAAAGAAAATTTGTGATCCATCCAGTTGTTGCCAATGAAAAATCGATCCAGTTTGGAATCGAGCTACCGGAGCCTCAGTCGATTCGCAATGCTCGCACACCTCTTGAACGATTTGAAGCGGGGCGCGCCAATCGTGGAAATGTGAACATCCGCCTGGAGGATGATCTTGGCAATTTCTATTCAAAAACCGGTATGTGGACAGCAAACAACGCTCCCCAATCCAACTCTTGGTCCTCATCGACGAGTACGCGAGGCCAAGGCCGCTCGACAATCAGCTCGGCCATTGGCGGCACCGTTGGAAACATGGAGCAGCAACTCCAACAGGTCGAGTTCGGGCCACTGCCCGAATCCCGATCCGTCAAACGAATTCACATTCGATTCACCGAAAGGGCCGGAGAAGTCAAAATCATCCCCTTCGAATTCGACTGCTCATCCCGCTAAGCACGGAGTGTAACAACTGCAATGCATCTCCCCAAAATTGCCAATGCCGACTACACAACTTTTGTTGACCATTGATGAAAATGCGCAAATTGGGAACAATTAACTTCTTTCGTTTATATTTCGATTTAGAGATTTCGGCTCAATCAAAACGAAACCACACGCATTGAAAAGCCCGAAGGGCAGATAAAACCTTTGCCGGAGGTGAGAGCCACTGGTTGTAGGATGAAACTCAATTTCTTAGGCCCGTAGGATCGACACAAGTTGATCAGGCCGGGCACTTGACTCTTACCGCAAACAGCGACATGCTAGAAACGAGGTCAGGTCCCGTTTCACCCGCCCTTTTCGCCCGTTCATAGACTTATGAGTGCTTTGTTGTCACCTTTAAAACTTGTGAGGTTTTCGCTTGGATATGGACGACCTTGAAAGCCCATCTAACGAGCCAAGCTTGTCACCGCGACAACGATTGCCCAGGCGGGAATTCTTGTTAATGGCCGCCTTTTGGTCGGTGACAATTTTGGCGTTGTTGTTGTGTTTTGACCCCCAACAAACCCGCTATGAATATGCCATCATTGGTTTCGTATTCGGGTCGATATTCGGACATGCAACGGGAGTAAGCATGTGGGCCAGCCTCAGTCAGCATTCTTTGTTATTGCGTGGGATAGTCGCGTTGTTTTACCTTAGCGGATTGTGGTTGGCGTTTGTGGCGATGCTTTTGAGACAGGGAGAATTCAACTTTGAATTTGTAAGCAGTTTCGGTGTCTGCTTTGGCCTGCAAGCGTTGTTGATTTCAACGTTTGGACTTATCGCCCGTTTGTCAATTGGGCTTCGCTTGGTTCCACTCGACGAACTCGCGGTTTCTCCCGCGAAGTTTCAGTTCAGCATAACTCATGTCCTGATCTTGACCTTGGCGATTGCAGGCCTGATGGCGGGCGGTCGGAGCATCGTGGGAGTATTTGGCGATGTTGATTGGAGTTATAGAGATTTGAACGTATTCTTGTTTTTGGCGATGGCGGCGATTTTAGTGACATTACCCCTAGCCTTGGCCTGTTTGTTGCCTCGCATGTTTTGGCTCGGGTTGATGGTCGCGTCGGCGGGAAGTGGCGTGGTTGTGGCCGTGGAGCATTCAACTTTTGAATCTCTCATATCTTTCGGTAGGCCAGATTTCTATCACATGTTGAGCATCAACCTGTTTTCGCTATTGTTTGTGTTCATTTTCGCGATGATTTTGCGATTCGCCGGATTTCGTTTGACCATCGGCAAAAAATGACCGGCTTTGTCGAGAGAATTTTTCTATTCGCTGATTGACACGTGGGTTCCGTCGGTTAATCTGAAAGGAATTGTCGAGTCGGGGGCGCTTGTGGCAGATTCCTCGTCGCGTCGTTATCGGAACAGGTCGAAATGGGCATGGAAAGCGTGCTCCGTTGGATGACAACTCAAAATTTGAGGAGACAAGAAATGCGAATTCGAATCGTGATGGTGTTGGCTGTGTTGTTCTCAACGGTCGCAACCGTTTATGGGCAGAACCCACCCGACATCAATCGCTGGAGTGGCAATACTGCCTTTGCTCCGCCTCAGGGTTACGGCATGGGCAGGCCCCTGACGTTGTCTTGGTCGATCGTGAATGATGGTCTGCCGATTGATCAAGGGGCACCGAGTAATTTACAAGCCTTCCTTAACGGGATTTATGGAAATCAATCGGTTTGGCTCCCACATTTTCAAAGTGTATTTGATCGTTGGTCCTCGATTAGCGGTTTGTCCTACGTTTATCAACCAACGGACAGTGGTACTTGGGGGGCTCCGGGTTCCGTTGGGGTTCGAGGAGATGTGCGGATCGCGGGCCGTCCCTTAGCAGATGGCAGTAGTGTCTTGGCCTACAATTACTACCCTAGTTCCGGCGGCGACATGGTCTTTAACACGAATTCTCCTTGGTATGCGAATAATGGAACTGCTAACAACTCAGTTGGGTTTCGGAATGTCATCGCCCACGAACACGGTCACGGGATCGGAATGCCGCACCTGATTTCTAACAACACCGCCCAGCTAATGGAGCCGTTTATCCAACTCGGTTTTGACGGCCCGCAACATCACGACATCTTGATGGCTCATCGGGGTTACGGTGATGTAAACGAAAAGAGTTTTGGACAGTTAGGGAACGATGTTGCGGTTCGGGCGACTTCCTTGGGAGGGATTTCCAACGGCGGCTCGGTGTCGGTAGGCAATTCGGCCAGAAGCTTGGTGGTTGCCCCCGATGCTGTTGATTTCGTGTCGATTCATCACGGAACCGATGATGACTTCTACTCTTTCTCTGTTGGCGGTCCGGGCACCGTGAATGCTTTAGTGGAGGCCTTGGGATTCACCTACTCAGCGGGCCCGCAAGGTGGAAATGAAGTAACCGTAAACACTCGCGAACGAAGCGATTTGAATTTGGCTCTGTTTGACACCAACGGAACCTCGATGTTGGCATTCGTGAACCAGACGAGTTTCGGTGGGAACGAATTTCTTTCTTTTGATGTGGCTGCGGCGGGAACCTATTTTGTTCGGGTTGGTGGGTCGAATAATCCAGACAACTGGGCCGTCAAAACACAGTTTTATGCATTGACAGTTGGTTTCACTGCGATTCCAGAGCCCGGTTCACTCGTTGTTCTAGCCGCGCTTGTTGGTCTTGGAGTTTATCGCCGCCGCGTGCGGTGATTCTTGGCTTTGCTGAAGCTTCATGGCTTTGCGAAGGAACTTGATGCTAAAGGCGGCCCTTCAGGGGACCGACGAAAACTGGTATCATTACCGCTTTCATTCGTGAACCCTCGCGGGATTAGGGCGCTCTCTTTTTTTGTAGACAAAAAGAAAGCTGCGATTCGTGTATGCGGCAATCTACGCCTTCTGCCCGCCCAAATATATTTCAAAAGCTATGGAAACCGACGGACGGCCAAACGGCCAAAAATGGGAAGTGTCGACAACCGCCGTGCATGGCGGGGAGGCTCGGCAAAAAGATGCTCACGCCTTGCCGGACCCGATTGTATGTGCTTCGACTTACTCGTTTGTCAACACTCAAGCAGTCATTGATTTCATCGAGCAAAATCAAGATCGCGGCGAGTACGGACGCTACGGAAACCCCAACGAAAAAACGGTCGAGCGAAAACTGGCGGCATTGGAAGGGGCCGAAAAAGGGTTGCTGTTTTCCAGCGGGATGTCGGCGCTGGTCTGCTTGTTGATGGCCAAACTGAACAGCGGCGACGAAGTGGTCTTTTTCGACGAGTGCTACCATCGCAGTCGGGAGTTCTGCACCAAGCACATGTCGCGGTTTGGTGTGACGACGCACCAAGTCCGCACCGGTGACTTCGCGGCGATGGAACAAGCGATCAATTCACGCACGAAAATGTTGATCAGCGAATCGCCAACCAATCCCCACCTTAGTGTGATTGATCTCGAAGCGTTTGTATCGCTGGGGAAAAAGCATGGTGTGGAAACGTTGATCGATGCGACCCTCGCGACCCCCTACAATCTGCGTCCGATTGAATTCGGGGTTGATTATGTTTTGCATTCGGCAACCAAGTATTTGGCCGGGCACCACGACTTGTTGGCGGGAGTCCTTCTAGGGACCAACGATCAAATGGCCGACGTGGAAAATCTGCGTGGAATTTTGGGATGCATTAATTCGCCCCACAACTGCTACTTGTTGCAACGCGGCCTCAAATCGTTTGAATTGCGGATGGAGCGGCATAATGAAAACGGAATGCGGATCGCTGAGTTTCTGAACCAGCATCCCAAAGTGCGACGAGTGTATTACCCTGGGCTTGCCGATCACCCTGGTCATGAACTAGCGCGGAAGACGATGCGCGGATACGGCGGTCTGGTGACGTTTGAGTTGCATGATGAGGATTGGCAAGCGGCGGCGCGGGTGGTGGATGCCTGCCAGATCTTCCGCATCGCACCGAGCTTGGGTGGTGTTGAATCGTTGATCGAGCAGCCGCTGGTGATGAGCTATTTCACGCAGACGCCTGAGAACCGTCAGAAGTTCGGAATCTCGGATTCGATGATTCGCATCGCCGCCGGGATCGAAAACTCAGCAGACCTATTAGCGGACCTTGAACAGGCGCTCGCTCAGGCCTGATGCTGTTTTTTCGGTAGAGGAATCCATTGCTGTTGTCGCCGTGGCCGAGGCGTCCGATGATTCATTCAGACTCTTTGAAGCAGCCGCTTGATTTTTGACCACCGCCGCTGGTTGCCAGAATGATTTCAACCACATCAAAGGGGTACAAATTGCCGAAACGGCCAGAAGAGTGCTGCGCACAAATGGTGCCTTTTCAAAACGATTGTAGCGGCCAGATGAAGGTCATCTCATTCATCGAACCGCCACAGGCGGATGTGATCGAAGCGATATTGAAGCACTGTGGCCTGCGAGAGGCTCGGTCTCTACGAGGGCCACCAGATATGTGCCACCGGATGTCGCTGAAATGGCACTCGAGCTGGACGCCGCCTACTCTGGCCACTCATTCGATGCACCCTCCGAAGCCGACGAGTCTCAAAAACTGACCTACGTCGACATCGACACCTTCCTGGCGAGCCTCTAATATCCCCGACTCGGGGCCGGCATGGGGAAGCCCCGCACAAGTTATAAGATCAGCGCCGATTTTGGCTGCAGCAATCTGCCAGATGCCCTCGACCGAGCTTCCAATCGGCTGTCCATCTCCGGAGACTCCAATCCCATGATTCGAGGATTTCCTCTGGTGCATTGTCTGGCAATCAAATTTCCTATCAGGAGGGTGCTGAACCCGCTCTGTATCGAACCAATCGAGGATGAACAACAAGCTACGTTCCTTAATCTCTTCGTCGGTTTCCTCGCGAGTATCCTGCTCAACGAAGAATCCCAGGTTGGCCTCGATTTTCATGCGCCTGGTCATTTGTCAGTCATGCGCCCTCACTTGGCGATGGCCGTCCGCCCCTTCTCGGTGATTCTGTACTTCTGGTTCCGGCTTTGGGGCGTATCCGGCAAGGTCAGTTCGATGTAGCCGATCTCCCGCAAGTGAAAAATTGCCTTGTAGAGATGGCCGCTTCGACTGGTCAGCCCAAGCTGACGGGCAATCGCCTGACGGTTTTGAGGCGTGTTTTCGAGGAATCTGAGAATCGTAAGCTCGGTTTGATTCAGGTCTTCTGGCGTTTCGTCATGCGCCTCCACATGCGCCTCGTCATGCGCCCTGCCGATTCCCGGCAGGTCCGGATGGACCAGCAATTCGGCAAAGAAATACGTCCGAGTCTCGTCGGTGGCGAACTTTGGCGGCGGTGAGCCGTTTTCGGCCATGGCCGCACGCATGGTCGGAATACCCGTGCAGCGACCTTCGGTCAAGTCGAGTTCCTTCAGGAAATCGCCGATTCTACGGTTGCGGTACCGTCGAGCGACAATGCGGTCGCCCATTCGCTGTTGGTTGTGATCTACCACCTGTTGAAGGACAAGCCCCTGACGTATCACGAACTGGGAGGTGACTATTTTGTCACCTTGGATCCGAACCGACTCAGAAATCACTTAGTCAAACGTCTGGAATCGATCGGCAAGGGGGGCCGTTGGCGGAGCGTAAAGCCACATAACGCGAATCACCCACATCAACTTGCAACCCAGCAAACCCCAGTGTAGACTGAGCGATCGCTCAGAGTCTGTCCACACCGCCAACATCAACCAAATGTTTTCGGAGCAGCAGTATTTTCCGAGCAGCAGCAGCCACGTGTCCCAAGACTTGTTTCTCCAATTGCGTAGATCTCCGTGGGTTTTTCGGCCCATTGGCCGATTTGCTGGCATGGCGAATCAAACAAACCTTTAAGCTCTTTAAGGGACTTGTCAAACGAGCGAAAATCAGTCACGTTGTTCATTGCCGCCTCCTTGCATGTTGCGTTGGATTTGTTTTAACTCACAACAGCATGCAAAAACGGCCGTTTTTGCATAACGCCAATCCCAAAAACATGGATATTTCACTAGAGAAATCAGGTTACACTCCATTCGAACCTTGGAGGGCTATAGTTGTAGTCAAATTTTCATAGACTATGTAAGAGGTCTTCGAGTCGTCAAAAGACCGTACTTGGGCGAGTTATGTTCACACGAAGAGCGATGTGGTGATGAACTTTGCGACGTCAACGACTGCGTCGAAAGATTGTCCGTTCTTGCCTTCGGAAACGAATGTCCCGAATCTGATATTATTATGTGAGTTTCGTTTTATCTTTATTTTTAACTCGCGAAATGGCATTCAAGCTTACGAAACAACATGCCCCGTCTCCCGATGATCCTGAAACTATGTTTCGCGATCAGCGCAAACGAACGGTTCCAGGGCTGTTGTCGCACCAAGCTGATCTTTTGCGTGGTTACATGGCGGTCCATTTGCAGCATGCGGACATTGCACTGCAACTTCCAACTGGAAGCGGCAAAACGCTGGTCGGGCTCCTGATCGCTGAATGGCGCCGCCGAAAGTATGGCGAGCGTGTGGTCTATCTGTGTCCAACCCGCCAATTGGTCAACCAGGTCGCAGAGCAAGCCGCCCAAAAATACGGCATCGATCTCCACGCATTCACTGGGAGGCGCGTGAATTACGACCCCAAAAAGGCGGCTGATTGGCAAAACAATGAAGCCGTGGCGGTCACCACGTACAGCAGCCTTTTCAATACGAATCCGTTTTTCTCCGACCCCAGTGTGATCATTCTCGACGATGCTCACTCGGCGGAAAACTACGTTGCCAAGTATTGGTCGCTCCAAGTTGAACGCTCGGATTCGACACACGAGGCAGCCTTTTCGGCGCTGGTTGGCATATTGATGTCAGTATTGCCACACGCCGATCGCTGCCGGTTGGCACCGAGTGATGGTGATGCTGAAGATCCAACGTGGGTGGAGAAGCTTCCAACTCCGGCGTTTCAATCGCTGGTTCCTGAACTTGTGGCGCTGCTGGATGAACATACGCAATACACGAATCTGCGATACCCCTGGAGTATTCTCAGAGACTCGCTTCATGCGTGTCACTTGTACGTGTCGCGACGAGCGATCCTGATTCGCCCACTGATCCCGCCGTCAAACACGCATGCGCCTTTTGCCCGAGCACGCCAGCGACTGTATATGTCAGCCACCCTGGGATCAGGAGGCGATCTGGAGCGAGTCACTGGGCGCTATCCGATCCACAAGATCCCCGTTCCGGTCGGATGGGACAAACAAGGAATTGGACGCAGGTTCTTTATCTTCCCGAAGCGATCACTCGATGATGTAGAAACGGCGTCGCTCACCAGCCAGGCGATCAAAAGGGCTGGCAGGGCGCTGTATCTTGTGCCCGATGACGCATCGGCCCAAAAGGCCACCAAGCAAATCGAATCTTACTTGGATTGCACAGTCTTTGACGCGTCGCAGCTTGAGGCTTCGAAACAGCCCTTCGTGGAAAGCGAAAACGCCGTTGCGGTAATCGCCAATCGATACGACGGGATTGATCTCATCGACGAAGATTGTCGATTGCTGCTGGCTGACGGTCTTCCAGGTGGTGCAAATCTGCAAGAACGCTTTTTTGTTCTCCGCGTCACCGCTCAGTTGCTGCTGGACGACAGGATTCTCACCCGCCTTGTGCAGGGGTTTGGTCGGTGTACGCGGTCTCCAAACGACTATGCTGCAATCGTGATTCTCGGAGAGAATCTAAACAACTACCTCTTCAAGAAGGAAAACCGGGCGTTCTTTCACCCTGAGATTCAGGCGGAGCTTGAGTTCGGGATGGACCAGTCGCGGGACTGCACCGCCGATGAAATGCTTCACAATCTGGAGCATTTTCTGAAACAAGATTCCGAATGGGAAGCGGCTGACCAGGCCATCCTTGGACTTCGAGCTGGGCTGATTCAGCGCACGCTCGGGTCAACGGAAGAGTTGGCCAATGCCGTACCTGCGGAGCTAGAGTATCAGTACGCCATTTGGAACTCAGATTATTCTTCCGCGTTGCTGCATTGTCGGACGGTGCTCGGAAAGCTCAATCATAATGACCTCCGAGGTTATCGAGCATTGTGGCTGTATCTCGCTGGCTCCGCAGCCTGGCTGGCGTTCAAAGCAGACCAACTGCCAAATGACAGCTTAGTCAAGGAGTACTTCAGAAAGGCCCAAGCCGCTGCCCCCGTCTTGCGCTGGCTCGTGGGCCTCAGCCACGCCAACGCATCGCCGACAGAAGCAGCGGTTGAGGAAGAAGACGCAGGAGTAACCGCGTTAGTCGAGCGGATTGAAATTATTTTCGACGAACTCGGCACAATCCACGACCGGAAGTACGACGCCGAAGAGCGAGCAATCCTCGAAGCAATTCTGCAAACGGATGACGGCATACGTTTCGAAGGCGGTCATGAGCGTCTGGGCAAGATGCTCGGATTTACTGCTGGCAATTCAAAGGACGAAGCCGCTCCTGATCCCTGGTGGATCGCAGATGACACCGTTTTCGTGTTCGAAGACCATGCAGAAGCCAATAGTGGAACAGTATTTCCCGCGAAAAAAGCGAGGCAAGCAGCATCACATCCAGACTGGCTTCGCGAGAACCTGACGTTAGCGGAGAGCATCGAGATCATTCCCGTCGTGATCACGCCATGCACGAAAGCATCCAAAGGCGCGGTGCCGACGTTGCGCAGAGTGCGATATTGGTCTCGGGATCAATTCTGCGCTTGGGCGCAAGAAGCCCTTCGGACATTACGTGACCTCAGACGGACCTTTCCGGGCGTAGGTAATCTTGCCTGGCGCACGTCAGCCGTAGCGCGTCTCAAGGCGGCGAACATCGCCCCGCGTCAATTGAACGAGATGCTTTCGCAAAATGCCGCCGAGGCCATGCGGGCGGTGGATGACGTTGGGGAGGACGCTTGATGCTTGACGAGATACTTCCGCTTGACGCGTTTGTTCGGGCGATTGGAGCCGCTCGCCTTACCCCCCACGCGCTATTTTTGGGCGCAGGCGCGTCAATTTCGTCCGGAATGCCCTCAGCCCAGATGTGTATTTGGGATTGGAAGCGAAGCATCTTTCTCACGAACAACATCGGACTTGAATCGCAGTTTTCCGAACTGACTCTTGCAAGCGTTCAGGAACGAATTCAGCGATGGCTCGATAGGCAAGGCCTGTACCCCAAAGCAGGTGATCCCGACGAATACAGCGTTTACATCGAGTCTTGTTACCCGATCCCCGACAGTCGCCGTGCATTCTTTCAGGAGAAGGTGCGTCTCGCGAGTCCGCATATCGGGTACCGCATCAGCGGTGTACTCGCTAAGCACGGCCTGATCCGCTCTTTTTGGACGACGAATTTCGACCAACTCGCAAGTCGGGCAATTGGTGAGTGCCAGATCACACCAGTCGAAGTTGGAATTGACTCGAAGCACCGCATCGTTAGGCCCGCAAGTTCAGGCGAAGTGCTAATCGTTTCGCTCCACGGGGACTACCGCTACGACGCATTGAAGAACACACAGCAGGAATTGCAGGACCAGGAGCGGGAACTCGAACAAGCTCTCATCCAAGAGCTGACCAACACGCCAACAGTCGTGTGCGGATACAGTGGCCGCGATGCGTCAGTGATGAGAGCCTTCAAAGAGGGTTTCGGTCGAACGGGTTCAGGCACCCTTTACTGGTGCGTTCAGGACCCGAACAACGTTGCTCCAGGAGCCGTTGAACTTGTTCGGCATGCACGCGCAAACGGGCGCGCAGCCTACATTGTTCCGACACAAGGATTCGATGATCTAATGGCTCGCATGGCCCTTCATTGCTTGGATTCCAATGGGCAAGAGCAGGTATCGAGGCTGATTGCTGAGAACGCTGGCGGCACATCGGTGAGTCGAGTCCCGTTCCAGATTGATGGCGATCACCCCACCGCCGTTTTGAAAAGCAATGCATTTGAAATTGAGTGTCCCTCAGAGGCAATCACTGTTGAACTGAAAGAGATGCCGACGGAGGGAGTCTGGCAGTGGGTTCGCGATCAAACGGCTGCCAAGAACGTGGTCGCTGTTCCGTTCAAGGGACAGATCCTAGCCTTTGGCACAATAGATGAAATCACTTCATGTTTTGGCGACAACGTCAAAGACCGGCCGAAACGCACACCGCTTTATGGCAACTACCTGCGCAATGAGGATGGGGCAATCACTTCGCTGTTGCGAACGGCGCTACTTCGCAGCATGGTCACGGGCACACAGTTTCAGACGGATGGAACGAGGGAATTATGGGCACCACATCGGGCAAAGCGTGAGCATTCACAGGGTACGGTCTACAACGTCTGCGAATCGGTCTTTGTTTCGCTAAGGCAAATTGAGAACCGGGCCTATCTGGTGCTCAAGCCCTCAGTCAAAGTGTTTACTCTATCCGGAGAAGTCGCCCCCAAAGAGATTGCAAATCCGATTAAGCTTCGGGTTCTGGGGTACCAACACAACAAGGAATTCAACGACGCAGTGAACTTCTGGCGGCAGTCGCTGTTCTCAACCGATGCGGCACAAAAAGAGTATGAGTATCCGCCTAACACTGCTTCCGGCTTCCGATACCTGATTCGCAAGGCTCCTGCTTTCGCCGAAATGTATGGTGGGCGAGATGCACCCAGAATCCAGGTGCAACCTCGCCTTCGAGTATTTCTCAAACAACGAGGCATTGAGATCAGCGAGCCCGCGTTGCTGTTCTCGAATCGCGCAGGCAATGGCACTGGCCGTGACGCCCATCCGGTGCGAGGCGTATTGACGAATCGACCGTTTGATTTTTCACTTACGAAGCAGCAACTCAGTTCGGATATTCGCCTGGGGATTATTTGTCCGAAAGCAGAGTCAAGGCAGTTGCAGAGCTATTTGCAAAGCGCCTCAAGGAGCATCGCCCCGGGCAAGTACGAAGTCGACTACCTGCCGGAATACCCTGGTTTTAGCCGAGCATTCGGCGTCGATCTCCTTGTCGCTGAGCCAAACTCGAATGGATGGGCAATCTGCCCAGAGCCGACTGGCAGCGACGAGCGTGCGATGACACTCGAAGTGGCTCGCAACATCAACCGTTGCATCGACGGCCTACAGGCATCGCATGCCCCTAACGTGATTCTGATCTTCTTCCCTGAGCGTTGGGCGAAACTTCGTGGCTATTCGACAGAAACGGAGAAGTTCGATGTACACGACTTTGTAAAAGCGAGCAGTGTTCAGCGTGGCATCGGCACACAGTTCTTGGATCAGAGTACATTATCGGACTCGCTCCAGTGTCGAGTCTGGTGGTGGCTTTCACTGGCCTTTTACGTCAAGGCGATGCGAACGCCTTGGGTGCTTGATGGCCTGGATCGCGACACCGCGTTTGTTGGCTTGGGGACGAGCGTCGATAACACGCGCGAACGTGGCAAGCATGTCGTGATGGGTTGCAGTCACATCTACAGCTCGCGTGGTGAAGGTCTTCAGTATCGGCTGAGCCAAGTCGAGAATCCGGTGTTCTATGGCCGCAACCCGTTTCTCTCACGGGAAGATGCGCGACGAATTGGCGAGCAAGTTAGGGAACTGTTTTTCGAATCGCGTTCCAAGCTTCCGACACGGGTAGTGATCCACAAGCGAACCAGGTTCACGCCAGAGGAGCAGATCGGTCTTAGGGAGGGATTGAGTGGTATTTCTCAAATCGAGATGCTCGAAGTCGTGATTGACGAGTCGCTCCGCTATATCGCATCGCACGTGGATTCCAGTGGCAACATGAAGGAAGACAACTACCCCGTTCGACGAGGAAGCGTCGTGCGCCTGGACGATTTCACCGCGTTGCTTTGGGTGCATGGAGTAACCTCCGCAGTAAGTGGGAGTCGCCGCTACTATCAAGGGAAACGACGAATTCCCGCTCCGCTAGTGTTGCGGAGACACACGGGGAGTACAGATCTTAGGGCGTTGGCAGAAGAAATACTTGGACTTTCAAAGATGAATTGGAACACTTTCGATCTTTACACAAAGCTGCCAGCAACGGTTCAGTCGTCAAATGAAATTGCAAGAATTGGTTCGCTTTTACATTCCTTCAATCCAAAGTCGTATGACTTTCGACTTTTTATGTAGATACAATGACTCAACAGGGCTTTAGGCATTGCAAAACAATAAGTTACCGAATTGGTATTGACATAAGTGTTCAGGATTTGCGAAGCTGCTTGGATGCAGGACGCAAAAATTATTGAAACGATTCGAAACAAGTATATCGTAATTCTCGCCGATTTGGATGAGCGAGCCAGTCGTCGTTGGGCAGCAGCCGAAGCGATAGCACTGGGTCATGGTGGAATTACGGCAGTTTCCAAGGCGACCGGTATTTCTGATCGAACGATTAGAAACGGTATTCGAGAACTTAATTCCACCGAGCACTTGACATCAGATCGTCAGCGAAGGCTTGGCGGAGGTAGAAAAAAACGAGAAGTCGAACAGCCAAATTTGGTATCAGCTTTGGAAGAGCTTTTAAATCCTGTAACGCGTGGCGATCCACAGTCGGCATTGCGTTGGACATGTAAAAGTACTCGAATTTTGGCCCGAGAATTGAATCGGCAGGGGTTTAATGTAAGTAGCACCAAGGTTGGGCAAATTCTCAGATCAATGGGCTACTCGCTTCAATCCAATCGCAAGAGTATTGAAGGAAAACAGCATCCGGATCGGAACGCACAGTTTGAGTTTATCGCGAAACGAGTTTCGGCAAATTGCAGTCGCCAACAGCCTTGCATTTCGGTAGATACCAAGAAGAAAGAAGTCCTGGGAAACCTCAAAAATGCGGGGAAAACGTATCGGAAGAGCAAGTCACCACGCGAAGTGGAAACACACGACTTTCCGAAAAAGGAACTGGGCAAGGCGGTACCCTATGGAGTCTACGATATTGCTCAGAATGAGGCAGGAGTGACTGTCGGAATTAGTAGTGATACGGCCGAGTTTGCTGTTGCCGCAATCGACCGTTGGTGGACGAAACTGGGAAAAGTTCGTTACTCCAAAGGCAAGAGAGTGCTAATTACTGCCGACAGCGGAGGGAGTAACAGTCCCCGTACTCGATTGTGGCGCGTAGAGCTACAGAAACTTGCCAACAAAACGGGACTGATCATCGAGGTGTGCCACTATCCCCCCGGGACGAGCAAGTGGAACAAGATCGAACACAAACTGTTTTGCCATATCACTCGCAATTGGCGGGGAATCCCCCTGGAAACATTCGAAATTAAAGTTAATCTAATTTCAGCAACTACGACAGAAACAGGGCTTGAGGTTCATGCGTGGCTGGATACCACTAAGTATCAAACTAAAAAATCAGTCTCAACTGAAGAACTCAATGCAGTTACAATTGTTCGCAACAAGTTCCACGGCGAATGGAACTATACGATCCGACCACAACTTTCATCAAACAAACGGTAAGTTATTGTTTTGCAGCGACTTATCTTTTATTTTGAAAGAAAAGGCGACAAGAAGGAAAAGGTGAAAGGCACCAAAAATCGAGGCAACAGGAAGTATAGGCTAGTTGTTAATTATCCTAGGTGCTTTTCCTGGGGCAGCCACGCGGTCGCAATGTCGCATCTAGGCTCAGTCGACCAGCAATTGCGATTGCCCAATCTTCGTCACCAAAGAGTATTAAACTGACGGAAGTTGCCGGGTGGTTATTGGGTCGCAGGTCGGTTTTCTGTGGTGCTGTCAAGCCCGCCTATCTGTCTGGCCCGAACGGTTTGCCGCGAACCCTCAATTGTTGCCATGGCCTCGGCCAGGAGCACGCGGAGCAGTATGGTCGCTTTCGCACCGTTCCCCGATGACCAATCGGTTTGACCAGAAACCGAGAAATCTGAGGAGGTTTGCCATGGAGACCATCTATTCGTGCGTGGCGGGATTGGACATTCACAAGAACACCATTGCGGTTTGCCTGCGTCACACGAGTCGTGACGGCTCGCTGCAAGAAGAGGTGCGGACGTTCGCGACGATGACGGACGAAATTGTTGGCACTGGCCGACTGGCTATCTCAGCATCATGTCACGCACGTGGCGATGGAATCGACCGGCGTGTTGTGGAAGCCGATCTGGAATATCCTGGAAAGCTATGACTTCACGTTGCAGTTAGTCAACACGCGGGAGTTAAAGCAGGTTCCGGGGCGAAAGAGCGACGTCAAGGATTCTCTGTGGATCGCTCACTTGTTGGCGTGCGGGTTGTTGCGAAGCAACTTCGTGCCGCAGCGAGGCCAGCGGCAACTGCGTGATTTAACTCGTCATCGTCCGCAGTTGCACGGCGAGCACACGCGGTGCGCCAACCGCATCCACAAGGTGTTGCCGGACGCCCACATCAAGTTGTCGAGTTTGGCAACAGACATTCTTGGCATTAGTGGTCGGAAAAGGAACGTGTGGTTCCGGCAGGCGTTGTGCGAGTCGGCATGGGCTGCCCGACGATCGAAGGACACGTACTTCCAAGCCCAATTCCATCGCCTAGCATGCCGCTGGGGCAAGAAGCGAGCGATCGTGGCGGAGGCCTATTCGCTGTTGGTTGTGTTCTACCACCTGTTGAAGGACAAGTCCTTGAAGTATAACGAACTGGGAGGTGACTATTTTGACACCTTGGCTCCGAACCGACTCCGACATCATCTGGTCAAACGTCTAGAATCGCTCGTATACGAGGTAACGCTGGCGGATCGAAACGCCGCATAACGCGAATCACCCTCATCGACTTGCAACCCAGCAAACCCCAGCCTAAACTGTGTGAAAGCTCAAAATCTGTCCACACCGCCAACATCAACCAAGTGTTTTCGGAGAAGCTGCAGCAGTCTAAGACACCTGAGAACCGTCAGAAGTTTGGACTCTCGGATTCGATGATTCGGATCGCTGCCGGGATCGAAAATTCAGCGGACCTGTTAGCGGACCTTGAACAGGCGCTCGCTCAGGCTTGAGGCGGTTTTCGTTTCGTTCGAAACTGATGACGTATTCGCCGAGCCATTGCGTGATGATTCTTCATCAGGCCCCTTTGAAGAACTCGCTTGGTTTTTTACAACGGCGGTAGGTTGCCAAAAGGATTTTGAACGAGTCGTTGAAGGTTCAGATTTAGATTTCGCGAACGAAGGGATCGCGAACGTTGGTTCGACGAATTGAAAAGTTCCTTGAGAGGTTTCCTCGCAATGGCCATCGCGGCAAGATCCTGAGCGTACCCGTTGTTTCACCTCGCAAATGTCTTGCCGAATTACTGAACCCCAAGTTGGAAGCCATTCGCGATGGCAATTCGTTGACCAGTCGATATAGGGTGAGCAGCGTTTGTTCTCTTCCCCGTCGCAATTGTAAAATCTTCCGTTGTGACCGGTGGTTTCACGATAGATAGCACCGCGTATTCCACCCGGTAGTTCCGGCGCGTAGTCGTACTGTCGCTTCGCCTCGATGCCGATTCCACGATTTTGAGCGAGTGCGGAGGTCGTCGAACTGGCGACGATTGCGATTCCGAAGAAAACGATCAGCGTGCGAAGCATGGTTTTGCCTAAAATCGATGGGCGTGATGGATGCCTGAACGATGTCGGTTATATCGGGTCGAACGAAGTGGAAAATCCCGATTGACTTGCATCCACTGAAGAATCGGAAGGACTTGGAAAAATTCGCTGACCCGATGAAAAGGTAAAACTGTCACAGTTTAACAACTGGCTTTTTAGAGAGTTGCCGTCGTTTCGGGCTCTGCGGTTACTTTCGCAGGGACGATGTAAATCTTAGAATGCGTTGAAACGACGGATAACGTTAGTATTCCGTTGAGTAAAGATCACAGCATTCACTCCCGAGCAGCAATTCCCCTTTTTTGACAGCAAATCTGGACTCCACGATGTCAAACACGAAAAAAGGAAAACTAGGGGCCGTAAGTTACCTCAACACCGTGCCGCTGATCGCTTGTTTCGAGGACCTGAGCGAGCATTATTCTTTGCACTTGGACGTTCCCAGCCGTTTGGCCGACGCGATGGCTCGGGGGGAATTGGAATGTGCCTTGATTCCGACAATTGAAGTGATTAATTCGCCTGAGTATCAGGTCGTGTCGGACGCTTGCATCGGCTGTTGCGGTCCGGTCTGGAGCGTCAAAATTTTGTCCAGGAAGCCGATTTCGACTATCGAGTCGATTGCCTTGGACGAAGGGTCTCGGACCAGCATCGCATTGAGCAAAATTTTAATGGCTCGACATTGGAAGGTTTCTCCTGCTTGCCGTCAACTCGGGTTGTCAGAAGATTATCGGCAGGTCGAAACGGACGCCGTCTTGATCATTGGTGATCGAGCGATGCAAGACGATCCGAGTTTTCCGTACCGGTATGATTTGGGCGAAGTTTGGAACGAGTGGACGGGGTTGCCCTTCGTCTTTGCCGTATGGGCGGGAACAGCAAATGCAAATCTGGCCTTCCTTGAGCGTGAACTAGCGATTGCCCGCGACAAAGGATTACATCAAATTGAATCGATCATTGCAAAGTACCACCATAAACACGGCTTGGATGTCGCGCGATGTCGTGCTTACTTTACCGAACACTTGAACTTTTATTTGGGCGAGGAAGAACGCGAGTCGATGGTGCGATTCGCGAACCTAGCCAATGAACTTGGACTAACAAAAACTAAACCGAATTTGCGTTTCTATGATTGCCAAATTGCTTGATAAAGCCGTAGCCGGCGAGCGTTTGACGCCGGCTGAAGGATTGGAGTTGTTGCGGTGTCAGAACTTGCCGCTGCTGGGGCGGGCTGCTGATGCGGTGTCTCGCCGCAAGCATCCTGAAAACTACCGCACTTACAACATCGACCGAAATATCAACTACACGAACATCTGTACGGCTGTTTGCGATTTTTGTGCTTTCTATCGTGGACCGAAAGACCCCGAGGGTTACGTTCTATCGCAAGACGAGATTCTGTCCAAGATCGCCGAAACAGTCGAGTTGGGAGGGGAGCAGATTTTGTTGCAAGGAGGCTTGCACCCCCGTTTCGATTTGAATTGGTACGAAGAAATGCTGCAGGGCATCAAGGCCAAGTTCCCGCAAGTCAACGTTCACGGCTTTAGCCCGCCGGAAATTTACCATTTTACAAAGGTCAATAAACTACCGCTCGAAACCGTGCTCGGCCGTCTGCGTGACGCAGGGATGGGTTCGCTGCCAGGTGGCGGTGCGGAGATTTTGGTGGATCGGGTGCGTAGTGAAATCACACGTGGCAAAGTGATGACTGACGATTGGCTCAACGTGATGCGAGTTTGGCATCAACTCGGCGGCCGCAGTAGTGCGACGATGATGTTTGGCCATGTCGAGACGATCGAGGAACGGATTGAGCATCTCGAGCGCCTTCGGCAGTTGCAAGACGAAACCGGCGGCTTCACGGCCTTTATTTGTTGGACCTTCCAACCCGAACATACGGAGATGGCTCATATTTCACCGGCTGGCAGTCACGCCTATTTGCAGATGTTGGCTGTGGCACGATTGTATCTCGACAATTTCGACAACCTGCAATCGAGTTGGGTGACACAGGGCCTCAAGGTCGGGCAACTGGCCTTGCAATTCGGTGCGAACGACATGGGAAGTCTCATGATCGAAGAAAACGTCGTCGCCGAGGCGGGGACAGTACACTATTTGACGTTGGATCAAATCCGCAATGCGATTAGTGAACTTGGATTTGAACCTCGTCAACGCGACGTGCATTACCGACTCGTGCCGTTGGAACTACAAGAACGAGCGATCGCCGCCAACAAAAACTGGGTTAATCAGCGTGGGAATCAGGCGTTAGCGCGACAGCCAAATCCTGTTGTGCAATTGACCTAAGGGTTTGCGCAGTTTTCAAACTATGAGTCTTCTCAAGAAATCGCATCGCGAATTTTTAGCAGCGAAACGAGGAGAGATTCCATTTGCGCCAGCGGGATCATGTTCGGGCCGTCGCTGGGGGATTCGTCGGGGTTTGGGTGAGTTTCTAAGAAAAGGCCGTCGCAACCAACAGCCACAGCCGCCGCCGCGAGATATTTAACCATTTCCCGATCGCCGCCGGTTTTGCCATTGGCTGCACTCGGGCGTTGGACACTGTGGGTCGCGTCGAAGATGACGGGGCAGTTCGTGCGTTGCATTTCGGGAATCGCTCGCATGTCGTTGACCAGTTGACCGTAGCCGAAGAAGGTCCCACGTTCGGTCAGCAAAACATTTTCTGCACCGGCCGCGCGAAGTTTCTCGGCGACGAATTGCATGTCCGCCGGAGCCATGAACTGCCCCTTCTTAACGTTGACAGCGCGACCGCTCTCGGCAGCGGCGACCAATAAATCGGTTTGTCGCGCCAGGAAAGCAGGGATTTGCAAAAGGGAAACATGTTTGGCGACCTCGGCGACTTGAACCGACTCATGAATGTCGGTGGTGACCGGGACTCCCAGTGTCTCGCGAACTTCCGAGAGGATTTTCAATCCGGTTTCGAAGCCTACTCCACGAAACGACGAGATGCTGGTACGGTTCGCTTTGTCGAACGAAGCTTTGAAAATGAACGGCATCTTCAATTTGTCGGCAATCGCCTTGAGTTCGGCTGCGATTCGCAAGGTCATCTCGCGGCTTTCGATGACGCAAGGGCCTGCAATCAGGGCAAGTGGATGGCCTGCACCGAGAGCCAGTTGTTGGACTTTAGCGAGTCTTGACATTGATTGGTTTGACCAGAAAAAAATGGATTAGTGACCGCCGAACATGAAGCGTCGCGGATGTTTACACGATTCCGTAAGAATCAAGATGCTCCATTGTAATTCACGGAGATCGATTCGCAAAAGGGAGCCGATGGGGTAGATCAATTGCTGAACTAGATAGTGAACTGCTGTGCCAAGCGAAAATTCGTGGATTATTCGGGGACTAACAACTCCAATTGTTCAGGCAATAGCTCCACACGTAACGGTAACTCACCTCCGGCATCTCCATCGATTTGGAACGGCACCTTTGATGTAGAAGCCAACTCGATGACTCGGCCTCGGAGATGGCGTGACTTGGCTGGTCTTCCATCGCGGCGAAACAACACCGAAAAGAAATAGGCCATTCCGTTCCAAAATCCACCCTTGTCGAACACTTTGATCTCCAGCAAGCCATCATCAGCCCGAGCATCGGGAGCCAGCGCTAAATTGAGAGCGTAACGTGGAAGATTGAAGATAAACGTCCATCGACCAGGTTCTACTTTTTTTCCGTCGACTTGAATCTCAATCGGCGGAAAGCGATAAGCAAAAATTGATTTCCAGACGGGCCAAAAGTACGACGTGTGATGGATCGGCCCAGTCCTTTCCGCGTGTAGGCGTCGCACGACATCCGCATCAAATCCGGCGCTAACCATGCTCAAAAAGATTTGTCCGTTCGCTCGACCGACATCGATTTTGATTGGCTGTGAAGATGTTAGAATCTTGCAGAATTTGCCAACGTCAGTAGTAATCCCAAAATGTTTGGCCAACAAATTCTCGGTTCCCAACGGGAAAACGGAGAAAGGGATTTTGGTTCCCAGGCGATCAACTAACAAACGGACCGTTCCGTCGCCGCCGCATGCGACGACGGCCCTTAGTTTGCCGGTGTTTTGGCCCGCCCCGACATAGGCATCAAGCGTCCTTAAATCGGTGGTTTGCTCGACCTCAAAACCTGAATCTTGAAGAGCCTGGACCAGCTCGTCGAGTTTTTCAGTCCCCTTCCCTGTCCCGGCGCGTGGATTCACGCCCAATATGATCAGGTTCTTGCGGGTTTGGCTTGGATTCGGCATCACCGACGATTCGATTCTCAATGAATTGACAAAAAACAGCGTGAATTGTTGGGTTTGCGTGATGTTGTTTAATTTTGCAACGCGCCAGGCAGATTTGTACAGCACGGTTGTACCATCCCGAAAATGTACGCGGAACGGCCAAAATTGGTAGGGCGAAGGGGAAAATAATGTTTGAGATTTTTTCAGGATGGAAACCACGCAGATTTGAACCTTTTTCCAGAATTCTCGTTTGAATTTTGCTGAAAAATTGATTTTTTTCTGTTTTGGCACGCGAACTGCTTCTTAGTCCCGACGAGCCTTTACCCTAAGGCTCAATGAGCCCGAGAGGTTGCTGGCGTTTTGATTCAAATGGTTGCCTTGCCCCTGATCATTTGTTTCGCCAAAACGGTTTTGGCGCGCCACGCGACCTCGCCCAACGGGCTCTTTTTTTATGCGCTGAACGACATCCCTAAGAGTTCACAAGTTCCGAGGACTTGGAACGGTCCCGACCCGTATGTCACGGTGAACTGGAGGCGTCAGCGCTTCGACACCCTGGCCGACTTGGCTGGTTTCGGCGAAGTCGTCGCTCACGAAACAAACGAATTCCCAGAAAAATTTTAAATGGGTGATCATGTGTAGGTTGGTTACGGGAACGATTTTTCTTCCAAGTCGAACGTTTTTTTAATGGAAACGGAACCTGTGATTGGTAATTTGCTCAGTAGTAGGTTCCATTCACACGTCCTTCGCCGTCTAGGGAAAACTGGAGCGGATGACTGCCCGGATTGATAACTATGGCGATTTGATCGATAGGGTGTATGACGACTCAGGTGAGCCCAAACATCGGCGGGAAAGGTTGAGGAATTGATCGCCGAATTTTTTAACCGCCCTGCTCTCCTGAGGCCGCATCATTTTCAACCAAATTAAGGCTGTCATGGCAATTTTCCGTCAAAGAGAATTTTACCAAAACCAGGTCAATCTCAGGTGAACCGGTCAAAAGGTTCAGAGCTCGTTGAATTGTGTAGGCGAAGGTCTCTAAACCGCTGAGCAGTGTAAGGGCTTGCGTCACCGTAGGTTTTGCCCTGTGGCAGTCTTTGCGACTTGAAAAAGAGGCCGAAGCTAGATCATAATGGGCTTCAAAGCACCATTTCTTGCTGACGAGATTTACTTCATGTCTTCGGACGCCACCGACAAAATTCTGTTTTCTTGCCCAACTTGTCTGACCAAGCTGGCAGTCTTGTCGGTCCACGCAGGGAAGACCGTGCAGTGCCGCTGTGGCGTAAAGGTGGTCGTTCCGTTGGTGGCAAGTCGAGCGGGGACAACCCCCAAGCCGCTTGTCCCGCCGATGCCTGCGGCCACTGAGTTGCCCAAAAGCAACACAGGCGGCCATCCCAATTCACTCCCGGCGAAAACTCCTTCGGCAGCGAATGCGGCATCATCCGCAAGTCAGGAAGTGGATTACTTCAAGTTTTCCTGCACGAACTGCAACGGCGTTCTGAAGGTCCGCGAGACGGATCGTGGCAAGACTTGTCGTTGTCGTTGTGGAGTGACGTTGACTATCCCGACGAAACCAGTGGACAAAGTCAGCGCTGCCGGTGAAGCTCAAGATCACTTAGCTTTAGATTTTGATTTTAATTTTGACGTCGACGCCTTCGTTTCATCGCAACCCCATGACCTACCCGAATACTTGAAACCGCCTCCACCACCCCCTCCTTACCGTCCGTATTAACGGGCTTTAGTTTGCGGCGACACGTTCATCAAATGATCCGATAGAGGGTGATAGAAAACATAGTTGCGTCTTCGACGACTTTCGCTTTACTCGACCGTAACACTTTTTGCCAAGTTACGAGGTTTGTCTACATCGCATCCTCGCAAAACGGCGATGTGATAAGCCAACAATTGAAGGGGAATAATCGAAACGATCGGCTGCAGAAATTCGCTGACATGCGGAATGTAGATCACGTCTTCCGTCATTTTTTCGATACGTCGATCACCTTCGGCTGCAATCGCGATCACCGGACCACCTCGGGCCTTGATCTCCTCCAGGTTCGACATCACTTTGTCGTAGATAAAACCTTTTGGCATCACGAAGACACTAGGGGTTCGCGAATCGACCAGTGCGATCGGGCCGTGTTTCATTTCAGCGGCTGGGTATCCTTCGGCGTGGATGTAGCTGATTTCCTTTAGTTTCAAAGCTCCTTCCAACGCAGTTGGGAAATTGTAGTGGCGGCCAAGATACAAAAAGTTCTGGCAATCTTTGTATTTGGCCGCGATTCGAGCCACACTTTCATTTGACTCAAGTGCCTTCTGAACGGCATCAGGCACGGCGCGGATTTGGTCGATCATCGCTCGACCTTCGGCATAACCAAGATGCCTCAGGCGACCGAAATGCAAAGCCAACATTGCCAGGGCCAGACATTGTGACGTGTAAGCCTTTGTCGATGCGACACCAATTTCGGGTCCGGCGTGCAGGTAAATGCCACCCTCAGCCTCTTGGGCGATTGAACTGCCGATGACGTTGCAGATGGCGAGCGTGCGATGCCCCTTTCGTTTCATTTCACGCAGAGCGGCGAGCGTGTCGGCAGTTTCGCCACTTTGTGTGATCGCAAATACCAACGTGTTATCCCACATCGGTGAGTTGCGATAGCGAAGTTCACTGGCGTATTCGACTTCTACGGGGATTTGGGCGATTTCCTCCATCATGTACTCGCCCACGAGGGCCGAGTGCCAACTGGTTCCACACGCGGTAAACACGATTCGTTTGATTGATCGCAATTGGCTGGGCGTCAAATTCAAGCCGCCAAGTACCGCCGTGGCATCATCATCACTCAAGCGACCACGCAGAGTATTCCGGAGTGCGTCGGGTTGCTCAAAAATTTCCTTGAGCATGTAGTGGTCAAAGCCATTCAATTCGACACTTCCTACATCAAGTTGAAGTTCGTGAACGTCGTGATCAACCAGTCCGTGGTCGCGATGGCTGACCTCAAGGGAATCTGCGGTGACCATCGCGACTTGATGGTCGGCCAAGTAGACGATGCGATCTGTGTAGCCAACCAGAGGCGAAGCGTCAGAGGCGATAAAGTGTTCGCCATCACCTACGCCTACAACCAAGGGACTCCCAAGTCGTGCCGCAAAAATAGTATCTGGCCAATCGCGGATCATAACAACCAAACCGTAAGTCCCTCGCAGTTGACTGATCGCATCCTTGATCGCATCCATTCCGAGCGAACGTTCTCCGGCGACTCCTTGATCATATCGTTGTCGTCGTACTCGCAGGCACTCTGAAATTAAATTGGCAACGACTTCTGTATCGGTTTCAGACGAGAATTCATAACCGAGTTTTAGTAATCGGCTTTTGATCTCGTCATAGTTTTCGATCACGCCGTTGTGGGCCAAGACCAATTCACCCTGGCTGCTACGATGAGGATGGGCGTTCATGACCGAGGGTGCGCCGTGAGTGGCCCAGCGGGTGTGACCAATACCGATCCCGGATGGGCTTGGATTATCGTGAACGAGCAGAGCAAGTCGTTTAATTCTCCCGACTTCACGATGGACTTCGAAATCGCTGACGGAACTAAAGGTTGCAACTCCAGCGCTATCATAACCCCGATATTCGAGGCGACTTAAGCCTTCGAGCAAAAACTCTTGAGCGATTCGGGGGCCGATGTAGCCGACAATCCCGCACATGAAAATATCTCCAACAAAAATCTAACTTGCCGCAACTTTGTACTTCGAGCGAACTGCGAAAGTCAAGGATCGAAAAACACGTCACATTATTCTAGCTCAACCCACCTTCTCGGCTCACGAGTCAACGAAATAACCCAGAATTATCACGTTCCAGCTGTAACAACAGTGACTTTTAGTCTGATTGATTGAACTTAGCTGTCAATCGGTTATGTTAATGGAGGTTAATGAAAGCGGGATGCTTGCGTCGTTTGCTCGACGAGTGGCAGTTCAAGAATTCCCAATAAGCGTGGCCAAATCTGTTCATCAGGGACGTTTTGGGTTGCGGAGATCGGGCATTTTTGTGGAAGAAAAATTTGTTCCCGTTTTCACTTTATGAAGCGGGGCATTGTGAATTCAGACATTATTCCTTGCCTTCAACCGCCAAACCGACACATTTGCATCCGATTCTGCGAAGTGCGATGACCGAAAATTAAGGGAGCGTTTTATGCCTCGATTTGAACCGCCAAAACCACGAGTCTATCCAAGCGTTCACGATAAAGAAGTGATCCTCGTTGCGAGCGGCGATTTGCGGTTGTCGGCCAATCAAACTTGCTGGCCGGCCCAGCAGAAAATGGAGCAAGAACTTGAAGCGGCACTATCTGCAGCAGGTTATCGGGTCAAGCGTGCTCATCCCTTCGACAAAAAGAAACAACACGGCTTCATCGATTCGCAACATTACGGGATGCAAGTTTTTGCAGGAATCAATCCCAATGCAAAACTGATTGTCGCTGAGGCCGTCTGGCAATACAGCCATCACGTCTTGGCAGGTTTGATTGCACATCGTGGCCCTATCCTCACAGTGGCGAATTGGTCGGGGCAGTGGCCGGGGCTTGTGGGGATGCTCAATTTGAACGGCTCGCTGACCAAGGCCGAGGTTAATTACAGCACCCTCTGGAGCGAAGATTTTGGCGGCTCAGATTTCCGGAAAAAATTGGGGCTTTGGCTGAAAAATGGAAAACTTTCGCATCCTCAAAAACATGTCCGCTCAATTGATAAGGTCAAACTTCCCGCTTCGTTGGTCAAGCTTGGCGAAGGGTTGGCGAACCATTTGCAACGTGAACGGGCGATCATGGGAGTTTTCGATGAAGGCTGCATGGGGATGTTTAATGCAATTATTCCCGACCACTTGCTGCATCCCACGGGTGTTTTTAAGGAGCGACTGAGCCAATCAGCGCTGTTCCATGAAGCGAATCAGGTTTCCAATGCCGAGGCGAAACAAGTCTACGACTGGCTGGTTGCAAAAGGTGTCACGTTCCATCTTGGCAAGGATCATGCTTCGGAACTGACGTTGGACCAAGTCCTGATGCAATGCAAGATGTACATCGCGGCATTGAGAATCGCCGATGACTTTGGCTGCGATACGATTGGCATTCAGTACCAGCAAGGTTTGAAGGACTTGATGCCTGCCAGCGACCTCGTGGAAGGAATTTTAAACAACTCCCTACGCCCACCCGTAAAATCGAGAGACGGGCAAAAGGTGCTTTATCACGGGGAGCCACTGCCGCATTTCAACGAAGTCGATGAATGTGCCGGTTTGGACGCTTTGATGACTTATCGAGTGCATTCAATCTTGCGTCAGCCCCCTGAAACGACTCTCCACGATATTCGTTGGGGTGATCACGATGCCAGTGGAACAGTCCCAGACTACGTGTGGGTCTTTTTGATTAGTGGTGGTGCTCCCCCGGCTCACTTTGTGGGCGGATACAAGGGAACGTCCAGCATGAGACAACCCGCGATGTATTTTCCGTCTGGCGGAGGAACTTGTCGCGGCGTTTCAAAACCAGGCGAGATAATTTGGTCGAGAATTTTTGTTGAAAAAAATCAACTGTGCATGGACCTGGGGCGTGGTGGTGTGGTGGCATTGCCCGAAGCCGAAACCAAACGCCGCTGGGAAGCTACAACGATTCAGTGGCCAATCATGCATGCAGTCACCTACGGAGTGTCTCGCGATCAAATGATGGCACGGCATAAGAGCAACCATATTCAAGTTGCTTATGGTGTGGATGCTAAAGGGGCTGACGAAGCTCTGTACGCCAAAGCTGCGATGGCCCAAGCGTTAGGCATCAAGGTCGCGTTGTGCGGCACTCGGGCTGATGGAAGTCAGTGGTAAGAAATCGCGTTTGAGGATTCTATGAAACTGGTAACGGTCTTGTGTTTGTTTGGCCTTTTGGGCTTTCTCATTTTTGGATGCCTTCCTCGTGGGGCGATGCTCGGGGGCAGCCGTCAAGACCCGGAAAAGATTCTCGCCGATCTTGAATCAAAAGATTCAGAGGTCCGAATCGGAGCTTTGATCCAAATTCGAAATCAACCCGAGGTTTTGGAAAATCCCAAGATCATTGAACTCATTCTCGGCAAAATGGCAATCAAGGATGAGACGGAACGCGGTGCGGCTTCAATGATTGTTGATTCGCACAAAGATATTATCGTGACGCGACTCAGACCTTTTTTGGAATCGAAAAACTTCGAGGAGTACATCCGCGCCACCGCTGCGATTCGAATCATAGGCGAACCGGCCGCCGTTTATTCAGATGTGGTGGGCAAAAACCTTCGCGAATCACTGTACGGAATCGAAGAAGGTTTAGGTCCGGCCGAAGTTCGTGGCCAACAAGCGGTTTTCAAAATCCGCCTTGCCTCAATGTGGGCCATCGAGGCGATGGGCAAGGAGACGTGTCAGGACTTTGGCGACGATGTGCTGAAAGTCGTACAAGCCAAATTTGAACCTGGTCAAGAGTTTAATCTGCAAGTTGCGGCGTTGAGGATTTTTGCCGAAATTGGTCCGGATGCCAAACGCTATTTGCCGCACTTGGTCGATCTGTTAAACCAACAAGAAACAAATCTTTCGGTTCGCTCGCAATTGATGATCACTCTGGGTGCAATTGGTTCCTCGGAGGAGGTCGATGTGGTCCCTATTTTGATTGAACGCCTTTCGGCCAACCAGTACAAGGAAAAACTATCGGCGATTGAGGGGCTTGCGAAGATGGGACCTTCTGCTTCTACGGCCCTCCCGATGCTCGAAAACCTTATGGAAGACCGGAATAAGGGGGTGAATGGTCAGGCCGCTTATGCCTATTTTCGAATTTCTGGCGACGCGGCAAAGGCCGTCACGCATATCGAACGCGAGCTCAAGAATCCATCCAAAGAACATGAAATGCTGGAAATCGCTCGTCAAATGGGACCAGACGGAGCCCCCCTCGTGGATGTTTTGATCAAAAAGCTAACGTCGGAAGAACCCTTCACTCGTGAATATTCCGTGCTGGCTCTCAAGGGCATTCGTGTCAATAAACCTAGCGTCATTGCGGCGCTCACAAAAGTTGCAAAGAACGATCCCGATCAATTTATTCGGGAACAAGCTGTCGCCGCATTGCAAGAAATTCAATCTTCAAAATAGACCTGAGATTTCTGCTTCGGGAAAAATCAATCTGAAAGTCAACAATCTCGGTTAAAAAAATGCTGAAATTGAGCGAGCGATTTTCCTTCCCGTCGCGCTCAAAGGCAGTTCGTCAATGTCGTGAAGAGAGACCCATTGAAACGCAGAGTTGCGTTTCAGCCGTCCAGAGCGAACACGTCCGCCATAACATTTGAGTTCGATTCGAAATCTGGTCACGGCATGACGAAGTGACAGGCGTTCTTCGTCCAACTCCAAATCTAGACCACTATCTTTCTTGATTAATCGAGTCAAATTAGAGACGGGATCGCCGTGAGGAAAAGGATACCTCGGAAAATCCCACAATCCGGCCCAGCGTTCGCTCGGCTGACACAAACGCATCAACACATTTTTTCCTCGCCGCAAAACGACTGCTGCTTCTCTTATCGATTCATATTCGAACTTCGGGCTCGCGACGGGAATCTCGCGTTGAGTGCCCAGCGAAAGGGCCACACAGGATCTCGCGACTGGACATGCGCGGCAGTTGGGATCCCGGTCCCGGCACACGAGGCTCCCCAACTCCATCAATGCCTGATTGAATTCGCCAGCCCCTTTGGCGGGAACCAAACGCTCCGAAAATCTCCACAAAATCTTTTGTGTCTTCGAGACGCGAACGTCTTCTGTCAAACCCATAAGTCTGGCGAACAAGCGGACTGTGTTTCCCTCCAAAATAGGCGCGGATTCATCAAAAGCAATCGACGCAATCGCACCGGCGGTGTAACGTCCCACTCCGGGAAGACGCAGAAGCTCATCGACAGTTGCTGGAAACGTACCTTCAAATTCCGCCACGATCATTTTCGCAGCCGCATGGAGCTGACGTGCACGTCGATAGTAGCCCAACCCTTCCCATTGTCTAAGGACACTTTGCTCATCCGCTGTCGCTAGTCTCTGAACGGTCGGAAATTGACGGATGAACCGGCGAAAATAATCAATAACGGTGGCCACTTGAGTCTGTTGCAACATGATCTCGCTGACCCATACTCGATAGGGGTCGCGCGACTCGCGCCAGGGCATTTCTCGCCGATGCACACGAAACCATTTCAACAAACTTTGACGAAACGACTGTTTTGAATTTTGATCAAACCAGGCCTCAACGATTTGCTCATCATTGACAGTGGATATTGCGATTTTACGAGATTTTTTCATCTAATTATTTGAATTTGGGTGAACCCACGTGGCGGGTCCAGGGCTAACTCCGTGCCCAAAAAGGACCACCTGAGCGGCATCATTGTTATACTCGGCAAAAACTTAGATTGGCCAAGCCCTCTCTGTGTTGTCAGACCTTGAATCGCACGAGATTCCAACCAAGATAATCTGGAAGTAGTGGGATGGTCCACGTCCCCTTCAGAGTTTTTTGTTCCGGCCCCATAAAAAGCGAATTCAGCCCGGTATTTTTAATGAAGAAAAATCCCGAAATTCGCTGCCTTCATTTCGTCTTCAAAACGCGGGACGAATGGCGTTCAAAAACAGAACTTCTTCAAGCCTGGAACTCGCTTCGCAAGAGCAACGACGCGTTATTCAGTCCGTATTTTAGCCCCCGTTTTGCCGAACAGGTTCTGGCGACCGGAGCAGTTGTGGAGGTGGGCATCGTCTACCGAAACGAAAATGTCGTCGCAATTCTTCCATTTGAAAGAAGAGGCGCAATTGGGGTTCCGGTAGGGCGCGGGCTCAATGATGCTCATGGACCCATTTCGGAACCAAACCAAGAAATCCCTTGGTCTGATCTATTGGCAAAATGCAGAATTCGACGGTATGACTTTCATGCCGCCCCGGCAGGAATTTTGGATCAATTTGCAGCAAACAATGTTCCGACCTTTGTTGCCGATCTTTCCGCATACCCTGCAGGTTACGTTCACCATCTACAAAAGTCGAGCTACACCATATCTCGACAACCTCAAAAGACTCGAAGACTCGTCAGGCAATTGGGGCCTCTTCGGATGGAGTTTGACAGTCGAGACCCTGCTCTACTCGATGCCGTGCTGGCCTGGAAAAGCAGTCAATACCAACGGACCAAAATTCTCGATATTTTTAGCCTGCCGAGTATCCGTCGATTGATGCACTTATTGTTGAACGAAACTGACGAACCTCGAGGCCAATTGAGTGTTTTGTTCGCCGGCACGACGCCAGTGGCCGGGCATTTTGGCCTACGTGAAAAGACTTTGTTGCACTATTGGTTTCCGGCTTACGATATCCGCTACTCAAGTATGTCACCGGGGACTCAACTGTTTTTGTCGATCGCCGATGCCGCTCAGGAGTCTGGCGTGGATACGATTGATTTCGGGTACGGGTTCCAGTCCTACAAGGAAACCCTATGTGATCAACAAGCGACAATGGTGGCTGGGACGATAGCGACAAACTCTTGGGATCGATATCGATACCAAATGTCACAATCTGTGCGACGTAGTGTCAAGCGTATTTATTTCAAAGAACAAATTAAGACCCTGGCTCGAGCAGTGATGCCTCAATTCGATCGTCGCGACTTTTCGCGTTAGTCGATTTGGTCCACCTTGCGTTTTTGGCGGATTCGTGCGCTTACGCGTTCGAGAATGTTTCTTTCGTCTTCCGAAAGGGACTCGATGCCGGCGCGATGGAGTTTTTCCAGTATTTGATCCGCTTGACGGAGTTCCTCTTGTTCGGAAAGCTCATCATCAAAAGAGCCCCCTTGATCACGCGAGCGTTGCTTCTCAATCAGCCACTGAGAATATCCATTTTCCTCAACCAAAAAATCAAATCCACTCTGTGAGTCAAGCAATCCGTCCATGAGTGGTTGCGGTGGAAAAACTTGCTCGGCAACTTCAATTTGGTCGCACATATCACGAATTCTTCGGCGAAAATCGTATCGCGCGGCGAAAAAGATCGCGATGCCTCCCCCAACAAAAATTCCCCACAACGGCACCATCGGTGTCCCCGAATAGTTTCGTTGCAAGATGCCAATTCCGATCAGCACCGCACCGCACAATTGACCTATCGCCTTAACCGTCGACTCGACCTTTAAGTCATGCGAATCATCGTTGACTTTCCCGAACACGGTCCGCATGAGTTGAGCACAATCAAACGGGTATGTCGGCATCAGGTTAAAGATAGTGATTTGAAAACTCAACCATACAAAGATGACCGCCGAACTCGCGACAGGATCAAATGAATTGAAGACGGGAGGTGAAAAGGCGTAAGTCAAATCTGACAAATCGTACTTGCCGGTCTGGAGTATCGCCATCGCACCAATCAGGAACAACGCAAAACTTGCAAAAATCCCAGACGCCGCTACCAGAGTTCTGTCTCGGAAAGCCACTGGCTCCAAAGTTTCTGCGAAACCACCCCAAGGTGTCAGCACTAGAGACTGGACGTTTCCCCCCAAACTAACGTTAGTGCCGATTCGAGCCAACTCGCGGATCAATACGCACAATAACAATCCCAAAGCGTAGACGACGCTCGTCCCTGCCATGCTGGGACTTCGGGCCAAATACATCCACTCGACGCAGCCAATCAATAATACGAACAAAAAGAACAGAAGGTGAACGCGAACTCTGACGCCAAACCAACGCCCAATTCCCAAGCTCCAATCAAAACGCGGTTCCATTCGCCCTCCAAATCCTGTTGATTCCCCAAAAACAATTCAGCGTCTGTTTTGGAACATAGCGCAGTCCACCGCGAGCGATGCACACGTCACCTACATTGGCTCGTTCCCCGTTCAACATTCGATGTACCGCCCCTTCAACTTGCGAATCCCATCTTCGTACTTGCCCGACTCCAATTTTAAACCGACAAAATTCACGATTCAACCAGTTATCCTACATTTTACGAGCATTCTCAAAAAATCTGCTTGCATCACCATGGCTTAAGCTCGATACATTTCAGTCGGCAAACCCGAATGGTCTAACCGCCCAACCAGCCGATTCTCTTGATCAAAAATCTTTCGTCATACTCCTTTTTGCCGAGTGCTCTTTTTAACGAAGGTTTGAACAAACTCCTTGATTTCCCGTTTTTCTTCCGAGCTAAATACTTTATCGCTGAGTCCAATCCACACCAATAGCAACACATAGACGGCAGCGGCCTGAAAACTGGGCATCAACAACAATCCAGGCACAGCAATCACGCCCCAACAGCCCCAGTCAGGAGCGGCACCGAATTTCCAATTGCATGCCATGATCAAAACCAAGGCCACGAAATTGCCAATGGTTGTGGCCACGACAGCACCCCATAGGCCATAAGACGGAATGAGCCATAGGTTGAAAAAGATGTTGACGACCAAGCCAACAAAGAGTGCCCCGACGCCATATTTCCCTTTTTCGACAACCCACAAATAGTCCTGAGCGACGGTCAAGGTACTGAACCAAGTGCAGTAAACCATCGTCATCGGGAGCACCGACAAACCGTCCGCATATCGCCCATTCAACACGCCATCGAACAACAGCGGAGCTGCGATCAGCAAAACGGTATTGATACCGACCATCCCAATCGTCGAGAGTTTGACTGTCCAGTTGAGCTGCCGTTGTGTTTTTTCAAATTCTTTCGCACCCCAACTCTTCGCGAGGTAGGGCAATAGCAGCCCACTCAACATGACTGCAACACCAACCATCAGCAATGGAATCACGCGTCCGCTGTGGTACTGCCCCACAAGTCCCTGTGCCAAGTCACTTTCGAGTTTTGAGAAATGGATCAACAGGTAACGGTCGGCCAATTCGTACAGGTTGTAAACCATATTCGAACCCCACCACCAGGCGGCAAAGGGGATCAGTCGCTGCCACATGGTCCGCGCTTCCAGCCACGGACCGTCATCAACTAATTCTCGGTTGAGCCGTCTGAGATACCATAGCGCGGGAATGGCTCCGGCAACACTACTCAGGAAAAACGCCCAGATAACCGTCACGCTTCCCAGTGGCCAAACGACCAAGAATACGATTCCCGCAATTGTGAACGTTACCCCTGAAACAAATCGCATGATCGTCGCCAAACGGATTTGCCTTAACGACTCAATCAACGAAGTAAGATAATTGAAACCTGTCAACGCCGCCAAAGACAAAGCTGCCGCTCGAATCAAGCCGATGTGCCCCGGTTCGCCCAAAATCTGCTGACTAAAAAACGCAGGGAAGGTGATCATCATCGCCGTCAACGTCAAAGTCGTCACCGTGCAGACCCGCCCGATCCGCCACAAGAATGTCTTGAGTTGACCTTGTTGAAAATAGTGTTCGACAAATTTTCCGAAAGAACCTGGCAAACCCAACACGGCCATCGGTGCCAGAATCAACAAAAAACTGTTGAGCATCGACCATTTTCCAAGTTCTTGGTCGGTCATCAGTTGACAGAATACGATTCCCCGAACTCCCCCTAATAATCGTTGAGCGACCGTCAACGACAGAGCAAATACAATCCCCAACGCCAATGAATCAGAGGCGAGGGTTCGCGCATTCGCAGCGGCGGTGGTTACGGGTTGATTGGCGACTGACATTTAAAATTGAAGAACAAACGGGAAAAGGTGGGAATTTCACCCTTAAATTTGGGTTGTAATTGGTCGCTTCGAGTGATGATTTTCGAATTTTTGGTCAAAAGAATGCGAAAACACGTTCTGCTCGACGCCAGAAATCACCCGAAAACCGATCTGTGAAGCACTGCCAATTTAAATTTTGCTTCATCACCGCTCGTTGGCTTCCTCCTAAATGTTGCCACCCAAGCCAATGATAAAATCGGTAAATCCTTGACAATCCACCACTTCATCGCCTAGATTGCCACTTTGGGAAAGTCTCGAAACTGTTCGAGATCAGACGTTGACTGGTGCGCTGACAACACGGCGAACCATTGTTCCAACAGATAGCCCGTAACTACCTGCTCGATCGATAACCATTGTATGATTGACGAAATTGCGATAATTGCTCGCGACCTGAAGCTCTCGAATGATTCTGTTAACGCCGCCGTGCGACTGCTGGACGAAGGAAACGCGATTCCGTTTGTCGCTCGGTTCCGTAAAGACCAGACCAATGGCCTTGATGCCGATCAATTGTCGGCCATCAAGCAAAGAGCTGCCGAACTCCGCGCTCTCGCTGAGCGAAAGGCGTTTGTCCTAAAGTCAATCGAATCTCAAGGCAAACTCACCGAAGCCCTCGCCAAAGACATTGAAGCGGCCTCCAACAGTCGTCGTCTGGAAGACCTATACCTTCCGTACAAACCAAAAAAACAATCACTCGCCACAACCGCGCGACAACAAGGGCTTGAGCCAATCGCGGACGAGATTTTTGAAGGCTCTCGACCCGACGTCGATCTGCCATCCCGCGCAACAGAATTTGTCCGAGTTGACAAAGGCCTGAATTCAGTCGACGACGTTATCGCCGGTGTTCGCCATTTGATCGCCGAACGAATGAGCGAGCAAAGTGACCTGCGACGTGAACTCCGCAAAATTATTTGGAACAGTTCAGAATTGACTTGTAAATTGGTTCAATCTGAAAACTCCACCGATCCCAACGCCACTGAAGAGACCGCGACGGAACAAAATTCGAAAACCGGCGAATCGGCGAATGCGGCAACCAATTCTGATCTGGAGGGCGCTTCCGTAACTCCCCCACCATCCATGGCAGAAATTGAGACCAATCCAGAACAAGTTCCCGCTAACGATACGGAGACCGAATCCGTCGCGAGCGGTGAACACCCCTCACTCGTCGCTGAATCGTCGGAAAATCGGGACTCAAATTTGGCTTCCGGCTTGACTCAAACAAGTTCGATTTCATCTGACCCGCTTCCTCATGCCGAATCGGCTCTAGGGATGGAACACGAACCTGTTTTGCAAATTGTTACCGATTCGCCGTTGGAATTGAACGCTGAATTGAGCGAAACCACCCCAACTTCTCCGCCGCCTTCTAAAGCTGACGAAGCGAGCCAAAAGGCGAAACGGCGAAAACCGAAAAAGAAAAAGACTCCGCCTCATCCTTTCAAAGACTACGATAACTTCGCGGAATCCATCAAGAGAATCCCCAATCACCGAGTTCTTGCGATTAATCGTGGCGAACGTAGCGGACAACTCAAGATCAAAGTTCGGGTTGATCAGGAAGCTCTTGACAAGCGTGCTCTTGAACTTCTCGTGCCGTCCGAGCATCCTTTTAAACCATTTCTTGAAGAATGCGCGCTGGATGCCCTGCACCGAATGGTTCTGCCCAGTTTGGAACGAGAGGTCAGACGCGAATTGACCGACTCGGCTGAACGACATGCGGTCCAAGTTTTTGCACACAACCTCAAGGCACTACTGCTTCGACCTCCTGTCAGGGGAAAACGTGTTTTATCTATCGATCCTGGATACAAAAACGGATGCTCCATTGCGATCCTCGACGCTCAAGGAAATCCGATTCATTCGGACCGAGTGTTTATCGTCGGCAATGAACAACGACGAATCGAAAGCCGAGCAAAACTCTCGAAATTGATCCGCGATCATCAAGTTGACTTAGTGGTCATCGGCAACGGCACCGCTTGTCGCGAAGCTGAGATTTTGGTCTCTGACGCTATTCGCGAAGACATTGCCGATCTCGACATCAAATACGTTATTGCCAATGAAGCTGGCGCGAGCACTTATTCCACAAGCGAAATCGGCAAGGAAGAACTCCCCGACCTGCTCCCTCACGCCCGCAGCGCCGTTTCCATCGGTCGCAGAATTCAAGACCCTCTTTCGGAACTCGTGAAAATCAGCCCGGGACATCTCGGCGTTGGCTTGTATCAACATGACATCAAGGCCAAACATTTGGCTGAGTCGCTCGACGATGTCGTAGAATCCTGTGTCAACTTTGTAGGCGTGAATTCGAACACCGCCAGCACGGCACTATTGAAATATGTCGCCGGACTCAATCAGCTAACGGCGAAACGATTATTGGAACAGCGCACCGCAAAGCCGATTACTAATCGACAAGAACTCCGCGAAGTTGCTGGGATCGGCGAGGCCACGTTCGTCCAGTCGGCTGGCTTTTTGCGAGTTTACGAAGGAACGAATCCTCTCGACGAGACGGCGATTCATCCCGAGAGCTATCACATCGCCGAGCAAATCCTCAAAAAAATTGGACTCTCTGTTGACGACTGGATGGCCGGCCAACTTTTGGACGCGCAGGCCCAAGACAAAAATGAATCACAGGCGGCGGAGACCCTTCACAAGCTCACAGAACTTAACGCGGCAACACTCGCTCAGGAATTTCAAGTCGGCGAACTGATGTTGCGCGACATTTTGAAATCACTCGAAAGACCACGCCACGACCCACGACAAAAATTTAGCGGACCTGTTTTCCGAAGCGGGATCATTAAACTCGAAGACCTCGAACCGCAAATGGAACTCCAGTCACAAGTCGTGAATGTGGTTGATTTCGGCGTCTTTGTGGATGTGGGCTTGGGTTCAAGTTGTCTCGTTCACGTCAGTGAATTATCCGCAGGTTACATTCAAGATTTGCACCAACAATTTGCCGTCGGTGACGCGCTCTTGACTTGGGTGAAAGAAATCGACGTGGCTCGACGGCGAGTGAAACTCACTGCAATTAAACCGGGAACGCCCAAAGTCGAACGCCAGCCGCGTGGGCACGGCAATCGCCGCAGGAAACCAACCTCGGGAGCGAAACCAGAAGCAACAGCCTCAGTTGCGACAGCCGAAAATAAAACACAACGCGGCGGCAAACCTCGCACTGATCGAAATCAAGCCGCGAAACCAGAACGAAAACCCGGGAGATTCGAACGCTCCAATCAATTTCGCGGTAGCGGAGGAGGCGGCAAAGGTAATAAACGGAATCGGGACGAAGGTCGCACCTACGCCGCGAAACCTACCAAACCGAAACCCATTGCACCTCTGAACGATGACGTTCTCGCCGGCAAGAAACCGATGCGTTCCTTCTCGGATTTGGCGCAGTTTTACACGCAACAAAAACCGACCCCCGAGTCCGATCAAGAATAATTGGTTTCGCTTTACAGCCTATCCCAAAAGGGGTCAGACCCTCTCCGGTTTGACAACAAAACAACGTAAAATTTCGCTTAGCCTCCAAAGGGTCTGACCCCTTTTGGGATAGGCTCTTACAGCCAAAACGGAGCTGGGAGTAAGAAAACTGGGTTTTCAATCGTGCTCCATGCACCATGCCAACTCAGGTAGCGGGTAAAAAACAAAATAAAAGCATAAACGAAGGACACGCCGCCGATTAAACTCAAAGTCGGCCAACACCACCACCAAGCCCGAGGTTTATCGCGACTCATTGAGCGACCGTAGGCCCACCCCAACAGAACCCGGCTGCTCCAACTGCAGCAGACATAGAACAGGCTCAGGGTCCACATTAATTCTCGCGGAATTTCTTCGATTTTCGCCAGGAATAACGGCAAGGCCAAGACGATTGAAATTGTCACTGCCACCAAAAACCAAATCGGAGCTCGCGTCGCGCGCCGCCAAGTCGCCGGAAAATCAAAAAAACTTCTGAATTTTCCGGTCGCGGCATACGAGGTTTGAAGAAAAAACAAACCTGAGAACACCAAACTCGCGGAACCAATCCCCAACACTGAAACTAACACATTCAATGGAGACTCGCGTATCGTCGCGACGAGTAATAGCGCGGTCGGAATGGCCAACCAAATTGCCGTTCCGCAGAATCCCAACAGTCCCAATTCAAGCAATCGCCCCAAACGAAACGACTCGACAAAACTCCACAAACGGTCGCGAGCAGAAATCCACAACGTCTGCCGCCTAAGGTGATCCCATAACACTGCGGGCAAAAACCATCGTTCGAGTCTTTCGACGGCTCCAATGTCTTCGAGCAAATAGGGCGAAATCCAACCGGCCATCCAGCCAAGAATTGGCCGCAACATTGTTGAAGCTAACATTTTACGGAACAACCAAAAGCCCAGGGACAAGGGAGCAATCACCGGCCAAATAAAATGTCGAAACTGGCCGCCGCAAAACCACGCTGCAAACACATGCGGGATCGTCATCATCGCGAGAACGAACTGCAAAATTCTCAACCCCCGCGTTTGAAAGCTAAGCGGGTCGATCAAATGAGCCGAATACCAGAGATTTGCGACGATCATCAACGGCGCGAGGCAAATCAATGTCCCCAACAAACCGCGAGCAATCACCGACGCTTGCCGTAACCCAGGAAATCCCGAACGAAACTTCCCCGTTCGCGATACTCGTCCTGATGACTCCAGCAAATAGCCAAAGCTCAAAAGTTGCAGCACCGGAATGTTTGCCACTACTGCCAGAAGTAGTGTCATCGCCGACAGACCAAACAGGAAATTGGCCTTCGTTCCCACCCATTGGCCATAACGAAAGACCCAACTTTTGTATTGAGGTCCGCGATGAACGACATCGGGAAGAGCGGGTTCTTCCATTTGCCATTCAAAATCAGCCCGCCGAACGACCTCCGCCAGAGGAGGACCGGTTTCCTCAGAATCTCTGGTATCCGTGAGGCGCTTTATTCCGTTGCCCGATTGCTGGCTCATTAGCGTCTCTTTTAGAAAATGCAGTTTCACCAGACAATCTCCTAAGCGGATTGGTCCCTAACTCCAGGTCTATTCTCTAAAAACTCCGGCAACTTAAGGCTCAGGCCCAGAATTTTTTTACCCGAGTTCCTTGCCTTCAATTGAACGAGTTCCCCAATGATCAGGCACGCCCCACAGCGATGTTACCAGGCAATGCAAAACGAGGAGCAATTATTTTACCTTCATCTGGGGAGGGTTGTTTTTAGAAAGGCTTGCAATTTTGGGCATAATCCAAGTCTCGAAAGTCTGAATTGAGATTCGAAGAAAGAATTTGTTGCAAATTTTAAAATTCTCAGAAATATTTTCTTTTCCACGACGAAGTCCATGATTGGGTTGAGCCGATGGTTTTGGCAAATGCGGCTTTTTCACACCTTCGTCATAACGATCTATTCGTGACGTTTAAGGCTCATTCTAAAAACTCTGCGCACCATTAGAGGGTACGTTATGATAGAGAATCGGGTCTAAAGGGAAATCAACCGAGAACTTGGCGGCGAAGATGAGCAACGTTAGGTCGAGTCACAAAAATTGGCTGTTGTCACTCACACTGGCCACTGGCGTCTGTTTGGTTTTTATTGCCTTCTTCACCAAAGAACGAGTTCCTACCCCGAAAACGTTCGCGAAAATTAAAGAAACCAATCGCGAAATCAAGACGATTGCTCGTGCGGTTGACGAAGTTTTTGAAAATCGTTGGCTCGCGGCGAATATCGAACCGTCGGCTGTTGCCGATCAAAACGTTCTGTTGCGCCGCCTCGGCCTGAGTTTGGCAGGAACAGTACCTTCAATCGAAGAGCTTCGGCGAATCGAGTCCATTCCCGAACAGGACCGACTCGATTGGTGGCTCGCTCGACTGCTTGAAGACCGTCGCACGAGCGATCATTTGGCAGAGCGTTTTGCGCGAGGTTTCGTGGGAGTCGAAGATGGCCCGTTCATTGTTTTCCGCCGTCATCGCTTCACTGAGTGGCTGTCCGACCAGTTTCAGATGAACCGCCCGTACGATCAAGTCGCTCGAGACCTGTTGGCTGGAAAGGGACTATGGACCGACACACCGCAAACGAATTACGTCTCTGCCAACACGATTCAAGACCAAGACGGTGATACCAACGCCATCGAATTGGCGGCCAAGACCAGTCGCTCGATGTTAGCCATGCGACTTGACTGCCTTGAGTGCCACGACGATTTCTTAGGCACGATTCAATTGGGAGATTGGAATCAGCCCAAGGGGGGCGAGCAAATTGATTTTCATCATTTGGCAGCATTTTTTGGACAAACCAAAATCTCGTTGGCCGGAGTTCAAGACCGTCGCCAAAGTCCGTCGTATCAGTTTCAACTTCTTGACGACAATCAACCTTCGGTTATCGAACCACGAGTGCCCTATTTGGAACACCTACTACCCGAGCAGGGTGAATTACGCTGGCGGCTTGCCCAATGGATCACTCATCCCGAAAACAAACCCTTTGCTCGGGCTGCTGTTAACCGATTGTGGGCAGTGATGTTTGGCCGTCCGCTTATCGAACCAATCGATGATATTCCTTGGGGGAAAGAGCTCCCTCCAGAGTTGGAACTGCTCGCCGATGATTTTATCGCGCATGGTTTTGACATCCAGCGAACCATTCGCCTGATCGCCGCTACCCGCGTTTTTCAACTCGACAGCTCGGCTGACTTTGAGATCACAACGGAGCACGAAAAACAGCTCGCCGTTTTTCCTCTGACGCGACTGCGTCCGGAGCAAGTCGCTCGCTCTCTCTTGCAAGCCACCACGCTCAAGACGATTGACGCGCGCGCAGGGATTGTCAGTCGCCTGGAATTCTTTGGACGACAAAACGAATTCATCAACCGATTCGGAGACTTTGGTAAAGACGAATTTGTCGCGCGAGGCGAAACGGTGACACAACGCCTACTCTTGATGAACGGGGACATGATTCGCGAGCGGATCGACAACGACCTGCTAGCGCCGGCACGGATTTCTTCTGCGGCTCCCAATCCAGAAAAAATTGCCGAGGTATTGTATCTCGCCTGCTTCACTCGTTACCCGACAGCAGCAGAAACGAGTTATGTTGTCGAACGATTGAGGAAAAGTGGGATTTCTCAAAAAGAAACCGTGCAGGATTTGTTTTGGGCACTCTTCAATAGCGCCGAATTTGGCTGGAGTCATTAACATGGATCGAGACGACGAGATTTTCGAAGGTTGTGGGAGTTCCGTTCACTTCAGTCGCCGCACGTTGCTGAGAATGGCGGGGCTCAGTGGCTTGAGTTGGCTGACTCCGCTGGCTACGGGCTTGGCTCGGCAAGCGGAACGGCAAAAGTCTGCTGGTGCGAAATCGGTGATTTTACTTTGGCTGGAGGGTGCACCGAGCCAACTCGAAACGTTTGACCCGCACCCGGGCACCGAAATCGCCTACGGCTCGCAGGCTCGCAAGACAAATGTGCCAGGCATACGATTGGGCGAAGGGTTCGAGCAACTTGCCGAGCAAATGGATGCGGTATCACTCATCCGAGCAATCACCAGTGAGGAAGGGGACCATGAACGCGCCATCTACAACATTAAGACCGGTTTTCGTCCCGACCCGACGCTCGTTCATCCAGCGATCGGCGGAATTATCTGTCATCAATTACAGGCGGTCGATTCACAAGTCGTCGATATTCCTCGCCACGTATCGATTTTGCCCGGTGGGTTTCCTGCACGCGGTGGGTATCTCGGAGATCAATTCGATGCCTTTCGGATTGGTGATCCAGTGAACCCGGTTCCCGACATGAAACCAACCGTTGCTAACAACAGGCAACAGCAGCGGTTACAAGACCTTGAGCAAATCAATCAGCATTTTGCCCGGGGAAGGCAACGCCCCTCTCAGAACACGAACCCATTCGGAACGGCAAATATCGACGCAGCGATTAGAATGATGTCGTCGGAACAACTCGAAGCATTCGACGTTTCGAAACTCCCGACTTCCGAACAACTCAAGTATGGCGACACTCCGTTTGGTCGAGGCTGCCTCGCTGCGTTTCGTCTGATTCAGGCTGGGGTGCGTTGTGTGGAGGTAACGTTAGGGGGGTGGGACACGCATGTGGACAATCACAATCTGCAGGCCGGTCGAATTAAAATTCTCGATCCGGCGTTCGCTTCTTTGATCGCAGATTTGCGAGAACATGATCTCCTCGATTCAACCCTAGTTCTGTGCGGAGGTGAATTTGGAAGGACGCCGTGGCTCAATCCACTTGGTGGTCGCGACCACTGGCCGCATGGATTTTCTCTCGCGATTGCCGGAGGTGGGATTCAAGGTGGCCGGGTGGTGGGGGAGACGAACCCCGATCCCAAACGGGAGACAAAAGACCGCCATTCCGATTTGAAAAACGCTCGACCGCTTCACGACGTACACGCCACGATTTTTGACTTGATGGGGATCGACTATTCGGACGAACTAATGACCCCCATCGGTCGCCCCCTAGCCATTAGCGAGGGCCACCCAATCCGCGAGCTTTACGTGTAAGGCCACAAAATCGAGCAGGGAGGATGCTGCGGAACTGATAATTTAGGGGATCGGATCGGCGAGTTAGCCAAAAAACTCAAGTTTTTCATGCTTTGCGGCACTGCTTCGCAAAAGGCCTGCCATGCTTACATAATCCGAAAATTCGATAAAATCGTCGACTTCATGGATTCTCAATAGATTTTATCCATTCCCTAAGACCATAATTTTTTGAAAATTCCTCCTATTCGGTAATTGCATGTTCGAGAACCGTTAGGTAAACTGGGTAACCTCGGTGTCAACTTCGACAGTTTTGAGTAACGGAATTTTGTTGTTTTTTTGATTGAAAGAAGTGCGAAAAATGGCTGGATCACGATTTTTTTGTGGTTACGTTTTGAGTGTCATGGCCTTTTGTTGGGTTTCGCTTTCGTTTAATGCGAAGACTTCAAATGCTGATATCACTTCGTTCATGACTCCTGTGACCGAGAACTTCAACACGTTTGATGGAACAGCGGCGTGGCTTGCTGACCGACCTCAGTATTCATGGAGTTACACGAGCTTTACGCCCGGCGGGCTCTACAATGGAGCTGGCAGCTACGCAACCAATAACAGCACCTACGGCTTGCATTTTAACGACACCAGTGAAATCGCTTTCGGAGCGAAAAGACCATCAAGTACGACAAATTATTTCTTCAACTGGACCCTCACCAACCTTACTGGTCAAAGCATCAATTCGTTTAGGGTTGCTTGGGATGTCGAGCAGTACTCGCAAGCCGGTCGAGCAACTGAAATTAGTTTCAACTACAATCCCAACAGCACGGGCTTTACGACGTTTGGGATTGTTGGAGACAATTTGGTAACTGCAGTTACCGGATCTCCTGATTCCAACCTTGGCTCGGTGTTGGTCACCAATCGTTTAGTAACGATCAACTTGGCGGCACCGTTACTTGATGGTCAAAGCATCCTATTCGGTTGGCGGTTTGGTCAAGGAGCTGGAGCTGGAGCAAATGCACACATGGGAATCGATAATTTGTCTGTGATGGCAGTACCTGAACCCAGCGTTGGTTTTTTGGGGCTGTTGGCATTAACATGCATCGCGGGTGTTTCGAGACGGCGTCGCTAGAGAGCAATGACTTTTTCTAAGGCCAAGCTATGTTTGCTTGGCCTTTTTGTGCCCTTATTGGATTGCCGTTTAGCAGAGCGCAATTTGCTGCTAAATTAGACTTCATGCAAATCGTCTTTTTTAGCCACTATTTTCCGCCGGAGGGGAATGCTCCGGCGTCGCGGACTTATGAGCATTGTGTTCGTTGGGGTCAGGCAGGACACAAAGTAACCGTAATCACTTGCGCCCCCAACGTCCCCAACGGGGTCGTTTATCCTGGCTTTCGAAATCGACTTTGGCCGCAAGTCGAAACCAAAGACGGGATTCGGATCATTCGGGTATGGACGGTGATCGCCGCGAATGCCGGAGGATTTTGGCGAGTCGTCAACTTTGTCTCCTATCTGGTCAGTGCCCTCTTCGCCTTCCTGTTCTGGTGTCGCCGCCCAAATGTGGTTATCGCCACAAGCCCCCAGTTTTTCTGCGGTTGGGCTGGAGTCATCGCGTCTTGGCTGAAATGGACCCCGTTTGTCCTCGAAATCCGAGACATCTGGCCGGAGTCAATCGTGACCGTCGGAGCACTGCGCAAGGGGCTTGCCATTCGATTCCTGGAATGGCTCGAACGCAAAATGTACCGTTCTGCCAATCTCATCGTCGCCGTCGGCAACGGCTATCGCGATAACATTCGGGGAAAAATCGGCGAGCGGGTACCGATTGCCGTGATTACCAATGGAGTGGATTCCGAACAGTTCTCGCCACGGGCCAAATCCGAGGAGTTCCTTAAGGCTTGGAATCTCGAAGGCCGCTTTGTCTGTGCCTACGTCGGCACCATCGGGATGGCCCATCATTTGGAAATTACAATTCGCGCTGCAGATAAACTCGCCGCCAAGAATCGTTCGGACATTGTCTTCCTGCTCGTCGGCGACGGTGCGAGACGCGGTGAGATTGAAAGGCTCGTCGAGCAACATGGGGTCGGGGATTTGGTCAGGCTCACCGGCAGGCTCGATAAGAATCAAATGCCCGAAGTTCTGGCGTCATGTGACGCACTTCTCGTGCACTTGCGTAAGACGGAACTTTTCGAAACCGTGATCCCCTCGAAGATATTCGAGGCGATGGCCATGCAACGTCCGATCATCATGGGAGTTCAAGGCGAATCGGCGGAAATCGTCTCCCGAGCCGGGGCGGGCATCTTGATCGAACCTGAAAACGAAGACCAACTCCTGGCGGCCGTTGAAGAATTGGCCGACAAACCTGCTACCTACAACGCACTCTGCCGAAACGGCCGAGAGTTTGTTTTGCGAGAATACTCGCGTGATGATCTTGCGCTTCGTATGTTGACCCTCATCGAAGAAGTCGCCAGAAAAAAAAACTAATTGTCCTCGTCGAAATACGATAGTCAATTACGCCGCCGGAAATTCGCCGCCCTGAACCGCGGCGGATTGCCAATCGAGTGCGAGCATGATGGAATTGATCCCTGATCCGATGCCCAATAGAGCCACCCTCGAATCCGTCTTCAAGACTCCTTGTTCGGCCGCGATGGCGAGGGAAATCGGTAGCGCAGCCGAACCCGTGTTCCCCAGCCACGGGTAAGTGATGAAGTCGTCTTCAATAGAAAGTCCAAGTGACTCTAGCATGAGTTTTTGATGAGCCACACCGACTTGATGGCAAACCGTGTGCTGAATATCGGCGAGTTTCCAACCGGTAATTTGTTGAAACTTTTTGAAAGTAGCCACACCGGTTTCCACGCCTCGATTAAGAAGCTCGTTGGAATCGGTCGCCATCAAGGGCTGGAAGTTCGCTCCGGCTTGATCATGATCGCTTTGACACAAGTCGTTCCATTGCGTGTGTGCACGAACGGATGCGGCGAGTAAGCGGCTGCCATTTTTAGAACGTTGTCGATTGGTCAACAAGACAGCGCAACTCGCCGAGCCAATCGTCAGGGAAGCGATAGCCTCTTTGATGGTTTTGCGATTCCAGCGTTCGTCCGTGTTTAGAGACTCGATGGTGGTTTCTACAAGTTGTCGGCCTCCTTCGGAGCCAACCACGAGGGCAGCTTCGATGTGCCCCAACTCAATCATGTTTGCGGCTTGCAGGATGCCATTGAGAATTCCAAGGCATGCGTTTGAGACGTCATAGATCACGCAGTCGCTGGGCAAGCCAACTTGATGATGGACGGTACAGGCCGTTGCCGGTTCCAAAAAGTCTCGACAGACAGAGCCGTGGATGAGCAATCCGACTTGCTCCGCTGGAAATGCTCCGGCTTGCAACGCGTAAAGACAACTTTGCACGCTCAAGGTGCTGGGGAGCACACCTTGAGGCCAGAAACGTCGTTCGCGAATCCCCGTCATCAGCTCCAGACGACCTGCGGGTAGCTTGAGCCGCTCGTACACCGGGGCTAAACGGCTTTCCACGTCGTCGGAGGTCCAAATTTCTCGGGGAATCGTGTATCCCAGCGACTCTACAAATACATTTTCAAATTTCATGGGCCGTTTTTTGGTGGAGAAATGGACATGTTTTTAATCACGTGTCAATGCCGCCCACTGCTAGCTAATAGCAGTGCTGGCACATTATTTTGTGGTCTCGAATTTAATTAACGCGAAATACGCTGTGTCGGTTTGGAATGTATAGACTATCGGCTAACATTCGCTCTTCGCGTTGTGCGGGGTTGCACGACGCAGTGTCCCACACATCCATTTGTTTTTTGGGATTTTCTTGGCGAAGGCTTTGGGAAGAGCATCATTCGTCAGGGCAAGCATTCATTATCGCATTGAGTATTCTCGGTTAACGACGGAACGACTCTCCGTGACCCTACTTGCTTCTGATTTTGACATTCTCCTAACGCAGCACCAAGCGAGCTTCGAAGACCAAGGGCTGTATTGTATCGGTTGCGGGGACCCGCGCCGAGAGTTCCAGAGCAAGGAGATTCTGACGATGATGAAGAAGCCAGTGATTGGCATCAATGCCGACTATAAAGAGGCCAAAGGAAACCAACCTGCGTTTTCAGTGGTGACGGCTGGGTATTACGACAACATCTTACGAGCGGGGGGGATTCCCGTAGTGGTTCCGCCACTTGACTCGGAAGACGATATGAACGCGATCCTCGATCAACTGGACGGATTTATGTTAATTGGCGGAGCCGATTTGGACCCACAACGGGACGGCTTCATGATGCATCCATCCGTACGCACGATGGATCCCCGCCGAGAAGTGTTTGACCGTACCCTCTGCCGTTTGATCTGCCAACGTCGTCTGCCAGTTCTGGGCATCGGGGCTGGAATGCAACTGATAAACGTGACCTTGGGTGGAAATCTGTTCCTGCACATTCCGGAAGACTTGCCCGACTCGCTTCCTCACAAAGACCCACAAGACCCCAATCACCGACACGGACTGATCATCGCGGTCGGTTCCATCATGGAACGTGTTTACGGTGATGGTGAAATCCGCGTCAGCAGCCGACATCACATGGCGATTGACGATTTGGCTCCTGGATTCCGAGTCACTGCCAAATGTGCCGACGGTGTGATCGAAGCCATCGAAAGCACCAATCCAGATTGGTTCGCGATGGGAACTCAATTCCATCCAGAAAACGAAGCGGCCTCGGCTCTCGATGCGCGCATCTTTGAAGAATTCCTGGACGGAATTCGTGAGCAAGCCCCCGTGCAATTGCGTGTCGTCGCCTAGTCGCGAAATTGTTACCTGTTAGAACTCTTGCCCCGAGGCTCACCGGGAATCTGTGAGCCTCGGGTTCTTTTTGCAGAGGACCTGAATGGCCAGAAACGTCGCGCTATGGTCCGAACAGGATTGGACGCACGATCGTATCGAAAGGTACTTTCGTCGGCAGAACTTTCGGATGTCGGCAGGTGTCTGGCTACAATCAGACCAGGCTCTGCTGGTCGGCGCGATTGCGATTTGGCAAGGGCGAGGGAAGTACATTGGGCTCAAGCATGTCGAGTTTGCCGAGTTGTCGCTATCCGATGGACTTACCAACGGCCTCACCAAACTTTTTTCGAATGAAAATCCTCATCTTAACGAATGGCAAAGTGTCGCCAGCGATCTGGTGGAGCACCAAGCGGTGCTGATCGGCCAACTTCAGCGGAAGGCCGGTAAATTTGTGGACCGAATCGTTGCGGTCGCTCTAGATGGCCCGCCTCTGATCCGCCGAGATTTTGACGGGCGGGTCGAACATTTGGGCTACTTCGATCCCGTCAAATTGGCCGAAAAGACGGGTGCGAATATTGTGGACGCCATTTCCGAACGCGATATTGCCGCTGGAGGCAATGGCGAAGCACTGCACGCATTGCCTTGTTGGCTCTTGTTTAGCGAACGGGAGAAAAAGGAGCATTGTGGCAGCCTCCTCATATTGCGACGCGAGCAAATGGAACTTTTATGGCTCCCCGCTTCAGACGGAGCCGACGACGTGGTACCCGATGTCCGATTAGAAAAAACCGATTCAAACCAACCGTTATCCCAACAAATCGAAAGCTTCCTAAAATCCGTATCGCCGACGGGCCACGCTGATGAAGCGATTTTGCTGGGATTTTCCGCTGCTGACGTAGTAAAATGGAATTCCTCGTTGGCCGGCCACGTTTTGCTGCTTGGCGAAATCGTCGCTCGCCCAGACATTCCTTCTGTTGCTAATCTCGATGCATTGGTCGCAGCGATGTGGGGGATTTTGTTTGCAGATCAGATGCCAGGCAATCTGCCGGATTTGACCGGAGCCTCCAGCCAGCGCGTCTTAGGGCGGATCGCACCCGGTCGCCCATTCGCTTGGCGGACCCTCGTCCAAAACATGAGCGACGGCACCGCCCCCACCATGCGCCTCCGGGATGTGATTTAGTTGGCAATACAGTGCCAAACAAATAGATTTTCACGTATTGATTAAGTGCATGTCGCAAATTCGGCGCATGGTTCTAGACGTTTGGTGAAAGATGCTTGGTAAAAGATGTTCTGATCTTGTTTCGGGCAGCTAGATTTTGGCCCCTTGTCTGCCCGCAAGAAACTTCGATTGAATATGTGAATTTGGCAACCTTGCGTAATTTCGTTTCATCCTTTTCGGTTTTAGGAACCAGGGGAAAAACGCATTGTGAAAAATTTTTGAGGAGGAATGCGGCCCAATGCGAAGCTGTGAAATTCGATTCTTGGCGGAAAATACGCGAAATCTTAGCAATTGTTGAGCCCAATAGAATTCAATCACTGGGTACAATTGGAGGATGAAATTGGAGCCCATCATGGAAAATTGGCTACCGAAGAGATTCGGTTGATCGTCATCTATTTGGAAGGAGAGTTGTCCGATGTCTGAACGTCAAATTACCAATAATCAAGCCGATAAACATGATGAAATCGGCGCGGACAATAAAAGTGGCTTGCAGCGAAGAACTTTTTTGACCACCGTAGGGATTGGGAGTGCAGTGTTGGCCGGGGCGCCTTATGGGTTTGCCAAGTCGATTCGCCGCGATGAAATAGCTCGAGGAATTGTGTTTGACGATACTCGCGGCAATGGGGAAAGGAAGGAACAATCGCGAGGACTCGCTGATGTCTTGGTCTCCAACGGTCGCTTGGTAACGCGAACGGACGAAAACGGGCATTGGGAGTTGCCGGTTGAGGAGGGCTCCACGACTTTTTTCGTGATTAAACCGCGCGGATGGGGGACGGCTCGGTGTCAGAACCATTTGAATCGGTCCTTTTACATTCATCACCCCGACGGCTCGCCGAAACAGCAGTACGCTGGTGTCGCTCCAACTGGGCCGTTGCCAAAGTCGATTGATTTTGGCTTACGAATGCAAGAGGAACCCGAACGGTTTTCGGCATTGTTCTGCGGCGATCCGCAACCACGCGACGCTCGGGAAGTTGACTTCATTGCTCAAACTGTCGTACCTCAACTGCGGGGAACGCGAGCGGCGTTCGGCGTCAGCCTGGGGGACATCATGTTTGACAATTTGAACCACTTTGAACGACTCAACGATGCGATGGGGCTAGTCGGTCGGCCTTGGTTTAATGTTGTGGGGAATCACGATCTCAACTTTGACTCGCGCGACAATCGCTTTTCGACAGAGACCTACCGTCGAGTGTATGGACCAACGTACTTTTCCTTCGATTGGGGGCCCGTTCATTTTTTGATCCTCAACAACGTAGAGTGGACGGGGGCGAATCCGGATGAGCCGGGTTCGCGAGGGAGTTACCGTGGGTTCTTCGGCGAGCGGCAATTGGAATTTGTGGCCAACGATTTGGCCCATGTCCCGGAAGATCGATTGGTCGTGTTGTCGATGCATATACCGCTGCACCCTGGCGGTGATGTTGGTCCGAGTGTGAGCACGGTTGACCGCGAGGGGCTGTTTCGATTGATCGAATCGCGTCGGCATACGCTTTCGTTCTCGGCACATCTGCATTGGCATGGGCATGTGTTGATGGGAGAAGAGCTTGGCTGGCGAGGCGCACTGCCGCATCATCATGTGATTACTGGGACATTGTGCGGGAGTTGGTTTCGGGGTGCGCCTGGAATCGACGGTGTGCCGCATGGCGTGATGTTAGACGGGGTTCCGCGCGGCTATTTGGAAGTCGATTTTGATGGGAACCGCTACAATATCGACGGATATCGAGGGATCGGGATGCCCAGACAGCAACAGATGAATATTCACGTGGCGAATGAGGTTCCGCAAAACGAAGTGGGCAATCAAGCCGTTTACATCAATGTTTTTAACGGATCGGAAAAGTCCGAAGTTCGGATGCGGATCGCTGGAAGAGCGTGGGAATCGTTGCCTCAAGTGGCAGAACCGGACCCAGCCTACGTGGCCCTTTACGAGCGGGACAAGGATTTAAAAGCTCCGTATTATGCAGCATCGAAGCCTAGTGTTTGTGCACATTTATGGCGCGGCGAATTGCCGGGGGATTTAGAAACGGGCACGCACCTGATAGAAGTCGTTGCTCGCGATATGTTTGGGAACCACCATCACGCCGTTCGCCCTGTACGGGTCACTTGAGGCTCTGTTGTCAGGTGAAGCTGTGCGGTTTAGAATCTTTGAAGACTTGACCGGATAGTTTTTAAGATTGGGTGACGTGGGCCGTGGCGATTGCGTTTCGAGAGTTTTTGAACACCGATCCGCCGCTGATTGTAGAAATTTGGCGTCGTCAGCGACGGTTCCGTGGGCTTACGGACCGTCTGACGCATGAAATGTTTGACGACTTCGTGGCATCGAAGCCCTATTTTGAGTCGTCGGGATTGATTTTGGCTTTTGACGAAACGCAGCCAGTGGGGTTTGTGCAGACTGGTTTTTGTCCGGTTCTGGATGGCTCCGATATTGATCGTCAGCAGGGGGTCGTTTCGCAGATACGGGTCATCGAACGGGAAGATACTGCCGAGATCGCCGCCGGTTTACTACTTCGTGCGGAACAATATTTGAAGTCGGCGGGGGCGAGAATCGTTTACGCCGGAGGAAAGTTCCCAACCTCTCCCTACTATCATGGATTGTACGGCGGAAGCCGAATTCCTGGTGTGTTGGTTGACGATCATTTGATGTTGCACACGCTGCGGGAGGGGGGCTATCAGGATGCCGGGAGCGTGCTTATTTTCCACAAGCGTCTGGCAGGATTTCGACCCATTGTCGATGGTCAACAAATGACCGCGCGGCGTCAGTTTCAACTGCAGGTGAACACTGACCCACCTTTTGAGACATGGTGGGAGGCTTGCACAATGGGGTTTGCCACTCGATCGCGATTTGAGTTGATCGACCGCAATGGAAATGGAGTTGTGGGTGGCGTCACGTTTTGGGACATAGAACCGCTTGCCAGTTGTTGGGGTGTGCGCGCGATGGGGCTCAATGATTTACGAGTTTCTGAGGAACATCGGCGTTGTGGCTTGGCGACGTTCTTGCTCGGTGAATCGATGCGGAATCTTGCGCAAGAAGGGATCAGCATTGTGGAAGTTCAGGCCCCGGCAGAGGACCATGTGGCATGCGGTGTGTTTAGCAAGTTTCGCTTCGAACAGGTTGGCGAGGGGCGAATGTTGACGAAGGAGTTGGCGTAGTCAAAGATTTTTTCTTTGGAGATTTTGCTTTCGCTTAGCAGACCAACCCCGTTCTCGTGAGTGTCTTGAAAAATTGTAGAGAATTTTGATAATGATAGTTTGAAAATAACGGTATTTTGCAGGGCCTCACTCAGCGGCTTCGCTTTTGGATTCCGTCTTGCCTAGGGAGACAACTTGGCAATCACTGTTTCAGGTCCCGCATGAACGAGAAAAGTTCGCGTTTTTTCAAATTTCGAATGCAACGGCCTTAGTCAAACAACTCAATTTGGTAGATATTCCAAGGAACGAGTGAATCGCAATGAGCACCGACATGATGATTTCTGCAACGGGGATCAACAAGCACTACGGTAAATTCGCGGCCGTAAGCGACGTCAGCTTTGAAGTCCCCCGTCGGCAGGTATGTGCTTTTTTGGGACCTAATGGTGCCGGAAAATCGACGACGATGAAGATTTTGACAGGCTATCTCGCTCCGACTTCTGGTCGCGTGACGATTGCTGGCTTCGACATGGAGAGGGAACGCCTGAAGGGAAGCGAACGCATTGGTTACTTGCCCGAAAATGGGCCTCTGTATAGCGAGATGACCCCTGAGTCTGCGATCAATTACATGGCTCGCGCTCGGGGGTTAAACGCCAATCAACGCCGTGAGCGAACTGCTTTTGTGGTCGATAAATGCGATTTGGCGGAGGTCTGGCACAAACCGATTTACAAATTATCGCGAGGATTTCGGCAACGGGTGGGGATGGCTCAAGCTTTGATTCATGATCCCGACGTCTTGATTTTAGACGAGCCAACGAGCGGATTGGACCCCAATCAATTGGTGGGGATTCGGCAGTTGATTCGGGATTTGGGGCAGAACAAGACCGTATTGCTATCGACCCATATTCTGCATGAGGTCGAGGTGCTGTGCGACCGAGTGATATTGATCAATCAGGGACGATTGGTGTTTGACGGCTCGACCTCAGAGTTGAACGCGACACAAGGACTAGAAGGTTCGTTTCATCGATTGACCGGCTTTCAGCCGGTCGCTTGAGCGGTGGTTGTGATTTTTGTGCATAAGTTAGATGAAATGGTTTAACGTGAATTGGAGTAAAAAGTAAAAATGATTCGGCCGCACGTCATTTGGGCAATCGCATCGAGGAATCTGGCGCAGTACTTTTCGGGGGTGCTTGGATACTTGTTCATTGGTGTGTTCGTCACAATGTGTTCATTGGCGACATTTAACCAGCAGTTCTTCGCCGAAAATTTGGCGTCGCTGGATCAGCTATCGATGTGGTTTCCGTGGCTGTTGTTGTTCTTGACTCCGGCGATCACGATGTCAGTTTGGGCTGATGAACGACGGCAGGGAACCGATGCGCTGCTATTTACGTTGCCAGCATCGGACCTTGAGATTCTGCTCGGAAAATTTCTTTCGGTTACGGGAGTTTATGGAATCGCGCTTGTGTTTTCGCTGCCGCAGTTGGTCGCTCTGTTCAATTTAGGACAGCCAGACATCGGCGTGCTGGCCACGACGTATCTGGGTTACTTCTTGGCAGGACTGGCCTTGCTCGCCATTGGGATGTTCGCGTCTTCTTTGACCGATAGCCCCACGGTAGCGTTTGTGTTGGGGGCGCTAATGGGTGCTGTGCCCGTCGTTATCGGAAGTTACTTCTCCGGAAATCCATTGATCGAGAGTTGGGGTTTTAGTTGGCATTTGAGTGATTTCGCGAGCGGTTTGGTCTCCGCATCAGGGATTTGCTACTTCGTCGGTCTGATCGTCTTATTTTTGTATTTGAATTTGATTGTGATCAGCAAACGTCAGTGGCGGACAACGAACTCTCTCTCGATGTGGGCTCGGTATATGACCCGTTTTGCTTCTTTGGTAGTGATTTTAGGATGTTTGGGTTACATCGTCTCGGCGAATTCGACGAGCCCCCTAACACGACTTGATTTAACCAAGGAGAGAGCGTTTTCGTTGGATTCCGTGACGAAGGCGACGTTAATGAAAATCCGCGATGGCGATCACTTGGTTTCGGTGCAAGCATTTGTGAGTGACGAAGTTCCTAGGGAGTATGTTGCGGTTAAGAAGCAATTTTTGGGGCTGTTGCGTCAATTAAGTTATTCAGCGGGGAAAAATGTTAAGATCAACGTCGTAAGTGTCACTCCAAACTCTGAAGAAGCTGAACAGGCGGAACGAATCGGTGTCACCCCCCAAGAAATAACCAGCGATGTGGGCGGGAAAGTCGTGCAGCAGAAGGTTTACGTTGGTGCTTATCTTTCGAGTGCCAACGGGGATGCATTAATCTCAAAACTAGAACCCCAGTCTTCGGTGGAATACGAACTGACACGAGGATTAACGACGACGACGCAAAGGGAATGGAAAATAAAATTAGGGATCGTGGATACAGATGCCCATTTTGGCGGGATCATGTTTCGCGGCGAGCGGATGTTGTGGGTTCCGTATACCAGTGCGATGCGGCAGCTTCAGGCGAACTATGACATTCTGCATATCGATCAAGGCGACTTGCGGGAGTATGTCGAAGGGGCAGTGACGATTCGAGAGGCTCCCGACGTGTTGCTGGTCCCCGATCCATCGAGTCTCGACACGAAAGCAGCGGATGCTTTGGTGAAGTATATCGAGGCGGGACATCCTGTGTTGATATTGGCGGACCCATTACCATTCTATTGGACATCCCGGCAGCCCCAAGAATTGGGAATTATCAATGCACCGCGTCAACCAAGAATTTCGTTTCGGTCCCCGTACGCCCAGCAACTGGCGAGTACAATGGGACCAAAGGTAGATGGTGGTACGGCGGAAAGGGTTTTTGATGCGATTGGTATCCGCTGGGATTACGATCAAGTCGCATGGCATCTGAATAATCCGCATCCTAACTTCAGTGGGTGGTGGCCCCCCTATCTTGGTCCGACGTGGCCGAGTTTCTACGGACGCTATGAGACATCGTTTGTTTTTGTGAACCAAAACGACATGGCGCGGCCCGCTTTTAACGTCGATGAGGCCGTATCTAAATACTTGCGAGAGGTCTTATTCATTTACCCAGGAAACTTAGCTCCCAAAGAGGGAGAGAGTAAATTCGAATTTGTACCGCTAATTCAACTAGGTGAACGATCCGGCTTGATTTCTTGGGAAAAATTCACACAAAAACCGATGGAAAAGGTCCAGGCAATCGACCCGGCAACGCGGCGAGTTCGTACACGCGAAGAGCCGATTCGCAGTCAAATTACCGACGATGACTTGTACGTTCCAAATCCCAACCCACCTGCCGTTTTGGATGCGAAGCCTAAAACGATTGCCGCTCGAGTTTTTGGGAAAGATCGCGAGAAGAATAAGGCCAATGTGCTTGTGATCGCTGATTTGGATTTTGTGTCGGAGATGTACTACGAACAACAAGAGGCATTGAAAACGCCTTCCCTTGACAACTATCGTTTGTTGGAAAATGCCATCGAAGTATTGGCGAATAAATCAGATTTTGTGGCGTTGCGAAATCGTCGGTTCGCACCGCGAAGTTTGACGACTTTCGAAAGAATGGTTTCCGTTTACCGGCAGCAGCGAGTGGATGCCGAATCGGAAAATCGCCAGCAACTCGATGGTCAACTTCAGGCGGCTCGTGAGCGACTGGAAAAGAGTTTGCAATCGATTGACGAGGACGACACCACGAGTTTTATTGAAAAACTGCAGTTATCAACTCAAGAAGCTGAGGGTGCACAGAATCGATTCGACCGAGAACGCGATCGATTGGAAAAAGAGCTCGCTTCGAAGAATCAAGTCCTCAAGGCGCAGGAATCTCGCCATGTACGAGGCCTAGAGAATTGGATTCGATTCGTTTCGGTGGCGTTTGCTCCGGTTCCCGCGCTGCTGATGGGGCTGGTCGTGTTGACGGGTCGTATGCTGCGTGAGCGTCGTGAGATTCGTCCAGAACGCTCTGTGTAAATTGTGAAATTTTCAAGCATCATTTTTGGTTTCCCCTATTTCATTGAATTGCTATGAGTACTGAATCACTGAAGACGATGTTGTTTGTTGGGATGGCTGGAATCGCCGCGTTGTCGGCTGGTTGGTCCTACTATGCTAATCGTCCACCGCAAACGACGGGATTTGAGTTGGTAGGGCAACCTTTTTTTGAGAACTTCGATGACTCGCGCACTGCGGCGTATTTGGAAATCTCCGCTCTGGACGAGAATGGGGACCTGCAGACTTTTGTATTGCAAAAATGGCAAGGGATTTGGAGAATCCCAACCCACAGTGATTATCCCGCCGAGGCAGTAGAAAGGCTCGCCAACGTGTCGACGGCATTGATCGGTCTGACTCGTGAAGCCGTGGTTGGGCGCATCCCGGATGAACATCGACGGTTCGGGGTTCGTGATCCGAAAGAATTGAGTTTTGGAGATGCAGAAGCCGCCGGAACACGACTTTTACTTCGTGACGAGTCAGGACGTACACTTGCCGACCTGATCATTGGCAGGGCTGTCGAGCAGGGTGATTTGGCCGTGACGGATACCAATTTTTCTCGGCCCCGGCGAAACGAGTTTTATGTGCGTCGGGTCGGCGAGAGTCAAACTTATAAAACGACGCTCAATCTAAGTCTGTCTACCAAATTCTCAGATTGGATCGATACGCGGCTTATTGCACTGGAGGCTCCCGAGGTCGTTGGACTCAAGATCGATAACTATCAACTTGTGAATAACCCTCGTGATCCATTAGGTACCAGCCGGTTCAAGCAAACGGTAGACCAAGTCAATTTGATGCAAACGGAGAGTAACCGCTGGGAAATGCAGGGCTTGGACGTGACAAAGGAACGAGTTAAAGAAGGTGAAGTCAATGATTTGATTGACACGTTACTCAACCTGGAGATCGTCGGCGTTCGGGAGAAATTTCGGCATCAGGGGAAGGCCTTAATTGGAGCCGACATGCGAATCGCTGAAATTCCAGAGCTAAAACAAGATGATGAGCAATTCGGGCGACTACTGCAGTCCGTTGCCTTGGACATGTCTCGCCGAGGGTTTTACCTTCAAGCACCGGAACAAGGGGGCGACGTCAATACGCTCCAATTGATTTCAGAATTTGGCCAAGTTGCTTTTACGACCAATGAAGGCTACGTTTTTTACCTTGACCTGGGAAAGAGTATCGAAGGCGACTCGAAGGCGATTGAGATTGGTTCTGCGGATATGGAGCTTGATGGACAAACTTCTGATGTGCCTGTCGATTCCGAAAAAAATTTGGATGATGAGCCTGCGGCCACAAAGCCGAAAAGCTCTGGCAAAAATCGTTTCGTGTTGATCAGAGTCGGCTTGGATGAAAGTCGCGTTGCTGGCGGACCACCCCAAAAGCCAACTCCGCCAATCGCACCGACGAAACCAGAAGGATACACTCCAGCTCTTGCAGAACTTAAACCTCAGACCGATGCGGCACAAGACAAAAAAGAAGATGCCAATCAAGACGATGCTCCTCCGCCTGTTGAAGCAATCCCACAACGAGACGCGGCATTCGAAAAATATGATCAAGATGTGTTAAGTTATGAGTCCGAAAAAATTCAGTATGAAATCAACCTAAGTCGCTACGAAGATGCCCTCTCGGAATACAATGCGGCCGTCGAGGAAGCCAAGACTAAAGTCGCTGAGCTAAACGAACGGTATGGAGCCTGGTATTACGTCGTTTCTGCCCTTAATCTCGAAAATCTTCGAACCGACCGCTCTGCCTTAATCGAGAAATTCGAAGTTCCCCCGCTTGAGGGACCGACTGATAGCGCTGTGAAAGAGGCCGCGGATGCAATTGAGATGCAGGGGGTGGACGCCGCAACTGATGAGGCAAAAGAAAAAGCCTCTGTCGGAGATCAAAAGACTGACGACGGCGATACTGGCGGTACTCAGGATGATCAAGTCGAAAATGATCTGATTGATGACTTCGTAAACAATGAAAACACGGACGGAATTGGCCGTTTCGAGTTCAGTTTTTAACGTTTACGACGGCGGTAGCGGAATTGATTGAGGAAAAACTCATTCGGCAGAGGGTTGTAGGCTTTTTTGTAAGCTACGTTTTCACACGGTTCGAGTTGTCGAACCGCAACTCGAAAAACAACACTGTGTGATTGCCGATGAACTGCAGCGAAATAACTCAAATGATCGAAACTCGAATGCCCGACGCGGGGCCTCGAGAAGTGGCACGCATCGCTACCGTAATGCTTTCAATGGATCAAATTTCAGAAAATGCGACTGACCCTGACCAGCTTGAACGGATTTGGGAGTTAACCAACTTACGACTTCAAGCTGCTGTCGATCAGCACGAGGCCATCACCCGCGAACTTGAGGAATTGGCCAGCTCCGACCCTCAACGTTTTTCGTCAGAACAAGTTTGGACGCTCATCCGTGCGATCAAGGTACAAAGCCAGTTGTTAAAGTTGTGCTGGTATCCCGAAGCAGTTGATTCAGCGAACAGCGAATAACCCCGGTTTCCTTCCAGCACGCAGCGCGCAACAAATTTGACGTTTGGAAATCCACTGCGCCGGCCAGAAATTTGCCTAAAGGGTCGCGCGCTAGCGCAATAACTTCTAGCCGAATGGCGAGGAAATTCTGGTAAGGCGTCAATCTACCAGATGAAAGTAACGCTTGGCAAAAAAGTAAGTGCTTAAATAATAGCGCTGCACTACTTCAGAAAAAGCCGCCAATTATTTCTTGCGATGACGGATTTTCGCGCGATTGCGGCGTTTTTTACTCCCTTGTTTTCGTCGGCCTTTACCTGTTCTCTTTGTCCCCACGGGCAGCGCTCCAAAAGTTCTGTTTTAATTTTGTTGTTTTTAAAAATGGACCCTAAGTCTATCGATTTAAGGGTAAGTTGACAACCGCCGTTTCGGGCTGCCGACTCAGGCCGCTGACGTTGAAAAACCGCAAATCAAATTGGGCCAAATTCTTCGTTTGGGGCAATGGTTGAGCTGATAGGTCGAGCTTTGCGGTACCCAAAGAGATGACCAATGACGCCGAAAATGCGGCAATCCGTAACGTCTGTAGGGGTTGTTACTGGCTAAATTTTGCCGTTTTTCTGAGACAACGGTATCAATCCAGGTTGCAGGAAACGCGACCAGGGTCATTTGCCGATGGAACTGGAGGTCAATCGAAAACTCTTGCAATTTGGTCAGAAATGGGAACTTTGACGCACATCCAACGTGCTGCTTTGGCGTTTAAGGCGCTTCCATTGGGATATGCAGCGCGGGTATTGTCGCGATTGCAGATCAATGATTTGACTCAATTGATCGATGCAGTTCAAGAAATAGACCAGAGTAAAATTGAAAGTCAGCAATGTGCCCTAGCGGGTTTACTCAATGAACTCGACGAACGCCAGAAAGCCGAAACCTGCGAGATCAATGGGCCTTCGCTGTTCGAATCATTCCCGAGTATGAGTCGCCGAATCAATCGAGACGACGGCGACAAGGAACCAGAAACCGGAAAAGCTCCATTTTGTTCAGACTCTAAACATTCCTTCTGGAAAAGTCTCTCTGTGGAAAAGTTGCGCGAATTATTGCGAGGAGAGCACCCTAAATTGATCGCTGAAGCCTTGGCCAGCTTGGAGCCGCATCGAGCAGCCGAGGTTTTACAAGGCTTCGAATCGCCCGTGCGAATTTCAGTAGTTCGACGACTTTGCGACATCGGAATTCTGAATGAAATTGACGACGTGCATATCGGTCGAGTCCTTCTGGCAAAAATTAAATCGCAAGCAGAGTGCCGAACGTCAGAGGGCCGAAATTATGCGGCGCGGACTCTAAGATATCTAGGGGCTGACCTGCAAGAAGAAATCACGACTCAACTCGCCGCAGAATCGGACGCTGGCGCTGACCTGAATCGCGAGTTGTTGGCGTTTGAAGACCTTGCGGACTTCTCTGATGCCCATATGCGAGAACTTTTGCGGCAAGCCAACACAGCGCTATGGGCGATTGCACTTTTTCGAGCAGATAAAAGAGTCTTGGATCGGGTGGTGGAATGTATGGCGCCTACAGCCGCCAAGCTGTTGTTAAAAGAAATACGGGAAACATTGTGGGTATCGCAGGCCGATCAAGTTCGAGCCCGCAGAGCGCTGGTCGATCTTTGCGACACGCATAAACTGTCTGCCGCATAAATAACCGCATTGAGAATCGTGATTTGCCCTGCGATTGAGTGTCAGCGGGAGACTTGGTCTTGGGCAAATCTGAGGCAATCGCTGGCTGCCTTTTCCCAAGAACCAGCCCGAGCCATCTTGAAAATCTTTTCAAAGGCCCCACGTTCGGCCGCACTAATCGTTTCGGCGTCTATCAATTTTTGAAATCGTTCTTCGGCCGCAGTCAAACGCTGTTCGTCGTTCGAAGAACATGCCGTATAGAGTTGGCGCATTAACTTGTCCGCCTCTGGGTGAGTCACCTTGGGATAGTAGGTCAATCGGGGCATCCACAAATAAACGGCGATCCCTCCGAGGACAAAAAGAGCCAAGAGAGTCCAAGTCGTTCGCTGATCGATTTGGCCTAGACGATTTTCGAAAACCGAGCTACTGAGCCGAATTCGCTGCAACTTAGAAATCATCGTTGATGACCTCATTACCCGAAATGGTAGACATCGACGCCCAGATATTGACATCAATCGTGGTTGGGATGAATCGCACACTACCATCGCCCAGCAAGACGTTGCCGCCTGGCCAAGGGGAATAGAGTTGACAAACGTGACAGGTGGGAAAACTCGGCGGATGGATCACGCCGGGTTCGGCAATTGAAGGGCCACTATGAAATAGGACCAGAGTTGCAGCGTCATCAATGTCGGTGAGCGGAAATCTAACTGGATCTGTAGGACCACAAACCGCTCCAGGAATGACGCCGACCCAGGTCTTTTCGCTGACGGTCGTGTGCTCACCGACAAAAACAGTCGTGGTTGTGCCGTCGGTAATGTCGCGAATTTTGACTCGCGAATTGCGATAGAAAGGCCCAGATGCAATCCGACTCCAGTCGCCCTGGATGGGCGCTTGAGCGTGAGCCCAGGGTTCGTCTTGACCAACATTTGCAACGTAATGAGACCGTCCAAAGACGGCCAGCACGTTGCCGGAATCGTCCACAATATTGACGGGGCCCTCGGGGCCAGGGGCTCCTGGACATAGAAAAGTCGGAATCGTGGCTTGAACGATCGCCGAATTGTCAGGATGCCAACAGGGTAAATTTAAATTCAGTTGATCGTAAACGTTGTTGCCCTCCATGAAGGGCAGAATGTATGTCCCCCATGCCCAGCCGGGCGGTCCATCCCAAGTGTTTGGGTCCATATCGGGATGAGGAACAACGCTCATGTAACCCGGCGGATAACGCGTCAAAGCCGACTCGTAGTTGTACATCGCCAACCCGATCTGTTTGAGATTGTTGACGCTTGAAATCCGCCGCGCGGCCGAACGAACTTGTTGCACGGCTGGAAGCAGGAGTCCCGACAGTATTCCGATGATGGCGATCACCACCAGCAACTCGATTAATGTGAATGCGTTTCGGTGATTAGGCTCTCGACGAAGCATTTCGATTTCCTTGAAGAACTGGAAGTTATAAGAGTCGCAAAAAATGTAGCAATGGCTACAATTCAAAATGTAGCTATGGCTACAATTGGTGTCAATATCTTTGAGGCGAAATTTTCAAGTTTTTGATAAAACGGTTGTTTTTGCAGTATTTTCCTTAACCAGATTGGAGCCTGATGAAGCCGTTCCCGGCCCGCTGGGCTTGTTCGAGAAAACAGTTCACTAGCCTTCGAACGCGGCCAGTGGTTACGAAATTTCGATTCGAAAATGGAAAGGGATAACGACCTATGACGATAGAGCTGCGAGCGGAATCGGTTTCGAGACAGACCGATACGATAGACAACGACAGGCTCTCAAAGGTATCATCAGTCGCTTCTGTCACTGCGGATTTAGAAATTCCGGCAAGCCACAATAAAAATCGCGACTTGCACCGAAGGTCGAGCGTTTTGGCAATATGGTGACCAGAAGTTTTTATCGAAAAACGTCAATGATGGGCTAGCGGAAGCGTTTATGAATTTTGGACTTTTTCCAACACGTGGATCTTTGATGCTGGACGTTGTCGCGTTGGCGATGATCGGAGTCACGGTAGTGTTGCTGTTCAGTGTCTACCAAGTGCGAGTCCGCAAAAATTTTACAAGCCATCGGGCCATTCAATTGGTTTTGGCGATCGCCTTGCTGGCGGTCATCGTTTTATTTGAAATTGATATGCGGTTTGTTTCAGACTGGAGAAGTCAGGCAGCTAAGTCGGTTTATTTTGCCAGCGGATGGGTTGATCGTTGGTTATGGATTCATTTGTTTTTCGCCGTGCCAACGTTTTTGCTATGGGTCATGTTAGTCGGGCTGGCACTTCGCAAAATGGGGGCGAAGTTTGAGAATATGGCTCATCGCCAATTTCATCGGTGGCTCGGTTGGGTGGGGACGTTTTTTATGCTGATGACCGCTGTAACGGGCTGGATTTTTTACTGGGTGAGTTTCGTGGCTTGAGACGTGTACAGGACGGAAGGGTTAGAAAGTCCCATTTATTGATTGACTGTCGAGCGATCCCCTAAGCGAATTTTTAGTTGCTTTTGCTCGCCATCTCGCTGAATCACGACATCGACGACTTCATTTGCGTCGAATTGGGCCACGATTAGGCGAAGGTCTTCAAATACTTCAATATCCTGCCCAGCGATTTTGAGAACGATATCCCCGGTTTGCATCCCTGCATCGGCCGCACCCGTACCCGGAACCACCTCGCCGATCAAGCATGGACGAGAATTTTGACTGGCGGCAAAGTCCGAACGAACACCGAGATAGGCTTTGGGTACGAATTCGAATGAAATTCCCGGATGCAAGCGTTTGAACTCTTTGTACGTTTGAATATTAAACGAGCAGCCCTCCAAGAAAACCGAGGAAAGGCTCGGGATATTCTCAAGTTGGAAAATTTGTTCGTCTGACAACTTCATGCGTCGAAGGACCAAGCTGGATACAAGTCGAAAATTAGCGATGTTGTTCCACCAAACCGCTTGAGACTCTGGTGCCAACTCGAGAATTACTTCGTTGAGATTTCGCAGAGTGCCCAGTTTCTGAACCGACTCATCGGCGAGCTCAGTGTTGATCAATTCGAGGGCCATAAGTTGTTCCAACTTACCAACCAAAGGGAAAACGTCAGGCTGAATTTTGCAGCCGTCAAATCGAACTCGCGCGAGAGAGTTCATCCGCTGCAAGGGTTGAATGTATTCACCCGTCACTTCGATTTCGCGGAATGTGATCGTCGCCAGGCCGTTAATGCTGGCCACGTTCTGAAACTCCTTCGGAGAACCGACCCAATTTTTATCGATGGTCACGGAGTCGCCATCGTTGTTGGTCGCGAGTAGTCCGTTTGCCAACAGAATTCTTCGTTGCGCGAATTGTTGGTTGACGATGGCTGCTCGTCGTGATGAATTGAGCGATCTGGGCTGGGCGGACTTGTTCGGAAACGCAATTCTATAGTTTTGAGAAAGGTCGCCGGCAAGGATTTCAGCAATTTGTTGGCGTTGTTCGTCTTCGGTCAAACGCTGAAAAGGTTCTTCGGATTTCGTTTCCTGCGTTGGATTAAATGGATCTTCGACAAGGCCTCCGAAAGGATCGATAATCATTAGCCTATCGAATTCTTCGCCTGAAAACTCATGAATGTTTACTTGGGCACCGTATTGCCGAAGTTGCTGCACCGCTCGTTTGGTTTGCCCCGACTTCCAATTCACTTCGAACTGGGCCAACGTTAGGTCGATTCGCTGATTACGGGCCAGGGTGCGCAGGATGGCCGCCGCTTTGACGAAAGTTTCTTCATTCCCAGCAAATCCGATATTTTCAACAATTTGGAGAGCCCTCCACCTTGCTTCGGGGCCCATATCAATGGTCTGCGTTAGAAGCGGTTCTAAAATCTCAGTCCCGCGCTGGGAAAGTGCTTGCGTGGCCTCATCCCGCACCGAAAACCGGCGATCGTTCAGCCGATTGATCAGCAATTGTGTATCGTCAGACTGGCCCTGCCCTTTGGCCGTCAGTCCAACGCATAACCATAAGCCGATCAACACGATGGCGATCATGTGTTTGCGGAGGCTTTGAGGATTGGGGCGACTTGCTTGCATGATTGTGATTGCTTTTTGCGGTTACACGCCAATTTAGCGTGTGAGGGAGAACCCCTTGAATCGTCCGGTTTCACTAATCTTATCCGGATAAGGGGAATCGAGTCGAGACGATGTCGGCAAGGAATCGTCAAAATTGCCAAAAATCGCCAGAATTGAGCGAGTCTCGCCCAAGGAATACAGGCGTTTGTCAGGCAGCAAAGACGGCAAGCGGTGTTCTGTCGCTTGTGCCGAAAATTTTTGAGTGAAATTGCCTAATCGTTAGGGTCATTAAATTCCGATAAACCAAACTACGATCTGCATAGGCAGGTCACAACGTAAAGCTTTTTACAATTGAGCGGCCAAATGAAAATTCAAACCACCCGATTTGACGAAATCGAAATTGAGCCGGACGACATTCTGTTTTTCCGCCAAGGGGTTTTCGGATTCGAGCAATGCCGACATTGGGTATTATTAGCTGACGCGGATAATCCGGCTGTCGCTTGGTTGCAAAGCATTCAAAAGCCCGAGACCGCGTTGCCCGTTGTCTCCCCGCGAAAGTTCGTCAAGGATTACCGGGTACGAATGGACCAAACGGACATCGATGCGTTGATGCTGGACGGAACAGAACATGCCTATGTTCTCGCGGTGGTCGGACGTGAGTCGGAATCGTTGACGTTAAATCTACGAGCCCCAATTATCGTGAACCTGGATCGTCGATTGGGGGCGCAAGTCGTTACGACGGACAACCAGCCGCTGCAATTTTCTCTGAGCAAGACAGCCGTCCGTCAACGTCGATCCGCTTGACGTTCTAATAACAGAAAAGCCTGCCTAATAACAAAAGCCTGCGTTGGAAGCGACGCGCGGGTGGTTACGATTATTCTGATTGGTTCGGAAAACCGCACGGTTTGTCGGCAATCCACGAGCTTGCAAATCCGAACAGTCGCCAGAATTGGAATTTTGGTTGACAAGTTCCAATGGCTGTTTTTTGAGGTCGATACCAAATTCAGTGTAGGTTTGCAATTCAAGCGGTTACTCGTCACCGGGTTCAGGTTTTCCCCTTGTTGCGGGCCTTACTAGCCAAACGCGCCGCAATTTCTTGTGGTTGAGCGAATAAAGAACAGGCAAAGGATCAACCATGCTGGTACTATCAAGACATCGCGACGAGAGCATCATGATTGGTGACGACGTGATGATCACGATCGTCGATATCCGCGGGGATAAGGTCCGATTGGGAATCGAAGCACCGTCTGCGATACCCGTACACCGTTTGGAGGTCTATGAAGCCATCAAACGAGAGAATGAGAAGGCAAGTCGTCTAGGTCCCGGCGACACAAACAATGTGGGCCGCAATTCCTAGACAGGAAGACCTGAATTCGACCGCCTGACATGTCTCTATGGCAATTCTACCGTCCGGAAAGCAAAACTCGCCGTAGATATCAGCAGCGACGTTAGGCCGCCACCAGTTCTCGAATTTTGGCAACCAATTCCTCCACGATATACGGCTTCTTAAAGATAGCAGCCGCACCGAGTGTCAACGAATAGTCGTGATGACGTTGGCCGTCGATTCCAGTAACAATGACGACTGGCCCACTGTAGATGTCTTCGAAACGTAGTTGTTCCAAGATTAAGAATCCGCTTCGACCAGGCATCCCCAAATCGAGCAGAACGAGATCGGGCGGCGACGATTTGATGATCGCCAATCCTTTGTTGCCGTCATTGGTATACAAAACGTCAAAACCGTTCTGTTTTAGCCCATATTCAATACCTTCGATTTGATTTCGATGGTCGTCTACAATCAAGACTTTGCGGCGGGGCTTTTTATCAGCCAGTGAGTTATTTTTCTGATCCATGATACGCTTGGCTGGGAAAGGGGGACCGAGAAAGTCATTTGAGCGTCAATGATACAGGAATTTCCAATTTTGACTATAGTGCAAAACGCATAAACTGAAAAATCGGCACCTCTGTTTTGTTTATCGTAAACAACGGCTAACGGGGTCCGTAGCCGATATTTTCGGGGAGAACGTTGGTGCCACATGCCGATTTTTGGGGGGAGTGAGAATTGTTTGTTTTGTTGAGAACGGGATTGTGGCCATGTGGACATCTTTTTTTTGGGCGCTCGGAATTTTTCTGCTGATCGTTGGCGGCGAGACTTTGGTTGTCGATAAATTTGTGATGGCGGACTCCAAGGGAATTCCGCGTCTGGTGACTGGGAACCAACCCAATTCAGATTTTCAAACCGGATTTAATTCGTCACCAGGGACCAACATTCGGCAATCAGGACGGACGATTGCGACCAAGGATTGGATGCCTTGGTGTTTATTGGCGGCAGGTGCGGTGACGATTATGTACACCTCTTCATTTCAACGCAAATCGGGCAGTTCGGCTTAATTGGAGTTCACAAACCGAGCCTAAGCTGCCACAATTGAAGGCAGCCTAATTCGGCAGTTAAAAGCCCTGAATGCTCCTTCTTCATCCCATTCGTTCCAACCATGAGTAATGAAACTCCGCGCCCTAAAACCTTGCGAGATTCGTTGGCTGCCGCAGCCCAAGTCGAGTCGTCTCGCGACAGCAGTCGGGAGGTCGTCGGAGGATTTGAATCTGGGGTCGCCTGGCTTGGACGTTTGGCATTGGTCGCTGTTGCCGTTATTCCGCCATGGATGATCGGTGCCGTTCGATTTCAACCGCAATGGCTTATGTCGGTTGGTTTATTGGTGGGGCTGGGGTTTTGGTGGATTGAGCTGGCCTTGCGTCGCACGAAAACCACAACGGTTGTTCCGTATGTATTTTGGTTGGTTGCCGGCGGGCTGGCATTAGGAATTTTACAAACATGGCAAATGCCCGAAGGCTTGGCCAAATGGATGCTCGGACGACAAACTGAGTTGTATCAAACTTATTTTGGTCCTTTGGTGGGAGCAGAGCGTGCGGTTCCACTAACGGCATCGCTCAACGTGGAAGCGACTTGGGGACAAATCCGCCTCATGTTTTTGGGGGCAATGGGGTTGATCTTGGGCTGTCACTTTTTTCGACGCCCAAAAGATTTTGCTTTTCTTTTGAGCGCCGTCACCATCAACGGAGTCGCCCTGTCGATTTTCGGTTTGCTGCATCGATTCACTGACAACGGTAAATTATATTGGGTGATTGAATTGAGCCAGGGAGGGCAGGCATTTGGTCCCTTTGTGAATCGCAACAATGCTGCTGGGTATTTGTTAATGTGCCTGGCGGCCGCCATCGGGTTGTTGGTTTACCTCTGGCAGCACCGAACTGATCGTGGCCCTGACATTATTGTGAGCCAGGAAATTCCGTTTTGGCGTCAAATCCAAGAACACATGCAAATCCAATTGGCGGAGTTAACGACCCCCAAGTTAGCGGTTTTGTTGTCGATCGTGCTGATGGCGTCCGCGGTTGTGGCGACGTTGTCTCGCGGAGGTGTGACGGCGTTGTTTACCGGCTTTGTGGTCACGCTCATTTTTTATGGAATGGCGCGAAAGCCAAAACTGGGGGCTCTGATTGTGCTGCCAATTTTGGTTGGCGTTGGGGTTTTGACGTATTGGATTGGCTTCAATGATGTGTTGATTGAACGATTCGAGGGGGTCGCCAACACCGAAGAGTTTGTTGAGTCGGAAATACGAATTCGGACCTGGGGAGAGTCTAGTCAATCTTTGCGGGAGATGGGACTGCTGGGTGCAGGACTTGGGAGCTACCCGATCGTCCAGAGGCTGTACAGTTCGAAAGCGGACCCGGGTACTTTTGAGTACGCAGAGAATCAATTCGTGCAGGCATTGGTTGACGGAGGCTTTATTGCATTGCTGTTGTTGGTCGTTGCAGTAGCGGTTTTTAGTATCAGCACTTTGTTTTTGTTAAATCGCGGCAACTCACCGAGTTCTGTCGCCGCAGGAACGTTGGGAGTGTTTTTGGCTTCGTCGCAGGTCATTGCAAGTGTGTTTGATTTTGGCTGGTACATTCCCGCCAATACTCTTTTGCTGGCGATTCTCGTCGGCGTATGCAGCCAATACATCCATGCCTTTGCGGGGCGGTTAAAAAAGAAATCGTGGCTGCGTTTTCAGTCTCCTTCCTATGCCACGCATCTTCTTGTTTTGGCGAGTTTTAGTCTATGTGTGATGGTTTCGATCAGCTATTTCAGACTGGCAAAAGTGGAAAAGCACCTACGTGTTCGCTTGCCAGCAATTGATCCAGAAAAACTTGATCTGTCAGCAACTGAATCGAAATTAAAGACGTTGACCGCACTGGGTGGACGGAGTTCCACGTCGACAGAACTTAAATATGTCGGCGATTTGTGGAGCCATCGCGCACGACTGATGGTATACCGTGAGATGCCAACCATCAACCGCCAATCGTTTTGGGAACAGACAGACCTCATGCGAATGTTCGAACATGTGGTCGCACTTCGGGCGGAGCGCGGACAAGGCCTAGCGAATGAATTCATGAGACAACCTTTTGTCATTGAGTGCTTGCCCCAGGCAGCGAGGTATTATCGCGAGAGCTTGGCCAAAAACCCAATGCAAGCCGACGTCTTAATGCGCCTCGCGATCATCATGGGCATTTACGGTGAAAATGATCAAGCTGAGCTTCTTGCAAAACAGGCCGTTCGCTTGCAACCGAATGATGTTGACTTCAATGTGGCAACGAGTTGCCTATTACTGTTTGCTGGGAAGCGAGATGAAAGCCTGCCCTATTTGCGTCAGGTTTTGGAATTGAATCCGCAACAATTTGTGCGCCTTCTGAATTTCGTCTTGGGGCTTACGGGCCGTTTAAGCCAGCCAATTTCCAATCAGATTTTGGCCGAACAGGTTCTGCCGGATAACCCCAAAGTGCTCTTTGAGTTCGTTCGCCGATACTTGCCGAAAAACTCTCCCCTGCGAGAAGATTTGTTGCGACGAGGAGTGGATTTGATTGGTGATACAGCCTACGTTGACTACAGTGTACTCTTACTTAAGATCAACATGTTGCTAGAAATGCAGGATTTTGAGCAGGGAGTAGACATGTTGAAAATTGCGGTGGATACGAAGCCCACCGACCGAAACATTCGCTACCGTTACGCGACCCTGCTGCTGCAATTGGAAAAAACCGATGAAGCGATGAAGCAGGCGAGAAGGCTGATGAGCGAAGAGGATAGTCCTAAGCACAAAAAACTGTATGATGATGTTCAGAAACTTATCGAGCGTCGCTTTCGCGAGTTGAATTAACAGGCGCAATTGAGCAAACTCGCGCCTCAAAAAAGAACCAGATTTTTGCATGTCTCCTGCACTTTTGTCACTCATTCTTGCGGTCGCCGCCGCTGCGGTCCTGATTCCGATCTTGATGACCCTGGCGAGAAATGTGGGGCTCGTTGACCAACCGGACAACACGCGGAAGCTCCATGCAAACGCGATTCCCCTGATTGGTGGCATCGCTGTCTTCATTTCCACATTGCTCGCCTCTCTGGTTGCGATTTGGTACGGCGATTTTAGTTTGTCGGCGAGTGACAAAACAGAATTTCTGGGCCTACTCATTGCCTGTGTGGTCATATTAGTGGTTGGCGTGCTGGACGATCGTTTTGCCTTGCGGGGGCGGCAAAAACTGATGGGACAAATTTTGGCAGTTTCCGTTTTGTATTTCTTCGGTTATCGATTTCGAATTGTAGAAATCATGGGATTCCAAATGACCTTTGGAGTCTTTTCGATTTTTGTGGTTTACTTTTGGTGTTTGTTAACGATCAATTCGGTCAATCTACTGGATGGTGCCGATGGCTTTGCGACTACAGTTGGAGCAATCATTTGCTTCAGTGTTAGTTACATGGCATTTTTGCTTGGGAATCCCGTCGATGGCGTTATCACATTGGCCTTTGGCGGCTCCTTACTTTCGTTTCTGCTGTTCAACTTTCCACCGGCTCGCGCTTATTTGGGCGACGCTGGGAGTATGTTAATCGGACTGTTCATTGCGGCCATTTCGATCCGCTGCGCTTTCAAACAACAATTGGCTTATGCGGTTTTTGCACCGATTACCATGCTGGCTGTTCCGTTGATCGACACATCGGCAGCAGTGATTCGCCGACGACTAACGGGGAAAAGTATTTACACCGAAGATCGCGGGCATTTTCATCACGTTTTGGCGAAAAAGGGGTTTAGCCCGCAAACAAGTCTTTTGTATCTGGCATTTTTTACTTCAATGACAGCGATGGGCGCCGCGGTGGCACTTACCCTGGGACAAGCGGTTTACGCATTTGCCTCGATCGCAATGGCCATTTTTTTTATGGTAGCGTTCGGGATTTTTGGAGTCGCCGAGTTCAAGTTGCTCTCCAAAAAAGTCAGTAACTTGCTGCTGTCGTTTATCAGGCTGCCGAAACGGAAGATCGGCAATCAGGCCCAAGAGTCAACGCTGTCGCTTCAGGGCGACGAAGATTGGGCCGCGATTTGGCGACACTTTCGCTCTTTTGCTGAGAGCCATGACCTGAGCATGATCGTACTCGACGTGAATGCTCCTTGGCGACACGAGTCATTCCATGCCTATTGGCGACAATCGACCTTTAATCGTAGTGCCAATCATAATTGGTGTGTTGAGTTACCGATTGTCGTCGAGCAACGAATCTGGGGCCGGATTGAAATTTTTGCCCCCAAGGTCACGCGAGCTTCGCATCACGAGATCATTGGTGACCTGTTGAAAATGATTGCAATTTGCGAAACGAAACTCGCGCAAAACAGTAGCGTGTTAGAAATCGCACAAGATCTTGCTGGAATCAAATTTAATGTCCCGCCTGCGGCGCCTACCGATTTAGAGCAAAATTTGCCTGCCAGCTAGGGCTACATTGACAATGATAGCACTTTCCCACAGGGGATTGCGAAAACATCTTTGGTGAGTCCGGCCTTTTGGAATAGAATGAGTTCTGGCGTAGTCCAATTCAATCCCTCAGATCAAGGATTAGGTCATGGGAACCGAGGAAGCATTCTTTCATTCTAGTTGTCCGCGCTGCAAGAAACTGCGTCTAACCCATGTCCGGTATCTGGGAATTCCAGTGAGCTGCCGAGGTTGTGGACACCCGTACACGGCAAAAGATTGTTCGGAAAAGCCCTGTCGAGACTCGATCCGATTCGATTTAGAATTCAACCAAACTGACGCAGAATTGCAGGTTTTCGGCGAGTTTGATCTCCACCGCCCACGATAGAGCACATTTTTGGGCAATTGCCAAACTGGGAGATTTGCAATATCTTTGAGGGTTAGGCGGGAAAGGCTGTCGTTCTTTTACGCCTGTGAACCGTTCGTCCGATAATTTCGTAGGGCGATGGTCTTATTTGGTAAAACCTTGATTGTAGATTTTGGAGTAACAAAATGAATCGCTGGTGTCTGGTGGCTGGTTTGTTGGCGGGACTTTTGGGGGTCTCCGATGTAACCCTGGGACACACGGTTTTCCGCAAAGAAATGCAGAAAAAATATTCTAAAACTCGTGTTGCCTGCGAGGCATGTCACCCCAAGGGTGAACCTCGCACCGAGCGAAACGAATTTGGCGAACTGTTTTACCAAAAGCTCAAGGAACATAACCTCAGCTCCCAATGGGAGGCTTTTGGAGAAGACCGAACTGGCAAATCAAACTTTGAAAAAGAGACGATGCTTCCATTGTTCGTCAAAGCCCTTGATGAGATCAAAGTGATGGAATCCAAGGATGGCCCAACGTATGACGAACTTCTGAAAAATGCCAAGTTGTCCGGGACCAAGGTTAAGAAACCAGGTGCCAAGTCGAAGGACGACGAGGACGATGATGATGACGATGAAGAAGGGGGAGACGACAAGGATAAAGGTGGCAAGGACAAGAATTTGGCAACCGCCATGCGTTCAAAATCTGACGACCCATGGCAATTGGCCTAATTTGTAGCGGCCTGTTGAATTTCCAGGTTGAACCTGTATCCACAATTACGGTCATTGACAAAGTAGAAATAAGTTTTTAAAACTTGGAAGATAAACCTTAGGGCGGTTAGCTCAGTTGGTTAGAGCATCTCGTTTACACCGAGAGGGTCGGGGGTTCGAGTCCCTCACTGCCCACCTGGATACAAGAAACCTCGCAATTCGCGGGGTTTTTTGTTTTTGCGGGGATGCAATCACCCTTATCTACATGCCCTGCGGCGTTGTTTTTGGCGTTGCTTTTTTCAGCCGGAATTTCGACGGCTTTCGAAGCTGATTCCGCTTCCGAAAAATCGACAGCGCCCGCATCGGAAAAGTCAGTCGCTTTGGTGAGCGAATAATTTTTCAGCGCGATTTCCGCTGTATGTCCCATCCACCCGCAAGCCCGGCGAAGTCCGAACTGGTCCATCAAGTCACAAGCTGCGGATGCCCTGAAAGCATTCCAGAACTTTGCAATTTCGCCGATACCCGCCCGCGTGGCATATTTGCGGGCTGTGGTCGAAAGGTTTGAATGCTTTGCAAGTCGTTCGAATACAAGCCCGCTTTCATCTTGGCCGGGCTCCTGCTGGCTTTGGCCGTTGTCCTGCTGTTGGTCGATCAAAGCTGCTAACTCGCTGCGAATCGCCGGAAGTAACGGGACTAGCCGCCGGTCGCGTCCGTGATTTGCTGTTTTGGGACTGCGAAGCAGGATCGTCGCCCGGCCAAAGTCGATGTCCGCCCAGCTTAGCGACTGTATTTCGCTGGGGATACGTGGGCCCAGATACCGAGCCATCGCGAACAATGCCCGCCATTCTAAATCGGGGCAAACGGCAAGGATTTTTTCGGTTTCCGCAACCGTGATGTATCGTTTAGCCGCTGCGGTCTGGCTGGTCTTGCAATTCCGAAACGGGTTTTTGGCCAGCAATTCGAGCGAAACCGCACGATTAAAAATCTGTCGAGCGATCCCGGTTCGCCGTCTGGCCGTGTTGCTGCTGAGTCCTTCCCCTTTGGGCTTGGGGGTTCGAAGCCACTTGGAAAAGCGTTCCGCATCCGCTGTTGTGATGTCGGTCATTCGAGCCGATTCAGCGAAGAAAGCTGCAAAATGCCGCTGCACGTTGCGATATGTTGTGATCGTTGAGGGGGTCGAGTCGCTCTCCTTTTCCGCTATGAAGTCCGAAACGAACCCGGCCAAGGAAAGGTCTTCGACAAGACGGCACAACCCGAAACTGTGCAACTTTTCGATAAGCGAGCGATCTTGAACCGATTCGAGCCAGCTTCTCGTTTCGGGGCTGGGGTCGATGTTCAACTTATCCGACTGAGCCAAGTCGGTGATTCCCTTGGCAGCTTTTCTGGCAAAATCGCGGTTGGTTCCGAGGTAGAAAGTTGGCCGCTGCCCGCCCGCCAATCGTGGCTGACACCGGTAGATGGTTTTACCGCTTGACTTGCTTTTGATCTGTTGTAGACTCACGTCGTAATCTCCATTTTATGGACGGCAACATCTTCGCGGGTGAGCCGTCCATTTTTTTTGGTTGGTTGGATTGTATCAAATTTTTTTAGCCTGTTCGATTCCGATTCGGCTTGTTGCCACCCAAATTGAAAAATTTTTTTCTTCCTGTTTGGCGACTGAGAAATTTTTCGTTGCGAGTAGTTGCAAGTAGTTTTGAGTCGAAAAATTTTAACGGCAAGTTTTTGCGAGTTCTTTCGAGTTCGAAAAACTTCCTGAAAGTATTTGCGAGTTGGCAATCGTTGAAAAAATTTTTGCCAACTTCGCAGACTGGCTCTCGTCCAAGGTGATTTGCAGGTTCAATACCACCGGCGCGGCTGGTTGCTTTTTCTTGGCTAGCCGTTTTTTCTTGGCTGGCCGTTCCCGTTTTTGCCTACCAAGCTCCCTCAGTTCAAAAACCGCAGCAAGTTCTCGATACTGTCGGGGAGTCAGTACACCGCCTACGCCGCCGCCATCACGTCGATTCGAAATTTGCCCTGTAACGCACGATTCGGGTTTGGGCTCCGATGGTGCGAGCAACCAGCCGTTTAAGCCGCCGATACGGGGCTGTGGCGACTTGCTGGCCGATTCGACGGCGGGCTGCTGCGGTTTCGGTTTGGTCGCGGCTTCGGTTTGCTGGGTTGGGGGTGGACCGGCCAGAGGGGGAGTCCGGCTAGGGATGGATTCTTTCGGGACCGATCCGGCTGGTTCTGCTGCTAGTTGCTCCGCTGTTGAAAAATTTGCTGCTGGCTGTCCGGCTGAAAATTTCTTTTGATCGTTGGGAAGTGAAAAATTTTTTCTTCTCATTTTTAGAATCTCCATTCTGAAAAAAATTAAACAGGGTCAAAATCATCAAAGAAAAACGATTGTCCGTCCTGGTCTGGTTGGTTTGGTGAGTTTGCAGGGTATGTTTCCCCACGCTCCCTATACGGGTTACATGTAGCATCAATAGAGGAATTAGAATTTCCCCTCACGCATAGGCTGGGGTTAGCAACACTAACCAAAGTAACCACACTAACCACCCGCCAGTAGTTGAGATTTGCCCGCCCTTTGTAACAAGCGATTTTTTTTCCATCAAAAACCCGCTCGCGAAACTGCGAAAGATGCTTGCCGATTGTCTTAGGGTTGATCCGGTACCCGCAAATTTCGTTCAGCGCGGCTGTAAGGCTGGGGGCTGGGTTGAGCACGTTAAGCGAAAATTCGCAAATTTCCGCCGCTGTCAAACCTACTCCCTGGTCGGCCCCGGCTTCGATCAGTCCGCCAATCAGCATTCCGAGGGTAGTCGCTGTGGCATCTTGTTCCCTTGCCTCGTTTCTGGCATTCAACGGGTCGCCCAGCCCAGCCCAAACGACAGCGCCCCGAATAACTCGCGTCCAGCTTTCGAAGCTGCCCCATGTTCCATCGTTTGCCAATGGGCAGCCCGCCGAAAAATAACCTCGCAAAATGGTAAGGGCAGCTACTGCCAATCGTGGGCGGATGGCTTTGACATGTTCAAGCAAATTTGGGTATTTGAAATCCTGTCGATCTTCCGGGTTCTCTTGCTGGCAATTCAAGCGGATTGTCAGAATTCGCCGGGCCAGGTCGCTGCCAAAAGTCAAGTTGTTGCCTGTAGTAATTAGTATCGTTTTAAATGGGACTTCTTCCATCGATTTTGTCTTGCCCAAAATTCGATCCCGCCAAGTGATAGCCGTAACGGCCGAATCGAGAGCAGGGCATCCGATCTGACCTGTGGCATTGTCGAAATTCACGGCGGGGCGGGCATCCATCGCGATTGTCGTGATTTTCTTCCCCATTTCCTCTGGGTCTGGGGAATAGCGTTCCCTGGCGGCTGGGCGTCCGTAGGCGATCATTGAAGCTAGATCGACAATTTTCGTTTTCCCGGCGCCCCGATTGTTGCCAGTGACGACCATCATGGGGCAGCAGCCATCGACACAAGGTCGCCCGATCATGGTCAGAGCCATCGCGATAGCCGCCGCTCTGTTTTCGTTGGCGTTGGGCTCGCTTGCCGCCTCCGTCGATTCGCCCGCTGACTGCTCCCCGCTGTTAGCTGCAAACGGAAAATCGCGGAACGGGTCTACCAGTTCCGCCGCCGCTGAAACAACATCTTCCCTGGTCGGGAATTCCGGGACGGTTGGAAAGTCGTGAAGAGGCGAATAATGCAAGCCCGTCTGTCGATCATATCCCGGCGTTTGAAGAATCGAGCCATCCGGTCGAATCGTTGGGGCTTGTATCAGTCCGGCCAATGGTTTGATTTCTGGATAATGTCCGCGCGTTGCAACCGCATCGACTAGCCATTTTGGGGGCGGTACTTGCCGATGTTCGAAATCCTCCCCAACTTTTACCTTTTGAAAAAGTTCTGCGGCTAACGTGATCCGCTCGCGAATCGTTGGGACTTCAAGCGTTTTGATTTTTTTGAGCCCTGGCGGTAGGTCTGGATCGATGACCGGGACAATGCCAACCAACTTGCCGCCTCGCTGGTAAACCTCGTTTTCGCCGTCGAGGTCTGCCAGGAGTCCAATAACTCGCGTAGCTGCCAAGTGTTCGTCGAGGGTGAGTAGGACAGATTTTTCTCCCTCAATGCCTTTTGATTTTTTCTGGGGTAGCTCCGTAACTTCCCATTCCGCCGCCGCTTCCACCATCGCGACTAGCTCCGTCGCTGTCCCGCCGTTGGTCAACCAGTCGCGAAAGTCCTTAGGCTCCCCCGACGCATCGCTGGCCCGGCCAGGGAAAAGGTCAATGACCTTGACGGATTTCGCGACCGCAGCCAGAGCGTTGGCGAATTTTCCCGCGTTTGTTCGGCCTGTGGTGTCTGAGTCAAACACAACAACAACAGCCCGATCTTTGGCGTTGGTCAAGAGCGACTCGCTGGGGTTCGGTAACTCGCCGCAAGAGTCGGACCATGCCGCCCAGTTTTGCGGCAATTCGTCCAAGCTGAGCGCTGCAGCCGCATCTGAGACACCCGCAAGGACTAGCAGCGTTTCGGCCTGTCGGACTTGATCGGGGCAGCAAATCCCACCATTCTTGGATTCATACAACAACTTAACTTTGGCTTGTTTTTGCGTCCCGTCTTTCAATTTCCAACTGAAGATTTTACCATCGCGCCGCCGCATCGCCCAACCGATAGGCTGCTGTGAGTCGAGGTCTGGCCCCCATGCTGGAAACGCAACAACCTCCTGGCCGTAGTGCTTAGCCATCACGGCGTGGGCTCGCTTGAGTCCGTCGATGCTGATTGGCTTGAACTTGCTTGCGAACAACGTAGCCAGAGTGTCGTTCCATGTTCGAAGCTCAAGGGCTTTTGGGTTCGGTGGTTTGGCTGGTTTGGCTGGCGGTTGCGACTGCTGCGGTTGCGATCCTGCCCGGCCAGAAGAGGGTTTCGCTTTGGCCGCTGCTGGTCGCGTTGTCGGGGTCGAATCGAGGCCAAGGTATTCAGCAACAAGCCTGAGAGCCGTTGGAAAATCAACCCCAAGCATCCACATAATGACTTGCAGATAGCTGCCGCACTTTTTGGGATTACACTGGTTGCATCTCGCCGCGCCTGCTTCACCATCAACCAAACGAAAGCGGTCCACTCCGCCGCATTTCGGGCAAGGATGACCGCGTGAGGGGTCAAGTAGCTCACGCGGTATTCCAGCGACGTTAACAAGAATTTCAATTTCTTTCCCCCGCGCCGCACGTAGCACGTCGGCTTTATCGATGCATCTCCCTTGGCCGGTCTTCGCTGTTTTCGTTGATTTCGTTTGATTTTTCGATACTAAAACGGTAGAATTCATTTCACGATCTTTCGATTCGCCGTCATGGTTTTCGCCCGCCAGAGCTTAAAACCTTACGGCTTTTTTTATTTCCATACCTAAGAAAAACAGAATCAACGCCTACAGATTCGACAAGAAGTAATCGAGGTCAGCCCGCTTGTACACGGTCTTCGTTCCGATCTTGCACTTGCGAATCCGCCCTTCATTTCCGAGGCGGTCCAGCGTCCTGACGCAAACCCCGATGTAACGCGCGGCGACTGGACGGGTCAGGGCTCCAAGATTCTCAACTGCGGTAGCCGTCTGGTCATGCTCGCGCAGTGCTTGAGCCGCCTCAACTACTGGACGGCTTCGCGGCGTCCGCTTGTTGACCGTTGCCAGCGGTCGCGACTTGGTTTTGGATGTCGCTTGGTTTCGAACTTGTTTTCGATTTGTCGATGATCGTACCGTTGCCATTGTCATAGTTTCGCCCTTGTTTTTCCGTGTTTTACTCACTACGCCGTGAGCGATTTGGGGGGAGATTATGACGACTTGCGCGCGAAAGTGTTAATGAACTTTTATAGATTCTGTAAACAAGTTGGAAAATTTCCCAACTTTTTTTCTAGTCAATTCGAAAAGCCCTGATTTGGGAGTGAAAGCCGCGAATTACAGAGTAAGTATTGAGAAAATCGGGGAAAAATCGGACTTGCAACGCTGGAAAACCTTTTCCCTGGGCGGGCTTTAATCACCTGATTCCACTCCCGGCGATAGTTGGAATTGCTTAAATTGGGGATTTGAGACGCCCCTTAACATTCGCTTTCCGTGTAAATGACGCAAACTCAATTTGGTGAGAACATGGCCATTCGACCTAAGCTTCAAAACTCTCTCATTTCTCAATTTGCGTTCGGCATGATCCTGCTGACTTTGACCGGTTGCGGGTCCGGCCAGAATAGTATCGAGGCGAAAGAAAAGAGGTTGCTGGAACTTGCTCAGCTTTATCAGCTTGAGAGGCAGGAGCAGGAGCGATTGGAAAGGGAGTTTCCTGTCGAGGAATGCTTAGAAAATGACCGAAAGGTAAACGATTGGAAACTTGCAAAGGTTGCCGAATTAAAGGATTCAGCACACTTATTTCGACGCGTCGAAGAAGTTCCTGGATTTTCGAAAGAACTAGGGGAGTTGTTAGATAGTCATTTTGAACAATGCGAGAATTGCAGCATCGTTCAAAAGCAGCGCAGAAAAGCAAGGAAGGTTAAGGAAGAAAAGGAACGGCTTGAGGCGGAAATTGAGAAGTTGAAAAAATGACGGCGGTGAGTCTTGTCCTTTCCGGCTCAACCACCTTCACCGCCGTTCATTGTCATCTGGAATCGACAATCACCCAGACTTAAACCGATCAACCTTTAGCCGATCAATCAAGCTCGATTGCGAAACAGTTCATCTGCGAACCGCTCTTCGTAGTCATTCTCAAACAACCATCGACGATAGGCGCCTTCGATGAACTTGCACCGCCTCCGCTTGGGAATCAAGTTCATGCACTGTGGAAAATGCGACTTGAACCACTCAACCGCATCATCGATTTTCGATTCGTCAAACAGCTGGTAAAGCTGGTCGGTTTCTTCCAGCCACTCGGTTGAACTGTCCGCATTGTGCGGAATCAAGGTGTTGACGTGTTGCATCAACTGATAGCCTGGGTTGGAATAGTCGCGGCCTTCGCGTTGCTGCGATGCTTCCCGGCAACTGATTCGAAAGAATTTCGGAACGCCCGAAAAGGCAAGTGTAACTGATTGCATGGCAATGCCCCATTGAAAGAGTCTACGCGAGCGATGTCAATAGCGACGTGCTACAGAACCGCTTGAGCGTGAAAAATGGGAGTTCGGAAAAGCAGCGTTGAAAACGTCGGCCCTGAATTTCCGATCTCGATTGCCTTGCGTTACCTTGGATTACCGACGTTGAGTCTAATTCTAGGCGACTGGAATCGGTTGTCAATCCCGATGTTTGGCGGGTTTGGCTTGCCGCCGCAGTTCGTCCGCATCAATCGCGTGAATCGTCAACAACAGTTTTTCAAACAAGCCAACATCGACGCCCGATTTGCAATGGTGATTCGTCCGCCCTGGATCGATCCGCCCGATGGCGTGAAACAGAATCAGCCGCAGAATCGGCGGTATAGCTTCGCGAATCGCGTCAGCTACTTCCTGGTCGGGGTGCAACGGCTGCCCTGCTTTTACTTTCAATCGGAGCCATCGTAAAAAGTGGGTCATCACTGTTCGCGATAACCGAAAGTCCCGCTTGATCGGCTTGTTTGGCTTGGGACCGTAGCCCAAGCTGACTTTATTTCCAGCGATGAAAAAGCCGCGTGAATCCCGACCAGGAAGAGGAGCCCGGCCAGAAGGAAGTTCTCGTTTCGCCATTGCTGTTGCTGCTGCTGGTCGCTTCGATGCTGGTCGTTTGGCCGTTGGTCGATTCGACTTCGATTGATTCGATTTCGGCCTCGCGTTCGACACCCCTTCCGGCTTCGCGTCATGTCGATCTGTTGTCACGGCCTGGGCCTCGCTTCAAATTTCAAACTTAATTTCGATCATCCTGATTCGGTCCAGGCAAGATATGCCAAGTTGGATCGTACTTTTTACCCTCCGATTCCATCGATTCACGGATGTACGATTCCGATTCCTCTGTCATGGCTCGAAAGAGTTCGGACCGACCAGCCCACCAGCCCCGCAAATAGTAATGGCCGACGTCATCCGTTGACATAAATTTTGCGACGTACCCTTCCTTGGTCGGGGGAATTTCGACGATCTTGATATGATCCTCGATTCCTTCTGGATGATCGGCCCGTTTCCATGCATTGTAGGCGTCGGCGTCCCATTCTGCCGCGCATTCGTCGAAGAGTCGTTCTAGCATTTCTTCGCGGGTTTCTTCGGGCTCGTCGGGGTTGTCGAGGTTATCGAGTTCGCCGCCATCATCGCGATCATCGCCGCTGAAATCGTCTTCAAAGCCACTGTCAAACCGATCATCATCGAAACTGGTCATTACTGTTGCTCCCCCTGCTTTTGAGTCATTGCCGAATTTCTCCTCTGCCGCTCCATCGCCGCCTCAAGCGCCTCGATCTGCCGCTCTCTCACTTCTAGCAAGAACGGCTGCAATTCTTCAGCAAACTTCTGTGCCAGTTCGTCGGTATCCGCTTCGAGCTTAACCCTGGCCGAGAGTTCCGTCTGTAGCTCAACTTTTAGCCGATCCTGTTCCGCCTTGGCATCGGCCTGTCGTTGGCGAACTGGAGCAAGCAGGTCATCAACCCCCAGCTGAGTAATTCGCTTTCGCTGCTGCTCTTCAACTTCATCGTCGTACAATCCGACCGAGCGAATCAAGTCGAGTTGATCACGCCCAAGCGTCCCGCCGCTTTGAGCTGTCTTCAGTGAATTGCGAAGGGCAGCCACTTCCGCCGCATCCATTGCCGAAAGCCGCTGCTCCGCTGTCTGGAGTCGCGACGTTTCTTTGTCGTACAGCCGATCCGCTTCGGCCTGAGCTTTTTGGAGTGCCGAAATATTCTTATCTATGGCCGAAATTTCTTCGCGATGCTGGGTCATCTTGGCGTCGCGCAGTTGAGCCTGAAGCTGAAGCTCTTCCTGGGCGAATGCAAGTCGGGCCTGAGAAATTGCTTCGCCCTCGCGGCCAGCGATTCCAGCTTGCCCCATCGTTGAGGTTTGGCGCTGTCGCATTTCTTTCAAACGGGCTTCTGCCTCCGCTCGATCTGCGGCCCCACCGGTCAATCCGCGTCGCGCGTTCGTCCCTGCAATGTCGCCCGATGCAAAATTTGCAACTGCGGATTGCTGAAGAGCGCGGGATTGGAATTGTTCTTGTTGCTCCATTGCTCCGAGCTTGCGAAGTCGAGCTTCGTTTTGCTTGCGAGCTTTTTCTTTGGAATCAGCAGCGTTTCGGTATGGCTCCATGTACCAACCGCCGAAAGCATCGCCAGCAGAACCAAAGATTGTTTCAGCCCCTCTCGGAAAGTAATGAGCTGCCCCAATCATCGCATTACTGAGAAAGTCGGCTGAGTTGTTTTGCGTTCGTCCGGTCGCGGCGTTGTAGAGCGACTCACCGGCCAAAGCCCCACCGGCAAGCAGCCCAGCCCCACCCGCTGCGAACAACGCCCCTTTTCCCATCGCCGCAGCACTCGCACCCATTCCAAGCGCACCAAGCACACCCCCAGCAGCAGCCCGACCAGCCCCGCCAGCAGCCGCACGGCCAGCCGCCCCTCGCATCGCACCGCCAGGGCCGATACCGCCCCCGGCCATAGAAGCAGCTTGTTGCGCCGCAGCCGCCGCCAGCACCGCCGTTTGATACGCCCGCCAAGCCTGGGTACCAGCCTTCACCGCATTGGCAATCGCTGAAACGATTTGAATCCCCGCTTCGATCTTGGCGAAAGCCCGAATCGCCTTTTCCATGTCTTTTTCGCTGGCAATCCCGATTAACGCGATGCTTCGAGCGACTTGGACGGCGGCGCGTCCACCGCTCATAATGGCGTTGTTTAGCTTTACCTGTGCGTTGTACGAAGCCGTATTCGCACGGGTCCAGGCAGCTTCAGCCGCCGCAGCCGCTTTTTCCGTCTCCCGCACTTCGTCTTCTCGCTGCTTTCGATTTTGCGAAGCGATGCTACGCTGCCGCTCTCGATGTCGCCGATGCAGCCGATCCGCTTCGAGGTCTGCGCGGCGTTGGGCTGCTGCTGTTTCTTTGGCGTCTTGTTCGCGTTGCTTGCGGTTTTCGGCTGCGATGGAGCGTTGGCGTTGGCGGTGGCGATCATGCGCACGATCTTCCTGGCGCTCGATTTCCTTAATCGCTTTTTCCGCAGCGGATTGCCGAATCCGTTCGGCTTTCACCGCCTCCGATGCTCGCTGCTTGTCGATTTCGGACAGCCGCTTTTGCGAGCGTTCCGCCTCTTTAATGACTTCATTCGCGGCGGATTTATTCGAGTTGTCCGCTGCCAATTTGAAGCGAACTACCACTTCCCGACCTGTCTGTCCCGAGTTCATTCGATGCTACTCCATTCTGATTCTGATTAGAAAAATCTTGATCCCCAAACGATCCTTGCTCACCGTCTCCGATGTCGCTGGGTTGATCCTTTCCTTGGCCGGATGCTTTCCGACTTGGCTTCGCCTTGGCCGCCCGTTCGGCTTCTGCTGCTGCTTCCGCTGCTGCTTCCGCTTCAGCCTCTTCCATCGCTTCCGTGTCCTGTTCGTCGCGTGTCCCGATGGTAAACTTCGCCGCCATTTCGCTGGCTTGATCGATTCGGGTTGCGAGTTCGGCAAGCTGTTCGATGCCAGTAATGATAAAATGTTCGACCTGAAAAATCCAATCAATTACGCCTTGAGACTCTGATTCGATCCGATTCGGGTCGATCCAAGGTCGAGCCGCGTTGGGGAGCCCAGACCCGACCAGAGAAAAGGTTTTCGATTCATCGCCCTTGCCTGTTTGCTGCTTGGCCTTACTGGCCTTGCTGGAATTCTTCGAAGCCGCCTTGGAAGTCGCTTTGGAAACTTCTTTTCTGGCCGGCGCGGTTGCTCTCCCAAACGCTTGGCTTCCGATTCGACTGCTGGAATTTTGACTGCTGGAATTTCGGTTGCTGCTGTTGTTGCTGTGGTTGTTGCTCATGGTTTGGACCTTTTGAAAAATTTGAACTGTTGAAAAAACTGAACTGTTGAAAAATTTTGGCGGTCGGAAAATTTCCGATTCGCCGTGTTGACTGTATCCCGCTTGGCCGGTTGGAATTCCCGCCCAGAGGAAAGGTTTTCTGGTTCTATGTCACGGCAACCCCCTTCCTGCGGCGTTTGGCTGACTTACCGCTGGTCGCTGGGTCGGTTGCGGGATCGGTCGCTGGATCGTCCGCTGGATCGGTCGCGATGCTGGATGCCTTGCTTCCCGCCTCCCCACCTGCCCGCCGCCAAACCGCCTCAAGCTCCCGATCTTCCGACACGGCTTGCGCCCTGCTTGAGTCGAGGGTTGTCAGCTTGACCAGAGCGAAAAGAATTTCTTGGCGTTGGTCCGGTGAGAGCGTTTCAAGTTGTTGGATGATCGATGCAACTTTTGACGGCTTGGCGTTGCTTTTGGCGTTGTCGGGATTCGAAATACCCGCATTTCCCCGCGTTTTTGAGGGTGGTTCGAGTCCCTCACTGCCCACCTGGATACAAGAAACCTCGCAATTCGCGGGGTTTTTTGTTTTTGCGGGGTCGCTATTTCCCCATGTTCTTGGCCCTGGTCTCTTGGAGCCGCCAAAGACGCGATGCTTTCGTTGACCTACCCTGCTTCGCTCTCGCGCTAGATTCGATTTCCAAAACGCCGCCGGGTGCATGAACCGAACCCTCAATGGCAGAGCGGATCGAGCCCTGCATACCATCGACCAACTCTACGAAATTTCGATAATGCCCTATGACGCGGCGGGAAACTTCCTGTCGCCCCGCGACCCTAACGAAACAGTCCCGCTTAATGGATTCGCATTCCGGGAGTAAAGCAGGAAACGTAAGTATCCGCCGGGTGAATTGACGGCATTCGAGGTAAAGGCGGATTCGTTCGTGTGCGTAGCGAGATACCTAGCAATCACCAGGACAAGCCACAGTGCATTAAGGCGGATGGTCTCTAACGGCATGGGCTGCGATGAGGTCTACGACGAACTGAGCGATCAGCATCTGCTCGTTCTCGATCCGCAGCGACTTATCGTCCATGGCAATGCCATCGGCTCTCACGGAAGATCGTTATGTTTCTAACTACATTACGAGCTTTACAACGAGATTTGCCAATGGTTGAGAAGTCTATAAACAAAAGGTAAGATCGAGGCCAGTCTATCGGGGAATTCGAGCTTGAAAAGACCTTACGTACCGGTCTCAGCCAGCTTCCCTAAAATCGTGCTAGACGCAGCAAAGGACCGTATTCACCAACCGTTCTTTTTTGTCCCGTGTGCCAAGTAAGCGAACAGTAAATGACCTCAGCCGAAAGCCATCTGGAAGACGCTCTGATCGCGAAACTTCAGGACCTTAAATATCACTACCGCCCCGACATCCGGGACCGGGCCACTCTCGAACAAAATTTCCGCAAGCATTTCGAAACGCTCAACGATGTCACACTGACCGATTCAGAATTTCAGCGATTGCTCGACGAGATCATCACAGCGGACGTATACAAGAACGCCTGCACCCTTCGCGAGCGTAACAGCTTTACTCGCGACGACGGGACCCCTCTGAATTTCACCCTGGTCAACATCAAGGACTGGTGCAAGAACACTTTTGAGGTGGTCAACCAACTTCGCATCAACACCAACAACAGCCACCACCGCTACGACGTGATTTTGCTCATCAATGGCGTTCCTGTAACGCAGATCGAGCTTAAATCGCTCGGCGTCAACCCGCGTGTGGCCATGGAGCAGATCGTCGAATACAAAAACGATCCGGGCAACGGTTACGGCAAAACGCTGTTGTGCTTCATGCAACTGTTCATCGTCAGCAACCGCGACAGCACCTACTACTTCGCCAACAACAACACCCGGCATTTCGCATTCAATGCCGAAGAGCGGTTCCTGCCGGTTTACCAGCACGCCGACGAGGCGAACAAGAAGATCACCCACCTCGACGAGTTCGCCAGTTCGTTTCTCGCAAAATGTACGCTGGCCACGACCATCAGCCGCTACATGGTGCTAATCGCCAGCGAGCAAAAGCTCCTCATGATGCGGCCGTATCAAGTCTATGCCGTGAAGCATCTGGTCAGGTGCATCCATGAGGACAGCGGCAACGGATTCATCTGGCACACCACCGGCAGCGGCAAAACGCTCACGTCCTTTAAGGCGTCCACCTTGCTTAAGGACAACCCGGACATCGAAAAATGCCTGTTTGTTGTCGACCGCAAAGACCTCGACCGACAGACACGCGAAGAGTTCAACAAGTTCCAGGAAGGCTGCGTCGAAGAAAACACCAACACCGCTGCCCTCGTGCGTCGCCTTCTTTCAACAGACTACGCCGACAAGGTCATCGTCACCACCATCCAAAAGCTCGGTCTGGCACTGGATGAAGGGAGCAAACGCAACAAGCAACGTGCTCGCAACGGCCAGCAGACCTACAAGGAAATGCTGGAGCCGTTGAGTGACAAACGGATCGTTTTTATTTTCGACGAATGCCACCGCTCGCAATTCGGCGAAAACCACGCGGCAATCAAAGAGTTCTTCCCCCGTGCTCAACTCTTCGGCTTTACTGGTACACCGATCTTTGACGAAAACGCCACTCAGCAGAAGATCGAGGACACTCAGGCCTCGATGCGAACCACGGCTGACCTGTTTCAGAAGCAGCTCCACGCCTACACCATCACCCACGCCATCGAGGACGGCAACGTCCTGCGGTTCCATGTCGATTACTACAAGGCCGCCGAAGCGATCAGTCCCAAAGACTCCGTTACCCCAGCCGACAGTGGCCAGGTATCCGAGCCCATTTCCAGGTTTCATCGCGGCTCGATGGAAGCGGTCCACAATACGGGGAGCAAAAGGCAAAACGTTCCCTCCACCGTCCCGAAGAAGGCCGTTATCGAGGCAATTCTTTCCAAGCACGATGCCGCGACCGGTGGACGCCGTTTCAATGCGATTCTGGCGACGGCATCCATTAACGACGCGATCGAATATTACGGACTGTTCCAGACCATGCAGGCCGAGAAACAGGCCGCCGATCCCGACTTTAGGCCGCTCAGCATCGCCTGCGTCTTCTCCCCGCCCGCCGAAGGCAATCCCGACGTGAAGCAGATTCAGGAAGACCTCCCCCAAGAGCAAGCCGACAACGAAGAAGACCCCGAAGGCAAGAAAGCCGCTCTCAAAGCCATCATGGCCGACTACAACGCCGCCTACGGCACCAATCACCGCATCTCCGAGTTCGACCTCTACTACCAGGACGTGCAGAAACGGATCAAAGACCAGCAATGGCCGGACGAGGATTTGCGCAAAGCCAATCCCAAAATCCCCCATCACAAGATCGACATCACCATCGTCGTCGATATGCTGCTGACCGGGTTTGATTCCAAATATCTCAATACGCTCTACGTCGATAAAAACCTCAAACACCACGGCTTGATCCAAGCCTTCTCCCGCACCAACCGCGTGCTCAACGCCACCAAGCCTTATGGCAACATCCTCGACTTCCGCCAGCAGCAGGAAGCCGTCGATGCCGCTATCGCGCTGTTCTCCGGCGAAAAGACTGGCGACCAGGCCCGCGAAATCTGGCTGGTGGAGAAAGCCCCCGTCGTCATCCAGAAACTGGAAGCCGCCGTACAAAAGCTCGACAACTTCATGAAGTCGCAGGGCCTTGAATGCACCCCCTCGGATGTCGCCAATTTGAAAGGCAACGCCGCCAAGGTTGTGTTCTGCGAGCAATTCAAGGAAGTCCAGCGGCTCAAGACCCAGCTCGACCAGTACACCGACTTGACCGACGAGAACAAAGCAACCATCCAGCAGATTTTGCCCGAGGACAATCATCGCGGTATTCGCGGCCAGTATCTGGAAACGGCCAAGAAGCTCCGCGACCCAAAACAGAAGACGACCGACACCGCCAATCCAGCCGATCAACTGGAATTCGAGTTCGTTCTGTTCGCCTCTGCCGTCATTGATTACGACTACATCATGGGGCTGATCACCAAGTTTTCCGCCAAGGGGCCGGGCAAGTCCAAGATGACTCGCGAGCAACTGATCGGCCTGATCAGCGCGGAAGCCAATTTAATGAACGAGCGGGATGAGATCGCCGAATACATCGGCACGCTCAAAGCGGGCGAGGGGCTGAGCGAAACCGCCATCCGCGACGGCTACACTCGTTTCAAAGCCGAAAAAAACACCAAAGAACTCGCCGCCATCGCTGTGAAGCACAATCTCGCCACTGACGCCCTGCAAACCTTCGTGGACGGCATCCTCGACCGCATGATTTTTGATGGCGAGCAACTCAGCGACCTCATGGCCCCGCTCGACCTCGGCTGGAAAGCCCGCACGCAAGCTGAACTGGCTCTAATGGCCGATCTCTATCCTCTGCTCACCAAAAGGGCCGCTGGCCGCGATATTTCAGGACTGAGTGCGTATGAGCCGTGAGAACTTGGTTCAAATGATGGCGAATTCGCCACAATTAAACCTCTCGAATTCGAGAGGTTTGCAGTCTTGTGCAAATTCTAATTCCATCGAATTCGATGGAATTGGAACCATCTCAACCAACAAGCCAATCCCATGAGTAAAGCCAAACGAATCACCGTTGAAGTTCAAGGAGCCTCCGTCGCGATTATTTCGCAGAATCGGCAGGACTTCATCAGCCTCACCGACATCGCTCGGTTCAAGAACCCGGAGCGCAGTGACGATCTCGTTCGCAACTGGCTGCGCAATCGCAACACTGTCGAGTTCCTCGGCATCTGGGAAAAACTCCACAACCCAGATTTTAATTCCGTCGAATTCGACGGAATTAGAATTCAGACCGGACTGAACAGTTTCGTTCTCACGCCAAAGCACTGGATCGAGAAAACGGGAACCATTTGCATCGTTTCCAGCACTGGCCGCTACGGCGGCACCTACGCCCACAAAGACATTGCCTTCGAGTTCGCCTCGTGGGTTTCGGTTGAATTCAAGCTCTACCTTATCAAGGAATTCCAGCGTCTCAAAGACGAGGAAAACGACCGCCTTAAGCTCGATTGGAACCTCCAGCGGACGCTGGCCAAGATCAACTACCGCATCCACACCGATGCCATCAAGGAAACGCTGATTCCGCCCACGATCACCAAGGCTCAGGCCAGTTTCGTGTACGCCACCGAAGCCGACTTGCTGAACTCGCCCTCATGGCCGACCTGTATCCCCTACTCACCAAACGCGCCGCTGGGCGTGATATTTCAGGACTGAGCGCGTATGAAAGTTAGAAGAGGGAAGTGAGAAGTGAGAAAGACAAAAAAATCAACGCCGTCCGCTGCTGTCGGGGATTTTGACTCGCTGGTCTCCGCCATCGTCCACATCCATCAACAGACGCAGGATTTCGCGACCAAAGCTGTCAATGTCGCGCTGACCTTGCGGAACTGGCTTATCGGCTACCGCATCGTTGAGTTTGAACAGCAGGGAAAAGACCGGGCTGCCTATGGGGAAAGACTGTTGCCAGCCTTGGCAGAACGGCTGACCGCTGCCGGACTCAAGCGAGTGGACGTCCGCGAGTTGCGACGCTTCAGGCTCCTCTATGCCGTTTATCCGCAGATTCGGGAGACAGTGACTCCCGAATTGCTCACGGGACTTGGAGTGGGAGCCTTGCAGCCTTATCTGAATGCCTTGTCCGTAACAAAACGGGAGACAGCGTCTCCCGTTTTGGTCACCAGCATTGAAACGGAAGGCTTGCAGCCACCACTCACTGACCTGCCACGACCAAAACGGCAGCCCGTGACCGCCAAATCTGAAATTGTGGAGTCGATGTCTCCACAATTGGTCCACCGTCTCTCTTTCTCCCACTTGGTCGAGCTAATCGACCTCCCTGACGACACCCAGCGCCGTTTCTACGAAATTGAGTGTATCCGGGGAAACTGGTCTGTTCGTGAGCTGCGACGCCAGATCGCCAGCCTTTATTACCAGCGCAGCGGTCTTTCGAAGGACAAGGCCAGGCTGTCCGAAATGGCCCACGCTGCAGCCGAGACGCTCCAGCCTGCTCACATCATCCGCGATCCCTACGTCTTCGAATTCCTCGGCTTGCGTTCCAGAGATGTTATGGCCGAATCGGACCTGGAAGATGCTTTGCTGGATCGCCTGCAGGATTTCCTCCTTGAACTGGGCCACGGCTTCTGCTTCGAGGCTCGGCAAAAGCGCATCCTCATCGGCGACGAACATTTCTTCATCGATCTCGTCTTCTACCACCGCATCCTCAAGTGCCACATCCTGGTGGAACTCAAGATCGATGCCTTCAGCCACGAGCACCTCGGTCAGCTCAACACCTACGTCGCCTGGTACAAAAAACACCAGATGACCACTGGCGACCAGCCGCCCATCGGCATCCTGCTTTGCACCAGCAAGAACGACGCTCTCGTCGAGTTCGCCCTTGGTGACTTGAGCAACCAGGTCTTCGTTTCCCGCTATGCCGTCGAGTTGCCCGGGAAAGAGGAAATGGAACGCTTCATCGCTCAACTCGGAAAAGAAGTCCCTGAAGAATTGCCTGTTGATCTCAAACATGAACCGAAGAAAAAAGCTCACGCAAAGACGCCAAGACGCAAAGGGAGAAAGGCATGAAGAAGAAATCCCGCCCTCCAAAAAAACTTGGCGTCTCTGCGTCTTTGCGCGAGTCAAAAAACAAAGACATCAAACCCACGCTGGTGCCGAAGCTGCGGTTTCCAGAGTTTCGTGAGGCAGATGCATGGACTCTGCAATCAGGTGACTCGTTGTTTGATCTAATCAACGATCGAAACCCTGAGCCGGGTCTGCCAGTTCTGGCAATCACCCAAGAGCACGGGGCAATTCCACGGCACATGATCGACTACCATGTCTCGGTTACAGAGAAAAGCATCGAGAGCTACAAAGTCGTTAGTGAGGGCGATTTCATTATCAGCCTCAGATCGTTCCAAGGCGGCATCGAATTTTCGCGTTATCACGGAATTTGCAGTCCGGCCTATGTCATTCTCCGGCGCAGCGGTCAAGGTAGCGATGAGTACTTCAGGCACTATTTCAAGACGGATAGATTCATCCGAATACTTACCAAAAACCTTGAAGGTCTGCGCGATGGCAAAATGATCAGCTACGCGCAGTTCTCAGAGCTGCAACTTCCTACTCCTAAGCCAGCCGAGCAACAAAAGATTGCATCGTGTTTGAGTTCGTTGGACGAGTTGATTGAGTTGCAAGGTCGGAAAGTGGACGCGCTCAAGACCCACAAAAAAGGGCTGATGCAGCAGCTTTTCCCCCGCGAAGGCGAAACCCAACCCCGCCTCCGCTTCCCCGAATTCCAAAACGCTGGAGAGTGGGAGCCCAAGCTACTTGGCGATGTTGTGAAAAGCTTCAAGACCGGGAAACTTGATGCCAACGCGATGGTAGAAAATGGACAATACAGGTTCTACACCTGCGCGAGAAACTACTACCAAATCGACCGCTACGCATTTGAAGGTGAGGCGCTGCTGGTTGCAGGAAATGGTGCATATCTTGGTTACATCCATCACTACATCGGAAAGTTCAATGCCTATCAGCGGACCTATGTGTTGCAGGAGTTCGAGGCCAACGTGGTCTTCCTCCGGTACCTTCTCGACCGCTATTTGCCCGCGCGCATTCAGCTTGAGAAGAAAGACGGCAACACGCCTTACATCGTCTTGTCCACGCTGACTGAGATGCCGCTGGTCATTCCCCGCGACAAGGACGAACTAGAACGCATCGCCTCGTGCCTGAGCAGCCTCGACGCCCTGATCACCGCCGAAACCCAAAAGTTCGAAGCCCTCAAGACCCACAAACGCGGCCTGATGCAGCAACTGTTTCCAACCTCGGTGGAGGCTTGATTGGTATGCCTTGGCAGTATGAATCGAACTGGAATCCCACACACCTGATCTCGGTCGCCGGTTCTGCGGATACCAGCACTGGCGCAACCGAAGTCATGACCGACGCGGGGCGTGCTTACATCAAGCCCTTGGGCAATCGACAAGGGCCGCATGTATTGGCCACCGATTGGGTTGGAACACACTTGGCACATTGGTTCGGGCTGAGCACCTTTGAAATCGCAATCTTGGTTTTAGAGGCAGATGACGAGTTTGATCTCCCCCGAGGGGAAAAGTCGGAACCAGGGCCAGCCTTTGCCGCTAAAGCAATGAGCGGCGGGCCTTGGGGCAAATCAGAAGCTGAACTCGATCAAATTGTAAATCCGGACGACATTACTCGGTTGATCGTTTTTGACACCTGGACACTCAATTGCGATCGCCATCATTATGATCTGACCGCTCGGAAACCAAATTACGATAACGTTTTCCTCACTACTGAAGGCGTTGAAGCAGGAAAACGCCGCCTCATTGCCATGGACCACGGGTTGTGTTTTATCCGTAGCGGAGAAGAATTGAGCCACAAGCTAGCATACATTGGTAAGGTAAAAGACGACAATTTGTACGGACTTTTCCCGGAGTTCAAAGGCAAGCTCAGGCAGAATATAATTGGTGAGTGCTGTTCTCGGCTACGCGAGATGGACGAAGAAACAGCAAGTGCCATTGTGGCGACCGTTCCCGTTGAATGGCAGGTGACGGAGGAGTCCCGCCGAGCGTGGGTGGATTTGATTTGTCGCCGGGCCATTTTCGTGGCCGATCATGTTGAGAAATGGATCGACGTAGCCGCACCGTGGTTTGGTGCAAAGGGTGAATAACAATGTCGAGAGCTTTTTATAGTGTCGTACAGTATTGTCCCGATCGGTTTCGAGCCGAGGCGGTCAATGTAGGTCTGATTTTATTATGTCTTGATCCGCATGACGTTCGGGTGCGGTTGACGAATAACCTGTCACGTGTGCGGAAGTTGTTTCATGCCAGCAAGGGTGACCTCAAGAATCTGAAGCTTAACGGGTATAGTCTGGTCAGTCGCGTGAAGGGGAGTTTGCGCGAGATATTGACGGAACACGATCTGGCAAACTTTGCCGCCTCGCGAGCCAATGATTTTCGCTTGACCGAGCCGCGACTTGCAAAGATTAAGGATATTGACCAGGATTTCGAGCGACTGTTCGCTGAGCTGGTTGATCAGCAAGTAGGCATTAAAACCACTGATACGACTCCAGCTCGGGTTCTTCCTCCCGCGCTCAGTGATGCCTTTGATCGTCTGTCAAAATCAAAGAAGATATGGAATCCACCTCCAATCGTTGTCCCCTTAAGAAAACGTAAGATGGAAGTCCCCTATGCTTACCGTAACGGCGTGGTAAATCTGGTCAAACCACATATTTTTATTCCGGGTCGGAGGGCCGAGAATCAAGCTGGAAACATGGCTATCGATGGTGATCTAATTAGTAAAAATCGCATCAACGGTGAGCAGCACCAATTGATTGTTGTTTCAACCCAAGAAGATGAACGACAAGAGCGTGAAATCTCCGAGCATATTGAGCCTCTGTTTCGGGAATATCATGTCCGTTTGATTCGTCCGCGAGACGCCGAGGCATTCGCCAAAGAAGTTGAAGAATCCGCCCATTAGGCCGGAGACAAGGTTGGGTTGGTGGGAGCAACTTTTTCCATCTTCAGAGACTGTTTCGGAATAAGCAAAAAAAATCATCATTGCTGGCCCCAACGGAGCTGGAAAAACAACCTTCTGATTGAAAAAACTTCATGGCCGCCGCACCCCAAAAGGTCGAAGTCCTCAAGACCCACAAACGAGGCCTGATGCAGCAGCTGTTCCCATCGACGGTCGTTGTTCCATGAACTGTCCGGCCTAGTTGTCTATGGGCCTGAAAATTGCAGTTTTCGGTAAAAATTGCATGGAATGGCGTCTGAATCGGCGTTTTCTTTCGCTTCGACTATTGCGTTTGTTGCGTTTGGACGATAGAATTGGGATTGAAACGAATGATCTGCGTGCTGGCAGACAAGAAAGGCAGCAAATGGCAAACATACTTGACGAACGATCCGAAGCCCTGACTCCAACACCGGAGGAAGCGGCTCTGGCACAAGAGAGCTCTCGCCGTCTGGCGCGATTTCTGAGCCGCGGAGTAACACGCAAGGAATTCAAGCTCCGAATTCGTACTGAAAACGAGGCTGGCGAAGAGGAAACAGTATCGATTCCTGTTTCCGCCATTCGTTTGCTGAACGATATTCTTACGCAAATGTCGCAAGGAAACGCCGTTACGATCATCCCCATTCATGCCGAGTTGACCACCCAGCAGGCGGCTGACATTCTCAATGTGTCTCGCCCATTTTTGATCGAGCAACTGGAAAAGAATGTCATCCGGCATCGCAAGGTTGGCACCCATCGTAGAATTCAGTTTCAAGATCTGATGGATTACAAAAAGACGATGGATCGGCAGCGACTGGAGACTTTGGAAAAACTGACACAGCAAGCCGAAGATCTCGAAATGGGGTATTAGGCTTGAGTCACTTCACGGTCGTTTACGATGCCTGCGTACTCTATCCCGCACCGCTGCGTGATTTGCTAATGCATTTGGCCGTGCTGGATTTGTACCGGGCGAAGTGGAGTTCCATGATTCACGACGAGTGGATCGGTAGTCTACTGAAAAACCGATCCGATCTTACGGCTGAACAACTAAAGCGGACACGCGATCTGATGGATGCTCATGTCCGCGATTGCCTGGTAACGGGTTTTGAAGATTTGATTCCGGCCATCAGCCTGCCCGACGAAAAGGATCGCCACGTTTTGGCAGCCGCCATTCGCGCTGGAGCAGATGTCATTGTGACCTTTAATCAAAAGCACTTTCCTGCTGCAAGTCTTCAGCCTTTTGGAATCGAAACTCTCCATCCTGACGAGTTCCTGAAGTATCAGCTTGATTTGGCTCCCAACATCGTCTGCACGGCAGCGAAGCGACATCGAGCAAGTCTGAAGAAAAAACCAAAGACAGTCAGCGAGTATTTGGAGACGTTGGAGTCCCAAGGTCTGGCTCAGACCGTCGCAGAATTGCGAAAGTTTTCAGAACTGATTTAGCCATCCATGAACGATACCAACCAAAAACAACTCGGCAATACCCTCTGGAAAATCGCCGACGACCTGCGTGGAGCGATGAACGCGGACGATTTCCGCGATTATATGCTGTCGTTCCTGTTTCTGCGGTACCTCTCGGACAACTATGAAACCGCCGCCAAGAAGGAACTGGGGCGGGATTATCCCAAGGTCAATGGTGACGAGCGCATTGTGCCGCTGGCTGTTTGGTACGCCGAAAATCCCAAGGACGTTCGAGAGTTCGAAAAACAGATGCGGCGCAAGGTGCATTATGTTGTCAAGCCTGAGCATCTCTGGAGCAGCATCGCCAATATGGCTCGCACCCAAGACGGCGAACTGCTGAACACGTTGCAGGCGGGATTTAAGTACATCGAGACGGAATCCTTCGAGAGTACGTTTCAGGGGCTGTTCTCCGAGATCAATCTCGGCTCCGACAAGCTGGGAAAGAAGTACGAAGACCGTAACGCCAAGCTCTGCACCATCATCCAGAAAATCGCCGAGGGGTTAAACGAGTTCTCGACCGACATCGACGCCCTGGGCGATGCCTACGAATACCTGATCGGCCAGTTCGCCGCCGGTTCGGGCAAGAAGGCGGGCGAGTTCTACACGCCGCAACAAATCTCCGACATTCTTTCTGCCATCGTGACGCTTGACAGCCAGGAACCAGCCACCGGCAAAAAAGACCGGCTCGCCAGTGTGCTCGATTTCGCCTGCGGCTCCGGCTCGTTGTTGCTCAACGTGCGAAAGCGAATGGGAGCAAACGGCATTGGCAAGATTTTCGGACAGGAAAAGAACATCACCACTTACAACCTGGCCCGCATGAACATGCTGCTGCATGGCGTGAAGGATTCCGAGTTCGAAATCTTTCACGGCGACACGCTGCTGAACGAATGGGACATGATGCGGGAACTGAACCCCGCCAAAAAGCCCCTATTCGACGCCGTAGTGGCCAATCCACCGTTCAGCTACCGCTGGGAACCGACTGATGCCCTCGCCGACGATGTCCGTTTCAAAAGCCATGGCCTGGCCCCCAAGTCCGCTGCCGATTTTGCGTTCCTGCTGCACGGCTTCCACTTCCTCAAAGACGAAGGCGTGATGGCCATCATCCTGCCGCATGGTGTGCTGTTTCGAGGCGGTGCCGAAGAACGCATCCGCACCAAACTGCTCAACGACGGTCATATCGACACGGTCATCGGCCTGCCTGCCAATCTGTTTTACTCCACCGGCATTCCGGTTTGCATTCTCGTCCTGAAGAAGTGCAAGAAACCCGACGACGTACTATTCATCAATGCCGCCGAGCATTTTGTCAAAGGCAAACGCCAGAACCAGCTTACAGAAGAACACATCACCAAGATTATCGACACCTATCAGTTCCGCAAGGAAGAAGACCGCTATTCGAAGCGAGTCAGCATGGAGCGAATCGCCAAAGAGGACTTCAATCTGAACATCTCCCGCTACATCAGCACTGCGGTGGCCGAGGAGGAGATTGACCTTTCAGCAACGCACAAATCACTGGTTCAACTCGAGGAATCGATCCAGCAGGCAACCGCCAAGCACAACGAATTTCTAAATGAACTGGGTTTGCCTCCGCTGCCTTGAGTTTTCGAAATCATGGGCATTCCTGCCTCTCGTGTCACGTACTTTGCCCCACAATGTCGGCAGACTCGTAACCGTTCACGAGATCGTTGGAGTACACGCTAAAGTGTGTACTCCAACATTCCGCCATTTTCAAGCAAATCGAACAAATTCTGTGAACGGTTACCTTTTGCGTTTGGCGATTTGACCAGTATGACCTATGATCAGAGTGGCAAAGTCGAGTTTCGGACCGACGCCAACGGGATTGTAGTGCCGATGGCTTACGACCCTCAGGCTCTCTTGAACAGCTCGCCCGAAGCCATAATGGTTCCTGAAAACGTTTGGTCCTCTGAATTTTGTGCCCCAAAAATTCCTGCTAAACCCAATCGAACCTGTCTCATGAAATGCATGACGTTGAATGAAATCAGTCAGTGGCAGTCGGAGCATTGCGTCACTCCAGAACCCTATGGTAATCCGAGGTTGCCTCGCCATTATCTTCAATTCCGCGTTCCAAATGCTCCACTTTCAAATGCTGAATTTCTTCGCCAATATTTTCGGATTGTAAACGCAGAAAAGCTCGTTCATATCACGGATTGGCCACTCTATCGGCCATCCGAAATGCTCGTCATGAATTCACTCCGAGGCCTTGCAATTGAATCGAGATTTTTGATTGATGCTCCAGGGCACTTGTTTGCGCCCGACGAAATCGAGTTCGCCGTCGCGCTCTATGGAAAAGCGTGTAGGTTTCAATGGAATGCTTATCTGTATCTTCCAAATGACCGAGCAACCCTTTACAACTGGGAGGGAGAGTTATTCGACTTTTGGACAAACGATGCTTCTATTTTTGAGGCCCTGAATGAACTGGTCTGTGAATTCGAGCTAAGCCTAAATCAACCGTAGTCGTTGACAATTCTACACTTGCTACGATCGTACGAAACGAAAAATCTACGGCCGGAATGCCGCTAATTCTTGTTGAAGCGGCGGCGGAGCCAATCGGCAAATCGTGGAGAGAAATGATCGGCCCAGAATAGAAGTTTTGCCCGCCAGGGACGGATAAGTTCCCGTTTGCCTCTGGACGCGGCGCGCAATATTTCGCCAGCTAATTTGCGCTGGTCCAATCCAGACAAGCGGACTCCGGCACCGGGCGCCGCGGCGGCGTCGCCCAGTCCATTGGCAGAATCCATGTACCGCGAGCCTGCATCAGAACGGCGTAGCGGGCCAGGACAAACGAGCAAAACCGTTCCCAACTCGGGTATCTCGAATCTCAATTGATTGGAATAGGCAGCTAAGGCGGCCTTGCTTGTAACGTAGGGGCCGACCAGTGGCCAAGGAGTTTTCGCCGCGAGACTCGCAATGTTAATGACACAACCACGACGTGAAATCAAAGTAGGCAAAGCCGCTTGGATGCAATTAACGGCGGTAAAAAAGTTCAGATTCATCTGAGCTTTAAAGGTCTCTGGAGTTGTTTCTGCGAGTTTTGTCCGCAATGAAACTCCCACAACGTTGACGAGCACATCAATGCCACTTCGCTCGTTGACAATGGAAGAAATCGCCTGCGCCGCCTGTTGTGCGTCGGTAACATCGGCAATTCGCCATGCAACTTCGCATCCAGTTTCCTCGCGAATTGCGGCAGCGGCTGATCGCAGGGTTTCTTCAGTTCGAGCGACCAGAATGACAACTGCACTTTGGGCGGCCAGTTCCCGCGCGATTTCTCGGCCTAGCCCATGTGAGCCTCCGACGACGACCACAATTTTGTTTTTCCAAAAACTCATACTCGCTTGGCCACTCGCTTAGGACAACTTAATCACATACCGCCCAAATACTTGGCCTTGCAAAATCGTTTCAATCGCGTTTTCCAAGCCTTCGATTTCGATCACATTTGCCAACGACTCTACATCGCCGAGTCGCCACTCTTTTGACATTTTATTCCACAAAGCAGTGCGGTCCGCCGCACTGACCAGAGCCGAGTCGATTCCAATCAGTGAAACTCCGCGCAAAATGAAGGGGTAAACCGTCAGGTTCAACTCGTGCCCGCCGACAAGGCCGCAGGCGGTCACAACACAATGCGGTTTCGTGCTCCGTATAATGCTCGACAAAGTCTTGCCGCCAACGGTGTCTACCGCTCCACCCCACTTGGCAGTCAAAAGTGGTCGCGTGCTTTCGTCGATAATTTCATCGCGATGGACAACTCGGGCGGCCCCTAACCTTTTTAGCTCTGCCTCACGAATCAACTTTCCCGTCGAGGCCACGACGGAGAAGCCGAGTTGTTTCAAATACATGACCGCGAAAATGCCCACTCCGCCAGTTGCACCTGTCACGACGATGTCTCCGGAATCTGGAGAAATCCCGGCTTTCACCAATCCTTCAACGCATTGAGCCGCCGTAAAACCAGCGGTTCCCAACGTGACTGCATCCAAATTCGAAAGCCCTTCGGGAACTTGATAGAGCCAAGTATCGGGGACATCCACAAATCGAGCGAAACCGCCATCGACCGCCGTTCCAAAATCTGGATGAGCCACCATTACAGATTGACCGGTCGAGAACCGCGATTCTCCTTCGACAATCTCTCCAACCGCGTCAATGCCGGGGACTAAAGGCAAATGTTTTGCGACACCGGGGTTGCCTGTGGCTGCCAAGGCGTCTTTGAAGTTAAGGGCAGAATAGGCCACCCGCACACGTACAAATCCGTCCTGCAACGGACTCAGAGGCCGTTCACAAATCGAGCGGCGGATCGAGCCATCGGGTAGTTTTTCGACCTGTAAGACTTTTTGATTTGTCATCGTGCTTTATGTCCTCATCGAAAATTGTCTTAAGATCACTCTCACTTCGCAAGCGCCCGAGCGATTTCTGCCGTGCGTTCGCAAAGGTTTTGAGCGTCAGCTAGATCATTAGCTTCCGCGATTGCTCGTACGATCGGCTCAGTATTGCTTGGTCGCACCAGCAACCAGCGATTGGGCCAATCAAGTCGCAAACCGTCTTGACGATCCGCTTTCGCGTCTGAAAACTCAACTGCAAGTTGATCGAGCAAGGCCGGCACAAATTGTTGCGGAAGGGGCAAGGTTGTCTTATGAATTTCGTATCGCGGCAAACCGGCTACTAATTCTGAAACGCGTTTTCCCGACGCAGACATGGAATCGAGGATTTGGGCCATCGCGGCAAAACTGTCGCGAACGTAGCCGACTCGCGGGTCGATTGGACCACCATTCCCTTCCCCTCCATAAACGGCGTTTGTGTCGAGCATTTTTTGAGTGACATTTGCCTCGCCGACGGCGCTCATTTGATATTTCGCACCATGACGTTTAGCGATGTCGGCAGACATCCGACTGGATGAACAGTTTGTCACTACCGATCGTCCGCTTGCGTCGATTTGCGAAAGGGCGTGGTCAAGTGTCAGGGCCAGCGTATATTCTTCTCCAATGTAGGTGCCGTTCTCGTCGATGACAGCCAAGCGATCTGCATCGGGGTCTTGGCAAAAAACGACATCGGCACCTATTGAACGGGCTTTTTCAGCGACTGACTGCAGGTTGCTCGCTGTGGGCTCAGGCGGATGTGCGAATAAACCGTCGGGAGTTCCTCCGAGAATTTCGACTTGGCAACCGAGTTCTTCCAGGAGCCCCCCCCCGAGAACTGAACCCGCTCCATGATTGCTGTCTAGGACTACGCGGAAATTACATTTTCGAATCCGCTCGCGGTTCACCGTGTTGAGAACCCGTTGAAGATGGGCCGTCATGGTGTCCTTCACGTCGGAGAGTTTACCCAGTTGATCGACACCGCAGAAGTTTGCTCGCTCCGCCCTGTAGTCATCGATGACACGCTGCCCGGCTATCGCCGAAATGACGCGACCATCAGCGCTAAACAGTTTGATGCCATTGTAAGGGGGAGGATTATGACTGGCCGAAATTTGAATTCCGGCGACAGCTTTTAGTTGGCGGACCAAAACCCCGGTCGTCGGCGTCGCGGCGACATCGGCGTAGAGCACATCAAATCCGCAAGCTTGCAACGTGCTGCAGATGACGCCAGCCAACATCGGGCCACTCACTCGTCCGTCGCGAGTCACGACAATCGAGCCCCCTTGGGGAAGACCGCTCGCAAACGCGGCTACGTACTGCGACGCGATCAACGGCGTAAGGCTGTCGCCGACAATGCCTCGCAATCCCGACACGCTGATAATCGGTTCACTCATTTAATCTTTTGTCCTTTAAGTCGAGTATGAAAAATTAGGTGAGCGTTAGGAAACAATCTACCCGTGGCGTAGGCTTTCAATCTGTGGATGTCGAGAAAAGTACGAATCACAAACTGGAAGCCAAGGCCGATTTTCAGGGGAAATTTCGCCGCTCGCTTGAAGAGCCGTCCATTATTATCGCCCTGCCCTTACCTGCAATCGGCTAGGACGATATTCCCTGTCCAGCTCAGGCTAAATTCAACGCAACTACCCGCTTTAAAGTTGTCGCGAAATCGCGATAATTTTGAATGTAGCGGTGATTGTCAGTCATCACGGGAAGTAACCGGTTTTTGCTAAAAAGAGGAAATCATGTTCGGGTTAACAAGGCTTTGTGCCATCACTTTATTTTTGTTCTCAGCGGCGACTCTTTGCCAAGCTCAATCTCCGCTTGATCTAAGCACCTTTGACAAAGGGGTGCGGGTACAAGACGACTTGTTTATGTACGTCAACGGCAGTTGGTTGCGAAATACTGAAATCCCCAGTGACAAGTCTAATTACGGCTCCTTCATTCAACTGGACGACCTTTCGCGAGAAAGAATTCAAGCGATCATTGTGGGCTCAATGGAGGTCCAACATAAACCAGGAACTAATGCCCAAAAGGTTGCAGATTTTTATCGTGCTGCCATGAACGAAGGGTTGGCAAATCAATTGGGGATCAACCCAATTGTGGGAATGCTGCGGGAGGTTGCCGAAATCGACTCGAAGGAAGCCCTCTGGGTTCATGCAGGTCGAATGGGTAGCAATGGCGTGCGTTCTCCCGTTGGAGCCTTTGTTGGCGTGGATCGCAAAAACCCATCCCGCTATCTGGTCAATATCGTTGGGATGGGAACGACGCTTCCCGACCGCGACTATTATTTGAAAGATGACGAAAAGTATTTGAAAGACAAGGCCGCTTTGGTCATCTACATCAATCGCCTATTCGAATTGGCTCAGATGGATGAGCGACCTGGGGAAAATATTCTTGCGCTGGAAAGCAAATTAGCCGAAGCACAATGGTCGCGAGTCGAAATGCGAGACGCTGAAAAAACTTACAACAAAGTTAGCGTCGGTGAGTTGACGACCCTTTCAAGTCGCTTACCCTGGGCGAAAATGCTCGACGCAGCAGGTGTCGGCGAGGCCCAAGAGGTAAACGTCCTGACCCCCAGCTACTTCGAAAAACTTGATGGTATCATCGACAGTGTGGAATTGGCCACTTGGAAAAACTACTTGCAGTTCCGAGTCCTTGACCGTTTTGCACCGTTCCTCGCTCGTGAATTCGAATTGGCTCATTTCGAGTTCCACGAAAAGCAATTGGCCGGGATTCCCGAACAACAACCCCGCTGGAAACGAAGTATCAATCTCATCGGAGGAGCCCTAGGTGAGGCGGTCGGCGAGTTGTATGTTGCCGAATATTTTAAGCCGGAAGCCAAGGCTCGCATGAACGAGTTGGTTAAAAATCTGTTGGCTGCATTTGACTCAAGTATTGACGAGCTTGCTTGGATGACGGACACAACCAAAGCCCAAGCGAAAGATAAATTGAGCAAGATCACCACCAAAATCGGCTATCCCGACAAGTGGCGAGATTATTCGAGTTTAGAGGTCAAGCCAGATGATTTGGTGGGAAATGTGATCCGCTCGGCCCAATTCGAAAGCAACCGACAGACGAGCCGACTCAACAAGCCGGTTGATCGCACCGAATGGGGGATGACTCCGCAAACCGTCAACGCTTATTACAATCCACCCCTCAATGAAATCGTCTTTCCAGCAGCGATTTTGCAACCGCCGTTTTTTGATCTGAATGGGCCTGACGCATTGAACTATGGTGGAATTGGGGCTGTGATTGGGCACGAAATCAGTCACGCCTTTGACGATCAAGGAAGCCGTTACGATGGGGATGGCAATTTGCGAAACTGGTGGACCGACGATGACCGTCAGGCATTCGAAAGTCTCACCAAGCGATTGATCGCTCAATACGATCAATATGAACCGCTCCCTGGCATGAATGTCAAAGGTGCCTTTACGCTCGGCGAAAACATCGCCGACCTTTCAGGTTTGGCGATTGCCTACAAAGCTTACAAAATTGCTCGCGAGGGAAAACCTGAAGAGTCGTTGGAAGACTGGAACGGTGATCAACTGTTTTTCATCGGCTGGAGTCGCGTGTGGCAGCGGAAGTACCGTGATGCGGAAATGGTGAAACGCTTGGCGACCGACCCCCACGCTCCATCGCACTACCGCGCGAACGGCCCCGTCACGAACATTGACGCTTTTTACGAAGCGTTTGATGTTAAAGAAACCGATGGTCTTTTCAAACCGGTAGCCGAACGTATTCGCATCTGGTAGGCCGGGCGGAATTTGATCTGAAATAGTACAGCAAGTCCTCGTGTACGGCTTTCATGCACCAGAATTGGTGCGGAGCCTATACGATTGACTTGATTCTGCGCTTTAGATTCGGCGGCTATGATGTTGCTTATTTGCGGACCGCCTCGGATAGTCGATCAATTGCCGATAAGGGTTTGCCGGTTTTGAAGCGTCTCAAGACGCTCATTGAGTTGCGGATTTTTTTCGAGCCCAAGCCAAACGCGTGCTTTTTGCCAACGAGTGAGCTTAGGTTTTTTGGCGTACACCACTTCGCCTTTGAAACGTCCGTGGTACCAAGATTCGGGTTCGAAAAAGTCGAACTTGATTCCGTGGCTTCCCATCCAATAGCCGTACTTGAGGGCTCCCAACGAATCCAAGGGTTCCAACTGCTGCGATAATAATTCGACAACCTCGTCATGATCGTGCGGCTGATAGGTTCCACCTAATTTCTCATAAAAGCAAGGGCCCAAAAGAACCGACGGGCGTCCCCAGTAAACAGCCTCGATCCCCGTGCTCGACCCGAAAGTCACCACCGTTCGCGCGGCGTCCATCAGGGCATAGGTATCGACTGGATCTTCGGGAGGGAGGATCGTGAGGTTGTCGTATTCTAGGGCTCGCATTTGGGAGGTGACTTCGTTTAGGACGCCAATCAAGTTGGGGTGCATTCGGAGATAGACTTTGATCGCCGGATCTCGGGCCTGAAGCGATTCACAGATTTTTCGAACCCCTGATAATTGATCTGAGTAAAGTGTCCCTTGCCAACTGTCACCAATCGCCACAAACTCATCGTCAGAAGAATTGAATATCACAACGTTGTGTCGATCATGGGCAAACTCGGTGGGAAGACGCGAGGTCTCTTGGCCTTTCGTGAATGACAGCCAATTCGTTTCAACCCGATCACGACGATCACGGAACCATTTCTCGCCCACACGATGTTTTTCGTCTGGATTTGGTGATTGTTCCCAAGCCTCCTCAATTCGCTGATGAATCCTTGCTAGATCGTGCGGCAAATGATTGTCGTACAATTGAAAAAGCTCCATTGAAGCACCCCGCTCGTGGATTTGGCAATCAACCCCCTGATGTTCGGCGGCTCGAAAGGCCGCTCGCATTGCCGCGAACCGACCATTAAACACATAGACGCGATCAACCGGATTGGCCGATAAGAATTTGCGTACCGTTTCATAAACCGACACGGCATTCAAGAAAAATGCGTTCAACAATTCACGATGTGCATTCAGATCGGGGGCTGGATCACGAACGACGCTAACGAGGGAACTCAAAACCGCATAGCCAACATCGAAGCCTCGATAGCGAAATTTTTTCAACGTCTCGATGTCCGAAATTTTCGAAAATTCACGAATGTCGATTAAGTCTTGCGTCAATTCCAATCGTTCAATTTCACCGCCGAGCAACGACCAACCATGCTGGCGACGCAAGGCACACTCGTGGCATTTTTTTGAATCGCCGCTGGGGTTGAAGTCGCAATTAGAAAGTCCGCCGGTACACGCCAACCAACTTACAGCGTCTCCCCGATTTAAATGCCGTTCGACCAACTCCAATTCGGTTTCAAAATGCGGAGCGACGGTCGCATAGGGAGCGACGACCAAGATGCGGGGTGTGTGCTTTGCGAGCGCAGATTGCCTCATGACATCGTTCACTGGGTTACTGATTCTGCTCGCTGCCGTCTCGATTTTTTCCAAAATTTCCACCAGCGATTTTTGCGAGATTGATGCGGCGGATGTTCGTGAAGCCCTGCAAACGCCGGTGAGAAAATATGCTCGTGTGTCCAGCGGTCAGCGGCAAGGTTTCGTTCGATGTTGCGTGGGTACTCGAAGGTGCGAAGCGGATAGGCTGGAAGGTTTGCCAATTTGGAATTGGCGTCGCGGGTGTGGGTCGCCGCCGTACCAAAGCCAATGTTCGTCACCAAGTTTCGCGGCGGGATCGCCACGAGGCCGTCTTGAGCCCAACAGGAAAACTGCCAGGAGAAATCCCAAGTATCTATCTCGCCGCGATGAACTCGGTCAAACACGGGACGCCACAATTCGGCTTCGGCTTCCGTTGCCAAATCGGCCAACCGATTTTGCACGCGAACTTCAGGCCAACTCTCAAGCGAGGTGTCGAAAGACTGCCACGCCCGCCGCCATGACGCCCAACCCCAAATATGGGTCCAACGCGAAAAATAGAATTTGCCCGGCGTCAATTCTTCGGGTACGAAACGATCTCCACTGACCATCATCACTTGCGATTCTTCCGCATAATGTTCAAGGAGGTCGCGACAAAAGCTAAAGAACGATTCGTGCGGCAGGCAGTCGTCTTCCAGAATGATCAGCCGCTCGGTCATTGAAAAGGCCCAATCGAGTCCAGTTGCGATCCGCTGGCGACAGCCGAGATTTGTTTCGGCTGCCGCAATTGAGACGTCGCAGGGCCAATCGATTTGCTGCAGGACCGCACGCGTTTGCTCCACTGCCTGCTCGTCTCGCGAATCTCCAGACCTTGGTCCGTCTGCAACGATCAGCAAACGTTGGGGCCGCATTCTCCGAATCGCCTGAAAAACCCGCTCCGTAGGCTCGGGGCGATTATAGATGCAAAATGCGATGGGAATCTCGAAAGCCATCTTATGAACGATTCGAACAAAAATTTAGGGTCAGAATCAAACGCCTTTTTCGCCCCCTCCGATACATGTTTCCCTATTACATTTGAGTGATTGCTGTGCAAGCAAGTTGTCAGTTGTTGAGGATTTTGGCGAAAACTGAACTTCAAAATTTAATCGAACTTGCGAAAACAAGCCACGCTAAAAAGTGCTGGCACTATCCGCATCCTGCAACAATCGCGTTTACCAAAATGCACCGTTTTGTTAGCTTAATCCTCTGGAAACGGAGCCAAAATCGAAGGCTTTGGTGCCACACCGCCACTATTGTCGTCAAGTTCACTGCGCGTGGGAGGAAGCGCGAACGCATGATGCCTAAACTTTTTCGTCGTCGCTCGAAACGAAAATCTGCTCCGCTCACTCCGGACCTCGCCGTTCGTTTTCCTGACTCAACAGAGTGGGAACGCGACCTCATTGACGCCACGCAATCGACGACGATGACTTCTCCCGAACGCCTAATGGCCCTGATCCGCGCGATTGACTATGTGGTTGAGCAAGATATTCCCGGCGACATTGTGGAGTGTGGCGTTTGGCGGGGCGGGAGTATGCATGCTGCCGCAAAAACTCTGGTGAAACACGCGGATACAAGGCGTCAACTTTGGCTATATGACACCTTCGAGGGGATGCCGCCGCCCACAAATCGCGATGTAGACTTTTGTGGTGAAACTGCCGAGGTGCTTCTTCAACTACACGAACGGGATGATCCGCAAGGCGTCTGGTGCGTCAGTTCTCTCCCCGAAGTTCAACGACATATCGAGTCTACGGGTTATCCAGCAGCAAAAATCAACTATGTTGTTGGCCCGGTCGAAGAAACACTTTCGCAGCGTGTGCCCGATCAGATCAGCGTATTGCGACTCGACACCGACTGGTACGAGTCGACACGTTGCGAGTTGGAAATACTGTTCCCTCGATTGGTTTCTGGGGGAATTCTAATCATTGACGACTACGGGCATTGGCAAGGATGTCGACAAGCGGTTGATGAGTATTTTAAGAACCATCAAATCAAAATTTTCTTGAATCGAATCGATTACACGGGGCGAATCGCGGTGAAGAAATGAACCACATGACCCAAACTCAACAAGCGGTTGCCGAGCATCGAAAGTTTTCTTCTGCGAAACCTCACTTGAATATTGGGTGTGGGCGACGATTTCATTCCGAGTGGGTGAACATCGATTTGGTTTCCGACGACTCGCAAGTCCTTAAGTGCGACGTCTCTCAGGGGCTACCATTTGCCGACAATAGTTTTGCCGTGGTTTATCACTCACATGTCCTGGAACATTTTGCACCAGACGACGGACGGCGGTTGATTCGCGAATGTTTTCGTGTCTTGCAACCCGGAGGAATCTTGCGAGTGGTCGTGCCCGATCTTGAGCGAATCGCTCAGTTATACTTAAGTCTCCAACGCAGAGCATGGGATGGCGACGAAGACGCACAAGCGAAATACGCTTGGATCAAGCTCGAACTTCTCGATCAACTCGTCCGCCAACAATCGGGCGGGATGATGGGTCGCTATATGGCGGAATTGGGGCCGGACCGGGAGCATTTTGTTCGTTCGCGTATCGGTGCGGAATTGGACTATTGCCGGCAAGCCAAAGGATCGACGCAACCCACAGCTAAGTCGTCAACTCAAAAACCCGCAAATCGTGAGACCCCTTGGAGGGAAAAGCTATGCCGACGGCTAATTCGTTTGCTCATGGGAAAAAAAGTAATGCAAATGTTCGACGAAGCGATGTTTCGGAAAAACGGAGAAATCCATCGCTGGATGTATGATCGCTTTTCCCTGCGGCAACTCTGCGAAGGGGTTGGGTTTCAGGAGTTCGAATGTTGTACAGCAACGACTAGCCGCATCGAGAAGTTCGCTTCTTTTGAACTCGATGCATCTGCCGAAAGGGTTTTCAAACCCGACTCACTATTCGCCGAGTGCCGAAAGCCTAGCGCCTAAGCAATAATTCGGCGATCATCGTTGCGGCAACTAAGAGCAAGATCATTGGAAAATAGCGTTTTAGATTCGCATTGTTGATTCGCTGAACAAGTCGCAATCCCAAAGCCGTTCCAAATAACCCTCCAATCAAGAGAGCCGCAACAAATCTCCACTCCACCTCTCCCTTAGCAGCATAAACCAAAACGCCCGCAATCGAACTGACAATCATTGCTCCCAGACTTGTCCCAACCGCCATCAACGGGGGTAGACCGACCACCCAAATCAAGACCGGTACAATAATGATCCCGGCACCGATAGCCGTCATCCCTTTCATCAATCCTACACCGATCCCGCACAACAGCATCGCGGTCAAACTGACGTCTTGGAGTCCAGCTCTTTTGAGCGAAATGAACGGCGGGATTTTAAACCAAGGATTGCTCAAAAAAGGCTTAACGTCTCGTTTAGCTGCGAACCACATCAAACACGCCAACGGGACCACCACAGCCACCAACAGCAATTTCATGCTGACCTCAAACGAATCTCCCGTGGCGGATCGAAGTTGGTCTTGCAGCCACTTGCCCCCCACCGTCGCAAGCGCAGTGGTCAAACCCAGGACCGTCACCGAAACCGGCTCAACATTCTTCAGACGCCAATGCCCCGCGAACCCGTAAGTCCCCGTTACCAATGACAAGGCCATCGTCGTGCCAATGGCCAAAGCAGGATCGACTCCCATTAGACTTATCAAAAAAGGGACGATCAGAAAAGCGCCACCAACCCCGAATATCCCTGTCAGAATGCCGACGAAGAACCCCAACAGAATCAAACTGCCCAAAAAAGGCCACTGGGATGCGTCAGCCAATATCACTTGTCAAACAATCAAATCACGAGAATTTTTTCTTATACCGAGCGCCGGGTAAAATGGGGGCAGGTGCCGTTGCCGGAACGGCCCTGAGGATGCTTGGCCCAACTTTGCAGGACCCATTTTCATTCCCGCACAGCGCTATCGACAAGAGTAACCTTTTCATGAACGATGTTCAATACTCTTAAGACTTCCGATAACCATGCGGATGGGCCTGATGCCACTTCCAAGCCGTCCGGACAATCTCGCGAATGTCATTATATTTTGGAATCCAATTTAGTTCCCGCTGCGCCCTACTGGAATCCGCAACCAACTCAGGCGGATCACCCGCTCGCCGTGAACCCATTTGCTCTGGAATATCGCAACCCGTCACGTCACGGCAAGCTTCAATGACTTCCCGAACGCTGTTCCCAACCCCGGTCCCAAGATTAAGTTTGATTTCTGTACCATGCTCCAATCGCTGTAAGGCAGCGAGATGAGCGGTCGCTAGGTCATCGACATGGATATAATCGCGAATGCAGGTACGATCGGGGGTCGGCCAATCGTCACCAAACACGGTTATGTGCGAGCGTTGTCCCAAAGCCACTTGCAAGACCAAAGGGATCAAGTGCGTTTCTGGATCATGATCCTCACCGATGTCCCCAGCAGGCGACGCCCCCGACGCATTAAAATATCGTAACGTCGCGTAGCCAAAACCATAAGCGGCGGAATAGTCGGCCAACGCCTTTTCAATCACCAACTTCGTAAATCCGTACGGATTCACCGGTTCCTGTTTTTCTTGCTCGTCAATCGGAACCTTGGCAGGCACCCCATAAGTCGCGCAGGTACTTGAAAAGACCAGTTTCCGGACATCACAGGCCCGCATGGCCTCTAGCAATTGCAACGTGGCAACGACATTGTTTTGGTAGTACTTGGCCGGATCAACTACCGACTCACCGACCAACGCACATGCCGCATAGTGCATGACGGCTTCGATTTGATGTTCACGCAAAATCTGCTCAACCAACTTTCGGTCATCCATTGCCCCGATGTAGCTTTTGGTTTGACGGACCGACTCAGCAAATCCTGTCGAAAGATTATCCAAGACGACAGGCTGATGCCCTGTCTGCTCAAGCAAACGGACCATGTGCGAACCGATGTAACCAGCACCTCCCACTACCAAAACGTTCATGTGCGACGATTGCCCTATTGTTCTAAAGTGATGATTTATATTAAGCCGTCATGATCTGTTTCTGCGGAACAGTCAAAAGCTGTCCCAATGATGCCTGTGGCGAATTTCGCTCGCGCCACAGGCAACTCATGTTTTTGGCAGTTTCTTGATAGTGTCGAAAATGCCGCTGAAGTTCTTGAACCGCCAACCCAAGTTGACCGTTTGTCGCAATCGCAACGCCACATGCGCTGATCGGACAATCGGAAACTTCTTGCCCAAGGCCGTAAACGTTGACCTGTCGCACGGATTGAGTCGATCTCGCGAAAGAGTTTTGCAGCCTCAGAGTGACTCGCTCGGCTCCGCCGGGAACCGGAAAAAACAGATGAGACTTCTTGCGGTTGGAATCGAAAGAAACGACTCGCGATAATCCTACCGGTGCCCCGCCGACCAGCAAATCCCATTGACAGTGGCTGCCAGCCGTCTTGGGAGAATGCCACTCAAATTCAATGACGATTCCGCCAGTATCAGAGTGAACATCAAATGTCGCTTCAAAGGGATGTCCCGTACCGTCGTACGACCAGACACCACCCGCCTGGGGAACGTTATTAGTAAGCCAGGTCATCCCCGTGACAGGGAACTCTTGTACGATCGGAAATTGCCGCAGCAAATTCTGCGCGTGATCTTGAGCTGCCGTGTTCAATTGATCCCCCAACCAGCATCCTGCAGACGTAATGACAGGTTTCCCCGTCGCAAAAAATTCCCCCAGCACTCCCGCACATCGAGCAAAATATCTTTCGCGGTCGTACAATAAAATCCCAACGTCAGCCCCTTTGATCAAATCGACATACTCTGACTTGGGGAGCGGATGAGGGGCAAACTCTACTGAACTCGGCGGAAACTTTTCCGGGATTTTTAGCTTGGGTGTTCGCCATTTCGCACGACGGGGAACTTGGAAGACCCAGCGGACATTTCGGGTTACCGGTTCTCCAACTTCTAACAAGCGGTTAAGTTCGTTGAGTATTTCAGCCTGCCCCTTTTCTCGTCGCACTCCCCCAGCAACCACGAATCTTAAAGGGCTGTTTTGGATTGGCTTGTTATCGGGCGTTGAGGTCGAAGCAAAAAACTCGGCAGAAGCTGGGTAGTGAAATTCTTCAACGTTTGGCAGACCCAGCCGGCTGTATTGTTCCACCAATGCTGACGTTGTGGCGAAAAATCGCAATTGATGAAATGGAAGTTGCTCAAGTCCTGCCTGAATCTGTTCCCGCAATCCACTCAACGCCTTCAACTGAGACGGGTAATTTTCCGGGCGTCCTGAAAAAGCACAGAAATGAAGGATGAAACTCCAGGTCGTCCCACGCGAGTGCATATCCCCATTCAAAAAACGCAACGATCCCAACAATTCCAAATCCGAGATCGTGGGCAAGATCACATGATCGCCGTCAGTCAGAGGGTGCGATTGAAAAAACTCCTCGCACTCTCGCGCAAATCCCGCAACGTGGCGTTCCATTTTGGACTGTTCACGATGACCACGAGCCCACGACCTCCAGCGTTGCCAGAGTGAATGCGACTTTGACTGGCCGATCGTTTCCAGGGGCGGAACTCGCTGCATTTGACGAATTCCCGCCAGTGAACTGTAGGGCTGGTACAGCGTTTCAGCAAAAGTTGGTCTCGTAGATTTCCAAATTGAATTCGATGTGTCCGGGCGAAACTTCTTGTTTGACGCAATATGAACGGGAATTCCGAGCGAACGGGCTCCGAGTGCAAGGCATTCGACCAAATCGAAATGGTGGGTGCCCGCTGAAAACAGCGAATTCTCAAGTAAAAAAATCCGTCCCATCAAATCTCGCTCGCATTCATTGCCGACCCCGTATCCTAACTTAGTCGAGGCCCAAATCTCGCCTTCACAACTCCACGCTCGTCACCGTAAAACCAAACGCACTGCAGTCACCGCCAGAGTAACGTCGAATCACTCGATGACGTTTCAATTTTCTGTAACCATTCCCGTATCACCGTTGGAACCTAAGGCTTTGTCGAAATTAAGAATTCGGGTTAGATTTGGTAGCCGAAGTCGTCAAGACTTTTGTACGTCACGACTAGACTCGAAACTCTTGACGAGTTCCGTTGCCCTAATGTTGAACTCAGCCAAAGCATCAACCAATTCTCGCTATGGGGAACCATTCATCCAAGCGGTTTGCCAGGACCTGCGCTTTCGCTGGGTTCGCCATTTCACGGAGTGAAAAACCACGTGGCCGTTAACTCCGTGAATGGTTACGAGTTTCTTGTCTGATTGACACCCACCGAATTTAACCCTTTTCCCCGTCTGCTGCAATCTAAATTACCCCGAAAACCCGCCCCTTCTCGCCGAAAGCTAGTATTTCGAACAATTGTCAAACCAAATCCGGCTGGTTCACGCATGCGAGTTTTCGGCATCTCGTTAAACGCTAAATTCACGCTCACAATCACCGCCGCGATTTCTGATTCATTAGAGATAAATCGAGATTGCGGCGGAAGCAAAAGCCCACAGTTTTGTGCCAAAAAGCCGAAATACTCGCTGAGCGCATCTGTGATATTTGACAAAGTCTTAACGAACTAAGATCGGCGATCAGCAAAGTTTTGCCCAATAATCTCACCCAAGATCAACTTTTCAATCTGAACCAGACGTGTAATTCTGTTTAGATTTGTGAACGTAAACCCTAGGTTATCGTCCAAAAATCAACACCAAACCTTCGGAGAAAATTGGTGATGAATGGTACATCCGCTGGAACCTGTGTGTCGCGAGGCAATCGCAAACAAACATTTTGGTTCGATCATGCCGGCATGACACAAACACTCAAACACTACTTGGCAAAATCGCGCGAAAAGACCATCATTAAACCATGAATTCTGAAAAACTAACAACAACTCCTCGGCAAAAGTTCCTGAAGGTACTTGCGTGGGTGGTTTTGCCAACGCTGGGGTTTTGCCTAGTCGGGGTTGCGATGTTCCCGTTTGATTTTTGGTTGTCCGAGAATCTGTCGGGAAGTAATTTGCCCGGTGACCTCGCTCGCTGCGTCCAGTTGTCCGAATTTTTTGCCCATGGTTTTGGAATCGTCGTTATTTTGGTGGCAGCCTGGATATTGGACCCCAGTCGCCGGGTTGGAATCGGCCGAGTCGCAGTTGCCGTTCTGTTGACCGCTCTGGCGGTATTCCTTTTAAAGAACTCCGTCATTCGCCTCCGCCCTGTCACTATTCGAGACCATGGATTGCAACTCGATTCGTCTTTTTTCTTCGATGCGGATTCTCCTGTTTTGAATCGCGTCAGAAACCGCCGACTCGACTCGGACCTTCAGTCGATGCCCTCGGGACACAGTGCGTCGGTCACGGCGTTAGCGGTAGGCTTGTGTTATCTATACCCACGAGGCCGCTGGTTGTTCGTCTTGATGGCCTGTTTAGGTTGTTTTCAGCGGATCGCTTTTTTGGCCCACTGGCCCAGCGACGTTTTTGTCAGTGTGGGACTAGGCTATTTTTTGTCGTCAGCCGTGATGATTTACACGGCAAGAATTGGGACAAAAGTAGGCTCTAATTCTCTTTTGGAATGAGTTTTCAGCAAAAGACCCCGCGAAAAAATCCCTGGAGAAAATCGCAAAAGACTAGCGTGAAATCCCCGTTTTTGCCCGAACCCATTCAATCGGCGACGGTCGTTAGGGATGAGAGTGGCATTGCAAGGATTTGGTACCTTGGTAAAATCACTTTTTCTAATTTCGGGGCGTAGCGCAGTCTGGCTAGCGCACCTGGTTTGGGACCAGGGGGTCGGGGGTTCAAATCCCTCCGCCCCGATTTTTTTGCGCGATCCGCAATAACGATGCAATGTTCGTTTAGCGTTGACCCTCGATTTTGAAACGAAGCGAATCCTGCTGGCGGTGTGTCAGAGCGTAGGTCGCGGGGATAAAGAACAGAGCGAGAATCGTCGCTCCGAGAATCCCGCCTGAAATTGCAACGGCCAAGGGTGGCCAGAAAGCTCCCCCAGCCAAAATCAGTGGCATGAATCCGGATGTTGTTGTCAGCGTGGTGGCCACAATATGCCTTGTCGAACGGACGACGACGTCGCGAATCGCCCTCCGGTCTCCCAAGCGGGCTTGTTGATCCCCACGAATCGCCGCCAAGACAACAATCGAGTCGTTGATCGCCACCCCGATCAAACCCATCGTCCCGACAATCGCCATGAATCCAAATGGGAAACCGTACAGCCACAATGCTCCCATACTTAGCCCGACAGACAATGCTGCTACCCCTGCAATCACAATCGCGAGGCGGAAGGACTGAAACGACAAAACCAATGTGGCGACCATCAACACCATCAGCACTCCGACATTGGCCATCAAGTTTCCAATCGCATCATTGCGTTTGGCAACTTCTCCGCCGTAGCGGAGAGAATAGCCGGGTGGCAATTCAAAACCTGATGCGTTGAGTCGGGCCTCAAATTCCTCCAAGATTGGAGCCGACAATTGACCCGCTGCTGAAAAAGCTTGCACCTCATTCATCCGTCTTCCGTCGAACCGAGGAATCCCCGATATTTCAGGTTGCAGTTTCATTTCCCCCAAGGTCGCCAATGGAATGCCGGCAAAGTCCGGCCTTGTCGCCTCCAGCTTACCTTGACCCGCAGTGCGGTTGGGTGTCAACGGACTCAGGGACAATAGACTCAGTGTGGCGACACGATGCAAGTCTGCCCGCTCTCGGTCCCCTACCCTCACACGAATCGGAATTTGTTCAGTACCTTCGAGAATGGAACCACCGACGGAGCCTTCAAGAGTTGCATTTAGTTGCCGTGCGATTTGCGTCGAATCCAATCCCAACAGGCGGGTTTGCGATTCGTCAATGTCAAAGTTGATCTTGAGGAGAACTTCCTCGAGTTCCGAACGGGTCGCCACAATGCCTGCGGTCTCTGTCAAGCACAAACGAACCTGTTCCCCTAGTCGCCGCAATTCGTCTAGGTCGGGTCCAAACAGCCGGACCTCGATTGGTGCATAAAACGGGGGGCCTTGTTCCAAAAGGCGAACTAGGGTGAGAGCCTGGGGAAAGCGTTGATCCAGCGTTCGCTGCAAGTCGCGCACAAAAGCCACTCCTCCCTCGGCTGTGTCCCGTTGGACAATCGCTTGAGCATAGCGCGACGAATTTTTTCGGGAGGGGATCAAATTGTAATAGAACACCGGCACACTTTCGCCAACGAACCAATGGACCGCTTGAACTCCAGGAGCCTGGTAAAGTTCCTCGCTGACCAACGCCGTCAAAGCGGCGGTCTCTTCAAGCGATGCCCCCGATGGTAACTCGAGTTCGACATGGAGTTGGTCTCGGTCTGCGGCAGGAAAAAACTGAACCGGCAATTGTGCGGCGACGAGAAAACCGACGACCGGGAGTCCGATTGAAAATACGACTCCAGTCATTGGACGCTGCAACATCCAATCTAAAACTCGCGACCAATAATCCGTCAGGGTTGCATTGCGAAACCCCGTTTGCCACCAATACGATTTACGATCGACCTTCACTGAGATTCCCAGTCCAGCCAGAGCCGGAATGACGGTCATCGCCAAGAAAAATGAGGCAATGATGGCCAAGATCACACTAATGGAAATCGCTCCCACGAATTCACCCGCCGGCCCCGGCATGAGAGCAATCGGTGCAAAAGCAAAAACGGTCGTAAGCGTCGAACCCAGCAACGGAATCGCGAGAAGTTGTACGGTTTTTCCAACCGCCTCTAGGGCCGAGTGCCCCTCACGCAACTCTTGGCCAATTTCGTCGACGACCACAATCGCGTTGTCGATCAATAATCCCAAGGCGATAATCAACCCGGTCACCGACATCTGGTGTATGGGGATGTCGAGAATTCGCAAACACGCCAAGACCACCAGTGAGACCAAAGGCAACGCCGAGCCGACAATCAGTGCCGAGCGCCAACCCATCAAGAACAGAATCACACCAAACACGGCGGCTCCGCCCAACATCAGGTTGCCCAACAACGATGAAAGGCGATCTTCAACATAACCGGACTGGCTAAATACGATCTCCAACTCCAGTCCTCGCGGGAGTTCCTCGGAAAAGTCTCGCAGAGTCTTCTCAGCCTCCCTTGTCCAATGGTCAATTCGATAGTCGTTTCGCACGAGGGCACCCACCACGACAGCCCGATCTCCGTTTATCGTCACCAGGGTATCGGGGGGAGTTTTCGCACTGCGGGTCAACGTCGCGATGTCGGAGAGTTGAATCGTTCCCCCTTCGCGATTGGTTTGGATGGGTGTCGATGACAAACGTGAAAGGGAATCGATTTGCCCACGGACTTCCAGCAACAGATCGCCATCAATTCCACGAATTTGTCCGGCAGAGGCTTTGGCATCGCTGTTTGAGATTTGCCGTGAGATGTCGGCGACCATCAGCCCAAGTGCCGCTGCTGCCTCTTGATCCAAACGAACCACAATCTCTTCATCCGGATCGCCGAACAGTTCGGTTTTTTCGGTACCGGGGTTTGCACGAAGACGCTCCTCGAGCACACGAGCCCAGCGGCGTAAAACGGCCATGCTGATGTCGTCGGTCCCACGCCACTTGATGGCCGTCAACATAGCGAAAGCCTTGACGTCGATCTGCTCAAACTCTGGTCGCAGCGCGTCGGGAGGCAACTGAAGGATGGCATCATCAACTTTGCCGCGAACTCGAGACCAAATCGCGGGAGCTTCGGCGGCAGTCACGGAGTCGAGCAATTCGATTTGTATAAACGAAACTCCCAGGCGACTCGTCGAGCGAATCTCTTTAACCTGCTGGATTTTCTTGATCTCGTCTTCCAGCTTCTCCGTCACCAAAGTCTCTACAAGATTCGCGTCGGCTCCGGGCAGGATCGTCGTCACGCTGGCTGCGCGGGGGGCCAACAAGGGGTCTTCCATGCGGGGCATGATCATCGCCGAGGACAGCCCCGCGACCAGGATCAGGGATAAAGCCAAAGCCAACAGGCGAGGGTTGCGATAAAAAATGGTGGACAGGCCAGAAATGGACATGGGGTTTCCTGTTAGCGGTTGTCTGAAATCTGGACCATCTGACCGGGAGTGAGGCGATGTAATCCCGTCGTCACCAACAAGTCACCGGTTTGGATTTCTCCACGAATTAAAACTCGCTCCACATCGATGATCAATACTTCAACATCTCGGCGTTCGAGTTTGAAGGTCGTCTCTTTAGAAGCCGTGTTGCCTGGCATCCGATTCGCCACGAAAACCGACCATAGCCCTCGTTGGCCCCGCGCTAAAGCTTTCATGGGAACCCAGATGCCGGATTGTTGAAGTTCCTGTTCAAGTTGGACCCTGATCATTCTGCCGGGGACCAACGAGCTTGAAAAAGAACTTGGCAATTCACATTCTGGAGGGCATACTGACTGCGAATCACTGGAGAGACTGTTGTCGACAGGCAGAACCTTGAATCGCACCGTGATTGTTCTGGTTGTTGGGTCAAGTTCCGGCAAGATCGCCTTGAGTTGTCCTTGCAACGGCAGTTTGTCGACTTGCAGCGAGTATCGTTGATCGAACGAAAGTTTCGCCGCGATCTCTGGTGGCACGCCAATCCAGGCCTCCAGTTCGCCATGTTCGACAACTCGAAAAACGGACTGGCCGGGATTGACGATTGAGCCTTCGTCGAACAAGCGTTGAGAAATTCTACCGGGATAGGGGGCCAACAATTTGCTTTCTTGCAAATCAACTTCGATTCGTTGAATCATCGCCTCCAGTCGGGAGACTTCTGCTTGTTGAGATTTGATTTTTTCCTTGCGAGTCCCCTCCTCTAATTCAGCCAGTCGCATTTTGGCAGCGTTGAGTCGTTCGTCGACGGATAACAAGTTGGATTGGGCATCGTCGAATTCTTGCTCAGAGATGGCCTTTGCGTCCCGCAAACGTTCCTTTCGATCGAAGTCAATTTTCGCAAGTTGACGTTGCGATTCGAAATCGGCAACTTCGGCACGTGCCGCAGCGATGGTTTGCTGCCGTGGGCCGGAGACGAGTTCTTCGAGAAACGCGATTGCCCCAAGTCGCTGAGCTTGGAGTTCAGCGCGAGACGCTTGCAAAGAATCGGTGTCGAGTTCGGCCAGAATTTGGTTCGTATCGACAACTTCGCCTTGCTCGACATAAACCTTGACGATGCGCCCCGTTCGTTTGAAGCCGAGTTCGCTGCTGCGAGCCGCACGTAGGGAACCACTAAACTCGCGTGGCAAGCGAACAGAATCAACCCTGTTCACTTCGATCACCTCCACGAACGCTCGCACGGGTTCATTGGTTGACGTTTCGGAAAGCCCGTCGCGAGCAACCGCGTTGGCTTTCCAGGGCCACCAGACGATTACCGCAATTGTTCCCGCCAAAAGAACGCCTGAGAGCAGAAACATGTATTGCCGATTGCGCGCCGTCAACAATTGACGAAGCGCCAACTTTAGGGCACAAAAAAAACGGTTCGAAGGCTCGTTCATTTCTGATTCACCATGTTTTTGGTTATTGTGTGGGTCGCGAATTCAGGGCTGCAACTTCACGGGAAAAGGTCGTCGAGATCGCTTCGGCAACAACGGATTCGTAATCCATTTCGCTGGAAAGCGGGAGCCAAGAGAACCCGTCAAGTAAGTGATTTGCTAACAGCCTTACGCGAGAGTAGGGTTCGTTTATCCCCAAATTTCCCAAATTGGGATTACTCGCAGCCAGCGTGTACGCACCGGAGACGAGAGACCACAGTCCGAAGACCATATCTTGAGGGGAAAAGTCTGCCGGAAGCGTCAGGTTACCTTCAGCAATTCCCGCTTCCACGATTTCGGCGACCGTCGTCATGCACTTCAACTCGCAGGCTTGGTAATGTTCTCGCCGTTCGGGACTCGTTTTTTCCCAAATTGAGGAAATTCGAATGATCTGTTCCAGATAAAAATGCTGTGGGAAAACTCGGGCAAAAACTTCTGAAGCCACGCCAATCACTTGCATTTTGGCCCGTGCACACCCGGCAAAATCACGGGCACGACGAAAGAGTTCGATCCGACTTTCGGCGGACCTGATTCCCAATGCCACAATGATCTCTTCCTTGTTGGGGAAGTGGTTGTAAATCGTTCCCTTGGAATACTCGATGCCTTCTGCGATTCGGTCCATGCTCAAACCGTGGTAGCCCTCTCGCACCACCAAGTCTTGAGCGAGCGCGAGGATTTTGTCTTCCCGCTCGACAAATTCACGTTCTTTCCGCCCAACAGTTTTCATGTCGTCAATTATTGACTCTTCGTCAAGTTTGTCAAGTCGTGTTCCGATTATATTTCGTGAGCGGAAGAATCCCCCTAAATTAACAGCCTGTTGATCAGAAGGGAGACCTGGAACTGCGATTTGAATAGACAAACAAACTGCTCAAACCGATAAAACTGACAAGTTCCACAAAATTGCAATTTTCGGTATTTTTCAAACCTCGATTTCTGGGTGGCAATTTGCGTCTATTTCCCAAAATCACCGCTGGCCCACTTCGAGTATTTTGGGGGGATGAGGGCCCCCAAGAGTCTGTCTCACCGTCTGATGTGTTGTTTGTCTCCCATGAAGCTTCGCGGACGGGAGCGCCTTTGATCGCATTAAATTTAATCCGTCATTTCAATCAACAACTCGGGTTAAGATGCCGGACTCTACTGAATGATGGCGGTCCTTTGATCGGTGATTTTGCCGAGGTTTCCGGCGTCGAATGCCTCAACACGCAACGTTGTGAGTCGCCAGAATTGACTCGAAAAATTAGACGGTTTCTAAGACAAGAGCGGACGCTTCCTAAATTTGCTGTCTGCAACAGCCTTGAGTCTCGATTTATCGCCGCCGAGTTGTCACGAGCGGGAATCCCGGTAATCGCGCTGATTCACGAAATGGCAAGTAGCTACACGGACAATGATTTTCACTTGATCTACCAAGCTGCCGAAGAAATTGTATTTCCGTGTCGAGCTGTCCGAAACGAAGCTGACGCTAAAGTGCCGGTTCCTCAGAACAAAACGCATGTCATGCCACAGGGCCTGCTCAAGCCGAATTTTGGAAAACAAATCAACCGCACTGACGCTCGCCAAGCCATTCGCACCGAACTCGGATTGCCACCGGAAAGCACCATTGTGTTGGGCTGTGGCACGTTAGATTTACGGAAGGGCATCGACCACTTTGCCGGGATCGCACGGCGGTTCAATCAAGTAAATCCTGAGTCTCCCGTGTATTTCGTTTGGCTGGGGGACGGGCCTCGTTGGACTCATTCAATTTATCATTATGTTCAAATGGACATTGAAAAGAGTGGACTGTCGCAATACGTCCGATTCATCGGCGAGCGGGTTGATGTCGAGCCTTATTTTGTGGGCTCGGATGTTTTTCTGCTAACGTCTCGAGTCGACCCGTTTCCTTGTGTAGTACACGAATCAATGGCCGCAGGTCTGCCGATCATCGCCTTCGAGGGAAGCGGCGGAGCAGCGGAGGCCCTTGCCGACGGTGCAGGGCTTACGATTCCCTTTGCCGATTACGGTGCAAGTGTTCAAGCGATCACGGCTCTCACATCCAATCGAGAGCTGCACGAGCGTCTTCGCGCAACAGCCGAAGAAAAGGTTCGGTCACAATTCCGATTCTCCAATTACGCCGAGCAAATCTGGAACTTAGCCCAACGGGCATCCTCGAATAACATTCCGAATCGCCGTGCTGCGTAATTCCCTTTATTAATTCGCGCGTATGCCACTCGCGACTAATCGGTCCAATGATACTTGTGAAGGATTTTGAGGCTCGGTTATTCCTCCGGCACTTCGGCCCCCTCGTGCATCCAACGTTTCAAAATTGGTGACAGGATCAGGCAAAACAGACCACAAGCAATTGCCGCCAAAGTGATGAATTGGAAGACAGACCCGTAGGTTCCGATAGTTTCCTTGGGCACAGGGACGAAATTCCCTCCTCCGCTGCTATCTGATACTCCGGTGAATTGAGCGATCACCGCTGCCAAAAACTGAGAAAAGGCCGTCGCTAAAAACCAGGTTCCCATCACCGTACTCACCAACCGAGCAGGCGAAAGGCCCACGACCATCGAGAGACCCACTGGAGACAGACAGAGTTCCCCAGCCGTATGCAAAAAGTAAGCGAGAACCAACCACCAAAGACCAACCATGCCGTGTTCGTTGGCTGACAAGGCTCCTTGCCAAAGTGCTCCAAAACCCAAACCCAACAAGATCAACCCCAGCGAAAACTTGACGGGCGTATTTGGCTCTATATCCCTTGCGGCCAAAAATCCCCATAACCCAGAGAAAACCAATCCTAAGATCAATATGAAAATTGGATTGAACGCCTGAGCCGCCGTAGGCAACATTTCCGCACCCCCAATTCCCATCCCGAGGTTATCGGCAGCAAAAGTCCAATTCACGAAAAGTGGTACATCGCTGTCCTGATACGCGCTTCGATTGATTCGTTTTGTCTTAATCGCCTCTCTTAAATACGTAAGTTCTGTCATCGTCAACCGCGAATCTCGTGAAAGTTTTTTCAGCATTTTCTCGATGTCTTCAGAGGACATTTTCTCCTCATCGGGGCGATTCCGGTTCTTGTCTTGTTCGACAAACCTTACCGCATTCGCGATAACAGATTGCATTTCGGGGTCCGAGTTGGTTCGGCCCAGGAATTCTTGCGAGAGAAGAGGCAACTTATTAAGTTCTGAGTTTAGTTCTGCTGGATCAATGCGGAGTTTAACAGTCTGGCCAATCTCCGCCTCACTTACTCGCGAGGTCTCAAACACGCGGTCAACATTACGATCTGTAAAGTTATTGATGGAACTCCCCGCTTGTTCGAAAAACGACCAAAACAAAAGGGAAAAGAATGTTAAGATCATCACGACATACATTCTTTGCCGAGGAATCTGCGGCAGTTGGAAGATGTTAATTGCCAAATAAAGAAGTGCCCCGAGCCCACACAGCATCAAAACCAAACCGGCCGGTTTACTACTTTCTTTCAGCAAAGTTGCGAAAACAACAGAAAAGTTGTTGACTGGATTTTCTTTTTTGAGTTGATTGACTCGAGTCGACACATCGAGTTCACCTGCCAGGAGTTTCTGGCCTAAACTCTCTAATTCTTCGAGATGGAAATCTGTAAGTTTTTTGTCCTCCACCTTCCCGGCAAGGCCGCCCAAAAACTCGTTGATCTCTTCTTCATCGGGCGACGCGGAATACTTCGAAATCGCATCTAAGGCACCATGAAAACTCTCACTGGATGCCAACGAGTTTGTATAGCTTGAACTAACGACACTCACGGAGTTTTTAACCGAAGGAAGGATCGCGAAGCCAGAAACCAGGCAAGCAAAAATTGGAGCGGACAGCACCGCACCAATATAGACTACCCAACTGGTCGGCAAGCCGAACATCGGTTTTTTCAAACGTTCAAGATCAGGTGGTTGACCAGCCCAACTCGGCAATCCGCCTCGATTGATCGCAAACAGGGCTGCGGAGGCGGAAACCAATAAAGCTGCGGCAATAAAATAATTGACAGCCATCGAGAAAAAATCTCCCGGCTGGAATCGTACAAGTGCATAAACCCCAATGAGCGAGCCCAGCCCTACAAGTAAAAGTGCGACGGGGCGTGGCGCGAAGAATGTGACAAGTCCCAATAGCATTCCAGCCGTTGCGAGGCCGAATCCAAAATGCCACCCAATCGTTTCCCCAACATAGCCGCACAACAGCGGTGACATTGCGGCGCCTAAATTGATTCCCATGTAAAAAATCGTGAACCCCGCATCGCGTTTACCACTGAACGGGGGATACAAAGTGCCAACCATGGTCGAGATATTTGGCTTGAAAAAGCCATTTCCGACAATCATCAATCCGAGACCCATAAAAAACGCCGTAGAGTTCGGCAACATCATGATTCCCTGGCCCGTCGCCATCAACAATCCGCCGAGAATCACTGCCCGACGTTTTCCCAAGATGCGGTCGGCAAGCATTCCACCGAAAAACGGCGTCATGTAGACCAGCGCTGTATAGGCGCCATAGATTGTGTATGCATCGCTGTCCACAAGCCCAAGAAAGCCCTTGAGCATGTAGAACACCAAAATGGCTCTCATGCCGTAGTAACAAAAACGCTCCCACATCTCCGCAAAAAACAAGGTAAACAGTCCAGCTGGATGACCAAAAACGGTTTCTGTTTGGAAATTGGCAGGTTGTTGACTTGACATTCTGACCTCAAGACTTGTGTTTATCTGACGTCCTGCCCATCGACTTTGGTTTGCACTTGGCGAACTACACGGGCCCGGAATGGCTTTAACTCTAAATCACCGTTTTCATCGCCGCAAGAGTGGCGAAGGGAAGAATTGGCGAGAAATTTGGTTCTTGACCGAGTTGATTTTCTTGGTTCTCCGGGTATCTTCAGGATTGATATCAAGCGAGGTGGGAAGTTCATACCACCGGCGGCTAGGTCTTTAGAAACGAGTTTGGGCTTGCGTCCAGAATCACTGACCTGCGATCAACTGAAATATTCAAAAAGGACTGTCATGAGTAGTCAAAACCCTTTCCTTGCCCCAGAAACCACCAAAGCCCCACCCCCAATTTCTAACGAACCATTCGAGTACAACTATTTGCAGAACTTTACGTTCTTATTCGAGAGCCCCAATTGGCTTTTGAACTGGTTGCTCGTTACCGTTGTCTTTTTGATTCCTGTGGTCGGCCCGATCGTATTGATCGGCTATCAATACGAGATCATCGCGTGGCGGGTTTACTACCGACAGCCGGGCTACCCAGATTTCGATTTTGGAAAATTTGGTGCCTACCTTACTCGCGGCGTGTGGCCATTTTTGGTGTCGCTCGTACTCGGCCTCGTCATGATTCCGGTCGCGATCGTAACTTTTTTCGTGGTAGGGATTGGGATGGCGGCTGTAGGAGGAAATGGGAACGACGGATTGATGATGGTCTTAGTTTTCGCGTCGTACTTTTTGTTTTTTGTTGTGGGGATGCTTTTTCAAGCCGTGATGATTCCCCTGTTTCTGCGGGCCGGGATCGCAAAAGACTTTATTGAGGGCTTCAACTTTCGGTTCGCGATGGATTTTTTGGGAAAGACTTGGGTGGAGTTAATTCTGGGAGCCTTATTTATTGCGATCGTAACCCCATTCCTCGCTTTTGCTGGATTGTTGGCGTTATGTGTCGGTTATCTATTTGTGTTATCGCTGGTCACCATGGCTACGGCTTTTCACCATCACCAACTCTATCGACTGTATCTTTCCCGCGGTGGAGAACTGATCCCGTTCAAACCTTCCGAGTAACGAAACGCACATCTCGGCGAAATCCCTGATCTTTGAAATTGAAATCTCGTTCGCCCAAAAAAATCTGCCGCAGGATTGGACTTTGTTGAGGTCCAATCGAGCGGCAGAGTGTAGTTCAATAGGTTTTAGGTACACGTATTTTAGCAGTGACGGCGTTTGCGACGCATCGTCAAGCCAACTCCGCACAACATCAAAAATGCCAATGCACCCGGCTCTGGAATCGACATCATTCCCATCGTTACTGAGGAACCTGTACCGAATGCCAAATTGACCAAATAGGAACTGGCTGCGTTGGTATTCATTAGCCATTCGATTTCCAAATCCATCGGGCCAACCAAATCGGCGACGTTGCCAATCGAGACTACATTGTCGGCAAAGAAGGCATCGGCTGACGCAACATCCATGAAGAGTTCATCCATCACCATGTTGCCTTCGAGCCACATTTTGAGCCGAAGTGTATCGAAGCCGACCCCGGTCGATTCCGCACCAAAAAAGCCTACGCGTACCTCAGTATCCATCGACATCACATCCATACTCAATTCGAAGAACGAGCGGAATGACGTATCGATTCCGGTGGTATTCCCTAAAACACCAACCCCCAAGACTTGATTGAATTCGTCTTTGACACTCGGTGAGCCCGCCATAAAGGTATCGACCAGATCAGCCGAAGGAGCCAATTGATAGTGCGAGAAAGCGGCACTTGGCTCGACCACAATCCCAAGCACGTCGGCGACATCGCGACGATGCCCAACGATGGCTTGAGCCGCTCCAAAATTGACAAGATCGGCATCGAACGCATCGAGGATTCCCGACACACGTAATTTTGCTACGTTGACCCCTTCGCCCTTCGTTGAGGCTTCGGTGAGGACCGTCCCCCGCTGTGAACCCAACGTGGTGCTGGGACCAACAAATCGAGCGATTGAATGGGACATGGCGCTCTCGAAATTCTCAGAGCTTGAAAAGGACCGTGCGAATCCCCCGCCTCCAAGTGTCACTTCGGCAGTCGCAGTTGCTGTTTCACCACCGTGTGCGTTGGCGACAGCGTTGCCAAAATGGGTCGACTCCGCATTTGCGTGAGCGTGGGTATGGCCTTTGGTCGCTGCGAGAGTTGCCGTCGCCAATGCATCAGCACGTCCATCTCGTCCATCGGCCTCCAAAAAGTTTGATCCTTTGCCCGCGACCGAATCAGCGATTGCCAAAACATTGGCTCCAAACATAGAATCCGAAGACGCGTTAGCATTGGCAACCGAGAAACCGCCGATTCCGGTGATGCCTGTCGACATGTCAATGTCGCCGGCTTTGGACGTCGCCATCGCAATCGTGTTTGTTTCAACCCCCAAGTTGTCTGAGTGAGCGGTTGCGGCGCTGTTTGCGTTGCCTCCCCGAATTCCATTAAGTGACCAGAGTGAGTTACCACCAACGGATGTCGCCGATGCCATTGAGCTGATACCGGTTGCATTGGCCGTGCTGAAGGCGTTTTGAAGGTTACCCGAAACCGCAGTCGAGTTAGCAGTTGCATCACCAAATACTGCCTCAGCATTCGAGTTCGCTTCGGCAATTGTCCCCAAGACATCCAGAATCGCAGCGTCCGGTCGTCCATCAGAAGATGCGAGTGCATTCGCTGAGCCACCTGCCGAAGTTGCGTTCGAATTGGTGTAAGCCGTATCGCTGCTGTTGGTTGCCGTAGCAAAGGCCCGGGCAATTGCCGTGTTATCACTGGTACCGATGGCGGTTGCATAACTTTTCGCACCGCCGCCACCATTGAGGGTTGCAGAATTAAGGCCAAGGCCACCGATTGATTTTGAGACAACGGTCACATTACTTCCTAACGACGACGTTGTACCATGTCCCTTAGCAATCGCCTCCCCACCAAATCCGAGGAAGCCCAATGGAGAGAACAAATCCATTCCTCCTTGCCCAGTATTGCCACCAAAAGAATTTGCTTCGATTAATAAATTTCCTTTTGCATTTACGGAAGTGATGTCGACTTCGGCCTTGGCACCATTTCCTCCAGCCCAATCGAGGTCGGAGTCTGGATCAGATTTTACGAAATCGGCCCCGGCCCCACCGAACGCATTGACTCGAAAGTGTTTGTTCGTGGCATTTGCCGAGTCTGTGAAGCGACCGATTGCCGATCCGGCGAGGCCGACATAACGATCTACTTTATTGACATCGCCAAAAGCCCCCCCTTGGCCACCACGCAAGTTAAAAATTCCGCGAATCATATTTGCTCCGTCTGGTGCCGAGTCGGAGTTAATGTTCAATGTGTTGTTGACGAGAGCTTGTCCGCCTCGTGCTAGATTCAACTTGGCGTCCTCAGCGGTCGAACCGCCATTTCCGCCAACAAACAATCCTCTTAAGTCGATTTCGCCCCCGTTTTGTACAGAAATCGTCGACGCCGTCAAATTCGCGTTGCCGCCATTTCCGGCAAGCCGTCCTGAAAGATGATCGCCACCATGTCCACCGAGGGCTCTCAAGAAAATCCCTTGGTTTTTGCTGTTATTAAAGAATGCAACACTGGCGTTCCCACCGTGGCCCGCGCTGTAGGGCTTCAGTGCACTTTCCCCACCGTTACCGCCGATTGCGACAACAGTACCATTGACGTAGTTGACGCCTGACAAAGTGTTTTGATTGAAGCCGGAGGATGCATGTCCACCGTTGCCGCCCGGTGCATCAGGGCCGTTGCCACCGTGGCCGCCGCGGGCGCTTTGTTCGAAAACTAGATTTGAGGAAGAAGTCCCAACAACACCGTTTTGGATATGCGAGCTCGCTCCTCGTCCACCTGAGTTTCCACCGTTACCGCCAAATTGTCGAGCGATCACAGTAACCGGCCCGGCGTTGTTGATTGCTTGAGCAAACGCACTCGCTCCCCCACCTGGAAACGATGTGCTGAAGGGTTTGCCGCCGCTTGTTCCCGACCTACCGCCAACGGCGATTGCAGTTGCAGAGCGGACACCAAAAGCTTGCGACATCGCAAAACCACCTTGCCCGCCGTATCCACCGAAGCCGGGGATTCCACCGGACGATGCATTTCCGCCTTCGCCACCATTGCCGCCACGCCCGCCAACAGATCGAGCAAAGGCTTTGCCTCCTGCGGCAGTCGTCGTTGCCATCGCTTCGGCTCGGCCTCCGCGGCCACCGTTTCCGCCTTGACCTCCGTCAACATTGGAACCAATTCCGTTTCCGCCGTTACCCCCTTTACCGCCAACGCCACCAAAGGCGCGAGCGGTTGCGTTTCCAGATAGGGAAATCGCTTCCGCGTTCGCAATCCCGCCATTGCCTCCGTTGGCACCGTCAATCGCCGGGTTCCCCGATGCGCCATTGGCACCATTCGTACCGGCGGTCCCTGTCGAAGCGTTATCTTCGTCTCCCCACACTGGCACGGCGCCAATTGGAGCAAGGGCGATACCACACGCAAATGCTAGGGCTAAAAGCGTTTTGGAAAAAGTTGTCTTCATGAGTGTTTCCGGCGAGTTCGGATGTAGGGATTCTGAAAAATAGAGAACTTGGATTCTATTGTAATACGAAATTCAAATAAAACACCAATTGTCGAAAAATCTTGGCGGTCTTTGCACCAAAATCTCCAATTTAGCCCGGCAATTTTAGTCTTTTGAACAACGGTCAAACTCGGTCCATGGCAGGAAGAAAAGCGAAAACCGGCAATTGGTTCTCGTATCATGCCGTTAAGCTGACATTTTGAAGAGGCATAGCCCGGTCGGTTTATTTTCAAAAAACGGGTTTTGAAGATTTTGCTGGCCGATTTTAGAGGCTTTTGCGCATAATTCCGGGAAGAAACGGGGATCGTCCGCAGAGGATTTGGAAAATTCCCATTTTTTTGCCTCAAAACCCTAGAGCAACCTAAATTAATGTGCTGGAGAAATTGGACGAGGAACCGTGGGATTGGGAGAACCGAAAGTCTTTCCGCCAACCTGTCCTGCCCCAATTTCAAAAGCGAGCAACAAACTGACGCAGCCCCCGTGACAGGGCAAGTCGAGGCATTTTTTGGGTCTTGGCTTGCCCTTTTTCTACGCGCGCCGCAAACTCTTTAACGCTCCTCGCCTATCCAAAACGTCGTCTCACCGCAATAATAGTGGTTTTTCATGGGCTTGAGAAATCACTGATGAGCGACGACGACGATTTCGAATCAATAGAAGACGATTTTGGCGAAATGGTGGACTTCACCAACCCGACCGAAGACGCCACAGACATTGCCGAAGATATTCTCGCCGAGTTCGATGAAGACGACTTTGATGAGGACTTCGACGATGACTTCGAAGAGGAAGTCGAAAGCGAATACGAACTTGAGGACGACAAATACGGTCAAGAATTTCGTGAAGAATTTGGCCACCTCGAAGAAGACGACGAACCCCTTGATGATGACCTTGACTTGCTGCAGGGTGATTGAAGTCTGTCATCTGCTGAGAAAACGACAATTGACAACGGTCGTCTTGGATATTTAAAAGGAGTATTGGTTCGGGATGTTTGCTCGAATTGAAAGTAATGTAAGTTTTCCGAAACTTGAGGAAGAAGTTCTCCAATTCTGGCGAGATCGAGACATCTACGACCAGTCTTTGAAACAGCGTGAGGGAGCGTCTGCCTTCGTCTTTTTCGAAGGCCCTCCCACAGCCAACGGGATGCCGCATCCGGGACACTGCCTCACACGAGCCATCAAGGACCTTTTTCCACGCTACCAGACGATGCGCGGCAAACGCTGTACCCGCAAGGCCGGCTGGGATACGCACGGATTGCCGGTCGAGGTCGAAGTCTGTAAAGAACTCGGCATCCATTCCAAAGAAGAAATCGAAGAATACGGCGTCGAACCCTTCATCCAACTCTGCCAACGCAGCGTCTGGCGGTACATGCAGGAATGGGAGCGACTCACCGAACGACTCGGCTTCTGGATCAAACTCGATGAAGCGTATGTGACTTACCATCAAAGCTACGTCGAATCAGTGTGGTGGTCGCTCAAGAATCTGTTCGATCGTGGTCTCCTGTATCAAGGCCATAAAATCGTTTGGTGGTGGGCGCAAGGGGGAACGGCTCTCTCAAGTGGAGAAGTCGGTCAAGGCTACAAGACGGTGGCGGATCCCAGCGTGTTCGTCATGTTTCCGTTTGTTGACGAGCCGCAAACCGCGTTGCTGGTTTGGACCACGACACCTTGGACGCTTCCCTCCAATCAATTCGCTGCGGTCAATCCAAAACTGGAATACGCGACCGTTTACGACTCCGTTTTGGAAAAACGCCTGATCATGGCGAAGGATTTGGTGGAAACAATCGCCGCCAAAGTCAAACGCGAGCTAACAATCGAATCGACTTGTCTGGGTAGCGATCTTGTCGGCAAACGCTACTTGCCACCCTTCGATTACTATTACACGAGCCTCGGACAAACGACCGGCAAACTGCGCGACGGGGGAACTCAGCACGTCGCGTGGCGAATCACTGCCGCCGATTTTGTGACTACCGATAGCGGCTCTGGGGCTGTTCACGAGGCTCCGGCTTTCGGTGAAGTCGACTTCGAATTACTCCAAACCGAACAGGCAAGATTCGTTGACGGCCAAGGCCCCGAACTGATCTGCGGTGTCGGCCCGAACGGAAAATTTGTCGATACTGTCACCGACTTCGCTGGGATGTGGGTCAAGGACGCGGACAAACTCATCACGCGACACCTCAAAGAAAACGGCAGTCTTTACTTCCAAGAACAATACCTGCACGAATATCCCTTCTGCTGGCGCGCGGACAATGATCCATTGATTCAGTATCCGCGTAAGAGTTGGTTCATCAAGACGACTCAGTTTCGCGACAAAATGTTGGCCAACAATCGCGAGATCAATTGGCTTCCTGAACATATCCGCGACGGACGATTCGGGAACTTTTTGGAAAGCAACGTTGATTGGGCGCTGTCTCGCGAACGCTATTGGGGAACACCGCTCCCGATTTGGGTTTGCGAACAGACTGGACAAATGGAGTCGATCGGAAGTTACCTAGAACTCCTTGATAAACCCGGCATATCCGGGACCGAAGTCTGGGACGAAGCCAAAAAAGATAATCCAGAACTCGTCGAGGACCTAAAAGTCCACAAGCCTTACATCGATCATGTGACTTATGACTCTCCGTTCGCGGAAGGAGCTCGCATGAAACGAGTAACGGAGGTGATCGATTGCTGGTACGACAGCGGAGCGATGCCGTTTGCTCAATGGGGATATCCGCAGCAAGGGCTTGAGTCGTTCGACTCGCAGTTCCCGGCTGACTTCATCAGCGAGGCCCTCGATCAAACACGGGGTTGGTTCTACAGTTTGCTCGCGATCAGCACGATGCTGTTTGAGCAAAAGGATATCCCCCGACCGTTTCGAAACTGCATCGTCCTCGGGTTGATGTTGGGTGAAGATGGACAGAAAATGTCCAAATCCAAACGCAACTATCGCGAGCCGAACGAGATTTTTGACAAGTACGGGGCGGATGCGTTGCGCTGGTATTTCTTCGCTAAACAGCCCCCCTGGACTGAAATCCGTTACCGAGAACAAACGATCAAGGACAGTATCCCAGAATTTATCCTTCGGCTTTGGAATGTTTTCAGCTTCTTCGTGAACTATGCAATTTCTGACGGTTTCGATCCGTCGAAAGAACTTACGGGCGACATTCGGCAAATGAGTCACGATGAATTGCTGCAGGCCGCAAGTTGTCGCCCAACATCGCAGCGAGCCGAAATCGACCGCTGGATTTTAAGCGAACTGAATCGAACCGTCGCGGAAGTCACTCGGCGAATGGACGCCTATGACAGCTATGGAGCTTGCCAAGAAATCAATGCGTTTTTGGATGGGCTTAGCAATTGGTATGTTCGCCGTAATCGCGAAAGGTTTTGGAGTCCCGACAAAGCCAGCGCTGATAAGCTCGACGCCTATTGGACCCTATACGAGTGCCTGTTGACGTTGGCAAAAGTCATCGCGCCATTCGTTCCGTTTATCAGTGAAGTGATTTGGCGACGGTTGACCTGCGATTTTTCCGGTAGAGCGCTTGAGAGTGTTCATCTCGCCGATTATCCCGTTTCCAATTCGGCCGATATCGACCCGAATCTATCTGAACAGATGGACTTAATTCGTGAAATCGCGTCCTTGGGTCGAGCCGCTCGTATGGATGCGAAGTTGAAGGTCCGCCAACCACTACGGCGGGTGACGGTGGCCCTCAATTCCAACAAACATGCCGCTTGGCTCGAGGCTCATGACTCGATCTTGCGCGATGAATTGAACGTCAAGGAAGTCGCCTACATTTCCGATGCGAGCGAATTTGTGACCTACGAAATTCTGCCAAACTTCAAGCGTCTTGGCCCAAAAGTCGGGAAACATCTTCCCGCTTTGAAGAAACTTTTGTCTGAAGCCGACGGTGGCGAGTTGTTGAATAAATTGCAACAAGATGGCAAAGTCGTCATCAATGTCGCCGAAAGCGAATTGGTCTTGGAGCACGATGATTTACAAGTCCGCTTGGCTCCTAAGCCCGGTTGGACTGCAGCACAAGGACGTGCGTGCGTCGTCATCCTGGCTACAGAGTTGACTCCCGAACTTATTGAGGAAGGGATTGCTCGCGACCTCGTGCGTTCGATCCAAGAAATCCGCAAAAAAATGGCTCTCGATTACTCCGATCGTATCGCTGTCCAAGTCCACGGACCCAGTACAGACCTTCAAACTGCTGTCGAGAATTGGGCTGACTATATTAAGGGCGAAACGTTGGCTGAGTCGCTAGATTGGCTCCTCATTTCCGATTCAGCAAAACAATCGGTTGAAGTAGGTGACCACACAGCCGACATTCTCGTGATTGCGAACAACCAAGTTAAATCGGTCTAGAAATGGTTTCACCCCAGTCCACCACGCGGCAAATCGCAGTGCTGATTTCCGGCGGCGGCACGACCCTCAAAAATTTGATTGAAAAACGCAAACGCGGAATACTCGCCGCTGATATTGCGTGCGTTGTTTCAAGTCGGTCGGATGCCAAGGGCCTGACATTTGCGCATGAGAACGGAATCCCTTCCCACGTCGTCGATTGGAAAATGGCCCAGAATTGGGAAGCTGCCAATCTGGGACTATTCAGAATCTTGGACCAATACAATTGTGATCTGGTTGTCGCCGGTGGGTTTTTGAAACGCTTGCGAATTCCAGCAAATTACGCCAATCGAGTGATCAATATTCACCCCAGCCTCATTCCAAGTTTTTGCGGCGCGGGGTTCTACGGCCTAAGAGTTCACCAGGCCGTTTTGGATTATGGCTGCAAAGTCAGCGGATGTACGGTTCATTTCGTTGACGATGAATTTGACCACGGGCCTTTGATTGCTCAAGCGACGGTACCTGTTCTTCCCAAAGATACGGCCGAAAAATTGGCAGCCCGAGTCTTCGAATTGGAGTGCGAACTCTATCCACATACGATTAACCGACTTTTGGGCGAAACGTATCGTATCGTCGGTCGTCACGTCTTGTTTGAGTCGTAAAGCCGCACTGAGTTCGTTTTTAAAATTGTACATGCTTTTTGTCGGAGGTTGAATTGTTCCGATTCTCAATGCTCGTTGGGGCTCTCTTATGGCTTTTGTTGATCGTCGTCTCGGTCACTGAAGCCTGGTCCAATGATCGGCCAAACATCGTCGTTTTTTTGGTCGACGATATGGGCATCATGGACACTTCGGTCCCGTTTTTACAAGATTCCGACGGACAACCAAAGCGAGAACCACTCAACGATTTTTATCACACGTTAGGCATGGAACGATTGGCAAGGCAGGGAGTCCGGTTTAATGATTTTCATGCGTTTAATGTTTGTTCGCCAACACGGATTTCATTGCACACCGGCCAAAACGCGGCACGCCATCGAACTACTAATTGGATTAATCCGGCCCAAAACAATCCCGGAACGCGGGGACCAAGAGACTGGAACTGGGCTGGCCTTACGGAAAACCAAGTGACCTTGCCGAGGCAACTACGAGAGGCCGGATACCGCACGATACATATCGGTAAGGCACATTTTGGCCCCAACAATTATCCAGGTTCAGACCCGAATGGCACTGTCGGGTTGATGAATGCGCGCAGATTGATCTAGGACTGAAGCGGACAATTTTTTAAAATCTGCTCCAGCCAAGGCGATCTTGCGAAATTGAGCCGACCTTGGTATTAAAATGAAGCCCTCCTTGGTTCACTGGGCAGTGAAAAAGCCAAGGAGGGTTTTTCATGTCTGGAGATATACCAAAATTTCCGCCTCAGGACAGTCGCAATTATCAAAAAGTTGTGGATGTATTTCTATCGGGTAAGGGCCTACCCTTTGCCGAGATTCTCTCGGCTGAGCGTATCGAACGAGTCTTCCGAAAACACAGAGCGTTGTTTGGCCTGCATGGCATTTACTCGACAGCCATTGTGGTTTGGGCCTTTCTCTCGCAAGTCCTAAGAGATGGCAAGGAGGCTTCGTGCCAATCAGCGGTGGCACGCGTCGTCAGCTACTGTGAGCTACAAGGGCTAGACGTACCGACGGAAGACACCGGCGATTACTGCAAAGCTCGCGCTAAACTATCAGGCGCGGCATTACGTGACCTCAGCGGCGAAATAGCCGAAGAGCTGGAACAAGCGGCTGAGCCGTCTTGGCTGTGGAAAGGAGTCCATCACGCCAAACTCGTCGATGGCTTTACCTTCACGATGCCTGATACACCGGAGAACCAAGCCATGTACCCCCATCCAAAATCACAAACACCCGGAGTCGGTTTGCCCATTGCTCGCGCCGTAGCCATTATCTCATTGGCAACTGCCACAGTAATGGACATGGAATTCGGGCCGTACCAAGGCAAAGAAACAGGCGAATCTGCCTTACTGAGGAAGATTCTTGATTCGTTTGCAGAAGGAGATATTGCCGTGATGGACCGGTACTATTGTTCGTTTATGATGATCGCGTTGCTGCATTGTCAAGGAATCCAGACCTGTGCCCGCAAGCATCACCGGCGTCATAAGACCGATTTCCGACGTGGCAAGAGACTCGGCAAGAACGACCACCTCATCGTGTGGACTCGACCAGAAAAGCCCAGTTGGATGGACGAGGCAACGTATGCAATGATTCCGGAAACACTGACTTTGCGCGAGTTGCGTTTTCAGATTGTCGAGCCTGGTCGTCGTACACAAACCATCGAAATCATCACAACACTGACGAATCCCGAGCAGCATACCGTCGAAGACATTGCCGAATTGTATGGATTTCGCTGGAATTCGGAATTGGACATCCGTAGCATCAAGTCCAATCTGAATCTGGCTCATGTTCGCTGCAAAAAACCTGAAATGATCTATCGAGAAGTCTGGACGACGATTCTCGGCTACAACCTCATTCGCACAACTGCTGCTGGAGCTGCTCTGCTCCACCACAAACAGCCGCGCCAAATAAGTTTTACCAGCACCTGCCAATACGTGCTGGCATCGTGGATGCAATTGTCTCTCGCGATCATTGATCCTGCGCGACTCGATGGCTACTTGAGGCTGATGCTCAAACAGATCGCGGCCTGCGAGGTCGCCAATCGCCCAGGCAGGCTAGAGCCACGTGTATTGAAACGAAGGCGACACGGCTATAAACTTATGCAGAAACACAGGCAGGTATTGCGCAATGAATTGCGAAAAACGTGTACATAAGACAACTTAAAACCCGACAGTGCCATTCGGTTCAGATCCCTTTCGACTGGGCTTTGACGAAAACATTGGCGGTTCGGCAATCGGCCATCCAGGAAGCTATTTGGGTGCAAAAAGTTTTGGCGCGGGAGGGACCCATGCTGTTCCCCATTTAGAGAAATACGCAAATACTGACACATTTCTCACCGAGGCGTTGACCTTAGAGGCTTGCGATGCGATTGATCGGGCGATTGTAGATCGAAAACCGTTCTTTCTCAATTTCAGTCACTATGCGGTTCAAACTCCATTCGAGTCTGACCAGCGTTTCGCATCTCGATACGTTGATTCGGGTAGGTCGGCTCAAGCTCAGGCTTTTGCAACTTTGATCGAAGGAATCGATAAATCACTGAGCGATCTCATTGACCATTTAGACGCCGCCGGTGTGGCTGAAGAAACCTTGATATTCTTCCTTGGTGACAATGGATCGGACGCTCCACTCGGTGGCCCGCATGAGATTGCAAGTTCCGCACCATTTCGGGGAAAAAAGGGCTCGCATTACGAGGGGGGAACCAGAACGCCCTTAATCGTAGCTTGGGCTAAACCCAACCCACAAAGCCCTCTGCAACAGAAGTGGTCCATTCAACCAGATTCAATCAATTCTGGGTTGGCAACAATTTGCGATTTATTCCCCACAATTATGGATATCGCCAAAATTCCCTCGCCACCCGAGCACCCAGTGGATGGAGTTTCCTTAACAGCACGAATGGCCGGGGGGCCTGCGGGAAATCGAGCTCGCGAGTTTCTGGTGCATTTTCCCCACGAGCATCGCGACAATTATTTTACGATGCTCAAGTTGGGGGAATGGAAAATCGTCTATCATTACTTTGGAATGGCTGATGCTTCAAGTCGAAAAGTCCAATTGTTTAATTTGTCTTCTGACATTGCAGAGTCCCACGATTTAGTTGATCGCGAACCGGAAAAATCGGTGGAAATGTTGAGACGAATGCAGGAACTGCTGGACGAATTCCAGGCTTTGCCTCCCCAAGACGAGTTTGGAAATCAGGTTAAGATTGAGATCGAGTAATTTAAGCAACGAAACCGGCGGAGGAATCCAGAGTTGACAGAATCCCAATTGAGAGAAGAGATTTGCGAGATCGGACGGCGAATGTACCAGCGGCAGTTTTGTGCCGCCAACGAGGGGAATATTTCCGTCCGCCTGGACGAAGAACGTGTGTTATGCACGCCGACATTGCGATGCAAGGGGTTCCTTAATCCTGCCGATTTATGTGTTGTTGATTTGGCGGGAAACCAACTTGCGGGAGAGCTGCAAAAAACGAGCGAAATTTTATTGCATTTGCAGATCTATCGGCAGCGACAGGACATCATCGGCGTCGTTCATTGCCATCCCCCTCACGTTACCGCATTTGCGATAACCGGTGAACCGATTCCAATGGGACTCCTACCTGAACCAGAAGTTTTTCTGGGAGAGGTTCCAACAGCACCCTATGTTTTGCCTGGCACTCAGGCCTTTGCAGACTCGATTCTGCCATTCGTCCAAAAAACGAATGCCATCGTCTTGGCCAACCATGGCGTGGTCAGTTACGCGTCTGGGTTAGAAAGGGCGTACTGGCTGACGGAGATTCTCGATTCATATTGCCGAATTCTGATTAATTCTCGCGCGTTGGGAGTCCCCAAATATTTTGACGGCACACAGATGCGGGAGTTATTGGATTTAAAGGAACGTTGGGGCTTTGCAGATCCGCGAACAACCTCAAAATGCCCAGACGACCAACTGGGCAATTATCCGACATTTCGCAGCGATTGGGCTGCTTCTAATGTTAGCCCCAATGCCTTTAAAAAACCTTAGGACCTTCTGCTTCCTGACGTTCCGAATTCAAACATCTCGTTTCACCTGTATTCGCAGATTCGAACCAGTTTCTGCGTTGAGATTTGGGAAGCAATAACGCCTAGTTCAAAAAAAAACGCTCTCAAATTAACCTTGAAGGCAAACTTGAGAGCGAGTTGAGTTTCTCTTGATTCGACTTCTGAGACCTTGCCGTGCTGAATGTTTACAGCGGTGCGGCAATGAACCCGAAGACATTAAAATCTGAGGTCAAACGGAACTGTTGCGGTGTCGAAGTTGTCAACGCATAGACACTCCGCAGGTCAACCTGAGTATTGCCAAATTGCAAAGTTTCGACCTGGGAACCGCCCCATCGCTGATCCTTGATTTGAATGGTAACTTCCGAATCACCACCTCCGATTGTCAAGTCTATGAACAAGTCTCGGAATCTGCGGTAGAACGTGAAGTCTGTACTGAAACCTGTTAATCCGCCTGGAACTTGACGAATCAAAATCCTATCGCGACCACCGGATCGCTCTTCATCAATTACATTAAATCCATCACTAGGCTCGAAAACATAAGTGTCATTGCCGGTACCGCCAAATAGCAGGTCATCACCAGCATTTCCCCAAAGGGTATCGTTACCGGCTCCACCACGGATAACGTTATTCAAGTGATTGCCGTTGATCGTGTCACCAAACTGAGAACCAATTGCATTTTCGATTTGCACATTGAACCCAATCACAACATTGTCAACGCCGTTGCCCAATGAACTAAAATGAGTTTCTCGCAAGTCGATCACCGCTCCGCGAGTCAAGCCAGGCGCGACTGCCGAGATCGTATCGTTACCTCCAGCATCCCAAATCAATGCCATTCCGTTCAAGTCGCCATCTAGCAAAGTCTGCACGCTGTACACATCATCCCCAGTTCGGGTTTGCATGTTTCCACCGTACAAATTTTGTAGGGCGTACATGTCCCACAACATAAGCGTCAATGGATGGGGAGTAGCCGTGGTAAGGGCGTAGAATGGCGGAGACGGAATAATTGGCGTGGCTCCTGTATAGTACCGTGACCCTCCAACCGTCACACCTGCAGGAGATACTCCAAGCCCGGTCGAGATCCCCGACAAAATTGCCCGCCACCCGGGCGCGTTGCTTCCAGGTAACCAATAATTCGGGCCATTTCCGTGGAAAGCCATATTGACCAAAACGTCGCCGCCAATTGGTTCATCAAAGTTGAGTGGCATTGCGACATAACCTAACAATTCTCCAGTCCCAGCATCAGGCGGTGGATTAAAATAATTATGGAAGTTCATAATCGGTGTTTGAACTCCTGGATTAACCTCTTCAAATCGGAGGTTCACGAATTCCGCCAACATGTGGAACCCTTGCCGAACTGCCGTCCGCTGAACGACGTCAAAGCCGAAACTGTTGTCTGCGGTTGCTCCATCCGGCGAAGTATGTTCGGTAAACCCACCAAAACCATAGGTAACCAAGCGGGATGGATCACGATCCAGCCAATCGTTATGGTTGTTGGTGTTTCGCCACGGAGCCGATGCATCTTCGCGGTTTCTCGCAAAGGTAGGGAAGTTCGGAATCGTGAAATGTCGGAATTTTTCCCAAGGAGAAGTGAAAATTCCGTTGCTGACCCGAATCGAAATGTCGTCAACAAACATCGTGTCCAAACGACCAGTACGGAAGTAAAGGTTTTGGAATTGCTGAGGAGTCAGTCGATGAACAACATTCTCTTGGAGAATTCCAGTTATGTTATTCCCTAACGCAAGCTTGCCGGTGTTGAAACCGACAGATCGGTCGATCACTTCGTACCAAATGAAATTGGGACCGGTATCAACCTTGGTGATAAATTGAGAGAATGGAATCAGGGTCAAATCGGTGTTAAAGCTAATTGGCAAGTAGTCAAATTTTGGTCTGACCAGATTGACAATCGCTGCCGATTGAACATCGCTCCAGTATTTTCCGTCCCAAACTCTGAACCGAACATCTTCAGTCATTGCGTCTTGGGCACCAATGTAACGCAACGCCGACATGTTTTCCTCTGTGACGCGGAACCAAGTTCGTGCGGGGAAGACTTGGTTGTTCAATGCAAATGAACCGGACATCGGTGACGTGTTGTTGTCCCAAATCTCCCAAATCTTGGCTGAGTTCCCGTCTGGATCGGTGAAGGTAAACAAGTCCCCAATAAAGGACTCCTTTTGAATCGGCATGTTGACCGTTTTGAAATGTGCCGTTGGGCGATTCAAGTTTGGAATCGTCGAAATCGTAAACGTTGCTCTTTGGCTCCACTGAACTCCGTCATACGCGAAGGTTTCGATAAGTTCTTGTTCTCCACCACGCCGACCAACATAAGCCGTGTCAGCAAATTGGGCTGGAGTCAGATAGTGAGCGGTGACTTGAGGCAAATCCGTGCGACGGTCGCTACTTTGGAAAAACCCGCTGTCCCCGCCGTTCGCATCGCGAACCATAATTCGCGTGATGGGCCAACCATCGGGATCCGCTGCGGTAATCAAATCCGATAAGAAAACTCGTTCACTTTCCAGAACCGAAACGGAACGACCGGAAACAGTAGGTGGCGTCACGTTGGGCCGAACAAAGAATACTCGCACCGTCAGTTCTTGACTCCAGTTGAACAAGTCACGTGCTTGGATGCGAATTTCTTCGCTTCCGATCTGACTTCCTGCGACGAATTGCAAACTCGACAGTTCGGCAGAGGATGCAAAATGCTTTTGACCGTTCGCCAAAGGAGAGCCCGACAAACGAAAGAACCCCGAAGTCGCTGACGACAACTGGTCCCAAAAACTATACCGAGTGATCGGCTCATCGTTCGGGTGGGTAACCGTGAATAACTCAGACGCATTGATCGCGGAGTTCAACAAAACATATTTTGTTGCGGTTGGAAATAGTCTTGGGGGCATTAGTTGTTCCTTGATGCGCAAGATTGTGGTCTACGTCGTTCTCGACGGACGAAGCCTTGATTTTATTTGAAAATCGAGATTTTTCAATGGATTTTTTAGGCGAAACACGATCTTCAGGCAGCAATTCACGGAATAATCGCCAGCTTTTGCCTGAATTCAGAACAACCGATTAAATCCATTCAATGCGGCAACTCGATAGGCTTCTGCCATCGTTGGGTAATTAAAGGTCGAATCCGTAAAGTACCGCAGGGTGTTCCCTGGACCGGGTTGAGCCATGATTGCCTGTCCGATATGAATAATCTCCGTCGCGTTGGCACCAAAGCAATGAACCCCCAAAATTTCCAGTGTTTTGCGGTGAAACAGTAGTTTCAGGACTCCGGCAGTTTGTTCCGTAAGCTGTGCCCTGGCAATGCTTTTAAAATGAGCGATCCCGACTTCATATGGGATTTTTTCTTCCGTCAATTGCCGCTCGGTTTTGCCTATCGAACTGATTTCCGGGCTCGTGTAAATCCCCGAAGGAATCTGATCCGAATGACCGGAAGACTCAGCCAACCCCAAAATATCGCGAGCTGCAACTCGCCCTTGAGTATAGGCGGCACTCGCCAACGACGGAAATCCAACCACATCTCCCACCGCATAAATATGGGGAAGTTCCGTCTTGCCCCGCTCGTCGACACTGAGATAACCGCGTCCGTCGGCCTTTAATCCAATCTGGTCCAACCCCAAGCGGTCTGTGTTCCCTGTCCTCCCAGCGGCCCACAGCAGAATGTCCGAACGGATTTCTTTGCCGCTCTTTAAAAATGTTACAACCCCATGATCACTCGCTTCAATGCGATCAAGTTCCTCGTTGTGACGGATGACGACTCCCCGCTCTCGCATGTGGTAGCTTAAGGCGTCGCTGATCTCATCGTCCAAGAAATCCAACAAACGTCCGCGATTATTAATCAAGTTGATTTTCCAATCCAAGTTTCGAAACATCGATGCATATTCGCACCCGACGACTCCGGCACCAAAGATGGTCAAGGAGTTTACTTGTTGATCAAGATTCAGAATGGTATCGCTATCGAAGATCCGCGAATTTCCAAAGTCTACGTCGTTCGGTCGATAGGGTCGCGAACCTGTTGCAATCACAAAATGCTCTGAGCGGACGACCTTGCCGTTGACTTCAACGCAATGCTTGTCCACAAATTTTGCTTCGCCGTGCAGCACTTCAACGCGATTTCGCTCGTAGAACTTCTGTCTCAAGGCAACTTGCTGTCCAATAACCGACTGAGCACTCCGCCTCAGTTCGGCAACCGAAACATTGGCGTGAACTCCGGCTCGTTGCAGCAATGGGTTTCGCAGGGCTTCGGTCAATTGGTAGATGGCCGCTCGCAACGCCTTGCTGGGGATCGTCCCCCAATGCGTGCAGCCACCTCCGATGAGGCGATAGCGTTCAATCACGGCGACTCGCTTGCCACCCTTGGCAAGTTGCATGGCAGCACCCTCGCCGCCGGGCCCACTGCCAATGATCACAACATCAAACTGACGTTCCATCGCTTTGCCTTTCAAACCGATTTAACTTCAAGAAATCGAATTCTGAATTTTCTTGCCCATCCACAAGTTCCACCAAATGTTTTCCTAACACCGGTACAAACTTAAAACCATGGCCCGACAGTCCCGCAGCAAACGCGACATTATGCAGCCCTGGCCACCGATCAATGACAAAGTGTTGGTCTGGCGACATCGTGTACATGCAAACGCTATGATGGACAAGGCGAATTTTACCACATCGAAACCACTCGTTAACAAACGACTGACAACGCTCCAAATCACTGGCATCAATTCCGCGCTTCAATGCCTCAGCTGCTTCGGTCGCTTGGCCGCCGGAATGTTCTGCGACTTTCATCCCCAAGTGATCAATTTGAGGAAAACCGTAAAAACATCCTTGGGGAGTGTCAAACAAAAAGCAACATCCGCCGTTCGCTTCGTGAATCTCATGTCGATCCATTTGAAACCATTGCTGCTGCTTGCGGACAACTTGCAAATCGAGCTGCATGGAGTTCGTAAAATTTTGCGACCATGGCCCGGCCGTGACTACAAGTCGTCGAGTTCGTATGACTTCGTCATCAGATGTCCTCACCTCGATAGCCCCAGAATCAAGTGGTAACCAACGCTCAACAGTTGTGTTGGTCAGCAATTCGGCTCCAGCTTTTTTGGCAAGTTTCGTCAAATGAGCCACGCATTGCTCGACTCGCAAGTAGCCCGCCCCAGGCTCGAAAAGGCCTGAATACTCGTCTGTCACTTGGAAATAGGGCCAGCGCGCCTCAATTTCGGCCGCCGTCAATGCATCAACATTCAGCCCATGTTCGCGTGCGCTTCGCCGGACCCCCTCCATTAGTTCTGAATCACGTTTCCCGACTTGCAACAACCCTGCGGCGCGAAACAGTCGCTCGCCCGCCTCTCGTTCGATTCGAGCCCATTCACCAAAAGCAGATTTTGCCAAAGGGACGTAATTAGGATGCTCGTAGTATGCTGCCCGAATGATTCGAGTTTGGCCGTGGGAGCTGCCACGATCATGAGCGACACCAAATTGCTCGATCCCCAATACTCGCCAGCCTCGTCGAGCGGCAGCATACAATGCAGCACTTCCAACCCCGCCAACCCCCAAGACAATCAAGTCATACAGATCGTGATCGCGAGCCATGAGGCGATTCTCTAGTCAGTGCCGAGCGTTTGAGTTCTACGTGAGAAAACCGTGCTTAAAAATTTGGCGTTGGGGGGCGATATTGCTCGGGGTCGATTGTTCTAAACCAATCGATCGTCTTCTGTAAACCCTCTCGCAGCGGAACGGTCGGCTCCCAACTCAAATGCTGTTTGGCCAAAGTAATGTCAGGCCGACGTCGCGTGGGGTCATCAGCGGGAAGAGGTCGGTAAACCAACTTCGACGGACTGCCCGTCAATTCAATCGTCAATTCCGCTAGTTGCTTGATCGTGTATTCTCCTGGATTCCCAATGTTCACTGGAAAACTGACTTCATCAGGAGCGGCCATCAATCGAATAAAGCCTTCGACCAAGTCGTCGCGATAACAAAATGAGCGTGTTTGCGAGCCGTCTCCGAAGATCGTGATGTCTTGCCCGCTCAATGCTTGACGGATGAAATTCGAAACAACCCGACCATCGAAAGGATGCATTCTCGGTCCATAAGTATTAAAAATGCGACAGATTCGAATTCGCATTTTGTGCATCCGGTGATAGTCCATAAAAAGCGTCTCGGCCGCTCGCTTGCCCTCGTCATAGCAGGCTCGAACTCCAATTGGATTCACGCAACCACGATATGACTCGGGCTGTGGATGGACTTCAGGGTCGCCGTAAACCTCACTGGTCGAAGCCTGGAAGACTTTCGCACCACATCGCCGCGCCATGCCCAGCAAGTTCATCGACCCGACGACACTCGTTTTCATCGTCTTGATCGGGTTGTACTGATAATGGCCTGGTGCTGCGGGGCAAGCGAGATTGTAAATCTCATCAACCTCCAGCCAAATCGGGTGAACGATGTCGTGACGAATCAACTCAAAATTTGAGCGATCCAACAAATGCGTGACGTTCGATTTTTGACTGGTGAAAAAATTGTCCACACAGATCACGTCATGACCCATTTCAACCAACCGCTCACAAAGATGAGAGCCTAAAAAGCCGGCACCGCCTGCAACTAAAATTCGTTTGATTTTCGACACGACGAAACACTTACCTCATAAAACGGAGAACTGCCAAATTCATTCGGCCATTACAAATACATTTGATGCGTGAACTTTCTTTCGCTCGGAAACAAAGCTTCGGGCTTACCACTATCCAAAACTACCATTGCCGCTTCGTTTGGGACAAGCTACGCAAAGATGGCCGATATTCTTTAGGGGAAGCAAGTCCCGACGAGCTGAACCCCAAGAACTGTTGAAGCCAAAACCAAGTTCTCAAATGAAACGACATTATAGATCGGTCAAACCATTCCGAAAATCGCGAATTTCGGGACAAATCGCCCCATCCGAACGACTTTTGGTCGAAGTCGTTAATCGTCAATTGCCAGATTCCACAAAAAGAATTCTAATTGATGCCCGACTACCGACAAATCTCATTGAACGTCAATTCGTTTCATTCAAGGGTTTTAGAAGACAATGTTCACGCAACTCAGTTTTGTACCAATTGCCTTATTAATCACGCTGGCACTGTCATCCACCTCCCTTTGGGCACAGCCGCACGTGGAAAACTTTCATCAAACGCAGTCATCTGAGTCAAAAAAAATAGCCTTCGTGGCGGGACGAATGAGCCACGGCTATGGTGCTCACGAGCATTATGCGGGCTGCAGTCTTTTGGCACGGCACTTAGAAATGGCAATTCCCGGAACGGAGTGCGTGGTCTTCAAGCACTCTTGGCCGGAAAAACCAGAGGCACTTGACGAATTCGACTGCGTTGTCATGTACGCTGATGGGGGCGGTGGTCACCCAGTGATTCCACACCTTGATCAAGTGGAACGTTTGGCGGCTCGCGGAATCGGCATTGTATGTATCCACTACGCGGTCGAAGTTCCCAAAGGCGATGTTGGTGATCGGTTTCTGAAACTTTTGGGGGGCTATTTTGAAACCCATTGGTCGGTGAATCCACATTGGGTCGCGAAATTTGAATCTTTCCCGGATCACCCAATCTCACGTGGCGTCAAACCCTTTGCGATTCAAGACGAATGGTATTTCCACATGCGATTCCAAAGTGAAATGGCGGATGTTACCCCAATCCTTTCGGCAGTCGCTCCGGCAGAAACGATGAGCCGCGCGGATGGGCCCCACAGCGGCAACCCCCATGTTCGAATCGCGGTCGAAAAAGGGTTGCCTCAACATGTCGCTTGGGCAACCGAGCGAGCGGACGGAGGTAGAAGTTTCGGATTCACCGGCGGTCACGACCACTGGAATTGGGGCCATGACGAATTTCGCAAAGTCGTCTTGAATGCAATTGTGTGGTGTGCCAAAGGTGACGTGCCTGCCAATGGAGTCACAATTTCAAGCGTTGGGTTAGACGAACTCAAGCAAAACCAAGACTTCCCGCCACCAGACGATTACGACTTCGAGCGTGCCAAACAACGCTTGAAAACCGCTGGTGAGTAGTTGATTATTACCAATTTCGGTTGACTCGACGGACCGGTCCAACCGTGTAACCCGGCCATTGTTGGGATGCCAAAATCGACGCCTGACGACTGTCGCGTGCAAAAACCACGACCGACTGAGCGAAGTAGAAATTGCCGTTTGGTGGAATCATGGCAACTTCCCACATATCAGTCACCCCCGCCGTCGTTGCCAATAATCCCAATTGCAACCGTTGAATTTGTTGTTCGGCGACACGGTTTTGCTGATATTCATGGGCCAGACTCCGCGTGTACAACGCATGATTCTCGCGTTCTTCGTCCGTGGTTTCTTCGCGGCGATAGTCGTCTCTCCCAGCCTCCAAAAATTTGCGGTCGTCGTCGCTAAACAAAAAGTAGGGCACTCCATATTCATCGCCATTCTCAAGTTCCAGAATGACTCCTTCGCATTTGTACTTTAAGGGTCGACTGCCACGACGTTCGACAAATCTTTTGAACTCCCCGACATCTCCAAACCGCCGGTTCTCAAAATGAGCGACCATCAGTGGAACGATCTCCTGATAGACTTCGGGAAGATTTTCAAAAGCTCGATCATTCACGAAAATTTTTCCGCGACGGCTTTGAATCACGACCTCTTTATCGCCGTGACTGACGACTTCTCCAGCGACTTGACGTCCGTCACGAAAAGTCCAAGTTTGAGATTTGCGTGAGTGTGCGATTTTTTTGGCGTCATTCGAATCCAAATACTCGCGATCTGAAGTGGACAAATCGGTGATTGGAAACGCCACCATTTCGCCGTCCGGCTTTTTGAGGATTGCTAACTCATCATTGTGCCCGACCAATGTTGCCGTCACCTGGTAATTGCCCGATTTGTCCCGCCAAGCCCGTTCATCCAGGGCATGCACCGAAGTGTCTGCCGACAAAATCCCTAACAGTACCATCCCTAAGCTGGCACCTAACATCACGAAATTCTTTGAAAACGTGTTCATCTGCAACCGATCCGAAAAAGGGGTGATTGAAAAACAAATTCGGGACTAGGGATTCGAACCCCAACCAAAAGAGTCAGAATCTTTCGTGCTACCGTTACACCAGTCCCGAAAATGTCACATTTGCGGCCTTCTTTTTGGACCGCAATTTTTAACCATTAGCAACCTCACGTTGATTCTAACAGACATTTAAACCACAATAAAGGTTCTGAAATAGTTGAGGAGGGAGGACGCCAAAATCCACAACCACAAATTTCGAATGGAAAATCGTCAAACGATCAACATTTATTCCCAAAACACGTTGCAGACCGGGTTTCCGACGTTACTGGTTACGTTTGGTCTTGCGTTAGGGTTCTTGTCGGCCTTGCCAATTATCGAGCCCTCTACGAGCGTCGAATACAGCATTCCAATCCCAGTGGAATCCCCCCAAATTTCCGTCGCCAATCGTGGTGCCCAAGTCGCCGATCGTGGGCGTGAAATCTACCAGAGACAATGTGCGGAATGTCATGGTGATGACGGTCAAGGAACCAAAAAGTATCCGGCACCTTTCGAAGGAGACTGGACCCTCACCGACTTGATCGACTATATCGACGAGTCGATGCCCGAAGAAAACCCCAGTGATTGTCGTGGGCCAGATGCCCAAGAAGTGGCCCGCTATATCTTTAAAACTTTTTTTGATTCAGGGACATCAGCAAACGCAGAAACGACCGGAATCGAATTTTCGAGATTGACCGTGCGGCAGTTTCGAGAATCTGTGGCCGACTTGAGCCTGTTGTTTGGCAACCCTCCGTGGCGTCCTGAAGAGCACGGCCTCAAGGCTCACTACTTCGCGGCTCGGAACTGGACGGATAGCCGAAAACTTTCCGAACAGATTGATCTTCAACTCGACTTCTCTGAGGGTGTCCCACATTTTGATCCAACCGAGGACTACCCGTCACTGCCAAAACCAGAAAAGCCTCCAGAAAACAAAATGAATGACGGGTTTTCAGTTTATTGGTCCGGCGCTTTACTCGCGCCTAAGACCGGACGCTACCAAATCATCGTCTACTCGAAAAACGGTTTTCAACTCCGACTCAACGGAGGTCCCGAGCCATTGATCGACCGGAAAGTCCGTTCCGATGATATCGAAGAACATCGCGCAGAAATTCATTTGCTAGGTGGTCGTGCCTACCCATTGCGAATCGATTTTTTTTCATATCCGGACCCGCCTGCACAGATACGTCTCTCTTGGCATCCACCGAATGGCGTCGAGGAAATCGTACCCAGCAAGTATTTGTATCCTCATGGGATGTCAGAGTCAGTCGCGTTGGCCACCTCGTTTCCACCAGATGATTCGAGTTGGGGATTCGAACGGGGAACTTCGGTCTCGCGCGATTGGCTGGAATCTGTCACTTCCGCAGCGATCGAAGCGGCAGATTGGTTTACCGAGCGATTGTGGAATTTTGCGAAAACCAAGGAATCGGCTGAAGACCGCGAGGAGAAAGTCGCCAAGTTCTGTCGCGAGTTTGTGCAGTTCGCATTTTGCCGAGAACTTTCCGACGAAGATGTCACGTTTTTTGTGTCGCAACATTTTGGCGAAGACTTGCCTCTGAAAGAGTCCGCTAAACGTGTGATTCTCTCAACTCTCACTTCACCGCGATTTCTGTATCCTGAGCTCGAACAAAGGGACCAGAATTTTAGAATTGCGCGCCGTTTGGCCCTCACGCTGTGGGATTCTATCCCTGATCGCCGGCTATTTGAATTGGCTCAACTAGGGAAGTTGGCGTCCGAGGATGTGTTGAGAGAGGAGATTTATCGTCTATTGTACGATCCGCGCGGGCGAGAGAAACTCAATACCACCATGGCGACTTGGTTGAAACTTGATCGAGGTCATGGAGCAACTCGAGATCCCCAACGCTATCCCGGATTTTCGGAGCAACTCCTGGTTGACCTGCGACGTAGCCTGGATGCACAAATTGAATCCGTGCTGTGGAGCAAAGGCTCAGACTACCGTCGGCTATTTTTGGATCAGGAAATTTTCGCGAATTCGCGTTTGGCCGAATACTATGGCCTAGCACGACAGGAGTCGGAAAACGTTGAGAATCCACAAGTGTTTGTCATCGCATCCGTCGAGTCCCAACGTCGATCGGGAGTATTGACGCACCCGTACATCATGACCTCACTCGCTTATTTCGGAGATAGTTCGCCGATTCATCGTGGAGTGTTCGTATCGCGGAGTTTGTTAGGCCGAACTTTGCGTCCCCCCAACGAAAATTTTGAGCCATTGACGGAAGACTTTGCTCCAGAAATGACAAATCGGCAACGAGTCGAGCATCAGACCGCCGATACAGAATGTATGAAATGTCACCAGGTCATCAACCCCCTTGGGTTCAGTCTGGAAAACTTCGATGCCGTCGGAAGGTATCGAGAAACCGACGGAAAACGATCGATTGATTCGTCGGCAGTTTACGAGTCACCTAGCGGTGAACGGATTAGTTTAAACGAACCGCGAGATTTAGCGTTGCTTTTGGCAAATGATCTAGGCGCGCAGCAAAACTTCGTCAAACAAGTTTTTCGCGAATTCGCGAGACAACCAATTGAAGGCTTTGGGCCAGAACGCTTGGGGCAGTTGCATGAAAAATTCGTCGCCAGCGATTACAATATTAGTGAACTTGTGGTCGAGATCGCAAAACTGCTCGTGACCGACTCTCAATAAGTATGAGGATACCAATGCTGTCGAAACCGATCTTAAGAAGAGATTTCTTGACGACCTCCGCCGGAGCCCTGTTGGCGATTCCCGGTTTGCGGGGCTTGCCTTGGACCATGCCCAGCGATACCCGCGATTTGGGCATGAAAAAACGACTCATCATCATGTTTACCCCCAACGGGACGGTCAGCCAAGGTTTCTGGCCCCAGACCCAAGGCCCCGACTTCGAACTCACCGAGGTGTTGCAGCCGCTAGAGAATTTTCGCGAGCAGACGCTGATTGTCAAAGGAATCTGCAATCAGGTTCGAGGTGATGGCGACAATCACATGCGGGGTATGAGTTGCCTGCTGACCGGCAACGAGCTTTTTCCCGGAAACATTCAAGGCGGAAGTGATACTCCTGCAGGTTGGGCGAAAGGGATTTCTATCGACCAGGAAATTAAAAACTTTTTGCAATCTCAATCGCACTCCCAGACCCGCTTTGGTTCTCTTGAGTACGGTGTTCTGGTTCATCATGAAGCCAATCCTTGGACCCGCATGGTCTACGCCGGTCCGAATCAGCCGGTTGCTCCGCTCAGCGATCCGTATCGGATGTACGACAAACTTCACGGTTCAGTAAAAGACCGTGAGACCTTGCGACATGTTTTGAATTCCGTCCACCAAGACTTCGGACGTCTCGATCCAAGCCAACAGGGGCGCCAAATTCTGGCGGCGAATCAAGAGCACCTCCAACACATTCAACAGGACCTTGAAAAAACACTGCAGCAATCTGGCCCCACGATTCCAATCGAGCTTCCTGCCAACGTTCCATTAACCAACGAAAACATGCCTGAAATTAGTCGCATGCAGATGGATTTGTTGGTCAACGCTTTCGCTAATGACTTCAATCGTGTTGCAACCTTGCAGTTCACCCAGTCCGTTGGTGATGTCAGGATGAAGTGGCTGGAGGTTGACGAAGGCCATCACCACCTTTCCCATGAACCAGACAAAAACGAAGACGCGCAAAACAAACTTCGTCGAATTAATAAGTGGTACGCCGAACAGTTGGCCTATCTCGCCGGTCGATTAGCAGCTACCAAAGAACCTGGCTCCGAGCGCTCATTGCTCGACAACACGTTGATCGTGTGGACAAACGAGTTAGGACACGGCAGTTCACACACGTTGCAGAATTTACCGATGGTGATGCTGGGGGGTGGTTTCGGCTTCGAAATGGGGCGTTACACGAAAGTCGACAAGGTCTCGACTACCCGCCTCTGGCTCGCCATCGCACATGCAATGGGGCATCAAATCGACACCTTTGGCCTAGCTGAGCTGTGCAAAGATGGCCCGGTCCTACTGTAAATGGGCTCGCCAAACGTGGTCTACCTCAAATTTGCGTTAGGCTAAATGGCACAGCGTGTCGATTAGACCGATCCGTTGTCGCTTTGCGGATCGTTGGTTGGCGAAAAATATTCCGCCGGTTTACGCCGAGTGGCCGGCAGTTGGGGGATTTCAAGGAATCAATGACCGACGCATTCCGCAGCAAGCCGCAGGATACAGTCCTTCGCCAGTTTTACGTCGGCCTCTGAACAGTCAAATTGACCAATCTGAAACCTGATTACCTGACGGCCATCGATTTTTGTCGGCGACAGATAGATGAGCCCTTCATCATTGATGCGGCGGAGGAATTCAAGATTCAAAAGGTTCAAACCTTCTTCGCTTAGAGATTGGTCGAGCAATCGAAACGTAAAGAGCGACAAAAAAGGTGGGGTACAAATTTCGATCAAGGGACTTTGTCGAAGTTCTTCAACCAGGACCTGAGACCACGCCACATGATTACGAATCCGAGTCCGCAGTCCTTCCAATCCGTAGTAACGCAGCACAAACCACATCTTCAAGGCTCGAAATCTTCGTCCCAAGGGGATCGTGTACTCGCAGTAGTCTCGCACCCCAGCCTTGTCATAGGTTTGCAAGTAATCCGGATGAATTGCCAATGTTTTTAGAATAGGGCTCGCATCCCGAAAGAAATGCGTCGAGCAATCGAATTGGATTCCTAACCACTTGTGAGGATTGATCACGATCGAGTCGACCAACTCAATCCCTTGCCATAGCGAACGGAATTCCGGACAGATCATTGCCGAGCCCGCCCAAGCGGCATCGACATGCACATACAATCCATATTCCTGGGCAACTTCACAAGCCGCATTAATTTGATCACTGGCCCCAAAACTCGTTCCGCCAACGCACAAAATCACTCCGGCGGGCAAAAAACCGGCCCCCATGTCGGTCTCGATCGCCGCTCGAAGAGCTTGTGGATTTAACGAATTGTGAGGACCATCAGTCGGGATTCGCACGAGATTTTCTTGACCAATTCCCGAAATCCATATCGCACGGTCAATCGACGAATGAACTAAATCGGAGGCATAGATTCGGCATCGCTGCTGTCCCGAAAGCCCCTCTTGATTTCCTCGCCATTGCAAAGCCCGTTCACGCATGGTCAGGACCGCCACCAGAGTCGCAGTTGATGCCGTATCGTGAACGACTCCATCAAACTCGTTCGGCAATCCAAATGCCGTCACCAGCCAACGGAGCATCACCGTTTCCAACTCCGTCGCTGCTGGCGATGTTTGCCAAATCATGCACTGCGCGGAAATCGCAGCAGTCAAAATCTCAGCGATGACCGAAGGGGGTGCCGCGTTCGAGGGGAAGTAGGCGAAAAAACGGGGATGTTGCCAATGAGTCAAACCGTGCGGAATCAGCCGTTCGAAGTCAGAAAACAGCTCTTCGAAAGGCACACCAACTTCTGGCGGTTCCCCGGGAAGTGCAGCGATTAGTTCGCTTGGCTGCATCGGCGAACGCACTGGTCGCTCGGAAACCGTTTTTCGGTAGTCGACGCCCCAATTCGCGGCTTTCAATGCCCAATCGCGAAATTCTTCCGCATCCATCAATTTAATTGGCGCGGCGATAGCTCATCGCTTCACGCACTCTTTCTTTGGCGAGTTCGAGAGCGGCCTCGCGAGGTTTGAGTTTTTCACTAGAAGCCTTTTTGAGAACGATGTGTGTGTTCTCTTTCATTTTTTCTTCGATTTCTTGGAAGGCCGCCGTTTTGGTCCCGCCGTGATACTCAACGGAACCGCAAATCACGCCCCCGGCATTTGCCACAAAATCTGGGACGCAAATGATCCCTCGCTCATGCAATATCGATTCGGCGTGGGTCGTACAAGGAATGTTTGCACCTTGAAGCATCAGTTTGCATTTGAGTTGGTGAGCGTTTTCTTCCGTGATCACATCTGGCTGTGCCGCCGGTACAAAAATATCGACAGGCAAATCGATGAAACCATGTCGCTCAAGAATTTTTGTGCCGGGAGCATCGTACTCAGTGATCTTTTGTCCGTTCTTCATCAACTGACAAAGCACCTCGACGTCCAGTCCGTCCGGATTGTAAACCGTCCCAGCCAAGTCAGTCGCGGATACGACAACGGCTCCACGTTTGGGGTGAGTAAGGTAGCGAGCCGCATGTTGTCCGACGTTTCCGAATCCTTGAATAGAAACGGTGGCTCCATTTAATTTGATGCCGGCAAACTCTTGTGCAATTTCGGCACAGACAGCGAGCCCGAAACCTGTCGCTCCGACTTGGTCCAGAGGAATACCGCCCAGCACACTACTCAAGCCGACCGAACGGCGAATCTCGTCGCGGACCCAAGCCATCGACGTTTCGTCGGTACCCATATCGGGCCCCGGAATGTATTGGTTGAGCGTTTCAATACCGCGGGCGAACTGACGAATCAGAGTCTCTTTCTTTTCCGGAGTCAATTTTCGTGGGTCAGCGATAATGCCCGACTTACCACCTCCATGCGGGATACCAGCCAAGGCATTTTTCCAAGTCATCGCGCGAGCCAGTCGAAACACCTCCTGCGTGTTAACCGTCGGGGTCATCCGAATCCCGCCAATCGCTGGGCCAATGCTACTGTTGTCGATCACAACAATCCCGCGCAATCCGCATCGAGGCTCGTAGATGTAGACGATCTTTTCCGGGCCCCATTCGTCGGCATAAATGTCGAAAACAGAATCTTCTTGGTTTAACTTTATGCCGCTCTTTTCAATGGTTGTGCTCATAACTTAGGGCCACTTGGTGATACAGATTGTTCGATGATCCGACGGAGTGTTCCAGGATAACGACTGGAATCGTTTCAACGCCAATGAGAAATTGACGAATGTAAAGTTGAACCTTTCGAATCGTTCAGGATTTCGAAGCATTTTAGCTTCCGTCCAAAAGCCTTGCTATGACCTTGGGAGGGAGCCGCTCTTGAAAGGGTCGTGCCTTTTCGCCGCATTTGCAATGCGTCGAGTCCGGTGACGCCTTTGATGTTGGAAGAGCTTTTTTAACCGATCTAAATTGCCCAATACGAAAAGTCTTGTTCAGTGATTTGACCGAGCAACCATCCCGCCCAAGCTAGAACGCCATCGACTCACCGGCCAACTTGTCGCTAGTCAAATAGTCGCAGTTGTAGGCGCAAGTTTCGAGTAACGTTCTCCGCAAATCAGTTCGTTCTTGTCTGAACGACGATTGATATTTCCTACAATCGAAAGACTCAGCGCCTTGACGCAAATCACCGGAACATTCGGACCGCAGATTTTTACTTTGGATACGGGCAAAGATGCCAGCATCGCCCGATAACTTAGCTATTAGCCGCGAAACTGTTTTTCAAGTTCTCGCTACGGAGCTAGCGCGAATCCAAATGCCGTGCTCCGGTCCTCTAGGTGTGCAAAGGAGTTTTTCATGCGCATGGTCATTGCTGTGTTGTTTGTGTTGGCGGTCGCTCCAGCGGTTGCCCAGGAAACTGCGACGCAAAAGCGTCAAGTCCTCGATTACACAACGGCCTACAACCGGTGTCAAAGCGGCGACAAGCCGATGCTGGTGTTGGTCACAGCCACTTGGTGTCCGCCATGTCAAAAGTTGAAAAGTTCTGTTTTGCCCAGTCTATTGACGAGTGAGTCATTAAGCGAACTCAATTTTGCGATGGTCGATTACGACAAAGAGCCCTCCGTCGCTCAACAATTGATTGGCGACCGCGGTGTTCCCCAACTGATCTACTTCCAGAAAGTTGAGAATCGCTGGGTGCAACGGTACATTACAGGGTATCAAACCTTAGAGGCGATCGAGGATTTTATTCGCAAGGGAAATCCTGTCCAAATCGCCGATGCAGGGTCAGAGATTAAGAAATAATTTTTCAGGCAGGTTCGTTCTGCGAAAATATTTTTCATGGCCAAGTCTTCCCGCGAAGGCTTGGCTATTTTTGTTTCACAGGCCCAGTCGTTATCAGGCATCTCATGTCACTTCAAAGTTCTGGAATTGAGACCATCAGCGTCATTATTCCGGCAATCAATGAAGCCGAACAAATCGCGGGAGCGGTTACATCTGCTCTGTCGGGCGGGGCGGCCCAGGTTTTCGTCGTCGATGGAGGAAGCACCGATGCCACAGTACGACTTGCCTCCCAGTCCGGCGCTGTCGTTCTCGATGCACCAGCGGGCCGAGCCCGGCAAATGAATCTTGGGGCCGAACGTGCCGAGGGAAGTATCCTCTTGTTCCTCCACGCCGACTGCCGACTACCCAACGATTACGTCGTCCAAATCGCCAAGGGATTGTTGAACTCGCCAGCCAGCCAAGCGGGAGTGTTTCGCCAGCGGATTGCAGCCAAGGGGGTGACCTATCGATTCCTTGAATGGGGAAACACGCGACGCGTGCTGTGGTACGGGCTCGCGTACGGTGACCAAGCGATTTGGATTCGCCGCGAAACTTTTGCGGCAATGGGGGGCTTTCCGGATGTTCCGCTGATGGAAGACTACATATTCTCAGAACACTTTCGCAAGAAGAACAAATTCCTGGTTCTCCCTGGTCCCGTCGAAGTCAACCCACGTCGATGGCAAAAAAACGGAGTCATCCGTCAAACCCTAAAAAACTGGCGAATCATCCGCGATTATCGCCGAGGAATCCCGTTGGAAGAACTCAAAAAACGTTACCACCGACACGACCGGTGAACTCTTTACGGGTTACGGTTGTCTTGCTAGAATCTATTCCTCAACGAACTCAAAAACCTAAAATTCGTTGCTTCAGATTGCCGATTCGGTTATCTGTACAAAGCCCATACGGCGGGATAGCTCAGTCGGTTAGAGCGAAGGCTTCATAAGCCTTAGGTCGCTGGTTCGAGTCCAGTTCCCGCTACTTTTGAAACCGCCAGTGAACTCTCGAAGGCCGCTGGCGGTTTTTTTATTGCCCCAGGCTGCCGAAATCGATAAAACTGAGGGGGATTTCCTGTGGCCGCGATTTTCCGGTACCCGAGCCTCTTTACCTTTACCACGCGATTAACTGATGGCTGATCCCTTGAACCCAATACGGAATCTCCTCGTCATTTGGATTGTGATCGTTGTCCTGGGATTTGAGCCCTCATTCGCTCAGGACAACTCACACAGAACGAACTTGGTCGGTCGAGTTATTGGCGGGTTCAGCGTAAGCTCTCTCGATGGGACCAGCGTGGAGATCGAAAAGTCGAAACTTCAGCCCATTACGGTCGTCTGTTTTTTGGGCAACGACTGTCCAATGGCGAAGTTGTACGTCAATCGACTCAACGAAATCGTGCGACGATTGGCCAACGACAGACAACAGAAGGTCTCTTTTATCGGCATCAATAGCAACCCGCAAGATTCGCTCGATTCAGTGAGGGGTTTCGTCAAAGAGTTCGGTGTGGAGTTCCCATTGGTCAAAGACGACTCGCAGAAATTGATGCAGCAATTTGGAGCGACGCGAACGCCGGAAGTTTTTGTTCTCGATGAGAGCCTTCGGGTCCGATACCACGGTCGGGTTGACGATCAATACGCCCCCGGTGTCAAAAAGTCTGCGGCAACACGCAACGATTTAGAAATCGCCATCGAAGAATTGCTTGCTGGAAAAGATGTCACGGTTTCAGAAACCGAGTTTTTGGGGTGCTTGATCGGGAAGGCCCAACGCGTATCGTCCGATGAATCGCCACTTACCTTTCGCGACGCCGCTGTCGTGCTCAATCGCCACTGCACGGAGTGCCACCGAGACAATGACATCGCCCCGTTTGCGCTAGTTAACTACGAAGATGTGCGGGGCTGGGCAGATATGATCGTTGAGGTGGTTGACAGCGGACGAATGCCCCCCTGGCACGCGAATCCCGAACATGGTGATTTCGTCAATGCAAGGCTAATGCCAGAGGAGGACAAACAAGTTCTCAGAGATTGGCTCGCGGCTGGAACGCCGCGAGGCGAACTCAACGACCTCCCCGCTCCGCCGGAACCAAGCACTGGCTGGAACCTTCCCCGTCAGCCCGATTTGATCGTCCCGATGAGCACGCGACCGTTTATTGTTCCTAAAACCGGAACGGTCGACTATCAGTACTACGTTGCCGATCCAGGACTCAAAGAAGGACGTTGGATTGTTGGAGCCGAGATTATTCCCGGCAATCGGAATGTCGTTCACCACAGTATCGTGTTTATCCGCCCGCCGGATGGGGAAGATGTCGCGGGGCTGGGATGGCTGGCGGCCTATGTGCCAGGGCAACGGCCAAGCCCTTACCCGCCGGGTCACGGTCGCTGGATACCGGCTGGATCAAAGTTTGTTTTCCAGCAACACTACACCCCCAACGGTGTCGAACAAGCGGACACAACGCAAATCGGCTTGATCTTTGCAGAATCCCACGAGATCGACCACCAAATTTATACACTGATGGGGATCAACCAAGAGTTCGAAATTCCTCCTCACGCAAAAAGTCACGAGGTCGCTGGGCGAATCCCTTATCTCTCACGGCAAGGAAGATTGCTGGGGATTTCTCCTCACATGCACTATCGCGGCTCGGCTTTTCAGCTTGTCGGTCATTCGGAAAATGGTTCCGAGGTACTGCTGGATGTTCCTCGCTACGACTTTAACTGGCAGCATTTGTACGAATTAAAAAGCCCTCGTCCACTCAGCGATTTCCAGCGGATTGATTTCACATGTACTTTCGACAACTCCGAGGCAAATCGGGCCAATCCCGACCCAACTCAACTTGTCACCTGGGGCGACCAAAGCTGGGAAGAAATGGCGGTTGTTTACATGGATGTTTCCGAGCCTCTTGATCGGCCACATTCGCCGGAGGAGCAAACTCGTCGTGTCGCCGTTCGCGCCCCCGATGCTCACTACTCAGCGCGAGAACGCGAAATGGCCCGCGCTTTTGTCGATGATTTTTTCGCTCGATTTGATCCGCAAGGTACCGGGAAGATTCCCCTATCCAGCCTCCCTGAAGCGATGCGGCGCTTCGGCGGACTCGATGCCAATGGGGATAAAATGATCACTAGGGACGAGGTGGAGCAACGAGCGCGACTACGCTTCGAGTGGTTCGAGGAACGACAACAACTTCGCGATCAACGTTAATTTCCCAGAGCCTATTCAAATCCCGAGCCCCCTTTCGCCGCGTGCCACGACTTTTTGTAAACGCCACCACTTGGATCGCCCGACAACCGCTGGTCACCTTGCTGGTCATCCTGGCAATCAGCAGCTTTGCGCTATTGGGATATATCGACCCTGGCATTATCAAGCGAACTTGGGCGGCTGCGAAATCGCCTGCAAATAGTCCTCTGGAAGACAAAGAGGAAACCGGAGAATCTGAAAACGATTCATCTGGCTCACAGTCGTTCCAGCGAGTCCCCCGGATGCAAATGGGAGGGGATGCAATTCTGATTGTCGAGTCAGAGCAAATCTTCACACCCCGCGGTGCCGAAGCCCTTCGCGAAGTCGTACGGCATTTGCGCGATTTGGATCACATCGGTGACATACGTTGGCTGGAGTCGGTCCCGACGATGAATTTGTTTGGACTCGCCGAACCGGTCCTGCCCCGCAGCGACGCCTCGCAAGAACGCTTTGATCGGGCGCGGCAAAAGGCACTCGACCACCCACTACTGCGAGCCCAGTATTTGTCAGGGGATGCCGGAACGACGTTGCTCTTCATCGATTTTGACATCCTGATGATTCGGTCTGATGATGACTGTATTTCCGGATTGCGGATTGAAGCGGCACGAGCAATTGAAGAATTTTCGGACGTCGAAATGAAATTCTCCGTGACGGGACGAATCCCGATCATGGTCTCGGCGATTAAAAGCCAAGACGATAGCCGCTTGCTCTATCAAACCATCGCCTACTCGATCATTTTGATCTTAAGCATGATTCTGTTTCGCGGTTTGGCAGCGGTGATCATTGTCGCCGGGGCGGCAGCGCTGGGGGTTTTCTGGACGATTGGAATCACTTCCTTCTACGAAATTCAATTTAATCCGCTAGTCAACGTGATCTTGCCTGTGTTAGTGGCGCTCGTCGGGTTTACCGATGGCGTGCATTTGATGGTTGCGATTCGCCGCATTCGAGCGAGTGGGAAGACATCGAAAGAGGCCGCCGTGGAAGGGATTCGCGAGGTCGGCATGGCTTGCTTTTTGACGAGCGTCACCACGGCAATCGGCCTGGGGTCGTTGATGTTGGCGCAACATGAACTGGTCCAGGAGTTCGGCAAGTGTAGCGTGATCGGAGTCGTGTTGACCTTTCTGTCGGTGATCACTTGGATTCCATTCGCCTGCTCGACGCGACTTGGTAAGAACTTGCATGTGGGGCTGGAACGAAGTTTGATCCATCGCAATTTGGAAAAAATCTCAGCGTTGGTTGATTTCGTGATTCGACACAAAGTGGCTTGCAGTTTGGGCGGTATTGGCTGCTTGATCGTCGCCGGTGGAATTTCCGCGACCTTGCGGCCAGACCAACGTCAGGCTACTCAGTTACCGAGGTCAAGTGAAGTCGCCATTGCGATGGCGCGGCTTGATCAGGCTCTCGGCGGCTTGGAAACCTCCCAAGTCAATATTCAATGGACCGGAAACGTTCCGTTTAACGATCCTGAAATCGGAGAAGTGATTCAAGCGGTAGATAAAATCCTGGGTGATGAAGAATTGATCGGATACCCGCTGTCGATCATGCGAATTTCAGGGGCGATTGAAGGAGAACGAACGATCGAATCTCAAATGTCCCTTATCGATTTGTTGCCGCCGAGCCTGAAGCGAACGTTTTATTCTCCCGAAGAACGCACAGCCACGACGATTTTTCGTGTTCAAGATTTGGGAATCGCCAAGTACGGCCCGATATTTGAGCGGATTCAAGAACGCTTGGAAGAATTGAAGTCCGAGCATCCTGAGTTTTTGTTTCGCTTGACCGGTTCAGCAGTCTGGCGCTGGGAAAACTTGTATCAAATTGTTGTCGATTTATTGGCTAGCCTCGGGACTGCGGCGATTATTATTTTCGTGGTCTTGGGTTTTGTCTATCGAAGTTTCAGGATTGGGTTGATTTCGGTTTTCCCGAACTTATTCCCCTTGGCCATTGCAGGAGTTTACTTGGTCTTTATTGGTCAGTCGTTGGAGATCGTGACAGTCTGTGCGTTCACGGTTTGTTTGGGAATCGCGGTGGATGACACAATACATTTCTTGACGCGATTCCAAGAAGAGCGACGCAACGCGGATATTGAAGAATCCATTCGACGAGCGTTTACTAGCGTGGGAACAGCGCTGCTGATCACGACCGTCGTGTTGGTTGCCGGTTTTTCCAGCGTTTTCTTTAGTGATTCGCGCGACCATGTGATTTTCGCTTCGATGGGTTCGATCACGATTGCAGCGGCGTTGTTGGCCGATCTGTTGGTGTTACCGGCGTTGCTCGCTTGGTGGCTAAAGCGTTAACAACCAATGTTGTCAACGTTGTCTGCCAATCATCGCGTGTAGTTCCTTCCAAGATCGCGAGTTTGCGACATGTTGTGCGGTCAGTCCGGCACGCCGAGCTTGTAGAATTCCATACCGCATCGCGTCGAGCCCCTTCGTCGAATGGGCATCGGTACTGATTACTATCGGAATGCCCATTTCGCGAGCGGCGATGAGATGCACATCGTTCAGGTCGAGGCGTTTCGGGCTGGCGTTGAGTTCTAGCATCTTTCCGTATTCAACCGCCGCCTCCATGACGGCTCTCAAGTCCACGTCGTAGGGCTCGCGTCGATTGAGCAAACGCCCGGTCGGATGAGCAATGATCGAAACGTGCGGGTTTCTAATTGCTCCAATGATTCGATCAGTAATTTGTTGACGAGGTTGATTCTGACCGTAATGGACACTGGCAATGACCCAGTCGGCTTTGGCCAGGACCTCGTTCGGCAAATCCATTTCGCCATTTTCCAAGATGTCACACTCAATTCCTTTGAGGACAACGAATGAGTCATCGAGTTGCTGATTGAACGCATCGATTTCAGCCCATTGAGCAAGCAGACGCTCGGCGTTCAGTCCCCTCGCCATCGAGACTCGTTGCGAGTGGTCGGTGATCGCAATGTATGACAAACCTCGCGCGCGAGCGGCAGCGACCATCTCCTCCAAAGACGCCGCTCCATCGGTGGCCGTGGTGTGCATGTGCAAATCCCCGCGAATATCGTCGAGTTCTAACAGTGCAGGAAGGTTTCCTTGCTCGGCCAGTTCGATTTCACCGCGATTCTCTCGCAATTCTGGAGGGATTATCTTCAGGCCAAGTTGTTCGTAAATTTCTGTTTCGGATTTCCCAGCCAACGCTACTTCCGAATTGTCTTCGGCGAAGAGGCCCCATTCGTTGAGTTTCCAGCCCCGGTCCTTGGCTCGTTGCCGCATCACCACGTTGTGCTCCTTACTTCCCGTGAAATATTGCAACGCCGCGCCGAAAGACTCCGTCGGCACCACTCGAAGATCGATGGCCAATCCCGACTCCAATCGCAAGGACATCTTTGTGGGGCCGCGACCAATGAGTGCCGCCGATTCTTGAAATGTTGCAAAGTGGTCCATCACCGCGTCTGCATCGGTTGCGTCAACCAAGATGTCCAGGTCCCCCACCGTTTCGCGCCCTCGGCGGTAACTCCCTGCGAATTCAATTTGGCGAATCGCCGGACACTTTTGAAAATGCTCGCGAAGTTCTTGAACCAAATCGTCGGCTTTGGCCCACAAGATGCGTTCGTTGGCTGCGGCCGCGATTGCGATCCCATCTAAGAGCACTTGTTCCGTTTTCGCTCCGAAACCTGACAGCTCGCGGACCTTGCCAGCTTCACAAGCGGCGCGAAGTTCAGCGAGGTTGGTAATCTGGAGTTGGTTGAACAGGGCCGCCGCTTTTTTGGGGCCCAGGCGAGGGACTTGGAGCAGGTCCAAGACACTGGCGGGGACAACTTCAAGGATCTCTTCTATTTGACGCAGCTTACCACGCTCGACCAATTCGTGGCACTTCTCCGACACCCCTTTTCCAATCCCCTCCAACGAAGTCAATTCGACTCCCTGGCCGATCAAGGTTGAAATCGAATCAGTCATTTGCCGAATTCGCCGCGCACCGTTTCGATAGGCACCTGTCCGAAACGAATTGGCTCCCTGGAATTCCAATAGGTCAGCAAGTGTCTCAAGGTGCTGGGCGATTTGTTCGTTGTTCACGTGGGCTCGTACTCGGTTCGACGTAACTTTTGGGTGAAGAAGCTCATTCTTGCCGATTCGATTTGGTTTGACAATCGACGGCCAAGTTCCATCGCCTGCTAGCCAATTGTTCATTGATAAGATAAACTTTTTGAGGCTGAGAGATTTTTGATCAAGGCCTCGTGATAGGGATTTTAAGGGTAAAAGTCAGGAGTTGTAAAATGAGTCGAAAAGGTTCCGCGTTTGCCGGGTTATCAGTTGCAATTGTGACTCCATTCAAGGATGGTGAAATCGACTTCGATCTACTGAAACAACAAATTGATTTCCAAATTGAAGCGGGCACAAACTGTCTGGTGCCTGTCGGAACTACGGGTGAATCACCGACCTTGACCCATGCCGAACACGAACGGGTCATTAGCGCCGTGATTGAACACAACGCCGGGCGAGTGAAAGTAATGGCGGGGACTGGTTCAAACAGTACCGCCGAAGCGATCCGCTTGACCCGTTGGGCGGCCAACGCTGGAGCCGATGCGTCCTTAATGGTTGCTCCTTATTACAACAAGCCGACTCAAGAGGGGTTGTTTCAACACTACAAGGCAGTGGCCGAAGAAGTTGACATTCCCATTTGCGTCTACAATATTCCCGGACGAACCGCGCGGAATATCGAGCCAGAAACGATGATCCGACTTGCAGAAATCTCAAACATCACGATGGTTAAAGAGGCCACGGGTTCGATGGATCAGGCGTCCCAGATTCTGGCGACAACTGATTTGACCGTCCTCAGTGGGGACGACAGCATGACGCTCCCGCTATTGGCCATCGGAGGAGAAGGGGTTGTTTCGGTAGTCGGGAACATCGTTCCAGAAGACATGCTGGCGATGTTGGCGGCTTTTGATCGCGGTGATTTAACCGTTGCTCAAAAACTGCATCACAAACTTTTCCCTTTGTGCCGAGACCTCTTGGGCATGGCGACAAACCCAATCCCCATCAAGGCCGCGATGGCCGAACTCGGGCGGGATTCCGGAGAATTGCGATTGCCCATGACACCTCTGTCCGAGTCTCAACGAGAATCACTGCGGGAAACCTTGAGAACCTACGGCCTGCTCAACGTCGCGGCAATTGATTAATTCGATTGGTGGTCATGAGCTCGATTTGATCGGCCTTTTCGTGTGTGCAAAACGCCGAGAAGGCGATCATTATTTGGTCAAAATCAATTTCTCGTTTCGAGTGCGCCGCAAGCGATAAATTTGTCCGGCGTGTTCAATCCAAACTTCGTCGCCGCAACGAACAAGCGTCTCGAATTTGATGATTTTGGGAAGAGAATGGGAAGGGATTCCTGATTTCGAATCCATTTCGACAGTTTGTTTTGTATCCGTTTCGGCAAATTTTGGTTGAACTTCTTTTTCCTGCTGTTCTTCGCCGTGACGTTTCTGCGGTGAATGGTAATCGTTCATGGATTTGGTTGAGGCCGAATATTATTTGGCGTATCCGCCGTTTTAATGAGAATGGTCAATTCGCTGAAAATCGGTCTGATTTGGATGCGAATTCTTTCTTGGCTGCCCGTTTTTAAATATCTTTTTTTGGGGCAAATTTTTTTGGCCTAACGGGTTGCGTTCGCCAGACGAGTCGTTATCATAACGAACTTGAGACTCATTCTCAACAGGCATGTTGAGGGGGCTCTTCAGCAAGCCATAGAAGGTGAGCTCGCAGAACGCGAGATTCCTTTTTAGCCAGCCAAACATTCGTTTTTACGCCGGTCAGCTTTTTCGATGTCTCGAAAAGCAAAGCCGTTTATCGAATTTTTCTGGTGAGAAAGGAAACTTATGAACTTGCTCCAAATAACCCTGCCCCCCGCAAATCGCTCCACGCTCGATGCCAATTCTTGTCATCTGGCAGAAGTCCCGGTAAAGACAAGATTGACCGCGCTGCCCGTGTTTCGATGCAGCCTCAATTTTCAATTTATGCGAGGTAGCAAGCGAAAGTCACCAAAATTTGGCTTTACCTTAATCGAATTGCTGGTTGTGATTGCAATCATTGGCATTTTGGTCAGTTTACTCCTTCCAGCCGTCCAATCAGTCCGCGAAGCCGCACGCCGGACCGCATGTGCCAACAAAATTCGCCAAATCGGACTGGCTGGCCACCTTTATGAATCCACCTTCAAAACCTTGCCACCGCCTTCTATCGGTGCCGGGGATTTCAACACGCTGGGCTCAACTTTTGTGTTGCTGTTGCCGTATGTCGAGCAAGGAAACCGATTTGACCAATACAAACTCAATGAGTCGATTTCTGCACCAGGAAACATTGAGTTGACGTCGCAAGCCTTGGACATTTACCTTTGTCCATCGATGGTTCGCACGCAAACAACTGCCGATTTTGGCGAGGGAAGCTACATCATTTCCTACGCCACCCACTATCGCCCCGTTCATTTTGGTAGACGAGTCAATGGCGCATTTACGGCAATGCCGACAACTCCAGGCACTCCTTATCGATTATCAATGGCGGCCTTCACCGACGGGACCAGCAACACATTTTTCTATGGCGAAATCGACAATAGTGTCCGCTGGATCGGTTCATCGCCTGATCCAGGAGCATTTGGACGATACACGTGGGCACAAGGCTACTGGTTCAATTCCCAATCCCATCTCGAAGGGAAATACAACCAAAAAGGACCGGTATCTGAAGCTGAGTTTCGCGAATTCCGAACTTTTCGCAGTGATCACCCAAATGGATGTCAGTTTTGTTTCGTCGACGGTTCGGTGAAATTCATTCCAGATTCGGTTGACCGCTTTGTTTTGGAGTCACACGTTACCCGAGACGGTGGCGAAATTCTGAACTTAGATTAGATTTCAACGGCGACAATATCACTTCTTTATTTTGAGCAGACAATGAACCAATTATTTAAATTCAACTTGACTTGGCTGATCGCGATGGTGATCGGATTTTTCTCGACAACCGCGTACGCTCACTTCCTGTGGGTGGTTGTGGAAGATGGCAAAGGCCGCGTTTATTTTTCCGAAACTCCAGCCCCAGGCGATGCGAAACTTTTAAGTGGCATTGAGGGCATTTCAGTTTGGCAACTCGAGGATCATTCTTCCGTTGCCATTAGGACGGCTCTTGTGAACCATGAAGATTTGGGATGGCGAGAATTTTCAATTCGACAGGATCGACCGGTGTATTTTCAGCAAGACTACGGTATTCTTCAACGTGGAGATGCCAAATTTTTGCTGCAATACTATGGCAGCTATTATTGCTCAAAGTCCATCGATTCGGCAGCAGCCGTTGCGTCGGTCGAGTTCGAACTGGTTCCGACTTGGAAGGACTCCAAATTTTCTATAACCGCCTATCGTTCCGGTCAACCTGTCCCGAATTGCGAGATTCAGGTCGCAGACGAAACTGGAGCAATTGCGGAAGGGACGACCAATGATTCGGGGCGATTTGAAGTGTCTGCCGACGTCCGCAACCGAATCTGGGCGCGAGCCAAGTGGACGCTTAAAGAATCGGGCACCCACGAAGGCAACTCATTTGGGGAAATTCGGCAATATGCAACCTTGGTTTGTGACTTACATACATCAACCGAAGGCACGTCAATCCAAATTAAAGATTCGTCAATTGGAGCAATGCATGAGTCACTGCCGAATCTACCCTATGGGGTCACCAGCTTTGGTGCGACAACTGTAAACGGCAAACTGTTTATTTACGGCGGGCATTTGGGAGAGGCCCATGAATACTCCAACGATTTGCAAGGCGACACACTGTACGCATTGGACCTTGCCAGGCCGGAAGTCTGGTCCCCTATGGCATCGGACCGCGGCCTGCAGGGCTTGGCACTCGTCGCTCATGGAAACGCTCTTTACCGTCTCGGTGGGTTCGAGGCTCGCAACGAAGAAGACGCCCCGCATGACCTCCATTCGGTTGCCGAGTGCCGCAAGTTTGATTTAGAGTCAGGGAAATGGGCAGAGTTTCCTGATTTGCCCGAGCCGCGAAGTTCGTTTGACGCCGTGGTTGTTGAAGACAAGATTTTCGTCATCGGCGGATGGACTTTAAATGGTTCCGCAGCGACTGAATGGCTCTCGACCGCATGGTGTTTCGATTTGAAAGCCCCAAACTCCGGATGGCAAGCGATCCCCGATCCCCCATTTAAACGACGTGCGGTGGCAGTGGCCGAGCACAAGGGAAAAATTTATGTCGTCGGCGGCATGGAAGACAACAGCGTGATTTCGAACAAAGTTTCTATTTTTGATCTCGAAGAAAATAGATGGACCGAAGGCCCAACGCTTCCCCCTGGCGGACGAATGGAGGGCTTTGGAAGCGCTGCCTTCAATGTGGACAGCGAGTTGCTCGTCAGCACTTACAGCGGCGCCGTGTATCGTCTGAATTCGAAGGCGAATTCCTGGGAGCTGTTGACAGAAATCAACCCGAGCCGCTTTTTCCATCGCCTATTGCCACTTGGAAATCGTCGCTTCGTGATCCTTGGCGGTGCCAACATGGAACATGGCAAGCCATTCGATCTCGTGATGGGCACGATCGAATGACCTCAATCCAGTAGCTCAAAACGATCTTTCCTCGTGACTCACCAATGATCCGTCGAAAAACACGCGGACATTGACGTCGTATAAGTCACAGTGGTAGTATTCGCACTTGAGATCTCGATTCGTCAACGACAACCAAGGCACCGGCAGCCAAATCTGACTTATGTTGCGTCAGTGCCGCCAGAACTAACGGCGCAAGGTGATCTGGCAATACATTTTGGCACCTGACTTGAATGATGCTCGGCCCTATTGCGTGGGTCAAAGCGAGCATCGTCCCAAAGTCCAGGTCGTGTGTAAATACGACATGATCGTGCGCGCGAGCCCAAGCCATAATTTGGCTATCTGATGCTTTTACATCACCAATGGCTGACCAATGCACGGAGGGCCAACCATGTTGGGATAGCACATCTACCCATTCTGTTGACAGGTTCATATCGATTAAAATCGAAATACTCATGTGGTCGCCAGAGGAACATCACGTTCTTCCATCCGCCATGCGGCATAAGCGAGGCACTCGTCGATGTCCTTGGTCTCAATATACGGGTAGGCTTTGAGTATTTCGTCGCGCGAGCGTCCAGACGCTAGAAGTCCAAGTATCATCGCGACCGTAACGCGTTGACCGCGGATACATGGTTTGCCTCCCATTACAGTTGGGTCCAGCGAAATGCGTTCAAAATTTGTCATTGGCGAATCCCATGTTTAACGTTTGCAATAACGTGGCTTCCAACGAAGGCAATTTAGATCGTCTTCGAAGAACTCCTCCGCTGCGTTTATTGGCTTGGTTAAAATGCTCCAGTATGAGGCACCGCTCTATTCTGAAAGAATTTTAGTCAACTTTGCTTGATCGCGTCAAGCTTTTTTGCATTCGTTGACGGCTTGTTGATTTTTTGACATCTGTGGTGGAAAGTGACAGTTTCTTAACCCGAAGCGTGAGCGAGTGTACTGAATTCCCTCACTAACGTTTCGGGTTTCGATAAAATCAACAAGTCGTTGAGCCGTTCAGCACAGCTGACGGGTCAGTGTTATTTTGATCGACGAACCACGCCCACAAACCTCGCAGCCAATTGCGTGATGCCCTGTTGACTCTGTTTTGCCCCCAAGGAATCGTCACTCAACCCTTTCGGGAAAAAGGGCAAAATAAAGCTCCTCGATTGTAGAGACCCGATCGAAGTCGCGGATATCCAGTTTCCGTCCGAATTCCTTCTAAAGCTCGCAAGTCAAATTCACGTGCGATAGCGAATCGAGGGACATGCCGAGATTTCCGTACAATGTGTCACCCGGGGCAAGGCGTTCAGAATCGATTTTCATGTTCGATTGGCCCAAGGCTTCCGAGGCAACAACCGCCACAGCGCGGCAAACACGTCTAAAATCTGGATCGAGATGGCGTTCGGAAATCTGACCTACGAGTCGTTGTTCTTGAATCGAGCAAATAGACTTAATCTGCTGTCGCTCACGCTGCCGAACCAAAAGGCTCAATAACCAAAGCACCGCGAACCCGGAAACAATGAAAATCGCGACGAATAAGTCCATAAGTTAACGAGGTCGCTAAACACATAACAAAATCGAATTTTTCGCGTGGACAGGATGTCTTATGGACATTTCACAGTAACCACTTGTTCGGATGCGAACCTTATTCCGAGCCTTTTTCGCTTGACGATTTTTTAATTTCCAAATCCCAGGCGGTCAGCCAGGTTCGTCCGGCTCGTTTTAATTGGAAATCTTCGAGCAAGCGTTTTTGCATGTCGGGAAGATGGCCAGCTCCGTAAAATATTGAGAGCCTCGTCTTTCCTGCGTCGATCTCCCGTTTCAGAACCTCCATCGCTTTAGCATTGCGGTGTTCGATGATGGTCGAGCCATCTTTACCTCGAAAGATGGCCATGCCCCCTTCGATGTCTTCCATCTGCTGTGCCATCGTCCTTCGCAAACTCTTGGTCCGATCGCTGGAAAATAGAGACATGACCAAACCCATTTCGGCCGATTTGCCTTTGTTTTGCATCGCCATACTGGAGCCAATCGAATTGAGCATCATCCGTCCGACACTTTCCTCATTGTTGGACATGGAATCGAAAAATTCCTCGGGGCTCATGTCGGCATGAACCAAATTCTCTACTGTGTAATCAATGTGCTCAAGTTGAAACTCCAATTCGAGCATTGATTTCATTCCCATCTGCAAGGCGGCGATCGGATTGCCGCCACCTTCCTCGATGCGGCCCCCCTTGGGAATTCGAGTCCCCTCTGGTGCGACCAATTCGTACAAAGTCGCATCGTATTGTTTGAATTGTTCATTGAGGGCTTCGTAGTAACCTTGTTCACCCACATGAACAACACCGATGAGGTCAACCAGGATTGGCTTCCCACTCGCGTTCGTACCCACGTAGCGTGTGATCGAGGTTTCTAAGGCCACAGGGCGTTTCCGATCATCCTTGCGGATACGCATGAATTGGCCAAAATCACCATCCTTTTTGGCCGTTTGTGCTTTAGCGGATTTCGCCGAAGCTTGTTCGGCGGTTTTGGCTTGTCCAAAACTCGACTCGGCGGAACCAGATACCATGAAAACTATCGCCGCAAACCACACGAAATTCCGGACAGGTAAATTCAGGCTCATCATCTCTTCCAAAATTATCTTAAATGAAGCTCAAACAAAAGCTGGCTGACGCCAAACGATTATAGAAGGCATCGAACTCCAAGGCAATCAACGGGACGGTTCCGATGTCATCGCATTCGTGAACTAAACAGCATCGGGAGCGTAAAAATAAGTAGTGTTCTTTTCGGCCAAAAATACTGAGATCGGACGGCGTCCCAACGCTCCTGAGAATTCCGCGCCAAAAATCCCTTTCGAATCGCAGGAAAAAGAGGCTTGTCCGGCATCCCAGACGTTTGCCGAAGACACTTCCATCGGAAAGGCCAGTGTCTTCCCGTCCTCTTCGACGAAATGAAAGTTGCGATTCAAAATAAAACCGACTTTGGTATCTTTGGAAAGGTTTGGCATCCGATGTCGAGCCTTAATTTTCAGCCGGTTCGTTTCGTCGTTCACATACCAGTTGTAATCGGCCTCAGGAATACTGTCGGCCCCCTTTAGGGCGTCAAAACCTGAGGTCTTGCTGGTGATTTTCACAATTGAAGTCGGGGTGTGAATCGTCCGCTTCATGCTCCACTGGGCCAATCGACTTGAGACAAGACTCTTCACCATGCAACTGCCATGCTCGAAACCTCCTGCCGTCCGACGCCGAACATAAAATCTCAAGAACACCGTCTTGTAGCCCCGAACGATCGGCAACGGCAAACCAAATATCCGGACGTCTCGACAGTTGGCAAAAATCAAACTGATATAGGCGGCATCGTTATGGAAATCCACCTCTAACCCAGGCGGGATATGCGGTTCTAGCCGTGCGGGATCAATTTGAAAATTCAGCGCCACCATTTCCGTCCAAAAGGCGCGAAATACCACTTTACGATCTTTCACAGAATTCTCCCTGTACACATCGTCCAAATCTTTGCCTCATCTCTGGACCGGTCAATTTTGACCCTATGTGCATATACTTGGGACCACTCGAACCGACATTATGATCCCTGTGCGGTGTCGTCGCCACGGCATCTGCTCGGACCGTACAGGCCTCGTTGCTGTTCCATAACAACTCTAGCCGCTAACGAAGTCGAGTTATCCTAAAACACCCCCTCTACTATTCTAGTTTCAAAACCTCTGATTTCGATAGATGGTTTTAGAAGAATTTAGTGAGGTTTTTGCGGTGAATCCCAAAAGCTGGATATTTCCTAGCCAAAAAGAAAGTTATCCGTTAAAGGGGTACCTAATAGAGCATTGCCGATTCTCGCTTGGGCGAATCGCATATCAAATGGTCTTGCTGAGGCGTGTTCCTTGGCTGCGTCCGCCTTTTCACGACGTGAAAACCAAAATGGCCATTCACACTGTGAACGGTTACAAAACAAAAAAGCGGCCCGCGTTGTCATCGCCGGCCGCTACGATTCAAATCAATTAAGTCCAAATTCGAAATAACCGACAACGGTTAGTGAATACGTCGAGCCTCCAAGGCACGCTTGCTGGGCAGTTTGACATCCCAAGCCAAGCCGACCATCTGCATCGTTCGAATCACGATCCAGCTCATATCAAACTGATACCAGAACAAACCATGCCGCGCCGATGAGGGAAAAGCGTGATGATTGTTGTGCCAGCCCTCACCCATGCTCAACATCGCACAAACCGCATTGTTCGTCGAATGATCTCCGGAACGGAAATGCCGTTTGCCAAAGACATGGCAAACTGAGTTGATCGACCACGTCACATGATGGGTCAAGAAAATTCGTACTAAACCGCCCCACAGGAATCCGAGCCCTGCGCCATACCAGGGATTCCGCACCCCAAGATACGCTTCAATTGCGTAACCCAAGGCTGCTGGGCCAACTAACGATAAAATCACAAACAAATAATAGTTCTTGTCGATCCAACGCAGCAGTCGATCTTTTGTCAAATCTGGGATGTACTTTTCAAAATTTGGTTTTGACCAATAGCCGCTGAACAGCCAACCGATTTGTCCGTGCCAGAGCCCCTTGATCATTCCTTTAAAACCATGTCCGGCCAGATTAGGTGAGTGCGGATCCCCCTCTTGGTCACTATGTCCGTGATGCCGTCGATGCACCGCACACCAGACGAGCGGTGCTCCTTCGACGCTCAATGCCCCCAGCATCATTAGGGTGGCTTTAACCCAACGATAAGTCTCAAACGACTTGTGAGCCAACAATCGATGAAAACCAACAGTGATCCCCAAAGTCGTTAAGGCCCAGCCAGCAATAACCATCGCCAAATACTGCCAGCCCATAAATCCATACTGCCAACAAATCGCGATCGCTACAATACAGCCCAGAAATGGACCGATCACTGCAATTAGCATTGCAATCTTTTGAACCCGCGATGCCTCTGGGACTTGTTCGGAGATGTCAACTCCCTCTTGAGAAGAATAATTTTTATTTAGACCATGGTCACCTAAACCAACACTCGCCGCTCGTGCTGCCGAAGTCGTCGAGTCATTAAACTCATTCATCAAATACTTTCCATCTCAACCAAACTAAACTCGGACAAAAACCACAGTCTTTGTCAACCAGAAAATCCACTCGATGATAGCCGACTGGGGCATTTTCGAACAGCCCAACCCCTTTTCACCACTCGTTCAATTCACGTTTTCCCGGGAGAAAATGCTTCTTTCGGACCATTTTGCAAGAAAACGAATGCGAATAACGTCGATTAGGTTCCGGCAGAGACATCCCAATTTACTCCAAGCGCATTAACCCACGTCAACGAGCAGCTTACTCGTAAAGATAAAGAACGAGAGGGGTATGGGGTCCTGTTTACGGAAAACACCAGCAGTCCACCTAATAGTCTACTTCGCGGACGTCACCGAAGTTTCACCCATTAGGAGTCTCGCCTGCTCCTCACTGAATTGACGATATTGCGTTTGCCAAGCCAGAGGCTCAGCAGAACGACTGACTTGAACCGCCGTGACTTTATATTCCGGACAACTCGTCGCCCAGTCACTCAATTCCGTGGTCACCACGTTGGCACCCGAGTCGGGGAAATGGAACGTCGTGTAGACCACGCCGGGTTGCATTCGTTCTGAAATCATCGCCCGCATTTTGATCTCGCCTGAACGACTGGCGAGATGCACCCAGTCACCATCGCTGATTCCTCGTTCGGCAGCATCTTCGGGATGAATCTCAAGTCGATCTTCTTGGTGCCAAACGTTATTGGCCGTCCGTCGCGTTTGGGCTCCCACGTTGTACTGGGTCAAAATCCGCCCAGTGGTCAACAACAACGGGAACTTGCGAGAGACCTTTTCTTTGGTCGGCACGAATTCGGTGATAATGAACTTGCCTAGTCCCCGCGTGAACTCCGTGACATGCATTACCGGGCTCCCTTCAGGCGCCGACTCGTTGCACGGCCACTGGATACTCCCCAAACGTTCGAGCTTTTCATAAGTCACCCCTGCGAACGTTGGCGTCAGCGCGGCAATTTCCTGCATGATTTCCGCAGGGTGCTCGTAGCTCATGGGGACCCCCAAGGCTTTCGCGAACCCCAGCGTGACCTCCCAATCGGCCATTCCTGCCAGAGGCTCCACAATTTTGCGAACGCGAGAGATCCGCCGCTCGGCGTTGGTGAACGTGCCATCTTTTTCCAGGAACGAAGCCCCAGGGAAAATCACATGCGCGAATTTGCAAGTCTCATTGAAGAAGATGTCTTGCACAATCAAGCATTCCAAATTGCTGAGTGCAGCGTGAACATGCTTCGTGTTCGGATCAGACTGAGCAACGTCTTCTCCTTGGATGTACATCCCCTTGAAAATCCCCTCGACTGCCGCGTCGAGCATGTTGGGAATGCGGTATCCAGGTTCGGAATCGAGTTTCGTGTTCCAGTGTTGGTTGAACTGCTCGCGCGTCGCGTCGTCTTTGACCGAACGATAGCCCGGCAACTCATGCGGATAAGACCCCATGTCGCAAGAACCCTGAACATTGTTCTGCCCACGCAAGGGATTGACCCCCACACCGCGTCGCCCAATGTTGCCGGTGGCCATCGCCAGATTCGCAATCCCCATCACCGTCGTCGAGCCCTGGCTGTGTTCGGTCACTCCTAAACCATAATAAATGGCCCCATTGCGAGCCGAGCCATACAGGCGGGCCGCCGCTCGAATCGTTTCGGCGGGAACACCCGTGATTTCGGCAACGTTTTCTGGAGAATTTTCAGGACGCAGGATAAACGCTCGCCATTCTTCAAAAGCCTCTTTTTCACAGCGTTTTGCCACGAAAGCCTGATCAACCAACCCTTCAGTCAACACAACATGAGCCAGAGCGTTGATCATCGCGACATTCGTACCTGGACGCAGCGGCAAATGATATTTCGCTTCGATGTGAGGTGTACGGACCAAATCGATTTCCCGCGGGTCGATGACGATGAGCTGAGCCCCTTGGCGCAAACGCCTCTTCAATCGCGAAGCGAAAACGGGGTGCCCATCGGTCGGGTTCGCTCCCATCACGATGATCACGTCAGCATCTTCCACCGACAAGAAATCTTGCGTCCCCGCCGACTCGCCCAATGTCTGCTTCAATCCGTAACCAGTCGGCGAATGGCAAACCCGAGCGCACGTATCGACATTGTTGTTGCCGAAGGCAGTGCGAATCAGTTTTTGAACCAACCAAGTTTCTTCGTTCGTGCAGCGCGAAGAAGTGATTCCCCCCACAGACTTGCGACCGTATTTTTCCTGAATCCGCCGAATCTCGCTGGCCGCATATTCGAACGCCTCGTCCCAAGAAACGGTTTGCCAAGGATCGTTGATCGATTTACGAATCAACGGATGCTTGAGGCGATCTGGGTGGGTTGCATAGCCCCAAGCAAAGCGGCCTTTCACACAAGCGTGTCCCTCGTTGGCCCCGCCGTCTTTGTTGGGGACCATCCGCACGACTTCTTGCCCCTTGACCTCGGCATTGAAGGAGCATCCGACTCCGCAATAAGCACAAGTCGTCGTCACCGTCCGCTCGGCTTGGCCCAATTGAATCAAAGATTTTTCAGAGAGGGTCGCCGTCGGGCAGACGTTGACACAAGCTCCGCATGAGACGCATTCGGAATCCAAAAACGACTCACCAGCACTTGCCGAAACTTTGGAACCAAAGCCTCTCCCAGAAATCGTCAACGCAAACGTCCCTTGGACTTCTTCACAAGCCCGAACGCAGCGACTACACACGATGCACTTGCTCGGCTCGAACGAAAAGTACGGGTTCGAATCGTCAATCGGTGCGGCGCTGTGAGCATCAAAATGGTTCTCGCCCGCCATTCCATAACGAACGTTTCTCAAACCGACGACGCCCGCCATGTCTTGCAGTTCGCAATTGCCGTTGGCCGTACAAGTCAAACAGTCCAGCGGATGGTCGGAGATGTACAGCTCCATCACACTACGACGAAGTTCCGCCAAACGAGGTGAGTGGGTCGTGACCTTCATTCCCTCTTCGACCGGTGTCGTGCAAGATGCCGGGAAGCCGCGTTTCCCTTCGATCTGAACCAAACACAACCGGCATGACCCGAACGACTCCAATTGATCGGTCGCGCAAAGCTTAGGAACCTTGGCCCCCGCTTCCGTTGCGGCCCTCATCACCGACGTCCCTGCCGGAACGGTGATTGGCATCCCATCAATGGTCAGCGTGACCATTTCTAAACTGCGACTGCGGGGTGTTCCGAAATCGACGGGCGAGGCATTGCCGCATTGGCCAGAACCGCAAGAACACGACTTCAACATCTCGTTCCCTTTCTAAAAACAGTTTTCTGGATCAGTTCTCAGGATTGTGATTTTCTTTAAGTCCAAAATCTTCTGGAAAATGTTTCAAAGCGCTTACGACGGGGTAAGGAGTCATTCCTCCCATCGCGCACAACGACCCATATTGCATTGTATCGCACAAGCTCTCCAAAAGCTGCAAGTTTTTCTCCGGCTCCGTGCCAGCTTTTATTCGGTCGATCACTTCCACACCCCGAACCGCTCCAATCCGACACGGAGTACACTTCCCGCACGACTCTTCGGCACAAAATTCCATCGCAAAACGGGCCATTTTCAGCATGTCGACCGTATCGTCGAACGCCACCACCCCGCCGTGGCCGATCATCGCCCCGCGTTCCATGAAGGCTTCATAATCGAGCGGCATGTCGAAATCTTCCACGGGAATATAGGCTCCAAGCGGCCCACCTGCCTGCACCGCTCGCAACGGCCTGCCGCTGGCACTCCCGCCGCCGTAGTCATACAGCAACTCCTTCAGCGTCAATCCAAACGCGCGTTCAATCATTCCCGGATACTTGATGTTCCCCGCCAATTGCAATGTCAAAGTTCCTCGCGAACGTCCCATGCCGTAGTCATGATAAAACGCCGGACCGCATCCCAAAATGATGGGGACACTTGCCAAAGTGATGACGTTGTTGACGACCGTCGGTTTGCCGAACAGACCGCTGATTGCGGGAACGGGTGGTTTTGCTCGCACTTCGCCTCGTTTCCCTTCGAGACTTTCGAGCAACGCCGTCTCTTCTCCGCAAACATAAGAACCAGCACCGAGGCGAACTTCCAATTCGAACGCCTTGCCGGAATCTAAGATATTGTCACCCAACATGCCGAACTCACGAGCCCGCTCGATCGCTTCATTGAGCACCTTCCAACAACGCGGATACTCAGACCTCAAATAGATGTGTCCTTGAGTGGCACCGACTCCCAACCCCGCAATCACCATCCCTTCAATCAAGGAGTAAGGGTCTCCTTCCATCAACATCCGATCAGCAAACGTCCCCGAGTCCCCTTCGTCGGCATTGCACACGATATATTTTTGGTCAGCGGGAGTATTCAAAACCGTCTGCCATTTGAGCCCGGTTGGAAACGCCGCTCCACCGCGTCCGCGCAACCCCGACGCCTTAACATCATCGACAATTTGAACTGGCGCAACCGCAACCGCTTTCCGCAGTCCCGCCAAACCACCGTTGGCTTCATATTCGGTAATCGAAAGGGGATCGATCAGCCCCACCCTCGCGAACGTTAGACGTTGTTGGTTTTTGAAGTAGGGAATCTCACCGGTCAACCCCAGTCCTAACGGATGCGCTCCTCCCTTTAGGAATCCGGCATCAAACAATCCCGCAACGTCCGCCTTGGTCACCGGCCCATAAGCCAGTCGCCCGATGTCTGACTGAACTTCGACAAGCGGTTCGAGCCAGAACATTCCGCGCGAACCATTTCGCACTAATTCAATATTCTCTCCCCGTCGCTCGGCTTCTGCCGCGATCGCCGCTGCCACTCGATCAGCCCCCACTGACGCAGCAGTGGTGTCCGCAGGAACAAAAACTCGCGTCGCCATTAGTTTGCTCCTCGATTGCTCTTAAGGTCTCGAATCACTTCGTCGAAGGTTACTTCATCAACCCGACCAAAAATCTCATCGCCGACACGCATGGAGGGTGAACACGCACAGTTCCCCAAACAGAACACGGGCTCAAGAGTGATTTCGCGATCCCTCGTCGTTTCATGGAAGTCAACCCCCAGGGACCGCTTGGCGTGCTCTTCGAGATCGCATCCCCCTTTGGCTTGACACGCCTCGCCTCGACAAACCTGCACGATATGCCGACCTGCTGGCTGCATACGAAAATCGGAATAGTAAGTCACGGCACCATAGATTTCGGCCCTCGACAAATTCAAGGCGTCCGCGATTATCGGAATACTCTCTTCCGGAACGTATCCGACAGCCTCTTGGATGTCATGCAAAATCGGCAATGTAGCCCCGGGCCGATGCCGATGAGCATCGATGATGGCTTCGATTCGATTCGTATCGTAGGTCATGGGTTCGCTTTTTTTTCGCTTTCGAATTTTTTTGTTGATCGACGGTGCCGGATCTCGTCGTTTGCCGTCATCGTTTTCGCCGCCCCACCATTATACCGGCTGATTGAACCGGCTAAAACAGTCAATGCCTAACTTTAAATGGCTTTTAATGGAACGAACCTTGGTCTCAACGATCCAACATTTTCCATGTCACCGCACAAAGGGGCACAAAGCAGATTACCGGTAACCACGCCGCCAAACTCGCGGCGCGCACGAGACTGAGGGCACCCAAGGTCTGAAACGCCATCACGGAAACCTGAAAGACACAAATCGCCGCCACACAATTCACTGCCGCTACCAGCAAATTGTCTTCGGTAAAACGGACGACAATCGGAAAGGCGACCAGAATCAACGCGATGTCCAAAATGGGTCGCACAATTCGACTGTGAACGGCAATTCGATTGGTCCGTGAAAACCATTGAGTCGGACGCTGCAATGACGCGATCATTTCACTCAGCGACGAATAGTCCGTGATTTGCAAGCCGTAAGCCAACTCCTCGCGAGTCAAATTCGTGCTGATGAAAACTTGGTTTCCCACCAACCACGGATGGCCTTTGGCAAAATATACGACAGGCTGATCGCGAGAGCCAAGGCTATCCAACTTCCAGGCTTGGACCGGCTCTGCAATTCCCTCTAGCAACAAACCCGCCGGATGGTGCTCCGTTGCCTCGATAAAATCTCCTCGGGATGCAACGATCCTAGAGACGCGATCGCTGAGGTAAATCGGAATTTGCACAGTGATGTTTTTGTACTCGTGCTCTTCATTTTCTGCCTTTCGGATTCGAATCAGCAATCCGTTAAGATGGTCCTTTTGAAAAGCCGAATTTTGGCCGTCCTCGTCCAACCAAGTCTGCGGGGTCAAGCTGAGTTCTTTCCGAAACTTTGGCAGCCACAACTCCCGACTTACGGTCCCCAACACAATCAGCACGAGGCAACTAATCACCAGCGGCAACACCATCCTCGATTTGGGAATCCCTGCCGCCTCAATCGCCGACATCTCTCGACGCCTCTGCATCATCGAAAACGCGAAGATCGCAGCGACCAGTGCCAAGATCGGCCCCATTCGATCAAACAAGTCCAATAAACGCGGGCCATAGAAAATCTGCATGAAGCGGATTTGGCCCCCTTCACGCTTCCCCAACGACATGATCTCATCAAAATTGCTGAACAGATGAATGACGATGTACAACCCCGCGAAGCTTAAAAAGCAAATTGCGAAGATTTTAAGGAAAAACAACGTGAGATAACGGTCAAAGGTCGTCATTCAACTCGATCAAGTTGCAGGTGAAACGAAAATTGGTAGAAGGCCCACAAAGTCTGGCATTAAACGGCTAACGCGAAACGGCGACTTCGACAAACGGGTCCCCGCCTCCCGCATTCTAGCGAAATTGCCTCTCCGGACCGACAGCAATTTTCAATTGCAAATTTTGCAATTTTGAATGGTGAAAGTCGCCGTTTGCCTCAAATCGGACACCCCTATTACTTTGGGTTTCGATTTGGACGCGAGGCATCGATAATTTGGGGATGCGCGCTCGTCGATTTGGTCGCCGTCTTGGAAATTCGCGAAAAACTGGCAATAATCGACTTTGACGAAAGTGGAAAATTACAGTTGACGGGCGTCCCTCGGGCTGGCGACAGTTCTTCGGCCTCGGAGGGTGAAAGTCGAAGCCCTTTGCTCGGCTGTTGGATCGCCGCTGTCAAGAAGATTGAATGCCAACACGAGTTTGTTAGCGGATACTAAAGGAGACGTGATGAGTTTGTTTGCAGGATTGGAACACATTGTTCGTGAAGACGAACCGTTGGCGCCGTACACTAATCTCAAACTCGGCGGCAAGGCCCAATATTTCGCCGAGCCAACTACCGAGGGGGAAATCGCTGAGCTTGTGCGGCGAGCGACCGCTGCGGGATTGGCGACTCGGTTGATTGGGGGTGGCACCAACTTGCTGGTGCGGGATTCCGGAGTCAGCGGACTGGTGATCCATTTGTCTGCTCCGGCGTTCAGCACACTTACGATAGAAGGGAATCGGATGATCGTAGGTGGAGGGGTTCGCCTGTCCCATTTTGTCTCTTCCTGTGCCCGCGAGGGCTTTGACGGGCCAGAGCATTTGGTGGGGATTCCCGGAACAATCGGGGGGGCTTTGCATGTCAATTCAGGTTCCGATGGTGTCGATATTGGCTCATGGTGTGTGGCTGCCAAAGCCCTGACGCGAACTGGAGAATTAGTGCAACGAGGAGCAGATGCTCTCAGTTTTTCCTATCGCTCCAGCAGCTTAAACGAACTTGCCATTCTAGAAGCGACCTTTGAATTCGAACGAGAAAACTCCGAGTCTCTAACACGAGAAATGCAACGCAATTGGATTGTGAGGCGCGCGAGGCAGCCGTCGTTCGGCGAACCTGCGGCTTATCTTTTCAAAGACCATCTTGGCGAGCCTGCCGGTGAGTTGATTTCTCGTGCGGGTGCGAAGGGATTGCGAGCCGGTGCTGTACAACTTTTCGATGCTAACCCGAATTACTTGGTAGCCAAAGAGGGGGCCAAGGTCGAGGATGTCCTTTCATTGATCGAAGCGGTCAAGACCCATGTCAACGACAAAATCGGCGTCGAATTGGCACTGGCAATGCAGATTTGGTAGCGTTGAACGGGATTCAATAATTTTCGTGCTTTTTCACCCTTGTGAAGGTGATCTTTGAACTGTCAGTTGTTAATAAGAGGTCCCAAATAAAACGTCTTTATACGAGTACTTTGGTTGTTCTCACTTTTGTGGCTGGTGGCTGTTTCCGAAGCAGCGAAACAATAACGCAACAGGCGGAGACTTCTTCAGCGACGGAAACGAAGAAATCAGGCGATCCGCAAAAGATGCCCCCCCTTGAATCCTCTGCAGACTCCGCAATTGGAGACGCGAAAGAAAATGTTGCCGAAAAAGTGGATGCGGTTTTCGGGATAGAGATTTTCCGAGAAGCTCAGGCTTTGTTCAAAAGCGGGCAGTTGGCTGAAGGATACGAATTGGCATTAAAAGCTAAAGAAAAACTCATTGAGGAAGAATTTGAGATTGCGTGGCTGATTTTGGAGTCAATTGTCTTGGAAGACAAACGCATTGATGTACATTTGAACTTAGGCGAGAGGGAACGAGAATTACCAGAAAATGGGATTGTGAGACCGCTGTCGTTCCGAGTTTGGACTTTAGATGATGATCCAGAGATACTGCAAATCATCGACTTCGAAATTGGGCGAATGCAAGGCAAATCAATGACGGCAGCTTTGGGAGCCAAAGTAGACTCAGGGCGTGTCAATTACGGTATGCTCGAGGTTGATGATTCCTACGAGACCATTCGACAACGAGTTTTGGATCTCGTAACAGAGCGTTAAACAACGAGTTTGTCTGGAGGAAACGTAACGCTCTCAGCGATGCCAGTTTCGGGTGAGTCGGTCGAATATCCAGAACTCGACGGCAATTAGGCCAATGGTGGCCAGAAATTGGATCGCTTGGATCAGACGCAAATCCATCGAGTCGTCAGTATTCCGCATCACGAACGCCCGAACAATCAGCCCGTTGATCAGCAAAAGCATGATGATGGTCAATCCAAGGCCAAACAAGTAGCCGCAACCGACTCCGGCATTCATTTCCTGTTTTCTTTTTCTTTTCCACCAATTCATTGGGATGCGTCGGTTTGATGATGAGTCTGAATAGGGCTTGCGCCACCTTGATCTGAATTGAAAATTTTAGTTGAGATGACTGGATGGCGAAAGGCAAGGAAAGGATGTTTTGCCAACATCGCAAAATTTTAGATACCCCATTTCGAGCGGTTTGCAGGCTGGCGGTTAGACTTGTTTTCATCGAGACTCTAAAATCGGTGAACAAACCAACACCACCGAGAACCACCATGCCAACGACCATTTATCACAACGACGACGCCCAACCGGAACTGATTCTTTCAAAAACTATTGCCGTGATCGGCTACGGTGCCCAGGGTCAAGCCCATGCCCGCAATCTCCGCGACAGTGGCTGCTCGGTTTTAATTGGGCAAAGAGAAGGGGGACGAGGTTGGAATGAGGCCCAACAGGACGGCTTCGAACCGCTGCCCATTGCCGAGGCGGTTGCCCAAGCCGATTTGATCTGCCTGATGATTCCAGACGAGCATCACGGAACGGTGTTTCGAGAATTGGTTCTACCGCAATTGAAATCGAACGCGAGCGTGTTAACGTGTCACGGTTTCAGCTTTCATTACGGTTTGGTGGAACGCTCTACGGGTTATAAAAGGATTTTGGTGGCACCCAAGGGGCAAGGCCACATGGTTCGCGGCGAATATCAACGGGGGGGCGGGGTCCCGTGTTTGCTCGCGGTTGATGATGACAGCGATACAGAAGCATTGGGGATAGGTTTGGCTTATGCCTGGGCAATCGGCGGGACACGAGCAGGCGTGATTCTGACGTCGATCGCTGCGGAAACGGAAACCGACCTTTTCGGCGAGCAAGCAGTCCTTTGCGGGGGGTTAACCCAACTTGTTCAGGCTGGGTTTGAAACGTTGGTTCGAGCGGGTTATCAACCGGAACTGGCCTATTTCGAATGCTTGCATGAACTGAAAATCGTTATCGACTTATTGCAAGTCGGCGGGATTGGTTACATGCGGGACTTGATTTCCACGACCGCCGAATATGGCGACGTAATCTGCGGGCCCCAAGTCATCGACGGGCACGTTCGAGAAAACATGCAGCAGCTCCTGGAACGAATTCAGTCAGGAGAATTTGCTCGCGAGTTTTTACGTGAATGCGAGGCTGGGCAGCCGTCGATATTGGCCTCCCGCAAAAAAACAGCGGAATCGGAAATTGAAAAAATCGGGGAGCGTCTGCGGGGAATGATGCCTTGGTTGCAGGGCGGTTGAGAGGTTATAGGGCGATGTGTTAGAATGAGAGGTTCTCATTTTCGGCCACAGGAGGGGCGAATCGCCGCATGTCGAACTCGGATATTGTGATCAAGGGTGCTCGCGAGCACAACTTGCGGGATGTCAATTTGGTTTTGCCCCGCAACCAATTGATTTGTCTTACAGGTGTTAGCGGCAGCGGCAAAAGCAGTCTGGCGTTCGACACGTTGTTTGCCGAAGGTCAGCGGCGTTATGTCGAGAGCCTATCGAGTTTTGCTCGACACTTCTTGCAACAAATGCCCAAACCGGATGTCGATTTGATTTCCGGACTTAGCCCCTCGATTTCGATTTCTCAAAAATCCTCCGGCTCAAACCCCCGCAGTACGGTCGGGACGATTACAGAAATCTACGATTTTTTGCGGGTCTTGTACGCTCGTGTTGGTCAACCCTATTGCCCCAAGTGTGGCGACCCGATCGCGTCACAAACCCGCGAGCAAATCATCTCCCAATTGATGCTCAAGCCGAGCGAGACGATGGTGCAAATCATGGCACCAGTCGCTCGTGCTCAAAAGGGGGAGCATCGAGACTTGTTTCGGGATTTGCTCAAACAGGGCTTCATCCGCGTGCGGGTCAACGGCCAAGTCCGCTCGTTGAATGAAGAAATTTCATTGGATCGGCAACAGCGGCACACGATTGAAGTTGTGATTGATCGCCTCGCCGTAAAACCAGAGAACCGCAGTCGCATCGCCGAGGCCGTCGAGCTGGCAATGAAAATCGGTGAGGGAACGATGCTCGTCACAACCATCGACGAGCAAGCAGAGGAGGCGTTTGTCGATGATGAAGGCGAGGCTCAAGGAGTTAAAACTTCGGCCAACCGCGACGAGTTATTCTCACTGGAATACGGTTGCGGTCGTTGCAATCTGGGCTTTCGTCCCCCTTCGCCGCAAATGTTCAGCTTCAACAGTCCCCAAGGGATGTGCATGGAATGCACGGGGCTGGGGCAATATTTTTCCTTCGTGCCTAAACTCCTGATTTCAAGGCCAGAGTTGTCGATCAAACAAGGTTGCGTGGAACTCTATGGGCCTTGGAAGGATTTTGGTCGCTGGCGTCGCCATATCTTCCAAGGAGTGGCGGATACGATTGAACGCTTGGACGAACTCCCCGAGGGTTTCCTGTTGGACTCTCGCTGGCAGGATTTGCCAGAGAAGTATCAGCAACTTTGGCTTTACGGAGCCGGTGACACCCACATCACCTTCACTTGGCGCGGAGGTGCGTCGCCAATGAAGTACGGTGGTCAATACCAAGGGATCGTGGCGGAGCTCAACGACAAATATCGCAACCTTAAGCTAGAGTCGAAGAAATCTTTTTACGAACAGTACATGGACCATGTCCAGTGTGCCACCTGCGGAGGCCAGCGCCTTAACGAACAGGCCCGACACTTTCGCTTGCGTTCAAAACACTCGGATTTTAGCGAGGCCCCAGAGCTCAATTTGCCTGGTCTCTGCCAATTGTCCATCGATCAGGCGGTCGAGTTTTTGTCACAATTGGAACTCGATCCGATTCGCAGCATGATCGCGCTGCAACCCTTGAAGGAAGTCACTCAGCGGTTGGGCTTTTTGCTGAACGTCGGCCTGGAATACTTGACGCTGGACCGAAGCGCGCCAACCCTGAGCGGCGGAGAAACGCAACGAATTCGACTGGCCGGGCAAATCGGTGCGGGGCTTGTTGGCGTGACTTACATTTTGGACGAGCCCAGCATTGGCCTTCACGCCCGAGACAACGATCGACTGATCGGGACGCTGCAAAGCCTCCGCAATTTGGGGAACACCGTGGTCGTCGTCGAGCACGACGAGGACACGATGCGTGCCGCCGATACGATCATTGACTTCGGGCCTGGTCCGGGAGTTCACGGAGGGACGGTCGTTGCCCAAGGGGGACTGGAGGATGTAACCTCAAATTCGAACAGCCTCACCGGGCAGTACCTCGCCGGAACTCAACGGATTGAAATCCCAAAACAACGACGAGCCGTGCAGCCCGACAAAATGCTGCGGGTCTTAGGGGCTCGGCACAACAATCTCAAAAACGTCGATGTCGAAATCCCGTTGGGCAAGTTCGTCTGCTTCACTGGTGTCAGCGGCAGCGGCAAGAGCAGTATTGTTAACGACATTTTATCTGAGGTTTTGAACATCGAACTCAATCGCGGGACCGGCGAACCGGGGACTCACGACCGCATCGAGGGGATCGAACATCTCGACAAGATGATCGCCATTGACCAATCCCCAATCGGACGAACGCCCCGCTCGAATCCCGGCACTTACGTCAAATTGTTCGATGAAATCCGCAAGCTGTATGCCCAAATGCCTGAGGCGAAACGGCGAGGTTATGAGCCCGGTCGATTTAGCTTCAATGTCAAAGGGGGACGCTGCGAAGCCTGCGAAGGCAACGGTGCCAACAAACTCGAAATGGATTTCTTGGCCGATATTTGGGTGACTTGTCCGGTTTGCGAAGGTCAGCGTTTCAACCGCGAGACTTTGCAAGTCAAATTCAAAGACAAAACGATATCCGACGTTTTGGATATGGATATCGAAACTGCTTTGGAGTTTTTCGAAAACGTCCCCAAGATCAAGGACCGCTTGTTTACCCTACAAAGAGTGGGGCTCGATTATTTGACAATCGGCCAACCATCCCCAACCCTCAGTGGTGGTGAGGCCCAACGCATCAAACTGGCCCGCGAGTTGGCCAAGGTCAGCACCGGTCGGACGTTGTATCTACTCGACGAACCGACTACCGGGCTGCACTTCAAGGATGTCAAACTTTTGCTCGATGTCTTGCATGATTTTGTCGAAGCGGGAAACACGGTTCTCGTTGTTGAACATCATCTGGATGTGATCAAGACCGCAGACTGGTTGATCGATATGGGCCCCGAAGGTGGGCGAGGTGGCGGCGAAGTCGTCTGTGCGGGGACGCCGGAACAAGTCGCCGCCGATCCTCGCTCCTACACGGGCCAAGCGTTGCAGCGAGTTCTCAAACCCAAAACGCCTATCAAACCCGCCAAACCCAAGGGGAAATCGAAAACAGCTAAACCGACGATTCGCCAAGCCACCGAGATCGTCGTCCAAGGTGCTCAGCAGCACAACTTGCGGAACGTTGATGTCACGATCCCCCGCGATCAAATGTCGGTTTTTTGCGGACCCAGTGGAAGCGGCAAAAGCTCCCTGGCAATGGATACGATTTACGCTGAAGGGCAACGCCGCTACGTCGAGAGCCTCTCCTCTTACGCTCGGCAATTCGTGAACCAAATGCAGAAGCCTCGCGTGGATCATGTCGATGGACTGTCTCCGGCAATTGCCATCGAGCAAAAGAACTTCGGCTCAACTCCTCGCAGCACCGTGGGCACGATCACCGAAATTTATGACTACCTGCGGATTCTGTTCGCGCGACTGGGGACGCCGTACTGTCCAGAATGTGATGCCAAGGTGGGGACCCAAACGGCCGATCAAGTCGTCGACAAGATCTTGAAACGCTACGACAACTGCCGAGTTTTAATCACCGCTCCCGTATCGCTGGAGGGCTGGCAAGACCTCGAAGAGCTATGGGCCGATTTGCGGCAAAAGGGCTTCGTTCGGGTTCGCGTGGACCGTCAAGTCTACGAGCTTGATGCGGCTCCCACGATTCTGCGGCAAAGCAAAGTTGACTTACAAGTAGTCGTGGATCGCGTCGATATCAAGGGGGCGAACCGTTCGCGAATCGCTGAGAGTGTGGAATCGGCGCTCTCGATTGGACGCGGTGAGTTGTTCGTCGCGGTTGCCGATGAAGCGGCGAGTCAAGTCGATTGGGTTACGGATCGGCATAGTCAACATCTGGCTTGCGAGTCGTGTGGGCGAGGTTTTGAAATGCTTTCCCCCCATCATTTTTCCTTCAACAGCCAATTGGGTTGGTGTCCGGATTGTGAAGGAATCGGGACGCAAATGGGTGCCAATCCCGCACTCTTCTTGAAGAACATGGAAACAAGCCTCGCCGACGGAGCGTTGCGGCTTTGGCCGGGGCTCGAAGATCCGACTTCTCAAGCGATGTTGGAGGCCGTTTGCCGCACGATGGGTATCGACATGCAGACTCCCGTTAGTCAACTGGAGTCCCGCAAACGACGGATATTGTTCTATGGGACCGGAGAGCGATGGTTTCAAATCCAGGGGACCGACCAGCAACCCGGTTTTGAGTTTCAATTCAAGGGACTTTACCCGACGCTCGACGAAGCGTCTCGGCTTTCCACGTCCATTCGTTTACGAATGCAGGCCATGGTGAGTGAGGTTGAGTGCGGGGCGTGTGGAGGAAGCCGCCTTCGCGAAGACGCGGCGGCGGTGCGATTCATGGGGCTGACGCTCGACGGGATTTGTCGTCTGCCGCTGGGAACCCTACGGCAAACGGTTGCTGATTGGAAACTTGATGCACGGCAATTGAAGATCGCCGGAGAATTGTTGAACGAGATCAAGAATCGCGTCGAATTTTTAAACGATGTCGGCTTGGATTATTTGACGATTGGTCGCGGCTCGGCAACCTTGAGCAACGGCGAGTCGCAACGGATTCGCTTGGCCAGCCAGTTGGGCAGCGGCTTGTGCGGCGTGTTGTACGTGTTGGACGAGCCGACGATTGGCTTGCATCCGCGAGACAATACACGACTGCTGGGAGCATTGAAAAAGCTCCGCGATTTAGGGAACACCCTGGTCGTGGTTGAACATGATCGGGAAGTGATTGAGAACGCCGACGCCATTTTTGATTTCGGACCGGAAGCTGGAGTGGGCGGCGGTCAGGTGGTGGCATCTGGAACGATGAGTCAAGTCAAGAAACAAGCGTCCTCGGTCACTGGGCCTTATCTATCCGGAAAAAAGGCAATCCCGATTCCGCTTCGGCGACGTCCGGGGCTGGAGCCGCCTGAGCCTGTGGAAGCAAAACCTGCCAAAGGCCGCAGCAAGAAAAAAACTTCTGCCTCCGATGCGAACACGGCAGCCACTTTTTCGCCACCTAACTCGGTGAAAATTATCGGAGCCCGGCAAAATAATCTCAAAAACATCGACGTCGAGATTCCTCTGCAAACGCTGACGGTTGTCACCGGTCCAAGCGGTTGTGGAAAAAGTTCGCTGGTCAATGAGGTCTTGTACAACACGTTGGCCCGACGACTGCACATGGCCGGGACAACTCCCGGAGCCCATCGCAAGATCACGGGTATTGAACACATCAACAAAATCATTCAGGTCGACCAACATCCCTTGGGGAACTCTCCGTCGAGTAACCCGGCGACTTACACGGGGGCTTTCGATTTGATTCGGCAACTGTTCGCCGAGTTGCCCGACGCAAAGGTGCGTGGATTTTCGCCGCGTCGATTTAGTTTTAATGTCGCCGGTGGACGCTGCGAGGCTTGTCAGGGAAACGGGCAAAACCGCATCGAAATGCACTTCTTGCCTGATGTCTGGGTGGAATGCCCGGTCTGTCAAGGACGCCGCTACGATGAAGAAACTTTATCGGTCAAGTTCCAAGGGCACACGATCAACGACGTGCTGGAAATGTCTTGCGGCGAAGCCGTGAAGTTGTTCGAGAACATCCCCAAAATTCAACGAACGATCAAGACGTTGTGCGACGTTGGATTGAATTACGTTAAATTGGGGCAAAGCGCACCGACGTTGTCAGGCGGTGAGGCTCAGCGGGTCAAGCTCGCAGCAGAGTTGGCACGACCAGATACAGGGCGGACGATGTACGTTTTGGACGAGCCGACGACAGGGCTGCATTTCGACGACTTGGCAAAGCTTTTGGAGGTCCTGCAACGGCTCGTCGATTTGGGGAACTCAGTAGTCTTGATCGAGCACAACTTGGACATTATCAAGGCTGCAGACTGGGTGATCGAGTTGGGGCCCGAGGCGGGGCATCTGGGTGGTGAAGTTGTCGCCGTCGGTACGCCAGAAAAGATCGTTGCCTATGCGGCGAAAGCCACGAAGTCGAAACTTCCTCGTTGTTGGACGGGTGAAGCAATGGCTCCAGTCCTCGCGGCAGGGCCCTATGTGGAACGAAAACCGTTTGACCCTCATGCTGAAACGAAGGCCGGAATCGATATTTCAGATGTTGGAGCCGAAGCCAAAATGCCTTGGGAAGCAGATGGTCCCGGTTGGCACACCGGGCCACATGTCGCTCACAACGGCAAGACCACCAAATGGGACGGAAAAATTCTGGCGGATATCGTCGAGCGAATTCAGAGTTTCGATGGCTGGGCTGAAACCAATTGGAACGAACGCAGTGTCGTAGAAATCAAGGCCACGAAAGGAGCCGATGATTGGTTTTTTCACGCTTTGACCGGTGATCAATGGATGCTCAAACTCAAGTTTCGAGTGCGACGTGGAACCTTCAAAGCCGACGATTTACAACGGCGGCTCAAGCTCAAAACCAACAACGAATTGGTGGATCTGCCGATCTATGGAAACCAGCCGAGAATTAAAGTTTCTTTGCAGGGGCGACAACAAGAAGTCGAGTTGCGGCTGCATCAATACGACGAGATCGATACGCCGGCGTTTCGGTCGTTCGTCGATGAGGCCGTGATCGGCCATTTGGGCAAGTCGTTATCTGGCGCGGGATCGTCGTCCGGTTCTCAAGAATCACAGACGGCAAGGGACGCTTCAAATGTCATGCCCTGGTCCGTATTGGGTCGGAAGTGGCATTTAATGCCCAAAGGGTTCCCCGAACAACAAACCCCAGCGTGGAGTTTTCGGACTTTGGAATCCCTAGAGTCGGCAATCACTGCGGTGGTCGGCGAACAAGTGCAATTTGATTGGACCCAGGAAAAAGAAGTCAATTGCCTCGTCGAATCGGAAATGATCTCAGAAGAAAATCAGCGGCTGACTTGGGCGAGAATCGAGACCAAAAATCCTGAAGCGATTTGGATAGAATTCGCCGTTTCGCAAGAGCAACTTTCTGACCTCGATTGGGCACAAGTCGGTGCATCGTGTGAATGGGCTGAAGACCAAATTAAAAAGCGCCAAGTCATTCGCGTCTCGTTGACGAGCGTCACGCATGTCCAAGCTCCGAAGTTTGGTCGATTTTTGCGGCGGCTGTGGGAGTTGGCTCAACAACACGAATCCGGAAAGGCATAATCGCAATTCAACTTTTTGTCGATTCCCAAGCCAAAAGATTTATTTTGCAACATAAAAACAATGAGTAATGCACCTGTCGTCCAAATCCCGCGCAACCTGTTGTTTCGATATCGATTCGAGCTTCATCAGGTCATCGACGGGCCAAAGGCTCCCACGATACTGAACTCAGCCTATCGAATCCGTGGACTTGGCCGATTTGATAGTCAACTTTCGTTTGCCGAGTGGCATGGTGGCTGGTCAGCGGAAGGGCTGTACTTCAATTGCGAGGTGCGAAATAAAAAACAGGCACTGTGGTGCCGCCCACAGATGTTGCTGGAGAGTGATTCGTTTCAAATTTGGGTCGACACCCGCGCGACTCAGAATGTTCATCGGGCGACCCGTTATTGCCATTGGTTTCTGGTGTTACCCGGAAGTAGCGACGCGGGGAGTCCTGCCGTTGCCTCGATGCTGAAGATCAATCGAGCGAAAGAGGACAGCCCGACAATCAATCGTGGCAAGCTGTTAGTGAAACGACAATTGCATTCTGACGGCTATGCACTGCAACTTTTTATTCCTGCCGTTTGTTTGAACGGTTGGAACCCCACCGAACACCAAACGATTGGTATGAATTTGGCATCGTTGGATCGCGAGTTTGGCTCGCAAACCTTAGGGGTCGGTTTAGACCTACCCGTTGCCGAGGACCCCAGCCTTTGGAGCACCGCGAAACTTTGCCAATCCTCCGATTCGCCGACTGCTGAAAGGCCAACATCGCGTTCGAAAACATCGCCCACCAAAGGCAACACAAAACGTTAAAAAAGTAGGACCTTGTGCATTTTTCGATCACCTCCGAAAATTGAATTTGCGATATCGGTCTTCATTGAAATTGAGGAGACGTTACAGCTCGTGTAGCAGCCGGCATTGCGATGGATTATTATGATTTAGCACTTGATCGCGGCAGACTTCATCGGCTATTTTGATTGGCTTCACCCTTTGGATTTGTTGAGGGTTCCCCTACATCCTTTCCGACCGTTGCTTTATTCTATGCCACAAATTTCGAACAACCCTTTCGCTCCGACAATCACTCGCGAGATTGTCGTTGATCCAGCAACGGAGAAACTACGCGCCGTCAGCCGAATATTTTTTTGGATTGGATTACTGGGCGCAGTTGTCTACGTCCCAATGGTCGTTGGTTGTATTATTTCATTGATTGCAAGCCTCATTGGCCGACCGTTTGGAAATCCCGAAATCGCGACTCCCCTGGTGCTTGTTCTAGCCACAGCATTCAACGGGGTTGTGCTGTCGATTTGGATTACTTACATCATTACTTCCTTTCATATCAAACATCGAAGACTCCATGCACGAACACGAGCATTGTTTCTGTCGGTGGTCTTAGCACTTGGCTTCCCGATTCTGACCATTCCGGGCGTAGTTTGTTTTCGATGGATCAGACGCTATTTAAAAGACAACACCCCAGTCAAGTGATCCAAAATCGAAAGAGTTGTAACTATGTAGGCACAACTTGCATTTTGGGCGAATACAAAATTTCATTGGCGATGATGGGCAAATTAAAAAATATTCGGGGTTGTTTCAGGAGAACACACACGGCGGACCAGTCTTTTAAAGAAGGGTTGCAAGTGCGGTTGCCATGATCCCTTCACAGACTTAGAGTCGTTTTCGCCAACTTGATGGGCGCACTCACGGTAATCGGCTTCATTTTGAATTTTTCAAAGTGGTTAGCGGTAAAAATTTGACTTTTCATCAACTTCAAGCTAGACTACATTAACGGACGGACCGGTCCGTTTTTTAAGAAATGGGTGAAATGAATGATTTGGGAAGTTTGATTTACTGAAAATCGCTGGATATCGATGGGAAATTCTCTTAACCTCCAATCCGAAATCGACTCGGACACTACCGAACAATCCCACTCGACCAATCGCGCTGCTGAGGGTGAAAAAGCAGCGATCCCGCATGGAACGAAAGGGGTTGGAAGGCCTGTTAACATTGAATTGCAGCGTCGTCGACGCTCTGAGATTTTGGAGGTGGCCACTCGTGTTTTTGCCGAGCAAGGTTTTGCTGCGACCGATGTTCAAGTGATTGCAGATCAATCGGGTGTCGGCAAGGGAACCGTCTATCGCTACTTTCCCACCAAAGAAGATCTGTTTCTCGCGGCCGTTGATCAGGGAATGCAAGAACTTTCCGAGGCGGTCGATTCCGCAGCAGACGCTCACACGGAACCGCTTTCGTTGATTGCCGCAACCATCCGCGCCTATCTGACCTTTTTCGACGAGCATCCGAATGTCGTTGAACTTTTGATTCATGAACGTGCTCATTTTCGGGACCGAAAAGCCTCGACCTATTTTGTTCATCGCGATGCCAACATCGGGCCTTGGCGAGACTTGTGTCAGAATCTGATTGACTCAGGAGTTTTTCGAAATGAACCGGTCGATGTCCTTCTAAACGTGATCTCCGATCTCCTGTACGGAACGATGTTCACAAACCACTTTTCTGGGCGCAAGGCTAATTTGGCGAGCCAATGTGACAGCATTCTCTCGGTTCTATTCAACGGGATTCTCGCTCGTCCAAAGGAACAACCGTCGAGAGAGGCCAATCCAAAGTCACCTACATCGCGATAACTTACGCGAAAATATTGTTCAAAGAACGAATTTTATTGTTTTAATAGTATTCTTGGAAATTAAGACGTGCTCAAACGCAAGCGAACAATTTTGATCTATGTAGCCTCAATCGTCTTCGCGGTGCTGGGAACAATTTGGGCGACGCTCCACGGGAACAGTTCGCAATTCGTTGAGCCGAACAAAACGAATCGTGGCGAACTTGCAGCAATGAGCGTGCAAGTCGCGACGATCCAGCGCGGTCGTTTGGCTTCGGAACTTCAGCTAACCGGAAATTTTTTGCCCCAACGTCGCACGTTGATCGTTTCGCAAGTTGACGGCGTCATTCAGTCCATTCCAAATTCGGGGCCAACGATCGAGGCCGAGATTGACGGTCGAAAATACTCGGAAAAACTCAGCCTGAATCTTGGTCACGCGGTTCAGGAAGGGGACGTTTTGGTCGTGCTCGATCCGATCGAGTATGAGTTGCAATTAGCTGCCGCCAAAGCCCGTATGGCCCAGGCAGAGCGTCAGTTGGAGGATTTATTGGCCTGGCGTCGCCTCGAAACAATTCGACGAATCAAAGCGATGCGCGACGAAGCTGCCGCGCGTCTGGAGCGGGCACAAGCGGAATTCAATCGCGCGCAATCTTTGGTCAATCAACGCGCTGGGGCCCAACAAGAATACGATCAGGCGGTCGCCGAATTGCGGTTTGCGGAAGCGGGGCTTGAACGCGCGGAAGCCGACGTGGAGGAGGCCACAGCCGGACCGACGCAACCGGAAATTGAAATCGCGAGATCACTCGTCGCCCAAGCCGCCGCTGAAGTTGCGATTCACGAGGATCGCTTAAAAAGAACGGTGATCCGCGCCCCCTACTCAGGCGTTATCACCGAACGTTATGTCTACGAAGGGGAACGAGTGACGATGATGCCGCGCGTCGATTTGATGGAGCTGATCGATGTGAGTTTGCTGATGGTTCAGGTTTCCGTCCCGGAACGCTACGTGGGCCTAATCAAAACGGGAGATTGGGTTCAAGTCGAAGCGGTCGGCCAACTAGCATCGCTTCCCGGAATGGTCATTCTCGTCAACGAAAAAATTGACTACGAAACCCGGTCATTTCGAGTTCGGGTCGGAATCGAGAATTTGGACCGCAAGCTAAAGGCCGGACAATTCGCCAAAGTCTCTTTTCCGCTTGACGCAACTGACGACTCGCTTTTGATCCCGGAAGAGGCAGTTGTATTTTTTGGTGGTCGGCCTTTGACGTTCGTTTACGACGCAGAATCGGAAACGGTTGAGCAGCGTACGCTTGAGCTCGGCTTACGCGGAGGTGGCCAATTTGAAGTTCGTTCAGGCTTGTCCCTTGGCGAACGTGTTGTCGTTCACGATCCTGGCGTGTTGGCAAACGGAATGAAGGTCACATTGGATCAGTTTCACCGTGCTGACCAGACTTTGCAAACTGCGGGAGCCGACTGATGCAAATCTCCGCGATTGCCATTTCGCGCCCCGTGTTTGCCACGATGGTCGTCATGGCGATGATCGTATTCGGGCTCGTTGCCTATAGTCGAATCGGAGTGGACCTGTTCCCCGCCGTCGAGTTCCCCGTCGTGACGGTCAATGTTATTTACGAAGGCTCCGACCCGGAGACGATGGAAACCGACGTAGCTGAACCGCTCGAAGAAGCGATCAATACGATCAGCGGCATCAAATCGCTGAAATCCGAAAGCTCCACAGGCATGACTTTGATCCTTGTAGAGTTTCAACTCAGCCGAAATATTGACGTCGCCACTCAAGACGTAAGAGACAAAGTGACATCGATTCGGGCGAACTTGCCCCAAGGAATCGAGCAACCGATTATTGAAAAATTCGACCCCGACTCTGCTCCGATTCTTTCCGTTTCGTTTTCGGGCCCGGTGTCCATACGCGAATTAACCAAATATGCGGATGATGTGATCAAGCCACGCATCGAAGGGGTCAATGGTGTGGGTTCGGTCTCGATTATCGGTGGTCGCGAACGAGAAGTGCGGATTTGGCTGCGAGTCGACGATCTCCAGCGGCACCACGTGACGGCCGATGAAGTGATCGCTGCAATTGAAAAGGAAAACTTAGAGTATCCCGGAGGAAGGATCGAAACCAACGATCGCGAGCTCGTTGTAAAAACCAAAGGGCGCCTAAAAAGCCCTGCTGATTTCGAGAAAATTGTTGTTTCGACGATAGGTCTGGTCCCCGTTCGACTCGTTGATGTCGCCACCGTAGAAGACGGGATGGAAGATTTTCGGACGCTTTCCCGACTCAATGGGCAACGAGCAGTTTCGTTGGAAGTTCGCCGCCAATCGGGCGAGAACATGTTGGCGGTGGCCAGTGGCGTCAAGAAGCGCTTGGAGGCATTCCGGGACGAACTTCCTCAGGGCTTCGAGATGACCCTGACCCAAGACCTATCGCGATTCGTGACCGACAGCGTCAACGAAACTCAAACGGGGCTTCTCTTAGGGGGCTGTTTGGCCATCGTTGTGATTCTGGCTTTTCTTCGGAGTTGGCGGGGCGCGTTGGTCGCCGCCGTGACAATTCCCACGACGATTATCACCACGTATGCCCTAATGTGGGCCAGTGGTTTTACGCTGAATATCATGTCACTGTTGGCGTTGAGTATCTCGGTGGGAATGGTCATTGACGATTCGATTGTCGTCTTGGAAAACGCCTACCGTCAAATGGAACAGGGGAAAACTCGCCGCCAAGCTGCATTTGATGGAATATCTGAAATCGGTTTTGCCGTCATCGCAACGTCGCTGGCAATTGTCGCCGTGTTTGTTCCGGTCGCGTTTATGGATGGTTTGATTGGACGATTTTTTGTCGAGTTCGGTTTGACGGTGACTTTCGCAGTGATCGTCTCGACGTTTGTCGCGATTTGGCTCTCGCCGATGTTGTGTTCACGGGTACTTAAGGTGGTACCGCAACACGGCTGGGCATTCAATGTCGTGGAAAAACTGTTTTTGGGAATTGAGGCGGTCTACGGAAGGCTCTTGAGGTGGGCCTTGAAAAGACGCATTTTGGTGGCCGCCCTTGCCGTTGGTGTATTCATCGGGAGCGTCATGCTGTTGCCATTTGTGGGTACCGAATTTGCTCCTGAACAAGATGAAGCTCAGTTTCGAGTCCAGGTTGAAACGCCGCTCGGATCATCGATTGATCGCACGAGTCGTATTATCGCAGAAATCGAACGCCGACTCTGGAGTCTGCCTTATGTCACGAACCTTTACACGACGATCGGATCCGGACAACAAGACCGCGTGAACTATGGGGCGGTGCTCGTGCAATTGCCTGACAAATCCGAACGGTCCCTGACACAACACGAGTTGATGGCAATGGCTCGCGACGTTGTGGCCGATTTAAGCCATACCAAGATCAGCGTTGAGTATATTCCGCGTGTTTCCGGAGGTGGATTTCGAGCGGCGCCCATTCAATACAACCTGCGGGGTGGCGATATTGACGAATTGGAAAAAATTGGAATCCAAATGACCGAACGACTTGGGAAAATTCCTGGGATCGTCGATGTGAATTTGACTTACGATTCCAGTAAGCCAGAGGTGGCGATTTGGCCTGATCGCGAACGGGCAGCAGATTTGGGGGTCAGTGTCGAAACGATGGGTAAAGCGGTCCAGTCCTTGATCGGCGGCCGACAAATCAGCACGTTCGAAGACGCGGGGAAGATGATCGATGTTCGAATTCGACTCGCTGAAGGTGATAGGGACCGCGCCGAGGCCATCGCGGCGCTGCCGGTAAGAACTCGCTCACAAGAACTGGTCGAGTTTCGCAGTTTGGCTCACGTCGAAGAAGGGACAGGCCCCGTCCAAATCGATCGCGAAAATCGGATGCGGCAAGTCACCGTGATGGCCAACTTAGAAAAGTCAAAACCACTTGGGGCCGCGATCAACGATGTCCTGGCAATCGAACAGGAGATTGGATTGCCGAGCGGCGTGACGACTGCTTTTACAGGTGCTGCGGATTTGATGGAGGAGACTTTTGGCAGCATGATTTTTGCTTTGGTGCTGGCGATAGTTTTGATCTATATGGTTTTGGCATCGCAGTTCGAAAGTTTTGTTCATCCGTTGACCATCATGGTTTCTGTCCCGCTTTCAGTGGGGGGCGCGCTCGGGGCGTTGGCATTGACTGGGTTGACTTTGAACATTTTCAGCATGATCGGCATGGTGATGCTTATGGGCCTAGTAACCAAAAATGCTATTTTGCTCGTTGATTACACCAATCTGTTGCGGCGTCAACAAGGAATCGAGAAACACAAAGCGTTGCTGATAGCCGGTCCGGTTCGCTTGCGACCGATTTTAATGACGACATTTTCGACAATCGCCGGGATGTTACCAATTGCATTGGGGATGGGGGCTGGTTCGGAGAGTCGCCAGCCGATGGGGGCCTGCGTGATTGGCGGATTGTTGACCTCGACGCTATTGACGCTTGTGGTGATTCCCGTTGTCTATAGCTTGCTGGATGACGTCACAAGAGTATTTTACAATACCGATAAAATGTCGGATGCGCCTCTGAATTAAATGGGAGTGACAAGAATCCAAGAAATCAATCACGAGCCTCGATAGGCCCGCTAAGTGCCGCGATGCAGGATTTGCGGAAACCGATATAGCCGAAGCTAAACGTCAGTAGGCAGTAAATCGCGATCGCGATTGGGCTGGCTCCGTGAGCAAGCATTCTGGGCGTGTCTAAATATTGGTCTCCTGAAACCCAGGCCAGTGCAATGTAGACGCCATTCGCAAGAACGCAGAAGTTCCTGATAAACCACATCCAATCACGTTGTACGATGAGTGCGACTGCAACGGGAGCCAAGACTCCAAAGAGTAATCCTGCCCACAAAGTGACCAAAGGAAATGGGGCGGGTTCAAAAATGCTGTAGGGCAATCGCCACGGCATTAGGTTGACGGAAATCAGTTTGCCACCGCTGCAGCACCCGCCGATCAAGTGGCCGATCTCGTGAGCGCTGGTCATGACAACCCAGGACGCGATGAGCAAAAACAGGAACCTGGTGACTCGGAATAGCAAAGGTTGAGCCTCCAATCGACAACGATGGGCCTTAGGCAATCGCGTTCAATTTTGTGTTTTTTGGATAGTGGTTGCCAAAACTGGTGTAATCCAAGCCCAACTCCCCAATTTTTTCCATAAGTTGCATACGAGTCAACCAAAACGGCTCTCTCGCCAATCGAACGTCTGCAAAATTGGAAATTGGCCTAAATTTCAATCAAAATCGTCAAAAATAGTAGCGTTTACCAAAAAATGTTGCTGCCTCGGGAGTCATTTGGGGCTAAAATGTGATGTTGAAGAAATCTTAACTTTTTGACGTCAGCGTCGAAGGTTTGGTTTAACGTGTTTGATTAGTTGTGGGTTGGTGGCCAACGATTGATGCCGGGAATCACTCGACTCCACGTATTTCCTTCCGCTCAAATTCGGTGATTTGACATCACAAACCGGTTGAGCTAACGCATTTTAAGGAGTCCCCTATGTCACGAAGAGATCGTCGTTCGGCGTTCACCCTGATTGAGTTGTTGGTGGTGATTGCCATCATTGGAATTTTGGTCGGGCTATTGTTACCCGCCGTGCAATCGGTTCGAGAAGCGGCTCGACGAACCCAATGTGCCAACAATATGCACAACTTGATCATCGCAATGCACAACTACGAAAGTGCCTTGCAAAGACTGCCTCCAGGATTGATCCGAAACCCTATTACATCGGCAGGAGAGCGTTTTGGGATTTGGAGCTGGTCGACATTTGTATTGCCCTACATGGACCTTACGAACGTCTATGACCAATTGCAACCCAATCCAGGGGCTTCACTTGGATTTCGCTGGGAGGCTGGAGTCTTTGATCAGCCGATTATCACGTTCGCCTACCCAACTTTCTTGTGCGCTAGTGATTCGACGGAACCGAGAAATGCATATCGCGGCTTGGTGAATTTTATGGAATCACAGCCTAGCTCGACAAACATGGGAACCGTTTCCACAACCAATTATGTGGTAGCAAACACCAGCCAGTTTTGCCGGGGAATCAACGAGCCTGGTGCTTCAGCAACTCAACTTGATGGTGCCTTTAATTCCAATTTGGCACTCAAGTTTCGCGATTTTACGGATGGTCAGTCGAACACCGTATTTATGAGCGAAAGGACTTATGAGACCGTTAGGCGAACCCAAACCAATAACCAAACGGCAACTGGTGCCGCCTTGTTGTTTGGCGCGCGTGGTTTGGGAAATCCTTCCGCCGTTGGTGACGCATCCGCTGAAGACACCTGGGGGGTTCGGGATGTGATGTTTACCGGCTACGGCGCGATCAACTACAACACACCCGATGCTGGTGATTTTCGACGAAAATTCGAGGGCGTTTCTTCACGGCATCCAGCCGGAGTCAATGCGGCCTTGGGTGACGGTTCGGTTCGGTTTATTGCTGATGCGATTGCAGTCGACATCAATGGAAACTTTAACGAGCAAGTCGTCATTGGCGATGTATGGCGTCAATTGATTAGCCGCAACGATGGCCTGCCTCCGCCACAGATCGACTAAGCGGTCGAAAAATAGTCCTGCCTCAATGGCGGATTTCAAAATGTTTTCAAACCGGTCCCGAGAAGGGGCCGGTTTTTTTTGTTGAAAATTCGAAAACCGGTCGATTTCGGCTCTTTTTGAAAAATCCGCTTGACCAATCGTTCGGCAATAGATATGATGCCGATATATCGTACAGCAACACATTGCGGCGGGTGTCGTGACGTAAACAGAATGGAATGAGTTTTATGCAAGAGTCTTTTGAACGGGAACTTCTGCGGGGGAGTTTGGACCTGATGGTCTTGTCGGTCATCGCCGAAGGGTCGCAGTATGGCTACTCGATTCAAAAACGGGTGGCGGCGGCCTCGCGAGAACAAGTCAAACTTGCCGCCGGAACGCTCTATCCCTTGCTACATCGCTTGGAAAACGACGGACTGATCAAAAGTCGCTGGGAGCAAGAGACTGGACGGCCCCGCAAATGGTACGACATCACGGCGGCGGGAAAGCGGGCCTTGCAACAAAGGGCCAAGCATTGGCACCAATACGCCGAGTGCGTGTGGAGCCTGATCGGTCCGTTTGCTGCAAAACCGAAACCGACGGTGGGTTAATTTTCGAAATTCTGCATTGAGGATCGGAGAGACTGCAAATGACCAACCGCGAGTTTGAAAGCTATGTCGCGTTGCTCAATGGATTCCTCCGGATGAGGCGGAGTGAATCGAATGAGATCGTCAATGAACTCCGAGATCATTTGGAATCGCGGGTCGCCGATTTGGTCGCGAATGGATACGCGACTGAGGAAGCGGAAAAATTGGCTTTGGAGGAGTTTGGGGACGCCATGGCAATGGCCAACCAATTTAAAACGGTGTTTTTTCTGAAAAGAAAGAGGTGGACGATGAAGATGGCATTGGGACTTGTCGTGGCCGGAACGTTAGGCATTTGGGGCGGTTGGAATTTGTGGCCGCAACCGGAGGGCGGGGGGAATCACGGTGCCGTGATCGCTCAAGATTCGGCCCAAGGTCAAGACGAAATCGAACAGGGCGAAACGGCACAAACTGATGACAAAGCAAATCCCTTTGATCGGCTTCCCGGTCAAACTGACGAAAGCCGCGTCGCTCGGACTCGTCCATCGTCTGAGCCTTCTGAGAAGACGAGGCTAAGCTTGCAAACGCGCCGCGCATTAAAGGAACTGGTGCATGACAAGCAGTACGAACAAGAACCATTTTCTTTGCTGTTAGCAAATCTGCAAGTTGAACTTCCGGGAATCCGTTTTTACATTGATCAATCAGCGATTGACGACTCACTCAGTGAAGATACTGAAATCACGTTCGACTTCGGGAAAGATTCCCTGTTTGAAGAACTCAACCTTGCACTCCGAAGTCATAATGCCACATTCGCGTTTGAACGGCGGACGGTCAAAATCATCTCACTGGATGCGGCACACAACCTCGAGTTCTTTCGCCGCGAGTTGATTGACTGCCGGCGTCTTTTAAAATTAATCGCCGAAACAGATCGGCGTTTCATCAATTTTTCCTCGCCACCTGGTGCTATACCAGTTCAAGGTATGAAACTTCCTGGGAGCGTCGTGGGGAACGTGGACATGGGAAACGCGGGAATGTTTAGATTGTCCCGTCCTTTTGAACGTCAATCGCAAAAAGGCGGAAATGAAGTGGCAGGTGAACTCGGTGAACAAGCACTGCGTGAAGATGACCAAGCTGAAGATAACGGAAACGCCCCGAGCATCCCCAAGCTTTTGATTCCAGAGTTTTCACTGATTACGGCAATCACAAACTCTATTCGCCCAAATGAGTGGGATTTTGCAAATGGTGAAGCGACTATCTCGTTTGTAGGTGGAATTATGATCCTCACGGCCTCAGAGACGATGATCGACGAGGTGAAAGATTTTGTTGCAGACCTGACAAGCATGTTGAAGGCGGAAGAGTAGGTCACACCTCGCTGATGACGATTCGCGGGACTGAGGGGGAGGCCACTCAGTCCCTTTTTGCTAACTGTTCGCGGAATTGTTATTTTAGTGCGGATTCAGCCGTGGGTTTAAGTTTAAGTTTTGATATGAACTTAAGCCATTGATTGGCAACGTCTTGTATCGTGAACGGTTACTTTGCTTTGTTTCTTCGTAACCGTTCACGGAACTGGGGGAATGGTTTGGGATAGTAGAGCAATTGTCCTCAATTGCTCCTGCGGCAAAAAAATCTATCTGGCAGCAGATGAGAGCAATTGAGGACAATTGCTCTACTATCTCGTGAACGGTTACGTTTCTTCCGGCTCGCAAATGTTAGCCAGAACTCGAAGACGGGTCGGGGACGATTCCGCCGAAGCCGCCGGATGTTGAGCGGAAAAAGCTCCCCTTATTGAGCGGGACATTGGCCAACTCGGTGATTGGCACTGGGGGACCGCGCCAGGCGTCTGTTGACTCAAGACCGACTCGTGAAATCGGAATCCCTTGCTTCATCAAAAATTGAAAATAACTTACCAAATCGGCCGTCGGAGAGCGGTTTATCAATGGGCTGGCATAGACAACTTGGCGTAACCCGTGCAGCTTCAATAACTCAGGCCCAGGCAAAATCGAATCGTCCAAGTAATACCGATTGTCGAATTGACCAGGTGAACCTTTGACCAATCCTAAACGCGTGTTGTCGCAAATCCAAACCGGCGGACGACCATGCAAATAGTCGCGATCGATGGTCGCTAATAACGGCGCGAAGCGAATCAACGCCGCAAGTGTTAACTCAGGTTTTACGACACCTTTTAAATGTGGCCAATTATCGAACGTGCAAATTGGCTGGCATAACCGTTGTTCAACGAGATAAGCCGCCATCGCCACACTGATCCAACCTGGAGCGTCCAAAATCAACCAAGTATCTTCGGTCAACCATCGCGGTGCCGGCAGATTGTGGTTGATCCAGCCACCGGAAAATTCTCGGTACCATTCATCCGGGGCCGAACCAACTTGCTCACGATTCAAACTATCAAGCGATGCGAACAGTGTCACGCAATGAAATGCCTCCCAGGTCGTTCCAGGACGAGGGGCCCAAGCATCATAAAGTTTTTCCGCTGAACGAAACTCTCGCCATTTGGTAGAGCCGAGGGCATCGAGGGTTTCCAAAACCCCGACTTGCATCTTGGACTTCCAGGAAAACCACAAGGGCAGCCGCAAGCGACTGAGCATTTCAAGAATGGTTGTATACATCGATCACCGTTGGAACATAGTGTGCTTGATGAGTCAAAAAAGGTTGGGCTGCCACACGGCTGTAATAGCCCGCAAAGCGTCCGTTGATCACATAGGCCCCGATCGCAGGGTAAAGCGGTCCATTGGAAAATTCCAGCGGCTGGACTTGAAAACAGTCTTGGGCGACGTATTCGGTTGGCTTTTGCAAGGCATGTTTCACACAAACCTCCCATTCGGCAGCAGGAGTCAATGAACCCATGGCAACGGTCTCACCCATTCGCCCAAAGGGCTGCTTGAGCACCCACCTGCCGGGCTCGCGGCGCAATGATTCAGCCGCTTCCGCTTCCTTGCAAAACTCGGTCATAAAAACGGTTTTTGGAGCCACCGAATGATAGAACTCTCGTTCTGCGACCGATGTTAATTCCGAGTCGTTCCACAGAGCAAAAATCGCTTTGCTTTGCGAAATCAGCCGACAGAGCGGATTGAGCATTGGCAATTCCTGAACTGCCCGCAACCACAGCCGCCGATTTTCCAAAAAGGTAAACCACTCGGCAGGATAAAACCTCACAGCCCCCGACAAGCGTTCGCCCTGTGCGATCCAACGTCCCCAGCTCCGCCGCAAATGGCGAGGCGAGCAGAGTACGGCCGGTTGCTCGCGCCTTTCCAGCAACTTTTTCAGAATCAACATGTGTTGCATGTCTTCTGAATAGCCGGTGGCGTACATCAGTCCAATCGTCCCTTGATTTGGTACTGCCGACAAAAAGCATTCGGCAAATCGATCAACGAACTTAAAACCCGAATGAAACGTAGGCAACAACTCCGGTGCCGCGACCACCTCGTTGAATCCCCCAGGGACATCCTCGTTAAACTCCGAAACTGCCCAACCGCCGCTCGTCGTAGGAAAAAAATCATAACGAGCCAATTGCAAACGCGAATCAACCTCACGCTCGATCATGCCCGCCACCGCATCGGGAATACCGAGTTTCCGTAAAAGCTCGGGGCGAGTTCGAACTCGTCTTTCGAGATCCCGCAGTTGAGCCGCGAGTCGTTCGGTCATCGAAACAATCAAAGCGTGCTCTTGCTCGGTCAGAACAATGCTCTCTGGGATCAAATTCAACCCACCGCAAACAAACGTGTCCCATTTGTGATAGCGAAACCGCATTGCTTTCAGGTAGTCCTGAAACTCAGCCGGTGTACATTGCCAACGTACGGTTCGCATCAATATCTCGCTTGCTTCTTTTTTATCCAGCCGGATGTGCCGTCAAGCGGTTAATGTACATTTGGACAACCCAAAACACGGCGGCCAAGACTAAATAGGCCAAGGCTTCGAGGCGGCGACTTTCGAGGAGCCCGGCCGACTTGGTTTCAACCGTCGTCAAAACCGAGGGAATTCTTGCGCGGCATAATTCATGCGTTACCATCATTAGCGTAACGACCAGCAATCCCAAAATGCCTTCCCACCAACCCCAAAAGTCCCCTGCGACAGCATTTGTGATCACCATCCCCACACCCAACATATAGCAGGCGACCGCACGGGCCTCGCTGAGGCTGCGGTCTTGGACCAAGCGGACACGCAGCGAATGTGGTTCGCCGCGAATGTAAATTCCTACAGCAATCAACAGAACCACCCAGCCCATCACAAAAAATCCGAGTGGAATCCACCAGCCTCCTTCGTCATCGCCGACAGGGTCCGCTTCGCCCCACAAGCAACCGCCATAGATCATCCCGGTTACAAAAATAAACGTTCCCACTGCCCAAGCAACTGCAAGGTTCTTTCGCTGCAAGATATCCACTCCCACGCGTAAGCCGTAGGCCACCGGCGTCCAAAAGCCACAGGAGGCGATGACCGCCAAGCCAATCACAAAGTAAAAAATTGCATAGACCGTTGTGACGCTGGGGTCAGCATAATAGCGGAGTACAAACCCGACCCACACGAGCGCCGCAACCACGGCCAGCATCGGAACTGCAGCGGCAGGATTCCTCTTGATAAACATGCGGTGTTTGAACCAGCCCAACGCGAAAGGGAAGGTGAAACAAGCCAATGCCACGGACACTATAAAGATGAAAACCTCTTCGCCTTCCAAACCTATGCCCTTTCTTGCGAGTTCACCAGCAACGTTCCTCGGGCAAGTACCCAATCGCGTCTCTATCTGCAATACTTTAACGGATTGCGCCATCGATTCAATCCGACATAACTGGAATTTCCATGACATCCTCTGCAGAACCTTTCGCCGAGTATCCTGCCGATCACTCGCAGGATGGTATTGATTCCTCGCAACTAGGCCCACGTGAACCCAGTGTGGCCTTGAAATTTTTTTTGTATTTCGAATCAGACGAAAAGACTCTTCCCAAGGCGATTGCCAATGCCTTTCCAGCAGACGATTACACTTGGACTGTAGTTGGCGCAGAACCAAAATTCAATTTTCCACCCAACGCGACTTTGGTCTTGTATTTAACTGACGATGCCATCAAAAGACTGGTTGAAGGTGCGATAAAGAACGAATGGCAGCTTGCCCCGCTACCTCATCCTCAGTCTCGTCAAATTCGCGCGGGATTTGGGGTTTCCGCGAACTTGGACGAAGCGATTCATGACATCAAGTCCGCCGAAGGTGCTCGCGCCGTAGACTTGCTGTGGTGTAATGAAACGCCTGTATTTAATACCGTAATGATTGGCGATTCGGCGGCTTGGCTGACGGGAGTTGAATTAAGCTCCCGATGGTTAAAGCGACTGGGGATTTTCCTAAGCGAAGCCCGTCGAGCTCGCATGCACATTCCGCAACCTTTTGACATTATTAGCGGTAAAGAGCGGAAATTGCGCACGGCGGCTACGGGAATAGTCGTCCTCGAACATGGCAATTCAACTCTGCTCTCTCGGAGGATGTTGGCCGAAAGTAGCCCGGCCGATGGGATGCTTCATGCGTTGGTTTTGGCGCCGCGGAGTCGGCTCGAGATGTTGTGGTTTTTACTCACCACGATTCTGTTAAATATTCGCGGAATTAAGAAGCTGCCAGACTTTGCTGGACACATCAAGACCAGTGACTTGCGAATAACGAGTCCTCGCGAGATTCAATATCGAGTCGATGGAACGTCGTTTAGCGCCACAGAATTGTGGCTTCGGGTATCAAAGACATCGTTGCAAGTTTTTACGGGGAGGTACTTGTCATTTGGCAAGGAAGAGTCGGCGAATAAGGAAATCTTTCGCACTCAGTCGCTGCCGAGTTTCGAGTCGCGACAAGAACTCATTCTGAGGCCCCTCCCCTTTTTACGACATGCCACCACGGATGATTTTCGCGAGCTCTATTTGCAATTACGGGAGAATGCACAATCGACATCTGGTTACTTCGTGTTAATAGTTTTATCGGCGATGTTGGCGGCGCTCGGCTTGTATGCCAATTCGGCACCGGTGATCATCGGAGCCATGATTCTGGCCCCACTCATGGCCCCCATTATTTCGTTGGCGATGGGACTTTCGCGACAAGACCGTTCGCTCGCGACACCAGCCAGTTGGACGGTGTTTCGCGGAGTCGGCCTGGCGATGGGCGCAGCAGCGATAATCGCCTGCCTCCTTCCTCTTTATCCGGATACTTCGGAAATTCGAGCTCGGGTAACGCCCAACTTGTTAGACTTGGGTGTGGCCATAATTTCAGGAATTGCTGGTGCTTACGCTCATGCGCGGCAGGAGGTGGCTCGTAGTCTCGCGGGCGTCGCGATCGCCGTCGCCTTGGTGCCGCCATTGGTGGTCGCTGGAATCGGAATTGGAAGTGGACAAGTATGGAATTTTGTTGGAGCGTTTTTGCTCTTTCTGACAAACTTTGTCGGCATCTTGTTTGCTGCTGCCATCACTTTTTCATTGCTCGGCTATGCACCGCTTAGTAAAGCTCGAAAGGGTCTCTGGTTTTCAATGATCATGGTCCTTGCCGTGAGTATTCCTCTGAGTGTTGGCTTCTATCGTCTCGTCGATTCACAACGTATGGAACATCGATTCAAGGATTTGGTCGTCGAGGGGGTCAAGGTTAGCAAGGCCACAGTGACTCGCGAAGGCAACCGAAAATTGGTAAAGTGCCAGGTTTTAGTCAACGATGCAGCATCGTCGGTTCAGGCGTTTAGCGATGAAGAATTGCGGCAAGCCGTCTATCGGGAAATCAGAAATCGCTCGAGGAAAAAAGATTTAATCGTCGAAATCGAATGGATTTATCGCTCTGAATAGCAGGTGAGATCAAATGTTGTCTTTAGGTTTTATGACGGCCATTGTGCCGGAATTGAATTTGGCAGAGGTTTTTGAACTGGCGGCCGAGATCGGTTTTGATTGCATCGAGGTGATGTGTTGGCCGCCAATGGCTGCGGATCGTCGCTATGCGGGGGTCACGCATTTTGATGCGACTCAATGCTCGGTTGAAACCGTCCTTAACACAAAGGGCCTCATTCAACGCACCGGTGTTTCGATTTCCGGTTTGGGCTACTATCCGAACTGCTTAGACAATGATCCCGAGATTGCTCTGGCAGCGGTCGTCCATTTGCGACGCGTGATGGAAGCGGCGGCAACGCTCGAAGTGGAACGGGTCAACACGTTTATCGGGCGCGACCATACACTCAGCGTCGAGGACAATTGGCAAAGGATGCTCGATACATGGGGTCCGCTGATGGAACTCGCCGATTCGTTGAAGCTCAAAGTCGGCATCGAAAATTGCCCGATGCTGTTTTCAAAAGACGAATGGCCCGGCGGCAAGAACCTCGCCCATTCGCCGGCAATTTGGCGAAGGCTGTTTGCAGAATTAGGAAGCCCGAACCTAGGGCTCAACTACGATCCTTCGCATTTGGTCTGGCAGCAAATTGATCATCTGGCGGCCATTCGCGATTTTGGAGAGCGGATTTGGCATGTTCACGCAAAAGATGTCACGGTCGATCGCGCGAGGTTGAACCAAGTCGGCGGCTTGGCACTGCCACCGGAATATCATACTCCGCGTTTGCCCGGCTTGGGAGACATCGCTTGGGGGCCAGTGATATCGGCCCTGCTCGATGTTGGGTATCGCGGACCAGTGTGCGTTGAAGTGGAGGACCGACACTATGAGGGCTCGCTGGAAAACCGGTGCCGAGCCCTGCGACAAAGCCACGACTTTTTGCGTCAGTTCATTGGCTCTTAACGGCAGTTTGCAAACAATACCAAGCATTTTGAAATCTTCTGGAATTCGGTTAACGCTCCTCAGTTGAATAAAAAAATGAAAAATTCACAACGAGATATGTCACAAAGTTCTTTTTTGTCGGCCGAACAATTCGAATGGTTGACCCAGGAACTCGCCGGACATCAAAACCATCGTTGTCGCATTGTGCTGACCGGAGGTCCTGGTGGCGGAAAAACAACGGCAGCCGACCTGTTTCGGCGGGAAATTGGCGATAGTGTTGTGATCGTTCCAGAAGCCGCAACACTCTTGTTCAGTGGCGGATTTCCCCGCAGCCCGCAGCCTCAAGCGGCCTCGGCGGCCCAACAAGCCATCTTTCATGTCCAAACCCATCTCGAAGATGTGCAATCGTTTTTGTACCCAAAACGAATCTTGTTGTGCGACCGCGGCACCATTGACGGAGCGGCCTACACATCGGATTCGCCGCACAAATTCTTTGCCGATTTGAATACCACCTTCGAACGTGAACTCTCGCGTTACGACGGAGTGATTTTCTTCGAGAGCGCCGCTGTCGGAGGGCTTTCCATCGAAGGGGGAAATCCTATCCGGACCGAATCCTTGGAAATGGCGATTGCTCTCGATCGTCGCTTGCGAGAGTTGTGGAGCCATCACCCCCGGTATGTGTTGATTCGACATGCAAAGTCTTTTTTTGAGAAAATCGGTCAAGGGCTAGAGTGCCTCAAACAAATGGTCGCTCACCACAAATAGGCCGTCCCCAAATTTTTTCGCTGTCTGTCGCGGAATTGACAACAAGAATGTCGATTTGATGGCGCGAAAATCATGGACCGATACAACAATCTCAGCTTGCGATACTAGCGGCAAAGTGATTTCGCCAAATTCGCAAAGTTTTGCTAAAGAAAGGCGTCAATAAAAATTTGGCACGCCGATTGCGTTATTGGTTGGTCCAAGCAGATCCACTTTGGATTTGCAAAAACCACTTTTTTGAAGGGCGTAGCCATGAAAAAGATTTCTCTTTGGTTGTGCGCCGCAATTTGTTTCGCGGCGGTAGTGAGTGTGAGCGACTTAGCTCGAGCAGATCATCGTCGTTTGGACCCGGTTTTTCAATTGGCCGATAGCATTCACTGTCAGACAACTGATTTAAGATCAGGAGTGCGGACTGAATTTCGGCACTCCTCAATCAGTCGGCAACTGAATCAAACGAGCAATGATCTGCGAAATAGAGCAAACCAAGTTCGCTCGCTGGCATTGTCTGGAGGTTGCCGAATTCGTATGGGGCAAGAACTCGATTCAATGGGATTCTTACTGAACGATTTGGAGTTTCTGATGCGAACCGCGCGAGCACGTTCCGCTAAGGGGCTAGATCGTCCACTCGGATGCACCCGATACCTTGACGTGCAAGTCGCACAGTTACGACAATCGATTTTCTCGATGCGGTCGTTTCTGATGGGGCGCGGCAATCGGTTTGGGACCTTTGGGCATTTCGATCTTCCTCCGATTGATCGTGGTGGCGTAGGATTCTTCGACGACCGAAGCGGCTACGTCGGCCTGAAGCCTGGCCAGGTACCAATCCACGGTTATGGTGGCAACCGAAACTTCGATCACCGCAGCGCTGGCCATTCAACCGGCGGTGGAATGACAATCAGCGTTGGTAACGGTGGAGTTCGCATTCGCTAGATTGCAAGTCCATGCAATAACATCCAAGGCTCCGGCAGCTCTTTGCCGGAGCCTTTTTTTTTGTGTACAAATCCAACCTCGGATTGTCTTGCAAACTACCGCGCGGGCAACTTGACTGGTTGCATAAGTTACCGACGCTTGACTATCTGCGAATCGAAAAGTCTTCGAAGGTTTCCACGTTTTCGAGACGGGTCCGAGCGGTATGCAAAATGTAGCGTTGCAAAGAACGTTGAACGTCATCAAAAAAATCTTCCAACTGTGGATTTGTCCCTGTAGCGACTAGTTCAACAGACCCGTCGTCGAGATTTTTGACCCACCCCGTAATTGCATGTGCCAAGGCTCGTTCGCGGACTCGGTATCTAAATCCGACACCCTGGACTCTGCCGGCGTAAATTGCACGTTCGGTTGTCAAATGGGACATTGGCGAGAGCCTTCGATACAAATCAACTTGCAAGGAGTGTTGGCATACTGGCCGATTCAAAAAAATTCAGCAAGAATATCGTTTCGGCTTCATCAATTTTACCAATATTTTACGAAGTGATTTCGATCGATGTTCAGAAAGATAAAAACGCACTTGGTACGTTGCTTCGTCACCGGCATTGTGGCCCTGTTGCCGATGGCGGGATTGTTATTTTCGTTTGTTTATTTTGAAAACTTGATTGCGGGGAGTTGGCTCAAGGAGCGTGGGTTTTATTTTTTCGGACTGGGCATCATCCTGTTGGTGGCTACGCTCTACTTTGTCGGCTTGTTGCTCTCTAGTGTCATCGGGAAATGGGTTTTCAACCGATTTGATCGATTGTTGGATCGACTACCGATCTTGGGGGAATTGTACCAAACGGTTAAACAGTTGGTTGGTTATGGAGAGGGTCCAAGCGGCCTGTTCAAACGAGTCGTGTGGGTCGCGCATGAGAACCCAGATCGCTGGGAGTTAGGGCTCGTGACCGACCAATCCGGCGTCAGCCTTGAAGGACGGGTTGCGGTATACCTTCCCAATGCACCGACACCAACCAGCGGACGGTTGGTTTACTTGCGTCATGATCAGCTTCATCCGACAGACATGAAGGTCAATGAAGCGATGCAGTTGTTCGTCTCACTGGGGGCGGTCGCACCTGAAGCTCGATCCGTTTGAGTTTGAACAGACGCAAGGGAACTGTTTTCAGTCGCCAGGGAACTTTGCGTTATCCAACGACCGAAGGAAATGCCCTGAAAAATAGTTGGCCGTAGGCGAATCAAAATGATTCGCTTGTATGGCAAATGCACAGAGCGAAATCAATTTTGGGTCTGAGTGCGTCGCTCTTTCAAGCGGACCGCTTTGCCGACCCGATCTCGCAAGTAGTACAATTTTGCACGGCGAACAACGGCCGATCGCTTGACTTCCACCTTCGCAACTTTTGGTGAGTGAATCGGGAACTTACGCTCAACCCCTTCTCCGGCAACGATTCGACGAACGGTGAAGGTTTCGTTTACACCGGAGCCTGCACGCGCAATCACCACGCCGGAAAAAATCTGGGTGCGGGATTTTTGGCCTTCAAGGATCAGGCAATGAACATCGACCGTATCCCCGATTTCGAACTGAGGAATTTCCGACTTGAGGCTCGACTCGGCTACTTTTTTAAGGATTTCTTGGCTCATGTTTAGTGCTTGTTTGGAACGCTGCTTAAGTTGATCAATCAATTTAGGGCTTTAGTTATACGCGATTTTATCGACTTTGAAAACGCCTCATCTGCAAACTCCCTATTATTTGCGATGAATTGTCGCTCTCGAAGGGGCATTTGACGGTGCGGTTTGTCGGCCATACGGGGCTTGCGATTTCCCGACGGACCTCGTTTTGCGTAGAAAATCCGCTGAATGGTCCCTGAAACCTGCCCGATTGAAGAACATCCCCTACCCCAATTCCCGCCGTCGCTGATGCCATCAAAGACGTTTTGTGGAACCTGGTGGAACTGATTGACCCACGCGGGGTAATCACCAAGTATTAATACGACTCATGCAATCGCCCGATTCATAATTCGCCGCCTTCGGCACCGTCCGCCAAAGGGAGTTCGAAACGACTTAGGGGCGGAATCGGGGGCAGGAACTGTTGCCGGAACGGCTCTGAGGGCGCATGGCATAACGGGTACAAGCCACATTTCAGCCCGCGCGAGTTTCCTGCGGTCCCCGTTATTTCGATTCTTCCGACTCGCAAAACTCCTACATGAAGGCAGTCTTTGCAGCCAACGGTTGAGGGTTTCAGGCATCATCGGCCATCGCTCTCGGTTTTGGAAGGTGCGATTTATCAAGACGTAGCCAAAAACCTTAAGGCCGAGAACTCTGACCCCAACAGAGTTTTCCGGTTAAACGACCATCGACGATGAAGTACCATCGGCTCGCACAGTGAATGGTTTCGTTTCTTGTTTCACAAGGCTACCGCAATTTCCTGAGTCTTGTATTTTAATTTGGATTTTCCTCCGGCAAATCCAAACCAAAAGACTCGGTTGAGTGCAAACGCTGCCTTTGGCGAGAACTCTCAGATTTCGCTGTTCAAGTAGGCGAGACTCCCAGCAACCCTAAAGGCGTTGGCTGCGATGCGTTCTACGACGAATTGAAACCAACCTTTAGCGACAAGCGACAATTTTTTGCAAATTTCCAAGATGTGGCCCAAATCGACGAAAAGTTTGCTGATCAGGTCAGTGCGTAAAATCTTTGGCCAACTGCGTAAAAAATTTCTCTGACAGGTTGCAACCATCTCCGAATCCACGAAAAATAGACAGCCGGTCGAACGACAATGTATCTTGTTTAACTAAAACCAATACCCATGAACTGCTCGAGTCTGTCTTTGATCGGTGGGATACTTCAATTTTTGATTGTTGTCGTTGTTTTCGCCTGCAACTCAAACAGCGCCGATGCTCTACAAATTCAACAACCGCAGGCAAAGAGCGGCCCAAGCAACTTGGAGAACCTTAAGTCACTCGACGGCAGCGGCGTCACGCCGACAATCTCGACCGCCGAATGGATGGGGCCGTTGGCGCCTATCGCGCTTTCGCCTTACTTCGGGATTACTTGTTTGGCTGGCATGTCTCAGTTCGGAAACGGAACTTGGCTAGAATCCAATGGCCTCATTAGCCATCATCCGCTCCTTGCCCACCCTGCCCTATTCTGGATTTTTTTGGCATTGACTCTAGCGACTTCCATCCCACGCTTTTCAAAGGTGAGCAAGCCCATCGCACAATTGCTGGACCAAATCGAGACCTATTCGGCGCTGATCATCTTCGTACTGCTACGACTGTTCGTTGCTACAGCACCTGAGATCACAAACGAAGTCCACCTTGCCGGTTTTGGGACTGTGACATGGGATCTGCTGTTGATCGTCGCGGCGATTGTCAATGTGATTGTGATCAGCACCGTTCGTTTCGTTTTTGAGTTTGTGATTTGGCTCTCGCCAATTCCCTTGATTGATGCGGCGTTTGAATTGATGAATAAAGGGATTGTTTTGGCCTTAATGGCGATCTACGCTTTTAGCCCCTTCGTCGCGTTGATTTTGAATTTGCTGTTGTTTGTCGTATGCGGCTTGATGTTTCTCCCGATGTATCGCCGAGCGATTTACATGCGGGCGTTGATTGTTGATCCGGTATTGACCATTGTTTTCCCGAGATTGGCTCGTCTTCAGCATGGAGAGATGGTGGTCTTCAATCGACAGAAACTAGGATCATTTCCACCCAAAAGTCAACTTTATTTCAGTTACGCCAATGACTGCTGGTACCTTCGCCGTCCAAATTGGTTCATTGGCTCAACGCTCATCGAAATCCCGGCGCTTGGTCAACAGCCACAACTCATTTGCGGAGGCATTGTCAACAAGATCATCCTCCCAGACGCAAGCCAATCCGAACTCATTTTCAGCCGCCGCTACATTAGCAACCTTCCTGAAATTTCCACTACTCTAAATCTTCCCCCAACCAACCCTCCATCCCAATCCTTTGCCCATGCAACTTAAGTGCTGATTCATGCCACAATCATTCAAACCCTCCGGCGCCGGTAAATTGCTGAGCCGACACGTTTGTAACGACTTTTCCGCCACTCAATTCTGGATAAAAAGGGCGGCTTCAAATGGAAATATTTCTTTGTCTTGGTAAGAATGAGCTTCAGCTGCTGCCGCTCGAGTCAAACGAGATGTTAGATTTTACAGTCAACGAAACTCGCTACCTTCCCAACTTGCCAGTCGAAGGCCGAATCAAGGTCGTCTTTAAATCGCGTGATGACGATGCACAGACCTCGACGAGCTATTTGTATGGGCGGCATCAAGGAAAGTTCTTCATCGCCATCTCGGCACCTGCTAAGTAGAGTTAGTAGCGAGCCATCGCAGATTTCTTCAGATTCAAACCATGACTTGCAAAACGCAAGAGTTGGACAAAGTCTCGCCCATTAAGGATTCCATTGTCGTTTAGTCTTTGATCGGCAGCATGCATCTCCATTATTTTTGCCGACTGAAAATGGTCAATGCCTTTTTTAAAACGTCTCGTTCTCGTTGAACTCGTTGGAGTTCCCGTTCCAGTTGGCGCTCACGAGAGTCTAGGACTTCCGTCGCCGGCCCCGCGTCTTTTAAAAATTTCTGTTTCCACCGAAACAGGAGATTTACGTTCGAGATCCCCAGTCGCTCTGCAACGGAGGAGGCCGATTGACCGTCGAGGAGCAGTTGGACAGCCTCAGTCTTGAAATCCTCGTCGTATTAACGCCGTTTTGTTGATCTTGGTAGTCTCTGCCGTGACATTCCGAGGTTCCTTTTTGGCCTTACATTCTAAGCCAACCCTGGGCCCCTTAAACAGTACTACCTCTCGGTTGCTAGAATGGGCGACAATCGACGATGTTCTCTGCAAGAACCCTGTCTCGCTCCCTATTGATTTAACATTGAAAATCCATGAACAATCGTCTCGCATTTCTCAACAATAACGCCATGCGAGGGCGGTTGCTCGTGGTGGCCGCCGCAGTGTTGTGGAGCACCAGCGGAATTTATGCCAAGAGTCCCGTATTTGAGAGTTGGCCTCTTGCCGAGCGCGGTGTAATGTTTGCTTTTTGGCGAAGCCTGTTCGCAGCAGCGATCTTGGCCTGTTTGGTGCGGCGGATCAGCTGGAGTTGGCGATTGCTTGTCTCAGGTTTGACCTTTGCGTTTATGAATGTGACCTATTTAAGCGCGATGGTTTATTGCGAGGTGGGATTGGCAATTTGGTTGCAATACACTTCGCCGATCTGGGTTCTCTTGATGGGTTACCTTTTTCTCGGTGAACGGCCACCCCGGTCCGATGCGGGGATTTGGTTGCTAATTATCTGTGGAATCTTGGTGATCCTACTTGGACAGCCAGGACATGCAAGTGGCTGGGGGATTTCGCTCGGGTTACTTTCAGGGATTGGGTTTGCAGGAGTCGTTGTAGCGATTCGCTGGATGCGAGACATTGATCCAGCTTGGGTCGTGTTTGTGAACCATTTTTTTACTGCTATTGTTCTATTGCCGGTGATGGTTCGCCAAGGAATCTGGCCACAAGCGGATCAATGGGGGATGCTCGCCGCGTTTGGAGTGTTGCAAATGGGGTTGCCATATGTGCTGTTCGCTTGGGCCTTGCGTTCGATTGACAGCAATGAAGCGTCGGGATTAACTTTGTTGGAGCCATTGTTTGGCCCGCTATGGGTGTTGATCTTTTATAGTAGCGTCGCCAGTTACGAACCGCCGTCCTGGGGCACGCTCCTCGGCGGAGGTCTGATCCTCCTCGGCCTTACCATCCGCTACTGGCGTCTCGCTCGGCATCGAAAAACAACAGATTCAAAATGAAAATCGCGAGAACAATCGCTACCCGAGGTATCAGTAGACGCCAATCTGTAGGAGAACTAAGTAAACCTCGATTCACTTTGCCTGACCCTTGACGATCAACCAAGTCATTCCGCGTGCGGGTACTTGGATTTCGACTACGGCCCGACCTTGGCCGTCGAGCGAGACGGTTTGCGGAGAGGAGGTTTCTTGCTGGATTTGCACTTCGCCACTTAGGCCGGTGTAGTAGAGTGGCAGTTGGATGGATCGCGTCACGGGTTCGGGCAATGGGTTATAGATCACCACCATTCCGGGAGTTTCCAAGGCTGGATTGACGTGAATCAGGTAGTCGATATCGCGACCATCCGCACGACGTCCGTGGATGATATCAGACTCCAGAATGTCGCGATGCTCCTTGAACCAGTTCACATAACGAGTTACCAAGTCTTTTGTCGCCTGTGTGTCGTAAAGCCTGGGACCACGATAACAGGCCTGCACACCCGCACCCAGATAGTTCTGCAATTGCCGCTCGTAATCATCCAAATGTTCTGACAACGGCTCCATCGTCGCTGCCGCACCACCGCCGTGATACTCGGTCAAGGGAACAAACATCCAACCCATCGTCTGCAACTTTGTCCAAGTGCCATCGTAGATGTTCTGACGGGCGTGGATCATCTGCTGCTCGCGAGGAAGAGACCAATTCGTTTCGCGGTAACCCATGCCTGTCTTGTTACCGCCTACCAAGAAGTAGTAATCGGGCTGATTCACATAAATTCCCCGAGCGCGACACCAAGCGTAAAGCTCTTTGCTGGCCTGAAATTGCTGCCACTGCGAATCCGCCGCACCGCGATGCCCCGGATGCCATTCGGAAGCACACACGTCGCCAGGGTAGGGACCGTCATGTTCCAACAAGTCGAGCTCCGTCTTGTCCATGAACGTCTTGATCGTTTGCAGATAATCTTCGCCCCAACGACTGCACAGGCACGGTGCGTTGCCAAAAATCGCACCGCCGGGCTTGCCCGTCGTTGGGTTGATCACGTCGTTTTCATCGTCGATGCGGCGACTGCTAAATAGTGAATAACCGCCAACCTGAATCCCCTTTTGATGTGCATACTCGACATCCTCCCTGATCCGGGCGATATAGGCTTCGTCTTTACTCTCCATGTTGAAGCCGCTGCCGAACGTGTAGATGATCATCTCGAAGCCCACTTCCGCACATTGATCGACGGCTCGGCGAAATGATTCGCGATCAGAATTCCGCACATGCATCATCAACGGATTCTCGGTCGTCCAGGGAGCCAGTGTCCGATAAATCCGCTTCATCGTCAGCCCTTGCCGCTCGCGATCCGTTGAGTCCTGCAGAATCAGGAAGACCTTAAACGCTCGAAACGATTCTCCCGGAACCAGTTCGACACCGGGACCGATCGGCAAACGACAAGACAACAGGCACGGCGTCTGCAAGGCGTAGCTGACCTGCGTCGTATAGCTCGGATCGTTTTCCCAATGGGCGATCTTGTTGGCCGTTACAGCGTCCATGCCGCGGAACATGTAATCGCTGAGTACTTCAAGCTGGGGCGACCGCCACGAGTTGGGATCGCGAGGTTCCACCGAAGATTCGGGCTCGACACAAGCCAGCTGTTCCACAGTGAGTCCATCGATCGCGATTGTTTTCGTTCCGCCATAAAGGATATCCAGCGTCTTAGCGATCACGGGAATGCCGTCGTAGATTTCGTAGTTGATTGCCACGCGTATGTCGGACAGATGCTCTTCACGTCCCCGAAACCACAGTCGCAGCCCTTTACCTTGTGGCGGCCATGGTCGGTCCTCAGCGCGACGAACCCGTTTCCATTCCAGGGGTTTTTCAATGGGAACCATTTCCCACTTCTCAAAAGCGAAGGATTGGGGATCATCCTGAAGCGAAGCGATCGTTTTCGGATCAAGGAACGCATGATTCGTTTGCCCAACAAGCCCACCAATTTTGTGTTCCTGTCAATCGATCTTGATGATCGCTTCCGGCCGAACGCTGCGTAAGAGCGAGTTGCCGGTCCGAAGGTCATCGAGGACAATCGTCGCCGCGTTGGGGGCAATACGAATAACACGTCGAACCAGACCGTTGTCGAGAACCAACGACTGTTTATCTTCCGAACAATACACCTCAGCGACATACGGAGACGCATCGAGCAACCAATCCTTAGCGACAAACAAAGGCCGCTGCGGAGCAGTCGGGAGTTCTTGTCCGAGTGTCGATTGAACCAAAAAGCAAGACAAAATGATTCCGAATGCCGGGTTTCTGATCATAGATTATTTTACTTGTTGATTAAGGGCAAATTCAAAACAAGCCAACGCTTACTTTAGGCGCCAATTGGGAACAACCACTTTTGTCACCTATTCCTTGGCTGCCTCCGGTTGCGGGATTTCGTTCAGGGTGTAGTAGGCACTGGTGTGCAATAGCTTTTCGCCTTCTGCCGATTGCAGGTCGGGTAAATAGAAATCGTGAACGTGCCCCTGCATCAAACCGGCCACCTGTAATTCGACTTTCAGGCCATCGTCGCTAACCGTTGCGGCGGTTGCCAGTGGCGTGGTTTGATCGACTTCCGGACTGCCATAACCAGCATGGTAAATGTGCGTGAAAGTTTTGAGTTGATAAACCTCGGGTCGAGCAGCAATCGCGCGATCGACTGGTTTGGTAAACGTCAGCTCGAAGCCGTCAGGACGGGCCTTGATCTCCTTGATCTCAAACGGCACCAGGCCCGTCCAGTCCAAACGCTGCACCGAGTAGGCCTTGGGTCCCCGCACCGGCCAGCCGCGATTGGTTCCACCGGCAATCAAGCTGCCGTTGGGCGTGAACTGGACAGCCAACAATCCTGTATCAAAACCTTCGCGAAACGGATAACAGGCTCCTTGCCACACGCCATTCACTTTTTCCGTCGTCGCGCGCATGATGACTCCCAGACTGAAGTCGCCAATAAAAATCTGATTTTCAAACGGGCCAAATTTGCCCCCCGTCTCGTCAACCATAAAACCAGAAATCGAACGTCCCATACGAATGTAGGGAAACACGACCGCATACGGCACCAGTTCTTTGACTCGCTTGCGTTCGATCTCCAAGCGCGAAGGGGTATTCGGTTCGACAGGTGTCGGTCCCATTCCGGGAGCCAGCTCGTACCAGTTGTAACTGATCGGATGCCCCATGAATCCGCCGGGCTCCAGCACCTTGAGCGAACACGAACCGTTCCACGGCCCTTGGCTCTCGGCATAAAACATTACACCATGTTCGTTCGGGCCAATTCCGCAAGGGCTGCGAATGCCGCTGCAAACCGGGATCGTCTGGCCGTCGGGAGTGATTTTCAAACACCAGCCACGAAACGGCACTTTCGAGTTGTACGATTCCGACAAACACAGCGCGACCCAGATGTTGCCGTCAGCGTCCGGTTTCGAACCGAACGAAAACTCATGGTAGTTGCGAAATCCCTAGCGATCGCTCAACGTGTCGAATCGATCCGCGCGCCCGTCACCGTTTGTGTCCGTGATGCGGGTAACCTCCGTTTGTTGGGTGATATAAAACGAACCATCGCGGTACGCCATCCCGAATACTTCATCCAAACCGCTGGCGAACTTTTTGAAAGTTGGTTCTGGATGAACATCAAATGCTCCCTCCACCAAAATGATATCCCCTCGCCGCGTGGCGATGGCCAATTGCTGCTGATCGGGCAGGACCTCGAAACTGCCAGCCTCGATCGCCAGTTCTTTGGGCAGCGGGATATCGACCAATTTATAGTACTTGGCTTCGGCCTCGCCGGTCCCCCAGTATTCACCCAGCGGTTCTTGTTGCGGAGCCAACCACAGGATCGACCAAAATATAAGTTTCAAGAAAAACGTCATTGGTTTGACTCCCAGCGATACTCGATCACAAGTTCGGTTGAATTTTTTAGAGACGGATTGCCCGCCGCCGGATCGCTTGCAGCAAGGTCAAAATGGATCTCCAAAAATTGACCACCGCCGTCAGTCGCGACGATTACGGGTTGCTGATCTGAAAGAACTCGCACCCTCAATCGATCGCCAACGACGTAGCCTTGGTCGTGTTCTACGATGCGATCCGCCGAACCGATGCGGAAACGGAGTTGCTTTCGACCGTTGGGGGCGGTGAGCAACACGGTTCGTCGCAGATGGGTTTGGTCTCCCGAATCGTCATTGAACGCCTGGAAATAGTCCTCGACCTCAACCGCATCGAAGGCGTAACGAAACGTGGGTCTTCGCAAATCATCTAGCGAGTACCCCTGGAACTGATGCAGTGGCGGTCGTCCGTCATCGACAACCCACGGTTGTTGTTGATCATCCAGATCGGGGCCTTGGGCGAACTCGACCGGTTTGCCCAAAGGGTGAACATTGCCGGACCCTTGACCGGTCCAAACCCCACCGGGGTCGGCAAAACCACCTTGCCACAGAGCATGTAAACGGAGTTGCTCCGCATCAAATGCCAAGTTCACACCGCCGGGATAGCCAACTCCAATGCCCCGTTTGCCGATCCCCGGATAACTGCGGCGCAACATTTGAGCTTCTTCCGCCACAACAATCCGCAGCGGCTCGCGCACCACGCCGTGCGGCATCGGAGCTTGCCGTCCATCGAGCAAATACTGCCACAGGGCTTCGATCTGTTCTTCAGCAGTTCCCTCAATGTCTTTGCGAACCGCAACGCCACGCGGCCAGAACGAAGGCATGACGGTGTTGGGGCTGAACTTTTGCGGGGCCAACATGTATTGGTAGAACCAGTCTTTATGCAATCGTTCAGCCATCTCGGTCAAATCAACCGCTGGCATGGTGTCGGACAATTTATACTGATAGGTATGACAGGAAACACAGTTGAGACCATTGGTGCCGGCCAACTCAAGCCCCTTTTTTCGCATCAACTCAGCGTTGTCGAATTCCACAAATTTTGTTTCTGGCAACTTGTCCACAGATTGAAACCAATCGATCAGATGCTCGATGTTTTCGACGCCGTACTGCGGCATCCGGGTTTTCATGTAGGGGCGAATCGTCCGCCCGGTCACAAGCACCTCGCGCATCCATTGCGGCTGGAGCTTGGCTCCCACCCCGGTTAAGTGTGGCGGAATTCGGCCTTGATCGCCCAAATTCAAATCAGTCGTTTGAAAATGTGAATTTCGCAACGGAGTGACTCCACCCATCCGATCGCGTTCGTGGCAGACCAGGCAGTTGAAGGTTTGCAAACTTACGTCGATCCGTTGCTCGAGTGTCAACTCGCTTGATAGATTTGCCAACGCCCCGCGAATGTTCTGACGTTCCGTGTCGGAAAAGGAAAAGTCTGGCCAGTCACCCGCGCTTTCCGACAAGCAGCCCCCTGCTGGATTCACCTTATCAAGCGCGACATATCTGCGAGCCGGCGAGGCTTCGTCCACAAAGTTCTGGTGACATTGCTGGCAGTTGTTTTGCAGGAAGAACAACTGGCCCGATTCAGCCAACCAGGGGTCGAGGTTCCATGGTGTTATGTTTGTGGTTGGAGACTGAAGCAAGAAGTTGGCGATGTTGATCGCTTCTCGATTCGTCAATCGCATGTTGGGCATGTGCCCCGCCGATCGCACGAGCAGCGGGTCTTCCAAAAATTCAACCAATCCGGCGACATTGTACTTGGCGGACAGATCACCCAAGGCCTGCGAGTCGGCCAGTGATTGTTCGACGCCCGCTAGATTGCGTGGGGCATGGCAAGCGACACAGCCAACCGAATGAAACTGTTCGTGGCCGCTGGTCAGGGCATCGGGATCAATCGCCTGCGGTGCGAATTGATTGCCTCCCTTGGCAACCAAAAAATGGGTGATCGCCGTGGCGACCTTAGCACTCTCTTCATTGCTCGGTGAAAAAACCGTCGGCATTGTGGTCCCCGGCTTGACCGCGTGTGGGTCGCGAATGAACTGCTCCATCCAGGTGGGATTCAAGTTCCTTGCCGACCAGTTCAAATCCGGTGCTTGTTTGCCAACGATGGTCATGGCAGCATCGTCGGCCCGATGGCAGGCCGTGCAGTTCATCTGCTGGATATGCACCAACCCTTGCAGTTCTGGAGCCAGTTCGCGTGCCACCGAACCGGTTGGTTCGGCAGTCACCTCAGGTCCTCGTTCTTTGAGGTCAAACACGTAACGCAGGAGATCCAAAAATTGCTGGCGATCTTTCAGTTCATCGGCCAGGTTTGCAGGCATGCTGGAGACGGTGCTGGATTTCAGTTCATCGATATCCTCGCGGAGGATCGTGATGGGTTGGTCCAGATTTCTGATATCGCGAATGACAACTTGATTTGCATCTTCGCTGAGCACGATTCCACTGTAGGTCCGTCCATCAACCGTCATTACAAGTGAAGATTCATAGCCAGCCTTAATCACCTTGGACGGTAACAGGATCGATTCGATCAAATAGGCATCGGTTGCGTCGGTTTCGATACGACTCAGGTCTGGGCCCAAACGCTCTTGGGCTGCTGTTGGTCGATGGCATTTGACACAGTTCAGATTTCCCTGATGAAACAGTATTGCACCGCGAACAATATTGCCATTAGTGCGGGCATCTTCAGCCAACTTCGCCGGATCCTCCGCCACCAATTTCTCGGTCTGCGACTGAGCGGAGACTTGACTGCCAAAGAGCAAAAACCCGCACAACGCCAAACTCGCAACAACCAGGCACCGCGTCAAACAACTCACCACATTCCCAGATGTCCAAATGAATTCTTTCAATCGATAAATCATTCTGTTTCCTTAACGTCTTCCAATATTCAGAATGATATCATACTAGGCTTTGACCCTTCAGTGGTAGCGGAAGTCGTCAACGACTTTCGTAGCGTCAAAATAAGTCAGCGAAAACGAACGAAAGCCGTTGACGACTTCCGCTACGGGATAATCAAAAGAAGACAAAGGAATCTGGACAAAGGAATGGCGCGTGTCGCCTCAACCAATTTCCCTTGTCCAAATTTCTCTACCAGTCTAACTGACTCGACGAGTCGCGCGAATTGATCTATGTCGCTATAGAGATCATGTTGGCAAGCTTCCAATTATTCCCTTTTCGGCCTCTTGGCATTCCAAAGGATTTACACGATGGACGTACTGTGCTAGATTTTACAGCTTTCGATAGATGTGCGTCGGATTCATTGGATGCTCAGTTTACAACATCGGCAGGAGTTGATCTCGAGAGCTTATGTCGCTGCTATTGCTGCTGGCGTTGGATTGAATTCGTCGACGCGCGATCTCGACTACGGTATCGACCTCACCCTTCATGAAGTTACTACTCGGACGAGTCGAAAAACCGGCAAGACGCGAATTGTCGAATCGGGATTGACTCTCGACCTGCAGATAAAGTCCACGATCAACGCGATTACTGAGGCGGAATGCATCGCCTACGATCTCGACATCAATAGCTACGACGATCTGCGGGACAATTTGGTACAGACTCCGAGAATTCTGGTGCTGCATGTACAGCCCAGCGAGGAAGATCAACGAATCCACCATACGCGTGAAGCCCTTTCGATTGGCGGCTGTTGCTATTGGTGTTCTCTACGAGGAGCACCGCCCATCGATAATTCGTCGACGACTCGAATTCGAATTCCAATTCAGCAGCAGTTTTCTCAGACGCAACTTATCGACATTATGACGGCAATCAAACAAGGAACATTGCATGAATGAGAGGTTTCGATTAAGCAAGTTCAGGAAATCGATTTCGCTGAGCCAGGCGGTCTCGTACCTCCGGTCGAATGGATGGAAGATTTATGCGAACGAAAAACCCATCCGATGTGAGGGACCCGAGGATGACGCAGGCGAACCAATCGTAGCATTCATCCCTAGCGATGATACGCTCCATGATTTTCCTCTGCGATTGGAAGACCTGATCATTTTGCTTAGTGAATTGGAAGAACGCCCAGCGGTTGAGGTTGCGAACGACATGGCTTTTGTCCACCGGCGCGATGAGATATTCCCACCAGCGAGTACGGGGTTCTTCGATATCCTGAAGAAACATATACGCGTTGGGCAATCAGAGCAAAATGCTGAACAACAATCGCGAATCCTATCTGTGTTGGCTGAAAATGTAGAACTGGAGCTCGGAGGTGGGAAGACTATTGCGGTCGCGTTGCTAATGCATACGTGCGCCAAGATGCATGCGGAATTGCAAGAGCCGAGAGTGCTCCTATGGCGTCTGGCTGAATGGGCAGGGATTTTCCTGAAAAATCCGACGCCCGCAAAGTTGGATGAACTGTACCAGATCGCCGTTTCAAGCAGCCCTGATTCGTACCGTCTTTTTGAGTGGCTCAATGCGAACCGTGCAGAAGATGCCGAAGTTCCTGACCAATCAAAAGAAATGGAAGGCTTTTCGTCAATCGATCGGAATGACCTTTAGCTATGCCGCTTCCCGCGTTTTCTCTTTTGTCAAATGTATGTCGCTGCCGATGAAGAGAGCTTTGATTGCAGCTTCAGATTTCAGGGCATGACACTCATGTCCCATTTCAAATCGCTCACGCCAATTTTTCTCTTGCCCTTGGTCGCACCATCGATTCCAAGCAGCCGCAAATTCCTCGTATGACATTACAGGAGCTCTCATTCGCTCCCAGAGTCTTGCGTTGGCGAGTTGGTCAAATCTAACTCGAAAGCCGGAATAGTAGGCTAAATATTTTTGGTAAATCTCAGTCAAATCAAGCTTCATCCGTTGAAACCCCTTCGAAACCATTCGCTTTTCCTGTTCGAACTTCCAGAATTATGGGCCATTTTGGCAATTCTGTGAAGACCAATCATGGATTCGGACTTAAATGCCATTGAGGCTACGGATTGCATCGAATTGATCTACTTGTAGAAACTCACGGGCCGAGGTTTGACTCCGAGTTCTTCGTAGTTGAAACCGCCTTTAAGCAGTTCTTTGTGGCAGCGAAAGTAGACAAAGGAATCTGGACAAAGGAATGGCGAGTGTCGCTTCAATTAAATTCCCTTGTCCGAATTCCTTTGTCATTTTCACTCACAATTACAGGTCAAACGGTTCTTACTTGTAGAAACTCACGGGCCGGGGTTTGACGCCCAAGTCTTCGTAGTTAAAACCGCTTTTCAATGGTTCGTAATTGCCCACAACATTGACGCTGCTAGTTGCCGAAATGGAGTTCTCTAGCCCGACGCTCCAATAGGCCGCGTTGACGACCAGTCGGCGGAGGCCAGGATTCTTAAAGTCGCTCGCGCTGCCCATGGTACAGTGAAAGACTCTCGCATTGATTCCCTGACTCGTCTGCCAAGGCTTCACCCAGGCCACTGGCAATGGCTCCAGTTTATCATTCGGCGGATCATCTGGCTGGCGGCCTAGCAGAGGTTGCCCCCACACAAGTGCCGTGCAGTCGTCTGGCAAGCGTCCTCCCTCTTCGTAAGTGCGATAAACGTCCGAGTCACCCCAAACGTTATTCACACCGATCAAGATCGGATGTTGTGTTTGGTCCGTGTCGAAAAACCCATGCGTGGAATCTGCCTGCCATTGTCCATGATGGTTCAAAAACGTACCCCCCAGCACATCTTCGCCCCATCGCACTTGCTTGCCGTCGATTTTGTATGGGAGCGGAACACGAAAGCCATGGTTGGCAGTTCGCAGCGCGATGATCGGTTTCCCTGAATCGACATATTCTACAATTTGATCCAGTTCGGTCTTGGGAAGAGTAAGTAATCGCGTGCAGAAAATGACTAAATCTGCTGAGGCGAGTTGTTCCAGGCCTGGAATGTGATGTTCTTTGAACTCGGCCTCTCTGCCTCGCTCTGGATAAACCGGCAGCGTCGGATCGACTTCGCCATTCTCATTCACTCCAAACAGTACCGTGCTATCGAATCCATGATGGGTACTCAACACCTTGGCCAGCATCGGCATGGAATACTCGCCGCGATATTCTTGTTCAGCGGCGATCAGCACAATGTGTTTGCCCTTGCCAGGTCCATCACCCCCTGGATACTTCAGCCATTGTTCCCTGGACACGCCCCAGAGTGTTTCGAGCAAGGCATACATTTCAGGATCATGCCTGAGCAGTTCTTCGCGGGTAAAAGGAAAGAAATCGTTTTGTGAAAAGTAAGCTTCGGTCGTTTCGGCAAACTACTCCATTGCGTTGGTCATGGCATAAGCTCGTTCCAATGAATTAGACCGGTCGTCACCAAACCTGCGCTCGACCAGTTCATACGCCCCACTTTCCTTCGCTCGCTGAAACGCGGCTTTGATTTCGGCATTATTGAAACCGTCGGGTAGGACGCGAAAGTGATAGGCATGCGCCAATTCGTGGAGTGCAAAATTTGGCATTCGTCGCATTTCGGCTTCGAAATCATGAACGCCGGAGAACTCGACCCCTTGAGCCATCGCCGAATCGCGACCATTCTCACGCAACCAGCCCGCCCTTGGATGAAACTCAGCTCCACTTCGCCCCTCCTGATACGATGGAGAGAAATAGAGTGGAACTTTCCTTAGTTCTGCAACCGCCGCCGCAGGCACCTCGCGCACAATCTCATCCAACATCTTCTCCAAACCAGCCAAAGCTTTAGCCGTATCCTCAGCCTCGGCCTCGAGCAGTTTCTTCGCAACGAATACTTGCCAGCCAGAAATCTCACGAACTTTCCATTCAACCTGTGTGACCGTCGCAGGTTTCACTTCCACTTGAGCTTGAACGTCCTGAGACAAATACCCCAAACAAATCAGCACAGACGTTCTGGCAATAAGTCCAATCGCAATCCGTAGCATTTCAGTATTCCAAAATCGCATGTGCGAGGGGTCGGCAAAGTCAATCATCGCGTCGCAAGTCGGCATTGCAACGGCAAAACTGGCGGTCGGGTTCATAGTCAATTTCATTTTCTTGATTCGGGTTTCACTCTTCAGTACAGCTTTGAGAACATTTGAAAATTCGTTGTGCATCCTGTGGGTTATGATACCATGAAACCAGCGGCTGGTCTTGAACGATTGAACATATTTCCAGCGCAGATCGCTCGCTCGTTTTGCAACCATGAGACGTAACCGTTCACGGGAGTGCAGAACAAATGTTTTCAATTGCTTTTTTTGAATCCCGCCCGGCTTGTCCAGTCCCGATCCATCGGGATTAGGCTTCTCGCTACAGAGAGCCGCAGGCCAAAAAGAATCCCGCCCGGCTTGTCCGGCGGATCGTTAGGCTTCTCGCTACAGAGCCCTACTTGCGATCCGCTCAACCATTTCCGAAAATCTAAGCATGAACATCGCATCGTTTTCCGCTGATGAACTGGCCTTTGCTTGGTGCAACCGGATTTATTTTGCGTTTCACACTCATCGACGAAAGCCAATCGAATGCCTCCGACAGTTCGACAAACAAACGCTTAAAGAATTGCTCGATCCTTACGGCATTCATCTGCTCGAATTTACCAGCACTGAGATAGAAATCCGAGTTTTGGGCAGCCTTACCGTTTCCGATTCTGCGTCATCGGCAGCGAGCAAAGTCAAAGGCCGTCTCAGCAAATGGATTTCGAACAAATCTGGTGGATCAGCGGAAGAAAAGCACCAGTGGTTGGGTCGTGGTTATGTTGCAACCACAACCGGTAAATCGACATCCGAGGAAGTAGCCGCTTATCTCGAACATCAAGGCAAACATCACGGCTATGACCCGCTGCAATCGCCAGTGTACGTCCAAACCTACAACCATACTGAATCAGACGATCGCCTATTGGCAACCGATCATGCGGTGACTCGGCTGCGGTATCATTTTGTTTTTGCGACTGAGTGGCGACGGAGCGTATTTTCTGCAGATTCAGCAGCAATGGTTGCTGATCGCTGGCGAGCGATGCAGACCGAGATCAAGGGAGTGATTCACAAGGTCTCGATTTTGCCTGATCATGTTCATCTGGCAGTCAATTTGCATCCGACGGTATTGCCAGCGTCGGTTGTGGTCGCATTGATGAATGCTGCACAAGAGTTGATGATCGAGAAATTCGACATGGCCTTGATTCGGGCTCGCGTGAATCGGCTTTGGCAGGCGAGCGCTTATGTGGGGTCATTTGGCGACTTGCGCTCGGCAGCGATTGCGAGCTATATCAAACGTTGGGAGTCGAATCCAGAGATGTAGCGAGTAACCTAATCCCGATGCATCGGGACTGGGCAAGTAGGCGGGATTCGCTAATGCACATGGCTTGTCCAGGTGATCGTTACGTTTCTCGCTACAGAGGGCCGCAGGCTAAAAGGAATCCCGCTTGGCTTGTCCAGCGGATGGTTAGGCTTCTCGCTTCATGCCGACAGGCCACCAGCTTTAATGCCGCCCGGCTTGTCCGGCGGATACTTACGCTTCGAGCTTTGGCCCCACTGCATCAAGCGAGAAACCTAACGATCCGCCGAACAGGTCGGCGGGATTCTGATGCGCGCGTGGGCAGCGGCATGTAGCGAGAAACCTAACGATCCGCCGAGCAGGTCGGCGGGATTCTGATGCGCTCGTGGGCAGCGGCATGTAGCGAGAAACCTAACGATCCGCCGAGCAGGTCGGCGGGATTCGTGGTGCGTGTTCAGCCGTGTGTAGCGGGAAGCCTAATGATCCGCCGAGCAGGTCGGCGGGATTCGTGGTGCGCGCCGGTCAGCCCTATGTAGCGGGAAACCTAACCTTCCGCCGGAGACGAGCCTTGCGGGATTCTGTTGGGGGTGGGTGGCGGTGGTGAGGGGGATGCTGAATGCTGATGCGTTGGGGCCGAGTTGGTTGGCGGGGTTCTTGGTGAGTGTGGCATTTTTGGACGACTCTTCCGAGATTAGTAGCGGAAGTCGGAATGGGGTGGTTTAGAAAACCGCGAGGTATGCGTAGCCGAGGGTTAAGATGGCGAAGATGATGGTGAGGAGGTGGTAGCCGATTTTTAGCCAACATTGGGTCAAGTAAGGTTTGGCGTCCATCACGCCTTGTAGTCCCAGGCGGATTCCCCAAAAGATCGCCACATAACTGCAGAACGCGCGGGGGAATGGAGCGCGCGATGCGATCTCTGTTGCGAAGAAGATGCTCAGTACACCAAAGGCGATGATGTTGAGCACGACGTAGCCGCCATAGATGAAATACATCTGATAGTGTAGCTTGGGCAAGCCGCCCAACTCACGCTTCCAGTCCAGTTGATATGGTACCAACGCTGAGGCAATCAGGATGCTGAATTGCAGAATCCCCAAAAATCGAACGAAATCAATTTCGCTCATTGCAAGCTCCTTACAGCCCAGGTCGGGGACTGAATCCAATCGAGAAATGGCACGATGACGTTCAAGACAAACGGCGGATGAAACAACCCATAAGCGGGGAGCAAAAGCACGGCCATCGTCAATGCTCGCCCGCGAATTTTTGGGTACGCTCGTTCGAGAAGTAAACCGGCACCTTGCAGCACGAAATAGAGAGTGGGCAATCCGTAACCCCCTCCAGCCGGAACGGAAATCACCACGTCATGGACGATTCCACTGGCCAGAAATCCAACGGCAAGCCCAAGCCGCCCTCCCAAGCGGCTTGCCAAAGGCCGAAATAGGAAGCGATGCGTCAAATCGCGGAAGGCAATATTCCAGCGACGGCCCCAAAAATCTGATAACGAAGCCGCTAGTATCGGCCAATCCATCAACGGTTTGGCGTTCACGCCCGCTCGTCGCCAACACCAACTGATGAAATGGAACGTGCCGAAATGGAGGAAAAAGATAATTCCCACCATGCCCACCCAACCTCGAATCAATACCGATTCAATGTTCGGAACGACGATCAGCAGCAGGGTCAATCCGAAAGCTGTCTTGATGAGCGAAAAAAACAACTCACCGACCGTAGGTCTTTCGCTCAACTTCTGCTGACAAAACGCAGTCGCGTTCATTCCTGGCCAAGCGATCAGATAGGCCAATTTCCACCACCATGTTGCGTCAATGCCACGGAGGGTGAGAAGCTTGCAAGCGAAAAAGATCGCTGCCGCCCCACTCCACATAACAACCCACGGCGGGTAACCGAATAGCGTCAACTTTTTGCTCCTCCCTAAATTCAACTGAGTTCCAACCAGGAACTTAACATAAATCCTGAGACAAGTAATCTCGGATATCAGCGACGATAGAATCTGCCTCACAACTGTTAACTGTATTTGAATCGCTTTCAGCGAGAGAACAACACGAAGTGCTGATTTCGCTGCTGCGGCGTAGCGGCGAATTACCAGATACACTTGTCTCAGACGACCAACGCGTTGGCATTGCTGACGAACTGTTCCAAACGCTGGATTTAAGGATAACGGAACTCGTAAAGAGCTGGTTGATTTTTTCGTAGAAGAAGTCGTCAAGACTCTCGTGGGGTTGAAAAATGCCGGCAAGTCGAACGAAAGTCTTGACGACTTCCGCTACGCTCGCCCTCGCATAGTGGCATTCAGTGGAATTTGTCCCTATCGATCTTTATTTTTCCTGCATTAACAATGCACCATCGGCTGGTCGAGTAATAAAGCTTTCGGCATTCAGTCCCGTCAGTTTTTTGTATTCTGTTAGAATCGATTGGTTGATGGTTTCAGAGTGTTCGGATTCAACTAAGCCGATAATGCAACCGCCGAATCCACCGCCGGTCATTCGGGCTCCATAAACGCCTCGAGCCAAGCCCAAGTTTTTGGAGATCTCAACCAGTTGATCGATTTCGGAGCAGGAAATTTCGAAGTCGTCCCGCATCGATTCGTGACTGAAATACATCAACTCTCCGACCGCTTGCCACTTTTGACTGCGGATTAGAGCGGCTGCTTCGACGGTTCGCTTGATTTCGGAAACGACATGCCGAGCCTTCCGGTAGATCGACTCACTCAGCCGATGTCGATTTTGATTAAGCGTTATCAAATCGATGTCTCGCAGCGATTTGATTTGCAACAATCGACAAGCTTCTTCGCATTGGGCTCGACGCTTGCGGTATTCCCCATCTGCCAGATCGTGTTTGATGTTGCTGTTGACGACCAGAAACGCAACGGTTTCTGGAACATGGATGTGTTCAATCTCGTTGCATCGACAATCAAGCAACATCAAATGGTTTTTCCGCCCAAAAACACTGCTCAACTGGTCCATTAAACCGCACGGTACACCAGCGTAAGAGTGTTCAGCTCGTTGGCAGAGCAATGCAATCTGGCCGCCTGAGAGTTCGATTCCCAAGAGATTTTTGAGCGCGATGGCGACGGCAACTTCTAATGCAGCACTGCTCGATACACCTGCGCCTAAAGGGACATTTGATTCGACGTACAAATTCAGTGGCGGCAGCAGAAATCCCAGCCTCTGAAATTCATTCATGACGCCGGCAATATACTTTGACCAAGCAGGTGGCGAGGCACTGGCGGCGGTGCGGGATCGTGTCAGTAACTCAGTCAGCTCTTCCGTAGTCTTCTTACCGTTGAACTTAGCCAAAAACGATTTGCCATCGGGTGACCAAACCGCTGTTTCATCAAGGGCCTGGCTGTAAAAATGGCTAAATGTTTTACCGCCACTGGAATCAGGTGGAAGGGTCTGTAGAGTGATTTCGGTACGCCGATCAATGGCAAGCGGCAAGGTAAACCCGTCATTGTAGTCAGTATGCTCACCAATCAAATTGACACGACCGGGGGCAGAAGCAAACAAGATCGATTCTGGCGGTTCATTCCGGTTCGACTTACCATCGTTCGTCGAAAAACTATTATTCATTCGACAATCTCATAAAATTTCGCAACGAAATGGGCAAGCATTTCATGTTCCAAAGTCGGGCCAGCGCGGTCGGCAAAGTCGATCATCGCGTCGCAAGTCGGCGTCGCAACGGCAAAACCGGCTTTCAGTTTCATAGTCAATTTCATTCTTTGGTTCGAGTTTCACTCTTACTCTTCAATACCGCACTTAAAACACTTGAAACATCGTCGAGCATCTTGGCTATGATACCAGGAAACCAACGACTGGTCTTGAACGATTGAATATATTTGCTGCGCAGATCGCTCGCTCGTTTTGCAACCTTGAAACTTAACCGTTCATGGGAAGTTAGATCAAATCAAAAACGATTTGCCGAGTCATGCTCCATCGGCGCGCGCCTTTTCACGGAGTGAAAAGCGACGTGGCCGTTCACTCCGTGAACGGTTACAAACCTTTCCAACCCCGTTTCAGCGCGCGGATGTGTTCTGGGGTGGAGCCGCAGCAGGCTCCGATGATTTGTGCCGACCAAGTTTTTGCGTGTAGTAGATAGCCAGCGGGGTCGGTGGAGTCGGTGTTGATCCAACCTTGTTCATCGTCCACGTAGCCGATGTTACCGTAAGCCATGAGGGGGAAATCTTGACCGCAGATTTTGCGCAACTCGGAGAGTGGTTTGGCAATTGTGAGGGCTGGCATGCAGTTCACTCCCAGTGCTTTTATACCGAGGGGCAGAAGTTGGTCGGCAGCAAGAGTAAGTGACTCTCCAGAGAGGATGCGGCCTTGTTCATCACACACAAAACTGACCCATGTCGGCAGGCCGGTGGCTACTGCGATCTTGGCGGCAATCACGGCTTCGCGGATGGAATTCATCGTCTCGATGAGCAGCAAGTCCACGCCACCTTCCGCCAAATGGTCGATACGCTCGGCGTGTTCGTCGAGGCAATCTTTGTTGGTTGGCACGAGATCGGGGCGATAACAATCCTCAAGCGTCGAAACCGAGCCCGCCACGAGCGCTGGGTGACCAGATTCAGCCACTGCCTCAGTCGCCGTAGCTACCGCCCGCAAGGTTAATTCGCGGGTGGAAAAGTCTTTGCCCACGAGTACACGACGGTGAGTGCGAAAGGTGTTGGTCGTGATGATGTCCGCCCCTGCGTTCAGGTAATCCAGATGAACTTGCCGCAGGACTTCTAGCTCAGCGTCCGAAGTCAGGGCGTTGGCAGACCACAGTGGCAAGCCGGTGTCCACGCCACGGCGATTGAGTTCCGTGCCGGTGGCACCATCAAGTAAGAGAAGCTTCGAGTTCATGAAGTGCCCTCCTTTCGGCGTCCATAACGACTTGTATTCGATCTACATCGCGCGCGTGAGCAGTAGCTCAGCGGCACCAGACGGCGAACGTTTCAGTGCTTCCACGAAACAGCCAGCATCGCGCCCATGAGATCATCGACAGACGGACACTGTATCGCGGCCACTACGCCGAACGAGAAGAGATGCAGGGTCCCGTCACGAGTTGGCGCATCATCCGCTTCAGCTGCTTGCATTCCGATAAGAGATTCGGCGAAGGCCTTGCCAATCGGAGCGATGATTTTAGCAGCACCAAGGTAGTGGTAGCCACCGTTTGATGCGCCTGAGAGACGCTTCCATTCTTCCTTGGTGAAGTTCTTTGCCATGAGCTTCATCTTATTTTCCCACGAATCCGCATTTGGATTTGTCTTCATTTCTTCAGCGACTTTGGCGTCAACCTCGGGCCAGCAGTTCTCCATGCGATCCGAAAGCTTTTCCAGATCGTCGTCCCTAAACGGAGCCGTCTCCATAGCGATCACATTGCCTTGGAACTCGCCAAGCGTAGACGGTCTTCGTTGAGCCTCACGGAAGTGCATCATCGGTGCGTTCTTGTCACCTCTCAGACCATCGATGCCCATCACGCCGATAACAAACGGCAGATTCGGGGCGGACAAATCCTTCCGAACGTCGCGGATGAAATGTACGAGTAGATCGGCATACGCGTCGTGCCCACCGACCTCCATCTGGTTGGGATACATACCGCCATCGACGTAGTCGTTGAACCCTTGGAACCAAACAAACCCCGCCAGCTCATAACCTTGTTGCTCGTCATAATCGGGCACCACGCGTTTGATGTCTTCGAGCACCTTCTTGGTATGCGCGATCATCTCGCGATAGTAGACACCGGTATCGGCGGCCTTGTCGGCATAGAACTTCGGTCGATCCTCGGCTTTAGGAATGCCGTGGGCTCCTTCGGGGTACTTGTCCCATAGTTCCTCGGTTTCCTTCGCCAGCACAAACGGTCCCGCACTCGGTGGGCGGAAATCGGTATGCAGACTTCGGCCACCCCACGAAGTCTTGATGATGAGGACAGATTCGTTCAGTGACTTTTCCATCGTCAACCCGAAGGTGAACTCGGGGCCGATCTTGTCCTCCGGTGCACCGAACCCGACCGTCAGCTTGCCCTTCGCCTCGGTCAGGTCAGAGTACGCGTCGCCGAGACAGCCGATCGACGAGATCCACACCCGTTCGCATACTCGCGGAACGCCATCGGGACCGCGCATCTCCTGCAAGAGCGGAGCCGTCTGCGGGTCGCTGGCGAGCGAATCAAACGTCGAGATGCTGGCGTGCCCTTGCATGTTCGACTGGCCAGCAAGAATGAATACCTTGAGTGGTTGGGCAAACGCGGATTCCGTAAGTGCAAACAGCAGGGCTACGGCAAGGATAATCGGTTTCTTCATCGTACTCTCTTCGCTGTGATCGATTGTTGCTTCAACTAGTGGTTTTTGTGCATGCTCAAAATACCTTCAGCAAAGGCTTTACCGATCTGAGCAAAGATCTTGGCGCTGCCGAAGTAGTGGTAGCCGCCGTTGGAGGCGCCGGCGAGGGCTTCTCGGTCTTTCGGTGATAGAACTTCCTCCAAAGCAAGATCCATTTTCTGTTGGTCCGCTTTGGTGATTCCCTCGATCCAAGCATCCAACGCAGCGTAATGCTCCGGAGACTTGGCCGAGTATTGATCGTTGGCATAAATCGCCAAGACGTTCTTCCCTTTCCGCAAATGTTGAATCTGTTCTTGATCCAGAACGATCGAGCGATACTGCGGTTTATCCAACCACCAGATGTAAGTGTGAATCTTGTGACCGTTCAGATAAACATGAAAGCCCTGTCGGGCCAGGATCGCCAGTCGGTAAGTGTCGTAGTCGAGACTGTCTACTTCAAACGTCGAACGCATCAGCAAGAATTCGCCATCGCCCCAGGTTGAGGGAAATTTATCCAAGGTGATTCCACTGTGCTTCCAAACGCCCTTGCCAATCGGAGCCTTTCCGCTTGACCAATCGCTGTCATCGAAATCTGGCTGATGCCAATTCTCCAGCCCGGCTGGTAAGTTAATGTCACGAAAGCGACGGTCGGTATATTCTTCCAGTTTGTCCTTGGATTCCGTCGCATCGATTGTGGCAAAACGCCAGTCTCGCGATTCGGGCGAAGGCTTTCCAATCGGCTTCCAGAATTTGTCCCACTTCCTCTCCGTATCGAACGAGCCATCGGCTTTCAACGTGTGAGCTGTCCCAACGATTTCGTTGTACTCGTGCTGCTTTGGTTCGGCAGCTTCGATGTCACGATCCCAAAACGGAGCGGTTTCCACTGCAATGACATTGCCTTGGAACTCGGGCAGCGCAGCAGGTGCCGCCATGGCTTCGCGAAAGCTCAAATTGTCGCTCTCGCCGCCGACGCCCAGCACTCCGATCACGAACGGCAGCTTCGGTGCGTCCAGGTCCTTGCGCACGTCGCGGATGAAGTGCGTCAACAATCGCGAGTATTCTTCGTAGTTGCGATTCGGATAAGTTTGGCCATCGACCAAATCGTTGAAACCTTGAAACCAAACAAACCCAGCCAGTTCGTAGCCCTGTTCGGGATCATAGTCGGGACAAACGCGAGCAGGATCGGACAACACCATTTTCACATGCTCGACCATCATCCGGTAAAACACACCAGACGCAGCCTCCTTGTCTTCTTGCCATTTCTTTCGATCCTCAAGTTTAGGAATGCCATGGGCACCATCCGGATGTTTGTCCCATTGGTCTTGAACCTGTTGGGGCAGCTTATAAGGCCCAGCACTGGGTGGACGAAATTCCGTGTTGAGCGACCGACCGCCCCAAGCCGTCTTGATGATTAAGATCGGTTCTTGCAACTCTTTCTCCATAAAGATGCCAAAGGTGAACTCCGGCCCGATCTTGTTGCTTGGCCGAGTTGGGTTGTCACCTCGTGCACCAAAGCCGGCGGTCAATTTCCCCACGCCTTCGCCGTTGGCACGTCCTTCGTAATGCCCAGTCAAGTAGGACATCCACACATTCTCACACACTCGCGGCGTTCCGTCCGGATTCCGCATCTCCCCGAGCAAGTAAGCCGTGGCCGGATCTTTGCCGATGTAGTCAAAGGTGCGAATCTCAGCATGTCCCTCCATGTTGGATTGACCACAAAGAATGAAGACCTTGAGCGGTTTTTTTGCCGACACTGCAACGGGTTCGATTGTCAGCTCACGAGTGTCAAGCGGAGCTTGAGCGATGGCGCTAACGCAATTCGTTAAGACGTTCAACAAGAGCAGTAAGAAGCTTCGTGAGAGAGAGTTAATGGTCATTCTATTTTCCTTTGAGTTTGCCGGATTACGACTCGAACAGCGATTATTGTTGTTAATCTCTTCCGACTGGTGAGCGAGAAAGATTCAACACAATCTTGCCGTCTTCGGGGAGGACTTGGAAACTGTTTTGGGACTTGTTTGTAATAGGCTTGTTTGTAAACGTGCCCTGCAACGCAAAAACAGAGTACGCGGTCCCTTTGAAGTCACAACTCAATCGATCCGGTTTGATTGCACGGAAAGGCAAGTCAGCCGTGTCAGAATGGGTCAGCTCCAGCAGCCAGTCGTTTCTCAGATCGCCGACTGCTTCCAGATTGATGGTGGTTTCATTGAAAGTCATGACGATCTCACCCGAGGGTGCAACGGTTGGCCAACGGATTGCCAGCTCACCTGGCGTTTGATCATCCACGGTCGGCGTTCCGCCTTTGATCTCAACCCCTCCTGCGGTTTTGAATCTCAGCCCCGCCACGGTTTGAACGGTGCTCCAATTGAAACCATCGACCACGGGCAAGGCGTGAAAAAAGCACTGACTGGAGGTTCCCCTTTTGGTCAGATAGTCTGAGGCAACAGTTTCATCGAAAAGATGAATGTCTCGAAAGCGGACGGTGTCCTGATCCCACAGTAGATTGGCGCGGAAAAATCTCGAGTTGAACCAAACGGTTTTCTGGTTCTTGAGCGAATAATCGTTTAAGACGGTCACCGCCGTGGGTGGCGTCACGTGATACCGTTCTTTGAACCACTTGCCAGTTTCTCCCAACGTCTTGACCTCGACTTTGCCCTCTGTTTGCAACCGGGCAACGAGTGGCAACTGGATGTTGAACCCCTTTTCCATACGTTTCCATGTGAAAGAGTTTTCTTGACCGACCTGTGTGTAGGCGTAATCCATGGCAGCACCGTCCACAAAGGCATCAAAGTACCACTGGCACCAGGCTTCATCTCCGCCAGCGGCTGTATAAACAGGCTCCAGCGAGATGACCCTTTGATGATCGGTGCCCAGCCCGCTGTCATACTGATGAATGGGATCGCTACCAAGCATTCGGAAGATGGGCACAGGAATTTGGTTTTCCGCATTCTGGGCTGGCATGTAGGCGTTCTTCTTGCTGGGGTAATACCCCTGATTCCAATAACCACCCCACATGGTGTAGCCATCGGTGCCGACCTGATCTTTGCAATTACAAGATGCTTCAATGCCATAATTTTCCGCCATGTATTGCAATGTGTGCGCGTCAATGAACCAAGAGCCGACCGATTTCGGATATTTACCAAAGACGGCTTTGAAATCCGCCATATAGGTATCCGTCAGCTTTTCGCGTTCTTCCGGCGAATAGCCTGTGGCAAACCCCACGTCGGCGTGCCAGTCCCACGGATACCGTCCTCGCCATGTGTAGCCGCTCCGTTCGACCAACGGCTGAGGAATCTCCCACCAAACGCCGAGTTCAAATTGCTCGGCGGGTAACGATTTCAGCAGTTCCTGATACCGAGGATCAACCAATGCGTCGTATTGCACGAGAAAGGTGCCTCGGAGCTGATGCTGCTTCATCAGCTTGATCTGCTCGACCACAGTTTCGTACAAGACGTCCTCGGTAATCCAGTCGATACGAGGCTCACATTGTCGGATGAAGTTGATGATATTGACGATCTTGGGCGAGCGCTCTTCGTCGGGGAGACGTATCAGTTCCGGTGTTTCCGTTGCAGACTCGATCGCTTGAATGGTGTCGCGGACGCAATTGGCCTTCTGCTTCATCAGGTCTTCCGGGAAGTCCGGTTCATCATTTTCAAAATAGTTGGCGATTTGTCTCAGTTCCGGTACGACCGCCTTCGCATGCGTGCCGTAGCTGAGCAGGATATTCATCAGTTCCGGCGTTCGTATCTCGCTCGCCCACGGATTCTGCTGCCGAGTGTAACGGACACACGCCTCGATGCCCTCTTCAATGCGATGTTTGGCAAATAATCGCAGCCCTTCTACCCGGATTTCGTCGGCAAACATCTCGCCACTCGGTGCGGGTTCGGTGATGGCTTGATAGATCGCTGGCAATAGTGGCTTGATCTCTTGGGCAGAGAGGTTTCGGTAAACAGAGCCCAGGCTGCCGCGAGCACGACCGTCTTGGTTTTTCAAGGCGGCTCGTATTGCCGTATAAAGTGCATCGCGATCGACTCCCTCGAGCGAACCGCTGAGCATCCCGCCATGGTCGAACAGAGCGAACGTCACATAACGCTGCTGCATACCCCGTGGATCGCTCTCCTTGTCAACCTGGGCCAACAATTCCAAGAGCTTGGGAACCGATGGTCCGGCGGCAGGGCCGATTTTGGAAAGAGCATCGGCTGCACTAACACGCAACCACATATCTTCATGGTTCAGGCATTTCTGCAACGACCCGACCGCCGACTCGGAGCGCTGCCCTAGTTTACTCAGTGCCTGGCATGCACCGTAGCGAGCTTCGAGACAGGGAGCGTCGAGTAAATTGACGATCGCGGTGACCGGCACCTCTGAGCGACGCGCAAGAGCCATCGCAGCTCGATCTCGGACGATGGGCGACCAACTTCTCAGTCGTTCAACCAGTTGATCAACGGTAAGTTTGTCGTACGCACTATGGCGGTCTTTGTTGTCCCATCCACGACCATCGGCGATCAGAGATTCCGCGGCCGCCGTTTCCAGATTCGGGACAACCGACTTGCCAGCGCCAGTGAGCCGAATCTTTTTTAGCGGCATCGCGTAGGCCAAAAGGTACGTACCCGTGGCGTCAAAACCATTGAAGCTGTCGTGGTCGTTTTCGGGAGGGCCTTGGTGTGGGTAGCTACCATCCCAGTTTCTTGCCAGATCAAAGTACCACGCACCGAACTCGTTCATCCACGCCCCGGTAGCATTCGGGCCCGATAGCGCCACACTGGGCATGGCCCAGAACATATTGAAGTAGTTGCCGCAGTGCCCACAATCACGCTCGGGTCCGTGCGCAGCTACACTCATCCGCGCGAAGAACTCAGCATGTTCTGTTTCACCCAACGAATTGAACAGGACCGCAGCCATGCCACACTTTCCGTTGTCTTCGTGACCTTCTACCCAGGGATGATGATCGCCATAGGGAATCGATCCCTTGCCGGTGTAGAACCGCAACAACTTGGCGCTGCGTTCGATCGCTTCATCGACTGCCACATCCTTGACACCTGCCTCGCGAGCCAAAGCCAAGCTGATGGTCAAGACAACTCCGGGCGAGTTCATCATGCCATAACCGCCCAAGCGACCGTCAGGGATGGCAAACCCATGGCCCCAGGAGCCAACCCTACTTTGCCCTTTAGCCGCCTCCAATGCGAGGCGATTCAAACCAGGCAGCACCGACTTGTCACCGGTCGCCAAAGCGTATTCGGAGAGGAATAACATGCAGTAGCCGTAGTACCAAGTCTGCATGGACTTGTCTGAATAGCTGGCTGCCCATTCGGCTTCCCGTTTCAATAGCGGCTGGTACTTGCGATTCCCACTGGCCAACAAGGCCAGGGCGTTGAGCGACCGAGGGATGGCATCGATGTTGGGATACTCTTGATGCAGCATCCGAGCTGCCAACGCTTGGCAACCCTGATCAAGCATTCGCTTCGACTTTTCGCAGTCGGAGGGAGCCGTTGCGCTGTAGTCTCCCTGCACTTTCAGATTGATGACCACCTCGTTCGACTTGCCCGCTCGCCAGCGAGTAAGCGTCAGCTTGCCGCGTCCCGCTTTTGATTCGGCAATGGTGATTGCCTGGCCCAGTTCCGTGCGTGGGTCAAACGAAAACGGTTTGCCACCGACACCCAGGATGACATCCCCAACTCGAAAGGATTTTTCGGCGGGCGAACCTGCGTCAACTTGGGTGATCAAAATCTGCCGCGCGTCGGTGGTGACCAATTGGTCACAGTACATCCAACCCCGCAGTCCAGTCGGCCCGAGGTTCCAATCGTGTTTGGCGCCCTGCGGAATTTTTCCGCCCTGAGTGAAGTCCGGGACCCCATTCTTCTCTTGAGCGTTGACGTTCGTGGCATTCAACCATGCCGCTAGCGCGAGGAGCGTGACAAGTCGCACAAATAGGTTATTCATCATCTAACTGTCTTTCGAATGGGAGTAACTACATCGACTGGCCTCTCAACGGCTAAACAACATCCACAAGTCTTGGACCGAGTACTTCAAATCGGGGTTCGATACCCAAACCGGGTAGCAACGATGCCTGCATAAAGCCTTGATCTCGTTGCGGTGCGCCAGAGGCATTGCTGACGGTCACGTAGCTATTGAAATCGGTGCTTGTGAATCGAAACTCTTCGGGTGTGCTATGCGCCAAATGAGCGATCGCTGCCGTGGTGACATCGCCACCCCAGCTGTCCTCAAGAGTCATCGCGATTCCCATACTCACGCAAAGGTCGCGAACCTGTTTGGTCTTTGTTAGTCCGCCAAGCTTGCTGATCTTGAGGTTGACGACATCCATCGCCAAGTCTGCCTTGGCGCGCAGCAGCATGTCAAGGCCGTCGATGTTTTCATCCAGAATGAACGGATGATCGCAATTCCGGCGAACCGCGAGACATTCTTCATAAGTCAAACAAGGCTGTTCGATATACACGTCCAGACCCTTAACAGCTCGAACGACACGCATGGCTTCGTGCTGTGTCCAGCCGGTGTTGGCATCGGCTACCAACCGATGACTGGCTGGCAAAATAGCCCGAGCCTGATGAATTCGTTCAACATCTTGATCGGGATCGCCACCAACCTTCAACTGAAAACGAGTGTAACCTTGGGACTGGTATGCAGCCACATTTGCCGCCATTTCATCGGGAGGCGTTTGCGAGATGGCTCGATAAAGGCGAATTCGCTCACCAAACCGTCCACCTAACAACTCGCAAACAGGCATTCCCGTGGCTTTACCTAGGATGTCCCAGCAAGCGATATCGATACCAGATTTGACGTATGGATGTCCTTTGAGCGCGGCATCCATTCGATGATTGAGTTTCCACAATTCGCGTGGATCAAACCCGATCAAATGGGGCGCTAGCTCCCGCAAACCCGTTCGTACCCCTTCGGCATACGCCGGCAGATAAAATGGACCCAGCGGACAAACTTCACCGTAGCCAGTTAACCCACAATCGGTCTCGACCCCTACAATGGTGCTATCGAAGACCGAAACCGATTTGCCTCCGGACCAATTGTAAGAGCCCTCGACTAACGGCAGTTCAACGCGATGAGAGAAGATACGAGTGATTTTCAAACCTGGGTTTTCCCTTCTTGTCTGATAAACGCGCATAGAAACTGGGATAGCGCCGATGCCGATTGCTGGCTACTGCGTAGCGACCGACAGCATTATGATACGAGAAAGAGCTCAATTGATCTTGCAAGTCTGCAACACTAATCTGTCAAAAAGCGCATAATGGACACCCTCCGCAAGTTAACCACGGTTCCAATCGCGGCGTTGGAACAACTGTTCGACCAGGTTCCCGACGTCGCGTTTTTCGTGAAGGATTGCCACGGAAAGTATGTTGCCGTAAACCACTCCTTGCTCGCGCGACATGGATTGTCGAGCAAGCAAGAAGCTGTCGGGAAGTGCCCCGCCGACATTTGCAGCGGGGATTTCGGTAAACTCCCGTCGGAGCAAGATAGGCAAGTCCTTAGTTCGGGCATACCGATCATGGATCGCTTAGAGATGCAGTGGGAAATGCCGGGGCGGCCAGTCTGGTGCTTGACCACCAAGGTGCCTCTAAAGGACGATAACGGACAGACAATCGGAATTATCGGTTTTTCCAGAGACGTTCGGATGGCTGTCGCACCCTCGGCCGTCCCCAAGACACTGGCTCGCGCATTGGAGCAATTTGAGCGAGGCCTACCTTCGGAAGCATCGCCAAGTTGGTTGGCGAAATTGGCCAAGATGCCCAACCATCGGGTGGCAAGAACGATGAAGTTGATCTTTGGACTTACACCAACACAGTACATCGCCAAGAGCCGACTTGGCAAAGCCTCAAGCCTGCTTTTGCAAACTGACAAACCTATTTCCGATATCGCACAAATCTGCGGCTACTTTGATCACAGTGCATTTTCGCGAGCATTCAAAAAAGCGACAGGGACTAGCCCCATCGAGTTTCGGCGTCAACGAAAACAAGTGGCCTATTGAAGTTCATTCGCCAAGATTGCCTGTCCCTGTTTTTCGATCCTCAACTTGATTATGCGGTGTAAAAGACTATGAAACTGACAGTCGAATTTGATACGAGCTAAAAATTTTTCGATGGCAGTTATTTAAGCCGCCTCATTGGGGTCGCCTGCTGAAATCAATTCTCGTGCTTGCGGATGCAATTGGCTGACCAGTTCAGCGACCGTCAAATCATTGGCGGACTGGATGGCGTTGTCTTTTTGATCGTCTTGCAAATTCGCAGCCAGTGCTTTAGAAGAGTTGGTGCCCGCCAGTAAGGTCTTGCCACCCAGTAGCGTGGTAGCCCCCGCAATCCCGAATTTCAAAATGCTACGGCGGAGGATGACCACTCCAGGAGCGATCTCGGTTTCGGCTTCATGGTCGGCCAGGGCATGCCGATTGATTTCTTCAACGCTCCAGTACTGCATCGCGTGACTCCTGTAAAAATTCTGACAAGGATGATGACTCAGGGATTTCTAAGGATATCGTGATGTGATTCGTTGGATTGTCACCGTCGGGACGTTCGATGGCAAACGCAACGGTTTGGCCAGACGCAAACGTGGCGATTTGTTCTAAATATTCTTGGGCGTTTTGGATTGTTTTGTCGTTGATCGATCGGACTACGTCGTTAACCTGTAGTCCCGCCTCATCTGCCACCGAACCTGGGATGACAGTTCGGATTTTTGCGCCCACCGAGTCATTTTCTCCCTTGTGGTCACCGGTCCAAATTCCCAAATGCAAGCCGGGGGCGAGCACAACTTTTTGTACCGCATGATGGGGATGGCACCAACCGTCGCCGTCGTCAAACCATTTTCGAATCAACTCCAACGGTCGTTGTTGTTCGTCGGTAAAAAACTGAGGCCGCAAGATGCGATAGTAGCCTTGAATGGCCAGCACCCGCGACCGCAACGCAATCTCGTCCGGCTGTTCTGGCATGAGCTGCGGAACGGCGTAAACCAATCCACCCGCTGCTCGTTTGAAAGTCGGATACTGCCGAAAATCGCGTTCAACGAATTCACCTGTTTCTCGCTGATGGAGACCAGCCCGCACAAAAAAATCGACGGCGAATTCGGGATAGCCGAACAGCAGTCCAAACCCGCGCCATCGTTCTCCTGGATCGCGAGCCCGCTCGACGCTTAACAACACTTCTTTCGGATCGCTATCGGGCATCAGTCCCAGTCGTCCAAAAAAACTCTGCTCTGTCTCAATCTGTCGCGTCAATGAAGAAATCGACGCGACCCAGGTAGAAGCAAAACGTTCCCCCTCATGCAGGTTTTCGAAAACCAGCACACCGGCGGCCAACTCATCACTGCATCGCCACGACCGCAGCACACGACTGAGCTGAGCCAATTCATCCAAGTCTGGCGGATCGACCCGAAAACGAGTGCTGAAGAACCCCTCCGATACGGGTTTAATACCACCGATGAGCGTGTATAGCGCCTCGCTGTCCAAGGCGTCTGCCAGCAGTTTTTCGGCCAGGATTCGGTCGGATGGTTCAAGTCCCTCAAACGGGAAACATTCGTTGGCGAGGACGGCAGTTGCAGACCGCGAAACCATGATTTCGCGAGCCATTCCTTCGGCAAGATGGGACTGCCTTTCTGGAATGGCTGCCGCTGCATCTTGCACTTGGGTTGGGCACGCCAGCAGAGACTGGTCCGCCTCCTGCGCGCTGATACGGACTGCAGGATTGAGCCCGGCAAGCCATAAGGTCGCCCAGATCATCGCAAAAGCGATTCTATTTAACTCGTGTAACATTTGGAAAATATCGCTCGAACAAACTTTGCCTTTAAAAAATCTCTGACTCTAAGGTTCACTTGCAACCTGACGAAAACATACGAAACGTAATGGGCATTTAACCTATCCAACGCAATGGAATCAGGCACCTTCGTTACAGTCGTTACAATGCCCGCGGATCATGATCTCGGTAACAACGCCGACAGACGCTGTTGCTCGGTGGCTTCCGGCTGTTAGTTTGACCTCGTCAAGGCATGTGATCGAACCACAATCGACGCACAAAAAGTGGGGGTGTTCGCCCGACTCTCCTTCGCTGGAGTTGATCACTTCAAACCGCCACACATGATCGCCGATCTCGATTTTGCGGAGAAGTCCTGCTTCTGCCAAAGAATTCAGATTGCGAAAAACTGTAGCCGCATCGATTCCCAAGTACGACAACTCCTTAGCTACATCCGCATGGGTTAGCGGCATGCGATTCTTTCGCATGAACTGCAAAAGGGCGATTCGAGCCGGTGTCGCCCGCAATCCACATGAACGAAGCGAGTCCTTGATTTCATCCAATTCTTTGTTGTCTTTGTGCATTGCAAAGGCCCTCGAAAAAAACGTCAAAATATGATTGTCGGTTCGACATTCCTGACGCTTGGAATTTCTTCCGTCAAAACAGAATTCAATGCCACGAGTGAACAGTCACTGAAACCGGCGACGCCCCAATTATAAACTCCGGCCACTCAATCTCAAAGGATGAAGGGGCCCGCTTTTCTATTCTTACCGTGGTGTCAAATCAATCCAACCATGTTTTGGCGAGTTTCGACGCACCGTCAAGTGTTCGAGAAATCCAATTCTCACAGGTTCATCAAGTTTTGTCTGACGTTCAAACTTAATCGACATTAAACCGACTGGAATCGTTGAGTCTGCCGGAACGAGAGAAACGAAAAAATCGCAGCCGACCAAATCAACTCCGCCATCATCTCGTATTTGCCGTTCAAAACCGGCACGGGTCAAGTCTCCTGCCATTACTAACGCCGACTCAGCCTCCATCACCAACGCACAACCAAGCAAGTTGATTAGCTCCCTCTTCGAATCGAATCGTTCAACGAGAAAAGTCTGTCGCGAAATATCCGGTTGATCAAAAACTCGATGGGGAAACAAAGATGGAAAAAAGTCAGAGTGGTACTCGCTGAACCACCAGACGATCTTGCTGTCGGCGGGGAAATCGCGATAGACGGCGTGATACCAGTTGACCGGTGTCTCGGTTTCAAAATCCCAGCGACGCAAGATTCGTTCAAATTTGACATCCGTTTGCAGCTTGAGTTGTTTTTCGACCCAATCCAGCCCGCCGACCTTCTCGACGCTGAATCCGATCCCCACTTTGCCCACCGGCTCGTTAAACTTGTTTTTTGGGCCAAATATTTCAAGGTAAGTCCTCTCGCCACGAAAATAGAGCGATTGTGTCTCTTCATTCACCGCAGCGAACTTGGGAAACCCGCTATCGACGGCAGCGAACTCGTCTTGAAAATAAGGATGGTCACGCATGACTTGAAACGTGTCTTCGTTCACCACGACTTACAAGTGGTTGAACATAACCTCTATTTTAGTATCTGGAGACAGGTCATTCACTTGAAGTGCATTGATATCAAAAGCCGACGACATCAACAAAATTAGAGCGAGAAACTGGTGAAATAAATTCATTAGTCGTTCTCTCGAAAGACGTCTTGAGGTTCCTGCCTTTTAGGCTCACTCTCCCAAGTGGGAAACGAGTCGGCATAGTCCTGCCAGCCAAGAGGTCCCAGTGCTAGTTCCTCGTCGGTCAACAAACAGGCCTGCAACGAGTCGTACAAAGACAATTCATCCATGCCGATGCCGATGAAGACGAGTTCTTGCCGACAATCGCCGACTTGATCGTCCCAGCGTTTTTCCAACGCGGCCCGGAACGCGGGATCGTCGGGCCATTGGTCTTGCGGCACAGCCGCCCACCAGGTGCCGCCAACGTTTAACCGCGCGATCCGACCCGCTTGGGACCAAATGCCCACTTTGTCCAATCGCGTGGCCAGCCAGAAAAAGCCCTTTGAACGAAGCACGCCGTCCCAGGATTGATACAGCCGCTCGTAAAACCGCTGTGGATGGAATGGCCGCCGAGCGCGATAGACGAAATTACTGATGCCGTACTCCTCGACTTCACTGGCCCCTTCGCCACGCAATGTCAATTGCCAACCCTTGCTGAGTTTGGCCTTTTCGAAATCGAATCGCCCGGTCCCTAGCACTTTTTCCAACGGCACCCGGCCGAATTCGCTGGTCAACTTCAAAGCATACGGATTGAGTTGTTCGACGAACCCCCTGACTCGCTCGACCTCCTCGTCTGAAACAAGGTCGGTTTTGTTGAGGACAATCACATTGGCAAATTCAACTTGATCGATCAGCAAATCGGCCACCGTGCGAATGTCGTCTTTGGTGGCCGCTTGACCGACGCTGTGCAGGTCTTTGCCGATCTGCAAGTCCTCCAAAAAATTTCGGCAATCGATCACGGTGACCATCGTGTCGAGTTCGGCCAAATCGCTGAGTGCTGTTTCTTCGCCAGGTACGGTCTGTTCGCCGTTTGATGCTTCTTGATCCGGCGTTGCTTCGCCACCGACGGCAAACGTAAAGGTATCGGCCACTGGAGCCGGTTCCGAGATTCCTGTCGATTCGATCAGCAGATAGTCAAAGCGGCCTTCATTTGCCAGCCGCGCCACCTCCACAACCAAATCTTCTCGCAACGTACAGCAGATACAACCGTTAGTCATTTCGACCAGTTTCTCTTCCGTGCGGCTGAGTGCGGCGTCTCCCTCGGCAATCAATTGGGAGTCGATATTCACCTCGCTCATATCGTTGACGATCACCGCCACTCGCATCCCTTGTCGATTGCAGAGAACGTGATTGAGCAACGTCGTTTTTCCCGCTCCAAGAAAACCAGATAGCACTGTGACGGGTAGTTTGCGTTTCATTCGGCCACTTGTTCATCCAATTCCCACTCGCCGAACGGGTCTTCGAAAGCGTCCCAGACGGCGGGACCGGCTTCGTATTCTTCGTCCGTCAGCAAGCATTCGTCGAGAAAACGGGTTAGACGATCCCGGTCTAGGTACTGCCCAATCAGAACCAGTTCCGTGCGGCGGTCTCCGTAGGGCTCTTCCCAGACCTTTTCGATTTCCGCAGCAAACGTGTCGTCATCTGGCCAGTCTTCTTCTGGAGTCGCCGCAGCCCAAGTGCCCGCCGGATTGAGCGTAAAAACGTTTCCTGCCTGGGACCACTGGCCAGCAAGGTCGTTCCGCGACGCCAGCCAAACTAGCCCTTTTGACCGAACCACGCCATCGAAGTTGTCTCCCTCGACCAGCTCCATCAAACGCCCTGCATGAAATGGGCGACGAGCCGAGTACACCATACTGCCGAAACCGTACTCTTCGGTTTCCGATTGTTCTTCGCCGCGTGGGACCATCAACCATTGTTGGTGCGATTGAGCCCATTCTTCGCTGAACAAGTGTGTGTCGAAAATGCTGTCCAGTGAGATTTGTCCGTGGTTGGCCCGCATTAATCGTGCCCTAGGATTGACGAGCCGCAACATGGCTTCGAGGGCCGCCACGCGCTCTTCGCTGACCAGATCGCATTTGCTGATCACCAGCACGTTGGCAAATTCGATTTGATCGACCAGCAAATGGACCACCTCGCGGTCATCTTCTTCGCTGAGCCCAATGCCTCGCTCGACCAAATTTTGCATTGATTGAAAATCGACATCGAAATTAACGGCGTCAACAAGTGTGACCAGCGTATCGAGCCGAGCCAAATCCGACAGCGTTTGTCCTTGGTCATCGACAAACGTAAACGTCTCGGCCACCGGCAGCGGTTCGGAAATGCCAGTCGATTCGATTAGCAGATAGTCGAAGCGACCTTCGCGAGCCAGTCGTGCGACCTCGATCAGCAAATCTTCGCGGAGCGTGCAGCAGATACAGCCGTTACTAAATTCGACCAATTGTTCATCGACACGGCTGAGTTGAGCCGGACCGTCTTTGATCAGTTTGGCATCAACATTGATTTCGCTCATGTCGTTGACAATCACCGCGACCCGCCGCTCGTCGCGATTGGCGAGGACGTGATTGAGCAACGTCGTCTTCCCTGCACCTAGAAACCCAGACAGGACGGTGACAGGCAATTTTTTTTGGTTCGTTGTATTGTCCATTGGCATTCGTTGTTCCAAAAATAACTATTTAGCGATCGGTTTGTTATTCGGGTCCCGCCGCTGCGGCCAGCAGCGCCTACGGTAGGTCTGCCTGGCGCCAGGCTGACGCAACCGCCCCCCAAGTTCCGGCACGACCATTCTCAATACGGGCCTGTTTCCAAAAACACACCTCAAATGTACATGCAATTGATTTGCAATTCAAGGAGTGCGTGTTTGCGATTGGTTTGATTGCATTTTGAAAACTCGAAAACGCATGTTTCAAAATAGCGTACTCAGATTTTTTTCTCTTAAATTTCTATCGCTCCACTTGACGCCCCCTAAAATCCCGCAATAATCGAACTTGTTGAGATTCAGTCTCAACACGTGCAGTGGATGTAATTGCCCTGCGAATGCTCAGCAAGCCAATCAAGGCAAATCCAAAACGAACCGCGTTATCAGTTCGTCTCATCGCCTTCTAGCCAGCCAAGCAGAATATTGTCAATTCGTCGTTTCAAGGCGGATTTTTCTGTTCATTTGGCTCTCTTTTAGGAGGCAACTCATGTCGGTTTTGTTTTTTGTTCGTCGTCTGCAAGCTAGTAAATCTCGATTTCAACTTGTATGCCATTTCTTCTCTGCTATGGCGATTTGCGTCACGCTCTCTGTCGCATTTGCTGGTTCCGCAAATGCTGACATTATCCATCTGCAGACAATTGCGAATTCAACCAACGGCGAATTTGGATGGGACGTTTTCAGCGGGACGTATCCAGGCCCACACGTCCCCGATCAGTTTTCAACGGGCGTTGGTTCAGCGCAACTCTCGGTGACGCCGGGTGGGGTGATCACCTCTACCAGCAACCTGTATTCGTTGTTCAGCACCCCGGTTTGGACGTTCGAATTGGAAAATTTGCAAGATAGTCTGCCATTCACGAGCGTCGCGATTCAATTAGTCGCCAATGGAACATACAACTCGAATCAGTTCTTGCTGAACGGGATCGCGCCAGACGAGTTCTATTCGTTTGGCCAAGTCAACGTCGGTGGTTTTATGTCCGAGCTGTATTGGGCGGCCTGGCAAGGAATCGCCGCTCAAGCCGATTACACCGCCACCTTGGCGGCACCCACCGGGAGCCAGCATCATGTGTTGGCTGCGGCCAAGGTCAGCTACCTCAACAGTGCCAATCCGCAAAATATCCAGGCAATACCAGAACCATCAAGCGGGGTTTTGGTGATTTTGGCAGTTTGTATTTGCGGTGCAATCAGGCGAAAATCGATTCTTGCGGACTAGTTTTGTATGAACCAATTTGTCAATAAGCTAGTAGAATCGAACGAAAATAAGCCGAAACCGACGATAAAACCAAAGACAAAGCGGTGGACTGCGGCGATCCAAATGTGGATTCGCCGCATCCACTTGTTTTCAGGGTTGTTCATGCTCCCCTGGGTTTTGCTCTATGGTTTTACCGCGATGCTGTTCAACCATCCCAATTGGTTGACCGACCAGCGAACCACGGTAACCCACTTCGAACTAAACGAACTTCAAAAACAAGTCATGCCGGATGCGAAGGAACTGGCAAATAGGCTGGTTGTCGCAGCTTCGGAGTCACCCAACCTCGATGCGAATGATCCATCAAGGGAAGAAATCGAACAGCTAGGGGGCTCGCGTTGGACTGGTACTGTCGTGGGGGTTGTTGACGACGACAATTTCACCACGACCATCAACCTTGATCCGACTAACGGAACAGGATATGTGCGGCGGGTGGCAAAAATAAACATTCCAAAACCAGACTTTCCAACACTCGCCGACGGCGGAATGAAACTCAATTTGAATACTGACGGCGAATTTGATTGGCAGTTGGCGTTTTCTGATCTGCTGTCGGAGTTGGAACTGCCCGCTGACAAGCTACAAATCCGCCGCATGCCCAACCTCGAATTTGAAGCTGAGGTCAATGGTCAATCGAAGCAATTGCGATTTGTTCCAACGATCGCCCGTGCCAGAATTCCAGGAGTGGCACCGGATAATGCTTTGCAATCTGGCACGCTGTCGCAAACCGAGTCGAAATTGCTATCCATTTCTGGTGATCTCTTTGTGATTGGCACGAACCCTAGAGACATGAGTTGGCGCAATCTACTGCTGCGTCTACACATGGCCCACGGCTACCCCAATGAGAAAAATTCTCGTTGGTTTTGGGCAGTCGCTGTTGACGTCATGTTCGTCTCGATGGTTTTTTGGGGATTGTCAGGACTGGTGATGTGGTGGCAGATCAAACGTACCCGTCGAATCGGTTGGCTCATTTTGATTTTGAGTGCCGCAACGGCTACGTGGTTAGCCATTGGCATGCACTGGCAACTCGTCCACGGCTGAAAGTAAAATTGCGTCCAAAAACAATAGTCGATTGATCGGTTGCTCTAATCGTCTCGGCGACGTTCGGCCGCCTCTTGAGCCCGCTCGCGTTGCCGCTCAAGCACTTCTTGTTTACGATCGCGTTGTCGTTCGGCGGCTTCTTGAGCCTGCTCGCGTTGCCGTTCAAGCATTTCGTGTCGTCGCTCTGCCGCCTCTTGTGCTTGTTCGCGTTGCCGCTCGAGCATTTCCTGCTGTAATTCCAGTTGCCGCTCAAGCATTTCCTGTTGCAGTTCACGCTGTCGCTCAAGCAAGTCTTGCTGCTGTTCGAGAATTCGCTCCATGCGGTCGTCCGGGTCGAAACCTCGTCCGCCCATTGCTCGCCCGCGATTGCCCATTGCCTGACCTTGCGCCGCCATCTGTTGACCGAAAGCGCGGCCTTGATTGCCCATTGCCTGACCTTGCCCGGCCATCTGTTGACCGAAAGCGCGGCCTTGATTTCCCATCGCTTGGCCTTGTGCCGCCATTTGTTGACCAAAAGCACGACCTTGATTTCCCATCGCTTGGCCTCGTGCTCCCATCTGCGGCCCTTGACCCATTACCGCTATCGTCAAGAAAAAAAGGTTGAAACTACAAGCTAAAGGTAGAACGTTTCGAAACATTGTTGGACCCCCTCAAAATTTGATCCTCAGTAATTGCCACGACTCAAAAATCGCCACAAAAACGCCAGCTTTCGCAAACGAGTCTATCCCCTGTCGATATCAATGTCAATAAAAATACAACATGAAAAACTGTGAACCCGTGACGATGCCGCAAAAATAACTAAATCGTATAATTGGCGATTTGGCGAAGTCTTTCAGCAGGCGTCTTCTATTATTGCGAGGTTGTCATCAATGCCCGATATTGGGATTCAATGGTCGCTCTGGTAACTACGTCGCCATGTTTTTTGACGGAATAACTGGAGACGGAATGTTTTGCAATTACCAATCATCTTTTGACCGCAATGGGGCGACTGCGTCCGTTGGATTTGGATTCCTCCAGCATTCGTTTCAGTTCCCGTGCTATTTCAGGACGCGTTTCAACCAAGTTGTTCATTTCACCGGGATCTGTCGACAAGTCATACAATTGACCGGCTGCCGCTGGGTTTGATTCCGCAATTATTAATGGTTTTAGTCCAGGATTGGCTTCATATCGATTTCCGCCTGAATCGGGATGATCGATCCATTTCCATTGCTGGCGTCGTATGGCCAAAGTCTGCGAGCCTCGAAACGCTTGATGAATCAGATAAGGCCGAATCGCTTGGTCGAATTCCCCGGTCCAAGCTGGTAGCATGTTGAAACTATCCTCTGCTGATTCATCGGGAAGTTCCAAATCGATCACTCCTGCCACGGTGGCAACGATATCGGTGAGACATGTCAACTGATCACAGGTCGTCCCTGAATCGAGTCTTGCCGGCCAGCGGACGATAAAGGGGATACGGTGCCCTCCCTCCCAGTTGTCTCGTTTCATCCCCCGCCAAGGTCGGGCGGGGTCATGATCGTGATCTTGCCTCATGTGTATCACACTGGTTGTTTCTGGCCCGTTGTCACTGGTAAATATTACCAACGTATTCTCATAGACATCCAGTTGTTCCAAAGTTTCCAGAAGTTCACCGACGATCCAATCGAGTTGATGAATAAAATCGCCATGAGGACCTGCATTTGTCTTCCCTTGAAACTGGCGAGCGGGAAAGGAAGGGAGATGCACGGCTTGTGTCGAGTGAAACAGAAAAAAAGGTTGTTGGGGGTTTTGCTGAACGTGCTGTTGCAGAAATTTACGGCTCTTCTCTAAAAAAACCAAATCGACTTCTTCCATCGGGAAATCGTCGGCAATCATGCCTGGTCGACAGTCGTGAGCGTAAGGATGTTTGGGCAGCTTCAACTTGTCGATCAATTGGGTCGGCGGGGTCGGAATCCGATCTTGATGAATGAAGGCATACAACCAATCAGTGGTGGGGCAACAAGCCGTTCCAAAGAAATAATCAAAGCCATACTCGATAGGCCCCCCTTGGATCGCTCGGGAGTAGTCGATTTGATTGACCGACTCGACGCCATGATCGGGAATGGCTTGGCCGTGTTCGTCGAAAAAAGTCATGCCGACATGCCATTTACCGACGCACGCGGTCGCATACCCCTGGCGTTGCAACATGCTCGCTAAGGTCAATCTGTCAGGGGCAATCAAGCTCGGTCCACCCACTCCGGAAAAAACCACCCCGCCGCGAGAGATTCGAAACGGCATCTGTCCCGTCAACAGACCGTACCGAGTCGGCGTGCAAACGGTCGCAGGGCTATGGGCGTCGGTCATTCGAATTCCTTCGCTCTCCAATCGATCCAAGCAGGGAGTCGCCACTTTCGATTGATCGTTGTAGCATCTCAGATCGCCGTACCCTAGATCGTCGGCCAGGATCAAGATAATGTTGGGTTTTTGCTCCTGCGGATCGTGAGATGCCAGGGCCGATTCAAAAAAACAGCACAAAAGTACTCCAGCCAACATCGGCGCGATTTGTTTGTTGTTTCGCATCGTGATTCTATTTCTCATGATCGGAATACCATCGTCAATGCCCGCTGCCAGGCGGCGATGGTCTCTGCGATGATAGTCGGTTCGTGCGAGGTGGACAAGAACGCAGCTTCCGATTCTTTCGAACATGTATCGCGGAGCAATTGCCGTATCAACATTCCTCTACGGTTGTTTTCTTATGATCTTGATAAGTGTTTTGTACGCTGGACGTTCGTTGAGGTGACGAAGTTCTGCGTGTCGGTCGAGGGATGTGACAATGGCGGGGTCGTTGAATACGCCTGCATCGTACAACGATTGTAGAAGATCGATCGCGCGCTGGGCAGACTTTTCCCGTGAAAGACTATCGGTATGTGTGCCGCTGATTTGAGCAAATGCTCTTGCCGCGGCAAAACTATCGCCGAACCCAGCGTTTTCGAGCTCCAAGAGTGCATCGGCCGCTTCGATTCCCTGGTCGGGATCGATATGGCAGACACAAATTAGACGTTGCTGGCGAAGTCGAACCTGGTTCGGGCCCTCGTCGAGTTCAAGTGCCTTTTCAAAATCGGCCAACGCGCTGTGCCAGTTCTCCATTTGCATATAAGCAATCCCGCGATTTTGGTGTGAATTCCGCAGGAACACTTTCGTAATTACCTGTTGAGTGTTAGATTCCCAAGTCGTTTCCAGGATGTTCACAGCGAGATCCAGTTGTTCTACTCCCTCGTCGAGACGATTACTATCAACGAGCATCTTGCCGAAGTCACAGTGGCTCCCTCCTAAGTCAAGTGCCAGCCCGACTATTTCAGGGCTCTTTGCAAACAAGTCGGTGCGAATGGCAATGGCTTCTCGGTGGCAATTGGCTGATTCATTGTAATCGTGTAGTTTGCTGTGCGTGTTCGCCAAGTTGTGCAAACTCATCGCTAGCGATTGACAATACCGCAACGAATTGGAGGAGCGTTCAACGACCTTTTTCTTAAGCAGCACAGATGCTTGCAGTTCGCGTTGGGCATCCACAAGTTGATTGGAATCTTTTAGAGCCAAGCCCATGACATTATTGAGTTCAGCGAAGAGGTGCTGATGTTCAAGGTCGCTGGGAAAGTCGTCCATAATTCTTTGAGCGATAACTTTTGCTTGCTGATACTGCTCGATTGCCTTGGCAAAGTTTCGGCGATAGTAGAAATTTGTGCCCAGCATTCGGTGCGACTCGGCTACCGCGACCCGATGAGCCGGAACCAACGGATAACGCACGGCTAGCGACTGGGCGGCGACCAACGCCTCGCGAAATCGCGTTTCAGCTAGTTCGTATTCGCCGCGACCTTGATGAATTGACCCAAGCATTTTTTGTAGCGAGCATAGCTCCCGTCGAATCTGAACCGTATCGACACCTGACGAAATCAATGCCGTATGGAGTTCAATTGCTTTCTGGCCGTCGGCTAATGCTTCTCTAAATCGCCCAGTGGCACGAAAGAAGTAGCAACGAATCTGTAGCATACTGGCTTGTAGAGAATGCCTTTCTACTTCGTCAAGCACCTCTTCGCCAATGTTGTGAAACGCTGCCTCCGCCTGTTGGAAGACCGTTTCGGCTTCAACGTTTTTTCCGTGTTCGTGTAAACGCGAACCAAAATCGGTCAAAGACTCAACGTATTCAATCTGCGTGGCAGGTTGAGTGGTACCCGAATCAATTAAACCTGACAGCAGTTCAAGAGCACGACGATGCGCATTTTCACTCTCTGGCTGTTTTCCTTTTTTGGTCAGGCCTTTCGCTACCGCCCGCAAACAACGAGCCTCCCCGTCAACATACCCTAGAAATTCCGGAAACTCATTAGCGAGGACTTGATAGAGGCGGGCTGCTTGTCGGTAGCTCTCAAGCGATTCCTCTGAATTGCCCAATGCTGCATGCAAGTCGGCCAATTTGTGTAAACCAGAAACCTGGATGTGTTTCGAACGATTTGTGTCCGGGTTCGTTTTGGCGACATCCTGGTAAAAGACAAGAATTTTCTCCAGAAACGCTCGATCCTCAGTTGAAAGTTCTTCTTGGCGCGTTAGCCAGCGCTGAGTAAAAGAGTCCGTTAATGAACTAAGCGCTTCAAGCGTCTTCTGATTGGCAAGCTCCGCACTGGTTCGGGCTATTTCTTCGTCACGCAGTGCAGCAGTTTTTTCATTCAAAGCCCTTCGCTCTCCGTCGAGTGCAGCCCAGGCTTGCAACATCCCATACGTGGTGCCGATCCCGCCAGCCACAATTGCCATCAAGGCAATGCTCATTGCGATCGACAATATCTTATTCCGTTTCAGAAATCGTTTCGCGCGATAGGCGAATCCTGGTGGTCCAGCAACAACGGTTTGGACCCTTAAAAACCGGTCGATATCTTCAGAGAACTCACCCACCGTTTGATATCGATGCGTTCGCTCTTTGGCCAAGGCTTTCATGACGACCCAATCGAGATCGCCCGAAAGTGCTCTAGCCAACTGTTTCGGTTCGAGCTTTCGATGTGCGGCAACACTGGCGATTTCTTTCGCGGAGGAAACTTTCGTACTAGGTTTCGGAGGTTCGACCTCGCGAATGATCCGGAGCATTTCATCAAAAGCTGCGCTACGAAGTTGTTGTCTTGAAAATGGCGGACTGCCCGTTAATAATTCATACAGCAGCACGCCGAGTGAGTAGATATCGGCACGGGTATCAATGTCCAAATTGTTCAATTCCGCTTGCTCTGGAGACATGTATTCCAACGTCCCCACAATGGAGCCAATTTCGGTGTAGATTGTCGATTCGGAAAGGTGAAGTCCGATCGCTTTGGCAACTCCAAAGTCGATCACTTTGGGAACAGGTTTTCCATCGTACAATCCCACCAGGATATTGGACGGTTTCAGGTCGCGATGAATGATCCCTTTTTGATGGGCATGTTGAACGGCGGAACAAACTGGAATGAACAACTCAAGTCGCTCTTGCGGTGACAGGTTTTCCTGGTCGCAGTACTGATTAATTGGAATGCCCTTCACCAGTTCCATTACGAAATAAGGCAACCCGTCGGATGTCGTGCCCGCATCTAGGATTCTGGCGATGCCGGGATGATCCATCATAGCCAGAGCATGACGTTCCTGCTCGAATCGCGCTAGAACATTGCGAGACGTATCTGTGGGCCGGAGAATTTTTAAGGCAACTTGTCGTTTAACTGGTTCCGATTGCTTAGCAGCATACACGACCCCCATCCCGCCCTCGCCCAGCAACTGCAGAATCTGGTAATTCCCAATCGTCATTCCCGGTGAGAACGTGCCCATTCTGGCAGACATTCCCTTGGCTTGCTGCAATTCTTCAACCACCGCTTGCGATGGAACTTCTTCCAGACTTGCAGCCGCGGCAAGTTGACCCAAAGCCTGCTGGGGTTTTTCCATCAAGTGTTCGGCTAGGCGACTAGCTTGCAAAAGCTGCTGAATCCGCAGCTTTAGTGTCTCATCGCCTCGACAGACCGTCGTCAAAAAGCTCTCTCTTAGAGCAGAGTTTTCGATGAAAGCTGCGGCGGTAAATATTTCTTGTTCGTTCATAGAAACGTCAATCAGGTCGGAATGATAGGCACAACCTCCATCAGCATCAATTGCGAGAATTTGCCGCCTCGAGCGCAAATGTTTTTCAAAATCTATTCCTGCTCCGGTTTAGGCCATCGAATCCATCAGCCGAGCCGCCAAATAGGCCTTGGCATACGACCACCACGCGTCCGCCGTACGCGGGGATATCTCCAGCATTTTCGCTGCTTCGTCCCCTGTCATTCCGACAAAAAAACGGAGCTTGACCAACTCGGCAATTTTCGGTTCTTTTTGCTCGAGATGAGATAATGCTTCGTTTAGTTCCAGCAATTGTTCCAAACCTTGATTTTCGGCCAACTCCCTTTCGTTCAATGCGATCCGTTTTATTCCATCGCCACGTTTGAGGGTGTGTTTGCTTCGGGCTCGGTCAATCAAGATTCGCCGCATCGCTTCAGCGGCAGCGCGAAAAAAGTGGACTCGGCTTTCCCAACGCACTTGGTCGTCATGGCCAGCTAACTTCAAGTAGGCCTCGTGAACCAGGGCTGTAGCACTGAGGGTATTGCCTGCAGCTTCATCGGCCATTTTTTGGTTGGCCATTCGTTTAAGTTCTTCGTAAACCAGTGGCAATAAACTGGCGGCGTTTTGCCGACCTCCGGTTCCAATCTCATTCAGGACTTGTGTGACCTCATTCATAGAAATCTATTGTACCGTTTTTCAATCCAAATTCTATTCAAAAAACCAACGAAAAATGGGCCGGCCGAAAAATGGGTCGCTATCAACTTTTGGATATTTTGGGAATTGGTCTGCGCTTGCACGCTGGTTTCGACGCAATTTATTCCAACAGAATCCATTTTTTCAACCACCGAGGTGAATCCATGAAATCAATCCAATCTTCAAAGCCGATGCAAAAACTGTGCTACCTCAATTTAATTTCATTGTCAAAGCCAAAATGCGCCGGAGCACATGGTTCGTTTGTCCTTCGCCTGAAAAGAACCTTGTGCCCTGTCATTAGAGCTGCAATCGTCTCGATTTGCTTGCTTTGCGAAGTCGGCACGGTTTCGGCCCAAATAAACTGGACGAATACAAATGGCGGAATATTCTCGACCGGCAGCAACTGGGCGGGAGGGGTGGCTCCCAACTCAACGCAGGAAGCAAGCTTCAATCTTGTTGGCGCAAATCTCGGAGTGACTTTTACGGCTCCGGCTGCCACGCGTAACTTATTTATCGGGAATGGCGCCTACTCGTTCAACCTTGGCGGGCACACATACTCCCTGTTCGACACCAGTTTACCTGCGTCCCTGGTAATGGGGCGAGCAGCAGGAGAAACCGGCAGCCTGACACTGTTCAATGGCACGTTGACACCAGACAGCGCAAGCGTGGGGAACAGCAGTGGTTCATCCTCAACGCTCATCCTTGGCGCGGGAAGCCGCCTGAATGCAAGCGGGACCTCGGATATTGGGAGTAACGGTACGGGGTTGATTCATGTTAGGAATGGCGCCGTATTTGATTCGGATTTCCTGAGGATAGGTTTCAATGAAACGGGCAATGGTCAACTGCATGTTGACGGTGCGAATGCGGTGGCAAATATTGATGGAGCACGCTTTGGATTTAGGGGCCAAAGTTTAGTCCTTGTTGAAAATGGCGGAACACTCAATACATCGGGCCTATCGACGGCTAGCAACGTTGGCAGTTTCAGTCAGATTTCAATTCTTGCCGGGTCAACATGGAACTTGCGAAACGGTGCGTTGAATTCTGGCAGTGGCACCTCACAAATTGACATACGTGGAAACCTCAATGCAAACAATGCTGATATCGTGGTGTCCGAATCCACTCAAATGGATGTTGTTTCAGCTGGTCGATTCAACCTGACTGGATTTTCCACTCTTGGATTGGACGTCCGCGGTCTTTTCAGGGTGATTGGAGGTGGTTCTGTCGATATTGCAAGCGATGCTGGTTTAACGGTTCGTAATTCAGGGGGACTGGTTGTCGCTTCTGGCAATGTCGCCACCACAAGTCTTAATCTCGACGGCAGTCTCGCTTTTAGCGGGGGACAGATTGCGGTGCATGGTGGAACGTTTCGACGCAATGGCAGTTTCGCTCTTTCGGGGGGATTTTCCAGTGACTCAATATTTGCGCTTGCTGATGGAGCTGCGAGCAGTGGTTTGACATCCCTGACAATTGGAGACTTCAACTCGTCCTTTTTGCGTGAGTTTCGGGTACTCTCAGGATCGACTTTGAACACTTCCGCCTTAAGTACCATTGGCCAACTGGGTTCAGGTTCGGTCGTTAGAATTTCAGGTTCCGGTTCAACCTGGAATGCAAACAATTCCATCAGTGTTGGTGATGCCGGGGCTGGAACGTTGTTGATCGAGAATGGTGGCCGTCTGAACACCAACGGTAATTCCTTGTTGACTGGTGTTGCAGGTGTGGGTGGCAGCGGTACGTTGAACGTGTTGTCTGGCGGGCGATTGGATGCTGGGTCAATTGAGTTGGCGCGAATCGCCGGTTCCGCTTCGAACGCTTCCTTTGCCGGTTCGGGAACGATCGTCAACGCCGCGAACCTGTTTGTCGGCGGCTCAAGCAGTGGCGAAGGCGGCACGGCATCGTTAACGATTGACGACGGGGCAGAAGTCAATATTGCCGGTACCCTTCGAGCCAGAAATTTGGGTACGATCAATCTCAACGGAGGCCGGGTTACAACCCAAAACTTTACACGCAGTTCAACCGGTACCTTGAATTTCCGGGATGGTGAATTGCATGTTGTTGGATCGTTCAGCAACGGCAGCGGAAACGTATCGCTGATTGGTACTGACGTCAACGAAAACCCAACGCTTGTTCTGTCCGGGGCCGCTTCCACGTCTGGCATCACCAACCTGAACGTGGGCAGCTCTAATCGCCAAGGGAAACTTCGTGTTCTGACTAATGCTCAACTGACGACCGGCGTTTTGACAGTTGGGAATCTGGGAACTGTCGATTTGGACGGCGGACGCTTGTTGATTGGCTCGCTCGCCAGCAGCGGCAACTTCAATTGGACAAGAGGAGCGGTGGATTTTACATCGAGCAGCTCTCTGAACGACTCCACGCTAACCAGCTTGCTTGGCAGCGGTCATAGTCTCAGTGAAAACCGAACGCTCGGTTCCACCAGCGGTACGATGACTTTGGGCAGTTTCCTGAATGTCAATGGCGGCACGCTCAGGCCCGCCGAATTGGTCAATAACTCAACCCTCTCAGTCAATCAGGGGCAGGTCAACACCACCACGCTGACGAACAATTTTGGCCGAATGATGTTGGTGAGCGGGAACTCGTCCGTTTCTGCAAATACCGGCGTCAACAACTTTGGCACGATTCGGATGAACAGCCCGACCGCGACGATTTCAGGTGGCATCCTGAGCAACGAATTGGGTGGCTTGATCAGTGGCACTGGCCAAGTCGACAATCGGCTGATAAATTTTGGTACGGTTCGTGTTTCGGGTTCGGAGCATCTGGTGTTCACTGGAGCCGATAATCTGAACGTGACCAATGCCAATCTTTCCGGTGGCACGCTTGAGTTTACGCAGTCGCTAACCAATCGCAGTGGTGCCGCGATCATGGGTCGAGGCACTTTGATTACCTCTTCGTCTTCCCCCGGAGGAATCGGGCTGACCAACGATGGCTTGCTGAGTTTCAGCGCCGGGTTCTCGGACATTTTCGGCGACGTGGAGCAACTCAGTGACGGGCGCATCGTTACCAGTGGCGGAGGCGTGACGACGTTCTTTGACGATGTGACTCACAATGGGATCGAAATCCGGACCTTTGGTGGAAGCCGCACGGTCTTTCTCGGTGAGCAGGGCGGTGTCGGAAATTTCACAGGCACGGGCATGGTTGAATATGCCGGCGATTTGCGACCCGGCAACAGCCCAGCTAGCATCAGCTACGAAGGAGACGTATTCTTCAACAGCAGCGTGAGAACCTTCATCGAACTGGGCGGCTTGGACTCAGACCAGTTTGATCAACTGTTGGTCGATGGCGATTTCCATGTCGATGGCTCGCTTTTCGTCAGTCTGATCAACGGCCACACCCTGGGGGCCAACGACTTTTACCTGATCGGCGACGTGGGCGGGACGCTGTCTGGTCAGTTCAATGGCCTGGCAGAAGGCTCGCTCGTCGGCAACTTCGGTGGTCGCGACTTGTTTATCACCTACGCAGGTGGTAATGGCAACGACATCGGATTGTTTACAGCCGTGCCGGAACCGGGTACAGGATTGTTGTTGTGTTTCGTCGCAAGTTGTTTCTTGCTGGTACGCCGACGACGATTGCTGGAAATTGCCTGATCAACAGGGAAAAGTAATCTACCGTTTGGAAGCAAAGTCAAACAAAAAACACGTATTTCACGACACAGACCTGAAACCAGTATTAGCGAGCCAGTCTCATGAAAGCCAAGCCCGAATTTAAGATTACAAACGTCATTCTGTTGACCATGCTGATTTGCATGGCCTGGTTCAGCCCATCGGTCTGGGCTCAAAGTCGAACGGAAGCGATTGTTCGCACGGGAGACGCTGCCCCGGATGGCAATGGGTCATTTGGGGCCGTTTTTGGAGAACAACTCAACAATTTCGGACAAGTGTCGTTTACCAGTTCGGGAATGCTGGGCACCAGTGGCGGTACGACAGATAACAGCGGAGTCTATCGCGGTGGAGCGGGAGGACTGGTTCAGGTCGACCGGAAGAACAGCAACGTCTTTGGATTCGGATTCGGTCAGTCACACATCAACGATTCGGGGCGTATCGCCTATGATGTTGGTATTGGGATATCCAGCGGTGACCCGTTGCGTGAAATCCGGTTTTGGGACGGAAATGCCACGACGATCGTCGCTACCGAACCCGCAGGAGCCGGAAACGAAGTGGGCGGTGTCGCCGGGATCAACGGCAGTGGCCAGGTTCCATTTCTTTTTGAGGAGTCCTTTACCCAGAGCATTCAGCGATTCGGCGGTGGCGGGTTGGTTCAGATTGTTCAGCAAGGTCAATCAGCGCCTGGCGGGAGTAGCGTTTTTACGCAGCCCCGACTGGCGACAACAACCCGTCGCGTCATCAATGAAGCAGGTCAAGTGGCGTTCTATTCCAGGGTTTCAGGGGGAGCGAATGGAGTGTTTCGTGGTGATGGAGTCAACCTGAATCAAATTGCCCGCGTTTTTCAGGCTGCGCCAGATGGCAACGGCTCCTTCAGCGACTTCGAGAACGTCAATGATTTTCAGCCATCGATTAACGATGCCGGTCAAGTTGCATTCATCGCTTCTATCTCCGGAACCAGCAGCGGTTTGATTGAGCGGGGCGTTTTTGTCGGAGATGGCACCACCATTACACAATTCGCCCGTTCGGGCCAGGCCTCGCCCGATGGTAATGGCAGTTTCCTGGCTTTCGCTGCGCAGGACATAAACAACAACGGTCAGGTTGCGTTTCTGGGAGTTCTTGGTCAAAACGACGTCGGAATTTTTCGCGCATCATCGGGCGGCATCACCAGGATTGGGCGAACGGGCGATGCCGCTTTTGATGGCAACGGCTTCTTTTCAACCAGTTTTGCTACCAGTTTGTCACAGAATGACGCAGGTCAAGTCGCATTCATCGCATCAACGGCAGAAACTCAGGGTGGATTGCCCACTGGCGAAGGACTGTTTACGAGCGACGGAATCGACAATCTGACGGTCATTCGGACTGGCGATTCCCTGGGAGGAAGTACCGTTGCAGGCCTCGTTGGCTCAAGGATCGCCCTGAATCAACCTGGACAAATCGCCTATCGGGCCGTTCTGGCCAATGGAAACGAAACGATTCAGCTCTGGACCCCCGATTTGCACTGGCGCAATAGTGGAAGCGGGAGCTGGGACACCGGCCACAACTGGACGCTGGGCCTCAATCCTGCAGCAGTACACGATGTGTTCATTGATCCTGGAACCAATTCAATAATCACCGGACCGTCCAATGATGCCAATGTCCGAAGCTTGATGATTGGGGGTGGTGGCGGACACGCGATGCTGGTGCTCAATGGATCGGAATTGGCCCTCGCGCCCAATGGAAACGACGCGACCGTTTTGACCAACGGTACCCTGGCTGGTAGCGGTCAAATCAACGGAGACACGCATGTCTTCGGAGCGATTGCGCCGGGAATATCGGCCGGGCATTTGTCCTTTCAGGGAACCCTGTTTTTCAATGGGCCCTCGAGTTTATTGATCGAACTGGGCGGACTCGATCCTGTTGACTTCGATCGGATTACGGTATTCAACGACTTGTTCCTGGATGGATCGTTGTCGGTGAGTCTGTTGGGGAGCCACACCCTGGGCGCCAACGACTATTACCTGATCGGCGACGTGGGCGGGACGCTGTCTGGTCAGTTCAATGGCCTGGCAGAAGGCTCGCTGGTCGGCAACTTCAGTGGCCGTAACCTGTTCATCACCTATACCGGCGGCAACGGTAATGACATTGCACTATATACTGCCGTACCTGAACCGGGTAGTGGAATCATGATGTTTTGTATGGTTACTGGATGGCTGGCATTCTGTCGTCGCAAAAAACGTGTTCGATGAAATGAGGGAAAATATTGGGACACAGCGTATTGTTGACGGTTTCTGTCAAATTCGTTGAATTAATATGGTTTTGAGACGAGTTTGACCCGATTTTGGAACCTCTGTCATGGCTTGATTGGAAGTTGCGGAAGTGTTTTCATCTGATGAAGTGGCGATTTTCCAAGTCATCAATCGGACCGTGCGTCATTGCTTTCTCTTGGGAAACGAGCCGCTTACCGTAGATCAAACTCATTCACTACCGTGTCGGCGTGCAAACGATCACAGGGCTATGGGCGTCGGTCAATCGAATTCCTTCGCTCGCCAATCGGTCCAAGCAGGGAGTCGCAACTTTCGATTGATCGTTGTAGCATCCCAGATCGCCGTACCCCAGATCGTCGGCCAGTATCAAGATAATGTTAGGGTGTTGCTCCTGCGGATCGCGAGATGCAAAGGCCGATTCAAAAAACAACACAAAAGTACTCCAGCCAACATCGGCGTATTTGTTTGATGTTTCACAACGTGATTCTATTCCTCATGAACACATTACTTTCGTCAATGCCCGTTGCCAAGCGGCGATGGTCTCTGCGATGGTAGTCGGTTCGTGCGAGGTGGACAAGAACGCAGCTTCGAACGGTGATGGGGCGAGGTGGATTCCTTCGTCCAACAGCGCATGAAACAGAGTTGGGAATCGGGAATGGTCTAGCTGCTTTGCTGATTCCCAGGAGGTGGGGTATCGATCAGCCAAAAATACTCCGAACATGCTGCCCAACCGAGCTGTGACCAACGGCACTCCTAAATCGCGGGCCGCTTTTTCGATTCCCGTCAACAATTGATTTCCTGTTGCATCAAATCCCTCCCAGACACTCGGTGCCAGAATTTTTTGCAACGTCGCCAATCCGGCCGCCATTGCCAACGGATTGCCGGACAACGTGCCCGCTTGATAGACCGGCCCGGCGGGAGCAATCAAGGACATGATCTCGCGTCGTCCACCATAAGCTCCGACGGGCAAGCCGCCACCAATCACCTTGCCCAATGCGGTCAGATCAGGCGTGACGCCAAACAAGGTTTGTGCGCCGCCGAGGTGGACTCGAAACCCAGTCATGACTTCATCGAAAATGAGCAACGTTCCGTGCTGATCACATAGCCGTCGCAGTCCGGGCAAAAATCCCTCGCTCGGCGGAACAAAATTCATGTTCCCAGCCACGGGTTCGACAATCACGGCGGCAATTTGTTGCGGAAACTGGGCAAACAATTGCTCGGCGGCGTCCAAGTTGTTGTAGGGGAGCGTGAGCGTATCGGCGGCAGTCGCTGCCGTTACTCCCGGCGAATCGGGAAGTCCAAACGTCGCAACGCCCGACCCCGCGCTGACCAACAAACAATCTGCATGACCATGATATCCGCCCGAGAACTTGACGATTCGCTCCCGTTTCGTGAACGCGCGAGCCACGCGCAAGGCACTCATCGTGGCCTCCGTTCCCGAATTGACGAAGCGGACCATCTCCAGTGAGGGCATGATTGACTGAATGAGTTCGGCCAGTTGCAACGAGCCCTCGTGCGGGGCGCCGTAGCTAGTTCCTAACTCTGCGGCGCGCTGAATCGCTGCGACGACATCTGGGTCAGCATGCCCCAATACCAATGGCCCATAACTCAGCACATAGTCGATGTATCGATTACCATCGACGTCAAACAGAAAAGGCCCAGCACCACGTGCAATGAATCGAGGCGTACCTCCGACCGATCGAAACGCTCGCACGGGAGAATCCACACCGCCGGGGAGAATTTTTTGGGCAGAGTGAAAAAGTTGCTCTGATCTTTCTGATTTCAATTTGTTTGCTCCTATTTAGTCTTGCTGCTTGACTCAGCAACGAGTTTGCGGGCGGCCCCGCGACCGCTGGTGATGCAGTCCGGAATTCCTACGCCGCGATAAGACGCACCACAGAGGTAGAGCTTTCCCAATCGGGCCAACTCTGAATCAATTGCCGCTAGACGTTCCAAATGCCCCATGGTGTATTGCGGGGAGCCCAGTGGCCAACGCGTCACTTGCCATCCCAGCGGAGCGGCTTGCATTCGCATCATACGTTGCAACTCAGCACGGACTCGATCGATAAGACTGTCATCATCCAATTCTGTGGGCAATTCAAGTCCAGACCGGCCCACATACGCGCGGAGTAGAACTTTGCCAGGCACCGCGCGATGGTGATGTTTGGATGAAGTCCAAGTCACTGCGGTGACGAGTTGTTGCTCTTGTGTCGGCACAACAAACCCGTATCCATGGACATCGCCATCGAACTGTTTCGCGTTGTACCACAAGTTGATTGTAGCCGTTGAGACGTGGGGAATATCGTTCAAGTTTTTTACCAAATTGGATGCGGTTGATTTGATCATGCCTGCCAACACAAACGAGGGCACGGCCGAAATGATCGCGTTAAAGCTGTCAAATTTCCCGGTTCCAAAATAAACGTCCCATCCAGATGTTCGCCGAGCGAGTTGAATGACATCGCGATTCTTGACAATTCGAGTACGAGTGAGCCGTTGTTCAGCCGCCTGTACCAGAGTCGTCATCCCGTGGCGAAACGTCTTGAACGGCGTTTCAGTTGAGTCGGCCGTTTCTTTGCCCCGAGTACGGTTCCACAGTCCGCGAATAAGACTCCCATATTTCTGCTCTAACTGTCGCAGTTCAGGAAAAGTTGCGGCCAAGCTGAGTTCATTGCCCCGTCCCGCATAAATTCCGCACATTAGGGGCTCCGCTAGTTTTTGATAAACCTCATGCCCCATGCGGCGAACCATGAACGACTCCAAAGACTCATCACGTTGCAGCCGGTCCGCCGGGATAAAAAAATCGCACGCCGCCCGCAGTTTTCCTGTCACGGACAATAAAGAAGAGCGAAATAATGGCCCCAGTTTCGAGGGTACAAATCCACTTAACCCTTCGGGTAGTCGATGGAGGCGTCCTCCTGACAACACAAACGTGCGGCGGCTATCGAGCCGAGTTCCCTGCAATTGATCTGTGATGCCGAGTTCGCGGCACCATTCCATTGCCGCTGGCTTCCGCACCAAAAAGCTCTCGGCACCGGTTTCGAGTACGAGATCATCACGGTGCTCCGTGTGGATTTTTCCACCAAGCCGTTCGCTTTTTTCGAACAAATAAATTTGGATTCTCTGCCGCTCATCCAATCGTTCGAGTTCGTATGCAGCTGCTAAACCACTGATACCTCCGCCGATAATGGCGATTTTAATCACGCCTTGTTGATCGATCCTTTCATCGGTGGAAATCTCGTCGGTGGTACTCAATCGAACCAATCTCCTGCAGCGCGGAGCACCGATTGGGCGAGCGTTTCAATGAAGTCGGGGTCGTCGTTGAGTGCGGGTGGTCGCTTGAGACAAATCCCCAGTTCCTGCGCCGTTCGCTGCGCGTTGATGTCGATGTCGAATTGAATTTCGACGTGATCCGAGACAAACCCGATTGGAACGGACATCACGTTTTTGATGTTTCGTTCGGCCAACGTTTGCAAATGCTCGTCGAGTTGCGGCCCCAACCAAGGTTCCGGACTGCGCCCCGCCGATTGGTAGCACCAACTCCACTGTTCTGAAGTCAACTGACAGGCTTCGGCAATCAATTCTGCCGTTTTTTGAAATTGGTCGGGGTAAGGGTCACCTTGTTTCAAAATCCGCACTGGCAAACTGTGGGCACTCATTACGACATGCACCGAGCCTCGATCTTGCTCGTCCCATTCGGTCAGCCCGGTGCGAATCCGTTTCGCAAAAGCTTGGATCAAGTTTGGGTGATCGAAAAAGCTATCGACGAACCGAAAATCAATGTGGCCACGGTATAGTTCCAAAGCGTCACGAACGCGGCCTTGATATTTGGCGATACTCATCGAACTGTAGTGCGGGGCCAAGACGATTGCGACGGCTTGTTCGATGCCGTCGTCGAGCATTTCCGCCACCGTCTCCTCGATCCAGGGAGCCCAATGCCGCATACCGAGATAGGTCTTGAATTTGCGAGACGTGCGACTCGCCAGATTTTCGGTAAGAGCCGCGACTTGCTCCTGGCTGCGTTTCAGCAACGGCGAACTGCCGCCGATTTGGCGATAATTTTCCGTGATTTCATCCAACACATGTCGCGGAGTGGGGCGACCGGCGCGAATGTCGGCCAAGAATCCCGCGATATCATCCAGGGAATCCGGTCCTCCGTAGGCCATTACTAGTAGTCCCAAAGTTCCAGTAGCTGAGGCGGTTGTCATGTTTGCGACTCCGTTTGTTCATGGACATATTCAATGACTCGCCGCACGGTATCCATTGGCGTTTCAGGTAAAATTCCGTGTCCCAAGTTAAAAATGTGTCCCGGTCTGCCGTTGGCGGCATGTAGCACTGCATCGACATGGGCTCGCAGTTCGCGCCAGGGAGCGAACAAAGCAACCGGTTCCAAATTTCCTTGAATCGCTCGATCCGTCCCGATCAGGTTCCAGGCTTGATCGAGCGGCATTCTCCAATCGACGCCAACGACGTGACCGCCAGCGGATGCGACTCGGTCCAGATAAGAACTGGTCCCAGTACTAAAGTTAATCGTCGGCACGCCAGTTGCGGCGATTTTCTCAAACAGTTTCCGATTGAACGGCAAAACGTAACGCTCGTAATCGGCGGCCGATAAGACACCCGCCCACGAGTCAAACACTTGCAACGCCGACGCTCCTCGTTTGACTTGTTCCAGCAAATAGTCTCCTACGACGATCACCAACTTATCCATCAGCCGTCGCCACGCGGCCGGTTCGCGAAACATCATTTTCTTGGGCGTTTCGAACAGCTTTGAACCGCGACCTTCGATCGAGTAACAAGCGAGAGTAAACGGGGCTCCGGCAAAACCGATCAGGGGTACGCCACGCGAGGCCAACTCCGGTGCCACGATCGAAATCGCCTCTAATGTACCGTTCATTGTTTCGTTCGCGGGCGGAGTCCCAAGACGGTCGATATCTCGCGTATTTCTCAATGGATTGGAGATTACCGGCCCTTCGCCTTTAACAAATTGAACGTCTAATCCCATCCCGATCAACGGAGGGAGAATATCCGAAAAGATGATCGCGGCGTCGAATCCGAACGCGTTAATCGGTTGCAGGGTGACTTCTGCCGCTAACTCCGGCGTCTGGATCACTTCCAGCATTGAGTGCCGCTCGCGGATGGCGCGATACTCCGGCATGTATCGTCCGGCTTGCCGCATGAACCAAATCGGCGTGTGGTTGGTTGGCTCGCGGCGACAAGCTCGCAGAAAGGTCGAATCATTCAATTGCTCGTGGATCGACATGGGCATTTCAGCGGTGGTTGGATTCATTCTTAATCGCCTCGATAATTGCTGTGGGGTCGGGTTGATAAATAGCGCGTCCCACAAAGAACGGGCCCATATTTTCGATGAACTCGGCGGTTTGCCTGGTTTTTCGCATTCGTTGAACGAGGGCCGAGAGTGGAAACAGTTTTTCGCCGATCAGCCCTACTACAAAATCCATATCGGCGCGACACAGCCCGTGACAAGCGAGCCGAATGTCTGTGGCCAAACCCGCTTTACCAAACGCATGACCGATGCCGCCGTGTTCCATTAACATTTTCCGTTGCTCTTCGGCCGGCTGTTGCAAGAATGCACCTGTGCGCCGAACCGGATACCAGACTGCCCAGGGAGTCATCGGATTGCACACGCGTTCGATAGGGCGAGTGAGAAGAGTATCGACTAAGTCAGGCTCATAACCGAGCGTATAAGTGCGGCCCAGCATCGTCAGTTCAGGCAATAGCCGCAATCCTTGCCATTGAGGGTCTCGTAGTCGCCGATTGATTTGTTCGGCAAAGTACTCGGGATGTTCCGAAAAACTGAGGACGCCGAATCCATGAGGGTCATTGATGTCCTCATAGATCACCGATTGCCAATTTTCCTGCTGGGCCTGTTTGGTAACGGCTTGAACGTCGTTGCAATTGGTGAAGGCAAAAAACTGCATGAACAGTCGTCGATCGATTGCAATCGATTCACCGGTGGCACTGCGTCCGCGCTCGGCCAAATCGATGGCCGCCGACAGATCGCTCGTTTCTCGTTCGGCTCGAATTTCTTTTAGTTTTGTTTCAGCCATTGACTGACCTCTTTTGCAAAATAGGTGATGATCAAATCGGCTCCCGCCCGTTTGATTCCGATCAGCATTTCCTCGACAATTTTTCGTTCATCGATCCAGCCCCGCGCCGCCGCCGCTTTGATCATGGCATACTCGCCACTGACGTTATAAGCGACGATGGGCAACTGACACGCGTCACGCAACGACTTGACGATGTCCAAATAGCAAAGTGCAGGCTTGACCATCAGCATGTCCGCACCCTCGGCGATATCTAGTTGAGCCTCGCGGAGAGCCTCGCGCGCGTTGGCCGGTTGCATTTGGTGCGAGGCACGATCGCCAAACTGGGGAGTCCCCGCCGCCGCGTCGCGAAATGGTCCATAAAATACGGATTGATATTTGACGCTATAGGACATGATCGCGATGTGCTGCCAGTCAGCGGCGTCCAATGCGTTTCGAATTGAGCCCACCATACCGTCCAACATGCCACTCGGGGCGATGATGTCGGCACCGGCACGGGCATGAGAAACCGCGACTCGATTGAGAATCTCCAGGCTCTCGTCATTCAAAACATAGCCGTCTGGCAAATGAGGATGGTAGATCTCGGAGTCGGGCAAATTGACCAAGCCGCAGTGCCCGTGCGACGTGTATTCACAAAAGCAAACATCGCTGATCACGACTAATTCTGGAACAGCAGTCTTGATCGCGCGAATCGCTCTTTGAATGGTCCCTTCGTCATTGAAATTATCACTACCCACGGCGTCCTTGTGAGCAGGGATGCCAAACAAGATCACTGCCGGAATTCCCAAGCGATAGATCACTTCGGCCTGAGCAGCGACTTGCTCAACCGGCCAGCGAAATTGACCGGGCATTGATTCGATTTCGACCGGTTGGTCATCGACTTCGGAGACGAACAGCGGATAGATCAGATCAGTGCAGCGCAAGTGATGTTCGCTGACCATGCGGCGCAGGCCCGGCGAATAGCGTAGTCGTCGAGGACGCTGGTTACCGATATCGACGGATTGGTTAATGGTCATCTCAATCACGATTCGATTCTCCTGTGTCGCTGGAAAAATAATCGCCCAAACTCGCGACCAAATCGCCGAGCGTGTGTTCTGACGCAACAAGATCAACCGTCCATCCCATTAGCCGCACGGTGTCCGCAGTTACGGGGCCAATGCAAGCGATGGTGAATTTAGGAATATCGTTGCTACCCCGTTGGATCAATTGTCCCAGAAAATGCTCGGCGGCAGAACTGCTCGCAAACGTTACTGCATCGACTCCATTTTGGAGAATTTCAAACGACTCATTGGTGATGGCCAGCGGTTTCGTCTCGTACAAAATCTGTTCCTCGACGATGGCACCGCGATCTTGGAGAATCTCAGTCAGTCGTTCGTCGGCGACTTTGGGCCGGACCCACAGCACTCGGCAACCGCTGCCAATAGGCAACTGATCGGCCAGTGTTTGTCCCACGAATTTTGTGGGTACAAAATCAGCTTGCCGCCCCAACAACGCAAGCGCTGACGCGGTGGCTGGTCCAACGCAACCGAACTTGCATTGAGAACTGGCGATCCAACTTGCATCCAATTCTGCTAAAAACTCGATGGCATGACGACTCGTGAACAACACCCAGTCATCGGCGCTGAGGCGGTTTAGTTTTTCCGGTAGGTTTTCTACTGGTAAGCGAGTAAACTGTAACACGGGCATCGCGATGGACGTGGCACCCTGAGTTTCAAGTAAGTCGCATAGCTCGTCCACGTCCTGTGTCGCACGCGTCACAACGATCCGACGCCCAGAAAGCGGCAATGTGTTATCGCAGATGTGTTTCGCCGAGACCGTTTGCATATACATGGAGTTTGACTGGGCTCGCCAAGACTTGATAACCTTACCCGCACCCGCTTGCAAAAGTTTCGCTGCTAGATCGTGGCCTAACTGTTCTGCATTTGAGCCTTGCAAAGATGCTGAAAAAGACTCTTGACCATCGGGTGAAATTACGGTGCCACGTAATTCGATAATCGTCTCGGAGCCTTCAATTATCGTGGCGAACGCAGCGATGGGAGCCGAGCAACCACCTCCCAGTGCTTTGAGAAACTGCCGCTCGGCGGTTGTGCAGAGGGCCACCCGACCCTGGTTGAGCACGGCCAGAACGTCGCGAATCGAGGAATCGTTCTCGCGGCAAGTGACTGCCAACGCACCTTGCCCCGGCGCGGGTAGCATTGCTTCCACCGGTAAGTGCTCGGTTATTAAATGCGAAAGTCCCAGTCGGTTCAGTCCCGCTGCGGCCAGCACCACAGCGTCGAATTCTCCGCGATCGGCTTTTTCGATCCGAGTAGGAACATTGCCGCGAATGGAGCGAATCTGCAAATCGGGGCGACGGGCCAACAATTGAGCGGAGCGGCGCACGCTACTTGTTCCCACAACCGATCCCGGTTCAATTTCGTCCAGTTTGTGGCCGTTGGGACAGACCCACACATCGCGAACGTCATCGCGAGCCAGCACAGCCCCAACAGCGATTCCAGGCGGCATCGCCACCGGCAAGTCTTTTAAGCTGTGGACGGCGCAATCGATCTCACCGGTGAGCAACATTTTGTCCAATTCGGCCGTAAATAGCCCTTTGCCGCCAATCACCGGCAAAGGTTTTTCAAGTTCGAGGTCACCCTGCGTGGTCACCGGGACTTCGACGACGGACAATTCCGGTCGCGATTCGGAGATTAATCTGGCGACATACCGTGTTTGCCACATCGCCAATTCTGAACGGCGTGTCCCAATCTTGATCGTGGTCACGGTTGCCTGTGTGGATTGCAGTGAGCAATCGGTGGTTTTCATTTTCCAATTTCTTGCATGACTTCGGCGGCAACTTCTGCGTCCAACTCGTAGAGTTGACGGATGGCTTCAGCAAAATCGACACCCAGGCGACTGCCATCCCACTGCCGCAAATTGACCGTCGGGCGATGAACCAGTTTGTTCATGAGTGACTCGGAGAATCTGGTGATTGTCTCGCGGACCTCTTCCGATAACTCGGGGAGCAGGCCAAACAACCGCTGTAGTTCTCCGTGGCGGATTTCATTGAGTTGTTGGCGCCAGCGGCTGATCAGTCGCTCGGCGTCGATGCCCTGACGCCACTGTGCAAAACGACTCATTTCTGTGGCGATGATCTCCTCGACTTTGGGGATTTCCCGAGCCCGCCATTCGATCGCTTCTTGACCTGCCGAATGAAGTTGGTCCAAATCCCACAAGGCAACATTCGGCACTTCGCGAATATCGGGAGCACAGTCGCGAGGCACGGCGATATCGAGAACTACCAGCGGACGTTCGGCTCTTGGTTGCATTGCCGTGGCGATCATTTCTCGGGTGATTATTGTGTGAGGGGCGCCCGTAGAGGTGATCAGGATGTCTGCAACCGGCAAGAGATGGTCCAGGCGATCCAGGACGGCTGACTGCGCGTTGAATTTGTCGGCCACCGCTTTGGCTGCGGCCATCGTACGATTGACCACGATGATTTGTTGGGCACCTTTTCGAGTCAGATGTTCCAAAGCCAACTCGGCCATCACTCCGGCCCCGAGAACCACAACACATTTCTTGGCCAGGCTGCCTAATGTTTCCGAAATTTTGTCGACCGCCACGCTGGCGATACTGGCCGAGTTGCGATTGATGTTTGTGGTCTCTCGAGCCAAGCGACCGGCGCGAATCGCCGACAAAAAGAGCTTCGAAAGGACCGCCCCCGCCGAGTTCATCACGAGTGCCATTCGCAAGGCGTCACCAATTTGGCCCAGTATTTGCGATTCGCCGATCACCTGTGATTCAATTCCGCAGGCCACTCGCCCCAAGTAATCTGGGACCTCATTGCCCTTGTAAAAATTTGCCAACGAAGCAATCTCGTCCATTGGCAATCCGCGGGACTCGGCAGTAAATTTCAGCAACTCCTCTCGTACGTCATCGGCCTTCGCCGCCCACGAGGCCACGGCATACAGTTCGATACGATTACATGTGGAGACAATGATCAGCTCTTTGAGGTGCGTCGGTCGCGAATCACCGCAGCGAAACCGCGAGCAAGCTGTCGCCAAACTATTTTCATCGAAACACAGTTTGCTTCTCCATTCGAGCGAAACTTGCTGAAAAGAAAAACTAAGACAGAAAACTTCCATTGATGAGCTTATCAATCGAAAGAGATTAAAAAATGAAAGAAAAGAGATACTAAGAGTGTACTGCGTTAAAATAAAGCAGTCATTCACATGACTTGCTCGATGTGGCAATTTGCCCTAAACACATCGAAAAAACATGCGTTTTGATTTTGCGGTTTGGCTAGAGCGAATTCTTCCGAAAAACGAGTGGTCAGAAATTAAATTGACCATCGCAAAATATCGCCCAGACCTTCCTTTGAATTTAGGTCGTATTCGCATCCGAAGGATAGTCGAATTCAAAATCAGACTTCGAAAGTGGTCAGATTTTGAAGTTAGAAAGGCGTCAGCTTATAAAAGAGCGTGTTTGTTCTACGCGTCGAAGGCCTGAGCCAGTTCGTCGAGGACTTTTTGTTCGCTGACGGAGATGGCGGCCATGCCGAGAAAACCACCGGCGCTTTTGGCGACGTCGTCGGCGCGGCGAAGAACCGTGGCTTTGATTTGGTTAAATGCCGTGACGTTGGCAACACGTCGGACCTCTCGAATGTACTCTTTCCATGCGTCCAACAAGTCGTGAGCTGGTTCGTGCTTGAGCCACGACTCGAGAAGTTGATACGCTAAACTCCCTTGATCGATATTGGTTTCGGCGGCTGCCTTGAGAATCGCTTCCTTCTCGTTCGGTTGGACCACTCCGTCTGCCCAGGCAACAAACAGCAGCGGAACCAAAGACAGGGCCACGATCGACTCCCCCGTAATTCCAGCCTCGGCAATATGGTCAATGACTTTCACGTCTTCGATCCCGGTGACTTGGACCAATGTCTCGCGAATCGCTTCATTTTCAAGTTGTTTGCGCATCTGTTCCAACAGCATTTGGTTCTGCTTTTGGAAAAATAGTTCTTCGAGAGCGTGTCCCCGTTTTTGAAGCGAGTCGTCCATTTATCGAAATCCTCTTTCGTGCCATAAAAATCAAGGAACCTTGATGCCGTGAAAAAGCACAATCGCTGTAAATTTCACATTCACCAACTTCCAGATAAGTCATTTTATCGAATTTGGAATGTGAATACAGGGGATGTGCTAAGAGCCTATCCCAAAAAGGGTCAGACCCTCTCCGGCTCGGCCGTACAACAACGTTAAATTTCGCTTAGCTTCCAAAGGGTCTGACCCCTTTTGGGATAGCCGCTAAGTGTTGGATACTTGAAGAAATTAGGGCTTTTTAAGCCCTTGTTAGACGCTTTTGGCAACGTTAGGGTGTTCTGCGATCAGTGGATTCCCGAAAACGAAACGCTGGTCGGTCGCGAATTATCGTTAAAGGTTTGATTCTCATGTAAACGATCGAGGACCTGGAATTCTCAGGGGAGTGACATTGAGGTCGTGCGGCTTGTTCTTTTTGAAGCGGTTTTCGGGGTGCTCGATGGCATGGCTACTTGTGAGATGCTAGCCCTAGCGGGTATTTTAAGACCTATAATAAGTTGCCAAACCGCACTTAGTCTGCGCATTTTGCCATAAACAACCTTGGAAGGTTTCGACCGATGAAGCGATTTTTGTTGTTGCTATTCCTGTTTGTCCTGTTCAGTTCGATGCAATCCCTGTATGGTTCCGACACGGCTCATCAATTGCAATTGTCGGTCAAAAGACTGAACGCTTGGATTGGCTATGACGAAAATGCGTCGAGATGGCGTCGAGCGCTATTGCTGAATCAGTTGGACACTGAGGTTGCCAAGGGTGATCAGGCGAATCCATCTCAGCTAAAGACCGTGCTTGATCGATTTTCTTCTAACCTGCCGGGGTTGGAGCATCCGGTTTTTGTCGACGTTCGCATCAACTTAGAGAGGCACATTGACCAGTTGAGTCGGGCCGAGTCGTTGTCGATCCCGGACTACTTGGCCGTGGCCGAAGACAAATTTTCGGCTCCCACGATTGAACAAGTTGAAAGGTATCGCGAAGACGTGCTCTACTTCTTGGATCTGTTCAAAATCCAATACGGGCGAGGAAAAGATCCAGAAGAAATCGAGTTTTTGTTCGAAGAATTGTCCCTTGAAGAGACCATCGAGCAGATTACGGAATTGGATTTAGCGTCATTGATGCCAAGTGCCGGCTTTTCGGAAGCTGCAGAACAGGCTCGGCTTTCGGCTCGTGGCGACGTCATCCGCCCGCTGGTTGCCGTGAGCGAAGCGTTCAATCGTAAAATCGCCAGCCTTCAGGATGTCTATTTCAATTCTGCACAAAGCGCGCTCGAATCGTTTGTTAGGGTTTTGATTAACGCGACGGACCGCGATTTAAAAGGTTTTGTGGATCAGCAAATCAAGACTCTCCGAGAAGTCTATCCGCAGTTGGGACTGCCGGGTGAAAGAACGACGACCGCGACGGTTGCGGCCCTCACCGGAGCATTAGAAACGACCCTTCAACACGGTGATCTGATTTGTGCCATTCGACGCCGACACTCGCATCCCAACGCCATTTTTGAAATTCACGCTTCATTGTTAGAGGGTGAATTCGGACAGGCTAACACGCGACAACAGCCGGTTGACGAAGTGATTCTGGGTCGCCAAATCTACGGCCAATCTTGGGCGAATTCACGTGCCCGGATTGAGTTTTTAGACGATCCCCATCAAGTTGCTGCGAGCATTCATTTGCTTGGGGATGTCACCTCAGACACTTACACCCGTCAAGGCCCAATTACCGCGTATGCAGGCTCAAACGGTGTTTTCGATGGCAGACGCAACCTGTTTGCGAATGTGGGCGGATTCTATGCCACCGATCCTTACGTGGCAGTCAACTTGAATTCGTATTTTAAAAACGTCGATTGTCGGTTGCGCGTCGTTCAAAAAGTGGCTCAAAAACAATTTCTCAAAGATAAGGAGCAAAGCGAGGGGATCGCTGCCGCCCGTGCGGAAATTCGCGTCCATCGTGAGTTCTCGCAACAAACGGATCAAGCTTTGAGTGAAGGGCGAGAACGTTTGGGGGGGGAGGCTTCGAAGCTCAATCAAATTCGTGGGCTACTTCCGAATATGTATGCATTCACTCAAACGAATCGCTTGATCGCTGTCGCACAAAAGCACGACGCGATTCACATGGGAGCCAGCAATCCGGCACATCCCATCAACCTCCCCGCCGACATCCGAGTAAGAGTACATGAATCGATGGTCGTTAATTTTGTCGATCCTTTGATTGTCGGACGCACGGTCAGCAACGCGGAAATTGCCGAGTCAATTCAGCAAGCGACTGGAGTTGTTTTGGAGGGTTTGGTCGCAACAGACGATCCGGACGACAACTGGACAATCACTTTCCCGGAAATCCAGCCATTTCAATTTGAACTCGAAGATGATCGAATTCGGATTGGGATTTTGGGGGAACGTTTTACACAAGGTGATCGCTCGATCCGCACTCCGTTGTTGATCAAATTGAGTTTCCGATTTGTTCAGTACAAGGGAGGATTGTACTTGGTACGTGATGGTTTGGTGACTGTTGATTCGGTTGACAAAGAGCGTTTGGACGCGCGAGGTGTCGCGTTTAAGACGTTCCTCGAAAAGAAACTCAATCAACCTGCCAAAACTCCGCAACCCCCTGATCCCCTTCAGCTTGAGCCGCAGGAAGAACTGCCCGGCGTCACCGATAAAACTCAAGACCAAATTGTCGCCGCAGAGGTTGGTGGGTTTCGACTGCCGGCCAACTTGATCCCGGTAGACCAACTCGAACTGCCTCAAATCGCAAAGATTGCTCGCCAGCTCCAATTGGTCGAATTGCGAATCGTTGATGGATGGCTTTACACCGGCTGGAAAAAGGGACGTCCCAACCACGGCTTGCGGACCGATTTGTCGTCAATTTCAACCATTGATTCGCTCGATCAACTCAAGCCTCGCAAGCTCCCAGAGGAGGACAAAACGTCGGCCATTTCAGGTGATTCATTTGGGGCAGCGACTGGAGAGCCTACCAATTAGTTGGAAGGCTTCGTTGAGTAGAGTCGTCCGCTGGGATATAATTTGTCAAATCCCAGTTGCGAATGCTAGCGTGATGGGGTTCTAGTTATTCAGTGTGGAGTTTCAATTGTTTCCGGTTCTGAATCGCAGAAAATTATCTGCTACCGAATTCCATTTTTTTTAAAATTCTGATGTTGACCATTGAGGATGACCTGGGTTAGGTTAGAGTGCTGTGCCAAGGAGGGCACAGATTCAGACTTGTAAAGATTGAGGTTCCGTCTGCCCTTTATAGGCTGGATGCGATCTTAATTCTGGAACCAGGATGCGTTCCGATAACGAGTCTTCCTTAGGTTTGCGAAGTTGCAGACCTCTGTGGCCTCCGACGTTGACATCAAACGTTTCGTCAAAGGGGCCCGGCGTTGAGTTCTGGAATTGACTTCGACATTAAAGAACGAGTCAAAGTAGCGACCGATATCGTCGATTTACTCGGCGGTTATCTTCAATTGCGCCGCCAGGGTTCGATGTTTGTCGCCAATTGCCCTTGGCACGATGACCGCCGTCCAAGTTTTCAAATCAACCCCGCCCGGCAAACGTGGACTTGCTGGGTTTGCGGGATTCGGGGTGATGTCTTTAGTTTTGTCATGCGGCGGGAGAACGTCGAGTTTATCGAGGCGTTAAAAATTCTCGCCGAGCGCGCCGGGATTCCCTTTACGTCTCATGGCAAACCGGTTGTCAAGGGCTCGCCCGACGACAAACAAATCTTGTACAAAGCCATGCAGTGGGCTCAGGCCGTTTTTCACGAGTGCTTGTTGCATGAGGCAGAGGCTGACCACGCTCGCAGCTATTTGGCGAGTCGGAATATCACGGCAGACAGCATCGAGCGATTTGGATTGGGTTTCGCTCCGCTTCGGCAAAATTGGCTGCAAGAACGAAGTCGCACGACAAATTTCTCTGCCGAAATCTTGGAGGCCTGTGATCTCGTTGTCCGTAGTGATCGCGGTTCAGGTTTTTACGAGCGGTTTTCGGGCCGGTTGATGTTTCCGATTTTTGACACGGTGAATCGTCCCATCGCTTTCGGGGGGCGGGTAGTTCCTGGGCTATACGCAGAAGGCCAGGAGCCGCCAGCCAAATACGTCAATTCGCGTGAGACAAAACTATTCTCGAAAAGCGATCAGTTGTATGGCCTCAATTTGGCCGCTGATGAGAGCAGTCGCTCGCGGCAACTGACTGTTGTCGAAGGCTACACGGACGTTATTGCGGTGCGACAAGCGGGAGTCACGGGAGTCGTCGCCGCTTTGGGGACTGCCATCAATCAACGGCATATTCGGTTGCTGAAACGATACGCAGATCGCGTGACGCTCCTTTTGGACGGCGATGCTGCGGGAAAAAAACGAACTAACGAGGTTCTGAATTATTTCATCGCGGAATCACTTGATTTGCGAATTTTGACTTTGCCCGACAACCAAGACCCCTGTGATTTTGTGCAGCAGCGTTCGGGCGAAGAGTTGCAGGCTTTGATCAATACCGCTCCCGATGCGATCGAACACAAAATCAAGAGTGAAACGATGGGGATCGATCTGACGGTGGACACGTTCGCCGCTAACCGAGCCCTTGAAGGAATTTTAGAAACCTTGGCGATGACGCCATCATCGTTGACCAATTCCACAGGGAATGTTCGCTTGCGAATGGAACAGGTTTTGACCCGATTGAGCCGAGAGTTTGGGGTCGACCGTGAGCAACTTAAGCTGCGTCTACAAGAAGTGCGCAAGAAAAATCAATCGCGACAGTCGAGCCCAGATGAGCCACCAGAATATCAAGTGGCTACAGCACCCGCAAACAGCGGTGCCAAACCTCGAATTTTAGCCGAACAAGAATTATTGGAATTGCTCTTGTTGGATGACTCGTTAATCGAGGAAGTCATCGAAACCGTTCTGGTTGATGAGTTCTCACCGGGACCACTTCAGACGCTATACGATCACATTTGTGCTGCCTGCCACGAGTCGCGAGAGGTGTCGTTTGAGGCGTTGCTGTTGACGCTGGAGGACCCTCAACTCAAGGATTTGATCATCAGACTGGATGAGCAGGCCAGCGCGAAACAAAACGAAACGGGCTTTGATTTGCAGTGGCAACTCAAAGTCGTATTGACCGAATTTGAGCGGCGACGTGAATTGGTAGGACAACGCCAACTCATCAGCCAACTCGAAAAAGGAGAACTAGATGCTCGCCAAGAGGACGTCCTGTTGGCAGAACTTCTGGAATCCGCCCGACAACGCAAGCAAATCTCAGCGCCCACGGATGGGTAGCGGCTGGCGATTGTCGACAATTTGCGCAAGCGACTAGGACGTCGCAGGAGGATTAGACGCATGGAAGCGAAAGACCTAGAACTTACCTCGTTATTGCAAAAGGGCCGCAGCCAAGGCTTTTTGACTTATCAAGAGGTGACGAATTTCTTGCCCGATGTGGCGACCAATGGTGAGAGCCTGGAAAATCTCGTGGCCGCGATCGAAGCAGCAGGAATCGAGTTGCGTGAAAGCTACCCCGATTCCGCAGAAGTTAACGGACCATCAGCCGCTGATTTGGAAGGGACTGAGGTCGAGATTGCCGACATTCCCTTAACGAGCCGTCCGTCGCGACCCGGTGACGACCCCGTGCGAACTTATTTGAGTCAAATGGCTGAGGTCCCGCTCCTCGACCGCGACGAAGAAATCGCATTGGCCAAACGGATCGAAATCGCCCGCAAACGCTATCGTCGCTCGGTGCTCGGGAATACTTACGCCTTGCGAGCCACCGTCGAGACACTTAAGCGAGTCTATGCCGGAGAGCTCCCATTTGACCGCACGATCAAGGTCTCGTTGACGGAGCAACTGACCAAGGAACAGATTCTCGCGCGGATGCCCTGCAATTTCAGGACCATCGACGCCTTGCTGAAGGCCAACGATTCCGACTTCCGAAAGTTAATTTCGAGAAAAGTCAGTGACGCTGACAAACAAGTGATTCGCCTGCGGTTCATTCGCCGACGAGCAAAATTGGTCTGCTTGGTCGAGGAGTTGAGCCTTCGTTCACGACGAATTAGTCCACTCATTCGTCAATTGGAACAGTTTTCCCAGCGAATGGAAAAGGTGCGGCAACAACTCAAGGCTCTTGGCAACGATCCTCTGACCCAGCCACGCCGCCAACAGTTGCGGCGCGAACTGTTTCAGTTGATGTGTGCCTGTCAGGAAAGTCCCGAGAGTCTCCGTAAACGAGCGGAGAACAGCAAGCGTTTCTTCAGCGAATTCGAGAACGCTAAAAGTCAGTTGTCCAGCAGCAACTTGCGGCTTGTGGTTTCAATTGCCAAGAAATACCGCAATCGTGGCCTTAGTTTCCTGGACTTGATCCAAGAAGGAAACACTGGCTTGATGCGAGCCGTCGATAAGTATGAGTATCGTCGCGGTTTTAAGTTCTCGACGTACGCAACGTGGTGGATTCGCCAAGCGATCACGCGGGCCATCGCCGATCAGGCTCGTACGATACGCATTCCTGTGCACATGATCGATGTGCTTGCTCGCTTGCGAAATATTCAACAACAATTGCTTCAGGAAACTCGTTGCGAACCGTCTTTCGAGGAAATCGCCGTCAGAGCGGAGTTGCCAGTCGATGAAGTACGGAGAGTCATGGACATTGGGCGGCATCCCATGAGCCTTGATCGGCCCGTCGGAGAGGGAGACGATTGCAGTTTCGGTGAGTTTATTGAGGATCATCATTTTGATAATCCAGTACGACTGGCCAACAATGAAATCCTTAAAGATCGCATCGACCATCTTTTGAAGACTTTAACCTTCCGCGAACGTGAAATCATTCGGCTTCGCTACGGCTTAGGGGATGGCTACACGTATACCCTCGAAGAAGTCGGGCGCATTTTCAAAGTCACTCGTGAACGGGTTCGGCAAATCGAGGCCAAGGCGGTCAGGAAACTTCAACATCCCACGCGTCTCCAGCAACTTGCCGGTTTCGCTCAATGCGAAGGCGTGGCAGTTGGCGATTAGTCCGAGCCTCTACTTGAGAAACTGAATATCGCCTGATGGTTTTCGGTTGAATCCGAGAGACAACAGGCTTTTTTTAGTCCTTTAGGCAATGGAGATTTGCCATCGAGATGCCACTCATCATCGCCCCGATGATTCCTACAAACCCTTGATCCGTCCCGCAGAGAAAGACGTTGGGGATATACGTGGTCCCGTCCAGTATCTTATCGGGAGCCCCGTAGACAGCTCCATTGTCGTGCCATGTAAATCGACGAATCGTCGTTGGCGTGAACATATCCATGTCGATGACGTTTTGTCGAAAATCTGGTACGAAGCGGACGCATGACTCGAGTGACCGGTCATACCATCGCAATTTTTCGCGACGATAGGCCGCTTCGTCCAATTCATCCCAGCGGTCAAAACTGGCGATCGTCGTCAATCGCATGATCCCTTCCGGCAATTTTCCTTCCGCCGCATCGTAGACGTAGTTGTTGGGGGAACAAATGACACCGGTTCGGACATCGCACAGCCCCTCCGCAGGGGGCGTCCAGTGGAAATCGTTCGAGTCGTTAAAGAAGACGATCGTTTCGTCGAATCCTAACTCCTGGGGCTGTTTGTCCAACACCGAAATCGATTCAATAAACGACATTTGCCCCGCCAAGCGTGGGTCGGGCTCACTAGTCGCATCGCACATTCGCAGAGTCTCGACGAGACCTGCCGAAGAGAGAATCCGCTTGCAATGAATTCGGTTGCCGTTTTCAAGTTCAACACCTACGGCCGTTCCGTCTTCAGTGAGGATTTTCGCGACACCATGACGAAGTTTTAATTCACCCCCTAGTCCACGAAACTTCTTGATCAGATTCTTCAAAATCAAACGTACCCCGCGATGCGGTCGCGCAAACCCCTCCAAAAAAATACTGCGGAACATGATGCAAAACTGCCCCCAAGCCATATCATGTTCGCGAGGGTTCCCGTACCACATCAAAGGACACAGCAACATGTTGATCAGCAGGGGGTCCCCCAAAGTTTCGTTGAGTCGCTCGCGAGCTGAAATCTCGAACGCGGTTTGATCGAGATCGTCATAGTCAGTGATGCCGGCCAAAAGATTTTGCCAGCGATCGATACAGTGGGGAAACTCGCGACGAATTTCCGAAGTCAGATAATCAATGTTGTTGTCAAAGTTCAAATTAATGCCCGGAAAAGCGATTCGCGAGCGACGCTGTGGAGCCAAACCGAAATCTTCCCACTTGAATCGGAGTTGTCGTAGGATGCGAGAAAAAGGCCCTTTCTTGGCCCCCTTTTCCGTGAAGTTCGTGACGGCATGCAAACCCACATCGTAATCGCGACGATTCAACCGATAAAAAGAATTCAGCCCGCCAATCGTCGTATGCTTTTCGAGGATGCAAACCCGTTGATCGTAATAGGCCAGTCGAATCCCAGCGGCGATCCCGCTCATCCCGGCACCGATGATCACCGTGTCGTACATCGGCAAGGAAGCATCAGTTGACGAGGCAGAATCAGTTTGACTCTGATCGTGAGGTTCTTGTTCAGTCTGTGACAATGGTTGGCTCATGCAGGCCATTGTAAAGTGAAAACTGCAATTAACAACGGTCTTTTCGGAGTCAGGCAAGCGGATTGAGTGATGGTATCGCGAATGCCTTCAAAACTCCTGTTCTGGAGTTGAGAATTTGCGTGTTATTGCTTCAAAAATTTGCTGGTGCCGGAAATTGATCTGAGCCGATTATTATGGAGCAAAGTGCAAAATGCAAAATGTGAGGTGCGAAGCTCAAAATTATCGGCCAATCAATCTTGACCGCAATGACGAACGAGAACAAGGAAGCCACGCGACAAAAACCAAAGTAAACCTGCCAGAGCATCACATGCCCACCATGCACTCTAGATTTTAGATTTTACAATTTGCATTTTGCATTTTGCATTTTCCAAATCAGCACAAATCTCGTCCACCTTCTGGCGAACGTAGCTACGAGGCCACGAATGTGCTGACTTATTTTTCGCCGAGATCAGGAGTTCTGACCTTGAACGAACCCAGACCATAACCGTTCACAAAGCGAAAGTCCACGTAGTTTTTCACTCTGTGAAATGATGCTAGACGTTCGCCATTTGGGTATCGCCCGTTAGACGGCGACGTCCACCATTTTGGGTTCCAGATATTTCACAGTGGAATTCATCGAGGCAAGTTGTGCATAGTCTTCTTCAGGGACTTGGACCCGATACCGCTTCCGCAGTTCCATGACGATGTCCAAAAAGTCCATGCTGTCCAGTTCCATTTGTTCACGGAAACTCACGCCGTCGTCGAGGCTGGTCAAATCCTCGTCAGGTGCGATGTCTTCTAAAATTTCGATAATTGCTTGACGAATTTCTTCGGGTGCCATTGGCAAACCTACTCCTAAAGCCAAAAAACGTTTTTGAGACGCTGAGGATTACACAAACCGCTTCACGATCAAAGCCGAATTGATTCCCAACATTCCAAAAGAATTGTTCAATATGTAATCAACTTTTGCAACCTCCCGTGGCTGGCCGTGAACCAATCCCCGCAAGGCACATTCCTCGTCCAGGTCGTCCAAGTTGATCGTGGGGTGCACCACGTGGTCCGCGAACGCCGGAAGATTTCCCGCTAATTCTAACGCACCGGCGGCCCCCATTGAATGCCCAATAAAACTTTTTGCATTATTGACCCAGGTGGTCTCGGAATGGTCAAAAACCTCGCGAATTGCCGCACATTCGAGGATATCACCGTTCGGGGTCCCCGTTGCATGGGTACTCACGATGTCAATTTGTTCCGCCGCCAATCCGGCCCTTTTTAGGGCCAAACGCATGCATTGGGCCTGCCTTTCGGCGTTAGGCAGCACAAAATCCGTGGCATCGGTGTTGATCGCGTACCCCACAATTTCTGCAATGATCTGGGCTCCACGCCGTTTTGCATCCTCCAGCCGTTCAATAACGTAGACGCAACCTCCTTCGGCGACGACAATCCCGTTGCGATTTTTGTCGAATGGCCGAGAGGCCTTGGTGGGGTCCTCGTGAGTCGCCAGGGCTCCTTGGCTGGCGAATCCTGCAAAAATTCCAAAGGTGTGAATACTCTCGGAAACGCCACCGGCAAATGCCAGATCGACTTCGCCCAAACGCAACATTTGTACCGCTTGGATGATCCCCGCATTTCCAGCCGCACAAGCCGCCCCAATCGTGTAGTGCGGGCCAGTAACCCCCATGTTGAGCGCAATTTCACCAGCCGGGTTGTTGGCCACCGTGCGAGGATTGTGGTGATGGGTCCAGTATTTCGTGTCGTAATCAAATTGTTTGATTTGGTAGATTTCGCTCTCCGTTTCGACGTTACCATGTTCGGTGACGCCGATGTAAACGCCGACTCGGGATTTGTCGGTATTTTCCCAATCGATACCGCTGTTTTGGAGAGCTTCGTTGGCGCAGTAGATTCCGACACTCCCGGCCCGCGTTCCCCGGCGAGCATCCTTTCGCGATTGATGCCGCGTGACTTCGAAGTCACAAACTCCGGCAAGGGTCTTCCCAAAATAACGAATCTCGTAAGGTTGAATCCCGCTGCGAGCGTTCAACAACGCATCGCGAAAATCGGCCAAGCTGTTGCCGTTAGGGGCTGTCAGCCCAATGCCGGTCATCACGACCCGCTGTGAGTAAGGAAGATCGTTGATTTGAGAGTGTGACATGTTTTGAATCAAGAGACGTATTTTCGATAGCACTTCGCAAGCATACGAAGCATTGAGCCTTAAAAGTTCGACCGAATCGGTTTTTAGTCGCGCCGCGTTCCTTTAACTGGCTGTTCTAGATAGCTCTAAAGTACCGTTTTGGCGGGCAATTCGCAACAGGCAGCCACTTTTGAACCAGGGCGAACTCAGAAATTGAACTGAAATTGGAATCGCAGCACATGACCGTCGAATTGCTCATACGAGAGACCAGAAGAACGGGCCTGCAAATTCGTCCGGTCGGTGATCATGTACTCGGTGACAAACTCGAAGTCTTTTTTGATCTGCCATTCCAGGCCGATATTCCATTCGTTGATTTCGGAATACGGTGAATTCGTGGCCGATTTGTAGCCACCGCGATAGATTTGATAGCGGGCAAACGGCCAGAATTCTCCCCAGGTCTCGGTTTTGATCCGATAGTTCACCATCATGTAACCCCCGTGCAAGAACCCCCGTTCGACTTCCGTCTGCGCGGCGTTTAATTCTGGTCCCCGCCCAATTGTGTATTCCGCTTGAAATCCGAATGGCTGCGGATAGCGAATGTAGGTCCAACCCAAGCGTTGATCGAGTTTCCCTTGATCGCCAAACGGACGCCCCCGAGTCCCGAGCGGTTGTACGGCAGGCCCCACTCCTAACGGAGAAATCGGAGCCCCCGCGACGACGTAGTTTCCGGTGTAAGCTTGGATGCCGAACTCATGCAATTGACCGCAACGATCAAACCACAGATGGGTCAATCTGGATATTATATGCAGTTGATCATTGTGCTCGCGTAACGAGCCTCCTTGACCGTTGTACGCACCGAATCCAAAAATGCCGTAGTTGCCTGAGCCTTTCAATCCTTCATTACTGATAAACTTGAAAATGTCCTGCGCCCATTCCGGAGTCCAGTAATAAAACACTCCCAAGTCCCGTTCGTTTCTCGCGGCACTGTTGAAGGCATCATTTCGATCCAAATACAAACGGTTTTGGCTAGACTGTAAGTTCTCCCAGCCGTAAGGGATTTTCGATTGACCGACCCTAAGCCGATGAATCTTGGTTTTGTCGACATACACATCGCCGTACCAGTCGCGAATCTGAGTGAATTGTTGGTTAATGACGCTACTGTCGGGGTTGCTCGCAAAATCCGGCTGCATGTAAACGTAAAGATGTTCGCCGATGTCACCAAAAAAGATCACCCGCGCCCGTCGGATCAAAAACTCATGATCGTCACTGACCGAACTGTCCCCCGCATGTTGAGGAAGTGCCGAACCATCTGCCAGTTGGGTTAAATAGTTATACCGGAATTGCGCGTAGCCGCGGACGTTGAGTTTCTGGTACCATTCCTTCTTCTTTTCTTCAGGTTTCGAGTCAGCGGCCTTCCTATCTTCAGGCTTCGAATCCGCAGCCTTTGTCTGCTCTGAGTTCCCGTTAGAACCAAGGGGGTCGGGGAGTTTGTCCGAGAGGGTCTCCTGCAACCATGCCGAGACGGGTAGCAATGGCGACTGGTCATCAAGCCGCTGCCAAACCGCGTTTTGGTAAGCAGGATTTTGGCCGTAACACCTCGACGAAGGGGCCCAGCTTAGTAATCCAAATAGCAGTCCCAAACACGCAAAGCGAAACACGAAAAAGACACCAAAAAGGTAGTGTAGTCGATGAAGAACTTGTTAAGATTTATCGTTTACAAAAATCCTAAGGCTTAAGGCAATCTTAACAATTGACTAAACTACCACGAGTGCTAGCGGCCATGGATTCGGCAAAAAGCTAGCAATCGAATTGCCGGTACGTATTGGCTTCTTCAACAAGAAAGGGCTTTCAGAACACTGTTCGGATCTGAAAGCCTGCTTGATTCGTTGAAATTTTAATGGGAGGGCGGGATTTTCGTCCGTGTGCATCGGCAGTTCATTGGCCAAAGTAGGGCCTAAACATTTCTGCGACGAACGAAAACCACTCCGGTGATCATGATGCACAAAAGGGTTGCACCGGTGGGTTCGGGGATTGCCAAAATTGTTCCAGTCAGAAAATATGCCCCCATGTCGTAGAACTGGCGCGGAGCCCATGTGCCACTTGGCCCGAGGCTGGCGTTCTTGCCCCCAGCGCTGGACACCTCAATGTAATACAAGCCAGGTGCCAAGTTGATTGCGATGGTTTCGCTGAGACTTGAGGTTGCCGAAATGGCAACTTGGTTCCCCAACGCGTCCAAAATCCGCAAGGTTGCATCCAAAGATCGATGAGGGTCCGCGACACCGGTCTGAAGCCACTGGGTCCCGGCGTTAACGGTGATCATGTTGAGCCCTCCGATTGTTTCGAATGAAAAATAACCCCGCGTGTAGTTATTTGAACCAATTGGATTTGGATTAGAGTCACTTACTGGGACTATGACTCCTTGATTTACCAGTGGTTTGATTTGCCCGTTGCTGAGAGAAATCGGCGTGGCTTGGGCGATGCTCCGCCCGATGCCATCATTGATAAAGCCACCCATTCCGCTGTTTTGTCTAATCCGCAAGGCATCATTTTGGATCGTGTTTTGGTTTGTGCTGATCCTTCCAACCGACCATGTATTCCTTGAAGCACTGTAGCCAACACCCATAAAAGGCGCCAAAGTACTGGAACCATTGTTGGTCGAGTAGGCATTGTTTTGGGTGCTTCCCGTGTAATCACCTTGATGACTTAGACCTGCAGCATGGCCAACTTCGTGAGTGGCTGCTGTGAAGATATTGTGATAGGCTCCGAAACCTCCAAGGCTCGACGGGAACGTCCAATTGGTTTTTATACCGTTCGAATTCCCAGTGCCTGAATAGCTATTTCGCCAAACATCGACGTAGGACACTCCACCGGCTCCATTAAAGAAACCTGAATTCCCTCGATTACCGATCACGGCATGCATCACCCTCGCTGTTTGGTCGTACCATTGTTGTCGCCCTTGATAATTGGATGAAGCCAATCCTCCGACAGAAACGGCAGGGTCTACGGTTGTGACATTCACATTGAACATGTTGTACGATTCCGCAACGCGCGACCAGATGTTACGAATCTCCGCTTGCTGCGCGGCGGTAAAGTTGGGGCCGGTCTGGTTCCGGTAGGCGCTCATGTTTCCTGGAGCTTGACCGCTACTGCCCCAATTGCCGGTGAAATTAAAACCGGAAAAGTTCAGGTACAGCGTGTAGGCCGCCCCGGGTCGGCTGCTCAATGAAGGGGCCACTGGTTGAGCTGAAGCCACAACAGAAATGGCGAATAATAAAAACGAAAAAACGAAGGCGCGGATTGTGCCCATTAAGTAGGTCTCCTGTCAAATGAAAAGAGATGAATAGATTTTTGAATAGACTTTGAAGAGACGAGAGTTAACTGGCCGCCCTTGAGGCGCAGTTAACGAGCGAATGAGAACCATAAGGCTAACACAATTCTTCAAAAATCAAAACTAGGTTCCACAACAAATTTTTTTAAAGGGGCATTTTTTGAAATTCATGAGCTTCGTTGGAGGCGAAAAATGGAAACGTCTGTTTAAACATTTTGTTCATGCCAACGGTGCGACTTCCAAGCATATGCGATTCACAACAATAGCTTTTTGGGGGCCATCAAAAGCCTAAACTTTGCCAGACGTTAAGCTCGCTGATATTTTTTCGCGGAGCATCCATCAAAATGCACAAAAAAGAAACAATTGGCCCACCCAATTCGCGAAATAGTAGGCTTTGTTAGATTGGGACGGACCTTTGAGGCGAACTGATGACTCGCGAATTTCCCACATTGAGGGCGAAAGCCTGGCCCAATACTGAGTTAGACGAATGATCTCATCTTGGTCAATTGGGAATTCGATGCCCTAGTTTTTCTCGTTTGGTCTTCAGGTAACCCGCATTGTGAACGTTACAAGGAGGGAGTAGCGGGACTTGGTCAACCACTTCCAGATCGTAACCCCTGAAATTAAAAGCTTCGAGTTTTTTCGGGTTATTGGTGAGCAAACGGACTTGACGTAATCCGAGGTCCTTAAGAATTTGCAGACCCACCCCATAGTCGCGACTGTCCGCTTTGTACCCTAAGGCGATATTGGCTTCGACCGTATCTAGCCCCTTGTCTTGCAGTGCATAAGCGCGAATCTTCTCTGCCAGTCCGATCCCCCGCCCTTCTTGCGGCAAGTAAACAACCACACCGCAACCTGCATCGGCGATTTGTTTCATTGCCAAATGAAGTTGATCCCCGCAATCACATCGCAGCGATTCTAACAAGTCACCGGTAAAACAACTGCTGTGCATCCGCACCAGCGGCGGTGCAGATTCTTTGGCTGGATCACCCATCACCAAAGCGATCGGTTGTTGCGTCTCAAAACGAACGTCGTAGGCAATCACTTGGAAATCACCATATCGCGTTGGGAGTTTTGCCGATGCGATTTGCGAAACTAATTTTTCGCTGATCCTTCGATGAGCGATCAGTTGCTCAATGGTAATAATCGGCAAGTTGTTATTAGCGGCAATCTGCATCAACTCATCGCGCGTCGCGCGATTCCCGTCACGATCCAGAACTTCGCAGATCACTCCCGCAGGTTTTAGCCCGGCCATCCGTGCGAGGTCCACGGCAGCTTCGGTATGCCCCGCTCGTCGCAATACGCCACCGTCCCGCGCGAGTAGCAAATGCACGTGTCCAGGTCGGACAAAATCGGATGGCTTGCTATCGAGGTTACAAATTTCGCGGACACAAAATGCTCGTTCGGCAGCGGTAATTCCCGTTTTTGCCGAAACATGGTCAAGCGGTGTTAAAAAAGCGGTCTCTAACTTGGTTGTATTCGTTTGGACCAAGGGCGAGACTTCCAAACGCCTGGCCGTCTCAGCCAAAATCGGCATGCAAAAATCCCCTCGGCCACTCAACAAAAAGTTTATCGTCTCCGGAGTCGCTAGTTCGGCCGCGCAGATAAAATCCCCTTCGTTTTCGCGGTCTTCGTCATCAAGGACGATCACAACGCCCCCTCTGGCAATTTGCTCTACGGCTTCTGCGACGGTCGAAAAGTTGGCGTTCATAGATTTTCTCGGGATTCCTCGTGTGTGGAAAGCTTGACTGTATTATAAAGGAGTCGTGTTGGCCAGAACCGAAATTTCCTCAATTTTGTCACACAATTCAAGTTGCCAGTCATGCGACCCATGCCGTTTAGCCATTTTTACATTCTACTTCAAAGCAAATGCTGCCACTGGTTCGTTTTGTTGATCGGTTGGAACGTCTGGTGCGGCTGCGCTCTTTCGCAAGAGACTCTGCCTCCATCGCAGGTCGAGCTTCACTCCTCTACCAAACCGTCGGAAACCACAAGGCCACTCGACAAATTTCGGAATCGAAGGCTCTCGGAAGACCTGAACCGAGATTCGTTTGAGATTGAAAAGGAGGGCGGGCTGGTCTACAGTTCGAGCCCTGGTTGGAATCTTAAACTTGATATCTATCGTCCAGTAGGTGCCGGTCCGTTTCCCGCAGTTGTCATGCTGCACGGAGGAGCTTGGGCTTGGGGAAGTAAGTTCAATTGGCAATTCCACGCGAGAAGATTGGCACGCCAAGGATTTGTCGTCATTCCAGTCAACTATCGCAAGGCACCCTGGCATCCATTCCCTGCACAATGGATTGATTGTCGCAATGCCGTCCGCTGGGTTCGTGCGAATGCTGAAGAACTGAAAATTGATCCGCAGCAGATATGTGCATTCGGATATTCTGCTGGCGGGCATTTGGCGTTGATGCTGCTCGGCGATTGTTCGCTGGAAGAAGTGTCAATGATCCCAGCAGAATTGCAGACCGTCTCCCCCCATGTTCAGGCGATCGTCGCGGGCGGAAGTCCATGCGACTTTGATTGGCTAACAGAAGATTCGTTCGCCCTATGGTATTGGTTGCGAGCCAGCAAACGAACAAATCCAAGGATTTTTGAGTTGGCGTCGCCACTGGCAAATTGTAATTCACAACTTGCGACACCGGTTTTCTTGTACCATGGAGAAACTGACGAAGTTGTTTCTGTCGAGTCAACTCGTCGATTGCATCAGAGGCGAGTTGAACTGGGGCTTCCGACAGAGTTGGTGGTACTGCCGGATTGTGGTCACTATCGAGGTTTTGTGAATCTGAAAATCGTCGATCAGGCGGCCGATTTTTTTCGAAAAAATCTCAGCGTTACCGAGGTGCGAGGTCAATCCAATAAAGATGCCAGTGCGAAACCGCGGAAATAAAGGACACTTGATGGTGGACGATCGTATCATCCGCAGTTCAAATTCAAATCCGTGTCCTAGATGAAACCCTTGGTTGAAATTTGCCGTGAATTAAAAGTTCCGAAAGTTTGTCGAAAGCAATTGCGTATGCCGGTTCTGGAAAAAGAAGAATACATCGAACAAGCCCACATGTTTCGGGCGTTGGCAAACCGGGTCCACGGTCACGAACCAGCGCAGGAACTCCTGAAATCGGTGCGTGAAGAGATTCTATCGACGACCAAACTCCCACTCGCCATCGATTACTTGTTGGCTGAGTTAAATCACGTGGGGGCGATGGCCGCAGCCATGCAGCGAATGTCCCATTACTTTACTCCCTTCCAAACGTTTTTGATCGAAAACGCGGAGTCGGAAAAAAGTCGTTTTGACATGAATCGCGCTTTTTTGATTCTCGAAGCGGAGTCCTTGTTTCGCACGAGTGTCCAAGGGCTTTCAGCGATGTTTTTTTTCCAATTCGAGGTGTTGTGCCGGAATCGATTGAGTTACGACAAGGGTTTGGCCGCAATGGCGGGAGACCCAATTTATGATGAAGTCTGGCAACGATGGCTGGGGACGATTCGCCACAAAATTGGGCTCGTGGAACTCGCCGATTTGGTTTACGTTCACAGTGACTACTATGTGATCCGAAGCCAACAAGACGGTGGAGACCCGCGCCCCCCTGTTCCCATTCTGTTCAGTGAAAAGGAAGGGAGGATAGCGCTCGCAAATCGTCGAAAGGAGCCGTTGTTTTTCTTTTCGGCGCTTCAGCGACAACTGAATTACCCGTCGGTTCCCAAACCAAAGCCGAAAGACCCTCAGGAGGAACTGTTGCCAAAACTTGCCAAGCTGGTGGAAAAGCTTGAGGTTCGCGTTAAGCTACTCGAAGACGAGCAACGAGAAAAAGGGATCGACTTGGGGCAGTTTTTCAAAAATCCTGATCACCCAAGCTCTGATGAGTAAGCAAAAAATTGCGGATTGAAATCGAGCGAGGCTAACTCCACGGCAATCGATCCAGATCGCAATTGCCACCGCTCAAGATGATGCCGACCTGTTGAGGCTCTGAATCTCCTGACCCCAAATGATGAAGGGCCGCCGCAACCGCCACTGCCGAACTCGGCTCGATGAGCAATTTCGTCCGTTCCCAAAATAGACGTGTCGTGGCGATGATCTCGTCTTCTGAAATACAGATGATGCGTTGCACGTACTTTTGGATGATTGGCCAATTGTGTTCGCCGAGGTTAGTGCGGAGTCCGTCCGCAATGCTCGTGCTCGTCGGAAGGAGAATGCGTTCGCCACGTTTTAAACTTTCATGGGCATCCGCCGCTGCGGCTGGCTCTGCCCCGATGACTTCGATTTGGTCACTGAGTCCAACTGCTGCCAAACAGGTCCCTGCCAACAGCCCTCCACCACCAACCGGAGCGATCACTACGTCTAAGTTTGGGAATTCTTGGCATAACTCAAGCGCCGCTGTTCCTTGTCCGGAAATGATTCGAGGATCATCATAAGGGGGGATCATGGCGGCATCTGTTTCGGCCTGAACTCGTGCTGCCGTTTCTTCACGATCTTGCTGCGTGGGCTTGCACGAAATGACTTCGCCACCGTACTCCAGAACGGCGGCTCGCTTTACGGCCAACGAGTTTTCTGGCATCACGACATAGGCTCGCGTTTTGAACAATTTCGCAGCGAGTGCCAAGGCTCCAGCATGATTGCCAGAACTGTGCGTGACGACCCCACGCGAAAGCTGATCAGCAGTCAGCAGTGACAGCGCATTGCAGGCGCCGCGAAACTTAAAAGCCCCAGCTCGTTGGAGATTTTCGCATTTAAAGAAAAGCTCTCTTCCAGCAATCTTGTTCAAAGTCGAGTTGGTGAAGACCGGTGTTCGGTGAACAAGCCCTTTCAGCCTCGCGCCAGCCTCCAAAACGGCTTGGAAATCGAGCGGAAGATGTTGACTTTGTGCAATCGACATGGGTGTCTCAAATTGGTGTTTCGATGAATCGACGGGAAATTGGCTAACCTCGCGAACCCATTTTAGGCCACGTTCGTCTTCAACTCAAACCGACCCGAGAAAAAACGGCACACCCCGCATCGGAAAAAACGGTTTCGTATGGCATAATCAATACAGGGAACTTTTGAGAAACCCAACCATGACCAACGTTTCGTCACAATTCGCATTATTTCCAGGAACCAGCGTGTCTGAAAAATCAGTCCCCACATCTCAATCGAACAAATCTCCGTCGAAGGCTCCATCCAGTGAGACGTTGGCTATCGCCGCCGCGAAGGTCTGCGAAGAAAACAATGCTCAAGAGATCGTTATCCTCGATATGCGTAGCGCGACTGCGTTGTTCGACTATTTTGTGATTGCGACAGGTACAAGCTTGCGGCAGCTCCGAGCGATTGCCGAAGAGATTCAAAACAAACTCGAAAAAGAGCTGAATGATCGCCGGTACAGTAATCACTCAATCGATCGTTCGAACTGGGTGGTTTTAGACTACGGAACTGTTGTCGTGCATTTGTTTGACGAAGAAACCCGACAATTCTATAGTTTGGAGGCGTTGTGGGGCGACTCGCCTCGCGTAAACTGGCAGGCCGAGTCTGCCTAGCAACCTTGGAGCCCGAAAAGATGGAACCGCAAAGTTTTGAAGAGTTGGCTAACCGCGTTTGTCAGCCTTGCCGTGAAGCCACTGCAACGTGTCCGCCGGATTTTGTGGCGAGGCAATTGGTGTTCCTTCCCGGCTGGAGACTCGTGCAAAATGGTCAACGGATTCGCAAGGATTGGAAACTCAGTAATTTTTTGGAAGGTCTCGATTTTTTTCGGGACGTCGCTGATGTTGCCGAGGCCATCGCCCATCACCCAGACTTGCATCTGGAGAACTATCGGGACGCTTGGATAGAAATTTGGACACATTCGATCGGCGGTTTGAGCGAAAACGATTTCATTCTGGCTGCCAAGATCGATCAGGCTGCTAAAAAATACGCAAAAACTGAACTCAGTTAAATTGTAGGGGATAATCCGATTCCCACGGTTTTCAGGATTTTTATTGTCGTTGCGCATAATCCTTGCGTTCCGTAAACGACAGTTGTGTCTGTAGTAACGCATAAGCCCAAAAATCACAGGACTCCTATTTTTCTTGACGATAGACAAGTTGGGGTTGGTCCGATTAGACCTAATCCAACACGTGAATCATCTACAAGGAAAATTTGGATGTCCACAAAGACCTTCTCGCACACAACGATGTCCTGCGTTGCGATTGCTTCCGCTTTACTTATTTCGCTCGGTTGCTGCGGCGGCCGGACGGCAACTCACCGCTACTGCTGCCACACTGGAAAGTGGATTCCCCGTCAACCAGCTTGCTGCTCCGTAGGACCAGCGGTGGCCAAGAACTCCACTTACTTCGACGGATGCGATTCGGGTGCCGGCGGAGGAGACCAAAACGGTTTTAGCGACGCCGATAGCCACCGCAATCCAATGGCCATGATCGCCTCAAGCGAAGCCCAGCCAAGTATTCTCAATCAGCCGGAGTCACAAGACTCTTCGCGAGTCGCCAAACAACAAATCAATACCGTGCCTGAAGAAATCTCTGCCGAGTCGTTGGCTCAAACCGTGCCCCCAGCACCAGTGGAAACGATTCAAGCAGCTCCTGTTCGGATCGAACCCGTGCCACCACCGGCTATTGAAGTCGCTCAAAAGGCGAGTCCCCAAGCGCCCATTGAATTCGAGGTTGAAGTGATCGAGAAATCTGCTCCTCCGGTGGTTGAACAACTTGCTGAGAACGGAATCGTCGAAAATCAAACCGCTCTCGAAGAAACGATCCCACAAGACTATCTCGTTGGGAATGAGCGAGCTTACGGAGATGATGACGATGCCTGGAAAACTGCCCAAGAGGACGACTCCAACGTTGCCGGCTCGATTGTTGATGACTTTAATGGTCGCATCGTCTTGCGAGCAAAAGTTGTTCAGCCCCTGATTCGTCCACTCCCTGATGATACCCGAGTCTCTGAAGGTCGTCGTTTGACACCAGCCAAACCCGTGGGCTACCCGCAACCAACGCCGATCAATGTGACCGAGACCTACGGCGGATCATCGCTGAGAAACTTAGCACCTGCTCCATTGCAACAAGCCTTTAGACCAACGAATGTCCCACAACCAATGCTGAAACCTGCCAGCACGTCAGCTCAGGCTTGGGGCAGTGAACAGAACTTCTCGGGCCTGATGGCAAACCCGCAAAGCTCGGAAGTGAACTTCTCCACGGAAAAGTCTTCCGGTAGCGTCCAGCAGACCGCTCAGCCATCCGGCAATAATGTCAAACGCTAGAAGTCAGTTTGCAAAAAAAATGAGTTTGCAAACAACTTGATTTTCCATCAGCCGGACGGTACAAACCTCCGGCTGATTCTTTTTTTTCAATCCCCTTTTCTTTAGCCCTCGGTCAACGGCTTTGAAGATCGGGAAGTCGTCATGCAGGCATCGAATTACACAAATAGAATGCCTCTCATCCATGCACGCCCCAACAAATAGACGCATAGAACGAGCAGCGTAATCAAAGATACCTTTGATAAGTGTGCTGGCCATTTGGCCGAGCAAATAACTCCGGACATCAGAATGACGGTGGGTCCCACATCGCCCCAGGGAATCATGGGGAACACATAGCCAGCTTTTGACAACGGCCAGAACGGTCGGATTTCCCAATCCGTAAGCCCATTCCCACCAGACACGACCATGTCACAGGGCAAGTGCAGTAACTGCGCGAACATCGCGACCCCTGCCAGGGCGATCAAGCCAATTCTATTCGAAGAATGAGGAGTCACAGGTAACTCCGTTGCCAAGCTGGGAATTTTTCCTTCAATCCAATTTGCAACACTTTCAATCCAATGGAAGCGATATTGAGTCCATCCTAATACCAGCGATGACAAAAAGATCGCGAAGATATTGTGTCCCCACACCCGATGTCCCACCTCGAAACGCGACATGTCGAAGAGCATCGGCAGACCGTCCCAATCCGGGACGTTCGACGCAACACCCGCCATCACGACCGCCGACCAACCAAGAGCCCGGTGCCATCCCAACGCAAACGCCGCGTGGATTCCCATCAAAGTATGCTCTGGGGTCGTCATATCGTATTAACACATGAAAAAAAGTATCAATCGATTACTCGTTCGACCCATGCCTTGTCTTTCCAGGGCCGGCTCAGGATCAGAACAAATACAAATAAAGGCCAAAGTGCCGTGCAAAATGGAGTTGCTAACACCATTCCCCAATCTAAATCTTCAGAGTGTTTGGGGTTGTTGAACATTAGAAACAGCAATGCAACAGGTAGCCCGATCAGCAACAAACCAAAAGTCACCAAAATACTGTAGCCGTGATTCAAAACGAGAAACAGCACGAACCCGATGGTCAACAATGCCCCGACGAGTAGTGACCTGAAATTGCGGATGCTTCTCATAATTCAGCCCGAACCTTCAAACTTTTTGTTTTGGCGAATTCGCTCGACCGTTTTTCTGCACTCCGTCCCCGAACTTCCATTCTTTGTTGGGAACAGAAATCAAAAATTTAGTGCCTAACCCTCTCGTTCCGCTTCATTAATTGAAATCGCAGACTTCGGGTCCTATCCGTTTGGCGACTTGACGGAGACAGCGGTCGTTGCTAGTGTACTTCTTCACGGTAGCTTAACAGCTATTTAAGCCGGTTATCAATCTAGGGCAATCAAAAAAGGAAAACGTCCATGAGTGAGCGCGACGAGAACAATTCCAACCCCCTTTTGTTCTGGGGGTGCTTCATAGCGTTGGTAACCACGGCGTTTGCCTTCATCACTCGCGCGTTCATGGTCAACACGCCGGATATGTGGCCAGCAGATTTTAATCTCGACAAGGTCCAGGTCCAAACCCTGTTCGGACATGGTATCTGGCCCTTCGCGATCAGCATTATCCTCTTCAGTTTGGTGATCGACCGTGTTGGTTATCGCGTGGCGATGCTCTTCAGTTTCGTTTGCTACGCGATTTACGCGGCGTTTGCGATTTATGCCTATTCATTGGTCAAGCAAACGGGACTCGGAGAAGAAGAACTCAAAATCGCACGTGAGGCCGGTTTGCGTTACCTCACTTATGGTTCGATTGTTCTGGGTTTGGCGAATGGAACCGTGGAGGCATTTATTAATCCCGTGGTCGCGACGATGTATCGTCACGCCAAGACGAAATGGTTGAATATTCTCCATGCGGGTTGGCCCGGCGGATTGGTTTTGGGGGGATTGATTACCATCGGTTTAGGTTCGACGGCAACCGAAGATTGGCGGATTCTAATCTACATCATCGCAATTCCGGCAATGATTTATCTGGTCATGCTCGCATTTGCCCACTTCCCGGTGAGTGAACGAGTGGCAGGTGGGGCTTCCTACCGGGAAATGCTGGGGGAGTTCGGATTCTTCGGAGCGGCGATCGCGTTATTTTTGATTATCAAGCAGATGGCTGAGGTCGTTAACTTGGCCGATTTTGTTGGCAACCCCACCACGGCGAACTACATCATCTATGGCTCGGTTGCTGTCTTGGCTGTTGCGTACGGCGTCTACTGCAAGTCTTTGGGGCGGCCAATGATGATCTTTTTGTGCTTGATCATGATGCCGCTCGCGACGACGGAGTTAGGAACTGACGCTGCCATCACAGGGATCATGGAGGAGCCGATGAAGGCGATGGGATTCAACCCGCTATGGGTATTGATCTATACATCGGCCATCATGATGTGCCTCCGATTTTTCGTCGGGCCTGTAGTAGAACGCCTAACTCCGCTCGGGCTCTTAGCAACTTGCTCGATATTGGCAATCATCGGTCTGTATTCGCTGTCTATCGCTCAGTCATTTGTATTCATTTTTGCAGCCGCAACGCTCTACGGAATTGGCAAGACCTACTTCTGGCCAACGATGCTCGGCGTTGTTGCCGAGCAATACCCCAAGGGAGGGGCTTTGACACTCAATGCCATTGCAGGGATTGGTATGTTGACCGTAGGCATTATCGGCGGACCCTTGATCGGAAAAATGCAAGAGGATTCGGCAAAAGCGGCAGTGGTCGCAGCCAGCGATTTAAACGTCGAGTACTCGAAAATCTCGAAGACGGACACGTTTTTCTTGGGGCAGTATGATGCGGTTGACGAAGAGCGAATCAAAATTTTGCCGGAAGAGCAAAAGGCTCAAGTCTCCCAGGTCATCAAGGAAGCCAAACAGGGAGCCCTCGCGAAAGTCACCGTCTTCCCCGCAGTGATGCTGGTTTGTTACTTGATTTTGATCGCCTATTTCCAAAATCGGGGCGGCTATCGACCGAACGAACTCGCGACGGGTTCTGGTCACTAATCCGATGGGAATCGAACCGACCAATGCGTCAAACTTGATTCTCACGCGTGAAATCGAGCCCGGCATTCAACTCGTGACGATGGCCAACGGTAAGGTCAACGCCATGAACCTAGAGTTCTGCAACGAACTGGATCGTGTTTTGGCGACCCTCGCTGATGACGCGGATGTTAAGGTTGTGATCTTAACGGGTAACTCTCGGGTTTTTTCCGCAGGTGTTGACTTAAAACGACTCGTTGCTGAGCCGCTCGAATATGTTGACGAGTTTTTACCGGCGATTCGGCAGATGTTTCTACGCGTGGTTCGTTTCCCCAAACCGCTCATTTCCGCGATCAGTGGCCACGCGCTGGCCGGGGGGTGTGTGGTCGCCTCTGGTGGTGACTATCGAGTATTGGCTCGTGGCGCTCAAATTGGAATGCCGGAACTGCGGGTTGGACTGGCGTTGCCCGCCGAGGGGTTGGAGACGTTTCGATTTGCGGTGTCACCGCAGTTCTTTCAACAAGTCGTTACGAGCGGGGCCTCGTTTATGGACGAGGCAGCTTTGGAAGCTGGATTGGCTGACTCTTTAGCAAGTCCCGAAGAGGTTTTGACGGAAGCAACCGCGATCGCAAAAAACTATCTCCAAATTCCCGATTCGGTTTTTAGGCTTACCAAATCGCAAATTCGCAAAACCTTACTCGAGAGGATTCGAGAAACAAACGCCGCTTTCGGAAAAGAAGTTGCCGCTCTATGGCGTGACCCGTTGGTACGGAAAAACGTCGCCGAGTTCGTAACACAACGATTGAGCAAACCGCAGAAAAAATTCTGATGAGTTCATAGAAAAAGGCGTTGGCAATGGATTTCTATCCACGGCCAACGCCTTGCGGTTTCACATTAATTGCTCAACACGATTTGCGATTGAATTCGATACTCGTTGCTTGAATTCTACTGTTGAGTTCCTCGTCGCAGGACCATCGTTCCATTGTCGGCAACACCAAACATTGGGCGGTCGTAATTTTGGTAGTAGCAGCGCCCTTGAGGACGGAATACAAACCCGACCGAAATATTCCAAGCCTCGGCAGCGTTGCCGCCACCAGGGAAGCGTTGAGCGTCGTCCTGCGGAAGGAAATAGGTGAACGAAGACTGCAATGCAGTTCGTTCCGTAATGGGCACGTCAAAGTCAATTCCACCGATGAAATGACTGTCTTCTGACCATCCGAGAAACCAATCTGAAAATCCGGCTCCTTCAAAACCTATTTGTCGGTAGAAAAAGCGATACGATTCGAAGCTACTCGTAATCAGATTATTAACAGGTACGTTATTCAATACGCCAGAGCCCACATCATCTTGCACGTTCTTGGTAAAACGAAATCCAAGTTGATTGCCGCCGTAGAATACCCACGAAGTCTCACCGCGGATTTGAACCAACGACGAGTCCACAAACCAGGATTCTTCCATGAAGTCGGCAACGACGCCCAACTGCAAACCATGATCTACTCGTCGATACAAACCGGTCGTGAAAAACAACTGATGCCGGTCACTGTCGGAAAATGGCATTCCCGAAAAATCTGAATGAACAGAGCGGATACCGATTTGACCCGATAAAAGGCCGCAAGTAATCCGACAAAGTGGAACACCTAGGTTCGCCCCGTAGTGAAATCCGAAACTGCTATCTTGAAACAAGTTGTTCGCGGTTCCTGGCTGAAAGGCAGGCGCATGGAAGCCATGTGCTCCGGCGAAATACTCGCCCCGATACAGCAATAGACCGAGTTTTCCTAGCCAACAATCGGCTAGTCCTTCCGGACAACCGCCGCGATCACAGCATCCGTCGAAATAACTATCGACACCACAGCCGCGACCGTATCCGGAGTAATCTCCGCACGAATCGCAGCCACCGTAAACTGATTCCCCTTGAAGGTAGCCGCCTGAGCAGCTGGCGCAACTCGCTGACGATGGTCCGCCAACGACACGTGGACCGCCGACACCTTGGTAGCTTTGAGGGACAGGTTCCATACTGGAACCCATTGGAGCCGCGATTGAACCTTCTTGATATCGAGCATGATTTGGAACATAGCGAGTTGGGGCAACGCGGTTGGTGCCTACCGGTTGACTCGACATGCGTTCGACGCGAGCCTGGGTCACTTGGCCGGTATCCATTCCGGGCTGGCGGACTTGATTTGGCTGCACGTTGCGGACCATCGCTTGAGCCTGCGGCGTGATTTGTCGTTGTTGCATTTGACCCATGGTCGGCAAGGCCCACACGGCACAGGCTGCCATTATGCCAATTCGAAGAATTGTTAAACGCATGGCTTCGTTTCTTTCGTGTTAATCCCAGGAGGTTTATGGAGCGCCGAGAACTACATTCGGTCCATCGTCCTCAAACTCATCGGAATCGGAACAGTCAAATCTTTCGTTAAATTTCAACTTATTGGTAAATCTTCTAAAACTCCCCCAAACTACCGCGAACGCTAGCGGTCTGCAGCCATTCCAAGCCCATGAACCTTTTCGCGATTCATCCGTATCAGACGGGGCGTACGATTTCAATCTGGGAAATACTTGATTATTCAATTCCCCAAATTCGCTAGTCCATACAACCGAACCTTACTGGACCGAATTTTTTACAACCTGTTGTTTTTACCCTTTTTTGTTTCAATTTTTGGCTTAACTTTTCACCAACTTGTATTTCGCAATTAGTTCCTTGGACTCTGCGCTTTAGTTTTGGCCATCGTCTTTAGGAAATCTACTTTTAAATGTGCGTGGATCAATGCACCACCAACTTGGAGTTAGTTCAATGAGATTTTTGAAAACCGCAGCGATCGTTAGCGTCTTGGCGCTCACCCAGATCTGCTGGACGTTGCCGACGGCAGAAGCCGGACCGCTCCTGGATTGGATGCGAGGGCTACGCAATAAGTCGTGCTTAAACCGCAACGCAAGCACCTGGGGCAATCCCAATCAAATGGCTTGCCTGCAACCTGGTCAATGCCAAGTCACTTGCCAGCAAACCTGCTCGCGAACAGTCGTGAACTATGTTCCGCAAACTGCCTATCGCACTTCATGGGAAAAAGTTCCTGTGACCCAGTACCGCCCAGTAACCAATACGGACCCGTGCACGGGTTGTACCGTGACGTGCATGAAGCCTTGCACTTCTTACACCTGGCAAATGAAACAGGTTCCCTACACGACCTATCGGCCTGTGTACCGCCAAGAGACTTACAAGGTTCCCGTGACCTACGTCACTCAAGACTGCAACTCTTGCAACACCTGTCCAACTTGCGAAGTCCCAGCATCGATGCCGCCTTCAATTCCGACCACGATGTCGGTACCAGGTTGCACGACGTGCAACATTTCTCCGACAATGACGATGACACCATCGACAAGTTATGTTGTGCCGAGCGGTACTATTGGCTCAACAGAAACCTACACCTCAGGGCCTTCGATGTCGCCAACGCCAGCCATTACGGTCCCGGCAGATTTGTCTCCTGAAATCAATCCCAACAGTTACCAACGTCGCGTGCTCGACGGTGCACACAATGTCACGAACTTCAACGCACCTCCTCCTCGATCGGCTGAGAACCCAATCATGAACACTTGGGATTATTCTCCGGTTCGACTCGCTAGCCATGCGACACCGATTACTGAGTGGGCCTCGCCAGCGGCGACCAAGAGCCCTGTGGAGTCCGAATCGTTTGGCTCGTTTAGACCTGCTGCAACGCCACGCTCGTCGGGAGATGTCAACGCAAATGCAGGTTGGAAATCACAAAGTTGGTAGAATTCCGATTCTCCTGAAACGTTTCGCAAAGCCCGGTCCATTAGGTCCGGGCTTTTTTTGTCACTTCTCTTCACGCAGCAAAAATTTTCAACTTCGGCTAAAATGTTCCTCAGCGGCTTCGTGGTATGGTAGCCAGACAGTTACTTCAGAAGTCTCGTTCCGCAGCCTACAACCGCAGTTTTTATTTTCGATCTAACTTCCAACATCATGCCTGCAAACCTCACTCAACAGTACCACAAAGCCGAACAGCGCTATCGCGAGGCCAGCACCCCAGAAGAAGAATTTGCCTGCCTGCAAGAAATGCTCAAGGAAATCCCCAAGCACAAGGGGACTGACAAACTCCAGGCCGATCTGAAACAAAAAATCAGCCGCCTAAAAGATGAAATAGCCAAGGCGAAAAGCAGCCCCTCTCGAGGCTCGACCAAAATTCCCCGCCAAGGTGCCGGGAGATGCGTTTTTATCGGTGCCCCCAATACTGGCAAAAGTAAACTTCTCTCCAAGCTGACCCGCGCGACTCCCGAAATCGGCGACTACCCTTTCACGACTCGCGCCGTCCAACCCGCGATGATGCCTTGGGAAGATGTCGCCGTGCAAATCATCGACACCCCGCCCATTACACGGGATGTGTTCGATCCCAGCCTCCAAAATCTTGTTCGCGGGGCGGATTTGATCGCGTTGTTTCTCGACCTTGGCAATGACGATGGAGCTCAAGAACTCGACGACATTCTAAAAATCTTCCAAAATTCAAAAACTCGGTTCGGCCCGGAAACGTGCATTGACGAGAACGATATCGGCGTAACGTATACCAAAACGATTTTGGTCGCCAACAAAATCGATGATCCAGACGCGGCAGATCGTCAAGAATTTTTCGATTCTGAATTCGAATTTCCATTCGAGCGTTTCATCATCTCTGCTGAAACAGGTCAGGGACTCGACGAGCTTCGCAACGCGATCTACGCAGCGATGAATGCCATTCGGGTCTACACGAAGTTGCCGACCAAAAAGGAACCGGACATGGACAAGCCGTTTTCACTTAAGCAAGGGAGTACGGTTCTCGATCTTGCCGAGTTGATTCACAAAGACATCGCGGCGAACCTGAAAACCGCTCGCATCTGGGGGACATCCGTACACCCTGGAACGGTGGTGAAAGGGGATCACGAACTTCAAGACCGCGATGTCGTGGAAATCCAAACGTAGCTGCCCCATTGCCCTTCATTTTCATCGACTCCGACCTCGACGCGACGCAGGCCATTTCCGCAAGCGGCCCAAAATTCAGTCAGTTGATCAAAAATGTGCTGAGCCAATAACTCAGCCGTCGTGTTAGAAATTGGCAAGAGAACGCAGTCTTCGACGGGGAAAACCCAACGCCGCTCATTAAAAGTCGCTTGCACTTCACGGGGCGACTCCCCTTCGCCAACCTTGATCGATGGATGACGTGTCGGGAGCAAGACGCGATGATCTAAATCCTTGGTCACCCGCTGAAGGGCGTCCCGCAATGCAATAAAATCGACCACGTAACCATGCTCGTTTAGTTCACCTTCGACTCGGCATCGCACCCGGTAGTTGTGGCCGTGGATGCTCTCGCAGATATTATCGCCAAACGTAATGAAATGAGCGGCACTGAAAATCAGTTCCTCCTTCTCGACTTCCACCACATACAAGCCGTTTGCACTCGCCATCCAATACTCGATTCTAAAACTTCAAAGGAAACAGGTTATTGACCAACCCAACAAAAATACCGCCTGCAATCAAATCTGCCGTGGTTCCGGGATTGCGTCGATTGCCATCGGCACGCAACCAAAAATCCAACTCGCTCAATGCCCGTTCATAATCCTCGCGGCTTTCCGCAACTTCGACGACTCGTTGAGCCAATCCTTGGGCCCGACGCGATAAGTCGCTTCCACCCTTTCTTGCGATTAACGAATCACCGGATCGAGCAAGCCGATTCACATGTTCGCGAACGATGGCTTCGATCAAGCCCATCCCCGAAGACACCATTTTCTCCAAGGCGGTCGCGATTTCAAATACATCTTGAAAATTGGTCACGTACTGCCTAGCGATATCGTCATGACTCGCAGCGACCGCCATGGCGTCCAGCAGCGAAATCGGTGGGGTGCCTTCAACATCGAATTTTTCAACCCGTTTTAACCCCCCAGGCTTTGCCAAACGAATCGCCTCATAGACGCAAGCCGAATCTCTAGAATCCAACCTCGCTAAGACCTCAGCCACTTGATCGGGAGTCACGATTCGACGAGCGGCAGGCTCCGCGACCCCTTCCGCTAACGGCACCAATAACAAAACAATTCCGAGATTGGTGTTCGATCCGATATCTGCCTGAGTCCACCGCACGCATTCCAAAATTTTCTCGCCGACCCGTTTTCTCTGATTGCGGTCAATCACATCACCGACGATCTCACCGCTCGCCAGGAAATCGTAAAACGTCACGTCGGCAAAATCTGCTCCGCGATGCACGTTACCGACCTTCGGAGCTGCACACTCAAGGTGACAAGCCAAAGAGGCCAGTCGGCCAATCGACATCGCGGACAATCCAGCGGACATGATTTCTCAACCTAGTTTTCCATCAACCCGCAAATTCAGAAATTGCCGCTACGATCTCATTGGGTGCGTCCAAAGCCACGTAGTGCCCTGCGGCTGACAAACGAATCGACTTTGCATCCGGCCATATTTTTTCGAATCGCAACAGGCATTCTTCTCGAAAGCACCAGTCCTGCATTCCCCACACCAACAACTTAGGAATTGTCAGCCGTGACAAAGAATTTTCGATGCGTTGCAACGTCTGCCATGTCGGTTGACTCGCTCGTGTCGGGATGTCGCGCACAAATCTTTCCACGGCAACCCGATTTTCCCAGGAATCGTAAGGAGCTACTAATCCCTCGGATACAACACCCGACAATCCGCCACGCCGAGTCGTCGCCATTGTTAAGGCCCCACGCGAAAACAAGTTTAGTCCACGCAACGCGATCGTCCCCAAAACCGGAGTCCGACAAACGCGGATTCGCAGCGGGAAATAGGGGGGTGGGAACGTTGCCGTATTTAGCAACACGATTCGAGAAAAACGCGATTCTCTGGCCAGCAGTGCCCCCAAACCAATCGCTCCTCCCCAATCATGGGCGACCAATGTCACGTCCTCTATTCCGCTTTGATCCAAGAACTCAACCAAATTGCTGATATGGCGATCAAGGCAGTAGTCGTACTTTTGTGGCTTGTCACTTCGACCGCATCCGATATGGTCGATGCCGATGCAGCGATACTGCGACTTGAGATCGGAAATCAACGCATGATAATAAAACGACCAAGTTGGATTTCCATGCACAAATAGAATCGGTCGTCCCGCACCGACATCGACGTAAGCCATCCGTTCGCCACCGGCCAATGTGATTTTCTGCGTCGGATAGGGAAACAGATTTTCCCATGTTGCTGCCGATTGTGGTTGACTTGCCGAGGTCGTCAAAAGATTTCACCAATGTTAGAAAATTGCGAAGAACATGCGTGCGATCCGACGGAGAACGCCGCAACATTCTAACGCCCGAGGCTGATAACGATCAAGCGTCGCCCCAAAATGTCGCTCAGCCGATTGAAACCCACTCCCCAGTTTCAGCCGCGCGATAGATGCCGCGAATAATCTCGACACTTTTGCGGCCTTCAGCCCCGTCCAAAAGCGACGAGCGATTTTCGGCTAGCGCCCGAACAAATTCTGCAAAAAGCCTAGCATGTCCGTGATGACCAATTGCCGCCGGATCACTCGCGCCTCCTGCCGAAATGGATCGCTTGCCGAAACGTTCCCAAACCGAAGCGTCCGAATCTCGCGACTCCTTGAACTCCCAATGAGTGATCTGCTCTTCCTCGACCACAACCGAACCTGTTGTGCCATGAATTTCGATCTTCTTCAGCATTCCCGGAAACGAGCAGGTCGTTGCCTCGATTACTCCGATCGCTCCGTTGCAAAATTTCAAAACAGCCGCCGCGACATCCTCGACTTCAATTCGCTCGTGCCCTAGCGTCTGTGTAGTCGCAGCGAGTGAATCCACGGGCCCCAGCAACCATTGGAGCAAATCGATGGTGTGAATCGCCTGGTTCATAAGAGCACCCCCCCCGTCGAGTTCCCAAGTCCCCCGCCACGCACCCTGGTCGTAATATTCTTGCGAACGAAACCACTTTACATACGCACTTCCCAATGCGATTCGCCCAAAACGTTTTTGATCAATTGCATCCTTGACCGCCTGCCAGCATCCGTGAAAACGGGAGGGGAAAATAGTTGCGAGACGGACGCCATGCTCCTGACACTCGGCAATCAACGCATCACAACGAGGCTCAGTGATCTCCAAGGGCTTCTCCACCAGCAGGTGTTTTCCCTTTCTTGCCGCTGCCACTCCAGGTTCCAAATGTGCACCGCTGGGAGTACACAAGTTGATCACATGCACGTCGTCTTGAGCCAGCAGTTCGTCCAAGGATTCAAAAGCCCGACAATCAAACTCTCCCGCAAATTCCTGAGCTGCTTCGAACCGTCGGCTGTAGCAACCGACAAGTCGCGTTCCAGGCACTTCTTGCAGTGCCCTCGCGTGAAACTTGGCAATCATTCCACAGCCTACGATTCCAAAACCAATTGTCATTCCTTTTCCCCTGCATTTAGTTCATTAAGCTCTTGATCGAAGTCAAAAACCGTTATTAAGAACTTTGTCGCCAACTCGGTAATTCCGGGCATCGTGCTTTCCCGAGGCCCCGCAATATTCAAACGTCGCAATCCGTGTTTGGAAATCCACTCGCGGGTTTCAGTTGCATCAGTATTTTCAGTCAAATCGACCATGAGTAAGGGTCTACGAAATCTTTGGGCCAATTGAACCGTCAACCGAGTTCCGCCTTTGAGGACTCCATCGTACAAAATCAATGTCCCGTCGGAATCAAGTACGTTTTTCTCTGTTCTCACGGCATAGTCCCGCGACTCCGTCTCTTGCAACAAGTATTGAGGCGGAATTGTGCCATCCTCGGCCAAGCGATTTTTGGGACACCAGCCCCCGTGATCGATCTCTAAAAAAATCGCCACATCAAGCGCAGCGCGATCAACACCCGTTTGTCCCCCCGAAATGATTTCGTCTACCAACTTCAATCCATTACCCCCAAAAAAGCTTTTCTGTCTGCCGTGAAACGATTCCAAGCCAAAGCATCAAGCGAATCTTGCCCCCAAATTCACTGAGCCAAATACAAAAGGGCCCGAGAAATTGGTACAGAATTTGCCTTCATTTGCTCTCGCATATTAACTAAAAGCCGCTCTGATCGCCAAAGCAATCACAACCCAAATGCCAATGGCAGCGAAACCCACAACCACATTGAGCACTACCTTCACAGGCGCGGGTAGTTCAGTTTTGTATATCGCCAGATTGACCACGTAGGCGGCGGCCCCCAAAATTCCTCCAATCGCGCCGCCAATGAGAACCAGCAATAACGGCCACCCACAAATAACATGTGCAATGGGCGGAAGGTTGGTTTTCACATTTGAACTGCTCTGTATTGGACGATTCATGAATTCTTTCCCTGTCGTAGTTAAGATTCAATTAAGGAAATGCAAATTAAAAATGCGGCGTCACTTTGAGGCTTGTCAGGTGTTACATGAAAAAATGCTCTTTTGAATGGGGCTCCTTCAACGTTCTCGCAATACGTCAAATTGTTAAGCCTTTGATTATGGCAAGCACCAATTAAAGCACAATACCTGTTGATCAATATGCCTATTCACTCCAATTCAGGTTGTTTCCTGGAAAGGCCGACTTGCTGAATAGCAGGCGAGTCGTTGTGATCTCTTAAATTTCAGACCGCTTTTCGTGGAGGATTGCAATTTCCGATGAACAGTCGATCGCCATGCCTAAAAAATTCCGAAAAAATGAGTTTGGATCATTGCTGAGTAAGGGCAATTTGGTAAAACCTTAGAAATGCCGATTTTGGTAAGTTTGATTTTTGATTGAGCGTTCAATCAGAAAAAGCCCCCCATCAATTCAGGAGTTGTATCATGTCATCCGGTTCACCCTCATTGCTCGAAATGATTTCAGAAAGCCTTGGGAAAGAAGGTATCGCCCAAATTAGCCAACAAATTGGTGCCAGCGAATCGCAGACCAGTAGTGCAATTGGTGCGGCACTCCCTGCCCTACTCGGCGGAATGTCACGTCAAGGTTCAACAGCCGATGGACTGAGCGGCCTTATGGGAATGCTCGACCAATTCGGCGGTGGAAAAGAATCAAGCGGCGGAGGCGGAAGTTCGATCGGTGGACTGCTTGGGAGCCTTTCCGGTCTCTTGGGAGGCGGCGGTAGTGGTGGTGGTTCTGCGGGGGGCATCAACCCCGCTGATCTGCTCGGCGGATTGTTGGGAGGCAGTCAAGGCAAAGTTGAAAATGGTGTGCAGCAAGCGAGTGGTTTGAGTTCTGCAGCTACCAAAAGTCTATTGGCGATTTTGGCGCCTCTGATTTTGGGAGCGTTGATGAAATCAAAACAATCCCAAGGGCTTGATGGGGCAGGCTTGAAAGACTTGCTCGGTCGCGAGCAAGCCTCCGTCGAGCAAAAAACGGGTGGACTAATCGGGAAATTTTTGGATCAAGATGGTGATGGTGATTTTGATTTGAATGACGTTGCTAAACTTGCAATGGGACAGCTCTTCGGCAAAAAGTAACTGTATTGCATCGAGCATCCAAAAAAACCAGCCCAACCATTTACGGGATCGTCGTTGGAACATAAACGGCTCAGTGCCTGGAAAACCAACTAATCAATCGGTTGGTGAAGGAACTCGCATTCAATGCGCCCGCCTTTTCACGGAATGAAAAGCTACGTGGCCGCTCACTCCGTGAACGGTTACAAAACATTTCTGAAACGCCCCAAATGAAAAAGCTTGGGGCGTTTTTTGTTGAACAACCAAACGCAATTTGGGAGGTCTTTAGGGCAACTCAATGGTTGACTTAGGTTTGGCAGGGCCATCATCGCTCGTTTGATGGCTTGATGCAATGAACGCCATCCTCAGCTGATGCAACGCGTCGGTAAGCAATGCGATTTCGTCTTCGGCCAAATTGCCTTTTGTTTTTTCTTCAAGGACAGTCAACATGTCGATGAAATGCTTGGCCATGTTGCGATCAACTTTAGCTTCGCGAGAAACTGGGTCGGGCAGATAGCCAAGATAGACCAAGGCTTGAGTGGCATAAGTGGTTACCAAAATCGAAAACGAGGCCTGAGGAATTTCAGAATTCGAATTTTCGGTGGCTCCAGAAGTTCCCGATTTTTGCTCTCGATCTCGAAGTTGCTCCTTTTCACGCGCAACTTGAGCTTTCCAATCTTCATCAACGACGATTTTTGGTTCGTGATCTTCGTTACTCATTTGAACCCTCTTTTTCCTGAACGAATGGACGATAAATTGAAAAATCTCTCGTTAAACGACAAAAGAAATTTTGTACTTCAAAAGTATCAATTGACTCTTTTAGCATAACTTAGAACATCGATTTCGCTTCACCGATGATTTCCTTTGCGGTGATTGCGGCACTCACGAATCCGGCAAACAACGGGTGGGCCGCAATTGGCTTTGATTTGAATTCTGGGTGATACTGCACGGCAACAAACCAGGGATGGTCAGGGACTTCAACGATCTCCACAAGCGATTGATTTTGGCTCGTGCCGGCAATCAACATTCCGTGGGCCTCGAATTGCTTGCGGAACTGGTGGTTGAACTCATATCGATGTCGATGACGTTCTGAAATTTGTTCTTGTCCGTAGCACTCATAACTTCGGGAGTCTAAAGCCAATTGGGCTCGCTGGGCACCAAGTCGCATTGTCCCCCCCTTCTCCGTCACGTTTTGCTGTTCATCCAGCAAGCAAACGACAGGGAAATTGGTCGAACGATCGAACTCAGTCGAGTTCGCGCCGGCCATTCCCATGACATTGCGAGCGAATTCGATGACGGCACATTGCATCCCTAAACAGATACCCAAAAATGGGATTTGTCGCTCGCGCGCGTATCGAATGGCTTCAATTTTACCCTCGGTGCCTCGCTCGCCGAAGCCGCCAGGGACCAAAATGCCGTGATAGCCGGACAGGAGTCGTTCGGGACCTTCCCGTTCAATGTCTTCGCTTTGGATACTAGAGACACGAATTTGTGCATTATGAGCGATTCCGCCATGATCGATCGATTCGTAAATCGATTTGTAAGCGTCCTTGTGACTGGCGTATTTTCCGACGACCGCAATGTTCACTTCGGTGACGGGATTCCTCATGCGATGGATCATGTTTCGCCATGCGTCAATCTCAAGCGATTTAGTGCTCAAACCCAATCGTTTGACGATTTGATCGTCCAGCCCGTGATCGACAAGGCTGAGGGGGACTTCGTAAATTGAAAAATCTTTGTCGCGTTCCTCAATCACCGCTTTGGTCGGCACATTGCAAAACAGGGCGATTTTTTCGCGATCCGACAGAGGGAGTTCGCGCTCACAACGGCAGATCAAAATGTCGGGCTGAATACCGATTTGGCGCAACAAGCCTACTGAATGTTGCGTGGGTTTCGTTTTAAGTTCTGCTGCTGCTTTGAGGTAAGGGACGAGCGTCAGGTGAATGTAAAGGCAATTCTCCTTGCCGACATCCAGTGAATACTGCCGAATGGCTTCGAGAAACGGAAGACTCTCAATATCCCCGACAGTTCCGCCGATTTCCGTAATCACGACATCGACGTCATCGCCACTGAGATTGTCGATGCAGCGTTTAATCTCGTTGGTAATGTGCGGGATGACTTGTACCGTCTGCCCGAGAAACTCCCCTCGGCGTTCACGTTCAATCACGCGAAGGTAAATCTGCCCAGTCGTGTAATTTGAGTGACGGGAGAGTGGACTCTGTGTAAACCTTTCATAGTGGCCGAGATCAAGGTCGGTTTCGCTGCCATCGTCCAGCACGTAAACTTCGCCGTGTTGAAAGGGGCTCATCGTCCCTGGGTCGACGTTGATGTAAGGGTCAAGCTTTTGCATGCGAACACGCAAACCGCGATTTTCAAGGAGCATCCCTATCGACGCACTTGTTAAACCCTTCCCTAACGAGCTAACAACTCCTCCAGTTACAAATATATGTTTGGTCAACGTCATTCCCTTATGTGTTGAATTCCTCAGATTTGGAGACTCGGCAAATTGCCGATGCGAGCCGCCGAAAGTAACGTCTTTGGCAAATTTGAAAATGCACCCAGAGGCCGATAAACGAAAAAGCAGATACGCGCCACTCGGTTTTCCCAAGGGTTGATGCGAAGCAATTAAAGATTCCCATCAAGGCCGCCTTGCCCAGCGATTTTAACGCGCCAAAAACCTTTTGACAAACGCCCGATAATCCTCGGGAGTATCGATCCCTCGCGAGGCCCGTTCTACCATCGCAACGGCGATAGGATGGCCATTTTCGACGGCCCGCAACTGCTCTAGCGACTCCATTTTTTCTAGGTTAGAAGCGGGTAGACTGGAATAGTCCAGCAAAAATTGGCGTCGATAGACATAAAGTCCCATGTGTTGCAACCAAGCAAATTGGCCGCCGGACATGGAATCCACATTGCGTGGGAAGGGAATCTGGCTGCGACTGAAATAAAGGGCGATCGAGTCGTGTCGCAACACGACTTTGACACAAGCCGGATCGTGAAAAGCAGCTTCGTCCAAAATCGGAGCGGCAACGGTCGACATTGAGCTGGCCGGGGTCCTGAGGAGGATTTCGATGGCTGCGTCGATTGCGACCGTTTCGAGTTCCGGTTCATCTCCCTGAACATTGACGACCAGTTCGTATTCAGGGAACAAAGAGGCGACTTCGGCCACGCGGTCAGTGCCACTTTGATGATTCTTGTCAGTCATTTGTGCCATTCCTCCAAACGAAGTGACGGCGTCGACAATTCGTTGGTCGTCAGTGGCAACGATGACCCGGTCAGCGTAACGGCTTGCGACTGCCGCGAGGTAAGTGTGCTCGATCAGGGTCTTACCGGTTTCGGACAGCAGCATTTTTTCGGGAAGCCGGGTCGAGCCCAATCGGGCCGGAATGACAATCAGTGTTTTCATGGTTTATTTCAAAAGTTTAACGTTCACGCCACACAAGTGTTTTAGAAATCGCACGAGACTTCAAGTGCGGTTCTATTTGAGCGAAGAATCGCGCCGCATCAACTGGGTATCCTTGAGTCGGTCGGATGTTTTCAACAATTCCTTGCCAATAGTGGTTCCAGCGGTGCATGACGGATTCGCGAAGGAATTTGGCAAACATGGACGAAAGAGCGGTGGTCAGATTTTCTTCTCCTTTGGCCGTAAACGAAATTTCCACGTCGACCGCTGCCGTGACCAAACGATACACACTGACCGCCGAACTTTCCTCGATAATCTCAAGCGAATTCGGATTAAGAACCCGCTCCAAAAATTTGCGGTATCGATTTCGGCCACCATGTTTATCGCATTGAACACGGATGGAGCTTGGCAAATTGATTTCGGTCAGCAACCTTTTGACGAGCAACAGCGAGGCCACGGTGAGCACGGAGGATTTGTTGCCGTAGTTCGTCACTAGTTTGTTGAAGTCAGCAGGCATCAGGCAAACGGCCAGAACTTGTTGCAATTCAACTTGGGCTTCCGAGCAATTGTTCAAAAAATTCTCTCGAAGGCGTCGGACTGAGTTGACTTCTATTGAAGAGGAATCGCTCGGTCTCCCTTCATCGGATACCTGACCACTTGAATCAGTTGCTATAAAAAATGCATTAGCGATTGCCGACGAGTCGATGCGGACCATTTCGTCATCGTCGCGTAAGAAACTCCCTTGGTCGTCGAAATGACTCGCCGGTGGGAACTCTGTTTCAATGACCCGCTCTAGAAGGCCGGGCCAGGGGGTTTTCCAAGCATCTTCTTCACCGAAAATCAACGGTAAAAGATTGTTGGCCAAAGTCGCCAAGCCTCGATTTGGCTGGTAGAGTGCCTTGGAATCCGCCACGGTAATAAGCTCTTGGTTCCCCACTCGATTAGTGACGGAATTTGCCAGCGGAACATAGAGATCGTCCGCAGGTTGCGATGAGTGCCAAAGACACCCCCCGATGACCAAAGGCCCAAGGTTCGGTCCGTATCCCGCTTCGTCAATTCCGATGTGAAACACGCCTGCAACCAATTTCCGAATGTTGATCATCGATGTGGGTCAGAAATCGGGTCAGGTACCGTTGTCGGAACGGCCCGTCGGGTGCCTTGCACAACGGTGCCTGACCCCATTTCTGCCCGTTCGGAAACAGCTTAAACTGTCAGTTAGTGAACACGCAACCACCCAGGAGTTCAAAATGCCTCATCTGTCCGCCGACCATTCCTCCAAAGTCGCTGAGATCATTCGCGGCCTTGGCAATGGCGTCGTTGTCGAACCATCAACCGGCCGGTTTACAATTGAATCGTGCAGTCCGATTGATGGGGCGAGGCTGGGCGATGTGATGGTGACAACCAAAGAGGATTACGAGCGAGCAATCCTCGAGGCGGAACTTGCCTTTAGAACTTGGCGTGTGACCCCCGCTCCAATTCGGGGGCAACTTGTGCGTGAGATTGGGGAAGCGCTGAGGGAAAACAAAGAAACTTTGGCTTGGCTGGTTACGGCCGAGTGCGGCAAGATCATACAGGAGGCGTTGGGGGAAGTCCAGGAAATGATCGACATCTGCGACTTTGCGGTCGGGCTCAGTCGCCAACTCTATGGCCTTACGATCACCAGTGAACGTCCACAGCACCGATTGATGGAGCAATGGCATCCGTTGGGTATTGTTGGGGTCATCAGTGCCTTTAATTTTCCAGTCGCCGTTTGGAGTTGGAACGCGATGTTGGCCCTCATTTGCGGGAATCCAGTAGTTTGGAAGCCTTCGGAAAAAACGCCGTTAACTGCCCTGGCCTGCCATACTCTGGCTCAGCGATGCGCACGAGAGGTCGGAGCCCCGGAGGGGTTGTTTCAATTGGTTCAAGGGGGACGAGATCAGGGAGCTTGGCTGGCAGATGACTCGCGAATTCCACTCGTGAGCGCAACAGGCTCTACTGAAATGGGCAGAAAAGTTGCAACGCGAGTAGCGAGTCGCTTGGGCCGCTCGCTGCTGGAATTAGGCGGAAACAATGCCGCGATTGTGGCACCGACGGCAAATTTAGATTTGGCAATTCGCGGCTCGGTGTTCGCTGCGGCTGGGACTTGCGGCCAACGATGCACAACCTTGCGCCGACTCATTGTTCACGAATCGGTACACGCGGAAGTTTTGCAGCGATTAAAAAATGCATTCGGACTTTTGCCAATCGGTGATCCGTTGGTTGATGGAACTTTGGTCGGACCATTGATTGATGAAGCGGCATTCAACTTGATGCAAGAACGACTTGAATTGGCTCGAGCACAGGGGGGGAAAGTTTTCGGAGGAGACCTAGTCGTCGAAGGTGTGCCAAGCGGTGGATTTTATGTGCGCCCTGCAATTGTCGAAATCGACTACAAAGCGGATGTCTGCCAAGTCGAAACGTTTGCTCCAATCTTGTACGTTCATTCTTATCGTGAATTAGACGAGGCAATCGCCATACAAAATGGAGTCAGCCAGGGTTTGTCGAGTGCGATTTTCACGAATGACTTGCGCGAGGCCGAGCGATTTTGCGCCGCTGATGGTTCGGATTGTGGAATTGCAAACGTCAATATTGGAACGAGCGGTGCCGAAATTGGTGGGGCCTTCGGAGGAGAAAAGGATACTGGCGGCGGGCGGGAATCGGGATCAGACAGTTGGCGCAATTACATGCGAAGGGCGACCAACACGATCAATTATTCTGCGGAACTTCCGTTGGCCCAAGGAATTCGTTTTGACATTTGAAATTGAGTAAACAAAATGCACCCAAATTTTCTGCAAACCGAATTGTCGCGACGGATTTTCCTGGGGCAACCTTGCCAAGGGATCGGCCTGATTGCCCTGGCGGCTTTGCTCGGCCAAGGGCCGAACAATTTCGGGGCAAATCTCGACCAAGACCCGATACAGGGAGGCGTCGGTGGCTTGCCCGACCTTCCTCATTTTGCCCCACGAGCAAAACGTGTGGTGTGCCTTTTTCAGTCCGGAGGATTGTCGCATGTCGATTTGTTCGACGACAAACCAACGCTCCACGAACAGGCCGGTCAAGAGCTGCCGCTGTCAATTAAGGGCGAGCAACGTTTGACGGGGATGACATCGGGCCAAAGCGCCTATCCCGTCGTCCCTGCTATGTGGGGAGGCAAAAAGTGTGGCGCTGCTGGAATTTGGATTAGTGACTTGTTGCCGCATTTGCAGACAGTTGCCGACGAGTTGTGCGTCATCAAATCGGCACACTCTGAGGCGATCAACCACGACCCCGCGATTACGCTTATGAACACCGGAAATCAACAGCCGGGTTACGCCAGCATGGGAGCTTGGGTGAGTTACGGCTTGGGAAGTGAGAACCAAAATCTGCCGACGTTCATTTCGATGGTTTCACAAGGTGGCGGGAAGAACCCCGGCCAACCAATTTTTTCGCGGCTATGGGGAAGCGGTTTTTTGCCTTCTTCCCACCAAGGAATCGGCCTGCGTCCAGGAGCGAATCCCGTCCCCTACTTGGCGAGCCCAGCAGGAATTAGTCCTGAACAACGCCGAGCCACCCTCGACGATCTCGCTGCACTCAATCGAGAGTTTGCCCAGCGATCGGGCGATCCGGAAACACTGGCTCGAATTGAGGCTTATGAGATGGCGTTTCGTATGCAAACATCTGTACCCGACTTGATGGACACAGGCAGTGAAGCAGCAGAGACTTTGGAAGCGTATGGTCCGGATGTCAAGCGTCCTGGGAGCTACGCCGCGAATTGTCTGCTGGCACGTCGATTGCTAGAACGCGGCGTGCGATTTGTACAACTATTTCATCGCGGCTGGGATCAACACATCGCGATCAGGCGGCAACTACCAATGCAATGTCGGGATGTTGATCAACCGACAACGGCACTCATCAAAGATTTGCGAGCGCGCGGCTTGTTGGACGATACCTTGGTTCTGTTTTTTACAGAGTTCGGCAGAACGGTTTTCGGCCAAGGGAGCCTTAACGATCCTGGCATGGGCCGCGACCATCACGGACGTTGTTTCACGGTTTGGATGGCAGGTGGAGGAATTAAGCCGGGTTGCGAATACGGCGTGACCGACGAGTTTTGCTACAACATCGTTGAAAATCCCGTTCATGTCCGGGATCTCCACGCGACCGTGATGCATTCTTTGGGAATCGACCACTCGCGATTCAGCTTCCCATTTCGTGGGCTCAACGTGAAATTGACCGGAGTGGAAGAAGCTCACGTGGTGACAGATATTTTGAAGTGATCGAGCTCCAAAAATATCGAAAAAAGTTAGCGGTGGGACTCTTTTGTTTCCCCGTTTTCCTTTCGAAGCAACGAAAATTGTGCGAGGCGGTTTACGCGGAAAATTTGCAGACAACAGTTCTGGAATTTTGGAGTATCAGTTTCCGCTATGGCTTGGAGCTAACCAAAGTCCCTCAACTGGAATTTTGAAACTAATGGAAGCTACGTAGGCGCTCACCAAGTGAACGCCTACGACTTAGCTTCTCGTCTAGCGGGTAATTGGGGTGCCGCTACCGGACTGCATCCTGAAAGGCTGTTAGTCTCTCGCAGGTTGAGCGTCAAGCATCAAACATCATTTCGACTTAATGTTGATCTTCTTCGGTTTAACTTCTTCCGACTTTGGAAAGGTAACATGGAGGACGCCTTCGCGAAATTCAGCGGCGGCCTCACTGTCCTTGACGGAAGTTGGCAATGCAAAGCTGCGGCTAAAGCTGCCAAAACTCCGTTCAACGGAATGAAACTGACGGTTTTTATCGTGCTCTTCGCGAGTCTCCATCCTGTGGCCGCGAATCGTGACCATATTGTTTTCGATAGTGATTTCCACGTCTTCAGGTTTGACTCCCGGTAAATCCATTTGAACCTCGATCGCATGATCCGTTTCCGAGACATCCATGCGAGTCATGAGTTGACTTGCTGGATTTACTTGGTTGGGGACCAACGAATCAAATAGTTGATCCAACTCGAATACTTCGCGAGGGAACCAGGGTGCCAAGCTGAAGGGAGAGACCCGGCGCGAACGTGGCTTTTGAGAAATTGACTGTGACATCATTTGCCTCCTGAAAAGAAAATTCTTGCCCGGTCGAAAGACGACCTCGAGCATAAAACCAATCGAAGAGGATGACTCGTTTCGAAATTGATGACGAGCAACGCCTTCTCCGATACGACAATTTGAAGAGGAAGCAAAATCCGTGCCAAATTCGAAAAGTGAACAAAAAACGAAAATTTTAAGGATCAACAATATCTAGCTGACATAGTGTCATTCAAAGCGACTGACATTTTTTCCAATTCAATACTCTGGGAGGCAATCCGCATTAACTAACGGGCCAAAGGGATTCCAAAGATTTCCAGAACAGCGTGTAACCGTTAAAAAACGCATGGGCGGCGATGCAGGGCCAGAGCGACCGAGATTTGACGAACAGCCAGCACAAAAAAACGCTTAAAATAAACAGCGAAATCGGAGCCGCACCCTGGTTGTAATGAGCCGCCCCAAACACAATCGAGACGACAAAAATTCCCAGCATCAATCCAGGCTGCCTGTGCGTCGTCCGCGCATCGGTGGGCTCCGACTCACTCAACGCTCTCCCCAACGGAGTGATTCGTACAAGGTTGCCCAAAATCAAATCCCCCACCAAATTTCGAGTCTTGGCCCGCCAATCCGGATGCAAGCCGACGATCCAATACAGCAACACCGCTCGGTAAAAGAACTCTTCCGTAAATGGTGCCACCAATCCCGCACCGAACCATTGAGCGAGATGGTCGCTTGGCGTGATCGATTGCTCAAGCGACTCAAGGGTCGGATGATGATAGGGTATCAAACGGCTAAGCCCCCCGTGAAAAATCAGCAACCAGGGCATGATCAAGAGGATTCGCTTGACCCCTGTTACACATTCTCTCACCCAAACCTCGGGAGTCACCAACAGCCAGTTGCGAATCCAGCGTGACTGCGGCAACAAGAGTGCAAATCCAAGGCAACAACCGAGCAAACTACCCACCCCGATCATCCAACCCCGGGAAGTGTCAGGTGCCAATGGAAAAAACGCCTCGCACAACGCCAGCCCAAGTCTAAGGGATGCAAAGGCTAAAAATAACTCGAGCAAACCCAAAGGCTCAATCGTGCGTTGGGGTACGGGACGCCAAAACTCACGCCCCTCGTCCGACGCCCCCGATTCAAGCCACAAAAACAGGCTAATCCCACACAGAAATACCAAAGCAATCGTCTGCCAAGCACCAATGGTCGTAGGAAACCAGGATGCAGCGATAAGGCAGAAGTCGGGACTCATTGCGAGCGAGGTGTAAAATGAACTTGATTAGAAATTCGATCAATCAATTAGAGGCGACATGATCGCTAGCTTGGTGTCTCAATTCGATGCCGTCGTGAGGGCCCGCAGCGATGTCGTAACGTAGCCGACCGCTGATTGCAAAGTCGAGATGACGGCCAGCCAAACGGAGGCTGTCAAAACGACCAGCAGCCAGTTCGGCACCTCGGTTCCTGAATCTCCCTGGACGTAGACCAAAGCCAACAGCCCGGCCCCTGCCGCGATCGACTGGAACCACATCTTAAGTTTGCCCGCGAACTTGGCCGAAAAATCTGCACCCTGCTGCTCCATAAAACTACGCAACGCCGTGACCAACAACTCTCTTGCCATCACCACCACAGCCATCCAGCCCGCGACTTGGGCATACCAAGGAATCGAGCTTCCCCGCATCGCGACGGCCAATAAAACAAACGTCCCGCAAATCAAAACCTTGTCGCAAAACGGATCGAGGATGCGACCGAACTGGGTGATTTGCTGGTATCGTCGAGCCCACCAGCCGTCGATCCAATCAGAACCAGCGGCAACCACAAACAACACAAACGCGGCTAAATACAATTCGTACGTCATCGCCGCGAATAGAATCAGGCTGAGGATCAAGCGAACCATCGAAATCTGATTTGGAACATTCCATATCTGAGTTCCCGGCGCGGATGACGACAATTGGTTCAACTTTCCTGGTCCTTTTGCGGATAAATTTGGACGGCCCGAGCCGTTCCCAACATTAACTACTAACGCCCAAAACTGGCAACTTGGCCCGGCGATTCGGCTTTCCTACAGCTGCAGCAACGACATCATATTCGACGAAATCGACGATTTCGGCGGGAACGATGTCTCCGGTTTTTAATCGATGCTCGGTTTCCGAGAGATAGACAATCGAGTCGACATCAGGTGCATCGGCCTTGGTGCGACCGATCCAAACCCCTGCCTGTTCCGGATGCGGTGCATCAATGATGACATCAACCGTGGTGCCTACCCGAGACTGGTTGAACTGGAAGGCGATTTGTTGTTGAATTTCCATCAACTCACCGCGGCGACGTTCCATCGTTTCGTTGGATACATGATCGGGCAGTTTTGCGGAGGGAGTGTCTGGTTCAAAAGAATAGGTAAATACCCCCATCCGTTCGAATTTTTGCTCCCGCACGAAATCACACATCGTCTGAAAATGCTCCTCAGTCTCGCCAGGAAATCCAGTGATAAACGTGGTTCGCAAAACGAGCCCCGGAATCATCTTCCGCATCTTCACGACCAACTCTTCCGTCGCCTGACGATCCACTCGCCGGGCCATCCGTTTCAACATCGTGTCGTCGGCATGTTGCAGCGGCATGTCGATGTAAGGAACGATCTTTTTGGCTTTTGCGATGGTCTCCAAAAGTCGGTCGTCGATGTACATCGGATAAAAATACATCAGCCGAATCCAGTCGAGTCCCTCGACTTGGTCAAGTTCGGTCAGCAATTCCGTCAATCGGGACTCGCCGTACAAATCACGACCGTAGTATGTCGTGTCTTGGGCGACAATGATCAATTCACGAACACCGAAGGCAGCCAATTGGCGGGCTTCGGCAATCACGTTCTCCATCGGCTTAGTCGCGTGCTTTCCACGCATTTTCGGAATCGCGCAAAAGGTACACAAACGATCGCAACCTTCAGAAACTTTGAGGTACGCGAAATGCCTGGGAGTGATTTGCAGGCGGTCTGTATCGGGAAGGGCGCGAATCGGAGCGGGTTGAAAAACGTTTTGTTGTTCTTCGCGGTCCCCTAGCAAGCGATCTGCAATTTTGGTGATTTCCTCGCGGCCAAAAACTCCCACAAGTGAATCAATGTCTGGACGGTCGACGAGCAACTGTTCTTTTTGCCGTTCAGCCAAACACCCCGAAACGATGACCCCACGCGTCTTACCTTGACGCTTGAGTTCTAGCATTTCATCGATGCTGGCGAACGATTCGTCGCGTGCTCGCTCGATGAAGCCGCAAGTGTTGACGACCACAAAATCGGCCCCTTCCGGATCGCCCACAAGTCGATAACCATCGAGCTTCAATAGTCCCATCATCCGTTCGCTGTCTACAGTATTTTTGGGGCAGCCTAAACTGATGAAGGCGTAACTCCCCTTGTAGTCACGTTCCGCTGATTGCTGTTTATATTTTTTGGCCAAGAAACTCTCTCGCAGTAAAAAACTGGATGATCCGTGCATTTGCGTGAAGTCTCGCTGGCGGAAAAGTCGCCGAAACAGATAAACCACGCAATCTCGCAGTGAAATGAACCGACAACGCGCTGGAAACGAATCGGCTTTTATCAAAATTTGGCCGCCGTTTACGCGGACCCAAGTTCTGTAATTTACCGCAAACAGCCGATTTCCGCGAGTGACTCAGGTCATTTTTGCCGCAGCTTTTTGAGCTAAACGCCTGTAAGACAGCAGGTTTCAATAATCTGGGTTTTGCCGCCTAGCGTTAGCGGGGCGAATTCTTAAAATCTTTAGCTTCGCCGGGCGGTGTTGGAATCGTTGCGGCAGGCAACTTTTTGGAACTAGTAGATAATACTCAATGAGCCACGGCAAATTGGATGCGTTGCGAAACGCGGGCCCCTTAATCTTGCCATCCATGTTGATGTGCAACTTTGGGAACCTCGAGCGTGAGTTGGGATTGCTGGAAGACGCCGGGGTCCAAGGTTATCACTTGGATGTCATGGACGGCGTTTTCGTTCCAAATTTCACCTACGGCATGACCATTGTGGCGGCGATTCGAAAACTTACCAAGTTGCCGCTCGACGTTCATTTGATGATGCAAAATCCTCTCCAGTACATCGACGACTTCGCCGATGCCGGGGCTGACATCATCACGTTTCATGCCGAAGCGGTGGACGATCCGTTGCCAGTGATTGAACGAATTCATGCTCGTGGATTACCAGCCGGTATCGCGATCAACTCGAAGACTCCCGTGAGCAAGATCGAGGCTGTACTGCCGCGTTGCGAGTTGGCTTTGTTGATGAGCATCGAAGCTGGTTTTGGCGGGCAGAAATTTGAGGAACACGTCTTGAGCAAGTTTCAACAAGTTCGCGACATCGCGGGCCCTGAAATCGTGCTTGAGGTTGACGGCGGAATTAACAAGGAGACAATTCGCTCAGCGGCGGAGGCCGGTGCTGAATTGTTAGTTGTTGGTTCGGCGATTTTTCGTCAGGCTGATTATAAAGAAGCCCTTGACGAACTAAATTCGGTGGTTGGCAACTCGACGCACAGAGTTACACCCACCAACGGTCTGTAGGTTAAAGTCATGAAAGAAACACATTTCTCGACTCCACTGCAGAGTTACATTTTGAAGGATTGGCGGCTGACTCGTTCAGCAAATTTATGAACATTGTCTTACCAAGTTTATTGTTGATTCGCACAGGAGCAACAGAACTTGATCATCAAGGGCGTATCTGTGGCAACTTAGATGTCCCACTTTGCGAAATTGGCCTGGCCCAAGCCAGAGAAACCGCTTCGGCATTGGCCGATCGAACCGTTTCCAAAATTTATCGAGCCCCCTGTCTGGCTGCTGCTCAAACAGCGGAAGTTCTCGCCAAAACGTGGCGAGTCAAAATCCGAATGGAACAAGAACTTGAGAACGTCAATTTCGGATTGTGGCATGGGCGACAATGGGCGGAGTTGAAAACCAAACAACCGCGTCTGTACAAGTCATGGACCGAACACCCGGAAACAGTTTGTCCACCTGGTGGCGAACCGATCTGTGACGTACAACGCCGAATCGTCGAATTTCTTAAACGAATTTCGCGAAAGCCAACCGGGAAAACGATTGCGATTGTGGCTTCTCCCGCCATAGCGGCGATCATTTGCAGCGAATATCAGGGGCGAGAACTTCGCGAGGTCTGGGCGTGCCAATGTGCCGATGGCACTTGGCTAGAACTTGCTCCTCCCACGCCACAACTTGCACCCTAAGATTCATAATCAATAGGTGGCTGGGCTTTGTTTCTAATCCGTAGCGACGCTCGTAATCCGTAGCGACTTTCGCCAGAACGTGCAAAGTGCAAAGTGCAAAATCAACGGCCAATTTATCTTGACCGCAAGAACGAACGAGAACAAGGAAGCCACTCAACAAAAACCAAAGAAAATCTGCCAGAGCGTCACACACCCACCATACATTTTACATTTTGCATTTTGCACTTTGCATTTTGCACTTGCTCCGTAATACGTAATCATCGTCTCAGGTCAATTTCCGGTCCCAGCAAATGATTGATGCAAAAGCACGAGAGTTCTCTACTCCAGACCAGGAGTTCAGAGCCTTTCGATCAACTACATGATCGAGAAGTAATTGTCGACCGCAAAGTCCATCAGTTCATTGGTCATTTCGAACGGAATTTTGTTGTACTTGCAATAGTTTTTGATTTGCAACAACAAATCGCGTGGATGACAGTTTCTGAACGGCCGGTTTTTCGGCAAGTAATGCGTTTCGATCAGGTATTGGATGACCTCCGGTCTATGCTCGCAGCCAACAACTCGGCACATGATTTCGCATAGTTTTTCGAAATATGGGCGGCTAGGGTTAGGGACTTCGATTTTGTATGGAATCCGGCGTAAAAAGGCGTCATCAACGAGGTCCTTTGGTTCCAAGTTGGTTGAGAAAATCACCAACTGATCGAAGGGAACTTGGACTTTCTTTCCGCTGGACGTGTTCAAATAGTCGTACCGTTTTTCCAATGGAACAATCCATCGATTCAACAATTCATCGACGGTGCATTGCTGCCGTCCGAAGTCGTCGATGACCAACGTTCCGCAATTGCTTTTCATTTGTACGGGAGCTTCCGTTGTTCCCGATGAATGATTGTACTGTAGTTCCAAGTGTTCCAATCGCAATTCGCCACCGACGACGATTGTTGGACGCCGGATTCTCACCCAGCGTTGATCAATCGAATCGTCTTGCAATAACCCGTCCCCCTTGTGAAAGGGCATCTCTTCGTGGTTCATCGGGTCGAAGAGACGCACGATGTCTCGGTCAACTTGAATTGCGCGGGGAACCCAAATGGTCTGACCAAAAGATCGAGTAACACGTTCCGCGATACTGGTTTTACCGTTTCCCGGGTAACCGTACAAAAACATCCCTTTTCCGCTGTTGACGGCCGGTCCTAATTTTCGCATGGTTTCTGGGTCGATCAACAAATCGCTGAAGGCCCGGCGAAGGTCTTCCACATTAGGTGACTGGTTGTTAATCGTCTGTGCAGTCACGCTTTGAACATACGAGCGGAAGGGGACCGGACAGGAGCCATAGTAAGTGCAACTTGCCGAAAATCGTCGTGCTTTTTCTCTCCCAGGTTCAGTTAATCGACAAATGTAGTCGCCGGCAGTCGCTTGGCCAACATAGCCGAGCGATTGTTCGGATTTCATTTTCGTGACAAGTTCTTGAAGGAGCGGATAGGGCAATTTCACTTGACTGGAAATTTGACGAATTGTGGCTTCACCGCAAGCGAGCAAATATTTTGAGACCAACTCTTCCACCAAAGCTTCGTTGGTCCCAGCTTCGTGGAAATTCTTTGGGGCCATCGGGACAAAAACATCACCCGACGGATGAACTACAGGGCGGTTCTCGGCTTCAGTTTTTGGTTTCTGACCCGACGTCAAACTGTTCAACCGCGACAACAGTTCATTTAATTTGGCATCGGAGTCTGCTGATTGAGGGGCTGAAGCGGCTTGCATAGAGATTCGACTGGAAAGAGGATATGATTTGAAATCAGGATCTTAGACGAAGCGTCTTTCAGAAGAATCGGCCTCAAATCGTGATCTGTCAAAGCCATCATGCCGAGAATTCGGTCTTAGTGAATCCACCCAAGCCTCATAGTCCGATTGAACGAATTATTCCAATCGTGAGGATTGAAGAACGATTCCAATCAATCGTTCCACCACCAGGCGCGATCGAGAAACGTGTCCCGGCCAGTGGGTCGGGGAGAAACCTGTGTCGCGGCCATCTTGCTAAAAACTGTGGTCGAAATTAGTTCGGCAATCTCGCATGCGACGCCTCCGCTCACACCAATCATGTCTTGGCGAACAGATTTTCCGTTCTGCTGTAGGAGCTTCGTGTCGTGATTGATAATGGAGTCAACAAGCTTTGGTACAGGCAATTCCTGAGTACCATATTGGAGCGATTCATCTTCAGGTCGTCCAAAATAAGTCAAATTCCAATTGACCTCTTGGGCCAGGCGTTCTCGGTGGATCAGAGAACAAACCAATGCCAGATCAAAGACGTTTCGCAACTGATTGTAAATTGGATACTTTTCGGCAAGTTTGTCGAAATGGGCCGTAAAATCTTCAGCAAATTTTTTAGTAGGACCGACCGATTGATGGGTGTGAATGCGTTCGCCTTGGGCACTCAACAACTCCGTCTCGCTCAACACCTTCACGCCGGTGCCGAGCATTTGAAAAATCGAACGGTCATCGTTCGTCGCTACCCCGTCATAATTCAGTGTGAACCACCAGCGGGCGACATCTAAATCGGGCGCGGCAGTCGGGGATTTGAGGGCTGTTTCAAAATAACTCGGCACTGACGGGATCGAATCCTCGAGCCCCATCCCGATCAACTTCATGCGGTAGTCCGCCTCGACCAAAACATGGGCGGTCGACGAGTTGTCGGGGATTCCAAAAACTTCGATGTCCTGGCTGCCAACGACCTTTTGTAGTTCTCGGCGAAAGGCGGTCCCTTTGAGTTTTGTGTCTCGCAGAAACCCTTGGGTCTGTTTAAGGTTTTCTTCGCGAGGCGTGATCGCGCAGCCAAACCGTCCACCGTCGTACCAAACGTTCCGCAAACAGACAACGAGGTCATCAAGTTGCAACACCGGGCGCCCCGTTTCGACGTTGACCGCCACCCCTTCGTCGTTAGTCTTCCAAGGGCCAGCAGGACCGGCAATTAAAATGTCTTGATTCTCGCGATCGACAATTAAAAATTGCAAATCGTAGATGCCGGCAAGGTTTTTCATCTCACCCGGAATCGGTTGGCCCTGGGCAGCCAATTGTTGCAAGCGTCGTTCTAATTGAACCAACGACACCTTCCGCATTTTCGTCGAAGTGAATACCGGATGGCTCGCCAAATTTTGCTGGCGGTTGAAGCGGGGGAGTTGAGCGTTATGCTGAATTGACAAGCGTCGAAGTTCACCGGCGCCGTTGACGTAAACTCCTGTGAGGTAAGGCATAATCGTCCCCTCACCTTGGGTCGTTGTCCAATCATCTGGAGCAATCGTTTGCTGGATCAAATTGATCAAGGGGAAAAAATCACCAAGCGTGATTCCGCCCGCTCCACCAAGAGGACCTGTCGGAACGAATCCATCGCTGGACGGTCCACGCGCGTTTTGCCCGAGTCCCAGTATCGTCCGCGAGCGGGTGCGGTCGTCTTGGATTTGGTCCGCCGTATTCCACATCGCGCGGTAGGCACCGGCCCGAAACTGTTCTTGAGAAATACGAGCGAGTGCGTTGTCGCGTTGTACGTGCGGCAAGGACTGAGCCGCCTGCAAAGCCGTCGGGAACTCTCCGAATTTAAGAGCCTGATTCGGGTCACTGACGGTTGACTGGTTGGCTGACTGGGTATTGAGACCTTGGGCAATTACAACCCGAGTTCCAAAAGAACAGAGACCCACGAAAGTCAAAAACAGAACAATTGCCAAACCGTCCAATCGCCAATGCCGGTCCATTGTCTTCTCCATGAAGTTTTCGCCCCGCAACAAGTATACGACGAATGAACCCCGAAAGAAACCGACTATTCGACTCGTGTCAGCCATTTTTTTTGAACGATACCGAGGATTTTTTCAATTCGTGAAGACTTCCCGCGTGCCAATCAATGTTGACACTAAGGCTTAGGATCAAGGCCTACTTGGCCGTCCCTCAAGTTGAAATCTCGAAAATGTCCCTCTATCATAGTCTCTCTCGCTTGGATTGATTGAGGCTTAGAGACGATGGACTTAAAAGGCACGAATGGCGAAGAATTACGGATTTATCATTGACAATCGACGTTGCATTGGCTGTCACTCTTGTACGGTCGCCTGCAAGTCAGAGCATTCAGTGCCTGTCGGGGTCAACCGAACGTGGGTCAAGTACATTGAAAAAGGGGTCTTTCCGGATTCACGCCGTTTGTTTTCCGTGATGCGTTGCAACCATTGCGACGATGCTCCCTGTGTTGAAATCTGCCCGGTGACGGCACTCTACCGCCGCGAAGACGGGATCGTCGATTTTGACAACCGCCGCTGCATCGGTTGCAAGGCCTGTATGCAGGCTTGCCCCTATGACGCCTTGTACATCGACCCCCAAACGCACACGGCTGCCAAGTGCAATTATTGTGCCCATCGGATTGATGTCGGCTTGGAGCCAGCGTGTGTAGTGGTCTGTCCGACACAAGCGATCATCAGTGGCGATCTTAACGATCCGGATTCGCGAATCTCGAAACTCAAAAGTCGCCATCAGGTGACGGCGCGTAAAGTGGAAAAGGGGACGCAACCGGCGCTGTTCTATATCGATGGAGATGTGGCATCGCTCGATCCGCTGGCCACGGAAGTTAACTCAGAAAACTTGTGGGGACAACAAAACCGAGGTGTTGCGCAGCATGTTGACCTTGCCGAAAATGATTTACGTCATCCGCTCGATCGTCTAGGAGATTGGCTGTCGCTAGGTGAGACAACCAGTACGATTTTCAACACCGTTCAATCGATTCGCGAGTCGTTGGCTGGTGCGCCGCGCCGCGTTTACGACGCCCCGCAAAAAGGAGTGACTTGGGGCTGGCAAGTGACTGCCTATTTATGGACCAAGGGAATCGCGGCGGGAGCGGTCATGGTTTCCACCGCCGCGACCTTTTTCGGGTTGATCGCCGATCGACCGGGATTGCACCTGATGGCGGCAATGATCGGGCTGATTTTTTTAGCGCTGACCGGTGGGCTGTTGACGATTGATTTGGAGCAGCCGCGTCGATTCTTGTATGTGTTGTTACGTCCCCAGTGGCGAAGTTGGTTGGTTCGTGGAGCGTACATCATCACGGCGTTTGGATTGGTGTTGCCGATCTATGCGGGGTTGGCCATTCTCGGTTGGTCATCCGGCTTAATCAATTGCGTTGTGTTTTTAGCGGGGTTGGCGACGGCTGTTTACACCGCATTTTTGTTTGCGCAGGCCAAGGGTCGGGACTATTGGCAATCGCCCGTGTTGCCGTTTCAAATGTTTGCCCATAGTGTTTTGCTAGGTGCTGGTGTTTTGGCGATTCTGGCTCCGTTCTCGAAAGACTTCTCATTTGGATCAACGATGGTTGGAAATTGGCCTTGGTTCGTAGCCGCCATGATGGCTGCGGCTGCAGTGATTCATCTGGCATGCGATTTCATCGATATGTTCCTCACCCATTCGTCGGCTGCCGCTGAAAAAACCGCGAAAGCAATTTTCAAAGGCCCCTATTCTCGAATGTATTGGGCTGGGAGTTTTCTATTGGCGGGGATTGTACCGATCCTTGCCTGGTCGATTGGAATGGGTTGGAGCCTCCCGCTTGCCGGTTTGTTGGCCCTGGTTGGTGTCTACATCTCGCAGCATCTGCTGGTTTATGTGCCACAAAAATTACCCTTGAGCTAAATTCGGCCTGCATTTTACGAAGCCATTATTTATGAACAAAATGTCAAAACGAAGTTGGGTCGAACAGTTGGCGGTCTCGTTGGGACTGATCCCCGAATTGGAATTGCCGGAACGTCCTGCGGAACTCCCGGTTCTGCAAGTTGCCGATTTGGCGACCAGTCCTCCTCCAGAGCGCTGGGACGATTGGATCGAGTACGAAGCAAAGGCGTGGCCCGCACCCGTTACGAAAGAATATCAGATCGTGCCGACAACTTGCTTCAATTGCGAGTCGGCCTGTGGGCTGCTCGGTTATGTCGACAAGGCCACCGGTGAAGTTCGCCGCTTCGAGGGGAACCCCTATCATCCCGGCAGCCGTGGACGTAACTGCGCCAAGGGCCCGGCGACGATCAACCAAATCCAAGACCGCGACCGAATCCTGTATCCCCTGAAACGCAAGGGGAAACGGGGGGCAGGAGAGTGGCAAAGAGTCTCTTGGGAAGAATGCCTGACCGACATCGCCGGACGCATCGCTCAGGCTCTTCGCGAGAAACGGAACAACGAGGTCGTCTACCACGTCGGACGACCTGGTCACGAAAACTACATCGAACGTGTATTGCAAGCCTGGGGTGTTGATGGCCACAACAGCCACACCAACATCTGCAGCGCCGGTGCTCGGCTAGGTTACGCGATTTGGCAAGGCTACGATCGTCCGTCCCCCGATCACGCCAACGCCAATTTTATTTTGCTGATCAGTGCTCACTTGGAGTCGGGCCACTACTTCAACCCGCATGCCCAGCGAATCATCGAAGGAAAACTGCGGGGAGCGAAACTTTGTGTCCTCGATCCGCGTCTTTCAAACACGGCCAGCGTGGCCGATTATTGGTTGCCGACTCAACCGGGGAGCGAAGTCGCCGTTCTGTTGGCGATCGCCAAGTTGCTCTTGGAGAAAAACGTCTGCAATCGCACGTTCTTACACGACTGGGTGAACTGGAAGACTTATCTAAACGAACTTCACCCGTCTCGTCCGCAGAACCTCGACGAGTTCCTTGCCGCACTCGAAGAAGATTTGGCGGAGTACACGCCCGAATTTGCCGAAGCTGAATCGGGGGTTCCTGCCGGAAAAATTCGTGAGGTCGCCGCTGAGGTTGCTCGCGCGGGGACGCGACTGGCGACACATAATTGGCGAAGCGCAGCGAGTGGAAATCTGGGTGGCTGGAGCGTTTCTCGCGCTCTGCATCTGCTCAACGTCTTGACCGGTAGCGTCGGGACCGAAGGCGGCACGTCCCCAAGCGGCTGGAACAAAGTCAAACCGAAGGTCTTCGACTCTCCCCCGGCGCAGCAGTTTTGGAACAAACTTCACTTCCCCAACGAGTTTCCGCTCGCTCATTATGAGATGAGTTTTTTACTCCCCCACTTCCTCAAAGAAGGCCGGGGACGAATCGACACTTACTTCACGCGAGTCTTCAATCCGGTCTGGAGCTACCCCGACGGTTTTTCGTGGATCGAAATGTTGAGCGATGAAACGAAAATCGGTTTGCACGTCGCTTTGACGCCCACGTGGAACGAGACCGCTTATTTCGCTGACTATGTGTTACCGATGGGACACGCCAGCGAGCGGCATGACTTTAATAGTTACGAAACCGACAGCGGGCGCTGGATCGCGTTTCGTCAACCGATCCTACGCGAGGCAGCTCGGCGACGCGGGGAGCCGGTCGAGTTTACCTACCAAGCCAACCCCGGCGAGGTCTGGGAGGAGGATGAATTTTGGATTGAACTTTCCTGGCGGATGGACCCTGACGGATCGCTCGGTGTTCGGAAACACTTCTTGTCACCCTACCGTGAAAACGAAAAGATCACGATCGACGAGTATTACCAATTTATCTTCGAGCAAATTCCGGAATTGGTAAAACACGCTGCGACGGAGGGTCTCTCGCCGCTGGATTATATGCGTCGGTACGGAGCGTTTTTGATTGAAGAACACGCCTATCAAAAGCATCTCACGCCGCTCGGTAACAAGCAGGTCGAGCAGGCAAGTATCGACCCCGAAACAGGATTGATCCGCAGCGGCGAACAAACCATCGGCGTCGAAGTCAATGGGCAAGCGGTAGTCGGTTTTAATTCCCCGTCTCGCAAACAAGAAATCTACTCAACCACCATGCGAGATTGGGGTTGGCCGGAACACGCCACGGTGAAATACATCCGCTCGCATATCCACCCCAAGGAAATCGACCGAACAAAAAACGAATTTGTGTTGACGCCGACCTTCCGACTCCCAACGCTGATCCATTCGCGGAGCGGAAACGCCAAGTGGTTGGCGGAGATTTCGAACCGCAACCCGTTGTGGATTCACCCATCAGATGCCGAGTTTTTGAACGTCAAAGCCGACGAACTGCTGCGTGTTTCGACGGAGATCGGCTATTTTGTCGACCGGGTTTGGATTACAGAGAGCATCAAGCCTGGAATCGTCGCTTGCTCGCATCATCTTGGTCGCTGGCGTCGTCCGCAAGATCCCTCTGCCAATCGTTGGGCGATGAATTTGGTCGACATTTCCGAACAGAATGGCGTGTGGACAATGCGGTTGCGAGAGGGGGTCGAACCCTACCAAAGCGACGATCCTGATTCGGCGAGAATCTTTTGGAAGGACGGCGGCGTTCATCAGAATTTGACGTTCCCGGTTCAACCCGATCCGATCAGCGGTATGCATTGTTGGCATCAAAAGGTCCGTTTGGAGCGAGCCTTGGCCGACGACAGGTACGGCGACGTTCAAGTTGATACGAAAAAGTCTTTTGAAGTCTACCGTCGCTGGATGGAGTTAACTCGACCTGCGCCTGGACCGAATAATCTGCGTCGTCCATTGTGGCTGAATCGTCCGCTGAGACCTGCGGACGAGACGTTCTACTTGGACTTTGATTCCATCGCGACCACTTCGGTCAAGGAGCCAACTTGATGCATAGTGATTGGAAGGCTAGGAGAATCAGTTGATGAAAATCGGATTTATTGGGGCCGGTCAAATGGCCCAAGCATTGGCCAAGGGATTTTTGCGGGGCGATAAATCCCTATCGATCACCGCCAGCGATGTCAACAGTGCGGCTCGTAAGCAGTTTCAACGCCAAGTCCCCGATGCGCGAACGGTAGTTGATAACTTGGAAGTCTACTCCGATTCCGATCTCGTATTTTTGGCGGTCAAGCCACAAGTCGTCGATGCTGTGTTCGCTCAAGGTCCGTTCCCCCAGTCGGACACGACACTCGTCTCAATTGTCGCCGGCATTTCGCTGGAAAAACTTATGCAGCTTTCTGGGAACAAACGCTGCCTGCGAGTCATGCCGAACACACCGGCGTTGGTTTGCCAAGGGGCTTTGGCGATTGCTCGAAACTCCAATGTCCCCAGCGAAATTTATGAAACCACGATTGCCCTGTTAAAGCGAGTCGGGACCGTTGTCGAAGTCGACGAGTGGCAACTGGATGCTGTGACGGGATTGTCTGGTTCCGGCCCGGCCTACGTTTTGGAGTTTTTGGAAGGGTTGATCGACGGCGGTGTCAAATGTGGACTTCCTCGTCCGGTAGCTCGCGAGTTGGCCATGCAGACTTTGACGGGGACCATCGAGATGCTCCGCGAGGTCGGACGGCATCCGGCGGAATTGCGGGATCAAGTCACCAGTCCCGCAGGAACCACTAGCCACGGTCTACATGAGTTACACGCCCACGGATTTCGCAGTTCCGTCATCGCCGCTGTTGAGTCAGCCACACGCCGAGCGGTCGAACTAGGCAATCAATAGGCTTCGCCGTTCAAAACCCCTTACGAATCGTTTTGGTGGTTGTTAAAGTTGAGAAGCGGATGTAGGGAAAGGGTTCCAGCAGTAGCCGAGGTTGTTTTGATGCGTTAAAATGCTTGAACGACAGGCGTACCTAAAAAACGCAGCACCCTTGGTGAACTTGACGAATGGCGATCCCTTTTACTGAATCAGATTTAGAAGCGTACATCGACGAGTCGTTGGACCCGGCGCGAGCGAATGAACTTGAGGCACAACTCAAGATCGACCGCGAATTGTTGCAGCGTCTCGCGCAAATCAACCAACGGCGCGATGCCGGTGTTCATACGCTCAGCGAGATTTGGCGGCAAAATCAAATTGGAGTTCCTACCCGCGATCAAATGGTGGGTTTTGTCCAAGGAACGATCGCCGAGGACCTTGCCGACTACATCCATTTCCGGCTGGAAGTGCTGCGTTGTCGGTTTACGAACGCACTACATGAAGATGTGGAGTCTCAACTTCAGTCAGACGGACGCCAAGCCGCAAAGCAACGGCAGAAAAAGTACATCGATTCCTCCGCCGGCCTCCTTCGTCGTCCTAGCCAAGATTAAATTTTTACAGGGCGTCCAATTTTTTCGGAGATTCGTGCCGAGTCGGTTGCTAATGAGATGTCAATTTGGTGTGCCAGTTCTGATCTTCGCGACGAAGTGAGAGTTTTCGACCCAATCAATCGAATCCAGCCCACTGACCAACTTACAGTGACAACATTCATTGATGTCATTGGTCGTAGAATCGCCAAGGCTCGAGTTCGTCGCGGGGAAATGTTTGGTCAAGCAACAAACGGCGAATCATTGGCACGGGGATGCGGCCTTGCCTTAATATAAAATCGTGGAACTCACGGTGGCTCATCTTGCCGCTTTTTACAAACTCGCGTTCCAACGCTCGGAACTGCAAACCGCCGACCATGTAGGCAGCTTGGTAAAGTGGAGGGTACATTCCCCCAAAGGAACGGCGGACCTCACCCTCCGCGCCAAGTCGTTCAAATCCGACATTCTCAACCAAATAGTCTACGCATTCGTCGGGGTTCATCAGTCCCAAATGAAAACTCAATGAGAACACGATTCGGGCGCAACGATGCGACCGCCAAACCATAAAGCCAACTCGGTCAGAAGGTGCGACAACGTAGCCATGTTCGTACAAGAGCATTTCCCAGTACAACGCCCAGCCCTCTGTCCAAAAAGGGCTTCCAAAAGCTCCTCGATGTGTGCCGTATCGAGTGGTCATAAATTGCTGAAGTCCGTGTCCGGGGATCAACTCGTGATGCACGGTTGCTCGTGAAAATGGAATGTTGTTTCCTCGGAGGCTTTGAAGTTTAGCCTCGTGCGTCATGGCGTTCGTCGGAAATCCCACAGACACCACCTCTCCACCAGTAAAAAATGGCGTGATCAATTGTTGCTCCAAGGGCATCATCCGCATCCGCCAAGTCTCATTGGCAAGTGGAAAAATAGAAACCAAATCGTGTTCGCGTAGATAGGCGACTGTCTCATCCGACAATTGGCGGACCAGCCATGGCTGCTCTCCAGGAGCAACGTACATCCGCTTGACCTCTTCGACCGCATCACGCCAATTCTCACCGTATCCCATTTCCTGAGCAGCCTTGACGAGTTCACTCCGGCACCAAGCCAACTCGCGCACCGCGATTTCGATTAGCTCTTCTGGTTCATAGGGGATCATCTCCCGCTCGAGTTCAAGCATCAGAGCCTCTCGTCCGATAGGGCGCCCCCGAATCCCCGATTGCCCCGTCACTTCTTGGCCGGGAAGGTTCGGCATTTCTAATCGCTTTAATCGATTGAGCAGGTGATGACGCAGTAAATGGTAGTCAACTTGATCTCCAACGAGATAGTCGTCGTAGGGAAGTTGCTCCAAGGCCGTCAACCAGTTTTTGATCTTTTCGCGGCGTTCGGTCTGATCATCATTGCGACCCGCATCGCTACCTCCCCGTCCACCTCGACGCGTTCCGCCAAATTCTTTTTCAAATTCCGAAATAATGGGCGCCATGCGATTGGGAACCAAAGTCATCAATTCGGTTAGATTGGGTTGATCATCAAACTTTGGTTCTCTGGATGAAGGCCACACGAGAACCGGGGGAACTTCAAAATCAAACGGCTTAGAAAGGATATTTGATCGTTCCGTTTTGTTTTCCGCTGAAGGTGTTTCGCCGGCGGCCTCCTGCTCAGCATTCTCAAGTGTTTTCACACTCGCCTTTAGTTCTCCTTCGTAGTCTGCGAGCGCTTTGGTCGCGTCTTCGAAGGGCCGTTTGACCCACCAGGTAAAGCCTGGATCGTAGCTGTTGTAAAAATCAAACCATCCTTGAAGCACCTTTTTTAGATTGGCACATTCAATGCCGGCGGCTTGGATAGCGTCGGCATCGTCCTTGCTCCCGCATTCGCTCAAATTTATGTCGGCAAGGTTTGTCCGTGCTTGGTTTGCAATATCCGCGATTTGCTGGACGTGAGCAGCGGTTTTAACAGGATCAATCGAGACTACCGTCTGACGCGACTCAGCCAATGAAATGATTGAGGTCGCAAAAGGGAGCCACGGCGAGACTTGTTGCCACCTCTTCTCTTGCGATTCAATCGAATCAATGTTTCTTTCGATTCGGTCTCGCAAGCGTTGAAGATCCGCGAGTTCTTCCTCCGTCAATTCAGCGACATTCAGGGTTTCAGATTCTTTCAGCCAAGCGTCATGGAAAAGCCTCATTCTTGCAAAACGGGTTGGGGAAAGCTCGACCAAATAATAGCGATCAAGAATTTCTTGATCGGCTCGATAGCGGTAGGCAACGGGGCGCAGACGGTTAATCGAGGGACTAAGACGTTCGAGCCTTTCACCAAGGGTTAAAGATTGCTTGGAAGTATCCGTTCCTTCATCTTGAGCTTCCTGCTGATTATCTTGCCTTTGATCAGCGACATCTTGAACAGAACTCGCCACCACCAATTCACTTGACCAAAAAATGGTCGCGGCACCGAAAATCGCTAAAAATGCAAAACGAAAAGTGGCAGCTCTAACGAATTTTGGGATGATTGTCGTTTCCATTTGAAGTCTCCAAAAGCTCTTGTTGCCAAGCCTGCAACATCTCCAAGGCCCGAATGGGGGTCACGTGGTTGGGGTCGATGCGACGAATTTTTTCGATCAATGGATGGTCGGTGATTTCAAACAGGGTCATTTGAAACTCGCCACTTCGTCGGGTTGCCGAACGAGCCATTTGCTGATCATCGTTTCGGCCGGACTCTAGTTTCTCCAGTATCTGTTCGGCGCGGCGATTGACCCAATCGGGAACACCGGCCAATCTTGCGACATGTATACCGTAACTGCGATCAGCGGCACCAGGAATAATTTTGTGGAGGAACACAATTTTGTCGTTCCACTCGCGAACTGAAACATTGTAATTTTTGACGAGTTGAAAAGTCTCTGACAACGCAGTCATTTCGTGGTAGTGGGTTGCAAATAATGTTCGGCATTGCAAATGCTCGTGCAAGAACTCGACGATGGCCCAAGCCAACGAAACCCCGTCGTAAGTACTCGTTCCGCGTCCGATCTCATCAAGAATCACCAGGCTCCGTCGACTGGCCGTGTTGAGAATCCTCGCCGTTTCTGTCATTTCGACCATAAAAGTTGATTGGCCTCGAGACAATTCGTCGTTGGCCCCAACTCGCGCAAAGATTCGGTCAACGACGCCGATTCGTGCGGATTTCGCTGGAACAAAACTTCCGATCTGGGCCATCAGCGTCAACAATGCAACCTGGCGAATGTAGGTGCTTTTTCCCGCCATGTTCGGGCCCGTAATCAAATGGATGAGCCCTGCTGTTTCGTTCAAATGTGTATCGTTGGGGACGAAGGCTCCGAGTGGTTGTAAAATGTCCAAAACCGGATGGCGCCCTTCGATGATTTCAATTTCATCGCCATCATCAACGTCCGGTCGACAATAATTTTGATCGGCTGCTAACTGTGCGAGGCCGCATAACTGATCAATAAGGGCAAGGCGATCCGCAATCCGTTTGAGTGTTGCCGCTTGTGCTCGCGTTATGGATTTCAACTCCTCAAAAAGTTGCAATTCGAGCCCGATTGATTGCTCATCGGCGGAGAGCACTTTTTCTTCATAGTCTTTTAGCTCAGGTGTGATGTAGCGTTCGACGTTTTTGAGCGTCTGCTTGCGGATAAAATAATTGGGAACTTTGCTTTGGTGCGACTGTGTTACCTCAAGGTAGTAGCCGAACACCTTGTTGAATCCGATCTTGAGATTAGGGATTTGGGTTTCGGCAGTGATTTTTTGTTGATAGTTGGCGATCCACTGTTTGCCTCCTTGAGCGAGTTGCCGCAAATGATCGAGCTCCGCATTGTAGTGGTCGCGAATAAACCCACCGGCTGAAGTTTGCAAAGGGCAATCGTCTACCAAAGACGTTTCAAGTTGTTCTCGCAATTCAGGCAGCAGTTCAAAATCGCGATACAAATTCGCCAGTAACGACGATTGAAAACCTTGCAGTTGTCCGCGAATGGTTGGAAGTTGGCTCAACGATTTTGCAATTTGCTTTAGGTCTCGCGGCCCTGCACGCCCTGCAACGACCCTCGCTACCACTCGCTCCAAATCAAAAACGCTCCGCAATTGTTGTCGGATTTCGTTGCGCCGCGATGGATTGTTCACAAATTCACTAACGCCTTCGAGACGTTCGTTGATCTTCGCCGGTTCGCGTAGGGGAGCGGACAACCATTGTCCCAGTAGGCGACTTCCCATGGGGGTTACGGCCCGATCAAGGACATCGAACAATGAGCCCTTGCGATCTCCGTTTCGAATCGTCCTTGTGACTTCGAGACTTCGCCAAGTCGCTTGATCAATTTCGACAACATCGCCCGGTCGATAGGGTGCAAGTCGAACGATGTGTTCCAGCGATGACGATTGACTATCTCGGAGGTAGTCGATGACACCAGCTGCGGCTTGCAATGCCAACGTGTCACTTTCAAGGAATCCAAATCCGTCCAAAGTCGCGACCGAAAACTGTTTGCAAAGACTCTCGACAGCTCGCTTTTCGCCGAACGACCAGTCGGGGCGAGTGGTCACGGCGGTCTGCCCTAAGAACTGGCCCAGTATCTCCTTTTGATTTTGCCCCAACAAAACTTCGCTGGGGTGTAGCCGTTCGAGAAGGTCTCTTAATAAATCCTCGGGCACTATGGTTGCGGCGAACAGTCCCGTAGATAAATCGACCCAACTTATGCCAATTTGAGACTGTGCGTCTTTGGCACCCCGAACCAAAGCGGCCAAATAGTTACTTTCGCTGGGATCGAGAAGCGATCCTTCGGTGATCGTTCCTGGAGAGACGATTTGCGTGATTTCGCGGCGAACGAGCCCTTTGGCCGTTTGAGGATTTTCCACTTGATCGCAAACGGCCACCCGGTGTCCGGCGCGAATGAGTTTCCCGAGGTATGCGTCCAATTGATGGTGGGGGAATCCCGCCATGGGGACGGGGTTTTCACCTTTATCTCGGCTGGTCAGCGTTAAACCCAAGATTTTTGCAGCGATTTTCGCATCGTCATGGAAAAGTTCGTAGAAATCCCCCATGCGGAAGAGCAATATTGCGTCACCGCAAGCGGATTTGGCGTTCTCGTATTGTCGCATCATTGGTGTAATGGTCATGCCTCAAAATGTAGCAGCACCAACTGTCCAATTCGAGAGGGGCGTCGAGGCGTTCTTTTGGGAAACAGAATCGGACCAGGAAAAGTTTTCCTATTCTGCGGTTTTCACCACCCCCCATAGGGATTCCTGCATCGGAAATCCGAATTGCAGCGACCAAACTGTTGAGAAAACTCGATTTCTTGGTATATTGGGAGGAAATGCTATAGGCGGCTTGAGTGATCGCGATCTTGGGCCGTTTTCCTCGCGCACTACTTCTCAGCTTACTTTCGGAGCTTCGGTCTGTACGATGTCAAACCAACTTAGTTCTCAACCTGCGCCCCCAATGATGGGCATGCCGGATTTCCCGACAGAATCGAAATTCGATTTTTGGGGAATTTTAAACCGTCGCAAATGGATTGTGTTCTTGGGATTGCTTAGCGGTCTGCTCCTGGGAACTCTCTATCAGTACAAGACTCCATCGCGTTATCAATCGGTGGCAAAATTTTCCATTCAGCCGAAGGACCAGGCGTTCCTTCGCTACAGTCAATACGGCGTCAACCAAGCCTTGCCCAGTGCTGCCGAAATCCTGCCCACTCGGCACGACAAATATCTCGTGCAGCCCGAATTAATTAAACACGCTTGTGAGACCTACCAGTTGTACACCAAGAGCTCGTTTGCCTCGATGAGCCGCGATGATACAGTTAAAACGATCATCAAAAACTTGGAAGCCCTTCCTGAAAAAGAAGACCCATTCCTGTTCACGGTTTACTTTCGTGCGGCCAGTGCTGCCGACGCCACTTCTGTTCTAAACAACATTACGGAAACCTACCGACAAACTTTGGAAAAGAAGTACGCTCATGAAACGACCAGTACGATCGACAAATACAAAGAGCAGCAAATCGTTTATCAACAGAGACTTAAAGACGCCGAGAATGCGATTTTGGCGTTGGCAAATGATGACTTAATTGTTCCTAGAGACACGAACGGAGCTGACCTCCATTCCGTCAACGTCAAGGCTTTGGGGCCTAAGATTTCTGACGCTAGAGAACGGCTTGCTACGGCAACAACCTTGCGTGATCGCTTAATTCAAGCGATCCAAGAGGGACCGGAATCAATGGAGAAGGAAGTTTGGAAATTGGTCCAGGGGCGTGAACTTACGGTCGAAAAAGAAAACCCTCGAGATCAACTCGACCGTGCTCGTATTTACGAGAATTTGGAAAATTCCGTCATGTCTGTTGAAGGGGAACTTGATTTGATCAGAGATCGTTACGGTCCTGGTCATCCAAAATATGAGGCCATTGAAAAACGACTTGTTCGCCTCAAAAAGAGTTTGGACGAGCGAAAAGCGTTCGCTGAGCAAGAAATACCCGCATCCGGCATCGTGCAATTTCCGCCCCAACAAATTCTTGAATGGCGCATTGAGGACTTCAATAATGATATTGAAAGGTTACAGCTTTTGCTTCAAGATTTGTTGATGGAACAACAATTCGAGTTGGCCAATGTGGAAAAAATAGCAACATTGAGACAAGCTCGAATCAAGTTAGAACAAGAAGAAAATTTGATCCGCAAGAACCTCAACGAAATTCAAACCCAGATTCATCAACTAAGTCCAACCGGTAAGTTGGATGCGGAGAAATTCGCTCAATCCGGCTTTATTTTTGAGATCCAACAAGAGCCATCACAAGGCGAGTTGGTTTGGCCAATTCTTCCGATCGTTTTGGCAATCGGAGGGCTTGTCGGTGCTCTGCTTGGATTCGGCTTGGGATGCCTTGTTGACCTGGCAGATAAAACCTTCCACAACCCAGATGAAATCATTCGGGCTCTCGGAATGCCTCTCATCGGGCACATTCCAGTCATCAGCCAAGCCAAACGGTACCAGCTCGAAAACTCATCAATCGAGCCCGCAGTTTGTACCTACCACCGACCGAAATCTCAAGTTTCTGAGGCTTACCGTGCCGTCAGAACTGCATTGTTCTTCAGTGCTCGCGGCAGCAAGAGTACGGTGATTCAAGTAACCAGTCCAACCCCGGGTGACGGGAAATCAACGACGGCAGCGAATCTCGCAGTTTCTATTGCTCAATCAGGTAAAAAAGTATTGCTGCTTGATGCCGATATGCGAAGGCCTCGCGTCGGACAGATTTTCGGTGTTAATGCGAAAGAAGGCTTTGCCACCGTTCTGAGCGGCGAATCATTCTGGAAAGACGTCGTGTATGAATGCAGCGAAATCGAAGGTCTCTCGATTCTTCCTTGCGGGATGAAACCAAGTAACCCTGCCGAGCTGGCGTCTTCACCACAAGTGAAGCTCTTGATCGATCAACTCCGCAGCGAATTTGACTTCGTCATCATTGACACGCCACCACTTTTGGCGGTAACCGATCCATGCCCGATTGCTACCCGCGTTGATGGAGTTGTGGTCTGCATGAGAATCAAGAAAAACGTTCGTATCAGTGCCGAGCGAGCTATCGAAGTTCTACGAAACCTGGGTGCCAATATCGTGGGTGTCGTGGTTAACGGCGTTGGAGCTCAAACCGGTTACGGCAGCCAATACACCTATGGAGCTTACCGAGCAGGCTACTCGTATAATGGTTACGGTTACGGCTATGGCTATGGCTATGGTAACTACTACGATGAAAAGAACTCCAAGGCAACTCAGCAGCCTGCGATGCGGCGAATCGAAAACGCTCAAGCGGCTGCGGCAGATGACCAACCTGTCGAGTTGTAAGCACCTGCTGAGAATCATCTAAAAACGAAAATAGCCCGCTCGAAACCGAGCGGGCTATTTTGTTTACCAGTCAACATCGAATTCAATCGATTCAAAATTTAATCCATCGCGATGGTCACGGTTTTGGTTTCCAAGTACGGACGCAGGCCGTCTTCGCCCAATTCGCGGCCTTGGCCCGACATCTTGAATCCCCCAAACGGGGCTGCTGCGTCAAAGACATCGTAGCAGTTGACCCACACAGTTCCGGCCTTGACTTCCGCCGCAAACTTGTGGGCCTTGCCAATGTCTCGGGTCCAAACCGCTGCGGCCAGCCCGAAGATCGTATTGTTGGCCCGTTCAATCAACTCGTCCATATCGCGAAACTTTAGGACCGACATCACCGGTCCGAAAATCTCTCGTTGAGCAATCTCCATGTTGTCATCGACATTTGCAAACAACGTCGGCTCAATGAAGTAGCCGCGATCGCCGACGCGTTTGCCTCCGGTGACACATTCGGCCCCCGACTTGATGCCCGATTCAATCAAGCCCATGATTTTGTCAAACTGCGCTTGGTCAACCTGCGGCCCTTGCTCAGTGCTCAAATCAAGCGGATTACCCACAACCCGCGATTGATTCATTGACGCAACGCGAGATACGAACTCGTCATGAATCGACTCATGAACAAAAACGCGACTCCCCGCACAACAACATTGGCCTTGATTGAAGTACAGCCCGAAGTGAGCCCCCTTCACGGCGGCGTCCAAATCGGCATCGTCGAAAATCACATTGGGGCTTTTACCACCCAATTCGAAGGTCAATCGCTTCAACGTCTCGGCTGCATTTCGCATGATGATCTGTGCCGTCAAGTGTTCACCGGTGAACGCCACCTTGTCGACATCACGATGAGCGACAATCGCGCCCCCAGCCGTTGGGCCAAAACCAGGCACAACATTAAGCACGCCGTCGGGAATCCCCGCCTCTTGAGCCAGTTCCGCCATGCGAAGGCAGGTGAGCGGCGTTTGTTCTGCTGGCTTCATGACCACTGTGCAACCCGCTGCCAAAGCCGGTCCCCATTTCCAAGCCGCCATCAGCATCGGAAAATTCCAAGGAATGATCTGCCCCACGACACCTACAGGATGCTTTTTCGTGAAGCAGAAAAAGTTACCGTCAATCGGAATCGTCGAACCGTGGATTTTGTCGGCAAAGCCCGCATAGTACCTCAGACACTGGATCGTTAACGGTACATCAGCCGCTCGTGCGTCGGCAACCGGTTTGCCATTGTCTAGTGATTCGAGTGCCGCCAATTCATCCAGATTCTCTTCCAACAAATCAGCCAATCGATACATGAGTTTGCCGCGTTGCCGAGCGGACATCGTTTTCCAAGGCCCGCGCTCAAACGCCTTTCGGGCGGCCTTGACCGCCAAATCAATATCGGCTGCGTCCCCCTCCGCGACATCGGCAATCTTTTCTTCCGTTGCCGGGCAAACCGTCGAAAAAGTTTTACCGCTCTGTGCGGCTACCCACTTTCCATCGATAAAACACTCTGTTCGCCGGATCTTGGGGCGAGGAACAGAAACCTTCTTGTCTAACGTTGCAGTTGCCATGAGTTGTCTCCAATCTCAAAATGGAAATAAATTGTCGTGGACCAAGCTGCCCGACGACCTTCTACTCCGATTCTAAACCATCGCAGATGCCCAGACTACAAACCATCACACCGATTTTCCACTTTTTCAATCAACCAGTACGACCGGCCAACGAGAATAAGGTGCAACGATTTGAGCACTTGCCATATCGCCAACGAAGATCAGTGCTTCTGAAGGACTTAGGAGCGACAAGTTCAAATCACCCAAAAATCGCCATTCCCGCTCACAAGTCCAATCAACCCATTCATCTCCGATTTGCGAGCCTGCCCGCTGACCAAACGCCTTTTCTTCCGGTGCTATCACTTGAAAGGATTCGTCGTCGAAATAGGTTACTCGCCGGGCCCCAAGCTCCGCGAGCCTTTCCCTTTTTACGGCGATTCCAAACGGCTCGAAGTCCCAACGAGCCAAATGCTTGCGGTAGACTCGCAATTCTCGCAATCTCGGCAGTGGATGCTCCGTCCAACTCACCATTGGCAAGGAGCCTGGCAACAGTTCGGTTCCTCCTCGTAACCACCCATCCGCCAGGATTCGAAGTAACCCCGAAAGTGGCCCGGCGTCGTCCAATGTTTGCTTGAACAGCAAACGATCAATCTCTTGGTTCGAAAGGAGTTTGCGAGGGTTAAGGCTGGGAGTCCGAGTCGAATGGACCAAGTAGTTTTCGATTCCGGGAATCTCAGAAGCCCGAAGGACATCAACGCCCGGGCTATTTCTCCGCTCTCCGTCCAAGTCATCACTGAGCGATCCCCGCAAAACCCAATCGACTGCACCGAGCTCGATAAGCTCCTCGCGAATTGATTTGGATGTCATCGATTCATCTCTTAACAACCAGACATCACCCGCCACGAAGTTTTGTTTCAACCTAGTAGATACTGATCGGTAAGTATTTTGTTTTCCGCGAACTGCCAGTAAACGAACTGCATCGGCACCTGACAAAATCGCAAAGTCAATCAGGCTTTCGTTCTCCGCAGCGAATGGTCCCGGACCGACTGGGGTCCAATAAACATCAACGGCGTTTCGGCTAAGAGAGAATTGTTGGGGGGTAGAATTCTTCGTTGAAAATTGCTCGAACCAACTCTGGGTTGGTCTTTCAGGCATCGCTCGCAGTACGACCGTGGGCAAGTGCAAAAGCTCCGCCATCCGCTCGACAAACAAATGGGTACTCGTTCCCTCTGCGGTGACAATCCCTTGTCCTTGGCGATAGATTTCACAAATTGCCGTTCGCAACGCAGCAATCCAGTTTTCCAAACCGTCGAAACGTCTCCCCATTCGGGAACTGGCAATCGCAAACAGTTTCTTTCTTGTGAGTTTCTCTAATTCAGTTTGCCCCGGTGGTCGCCAAAACAAAATGCGAGGCTCGGGCGGTACTTTCGGCCCCACTCCAAACCGCCAATCAAACGAAAACTCGCCCGGCAATTCTGGGTGCCGCCATGCAGAGTTTAAAGCGATGTCGTCACCACAACGGCCAGTTGGCAACCCATGGCTTTCCAACCATTCTTTCCAACATCGCTCAAAATTCGACATGCTGTCAGGTTCCTGCTGAACTTCGCGAGATTGTGATCGAATGGTTTTTCATCATCGCCCAGGAAACACCATCCAAGTTCCCCAGCGAACGTTCCAAAACCGAACAAGAGTCTTTTCCGAAAGGCCTTCCTCATCGAACACTGCAATTCGTCCGGCGTCCTCCCAAACTGGAGTTTTCTCCAAAAGCTTCTTCAAATCATCCTTTAATTGAGTCGCGTGATCTGACGAAACAAGCAATTTATTCCCGTTGACCACGACGACCTTGTCAAGGGACTTCATGTCCTTATTTACCCCACCGGCTAGATAGATTGGGTCAAATGTACTCGCGAAGAAAACAAAATACTCTCTTTCATCAAGGCGGTTGATGGCATTCTCAATTTGAGACCTCAATAGAGCGGAACGCTCAGCGTCGTCGAGCAACTCAGGGCTGTTGAGTTTCGGATTTGCGCCATCCAGATATTCAAACTTAGAAACTGGTAAAACCCATGAATCATAGCTAAGGCCCAAATAGTGGTCCGCGACACGCCATCGACCATGCGAGTAGGCCCAAACGGCTTTTCGTCCTGTTTTCCCGTCGATGAAACAAGCCAATCGCCCACCGAGAAACCAAATCGGCTCGGTCTCACAAAATAATTCGATTTCTTCTATGTGATTACGCTGTCGCCAGTTCCAAGAGAATCGGTCCTCGATGACTATTTTTCGAAAGTAGGCATCGGGCAAAAGCCCGTCCTTTTTTGCCGCCGTGACTTCGGTCACCCTTTCCATAAAAAACATGTAAAACTCTAATTCTCGATCTTCTTGGAGGAGTTTGAAGGCGGCGTCCATTGAAGACCTCAGCGTTCCTAGTCTCTCGTAATCGTCTTGAGTCGTTGGATCGGTCTGAGGCGGAAACTCTTCTGATGTGTCCAAAAACTTGAAATCCAACGTGGCATACTTTCGCGCGGCCTCCTTCCTTTGGTCGGCAACCCTGAGAAAACGCTGTCGAATGGACTCAAGCCTGTCGTCATCTCCCGTATCAAGATCACGCATGACGAGTTCTATGGTCTGATTAACACTAGGCGAGCTAAAATCATAACTCAACGAAAATAAAAACCTTTCACGCCAGCGATATTCAAGACTCTCCAACTGGAGGACCTCGCACATGGCAAGTGCCAACAAATTTCCAATCTTGGGATCATTACGAAATCGCGTTAGCTCGTAAGACAAAAAATTCTCAAAACTCTTGGGCGTAATCCCTGCTTCCCAGAATTCAACCAACTCCTTTCGAGCAATGTCTGGATCCTTGTCAAATGCAATGCGGTAATGCATTCCCCCTTGAAATGCCTTGTACAGAACCTCCCGTTCGTCCGAAGTTAGTATCCTTTGTTCAGGTGTTTCGGTTTGTGGACTCGGTGACCCCAGAAGCAAAACTGCGTTAAGGGGTCCGAAAAGGCAGGCGACAGCGAATTCGATAAGACACCTTGCGAATTCGGAACTCGACTTGAAGCGTGTTCCAGTGAAGTGAGGTTTCATGTTCGAACCTTTAAATGTAATCAGCATTATTGGGAAAGCATCTGTCAATTGCGAGGACTAAGGGATCGCGATGATAGGCCAAAATCCACCCTTAAAAGCCAGCATGGGTCATCGACATGCCGAGTCGATCTTGAGTACCATGTTAAGATGCAATCCGAAGATGTCAATTCATGAAAAAATCAAAAATCACTGATAAACAATCGAGCCCGGCGGGAATAAGCCCGCGCCGTTTTCAAGGTCGTCGCTGGGTGATCTTGGCAATCGTTCTCACCTTGGCGTTGGCAATCGCGTACTTTTTGGCGATTGGCAAAGGCGAGGGCCAGCAAAGTACCGAAGCCCATTATGTCGGTCGCTCGGTCTGCATTGACTGCCATCAAGACCAAGCACAGCTCTTTGCCAACTCGCATCATAACTTGGCGATGAACCGAGCAAGTCCTGAAACCGTCCTCGCCCGTTTTGACGGAACAACAATCGAGCATTACGGCTTGCAATCGCGCGTCTTCATGGACGGAGACAAGTACATGGTCACCACCGGAGGGCCCGATGGATCAATGAGCGAGTTTGAGGTGAAATACGTTTTCGGCGTCACTCCGCTGCAACAGTATATGGTTGAAATCGAGCCTCCCGCCGACCCGAGCCAACCGGGCTTAGGGCGAGTCCAAATTTTACGAGAGAGCTGGGATGCTCTGAACGAACGCTGGTTCTATCTGAATCCCCCTGATGTCGACGAAAAACTCGATCCCTCAGACCCGCTGCATTGGACGGGGTTGACGCAATCGTGGAACACCTTTTGCGCGGACTGCCACAGCACGAATTTACAAAAGAATTTCGATTTCAAATCCGCTCACTTTCAAACCACGTTTTCAGAAATTGACGTGAGTTGCGAAGCGTGCCACGGACCTGGGAGTCAGCATGTCGAATGGGCGAAGTCGTCGTGGGCGTCTTGGAACAAGCCTGAAGGGCTAGGTCTCAATCAACTCAAATCAGCCGACCATGTGCGGCAAGTAGAAACTTGTGCCCCCTGCCACTCGCGACGTACAAAATTGGGCGATACTTGGATCGCAGGAGAGCCTTATGACCAGAATTTTTCGGTGCAGTTGCTCGAGCATCCGATCTATCATCGAGATGGCCAAGTTCGAGACGAAAACTACGTTTATGGTTCGTTCATCCAAAGCAAAATGTATGCCAGTGGAATTCGCTGCACCGACTGCCACGATCCACATTCCTTGAGAGTCCGCTACAACGACAATCAACTTTGCACCTCATGTCACCAACACCCGGCTGCAAAATACGACACTCCCGAACATCACCACCACGCTCCGGGTTCTCCGGGTTCGCAATGCGTCGAGTGCCACATGCCGCACACCACTTATATGGAAGTCGATGCTCGTCGTGACCACAGCCTGAGAGCCCCTCGCCCAGACATGTCCGTCAAATTCGGTACGCCCAACGCCTGCACGGCTTGTCATATCGACAAAACAAAACTTCCCGCCGAAGAGCAGCCAAAACTTCGCCAATTCGTCGACTGGATCATCCAAGCCGAACAAGGCAATTCGCTCGTCGCTGAAGAATTAAAAAAGGTCGATCAAGCGATGAGTGATGCGTTTGTCAAATGGTATGGTGCCCAACCCCACCCGGCTCGAACTACCTATTACCACGACCTTGCGGAACTGCTTTCGAGCACGGAAAACCGAGCGATGCTTGCTCGCCCCCTAGTCGAAGATTTGACACTCCCAACAATGATTCGGGCGTCGGCACTATTGCACCTCGGAACCGATTCGAGTCCAGAGTCTTTGAGATTGGCTCGTGTCGCTCTACGAGGTAGAGATTCAAAAATGATTCGCGGTGCCTTGCCTCGCATTGAACATGAACTATTGCTGCGCCAACAATCGGTAGATCAAAACTTCATCGAGCTGTTGACGGAAGTCGTGGATTTGCTCGACCACGAGTCTCCGGCAGTCAAATCAGAATCGACTCGCGTTTTACTGCGTATTCCAGACACACTACGCCGAAAAAATCGCGTTACAGATTTTGCCAAGAAATGGGAGACGGCTGTCGCCGAATGGCGTGCAATTTTATGGACCCAATCCGACTGGCCGCAAAGCCACTTGATGCTCGGAGACCTTTATGCCGACGAGGGGAATCAGATTGCCGCGATTGAGTCCTACGAGACTGCGATCAAAGTCGGCCCCAATCTTGTCGGGCCACGCACGAATCTCGCCGCAATTCTGGAAGGGTTATTGCAGGAAAAAAAGGGCCGTCTCGCCGACGGACGAAACTTGTCCCCCCAAGATCGATCGTTGTTGACCGAAGATGTTGCTCGCTCAGAAAATAAAATCCGTGATTTGCGTGATGCGGAACATCAGTTGCTGGCTGACGAAATCAAACGGAGCGGCGGGTTGCCCAATGCCGACGCCTTGAACTATCGATTTGCCATGAGCTGTTTCTTGCGCGGCGACCTTGAGGGGTGCGAGCGGCATTTGCTAAAATCGTTTGAGTTACAGCCCCAAAACGTCTCGACTTTGTTCGCGTTAATTGCCTACTATCAGGAGGCCAGGCAGTCTGAGCAAGCGAAAGTCTACGCTGAAAAATTGCTTGAACTCGATCCCGCCGACCGAACCTATCAACAAATCCTTCGCGAACAAGAGTCAAAGCATTAAGTTGTTACAGGCCCGTTACGTGAATTGCCTTGTGAGTATGAGAACGACGGAGTACCATTTTTTCAATGGCTCGATGATCTCATCTGAACATGAAAACAAGGAATTAATCAAATGCCTCAACGAAATGTTTGTCTCGGTATCGTTTGGTCGACGGTGCTTTGTGTCGTTGTGCCTTTTGTCTTTTGCCACGCTACGATTCTGGCCCAAGAGAATACCAACCAAATTTCCGACGAGCCGCAGCCTGATCGCGTGCTTATCGTCGAGCGTGATAAAACGAAATTCGAAATCGAGATTTTTGAAAATCCTACAGCGATCGAAGAACAAAAGGCGAAATTCAATCGCCTTGTCTCCAGAACCGAAAAAGCGGTCTTGCAGAACATCGAAGACGTCAAAAGTCGGGTCGGCCTTTATGCTTGGGATATGTTGCGACGAGAGCGACCGGGCTCGCTGACGGAGAAATTTGACCAGTTATTCGCTGGGGAAGGTGCTGAATTCGAGGAACAACTTCGGGCCTTCGGCCATTTTGCCGCTTACGATCCCGAGCGAGCGATTCAATGGGCCATCGACATGATGGAACCGTCGATTCCCTCAGAAAGACGGTTTGCAATTCTCGCCAAATGGCAAGAAATTAATGGTTGGCTCTATTTCGGAACACTTGGCATCGATTTGAAAATTCCTTGGTCCGAAAATCTTTGGAAAACTCTCGTCGAAACACACTCACAGGAACATGTCCGCAAAAACCCCTATTCTCGGCCTGTGTATGCCCCGAGGTTGTTAAACCAGCTCGATTGTCCGGAGATGAGAACCGATCTTCGTGAGCACTTGGAGAATACGGATCAACTTAGGAACTATGGGACCTTCCTGGATTGGGCCTGTAGCCAAATTGCTGAGCCTTGGGTTCTTGATCGAGTAAGGAGCCTGCTCGCGGATACTCCGTTTCCAACCTCGGAACCTGCGACACAGTCGTTTACTAAGAAGGCAGATGGATTCAATACATTGGTTGCACTGCCGGGTTTTGCAAGTGGCTCGGAGGGCTGGAATGCTCTACTGACCTTGGCTGTCTGCTCCCAGGATGAAAAGACAAGACAAGAAGCCGCGCAAATGATCGTTGATGCTATTCGTTCGACGCCTCGATCTTGGCTAGAAATTGGCGCCGCTCTTCGGCGCGGGCTCTCCATTCCCAATGAAGAACTAAACTCGTATCGGGCTAAGGTCCTTGAACTTTTGTCGCTGCAGAATACCGAGAACTCTGAGCCAATTCCCACTCAACTTTTGGGCGTATTATTTCGCGACACGAACGATGAAGCGGTGACGAAAGAACTTGTCTTTAGATTGCTTGCACCGGAGATGTCGGTTCCAATGGGTCCAGAATTCGTTCCTAATTTGGAGACGATGTTTGCGTTGGAGTTGGTCGTCGGTGACGCCGATCGCCGACTTCCAGATTGGGAAAATACTTGGTTGGGCGACATGCCTCTTGCGACCACCGAAGTCCACTGGCGAAAAAACGACCTCACGTACGGGCAATTCTTGGCGAAGCTCCGTGAGTTCGGACTGGCCGCCGAATTGACGGAAGATACGGTTCCAAAGCTGATGGAACGCCAAGGGCGCGAGACGGGCAAGCTTTGGCCGAGATTCCCGCCTGAAATTGCTTACGATCGATTCACCGGCTACGAATTGATGGTTGGCACGCTTCGCGAACTAAAGTTATGCGAACAATTTGCATCGGAACAGTTTTTAACCGAGGACTTTTGGAAAATGTCGTACATTTCTCAAGGCCAGTTCTTACCCGACCAAATGACGATGTTTGAGGTCAAGGACGGTCGTTTGGACTTGCGATTTATTTTCGATGGTCGTCTGTACAGCGTAAAATTCAGTGATCGGTTTGGCCGTCCGACATCGACTTTCTTTCCGATCGTTAATGCGATCCTCGAAGACGCCGGAGTCGATTGGATTTACTGCCAGATCGAAGGCCGCCCAGAAATCGCATTCCTGGCTTCCACCATGCCAACCTGCCTTTTCGCGCCGCGCGAGTTGGTTAATGCTCTTGAGAAAGAGTTTGGACTCCAGGTGAGGGTGCGATAGCGGAATTGGTAATCGCTCACGGGATCAGCAATGGAGCTTATGCAACTCCCGTCTTGAAAAAGTATACAAACAGTCTGTTTGCCGAGGCATGCTCCTTCGATACGCTCGCCCTTTCAAGGAGTGAAAGTCTAGTTGGCCGTACACTCAGTGAACGGTTGCTTCTTTTTCTGTGGCAAATCTCTGTGGAATCGTCTTCTTACCGATCCACCGGTGATTCAAGTTTCTGGCCTGTTACTGGATCAACTGGATGAACTACCCAGCCAAGTTCCACTTTGCCGTCGGCGATCAACTGCGGAGCGACGTAGCGAACCGGGTTCTTATGCGGCGGGATGACGAAGCGATCCCCTTTTTGCAGGATTGGCCGACTCTCGATCATTTCCCCAAACAGACGTGTCCCGGCCAACTGACAAGGGTACCAATTCCCTTCACCAGTCGAGTCGAGTAGGTAAAACTCCGCGTAGGTATGGCCTGGAATCCAAACCGCGCGGGCCGGAATTTTGTTGATCCGACAAACGGCAATAAATAGCGAAGTCAATTCCTCGCAATCACCTTTCCCTGCATCAATCGCTTGCGGTAGGGAGCGAATTTGCGGATCAAATTCATACGGCATTCGCAATCGTATCACATCGTAGATTTTCTCGACACGCTCCCAAGGGGTCGCATCGGACTCAAATTCAAACGACGCAGCAAATTTTTTGACCTTGGGGTGAGAGATTTCGATGTATGGGCTCTCCTGAAGAAACGGCTTAAGCGTTTTGGGAACCGATTTGGGTACGGTCAGTGTGTCAGTCACCGTGGGAGCTTCGATATTGTATTTGGTGACGTCGTATAAAATCGTAGAACGAGAGACTTTACCTGCACCTAAATTGGCAATCCCCACCTGCAAAATTTGGGCTAACTGATTTAAGTCAGCGATTTCGGTTTCTGCATCTATCGCCAGTCGACGATCAACAATTTTGACCTTCTGCTCTGGCCACTCCATGAGAACGGGAGCGTATGTTCTAATTTGTTGAGCAGGCGTATGCGCTGTGATTTCAATGCCAAACTCCCAAACATTCGGTTCTTCGATCTTGACGAGCGAGATCCGTTCATTTTTTACATCGTGAAGTTCGTCTTGAGGATACGCGAAGGCGAAGTTCCCCCAAAACGACGCGATGCCGACAAAAAACATAACGATGAGTTTTAAGCTGTAAAACATGGGATTTTCTTTGTCGCCAATGCACCGTACCGAGGAATTTTTATTTGCCAATCCCGGCAAGCTTACCGCCAAAAAATCGAACCGCATTCGGAGCGGCCGATCCGGTGACAACTAACGATTCGGAAACATAACGCAAGGCATCCTTTTTCTCCGGAACTCGAAAGTTGTCTCCCTTTTGCAAAATGATTGCCGGATTCGAATCACTTCCAAATTCCGCGATTCCCGAAAATTTTACCGGGAACCAAGCCCCGATCCCTTCATCGTCAACCAAATAGAACTCGGCCTGCACAGCCCCTTCGACCCAAACCGTTCGAGCTGGAACTTTGTGCAAGCGACAGAGGCCGACAAATAGCCCGGTGACATCTTCTGGACTTCCCTTTTTGTCCAAAAAGGCTTGCGTGGAATCGTTGATTTCACCGTCCGGGTCAACTTCGATATTAGTGTTTACCCATTCGAAGATTCCTTTGACTTCCTCCCAAGCATCGGCTTTCCCCTCGACCATGTCTTTCAATGCCGTTTTAATTTTTTGATGTTTAAGGTTGATCCCTGGACTGATTCCTAGATACGGTTTGACATCTTTCGATGGCGACTTTGGAATCACAAACACCGAAGTATCCGACGGAGCCTGAACCTTTGAAAGCTGGACGTTAAAGATGGCGCGAAAGTTCATTTCTTGGTTCGCGCGAATGGTCGGCACCATCACGATCATTTGTTTCAATCCCGGTTGCTCACGAAATTCGACTTTGTTCGCCGAGGCTGGAATTGATTGGTCGTCGAGGACCACAAATTGTTCAAGCGTATCGATAGGGACCGGAAAAATGACCTTTAGGTTGTGACATGGTTCAGGACCACCTTGGATAATGACACCTACTTCATATCGAATCGCGCCATGTTCAGACAAAACAGGTCCTTTGGGAGACACCTGAGGTTTGGCGTTCTTCTTTTGCTGCGCCGATGAATTAATCGGTGTCGATAGCACGCACAACAGGAGGGCGATGCAAATAAACTTTTTGGCAAACATGAAAAAATTCCAAAGAGTCAAATTTTTGAAGCCCCCCAAGTTCGGACTTCCCTTGCGATGAGTCGACCAGCGAAGATGAAGCGACCTCTCCCATTCTATTTCGACATCCACTCTATTTTCAGGCCAAAAATTCAAAAACTCCCCATACAAAGCGGAAATCTGGGCTGTTTATCCAGCAAAACATCGCCAATCTGAGGGTGCGCGTTAAGAAAATTTCTCTTGGCTCATTAGACATTTTGCCACTTCCCCACATCCCACCTCGGCAACGACGCAAATAGCTCAATCGCCGATTCGCATTCTCATCCATTTTACGACCGAACGTCTTTTGACGCAAAACGTATTGTCAACCAAATAATCCCACGCTCGGTTCAAAACCGCTAAGTCTGCTTGGCTTCGGGCGGTCTGAATTTGGAATCAACCGAAGATCTATTTGTGGAGAAAGGGAACCGACAAAAAACGTGCCGCTAAAAATGAAAACGTGGTGCCTGCGAATTGTGTACCGCTTTACAGCAGAAGTTTTGTCAACTCTGCTTCTACTACAGGTTGTTAGCAATTCAAGCGAGAATGGATTCTTAGTTCCAATAGCCGCCGAACCAAACGAGGCCGAGGATGATCGCGAAAAAGATCAACGTCCAATACAGAAAGCGGCCGGAGTGAATCAAGACTTCTTTGGTTTGCTCGTGACGAGTAGCACCGTAAACCAGGCTAATCGCAATCAACAACGGTACGGCATACCAAATGCGAGCGACATCGGTTAGTTGGGCGAGGAGCCCGAATGAGTTGGGCGGGATCATACGTCCTCCGGTTTCTTCTTGCGCATTTTTTCACATTGCTCCTTGCTCATGATCGCCGGCCCGACGTAGGCGTCATAAATGGCCAACATGTTCAAGAGTCCCGCGACCAAAGTATAGATAGTTCCAATTTCAAAAAAGTGTCCGAGTTCGACATGCCAAGCTCCGAGGACGTCGTTGTTGTTGAGATCGATTCTGCCAGCCGGCGGAGCCATAAACCCGTCTTTGATCGAAACCTTGTTGGCCGGAAGCGCTTCTCCACGGGGAATTTTCTGGAATGGAATCGCGTTGGGAATCCCGGGCTGGCCGAAATCGCGAGGATCGACGTCAGGGTATCGCTCGGCGATGACCCACAGGGGTGTGCCTCCGTTCGAAGTCACTGCTGCCTGAACGATGGCCGGGAAGGCGGGCACGCCCACGCCGACTTGGCAAAGGTACTGCCAACGAAAGTCTTCTTTTTTGAACGAAGCATAGACGACTCGACTGCTGCCCCAGAAAATCCCCAGAAAAAACAGGGACAAAACGCAGATCATGTACAAAAATCCCTTGGCAAACCGCCGCTGGTAAAAATGCCCAGCACCAGGCCATAGCCAGGCCAAGAGCGCGGCCCAGTGAGGTTCGCGAAGGTTGACGGTCAACTGTTCGCCGTCCTCTAAATCGTATACAACTTCCGTCATGTTTTGATTAACCGTTTGCCATCGATAATTTTCTGCCATTGTCATCTTTCTTGACGGAGCTTGCAACGTCAGTGTCGATCCCACAACCCCGCTTTTTTGTAGAAAATATTGGCGATTCTCAGCGACTTACCATTGATGGTGACGAAGCACATCATTTGCTCCGAGTATTGCGGGCGAAAATCGGAGAGCGGATTGTCGTCTTTGATGGGCGAGGGGGCGAGCATGACGCCGAAGTAGTTGGGCTTGGCAAATCGACATTGGACGTGAGTATTTTGTCCACAAGAAATATCGAGCGGGAAATACCTCACCCGCTTGTCGTCGCCGTGTCCCTTCCCAAAGGTGATCGCCAAAAGGTGCTCATTGAAAAACTCGTTGAACTCGGCACCACGACGCTCATTCCGCTCATCGCGGAACGTTCCGTCGCTCAACCGACGGATCAGGCTTTGACCCGATTAAAAAAAATTGTCATCGGAGCCAGCAAACAATGCGGCAGAAACCGTTTGATGAAGATCAATGAACCACTACGTGTCAGCGACCTTAACGAGCATTCCACCGAATCGCCAAAAACAACGATCGTCGTTTGCGATCCAAGTGGAGCACAGTCGTTACGAGAACGACTCGATCAGGGAATTCCCGATGTGATTGTGATCGGACCGGAAGGAGGTTTCAGCGAATCCGAATTGAAAAACGCACGAACGAAAGGAATCGAGGTCGCGAATTTAGGTCCCAGGATATTGCGCGTCGAGACCGCAGCGCTATACGCCGTAGTCATGATCGCCAATCATCTGGAAGCGGAATGATTTAACAATTAAAAAATTCCACCGCCGCCACCACCACCGCGATTTCCACCACCGGCTCCACCACGTCCGCCACCGGTTCCTCCGCGTCCGCCGCCCTGCTGGCCGCCTCGTCCACCGCCTCCAAAGTTTCCACCGCCAAAGTTGGGTATTTGAAATGGCAGTTGGAACGTTGGCTGTTGACCTTGCGGTTGCCCACCGGTTGGTTGACCGCCTCGGCCTGGCTGACCTGTTGTTCCACCTTGTCCCTGCTGTCTAGCTCCAGCGAGGCCAGAAGTGGAATCTTCTGGCATGCCTTCGAGTTCGATCCCGGGAACGATTGACTTAAGCGCCCGAGCCATTTCAACGACATCCATTGATTCGAGGTGGAATAATTGTGGTGCACCGAAATCATTTTGGTCGGGTTTGTCTACATCTTTAACGATCTTCATAACTTCTAGATAGATGTTCCGTGGACCGGTGAAGATCAGCATGCGGTCCAAATTGGCGAGTCGTCCTTTTGGTCGTGCTTCGTCGGGATTTTTTTGAGTGGCTCCACCGGTAGCGCCGCGCATCGCGCTCTGCATTGCGCGAGCAATCGCGGCCTCCGGATTTTGTCCACCCCCCTGCCCTCCGGCACCGCCCCCTCCGGAATCGCCTTGGATGTAGTCCTTTAGCAAACTTTCAATTGTTTTCTTGAGAGCTTCGACATCGGAGTAATACATGATCGGAATCACGTAAGTTTCGCCGATAAGATTTGGATCATGCGGAGCTTCGGCTTGGTCAATGTAGTCGATTAATTGAGAAATCATCACCAAGTCATTCGACGTGGCGCCGATGATGAACAGGGTGTTCAGTCGCACATCGATAAGTGTTTGAATGCTTGTGCTTTCTAGCCATTCAGCCGTCGCAGTACCACTACTTGAGCCACCGCCTCCCAAAATCCCAGAAAGCATGTCGCCTCCAGGACCTCCTATCATGTTCGACATCATGCCGCCGAACATCCCTCCAAGTCCGCCACCGCCTCCCCCCGAACTGCTGCTGATACCGAGAAATTTATCCAGCAAGTCTTTGGCTTCATCAGCCTTGGCGTATTTGAGATAGAAAACGGTGGGAAGTTCTCCGTCACTCGATTGCTTAAGGATCGAATTGATCAAATCTTCCAAGTCGTCGGCCGCATCTAAGTCCTGGCTTTCAATGATGATTCCCGCTGGCCCCAACTTGATGGTGATATCAGAACCGGGAATCGAAATCGGTTCTTGAGCTCGACGGTAGCCTGGAACCGGATCGTCATCCTGCGACTCCGAGGAAGTCCGGCCAATTCCAGAACGATCGTCATCCTGGACGATCCCTGTCGACACGAATTGATAACCGCCAAAGTCCTCTGGAACGAGTTCTCTGTCGGGCGTCGAAAAGTCAACTTCCAAAGATCGGTTCGGAACCGACCTAAACAAACTTCCCGATGGATTTCTCAAGCTCTCCGAGCCGCGACTTGGCGGCGACGACTGGGGCTGTTCCTGATTGGCGTTGCCGCTAGGATACAGCATGCGATTTTGGCGGAAGTTTTCCCGCTGATCGGGCAAAACAAAGTTCAATCGATTTGGGCGGTTCGTAGTTCCCCAATAATCCTGCAACATCTCCATGACACCCCAAGCCTGGTTCTCAGAAACGGGGATCACGCGGGTTGTCGAGCGAGTCGCACTTCCGCTTAGTCCAGACGAGATATCCCACTTTGAAATCAACTCCTGAGCCAACGCGATTTCTTGAGGTTTGCCCAAAATCACCAAGGTGTCGGAAGAAGAGTCGCCAAAGAAAATTGGACCTGTGCGAGACGTTTCTCCCTCAGTTTGGCGGAACATCAAGTTTAAGTATTCAATCGCGCTACTAACGGTTCGATACTTTAACAAAATGGTGGTCGTGCTTGACGATGCTCCGTTTACCGTGTCAATGATGTCTTTGATGTCTTCGTGATCTTGAGACCGAGCGAGGACGACAAGAGTTCCGGTTTCTGGGTCTTGGTCGATCTTAATTTCTCGACCAACGAGCATCGTGTTGACGACCTTGAAGGTCAGCAGCGGGTCCTTGGTGACCGGGTAAGTCCGAAGGAACGGCTTTTCTGTGGGGCGGTTATTGGTGATCTCTTCTGCCACATCGACCACCGCAGCGATTCGCTCGAATTCGTCAATTTTCTCAGCAGTGCCTTTGAGATAAATCGTATCGCCAAAAATCTGAGGGCGAATGGTCAAGGAACCGTCATTAAATTGGTTTTGATTTTCACCCAACCCCATCAAACCGCGGACAACGATTAAAAGTTCATCGGCGGTGACGTGTTTTAGTTTGTACGTCTTGATTTGTTGCGAGCGGCTGATTTTTCGCTCGCGTGCCGCCTCGATTAGGCTGCGGATGACCCGTAGTCTTTCTCCCTTGTCCGTAACCAAGAGTAAGCCCGTTTCGTCCAAGTAGTTAGCGTTGCGGCGGTCAGATACGATGCCTTGTACATCGCGAACGATATTGGTGTCGCGCAAATCGGAAATGTCGTATTCACAACGCATTGTTTCGTACAGGCCGCGAGATTCGAGGTCCGCCGGGCGAACGGTCTCGATCAAATCATCGGGATATCCGTCCCGTTCTCGGATCAAGACCAACATTCGCTTGTAGCGAACCAGCGTGTAGACATCATCGCGAATTCGCAGGCCGTGATTAATGATGTCTAGAACCTCTCCTAACGTGTAGTGATCATTCGAGTGGTAAGTCCAGGTTCCCGGTGGATAGTTATTGGTCCGCATGTGCAAGGTGTACCCGGCTTTGTCAGCGAAATACTCGATGACGTTTCTCCATTCAGCGTTCTCAAAGCTGATTTGGAACTTGTCGTCCTCTGCTTGTGTAGCGGTTGTCGCCTGAGCCAAGACATGCGTTGACGCAATTCCAAGCAAGCACGCGGCAACGATGAATTTTGTGATGTTACGTCCAATCGAATTCGGAATCATGGTCATTTCCTGGTCTTTTAAACTCACAAATCCCGATTAGAGCGAACGATGGCTATCGTCATCAAATCGTTTGGACAGGTCTGGTTTTGGCAAAAAGGGTTGTGAGTATGGGTCTTCGTTTTTTCGGATTCTAAGGGGAGTGTTCGCGATTTTTAACCGATTTCTAGTTTAACTAAGAAAAATCGTTATTTTCCTAACAGTGCCCACATGTCGCAGCAACCGGCCGAAATTTCGTTAATTCGTGGGCCGCGGTCCTCCCGAGAGCATTTTTTCGTTAAAATCGTCGCTCACGGCAATTTCGAAACCTCCTGCAGGTTTTCAATTCGAAACTGCCTATGGTAATTAACATCGTTCGTTAAGTGAAGTTTCGTTTTTTTTGGCTTATCTGTGACCGTTATTCTCTCAATTGAGACAACCTGCGACGAAACCGCCGCCGCAGTCATTAACGACCGCTTAGAGGTACTCGGTTCAGCCATCGCGTCTCAACATGAATTACACGCGCCTTTTCAGGGGGTTGTCCCGGAAATCGCCGCGCGGGCCCATCTGGAGCGAATCTTACCGGTGATTGACAGGGCCCTTGGACAGGCACAATTGGGGCTTGAAGGCTTGGATGCCATCGCTGTGGCCGTGACTCCTGGACTTGCCAATTCTCTCGTCGTCGGGCTAATAACTGCAAAAACATTGGCGTTTACTTGCAACCTCCCCTTGATCAGTATTAATCATCTTCACGCTCACGTTTACGCTTGTCAGATCGCGTCTAAAAAAAACGTATATCCGTGCGTCGGGCTTATCGTCAGCGGAGGCCATACGCACCTTTACGATTTTGAGAATGCTACGTCACCGCGATTCTTGGGGGGAACGATTGACGATGCTGCCGGGGAAGCCTTTGATAAAGTCGCCAACATGCTAAACCTAGGGTTTCCAGGCGGGCCAGCCCTCGCAAAATTGGCAGAATCAGGGAACCGCAAACGATTCAAATTTCCCAGGAGCTTTATTCACGATCAGCAATTGTCGTTCAGTTTTTCAGGACTCAAAACAGCCGTGCGATACGAAATCGCCGGATATGGGCAGGTCGATTTCCGGCAACTGAGAATCGATTCGCAATTAGCCGCCGATGTTGCGGCGAGTTTTCAGGAAGCTGTGGCTGATGTACTCGTAGCGAAATCCATTCAGGCATTACGTCAGACCGGACGAGATCGTTTGTGTGTCGGGGGTGGAGTCGCCGCGAATTGTCGCTTTCGGGAACTATTAGAAAAAGCAATGCATGCCGAACGAGCGGAGCTTCTTATTGCCCCGTCAGAGTTATGTACCGACAATGCCGTGATGGGAGGAATTGCTTTCGAAAAATTCCATGCAGGTCAATTCGAATCTCTCGACCTCGATATCGTCCCAGGGTTGGTGCGAAGCTAGTTTGGGCTCACTTCAGATCACTTAAGCAAGTTACACAAAACTCAAACCAGCATTGCAATCGAATAAATTCGGCGCCCCTTCGAGCTTAACGGGACTCGTTTTTTGCTTAACGAAATGACCAATTGCTGGGGCAGAGTCCTAAGAACTAGTCCCTTTGAAGTTGATCGATAATGTCGTCAATACTCGGTTCAAGCCGCAATTGGCGAATCAAGCGGTCGGCTTCTTGTGGCGAAAGAGAACCGGTAATTGTGACTTTGCGGTCTTGAACGGAAAGCTGATAACCGTTTTTGGGAATCTTTGGGTTTCGTTGAATTCGATCCAACAGACTCGCCGCGACTGCGCTGTCAGGCTTAAGCGGGGCGCTGATCAGGTTTGTTAACGGCGTCCTAATCGAACTGCGATTGACTTGGTACGTTGTCTGATTGCCCACGCCTCCTAAAGACCCCCCCAAACCAGAGCGACCAACTAATCCATTGGCACCCCGATTAGCCCCTTGCCCGCCTCCGCCTCCGCTAAGCGAAACAGAATTGGCTCCGACAAATCCAACCTCTTGAACCGTAGATAAGGATGGACCTACAAATCCGATATTCCGCCGGTCGTCGAACGTGATTGGGGCCATGTTGAAATTTAAATCTGTAGAAAATTCTTGACTCCCTTGCCTTTGCCCCCCTTGAGTCTGCTCGGAACCAAAGCCGCCAGGGCCTTGTGTCCCGGTCCCTTGCCCGCCATCGTTGTTCCCCTGCCCGCCGGTTCCGGTACCAGGATTTTGGCCGTTTCCACCTCCGCCACCCTGTGCGAGCAGGTGGTTCGAAACGATCAGGATCATTGCTATCGTTAGACCGAATCGCCAAATTTGGCGGACTAAGGAATTGGATTTCATGGTAGTCCTTTTTACGTTGCGTCCAACAGTCGAATAATTATTGGTTCGAGAAATTCTTCAGGATATCCGAAGCAGTTCAACCACCAGACTTTAAAAATCGGCAAAAAAAGGCTTCTTTCACGATTTTTAACCCCGATTCTTCTCAATAGTTCTCATTTTTTCCTCTTCGCTATCATTTTGGGAGCAATTTCGAAGCCGAGCGGCTGTCATTTTTTGGGCGAAATGGCGAAATTTTAAAGCTTATGAGGCCCGAGAATGCTCGGGCATTCGATCGATTCGACCAAAGCCCTCTTAGATTTCCCTAAGGTTCCTCTCAAAACGCCGAGTTTCTTTGTTAAAAAATGCCGCGACGTGAAACCCAAACGTAATTTTGTTAGTTTAATTGTTGTAAAAGTTAATTTAACGGAATCGAACACTCGCGAGGAAACATGTTGCGACAAAATTTTATGAAGACTCGGTTTTTAGCTGCTTGTTGTCTAAGTCTGTTTGTTTTGGGGCTTTCGACGATCACAAATCAGATCGCCGCCCAAAATACTCGGCCGGCAACTGATACGCTGCTGCCGGAAACGACAGTACTCTACATTCAAATGCAAGACATTCGGCAATTCATGCAAGAGATGTCGAAGACCAATTTTGGCCAAATGTTCCAAGACGAGAAGGTCGCTCCTTTGGTTGATGATCTGTATAACCAAGCTCGCGATGCATTTAGCGACTACCAGGACGAAATTGGAGTCTCGTGGGATGACATCGCCGGTTTTCCCACCGGTGAAATTTGCTTTGCCGTCATAGCCCCTCGACGTGCTGATGCACAATACGCCATGTTCATTGACGTTGAGCCAGAATCATCGGCTGCGAACAACGTCATGTCCCGCCTCGAAGAACTCGCCGAAGACAGTGGTGCCGACATCGAAGTCGAGGAAGGTGAAGAAGTGGAGTTCATTACCTACCGACGCGACGACAACGTATTCACTCGCTTCCAAATTGAAAACACAATGATCATGACCAGTGATCGAAAATTGGCCGAACAAATTGTCGATCGATGGCAAGGCCGTGAGGTCGACAAGATTCGCCCGCTCTCTGAAAACCGCAAATTCATTACCATTATGAATCGATGCCGTGGCACAAAAGAAGCGCCACCAGACATGCGATTCTTCATGGATCCAATTGAAATGGCTAAAGCTCTAACGCGTGGGAATGTTGGTGCCCAAACCGCTATCAATTTCCTTCCTGCCCTTGGCCTGGATGGACTTTTGGGAATTGGCGGCTCCGCAATTTTTGACGACAAGGAATTCGAAAGTATCAGCCACATGCATGTTCTGCTCGCGAATCCCCGAGCCGGGATCATTCGCATGTTGGCTCTCAAACCTGGAAACTACCGCCCCGACGAATGGGTTCCAGCCAATGCCGCGAGTTACATTTCTACGAGTTGGGATGTTCGGCAAATGTTTGCAGAACTTCGCACCATGGTTGACTTCTTCTCTTCCGAAGGCACTTTTGATTCCCAAGTCGAGCAGAATATCGAACAACAACTTGACATCAACTTTGAAGAAGACTTTTTGAAAGTTCTCGACGGGCGCTTCACGTTTTTGACTTGGTATGACCCAGATACGGCAGCAGTCAACTCGCAGGTGAACGGCTTCGGGATTGGCATCAAGGACACCGAGAAAGCCATCACGCTCCTCGAAAAGATTCGTGAGCGAATCGAGAGGGACAATCAATCGGACCGCGAACGTCTTACCGAATCGAAACATCGCGGCGTAACCATTTGGTCTGTGCCCAATGACGAAGCCCAAGAACGTCTTGACTTTGATCGCGAACAAGGCAACATGCGCATGACGATTCGTGCTCCACAACCATCCTTTGCGATCATCGACAACACGTTTGTCTTTGGTGACAACATCAAATTCATTCAAACTTGTATCGACACTTCGAAAGGCAACGGGAATCGACTCGTCGATGACGAGGACTTTGACATGATTGCCAAACGAATGACTCGGCTCCTTGGCACGGACATGCCGTCGGCGGTTTTTTACGCTCAGCCGGGACGCAATTTTGAAATGCTGATCAAGCTGGCTGACGGCGACGATGTGCTCGATTTCCTGGAGGAAGAAGCGGAGGAAAGCCCTTATCTGCGACGCCTCAAAGATTCACTTGAGAAAAACCCTGTCCCAAGGTACTCGGACATTAAGAAATACTTCGTTCCTTCAGGCGGCTTCATCACGGCCGATGACACAGGCTACCACCTGCTCCAATTCAACCTCAAGCAGGGGCGATAGGCCGTTAGCGGAACCAAGCGAACAGATCGATGCCATACAGAATTCCGGCAATACATGCCGTCATGCAGCACGCGATCATTCCGCCAAACATCGCCCGTAACCCCAATTGGGCCAAATCACTGCGGCGGCTTGGAGCAATCGCTCCGATGCCGCCAATTTGAATCCCAATCGATGCGAAATTCGAAAAGCCGCAAAGGGCGTAGGTCAGGATGATTTGAGTTCTTTCTGACATCGTTACTGTCGCACCGGGGCCAGCCGATTTGATCTCGGCCAAATCCAAATAGGCCACGAATTCATTCACGACCATCTTCGTCCCAAGAATTTCTCCCGACTTGAAACAGTCAGAGGTTTGAATCCCCATAATCCAAGCCAATGGATAAAACAGAATCGCAAACAATCCTTTGATCGACCAGTTCAATTCGATCGCTCCCCCATCGCCTGCGAATGAGTTGTAAACCGATTGGATAAGGTATCCCAGCCCATACAGCAGCGAATCCAAAAAAGCGATTAAGGCTAAGAATGCAACCAACATCGCGATGACATTGATTGCAAGTTTCATACCGTCACTCGCCCCTTGAGCCGCCGCGTCAATCACATTGACGCAACCATTTCCAACCGGCATTTCGACTTGCCCCATCGTGAGTGGCTTTTCCGTCTCAGGCTGCAAAATCTTGGCGATCACCAATGCAGCCGGTGCAGAAATGATGGATGCCGCCAGCAAGTGCCCCGCACTAATCCCTAACGAAGCAAAAATAGCCATCAAGCTCCCGGTGATCGTCGTGAACCCTCCCAGCATCAGGCAGTTCAGTTCGCTACGAGTCATCTGTCCAACGAAGGGTTGAACAATCAAGGGAGCCTCCGTCTGCCCCACCATCACGTTAGATGCGGCCGCCAGACTCTCAGCCCCCGATGTCCCCAACAAACGCTGCATCACCCAAGCCATCCCCATAACGACCCAACGCATGATCCCGATGTAGTACAAGACAGACATCAAGGCTCCGAAAAAAATTACCGTCGGAATGACCCCAAACGTAAACGTTTTGAGCAACACCAAGGGGTCTCCTGGTTCACCCGGCGCGAGATTGATTCCAAACACGAATTTCGTTCCTTCTTTCACGTAGCCTTGGATCACGGCGAAGAATCGTTCGACCCCGTAAAACAAAACGCCGTTCGTGAACCTTGGTAAAACTGGCGGAGCATCAGAAATCAACAAATCCACTTCCCGTTCTCGAAAAGCCCCCGCTTCAATAATCGCGTTCAAGTCGTCCATTCCATCAACGTCGGGAATTCTGCCGATCGCGACCTTGGCAACATAGCGATCAATTTCGTTGGCAAGTTCCGGTTGCTCGGTAGCGAGTTCTTCCAATGCTCGGAAACTTCGCACTTCCGAATAGACTCGAGGAAAAGTCCACGACTGCGAATTAAACAATAACATCGCAATCACAATTTGCAGAGCGACTCCCGTCAGCACCATTCGCCAGTCCACACGATCACGATGGGAACTCATCAGCCACGCCATGAACACCAACAAGATCAATCCCAAAAAACTGACCAAATTGAGTATCGAGACTCCAGTCCCCACTTCGTTCGCTGCCAACAACATCCCCACGGCCATCAATAGCTCCCCCCTGATCAATTCGATCTTGTATTATTCACCCAGCATATCCAAGCGTTCTGAGTCTTCCGATCCCCGTTCGCCCTGATAATCTTCTAGTTTTTGAATTTGGGGAATCCCCTGTTCATCCGATTTCAGTGGCGGAAGTTCGTAACTTCGAGGCTGACCTTCTAAATAAACTTCGTCCATTTCCGTTTCGTCGACATCATAACGGAGCAGCAAATAAACCGCCGACGCTTGACACCAGAACAAACCGTACAAAACCGAAACGGCAAGTGTTGAAATCATACCATTCCAAAACCGAATGACACGAGTAGAGAACTCCAAAGTCGCCGAGCGAGCCTGCCCCGCTTCCGCGATCGCTACAGTCTCCGCCCCCCGCGCAATTTGTTGTTCGGCCTCTCCAAACCGTTTGTACGAATCGATCCGCTGTTCGCCACCCAAATTCGCACCCCAAGACGCTCCCCAAAAAGCGGAGTTGATTGCCGTCTGGGCAATCGTTGCGACGATCAACCAACAAAATCCGCCAAACAAAACAGCCACCAACGCATACAGGGCATAGTTGAATGGCTTTTGATAAAGGTATGCATAAGCACGAGTCACCGCATCGAGAGCATTTTGATCCTCCGTCGCCACTGATCCAATCATCAGTGGCCAAGCGAACAAGAGTCCCACCAGCGCCACGGCGATGACGGTTCCGCAAACGGCCACAATAAACCACAGCATACTACCAATTACTGAGGAAACATCGCCGGTCAACAGCAAACCGATAAAGAAGCAAGGGATACAAAATGCAGCGACCACCAAAAAACAAGCCCCAAGCGCCAGCACACAATTCACCCAGCGCTTGCAACCAAACGACCAGACTTGATCAATCCCCAAACTCTCATCGCGAGCCATACGAACGACGGCATATCGCGAAATACAACAACCCGAGAACGACCAAATTCCCAGTGTCCACAGGCAGCCTACAACAAGATACCAAAACTTCCTCGCACCCAACTCTTCGCGAAACAGCCAGCGAAACGGATCGGTGATTCGTTCGAATACCGCCTTCAAACCATAAAACCTCGCCCCCCAAACCTCCATCGAAATCGCGGTCTTGCTACTATGGTCCAAAATTCCGCGATAGGGACTCCGATTAACTTCGACCAACTCTTGAAAGAACGGATCGGACGTGATCAACTCGGGAGTCAAAAAAGTCTTCTCAGCCACGATCCATCCGACAGGTGTCACCACCGCAGCAAGCGCGGCAAAAGCGATGACGGTCACACTGAAGGCGATCGAAAAGGTTTGGAACAAACACAACCATGGAAACAAATCGCGCCACGAAACGTTTGTGATTGTGCGATCAGGAATGGCCATTCAGGAACTCAATTGGTCAAAGGCAGCGAAAGCAACAACAGAAGGTCAACGAATCAAACGTCGCCATTATAATCGCCCATTCCCAAACCGTACAGAATTGGAGTTTTTGGGGGAATATGGCCGCTGAACGATCCGAAAAACGCAGCGCCATTCACCGTTCCAGGCGGAAGCCCAGCACGCTCTCTATTCCAGATCAATCCCCAAAGCCGATATCACGAGAGCCTCGATTGGTCTCATTGTTGGAGCAAAAGCCACTTAGCCAAATATGCTAAAAAAAGCAATAATTGGCTCGTGACTCCAGTCAAATTTAGGCAAAAAGAGTCATATTTGGCTGTAGAGTCAGCCAAGTAAAAAAATGCCCCGATCAAAGATGTCGTGCGAAAGATTGAGTCATTGCCCATTTCGGGTGGACGGTCGATTCAAAAAGTCCCCATCACGTCATCAGGCACAACCAACGGACTTCAAAAACGAGCCTAGTCTGGCCGCCTGCTGGCGTTAGGGGAGCAAATTTAGAACCGCCAACATTCGGTGGTTCGAAATCGGCGGTGAGGATTATGCGTCCTCCTGCAACGCTTGGGTCACGGTCACGAGGCCACCATTGATTTGCAGGACGCGAACTTGGGTTCCCGGTTCAATGAAGTCACCATCGCTGACGACATCAACAAACTTTCTGGCAAACCGTGCCCGCCCGGCAGGTCGCAGAACCGTGACCGCTTCACCCCAGTCCCCGACAGAAACAACTGGATGACCGCCACTTGATGCCTTCCCGTTCCCCGAGTCTTTTGTCGCGCTCGACGCTTCTGTTGTGGGAGGTGCCAAGACGATCTGGTTCAACACTGGGATACGCCCCACTCGTCGCGTGATGAAAATGGCTCCCACCATCACCAACAAAACGGACCCAAAGACAGTCGACAATGTTGTTAAAAACTGATTCATTTCCGTCGGAGTTCGCGGCCAGACAAAATTCTGCCCCGCCAAAATTGCGCTGCTAAGAATCATCAGGATTCCAACAATCCCAGATATGCCCCATCCGGGAATCACAAAAATTTCCAACAACAAACAACCGACTCCCCCTATGAACAACAAAACTTCCAGAACTCCCGCCGTTCCCCCCATGATACTGCTCCAGAAGAACAATCCGGCACAAATACAGGCGATGATTCCGCCGATGCCAATTCCTGGGCTACTCAGCTCAAAGTACAACGCCAACGTCCCCACGACGATTAATAGCCCAACCATCAATGGGTGACCAAAAAATGCGGCCAGCGAATCAGTCGTGCGGAAACGTTGGGTTATTAATTGATTTGGGCGATAATTGAGGTACTGCTCAAGCTCCGCGCGACTTGCGACGACTCGGGACGCCAAACCAAGTTCCACATTCCTTTCACCGGTCAATTCCAAAAACCTTTCGGGGCCGCTCTCAGGGATCATCACCCACGTCTCGTCCAAATCGTTCGCGTCTCCCACACGCACTGTCCTAAACTCTCTGTTGTTGCCTTCGCCTTCATTTCGAGTATAGACGACAACGTTTTGGTCGATCATCGCTTCGACAAGGTCGGGTGAGCGACCTTTTGATTGAGCCATTGCCCGTCCGAATGCAACCACATCGGAAATGATTTTCGCAGGGGCGAACCTAAACGCAAACTCAGCGAAGTCCGGACGAATCACTCCGATGTCTCCGACCCTCGCGTTGGGACCAACGAGCAACTCGTCGCAGCCCATACATGCCAATGCCGCTCCGCTCAACGCTTGGCGATCACACAACGCGACGGTATAAGCCCAGTCCAAATCGCGTAGTAGCTCGGCAATCGCGTAACTCTCTTCAAGCCCTCCGCCCGGACTATCAAACTCAACGATCACTAAATCTGCCTGCTGCCGTTTGGCTACCTCAATTCGCGAGCGCAGGTATCGCAGGCGGGTTCCGTTGATTGGCCCATAAAACTCAATCAAAAACGGTCGCTCAAATGCATCGGGCCTTGGTCTTGCCGATCGCTGCGGTTCCTGACCAAGGGCTTTATCCGAGCTCGCCAACCCACAGAATGCGACTGTGAACAGCATCAACAGCCGAAAAATTGGGGCAATCCAAGGGTTTGAGGGCTCAACGTTCATGGGCAAGCTAGCGGATAAAATTCTGGTTTGGACATTTTCAATCTTTAGGGTTAGATTGTTCTCCATGTAGCCCTGTCCCGTCAATTGCCTTGGATAAAAATTTGGGGCGTTGAACTGGGTTGGAAAGTGGTTTTTTCGGCCAAAATGCTGGCCCGACCACTTGGAATGGCATCGCTTGTTGCCGTTTCAATACCATGCGGAGTCGCAGCACATCTAGCAAGGAATGCTGGAGGTTTTGCGATCTGGTTGATCCGAATTGCAAACGAATCATGAATAGATTCGAGCATTCAGTTTGGCCAATTAAATTTGGAGATGTCAAGGATGACACAGCAACGGAAATGCGCGTGCCGTAGTGAATGGCTTTTGGGCCGGACGATAGTCCAGCCCCTCATTGCTTTCGTTTTCCTCATCGTCCCTGCTCTTGCCGGCGGGCAAGACCAAGATGCGGCGCGAGTGTTTTTCTTTACGATGGACAATTGTCCGCCGTGTAAGCAGATGGAGCCAATCGTTGCGGAACTAATTCGCCAGGGCTATCCCGTCACTAAGATCGACGCGCGGCTCCAACCAGAGTGGACATCTCGGTTTCAAGTCACGCAAACCCCGACGACGATTTTCGTTCAAGGGAATCGCGAAGTCGCCCGCCAAAATGGAATTATTCCCGCTGCAACGATCCAAAATTGGCTCGATCAAAATCAAAATCGAACCACGACATCAAACCAAACCAACGCAAATTTAACAGCCAACTCAGTTCCCTCGCCTTCCGGCAAACGATCACCCACTCAAGGAACTCGACAACCAGCTAACGACCATGAACACGTCGCCATGCAAGCCACGGTGCGACTGAAAATCGACGAGGGCAATTCTTTTTCGTTCGGAACGGGCACGATCATCCACTCGCATGATGGTGAGTGTCTCGTGCTCACCTGTGGTCATCTCTTTCGCGAGTCGGGCCAACGCGGAGTCTTGACAGCTGACGTCAATTGGACTGGCGATAAACCAATAACAGTCCCCGCCGAATTGATCAGCTATGATGCCGACGCCAATGATGTCGCGCTCGTTGTCATTCGTCCAGGTTTTGAAATTCTTCCAGTAAAATTGGCTGACTCTATTGCATCCGTTACGGTTGGAGCAGGCGTTTTCAGTATCGGCTGCGATAAGGGCGAACCGCCCACGATTAGACACTCAGAAATCAAAAATCATGCCATTTACGACGGAGCAAAGAAATATGACATCGTCGGGCGGCCTACGATCGGCCGAAGTGGTGGTGGTTTGTTTCTCAACGACGGCACACTTGTCGGTGTCTGTAACGCTGCGGCCGTTCGTGAAGACGAGGGAATCTATACCGCGTTAGATAATATCTATTTTCAAATCAAAAAGTCTGGGCTGAGCCATCTCTTCCCCCAAAAAAATCTCGACTCACCAAATATTCGCGTTGTCGATGCGGGTGCTTCAACTCCCCGTCAACCAGCGGGTTTTGGAATTCCCCAATCTGCGCCAACTGCTGTTGGGGCACGTCCTACTCCTGACCCCAGTCCCGAACTGCTGGCACTGGCTGAAGATGTACGCCAAAGGAATGAAATGCCAAATGGCAGGCGACTCATGCCAATTGCGAGCCAGCCAACTGGAAATGCCCCAAATATTCGCCAGGTTTCTCATGAGAGCTATTCTGAGCCTGAAGCATCGCCTCGATTTTCATCCCCAGCGGACGACGACTATGAGATGATCGTGGTGATTCGCTCTAAACAAAATCCCCTCAAGGCGGAAACATTTGTGGTTCCAAACCCTGACCCGTCGCTGCTTGGGCAACTTCGAAGCCGATCAGCCGAACCGACACCGAATGTCGATCAGCGTTTCGCTGACCTTCGGGCGACGATGCCCGAGCTTTCTCGGCCAGCCGACACAAATCGGGCTCAACTCCGTGCTCAATCTCCGAAATAAAACGTCGGTTTTTGAGCCGTTTCTAATAAAAAAAGGACGCTTTAGACCACGATTCCGCGTGCATCGTTCCCACTCGTTTCGCTTGAATCTGGGGGCGTGATCTGTCGATAACAAATGTAGTGTCTGCGCAGACCTTGCTATGTAGCGAATGCAGCCTGCCCAGCCTGCCATGGTTTTGTAGATTGCGCAAGCGACCGCAAGCTCCCATTTTTCTGGTCTTGGTTTCATTTTTGTGTTCCGCATTCCACAACAAATTCGTTGGATCGCCCTCGCGCTGATTAGTGCTGCGCTTTTGGGTGACGTTGCGAACGGGCAAGTTCGCTCGGCGGGGCGACAAGCTCAATCAGATCGCCAGCGGTTGAATGACGAATTTCGAATGGCTGCCGGTTTCTACGAAAGAGAACAATGGTCGGAGAGTGTCGCGGCGATGCAAGCCTTCATCAATCGATTCCCAAACTCAGCGGAAGCCAAGGTCGCATTTTTTTACCTGGGGGAGAGCCACCTACAACTCGGTGATTTGCCGCGTGCTCGTGGAGCCTACCAGACGTTTATCTTGGCCAACCAGGGGCATTCGCTGCAAGAGCGGGCCGTTTTTAGAGTGGCTGAAATCATGGTTCGCTTGAACGATCCTCAAGCGACTCGGCTCCTGCAAAATTTCTTAAGGACTTATCCTCAGTCGGAGTGGCGAGAGTACGCCCTATTGTTTTTGGGAAATCGTCATTTGCAAATGCGCGAGTTGGAATCCGCTTTGAAGATTTTTGAAATTGCCCTGCGAGAAAGTCCTCAGGGGCCACTCGCCGACAATATGCGTTTTGGATTAGCAAGCGCGATGCAGGGCCTTGGTCAACTTGACGATGCCGCAAGGTTTTTTGCGATGCTGGTTGACGCGGAGGACTTCGAAATGCGTTCGCAGGCCCGGTTACGTAAGGGAAGGATATCGCTTGACCGTCAAGAAATTGAGCAAGCCGAGCTACTGTTCGACCAATTGTTAGCTGACAATCTCAGTGAATCGTTGCGCGCAGAGGTCCTTTTCTTCAAATCTCGAGCCAAAATCCAATTTGACGAATCGGCAGCGGCGGAGCTGATTGAAAAAAGTCTCGCGTTAGGACTCGCTCACGAATGGCAGTCCGTAGCACTATTTGAGTTGGCGCGAATCGCCTTTGAACGCGGCGACTCGGCATCACTTGAACGTCATACGCGAACTCTCATAGAATCGCACCCCGGCTCTGAATTTATTGGACCGGTTATTCAATTAAACACCCGCAACTTATTCGATTCCAAAAAATACGAAGAGGTGATTAGCTTCGTGAGTCAGCATCGAGAAAGATTTTCCGATTGGCAAGATCAGCCCGTCATCGGTGAACTCCTCGGTCGCGCGCTTTATGCCAAAGAACGTCATTCTCTTGCAGCTAACGTTTTCAAGAAATTGATCGCCGGCAACAAGGACGCAGACAACGATCAAAAAAATACTTGGCGATATTTCCTTGCCGCTTCTCTACTCGGAGGGGGCGCTCTTGACGAAGCGAAACAAGTCATTAGATCGCTCAATTGGGACGCACTGCCCGTTCAGGCTGCAACATCCTGGCATCTCTTAGCCGCACACGTCGAAATGGCGGCACAAGACTACGAACAAGCATTCAATCATTATGAATCTGTTTTAAAACATGAGCCTTCCGCCGAAGAATCCGTGAGTGCTCGTGACGGAATGCTCAAGATTCGCATTATGCAGGGCCAATCAGCCGATGTCGCGCAAATCATCGAAGAGCATTTTCCTGACCAGCAGCCGGAAACCCTAACTCCCAGCCTACTCGGATTGGCAAATTCGGCATTGAAGTCAAAAGACTATCGCACTGCCGAGCGATTGTTTGGCATCATCAGTCATTTAGAACCGCCTTCTCAATATCGCGCCGACGGGCTTGCCGGGTTAGGCTGGATCGCATTCGAGCAAAACGAAACGACGAAGGCCGTCGAGTGGTTTCAACAGACTTTGGTTGAATTTCCCGATTATCCGCGCCGTTCAGAGTTGCAGATGACGTTGGGCAGAATTGCCGAACAGAACAGTGATTGGGAAGGAGCAGCGAAGTGGTATGCGCAAGCTGCCGAGAATTCGAACGAGAGACAGCACATTTATTCGGCAACCTACAAGCGAGCACTTGCCCTACGAAAAACCGGAGTGGCAAATCATTTAAAGGTTGCTCGCGAACTACTCACCGAACTCGCAAGACAATCGGAAGCCGAGGGTCTGCGCGTTTACGTACTTTATGAATTGTCCTGGCTGCTGCAACAGGCGGGCCGTGCGGCTGAAGCACAAATTTATCTTGAGGAAATCTTTGAGTCCTACCCCAACAGCACGGTCTGGCCTGATGTCGCCTTGCGTGTTGCTCAATTTCGATTTTCCGAAGGCCGTTTTAATGACTCAGGACAGGTCCTCGCGAAGCTGGTTGACGATCACCGCTCCCACGAGGTCTCCATCCGAGCCAGGATGCTGTCTGGCCAGATCGCCGTTCAAGAAAAACGTTGGGAAGATGCGGCCAAGCTCATGAGTCAAGTCGCCAAGGAATCGACCGAGTCGACAGTCCGAAACCAAGCCCAGTATTGGCTCGCTGAGGCACTCTACCAGCAAAATGATTTTGCCGCCGCGTTTCCCGCTTTTTATAGTCTTTCCAAAACCAAAGGCTCACCCTCATTGAAACTTGCCCCATGGATTGATCTCCGTGCGGGGCAGTGTGCGATTCATTTAGGAGATTGGCAGGTCGCATTTGAGTTAGGGAATTCCGGTCAAACGAATTATCCAGACTTCGATCGTGTGTATGAGTTTATTTTTCTTCAAGGTCGAGCGGAATTTGCCAAGGGTGACCTCGATTCAGCGAAACAAACCTTTCAACGAGTCATCGATTTGCCTGGAAGTCGAAAAACTGAAACCGCTGCTCAAAGTCAGTGGCGGATCGGCGAGGCATTGTTTCTCCAAGAAAAGTATGCTGATGCGGTTGCTGCTTATTATCGAGTCGATTCGTTGCACGATTTTCCGCACTGGCGGGCGGCTGCAATGTTGCAGGCTGGTAAATGCCAAGAAAAACTACGAAATTATCGCCAAGCGATGACCCTGTATTCAAACCTGTTGAAAAAATTCCCCGATAGCGAGTTTGCCGAACAAGCTCGCAAACGCCTCTCGGCCTTGGAACGCCAAGTCCGTGTGGATCGGGGGGATAAAACCCTATTTCGATAACTGACGTGTTCCGCAAAGGACTGCGAAGATGTACCGTTTAATATTCATTGCAACCAGTTTCTTGGTCTTGTTTGCTGTCGCTGCGGCACCGCGCAGTTTGGCCCAGGAGTCCAGCGGCTTTGAGGTCGCCGCTCCCGAAGCTGCCCCCGCAGTCGCTCCCAAAGCGGACAATACGATCGTCTCGTCGCGTCGACTGCTCGACGTGATATACGCCGGTGGGCCGTTGATGTTTCCGATCGCGTTATGCTCTTTTGGTTTGGTCGTCTTTGCTTTTGAGCGTTTTTTTTCTCTGCGAAAAAGCCGCATCATTCCGGGGCCTTTCACCAAAAAGTTTTTGGAACAGTTGAAGGAAGGGCAGATTAACCGCGAAGCTGCCTTGGCCCTTTGCGAAAAAAATAACTCTTGCGTTGCTCGTGTATTTTTGGCGGGAATCCAAAAGTGGGGACGTTCAGGCGTTGAGGTTGAACAGGCAATTCTCGACGCCGGCGAACGTGTTTCCAACGAACTCCGACGTTACCTTCGTTTGATCAATGGGATTTCGACAGTCACGCCGTTGCTGGGTCTGTTGGGAACGGTTTTGGGAATGATTCACGCGTTTGATGCGATTTCCGCCGTGACGCCCGACCACGCCGACCCGAAGACCCTTATCGCAACGGGAATCAGCACTGCCCTTATCACTACGGCGGCTGGGATGTCGGTCGCGATTCCGGCTTTGATCGCCTATTTGTACTTCAGTGGTGTTGTTGATCGTCGCATTATGGAGATTGATGCTCTCGGAATGAAAGTCGTCAATGTGATTTCAGCCGAAGCGATTGCAGGCGAACAACATCGCGGGACTCGCCGTACCCGCAAAGAAGCGGCTTAGAGCCCATCCCAAAAGGGGTCAGACCCTTTGGAGTCTAAGCGAAATGTTACGTTGTTTTGTTGCCGAACCGGAGAGGGTCTGACCCCTTTTGGGATAGGCTGTTAGGAAAGGAGACACAGATGCCCCTAAAAGTTCAAAAAGACGATCAGGTCTCCCTGAATATGACCCCCATGATCGACATCGTATTTCTGTTGATCATCTTTTTCTTGGTTGGGACTAAGTTCACTGAAATTTCCGAAGCCGAGCGTGACATTGCGCTCAGTGTTCCCGAAGTCCGCGACGGTCAGGCCCTGGCCCAAGCACCTGAGAAAAAAATCATCAACGTTTTCCGAGACGGGAAAATAACTCTTGAGTCCGAACCGGTCAGTTTGCAGGCTCTCGAACAACGACTGCTTCAAGCCAAGGCCCAATACCCTGCCACCGGAGTCATCGTGCGTGGGGATTCTGATAGTCTCTATCAGTATGTCGCTCAAGTGATTGCAACCTGTCGGGATGCCAAAATTACCGATTTAAATATCGCCGTTAAACCTACTGAAATTCGCTAGTCACTGCCCGAAAGTCGATCCCTAACATGCTCCGCTCCATCTCGGAATTCTTGAGTCAACCGATCGCCGGATTCCCGGTCGTTGGATGGCATCTCGTGTTCCTCGCGTTTGCGGTCGGCATGATGGTTGTTGTGGCGGTCATCTTTCGAAAACAATGGGCTCAAACCCCTGCGGTCTGGAAATGTGTGATTTTGTCGGGGTTTGCACATGTTCTGTTGCTGGCTATCGCATACTCGACACAATACGTCGTCGTGGCTGGGGCGCCTCCCAAGGGTGAAGGGACTCCGATTCGAATTGTGGATTTTGACCCTGCGATTCCCCGCGACGATCAAGAGTCTTCACCTCGAGTCGAATTTTGGGAAAAGTTTACAGGTGAGCGACCCGCTCCGGTTTTAGAAATTTTGGAAAGGCCGCGAGAGGAACCGGAATTTGTCATTGAGCGGGTATGGGAAGCACCGACAAATGAAAACGCGGCAATGGAAGACGCGCCTTTGCTGATCACTCAAGTCCCCAACCTAGCCATCGAAGCGTTAACGCCAGAAAACATCGCTCCGACTTTTGGAGACTTTTCCCCGCCGAAACCAGAGTTGTCGATTGCGCCAACTCCAACGCCGATTGAGAGAACCTTTGAAGAAGCTGTGGCCGAAACTGCTGAGTTAGCCGCAGAAGAACCACCTCCATTGCCAATTCAAGAATTCGCCGACATCGATCCACCGCTCGAATTTCGCGACCCGCCGATGTTAGAAACTACGCCGGTGGCCGAGGCCCCCTTGCCGGAAATCGATCGCGAATTCCCGCTCGCTCCACTGAATCCGATCCCAAGTCAACTGGCCGCCTACGAGAAACCGCCTACGGTCGAGCCTGCGATCCCTCGCCGATTTGGCGATTCACAGCCGATGCCGAAAATCTATTCTTACCGTGCTCCCGAAGGGCGTTTGAAAATCGTCGAGCAGCAGGGGGGCTCCTTTCAAACTGAACAAGCCGTCGAACAAGCCTTGGCCTACATGGCATCTTCTCAATCGGCAGATGGTCGCTGGTCTTCACGCCTTACTGGCGGTGGCATTGAACGAAACGTATTGGGACAACCTCGAGAGGGAGCAGGGTCACAGGCCGATTGTGGAATCACCGGTTTGGCTCTTTTGTGTTACCTCGCTGCTGGGCACAATCAATTCGAGGGGCAATATAAACAGACCGTCACCAAGGGGCTACAATTTTTAAGCGACCATCAGCAACCGGACGGATGTCTCGCGGGTAAGGCGTTGCATTTTGAAAAAACCTACTGCCACAGCATGGCTCTGCTGGCCTTGGGCGAGGCCCTAGCAATGACCGGCGATCCGCGTTTGATCCCGATTGTTCGCCGAGGAGTCGAGTATTCAGTGCGATCGCAAAATAATTTGGATGGTGGTTGGAGGTACCAACCCGGCGATGCTGGAGACATGAGCCAATTCGGCTGGAAAGTCTTGGCACTGCACAGTGCTTCTCTCGGTGGCCTGGAAATTCCCCAACCAACCCTGAACGGAATGCATCGTTTTCTCGACAAGTCGACGCGAGGTCAATTTGGGGGATTAGGGTCTTATCGCCCAGGCGATATGCACAGCCCGACAATGACTGCCGAAGCGTTGGCGTGCCGCTATTTGCTGCATGAGCACATCCGGCCCGAGACGATCGACGAGGCCATGAACCTGATCATGCAAAATCCACCTACAGAGACCGAAGTCAATTACTACTATTGGTACTATGCGACGATGGCCGCCCATCACGCCGGGGGAAAACATTGGACAAACTGGAATGAGAGGCTGAAACCAGTCTTGCTCAACCATCAAATCCGCACGGGACCCGAGGCAGGCTCGTTCCCCGCCGATGGACTCTGGAGCGGCTATGGCGGGAAAATCTACTCCACTGCAATGGCAACCCTTTGCCTGCAAGCCTATTATCGCTACCTCACTTCCGAAGACCTTAAAGCCCGATAGGCCAAATCCCGGTTTCGCCCATCCACTCAAAAACACTTAACGCCCAAGGGTGCACCCAGGGGTTGGCTATCGAGTAACCCGCACTCAGAATACTGGCCGCCAGTAGAACCAAACAAATTGTGCGACCCTTGCGATTTGCCGCGAGCCATTGAACCGTCGGCACCATTGTCAATAACCACAATGGAATCAGCCAAAACATCCACCGCAAACCACTCGTCTGCCCTCCGTAGTTGCGATCATGCGGTTCCTGCCTGAGGTAAAACGCAAACACAATCACGCTCAACGCAATCGCCAGTCCGCCTAACCACCGTCGTTGAAACCTTCGGTCGATCAGCAGCGCCAACATCCCCGCAAACGAAAGGCCCCAGAGCGGAGTCAACAAAAACAGACCGTGATGTCCAAGTGTCATGTGAAATGCGTACATCCAGACATCTGCCTCGCCGCGATCAATCGGCGACCGCTTATTCGAAGACCAGTAACTTCCCGGAAAATCGTACCAATTAAACCACTCGCGTACTTCAAATTCACCGTCGACGGTTTGAAGTAGGGCAAACTGGGTGCTTGTGATTGCATCGCGCACCACCCAGCGGCCTTGTAATTCCTTGCTTTGCCCCATCCAAGTCCCAATTTCAACGCGAGGCGCATCAAGTGCTGCCGCGCCTTTGTCATCAATCCATTTTTGACAAACCTTTTTCAATTCGGTCGGTAGAATGCCTGAATCGAGGCTATCCGAAAAGTCACCGTTAACTCGTTCAATTACCTGCCCATCTGTTCTGTGCTTGTAAGCCAACTCAAAAATCCCGCCATGGGCCAAATAATTGCAAATCAAAAACGGTACCAGACTCACGGCCACGCCAACACCGTATCCAAAAATCGTTTTGGGCACATGCTTAACAATGAGTGCCAAACCCATTCCGCCGACAAGAGCGGCCGCAGGCAATTCGAACGTCATTGCCAGTCCGCTAAAAATACCTGCGCCGAAAAAATTCCACCATGATGTTCGATTGGTCAATTGAAAAATTCGATCTGCGAAAAAAATGGCGGCCATCGTGGCTACCGCTGCCGGGAGATGATTATTCAGGCTGACTGCAAACGTGCTCAGAAAAGTCCCAAAACCTGCTGAGGCCAACACAAAGTACCTTGTCCAGTCCGACACGAACCATCGTTCAAGCATCGACGCCAACATGACCAGCATCAACGCCAACGGAATCGCATGATTGATGAGCAGCATGACTCGTACGACTTGCAAAGGGTGCTCGTCCAAATTCCACCCCGTGGCGGCTCGGATTACCCAATACTGTCCGGCTAGGAATGTCGGATACATCGGAGGTTTACTGCTGTATTGATGCATCTTCCCGTCTTGGCCGACATGCATCACCTTGTCGATCGAATCCCAATGGATCGATGATTTTCGTGACACAACGCCATCGATCTCATAAGTCCCAAAATGGACCAGCGAATAAACCGTACACCAGCGGCTGCGGTCGTTGGCACTAAAAAATGGAGACTCACCACGGGTCGCAAAGTTTTGCAACCGCGCGATGTTGCTGGCGTTTATCGAAAACGAAACGACAATCAGCAGCCAATAAACGGCCCAGTGCCGCCTCGCGCATATCGAACCCATTTCAGCCGGACATCCGGGCTCAGTTGAAGCTGTTGACATGGGGGCTCAGACTCGCTCAAAAAATAAAACGATGAAGTGATTTTTTGTCACTCCCGCAAAAAGACGGTTTGAGAACAAACACATTGGACTCATGGGACGACTAGTTCGAATCATAGCCAATCATTTCCTGAATCTGGTAATTTTTCTCAGCCGGAGGCGTTGAATTTGGCTCAAGTGATTGGCTTTTTGGTTCCGTCGCAACTCGCTTTGCCTTGAGTTGACCTTTTTCCAAGAACAGAACCGCGAACAAATCCCACATCGATTGCGGAATCCGCTTCCAACCGTATTTTGACACTCCAAACCGTCGCGGTCGATGATACACCGCCACTTCGCCAACCCGAAAACCTTGTTTCGCGACCAACATCGGTAAAAAACGATGCATTCCCGGCGTAAAATCAATTCCCTCAACCGCTTCGCGTCGAAATCCCTTTAGCCCGCAATTCTGATCGTGCAAACGAACGCCGCTTACAAGCCCCAAAACCCGATTGAAAATCCGCGATCCCAGGCGTTTAGAATATCGATCTTGACGATCAACCTTCCAGCCCACGACCAAATCCAGACGATGAAGAGATTCTAAAACCTTAGGCACCTCACCGGGGACATCCTGAAGATCTGCGTCCAGGGTAACGAGATACGGAAATCGCGAGTGCCTGATCCCGGCCTCTAAGGCGGCAGACTTCCCGAAGTTGCGGGACAGACGAATACCGCGTACCCAATCATGCTGGTCCGCAAGCTGACCGATCACCGTCCACGATTCATCAGTCGAACCGTCATCGATCCATAAAATTTCCGATTCAATCTGGTTCGCCGCACACATTGCAGCAATTTCTTGATGCAACTCGACGAGGCTCTGTGCTTCATTAAACACGGGGATCAAAAAGGAAACATTTTTCATTAACTTTTGACTTTGCCTTTTTCGATCAAGCGGTGCAACGCTTCCATTGTAACAGAGAGAACCAATTCTGCCATAACGGCCACCAACCTAATGACCACGGCAACCGCGACCGCAACTGGCAAACTAAACCTAGGTGCCAACAACGGGATAATCACGAGTTCACGGACTCCCAGGCCAACCGGAATCAATGAGACGAAACCGACGACTGTGGCCAAAGATATTGCTGCCAAGATCAACCAGTAGTCGTTGAACTGAACCTCTGTTCCAGGAAATGCCGCAACCACGGCCGTTGCACTTGCTCCACCGACTAGCCAACCCACGCCCGACATGGCAATTCCGGTCAGATAGACTCGCCAATTCAATCGGGTTTCTTGGGAGCTATTGGCGTCAGGCAATAAACGGCGTCCAATGAAATCCGTCAATCGTTTAATGTTTCCAGGTAGCGTTACCACCCCAGCGGCGAACAACATTCCCAGTGAGATCACTCGCAGCCACGCGCCGCCTTGGCCGCTGATCAAAAAATACAAACACGAAATTTGCGAGCCCACAAAAACCCATAACATCGTTTCGACAAAAGTGCTTACGATGCCGACATTGAGAGAGGTATTTTCAGAACGAATCATCCCCGACCGGATAACGACGACAAAAGCCTTTCCCGGGATGTACTTTCCCAGTTGGCTCCAAACAAAAGCTCGAATCGCGGGCAAGATTTTAACACGACCGCCCAATGCGAGCACAATTCGATGCCAAAACAGGCCAATCACCGCGAGCATCACCACATTCAACGCAACGGCGATGATGAGGTAGCTCCAAGAGAGTTCTTTCCAATCGATTGGCTGATCGGCGAGCTGCTCCCAAGCCTTCCAGAGTGTGTACACAAGCGCTGCGGCGACCAACAGCATCAATCCACGCCGCGCCCATCGCATGACCAAGGAACGCGTCAAATCATTCTTCATCACGCTTGGTGGGGTCCTTGTCCATCATGAGAACATTACGATTCGCCGCCGGAATCGCTGCCGAAGTTCCGCCAAATCATCGCGCGGCGCAGCGGTTCGATGCGCAACACGGTCTCGCCATTTTGAAATAGCCGCACAGTACCGCTGGAGGTGCTAACGACGACGGCGATCGCTTTCGTGTTCTTGCTGATTGCCGCTCCCGCATAATGCCGAGAACCGAGCCCCGTCGTCATCGTCAATTCGACGGGATTCGTGTCAATGATCCTGCACGTCGCCTCGACGGTTCCATCTGATGCGACCACAAACATTCCATCAAGTTGCGCGATCTCTTTGATGTTTTCCCTAACACGAGGGTCGGCAAGCGAGCGTTCTCGGCGAGGGTAGCCTTTGACAAAATCGAATCCTGCGGGCTGACTTTCTTCGAGTACCTTCCGATGGTCACCGACGACAAACATGGTCCCCACCGGCTTGCCCTCACGTCCTTCGCGGCCGATCTCGACGGCGAGGTCCACGACTAATTTAAGTGTTTCTAGCGGAACGGTGGTGTCGAGTTTTTTCAAATCGCGGGCCGTCAATTTCCCAAGCCGTTCGTTGAGTTCAATGAGGCTAATCGAGTCCACCGTCTCTTCATCGAATCCGCTATACACGGCCACAACACGCGCGCCGGGTTCGATCCATTCGTTGGCAACGGCTTCCAGGATCGCTTGAGTCAATTGATCGTGGATCGTGGTGTCAGTCCGCTCCAACTCGATGACGGGAATGTTGGAGGCGGTTGCTCGTGCGATCACCGTCTTGAGGTGGGTGGCGACCAAAATCTGTTTGCCACTGGCATGGTCCAATACAGGTCCCCAATCGGTGTCGTATTCCAGCAGCAACAAAACGTGCCCCGATGTCATTGATTCCGCCAAATTAACGGCCGAATCAATGAAAGCAAGCAATTCGTGTTTTGTAGAAAATTGGGGCATAACTCCTAAAATTTACGCGGGAATCAGTTGTTTCGCAAGCACAGACGAAAGCAAAAAAACTTGACGGGTTTCGTTTTAGTCGGTCAGGCAAGGTCTTTTTGCAATAGGCATATGAACGTCACTCAATAAAGTTGACGTTACCTTCTCATCGCGCCGTTTTCTTCGGCCAATTGCTCGCGATTGCCAAGTATTTGATCTGCGTACAGTCGCCATGCCTTCAGGTCGTCACCGTATTTTTCGCCGGAGGAACGGGCCATCGCCTGCATTCCACGCTTGCGAATGGCGGGATCGGAGTCGGACAAGGCAACACGCAAGGCCCCGATGGCCGCCGATCCCGAGTGGTCGCCAAGCCCTTTGGTGGCTGCCAACCGAACGTCGATATTGTTGTCGGAGTTGAGAATTTGATGGAGAGCAGGTACGGCAATCTCAGTTGGCATCCGCCGCCAAGAATCAACCGCCGTCATGCGGACTTGGGGTTCCGGGTCCCGCCCGGCTTGTCGCAGCACATCATGACTGCTGGGACAATTAAGATTTCCGAGTTGGCGCACCGCTTGGATTCGCACAAGTATGATCGGGTCCTTGAGAGCGTATTCAGCAAGCTCTTCAGCGGCTGCATTTTTTTCCTTGAGTCCACCCGCTTCGCCGCGACTCGCGATTTCCGAAATGACACGTTTTTTCTTAAACAGCGTATCGGCGAAAGCTTCTTCCTGTTCCCACTTTTTGCGAGCCCAAGGAGCATAATGGCCCGTTCGCCAAAGTGGGCCTTCTGCACATCCACCGGAAAAGATTGCTCCGCCAAGAATCGTCACGACGAGATATAGTCGCCAAATTGGAAACCTGACTGTTCTGTTTATTCCCGACACCACAAAAAATTCCCGACACCTAGGTACCGATCTTGTTTCGAACTCGCGGCGGACTGTAGCAAAACCACTTGAAGCCCTCGACCCCAATTCGCAGCTAGCAGTTCAGGGTTAGAGCAATCGGGACCAAAACCGCGAGAGGCGACAACTTCCGTTTTCTGATTGAAAGGTTTCGGCGTCAGCTTGTTCAAGAAAAAAAAATCGTACTCGGAAAAACGAGCGATTAGGAATTTTGGGGAAAGTTACCTTGACTGGTTTTATGCGAATTGCTAATCAACACCCCGAACTTGTGTTTATCGATTTTTGTCGGGGTCGAGCTTGAGCCATACTGGAAATTTGATCGCGATTTTTGCGATGGCGCTGACTTGCTTGCAGAGCGGAGTCTGGGTTGGTTCCTCGCATGGACAGGCTCCTGGATTCAACGGAGTCCCTGATTTCTATCAGATCCAGCCGAGCCAGCCTGCGATGTTTCAGGGAGGTGTTTTGCCGGCTAATTCTGGAGGCTCGGGGTTTTACACGAACCCAGCTCAAAGCGGCCTTTCCATGCCTCCACCACCGAGTCAATTTATGCCATCGGGCTTGCCTCAAGGTACGATGGTCGATCCGAATACAGGGCAATTAGTTCAAGGGCAAGTATTTGATCCTTATTCCGTTCAGACTTCGCCATTACCCACATTGCCATCACAAAGTTATCCGTCCAGTCAGGGCTTCAACGCTCCTCCGCCTCGAAGTTTTGGGCAACCGTATAACAGCCCCGGCGTTATGCAACCGGACCTAGGAAGTGGTTATGTATTTGGACCGAACGCAACACCTTGGACGTTAGGCCAAGGGGCGGGTTTCGGCTTAGATTCAGGAATTCAAAATCAACGGGGTGTGATTAGTCCTGCCGCTTGGCCAGGCCAATTGTGGTCCCGATACGGCAAAGAGCCAATGCCTCGTTTGCTCGATCACCCGCGAGCCCGACACACGTGGATTTCAGGAAACAATGGGCACGAATTAAGCCTTAATGAAATCGAAGTCGCGGCAACGATGTTGATTCCAAATTTCATGTGGTCCAATCAACCCTTTCTACTCAGTCCTGGATTCATTTTCTCGATGTGGGATGGACCAGACACGGCGATCACTGGGTTTGATATGCCCGCGAGAACCTATTCGATTTATGTGAACATTGACACCATGACCGATAGCCGCCGAGACTTCGGGTTAGAATCGAGCTTGACTGTCGGTTACTATTCAGACTTTGTGAACTGGAGCTCGAATGGTTTGCGAGTTAGCGGGACAGCATTGGGTTGGGCGAGGCTGAATCCCTATACGACTTTCAAAATTGGAGCGGAATATTACGATCGTGTTCGCCTCAAGATGTTGCCCGCTTTCGGAATTTTCATGGAACCGACAAGCGACCTAAAAATTGATTTGTTTTTCCCCAGGCCGCGACTAAGCCATCGATTGCCAAAATTCGGCAATTTTGATGTTTGGGGATATGTCGCAGCCGAATACGGGGGTGGTTCCTGGGTGATTGAAAGAATGGGAGGGATGAACGACCAAGTCGACGTTAACGAAGTCCGTGCCTATTTTGGTTTTGAATGGCTGGGACCCAAAGGCGTGACTGGGTTTGCCGAAACGGGTTACGTTTTTGATCGTGAAATGCTCTATCGCAGCGACCCGCTCAACCGCTTGCAAGTTCAGGACGCCATGATGGTCCGATTAGGTTTTGCGTTTTAATTAGGCCCTTTGGGCAAACGCGAATTTCGAAAACTGACTTCACGCCGCGCTGAACTGCCACACATCTGTTAGTGCATTTTCCTCAGTCAAATCTACAACAATCCACGCGCAATATCTTTTACCCATCATCTTTTACCAATTAAAACGCCTCTGGCTGTCCCTTGTCGGGAACGAACCCATGAATCGACCGATTCCAGGCCGCAAATCGTTGCCGCGATCAAAGGGTTGCCAAGCCGTTAACGCTGAGCCGCAATTTCGATCCTCAGCCGAAATGGGGACATCGTGCAAGAATTTGGTAAAAGATGTTGGGTAAAAGATGAAGGAACTCGAAAGTTCGCGTGAAATTGGTTCGAGGAAATTGGTGGAAGTTGGTGCCATCCATCTTTTAGTGATCACCCATCTTTTAGTAATCCATCTTTTCGTGCATTTTCCTCAGTCAAAACTACAGCAAACCACGCGCAAAATCTTTTACCCATCATCTTGTACCAATAAAAACATCTCTGCCTGTTCTGCCTGTCCCTTGCCGGGAACGAACCCATGAATCAACCGATTCCAGCCCAAGTCAAGCTTACAAATCTGAAATCCCGTTGTTTCGAGAGACTTCACGCCGCGCGGCCGTCGCGATGTTTTTTGGTTTGCCGCACCGGCTTTTCTTTCCAGCGTTTGTGCAACCACCAATACTGCGAGCGATCGGCATGAATGGCGTCTGCCATGCGGTCGTTGTACCACTGGGTAAGTGCCGTTACATCCCGCAAGGACTCTGGCAGCGCTTTCGGATCAGCAATCCCTGGACAGCCAATTTCGAACCGAAACGGCTCGCGACGGTGTTTGCAATACATCACCGCCATCGGAGCATTTCCGTTAAGCGTAAACAGTGCGATCGCTTTATGACACGCCGCCGGACGTCCCAGAAAATCGATCCAGCAACCTTTCGTCCCCGCGTGTTGGTCTCCCAACAAAGCTAAGATACTCCCTTGCGCAAGCTGGTGTTGAATTTCTCCCGCGCTTCCGTCCTTCGGCAGAACGTACTGGCCATATTTTTTTCGAAAGTCATTGATAAAGCGATCCAGGTAGGGATTGTCTAAAGCCCTCGCGACCGAGTAACTCCCCATCCCCAACAGCCCAGTCACATAACCCCCCATCTCAAAATTCCCGAAGTGGCCAGAGACGGCAATCAGCGGTCGATAGTCGATCATCCGCTCGGTGATGAGCCGCTCGTCGGGAATCCTGATGTAGCGTTGCCAATTGGTCAAATGTACCTTTCGCGGGACCAAGACGACTTCGATCACCATCATCGCGAGGTGATACCACATGTCGCGGGTGATGCCTTGCAATTCCACCGACGTCAAATCAGGGTAGACGGCCATCAGGTTCTCGGAAATCACCTTCCTGCGAAACTTGATAACGTCGGCTGCCAACCAAGCGAAAAACCTCGCGACCGCCGCGCATTGGCGAATCGTCAGAAGCTGAATGAAAGCGATCACCGTCCGGGCCGCTGCATATTCAACGAGCCACCGCATCCGTTCTCGCGAAAATCCCTTAAACAACTATTTTTCTCTCTGTTTCAAAAATATTTTGTCCGGTCCGATTCCGACGTATCGGTGTTTCATGGATAAAGCATTTTGCCAAGTTGCCGGAAAACCAGGAATAGCAGATTTTTGGGCGATTCTTCGTTCAACGCAGGGCCGCCTGCGAAGGTCGCTTCTGATATTCTGCAACCTGTCGAATTAAATCGCCCAGTGAATTGCGGTACAATGACGTTGGTGAAAGTGGGGAGACACATACAAACGATTGTGAGCCGACGGATGATCGGAAAAAAGTTAGGGTTCTTCTTATTTTGGCTGGGGACGGTAGCCGTCTGCGCTGACTGGTCTCAGGCCCAACGCCTCGATGATGCGATTCAGTCGTTGACGAGGGGAGATTACGCAAAAGCACTCTCCTTGTCTCTCACGGCGTTGGAAGATCCGACAGCAGAGGAGCGATGGTTTCGTCTCGCCGCCGAATGCCATTTGATCAAAGGGGAATACCGCGAAGCCTTTGAAGTTGCCACCCAAGGGATTGTCGTCCACCGCACCAGCTTGCACCTCCGTCGCCTTGCTGCTACCGCCGCAAACTTTTCAGGCAAACCGAATCAAGCCGCCGACTTTCTGGAAGAAATCGGACTCCTTTACGAGCTCAATAAATGGCGTTACCGCCGCGACGAAGACCAAGCGTTACTGGCCGAGTATTTTTTGCAACAAGGCCGTGACCCCAAAGAAGTCCTCAACACCTTCCTCAAACCACTCGGCGACGCCAGTTACCCGGCTCGCATGGCAACCGGCAACCTCGCCCTTTCGAAATCCGACGATGCACTGGCGGCAGATAATTTTCGCGTCGCCGCCGAACTCAATCCTGACGCACCCGACCCGTACTACGGTTTGGCCCGGTCTTACGAGTCGTCCGATCCAAAGCGGGCCGGTGAATTTTTGCAAACCGCGTTGCAAAAAAATCCTCACTTCGCACCCGCCCTTTTGCGACGAGCCGAATCGGCGATCGACGGCGAGAACTATACGGAAGCGGAAGAGTGGCTGAAACGTGTTCTGGACATCAACCCGAGCCAAGTCCACGCGCTGGCCTTCAAGGCCGTGATTGCTCACATCAAAAACGACTTCAAGGCCGAAGCAGAATTTCGAGCCCTGGCGATGAGTGCCTGGGAAGCCAACCCAGAATTCGATCATCTCGTCGGGAAAAAACTCTCCCAAAAATATCGCTTCGAAGACGGCGTTCGTTATCAACAGCGGGCCTTGGTTTACGACCCGAATTATCAACCCGCCAAAATACAATTGGCACTCGACCAATTGCGGCTTGGCGATTCAGACGACGGCTGGCGTTTGGCGGAAGAAGTCTACGCGGCCGACCCCTACAATATCCTCGCCCACAATTTGGTCTCCCTGCGAGATCGATTGACAAAATACACGACCCTATCCGACGACGAGTTTGTGGTCCGCATGGAGGCACGCGAAGCGAAACTTTACGGAGCCCAAGTGCTGGAATTGTTGCACGAAGCCAAGGAAACTCTTGAAGCGAAATACGAAGTCGAAATCGCGCGCCCAATTTTCGTTGAAATCTACGCGGCTCAACATGACTTCGCCGTGCGCACGTTCGGTATCCCTGGCGTGCGGGGATTTCTTGGAGTTTGCTTCGGAAAAGTCGTGACGATGAACAGCCCCAGTTCCCAGGGCAACCGCGCGGCGAATTGGCAAGCGGTTCTGTGGCACGAATTCTGTCATGTCATCACCTTGCAGAAAACCTCCAACAAAATGCCACGTTGGCTCAGCGAAGGGATTTCCGTTTATGAAGAACGCCAACGCAACCCCGCTTGGGGCCAAACGATGACCCCTCGTTATCGCGAAATGGCGTTGGCAGACGATGTACTGCCGATCAGCCGCCTCAGCGAGGCGTTCTTAAACCCCGCCACTCCGGAGCATTTACAATTCGCCTACTATCAATCGTCCCTGGTGGTGGAGTTTTTGCTGGAACAACACGGACCGAAAATGCTTAATCGCCTGCTTGTCGATCTCGGTCTGGGAGTCAATGCAAACAAAGCCCTGGAGCACTATGTCGGCTCGCTGAAAAAATTAGACCAAGAATTCACGACATATCTCCGCAAACGAGCGGAATCTTGGGGAACGGCGGAAAATTTCGCCAAACCCGAATTGAGCCCCGCTATATCCCCAAGTCAAATCCTCGACCTCGCCAAACAATCGCCCGACAACTATTATTTGCAACGAAGCTTGGCGAGCTATTACCTCAACCAGCAGGATTGGTCGGAAGCGATCAAGATTGCCACACGGATGCTGGAAAACCTGCCCGAGATGTGGGGACGTGAAACGCCGTTTGCGATTTTAGCGAAAGCCCATCGGGGACTTGGCGATCGCGAAGCGGAGCTCGCGGCGGTTCGGGAGTGGGTTCGGAGAGACTCCGATGCCTTCGATGCCGCCCTGCGCATGGCTGAACTCACCAGCGAAATGGAAAACTGGGACGAAGTCTTTCAAGCGGCCTCGACCGCTTTGGCGATCAACCCACTCAACTCGGCACCTCATCGTTTTCTCGCGGCTGCATCCGAGAAACTCGCGAATGACACGCATTTAGTCGCGGCGTTACAGGCACAGCTTGAACTGGGGCCGCACGATCCCGCCGAAACTCATTTCAGACTCGCCCAAGCACTTAGGCGAAATGGCCAATCCGACCGGGCCAAACGCGAGGTCCTGCACGCCTTGGAATACGCCCCGCGCTACCGTGATGCTCAACGTCTCCTCATTGAAATCGTTGATGAACAAAAGCCAACCCGCAGCACGGAGGATCCACAATGAAGAAGTTTGCGATTGCTCTTAGTATCTCAGCGGCACTGGCGATATGGCTCACGTTCGGAGTTCCGTTGATACCTGATCGGATAGAATCGGATGCCGCCCCCCGCAATACTTCGCAAACTGAGTTTGCGGCCACCACGGTTTTCCCGGAATCGTTTCCCGAAGTTGCTGCCAGCCCCCAAGACCCGACAATGCCTCGCCGGCGAAGCAGAACCCTTGAAGACCAAGCGGGCTCGGTCGGCATTAATTCTCAGGGCTTCCCCATCTGGAAAACCGACCCCGATTTCAAACACGATGCGTTCACGTTCGCGCGAGTGCGTTACACCTCTGGTTTTCGAGACGACGACATGAGTCGAGGGGGCCGCCGTTTTCGTCGCTACTACGATTGGTCGACCGATTGGCCGGAGGCGGACAATAATTTTTCATATCGTTTGGCCGAGTTGACTTCCTTCCAAGTCAACCCCGAACCTGTCGTTGTCACCTTTGACGGCGAAGAGATTTACGACTACCCATTTGTTTATCTCGTCGAACCGGGGCACATGAAATTGACCGAGGCCGAAGTCGAAGGATTGCGAAAGTACCTACTGCGCGGAGGGTTTTTGCTGGTCGACGATTTCTGGGGTGAATTCGAGTATGAGACGTTACTGATAAACCTCAAGCGAGTATTCCCGGACCGCGTCCCTCAAGAGCTCCCCATCGAACACGAGATTTTCAATATCGTCTATAAACTTAACGAGAAAGTCATCGTTCCCAGCGTTCACTCTTATTTGCGGGGAGCCTGGACGGAACGACCGGACGCTCGCGAGGCGTATGTCAAAGGTATGTTCGACGACCAAGGCCGTCTGATGATGGTCATTTGTCACAACACCGATTTGGGAGACGGTTGGGAGCGCGAAGGGGTCGACGAAGGCTACTTTCGAAAATACGCGGAACCTTACGCTTATCCCCTTGGAATCAACATCATCGTCTATGCGATGACTCATTGATGGAACTTTGGATTTTTTGACCAATACTCGAAACGACTAACAAATTTTTTGAATTCAGGAAGGAAGGTTATCATTGTCCACCCTCAGCCCCGAACAAGAACAAATGACGGCAGTTCAAATTCGCGAAAGCCGCCAACGTATCTTCGAACAACTCAACAAAGTGATTATTGGTCAACAGGAAGTGATCGAGCAACTCCTCGTCAGCCTGTTCGCGGGCGGGCATTGCCTCATTACGGGAGCACCCGGACTAGCCAAAACCCTTCTCGTGCGCAGCATCTCGCAGATTTTTCACCTCAAATTTCAACGAATTCAATTCACCCCCGACTTGATGCCTGCCGACATCACGGGAACAGAAATCTTGGATGAAACCCCCGAAGGCCGCCGGATGCACTTCGTTAAAGGACCCATCTTTGCCAACGTGATCTTGGCTGATGAAATCAATCGTACACCCCCCAAAACTCAGGCGGCGTTGCTGGAAGCGATGCAAGAACATCAGGTGACAGCAGGAGGCCGACGTTATCCGCTCGAAGAACCGTTCTTCGTTCTCGCGACTCAAAATCCCATCGAAATGGAAGGGACCTATCCACTCCCCGAAGCCCAACTTGATCGCTTCATGTTCAACGTCCACATCGACTACCTGCCGGAAGACGACGAAGTAGCCGTGGTGCAACAAACCACGTCGCGAGCCCCCAGTCCAATCGAGCCTCTTTTCAGCGGCGAAGATGTGATCCGATTCCATCATTTGGTTCGCACGGTTCCAATCGCGGAATCGCTCGTTCGCTACTCCGTTCGCCTCGCCGATGCCACGCGACCTCAGCGAGCAGGAACCCCTGATTTCGTCAATCAATTCGTGAGTTGGGGGGCCGGTTTGCGAGCGGCTCAAAACCTCGTGCTGGGAGCCAAGGCCCGCGCGATCCTCAATCATCGCAACCACGTGACGGTGGACGACATTCGGGCCTTGATCGAACCGACGTTTCGCCATCGCGTGATCCTCAGCTATCGAGCCGAGGCCGAGGGGCTGACCGTCCCGGCGTTGATCTCAAGAATTGTTGAACACGTTCGCGTCCCTGATTAAGTCCTTTTACTTCGAAGCCCATGTCCACTACCTTTTCCAATGCGAACGATTCAAAGAGATCGGGAGGCCCCTCTCCTGTGTCGTTTGATCCGGTGACACTGATGAAAATCAAGTCGCTGGAACTTCGCGCGCGGGCAGTGGTTGAAGGCATGATGTCGGGATTGCACCGCAGCCCCTACCACGGATACTCGGTGGAATTCTCCGACTATCGCCCCTACACCCAAGGTGACGATCTGCGTTATCTGGATTGGCGATTGCTGGCCCGCTCGGATCGCCGCTACATCAAACGCTACGAAGACGAGACCAATGTCCGCTGCTATCTCGTGTTGGACAACAGCCGTTCAATGCAGTTCGCTGGACCGGGACAGGTCTCCAAAATCGACTTTGCACGGATCATGATCGCAACGTTGGCTTTTTTCTTCGCTCGCCAACGGGATGCCGTAGGGCTGTTGACGTTTGACGAACAAATCCAAGAGTTGATTCCACCTCGGTTTCGCCCCGGGCATCTGCGGCGATTGTTGGTGGCTCTGGAAAGAACCCCCGGCGGAACCGGAACCGACATCCGTGCTCCGCTTGAGCGTTTGGCGATGACGTTTCGCAAACGAGGGTTGGTATTTTTGGTCTCGGATTTGTTGACCGACCCCGCCGATCTTCGCCGTCCACTGGCGGGACTACGAGCACTGGGGCATGAAGTAATGTTGCTCCGCGTTTTGGATCGATCGGAGTTGACTTTTGATTTCTCCGACGCCTCGATTTTTGTCGATTTAGAGTCGGGAAAAGACTTGTACGTTGATCCAGGGGCAGTGCGGCAAGCCTACCGACAAAAATTTGCCGAACACGAACAAGGGGTACAACGGATATGTGCTGATTTGGGAGTCGGTTTGCAAACGATGACAACCGACCAGCCGTTGGAAAAAGCTCTGTTCAATTTGATCGCTGCTCGTCTAGAAACATGCCGTTCTGGTCGCGGAAGTTCGCAAGCCGGGGCAGTCTTCTCGGCGACGAATAACAAGGAGGAAGTGGCATGAACTTTCTCGCCTTGGCGTTCGGACTCGGCGGGCTCGCGGTTGCCCTCCCGATTCTGTTTCATTTGATCCGGCGTTCACCCCGCACGCGGCAGGAGTTTAGCTCGCTGTTATTCCTGCAACCTTCGCCACCACGTTTGACTCGGCGCAGTCGCTTGGATGATTGGCTGCTCTTGCTGTTGAGAGCGGGAGTGATTTCGCTGATCGCGTTGGCGTTCATGCGCCCCTTTATTCGCGATGCTGGCTTGATCGATGAACGTGAATTGGTTGGACGCCGCGTGGTGATTCTGCTGGATTCGAGTGCCAGCATGAGACATGACACCCTTTGGCCACGTGCGAAGGAACTGGCTCGCGAGGCCCTCAAGGAATTACGTGTACAAGACGATTTTGCGATCATGCTATTCGACGAATCGACAGAGTTGCTGCTCCCTTTCGACGACCTTGAGCGTCGCCAAGCGTTGGAGGTGAAACAGGAGCTTGCCAACAATATTCTCTCCGAACAATCACCCTCCTGGGCCGGCACCAATTTGGCAAGCGGCCTCATGGAGGCACTTGATTTGATCGAGAATCAATTCGACGGTCAAAACGCGGCACTACGGCATCGAATTGTTTTGATCTCCGACATACAAGCAGGAGCGTCCATCGAAGCGATTCAGGAAATAACCTGGCCGGATCAAGTCGCCGTCGAAGTTCGCTACGCGATTGAAAAACCAGCAGCCAACGCGACTCCTCGTTTGCTGATCGATACCAATAACGACAAAAAAACCCGCCTACGAGTGACCCGCTCGGCTGCACCCGGCACGGAACAGTTTCAACTCGCATGGCATTCAGAAAAAGAGGCAGCCGACTTTCCGCCAATTTCCATTGGTGTCCCCGCAGGAACAGCATCGGTTGTCGAGGTCAATTTTCCTGACGGAATCGAAAGTGGATATCTCCGTCTGGAAGGGGATGAGGTCGGCTTCGACAACACGTATTATTTTGTCCGACCTCGTGCGTCGGTTCCCCACATCGTTTACTTGGGAGACGACCAACTCAACGACGCAGAAGGAGTTCTCTATTATCTCGCGCGGGCACTGCCTGGAGGCAACGAGGCCGTCAAGGTTCATCCCGAGTGGGGACGTGCGGGAGATAAAGCCGGGAGCGGAAAGGCCCCCGACTTGATCGTGGTTTCCAAGGCGATCACGACAGAACAAGAACTTGAGTTGCAGCGTTTCGTTGCCGACGGGGGGACAGTTTTAGTCGTCGCTGCCGATTCGGGAATCGTCTCCAGCCTGTCCTCTCTGTTAAAGGCCCGTCCTGTTGAAACGAGCGATTCGCCCAACTCAACGTTAGATCGAGGATCACAACGTGACAGATATCGGCTTCTGATCGATTTGGATTTTCGTCATCCCCTGCTGCAGCCCTTCGCCTCGCCGCAGTTCAGCAATTTCACCAAAATCTATTTTTGGAGAACGCAACCTGTGAAAATCGACGATGAATCGGTTTCGGTCGTCGCTCGCTTTGATGATGACTCACCCGCAATTTGGGAGACGCGAATTGGGACGGGGCGAGTGGTTGGATTTGCTAGTTCCTGGCGACCGACAGACAGCCAACTCGCGTTGAGTTCGAAATTTGTCCCACTGATCAATCGCGTCCTCGAACTCAACCCGCGACAAAGATCGGTCTCAGCGTCGCTGGTTGTCGGAGAGCCATGGTGGTTCCCCCAAGCGGATGTAGAATCAACGGTGACGATCGTTCGACCGGACGGGAAAACAGAAACCCAATCAACATCCAACGAATTTTTTGCCGGGACGGATCTCCCCGGAATCTATCACGCGACGATTGGCGAACAATCGTATTCCTTTTCCGTCAATTTGGCTGCTAAGGAATCTGACATTGAAATCATGCCGTTGGAAAAACTTCAGTCGCTAGGAGTTCGGCTGGGCGGGAGTGAATCGACGGCGGCAGAAATCCAGGCCCTCCAACTCCTGAACGATCGAGCGATCGAGTCGCAACAGAAAATCTGGAAGTGGTTGATCGTCGCGGCTCTGGTCCTGATCGTTATTGAAACCCTCATTGCCGGTTGGAGGCAACGTCGCAAATCCCTTGAACTCGCAGCGGGAGCAGTCGCGTCATGAATGTACTCGTTCAAGATTACCTGAAACCACTCGTAAACCGACTGCGGTGGCGGCGATTTTGGTTCTCGATGACCCTGGCCTGGGGGCTATTGGCTCTGTTTGGGTTTGGCCTATGGCTCGTTAATCGCAGTAGTGAAACGGGAAACTCTGCGGCGACTCAGACCGGTGTCCTGTTGGCTCTTGTCGTCGGCTTGCTGGTCGGATTTATTTCGATTGCCTGGTGGCATCGGCGTCAGTTTTCTGCAGATTTTCGTCGAGCGACTCGCTTGATCGAGCAGAAATGCCCGGAACTAAACCTTCGCTTGGCGACGGCCGTCGAACAAGTTCCCCTCAATGCCGATGGGCGACTGTCGTTCCTGCAACACGAGGTGATTCGCGAGGCGATTTACCACGGGCTACGCAACCCTTGGAACCAGTTGGTGCCCAAGTGGCACATTCGCGGTGCAGTGGTTTTGAGCGTCGTTAGCTTGCTGGCGGTGCTCGCATCAATGCTGTTGGTGTTCATGTCATGGAATCCGACGCAACCGCTGGCCGCTGTGGCCTTCGAAGAGGCCCTGATTCCCCTCGGCGATTATCATTGCGCCGTCGAACCGGGAAACACGGAGGTTGAGAAAGGGACAAGCCTACTCGTCGAAGCTCGCTTCACCGACACCGCGCCCCCAAATGTCTTCTTGAATCTCTTGACCGTCACCGGAGCAACCCAACGGCTGTCGATGACACGCAGCCTCAACGATCCCGTCTTCGCCTTGCGGATTCCCGACATCACCAGCCCTCTCCAATACCATGTGGAATTTGAGTCAGAGCAGTCCCCGGCCTACACCGTCGGCGTCTTCGAGTATCCGGAAGTTAAACGAATCGACGCCGAACTTAAATATCCGGATTTCGCGCAAACCTCGACGGCCTTTATCAAAGATGTGCGGCGAGTGGCCGCTGTCGAAGGGACTGTCGCGACCTTTCGTCTGCAAACAAACAAACCTCTCTCTCACGGCGAGTTGATTTCTCAAGGCCATCCGCCGATCCCTCTCGAAGTCGAGGATGTCACTCAAAATCTGTACACCGTTTCGTTTCCGTTGGTGGAGTCGCAACGTTACGAGGTGAAAATCTACGACCACGAAAACCGCGTCAACCGATTCCCACCGCTCCTCATCATCACCGTCAACTCCAATCAGATCCCGCGAATCGCTGTCAAAATTCCGGGTCGGGACATCGCGGCATCGCCGCTCGAAGAGGTCCCCTTGCTCGCAGAAACTTGGGACGATTTCGGCATCGAACAAGCTGGATTGGCTTGGTCGATCAATGGAGAATCGACGAGCGAGGTCGTTTTGGGTTCACGCCTCCCTGCGAAAACCAAAACCGAGCATCCGTTTGTGCTCTACCTGGAGGACCTTAGCGTTGATGAAGACGATTTGTTGACTTATTATTTTTGGGCCGAAGACCTCGATTCTGCCGGCAACTTGCGTCGCACGATGAGCGATATTTATTTCATCGAAGTTCGTCCCTTCGACGAAATCTACCGTGTAGGGCAACCACCAACCGCCCAACAAATGCAAAACCAATCGTCGGGGCAAGGAGAAAGCGAGGCTGGTCAGGCCGCTGGCAACCTTGCCGAGACTCAAAAGCAAATCATCGCCGCCACGTGGAACTTGATCCGCCGTGAATCGCGTCTGCCGGTTTCTGCGGGGTTTTCAGAAGACACGAATCTGGTCGCTCAATCGCAAGCCGAGGCTCGTGAGTTGGCAGAAGGCTTGGTCGAACAAATCCAGGACCTACGCTCGCGGAGTTACCTCGACCAAGTCTTGCAAAACATGGATCGGGCAGCCGACCTGCTCCAACAAGCGGCTTCTGCGGGCGACCCCCAACTCCTGACTTCCGCACTCACCGCAGAACAAGCGGCCTATCAAAACCTCCTCCGCCTCCGAGCCCGCGAACATGAAATGGTTCAGATGAACCAGCAACAGATGCAAAACAATCAGGCCAATCAAGCGAACAACACGCCGCAAATGCAGCAACTTGAAATGGACCGGGACGACAATCCTTACGAAGAAGCGACGACGCCAACCGACCCCGAATCCGCCGAGGCCCGCGAGAACCGCCAAGTCCTCAATCGACTCCGCGAACTCGCTCAACGTCAATTGGACCTCAACCAACAAATTCAACAACTCCAAACGGAACTCGAAATGGCTTCCGACGAGGAACGCACCGAAATCGAAAATCGCCTGAAACGACTTCAAGAAGAACAACAGCAAATCCTCCGCGACAGCGACGAACTTCGCGACCGGATGCAAAACGAACAGAACCAACAACAGATGTCCGACGAAGCCCGGCAGCTTGAGGAGGCCCGCGAGAACATCCAACGCAGTACCGAGGCTCTCGAAAACTCTCAACTTTCCCGCGCTGCCGCCGAAGGGGAACGAGCCCAAAGACAGCTCGAGGAACTCCGCGAGGAATTCCAACGCCGTTCTGCCAATCAGTTCCAAGAAGAAATGGAGCAAATGCGCAACGCCGCTCGCGAGTTGGCCGAGCGCCAGCAGGACCTCACACGTCAAATGCTCAACCCCGAAACCCCGCGTACAGAAACGCCAACCCTTCGCGACGATGCCCCTGCCAGCGACATCGGCAATGAACTGCGACAACAAGTGGACCGCCTCAACGACCTGCAACGTTCCATGCGCGAGACCATTGAACGCTCGGAACAAACTGAACCACTGCTGGCGGACCAACTTTACGAGACCTTCCGGCAATCGCAACAAGAGGAACCAGCAGAGGACTTGCAGTCAGCCGCACGGGCTTGGGAACGGGGCTGGCAACGCGATGCGACTCGCCAAGCCGACCAAGCTCGCGAATCCATCGATAACCTGCGAGACGGAATCGATCGGGCGAGCGAAAGGGTTTTAGGAGACGACGCCGAACGTTTACGCCGCGCCGAACGGGAACTCGAACGACTCCAGCGCGATCTCGCCTCCGAAATCGAACGCAACGACCCTACGGCCGCTGAATCGCGGGATTCTGGGGAGGCTGGAGATCAGGCGGAAGAGAGTCCTCAACTCGCTCGTTCCGGAAATGCCGCCGAAACTGACGAACGGGGCGACGGTAACGGCGAACCCTCATCGCAACCTAGCGGAGGGCGCACCGCCTCGGAATCAAACGACGAATCCAATCCAAATCGCCTGGCAGGACAAGGCCAACCGGGTGAATCGGACACAAACCAAGGCGAAGGGACTCAAGACGGCGAGCGTTTGGCGGACTCGCCTCGCGGAGGGAACGACGCTCGCGGCGATCAACGCCCCAACGAGCCAACCTCCGACCGGCCAACCACCAACGAGCCAACCACCGACCGACAACGACGCTCCTTGACGGACGATGCCGAGGGCGACTTCAATCTTGATCGAGACTGGTCCGGTGATCCCAATCGCCGCATGGGGCGCAACACTCGCGAAGTCAACCCGCTATCGGGAGAGGAGTTTCGTGAATGGCTGGATCGACTTAGAGATGTCGAGGAAATGATCACTGATAATGAGCTTCGCCAAGATGCCGCGCGAATTCGCAATGCCGCCCGTGAATTTCGCCGTGAACTCCGCGACCGAAATTCACCGCCACCGACTTGGGATTTGGCTCGGCTGCGAGTCATGCAACCGTTGCAGCAATTGCAAAACCGAGTGCGGCAAGAGCTCTTAAAAAAGTCGGGCGAAAAACTTGCCATCCCGCTCGACCGCGATCCCGTTCCAGCGGAGTACCAAAAAGCGGTGCAACGCTACTATCAAGAGTTGGGGATTGGCGAATGACGTGGCCTGACTTTTGGACCTCGACGACTTGGCTCGCTCCTGCGTTGCTCCTGCTCGCTATTGCGGGACTGGCTGCCGCGTGGGCTTCGTTCTCCGCACCGGCAAGCTGGAATCTGCGGTTAGCAACTTGGGGGCTGAAACTCTTAGGGGTCGGGCTGCTCGTCTGTTGCTTGCTGGAACCGGCGTACCGCGAGCAAGTCCCCGTCAAGGAAGCCAATGTCTTCGTCGCTTTGATTGATCGCAGCCAAAGTCTGGACGTTCGCGATACACTTCAACGCAACGAGACCCGCACAGAAGCCGTTCAGAAGATCGTCAACGACCGAGTCGATTGGCAGGCCGCATTGGATGACGCTTTCGACTTCCGACGCTACTATTTTGGAAATGCTCTAAGGTCCGTGAATGCATTCGAAGCCAACGAGGACTTCGACACGGCGAGCGATTTGGGCGCGGCCCTTACATCTTTGCAGCAGCGTCTCCAAGGCAAATCGGTTGGCGGATTGCTGCTCTTCACCGACGGAAATCTGACCGATCCCGATCAACTCCCCCCTTCTTTCGATTTTCCGATTTATCCCGTGCGAATCGCGGGACCAATCGGTCGGGATTTAACGATCCGCAACCTCACGGTCAGCGAGACGAATTTCGAAGCCGCTCCCGTCACGATCGTCGCGGAGCTTGAGGCACAGGGCCTTGCCGGAGAAACCGTTGTCGTTGAACTCTTGAACTTGGCCGGTGACATTCTAAAAACCGAATCTGTCGCCGGAGTCCAGGACAACAAACGGTTTGCCGTGCGCTTCGAAGACCGCCCACTCGGTACCGGCCCGCATTTCTATTCGGTTCGAGCCCGCCGCAAGGCCGCCGAGAACCAACCCTCCCTTGCCGACGATGGCGAAGCGACACTGATCAACAACCAGCGGATGTTTGCGGTCGACCGCAGCCAAGGCCCCTATCGCATTCTTTATGTTTCCGGTCGCCCCAACTGGGAACTAAAGTTTTTGCATCGTGCTGTGGAAGAAGACGACGAACTTGATCTGGTCAAGCTCATCCGTGTCGCCAATCGCGAGCCGAAGTTTTCATTTCGCGGGCGAATCGGCGAGTCCACCAATCCGCTGTTCAGGGGCTTCAACAACCTCGACGAAGACGACGCGGCGAGCTACGACGAAGCGGTTGTGATTTCGCTCCCCGCCGATCATGAACTGGCCGCTGAGTTGGATCGAAAGTTCCCCACGACCGCCGAGCAACTCTATCAATTCAGTGCCGTGATTCTGGACGACATTGAAGCCGATTGTTTTACCCCCGATCAGCATTCGTTGGTGCAACAGTTCGTCAGCGAGCGTGGGGGGACGTTGCTAATGTTGGGGGGACTTGGAACTTTCGACAACGGACGCTACGGTCGGACACCGATCGGCCAAATGCTGCCGATTTATCTCGATCGCAACGAACCGGTCAACTCTCGAATGCAATACACGATGGAACTGACGCGCGACGGCTGGCTGCAACCATGGACGCGACTCCGCGCGACGGAGGCCCAAGAGCAAACCCGCTTGGCCGGGATGCCGCCGTTTGAAGTTGTCAGCCCAGCCAGCTTGGTCAAACCGGGAGCAACCGTTCTGGCCAGCTTGCGGGGGGATGACCAGTCACTTGCTCCGGGGCTCGTGGTGCAAAAGTTCGGCAAGGGGCATTCGGCGGCCCTAATGATCGGCGATCTGTGGCGCTGGCAAATGCGGAAACCCGAATCAGGAGATTTGCCCAAGTTCTGGCGTCAACTCCACCGCTGGATGGTCGCCGATGTGCCGCAACGTTTTGAAGTACAAATCAAACAAGACGATTTGACGACCCTGCGAAGTCGAGTCGTCCTGCGTAACGAAAAATTTGCCCCCCTCGACAACGCTCGCGTCATGGCCCGAATCATTCCCATCCAAACCGGCAACACAACGACATCTCCCGATGCAACCAATGTTGATACTGCACGATCAACGAGTTTCCTAGATTTGACCGCACTCCCGCACGATCAAGAGCCTGGAGTTTACGAGCTGGAATACACTCCCAAACAGTCCGGTCCCTTCCGCATCGAGTGGACAGCCACTGGGCCAGACGGAGCCGACTTGGGGACGCGAACAACCGGCTGGGTTGCTCAACCGCTTGTACAAGAATTGACGCAATTGAATGCGAACCAAGAATTTTTGGAGCGACTCGCCCAGGCCAGCGGAGGGCGAATCGTGGAACCGCGAGAGCTCGACTCGTTCTGTCGTGCGGTTCCTGTAACCGAAGCGATGGTGACGGAAACCAAAGTCCACCCCTGGTGGCATGCCCCGTTTCTTTTTTGGACCGCCATCGGCTGCCTGATTGCTGAATGGGGACTTCGTCGCTGGAAAGGGTTGCCATGATTGGACGATATTTAGCAAGACTCCTTTTGATTCTGGCTATCGGTTTGCTTTCGGTACCATCTACGGCTCAGCAAACTGAGCAAACGGCGATACCCGAGGCGACGGCTGATTCCACCTTAGACGCGAACTCTGATACTTCAAACACAAAACCCGACAATCCTCAGCGGACGATGTTGGTCGTCGTCGGTGCAGCGGGGAAATCGGAATACGGCGAGTCGTTTTTGAAACAAACCGCCATCTGGGAAAAAGCGGCCCTCGAAAACAGTTTTCGCTTGATCACGATTAAACCTACGGTTTCGTTGGACGAACAAAGCGAAGATGGCGATGAAGTCTTGAACTCTACGATTTCGAATGACGCCACCACAAAAAATCGCGGAACAGATATCCCCGCCCCATCAGAATCCGCTGATTCAGGATTGACCGAATCAGAATCGGGCAGGCTCGATTCCTTCGCCGAACGAGTCGTCATCGCAGCCGCGAAAGGTATAGAAAATGAAACGCCAACAACCGACCGAGACCGCCTTGTTGAGACGCTTCGCGAGGTCGCCAGTTCTGACATCCATGAACTGTGGGTGGTTTTGATCGGGCACGGGACCTTCGATGGCCGGACCGCCAAGTTCAATTTGGTTGGTCCCGATTTTTCTGGAGCTGAATTGGCTGGCTGGCTTGAGGAGTTACCCAGCGAACTCCCCGTTGTGATCATCAACACCGCCTCGGCCAGTGGCGGGATGCTCAAAAATCTATCGCGCAAAAATCGAGTCGTGGTCACCGCCACGAAAAGCGGAGCGGAAACCAACGTGACTCGTTTTGGACAATTTCTCGCCGACTCGGTCCGCGATCCCCAAGCGGACCTGGACAAGGACGGCAGCATTTCACTTTTGGAAGCGTTTTTGTTGGCCGCGCGTCGCACTCAAGAGTTCTACGATTCCGACTCGCGACTGGCCACGGAACACGCCTTGATCGACGACAATGGTGACGGACGCGGGACTTCTGCTGCTTGGTTTACTGGCATTCGCGTCGTCGGTCGTTCCCGCGACGGCACCGAACCCGACGGCCCCCGCGCCCATCAGTTCTTCATTGCCAATCCCGCCCAATCCGAGACCCTCACCGCCGAGCAACAATCCGAACGCTCCCGACTTGAATTAGAAATCGAATCCCTGATCCGCCTCAAACCCAATCTCCCCCCCGAAGAATACTACCGCCAACTCGAACCCCTCCTCCTCTCCCTCTCCCTCCTCTCGAATCCTCCTCCATCGTCCGAACCTCCCGACCAAAACTGACCCTCGTCTCCTTTGAATACTAACCTACGTCCCAACCAATTTTTTTGCCGCACACTATTTCGCTCGCCCCTCGTACGGCTTCGCCCGCATCGGTCGCTGCTAGGGCGAGCGGTTCGCAGATGCGCCCGAAAAAATCTGCCATGCCTACTCCTAATGGCGCAACTCATTCGACAATTCATCGAACGACGAACTACCCGAACCCTACATCCTCCCGCAACCCACTATCAGCGAAATTTTGATAACAATTACGGAGTGAAAAGCTACGTGGCCGTTCACTCTGTGAACGGTTGCCAATTGTCGAAGCTCAACTGGCAGAGGAGGTCGAGTCGATCCACCGTCCGCTCGGTTTGCGGTACTCCAGGTCGCGGCATGGGCCAGCGGAAGGGCCTGAATTGGCCTGCGAGCTTGACGCCGGCTGATACGAATGGTCGCTCGATGCGGTAATTGAATCCGACGAGTCCCTCGAATATGCCGCAGGTGTTTATTGGCAAGTGTCCGTTATTTATGTTGAATTGGCGCCGAATTTTTCATATTCGCCTTGGCGACAGAATCGATTAAAATCATTGTTGTCGTTCACGGGATCGAGGTTGGAACAATACCGTTTCCCGTTTTAGCGATTCACACAAGCAAACAATTTGCCGAGTCATGCCCCAACGGTGTGGCTGCCTTTTTGTGAATTGAAAGGCTTCGTAGCCGTTCATTCCGTGAACGGTACCAAATCGTTGCGACCAAAAAATCTCTCGACAGGAACCAAAACCGCCCGTGCCGAATCAAGAAATCCCATCTGACCCGCATCAACGAACCCGACGCGATCATGCTTCCGAGACGGCCGAAGACTACGTCGAGGCAATCGCGGACATTTTAGATGCCAAGCAGGTTTGCCGGGTCGCCGATTTGACGGAGCGGTTCGGAGTTACCCACGTGACCGTGTCGAGAATCGTCAAGCGACTTCAAACTTCCGGATTGTTGACCACTCGGCCCTATTACCCCATTGAGTTGACGCCAAAAGGCCGACGCTTGGCTTCCGAGTCGAAAATGCGTCATGAAATTGTGTATGATTTCTTGATCGCCTTGGGTTTGGACCCTCAAACGGCGGCGGTCGACTCGGAAGGCATCGAGCATCACGTGAGCAAAAAAACGCTCGATTTGATGCGAGACTTTGTAGCGAATCAATCGCCAGATCAACAAAAACAATAATAACATTTCTTAGAAGGAGCAGGCTCATGAGCAAAATTCGGATCGAGTATTGCGGGCAGTGAAATTACCTCCCACGAGCCGCCAGTTTGGCGGAAGAGATCGTCCAAAAATTCAAGATTGAACCCGAACTTGTGAAGTCCTCTGGAGGAGTCTTCGAAGTATCGCTTGACGAAAACCTTGTGTTTTCCAAAAAAGCGTTAGGGCGTCATGCTGAAGAAGGGGAAGTCGTGGCGATACTTGCCGCCCGCCTATAAAGCACAGATTCGCTAAAGTTTTCCTCAACTGCCTAATCTGGATGTTGCGGGCAGAAATGGGGCCAAGTACCGTTGCCAGAACGGCCCTTAGGGTGCTTTGCACAACGGTAGCTGACCTTGTTTCTGCCCCTGCCTAATAAAGTGCGAGCATCGTCGCCTTAACAATCAGCAGTATTTGGGTTGTTTTTTGTTGGTGGAGGGCGGGAATTGCGTATGTCGGGCTAGTGCCTACCGATCATTCGGTTTGAGATTCGCGCGAGGCGGAAAGAAAATGGGCACCCAAAAACAGTCGCAAGTCGATTTTAGTATCGACGGCCAGCGGTTAAAACCCTAAAATTTCGGCTTAAATGCAAGCCATCTGGCACATCAACTGAAGTGGCCCAACGATCATGCTGGAATTCCCCAAGAAATTTTTCTCGCGACGCATCCCGATCTTCCACAACGTCGCGATGCTCGTGTTGTGCATCGTGTTTTTCTTGTTGCCCTTTGCCTTGCGCGGGGCTCGGATGGCGGTCGGCGGCATTCAAAATAATGTTGCCGACTGGTTGCCCAAACACTACGAAGAAACCGTCGATCTCGTCGAGTTTCGCAAGTATTTTCAAGGTGATGCTTTTGTCGTCGTCAGCGGACCGTGGTGCAAGGAAGGGAACTCGAACTACACGACCTTTCGCCGCAAGGTCTATGAGGAGTCGCTGGAATATGAATCTGTGCTTCGCGAACAAAACGCAACCGAAGTGATTCGCGCCCATCAAGTTGGTGACGAACTCGGGTTGTTGACCACAGGCAACTATCACCAAGATTGGGGACGCAACGCCGAAAAGTGGATCAAAGGGAAAAAGCAAAAATGGTATTTCATCAATCGTCGCGGAGAACTGTACGAGTGGGACGGCCAAAACAATGTCGTTGATGGCATTAAGCGATTTTTTGAGCGGATGGCCGATGGCCGCAATCAGGCAACCGGAAAGTTTATTGATCGATTTGGTTTGCCCCCAGAAGACAACCAAGGAAGCCCCAATACCTTCTACGAAAATCCTGAGCTGCTATTCGCAAGACCTTTCAAAACGGTCGTCACAGGACCGGATGCCTTGGCTCAGATGGCTGGCCCTAAAGGGACTCTTCGCATTGGCGATGTGAGTGATGATGATGCGGCTGCGTTCGATGCTTTTATCGAGGGGAATCAGCGATTGACTGGCGCGCTGTTTGGCCCAACTCCTTCGCGCGAGTTTAAATGGACTTACGAATCGCTGCTGCAATACGTTGATGACCGCAATCTTTTGGCCCAATTGAAGTCTTCTGAGGTATATCGCAGTAAGTTCGACAGGTTTCTCAAGGAGCGTTTAACTCGTCAATTCGAAAACGACCTGAGCAAATTGCTCGACGCGCCTGAAGCAACCCGTTTGGAAATTTGGCTGCGAATGTGGGATGAAATGGGGCTCAATCCGCCCCCTCGTCAAACCTGCTTGATCGTGACGATTAACGACCCTTTTCTTGAAGAGCTAGATCGCATCGTCGGAAGTGACTGGGTTGGAAAACCGCGCGGTCGTCTGCTCGAATTGGCGATTACCAAGGTCGGGTTAGAAGCGGACAGCGTTTATTTTGGTGGTCCTCCCAGCGATAACGTGGCAATCGACGAAGAAGGAACAAAAACGCTGCTCAGGTTGGCTTCGTTTTCAGGGCTCATTGGACTATTTCTGTCCTACTACTGTTTCCGAAGTCTCCGCGCGACCGTGATCATGTTTTTCGTGTCGGGCATGTCGGCGATTGCCAGTTTGTCCTACGTTTGGTATTTCGGAAGTCGTCTCGATGCGATTTTGATGACGATGCCATCGTTGATTTATGTATTGGCGTTGTCGGCGACTGTCCACCTCATCAATTACTACCGCGATGCGGCCCAAGAGGTCAGTAAGCGGCGGGCGGTTGATATTGCCATGAGTCACGGCCTGTTCCCCTGCACGCTGGCGGCTTTGACGACGGCGATTGGACTGTTCTCGCTTTGTACGAGTCAGTTAGCACCGATTTGGAAGTTTGGGTTCTTCTCCGGAATCGCAGTGTTGGCGACTTTGTTTTTCTTGTTCACGTTTGTGCCCGCATCGCTCACCAATTGGCCTCCTCCGTATCAGCGTCGCAGCCGTAACCAAAAAGAAGTTGCCAGCAGCACATTTGCGAAAATTGAAGCGTTTTGGATGGGAGTCTATGACTTCGTCACTCGTCGTCATCGGCTTGTTTTGGCGATAGGGGTGATTTGCTTCGTCGTATTTGGATACGGTCTTACAAAAATCCAAACGACGGTCCAACTCCTCAAACTTTTCGACAAGGACTCCAAAGTCCTCAAGGACTATACGTGGATGGAAGCCAACCTTGGGAAGCTTGTGCCCATGGAGATTTTAGTCAACGTCGATCAGCGAGCCCATCTTGAACATCGCCCCCGCAATGCCGCCATTCAACCGGCTCCAGAAACTGAAACTCCATCAGCTAACCCACAACTGACGACCTTGGCTTTTGACGTCGAGCGAGCGCTTAAGTATTCGTTTTTGGAGCGACTTGAAATTTCGGCTCGCGTCCGCAAGCAACTTGAGCGTTACTTTGGCCCCGACCAACTGAACATTGTCGGCAGCGGCATGTCGAGCGACGTATTCGTTCCGCTACAATTTGTCGATACGCAGTTGGACACTGGCTCGACGATTGGAACACGCTACGTTTTTAATTCTCGGTTGACGGCACAACGCGACGCGATGATCGCCCAGGATTACCTAGATGTTGCTGACAAAAAGACTCTTGCAGAAAATCGCGACACGATCTACTCACGCGACCCTCACTACGACCAACGGGAGATGTGGCGGATTAGTCTTCGTCTCGCGGCCCTCGAAGATGTCGATTACGGGCAATTTGTAAACGACCTGAAGATGGTTGTCGAGCCGATCATGGCCGCATATGCTTACCGAACCGAAATTTTGCGGCAACATTACGCCCGCTCACCTAATCAGATTGGCAAACGGGATAGGTTTGTATTGATCGGGCGGAATCCAGATTTGGTTGCAAAAAATCTGGTTCTCCCTCGCGATAAATCGAAGTACTCCAGCGACTTGATTGATCAATCGTACTTGTTCTCGGCAACACTCAAGGAACTGTTGGAGAATCGTGGTGTCGAACGGCGAAGTTGGATTGATGTCGCCATGGCCCAGGATGATGATTTGCCAACGCCGGAAGAGTGGGCTGATTTGTTGAAGACTTCAGCGTGCGTGATTTTCGTCGAGGACTCCCCGTTTTTTGACATTGAGTTTGCGAGACAGCATGCTCCGCTCGTCATTGATTGTCGACAACACAAGTTCGACAAAGATGGTCGCGAGGCTTGGGCCTCTTCGCAAACGGCAATGAATCGGAAAACGCTCGCCAATGAAGACCTTACGGTCACGGCGACTTACACGGGAATCGTGCCAATCGTTTACAAGGCTCAGGGGGCTTTGCTGCAAAGTCTCATCGAGAGCATTCTGCTTTCATTCGTTTTGATTTCTATCGTCATGATGGTCGTGTTGCGAAATTGGAATTCGTCATTTGGCTTGAGGAACTCGCTGAATCTTCGTGCTGGAATGATCAGCATGATTCCGAACACGTTTCCACTTGTGATCGTGTTTGGATTTATGGGATTCTTTGGACAGAAGGTCGATATCGGGTCCATGATGACAGCCAGCGTTGCGATGGGAATTGCCGTGGATGACACGGTCCACTTCTTGAATTGGTACCGTTATGCTCTTGCGGATGGAATGAGCAGAAAAGAGGCGATTCGGCTGGCCTACCAGAGATGTGCGCCAGCAATGACTCAGACCACGCTAATCGCCGGACTTGGTCTTTCCGTTTTCGCCTTTAGTACATTTGCTCCAACCCAACGGTTCGGCGTGTTGATGTTGATTCTGCTCGTTGTTGCATTGATCGGAGACTTACTTATCCTCCCCGCTATCTTGTCCAGCAGGCTGGGCAAATTTTTTGGAACAACATCGACTCGTTCGAAATCGCCGCAAGGTGACGAGGCAAGCGAATCGACGGATGATCAAACTGCCCCCGACATTGTCGAATTTCCAACAAACATCAGTCCAGAAAAAAAACGACCTAGCGGCGATGATCACTCGTCGAATCGCAGGCGAAAGAACTCTTAGGGCCAATCCCAAAAGGGGTCAGACCCTCTCCGGCGATGAAAAAAAAACGTTAATTCTGGCCCAGCCTCCAAAGGGTCTGACCCCTTTTGGGGATAGGCACTTAGTTGTTAGCCGCTAAGTTTTCATCCGCGGATGCGTCGACTTTTTTGGCTAACGCGATATGGAAAGCGCCGAAGAAAACGGTCATCAGCGGGCTGACGTAATTGAACACACAATATGGAAGGTATTCCAATGTTGGGACTTTGAGAGCCCCAGCCTGAGTCGCTCCGCAAGTATTCCAAGGAATCAGTACGCTCGTCACGGTTCCCGAGTCCTCTAAAGTGCGACTCAAATTTTGAGGCGCCAGCCCTCGATCCGCGAATGTCTTGCGGAACATCCGCCCAGGAACCACGATTGCCAAATACTGATCGGCGGCCGCGATATTGACCAATAAACAACTGGCGGCCGTGGTTCCAATCAAAGTTCCGGTTGATTGGGCGAAACGTAACAGCACGAGCGTGATCCGCTCAAGCAGCCCGATGGACTCCATCGCTCCACCAAAACACATCGCACATAGAACCAGCCACACGGTATTGAGCATCCCTTCCATTCCGCGCGCGGACAGTAAGTCATTATTTTTCGGATTGGCGATAAATTCATCGATCAGGCCCTCGGCTCGTTCACCTGTGATTTCTCGAGCTGCCAGACGAGAACGAATGCCGTTTTCGTTGACCTCCAGAGCTACTTTTGAATACATGGCATTGATGGCGACATTGTAGGACTGGAGGAGATAAGTTTTCGCGCGCGAGAAAACGGATGGAGGCGTGATACTTTTTATTGCGTCGGACTCCTCCGCGGGCCCGGCAGCTTCCACAGATTCAGCTTGATTTTCCGTTGCCACTTTAGGGGTGTCTTCGTCGGTTGTCAGTTGAACGCCGCTCAACTTTGGATTAGCGAGTTCCAAAATCACTTGCGGTTGAATGGTCACGGCCACAACTGCTCCGACGATCATCGCGACGAACAAGGCTGAAATCGCGTCAAAACGCATGATCACCATCGCGACCACCAATGCGGGCACCAGGAGGAGCCAAGGGGTAATCACAAATTTCGATTCCAGGGCCGCCAGCAGGATATCGACCGATGCCTCTTGTACTTCGAGTTGCAGGCCCCTGGTAAACATCCAGAACACTCCCAGCGTGATCACGTAAGAAGGGACTGTTGTCCACAACATGTAGCGAATATGCGTGAATACATCGGTCCCTGCCATCGCCGGGGCGAGATTCGTTGTGTCGGAAAGAGGCGAAAGCTTGTCGCCGAAATATGCCCCAGAAATGATAGCTCCGGCCGTCATCGGTTCACTGATCCCCAGCGCGCGACCAATCGCGATCAAAGCCACCCCAACTGTCGCGACCGTAGTCCAACTACTGCCTGTGGCAATCGAGACAACCGAGCAGACCAAAACCGTGGCTAACAAAAAAGTTTCGGGAGTCAGAATCTGTAGGCCGTAATAAATCATCGTCGGCACGACGCCGCTAATCATCCAGGTCCCCGTCAAGCCTCCGATCAACAGCAAAATTAAGATCGCCGTCAGTGCCGAACCAATACTCGACACCATCCCATTGAGGATGGTCGCAAACGGGATTTTTAGATACACCCCAACCAACGATGCTAAGGCGGCACTTATCACCAGTGCGATTTGATTCGGCCCATAGGAGGCATCCTCGGTGTACATCCACACATTCAAAATCAGCAGGCCGATCAAAGTCGCCAGCGGCAAAATCGCAAGCGACAATGGAATCGCGGACACTTCTCGTTTGATTAAGTGAGAATTGCTCAAGATTACTGCTCCCAGTTCAAAGCATCAACTAAAAAGACGCTCGTCAATTGGAACAGAAGTGCAGCAGAGCGCCAATCGCACACGCTACGAAGAGGAAGGAGCAGGAGAGGTTGCCAGCCTGATCGAGAGTGGGAACTTTAAGAGTAGGACAAGTTGCCAAACTATCCAACGATGAGCCATAGACTCGAAAGTGCGGTCGACTGGACTTGAACCAGCATGAGATTGCTCTCACCAGGCCCTCAACCTGGCGCGTCTGCCAATTCCGCCACGACCGCAAAAATTAGCTCTTAAAAATTTAGTATCTCGCGTTTTGTAGGTCAAGTCGGCTTCGATGCCTGTAGGTCGAAATTGTTCATCGCCGAGCGGAGCCAACGGGCCTCTTCCAGCAAAACTCGAGAAAGGCCATCGGTGAAATGCCCATCTGGCAAGACGTGCCAAGCATACGTTTCGATTTCCCAATCCACCGGCGATTCGTACTGACTGAAAAAATTGAGGCATTCGAGAATTTCGCTTTGGGTCGTCCCCAAACCCCGCTCAAGGGACTTCGCGAAAATCGGCATGTGAAAATGGACTCGCCATTCCCCCTTTGCCTCTTGCCGTTGCAGCGCCAGCGGTAAATCTTCGAAAAAATATTCCGCATCAATCATTGTTTGATGAAGGTATTTTGGCTCGGAAAACCGCCCCAATTCGAGGCGCAACGTTTCACGGCCAACGTCATCCGTGCACGTATCAAAACGAGCAGAAACCGCAGATGAAACCTGGACCTTGCCGATTTCAATCCCGCAGTCTCGAAAGGCGGAAAGTTCCGCTTGCTGGTCTTCGAACATCACGGCCGCGTGACAAACGTCATGGCACACGCCGAGGTAACGTTTTAGTGTGCTTCGTTCTGCCGCCGAGGCACGGTCAAAAAATTCTACGAAAAATTCTCGGACTTCCCGACTGCACCCTAGATAACATCCAGGCTCGGCTTCGATACAAAGCCGGACATGCAACCCGGTTCGTATTTCAAGTGACTCGGCAAAGCGAGCATATTCCGTAAGTTGACGAAAACATTGCGCGCGAAATCCACTGGAGTCAGGCTGGCCAACCCATCCGAGAGGCAAGGTTGAAATAGTGCCCCGACGATTTGGGTTTGGCAACTGGGACATGATCTCTGCCAATCGACACGTATATTCAAGACGCGACTGCTCGGCCCAAGTCGGCAAGTAAACCTGATGCTTGACAACCGGTTGGTGAAAATCACCGTAAGGAAATCCATTGAAAGTCGTCGGGGCTAGCCCAAGTCCATCGAGCAACTCACCAAATGCACCTACCCGACCCACATCAACGAGGTCTTCTAGAACTGAGTTTGGGAACCACAGTCCGACCGGCATCAAGTCATCGCTGCACAATTCGCGTCGCAGCGGCCCAGCGAATTCCCTGAGCGCTCGACCGATGTCGTCAAGCGTTCTCGCGGCATGGATATTCGTGCAGTAACCAAACGGAAACATCAAGTTATTGTTTAACCAAGAATGCGGAAAATGGGGTCACGGTTCAAATTCTCAATTAGGCGAAATTCAGAAAACACCAATTTTCAAGTTGCGTGAGAAGCAGTCCGCCGAAAAGTACTCGACGCCAAACATAGCCAGCCGACGATCATCAAGACGCCGCCGACGGGAACAATGGCACCCAATATTTTAACGTCCGACAAAACGAGTGCGTACAGCAGGCCGGAAAAAATACAAACTCCAATCAGCATGGTCCAAAACGCCACTTGGACTAAACGGCTTGGCTGTCCAACGTTGTTTTTTCGACAATGCCTGCCAGACAGTGAGGCCAACGCCAAAAAGGCCAAAGCATGATAGAATTGGTAAGTGACGGCCGTGTTCCAAGTCGCCAGCTTTTGCGCACCGCTGTCGGGATACCAACGAGCAAGAGGTTCTTGCAATCCATGAGCCCCGAAGGCTCCCAGCGCGACTGCCAGCGCCCCCATTAGGCCGGCTACCAGCACACAGCGATTACTAAATTGATTCATTTGGGAATACACCTAACTCGGAAACAAAAAGAAATGAACATTGGTCAAAAAATTATTCCTGACATTCGTCGCACGGCAAATTTCCTTGCGATTGCGATTTTGTCCGGTTTCATATCCTGGTCATCCGCACAATGGTCGATTGCCCAGCACGTCAACGAAAACTTCTTGACCGTTGCAGAGTCATCGCAGTTTAAGGCGACGAGCACATCGGCTCAAGTCGAAGAACTTGTCGCACGACTCGTCGCTCACGCTCCGCACCTTGAGGCCAAAGAATTTGGGAGAACGGTCGAGAACCGCCCAATGACCGCCGTCTACTGTGCCAATCCGCCCTACCAAGCGGACGCGGAAGACCCTCGCGGCGTTGTTTTGGTGATCGGCAATATTCACAGCGGCGAATGTGATGGGAAAGAGGCGATTTTGATGCTTTTGCGCGAGATTGCCGAAGACCCGCAACATCCTTGGCTTGAAAAATTAATCTTGGTCTTCTCGCCAAATTACAACGCGGACGGCAATGACCAAATGGCCCCCAACAATCGACCAGGTCAAATTGGGCCGGAACAAGGAATGGGGCGTCGTACGACCATGGAAGGCTTCGACCTAAACCGCGATTTCATGAAACTCGATGCCCCCGAAGCTCGAGCGATGGTGCGGCTAATCGACAACCTTAATCCCGATATGTTCATTGACTGCCACACCACCAATGGCTCGAAACATCAATACCAACTGACCTACGACATTCCGCATCATCCTAGCAGTCCTGCTTCCATTCGCGAGTACATGCGAGAGACAATGATGCCCGCCATCACCGAGCGCTTGTGGGGCGAGGGAATCAAGACCTTTTATTACGGCAATTTCGATCGTGGGAACACCTCATGGGCAACTTATGGTTACGAACCGCGCTACAGCACCGAATACCTCGGACTGCGGGGGAAGTTCGGCGTTCTTAGTGAGTCGTATTCCTACCTTGATTACGAAAAACGAATCGAGGCATCCAAGGCATTTGTGACCGCTTGCCTCAATTACTTTGCCGAAAACCGCGACAAAATAAAGGCACTGGTAAGTGATGCGGAACGAAGTTGGATCGACGAGACTTCCAACTTTCCCAACAACCAGTCCGTTGCCTTGACGGCCGAATTGCAAGAATTTCCAGGCCTGATTCAAGTCAAAGGCTTTCAAGGTGACGAGCCGACCGATTTCAGCGTCAAATTTTTAGGCGACTATGCTCCGACTTTGGAACGCCCTGTTCCGTATGCGTACTTAATCCCCAAAGACTTGACTACGATTGTCACGAAGCTTCGCCAACACGGCATTCAAGTTGAAGAACTGGCGGAAACGTGGAGTGGCAATTTCGAGGAGTTGACCATCACGGCACTCCATCAAGCCCCGCGGGCCTTTCAGGGGCATCGCACGATTCGACTGGAAGTGGAAGCTAACCAGTTGACCGGAAACGGGGAAGTCGGTGACTTCATTGTCCGGGTGGCTCAGCCGTTTGGGCGTGTCGCTTGTTTTCTTCTCGAAGCCGAATCGAATGACGGGTTAGCGACTTGGAATTATCTTGACGACCGTTTGCAAGTTGGAGGAAAATTTCCGATTCGCCGCATCATGGAAACCGGAACCTTTAACGGAAAATAGTTGAATTTCGAGACTCGTCGGCCCGTTCGACGGCAACTCGGATTTCGTTTAGGAAATCTGACGGGTTTGCCTTAAACTTTTGAGCGTTCTCCCGAGTCGCGAACAGCACGATGGCTTGGCGGTCGTTTTGCGACATCACGATACCGAACTCTCGTGCCCCGTCTACTAATTTCCCCCGCTCGCGAAACTCGACCGGGTCGTAGCCGGCCAGCATTGGGCTAAAGTCATCTGGGCTGCTGAGAAAGCGTTGTTGTTTGACTTCAGACTCGAACAAATAAACCCGTCCCCGATGGACGCAGCCGAATCGCTTATCCCCCTCGACCCAACGATTTTCGGTCAGCAAGCTAACTGGGCAATCGCCCCCCAGAGCATAAGCAACTGGTGATTCTATTGCGACTGAAGAAGTCGCCGGTTCCGCGACTCGCGTCGAAAAATCGGCGGGTGGGATCGCAGTTGCGAAGGAATTAACGATGGCGTTGTTTTTGGGTTTTGCATGGGCAGTAACTGAAGCTTGCACAAATGCATCTTCATCGATGGGCTGAAGCGTTTGATCCTGTGAAACAACAGGCTTGTCAGCAGGTTTCAACGTGTCCCCTGCCCCATCCAGACCGTATTTCTGTCTGACCATTGCCTCGAATTCGACAGCCGACTGGCTGGCAACTTTTTGAGATTTTGCAAATGCCGAGTTGGCATTTTCCAATTGAGAAACTGGAGAGGCAACCGCAGTTAGTCCGCTTGGATTCCGCCAAGCCTCAGCGAGATTTTCTTTCGAGGCAGCGTTGGCGTCAATTTGCTTGTTGAGAGTATCGAGGTCAGCGAGCCTTTGTTTGTCTTTAAAGATCGAACTTCCGAGTTGTTGAGTGCTTACCAAACGCTTATGAAAATTCTCGGCGTCTGTGGGTGAACTCGCCCGTTGGACAATTTGTTCGTCGGGAGTGATAAAAATGTCTTCGGGTATTCCCTTAACCTTGAACTTTTTAACAAGGTCTGGATGTCGGTCGACGTCAATTTTGACCGGCACCACGTGATCGTTCATGGCATTGATGACTTTAGGCGAAGAAAAGACATAGGATTCGACCTGTCGGCACGGGCGACACCAGTCCGCACCGAAATGCAGCATGATTAGTTTTCCCGACGCAATGGCGTCCTGTTTGGCAAGGTCGAGATCTTTTCGCCAGTTGATTTCCTGGGCAAACAGTCCCCCGGAAGCGAGTAGCCCTGCAAGAACCACCAACCGCACGATCTTTCGGATTCCGATTGCAAACATAACCAATTCCCCCTGTCTGCTCGCGTGGGATAAATCGCGGCATTTAGTAGGATAAATCGGTTATTACGGTGTTTTCGATCAAGTAAATGGTGTCGAGAGGTGTCAATTTGAGCCTTTTATGCCGAATATTCATGAAAAACCTGTGAATTTTGGGGATAAAAGCCGCCATTGCTGGCCTTCGCTTGACAGCATCGCCGAGTTGGGGTAATATTCTCGCATTAGTAAGAAATTAGCCAGTAAATCCACGAAATCGTTACGAAAGATTTACAGGCCGTTGAGCAGCCAGCCGTTTGGATACCGGCATCTGATGGTTGCTCGAGCAAGGCTTCACCTTGTTTCTCGACGCTTGTCTTGCGTTTGTCAAAGGGGTGGTAAATGGTCCAGATAACGAGTTTGGAACTCGATGTTGGCTTTCTCAAGCAAAATTCCTGGGAAAGAAACTTGGATTTCACTGGCAAATAATTAGCGAAAGCCGAAGTTGTTGGCTTGCCCAGCGTTTCGCTTCGTCTTCCGCGCACATCGTTCTTGGTACGATCACGTCAAGCTCAGGGACATTTCCGAGCTAGACAGCCCCCTTGGCGAATCCCTGCGTTTCGTTGAACCGGCTGCCTCGCGATTTCCTTTCACAACAGGACTCGATTTGGTCTTAAAGACAAGGCCATTCTCTTTTTCAATCCCCTTCAATTCAGATTTCTAACATTCGCAAACCCTCTTTTTCGGTGATGCATGGCAAAAAAACGATTTCGCTCCCGTGGTTCCAGCTCTAGCAGTGGTTCCGGAACCCCCTCAAGACGCAGTGGCGGCGGTGGCCCACCACGCCCAAGTCGCCAAGGCGGTCCGCGTCGTCGCCCCAGCTCTGGTCACGGACAACGCAATGGTGCCCCTCGGCATCGCGGCTACGGTCCCGACCAACCCCAGCCTGAGGAGATTCTCGACGAGAATGGCGAAATTGAGTTGATAGAAGCCGTCGGGTTGCTCGAAATGCACCCCAATGGATATGGGTTCATGCGTGACCCCAAAAACAATTACTCTCGCGAGCGGACTGATCCATTTGTCCCCGGAACGATGATCGAAAAGTTCGGTTTGCGACCGGGAGTCATGTTGCGTGGGAAAATCCAACCCGCCCGACGCCAACAAGGTCCTCGCCTTCGCGAAATCATCGATGTCGATGGGGTTGAACCCACCGAGTATTCGTCAGTCAAAAACTTTGACCAACTCACGGCAGTAAACCCCGACCATTGGTTCAAGCTTGAAACGGGGCCAATGCCGCTGACGACTCGCGTCATGGATTTGCTGACTCCACTGGGGAAGGGGCAACGGGCCCTGATCGTCGCTCCGCCGCGTAGCGGAAAAACGGTTATGCTCCAACACATCAGCCACGGCATTTCCGAGAATCATCCCGATTGCAAATTAATCGTCCTGCTGATTGACGAGCGTCCGGAAGAAGTTACCGACATGCGCCGCAACGTCAATGGGGAAGTCGTTTCCAGCAGCCTTGACGAAGATGTCGAAAGTCACGTACGACTTTCGCAATTGATCATCGAACGCTGCAAACGTCTCGCGGAAATGGGCAAAGACGTCTTTCTGCTCCTCGATTCGATCACCCGTTTGGCGCGAGCCTTCAACAAATGGGTGGGGAACACCGGACGAACGATGTCGGGTGGTGTGGACATCAAGGCGATGGATATTCCCAAAAAGCTATTCGCTACGGCCCGCTCGTTCGAGGAAGGCGGCTCGCTAACCATTGTTGGCACGGCTTTGATCGATACCGGCAGCCGCATGGACGAGCTGATTTTCCAAGAATTTAAGGGGACGGGAAACATGGAACTTGTCCTTGATCGCAAACTGGCTGATCGCCGCGTTTGGCCCGCGATCGACATTTCCCAATCCGGAACCCGCCGCGAAGAACTCTTGCTCGATCACGAAACCCTGCACGCGGTCACCATGCTGCGCCGCACCCTGACCTCGATGCATCATGTCGAAGCGATGGAACAATTGACGAAACAATTGGGCCGTTTCCCGACAAACAAAGAGTTTATCAAACTGATCAGTGGAAAAATGGCGAACGATTAATCAAATCGACTTTGCGACTTCGACACGATCGGGAAAATAATCAGCAGTCGTTAAGAAGGGGTTAATGAGTGCATACCACCAATCAAAAAGAGCCCTTTCGCTTCGAATCGGCAGTCGACCGCATCGACGTGCGAAACGCCGTTGGCAAAAAAAGCCGTCTAATTAGACTCGCAGTTTTCGTCATGATGGTTTTCGGTGTGGTAATCGTCACGTCGAGATTTGCCTCGTGCGTCCAAGAAACTGGCGCGACGACTTTTGAAAAAAAGGTTTCGTCAAACCATTCCGAACCGTCAATCAAATTTTCCGTCCGTGAAAACGCGATTGACGTGACGATTGCCGATGAACCATTCACTTCGTTAATCTACAACCAATACGCCAAACCGATTCTGTTTCCGGTTTATGCCGTCGGCGGAATTCATGTCACCCGCCAGCGTCCCATGCGCGAGGTTGCTGGAGAGGCGGATGACCATCCACATCACAAATCGCTTTGGTTCGCCCATGGTGATGTCAATGGCGTTGATTTTTGGGTTGAAAAGGGACAAATTAAAACGCGTAGCGCTGAAGTCGATCAAGAAAACAACTCGATTCGAATTGATAACGACTGGACGGATCAGGATAAAATTGTCTGTACCGACCAGACCGTGTACCGTTTCGGAGCGAGCAAGCTTTCGCGCTGGATCGATATTGATGTGTCGCTCAACGCCACACATGGTCCACTGAAATTGGGCGACACCAAAGAGGGGACTTTTGCCGTCCGCACGCATCCGGGGCTGCAGTTGACGCCAGACCCGAAACGAGGAGTCAACATGGTTTTCGGAACCGCACTAAACAGTGCCGGAGACAAGGACAAGGCTGTCTGGGGGAAAAGGGCTGAGTGGGTGATTTACCATGGGGAAATCGAGGGAGTTCGCGTTGCCCTGATGATCATGGATTTTCCAAAAAATCTTCAGCACCCAACGACATGGCACGCTCGTGATTATGGATTGGTCGCAGCCAACCCTTTTGGGCTGTCCGAATTCTTGAAACAACCCAAAGGCGCTGGTGATGTTGAAATCGAAGAAGGTGGTCATCTGCGTTTTCGATATCGAGTATTGATTGTTCGACTCGATGAAAGTGGTTTTGATCCTGTTGACGCCTTTAGAAAATATGTCGATAGTGTGTCAGAAGATCAGTGATCTATTGAAATCACAAAAATGACAACCGCTGTCGCGAGGTATTGAAGGGAATCCATGACGCTGGAAATCAATTTGTCGTTGACGAGACCTGAGACTGAGCCCGGAGCTGGGCCTATCGTTGTTGGCTGGTTCTTGACCGACGACAAAGGGGGCGTACTGTTCGACCCTCCTGAACGTCTGATGTCGCGCGGAGTCAACAAGACTCATGCAAAATCTGCCGCTCGTTGTCCCGCGGTCATCCAATTGGAAAGTCGCCAATTTGTATTCAAGTGCCCCTACGATTTGCACCTCGGTTTCACGCGAGACGACAAAGGAGCACCCGCTCTGATCAACCGCGCCGGAGATGCATCGTCAATTCGCTCCAATAAACTGCGACAGGTTTTGACTTTGGTCAACGAAGCCGAATGGAGGTTTGCCAATCGACCAACGATCCAATTGATTCTGCCCTATTGTTTCATCGCCGACGAAGTCGTTTACCTTTCGCAAATCGGTCCGTTTGCTCATTATCGTCCTGAACCACTTCCGGGAACCATCTTCGGCGGTCGGTTTCCGATCAACGTCTGGCCTCGCCCCTTGATGTGGGCATTTGAATGGCACGACCCCACCAAAGACATCATCCTCAAACGGGGCGAGCCACTGTTTTATTGCCAGTTTGAAGGGATTCACCCCGACCGCCGCGTGGAGTTGATCGAGGCCGAGCGAACTCCTGAACTGACAAGATACATGGATCAAATTTCCGGAGTCGTCAATTACGTTAGCCAAACGTTCAACCTGTTCAGCACCGCCGAATCCATGCGTCCCCCAAAACTACTGACTCCCAAAGTTGCCTCCGGAAACCGCAGTTAAATGTGTTCTAGCGGCTCGGAAAACGTTTACATCCGGCAGGGCTGGTAAGGAACCCGTCTGATTTCTCAAATCGAGTAATTCACGGGATGAAATCGGTCGTTGAAATTCTATTCATGCAAGTCTAAACATTTCCATCGGTCGGCAACTCCGTAATGTCGCGTCTACGAATATTTGTTAAAACTGTGACAACTTGACTAAATTGTGCGTTGTTTCCGTGATTCGGAGATAATTGGCCGACTTCAGGATGCCGCCTCAAGGTTGCCGTAATTAACCTCAAAGACTAGTCTTTTAGCTGGAATTATTTCCTCAATACAGACTTGGTGGAAGAAAAAGGGACAGGCCATTTTCGGCGAGGCGGTAACAGGGTGGAATACTGACGCGAAACCAAATGACCTGACCCGTTTTTGACACAAAGTAAAAAACTCTCGACTCCAAACCGTTTTGCCTTTTAGCGAATGAAGCAATGGAACCAGACCAACCGAAACGTGACGGCGAAAAGAATAGCACCTCTTTGATGTGGTTTATTCTCCTAATTCTCGTGGCCGTGCTTGTCACCAGCACTTTGATCTTCAGCCAAACCAATCGCGAAATTCAAATCGTCGATTTCGAAAGACTCCTGCGCAACACCCGTTATGCCGCCGACGGCAGTCTCCAAAGCGTTGGCAGCATCACCGTCTCAGAAGTCGGGCGAAACCCTCGGCAAATTGAACTCAGCGAACCGACTGACCTTGTGATTGGCGACCGAGTCATTACCGGAAAAATCAATCAACGTTTCTTGTCGGGCGAAGACGCCGACGGAAAACCGCAAACGATTCAGTTTTACGTCAACAAGCTCACCACCGACACCGCCGAGTCGCGATTGCTCGAAATGCTGGAAGCCAGCAATATTCGTTGGCGTGTATCCGACGGCCCGAAATTTTGGGACCGCTATGGGATGTTCTTGTTGATGGCCGGTTTGATCTTTCTGTTGTTTTTCATGATGATGCGGCGACTCGGAGGAGCTGGTGGTCCGCTGCAATTCGGTCGAAGCCGTGGAAGATTGTATGCAGAAGAAGAACTGTCGGTGACCTTCGGCAGTGTCGCTGGAATCGACGAAGCGGTCGAGGAAGTCCGCGAGGTTGTTGATTTCCTCAAGTCGCCCGAGAAATATCAAAAACTGGGTGGACGAATCCCACGCGGAGTTTTGTTAGTCGGCCCTCCCGGCACCGGCAAAACTTTGCTGGCCAAAGCCATTGCCGGAGAAGCCGGAGTTCCTTTCTTCAGCCTGTCCGGATCTGACTTCGTCGAAATGTTTGTCGGCGTCGGAGCCGCTCGGGTTCGGGATATGTTCCAACAAGCGGAAGCCAAGGCCCCGTGTATCATCTTCATCGACGAGCTCGACGCCTTGGGCAAAACTCGCGGCGGCAGTATCGTTGGCGGTCACGACGAACGAGAACAGACTTTGAATGCCCTCCTTGTCGAGATGGACGGCTTCGGATCCAACAGTGGCGTCATCGTCATCGGAGCGACGAACCGACCGGAGACGCTTGACCAAGCCCTAATGCGACCAGGACGCTTTGACCGGCATGTTCTCGTGGATCGGCCTGATGTTGCCGGGCGAGCGGATATTCTCAAAGTTCATGTAAAAAACGTAAAACTTGCCAACAATGTGGAGCTGGAAAAAGTCGCCGCGATCACGCCGGGCTTCGCCGGTGCCGACCTTGCCAACTTGGTCAACGAAGCGGCCCTACTTGCTGCACGCAAAGAAAAATCCGCAGTCGGCATGGAAGAATTTAATGAAGGGGTCGAACGTGTCACCGCCGGACTTGAAAAGAAAAACCGCGTGATGAACCCGGAAGAAAAACAACGAGTCGCCTATCACGAGAGTGGCCACGCCCTCGTCGCCTATAGCCTTCCCAACACCGACCCGGTTCATAAAGTTTCAATTATCCCCCGCGGTCTCGCCGCGCTCGGTTACACGATGCAGCGTCCAGACAAAGATCGGTTTTTGATGACCCAAAGTGAATTGGAGAGCCAACTGCAAATCTTGTTGGCTGGAACGCTCACCGAGGAATTGGTCTATGGTGACATTTCTACCGGAGCCTCGAACGACCTCGAACGCGCCACCGATATCGCGCGGGCCATGGTCACGCAATATGGGATGAGCCGTCTGGGCCGGGTCAATTACCGCGAGTCCCGGTCGAGTGCGTTTTTGGCCGGCAGCGTTACTGAAGATTCAGGTCGCCAATACAGCGAAAAAATCGCATGCGAGATCGACGTCGAAGTCAAGCGGATCATTGACGAAGCCATCGAACGCGTACGGCACATTCTGGACGTCCGCCGCGAAGCTTTGGAAGCACTGACCCAACGCCTGATCGAAATCGAATCGGTTGATGCCGACGAACTGAAGCGGATTGTCGAAGAAAACTCTTCGGGCCCCTTGGTCGTCCCCGGCACCATGCCTGCCGCTTCGGTCCCCTTGCTGGCCAAGCGCCTGAATTCCCAATCAGCCAAAACCCCAGACGACCCCCCTGCCGATTCAGAACGAGTCGTATAGGGGGGACATGGGTTGGACTGCCTCCTTTTTCGGTATTATCTATCAACAATGGACCAGGGGAGCTGATTTATTTCCCGCTCCAGAATCGAAAGTTTTTCCATGATGGCATTCCATGATGGCGGCACCGAAAAGAACATCGGACGCATCGCGCGATAGTCGCTTTGCAATTGAGCTTGTAACCGTTCATCTGGGGTCAAACGAAATGTTGGTGGCCAGGCGGTTTCATAACTTGCCCAAGTTGACCGATAAAATCGTTTCTTGAATTTTACTACATCCGACAGCATTTCCGGATCATTGAGAGCAATGGCCTTGTTGTCGCTGGCAGACAACTGAAATAGATCGTCAAGACCCAACAAACCCAAAAATCTTTCTCGGCGATTGCGGGATGAAATCCCCGTCGGCTGGCTGTTTGTTCAAACAGTTCAGCTCGCTCTTTTTGGCTCAGAATTGCTACGCTATCCATTCGCACCCTCTTGGCAAATACGTTTGATCATTGCGTAAACCCAATCGGTGACTCCTTCTGCATCACGGAGAACTGGCTTTCGTTTTTCGGCAGGTAGCCACTTCCTTATCTGCTCAATTGTTTTTTCGTGGATGTGGTCACTGCCCAGCGATTTCAAAGCATGAACGATAACCCCGGTTTCGTGGTGGCGAAAACCGGCTTCCTTGAGGGCAACTTGTTTAAATTGCAATTTGGTTCTGCCAACTTGATAGACCCGGTTCGGGCCATCGGAATGAAAGACGTACTGGCTGGGGAGTTGAGTCGAAAGTCCGATCAAGTTCTGGGCTGCCGTACCATCGGGTTGAATCCGCCAACCAAATTTGCGGGCGAGAGCCTGAGCAACTTGCATCAGGTCCGGGGCCATTTCTTGTTTCAGCAGCTCACTGTATCGCGGGTAGTCGTAAATCCCTCTGATAACGCGACGAATGGTGCCCGCTTCAGTGAGACGAGACAGGGCCATATCTACCCGCCCCAGGTCGTGAAAATCTTTACTCGCCATCTACGGCGACGCTGGCGAAACTATTTGCCATGACGACGCTCCACATGGGACTGGCTTTTCTGTGGATGTCTGCAAACGATGGGAAGGCGAACTAAAGAACCAACAATTGCCGAATACGCGAACCGCAATTTTACGAATCGGTTTCGCGCTTGCCGCAAACGGTGGCGCGTTGGGACGTCTTGCGACGCTGACGCGATTTGGTCTGGGCGGCACGGTGGGTAGCGGGCGCCAATACATCAGTTGGTTGCATATCGACGACCTAAACAGAATGTTCCAGTGGTGTGTCGAAAACCAATCGGCATCCGGGTTTACAACGCCACCGGCCCCAGTCTAGTACCGAATGCTACGTTTATGGCTGCTCTTCGTCGCGCACTTCATCGGCCTTGGAGCCCCCCTGCACCGCCATTCGCAGTTCGGATCGTCGCATACATGATGGGCACTGACGCATCTTTGGCTCTGACTGGTCGCCGTTGTTTGCCGACCCGTTTGCTTGACGAAGGCTTTTCGTTCAAAAATATCGATCTGGATGAATCTCTTCGGAGCATTTTCGCGTTGCAGCGAGAATCGGTAGTATGAAGCCAGCAGACGAACCAAGCGATCCCTTAAGGCTTGGCCTTACCCCTGCAAACAACCCTGGTGGGGCCAAATTGCTGCCTTTTTGTCACCGAAGGTTGCCAGTTTCGTTTTTTAGGGAATTGGCCGCTAATGAAGGGATATTCTGCGTTTAAGTTGCTTCGGCCAATCTGAAAATTGCGAGCAAAAAGTCGGCTCTGAGCATTTTTTGGCTCTGGCACGGGGCTTGCATCTTGAAGTTACAACAATTGGCCCTCGTGACGAATTGTCAGGGGGTTGGTTCGTTTTGACCGTCGCACGGGCATTGAGAAATGGTGCCTGTTTTGGGCTTTATCGAATATTTCTTGGAGGATTCCAGTGGCAAAACAAATGGTTTTTGACGATGCGGCGCGAAAGCCGCTATTGGCTGGCGTGTCGAAGCTGGCCCGGGCTGTTCGCAGCACTCTCGGCCCACGTGGGCGAAACGCGATTTTGGACAAGGGTTGGGGTTCACCGAAAATCACAAAAGACGGCGTGACTGTCGCCGAAGATATCGAACTCGACGATCCGTACGAAAACCTCGGCGTGCAATTGGTGAAGGAAGCGGCCAGCAAAACCAACGATGTTGCTGGCGACGGTACTACCACCGCGACGGTGCTGGCCGAAGCGATCTTCCGAGAAGGCCTCAAGATGGTCGCCGCTGGTTTTGATCCGATGGCACTGTCTCGCGGGATTGCCAAGGCGGTGACGGCTATTTGTGATGAGATTTCCAAACAATCCAAGCCCATCGACGGCAAAAGCAAAAAAGAAATTCAACAAGTCGCAACAATCGCCGGAAATAACGATCCGACAATTGGTGCGGTTCTCGCTGACGCGTTTATCAAAGTCGGCAAGGACGGTGTGATCACTGTCGAAGAAGGCCGCGGCAGCGAAACGACAGTCGATGTTGTCGAAGGTATGCAATTTGATCGCGGGTTCCTCTCGCCTCACTTTGTAACCAACCAAGACGACGTTTCGGTCGAGATGGACAACTGCCATATCTTGGTTTACGAAGAAAAAATCTCTTCGAACAAGGCGCTGATCCCTCTGCTGGAGGCGGTCAGCAAGGCTAAGAAGCAATTGCTAATCATCGCGGAAGACGTTGATGGCGAAGCTTTGGCTACGTTGGTCGTCAACAAGATGCGGGGTATTCTGCAAGTCTGTGCCGTTAAGGCTCCAGGTTACGGCGACCGTCGCAAGGCTATCTTGGGCGACATCGCTATCTTGACGGGCGCGACTCCGATTTTCAAAGATCGCGGAATCGATTTGGAGAGTGTGCAACTGAGCGACTTGGGACGGGCGAAGAAAGTCCGCATCACAAGCGAAGAAACCATCATGATCGGCGGAGCTGGCAGCAAAGACGACATTGCTAGTCGCGTGGCTCAAATTCGCCTTGAGATTGAAAACACAGACAGCGACTACGACCGCGAAAAGCTGCAAGAGCGTTTGGCGAAGCTGGCTGGTGGTGTTGCTCAAATCAATGTCGGTGCCGCAACTGAAACCGAAATGAAAGAACGCAAGGACTTGCTGGAAGACGCGAAGAGCGCGACGGCAGCAGCCCTTGCTGAAGGGATCGTTCCCGGCGGCGGCGTGGCTCTGATTCGTGCCGAAAAAGCTCTCGACAAATTGAGCGACTTGGTTGGTGACGAAGAAGCCGGCGTTCGTATCGTGCGAAAGGTCTTGGAGTATCCGCTTCGCAGCATCGCGGAAAATGCAGGCTACGAAGGTGCAGTGGTGGTCAACCGGGTTCGCCAATTGAAAGGCAAAACCGAGGGTTTCAATGCAGACAAAGGCGAGTACTCTGACCTCGTGGCTGATGGTGTCATCGACCCGGCCAAAGTTGTCAAAACCGCTTTGCAGAATGCTGCCAGCGTCGCTTCACTTTTGCTGACCACCGAATCGCTGGTGACCGAAATCCCCAAAACCGAAGAAGACGCTGGTGGCGATCACCACCACGACCACGGTATGGGTGGTATGGGTGGCATGGGCGGCATGGGCGGCATGGGCGGCATGGGGATGATGTAGTTCCCGGTAGACCTCGGCCTGACCCCAAAAAGGGTTGGGGCAATCCAGATAGATTTTCAAATCAGTTTTCAAATTACCTCTAATCGTTAATACATAAAAAGGAATCAAATCATGGCAAGAGTTAAAATTCGACCTTTGGATGACCGTGTTGTTGTTGAGCCATCGGCGGCTGAAGAAGTTACCGCTGGCGGTATTGTGTTGCCAGACAACGCCAAAGAAAAACCACAACGTGGCAAAGTCGTGGCCGTGGGCCCCGGCAAACTGCTTGACAATGGCGAGCGTGGCACGTTGTCTGTGGCCGTCGGTGACGAAGTGATCTTCGGTAAATACGGCGGAACGGAAATCGAAATCGACGGCGAAGAGATCAAGATTCTCCGCGAGTCGGACATCTTAGCAAAAGTCGTCTAAGGACTTGTGCATTTCAGCAACTCATTCAAATCATTTTTGCATAAGGAATAATCGGTGGCTAAACAACTGATGTTTGACGATCACGCACGTGCCAGGATGCTGGCGGGCGTCGATAAATTGGCAAATGCCGTAGCGATCACGATGGGACCAACTGGTCGAAACGTGATCATTTCCAAGTCCTTTGGCGGACCAACCGTAACGAAAGACGGCGTGACCGTTGCCAAGGAAATCGAATTGGAAGATCGCTTCGAAAACATGGGCGCGAAACTGGTTGTCGAGGTCGCTCAAAAGACTTCTGACCTTGCCGGTGACGGCACCACGACCGCAACCGTGTTGGCTCGGGCGATTTTCAAAGAAGGTCTGCGGAACATCGTCGCCGGGAGTAACCCGACGGCCGTTCGACGCGGGATTGAGAAGGCGGTGGCTGCTGCCGAAGAATGCTTGATCGGCATGGGCAAGAAAGTCTCGAAGAAAGAAGAAGTCGCTAGTGTTGGTGCGATCAGCGCCAACAATGATCAAGTAATTGGTGAATTGCTGGCTGACGCCCTTCATCGCGTTGGACAAGACGGCGTGATTACGGTCGAAGAGAGCAAATCTCGCGAGACCACCGTCGAGTATGTTTACGGGATGCAATTCGACAAGGGATTCATTTCCCCTTATTTCATCAACAACCCAGGGCAAATGAATTGCGAATTCGATGACGCCTACGTATTGTTGTACGAAAAGAAAATCAGCAATATCCGCGACCTCGTGCCAATTTTGGAGAAGGTCAGTCAAACGGGTAAGGCTTTGTTGATCGTTGCCGAAGATGTTGACGCCGAGGCTCTGACCCTGTTGGTCGTCAATCGTCTGCGTGGAACTTTGAACGTGTGTGCCGTTAAGGCTCCAGGTTTCGGTGATCGCCGCAAAGCGATGCTCGGTGACATGGCGGTTTTGACTGGTGGGACATTGATCAGTGAGGAACTCGGCATTCAGTTGGAAAATATTTCCATCGACCAATTGGGTCGGGCCAAGAAAATCACCGTTGACAAGAGCAACACGACCATCGTGGAAGGCTCGGGAGCTCGCAAAGACATTGAAGCCCGCATCGAGCAAATCCGCAAGCAAATCGGCCAAACCGACAGCGACTACGACAAAGAAAAGTTGCAAGAGCGGTTGGCCAAGTTGACCGGCGGAGTCGCCGTCATTCAAGTCGGTGCCGAAACCGAAACGGAAATGAAGCAAAAGAAAGCTCGCGTGGAAGATGCTCTTCATGCAACTCGCGCAGCGGTCGAAGAAGGCATACTTCCTGGCGGCGGCGTGGCGTTGCTTCGCTGTCGCGATGCGGTTGAGAAGGCTCGCTCGTCAGCCAAGGGTGACGAAAAGATCGGTGTGAATATCGTTCTGAACGCTCTCGATGCCCCGATCCGTCAAATCGCCGACAACGGTGGAATCGATGGAGCCGTGGTGGTTGATATCGTTTCAGAAAAGGCAACCAATGTTGGCTACAACGCTCATACAGGCGAGTATGTCGACATGTTCAAGGCGGGAGTGATTGACCCAGTAAAAGTCGTCCGAACCGCTTTGATCAATGCGGCCAGTATCGCTGGATTGCTGTTGACCACCGACGCAATGATTTCAAACTTGGATGACAAGGCGGATCGAAAACGTCTGCCCGAAGGTGTCATCTCCTAAGTTTGCTCCAGGTTTAGACGCTAATTGACAAAAGTAATGGGTCATCTGACGACGAAGCGTCGATGACCCTTTTTCTTGTTTTTAACCAGGTGTTTCCAAAGTAAAAGAAGATGGCCAAAAGGGACTATTATGAAGTCCTCGGTGTTTCCAAGGATGCGGCAGAGCGGGATATTGCCAAAGCGTATCGCAAGCTCGCTGTGAAGTATCATCCAGATAGCAACCCGGGTGATGACGGTGCCAGCCGGAATTTCAAGGAGGCGGCCGAAGCTTACGAAATCCTGAGTGATCCTGAGAAGCGTTCGCGGTATGATCGGTTTGGGCATGCAGGTGTCGAAGCTCAGGCCAGTCAATTTGGATCACCCGAAGATATTTTTGCGGCCTTTGGAGATTTCTTCGGGGGCGGCGGTATTTTTGGAGATTTGTTCGGCGATCGCGGCGGAGGGGGGGGGCGGAGACAACGACGCGGAAACGACGTTCGCGTTGATGTTTCTCTGACTCTCGAAGAGGCTGCGCGGGGAACGACGCGCGAAATCCAATTTCACCGCAACGTCAACTGCGAGACTTGTCATGGTTCAGGAAGTAAGCCGGGGAGCCAACCCCAGCGTTGCGGTCAATGCCAGGGCCGTGGTCGAATCGTACAGTCGGCTGGAATCCTGAGCGTGCAAACGACGTGCCCCGTTTGTCGGGGGGCGGGTGTACAAATTTCTGATCCCTGCGGGGACTGCCGCGGAAAGGGGGTTCTCAAGAAGCAGGTTTCGCTTTCGGTTGACTTCCCAGCGGGGATCGACGAAGGAATGCGAGTTCGCCTGAGTGGCGAAGGAGAGGCAGGTCCCGACGGTGGTCCCAACGGCGATTTGTACTGCTTCATCAGTGTCAAACGGCACTCGATTTTCAATCGCGATGGAAATCACCTCATCGTCGAATTGCCGATTTCTTACACGCAAGCGGTTTTGGGAGCGAGAATCGAAGTTCCAACACTAGACGGTCCGAAGCCTTTGGAGGTTAGCCGTGGAACTCAGTCGGGAGAGATGTTTCGAATGCCGGGATTGGGAATTCGCGATCCACAAAACGGGCGGATCGGGGATTTGATTGTGCAAGTCTTCATCGAAACGCCGAAACGGATTTCGACAGAGCAAGAACGAATTTTGAGGGAACTTGCTGAACTTGAAAAAACAGAAGTTCATCCGGAACGAAAAAATTTCCTAGAACGAATCCGAGATTATTTCACGGCTTCGTCGAGTACCGATTAAAAGGACAAGTATCCTCATAACAACAGGGGAATAAACGATGCCAAACGAAGACAACGATTTGAACATGGACTGCGTCGCTGAAGGAATTGGCAACGGCGGTGGCTTTTCTGAAACCGGATCGAGTGCAGATGGTGACCTCGATTCCGTGGACTTTTTGCGGCAACAATTGCAGGAAGCTGAAACAAAGGCCCTGCGGTACCAAGCGGACTTGGACAACTTTCGCCGTCGTACCCGCAGAGAGGTCGATGAACAACTAAAGTATGCACCGCTCCCATTGATGTCCGAATTAGTGGATTTGTTGGACAACTTGCATCGTGCTCTGGACGTTGCCAGTAGCGATTCGGGCTCAAATGGACTCGTTGAAGGGGTGAAGATGGTCGCTGCTCAGTTTTCAGAGACATTGCACCAGAATGGTTGTAAACCAATCGAAGCACTGAATCAGAAATATGACCCCAACCTGCACCAAGCCGTCCAAATGTTGCCTCATCCAGAGGTCCCAGCAGACCATATTAGTCATGTTTTTCGCGCGGGCTATCAATTGCATGATCGAGTTATTCGTCCATCGCAGGTTGTGGTTTCTACTGGCCCAGCATCATAATTTGTGCATTTAATTGATTGTTTAAGCTGAGGGAAAGATGCCGACCTACGATTATGAGTGCTCAAGTTGCCACCATCGCGTCGAGATTTTTCAAAAAATCACCGACGAGCCTATCGAGAAGTGTCCGGCTTGCAAAAAAAAGAAGCTCGTCAGACAGTTCGGCACGGGTGCTGCAATCGTGTTCAAGGGTTCAGGATTCTATCAAACGGACTATCGCTCTGAGTCTTACAAAAAAGGTGCTGACTCGGAGAAACCAAAATCAGACGGCGGCTCAAAATCCGACAAGCCTGAAGGAAGCACTGAGACTTCAAAGTCGGCTACCAACTCGCCATCCGTTGACTCGTCCGCAAAACCTGGCAAAAAAAAACCAAAGCCTGAGTAGGTTCTTGCCCTGTCATTGGTTGTCAATCATTGGCATTTTCTAGTATTTTCAACGCGATTTCGGCAGCCCTTTGTTCGGCCTCTTTTTTACTGCGCCCCCAAGCTGGTGGGAATTCCCGCTGATTTAATTTGGCGGCGATCAAGAAATTCTTTTCGTGATCGGGACCAGATTCGTCCAAAACTTTATAAGTGGGAGTGGAGCCATAATCTCGTTGGGCCAAATGTTGCAAAGCCGATTTGAAGTTGTTTGCTACCGAACATTGAAGTACAGACTCGATTTGCGACTCGATTAATGGTCTCAGAAAGTTGCTAGCCACCGCGAGACCCTGATCGAGGTAGATGGCGGCAACAATCGCCTCAAAACCGTCGGCCAATAATGACTGAGGAAGGGAGCGGGTTTGGGGAATTCCCTTGCCGACAACGATTAATTCTTCCAAGTCAAGTTGTTGAGCCCAATTAAAGCAGGCTTGGCGACTGACTACCGCAGATTTGACCTTGGTCAATTCACCCTCGTTCCAACTTGGATACGCTTCGTAGAGGTAGCAGCAAACACAAAAGCCCAGAACGGCGTCACCCAAGAACTCTAAACGTTCGTTCGAGTCGAGAGAAGTTAGTGCTCCGGAGGCGTGTGTCAAAGCGGCCAGCAAAAGCCCCTTGTTTTGAAATTCAATCTTGAGGTGCTGCTCAGCGCGTTCCACGAAAGCACGTTGTTCATCAGATAGCATGGTCGCCAATCGTTAAAGTTTGCGTTAGACCTAAACAGTCAAACTCCAGCGAACTCGGAACTTCGTGCTTCCTGAATAATTGCAACAATCGCCGACAAGAACTGCTAGCAGCGACTCTTCCAATTATTCAAACGACATTAGTTCAGGAAAAAAATAACGAGAAACTGGAATTCAAATTCCTTGTTGTCCCTTTCGGCACTTCGCCGATAAGAACTTTTGAGAGTACGCATTGAGAGTGTATTCGAAAAGGGGGGTGTCCCGCGAAACTCCATCTTTTCTGCACCGAAATTCGTATCCGGTTCGGTAAAAATCAAATGCTGTCACCGACTAGCCAGAAAATTGCCCAATTCTCGTAAACTCGTAGGCCCGCCAATGTATCGACGCCAATTCCTTGGAACCGTGGGGGTATTTACCGCCGCTGGACTTGTTCACCGTCCATTAATTGCGAATACAACCGCTGTCGGCGATTGGAAGTCCGAAGTCATTCAAACGGTGGGGCAGGCTCCCAATTTTCGCCCGCCGGTTGTGGCCGACGTGGCTTTGAATCCGGCCGAGAGTCTTCTCGCGATTGTTGGCGACGATCACTTCATCTCTGTATACGATTTGGCATCAAAAACATTCGCCCATACGCTGCGAGGGCACTCCGACTGGGTTCGAGTCGCGAAGTTTTCGCCCGATGGAAAAGTGCTCCTAACTGCCGGCAACGACCGCAAGTGCCTCCTCTGGAAAACGACAGAATGGGATGCTCCCTACCAAATGCCGTTGCACACCGCCGCAATTATTGACGCCGATATTTGTCCTCAATCTCGAACGATCGCTATCGTAGGTTTTGAACAAAGCTTGCATCTTTATGATTTGGGAAACCGCGAACTCCAGCACAAACTGACTTGTTCGACCAATGATGTTCAATGCGTTCGTTTCTCGCACGATGGAAGTCGGGTCGCTGCGGCAGGTCGCGATGGAAACGTTCGGGTATGGGATGTCGCCACTCGATCAAAAATTGTGGATCTGGCCATCCATCGCCAACGAATTTTAGATATCAACTTTTTGCCTGATGGCAGGATTCTTAGTGCCAGCCAAGACCAATTCGTAAAAATCTCCGATCCAGACACCGGACGAGTCGTTGTTGAGTTTCCTCGGTTCGCTGCAAAATTGTATTGCGTCGCTACCTTGGATGAGGCTCACATTGTCACGGGAGGGAGCGACAACGAGGTTTCGATTTGGAACATCGCCACTCGCGAAAAATCGGCCACATTGAAAGGCCATACGGGAACCGTGAGTTGCCTCGTTAAGGGTGCCAGCATCTTGGTTTCAGGCAGTTTTGATACTCAAGTCCGAGTTTGGCGACGTGAGTTGAACACCAGTTCGCTCGATGTTGGAAATCCGGATAACAATGGCTGGAATTCACGTTTCAAATAGTTGAGACGGAACGACACCACAAAAATGTTGGGAGAGTTAAGGAAGACTTCCCATTCACAACCGCTCATGGAGGATTGTCCTTTGAGTTTCGCCAAAAAACTTTCCGCATTCGTCTTCGGTCAAAAAAAGCCGACTGGTAAAATCGAGTCCTCGACCCAGCGGCGATGCCAACTCGAGGTTATGGAGCCGCGAGTTGTTCTATCGGCTGACCCGGTGGTCGTTGGCGTGACTTATTTCGAGGCCGATTCTGGTTCCGACGCCACTCCAGACTATTTCGAAGTCACTTTTCAAGGTGGCTCTCCGACGACGCGATTGACGAGTTTTACGATCAACGGTGACCAAGACCTTTCTGGCGGCAGGTCACGTGGCGACATCATTTTTGACCACAACGGACTAGGGGCCGACAAGTTTCATCCCTTCAAATTTGAGGCTGGTCGAAGTCAGGGAGTTACGGCTGCTGATATCGTGTCAGTGGCGATATCCAACGATGGCCTGTCGCTAACGGTAACCGTCCGCGATTTCCAAGCAGGCGACCGATTTGGGTTTTCAATCGATGTCGATGAAGTTGAAAAAAATGGCAAGATCGACATGATCGTCTCAGGGCTGGAGATGGAGGGAACCTGGGTTACCGCCAACTTCGCCGACGCTCACTACACCTTCAGAGAAAAGGTGATTAACGTCATCGACAATGACCCCTTTAATCAAACTCCCGAGCAAACCACGGGGCAGTTCTACGATTACTACAATGAACTATTCAGGGTTGGTAGCGAATTAGCTGGAAAAAAGCTGGACCTACGCGCCGACAATGATATGGGAGAGCGAGATCGGACTTCGGGGGCCGTCACCGTCTACGAACTTTCGCCGAAACCAGTTGTGATTTCCGGCCAAGTCTATCACGACGAAAATCTAAATTGCGAGCGCGATTCCAGTGAACACGGAATCGGGAACGTCACCATCAATCTCCAACGTCTCAATCCTCAAACTGGAAACTACGAGACGGTTGCAACCACGAAGACTGATCAAAACGGACGCTATGTGTTCGGCGAGAACCTGGGCTTGCCTCCAGGAAGCTATCGCTTGGTTCAAGTTCAACCAGAAGGCTATCTTGACGTCGCAGCGGTGGCCGGAAGTGTTGCCGGAGTCAATCGAGGTGATGTTCTGCCCGATGCCAACGGCAACCAAAATATCATCACGAATATTCACATTCCTTTGGGAGGTACTGCGGCCACGAATTACGACTTCAAAGAAGTCCGCCCAGCGGCAATCTCCGGGACAGTTTGGCACGATCGCAACGACGACGGGCGGATTGATTCAGGCGAAGAAGGTCTTGCAAACGTGTTGATCCAAGTGACGCGTGTCGGTTGGAAAGATGCCTCGATCAAAGATCCATTTGCAAATACTTCCCCTATTTTTGTGCGTACCGATTCCAATGGGCGCTATCAAGTTGAGGGTTTGCCCCCGGGCATTTACGAAGTTGTTCAAATCAACACCTATCCCGGCGAGACGAGCCCGCTGACCGGTTACATCGACGGAAAAGACTCACTGGGCTTAGTTGGTGGACAAGCCAACGGCTCTTTGCAAAATGACCGATTCACCAACGTCTTACTATGTGCTGATGACCGAGGTGTGCAATACAACTTCGGTGAGCTTAAACCTGTTTCGATTAGCGGTTACGTGAGCGTCACCAATCGAGATGGTCATTGCGTTGACCCGAGTGATCCGGCCTATCGACCCATCGCTGGCGTGACGATGCACCTATTCGATCTTTCGGGATCGCTCGTTGCCTCGACTCAAACGAACGCCAACGGCTTTTATGAGTTCGGCGATTTGCGCAATGGAACTTACACGGTGGTTCAAGTCCAACCCGACGGGTTCCTTTCGGGGCCAGAAAAGCCGGGTTCGGTCAATGGACAAACTGTGGGAACGATTGCGGGCCTCAATCGCATTTCGAACATCACAATGACCAGCGGCCAAAGCGGTCTACGATACGATTTTTGCGAGCATGAACCCGCCCGAATTTCGGGCAAGGTCTGGCATGACCTCAATAATGATGGTATTCGCGATGCACATGAGCCTCGCATCGGCGGTGTGTTGGTTCAGTTGTTTGATGATCAAGGCGCAAAAATTGCCGAGACTCGTACCGACGCCGAAGGTTGCTACGAATTTACAAATCTCCCTAAGGGGACCTACACTGTCAAGCAAGTCCAACCGTCACACTTTGTTGATGGCAAAGACTCGCTTGGAATTGTGAACGGCGTGAGCAGCGGTGAAAAATACAACGATGAATTCAGAAACATCGTCGTTTGCTATGGAGACCAAGGAAGCAACTACGACTTTGGAGAACTGCTCCATAGTAGCATCAGCGGTTTTGTGTATGCCGACGCCGACGGAAATTGCGTCTATGATGTCACCAAGGGCGATCGCCCGATTGCAAACGTCGAGTTGATTCTGCGGGATATCCAAGGAAATGAAATCGGCAGAACCAAAACCGATGCGAACGGAAAATACGAGTTCAATGGCTTGTTGCCCGGTTCCTATTCGGTTCATCAAATCCAACCAGATGGATATTTTTCGCAAGGACAAAAACCCGGAAAGGTCGAAGGCCTTGGAGATGGACCTGGGAGTACTTCTTCCAACTTGATTTCAGAGATCACGATCATTTCTGGGCAAAGACTGGTTGAGTACAACTTCTGTGAAGCATTGCCTGCGGCAATTCATGGTCGCGTCTGGGAAGACGGTCCGGCCTTCGAAACGCAGGATGGTTTGGTCCCTACCAATTATCGCGACCTGCGAGACGGCATCTTCCAAGCCGGCATCGACAAACCGATCGCAGGGGTCAAACTTCAACTGTACTTCTTCAACACCGAAGACTCATTGAATCCACGGGCCGTGACGTTGGCGGATGTCTTGCCAGAATTCTACGTCCATCTTGGAAACAACCCGAATGCAACGATCTACACCTTCACCGACGCGAACGGAAACTATTCGTTCGAAGGATTGCGTGCGGGCAACTACATTGTGCTGCAAGAGCAACCCACAGGTTACGTTGACGCCAACAACGTTGTGGGTTCAACCACTGGGTTCGTCTTCAATTCATCTTCATCAGCACAACAAGCACCGCAATCGCTGTTGATGACTTTCTCGCAAGGCCAAATCATGGATATGATTGCCAATATCCAGGTGAACGCTGGAGGAATATCTGTCCAAAACAACTTCACTGAGGTTAGATCGCTTAAGGTTGAGCCACCGCCACCTCCTGATGATCCTCGCTGGTGGCCAGGAAATGACCCAACCCCTCGGATGGGGAACCCAACCCCGCCAGGTGCTCCGCTTGCTGGTTATGGCGGTTTGGCAGGATCCCAACCAGGAATCTTCACGAGATTGATTGGAACGATCAACAACGTTCAGTTTGAAGTTCCCATGGGCGGGCAGGCCTACACATGGCATTTGAGCGTGATCAATGCAGGTCAACCTCGCGAATTGCAAACCGAGGAAGAGCGGCAAAGCATTTGGTTGCAAGCCTCAATGATATCCTCAAACGATTGGAATCGGTTTGACATGGACGCAGGGGAATGGTCCTTTGCCACCCTCAACGGAAACTCGATTTCTGAACTCGATTATCGATTTATTTTTGGTGCGACCGATGGTTTGCCAGTGGTCGGAGACTTCGACGGAGATGGCATTTCGGAAGTCGGCATCTTTAAAGATGGATTCTGGCTGATTGACATTAATCGATCAGGGACCTGGGACAAGGACGACTTAATGGTTCGTCTGGGTGACCTCGCCGATACTCCTGTTGTGGGTGATTGGGACGGTGACGGAAAAGATGACATCGGCATCTACGGACCGATGTGGCATCGCGATCCCGAAGCGATCGCTCGCGAACCAGGATTGCCAAACCCAGAAAACCGTCCTCATACCACAGCAAAAAATGTTCCTGCGGTTGGAGAAGAGGCCGTCAACGGGGCGCGATCAATGAAACTCACATCATTTGGACGGCAACGAACTGACGCCATTGACCATGTGTTCGGAATTGATGAACAACGGTACACTCCAGTCACAGGAGACTGGAACGGAAACGGAATTCGTTCAATCGGTACATTCAACAACGGTAGTTGGAGACTGGATGTCAACGGTGACGGGCGACTCGATGAACATGATAAAGTCATCCAATTTGGACGAACTGGAGACATCCCAATCGTTGGTGACTTCAACGGAGACGGAATCGATCAAATTGGGGTTTTTCGTGATGGAACCTGGATTATCGATTCAAATGGCAATCACCGAGAAGACGCCGACGACCTAAGAATTCTCTATGGGAAGGCGAGCGACATTCCTGTCGTCGGTGATTGGAATGGAGACGGTGTGTCTGACCTTGGTTTGTACCGTTCAACGAGTACGATCGACGTATCCGACCCGGACTTAAGATAACGGTTCGCGCAAAAGCCTGATTGATACAGAGGTTTTGCGAGAGTGGGGCAGGCTTGTAGCTACAATTGATGGGTATGCGCTGCGATTTTAGGTCGCTAGAGAATACTCATGCTTTGTGGGTCCAGGCCGGTCCCATTCGATAGCTCAGAAAGTTTATCGATGACCAGCAGTAGACCGCCAGGGTCAAGTTGGTCATCGTCTTCTCCCATGCCGCCGCCCGGAACTGATTGTTCGAAATGAAAAATGTCGAAGCGGGCGTCGCAAGACTTTAGTTGTTGAATTTTCTGAGCTTCATCGCCAATCAAGGTGATCGCGCGAAATTCCTCCATTAAATCCTTGATCTGACCGGTGACTTCTTCGCCCTCTACGTAGACAATATCCATCGCTGAAAAATCATAGGGAGACTTGATCGTCAGCGATTCGATCCCTTCTGGCGTTTCGCAAACATTTAGGACTTCATAGCGCGAGCCCAGTTTGGCGAATGCCTTGCGAAGTCGATCTGCCGTTGGCCGATTGTCCTTGTCGAACAAAACGAAAAAGGTGTCTCGATACTGGAAGGTTGTATCTTCAAATAAACTCATAGGAAATCCTTTCAAGGCCCGGTTCCGACAACTCTTTTATTTTGAAACCGTTCACGGAGTAAACGGCCGCGTAGCTTTTCACTCGGTAAAAAGAGCGGGCCGACCAAAGGAGCATGCTGCGGCAAACCGTTTGAATATGTGATTCGCCAAAAAGTGGATTGGTTATGAATCCAAGGACGACCCCGTAAACGATTACTTCATTTTCTGGTTTCGCGCACTCGGCGCCAACCTAGCGTCGATGAATTTTTAATGAACCTTTCTGATTTTCCGACCTTGGCAGCAACCGAATTTCGAACGTTTTTCCGAAAAAGCTGGCTCGTCATCCACGGAGCCTCAAATGTAAAGGTTTGCGGCTCAATTTAACCTGCGTGACTCGCGATGGTGGTCGGGCTCAATGTCAGAGTCATCCATTTCACTATTTTCGGGTGTAACACGTCCGTCGACAACTCCGTCTTCTTCAACTTCATAGGTGCTAAAAACCTGTATTTGGAGCCCTTCACTCAATCGTCTTGCTAGATATCCGCGATACCAGCGGCGGCATTGGGGAATGAGTAGCGTTAATCCAAACAAATCAGTTAAAAATCCTGGAGTCACGAGCAACGCGCCTGCAAATAGGATCATCGCACCGTCAGACAGTACCTCTGACAGAGACGCGGGTTGCTGGCGAGTTTTCAATCTCACGATCAGCCAATGCCATTGTAGGCGAGCCAACCAAGCCCCTAAGACTCCAGTCAAAATCACAAGCAGCAGCGTTAACGGCCAAGTGAGATACTTGCTGACGATCATCAAGACCGCCAAGTCAGCCAATGGGACAATAATGAATAGGAGCAGCAGTCGAAAAAACATGGTGGATTAAGCTGGAATTTTTCCCGTTGTCATTGGCAATTGATGGCGGTCCGATAAAAAGCACTGTCGAGTATCGACAATATTGATGAGCACCCAAATTACGAACGACCGAATAAAGTACCTTGCTGCTTGCCAAAAGTTTTGGGCCTGTTGAACTTGACTCGAATCAATGTCGCGTTGCCTATTTGAATCATTTTAGCATAATGGGTGCCGCTTGTGATCGCGTCATAGTCAGGATCGCTGGAGAAGCGTCATGTTGATGCTTAACCGAAGGGAAAAGGACTGGCAATGCCGGCTATCTGCGATAGTCCAGGCTTGGGTCCGAATCTTCTGGCCGAAGTTCGTAAATGGCCTTTCCGCTGACTTGTGTTCTCAGCCACGCAGCGCTGTTCATGTATTTCATATTTGCGTAGTAAGGGTCCTCGGGAACAACTTCGGTTTGTCGAAAATCGACAGAATCGTTGGTGAGTCTTAATTTTGCCACGAATTCCTCAGCTTCTCGGCGCGGTAAATCGGAAAGTTCTCGTACATAGGTTATCAAGACAGGACATTTGATTTTTTCTGTTAGACTCAAAGGCGAAAAAGTTTCTGCGGACTCTTTCATCTGAGCAATCAGGTCGTAACGACCTGTGGGCACGGCGAGGTCTTTTAAAGTTGCCGTCATATCTACAAACGGCGACATTGCAACGCAGCCAGCGATTCGGGGCTCTTGCGACGCGAACTGCAGGGCGAGTGTGGCGCCTGACAACTCGCCCGCGACAAAAATATGTTTGGGGTTAACAGCAGGGATTTTTTGGCGTACGAATTCATAAGCCATGACGGCGTTTTCCACACCGCTATTCGACTTCTTAAACGCACGATGGCTCGTTTGAAAATCGTCCCAAAAACGGCTCTGGTTGGTGTAGTTCTCGCGCGGCAAAGCCCCATCAACTGAAAAATGAACGACCACGAAACCTTTTGCCGAGTAGGGAAATAACGGCTCCAATTCATTGGGCGGAAGTAAAGAATAACCGTGAAATGGGTTTTTACCTCCCGCTGGAACTAACACACATGCCAACGAACCACGCGGATGATGTTGGTCTTCATCAATGGCGGGCATGAAAATCCGCATTTGCGTTGTGCCCCCGGGCATGTCGTGGGGAAATCCACTGAACGCGCCCAAATCCACTTTGAAAATATCAACTCCTCGATTGGTGACTTCGCCTTCTGGAAGCATGTCAGGAAACTGTGGGATTCTTCGATTTTGATTCACAAGTTTTTCGCCAGACACTGCCGCTGAAGTCTCATTTTTCACCTCTGGCCTCATCCGAATCAGGGCTAAAGTCCCAAAGCCTAACGCGAGGCAAATTGCGATCGTCGCAATCGTCAACAATGCAAGCACCAGTGGTGTCGGGCCGCCTGGAATGCGTACTTCTTCGGTTACTTGAGGAATTTGTCCTTGAAAACTAGGAGACAAATACGTGGGCGGAGTTGGCAGGGATGGGGCCAAAACTTTTTGATGCTCAGTCAGCGCTGGGGCGACATGTACTGGAGGGTTCAATGACTTTTGTTGACGACGTTCTTGACGCGATGCTCGCCTCTCCCGACGCTTTGATTTCTTTAGTGGATCGTGGTCTGGGTGACTGGGCACTCGAACCTTAACCGGTTCATCGCATTCTGGGCATTGAACCTTGGTTCCAGCAGCATTGTTTGGAACGGCGAAACTTCGCTGGCACCAAGAGCAAACAATTCTAATTGACATAAAGGGCGATAGCCTCTCGGCATCAAACGTTCAACGGTTGTACGACAGTCCCCATTTGGTTCAGCACGACACCTCGCAAAACTTCCGAGCCAACTACTGGCGTACGAAACACTGGAAGCGTCCCACAATCAACACGTTGGGGCGAATTTTTTCCCTAAGGCGAGAGGCATCAGCAAATTTACCCATAGCTACCGGGAATGATACACCAGCCGCTTGCCTAAAAAACATTGTAATCAATCGAACGCCCGGTCGTACTGGAGGCTCGAAAAGGCACTTCATCCGAAAATAAAATGACAGGAAACATCCAAACGGTCAAAATGGATCGCCAGAGCAGTGCCGGTTAAATACCGAAAACAGGTAGCAATCCAAGTTTAAACGCAGAGTCCCCCCCAAAAAAGTCGGGTGACACCAATTTCCCTGGGCTATCATGCGTCCCAGTTCGTCGTAGTCCGCATCGTAGCCCACCCCGTTAGAGACGGTCCGTCTGAATGCACCTTGGCTTGTCCAAGTGATTTTTAGGTTTCTCGCTACACCCACGAACGAATCCTCCCTTACCTCAAATGCCGCCGGTTCACCCGGCGGATACCTTACGTCTCCTGCTATTCTCTCAGAATGCCAATCCATTAAGCGGGACCGTCTCGTTTTGGGTCACGGGCCGATAGGACATTCCTTGCGGCGTCGTCGGTTCTCGTCGAGATTTTGCCGAGTTGGTTGATCGTTTGCAGGTAAACTTTCACGGAGACGTTGTGACTATATTCGCCGCTCCTTCACGGAGTGAAAGGTCACGTAGCCGTTCACTCCGTGAACGAGCGTACAATCGTGTAGATATCTGACACGTGTGTTGGGGGCGAGGGCGGACAGGACATTTCCTGAGGCGTCGTAGGTCATCGTCGAGATCTTGCCGAGTTGGTCGATGGTTTGCAAGGTTCGCTCCGATCCGTCGGTGAAGAAACGGGTCGTGTACCCCTCGGCGTCTACTGAGCGGGTTTCGAGGACTTCAGTTATTCAACGCCTTCGCTCAATTCATTGTCTCCGATAAAGGTGCGACGCGCCACGCCCAACATGCTGAGGAAAAACGTAGAAAAAATAATCTGCAAACCCAAGAACATCCACAGCGACCAAAAAATAATCCGCCGCATTTGATCTAGAGGCCCGAAGCCACTACTGGCCCATTGCCAAAAAATCCGTAGATCGCCGACGAAACCCAGTAACGCTAAAGCGCCCCCCACGATAAGCCCGTGTTCAAAAGTAATTCGCTTTAACCACACGGAAATGATCCCCTCAGTCGCTGCGAATCGGGCCGAGTAGCTGAACGTTTTTGCAAATAGTCCGGTCGCGATAATCTGCGATCCCAGCAAAGTAAAAATCATTCCGAAAAACATCGTGTGGACGTCCAGTTCGATCTTGCCAATTGTTCGCGACGAGGGGAACAACCAAAAGACCAAGAACAAACCCAGGGCAAGCAACAGCAAGCCCGGTCCGAGAAACAGCCAATTGGGGGCATACAGCAGCATAAACCGCAAGTGTCTCCATCCGTCTCGAAAACTCCGCAAATGGGGCGGGCGACCTCGTTTGTCGGGCCACAAGGTGATTGGAATTTCCGTTATCGGTACTCTCAGCTTGACGGCTTTGATCACGAATTCACTTGCAAACTCCATTCCCGTCGTCCGCAAATCCATTTGTTTATAGACCTCTTTTTTGAAGCCACGCATTCCGCAATGGGAATCGCCAATATTGGTCCAGAAAAACAAACGGACCAAGCCCGACAAAACTGGATTGCCGATGTATTTATGGTGCCAAGGCATCGCTCCCGGTTTAATTTCTCCCCGGAAGCGATTCCCCATCACAATGTCGTAACCTTCTTGCCACTTGGCAACGAATCGCGGAACCTCAATGAAGTCATAACTGTCGTCGGCGTCCCCCATGATGATAAATTTTCCCCGAGCCGCTTCGATTCCCGCCCGGAGAGCGTGACCGTATCCTTTTTGAGTGGCGTGTGCGACGCGGGCTCCGTGATCGAGAGCGATTTGAATGGAGCCGTCAGTGGAACCGTTATCGCCGACAACGACCTCACCTGCGATCCCGGCGTTTTTCATGGCCGTTTGAGCTTTGTCGATACAGATTGCCAGCGAGTTGGCCTCATTCAGGCAGGGGATGACAACGCTTACCGTAATCTCAGACTCCATTGGCAATCTCCATACTGGTCGATTTTTTGTTTACTAAAAGGCTGATAAAGCACCTGATCTGACTTCCTAAGTAGAACGCGGTCAAAACGAGCAGCCAAGCACACAATATCGAATGTGCCGAAATATAACGTTCCAATCCCCAAAACAACCAGACTTCGATGAGCGTGTAAAACAAACAACGCCCCAAAACAAATCCCCACCCAATGATCAGAATTGCGATCTGCCGTTGGGGACGACGCAGGCGATGTCTCTGAAACAACCCACTGAGAAACGCCAGCCCAGTTACAATGACCAATAAATTGAACTGGTATTTTCCCAGGGTGTCTTGGACATCACCTCGCCAATTCCAGCGACCTGAAGCGACCGTTCCTCGCACGGACCAGCCAATCGGTGGTGCTTCGTGTTCTTCAATCCCTTCTTTTTGTCCGGTCGATACATCCATAAAAATAGCTTGAGAGTCAAGGGGGAGGTCCCGGCCACCCATGTATCCGGTGGATTCGCCTGAAACAAAATACTCTAGTAATAGTCGATCATCCGGCGATAATGTGCCGGCGTCCATTTCCAAATTAAAGTAATGATTGCCTTCACGATCTACGAAAATCCTTGTGTTTCCGAACGAGGAACGATCAGAGCGATAAAAGCGTACACGGTTGAACGGATTTTCTTGGTTGGTTGAGTAACCGAAGACTCGCAAAGTCGAATCACTGCGAGAACCTTTGCGCCGCATTAACCCTTCGTCAAACCACCCCCGTTCAACGGCATTGACCTCCCTCTCACGCGGGTGATTTCTCGGCGGCACTTGAAAATAGTGCGGCAATGCCGAGTACTTGATTCCGTCGGCGAATGCTGGCCACAAGTCTCCTTTCCACGAATTCCAATAGGGATCAATGGGAAAGCGAGCCCAGCGTTTGGGAAGTCTTTGTTCGGCTTGTGCAAGGCGAATCTCCTGAGCGGCCCGCATCATCTCAGCGTTTCCCTGTTCTGGTGGCCAGCCCATACATTGCAAGACATGCCAATTAAGCCAAGCCCCAACTTCACCCGTGACGCCTGTTCGATTTTCAAAATGGTAATAGTTGGGAAGAGATTCATCCAAAAAACGGTCGCGATATTGATTCAACATGTGGCATTCATCACAAGCCCTTCGCAAGGTCTCCTTCGTCACCGGTGCGTAGCGAATGTGCTCCTGGGGTTCGATCGTATACAAAGCGTTCATTAACGCATGCATCCCCGGCATTTCGGTGATACACATTGCGGCAACACGATAGTGTCGCAAATGAACCTGATTCCAAATCGCGACCGTGCCCCAAGCGGAAATGCTCGGCAACAATAAAATCAAACCACAAGATGCTCGCCCACGCCAGCCCATTTGTAAAAAATCGCGCGGGAAGCGGAAAATGACGACAACGAGGAATAGAAAGTTGAGCCCGTAAACAATCAAATTTTCCGGACGCACGGCTACCAGGAGACTTGCCGCCAAAAAACTCGACATGCCGTAACGCAGACGCCACGCCGAAGGCCGCATAACCAGGTAAGGCCACAGTCCCGCGACCAAAAGCAAATACAAGGGTGACGATGCGGGCTCACCCATAAAGTTCGTCGAGCGGGAAAGGAACCAGGGGTGAAAAGCGAGAGTAGCGAAAGTGAGCAAGCCAAGCGGCGTCGATTTTGTTCGTCGTCGAGTCAACGATGCGGTCAGATAGACTGTCACGACAAAAACAATGTCTAGCAGGCTTTTGTAAGGAATTCCCACCGCTGTAGACAGCTTTGCCGCCAAACCAATTCCCGGCCTCTGCGATGGCAAACGGTCTTCGTCAGAATTGGTCAAGTAGTGAACGGCCAATCTTGCATAATTCGTGGGATCGGAGCTCATGATCAAGATTTCGTCATTGGCCGTCACGATAAATCGCAGCAGTACCAACAGGCCAATCATCACCGGCCAACAGGATTTTCGCAGAGCAAGATGAGTGCGGCCCAATCGACGACTCTCTACGGCTTGGCCACCGTCAGGCAATGCGGGCGAGGATATTGAGAGGGGCTGGTTAATAGATCACCAAATAACATAACGGTTCACGAGATCGTTGTTGAAACACAACCAATTCCCGCTTGGGTGAATCACTTATTCTGAGCGGTATGCTAAGTTGTGCTCCCTCGGTGCGTCCGCGTTTTCACGGAGTGAAAAGCCGCGTGGCCGTTCACTCCGTGAACGGTTACCAAAAAACAAATCGAGTTGTTATCGAACGCCGGCGCGGAAATCATAATAGAAAACGGGCCTCTATCTCAAGGCCCGTTTTTTAAAGTAAGTTGCACCGGTCGTCGAAGAATTCCATTCCGGAACGCTTCTCCGATGTATTAATTCATAGAAAGGTTGGCGTAGAACCGTTGACCGAATTCAACGTTTCGTGCCTTGTCGGCAACGGCGTTGACCGTTGAGTCAGCCTTTTGATGATTCGCTACGGCCCACGAGTCGACTTGAATCCCACCGCTGACACTCATCAGGTTTCCAACGAATACACACTTTGAAGGAACGTATTCGGGATTGTGCCAAACGGGTGTTGTGACGGCTGAATCGAGTTGGGTGATTTCCGGAATTTCAACGCCGGCCTTTTGCAGCAACCCTTCACGTGCGATCAAGGCGGCTACAACCGACATGTCCATGATATTTCGCAGTTCTCGGAACGAATGATCAGCCGCCGACAATTCCTCAAATCGCTCGGTCATCATCTCGGCCCAGGCTTCAGCCGTTTTGTTTTTCTTTGCCGACTTTTGATCGCTGACTTTGCCGTCCCGAGTGTAATAGGTTTCTTCAGTTGCGGCTTTGACTCCTTGGCCACTTAACTTAAATGACATTCCATCGTCGCTACGACCGATGGCGTCATAGTTGCATTCCAACCAGAATCGTGGGAACGTGGTCGCTGCAACACCGCCGCGATTCGCAAGCATCTCCATCATCGAAGGGAACTTGTTGATTGGGGCTTGGGTCATACCCATCGAAAGTTGTTTCAGTCGATAATCAGCTCGGAACAAAACCGATGCATAACGGGACTCAAGAGGCACACCGGTGACGGTGACGGGTTGCGGCCCCATCGTCGCTTCAATGTTCGCAGCTACCGCGTTGTTGACGGGGCCGGTGATTTGACGTTGAAGTTTAAGGTATTCTTTCATTCCTTCTTCGGAAGGGCGGATGTCGATCGAAATTCCGTAATCAGCCCGAGCGTTGTCAACCGTTCGCATAGCGATCAAGAAGTCTTCCAGTAGTAACACGGGTTCGCCGGTTTTTCGGGAGACCACCGCGCCTTGGTCGTTGACTTTCCATCCGTCCGCAGGACCGACGAGCAGAATGTCGTTGTTCTCCGGTTTAACGACAACAAACTCAATTCGGGTAAGCCCAGCCATGAATTGGATTTCAGGGGGAAGTGGCGTTTGGTTTGCCATAGCTGTGGCAAGTGCCGATTCGATGCCTCGTACAGAGACGGCTCGCATGCCGGCCTGATTGATGCTTGGATCGGTGACTTCGATTGATTTAGCGAGGTTAACGATTTCGGCATCGGTGAGGCGGCTGAAGTCGCTCACGAGTACGTTATTCGCGTCCACTTTAATACCGCCGACGACACGGTTAAAAAAACCGCCCCCTCCGACTTGTGCATGCGAGAATTGCGAGGCCGTGAGCAGCACTACGGCTCCGATCGCCAATGCCAAGAACGGCTTACGAAAACCTGCCGACTGTGACCACAAAAGCATTTTCAAGACTCCAATTAAAGAAACCGCCCCTAACGGCTATTATTCGCGACCCCCTCACAACTTTCAACAGCACTATCAAACCCGGCTGATTAGAAAAGGCGAGCATAACAGGGACTCTTCCACCATAATTCCAAGTTCCCTACAATGCAAGAAATTCTGGGGCCTAAACCACCAGAATTTGCGGGTTGCAGAGACCCTCAAATCAGATTTTCGTCCATTTTTTCTCCAAAAATCATGCCTGATTGGCTGACAAACCAAGGAATTGGGCTTTATATTGCCAATTATGGGAACTGAAACGAAACGACCGAATTCGACGGCAAAAATGGCTTACCTCGTGATCCGGGATGGCTCGAAATGGGCTGATGTTTTTCGCTTAATCCCCGGCAGGACCGTTACAATCGGTCGTGCGGCTACCAATCAAATCGTCATTCGTGAAGAACAAGCCAGCCGCCAACACGCGGAAGTTTTCCAGACTGATGGAAAATGGACCATCCGCGACATGAGCAGTCGCAATGGAACGGCTGTTGGCGGTGACCGGCTTGTAGGGGACCGTATCCTCCAACCTGGAGATGTGATTTGGATTGCCAAGACTCAATTGGTTTACGTCAATGACCTTACGACGGCTTACGACAAAAAACTTTTAAGTCGCAACGAAGTTCCTCCTGAGACTTTGGTCGGGCTCGAAATGGATGACCAGCCAACTGAGTCGATTGTGACCGCTGAGCCAACGACGATTACGCATCGACGGCAGAGGCCGAATTTTTTAGTCAGCGAAGATGACACCGGCAAAGAAACGGTCCCCAAGGTCGGACGCGCCGCCACACGCCTTTGCCGACTCGCGTTCGAACTGGCGAACGAGACTTCTGCCAAAGGGATCGCTCGGATGGCACTTGACACTTTGGTGGAAATCACTCACATCGACGCTGGAGCGGTGTTGATGCTCACCCGTGGTCGCCCACGTGAACTTACTCCAGAGGACCTTGAAGTGGTGGCGTGGCACTCCTCGCGATTACCTGAGTATCAGCGTGTCTCGCATTTTCTCGGCCAGACCGTGTTGCGTGAAGGTGAAGCCGTTTTGGCTCGCGACATCCAAGACGACTCGGCGCTCGGTATTCGGGATAGCAAGGGAGAAATCCAAGCAACAAGTGTGATCTGTGCGCCCATTCGCGTCAATAATCGAATTGTTGGTCTGGTCCATTTGTATGCGACCACACCCGAGGTATACCTAGATCCAGATGATTTGGAATTCACTTTGGCGGTTGCTGAAACGATGGGACTGGCGCTCAAAACGAGGTTTCGCGAACAGAAGCTCGTCGAAGACCTTTCCAAGACTCGAACCGAAATCGATTTGCTACGAGAGCAACTCGGTGTCCAAAGCGAAATCGTTGGGAGTAGCGCCGCGATGCTTCAAGTCCATCAACAAATCGCTCAGGCCGCTCCCAGCAACGCCACCGTACTCATTCGTGGCGAGAGTGGCGTGGGAAAAGAGTTGGTGGCGAGAGCCGTCCACTTTTCCAGTCCCAGAAAAGTCGGTCCCTTTGTATGTCTTAACTGTGCAGCACTAACCGAGTCATTGCTGGAAAGCGAATTGTTCGGCCACGAGCGAGGCGCCTTTACGGGTGCCACAGATCGCAAGGTTGGCAAATTTGAAGCGGCAGACAAAGGGACCTTGATGCTGGACGAAATTGGCGAAATGAGTCCCACGATTCAGGCCAAATTTTTACGGGTTCTCGAAGGTCATCCCTTTGAACGAGTTGGCGGCAGTAAATCAATCAAAGTCGATGTGCGGGTCATCGCCGCGACGAATCGTGATTTAGAAAAGGCCGTTCGAGAAGGCGTATTTCGAAAAGACTTGTTCTTTCGGTTGCACGTTGTACGAATCGATGTCCCTCCCTTGCGAAAACGCCCTGAGGATATTCCTGAGCTGGCCAATTACTTTCTGCATTCTTTCAACAAAGCTACCGGGCGGAGGATCAACGGCTTTTCCATTTCGGCCCTGTCGATGCTAACCAATTATCGCTGGCCCGGCAATGTGCGGGAACTTAGGAATGTGATTGAACGAGCGGTGGTCCTCACGAACACTGAGACGATTGAGGCCGAAGACCTCGTTCTTACAAACTTATCGGCCAGTGAGTCGCAGATCGAGCCAACACAAATGACGTATACCACGTACCAGCCATTGACCCTGGAAGAAGTTGAGGCTCGCCACATCGAAGCAACACTGCACGCTTGCAAGTGGAACAAAAGTCGAGCGGCAACCACTCTCGGAATCGAACGCTCAACTTTGGACCGAAAGATCAAACGATACGATATCAAAGAGTAATTCAAGCAACCTTTGTTTGACATTCTTTCAAATCGCAAATGGTCGCAAGAAATCGGGTCGCCCCCGCTTCGCCAGAGAGACATTTCAAATCGCCACCATGTTCGTTGGCGATCCGCCAAGCCTTCGACAGCCCAAAGCCAAGCCCACGTCCTGCTTCACGACCTGAGAAGAACGGGTCAAAGATTTTGCCTTGAATTTCCAACGGGATCCCCACCCCCGTGTCGCTGACTTCGATGGCGATGACTCCCTGGGGGCTCACGTGAACTGATATCCTGATTTCGCCGTCTGATCCAATCGCTTGAATTGAATTTAAGAGCAAAGCTTTAACCATTTCAGAGATTTGCCTTCGGTCGGCAAGAATCGATGTCGGCAATGAGGCGGCCGCTACATGGACTTCAATCTTTGATCCTGACAATTGCGGGCGATGCTCAGCAACGACCTCTCGCAACAATTGGGGCAAATCAACTTCTTGAGGTTCCGACCTTGGCGGATTCGCGAATAACATCAAATCGCTAATCATCTGATGAGCGCGTAGAGCTTGTTGTTGTATGACCCAGAGCTTCATTCGCCGCGAATCGTCTGATTCGGAGCGGGCGAGTGTCTCGGCTCGCATCGCAATATTGGCCAACGGATTGTTGATTTCATGACTCGCACCATAGGCAAGTCCGCGTAAGGAGAGAAGCTTTTGATCTTGAAACGCCTGAGCGTTAGATCGCTCGTCGGACGAATCGTTTGTGTGTGGCCGTTCGCAAATCGGGTCAGCCTCGGCAACGTTGGGATGATCTGAGGTCGAAGACCGCCGCCAAGTCCCAGAGAAATCCAAGGGTACCTCGAATTCAACTCGACCAAGTTCTTTCCAAAGGGATCGGTTGACGAGTCCCTTTATCAACCGCTTGGCTTGTTTGCGGCTCAAGTCTGGGAAAAAATCAGAGCGATTGCGCCCCCATATCAACCGACGCTTCTGCAACTGACGGCGAGAAACAGATTTGGTTTCACCTAAAAGGATTTGGCCTCGAGATGCAAAATTCTCCGCGATGCTTTGATGTACCGATTCAGGATGCTGTTCAAGCCATCGCTCAATTTCAGCCAATGTGCCAGGACTGGACGCACTTTGTTGGCGAATCAAATCGAGGAGAATTACCAAGACACGGACGTCTGCGGCACACAACGCCGCAACAACGGATGCCCTAGAGCCTGATGCTTCGCAATTATAGCCACCAGCCGACAAGAGTTCCTGCAAAAGCAACAACTCGCCGACAGGGGCAAATAAAATGCCCCCACAACTTAACGGCCAACGGCATTTCATTTTTCCGCCCTTAGCTTTGGTAACAGAGACGGAATTAACCTGCCGCTGCCGTTTCCATTTCGAGCATCATGCAGGCCCGCTCCAAAAGTTTCTCGACGGCAAACGGCTTGTTCATGAAATCGTTTGCACCGGCTGCGAGCAATTCTTGAATCTTGTCTTGCTCGACCATTCCCGAGATGCAAATGATTCGGACCGATTCCATTGTCGGGTCCATTCGCACTCGTTGGCAGACTTCTTTGCCGTTAATGTCAGGAAGCATCACATCTAAAATCACAAGGTCTGGACGAAACTCTTTGACAAGCATTCCAGCATCAAATCCGTTATTGGCAGTTTTGATATCGAACCGACCGTCGGATTGGAAGACCTCGCTCATGAGTTCTACCAAGGCCTCATCGTCATCAACAATCAGCAACTTCCGTTTGCCGCTTTCCAAGGCATCTGTAGGAATCCCATTGTCTCGCATGAAGGCGAACAACTGATCCCGAGGAATTCTGCGAAAACGGCTGCCGGGAACCCGAAAGCCTTTTAAGGTACCATTGTCAAAGCAGCGGATGATTGTTTGCTGGCTGACCTTGCAAATCTTTGCCGCTTCGCCGGTCGTAAAGACTGTCTTCGAACTCATAGACTCATCCTCTCCCTAGTGATGATGTGGCGGTGATCCGTTATTGCAGTTTTTGATCAATTCCATTTGATCGCAAAATCCGAACCGCCGTTACCAGAAGATTACAAACCCTGGTGACTTGCCCAGTCGGAGCCAATTTTCCGCCTAACGCAAACTTCGGAGACGTTCCAAAGGTAAAAGTCAGCAACTTTCGCCAGGGCTTCCCCGTTTACCAGATTGACCGAATTATAGTGAACTACCCAAACCGGTCAAGATTGATTCAATTCCCGTAAATTGCTGGAAATCAGCGACTTACGGAAATTCCTGATAATCGCCTGATTTTTATTTTGGGTAAACCGCCCAGTTTTCCGGAACCCCTAGTCAGCAATATCGCAAAATCACTAAACAAACAGATTCACGACATTTTCAAAGAGTTCTTGGCGACCGCTCTCATTGGCGTCCGCTTCGCCACGCTCAAGTATCAAGCTCGCCAAGGATTGAAAATCGTGTTTTCCTTTTTCGATCTCGCTACCCAAACCGCCGTCCCAGCTTTGGTACCGCTGTTTGACCATTTGCTCCAAACGGCCATCGGCTCGAATCGCAGCGGCAATTTTTAGTCCGCGAGCAAATGTGTCCATCCCGCCGACATGAGCGTGCAGCAAGTCGATTGGTTCGAAACTCTCGCGACGTACCTTGGCGTCAAAGTTCACGCCACCAGGGGCCAGTCCGCCATAACGCAAAAGGACCAACATCATTTGAGTGGTCAAATAGATATTCGTGGGGAACTGGTCGGTATCCCAACCCAGAAGTTCATCTCCAGTGTTTGCGTCTACGGAACCCAAGCACCCTTGAGCGGCTGCGTATTCCATTTCGTGCATCATCGAGTGCCCGGCCAATGTGGCGTGGTTAGTCTCCAAGTTGAGCTTGAAATAATCGATCAGATCGTAGGCTCTCAAAAAGTTGATGCAGGCTGCTGCATCGCTGTCGTATTGATGCTTGGTGGGTTCCTTCGGTTTCGGCTCAATCAAAAACTGTCCCTCAAAACCAATTGCTTTGGCATAGTCGACAGCCATGTGGAGAAATTGCCCCAAATGGTCCAGCTCGCGTTTGAGGTTGGTGTTGTACAAAGTCTGATAGCCTTCCCGACCGCCCCAGAACACGTATCCATCCCCACCTAACTCAAGTGTAACTTCGAGAGCCTTTTTGACTTGGGCCGCCGCGTAAGCAAAGACCGAGGCGTTGCAACTGGTTGCGGCACCGTGAACGTAACGAGGGTGACTGAACAGGTTGGCCGTGCCCCACAACAAGCGAATTCCCGTTCGCTGTTGTTCTTCCTTGACGACTCGCACGACCGCGTCCAAATTGGCATTGCTTTCCTTGAGGTCCTTCCCTTCTGGTGCAATATCACGGTCATGAAAGGCAAAAAAGTTGACCCCCAGTTTTTCCATAAAAGAAAATGCAACACGCACACGACGCTGGGCGTTTTCAAGCGAATTACTGCCGTCATCCCAAGGACGTTGCATGGTCGGAGCCCCGAACGGATCAGCTCCGGTTCCCCGAAAGGCGTGCCAATACACGACGCTGAATCGGAAATGGTCGCGCATCGTTTTACCCTCGACCACTTCGTCGGGATTGTACCAACGAAATGAAAGTGGATTTTTGGATTCAGGGCCTTCGTAGCGGATAGCGTCAATAGACTCGAAAGGATTCATGGTGTCTGAACTGTCTTTGGTAAAAAATTAAATTCCAGTTGAAGGTGCCGTTTTTTGAAGCGGTCCAGGTTTGTTAAACGAGGTGAAATGAGGTCCGTCACGTTTGCCGGAACGGCCCGTTGGGTGCTTGGCACAACGGTACCTGTCGCCATTTCACTTCGCGAATTTCGCGAATCATCAGTTCCTAAAATCATCGCAAGCTGACGGAATTTTCGCAACGGGGCAATCGCCTGAAACTGAAACCGCAGTGGTCGGCGTTGATGCTGCCGCATCGCTTTCACGATTATTCTGTCGCTCGAGAATTCCCCGCAAAATGAAATCCTAAAGCGCGACTTAATTCGACGGGCAGACTTGGCAACGCACTACGCGGCAACAAAAACGTTGACAGTGCAAACAGGTCCAAAAAGACCCGGTTTTTTTCCGTAGTTTGACTCAGGTACTCATGGCCTGACGACCCTCCTGTGCCTATCTTTCTGCCCAGCATGCGTTGGACCATCAGAGCGTGACGCGACCGCCAATTCGTAAAGTTCTGATCGATTTCAAGCAGCAATGTCAAATACCGATAGGGCAGATACATCATCGGTTCGTCGCGATACAGATTGATGAATAGCGCTGCCAAAAACCCTTGGTGCGTCAGCCGAAACTCACCTGCCTGGCGAAGTTCGTTGTAGCGTTCTTCTTCAAGGGCGGAAGCGAATCGTTGTTTTGCCGTTTCGATCGCGGCCAACTGCCAAGCCCGATGTTCCTCAGAAAGCGCTGGATTCAACGCGATAATATTGCGATCAGACTCCAACATTAACTCAACCGCTGTTTCATATTCACGCCAAAATTCAAATTGGCCAAAATTCAAAAACGGCATGCGTTGCAACCAAGCATCAGTCAAATCCAACAAACTTGGCCGTGCCTCCAACGCCAACAATTGTGACTGTTCGGCCTCTGACAAACGGCTATGAAAAAAATCACGGTCGGCGGGAGTGCGTTGCTCACGTCGGATTCCCAACATGATCTCAATTTGCTTGAACTGGATACTTTGAAATCCAGAAGCCGGTACGAGCAAGTCGCGAAAGTCGAGAAAATCGAGCGGCGTCATGGTCTCGATCACATCGATTTGCTGCAACAAAATCGTCTGAATCTTCGTGATGCGAGTGAGCCAACCGATAATCTGACCCATTTCGCGATCTTCGACCGTTGAGTTGTCGAAGATGTCAACGACCGACTCCAACTCGAAAACAATCTGCTTAAACCACAGTTCGTACGCCTGATGGGTGATGATGAATAACAGCTCATCATGCGCTGGCTTCCCATACCGGGCGCTTTCCAAGGTTTGTGTCGCAAGTAGTTGGTCCAGTTGCAAATATTCGCTGTACTGGATCGGACGCGGGACCCTGGGCGTTTTTTGAGAAGGCGTCATTCCTGTTTCTTTCCCTCAGCCGAACTGAATCCGATTCGCCAAAACTCTAACTATGAACCTGGAATCGCGACGGGTGGCGGTACGTAATCGACTTCATCCAAACTCGCAGGCCCTAGGACAGTTTTGTCTGCGAGCAATTCAGTCCATGAAATCGATTTGCCAGTGTAACAGACTTCGCGAGCCATAATGGCCATCAACGTGCTTTTGCACATGTAGTCACCGTTGTTGATCTTCTCGCCACTGCGAATCGCGCGGAAAAGATGGTCGTGTTCGACTTGATACATACTAGGCTTGGGGCCTTCGTACTGCCAAACTCCGTTCGGCCCCGACACGCGATTGGCCAAGATTTTCGCTGAACCTTGAGTCCCCCATACATGGTCTTCAGTTTCGTTAAAGCAGCCATTTTGTTGTCGGCAATACGAAAAACACTTCACTCCATTGTCCCATTCAAAACACGAGGCGAAGTGATCGTAGACATTGCCGTATTTTTCTTCGGTGCGCTTTTGCCGACCGCCCGTCCCGTAGCAACGAGTGGGAGGTACATCGTCCATCAACCAAAGTGCCTTATCCAAGCTGTGAATGTGTTGTTCAGCAGGGATATCGCCAGACAACCATGTGTAATACAACCAGTTGCGAATTTGATTTTCCAAGGGACTCCACTCCGGCTTGTTGCCTCGATGCCAAAGTTCACCGGTCAAATAGTTCTCTTGAATGGTCACCAATTCGCCGATTGCTCCCTCACGAATCTTGTCCATTGTCGCGCGAACACCGAGATCGTATCTCCAGCACAAACCGGAAACGATATTGAGACCGTCGGCATTCTGGCAAGCTTCCAATACCTTGAGGACTCCTGGAACGTCCACCGCAACCGGCTTTTCGCAAAAAACGTGCTTTCCGGCCGCAACTGCCGCCTTGATTGACTCCGGTCGGAAATAGGGGGGCTGAGTTAGCAACACAACATCAACGTCGCATTCCAAAACCGACTTGTAACTGTCCAAGCCGACAAATTGTCGTTCTTCTGGAAGGTCAATTTTTTCGCCAGCCGCATCCCCGAATTTTTCTTGAAAGGCACGGGTCAACTGCCTCGCTCCAACGCTAACGCGATCAGGAAAGGCGTCAGCGATTGCCACCAAGGCCACATTGGAGTCTGCACCGGCAGCATCCAAAGCCGCCCCTGTTCCGCGACCTCCGCAACCAATCAGGCCGACACGCAATTTGTCATCAACGGAATGATGAAATCCGGCAGCTAATGCGGGTTGGCCCAGCAACGCAGCAGAACCAGCAACCGCCGTCGCACCTTTTAGAAATTGACGACGACCAGTCCGAGACGATTTCGATTGACTCATTTAAAACAACTCCAATAGAAAACAGTAAAAGTCACATCGTTTGGCCAAGATATTTCTTGCATCCAGATTCAAAATCCCGGAAAAAAGAGCATCCACAATTTCGCGAGACTCACGCACAATGAGAAATTGGAATTCTCCGACGCTCAAGTCTAAAACTCTTGATCAAAACGACAGGACTATTCTAGCCCGATTAATCGCGCGTTGGAATCAGTCGCCAACACCATCATTCGCGGGAACTTTAGCCGCCAGAATCAGACCAAATCGCTGAGGGGTTCCGAAACGTCACGCAAAATGACCTCACAAGTCCAATTTTCGATGGGCTCAATCGCCGTGTACAGAGTGCCAGGCTCTTCGTCAGCGTTCACAAGAAATTCTTCGCCGTTGACACCATGAAACGTGTAATCCAACCAATCGGCTTCGATTCGCGAAAGAGGGCCGAGCTCTGGATGGGTGATTGACACAATTCTGGCTGAGCGAATTTCGACCGGTGTTTCGACACTGGATGTGGTATTGAAAAAATGCAATCGTGGTTGCAAGTCTTCTGAATCCTTGCGAGGAAAAAACCAGAACCTTGCAAGTTGACCAACTTCAATGGTTTGATCCAGCCTATGCCAACCCGGCTTCCAAATCGCCAAGATGCAATCGTGAGGGGAGGCGCTGCTGTGGGGGCTATTTTCGGTCATGGAAGTATTTGATGGGAAATGAATCGCTTGGACAAGAATTGGAACACGAACAATCCTGATTCCCTATTCTACATCAAAGCCCGCTGAATGGTGGTCCCTTCTTTTCCAGTCCGAACTTCGAATCCTGTATCTTGGATGAGTTTGCGAAGTTCGTCAGCACGAGAGTAATTCTTGTCTCGGCGCGCGGCGTCAAGTTCTCGGCACCACTCCTCGGCTTGACGCATGGCGTCGTCTTGGCCTCCGCCTGAATCGGACTCGTCCAACAAGCCTTCGGTGATCGGAGCAATTGCCAGTACCGAGTTGATTTTTTTCCAGACCCCAAGCGCTTCGTGTGGATCGCGATGATCAGTCCGAGCAAATTGGTTGACGATAGCCAGGGCCTCGGCAATGTTAAGGTCGTCAGCAAGCGCGGCCGCAAACTGCGCCAATAAAGGATGAGTCAAATCAACCTCGGCGGATTGCCCGTTGGTTAGTTGCTCCAACGATTGCCTTTTCTCAATCAGGCGACGAACGGCCATCCCGGAATCCATGAGACCCTTTTCGGAAAAATCCAAATTCGTCCGGTAATGGGCTTTGGTAAGTTCGTAGCGCAACACGGCGGGGTGTACTGGATTTCCAGTAACACGGCCCTCGAACACGTCGCGTGCCGTATAAAAAGTCCCTTTGGATTTGGACATCTTCTCGCCGTTGACGAACAAAAACCTTGCGTGCAACCAAAAGTTTGCGAATCGACGACTTCCGGTGACACCGCATGATTGAGCGATCTCGCATTCGTGATGCGGGAAGATCAGGTCTTCGCCGCCCGTGTGGATGTCAATCACATCTCGTTTGAGGAGTTTGCGAGCCATCACAGAGCACTCGATGTGCCAACCTGGATAACCGACGCCCCAGGGCGAGGCCCATTTCATAATGTGATGTTGATCGGGCTTCCACAACATGAAATCCGCTGGATGTCGTTTGCGAGATTGGTTTTCATCGGAAACCCGCCCACCTGCACCACTTTGTAGATTCTCCAAAGTGTTTCCGCTAAGCCGACCGTACTCTGGGAAGCTTTCAACGCTGTAGTAAACGACACCATCCTCGGCGACATAAGCATGACCGCGTTTGATCAACTCGCCGATCATCTCTTGCATTCCGTCGATGTGGTCGGTCGCTTTGGGAACGCGTTGAGGATATTCAAACGCAATTTTGTAACCTAATTTGCGGGCATCTGACAAAAATGCTTGCGTGTAGTACTCGGCGATTTGGTATGGGTCATCGGGGTTGGCAACGGCACCTTCGGCCACCCGCCCAGTTTTTTTGTTTTCCTTCATTCGCGATGCGGCTTGAGTCATTCGGTCTTCTTCTCCGTCGGTCATGTGCCCGACGTCCGTGATATTCATCACGTGATCTACCCGATAGCCGACTAACTCCAAAAACCGACGCAACAAATCCCCAAACAGAAAAGTCCGGAAGTTGCCAATGTGGGCAAGGTCATAAACTGTTGGGCCGCAACTATACATCGAAACGACCCCCAAGCGGAGGGACTCAAACAACTCACGCTGTTTGGTCAACGAGTTATAAAACCGAATTTCCATGACGCTTTTCGTTTCCTATGCCTGACTTCTTAAAAAAAATCGAATTACCACCAATTGTGCAATTCACTATTTAGTTGCCTGCAGCTATTGCTAACAATCAAATCGTGGATGACCTTCGAATTCACTCACACGATGCCGAGATTTTACTCGTTTTCGCCACGGTAGTCACCGTCAATATTGAATGTAAATCGACGAGAACTTTGGTGCTCACGCCTCAAATTCATTTCTCGGCTATTCCACTTCGACCCAAAAGTACCCGCGCAAATCACCTACTGAAAATCCAGTTGCTCGGTCTTCTGGATAACTCTTTTGAATCGCGGCCAAGACTTCCGGCCCCACTTCGTCGGCTTTTCCGTGGCACATGACGCAATTGTCGAGCAAGCGGATCGGGAACAGTGCCCCCAGTCGCTCTTGTTCTAATGAAACAAATACGGGCTCACGGATTTTCCATTCAACAAAACCTGCGGCCCAAGTTGGGGCTACATTTTTTTGATTGCGGAGGTGAAAGGAGGTACGCCCAATCTTTACCCCATCGCGGGATACGTCGACGGCGATTTCGGGGGCCGCTTGCTGACAAACGGTGATCGCGCCTACCGGACCAACCGTTGTCAATGCTTGACTGAGACGTTCCGTAAGCTTTGCGAACATCTCGGACCGAGCCGATTCAGCACGCTCTTTTTGCAACGACTCTCGCTCGCCCCATTCGACGATTTTTGGGGGAGAAGAATCTTGGCTACTTGTGGTCGAATCGGTTGACGATTGGCACCCCAACATGCAAGCAATCGTTGTGCCGAGTAAAATGGCAAACAATCTCCTGTCCATAAACATCAACAGCCCCAAAATGATTTTTTGAAATAGTACCTTACCAAACAGCACCCTCCGGGAAAAACGACTCGCAAGTGATTGCCGTCGCTTGCATACCCCGAACAAAAATGGCCGGGAAAGAAACCCCGATATCGCTGCTCCAACCCTGTTAATTTTCGGCGAATCGAGTATAAAAAGAAACTGCGGATGCGATGTATTTTTGTCGCTTCGATTTCCAAGTGCCTCAATATTTTGAACTTTAGGGGAAACGCTCCATGCCAAAACTTCCGCTTTCGCGATTGGCTTATTCTCGATCTGGCGACAAAGGAGACGGCAGCAACGTTGGTGTTGTCGCTTACACGCAGCCGATTTATGAGTTCCTAAAAGCCGAATTGACGACGAATCGCGTGCGTGAGCATTTTCGTGAGATTTGTTTTGGAGAGGTCGATCGCTACGAGGCCGACAACCTACGAGCGTTGAATTTCATTCTGCATGATTCTTTGGGGGGCGGTGGCAGCGAAAGCCTCAAAACTGATGCCCAAGGCAAAACACATGGCCTCGGAATTTTGTTTTTGGAGCTTGAGGTCCCTGATTCGTTGGAAATTCCTCCACCCCGCAATCTGGCCTAATGACTGCCGATAAATATCCCAAGAAATCTTCGCCGCCAGAGACAAAACCGCAGAAGCCGTTGACTTGGCGGGGTTGGTTGTTTCGTGGTGTGGGGATGGTTGTTGGGGTTTTTACACTGGTTGCAATCGTTCTGTTGTGGCTAATCACCAGTGCTCCCGCCTTTTACACGAAACGGTTGACTAACCCCAACTTTAGCGAGCCAGACCCAGCGGACGATTTGGAGGCCAAGGTATTGGACTTCCGCAATCGTGCGCGAAAACCTGGGGCCTGGCAAGGGACCTTCACTGAGTCATCCCTAAACCGTTGGTTCGGACATGATCTCATTCAAAAACACGGGAACCCAGTTCCGACGGGGACTGCAAGCCCGCGAGTCGCTTTCGAAGAGGGGCGATTTAAAATCGGAATTACGATCAAAAAGCTTGGTCTTGCATCCGTTTTTTGGCTCGATTCTCGCGTGGAGAAATCGACCGCTGCGAATTCGTTCGCCATTCGAATTGACCATCTGAAATTGGGGCAACTCTCAATTCCACTTTCGTTTTTCGAACAGACCATCTCATCGGCCTTGCGGGAGCAGAGAATTTCCACTCAGTGGCTTGACGATCAAAATGGCAGAGTGTTGCTCGTCAACCTGCCTGCTCAACTGGCGATTGGTGATAACACCTTCTCAATCATTGAAGCTGTAGAGTTTGCAGACGGAAGTGCTCAAGTGACCGTGACAACTTTTCCCCGCCAACAATACTGAGTTCAGTGTTTCCGGACAATTTTTTACCGTTCACGGTTAAACTTGGTACTCGTGAGTCCTCTTCTACGGCTCTCAGATCCATGTCGTCAGGAACCTCTACGACTAAATATTGGCAAGTAGGAGCGGTTTCGCGACAAAATTTGGTACAATTGACCGATGAGGTTTTCAAACATCCGGAGATCGAGGTTCATTGTGAAACAGCTTTTTTTCGAATCATTGCAGCGTCCCGATGGCTTAATAGTGATAAAACTTGCGGGGATGTTCCTGCTAATTGCGGTTTTCTTATGGCAACCAAATGAGGCCTTTGGGCAAGTGGATCCGCCAACGGAGGTCGAGCAAGCCCGCCAAGACGAAGCGGAATCCACGAAGGGGCAACCCAAAAAAAGTGTCAAGCCGGGAATCAATGAGACCTTTTTGGATCCCGAACTTTCGGTCGACGATTACGTAACTCGATTCGAAATCGAGAGTCGAGAAATTTATGATTTGCGTCATGAGTTGCTGCGACTTTGCGACATCAAACCTGGAGAGCGGGTCGCGGATATTGGGGCAGGAACGGGACTGTTTACCCGAATGTTCTCGAAGGCGACGGGACCTACAGGTTGGGTTTTTGCCGTTGATATCGCCCCTCGTTTTATCGAGCACATTAATCGCGATGCGGCCCTACACAACTTGAAAAACATTACAGGTGTGATCTGCCAAGAAGATTCCGTGACTCTTCCTCCTGATTCGGTAGATGTCGTTTTTATTTGCGACACCTATCATCACTTCGAGTACCCAGAAGACACAATGGCGTCGATCCATCGCGCTTTGCGAGAAAACGGGCGGCTCTACTTGATCGACTTTATCAGGGAACCCGAAGTTTCTCGCGAATGGATTCTTGGTCACGTCCGCGCGGGTCAGGCTGAGGTGACCAAGGAACTCGAGTCCTTCGGGTTCGAACTTGTCGAGCACATCAAGGTTAACCGCCTCCAAGAAAATTACATGTTGCATTTTCGAAAAAAGAGGTAGCACAAAAGGCTCGTTTGCTTTTCTAGATGCAGTTTTAGCAATCCAATTGGGTTGTCGCCTTCTATGACAAATAATACGCAGGATTCTCGGCGACCGCCATTTGGGTTGGTTTCGGCCAGCGGGTTGGTGATTGCCAACATGATTGGGGCCGGGGTATTTACGACCAGCGGATTTTCACTGCTTGGTTTAAGTCGTGAGTATGTTTTATTGGCGTGGGTTGTCGCGGGTGCGATTGCTATGTGCGGTGCCTACAGCTATGGATTGCTGGCCGCTAGGATCAGCGAGTCCGGTGGAGAATATTTGTTCCTCAGTCGCAACGTTCATCCGAGCATAGGATTTATCGCTGGCTGGGTTTCGCTGTTGCAGGGTTTCACAGGGGCGATCGCGTTTGCTGCGATAACGTTTGAAACGTATGCCTTTCCAGAGTCTATGAGACCCGATTGGTTTCGCCCAGGTTTACTGGCGATCGCGGCAATTCTCATTTTTGCGGCTTTGCATTCTTGGGTGTTTAGAAAAGGGATGGCCACACAAAACGTGGTGGTCGCGCTGAAACTTGCGTTGTTATGCGGCTTTTTGTGTTACGCCTATGCTGTTTTGCCGACTCGTGGCTGGACGGGAGTCCATTTCAAATCGGACCGAGTGTTTTCCTGGTTCGCTTTTGCAACGTCGTTGGTTTACATCTCGCTGAGTTACAGCGGGTTTAATGCCGCGGTTTACATCAGCGAAGAAATTCGCGATGCAAAACGAAACGTTCCGCGAGCGATGCTCGTATCAACGGCCTTGGTCATGCTCATTTACGTCGCGTTGAATGGAGTATTCGTTTACGGGCCGGATCCTGGTTTTGCAAGGGGTGAAAAAGAAATCGCCGCTTTAGCGGCCGTGTCGGTTGGGGGAAAATGGGGCAATATCTTTGTGCGGATCGCAATCTGCCTGGCTTTGTTAAGTTCCGTTTCGTCGATGATTATTGCGGGTCCGCGGGTCTATGCGAAAATGGCTGACGACGGTGTGTTTCCCAAATGGTTTCGGTTTGGCCAGATTCGGGGGCACGGTGTGCCAGCATTGGCGATCTGGTTTCAAGCGATCTTGGCGGCGATCGTCGTCTCGCTCTCCAATTTGCGGCAACTCTTGGAATTTTTAGCGTTTACGCTTTCGATCAGCGCTGCCCTGACCGCAACCTGTGTCTTTTTCAATCGTCCTAAATTTGTTTCGGGCTGGCAAAATTTACTGTCCGTTATCCTGCCGTTGGTGTATATCGCCGCCACGCTTACTCTTGCTGGATTGGTTGTCGCCAACGATTTGGTTAACTCAAAAACGTGGTGGTACTCTCCATCTTTGATCGGGTTTCTGCTGACGATCATGAGCGGATTGCTGATCTATTTCAGCTTGCGGCAATTCCGCCAAGTAGCGTCCAGTCAAAAGTAACGAATTCAAAAATAGTTGCAGGCACGATCAGGGAACGATTTCAGTTTTTCTGACTAAGCGCCTATCCCAAAAGGGGTCAGACCCTTTGGAGGCTAGGCCAGAATTTACGTTTTTTGTTTCATCGCCGGAGAGGGTCTGACCCCTTTGGGGGTAGGCTCCAAACAAAGCGGTCAGAATTTTTTATTCAAAAAGTGGCCAATTCGATCTACAGGATTTTCTGCGACCTCGTCTGCTCAAGCGCGATCAAACGGAAACGGGATAACGTCTTGAATTTGTTTTAGGCCAAGCACGGCCATCACCAGTCGATCAACCCCTACCGCCACACCGCAACAAGACGGCATCCCCGTTCGCATGGCTTTTATCAGTCGATTGTTTTCGGGAAGAGTCGGTTTGCCATCTAGCTCGCGAAGACGATTGTTCTTGTTTTGGCGTTGTGCCAATTCTTCAGCGTCTAAGAGTTCATGGTAGCCATTGGCAAGTTCTTGGCCAAAAGCGTATAGTTCGTACCGCTCAGCCACCCGTGTTTGTGCGTCGAGTTGTCGAGTTTTAGCCAACGCAGCTTGCGATTCTGGCCAGTCAAAGACAATTTCAGGACCATGTGCGCCAAGTTGGGGTTGTACTTTGTGAGCCAAAATCAAATTGAGCAAGTTGTCCGTATCGTAAGAATGTAACTCGACCGATTCGGAAGGGGTGATTTGAGCAGCTTTTGATCTTAGTTCTTCAGCAGTTGCCGTCCAAGGATTGATGCCCGCATATTTCTCAAAAGCGTCTGCAAAAGAAATCTTTGAAATCGTGAATTTTGGAAACATGACTGACGCAAATTCGGTCAACAGCGCCAATCCCCGGTCATAGTCTGCATCAACTTCATACCACTCCAAAATGGAAAATTCCGGATTATGATGCGGGCCCATCTCGTCTCGACGAAAGGCTCGTGTGATTTGGTAAATATTTCCATATCCTGCGGCCAACAATCGCTTCATGCCAAATTCGGGTGACGTTTGCAGGTAGACAGGATTCTCCCAAGAATCGGCAGCCAAAACAAATGGGTCCAAGTAACGGTCAACCACCGTATCACTAGAAAGGATCGGCGTTTCGACTTCGAGAAAACCTTTCGCGTCGAAAAATTGGCGAATACTATTGATGATCTTCGCACGCTGTTGCAGACTGGATCTATGAGCGGTGGGATGCCAATCGTCCAGGGGGTCGTCTCGGTATTGCAACTCAGACATTTATGTTTCCAACCGAGCCCAAATATAAATGCCGCAGGCAGAAATGGGGTCAGGTGCCGTTGCCGGAATGGCCTTGAGAGTGCTTTGCACAACCATAACTCACCCCATTCCTACCCCGTCATACCGACATCGCAACCAGTTATTCTAGCGAGCCGAACGCAGATGTTTATGGCAACGAACGCAACTCATTGTCAGATCGATGTAACCCAAAGTTGCGGCATCGACGTTTTTTTCATCGGCCGTATCTCGGAGACGTGACACGACAACCCGAAATTCGCGGCTATGTTCGATGTAGTCGGGAGTTTGGATCGTGTTCCAGTTCGACTCATGGCTCAGCAGCAGCAATTCTTGGCTGTATCTTTTAATTGCCTCATAATTTTCAGTTGCCAAAGCCTCCAGAAGTTTGCTGGATGATTCGACTTTACGTTGCATGAATGGCTTTTTGTCAAGCGTAGGCTGTGGGTCTTGAATAGGCAACGGTTGGGCGATGCTCCACGCTGCAACACCACAAAACAAAACAAGCCCTGCGACGGTCAAAACAACTTTTTTGTTCATAGTTATCCTCATTTTAAAGTCACAAATTAACCGTTCACGGAATCGTCGTTGGAACATAAACGATTCCCCCTTTGGCGAATCACATATCCAAGCGGTATGTGGAGGTGATCGCTTTCAGTGCGTCCGCCTTTTCACGGAGTGAAATGCCGCGTGGCCGTTCACTCCATGAACGGTTACAACACAATTCATCTGGACAGCCTTCATTGTGAACGATTCATCGGGACGTGACCAGACCATTTTGAATCGACAACGCCCAAATCACCCCGACCATTATTGGGGAGGCCCCAAATGGCGTTTGAAGAACTCCAGACGCTTTTCTGCCGCATAAGACCCTTCTCCCGAACCATGCCCTCCCCCGATGATGGGCAGAAAGGTAAACGTTTTGTTGGCAGCGATCAATTTTCCGACGACCTGAGTCGTCGAGGCTGGATCGACATTTCGGTCCGCTTCACCGACGGTCAACATCAGGTGGCCTTGTAGCAGGTTTGCGTTTTCGGCATTGGAACTGGCAATGTAATGGCTTTCGTCACCCAGTTCCCCCATCCACTGCTCGTTCCACCAAATCTTGTCCATCCGATTATCGTGGCAACCGCAATCGGCGACGGCCACGGAATAAAAGTCATGGTGCCACAACAAAGCGGCCATTGCGTTTTGGCCACCTGCGGAACCGCCATAAATTCCGACTCGGGTGGCATCCACTTGGGGGTATTTTTCTGCCAAAGCCTTAATCCAAGCAACTCGATCGGGAAAACCTGCGTCGCGAAGGTTGCGGTGGCAGACATCGTGAAATTCTTTTGATCGCCAAGCGGTCCCCATACCGTCGATTTGCACCACAATGAAACCCGCGTCTGCGATTCGCCGCTGAGTAGGGTAGCGAAGCGAAAATCGTTTGGGCACATGATGGCTGTGGGGACCGGCGTAAATGTTCTCTACGACGGCATATTTTTTGGTCGGATCGAAATTGGACGGCCAATGGACGATCCCCCAAATATCGGTTTTTCCATCACGCCCCTTGGCAACAAACCGCGTTGGCAATTTTGGCCCAGGACTCTCAATTTCCGAACTAATCCCAGACACCTCCGCACGCTCTATTTCCAACAGGAGTTCGCCCGTCTCTGCAGAACGCAATTCGGTCACGGGGGGCAAGTCAACGCGCGAGTAGGTTGCTAAAAAGGTCTTGTGGTCTGGAGCCCATTGAACTCCATGAGTCCCATCACCGGAAGTCAGAACACGAAACGTTGCGCCGTCCAAGCTGGCGTAACAAAAGTGCTCATGGTAGGGGTCCTGTTCGGGCAAGACACCAACGGCGTAAAACCAAACGCCTTCCTGATCCATTCGTTCGACTCTTCTAACATTCCAAGCTCCCTGAGTCACGGCGTTTTTCACTTCGCCCGTTTCAACATCGTAGCGATAGAGGTGATTCCAGCCGCTTCGTTCACTTGCCCAGAGCACGGTGGAACTATCCAACCATCGCAACACAAATTTTCCCGAATAATGAATAAACGTGGGGCTTTGCTCGTCGATTGCCGCTGAAACATCCCCCGTTTCCAAGTCCACTTTCAACAACCGCAAGCAATCATGACCCCGTTGGTTGTAAAACAAAAAGAGGTACCGACCGTCTTCGCTCCAACGCTCGAAACGCAATTCAAACGGGTTCGGAAACAGGTCGTTTTTAAGTGCGATTTCGCGTCCATCTTCGACCGCAAACAGCCTGGGCGTCGGAATCGGAATTGGATCACCGGGTTTGGCATAGGGGTAAGATTGTGTTTTCGGTTGCAATTGATCGCCGGGCAACGATTCGACGTAGACGACTCGCCGCTCGGGGACTCGACTGGTTTGCCAAGCCAACAAGAACTTCGAATCCGGAGACCAGAACACATGCGGGGTGTCTTCGGGAAAATCGGGTAAATCGTATAGCATCGAAACCAATCGGGCACGCGAGGCATCACGACGAAACGAGTTCTCGGAGTTGCCGTCTTGAGTCCACTGTCGCTGCTTCGTCGCATCGACATTGGCTTTTAGCGCTTCGATCCACAAGTTGTCCTCACGGACAAACGCAGCCCGACTTCCGTCAGGGCTCACAGACTGACGTGCCTGCGTCCCTCGTCCCCGGTTTTGGTTGCGATTTCGCTGCCGCCGATTTTGTTCGGTCCCTTGACGGCGCTCAACGTTTTCAACGAGTTCTGGGGTTAGTTCAAATTCAAGTTGCCCTTTGACGCATACGAAACATCCCACTTCTTCGGTTTCGCTGAAACGGATCAACCACACATGGCCGTCATAACTCCCTTGAACAAACTTGGCGTCGGGCCGGATGGTTCCGCGCGTCGAGTAATTGCCACTCCCGTCAACCCACAACACCTCGACGGGACGGTTGAGGCGATTGACCATCGTGATATCGCACGTTTCTCCGCCGTTACTTGACGAGCGAGGAGGCATGAACAACCGCGAGTTTGCAGCGGCTTGATTCGGAGTCTGTTCAATCAAAAACTCGCCAGTTTTTTCGTTCCAAACATAGAGCCCACCCCTTTCACAGTGCAGGCCAATCGACTCGTGATCGTCGCGAAAGCTCAATTTTTCAATTTTCGGCAGGCGCTGCAGCCCCCCTTTTGCGGCAGCGTCTATGTTCTTCCAAACGATCGACAACTGCTCTTGCTCAAACGCCAACTTTTTTTGCTGCTGTTTTACATCGACCACCCAAAATTCACGATTTCTGTCGGGGAGGTCAACTCGATACCAAAAACGCTGAGAGTCCGGAGCCCAATTCGGTTCGACTTGATCCCGCCAAACGCGAACACGATCTTGCGCGGCGTCTGACAGGCACGGGCATTGTCCCATGGCCAGCAAAATGACCATCACGGAAAAGAGCCAAAGGGGCTTCATGTTAGATAAATTCCTCGATCGATAAGATTGAATGGCATCGAACCCGGGGCAGAACCAGGTGGCGAATGACTTGAACCACCATTTTAACCCTTGGCCATCGGCTCGTAACCCGTCTCCTCAGATTCAGCACTCGAAAAGATGTCCCAGGAACCGCCAAAATTCAGCAACGTTGAAAGCGAGACAGGATTACAAGATTTACAGGATTATGGATTAGGAATCCGATCAACATGCTCAGTCCGCTCAACCACCCCAACAATTCAAACGACATCTTCATATCCAGCGATCAATCCTCTAGAGGACTTCTTGAACAATCCTGTAAATCCTGAAATCCTGTCTAAAAAGAAACCACTGGCCCTATCTAAAAACCCACCACCGACTAAAGGAAATCGAATCTGCCGTCAAACAAGAAAAGAGGGCGACGGTGAATCAGTAACCCGTCTCGTCGCGGGCTCCGGCGACGATGGCTTCGGAGGCGCTGGTGCCCAGCCGTGTCGCTCCGGCTGCGATGAGGGCTTGGGCTTGGGCAAAGTCCCTCACGCCGCCAGAAGCCTTGACCCCTATCGAGCAACTCGCACGCATGAGTTTGATATGCTCGACGGTGGCCCCAGCGTAGTTGTAATCGCCGCTCGGCTGTTTGACAAAGCCAAAGCCCGTCGAGGTTTTGACAAAATCAGCTCCTGCCGCTTCCGTGACTTGGCACATTTTCACGATTGTGTCGTTGTCACTGAAGTAGTCGGTTTCAAAAATGACTTTGACAATCGCTCCGTGAGGTTTCGCGACCCGCACCACGGCAGCGATATCCTCCTGAACGGCCTCCCAGTTTCCTTGGTGGGCCAATCCGATGTTGAGCACCATGTCGAGTTCCGTTGCGCCTTGATCCAACGCCCAGGCAGCTTCCGCCGCTTTGATTTCACTGGGGTGGCTTCCGTGTGGAAAACCGATCACGGTCCCGACTTCGGTCTCGGTCCCCTTAAGAATCGATACCGCTAAAGGAATCGCGTAGGGTTTGACGCAAACACTCTTCAGATTCAACCGCGCGGCCAATTCGCAACCGCTGCGAATCTCGGCGTCAGTCATTGTCGGGTGCAATAAGGCATGATCGATAAGTCGGGCAATGGAACTACTCACAGATTCGTTTCTCCAGTATTTTCAGGGGTGTCGTTTTCTTTGGGAGTCTGAGTGACTTGGGGTACTGTTCGAGGCAATGTTGTGCCGTCATGGTATGAACGGGCCGAAAGTGAATCCGAATCGTTAGCTCGTGAGACAGCTCGCGCCAGGCGTTTTCGCGAAAGTTTGAACATTCTGGCAACCAAGCCCCACATGCCCACGGCAACCAGCAACAGGACTGATCCTGCAGTGATCGCCATTCGCACCAACCGATTCCCCAGCTCGTGAGAGGGGCGAATGATTTCCCGATAATCTTCAAGCACTGCGACGTTCAATCCCGAGTCTACGGGCACGGATTCTTCGTTATTAAATGTGATCGGCGCGGTGGCAACCAACCTTTCCCCGCCAAACTCTTCACCGGCAGCCAGTTGACTCAACGGGTCTTCAAAAATGGGTTGGCTGATTTTTTCAAGCTGGACACGCATCGCAATGGAGTCCTTTGGCTGAACCTCACCACGTTGTTGCAAAATCCCAAACACAGGATGTTCGAGAATGACCCCCTTCTTCGAGCCAGGTCGGGAGTCATATAACATCGCGTATTGGTTTTTACCTGCATCAAAATTAACAAATTCTCCCATTTGAACTGAAACCGCCATCACACCAATGATTTCGTCGCCATCATAAATTGGCTGAGCGAATGCAATTTTCCAGGTGTCGCTCTGCTCGCTCAAAAAGACCGAACTGAGAGACTTGCCCTGAATTATCTTTCGCTGGCTCGGATCGGGACTTACGACGAATCGCCTTTGGGCCTCGGGGTCGTCATCGACTAGGTCGTCGTTCAAGCCAGTAAAGTAGGTACGAAAGCTATAGTTTTTGCCGACGGTAGGGCTAGGTTTTTTTTCAAGCTCTCCGGAGTCGGGGTCCAAAAAAACACCGACAACTTGATTCCCCATTCGGTCGTAGATTAACCAACTCACGACATGCTGCGGGCGACGCTCCTCATGATGCTTCGTCAGCCATTCGTGAAGTGCTCGCCTCGCTGGATCGGCTAAAAACATGTCACGCAGATACTTGATGCTCGGATCGTTGTTGCGATTCGGATCGCCGATTTGTTTACCCAGATTTGAGAATTTTTCGTCGCGCAGCAGCTCGACAATTGCCCGACTAAATTCTTTGTTTCGTCCTAGTTCCGTCAATTCGCGGAAATAGCCATCGAGCTGTTCGGCGGCCGTCCTCGCGGCAAGTCGTGCCGCGAATCGATTGGCCTCGACGGCTTTCTGAGTGATGGCGATGTCCGAATCCAAAACCGCTCGGCGATAAGCCTGCCATCCAAAAACCATCAACACAGAAAGCAGCAACAAGGGTCCGACTAAACCCAAGATCAACAGCGGGCGGCGTTGGATCGTGTCTTGACGTTGCCGAACCGCAAGCAATATCGACTGAACGCTGTCAAATCGGCGTTTTGGATTGGCGGCAACGCACCGATCGATGATGTCGGCCAATTGCCGATCTACACCTGGAATCGTGCGGTGCTTATCCGGCGGCGGGGAACGCAAGATACTCTTGCGATATTTTTCCAAACGTTGATGGATATCTCCGGAAGATTCAAGTTCGGTCGTGATCGTTTGATCATAATGGGGCGGTCGCCCCGTAAGCATGGAATAAAAGACGGCCCCTAAGGCATAAACATCCCACTTGGCATCCGGCAACGCCGACAAATCGGCCTGCTCAGGTGCCATGTAGAATAGCGTCCCCAACGACGGTAGTGCCTCGTTCGACAATCGCGATTGACCGAAATCGGCAAGGCGTGGGTGGCGGTCTTGATCGAGCAGAATATTGCCAGGCTTCAGGTCGCAGTGAAAAATCCCCTTGCCATGCAAGTGCATCAAGCCACGGGCGGTTTCCTCGAATATCTCCAACGCATCGGCCAACGGCAGTTTGCCTTCAGCTTTCAGCAAGTCCTCCAGCGACCCATGCTCGATAAAGTCCATCACGTAGTAAGGCGGGTCCGCTTCCCAGCCAACATCTAAGAGCTGAACCACATATCGGTCTGCCGACAACGCGACAAGCTTTTCAACCTCCTTGGCGAGTCCGCGAACGTCAGACAAGCTGCGGCGATTGTAGAACTTGATCGCGACACGGCGTCGTGTGATCTCGTGCATCGCCAGCCAGACTTCACCAAAAGCCCCCGATCCCAAATGCCTTAGCAGCGAGTAGCCGGGGACTTCACAAGGAGGGGCCGTACTGCTGCGACTGATCGCGCGAGCTTCCTCCAATTGGTGTGGAGTCTGTTGCTGGGTCTTTTCGTGGGACATGCAAAGAACGATTTAAATGCGGAAAAAGTGAACAGGCCGAGTTGTCCACCACGCACTATCTTAAACCAATCCTCCGCAGATTAAAATCGCGAGCCAATTCAAAGCCCCGCAATTTAGCGTTCTAAGCCGGTTAAAATCCGAACGACAATGCGACGCCATAGTCAATGTCGTTGTTGGCGTTTCCTGGGGGTGGTGTGCTGTCAAATCGATTTTGTGCAAAAACCCGTAAGCTGACATCTCTCGGAGCACTAATCAAATAGTTCAAACCGACGTTCGTGTTAAAGCGATAATCACTGAAATCAGAGACATTGGGATAGTAATCGAGAATCGCAAACAACTTGATCGCTTCCGTCAATTGATGTTCCCAGTCAGCACCAATTTGCAGTTCGGGGCTCCAGTCTTCATTCGCAGAGCCCACTTCCCTCGATGCTCCAGCCCCTAACCGTCCTCGCAAAAATCCGCGTTCTACGCGATAAATTTCTCTCGAAAAACCGGAGTGCAAGGCGATTCGATAGTCAAAATCTCGAAATCGGTCAAATTCCAAACCCGCTTGAAAGTACAACGACCATACGTCATTTAGTTTCCGCTCGCGACGAACTTGCCCAAAGGCACGATCATTGACCGTCGCAGAGTTGTTCCGCCCGTAAAAGTAATTTCCGATCAAATTGGTGAGGTTTAAATCAGTTTCCCGATTCGCAATCAAATTTGCGTTGATATCCATTGTGTTGACATTTCCCGACCGAGCGTTCATGCCAGTGGCAAACGACCCGGTCCAAGGGTGTTCGTCTGAACTAAACCAACTGCCGTCAAACCAGTCAGATTGAGCCTTCAGAGAATTGGAAACGGCAAGCAAAAACATTGTGCACAACAAAGTCCAACGGAAAATTTTAAAGATGGTGAGCATAATACTCGTCTTTCGATAAAACGGCAGGAACAATTATGAAGGGGCGGAGAATAGTCAAATGGCCGATTTGTTCCAAGTGAGAAATCAAGTCTTTTGTGCGAGACTCCAACACGGGCAACAACAAGAACAAGAATGCGAAGCCAGCCACCCCAATCCGAACGCGATAGATGCTAGCAGGCTCTTGCGTCGAGCCTTGGAGTCGACAGATTGCCACTCCTTAATCATCCGCCGCTCAAAAATTATCAGAAAAAGGCCCGGATCAATCTCGCTGCGGCGTGAAGGGCATCTGGGATTTTCCAGTGGCATTTGTCTCGGTTTCCAGCGATGTTTGAAATTCCGCGAATGATCGTGAGGGGGATTCCAAGTTTTCGGCAAGCAACGGCGACGGCGTACCCCTCCATGTCTTCGGCGACGGCCTGCGGAGCTTTTGAAAGTTGACACTGGACGTCCTGCTCGTCGGCCGATACTGCGGCAACGCTCAACAATGGGCCCGCTGCGATAGGCAAATCTTGGATTTCTTCATTTTCGGAAGCGGGTAAAAACAAGTCGAGTATTGGCTCTTCTGCATTCCAACTGGAAAGTTGCTGAGCTTCGAACGGGCTAAAATTTTGGCCACGGCCGATGCCGATTTCTAAACATGCTACTTGACGAAAAAAATGGGCAGTGCCCACGGGGGCTTGTGATTCAGAATAAGTACCAGCGATTCCAGCCAGAATGACATGAGTTGGATTGGTCGAGATGATTTTACTTGTGGCACCGACTGCGGCTTCAATCAAACCAAAACCACAAGCTCCCCAAACGATTTCTCTCTCGCCGATAGGCGATATGCCAGACAAATGTCGCTCGCCATGGTCGCCATTAAAAGATCCTCGCAGCAATTCCAGTTCTTGTTGCGTCGGTGTGAGAATCAGAATTCGCGATGGGGCCATGGTCAAGACTTAAGAACTTGTCAGATTAAATACTAGGTCGACGGAACAGCGGTTTGAGGAAATAGTTCGTGGAATAATTCTTCGGTTCTGCGCCATTGCGAATACTCTCGAAAGGCCCAAAAGCTGAGGAGCAAGTTAAGGCAAACGAGTGCCAAGCACCAGATAGTGCCACGAGCTTGTAAACTGGGAGGGACTTGGAGCAACCGAGCGATCAAATTGCTGTTGAGCGACAGTGACAATCCCGCACTCGATACCGCCATCAAACATGCAAGGGTCAGTAAGAAAAAGCTCGCCGCTCGCAATGAACTCCAGTCTGGGACCAGTCGCACCAACAAGGCATAGAAGCCTTGAAGCCCCATCAGGAACAGCGACAGATAAACCCAACGCGGAAGTGTGGTTTGGTTAGCGACGAGACTTGTCCATTCCCACCACCAGAGCGTCGGGGGGATCATCGTGACGACGGCAAGAAACACTAAACTCCACGCAAACAGCCGTGCGGAAGTTCGCCGCCCGCTTAATCGCTGTGCGACCCGTTGCGCCCAAATGTCTTTGGTTTTCACGTCAGTCGAAGGAGGGGGCGAGACGTCGCCTACCCTTAGTTCCGGAAAGAATTCAACCGGCTCGCGGTTTCCGGCATTCAATGAGTTCAAAAAATCGGCAGCTTCTTGAAGAGGTTGTTCGGCTTCCACCATCGTCGCGGAGAGCACCCCCCCGATAGGGTGCGAATCGACCACGATGACGCGACGACAACTAGGGCAACGGATTTGAGAGGCCGAGGCGTCGGCAGGGGCTTGAAAGCGACAACCGTTGGGGCATTCGATCGAAATTGACACGGAATCATCCCCTCAGAAGGTCAATGAGTTCGCAATCGCGACGACTTTTCTTCGTGTAAAACTGCTTCAAAAATTGCGTCAACGTAACCGCAGATGGCGTGATCTTGAATCGCTTGCGGTGAATGAACGAAGGTTTTGTAAGCCCCCTTAATTCTTTCCGCCGTTCGATGCCACAGCCCGGGTTGATTCAAACGACAAAAGGAATCGATTCGCATTTCCGTGCCGCCATGTTGATAGCCCAGGCGGGCCGGAGGCAAAAAGGTAACCCCGTCATCGTTATGAATCCAACGTTGGTGATTGACCGGCAAGTAATTGACATACTTGCGACATCCGACACGTGGGCTTCCAAACGTGTAAAGGCATTGCGGCTCGGATTTGATGTGCGAGGTGAGGCAGCGGTTGGCTAAGACATCGGCAACGGCACCGCCAAGAGAATGGCCCGCAAACCACAAAGGTTTGAGATTTTTGCTCAAGGCGCATTCAACTTCTGGCCAAAGATGGTCGGCCACATCTTTGAAAACGGGGTTGATTTGCCCCACCGATTCCGACGGAACTGGCGGAAGATTGACGGCCTTTTCGAAATCTTCCCAACGCATACGCAAGGGAGCACCCACAACCACAAACGTATCGTGGTTGTTTTCGATGATCGAGACGTGGAAACTTTCATATTCGTAAACATGCGTGCGTTGAAATCCAATGCGTCCGATGGCGGCAGCATAATCGTCGTCCTCGTAAAAAGAACAAAGACACAACTCCGCACTCAACAGGGCTCGTTGATTCTCCGATAGCTCACGCATGGAGCGATCGATCTGCGATTTAAAAACGACTTGCGCGGCTGGAGGTGGACGGAGAGCTACTGGATTGACCGAGGAGTTTCGCGAAGGCATAAGAAAATTCAGGGAATATGAAAAAATTGCAGCATCATTTGATTTATCGTAACCTTTCGCGGGATCGACTTTGGAACTTAAAGCATTCCCGCTTTAGCGAATCACATATCCAACCGATTTGCCTCGGCAAGTTCCTTCGGTGTGCCCGCCTTTTGACGGAGTGACAAGCTACGTGGCCGTTCCCTCCTTGAACGGTATCCCATATTCTAATGCAAAGTGTAAACTTTCGGAAGCAAGGAAGGCGTTACTTACCCGGCATCGAAATGGCTCCATTCCATTGGCTGGGCGGTTGATCATTGTGGCGGCGAATAAAATCTACAACGAATCGAGCCGCCGAATCCTTTTCGGCCAAAATCTCAAAGCTTTCCCGGGAGTCCGTCCAATTTCGATTTTCAAACCGCGAAAGTGCGTTGGCGTAGGCGGCAAGGTGTTCGGCGGAAAAATTGTCACTCGAGCCGGTCCCCAGGACTTGGTAGACGTTTGTCGCTCGGTTCAGTCCATAAGGGATGACGGCAGCAAGGCGACGATTCGGCAAGACCGCTCCGTCGGGACCAGACGCGACCTCTCGAATGGTTGCCTCATCACACAGAATCGGAACTTTAAAGTAGCGGGTCATTCCTTCGAGTCGCGAGGCGAGGTTTACCACCGGCCCGAAGGCAGTGACCTTGACCTGATCGCTCGTTCCAATTTTGCCGGCCACGGCAATGCCCGACGAAATTCCCAAACCCATCAGGAGCCCCTCCGTCGTGTCTGCTTGCTCGGATTGGCTGTCGGCGAACTGACGCGTGATTTCAATCGCTGTCTGAATAGCGCGGCGAGCTGCATCGGGCTGCACGAGTGGCCAGCCCCAAAAGCCCATCACCGCATCGCCGTGAAAATCGCCGACAACGCCTCGTCCGTGCAAAATGCAACTGGTCATAATCCCCAGTGAACGGCTGACGCGATTAAGGAGTTCCAAAAGGTTTTCCGAAAGTCGTTCGCTGCTTGCCGAAAAACCTCGCAAGTCACCGAAGAGGACGGACAATTGGCCGGTCCTAGGTTCCAGAACTTTGTCGGGGTCTGAGCCTGAGATAGCTTCGACGACAACTGGGGAAAAAAACGAACGCAGTGCCGCTTGGCGACGCTGCAACGATTCTAGCTCGACAACATTGGCATAAGTTGACGTGACGAGTTGAGCGAACTTTAAATCGTCGTGCAACAACTCGGTCGTCAGTTTCTTGCCGAGTTTTCCCACACGGCCCGATACATAGATCGCTTGCCCTTTTGCCGCTGCACCGCGAAGAGGACAAACGAATGCCCAGTCCGCATGTTGTTGCAGCGTGTACTCGGAGCCCTGCCCTGCTTGGTCGCTCCACACATGCAAGACGGTTGTGGCGGTATCCACAGCCTCGCGAATCAGACTTTCGCTTGGTTGGAAGGATTTGGAAAATTCTTGGCGACTGTCCCAAAATTTTATCGCCACGGATTCTCCACCGCGCGAGGCGTCGACCATTCCGACAACTTCCGCCAAAGGGATGCCCTGCAACATCACGTTAGCGATCTTGCCGAGCAACTGCTCTTCGTTGGCTGCATCGGCGATTAATTCGGGGAGTTGGCTAAGAACGTTGATACGTTGGCTGGCGTCGCGGTAGTCGAGTTGTTGCAGGAACTCATCGGAGAACGTCAGTTGGTGAATTGGACGTGGGGCGTCGAGGGTGACATACGCTTGTGAGGGATACAGCGAAAATCGGGTCAGCCCGATGACAAAGTGCTGGTTCGCTTGGACCAAAAATTTCTCTACTGGATTTCCGTCGAAAAAAATTGGGTTAACGGACTGAGGGATTTTTTCAACTTCGATGCCGTTTTTGGCAAGCCGAATGCGAGCGTGTTGACGCGACAATTGAGCGTCCCAGGGGACCGCATACGTTTCCGCTTGACGCCCAATGATGTGCCACTCGTTGTCGCGAATTTTCTTTCGCCACCGCTGACCCGGTTCTTTACCCTGTGCTACCAAGTCAAACATGTCGCCCTAAAAACCTCGGTTGATCTGAATTTTCGATTTGCCGCTTCATCAGGGAGTCTGACCACTTTGGGAAAGGGCACGGAGAATTTTTGGAAGTGGGAAATGGACATTCTCTTCGCGTGTCGTTCGCACTTCAACCGTGGCTTGAAATCGTTCGACTAGCCAATCGAGTACTTGTTCGACAACAGTTTCGGGGGCACTCGCACCCGCCGTAACGAGGACGCGATCTGTCGAGGTGAACCAGTTTGGATCGATGTCCTCAGGACCATCGATCAAGTAAGCGCGAACGCCGGATTCCGTTGCCAATTCGCAAAGGCGTTGGCTGTTCGAGCTGTTTTGGCTGCCAAGCACGAGGCAAACGTCGACAGCTTGGGCCAGGATTCGCACGGCTTCTTGACGGTTCTGAGTCGCGTAGCAGATATCTTCTTTTGGTGGATTGACGAGGTTGGGGAATCGGGCGCGAAGTCGAGCGATGATCCGGTTGGCGTCATCCACCGAGAGTGTGGTTTGAGTCAGGTAGGCGTACTTGCCGTCGTCGGGGACGTCTAGTTTGTCCACATCTTCGACGGTTTCGACTAAGATCATGGCGTGGGGTGCCTCGCCCATCGTGCCGATGACCTCGTCGTGTCCTTCGTGGCCGATGAGGAAAATCGTGTAGCCTTCGCGGGCGTATTTAATGGCCTCCAAATGGACTTTTGTAACGAGAGGGCAAGTAGCGTCGATCGCCGTCAAGTTGCGGGCCTTGGCGGCATTGCGAATTTCCGGTGAGACGCCATGAGCCGAAAACATTAAGGTCGCCCCATGGGGGACTTCACTCAAATCGTCCACAAATATCGCACCCTTTTGCCGGAACGTCTCGACGACATATTTGTTGTGGACGATTTCGTGGAAGACATAAACCGGTGAGCCGAATTTTTCGAGGGTCAACTCAAGGCTATCGACGGCCATATTGACCCCCGCACAAAAACCTCTCGGGTTTGCTAATAATACTTGCATGGAACTACCTTTCTGCTCGAAAATCATCATAATGGATTGTCGTCCCGTCGGCGAGATCGGCTCGGAATTGCCTTTTGAAAACACCGCGATTCACGAACTTGAAACTTATCAGACGGACACGAAGCAACCAATTTAAGCCGCTACGGTGGCAAAAGCCCGAAAAATAACAGAGACTTTTTAAATGGAATCCACCTCGGTACCCGTCGCCCAAGCTCCCTCGCAACGCCCCCCTGAACGAAGCTACGTCTCATTGTCGGAGGCGGACATTGAAAAAGGGCATCGCTCCTGCAAACGGATTGTCAAACGTGCCATTGGTTCCAGGTTGTGGCCGTTAATGAACTTGCCGTCTGATGTGCGGCGGGGCTTGGATTCGTTGCTGTTTGTGGTTAATCACGGGCTGGATGCCTATCGGCACTCGAAACCGACAGGGCAGATTTCCTTTGATACGCTCAACGAAGCTCGCGAGGACCTCAATGATGCCTGGTGTGGGAAATACCTGTCGGCTGAATGGGGCGCGGTTCACGAATCGCTCGAGCACTGGGACATCCCCAAGCAATATTTGTTCGACTTTTTTGAAGGTTTTGATCATTTGTTGCGTTTTCGGCAGCCACAAACTTATGCCGATGTTGAGGTTTTGGCCACACGTCTGGGCGGTAGTCCATTTGTAGTTGCAGTCCAAATGATGGGGGTCAAGAAGGCAGGGTTTGAAGTCCCTGCGTTGGAATGTGGTCAAGCCCTGTTGATCACCGAATGGCTGCTGACCGCTAGGCAGCAAGCGGCGGCGGGACGATTGTATCTGGCCAGCGAGGACCTCGCGGAAACCGGTTGCGATCGCGAGACTTTGGCGTCGTCGGCCTACTCGAAACCAATCGACTATCTTGTGAGAACTTACACGAGCCGGCTGGAGAAGGCGTTCCATCATGCCTCGGCATTGTTCGACTACTTGGATTACGATGCCCATCGGACGGTCCATGCGATGGTCGGTGCCGCCTGGCATGCGATACTCAAGCTTCAACGCGAGCCAAAGGAATTGTTCGCCGTTGAAGGGGCATTTTCGAAAAAAGACGCGTTTCGAGAGAAGATGCGGTTTTTATTGGGCCTTGAAGATGTCTTGCCATTCGACCAACCCCACGAACATTGATCTCTGTTTGTAAATCCAAAAGCTTAGTGCAAACCCGCAGGCATAGCTGACGCCAACAAGGACTTGTTGATTTTTTCGTAGCGGAAGTCGTCAATACTTTCGTGAATCCCGAATTAACTCGACACTCTCGACAAGTTCCGCCATTTTGAAATTGAATTCCGAAAAAAACGAGTCGGTTCCGTTGACCGTGCGGCATAATGCACCTGACTTGTTCACGTGATATTTCCGTTTCTCGCAACAACGGGATTACGCCTTGGCACTAATGCCGCCGGTTCACCTGGCGGATATTTACGTTTCTTGCTTTTCTTCGGGAATACGAGGCGACTAAGCCGGACGATCTCGTTAGCCTCTGGTTCCAGAATTTGCTCGAACCTGCCAATCTCATTGCGCAAGTCAGCTCACACCCACGGGACGATCATCATGGCGACCGAGCAAAGCGGAATGGTTTACGGTCGTATCGTTGACGGCTAGAGCGTTTAAGGGCTGGTGCAGCGAGAATGGCTGGAAAGGGACCAAGCGTTCGCAGAGCCTCATCGGGCTTCTTGAACAAAGCCCTTAAACATCGGCTCATTTTTTCGGCCATTCAACGCCCCTCGCTTCGGGCCCCCCTACCAACCGCCACACCTTAAGTCATATCTCGCGATGGTAACGGCTTATTGGTTATCCGCCGAGCTGAGCTTGAGATCACTCGGCTACGTCGAACTTGTGTTTGAGCTCGAGGTACTTTGCCTTCGCCCATTCGAAGTCTTCACGTTCGCGTTTTGAATCCGGGTCAGGATCAGCCTGTTTCCGCGTTGGCTCGTCAGGTATTCCAGATTCCAGAATATCAATTTGAATCGAAGTGCCAATTGGGAGATCCAACATCGTGAGCCATCGTAGGTAGTTCGTTTCGTCCATGCCGCCAAGCCGGAGATCGACTCCGTGATGAGTTCCATCTGCTAGTGTTCCGCTGCTGATTGTGAGTCCAGTCGTGAGTCCCCACAACGGAGCGGTCGCTTTGATTTCGCCATTGACGGAGATTTGAATCACATTCATTTGTAGTTTAGCGGAAGGGTCGTCGCAGTCGGATAACGGCAGCGACCACCCAGTCGCCGCCAAAAAACTATAATTCAAATTCGCGGTTGACCGGCGACTTGGGTGGACCGGTACGCCCGGCATGGGCGTGAACTTGTCGGGTGCCGTTCCTTCGGGAACCAGTCCCCTGTGCGAAAATGGGAATTGCTTGACGGACAGTATACCAAATGAAACCAGACAATTTAACGCACTAGGCGAAGGCGACTGCGGAAGGGTGACCGACCGTGGGGAGGAAGCCTGCGAAGATGTGCGTAAACGCCGGGTTTGTCGCTGACCATCGGTTCATCCGATACCAGCCCTCGCCACCCCGACATCTTCCCGCCAAAGCTGCGAGGCTACTTACAGAAGGGGAATCGAGCAAAGCCGTTCATATGGCCTTGTCGCTGGCTTACCTCAAGCAGTTGGGACTGGTCAGTCTGGAAGATATCTGGATCAAACTTGCTTCGAAGCGACGAGTCATCTAGTGCGGCCCCAGATGCTGGGTGGTGTAGGAGGGGCCCGGCGAAATCCGGCATCTATCCCGATCTTTGCTCTGTCGCGTCTTGTCGATTGTAAGGTTTTGATCCCGGCATGACGACAGTTGACCGAGCGGTTTCGCGAATCCGACCGTCAAGCAAATCAATGAACGCGTAACCAATGTCTCGAAGTCGCTCTCGTTCAATGTCGAAATACTGATACCCTTCGTTGCCAAGTATGTTCAGCGTTCTGGCGTCCAGAGTGGAATCCGATTCGGCCAGTTTAGCCATCAAAGATTCAATTGCAGATCGGACAACCTTCATCCTTTCTGGTGTGGCACACGCGAAATCCATTTCATGTGGGACACAACCGTTGAAGTATCCTCGAGAAGCAAGCAGCCATTTGTTTCGGATGTCAGGAGTTGCCGCATGTTCACCGTCGTTGGTGGGCTCCGGCAGATGAAGCGAAAGCAAACGTAGCCAAAGTTCGAGAATCTCGTCACGCATCCAGAACCCGGGTTCATCGCCGGAGGTTCCATCAGAAATTGTGACGAACGAAGTGCCCATGTTTTTCTGCGACAGAACGGTTCGCATCAGCGGGCCGGCGCGTGTTGCGTTGACTTCAAAACCGACCCGACCGCCGGCTCCGCTGCATGCGATTGTTATCCGTCGCACTGGTTCTTTGATCGATCAATTTGACGTCCCAAGACTCTTCGGTTTTCATGAATCTTTTGTGGCAAGACAGCCTCGAACGAGCACATCTCATCGATAAGGGACGCCAGTCGTTTCTTCGCCTCGATGTCCTTTGATTGAAGCGTCACTTCAATTTCGTGATCATAGATTTGTCGGAGTTCTTTTCGCTTGCGTTCGTCACGTCTGCAATCCTGACAATTCTTCGCGTAGGAGTCAACGTAAAACCCGAGTTCTTCGTACCACCGCTTTTGTTCTGCCGCCGTGAAGCAGAAATTCTCGGAGCATCGCGAGCACTTGAACACTGCATCCACATACCAGTAGCGTGGACAAACGGAATAGTTTTGCCGCGATATATTCGCACGAATTGCAGTGGCATGGTCGAGGTGCAAGCACTCCCAGAAAAGATGCCGTGGCATGTTTTTCGAACTTGTCTTGCCAAAGTAGTCCATGTGATCACTTGAGACGGATAACGACCGCGATAACCGAGTCGCGGCAATTGATGTTCCATTCCGAATCCGCCCGGTTCCGCGGCTTCGGTTGATCGCCAAGTTATCCGGCGTCACGCGTGTAGGTGCATCCCGTGTCCCAAATTGTATCACACGGATCGCATGTGAAAGTGACCGGCGTGTTTTCAATGTTTTCTGATGCCGTAAGTGACTTTCCGCATGAAGGACAATCAAATCGGTTAAATCGCAACCATTGGCGGCGAAACCCGATCAACCAAATCACGAACGCAACCGGTATCGCCCATTGAAACGATGAACTCGGAATCCATCCGAAAACACCTGAAACGACAATTCCAACAAAGGGAATTCCGAACACAATCATGTCTATGAAGTGATCCCGCCGAATTCTGTCGATCTTTTTGGTGACGTACGGTTTCAATTTTGCACAGCAGGATAACGCGGGCGATCACGCAGTCGCCGCAAAAAAACTATGATTCAAATTCGCGGCCGACCGGCGACTTGCGTGCATCGCTTTGTTCGCCGCCCAATTCCCATTCTTGCATATCGCGACTTCCAGGCCCGAAGCTTGCGGCACCATCTGACCGATACGTGTAAACGTTCCCATCCGGAAGGTACAGCATCCATTGTTCGAGTAATTCATCGTTATACGGAGCGGTTTCCAAAACCCCGCCCAGATCAAAGTGGAAACGAGTTCGACCGAATTTCGGTTCGCACTTTACGTTTTGAATTGCTTGACCATCAAGCTCGAGACATGCTGCCGCAATTTCATCGTCAGATGACTCGTTGTGCGCCAATTCGCTATCCGCCATCCGAATGCGCCAACCACAGCAGTAGACCCAGAGATGCCACTGCCCGTGAATGGTCACGCATCGTCTTGCAAGGAGTTCTCGCACGAGAGGTGATGAATTCGAAACAGTTCGTGGTTCGCGAATCTCTTGGCTCGGAGTGCCGAATTCGAAGGTTAAGAAACTTCCGTAGCCCTTCTTGACGTGCCAAGAAGGGACGCCTTTTAGAGGCTGAAACAACTCGTCAATTGATGGGGCTCGATGTTTCATACGGCGAACGTCACCGATCACGGGGCGGCGACGATTGAGTTTCCATTGAAAATCCGTCCGAATTCGCCGCTCCCGTGCATCGGTTTGTTATGCCGTATTTTCAGTGAAGTTTGGACCAACGACGTACGAGCTACCCATTATAAGTGCGTACAGTTTTTCGGTCTCCGGCTGCCATCGAGTCCCGTCCCACCAACTCGGCGGTCGGCGAGGAGGCGATGAATGTCGAATATTGAATGTTTCAAGAACCGAAGCATACGCATCAATAATCCCAAACGGTCCCTCCGCAAGAAGACCAGAGCCAGAGGCCAATAGTTCGACGTTTGGCGAAAAGAGCGAGTTGTTCATGAATCTAGTGATCGGAAACCAATCGTTCAAAGTGCGGTGATGCGTTTCGACCAATGCACCAAGAAGGGCGTGCGCATTGTCGGGTCGCCCATTAAAGTACAGTGCGGCCTGCAATTGTGAATGCGGCCAAAGAAGAACATGATCGTCGCACACGGAAAGATCATCGAAGTATTCGGCAGCCTGCAGAAAGTGTGAACGCGGCTGGTGGCACAAAATCGTCCGATGTTCCGTACCGCCATCCGGATGTTTGAGGCGCAGCCGAACCAATAGATCATCCTGATGCGTCAACGCCTCCTCAATGCATAGGGATCCATTGTCCTCGAATTCGCCGGTGTCGATTATTTCGAGAAGCGATTTGAGCATGAGGAACTGCGTTGGAGGCATAACGTCGGCGATCACCCAGTCGCCGTGGTAAAATGTTGATGTTGGTAACCGATTCTTTCGGCGACTTGGGTGGATCGCTTGGTTATGCCGATTGAGTCACGGGTGGTGGGGTGGGTTGGCGCGCACTCCGTTCTCGTGGGTGACATGCGCTCTCAGCCCATTCGGTATTATTATCAGCAACCATCATCGCCCCGGCAAGCAGTCAGAACTCAAAATTTCAGCTGCAAGTTTCGTCTCGCTGATTTAGCATAACTTGTAATTATCCTCGGCTAGCGCGTGATAAGTTGATAATACATGTCTAAAACCTTGGCTAGAGTGTAGATAAATTTTAAAACTCAGTCAACAAGTTGGTTTCGGGAAAAAGCTCGGCTAGCGCGGATAATCCCGTATTAACGCGCTGGAGGGCGGGCAGGTTGGAAGCTGATGGGGCGAGGTTTGAAAATGGGGGGGCTTTGTTTGGGAAATTTTTGGCGGCGTTGAAGGTTGGCGTTTAATGGGGCAGCGTTCATTGGCGTGGCGAGCATGGGAGAGGTTCGGCAGGCGGGACGCCTGCGGTCCCGGATGGCGGCTAATATGACTAGGGCTCGGGTGGTAGGCTGGGGTAAGTACGGTACGGTTTTAGTTGTCGGATGTTTGCGGGTTTGTGTGGAGGGATTACCGGTCTAACGAAAGCGATGAGGGAGTTAGGATTTCCGATGACGAAACAAAACAGAGGAATGGGGTTTTGTGAGCTGGAAAGATTGATTCCGATGTCGGAATATTTCATCGGTTTGATTCGATGGCCGTTTCGTTCGTTTCGTTGTTGATATTGGGTGGACGGATGAGGTGTTTTTGGACGGCATGAATCGGGCGGGTGAGTGGTTTTGAGAAACCAGGCCGGAGGGTTGCCGTGAATTGCTCATTGGGCCAACGAATTTTGATGAGGCTTCTGAGCATTTCCGTCTTTTACCCAACATCTTTCACCAAAAACGATCACTGACTAAGAGTCAAGGCTGGATTTTTGATGGGACGATTGGAAGCTGGTTCTAATTGGTAAACGATGTGGGCTAAAAGATGTTGCGCGTGTTTTGTTAGGTGAGTTTGGGTGTTGGAGGTTTTGTTGTGTTGGGGTTCTTTTTTTTGCAGATCGGTGTTCGGATTTGAAGGCGAGGGATGTTTGGCGGTAGATGAAGATCGGTTGGCCCGTTGGCCCGATGTGGGATTTATCGGGTCGTGTACCCAGGGCGGTGCGAAGGTTCGATGGTCATCGTCCCCTCGCTCTGCCCTGGGCTGGGAGATGCAAGCCTTTTAGGCAATTGCGCGGACGAGTTCAGAAGTTAATGGGTTCAAAATTGGCTAGTTCAAAATTGGCTGGCACCAAATTCCCCGCACCAAATTCCCCAAAATTGGCGGGGCATCAAATTCCTCGCCAAAATCCTCCGCACCAATTTCCTTGCTTTTCCTTGGGGCTGAGAGATTCAAGCCTTTTAGAAATGAGCACGGAAAGGGGCTCTAAAGGGTCTAACCCAAGTTTTCCAACTGGCTAAAATAAGTGGTGCTCATACGACCACTCTCTGCTTTGATTTCAGCCTGGCCTTAAACGAAATTCGAAAAGCAGCGATAAATGGGCCTTTTTGGCGAGATATTGCAATTAAATGACCCCGTGTACCCGTCTGAATGGGGAATAAATTTGCATCTTTGCGGGTTTAAGGTTAGACTTTTCAGGGCGATGGCTCGAGAAAATTAGAGAAATTCGGGTTTTTTTGTGTTCTCGCTCTGTCAAGCTCCGCTGATTTACGTCGGCGGTCAAACGAGTTTGAGAGAGATGCCTTTGCTGATTTAACTTTCTAGGGTTGGAAGTTTCGAAGGCTGTTTTGATTGCAAACAAGGAGATGACGTTCGAGATGAAGAGGCAAGTCAAAAAGGGAAGTACTGTTCGACCGAATCAACAAGCAAATAACAATCTCACTCGGCGAACGGCCAAACGGTTCCCCAAAACAAACGAGTTTCAGTATGAAAACTTGGAGACTCGTCAGCTTCTGGCCGCCATGTTTCCTGCCTACATCAATGGTGTCTTTACTCTCGGAGATCCAGCCGCCCCTGTTCCCTATCGACTAGAAGACACTTTTTTGCTGGAGTCAAATCCGTTTTCGACGAAGACGATTTATTTGGATTTCGATGGGCATCACTCGCAGAACAATGCTTGGGGACACAATGTTGTGTTTCCAGCCTTTGACCTTGACGGCGACCCATCCACGTTCAGCAATGCTGAGCTGATTGAAATTCAAAAGACTTGGCAGCAAACTGCCGAAGATTTTGCGGCGTTTGACGTTAATGTAACGACTCGTGATCCCGGTCTGGATCGAATTATCCGTAGTTCGCCTAGCGACCAATTTTACGGCATCCGTAGTTTGATGACGCAACAGGTTCCGGATTTCAATGGCCCGTGGGGCGGAATTGCGATTCTGAATTCCTTTGGCCGTGCTGATGATACGCCATGCTTTACGGTCAATAAGGGTTTTCGCGTTGGCGGGCTAACGGCCTCGCATGAAGTGGGGCACACCTTGGGGCTTCGCCACGATGGCTTGAATTCCCAAGCTTATCACCCTGGGACAGGTTCAGGCGAAATAAGTTGGGGGCCAATCATGGGGGCTCCATTTAGTGCGAACAACACTCAATGGAGTCGTGGCGAGTATGCGGGAGCGACCAATACAGAAAACGATTATGTTGTGATGGGTAATCGGGGGCTAACTTTCCGAACTGACGATCATGGAAACACGATGGCAACTGCAACTGACGCTCAGTTGTCGAGCCCAACTACGATTTTCGATTGGGGCTTTATCTCCAGTCCTGCCGACGTAGACTTTTTCAGAATTGAAGCGGGTGAGGGACCGTTGTCGATTCGGGTGACTCCAATGGCCGAGCATCCAAATCTTAAGCCTTCTATCTCTTTGCTCAACCAAGCTGGGCAAGTCATCGCTACGCACAATCCGCCTACCCAGTTCGCGACCTCGATATCTTTGAATGTGCCTCAAGGCAACTACTATCTAAGAATCGAAGGCGTAGGACATGCCAACAATGACTTCATTGACTATGGCAGCATGGGCTTCTACATTGTCGAAGCAGATATTGTCGAGCCAGTTCGCGGCCCTCGTGCGGTTGCCGAGGTTTGGACGGTCAAAATCGACTCCAACTGGAAAACCTTTACTTTTGCCAATTCTTACGCGACGCCGCCGATTGTCGTATTTGGCGGCCTAGCCCGAGAAGGCTCAGACCCCTCAACGATTCGCGTGCGAAATGTAACGAGAACTTCATTTGAAGTGAAGATCGAAGAATGGGAGTACCTCGACAAAATCCATGGCCTTGAAGAAGTTAGCTATATGGTCATGGAAGAAGGGATTTACTATCTCGAAAATGGAATGCGAATTGAGGCGGGACGAACCACGGCCAATCATAATTGGCGAAATGTGTCTTTCACAACTGGGCAAAATGATGCAGGATTTACCGCAAAACCAGTGGTGTTTTCTCAAGTTGCGACCAATCGCGAATGGTCGGCCACGACGTCACGAATTCGAAATGTTGGCAACTCTGGATTTGAAATCCGCCTTCAAGAAGAAGAGGCTGCGGATCAAGTGCATCTTTCCGAAGCCATCCATTTTATTGCAGTGACCCCTGGCATCGGCGAGCACAATGGTCGTCGATTCGAAGCGGGGCTCACGGGGACTTCGGTGACCAATCGCCCATTCTTCGTGAACTATGAAAGTGGCTTTTCTGGACGCCCAGCCCTGTTCTTAGACATGCAAACCTTTAATGAGGCCGATACGGCTACGGTACGTGTTTTGAATAATACTCGCGTCCGTACAAGATTCTTTATCGAGGAAGAGCGTTCCCAAGATATGGAAATCCAACACAAGGCTGAGGCAGTCGGATTCCTCGCGATGCAAACCGGAAGGTTGATGTACCAAGAAGACGCGGCGATGCCACCTGCATTCATGCTGGCTCCATACCATAACACCGACGATCACGGGATGTTGAATGATGCCCTCGCTCAATTGAGAGAATTCGAACGACACCACATTACGATGCCATGCGGAAACAATGACGATGGTAGTTGTATTTGCCCCAGTTGTTGCGGAGAAATGTTAGCAGCGGACGGCGGCGTGAATGCGAACCAGATGGCCGCTTTCGTATTTGGTCAAGCCAATCCAGACTCGCATTCCAGCGACGAATCCTCTCAACAATTTTGGCACGGTGAATCGGGGGGCCTTTATCAACGCTCTGGGTTCGCTGGTTCATACCAAACTCCGTCAGTCGTTAAATCTGACGGGGTTTTTGTGAACGGTGACGATCAAGTCTCACAAATGGATTCAGTCTTTAACGAAGACTTGAGTGTGTTGGAAGGATAGAGCTTGTTTAAACCCTGGCCTTTAAACTTCGCTGCCGAAATGTCATACTTGAGCCCTTAATGAAGGGTAGAGAGTATGTTGCGATTCCAAGGCTTGTTACGTGATACGTGGTGGTTGTGGCTTGGCCTAGCCATTGCTGGTGTGGTTTTAGCTATTTTCGTAAGCCCGGTTTTTCTTGTGACTTTTCCAATTGGACTGTTTTCGTTCGTGTATTTCGGATTATTGCGATACGACGAGCGGGGGAACCCCAAAGACCGACTTTGAGTCCTATTGGGGCTGGAAATTACGAGCCGCCAATGAAGGGCCAGTCAAAACGCCTTACCATCGCCGTGCGACGTGGTTCTGCATGAATCGCAGCGCGTCTTTTGTGAGCTGAGATTCGTCGGTGTACATTCGCCGCCAAATTTTCGTCGCGGCGGCCAATTCTGGCATTGCGAGCCCAAACGCTTCCACGACCATCCAGCCGTCATAGTTGATTTCGCGTAGGGCATCAAAATTGACGTCCCAGGCGACTTGGCCATGTCCAGGAGTGCTGCGGTCGTTTTCGGAAATGTGAACGTGAGCGATCAAGTCCCCACCGGCCCTAATCGCATCAGCGGAATTTTTTTCCTCGATGTGTGCATGAAAGGTGTCGTACATCATCCGACACGCCGAATGGTTGACTTCTCGGACGAATCGTGCCGTATCGACGGCCGTGTTGAGGAGATACGTCTCAAAACGATTGAGGTATTCGATGGCGAGGCAGACATTTAGCGAGCCCGCATGCTCGGCGACCTGCCGCATCGATTCGACTCCATGATTCCACTCGTTGCTTGAAGGGCCTTGGCCGCTGAATTCGCCCAAAGCCGAATGATAGGGGCCGACGAGGTGGCTGGCTCCGAGAGCTTGGCAACAGTCGAGTGCCCGTTTGTTGGCGTCGATTCCGATTTGGCGCACTTGAGGATTAGAACTAATCGGATTGTCAGCGTTCGTTCGCACCGTGACAGCAGTGCGCCCAAGTCCGAGATCATCCAGACGACGCCCCCAAGCTGCATAGTCTAGATCGTAGTTAAACAGAGGAACCTCGACTCCGTCGTATCCCCAAGCCTTGATTTGCTCCAATACTGGCAAAATTCCCTCGTTCAGTTCAGCGGTCCACAGCAATAAATTCATTCCAAATTTCATTTTTGAATCTTCCTATAAATTTTCGAAATTAATTTTCTCGCTCGATGTCACTAGCCTGGTCAGCCGATCAGCGATTTCGTTTGTCGATTTCACGAATGGAGATTTTTTCGAATTCGATGATCGTCTCGGGATCGTGCCCCTGGATGCAGATTGTACCATTTTCAAGCCGCTTGCCACGCCGGGGATTTGGGTCTGGATCGCGAATATCTCGCCAATCAGCGACTTGCAAACCATTGACCCACGTCGCAATGTGGGGGCCGTTAGCAACGATGGTCAAATCGAACCATTCGTCTGGGCGAGTGAGGACAATTCGAGCGTCTTGGCGACGAAAGATTCCTCCAGTTCCGCAGTCTGTAGGTTTCCCATTTTCATCAACTCCATGTTCGATTTGGCATTCGTAACCGTTCATCACTTCACCCGGAATGCAGCGAAAAAAGACACCCGAGTTGACTCCAGCGGGACTTTTGGCTCTCGCAGAAAAAACAAAATCGGCAAATCTATCGCGCGATTCAAGTTGGCCACGACCGCCGATGAGTCGCAGTAGACCTGCAGGCGTCACAGCAGCTTTTGAATCCAAAAGTTGTTGCGTGTTCCATGTTGCATCGAAGTCGGTGTTTGGATGGAGGGGAGTCAGACTGGAAGGTTTTAGTTTTATGTTTCGAAATCCGACGGGCCCGCCATTGTATTGAAGACCGATGTAACCTCGACCGAGAGGGCGTGCGTCACGATACCGGCAAGCCAGGATTCCGTCGATTTCGACTGACAAATTTTCGCCGTCAGTAACGATCCGCATGGAATGCCATTCACCGTGCTTGAGCTCCGGTGCATGTTCCGATTTCGCGCGGGCAACCAGCGCGCCCGTTGCATACTCGTGACGATCTGGAGCAACGATATTGACCTCGTAGCAGTCAATGGCTGGATCCGTCGGTCGAGGACTGGTCATGATAAACACACCGCTATTGGTCTCTGGTCCTGCCGTAAATTCCAAAAACAACTCGAAGCGATCAAATTGTGTCGTCGTCCGCAACAGGCCCCTTTCTCCTGTCGTCGCAGAGATTGTCTCGCCGCCAACCTTCCAGTCCACCTCCGATTCCGCTTGCCAGCCGAAAAGGGTCTTTCCGTCAAACAAGGCAATCCAACCTGAAGCGTGTTCGTCTGGGGTTAACCAAGTTTCCAATTCGGTTAGCGTTTCAACTTGTCCCCAACTCGGAGAAATTCCGCATAAAAACCAGCATGCAGATATCGCCAGTTTTTTAAAAAATATTTTCAGTGTGTTCATTCGTTTAAATCCTCGAAGGCTCTTCATCAGCAGAAAACGGGCCGGAAGCCAGGGTTCGAAAGAATCCGACATGGCCGGACCAGGCCCTACTTGCGACTTTTCGTGCCGCTTCCCCGACAAATACAGCGGAAAACTGCAAATTTGTCATATTTACTCACCAACCGGAAACTATAATGGACCTCGGAAACGTCCTTTTTCGCCACAGAGTTTGTGTGCCATTCGTTACCGTTTGTAAACCCATTCTAATCGTATTTCTTAATCCATGAATCATCCGCTTGTCCCCAAACGCGAATCGCCAATTCAAAATTTTCGCGATTCGACGGAATATGTCCTATTGACCGGGGCAACGGGATTGGTTGGGCAGTTTTTGCTCAAAGAACTGTTAATGGCTGGGGTTCGTGTTGCCGTCCTTGTTCGCCCGAGTCGTCGCTTAAGCCCACAATCGCGCATTGAACTGATCCTCCAAAGGTGGGAAAGGGACTTGGGAAGGCTTTTGCCGCGTCCAGTGATCCTTCCCGGCGAAGTCACGTCGCAGCGTGTGGGACTCGGCGATTCTCAATTCTCATGGGTCGCCCAAAACTGTTCTGCAATTATTCACAATGCTGCCGTAGTGAGTTTTGAGGAGGAGGATTTAAGTCGAGAACCATGGGCGACCAACGTTAAAGGAACAGAGTACGTCTTATCACTCGCCTCGGACGCTGGGATCAGAGAGATGCACTATGTATCCACAGCGTTCGTTTGCGGTGACCGTCAGGGCGTGATCACTGAAGACGAACTTGATTGCGGACAGTCTTTTCGGAACGCGTACGAAGAGAGCAAATTTCGCGCTGAATCGTTGATTCGAGCGCAGGCCGACAAGCTTGATGTGACCATTTATCGCCCGAGTGTGATCGCCGGTGATTCGGTCACTGGTTTTACAAGTTCCTATCATGGGCTGATGTTGTATTTGCGGTTGTTGGACTTATTAGTACCGCAGCAGCCCAGAAACGCGATGGGGCAACACGAGACCCCGATCGAATTGCCGATGCGAGGTGATGAACCCCATGATCTAGTGACGGTCGATTTTGTGGGCAGAGCCATCGCGACGCTGTTTTGCAATCCGCTTGCCCATGGTCGAACATTTCATTTATGCGCAGACCAACCGACGACTTTTCGAGACGTCATCGATTGGTGCTGTGAAATCTACAATAGCGGCGGAGTTGTCTATCGGGGCGATTGCGAAGATGTTACACCAACCAGTGAATTCTCGCGTTTGTTTTTCGATCAAAGCCGCGTTTATCAAAGCTACAACCGTTGCCAAACCAGATTTGAAATGGAAAACCTAAAACGATTTTGCCCGGGGCTACACTCGCCTGAAATCGATGAAGCGATGGTCAGGCGGTTTATTCATTTCGGACGCCGCGATCGTTGGGGGAAAGCTCGGCCAAAGGCTCCGACGTGTCCTCCCGTTTCGTCTGATAGAATTGGTGCTTGGATTTCGTCGCACAGCGGGCTGCGACGAAAGATCGCCCATCATCCGCTCGGCATTCGATTGCTTGGCCCTGGGGGTGGCGACTACTCGGCAACACGAGGCTCCTCTGGCGAAATTCAAGTGACCCTTGGATTGCCGCGAGAGCATGGCGAACTCATTGATTTGCCGGTAGCGCAATTGATCGAATCGGCACTCCATTTTGACGGGTTAAACAATCAAACGCCGGATAACTTGCGTCAATTTGCGTAAGTTTCCTTGGCTTGTTGATTTTCGCCGCCTCGACGTCTAACGCGATGAGCCATCTGCAATCTACGAAAAATACTCAGCTCACGATTCGAGTATTTTTTCGAAACTCGTTTTCTCATTTACCGGCAGACCGAATCGCCGTGAATTTCACATCGGGCGTCTTGTGAATGCCGCCGCTGGCCCTTATTATTGGGGCTTAATAAAAAATACTTGACGTCATTAAGACGAGAACAATGCATGAAGATTTTTGTGCCTCGCGAATCTTTCGCGAACGAGTGCCGAGTCGCCGCCACGCCGCAATCGGTCAAAAAGTTAATCAAACTCGGCTTTCAAATTCAGGTTCAAACCGGAGCGGGCCACGCTGCCTCATTTCCCGACGCTTTGTATGAAGAAGCGGGGGCTGTGATTTTGCCTCAAGCCCAGGATGGATGGCGATCGGCTGATATCGTGATTGCCGTGAATCCGCCAAGCATGGAAGAGGCTCAACTACTAAAACCAGAATCTGTATTGGTCGGATTTGTATGGCCCGCGAAAAATAAAGAACTTGTCGCCCAACTCGCCAGCCAGCAAGTCTCGACCCTTGCCATGGATTGTGTGCCCCGTATCTCACGGGCTCAGAAATTGGATGCCCTAAGTTCGATGGCAAACATCGCCGGTTATCGAGCGGTGGTCGAAGCGGCAATGGCGTTTGGAAGTTTTTTCACCGGACAAATTACGGCTGCAGGTAAAGTTCCACCGGCAAAAGTGATGGTGATCGGTGCGGGGGTGGCCGGTTTGTCGGCAATCGGTACGGCTCGCGGGTTGGGCGCGGTCGTTCGAGCATTCGATACCCGACCGGCGGTCAAAGATCAAGTAAAAAGCATGGGGGCAGAATTCCTGGAATTGGAATTCGAAGAATCCGGCGAAGGGGCGGGGGGGTATGCCAAGGAAATGAGTCCGGCGTTCATCAAGGCGGAAATGGAACTGTTCGCTGCTCAGGCGAAAGAAGTTGACATGATCATCACAACCGCTTTGATTCCAGGAAAGCCTGCCCCGAAACTGATCCTGGCGGACATGGTTCGCAGCATGAAAGCCGGTAGTGTGATCGTCGATTTGGCCGCCGAACAGGGTGGCAATTGTGAACTAACTCGACCCGGCGAAAAATACGTTACAGATAATGGAGTGACGATCATCGGGTACTCTGATTTGCCGAGTCGTTTGCCAACCCAAGCCTCGACCTTGTACGCAAACAACATCGTCAACTTGCTAACCGATATGACGCCAGACAAAGACGGCGTGGTGAAGATTGATCTGAAAGATCAGGTTGTCAGAGGTACTTTGGTGACACATCGCGGAGACGTGACCTGGCCGCCTCCGTCAATTGCGTCGCCGTCTCCCGCAATTCCAGCCGCCAAAGAACCGAAACCAATCCCTGCCGCTAAAAAGGAACCGGGAGTCATGTCGCAACCCATGGTGATGGGCTGCGTGTTGATCTCGGCAGCAATATTTTTGTTTACGGCCGGATATTTCTTGCCGGCACAGTTTGTTGGGCATCTAACGGTTTTGGTGCTGGCCTGTTTTATCGGGTGGCAAGTTGTTTGGAACGTAACGCCCGCATTGCATACGCCCCTCATGAGTGTCACCAATGCGATCAGTGGAATTATTGTGATTGGCGGAATAATGCAAATGGGCGCGAATTGGTATTCCGCCTCATCATTGCTGGCGGCTGTGGCGGTTTTGATCGCATCGATCAATATTGCCGGCGGATTTTTGGTTACACAACGAATGTTGGGAATGTTTCGTAAACAAGGATAAACCATGGGTTCACTTCCCCTCGTTTGGTGGTTGGTCGCCAGCGTTTGCTTTATTTTCAGCTTGGGTGGTTTGAGTCGTCATGAAACGAGTCGCCGCGGAAACCTGTTCGGGATGATCGGGATGGCGCTGGCGATCATCGCGGCTTTTTGTTTCAAACTTTTTCCCGCTCACGCGCCAGGGCATGATGAAGCGCACGGCGTCGAGATATTGAGCACTGGGTCCTTGATTTTATTGTTGGCGACTATCGGAATCGGTGGCGTGATCGGATCGATTCTGGCCAAGCGGGTCGAAATGACACAAATGCCTGAACTTGTTGCGATTCTGCACAGCTTTGTGGGACTCGCGGCCGTGTTGGTAGGTTTGGCGAATTTTTGCAATATGTATGGAGGGGGCGAAGGGGCCGAATACGTTATCCACCTGCTAGAGATCGGAGCGGGAATTTTTATTGGCGGAATTACCTTCACTGGGTCAGTCGTCGCCTGGGGAAAACTCAACGGAAAATTTACCAGCAAGCCACTCGTGATTCCCAATCGGCATTTGGCTAATTTGGCGATGTTGTTAACCTGCCTGGTTTTGATTTTGCTGGTGATTTGGGTGAATTGGTGGATTGCGTTTTTCTTTTTGATCATCATCATGCTCATTTCGTTTGTATTGGGAGCCCACTTAGTTTTGGCGATTGGTGGCGCCGATATGCCTGTTGTGGTCTCAATGCTCAATAGTTACAGCGGCTGGGCAGCGGCTGCGGTCGGATTTATGCTCCCGAATGATTTACTGATTGTCACAGGTGCCCTTGTGGGGAGCAGTGGTGCGATCTTGAGTTACATCATGTGCCGCGCGATGAACCGTTCATTCATCAGCGTAATTCTTGGCGGCTTTGGAGGAGAATCTTCGGTAGCAGGTTCCGGTGATGACGGGCCTAAGACTTACCACACCACAAACGTTGAAGAAACTGCAGAATGGCTGGTGAATTCCGACGAAGTCATTATCATTCCCGGCTACGGTATGGCAGTTGCCCAGGCCCAGCATCCTATTCGTGAAATTTGTGAGTTGTTGCAAAAACGTGGCGTGTTGGCTCGATTTGCGATTCACCCTGTGGCTGGAAGATTACCTGGCCACATGAACGTCTTGTTGGCCGAAGCGAACGTGCCCTACGACATTGTCCTCGAGATGGAAGAAATTAACGAAGATTTTTGCAATACGGGAACGGTCTTGGTGATTGGAGCCAACGATATTGTGAATCCAGGAGCCCAAGACGATCCGTCCAGCCCGATTTTCGGGATGCCCGTCCTTGAATGCTGGAAGGCTCAACACGTCGTTATTCTAAAACGAAGCATGGCCACGGGCTACTCAGGCGTTGATAATCCGCTATTTTACAAAGAAAATTCTTCGATGCTGTTTGGCGACGCCAAGTCCAGTATTGATGGAGTTTTGAATGCCCTGCGTGGAATGGCTTAGGTCAAAGGAAATCAAAATGTCGGCGTTTTTGAAAAATTTTTCGTTCTTGTCGTTGATACTTGTCATCGTTTTTTCGGGATCAGTCATCGCTCAAGACGACGCCAATCAGCCCAGTCGCTTGGAGCGGGCAAAGGCTCTACTGGGGCGTGCCGTCGATTCAGCCAAGGGGATCGTACAAGAAAACGAAAACGCTCTGACAGCCGAGAGTATCGAAAAATATCGGCAACAATTGAACGGGGTCGCAAAGCTGGCAAAACTTTCGGGAAATGAATCGCTCGAATCGATCACAAATTTCCTCGGCGAGACTTTGGGTCAAATGAGCGAGGCTGGACTTGATGTCAATTCCTATGCGACTTGGGCGAATGAAACTTACTCGGCCCTCAAGGAGCAAGGCTTGACTTCGGCCTCGTCGGCCTACCAATGGTGGGGTGACGAAATGAAGAAGGCGTCATCTTGGGAATACCGAATTCTGGAAGTTCCCCTCGACAAGGACGAGCTACAAGCGAAATTGACCGAAATCGGCTCCGATGGTTGGGAGTGTGTTGGCCCAACTGTCAGCAATGATCAACAGCTATTGATATTCAAACGCCGAGGAATTTCTGTTCTTTCAAACATCCCCATCGAACGATCGCTTTTGATTCTAAAACTCTTGCAGAAATAAATCGCGAAGGAATCGCCAACCCAAGGCGAAGAGAATTCGGGCGAGCCGCATTTGGAAGAGCAAGTTGTTAAAAACGGGCAGAAATGGGGTTTGGTACCTTCGTGCAAATCACTCTTAGAGCCGTTCCGGCAACGGTAACTAACCCCATATCTGCCCGACGAAATTATAAACTAAAATGCCGTCCTTGATATTTGGGGAACTTTTGGGGGAATTGAATTGCGTTTTTGGTCACGATTTTTGTATGCTGGACAGAAGACGTTTGCGGCTTCAAGTCGAGGACGCTGGGCCGGATTGGTGGAAATTGGAATCGCTTCTATATTGATCCTCGGTGGCTTTGTGTTTCTTGTAGGCGTCCTCGCATTTCAATTTTTCGAAAGACGACTCACCGATCAACAAACGATTTATTCAACTGGTGAGCTTTTAATTCGAGTAACGTTGGCGACCCTAGCACTCGGGCTCGGAGCGTATCGCCTGTTTCTCGCATTGTGGAGGGTAAGTGCCTCTCGAGAGCGAAGAATTGCCCTCGCGTCAGAAGTTGGAAATTTGGAATTGTTCGCTGACGGAGATGCGAGTTCCGAGTTGGCCGTTCTTCCGCGTTTGATGAAAAACGTTAAGGCAGGAACTCGGCTGCCGTTTTTGCTGCCAGGACGAAAGCGAACTTATGGCTGGCTGCTGCTAGCAGCCCTGGCGATGTTGGCGGGATTTTTATTGGCCACGTTGTCAACAATCCGATTCGTAAGGACGATGGACGAGGGCGTTGACTATTCGGCAATCGCGATGGGTGCAGTCGCGTTGGGGGTTGGAATATGGGCGGCGATTGCGTTTTTTCGCCAAGCGTTACGGCTAGCGGCTTTTGGTCCAACGGCGGTCGAGATTTCGACGCTGCCGATGCAACCTGGAAAAAAATGTCGCTTTTTTTTGCGTCAGCCGGGTAGATTTCGTTTCAAACTTCTGGAAGTTGTGTTAATTTGTGAGGAGATCGTGACCTTTACGCGCGGTACCGACATCCAAACCGAGCGTCGCGTCGTACAGAATCATCGCCTCTTGCGACAACGTGGAGTCGATGTTTCGCCGCGAGCTGAATTCGAAGCGGAATTCGATTTCGAACTTCCGGACACTGCGGCTCATAGTTTTTCGTCAAAGAACAACCAGATTCAATGGAAAATCGTCGTCCATACACACGCCAAGGGCTGGCCGAGTTTCGAGCAGACGTTCCCCGTCTTCGTCAGCACGGCCAATGCGATCGCCCCGTCAACTTAGCTCGGCACCCAATCCAAGTGTCGGTTGACCGCCTCCATGCGGCCTACATGGCTGATTCCGATTTATCATGCGTTTGCACGATTGACCCGAGAAGCTGCCTACTTGCCTCGGTTGAAACGAGCGTGGTGTGGATCACTGAGGGCAAGGGTGACCAGGACTTAGGTTTGCATTATTTTGAACGTCAATCGCTTTCTGGCTGCGCTGACGGCGTTCAAAAGCGGATTGAGTATTCTTTAACAACGCGTTTGCCGCAAAGCCCGCTTTCCTATTGGGGTGAAATTTTAAAAATCAACTGGCTTGTAAAGATCGTGGTCTCCGCGACCGACGATACTGAGTTTCAATTCGAGTTTCCGTTCCGCCTTGTCGGTACTCGTTCATTGCTGTGACGCACAATCCCTTTTCAGCATCGCGAATTTCTGCTGGCCAATTAGCCTTTCGCTATCCTCCCGACCTAGCACCCGACCAACTGTTGAAAAAGTTTTCAGACCAAGGAAACTGGGGGACGCTCATTGGTCCTCACGGTGTCGGCAAAACAACATTGGCACTGGACCTGGCGCGGCGTGTGAGTTTTTACCGACTTCAAATCTACTTGGTGACGATCCGGCGACGATCTATCAAAAGGTGGACTGATCGATTCTTCAATCGGGTTGAAGTTAATTTGGAGCACTGTTCGGCACGCAGTAATCGGTCACTTAGATTTTATACGTTTGGTGAGCATCTAAGCTGGAACGCATGGCAGGAGTTCTTGCAGTCATCAAATCAGGAAGGGCAAGAGCTTTGGATTGTCGACGGGATTGAGCGGTTAAGCTTTTATCGTCGAAACCGCTTGGTGACTTTTTTGAAAAATCGCGGAGCGTGGGGAATCGTCACGTTGCATTCAACCATGTGGCTCAGAATTCCAAAGTTGTGCGAGTTGCAACCTAACCCCGAAAACATCTTAGACTTGGTTGATGAGATTCTGAAAGACCATCCCGTTTCGTTCTCGCGAAATGAAATTGCGGAAGTGCTCCGCCAGGCATCAGGTAATCCGCGAGACATGTTTGATCGACTTTACGACCTTTACGAATCAAGACAGAGGCGTGGGCAGTAGGGCGACTTCGTGATAGATCACCAAGAATAGTGTGCAGTACCTCTTACAAAGGAACTCGCCCTTGTAATGCGTCAGCTAGAATTTCTTTGTTGGCGTGTTCAAGAATGCTGCCAGAAGTGATCCCCCGAGCGAGTTTTGTAATACGCACGTCAAAGTCTTGTAGTTGATTCGAAACGTATAGCGCGGTGCCGTCCCCCTCGACCGTTGGATTGGTGGCCAAGACGATTTCAGAAAAATTTCCTCGGCGAACCCGATTTACAAGCTGCTCTATCGTCAATTGATCTGGACCGACGTTTTCCAATGGAGCGATCCTCCCAAGCAAAACATGATACAAACCTCGATAGTGCCCAGTTTGTTCCAAGGCGAAGAGATCGCGTGGTTGTTCGACAACGCAGAGTAACGCTTGATTGCGCGATGGGTCGGAGCAAATCTCACACGTTTCGGTTTCTGATAAATTGAAACACGCGCTGCAATAGCGCACATTTTCGCGGACATGCCGAATCGCTTCGACCAAAGCCAATGCCTCGGATTTGTTGACACGCAAGAGATGATAGGCGATTCGTTCGGCAGACCTTTTCCCAATGCCCGGGAGACGCGCCAGGTGCTCAATCAAATCGGTTACGGATTGGGAGTACTTCGCCACAGACGTTAACGATCCACAAAATTTCTCGAATGCACCACTAACTTCCGCTTGGTCCTGGCCCCATTCCCATTCGATTGAGGGCGTCTCCCAGTCCAGGTAAATCGAATCCACCCGTCAGTTCGGACATCGCTGCCACGTGTTTTTCCTTGGCTTTGGTCGTGACGTCGTTGAAGGCCGCGACGAGTAAGTCTTGGATCATTTCCCAGTCAGCGTCTTCTCGCAACACCTGATCGATGGAGATTTTGAGGACTTGTCCCAGGCCGTTCGCCTCAACTTTTACCAACTCCCCGCCGGCAGCCCCCGTCACTCGTGCCGATTTCAGCGTTTCAGTAATTTGCTCCATTTTCCCGCCCATATCCTGCATGTTTCTAAACATACTGGCGAGGTTTCCAATTCCTTTAAACATGGCGACTCTCCGAAAAAGGGAAAAAGGTCTGAATTTCACAAAAAAGGAGGCCGCCGACAATTCCGCGAACTCACGACAACGTCTCCGAAACGTCTCCGACTTGATTTCCAAGCCGTTCTTCAACAAATTATAGGGTTGTAAATGGAAATCAAACAGACGGCAAACAAAATTCATCGTAAAATTCGAGGCTTTGCCAACGATTCGAGGCAAGATCGTCGCGGCAAGCCTATTTGACTTAAGCCGATTCAAATTCACCTTTGGGTTTCAGGGATTCTCTGGTTATCGACTCTTTGATTTTTGTGTTGTCCAGTTTGTCGATTCGAGCCTGGAGCCGATTGCAACGCGGCGGGTTCCAGTTACGATAGTCGATTGTCATCACAATTTATGTCTGCTTTTTCATTATGAATCGATCCCGCAACGAATATCAAGTTCGCTCACGCCAACAAACAACTTCGACGATCAAAGTTCGCCTAATCTTGGCAGCCGTGATTATTTTGTTTTCGGTCATTGGTTATATGTCCAATACCGAGGTCAATCCAATTACAGGTCGTGCTCAGCGAGTCGGCGGAATTTCTTTTGACCAAGAACGGGCCTTGGGATTACAGGCTGCTCGCGAAATGGCTCGGCAGTTCAATGGTTTTTCTCGAGATGAACTCGCTACCCAAAAGGTCAAGTTGGTTGGTGAGACATTGGTCGAGCGATTGAACAATCGGCTAAAAAATGAAAACCGACAACTACCTTACCAGTTTCAGTTCCATTTGCTCGCCGATGATCGTACCGTCAACGCATTCGCTTTGCCGGGCGGACAAGTATTTATCACAGAGGGCCTGTACTATCAACTCAATCACCCCGGCCAGCTCTACGGAATTTTGGGGCATGAAATGGGACATGTTCTCGAACGGCATAGTGCACAACGAATGGCTCAAGGACAAATGTGGGGCGGTATCAGCTCGGCTGGGGGTATGATCACCGGCGATGTATCAGGTCAGCAGATGGCGAAGATGGTCACTGATTTGGTGGGGTTAAGCTACAGTCGCCAGCAAGAACTCGAGGCGGATCGTTGGGCGATTGAATTGATGATTCTAGGCGGCTACGATCCACGACACATGACAGATGTCTTGGAGTTGCTCGATCGATTGTCTGGTGGAGGACATCCGCCCGAATTTCTGAGCACCCATCCGCGTCCTAAAAACCGCCAAGAATACATCCGTAAAGTCGTCGAGGAGGTTTTTCCCAACGGCAAACCGCAGGGCTTGTTGTAGACAATGCCGACAGAACCTCGGCTCCGAGTTTCAAAAACTCATTGTTTTCTGCGAGTTCCACCAAAATGGGAAATGTTCATGAACCTTTTTCCCGCCGATAGGCTCATTGGGCAAGTAACCGCAATTTCATCTCGGAATCTGTTAACCGCTGAACCTTGCCGCTACAGACATTTTCATCAACAAGATCCATTGAAATTATGAACGCCAAAAAGCTTCTACAAATTGGTGTGCATCCCGATTGCATTAAAACGGCAATTCAGTGCATTCAAGCCTCGGCAAAAGGGGAAGTTAAGGAAAACCCCAAGAAGTCTATCCCTTTGATTCTCCAAGCTCCCGAGACTTTTCTGGCCGATCCCGTTTGGCAGCCACTTGCTCAAGCCGTTTTGAATTGTGAAAAAATCGAACAGGTCGACCCGATTGGGTACCTGACGTGGGGCGACGACCTTGACGCAGGCGCACACAAACAGATGCAAAATGCTTGCGAATTGCCGATCTCCCGTGCTGCCGCTTTAATGCCCGATGCTCACGTTGGTTACGGTTTGCCCATCGGAGGGGTGCTTGCCTGCGAAGATGCCGTAATTCCGTATGGGGTTGGAGTCGATATTGCTTGCCGAGTCAAGTTGACGGTAACTGATTTGCCGTTTGATTTGTTGGCAGAAAACGATTCGCAAAAATGTGCGGCTCTTGACCGTGCTTTGGAATATGGAACCGTTTTCGGTGCGGGGCGTAGCCACACATCCGGACCACAGTATCACGAGGTCCTCGACGAAGACTGGAGCGTTACGGCCGTCACGCGGCGAATGAAGGACCGTGCGGTTTCTCAGTTGGGAACCAGCGGCAGTGGCAACCACTTCGTTGAGTGGGGGCTCGTAGAACTTCCCGACGACTCGTTGGGAATTCCTGCTGGACGATACGTCGGATTATTGAGCCATAGTGGCAGTCGCGGCAGCGGTGCAGAAGTTTGCCGCCATTACACCACAATTGCTAGGCAAAACGCCCCTGCGACGATTCGCAAGGACTCGCAGAAATGCCATTTGGCTTGGCTCGATATGAACAGTGAAGCGGGACAAGGGTATTGGGCGGCGATGAACCTGATGGGGCGTTATGCCTCGGCGAATCACGCGATTATCCATCGAAATGTGTTGCAACTCGCAGGGGCCGAAGCTCTCGCGACTGTTGAGAACCACCACAACTTTGCCTGGATTGAAAAACACGGAGACCGCGAATTGTATGTCCACCGCAAGGGGGCAACTCCCGCAGGGACTGGTGATCTGGGGATCATCCCAGGAAACATGGCCGATGCCTGCTACATCGTACGCGGCAAGGGAGAACTCCGCAGTTTGAACTCGGCATCGCATGGTGCCGGAAGACGGATGTCGCGAACGGCAGCCAAAAAGGAATATCGCTGGCGTGACTGGGTAGACGTTTTGAAAGAACGACGAGTCCGTTTGTTAGCCGGTGGGATTGATGAAGTCCCCGGCGTTTACAAGGACATTCGCGAAGTGATGGCCGCTCAAACGGATTTGGTTGAAACGCTTGGGCAGTTCACGCCACGCATCGTAATGATGTGCGGCGACGATAGTCCGGCAGAAGACTAGATCAATCGCGTTTGACCAACAAAGTACTTTCAATTGCTCCAAAGGGAACTGCTAATTGTGGTTCCCTTTTTTTTATTTGTCGTTTTGAATTTCTTCAGAAACGGAAGCGGAAATTTCCAAGATCGCCGTTGCCGCCAAGTATCGATCCAATCGTTCGCTCAATGAACGGGTAATCGCATCTCGGCTTCGGCCCAACTTCCCAGAAAACACTTCTTGTTCATTCCAGCGAACTTTGATGGGCTGATCGAGGTCCACGAGTTCGTCATTTAGGTAAAGCGTCAATCGTTCAACTGTTGTAGAGATTTCAATCGTTTGGCCGTTGACTGCTGCGATGATTTGATCGCCCGCCTTGGCTTGCTCGTTGGGCACGCCCAACCAATAAAGCCTGGGATGTGTTACATCATCTTGAACCCAAACCACTCGTTTGGGCCAACACATCCGCTGGAATTGAGTCATCCAAGGAAGGGATTCGCGGTCATCCCCCTTCATCCAGTGCCCGTGTTCTGGATAGATTTTGACCCAATGTCGGTAGCCGTCTGGATCGCTAGTGGATAATTCCTTCAGCTTTTTTTGCCAATCTACCGCGATTTGATTCCGGTTGAACGCAGCGTCTTGGCCTCCCATGAACAGCGAAAAGGGGACGTTCCTTAAACCCTCCGAACGAGTTTCATTGGGATGGCCTGCCATCATCGCGACCGCCGCCCAGCGATCCGACATTCGCGGGGCTAATTGATAAACTCCATCCCCTCCTGCACTATAGCCCAACAAATAGACTCGATTAGGATCAACATTCCGACACAACACATGGGCCAGAATCAAACGATCAAACAATGGATCGATGTGGCCTTCGTGCCAAAGGTTCCAAGTGTTCGTCGGAGCCCGTGGCGCTACATAGATTCCCTCCTCCGGTTGATACAACCGAATCTGATTCTCCCATTGCCGATCGTTGACTGACGCACTCGTATTTCCACCGCCGTGCATTGAGATAAAAAGAGAGCGACCGGTATCCAGTGCTTCGCCAAACTCACGCGATTTGATTTTCATCGACTTTCCGGCGGCTTGAATTTCTTCTGACTTCAACTCCGCATCCAACTTCGTTTTCAAATCGGCAATTAGCCCCTGCCAAACTTCGTTGATCACAGCGGTCGCTTGCTCCCGGCTGAGTTCTTGCGAAGACTGTTCGGCTTCCGAAATTGGGAAATCTTCTCCGCCGAGACCGGGCAGCCAATGAATCGTCATACTGTCGGCAAGCGATTCAGTTTGCTCTTCCAAAGTCCGCATCACGCTGTCTCCGGCGTAAAACGTGGCTGGAACAACCAATACGTTTTTTCGATTCTCAGAGAGCAGCTTCTCCAAAACCGCTTTTAGGCCCCGTTCTCCAGGACCATTGATAGCGATTCGCAAACGATGAAAGCGGCTGCGTTTTGTCAGAGGATCGGATTGCTCAAGCTGAAGCCAATCGTCAAGTTCCGCGTTCGCTTGGTTTGCGTCGAGGACTAAAACAGTGGTTCCCCCAAAGGCACCGGGACATAAAGGGATTCGCCCGACGTCTTCGGGATTGATCGTCGAGGAAACTTGGACGCGATTGCCTCCAGTCAACCCATCAATTTTTCGGCGATCAACGACAGTGATTTGCGTTGTGTCGCTACTGTTTTTATGAGCCAACACCCGCAACCAATGTCGTTCGCGGGGGGTTCCGTACTCGGTCAAAAAATATCGCTTTTGGGAGGGTTCTCGATTCTGTGCTTGAATCCCTAACGCCGAACGGAGGACTTTCGATTGAGCAAGTGACGCCTCCCAAGGGTCTTCTTTTGTAGTTCGCCATTCGCTCTCCAAGCCAACGGTGGCATACTCTTTCAATTCCTCTCGCCACCATTTCTCGTGATCCGTACCACCGTAAACAGTCAGGGAACGTTTGGGAGGAGTTGTATCACCCCAATTTTCAAGAAGCGGCAATGGGAAATCTTTTAGTTTGACGTATTGGCGAGGATTCCAAGCTTTCGTCTGGATGTCCATTTTGGAAGTCAACAAGGTTGCCGCAGAGGCCATCGTCGCACCAGTTCCCTCACCCGCCAACACAACCCGCGATTTGTCGACAGGAAAGCGACTGAGTGTGTATTGCCACAAACGTTCGATAGCTTGCACCGTTGCCCCTGTATCTTCCGAAAAATGGTCAGGCCAAAACCAACGCCCACCGATGGTTATGTCTCGTTCTCGCTGCAAGTGTGTCGGTTGCAATACGGCAATCGCGGCCTCGTCTCCTAAAACCAGCTTCCACCATTCCAAACCGTCTTCAGTCGTCAACCCATCATCGGCCAACCAAATCAATAGTGGCGCCGGACGATCCGCTGTGGCCCACTTTGGTACATGCAAACGAAACGGCCGCTCGTTAGAAACAATTACATTGTGAACACCATCGCGAAGATTTTTCGCGCGATTGTCAACCATCACGACGAAATCAGCGACTGGTGCTCCCTTGATTTCAGCCGTCGAAGGGTTCGTCGCGGGGCGAATTGCAACTGTTTTTATGGAAGCCCCCGGCAAACGCTGGCGAACTTGGCCCACCGTACCATCCCAGTATTCCGAATGAAAACCACCATTCAAATGGACAACCGAATATCCAGGGTTATCTCGCAAAGCCAAAACACAAGCCTCGCCCATCGAGTTGTCCCACAACGACTGAGTTGATAATAAACGCTCGCTCGGAGATGTTGCGGCGGGCATAAACGCCGAGTGTCCCCGAGTCGCATTGTCGGTTCGTTTCCAATACAAATCGGAGTTAGGCAACAATTCCGCTGGAGCCAAATTGCGATCGTTCCCTAATCCATCCAATCCTTGCTCCCCGGCTTGCATCAGCTTCATGCGTAAGGGGCGTGGAAAGTTCGACGCCACGACCGGTTTACCGTATTGCCGAGCCAGTTCCACCAAGGGGCGGTACCCTTCATGGTAGTTCCCCCACGGTCGGGCCTGCTGAAGAAAAGTCGCCTCGTCAATTTCACCCGCGAGATAGGCATTCAGTTGCGGCTGAACATCTCGCTCAAACATCTCCATCGCCAAAACAACCGCACCATTTCGCCTTTCGAGTAATTCGCGGTAGACGGCCAATTGCAGTTCATGGGTTGCATCGTCGTCGTGCGTTTCCCCGAGAAACACGACATCGACATCGGCAAGTTGCTTGATCAACTCGTCCCAATCAAGCCTCTCGTGTGAGTGCCCAACTCGGATAGAAATACTATCCACCAATTTTGCAAAACGCCAACGCTCACCTTCTTGTGCCGCGAGCCCAGTACCCGCCATGGTCAGAATAGCAATTAAGAAGAATCGCAAAGCGACAAAAAATGGAACGTTCCAAATAACAAGCAAATCCCGACCCATTCCGCGTATTCTCCAAAAAATGCAAAACCAACTGCGACGAAACGCAGAGAAATTTACAAACTATCTCACAACTCCAATGGCCCTCGACCCAGGCGACACTCGTCGATTCGAAACTCCGAACGCCGCCATCGAGTCAAGTTTACCAAATTTTCGCGATGCCTACATCGAGCGAGTATCGAATGACATGATTTTGATTCAATGTGCATTAGGGGCAATTTTCGTTGCCCAAAACTCTATGGTTGTTGAATCCTAAAATTTGGGGACGTCAGGCCAATTTTAAGAAGCGATTGACTCACCGCAGTTAAGTCAATGCAGTTTTTGCCCTTGCCCAAGTAACGCATTTCTGAATCAAATCAATTTATTGGCGATTACGATCATAACCGGGGAAAGCGAATATTTTTGATGTTACGCTTGGATGTTTTTCAACAGAATAACCAACCGGTCGGCGAACTCTAATTCTCTTGATAATTCACCGCAGTCGCCTACTTTCTGCGCTGGCGTCGATAAGTTGCAACAGCCTTCGTTCACGGGTTTCAGGTTTTTTGGCAGTTGAGATCCAGTGCAAAAGCACTTTGCGATAACTCGGCGGACACTCGCCAAAATATTTCCAAGCCCTTTTGTGCTTTTTGAACTTTCGTAATTCCTCTGCGGTAAGTTCAGCGGCCGAAGATTGTTCATAAGCGTAAACTACTGACCTTTCGTCGTTTCGAAGCGCAAAGGCCTTTTCACCGGCAGGTGTCATTTTTCCTGACGCCCGCAGCATTTCAATCTTGGCAATATTCACAGCACTCCAGATTGATCCTTCTTTACGCGGCGTAAATCGAATCTGATAGGAATCATCGTCAATTCTCTTGCGTACACCATCGATCCAGCCGAAACAAAGAGCCTCGTCAACTGATTGTGACCAAGTCATCGATGGACGTCCCGAGTCGACTTTCCAGAAGCCGACAACCAATTCCGAGGCCGTGGACGAGTGCCTACCAAGCCAGGCTCGAAACAGATCAGACGATGAAAAAAAACGTGGTTTCATATTTTGATAAAGACTAACAGTAGCAAACAGGAAGTAAATGTAGAAAGATTGTGATTTAAATTCCAGGCCAAACTGAGGTTTTTGTCAGACTCACCCATGACGATCGAAACGTGACTGGTCGAGTCTTAAGAAATCGCGTGGCGAAGTCCCAGTGCCGCCTTAACGGACTTCGCCTTTCAAGATTTGGCAGACAAACCCGATAATTTCATTTTCGTATTTAGCCTGATCATAGGCAAGCAAATCCACATGCCCAGCACCTTCGAAAACCACAAGTTTTTTGGGATGGTTGGCAGCATCAAACATGCGGGACGTTTCGTCGATCGTAGTGTGTTTGTCGCAATCTCCAGAGGCAATTAGAATAGGGCATTGGATTTGAGCAAGTCCATCAATTGGGCAAAGTTGGTTGGGTGAGACCCCCAAGCGAGGATTCAATTGGACCAGCAAAAGAGGTGCGACGACGTAGTGCAACGGGCCCAATTGAATATTTATACGATTGTGAACGGCTTCCGATACCGTTGGGAAGACCGATTCTAAAACGATCACATCAACGTTTGGATTTGCAAATACCGTGGATGCGCCACCTAGCGAACGACCAATGATTGCAATTTTCTGTTCTGGATGGCGGTCGCGTATAAAATCGACTGCAGCGGAAACGTCGTGTTGTTCAAGGTGTCCCACTGTGATGTTCTTTCCAATCGATTCTCCATGTGCCTGAAGATCAATCAGCAAAGTCGAATAGCCCAGTTGACGAAATAGTTTCGCTCGTGAAAGCATTGAACGTCGGTCGCTCCGGATCGGATGCAAAAGAATAACGGTTGCGTCGGAGTTCGGCTCGGGAAGATACCACCCAAAAAGTGAGCATCCGGATTGAGACTCAATTTGGACGTTCAAGGCCGGAAAATCCGGTGGCGGAAGACCAACGGACTTTTGTGCAGGTGACACCAATGCATCACCAACAAACCATGTTGCAACTAACAACGCGACGATCCCAATCGCTGCGGCAACTAAACACCATTTTCGAATTCAACGCCAATTTTTGATTGCCAACGGACGCACCAACGAACTTTGTTAAATTTTCATGCAGCAGTGTCATTTTAACTATAACACATAGAATTCTCTTCGGCGATAGAGTCGCTTTTTGACGAATCGATTTGCAAGCCATCTCTAGCCTGCCCAGAGTTCTACCACTGCATTTCTGATTCCGCAACAGCCAAGAACAAGCAAAATAACCAGAATCGTTGAAACCAATAGGCTGATTGTTGCCAGAAATCGGGTTGTTTTCAACAACTTTGAAGAATGCACAAAGCAGTTAATTGCGTTGACTAGACTAATTAGCCATGCAAGCAAAAGCCAAGGCAAAACATTTTGGGAGTCTTGCGCGGCACGTACACAAAAACCATAAAGGGGAACGACGGAAACTCCAAGTGCTCCGACAAAATAAACCCACCAGCGAATCAACGAATTGTTTGTCATGGGACAGGGGCCCACTTCTAATTGTTTGGAGGATTGGATGTCGGGGTTATTTGTGTCGGCGGTGAGGATGTTGTGGGTGGGGAGATAGGAATCATCAAGGTGAAGACGGTCCCGATTTGATCGACTGACTCAAAAGTGATGGTGCCTTCATGTTCATCCACGATTTTCTTGACGCTCATCAAGCCCAGTCCGGTACCATTATGCCCTTTGGTAGAGACGTAATGCTTGAACAGATTGGGCCTTAAATTCGCCGGGATCCCGATTCCATTGTCACGAACGCAGATTTCTACCATCCCTTCTTCGCGGAGCGAAGCACTGAGAACAACAGTTGCGTGAGGTCTGCCGATGCAGGCATCAATTGCATTTATAACCAAATTGAGTACCGCATGCAAAATTCCATGCTCGTCAACGTCCACGTCGGTATTGTCGAACCCGTTGGCGTCCGTGATCAATTCGACGTTGTGCCTCCCGGCGTGGGGAACGGCATTCTGTTTTACGCGATCCAAGATGGTGGCCAAACGGATTGCAGAACGGCAGGGTGTCTTTGGAAGGCTATAATTCAAGACATTCATGAATGAGTAGAAGCAGGATTCTTGTTGTTCGGAGACGACTTTCCAGCCTTTCTCTAAAGTCTCCCAGCAACGATTTTTGATCCCGTTTTCTATCAAATACGCACCGCTTTTGATGCCTTGCATGGAATTCTTGATGTTGTGTGACATGTTGGCCGTCAGTTCTCCGACGGCGGCCAACCTTGCCGACTCAACGAGCGCAGAATAGTAGCGAGAAAGTTCCAATGCCATGGCAGCCTGTTGTGCAACTGCGGTGACGGCATCTAAATGCTGTGGTGTAAAACGACGAGCCCCAATCCCCGAACGAGATGCCTCGCGCTCGATGTGAGTATCAAGATAAATAATCCCTAAAATTCCATCGCGCCCGATCATCGGTGCACATATCGCCTCATGAACGCCGGTACTCTTGACACTATCGCTCTGGTCCCAGCGCTCGTCGGTTCGCGCGTCGTTGGTGAGCACACTCTGTCGTGACTCTACAACGAATTTCAAAATCGTGTCACTAATTCTAAGTCGTGCATCACGGCTGGCCGCCTTGTCACGGAGCCAAACCGCAGTTGGAAGAAAGTCGCCGGTCAGCATACAGTAGATCAACGCTCCACCACGGTCTGCACCGGTTAAGCCGGAAACTCGCTCCAAGACTTCGTTCAGCAAAGTTGCCTCATCAACCGAATTGCGGATTGTGTTTAAAGTCTCAATGATGATTTGTAATTGAGGCTGCGATTTGGCGACAACAATTGGAGCCTTTGCGATCTCAAAGCCTTCTGGTTGGGGCAACGAACCCCTGATGACCGCGCGAGGTCTACTTTTTGACGTTGTAATGCGAAACTCATCGGGAATCAATTCATCCGATTCGTCGTCGTGAGAAATTTGTAGCACTAAATCGCTGTCGATTTCCGAAATATCAAATGGGTTTGAGAAAACCATCCTGGTTCCCCCAATTGTGATTACGTCGCCATTGCGAAGTTGAGCCATTTGAACACGCTCCCCGTTGAGAAATGTACCATTGGAACTGTGAAGATCGACCAAAGAGGCTTCGTGTCCCACCATACGGATTTCCGCATGAAACCGTGAAGCTTTATCGTCGACGATCTTGATGTCGTTTTTCGAAGAGCGTCCGAGTTTGCTGATCGAGTCAGTCAACACAATGGTTTCGCCTTGAGAACGACCGCTTGTGAAATAGATTGAAAGATGTTGTGGCATGCTAGAGCTTATTTGAGGCGGAAAACTCGGTGATGATGACCAAACGGGAAACTCAACAGTTCCTTGAATTAGGGGGCGTTAGACAATAGATTAGGTTTAAGTTTAAGTTTATGTTGAAACTTAAACCCACGCCTGCAACCTCCATGCTCTAACGTCTCCGTGAACGGTTACGGGAATATTCGCCAAGGCTTGCGATCCCGTCTAGTCTAGCCCAAAATAGGGGAATTGGAATCGTCGAAGGTGCGAGTAGGATTATCTGAACCAGGCAGAGTTTTTTTTTGCCCCAAAGGCAATTTTACGACTGGCTGATAAGGTGGTAGTTTTTTACTCATCTTGATTCCATTTCGAAGTCTGGCACGTTCCATTTTTGTGCGATTATTTTGGAGAATTGCGATGAAATTAATACCCCTGGTAGTGGCTGGACTTGTTTTATCGGTAACTGTCGCGATGGGGCAAGACAGGCAATCTGAGTCGAAAAATTCGGCAGACGAGAGGATCGTTGAAGCAATTTCCATCGAGCGAGATCGCGAGTTGAGCGAATGGCAATTTGTCGATGACGGCTGGAAAATCGTTACTGACGAGGAGCAGCCAATTCGCTTGGTTTTGCACAAAAGAGAGAGCAACTATCAGCCGCCCCCTCGAAGTCCGCTCCACCTTGCGCTGTGGAAAACAACCGTCAAAGGAAAATTTCAAATCGATGTCGAAGTTAAAAGTACGAACGCAAACTACGGACATCGCGATGCGGTAGTTTTTTTCGGCTATCATGGGCCAGACCAATTCTATTACGTTCATTTGGCCAAGGCGATGGATGATCACGCGAACCAAGTCTTCATCGTAAATCGAGCTGCGCGAACCAAAATTAGTCTTTCGACAAACCAAGGGGTTCCGTGGGATGACCAATGGCATAACGTGCGAGTTATCCGTGACACTGAGTCGGGCAGCATTGCTGTCTATTTCGACAACATGGACGAACCGATCATGACGGCGAATGACAAGACGTTTGTTGACGGCAGAATTGGCGTTGGCACTTTCGACGATACGGCTGAATTCCGTAAGGTCACCATCACCCAAAAATTGCCATGACCAGTCGGCGGTCTGATTGGTTTTCTATAGCCCAGAGTAATGAGGCTTGAACGGCTATTCCGTTTCGTCGTCACCGAACACGTTGGTTTTGATGAATTCGATGTCGTCACGGTTTTCGAAGCTGAGCATCCGCTTCTGTCCAGAGTCGTCGGCATCAATCACCATACCAGTGATTCTCCAGATCGTTTCATCGCGACGTAGCATCCATGCGATGTCAGACGTTTCGGTTTTCCCGTCAATCCGGTCGCTAATTTTGCATTCAACCATCGCGATCCGTTGTTGGTTGGTCGCGTAGCGAGGAGGTGAAATGTCGACGGATGCTTGCGGCCCACCTGGAGATTGCATCGAAAGTTTGGCCTGCAAAAAGTTAAGTTTGGCGACCTGGGTTAGGTGTTTTTCCGACTCGGTAAGTTGCTCTTTTTGCAACAACTGCATGTAATCGCGAACGACAGAGATCGGATCGGCAAAAGTTGTTGCAGAGGACTCTGCAATCGGTTTCGCCGTCTCGGTGGCGGGCTCGCCGATGAATTCGGGGTTTTCTGAGATGACACGATCCAATTGCCGCGACGATTCAGCCTCAGAAACCGAAGTAGGAGAACAACCAATGGTGGCGATCAATGCAAACCCAAATGCCCATGCAAAATCGATTTTGCGTTGTCTTGCAGCCATGCTAAACCCTTATATTGAGCGTGAACGTCCTGTACGTACTTGAGGCGGAAGTTTCTTCAATACATGCAATTTCGTCAAGGTCGGCTTGGTATCGGGCGGCAACGCTAGCAGAAGTCAGTGCGAGATTAAACTGAAGTTAACAGGCTATCGCGTTGAATGTTATTCTTTGGCCGTATTCAATTAGGGTGGAATGGGGTCAGGTACCGATGTGCCAAGCCCCTACAGGGCCGTTTCGGCAACTGAACCTGTCGCTATTTCGCCCCTCTGGATCGAGCAGACATCATTGGAGAGCAATTTAAAAGGCGATTAGACATTTTTGGTTTTGGAGTGTTCATTTTGCTGCCCGCCGAATTCAGGAACAATAGTGCTTCGTCGTACTGCCGAAAATCGGCATTGAAGCGTTGGCTGTCGGCGAGTTGCCTGTTGCTGGTTGTGACTGTGACTGGTTGCCAGTTGTTGAATACAAGTCGGAATTTAGGGCTCCCCAATCAGATCATTGCGGAGCGAGATTATCTCGTAATTCACAGCGATTTTCGTTTGCCTCGAAAACATCGTTTGTTCGACGAATTGGAACGCCTTCGCGATGACCTCTATCGCGATTTACAACTTCCAACCAGTGACGAGAGTGTGCAATTGTATCTGTTTGCTGAGCCGGGAGACCTGCGGCGATACGCGGGGAAGGTGGTTCCAGAACTTCGCGATCGTCGAGCGTTTTTTATCAAGACCGACACTCGCTTGCAGGTATTTGCCCACTGGGGGGACAAACTTGCAGAAGACTTGAGGCATGAGACGTGCCACGCATTTCTCCATGCTGTTGTCGCCGATGTACCGCTGTGGTTGGACGAAGGGATCGCTGAGTATTATGAAGTTGAAGAGCATGAACAGGGGCTTAATAGGCCGCATGTGTTTTTACTCGCCAACGCTTTTCGTAAGGGGACTTGGATACCCAACTTGGCGCGCCTCGAGATGTTGACGGAACCGGAGAACGTCACGCAGAATGATTACGCCGAGTCGTGGTTATGGGTTCACTTCTTGTTGCAGCACGATGAAATGTCCCGTGACCTTTTAAGAAATTCGCTTGTCGATGGGCGATTTCAGGGCAGTTCGCGGTCATTGTCGAAGGAACTTGAGACAAAATTTCCAGACGCCCAGTTGATGTTGGTCGAACACTTGAAACAATTGTCGGAGGGTATGTAAATGAAGGTTCTTGAAAAATTGTTCTGAGCATGACTCGCGAAACGCCCCACAATATCAAAGCCTACCAGCATGACAGTCATGTCGAGCGAACCGACGTGATCGCTGTCGAAGAACCAATGGAAATTCGTTTGGTTTTAGGACCTGTCGAAAAAAGGACAATGAGAAGCCTTACGGTTACAATGCGTACGCCGGGTGATGACCGAGATCTTGCCATTGGTTTCTTGTTTTCTGAGCGGATCATTCGCGGGCTGGCAGAGATTGACACCATCGAATTTTCCGGCGTGGACGAAAATGGAACTCCCCACGGCAACACTTGCCGGATCATGCTTAATCCAAGTGTTGAAGTTGACTTTGCGGCTTTGCAGAGGAATTTCTTGTCCAACAGCAGTTGTGGCGTTTGCGGCAAAACGTCGTTAGAGTCGTTGGCTCATCACGGTTGTCGGACGATAGTTTCGGAACTGAAAATCGCATCCCGCCTCATCTACGAGTTGCCTGATCGACTTCGCAAATCACAACCGGCCTTCTCAACCACGGGCGGAATTCATGCTGCGGGGTTGGTTGATGCCAATGGGAAATTTCAATATGTCCGCGAAGATATCGGTCGTCATAATGCAGTCGACAAGCTGATTGGAGCCGCGTTGCAGTCGGGCGATATTCCCGCATCCAAGTTTGGGATCGTCGTTAGCGGGCGGGCGAGTTTTGAAATCGTGCAAAAAGCGATCGTTGCCGGAATTCCGCTGATGGTCGCCATCGGTGCCCCGTCAAGCCTCGCGGTGGAGATGGCAGAGAAGTACGGAATGTCGCTGATCGGGTTTGCGTCGTCCCGTCGCTTCAACGTTTACTGCGACCCGTATTCGGTTCTCGATCCTTCCTGAAATGCCAGCTAGCACTCGTTTGGTCGCCCCGTCCCTCATTGAGGGCAAAAATAGGCTCAGTTACCGTGGTGCATCGCACTCGACGGACCGTTCCGGCAACATTGCCTCACCCCAATTCTGCCCTATCGAGTATCTAAAATGAGTTAATTCTGCTTGGATATCATCCGCTTTGCTGGCAACCTTCGAATTGACGCCAACGCTCGTTTTTTGGTATTGAAGCCTCTGCTCATTGCCGCGATTGTCCGTGAAGTTACAAGTTCCGAAGGTTTTTTAAATCCCTAATGGCTTTCGCCACTGAAACAGCGCAGAAATCTCCCGCGAGGCAGCGACTCCAATTGGGAGCCTCGTTTGCGGTTCGGTTGCTAATTCTAATTTTGCCAATCATCTTTGCTTCGTGTGCGACCTCGTCGCTTCAAACCGCTCGCAGAACGGCGAATATCGTGTCATGGACTGGTCCGAAGACTTTGGGAACGAGACCTGTCAAACGGCTTGGGAAACTAGGACCATTCCGTCGCCAGTTCGTTAAGCCTGATCCGCCTAGCGATCGCACGGAACAAGTCCTGCGGAGCTACGGAATTCATGAACAATATGCCAAGTCGCCGGCTCAGACAATTCAAGAGTTGCAAACGCTGAGCGAAGAGCGCCCGACTTTGGAAAAATTTCATGCCTTGGCCGAACTCGCGTTTGTCCAAGGTCAATGGGCTCGAATCACCGGAAAAACCGACCAAGCCAGTCAGATGTTCTCGACGGCCTTGTTGAGTTCATATCGGTTCCTGTTTGACCCTCATCTCAACATCACCCGCAACGCTTACGATCCACAATTTCGAAGCATCGCAGACATCTACAACAAATCACTTGAGGAGTTGTTACGAATTCTGGATGAACAGGGAGACCTTGGACCAGGAAAAGTCGTCCATTTAAAATCGCTCGACCGTGAGATTGTGTTTAGCGTTGAAATCCCGGGGCGATGGCGTTCAGAAAAAGTCGAGAAGTTTGTATTTGCAAACGATCATCGAGCGATTGGGATGACGAACATGCATCGCACTTATGGGCTGGGGGTTCCCTTGATCGGCGTTCGCGAACGAACTAGTGAATTGACGATGGAGGAACATTATCCTCCTGGGCTAACCATGTCGTTGACGGCTTTTCTGGATCTCAACTGCATTCTCGGTCAGCCGCATCAAGAGGCTGCAATCCAAGGTAAACTGATGCTGCTCGATCCGTTGGAGCAAAATCTCGTTGCCTTGCGGGACCGGTCGGTTCCGCTCGAAAGTGACATCACCACGCCAATGGCGTACTACATGGATGACCCGCTGCTACAAACGAATGTTCTCGCGACGTTCGCGCTATTGAATGCGAATTTTGCCCAGCAGTATCAGGGCATTTATATGTTGGAGCCGTTCGACCCGAACAAAATTCCGGTTGTGATGGTCCACGGCCTGTGGTCAAGTCCCGTGACTTGGCTGCAGATGTTCAATGATTTGCGGGCCGACCGCGATATTCACGAACACTATCAGTTTTGGTTCTGTCTTTATCCGACGGGGCAACCATTTTGGGAAAGTGCGCGCCAAGTTCGCGAGGACCTCGCCAATCTTGATGAAAAACTAGCAGTGCAACATCCAGGATATCGCCGCAAGGGAATGATCCTTGTCGGTCACAGTATGGGGGGGCTCGTTTCGCGGATGCTCACTATCCACAGCCGCAACGATTTGTGGACGATTTTGAGCGATCATCCGATTGAGAGTTTTGAGGGTGATAATGCAACGCTAAACCGCCTACATTCGACATTCCATTTCGACCCGGTTCCAAATGTTGATCGCGTTATCACGATTGGCACACCACATCGAGGAAGTTCTTTTGCCTCTCAAACGACTCGGTGGCTCGGCGACAAATTGATCACGCTGCCCAAGACAATCGCCAACGATTACACCAAAATCGCGCTTACTAACAAAAAACTCATGAAAGACAATTCTCCATTGATTGTTGCCACGAGCCTTGACTCATTGTCACCGAAAAACCCATTGTTCTCACAACTTCTCATTGCTGAGGGTGGCCGTGGCGTCGAATACCACAACATTGTGGGTAACCTTGAGAAGCAGCCGTTCGTGAACCGGATTACTTCTCAACCCCCAGGTGATGGAGTTGTCTCACTTGCCAGCGCTCGCGTCCCCTACGCGAAATCGGAAATCGAAATCAACGAGGAGCATAGCCGACTTCATCAAAACCCTCATGCGGTCGTGGAAGTGCGCAGAATTTTGCTGGCCGACTTGGAAAAACGGATCAATCGAGTCAGGATTGCCGATCAGCCCTCGCCATTGGAACCGAGCTTCATTCGTCGCTAAGGAACTTCGAAAACTCGGGTGATTCCAAGGTCAAAAGACTTGTCGATTCCGGGGCCTCGCGGTAAACGATTCGAAACGCGACTCGAGGAAACCTACTCGCGACCTCACGGATTTCATCAAGCGATAGAATCGAAAACGCCGACGCAAGGCTGTCGGCAGTTGTTCCGTCCTCCGCGATGACCGTGACCATGTGACTCGTGGTGCAGGCCAACCCAGAACGTGGATCGACGAGATGTGAATATCTCACGTCGTCGATCAAGAGTCGTTGCTCCGTATCTCCAGAGGTAGCTATGCTTCCGCCGTTTAACGCAAGTTTAATTCCATCGGACGCAGTGTTTTCACCAATTTGCAATATCCAAGTATCGCGCCCCTTTGGAGTTCCGAACATGGTGACGTCTCCTCCAATATCGATCAGTGCCGCTCGAATCGACACCTCACGCAGACGTTCCAAAATCACATCAGCGGCATAGCCTTTCGCGATCCCTCCAAAATCAAGTTGCATTTCGGCGGTAGTCAACTGGATTTTCCGTTCGGGGAAGATCAACAATTTTTCGAAGCCGACACCATTCAACGCCGCTGATATTTTCTCAGGTTCCGGCAGGCGGCGGCGTTTAATCGCGGCTCGCCAAAGGTGACTTACGGGACCGACCGTAATATCGAATGCACCGTGAGTGCGCTCGGAGATTTCTTTCGCTCGATTGCAAAGAGTCCAAAAATGTTCACTGACCTCGACCGGTTCGAGGTGAGGAGCGTTTCGGCACAAGCGGTTGACTTCGCTCTCGCGGCGATAATCGCTGAATGTGTTCTCTAGCTCATCAAGGGTTTCTGCGATGACTCTTTCGGCTTCGGGAAATACGCTGGAGTCTCCAAACAATTCGTAACGAACCAGCACGCCCATCGCAGGTTGTGAGCCTCGATGATGCGACTCTTGCGGTTGGACGCTGGCAGAGTCTTCTTGCGAAATCGCATGTCGCCCTGCCCCTAAAGTCATTACCAAAACGCCCTCCAGAAATGCCAAAATGATTGGCAGACAATTCCGATTATGGTAAGATGAAGCGGAGTTTTTCATCGCTTTTGAACTTGGTAAATGACAACAAAACATGATTTCAAAAGGCTCACTGATCGAACCACCCCGCTGGGGCATTATCAACCGCTGGCCTAACGAGCCGGATGATTGGATTCATCCAGATGACATCGAGACTGCTCGAGAACTCCTTCCAAGTATCCGCGTCTTTCGTCGTGAAGTCCATAGCAGCGACTATCTTCGATTGCATTACGGGCGAAAATCGTTTCGCGCAAAACCCACGTTATGGTTGGAGGTCGGTAGACCGCCCTTCGATGTCGGCGACTATTTGCGAGTCTCTGGTCTGTTCGGGATCGAATATCCCCTATTGGGGACGGTCAGCGAAGTGATTTGGAATCCTCGTCGGAGTCATTTTGAATTTCAGTTGCGAACGTCAGCTGGTGGAAAATTGACAAAACTTTATCGCGCGCAAGAACTTGAGCGTGTCACAAAACTTGACAATCGCCTGACTCAACTTCGCCCATTCGGCCAGTCGCAAAACCTCCCCCAAAAATTGATCGGCATCTGATCTGGCGGATTTAATTACTTTAAAGATTTGATCGTGTTTTGATTTGACAAAAACTCGTCAACTTCGATTGGCTTTTACTTGGCGAAATTTTCTTTCCGCTTTTTCGCCCTGCGACTTAGAGAAGCTACCAACCGGACATTTCACAGATGGATGACTTGATATCTAAAGTTTTTAGCAAATCGTTCCAAGATCTGGAATTCTGCGACGAATTGTTGGTTATGGGACTTTTCGCAAGGAAAAAACATTTCCGTTTTGAGGATTTTTGTAGTCATGACCGCTGGCACCTACTCGCAAAAACCATTTGTTCACGCCAAGCAATATGTAAAATACGTGCCGGTCGGATTCGTTGATACGCATCATATCGGTGTGGCGTATTTGGCTTGGTTGTTTGGGATGTTTGGAGCCCATCGCTTCTTCTTGGGACGCCCGTTGTCAGGTCTGCTGTACCTGTGCACTTTCGGGCTGTTGGGAATCGGTTGGATTGTCGATTTGTTTTTGATTCCGGGGATGGTGCATTCGAACCGGGAAAGACTCCAGGTCGGGGTCGTCGATTACAACGTCGCCTGGGTGCTGTTCTGGCTTGGCGGAGTTTTCGGGTTACACCGATTCTACCAAGGGAAGTGGATCACCGGGATTTTGTATTTCTTTACAGGCGGGCTGTTTCTCATCGGTTTGATTTACGACTTGTTTTGCCTGAACGACCAAGTTCACGAGGTAAACCAAGAGGCAACTCAAACGATGGCCTTCGCTTAGAGCCTCCCAAAAGGGGTCAGACCCTTTGGAGGCTAAGCAAAATTTAACGTTGTTTTGTAGCCAGGCCGGAGAGGGTCTGACCCCTTTTGGGATAGGCTTTTAGTGGAAAATATTCCCTCACCGACTCAACGGTTAAGTTCCTCAAGACCAGATCAATGGGACTCGCTTCGCCATTTGGTAGCCTAGGAACTGTTTTTCCCGTTTGGTTTAATTTTGCTTGATCCGAATCACTCGATTGCAGACTTTCTGACGATGCTCCGTTGAGTATTATTTTCGCGGAATGTTTTGGTTGGATCAGTAGGAACTCGAAGGGGTCGTCACAGCGATCTCTCCATCCCGCCAACCGAATCGCAATTTATGTGATTGGGAGCCGAACAATGAAATTTGGTATTGTAAAGGCGTTGGCGATTGGAACGCTTATTTTCGTTCTTGGACTCACCGACGAAGCGTCGGCTCAAGGATTTAGAGCCCGGATTCACGACGCTCATGCCAATTCTTTTGGCGGAGCGAACTGTGGCCGGGGGATAAGCCATGCCGACGCAGAAGGTTTGTGGGCCAACTACTGCTTCGACGACTGCACGATTAACTCCGGTCACTGCGGTGGGCGTTGCGGGCAAAAATGTGGTGGCGGTTGCGGATTCGGCCATTCTGGCGGATGTTTTGGCGGTGGGCCAGGTCTCGGGGGGCACAATGCCTGTGGGTGCGGCGGTAACGTCGCTTCCGATTGCGGATTTGGCCCTCGCTTTGGCCATCATCATCGAAATGATTGTGGTGGTTGTGGAAACCACCGTCGTCATCGAGGTTTCGTAAGTGGCGGTTCAAACTGCTTTGGCTGGCCAGCAGCGGACTGTGGTTGCGATAATTCGGGGTTCGAAGGACAGTCTCGCGTTCTCAGCCATCACGGACGCCGCCACCAAGTAAGTTGCAATAGTAGCTGTGGTCTTCTGGCAAGTCTCGGACATCACCGTCATCAAAATTGGGGTGGTGCCAATAGTTGCGATACTGAAGATTGCGGTTCTCGTTTGCTTGGTTGCGGTCACAAATGCCGTTTGTTTGACCGTCATCATTGCAATTTTGATGCTTGTTCACCAATCACTAGCCAAGTTTCTGCACGGCTTGGTAATGGTTGCGGTTGCAACTAACTCGTTATAAAAAATCGGAGTCCCAGTCCCATCAAATTCGGCGATGGATACTTGGATGAGACTTTCGAACTACTGTCCGGTACAAGTTGCTGGACAGTAGTTTTTTTGTTGCCAACTTTCAAACGCCCAAATCCCCAGGACTCGTTCACCAATAAACTTCCGATTTAGCCAAAACGCGTTGTCGATGGTTCACGGACAAAATCGATTGCTAACGCATTCTGGCCAATGACTAATCCGGTAGTTTATTCGCGAAAGTTTCAATGGCATTGTCAGGAAATGGGATCGCGCTGGAACGCACATGTGGCGAATTGGTTTACGGGTTTAGCAGGATCAAGATTGCCTGAGGGTTGAGATTTAAAGACAATGTAAAACAGTACCCCAGATGGGGACCAAACCGTATGAGCGACAGCAAAAGACTTGTATTCCCTTTAGAAATTAAAAGCGACTCGATTCGAACGTCTCGCGAAAGTGCCTGGGCCGCAAATCTCTGCAATCGCAAAAACGAATTGATCGCCCGTTAAGGTATAAAGGCGGTACTGAAGTTAACGAAGGTTTGTTGGTGTCTTGCGAGATTGCAGCGGAGATTTTTAATCCAATGATCGGGTTGCCGTTTTATTTTTCGAAACGTTGTTTAATGGGTTGGAGCATCGTTGTAGTTCTTTGGAATGTACTTGGTTCGACGGCGGTGAAAGCACAGTTTGATTTTGATCGACCGCCAATCGACTACTCAAACTCCACATCTCATGATGCGATCGCGAAATTGGCGTCAGGGTTCGAGAGTGAATCCGAACCCTGGCAGTGGGACGATCAAAAAGGCTGGTTGCCGGAATTGTTGAAGCGGTTAAAAGTTCCCGACAGTAGCCAAACTCTCGTGTTTTCCAAAACGAGTTTGCAAATCCGTCACATTTCTCCCGAAAATCCTCGTGCTCTGTATTTTTCTGACGATGTCTATTTGGGCTGGATTCCCGGCGGAGATTTGATCGAGTTGTCTGCCGTTGATCCTCAGATTGGTCCCGTGTTTTATTCGATTGAACAAAAGCGTTCGACTCGCCCAAAAATAGAACGAGATCAACAGCGATGCATGACGTGTCATGCCACAAGCAAAACTCAAGGAGTTCCCGGTTATCTTGTGCGGAGTGTTTTTCCAGGAGCGGATGGGCATCCGTTGTACAATCTTGGCACGATTACAACCGACCACACTTCGGCCCTAGAGGATCGATTTGGAGGATGGTATGTGACTGGAACTCACGGCGATATTCGGCATCGAGGCAACGTGATTGCAAACCCTCGGCTGGAAAGGATGTTTGATCGGGACCAAGGGGCGAATTTGTTGGATGTCCCAACACGAGCGGCGATTCAACGCTATCCAACAAATACCAGCGATATCGTGGCCCTAATGGTCCTCGAACATCAAACCCAAGTACACAACTTCTTGACTCGAGCCAATTATGAAACGCGCCTGGCTCTGGACTATCAACGAACGATGAACGAGGCGTTGGGCCGCAGCCCCGATGAACCAAGCGACTCGACGAATCGCCGGATCGCCTCGGCGGCGGAAGACTTACTTAAATGCCTCCTGTTGTCAGGCGAAGCGTACTTGGAATCGCCGATCGCCGGCAATTCGGAGTTCGTTACGGAATACGAACGGTTGGGCCGAATTGATTCTCAAGGCCGCAGTCTTCGGCAACTCGATTTGAATCAACGGCTTTATCGTTACTCGTGCAGCCCGTTAATCTACTCGGAGTCGTTTACGTCGCTGCCCGACGAGGTTCTCGTGGTGATACGTAAGAGACTGAATGAGATATTGTCGGACGCCGATCAAAGCGACGAATTTCAGCATTTGTCTGCATCAGACCGCGCTGCGCTTAGGGAAATTCTCGCGGAAACTCTTCCCTCCTTGGGCTTGGCTGCTTCAGACTGAGCCTTACAATTGGTATCCGTGTAGCGGAATTCGGCCTCACCGTTCGGCATCCCAACTAAAATCCAATTGACATGAGGACGCAAGGGCGTAGAGTTTGAGCCCGGCCGCTCTTTGGCCTTTTAGAAAAATCGATAGATATCAATGAAGTCTCGTGAAGTCCAATTGCGATCGTCTCGCAAATCCAGCCGACTGTTTTGGCATCCTGCGTTGGTGGCATTTCTTATCGCCTTTGCCGTAGCTCTGTTTTGGTTGAATGCTACGAGGACAGGGTGGTGCCAAGACAACGATGACAAATCGGCGTTGACCGTAGAGATGATTAATAGTCGCCGAACGACGGCTATGGCTCGGGACCTCGACGAAGAAACGAAGTCCCAACTTACACGACATTTCGACCAAGCGATTCAGTATCTCAATCAGGCCGACGATTTTCGCAAACGAAGACAGACCCTTCAGGCTGAGTTGGCCAACAGCCCGCAAGCGACTCAGGTAGCACGAAATCAACTCGAGCAACCATCCATTTCTACTGAGCCGGAATTCTCCGAAGGGAGTTCGGTTGCGGAGCTTGAGCAGAGTCGGCGGGCCGATGAAGAACGCTTCGCTGAATTCGTTCGACAGATTGAGGCGCTGGACTCTCGTTTGGCTCGGCGTGCCGAACGCCGTCCCCAGATGCCGCAATTGATCGAGGCCACGCAACAACGACTTGACGAAGCTCAACGCGCTTTCGAGCGCGTTGACGAAGATGGAGGCAGACCCGAAATTGAGGTCGCACGGAAAACCGAGCAAGAGAGTTTACTGCTGGCAGTCAGGCAAGAACTTGAACTTTATCGGGTCGAACAACAAAGTCTGGAGACGTTAGCAGAGTCGCTGACATTGCAACGTGACTTGTTGGCCCGCGAACGCGGAGCCTACGAAAAGAGGCTCCAGCGTTGGGGCGAGATTTTGACAGAAACTCGTCGTCGCGAAAGTGAACGGCAAAGGAGCGAGGCCGATCTGCGATCGCGGCTAATTAGTCCAGCCTTGCGAGTTTTCGCCGAAAAAAGCGCGGAGTTGGCCATGGAGCGTGCTGACCATCAATCTCAAGTCGAAGTTTGGCGAAACGATCTCAATGCCGCTCGGCAAACACTAAGTCAAACCAGCGACAAATTCAAACAGATTTCCGAGAAGGAACGATTGGTGGGGCTTACGACCGCGATCGGACTGGAGTTGCGAGATTTGCGGTTTGAGTTGCCAAAAGTTAGCCGTTATCGTGAACGACAACGTTCGGCGGAACAAGAAATCATCGCGCTGCAAAGCCAAAAATTAAAACTTGACAACGATCGCAAGGAACTAAGTGACTTGGAGCCGTTGATCGACTCGCTTGTGATGCGAGCGGGAATTTCCGCCGACGAAGAAAACGAGTTTCGTAGTTCCGCGAGAAACGAACTCAACCTTCAACGGCAATACTTGGATGATTTGCGTGGAGACTACGACGCCTCATTGCGAATTTTGTACGACCTCGACTCCACCTGTCGGCAACTAATCAGTTTGGTAGGGCAGTTCGAAAGTCATATTGACGAAAAAGTCCTGTGGATTCGCAGCATGTCGCCCATCGATTGGTCATTGCCGCAGACCACTGTCGAGCGATTCCATGATTTGGCGACCCATCGCGAATGGCTACCCGTGGCTCGCTTCATGGCCTCCGATGCAGTATCTGGTGATATTGCCTATCCGTTATGTGCGGCAGCAGTGTTGGGGTTGTGGCTTCTGTCGTGGCGAGTCTCTAGGTTTACTGCTCAGCTTAGGGCCTCAGCGACGGGCCCGCTCGACTCGGGAACCCCTCAAGCTGTACTCACTCTTGGACTGGTGCTGTTAACTTCGCTGCCCATCCCGTTGATTTGCGGATTTTTAGCTTGGCGATTGTCCGATGCGGATATTGATTTGGCCAGAGCGATGAGCAGTGGATTGTGGTTCGCCGCGATTTCGAGTTGGCTGGTGATTTCATTTCGCGGATTGTGCTCATCGAACGGGTTTTTGCAAGCGTTCCTGGAATGGCCCATCGATGTTGTCCGCCTACTAAAACGCAAGGCGTGGATTTATCTTGTTACAGTGATTCCACTTGCTTCTTTGGCCATGATGTTAAGCGGCCTGGAAGAGGCTAAGTTTCATGACTCCTTAGGGCGTCTTGCATTCATCGCCTTTTGCGGAATGCTGAGTTATTTGTTGATGACAACATTCAACGCGACGGGACTAGTGATGAGTCAATTGTCGGCCCGCGACTCAACGGGGCTGGCTGTCCGATTTCACTGGGCATGGTACTGGCCAATCGTCTGGCTGCCAATATTTTTTGCGATACTGTCGGTTTTGGGGTATCAATATACGGCTGAACAGTTGATGTCCAGACTGGAAAGAAGTTTGGCCGCAACCGTTGGTTTGGTAATTTTATACGCCCTGATTCTAAAATGGACGTTGGCAGCAAGACGAAAGCTGGCTCTCCAACAGGCTCGTGAACGACGACAAGCGGCTGTGCAAACCACAACGAGTTTATCCGAAGATGGAGCCAGCGGGGCGATTCCTGTCCCACCAATCATCGAAGAACCAGCCGTCGACTTGACTTTGGTCAAGCGCCAGGTTTTCCAGTTCGTGCGGGGCGGAATTATCGTTTTGTTTCTGGTCGTAAGTTGGGGGATTTGGAAAGATGTTGTTCCTGCGGTACAAGGTTTCACGCGGACGCCGCTGTGGTCCAATTTTGTCTCGGTCTCGGAAATTGTAGAGACACCGGATGGCTTGAGAACAAGAGAAGTCCTCAAACAACAGCCGTTTACGTTGGGGCAATTGTTTGGCGGGCTGTCGGTGTTGTTGATTGCCGTTTGGGCGAGCCGAAATTTGCCAGGGCCATTGGAGTTGTCCATTTTGCAACGATTGCCATTGGATCGCGGCAGCAGAAACGCATTCAAAATCTTGAGCGGTTATTTCTTGCTAGGAACCGGAATTTTTGTGGCAAGTAAAATTGTTGGCCTGCAATGGAATTCGATTCAATGGTTGGTTGCGGCATTGACGGTTGGTTTGGGATTTGGATTGCAGGAAATTTTTGCGAATTTTGTGGCCGGACTCATTATTTTATTTGAGCGTCCAATGCGGGTTGGTGACATTGTCACGGTTGATGACGTCACTGGGGTCGTTTCCAGAATCCACATTCGGGCAACGACGATTACTGATTGGGATCGCAAGGAGTTCATTGTTCCAAACAAGGAATTCGTAACAGGGCGATTAATGAATTGGACCCTTACGGACAATGTGAATCGGGTGGTTCTTAAAGTGGGAATTGCCTACGATGCCGATGTCGAACGAGCATTGGCGATTTTGCTGCAGATTGCAAAAGATCATCCGCTCGTTCTAACGGACCCTTCGCCAGTTGTGTCTTTCGAGTCGTTTGGTGATAGTACACTGGACCTGATGTTGAGGATTTTTTTGGCTGGATTGTCTGATCGAGTTGCGGTGGTCACGGCAATTCACTTGGAAATCAATCGGCAATTCCGGTCCGCTGGAATTGAAATTGCATATCCGCAGCGAGATTTGCATCTTCGCAGCGTTCCAGAAAATTTCCGCGTGGAAACGGGCAAGGGATAAGAGAAACCGTAGGTTGGGTTTCTGCGGTTTACTTGTTCCAGCCTTGGGATTTGATCCATTCCCAACAAGCAGCGATGGATTCATCGAGAGGGCGAAAAGTGTATCCCAGTTCGTCGGCTGCTTTGTCGCTGGAATAATAGTGACGAAGTTGGCCCATTGCGGTCGCGAGCGAGTTGACGTTTGTTTCGCGCCCGGTAAGGCGAGTCTTTATATCGCCGAAAACTCCTGCGGAGCGGGCCAGCCAGTTCGGCAATTTAAGACGGGGTGGACGAACGCCGGCGTGACGTGCCATCGCTTGCCAAAGTTCTAAATAACTGACGTTGTGTCCGCCGAGAATGTACTGTTCGCCTTGACGGCCTTTTTCAACGGCCGCGATAATCCCTGCGGCGACATCTCGAACGTCAGCCACAGACGCTCCACCTGCTGGTGCAAACGGCGGACGTATCTTGGCGACGGCGATCATCATCTCGGCCGAAGACGGCTTCCAATCGAAAGGCCCGAGCATGAAGCCTGGATGAACAACAACGCCATCGAGTCCTGCTTTGACTTCAGCAAAAAAGATTTGTTCGGCTTCGCTTTTAGTCACCACATAGGTCGCCGGTGGTTTGGCGGGGAGGCGGTTCGATTCGTTTTGCGGTTGGCCATCGGGCGAATATGCCAATGTGTCGACCGTGCTGACATGAACCATTCGCCGGTTACGGGTTCTGCAAAATTGAGCAAGAGCTTGAGTTGAGACAACGTTCGCTTGGCGACTCGACTCCAATTTGGTGCGTCCAATTTGAATCTCAGCGGCACAATGAATTAAGCAATCAAATTCGCGATCCAATTTTTCTAACGGAACAGCCGAATCAAGGGCAATCTGGATCAACTCGGCATCGAGATCGGCCAATGCCGGGGAGCGAGAATCCTGACGAATTAACGCGGTGACTTGGTGGCCCTTTTGTAAAAGGAGCCTGAGTAGGTTGTTGCCTAAAAATCCGGTGGCACCTGTGAGTAATACTTGCATAAACTTTGAAGCCCAAAACAACTATTGCTTAAGACCTGAACGGGGCAAGCATGTAAGACTCGAAAAATTCATTGTCGTCGCTTGCACTAATCGATTGAAGTAGTGTAGCCGATTTCTACCAATCAGTTATGATGGTGGGCCAAGCACAAATCGAAAATCAAGTTTGCCCGACGGCCGAAGCCGGAAAAAATCAATGAGCAGTTTTGAAATTGTACCTGTGACCACTAAGCGTCAGCAGCGTGAATTTATTAAATTCGCATGGGAACTTTACGCGGGAGACCCGAATTGGATCCCCCCGCTCATTTTGAATCAACAAGAGCTGCTGAACTATCGCAAACACCCTTTTTACAACAACGCTGAGATTCAGACTTTTTTGGCCGTTCGCGATGGCAAAACCGTCGGGAGAATCGCAGCGATTGTCGATCACGCTCACAATCGCTATCACCAAGAACAGCGTGGCATGTTCGGATTTTTTGAGTCGATCAATGATCAGACGGTTGCCTCGGCCCTTTTCGAAGCCGTTCGCGATTGGCATCGACAGCGTGGGAATTTCGTTTTGCGCGGACCGTTGAATCCGGCGATGAATTACGAGTGCGGGTTGTTAGTTGAGGGTTACGACTCGCCGCCAATGTTTATGATGACCTACAACAAACCGTATTATGGCGATCTAATCGAAGGGTTTGGGTTTAAGAAGGCGCAGGACATGTATGCCTTCTGGGGAAGCGTTGACATGCTTCAGACCATTGACCCGAAAGTCATCAGGATCGCAGAGCAGGCCCAAGAGCGATTGGGTTTGACCTGCCGACCGGTCAGCAAAAAGTCTTTTCGGCAAGACTTGGAGAATTTCATGCGGATTTACAATAGTGCCTTGCCTGGAACTTGGGGATTCGTCCCGTTGTCTGAAGAGGAGATTGTTGCCATGGGAAATGGCATGAAGCATTTGATCGTGGCTCCATTGACACAGATCGCGGAGAAGGATGGCAAGGCGGTGGGTTGCGTCTTTGGAATGCTGGACTACAATCCTTTGATCAAGGCAATCAATGGACGGTTGTTCCCGTTCGGATTCTTAAAAATCTTATTTGGCAAAAAGAAGTTGACTTCAATTCGGATGATCAGCACAAACGTTGTTCCAGAATATCAACGCTGGGGCGTCGGGTTGATTTTGATGAACAATGTCGCGCCAGAAATTTTGAAATGGGGCGTCAACGATGCTGAGTTCAGTTGGGTGCTGGAATCGAATCACCTTTCGCGGGCTACACTCGAACGAGGCGGAGCCAAAAGAACCAAGACTTATCGCATTTACGATTACGAGCCCCAATAGTTGAAATAATTCGATGAATGATTCGCGAATTTATGTGACGGGAATGGGGGTCGTTTCGCCGATAGGAATCGGACTGAACGATTTCTGGAATGCATTGCGAAATGGGGTCTGCGGAATCACGCCGGACCCCAAATTGAATGGTGCCGTAGTTCCCTGGAAGATTTCAGCGCGGCTTGACGATTTCGACGGGAGGCAATTTGTCAAACCTCGCAAGGCACTTAAGGTTATGTGCCGAGAGATTCAATTCGGCTACGTCGCCGCAACGATGGCCCTCGAACAAGCGACGGGTCAGCCCCTTCCAGATCACTGCTTTGATCCCGACCGTTTGGGGTGCGTGTTTGGCGCGGAGACTTTTCAAGCTGAGCCCGAAGAGTTAATTTCGGCCTTTCAAACAGTGATGTCATCGGGTGAAGTGACAAGCTTGTCGTGGGGCCGAACGGCCTTGCCACAGATCCAGCCGTTGTGGATGCTCAAGTATCTTCCCAACATGGCGGCGTCTCACATCTCGATAGCGTTGGATGCACGTGGCCCAAACAACAGTGTTTGCCAAGGCAATTCTTCCAGCGCCTTTGCGATAGTGGAAGGGGCGAATATTATTCGTCGCGGCTGGGCAGACGCAATGATCGCCGGTGGGACGAGTTCGAGAATTTCACCGGTAAGTATGGCTTATCGCGGCCCGAGCAATATTAGCTGCGAACATCAGGAACCAGCTCATTCGTTGCGGGCATTTGAGGAGGGGCGCTGCGGAACCGTCCATGCCGAAGGAGCGGCTGCGTTGACTCTGGAATCCGCTGAATCGGTGCAAAAGCGTGGCGCTGTCCCATTGGCCGAGCTTGTCGGTTATTGCCGACGGTTCTGCGATTTTTCTGACTCCAATTTTGTGGACTCGTTGGCTGATGCTGCCTTGCAGGCGTGCGACATGGCCGGCATAAAATTCAGCCACCTTGGTCACGTTAACTTGAACGGCACGGGGACCATTGAAGAAGATTTGAAGGAGGCCCAGGCTCTGAGCAAACTTGGTTGTACAGTCCCCTTGGTCGCGTTCAAACGCAATATTGGGCACCCAGGCCCAAGCGCAACTGCTCAGGAGATCGTCGGCTCAATTTTGTCGGTGCAGCATGGCTGGTTGCCAGGGGTGCCGGGCGGGCAACTTGGCAAAGTCTTGTTTGATCTGAAGCTCAATCGAGACGGTGCATCCCTAACCTCCCGAAGCTTTTTAAAGCTGGTTTTTTCAGAAACTGGACAGATTGTGGCACTCGTTTTTAACGTTTGATTCAAATGCCGTCCGGAAAACGCTTTCATCCGTGCATGGCTTCATTGCCCATATTGAATCGAGGGGCCAAGAGTCCAATGACATGAAACGAATTCGGCGCAGGAAGGCCAACCGCTGGATTGTTGAACACACTTATAGGCGGCTCAATCGATTCTGTGAGACTCTCATCTGCTAGGTAAAGAACTACAAAACCACCTCGTATGCCTCCGTTTTGTATGCGCGTATTTTATACGTGCTCGAATGAGGGGCTTTGGATAGGTTCTTAGTAAGGGCGGAGTTGCACCGAGAACCGCTCAGCAGGCGATACGACATTCGGATATCGGGCTGACGATGAACGTCTACACCGACCCACGGCTGTTGGATGTGGCCGGGGCGGTTGCCGCGTTACCATGTTTGCCGCTATCCACAGCGATGAAATTGGAAGAAGGCCAATCTGAGGCCAACAACCTAGAAGATCAAAGTTTGGTTGCACCAACTACAGTCAATTCTGGCAACTTTCAGTCACTTCCTGGCAAAAATTGCGGTTTAACGACTGAAGGCAAAAACGAAAAAACCCTGCCAAAACAGCGTGTTTGGCAGGGTTTTTGAAAATCGGGGCGACAGGATTCGAACCTGCGACCTCTACCACCCCAAGGTAGCGCGCTAATCCAGGCTGCGCTACGCCCCGTTTTGATTCCAAATTATACCAGATTCTGAGGCAATCGTGGCAGGGGGCTTGGCAACGTCTCGATTTCTCGGAAATTAAAGCCTATCCCCAAAAGGGTCAGACCCTTCGGAGGCTAGGCCAGAATTTTCGTTTTTTGTTTCATCGCCGGAGAGTGTCTGACCCCTTTGGGGATAGGCTCTTAGTCGGACAACGCGACTTTTACGCGATTCAGCCTTCCAGACTTTTAGGTTCTTGAGTATTTCTGAAGGTTCCTGAGACGGGCTGCCAATGCCAATCTCAAAATCCGAAAACTGGCGGCTTACAATTGAGCGTTGTTTTGTCTTGCCATCGGGTCCGCGACACCGGCTGAATTCTTCGTCCCTGTTTAAAATGATTTGTGTGGTACGATGAGGGGCGACCGGAAGCAAAGCTGATGTACACACATGAGTTTTGAGTCGAGCGTCAATTCGGGATTGGAACCACATGTTTCTTTAAAGTAATTCGGGAGAATTAATCAGCGTGACGGACGTTAAAAATTTAATCGACCAACCAGCATCACTTGGCTCGCAGCCTAATTTTGCAGATCGTTTGATAACCGAAATTCAATTGAAGAGAACACCTCTGATTGTGGGGATAGACCCGCGTTTGGATCAATTGCCACCCACGCTACAGGAAGCTTACTCGGATAGGTTGTCCAGACTTGAACAGTCACAAGAGGCTGCTGCATGGGCCTTCGAAGAATTCTCGCGAGGAATCATCGACGCGGTCGCAGGGTTGGTTCCGGCGATTAAACCGCAAATGGCTTTTTTTGAGGCGTTGGGGCCTGCCGGGATGTTGGCATTGGCGCGGGTTGTCGATGCCGCGCAGTCCAGGGGATTAATGGTTCTCATGGATGGAAAACGAAACGATATTGGCACGACTGCAGCGGCGTACGCAGCGGCCTATCTGGGAAAGAAACCTCATAGCCCTTGGGGTTGCGATGCATTGACCGTCAACCCTTGGATGGGCTACGACACGCTGGAGCCGTTTACACAGCGGGCGGTCGCCGTCGGAGCGGGTTTGTTCGTTTTGGTCAAAACATCGAACCCAGGTAGTCGCGATTTACAAGAATCAAAAATCGGCGGAGAGTCTCTATTTGAAATGATCGCTGATCATGTCGAAGGCTTGTCGGCGGTCACACGGGGAGAGTTCGGTTTTGGAGTCGTCGGGGCCGTGGTTGGGGCTACTTACCCAGATCAACTCACCGACTTGCGACAACGCATGCCGCATACTCTTTTTTTGGTTCCCGGCTTTGGCGCTCAAGGGGGAACCGCCGCCGATGTCGTAGGGGCCTTTGATGATCGCGGTTTCGGGGCGGTGATCAATAGCTCGCGAGGAATTATTTTTGCTCACGAGCAGCAAAAATATCTCGATTTTGCGCGACAGGACTGGAGGCAAGGAATCGAACAGGCTACCCGCGACGCGATTGACATGTTGGCAACCGAGACGTCGGCGGGAAAATTAAGGCAATAGCCAAACACAAATCGATCCGTCGCTTAAGACAAGGTGGCTTTTGAACCGTCCCAGTTGCTCGGTCGGATGTCGATCTAATTACCAATTGAGCCGAAAGTCGTTTTCTCTACAACGTCCATCAATCGAGAAAACGAAACATTGACGTCGATGACTTTTCCTTGTTTATCGATGATGAACATGTAAGGAGCAGCGCTGATTGGGCACTTCTTGAAAAAGTCCGATGATGCCTTAGAGTCAACGAAAAACGAAAATGACTGGTCCATCTCTTGCATGAGTTCGAAATAGCGGCCGGCAACGTCATTCAACACCACGATATGACAATGAAAACCGAACTTACCCATCGTCACCAAGCGAGTCTTAAACGGTTGGACTAAATTTACGTCTTCAATTTTATCGAGAAAAATGACCAGAGTCGTACGGCCAATCAAGTCTTCCGTACTGTGGGTTTTGCCTTTGATATCGACCGCCGAATAGTCGAAAGTCTTGCCTAGCAGTCCAATTCGTTGCAGACCATATTCGGCCTTCGTTCGAAGTTCGTCGCTGCGGGGGACGTTGTTTTTTCCTAAGTGGTCCAAGACTGCCGTAAAAATAGTTCTGGCACCGGCTATCCACTCATTCATTTCGAATTGTTCACCAGCGGTCAGAACGCGATCGACCCCTGTCGCACCCAAATTCTGTGACAAGATCGCAGGAAGGGCGTCGATCAGTGCTTCACCAGCGGTTTCGTCCTGAGCCGGAACTTTTAAAAAGTGAGTGTAATAGTCGCTCTCGATAAGTTTGGCTTCGTCGAGCATGGTCGCCATAAAGGCCTTGATGTTGGGATCGGTGGTTTCCTTCCAAGCTTGAACGATGTGGCGAATGATCTGGGCATTGGCCGACGCCTTTTCCGGTTTGAGTTTGTAAATATCGCACATTGGAGCAATGTCTTGGATAAACAGCCAGTCGTTCAAAAACTTCAGTGCGATTTCGTCGATCAAACCCTCAATGTTTTTAATCAATTCATTCGAAACGTCTTGCGTCCCCAATCGAATCATCGGTTCTTGCAGTTGCGCCCGATAGGCAGCACGTCGAACTTTGGCACTTTCATCTTTGCGGAATTTGTCCATTAACGATTCTGTGTCGTCATCAACAAAGTTTAACTCCAAGCCCCGCGACTCATTAATCGCAAACAGCCCTGAATAAGCGTTAATGAAACCCAGTTTGGAAAATTCAATTTCTACTGGTTCTTTGGAAGAAACAAGAATCGTTCGAAATATATCCATTTGGCGTTGCAAACGCTCGACACGAACGGTCGTTTTTTGTTCGTTCAAGCGACTGCTCAATTCAATCGCTTCTTGCTTTAGGCGAGTGACCTCACTGGGAGGGACCGGTTTTATCCGAGCTGATCCCATGTTGTCAGTGTTTCCGGACCAGCGGTCTTTATTCCAAATCGCGACGCCTAATATAATGAACGCCAACGTAGCGCCAAACCCAATCCAAAATCGAAGTGTTTTGCCTGCCTCAGTATCAAAAGAATTTGAACTGGAGGAACGTCTTTTTTTGGCCATGCGTAAATTTCCAAATATTGATCAAAATTAGGGGCGAATTCCGGAGCTGGGTGCGGTTCTTCGGTTCGAATTCGTCGGTAGTTAGGTAGTGGAGGCAGTCAAAGCCTTCTTTTTTTTAACGCAACCAAATGCTTAACGCATTCCGCCAAGTTGCGTGAAGATTTCCGAGGATTTATCGGTGAATCTTGCCCGTCAACCATTCTAACGCGGTTCCGCCTAATAAACGAGACCGATCTGACTCGCTCAAATCCGCCATTCCGCGAATAAGGCGTCCAGGTTGAAGTTCTCCCAACGGAAACGGGTAATCAGACCCCAAGGCGAGACGGTTGACGCCGAACAACCCGATCAGCAATCGCAATGCTTCGGCGTCGTGGACCAGCGTGTCCAAATAAATCTGCGCGGCGTATTTTCTTGGCGGGTATGGATTGTCTACGGCACACAAGTCGGGGCGAACCTCCCAACCATGCTGAATTCGCCCCAAAGTCGCTGGGAACGAGCCTCCTCCGTGAGCAAACGCGATCCGAAGTTTAGGCAGGCGCTCAAGTACTCCAGAAAAAATCAACGAACAAATCGCGAGCGACGATTCGGCAGGCATTCCCACCAACCACGGCATCCAGTATTTCTTGACCCGCTCACCCCCAATCATCTCCCACGGGTGAACGAACAAACAAGCCCCCAACTCCGCCGCCGCCGAAAAGAACGGAAAAAACTCAGGCCGGTCCAAATTCATCCCGTTGACGTTCGTCCCGATCTGAACACCAGCCATCCCCAAATCGCGAACACACCGCTCAAGCTCCTTGATCGCGTAATCCGGATTCTGCATCGGTACCGTTCCCAATCCGGCGAATCGATGCGGATAGCGGCGACAAAGTTCGGCAATGTGATCGTTCAACAATCGCGACAAATCCCAACCATGTTCGGCCTTGGCCCAGTAACTAAACATGACCGGCACCGTCGAAAGGACTTGCACATCGACGCCGTGTTGCTCGCACTCTTCAATCCGTCGTTCCGCAGACCAACAATTCTCCTCAACCCTTCGAAACGATTTCCCGTCGATTACCATGTCGGCACAACCCGGTTGGTCATGTACCAGTTGCACAAAGCCCCCATAGCCGTATCGCTCGGCAAGGTCCGGCCATTCACGAGGCAAAATGTGCGTGTGAATATCGATGACCGGATTTTTGGGGAAATGGCTAACGTCCATCAACGGGTGTCTTTCAGTCGATCGTGGCGATGCATTTAAGTTCGATAGCGATGGGTGTCGGCAAGGCGTTTACTTCGACCGTCGTGCGGCAGGGCCTCGAGTCTCGAAAGTACTCGGCATAAATCGCATTGTAAGTCGCAAAATCACGCTTCATGTTCGTCAGAAACACCGTCACATCAACGATCCGATCCCAAGAAGAACCCGCTTCCTCCACAATCGTGCGAACGTTCTCAAAAACGCTATGACATTGGGCAACAATGTCATACTCGACAATGTTCCCATCGGCATCAAGGACGACGCCGGGAATCTCTTTCGTGCCCCGTTTGCGCGGCCCAACCCCGGACATGAACAGCAAATTGCCGACCCGCCGCGCATGGGGGTAAGCTCCGACTGGTTCCGGTGCCTTCTGTGAATCGATCGTCGTATTGTTCTGCTGGCTCATCATGTTCAAAAAATTCAAATTAGTTTCGACACAAACAAATATTCTTTTTCTGGGTCCAGAATTCTAGCGAATCGAGTCCCCCTTCGCGGCCCACGCCCGATTCCTTCATTCCACCGAAGGGCGTTCTCAGATCGCGGACCAGCCACCCGTTGACCCACACGACCCCAGTTTGCACTTGTTCCGCGACTCGCAGCGCACGATTGACATCGGAGGTCCAAACCGTGGCGCTCAGTCCGTAGGGAACATCGTTGGCTAGTGACAATGCTTCGGGCTCGTTATCGAAAGGCTGAAGCGTGACGACCGGTCCAAAAATTTCTTGCTGGTTCGTGCTGCATGACTGAGCGAGATTTTCAATAATCGTGGGAGCGACAAACCAACCGTTGGCACATCGTCCAGGAACATTGACAGCGGTCCCTCCGGTCAAGACGCGGCCACCTTCCTGTTTCGCTCGCTCAATCGCCGCGAGAATTTTTTGCTGATGCGGACGACTGACGACGGCCCCCAAATCGCTCGACTCGTCCAGCGGATCGCCAACCCGGGCTCGCTCGGTCAAACTCACAAATGCATCGCGGAACCGCTCGTAGATCGACCGTTCGACCAAAATTCGCGAACCGCACAAACAAATCTGCCCTTGGTTTTGAAAGGAACTTCGAAAGGTCGTCGCCAGCATCTTTTCGAAATCGCAATCGGCAAAAATGATGTTGGGGTTTTTGCCTCCGAGCTCCAGCGAAACCTTTTTGAAAAGCGGGGCCGTTGCGGCGGCAATTTTCGCACCGGTTGCTGTTCCGCCAGTGAAAGACACAGCCCGAATTCCTGGGTGTTCGACGAGGGCTTGGCCTGTCGTCCCTCCGCTTCCCTGAACGATGTTCAACACTCCCGGCGGAAGCCCCACCGATTGGCAGATTTCCCCCAGCAGCGATGCGGTGTACGGCGTTACCTCCGAAGGCTTGGCCACGACGCAATTCCCCGCCGCAAGAGCCGGAGCGACTTTCCAAGTGAACAAATACAACGGCAAATTCCAAGGCGAAATCGTGCCGCCGACCCCCCAAGGCTGCGCCAAAGTAATATTCAACGCGATCGGCGAGTCATGGGCAGAAGTGGACGAACCGGCAATCAAACTCGCAAAGAAACGAAAATTCTGAGCCGCCCGCGGAATCTCGAAATCACGGGCGAGCTTAAGCGGCTTTCCGCTATCGCGGCATTCGGCAGCGGCTAACTCTGCCGACCGCTCTTGAATCCCATCGGCGATTTTGTTGAGCCAATTCGAGCGGCCTTCGATGGCCAGTCGTGACCATTCGCGACTGGCCAGACTCGCTGCAGCCACAGCACGGTCGACGTCCTCGCGCGGCGAATCAGCGACTTGGGAAAAGACTTCACCAACCGCCGGATCGTAATTGTCGAGCCACTGGCCGTTTGACGGTTCAACAAATTCTCCGTTGATAAACGATCTGATCTTGAGCATCGTTGTCGCGTCAGACTTGGACGTAACCTCGCGCGAAGTATTTACAGACATTGAGTTCGCCCTCCGTCGACGGGCAAGTTGATTCCGATGATGTAGCCGGCAGCGGGACTGGCCAAAAAGGCGATGGCGGCACCAATTTCTTCGGGCTCGCCAAACCGCGCCGCCGGAATTGAACGCATCATCCCGGTTGCGACATCCTCGTTCGTACTCCCCCGTTTGACCGCCGAGTCGGAAATAATGGAGTCCAAACGCGCGGTCTTGGTAGCACCCGGCAGTACATTGTTGACGGTGATGCCAAACGGTGCCAACTCCGTCGCCAGGGTTTTACTCCAATTGGCCACGGCTCCGCGAACGGTATTCGAGACACCGAGCCCGACGATAGGTTGTTTGACGCTGGTCGAAATGACGTTGATGATTCGTCCGTATTGAGACTCCTTCATTCCAGGGCAAAGCAACTGGACCAATGTTTGGTTCACGAGCAAATGCTGACGAAACGCATCTAAAAACTGCCCAACGTCCGCGTCAAGTGCCGGACCTGGTGGTGGACCGCCCGTGTTGTTGACCAGAATTTGGAAACTACCTCTCGAACTGATCGCTTCCGAAACCGCACGACTTAGCTGACCCAGATCACCAAAATCGGCAACCAACGTTTCATGCTTCTGACCGCTGGGGGTCGGCAGAGAATTGCGAGCGGTTTCCAGCCGTTCGGCATTTCTGGCAAACAGTGTCACGGTGGCCCCGAGTTGTGCCAACTCCACGGCAGCGGCCAACCCAATCCCCTGTGAACTTCCGCACACCAAAGCCCGCCGCCCCGTTAAATCCAAATTCATAGCTCTCCCCTGAAATCAAAGTCACTTTTAATGTAACCTTTAAGGAATCATTTTTGCAGTAGTGAGGCTTTGCGAAACGACTTTTACACCAGCGATTTTCATGGATCAACAGCGACAACGCCAATTTGCGAGCCAAGGCCAGCGGGTCTTCGATGTCGATCTGGAGCGGGGGACCTCGCTGGCGATCACACAGACTTTTGATGCGGAGCAACCGAATCATTTCTCGGCCCGTTACGCCAGCAAGGAACCTGTCCGCGTCGGCGACTATATCGGTGACATGCGACAAGGGGGCGGTTGTAACTTCGATACCGTGACCATCGTGCCGCACTGCAATGGGACTCACACCGAAACCGTCGGACATATTACGATTGAACCACAAGCGATTGGCTCGCTCGTTCGCGGCACTCAAGGATGGGGGGCGGTGATTAGTGTCGAACCCCAAAACGGATTAACCTCCGGAGAAAGCTATTCGCCAAAGCTCGAATCGGCGGATCAAGTGTTAACGGCTTCAACGCTCGCCTCTGCAACAACGCGCGCGATTGATGGTCTGCGAATTCCACTGTCGGCAATCACGTTTCTCATCGTTCGCACACTTCCCAACTCGTTGGACAAACTCAATCGGCGATATGAGTTGAGCGATCCGGTTCCGTTTTTAACTCGTGAGGCGGTGGAGTGGCTGAACACGACGGCCGTTGAACATTTGTTACTTGATTTGCCTTCGGTGGATCGGCAAAATGATGCGGGGGAGATGGGGAGTCATTGTGCCTATTGGGGCGTCGATCCAAAAACGCGAAAAATCATCGATGAAAAACGCTCGCAACGCACAATCACCGAAATGATTTTTGTCCCCGATCTGGTGACCGACGGAGTGTATTGGGTCGATTTGCAGGTCCCCGCTTGGCAGATCGATGCCGCTCCCTCTCGGCCTATCGTGTATCCTGTGAGGGAATGTCCAGAACTGATTTTGAAAGATTCAAACTCGTGAATTTTACGGAAACCAATTTAACGGCTGCGGAACTTGATGCGATTGATCCTTTGCGGAGATTCCGTGAGGAGTTCCACATCCCGACGACTGATCGAGGAGAGCCACAAGTCTACTTTGTCGGCAACTCGCTGGGGTTGCAACCGGTCAAGACGGCGGAGTTGCTGAACGAAGAGCTTGAAAACTGGCGTCGTCTGGGAGTGCGTGGGCATTTTACCGGGCGGTTTCCGTGGATGCCGTACCACGAATTTCTGACCTCCTCGATGGCGTTTTTGTTGGGGGCTCGTGATGAAGAAGTCGTGATGATGAATTCGTTGACGGCGAACTTGCACTTGATGATGGCGAGTTTCTACCGTCCGCAGGGGAAGAAACGAAAGATCATGATCGAAGGACACGCCTTTCCTTCCGATCACTACGCTGTCGAATCGCAAATTCGCTGGCATGGTCTCGACCCGGCAGATGCCTTGGTGGTCTTAGAACCCGACGCTAACGCAGTAACCTTAGACATGGATTTTGTCGCTCAAAAGATCGCCGACGAGGCCGATGAATTGGCCCTCGTTCTGTTGCCGGGTCTGCAGTATTACACCGGTCAAGTCTTCGACATCGAACGCCTGACCGCTGTAGCTCATCGCCACGGCGTCACGATTGGATTTGACCTGGCTCACGCGGCGGGGAATTTACGAATGCAACTGCATGACTGGGGGCCTGACTTTGCCGTGTGGTGTTCCTACAAGTATTTAAATGGCGGGCCTGGTTCCGTCGGCGGTTGTTTTGTCCACAAACGACATGTGGCCAATCGAGACCTTCCACGACTTGCCGGTTGGTGGGGACACGACAAACAGTCGCGGTTTCGCATGGAAACGGTTTTCGAGCCGATCCCCACGGCAGAAGGCTGGCAGTTGAGCAATCCGCCGATCCTTTCGTTGGCGGCGATTCGGGCGTCTTTGGATGTCTTCCGCCGGGCCGGTGGAATGGAACCGCTGTCGCAAAAAACTCAACAAATGACAACTTTTTTCCGCGCTCAGTTGGCAGAAAAACTAGCCGGGAAAATCACAGTTCTTACCCCTCCAGGGCCGGGCTGCCAACTTTCCTTGCGTGTCGAAGACCCAAGAGTATCGGGGCGGATCGTTAAAGAACAACTCGATCTGGCGGGTTTCGAAACAGATTGGCGAGAACCGGACGTGATTCGGGCTGCTCCTGTTCCGCTTTATAACCAGTTTGCCGAAATCGAACGGTTCGTGAATCGGTTGGTACAGATTTTTGAAGCCTAAGGATATTCAATGGTCAACGTTCAAAAACGAGTGCTCGTCGTCGGCGGGGGATTGGTTGGCTCGCTGTTTTCAGTAATGCTGGGGCGTTTGGGATACACCGTCGATTTATTTGAGAAACGCCCTGACATGCGAACAACGGTCATCCCAGCGGGACGCTCGATCAATCTGGCTCTTGCCGAAAGAGGCATCCGCGCGTTGAGAATGGCGGGAGTGTTTGACCAAGTCGAACCGCTTTTGATTCCGATGCGGGGGCGAATGTTGCATCCGCTCAACGGACCACTTGAGCTTTCATCTTATGGCCAGCGGCCTCACGAGGTGATCAACTCCGTTTCTCGCGGCGAACTCAACCTGCGGATGTTGGCGGAGGCCGACAAAGCGCCCAATGTTCGTTTGCGATTCAACACCGAGTGTACGGCAGTTGACATCGAACGACGATTGGCAACGTTCGTCGATCACGTCAGCGGAGAGGCATTCACGGTCGAGTACGACGTTCTACTCGGGACCGATGGTGCAAATTCCGTTGTCAGAGACGCCGTTGTAACGAGCGGGGGTGGTACTTGGCGGACAGATTGGCTGGATCACGACTACAAAGAGTTGACGATTCCCCCCGGTCCCGATGCCAGTTATTTAATCGAAAAAAATGCGTTGCACATTTGGCCGCGGCATGGTTATATGCTGATTGCTCTGCCAAATCTTGGGGGCAGCTTCACTGTCACGCTGTTCTTGATGAAAGAAGGCTTGCCGAGCTTTGCGGAGTTGACCACTCCCGAAGCGGTCAACAAATTTTTTAGCGAACAATTCCCCGACGCTTCGGCATTGATTCCAAGTTTGGCGGAAGAATTTTTTGGCAACCCCACCGGAGTCCTCGGGACGGTCCGTTGTACGAAGTGGACCAACGGTCGAGATGCCCTACTGCTTGGAGACGCCGCCCATGCGATTGTTCCGTTTCATGGCCAGGGGATGAACGCCGGTTTCGAGGACTGTGGCGTTTTGTTTGAATTACTTGGCGAACATGGTGATGATTGGCCGGCGGTGATGACCAAGTTCGAGCAGATGCGAATCGACAATGGCAACGCGATTGCCGACATGGCTTTGGAAAACTACGTTACCATGCGAGATTCGGTGCTGGACCCCATTTTTCAACTAAAAAAAGAACTTGGCTTCGAACTCGAACGCCGTTTCCCGGATCGGTTCATCCCTCGTTATTCGATGATCATGTTCCACTCGATCCCCTATGCAACGTCGAAATTGCGGGGGGAAATTCAAGAGGAAATACTGAACACCCTGATCGGTAACCGCAACGATCTGAGCCAGATCGACGACCAATTGGCCGAGCGACTGATCCTCGAACGTCTCTCCCCAATTGAACCAGGCTTTGTTTCTAATCAGTAGCCACGTTCGCCAGAACGTGGATTTTTCCAAAACTTCTCCGCGCTCCGGGGAGCGGAAACCGTTCACGAAGTGAACGGCCACGTAACTTTTCATTCCGTGAAAAGGCCACGTAGCTTTTCACTCCGTGAAAATGCGTACTCACCGAAAGAGCACGCCTCAGCAATCCGCTTTGAATAAGTGATTTCCCAACGCGGAAATTGGTTATGCTTGAACGACAATTCCGTGAATCGTTACAAAAACTCAAACCTTGTAGAGTGGTCCGTCAACATTGAAATTTAGGGTGTCGCGTCAGCCTCAGGACAGGCTGACCTACTGTAGCCGCCGCTGTCCCCAGCGGCGTAGCTTTTCCACATCAACCCTAACTTTTATCTTTGACAAAGCAGGAGCGTATATCCCGTGTGTTTCCAACGACTTCGGAAAAACCACAGCACGTTTTCCAGGATTACGGTACAATGAACTTCCTCGGAGAAGTCGCAATTCTTGATACCAAAAAATAGCTGCCCTATCGCCACCCCTCTTTAATTCGTATATGAACAAAAAACTTTTTCTCTCCGCCGTCAGCAGCGAATTCGAATGTTACCGCAAACTGTTGGCAGGCGACCTGAAGCGACCGACGCTGGATGTGGCGGTCCAGGAAGATTTTGTGGTCACCGATGGCACAACCTTGCAGAAGCTGGACACTTACATTCAAGCTTGCGATGGGGTGGTCCATCTGATCGGGAAAGCCGTCGGTGCGATTCCCGAAACGGTCGCCGTCCAGGCACTGTTGGAAAAGTACCCCGACCTGCCAACCAAGCTGCCCCCGCTTGCGGATGCTCTCGCCCAACCCGATCCCCAGTTCTCTTACACTCAATGGGAAGCCTATCTGGCCATCTATCACGGCCGACCCATTTTTGTCTATCGTCCCACCGACTTTGATCTGGCCATCTGCCAGTGTCCCCGCGAAGATCGCTTCGTGCATGATGCCGCTCAGGAACAAGCCCAACGCGAACACTACTCTCGCATCTGTGCCCTGGGACGCGATCGAGGCCAGTTCCTCAACGCCGAGCGACTCAGTTCTGCCGTGCTGCGGGATCTGGTCGAGATCCTGCCTGCACTGGAACGAAGGATCGACGTTCCACCCACACGGTTGTCCCATACCGCCGAACAGCTTGTCGGACGAGAGCACGAACTGACGGTGCTGGACGACGCCTGGAACAATCCACGGATCAATGTGGTTGTGGTGCGCGGCAAAGGGGGCGAAGGCAAAACGTCGCTGGTCGCGACCTGGATGGCGGAACTGGCATTCAAGAATTGGCGAGGTGCCGAACGTGTGATCGATTGGTCGTTCTACAGCCAGGGAACTCGCGACCAAACCGCAGCCACCGCCGAGTTCTTCATCAACCGAGCGTTGATTGATTTGGGCGATCCCGATCCCACGTTGGGCAGTCCCGACGAACGAGCCACTCGGCTGGTGAAACTGATCAACGAGCGGCGAACGTTGTTAGTGCTCGATGGTTTGGAGCCGCTGCAATATCCTCCAGGATCCATGCACGGAGCACTCAAGGATGCCGGCATGGCAACCCTGCTGCGCGGACTGGTGGCTCAGAACACCGGCCTGGTCGTCGTCACCACCCGAGAGAAAGTGACCGAGATTCAGCAACATTACGGACGCTCGGCGATTGACCACGACTTGACGTTCCTGTCACCGCTGGCCGGGGCGCAGGTGCTGTTCAACGCCGGGGCCACGCGAGCCGGTGCGGCCACGATTGCTGCCGACGACCAGGAACTGCAACAAGCGAGTGAAGAAGTTCACGGACATGCGTTGACGTTGTTTCTAGTCGGCCAATACCTCCGGCTGACGGAAAACGGTGACATTCGCCGCAGGGATACGCTCCGTTTGGCGGATGCAGACCATGAATACGTCAACGACGCTACGCGCCCGTATGGCCATGCGTTCAAATCGATCGAAGCCTACGAGAAGTGGTTCGAATCGGGCGACGACGATGCGCGATTGCAACTCTCGGTGCTACGCATGTTGGGATTATTCGACCGTCCAGCATCGGCTGGTTGTTTGGATGCGATTCGAACCGCCGAGATTGTCGGGCTGAGCGAAGTATGGAAACAGCGCTCGGACCGAGATTGGCGGAAGGCACTGGCGCGACTGGTTGAAATCAAATTGATCGAGCAGAGCGACAACGGCACCGTGGACGCGCACCCGCTGATCCGCGAGTATTTTGCAGAAAGCCTGAAAGGTGAACTGAGAAGTGTGAACGACGGAGTTTCAAACTTCACCCTTCCAACTTCACCCTTCGTTGAGGCTCATTCGCGGCTGTTTGATTACTTGTGCGAGACGACGCCGCACCGCCCGGACGGCCTCGACGGCTTGGCCCCGCTCTACGAAGCCGTCACCCACGGCTGCCTCGCCGAACGACACCAGGAGACGTGCGTGAATGTCTACCGCGACCGCATCCTCCGAGGCACGGGGAGCGACGGCTTCTACAGCACGAGAAAACTCGGGGCGATCGGGGCGGACCTCGCGGCGGTAGCGGCCTTCTTCGTGCCGTCGTCCTCGGGGCCGTGGAGCCAGGTGTCGCCGAACCTGACCGCCGCCGATCAAGCCTGGCTGCTGAACGAGGCCGCAACCCGCCTTCGTGCCCTCGGCCGTTTGACCAAAGCGCTCGAGCCGATGCGTGCCGGGATGAAGATGCTGGTTCAGCAGATTGATTGGAGGAACGCAGCACAAAGTGCCAGCAACCTGAGCGAGTTAGAGTTAGCGCTGGGCCGGTTGCCGGACGCCGTGACCGACGCCCGCCAGTCGATCACCCACGCCGACCAGAGCGGCGATGCGTTTATGCGAATGATGTGTCGCACCACGGCGGCGGATGCCTTGCACCAGTCCGGCCAGCGGTCCGAAGCCGGTACACTCTTCGCCGAGGCCGAACGGATGCAGCAGGAATGGCAGCCGCAGTTCGACCTGCTCTATTCGTTGCGCGGCTTCCGCTGCTGCGACTGGCTGCTGGCCCCCGCCGAACAGGCCGCGTGGCAGCACTTGCTCGATCAGCCCCGACGTACGACGGACTTCCAGTCCGTCGCTCGCACCGACGTACAAGATGTCCGTCGTACTGAGACGCTCGATCAGCCCCTCTCAAATTCCAAATCTCGAATCTCGGAAGCCCTTTCCGACGTCGAACGCCGGGCGATGACGACACTTAAGTGGATGATCGACAACGAAATGAACCTCCTCGACATCGCCCTCGATCACCTGACGCTCGCCCGGGTCGGGCTGATCCGGGCGATCCTGGAAAGTGGGATAGGCATCCAGCCTGTCGGCTTTGGAACTCAACTTCAGAATGATTCAGACAGGTTGGAAGCCGATTCCAAGGTCCCGACCCTCGACCTGCCGCACGTCGCCGACGCCGTCAACGGCCTCCGCGCCGCAGGGCGATCTGATTTCCTTCCCCTCGGCCTGCTGACCGCCGCACTCTACCACTTCGTTCGCGGCGAGCACTCCCTCGCGGAAAAACACCTGGCCGAAGCCCAACAAATCGCCGAGCGCGGCCCGATGCCCCTCTTCCTCGCCGACATCCACCTCACGCGAGCCCGCATGGCGGGAAGTTTGAAGGGTGAAGGGAGAAGTGTGAAGGGTGAAGTGGGAAGTGAGAAAGAAGACGTGAGCGGTGCGAACGAAGCATCCGAAATCTGGAACATCGATCCCCAAGCCGAACTCGCCAAAGCCGCCCACCTCATCCGCCCCCTCGGCTACGGCCGCCGCTACGCCGAACTTGCCGATGCGGAGGAGGCCGCGAAGAGATGGTGAGTTAAGGCCCTATCCATTCCCCTGATAAAAAAACAAATTGGGAGGCTGACCAAGAAGTGAGGCAGGCCCTGTTTCGGATTTCTGTGATGAGGTAGGAATTAGTATCCGCTAGACAACCAAAATGAGGAGGTGGTTTAAAGATGGCGATTGGGTCCCGCCCTTTGTTTGCCACGTCAAGCCGCAAGTCAAGGCTCCGCGTCAACATGACTATTTTCTCCAAACGCTGCAAGGCCTCCGAAGAGGTCGCGAAGTCATTGCATCGGTTGCAAAGTCACCAAGGATTATCGACTGAAAATGTCTGTTCGCCCGACCGTTTTACTTCGAGTGTTTGATCGTGTAAAATGCTCTTGACCAAGGGCGACCAGAAAGGGGGCTCCAACATGCGTGGACCGAGTGACGTTCCTCAACCCATACCGTATCAAGGCAGCAAACGTCAACTTGCGCCCGAAATTCTCCGATATTTTCCGGAAAGAATCGACCGACTCGTCGAACCTTTCGCGGGGTCTGCCGCGATCTCTATCGCGCTTGCCTCGCGTAAACGTGCCAAATCATTTTGGCTAAACGATGCCCATAAACCGTTGATCGACCTTTGGGTAGACATCATTGATCACCCAACTCGATTGGCCGATGAGTACGAAGCTTTGTGGCAGGATCAGTTGGGTAACGAAAGGGAGTTCTTCGATCAAGTTCGGGCGCGTTTCAACAAAACACACGCGACATCCGATTTCCTCTATTTGCTCGCGCGATGTGTGAAGGCCGCAATTCGTTACAATTCCAACGGCGAATTCAACAACACACCAGACAACCGACGCCGAGGTGCTCGCCCCGCTGAGATGCGACAGCGAATTGCGATTGCTTCGGAACTCTTCCGCGGATGTTCCGAAATAACATCGATGGACTACCGCGACGTGTTGGCCAAGTGCCGCAAAAACGACTTGGTTTATATGGATCCTCCATACCAAGGTGTTTGCGGAAATCGCGACCATCGTTATCTTCCGACTATTTCTCACAATGAGTTTTGTGAGGAATTATCTCGACTCAATTCACGAGGTATTATGTACGCCGTTTCTTACGATGGACGCACTGGAACTAAAGTGTATGGTGAACCGATGCCGGAGTCGCTACGGTTACGTCATCTTGAATTGCGAGCTGGGCGTTCGACACAAGCAACACTTCTAGGGCGTGACGAAGTTACCTACGAAGGGTTTTATCTGTCGCCCGCATTAGCGGCCGTCGTAGACGCGACGCCAGCGTCCACACAATTAGCTTTATGGTAAGGATTCTTCGTGGCAAGAAAACGTAAAGCGATCCATAAGGTTGACCTTCCAGACAAATTTATCAAAAAGCTCCGGTCAATAACTGCCAAAAGAGCAAAGACAGTGATTGACCATATTTTGGAGCATGGTTTCGTCACTACCGAGGAATTGAGAACCAAATACGGGTACGATCATCCACCGCGCGCAGCTCGTGATGTGAGGGATCTTGGAATTCCTCTCGACACTTTTAAGGTTACGGCGGCAAATGGACGAAAGATCGCCGCCTATCGGTTCGGGGACCCGTCAAAGGTAAAGGCTGGTCGTGATGGCGGACGAACGGTGTGGCCAAAAGAACTAAAGGATTCACTCGCTAAAGCGAACGGTGAAAAGTGTGCTGTTTGCAATACCCGATACGAATTGAGGTATCTCCAAATCGACCATCGAATACCGTATGAGATTGGCGGTGACCAGCTCGAGAGGGTAGATTCAAATGACTTTATGCTTGTTTGCAGCTCTTGCAATCGTGCAAAGTCATGGTCTTGCGAGCATTGTACGAATTGGCTAGAAACTCACGACGCCAACGTCTGTAGAAATTGTTACTGGGCATCAACAAACGACTATCTTCACGTGGCACTTAGACTTATTCGTAGGATGGACATAACATGGACCGAGTCAGAAGTTGCCGAATATGAGCGACTCAAAGAAATGTCAACAGACGCCAATACTAATCTTCCTGAATTCGTAAAGTCCGTGCTACGGGAAGTGGTCGACAACTCAACCGGACAAATGGAGTCACAATCGAATCGATAACCAAGGTTTCGCAGGTACTGCATTTTGGCAATGTTAAGTTTAGCGGCTTGGTTGTTGCCGCAGATAGACATTTTGCCCAGAACTCGCGACTTGGGAAATGCATAAGACTTGGCGGTTTTAACGGGGAGATCACTACGGAGTTGGGTAAAAGATGTTGGGTTGATCTTTTACCCCCATTCTTTTACCAAAAATAATACGACTACTCTGCCCACAAACCGAATTTGAGATTGTCGATGATGCCTTGTGCGCAATCGGCATTCAATTGAATTTCATTTTTTTCCGCCCAATTTTTATACCCGTTCACTTGTTTGTACCCGTTCACAGAATTGATGGCCAACTTGGGGGTTGGTGCATTTCGCAAGTCGTTCGGTTAAAGGTCGAGATGTCATTTGTGATGGAAAGCGATTAGCCTGATTCAGCTTAATTTGTTAGGCGACTTGCTGCATGCACCCTACTTTTCTACTTTTCGTGAACGGTTATACGTGATCGTCGTTGGAACAGAACCAATTCCCGTTTTGGCGAGACGCGCTTCAAAGCGGTTTGCCGAGTCATGCCCCTTCGGGTGAGCGCGCCTTTTCACGGAGTGAAAAGCTACGTGGCCGTTCACTCGGTGAACGGTCGCTGGCCCCCAGAGAGTAGTGAACTTTTGGAAAAATCCACGTTCTGGCGAATGTGGTTACCCTACCTCTGGCCAAAAAAATCTCAGCGAATTAGTATCAAAAGAGCCCAGCAAATTAGCCCCAACGAATTTGATCGGGAGGGAAATTGAAGACTTCGGTTTTCCAAGGTTGCTGCGATTCGTCCGAGGGGAGAATCATAAGAGCCTTGACCTCCGGATGCTGGCGGCAGTATTCGGCGACTGCTTCGGTTTGCATGACGAAAAATGCAGTCGCCAGGGCGTCGCAAAGGGCTGCATTTACGCAAACGACGGTGGCCGATAGATGGTGGGCCGTCGGCCAGCCTGTCCTCGGATCGATCAGATGCCCCAGGCGACGGCCTTGATGGAAAAAACCTTGCCGAGCTGTTCCGCTCGTCGCCATCGTTTCATTGCGTAACAAAATTTCGCCGATCCGCTGTAGAGGAATCAAAGGGTGAGTGATTCCGACCACCCAACCATCGCCAGAGTCTTCATTTGAGTTTCTCGCCAACACGCTACTTTGTCCGCCATGAATGACGAACCGCTCGATTCCCGACTGACGGATCAAGACGGCTGCTCGGTCAAGGGCAAAACCTTTGCCAATGCTGTTGAGGTTGAGTTCTTGGTTGGGCTCGAGCGAAACGGCTTGAGCCGCAGTGTCCAATTTGACCTTGTCCCAGGCGACATGTTGCAATGCATCGACGATCGCTTCCTGAGTTGGGACGCGGGGTTGCCGATCGAAAAAACCCCAGGCTCTGACGAGAGGCGTCGACGTCAAATCAAAGGCTCCCTTTGTCTGCCGCGAAATCTTTAACCCCAGTTCCAAAATGTCTACAAGGTCATCGCTCAAACGGGTCGGTTGAAATGGTGCCGTCCGATTGACGCGGGAAATTTCACTGGACGAACGGTAAATGGAAAAAGCATCTTCAAGCCGCTCGATTTCTTCAAAAACCGCCATCGCCGTCGCACCAAAGTTTTTCTCTTCCGCTTGGTCGAAAAAAATCTGGAATTCACACCCCATCGCGCGTCGCGAAAAATGCTGCAGGAGATTACTTGAGGGGGCAAACAGATCGTTCTTAACGTCAGGACCTGCATCTCCGTCGTCGTTTTTTGACGTGAGGGATTCAGTCCACCCCGTCAAGAAATCTCGGCGGCTTTTCGGGTCTTCGGAAGTCGACATTTGTGGAGTGTGCCGTTTCGAACAGTTTCGTGTTGTAAAAGCCGGTTTAAGTTTGTCGCAAGATTACGGAACTCTTGCCGACCATGCCGTTGATTCTTTACTCGGCTTATTCGAGTATAATGAGAAAGTCGGTTACCGGTTGCGATGAACTGCCGGGTTGGTGGCATTCCGAGATTGATTAAGCGGGGATTTTTCTTGCCACCGATCACCGACCGAGGCTTTTGAACCGTTTTTGTTGGGGAAACGATGGAACTTAAACGCGCGAATCGCTTAATTTTCGGTTTGATTGTGCCTGCCCTGACTTTGGGAGCTTTTGTCGCGGCGATTCAAGACCCCCAAAATGAAGAGACCCTTAAACCAGTCCGACGTGCCGAGCGACCTCGATTCCAACGCCAAGAATGGCAAGGGACGTTTTTCAACAACCTGTTCACCGAAGGGCTGGTCGGGCAACCCCAAGAAAAACGACCCGCCGTAGCAGTGAATGCGAATCGTTCACCCGATGCTCCAGCGAAAGTGGCTGGGGATGCAGCAGCGGCTGACGAGTCCCCCTTGGGCCTCTGGAAAGAACTGATCGATGCAGAATCGCTCGAAAATGAAGTCAAACGTTTGCAAATTGAACTGGAGTCCCTGATCACGACCCCCGTAAAATTCCAGACCGATTACCAAAATGCTCGTTATGTATTCATTGATTTGTCGATGCTGTTCGCGATCATTTCTCAACATGAAGAACGTGTCCGCTGGCAAGACTCAGCGCTGGCGGCCCAAGCCTTGTTTACTCAAACCGCAGCGAACTGTAGGACGACCAGTCCTCAGGCCTATCAAAGTGCGAAACTCGCCCAAGACCAACTTCGCGACTTGGTGCGTGGCGGGCAACTCTCCGTCAACGATGAATCAACTGGTGACCTAGATTGGTCGCAGGCCGTTGACCGAATCCCCGTCATGCAGAGACTCGAGAAAACTCTCGAACGTCTTAAACAAAACTCCGGCAACAAGGCCGCCTTTACGTCCGCCAAGGAAGAATTGTTTCATGACGCCAGCTTGATTGCGGCGATTGGAAAGGTCCTTGTGCAAGACGATGTTGAAGACGGTGACGATGAAGAATACGCAGAGCTGTCAATCAAAATGGCTCGCGCTGCACTTGAAGTTCGTCAGGCCATCTCCCTGGACAATTTTGAAATCGCCGCTGCCGCGATCAATCGTATCGAACAATCCTGCAACGATTGCCACGCCGATTGGCGATAGGGGAAACTATGAGTGAGACTTTAGAAGGACTGGCCCCTTGGGCGCATCCCAAGGCCCAAGAGTGGATCAAATTGATCCTAGATAAATCCGAATTGATCAACGCTTTCGAAGAGATCGTAACGGACGAAACCCGCCCTCTAAATCTTCACGAAGTCCGAGTTTTCGGGATGTTGGCCGCGTTGTTGGGGCATCCGCAAATTTGGCCAGAAAATCGTCGTGCAAATTTTGTTCGCTGCGCGATGAGACTGCACTCTGTCGCCCGGCAATTCCAGCAAGACGATCCGGCGTTTGGTAAGTCGTTCGAGCCAAAGGCGGCGAAGTTAATCGCCGAAGACTGGCAAGTCGAAGTGGAAATGGTCCGGCGGCGAGGAGGAATCTCGAAACGGGTCGTTCCATTGAAATTGCCCCACACTTGGAAACGGTTTTGGAATTAAGGAATTTGACATGGACATTTCAAAACTGGCTCCTTGGTGCGATCAACGAGGCACGGATTTTTGGAGTCGAACAGAAGCTTGGACGAAATTCACCTCAATGGTGACCAAGACACTGGAAAACGATCCTCGCCGGTTTCCGCATCAGATTAGGGCAGCGGCCGCGATGGTGATCTTATTCTGCCGCGAGGGGCTCTGGCCGGCCCGCCGAGGGCGAGACGAAATCGAAGAAATCGTCAGCCTTGCTCGGCGACAACTCTCCCAAGTCCGCCAGTTGTATGCTGCCGAAGCTCGAGCAAATCCGGAAATCTCAGGTAACAACGATTTTCGTTCCCTGCTAAAATCGCTCGATGAAGAAATGCGTTGCCTCGACGCGCGACTCTCTGATGAGCCATTAAATATCCCTAACGATCCACCCTCGACTTGGGGCAAATTTTTTCCTTAATGGGTAAGTCTTGGCGGCAATGATTTAATGAAACTTTAGGAAATGGCGTCCCATGAAATTCGAGTATTTGCTGACGGCCTTCGTTATTGGAACTCTGGTAGTGCTGTGTGGCTGCACAGGTTCACCAAACAATCCGTCAAGTGATTCAAAAAAGCCAGACAAGCAAGTCAAACAAGTAGACGAATCTACGGACATGCTACCGTCACAATCTTCTGAAGCCGAAACAAAGAACGGCTCAAGAAGCGACGACAAACAAACAGGCGTCGAACTACCTGGGAAAGCTTCACAGGAATCCGAGGAGCAGGGGGAGTTGCCGAATAAAAACCAAATTGTCAGCGACGAGGAGCAAGATGCCGGAAACGAAAACGCTGATTCAGAGCGTGCCACGCTGGACGATGAAGAGGAATTGTACGCCACACCGTTGCCCGACATCGATGAGAACTGGCAACGCTTGCACCCCCGACACGAACTGTGGATCGACATCGAAAACAAAACCGTGGTCGTCGGAGGCTGGATTTGCCTTCGGGCTGGAATGCTCGAAATGTTTGCCTGTCCACGCAATACCAAGGAACATGAATCGGTCGTGTCGGCCAACGCTCGCCCCGAATTGATCCACGCTGCGTTGCTGGCACTCGACATTGAACCCGGCAATCCGGCGCGGTTTGATCCGGATTATGAACCCGCACATGGTCCAAAGTTAGAAATCAAAGTTCGATTTTTTCGAGATGGAGAGGCCCATGAAGTTCGCTCGCAAGAATTGGTCCGCTACATGAGGACCAAGGTAGAGTTGGATCTGCCTTGGATTTTTGCGGGCAGCGAATTTATCGACGATTGGAACTCCGACCGAAAAATCTATTCTGGCAATTCAGGAAGTTTCATTTGCGTTTCGAATTTTCCAGATGCAACGATCGACATTCCTGTCCGCAGTACAGACGAGATGTCCAACTTGATGTTCGAGGCCAACACCGACAAAATCCCTCCGCTGGGAACACGAGTTTTGCTTCTGATTAGCCAGTTCGAAGAGAAATCCGCCGAGAATCCCCCAGCCGGAAACAGCAACGCAGACGATGAAAACCTGTAAAAACGGGGACTTCGCTAGGTTGTTCTTGAATCGAATGCGAAGTGAGTCTCAAATGCATTGTTATGGAAATTTGACGAGTCCTATCGAAAATCCGAATGGACATCCGCTCCAAAAATTTCCCTAAAAAATCACGTGCAACATCTTTTAGCCCACATCCTTTACCAATAAAAACCAGCTTGCAATCGTCCGATCAAAAATCCCGCTCTGACTCTTAATCAGTGATCGTTTTTGGTGAAAGATGTTGGGTAAAAGATGGAAATGCTCAGAAGCGTCATCAAAATTCGCTGGCCCATTGAGCAATTCACGGCAACCATCCGACCTGGTTTCTCAGAACCACTCACCCGCGCGATTTATGCCACCCCAAAAGGCCACATCCATCTACTAAATCTCCAAAACGAACCGAATAGAACAGCCATCGAATCAAACCGATCAATCATCCCTTTAACGCAAACACTCATTCCAGATCACGGAATCCCTTTGGTTTGTCATATTTTGTCATCGGTGATACTAAATGCCTCATCGCTCTCCTTACTCCCGAAATCCCTCCACACGGCACCGCAGTCATCCCACTCGCAAGACCTACCGTACCTACACCAGCGCACCACCCGAGCCCAATTCATATTGGCCGCCATCCGGGACCGCAGGCGTCCCGCCTGCCGAACCTCGCCCATGCTCGCCACGCCAATGAACGCTGCCCCATTAAACGCCAGCCTTCAACGCCGCCAAAAATTTCCCAAACAAAGCCCCCCCATTTTCAAACCTCGCCCCATCAGCTTCCAACCTGCCCGCCCTCCAGCGCGTTAATACGGGATTATCCGCGCTAGCCGAGCTTTTTCCCGAAACCAACTTGTTGACTGAGTTTTAAAATTTATTTACACTGTAACCGAGGTTTTAGCCGTGTTTTATCCACTTATCACGCGCTAGCCGATGATAATTACAAGTTCGCCGACAGAAGCCATGCCGGATCAAACTCCACTGCAGAAAGTCGACGCAAAATCCGTGATGGAGCTCCGTAAACGAACTGGCTACGGCGTGATGCAGTGCAAATTGATCCTTGCGGAAGCTGGATCCATCGACGACGCCATTTCACTAATCGAATCTAAACATCCGATACCCTCGTTTGTATCTTACAGCGGGATTTGCCCGAAGTGCGGTGGAGGACTGCGAGGTGCAAACCAAATGGACTGTCCGAACTGCGATTGGCTTCGCGTACCTCCGATTGACCGCACACGCTGGGGGCACGCCGGGCGTTGCCCGAAATGTGGATTCTCTTACCGGTGGGATGGCGTTGTGTGCTCTCACTGTGGCAACGATCCGAATGTCTGATGGGCGAGCTGCAACGTAATTAAAAAAAGAAGCGGCGAACAAAGCGGTGAACCGAAGTCGCCGTTTAGCCGGCATTTTGAAATCAAAGTTTTTTGGCGGCGACTCGGTTACCGCCGTCGTTATTTGCAAAAAGCATGACACACAAAGACTGGCGCATATCTTCATTTCTGCACGAGCACGTAAAGCACTTCGAGGAACACTCGAAACGTGTCGCGACAGTCGTTGACGAAGCACGTGAACGATTCAATAAGGACTACACCGGGTACTGCGCCGGATTCTCCGCTGTTGTCATCGCAGTGTCTCTCGTGGCTGCTCTTTTTCGCCTTCCAGAAGGCGTCGCGATCGCCGGGGTAATCGTCGGTGGAATCGCATTGATCGGATCCCTTGCTTGTCGGCATCTGAATCAGCGTCAACAAGTATCCTTCATGAAAGAAGTAATCGAACTCGAACGGGAACGTTCAAAGGCTGCCCAACGAGCTGCAACATTGCATGAAATCTGGCTATACGGGATACCCGATGGAACATCACTCGCACAAATTCAGGTATTGCTCGGCGATCAACCGACAGCCGTAACGGCCGATGGTAAGCCGATGACATGGAAAGCTCTCCCTGCGCCGCCTGACACGGAGGACGACGAGGCTGACAAAGACGACGTGGGCAAATCCTAGAATCCGGCAAATAACAATGCGGTGAACGGGAGCCGCCGATGACGCGGATTTTCAAATTATAGTTTTCTGGCGGCGGCCCCGTTACCGCCGTCGTTCGCCGATACACTGAAGACACCGACGTAGGACACGATGACGAACCCGCGCGGACACTTTCATTACGATGCCAGCAATCGTCTGACGCACGAAGTGTTTGACCTGGAGTCTGACCGGTACCCTGAGACCTGCGATCGTATCGTCAACAAGTTCGACTTGAGAGCTGTGGGCGAGCTGGTTATTGGGTTCGACGAGATGTTCCGCGACTACACGGATGGCCAGAACCTGGTCGGGCTGGAATGGGACAACTGGTCGGGATTCATTGTCGTCGCGAAGAGTCCAGGAGCCGAGGCATTGGTTCGATCAATCGCAGAATTCCTCGGTCACAAATAGCGTACGATTCGGCGAACCAGGCGATGCACCCAAGTCGCCGGTCGGCCGCGAATTTGAATCATAGTGTTTTGGCGGCGACTGGGTGATCGCTGCTCTGCTCTCAATCGAATCTTGTGGCAAACCACCGAAGTCCCAGAGTTGAAAATTCCAGGAGGCATCATTGCCGAAAGAAACCTACCTACATGTCGGCGGCGTTGTCGCGATGGGCTTTAGTCGCAATGGGGATTATTTGCTTGTCATCAGCCACTCAGGGCGCGGAGTATATACGATGTTTGACTGGCAGCGTGTTGCAAGAGATGCGGAACTTGCGTATCCCGAAAACGGTATAGGTATCGGAATTGGCCCCATTGATGGTGAACGCATTCGGATTACAGAAATGAACTACGACACTGGGGAACTGAACCTAAACACTCCCGATGGTTCGATGACTTTGCGCTATGAATCTGGTACGATTGAAATCGCTCAATCCGCCCCGGAGCAGAACCACCACTGAACGCGGTTTCGAACAGAAAACGAGCAGAACCAAGGGTTGCAACGGAGCGGGCGAGCCGGGCGGTTTGGCAATGGTTGCTCCTTCGCGCCCGCCCGCTGAACCCAGTCGTTATCCCGACTAGAATTGGTCTGAGTCGTCAACTGGCCATGGAATTCGACCTATGACTCGAACGTTTTGTTGCCAGATTCAAATCGATCGCCTTTCCTTCATGACCAAAACTGATGTGTTAGACATTTTCGGAAAAATCGCTGGTTCGTGGGATGAGCGTGTCGAGATCCAAACTGGAAACGACAATGGGGAGTACGTTAACGTCCTCATTGAATCCAATGATCCCTGTACGACATGGGAACGAATGAAATGGCCACTCGTCGAATCCAAACTGCCCGGCAGTGAATTCTCACCGGCAATGATCGTGACTGTCACGGGTGATAATGGATGGGACGATTACTTGCTGCTCCATCATTATGACCGCGACCAAGACCTTGACGAACTGCCGAAAACGACGGGATAACCAATAAGGCTTTGACTTCGCGGAGCGACGCAGGAGCGGAGCCGAAGGTCAAGGCCTTTGTTCAAGAAGCCCGGTGAGTGTTCAGGAAGCTCGGTGAGATGTTTGGGCTAGAGGTTGGTGCGTGGTGAGTCAGGAGTGTGATTGTTTGTCTGATTGGTGATTGATTCTTTTTTCGAGATTCCAGTTTGGGTTTTCAAACTTTTGGCATTTCAATTGCTCAACAGTCGGACGATTGCCCATTGGCCTCCCGGTGGTTTTTACCGGTGAAGATGGTTTCTTGAAGTTCAGTATGAGTGATTTTGGCCTTTCGAATTCGCGAAGGGTGCCGTTGTAGCGGCGGATGGCGGCGGGTTTTGGTTTGTTTTGTACGTTGTGTTGATTGAAATTGGCGGTAGGCGCCGACCTTCTTCGGCCACTTTCCTGGGTTGTTTTTAAAACGGCCCTTCGGGAATGGTTTGCCGCAGTAGTCGGCCAGTTGCCGCACGGCCCGCAAGTAACCGTGGACCGTCCGCTGCGATTTGCCGGTAAGTTGCAAGTCTTCGGCCATCTTGTCATAGAAGTGGCCGGTAAAATAGGTGGAACGATTGGGTTTGTCATAACTTGGCATGAGTAGATACTCCTCAAACATTAAACAAAAAATTGCCCCGACCATCGTCTAGGTTTCGTTGCCGTCCAGGAATACAAAAAAACTTGACTCGCCAACCCACCTTCGCCTACAATACCACCGTAACCAACCCCGCCGCAAAGCGGCTTACTTGAATCAAAGCAATGAACCGGAATTGGCTACCTTTTCGGTTCTTCAAACTCAAACGCTTCGATCAAGACCACCCTGGCGCAAAAGACCATTTCCTTGGTCCGCCAAACCGGTTAGATTGGTCGTTGGGCGGCCGGAAGGAACACATGCAGAATCACATCACGAATAGGTTCGCAACGACCATTGTGGGGATGATGCTCTTCGGTTTCGGGATCGTAATCCTCGATTCTCAAAGAGCGTCCGCCGGCGACCAGGACGGCAAGACAACCGACGCAGCCACGACACGCTTTCTGATTGTCGGCAAGGGCAAGATCGCTGACCCGGTGGAGCAACAGCAGAGGGGCATCGATGCCGTCCAAAAGGTGATGAACGCCGTGAAAGCGAGCCAGCCCGAGGCCATCGTCGATCCCCTTGCTGAGAACGTTATGACGATAGACCAGTATCGCCGGGGGCAAGCGAAGGAAACGGTTACCGGGGCGATATTTAGGGAGCGGTTGAAACGATTGACGGAGACCGCCACGCCGCAGGATACCGTTGTCATTTACACCCACAGCCACGGGCGCAAGAATGGCTTTGAGGATTCACAGCCTCTCGGTGGGCTCGTCATGGAACTGCCCGTGCGAATGCCGCAACATGCCGGCACGCTGCTCTGGGACGAATATGTCGATCTACTTCTTGAGATACCGGCAAAAAACGTGGTCGTACTGACCATGTCGTGCTTTTCGGGGGGCCTTGTCGATTACCTCAATTCGCAGCCGGTGTTGGAGCGGTGGAAAGAGCGTCAGCAGAAGGAGGGCCGCAATCTGATCGTTCTCACGTCCCAGGACGAGAAACTCACCTCCGACCCAATCGTCAAGGAAAATGAAATCGTCAATCCATTCACCTACGCTGTTGCGATGGCAATGGAAGGGAAAGCCGACGGTTTTACTCTCGCCGCCGGTAAGCCGGTATCAGACGGACCAAAGGACAACAAAATAAGCGTGGGCGAGATGATCGACTTCATCCTGTACACGACCGAGAACACGGTTTCCGAGACCGCACGGCGCGCGAACACTGCCAAGCCGAAAGTGACAGGCAGCTTCAACCGCGACGATGTGCTGTTTGAACTGATTCCAGGCCCAGGCAGCGGCACTCGCAACAACAGCGCCCAACAAGGCGTTCCGGACGGCGCGGACAAGCCGCGCCGCTAAGTTTGGTAATTATCCCGTTTGAATAGGGTCAGCTCTCGACATGACATCGATTACATACTTAATCGGAGATGCAACGAATCCATCGCAAGCTGGCCCAAAGGTCATCGCACACGTGTGCAATGACATCGGAGGATGGGGCAAGGGTTTTGTGTTGGCGATCACGCAACGCTGGCCAGGTCCTGAAACCCAGTACCGCGAGTGGTTTGCCCGTCGCGAATCGAATGATTTTGCACTCGGGAAGGTGCAGTTCGTTGAGGTTGGCGATGGATTATGGGTTGCCAATATGATTGCGCAGCACAAACTCGGCCCAGGTGCTGACGGCTCCCCACCAATTCGCTACGACGAACTAAAATCATGTCTTAACTCAGTCGCACAATTCGCGAAAGATCATCAGGCGACCGTTCATATGCCTCGTATCGGATGTGGCCTCGCGGGGGGGAAATGGGGCGAAATTGAGCCATTGATTAACCAAACTTGCGGAGTCGCCGGACTTCCTGTGTTTGTTTACGACTTCGCCCCATCAAAATAGACGAACAGGAGGAGGCACTACAGTCCGCAAATGATGCATGATGCCAATAGCGATTGGCACTTCTTTGACGCCATATTATTTAGCGATTAAATCGCGCGGCCAATTGTTTTACTGTTCGTTGACGACTTTTTGGACAATTTTGTTGTCGAAGTAGTTGATGGCCATGCCGGCGTCGATGACGATGGTTTGGGCGGTGAGGCCCGATGCACGAGGGCTTAACAAAAACGCGGCGACGTTGGCGACCTCCTGAGTTTGCACGGCTTCGCCGCGTGGAATGACCTGCTCGGCGTAAAGATAGGCGTCCACGTATCCCGGAATGCCCGCAGACGCCGATGTCTTGAGCAAACCGGGGGCGACGGCGTTAAACCGTACCCGTGAAAAATTGCTAAAACTTTTAGCTAGAAACGCCAGCGATGACTCCAACGCGGCCTTGACCGGGGCCATGAAGCCGTAATTTTCGCTGGCCATCGTGGTCGTCGAAATGGAAATCGTGATCACGGAAGCGTCTTCCGCCAGCAACGGACGGAAATGATTGACGACAGAAATAAACGAGAAACACGAAATATCGACGGTCCGCAGAAACTGTCGTTTGGTCGTCTCGTGAAACGGCTTTATGCCCCCTTCGTAATCGGCAAACGCAATCGAATGGACCAGCCCGTCGAGTTGCGGATGCTTTTCGGCAATCGCCTTGGCGACTTCCGCAATTTGTTCCTCGAACTCTACGTCGCAAACGTGAACTTCGCGCCCGGCGAGCAGTTTGGCGGTCGACTCGCGGCGTGATTCGCTGCGCACGACGTAGATCACTTGTGCTCCAGCCTCTTCGAGCGTTTGTCCAATCGCCCAAGCGACGCTTTTTTTATTAGCGACGCCGAAGACGACAAATTTTTTGTTTTCAACCTGCAAAAAGTTCATCTTTAAGTGGCGTCCTCGTTAGTCGCTGGCCAGTTGTGGCTTCGGTGCAGGCGAGACGGCGAAGGTCAACGTCGCCGCCGTGACATCGCCGACTTTTAACACCGCAGTCAAATAAAAGGCACGTCCGACTTGTTCCGAGATGGAGGAAGTACACCACACGACGTCACCCGGATGAACCATTCGTTTAAACTTCACTTCCTTCAATCGAGTGAGTACCGGCACCGAATTTTCGAGTGACATTTTTCCCGACAACAGCAACGCGCCGGTTTGCGCGGCGACTTCGCAAAGAATCACGCCCGGCACGATGGGAATTTCTGGGTAATGACCTTGGAAAAAATATTCCTCAGCTCGGAACGTCTTTTCACACGTGATCGCGTCCTCTGTCCTCTCGACGATGCGATCAACCAGGAGCATGGGGGGACGATGCGGCAAGATGGCTTTGATTTCTTCGGTGGTCACATTCGGCTCAATGAAATGGGGTACTCCGCGAATAAAAATTCCCACTGCTGACGGAGTTCAGGCAGCGTGCAATACAAATTTATGTTTTACGGAAGCACCGCTGGTGTCGGCAATTCCGAAGTCTTCGAAAGATAATTCAACACATCGTTGGCGACGATCACACCATAATTGATCGTTCCCAACCAACCAGACATGATAATTCCACAACTCCCCGCGTGGTAGAGTCCTGGAATTTGCTCGGGAAGTGCGCGGCTGACGGCCAGCCCTTCGAATTTCGTTCCGAAACTGGAGCCTGTCAAATGCCGCGTGTAGTGTTCAAACGTCTTGGGGGTTGCCGCCTCCACATGGTCGATCCGCTCGCGACAGTTGGGCACGTATTTTTCCAAGTGGTTCAATGTGTCCTCAATTAAGTCCCGTTTGCTAAGCTCGTATTCCTCCGCATTCAAGTTTGCCCAATCGTCGTAGTTGGCATTGGTGCTCGATACGATGAGAAATCGCTCCTTCCCCGCCGGTCGAATGTCTGGGTAGTAAAAGGAAAAAGTACGACTGGTGATGTCGCGGCTGAGTAACAAATCAGTCCGGAACGACGGAGCCGTGCTGCAAAAGAGCAAGTCACCGGTCTCTCGATCAATTTCCTCACCGGGTTTCATTGCCATGTAGACTTGGGTGCTGGAGTTATTGAGTCGCACGGCCTCGGCTTGATCGACGAAACTGCGATCGAACTTATCCGCACCTACCATGTTGAAAATGGTCCCCTTGAGATTGCCGTTGGACACCACCGTTCCTGTTTCGATCTCGCGGCCATTGACGGTCACGGATTTGATGCGACCGTTTTCGACATTGATCTTTTCGACCAAACAGTTGATGCGAATGTCGACGCCGTTGACTTCCATCTCTTTTTGCATCGACTTGACGAGATGATCGGTGCCACCTTGGAAAGTGTAGACCCCTTTGGCCATAAAATTTGAGAACACAATCCCGTAGGTGATTGCCGGGTCTTCGAGTGTCGAGCCATTGGCGTAGGTAATCGGTTCCATCAAGAGCCGCACGACATCTTGCCGACCGGGGAAAAACTTTTCGAACAGTTCTCCCGTCGTCAACGATTGATCGTCGTAAAAATTCATTCCTCGTGCGGTGTCAAAAAAGGCTTTGACGGTGTCGTGTTCGATATTAAATCGTTCGACGAGCAAGTTCGTAAAGTCTTGACGATCGAAAGTTGTCGTCAAGGAAAACATCGGGTTATCAAAGCGGACGCCGTGCAACTGAATGATCGAGTCGGCAATCTCGCGAGTCCAATAGCGACGGCAGCTTTTGATCATGCCGTGCGGAAAGCCGTGCAAGGAGATATCAAACAGGTGCCCGCCCGGTCGCTTGAACCAAGTCGCTAGCCCGCCCAGTTTGTAGTGCTGTTCGAGCAACAGGACAGAGCGCCCCTCGCGAGCCAGCACGTTGGCGGCGGTTAGCCCCCCCAGTCCGCTTCCGATGACGATCACGTCGTAACGGGACTTTGCACCTTGAAGAAAATCTTTCGGCATCTGTTGATAAATCAGTTCAAAATAGTAGCCTTCCCGTAAAGGGGTCTGACCCTTGGGAGGCGAGTTGATCATTGAGCTATTGGCCACGCCGAAGAGGGTCAGACCCCTTATTCGGTTAGGCCCTAAGTGTTTCGCGGCCAGTTCGTTAAGATATTGAATTTCCCGTCGCGACTCAAGTATCAGCGGAAACGCTTCGCACCGTTGCATCCTGTCGCAGTTATCGTTAAAACGTGAGTTTCCCGTCGATTTTAAACTACTAAGCACCGAGGTAACTAGCGATGCAAGCAGAAGAAAAACTTCAAGAACTTCAAATTGAACTTCCACCCGCCCCCAAAGCCATTGGCGTTTACAAACCGGTCGTGATCCAGGGGGACCTGTGTTACACCTCTGGCCACGGGCCCTTGAAGAACGATGGCACCCTCATCACGGGAGTCGTCGGCAAGGACGCGACTCAAGAGGAAGGTTACCAAGCCGCTCGGCAAACGGGATTGGCAATCTTGGCCTCGCTGAAAAAGGAACTCGGTTCGTTGAACCACGTCAAACGCGTCGTCAAAGTCTTCGGTATGGTCCAGTGTACTGCCGATTTCAATCAGCAGCCCGCAGTCATCAACGGATGCAGCGAGTTGTTCCGCGACATCTTCGGAGCAGACTTGGGGGTCGGGGCACGTTCCGCAGTGGGAATGAACGCTCTCCCGGTTGGCATGATGGTTGAAATCGAGGCGATTTTCGAAATCGATCGCCAATAAACTCCAACGATAACCCAAGCGGAATCATGTCATGAGCCTTTCGGATCGTTTAACAATTGCCATTCGACAAATTGAGTCGGCGAGGGAATACACGCTGAACCTGTTGCAAGACCTCGGCGAGGATGAATGGTACTGGACACCGACTCCGGCGTTTTCAACGGTGGCTTGGCAAGTCGGCCATTTGGCGATGGCCGAGTACGGTTTGTGTCTGTTTCGGCAGCGCGGAAGGGCCGAAGTGGATTCGGAATTGATGTCCGGTGCTTTTCGCAAAAAGTTTATGCGGGGCACAACGCCGGGGACTTCGCGCGAAGACTACCCGTCCCGCAATGAAATTCTCCAAGTCCTTCAAAGGGTCCACGAGCAGGTCTTGCAGGAGTTGCCGAATTTTGACGGTCCCGCTCTCGATGAACCGATGGATCGACCCTACTTTGGCTTTGCAACTCGTTACGGCAGCCTGCTGTTTGCGGGTCATCACGAAATGATTCACGCCGGACAAATCGGAGTACTGCGAAGGCTGATGGGAAAAAGCCCGCTTGCGTAAACATGCAATTCGCTATTGAAACTCAACAATTGACAAAACGGTTCGGTGCTTTCTGTGCTTTGGACCGCTGCACCTTGGCGGTTCCTGCCGGAAAAGTCTGGGGATTGCTTGGCCCTAACGGAGCGGGAAAATCGACGTTGATTCGTTTGCTCATGGGTTTTTTGACGCCAAGCGACGGCGAGGCATTTTTGGGTGGCAAACATGTGATCCGCGAGCGAGTTGCCGCTCATCACGAAGTCTCCTATTTGCCGAGTTCACCAAAATTTTTCCGCTCGATGAGCGGACGCGGCGTTTTAAAGTTTTTTTCGCGAATGCGTCCCGATGGGGATTTCGAACAGGCTCTGAAGTTGACCCGCCGTTTGGATTTAGACACATCGCGGTGGGTCGCTTTTATGTCGACCGGGATGCGGCAAAAGTTGGCCATTGCCGTCGCCTTCTCAAATCGCGCTCCGATCTTGATTCTTGACGAGCCAACAGAAAACCTTGACCCCAACATTCGCCGCGAGGTGGTGGCTTTAGTACGCGAGGCTCAAGGCGAAGGCCGGACGGTGCTGTTCTCTTCGCATGTATTGTCGGAGGTTGAGGAAGTTGCCGATCAAGTTGCCATTTTGCGGGCCGGCGAGCTCGTGCATCAACAACCGCTTCACGATTTAAGGTTTTGTCATCGCATCGTGGCACGTGCTCCGAGCGGACTTCAGGGGCTGAGCGAGAATCCACAGTTCGTCAAAATCAATCAAGGCCCTGGCGATGCCGTGAGCATTGAAGTCGAAGGGGACCTGGCCAACGTGCTGCCGATCCTTTCGGCGGCCCAATTGTCTGACGTTTATATCGAGGCGACGGGATTGCAAACGGTTTATGATCGCTTCCACCAACCGCTGACGCATCGGGAGGATGGATGAATCGAGCCTTGATTCGCAAATCGATTCGCGAAGGGCTGGTCGTTTTTCTGGCTTGCGCAGCGGGACTGTTTTCCTTCTGCATTTTTCGGGTTTGGATTGTTGGAAGATTTGACTCGGCGCGGTTCAAGCAGATCATTGATTTGCTTCCCCGCGATTGGGATCGCTTCGCGTCGGTCGAGTTTAGTTGGCTCGTCTCATATTTGGGTCGAGTCGTGATGACCTTTGACGAGCCAATGGTGTTGATGCTTGTGGCACTGTGGGGCATTGTGCGGGGCTCCGATGTCGTCAGTGGCGAACTGGGGCGTGGAACGATGGAAATGTTGCTGGCTCAACCGGTAACCCGACGAGCGGTCTTTTGGTCGCCGGTGATCGTCTCGCTGATTGGTGCGGTGCTGTTGGCACTGGTGATTTGGATCGCCATGTGGATCGGCGTTCAAATCACGTCGATCAAGGAAACCGTGTACCCTTCATTCCAAATCCCGTTCGGCCCCAAGGTTCCGATGACGTTTATGGAACCTCGGGAAGAAATCGTACGAATGAAGGACGTGATTGACCCGCTGATTTTTTGGCCGGGAATCATTAACACCATCAGTATCGGTGTCTTTTTCGTGGCCTTCACGAGTTGGCTTTCGGCCTTGGACCGTTACCGCTGGCGGACATTGGGAATTGTTGTGGGGATGTTTTTTGCGATGGGGATGCTCAAGGTTGGGGGATTGGCCGTCGATTCGTTGCGGTGGATGTTGTATTTGACGGTCTTTAGCCTTTACGAACCCGACCTGCACATCCGCATTTTGGATGGGGGGACCGAAAGCTTGTGGTCTGTGGTGCGTTGGAACTCGAAGTTCGAGATGTATGAATTGGGGGCTTTGGGAAGTAACCTTTTGTTGCTGCTTTTGGCGGCAGCGTTTTTGATCCACGCCAGCCGCGTTTTTGAACGGCGTGATCTCGAAGCACCAGTGTAGGCGTAAACCGATTTTAGGGTAGCGTCACGATCGGTCGAAAAACCTAACCTTGCGCGAACATGTCCGCAAACATCGGGTTTCGAACAAGGTGCGCGGCGATTCGCTCGGAGACGGCGCAAATCGTCAGGTAGGGATTGACCCCCAAAGAGGTCGGCATCACGGCTCCGTCGGCAACGTACAGTCCGTGATGAACGGCTGGCTGACCCGTTGCATCGGCATAGCCCCCGCAGTACCCGTCGAAGACTTGCCCGAGTTGGTTGACCACTCCGCAGCGTGGATCGTCGGCCAACGCGCAGCCGCCAAGGGGGTGAACAGAGACGAGATTGTCTCCAAAGGCACGAAGGCGTTTGTACCTTTCCCCCTCTACGCGACCGATTTCCTCGAAGATCCTGAACATCATCTGCCGATAGTCGCTGTTTTTGAGGTTTGGCCAACTGACTTGGTATCTTCCGTCTTTCCAAATCAATTCACCTCGACTCCCGTCATGCCCCATTGCCAGCATCACCATCGAGTTTTCAAGATACTTGTCTCGCAACAGCACCGAAAACAAATTGGAAACGCCACGAGGAATCGCCGCTTCCTGGATGATGAATTTGTTTTCTAGGCCGGGTTGATCAAAGTAATTGAGGGTGGATTGAACCGTGGAGCCAATCGGCCATCGGCAGCCAGGATCACAACTTCCGATTCCGCCAATATTGGTTTCATCGGGAGTGTTCAATACGAAGCCGATCACGTCGCCATTGGCACTCCAGCGTTTCCCCAGCATTGGCGAAAATTGAAATGCATCGTTTTGGGAATGGTGCAAAATCTCGGAGCTTCCCAGACTTCCGGCACCAAGAATCACAACCCGAGAGTTGATCGCCAATGAATGTCTCGTGATTTCGCCATGCGAGTCGTCGACGTAGGTCAAGTGGAGCCGGTAAAATCCCGCGTGTTTCTCGATGCGATCTACTTGGACTTGGGTAAACATGTCGGTGCCGTTCCATTTGGCGACCGGCAGATAGTTGTACACCAGAGTGTTTTTCGCTCCGACATTACAGCCCGTGATGCAGTCGCCGCAAAGAGTACATGGACGCTGAATCATTCCATGTTGATTACGCATCTCGTCATCGAGATAACGGTGATCGTACATCACGGCCACGGGTGAGCGGTCGTAGTGGTCGGGGTTATTGCTCATGATCTCGGCGGTCATCCGACGTTTGCGGATTTTCGGGACGAGATCAAGCGGGGTGCGCGAGAGGCTTAATTGTCGCGCTGCCATGTCGTAGAACGGGGTCAAGACTTCGACATCACTCAGCGCCGCGGGCCAGCCGCACTGAAACGTTTCCGAGTGAGGTCGCATCGCCACGTTGGCATTGATCGTTGAAGTCCCCCCTAGAGCGCTCCCCGACAGGATGTTGACTTCGTTGTTAAAGGAAAGATTAAACAGCCCCAAAGGGTTTGTGACTTGGCCTTTTCCGAGCCCCATCAATTGCTGTCGGGTCGCTTTGCGAACGTCGCCAAAGGTATCCGGAAAGGAACCGGGAATCCATTCTCGCCCCCGTTCGAGAATTGCGATCCGATGGTTGGGATTGAGTGCCTGTGAAATGCGGGCGGCACAAATCGAGGCACCATACCCCGAGCCGATCACGATGACGCTGTAATGCAAAGCGTCAGGCTGCTGAGATTGCAAGAAAAGCTGGCGAATTGGGTTACTCAATCTACCACCAAACCGAGCCAAGCTTCGGCAGTAGTCGTCAGCGGCGATCGATTTGTCGGGAGTGCAACAACTACGGGTCCGAGCCGGTATCGGGAATCGATCATCACCAACAGTCGATTTGGCGGTACTCAATATCGGTAGCGCGACCGCAGCCTTTAAAAGGGCTCGGCGAGACGCCATAGGTTGGTCGAGTTTTGAATCTTTTTGCGGAAGTTCGTTGCTCAAGCGACGATCAGAACCCCATTTTTAGACTTAGTTGTGAATGGCAGCGTTTCCGGCCTAGGTCTACTTCATCTATCGGGAGCGAACCCCCAGAAGCGGTAAATTTATCAGCACAACCGGCAAACTCAGTGGTGAGCGTTAATCCTTAACGTTCGATCGCAAAAACTGCTAGCGATCCAGCGCGGGTTTGCCGCAGTGCGATCCATGTGGAAATGTCCAAGCGATTTTCCAATAAAATCGACCACCCGTTGCGACGCTTTGGGACGCGCCGTTTTTGCCCATATGCGCTGCGATGCGCCTAATCGTCTGTAGCAATACCAACGGCTCGCACGGTGGATCGTTATGTTTCTCGCTACACAAGGCTATCGCGATTTCCTTTTCCTTGTTTTTTGGTTTGGATTTGCCTCCGGCAAATCCAAACCAAAAAAAACAACTGGGTGTGAGGGCACTGCCTTTAGCGAGAATCCGAAACTTCCGCTGTGCAAGCCAGCGGCATTCCGAACGCCCGCGACCCCAACGGGGTGGGCTACTACGCTGTCTACGACGAACTGGGCCGGATGACAGCCCAAACCGATACGTTTGGCGATACGACCTATTAGGGGTATGATGACGCGAGTGGCACCGATCCCTGGCGGGAAACCTTGAGGATTGAAAATCCGGATTTCTACCTTTCGGCTTTCCTGAGCCCGCGTTATTTTTCCCCAAAATGAGGTCCCAATGGTCATTGGAATCCGCCCATTAAACGATTTTGCCTTCAAAAAAATTTTTGGCTCACCAGCCAATAAATTGGCGTTGATCAGCCTACTCAATGCGATCCTCAATCCGCAGGTCCCGATCGTCGATGTCGTGATCCTCAACCCGTTCAACCTTCAAGACTTCGAACAAGACAAACTGTCCATCTTGGACGTGAAGGCCACCGATCAAAACGGGGCGATTTACGACATTGAGATTCAAATCACGGTTCGTCCGGGTTTGGTGCAAAGATTGGTGTTTTACGGGTGCGAGGAGTACGCTGGGCAACTTCGCTCGGGTGACCTGTACGCGACACTCAAACCGGTCGTCGTCATCGCCCTGCTAAAAGAGACGTTGTGGACTGATACCGAACAACTCCATCACCGGTTCGCCTTGACGGATCGAGAATCGGGGCGAGAATTAACGGATACTTTGTCGATTCACACGTTGGAGTTGGGCAAGTATAATTTGACAGAGGCGGAGTTGGGGACAGCGACCGCTTTGCACCGTTGGTTGTACTGGTTGATTCATGCCGAAAACTACGAACCTGAACGGTTATTGGAATTATTTCCAGAGGCCGCGTTTCAGTTGGCCAGCACACAGTTGATTTCGATTTCAGAAAAGACGGAGGACAAAGAGATGTACGACGCCCGAGAAAAGGCCATTCGCGACCATGAGTGGGCCATCCATGTAGCCCGCGATGAAGGAAAAATCGAAGGAAAAATCGAAGGGGAGATCAAGACGATTCGCATTTTGCAAAATCTCCTTGGGCTTCCAGTGACAAACGAAAAGGATTTGGCGCAGCACCCTTTAATAGAACTTCAAGCGATGACATCCGACCTTCAGAAAAAGTTTCAGAATCGAAATCATAGCCAATGAGTTAGCGATGGTTTCTTGCGCGAATGCACCTGAAATTTTCGTTCACCACCGACAGTATTTTCTGGTAGTTCGCGTCGATTCTCGGTGTTGCGAAACCGTCACCAAGGAATTAACCGTCGGCCTGAGATTCTGGTACTGGAGAAACTAACGTAAAGAAGCCGACTTCGGGTGGGCATTTGATGCGGATCGGTCGATCACCGCTGATGCCGCGACTGACGTGCATCAAACCCGAGCCGACCTGAAACGGGCCGCTTGCATACCGCACGCCGTATCGGCTGGGGCAGATCATTGGCCCAAAGATTGGCAAACGAATCTGTCCGCCATGTGTGTGCCCCGCAAAGATTAAATCAAAACCAAATTGCTTGGCCCATTCGATCTGGTCGGGCGAATGGGTCAGCAAAATTCGAATGCAGTCTGTTTGGCCTGGAAGAGGCTGCAAGGCTTCAGCACCTGCGAACCAAGGCAACTCGTTTCCCGCCAAGGCCAAAGTCCCCGCCTCAGTATCCACCATCAACCACTCGCCAGCAACGCGAGTCAGGCCCGTCGCCACCAAACGCTTCCGCAGTTCAGACTCGGGACGAATCCGACGATCATGATTTCCCAAAATGTAATACTTGCCGACCTTGGCTCGCAGCGGTTCGAAAATGCTCGGAATCCAATCCAGGCAATGCGGTTCATCTACGATGTCCCCTGTAACGAAGACCAAGTCCGGTTGCCAGCGATTGACTCGTTCAACCAGCAATCGAAAATAGGCCACATCAATTTGCCCGGTTAAGTGCAAGTCAGTAATTTGACAAATCTTCAGTTGGCTTCCTTGAGGAATTTTCCGTAGGCTAATACGATAATCGTCGAAGCTGATCTTGGTCGCCTCATTTCCTGGAAACCAGCGGAGCGTCTGGGCCAGGAGCCCATGGGTCAGTCGAGTTTTAAGTTCCCGTTCAGCGTCGATGACCTCACTTCCGCGATTTTGCCAGGTCTGGGGAACGCGATAGTGGTTAATCCTCCACAACCAAGTGACCAAAAAGAAAACACTTGCCGCCACACAAAACCACAGGTAGGCAGCGAGTAGCCAAGAAGCTTGAACTTGGGCGAAGAAAGAAACCGAACCGCTGATCCACAACCAAATCGGCAGAGCCAGCAAGGGAAACGCCGACCCTAACACGACGATTTTTTCAATCAGTTTTCGCCAGAATTGAGGCCAAGCGGTCGCGTGGGTGCGATTGAAAAAAAACGAACATATCCCGACGTGGCCAACGAAGGCTGGTATCCAAACGAGCCAGTCCATATTTTCTCGATTCCATGACGATCAGAGAAGGCTTAGAACCCCAACGGCTTTATCCGACCGAATCAGCCGTGTTCGCCTGATGGGCCTTGATCGTTAGTTCGACAGTTTCGACCAATTGATCAAGGCGAAACGGTTTGTACAACACCGCTTCTGGTCGCAACCCGGCCTTGCGAGCGTTCACAATCGAATGTTTGACGTCGTAGCCAAATCCGGTCATGAGAACCAACGGCGGTTTTTTCAGCAGTTCTCGCAATTTCATCAACATCTCAAACCCCGAAACGTCGGCCAATCGAATGTCCGCGATAATGGCATCGTAACTTAATTCTGGGTCAAGGTTTTTGATCATTGAAATCGCTTCGAAACCGAATTCCGCCGTTTCGACAATGCAGCCTTGACGCTCTAAAAACTGGTGGGCAACCGTCCGTACCTGTTCGTCTGCGTCGATCATCAGAATCCGTTTTCCTTTGAGCAACGAACTTTGCCGAGAGACGATTGTTTGGGGGATGTCGTCGGCGGGGACCATGTTTTCACCGACTTTTTGGATGTTGGTTTTGATTTCCCGAGCATTTTTTAGAACCCGCTGCAAACGCTTGGTGACTTCCATGTCGTGTCCAATATAGTTTTCGATCACGAGCGCGGCATCCATCAAAATTTGATCGATGTTGATCACCACAGCGCCATGGATTTTTTCGATACTTTGGTGGGTCGCCGTCGTCCGCTGGGCGTCGAGCAGCTCCAATGTATTTAGCGAAGCCGCAACACCCCGCGCAAAACTTTCTAGGAACTCCAAGTCGCTGTCGGTAAAAGCGTTTACATCGGGACTTTCGACATTAAACGAGCCGATAATTTTGTTGTTGAACTTTAGAGGGACTGTGAGCGAACTCTTGGCACCGACCAACCCATCGAGATACAGCGGATCGTTGCGGGTGTCTTCGCACAAGTAACTGTGCCCCGTCGCCACGACAAAACCTGTCACTCCATTCCCTTCGGCTCGTGGGTACAAGTCTCGTTTGGAAACTTCGGAGTCGATCCCTTCGGAAAGCAGTGGGACGAGCAGTCCCGTTTTCGAATCCAACAAACGAATTTCGATGACGTCAAAATTCAGCAGATCCCGTGTGTGCTTCAAAATGTTATATTTTAAAAGCTCAATCCGGGACTCGACATCCATGTCGAAAATTTCTTGCGTCGTCAGGCTGGTGAGAGCCAGTTCGGCCTCGTGGAGGGCCTGCATTTTGAGTCGCTGTTTCGTGGTTTCGGTCGAATCGGCAATCGTCACAATCAAGTGCTCGACGTCGCCGCTGTTTTCGAGAATCGGAGCCACTTGCAAGCGGAAGTAGCGATCGTTTTTGGCAAGCATAGCTCGCGTGATCACTTTTTTGTTGATCGCGGTGATCAGGGGATGAATGTCGGGACCGTGAATTTCAGGTTTTCCCAAGGCATCATAAAATCCCATCCCCGCCAAATTGGGGTTTTCGAACCATTCACTGACTCGCTGATTTGCCCATACGATCCGGCTGTTTTTGTCGAGAACGGCAATCCCATCTGGGGCGCGATCCAAAATAGAGTGTGTGCAAGCGAGATTGATCAGAAGGTGTCCAGCGGGAGAAGCCTTCGCCTGTGCGGGGGGAAGATCGGCAACGACTCGGTCGAAAGAACCGTGCATGAAATGCTGGAGAAACTCGAGCGGTTCCGACACCGCCACGACATGTTCGCCATGGGGCGTAGTTGATGCGTCGGAACAGGACGCTGCGGACGTGAGGACCAAAGTCTTGGTAACGGGAGTCATCTGTAAAGTCCGTCGGGGCTTAATCGGTTTTGCCGGTTCACCACAGGTGGTCTATTCTTGGCCCATTTCGAAAACGTTTCAAGAACGATTCTTCAAAATTTCCGATTCCCCAAGAATTCTTTTCGGCAATCCAACGGAATTTTTTTGAGTAAGACCGAACGACAAACAGTACTTTCCTGTCTAAAATGAAATAACTTCTTTGCGATTGATTTTTTGACGCCAAATTAGACGGACGGAATCGATCCCGTTAAGCACTAGCCAAGGGCAGGGAAGTAGACTTAGGGAGATCGGTTTGCGGCTCACCCCGCCGTTTCAAGTGAACCCAAGAAGAGTTTCAGCCAGCCCTTTTTCGTTTCAAACCCAGGTGGTCCCCAGCGGCCAAAAACTTTGTCGAAAAAAAATAAAAATCAGAAAAAAATCCGTGCGGAGTTCAAGAAAAACTACGACACTCGACGCCGCAAAAACGATTTGACGCGGGATTTCGACGCGAATCAGTCCAATTTGGAGGATTTGAATACTGCCGAGCGAGTCTCCGGAAAAGGGCGTTGGACCCGAAAACGGACCGTCACCGGCGATATTTCTGGCAGCGAAGACACGGGGTTCAATGTCGCCCTGGAGATCGATGAATCGCAGGCCCTTGCCGGGCGAGTGATTCGCGTTCATGGACTCAGCAGCATCGTTGAAACTTCCATCGGCACCTTTGAATGTACAACGCGAGGGCTGCTTAAATCCCTGGCAACCGACTTGCAAAACGTCGTCGTCGCTGGAGATCACGTCACGATCCAACAGGTTTCTCCGGGGCAAGGAGTCGTTGTGCGAGTCGAACAACGCCGAAATTTTATCGACCGCACGAGTCGCGGACGCCAGCAAATCATCGCTTCCAATATTGATCTCGCCCTGATCGTTTCGAGCGCTGCCGAGCCGACCTTAAAACCCAATCTCATTGACCGGTTTCTCATTGCGATTGACAAGGCTCAATTGCAACCCGTGATTGTGATCAATAAAATCGATCTCGTTGATGTCGCTGAATTACAACCGCTTGTCGGCGTTTGGGCTCAGTTGGGTTATCCAGTGGTTTTAGTCTCGACCGTTACAGGCCAGGGAGTTGATCGGCTGAGGCATTTGTTGGCCGGAAAAGACAGTGTGGTGGCTGGGCAAAGTGGCGTGGGGAAATCGTCGTTGTTGAACTCTTTAGAGCCGGGCCTGACGCGGCGCGTGGCGACCGTCAGCGAGGAGAATAGCAAAGGCCGTCACACGACGACGACTGCGGAGCTCGTTCGTTTGTCTTTCGGCGGTCATTTGATTGATACTCCTGGGATTCGGCAATTCCAATTGTGGGACGTTGTCCCCGAGGAGGTCGAAGGCTACTTTCGCGACCTTCGGCCGTTTGTCCATCAATGCCGCTACCCGAACTGCACGCATACGCATGAAGAGGACTGCGCCGTCAAGGATGCCGTGGCCGACGGCTGGATCGATGTCCGCCGCTACGACGGCTACTGCCAAATCCGCTCAGGCGATTGAGCCCCCACTTCTCAACGCCTCAGCCGCTTTTGCGTTTTGCGGCAGCAAAAGCAAATTTCGATGAGACCAACTCCCAAAGCGTTCCGCCGTCCTACCCTCCCTACCAAAGACCAAGTTCTCCAGTGTACAATCGGGCGTCAAAATGATGAAGGAATCTTGATTATGAGTTTGCTGTTTGAGGCATTCCGGTTAAATGACTTTTATCGTTTTTTTCAAATTTCAATTCGGGTCTTTGTTGAGCGAGTGACCAAAACTTGCGTTACGGGCTTGATTAAGGCGACTTTGAAGTTTAATTTTCCGAAACTGCAACCCGGCCGGGTGGCGGAATGGCAGACGCTCAGGATTTAAAATCCTGTGCCCGTTTAGGGCGTGCGGGTTCGAGTCCCGCTCCGGCTATCGATACTTCGCGAATGTGGTTTTTTGCCGGATTTTCGGCCCTCTTGTCGCTTTCATGTGCTACGATTCCGCTACCGAGTGCTACTTTTTTGCTACTTTTCTCCGATCCCGAATTTACGCACTCGCCAACAACACCACTCAAGGCATGATCGACCATCGGTTGAGTAGCATCACCAAGGTCTTCGAAGTCTTCGTGTTTGGTCAATGCGTAGATTCGCATGGCGACCGCTGGGGTATTGCCTGACCACTGGCAAGCCCGCCTCAAGCCGTGAGTGTCCATCATGTCGGTTAAGCAGCATGCCCTCAAAGCGTTCCAGAATTTCGGCCAGGGAGTGAGTCCGGCTTTCACAACAATCTTCATGGCCGTCGTTGACAGATTCGAATGGAATGCGAGCCGGACAAGCACCCTGACTGATGGACTGGGCGGCGTTCCGAGGTCGCTTGATTGCTCTTCGAAGAGCCTTGCAAGTTCTGCTGCTATGACTGGAGGAGAAGAGAAAAGGATAGAGAAAACGGACATGCATTATTCGGCAAGTTAAAACGAACTGCATGGAAAGCGTTGGTTTAACGCGGAACATAGTGAACCTGTCCAGGCTGTTCGTAGGGTCATTGAACTCCAGCCAATCAATGCCTTTTCGACGTGTTTTCACCGTGCGATCAACAACGGAGGGGGGCGGACTGTCTTGACCGCCAAGCTCCAGCCGTGGAACGGTCCCGGCCCCGTTGGCCTTGGTGAAATAGATTTGCCAGCGTTACGACATCCTGACCAACTTGGCCGGGTTCGGCGAAGTCCTCGAAACCCGCTCGGTTGACGCCGAGGGGTTCACGACCCGTTCCCTCACCGACGGAGCGGGGCGGACCCTGCAAACCATCGACCAACTCGGCAAAATCTCGACGACGACCTACGACGCCGCAGGAAATGTCCTGTCCGCCCGTGACCCCAACGGCGTCGGCTACGATGCGGTCTACGACGAACTGGGCCGCATGACAGCACAGACCGATACGTTTGGCGATTCGACCAGTATGACGTATGATAAAGGGGGTAACGTCAAGACCCGAACCGACGCCAAGGGGATTGTAACGACGATAACTTACGACGCGCGGGAATTAGCGTGTGTGAAGTGAACGCGTTCGATTCTTGTTGGAATTAATTTCGAAGGTTCGTTCGGTTTCTCGAATTGGTTCGACGAGTTGTCGCTCATGAAACACGCCAAGTTCTGATCAAATGCTCAGTGGGCGTCGAGGTGATCGTGTGCTACGCGAACCAGTATTTGGTACAAAAGATTTTGTAGTGGAGGCGGAACAGGCGAATGGTACTTTGCTCTGCATTCGGTCCCCTCCACACACCCACAACATTCCCAGATGGCCACTGCTTTTTGGGAGATCATCCTGGATAATCCGAATTGCAGCTTTGACGTTTATCCAGTGGTTTTGTTCTTAACGAATGAATTTGAAATCGTTTTTGGTGTGAAAACATGGCAAATTGATCGATTGTTGTCGGCACCGACAACTGTGGCCAAGAAAGAAAATTGACATCTAAGCAATATGGCAAAGCAATCTAAATCAAATTTTGCAAGCCACTCAAACCGATGGGTTCGCGACAAGTAAACGGTTCGCCATAAGTCACCCCGATTGACGCGCCCCAAAAACGAGCCTCTGTCTCGATCCGTTCGAAAAAACCAGATTTTAAGTCGTTTTTGAATTGACTTTCATAGGCTTGAACCGACTTCAGTTTCATTGGCCAGACATCGCTGATATCCAATACGAAGGCTGGCTGCAAATGTTGTTTGAGATGGATGCAGTAGTAATTGAAAATTCGCGGCGGGTGGTAAGGTTCATGGAGCATCGTCGTCTTCGTCAGTTTGGACCAAAATCGAGCCCCCTCGACTAATTCCACAGCCGCCAGATGATCCGGATGAGCATCAACCCAATAGGGCGCGAAAATCCAACGCGGTCGCGTTTCACGAAAAAGTTCGGCGAGCAAAGCTCTTGCTTCCAACGTCGGCTGCAACGCTCGGTTTGGTAGCCCGAGATTTTTCCGCCAGGTCACTCCGAGGGCTTTTGAGGCGACCAGTGTTTCTGCAGCGCGGCGTTCGGGGGTTCCGTTTGGCGTCGGCTCGCCAGTCGTCAGGTCGACAATCCCGACACGCTGCCCCTGACGAATCAACTGAGCGATTGCCCCCCCCATTCCCAGCTCGGCGTCATCTGGATGCGGAGCCACAACCAGGATATCCAAAGTCTCGCTCACAACGGTTGCCTTTCTTTTGGGATCAGACGACAATAAGAGCCTATCCCCAGGGGTCAGCCCCTTTGGAGGCTAGGCCAGAATTTGCGTTTTTTGTTTCTTCGCCGGAGAGGGACTGACCCCTTTGGGGATACGCGACGGAAGTCCAATAATTTACCACAGCTTAACCGCTCCCGGAATGAACGGCTACAATGTGGAAGAATTTTCTGATGTGAGAGACACACAAATTGGACGATCAAGAAACAAAAAGACTTAGCGACGCTTTTGATCTCATTCGCAAACAACGCGAGCAAATCACTCGTTTGCGTGACCGCGTTGAGCGACTGGAGCGGATTTTGGATGCCTGCTTGGGGGATCAAGACGGTGAGTGGTTGTTCAGAAACCGCGAGGAGCGCTGCGATCCAAATTCGCCGATCTTTTCTGACGAGCGAGGAGCGTTCCATAGGGCACGCTACGAATTCGCGTGCGATTACGTATCCGGCAAGACGGTTGTCGATTTGGCTTGTGGCACCGGGTATGGAACTGCATTGTTGGCGGCTCAGGGCAAGGCCAGCAGCGTTTTTGGCTTTGACGTTGCCGACGACGCCTTGGGGTACGCTAAGCGAAAATACCATTCTGAAATTATCCAATTTCGGCAAGGTAGGGCTGAGCAAATTCCGTTACCCGATCAAGCGGTAGATGTCGTCGTCTCATTCGAAACCATCGAACATGTGGCCGACGATCGTGGAGCGATCAAAGAGTTCTCGAGAATCTTGAAACCGGGAGGGCTTTTGATCATCTCAACGCCTAATGAATGGCCATTAGAAATAGCCCCTTTTCACACGCGAACTTACAACAAAATTTCTTTTGCGCATCTTTTAGCAACGAGCTTTCAGATTCGCGATCTTTTCAACCAAAACTCGGGCAGCGATTTCCCTTTTAACCGCGGCCAGCCGAGTGGAATCGTTTCCACAACCCCCGAGAATGAGCATCTCGCTGAATGTTTTATTGCAGTTTGTACCAAGGGTTGACGACTGCCAAAATGGCATGTTCTTAAGAAGGATTCGGTGCTAGACCGTAAATTTTCGCGTCAGAATCCACAAATTTTCACTTCAAATCGATTGGCATGGGCTTTGCTTTTCTGAATTCCCGTGTGAAATTGCTGCCGAATCGTCACGCTCGTTTTGCCTGTGGGCGACCGCTTGATTGAGCCTTTGGCAGGATTCGCAACGAACCAAACAACTTTGAATTGAAACGGTCTCAGCGACCACCCACCAGTATTTTGAATGGAGAGCAAGATGGCTCAAGGTGAAAAAATTATCGGTATTGACTTAGGTACAACAAACTCCGTGGTTGCAATCATGGAAGGTGGCGAGCCTGTGGTAATTGCCAATCAAGAGGGAGACCGCACAACTCCCAGCGTGATCGCGTTTACCAAAGACGGCGAGACTCTCGTCGGTGCTCCTGCTCGGAACCAACGGGTCACGAATCCCGAACGAACTATTTACTCAGTCAAACGCTTCATGGGCCGCCGTCATTCCGAGGTGGGAGGTGAAGAAAAGATGGTCCCCTATAAAGTTGTTGGGGGAGCGAATGAGTACGTCAAAATCGAGGTTGGGGACCAGACCTTTACCCCTCAAGAAATCTCCGCCAAGACACTTCGCAAACTCAAGGAGGCCGCCGAGTCCTACCTTGGCCATAAGGTGAACAAGGCCGTCATTACGGTCCCTGCATATTTCAACGATGCCCAACGTCAGGCCACGAAAGACGCTGGCCAAATTGCTGGCCTCGAAGTCGCTCGGATCATCAACGAGCCGACCGCTGCGGCGATGGCTTACGGTCTCGACAAGGGCCAGAAGGAACAAAAAATCGTGGTCTTCGACCTTGGTGGCGGTACGTTTGACGTTTCCGTGTTGGAACTTAATGACGACGACGGAATGAAGGTCTTCGAAGTGATCAGCACCAACGGCGACACTCACCTTGGCGGCGACGATTTCGATGAAGTTTTGATCCACCATGTTGCGGACGAATTCAAGAAGTCCAACGGTGTCGATTTGCGTAAAGACGTAATGGCCCTGCAACGTCTCCAAGAAGCTTGCGAAAAGGCCAAGAAGGAACTAAGTTCCCGTCCGCAAACCGACATCAATCTACCATTCATCACGGCAGATGCGTCGGGACCGAAGCACTTGCAAATGACGATCACACGAGCGAAGTTCGAAGAGTTGACCGACCCATTGATCGATCGCTGCCGACGCCCTGTTGAACAAGCCCTGAAAGACGCGAAGATGTCCCCAAGCGAAATCGATGAAGTGATTTTGGTCGGCGGATCGACTCGCATTCCTAAGGTTCAAGAATTGGTCAAGAAAATGTTCGGCAAGGAGCCGCACAAGGGAGTGAATCCTGACGAGGTCGTCGCGGTAGGTGCCGCGATCCAAGGCTCCGTACTTGCCGGTGATCGCAAAGACGTTTTGCTTCTCGACGTGACGCCACTCACGCTTGGAATCGAAACCGAACACGGCATTATGACGGCATTGGTCGAACGGAACACGACGATTCCTACCGAGAAAAAACAAGTCTTCAGCACTGCTGCGGACAATCAAACTGCGGTGACCATTCAGGTCTACCAAGGCGAACGCAAAATGGCTGGCGATAACCGCTTGCTCGGCAAATTTGACTTGACGGGAATTCCGCCTGCTCCGCGCGGCGTTCCGCAAATCGAGGTCAAATTTGACATCGACCAAAACGGTATTCTCAATGTCTCGGCGAAAGATTTGGGAACGGGCAAAGAGGCTCACGTGGCGATCAAGGAATCTTCTGGCCTTTCCAGCGATGAGATTGAACGCATGCAAAAAGACGCCCAATCCAACGCCGAAGAAGACCGTCGCAAGTTCGAACTGGCCAGCGCCCGCAATCAAGCGGACAACATGTGCTACCAAATGGAAAAAATGATCAAGGAACACGCCGATAAACTCCAGGAAAGCGACAAGGCCCCATTGGAAGCTGCGATCAAGAAGGCTCGCGAGGCGGCCGAAGGCGAAGACTTGGACGCGATCAAATCTGCGGTTCAAGAACTTGAGCAAGCCTCACATGCGTTAAGCAAAGTCATGTACGAGAAAGCCGGTCAAAATGCTGCGGACAACGGGCCAACGGCCGATGTCGGAGCAGGAGCCGGAGACGACGCAATTGATGCTGAGTTCGAAGTCAAAAAGGACTAGATTCAGAACGCTTGCTCACTTCGGTAGCACCGCGATTCGTCGATAAATTTATAGCGGTCGGCTTTTCACCGACCGCTTTTTTGCGCGCCTTCAAAGTCATTTGAGTCAACAAAAATTGACGGTTGTCACCTTGAACGGCACAACGTTTGCTTACTTCTGTTGACAATGACATTTTGGCTCTCAACCCGAGGCATTCCATGAACTTCCAATTCGACAAACTAACAATCAAAGCGCAAGAAGCTGTCGCCGCTGCTCAGAGTTCGGCTCAACAAATGGGTAATCCGGAGTTGACGCCGCTGCACCTCCTTTCTGCGTTATTAAACGAAGTGGATGGGTTGGTCGTGCCGCTTTTGGAATCGCTTAAGATTCCGCTTCAACAACTCAAGACAATTATCGCCAGCGAACTAAAACGAATGCCTCAAGCGGCAGGCGGCAGTTCTCCTAACCCGAATCGGCAATTCAGCGAGGTTCTCAATCATTCAGCGCGAATGACGAAAGAAATGGGGGATGAATTCATTTCCACCGAGCATCTTCTGTTGGCTCTCGCCACAGTCGATTCAGGCGCCAAGAAAGCGCTGGAGTTAAATGCCGTTCGCGTTCCCGAATTGCAGGCTGCGATCAAAAACTTGCGAGGCTCCGCTACCGTTACTGATCAAAACCCAGAAGGGAAATTTCAAGCTCTTAAGAAATACAGCATTGACCTTGTTGAACAAGCCAAAGCAGGTAAGCTTGATCCTGTTATCGGACGCGACAACGAAATACGCCGCGTGATTCAAGTCCTATCCCGACGCCGCAAGAACAACCCAGTCCTGATCGGCCAACCTGGTGTCGGCAAGACCGCCATCGCCGAGGGACTCGCGCTGAGAATCGTTCTGAACGATGTGCCGCAAAGCCTCCGCAATAAACGCGTTGTTGCTCTCGACATGGGTGCCCTCATCGCTGGCGCCAAATTTCGAGGTGAATTCGAAGAACGACTTAAGGCAGTTCTGCGCGAAGTAACCGACGCAGCCGGTGAGATCATCCTGTTCATAGACGAGCTGCACACAGTAATCGGTGCCGGTGCCGCCGAAGGCTCTGGCGATGCGGCGAATCTCCTCAAGCCCGCTCTAGCACGTGGTGAACTGCACTGTATCGGAGCCACAACACTCGATGAGTACCGCAAGTATGTGGAAAAGGACCCAGCGCTCGAACGTCGGTTTCAACCCGTATTTGTCGGCGAGCCAACCGTTGACGATACGATTACGATTTTGCGTGGACTCAAACAAAAATACGAGACACACCACGGCGTCCAAATCAAGGATTCCGCATTGGTCGCGGCTGCTCGGCTTTCACAACGTTACATCACCGACCGTTTTCTGCCCGACAAGGCGATCGATCTCGTCGACGAAGCCGCATCCAAGTTGTCGATGGAACTTGACAGCGTTCCTCACGAAATTGATGTTGTACAACGTCGCTTGACGCAACTCGAACTCGCTGCTCGACAACTGGCGGAAGAAGATGACGAAGGGGTCAAGTCTCGTATCGAGGCGCTGAACAAAGAAATCGAAGAACAACGACGCCTTTTGGCGAGCCTCCGCGAACAGTGGGAGTCTGAGAAACTCGGCATGGTCGACGTGAAGAAAATTCGCGAGCGGGCCGCCGAGGTTCAATTGCGGTTTGAACAGCTCGACAGTCACATCAAGGCCAAACAGTCGGCTGGGCAAATGCCTAGCGAGGACGACTATCGAAACCTTTACGAGCTCGATGTCGAACGAAAAAAATTGCTGGATGAGATCCAATCCGCTGAAGCGAGATCTGAAACAGTCCGTACGCAACAAACCACAACTGGCAGGCTACTTAGTGAACAAGTTACCGAGGGTGAAATCGCCGAGGTCGTTAGTGCGTGGACCGGAATTCCTGTTTCCAGAATGCTCGAAACAGAGCGGGCTAAACTCCTCGTCATGGAGGATCGGTTACACCTACGAGTCGTCGGCCAAGACGACGCAGTTTCAGCCGTTTCAAATGCGGTTAGGCGGAGTCGTAGCGGACTGCAGGACCCCAATCGTCCCATCGGGAGTTTCATGTTTCTGGGCCCGACCGGTGTCGGCAAAACCGAACTTTGCAAAGCCCTCGCGGAAGTCATGTTCGATGACGAAAACGCAATGGTCCGTATCGACATGAGCGAATTTATGGAACGCCATGCGGTGAGCCGCTTGATTGGCGCCCCTCCCGGATACGTCGGTTACGAAGAGGGAGGCAAATTGACTGAATCCGTCCGCCGGCGACCCTATGCTGTAATCCTGTTGGACGAAATCGAAAAAGCCCACGACGATGTGTTTAACATCTTGCTCCAAGTCCTCGACGATGGACGACTGACTGACGGACAGGGCAACACCGTGGACTTTTCGAACTCCATCATCGTGATGACCAGCAACATCGGCAGTCAATTGATACAAAAAATTACCGAGGATGGTGGTACAGACGACGAAATCCGAACGGCGGTAGAAGGGGCGCTTAGAAGTCGATTCGCACCCGAACTACTCAATCGTATTGATGAAAAAATCGTATTCCATCCGTTGCGAAGGGACCAGATCAGTCGCATCGTGATGATCCAACTCCGCTCTTTGGAGAGTCGTCTTACGGAGCAAGGCTTAAGTCTCGAAGTTACCGCTGAAGCCCGAGAGGCGTTGGCCCAAGAAGGATATGACCCGGTATACGGTGCTCGCCCACTTAAACGAGCCATCCAACAGCGGATCATCAACCCCTTGGCTACGGAACTTCTCAAAGGTGAATACCGCAACTACAACGGCATAAAAGTAGACTACCAAGGAGACGAGTTCACGATGACACCGATCGCAGTCGGAGAAGTCGTGGATGAACCTACTATTTAGGCAAAGAAATCTTTCAGCGACATAATCCAGACACCTGCGGTTTGCACCGCAGCGTCATGACGCCAGTTCGATTATTTGACGCTGCGCTGTTCAAGTTTCTTCTGATATTTCTCGAATAATCTCGTTTGTCGATTCGCGAGGTCAACCGGTCGACCTTGAATGAACGCTCCGAGAATTTGAGTTCGCGTATCCAATGGGTCCCCCGATGTAATGATAACTGTCGCATCTTTCCCAACCTCAATCGACCCAACGCGCTCTGCAACACCCAAAATTTGGGCGGGGTAGAGCGTGACCGACTTCAGAGCCTCCTCGCGCGTCAGCCCAAAACCCATAGCTGTCCCAGCTTCAAAAGGCAAGTTGCGAGTATTCCAAGTTTCAGACCGATCGGTACAAGAGATACAGTACTTGATTCCCGCAGCCTGCAATCTTGCCGGGAGCGTGTAGGAATGATCATCGGAATCACTCCGTCGCACCGGCATTCTATAGACAGCCGAGACGATCACGGGAACATCGTGCTTTTTCAATAGTGACGCACACTCAACGGCGTCATATCCGCCCAGAATGATGCACCTCACCTTTTGCTCAACCGCAAAGGCCACAGCGGACTGAATATCGGCTGCATGATCTGCGCGAATCATCAAGGGGATTTTTCCTGCTACCACATCCCCTAAGCCCTCAAGTCGCAGATCCAAAGATTGCTGGGCAGAAGGCTGCTCGCGAAGTGCTTGATAATTCCTCGCTTTTTCAAACCAGTCTCGCAACTCTTGAACACGGTCGGAAGGTGAAACAGGTGGTTCGTCGCCACCTGCACGCGGTCGCCGTCTCCCGCCCGCTCTTTGTGATGGCCAATTCACATGCATCGCTGCGTTTGGAAGTATGGTCATGTCTTCATAAGTCCAGCCATCCAATTGAATGACGGTTGAACGTCCTGAGATTAGGCCGCCGGTAGGGGCAGATAGAGCGAGCAAAACCCCGCCCGACCGAGTCACGGCCAACAAATCGCTGTCTGGATTGATGGCTACTTGAGCATGAACATTAGGATTGATGCTCCCTGTCTCTGTATGATCGAGCGTTGCTGGAACCGACGCGATCTCCGTCAATCCCAATTGCGAAAACGATTCGATCAGGCTGGGATAGACGTGCAACCCATCGCAGTCAACAACTTGAGTTCCTGCCGGTAGTTCAATGTTGGGCCCGATTTTTGAGATTTTCCCATCGACAAACAGAAGTTGTCCTTTTTCGATTGTTTTGCCGGACACGGTATGAATCGTCCCACCACTTAGGACGATTGGCGTGGATTGCGGAGGAGCGGGTGGCGGAACCTGCGCGACAATCGCTTTGCAAAATGCAAGAGCAACAAGCAATGCAGTCGTCAGAAGTTTATGAATGAAATAAGTTTGCATATCGAATGATTCCAGATGAACTTTTAGAAGAATTGAGTTTTTGAAAAAGTGTTTACAAAGCAATAGACTAATTTTTAGCACCAACTCCCTCGTGGGAGTGATCATGTTGCCCTTCATGGCCATGACAGTACTCATCAAACCGCGGCCACAACAACGACTCGTCCAGAGCCTCCGCTCGCGATGGTCGCCTTCCGCTGTCGATCTTAAGTGCTTTTTGAATCAACTCAGCCCGTTGTTCTTGTTGTGTCTTAGCAAGGGCCTCGGCATCAGCGCGGTCGTAATACTTCCGCCCGTCGATCCATGTTTGAAGGCAGCGACTCGAAAGTGCCAACGGATGTCCGTTCCATAGCACAAAGTCGGCTTGTTTTCCTGGTTCGATACTGCCGACGTATTTGTCGATTCGCAATTGAATTGCAGGATTGAGCGTCACAAATTTCAGAGCTTCTTCTTCACTGACTCCGCCGTAGCGAACCGCCTTGGCCGCCTCATGATTCATGTGGCGAGCGAGTTCGTTGTTATCAGAATTAAACGACACCGCGATACCAGCTTGGTGCATCATCGCGCCGGCATGAGGAATTGCATCGATCACTTCATACTTGTAGGCCCACCAATCCGAGAAGGCACTTGCGGTCCCGCCATGTTGGGCGATCTCATTGGCAACTTTGTAGCCCTCAAGGATATGTTGGAACGATCCGATGGTGATCTTGTACTGGTCGAGCACACGGATCAGGGCCAGAATTTCGTCTTGACGATAGCTGTGGCAATGAATCCAGCGTGTACCTTCTACGATTTCGGCGATCGTTTCCTTGCGCAAGTCAATTCGAGGCGGAATGCCCCGTGGATTTTCTCGATAGCGACGATGAGCTTCGCGGTATTCAATCGCTGCTTGGAAGGAATCGTGCATCAATTGCTCAACTCCCATCCGCGTTTGGGGATAGCGAGTTGCAGGTTCTGAACCGCGACGATTGCTCTGTTTGACGTTTTCGCCAAGAGCAAATTTGATTCCCGCAGGAGCCTCGGTCATTTTCATCTGTTCGTCATTGAGTCCCCAGCGAAGTTTAACGACTTGATTTTGTCCGCCAATCGGGTTCGCCGAGCCGTGCAAAATATTGGCAGCAGTCAATCCGCCCGCCAATTGCCGATAGATGGTTATGTCATCGCAGTCGATAAAATCGCCAATTCGAACTTCAGCCGTGATTGCCCCGCCGACTTCGTTAATACCGCTATCTGACGCCATATGCGAATGGCAGTCGATCATTCCAGGAGTCAAGTGCATTCCCGTTCCATCGATGGCATCCATTTTGGGCAACGGCTCATTGTTGGCGTAGACCTGTTTGATTTTCCCGTTCTCAATCAAAACCGCGCCGTTAACAAGGACACCCCGAGGTCCGCACGTCCACACCGTTACGTTTCGAATCAGCAATTGGGCCGGTTGTTCAGGCGGGGTCAAGCGACCGAAATCTCCAAACGGATAATTAACGGGAAATGAACTTGGCTCGGTCGCTTGCTTTTTCTTGCCGCCACCTCCTCGCCCAGGGCTGGGGTCTTGTTGTTGGAAGTAGTCCAACATCCAAGCTCCCATTGGATGATTGTGTCCGGTATGACTCATCGCAAACGTCATGATCGCGTCCCACTCTGCATCAGCAGATTCTTCCTCGTCGGCAAACGTCGACGCGGGCAGCTGGTCATTTACGGATTCATCTTCTTTTTTAGGTTCGGTATCCGTTTTGGGGGCATCTTTTTTCGGTGCGTCGCCGATTCGTTTGATTGTCCACTCCAGAGAACGCCCACTTGGAAGGTAGGCCGCAGCTTGTCCTTCACCCGGCAAATCGATTTGGACACCCAGTAAAGCCGTCCCCTCTTGGCCGAAGGGTTTAAAACTCAATCGGCCTGAGAGTCGCGAGTCCGAGAATTGTGGTCGTTTAACTTCGACAGGATTAAGGTCTGAGCCAGTGGGGTCTTCAAGGGAAACACTCGCGCTCAAAGTCGGTTTTGTACGAACCGTCAGGTAGAGTCGCTCCGGGGCTTCGACACCTTCCAGCAACCAGACTCCATCGAATTCTCGAGATGGAGGCGGATTGAAGTCAAACCACTGGCCACTCGCCACGTGCGCCACAATTTTCGTTTCCTCCTGAAACAAAGGGCCATCGGTGAGAATCAAATTGGCGATCTTGCCAACTTGAATCGAGCCGATTTGCTGCTCGACACCCAAAATTGTTGCCGGATTAAGGGTGATTGCCTTCAATGCATCCGTCTCAGTGAGCCCACGCTTGACAGCCAATCGCAGGTTTTCGAGAAACTGTGAAGGGCGTTCCAGCCCTTCGGCGGTTAACGCGACCCTTGCACCCGCCTTCACCAGCCGAGCGGGATTTTCAGGAGCATGATCCCAGTGCATCAAGTCTTCGAGGGATGCATCCAAGGCATCGGTCGGGCTCGCCAAATTCGGTGGGTCAGGAAAATTAATCGGCACGATGATCGGCACGCCAATTCCAACGATCTCATCAAGTCGGCGGTACTCCATTCCGTGCCCCTTGAGGATGAACGGCAATGAAAACTCCTTAGCAAATCGAGCAGCTCTCAAGGAGAAAATCTCGTTGCCGGTTTTTATCATCGCCGGCAATCGCCCCTCGATCATGGGGAGTAGTGATTTTAAAGTCTGATTTTTCTCGGGACGCGGAAGACTTGGGTCGGCGTTCGCGGCTCGCCACGCGTCTCGATACCAGTGGGCATCGTACATCGTTTGTCGAGCAAGGGCGTAGGCACCCATTGGCGAAGTCGGTCCTCCTTCAGAACGTCCTCCTCCGCCAAAACGAAAATCGCGGGTCAGGGTTAAATGCATCGCAACGTCTTCGCGAAGCAACGTCTCCTTGCTCGTTCCCTCTGAAAACAAAAATACCGCGCTCGAACCTTGGACGATTCCATCGTTGGGAGCAATCAGAGCAGCACCGAAACCCGCCTTTCGCCTTTCGTCAATTTTTAAGCTCGCTGGAATCCCAGCCGTTCCCGCTTTGCGATCCGGTCGAATCATCTCGTTCCAATATGCGGTGCTAGGCGCAGCTCCACTATCAATGGCAACAGGTAGGAAGGGCTCGATGAAACTTGGATAAACATGCTTCCCTGTTCCGTCGATAATCTTCGTTCCCGCCGGAGCCGTCACTTGATCGCCTACGGCGATAATTTTTGAACCGCGAACCAAGACCTGGGCCTTTTCCAATGTCGCCCCCGACACCGTGTGAACGGTTGCGTCTTTGATCAACAACCAACTTGGCGATGCCTCATGCAAACCACGCACAGGAGTCGTCCGCTGTTCTTGTCCAAGACTTGGGACGCATTGACTTACGACGAGGCACATCATCAGGAACAAACAACGCAACATCACAAAACCCTTAAAAACAATTCTCGACGACAAACTCTGCCATCATCACCGCCTAAGTCTAACAAATCTCACAACTAAAAGGTACTCACTACTCCACAATCCCAACCTCGATTTGGCATCACTTGGCCTGTCCAAGTGTGAGGGTGAACATTGGATGCGTCTTCAATCAGGCCGACTACTCGGTTGTGCGTATCGCCGCGAGAGAAGTCCTCAGCGAAGGTAATGCAGTATGTAGCGTCAAACTCGCCAGGCGGCACGTTGATCAAATTTCGACGGAAATCCAAATCGGCATCCTGCAGATATGGATTCTTATCAGCATATCCAGTGTGAAGAATGAAATCGCGTAGTCCAGAAAGGGCAATATCGAAAGCGTATTCACAGGCAGATACAAACGCCTCAGTTCGCTATCGCATTGCCCTTCCAATGTGATTATCTGTAAACCGTAGCCCGGGTGTTAGTTTTGCGGCTCGAGCAATGTCAAACGCTCATGCCAAGTATCCTGAAACTCAATGCGAGATGTGAGCCCGATTCCGCGGCACCTTGCGGTAGATTTTTAATCGTAATCTGGAGCGTTGCGCTTTTTAAAGTATAAATCTTTTGCAGGGCGCTAACTGTCGAATAACGGTGGGCATCACCCTGAACGACCAGATGGCTTAACCCAAATAAGAGCGGCTGGTCGAGCGATTCGTGTGCGTACCATGATAAAAGTATTCCGCTCCTGACCATTCTGAGTTGGAATTTTTATCGGCGACCGGGGTTGCGTTTGATCTTTAGAAGTTCGCCGCAGTCGAGCCAGACGACACGGCAAGCGGCACAGGAATCGATGACGACGGCACCCGGCCCAGCGTAAGGATGTGTTTCCATCGGGCCTTCGCAAACCGGGCATTGGCAAGAGATTTTCATCTCGCAATGGTTAAGCGGTTGAGGGCGTAGTTCCGGCCCGCGATATTGTTTTCGCAATTTCGCGACCAATTCCCGAAACTCTTCGCCGCGAGTCAGAAACCCTTTGCACGATGGACAGCACACTACTTTAGTGCCGTACAAGTCGGCAAACCGAGTTTCTTCGCGGCATCGCGGGCAAAACACTCCTGTAACTTGATCGCTGAACACCAATGGCTCTTGGTCGCCCTGAATTTGAGGTGGGCCCGGAGTTGCCGTCACTGGATAAACATTTAGCGGGCTTAAAGGGGGCGGAAGTCGGTGGTCGAATCCTGACGACATATGTTCCTCATTTTGCCAAATGTTCTGAAGCCAAACCGTCGCCAATATGCAATGAGATCACTTCGAAACTAATCGCGTTTCGCATCGCTGCCTGCGGCCGAAAATGAATTTGTGTTGCTGATGGAAATCTGACCGACATCGTGAGTTGTCGTTTCGCTTGTCGGCGTTTGGCCACCGGATGGTTCTTGGAAAGATTTTTCCAGCAAAGGTTTCTTATTAAAAAATTCTCGGTTGAAGACTTCTGGATCGAAGGGATCGGAGACTTGTGACTGTCTTCCTTTTGATCGAAGGTCCGGTATAGTCGGCGGGGCATTCGATTGAATGTGGGAGACTTGTCGAATTTCTGAAGCCCCATCTGCTTTCGCGGGAAGTTGACTAGCAGGACTTGCTATTCTATCGAAAGGGGACATTGAGTCGGTCGGTGTCGACGTGGGAATCGCTCCGACTTGGAGGATTGCTGCTTTTTCGATTGATGGCCGATCGTTTTGAGAACGAATTGTATTTTCCGTGTCTAACATGGTTTGAGGAATACGTGCCTGTCGCGCGGGTTCGGCCATGAGTTGAACCCACTCCAGCAATACCAGATGCTCGCGCGTTTCAAATTTAACAGCGGGAACGTCTTGGGGCCCATGAGCAGTCAATGCCCGATCCAACAACGGGCTGGATTCGGGGAGACCATCGCCTACGTAGCGCAAAACCTGATATAAATTCTGCTGGCTCATTCTTCGGGGGATAGCGACTCCGGCTCCCATCGTCATCAATGGGAAAGTCTCCGATTGCCTTTGATGGCAACCTGCATTTGCACAGTTTTTGGCCAAGATCGGCTCGACAACTCTCTTGAAACTGGAAATACCAAATTCCGGCATGTGTCGCAGGGCCGCTTCAAGTTCCCGAGCCGTTACAGACTGAGGCGAGGCCAAGACATTTCCTGCGGGTGTGTTACTGGAAAAGGCTGCCAGTTGCACCATTGAGTCCTCAACCGGCTCGTTGGATGACGGAATTCGCTCACTGGTTCCAGCGTTTCGGTTCGCATCGGAAGTCATCGCGGTTTTGGCGATTTGGACCGAAGCAGAATTTGTCGGCGTCTGTGTTCGCGTTTGCGCCGCGCGAGAGGCGACCAACTGAGTATTCAACGCTTCAAGAGTTTGTGGGCTCATACGTGTGAATTGCAGGTCGTCGATTAGCCGCTGCGCCGCATCAAGTTGCTGATACCGAATGCACCAACGAAACAACTGCTCGTGTCCATTGTGGTCTCCGGGATCGAGTTGAGATCGTTGGAATTCAAAGACTTCGTCGTAAGAATCACAAATCAATGCAACTTGATCGGTCATCAACACGATGCGGCTTCCATTGGGTTGCTCGACGATTGTCTTTTCGAAATTCGCGCGAGCGACTCCGGTGATGACATTCATGTTCTTGAGAACAACCAGACTTTGAAGAGAGCCTTTGGCTGTGTCTTGACAATACACGTCCCGCAACTCCCAGAAGCAAATTAAGATTGCTCCGAGGACGACGCAACACCTAGATAGAGAGAAGAAATCTCGGTTCATGGCGCGGAAGTTAGGATTTGTCACTTGTCGCGTCAAGGGAAAAAGCTGCCATTTGCGGTTGCCAGCACGGGCAATGCTTTCGCGTCAGGTTGCTAGCTTCGCGATGCCGGACTTACGGGGCCAATCGAGAGCGTGCCCAAGAGCCGTTTTCACCCCTCTCAAACAAAATCCGATCGTGCAATCGATTTAAGCGGCCTTGCCAAAACTCAATTCGCCTCGGCGACAGGGCGTAGCCTCCCCACGTTTCAGGGCAAGGAACGGCGGCTCCTGCTAGCTGCTTCTCGAGTACTGTCGCCCGCGATTCCAGCTCACTGCGGCTTGCAATATTTCGAGATTGGCGTGAAATAGCCGCCCCGATTTGAGAGCCACGGGGCCGACTAGAAAAGTACGCCTCGGAGACCACTCGCGTGGTTCGAGTGACCGTCCCTTCGATACGGACCTGGCGTTCCAGATGGGGCCAAAAGAATATCAGGGCCGCATGGGGATTACCCGCCAATTGCTGGCCCTTCCGTGATTCATAGCTGGTAAAAAACTGAAACTCATCGTTTTCCAGGGACTTCAGTAGCACAATTCGAGCAGAAACTGCACCTTGCATATCGGAAGTTGCCAGCGTCATAGCGGTCGCCTCGAACCATTCGGGGGCTTCCGAAATTGCAATTTGCAGCCAACGGCGAAATTCGGTCACTGGATCATCCACCAAGTCGCAATCCTCCAGGCCATGCAAAGAATAACTGCGTCGCAGTTCGTAAAATTTGTCCATTGCTCGCTACTTCATGCTGAAAAAAAATGGTTTGATTCATCTATAGAAAATCGGTTGTTTTCGGTATGATAGCGGAACTGGGGCCGCACGGTCAGAGGAGCCCCAAAACAACGCTTTCACATTTTAATATCGCAAATCTGGAGAAACATGAATTCCGCGACAATGAGCGACAAAGACGCCAAAGAAATTGAAATGCGAACCGAGATCGATTCGATGGGGCCAGTTCAAGTCCCCAAATTGGCCTACTACAGTTCACAGACCCAGCGAGCGGTTGAGAATTTTCCAATTTCCGGCACAACATTACCGGTTGAACTGATTCGAGCGATGGGGCTCGTCAAATACGCTTGCGGGGTCGCCAATCGAGATTTGAAAAAACTTTCCGAAACCGGCAAAGTTCGATTGAATGCCGATCAAATTTCGGCCATGCTTCAAGCCGCCGACGAAGTCGCGGCAGGTCGTTTTGACAATCAGTTTCCAATTGATGTGTATCAAACCGGATCCGGAACCTCCAGCAACATGAACTGCAACGAGGTTATCGCAAATCGAGCAATCGAGATCATGGGAGGAGATCGATTTGCCGTCGAAAAACCGATCCATCCCAACGACCACGTCAACATGGGGCAAAGCACCAACGACACCTTTCCAACGGCCATTCACGTCGCGGTTGGTCTTTCGATCAAACAAACTCTCATCCCAAGTCTCGAACTCTTGCACCGCGATTTGGTGGCCAAGGCCGACCAGTGGGAGCGAGTGATCAAGATTGGGCGCACCCATTTGATGGACGCCACGCCGTTGACCCTGGGACAAGAGTTCAGTGGCTTCGCGCGACAACTTGAGTTGTCCATCGTACGGGCCCAACGAGCACTTGAAAGCGTCTTGGAATTACCCGTGGGGGGAACGGCGGTTGGAACGGGGATCAACACCCACCCAGAATTCGGGCATCGGGTTGCCGAAGTCTTGGCCCAAAAAACTGGCGTACCTTTCTGTGAAGCCACGAATCACTTTGAGGCCAATGCCCAGCGCGATGGCCTCGTAGATTGTCATGGTCACTTGCGAACCATCGCTACGACCTTGTTCAACGTCGCTAACAACATTCGCTGGTTGGGGTCGGGACCACGTTGCGGTTTTTTTGAGGTCTTGTTGCCCGACCGTCAACCGGGAAGTTCGATCATGCCCGGCAAGGTCAATCCAGTGATGTGCGAGAGTATGATGCAACTCACCGCCAAGGTCTTGGGAAATGACCAAACGATCACCGTCTGCGGCGCGTCTGGCGGACAGTTTCAACTAAACATTATGATGCCCGTTATGGGGCATACGGCACTTGAGAGTGTCCGCTTACTCGCCAACGGAGCCAAAGCGTTCTACGATTTCTGCACGGCGGAATTGCAGGCCAACGCCGATGTCTGTGAGTCGTTCGTCGAAAAAAGTTTATCGATGGTCACAAGTCTCAATCCGTTGATTGGCTATGACAAGGCGGCGAAAATCGCCAAAGACGCCTTTAAAACGGGCAAGACGGTGCGTGAACTTTGCGAGGAACAACAAGTGCTGGCAAAAGACGTACTCGACAAGGCTCTTGATCCATTGAGCATGACCAAGCCACAAGCGTAAGACCATTTGTAATTTGCAGGATTATTTTGTTTTGACATCTACGAAAAACTGACTTTCGGCGGTTGTATTTTACGACCGGTCCGATTTAGCAAGGACTGTTTTTGTCTGAGTTTTGCGAGATGTCTATCACCACGGAGGGAGAACTACCATGCCAAGCCGAAGATTTTTCGTGAGTGTTTTCGTCTGTCGAGCTGTCGTTTGCATAGCCGTCATGGCGATTTCAATTTGCCTTAATGCTCAGTCAGATGAACAAAAACTCATCGACGGAATTTATGCCAAGACGCAAACCGCGAAATCGGCTGCTGACTATTCGGCAATTTTGGATGCCTGCGAAATTGCGTTGCAATCCGACTTATCCGCTAAGAATCAAAAGTACGTCAAAACCCTGATGGCTTGGTCTCATTCTCGACGGGGCGATTTGCGTTTGGAAGTTTCAAATGAATTGAGGAAAGTCGGCAACCAGAGTCAGGCAGATAACAGCCTTGACCAGGCAGATTCGGACTATACGGCCGCCATCGAACTCAATCAGGATCGCTGGCAAGCGTGGCAAGGGCGAGCATTCGTCCACGTTAAGCGGGGCCAACTTGAACAAGCTGTTGAGATCTTCACCAAGGTCTGCGAAATGGCCGCCGATCAAACGAACGCATTTTTTAATCGGGCTGAAGTTCTCTATCAACTTGAAGATTTCGAATCGGCCCTCGCCGATTACAACCGAGTGATCAGTCAAAATGCAAGTGACGTACAAGGCTTGACCGGTCGAGCACATTGCCATGTTGGGTTGGGAAATCGCGACGCGGCTTTGGCAGACCTTGAGGTTGTTTGTCGTTTGCTTCCGGACAACGGAATGGCTCGTGTGAATCGCGGTGATTTACATGCTGAAATGGGAAACGAGCGACTGGCTCTCGTCGATTACGAGAAGGCTATTCAATGTGGTTGCACTTTGGCGCGGCTGCGATTTGCCAATTTGCAAGCCACTTCGACCGATCCCTCGATTTTTGATTTGGATCAAGCGGAAAAGCATCTGTCGAGTCTCTCGCCGGACGACGTGGGTGATTTGGCTTTGGTCAAAGGCCAACTCGTTATCGCCAATGCGCGCCGAGATGCTGAGCGGGTTAAAGAGTTAGAAACTCGATTGGAGAAAGTTCAGCAACGTGCTCCGGAACGTTCGGCTCGCGCGGGTGACAATCAACGGCCAGAATAAACAATGCGATGTGCCGGGGCATGCCCCCTTCGGCGAGCGTGGCTTTTGACGGAGTGACATGCTACGTGTCCGTGGACTCCGTGAAGGGTCCCCTACACGCGACGTTCGTCAGATCAATTTAAATCGCCATGGCTCCGACTTAACAGCACGCACCACTGATTCTTAATCGACGATTTGCCATTTTCGGCCCTCGTGTTTTATCTTTGCCCAATAAGGCCGAAGACGGTCGCCGCGTGTACGGGTGTCCTCGAGCAAGACGCTGAGAGACGGCGCGATGAAGCCTTTGAAGTCTCCGCGCCCCTTGATCTCAATCTGTTCGTTTAAGTCAATGAATTCTGGAGAGAGGCTAATGGTCACGTTTCCCTGTTTGGCGGGGCTAATGTTAAATAGGCGGTTCCCCTTTTTTTGGAGCCCGATTTTAAAGGGATTGTAGCCGCTTTCGATCCAAAACTCCGGCGGAACCATGTTTTCCTCAGGCAAGCCCGTGTACTCCACGAACCAGAATTGGCAAGTCCATGGTCGAAGGGTTTTGCATTCAATCTCAACGTCTTCAGTTCGGTTGGGCCAACGTCGTTGTTGGACAGACATCCATTCAAAAATTTTAGGGGCTTCCTCGTAAAACGACTCACCTAAACGTCCAATGTACTCGACCAACAGCAAATCAAACGATGATTTTTTATTTTGCAGCCAGTTGTTCCAACTCTTGATCGAAGTCGTCGTGGTGTACCGGTCCTTGTGGCCGACGACGGAATAGACTGCCAAGCCGAGGAGTTTGTTTTGATTGTAGAACTCTGCAAACTTAGCTACCGGTCCGGAAATCCCAATCACTCCAGCAAAGAGATGCGGATGGGACACGCCAAGATCATAAGCCGCCTCGGCACCTGCTCCGTGCCCGGCAATAAACACTCGGTCGGTGTCAATCGAAAATTGTCGAAAGCATTGGCGAATTGTGCGGAGACATGCCAAGTGCTCGCGGGTTGAATAACCATAGATGGTTTGGCCCGGTAACATCCATTCAATAGAAATTGTGATGTAACCATTTCTCGCGGCAAGTCCGTTTCTCATATTAAGTTTGGCGTCGAAATCCCCCACCCAAAAAGTCATGTAGGCCGCCGCATCCGCTGTCGGAGGGAGGGTCACTAACAATGGATACTTTTTGTATGGATCGTATTCCGGCGGGAGATGAACGTGATAATTAAACGACAATGGCGGGGCCGCTGGGTGCTGAAAGTCCGGCATCTCGATTTTAAAGGTCATCGGTGATTCGCCGTTGTACTTAGAAACATCAGGGGCGTGAACCGGAGTCATTTGCCGTAGCATAGCAGCTACATAATCGGGAGCACCACCTTCATATTTCTTAATTTGCTCGAGTAGATTGAGCCGCTCGGCTGGGTTGCTATTCGGCGACAAATATTGGCGCACGAGGTTGTAGACCGGATGCAACGATTCCGCCACAGCGTAGTTGTTGAGCATGTCGGCACTACCTAAATACCAACTGCTCAAAACTTGAGCCACACGTTGCTCATGCGTGAAGGATGGATCACTCAAAAAACGCACGAAAGGGTCAAACCGTCGATAATTTGCCAACGACAAATGTTGCTCGATTTCGTTGAGAAATTCTCGCAAGCTCTGTTGAGATTCTGGCGTTGCCTGCTGTTCCAAAAAAGCGCCAACGGTTTTCGAAATCGTTTGCCTTAACTCATCAATGGCCGCTCGTTCCTTTTGAATTTCCTCCAAAACATCCTGAAAAGCGATTCGACTTTCATCCCCCATTTGCTGACCAGTCACGGTTTCCGCCAGTTGGCGTGCTAGTTTTGGTTGGCCAACTTCGCGACGCACTCGAATTTCCTCCAGGATTTTGGCCGCTTGTTTCGTGCGAATTCTGGCTTGCTGTTCATCGACTTCGGCTGCTTGGTCAGGGAACTTTTCACGAATCCGATCGAGTTCTCGCTGAGCAGCCCAAAGGATGTCGCCCAAATAGAAAATCTCGTAGATTCTCCAGTAATCATTGGGGTTGTCAGGGTCTGAAATTTCGCGATGCATCACTTGCGACAGAACATCGGCAGGAATTGAGGCCGTTGGCAAACGCATCGTCCAACTCTTGCTTTTGTTTTGCTGTAGTCCTCTGACGGTTTCCACGGTTGTCGCGTTTGGGGTGATGGCTGTAATCGCTTGGACGAAGCCATCGACGCCGCTCGTGGTTTGGACGAACAATTGTCGATGGCCAAACTCGTTAAATGGGCTGACGTTGACCAACCGAGACGCGTAGCCCTCGGCATCACTTTCGGAAATCACCATCCCCTTTTGACCGGTCAACAAATAGGTTCTCTCGCGAGCATCTACGATATCATCCGGACGATTGGCGATCCGATCCTTATTGATAAAAACACGACGCATTCCGTCGTTGATCATGACGACGTTTTCGGGAGCATTCATATCAAAACTACTCGCCGTGTTGACGTCAGTGATGTAAGCGTTCAGCAAGGCAATGCGTCCTTCGAGTACCAAACCACTTTTTAGGGTGACACGCGTGGGGCCTTGAAAAGCACCTGCCGTGGGGCAAAGGTAACCCGCAAATAGGATGATGGCCAACCCTAACGAACAAGTCACTTGACCTAACAAACTACCGCGATAAAAAAACTTTGGCATGTTGAGTCTCAAAATGTTAGGCCGCTCGAATCATCTGCCTGAGGAGCGACTCTACGGATTAAAAGGGCCGACAAAATCTTTTGGACCGATCCTCGAAGGTTTAATCGTCTCATTTCGACCAGTCGCACCCTGATTTTACGGCCAAAGAGGCTAAAAGTCCCGGTTTAAAAAATTTTGCGACGGAAAATCGAATGGCGACGAAGTGAAACGGCGAGTCGCCAACCTGAACTTTCCAATCTGTGCTCGCCAAGATGCATGCTCCTTTTACGTAGGTCTACCGTCGAATGCTGCCCTGAAGTCAAGAAAAGACGTCAGCTATCACCCTTTCGATTCAAATCCCGGACCAGAAAGTATTCCCAAAATTTGACGATCCGGATTGCGTAAACGGGCGTATTTAAATTATCGTTTAACTTTGGGTGCGGGCCCTTTTGTCCAGGAATCATTAAGTTTCCCAACATTTCGCGAATTTTTTCGAAAATCCCCTGTGGAAACCTTGATTCTAAACGGATGTTTAATAGACTGTTGTTGGATAAACAGGGCCGGTCAATTGGAACAGAATTTTTAGACTATTTCAGCCTAATTTCGCTTGGGGCAGAGCGGAAGACGGTGAATTCAGCGATCTCGCGTAATTTCAGAATTGGGACCCTTTTTCGGTTGCCGAGTCGGCTGGAGTGCGGGAATTGGCTGGGTTGAAACAGTTATTTAAAAGGAGAGGTATTACCATGTCTGAAGAATCGACCAAACAGAAGATACTTGACTCTGCCGGACCGATTTTTGCAAAAAATGGCTATCAAAAAGCAACCGTTCGGGACATTTCCGAAGCAGCGGGAGTCAACCTAGCCAGCATCAACTATTATTTCGGCGACAAGGAAAAACTGTACACCGAATTGTTGCTCCTGGCTCGTGAGAAAATGGGGGGCGGACTTAGTTTTCCGAATTTGAATTCGGAAAACAGCCCCACAGAATTGTTGGAGCGATTTGTTACGGTTTTGTTGCGAAAGTTGGGTATCGGCGAAGAACCGGATTGGCAGATTCAACTTTTGGTTAATGAGTTTCTGCAACCAAGCAGTTCGAGTCGTGAAATCGTTGAGGGTTACTTCCGGCCATATTTTGAGAGTTTGCTTGAAATCATCGACCAATTGGCTGGAACTGGCTTAAACCGTGAAGATCGCCTGCGGTTGGGGTTCAGCGTCATCGGCCAATGTTTGCATTACCGACTGGCAGGGCCAATGATCAGCATGTTGGCAGGCGAAGATGAGGCACAGGGAGCTTTTGGATTAGAAAAAATTTCGCACCATATTGCGAGATTTTCGATTGCTGCCATCTGCGGCTTCAACAAAATTTCAGAGCCAAACCCTTCCGGTCGTGTATAGGTTTAATGGTTTAAGCCAATCAGTTCGGGCCCCTTTTCACAGTCAAGAGCCTATGCCAAAAGGGGTCAGACCCTTTAGAGGCTAAGCGAATTTAACGTTGTTTTGCTGCCTAGCCGGAGAGGGCCTGACCCCTTTTGGCATAGGCTCCTAATATTTAACTCAACCAATTGTAATGGAAAACACAGCGAAACCCCAAAAATCATGGGTGATTTCTGAAGCTTTCAAGACGACGATTTCATTAGTCGTGGTCTTGTTGGCAATCGGATTTGCCATCGTATTGTACAACAATCGACCCAAGCCAAAGAATCGTGCGAGCAGCATTTCCACTCCGACAGTCGTTACGGCGACACTTCAAACTTACACGGGGAATTTAGATTTGACGGTTTCAGGAACCGTCGTTCCTTATCGCGAGATTAGTTTGGCGGCAGAGGTGAGCGGCGTCATTACCGAAGTTCACACCGCTTGCGAACCGGGTGGATTTGTAATCGGTGGTACTCCTTTGATGGTCATCGACCCCGAGTCCTATCAATTGGAGGTTAGGACCGGTGAAGCCGAAGTTGCTCAATCGAAAAATACAATTACGGAAACTGAAAAGGAGCTTGAAGGTCTGATCGTTCGAATAGCCTTGTCCAAGCGTGAGGTCGAACTTTTACAGTCCGAGCTCGAGAGAAACACTCGTCTCGGAACAGTGATTTCGGCCAGCGAATTGGACCAAGTCAAACGCACTTTGCTGGGTGTCCAAGCTCAACTGGTCGCTCTTGAGAACAACCAGGCCACGGCCTTGGCCCGGCTGGAGCGTGCAAAGAGTGGATTGGAATTGGCAATGCGGCGGTTGGAACGGGCTCAATTGAACGTCTCCAAGACCCACATCGTGGCTCCGGACACGGGAGTCATTGTACGCCGTCATACCGAGCAGGGAAATTTTGTTTCGGTAGGTACGCCGTTGATTACTTTTGAGGTCACCCGGCGTGCAGAAGTGATCTGCAATTTATCAATGACGGACTTGAATTGGATTCGACAAAACGCAGGGCGGAATGAAGTCAATGGTGACGAGGACCCCCGTCACGCCTATCAGTTGCCAAGAATGAACGTCAAGGTCTTCGACCCGAACGATCCTGGTTATCAATGGGACGGGATTTTGGAACGATTTGATGGCATTGGCCTGGATTCTCAGACCAAAACGATCCCCGTTCGAATTGTCGTTGATCAACCGATTTTAAAAACACCAAATCGTAGTCGGGCTCTTGTCCGCGGCATGTTTGTAAAGTGTCGAATTGAAACTCCCAGGTCGGCAATTGATGAAGTCAATCTCATGATCGTTCCGGCCAAAGCAATTAGGACAGGCGGTGTTTTATGGACTGTGGAAAACAGCAAGTTGAAGCAGCATCGAGTCGAAGTCGTGAGCCAAATTTCGAACCCAATCAATTCAGCCGCTGGCGAAACCGAGAAACTCGCGGTGATCAAGAGACCTGAAAACGGCCTACAGCCCGGAGCGTTGGTCGTCGTTTCACCATTGGGGCAACCCAGCGAAGGGACGGAGGTTGTGCTCATCACGGCAGAAGAAACTGGCTCTCCAACCCGCTTGGGAGGCAGCGAGGCCACCTCCTCCGAATCGGATGAGCACAAAATTATCGATGAGAAAAACAGTTGATGTTTGTTGAACTCATTCAATGTGAACGGGAACCTTCGTCCCACAAAAAATTGTACCTTTGCGTCTGCTGAAGTTCTCATTCATGAACTCTCAATTCGCGGAAAATTGACCCAACAAATTACGTTATTTTGTGAAGCCAACGATGAAGTCATTGATCAAATGGGGAATCGATAATTCTCCGGCCTTAAATGTATTTTTGATCGTCTTGTTAATGACCGGCGCAATCAGTTTGATGGTGATGCCGCGCGAGGTTTTTCCCCGATTTGAGTTAGAGATTCTGTTGGTTTCGGTTCCATTTCCTGGAGCGACGCCCGAAGAAGTCGAGCAGGGGATTTGTCAAAAAATCGAAGCGGCGATTGCGAATTTGGAAGGGATTAAAAAGATCCGTTCTTTTTCTCAAGAGAATGCCGGCTTCCTGGTTATCGAACTGAAAGGAAACGTCAAAGACGCGCAGCGCGTCTTGGATGACGTCCAATCGAGGATTCAACAGATTTCGACCTTTCCGCCCCGTAGCGAGCGGCCTGAAGTCCGGCAAATTGTGTTTCGAAATCCAGCGATCACCGTGGGACTGATTGGCCCCGACAGGTCCGACGATCCAGACGAGCGGTTAAGGCAAGAGCTTGATTTGCGAGATTTGGGGGAACACATCAAAGAGGAATTGCTAGATTTGCCGGCGGTTCCTCCACAAAGTTCGATTCGACGTCCATTTGCAAAGTTGTTCCAGCCGTCCGGCTCGGCGGTGACGTCAGCTGAAATCGTGGCCGCAAAGCCTTATGAAATCGCCGTCGAGGTCTCTGAAAACGTATTGCAAGAGTATGGTCTTTCGCTTACTCGACTCGCATCTTTGATTAGGCTGCAAAACGTAGAAATCCCCGGCGGTAAATTGGAGACAGCAAGTGAAGAAGTTTTGCTGCGCGGGAAAAACAAACGGGAAACAGGGGAGGAAATCGCACGCATTCCAGTCATGTCTCGTCCTAATGGGGATGTCGTCACTGTCGGTGATTTGGGGGTCGTGATTGACGGGTTTGCCGAGTCGGTTTCCGAGCACATTATCAATGGCCGTCGTGGTCTGGCGATTTCAGTTACCAAAACCGAGTCCGAGGACCTGTTCACGATTGTAGAAGCGGTCCGCAACTATGTAGAAAACAAGGACTTGCCGGCAGGATACGAACTGAAGGTTTGGGGTGATATTTCGCTCGACGTTCGCGACCGCCTAGATTTGCTAACAAAAAATGGGGTGCAAGGATTGCTGGTTGTTTTCGTTTGCCTCATGCTATTTCTAAATTTACGATTGGCGTTTTGGGTGGCTTTTGGGATTCCCGTTGCGCTGATTGGCTCGGGGCTGATCCTAATGGCTTTCGGTCAATCGTTGAATATGTTGTCGATGTTTTCCTTCCTCATGGCATTGGGAATTGTCGTTGATGATGCAATTGTGATCGGCGAAAACATTTTCAAGAAAATGGAGGACGGGCTCAGTCCAGTTCGAGCGGCGGTTGAAGGGACGGCCGAGGTCATTCCCAGCGTATTTGCGTCCGTTTCAACAACTGTGATCGCGTTTTTGCCGTTGCTATTTGTGACGGGGGTCATGGGGAAATTTATTTCGGTGATGCCGTTGGCCGTCATCGCGATGCTGTTGTTGTCGTTGTTTGAAGCGCTGTTGATCCTTCCTGGACACTTGGCCCATCCCCAGAACTTTTTTCTAAAGATCGTGACCACCTGCTTGTATGTGTTTAAACCTTTGGTGGTCGTCGTGGAGTATCTCAACCGCAAAGTGGCGTTTTGGCTTGAAAAATTTATTTTGACCGTGTATCGCCCCGCTCTCCTTTGGAGTTTGGCCAATCGACGGATTGCCACGGGGGTTGGGTTTGCAATGTTAATTGCGTCGATGGGCCTAATCGCAGGTGGATTGGCTCCCTTCGGCTTTTTCCCCAAGCTCGACGCACGTCGCATTTCCGCAACGGTAGCCTTTCCAAATGGCACGGCTGTTGAACATACTCGTGAGGCCACCGAACAACTAGAAAACGCCATTTTGCGCGTTGCAGAACGTGTTCGACGAGAACTGAATGAAGATGTCGTGGTCAACATTTATCGCAAAATTGGAGAAGTTGGAAACTCCAACCAAGGCCCAACGGGCGTCACCAATGGCAGCCATGTTGCTAACGTTGAAGTTCAATTAACGCAGCCAGAACAACGCAGTATTAGCTCCGAGCGAATCATCGCGATGTGGCGTGAAGAAATTCCGAAAATCGCCGGATCGGAAATATTGAGCTTTACTTCAGAAATGATGGGACCAGGGGGTAAGGGGATTGAGTTTCGATTACTGGCCAATGATCAAAACTCCATGTATCTTCCCGAAGCCGTAGAGGCTTGCAAACAATACTTGTCCGAAAAAGAAGGTGTGTTTGACATTCAAGATGACGCCCGATTGGGCAAAGCAGAGATGATCCTCAAGCTCAACGAACTCGGAAAATCCTTAGGCTTGGACGAAAATAGTCTAGCCAACACCATTCGCGCCAGTTATTTTGGCGAGGAGGTGATGCGGCTTCAGCGGGGACGCCATGAAGTTAAATTGCTTGTCCGCTACCCCTTGGATGAACGTCAACGTGTCGATGCATTTGAGAACATTCGCATCCGTGGCAACGACAACCTGGAGCGGCCTCTTTTAGATGTTGCCTCCATCGAATATTCACGCTCTTTGTCTACGATCAACCGTTTGAATCAAAAACGAGCTGTCGCTGTGAGCGCTAACGTCAATGCGCAGCAAGCCAACGCTGTAGATATTGTCTCTGAAATGCAGACGAATTTTATTCCATGGCTGATTAAGGACATTCGTGAGCGACACGGCGCTGTCATTTCGGTGAACTGGGAAGGAGAGCAGGCCGACACCACTGAGTCCCTGATTAGCATGGCCACCGGTTATTTCATTGCGATGTTGGCAATTTTTGTTCTCTTGGTTTTCGAATTCCGCTCCTATTTTCAACCTTTGATTGTGATGGCTATTGTGCCATTTGGACTTGTAGGCGCGGTGTTGGGACATGCATTGCTGGGACTTGAGTTGACCCTCTTCAGCTTTTTTGGCCTCGTTGCGTTGACTGGCGTCATTGTCAATGACTCGATCGTTTTGGTTGACTTTATCAACCACAATGTCCGCGACGGATTGTCTTTAAACAAAGCGATTGTGGAGGCAGGCGTTCGAAGGTTCCGCCCGATTCTTTTGACGACGCTCACGACCGTTGGTGGTCTCGGACCGATCTTGTTGGAAACCTCGACCCAGGCACAAGTGCTCATCCCCATGGTGGCAAGCCTCGTATTCGGCTTGTCCACCGGGACCGCGCTCATTCTGATTTTGGTTCCCGTTTGGTACTCAAGCTACGGTTCGTTCATGGACAGAATAGGCCATGAATCACTCGCCTCAGAAACGGAGCATTCGGCTGCAGATTGGGGCACCCCACAATTGGCTGAACAGGGCTAACAGAGTTCGCCCTGAGGATTTATAATCAGGTAGTAGTCCTTTCAATTTGAGCAAACAAAAAGGCAAACCGTTCACGGAGTGAACGGCCAGTGCGCCTTTGAAGGCGTTTAATCAGTCGGGTGAAAGTCCTGACCAGGGTAACGTTACCGCCCTGTATTCGAAAGTGGTAATTGCGTTCCCGCGAGGGAGGGTGAGGAGCAACCTGAGGAGAAATTCCAGTCCGTAACGAAAGTGAAACTGATTCGGCCAAGCCTGTCGGGGAGGAAGCTGGCAAAGTCCGAACCCTTCGCTGTGCGACGAACCGTCCTGTAGTCCTTTGTATCGACTTTTCCGCAGGATAGACACAGCGAACGAACTTTGGGTGCAGTAACGCGCTGATGCTGAAGTTTGGAAATGGCAATGCGGTGGTTGAGTGCGGAATGGAAGGAAGGTTAAACGCGATAAGAAGGGAGAGCTGTTCTTGGCCAGGGTCGATTCTCGTGATCAATCCCAGCCGGAGATACTGGGCGACCAACTCCAGGTCAAGCTGTGCGACGAACAGGCAGCTTGGTATCGAAAAGACTGATCGTCAATGTAGCGAGAAGATAAGCACCAGGAACAGCAGTCAGAGCCGCCATAGTAGCCGTGAAGCCGTGCAGCAAAACGCGGTGGAGCCAAGGGCGGCAGCAAGGTAGATGCAAGTATGACCAAACAATCCAAAGACCTTAAACCGTCGCAAGTCACAGTGCCTTTCGGGGCTACTCCGGCTACGGAACCATTGAGCATTGACCAATGGGCATCGTCGATGGTTTGGACAGAAAGCATGTTGAAGACACTTTTGGCAAACAAAGTGAGAGGAGGCAAATGGCACACGCTGTACGATAAAGTCTTCAGTGAGCGAAACTTGAGATGGGCGGCCTCGAAGGTCATTACCAATCAAGGAGCCGCTGGAGTAGACCGACAAACGGTAGAACAACTCGACGACGAACTTCTGGCCGAGATCACCAAACTGCAACAGGAACTGAAAGCCGGAACCTATCGGCCGCAGCCTGTACGCCGGGTGGAGATTCCCAAGCCGGGAACGAAGGAAACCCGCCCGTTGGGTATTCCTACCGTTCGCGACCGAGTGGTTCAAACCGCGTTACTGGATGTCTTGGAACCGATCTTTGATCACACCTTTCATCCTCGCAGCTTTGGCTTCCGCCGAGGCAGAGGCTGTCATGGCGCACTTCGTTGCGTCGAGCAATTACTCGAAGAGGGCAACGTCTTCGTGGTAGATGCCGACTTGAAAGGCTACTTCGATACGATCCCCAAAGACCGACTGCTCGCGTTGGTGAAGCAGAAAGTTTCGGATCATGCAGTCCTGCGACTGATCAAGATGTACCTCGATCAAGAAGTGGTTTCAGAACTGAGCCGCTGGACACCGGAAACGGGCGTCCCGCAAGGCGCGGTTCTCTCCCCGATGCTATCCAACCTGTATCTCAATCCGCTGGATCATCACATGGCCGAACAGGGCTATGAGATGGTACGCTATGCGGATGACTTCGTGATCCTCTGCAAGACGCAAGCTGAAGCGGAACAAGCTTTGGCAGTCGTCCAGCAATGGGTTCGCGAAGCAGGCTTGACCCTGCATCCGGACAAGACCCAGATTGTCGATAGTCGCGACCAAAGCTTTGCATTTCTGGGTTATGTATTTCGGGGCCGGTTCCGGTTTCCGCGAGCCAAAAGCCAACAGAAATTCATGGATCGTGTCCGCGAGTTAACTCCACGCACATCTGGCGATTCGCTTGAGGATATCGTCAAGCAATTGAATCAGATGATGCGCGGCTGGTTTCACTACTTTCGCCATTGTTTCTGGAATGTCTACGGTGACTATGACAGTTGGCTCCGCAGTCGTCTGCGACGAATCCTTCTGAAACGCCACCGCACCAATCCCGACCGACAACCTCGTACATGCCGCTGGCCAAACCGCTACTTCTCTGAGCTTGGGCTCTACAGCCTGGTGCAGGCTCATGCTCAGTTCGTCCAAACTATCGAGAACTACCAAGTGGAGAGCCGTATGCGGGAAAACCGCACGTACGGTTCGGCGGGAGGGGGAGTCAGTTGACTCTCCCTACCCCGATCGTAGCGTTCCGTCCCATGAAAAGGCGGGCGCACCAGAGGAGTGTGCCTCGACGAATCGATTGGATGTTTGTTTTGCTAATACGGGAATTGCTAACAATCCATCGACGATCCCGTGAACGGATTAGAGAAATCATTGAGAGACTGTGCAGTCCACCTATTGAACTACCTTAAAGAGCCCCATGGGAAAATTTGTCTTCACGATTCCAAAGCGGCTTGAGCTTGATAAGCGAGTCGCCAATACGGTCCATGTCATTGGACTTGATGGCATCCCCTGGCCTTGCAAAATTTCCTACGATGGGCAATTGCTGAGCATTCACAGGAACCGTGACGAGTCTGGGCATGTTTACATGGCTTACGCCCTTCCAGACTTTGGAGAATTGGTACTGAGCACCGGGACGTTGGTCGAAACGGACGAGCCCTACCACCTCACCAGAGAATTGGCGCGAGGCACGTTGAACCGGTTACGGAATCAGCTTTCGCTTTGGGAAGAGGGAGGCCTTGAGATCGACGTGGAGGTCGAACGAGTCCTCGAATTGGCGACCGACTCTTTCGGTCAAGCGGTATCAACCAGCGATGTGAATGCAGTTGATCGCACCGCGAATCAGGCGATTGAACTGGCAACGCAAGCCTTGTTTCGTTTGTGCCAATTGTTCGGCGAACAGGTCTTGCCGTATCGTTTACAAAATACTGATTCGCCGCGATCCTGGATCGGTGTCAACATTTCCGAAGAGCCAAATGAGGCCCTTAAGCGCCTAAAAATACCGGTGGACGTTGTACAAGTCAGCCGAATCCATGCCGCTCCGTCGGAACCTTGCGAGTTAGTTGTAGGGCCATTCTTGGATGCCAGCCCTGGCGGGATGATGGATCGTTGGGCTGCGGCGAATTCATTCGAAGAGCGGCAAGCGATGATAATTCACGAATGTCGGGCCGAATTGCAGAAGCCGTTAGACCGGGTGAAAATATTACACGTTGTCAGCGGTATTAACGGCATGGGACATCGACATCTCAGTTATCCGCAACAACTTCAAGTCACCATCGACTTGTTGCAACTGGTCGAAAACATGGGAATCCAAATTCCTACGTTAATAAGTTTTGACACTCCATGGGCCGAAAAATTGGCTTGGAGCGTTGGGGGAGTGCATCCACTGCAGATCGCAGATTCGCTGCTAAGGCGGGGAGTATGCCTCTCGATGCTGGGCCTCGACATCAATCTTGACTATTGGCCGAATGGAAGTTTGCCTCGCGACCCCTGCCAATGGCTCGATCTTGTCGACTTATGGAGTCAACTTGGGCTGCCATTAGTGATACGCCTTTCCGCTCCATCCCAAGTGATTCCCGCAGTCGAGGCACCTGTCAACCGCTCTCTTAATTCAGTGCGTGGTTCACTGACTGATGAAGAGCTGTTGCGATTGCTAGACCATGTGCTGCCGGTAGTTCTTTCGAGGCCAATGGTTCATGGCATTATCTGGGGCCAACTCCAAGACGGCCTGGATCCGCGGTATCCTTTCGGGGGTGTCCTCAACACAGACGGTCACCTCAAACCAATTGCCGACACACTTTTCAAAACCTTCGGCTGATCCCGCTCCCACCTTAAACCTTAAACTGGAAACCGTTAGCAAATTAGCCATGGGATTCTTAATTAGCCGGAGCCTCCAGATTTTTCGGTGAACCGACGTCAACCCTTCCGGCCAAATCGGTAGCCTATTTGCGAACCGCTCTTAAACTTGTTCAACGACAATGAATACACGACGTATCGTTACAATGCAAATAGAAGGAACCAAAGAATTGAGAAAACGATTTTGTACAACATAAACGAGCCGCCAATAATTAGACTTTTTTTGAACGGGACGCCGAGCATCGCAAAACAGCCCAGAGAAACCAGAAACCCAACCAGAACAATCCCGCCAAAAATAATCGTCAGCACGTAGTCCTCGACATTCATCGCGACGACGGATGTGGCGACCAGTCCCAAACTTGCCAACAGTGCAACAAGCCCTGCCATTAAGAAATTCTCATTTTCTTCACCGGAGATGAGGCGAATCAACACGACCAAAATAAAAGTGTCAATAATGAGTTGAAGCATAACCGGAAAACACCTTTGGAAACACGATTGGAAACGAAATCTCAGAACTCGGAAGGCAACGTTTCAATCACCCTCGATCTATAACATTCACTTTTCACAATATATCATCAGGGCATATCAATCTCAACCACTTTCCAGTTTCTTTTTTCCTAAAATGTTTCAAGGTTTTGAGAAAACGCTTCGCCATCTATAGCTTCCGGTGGACTTTTACCATATTTGATTCGTGACCTCTTGTCTGTTCGACCACTCCCTGGTTGCCCACCTTCTCAATCAACCCCGCTCGATCGGCACGGCAGACGTGGAAGGCGGCGTGTGAGGGATTAGCGGTACCGATCAATTCGAAGAAATCTCTTAGGTGACGCGGGCGATTGGATTAACGAACCAAATTGGCCAGCGGAATCCTGGTCGGAAATTTCCAGTTTTCTGAACAGTTGCCAAAATGTGCCAAGAATGGCTGGGGGATAGTTGAACTGTATAGGGTTTGTTAGCCTATATTATCTGGCAAAAATTCGTCCCAAACCCACTGAGGCCCAGCCCATGACCAAATTGTCTGATTACATGCACACCGCCGAGGCGGCTGATTACTTCGGCGTCCACCACAACACGACTCGTAGTTGGGCAGCTCGTGGAGACATCCCGATGCACCGGAATCCGGTGAATGGGTATCGCTTGTTCAAGCGAACGGACCTGGACAAGCTGCTCAAGCAGGTGGCCAAGCCGGTTAAAGCGACTTCCAAGTAGCCTCGCTGCATAGTACGGATTTAATGACGAACAACGAACTCGACATCTCGACACTTTCAAACCACCTGTGGGAATCGGCCAACATCCTGCGCGGGCCGGTCGATGCTGCCGATTTCAAGACCTACATCTTTCCGCTGCTCTTCTTCAAACGCATCTCTGATGTGTTCGACGAAGAAATCGCCGAGGCCCTGGACGAGTCAGGTGGCGACCAGCAGTTTGCTTTGTTTCCTGAAAACCATCGGTTCCAAATTCCCGACGACTGCCACTGGGCCGATGTGCGAAAGAAAAGCGCCAACGTCGGGCAAGGCTTGCAGCGGGCCATGCGGGAGATCGAGAAAGCAAACCCCGATACGCTCTACGGCATCTTTGGCGACGCCCAATGGACGAATAAGGATCGACTCTCCGACGCCTTGCTTCGCGACCTTATCGAGCATTTCTCGAAGTTGCCGTTGGGCAATAGGGTGGCACGCGCTGACATACTCGGCCAGTCCTATGAATACTTGATTAAGAAGTTCGCCGACGCCACCAACAAAAAGGCGGGTGAGTTTTATACTCCGCGCAGCGTCGTCAACCTGATGGTTCGAATCTTGAATCCCCGCGAGGGCGAAACCATTTACGATCCGGCCTGCGGCACCGGCGGCATGTTGATTGAGGCGATTCACCACGTCCGCGAGGCTGGCGGCAACATTCGCACGCTCTGGGGCAAGCTCTACGGCCAAGAGAAGAACCTCACCACTTCCGCCATAGCTCGAATGAATCTTTTTCTCCATGGCGTGGAGGACTTTCAGGTCATTCGAGGCGACACCTTGCGGCATCCGGCATTTCATACCGGAGACAGTCTCGCGACATTTGATTGCGTGATCGCCAATCCGCCCTTCTCGTTGGAAAAATGGGGAGACGATGTCTGGAGCAGCGATCCCTACGGACGTAACTTCGCTGGAATGCCACCTGCGAAGAGCGGCGACTACGCCTGGGTGCAGCACATGATCCTCTCGATGGCTCCTAAATCGGGGCGTATGGCCGTGGTATTGCCACACGGTGCCCTGTTTCGGATGGCTGCCGAAGGCAAGATTCGTGAAAAGCTGTTAGGCATGGATATCCTGGATGCCGTGATTGGCCTCGGGCCAAACTTGTTTTACGGTACCGGTTTGGCCGCGTGCATTTTGGTGTTTCGGCAAAAGAAACCCAAAGACCACCGCAAAAAGGTGCTGGTCATTGATGCCTCGAAAGAGTTCAAAAAAGGCCGCGCACAAAACGAACTTTTACCCGAACAGGTGAATCGAATCTACCAATGGTATGCAGACCATAAAGATGTCCCAGGCATTGCTCGATTGGTGTCGCTGGATGAGATTCAACAGAACGATTGGAACCTGAACATTCCAAGATACGTCGAGCCGGTAGTCGAAGCGGAAACGCTGACGGTAGCCGATGCGCTGGCCAATTTAAAAACAAGCCTCGATGCTGCTTACGCTGCCGAGGAAAATTTAAAAAGGTTGTTGACCGCTAGGGGTATGAGATAAATTGGTAGCCACAGAGGCCACCGAGGACGCAGAGGGAAAACTTATGAGCGATCAATTGACAGAAAGAATTATTGGTGCGGCGATCGAGGTTCATCGGATACTAGGACCCGGTTTATTGGAGTCTATCTACGAAGAGGCTTTATGTTTGGAATTTGGACTACGCGGAATTGCTTACGAACGCCAGAAAGAGGTCGATGTGATCTACAAAGGGCACGTGATCAAGGGACAGAAGGTGGATATTCTGGTCGCAGGAGAGGTTGTCTTGGAACTCAAGTCTTTGACAAAATTACCTGAGGTAGCCATGGCACAGACACTCTCCTACTTAAAAGCGACTGGATTAAAACGAGCGTTATTAGTCAACTTTGGACAGTCGCGACTCATAGATGGTATCAAACGAATTTCTCTGTGAGCTCTGTGATCTCTGTGGCAAAAAGATAAATGAAACGCATCACTCAATCTCAACTTGAAAGCTATTTGTGGGGGGCGGCGGTCTTGCTCCGTGGATACATCGACGCGGGTGACTACAAACAGTTCATATTCCCACTGCTGTTCTACAAACGACTGTGCGATGTGTTTGATGAAGAAGTGGCCGCTGCGTTGGCGGAATCGGGTGGCGATCAAGAATATGCCCACTTTGCCGAGAACCATCGCTTCCAAATCCCTGAGGATGCCCATTGGAAAATCGTTCGTGAAGCCAGCAAGAACGTCGGCACCAAGTTGCAGAATGCCTTGCGAGCCATTGAAACCGCCAACCCCGACAAGCTATTCGGCATCTTCGGCGACGCCCAGTGGACAAACAAGGATCGCTTGCCCGATCACACGCTCAAGGAACTGATCGAGCACTTCAGCACGCTCACACTCTCGGTCGCCAATTGTCCCGAGGATGAACTCGGTGTCGGGTATGAGTACTTGATCAAGAAATTCGCAGACGATTCTGGCCATACCGCGGCCGAGTTCTACACGAACCGAACGGTGGTTCATCTGATGACCGAACTACTTCAGCCTCAGCCCGGCGAATCAATCTACGATCCTACTTGCGGCTCGGGCGGAATGCTGCTTTCATCGATCGCTCACTTGCGCAAACAAGACAAAGAGTGGCGGACGGTCAAGCTGTTTGGGCAAGAGCGAAACCTGATGACTTCATCCATCGCGCGGATGAATTGCTTTCTGCACGGTGTCGAAGATTTTCAAATCATTCGCGGCGATACGCTGGCGGAACCCAAATTTGTTGCGGGCGACCGACTGCAACAATTCGATGTCTGCTTGGCCAATCCCCCGTACTCCATCAAGCAGTGGGATCGCGACGCCTTTGGTTCCGATCCCTGGGGCCGCAACATCTATGGTACGCCTCCACAAGGCCGAGCGGATTATGCGTTTTGGCAGCATATAATCAAGAGCTTGAACCCCAAGTCCGGTCGCTGTGCCATTCTGTTTCCGCATGGCGTTTTGTTTCGCAACGAAGAGACCGAGATGCGGCGAAAACTGGTCGAGCACGATGTGGTGGAAACCGTACTGGGGCTGGGCCCCAACCTGTTCTACAACTCGCCGATGGAGGCGTGTGTCGTCATTTGCCGGATGAAGAAGTCCCGCAAACGCAAGGGCAAGATTCAGTTCATCAACGCTATCAACGATGTGACCCGCGAGCGAGCGCAGAGCTTTCTGACCGACGCACACATCGATCGGATCGTGGCTGCCTACCAAAGCGACGACGATGTGCCAGACTTCTCGCGGATTGTCGCGCTGGAGGATATTCGCAGCCAGCAGCACAACTTGAGCATTCCTCTGTATGTGCGAACGGAAACCAACGCCAGCAACGGAAATGGCGGGCCGAAAGGGACGCTCACGGAGGCAATCGGTGCATGGCAGTCCAGTTCACAACAATTGCGTCAATCAATGGACACGCTGTTTGCGACACTGAAGGAGGCCGGCATTGGCAAGTAAAGTGAAAGCAACAACGACGACAACGGCTCCGACGACGAACGGCAATTTGCCCAAAGGCTGGCGAATGGTGCGGTTCGATGAACTGGCGCAGATGGTGAACGAACGAGTTGATCCTTCTAACACTGACGCGGAGATATACGTTGGGCTCGAGCACCTCGATCCCGACTCACTCAAACTGCGACGATGGGGGACGCCGAGCGATGTGATTGGCGACAAGCTGCAGTTTCGCAAAGGCGACATTATCTTTGGCCGGCGGCGTGCCTATCAACGAAAGCTCGCGGTTGCTGAGTTCGATGGTATCTGCTCGGCACACGCCATGGTCGTTCGCGCCAGGAACGAGACTGTCGATCCCGAGTTTCTACCGTTCCTGATGCAGAGTGATTTGTTTATGCAGCGTGCCATCGATATTTCGGTGGGATCGCTGTCACCAACTATCAACTGGACGACTCTCCGTATTCAGGAGTTCCCGCTGCCGCCGAAGGACGAACAACGCCGCATCGCCGACATCCTCTGGGCTGCTGATGAAGTTGGTGAATCAACAAAGCAGTGTATCGAGGCTGCTAGTCTTGCGAGAGGGCGTTTTGTCTCTGAGTATTTAGAAGAGTTATCGTGTGAGCCTGTAGCCTTGAGCGAGCTATGGACAGAAAGCCCAGGAAGCGGGTATTCACCAGTTCCAGCACCAGATGATACTGGCCACTATGTCTTGGTTCTTTCCGCATTGTCAGCCAAGGGCTACATTCGTGGCAATTTGAAGCCAGTGAAAATCGACGAGCGTGTTCAATCAACTATCGTGAAGCAGGGAGACCTACTCGTATCCAGATCGAATACTGTTGATTTGGTCGGATTAGTTGGCGTGTTCGACGAAGATCGTAACGATGTTTCCTTTCCCGATCTGATGATGCGAGTACGAGTTGATGAGGCTCGAATTAACACGCGGTTTCTTGAGGCGGTGATGCTTGCGACTCTGGGTCGTCGTCACATGCAACGCGTGGCGGCCGGTACAAGTGGCAGCATGAAGAAAATCAACCGCGTTGGACTCGGCTCGTTTATGGTTCCACTACCATCACTCGACGAGCAAATCTGTTTTGTCAAGCAAATTACTGCTTTTGATGCAGTCCTGAACAACTTGAGTCACAAACTGATTGCTGAGCAGCAACTCAAGAAGTTACTGTTCAGCCATTTAGTTCAGGCTGAAGAGGAGCAAAGCCATGTTCACTGAAGCCAACACCGTCGAACAGATGGTCCTCGATGCCTGCGTTTCGCTCGGTTGGCGATTCGTTCCTGCTCTCACGCTTCCGCGCCAACCTTCGGAGGTGTTCGTCGAAACGCTGCTTCGGCAGGCACTCATCAAGCTCAACCCGGAAATCGCCGCCCAGCCCGACCGCGCTGATGAGGTAATCTACAAGTTGCGGGCGATCCTGCTCACGGTGCAGAACGATGGCCTCGACCGCTCCAACGAAGCCCTGTCTTATAAGAAACCTAGCGGCTGGAGCTTTGGAATAGCTCTGGCCGACGTGGAGCCTAGTCCATGACCAAGTTTCGCGTCTTCATCAGCTCGGTTCAAAAGGAACTGGAAAACGAACGTATCGCCGCACAGGAAATTCTGTGGACCGATCCGTTCCTGAAGACGCATTGCGATCCAGTGCTGTACGAGTTCGAACCCGCTTCTCCGAAAGATGCGACGAAAGAATGTCTCGAAGAAATTGAATCGTGCCGGTACTTTGCTCTGATCGTCGGTAATCAATACGGTTACGCCGAAAGTGATTTGTCGATTACACACTTGGAATATCGCGAAGCCAAGAAACGCAAACTTGCCTGCTTTGTGTTTATCAAAGGAGCGGATGATTCGAAACGTGAGCCGGAGCTTCGAGATAAGCTGCTGAAGGAAATCCGGGCAGACAAGCTCAAGTACAAACGCTTCGCAAACTACTGTGAATTGCAGACAGAGCTTCGAGCTGCCCTGGTGAAACAACTGAAAGTCGATCAAGGAGTTTCGCCTACCAGTGACGAAGATGAAATTGCTGAATCCACCATCGAAACGGCTTCGAACTTTGGCAAGCAAACAACCGAAGTATCATGGAATCAGTTGGATCTGACGCAGGTCAAAATACTGGTTGAACGGGCTGAGGGAATTTCAGGACGACGACTGACCAAGACTGCGATGCAACAGTGTTTGATATCGCGAGGACTGTTACGCCATAATCAAGAGACCGGTTCCATAACAGCAAGTGCTGCCGGTGTTGTACTGCTGGCCAAAGACCCGACGGTTGCGTTTCCCCAGTGTCGCATCCTGGCCGACGCGTTTCATGGTAACGAGCCGACGAGTAAACCGGATGACCAAGAGGACATCCGACAACCGATGCCGGTGGCGATCGATCGCGCTCTTGATTTTGTGATGCGAAATACGCGGCATCCGATGCGTGTTGTCGGGCTGAATCGAATTAAACTGGATGAGTATCCCGTCGAAGCGTTGCGGGAAGCGTTGGTGAACGCCGTCGCCCATCGCCGCTACGAGCAGGATGGCCAAAAGATCCTGCTGCGTGTGTTCTCGGATCGCGTTACCATTTCGAGTCCAGGTATGTTACCGTCACCGCTAAAATTAACCGACATCCGCAAAGGCAAATACCATCCTTGTAGCCGCAATCCCTCGATCGCGCAGGGCCTGTCGTTCTTTCATCGGATCGAAGAGCGTGGTAGCGGCTTTGGGCGAATGCGCGACGAGATGCTGAATCACGGCTTGGATCGTCCGGTACTTGGGACGCAAGATGGCTACTTTGAGGTGACGTTCTTCGGGCCGGGTGATGATCTGGAGCGACTAAAGGTTCCTGCCAATGCGAGTCGTGTTTTGATTGAGCCTGCCGTGGAAGCCCAATTGAATGAGCGGCAGAGGGAGATGGTGGCAATGCTGGCCCAAGGTGAAAAACTGACCAATCGTATTTGCGAAGACCGGTTTGGCGTTTCCAAGGTGACGCTGGCATCTGATTTCAATCTGCTTGTCGAGTTGGAGATTGCAGTGAAACAAGGGGGCGGACGTTCGACGAGCTACTTTTGGAGGGTAGACTAATCGTTAAGTATTCGTTAACTGAAATTCGCTATTCGTTAAGTGCTAGGGCCAAATGGAGGTCGGCTAATCGTAAAGTTTTCGTAAACCCTGCGTGGCTAATCGTAAAGACGATGGCGTCGAGACTCGTGGAGAAAACGCTTTATCCAATTGCAACACCGCCCGCCAATAAGGTTTCGATAAACTTCGGGTTGCGTCTGGCTAAACTGCCAATCGCTAATCGTCAGATAATCGTCCGATCAAATCCACTAATCGTCCGATGAGGTAACGATGAGTTTTAACGAATCTAACACCGTCGAGCAGATGGTCCTCGATGCCTGCCAGGGATTGGGATGGAAGTTCATCACGGGACCGCAGTTGACGCGGCAGCCAGGGGACGTGTTCGTCGAATCGAAGCTTCGCGAGACGCTGATCCGACTCAATCCAGAAATCGCCGCCCAGACCGATCGTGCCGACGAGGTGATCTACAAGCTGCGGGCGATACTGCTGACGGTACAGAACGATGGCTTGGTCCGCTCGAACGAAGCGTTTACCGCCTGGCTTCACGGTGACAAGACGATGCCTTTCGGCCCGAACGGTGAGCATACCACCGTTCGTATGATCGACTTCGACAACCCAGCCAACAATGACTTGATGGTTTGCAACCAGTGGACTTACCAGATTGGCACACTCACCAAACGCTTCGACGTGGTGCTGCTCGTTAACGGACTGCCGATCGTGATTGGCGAAGCAAAGACGCCTGTCCGCCCTGCGGTGACATGGGTCGATGGTGCCGCCCAGGTGCATGAAGACTACGAACAAAGCGTTCCGGCGATGTTCGTGCCGAACGTGTTTAGTTTCGCCACCGAAGGAAAAGCGTTTCGCTACGGCTCGGTGCGGATGCCCATCGATATCTGGGGCCCGTGGCGAGACGCCGGGAACCAGGGCGAGGGATCGCTAGCCGACGTGCGGAAGTCGATCTCCAGCATGTTACGCCCGCAGGTGGTGCTCGACATTCTTCAGAACTTTACGCTCTTCGCCACTGACAAGAAGCATCGCCGCATCAAGACGATCTGTCGTTATCAGCAATTTGAAGGAACCAACCTGATCGTCGAGCGGGTCGTGCAAGCTCGCATCAAGAAGGGTCTCATTTGGCATTTCCAGGGCTCGGGTAAGTCGTTGTTGATGGTCTTCACAGCTCAAAAGCTGCGGATGCACCCGGCGCTGGGAAACCCGACGGTGATGATTGTGGTGGATCGGATCGACCTCGACACGCAAATCACCGCGACGTTCAGCGCTGCCGATGTGCCGAACATGATCAAGGCAGAAAGTCGGGAAGAATTACGAACGCTGCTGGGACAAGACGTGCGCAAGGTGGTCATCACCACGATTCACAAGTTCGGTGAGGCAGAGGGTGTACTCAACGACCGCAAGAATATCATCGTGCTTGTAGACGAAGCCCATCGCACGCAAGAAGGCGATCTCGGTCGCAAGATGCGCACTGCGCTGCCCAATGCATTCTTGTTTGGTTTGACTGGCACACCGATCAACCGCGCCGACAAGAACACTTTTTGGGCGTTCGGGGCCGACGAAGACGAGAAGGGCTATCTGAGCCGCTACACATTTCAGGAGTCGATTCGCGACAAGGCGACGCTGCCACTGCACTTCGAGTCGCCAGAAATCAGGCTCAAGATCGACAAAGCTGCCATCGATGAAGCGTATAAGCAGATCACCGATAATCTGAGCGAGCAAGATCGTGATGACCTTGCCAAGCGGGCAGCCAAAATGGCGGTGCTCGTGAAGACGCCCGAGCGGGTGCGGGGTGTCGTCGAGCACATGATCAATCACTATCGGGCCAAGATCGAACCAAACGGATTCAAGGCTCAGGTGGTGACGTTCGACCGCGAGTGTTGCGTCGCGTATAAGGCGGCGATGGATGAAATCACCGGCGATCCCGAGTGCAGTGCGATCGTGATGCACTTGACCCAAAGCGACCCAGCGGAGTGGAGGATTCACGCCCGCGACCGTGACGCCGAAGAAAAGTTGCTCGACCGATTTCGCGACCCCGCCGATCCGCTCAAGTTCTTAATCGTGACTTCGAAGTTGCTGACCGGCTTCGATGCGCCGAATTTACAGGTGATGTATCTGGACAAACCGATGCGGGACCACAATCTTCTGCAAGCCATCTGCCGCACGAACCGACCGTACTCGAAGAAGACTCATGGTTTGATCGTCGATTACATCGGCATTTTCGACGATGTCGCCCAGGCACTCGACTTCGACGAGAAAGCGGTGCAACAGGTCATCAGCAACTTGGATGACGTTAAGAAGGAATTGCCGATTCAGGTTGCCAAATGTCTTGTATTCTTTCCAGGCGTTGATCGAACCGTCGGCGGCTACGAGGGCCTGATCGCGGCACAGGATTGCCTGCCGAACAACGAGAAGCGGGATGCGTTCGCGGTGGAGTACTCAGTGTTGGGCCGGATTTGGGAGGCGTTATCGCCCGATCCCTGCCTTGCACCTTATGAAACCGACTACCGCTGGCTCACGCAGGTGTATGAATCGGTCAAGCCGCCCAGCGGCAATGGTAAGCTGCTCTGGCATGTGCTTGGGTCCAAGACGATTGATTTGGTACACGAAAACACAGAGCTATACGCCATTCGGGATGATCTGGAAACCTTGGTGTTGGATGCCGAGCTACTGGAAAGCGTGATCGGCGTTCCCGACAAAAAGGGAAAGGCGTTGGAAGTAAGTTTGATTGCTCGACTGAGGAAGCACGGCAAGGATCCTAAGTTCGTTGCGTTGGGTGAACGCTTGGAACGGATCAAGGAAAAACACGAGCAGGGGTTGATCGACAGCAAGGAGTTCCTGAAACAACTCTTGGAATTGGCCCGCGACGTGGTGGAAGCCGAGAAGAAAGTCGATCCGGTCGAAGAACAGGATAAAGCCAAGGCGGCGCTCACCGAATTGTTCCAGCAGGTGAAAACGGACGAAACGCCTGCAATCGTTGAACGAATTGTCGCCGACATCGACGAGATCGTTCGGCTGGTTCGCTTCCCCGGCTGGCAGCAGACATCCGCCGGTGAACGCGAGGTACAGAAGGCGTTGCGAAAAACGTTGCTGAAGTACCACTTGCACAAGGACCAGGATTTATTCGACCGGGCGTACGGGTATATCCGGCAGTATTATTGAAACGCCGTGAAGATCGAGAGTTGAGCCAATGAAAAAAAGCAAATTTGGACAACTAGTCCATAATTTTGCCTCTCATCCCGAGAATCTTGCCACAGAAGCGTTGGCCTACAAACTCAATCGCTCCCTCGTTGCAATGGAGGCATTCAACCGATTTTGTGCAAACACTGGCGCCGTGAACCGGTCCGAATTGTAATTTCAAACCTAAGTTGCCGCCGATGATAACGCCATTCCAGACCTTGTAGGGGTCTAAAAACAAAATGGACGGGCTGCGGATCGATGACCTGTTCCACGACGCCTCCCTCAAGCAATGCCTCCCCAGCATTGACGAACGAACTCAAAGCAATAGACGCGAATGCGGGTGCGTGAGGCGTCGACCAGATGTTCGCGGCGACCTACGACCTGCTGTCCGAGCAGACTGGGATCGCCAAAGTAGGGGGCCGAGGGAGTCAGCACCTCAGCTTGCTGGCAAACAAGACGACGTTCCTCCCAAGCGCGGTCGATGGCATCCTTTTCGTTGCTCGTCCAATGAGCAGCCTCTCGCGCGGACAGGAGGAAAGCTTCGCGATATGCATGTTCGGAAACTTGGCTTTCAGGGGTCGTTGGCCAACCTGAATCGTCGTCGTAGATTCGAACGGAGTCGTCAGGAGAATTGATCATTCGACGCCTCCTGTGATTGGTCAGCGTGGCTGCCGTCCTTCAGTTCCGATTCAGGTTGGTGAGGCTTCTCAGCAACATCGATTTGCATCTTCGCCCAAGCGATAGCGACTACTCCGAGAGAGTCACCATCCGTGGATTGATCAATCACGCTGCCATCTCCAGTTGCAAACGCGCTAGGTGAGAAGTTGTAGGCCGGTCTGCTCAGACATTCCCAGACTTCAAATCGTAATCGGCAGAAACGAAAGCAGTTGATAGAACGCTAAAATTTCGGATTATTGTCGCCTCAAGATCGGGATTTAGAAACCCGTGCGGGAAGGTAATGCACTGAAGGGGCCTGAGACCGCTACTCGATGGATCGGGGTTCGTTGGTTCCTTGGATTTCGAGTCGATAGAGACGTAGCGTATACCCTCTTTAGCGGTTACGATTTACTTTTTGATCTGAGCTTTCGTTTTAGAATCCTAGACGGTCGATGTCCGAGTTACCCAATCAATTCCCTCTGCGAGTGCATGAGCTACAACTGCGAGTTAGATACCAAGAGACCGACGCTCAGGGGCGTTGTCACCATGCCAACTACATCAATTTTTTTGAAGTCGGGCGTGTGGAAATGTTGCGGGCAGCCGGATTCAACTACCGCGAGCTCGAGTCGCAGGGCCTCTTTCTCGTGGTGATCGAGGTCGCTTGCCACTATTTGGAAGGGGCCAGATACGACGATCTACTCACGGTGGAGACTCGACTCGACTGGGCCAAAGGAGTTAGAATTCGACATACGTATCAGATTCGCCGCGATGAAACGCTGTTGGCTCACGGTCATTCGATCGTCGCCGCCGTTTCTCCGAGTGGAAAAGTGCTGCGGCTTCCAGATTGGCTGAGAGGCTAGAGTCGTCAACCAACGACTCATTCCTCGGCAGGGCGATGGTCGGTTACCAACCGGCGAGCAAATTTTAATCAAAAAGAAGATTCGCATGAGAAATATTGTTTGGGTTTGTTTTTGGGTGTTGTTCTTTTTGCACCAGGACTTCTGGTATTGGAACGACCCGACGATTCTGTTTGGGTTCTTGCCAATCGGGTTGGCATGGCATGTCGGCTTTTCGTTAGCTTGTGCTGTGTTGTGGATTGCGGCAACAAAATACTCATGGCCAGAAGAAATCGAGACTTGGGCTCAAGAGTCCGTGGCAAAAGATTGAACAATTTGAAACCGGCCCAAAGAAAGTCATCAAGGATATGGAGCAAATTAGTTTTATCATCGTCGTCGGGTACCTCGGACTCCTGGTCTTGTTGGGGTTGCTGAGCCGGGCTTTTTCGCGCGGAACCAGTTCGGATTTTTTTGTCGTCAGCCGAAACGTAGGGCCAGTTTTGCTGCTCTTATCAGTTTTCGGTACAACGATGACTGGGTTCGCTCTGGTTGGGTCAACAGGCAAGGCCTACTCCGTTGGCATCGGCGTGTACGGCCTGATGGCGTCTTGGGCCGGATTGATGCATTCCGTCGTTTTTTTCCTGATCGGCATTCGGTTATGGGCGATTGGAAAGCGATATGGCTACATCACGCAATGCGAATACTTTAGGGAACGCTTTGAATCGCCCGGGTTGGCATTTTTGTTGTTCCCGATTCTTGTTTTATTGGTGATTCCCTATTTGCTCGTTGGGGTTATCTCTGCCGGAAAATTCTTGCAAGGGGCCACGATTGGGATGTTTCCTGATTTATTCGGGCTTCCCTCCGTCGTGATGGTGGACGGAACGGAACGTCTGCATCCACTGCACGGCAGTATTCCCGCGGAATGGGGTGGACTAGCGATTTGTTTGATCGTGTTGTTCTACGTTTTTATGGGTGGACTGCGAGGAGCGGTTTGGGCGAATGCGTTTCAAACAATCGTGTTTATGCTCTGCGGCGTGGTGGCCATTTATTTAATTAGTCAACGATTGGGAGGACTGAGCGAGGCGACGCAACTTGTTGCCAACAGCGAATTTGCAAAAAACCGTTTGGTTCGCGAAGGCTCGATGTCACCCCTGGTGTTCTTCAGCTATTGCTTGATCCCTCTTTCTGTGGGGATGTTCCCCCATTTGTTCCAGCATTGGTTAACGGCCCGTTCGGCGAAGAGTTTTCGCTTGACCGTCATTGGGCATCCCGTGTTTGTACTTGTCGTTTGGTTGCCATGTATCTTGATTGGCGTTTGGGCAGCCGGATATTTGGGCCCGTTAGCAACCGGCCAAAATCCCAATATGGTTCTCGGCAGAATGGTCAAGGAATTGGTTTCGTCTCCAGTTTTGTCTGGATTGGTTACGGCTGGGGTTTTGGCGGCGATCATGTCGAGCCTGGACTCTCAATTTGTTTGTTTGGGGACGATGTTCACAAACGATTTCGTATTGAGAATTTCGCGCCGTGAGTACTCCGACAAGCAGAAGATCATGTTAGGTCGCATGTTCATTTTGGCAGTAGTTGGCGTGACGTACGGTTTGTCACTATGGCTTAAAGATGTGGCCCTCGTTTTTGACCTAGGTATTTGGTGTTTTTCTGGCTTCGCGGCATTATTTCCTATTGTATTCGCGGCGGTCTATTGGCGCCGAGTCACAAAGGCAGGTGCCATGGCGGCAATTCTTGTTACCGGACTAAGCTGGGGAGTTTTCTTTACTCGCGACATTTTGGCAGAGAAGCCCCCGGGATCGGATGAACTGCTCATCTTCGGCCTACTTCCGGTCGTCGTTATGTTCTTCCTGTCAACGGTGACTTTGGTATGGGTTTCACTGGTCACAAAACCACCCGCCAGAGAAACGGTAGAAAAATTTTTTATGCCGCAAACTGACCGTCGATAGGTTGGCGGGAGCTAATTTGATTGATAGTTCGGAGTTCGCGCAAGTTCGATCTTCTGGTTTTGAAACTCGTAAACGACTCGCAACGGGATCGGAACGTTGACGAGATTGCGAACGAGGACGCCTTGATCATGTGCGATTTCCCGCAAAGTTTGATGTTCCTTGAGCGAGTTTGTCGCCGCCTTGAGTTCATCGCGGCGTTTCGTTTTCTCTCCATACTGGGCATTGTCCGCAAGGTTCTGAGCTAACTCCTTTTTCATAAACAGATGCTCGCTGTAGCGATCAAAGCCATTTAGCACATCGTCGAGCATTTTTGGAGTCAATGAAACTGCTGCACCGCGTTCGTTTCGAGTTTGAACATCGAGTCGAAATTCGACTTTTGACTTAAAATCGGCGGCAATTGCCAAAAAGAAAATTTGTTCTTTCAAATCATCTTTAAACGCGATTGTGGCGGGACTACGATTGACCATTTGAGGGTTCGCGATCCGACCTGTGCCGAACTGAGCCGGATCGAGCTGCCCAAATTCGAGCTTAATCCCTTCTGCCGGCAGCCAAGGAATCTCAAGCGTCGTTCGACTGGAAAAACTCTTCTCATTCACCATGAGCGAGTCGATATTGAGCGATTTTCGCAACGGAATAATCTGCATTTTTGTGGTGCTGATTTCCAAACAAGTGTTGCACAGGAAGTTGGCATTGGATTTATTGTCAACGTCGGGGTCCCATGCGAACACAAGCCCATCGCCTTCCACTTTGAATCTGGCAACCACTTTGGCGGCACGGTCCTCGGGGCGATTCGAGTGCTGGACGTTCCATTCCTTTTTTCCGGGGATCGCAGATAGCGCAAAAAAGTTCTTTCCTTTTCCACATTTCTCAGGATCAAAAATCAAATCTAAGGAAACATCTGTTGCGGCTTCGCTATTGAGATCCATCAATTTCACAAACGTTTCGCTTCCATCAGGTGGAGGTAATTCGAGACCTTCTGGAACCGATGGCTTAAACGATTGCTCTTTCGTGGAATCCTGATTTAATTCGGCAGACGAGTCTGGCGTTGTCGTGGGTTCGGATTTTGAGCTTCGTTTTGTTGCTGACTTCGAAACATTCTTTTCGGAGTCGGCAACAGAAGTTGTCGTCGTTGCACTTGATCCGAGCAACAAGTCGGCAAACCCCTCGGTTCCGATCCCTTTAACCGGTTCTGTGGGGGCGACGATTGGATCTGAACTCTCTTCATCGACACCTTCTTTGGAATCTTTGTCCAAGACATCCACGAGCGGCGTATCGGAATCGGACTGCGAAATTTGGTCTCGGCCCGATTCAAGTTCACCTTCATCGTCTCTCGTGGCAACATCTGTTGCGACATCGCTTGAGGCCGACTCCGGCAATGGTTTTTCGGTAATCGGAGCAGAATCGGCAAGTGATGTCTTCGAGTTGCTTTTGCTACTGCGACCTCGCTTTGAATCGGTAGGGGGTCGCTTTGTTTCATCTGAATTGAACTTCGCCACTTCCGTCTCGGAATTCGCAGGGACACGTCCGAACTGAAACCAGGCCCAACCGCCAAACAGTAATGCCGCGACAGTGATCACTCCGCCGATGAAAATTTTGCGAAATTTTGGCGAATTGTGCGGTTTTTCTAAGGTCGAGCGTTTTGATATTGATTCGGTTGGTTGATCTTTTTTTGGCGACAAGGCTTGGGCCTTGGGATTTGTTCCCTTGGGACTTTTCGGATCAGCGGGCTTTGGGGAATTGGAGGTTGACAAATGATCGATTCCACTCGCCGATGATTGCAACAAACTAATTTCGCGGGTCGCGAGGGATTCAATTTCTTGGAGCGAATCGCCGTTTTGCCCCAAGCGAACGACGGCGGATAGTAGCGCTGCATTGGCCTCAGAGCCCCACGTCTTGGCCAACAATTCTCCCAGGAGTCCTTGGAAGGCAACACGATCCAAAAGGCCAAACTGCCCCGAGTCGGATTGCGGTCGCTCGTTCTGGCCCAACACGCGTTCCTCAAGTACCCGTTTGATCAAACCCCTTAATTGGATTTGCCGATTGGGCGTGACGATGATTTCCTTCCAATCAATCGAGCCGTGCAAAATCGAGCGGCGATGTAGATAACCAATGGCCGACGCTAACTCGCGAACCCATCCGAGAACTTCGACCCGCGAAACCTTGGTCAATTCAATCTCAGCCAGCGTTTGTCCTGAAACACGTTCTTGGACAACGAAATATCGCCCGACCTCTTCACCGACGTCGAATACATGGGCCAGGTTGGGGTGGTCAACTTCTATCAACATTTGGGCCGACTGAATAAACGGCTCAAACTGATCGGACTTTTTGCCGAACTCTTTTGGCAAGAATTGCAATTCGACGTTGCGGTCAAGGGACCGGTGGCGAGCCAAATAGCAGTCCCCCAATTCGTTCCGTTCAAGGCGTTCTAGCAACAGATATCCGCCAACTAGCATTTGACTTCGCCCAGACAAAAGAAGCTTGGCCTGCCATTCCGTCAACAGACACTTTTCGACAAGTCGTTTGGCAAGGTATCGCGCGTCAGAAAAATGGCTGTAGTCGATCTCAGCGAGTTGTTGGGCATCGAGCACGCCGGAAGCCCGTAAGCGATTTTCGAAATCGACAACTGAATTTTCAGACATAAGAAGCGTCGCTGAAGATAGGGTGAGCTGTGGAACCTCCGAGAACCCGTCAAACAAAAGGGCTCAACGACCGGCCTAAGCCAATAATCACGGCCACAATTTTTAACGATCCATCCCCCATTGTAGCCCTCTTCAGCAGCAATTGCCAGAAACATGACCGAATTTTTTGTCGCCGAAACGAAGAGACCAATCATTGGAAAAAAAGGCTTTTCAGTCAGCCAGATTCCTTTTGAGACTCTTTGAAGTCGGTTTACAGCCACAACTTTCACTCGACGATCACTCGTCAAAGGAAACGCTCTTCGAATCCAAGTGTAGCGAGAAACAAAACCATCGACCGAGCGAGCCGATGGCATTTCAGTTTAAATCGTCGTCCAACCAGACAGCCCATTTCGAGGCCGATTTTTGAGCTTTAGGGCTCTTCGCTTTGTCTTGAAAAAAGCGAAGCCTCGAAATCCGGGGCGATGGTCGAGGATAAATAAAGACCGCGACCCTTGTGCCAAAAAATTTGCGGCATGAAAAAAATGGAGAGTTGAGCATAAGCCGGGTTCTGTCGTCGAGATTCGACGCGGCGACCATTTATCTAGGACCCCAATTGCTTGGAGCCTCAAGCGACCTACCCGGAAGTCGAGCGTGACGGACAGTCACATTCTCCCTGTTTGGTCTTGCTCCGGATGGGGTTTACCAAGCCGAACGGGTCACCCCGTCCGCTGGTGGGCTCTTACTCCACCGTTTCACCCTTACCGCTTTCGACCCGAAGGTCAAAAGGTAGGCGGTTTGCTTTCTGTGGCACTTTCCCTGGTCTCACAACCGGTCGGCGTTACCGACCATCCTGTCCTATGGAGCCCGGACTTTCCTCTCGCCTCCGAAGAAGCCAGCGGTCGTCTGATCAACTCTCCGGTTGACATTATAGGTCAAGCGGCAAGTTACGTCGTCAGGTGTCGAAAAACCGCCGGGGCAGCAGGTTTCCATGAGCAATTCGAAAGCGGGCGACTCAGACCCAACGATTCGCTCGCATGTTTTGTAGCGTCAAAAGTCAGAGGCCGGATTAATTTTAAATCGGTTAATTACGCTTCAGGATTTTATCAATGCCACCGTTATCTGCTGTGACGACCAAGCGATCACCTGGAAGAATTTGGTAGTCTTGCTCAAACTTGACAATCTTTTTTGACGGTTGGAGTTCGCAGGCCATTTTTAACGTCTGGCCTGAACCCTCAACAACTCGGAACAAATCGATTTTCATCGTTCGAAACTTCTTTAGGGCACCAGATTCCTCTAAGGCACCTTGAACAGTGAGGTTTTCGGAAATATTGCCCGTATAAACTTGAGCTTTACCAACTGCCGGGGCCATCACGACTTGATATTGCGCGGTGGATTTTGCGGTGTTATCGGTTGGGATGTTCTTATTTCCGAACGTCCCCATGGTTTGGCACCCGCTTGCAAATAGGGCGACCGTGATAACAAAGGACGCCAACAGTCCGGAGCGGTTTGAGATTTTCATCGTCGGAGTTCCCTACGGTGCGCGTTAAAGTTTTCCTAATCCCCCCAATCCGATTTGTTCGGTATCGGACGAATTTCGCGAGGACTTTAGCGAAATCGACGCTTCAAATGCAATCCCAGATTGGTGAAATGGCGAATCTTCAAGTAGATTGTGTTAAGGCGAACGACAGGAAGGCACCGGCCAAGCTATTCTGCCCAAAACGCTGGACTTGGTCCGGAAAATCCATTTCTTGTTTTTCACGGGCTATTATCGTACTTGCTGTCATTCGCTTGAACGCATCAACGCCCAGCTAGCAGCAATACCTGCCAGCAAAATTCTGCCTTATTTAAAATGTCCCCAAAAAATCAACGGCCGAGAAAAAAAATCAGCGACGGTTTGTGGTTGGTAAAAACCGACGACGGAAGTTTGACTTTGTTTGACGAGCAAGTGGGTGAAACGTTCCATTCGGAGTCGGGGGCCGCAACTGAATCGAGGACTGTCTTTTTGGAAAATTCGGGTGTCCAAACTCTTTTAGACTCAGGGGAACCAACGCGTGTTTTGGAAATTGGCTTGGGGACCGGATTGAATTTTCTTTTGACGGCAGGATTGGCGATCCGAAATCAGACGCCTCTTGAGTATTGGAGTTCTGACACTCGAGTATTGCCCGTTGAGATTCTTGGGCATTTGGAATTGGCGAAGATCGCCGGAGAGGCAGGTTTGATCGAGGCCTTCAGCGATTGGATGTCCGCTGCGGCGGATTCGGACGCATCCGGCAACGTCTCGCGGCAACTTGGTGTAGTCAGTTTCGATTTTCAACGAGGCGATGCCCGAGACTGGATGCCTCCCGGCACTTTTGATGCAATTTACTTTGACGCCTTTAGTCCCACGGCAAGCGGCGAGTTGTGGACCGTCGAGTATTTCGGTCGCTTGCGGGAGTCGTTGAAAAGTGGCGGACGTCTCGTGACGTATTGCGTTCGCCGCGCAGTGCAAGACGCGTTTCGTGCGGCCGGATTCGAGGTCGAAAAACACCCTGGGCCTCCGGGAGGGAAACGCGAAGTTCTGGTGGCAGTCAGCGCTCGATCTTCAGCTTCAATGCTCGAATGAGAGCACTCTCCACAGGTTTTCCAAGAAAAAAGGTTTTTTGTACGAAACCCGATCTGGTTGGGCACTAATCCTTCGTACCGGATTTTTGTTTGAGTTGAGCAACCGTTGTTACGCCAAACGAAAATTTTCAAAAAGACTTTTGAGGAACCAGTTTATGATCAAGACTTTTGTGTCTTTGGGAACGTTACTAGCGTGTTTCCTGTTGGGTATGGGATCAATTTCAGCCCAAAGCAATGGCCAAGTCATCTTTAATGAATGTGCCCAGCAGATTCGCATCATGGAAGCGCGGTGCAATGAGCACATGGAGGGTGTCGCTGGGCGGGCAAGCAATCGAATTGATGAGTTACTCGCGGCCGGCCAGCGTGAGCGAGCCCGTGCGGTGGCAAACGACGCGATTGAGACGATTCGAAATTCGTCTCGGCGATGCCTGGAAAATATGACTCAAGTCTGCCAACGTTGTGTCTCAGCCTTGCGGCAAATGGGTGAGCACCGCCTCGCTCAAAATTTGGAAACCCTTTGTACAGAGGCTCGCCGCCGGGTAGCGAACAAGGCCAATACGCTTGCAGCTCGACTTCGGGCAAAGTTTTGATGGTTGAAGGTTCCCAAACTCTTTTCGAAATTTTCCTCTTCAGCCGCTAGGAATTTGCCCTCGTCATGAATTTCTGACTCGTAAAGTCTGGGGCTACATCGCGGCGGCTGAATTAGGAGTAAGCAGTTAGGGAAAATGTTTCCAAACAATTAAATTCGAAAATGAAACCATAACGATCGCCGTCTTTATTTTAAAGCGGCTATTGTTTTCGTTGAACAACGGGAATGAGGACTGGCGAAGTGACATTCGAGCAGTCCATTTGTCCCCAGAGCCGCGACTTCCGCTCCGCATCAATTGGCCCACGAATATGAACGAGTACGAAACCGACCGCCAGTTGGTCCGTCGACTACTTGATGGGCAATCCGAAGGTTGGCGGGAGTTTGTCGAGACTTATCAAGAGTTGGTTTATTCGCGCGTAAAATTTTCTTTGCGGCTGTATTCCACTCGATATGATCAGACGGATGTCGAAGACTTGACGGCCGAGGTGTTTGCTAAGTTGTTGGAAAACGATTGCCGCGCCTTGAAAAATTTTGCCGGTCGATGTCGGCTTGCGACGTGGCTGACCGTCATCGCTCGTCGCCGAACAATCAAATGGTTGCGACGGAAAGAATCCTCGCGAAATCTGGCCGACGTTAAAGAGTCGGAACTCGTTGACGGCGGGGTTGATGTTCAGGAAACGGTATCTCGGGAAGAAACGTCCGAAATGTTTCGGCATCTCGCGGCGCTTGAGGAACGAGACCAACAACTACTTCGTCTGTTTTATTTGGAGGAAAAGTCGTACCAGGAAATTAGCGAGCTTATGGGGATGGCGATCAATTCGATTGGCCCAAACCTACACCGAGCCCGGTCCCGCCTAAAAAGTCGAATGCGAGCATCATGAACTCCGATACCTTTACAATTCGCGACTTGATTCAATTTCAATTGAGCCTGCTCAATGCGGAACAACGTGCGCGGGTTCTAAAAGCGTGTACGGAACAACCGGAGGCCAAACGACTTCTCGTCAAAATTCGTCGCGGGATCACTTATTTGGAAACAGAACTTCCAAGAAACGGAAGCAAGGAGGTGACCGACGAACAACTCGCGATTTGGCTGGAAGGGGGAGCAGGTTCCGATGTTGATTTTGTCGAAACGGCTGCCCGAAAGAATGATCTCTTGCTGCTGCAACTCATCGAATTGTTACGGTCTGAGCAATTGGCTCCGCGCCTCGAAGAAGTCCCCCAATCGTTGACAAATCGTTTATTGAACCTTGGAGATTCGCTCCAGCCTCCAGTTCAATCGGGGGACGAAATACCAATCGTTATTTCATTTGGAGCGGCAAATGTAGACAAGTCGGTGGGTTCGCCAATTCAGATTTCACCTTCTCGAAAGCGAAACACTCGCCAGTTTGGCTGGTACTTGGCGGTTGCAGGAGCGATTTTGTTTCTACTGGGAGGTTTAACGACCGGAATTTGGTGGTGGCGTTTACAAAACGACTCGGACAGGAATAACGGGATTGCCATCAACGAGCGCGAAAGCACATCGGGCGAGGATGGCAAGAAAGGAACTCCAAGTCACGATGATATACGAAATGAGCAGACGAAAGACGGCCTGATCGCTGACAAACTCGTCGATGGTCTGGAATCGCCCGCAGTCGTTGAGATGAACGAGTCTCCCTCTCAATCGCAAATTGTAAAGACCGAAATTATTGACCAAGCTCCGATCGAGCGGAAACTTCCAGTACAAGACCGGCAGAGACTTGCTGACAAAACACCGATGCAACCGCCCAATCAATCATCGGCGGGTCCTGAGCCAACAACAAATCCAAATCTCGAAATTCCGAGACTCGAATGGAAGAGGATAAAAGGATTGATCGCCGTCCGTAATTCTCGGACGGGGAAAACGAGTGGAATTTTGGCCGAGCGGGTGCCGGCAGAAAACGACGAGTGGATGACGGCACCTAGGAGTTGGGGCGATGCCGAATTCGGAAATATCTCAACAATCGTCGTGGACGAAGACTCCGCTTTTTCAATCTCACTCTCGGCGGAGCAAGACTGGGTCGATTTAAGTCTCCGTTATGGCCGTGTCGCGTTGAAGGACCTCGACGATGGAACTCGCGTTCGTCTGACTGCTGGGGAAGCGAGTTGGGAAGTTGTTGTGAACGCCGTTAAAACGACAATTGGAGTCGAGTACGTTGGCGAGGTCCCCACGATTTTTCAACGAAGTGGAGAAAGTGTCATCGGCGGACGAACAGTCAAAGGCCGACAACAGATCACATCGACCACGCCACCGGAAGAACCCCAGCGGTTTGGCCTAAACCTGAATTGGTTGACTGGGCCCAAAATTCGCTCGTTGAATTTCGACTACGATGGCTTGTTGGCCACCAGGGATTTGGGGCAAGCCCTCCGAGAACTCGACACGAGTCGACTTCGCGATCCCCAAGCCGAATTCGTTTTGCTGGAGACAGCTTTTGTTATCCAACCTGAATTTGCAATAGAAACCATCAACCAACCGAATCCCAATCGCGCTCAGTATGCGATGAACTGGCTGGCCAAACAATTAGATTCGCCGCGGAGAGGGCAAGTGCTTCGCGGGCTAACTGCTCGAGTTGGCGAGGAGCAAAGTGTCCTTGCGGCATTATCCGCAGTTCGAAATCCTCCCAACCCGCAACAGTTGAGCGTCGAGCAAATCAACGAAACCTTCAGGCAGTTGGCAACCGCAGATTTGTTTTATCGAATCGCGGCTTTTCAGTATTTAATGCAAGTCTCGGGAAATTCAAACCCAGTCAACTACAGCCCCCACGACCCAGAGAACGTCCGCATTGAAAAGGCCCGCCAATGGAGGAATTTACTTTTTGAACCGAGCAGAGGTGGACCCGCCCGAAGAAATTAAGGGTCTCGGCTCTTCGTCAACTGAAACACAAAAGTCCAAAAACACACGGTGCCAATCGCGCAGGCAACATGCACCAAGGGACGAATCGGCAACGAGTAGCGTCCGAAATGCGACCAGGTCAATGCTGTCGTGACAACGCTGAGCCCAACACACAGTAGAATCCACCATCCGATTGAATGTCGCTGCCACCAGATTCCCAAGACAGCACCGAACAGCAGCAGACCATTGACAATCAACAGAACAGAATTTCGCTGATAGAATCCAAGATGGCTTATGATCCGCATTCCGGCCAGGGGAATTAGCTTTTGGGAATTCTGCTGCATCCAATGTTTGGCGACAGAGGCGCTGTGTTCGCCCTGAACTCGTTCTTGTTCGGCTAACGAGAGACTTGCGAATCCGGCGACACGGCTGGCATCGGTTTGAGTGGCCACGGCAGTGTCCATACACCAATTGCCAAAATTGTCGTAGGCTCCATCACAATATCCCCCAGCGAGCCCAAACGAACCTGCGGTGCCAAATGGCGTAAATCCCCGCGAAAGAATGCAGTTTCTGGACCACCAAAAGCTCGAGACGATGATCACGGACCCCAGGAACAAAGCGGCTCCCAGCGTCCAGTTTGGAATCTTGCGGTCACGTAGGCTTTGAACGGCCCAAAAGGCCCCCCCTCCAATGACCAATAAAATCAACCAGGCGTTCAAATTGGAGCGGACCAGCATCGCAACGCTGAAAATTACGCCTATGGCTATCGGATAAAACAGATGAAGTCCATCTCGTTTGCGCCAACTCTCTTGCCCGATGATGCACAATCCGATGAGCAGGCTCATCAAGCCAATTCCAAGTCCTTCGGACATGAACTGCGGAAGTGCCCTCATGATAAACAGATCACAAGAGATCGTTGCCATAGCCATGCCCGCCACGAGCAATCCGCAATGGACTCGAATCGTCGCCATTAGAAATGCCAAACCGAATAGAGCAACGGTCGCAGCCGCCAATCGGACCGCACCGATATTTCTGCCGACTAGAGCGTACACGCCACCTGCAAAGGCTGGAAAACCAGGTGCTCGGGATGTGGTCGGTCCGCGATGTTCCCATGCCAAAAACCAATCGTATTTTCCGTCCGTATTCTCAGCAACATAGGGTGCCCGCCACTCCGAGTCGGCGAAGTTTACGGCGATCCCGTTTCCTCGCCAAACTTGAAAGGCAATGTTTTCAAAAAAGACGTCGTCGCCATGTCGAGTCGGCAGTTCAAGCCATTTTTCTTCTCCAGTCGACCACCAGAGCGTCGTGGCTGCCGCCAATACGATATACGAGACCACGAAGAACCCCCAAAACTTCGATGGTGATCGAGGGGATTCTGAATCGCTGTTGGCGGACATGAATATCGCTAACGAGAAATTGTGGGCGTATTTTTGTAGTCAATTCTACGATTTGTCGGAGGTAGTTCACATCTTCCGACCAGCTTCAAAGGCCTACCTTGTTGTCCGACAACGATGCGAAATCGATCAATTTCGGTCCGAATCGCCGAGGCCATTTTTTGAACTTATAAACACGGGGAGAAATAGCCGATACCCATCACTTTCGTGGCCACGTGTCTCGTCCCAAATTTGTTGGCAGACAATTAAATCCAATCCAGCTAGTTACCTTTAGGATAATTGCCAAAAAACAAATATCCAATCGGCGATTTTTCTCGCCATTCGTGCGTAAATCCGTTAAAATGGCGGTCTGGGAATTGGAAGTCCAGCCGTTTTTGATACTCGTCTTGGAGATAGTGAAATGCGTTTGCGAGTAGGCTTAATCGGGCTTGGGGAGAACTGGCAGGCGCGACATCGACCGGCATTATTGGCCCTTGCAAATCGATTTGAGGTCAAGGCGATTTGTTGTGAAATTGCCAAGAGGTCAGAGCAAGCGGCCAAGGAGTTCAACGCTCTTCCGATGGATGGCTTTCGGGCCATGATGGAACGCGATGATATCGACGCCGTTTTGGCTCTTTCGCCGGATTGGGTGGGCCCTCTGCCGATGATCGCCGCTTGCGAAGCAGGAAAGGCCGTCTTCAGTTCTGCGGCACTCGATATTGTCCCCGAGCAGATGGAGTCGATTCGAGAACGAATTGACCGGTCGGGAGTCGCCTTCATGGCTGAGTTGCCGCGGCGTTTTGCACCTGCGACGATTCGCCTCAAAGAACTCATCGCTACAAAACTGGGCGCTCCGCGTTTGATTTTTTGCCATGAACGACTGCCGGTAGAAGCCCAGTCGAATCGGTTGCGTCGGGGCAAGTATTGCCCGCTTTCCTGGCGGCATTTGATGGAAGTCATTGATTGGATTTCCTACATTGTCGACAAATCACCCGCTTGCGTGGTCAGCGCGATCCATCAGGAGGCGTCAGACGAGCGCAACGCTTTTTATCAAATGGTCAATCTTGAGTTCCCAACATTGAATCCTGAAAGTGCGCCCATCATGGCTCAAATGAGTGTCGGACATTACGTTCCCACTCGTTGGGCAGAGGCGTTGAGTTATCGCCGCCCTGCATCGATGCAAATTTGTTGCGAAAAAGGGATGGCGTTTGTCGATCTTCCGTCCAGCTTGACTTGGTTTGACGATGCCGGTCAACATTTAGAATCGTTGGAGTCAGAACGTCCGATTGGCGAACGCATGCTGGAGTACTTTTTTCGTTCCGTAACCAGCCTTGTCCGTCGCTCGTCCGATCTGACCGACACCTACAAAGCCATGCAAGTCGTTGTCGCCGCAGAAAAAAGTGCCCAGACAGGCGTTCGTCAAGTCATTAATTGAACAGGCGATTGCGTGTGAAAGAGGTGGCATTTTTGGGTAGGGCAAAAAGGAACTTCGCTGCGGGCTAGAAACTTTGACACAAGCTACCTCGCCGCGTGAGTATTCAAGAATTAAAACGAAAAAACCCGGCTTGGTGGAATCCACGCAAACCGGGTTTTTAAAATTCGTATCGCTTCCCGGAAGGAAGCAAGATGCTAGTTGATAGCGTTTGCAATGTTGGTGAATTGCGCGCTGGCATTGGTGCCGATTGAGCCGATTGCGGTCAAGCAAACGACAACAATCAGGGCCAACATAACAGCGTACTCGACAGCCGTTGGGCCGTCTTCTGACTTCAAGAAACGTTGCACTTTCGAAACAAAATTCTTCATAACTTCCTCCGACGGAAAAAAATTGGTGCGAACCAACGTTGGCTCGACAAACCATCGGGCTGTTTCCCTGTCCTGCTCAGCCTATTGGACGAGGAGTAGCCCTAAACCAAAAAAAACGTTGATTGGTCTTTCCGTGGCTCCCTTATCGAAGTTCGCCGCTTTGAATCGAAAGACCGCTGGCTGAGAAGCTGACACGTATTCAATCGAAAACCAGTCAGCCGAAGTTGGTCTCATCAACTTCACTGAAACTTAGGCCCAGATCGCGTTCTGTCAAACTATTCCGTCTAGAGAATTTGTAATTTTTACAGAAAGTGGGCTTATGATGGCCCAATCGTCCGTTTGTAGGGATCAAACGGTTTTTCCACGGTTGCTTCATAAGAATGTTCACGCAATTGCCGTCTCGTCGCCCTTAGTCTGTGCTGATAATAAACCCAACCCGGTAAAAAGTAACAAGCGGCACAAACGATCCCAAACCCCAGCATCGAGTATTTCGGGTTAAACGCCATCCAAATCGCCGTCAGCAGCAGGCAGGCGGCCTGGATATAAAACCGGCCAGACAATATCCCCGCTTTAATAATAAACGTCATTGCGGCAACCACGCTCAAGATCGGAGCCAAACTCATTAACTCCAAGCCGAGCATTCCTTCGAACGGAAATAACAACATGACTCCAATAATTGCGGCGGCCCAGATGTGAGCCATTTGCCTTTCGACGAAAGTGACCGGCCCCACTTGTTTTCGCAACCGCCAGAAAACGATGGCCCAAGTTCCCAATCCGACGATCCACATCGCTTCATAGTACAAACGATTGGTGATCCCAATCCAAAACATCACCTCAGTGGCTACGGAGGCCAGCAACACCACAAGGCTATGCCAAATCCACAGCAAGCCCCAGTTTTGCAGAACTGCCGCGTGGTGAGTTTCTCGAAATAGATGCCCGACAACCAAGCCAAAACGCCCGCCAACGGCACTTACAGGTCGCTTGTCGATGAAGGCTTGCAGGTCATCGCTCAGCTCTTGAATGGTCTGATATCGCAGATCTTGTGGTTTTTGCAGACATTTCAATACGATGGCTTCGATTTTCGCATCCACTAGCGGGTTGATGACGCGGGGCGGAGTCGGGTCTTGCTCGAGTACGAGCAGCACGGTATCGACAGGGGTGCTGGCCAAAAATGGGGGCCTTCCGGTTAGCATGTGATATAGAATCGCCCCTAGACTGTAGAGGTCGCTGGTCTCGTTGACTTGCCCTCGCTCTCCCGCAGCCTGCTCGGGTGCCATGTAACTCGGGGTCCCCAAAACGGCACCTGATCGCGTCAAACTATGTTGGTTTTCGTCCCATTTGGCCAATCCAAAGTCACAAACGTAGGGAAACTCCCGTTCATCCAGCAGGATGTTCGAGGGCTTGAGGTCGCGGTGCAGAACTCCGCGTCGGTGGGCAGCTTGAATTGCACTGCAAACTTTAAGCAGCAACTCGGCGGCCTTTCGTGATGGAATCGGCCCGTTGCTCAACTCTTGTGCGAGCGTCTTCCCCTTAACCCATTTCATGCAGAAAAAAGGCCGTCCACTTGCCTCGCCGACTTCGTAAATGGGAATCACGTTGGGGTGATTGATAGCCGCTGCGGCTTCGGCCTCTGCTTCGAATCGCATGCGATCAACTCGCGAGGCGTACTCACCTTTTAGCAGCACTTTCACGGCGACTTGTTCATTGTCAGCCAACCGGCGGGCTCGATAAACGATTCCCATGCCGCCTCGCCCAAGTTCTTCTTCAAGCTCGAAGTGCCCTAATTGGTAAGGTAAAGATAGTTGATCGCTTGACGGACCCTGGCTTGAGCCGAACGGGTCAGTTGACTGAGAGCCTTTCCGTTCCGTCGCAGCAATATCGGTGACCACCAATGTTCCCCACAGGTCACGGATGTCTTCAGCAAAATCGGGGAATTCTCGACAAGTCGCCTCTAATTCTAAGTTTGCGCCATCAGACAAGCGTTCGGTCAAGGCTGAGATGATTTCAGCAAATCGCTCTTCACGCTGTTCAGCCGAAATCTCGATGGGGCGGTCACTCATTGGGAATGTTAGAATTAGAAATTCGGCGTTTTAAATCAGCATCGTTAAGCGATCGAGTTTGAACCGTCTTGTAAAATGGCCTTGAGCCGCCTTAGTGCTCGCAAATACCGCATACTTGCCGCAGGCTCAGTCAAACTTAACGCCGCCGCGACTTCTTGGTTGGTGAGATGTTCGTAATGTCGCATTACGATGATCTCGCTGTCCTTCTCTTCGAGTTCCAAAATCGCTTGCTCGACTCGTTTCGCCATCTCTTTTTGCAATGCTTTTTCTGCCGGTGTCAATTGTTTGTCGTTCAGCAATGCGGCAAGTTGAATCGACGACTTGTCCAATCCCCGAGGCGACGCCGGAGTTTGTTCGCGATCAACGCTCCTCCGTGCCGAGACTCGATGCCGACGATGGGCATCAATAATCCGATCTTTGGCAATTTGTCGTAACCACAAACGGAAGGACATCACCGGATTTGCGATGTAATCGCCAAGTCGCCGGTTGGCTTCAATCAGCACGTCTTGGACAACATCGCTGACATCAACCCGCTTCTTGATTCGTTGATCCAAACGCATTCGAACCATCTGACGCAACGCCTCACGATGACGGTCCATTAAATCGTTAACGGCCCGGTCGTCACCGCCACCGGCTTGTCGCAAAAGTTCTAAGGTCTCGTCTTGTTCTGGCCACATATTTCACATTCTAACAAATCTAAAAACTCATGCTTTATGCCCGCAAACCGTCAAAAATCTCGAAAATCAACACATCTGTCTGGAAAAAGCCGAATTTTGAGTCGGTTCCTGATGCAAATCACAATTTTCGCTATCCCTACGAAATCAGCTGCTAAGACGAACCGCCGCGCTTCAGCCTGCCTAAGCGGAAGAGGTCAAGCATCGAGTGGGACTTGGAGCTTGTAGGGCGATTGTAAAACCGATTGCTCATCAAATATTCCATTGCAAACACGATGCATAACATGAGCATTAGCAGCGGGTAAAACTCTTGTCCTTTGCGACTCGTCCCTTGTTGCCGCGCGATATCGATTTTTTGAGAGCCCAATTGATAACGATTCTCACCGAACAACTGATCCAAACGAGCTCGATCAATCCGAGTCAAATCTGTTACCGCAGGAAGGAGGTTGGAGCTGAACCCTCGTTGAACGGCTCGTTCATCCTTGCTCCCCTTTAGCCGATAATGTCCAGGCACATCCGAAAAACGGTAACGAATTTGGTCGTCAGACGCCTGCACTTTAGTCGGCGAACGAGTAAGGACCGGCGTGAACAAGCTATAGGTTTCCGGAAATCGTCGGGGATCGTTTTTTAGCAAAGCCATCTGGCCAGCCTTGACATTTAAAGTGTCGGCCTGAACCTGAGCCAAATAGTCTGCCAGATGTTTGAGAATCGTAAACATGGCCCACGACTCGTAGCCAACGCCTGGGCCATAAATCAAGCGATTCCAGCTTTGTTCCGATCTCGGTTCTGTGATCGGCGTCGTCATCGTGATGACTCGTCCTGCACCGAGGCTTCGCTCAACGAGTGCCGGTTCGCGATTAGAATATTCCAGCAAGATTTGCGTCGGATGCTTAGGCGGTTCTTCCAGCAATAAACCCCAATGCCGGTAAACCGGATACTGATGCCACGGAAAACTGGATTCCGTTCTACGAATGGTCTGAAACAGTGGATGAGCAAGACTTTGAGGGCTGATGTACCACAACGGGGCATCGGGATTTTCAATGTCGAATGGCCGTTCAAAAAGGTGCGTGATCTCTCCACCGATCAGTTCTCTGGCAGTTGCTGAATCGAAACTAGAATCAATTGCCCCTCCCCGCCGTGAGTTATTGCCCAGAAAAATTCCCAACCCGCCACCTTGTTGGACAAATTCCAGCAAGCTCTTCCAGGCCAATTCATCCAACGGTGTTGGATCAAGGAGATAAATTGACTGATACTGAGACAAATTGAAATCCGCGAGTTTCTCAGGCACCGTTTCGGTAATCGAAAACGGAGAACGTCCCGCGCGAGCAACAGCACTACTTTGCATGACTCCCAATAGAATTCTCGGGTCCACGTTCGGAGGGGATACGGACAAAACCTTCCAGGATTCGCCGACTTCCACGGAAAAATAGCGATTGTTATCAATCTCAAGGCCATCGCCCCCTAATATCGACAAGGTGCCGTGATGGGTCCCTTCGGGGAGCGATTGACCAAGTTGGAGAAAAACATTGACCTGACCTTGTGCCGGGATCGTCACGGGTTGGGTCTGAATCCAAAATTCCGAAGGAACTTTCGTCTGTCCATCTTCGATGACCGGGAGGCGAGGGTCAGGTTTCTCGACGGCCAATTGCACAATCCTCTGCTCTTCAATTCCAGAGGACGACAACGTTGCACTGAGCCCCAGCGCGGTGGCTGATGTCAATCGATCTGCGTCCAATTTTAAATCATTGATGGCCAAGTTCACCGGACGATCAGTGCCGACATCAATGATAAACACGGAGTGGTTTGGAGCGGCCTGCAATTTCTGAGCCATCTCAATGCCGCTGGTCCAACCAGTTTGCGTCAAGTCCGACAAGATATAAATTTCGCGCCGTTCAAACTCCGCCGTTTGCAAGAACTCAAACCCACGTCGAAAGGCTTCCGGAACGGTCACCGATAGATAATCGACCTCCATCGTTTCAATTCGCTTTTGTGCCGCCGCAAGATCGATAGAATAAAACGGAGCCGTGTTTCCTAAATCCTGAATTGCAATTTGGCTGTCGGCGGGTAGCTGTGACAACACCCACTGAGCCATTTCCTGCGCTCGGTCGAAGTGGCTGATGTTCTCTCGCACATAAGTCATTCGTGGAGAATTGTCGACAATGATCAATGCAGTCACGGGTTCTGTGGTCGCGCCCAACGACACTCCCGAGGAATTGTCGCTCGCTTGATAGGCCAAGAAAGCGGCAATTCCAAGACTCAGTGCTGCTAGGATCAACAAGGACCGAGTCAACAACCGCGAGGCGTTGTGACGAACGCGAGTCATTGCGAAAAGCAAAAGCCCCAGCAGCCCCAACAACCCAAAACCGCCAGCACCCAACCACGACTGATACGCCAGTTCTGCAACGGCTGGCCCCGCCAAAGCGAGTGCGAGTAATAAAACGATTAACGCCCGCAACGCCAGAAGTACCCAGTGCCGGATTTGCATCTTCCGCCGCGACGCCAGTTGTTGTTCACGCAAAAAGCGAATCGCCGGGAATGTGGCCAATTTCGGCTTAGGCTGCATCAAAAAATGCAAGACAATGGGCACCGTCAGCAATGCCAATCCCAGAAACAACACGATGCTATTGGTGAGCGCCACGGCTTAGGTCCTCATCCGCCGATGGATCAAGTATTCCGTCAACGCCTTGTCAAATTGCATACTCGTATCGAGCGGCAAATAGTCCACACCCGCCTTTTGCGATCGAAGTTTTAAATCACTTCGAAAATCTTCGACAGCCGACACATACGCATCCCGAATTCCCGTGGCGTCGGTATTCACTTCAGCATTTGTTTCGGGATCGGTGAATCGATAGGCCCCGCGAAACGGAAAATGAACTTCGGCTTCGTCCATAATGTGGAACAAAATAATATCGTGACCTGCATACGAAAGTTGAAACAGGCTATCGAGGTCTTCCGGATTGTCCATGAGAAGGTCGGAAAAAACCATCAGCAAACTTCGCTGCCGCAACATTGAGGCAATTTGCTGACTGCAATTTGCAAAATTCGATTTCCCACTCGGTCGCGTCCGGGCAAGCACGGACAAAATATTGGCCAGTTGTGTCCGCTTGGCTCGCGGCGGAAGACTCTCTCGCACGGCATCGTTGAACGTAATCAACCCCACGGGGTCATGCTGCATCACCATCAGGTAGGTCAGAGCCGCCGCAAGGCATATCGCGTAATCAAATTTGGTGAGTTCTTGGCGATAGGTGTAGTCCATCGAAGGGCTCAAATCCATCAGCAAGTAGCCGTTGAGATTCGATTCGGCCTCGAATTTCTTAATGTAGTATTTGTCGGTTTTGGCAAAGACTTTCCAGTCGATGTTCTTCGGGTCGTCACCAGGCGAATAGCGCCGATGCTCGCTGAATTGAACACTCAAGCCGTGCAACGGACTCGCATGCAGTCCATGCAGAAACCCTTTGACCACAAACTGCGCTCGCAAATCGAGTCGCTGAATCTGGTTGATGACGTTCGGTTTAAGATATTTTTCGACCGACATGTCGCAAAGGGGTTGAGTGCTGCTGGTTTTTTGATGTCAAGAACGCTGATGCCGAAATCAAATTTCGCTCGGATGACTTATCCAAAATCGATCGCGATAGGGCTAGGATGGCTGCCGAGCGTACTTGTCAACTTTGGGTTCGGGGACCAACTTCAATAACTTTTCAATAATCTTCTCGCTTGTCATCGCGTTGGCTTGAGCCTGAAAATTCGTACTGATGCGATGCCGTAGAACCGGGATCGCCACTTTGCGAATGTCTTCGGTCGAAACCGAGAATCGTCCATCCATCGCTGCCATCGCCTTGCCACCCGCAATCATAAATTGGCCGGCCCGCGGACCCGCTCCCCAATCGACGAGTTCTTTGACGAAATCTGGGGCGCTTGGGTCACTTGGGCGAGTGGCCCGGACCAGTGACGAGACGTATTTGATGATGTATTCCGTCACAACGACAGACCCAACCAGTTTTTGCAAGTTTGCAATCGCTTTGGCAGACAGGACTTTGGTGATTTCCGGTTGCTCGGAACTGCTGCTGGCCGCCAGAATTTTTTCTTCTTCGTCTGCAGAAGGATAACCGACTTTGATGTTGAACATAAAGCGGTCGAGCTGTGCCTCAGGGAGTGGATAGGTCCCCTCTTGTTCAATAGGGTTTTGCGTCGCGATGGTGAAGAAAGGCTGCGGGAGCGGATAAGTCTCACGACCGACAGTGACTTCCCGCTCCTGCATCGCTTGGAGCAAGGCAGATTGAGTTTTGGGCGGAGTTCGGTTGATTTCGTCAGCCAACAAAATATTGGTAAACACGGGCCCTTCGACAAACCGGAAATTGCGCCGGCCCTGTTCGTCTTCTTCTAAAACGTTAGTGCCCGTGATGTCGCTCGGCATCAAGTCGGGAGTGAACTGAATGCGTTTGAAGTTCACGTCCATGATCCGCGCGATCGTGCTGACCATGAGGGTTTTGGCAAGCCCCGGTACCCCTTCCAGCAAGCAATGCCCGCGCGTGAAGATCGCAGCAAAGACCTGCTCGATCACTTCATTTTGCCCAACAATCACCTTGTGGAGTTCTTGCTCCATGACGACGCGGTGCTCGCGAAATTCGTGGAGCACGTCGGCCAAGCTTCTCGGTTTTCCTGACACAAAAATCCTTTCTCGAACGGAATTCACTTTAAGGAGCGAGGTAACAAGCATTCTCCTGGTTGCGGGAGTTGCCAACTTCTGGCCTTCATTCTATCACAAATCGGGAGTTTGGCGAAATCCTGGCGTTTGCCCCAGCCGATTTGAATTGTCGGAACCCAGAAATGGCGCTAGAATACAGTGATTGATCCGAATTACGAACATGACGGAAAGCGTGGTGATGAAAAGACTCGCAAGTTTGATGCTGATGTTGCTGATATCGGGATTTGCGGTTCCCGCAACCCACGCTCAAGACAGAGTCTTGAATGTTGATCCTGAAGCTGCGAGACAGTGCATCAAGCGGGCAGCAAATTTCATTTTTTCTCAAATGTCCGACGATCATTGGCGGGAGCGGGAGTCTCACCAGGGTGGCGTGACTGCCCTTTGCACTTTGGCGTTGTTAAATGCAGGTGAATCACCAGATGATCCCCGCTTGGCGAAGGCTTTGCGGTACCTTGAACGAACCCCAAGCGACAGGCAACGTACGACCTATTCGGTTTCGCTCCGTGTGATGACTTTTTGTTTGGCGGATCCGTTTCAAAAGCGTTTCGGGCAGATCATCCGAGAAGATGTAGACTGGTTGGCCGGCAACCAATCTGCCAATGGGGGCTGGGCCTATCCCACAGGTGCGACGGATCCCTCCAACACCCAATTTGCATTGCTGGCCCTTCACGAAGCGGCTCAGATAGGTGTAACTGTCCCAGTGGATGTTTGGGAGCGTGCCGACAAATACTGGAATCTGAATCGCATGCGCGGCGGGGCTTACGCCTACAGTTCACATGGTGTTGGAACGGGAAGCATGACAACTGCTGCCATTTCTTCTCTGATCATTGTCAGAGACAATTTGGTGGAAGCCAGCGATTTTATTGTAAATGGCAAAGTCGATTGTTGTCGGAGAATGGCTCCGGATTCTCGACTGGAAGGTGCAATCAATTGGGTTGCCAATCGATTTACGGTGACTTCCAATATCAGTACTCCGTCAAACAAGTATTACTATTTGTATGGACTTGAGCGTGCTGGGCGTGTGGCCGGACTCCGTTTCTTCGGAGACCATGACTGGTATCGTCAAGGTGCTGCACATTTGATCACTCAACAAAATCGCCAGACAGGGGCTTTTAGTGAATTCGGCCATGGAATGAATCCTGGCGTCGATTTGGAATCGACGGCTTTTGCGCTGCTGTTTATGGCAAAAGGACTCCGACCAATTCTGTTCGGAAAATACCAATACACCGACAGTGATGAGTGGAATTTGCATTCGGACGGCATCCATTACCTTAGTCGTGAAACGGAGAAGGCCTGGGGATTTCCTTTAAACTGGCAAACCATCCGCAGCCAAGATGCAACGGTGAACGATCTGTTAGAAGCCCCTGTGTTGTTCTTCTCAGGTCGAAGCGGCTTTTCGCTGTCAGAGGAAAAGAAACAGGCCCTCAAAAGCTACATTGAAAACGGTGGCTTTATTTTTGCAGAAGCCTGCGGTGGCGAAGGCTGCGGAGACGCCTCTGGTTTTGACCAATCGTTCCGCAGTTTGATGCAGGACTTGTTTCCCGACTCACCGCTCGAGCCGCTGGCGGCCGAACATCCAATATGGACAGCCGATTCACTTCTCAAACCGAACTCCAGTCGGCCGCTTTTGGGTTTGCAAAATTGCTGCCGAACCAGCATCGTCTACTGCCCGGCCAATTTAAGTTGCTATTGGCAACTGGATCGGCCAGCCTTTTTGAGACAATTTTCAAATAGTATTCGAGAAGAGATCGTTTGGTGCCGTCAAGCTGGCATTAACATCGCCGCCTACGCGACGAATCGCGAACTAAAGGTAAAACTCGAATCGCCAAAGGTTAACGAAAATCTAAAAAGCGTCTTGGCCGAACAGTCGTTAATCTTCCCAAAATTGATCCATAACGGTGGCAGTGACGAGGCTCCTGCTGCTTGGGGAGCGGCCCAACGAGAGTTCCGCACCCGCAGCGGATTCGACATCGTTCTCGACAAAAGACAAATTCCAATCGCGTTTGACCAAATGGCAAACTACCCCGTCCTGTTCATGCACGGACGAAGACAGTTGACCCTCGACGATCAACAGCGAGAGGCCCTCAAGAATTACGTCGAAGGTGGGAACCTCGTTCTAATCGATGCCATTTGTGCAAGTCCCGAATTCGCGGATTCGGTCCGCCGCGAGATTGAAAAGATCTTCCCCAAACGACTTGAGCCAATCGCACAAGACGATGAAATCTGGAGCGACAAGTTCGGCGGTTACCCGTTACGGACAGTGACTTTAAGGACCCCTGATCGCGACAAAGCCGGCGGTGCCCGCGAAGAAAAGACGGCTCCCAAAATGTTGGGCATCAAGGTCGAGGGGAGATGGGGATTAATTTTCTCACCCTTTGACCTTAGCTGTGCTCTTGAACATGCGGCAGCAAACCAATGCGCTGGTTACTCGAATGAAGACGCCCAGCGAATCGTCGCAAATGTTCTAATTTATGCACTCGCGGTCGACTAAAAATTTTTGGCTTACGGCCTATTACAACTTAAAATTTCCGTAACCGTTCATGAAGTAAATGGCCACGTCGCTTCCCACTCCGTGAAAAGGCTGGCATTCCGAATGAGCATTCCGCGACGATTCGCCAGGATTAATTTTTGCCAAAGGGGGGATTGGTTTTGTTCCGACGACAATCCCAAGTACGGTTACAAACCAACATAGCGGTAGTACGAACCGAATCCCATTCCAGGACTTTAAGAGCAACCGTTCACAGATTGATCCGAGCATAGATTCTCCGGCGCTCGTTTGAGTCCACGTTAAACTTAAACTTAAACCTTAGCGACTCTTTCCCCAAGCACCCAATTCCCGAAACGCTGCCCTCCCTCGAAGCGTCGACTCCCCTCCATAAAAAAACAACATCTTAACCCGAAGCGTCCGTGAGGGGGCTTGTATCCCTCACTTACGTTTCGGGTTGCGATATTGTCATCAAAAGATCAACTGAATCCAAATGATTCGAGATGACATTGAGTCTAGTTGCAGCACAAGCGAGCACGGAGGCGATCGATGCAGCGTTCTCGTGCTGGTGGGCAACAAGTCGTTTGCGGAGCAGGACAACAAGTTGCCACGCAGCAAGTTGGTCGCGGTGGGCATACGGTGACAACGCGGCAAGTCGTGACCGGGACGCGGCAGCAAACACGCTCGACGCATCGATAGGGAACACACTTGACGACGCAGCGACCACACTCGTCGCGGCAAGTGACTTTGCGATAGCGAGTCACGCAGCGATTGACCCAAACGTAGCGATAGGACGTTTGGTACACCCTTTGGGTCACCGGTGCTGGAGCCGGGCAGCAAACTGGTGCTGGACAGCAAACAGGGGTTGTGCAGCAGGGAGTCGCACAGCGGTTTTTGTGCGCGCAAAAAATTCCAGCCTCAGAAACTGACGCCAAACACATTCCGGCAAAAAACAAAACAGGAAGTAACAGACGGTTCATTTTTGGTCTCCTAATCTCAATGAACATTCCAACATCTTCCAGCCAACCGCAGCATCCAACCAAAGAAGGCTGACCGGTCAACCGACGTCATCGATTCTAAAACAAATCCCCACCATGTGAAACTAGGGGACTCAAGCAATCTGGGAGAGCCGCCCCAGAGTTCCCCAACTCGAATGTTTTGAGTCGCAAAAACGCAGGTTTTCAAAAAAGCTTTTTCCACTACAAATCAACAAACTTCCCACTACAACTCGGAATAATTTCCATTAGAAATCTGAAAACGCGATTTGGGCTAGCATTCCGACTGCAAGCCGCTCCAGAAAAAATTTCTAGTAGTTTAAGGGTCGAATGATGCTTCGAGTCCTAACCACTTATTCGATTTCAAGTGACGGCACTACGATCGGCAGCCGAATTTTGGAAAGTTCGGGCTGCACTCTCCCTTGCTCGACCTTCAACCCAAACTCGCGTGCACGACTTGCCCATCGTTCCCTAACATTCGAAGAACAAAATCCAGTCCGGATTACGAGCCAGCGCGCGTTCTTGTTTTTGATAACCGTTCACTTATACGCCGTGACTTAATCCACAAACCCTCAGCTATAGGCGAAGAACATGGCCACTTTCGCGGATTGCTTGAGGGTTAAACGAGGGGTTTCTGAGTCCAACGGACAACTTCAAAAACGATCAACAATCAAATCACCGCCTTAGGAGTGAACGGCGACACGGGAAGGGTGAGGGGGATTGTGCATTCCTTATCCGTGGACGGAAATAACGATATGGACGAGGCGGGTTGCAGAAACGTTTTGAGTGGGATTGCTCTTGGTTCCGTGGTTCCGATTGCCGCTGATCGGTGTGGTTCAAGTTTTAATCGGATCGTGTAGGATGAAGGAGCCCGTTTTGATTGCGCTCCTCGATTCAAAGAGCCTTTGCGGTGAAGTTGCGGGGGTAACTCAGGGGCTGGGAGATTTGTCGGGCAGGAGGCAATCAGCAGTTTTAAAGCACGGTTGTGGTTCGGCATTTAAATTTGGGGTTGGCCGCTGGTGACCATTGGCCTTTTGGTTGATTTCAGAGGTGGAAAATTGTTTCATAATCTGTGCGAGTTGAAATGAGGGCAGGTTTCGTTGAGCCAAGCACCCAGAGGGCCGTTCCTGCAGCGGTACCTGACCCCATTTCGACGGCGAGCAAGGTATAATCTTCTTCCCATTTCGACATGAATTGCATTTGGAGATTTTTTGATGTCACAAGATAACGGAACACAAGCCTCTCGACGAGGGTTCATTCTGCGATTGTTGGACGGAGTCGAGTGGATGGGGAATAAACTTCCTGATCCCGCTATTTTGTTTGCCATCGGGATTGGAATTGTCTGGCTGTTGTCGTGGTGGCTAGCCCAAATGTCGTTTGCCGAAATCGATCCGCGGGTCCCCGGCAACGCGACTCCAGTCGTTATCAAGGACTTGTTGAATCTCCCCCAATTCGCCAAACTGCTGACTGAGATGGTGAATCAATTCGTAACGTTTGCTCCGCTCGGCGTTGTGCTGGTTGCATTGCTGGGAGTTGGTGTCGCGGAACATGCGGGGTTTATCAATGCAGTTCTGAAAGGGATGTTGGACCTGACGCCTAAAGCACTACTGACTCCGATGGTGATTCTGGTCGCGGTCATCAGTCATACCGCAGCCGACGCAGGCTATGTGTTGGTGATACCGCTCGCCGGGTTAATGTTTTACGGCGCGGGGAGACATCCGTTGGCGGGTATTGCCGCTGCATTTGCTGGAGTTTCGGGAGGTTTCAGCGCGAACTTCGTCCCGTCGGGGATCGACCCTTTGCTCGCCGGAATGACGATGGAAAGTGCTCGGATTATCAACATCGATTACGAAGTCAATCCACTGTGCAATTGGTATTTCACCGCCGTCTCTTCGTTTTTAATCATCGCGGTTGGATGGTTTATCACGGATCAAATCATTGAGCCCAAACTAAAAACGACTCCAGTGGATGGGGACTTGAAGGCGATTGCGAAGATTGACGCTCTTTCTCCCCGTGATCGCACGGCAATGTATTGCGGACTCGCTTCGATGGTGGTCGGTCTGTTGTTGTTGGCGGTTTGGGCCTACCCGGAAAATTCATCATTGCGTGACGGACTCGGATCGCTGACCTCACTGAGCAACAAAACTACTCGGCTTGGTTTCGAATTCGCAACCACGGACGCCGGAGTTGCCGTCACTGAAGTCGTTCCCAAAGGCGCAGCGGCAACGGCAGGTCTTCAAGTCGATGACCGCATTTCGAAAATCGGTGGCAAACCGGTAGAGGATTTTGAAGGCTTCAAGAAAACAATCACACGGCTGCCGCCTGATAGACCGGTTTTGCTCGAATATGTCCGCGGAGAAGAGGCGATCAGCGCAATTTATGTGCCCAAGTCGATCCCAGGTGCTCCGCTAGTGAATTCCATCGTACCCTTAATCTTCCTCTTGTTCGTGATTCCAGGCATTATTCATGGTTACGTTTCTGGAAACTTCAAATCGCATCGGGATGTGGTCAAAGGGATGAGTAAGGCGATGGAATCGATGGCCTATTATTTTGTACTTGTCTTTTTCGCAGCGTTGTTTATTTATGTCTTCAAGGAATCTGACTTAGGGGTTTTGTTGGCGGTCAAAGGCGCCAACGCTCTGCGAGGGCAACCGATTTGGGTGATCATTCTGGGGATAATCGGTCTCACGGCGGGGGTTAACCTTTTGGTTGGTTCGGCGAGTGCCAAGTGGGCGATGCTGGGGCCGATTTTTGTCCCAATGCTGATGATGCTGAACGTCTCCCCGGAATTTGCTCAAGCCGCCTATCGCGTCGGCGATTCGACGACAAACATCATCACTCCGATGATGCCCTATTTCCCATTGGTGGTGGTTTTTGCACAGCGGTATTACACCAAGGCCGGAATTGGCACGCTCGTTTCGATGATGCTGCCGTATTCGATCGCCTTTATCATTTTGTGGTCGCTGTTTCTGCTACTGTATTGGCAAACGGGGCTTCCGCTGGGAATTCAAGGTGGCTATGCCTATCCGCCAGTCGGCCTACCGGATGGCATTCAATAGTCAAGTCTTTTGGACAAGTGCGACTCAAATTCGAATGCTTGGGATTGAAGTTGTTCGGAGATGCATGCCGTGTTTGTGGGTGTCTGCTCGGGTGTTAAACTGATCGGTAAGGAGATTTTTTGATGAGTTTTTCGCAACCATTTTTTAGATGGCGTCCGCATCCGTGGCATGGATTGGGGCCTGGGCCAGAAGCTCCGAAAATCGTCGAAGCCTACATCGAGATCACACCGTTTGACTTTGTGAAGTATGAAATCGACAAGACCACAGGTTATTTACGGGTCGATCGTCCCCAACGATACTCATCACAACCGCCGACGCTGTACGGATTTATTCCGCAAACCTATTGTGGACGCCGAGTAAGTGAATTGTCACCTAAGTCGAATCGAGGCGACGGTGATCCGATGGATATTTGTATTATCAGCGAACGCCCGATCACTCGCGCCGAAGTCGTTGTGCGGGCCAATGTGGTCGGAGGATTGCAACTCCTCGACAACGGAGAGGCGGACGACAAAATCATTGCCGTTTTGGCAAATGACAACATTTTGGCAAAGGTCAACGAATTAAAGCAAATCCCCGAGGCGATGGTTGCTCGCATCAAGCACTATTTTTCGACTTACAAATCGATGGTGGGCGAAGAACCCGAAGTAACTATCGAATCGGTTTATGGACGCGAACAAGCTTGCAAAGTTATCAAGGCATCGATGGAAGACTATGACGAAGAGTTCGGACGAGGGTGATCAACAGTATCCTGCTGCCGAGATTCTGTTCGATTCGTTTTAAGGCTCAAACCAAAATTCTATAGGCTGGCATTGGTCCCCCGATTCGACGATTTCTTGCCGAAATCCGCAAGCTAAAAACGTTTTGATCGAAGCACTATTTTCCGGGCGAATTAGGGCTCGAAATCGGGATACCGTTTTTTCTCGATGCAACGTGCCCATTGCCATCTGCAAGATGGGAGCGGACAATCCCAGACCACGAGTCGATTGAGCTAAAGAGATGCTAATCATCGCGGTTTCGGAACTATCGAAATCAAACCGGACTTGTCCAATTGGCTGTTTAAGTCTGGACTCAACAATAAATAGAGTCGTTCGAGAATCGCCGAGTTTCGATTTCAGCCAACGCAAGTGCTGCTCCCACGATACAGAATCTTGCTGCAGTGAATTTTCTCGAACCAACTCATCATTACGAAGATCGAACAAAAAATCAGCGTCATTTTCAGTCGCGCGACGCAAACTAATCGGCTGTAGATTCAGTATTTCGGCAATCCGTCGAGCACCCTGACCATCAACGAGGCATTCCGCACGAGCCCGCCATTGTCGTAAAGCCTCATTATCGATATCAAAGACTTGCCCGAGAGCTTGAGCCAATCCAACGCCATTGTCGAGACAAGGATTATTTGTCGGAACGACAACCTTCAGACGATGTAAAGCGTCTACCACTACCGTCTGATTATCGCTAACTGGAAATGCAATGGTGGGCACTCCGCAGCGAGCGAGTTCATACAGAGTTGAACCACCTGCCGAGATTGCCAGCGTGGCATTGCGAAAAAGCTCAACTAAATTCGGTGGGTCAATTCGGAAGTTCAATTCGACTCCTGGCAGAAGTCCTTTTAAGTCTTCCAAAAATCGCTCGTCCGCCGGTAAGGCACCAGCGATGATGTCGATCCTGTGGGGCGGATTTCTTAGTTTTGGAATCGCAACGGAAAGGCCCGTCAAAACTCCACTCAGCAGTTCAGGAGATGGCTTTCCGCCTAATGGAACCACGATCCTCTCCCACATGTCCTCCAGACTTTGCCGTTGGTTTGAAAGAGAGTCCCAGAAATCTGATCTCAAGGGTAGATACTTCGGGCCAAGCAAATGCCATTTGGCACCTAAACGCGAATGATGAAAATTTCGACTTATCGTCTGGTTCCTTGGGGACTCGGTTGAACTTTTTCGGCTTAACGTCGACAAACCGTCATCTGACAAAGCGTAGAAGTCTGGCGAGGCATAGGCATTGCCATTGATGAGCCCGTGAGCCGATCGGTGTACGGCATGGCGGTCATCGTCAAATACAACGAGTGGTGTTCCGCCCGATGTCAGGTCTTGTTCGTAGGCATCGTCGAACTCATAGCCATCGAGCAAGACCCAAGCTGGTTGAAGTTCTTCGATCAGTGTTTTGAGATACAAAATCTCGGCGGGCAAATTCTCGGTCGGCAGCTCACAAATCTCGAAGTCAGGACCAGCGAGTTTCCCTTGAATCCGCGAGCAGACTTCGGAACGTCGCAAAGCAAAAACGACTTTACCACCTCGTTCTCGCCAGGCTTGTGCAACCGCAAGACAACGGGTCAGATGTCCCCATCCGGCGGGACCCGTCGCGACTCGAATTAACAGGCAATGTTTCATAGCCCAAGTCTATCGACCATCGAGATGCGGCTCAATCAGGCGATTTGCGGAAGAACCTTTTGCTGAACCGACGCGTTGATGTGAAACCAGTTTGGATTTTGCTCGAAGGCTTTCAACACTTCTCGCCAACCAAAATTGTCTCGCCCAAACCACTCGGCCAATTTTGTTGCGAGTTGGTAGTCAGCTTCCGTGTCGACGGTCCAGCGATGTTCGGCCGCATCAAGTGGCGACTCAATTCCGGCAATTTTGAAGTGATCAGGGTTTTGGTAAATTCCCAAGGTCACATGTTCGCGTGAATCGAGCGGTAACCCCATCAGATCGACTCTCCTCAACGCTTCACGCGTAAAACACTCCGTATCTAGCCCTCTCGGAAAGGTTCGATTAGGAAAGAAATTGCAGGAATAATCGACGCTCGGATCGTTGCGAATCACCGAAACCACGCGGTCGATTTCCGCCGGATCGATAAACGGACAATCCGAAGTGATTCTCACGATTAGATTTGCTGCAAACTCATCTGCGGCCGCACAATATCGAGTCAAAACGTCGTGCTCCGGTCCTCGATAGACGGGCCATCCTCGTTGTTGGGAATAATCAACGAGCGGATCGTCGGTAGCCTCAGTTGTCGTGGCAATCACAACGAGATCAACGAGCTGAGCACGACTTGTCCGTGCGACGACCCATTCGATAAGACTTTGGTGGCCAAGCGGCTTGAGAATCTTTCCGGGGAGCCTGCTACTTCCCAGGCGGGCTTGGATAATGGCTACTGTTCGCGAATCCACGATTTGTTCCCTGCTTTGATTTGAGAGTTTTTTTGTCGGCCTATGCGATTACTCTGTCGCGTGTCTTTGGCATCCAAGTGCTTGCTCGAAAATAGGTTTACGAATTAAAAGGAACGCGTTAGCGTGCGGTTGATGCGAAAACCGGGTGCTGACGCACTCCGGCCGATGACAAGTTCGACGATTTGCGAACAATTCCTAAGCAGCACAAGTCCGAAATCCCATTGCAATTGATCGTTCGATGAAACTGCAAACCCGATCAACTTCATCTTCGGTCATTCCTGGAAAAATCGGAAGCGACAGAATTTCTGCGTGTGCTTTTTCAGCTACCGGACATAACCCTCGGCGATAGCCAAACTGACCTCGATAATAGGAATGGAGATAAACCGGCAAATAATGGACATTAACGCCGATGTCCGCAGCCCGCAACTCTCGAAACAAATGATCCCGGGTAATTCCGCAACCATGGCGAATCCGGACAACAAACAAGTGCCAGGCGTTGACGCATTCTTCGCGTTGCTCAAGTGGATCGATTAGGCCCTTCAGAGGCACCAAGCGGTCGCGATACCACCCAGCAACCAGGGACCTTGCTTTGCGGAAATCATCGAGCTGCTTGAGTTGACTTAACCCCAACGCGGCGTGCAGATCACTAAGTCGATAATTGAACCCAAGTTCACTCATGTCGTATTCGTAGGTCAACGCCGCCTCACGTTGACGAAAATCTTTCGCGATCCCATGATTGCGAAATTTGCGGAGAGCAGCAGCTAAGTCCCGATCCCGAGTCGTCACCATCCCACCTTCGGCTGTTGTCATCGGCTTGACGGGATGAAAGCTAAAACAAGTCAAATCAGCCAAACTGCCAACGGGACTTTCGCCAAACCTGGCCCCCACAGAATGGCAAGCATCAGCAACGATGGCAAGACCATGCCGGCGTGCGATGTCCGACAATGCCTGATAGTCACACGGCTGCCCGGCATAATCTACGGCAATGATTGCTCGGGTTTGCTTCGTGATGAGTCGCTCTACATGATCGGGGTCGAGCAGAAGTGTCTGAGCATCGACATCCGCAAACACAGGAACTCCACCTTGGTACAAGACTGCGTTGGCGGTCGCGACAAAAGTAATCGCGGGGACGATGACTTCATCGTCGGGGCCGATTCCTAAAACTGCCATTGCCGCGTGGAGCGCCGCCGTGCCGTTGCAAAACGCCACAGCCTCAGTGGACTGTGTCGATTTGGCGAATTCATTCTCGAATGCCTCAACAGCGGGACCTGTCGTCAACCAATCCGACCGCAGGGCAGCAACGATCGCTTCGACATCAGCATTTGAAATCGTTTGGCGCGAATAAGGCAACATTGTCGAACTCCGAGAAGACTAGGTAGTGTTGACATTCAGGAGATAGTTACAAACAGTCCGGCCAGCATCACAAATGCCAAAAAACTCTCGTCGGTTTTATCGTAACGGGTTGCAACGCGTCGGTAGTGTTTCATTCGGTTGAACATCCGTTCGATGATGTTTCTTTTCTTGTAACTCTCTTTGTCATGTCGGCGTTTGCGAGTTCCTGACCGAGAGGGAATAACTGGTTTAGCCTTTGACTTTCGAATTGCCTGACGAACATCGTCACTGTCGTAGGCTTTGTCCGCAATCACCTCTTCGGCATTCTGGCCCTTGATCAGTTCCTTGGCTTGGGTCACATCATGCTGCTGACCGGGAGTCAAAATGATTTGTTGCGGCTTGCCTTGCTCATTCACAGAGGCGTGAATTTTCGTGGTCAACCCGCCTCGTGAGCGACCGATAGCTTGTTTTTCTTGCCCCCTTTTGCACCAGCGGCATGCTGGTGAACACGAACAATGGTACTATCCAGAATCAGTGACTCAATTTCTTCTTCAACACCAAGTTCTCTGCTGATTTTCTGCCAGACACCATTGACTGCCCAACGTCGAAATCGCTTGAATACCGAATTCCATTTTCCGAATCGCTCCGGTAAGTCGCGCCATGGTGCACCGGACCGGGCAATCCAAACCACAGCATTTACAAACAATCGGTTATTTTGGGCCGTCCTTCCAGGATCCTGTTTCTTGCCGGGAACTTGGTTCTTGATCTGTTCCCATTGAATATCATTCAGTTCGTACCTTCGTGACATTTTCATACCTCCATGTCTAAAACTCTTACCAAATGATACTATTCCTCTTAAAATCTTGAAATCTCAATGTCAACACTACCTAAGCAGCACGTTCAGCAACGACCGGCAAATCAGTATCCGATTCGGCAATCAACTCACGAAGTTCCATTGGGCCGAGCCAGTCTTGGTTAGAGTCGCTGGAATAAGAAAATCCGTCCGGGCAAGGAAGTCCAGGTTCTGGATACTCGGATTCTGCTTGCGACCACCACTTGGTGACAGGCTGGATAATGTAATGATCGCGGTATTCGGTGGTTTGACGCGCCTCATCTGCGGGGATCATACACTCGTGCATTTTTTCGCCGGGGCGAACTCCCACGACTTCGGTTCGGCAATCAGGGGCGACTGCTTGGGCAATGTCCATGACTGTGGTGCTGGGGATTTTGGGAACAAAGACCTCACCGCCGGACATCCAATCGAGGGCCGTGAACACCAACTGGACACCTTGTTCCAAAGTGATGATAAAACGAGTCATCGCGGGATCGGTGATAGGCAGTACTCCCTTGTGACGTTGGCTCATAAAAAACGGAACCACCGAGCCATTTGACCCAAGCACATTTCCGTATCTCACGACGGCGAATCTTGGTCCATTTTCACCCGCCAAAGAATTGGCGGCAACAAACAGTTTGTCAGAGCACAACTTTGTGGCCCCATACAGGTTGATGGGCGAGGCCGCCTTGTCGGTCGAGAGGGCAATGACTCGTTGGACGTTATTTTCTATCGCAGCGCGAATCACGTTTTCCGCACCGCCGATATTGGTAGCGATACACTCTTGGGGATTGTATTCCGCCATATCGACATGTTTCATTGCGGCAGCATGAATCACGACATCAACGCCACGCATCGCGAGTTTTAGGCGGTCCAGGTTCCTCACATCGCCAATAAAAAATCGGACTTGGGGATACTTGCTGGGAGGAAACATTTCCCGACCGAGTCGCACATGTTTCTGTTCGTCGCGACTAAAAAGGATCAGTTTTTTCACACCGGCAGCTAAAAGAATCTGGCCGCACTTTTGACCAAATGATCCGGTCCCGCCGGTGATCATCACCGTTTTGTTTTTTAAAGAGAACATCCGTGCCCTGACTTGTTGATCAGTTCCAAAAAATGGCGCAATTCACGCCTTCATTTTGAACTTCAAGATAACCCCCGTCGAAGAATCCAACAACAGCGATTTTTCGCGTAAAAGACCGCTGTTTCAGGACTTACCTACGAAATTTGGAAACCGCACTTGGGAACTCGGCAGAAACATAACCAGTTTCCGTGCTGGAGAATCACACAGACAAGAGGTTTGAGAAGGTACGGACTTTCGGTGAACCCGCCTTTTCTTGAAGCGAAACACTGCGTAGCCGTTCACTTCTTAAACGGTTACAAAATCCCAATCTCACTCGTCGTTGCCGGTGGAGAGGACGGCCATGAAAGCCTTTTGGGGAATGTCGACCGACCCGATGGACTTCATCCGCTTTTTGCCTTCTTTTTGTTTTTCCCAAAGTTTTCGTTTGCGGGAAATGTCCCCGCCATAGCATTTCGCGGTAACGTTTTTTCGGAGGGCCTTGACTGTTTCTCTGGCAATCACACGGTTTCCAATCGCGGCTTGGACGGCGATTTCGAACATGTGGCGTGAGATTTCTTCTTTGAGCTTTTTGACCACTGCCCGGCCGCGTCGGTCGGCGTCAGCGCGGTTGCAGATGATACTCAAGGCGTCCACTTTATTTCCGTTGACCAACATATCGACCCGAACGAGGTCAGCGGGTTGGTATCCGATCAGTTCGTAGTCCAGTGTCGCATAGCCCCGGCTGATTCCCTTGAGCTTGTCATGCATGTCGTAAATGACTTCGGCGAGGGGCAATTCGTAAGTCAGCATCATTCGAGTGGCGGAAAGGTATTCGGTATTCTTTTGGATGCCGCGACGTTCGTTGCAGAGTTTCATCACCGCACCGATGTACTCTTCGGGGACAATGATGTTGACACGCACGATCGGTTGCCGAAACTCTTCTATCTCTCCTGCATCGGGGACTTCTTGAGGGCGATGAATTTCTAGAATTTCGCCATTGCGAGTCAGAACTTCGTAAGTCACATTTGGGGCCGTTTGAACGAGATCGATATTTGCCTCACCCTCCAATCTCTGCTGGACAATTTCCATGTGCAAAAGGCCCAGAAATCCGCAACGGAATCCAAACCCTAGGGCTTCGCTTGACTCGGGAGTAAACTCGAAACTCGGGTCGTTGATCGAGAGTTTGGTCAAGGCATCGCGAAGCTCGACAAAATCTTGTCCGTCGGAAGGGTAAAGGCCGCAATACACCATTCGTTTCGGTGGCTTATACCCCGTCAACGCCTCTCCAGTCGCGCCCGTAGCGTGAGTCACGGTGTCGCCAATGTGAATCTGATCGAGCGATTTAATGTTGCAGATCAAGTAGCCCACTTGGCCCGCCTGAAGCTCATCGCAAGGAGTTTGTTTTGGCCGAAACTGCCCGAGTTCGATTAACTCATAGACCCGACCGGTCCGCAAGAATCTAAGCTTTTGCCCTTTTTTGATCCGCCCGTTCATGATCCGTACGTAGGTCACGGCTCCGCGATATTCATCGTAGTGCGAATCGAACACCATCGCTTGCAAGGGAGCATTCGGATCACCACTCGGAGGCGGGACACGGTCGACAATGGTTTCGAGTAGACGGTCAATGTTCTGCCCAGTCTTGGCACTGACGCGAATAATCTCGTCAACATCGATTCCAATCGACTGGTTCATTTCAAAAGCAACTTCGTCGGCACGTTGATGCTTAAGGTCAATTTTGTTTATCACGGGAACGATTTTTAAATCGGCCTCAATCGCAGCGTAAGCGTTGGCAACGGTTTGTGCCTCGACCCCTTGAAAGGCATCGGCAAGCAACAATGCCCCTTCGCAACAAGCGAGGCTTCGCGAGACTTCGTAATGAAAGTCAACATGCCCTGGCGTGTCAATCAAATTCAATTCGAAACGTTTTCCATCGCGCTGAAAACTCAAGCAAACCGCCCGAGCCTTGATGGTGATCCCCCGCTGCCGTTCAAGATCAAGATCATCGAGCAGTTGGTCTTGCATCTCGCGTTTCTGAACGGTTCCGGTCGCTTCGAGCAAACGATCAGCCAGGGTGCTCTTGCCGTGATCAATGTGAGCGATAATGCAGAAATTGCGAATTGAGTTCTGGTATTTTTCGGACATGTTCAGTGGGGGTTTTATGGGCAATTTAATAAAGTCGTTTGACCAAGTTGCTAGGTTGAACCGCGCGGTTGGAACTGATAGTAATGCAACCTAGCCAGACCCGCCGCACCGAGGAATCCAGCGTCTGAGCCGAGAGTGGCAAAGTTAATTGTCAGCGCTTGGGCGATTTCTGGGAATACCGAGTTGGCAACCTGCGTCTTTATTGTTTGCAAAAATCCCCTTCCGATTTGGTTTTCGTTCCCTCCAAACGTCATCGCTCCTCCAATCAAAACGGCAGCGGGGTCAATCGTGTGGGCCACGATTGCGATTCCGCGAGCCAAATATTGGGCCGTTTCTGTAATTATCGTTTGGGCGAGGGAGTCGCCAGACTCTGCAGCCACAGCGATTTCCTTGGCGTTCAGCCCAGCAGGCTGCAAACTGGTTCTTTCGCCCGATTTGATTCGCTCCAAAGTTCGAGCAACGACTGCCGTGGCACTCGCGTAGGCTTCCAAATGCCCCCGGACTCCACAAGGGCAAAGTCGAGCCTCATTGCTCCAGTCCACGCAGATATGCCCAAGTTCGGCCGCTAGACTATGTGTCCCCTCCAGGCAAAAATCCTCGACAATGATGCCGCCTCCCACACCAGTTCCTAACGTGAACATGACCAGACTTGGCAATTCCTTGGCCGAACCCAGCCAGTATTCGCCAAAAGCAGCCGCGTTGGCATCGTTCGTAAACGTCACGGGGACTTCAAGTAACTCGCTCAGCGAATCGCGAATCGGAAAATTCCACCAACCCTTCAGATTGGTAGGTTGCAAAATCATACCTTGCGAAACGTCAATCGGGCCAGGCGTTCCGATACCCGCCGCCACAACTCGTTCCTGTGAAATCTTATTCTCTTCCAACAGCCGTTCATACGCTTGTTCGAGTTCAATCAACGTCTCGACGACAGAACGTTGAGCCTGCGTGGCAAATGACGATGCCGCTAAAACTTGGCCATAATCGGAGACCAAGCCCAACTTAATATTCGTACCCCCGACATCGATGCCCAAAAACACAGTTTCGTCAGAGGCTGGCGACATAAATTCAGTAGTGGATGAAATAAGAATAAAATGGAAAACCAGAAATCGCAAGATTTCAAAAGGCTTTGACTCGTGAATGGCCATGCAGTTGAATGGCTATACATCGAGTCTGTGTCAAGGATTAATGACGGCCGAAGTCCGTTGAAGTCCGTTGTTGAGTTGAACAACTTCAAACTCCTGATTTTAAAAGAAATCTCCCTGTTTCGCAAATCCAATTGATCATTGACATCTTGTGGCTTTCCAGGGAAAATCTGTCGAAGAAAGGTGTTGAAGACAATCCGCGCACGCTTACTGAGGAAAAGACGTGAAAGACCCAATCATTAATTTTAGCGAATTCGACGAAAACCGAGCCATTCTCTCGCGCGCGGACATTGAGGCCCTCAATCCCCATCGCTTTGAATTGTCGCTTTTGGACGGCATTTTGTTTGAAGATTTGGCGAATGGGCTGAGCGTGGGATTTTGCGATGTCAAGCCTGATGCATTTTGGGTTCGGGGGCACTTTCCGAATTTGCCGCTAATGCCGGGGGTTCTAATTTGCGAAACGGCTGCCCAGCTATGTTCATTCTTGGCCGCTAGATCCAAGCAGTTGGAATCGAGCGTGATTGCCTTGGGAGGCCTCGATGAAGTCCGTTTTCGAGCCCCAGTCCGACCAGGGGATCGACTGATTACAATGTTAGCGAGGGAAAAAGTCCGCCCCAATGTGATGATCGTGGGAAGATTCCAATGTTACGTTCGTCAACAATTGGCCTGCGAAGGAGTATTGAGAGGCGTCGTACTGAACCAGTAGCAAGCTGTCGCAGATCATTCAAACGTTTTGGAAAAACGAATCGGGTGACTAGCGACAAAGCGGCTTACGGCGCCCCGTCACTAGGCAATCATAAACTGGGACGATCCGCGTTCGCCCGTATGAACTGCGATGCGCCTAATCGTCTGTGGCAACACCACCGGCTCGCACGGTGGATTGTTATGTTTCTCGCTACACAAGGCTATCGCGATTTCCTTTTCCTTGTATTTTGTTTTGGATTTGCCTCCGGCAAATCCAAAACAAAATACAAGTGGGGGGTGGGGGCACTGCCTTTTTAGCAAGAAATTGAAACTTCCGCTGTGCAAGTCAGCGGGATTCTAAACGTCCGCGACCCCAACGGCGTCGGCTACGATGCCGTCTACGACGAACTGGGGCGGATGACATCACAGACCGATTCGTTTGGCGATTTGACGAGGATGGGATACGATGGCGAACGTAGCTTCTGTCTTCGGACTTAAAACTTGAGAAATTGATAAACGGGGTTTTACAGTTCCAGATTTGTCGCCGTTAACAGCCGGGAGCATTTTTGGATGCCAACGGCTCATTTTACTGGTTTTGAATTAGTTGTCGCTTAAACTCTTCCGATCTTGATCGTTTTATTCCAAAATGTCTCAACTTATTCCAAACTACTCGTCGGTTCCGACTATACTTGTAGTTCGCAAGTTGAATTTGTGACCGCTCAGCGAATCGTTAGGACAATGAAATTACAGGCGTGGGCGTAAGTTGAAGTAAACATTTAAACTTGTAACTAAACGGCTAATTAGCGACGTCGAACTCATGGACGGTTACATGAATTCCAGCCCAACTCATGGTGGGTGCGAGTACCAACGCAGTCATGTGCTGTTGTCCTCTCAATACATTTTTTGAATAGAAATCATGCCAACAAATAAATTGTCTGTGTCGTTGAATTGTCTGATTTCGATCGTATCGTTATGGGTATTTCTGTCGCTCAATTATGATGCTTCTGCCCAAGAAGTCGTTCAACAGGAATCGGCAGAAACAACTCAAGGAAAAGGCTCCGCAGCCACCGAAAACCCTGCCAACAAAAATCAACCCGGGGCCGTCCAGCCCAACGAGTACGGCAAATTCGAACAATTGGGTTCGGGGGATATTTCTCCCGATGGACGCTGGGTCGCTTATGGTATCCGACTCGTCAATGGAGACTCGCGGCTCGGCATTCGCATGTTGGCTACCGATTCGACGGAAACGGTTGACTATGCAACGTCGCCGAAATTCTCAGGCAATAGCGAGTGGTTGGCCTACCTCATCGGCGTGAGTGCGGAGGAGGCCGAGAAGAAAGAGAAGGCCAAAGAGCCTGTCAAAAATAAACTTGGTTTGCGAAATTTGCTGACCGGTCACAAAGCGGAGATCGAAAACGTTGCTTCGTTTGCCTTCAGCGAAGACGGACGGTTCCTCGTCATGAATCAGTACGCGATGAAAGATCGCAAAAGTTCGGGCGTAGATCTTGTTCTCCGCGACCTTTCAGCAGGTCTTGACGAACCCAACGACACCAACTTCGGCAACGTGTCGGCCTATAAATTCAACGACCAAGGTCTCCTGTTGGCGATGATCGTCGACGCAGAAGAGAAAGCCGGAAATGGCGTACAAGTCTACGATTGCGAATCGGGGATTTTGCGAACCCTCGATTCAGCGCCACTAAAATACGCCAAACTTTCGTGGCGGAAGGACGCCGATGATCTGGCCGTGATGCGTGAATTCAAACGGGAGGAAAAAGAAGACGCGGCCTTTGCGGTCGTCGCTTGGCGTGGATTGTCAGATTCTCTCCATCACGGCAAACACCGAAAATTGACCTACGATCCGACCAAACGAGACGCTCACCCTGCTGATTTACGAATCGTGGATTTTGCCGATCTCAAATGGTCTGACGACGGAGCGACAGTCTTTTTTGGCCTGAAGGAATGGGACAACAAACCCAAGTCTTACGGGAAACCCGCAGAAGAACCCGAAAAAAAGGAAGGTCAAACGGCGAAAGAACAGAGCGACGACGCTGGAAAATCTTCGACTGAAAAGGAAGCGGACAATCCCGAGGAGAAAAAAGATGAAAAAGCCGACGAGGAGAAAACTTCTGATGAAAAATCTGCTGATGAAAAACCGGCACCCGAAAAGGGCAAAGCCAAAGACAAAGACAAACAGTCCCAGTCCCTTCGCGAATCGCTGAAAGACCCTGCCGGAGTCGAGGTCTGGCACGCAAAGGACATCGACATTATTCCGCTGCAAAAAAAGCAAATCGCGCGGGACAAGAATCTCAACTATCTTGCAGCATGGTGGCTGGATGACGATCAAATGGCTCAGCTCGGCAGCGATCTCACGGAACGGATCACTCTGTTTGAACAACAAAAACGAGCTCTCGCCTTCGACAATCGGCCTTACGAGGAGCAAAAGCGGTTCGGACCGACGCTCAATGATCTCTATTTGGTCGATGTCCGTACCGGAGAAAGGTCTTTGATTGTTCCCGCCAACAAGTTCGCCTTCAACAGTTCGCCGGATGGTCGCTACTTGGTTTATCAAAAAGACGATCAACTTTGGCTGTTCGATTCCGAAACTGGTAGTCATCGGGATTTGACGAGTGAACTGGGCGTTTCCTTTCACAACACTAAGCTCTCAACTTTGACCGCAGAGAAACCGGCCTGGAGCTCTCCCGACTGGTCGAAAGACTCAAGCCATGTAATCGTCTATGACGAGTTTGACATCTGGTCGATCCCTGTCGAAATGTCGACCGCAGCGAAACGCCTTACCGATGGCGCAGCTAACCAGATTCGACACCGACGTGTTACCTTGGACCCCATCGAAGATCGCTGGGTTGATTTCGAAGTACCGATGATCGTCAGCTTATATGGCGAGATGTCGAAAAAGTCGGGCTATGGACGCCTTGATTTGTCGGCGCCGACCGGTCGAGCTGAAAAGCTGATTTGGAACGACAAGTCCATTGGGCGGTTGATCAAGGCGAAAGAAGCCGACACCTTCGCCTATATCGAACAATCGGTTGAATCCTCCCCCAATTTGTGGGTTTCCGGTGCCGGTCTTGCCGACGCCCGTCGGGCCAGCGACACAAATCCGTTTCAGAAGGATTATGCTTGGAGCAAGGCCGAACTCGTCAACTACGCCAACGACCAGGGAGAGGAATTGCAGGGAGCCTTGTACTACCCCGCCGGTTATGAAGCGGGCAAAAAGTACCCGATGATCGTCTACATCTATGAAGAACGCTCGCAGGGCTTGCACAACTACACGGTCCCCTCGGAGCAACGCCCCTACAACAACGCGACGTTTACGGCCGATGGTTATTTCGTCTTCGAGCCGGATATCGTCTATCGCCCGCAGAATCCGGGTTTGTCGGCAGTTGAATGCGTAATCCCTGCGGTGCGGAAGGTCTTAGAAAGCGGCATGGTTGACGAAACGAAGATCGGATTGATTGGCCACTCGTGGGGAGCCTATCAAACGGCATTCATCGTCACGCAAACTGATTTGTTTGCTGCTGGAATCGCAGGTGCTCCGCTGACGAACATGATGAGTATGTCGATGAGTATTTACTGGAACACAGGGCAAACTGACGCTTGGATTTTTCATGAATCACAGGGTCGCATGAACCAACCGTTTTGGCGAGACGTCGAGACCTACATCCAGAATTCGCCGATTTTCTCGATTGACAATTTGAACACACCGCTCTTGGTCGCTTTTGGAGACGAGGACGGTGCGGTAGATTTCAATCAAGGGGTCGAACTGTACAACGCCGCACGATTGGCTGGTAAGCCGTTCGTGATGCTGGTCTATCCCGGCGAGAATCACGGCTTGGTAAAAAAGCCGAACCAAGTCGACTATCACTACCGAATCAGAGAGTGGTTTGGCCATTACTTAAAGGGCTATGAACCAGCCCGCTGGATCACCGACGGCCAAAAACACCTCGACCGCCAGAAGGAACTAGAAAAACTCAAGGCAGCGGAGAATTAATCGAATAGCATTTCGACCGATAGCCGATTTCGAGTTCTGACAAAGGCTCGTTAACGGAGTGAACGGCCACGTAGCCGTTCACTCTGTGAACGAGCGGTGAAGCTCACAACCTTTTTTTGTAATGTCGCCTAATCTTCTGGCCCCGAATGGTTACTTCAGCTGGACAGATTGAAACTGCTATTCTTTTCTCACTAACCCAATTTTTCCGCGATGATTTCGTAGACGATGGGGCATTGGATGAAGTGGTCGGTGCTGGTGCGGATGTCGCGGAAGGTGGCGAGGAGTTGATTGCAATCGGATTGAGATAAGTAACCCATGGTGACCAGTTTTGGGGCGAAATTGTTCCACCATAACTCCGGCCAATGAAACATGGTTTCGCCAGGGCGAGCGGTACGAGCGTGAGGGGTGATCTGCAAAACGCGAAAGCCAGAGCGCCTCAACATGCTTGGTAACTCGCCGACCACGTCGGTGTTGCCACCGTGTGCACGCCAACTCGTCATCGTGGCGTCTACAACTCGTTGATGCACAGGGTCCTTGGGGGCCAGGGCCATTGATTCGTAATGAAAATAGTCCTGAATCACAAACCTGCCGCCAGGACGAAGTTTTTCGAAGACCTGCCGGACCACTTGCTCTGGGTCGTGGACGAAACACAGAACCCAACGAGCATAGGCGAGATCAAATGGCGCCTCGTCCTCCAACGCCCCGGCCAATTCGTGTACGTCACTGCAGACACCCTTGAGTTGCCCCAAAAATCGAGCGGCAGCCTGCTGATTGAGGTGCTCGATGAATCGAGGTGATTCATCGACGCCAACCACGGCCCCTTGCCGCGTCACCAACTGAGCCAAATCGAACGAAGCAAATCCCGGTCCGCATCCGACGTCTAAGACGCGCGAACCAATTTGAATCCGTGCCGCTTTCCAAGCGACATGTGCAGCGTCCGACCACAAGCGATGCTGAAAGGCTAATCGTTCCAGTTCATCGGCCCCGGTTCCTAACACGTATTCTTTTTCTTCGGTCATACAAGGTTTCTCTTTTGGGATTTACAATTCATTCGATCGAGTGAGTTCGTACAACAGAATCGCCGCCGCATTGGCGACATTCAAAGAATCGACCGTCGGCGATAGCTTGATCTCAATTTGCCGCTGACATAACGCCAGGATCGATTCGGGAATTCCGTTGGCTTCGTTGCCAAGGACCAACGCGGTTTTCCCTTGGCGACGAAAGTGGTTGGCGGAAACGGCGATGGGCGATTGGTTCGCTGCGACGATCTCAAAGCCCCCTTTGTCGCGCAGCCAGCGAATCTCAGCTTCCAAGTCGCGAGGTTCGAAGAGCGGTAACTGAAAAATGTTACCCATCGAAACTCGGACGGTGCGTCTCGAGTAGGGGTCGCAAGTCTCAGGGCCACAAACCAAACCATGAACTCCAAACGCCGCTGCCATCCGGATGATCGTACCCAGATTGTCCGGGAGGTTCGTATTGGGACAAATCAACCAAGTTTCGATGGTCGATTTGTCGAACGAAATGTCTCGGCAACTTTTCTTGGCAGGCCGCTCGGCACACGCCAATATCCCCGCGTGGAAATCGAAGCCGACAAGTTCGCCGCACAAGTCGTGGGGGACGACCAGGACGGTTGTGCCATCGGGAATTTGCGGTCCGAATTCGTCCCAGCGTTTTTCGCTGACAAGTACGGAGTAGATCGGAATCGAACTGACCAGAAGTCGCTCGACGACTTTACGGCCTTCGGCAATAAACCATTGCGACCAGCGAGTCAGATTGGTCCGCTTGAGTTCCCGATACGGGTCGAGCAAGGGGCTTTCGATTTCAGTCAGGTGGCGGACCAGCATATTTTGAGAGGTTGTTTTAGGGGCTGTTTCGTGAAGATAAGATTCAGAACTGCTGATCTGGAGTAAAGAATTAGCGTGTTTTTGCATCAATCATTTGCTGGAACCGGAAATTGACCCGAGACGATTATCACCGAGCAAAGTGCAAAGTGCAGCTTTGCAAAATCATCGGCCAATCAATCTTGACCGCAAGAACGAACGAGAACAAGGAAGTCACGCACCAAAAGCCAAATTAAACCTGCCAACGAGTCACACACCCACCTTACATTTTAGATTTTGCATTTTGCGTTTTGCATTTTGCGTCTTTGCCGATGGGCTTTCCATGTCGAGCAAGCGTTCTTTCATAGCGAGGCCTTGAGGAGCCGAAAATCCTCCCAGCCCCTGAGTACCCACGACTCGATGGCAGGGGACGACCAGTGGTGTCGGATTTTTTCGCATGACATTGCCAACGGCTCGGGCCGCGCCTGGCCGGCCAACTTTTTGGGCCAGTTCACCGTAGGTCAATGTTCGGCCAAATGGAATATTTTGGCAAGCCGCGCGAACATCTGTTTCGAATTCCGTGAATTGGCCCAACGCGACTGGAATAACGCTCAAGTCAACCGATTCTCCATCCGCAAATCGTTGCAGCAAGCGAACCCAATCTATCGCTCGGCTCTCTTCTTCTGAAATCACGGTACACTTCGAATTTTCCCGACGAAGCGTTTCAATCGTCTCACGCTTCGTGGAGTGTCCAAAGCTCAGACGCTGGATGCTCGCTCGCGCATCTTGGGTAGAAAACACAAAACCCATCCAACCCAAATTACTCGGAAATACCACCACAGAATGAGCATCTACTTGCGACATTGATCAATTCTCCAATTTAGGGGGGGCTTGTCACGAATCTTAACCAACGAATGATTCAACGAACGAGAGATTGCGTCAACCGGGCACCTTGCCATCATCACCCCTTTGATGCGATAATGTCAAGTTCCGACAAGGCGACGAACCTGAAAGTTTCCGGTGATGTCCAAATAGGGCTTTGACCAATCTAAGCCCCGATTTTACCATTTTTGTCATTTTTTGCAGGCCGACTGACCTTGATGAACAGAATTTTGAACATTGCCGACGAGTTTTACGTCAACGCGAATTTAAACACCGAAATCTCCCTCCCTTCCGAGCGGGGGACCTTGTTGCACTATTTCGAGCAGATTCAAAAGCGCTACCCCACAATGCGGAATTTTTACGCTCGGGAGCGGGGCGAATTCGTGCTGGAGGAGGACAAGGACTCGGGCTTTTATCGCTGGTCAACGCTGGAACCGAAACGGATCGCCAGCGGGTGGGTGAATCCGAGTTCTGTTGACGATGCGATGGACTTGCATCGTTTGGTTTTCGAAATGATCCCCTACACGTTGAACGTCAGCACATTGGATTGCGAGTCATTGAACCTGACATACGGTTTTGACTTCATTTACCGTGGAAATCATCAAGAGCTATTAGCAGAGGCATTGGGGTATTCTCCGGCAATGGAGAGAACCCGGACGGTTGGTACGAAATTGATTGCGCACGATTACTCATTGACGTTGGCTCTGGAAGAGGATTGCCGAACGCAGTGTCGAATTCACGTCGAGCCTCGGACGACTGCGTACCAAATCCGTACGGAAGAATACGGCGAGGAACCGTTGAGCGTTTATTTGACCGTTCGTCGATACGGCAGCCTTGATCCTGGTGATTCGTACGTCGAGTTACTGAACCGACTCTACGCACGTTCCCAAGAACTTATTGATCAGTTTTTGATCGATCAATTCCTGACTCCTGTACAGCAAGCGATTGCCATCAAGTAGGCCCCGAGTCAAAGCATTGGCGGTCGCAGGCCACGGGGCGGGTTCGCAGTCCTTCCGTTTCGCACCTCCCTGCTGAAGAAAGGAAATCCAATGCCAAATAAAATGTCAGGCCGTCCCCTATTTGCCGTGACGGCAACGACTCTCGTATTGAGCAGTTTGGTTTTATTGTTCGGTCAACCGCCTAAAGACGTGATTGAAGGCAATCCTTTTCAACTCAATGTAACTTGCGAGCTGTTTGTCGATGAGGAAAAAGACAAAGGATCAGGCACCTGGATCGGTCTTGGAGCGATGGTTTATACGATCAAGAATGAGTCAGCGTCAAACTGGAAATTACGATTTCCACTTTTGCGTACTGAATCCCGGCTTACAGATTCAATAATTTTTACCCCACAAAAGCGATTGCAAGGCGATTTCGCGGAGGATCGCGTTGTTAATCTGGAGGGAGGAGAGTCGATTGAATGCAGAGTACCGTTTGGTTTTATTATTTCCGAACCTCTCGACGAGTACTGTAAGAGACTAACACAGGTTCTTGTCTTTGGTACCGAGGGTGACTCGGACCCTGACGAGTATGTAACCGGTTCAATAACCGCCGTCAAAGGCGTTACTGTTCATCGATAGCGTTCTGCTCTTCTGCACGAAAAGGCGTTTGCATCATGCCTGTCCCCAATACAGAACAATCGTCGAACCAATTGAAATTTGGTCTCAAGGATTTGTTCGTTGCAACGGGATTCACAGCAGGTTTTGGCGTGGCGTACCCAGCTTTTGTTTGGGCTATCTCATCTGATTTCGACGATTTGCCAAAAAGCAAAATCGTGATTACTGGTTTGATCCTGGGTGTAACTGCCTATCTACCAGCTTTTGCTAAAAGGTATTGGTCACAAAGAAGTTGATTCAGTTTAATTCTTCTGAATCTCGATTGCAGTAAACAAACCGCCATGGTTAATTTGTTTGCTACTTATACAAAAGTGATCCATGGCCAACACAAGAACAAAATCGATTCTCGAAGCCTAAACAGCAAATTACTCGTCCAACATCCTGGGACGGTTGCTGATTTTTGCCCGCAAGGTTTCAATGATCATATCCAGATCCGCCACGCTTTTGTCCGCAAACTCTTCGTCTTGTGATTCGGGCATGTCCAGGATCGACTGGAGAATTCGAATCGTCTTGATGCTGGCCAGTTTTTTTCCGAGAGCAATACCTCTGGCTTCACCTCTGGCTTCACCTTTCGCTTCACCTTTTTTGATCAACTGGTCTGCGACGGAGCCAGGTTCGGGTTGGACAGGCCAAAATTCGGTTACCAAATCACTCATTTTCTCTTCTCCCACTATCGGGTTGACCGACATGACATAAACTCGAATGGTGTCGAGCAAGTTTCTCGCCTGCTGCGGGCTGAGTTCTTCCAATAACCACTCGAATAGGGAACGCAGGATGACTTCTAGGTCTTTCCCACGTCCATATTTTAGCAGCGTTAACGTAACTTGCAAATTCGGATTCCCAACCATTTCGTTATCGGACATCCGGCTGACATCCAAAATGGCTAATTCGAGGGCGGGAACGTATCGACGCCAGCTTTCTAGAACCGGGATCAACTCCGCCAAACTGCGGCTTGAACGCCAGGGTCCCACGCCGTTGTAAATCACCCACGGCTGGATCGGCACAAGGGATTGGCGGCTGGCCAGGGCATTTTCCCAAATCCGCACGATGTAGCCCAGCATTTGGATCAGGGTGTCTGGATCGTCGGTACTCTTGTGATCTACCAGGACGAAGATGTAAACGTAATTGGTCTTAAGTGCCATGCTTTGGACAACTTCGTCGGACACCTGCACAGAAAAGAGTCGATCTGCAAAACGCCTTCTTAGGTTCGAGTCAATAAAGCTTGTATCGACATGGGCCAAAGTGTGAAGTTTCAGATGCTCAACCACTTCCGAGGGCAGATGTTTGGCCAACAGAGTGCGAGCTGCATCGATCTGTTGCAGTGTCTGATTCAGCAACCGATCATGCGGCGATTGAACCGTCTCCTCTTTGGGAATAGCAGTTGAACGATCTTTGTTGGTTGATTCTTCGTTGGGATTGTCCGTCTTGTTCATGTCACCGATTATAGCGTGAAAAATATCGCTTGGAAAAACTTATTACCAACTGAGCCTGCATTTAAGCTATCGCCCAATAACTATGGGACCGTGAGCTTCTAGGGGGCAAAAGGACTCGTTCCCAAGTTAAATTCGCGGTTGCAATTTTGAAGGTTTCTTTTTAGACTCTTGCTACCTTTTAAAGACCCATACAACGCCAGGGACGGTGTTGCTCGCGTCATCTGATGCAACTGCTAGCGAAACCGCCCCGATGATTCTTGCGGGACCATGTTTAAACGCTCTGATTCCAATTCGCATTTTCCTGTTCTGAGACGTAGGTGCCGTGGATGTTTCCCTGCGTTCAATGGGAACCAAAGCTTCTCCTTGGCCCTTTGGTTTGGACTTGCTGTTTGTTGGCTTGCGAGTTCCCAGGGGACAGTTCTGGCCCAACCAGAACGAGATGAAATCACGGCTCCTCGGCCAGTGGCAACTAACGACGAACAAATTCAAGCTTCGCGGATTCCCGAAGAGGACCCCGTCACTGTCGGACAAGCAGAGCAAATGTCCAATGTTCTGCTGGCAACTTGGAACTTTGCGGGCTTCCTTCCGATTTCAAACGTTCAGGACCCCGTGCCTGAAATAGCAACTGCCGAACAAATTGCCAATCAACCGGCGAAACCGGTCGGTGATTTGGATGACGGGCCTTCAGAGTTAACGCTCGAAATTATCGCCCAACGGCGCGTTGGTATCGAAGCACGAACCGACCTAGAGGAGGAAATCAAACAGCAGATCATCAAACATTTTGACCGTGCGGTTGAATTGCTGAACCAAGCTGTGGAATCCGAAAAACGTCGGAACCAATTGCGGCAAGAGCGAGATAATGCCCCGAACAACTTAACCGATATCAAAGCGTCACTGGAGCAACCGCAGCCAAATACGGAACCAGATGTGCCACCTGACGCCACGTTGACCGAACTTGAGCAATTGCGACTGGCTGACGATGAGCGGTTGGATGAAGCCCGCAAGACCTTAGAGCAGTGGGAAACCCGGGCTAAAAATCGTGCCGAGCGTCGGCCGCAAATGGCAACCATCATCGAAGGAGTCCGCAATCAGTTGGCGGAAGTTCGACAGTTCGTTGGGGCCAATCCGCCAGAAGGGGAACTTGCAATATTGACCCTCGCGCGGAAGACCGAGCAAGAAGCACAAACAATTTTATTGGCCGCTCAACTTGAGCAGTATCGAATGGAGCAGTCGCGTTATGAGGCTCTCAACGATGTCTTCCCCCTGCAACGCGACTTGCATACTCGCAACAAGAACGCTTTGGAAAAACGCCAAGAACGTTGGCGCGAGATCATGGCCCAAGCTCGTTTGGCGGAAACCGAACGACAACAAAAAGAAGCGAAGCGGAAACTTCGGGAAACAGCACCCGCCCTCAAATCCCTGGCTGCTCGTAACTCGGAGCTTACGGCGCGACGCCAGGAGCATCAGCAACGGGTTGCTTATTGGAAGCAACAACTCACTCAGATCAACGAGACCTTTTCCGGAATCGAACAGAGATTTTCTGCGGTGGTTGAAAAGGAGAAACGGATTGGCCGCAGCACGGTCATCGGTTTGACTTTGAGAAATCAACGAAATTACCTCCCCGACGAACGAGGTTACCGCCGCCTGCACCGCACTATCGAGCAGGAGATCATCACCCTGCAAACTGAACAACTCCAACTTGAGGATGAACGCAAGGAACTCACCGATATCGAGTCACGACTAGATGTGACGTTGATAGAAATCGAAGCCGATCAATCGGATCGCGAGGAGTTGCGAAATATGGCGCGCATACTTTTGGCGGCCAAACGCGAATATTTGGATGGTCTTCTGTCAGATTTCGATGTCGCGCTCGCAACCCTCAATGAAACCGATTTTTCATGCAGGCGTTTGGGCGAGAAGATTCGCGAATACGAGAGTTACATCGACGAGCGAGTTCTTTGGATTCGCAGTGGCCCGCCCATTGATGCCACATATCCTGGAAGAACTTTGAGCTGCGTCGATTCGTTTTTGAGCAACCCGCAGTGGCCGAAACTCTTGGACTTTGTGCGAACCGATCTTCGCCAAAACAGTTGGTTGTATGTTCTGATGGCGATGGGAGTAACCATCGGCCTTGTTCTTCAATGGCGACTACTTCTACTGGTAAAGAAATTAAATGCCAGCATTCGTAGCCCGTTACAATCGGGTATTTCGCAAGCATTGATAGCTTTGGGATTGGTTCTGATTTCTGCAACGCCGTGGCCGGTTCTGCTGGCCTTTTTAAGTTGGAGGTTAGGGCAATGTGATCTCGAAATTGCGATTGCCTTGCGAACGGCGTTTTTATTCACAGCAATCATGCTCGTGTTTGTGAGTGCCCTGAGGCTGATGTTTACGCGATCGGGCGTTGCCGAAGTGCTTCTGGAGTGGCCGTCCTCGGTCGTTCGCATTTTGCACAGAAACTTGCTGCTCTATACGATTTTGGGAATCCCCTTGTGGTTCCTATTGGCGATGGCCAACAAGCTCGATGAAGGAATCAGTGCTGAAACTGTCGGACGAGTGGGCCTGTTGGGACTCTGCGTTTTGATGATTGTTATTCAGCGGAATATGTTTTGCAGAGGAGGAGCCATCGAAAAAATCCTCCGAAGCAAAACGCCGCCATCGACACTCCAGAAATTTCATTGGATTTGGTATCCGGCATTAATCTTGTGCCCTCTTTGCTTGGCGGTCTTGGCAGTGATGGGCTTCATCTATACTGCCGAGCAACTAATGATTCGTTTGGAGTTAACGCTGGGGCTATTGGTGATTCTGTCAATCGCCTATTCACTCGTGAATCGTTGGGCAATGACTGCGCGACGCCAACTGGCATTGAACCAAGCTCGTGCGCGACGCGAGGCGGCTTTGGCCGCTGAAAAATCTTCGGAGGAATCTCGCGAGTCGGTTAACATGGCCGAAGTCCAGCAACTCGACCTCGAATTGATCAAACAACAAGTATTCCGATTTACCAAAGGGATCACGCTGGTCCTGTTTTTAGTTGGTTGCTGGGTGATTTGGAGTCAGGTTCTTCCCGCGTTGCAAGTCTTCAGCAAAATCGAATTGTGGACAGTTGTATCAAATGTCAGTGAAACAATAGAAAGTGACGATGGCCTTTTTACTCGCGATGTAAATCGGGTTATGCCAGTTACGCTAGGACATTTGCTAAGGGCTCTTATCGTTCTCGCGATCGCATTTACTGCGAGCCGCAACCTACCAGGCCTGCTCGAACTTTCGGTGTTACAAAAACTGCCGCTTAACCACGGCAATCGCACGACGATTAAAATCCTAAGTGGTTACGTGTTCTTGTTGGCAGGATTGATTTTTGCCAGCAACACAATTGGGTTGCGATGGAATAGCATTCAATGGTTGGCGGCTGGTTTGACGGTGGGATTGGGTTTTGGACTGCAAGAAATTTTTGCGAATTTCGTTTCTGGTCTGATCATTTTGTTTGAACGACCGATTCGATTGGGAGATGTCGTGACCATCGATGGAGTCACGGGTTCAGTGTCTCGGATTCAGATTCGCGCCACGACGATCACAGATTGGGATCGAAAAGAATTTATCGTACCCAACAAAGAATTTGTGACTGGTAGATTGTTGAACTGGACATTGTCAGACAATGTTAATCGAATCGTCATCAATGTAGGTTTGGCTTACGGCGCTGATGTGCAGAAGGCGCTCGAGTTGTTGGTGCGGATCGCCGAGGCTCATCCCGTGGTCTTGCGCGAACCGGCCCCTCAGGCAATCTTCGAAAATTTTGGCGATAGTACCCTCAATCTAGGACTGCGGATATATCTTCCAACCTTAGAGAATCGTTCGCGGATTCTGACCGAAATCAACTTAGAGATTGACCGTCGCTTCAAGGAAGCGAACCTTGAGCTTTCTTACCCGCAACGGGACTTGCATATTCGCAGCATTGCGCCAGAGATTTTGGGCCTGAACACAGGGACTCAGGCCCAATCCTCATCACAAAACGGCCAAGTCCCACCGAACTATTCGAATCCGCATGAATCGACGCAACCGGACCGCGATCGAAAGGCCGCTTGATCCCTAAATTTTCCCTGACTCATTTCAACCTTCGATTCGGTGGTTCGCCAGAGAATCGCATGTTAAGATACCTTAGCATGCAGAAAAGCCAGACTTTGGCTGTCTAAGCTGATTATGTTTTAGTTGAGGAGGATTTGGTTAATGCCACGAATAAGAACGAGTTGGTTGGCCATCGTTTTCGCCGGCTGGTGCTGTTGCCATTCGGCCTCTGGGCAAAACATTTGGGAAGCGGAGGCTAAGATCGAAAAATTGGCCACTGGGATGGGTTTTACTGAAGGACCGGTCTGGCTCCCCGCCGAAAATTTCCTCGTGTTTTCAGACATCCCGAACAGTAAACTGATGAAATGGTCGGCAGAAACAGGCCTGTCTGTTTACCGCGAGTGCGAGCAAGCAAACGGGAACATCCTGGACTTAGAAGGAAGATTGATTTCTTGTCAACACGCCGCCAGGAATGTGGTGCGTTGGGATTCGGAAGGCAAGGCGGAAGTTCTGATAGATCGCTTTGAATCGATGCGGTTCAATTCGCCGAATGATGTGGCGGTTCGTTCTGATGGAACTTTGTGGTTTTCCGACCCGCCTTGGGGCCTGCGCGATCAGCCTGAACTTCCTGGACACTGGGTATTTAAACTCGATCCGGCGAAGGGCGTGGTGGAGGTTGTTCTCCGCGATCTCGCAATGCCGAACGGAATCAATTTTTCACCCGACGAGACTCGTTTGTATGTTGCAGATACCGGCGGGAATCGGCGGCATCCCGACCCGGCGTTTCATCAAACCCCCGCTGGTATTCATTGTTATGAAATCACGAACGATGGAACTCTGGGGAAGAAGCTGTTTTCGATTCCCCACGGCAGTGATGGGATGGCGGTCGATATCGCTGGAAACCTTTATACAACTGATCGAGACTTGGTTTTGGTTTACGACGCGGACGGCAAAAAGGTTGACGAGATTCGCGTGCCGGAGAACCCCGCCAACGTTACTTTTGGCGGTGAAGGCTATCGCACTTTATTCATTACAGCGCGGACGTCTTTATATTCGATTCGCACGAAAAACTCTGGTGCAAAGCCACCGGGAGCTGGTTGGTAATATCTGCATTAGGCAATTCGTTGGAAACGGCATTTAATATCGTTGGTGGTGTAGGGCTGTTCTTGCTCGGCATGAATTTGCTGACCGAGGGTCTGAAGGAATTCGCCGGTGACTCTCTGCGCAAAGTTTTGTTACGATTTACGAGTACGCCGCTCAAGGCGTTCGTGTCCGGAGCAACCGCCACAATGCTGGTGCAGTCTTCTAGTGCTACAACTATTGCTGTGATTGGATTTGTGAGTGCAGGATTACTCACTTTCCCCCAAGCACTCGGTGTTGTGTTTGGCGCGAGTCTCGGAACTACAGGAACTAGCTGGGTTGTTGCTTGGATCGGCCTTAAAATCAAGATGGGCCTTTATGCCTTGCCGTTGATTGGCTTGGGGGCCATGGCGAAATTGCTGGGGCCAGGCCGTTGGAAATCCGCAGGGATAAGCATAGCGGGATTCGGATTGATTTTTGTGGGGATCGACACACTACAAATTGGAATGCAGGGGTTTGCCAGTCAAGTTGATTTGCATTCCCTACCTGACCGCGGCCTATTCGCAATTGTAGTTGCACTCCTGATCGGTTTAGTGATGACGGTGGTGATGCAAAGTTCCAGTGCGGCGATCGCGACGACGCTGACGGCTTTGGATGCTGGGGCGATTAAACTGGAGCAAGCGGCGGCGATTGTAATCGGTGCTGCCGTGGGAACGACTGTAACCGGTGCATTAGCGGCGATTGGTGCCAGTAATTCTGCCAAGCGGACGGCGTTGGCTCACGTGTTGTTCAATTCGGTGACTGGAGGCATCGCATTGGTGTTGTTTCCGTGGTTTTTGCGGCTGATGAATTGGGCGGAAGACTCATTTCGCTTTGGAGATGCGACAGCTTTGGCAGCTTTTCATACGGCTTTTATTGCGTTGGGCGCAATCATATTTTTGCCGTTCGTTCAAGTCTTTGCGGCATTCATTGAACGGTTGGTTCCGGACAAGGGTCCGCGCCTGATCCGGCATTTGGATCGCAGCCTGCGAGACACGCCTGCGTTCGCATTGGCCGCGACACGGGTTGCATTGCGTGAAACGGCAATTGAAACATTCAAGGGTCTCGCTCGTGGTCTGCGATTCAATCATTGGGACGCGCCCTATCGAGAAGTAGAAGAGGCCATCATGCAGACGCAAACATATTTGGAATCGCTTCCTGTGACGGCACAAGATCGCTCCTTAACTGCCTCTCGTTTGAGTCAGGTTCATGCGATCGATCATCTGCATCGGCTGTCCAGTCGACTCGTTCCCCCAGCTCGCGTCAGGACTGTCCTGGCAGGGAGGGGAATGGAAGAAGCGGTAAATCTCTGTCGGCAGACTTTGGATGTTGGAATCGCGGTTCTGGAGGGGGTTTCTGTAGAAAACTGGCAGGAATCCTTGGAGCAAATCTCCGAGTCAATGACGACGATTCGGTACAGCCAACGACCAGTTTTGATCGAACAGGCCGCCATCGGAGACCGGGGGGCTGCTGATACGTTGAATTCGATCGATGCGTATCGTTGGCTCGATCGGGTTTGCCACCACGTTTGGCGATCATGTGCCTACCTTGCCGAACTCTCTTCTGATCGTGGAAACACGGGTGCTGAATCAACATCGCCCCCACAACTCACTCCTTCTACTGATTCTCACCCGCCAGATTTACTCCCGCCCGCGGAATCCAAAGGCTGACCAAATCCTACAGGTCTGTACTGGACGGCGTAACAAAATCCGCGATTTTCGCCGAAAGATGGATACGAACAGCCTAAAAAAACAGGTAATTCTCAAAAAACACCTTTCCGTCTTTCTCCAGTCTTTTGTTAAATTTCTCGGGTAAAAGCCTGTTTTTCAAAAAATTTGATTTGATTGGCGTATTGTCAAGTCGAACTTCGCGTTTTCATTTGAGGAAGATTGCACGTCGTCGTTCGAAAAGTAATCGATGAACAAGTGCCGCTTAAGCTCAATTTTCACAACTTACCATTCTCTTGGGACCAATCACAATGTGCCAATATTTTGTTACTCAAGTCCAATATCTGTTTTCCCTTCCCTTTAGGAGATTGGCGAGCATTAGTCTTTTGTGTTTTGCTGGAGCTTGGTTTCCAAACCAAACAAATGCTGATTTGATTAATGTGATTAATCCAAGCTTCGAAGATACAACGGGCAGTGTTGTGTTTAATGAATTTACTTTCGGTGCTCCCGTCGGTTGGGATATCTATGACCCACACGGCAATGTGATTAACAACGGAGTCGGGCCGCAGTTTTGGGTGGGAACATTACGACCAACGCCGCCAACCTTTTTCATTTCCGTGCCGCACGGCGAACGAGTTGCCATTCCATTCAATGTCGCCGGAACCGGAGGGTTGGGCGAATACGGGTTACAGCAAATACTAACCGCTACGCTAGAGGCCAATCGACGCTATACACTGCAAGTCGAAATCGGCAATATCGCTTCTGGTTTTGCCCTGAGCGGTGAATTTTTTAACCTGGATGGCTTTCCCGGCTATCGAATTGATCTCATGGCGGGTGGTGTCGTCATTGCATCCGATAACAACACTCTGGCCGGTTTAATTCCCGAAGGAGAATGGGGAACTAGCACCGTCGAGTTTCAAACGGGAGCCGCTCACGCGTTACTTGGCCAAGCTTTGGGCATACGCCTTGTGAGTCTCAACCAAATTGACCCCGCATTTCCTGACGCCGATCTCGAAGTCGATTTCGATCACGTCCGGTTTAGCTCAGTCGCAATTCCAGAACCGTCAAGCCTCTTGTTGCTGGGTTTCGCAATGAGTTTAATGGGATTTAGGCGACTTCGAAATTCAAACTGAAAATCGCTAAGTTGAATACAGTAGCCATCAAGTCGAGCCGAACTATGCAGCGCCATCTGATTTTGAATATTTTGAGTCTCTTGTTGATGTTGACGCCATGTCCGTCGAGCGACGGTCAACAAACGACTCAAGACGCGATCCCACTCGCGGACTATGTCGAACGATTCCTGGATGGCTTCTTTCCAATCGGGGTGTTTTCGCAACCAGCCGATTTGATGGAGAAATGGAAAGAGCGAGGCATCAACACGGTACTGGAAACTCCCCAAAACCACGACGCAGTGCAATGGGACCGCGAAGCCCAACGAGTAGGATTGCGAGTGATTCGACGCCCCCTCCCCAACCCGCGCGACGACATTGGCCGCACGGATTTGTTGGCTTGGTCGCACTGGGACGAACCCGATGCAGCCGGTCGAATTTTTGAATGGACGCCGATGTTTGAGCGAACTTACAAGGAATGGCGTGAGATCGATCCGGATCGGAAAATCTTCGTCAATTTTGCCGGGCCGGACATCAGTTGGTTCGTAACTCGCAATGACGAATACTCACGAAAATACGCCGCCAATTATCCGCGACTGATCGCGACCGCCGACTGGATCGCCAACGATATCTACCCCTGTGGTGGTTGGCTCAATCAAGCTCACGAGCGACGTCGCGGCGACGTGACCCTGATCACCGAACCCATCAAAGTGATTCGCACGCTTACCGATAAACCGCAATTCGCATTCATCGAAACGAGTGAAATCGAGCGAGGCAATGTTCCCGGTGCAAGATGCCCTTCGGCGAACGAAGTACGAGGCCAAATTTGGCTGGCGATCATTCATGGCGTGCGCGGACTGTTTTATTTTCCAGCAGTTGTCGGCACAAACGGTTTTCAGTTCGACGGCACACCCGCCGAAATCGTCACCGAAATCAAACACCAAAACGAACGGTTGACAAAACTCGCCCCTATTTTGCAAGGCCCCATCAATCCCGAATCTGCCAGCATCTCTGTCACCGCTCCGCTGCAAGCAGGCTGGCGAGTCGAGGGAAACAAACTCTACGTCTTCGTCGTCAACCCCACCGGCCAACCGCGCAAAGCCCAATCGATTCGAGTCGCGCCATCATTTCGCATCTCCAGTTGCCAAGAATTCGAGACAGCGAGACAACTCCCGATCGAGAATAGCCAATGGCAAGATGACTTTGCACCATTGGATGTAAAAATCTACGCTGCCGAATAGTGTTGTTAATTGCGTTTCAATTGCTGAATTTGAGCGTCGAGCATTTGGAGCATTTCCGGATGGTCAGCGAGTCGGGTTTTTAATTCCTCCAATTGCTGGATCAGCATGGAGTTTGCGGCGGCCCCGTTTCCTTGACCCGCTACTTGCATTCCCCCCGCCTGTTGGTTGACAACTATCCCGCCACCTGGGCCAAAAGCCATTCCACCAGCATTCGCTTGTGCGTTGGCCCCGCCTGCGGCTCCTCCCATGTTGCCAAAATTTTCCAAGTTGGGAAAACCACCAAAAACCTCCGTCCGCATTTCACCGCCGACGCCGTTGCTGTGCTGTTCATATAAAGCGTGCGACTCGGCGTCTTTCTTTTTCAGATCGTCGAGGTTCTTGGCCACAAACTCCTTTTTCTTCCCTCCATCTTCAATGTTAACTCGGATCGCTCCTCGCGGTTCGTCGCGAAAAGTTGTTACTCGGCCCGCTTCGTCAATCCGAATGGTTTTCACTCCGTTGATGCTGGAAACCGAAACGCTGCGATTGACCATCCCGCCGCCACCGGCGAAACCAGAATTCGGATCGTCCCAGCCGGGAAAGGCTTCGATGCTCTCTCCCGATTTGGAAGATAAAATTTGCTTGGCTCGTTCTGCCGTCGAAGGGTGTTCGCTATCGGCCAACATCTGCAATGTGATCCGGGCAGCCTTGCGGGTCTCCTCGACAGGACTTTTTTCTGCGAGGGTTCCCAGAACTTCCAATGAATAAACGATCAACTCTCGTTTGTCTGAAAGAGCGGCTTTGGCTAATAGTGGAATCGCAGCGGCATCAGCTTGCACCAAGGCTTCCTTGGCTTTGCGTCGTTTGGTCAGGCTCGATTCGTTCAATTGCTCGATCCAGGCTTCAATCTCAGCCGATTTTTCGTCAAGTTGCTGTTCGGATTTCGAGTCGTCTTGCTGGGTAACTTGCTCGGTCGTTTGTCCGGGAGGGACAGCTTGCCCGTAAGCGAAACTTGAAAACTGGTTCGGCAAACTGAGTCCGATGACCAAGATGGTTGCGACGGTTGGGATAGAGTCGGATGATCGTTTCATATTAATTTCCTTTTCAATGATTATAACGCGTTGGCAGGGAACGATTTAGTAAATTTTCTATTCATCTCTTTGATAAATGGGTAACTGTCTTGCCGAAACCGTCAACGCGAGCACGACTAAAGCGGTCTTGTAGGTGTGGCTGTAACCTCCCGCTTGATTCTCGCCCCAGCTCCCATCGACGTTTTGGTCTGCCAACAAGGTGTCGTACATAAACGGTGCGAATTGGTTCCAGTCGTTTTCACCAAGTTGGAACATCGCTTGAGCGCAATAATAAAAGGCGAAATAGCGATGCGGGTCTTGCGGGTGTGGTTTGTTCTGAGCCAAAAAATCGGCGGCGGGCCGGATTGCTTCATGTCCGTGCTCGCCACATAACTCCAGACAGAGAATCGCCAAACCGGTCATGGACGGTGTTCCCGTTCCCATGCCAGGCATGTAAGCAAACGCTCCATTTGCTCGGCGGCATTTCAGGATGTAGTCCATCGCATCGGCAATGTGTTCGTCGGGAATCGCGGCACCGTTTTGCCGAGCGGCTCGCAAAGCCATGATGGCCCAACCGGTCAACGAGAGATCGCTGTCTCGGGCACCAGGAGCATAGCGCCAGCCACCGGCGTGGGCAGTCGGTTTGGGCACTTTCTGCGCTTGCAGCAAGACCAACAATGCTTTCGGCAACACTTGATCCAATTTTTGCTGGCGTCGCTCGTCTAACATTCCTGACACTTCGCACAGCAGCAGCGTGGCGATGCTGTGCGAATACATCATCTCTGCGCGACGACCAACTGGATCGCGACTGACCAGCAGTCCGTTTTCCAACTGCTGGCTCAACAAGTAATCGATACCGCGATGGATCGTGTCGCCAAAGGGGCCTTGGCCTGGGAGATGCCCTTGAGCCAAAAAGGCCATGACGGACAGCGCGGTGACTCCGGTGTTTCCCGGCACGAACTCATCCAGGAAACTGCCGCTAAGTTCTGGCTTGTTGAGTTCGGCGGCTTGTGCGGGAGTGATTTGCCGAGATTGCAGCCAGGTCAAACCTTTCGTAACGGCCTCATCCGTTTTGGCTTGGTAGCGCGTTCGCAGGAGTTGTGTTTGATCGTGCTGAGCGTGGGCAGAGGTGATGAAGATAAAGAAGAAGCTCGTCAAGAGGATGGCCGTAGCGGAAGTCGTCAAGACTTTCGGGGCGTTATCAAAAGTTGAAGAAAACGAACGAAAGTCTTGGGGGTTTGTTGAAAATAACGGTATCGGCATGGGGAATGTCGCCTTTCGCTCCACGAAAGTAGCGATAGCGGCGCAGACTTTCGCGGAGCGAAAGGCGACAATGATAAAATCTACAAGCCGTTGACGACTTCCGCTACGTAAGACGTGTTTAATAAAACCAATCATTTTTGTTCAGAATCGGATTTTGGTGCTTGCCGGGAATCTTTCTCTGCTTCCGTTTCGTCCGCCTGTTTGGCCAGGGCTTCGAAATAGTCGGTGACGACATCACGGAACGGTTCGGGGATGAGTGCTTCACGCCCATCCAACACGCCATTTTTCAGTTGCCGTTTGGCCCGTGTCCAACCGGAACTGGTTCCTCCTCGCAATGGAAGTCGCTCAAATGGCTGTTCCGTCACGGATTTTGTTCCGTCAGGTTTATTTCCTGGCTTTGAGCCCGGATTTGCTGGGTTGTCACCAGGGTTTGGGCATTTGTCACAGTCTTTGCATTTCTCACAGTTCTTGCGAAGTCCTGATTTTTTCGCTGCTTTTTCTGCCAGTTCAGCCAATTTTTCGGCAGCATTCTTGGCGTGTTGCTGGGCCTGCTCACGCGAGGGGGCCTTGGCGGCCGCGTTACATTCTTGGCAAGCTTCGTTCATCTTGTTTGCCGAGTCATTGGTTTTGGAATCGCCCGGGTTCTGACACTGCGCACAATCGCGACACGTTTGGCAGACTTGTTGCAATGCCTCAGCCGTTTTTCGCAATTCGTTTGCGGGGCTGGATTGACGTTGTTGATCTTGTTCCCCCTGTTGGTCTTGTTGCCCCAGATCCTGTTGGCGTTGTTGTTGAGCGTCTTCTACCTGTTGGTTTTGGTCAACGGCATTCTGCTCCCCGTTTCTTTCGGAATTTTTTTCTGAATTTCGCTCTGCCGCTTGCTCTGCCATTTGTTCTGCGGCTTGGTCGAGACGAGCTTGAGCCTCATCCAGTTGTTGTTGCGATTTTTCGTGCGGCATCCCTTCGGCTGCCAATTGCTCAATGTCTTGTTTAAGCTCTTCAGCTTGTTGCATCAACTCCTGCTGTTGTTGGGCAAGTTGTTGTTGGGCGTTTTCATCATCTTGCTTTCCTTGTTTGGCATTCTGGGATTGCTCAAGCTGTTCCCAACGTTCTGCCAGCTCACGCGCCTGTTCGGCCAATTGTTCAGCCCGCTCAGCTTGCTGTTCTTCGGGTTGCATCGCGGCGAGTTCGTCAGCCAATTGTTGTTGACGCTGCTGCCATGCTTGATCATTGTTCGCTTGTTCATTGGCTGCTAACTCAGTGTCGGAAATTTTCGACTCTTGTGCCTGTTTTTGACTGTCGTCTAATTCGTCAGCTAACATTTGTTGCTGTCGGGCTAGGTCTTCCAGTTTGGCTGCGGTCTCTAAGGCTTTTGCCTTTTCTTGCAGTTCCTGCTCCAGTTGAACGAGCTTCTCGTTAGCATGTTCGAGTACTTGGCGGGCTTGTTCGATTGATTCAGCTTGTTTCGCTGGTTCATCGATTAGCGGAAGTCGATCCAGTTGTTGTTCGGCGGCTTCCAAATGATCTTCGGATATTTCGCGCGTTTTGTTTGCTTGTTCGGCATAGTCTGAATTGGCTTGCTCCATCGTTTCGGCCAATTGTTCCAGTGCCTGCTTGCTGGCCGCAAGCTGTTGTTGCGGATCGATGGGTCGCTCAGTTTCATTTTGCTCGCCACCTGTTTGTTCATTTTCCTCAGCATCGAGTTTTTCGTCTGCTAATTGTTCAATCGCCGTTTTTGCGTTCGCCAACTCTTGGCGAGCGGCATCGAGGGCCTCTTGAATTGCTTGTCGCTCTGCCTCCAAGCGTTGTTCCAGTGGCGTTGATTCGATCGGGCGGAACTCGACCAACATCGTTTCACTTTCCACAACCTGCGGGCCGCCCCAAGCCTCACCCCGATTGTCCGTTGCCCGTAACCAGACGACGGCTCCAGAGGTTTGCGGCGAAAGTGAATCCAAATTGACCGAAACCTCACCTTGATAGCCGACCGTTTCTTGATCGCTCGTTCTCTCAAGCAACGCCTCGATCGTTTGTGGAGGTATGTCGGCGGGAGAGTCGGCGGCTCGGTAGAGCAATTCGACTTTCTCAATCGCAATGTCGTCCTGCACGGCGAACTGAACCGACAACGGACGCTCTCGTGGCAGGTAGAATCGGGATAAAGCCGGATCATGGATTTGTACCCGAGGTGGTTGGTCGCCATGAATTTCAACCCGGATCGCATACGGTTCGCTGGGCACCCCTTCACTGCTGATCAAGCGAATCTCGCCTAGTCGTTGCTGAGCGTCTGGACAGGGAATGTCGAAACGAAAATCCGACGAAGTTAGTAGCGGGTCTCCCACATTGTCCCAACGCAATTCAGCTCGCTGGGCATGTTGATCTCCCACTACTTCAATCGTGATACGAGAACCGACCAATGCCAACACAGATTCAGTTGGATCGTCGTACAGTTCAAAAGGAAGCTGAGCATAAGCCGGAAAATCGACGCGAATCGTGACTTGTTCAATGATTGGTTTGGGCAAAACTCGGACTTGATAGTCGCGAGTGATTCGTTTACCTACCCGCAGACGATAGGTTGTGTCAGAGTTTAATGCAGGCAACGTGGCTTGGCGTTCAGTTGCTCGATTGAATGGACATGACATTTGACCATCAACCGACATGGACTCCAGCGTTCCCTCTGTCTCGCGGGTCAGAGCAGTTGCAGTCACGTCTAGCGATTCCCCTTCCACCACAGTTGTATCGCCCGGTAACAGGTCGATCTGCAAGGCTGGAAAGATCGGAGTCGCCCAAGGCATCATCCAGTTACGCAAGGAATAACAGACGCCGATCGGATTGATGATCGTTATCAGTAGAAACAAAGTGATCGCAGTTGCCACTGTCGTGACGATCGGCCAACTGGCTCGCACAGGAACGTCTTGGCTATCGACGTTTGCGGTCGCGCGGGACGCTTCCTGGCTCAACGCAGCCAACAATTGCGGTGAGTAACTGGCGGTGGGAATGTTAGAGTTTTCACAATTTGAATTTGAGCCCGTTAAATGGGGTTGGTCGGTTAGGAATTCAATGGTCGAGCTGAGCCGTTCTTCGATTTCCGGTCGAACCGATTCGACTCGCCAGGCAGCTTCGAGCCAAGTTAAGGGGCGTTCGATAAACCGTTCCCAACAACAACCTAAGGTCAGCAGACTGCCGATCGCAATCAACCAGCCGCTGAACCGCTGAGTGGCTGTGTCCAGCTCCCAAGCGAGGTCGATGATGACCATCATTAACAGGCTGCTGACCGCCAGAGCCAACCATCCTCCCCAGCGAAAGACTCGCTCGTTCGACTGATGACGTGCGGCGACGTGGTTTAATTTCTCTGAGATGGTTTGAGGAATTTGAATGGGAGCGGAAATGTTTTCGATATGTGTGCTCATGGTTTTTGCTCCAAAATGTTTAAGTTTTCGATGCGATATGGATTTAAGTAGCGGAAGTCGTCGTAACAGGTCTTGGCCGGGACATTGTTTAACCGTCAGCCGCAGGCGTACGTGTTGACCCATACGCGTACGCCTGCGGCTGACGGTTAAACGAAAAAATCAACAAGCCGCTGACGACTTCCGCTACCTTTGTTTTGTTTTCCTTTAGATCAACCCGACCCAGCGGCGGGCGATCCATTCACTGCCAATCAACAACAAGAACAAAGCGACAACGGGCCAAGTGTTCCACACAGGAGCACTCCATTGCTCCCGATGGTAACGCGACCTCGGCCCGAGACGTTCCAGCAATTGACTGGCAGTTTCAGGAACCAAAACTAAGCCGCCGGTTTGTTCGGCCAAGGGGATCGCTACGGCGGCACTGGCCACGATATCGTTGGCTTCGCTATCGGCCAGCGAACCATCGACTCCGAATTCCGCAAAGACCATCTTCTCGGGGCGATTCTCGCTGGTGAGCAACCGTTCGACCTCCGGCCCACCGATTTCGATTCGGTAGCGTCCGGGGATTTCCGGCAAAGTCAACTGGGTTTGCAACAGCCCTCCGGAATCAACCAGTTCTTCCAGCAATGTCTCGCTGATCGGTTGGTCGTCTCGAAAAAGTGTTGCGATTGTTGCCTTGTTCTGGATCGGATTGAGCTGGTCATCGACTAGGCGAACTTTGACGGTCATCGTGTCCCCGGTGTTGTAGCTGGTTCGATCAATTCCCATGCGAACCAAATCGGTTCCCATTCCGAGGCGATCTTCCGTTCCCCACCGCATGACTCGTCCCCAGAACCGGTGATGATGCTCGTCTCCATTCCAGAATCGCAGCCGCCAGGTTTGATCGAAGTTCAATTGCAACACGCGACCGCCACCGTACCGATGCCAGAGCATCAAGGCGTTCTGTTGAGATTTTTGGGTATCGCTAATTGCATCTTTTGCTGGCGGCGGATTAGGTAGTGCTGTTTCATCGGCCCATGCCAATACGGTCGCTCCTGGTTTAGCCACCGCTGCTGTGTGCCGCCAATAGAGCGGTGGCAAGCTGTTCCACATATTGGGCTCGCCGACATCGGCAAAGGGAGTTTGCAACATCGAACTTCGCGATCCATCGGCAGTCAACCGAATCCGATAGCCGCTCGATGAAGGAGGTGCGTTGCCGGAGGAACGCTGTACTGGCAATAGATCGGCCAGCGGGCTGTCGAAGTAGCGATGGGGCATCGCGTTCTGCCCCGCGATGACGATAAACGTCCCTCCCCGTTGCCGCACGAATTTGAGCAGCGTTTGTTGCGTCGCTTCGCTCAATTCGCTCGGGTCGACATCCCCCAGAACGATCACGTCGAATTTCAGCCATTCCTGTTCCGATTCGGGGAGCAGATTTGCTTCGCAGTCGTCGAACGCTCGAGCAGCCGACGCCCTCATCGGATAGGGATCGGGGACAACTGCCAATCGATCGGGTGACAACAGCACATACTGCAAGGAAACGTTCCGGTCTCGCCCTGCAAACAGAGCTTTCAAGTAGCGAAACTCCCAGCGCGGTCGCTGTTCGACGATCAACAATCGCAACCGATCATTGCTCACCCAAACGCTGGCCTCGCGACGATTGTTTTCCAAGATTTGTTCGCCGTCCAGCGGTTCGATTTCGACCGCATAGCGATGCAAACCAGCTTGGTCTGGTTTGTCTTCGAATTGAACCGACGTGCGAACTTGGTTGTTAGGCAGTTGTAACGGCCGAGAGTGCAGCAGATCGCCATCGCGAAAGAAATTGACTTTGGCGGTTCGCCCTGATAACTGGTCGGCTTTGATCGTCGCTCGGACGGTGACTTCATCGCCCGCGTAAACTTGGCTGGGGATTTGCAGGGCCGCGACCTCGGCGTCCAAGATCGAGGTCTGATTGCCGATGATGATCGAATGGATGGGGATCTGCTGCTTGGCCAGCGGATTGGCGGTTGCGGTTGGCGAAACAGTCGAGCGATCGCAGCCGTCGGTTAAGACAATCACTCCAGACAGCTCGCCAGTTGGAATGTCCGCCAGCACCCGTTGCAACGCGGCGGATAAATCGGTGGTTTGTCCCCAACGGCTGGTTGAGGGATCGGATCTGACTGATCTATCGGGTTCAATCGCCCGAGCCGTCGCCGCGAATTCGTAAACCTGCAACCCGTAGTTCTTTTCCAGTTCGTTCAGCAGTGGAGATTGACCCATAAAACCATCCCATAACAACTGCTGTGCGATGTCGTGGCGGGAGGGGGCGTTGGTATCTGGATTCGATTGCTCACGTTTTTCATTTACGGCATTTTGATTCCCGATCGACCCGGCGACGGGCAGCAGCATCGATTCGGAACGATCCCACAGTACCACGACCTGGCGTGGCTCGACGGTCTCTTCGTCATGGCTATGGATTGGCTCCAACAGCACGAACCCCAAGACTCCCAGCAGCACCAGCCGAACCGATTTGGTAAACGTCGGCATCCAAGGTTGCCCGAAAGCCATTCGATCCCAATAAGTCCAAGCGATCAAGCAACTAAGTGTCGCCACCAGCCAGCTTGGCCAACGGCTGTTATGAACAAACTGCGATTCCGTCGCTTGACCGACGATCTGCCATCCGTACGACCAGAACAAACAAGCGGCCAGCCACAGGGCGGGGAGAAGTAACAACGCACTCGATTTGAGCGGGAGTAGGATTCGCCAAGCAATGGTTTGACTTTCCATCCGGCGGCAGCGAACCCACAACAGCAGCATCGATTCGACGGCCACCAATATCAGTGCCGCATAGGCGAAATATCGCCACCACTCGATCCCCACCGGCAGTCCCGCTGCGACTTGAAGCAACTGGTCATCATCCTGCAACAGATTTATCCCGACCTGCTCTGCGATGGCCAGGATTTGGTTCGCTGGAGCTGGCGTCAAATCGGCTTCGGTGGACGAATGGCCGATTGACGGTGGCAACTGTTGATCTCCATCCGCCAAATATTGGGTCAAGAGATGCATCAAAACCGGAAAGCTGACTCGGTTGATAAAGTTGTTCTCTCGCGGGTCAGGTGCTGTTGTTTGAATCAGCACCCGACCTTGGCCCAGGTGTCGCTCGATCAGTAAAGGGTCACCGCTTACCAGGCGCGCCGCGATGTTTGCGGAAACATTATTTTGTTGCTGCACACGCCAGAACCGGGTTGTGTTCCAATCGGTCAGATCATGTTCACCCGTTTTGATCCAGGACGTTAAAGCCGGGTGTTGCAGCGAAGTGCTGTCAACCGTCCAGGGAGAAAGAAGAACATCTTTAGCGTTGTTCAATTCCCGTTCAATGGCAGTCTCTCTTGCTATCAACGGTTCTTCCAGCTTCACGGGAAGTAGCGGTTCGCTTCCCGCATGCCAAGCGTTATAGAACTCCGGCTCGCAGCGAGAGCCGAGCAACAACATTAACCCGCCACCGTTCGACACATAGTCTCCCAGCGAGTCGGCCATTGCTTTGGGTAATCTTGGAACGTCGCACAAGATAATGACTTCAAAACGAGCCAAGTCAAAATTGGTATCTAACTGTCCGACGTCGATGGACTCCGTCGTTACGACGGGGCCGTTCAGTGCCAACCGTACAAAATTCGCTCCTCTCCGCGAGAGCTTGCTGGAGGTATCGCCGTTGACGACCAACACAGAAACGGGAGGATGAACGATTACTTCTTGCGACAGTACGTGGTCGGCCGGAACATCGTCCTGAGCATCGACTCTCGCAGTAACGGTAAAAGTTCCCAGCCGCTTGCAGGGTAGTTCGAGGGAGATCGTTTGCCGCAGGCCAGGCTCCAGCGGTTGAATCGGTATCGCCTCGATTGAGATACCGTCCCGCAGAATTTCCAGAGATGTTGCTTCGCTGCGTTGCGAACCGCCATTGAAGATTTCGACTTCCAAGCGAGCTTGCTGACCGATGCGGATTGGGCTCGGTTCGATTTGCAACTTTGTGAGCGCCAGTTTGTGACGATAGTCGGGTAGGTTAAAGATGCGCCCCCAGATTGGCGTCTGACCTGAGTTCGTGGAATCGTCCGCAGCAGCCGATTGAAATTCGCTGTGGCTGGCGTTTTCTTGCAGCGATTGCCAGTTCGTCGATTGATTGTCGGTGAATAAGATGATTTCCTGTTGCCTGTTTTGGCCTCGCTTGAGTAACGACTTGGCACGCTCGATGGCTGGCGTGAGGTCACTCTTTCCGCCAACAAACGATAGTTCTGACAATTGTTGCCGCACAGCATTGAGGTTTGGTTGAAGTCGATTCGTTTCCATGATGTCACGCGAATCGGCGATCAGGACTGCGGCAGTCGATTGGCTGGGCAACTTATTGATAAATCGTTCTGCGTCGGCGATGGCTTGCTGGAACAGAGTTGTCTCTGCGGCCATTCCCTCAGATTCCGAGAACAGCCCCATCGAATCCGTTCCGTCGATGATCAACACCACATCGCGTGGCGATTCCGAGCCGCTCAAGAGCGACTGATCGCTGAACCAAGCCAGTCCACTTGCGACAGAGATCATACCCAAGCCGGCCATTGCCACCGTCAACCGACGCTGCCAGTCGGTATTCCAGACGACTCCCCATACCAATGCCAGAATGCCCGCACCCAACAGGATCATTAAACCCGTGCCCGGCAGGAAACGTCCATCTGCCGACCAAGGACGAGCCATTGCCAGCACAAACGCGGCCAACAATAAACACCGGCAGAGCAACAATAGCAACTGCTCCAACGTCAACCCGCGACGCCGATAGGTCAGTGACTGCTTGAGGAACCGCATCGCCCCCCAATCCATCGTTTTGGTTCGTCGCCGTTGCAAATGCAACACAATCGGGACGACCAGCCCAACTAAGCCGAACAACCAACCGACCTGCAAGAAAGTCATTTGGAACCTCCTCGATTCGACTGCTTGCCGAATCGGGCTGCCAAATAGTTGGTCAACACATCGGCTACAGGTTGGTCGGTCATGGTCATCAGGTAGTCCGCTTCGATCTGGTGGCAGGCCTGCTTGACCGCTTCCAAATGGGCTTGCAGTTGGCGTAGATACTCGCGGCGAATCGCTGGCGGATCGACATCCATCGACCCGCTGCATCTTTCCAAATCGCGGAAACGAATCGCATCATTAAAGGGAAAAGATACTTCCTCAGGGGCTAACACCTGAACGACCAGCACTTCGTGATGCCGATGACGCAAATGATGTAACGCGTGTTGCAAAGCTGGCGGATCTTCGAACAAATCGCTACACAGAATTACCAATCCGCGCGACGGCAACGTCTCGGCCAATTGATGAACTAGGGTCGGAGTAGCCGAAGCGTGCTGTGACTGCAAGTTTGCCATTGCCTCCAGCAATCGATGCAGATGACCGGCCGTGCTGGCGGTTGGCAATCGCAAACGAATCTGTTGATCGTAAGCAATCAAGCCGACAGCATCCCCTTGACGGATCAACACCCAAGCCAAAGCGGCGGCCAGTTGCGTCGCATAGGCAAGCTTCGAGATTCCTGCGCCGGCAAAGCCCATCGACGCCGAGCAATCCAGCAGAATTGTAGCCCGCAGATTGGTTTCTTGATCGTATTGTTTGACCACAAAGCGATCGGTGCGAGCCAGCACTCGCCAGTCGATTCGTCGCGGCTCATCACCGGGCGAGTATTCGCGGTGCTGAGCGAACTCGGCGGACGCACCGGTGAACGGGCTTCGATGGCTGCCGTTTCGTGTCCCGTTCATCGCGCGGCGAACGGGAAAACGGGCCAGTGCCAATTGATCGATGGTGGTTTGCGATAGGAGGTTCATGATTGTGAGGAGTCTGTACCAAACATCTTTTGCAACATGCCGCCGCGCGTGTTATTGCGACCGATGGAACTGCCGTTAGCTACCGCTGACTTGCCATTTTTTTGCTGGCCATTGAATTGCTGGTTGGATTGTTGGGGTGGTTGCACATGATCCAGCAACTTGCGGATAACATCATCACGCTGGATCCCCGCGGCATCGGCATTGAAGGTGGTCACCAATCGATGCCGCAGCACTGCCAATGCGACGTTTCGCACGTCTCCGGTCGTAGCGTGAAAGCGACCGTGGAGAACCGCCCGGGCTTTGGCTGCCATCACCAAACTGATGCCAGCCCGAGGGCCAGCTCCCCAACCGACCCATTCGCGAATGAAGGGGGGGGCTTGCGGATCGCGGGGACGAGTCGCAAGGACGATATCCCGTGCGTAGGTGATCACATGATCGGCAGCCGGAACTCGGCGAACTGTTTGTTGCAACGCCAAAATCTGTTCTGCGTTCAAAACCGGTTTTAATTGGGGTTGCCAATCTGATGTCGCTAACTTGATCACCGCGAATTCATCGTCTGGTTGCGGGTAATCGACAATGATATTGAAGAGAAATCGATCGAGTTGGGCTTCGGGGAGAGGGTAGGTTCCCTCCTGTTCGATCGGGTTCTGAGTCGCCATCACGAAGAAGGGAGAGGGCAGAACATGAGTGGTATCACCTACCGTGACTCGGCGTTCTTGCATCGCTTCCAGCAGTGCGGCTTGCGTTTTGGGTGGGGAGCGATTGATCTCGTCGGCCAAGACAAGGTTGCAAAACAAGGGGCCTTCGACAAATTGAAACTGTTTGCGACCGCTGCTTCGATCTTCTTGCAGAACTTCGGTGCCCGTGATGTCTGACGGCATCAAGTCGGGGGTGAATTGAACTCGCTTGTAGCTCAGATCAAGCACACCAGAAATGCTGCTCACCAGCAATGTTTTGGCCAAACCGGGCACACCGGTCAGCAACACATGCCCCCGACAGAGCATCGCGATCAATGCCTGTTCGATCACTGCATCCTGTCCGATGACGACTTGAGCCAGTTGCTCTCGCATGGCGGCATACGCCTGGCGAACAGCATAAACCCGCGCGACATCGTCATCATTTTCGGGTGAAGCGATGTGCGACGTTGGCGATTTTTCGTTGATCCCAAGTTGTCCATGCGGTGCTTCCATCGTGCCGTCGGGAAAAAATTCCAACGGTATCCGAAAGCGATGCCCGCAGCGGCAGGCAACTCGTTTCCCGGCCAGAGAGCGATCGATTTTCAACTGAGTTCCGCACGCTTCGCATTGCAGGCATTCGGGAAATACTTGATGTTTCATGTCGATACCATGAGTCTAAAAAAGAATTGGTTTGTTTGTCAGTCTCATGTAGCCGATTTGACGGCCAGCGTCACGTTTTTTTAGAATGGTTTTTCGACACTTCTCGCCAAACGCCACCTAATTGAATGTGAATCCCGCAGGACAAGCCGCACAAGCCTACAGGATTTTTATCCCTAAACCCTGGTGGCGTTCAGCGAGAAGTGTTGTTGAATTAATCTGAATTCAGCAAAGTCATTTATTTTTCGAAAAATTTGGTGACGGCAAGGTGAATTTGGCGACCTTGTGTTATCCCAAGTATGCTAACGTGAACTGATTTCCGCTTAATTTTGAGGATTTCCTAGAACTCAAGGTACGGCCAATCGAGAACAAAATTGACGAAATCGAACACCCACTTAATAACTACCGATCCAACATCGTCCATGCGGGCTGAAACCGAGGAGCCTGGTGAAGTTGCCTCCGCTGAAAGTGGAGCCATACCCCCGTTCGAGGAGATAGTGCGCCTTTATCACAAGAATGTACGGGGCTACGTGGCTCGGTTTTTGGGAAACGATGCGGCTGCCGACGATGTGGCCCAAGAAGTGTTTGTGCAGGTCTATCGCAGCCTGGAGTCTTTTGCCGGACGCAGTTCGCTGAAATCCTGGATTCTGGGTATCGCTCGGAATCGAGTGGGAACTTGGTTTCGTCAACAGAGTCGTCAGATTCGCTTCCGAACTTTGGACGTGGAATCCGATTTGGTGCAGTATCGAATGCTCGAATGGCAAAATGAGCTTGGTTCGTCGTCGGAATCAGACAGTGGAAATCCGGATGGAGCGGGTAGTGAATTGTCGCTGCTGCGAAGCTGTCTGGAAAAACTGAAGGGGCCGCAACGAACGTTAGTCCAGAGTTTTTATTTTGAAGGAGTCACGGCGGAAACTCTGGGACGCGAACAGGGTCGAAATGCAGGGACTATTCGCATGGCTTTGTTGCGAATCCGCGAAGCCCTGGCAAAATGCATTCGCAAACATGCGGCGAGGTTATCCAACAATGAATGAAAACTCATCAGATTCAAAAAACGATAACGGACCAGCTCCGTCGGTGTTGATGCTATGGAGTCAATACATTGAAGGCCAGCCGTTGTCGCAAGAGCAACGAAGTCAATTGCAAACGGCCCTGCATGCTGACCCGGCATTCCGTCAAACTGCTTTGGACGAGCGCTGGCTGGATGGTATATTGCGGCTTGAATCCGAAAACGACCAGGAAGCTGAGGCCTTCGTCAACCGAGTCTTGCAACGATGTCAGGGTAAGGCTCCGAAGTCTTTTCCGTCAGAGGTGACTTCGCGCAGTGGGCTGGGGCATCCTGAGTCAAACGGGACATTGTCTGGATTCATGCAGGCGGTCGATTCGAGCGTTGAGAAACCCCCAGCAGTGACGATTCGGACAGGCAATTTAAGCAACTCGAAACGAAAACAGAGCTTAAGATGGCGTTGGTCCTCCAGCAATGCGGCGGTTGCTTGGGTTGTTGCGTCACTGTTGTTGATTGTCGGCTTCAGCGGCTGGGGCCTTTGGCATTACGCTCAGTCATCCGGGGGTGCCGGCCAGCCAAGCTCAGCCATCGCGGGACATTCCAAAGAATCGGGTAATCAGATCTCTTCAATCGACTCAACAATAAGTGATCCAATCGACTCGGCTGGGGTGACCGAGCCGTTGTTTGCCACGCTGACTGCAATCAAGCACTCTGACGAAGAAGATTCGCTGCAAGTTGGACAAACATTCGGCCAACAGCCGTTTGATCTGGATGCTGGAGAGGTTCAATTCACGATGGCCAGCGGTGTTGTGGTCGAAGTGTTTGCTCCCAGTCGAATCGAGTTTGTCACGGAAAATTCATTGTTGTTGCACTCGGGAGAGCTATCCGCCACAGTTCCGCCCAAGGCCTACGGTTTTCAGGTCATCACCCCCAGTGTCGTGGTTACCGATCTTGGAACGGTGTTTGATGTGGGGGTGGAAGTGAATGGAACGACCGAAGTCGAGGTCAGACAGGGGAGCGTTTTCGTTTCCTCGCGAGAGGAATCGACCCAACAGCAATGGACCCTGGATGCGGAGGAGACTTATCAATTGACGTTTTACGCACCAGCGGTGTTCCCTTCCCTTCCTCCGGGCGACCGGCAGTTAGAAACACCGATGATGTTGGCCAGTTATCCGATCGCTTCGCTGGGTAAGAATCGATCGGGGGAGTTGGCGGGGGTGATTTCGCTGGGGGGCCGCTCATTGAAATTCGATGATGAACTTGTCTTTGCAACCGTTCGCGATCGATTGTTTCGGGGAGTTCAAGATTCTCCCGAGCAGTATATTGGGCGGTGGCATCAGTTTGTCGAATCGACGCTCGAGCGTCCTCAACCAGAAGGGACGATGATGTTGAACGGGCTGGAGTTTTCGTTCGGCAACTTTAACGAGGTGGTACGATTGCAAAATCAATTGCAACAACAGTTTGCCCCGTTTGGTCAATGGCAACAGGGAAATGATGACCGCAACCCGAGACAGCAGGAAATTTTCGGGGGCTTTCGTGGTACCTTGATCATCAATGGTCAACGTCGTGATTTCGATTCTGCTGCTGAATACCAAGCCGCCTTGAAGGAACTTTTAGGCCCCGCCGCCGATTTCGGTTTTTTTCCGTAGTGGTTTGACAGTATTCAATTTTAGGGTAGCGGAAGTCGTCATGGGCTTGTTGATTTTATCCCAACCCGAAGCGTGAGCGAGTGAATACATCAACTCGCTGACCTTTCGGGTTAGGAACCTGCCGTCGCATCACGAACCAGCCATATAATCAACAATCCCTTATGACTTTCGTGGCGTAAAAAAACGGAAAAAATGAACGAGAGCGTTAACGGCTTCCGCTACCAGACTCCCAAACTTCTTTGGAAATATCGAGGCACCTAGCCGTCGAAGGCCTAAATCGTTTGGAATCGTTCACGAGACGGTTGGAGTCCACGCTTTAGCGTGCTACGCGCCCTAAAAGCTAAAACTGATTGCTCGCGGCACGCTAAAGCTGTACTCCAACGTTCCGCCAATTTATGGCAAATCGAACAGATTCCGTGAACGGTTACAATCTTTTTTTATTAAGTTGTTGGCGCGAGTTGGGTTGGTTCTTCGCGTTCTTCTGTGTTGGGCAGAATTGTTGGCCCTTGAATAACGTATGCAGGAGACCCGATAATGTTGAACCAATCCCGGCGAACAAATTTGCCTCAGAACTGTTCTGAACTTACCAAACCTAATGTAATCAACGATTGTTCTGCGGACGTTAATCATAGAACGTGCTCAGGCAGCATGCAGAACGAGCCAAGTGACCGGTTCCCCTCTCTTCTTGCCAGCATTTCTAAACCTGAGACTGACGCCAAAGAGACGTTGACCTTGAAATTCGATCGACGTATGCCAGGGGTTTTGGTTCGCAAGCTGGTTCTCGTGATCTGCTGGGTATTTGTCGCGGCGGGTGGATCGTCAAATGTTGCTGCCGATGATTTTTCTTGGACCACAGGAAATGGTTCGTTCTACAACGCGGCGAATTGGAATCCGGCAGGAATTCCCGGCTTTGGCGATTCGATTCGAATTGGCAATTTGGCTGGCGTGCAAAATAGTACCGTGACGATGGGAGGTGGAAATTTGACTCAAGGGTTTAATTATCTCGAGGTCAGCAGCGGCATGACCTTGAACGCAACCGGGACGCAGTTGGCCTCTCCCTTTGTGGCGAACATTGTTGGCAACAACTCGCGAATCATTACCAGCACTGTGGCCGCCGGCCCGAACCCCTACGATTTTCAAGCGATCCTCACGGTGGGTACAGGGGCTCGATTTCAGATCAACAACAACGCATCCGTTCGCTTGTTTGGTGGTTCGAATTCCAATGGTGATATCAGCGGTCGCGGTTCAATCCTGATTGATTCGGCGACCTCGTTCAACAACAACGGAACGATCCGCCCTAGCAACAACGGCGGACTTTCGATCACCCAAGGAAATGGAGCGGGGACATTGCACGCTATTGATCTGGATGGGGCAAATAACACGGGACATCTGTTCTTGCATCAACAATTTAGCGTTTTGGAGGTCAACGCCAGTCAACTGACCGATTCATTCAGCGGCATGATCAGCTTCATGCCCGGTTCGCTGCTTTCGATGAACATTACCCAAGGCTGGACGGCAGATGCCAATAGTCTGATCACGGCCAACGGAATCGGTTTGCCGAATAACGTGGCTCAGATCGACGGGAGTGCCTGGACGTTTGGAGGCACGATGAACGTCGGTGGCAATCAAGGCCGTTTGCGTGTCTTGTCCGATGTCACCTACGCACCAACCGCGATCGTCAATATCGGTCAGACGGATGGCCTGCAAATGACCGGAACGACCACCGTGCAGGGCGGTCAATTCACAATGGGGCAAGGTGCCTTGCTGGCTTTCGATGGGCCGACCACCGTTCAAGGGGGCACGTTTACCACGCACAGCAATAGTCTGGCGGATGGTATTGTCGCTTTCAACGGCCCGACCAACTGGCGAGGCAATGCAACCATCGATGGAATCGCTCAACAAAACGGCACGGCGACGGTCAACGCGATTTTGGGCGGTGTGGTCAACGCCAACGTTTTTGATATGGACGGGGCAACGAACGATACGACTTGGAACATCAGCCGAAATTTTGTGGTTAACGCCGAGCGGATTTCGGCCAGTTTGGATAACCGGTTCGCTGGCACAATGAACATTAGTGGCGGGTTCACGGGAAAGCTAACGATGAACTTGGGAGGGGAGTTTCCCAGTCGATGGAACATGGACGGGACGATGAATCTCAGCGGGGTCGCCGGGGATACTTTTCCCGTTGATCGATTGGCTGGAACTGGGGTGCGAGTTACCGGTGATGTGAACGTCAACCACCAGGTTCGAGTTACTTCTAGTGCAGATTTCATGGCGGGTAGCAGCCTGAATTTTGCTTCAGCCGGTTCTCTGGTTCAATTCACCGGCGATACTCGAATCGATGGTGCGACAACCATCTCCGGAATGGGGACACTGGAAAATGGCTTTGACGGCTCGATGCGGTTGGGTGACGGGCTGATCTTGGGCCAAGCGGGTTTGAACAACCGTGGTCTGCTGCAAATCGGCGATTCCCCTGGTGTCGTCTCGGTCGATCGATTTGAAAACTTTGAGACGGGAACTTGGCTCGTGGAAATCGGCGGCTTGCTCGCAGGAACCGAACATGATTTGCTGATCGTCGGTGGGGGACAAACTTTTCTGGATGGGTTTCTGGAAGTCGATTTGATCGATCTCGGTTTGGGTGACGGCATCTTCATCCCTGAAATCGGCGACACCTTTACCGTGTTGGCTTCGCTAGGTGGAGTGAATGGAATGTTTTTGAACAGCCCAATTACAACGCTGGGGCCGCAACAGTTCCATTGGGATGTGATTTACAACCCGCACGACGTGCAATTGCGACTCGCGGCGATCAGTGTGCCAGAACCGTCCGCAGCCTTGCTGGCAACGGTTGTCGGTCTGGGTCTGTTTATGCGTCGGAGAAGTCGTAGCTGCCGTCGCCAGACAGCAGACGGTTCCAGCAGAAACCAAACACAACCTGGTCAGGACCGTTGCGCACATCCACGGTCTGGCGACCGTGGCTACAGGCACTTTCCACGGTCTGGCGACCGTAGCTACCGTAACGGCGGATGGTTGTGCTCGCTTGTGGCTGGCTTGCTGACTCTGCTCAGTGGAGCGGCCGTTGCTCACGCTCAACCGATTCATTGGAATGCGGGAAATGGGCAATGGTCCAATGTGGCGAACTGGACGCCACTGGGATTGCCGGGAGCGGGAAACAACGTCTTCATCGGCAGCCTGCCAGGCGTTGAAAACATTGCCGTCACCGCAGCGAATGATGTCCACGTAAATACGCTGGTTGTCAGTAATGGCAACCTCTTGCAAAACGTCAGTAACCTGATTTCCGTCGCGGGCATTACCGCGATCACTGGCGGTTCGACCCTCACAATTTCTGATCACGCTCTACCTGGTGCCGCCGGTTTCGAAACCCACAACTTGACTCTTGTCGGCGAGAATAGTAGTGTCGTCAATATCGGCAGCAAGATTCGCATCAACAACGTCATGAATATCGGCGAGGGGAGCCGAGTCTATAGTTTCACGAATGCTCCCGGCTCATTTGATTTAATGGGAGCCGGCACGACACTGATCAACGATGGATGGATCGGGCAAGGACCGGGGTTTCGTCAGTTCCGGCAATTTAATGGTGGAACGTTTGACTTGGATGGAGTCAATAACAACGGTGTGATCAACGTTGCCAGTGCGACGCCGGATGCAGCCATTCTATCGTTTCTGCATGGTGGACTGACCGACTCGTTCAGTGGCACCATTTTTCTCGGCACCAATTCGTTTCTGAACATGGAGGTTGGAGCCTGGACGCTGGATCAGAATAGTAGGCTGCGGACGTTCAATACCTCTCAAACGCAAGCGAGGCTGCTGGGTGATCAAGTGACTATGGCCGGGGCTGTCGAAGTTATGTTTACTCACGCGGGCAGCCAGTTTGAAGTGTTTTCCGATACGATTCTGGCCCCAACCGTGGATTTCTATCATCATATCGGCAACGTGACCCGATTCTTGGGCGATTCGACCCATGTTCAAGGCGGCGACTTTCGAGTCAGACACGGTTCTCAAATAATGTTTGAAGGAAACACTACCGTATCCGGCGGCGATTTCCTGATGGATGGCAACGCGATTCATCAAGGAGTTTTGCTGTTCAATGGGACAACCCACTGGAACGGCAACGTCAATATCAACGGTTCAGCGCGGCAGATCGGTAATGCGACGACTGGCGGTGCAACGATCAACGCTAACCTGCTAGACATGAGCGGCAACGGCGGCAGAGCCTGAAATATCAGCGGTTTGACGACGATCAACGCTGGCCAAATTGATGTTTCGGGGGACAATGTCTTCACCGGTTCCATGAACATCAGCGGCGGATTTTTGAGCCGGTTGACTTTGAATCTGCAGGATCCCAATGCACACTGGACGATGGCTGGCCAGATGAACTTGTTGGGCGTTCCGATGGACCCGTTTCCGATTGATCGGATGTCGGGCTCGGCGGTTCGGATCGAAGGTGATCTGAACGTTAATCATCAGGTACGCGTCGCGGCTCCGATTACTTTCGGCAGCGGCAGTTCGACTCATTTTCAGACGCCAGCTTCGTTACTACAAGTGTCGACGCGAGGCATTGTCGAGGCAGGTGCTCAATTCAGCGGCGGTGGGACGTTAGAGAACGGTATGTTTTCGCAGTTGATTCTGCAAGACGGTGCTGTGCTCAACAACGTAGGCTTGGTCAATCATGGATTGTTGGAGATTGGCGATTTGACTGGCGTGGCCACCGTGGATCGATTCGAGATGACATCAACGGCCAACTGGCATATCGACATCGGCGGCTACTTGGCAGGCACCGAGTTCGACAGGTTGCTGGTCAGTGGTGCGGGAGGCGCGTTTTTGGACGGTACTTTGAGTGTTGATTTAATCGACTTGGGCGATGGGATCTTCACGCCAAACGTGGGCGACGAGTTTTCTATCCTGTTTTCGTTCGGTGGGGTCGACGGGATGTTTTTGAACGACCCAACGACACAAATAGGTAGCCAGATTTTTCAATGGGAAACGATCTACAATCCTCACGACGTACGGCTGCGGTTGACTAACATATCGGCTGTACCGGAACCTTCAGCAGCTTTGCTGTTGGGTTTATGTCTGACCATGTCATGTCTTCAAAGGAGACGTCGATGAACCCGTTCCATTACGAATCATTACCGAGGCAACTGGTCAGGGATTTAGAGAAACCGATCATATACGCGTTGATGTTTACCGTATCAACGGTGGCCGTATTGGTTTGGGGGATCAGCAAAATACGGGGCGGGCGAGGTGGTGCATCCGCTGGATTGTTCAATGAACTTCAGCCCGTTTTTGGAACGTATTATGGCATCACTTTGATGGCCATTGTGTTGGCGGTGCTGGTCAGCAATCGGCGTTGGATCGGTGTGGGGATTATGATCGTTTCCCATCTCATGCAATTGATGATGTACTCTTTGCCCTTAAGGGTGAGACCATTTTCGTGGGATGAATACTTGGCTCTGTCGCCGCTGATTGGACTAGCGATCGTCACATTTTGTGTTTAGTCGCTGCAAAACAATAACTTACCGTTTGTTTGATGAAAGTTGTGGTCGGATCGTATAGTTCCATTCGCCGTGGAACTTGTTGCGAACAATTGTAACTGCATTGAGTTCTTCAGTTGAGACTGATTTTTTAGTTTGATACTTAGTGGTATCCAGCCACGCATGAACCTCAAGCCCTGTTTCTGTCGTAGTTGCTGAAATTAGTTTAACGATAATTTCGAATGTTTCCAGGGGGATTCCCCGCCAATTGCGAGTGATATGGCAAAACAGTTTGTGTTCGATCTTGTTCCACTTGCTCGTCCCGGGGGGATAGTGGCACACCTCGATGATCAGTCCCGTTTTGTTGGCAAGTTTCTGTAGCTCTACGCGCCACAATCGAGTACGGGGACTGTTACTCCCTCCGCTGTCGGCAGTAATTAGCACTCTCTTGCCTTTGGAGTAACGAACTTTTCCCAGTTTCGTCCACCAACGGTCGATTGCGGCAACAGCAAACTCGGCCGTATCACTACTAATTCCGACAGTCACTCCTGCCTCATTCTGAGCAATATCGTAGACTCCATAGGGTACCGCCTTGCCCAGTTCCTTTTTCGGAAAGTCGTGTGTTTCCACTTCGCGTGGTGACTTGCTCTTCCGATACGTTTTCCCCGCATTTTTGAGGTTTCCCAGGACTTCTTTCTTCTTGGTATCTACCGAAATGCAAGGCTGTTGGCGACTGCAATTTGCCGAAACTCGTTTCGCGATAAACTCAAACTGTGCGTTCCGATCCGGATGCTGTTTTCCTTCAATACTCTTGCGATTGGATTGAAGCGAGTAGCCCATTGATCTGAGAATTTGCCCAACCTTGGTGCTACTTACATTAAACCCCTGCCGATTCAATTCTCGGGCCAAAATTCGAGTACTTTTACATGTCCAACGCAATGCCGACTGTGGATCGCCACGCGTTACAGGATTTAAAAGCTCTTCCAAAGCTGATACCAAATTTGGCTGTTCGACTTCTCGTTTTTTTCTACCTCCGCCAAGCCTTCGCTGACGATCTGATGTCAAGTGCTCGGTGGAATTAAGTTCTCGAATACCGTTTCTAATCGTTCGATCAGAAATACCGGTCGCCTTGGAAACTGCCGTAATTCCACCATGACCCAGTGCTATCGCTTCGGCTGCTGCCCAACGACGACTGGCTCGCTCATCCAAATCGGCGAGAATTACGATATACTTGTTTCGAATCGTTTCAATAATTTTTGCGTCCTGCATCCAAGCAGCTTCGCAAATCCTGAACACTTATGTCAATACCAATTCGGTAACTTATTGTTTTGCAATGCCTTATTACGACTGTTGGGAGCAGTCCAATGACGAAAGGTATTTAAATGGTTAGCAGGTTGGTTACACATGTGAATATCCGAGATCTGGATTTTGTTTTCGTCAAGTTCATGTCAATGAGCATCATCCCAATGGTTGCAATGATGGCCTGTTCTTTTCCGGTGCCAAACGCTTTGGCACAAAACACTGACAATGCGGCGATGCGGATCGCAATTGAAAAGTCGTTGCCCTATTTGTCTCGTGAAAGTGATTCCTGGATGGCAGAGCGTGGTTGTGTATCTTGTCATCGGGTTTCATTCATGATTTGGAGCCACAACGATGCTAAGCACCGCGGTTTTGAGATCGACGACACGCACCTCCAGGCAACAATCAATTGGGCGTTGACCAGCATGTTGGCCGAGCGCGATGAATTCGGAGGGGCTGATACAATCAGTCAAATGCTGTTGGGCCGAGCCCCTGAATCTTCCTGGCGAGCCAAACCGCCTCGACACTTCAAGTCGGTCGATCCGTTCGAGGCACTGTTTGAGATTTTGTTGGACCGCCAGCGCAATGACGGTTCATGGCCGCCGGAGGGGCAACTTTCGACTCCCGCTGAAATTTCGACAGGTTGGGCATTGTTGGCGTTGAACTCGTTTGGCGATTCGTCCAGGAATCCGGCTGAAATACTCGATCCACAAAAACACCTCACCGACGAATTAGCTGCTCAATTAGATCGAATCGAGCAACGAATTCCGGTGGCGATTGCAAGTGGACGGGCGTATTTGGCAGGTGTTGATATTCACCCGACCAACGAAGGCTTATTGTTGCGACTCCTCAGGACATCGACAGACGAGCCTGATTCCCGGGAGAGACTATTGGCTCAACTGTTCTCGCGACAAAACCCCGATGGTGGTTGGAGTAATCGATTTGATCAAGTTGAAAGCGACGCATACGCCACAGGGCAAATGTTGTATGCACTGTCACGACTCGAAGCGCTGATTGACAGAAACGTCGTTGATCGCGGCATTCGGTTCCTAACACAACACCAGCAAGACAACGGTTCATGGCAAGTGCCTGCGACCCGTATTCGTGATGGGCCCAGGAACGAGTCGCTCGACGAAATTTTCTCGTATTGGGGAACCGCGTGGGCGACGATCGGGTTGTTGCATTCACTTCCCATGCAAGATTAGAGGATTTTGATCGCAAAACCGAGATGCACAAGTATTGGCTTTCCGATCTGGAAGATAAATGCGTCTTATACGTTCCAGATTTCAGCGAGCGGAATTTTTACGGCGGGCAGAGTATTACAGGCCAACTCGTCGCCATCGACCGGTTGTTTGCGATACTGCCCTTCATGCAATACCAGTTGCGTGACCGCTTGTTTGCGAGGATCAACGATCCAGTATTCGCGCACTCCGGCTTGGTCGTACAACTGTCGTTTCAGGGTAAGGTCGTTTTTCTTGGTCGAGGGAGACAAAATTTCAATGAGCAAATCGGGAGGTCCAACAACTTTTACCTTTGTGATCTGGGCCGAACTGTCATTCAAAATGACGACTAAATCAGGTTGCACAATGTCAAAGTCACCAAGCTGCACATCGATCGGAGCAGAAAAGACCCTACCCTTCCCTTCAAGTTGAATTTGCGTGAAAAAAGAATGTTGCAAGTAACCAGAAACAGATTGATGGTCGGGGGATGGAGCCGGATTCATGTAATGCCTCCCGTTGATAATCTCGTGGCGGTATCCGTTGTCCGGAAACAGACAATACTCTTTGTATCCCAGTTTGGTCTTTGGCTCATCAATCGACGACATGTTGGCACTCCGGAATTGCGATATGGCACTGTCGAGTCGTTGTAAACTCAACAATTTATTTTAACCCCTGCGGAAATTTATGGCAAATGATGATAGTAGTGATTGCGACACAAGCGACTGAATTTGGGCTGATTGACGCCACCGCCGTAAAGTTCGACAATACGGAAACGATGAATGATCATTCGGCAAGTATTACCGATTTGCTGCAAGCCGCTGCTTCAGGCGAGCGGGATGATGTCAATGCGTTGATGGGGGCGATCTACGATGATCTGCATCGATTGGCCGCCAAACACCTTCGCAGCGAACGGGCCGATCATACGCTGCAGCCGACTGCGTTGGTGCATGAAGCCTACCTCAAACTGATCGACCAAAAACAGACTTCCTGGCGGGACCGCAATCATTTCTTCGCCATCGCGGCGCGGGTCATCCGGCGAATTCTGGTCGATCATGCACGGGGCAAGGGAGCCGTCAAACGGGGTGCTGGAAAGGAACGAATTCTGCTCGAACACATCGAAGCGACCGAGCCCGGCGAAAGATTGGATTTAGTGGCACTCGATGAAGCACTCGAAGAGCTCAACGACTTGGACGCTCGACAAGCTAAAATTGTTGAAATGCGATTTTTCGGCGGCATGGGCTTAGACGAAATCGCGGAAACACTGGACATCGGTCGTCGCAGTGTTGATCGTCATTGGGCTGCGGCCAAGGCTTGGTTGCTGTTCCGTTTGAGTGACCAACGGCCCGACACACCCGACGTGACGAACTCCAACGGTGATGGGGCTGCGTCTGATGGCTGATACTCTCGCCCGACGTGTTCACGAATTGCTGACTCAATCGATGGACATGCCCGATGAAAGACGTCGGCAATTTTTGTCCGAAGCGTGCGACGATGACCCGCGTTTGGCGAGTCACTTCGAACGCTTGTTGCACGCCATCGACGACTCGCAGTCCTTCTTGGAACGGCCAGCTTTGGAAACGGTTGCCCCCGATTTTTGGCAAGAGGAACCCGCTATGCCGCAACGGATCGGCGGCTATCGGATCGTTAGGCAATTGGGCTCGGGCGGCATGGGGACAGTTTATGAAGCGATTCAAAACCAACCGCAACGACCAGTTGCGATAAAAATTCCACGGCGGCGATTGTGGAATGCTAACATGCAACAACAGGTCCAGTACGAGTCCGAAATTTTGGGGCGGTTGCGGCATCCCAACATCGCCCAAAAGTACGAAGCCGGGGTTGACCAAAACGACTCCAATTCCCCGCTTCCATTTTTCGCAATGGAGTTCGTCCCCAACGCCCGCACGTTGATTCGCTACGTGCGTGATGAGACTCTGAGCGTTGAAGATACCGTTCGCATGTTGATCCAAATTTGCGACGCTGTGCAACACGGGCATCGTTTGGGGATCATTCACCGCGACCTGAAACCTGCCAACATTCTGGTCGATGCCGAGGGCAATCCTAAAGTGATCGATTTCGGTGTGGCCAGTTCACGAGATAACAACGAACCGACCACTGGCACGCCCGACGATGAATCCATTGGCGAAATCGATGGGAATGTGGCTGACTCTCACGACAGCGATCGCAGACGTCTATCGGCCTCGCCGCTGCGGTTTGGTACCATGAACTACATGAGCCCTGAGCAACTGGGGGATGCGGAATTTCTTGACGCCCGTACCGATATTTTTTCGTTGGGTGTGGTCATGTACCAGTTGCTTTGTGATTCGCTCCCGTTCGATTTGAAGGGACGCACACCGACGGACGCTTTGAACGTAATTCAGAACGCCCCGATTCGCGTGCCGACGCGGCAAGGTAAACCGCTTGACCAGGACCTGCAAGCGATACTCGACCTCGCGTTGGCCGTTGATCGCGAACAGCGTTACTCGTCGATGGACGCTTTTGGCCAAGACCTGAGTCGCTATCTGAACGGGTTTCCGATTTCTGCGCGGTCCGCCACACCTTGGTATGTTGGCCGAAAGTTTACACAGCGAAATCCTTGGCTCGTCGGTGCGGGATTGTTGCTGTTGCTCGCAATCGCTGCTGGCGTGATCGCCAGTTCCACCTTTGCGTATCGCACGGCCCAAGAATCCAAACTCCGCCAAATTGCCGAATCTCAAGCGATCGCGGAACGCGACGAAGCGATTTGGCAAAACTACATAGCCAACGTGACGGCCGGTTTTGTCGCCCTCTACAACGATGACCTCGCTCAAGTTCGTATGCGATTGGCCGCCGCTCCCGAGCAGCATCGAAATTGGGAATGGCATTTTTTGGCTGGCAACATTGACGGTCGAGATCGAGTCGTCGAAGCTCACTCGCAAATGATCCAGGCTCTGGCAATCAGCGACGATGGTACTTTGGCAGCAACCGGTGCCGAAGATGGCCGAGTCCGAATCTGGCGCACATCCGATTGGCAGTGCGTGCTCGACATTCCCCGGCCCACCAAACGGGGCACGCCCGAAGTTGACCCCAAGGTGCGGGTGTCGGCGGTCGCGTTTCGGAATGGAACTAAGCAAATTGTTTCCGGCATGTCCGACGGCTCGATTCGCATCTGGGACGCTGCGACGGGCGGGTTGGTGAGAGAACTTGTCGGGCACGAGCAATACATTTACACGCTCTCAGTCCATCCGAATGGTACCATCGCGTCCGCCTGTTTCGGCGGTCGCGGTCGGTTGTGGGATGGCGAATCGGAAACGGCGACAAAGGAAATCAACGATCAGCAAAACCGAGTTCAAGGTGCCATATTTTGCGATGCCGGTAAAAAACTGCTGACCTGGGAACCGAACGGTTCGATTTGGCTGCGTAATGCCGAAATTTTGGAGCCGATTACCAAGTTCAACCACCCCGGCAGTTTGCGTCGAGTAGCGACGGATGAAACCGCCAGTCTGATCGCTGCCGGAGGAACGGACAACCGCGTGTATTTGTACCGTACGAATCAAACGTCGGAGGCAAGTGAACCGACGATTATCAAAATTCCGGGCAATCGCAGCTCGACCGACTCGTTGCACTTGACCCCCGACGGCTCAGTCGTAACCATGGGGCGTGTGGACCGACGAATCGAAGCGATTTCAACCGTCGATTATTCTTTGGTCGCTCGCTTGCGCGGTCACGATGAGTTTGTTTCGGGTGTTTGGATGAGTTCCGATCAAAACAAACTGATTTCGGCCAGTGGCGACGGCACCATCCGCGAGTGGCGATTGGATCATGAAACACTGCTGGGAAATGTCCTGGTCGCACCGGAGCAAGACCAACGCTGGTACGACATGGATGTTTCGCGGAAACAAGGTCTGATTGCAGCGGTCGGAGATCGCGACGTAAAAGTGTGGGACCCGAAAATGCTCCCGCGCGAAACGCCATCACTGGGGAACCGTGGTCGCAACTTGGCGGTAGCCTGGTCTCCCTGCGAAACCGCATTGGCTTGCGGTGGCGATGATCAGATTGTGCGGATCGTTGATCTCAAAACGCAACAAGTGCGTGAACTTCCAAAGGTCCATTCGCGCCGGATTGGAGCACTCAGCTACACCCCCGATGGAAATTTTCTCGTTTCAGGTGACTTCAGCGGCAAACTTCTTTTGTGGAACCTCGACACTGGACAACTGGAAACAGAGTTAACCGACTCGGCCGCGAACCTAGCACACTCCGCCTCAATCAATCGACTGGTCTTTAGCCGCGACGGTCGTTGGCTCGCCAGTGCCTCGGACGACCGCACGGTCGCGATCTGGGATATCGGTGAGCGCAAACTCGTCAAGCGTTTGGAGGGGCAGCATTTATCCGACGTCTTTGCCGTCGTCTTTTCACCGTCGGGCGACTTGATCTACACTGGTTCTCGCGATCGTACCATCGCCGTCTGGTCGCTGGAAACCGGCCAAGTCATCACGACACTTGTCGGTCACAGTTTGATAATTCGCTGCATGGACATCAGCCCCGACGGCACCCGCCTCGTCGCCGGTTCCTGGTTTGGCGACGTTCTCCTGTGGGATGTATCCCGTCGCGAATTAGTCGCCACCTTCAAAGCTCACGACGACATCATCCACGCCATCCGTTTCGACGCCACAGGAAATTCACTATCCACCTGCTCCTACGACCAATCCGTCCGGTCACATCAAATCAAAACCGAGTGAAAATGTTTCGAGAACAAAGGCGACAAATTCGCGTTTAAGCCGATACTGAATTCTGGGCCGCCAGTACCCCGAATTTTAACTCGGCCAATTCAAAGGTAATAATCCCGCATGGCTTGTCCTGCAGATCGTTAGGCTTCACGCTAAATTGTCGTTGAGGGAATGAACGACGTGATTCGCTTGGACGAACTGGGCATTTGTGCCGTCGGTCTATGCAGCAACCGAGCGACCGAAACCCAAATCGACGCCATCGTCCGCTTCGCCAAACAAGTCGCCAACAATCGAGTCCTGCTCTTCGCCGATAATGATCCTGAGGGCGAAGCTGGGTTTAAGGAGTTGTTGTGGGGGCTATGTGATTCATGTGTAGGTACACAAGTCTTTCGCCTCAACAAGACAAACTTAAAAAGCCAACCAGAAAATATTGACCTTCGCGATTGGACAAATTTGTCCGGCGATCAGTGACTTAAATAGGGCTTTGTCAGGAAAATCAACTTCGCACAAATTGAAAATTCGGCCTTCTTTTCATTGCTATCGTGAATCGCGAAGTTGTTTTTGCTCTCCAGTGGATGAAAAGTTTCAGGATCGTCATTAGATGATGATTCAGCCGACTCATTCGTTTTTGCATTGAGTTCTTGAAAACTCTACTCCACCTCCCTTACTCTTGACAAACATTTTGGTATCCGGTTGAATGATTGAGCCAAACGAAAAAAACGGGCGGGCAAAAGAAGAGTTCTTTGGCCAGTGTTAAAAACACCAGGTTTTGAATAATTTAGCCTGCTAAAATGATTACATTCCTTTAGATTTGTCAGAACTTTTTTGCGTTTAATTATGATGGCGATAGAATTCAAGTTGATTTTAGTAGTTGTGGATATCGAGCGTTCTAACAAAGTACTGGACTCCGTACTATCCAGCGGAGCTACCGGGGCAACAATTCTGGGGCATGGGCGTGGTGTAGGCCTGTCTAAAGTGGTTTCGTTTTTTGGATTAGAATTGTTTAGTTCTCGAGATGTTATTTTAGTATTGGTCGATAGCCGTCACGCGGATTCAGTCCTCCAGTCAGCCTGTGAGGCGGGGCAACTCGACGAAACTCGCGGTTCCGGTTTTGCACTTGAAATTCCTGTGAACCGAACCGTTGGGCTGACCGAACACATCGAGATAATCACACGTGAGTTTCCGATTTAAAATCGCAGCCCCCGCCTCACAGCGAAAACACCGGTAAAATTAATGTTTTGGATCGATACGATCATTTTGATTGGCAGCGTGCTTCTGCTGTTGGCTGTTCTCTCGATTAAGTTTTCGTCCAGACTTGGAATGCCTGTATTGGTCGCGTTTCTTTTCCTGGGAATGTTGGCCGGATCTGATGGAATCGGGGGAATTGAATTCGAGGATTATTCTTTATCTTATGCAATTGGAAACGTAGTCCTTGTCATCATTTTGTACAGCGGCGGATTGGCGACTCCCCTGTCTGCAATTCGTTACGCGTGGAAGCCTGCCGGTCTATTGGCAACCGTGGGTGTGTTTGTCACCGCAATCGTGACCGGTTTGGCGGCAGCATGGATTCTCAATCTTCCCCTAACGCTGGGATTGCTACTGGGAAGCATCGTCGGCTCGACCGATGCATCGGCTGTTTTTTCCATTTTGCGAGCCGGTGGAATTCATATTCGGCGTTCATTGGCGGATACGCTGGAGGTGGAAAGTGGTTCTAACGACCCTATGGCTATTTTCCTAACTGTTGGATTGATTGAATATCTAACGGGTAATCTCACCCATGCCTGGGGTGCATTTTTTTTACTTGCGAATCAGTTGATTGTCGGTCTGGCAATCGGAGTGGTGATCGGCTACGTGGCGGTCTGGGCGCTTAACAAAGTCCAACTGGAGGTCGCAGGTCTCTACCCGATTCTGGCGATGGCTTTCGGATTGATTTCCTACGGCCTGGCAGCGGAATTGGGCGGGAGTGGATTTCTCTCGACCTACCTTACAGGGATCGTTGTGGGGAATCGGCGAATTCCATTTAACCGCGGTATTCAGTCATTCCACGACGCTTCGGCCTGGCTTGGTCAAATCATGATGTTTGTCTTGTTGGGCATGTTAAGTTTCCCCAGTCGACTTGTCGGTGTCTTGCTACCGGGTTTGGCAATTGCAATCGTCTTGATGTTCATTGCTCGTCCACTGGCCGTGTATTTTTGCCTACTTCGTACGCGCTTTGTCAACCGCGAGAAGCTGTTCTTGTCGTGGGTTGGCTTGAAAGGTGCTGTGCCTATTACCTTGGCGATCTTTCCGCTGATGAACGGAATCGAGGGTGCCGCGACAATTTTCGATGTGGTTTTCTTTATTGTCATAATATCCGCAATTTTGCAAGGCTCGACGCTCAAGTGGGTGGCCCAGTTTCTGCGGTTGGACGTTCCACCCAAGCGCGAGCCGCCGATCACGCTTGAAATCAGTTCGCTGCACGAGGTCGATGCGGATATTGTTGACTATTATATCGACGCAGACAGCCAAGTTGCCGGGAAGCGGATTAGGGATTTGGCTTTGCCTGCGGAAGTTGTGATTGCATTAGTCGTCCGCCATCACCAAAGCCGACTTCCCAAAGGTAGTTTTCGAATCGAAGCCGACGATCATGTAATTGTTGTTGTCAATCGAGGCGTGCGGCAAATTGTTGACCGAATATTTTCGCGATTATCATCAGACAAACGAACCGTCTTGGATTGGCCTGTGCAAGTCGAATTTCCTCTCCGAGGAAGCGTTCGATTGAGGGCGTTAAACGAATTCTACAGTATCAAACTCGCTGGCGTTGAGGATCTGACAATTGACCAGTGGCTACGTCAGCAAATTGCCGACCAAGAATTAGCAGTCGGCCTTTTCGTCGATTCATCAGGTGCAAGACTTCGTATTAGAGAATTGGATCCTCAAAATCAGATTGACTTGGTCGGATTGACTTTTGTTCCCGAACAATTCTTCACGCGGTCTGATAAAAATTCTCCAGAATCCGGCAGTGAGTTAACGTCGTCTGAACCCACCGAAGCAAATATCGACGAAAAAAACGAACCTCCAACTGAACAATTGAAATCCTAAAGAGGGGATTTACTAATCCAAATCTGAATGGCGAGGTGGGGTGTCGACGGCGGAGCGACCAAAGGGAAGCGATAGCCGCTACCGGCGGCGGGGACAGAGGAAGTTTGAAGTGAGAAGTTTGAAGTGTGAAAGGGGCTCCGACGCCGGTCGCGGGCGGTAGTCCCGTCGGCACCCCGCCCTACTAATGGTGAACTAGGCGGCTCCGCTAAGCCAAAAGCGGGTTCGGTTCCGCCGACCCGACTTGAAGTGTGAAGTGTGATGTCCTGCAAAGGCCGATTCGTTTCGCGCGCCAAATAGGCCAGACGTCCACGGACTGACGCTGCGATATCACGGGTCATAGCAATGCCTTGGCCGAGCGTAGTAATTCAGATGCTCGGTTTGGATTCAGTTGGAATGGCGTAAGAGGTTCCAAACAGAATTCAGAAACGCTAATCTGCTCTGATTTCCACTAATCACTTGGGCAAGTCTTAGCGTTGATTAGTGTCGATTAGTGTTCGAAATATGGACTGCCTGGGAAGCAAATTGGTGGCAACGAAAGTTGAGTAATAATTGAGGACAATTGCTCTACATTTCCGTGATCGGTCACCATTCTTACCGCGAAATTTTGCGAAATTTCGGTGAACAGCATAAAATCCACTGATTTTATGTCTTGACAGTGTTATATGACAGTGTTAAGCTTGGGCATGGATCGGATTTTCCCTATCGAAGAACTGCGAAAACTGGCGGCAATCGCGCTGGACGTTTCCGGGTATGAACCGGCGGATTCGGCCAGAATTCGGGCGATTCCTGATGTTCGCACGATTCGCTATTACACGACGCTTGGATTGATCGACCGGCCAGCGGAACTGCGGGGCCGGACCGCTTTTTATTCGCGCCGGCACGTCGAGCAATTGGTTGCGATCAAACGGCTGCAAGCCGAGGGGTTAACCCTCGCCGACATCCAACAAAAGTTGTTGGGGTTGTCTGCAGCAAAACTTGCACAACTCGCCAAAATACCCAGCGACTTTGAGCAACTGGCGGACCGGCTCGCGTCGCCGGATGCTGCGAGTTCATCGCCGACTGCTGCGTGTTCAGAGAGCAATCAAGTCAGCCCGCCCGACGCGCAGGACGAGTTTTGGAAACGAGTTCCGCAAAGAACGAGTGATCGGCGAGCAAGCAGCAGTCGGGCAGAAGTCGTTGACCGCAGTCAAATCACTCCTGTTCTGAGAATCCGACTCGACGCCAATACAACGCTCGAAGTACTCGAGCTTGATTCCGGAATGGAACTGGAAAAAATTCGCAGGGCAGCACAACCGTTACTTGACGAGCTCCATCGTCAACGTTCAACCCAATCAACCAATTCCAACCCCAAAGAGGTGAATGATGAATGAAGTAGTGCTGCCTAGAATTGACGACAAGGTTGAAACATTGGATTCGCAGGAGATCGGCCGGTTGGTTACCGAGCGAGGCAATTTGCCGATGTGCGGCCTCGGTTATCAAACACAGATTCGCGGTTTGGCAGTCCGGACAGAAATCACGCAGACTTTTTACAATCCATTTGATCGACCCATCGAGGCCACCTACGTTTTTCCTATCGAGGGGACGATGGCCGTTGTCGATTGTTTGATGATAGTTGGCGAGCGAATCATTCGCGCCGATTTGCAAGAGCGGTCGGCGGCGCGGCAGCGGTATCGTGACGCCATTCGTCGCGGCCATCGGGCGGCGTTGCTTGAGGAAAATCGCAGTGAAACGTTTTCGCTGTCGGTCGGCAATATTCCACCGGGAGAGGCGATTCGAATTCGGTTGATCACAGTCGGTCAACTGTCGGTCGTGAATTCGGTGTGGACGTTGCGTATGCCGCTGGTTGTCGCCCCTCGCTATACCTCTGGTTTAGGGATTCCACAATTTTCTGCTGGGTCTGGAACGACTCCCGACACCGACGAAGCGCCGGACGCTTCGCACGTGACGCCACCCGTGTTGCTGCCGGGCTGCGCGAATCCTGTCGATTTGAGCGTCAGTGTGGATATTGATCTTGAATCGCTGAATCCAGTCGCTGACTGGCATGAGCACTTGGCCAGCAGCCTCCATGCGGTGGTCTTGGACGGTGATGCAAAGCGTTGTCGTGTGCGAATCGAGCCGGGCCATCGAGTCGATCGCGATTTTATCTTGCGAGGATCGATTGCCAGCGACCAGTTGCGAACCGCAGGGCGAATGGAACGGTCGAAAAACAATGGGCGAAGGACTTTTGCGATCCACCTCACGCCTCCCAAAGTTTCGGTGTCTGACGAGCTTGGCCGAGATGTGGTTTTTGTACTGGATCGAAGCGGTAGCATGAGCGGCTGGAAATACGTGGCGGCTCAGCGCGGCATCGCCCGACTGATCGATGCGTTGAACGACCGAGACCGGTTTGGTCTGATTGTGTTTGACGACCAACAACTCTGTTTCACCGACCCATCACTTATCCAAAATCCCAAGTCGCTTCGCGAGGCGGCGATGGGAGGTGCCAGCCTGATCACAGCCACTGACAAGAACCGATTTGCGGCAATCAAGTGGCTCAATAATATCTCGGTCAATGGTGGCACGGAAATGGCCCCGGCGATCGAATTTGCCCTCGATATGATTGCGCTCTTTGGCAACCGCGAATCAAAAGGCTCGATCGTCTTGGTCACCGACGGCCAAATCACAGGTGAAGATTTCGTGTTGTCCCGATTGAAAGACGCCGATTCCAAACGGAGACCGCGAATCTACACGCTGGGTGTCGATCGCGCGGTCAATGCAAGTGTGTTGCGGCGGCTATCGACGCTCACGGGGGGGACTTTCGAATTGGTCGAATCCGAGATGCAATTGGACGCTGCGTTGCAGGTGATGGCTCAAGAGATCGGCACGCCCGTGTTGACCAATATCCAGATCGAATCGGGTGATCTATTCGAGCCTGTTTTTGGATCGAGCGATCTGTATACCAACCGCCCAGTGACGATTTTTGGTCGGACGGAACACGACGCTTTGACTGTGCGACTATCGGCAACGGATCGTCAGGGGAACCCTTGGCGACAAGACGTATCAATGAGTGCGGACGACCAAGGGGCGACCAACGACGTTCTGCTCAGTTTGTGGGGCAAGGGTCGTGTGCGGATGCTGGAGGACCAATACGCCATTTCCGGCGAGCACGATGAAGCGGCGCAGAGCAAGATCATCGAAACCTCGTTGGAATCGCGAGTCTTGTCTCGATTTACAGCTTATGTGGCGGTCGATGAAAGGGAGATCGTCAATGAATCAGGCTCTGTTGATCGCGTTGTCCAGCCCGTAGAGTTGCCCGAAGGCTGGCAACTCGGCCGCTTGCCCGTCATCCCGCCTGAAATGCGGATCAAATTCGGCAGGCGAGCTCCAAGGCACAAAACGCAAGTCGCTAGTGCAACTTCCGATGCATTTTTTGCGGATTTTTGCGAGCCGTCGATTGAATTGAATGAGATAGCGGCTGATGAAATGCCATTGTTTCATTCGTCAAGTTTTAAACGCATTGAAGCCCGTGCAGAGAGGCGTTTGATGGCGCCCCGAAGAGATTGGCCGGCATCGGCAAGCAGCGATTTTTGGGACATAGAAACGTTTTTGGACCCCGCGCCTGTAGACCGGCTTCCATCGGACAAGGCCTCTTGGTTGATCCAACCGTTGGTCCGTTTTATTTTTGTCGAAGCAGAAAAACTCAGAGCCACACAAATCTTCTTCCAAAAAACAAATGACTCAATTGAAATCAAGTTTCTTGTCGGTGAAATCCTCCAAGAGCATACCCATTTGCCCTTGCGACTTTGGCGGCAAATCGTGCATTTGGTAAAATTATTTCCCAGTAGTCACACCAAGCAAGACGATGTTTGGCAAGGCGATTTTTTGGCCGCAGATTCACCGTTGTTTTGTCAAGTAGTCTCGTTGGAAGAAGAGGTTTTGAAAAAGCTTAACATCTCGATTCGTATCGAACGCGACGACAAAATCGAAATTCAATTGTTGTGATTGCGGTAAGAATCGCCGAAAAAACTCTTGAATATGGTCGGAAACTTCATGTTGCGGTAACATACCTCAGAGTCGGTTCACCGAAACAGCCTGGGTGCGATTCGCGACTCCGGGCTGTGATGTTTAAACCCTCCGGGTTCAATGCAACGGTCGACGACGAACCCCAACGGGGTTTGATATCAAAGCCCAGGGTCGCGCAGGGCAATTTGGGAACAAGACCACCCATTGCGTGCCAACCCCAACGGGGTTCAACACGGAGTCATTTGCAACCCCTTCAGGGTTGGTGTGATGGTTTTCCGTGCGAACCCGGGGTGCGATTCGCGACCCTGGGCTGTGTTGTTGGACCCCTTCGGGGTTGATGCAGCGAATGTCTACCAACCCAATGGGCACCCCACCCCCAACGGCCCCGAATCCCAACGGCCCCGAATCTCAGCGGCCCCGAATCTCAGCGGCCCCGAATCTCAGCGAGCCCCCAATCTCAGCGAGCCCCCAATCTCAGCGAGCTCCCAATCTCAGCGAGCTCCCAAGCCCAACAGGCACCGTAACCCCAACGGGGTTTGATATCAAAGCCCAGGGTCGCGCAGCGCACCCTGGGAACAAGACCACCCATTACGCGCGAACCCCAACGGGGTTTAACACAGCGACATTAAATATGAACAAGACAAAACACCATCAATCCCACAAGTACCGTTCGTCGATCTCGAGACCATATTTTTTACATAATTTTCGGAACTCGTCCTTAGATGTAACTTTCCTGTGATGTTCTTCTTGTCTCTCAATGTACTCCGTCAAAGCGGGAACATGGCTGGGGCTGATCGAGAACGCGCCGTATCCTGCTTGCCAATGGAACTCCGGAATCGACAACTCTGATTTTACCCATGAGGAAGAGTCCTTTTTTGTCTCCCGCATCAGGTCGGATACGTTTATCGTTTTCCCGAGGCGGCACAATACATGAACATGGTCTTCAACTCCTCCGATGATCAAGGCTGGTGAGCCTTGGTTCTTATGGATTCCGGCGAGGTATGCGTAGAGCCGATTCCGTTCGACGACAGATTTAAGAAATGGTAAACGGTTTTTCGTTGAGTACACCAGATGAACGTAAATTTGCACAAGTGATTGTCCCATCGGAAGTCTCCAAAATTTCAACCCCATTTGGACCCAGAATCGATTTCATATCAACGCCCGTGATGGCGCGACGCTGAACACATTCAAAATATCACCAAACCCCACCGAGATTCAACATGGCGACATGTGCAACCCCGTTGGGGTTGTGGTGGTGGGCCGTGCAAACCCGGGGTGCGCTGCGCGACCCCGGGCTGTGATGTTTAAACCCTCCGGGTTCAATGCAACGGTCGACGACGAACCCCAACGGGGTTTGATATCAAAGCCCAGGGTCGCGCAGGGCAATTTGGGAACAAAACCACCCATTGCGTGCCAACCCCAACGGGGTTCAACACGGAGTCATTTGCAACCCATTCAGGGTTGGTGTGATGGTTTTCCGTGCGATCCCGGGGTGCGCTTCGCGACCCCGGGCTGTGTTGTTAGCCCCCTTCGGGGTTGATGCAGCGGATGTCTACCAACCAAATGGGCACCGTAACCCCAACGAGCCCCCAATCTCAACGAGCACCCAATCTCAGCAGGCAACGTAACCCCAATGGGGTTTGACATCAAAGCCCGGGGTCGCGAAGCGCACCCTGGGAAAATGGACGATCATTTAATTGATCCGCAGGCTTTTTGATTGACCGGAAAGGCGGAGCAACTCGATGTGCATGTCGCCGGATTTCGTTAAGTCGTCGAGGGGTAAAAAATACTGAGAAAGACTGGCGGTTTGTTGACGGTCGAGTTGGGCGGGGTTGTTAGATGACGGATAAAGGACAATCAGCCAGTAGCTTGCGTCGGCGGCGACCGACAGGGTTATCCCTGATTGGGGTACGCGGCTGATCGCTCCACCCGCTTGGACGATCCCATCAATTGTCGGGTTATTAAGTGGCTGGAACGATTCGGGAAGGATTAGTTTGGGGTCAAATTTTTTACTTCCTTGCCAGTCCAACGGCAACAGCATCGCGACTGGAGCTGGGGTTTCGTTTCGAGTAAGCTCAATTCTGACCGTCGACATTCGCAGCGCTGACTCGCCGACGTTGGGGTTTGCCGTGAAGTTTCCGACCATGAGGCCGAATAAAAAAGCCAAAGTCACCATGAGTGGAACCAACCAAGCCAACAAGGAGACACTTCGCCTTGAGACGGCGACCGTCTGAGGCGCGAGTGTTACCTTTAGAGACTGCGAGTCGTTGGAGTTTTCAGCCATCGAATGTTAACCTTTACTTTTTTCTGCCTCCACCGCCGCCTTGATTGCGGTCTTGCCTTTCCGTTTGGCGATTCATCCGCTGTTGCTCACTAGCTTGCCGTTGTGCAGCCCGTTGCTGAGCGGCGTGTTGTTGGGCCGCTTGTTGCTGGGCTGCACGTTGTTGAGAAGCCTGTTGTTGGGCCGCTTTTTGCTGAGCTGCACGTTGTTGAGAAACCTGTTGCTGAGCGGCTCGTTGTTGGGCGGCTTGCAGTTGAGAGGCCTGTTGTTGCGCCGCCCGTTGTTGAGCAGCTTGCTGTTGAGACGCTTGTTGGCTAGCGGCTTGTTGGCGAGCAGCGTCGGTCGATCGTTGTTGGATTTGAGCCTGACGTTGCTGGTCGCGGGCAGCGTTTTGCTGCTGCCGAGCGGCAGCCTCAGCGGCACGTTGTTGGTGGGCTGCTTGTTGTTGTGCCGCAGAGTCAACGCGACGTTGTTGGGTTTCAACCTGCCGTTGTTGATTGCGGTCTTGGATGGTGTCGCGCCGTTCAGTAGTTTGAGCGCGACGAGCGGCCTCTTGCGCAGCCCGCTGTTGCTGAGAAGCTTGTTGTTGTGCCGCAGAGTCAACGCGACGTTGTTGCGTTTCGACCTGCCGTTGTTGATTGCGGTCCTGAACATTGTCGCGTCGTTCGGTCGTGCGAGCGTTGCGGAGTTCCTCCAACGCCTGTTGACGAGCCGCGTTTTGCGACTTTTGTTCTTGACTCTTATCTTCAACTTCCCGACGCCGCGTTAATTCGTTGGTTTCGCGCTGAGTACGTTGTTGCTCGGTGCGGTTTTGAATTTCAGTTCGTCGGTCTTGGCGCTGCTGGCCTTGGGCGACACGCTCTGTGGCTCGTTGAGAATCTCGAGCTTGATTTGCGATGTCGCGGTCAGACTTTTGTTGTTGCGTGTTCACGCGGCGAGCTTCCGCACGAGCAACTGCTTCCGTTTGTTTTTCGCGGATTTTTGCGTCTGCCTGAGCCCGTTGAGTGGCTCGCTCGGCTTCGCGTTGAGTGCGTTGAGCGATAGTTTCAGCTTGACGAACTTCCGCAGGCAGCTTGACACGGGCCGGAGGGGTTGTTGTCGCATTTGCGGTTTGAGTGGGTCTTGTCTGACGGACATGTCGTTCAAGGTCGCGCCGTTGGCGAGCAAGGTCGCGATTAACGGCAGCTTGTTCTTGCTGCTGTTGTTGTTCGTTGAGTCGCACGTAGCGTTGGGCTTGTCGGTCGAGGTGACTTGCCGAGGTCTGTCTCGCTCGCCGATCAATCGTGTCGGCTAGGAAGACTTGCTGTTGAGGAAAACCTCCCTGGTTAATATTGTTAATGATCACATTGTTGTTAACGCGTTGGTTCACCACATTCAAGTTGAACACGACTGGTGGACGCAAGTGGGCGTTTTGGTTGAAGAACACGTGTTGTCCTTGTGCCCAGTGAATCACCGACGTGTTTCGGTAGCGAATAAACGGAGATCCGTAAAAGGAATACAGTGGGTCAAACTGAGTGCGATGGAAACCGAAATGGCCGATGTTCGACCAAGGGCAAAATCCGCCACCGACAAACCGAGCATCATAGTAATTTCCGAAATAATAGTGTCGGAATCCACGTCGCACAAACAAGTGTGGAAACAGACCAAATCCAGTGTCGATGACACAGCGAGGTCGCAAGACAAAACTTGCCGCTCGGAAAATTGGACGTCGGAAGGCCACTGGAGCAAATACGGTCCCTCGGCAATCAAACGGACGGTCCCAATATCCAGGACGGAAAATGTAGCCGCTGGGAGTCCAGACATAAGTCGGAGGGACCCACATAATATCTTCAATAAACGGAGCGTAATGTCCAGGCTGCCAGATGTATCGCGAATCTCGATGGACCCAGGTTCCGGGGGTGTAGAAAAAGTCTTCCGATGGAGCAGGCGTCGAAGGACCTACCTCAAGGGGTGCGGGGGGCTGAGGCAAATAAATGAGTTCATCGATTTCTTCGCCGATCCAGAATCCACGTACCCAGCGGAACCCGCCAACTTCAGTTGCCCAATAGCCGGGGACCCAACGCTGGCTGGGCGGTGCATCACGCCAAACGCCACTGATCCATATAAAATCGTCGCGGTCTTCGTCCCAATACCAGTAGCCGGAAATCCACAAAACATTTTCGCCCTCGGGCTTGTACTCAGGTGGCAACTCTTCGATCAATTCTGGCGGCTCACGCAGCACTAGGGGGCCTGGTTCGTAGCTGGTCTCTAGGACTTCAGCAAAGGCTTCATGCAGCGGCGCACGCATCAGTAATTCCATTTCCTCGGGGTCTTGATTTGGAGGAAGGAGTTCTTCTGGATTGACGGTGATGGGCGGCCCAATCAATGCGGGGTCTTGCACCAATTGGTTTTCGGCAACCAGTACCGAATGTTCCTGGCCCACCAAAAAACTGGCGGAAAGGAGGCCGAACAAAACGGAGCACAGCGCCGCGATCCAGCAACGCTTTGTCGTCGATTTGATAATAAGTTGTCGTCTCATGGCTGCAATCCTAAAGTGGGGGGAGTGAAAGTGAATCGGATTTTCGGCTTGTGAGACTTATGGAAGCCTTGGAAACCTCATCATTTGAGCATCCAATCGATTTCTTCGCAAAAGTTTCACCGGATCACCGATTCAACTGCCCGCCGAGTCGCTTCATTGTAATTCGTCTCGGACAGGCTCCTTCAAGTAGTGCAAGTGTTGTGCCAAACCAACAATAGTCGGTGGGCACAAAATGATTCCAGCGATCCCAATTAAGAAATTTGGACAAATTGAACAGCACTACTTTGACGTAGCACTGGCTCTTGCTGGTGGCTTTGTGGAATATTTCCGAAAAAACCAGTGGCTGGATGAATGTGCCGCGTTCAAAATCCAAAATTCGGGCGCTGGCCAACTAAAGCTAGAACTTTTTTGCACCGTTTCACAGTAACTTAGAAGCCACAAACGACGATTTACGGACGAAAATTATCGCAAAGTCCTCCATGTCTATTTACCCGAAGATTCTACTCGGACCGTCGCCTTGTAACTCCCGTTCCATTGATAGCCCCGTTGATTGGCGTAGTTGTCTTGCATGGAGACTCCGAGAAAGAGCTCGCCACTCGTTTTGGCAACAAAGGTTCCCTTTGCTCCAATGCCCACAAAGTCCGACCCTTTGCCGATCCGAGCAACTAACATCCCGCAATTAAATCCGTTCCAGGCGCCGTGCGACGCGATTCCATCAGGCCCAGAAGTAACGTTTCCCCACGACGCCCAATTTGCACTCCCTTCTGCTCGGATCGTGATGCGATCTCCGGCATTAACGCGAATTTTGGTTGAAACGGGTGCGCGTTGAAAGAAAGCAGCGGCATCAACTTCGACTTTTTTCTCAATCGCCTCTCCGGTACTCGCCCAATTACGATCTGCCAACTGAATATCTTCGAGCCGTACGTTCAAAATTCCGTAAAGTGTCGTCAACTCGTATTGTTTTTCCTCGATTTGTCCGACAATCGTAAAGTGTCCCGTAGTGATGGTGTCTTCCATCGCCAAGACCCCTTGTTGGCTTGCACTGTCGCCATCAAGTTCTGACATTTGCTCGCCGATAGCGTCGATCACAAACTGAAGATTCTTTTTTCTCTCGGCGCTATTTCCGTCATTTGAACTCTTCACAAAGTTCAAAATTTGTGGGCCGAGGGCGAGCAATTCCAGTTTGGCTTTTTCGCGAACCTTGAATTCTTTGTCACCCAGTTGTTCAATTAGGTTCACAACTCGTTGATGGATGGTAGGCAGACTATTCAGTCCAGGTCGCAGCGTGACGATGTTTTCAACAGGAATTTCTAGGCGACCAAACTTGGTCTGAACGTGCAAAGTGCTGAACCCTAAATTCCCGCGAATGACCGAGCCATCCCACAGCGCGAGGCGAACTTCGCGGGGACCGATTTCTATTTGTTCTCCGATGGTTAGTTCGATGAGGGGTTCTTCATCCTGTTTTTTTTCATCCGAGTTCTCCTGGTCTTTGTCTTTTTTTTCTTCGTCCTGTTTTTCGCCATCGTCGCCCTCTTCTTGACCATCTTCGTCTTGCCAAACCTTCGCGGGTCGGGCATCACAAGGCAACATGACTCCAGGCAAAGCCCAAACTAGAACCGTGCAACACATCAACAAAAAAGGAAATCGAACCAACATCGCTGGCCTCTAAAAGAAGAAAATTAAATTTTTGAGTTGTGAACGTAAAAGGAATCAAATACACGCCAAGCTGCAACATCGAACCCGCATGGCATTTTTGACCACACGCGAGCTAAAACTAGTGTCTCACATGAAGATTTACGGATAAACCTTGCGGATTATTCCAAGCTCTTTAGGCTGCCTTTGCCGAGTCCCTCACAATTTCCAGTCATTTGTTGAGTTGTACCAACTCAAAAATCGGGCTCATGTCAACAAAGTTAGGTAGGTCAATTGTAACCTCTGAAAACTTGAGTAGCATAATGAGTCCGCCGGGAGTTTGCGTTTTTTTGGATTTGACCTTAAATTAGTGCGTTTTGAGAAGCCTTTTACGAGCCTTTGACAAGGGATTTAAATGATTGACTTGGCGACCATTCAACAATCGATCAAAGATTTTGGATTTGACGGTTGGCTGTTGTACGATTTTCGTGGCATCAACATCTTGGCGCTGCGGGTGTTGGGAATCCCGACGAACAAAGCCGGCTCAAGACGATTTTTCTACTTTATTCCTGCTAATGGCACCCCACAAAAGCTCGTACATCGAATTGAGCAGGGAGCTTTAGACCATCTGCCAGGGGAAAAGACCGTCTATTTGACTTGGCAATCGCTTGAGGAGGGAGTTAAAAAAATCTTGGGATCGGCTCGCAATGTCGCGATGGAATACTCGCCTCGAAACGGCAACCCCTACATCTCGCGGGTTGACGCGGGGACTGTTGAACTGGTTCGCGACTTTAATGTCGATGTGAAATCGTCCGGAAATTTGATCTCCTTTTTCGAATCCCGGTGGTCGGAAGAGCAATGGCAACTTCATTTGGAGGCGGATCGGCTTAATCAAGCGGCCTTTGAGATGGCCTGGAAAATGATCGCCGATCATGTTCGGGCGAGAAAGGAACTTCGCGAGACCGACGTGCAAGACCGCGTGATGGAGTACTATCACGAGAACGGTATGACGACTTATTCGCCGCCGATCGTCGGCGTTGGCCCAAACTCCGGAGACCCTCACTATTCGCCGCAACGTGGTGCCGATGCTGAGATCAAAAAAGGTGATTTCGTCTTGCTCGATATGTGGGCCAAGATGGATCGCCCTGGAGGAGTCTACAGCGACTTAACGAAGGTCGGCTTCGTCGGAGATTCCGTTCCCGAACAGTATGAAAAGATTTTCAAGATCGTCGCTGAGGCGCGGGACGCCTCGATCGCTTTAGCGCGGGAAGCGTTCGCCGGAAATCGTCCGATTGCGGGCGGCAAAGTTGACGATGCAGCGCGGCGGGTGATTGAAGCGGCGGGATACGGTGAGTATTTCGTGCACCGCACCGGCCACAACATCGGCGAAGAAACTCACGGCAACGGAACGCACATCGACAATCTGGAAACGAACGAAGAACGACTTTTGCTGCCCAACACTTGTTTTTCGATCGAGCCGGGGATTTACTTGCCTGAATTCGGGGTTCGCAGTGAAGTGAATGTTTACATTGAAGGAAATGGTACACTTCATGTGACCGGTGGTTTGCAAACGTCGGTCTTGCCGATTTTGGCAGACATCTAAAGTTGTACTTTGTTGTTTAGCTGCTTCGAAGATTTTTCGAGTCGGTCGCTTGGGGACAATCCCCTCGAAGTCACGACGGTACGACCTTTCCGTTGATTCCGGGAGAATCGAGTGAGTAGAACGCTAATCAAAAACGCCCAAGTCGTGACACCGAATGGGATTATTGCAAGTGCGGTGCTGGTTGAAGGGGGCATAATCGCCTCCCTTGATCCTCCGCAGAATGTCGTTGTTGACCAAGTGGTCGATGCCGCAGGACTGCATTTAATTCCTGGAGTCGTGGATGATCAAGTCCACTTTCGCGAGCCGGGCCTCACCCACAAAGAAGATTTGGCTCACGCCACCCGGGCTTGTGCCAAAGGGGGAGTGACGAGCTTTTTGGAAATGCCGAACACGCAACCGACGACCACGACCGTCGAAAGGTTGCACGAAAAATTGGCTTTGGCCTCGCGAAGCTGTTTGGTTAATTTTGGTTTCTACATCGGAGCAACGCCGGGGAACTTGCAGGAACTGAAGGCCGCGACCAGGACACCGGGAATCAAAATTTTTATCGGTTCCAGCACCGGTGACTTATTGGTGGACGATCAAGCGGCATTGGAAGCAATTTTTGCAGAGACAACGTTGCCGATTTGCGCCCATTGTGAAGACGAAGCGACGGTTCGAGCGAATCAAGTGAAATACGCCGACTCGACCGACGTGGCCACGCACTCGCTGGTGCGGGACCATCTGGCAGCTACGATTGCAACGCGCCGTGCGATTGACCTTGCGACTCGGCACCGCCACCAATTCCATGTCTTGCATGTTTCGACAGCGGATGAGATCCCGCTTTTGAAGGAAGCCCCCGATTACGTGACCAGCGAAGTTTGCCCCCACCATTTGTTTTTCTCAGTCGACGATTACCCGCGATTGGGGTCATTGATAAAAATGAATCCGAGCATCAAAACCGGCCATGATTGTCACGCGTTGTGGGAATCGCTGCTCGACGGAACGATTCCAGTCATTGCGACCGACCATGCGCCTCATACTTGGGAAGAAAAACAGTTGCCTTACCCGCAGTGCCCGTCAGGGTTACCTGCGGTGGAAAATTCATTGGCGTTGTTGCTGAATCAAGTAGCCCTCGGACGTTGCAGCCTTTCCCAAGTCGTAAAATGGATGTGTCAGGCACCGGCGAAGGTTTGGCATTTAAAAGGGAAGGGGAAAATCGAAATCGGCTATGATGCGGACCTTGTTCTGGTCGATTTGAATTTGCAATTGACGATTCGCAATGAGGAACAAGAGACAAAATCTCGCTGGAGTCCGTGGGATGGAGTGACTTTGACCGGGTGGCCCGTGAGGACCTGGGTCGGCGGGAACGAAGTTTTTCGCCGAGAGGGGCGAGAAGTTTGGTTTGCGCCCGAACCAATGGGAAAAGAAATCGAATTTGCAAAAGACCGAGAACGTTTCGTTCGGCCTTGACCCGCAAGGCTTTATTTCTTTGCGGCAATCCCGTTGATTTTCAAAATGGGCCAGCGCATGTCAATTCGCTCCAACGCTCGACGAAGTCGTGCGCCATTATGCCGAGGATTGACAATCCAGTGGGTTTTCGGGCATAAATAGTTGGATTGGCTTAGATGCATCGGCTCTTAATCCCCTCAGGTTCTCAATGATCAAAATCTACCCGTTTACGGCGATCATGCCGCAACCAGACAAGGCCGCTGCGATTGCCTGCGAGCCTTACGACGTCATCAGCACCGCCGAAGCCCGAGAGCGCTCCGCCGGGAACCCGTTGAGTTTTCTGCACGTGGTTCGGTCGGAAATCGATTTGCCAGCCGAAACCAATCCCTACGACTCGATCGTCTACGAAACGGCGGCGAAAAATTTAGAACAGTTGATCACCGATGGTCATTTGGTCGAGAGTGATAACCCAGGAATCTATATTTATCGCCAAATTTGGCAAGGCCGCGAGCAGTACGGAGTCGTGTGTACTTGCGATGCGGATCAATATCGCCAAGACCATATCAAGAAACACGAAAAGACCCGTCCGGACAAGGAGGACGACCGGACTCGCCACATGACCGTTTCGAGCGCTCATGCGGAGCCTGTATTTTTGGCTGTTCGCGACCAAGCGGACCTCGCTGCGTTGATCGCAAATGATTCGCAAGGCCAACCCGTCATCGATTTCGTTGCAGCCGACGGAGTGCAGCATTCGATTTGGCCCGTGGCTGACTGGAAAGCTTACGTCAATGCGTTTGCGAATGCTCCGGCTTTATACATTGCCGATGGTCATCACCGCACCGCAGGAGGCGAACGTGCGGCAACGGAACGTCAGCAAGCAAATCCGCATCACACCGGAAACGAGGAGTACAACCGAATTCTGGCCGTCATTTTCCCGGCGAGTCATCTAAAAATTCTCGCATACAACCGAGTTGTTAAAGACTTGGGGAATTTAACAGCCGAGGAATTTTTAAAACGTCTTGGTGAAATCGGACAAGTCGTTGAGACAACCGAACCGGTTCCGCAGCAGCCCGGAACAATCTGCATTTATATCGCTGGAAAATGGTTTAAGTTCACTTTCCCTGCGGATTCCATCGATCACACGAATCCCATCGAGTCGCTTGACGTTTCGTTGTTACAAAGCCGAATTTTGGAGCCGATTCTCGGCGTCGGTGATCCGAGAACCGATCAAAGGATTCAATTTGTCGGCGGGATTCGCGGAACGACGGGCTTGGAGAAGGTGGTCAATTCCGGAGAAATGGCCGTCGCTTTTTCGATGTTTCCAACCAGCATCGAACAATTGTTGGCCGTGAGTGATGCGGGAATGATTATGCCCCCCAAATCGACTTGGTTCGAGCCGAAATTGCGAAGCGGTCTGTTTGTCCATCAGTTCGAAAAAGCCGCTGAATAGAAATTTCAAATTTTGAGGAAGTTAATGAAGGTTTTAGTTGCCGACAAGTTTCAAAAATCGGGCATTGAGCGTTTGCAGGAACTCGGCTGCCAAGTCCTGTTTCTGCCCGATTGCTCCGCGCAGGACATGCCTCAAGCCATCGCCGAGCATCAACCAGATATTTTGATTGTCCGAGGAACAAATGTAACTTCCGCCGCTATCGATGCCGCTCGCCGATTGCGATTGATCGTAAGGGCCGGTGCTGGCGTCGACTCCATCGCGGTAAACGACGCCAGCCGTCAAGGAATTTTCGTCGCCAACTGCCCTGGGAAAAATGCCGTGGCTGTTGCCGAGTTAGCATGGGGTTTGATTTTGGCCTGTGACCGAAGGATCGCAGAACAAACGATTGACTTGCGAGCCGGGAAATGGCGCAAGGGGGAATACTCGAAGGCCCGAGGGCTCAAGGGGCGTCGCCTGGGTATCATCGGCACCGGGCAAATCGGTTTGGAGATCGCCGCGCGAGGAAAGGCGTTCGATATGGAGGTTGCCGCTTGGAGCCGTAGCTTAACTCCCGAGAAGGCCGAAGCTCTGGAGGTCGGCTTTGCGCCGTCTCTCGTCGATTTGGTGCGCATCAGCGACGTGATCAGTGTCAACGTCGCGGCGACACCGGAAACGGAACACTTGATCAATGAAGAAGTGATCGCTGCGATTCGACCGGGAACGATCTTTGTCAACACGAGCCGTGGAAGTGTCGTGGACCAAGTGGCTTTGACGCAAGCCGTCAAAGATCGCGACATTCGCGTTGGCCTCGATGTTTTCGCAGACGAGCCAAACGGGAACTCGGCAGATTTTACACAAGAGATAACGCAACTGTTTGGTTTTGTGGGATCGCACCATGTGGGGGCTTCGACCGATCAAGCCCAAGACGCCATTGCGGAGGAGACCATTAGAATCGTGCGTAAATTCTTGCAGACGGGGGACGTTTGTAACTGCGTTAATCTCTCGGAAAAAACCCCTGCAACGTCACTCTTAACCGTTCGCCATCAAAATCGACCGGGAGTCTTGGCTCACATTTTCGAAATTGTTGGTGACGCCGGAATTAACGTCGAAGAAATGGAAAACATCATCTATGACGGTGCCGAAGCGGCTTGTGCAAGGATTCAGCTTGGCAGTCCCTTGCAAACTGAGCAGCTTGACCAAATCCAAGCCAATCAACACGTCTTGGCCGTCGATCAAAAGTCCCTGGTCACTCAGGTGTGAGCTAGTCTGAAGTGATTGTTCGACTTGTCCGTGAGTGGGGATTTGCGTCTTTGGCTATCGCAGAACTGCCACGCTTGAATCATCATTCGAAAACGATCACAATACCTGGAGCATCCCAAAACATTTATTAAGGACACATTCCATGAGCGCAACTGCATCAGCGACCGATCGTATTTTTAATTTTTCCGCTGGACCTGCCGTTTTGCCTGAATCGGTCCTGGAGCAAGCGCAAAAAGACCTATGGAACATTTGTGATTCCGGAATTGGAATCATGGAGCACAGCCATCGGGGCAAGGTCTTTGATCGAGTGATCGAAGAAGCTGAAGCCGATTGCCGAAAAATTGCGGACATCTCGAACGACTATGCCGTGCTGTTTTTGCAAGGTGGTGCATCTACGCAATTCGGCCAAATTCCAATGAACTTTTTGAGCCCGGAGCGGGTTGCGGATTATCCGAATACCGGAGAATGGACGACGAAAGCAATCAACGACGCAAAAAAATTCGGAAAGGTCAATGTTCCATTCGATGGAACGGCAGAAAACTTCGTTCGAGTGCCAACCGATGCGGATTTAGAAGGACAACTTTCATCGGACGCTGCCTATCTGCATTATTGTAGCAACAACACAATCTTTGGAACCCGATATTTGACACCTCCGCAAACCAAAGCTCCCTTGATTTGTGATACGAGCAGCGAGATGTTTTCCCGTCCAATCGACATCAATCGACACGCCTTGATTTACGCGGGAGCCCAGAAGAACTTGGGGCCTTCCGGTGTGACGCTGGTGATTATCCGTCGTGATTTTGCTGAAACGGCCAACCCTAACTTGATGGCGATGATGGACTATCGCAATCACATCAAAAACGGCTCACGTTACAATACTCCTCCAGCGTTCGGGATTTATTTTATGGGCTTGGTGTTCAAATGGATTTTAAACCAAGGGGGGCTTGAGTCGATCGAACGGCGAAATGCCGCCAAAGCCCAACTCATCTACGATGCGATTGACGAAAGCGAAGGGTTCTACATCGGACACAGCCAACCCTGGTGTCGCTCGCACATGAACGTGACATTCCGATTGAGTAATCCTGATTTGGAAAGTGAATTTCTCAAAGAGGCCGCCGCTCAGCGGATGGATGGCCTCAAGGGGCATCGCAGCACCGGCGGTATTCGCGCGTCGATCTACAACGCATTCCCTCATGCAGGCTGCGAAGCTCTGGCCAACTTGATGCGCGATTTTATGGCTCGCAAGGGATAGGCCATACCCAGAATTAAATCCAAAATTTGATGTCTGAAGTGAGTTCCTTTTCACGGAGTGAAAAGCTACGTCGTCGTTCACTTCGTGAACGTGCTGTACCTGCTACGTAGCCGTTCACTACGTGAACGTGCTGCACTTGGCTTTTTTTTGCGAAGTCAAACGAGTCGGCATTTCGACATCTACGATTGATCGAGATCACGGATGTAGGCCAGGGCATCGTCCGCGTCGGAGGTTTGAACCCCTTGGCGTCTCCCCAACCGGTCGCATTCGTTGAGCAACATCAGGTCGTCGAAATCTTCCGAGGCTTCCAAGCGTTTTCGTGCGCGGAAACCGATGCTGCGGTCTCGGACCTGGTGGGCGAGCATGTGGTTCTCAATCAACCAAGTTGTGCGAGGAGTGATAAGTCCTTCGAGGGCCTCCAGTCCTGCGGTGACGTGGTCGTATTGATCGATGGCCTTTCCAACATCGTGCAGCAACGCCGCGAGTAGGAACTCTTCGTCATAGGGCAACCGGTCAACGGCCAAGTCAAAGACCTGGAGGCTGTGGTAAAGAGCGTCACCTTCTGGGTGGTAAACGGGGCTTTGGTCAACCGTCTCCAATGGCAACAGCAGACTGCGGAACACCTGATAACGATCAACCGCCATTTCCGCTTCTTGCACTTCGGCCTCAAGGTCCGCGTCGGGATACGCTGCAGCAAGGAATTGCCGGTACTGAGGCAAAGTCGCCCTCTCGATGGCCTTCCCTGTGATTGAACTTTTGGGAACGATCAAACGATCTCGAAGGGGATAGACGGTCAACTCGAACGAAAAGCGATCGCGGACATGAACATGTTGATAGAGTCGTGTTTGGTCTGCCTTGCGAATCCGTTTTCTTTCGACTTCGTAATCCATTCCATGAAAGTCGAGCAAACCGGTCACGGCAGTGAGTTGATTTGCGAACAGGTGAATATCGACGTCGGAGCCACGGCGGATATGTCCGGTCAGCACACTGCCGATCAAGCGTGGATGAAACGCCTCGACTCGTTGCATGAGATGTAGGGCCGCCATCCGCATCTCTCGCAGTTGTTGATCGCGGTCGGCCCCTTCTAGGGTTCGGGCGAAGGACTGAATTTCGTCCCGGATTTCCGCGTTACTGGGAAGGTCGGCAGGTTTTACCCAACCTTTGACCACTCGCCTCGCGGCCTTCATTTTCGCGTGATAATACTCCGTCTCCTCGCGACGGTACATCAACAATGCGGCTTGCCAAGCGATTTGGCGCCTCAGTTTCGATGGCATGTTGGTTGTTAAGACGGCGCTGGGAGCTGCCGGAAAAAAATTCAGGTTCGACGAAATGTCTACAAAAGACTTTCACTGCGATACTTTTCGAAATTATAGCGATCAAGTCAATGCGGGCAAGTGTCGGTGCCTGCAACCTTGGCGAACGATCACAAAAGCTCAAAACGCTTGCTTTCCCAAGTCTTTTCCTTGAATTTTATGCTCATGCCAACTGAATTGACGAGAAACAAAAAGCAGATTCAAGTTTCGAAGCGAGAAATTCTTGTTAATGTGTTCGTTCTGCGACTCGGAGTTTCGCGCTACGACTACGAGAATTGCGGTGGACCTCCTCTTCACCAGGTTGAATCGGCTTTTTCGTGATGACATCAAGGCGCGGGTCATTGCGAAAGGCATGTTTGACCAATCGGTCTTCTAGGGAATGAAAGCTCATGATTGCGATTCGCCCACCCGGTTTTAGACAATCGGGCAAATGCTCGAGCGCCTTTTGCAGGGTGCCCATTTCGTCATTGACGGCGATGCGGAGGGCCTGAAACGTTCGAGTCGCCGGGTGGATCGCATGGCCGCGCGAACGAGGGACACAACGCTGGACAAGTTCCGAAAGTTCTTCCGCCGTTTTGATAGGAGCAGTCCGCCGTCGTTCGCAGATTTTTCTGGCAATCACGCGACTGAAACGTTCCTCGCCGAATTGATAGATCAAGTCTGCCAACTTTCGCTCGTCCATGTGCTGCAAATACCAACTGGCAGGGCGGCCTTCTTCCGGGTTGAACCGTAGATCAAGTGGGCCTGTTGCCAGATAGCTGAAGCCGCGATTGTGGTCGGCCAGTTGATCGCTTGAAAGCCCTAAGTCCAATAGTATCCCATCGACGGATGGAATTTCGAGTTGTTGCAAAATCAGGGGAAGTTCGATGTAGCTTTCACAAACCAGTGTTAGCCGCGAGCCAAATTTTTGCTCGCCGCGAGCAACGGCTTCAGGGTCGCGGTCGATCCCGATGACCTTTCCCGCTTCACCGACTGCTTCCAAAAATCGGGCCGAATGCCCCCCTCCGCCAAAGGTCCCATCGACGATGGTCTTCCCAGCAGAGACGCCCAGCAACTCAAGGATTTCTTCGCTGAGAATTGGAATATGAACAGAATCGCCAGACACGCGGGGGACCGATATTTTTAAGGAACTATTGAAATTGAGTGAAATTCATCTTCGCCAAACTTAGCTTACCGCATCTAGGCCAGTTGGTCACGATGGCTACAGAAGTTGTTGTAGTTGTAGGGTGTGTGAAGGGAGCCCTTTGCTGGACGAAGTACTAATCACCGGTTCCGCTTCCATTACAATAATTTTCAACTTGAGAAGAAATGGTTTCCGTAACACACCATCTTATTGTGACACGTTGAGAAATTTTCTGGGAATTGGCGTGTTTCGTGAGCGACAACTTATCGAACCGATTCGAGAACCCGAACAAAGTTTCGTTTTTAGATACCTCAAAATTCGATCGCGCTCACTTCACACACCCTACTTCTTAAGTGGCCTTCCTACTTTTGTCCGAAAAATTCGATAAAATGCCAGCCCGTCGGATGAATTCGATCCACGAAATGACGTTTTTGATATTTCCATCATGCCAAGCCTTTATTTTACAAAAAACCGCTGGTCGAACTGGTTCTTGGGTTCGTTTCTTTTGAGCGCCATGTTCATGATGAATCTGGCCGTCGGTTGGATATTGTTTGGTGAGATGGGGGCTTGGTTCGCCGGTGGATTATTGTTGTACAGTCTGTGGACATTTCCGTCGGTTGCCTCCAAAGCAGTGATGAGGTCTTACGGAGCACGGGAGATTTCGCTTTACGAAGCCCCGGAGTTGTGGAGGTTGTTTCAGCGTTTGACCGAGGCGGCGGGGATTCGGCATGTCGTCGAGTTGTACTATTTGCCGTCAAGTGTCCCGAACGCCTTCGCCTTTGGCACCGACAGCAACGCTGCGATTTGCGTTTCGGACGGGTTATTACGAATGATGGCGCCACGAGAACTCGCGGGTATTCTGGCCCATGAACTGGCCCACATTCGCAATCGGGACACCAGTTTTATGAGCCTTGCTCTAGCGATCCGTCGCGTGAATGGGTTGTTGGCCCGATTTGGTCTGATTGTGATTTTTTTTGGTCTGCCGACATGGGTGATGTTGGGTGGCAGTCTGCACTATGTCTTGGCCGGGTTGCTGTTGCTGCTAACTCCCTTGCTGGCACTTCTGTTGCAATTGGCGTTGTCACGAACCCGCGAGTTCAACGCCGACCTTACCGCTGCCGAGATCACACGGGACCCAATGGGGCTTGCAGCCGCATTGCACAAAGTCGAATCGATCGTGGAGCGCGGTAGTTGGTGGCAGCGGGGCCTTGATCCCCGGCGGATTGCTCGCGAACCGACTTGGCTCCGCACCCACCCCGAAACCGCCGAACGCATCCGTCGTTTACAACAAATCCACCAAAGACTCCCGGAAAACACGCAACCTCTTTTGTCCTCCGAACCAGTCTCAATCTCCCGCCGAAACTCCACTCACCGCCCGAGCCTCCTCCAAGTTCTTTTCGGCTCGTGGGGGTAGTACGCCGAGGGTGTTTCTCGACCGACCGTTGGGATGAATTGTTAAACGAATCGCAAATATCGTCTAATCGTCGCCGGAGGGAGCGGTGAGGAGGTGTTGGTAAGCGGAGGAGGGGCGGAGGTCGAGGAAGTCGGGGGAACGACGCATGATGGAAAGCCGGGGTATAAAATAATACATGTCTTTTTTGTCTTTTTTCCTGTGCTGGCGTACAAATAGCAACAAGAGCGTCGCATCAAAGACACGCTTCAGGAACTGGCTGATAAGGCTCAAGAACTCAACATGGGGCATTAGCGATTGCTGAGTTTTACCGCTGTGCGTTTCTTCTCGTGGAAGCCAGAACAAGTTACAATGGACATAGAGATTTACTCGGGAGGTGAATATGACGCAAAACGATCTACTGGCTGCGATAGAGGCCTTACCTAAAGAGCTTCAGTTCGCTTTGGCGACTTCAGTGCTTGATCGCTTGGCCGCCGAAGGCCCATTGCCAGTATCTGAGCAGCTCAAGACGGAATTCTTAAAGCGCGAGCAAGCGTTCTTTGCAGATCCAAGCAAGGGCGAATCATGGGACAGCGTGCGCGAGGAACTTTTTGGAAAGTGAACCGAGTACCGATTGTTATTGAGCCAGCTGCTAAATTGGATATCCGCAGTGGTCGCGATTACTATTCCGACAAAGGCGAAAACACATCCGAGCGATTCCGGGATGAACTGACTCAGTTGTTCGACTTACTATCGCGTCATCCCGAAGCAGCCGCAGTCGCTTTTGGCAGAACGCGTCTCAAACCGATGCGATGCTTTCCCTACATCATCGGGTACATCTATTTCGAAGGCGTCGTCCACGTTACTGGAGTTCAGTATGGTGGATTAGGCTGGGAAGAATTTGAGCGTCGACAATTTTGACCGGGAGTTGAAACGACCGGCTACCGGCAATCGTCGCGACGCGACGAAAGAAAACAGGTCTGATGATTCACCAGTGGTTTGCCTCTCCAGTTTTGCGTGATAAAGCAGAATAGTCGATGCCCTATCTTGTTCCACTTGCTGCAACGGCGTACGTTTGGCCCTGCGAAAACGCCTTCGGCTTATTGTTAAACGATGCCTGACGCAAAGTCCATAAAATCAACAGGCCGTTGACGACTTCCGTTACAGGGATAAAGGGAGATCAAAAGCCTTGACGGGCATGTTGATAATAACGGTGCTGGCATGGGGAATGATCGGGGTAGGGAGAGTCAACTGACTCCCCCTCCCGCCGAACCGTACGTGCGGTTTTCCCGCATACGGCTCTCCACTTGGTAGTTCTCGATAGTTTGGACGAACTGAGCATGAGCCTGCACCAGGCTGTAGAGCCCAAGCTCAGAGAAGTAGCGGTTTGGCCAGCGGCATGTACGAGGTTGTCGGTCGGGATTGGTGCGGTGGCGTTTCAGAAGGATTCGTCGCAGACGACTGCGGAGCCAACTGTCATAGTCACCGTAGACATTCCAGAAACAATGGCGAAAGTAGTGAAACCAGCCGCGCATCATCTGATTCAATTGCTTGACGATATCCTCAAGCGAATCGCCAGATGTGCGTGGAGTTAACTCGCGGACACGATCCATGAATTTCTGTTGGCTTTTGGCTCGCGGAAACCGGAACCGGCCCCGAAATACATAACCCAGAAATGCAAAGCTTTGGTCGCGACTATCGACAATCTGGGTCTTGTCCGGATGCAGGGTCAAGCCTGCTTCGCGAACCCATTGCTGGACGACTGCCAAAGCTTGTTCCGCTTCAGCTTGCGTCTTGCAGAGGATCACGAAGTCATCCGCATAGCGTACCATCTCATAGCCCTGTTCGGCCATGTGATGATCCAGCGGATTGAGATACAGGTTGGATAGCATCGGGGAGAGAACCGCGCCTTGCGGGACGCCCGTTTCCGGTGTCCAGCGGCTCAGTTCTGAAACCACTTCTTGATCGAGGTACATCTTGATCAGTCGCAGGACTGCATGATCCGAAACTTTCTGCTTCACCAACGCGAGCAGTCGGTCTTTGGGGATCGTATCGAAGTAGCCTTTCAAGTCGGCATCTACCACGAAGACGTTGCCCTCTTCGAGTAATTGCTCGACGCAACGAAGTGCGCCATGACAGCCTCTGCCTCGGCGGAAGCCAAAGCTGCGAGGATGAAAGGTGTGATCAAAGATCGGTTCCAAGACATCCAGTAACGCGGTTTGAACCACTCGGTCGCGAACGGTAGGAATACCCAACGGGCGGGTTTCCTTCGTTCCCGGCTTGGGAATCTCCACCCGGCGTACAGGCTGCGGCCGATAGGTTCCGGCTTTCAGTTCCTGTTGCAGTTTGGTGATCTCGGCCAGAAGTTCGTCGTCGAGTTGTTCTACCGTTTGTCGGTCTACTCCAGCGGCTCCTTGATTGGTAATGACCTTCGAGGCCGCCCATCTCAAGTTTCGCTCACTGAAGACTTTATCGTACAGCGTGTGCCATTTGCCTCCTCTCACTTTGTTTGCCAAAAGTGTCTTCAACATGCTTTCTGTCCAAACCATCGACGATGCCCATTGGTCAATGCTCAATGGTTCCGTAGCCGGAGTAGCCCCGAAAGGCACTGTGACTTGCGACGGTTTAAGGTCTTTGGATTGTTTGGTCATACTTGCATCTACCTTGCTGCCGCCCTTGGCTCCACCGCGTTTTGCTGCACGGCTTCACGGCTACTATGGCGGCTCTGACTGCTGTTCCTGGTGCTTATCTTCTCGCTACATTGACGATCAGTCTTTTCGATACCAAGCTGCCTGTTCGTCGCACAGCTTGACCTGGAGTTGGTCGCCCAGTATCTCCGGCTGGGATTGATCACGAGAATCGACCCTGGCCAAGAACAGCTCTCCCTTCTTATCGCGTTTAACCTTCCTTCCATTCCGCACTCAACCACCGCATTGCCATTTCCAAACTTCAGCATCAGCGCGTTACTGCACCCAAAGTTCGTTCGCTGTGTCTATCCTGCGGAAAAGTCGATACAAAGGACTACAGGACGGTTCGTCGCACAGCGAAGGGTTCGGACTTTGCCAGCTTCCTCCCCGACAGGCTTGGCCGAATCAGTTTCACTTTCGTTACGGACTGGAATTTCTCCTCAGGTTGCTCCTCACCCTCCCTCGCGGGAACGCAATTACCACTTTCGAATACAGGGCGGTAACGTTACCCTGGTCAGGACTTTCACCCGACTGATTAAACGCCTTCAAAGGCGCACTCGCCTTTCGCTCCGCGAAAGTAGCGATAACGGCGCAAACTTTCGCGGAGCCAAAAGCCACGTGGCCGTTCACTCCGGTCACGTGGCCGTTCACTCCGTGCGCGGTTATCATAATTTAGTCCTCAGCCGTCGCTTGACGGACGAGTTTGCGGAAGGTTGGGCGGAGCGAAGCGTGCAAGAATCGAGCAAACGAATTGCCAAGTTTGCGAATGGCGATGAGTTCCACCACGTCGGCAAAGCCTCGATGGGTTCTTCGCAAACTCCCCATCCCACTGGCGAGCTTCATCTCGATCAGCCGAGCCAAACGCACAACCGACAGGCCATCCCGTTCTTCGACGTTGGCGTCACCCACGGGCTCGGGAATCGTAACCTCTGAGCCCTTACCAGCAGGCTCCCCCGCAAGCAAAAACTGAACTGGCACGCCGCTGGAATTGCGAAATTCCTTCAACTCTTCGTCCCATTCATACTCATCGGCCAACATCAAGGCGCGTACCTTCGCAGAATCTTCAGCATTGACAATCACATCCACATCTGTGGTATTCCGTTGGTAACCGTGCAAACAGACGGCGACACCGCCGCAAATCGAATGGGGGATTCCGGCGTCGTTGAAGAGCCTATGACAGCGCAGGGCGGTTTCCCAGAGTGACTCGTTTCCAAGAATCGAATAGACCCGTTTGGTTGTGATCATGTTTGGCCCTCTCATTCTCCCATATTATATGCAAAAAACTTGATGCCTTGTTGATTCTACGGCGTCTTCGGAGATAGGTAGCGGAAGTCGTTAAGACTTTCGTTCGTTTTTGGGGATTTTAATGACGTCACGAAAGTCTTGACGATGTCCGCTACGTCAGCGATGGCGATAGTTTAGTTGGAGGGAGCGGTGAGGAGTTCCTGAAAAGCGGGTGAGGAGCGGAGTTCGAGGAAGTCGGAGGAACGACGCATGATGGATAGCCAAGCGGGGTTGGCAGAGAGAGTGGTTCGCAGGGCGGCGATGGCTTGAGTTTCCCAGTCGTGTGCAGCGTTGTTGTGATCTTCTGCAAAGGCGCGGGTGAAAATTGCGGCTCGCAAAGAATGGACGTTGACCATTTCAGAAGTTTCGGTCGATTGAAAATCTTTCCAGAATTCAGCTAGGGCAACCGCTTCTCCCAAGCGTTCGGTTCGAGACAAGAGATAACCGCACATCGCCGAAACAGTTGGTTCGGCAGATTCGCGGGCACTCTTGTCGGCGGCGAGCAGTTCGGCGGCGGCATGGTACTGGGCGGTCAGTTGACGAACGACATCGCTGGGACCGACGACGGACGGATCGTGGTTGGAGCCGACTTCTGCAGCTTGAAATGTCTCACAGGCTTGATCCAGAGATTGCAAACCGGCGGTAACATTGCCACGACTGAGATCGGTGAATCCTTGCCACATCTGAGACTCGCCTCCCAACAGTGCGTAGCGGGTGTTGGACGGGTTTTGCTCGAACAAGTCTTTGTGAATGCTCGCTGCGTCTCCCCAGAGGTCATGAGCCGTATCCAGGTCACCGGTGGCGTACCAAGCGTCGGCTTCGACGTGCAGTGAAATCGCCAACCGCGACTGGGCCAGAGCGCTGTCGGGTTCGCTGTTGGCAATCGTGCGATAAGCTGCCGTTGATTCGCGAGCGAGACGGGCAGCGGCGGAAAAGTCACCTTCCAATCCGTAGATTCGTGCGGATTGAGCCAACACGAGAGCCTGATCGTATTGGTATTCAAGGTTGAGCGGGTCAGACTGCAACAGTTCAAAGGCAAGTTGTTGCCAGATCGTCGCCATCTCACGAGCCGTTTTGGCATCTCCCCGGTTCATTGCCGCAACGGTTAGACGATTGTAGGCGACCAAGACACTTCGTTTGACGACGGCGACTTCAGGGAATTTGTGGAAGGCGTCGGTCGCCTGGGTGGTGACTTCGCGAAAATAATTTTCAGCGGTGTCGTTGTTACCAACCGCCTTGGCGATGTCACCCAAGCGGACCAGGTTCATTAAATAGTTTGCGGAGTCTTGCGGGTTGCTTTCGTCGATGGTGAGTGCGATTTGACGAAGCTCGAGCGCCTGTTCGAAATAGTCCTTGGCGGCTGTATGGTTTCGCAATGACAGTTCAGTTTCACCGAGCGACGCGAGGATCGAAGCCAAGTCGCGACAGGAGGTGGCGTCAGACTCAGATTCCAATGGAAATTTGACCGCGATTTCACGGGCCGCTTCCAATGACTTGCGACCGGCGGCGATATCCCCCAGGGCCAATTGAATCTGCCCGAGGCGCAAATGAGCCAGCGCCGTGCTGCGGTCGACTTCACTGCGATTGCCGGTGTGGGCGACTTGCCGTAATCCATCAATGGCAGAAACCAACAGGGATTTTCGCAGTTCTAAAGTCCCCGCACGGTCCTTGAGCATGTCTTGAGTTTGCAGAACCGATTCCTGGAGTTGCTTTAACGCGAGGTCTCGTTGCCGATCCGCTTCAGCGGTCCGCGCGGAGATTTCACTGGTGGCAATTGTCAGGCGTTCCTTTTTCAGTCGATTCTGTCGCGTCATCCATCCGGCATACAGAGCCATGCCGGACAAAATAATTGCGAGCGAAACGACAGCGAGAACTTGGCGCGGCCTGCGTTTGACGATCCGCCGTGTACGTTCGACGAACGTTTCCGGTTGCGCCAAAATCGGTTTGCCAGCGAGCCAGCGTTCCAGGTCTTCAGCAAAGGCAGCCACCGATGGGTAGCGACTTTTCGGGTCGGCGGCGAGTGCTCGATTGCGAATGATTACCAACGGTTGCGCGATTTTTTCCGGCGATGACTTGAGGGGTGGAATTTGATCGTTTGCCAGACGTTGAATGATCTCAATTGGTGTGCCTTCGATGACTTGTTTGCCGGTGAGTGCTTCGTGCAAGACGCAGCCGAGACTATAGACATCGCTGGCGACGCTGGGGCGACCACCCCGAGCCAGTTCAGGGCTGAGGTAGGCTGGAGTACCGGGGACGCTGTGTTCGCGGGTAAGTCGCGGCGAGAGTTCTGTGAACGCAGCCAGCCCGAAGTCGGCGACTTTTACGGCCCCTTGTTGATCGAGCAAAATGTTTCCGGGCTTGATGTCCCGATGGAGAACGCCGCATTGGTGAGCGAAGGCGACGCCGCGCGCGGCCGCGAGGGAAATGCTGGCGGCTTCGTCGGGGCTGAGACGCTTGGACCTTGCGAGTCGGGCGGCGAGCGATTCCCCGGCGATGTACTCGATCACGATGAAATGATCGCCGTTGTCATCAGTATCGAGGCCATGGAGCCGCACGACATTTTCTGAGTTGATTCGCCCGATGGCCTCGGCCTCCCGTTTCAGGCGTTCGCGGAGTTCCCGGGTCTGATTTTTGATCGTTTTGATGGCGACCTTGCGGTTGACTTGGGGATCGAACCCGAGATAGACCGTCCCCATTCCGCCTGAACCCAAGACCCCCAGAATGTCGAATCGGCCAACTTTCAAGGGTATCTTGCCCGGTGCCGATTCGATGGAATCGTCATCGTGGAGGGTCTCGCGGGCAGGGAGGTCGTCCGTCGTGTCGCGGCGTGCGTCGATCAAGGAGGAATCTCGGCGGCGGACGCCCCCACTTACTTTTTCAGAGTCGCCGTTTTGTTCCGAATTTGAACCTGATAACTGGGCCGCGATGAGGAGTGACTTGATTTGTGATTTCGTGGCGGCGAGCGTCGTAGGTTCGGTCAGCCGTTCATTCAAGGCCTTTCGCATTGAAGCAAGAGTTGTTGAGCTCGTCAACTCGTCCAGCGTCCTTTGGCAATCATCGCAAAGCAACAAATGTTCGCGAAGCTGCGACGAGTAAGGATCGGCGGGGCCGAGTTGCAACAGGGCCTGTAACGCTTGCCGCGAAGGGCAGTCGTTTTGGTCGCGCGAATCACGAGGGGTCAAGCCATCCACAGTCGTCTCCCAACATGCGGACTTCGGATTCGAGTCGTTTGAGAAAGCGGGCCTTGGCGCTGTAAACCAGATCGATGGGCATGTCGAGTTGGCGACTGACTTCGGCAGCAGGACGATCTTCCAGCCAGGTCATGGAGAATGCACGCCAGGTTTTTTCTTCGACTTCCTGACGGACCCGCTCGATGGCGGTTCTCAGGAGTTCGCTTTGGTAGACTTCGACCCATTCGGCATCTTCTCTGTCGGACTGTAACTCGTGCTCGTTAATCGGTTCGTGTTGGCGTTGGTTCCAGAAGCGATACAGGCGGCGGCGAACGACCACTGCCAGCCAATCGCGAAACCTCCCCGTTTCCGGTCGGTACTCGAATTTCTGGATACTGCGAGCGACTTCGATCAGGGCCTCTTGAGTGCAATCGCTGGCGTCGGCGTCTTGCAGTCCCCGTTTGACGAGGTAGCGATACACCACGGGGGTGTAGACATCGACGAACAGGTTCCAGGAGACCGCGTCTTGGGGGTCTCGTATCCGGATAAGGAGGCTGGAACTGGTATCTGCTGCGGTCATGGCCTCAAGAGCCTAAGAGTGTATTGGAGCGAACGTCACTATTCTGATTCCTAAAAATCGGCTTGGGTAGTGATTTTTTCGGATTTTCGCCAAAAGCAAAGTCAGCCTATTCGAAAAATTTTACGGAATTTGAAATCAGATCGGTATAAAAGGCGGCAATAGACAGATGTTCGAGGGTTTGTCACAAAACGGCGTGACCGGCCATCATCCTTTTTTTGACAGGATTTTTAGGAAAAAGCCATGTTTAAGCGTCTATTTGAGTATCCGGGGCGGGGCCTTGGAATTTGGAATTGGGGCGTTCTAGCGATTGCGAGCGTCCTCCCATGCGGGGCCTTGGTGGCTCAAACCGACACGTTTTGGGATGTGGCGGGGCCAGGCAACTGGAACACCGCTGGCAACTGGACTGGCAGTTTTGTCCCCAACAACGGCAACGGCGGAACCAATTGGAACGTTTTTATTAACAACGGGAACACGGTCGATCTGAACACGACAGCCACCATCAACCAACTTAATTTGGATGTTGGCAATGCTTTAAACATCCTCAACTTTCAGACTCTGAACATTTCCAATACGGGACAACCTGGAGCTGGGGTTCTGAATAACGATGGGACCGTCAACATCAATGGGACGGGGAGTTCAACGTTTTTGAACTTCTTTGGTACAACCGCCATTAACGGCAATGGCACCATTAATTTGGGTGGAGGTGCCAACACCCACATCAGCGGATCAGGGACATTAACTCACGGTGCGGGCCACACGATCCAAGGTTCTGGTAACTTGGGCAACAACGGTCTGTCGATCATCAATCAGGGTACCGTTCAGGCTGGAAGTGGCGATGTCATGACCATTGATCCGAGTAACGCGGGTTCGGGAGTCCCCTCGTTCGTGAATAACGGTTTAGTCCGTGCCTTTTCCGGTGGTCAAATAACGTTGACAGGCAACGGAGCGGGAGAGTTTGGTGGCAGCGGTATTTACCGGGCCGAAAACGGGTCACAAATCAACTTGACGACTTCAGCCATCGTCCGCAACACAATCTTTGATACCTCGGGCAGTGGCCAGATCAATATCGTTGCCAGCAACGCGGCGACCTGGGAGGATATATCTAACTTGGGGAATTCGTTTATCCGAAACTTCGCGGCTCTAGATGTTCTGGGTTCACTGAATAACCAAGGCACGATAACCGTTGCTGGTACTGGTTCGGCGACACAATTGCGGATTAACAATTCGGTGAATCTCTCCGGTGGAGGCAACATTGTTCTCGATCATGCAAACGCTTCCATCAGTGGATTGGGCGCAGGATTGCTAACGAACTTTGATAACACCATTTCGGGCACAGGAAATGTCGGAAACAACTCCACGCGAATCGTGAATCAGGGACTGATTCGAGCCGGGACTGGAGAGACGCTGGTCATCGATCCGGCCAACGCGGGCACCAATAATTTTGGCCTCGACAATCAAGGGACCGTTCGAGCGACAAGTGGCGGCGTAATCACTTTGACTGGCAGTGCTGGTGGAGAATTTCATGGCAGCGGCGTTTACGAAGCGTTGGCGGGTTCATCGATTAATTTGACGGCTGGCGCGATTGCTCGAAATACGAACTTCAACACGGTTGGCGATGGCCAGATCAACATCATGGCTTCTCAAACGATCGATTGGGACAGTGTGTCCAATCAAGGGAACACGGTTTTGCAGAATTTTTCCTGGCTTCAACTGCACAACTCGCTTGACAACCAAGGGACGGTGACGGTTACCAGTACAGGCTCTAGTACCCAATTGCGAGCCATCGGCAACGTCAATTTGACGGGGGGTGGTAATATCGTGCTCAGTCATTCAAGTGCCTCGATTGCCGGTGGCGGTTTGCTTCATAACGCAGACAACACGATATCTGGAATCGGAAACATCGGATTAAACGCGATCTCTGTCGATAATCTGGGCGTGATTCAAGCGGGAACCGGTCATAATCTCGTGATCGACCCAGCCAACGGTGGGGCCGGTGTTGCCACCTTTAACAACATCGGTGCCGGAATCGTCCGCGCTGCTAATGGAGGCGTTGTGACGTTAACGGGCAACGGCGGTGGCGAGTTCGCCGGAACGGGTACTTTTGAAGCCCTCAATGGCAGCAATCTGATTTTCGATACCTCCGCCATTGTGCAAAATGTGTCGTCCAACACTCTTAATTCAGGAACTTGGCGAGTGATTAGTGGTGGCAGTGCAACGAACGTTCGCATCCAAAATAACGCGACCGACTTGATCAACACGATTGGTGCAAATGCAGCCGTCGAACTGAGCGGTGCCAATTCGAACTTCACCGTCCGAGCCGCCAACGTGGCCATCGATACCACGCTGAACAACGTGGCCGGGTCGCTGATTCTCCGCGATGGTCGCACGATGAACCTGGGCGGAGGACTCACGAACTCCGGCGACATCTTGCTCGACGGCTCAATGACCTCATTGACAGTCAACGGTGACTACACGCAATCGGGTGGTAGCCTCATGTTGCTCGACGGTGCGATGGCTCTCTTGACCGGCACCAATAACACCCTGACCGCCGGAATGATCGGTGGAAATGGGACGATCGTTGGCGATTTGTTAAATGTATCGGGTAACGTTTCACCTGGTGCATCGCCCGGCGAACTAAGTATCACTGGTGACTACGAACAGGGAGCCCTGGCAACATTCACCGTAGAGATCGGTGGATTGGTTCAAGGGGGATCGTATGATCATCTCCTGGTCGGTGGCGATGCCATTCTGGACGGAACGTTGGCAGTCAGTCTGTTCGGAGCCTTCACTCCGAACGCTCTCGATACGTTCACGATCTTGTCGGCAAACTCGCTTGTTGGAACCTTCGCCAACGCCATGACTCAAATCACGGTGCTGGGTGGAGGGACATTCGATGTTTCCTACACCTCGAACTCAGTGGTCCTCAGCAACTTTAATGCGATCCCCGAGCCTGGAACCGGTGGCCTGATCATTTTGGCAATGTGCGGTGCGGCACTCTACCGCCGCCGTCGCTAAAAAGTCGGCCTGCCTCAGGCCCTCATTGAAATTCCCCGAATCGGCGGGTAAACTGCCAGTGAATTCGGGAAAAGCTCCAGCCAGCCCCCGCATTCGTGGGGGCTGGCTTTTTTGTCGTTTGACGTCCCAGAACTTTTCGGGACCTCTTCAAGAAATCAAACATTCGAGGTTCGATATGCGATTGGCATTTTTAGGATTGATCATGATGAGTGCGTGTACGTTGGCCCCTGGACTGCGGGGTGATGAAGGGATGTGGTTGTTCAACGACCTGCCGGTGAAACACTTGTCCGAGCGTTATGGTTTTGAGCCAACACCAGAATGGGCCGAGCACTTGATGAAATCCAGTGTTCGCTTCAACGTCGGGGGATCTGCCAGCTTCGTTTCGAGCAATGGACTTGTCCTGACCAACCACCACGTCGCATCGGATACGCTGCAAAAACTATCAAGCGAAGAAAACAATTACTTGAAGGATGGCTTCCTCGCCAAGTCACAGGCCGACGAGCTCAAGGCCCCGGACCTCGAACTCAACCAACTCGTGGCGATTCAAGACGTGACCGAGCGCGTCAATGCCGCAGTGTCCGACGACATGACAACCGAACAAGCCGTGGCAGCCCGCCGCGCAGTGATCTCTGAAATCGAAAAAGAGTATCTCGACGCCACGGGTTTCCGCAGCGATGTCGTGACCCTATACGGCGGAGCTCGTTACCACTTGTACCAGTACAAAAAGTACACCGATGTCCGTCTCGTTTGGGCTCCTGAATCCGCAATCGCCTTTTTTGGTGGCGATGCCGACAACTTCGAGTACCCTCGCTTTTGCCTCGATGCCTGCTTGTTCCGCGTTTACGAAAATGACAAGCCCGCTCAAATTGAGCATTTCTTGAAATGGGCGGAAGAAGGAGCCAAAGGCGGGGAACTCGTCTTCGTTTCCGGAAATCCCGGCAGAACCAGCCGAATTTTCACCGTGGCGGCTCTTCAGTTCCAGCGAGATGTCCGGATGCCGTTTATCTTGAACTTGCTCCGTCGCCGAGAAATCGCGTTGCAACAATTCGGATTACGTGGCACCGAGCAAGCCCGCCGTGCTCAAGACGATCTGTTCGGGATTCAAAACTCTCGCAAGGCCTATCTCGGAATGCTAGGAGGACTACAAGACCCGGCGGTTATGTCGGCGAAGGCCGAGTCCGAAAAGGCCCTTCGCGAGCAAATCGCTTTAGACCCCAATCTATCGAAGTACTCGGACGCCTTCGGTAAAATCGAAGAAACCCAACGAATGCGTGCTGAACTCTTGTCGCAAACGGTGAACTTCAACTCCCAGTTAGTTGGAATCGCCCAACGACTCGTCCAAATGGCCGCCGAAGACCAAAAGCCTTCAACCGAACGCTTGGCAGAATACGCCGATGCCGGTCGTGAGTCGTTGTTGCAGCAACTATTTTCCTCGGCCCCAATTTATGCCGATTTGGAGCAGTTCTTATTGGCCGATGCTCTTTCGCACATCGTCGAACTTCGCGGCGGTAATGACCCCTGGGTGGCAAAAGTTCTCATGGGCAAAAGCCCCATCGATCGAGCCGCAGAATTGATCGCTGGAACCAAGCTTATCGACGTAGAAACTCGCAAAAGTGTTTCGGAAGGTGGTCAAGCGGCTATCGATTCCAGCGAAGACACGATGATTCAATTTGCTCTCTTAATCGATGAAGAAGTTCGTCGAGTTCGCAAGGCCAACGAGGAGGTTGCCGAGATCGAGAAACAATCCTACGCAAAAATCACTGAGGCGAATTTCGCGACTCTCGGAACGTCGGTCTATCCCGACGCGACGTTTACCTTGCGGCTGAGTTTTGGTCCCGTAATGGGTTATGAGCAAGAAGGTGAATGGGTCGAGCCGTTCACGCACATTGGTGGAACTTATGAGCGAGAGGCGTCACGTGGAGGTCAAAAGGACTTCGTGTTGCCGGATAGTTGGAAGGAAGCGAAAGATCGCATGAATCTGGAAATCCCCTTCAATTTCGTCTGCACCGCCGACATTATCGGTGGGAATTCAGGGAGCCCCGTGGTAAACACCGATGGCGAACTGGTGGGCTTGATTTTCGATGGCAACATTCAGTCCTTGACTGCTGACTACCTTTACACGGACCGCCAAACCCGTGCGGTATCGGTCAACAGCAGCGCGATCCTTGAAGCCCTTCGAGTGGTTTACGACGCTCAACACATTGTTAATGAATTGGGGAAGTAATCGTCAAACTGCCGAAAAAACGGGGTTAACTGCTCGCGGAGTAAACGGCCACGGAGCTTTTCACTCCGTGCACAGTCGGACGCATTGAAAAGTGTAACGACGCATTCAGTCCCCCTTTTGTTCGACCAATCAGTTGGCGATTAAACTTGAATGTTTTCACTACTCTTCGTCGCCACGGAGTTTGGCGAGGATGCTGTAGTCCTCCAGCGTGCTCGTGTCCTGGGCAATTTCTTCTTTGCCGGCCGCGATGTCGCGCAAAAGTCGGCGCATGATTTTTCCGCTACGAGTTTTTGGGAGGGCGTTCGTGAAGCGGATATCGTCGGGGACGGCCAATGCACCGATTTCCTTGCGAACATGGGCCTTTAATTCGTCCTTGAGTTCCGTAGGTGGATCGGCAGATTTAACGGTCACAAATACTGAAATCGCTTGTCCCTTGAGATCATCGGGGCGACCCACAGCAGCGGCCTCGGCCACACTGGGATGCGAAACAAGCGCACTTTCGATTTCGATCGTACTGAGTCGATGACCAGAAACATTGATCACATCATCAATTCGACCCATGATCCAGTAGTATCCATCGGCGTCTTGTCGAGCATTATCGCCTGTCAAATAGTTTCCGGGAACTTTTGTCCAGTACTGCTCGACGAATCGCTCATCGTCACCCCAAATACCTCGCAACATTCCGGGCCATGGTTCGGCAATGCACAGCATACCGCCTTGATCGACATCGACAGCATGCAGCTCTTCATCGACAATCAACGGGACGATACCCGGTAACGGACGAGTACAACTTCCGGGTTTCGTTGGCGTGATCCCCGGAAGCGGACTCATCATGATGCCTCCGGTTTCGGTTTGCCACCAAGTATCGACGATTGGGCAACGTTCGCCGCCGATCTTTCGGTGGTACCACATCCAGGCTTCCGGATTGATCCCTTCGCCGACCGTGCCGAGCAATCGCAAACTTGACAGGTCATGTTTCTCGACATGATGGTCCCCCCATTTAATAAAGGCTCGAATTGCGGTGGGGGCCGTGTACAAAATCGTTACCCGATGCCGCTCGATGATATCCCAAAAACGATCTTCGGCTGGAAAATTTGGAGCCCCTTCATACATCAACACCGTTGCTGCATTGGACAACGGTCCATACACGATATAACTATGTCCCGTGATCCAGCCACAATCGGCGGTACACCAAAACAGATCATCAGGTTTGTAGTCAAAGACCCAGGCAAAAGTCTGCTTGACCCACAAATTGTACCCGGCGGTTGTGTGCCGAATGCCTTTGGGTTTTCCCGTCGAACCGCTGGTGTACAAGATGAAGCTAGTTGCCTCGCTATCTAGCGGAGTTGCCGGACAATCGGCGGAAGCTTGTTCGACCAAATCATGCCACCATACATCGCGACCTGCTTGCATTGGCACTTCGTTACCAACACGTCGCAAAACAACGCAATGCTCGACGGTCGGAGACTTTTTCAGAGCCTCATCGACCGTTGCCTTTAGTGGCAAATTTTTGCCACGTCGCCACAGTCCATCGCTTGTCAGTTGGATTTTCGCGCGCGCGTCGTTGTTTCGGTCGGCAATGGCTTCGGCACTGAAGCCGGCAAAGATGACGCTGTGAATCGCTCCAATTCTGACGCAAGCCAACATCGCAATGGCCAACTCTGGAGTCATCGGCATATAGATAGATACGACGTCTCCCGTTCGTACACCAAGACTCTTTAAACCATTAGCAAATTTGCAAACTTCTCGATGGAGTTCGGCGTAGGTCAAGCGGCGTTGTTCACCGGGCTCACCTTCCCAAATGATGGCCGTTCGTTCACCAAGCCCATTTTCGATGTGTCGATCGAGGCAGTTGTAAGCGAGATTGGTTTGGCCGCCACCGAACCAAGAGACGACGTGCCCTTCGCGGTTAAAAACCGACTCAAACGGTTTGAACCAATGCAACTCGCTTTTTGCGAGATCACTCCAAAAACCATCGCGGTCGCTCTTCGCGCTCTTGTAGAGGTGCTGGTATTGCGATTCGGACGCAATCACGGCCTGAGTTGTAAACTCCTGAGAGGGCGGAAAGACCCTTGTCTCCTGCATGACATTCGCGATTTTGCGACTGGTTGATTGGCCGGTCTCTGAACTCATGGACACCTTTCTGTATAAGTCAACTGATTCCGGGGAACCTCGAAACTACCGATTTTAAACCGCTGAGTCGGGGTTGAATAGTTACGCGGAGCAAATTGAATTGATAGACGTTTACCCGAATCATGCCGTAATTTGGCCTTCGTCCCGACGGGTCTTCGAGGAGTCATCCGATTACCCGAAGTTCCCTCTGGCTTGCCCTAAACACTCACTTCTTCGAGACCATTTAATTTATGGGGGGACGTTTAGAGCTAATCGATACACTTTATCACTGGGCCAAGTTTTTGCTCGAATTCTCGTTGATTTTCAAAAAAATACACCATTCATCCGTTTAGTTTGGCAGCGTTCCGGTTTACAATGTTTAAAGTCCCTCTCACCGGTTTCCAAGCTATCGAGTATTCTGCAATGAAGGTGTCACGTCATCCTCAAATTGTGACGAATTGCCCCAAATGCGGGAACGTTGTCCTCGTTCCGTCTGGTGTATTGGCTCAAACCATCGTGCGTTGCCCTAAATGCAAGAGCCAATATTCGATTGAATCCGCCTTGCCGGAAGACGTTGAGGAGTTGGAGATTGTGGGAGGCCAAACGAGCTTCTCCGAAAATGGGACCGGGCGTTCTTATTCGGAGGATTCTGAAAATGAACCCGCACCAAAAATCGAAGCAACAAAATTCGAAGTCCCCACGATCCTTCGACAGGGTGCCAAACGACGTGCCAGTCGTCAACGTACGTCGGAAAAAGCGGCACCGAATGGATCAACGAATGCCGATCCTAACCCTAACGGCGTCCACGAAATTTCAACTCAGCGATTTGAAAAATCGGGGCCTTCCCATCAAAAGAGCCGCTCTCGCTCTCGCCGGCGTTCATCGTTTAGCGAAGGAAATCGATCTCTAGAAATTGTGAAGATTGTATTGGGAGCATTTTTGGCCTTGCCGGTCGCACAACTTATTATCTGGTGGGGACTTGGAGTTGATCCATTAGGGCTGGGACCATCGGTTGGCCGTTCATTCCCCTCTCTCGTCCCAAAATCGATGAGGGCGGAAGAAAAGCCAGAAACGGTCAATGGCCTTGATATTCGCTCGCCAGATTGACATCGTTCTCAACGAGATTCTTGGTTGAAGTACGTTGGCAAGAATTGATGAGTCGTGCCGACAACGACATTGACCAACCCCATCCAGGTTGGAGGCAACCTAATGCTGAGTAGCGAGACACACGTCTATGCACGGCAACCGAAACTTGAGCATCACATTTTTTCGCTACGCGACAACCCCGTCAACGAGACGAATTGTTTGATCGGCGGTCTTCGCGATTTCTTCATCGTGGGTGACCATAATGATCGTTAAATTTTCATCGCGACACAAACCGAGCAACGTTTCCATAACGACTTCACCGTTCTCTCGGTCCAAGTTTCCTGTCGGCTCGTCGGCCAGTAAAAGTTTTGGTTGACTGATTAAAGCCCGGGCGATTGCGGCACGTTGCATTTCACCGCCAGAAAGTTGATTCGGCTTGTGGTTTAAGCGATGGCTCAGGCCGACACGATCAAGGAGTTCTTTTGCCCGATCTGCATACATCCGGCGAGACAGCCAGTATCGCCAAGCACTGCATTCCACCATCCTGGGGACCAAGACATTTTCAAGCGTCGTAAGTTCCGGCAGCAGATGATAAAACTGAAAAATCATGCCAAACGTTCGGTTTCGCAGACGATCTCTTTGTTTTGTCCCTAAACTATCGATGCGGATACCGTCGTACCAAATTTCGCCAGAGTCCGGGGCATCCAAAGTCCCCAGGAGGTGAAGCAACGTGCTTTTTCCAGAACCGCTGTGCCCGACGATCGCCGTGAATTTCCCCTCTTCAATATCAAGCGAAACTCCCTTTAAAACGGGAACTTCAACCCCTTTTTTTCGGTAACATTTGTGCAGCCCCACGACACGCATTGCGTGAGGTTTCGCAATTCGTAAGGGAACTCGCTCGCCGGTCGAATTTCGCGACTTCTCGTGGACTTCCTTACCGCTCATGGATTTTGCTAACGCAATCCCTTTACTCATATCTCAAGGCCTCCACTGGATGCAAACGAGCCGCGCGCAGTGCCGGAAAGACACTTGCCAATACCGCGATCAATATCGCTCCGATGCCAATTATTGTGATGGTAACGGGGTTGAGGATCGTGGGAATTTCAGAAAAGTAATAAAGCGTCGGATCAAAAACCTCCCGGCCCGACATCCACTCAACCATATCCGCGATCTCGTTGATGTTCCACACAAACAGCAGGCCCAAAAGTACACCCACTCCGGTTCCTACTGAACCGAGCGAAAGACCATAACTCAAGAAGATTGACATGACCCCTTGGTTGGAGGCTCCTAACGCCTTGAGAATTCCGATGTCCTTTGTCTTTTCAACGACGATCATGAAAAACGTTGCGAGAATTCCGAACCCGGCGACAGCAATAATTAAGAACAGCAAAATGTTCAAGATCGTGATTTCCAGATTCACGGCACTCAACAAAGGCCGCTGAATGTCTTCCCAAGTTTGAATGGCGAGCCCTGTTTCATAAGGCGGAAACCTTTCGATCAAGGCGTCGCGCGCTCGATTTAAATCGCGTCCTTCCTTAAGCCGAATCTGAATCGCAGAAACGGCCCCCAGTCCCGTCAAGGGATCGATCATACCTCGCAACTTTTGAAGCTTCGATAATGGCATGAAGCAAAAATTTGAGTCGTATTCGTGCATGTTAGACGAGTAGAAATCGACAATCGTGAAGTTCTCTGCAATTGGCGTAGGATTTCGACCTGCGGTGAATAAATTGAGTTGTACGTCATCGCCTGGACGCAACAGATAAACTTCTGATTTTTGGTCGCCGTTTTCTGGGTCGATGGTGTGACGGCGCGCGATCGAAATTCCCAGTACAACCCCAACATATTGGTCTCGAGCCGGGTTGAAGCGTTCCTCAGCGCTCACGCCACGTCGTCTTTCGGCATCGCGATCAAAACCGGTAATTGAAAACGACTTTTCTGTTCCGGGAACAAATTCGCGGCCATCACTGATTTCATCGAGGTCTGGAATTTCCGTAGGAATCGGGGCAAAACTGACTCCTTCGCCGATCTTAGGCAACTGCTTGGCCTTGGGCATCGAATGAACTTGTTCTCGTTCGCTGGCGCGGATTAGTTCATCAACGGCCCGCCTCGTTTCCTCACGTTCACGTCGATAGTCCCAACCCGCGTCCCCGATCTTTTCATCGTAGCCTTCGCTTCGCAAATCAAACGAAATACTGCGTTGGTTCTTAACGTTCATCAGATAGGGCTTGAAATCGCAGACATCGCCAAAGGTCTTGTCGTCGATTCCGATCAAAATCACCGGCTGAGAAATGTAGTTACCGCGAAATGAGAAGTTCATCAGCGCGGGAACTTGAACCACCCCAGTGATCGATTCGAGATCATCCCCCAACACTCGCTCGACCTCACGCATGTGAGCGTCTGCATATTCGATTCCATCCAGCCCCATCGACTTAATCTCGATGTCGGACAAAATCCCATGCAACCTATCGCGCATTTCCGAGACAAAACCGGCCATAACGCTGTTGACGACGATCATGGTGGCAACGCCCAAAGTAACGCTGACAATCGAGGCCAGCGCAATGAAGCGTGTTCGCAAGTATCGCCAAGACAACAAAATTTTGTACATTGCTGGTCCTTCAGCCTAGTCGTTTGTCGAACTTTGATTTATTCAGGACGCAGCAGCGGGAACAAGATCACATCGCGGATGGTTTGACTTCCGGTCAATAGCATCACCAAACGATCGATCCCAATCCCCAATCCACCAGCCGGCGGCATTCCATTTCGAAGAGCACGGACAAAATCATGATCCATCCGAGCCATCGAGTCGGCTTCATCCATTCCGGCGAGTTGCGTCTCGAAAAGTTGTTTCTGAAGATCGGGGTCGTTGAGCTCTGTATAGGCGTTTGCCAATTCCATCCCGTTGATAAACAACTCGAAACGCTCGGCAACTTGAGGGTTGTCTTGTTTTCGCTTGGTCAACGGGCAAATGCTGGCCGGGTAGTCCATAACAAACACTGGGCCACGCAGTTGGTCTTCGACTCGCTCTTCAAAAATTTCGCTAATCACGACATCAGGATGTCGGTTGGCAACCTCAACCCCGATGCTCGTTGCGTAATCTTGTACCCCAGCCCAGTCGCTTGGGTCAACACCAGTGTGTTCGGCAAACAGCTCAGCATAGGTCTTGCGGGCAAATGGGGCGGACAAGTTAATTTCCTGATCACCCCATTTAACGGTCGGCCCGGCACCGATTGCTAGCATCGCGTTTTGAATGATTCGTTCGGTCAAGTCCATCATGCTACGGTAGTCCCCAAAGGCTTGATACACTTCCAGCATGGTGAATTCGGGATTGTGGCGAGGGCTGATCCCTTCATTTCTGAAGACTCGACCCAGCTCAAACACTCGCTCCATGCCGCCGACCATCAATCGCTTCAAGTGCAGCTCCAAAGCAATCCGCAGCACGAGCGGCATGTCGAGGGCATTATGGTGAGTCTTAAATGGTCGCGCGGCAGCCCCCCCGGCAATCGTGTGCAACGTCGGGCCTTCGATTTCCACAAACCCCTGGCCGGTCAATGTCGCGCGAATCGATTGGACGATTTTAGAGCGTTGCAAGAACCGTTCCAGCGAGCCTTCATTGTATGCAAGGTCAACATACCGCAACCGTTGCCGCAGTTCGGGGTCGGTTAAGCCCTGGTGCTTGGCTGGAGGAGGATCAAGCGTTTTTGTCAGCAAGTGAATCTTATCGGCAAAGATCGACAATTCGCCTGTTTTGGTCGGACGCAGGGTCCCGTCAACTCCAATCAAGTCACCGAGATCAAGGCACTGAATAAGTTCCCAGTTTTCGGGACCAACCTGATCCCTCCCGACGAACAACTGAATCCGCCCCGTCCAATCGCGAATGTCGATAAATTGCAATTTTCCCTTGTCGCGATGAAGGATGATACGACCGGCCGCTCGGACCCTGGGCCCTTCAAAGTCTTTGCCTTTTTTCTCGGCGAGCCATTGCCGCATATCAAAGCCTTCTGCTCCAAATGTCTTCGGTAGAGGATGTTTTTCATTTTGTTCGTCGAGCAGGCGAATTTCGCTTTGGCGAGATCGAATCGCGGCGATCAAATCGCGGTCATCAAAGCGTTGCCCCCAGGGATCAATCCCCAAAGCTTCGATCTTTTCCAATTTCTTGCGGCGGGCGGCCAAAACTGCTGCTACGTCTTCCTCTTCTCCGCCGATCGGTTCTGCACGCTCCTGTGCCATTTTAAAAAATGTCCTTTCTAGTCAATCATTCAAAGTCAAAAAAATACGCTCCACGCCGACGGAACACATCTGAGGTTTGTGAGAATTCAGATTATCGGCCGATTTGAGTTTCGCTTAAGCTCCCGATATCGCGTCATCAAGAATGTCTTCATTGATATAAATCGGCAGGGGAGGATCCATGGTAACCGCAATGGCAATGGCATCCGAAGGACGCGAATCGATCTCAATAAGTTCACCGTCTCTTCGAACACGGATCACTGCAAAGTATGTGTGTTCCTTCAAATCGCTAATCATCACACTGTCGATTTCGCCGCCAAGCGATTCTATTGCGTTGACCACTAGGTCGTGCGTCATCGGGCGAGGTCGCTGGATGTTTTTAACACGACGATCGATACTTTGAGCCTCGAATATGCCAATCAAAATTGGAAATTGCCGATCTCCATCAACTTCCTTGAGAAAAACAACTTGATTCTCGTTGATCTCGCTGATGATGATCCTGGACAATCGCATTTCAATGGGCATGGAATACTCGACGAAAAATCTAAAGCGACGGCGGAATCAGTCAAAGGTAAAACATGGCATCAGGTAACGGAAGCCATCGAAGCATTCGCTGGCTAAGTTGAGCATGAAAAATTCCGGCATTTGACGAAACTTACTGCTTGGCAAGCCTTCAAAATAGCGACCCTACAGACGTTTGAGATTATAACTTGCAAACTGGGGTCAACTCAATAACCAGTGACGTTTTGAAATTGGGGCACTTGGTACTGACTTGGAAAATCGGTGTCATGTCTCGAGTTTGCTTCCTGAGTAGCGAGAAATGGCGCTTAAGGCAGGACTCAAGTAATTTGATTGGGCCATTGCAGACGGTGAACTCACCGCCTTAATGACTCGCTTAAATTCAGTTATCATGGTCTCAGCGTCGGCACTCATGGCAATCGAAGTCTTCTGAGCCGAAATTTTAGCTAAATCGTGGAACTCAAATACAAGGGATTTTTCCAGAATGGCCATTCGAGTAGGAATAGCTGGAATCGGATTTATGGGCTGGATTCATTGGCTCGCTTATCAGCGCGTCGAGGGAATCGAGGTCGTGGCAATCGCCGAGCCTGACACCAAACGCCGCACCGGTGATTGGCGAGATATTCGGGGCAACTTCGGCCCTCCTGGGAAACAGGTGGATTTAGCGGGTATATCCGTCTACAGCGATATCACCGAAATGCTGGAAGACAAAAACATCGATTTGGTTGACGTATGCCTCCCTCCAGCAGCTCATCGGGGGGCCGTGTTAGCGGCGGCGGTAGCGGGAAAGCACGTGTTTTGCGAAAAACCAATTGCCCTGCGTGTGTCTGACGCCGAAGAAATGGTTGCGGCTTGCGAACAGCAAAAAGTTCAGTTGATGGTCGGACATGTGCTCCCATATTTTCCAGAATATCGCTGGGCGTTGGAAAAGATTTGGTCCGGAAAATACGGCAGCTTATTGGGCGGTACTTTTAAGAGGGTGATTTCAAACCCAGCTTGGCTTCCCCATTTTTTCGACTTGGACCGAGTCGGTGGCCCATTGCTCGACCTTCACGTCCACGACGCCCATTTGATTCGTCTGTTGTTCGGAATGCCCCAAGCTGTGAACAGTCGCGGACGTTTTAATGACAAAACCTTGGAGTATGCTCATTCGCAATTCGAATTTTCCAACAATTTGGTCGTTTCGAGCGTAATGGGAGTTGTACATCAACAGGGGCGCCCTTTCACCCACGGTTTTGAAATTCATCTTGAACGGGCGACGTTGCAATTCGAGTCGGCAGCTTTTGCCGATGCCGGAGAAGCGATGCCGATCAAGTTGATTGATGATCAAGGGAATGTTTTGAGGCCTGAGCAGCTTGCCAACGATGTACTCGACGGATTCGTTGCGGAGATTTCAGAAGTCAAAAAATCTCTTGCAAGCGGGGTCAACTCTCCGATTCTTTCTGGTGAACTCGCTCGTGACGCCGTGCGAATTTGTGCGGCTCAAGCCTTGTCTGCTGCAAATCGAAGACAAGAATTAATTTAGACTACTTCGAAAAAGCCATTCGAATTTGAAAAGAGGTAAAATCGATGAGCCGGACAAACCTCGTCTTTCTTCTTTTTTTTGCGTTGATTGGGGCGATGCTCTTTATTCAGTACCTTGGCTACAGTCGCGAGCGTGGCCGCGTGGTCATGTGCCAAAAACGCCTGATGCTACTTGGGCGAGCGGGGCAAGAATACACGCTCAACGCAGGGCACTATCCACCGGGCACCTTGGGACAACCCGACGGAGTTTCTTCAAGAAAATGGGCTGAACCGCTTGGCGAGTTCGGTTGGCAAAGAGTCCCCAACACTTCGGTTTTAGCGTTCTTGCATCCTTTTCTGGAGTCTCAATCAGCAACCACTTTGGGCTCTGAGTCGTTTTCATTTGATCAGACAAACTTTAATTGGTCAGAGTACACGAGTAATTTGACTTCAACCGAGCAAGGCTTCCAAACTGAATTCGCATTTCTGTGTCCTGCCGATGCCGGGAGTATTTTTCCTGCGGACATAAAATTTGTTTGTGCGACACAACCAGTATCGAATGATGATGCGGAAGAAAACGTCGAAGAAGACTTTGGTTTGCAATATTGGCCCGGCGAAAAGCCTTTAGGTGCAGCGAACTACCTGGGAAATGGTGGTGTGAGCGGCGAGAGATGCAATATTCCAGAGACGGTTCTGGCTGGTTTCATCGGCCCATTCCGTTCTCGTTCGCGGACAACTCCGAATATGGTTATCGACGGTCAGTCAGTAACGATCATGATCGGTGAGGGGATAGGTTCTTCGAAGGACGGGCTCACCACGGAACGGTTCGCTTGGGCCAAAGGAGGCATTGGAATCATTCGTGGCGACCTACCTCCCGTAGCGTTGGACGATGATAAAGCCATCGACGCCGCCAAATATTTGGGAAACTCGCGGCAAGCATCGAGTCGTGGATTTAGTTCGCGGCATGTTGCCGGCGTCAATTTCGTCATGCTGGGTGGCGAATTTCAACTAGTCACTCGCGACGTTTCTCCAATGATTTTATTCGCGCTGGCAGGAATCGCCGATGGCGAAGAGTGATCGCCCTGGCTATTTGCCATTAAAATTGCGGCAAAAACTGATCGGGGCTACGGACTGAGAGCGAAAACCACATCAGTAGGTCTGCTGCCGCTTCCAAGTCCTCCAAAGACACCACTTCAACCGCGCTGTGCATGTAGCGGTTGGGAATTGCAACCAGCCCCGTTGCCACACCGCCACGACTGACTTGCAGTTCGTTCGAGTCGTTCGGAGCGGCGCGTCCGAGAGCCGTGATTTGATGAAAGACGTTGTAGCGAGTCGCTTGGCGGATCAGGGTTTCACTGACCATTGGCGTCATGTTCGGGCCCCGCACAATCACCGGGCCTTTCCCCAGACTAACCGCCCCTTGTTGCTTGGAATCGACATCGGGGCAATCGGTAGCATGGGTCACGTCTACGGCCAATGCGACGTGAGGCTCGACGGAATACGCAGCAGTTCGCGCCCCTCGCAGGCCAATTTCTTCTTGAACCGTCGAGGCCACATGCAAGGCACAAGCCAAATTACCACTCAACATCGCTCGCCGCATCCCTTCGACAACCACCCACAGACCTGTGCGATTGTCCAGAGCTGGGCCGCAGACAAGACTATTTTTGAGGTGGGTCATGCCGAGCCGCAGCGTTACCGTATCTCCGACACGGACAAGCAATTCGGCTTGTTCCCGCGATTCGACTCCGATGTCGATAAAAAGGTTCTTGATCTCAACAACTTTTTTTCGTTCTGACTCATCGAGAAGATGAATCGCTTTGCGGGATATCAGTCCCGACACTGGCCCTTGTTCAGTCCAAATCACGACCTGCTGCCCTACCAATTGCTGTGGGTCCCAGCCGCCAACGGTTTGCACGTACAAATATCCTCGGTCGTCAATGTATGACACGATCAACCCGATTTGATCGGCGTGCCCAGCGTACAGCAGTCTCGTATGGGCGGCTTCATTGGTCGATAGAATCAAGTTGCCATGTAAATCAGAGCGCACATTTGCGCCAAATGATTTCGCATATTCTGCAACCACCGCCTGCACCGGCCCTTCCATTCCGGACACTCCAGGGGTACTTACCAATCGCTCGAGGAATGCCAACGGCTCAGCTTCCATTGATGATGCTCCAAAGTTCAAAAAGTTTAGTATTAATCAACCGAAGTTTCATGAATAAATATCAAAAATTCGCATCCATTGCAAACATGACCACAATGAAGACGATCCATGCAAGGGCCATGAGTAACCCAATTCCATTTAGCAAAAAACAAACCCAACGGTATGATGACTTAGAAAACATCGTACAAACAATGCCGACGAGACTCAGCGGAAGGGCAACCAAGGAACCCATCCAGCAACAAGCGCATTGCACACAAATCGAAAGTATTCCAGTGATTAGGCCTGCGATCCACAACCCATCGTTATCTGATCTGTTTGATTGGGGCGTCTGATAGCAGCCCGCTGGAACACTTTGCGGCGCTGCAAATGGGTTAGGACTTGGAGTCTGTCCGGGAGTTGGCGCGAATGGCGTTGAAGGATTCGAGGTCGATTGATTCGGACTAGTTTGTTCCGTGGAAAACAATATTGAGCGAGGTGGAATCGTCTCGATAGGTTTAGCAAGCGGATCTGATTGGATCAAGTCATCGGCAGGTTTGTAGCCTCCCCAACCAACGTTACCAGCATTTTGCACAGAATTTTCGGATGAAGAAACTGCATCTGAACTCCCCGTTTCTAAGGGGACCAGCACGAGCGAGCTACATACCGGGCAGCGGGCACGCTTGCCAGCGTGTTCTGCCGGAAGGCGCAAGACGCTACGGCAATGTTCGCATGTAAACTCGATTTTCATTTTCGGTTAATCGCGTTATCCGTAGTGCTGAGCCAATTCGTAAATCTCTAGCGTCGCAAGATGCCGGTGGTTGGCTTCAAATAAAGCCCTCAAGCAACCTTTGTGAATCTTCATTTTCAACCCACCGACTCCTAAGGGTCCGAAACAAACCGTACCCTGACCCCGCAGGACCCCTGTATCGTGAGGCTCGATGCTGGGCAGTCCAGCCGGGGGAACCGCGTTTAAATCCACCGCGATTTTAAGTCCAGTCGCTTCGGATAACCAATTTTCTGGAAAAAATTGAACTCCGGCGCCACCGGCGGCTATCAAAATATCGGATTCATTTAGGACGGTCGCCCGATTTGCTTCATTCGGAAGTAACACGCCCTGTATTAGCTCTCGCCGGGCGAAGTCGGGCAATCGTCCAATCGCCTCATCCGCCCGTTGTTTGTTCCGCGAGAACAATCGCACTTGGGCTCCTAACTTGCTCGCAAGACTCGCAAGGCGTGTTCCTACCGGCCCTGTTCCTCCCAGGATCGCAACCTGTTTACCATCCAAGCTCGTGTGAGTCTCGACGGCGCGAATCGCGGCAACCGCCGTAGTGTTCGCTCCATTTGGATCAAGCATCAAGGAAACACGCACCGGTCCAAAAAAAGCACCCAAGCTACGCTGATACAATTTTTCCGACAGTTCGTAGTTCGAACCGCCAAAAAAAGCGGCCGTACGACATAAGTCGTCCAGGCCGCGCGTAAACATAGCTCCATGAATCAAATCGACGATTTGCTCCAAACCAACATTGGCGTAAGGCAAAATCACGTCGGCACCCGCATCAATCGCCACTAAGCTATCAAACGAACTGGCGTGTTGATCGGTGTCGAATTGCAGCAAGACCTTCCGCTTGTCGGCCATCGCTTAATTCATCTCCGCAACTAAAATCCCCGGAATGGATGGACCGAATCGCGCCCAGCAATCATTTCGTCAGCGGTCGGCTTGTTACCCATCGCGTTTTGAATGGCGAGCTTGGTGGCCTCGTAGTTGTAGTCGTAGATTTTTTTGTTGTCTTCGGCACCTGGATGAATGAACACGCCGCAAACGATGACCAAGTCATCGGCCTGTGCCTTGGGAATCACTCCCATGGCAACACAGTCGGCGACCGCTTTTGCGACCGCTTCTTGAGCCGGGCCAAACATCTGTACCGCTTGTTTCATTCCTTTGATTGTGACCTTGGTCACCATCACGGTTGAAGGCTTGACGGCCAAATTTGGTGTCAACACCGCCAATAGATTCGTGTGCCCTTCACTTTGGTTCGCCAAAGCGTTTGCAAAAGCCACGCCGACGGGGCCTGTCTTGCTTCCAATCAACAAATCGATGTGCGCGATTTCGTTTCCGTCTCCAGCTAAAGCCTCTCCAATAAACATCGACATGGTCATTCTTCTCCATCAATTTTGGTATCGTAAATGGTCTGCAAGGCCGCCGCATTGGCGTCGATAGCAGAGTGTAAAACGCAGTGCTTTCACGACTAAAAGATTAACAGACAGACCGGTCTATGCCAACTACCGAGAACGTTCTTTGTGTTGCATTTAGTGCGCGTTGGATGGCGGAAGAACTTGCTAAGGCGGGGGTCAATTGCCGCAGTTGTGACTGGTTTGCCGATGCCGATACGGTGAGTGCTGGGCCGGTTGAAAAATTGGAGTCTTGGTCCGAGCTTTTGCCCAATTTGGCACATCAGACCCCGCGAGCGGTCGTTTTTGGAGGAGGTTTTGAAGGGATCCTCGATTTGGCGACAATGCTCCCGAATCAAATCGTGCTTGCCAACGCCTCAATTGACGGTGCTTTCAAAGCTACCGATTCTTTTGAACTTGCGGTCTTCGCACAAAAAGCACAAATCGACTTTCCGGAGGTTCTTAACGTCAATCGGGCAGCCGAAGTCCTTAAGGATTTGCCCGATCTCGCTCAACTGCACGAAAGCACTCATCCGGTGTCGAACGCGCCATCGAAAACGTTTCGGCCCATTGATCTGGCACGCGAGACATCTTCTTTTTGCAACGCAAGCCAATCACCAAATTGGTTGGCTAAGAAATTTCGCCGAGGCGGGGGCTCGCATGTTGAACGAATGAACTTGGCATTCAAGGGCACCCCCGACACCTACTTGCAGCGTTACATCCCGGGAACCCCAATTTCCGCTTCGTTTTTGGTCATTCAAGATCAATGTGTTCTTCTAGGGATTTGTCGGCAACTTTTGGGAGTTTCCAAATGGGGAGCCAAATTCGAGTTCCAATATTCGGGCGCGATTGGCCCGCTGTCTTTCCCATTTCCGCTCACTTCAAAAATCGCCGAGATGGGGCGTGCGATCTCGCAAGAGTTCAAGCTTCGCGGCTTATTCGGAATCGATTTAATTCTCGATCCAACAAATCGTCCCTGGCTCATTGAGGTCAATCCTCGCCCGACTGGGTCCATGGAATGCCTTGGGCGAGCTGCGCGTGAAAACTTGATGCACTGGCATTTTGCGGAGTTCAATTTACTCGACATGCCAGATTCTCTCGACAAGCTCAAGTCGATTGCAAGTCAGCCATTGATTGTTGGCAAAGGGATTCTTTACTTACCGAATTCCAACCCATTAGCGATCAGTGAAGATTTTTTCTCATGGTTGTGGGATCGTCGAATAAATGGTGAACTTGCCGACATCCCCATTGTTGGCTCTTTTGTCCGGCCTGGGAGTCCACTAGTGACGATCCTCGTTCATGGGTCCACCGGCGACGAAGTCCTGGCGAGACTCAACAAAAAAGCCGAGGAGATTTTCACTCGCCTCGGCTTAGATTTTGTGCGGTGATGGGCGAGACCTAGCCTGCCATCCGTGAAATCCGATTGGCGGCCTCAAACGACGACTCACTGCCATCGCGATGACAGAAGTGCATCAGATACGCATCTTCGGTCGTGTCGTCGTAATAGTCCTTGAGCAAAGAAACACAAACAAATCCCATGTTTTTGAAAAACAATTGAGCGGCTAAATTTGTTTCGCGAACTTCAAGAGCGATTTTTGTTCGACGTTGCTGAGACAACTTGCTCATTAGCTTCTCAATCATCTGCATCCCAACCCCACGACGTCGGGCATCCGGACGAACCGCAAAGTTCAGGACATGCAAATCGCTTTGATTTAACTCGTAAATCATAAAGCCGACGACTTGCTCCTCATACTCAGCCACCATCCCGATGCAGTTCCGTTGTCTGAGGCACCGAATAAAATCATCTTCGGACCACGGGAACTCAAAACTCCCTGACTCAATGGCCAGTACTTCCGGCATGTCTCGTCGGATCATCCATCGAATGTGAGAGTCAAATGCAACTCGTCGAGCGACACTTCTACAATTGGACAATCCTTTGTCATTCGACCAGCTCTTTTCATTCGACATGCTGTAGCTTCCTATGCAGTGGCGGTAGCCGAATCAATTCAGCTTCCGGTGATTGATCGTTTCCCAAACTTTTCGACAGGTTTTGTCGTTTTGTGTGCCAGCGCTCTGGGCCGGTAGGCCTTTTTTCAACTGTCAACTTACTTCGACCTGCCATGACATCTCAAAACCGACAATCTTCTTCGCGAGAACAAATCTTACAAAGTCCTTGATTTCTCGTTTCGAGAGCGACAACTTAGCAGATGCTTTCCAACCTGCCAAGATTGAACCTTCGCGTCTTTTTGAAAAGAAACCAGCAAATTTTGTTTACCGATTTCTTAAAATCTAAAATCGCCGCAGCCTTACGTCGCGACGGAATTCAGCACAATGAAAATCGACAATTTTCACTATTAAACTGAAGCCAAGAGCAAAACTAGATCGCGAGAATCCCCAAAAAGCCCCCTCAAGAAATGCTATCATTAGCGGGAGTCAGTAAAACAAAGCGAGATCGATTGCCTGGGCTTATGAAAAGATGTCAAAAACGGTGCGTTGAATGAATTGGCCAAGAGGACTGGCAGTGAAGAAATGTACGCAACTCAATACAGCCCTATCAACGGATGCTTCGCCCCAAGAAAAAACAAAAAACAGCGGTCACCCGTCATCGGTAAACGCTGTTTTTGCTAAAAAAACAGTCAATTGATTCAATGCACGTAAATGGTCACATCAACGTTCGCCACGACGTTGTAAGCGGGAATTATCGATTTGAGGCGTTTCGACATCAAATCGATCACCAAGCATTGACTTGACCTTTGCGCGTTGCTCAGAAGTCAACTCATCCAGCAGTTCATCCCGAATCTCAAGCTGAAGTTCTTTGAGTTTCTTCTTGAGTTTTTCGTTGAGGTCCTTGGCTTTTTCCTTGAGCCTTTTGACATCGTCGTCCGAAAGCCCAAGTTCCTTGCGCATTTCTTCGTCGCCTAAAGCATTAACGGCACCTGCGTTTTGCATGCGCTGCTGGAGGCTGATCTGTTTAAGGCGTTCGCGTTGCATGGGCAGCAGAAGGTTTTCAATCTCGGCCTTTTTTCGCTCTTCGATACTTTGGATCACTTCTCGCAATTTCCCGGATTCCTCGCGAGAGAAATTTCCTTGGGTGATCTTTTGGACGTGTTCTTGTATTTCTTTCGCGTACGATTTTTGCAAATCCAAATATCGATCCAACTGGCTACCTACCAGATCCAACTCTCCCTGAACTCCGGGATTCGACAACAACGAAAACGGATCGCTCGGCCCCGCCCCCATCAATCCCATCGGCATGCTAAAAGACATTGGGCCGTCGCCGCTTGAGCTAAAGCTCATGACTTGCATTTCCCCACCGGGTCCCTTTTCGGCCGACACCACGATGGCATTACTCGATTGAACCTGCACTCCTTCATCTTGATTGTCTTGAGCGCACAACTCAGACCCGAGGTTCGCGCAGGCACTCGCAAGTGCCAAAAAACCAAATAACCGTCGATTAAACTTCATTTTAGAAGTACCTCCCAAAAATTTTTGCGTTCGAGCTAGAAAGACTGATGATAGCGTAGAAGTCGTAAAAACACCTTATGCACCCCAAAAAAATTCTCAAAAATCGGCTCCAAATTAGTTAGCAATCGCAACCGACCATCGCATTTGCTCTAAGAACCACCAATTTAACGCGACGATATATTCCCGGCTGGATCACTTGATCAACGCTGCCGGAAAACGCTGGACGCGTTGATTATAGGAATCGAGAACATGGATTCGCTGGCTAGGATCAATCACAAATGCCCAAGGCGTGTGAAATTCGCCGACTCCTCGTCCAGGAGTTCCAAAAGCACCCAAAAAGTTCCCATCACGGTCGAATTTCTGTATTCGGTGATTGCCGTACTCCAGAACGTAAACCACTCCCGATTCGGCCAGACACAAGCTGTATGGGTATCGCACCGCCCCTAATTCGTGACCGTGAATTCCCCAAGACTTCACAAGCCGCACTTCATTGCCTGTTGCGTCAAAAACTTGAATCCGATGGTTGCATGAATCAGCCACCCACAAGTGGTCGTGCTCGTCAATCGCCAATGACTGCGGACGCAAGAATTCACCCCTTTCTTCTCCATGCCCTCCCCATTCGAGCACATACTCTCGTTCCGGAGAGAACTTTTGAATTCGATCGTAGTCTCCATAATCTGCGACGTAGTAATTCCCTCGCGAGTCCTGAACCACATCTGTGACGAATCCAAATTCACCAGGGCCGCGACCATTAACCCCGCCGATGGTGCGTTCCTCCACCATGGCCCCGTCGAGCGTATAGAAGAGGATTCGGAAATAATGTGTATCGGCGACCATCAGGAGACCATCGTTGGAAAAACTCAAACCAACCGGCTTGCCCAAGTCGGTTGCGGGCATCCGCCAACTGCGGAGAAATTCACCCTCTTGGTCGAACACCTGAATCCGTCCCAACTTATCGACAATATAAAGGCACTGGTCTGGACCCAACGCCAGAGCGCGAGGCGTCTGAAATGAGCCGTCGTCAATTCCACGCCTTCCCCAAATATGGACTGCTTCATCGTTGTCGGAATTTGCGGGGCGACATCCGCTGGCAAAACTTAACACCAACAATGCCGCGGCAAGCAAAACCCAATCGCTCAAACGAAAACGCGCAGCACACTTTGCAGACTTCCGTTCAAAAGCATGGGGTTGTTCGGCAGACAAGCGTGTCATTTTCAAGCTACTTGACCCTTACCAAGTGAAACCGATATAGTGCAGGCGACGATATTTTAACGAATTTCAATCGGCCCCGCAGGCCAAACTTCGATAGAATGTCTTGGATTGTCCAGAAAAAACATTTGACCAATGTCGCCAATCATATTTGACATCAAGCAACTTGCCGATCCCCGGGATGCGATTCATCGTGCGGTCGAAGGGTTGGCGGCCGGAAAGCTCGTGGCGATGCCGACCGAAACCGTTTACGGGATCGGTGCAAGTGGCTTGATTACAGAGTCAGTCCAGCGACTATTCGATCTCAAAAACCGGCCCGACTCGCTACCGTTGGTGTTCTTAGTGAAGAGTGCAGATGACGCTCTCGATTACGTTCCCGACATGAGCCCCTTCGCTCGGCGTATCGCCCGGAAATGCTGGCCCGGTCCGTTAACAGTTCTTTTCCCTGGGCCCCATCCAGATAGCGTGATTTCACGATTGCCGGATGAAGTTCAAAAGATGACTTGCGGAAACGGCTGGGTGGCTCTGCGAGTTCCTGCCGACACGAGAGCAGCCGAGGTCCTGCGTCTGAACGCAGGCTCTGTTATCATGGCTAACTCGGGGATCGGCCAAGCGGAACCTGCGGTTTCGGCCACGGAGCTACTCTCGGCGATTGGAGACCAGCTTGATATCGTAATTGACGGCGGGACATGCCGTTTCGCACAGCCATCAACCGTGATAAAAATAGTAGACGAGCAAATCGACATCATTCGACGAGGAGTCATCGACGAACAGTCATTAAAACGCATGAGCCAAATCAACATTCTGGTGGTCTGCACAGGAAACACCTGCCGCAGCCCAATGGCCGAGGGAATTCTCAAAAAGGAACTTGCTGAACGGCTTGGCTGTTCCGTCGAGTCGTTGGAAGACCACGGCTACAAAATCGAATCGGCTGGCGTCGCCGCAATGGCGGGTGGCGGAGTAAGCATCGAAGCGGTTGAGGCTCTCCGCAATGATGGGATTGACATTTCACTCCACTCAAGTCAACCTGTCACCGACCGCTTGATCCAACAAGCTGACTTGATCCTCACCATGACCGGAGGCCACCGGCAAATTCTTGTTTCGAATTGGCCTGCGGCCGCCAATCGAACTTTTAATCTCGCTCGCAATGGCGAAGACATCGCCGACCCAATCGGGCTCCCGGCCGAATACTACGAACACACCGCCCGCCAAATCCGTGGCCACCTACAACTCTGGCTGAATGACCCCACGCAAACAATTTTCAGTACGTCGCCGGATGGCGATAACCCGAACACCTAAGCCATTAACCGCCGTCATGATAAAAGCGATGATAAAAGGATAAAAGAGGATAAAAGTGCCACCCACTTTTTTAATTCTTCATTTTTTGCTGGTCCATTTTTTGATGCGATGGGAATTCAATGACGATTGACGTGGGCGTTCTTCTCAGCAGAGATAAAAGTGCCACCCACTTTTTTATTCTTCATTTTTTATTGGTCGATTTTTTGATGCGATGGGAATTCAATGACGATTGACGTGGGCGTTCATTCTCAGCAGCGGATAGCTGCTGGGGAGCTTGGAGCATTTAGGAGCGAAATGCTGCGATTGGAGGAGAAGTGGAGTGCTTTTGGCGTCTGAAACTATTCGGATTTTTTGAGCGAAGAGGCTGTTGCGGCGCTGTTTAGAAATTGGAGTGATCGCAAAGGCTCAAAAGAGCGGTCGGCAGCTCGGCGCCTTTAGGCAACTCGGCGCCTTTAGCGTGATCTACACTAATTCAAACTTTACGGGTTCGACGGTCACTACGTAAATTTTCACTAGCTCGATGCGAAGCATTCGCTGGCTTGGCGGTGGCCTTGGTACCAGGAACGGTTGTGGCGAGCGGCGTCGGCGTTCATTGCGGCAGGAGAGCCCGCACAACCGCTGCGGCCGAAATACTTCTTGTAGTTCCACACCAAGTCACGCCACATCGAAGCCTCGATCCCGACTGAACGCAATACGTCGCCCAGTTTCTTGGGGACCTTTCGTTGGGCAAAGTCCGCTCCTTGAACCGCCGTCCAGCGAAGGAGTTCCAGATAGTCTTGCCAGGCCAGATTCAAGAAACCTTTATCGCTGGCTCGAACACCTGACTTGCTCAACTCCGGGTTCGACGAAAGGGTCCGGCGATTCAGCGTCAACGGTGCAAGCCAACTGTCGCGACGAACTCGGCGACTTCGCTTGCGACTGCGACTGGCCTTGACCTTCTCTTTTCGCTGAGCCGTCGTTTTGGTGCGAATTTCTTCCACTCGTTCTTCCAAGCTGACGGGGATCAAGTCAAACGCCGCTGAGTCGATCTCGCTCCCTTTTTCCCCTTCGATCCGGTCGTAAGCAGAAGTATGCACCGCTTGGTCGGGAGTCTCAACCATCGCCGCGCGGATCGGATTGAGGTCCACGTACATCGCACAGGCCAAAAGACCCGCTTCATCCGCAATCCGCTGAGCTTTGAAACGTCCCTCCCAAAAACGTCCGGTGCAGTCATCCTGACGGTTGGCAAGCCGAGCGATCGGTTCGCTCAAGGCCCGCATGAACCACGATATGTCTGACAACCGCTGACGAATCTTGGTGATCCGCTCTGGATTGCTGGCCAAGGCTTGGACTTCGACCTCGGTGGGATCGGCAAGGTGCTCATCAAGACGACGCCCCGGAAAGACCCGCAGCCACCGCAAGGCGACTTCTTCGTCGGTCCATGCAGCGACGACATCCGGTCGGTTCCGCAAGATCACATGCAAATGGTTGCTCAAAATTGCGTAAGTCAGCACATCAATACCGAAGACCGATGCCAAAGCCTCCATTCGCCGCCGAATCCACTCCCGGCGGTAGGAGTAGTCGGTGCCAGTCTGCGCGTCAATTCCCGCCAAAAACGCTCTCCGCACACACCGCTGAATGGCGTGAACGATACAAATCTCTTCCGCCGCAAACTGCTCGGCTCGTAAAGGTCGTCCCATAACAAGTCTCCTTTCAGACACCAAATTACCAAATCCCAATCCGTCTGTCAATAAAAATGGGTGGCACATTTGTTGAAAAATTTTGAGAAATTTCGGAACCGGTGGGGCGATTTTGTGTTTATGGAGTTGGGAGCGAGTCTCAATTCCACTTAAATTTTGGCATCCTGAATTCGTAGTATTAAGGATATGACGACCGATTTTGAGGCTAATCGGGAGATGGCTGTTTCGCGATGCTGTGGAGTTTAGTAAAAATTAGTTTGTTAATGCCGCAATTTTCTGGGCAAATGTCAGTTTGAGGAGAATCAAAATGCTTTATCGAATCGTTTTAGGCGCCGCTTTCGGCTTGTTTATTTTGCAATCGGCAGCCATTGCACAGCCACCTGGAGGTCGAGGTGGGTTCGGTGGCGGCGGTCAAGCAGGTGGAAACCGCATGATGGTGGCCGGAGGCGGAATGGGCTCTGCCTTCCTGCTCATGAATGATCGGGTACGCGAGGAACTTGATTTGGTTGACAGCCAAGTTCGGGAACTGGAAGAACTCCAACAATCGATGGGTGAAAAAATGCAAGAACTCTTCCGCGACATGCGTGGAGGGGGTGCGGGGGGCGATTGGCGAGAGGCGATGGAAGGTCTGCGTCCCAAAATGGAACAAATTACAAAGGATTTAGAGCAGGACATCGACGAAATCTTGACTCCCGATCAACGTCGTCGCTTTAAACAACTCTATAACCAAACCCGAATTCGCGGATTTGGTGGTAGCGTGGGGCAAGGCTTACTCGACAACGATGAGATTAAAAAGGAACTTAACATCACCAGCTCTCAAGAAGACAAGTTGAAAGAAGAAGCGGCCAAGGCCCAAGAATTTGTTCGCGAAGAAACTGCAAAAATCCAGAAAAAGGCCATGGAGAGAATTCTCGGTGTTCTCGACGCTGACCAACGAAAGAAGTATCAAGAGATGGTTGGTGATGAATTCGATTTCGGCCAAAATCAATTCAATTTCGGGGGCAATCGAGGCGGAAATAATAGAGGCGGTGATAACAGGGGTGGAGATCGCGGCGGACAAGGCCGCGGACGAAGCGATTTTTAATTCCAAACAAAGGTCTAGCGACTGGGTTAATACATCACGACCCTTTTCGACCAAGGAAATCCACTGACGCGAGGCTGAAATGCCTTGCGTCTTTTTTTGTAACGCCTACTCAAAATGATGAAAAAATCGGCACTTCTCGCCGAACGCCAACAAAACCCCCAAAAAGGCCCGAGAAAATTGTAGCGGACGTCGCCAAGACTTTTGTGGCTTCAAAAATTCGGAAAAAACGAACGAAAGCCGTTGACGGCTTCCGCTACAATCGCCCTCGCATGGTGGCGTTAAGCGAGAAGTGCCTAGGAATCCCGCAATTAGCGAGGAATTTGAGGCTGTCGCCTTAAAAATAACACTTCGCCTGGGATTCCTCAAGCACACTCGTTCAACCCATAGTTTGCGGGGACATGCGTAAAAAACGGTTGCTTTTGCGACTGAGACGGATAATAGCCTTTCTAGAAATCCAACGTGAATGCGGGCTTTTATTGGAAAAAGATGCGTTCTTTTTAATGACACCTAATTTTTTTAATTTTTTTTCAAATCTTCGACACCTCCACCCATTCGGGTGGTTTAATTAAACGTGGGCCCGGAACCCCGCAAGAAACGCACCTGCAGATCAAGTGACGCATCCCACTCCTCACCCCATCGAGGTGCGTTTCTTGCAGGGTTCCGATATTCTGTTGATAATGGATGCGTCGTTAATCAATACTCGGACGGGGGCTGGACCGTTTCGTTTATCTGTCATTGTCTGTCCGATTTTTCTGATTGCGACAGATACTTCCTCCCTTTTTGGCATTGAAATGAGCTAAACCAGATGGATATCTGCCAAGCCCTTGCAACACGAAAACTAATTACTGAACAACACCTACAGGCAGTTCGCGAGTCTGGACAGGGTTTCTTTCAATGGCTGTTGCTGCAACCCGAACTGGATCGGGCGGCAATTTTGGCCGCTGCGTCTGAAGAGTTGGGTTTGCCCTACATCGATTTGACTGAAACAAAAGTCGATCTCAGCTTATTGGACGATTTCCCGCAAAAGATCATCTATCGAGAATCGTTGTTTCCGGTATCAAGGCAGAACGGTTCTTTGGTTGTCGCTACGGGAGACCCGTTCAACTTATTCCCACTGGACGAAATCAGCGCACTAACTGGGTTGCACGTCAAACCTGTGTTGGCCGATCAGATTGAAATAGCCCGCCTCATCAAAACCCATCTCGGGATGGCAAGTGAGACCATCGAAGGTTTGATTCAGCAAAAAGCGGAAGAAGGAGTCGAGTTTCTCGAGGACATCGAGACGGATGGATCGGAACTGAGCGAACAAGCTCAAGAGGCCAGCGTCGTTCGCTTGGTCAACGAAATTTTGCTCGAAGCCGTTGAAATGCGCGCGAGCGACGTGCATATCGAGTCACAAGGTAGCGGTGTCGTGGTCCGCTATCGAATTGACGGTATCTTGCATCAACAACCGGTCCCGCCGGAGATCAACCATTTCCAATCGGCCATCATCAGCCGCCTAAAGATTATGGCTCGGCTCAACATCGCCGAAAAGAGACTTCCGCAAGACGGTCGTATCAAAATCAAAGTCCGTCGTCGCGAGATCGATATTCGTTTATCGGTGATCCCGATGATCCATGGCGAGGGACTCGTCATGCGTATTTTGGATAAAGGGGCGATGAAGTTTGACCTGCGGAACTTGGGGATGGATGAGGACACCTATCGCCCATTTCGTCAATTGATCGACATGCCGCATGGAATTGTTTTGGTGACGGGGCCAACCGGTTCTGGAAAAACGACGACGTTGTATAGTTCTCTTATCGAAATCAACAGTCCCGAAACAAAGATCATCACCACCGAAGACCCGGTTGAGTATCAACTCGAAGGAATCAACCAAATCCAAGTCCATCCGAAAATTGGTTTGACGTTTGCCGCATCATTGCGGAGTATCTTGCGCCATGACCCGGACGTGGTCTTGGTCGGGGAGATTCGGGATTTAGAGACCGCAGAAAACGCGATTCAGGCGTCTTTGACAGGTCACTTGGTGTTTAGCACCTTGCACACGAACGATGCGCCGAGTGCTTTTTCGCGCATGGTGGATATGGGTGTCGAGCCGTTCCTGGTGGCAAGTACGGTCGAGGCGGTCATGGCACAACGTTTGGTTCGCCGCCTGTGCATGAAGTGCAAGTTCCCCTACCGTCCCACGAAGGACGATGTGCCCAAAGATTTTCCTTGGGAGAAACTTGGCGATGGAGAGTTGTATCGCGAGAAGGGCTGTCGTGAGTGCCGCGAAGTTGGTTATCGTGGGCGTTTGGGGATTTACGAGTTACTAATTTCATCCGAGCGAGTGCGCGAGTTGGCACAAGCGAGGGCAAGTTCTTGGGAAATCAAAAAAGCAGCGGTGGAAGACGGAATGAAAACACTTCGGGACGATGGATGGCTAAAGGCGATTGCCGGCTCGACATCAGTAGAAGAAGTCGTGCGGATCACCAAAAGTGATCGCGGCATTGTTTAAGCGAGGAATGTTCAATGCCCAACTTCAGTTATGTAGCTAGAGATCGTCAGGGCCAAAAAATTACCGGAACGCTGACGGCGGCCACCGAGCGTGATGTCATCAACCTGTTGACCGGTCGTGCACTGTTTCCGGTGTCGATTGATGCCGAGCGGCCTAGTGCAGCCGTGTCGTTGGGTGGCGGAGTCAGCCCGCAGCGGATGGCGACGTTTTATAGCCAACTCGCGTCTCTGCTAAAAAATGGCGTGCCGCTATTGCGGTCCTTGGCGATCTTGCGGGAACAGTCCTCTAGCCAGGCGATGCAGAATGCGCTGGATGATGTGATTTCAAAGGTCGAAGACGGGGAAACGCTAGGGAACGCTTTTGCGCGACACCCCAAAGTCTTCAATGAAATGGCCGTCAACATGACTCGCGCGGGGGGCGAAGGTGGCTTTTTGGATGAGGTTCTGGAACGCATCGCGTTATTTACGGAACAGCAATCGGAGTTGAAATCTCGAACTGTCGGAGCGTTGATTTACCCCACTGTTTTGGCGACTGCCGGAACGTTGGTTGTATCGCTATTGCTGATTTTTGTGGTTCCCCGGTTTGATGAGATGTTTAACGAGTTACGTCGGCAGGGAAGTTTGCCCTATTCCACCGATCTTTTGCTGGCTTTTAGTAAATGGTTAAACCGTTATTGGTGGATAATTTTTGCAATTTTAGCGATACTTTTCCTGCTAGTGCGCATTCAATTAAATAGCCCTCAAGGCCGAGTGCTGGCAGATCGAATCAAATTGAAGTTGCCACTTTTTGGTGGGATTTTCCAAAATTTGGCGGTGGCTCGGTTTTGCCGGATTTTGGGAACGCTCCTAAAAAATGGCGTGCCGATTTTGAAGTCGCTGGATATCAGTCGCGAAGCGGCAGGCAATAAGGTCCTGTCAGAAGCGATTGCCGGAGCGACGGATAATATTACTGCCGGACAAGCTCTTTCGGAACCGTTGGCTCAGTCAGGTCGGTTTCCGAAAAACGTCACGGAGATGATTGCGGTAGCCGAGGAGTCCAACACCTTGGACACGGTTTTGGTGGGAATCGCTGTAGATTTGGAAAAGGAAACAACTCGACGATTGGACTTGATGGTCAAATTGCTCGAACCATTGCTGCTGCTAATCATGGCGGGCATCATCTTGTTTGTCGTAATGGCATTGTTATTGCCGATTATGAAAATGAGTAGTGCGTTGAAACCATAGTCCAATTGGGCAAGTAAAAGCGAAATAAACTACACAGGGCCTCAAGTTTGACGACTGGGCCAAAACACAAAAGATTTCTTGGGAGAAAAATAATGATGATGAAGCATTCACGCCGAGGTTTACGCCGACGCCGCGCCGGTTTCACTTTGTTGGAACTGATCTTGGTGATGGCGATCCTGGTTCTTTTATCCTCGTTGGCTGTGGTGGGCGTGATGCAAGTTCAACGCAACTCACAACGAGACGCCGCATTGACTCAAATCGCGACTTTGAAACAGCAATGCCGAATGTTCAAACTTAATGTCGGACGTTATCCGGCTTCGTTAAATGATTTGGTCACAGTTCCTTCAGGAATGACTCCGCAACAATGGCGGGGCCCCTATTTGCAAGACGGGCGAGTCCCCTTGGATCCTTGGGGGTTTCCTTTTAATTACTCGGCCGACGAAATGAACGACATCGTTAACATCACGTCGAACGGCCCGGATGGTCAAATGGGATCGGCGGACGACGTTGACCCAAACGCCGGTCGATAGCCTCGCGTTTCGTGAATTAAATTGTTTAGCGACCAGATTCCGCGAGCGGGTTTGGTCGTTTTTTTGTATTACACATATCTTCCAAAATTTTGCATCGTGTCCTCAAATCGTAACCAATTCAAAACCACATCAACTCGCGATCCATCGACTCGCGAGTTCGGCGGGACGTTGAGGTGCGGCCGCGAATATGCACGACGGTCATATATCAGGCGAAACGCATTCACATTACTGGAACTCATTTTGGTTCTGGGAATTTTGATTTTAGTGGCCAGTCTTTCAAGCCCCGCTCTATTGCGTGCAGTTTCGGGACAAGGGTTGGACAAGGGCTGTGATATGGTACGGGCGGAAATGGCTCGCGCCCGAGTTAGAGCGATTCGTAGTGGGAAGGTCCAGGCTCTGTTGTTTGCTCCAGGCGGCAACCGGATGGTGGTGCAGGATTTTGACAAATTAGCAAATGATCCTCGTGTGATGTCGATGGGCCAGCAAGAGTTTGACATGACAACTAATCTAGTAAGTGACGACGGAGTCTTACCGCGCAGCGTTCGATTTGCGGCTGCCGAAGCGGTTGCAAATTCCCGATCTGAATTTGAGAGCATGACCGCCGGAGGAGGGGGGAATTCTGGCGTCCGCCCCGTTTTGTTCTACCCCGATGGAACTTGTCAAGATGCTCGTGTCATTTTGGTGAATGATCGTGGTGAAATGAAACAAGTTGTCCTGCGAAGTTTGACCGGAACCTCACGAGTTTCGCTGATGGAAGAAGGGCAGCGATGAGAACCATACGTCAACCACATTTTCCGAAGTCAGGTTTGTCCCTGCTTGAAGTGGTGCTCGCGATTGCGATCCTAGGAGTTTCAATGGTAGCGATTGTTGAGCTACTCAATGTCGGCTACCGGGCCGCAATCTCGGGACGATTGCGAACCGAAGCAGCGTTGTTATGTGACGCGAAGATGGCCGAGATCGCTGCGGGAGCCCTGGCGGTTCAGAGTTCTGGGATGAGTAGCATGCCGGAAAATCCAAATTGGAATTTCTCAGTGGATGTACAGCCGTCGATTCAACTCGGCCTTCTGACGGTAACCGTGACGGTTCGACAATCGTCGAATTCAACAGCTCCCATCTCGATGTCAATCGTCCGGTTCATGCCCGATCCAGACTTCAATCCCGATGAGGCTCCGTAGGCCATGAAGAATAGACCTTCACAGAATCATCATCGTGCTGCGTATTCGTTGCTGGAAATCATTTTAGCTTTGGCCCTGGCGGTAATTGTCGTCGCTGCGATTACCGCAGCAATCAATGTATTTCTGCTCAACCTTAATAGGCACCAACGATCGCTGGAACAAAAGCAAGTAGTTCGCAGCGTCTTAATGATGATGGCCAGTGATGTGAGGGCTGGTTTGCAATACAAAGCGATCGATGTTTCTGGAATCGAGAATCTGTCGATGACTCAGGAACTGGCCGGAGTATTGCCGGGCATGGGTGGCGGTGAAGGCGAGGAGGAAGCGGCAGAGTCCGAATCAGGAGCCGAATCAGGCACCGAATCAGAAGACTCTGGGGCATATCGCCCGACGCTAGTCGGGGATGCCTCGACGCTCTCAATTGATATAAGCCGCTTACCACGCCTCGACCAATATCATGCATTGCTAACGGGCGGCGATGTGGGCTCGGAAACCGGTTCAGATGTTAAGACCGTATCGTTTTTTGTTTCGCCAAACCCTCCCGTATTTGGAATGGCAACTGAGTTCGAGCCAAGGATTTCTGCATTGGGAGGTCTGTATCGAAGACAGATTGATCGCGCGGTTGCGGCTTATAACGGTGACTCGGGTGCGCAAAGTTTACAAGTTGATCAATACGCGACGCTTTTAGCTCCGGAGATCATCGAAATCCGTTTTCGTTACTTTGATGGATCCGATTGGAATACCTCCTGGAACTCTGAAGATACCGGCGGATTTCCATTAGCGATTGAACTCACCGTAATTTTCGATCCGAACCGTACGGCTTTGGACCGGCAGTTTTCATTTAACGACTTGTTAGATTTGGAAACGCATCGTTTGGTCGTGCATTTGCCTGCTGCCGAAGCTCCAGCGGAGGGTGAGTGATGCACGCGCGCTTAAACGCAAAACGCCGACAAGGATTTTTGCTGCTACTCGTTTTGGTGGTAATTGTAATGCTCAGCCTGGCGGCTTACGCCTTCACGAGCCTGATGATGTCCGAAGACGCTTCGGCACGATTGCTTGGACGGCAAGTACAATCTAAATATCTGGTCGATTCAGGCGTTGACTATGCCCGACTTTATTTAGCAGGCGACTTCGCCACCGTTCGCGAACGGGGAGGGGTCTGGGACAATCCGACGATGATGGGCTTCCAAGGAGTGGTCGTTGGGGTTGACCCCAACGATCCGGAGTTGATCGGGCGTTTCACGATTGTAGCACCGAACATGGACAACAATGGGAGTCCGGCAGGGTTTCGATATGGCCTTGTGAATGAATCAACAAAGATCAACCTTAATACTCTGCCGTTTGTTGACAATTGGTATCCGGGTGGGGCGCGCCAACTCCTAATGACTCTGCCGCAGATGACGGAAGAAATTGCGGACGCGATCATCGATTTTATCGACTCAGATGATGACACTCGGGATTACGGTTGCGAATCGGGCTACTACTCAGGGAAGCGTCCACCGTACGCTGCCAAAAATGGTCCCTTGGACAGCATCGACGAACTACTGCTCGTGCGAGACGTGACAGCTCAATTGTTGTTCGGCGCTGACTCTAATCGGAATGGAATCATCGACGATCATGAATTGGGAGACGCAAGTGGAATTGATACCGACATGATGTTGGGTTGGGCAAACTATCTGACGCTGTTCAGCAAGGAAAGCAACCTCAACTCCGAAAGATTAAAACGAGTCAATTTGAACAACCAAAGTTTGGATCAGTTGTACACCGATTTGCGAGGTAGCTTTAATGAGGAATGGTCCAAATTTATTATTCAATATCGAATTAATGGCCCATACACTCCTGACGAAGAAGAGGAAGCAAATGCCGTCAGGGCCAGTGCTCCATTTGTAGTCGACACGACGAAAGAAGCAGCATTCACCTTTACGCAGATCCTTGACCTTGTCGATGCGTTTACGACCGTCGAGGATCCGGAGGATCCAGAAAAGACTCTTGTGGTTCGGTCACCAATAACGCTGGGGTCGCTCGGTTTCAATTTGCCGATCTTGATGAGCAATGCGACGACTTTTGAGGGGGACACGATTCCGGGTCGTATCAACGTCATGCAGGCCTCGCGGTTGATCTTGGCCGGGGTACCAGGGATGACCGAAGAGGCTCTTGACCGGATCATTCAAGTCCGCGAATTCGAGTTGGATGACCCCAACGGAGCGGACCTGAATCGCCAGTTTGAAACATGGCTGCTGGTCGAAGGAATCGTCGATTTGACCACGATGCGAACGATGTTACCGTTTATTTGTGCTCGCGGAGACGTTTATCAGGCAGAAGTTGTCGGATTTTTTGATGACGGTATAGGAACTAACCGGGCGGAAGTCATAATTGATACGACCGTGTCAATTCCTAGAATTTTATTCTGGAGGGACAAAAGTCACCTTCAAAGCGGATACTCTTTAGATGTATTAGGGGTTGGATTAACTAGGTAAAATCATGGCCAAAAGAATCATTATTGAGATCGACGAAGGGCTGTTGCGGGTCGCAGAGGTGACTACCTCTGTGACGTCGGCAAAGTTCTCGCGAATTTTTACCATCCCCCTAAATGAAAGTGAGGCGCTGAGCAAACAGTCGGATTCAATTCGGTTGGCCTTAAACGCTCAAGGAATCTCCAAGGGAGATGTCGATATCATTGTGAATCGCCGGTCCGTTGAGATTCGGGAAATGAGTACCCCTCCGGTTCCCAATGCAGAGTTGCCAGAACTGTTGCGATTTGTCGCGAGGAATGAGTTTGCGACGTTAACGGATCAGTGGCCATTTGATTTTGTTCCGTTCTCGAATGACGAGACTGTCGAACGAAAGGTTTTGGCAACTGCGTTACGAGGTTCGCAACATTCGGAAATTGTTAAACTTGTTGACAGCTTGGGGTTAAAGCTTCGGCGACTACTATTGCGCACGTTTTGCCAAGCTGCTGCTGTGGAGGGTCAGCTTGCTGAAAATGGGATTACCTTGTTTGCGCAACGCTCCGGCAAGACGCTTGATGTGTTGATCTTGAAGGATGGCATGGTGCGTTCGACGAGGAGCGTTTTGCTGGGCGGAAGCGACGCCGCCGAGCTTGCGAATGAAGCCGTCGTGGAAATCGAACGAACGGCTCTCTTGACGCCCAAGACGCTTGAAGCGGATACGATTGAACGTGTTGTGCTGATCGGTCCAAACGCTGCCGATCCGGTTCTTAAACAGCGGTTGGGAAAAATTGCACCGGTTAAAATTCTTTCAGATTCTGATTTAAGGCAATCGCAGTTAAGTTTACCAAGTCAAACAACGGAACCCATTGAAAACTCCGTCGCTCTTTTGGGAGCTGCACTCTCTTTGATTGATCCCAAACGCGTGCAAGTTGATTTTAACAATCCCAGAAAAGTTGAAGTCAAACAATTTGACAAGAAGCGAATGTTGCTTTGGGCGGCACTTTCGGCGGCCGTTTTATTGTTCCTTGTTGGATTTGGTTGGTATTTGGCAAACTCTGAAAAACAAGCGATCGCTCGACTCACGCAAGAATTGAAAACCATCAAAACCGCAACTGAGCCTGTCAATCAAGCAAGCGCCTCGCAGCGAATTGCAGAGGTCGCAGCGATCGACGTGTGGAATGCCGAACGTATCAATTGGCTGGAAGAATTCTCCGAGATGAGTCGGCGTCTTGAGACGGGTGATGACGTGGTTTTGAACTCCGTTAACGCCCGAATTTCGCAAGAGGTACGAGGGACGCAAGGAAGTCAGCGGCAGTCGTTGGCCACAGTTTCGTTGGTGGGAAATGTCCGCACGATTTTTGCCAAGGCGGCCCTCGAAAGCAGCCTTGCTGAACGCCCTTACTATGTTCCGCCGTTTAAGATAAATGATGACAGCAAGAACTCGGATTACCCCTACAAAATTGAGGGGCCAATAACAAAACATATCGACGTGTTTGAAAGCACGCGAGCAGTTCAAGAAGCCGCTGCCAAAAGAGCCTTAGAGCGATTGCAACGCGACACCCAAAAACTGTCCGAAACCACCTCACCAGAATAGCCGCTCAAAACTGTACTCAGGAAAGTCGTTCTCATGTTTAAGAACATGTCACCCCGGGAAAAAAAACTGGCGATGCTCGTTGGCGGCCTGCTGCCGATTGCGCTGGTTTTTTGGATGGCGAATTCATTCAGCAGTTACTACTTTAAGCTGCGGACCGAAAAACGCGGCTTGATGAATCAAGTGCAGGATGAACAAGAAAAAATAGCTCAACTGGTTCAGGCTCAGGAACGACGTTTGTACTACGCAAATCTGAGTGCGCCGGCGGATGAACAGTCGCGACGAGAATACCAAAACTGGTTGGAGCGAGAAATTGAAAACAGCAAGCTTCGCCAAGACTCCGTCACTTCGGTTAGCTCCAGCAACCCAATCACCGCAGGTGTTGGCCAACGACCTGAAACGGTTGCCGAAGAATTCACCTACAAAGTGAAGGCCAATGGCACTCTTCAGCAAATTGTCGATTTCCTGGACCGATTTCATCGGCTTGATGTCCTTCACCGCATCAAGACGATTGAAATCAAAAAAACCGCAGGACGTGACTCGGATCGGACTCTGCGTTTGGACTTGGACATCCAGTTGCTACGGTTGGTTGATGCTCCGAGCAGTCGTGAGTTTTTGGAATTGGTTCGCGAGGCGACAACTGATTCTCAAGAGAAAATGCGTAGAATTTTGGCCCGTGATTTTTTCGGCCCTGCAAATACGCCACCGAGAATAACGACCTCGGAGGAAAGTTTCGAAATCGCGGAAGGGCGAGATACTGTTAACGTCAATTTCTCGGTGAAAGCGAACGACGATGACCCAAACGACTTGCTTAAATTCGAAGTCATCGATTCGAATTTGCCGGGCATTGAATTCGTGCAGCGAAATCCCGAAGCTCGCGAGGCGTCGGTGTTTGCACCGGCAGTTATTCCGGGACGGTATCGACTAAAGGTTGCCGTCACGGACTCTGGTGTCCCGCAAAAAACCGTTGAAAAAACTGTCAATATTGACGTTACCCGTGCTCGTCCCCGTGAAACTCGCAAACCCGAACCAAAGTTTCTATACGCTACAACAACTTACTTGATCGGTCGGTCGGGAGATGTTTTGTTCGTCAACAACAAAGCCAATGAAAACGGGATGATGCATGTCAAAATTGGTGAGTCATTTAAGCTTGACGATAGCACTTGGACGGTGATTTCTATTGAAGGACGTCAAGTCGTCATTGAACGAAAAACACAATCCGGAATCGAACGCCTGACCTATCGGTTGGGCGCGACATTAGACCAACCTTTTGAATCGAGTACGTCGAAGACTTCAACATCTCTACCAAACGATGCTCGAACAAATGACGAAATTGATTCGAACGCGACACAGGATGACGAAGTTGCCCGCAAACGTTCGGAAAATGAGACCCATCAAAAAAAGGATGACGACGAGGAAAAAAGTGGCGATGACGACGGCGTCAATGACGACGACGAATTGGAAGAGGACGAAATGGGTGATGACGACGAAGACGACGAAGACGATGACGACAAAGACGATGACGACACAGAAGAGGACGACACAGAAGAGGACAAAGACGATAAATTGCTAATGCGCTTTCATCAATTTACGGCGATTTTAGGGAAGCCTTTAGTCTTGTCCGAATCGAATTGGCTGTTGATTCGAAACCTTCTTCAGGTCGGATTTGTATCGAGTTAAAGCTTTGACTTCAGAAGGTTTGGTCAATTCGATGGCCTTACCAAGCTTCAGTTCGGCTTCTTGGAAATTCCCAGCGTTGGCATAAGCAGCCGCGAGAATATGAAATGTCTTCGCATCGTCGGGTTGAATTTCTTCTAATTTTTTCGAGTAGAGCAAAGCACGCTCGGAGTCGCGGTGGGAATCTTCCGGACAGGTGGCAAAAAACCATGCGAGCCCTCCAATCGCTTCAGGCATTTCCTGTGCAAGCTCACCTGCCTTCTCATAGTCGGCTTTCGCTAGATCCCATTGTTCCGAATGAAAATACGCGTTTCCTCGATTGAAGTATACAAGCGCAGAATCCGGTTGTAGTTCTAACGCCCGCTGGAAGTCCTGCAACGCAGCATCGAAGTTCCGCAGTTCCGTATGAGTGATCCCTCGATTTGAGTAGGGCAAGGGGAATTCGCGGTCCAACTCAACCGCTCGATCAAAATCAGCTTTCGCAAGGTCTAGGCTTCCATTTTTAAAGTGAATCCAACCGCGTGAATTCTGGGCAACAGCATCCGCAGGTGCCAACTCAACGGCCTTGCTCGACGCGGCCAAAGCCTGGGGTAGATCGTCGAGTTCTAGGAAAACATGACTGCGACCGATGAAAATTTCGGGGATTTTCGGATTGAGTTTTTCTGCCGCCTGATAGCTTTTCAAAGCCGACGGGACATCTTGGTTTGCATGTTGGGCATGGCCACAATTGATATGGAACCACGGATCGTTCGGGTTTAGCTCAATAGCCTTTTTGAAATCCTGGATCGCCTGCTGGTACTCTTGAAGTTCGTAATATACGAGTCCGCGATTATGGTAGGCAAAAGTGTATTTAGGATCGATTCTAATCGCTTCGGAAAATAGCCCCAAAGACTCGCGTAGACTTCCCCTCGCTCGCATAGCCCGCCCCATATTGTTGAGAATCAATGGAGAATTTGGACTCAATTTAAGGGCTTTGTCAAAATCAACCAAGGCCTCATCAGGGCGGTTTAATTCAAAACGAATTGAGCCGCGGGCAACCAAGGAACTCGCGTCTTGGGGGTTGCGACTCAACAATTGAGAGAAGTGCTGCTCAGCCGACTTGAGCGAGAGGGCGATCCGTCCCGGAAACCAACCGCGAACTCCTTCGACATGAAACCATCGAGTTTGATTTAAGGATTCCACCCCAATTAGGCGGTGAATCTCGCCCGAATTGACCCGGCCCGTGATTTTGTCAACGATCTTCGTATCATAGTTTTCAATAATCACAACCTGTTCGCCGACCTCTTGGGCAATCGCCAACTTCAAAGAAGGGGCCACGAGGAGAAACAAAAATAACAAAACAAGTTTCAATGGTTTGGTCATGTTCCAAGTCAATTTATGGGGACAAAATTTAAAGCGGCAAGTGGTCAACGTCCGATATCATTGTACCAAATTTTTATCGAAATCCGTTTCATTCACTTACCAATACAAAAGCGGCTAAAAAGGCGATCCAGAACTTCATCATGATGAACGGCTCCGGTCATTTCGCCAATTGAGTCGAGAGCGGTACGTAAATCGGTAGCGACCATTTCATTGCCGTGGTTTTCTACGGCCGAATTATTCGCAGCAATTAGAGCCTCGGAGGCTCGATCGATCGCTTCTAGGCACCTCACGCCGCAGTCCAGCAAGTGCTCTGCCATGGCGCGATCGGCAGTTAAACTCTGAACGATCCGATCCAATAGGGAATTGATCCCCTGACCAGTAGCCGCACTCACTTCGAATTGATGCTGCAAGTCCGCTTTAGAACTTGGGGCGTTCCTAGCCCGCTGCTGAAAAGTCGAGTCCTGACCTGACAATCGTTCAAATTCCTTGGTCAATCGTTCCACCCCTTCACATGGCGAAACGAATGGTTTCAAATCCGATTTTGTAATCACCAAGATGGCAGTGCAAGACGGTTGACTTAACCAGCTTGCCAATTCAGCCGGCGAAGGGAAATCGCTTGGGTCGATGCAGCACAGGAGTAGATTTGCACGTTGAAGTTCTGTTGAAGCAAATCGTTGCACTTCGCGATCAATGAATCTATTTTCAATTACAACGGAGTCCTCTTGAATCGTTTCGTCGGTTAAACCAGCGGTGTCGACAATTTCGATCGAAAAGTCGTTATGCTGGATCGTTGTTGAAACACAATCTCGTGTGGTTCCTGCTTGGGGAGAGACAATCGCTAGGCATTGGTTAGCTAACCGATTCAATAAACTGCTTTTCCCTGCATTTGGACGACCGGCCAGCACAACTCGTGGCGTGACGCGATGCTCTTGGCGTTTTTCGAGCTGGGCTCTAAGTTGTCGCAAATCGGCAAGTGCTTGAGATAAGACTTGTTCGATGGTTTCTTGCGAGACGAACGAAATGTCTTCATCAACGAAATCGAGCCCGGCTTCGATGTCAGCCAACAAGTCAAGCAATTCAGACCTTAACTTCGTCAATGGATTTGCTAATCCGCCAGCGAGTTGAGAAATTGCTTGAAAAAAGTTCTTTTCGTCAACAGCATCAATGGCAGCGATTACCGCCTCCGCTTGAGTCAAATCGATCCGGCCTCCTAAAAACGCCCTGAGGGTGAATTCTCCCGGTCGTGCTCCCCGAGCGCCTGCACGAAACAATTGCTGGAGAATCAAATCCAGAATCGGGGGTGAACCAAAGGTATGAATTTCAGCGGCAGGCTGCCGCGTAAACGATGCGGAGGTTGGCCAGAACAAGACTTCCGCAGGCACCTGCCGAGCACCATCAATACGCAAACTCGTAGAGAAGCACGCTGGCACCCGTGACAAGCAGCATACATCGATCTGTTCTCTCGCCGAGGAAATCGCTGATAAACACCTGGCGACATCAGGGCCGGATACTCGAATAACTCCGCGAGACGCAGCTCCCGGTGCCGAGGCGACAGCGGCAATTGTATCGTGGGTCGTGAGGTCCAGCATGTTTACGAGCGTTTGCGATTGCGAGATTTTCGCCGCTCACGATTTTCACGTTCTTTTTCCGGCGATACGATAGTTGCATTTTTCTTTTGGGCGGCTTCCACAGCCTCACGAAGACGATCGAAGAATCCACCTCCACCGGTGCTCTCCGTGCCTTTCGAGCGTTCACCGCGTTGGTCTCGCGGGTTAATTTTTGGCTCCGGTGACGCCGAACCTTTTTGGGACGAGAAACCGGATTGGATTTCTTTAACACGATCTTCGGGGAGGGTCGGCTTGGGGAGGAGTTTTCGCTCGATGATCCCCCAGGTGCTCGATGTGATGAAATACACGCACAAACCGGCTGGCACCTTGAAGAACAAAACCCCCATGAACACCATCATGTAGGTCATGATTTTTTGAGTGATCCGTTGCTGTTCGTCGGTCGGTGGTGGCATGAACATCTTTTGTTGAATTAGAAACAGGACGATCGTGATGATCGGGAGGATATTAAAGTAAGGGCCGAGCCATCCAGTTTCATTTCCCAAAAACGACCACAAGTAATCCTTCCAATAGAACAACTTGTCAGGTGCAGCCAAATTCGAACACCATGACAGGCCCGGAATTAGGGACTGGTCCCTCAAAGCGATGTCGACCGAAAGTCCCTTGTACAGACCGATGAGAATTGGAATTTGCAGAAAAGCCGGGAGACATCCCGCCGCTGGATTATATTTGTATTTGCGGAAAAGCTCTCGCTGGGCGAGTCCTCGTTTTTCCAAGTCGTCTTTGTATTTTTCTGCAATTGCCTTCAGTTCTGGGGCGAACAATTGCATCATTTGCGCGTTCATCGCCGCCTTGCGACTCAACGGATAAATCGCCATTCGCACGATGACCGTCAACAAAATAATCGCCAAGCCGTAACTGGTTTTAAAGGTGACCCAATAAAGTACAGACAATAACCAGCATAAAAATTGTGAGAACCAACCGAACCAGCCAAAAACGCGAGTGTTTTCAAGTCCATACTTGGAAAGCAGGGCCGACTTTTTGGGCCCGGCGAAGATCTCGAATTGTTGGCGATACTCTCCCCCGGCGGGGATTATCAGTTGGTCAAAGAGGACAAACGAACAGTCCACTTGGCGAGCGTAACGTGCGTTCGCTCGCGTGATCGGCGAGGACGCCGCGTATGCGATGGCACTATAGCACTGATAGGTTTCTTCCGAATTGGTTTCGGCCTGAACGGGCAGTAAAGACAGGTTGAAATACTGAGTATCAACGCTGAGGAATTTGAGTTCATTTTTACGAGGGTCGGCCCCTTGGTGCAACGGCGGGTCGATAATGAATTGGACTCGGCTTGTCTTTAACGTGTCGTCGACAATCTGAGGGCAGCCCTTGAATTTATACGGATTATAGGCCGTAGAACTCACGATGTCCCTTGCTCCCGCGATGTAAAACAAGGCCGTGGTTGAACCGTGAATTTTGTTTTGGTACCACCATCCCTCCGTCGTGGCTCCGGTCGGTCCGTTAATTTCGAGACCGATCATTTGCTCAGTTGTCGAGGTAGGGGCTTGAACGATCACTTCAAATTTGACGTCGAAACTGCGATCAGTCAAATCGCGAACTTGCTCTTCGGACAGGATTGGCAGCGAGAATCGTTTGGTCATTTTGATCGGACCAACAAGGCCAAATTCTTCTGCCGCCTTTTCCGAGATGTTGTAGTGGAAGTCGATGATATCGTTCCCATTCTCACGACGTTTCTCAAACTCCCACACTCCTGTCATCATCTGAGGGTCGAGCGGAACCCATTCTTTTTCCGACTTAATTGCACGCAATTGAGCGCGGAAGCTGGGAGGACTTGAGATGCCTTCACCAACAAAGTCAACTTCGCGGGCCAGCATTTCCAGGGGTTGATCAGAGATAGTGACTTCAGCCACCTTTGTTTCAAGAGAACCGCCAGAACCCTCTCGGACATACTCGATTCGAACGACTTCACCGGTTTTAGTCTTCTTGAGGAGTTCGCGAAAGTCCGAACGTGAAGTAATGGGAACGTCGTTAAACTTCCGCAAAAAGTCACCCGCACGAATTCCGGAAACTGCAACGGGAGTACCCTCGCCAGCGCAGCCGACACGGAGTCCATCGGTCGTTGTCGTCAATTCGAGTTTGCCCAAGTAACCGCCAAAATGCTCGAGGTCACGATAGACATAATTTCCTCGGTGATCGCGAGCGTTTAATTCCAAACGAACCAGGGTAGCACCGCGAGTGCTGAAGGTCGCCAGATAGCGGTGTTTGCCATCGGAGTTCAACGAGCCCAGGGTTACGAGTTGTTCGGCAACGACGGAATTTTCAGTGGGCAGAGTGGCGAGTTCGTCGGATTGGTCGATTGCTTGCGGATCTGTTGTGATCGGCGATTGATCAGTTTGATCTACTCCAGTTGATTCATTTGGCTCCTGAACGATATAGCCTAAGGCGATTGCCGATGATGCGGCATAGCTCGACGAGACCGCCAAACTGATCAGAAATGCCGTGAATAAAAATGTCAACGGATTAAGGCAATTTGGCCAACGGGGCACGGTGAAAACCAGTCTGTTAAAAGGGACTAAAATGAAACCACTAAAAGCATGTCGCGACAGTTCCCCCATTGTCGATATTCGAGCGACTTTGCAAAGGGGATTTTGCCGCATTTCGCCGGAATTTAGGGGGTTTTGGCGGGGCTCGCAAGTATCTGAGCGGCGTGAGCTATTTGCCTTGAAGTAATCGATTGCCAAAAAACTCGTCCAATTCAGGAATCGCTAAGATTTTCCGACAGGTCGCTTCTGCGTCGTATTGGACTCGATGGAATCTGACGGTTGTTCCGTTCAACGTTACATAACAACTCCGCGAGTCTCCATCGCGTGGTTGCCCGACACTCCCAACGTTGATCATGAGCTTTTGGTCGCTAAGCTCATACGTGTCGCCGATTTCCGAAGGGGAATAGAAACGGCAATTCTCCGTAAAAACCCCTGGAACGTGTGTGTGACCTTGGAAGCAAAACTTTTGAATGAAAGAAAAGATGCGTTCAATCTTGCGTTGATTGTAGATATCTTCCGGAAAAACGTATTCGTTTAACGGGCTGCGGGGTGAACCATGAACAAACATCAAGTCACCGTCGCGATGGGTTCGTGGCAACCTCGCTAAAAATGCCCAGCGTTCCTGCATTCCTGATCGGCTCTGATCCTCAAGTTGACGGCGAGTCCAAAAAATAGCTTTTTCGGCACCGCTGCTAAAGCCGTCCGGGTCAAACAGCGCTCCGTTGTCGTGATTGCCGAGCAGGCATAACTGCATCCCGTAACAATGCTCAACGCATTCGCGTGGGTTGGGGCCATAGCCGACGACGTCACCCAGGCAATAAATCGTTTCGATCCCTTGGCTGGCAATGTGAGCGAGGACTGCTTGCAACGCTTCGAGGTTTCCGTGAATGTCGCTGATGATTGCAATCGGTTTGGCGGCAGATGAAATCATTGAGGCGTGCTCTTTCTTTTGACGATTTTCCGATTAGCGTCCCGTTACCAATCGCTCGCCGAGCATATTGTCGAGTTCCGGAAGGCCCAGAATTTTCTTGCGAGTCGCTTGAACGTCGTATTCAACACGGTGAAAAGTCACTGAATTTAGGTCCGTGTCAAGCACGACGTAACAAGCCCGGGGGTCTTCGTCGCGGGGTTGCCCAACGCTGCCGACGTTGATCATCATTTTTTCTTCGCCCAGTTCGTAAACACCTCCGAGCGTGGCGGGCGTCAAGAACTTTCCCCCCTCCGTAAAAATTCCGGGAATGTGGGTATGCCCCTGAAAGCAATATTTTTCGACTCGCTGAAACAAGGCTTGCATTCGAACGGGTTCGTAGATGTGTTCTGGAAACACGTATTCATTGGTGGGGTCCCTTGGGCTACCGTGAACGAACAAGAAGGCACCCTCGTCGTGGCGGCGTGGCAACTCCCCCAGAAAATCCCAGCGGGCGTCAGAGACTTGCATGTCGCGACGGTCGTTTTCTAATTGCCCGCGTGTCCACATGATCGCTCTGAGAGCCACAGGATTGAATCCAGGCGGGTCAAACAAAGCAGCTTGATCATGATTACCCAAGATCGTCAGATCGGCCACCTTCATGATCGTGTCAAGGCAAAACAACGGATCGGGGCCATAGCCGATGATGTCTCCCAAACAAAAAATTTGGTCGACGCCTTGGCCGCGAATGTGTGCTAGAACTGCTTCGAGAGCTTCCGCGTTGCCATGGATGTCGCTGATGAGAGCGCGTTTCACTACCGGGGTTGCCTTTCGATTATTGTGTTGTCGAATTCCGTTTTATCGCGAAATTTTCGACTCAATTTTTTCAAACGATCTTTACTTGTTCGGCATTGGAGTCAAAAACCATGACCGAAGAGGGTTGTAACGCAGGCCTCCTGCACGACGTGACCAACAATAGTTTAAAAATCAGTCAAATTCCCTGCAATCTAACTGACCGTAAAAATGGTAAACTTTTATCGGCCCCGGACATGGACTGATTCTTTTGCTCCGATACATGGGCCGAAATTTTCCATTGTTAGCCGTCGGAGTTGGCCGATGACAGGGGCTTCTTCCCCGTTTCCCGGCTAACACGAACGACATTTTCCAAGCTCCGCTGGTCGAAATATTTTACCACAAGTTGCCAATTAAGAGGGGGGAAGTTGCGAATATTAGCCATGGAGGCATCCTCCAAACGATTGGAGGTGGCCATTACGATCGACAATCAAATCTGCTTCGAAAGGGCCATAAACCCAACCGAAGTGCGGACTTCAACTTCGGCGTTAACCCCTTTTTTGGGCGAAGCTTTGCAGGCTGCCAATTTGAAGCCCGACCAAATCGATATTTTGGCACTAACAATCGGGCCTGGTTCGTTTACAAGTCTCAGGATCGCTTGCGTCACGGCGAAAACTTGGTCCTATGTCACGCAGTGTCGGTTGGTCGCAATCCCGACGCACGATATTGTCGCACGTCAAAATCTCGAGGAGGCACGGCAACGACAAGCTAAAAAAATTTGGGTACTCACGGACGCTCAACGGCGACAACTTTTTGTGACCGCCTACGAGATTACAAAGGATGATGAAAAACTGGCGATGAACAAATCGGAGACATTAATTCTCGACCCTATCGAGTGGGAAACCAAACTCGCGCCGTGCGACGTGGTGGCAGGAACAGGAATAAAGTTGGTCTCACAGCACACGACAGCAAATTTATGCAATGAAGAAAACTGGCTTCCGTGGGCAAGGACTGTCGCAGAACTCGCGAAGGAACGCGCTGAGCGTGAAGAGTTTGACGATTTGTGGAAATTAAGCCCGCTGTACGTTCGCCTCAGTGCGGCCGAAGAAAAACAACAAAATGAAGTGAGCAACCAAGATCAGAAATGAAACTGACTTCCGGAATTTGGAACCGCGCGAGCTTTTCACTCTCACACCTGTTTTTGGCAGTGACGATTGTAGGAGTCTATCTCGCCTGTTTTCGTTGGTCCGAACAAGGGGCGATGGCGCTACTGTTGATCGGTACTCCGGTAGTCCTCCGCACGATTATCGCTCAAGATAAATTTCGCCAAGAGGACAAAACTCTGTCGGTTGCCCAGACTTCGATCGTCGCGATTAAGTCGTTGAGTCTGGTGCTCGTTGCTTATTTCGCGAGTTGCGTGGGCTTTGTTGCGACTTGCCTGATGTTCGGCGTGTTGGCGGCTCTCTTTGGGGTCGGGGTTGGCTTGGGCGACTTGTGGATTGAATCGATGATTTTCGGTTCCTTGATCGGAACGGTGCTAGGTATGGTCGGTGGTCTTTTTACCGGAGCCTTCGTGATCTGGTATGGTTGGGACGTTCCTGAAAATCTTCTTTTTCCAGAGCAACGATCGCAATAAATTGGCAAGTCAGCCCAATTTAAGAACTGGAGTTCTGCAGTTCGAAATGCGGACAACAATTGTTGAACGACGGAAAACTGGTTCTGAAAGATTTTGACGTTAATTAGGCCTTGATCTATCACCTGATTTTAGAGCCTATCCCAAAAGGGGTCAGACCCTTTGGACGCTAAGCGAAATTTAACGTTTTTTTGCTGCCTAGCCGTAGACGGCCTGACCCCTTTTGGGATAGGCGCTTAGTCAAAGGTTTTTCAAAACTGTTCGCGTGATCGTGTTAATAGCCGCGAGGAGCGACTCGGGCCTGGACGCGACTGGGGAGGCCCTGAATGCGCAAGAAACCTTCGGCGTCCGTTTGGTTGTAGGAACCGCCACCTTCCATGGTCGCGATGGCCTCGTCGTACAGACTGTTGGGGCTGGACCTCGCAGCAATGTCTATGTTCCCTTTGTAAAGGTCAAGCGTTACCGATCCATTGACATCTTTCTGTGCCTCTCGATTGAAGGCGAGCAAAGCGTCAAACTTGCGATGGTACCAGAAACCATAATAAACCATCTCCGCCACTTCTGGAGCAAGTCGATCTCGCAAGTGCATCAAATCACGGTCCATGGTCAACTGTTCGACATAGCGGTGAGCATTGTACAAAAGGGTCATTCCCGGTGCTTCGTAAACGCCGCGACTCTTCATCCCAACAAAACGATTTTCGACCATATCGATCCGTCCGATTCCATGTCGACCACCAATTTGATTGAGCGTTTGAACTATTCCCAATGCCGAAAGACGTTCGCCATTCACGGCGACGGGAATTCCCGCTTCAAAATCGAGCGTAACGGACTCGCCATTCTCCGGAGCGTCTTGGGGGGCAACGGTCATTCCGAATTCAACCAACTTCACCCCGCTGACATCGAGTCGCTCCAACTCACCTGCCTCATAGCTAATATGCAAGACATTTTCGTCGCTGCTGTAGGGCTTTTTCGCCGTGGCCTTAATTGGAATGTTATGCCTTTCGCAATACGCGATCATCTCGTTCCGCCCAGGGAAGGCTGCTCGGAACTCTTCCATTCGCCAAGGAGCCAACAGTTGCACATTGGCCTCGAGAGCCTCGGCGGCCAATTGAAAACGACATTGATCGTTCCCCTTGCCCGTCGCTCCGTGAGCATACACATTGGCCCCTACTTGGCGAGCGTATTGCAAACAACATTTGGAGATCAGCGGTCGTGCAATTGAAGTTCCGAGCAGATAAATCCCCTCGTATTTGGCTTGGAACTGCATCACTGGAAACGCGAAGTCGCGGCAAAGTTCTTCGCGAGCGTCGATGATTTCTGCCGAAGCCGCACCAATCTTGCGGGCCTTGTCGAGAATCGCCTGGCGGTCTTCGCATGGTTGCCCAAGGTCAACGTAAACAGCGTGAACTTCGTAGCCTTTTTCCATCAACCAGCCCAAAATCACACTGGTATCTAAGCCGCCAGAATAAGCCAAAACGCAACTTTTTTTCATAAACGTCAATATTGTAAAACAAGAATTGCTCACCCAAATCAGGTTGTACATTGTAGTTGATTTGGTCATGCGGTAACATCGGGGAGTGAGCGTGACAATTGTCGCGACCGGGGTCTCCGAGAGTGTTTGGAAGAAGGGAAATTGAGTGAACGAAAGGTCGCCTTGGACTAGAATGCCGTACCGCGACGAGAATGCTCACAAACATTCCTGCGGACAAGTTGTAGTTGTCGGTGGTTCTCTGCCGATGTCGGGGGCACCCGCCTTGGTAGGATTGGCGGCCCTGCGGTCTGGGGCCGGTGTGGCAACGGTTTTGACCGCAGCGACCGCTCAACCACTTGTCGCTAGTTTTTCCCCTTGCTTAATGGTTGGAATTTGGCCGGAGCTCGACTTGGAGGATGAAAAGTATTTGGCGGCATGGGCTCAGCATCTTAGTGGCACGCCCGTCATCGCGTTGGGGCCTGGTTTGGGACGTGAGCCGAAATTGCAACGTCTCGTTGTCAGAATATTCAAACACTACGAAGGTCTTGTGGTCGTCGATGCTGATGGCTTGAATCTGTTGGCCGATGCAGCAGTGAACTTGGCAGAACATGCCGGACCGAGAATCTTGACTCCTCATCTGGGAGAATTCCGAAGACTCAATGGAGACACGGCATGGAGTATGGGCGTGGCGAGGGAGCACGTGCAAAAATTTGCCAAGTCGCACAATGTAGTTGCGTTGCTGAAAGGTCCCAGGACAATCATTTGTGACGGCGAAAGACTCGTGCAAAACCAAACGGGAAACGCCGGTATGGCGACTGCCGGGAGTGGTGATGTCTTGACCGGAATCATTAGCGGGCTTGCAGTTCAAGGGTTAAACCCATTTGAAGCGACCGTCACCGGAGCACACCTTCACGGGTTGGCTGGCGATTTGGCCGTCGAAAAATTCTCGCAATATTCTTTGATTGCCAGCGACTTAATCGATTGGCTGCCCGATGCGATCAAGACGTTATTGCCGCCGATGGACTGAAGTGATTGAATTGAGGACTGTTGTAACAATAGCGACGAGTGAACTTGGAACGTCGTGCTGGCCATGTTAGATTAGTCTGTGGACATGCTTTTTTTGGCCAGAATGAGATCATACTTGAATTGGCTTTTTTATGCTTCGGGACGTTTTCGCTCGACACATGCCGGAAGTGAAATAACATTTTGATTGGGGTAGCAATTTTATGGCGGGTCTTCTTTGCGCCCTTGCGGGACTACTGTTCGTTCCACTGTTGTTTGTATTGGTCGTCTACAACAGTTTGATCGGCGATCGAAACATGGCGGACAACGCCTTTAGCACAATCGATGTGATGTTGAAAAAACGCTGGGACCTGATCCCCAATTTGGTTGCGATGGTCAAGGGGTACATGCAACACGAATCAGAAACGTTGCAACGGGTTAGTGAATTGCGAAGTGCTGCGATGTCGGCAACCAATGACGCTCAGCGGTTCGCTGCCGAATCGGAATTGACATCTGCCTTGGGGCAATTGCGCGTGGTTGTCGAAAAATATCCGGACCTCAAGGCCAAAGAGAACATGCTGCATTTGCAGCGGTCGCTGACGGAGTGTGAAGAGCAAATCTCTGCCGCACGGCGATCCTTTAATGCGGCGATCCTACAATTCAACAATCGGGTAGAGATGTTCCCCCACAATTTAGTTGCTCAATGGTTTGGCTTTCAGCGAAGGGCCTTTTTCGAGATTGAAACGTCTGAGCGTCAAGCTCCAAGTGTTGCAAGCTTGAACTAAGCAATCGAGCGGGAATCGAGCCAGGACCACGAATCTATGAAATCAATTGAACAGGTCATCTCCGTATTGCAAGACAAGCTTTCTGCTCTGGAATCCCAGCGCAAGGAATTATTGCAACGGCGTCAGGAGGCGATGGTTTGGGCCTGGGGGATTGCGGGGGTTGGAGGCGTCCTGTCCTTGATCGGCCTCCTGATTTTTATAATTCCGGGACTCATTTGTGCCGCCGTCACTGCGATTGTGGCCATTGTCGTTTATGGCACTAAGGTTACTTCAATCTTTAACCAGTATCGCAGCGAATTTAAACAGAATTTTATTCGTGAACTTTTGGCGGCTAACACAGACCAGTTGCTGTACGCTTCAGAAGGAGATCAACGGGCATTGAGCGAATATTTTCGGAGCGAGCTATTCCCGCGCAAACCCGATCGCGAAAAAGTCGAGGATACGATCTTTGCGAAACTAGGAGCTTCGGACCTCGTTGCCTCTGAAATTCATACGGAATACAAACAGGTCAGTCGCGACAAGGATGGAAAAGAAACGGTGTCATGGCACACGATTTTTCAAGGTCTATTCGTTTCGGCCGACTTTCATAAAGAGTTTCAGGGCCGGACGTTTGTAAGAACCGATGTCGCCGAAAAGATGCTTGGTGCGATGGGCCGATTTTTTCAGAAGCCTGTTTTTTCAAAGCTGCAACTTGTGCAACTTGAAGATGTCGAATTTGAGCGGGAGTTTGTAGTTCACTCCGACAGCCAAATCGAAGCCCGCTATATCCTTTCGCCGTCCATGATGCGGCGGATGCTCGAATTGAAGAACAAGTTCTCTTCGCAAATCGAATTTGCCTTTCGTGAATCGCGAGTTTTTTTGGCCATCAGTCACACGAAAGACTTTTTCGAGCCCGACATTCACCAAAGCCTCTTTAATCAAAACTACCTTCGTGGTTACATCTTCCAAGTCCAATTGGTCCTGGGAATCGTCGAAGACTTAGACCTCAATACGCGGCTTTGGACGAAGCATTAGGGACTTCTGCCGGTAACCATTTGTGTTACGGTTTGATATTTTTTTGCATCGGCATTTTCTTCTGGGAGTGCACATCAAATTTACCTTTTTCAAAACCTCCACGCGCAACATCTTTTACCCTTCATCTTTTACCATCAAAAACAAGCGCTCCATCATCTCAAGCGAAAGCCCAACGAACTCCCATAGTCAGCGTGACGATTTGGTAAAAGATGTTGGGTAAAAGATGTCCATGCTCAAGCACCCGCCAAATTGTGCCAAGTTGCCTATGTAATGCCTCGCGCATTTGCCTGAAAGGCTATCTCTCTCCCAGCCCAGGGCAGAGCGAGGGTTCGATGCCCATCGAACCCACGCGCCGCCCTGGGTACAGGCCCCCCACGTTCCCTTTCCCGCACAACGGGCCAACCGATCTTCCGCTCGAACCTGAGGTACATGCCACCCAAACTGTCGCGCGACCAATCATGAAGCATCGAAAACTCTTTAGTCGAAGAAAAATATTCGTTAAAAACCGGATGACATTTTCACAAAAGCAATCGAGCGACTGTTCAGTCTGAGTTCCTTGAACGGCAAGCGTCACGAGTTTGATCAAGATAATTGGGAACCAATCCTGGTCCGCCTTGGATAGAATCTGGTTTTGGACGAGTTTTGAAAATTCAAAGATCATTTTGTTTGCCCTACCGATTTCCCTGCCTTTTTGTCATGCCCATCGTTGCTAGCGCGTCAATACGGGATTATCCGCTCTAGCCGAGCTTTTTCCCGAAACCAACTTGTTGACTGAGTTTTAAAATTTATCTACACTCTAGCCAAGGTTTTAGCCGTGTTTTATCAACTTATCACGCGCTAGCCGATGATAATTACAAGTTCGCCGGCCAAGAATTCATTTCACAATCACACAAAAAACAGCATGGCAAGTGTCAGAAAAGAAATCCATGTTCGGCAATGCGCTGAAAATGCCTGGGACGCAATTCGCGATGTGGGGGCCATTGACAAACGACTTGTTCCAGGATTTGTCGTCGGCTGCCGACTTGAGGGGGATTCTCGATACCTGACATTTGGAAACGGGATGACAATTCGCGAGATTATTGTCTCAGTCGATGACGAGTCCATGCGGCATTCATGGTCTGCACGCGGAGAACCGTTCACACACCATAATGCTTCCATTCAGGTGTTTCCCGAAGGCCCAAACGCTTGTAGATTGGTTTGGATTGCGGACATTATGCCCAACGACATCGCCAACTCTATTTCGGAAATGATTGTTCAAGGGCTCGAGATCATGAAGGCAACACTTGAAACCAGATAGCAAGGGCGGCGAACAAAGCGATGCACACGGAGCGGAAATGGCGTTCCGATTTTTTCCTGAAATCAAGATCACTCGCGCCATTTCCGCCCGGTGATCGCAGTCGTTACGTCGGAAAATGATGGCTCCCTACATTCTTACATTTCTCGACGAGCTGAAAACACGCGGTTACGATGTGTCGGAGTGGTCGTACGAAGTAGGCGAGAATTCAACTTTACGGCTTGCGGCAAAGAACTCGCTGGTTGGACCGCTGGTCCTTTTCGATGATCGTGAAGAACTCACGCTTGAATTCGGAACGAAATACCATTGCCATTTTGATGGTCAGGAAACTGATGAGTATGGCACCGATCGAATGCATGCTGCATCAATGCTAGCTGCAGACTATGTAGATCGGATTCTACGCGAGCAGATTGGTGTGGCCGTGCATTATAATGATCGCGGGTGTATTGGCGCTGCTCTCATTTACCTTGACGAACACGGATTGACGCCAGACAATCTAAAATACTCCAATATCGGAGTGTACGGTGGCTTGATTCGCACGGAGAGATTCTTATGGAGCGGCCCTGTGCCAAACCCGACGTAACAAAGCGATGCACGCAAGTCGCCGGTCGGCCACGAATTTGAATCATAGTTTTTTTGGCGGCGACTGCGTGATCGCCGGCGTTCGGCGACATATGCCTACCCTTTAATTCGCAATCGAAAGGCCTAGAAAAAAATGCTCACAAAATCACGACTACTCACAGTCCTAATCTGCGTCATCTCAGCAGCATCATGTCCTGCGATCGCGCATGCTCAACAGGAAAGCCAACTGGACAAGGCTCAAGAAACGAAGGCGGCCTCGTCAGAAGAACTGATCGCGAACCTCCAAGGAAAATGGACGGTGATGCGTGGCAAGCAGCGCTGGGTCAAAGAGTACAAAGGCAATAAGGAAGAATTCAAAGTCTACAATGGCGATAGTGCCGTGTACGGACACTCCCATGAGATTAAAATTGAAACACAGGGGCTTGCGCAAATCTGCACGACCTCGAAAAATGAGGTAACGATCGGGCCGAGCAAGGGAACAAAGAACAATGGGTTTTCCTTCATTATCAAATTGGAAGGCGACAAACTCTTCGAGGCTGTCGGCATGCTTGAAAAAGACAATCCAAGTGGCCTGAAACCAGAAGTGATCGTTTGGGAACGGGTCACGGAATAAGCCGAACCAAGCGATGCAGCGGAAATGGCGTTCCGATTTTTCCCTCAATCCAAGATCACTCGCGCCATTTCCGCCCGCTGATCGCCGTCGACTATGAAGTCCTGGGTTTGGCAAGTGGGTTGGGCCCCTTTTTTTGAGAAGTGTTTTTGGCTTACATGTTGAGTTCCTTGTTTGGGATTGCTGAGGAAGTGCTCGGCGGCTTTATTCGCAATGACTCAGTTCAGGATGTTTGATTAAACGACTATTCGAGGTGTGAACGCATTTCGTTCTGGTACGCCTGCTTGTGCGGGCTGCGTTCCCTCAGTTATCCATGCACGGTTCAAATCATTCTGGTTCGAGTGTTTGTTCCGTTCTTTGGCCGAAGCTTGCCTGGAGGCTTCTAGTGAGCAGCAAGCTTCTCTCCCGTGGACTGCACCTTCTTTAGGGCGACCTGTCTGCGGCTTCGTCGAACAAGTTGCATGCTCGCGTTCGAGTCCTGAAGTGGGAAGCTGCAGGGTCATTTGTTGGTCGTGCTGGTGTCCAATGGGTTGGTCTTCGTCCTGGACGTTCGTCGCGTGTTCGGACGGTGGCTCTCCTTCAGAATCAATGGTCGTTTGGGGTTTCGAAATCGTTGGTTATGTTCGTAAAGAGTCAGTCGAAAAACGCTCAAAAGGTCCGATTCGTTCGCCGAACTCGTTGATCAGACAGCGATACTGGTTGTCCCCTTGAGCTTGGTTCAAAAAAGGCGAGCAAGGCCAATTCGTTCGTCGGTATGTGCATGGGCTAACCACCCTTACCCGGCGGCGATACGGGCTGTCTTGCTCGCCGTGGTTTCAAGGTCTCTTCTCCTTGAATTGATCGGTTCGTGTTGATCGACTACACTGTGATTTGGCTGGTGAAACGGAGTGAGGCTCTGCGGGCTTCTTGATTATTTTTTTGCCCTGCGATTCCTCAGAAAATCCCATCACGGGGGCAGCTTTCTTCTTCGATGCCTTACCCGCGCGTGATCCGATGGGATCAGTCAGGGTTGCTTGGGTGATGCTTGCTTGGGTAACGCCTGCTTTGGCCGAGCGGGCTTCGCGGCGAAGGCGGGCTTTGCGCTGGTCACTATTCTCCTTAGGCTTCATCCCTTCCAGGGTTTGCTTCAATGACGCTGACATCTTTCCAAACGATTCGGTGACTTCGATCATCCGCTTGGGTTCCCAATCTTTGTCGTCGCGGAGCAAGGCCCATGCGATCACGGCAATCTTCCGGGCCAGGGCCACGGCGGCTTTTTTCCGCCGTGTCTTTTGTTTGCCGCTGATTCGCTCGTACACCGCCTTGGCCCACGGGTTGTAACGCAACGATGCCCAAGCACACTCGACCAGGATCGTGCGAGCCAATGGATTGCCGCGTTTGTTGATCCGCCCGTTGCGGTCGGTTTCGCCCGATTGGTACTGACGCGGGACTAGGCCAAAGTACTGAGAGACTTGGCGACCGTTGTCAAAACGATGGGGATCGTCGATGCAGGCCACCAGAATCTCGGCGGTGCGTGGACCGACACCAGGCACCGAGCGGATGCGATGGATGCGTGAGTCGTTCTTGCTGATGGCCTCCAGACGCTTGATGACTTGTTCTTCCTGGGCTACCAGGGCGTCCAGTTGAGTGAGTTCCAGATCGAGTTCTCCCTGCCACAGTTCCTTGTCGCTGCACTGCTCCAGGGGCTTGCGGTACGAATCGATCAGCGTTCGACCTGAATGCCACGCCTTCTCTCCGCTATCGATCTTGATCCCGTGGTTGACGAACCAAGCTCGGATGGTGCATTTGATTTTGTTGATGCGGTAGTCGAGGGTCTTGCGATACTTGACCAGCGAACGGAATTCCCGGTGTTCTTCCGAAGGCACATGCACCGCTTTGAGTTCGTTCATGGCTGCCATGCGGGCCAGTTTGAGAGCGTCGTCTTTGTCCGTCTTGCGTTTGACGTTCACCCACTTCCAGGCTTCTTCATTGGTGGAGCAGACGAGGGTCTTATGTCGGAGGCTGACGGCCAAGTCGTTGATCCAACCCGATGGCCCACAGGCTTCCATCACGACGAGGTCGACGGGGTGTTGTTTGAAGACCGAGGTCAGATAATTTCTGTCTGTGCCTACGGTGAAAAACTCGAATTTTCTGGTTTTCGTGTCGAATAGACAGCAAACAGACTTGAATTTCCCGATATCGAGTGCGAGAATTTTCATGGTTAGTATTTCCTTGGGTTTGGGGTTGGAAAAATTGTGACGTGGTCGTCAACAGCCGACCCGAGATCACGGGTCTGAGTCGCCAGATTTTAATTCAAAGGCTCCCGCCCCAAACCCAGGACTTACATGGATTCTTTCGTCCTATCAGAAATGTCGTTCGACCGTAATAGAATCGTCGAGAATGCGAGATCCGTCGATTTTGATGGCCCGCTTTATTCGCCAAGCGAGGTTCACAGATTCGATCAACTTTGCTTCGAATCCCCAAGCTCGGAAGAATTGATTATCGTAACCTGCACGAGGAAATCAGAAGCTATCGATGCAAACGAGTTCTTGATACACTCCTTGCTCGAGAACGACTGGAATCACAGACGCAAGTATTTCTTGCCGTATGTGGAATCGGCGTTACTTCTTCCACTTCGGGAGGATGAATTCAACGAGATTCTTTGCGTTCGATCTTCCCGGCTTGCGGTGCCACTTCCCGAATGCGTCGCGAGACCAAGGAGATTTGTTTCCGCATTGAAGATTTTTGATGACTGGAACGACGTCGCCGTAGTCGCGGAGTACCAATCTCATTACGTATGCTTTATGTGGAGTACAACGGCATAGAACGGACGAACAATGCGATGAACCCAAGTCGCGGATCGGCCGTTTCCTGTTGGTAGATTTGTTTGCCGCGACTGGGTGATCGCTGCCGTTATGCCCGACCAGCGCGACGAAACTTGCGGCTGAAATTTTGTGTATTGGCTTCTTGCCGGGGCGAGGTTGGTTGCAGATAATGGTGGAGGACGGGTTGTGAGTTGCGGTCACCCACGAGAACGGAGTGCGCGCCAACACACCCAACCACCAGTGACTCAATCGGCATAACCAAGCGATCCACCCAAGTCGCCGAAAGAGTCGGTTACCAACATCAACATTTTGCCACGGCGACTGGGTGATCGCCCCCGTTAGCTGACATGAAGGTGATGGACGAATACCTGCTCGACCAATTGCATGCATGCGAAACACTTCTCGGCCTGCAAACCGATGCCCAATACTGGTTTGGTGATTTCGCGAAAATCGTGCCCAAAGAAACCAATCATGAGTTGGCACGGATTGATGCCGAGTTAGCCGTAGTCTGTGGTACCTTTGCAACGCCAGAAGACTACTTAGTTGCCAAATACAACGCCAAGGCCGGCGAAACATTGACTGGCGATGCACTGTCGCAACTCATCGACGAAATCCTTTTTTGCAACATATACGATGGTGGCTCCGACGACATCGTGGGGCGGCTGATAGCTGGACTTGACGCTCCACTCAGTAATCCGGGTACTTGCGCAAAGCTCCTAACGAAAAAGTCGTTCTTAAAAACGAGCCTACCTGTGGTCGAGAGCGATGCCGCAGAGCTCCTCGCGGAACTTAGGGGGATGGGGTGGCTTGACGACGATAACCGAAATGTTCCGGTGGAATATCGACATCTCATCGACCGGTTCGTATCGCGCGCAGTTGGTGATTGGGAATCTTGGCTCGTCGAGTGTCAAGTGAAGGCCTTTGATCTACTTGTAAATCGTTCTAAGATTGAGACGCGACATCCACTTTATGCGACGGACTACGCGCTCTTCATTCCACCCTCGCATCGGCGGTTGATTCTCGATCCGATACAGGAGCTCATACGGCAAAGTGCAGACAATCCAAAATTGTTGAGGCGAATTTCCCCACGTGACTTTGAAAAGATGTTGGCTGAGATATTCACAGGATTCGGCTTCGACGTTGAACTTACACTCCAGACGAGGGACGGCGGCGCGGATCTCATCTGCATGTCCCATACGGGGCCGATTCCGTTTAAGGTTGCCGTTGAAGCGAAACGATATGCCGAATCGAATGCGATTACTGTCGATATGGTCCGAAGCTTCGTTGGTGCCAACATGAAAATCAGGGCAAACAAACTCGTTTACGTTACAACATCTCGCTTTACTCGCGATGCGAGGGTCTATGCGAGTGAACCAGGCGTAACGGAGTTGCTTGAATTGAAAGCATTTAGCGATATCGCTCAATGGGCAAAGGATTACTCGACGAACATCATATCCAGCTTCACGAAAAAGCTATAGTCAGCTAACAAAGCCATGCACGCCGAGCACGCGATCGGCCGTGTTTCATATGGATGCCTTGCTCGTGCGTGCCGGGTGATGGCAGTCGTTATCCCTAATGTCCAACGCCAACGAATTAAAGAAAACGCTAGACCGAGTCGCGAATCATCTCGCGATCCGGAACGTAACATTGGCTTGCACCCTTAAATCTCGGGCTTCCTCAGACGATGTGCGTGAAGCCGAGAACCGGTTAGGTCTCGCTCTGCCAGAATCGTACGTTGATTTTGTCATGAGTTTTGCAGATGGCTTTGTAGTGTCGTGGTTCATAGAGGATGGCCCCTTTGGGTTTGCAGAGATGACGACTATGAGTTCTTCGATAGACGGTATACTGGGCATGCGAGAATGGCGGATTTTTGACGATGATTCTGCTCGCAAGTACGGTTTCCCGTACGTCGATGATTCTGAACTCGCTTTGGTTACAAACAAGTTGATGCGGAACTGGATCCCTTTTCACGCAGAAGCGAACGGTGACTACTTCTCAATTGACCTTAACTCGAACGGGTCTGGTCGTGTCATCTTTGATAAACACGATTGGCTTGATGGGGGGACAGGACACAATGGCTTCCTAATGGCGGACAATTTATTTTCGTTTTTCAATTCTTGGGGCAATATTTGCTTTTCGCAACCAAAGACGTTGTGGTGGCCATCGGTCATTGTTGAGGATCGTGTAGACTGGCTTTCAGACGAGTTCGATGACGAATTCCGCCTCAAGGATTGTTGAGTATGCGGGATAACAATGCGGTCAACCGAAGTCGCCGTTTAGCCGGCATTTTGATATCATAGTTTTCTGGCGGCGACTCGGTTACCGCCAACGTTCGTCGATGAAGAGCAAATGATCGATTCCGTGAATGACTTCGCTAACAGACTAGACGATCTTGATCCTAACGACGATGCTTTCGTCCTACGGGTTGATAAACTTGTCGAGCAAACATCGCCAGCAACGCTCCAGATTGCCTATCCTTCGATCTTTCGCTTCTTCGAGGCCCATCCTGAAAATGATTGTGGCATGCCTGGGACTCTGGTTCACATGATGGAAGACCACTACCCGAACTATGTCGACGAGCTAATCGAATCAATCGGTCGAACACCCACTACAAACACCGTATTGATGGTGAACCGAATTCTGAACTCCAAAATTGATGGTGCTCTGCGTTGTCGCTTGATAGAATGCTTACAAACGGCAATCGAGAATGAGAATGCCTCTCGCCTTGTTGTCGAAGAAGTTAAAGGCTACTTGGAACGCCACACGTGAAAATCGACGAACAAAGCGATGAACGGAAGTGCTCGAATAGCCGCGAATTGATGGCAAACTCTTTCGCTCGCACTCCGTTATCGCCGGCGTTATCCGACTGAGGACTTGCTTCACTCAATGGTCAAATACTCACACGTCCGATTGATGATCATGTGTGACGAAGCTGGCTATCACGAGGTTGCTACACGTCTTCACGTCGAACCCTCAGACACGAAGATTGAATCCGAGGTTCCCCCGTCGGGACTGACACACACTTGGATGTTGGATTCGCCGCTCGACGCGACACAAGGTGACCCAACTACGCGGCTGGAATCGCTGGCAGATGCTATTGACCCATTTGCGGAAAAACTGGTTGCGCTAGACGACAGATTTCGACGATTTATCGATATCGTCTATCACGTCACACCTCAACACGTCGGCGGAATATCTGGTGAATTCGATTGGTTTCGATGTCCTGCCGATTTAATGCGACGAATTTCCGGATGGAATCTTGATGTTTCGTATGAAATGTTTTGGTTTGATCATCCTGACTGGGAACGATTAAAATACCCGTGGTGGCAACGGTGGTTCAAACGCCGCACCTCCCATTGAATTAAACCTGACTCTGAATCGTCGGATAACAACGGCGTTCGACCGGAGCGGCGGTTTGAACGCGAATTGATTGTAAACTTTGTTGGCCGCCGCCCGGTCAACGCGGACGTTATCGGGATGAATACGCCTGTTCTTCCGCTTCCATGACCCTTGCCGCCTTGCCGCACTGAATCAAAGCACGATGGAACAATTGAGCTTCGCGAAGTGACCGAAATCTGCAAACTACTTCGTGGGTTTCCAATCCTGCGACAACCGTGATGAATGACTTCGCCCCTCGCTTGTCAAGTTCTTTGATTGCGTCAATGGCTTCTTGGCACATGGTAATTCACCCGATAACCAATAAGGCTTTGACTTCGCGGAGCGACGCAGGAGCGGAGCCGAAGGTCAAGGCCTTTGTTCAAGAAGCTCGGTGAGTGTTCAGGAGGCTCGGTGAGTGTTCAAGAGGCTCGGTGAGATGTTTGGGCTAGAGGTTGGTGCGTGGTGAGTCAGGGATGTGATTGTTTTTCTGATTGGTGATTGATTCTTTTTTCGAGATTCCAAATTGGGTTTTCAAACTTTTGGTAGTCCAATTGCCTAATAGTCTGCCGATTGTCCATTGGTCTGCCGGTGGTTTTTATCGGTGAAGATGGCTTTTGCGAGTTCAGTGTGAGTGAATTTGGCCTTTCGAATTCGCGAAGGGTGCAGTTGAAGCAGCCCATTGCGCGACGGATTTTGGTTTGTTTTGTAAACTGTGTAAATTGAAATTGACGGTAGGCGCAGAACTTCGTCGGCGAATTTCCGGGGTTGTTTTTTGGTAACCGTTCCTGGGATCATCGGCTGTACATATTCCATTTCCGTTTTGGCACAAAACACATCAATGCGATATACCGAGCCATGCTCCTTCCGTGCGTTCGCTTTTTCACGGGAGTGATCAGTAACGTGGCCGGTTACTCCGTGAATGGTTACAAAGCCATTTTAGAGCTGATGCCAGACTTGGCTGCGCGAGTTCTCGGATTTTTTCTAGCTCGTCCAAGCCGTCCCTGACGATCTAGTCTCGATTTTTCGGTGTCGAGTTGCCATCTTGCAAAATTGGCCAGCTTTGGCAACTTTGGCTTGGCACGATTCGCTACAATTCAATGACTTAGAAGTTGTTTTGGTTTTTAAATTGTTTGAGGGGCAGAATTATGGTTCAGCGTGTTTTTGGAATCCTGGCGTTTAGTTGGTGCTCGGTTCTGTCAGCGGCTTGTTTGAATGGACAAGACTGGGCACGAGAAAAAGTGGAACAGTCGCCTCGGCATGGAGAGTGGGTCAAGATCAAGATTGGGGAACGTGAAGTCGAAAGCTTTGTGATCTTCCCCGAAGTGGCTGACAGAGCACAGGCGGTCGTAGTGATTCATGAAATTTTCGGACTGACCGATTGGGTGCGTGGAGTAGGAGACGACTTGGCAGCCGCCGGATACATCGCCGTCTGCCCCGACCTTTTGTCTGGTGCGGGACCAAACGGCGGTGGAACGTCTTCGTTCGAAAAGGTCGAAGACGCTCGGAGGGCGATTGGTGCCCTTGATCCAGATCAAATCACATCCGACCTGAATGGCGCGGTCGATTACGCAGCGGGCTTGGCGGCCTGCAATGGTCAAGTCGCCGTGATGGGCTTTTGCTGGGGAGGTTCGCAAGCATTTCGTTTTGCGACGAACAATGAAAAAATTCTAGTGGCGCTACCCTTCTACGGTAGTGGACCCACCGAGCCCAAGGCGATTGCCAAAATCTCCGCACCTGTTCACGGGTTCTATGGAGGGAACGACGCTCGGGTTAATGCGACGATTCCACAATCGGAGGCACTTATGCGCGAGGCCGAGAAATCCTACACCGTTCACCTTTATGATGGAGCTGGACACGGATTCATGCGTGCAGGCGAAGCCCCCGATGCCAGCGATCCCAATCGTTCGGCCCGCAAGCAAGCCTGGGAAAAAGTTCTCGAAATTCTTAAAGGAATTTCGCAGACGGGGGATGGCCGTTAGAATCTAAATCCTAGCGAAATCGAATTGGAGCTTTTGTCCAAGGCCTACCTCGAAAGTACCATGAACAACATGGGACTTTGCTTTCGACAGCCAAGTCGGCCTATTTACAATTTCCGTTCCAACAACCGTGTTTCGAGCCGTGATGGAACCAACTGCCCCAACGAGGACGCCAGAAATCGGCGCCCCACTGAGTGCGGCAGTTGTCGCATTGGCAGAAATTTTGCCATTCGTCACAAGCGCAATCGTTGCAAGGAATCGAATCGAAGTCGGAGCCACCCAAGTAGTTGCGTTTTTGGCGAGCGCTGGAGAACATGAAGTGACCAGCGGTTCCCGGAGGGAGATGGCCAGTGTTATCACCAAATTTCGGATAGTTGTTCCCCACCAAATGATTCGCCCATTGCACGTCGCCACTCATGACGATCCGCTCGGAATTTTGCTCAAAGACCGGTTGTTGGTTTTGTGTTGGAGCAACATCGAGTTTGGGAGCGAGTCTAGGTTGGGAGACTTGCTGAGCAGGAATTGTTGCCCGATCATTTTCGATTTTTTGAACGTACTCTTGAGTAAACGCATTTGGTACGTTCGCAAAGGGATCGCGAATTCGTGTGTCAGATTGCCCAAGGGCGATTGATCCGAGTAACATGCAACTGACAAAAGCCGTGAATTTCAGCGAACGCGTCGACATTCTAAATCCCTTACTTTGTTACAATTCAATGAGAATCGCGGAGCCGAGGCTCATCAATCATTACCAAATTGATCGTACTGTCATCCTTGGTAAATCGAAAATTTTCGAGACAATAAGTTTGTCTTGCCTGGTTTGCCTAACCGGAACTCCGCTAGCAGTGTGTTTCGCTTTGTTGGCCAATTTCACCAAGTGACCCTTGTAATAACATGAAACAGATCGTTTTCAAATTGACCTACCTGTCCCTTTTCTTGGGCAGCATATTATTTAACTCGCCAAAAATCGCATTGGGATCCTCGATTCAATTGCCCGATGGCGAGGTCGAGACAGCAGTAGATTGGCCTTGGCGGGGTCCCTTCGGAAACGGCATAGCTCCCGAAAGCGAAAATCCGCCAATGCAATGGAACTTGGCGACTGGTGAAAACATCCTCTGGCGAGTCGCGGTGCCAGGAAGAGGGCATTCTTCTCCAATTATTGGGCAAGGTCGGATTTTTTTGACCACTGCCAATGTAGAAAACCAAACACAAAGCGTTCTATGCTTCGACGAGGAGACCGGCGTCTTGATCTGGGAACAAACCGTCAACCAGGGCAACTTCTTGGCCCGCATTCACCCGACAAATACTCACGCCTCCGCTAGTGTCGCTTTGTTGCCAGGAATTGTATTTGCCACCTTTACCAACGAAGACTCGGTTCAGGTTGCGGCCTTGGAAATCGCCAACGGCAAAATTTTGTGGGAAAAACGAGTTGCGAAATTTGTGCCCGCAAAATACTTTTTCGGTAATGGTGCCTCGTTGATCATCCATCAAAACACTTTGCTCGTCACAACCGAGACAGAGGCGGATGCAGTCGTCCTTTTCCTCGACCCAAAAGATGGACAAGTGCAACGACGGATCAAGCGTCCATTGAAGACCAGTTACAGCACGCCGGTGATTGCTGAAATTGGTGGTCGAGAACAATTGTTGTTATCGGGCGGGAGCATTGTCGCTGGGTACGAGCCGAATACGGGGAAGGAGTTGTGGAAAATCCCCGCGTCTTGGGAGGTCTCGTGCGGCACGATGGTTTGGAATCAAAAACGAAATGTTGCCTTTGCGAGTGGCGGCTTTCCGGCCAATCAAACCTTGGCGATTGATTTGAGTGGGGCCGCCAAAATTAAATGGGAGAACCGCGTCAAATGTTATGAACAATCACTCATCGTTGTTGGAGATGAGGTTTACGGCTTTGCGGAAGGGGGCATTTTGTACTGCTGGGATGCCGAAACTGGAGCCGAGCACTGGTCAAAGCGATTGAAGGGGGGCGAGTCAGCCTCCCCCGTTTATGCCGCAGGACACCTATTCATTTCGAATGAATTGGGAACGACTTACGTGATAAAGCCAGATCAGGCTCGTTACCAAGAAGTCGCCCGCAATCAAACCGGTGATGAGCAGTTTGCATCCATTGCCGTTCACAAGCAGCGATTGGTTCTCCGCGTGGCTGACTCAAGCTCAGTAACCCGTCAGGAATACCTGGTATGCGTCGGCCTGCAGACGGAGACACCAACTGCCGAATCGACCGAATTACCAGTCAATATAATTTTCGACACCGACTCCCGGTAAGGGATAATCATATTCGCCTTTGTCATTGGGAGATACGGGAGCGGGATCGTCGAAATTCTTAATTGAATCGAGATTTGCCAGCGAAACGTTTGAGTTGAGAGCTTCATCCCAACCGATTTGCCGTCCCGTGTAGGTGGCAAGCCGCCCCATAATCGCGGTCATCGTACTCTTCGCTCCATACTCCCCTTCGTTCGGGATAATGCCACTCCGCAAGTCAGCGAACAGATCGTGATGCTCTTGTTGATGACCATCGCGGGAACCCTTTGTGCGGAAAATTTCTTTGCCGTCGTGATCGTAAATCACGCCTCCCGCAATGTCGCAATAGCCTTTGGTGCCATGTACATGTTCGCTCACGGCATTCCAGCAATCAGGAATTTGCCGGCATTGGCTCAGCATCACCATTCCATTGGCATAGGTATACTCGATGGCATGGTGGTCAAAAATCTCACCATGTCGAGCTCCCACGCGAACTTGGCGTCCCCCCATCCCGCGAGCCGACACAGGATAGTTGTCATTCACCCAATTAATCACATCAAGATTGTGAATGTGTTGCTCGACAATGTGGTCACCGGAAAGCCAATTAAAATACAGCCAGTTGCGGATCTGGTGCTGCAATTCTGATTCGCCAGCTTCTTTGGGGACCACCCAAAGACTTCCTTGATTCCAATACGCTCGGCCCAAAATGAAATCGCCGATAGCACCTTCTTGTAGCTCGGCGATCGTCTCACGATAGGCCCTTTCGTGGCGCCGCTGAAGTCCCACACCAACCGCTAAACCCTTTTGTTTGGCGACCTCGGTTGCGGCCAGAATTCGTCGAACACCAGGAGCGTCCACGGCCACCGGTTTTTCCATGAAAACGTGCTTTCCAGCCTCGATTGCCGCTTCGAATTGTGCCGGGCGAAATCCGGGTGGCGTCGCGAGAATCACCAGATCAATATCGCTGTCCAAAAGCCGACGATAAGCATCGAAACCTGAAAAGGTCGAATCGTCAGAAACCGTAACCTTCCCTTCGTGTTCCTTGCGGGCTCCCGAAACCGCTTGGCGAATGCGCCGGTCAAAAACATCGGCGACTGCAGCAAGTTCCACGTTTCCGCTTTGCGTATTTAGGGCATGGATCGCCGCACCTGAACCGCGACCGCCGCAGCCCACCAGCCCGATTCGAATCGTGTCGGAGCCGCTGAGATGCACACCACCACGCGCGAATTGAGGAGTTGCTACTGCCACCACCGCGACCGCAGCTCCAGTTGCTTGCAAAAAATCCCGACGAGTTTTATTGGTTTCCGATGAACGTCGTGCCACGAAAAATTCTCCTGTAAATGATTTCAAAAAACGAAAAGACCATTGTGACCCACTCAAGTGCGGATTTCAATCAGCCCTTTTTTAGAAGTTGCCAAAACTCCAACCAAAAGCCCGAATCCCACCAAATTGATTGCCAGTCCAACCATGAACCCGCCGATGCTCGGCCATAACAACAAGACGGCAGCCAAGACTAATCCCAGTCTCGCAAGCGTCGAGAGTTGGCTTCGAAAGTACCCTGTGACCGCCAGCGACAAGGCGTAAACACCTAAACCCGCAGAGACAACCGCCATGGCCACATCGGCCCAATCCAAGGAGTTCTCCGGACGAGAAAGGAGGAGCAATGCCGGTTGATAAATGAACATGAACGGCAATGCAAACCCAACCAGTGAATATCGAAAAGCCGTGAACGACGTTTTCATGATCGGCGCTTGGGCCAATGAAGCTGCTGCGTAAGCTGCCAATGCCACTGGGGGTGTCACCATCGACATCATCCCATAATAGAAAATGAACATGTGCGCCGCTAACGCCGGAACTCCCAACTCACCAAGTAACGAACCCATCAACGTCGCCATCAGTAAATAGCAGACCACTGACGGAACACCCATCCCCAAGACAATCGAACATGCCATGATTCCGCACAACGCGATAAATAAATTGAGTTCCTTAACCCAATTCAATATCCATCCGGGAGCTTGTTCCAAATCGATGAACCAACCCACCACCGGTGTTCCATCAATGACACTTTTGATCGCTGCGCTAAAATCGTTTGCCATCGGTGTTGATTGAACGATTCCAATGATGATCCCTACACAAGCACTCGCGGCAATCAAAGGGATTCCATTGACGGCGGCGCTCTTCAGCGCTTTTAGCAACGGTTCTCTCCAAGCCGCGTGCCACAGTCCAAATGCCATCATTCCCAACACGCCGAAAATCCCGGAGCTTAAGAGGGACTCAAAAGCCAATCGCCACGACAAAAATCCGTCTGGGTGATACCAACCCGTCGCCAAAAACGCGCGGACGAAATCATGACGGCCAAGCGCGGTGTCTTGCAACGCATACGTTCCTTGGTGTACCACGGCTGCCAATAGAAATGCCCCCAACGCCATCCACCGCGCGGCGGAAGACACCTGAAGTGAACCGCGAAACAATGACAGTACCGTGATCAAAATCAGCGAACCCGTCACGGCCTTAAAGGGTGAGAATCCCGCGATCAACAAAACAACCAGAAAAGCCAACGCACCGAAGAAGATGACCCCTTCGTAAACGGAGATCGCCTTGGCGGCATAAGCTGTTTGCGTTACTCCTTCTGCAATTCGCCGTTTCGCTGTGTAATGCACGATAAAGAACAGAGACAAGTAATACAAAATCGCCGGAATCAAGGCTGCTTTGACCACTTCCAGGAAAGTCAGATTTTCGACGAACTCGAGCATCATATAAGCTGCGGCTCCCATCACCGGAGGCATCATCGCTCCCCCCGATCCCGCCGCTGCTTCCACAGCCGCCGCTTCATGAGAACGAAACCCGGAGGTGCGCATCATCGGAATCGTAAACGTCCCTGTCGTTACCGCGTTGGCAACCGCACTGCCAGACAGCGAGCCCATCAGCCCACTCGACAACACCGAAATTTTCGCCGCTCCACCAACGCTGTTGTGAAACATTTTTTGTGAAAAATCTATGATGAACTGAGTCGCCCCAGACATTTCTAAAAATGCCCCAAACACCACAAACAAAAAGACAAACTTGAACATCACACTCGTCGCGGGCCCCAAGACCCCCAGCGATTGCAAAAAGGTCACGCTCACAATTTGTTTGGGCGTTTGTCCCTGATGGGGCAATAGCCAATCAGGAAGTTGTGGTGCGAAATAAGAATGCAGGACAAACAATATTGCCAGGGCTGGAACAATCCAGCCAATTGTCCGCCGCGTCGCCTCTAGGACCAAAGCCAAACCCATCAGCCCGATCCAATAGTCCAAACTCGTTTCGTCTCCCGACCGTTCCGGCAAAGAAACCGGGCGAGTGAAAATTGAACTCTCCGGCCAAAACTGCGAAAACACCGGCTCCGTTTGCACGAAAATGTAGCCGAAACAAACCACGCTCAACAACGCCGCCAACCAACTGCTCACGCGATCGAATCGAATCCACCAAGACACTGCGGTCGGTTCTGCGATTTGTCCAGCGACTTCAGTTGGGGGTGTTTTTTTCCAAGCAGGGGTGCTCAAAAAACAGAGCACCAACCCGAACATCGCAAACAGCGCCAGTGCCGATTGCGGCAACAAGACATTAAAGTTTACAAATAAAATGGTGAAAGCGCACAGTAATACGCTGAGCGCCGTTACCAACCATTTACTCAGTCCCATTGAGTGACTTCCAAAGTCCTATCTCTTGGTAATACCGAATCGCGCCAGGATGAAATTCGGTCCCTACGTCGCGGGCCACATTCTGCTCGTTGATCGCGCGACCGGCGGGATGTCGTGCCACAATGGCATCCCGACTTTCCCAAATTATTTTGGTGAGTTGGTAGACGATTTCTTCACTGACGTTGCTATGGGTAAGCAGTTGCATCGAACCGACATTGATCGCGGGCAAATCTTGTTCAAGTCCCTTGTAAGTCGGTTGCCCGGTGGCATTTTTTGCAGGGATGGTTGCATCATTGAAGAATGGATAGTCAGCAATCAGTTTTTTCCTAACCTCTTCATCAAAGGTCAGAAACTGAATTTCCATCGTACTAGTCGCCTGGGTAATCGCGGCGACGGGAATCGCTCCACCGACAAAGGCCGCGTCGATGTTTCCGTCACCGAGCAACTGGACCGCCGTCGTGTAATCAGCGGCAACCGGAGTGAATTCCTTTGCCGCATCCGTATAGGTGACGCCGTGAGCCGTCAAAAGCGGACCGAGAAATGTTTCAAACCCCGCACCCGATGGGCCAACGGCCACTCGTTTGTTTTTCAGATCAGCCACCGTTTTGATTCCTGACTCCCGTTTGGCGATGAATAAGCCAACGTTGGGAGCAAGCGTCGCGACGGCCCGAATCTCGTATGGCTTTTCCCAGACTCCTTCACCTCGCGCTGCGAAATAGCTAATCGCGGCATTGGACATCCCGAGCATCGCTTCGCCTTTGTCCAACATGCGGATATTCTGTTGAGTCCCTTTTGTTGCTGAAGGCTGCACGTTCCATTTAGCATCGCCACGATTCTCATTGATCACGGACGCAATCGCGTTTCCGACATCGAAAAAGGCCCCGCCACTGGGTGCGGTCCCCATCGGAATGAAGCGAAGCGAATCGCTGGATTTGGCAGCACCGGCCCCCGAGTTGGGATCACACCCGACGACGGCGAAAGAGCCAATCGCTAAAAGCAAACTCAAATAAACTGCAACTTTTTTTAGACTCATCAAAACCCTCCGCGAATCAATCGCGAGAAAAAAACATGGTAAACTGAAGCCCTTGATCATATCACGATGACCTATCGCAGTCCACGTGCAGAGCGGATTTCTGTTTGTGTAAGGACCAGCAGTTATCCCTGATCAAGAGTCGACAAAACCACCGAATCCGAGATTCACGCCAGTTCACGGGGAGCGAGCAAATGTCAACGCTGTCGATTACCAAACAAAATCAGCCGCTTAAGAGGGCAGCTTGCGTCACGCGTTTAGTCTGCTGTATTGCTTTTTTCGGAGTAGGGGCCAATACCCAAGCTCAGACACTACATTCAGACGGGGCGCCCACAACCATACGGGTCATGAGTTTTAACGTGCGTTTTGCAACGGCAAACGACGGTGAAAATCACTGGGAACGACGCAAGGAGTTGTTGATTAAGACGATCAAGAACTTTGCTCCCGACTTGTTAGGGACGCAAGAAACGCTAAAAGTTCAACGGGATTTTCTCGCCGAGCGATTCGCCGAATATGAAACTCTCGGCGTTGGGCGAGACGATGGAAAAGACGCTGGGGAAATGATGGCGATTTATTATCGCCGCGATCGTTTCGAGGCGATTGATCATGGGCATTTTTGGTTGAGCGAAACGCCGAATCAAGTCGGCTCGAAGAGTTGGGACAGTTCCCTCCCGCGAATGGTGACCTGGGTCAAATTGAGAGATCGGCACTCGCAATCGGCAGAGCCTATCCTGTTCCTTAATACTCATTATGATCATCGCGGTGAGGAGGCCCGCGTGGAATCCGCGAAGGTGATCGTTGAATGGATTCGTAAAAATGGTCAGAATTGCAGAGTCGTAATCACAGGAGATTTCAATGCGGGCGAGGGCTCGGCACCGTATCAAGTGTTGTTTAGTGCCGCAGATGCCGATTCACCTCCATTACGCGACACCTATCGCGTCGTCCATCCAGACCGTCAGTCGAAAGAAGGGACATTTAATGGGTTCCGTTTGTCGGCTGATAGCGGGCCGCGTATCGATTGGATCGCCGTTTCCTCGCAATGGAAAATTTTGGAAGCCGGAATTGACCGTTCACACGACAACGAACGTGTCCCTTCGGACCATTTCCCGATTACTGCTGTTTTGAAGTAAGAATACGATTGGTTTGCGGATCAAGGGACAGAATCAATTGGCAATGCAATTACTTCAGTGATGCAATCGACTGTTGCCGAAGTTGATCGACAATGGTTTGAAGATGAGCCGTCGGGATTGCCAATGAGGCAACTCGGCCTTGTCGCGCGATGTTAATTCCCAGAACGTTCCCTTCGATATCGAGAATCGGGCCACCGCATTGTTCTGGCAAAAGCGGCGTGTCGTGCTGGAAGACCCACGGAAAATCCGAACCGCGTGTGCTTGGGATCGCGCCCAGACGATTCATCATCTTGAAGCGAGCCGCCTTCTCGGAAGAGAGGTTAATCCCCGCCAACGTCACGGTCGCTGATTGCAAAGAGCCATTTCGAACAAACTCGATTTCCATTTTTTCACCGGCGCGACGTCGTTGCACTTCAGCTACCAAGTTTGAGACATCCGTCATCGGTTTTTGGTTGGCCTTGCGAATGATGTCGCCGACTCGAAGCCCCGCATACTCAGCAGCACCGCCTGGAGTCAACTCCGTAATCTCAACCCCTTGATTGAGGTTACGAGGAATCACCCCCAAAAAACCTCGTTCCGAAGAAGCGAGAGAGCGAGGCGGATGACTGTAAGACCCGATTCCGATCGCCCGTCCGGCAGTACTAGGCGTTATCAAAAATTCCCCCATTGCTGGTTGCCGTTCGGAGAATTGAATTGGACGAAGCGTTGTCGCCGAAGTGCTAAGCAACACGAGATCGTTCTCTTCGTCTTTCGGCCCCAAAGTAGCGTTATAAACCACGCCCCTGTAGTCGCGAACCGACAAATTCGAACGTTTTTCAACTTCGCTTAGCTTCGTAAGAACGGTGCCTCGCGTATCGATCACAATCCCCAAACAAAGCTCTGATTTGTTGTCTAAGATGTCAACGGTGAACTCTTGGCAGTTCGCGACGACACCTGTCAATTGCCCGAGCAACGCGGGACTTTGTCGCTCGTGTTTTCCAATCGTACGATTTCGAACCGTTGGAATTTCAAATTTGAGTTCGATCGTCCCGCGAATCGACTTCAAATCGACTTCGTCAAGCCCGTCGAATGGGTTGATCGGATGTGAGCGAAAGCGTTGAAATTCGTCTGCCGTAAAGCGAATTCGGTCGGTGTCTTTTTGCAAGGCATCTTCGATTTTCTTTTTCAGGTCTGGATCGAAGTCGTCTTTGATTTCGATGAACAACTTTCGCAGTTCGTCGTTTAGGTCTTGAGCAGACGCTGAATGAATACTAGGCAATACATAAATTAGGGCGACGCAAACGAGCGTGAAAAGTTTGCCAAAGGTGTTCGAAGGTTTTCGCATCGTTGCTCTCAAGTTGAATTCAGCCTGTTGAGTTCTCTGGTCCGAAACTCGTATTGATTAACGTGTTTCTTCCAAAACAATCCTGGTCGCCAACAGTTGGTCTCGCCGTTCGATATCAACCGTGATGAAATCGCCAGGGCGCTTTTCGGACAGGATATTGATCAATTGTTTTGAATTGGTGATTGGTTGGCCATCAACACGTCGCAATACATCGCCTGGCTTTAAACCACCTCGTTCGGCTGGCGAGTTCGCATTGACCGATTTGAGATAGACCCGATCTCCCCGATTGTCCATTTCGATTCCCAGCCGCACACGGCGTTCAGGTTGAGGGGCTGGTTCCTTGAACTCAAGCAATTTCCCCCAACGCTGCCCACGCGCCATGCGTTCCCAATCGCGGCGAAATTGACCGATCTGGACATGGCGATTCTCGGAGATCAAATCTCCAATGGAGCTATGAATTCCGATCACCTCTCCATTGAGATTCAGCAAGGGACCACCCGAGTCGCCGCCAATCAAGGCTGCATCGGTAACTAACAAGTGCTGACGATACTCCAAAATTCGGCCCGTTCTTACGGGAGGCTTGCGGCCGACCTCGTATCCACCAGAGTGACCAAGGCAAACGACCCAGTCTCCGATCTTGGAGGTGCCTTCTGCAGCTAAGCCAACGTGCGGCCAGTTTCCAGCTTCAGTAATTTGCAACATCGCGGCGTCAACATCTAAATTGAAGCCCACGATTCGTGCCGTTGTTGTGACTCCACTGGGAAAAAAAATCTCCAATTCGCCATGGCTCGCGTTCACCACGTGACCGGCTGTGAGGATCAAACCTTGGGGCGAAATGACCACCCCACTTCCAAACCCCTCGCCATCGCTGATAGCGACAACGGCTGGCATCGCCTTGCTGATCGTAGCTTCGATTTTTCGCTGAATCTCCAGCAATTCTCGAACACTAGGCAGGTCTTCATTGGCGATGACATTTGAGTGCCCGACCAGACAGACCACGATGCCGACTAAAAGGACCGAAACGAATCGCGACACGCGTGGACGTTCCCTTTGAGATAAGAGCGTAAGGTACAAAATTCCCTCCTTGGAATTTGTCGGTCTTGTTTGCGGGCTTTCTGTCGCCGCGCAGTAAGTGTTGACGATCTGTCGAAAACCAACTTTGATCGTACTTCTTTAAATCGGTTGAGCGCCAAAGTGGCTCGGTTCAAACTGCGGTCACCCGAAAGGTTTATCCGAGCGCTGCGATTGGAAAATCAGGAACTCAACGCAGCAGTTTGTGTAACATTCAAACAGCTTTTGGAAAAAGAGTTGCGTCGCTCTTTCGCCAACTTTCGCCCGTTTTTAGCGGATTCGTCTTAACGTCCCGAGAATTCGCAGCAAAATACGGATTGTGTGCTAGTGAATGGAAAAAATACGTTGCGTGTCGTACACTTGTCATTATGGCTACGTTCGCAAAAACTAATTTTATCTCGATAATCGTCAAAGCCCTCAAAATCGCTTGGACCTCACCCAATTCCTGTTTGGGACTGCTGGGAGGCGTCGTTCTTCTGGCTTTAGGCGGCAAGGCCAAGTTGGTTGGTGGCGCACTTGAGTTTTCAGCAGGAAGGGGAATTGGGATTTTTTCCAAGTTGCCCAATGGCCCCATCGCGGCAATCACTATTGGGCATGTGATTTTGGGGATGACGGACGAGTTATTACAGCGAGTCCGAGCACATGAGCATGTCCACGTTCGGCAATATGAACGGTGGGGCCCGCTTTTTATTCCGGCCTATTTGGGCTGGTCCCTTGTCCTTTTAATTCAAGGCCGCGACCCCTACCGTGAAAACCCATTCGAAATCGAAGCCTACCGCGAGGCCCCCTGATTGATTGCCAGAATTGTCGCAAACGCCTACGATAATGGATGGACTTCGAGTCTCAGTTTACACGGACGGAGAGGTCGAATTAAAACGTTCAACAAAGAGTTTTTCACCCCGCACTTTTTTCCCATAACATTCGTCTAAAACGGCGACGTTCATTTTTTCAGGAGCATGTGATGATGAAGAGGATGCCTGTGTTTGGAATCCAGTGCTTGGGGGCGGTGTTGTTTTTGCTGTTTGTTGTTCCGCTAGAGGCGCAAGAGGCCGGTGGCTTTACGGACGATATCGATGCCGCGATTAAACTCTCGAAACAAGAGGGACGGGACTTGTTCCTGTTTTTCACAGGATCAGATTGGTGCCCCCCCTGCCGGAAACTGGATGGCGAGGTTTTTAGCCAAGCAGAGTTTTTAGATTCTGCCAAAAAGAATTTCATTTTGGTAATCATCGATTTCCCTAAACACACGCCCCTTCCGGAGGAACAACAAGCCCGCAACGAAACATGGGCCAACCGCTACGGAGTCAAGCAGTTTCCTACGGTCGTCGTCGCCGATGTTGAACTGCGACCTATCGGATTTATGGGCTACAGCGAAGGAGGGCCCGGTCCATTCCTGAAATCGCTCGATGAACTTCGCAATAAACGTCTGCGACGTGACGAAGCTTTTGCTCGTGCGGCGGGGGCTGAAAACGACGAAGATCGCGCACGTTTTCTCGATCAAGGGCTTTCTGAAATCGAACTCGACATCGTAAACCTATACTACACCGAACAACGCGAAGTCATCGCAAAAATAGATGCCGATAACCGCCTTAAGCTCCGTGAGAAGTATTTCGCTGAACAAGATGCCGAAATGCGGAAAATTATCCTTGCCGATGTCATGGCCATCAGCCAACTTGATCGACCTGAACGTGCGATCGCGTTCATCGATGAGGTCATCGCCGAAGTGAAGCTTCCCAACGAGCAGAAATTTGAAATCCTTCAAATTAAATTGCAGCTTTTGCAAAAGTCTAAACAGTTCGCGGCCGCAGAGGCTCTGATGGAGGAACTGTTGCAAATGCCAGGGATAACCAACGATACTCGCGAGCGATTGCTTGTCAAAAAGTTCATGCAACTCATTGCAGCGGACCAATCCGAAACGGCCCTCTCACAAATTAGTCAACTTCTAAACGAGCCAGGCGAACATCTATTACTTAAGCTCACTTTGGGACATGTCTTGGCGAACCAAGGCAAAACCGATCAGGCTCTGAAGGTTTTTGACGAGGCATTATTGCGGGCTCGTTTTCGACCTGATGTGATGATCGAATTGGTGGGAGCCAAGGCCGATTTGTTGGTGAAACAAAGTCGCGATGAGGAGGCCCTGCGAATTCTCGATAATTTCGCTGATGATGCCCAAATGCCAACAGATTTGCGTTGCGAGGCATTGTTGCATCAAGCCCTCATTATGCGAGCGGCCGGGCGAACTCGCCCCGCAATGCTGACTGAAAATCGGGCCGTCGAGCTCGCCGATTCGCCCTCTCTAAAACGCGAAATGCAAAAAATCGTGGAACGAATGCGTGCGAACTGATTTAAAAATCGGCACCTGTTAACGCTATAATTCCAAAGAACTACTCGCCGGATTCACCCTTAAGCGAGCGGCGTTCATTTGCAGATAGGCTCAACCATAACAACGCCCCAATCAGCGCTATCCCGAGCAAGGTAGCTCGAAATCCAAAACCCACGACAACTCCGACCGACTTCGGCACCATCACCCCATCATCCGCCGTAGGCTCCGATTTCGCCGTCAAAGCCTGATATTGCAAATCCAAAACAGCCTCCATTCCCCCCAATCCGCCGGGCAGCGGAACGCAATTCGCAATCATGGAAATGGGAGCAATGACGACATGTTGCTCTAAGGTAGGCCGGTTTCCGCCTACAAATCTTCCCACCGAGTCAATTGCTAATACAAACACAAAGTTGATCAACAAACTGTAAAAAATTGCAATCAGAATCGACAGTTTACGCTCGCGGAACATGATCAGGACTTTGACCAATCGCCCCAACACACCACCGATCCACTTCGTATTTAACGACCATTCGTAGACGCGCAACAACAATCGCTTCGGCAAATAGACCGCCGCAAATAGCCCGACGAACCCCAAAATCGCCACCCACCAAAGCAACCAGCACATCGACTGCAATCCTAAAACCAGCTTCTCGTCACCGACTCCTTTCAAGGCTTGCCAATCATTGAGCCAATAACCGATCCCAGCACACCCCATCATGGTCAACAGGCCAATCAGTCGATCAAAAAAAACTGAAGCGACAGCATAGGCTTTTTTGCCGGGCATGTGTCGCATGGCGTAATAGGCTCGCGCGGTATCCGAACCAACAACTCCAAACGCAACCAAACCAAAAAATTGTGTGACGAATCCGATTTTCATCGCATCCATCAATCGCATGTTCAAGCTCAGGTCCCGCGCCAGCGTCCACCAACGGACGAAATTGATCAAATGAGCTAATACCACCAACAGAAAAGCAACCAGGAGCCAACTCCATTGCTTGCTGCTGGAAAACAAAAATTCGAACTGGTCATTGCGATGTGCCTTGTTAACCAAATAGGTCAACAAGGCCGCCGATATCAGGATTTTGATCGTGATGATTGCGTACTTCAATGGTCATCCATTCTCAAAAGGGCAAGTTCGGATTGTCTTGCAGTCGATCCAGCAATTCATCGAGCAACGGACTTGCGCGTTGAGTGGGTGAGTTCCAAACCTGCCAAATTCGGGGGCTCGTCGAGCGTTTTTCTTGCTCAGGCCCTGTCTCATACAAGTAACAATGCAATTTCGCATGGACGACTTGTTTGTCCTCGTCGTGAGACCGATTCCACATTTTCACTTGGTACTCAAGCAGTCCATTGCGAAACGGCTCCATTGATTCATAGGTTAAATTGCGATGCAACTGACGCCAATTGTGCGTCGGAATCGTCAAGAGCACCGACTTCGGTTTCTCAAATTCGAGTTTGTTGCCAGGCCGAAACAGATCGACTCGCGAGCCATCTTTGAGTCGTGCTTCATAGACAAACCAAGCCGCGATTTTAGGGGGAATGCCGAACATTTGAAAACGTTGATCGAATGCCGTTAGTTGAGCCAACCTTATGATTGGGGTGGGAATATCCTCTTTCTTGTATTCCAGCGAATCGAAATTGAGGACATTCCAATAGACCACAAGACAGATCATGACACCGCAAAAACCTTGGGCCACGCCATTGCAGTATCTTCGAATTCCGGTTGGAGGCATTATCGGTACTGCCTGTTCCGCCATTCGGCAAACACGATCCCAAAACACCGCCGGCACAAGCGGCAACCACAAGGCAAAACAAATCCACGGGAAAAGTCCGATCGACATCCAAATCAAAATTCCCAAATGGAACGACCAATAGGCGAACAAGTTCACCAACCGGCACAAACTCGTCTTCCAAGGGGAAAATAACAACCAAATTAGGACCAACTCGATGAACAGTGTCCCCCAGGCAATGAGCCTGACCAAGAAAGGATACTGCAAAAGTTGTTGTGCATTGGGCCGGCAGTGAATGTCCAAGTGCAAAACGTAGTGCATCGCCTCTCCCTGCCACCAAATCTGGTTCCACTTTGCCTCTCCCGTGCAAAAGTAGATCATGAACAGTTGAACCAAATAACCTGCCGTGCCACAAGAAACGACCCAATTCGGAAAAGCGTTTTCCAAACCTCCACCCACTTGAGTCTTCGTGAGACGTTTACGAGCAAAAAGACTGTCCAGCGACCACCGTTTACCCAACGGCAAAAACATCGCCCAAAACAACATCAGTTTGAGAATGTAGTCCGCCCCAGTGATCGCCAATGGACTACGAATATGAGCCGATACCACCAAGACCCACGCGGCAATCGTCCAAAAGCGAGTCCCGAAACCAACTATGAGGAACGCACCGCAAACCGCTTGAGCGACAAACAATCCTTGCGCCCATTCGAGTTCCCCCCGAAATAAGTGCAGCGACCACATCCACGACCGCCAATCCGTTCCCGTGAAATGCGAATAATAATGGTTCACCATGTCGCGAGTGAAATATCCGTCGTCCGAATACAGTGCATGCAAATCGGGCCAACGCATCACCGTATCGCAAATCAAGAGCAACCCCACCGCGACTCGAAAGATCGCTAGGCTACGCAGATCAAACGCAATAACGCCCGACCATGCCGTTGGGGACTGCGGAAGAATTGGGATTTCGGATTTCAAGGATGTCTCGACGATCGCCTTGCCAAGTGCCTGAACGGGGACTCCACATTCAGGCTAGCGTAACAAAACGAGGATTTTTCGACAAATCCAATTTCGAATCAAATGCCCGAAACGGCCATCAGTCGAATTCCGCCCGCCGACATCGACCATCCCGTTTTATCGCGGAAAGTTAGTCCGTTTGATGGCTTCGAGAACCTCTTTTCGATGCACGCTCAACTCACGCAAATCGCTGGGCGGGTCAGTATCGATGCTAAGGCGAACTTTGTCTCCTCGAATTTCAACCACCGAGACAACGACCAGTTTTCCGTCGGGCGTTTCTAACGTGATTGATTCATCCTTGTGGCGGCTAATGACGACCATGAACGGACTCCCTTAAAAGAAATGTGTCACGTCAGCCGATTGGCCAAACGAAATGCCGACATTAAATCGAGGCGAATAAGCATTTTGGAACATTAACGCTCCAAACATTTTTCAACCCACCTTCAAATTTTTGCCGGTTACTTCAACCAATTCGCTGAAATGGTTAAAAAATAAACACGGAGACAAATCTCAACCGAGATTACTCGTCCAAATCTCCATCAGCTAACATCCTAGAGGGCAGGTCTCAGAAATCAACTTGGAGTTCCGTTTTTTTCTTTTGAACAGACACCAAGGAATTTTTCTGCCCAGCCTTTTATTGGAGTACTATGCGAAATTCCAAGCAATCTACAGCCAAACCGATCAGGCTGCAGTCTCGAAAACTACTTTTCTGCCAGCATCACGACGACAAATGTGGTCCTTTGTCGTGGATTCGCCGGATAGACCAAGGACAAGCGGCTTGCGGCGGCAATTTGATCCCATTGGCGTTGCGGTAAAACCAAATAACCTGCCCCGTATTCTCGTCCCATTTCCAGCAGTTGTTGATCGCTGAATGCAGCCAGCCCTTGCGGCGAAGCCCGCTCGACTAAAGTCAATTGACAGACTCGACGCCACCATTCAACGAGTGACAGCGAATCCTGCGGCATGTCTTTCCAACAGACGACTTCCGCACGCTCCGCATACCATTTGAATGTTTGTTGATCGGCTGGAGTCAAAAAAACAGCATGTTCAGGCGTGTTTTCCCGAATCCACTTGCAGACTTTACGCCAGTTTTGGAAAGTTGCCTCAGTCCGAGCCGGCTCTTCCGGGTAACTTGGAAGGGATTGACGATCAGCGGCTGATCTAGAGTCGTTGAGCCGCTCAAATCCGCGTAAACCAAATGCGACAACGATCAAAACCAACGAACCCACAACGATTCTCGCCCCCAGTTGTCCTTTTTCGATTCGCCTCGCGGCAATCAAACCCAAGCTCAACGCCACAAACACCGGCACCGCGAAATCAGCCAATCGAAACCAATACAGTCGCAATAACCCAAGTGTCCAGTCCGTACCCGGAGCCGCACCCTCGGCAACGGCAGATAGCAATAATCCAATCAATGAAAATGCCAAACTAGAAATCGCGAAGTTTCGCCAAGTCATCAATTGTTGAACATTCCGCACGACTCCGAGCGTCACCCCCATCAATCCCAGCAACAACGCAAACGCTGCAACTCGCTTCGTTTCAAATCCGCCAAATAGAAGGTGATGGCTCAAACGCTGTTTGACTTGAATTTCAGCGGCCAGAATTCGAATTTCTGGTGCGGTTTGGATTTCAGCCATTAACGTCGAGAAAACGCTGGCTGCGACCAAACCCAAAACGATCGCTAGCGTAACCATCCATTGAGGGAATTTCCCTTTTAAATGGCCGCTGGCCAAATTTTGGAATTTTGCTGAAGGGACATTCCAATGCGTCCAGACTCTGACGACTGCAAAGGCTAGAAGCACCCAACCACCAACCAGCACATGAAAGAAAGCTGCCAAGCCGAACAATCGCCAAGCCGCATGTTGTTTTCCGCCACTACTCGCTGCGAATCCGTTGAGGATCAATGCGTAACTAAGGCTCTTCGCCTCATAGCCTCCGATCACCCACTCTCCCGCCAAATGACCGAACTCAATCAACAATAACCACAACATCGCCAATACGGGAATAAGCCACGTGGCGAATCCCACCCGACTCAAAAAATTTTCCCAACCCAACGCGGCCAATCCCCACACCGCAATACGTCCGAGCCAAGCCATCGCATCCAATGACAAAAAAAGCAACGGCCAACAGCAGAAAAAATAAAATCCCCAATGAGCCGAATGAGATTCCAAAAACAAGTCGCCCGCACACCAACTCGGGTCCCAGAAATGTCGGGCTTTGGTAAGGTAGTGACTCTCATTGACCCCAGGTGTCCCTTGCCAACCATACCAAATAAATACGAACCAAGTCGCTAAGACCGTTTTCCAATTCCCAAACCACGTTCGTCGCGGAGGCGATGGGTTGTTTTCGTCGCGAGTGATTGAGGATGATGACATGATCGAGAAAGATGGAAATTATTTCGAGTGTTTCAACCCTCGGATTATACGAAGCTCGACGAAGAACGGGCATCGGTCAAATGAAATTCAACCGTTTCTAGCCTTCAAAACAATTCCATTAAGGGATAAACTCGTGGAGAACCACGCGGTTTTAGGTTCGCGGGTTTAGGCTTTGCCCCATAGTTCCAACAAGCATGACACGAGAGAGTCGACTTCCTCAGTACAATGAATTCAACTTCTACTCAGCAATTTCGCATCGTACTCCTTGGAGCGGGGCACACCAACGCTCATGTGATTCGCCAATGGGCGATGGGAAATCGCATCGAAAATGCCGAGTTGGTTTGCGTTTCGGATTCAGCAACAGCGACCTATTCGGGGATGTTGCCGGCGGTCGTTGCGGGTGATGTTCCTCGCGCGGCGATGGAAATCGACCTTCTCCGTTTGGCCCAACGGAGCGGATGTCGCTTGATCGTTGCTACACCTGCAAGAATTGATCGCATTGAACGAAAACTAATTTTTGGCGATCGTCCGTCATTAGATTACGACGTTTTGTCTATCGGCATCGGCTCGCAACCCTCTTGGAACGATGTAATGGTAGCAGGACATTCGGGCTTGGTGGCGATCAAGCCGATGCAGACGTTTCTTGATCGCCTCACCTCGGCCGTCGAATATGCCGCCCAGCGAAATCGCGACATGCTCCGCGTTGCTGTAATCGGCGGAGGAGTCGCCTCGGTGGAAATCGCTTGCTGCTTGAGTGGGAGGTTTTCGCAACGGCAAAAAGGGACCGATCAATTGGATTTTGCTTTGGCTCAATTTCGTGAAATGCAAGTCCGTTTGATATCGGCAACGGAGGTAGGGGGCGAATTGGTTGCCGGAACACGCAGGCGATTATCCAAAGCGTTGAAGCAATACGGAATCCAAACGATTGACCGGCAAAAGGTGACACATATCGAAGACGGACGATTGATGTTTACCGATCGTTCAACCTCAGAATTTGATGTCGTGATTTGGGCAACTGGTGCGATTGCGTCTCCATTCTTGGCAACCCTGGGTCTCGAAACAGACGGTCGAGGATTCCTCTTGACCAACGCAGACCTCTCCAGCGTCAGCGACTCAAGAATCTTTGCGGTAGGTGATTCAGGTACAATCCGGGATACTCCGACTCCTAAGGCCGGAGTCTATGCCGTACGCCAAGGCCCAATTCTGTTTGAGAACCTCCGCCGATTTGTCAACGAACAAGCTCCGATCAGGTACCTTCCGCAACGCGGTTTTCTGAAATTGATCAACGTTGGTCGCCATACTGCAATTGGCGAATATCGGGGCCTTTCATTTGCGGGATCTCGCGTCTGGAAACTGAAACATCGCATCGACACGAAGTTCATTGAAATGTACCAAGACTATGGGCCGGCGATGACCGATACAAACGCCTCGCCGGAACCGCCGGCACCATCGGACGCAAGTATAAAATGCCTCGGTTGTGGTGGGAAATTGTCATCTGAAATTTTGCGAGAGACGTTGCGATTGACGAACGTTTCCCGAGCAAATAGCGATTCTGTCGTCATCGGTTTGGACCAACCGGACGATGCCGCCATTCTGCGTTTCGGCGATCAAGAAGTCGCGATCACCACCGACTACTTCGCCACTCCATTTGACGATCCTTATCTGTTTGGCCGAATCGTCGCGATTCATACGTTGAGCGATTTGTATGCGATGGGAGCAACTCCTTCTGCGGCCCTCGTTAATATGGAGATTCCGTTTGGTCATCCCAAAGGGCAACAGCGATTGGCAACTGAATTGATGGCCGGAATCAACCATGAGTTGCAGTTGGCCTCAGCAAATATCGTCGGAGGGCACTCGATCGAGGGGCCTCGGCTCGCCGCCGGTTTGACCGCCATTGGTCGGCAGTCTTGCTCGGCGACAAAAAAAGGGAACCTACGTGTCGGCGATCAACTTGTTCTGACAAAGCCTTTGGGGGTCGGTTTGGGACTCGCGGCAATGATGCGTAACGAGTTGAAGAGCGTTGAATTTTCACGGCTCAAGGAAGTGATGCTGCAAAACAATTCCATCGCTCTGTATTTAATCACCAACTTCCAAGTCCAAGCCATGACCGATATCACGGGATTCGGCTTGCTCGGTCACTTGATGGAAATGGTTTCAGCCAGCTTTGTTTCTGCCGAACTAGATGCCGAGAAAATCCCGACCATCGAATTTACTCAACGTTTAAACGAGCTTGGAATTGCAAGCTCCCTTTACCCGGCCAATCTCTCTGCCGCGACCAGCTTTGGCGTTGATTTTAATGAGGAAGACTGGCGAGTCGCCACTCTGTTTGACCCGCAGACTTGCGGCGGGCTTTTGCTCGGCGTTCCCTCTAGAAAACTCGGCAGCGTGCTGGATTTTCTGAAACAGCACGGCTATCCAGAAGCCGCTTGTTTAGGCCGTGTCGGCGAGCCGAGCGGCAATCTCCCCGCCATCCGCGTCATTTAATTTGACTGGGCGGAACCTCGGCGACATTAATTTTGTTGAAGAATTTGCGGAATTTGTTGCTTCTTTGATTGCGGCCGGAGTCAGTAGGGTTTCTGGATGTTCAGTCGAAGTCTCAAGCGATTCAGAATCAATTCGTTTTCGCAAAACTGCGATTTTCCCGAGAAGCACGGCGACCTCTTCCTCGCGCTCTCGCACCCGTTCTTCTAGCCTCGCAATTCGCTCAACTGGGTCTCGAATGAGAATCCGATCTAGCAAATCGACCGCAACGACCGCACGCCAAGCTCGAATCATGACGCCACGCATTCGATAGAGGCGAACACTGCGAGAGACTTGATTGAGCCTCACGAGTTGTGCAAGTCGGAAAGACCTCACGAAGGCAACCATCGGCAAGCAAATGACGACCACATCCAACCAGTGACGGAGCATATACGTAAACTTTTTTTCGGTCAGCGAAATTAAAATTGTGAACTCGCACACAAACGCTCCCCAAATAATCGCCGTCGCCAAATGAAAAGCGATTCGCAACCAGCGGTCGGCTTCGATTGACTCTGCCCAGACGAACTCCGCCAGAATCAGTGGCAACACGAACAATGCCAAGGCGATCATGGGAATACTAAAAGTCGCCGCGACGTTCTGTCGAAGTTGTTTGTCAATCGTTTGCCATCCAAACCACGGCAGCCATAACGTCTTGCCATCGGTGTGATTCGGCGTGGCCATACGAAGTGGTGGGATCAATAAAACCAACCAATGCCTGCGCGTCAGTCGGCCACCCATCCGAAACAGGCTGAAGATTTCAAAAACGAACGCTCCGTAGGCAATTGCCAAGCTCCAGCCCAGTGCTTTGACTTCGCGAGTCGTAAGATCATCGGCCCCTAAATGCAGAAAGGCCCCGATCAAAAACAGGGCCAGGAGACTTGCGAAAAACATGACCGGAGCAAGTTCCCGATCAAATTTCCTAACCCGTTCGATCCTGTCTGAAGTCCCTTCGTCCGACATCATTCCCTTCCCTGCGGCCAACGCTCTCAAGTTTTCGCAGCAGAGTAGCAGGATTGGATTGCACAAGCAACCGAAAAAAACGCCAAAAAAACTGGATAATCGCGAGATTTTTGGCCATTAAAAAAGGAAATTGAGCAGGCTCGCTATTTTCGTAACCGTTCACGGCATGAACGGCCACGTAGCTTTTCACAGCGTGAAAAGCCGGACGCTCCGAAAGAGCACGCTTCGGCATACCGCTTGGAATTAGTGATTCGATAAAGCAAGAGTAGGTTATTTCCCAACGACGATTCCGTGAATAGTTACCTATTTTCTATCCGGATGATAAAAATCGGCAATTGTTTTCTGGGCAAGCAAGAAAATGGCCCATCCCCCGAAGAAAACTGCAGCGACGGCGGCTATCGTTACCAACAAAACCCAAAAACCATTTTTCACTGTCTTGTTCACGTCACTCCTCTGTAAGTGTGATAAACGAGCCATACGTCTTCGGCTCTCATCGAGTCATGTAAATCTATTCCAATGAATCGCATCTTAATTCGTTACAAAGCAAATTTCTGAATGCTGCCCAAGAGCACGAAAACCGGAACACCGACAAGCGTCAACAGCACCGCAATCATCACAAACAAAAATAGAATTCGCTAACCAATCTTCATCCAGTCCCTTTCTCTTCGATTCTTAAAGCCATTGTTACCGAAGAAGGGGAGAATAGATTTCCATTCAAGGCACAACTCAGGCAAATTCGAGCCTGTTTTTCGCGTGTTCGGGGGACAGGGGAAGGGGACTGTCAGGGAACGGGGACAGGTCCCGATTCCAGTTCTCGTTCGTCAGTTCTTGATGGGCTCGATCAACGGGACCTGTCCCCCATTCGTTCGTCAACAGTCCTGATCAGGTGCATTGAGTTTCCAACTATCCAAAAAAAGACGACCAGAATCACGACTCGATGTGCAACTGGTTCAGCCGAAATCCCTCCAGTGATTCCAACAACCGGGACCAACACAAGCACAATTGCACAATTGGAGATTTTACGCCCAAATTCATCGATTGACCTATTGGAAGTTATTCGAGCAAGTCCAAAACACCAGCCAGCAAGTCCGAAACAAATCGAGACATAGTGTGCTTTGGAAAAAGAAGAATGTTCATCGTCGAAATCCGTTGGAATCGCAGATAATGCGAAACCGAGACCCGCAACCACAAGACAAATTCCGAGGACACGATCGTTCTTGCAAATACCAAAAAACCATCCGAAAGTGGCCAGAGCTAGTCCGACGACACCAAATCCGATCAAATTCCAACCAAAGGCAAACGGCTGCCCGCGACTACCCAACTTGCTAACGTAATCGTTTGCTAAATTGAAATCCGGGTTCAGCGCTCCAAACACAAAGAATGCCGCGACGAAGATCGAAACTGCTGAAAGCCCAAGCGCGGCGGTGAAATGTCGCGTTGAAAAAAGTAATGACATAACGGGATGACGGGTGCGAGCAAAGATCGAAAATGGCGCGAGCAATCTTGGCTACAGCGGAAAATCGGAACGCCATTTCCGCTCCGTCGTTGTAGCAATGTTTTGCAGCATTCATCGATCCGACCACACGGCAAGTTCGTTACCACTTGGGTCTTTGAAATGAAAGCGTCGGCCGCCAGGAAACTCGAATATCTCGTGTGTAATTTGCCCTCCAGCATCGCGAACTCGCGTCAGAGTAAGCTCGAGATTGTCGGAATACAAGATAACTAGTGGACCGCCAGCCGTCACCACCGATTGCACTCGCAACCCGCCAGCCTCACAGCCGTCAGATTTTTGAATTCCGGCATACTCCGTACCATAGTCGGTAAACTGCCAACCGAACGCTGCGGCATAGAATCGCTGTGACTCGGCCATGTCGGTAACACAGAACTCAATGTAATCAATTTCGTGGTGGTTATGCTTGATTTCTGACATCTCAGTTTCTCCTTTTCTGGCTGGTCCGCACGAACAGCATAACAAAAACGCAAATAGACTCCGTAGGCAGCACCCCTGGTCGATCGAGTTTAGTACAATCCCAATCTTAGGTGCGCTCACTTTCACTTTTCAACGTTATTTTACGCATCAATCTCGCGACATGTTAGTGGTTGTCCAATCCCAACCCGGACTGGGTTGGGGTGGCGGAAGATGAACTCGAGAATGCCAAGTTGTCTATAAGCTCGTATATCGCAGGCGATAACCGGGTGAATGCGAAAAACTTTGAAATCAAGTCGCGGCCTTTTGAGTACTTTCGCTCAAAGGGTTCGCTTTTGTCCTGATTCGTGCCCCAAGAGTTGGATAAAATTCAAAAACCACGTCCGCCAAGAGATCCCAAATACGAACATCGCCAGTACAGAATATTTTGAATAAGAGCCCATCCCAAAACCAACTGGGCGGACGAGACGTCCGCGATCCCGGTGGGGTTATGGTGTAGGGCTTTAAAGTGAACCTGTTGCGTCACGACCAAGCGATTTCATCAACGAAAGAACAGCTTCGGATTGCGAAACAATCATTGAGAGAGATCCATGACGAGTCCGGGGTTTGCCAACCTACGAGAGACTTGTCGCGAACACGTAAAACCGGCTCGCTCGCCCCCCAGTTCCTCACCGTCATGCCCGGCCAAGCCTAAAGCGATGCTTGGTTCGGCAAATGGGCTTTCGCCTTCTTATTGGCCTGTAGTCCGTTTCCAGCGAAATAACATGGTCGCAGTCGCGAGCCAAATCGCCCACAACGACAAGTTAAAAACGATACCTGTCGCCACAAAAAGCCAATGTTGCGAGAAATCAACAATCGACTGTGCAAATTGCGAGCGATCTATATCTGGGATTGCAGTGAGCGCACTCAATGCTCGGGCTTTGAAATTGGCATTCTGAAGGAACAACGAAACAAAGGTGAGCATTCCGATGGAATATAGCAAGAACACCGCCGAGCGAAGCGAGTATCGTGTTGCACAAAGAAAGTAATGAGTCGCCACAATGACTGCGAAGCTGAGGGTCAGTACATGTCCGTACAATACCGCATACTGCGCGTTTGCCTCTTGAATGATCGATGTCAATTCATATTCCGTCATTTGCGTTCTTTCTTCTCATGCCCAATCGTTATGCGTGTCCATGCGTTTCATTCTCGCGAAGAGTAGCCGAACCACTTCGGCAGCCGAGCCGCTGCAAAAAACCGATGATTTCAAAATACCGGCTAAACGTCGGCATCTTTGGTTTGCCGATTTGTTCTGTTGCCAGCGTCCGCAAACGATTCAGGTGGCCGTCAACGACTTGATTCCAAACTCCTCCGAACGAAAAAGCCGGTTCCGTCGGCGGCGACCTTCCGCTTCGTGAATTTGGTTTCAAAACGTTGCGGCCTGAAACGTCAGAGCATTCCTCCGGCGGCATATTTTGTTTTCTGTATCGTTAGTGACTTGTTGGGTGAAACCGATACGATAAATCTACCGGTTCGAGTATGCGAAGGAATATCCGAATCATCCACGGTCGAAAACGAAAGCACACACATTCCTGGATTAATGGCTGAGATTACATAATTCCGGTCATCAATCTTTTTAATTCCAACGATGCCGGTTTCAGAATACGAATACCCATTGACGGTGGATTCGAAAGTAAGTGTTTGTATCGTTTCGACATCATCGGATGCCACATCGGAGATGAATGGGCGACAAACAAAGCCCATTGCAAACCCGACGCCAATTGCAACCAATACAACGATCATAATCCGAGGTTTCATTTTGGTTCTCCTTGATCAAGCAATAGAAATTGTAACCAACATCCGTCAACGGGTAATGAGTGGATAATACACGGCTTTTCCTTGGCTACAACCTACGTAAATTTTAAAACTTGGTCAACACGTTAGCTTTCTAAAATCGCTCGGCAAAATATTGTTTTGACACGCAGGAGATCGGTAAGGTGACAAGTGGCGGGTCGAGATTGGAAAATGGCCGTGCTTCGGTTGTGGAAATGTTGGCAGCATCAACGGTTGGAAATTAATGGAGCTGCTTTTTGAATAGTGAGACTGGGAGAGGTTTCGCAGGCCGGACGCCTGCGGTCCCGGATGGTGGCCAGGCTGTCCACGGTCTCAGGCGCGAACTGGGGTTGGTACGGTAGGTCTTGCGAGTGGTATGCCTGCGATTCCGTGTGGAGGGCTTGCTGGAATAGAGAGCGCGAAGACGGAACTAGGATCGCCGGTTATGAAACCAAACAGAGGAATGAGACGTTGGTGACCGGAATAACCGACAGCAATGTCGGAATGAATCATGGGTTTGATTCGATGGCTGTTTCGTTCGTTTCGTTTTAGAAATTGGATAGACGAATGTGAACCTTTTGCCGGTACGCGTCGGAGGTGTTAGTGGTTTTGATAGATAAGGCCGAATGGTTGTTGTGATTGGCTCAAAACGTTGGCGACTTCTGGTGGCGATTTCCAGCATTGCCGTCTTTTACCCAAAATCTATTACCAAAAACGATCACTGATTAAGAGTCAGGCGGGGATTTTTGATCGGACGATTGCAAGCTGGTTTTGGTTGGCAAAAGGTGTGGGGCAAAACCTGTCTCGTGTGATTTTCTGGATTGGGTGTTGTTTACAGAGTGTTCGAGATGGGAGCCGACGAAGCTTCGGTTTGAGTTTCCGCCTAGGGACAGGCGGGCCTAATATGGGACAGGCGGACGTACCATTGAGGAAAGCCAGCCTGCTTATGGGTATTCGAATACAGAATGTTAAATGGTGCGATTTTGTTGGTGAAAGATGAAAGGGTAAAAAAGATGCGTTTGATTTGTGCGGCGGGTTTGAGATTGGGTACTTGACCTGCCGGCTGGGCTATGGTGTCTTGGGTTTTTACCGAAGAGGTTTAAAATGATGACGCGAACCCATTGCTGGTCGGGATCGGCTATAATCAAGGTTTAATTGTTTCCCCCACCGATTATCTTATGTTCAATCGACCCCTTTGGCATCTGCTGGTAATGTTTTGCATCGTCGGCAAAACGACTTTGGTCGCCTCCGAGCAGCCGCGACCAAATACCGAACTACCGACGAAATACCTCTCATCGTTTCACAGTCTTCCTATCGCTCTCATACTTCCCATCGCTCCCACATCCCTCAACGTCGGTCCCATTTCGGGCGGCCCTGAAAATGTCCTCGCCGGCTTTCAATGGCGCCAAAAAACAAGCCCGAAGCGCCAGCGTGTGAACCGACCCACCCAAGACGACGTTGCCGTCCTGCAAAAGCGGCAACAAGAACTCACCGCCGACTATCGCGGCCTGGAGGAAAAGCTGTTCTTGCTCTTCGAGGTGGAACGGCAAAACAATCCGCAACGGAGCCAATTGCTCCAGCAAGCCTACGTCGCCTCGCAACAACGAAAAACAGCCGAAGCACTCGCCAACGCTGAAACGGCACTCCGAAAAGGGGACTACGCCGAAGCTGAAAGGCTCCAGCAACGGATCATTGCCGAATTGCAATCCCTGATCGAAATGTTGCAAGCCGAAGTTGTCGATAACCGCTTGCGTGATGCACTGAAACGCCATCTCGAATACGCGCAGGAAATCGAGCGGCTGCAGCGAGTCCAACGCAGCCTACGCAATCAACTCGACCAATCGTCAACTCCCGCTGATTTAAGCCCCGCTCAAGATCAAACCGCCGACCGTACGTCCGCCCTTGACGACAAAATGAAACGTGACGACGAGGCAATGAACCCCAACTCAACCGAAGACAATGCGTCAGGTGAGGTCGAGGCCGATGCGGATGGCGGCAAGGAAGCGAGTGACGATTCAAATGCCACCCAAGACGGTTCTTCCAACGACGGCAATCCATCGCAAGCCAATCCATCGGCGGACAATCCAATTCGCCAAAGAATCCAAGCGGCTGAAAAACGAATGCGTGAGGCGAGCAAACGTTTAAAAGACGGCCAAACCGATGCGGCCCAAGACGAGATGCAAGCTGCGGAACGAGAACTGGCACAAGCCAAACGACAACTCGATGAGATCCTCCGCCAAATGCGCGAGGAAGAACAAGAAATCGCATTGGCTCGTTTGGAGGAGCGGTTTCGCAAAATGCTGGAGCGGCAACTTAGAGCCAGCGAACAAACGAAGACCGCCGATCTGACACCAGAGATAGAAAGACTTGCCGATTTCGAAATCGCTTGCCGCAAGCTATCCAACGACGAGCGTGAAATTTTAGTCGAGGCAGATCGAGCCCTTGGCCTCTTGCGTGAGGATGGGACATCTGTTGCCATTCCGCAGGCAGTCGAGCAGTTGCGGGCCGACCTGGAACAAGTCGCGGCGCGCCTGGGGACTTTTAAGACAGGGAAGGTCACCCAAGAAATCCAACAAGATGTCGTGGACACTTTGGTCTATCTCATCGAATCGTTGGAAAAGGCTCAGCGAGACTTGCAGGCCGAGAAGCAGCAACGCCGATCAGGAGGCTCTGGCGGTGCTCGTCCCGGCGAACAGCCCTTGGTTAACTCGATTGCCGAGTTAAAATTGATCCGTCGGTTGCAGGACCGTGTTCATCAACGACACAAACGCTACGCCCAATTGCTCGACAATCCCGACGATTCCATTGGGCGAGCCACGAAGGATGATTTGCGTGAGGCCCTGCAACGACTGGCCGAACAACAAAGGAAACTAGTGATGGTTGCCCGCGAAATCGAATTGCTGGCCCAGGAACGAGAATGAGTGTGCCCGAAAGTCAAAGATATCGCCTTCCTTCGCTATGGTCACGCCTCGTTTTTGTTGGCGTGTTTCTTGTCGTGTTCGTTTGGCAAGTTAGCAGTTTTGGCCAAATCAACAGCCAAGTGCCTGCTGGAAAAACTTGGTCCTTGCCGACAGGCACCGACGTTTCGACAGCCTACGAACAATGGCTGACGTCCCTCTCGATATCGTCCGAGCGCCGAAGTATGTTGTCGGATGAGTTGGTGCGGCGACTTCATGAGGGTTCCAACGAGCCGATGCTGGAAGAGTTTATCGAAGCGATTGTTCGAGCACGGCCTGACTTGTCGGAGCTCGTTAACGAAATTGCCGAAACTCGCGAACAGATACGTCCTGCATTGCGTGATCAGATTGACGTCTTTGTCAACGACTCGTTCTGCGAGCGACACTTGCGGTTGTTTGCACTTCAGCAGTGGGTGCGAGCGGGCTTGTTTGAAGAGGCGTTGGCGATTTCCAAGGGAATCGAGGCGACCGATGTCGTGTTTCCTCAAGTGCTACTACTCAATCAGGCTATCGCTCATCATCAACTGTTGCAGAAGACGGAAACGCTGGCGAACATCCGTCGGTTGCTCGAGCACACGGATACCCTTCCGAAACGTTACGTCGCCTTGGCCGAGTTGATGGGGCGCGACATCGAGAGACTTGAGGCCGACTCACTCGACGAAATCGTGCGACTGATGCGAGATGTAGAACGCCGCACAGGGCTGAATCGCGCGGGGCAACAAGTACTTGACCAAGAGGCCGACGTCATCGCGAAACTTGATCGCCTTATCAAACGCCTTGAGGAAGAACAACAACAAAATCAACAGAGTGTCGCGGGACAGGGGGGCAGTCCACAAAACCCGCTTGACGATAGTCGCCCTGTTGCCGGAAAGGGCTCCGGAGAAGTTACGAAAAAAAATCTATCCGGCGGCGGAAACTGGGGTGACCTGCCACCGGCGGACAAGGCTGCGACGCTGGCGGAGATGACGCGAGAACTCCCACCTCATTTCCGTTCGATTGTGGAAGAGTATTTTAAAAGCCTTGCCAAACAACGAGACGAGGATCGCTGACAGATGAATCTGAGAGCAATCACTTTTGCGAAGCGAAGGAGTGTCCATGGGATTCTTTTTTTTCTCCAAGTGGCATCTATTGTCGGGGCGGCAATTTGTTCCCCGCAAACTGGATTGGTCGCTCAAGATGGTTGGCGAATCGAACTCGGGTCGGGAGATTTCAGATCGTCGAATTCGTGGACGATCGACAATGGACAGTTTCAAGATTCCGCTGAGGGGGACGAAACGCGGTTGGAATTGTCTCGGATCAGTAAGTTTATCAACCAAGCTGCCACTCGCCCCACTGCAAAACCACAGTGGGAGATTGGTTTGCGGGATAGTGGCAACCTGTTCTGCGTTAATTTTTCATCGCTTGAGCGAGTCATGCTGGTTGGATTAGCGAGCGGTGCCGAGTGTGAAATGCCTCGAACGGAAGTTCGTTTCGTGCGTCGAATCGGGGAAGACCGCATTCCGAAAGAGCCGAGAGAATGGCAGACTCGTTTGGCCGAATCCGCTTCAGATGAGGATGCGTTGGGCCTGATTCGAGATAGCGGATGGCGATGGGTTGATGGGAAAGTCGGAGCGATTGATGAAGACTCTATCGAATTGACGATCGGCGATCAGACTGCGAAGGTTCCCAAAGAGAGAATCGAAGGGATACTGTTCGGCTCGACACTCAGTCTCGCGCCGGTTACAGGTTTGGCGACGCTTGAGTTAGTCGATGGGAGTCGAATTTATTTGTCGCGGCTTCGCGTGGCTGAAGGAACCGTACAGGCCCAGACGTTAAGAGGCACTCCGTTCACAGTTCCGTTGGAATTGGTAGCACTAATCGATTTGGAATCGCACCGAGTGCAGTGGCTCAGCGATTTGAAGCCGAGCACAATCGACTGGCAACCGTTGTTGGCGTCAACGAGTACCGCCGAGAGACTTAGAGCGTTCAACTTGCCAAGGTTGAATCAAGCTCAGGATGGCTCGCCCCTGCGAATTGACGTGGAAAAAATTCTCGCTCTCCGACGGATAATCGAAACCGAGACATTTTTGCAAGGGATGACTTTGCCGGCTGGGAGTCGCCTCGCGTTTGCCTTGAACGGCCAGTACCGCAAATTGACCGGCCTAATTGGTTTTGCGCCAGCGGCGCTCAAGAGCGATGTGCGATTGGTCATTGTCGGAGACGGACGCGTACTATTTGAGCGTCTATTTGACCCGCTCGCCGATGATGTTGCTCGCGAAATTTCGGTTGACCTGAGTGGGGTTGAGCGAGTCGTATTCGAAACCCATTATCATGGCGGTCGGTCCGTCGGGGCAGTCCTCCACTTCTGTCAGGCCCAAATTTGGAAGTGAGTAGACTCGTGAACCGATGCGAATGGCGGCGCCGATTTCAATTTGCCGGTTGGATGGCAATGTGGGCGGGAATTGTTTTTACGTTGACCTCGACTTTATTCGGGCAAAAAATCGATCTTCCGTCAGAACTTGTTACGGAAGAACAAGATCGTATCGCGGTCATTGCACGAGCTTCGCAAGCTACCGTATGTGTTTTTGACCGAAATGGAGAAGGGGGCGGATCGGGAGTGTTGGTCTCGCCCGAGGGTTTCGCACTGACGAATTTCCATGTCGTTCAGCCTTGCGGCAAATTCATGAAGTGCGGGCTGAACGATGGCAGACTGTATGACGCCGTCGTGGTGGGAGTCGATCCGACTGGGGATGTGGCACTGATCAAGTTGTTCGGAAGGGACGACTTCCCTGTTGCTCCCTGGGGAGACAGTGATCAAGTTGTTGTAGGCGAACCTTGTTTTGCCGTCGGGAATCCGTTTTTGTTGGCACATGACTTTCAGCCGACGGTGACTTGGGGGATTGTTTCCGGGATCAATCGCTATCAATATCCGGACGGTGGAATTTTGGAGTATGCCGACTCGATTCAGACCGATGCGGCAATCAACCCAGGGAATTCGGGGGGGCCGTTATTTAATCGTGCGGGTGAAGTGATTGGGATCAACGGTCGTGGGTCATTCGAAAAGCGGGGGCGGGTGAACGTTGGCGTCGGCTATGCGGTTTCGATCAACCAAATCAAACGGTTCTACAGTTTGCTAAAAGGGGGGCGGATTGTCGATCATGCCACCTTGGGTGCTACAGTTCGCGGGAGGGCAGGAGATGAAGTTCGCGTAAGCAATTTACTGGAAACTTCTGACGCCTATCGACAAGGTTTGCGGTTCGACGACCGACTCGTCAAATTTGCCGAACGAGAGGTTTCTTCCACCAACCAGTTCAAAAACATTTTGGGAACTTACCCGCGTGAGTTTCGCGTCCCGCTTGAAGTAGAACGGGATGGCGAGTTGATTCGCATGATCGTGGAGCTTGCTGGGGTCAATGATCCGCAAGTTTTAGATGATCTCGTACACGGTGACGCCACGCCTCGCGATTCGGAAAACGGGGAATCGACAGACGATGACATGGATGAATTGGCTCGGTTTTTCGAACGCCGCATTGGGTTTGCCAACTACTTCTTTAACCGCAGAGAGCGCGAACGTGTGTGGAGCGGATTTGTTGGTGCGCGGGATGTTACACAATTGGCGGGGAAGTGGCAAATCGACGGGAACAGCGGATTAGGTGGAAGCCAGTTTCTGTTGGATGACGCCAAGTCTGGACTGAAGACGCCAACGATGATCGAGTTGTTCGAGGACCGAGGGGCCCAGACCGCCCTAGAAAGTAGCGGGCCTGAGTCGCGGTGGTTGGCGGGGATGCATCTCATTCGTCGATTGATTTTTCGCGGGCCGGAGAGGTTCGGTGATTTGACTTATGGGGGAGTGTTCCCATTGCCCGAAAGGAAAATGAACTGCGAGGTTTTGACGGGGACACTCGGAAGCGTATCGGTTCGCTTTTATTTTTCCCAGAATCTGGCGCGACTTGAGTGCGTTGAAATCGATGACTTGAGCGAGCGGCGGACTTCTCGGTTGTGGTTAAGTGGAGAACGGACGGATCAACTATGGCCGTTGAGCTCTGAAATGGAATTCGAGATTGAAAACGGCCCTCGTCAACGCTTTAATCAAATCCTTCTCGATGTTGCGAATCAAAAGCAGGAGACGCCACAACGATGATTGGTCGCAAGTGCTGTTTAGGATCATGGAATTTGGTTCTTAGGTTGATCTTTTGGGGCTATCTGAGCTGGGGGTTTTGCGGCGAGACGCCTACTGGCTGGGGACAAGTACCCAGAATTGATAACCCTGTGCTCCAGCTTAAGCAACGAGTGGTAAAAATTTACGGCAGTGGCGGCGTGAGAGGATTGGAGGCCTATCAGTCTGGAATAATCGTTTCGGAAAACGGTTGGGTGTTGACCGTTTGGAGTCATGTGCTGGACACGGATCGCTTGCGAGTGGTCTTGGATGACGGAAGAACTTATGTTGCCCGTTTGCATCAATATAATCCGAGGAGCGAGTTGGCGATTTTGCGAGTTGATGATCAATCGCTGCCCCATTTTGACCTTACCCGCGGAGCTGTTCCGAACGTCGGTTCGTCGGTTTACGTCGGGAGCAACTTGTTTGGTGTCGCCACCGGTGATGAAGCGGTATCGGTGATGCGGGGGGTTGTCGCGGCCATCGCGCCGCTTGATGCGCGGAGAGGTCAGTTTGAAATTCCGTACCGCGATACGGTTGTTATTCTCGACGTCATCACGAATAACCCTGGAGCTGCCGGTGGGGCGATCATTGACGCTCGCGGAAACCTCATCGGATTGGTGGGAAAGGAGGTTCAATGTCGGCGAACCGGAACTTGGTTGAATTTTGGCTATCTACTTGAGCAGATCGGTCCTGAAGTCAGAGAACTTATTGAGGGCGCGCCTCTTAAAACGACATCGGCTGGAAAACCGGGTGAGCCGTGGACACTTGAGTTGCTAGGGGTCAGATTGATCCCAGCGATTGTTCATCGCACGCCACCGTATGTTGATGGTGTAAAAATGGGTAGCCGAGCAGCAGAGGCGGGATTGCTGGCAGACGATTTGATTATTGAAGTCGATGGCAAAGTCGTTGCGGCGATTGATGACTTGTTACGGGTGCTTGAAGGGCTTGGTCGCGATTCGTCACTTAGGATCACCGTCCAACGCGGCGGCGAATTCAAGACGCTGCAATTGAGAGGGCGGTAAATGAGAATTAGTTGGTTGGCGAGATTTCTTTGCGGCGTGACTATGTTGACGATGGTCTTCGCCATGAATGTTGCTTGTGCCCAGTCAAACACCGATGTTAGAGAACAAGCGATCCGTTCGGCCATTCAAATCGCTTCGTCATCTGTTGTTCAGTTGGAGGTGATTTCGGATGGGATTGATACGGCGGACGCAAGCCTGGCATTAGGCCCGCGTTCGGCGGTTGTTCTCAGTGCGGACGGTTGGCTTGTTACCGCATCGGCGAATTTGGGGGAGAATCCACGTGCAATCGGGGTTCGGTTGTCGTCTCAAGAACTGGTTCCTGCCGAGTTGATCGGACACGATACAAATCGGCATTTGGCTTTGTTGAAGATTTCTGCCGCAGAATTGTCAGTCCCTCAAATCGCCAACAAGTCGAGTATTCAAGTGGGCCAAACGGTGATTGCGATCGGCAAGGCGTTTCAGCCTGACCGGCCCGTCGTTTCCGAGGGGATTATCAGCGCGAAAGATCGTTTTTGGCGTAGGGCAATTCAGACCGATGCTAAAGTCTCACCATGGAATTATGGGGGAGCCTTGTGCAATCTGAAGGGGGAGGTTCTCGGAGTACTGCTGCCACTTGGGGATCAAAGTGATGAAGACGTATTGAGCGGTTCGGAATGGTACGATTCGGGAATTGGTTTTGCGATTCCGCTTGAGGACATTTTTCAGAACCTTGAGCGATGGAGAACAGTTGGAGAACTTCGCAAGGGTCTTTGGGGCGTTGGATTTTCCGGCCCCGCGAATTTGAACGCCGAACCACGAGTCGCGAGTTGTTGGCCGGGTTCACCCGCTGCGCGGAGTGGTTTGCAAGCGGGGAGTTTGATCCTGCGGATCAACGATCAACCCGTTGCGACGGTGGCTGACCTTAAATTCGCAATGGACTGGATGTATGCCGGAGACAACGTGCAAATTGACTGGGAGACAAAAGCCGGTGAGCGTCGGCAAGCGGTTGTCGAGCTGGTCGAGACGCTACCTGAGTATCGTCTCGCCGCTATTGGCGTCGTTCCGGATCGAAATCAAATTGGGACGGCAAGTGTTCTGCAAGTCGTTCCCGGTTCTGCGGCCCAAAAAGCCGGAATTTTGGCAGGTGACCTTTTGGTTGCGATCGACGATCGGCAACTTAACGATACGAAGGATTTAAGAGCATTGATCAGAGAAAAACTGCCAGGAGACTCGGTCGACCTTGATGTGCGTCGATTGGGAGAAGGCTTGTTTCGGGTTAATCTGGAATTAGGTGAGGCCTCGGCTGCGCCGTTAGCTGCCACCGGCAAGGTATTAAACCTACCAGTTCAATTGAAAGAGCTTTCGTTAGCCGAATTTCCCAATCGTTGTTGGCGAATTGAATCTGCCGCAAAGGATTCGGAAGTCCCTCTGCTAATTTGGCTCGACGAGCCTGGAAAAAAGAAGAGTCGGGAAGAGACTTCCGCGCAATGGGCCGGATTGGCGAGCGTGTCGGCATGTGTGATTGTGGTCGAGCCCTCACGGGATGATCGCTGGCTCACGGATGAAGCCGACGTTGTGATGCGAGCCTTGCAAATCGTGGCTCGAGATCGCAAAGTCGATCTGGAGCGAGTTGCCATTGGCGGGCGAAAATCGGGTGCTGAATTAGCGACGTTGATTGTTGCCCGCAATCGCAAACGATTTCGAGGGTTGATTTTGGAAGATATTGCAGGCTCACCAAACAATGCCAAAATGCCCGCCCTTCCCGATTCCCCTCTTTACCTACTGCTCTCAGAACGGTTGTCCGATAAAACGTCAATTTCACTAGACGCCAACGCCCCCGCTTGGTCAAATTGGAAAATCCCCCGTGCCACTACCAATCTGCGAAACATCAATGACCAACAGTGGAGCACTCAAATGCTCAACTGGCTCGAATCGCTGGATAGGATGTGAAAATTAATCCGAAAGCGATTTTTCATCTCCAGCGGCTAAATTTTTAAGAGCCTTTTTTAGTGGAAAATTTCTTCAAGCGTTGAAGCATTAGGACAAGAAGTCCGATTCCGGCGACAAGTAAAAAAATGCGGGGGCGGCTGGAAACGACGGCGATGATGGCAATGATTGCGACCAGGATCAGGCCGGAGAAGGATTTTTTGCTAGGGGCCATAAGTTGTGGCAACGCCAGCCAAATCGCCAAGATGACAAGGCCAGCCCGCAAACATATCGCAGGAAACAATTGATCAGCCGCATAAAATGTCCCCCACAGGCCGTAGACGGTAAACGCAAGACCGGCGAGTCCAAACAATTTGATTTGAAGAGTGGACACGATTTACAGGATTTCGGATTTTATTCGTTCGAGTAATTCCAAAGCCCCAGCGATTTCAGCTTTTTGACGTTCGGGCTCTTGGGGAATTTCTCTTTCGATGGTTAGCGGGCCGTCGTAACCAATGTTCCGTAAGGTTCGCAAGTAAGCTGACATGTCGACATCGCCTTGACCGAGAGGAACTTCACGGCCCCATTCTTTTCCGGGTTGCGACGCCCACGTGCCGTCTTTGCAATGCACACTTCGAACACGATCTCCCAGCAACTTTAGAGCAGCAATCGGCTCACCGGTTCCGTACAGAATCATGTTGGCCGGGTCGAAATTCACAAACAGATTGTCGGCAGCCACGTCGTCGATAAATTGCACGAGGGCTTCGGCCGTTTCTTGGCCGGTTTCTAAATGCAACGCCTGTCCATTCCCAGCAACATAGTCGCATAGTTCTCTAGTGATCGCAACGATTTCGCGGTAGGCATCACTGTCGCGTTCGTGAGGCACGAATCCGAGGTGGAGGGCGACGACCTTGCATTCGAGGAGTCGCGCGAAGTCAGAGATTTCCTTCATTTCGGCCAAGCGTTCGGCTCGGGTGTCGGTTGGGACCAAACCAACGGTTCGTTCGACGGTTGGGATGTCGGCGTAGCTTTCGCCATCAAAACCACCAAACACGGCCGTCAACTGAATCCCTAACTTTGCCAACTCACCCAGAAATTGCTGTGCGGATTGCGGATTGCGGTTATTCGCATGGGGTGCATGAAGCTGAATCGTCGAGATGCCAAGGTCCTGAGCCACCGAGAGGTGAACTCCAAGTCCCGCATCGATACTTGCGAATACTCCAATAGGCCATTTTTCCATGTTGTGTCGTTCCGAATTCAATCGAGGTCACTAAGATATGTCACTAAGAAATGTTGCGCGGGAGTGAAATGGAGTCAGTAACCGTGGTGCCATGCACCCACCGAGCCGTTCCGGCGCCGGAACCTGACCCATCTTCACCCCACACCAGACGAATGTTGTAGCATCGTTGCCGGAGATGATTCATAAGTCAACAGGGGACACAGCAGGATTAGGCCATAAAAAAACCACCGGGCGTAAAACCCGGTGGCTGTCACTTGATTGGAGAATCTTCTTCTAGTCGCTTCGCGACCTTGAAGAATGTTTGTCCAGGGTTAGTTGCCGCCACCCACTGGACCAACTTGTCGTCGCTCTTCCTCTTCTTGGATGATGATCCGTGGAGTGACCATCATCATCAAGTTTGCAGTTTCACGACCGATACCGACGTTTTTGAACAACCGATTGATGTAGGGAATATTGCTCAAGAAAGGCACACCTTTTTCGAGGCGAGCTTCAGAGAGCGTTTTGATTCCGCCAATCAAAACGGTACCGCCATCAGGAATACTTACGACCGTATTCACCGAAGTGATTGAAGTCACAGGCTGTTGGACCGTAACACCTTCGGTAACCGTTTCGACATCTAAACGATCGTCATTGCCGTTTCCATTTCCGTTCCCAGGATTCGCTTGGTTCAGCAGGTCTTGCAAGAAGCTACTGCTGGTTTGGCGAGTTGTGCGGCGGCCATCGAAAGTGAATGTTCGCACATCGGTAATCTTGGTGAAGTATGGATTCAACGCCAAGGTAACAAACCGTCGGTCGTCGCTGGCCGTCGCTCGGACAGTCAACATGGTTCCGTCAGGAATCAAGCTGACGACTGGTTGTTGAGCCACAGCGAAGTCGCCAACGACAGGAATAACTGACGTTACGAAAGGCCGCAGCGAAAAGTCCGTCACCGAGGCGCTTTGACCATTGAACATGGTCACCGTTGGCGCGGTGGTGAGGTTGGTTCGCGTATCGCCCTTCGAGGCTTGCAACAGGAAGAACACTTCGACATCGCTTAGGATCGCGAAACCAAAGTTAGCTGCAGTTCCAGGATCGAATCCCCCGAAAGTCGGCAACACACCGCCGATGGAATTTTGGGAGAAACCAATATCCAGGTCGGCAGTTGGTTCAAAGCGTTCCAAAGTCGCATCGCGTCCAACGATAACGCTAGGCCGGAACCTGTCCGTCGTGGAAACTTGGGCGGCTGTCAAACCGCTGTTGTCGTTGATCTTAAAGTCGAAATCGATTCCGATTCGCTCGAAGAAGTTGTCTCGCAACGTGATGAAGCGGACTTCGACAACAATTTGCACGTCGTTCAGTTTACGCAATTGAGTCAACAAGTCTTGGATTTCGTCGTGAACTTCTTGCGTTTGAGAAACGATTAGCGACAAGTTCGGGACATAAGGCATGATCGTACCTTCGCCCTGCGATGATTGCCAATCGTCGGGTGCAATCGTCTGCTGAATCAACTGAATCAGCGGGAAAAAGTCACCAATGGTGATACCACCCATATGAGGAGCGCCCATAGAAGTATACATCGGCGTTCCGGTTTGTGGTCCACCGGTACCTGACCGTGACCCCAAAGCATTCATCATGGCTGCGTCAGCAAGACCGCCACCCATTCCACCTATTCCACCCATTCCTGGGAGATGTTGGGCTAGAACGTTTGAAGGCGCTCCGGCTTGATTTGGCATTCCGGGCGTATTGCCACCGGCCAAATGTTGACCTGGAACGTTTGGCTGTTGCTGTTGCGGAGTGATAAAGTACATGTGTGACGTCGACGAGTAATTGTTGTTAATCGGAGTCACGAGGTCGCCAATGTAATATGTCTTTGGAATCAGACGTTTGTATTGAGCTCCCTTGCTCGTGACCTTGATCACTTCATCCTCGACAACAAAAGTCAAACCGGCGTTGCCTAGTAGAACTTTTAAAGCACTTTCCATGGAAACTGGTTGCGACATCGAAGCATTGACAGGCGAGGTGCTAGGCTCGATACTTTCGGCAGCCATTGCCAAGTCGTCAAAAATGATGTTCTCACCGGATTGCATTGCGATTTGCTGTACCGCATCACGTAGCGAACCTAAAAACTCGCCTTGAATCTTTTGATTCTTAAGTTTGTTCCAGATTCGGCGATCCGCTTCCGAGTTGAATCGGCGAGCTTCAGCGTTGGCAATGCGAGAATTGCTATTTCGAATCCATGTTTCTGCGTCACCAAACTCGTAGTCAGTCGCGTTTGGATTTGCAGCACGCTCAACGGCGGCGAAGCGTTCCCATTGGTTTTGGGCGCGATCTGCGTTTAGCTCTTCCATCTGTTGATAGTTGGATTGAATCATCACCTTCGCATTGACAAGTGACGCAATTTCAGATCCTGGAGCCAACTCGTTAATTTGTCGAGCGACATCGCTGGCTTCGCTGTACTTTTTGGCTTCCATCAACCGGTTGACCGATTCAACCAGTTGTTGGATTTGCAACTCGGCCTCGTACTTGCGTTCGCGAGTCAATTCAACCTCGGCCAATCTCTCGGCGTTGGTTTCGTCAAGTTGAATTTGCGGCAAGTTCGCTTGGATAAATCGCTGCATCTCGGTGATGTCACGATCAACAATCGTCAGCAGCGGAGCCATCGAGGCAGGGCTGAGTTCGCTGGTTGTGATGGAGGTCCGCAAGTAGACCATTTTGTCGAGGGCCTTGCGTGGCTCACTCTTCATCATGCGGTCAGCATCGGCACGACCTCGAAAGACGTCTTGCTGAAGTTTGCGAAACAACAATTGTTCGTCGTCGCGGATCGAACTGAGGTCGACCTCTTCTGGCCCGCCGCTCATATTCGGAGCATCGCTTAACGAGGACGCAGCCGGTTGGCCTTGAGGACTGCCTTGAGCCGGAATGGCTTGCATGGCTACTTGAGCATTTCGAGTTTTGTCTTGCGACGCATCGTAGTCCGCAGAAACAACTCGGTTGTCGAAGGAATCACCAAGACTCCCTGATTGTCGCAAAGCTCGATCAACAACCATTTCCATTTGCCAAGGCCGAACGGCATCCGCAGGGAAGGCCGATTCTGGCAAGTTGTAAGCACGGGCTTGTGTCAACAACCGCTTGGCTTCTGACCAGTTCTTTTGATCGACTGCCAATTGCGCCTCAGCCATCAAACGGCGGACTGCAATGATTTCACCGGAAGGTTGCTGGGCACCAGCCGTGGCGATTTTGGATCGCAATTGCCCTGGATTTACCGACATTGCCGTGAAATCCACAGGAAACTTTTCGGCTTGATTGGCCAGGAATTCCGCCGTTTGCAAATCACCGTAGGCAAGCAGTCGCTCGCCTTGTTCGATTAAAAACGTTGCTGCTTGCGTATTGTAGGCGTCGGGGTCGCCGCTCCGCGCCATTTCGGCAAGCTGATTTTGTCGAGTGATCAACGCCTGAATCATCTCAGGCGTATCACCCAAGGAATTCGCAGTTAGATTCGCTTGTTTGGCTTGAAGCATCTTGCTTTGAGCAGACGCAACATCGCCTTTAGCCAGTGCCTGTCGGGCTTCGAGCAAAAGTTGCACATCGCCGCCTCGCGCCGTATTGGAATCGGCCGTCATCCCTTGAGGGACAGCCGAATTTTGCGGCATTTGTGCTCGCATTTGGTTGATGCGCATCTCAACATCAGATCGGGGAGCACCCGAACCGCGGTTTAACGCATCGGCCACCCGCAGAAATCCTTCCGCAGATGTCCAGTTTTGTTGTTGCATCGCACCTTCAGCGTCGCGCAACCAACTTTCTAATTTGTCCTCAGCCGCTGACGCTTGCTGAAAGTTCCCACTCGCCTGAGGCGATTGAGCCCAAACGGAAAACGCACAACTGCCAACCATGGCAATCGCGATCATTCCCGTGGACCAGAATCGGAGTCTAAATAACTCGGAGATTCTCACGCAATTCTCCTTTAACGTGACGCTAAAACCAATCAAGTTGAGCGTTATCTTCTAACACAAGGTCTACCTTGCAAACCAAACAGCCACGTTTGCCCACGAACTCAAGAGTCCGCGAGTCGGCAAATTCGAGGCGCATACCCAGCGCACATCGAACCCGCCGAGTCAGAAAATAACGCACGGCATTTTTCGGAGCGATGTAATTAGCGACGCCATCCAATGCCGTCAACCCCAGTTTTCAGAAATTCGCAAAAATATTTGGCACGCTAGCTCTTGAGACGTTTGGTGGGATTGAATTCCGTCCGATCATCTCGATTTGTTAGGCTTTTTGGGGTTTTTCATTGGATTTTTAAGTGAGTTGACCATTAAATTTCCTTAATCATACTTTAATGATCCATTGAAACAGAAGGTTTGATGGATTCCGCTTGGAGAAAGCGGGAAGGTAGGGGCCTAGAAGGACGTGGCGAACGAGGAATCTTTGACCATTTCGTTTAAGTTAAATCGGTTAGTTTATGCTTGCGCCTCCCATTTCACAAACTTCTCCTGTTGCAGATGAAGAACATGAAGTTGTTGACGAAAGTTCGGAATTGGAATCTACCGAAGATATTCATCTTCTGTATTGTTTTCACTGCAATCGGCTCGAAAACCATTATTTCCGCAATCGGTACACCTGGTATCATTCGCTGCTGTTGGGATTCACTTTCGGCGGGATTTTGTTCATTGGCCCTTTTCGATGCCTATGCTGTGGTGCCTGTCGGTTGTTTTCTTTTGACGAATTTCATCCGCGAGTTCTGATCGCAAAAATGGCGTTGCAGGTTTGGAGATTCGCATTCACGGTAAGTCGAAAGGCTAACGAACTCTTGAACAAGTGCAAGTTTTTGCATCGAGAAAACGACTAAAATCTTGCATTTTTTCCCGTCATGAGCTTTTGACAGTACACGGCCCCCAGCTTTTCGAGAGTTTTAAGGGCGATTCTTCCAGCAACTCCCGTCGAAAAAAACCTCGGATTCCGTCATAATGTGAGGCGACTCGGTAATCGGTGCTGGCTGTGATTGGGCTTGGTGCTCATTCGTCCAACACTGGCTACTGTGCTCATTCGCCAATTAGGTTCCTCTATTTTCGCAAAGCATCTTGCTCATCGACGAGCGGTTGGTGTCTGCCAGAATGACGAGGTAAAATTTAACACATATTTCAAGTGAACATGAATCAACCTCAAAGCCCTGCGGTTGAAACCGCTCAATCTCCTCCATCTCGCAAGAAGCGCGGCGTTCCCGAGGGGACTTGGATTCAGTGCCCAAGTTGCAAAAAGACTGTGTTTCGGAAGGAAGTGGAAAAGCGTCTCAACGTTTGCCCTGAGTGCGGATTCCACATGTATGTTTCGGCGGCGATGCGAATTAGCCAAGTCCTTGATGAAGGGACCTTCGAGGAGTGGGACAATAACTTAATTTCAGTTGATCCATTAGAGTTCTCGGACAGTCGGTCCTACAAGGATCGATTGATCAGTGAACAAAAGAAAACAGGCCTCAAAGACGCCGTCGTCACCGGATCGGGCATGATTCGAGCGAGGCGAGTGGCGATCGGCATTACCGACTCTGGTTTCATCATGGGCTCGATGGGGTCCGTTGTCGGGGAAAAACTTACTCGATTAGTCGAGAAAGCCACCGAACGAAACTTGCCTCTGATTATCATCAGTGGTTCCGGCGGAGGAGCTCGGATGCACGAGGGGATTTTATCACTGATGCAAATGGCCAAGGTTTCGGCGGCACTCGCTCGATTTCACGAAGCGCAGGGGCTATTCATTTCCGTTTTGACCAACCCGACGATGGGGGGTGTGGCTGCGAGTTTTGCATCACTCGGTGATGTGATTTTTGCCGAACCGAAAGCCTTGATCGGATTCGCCGGTCCACGAACGATTAAGGCAACGATACGGATCGAGTTGCCTGAGGAGTTTCAGACAAGCGAATTTTTGCTCAAGCACGGTTTCGTTGATCGAATCGTGCATCGGGAGCGTTTAAAATCCGAAATTGCGACGATCATCGATTATTGCGGAAAGTAAATTCTTGCGAAATCATGCGTGTCAGTTAGTGGAGACTACCCTCAAAATGATTAGAGACTGAAAAAGACATGGGTTTATTGGATCGATTCAAGGATGCCTTTCGGCGAAAATCATTTGCGCTCGATGTTTCGGCTCGATTTCGCTTGGATCGTCACGCCTACACCGGAACGATGTCGAAGTTTCATGTCGCGACGGATATCAGGACGGGCAAAGTTTATGGAATTAAATTACTCGATTCCGAAAAACTAGCCCTCTTTCGTGGACGTTTCAAAGGCCTGAAAGATCGCCCAGAAGAAGGCGAGATCGGCATGAAAATCGATCATCCTCGAGTTGCCAAGACTTATGAATATGGTAAGACAACAACTGGCCAAGAGTACATTTTGATGGAATACATCGATGGGCCAGGACTCAATACGATTTTACGGGACCCGGACGAGCGGTTGCTAAAAAACCGACTTCATTTGATTCGTCAAATGGCCGAGGGGTTACAGGCAGTTCACGAAGCCGGATTCATACACCGTGACATTTGCCCCCGAAATTACATTTGCATCAACGATTTCAGTTGGCTCAAACTTATCGACTTTGGTTTGTCGGTCCCGAATGAGCCACCCTATCGGCTTCCGGGAAATCGAACTGGAACGCCACAGTACATGGCTCCCGAGATTATTCGCCGACGTCCAACGGATCATCGGGTCGACATTTTCGCATTTGGGGTCACGGTTTACAGGTTTTTGGCGTTGGAGCACCCTTGGGGAGCAACCGACGTGACGGCACTGGCTGCACTCAATCACGACCAAAAACCCGCCGAGAATATTCACAAATTTCGCCCCCAACTCAATGCGAAATTAAGCAAAGCGGTTCATCGTTGTCTCGAGATCAAACCGGAAAATCGTTTTGAGTCGATCCGCCAGTTTCTTTCGTCAATCGCGGACGTTAGACAAGAAGACGAATAGCTCCGAATTTCTTCCCTAAAGGCTGGTTCCTCCCCAAAACAGCGAGAATTTGCACAGTTTTTTGTCTAAATTGGCGGAAAATGGTTATGATGCGGCGATCGATGCGGCATACTGAACAGGTTTAATTGAATATTTTTAGGAGTCCTTCACGACGTGAATGAGCAGGTTCCAATTTGGATTCGGCCAGTTTTAAGGGTCGCTGCTGCATACAACCTCCTTTGGGGCGGTTTGGTAATCATCGCCCCATTGATGTGGTTCCGAATTTTTGGCATGGAGGCTCCCCGCTATCCAGAAATCTGGCAATGCGTGGGAATGATCGTCGGGCTCTACGGGCTTGGGTATTGGATTGCATCACTCAATCCATTCCGACATTGGCCGATCGTTTTGATCGGTCTATTGGGGAAACTCTTTGGCCCCATCGGATTTCTAATTGCGGCTTGGCAAGGCAACCTGCCTTGGAGCTTTGGCCTCATTTTAGTATTCAATGACTTGATTTGGTGGGTTCCTTTTTCAATCATTCTCTACCATGCATTTCGCTGGAACAGCAATCCGCTTCAAAACGCGAAGTGTCCAACATACCAGGAGGCGGTTCGGCTCACTCGAAGTCAACGAGGCGAGACTTTAGAGAAATTATCGTTTCGAAAACTGACGATGGTAATTTTTCTTCGCCACGCGGGATGCACGTTTTGCAGAGAAACTCTCAGCGAGTTACAAATTATTCGTGACAGGGTCGTTGATGAAAATGTTTCGGTTGCGATTGTGCACATGGGGCATCCGCTTGATGGAACCAAAATGCTTAGCAAATACGGCCTGGATACCTTCCATCACTTTAGCGATCCGACCTGCCGTTTGTATCGAGCGTTTGGACTTGAAAGGGGAAGTTGGAGTCAACTGTTTTCTTGGCGGATTCTAAAACGCGGGTTAGGCGCCGGAATTAAAGGGGGTCACGGGATTGGCAAGATAGCGGGAGACAGTTTTCAGCTTCCCGGCGTTTATTTTTTGAATGAAGGTCAACTTGTGCTTAGTTTTCCGACCAAACATGCCGCCGAACAGATCAATTACTTAGAGTTGATTGCGGTTGCCAAACAGAATGTTTCTCGAAAACACGGTAACGACCGCGACTCTTACGTTGACGAGGAGGAACTCGCAAAACGAGTATCGCTTTTAAAGTAATGGTAAAACCATCAATTATCGTCGTCGTCTGAGTAGTACATTTCTGCCACCTCTTCCGAGGTTGGCAAGCCATCATCCTCTAATTCCTTACGACTATCGATTACCCATTGCAAAGGATGATCTTTGGGCCATTTCTGCCCCGTGACTTTTAGAACGCGATGATAGTCCTTCATCCAAAACATAATGTCGTCGGAGAGTTTCCCAAATTGGAGAATTGGATATTTGGTCATCAAGTCGCTCCACACATCGAAGCTTTCGAGATAGTTCGAAAGTGCCCCTTGTTTCACGACTCGCTTCTCTTTCGTTTTCAAATCAACAGCATATTCGTCATCAAAAATCGATTGGCGTTGCAGTTGCAGTGCGTCGAAAATCTTTTGGTTTGCCAACACTGATTCTTCTTCGGCTTGAATTCTCGTCAGAGTCCGCCAGTAACGATAGTTTGAATTTCCCTGATTTCGGTCGATGACAGAAATAACCGTCAGAACTTGGATGATCTGATCCCGAATTTGCCGAGCTTCCATGAGTCGATCAGGAGGTGCTCGACTAGCAATCTCCGAGTCGATCTGAGAATTTTGTTGTGCCAAACGCTGTTCAAACTCACGCACCATCAATTGCTGTTCTTCAGTACGTTGATCAGAAGGCAAATCCAGAGCAATTCGATGCGTCTCCGGGACATCAAGCTCGCGCTGAAAAATCTTCGTCAGGTCGTTCCGTACATTGGGAACGATCGCGTCAAGCTGCTGGCGTAATCGTTCGAGTTTTTCTTCGGCTTCGGCAATACCTTCGAGTGTGATTTTTTCGATGGTTCCTGCTTCCAGACGTGTGCGACCGTATTCAAGCCATTCTTCGAAAGCTTGACTCCAGACGACACGAATGGTTTCGTCGGAGCGAAAATCATTTTGCAAACCTAATGCCATATTTCGCAACTGTGATGGGCGCCGCATGTAAAACAAAAAGTCGGTTGAGTACTTGGTTTCACCTTGCTCGACCATTCGTTGTGATTGGTCGTACCACTGGTACGCCATCTTCCAGTTGTCAAATCCCCGATCTTTCAGCATGTAACTGTTGGGCTCAATGAAATTCGCAAGGTTGTTGGTAAACTCGGCATCTTTACGAAACATTCTGCGAAACTGATCTTTTTCGTCAGCATTGCCGATTTTCATGCCAGTGATGAATCCCAATCGATCTTGGATTCGGTGATCTCGCATGTTGTAGGCGATTCCTTCGGTAAGGAACTTGATTCCACGTTTTACCCAATAAAAGCGGTGCTCGTAGTCATCGAATTCCGCCGAAACGTTGTAGGCCAAATTGTGTGACTGGTAGTCCCAAACCTTGATGAAGTTTGGTTGTACCTTAACCAACATATTCAGCGTTGATTCTAGATTTTCCCAGCGCTCCTTCTTCTTGTGCTCGTTCGCTTGCTCCCACAAGATATTGACGGCCAAGCCTCGCAACCCCAACAACGCCAACTTCATCGTTTCGCTGGCCGGATCGATCTGAGATAATTGATCTTGGGCCAATCGATACTCGGTCCGAAGTTTAGCCAATTCGCCACCAGAATCCCCAGTTCCTTGAACTGGACTAATGGAGGCAGGGCGCGAAACCATCGAGATCGGTGCCAAAAGCAACCCAATACAGACGATATAGATGATCTTGCGAGAGAAGGCAGATTGATTCATGTTTTACTTTGCTATCTCACGGGTTTTGAAACAAAAGTATCCGAACACGGTCAGGCCAATCGTGAAAGCCAACGCGACCGACATAGCCGCAGCCAAACGATGGATGTCAATCGAATATCCGTACAATAAAAATTCTGAAAAGTGCAACTGAGAAAAATTGGGGGCGATGTTTGAGAGTGACCCCAACACGCTTAACAGGAAAAAATCCGCTTGCTCAAGAACCATCCGCGCCAGCCCTTGCTCCAGTTCGATTTCCATATTTTTTTGCGTGACGATCCGATAAAACGATTCGAGAGGACCGCCCCCGATGTTTTCTTTGGAAATCAGTCCACTTATAAAACTGGAGTTGTAGCCCAAAACCAGCATCGACATCACGCCAATCATCGTAACAGGCGTGCTCAGGAAGGTACTTAGTGCCACGCCTAACGAAATCATTACCAGCATTTGTGCCCAGATTCCTAAGAAGCCCTTGGAGAAATTCCACCAATACAACCCGTCGCTGGCACGAAAATAAATGTTTTCTCGAGCGACACCGAGATATTGGTTTTGGTCCTCGCAGCGGAGTGTCAATTTGACCCTTCCATTCTTGGCAATCTCGTTGAAAAAGTCGATGTCCCGAGTTTCCAAGATCGTACCGTCTGGTCTCAGTTTTTCACCCGGCAAGTCTCGCCTCAATGGAATGATTTGCACGTTGTATTCGTCGGTTTCGAAAACTATTCGTTCCGAGCGAAACACCGGGTCAATTTCGGCGTTGTCGGGAATCGTCTCAAATTGCAGACTTCCGAGGACCCGTTTTTCGATGTCCCCTTTCGTCGTTCGAAAAACCCCGAGGTCCAACTCTAGGATCAACAGATTGGGGTCTTTGAAAATCGCCGGAGAAATTTTTTCAAATACAAATTCGGCTTTAGAGAGGCTGTTTCGATTCATCGACGTACCGCCGTCAATGTAGCCGCGGTGAGCCCATTCCTTGCCGACATTGATCCCACCATCTTTAGGTTCACCAGCCGAATCGTAGAATCCCAGCGACGCAGCATATACGGGGATTCTCGCGCGAAAATATCCCTCGGCCGATTCTAACGACACTTGAGCATTCGCCCCAGAGCCATTAACGACCGCAGTATGGGAATGGCCTCCATACGGCTCAACCAGTACCCGCTCATACCTAATTCTCCCGTCAGGCAATTCAGATTTTGATACGACATTTCGATCATCTAGCGGAGGAGAATCTTTGTCCCGAATATCTTCAACGATTTCCAACATGTGGCGATGTCCGGCATCGACGGTCGTTTCCCCAGTTTTAATTGCGGAATCAGAGACTCGTTGTCCATAGCGATTGAGACGGGTCGTTGGATCAATTTCTTCGAAAGAAGCGATCGATTGAGTTTCTCCCACAACTCGATGAGAGTGAGAAAGTCCACGCCAAACAAACAAGAAACTCAGGAGTCCCATGACCGCAAGTAACACGGACCCAACCGCCGCAAATCCAACGATTCTTCCGAGCACGATTTCCGTTGCTCGCACTGGCTTGGTGACCACCGTGTAAATTGTCTTGTTTTTGATGTCATCGGGTAAACTAAAGGCAGTCATTAGCAAGCCTGTGAGCAAGGCCAGCAACTGGGTACCCCAGAGTACAAAGTTCAAATAAATCCGATCTGGGTGGGCGCCTCCGGCATTCATAAACCATCCGCCTAACAGCAGCGTCAGCCCGAACACAACGAAGGTAACGATCACCACTTTGCGGCGAATCGCCTCAATCGCAGCGAGCCGCGCAATCGCCAAGACTCGGCGTGGGGAAGTTCCCAACGCATCGGGCACAGCGCCTCCAATCGTTTGGGCGACGATATAAAAACCTTCGGTTGGGCCATGTCGAAACGCAGCCACCAAATATCCGAAAAACGTTCCGAGTGCGACGAGCGCGACGGTCAACAGGAAAAAAGTGTAAACCGCACCCGGAAACCATTCACCAAAATTTAAAAAATCTTCAACAACCATTGCCATTCATATCCGTCAAAAACGTAATTCCTCGCCGCCCGCAGTTTTAAAGACTCTCTAACTATCTTCGCCAGCTCGAGCCGACCGATGTCCGGGCCGTTCTTGGCTTTCTCGGACGATGTTGAGGAACAATTCCTCTAAGGTTGTTTTCGGATTCTCCAGAGATTTGACAGAACCACCATGCTTTTGAATCACGGCTCGAATTTCGTCGTGTGCCGATTGCGGAACCCCAGTAAAGCGAACCTGAGTTTCCTCGCTGACCTTCAGCAACGAGTCAACTCGCCCGAGTTCCTTGAGGTCCCCTTGATACAAAATCGCAATCCGGTCGCAAACGTCCTGAACGTCGGCCAGCAAGTGGCTGCACATAATGACGGTCTTCCCCTGTGCCTTGAGGTCGATGATCATGTCTTTCATTTCGCGTGTGCCCATCGGGTCGAGTCCCGATGTTGGTTCGTCGAGTAACACAAGTTCTGGATCGTTGATGAGAGCTTGGGCCAACCCGATCCGTCGCACCATCCCCTTGGAGTACTCACGCAATTGCCGCCGCTTGGCCCAGGTCAATCCGACTCGCTCGATAAGTTCCTTGGCTCGTTCTTGGCGGACCTTGGTAGGAATATCAAAAAGCCGCCCGTAAAAGTCGAGGGTTTCTTCTGCAGTCAAGTAGCGATATAAATAGGACTCTTCAGGGAGGTAGCCAATGCGTTCGTTTTTTGTTACCTCAGTGGCGTCGTTGCCAAAAACCAAAGCCCGTCCGCTGGTGGGGAACAAGAGTCCCAGCAACAACTTGATCGTTGTCGATTTGCCTGAACCGTTTGGCCCGAGTAGTCCAAAAATTTCACCCTTTCGAACCTCTAAATCGAGGGCCTTCAAAGCGCGGACTTTTTGCCGCCCCCAGAAGTCTCGATATATTTTGGTCAGGTTCTGAGTTTCGACGACGATATTTGGGTCGTAATCGGGGTTGGTCTGAACAATTTTTCGCGGTGCCTCCTTGGCTGGTTTGACTTCCGACGCTGACATCCAATTAGTTCTCCAAGAAAAATTTACATGGATCGAGGGGGAAATTCCTCGATTAGTGAAGCCAATGCCCCACCTGCTCCGATCTGATTTGCGTCGGAACCCTTAAAACACTTATTTCTACGCCCTCAATTCGCGAGAAGTTCGTCATCTGGGCAGGCAAAATTGTGGCCTCCCCATTCGCGAAAAGTCCCCAAATATTCTAAAATCTGCCCGCCGTTTCCACAAGTTGCCCCGCGGCATTATCCGGTCCAATCTGCCGACATCGATTCGTTAAATTCCTTAAAATGAACCGCGTCCCGCTCGAAACTTCGACAAAAGACCTGCCCCAACTCTTGGATCGCTTGTTCTCCCGCATCAACTTTGAGCGTCGGGAGCCCCCTGCCCCCAATGCAATGAGAACCGAATCAATTACCCAGTTGGTTGAACATCTTGGAAATCCGCACCTTGATTACCCAATCGTCCATGTCGCAGGAACGAAAGGGAAAGGGACCGTAACCAAGCTCGTCGCGAATTTGTTATCGACTTCGGACAGGCGGGTTGGCGCTTACACTTCCCCGCATTTGTCGGATTTTAGGGAAAGGTTTACGATTAATGGGTCGTTCGTGCGGGACGACCTTCTAACGGAGGCCCTACGAAAAATCTTTCACATTGTCGATGAACCGCAGAATCAGATTTGGGCGGCGCGACTCACCTTTTTTGACATCGCAACAGCAGTTGCTTTTTTGGTGTACTCGTTGGAAAAAGTTGATGCCGCCGTTTTTGAAGTTGGCTTAGGTGGTCGATTGGATTCAACCAATATCTGTTCGCCTGAAGTCTGTGTGATTACGAATATTAGTTTTGATCATACGCGTCAATTAGGGAACTCCCTTGCAGAAATTGCTTACGCCAAAGCCGGAATCATCAAGCCTAGTGTTCCTGTTGTTTCAGGAGTAAAGGTTGCCGAGGCACGAAAGGTGATCGAGCGGGAGACCCGCTTACAACAAACACGATTGTTAACCCTCGGCGAAGATTTCGTCGCTGAGAACGTGCGCCTTGGCAGCGGCGAGACGACTTTTGACGCAAGATTAAGGTTTCCAACTCCCCCCGTTTGTCACGCTGAACTGGAACTCAAGTTGCTTGGGAGGCACCAAGTTGACAATGCGCTCTTGGCACTCGCCGCCCAGCAACTTTTTGTGGAACGACTCCCGCATTTCAGCGCAAGTCCAAATCACATCCATCACGCGCTTCGTCAACTTCACCACCCAGGACGAATTCAAATTGTCCATCGTCGCCCGACGATTATATTAGATGTGGCCCACAATGAAGCGTCTTTCGACGCGTTGCTCGATACATTGCATTCGCAACTTGACGATTGGAAACAGGCCGAGTCTCGCACTCTAGTCCTCGCCATTAGCAAAGACAAAGACCAATTTGCGATCTTACGGAAGTGTCTTCCCCATTTCAGCCGAGTGATCCTGACGAGTTTTGTCTTGAACCCGCGAGCCACACCACCATTGGAACTTCTGCAAATGGCCGAGTCCGTTCAGGCTGAGTTGGGAACCGCAGCGAGACTTACGGCGATTGACGACCCGCAGGACGCATGGCGAATGGTCAAGCAAAACCTCGGTTCCAACGATTTTTGCTGCGTCGCCGGTTCGCTATTCTTGATCGGGGAACTTCAGTCGGTTATCCAAAATGATTTGAGAACGGATGAGTCGCCATGCAAAATCTAACGGCGGAAATATTGGCCATCGGCGACGAAATGATTGGCGGGTCGCGTCTCGACACCAACACGCAGTATCTGGCCCAACAATTGACGGAAATCGGGGTCCAAGTCGTCTTTCATTCCACGGTCGGCGACGATCCGAGGCGTCAAGCTGAAAGTTTCCGCACTGCCGCAGGCCGAGTTGATGTTGTTCTCGCGACCGGCGGATTGGGACCGACGGCAGACGATTTGACTCGCCAGGTATTGGCCGAAATCATGGAAGTCGATTTGGTGCAACACAACGATACCCTAGATCATATTCGGGGGTTGTTTCGCCGTTACGGTCGTGAAATGCCCGAATCGAATCTTATCCAGGCCCAGTTTCCTATTGGGAGCACTCCCATCCCAAACTCCGAGGGGACCGCGCCAGGAATCGATGCCGTGATCAAGAGCGGGGAAAATCAATGTCGCTTTTTTTGTTTGCCTGGGGTTCCGGCCGAAATGCACGAAATGTGGCAGGACTACGTCCGCCTAAAGATTTGCGAGATGAGTGGACAGTCTCAAGCCTTTTTGACTCGGGTCATCAATTGTTTTGGCTCTGGTGAGAGTCATATAGAGTCTTTGCTAGGCGACCTCATTTCTCGGGGCCGCGACCCAGTGGTGGGGATTACGGCAAGCCAAGCCGTGATTTCGCTCCGGATTGTAGCTCAGGCAGACACTTCGGAAAATTGCCAAAAAAAAATAGTACCCGTCGAAGCATTTATTCGCGAACGACTCGGCGATCTTGTTTATGGAACGGGAGATGAAACTTTAGAAGACGTCGTTGTTCGCCAGTTGAACCAGGAGCAACAAACTCTTGCGATCCTGGACTTCGGTTTAAATGGCGACGTGACAGCGGCCCTTTCACGGGCTCAGACTCACGTGTGCCAACGACCTGTTGTCGGAGGAAGTTTCTTCTCGCTCCCGAATCCAAGCGATGAAGACGCGAGAAAAGTAACGAGCTTGAATAAGGGCGGTGATTCTCAATCAAAAGACAATCGAAACAATTCGTCGAGCCTTCGCCAGGCGGATTTGCCAGTTGTTCTGGCCCATCACGCAACAGAAATCCGCGAACAAATGCAATCTACTTGGGGACTCGCCATAAGTTGGCCGTTCAGAAATCCTGACGACGACAAAGAAAAATTTCTAGTAGTTCTGAGTGACGGAACACAAATTCATCAACATGAAATTTTCCATGCTGGCCATTCAGCACTTCGGTACACCCGTAGTGTCAAACAAGTCTTGAACCTTCTCCGTTTGTCGCTTCCTCGCGATTCATTGAATCCGACTTAGTTCAAGCGGAAGATGTCAAACATTCGTCGGCACTCGATTCAGAAGAAAACATGTCTCTAAAAGGCGATGGCCTTCAGGGAACTCAAGTTGAGAAGTTGCCGCTGAGGCTTCGCTGTAAAGGGAAGTTCCATCGGCTTCAATTCCTGTTCCGGCAATCACAAAGGGGACGTCGCCATGACAATGAGTTTTTGTCGAGAGTAGGGTCGGATGATCGGGTGAAACAAGAACTCGCCAACCAGAAGTCCCTTTCAACGAATCCAAAATCGGTCGGACGATTTCTCGATCAATGGCTTCAATCGCGTCAATTTTCGCTTGTAAGTTCCCTTGATGGGCCGCTTCGTCGGGGGCTTCAACGTGAACAAAAACTAAGTCATGTGTTTGAAGGGCCTCGATTGCGGCAATTCCTTTGCCACGATAATCAGTGTCTAAAAAACCAGTCGCGCCGGGAACGGAAATTTGCTCCCAGCCGACTAAATTGGCCAATCCTCTCAATAGGTCGACACCTGTGATCATCGCGCCTCGAATTCCGAATCGTTCGGCAAACGTCGTCAGAAGTGGCCTTCGGCCAAGACCCCATAGCCAAACGTTTGTCGCTGGGAGCCGACCTGCAGACTGTCGCGCGACGTTGGTGGGGTGAGCCATGAACCACTGCTGGCTGCGCTGCATCAGTTCGCATAGAAATTTGCTGCCAGGGCCGCGTGGAAAACCGTCGGTCACCGGATGATCCGTGAGATCATGAGGTGGAGTCGTGCGAGTGTCTTCCGAAAACAACTCCCCATAGCGATCCCCTGAAATAACCACTAAGTTCCGGTAACTGACCCCCGCAAAAAATTGAATCCCGCCATCAGCGGCGACTTCTTGCTGGGCCGTGTTAAGCAGTTCTCTCGCATCGTCCGAACCAATATGGTCGGCAGTGAAATCACGCATGATTTGGTCTTCAATCGTCACAAGATTGCAACGCACCACCCAGTCGTTATCCTTCAGGGGAATTTTCTGAGCGGCGGCCTCGAGCGGCGCGCGACCTGTGAAGTGTTGCCGAGGATCGTAGCCCAAAAGACTTAGGTTTGCCACATCCGATCCAGGAGGAAGGTGACGCGGCGTGTGATTCGCGCGGCCGACGATTCCCATCGACGCCAGTTCATCCATCGCTGGCGTGCGTGCGGCAGCCAATGGCGTAAGTCCCCCTAACTCGCTCTGGGGCTCATCAGCACAACCGTCTGGAATAATGATGACGTATTTCATCCGTGGTTCCTTGATCATTCTTCGTGAAACATTTCTCGCGGGAATAAAATCTGCACGGGCGCGACTGCTTGATCACATCCGATAGATATGCACGCTTAAAGTGCTCCTAATCCGCGACTATCCATCCGCTGAGTTTAACACTTTCAGTCGTTCCGTCGTAGGGTGAACAAAATCCAGTTGATTGATTTCCTCAAACGCAGCATTGGCGTTCTGTTCGCTTGTCTCATGGGTCATGATCACCAATGGCACGATGTTGGTTTCGAGCCGATCGTCATCATGCTGAAAGACACTGGCGATGGAAATCCCGAATTTTCCCATAATTTTGGTAATCGGTGCCAAGATGTTGGACTGGTCGGTAATGTTTAGGCGGAAATAATACCGCGATCGCGAATCGCCGCGATAGGCGAGTTGGATTGTTGGAGCCGTGTCGGACCAAAGTTTGAGAGTTTGAAAAGTGATTTTGGTTCTGCCAACGGCGGTGTCGATCATGTCCGCCACGACTGCGGACGCGGTGGGCATTTGCCCTGCCCCTTGTCCGTGATAAAAGACCGAACCGACAGCGTCTCCTGTGACTCGAATCGCATTGAAGTTGTCTTGCACCTCAGCCAAAGGGGTACCAATCTTGACCAGCATCGGTGCCACTTCGAGTTGTAGCCCCGTTTCGGTCAATTCGGCCAAAGCGATCAACTTGATGCGATGACCGACTTGGCGAGCGTATCGAAAATCATCAGCGTTCAAATTCTCGATGCCACGTCGAGGAATGTCGGCCCAGTGGACTTGTGCTCCGAACGCCAAGTGTGCCAAGATTGCCAGTTTTTGAGCAGCGTCGGAACCATCGACATCCATCGTCGGGTCTGCCTCGGCAAACCCCAGTTTTTGGGCCTGTGCCAAACACGAGTCATAGTCCCCCAAATTCCGATCCATCCGGGAGAGAATGAAGTTCGTTGTCCCGTTCAGGATTCCACTGATCGAAATGATTTTGTTGGCGTTTAAGCACTGGGCCAAGTTGGTGATGATCGGAATCCCGCCAGCCACCGCGGCCTCAAAGGCAATCGACCTTCCCAATTCACGAGCAAGGTCAAATAGTTCGGGGCCATGCTCAGCCAACAATGCCTTGTTGGCAGTCACCAGATCTTTTCCAGCCTCTAAAATCTTAAGAGCGATTGTGCGTGCCGGCTCGACCCCGCCAACCAACATCGCAACGGAAGATACTTCGGAGTCATTCAGCAGTCTTTTAAGGTCGTCCGTCAAAACGCCCTCAGGAAGGTCCACGTCTCTCTTCTTCAATACATCGCGAACAACAACGTGTTGCAGCCACAAGGTACGACCTGCGTGACGCGCCGTCCGATCACCGTGGTCGAGCAACAACTTCGCAACTCCAGCACCAACGGTTCCCATCCCGACGATGCCTACAAAACTTTTTTCCACGTGTATTTGACCAATTTAAAAAATAGACAAAAGAACCAATGCTCTCATTCTCATCGGCGTAACCGCCAAGAGAGATAAATGCACGAAAAGGAACACCGGTTTAAACGGCAAGGCAGAAATGTGGTCAGGTACCGTTGTGCAAAACACCCGAAGGGCCATTCCCGCAAAAGCACTTGATCCGATTTCTGCCCTTTTCTCATTCAGCGGCTTAACTCGCCAACGAACGATTTGCCAATACCATCTCGCGAAACTGAGTAAACAAGTATTGGCTATCGTGCGGGCCAGCGGATGCCTCGGGGTGATATTGCACCGCAAAAGCTGGGTATTCGCGATGCCGAAATCCGGCAATCGTCTGATCATTGAGGTGCAGATGGGTAACTTCGAGGCATTCCGGAAATTCTTCATCAGAAACCGCAAAGCCGTGATTTTGCGTCGTGATTTCCACTTTCTGAGTTGCGAGATTGAGGACGGGTTGGTTGGCGCCACGATGACCGAATTTCATCTTGTAAGTCTTCGCTCCACAAGCCAATCCCAGCAATTGATTACCCAAACAAATTCCAAAAATGGGGACTTTGCCCAGCAACTCTCGAATCGTTTCTATCGCATACGTCAAAGGTTCAGGATCGCCCGGTCCATTCGACAAAAAGACACCGTCGGGATTGAGTGCCAAAATCTCCGCTGCGGGTGTCGTTCCCGGTACAACGTGGACTTCGAACCCCTGATCCACGAGATGCCTCGCGATGTTCCACTTTATCCCGAAATCCAACGCGATAACTTTCGGGCGATCGGAGTTTGTTTGGTCCTGCGAGGTTTGCCACCAACGACTGAGGGACTCTTCCCACTTTCTCGAACCCGAGGGGATCACTTCGCGGACCAAATCGCGTCCGACCATCGATGGCGAATTTTTTGCGGCGGTAACCAGTTCTGAGTCGGAATGGATTTCCGAAGAGATAACGCCGCGTAAGGCACCCAAACTTCGTATCTTCCGCACTAAGGCCCGCGTATCGATTCCAGAAATTCCGGTAATTTGATGGTGGCGGAGATATTCGTCTAAAGTCATTTCCGCGCGAAAGTTTCTGGCGATTTCACTAACATTTCGAACCACAAATCCCGCGAGAAAAGGGACGCTGTTTTCGACATCTTCAGAATTGCAGCCATAGTTTCCAATTTCCGGATAGGTCATCGTTACGATTTGCCCACGGTAGCTGGGGTCCGTCAGAATTTCTTGATAGCCCGTCATTGAAGTGTTGAACACCACTTCGCCGAAGGTCGTTCCGCGAGCCCCTAAAAGCTCTCCGCAGAATACCGATCCGTCTTCAAGTGCCAACTTAGCGAGAGTAGGGGAATTCATGGTGTTAATCTACAACGGTTAATTGAAATGAATGAAAAGACATTTGGCAGTTTGTAACGATTGATTTTTATTTTCGAGCGATTTTTCAAAGTTAAAGCTTTCGTTCAGGAGTGCCCGATACTGACTACTGGCTGTGGGTCTCCGAGAAAAGGCTTCATGCCTTGGATTCGGACAGCCAACTTTAGAAGGGTTCCTGTAGCGGCGAGCGGGAACCCTTCATTTTTTTGCGCGAAGCAATTATGCAGCCGCCCTCAACTCCCCAGATTTTAACGAAACTGCCGAAAACTTCGAGGGTGCGTACATTGCGATCCAGCAAAACCTAGCGCCCGGTCGTTTCCTGCATGAAAGGGGGGGAGTTTCAATGCGTTCCACGCCAGCCTCCGTTCTGTACTCCAACCCCTCAATCGTCAACCACCGATTCAAAAGCGTTGATGAAATGCCGTAGCGGATCGGGGGGTCTTCAAAATCAATCGCGACCACATCAAACCGCTTTTGGGCATTTTGGAGTCCGTGAAAAACGACAAATTCGCACGCAGTTTGTGAAATTTTCCGTTCCTTTTTTTCGTACACCGCTTCGGCTGCGTGCCCAGCGACGACAGACAGGCGAGCTTTCACCTCCGCACACATGACAGTTTTTCCAACTCCGGCAATTAGGTCAATTTAGCCGTAATGTCCATGATAGTTCCGTTCAATAATGACGTAGACGAGCCGCAATAAATGCCGCTCAGCGATTCGTTCACCGCGTTCGCAAAAAATTTTTCGGCGAATTCAATCGATCAAACTACCGACAGAAAAGCGGGTTGAGCCAAAACTAAAAAAAGAGCCTTCGCCAACGAGTCATTTTTTCAACCCACACAAAAAGCCCCAATAGTGCCACCCACCGTTATTTGGAGCCTTCAATCCACAACAAAACACTCGCAACATCTTTTGCCAATCATCTTTTACCAATAAAAACCCCCACCGGTCTCTCGCCGAGAACGAACTCACGAATCGACCGACCCTCCTCCACGCGCCAAATTAACTCAATCAAAATCCCCCCGACCAAAAATAAGGGAAAACGAGGCCATACCACCGGCAGGCCCTGCCATAAACATTAGCCTTGCCGATTTTGCGGGAATCGTGCTCGAATTTGGTAAAAGATGTTGGGTGGGTGAATTCCCACATTGTGTTTCAAAATGTGGTATTTGGGCAAGTTGGGTTTTGGTTGAGATTGGGGTTTTTGGTAGTCAGATAAGGGGTGCAAAATGCAAAGCGCATAATGCAAAGTGCAAATTGCAAAATGTATGGAGGCCAAAAAAGTGCCACCCACCTTTATGGGCCACCCACCTCTAAGGGCCTTGGCCGCGCCATGGCTAACTCTGAGACTGCTCGTCGATTGTAAAGTTGGGTATCAGTGCATCCATGTACGCGAAATGGTGACAATTCACATCGTGATATTGAGGTGCGGGAACTCTGGTGGAGGGAATGTTGCGAGAACTGCCTACGCTGACCAACAGATCATGGGCGGCGTGGTCAAACAGCAGGTTCCCCAAGCGGCCTTGTCCAAGTTTCAACAGCAAATCAGCCAACCTGCCGTTGGTTCGTTCTACATCGCTCACATCTCCTGAAATAATCGTGTAAAACACGTGGGGGTCTGTGGATGCGTTCAAGTGGCGCAAGAATTCACCGTCGCTGTCCAGTTGATCAATTGTGGCCGTGACGCGATTGAGATTGATCAGAACCGACAAGATATAACTGGCGATACTGGCGACACCGGGGATCAAATTAACGGAAATCGTCAACAGTAGTTTCGCGGCGGTAACACCCATCCCTAGTTTGCCGAGCGGAGCACCGCCGTTCGGTACGCCCAACATGATCAGTTGATTCACGTAATGTCGCCCCTCGCCTTGCTCGATCAGCCAGCGAGCCAGCAGACCGCCAATGCCGTGTCCCACGATCACCAACTCTTTTTCATCGTCGTGCCCGAGGCCGATGATGGCGAGTTGATCATGAAGTTCCTGGGCAGACGTTTGCAATGTGGTGCTCAACTGTTCATAGTCCCAAACCAAGAACACACTATCCGTGTCCGACGAACGCAAATTTTGTGTCAGCGACGTTTCGTTCGATGGATGCAAGGCCGTCGCCATTGACGCGCCATCGCCCAGCAAGCCGGGGATCAGCAACACGATTCGTTGTGACTTAGCAACACGCTCACGCAGCGAATGTTGTTCCAGTTTGATTCCGCCGTTCTTTTTAAAATTGACTGCCCGCAAGCGACCGACACTGCTCAGTTTGAAACAGGTCTTGAAAAAGTAGAGTCGCAATGTTGACGCGACGCTGCGCGAGTCGTGATTCGTTTTGGGAATTTCGTCGAGCGTGAACCGGGTTCTGCCATCGACTGCTTTTCGACATTCGCCGACCAACAATATATGCTCGCCGTCGTAAGTAAACGCAACCAGTGATTCATTGTCTAGTAGCGGCATATTGAAATCGAATGCCAGTGGTTCCTGCCGCAACAATTCCAGATCGTTGAAATTGGACAATTCCATGACCGACAAATTCTGTCCGCGAGATTGAGAAAACGTCACCAGCGACATATTTTCATCCGTCATCGCCAGCCAAAAATCTGCGCCGTCGCCGATTGAGCGACTGAGCGTTGCGGATCGAAGTTGTAAATCCGCAGAGAATGTCGGATGCGGATGAACTGTGATGGGGGCGTCGTCTAGCGTGAGTGTCTGATTGCCTATTCGGTGCCCGGCACGACACAATTCAATCTCAATCGTGGTTGTAAACCATTTGATTTCAGCCAGTTTCCCTTGCCCTGTGCGAATTTTTCGACCGTGGAGCGGGTCGATGATACCCGACGGCAATGGCGGCAAAACGACGTTGGCCGTTTCCGAATCACGTTGGTCCGGCGGACTCAGTACAAACTGGTCGATCGGCTCGCTGCTGACGATGAGCATGAATCGTTCGGTCGATGAACGAGGCCCATCGGCATCCAAGAACAATTCCAGATCGGGAAAACCATCGAGCAGCAGTGTGCGTTCTTGCTGTGTCGCCGGGAATTCGTCGTTATCGAGAATCGTCATGCCGTAGTCATCGGAAAAATGGACCAGCAGCGAGTACAACGACTGACCGGTTGGATTCTGGGTCACTAATTTTCCAAAAATTGATTCGTCTCCCACGGTGAGACGAATCGATGAACTCGCATGCCGAATCGACTCCGTTCCACGCTGTTCAACGAAATGAAACGGGATCGATTGGGGATCGACGGCACTATTGTGGTTTTGCAAAGCGCGACGAGTTTCCCATTCGGCGATGTGCGCCAATGATCGAATCGCGTGCCGAGCGGCGATGTCATGGTGTCCGCGAATCGATTGTATCGTGCGAGAGCCGGCGAAATGTTGAATCGTGAACAGGGGGCCGTGGTCAGCGTCGATAACTGCCTCGACTCCGTAATCTTGACGGTGTTCCGTTTCGTCAACGAGCGATATAGATGTCAACTCAGATTGTTCAAGCTCGGCACGTAACCGTTCAACGGCTACGGGCTCGCCGGACACACTGATCATCAGCGTACTGGCGGGGAGGCTCGTGATCTCCGCATAAAGCTCCCGGTCAGTTGGCAACTCCATTTGAGGTTGCAATATTGATCGAGAAAGTCCCACAGACTGGGCCACCGCTGTTCCGACAATTCGATCATCGTGCGAGCCATCGCGCAGCTAATTGTTCGATTCAGGCTGTAAAATGGCGAACTCCAACGGTTTATCTTGAACCGGCACAAAACCGTGAATCGCACCGAACTCAACCGTCCACTGGCGAGTAATCGGGTCGTGATTAACCAGAAAATGTTTCTTGCGAGATTGAGCAATCTCGCGCCCCAAAAAACCTTGGTATCCGTCAAAGCCGCGAAAGACCTCGAACTGAGGAGTTTGATAGTGGGCCTTTTTTCTGACGGTGGCGCGGACTCGCAGAAACAAATCAGCATAAGTCGTCTGCCCGTGGCACTGGTCGAGTTGTTCGAGCAGAGTGCTACTGAAAATGCCTCGGCGATCATACCCCTCGAACGCTTGCTTTTTCCTTTCGCAAGCCGCCAACAGAATGTGCCGACTGGCTGGCGTTTCCAATCGTTGCCGCAGTTCGACGAGGCGGCTGTAGTGTCCGTCTAAATAGGTGTCGAGCGGGCGTTCGATATCGACTTGATGGGACATGCGAATGGCAAGTTGAGTCCGATCGTCGGCGGACCGAGTGCCACTGCCACTGTGGCAGCAATCCAACAACACGACAACATGCGAACATCGTTCGGCAAGTTCCGCGACCAAAACGGCTAGTTCTTTGTCGGCCAAATCAAAGCTGCCGGGGCGGTTGGGTTCGCGACGGCTATCCCAACACACTAAACCCTCGTCGAATCCCTCGGGGTAAAACGGATTAAATGCCGACGACGATTTCCAGCGTGCCCCATGCCCAGCGAATTGAAACAGTGCGACGTCGTTCGGACCAGCGGCGGCGAGGTGCTGGCGAAATCCGTCGATGATGCCTTGGCGAGTGGCCGCCGAGTCCTTTAACACCGCAATCGAGCGGTTTTCTGCCGGAAACGAATCGGTCAACCAAGCTTCATACGCTTCGACATCGTTGAGACAACCGTTCAATCGGCCCACATTAGGCGTATAGTCGTTGACGCCTGTGAGCAAGGCGAATAGTTTTCGTGGTCGCATTCTGCCAATCGTCCCCCAACAAACCGCATTCAAATTTTCAATAGTTTAGATGACTCGGATGGCAGCAACTAGCCCTCGAAAGTCATTCGCCGTTTGCTTGTCGCAATCGCACAATTGTGGTACAGTCCGAACATGAACGGCAGCATCCACGAAAATCTCAAACCCACGGGCGGTATCGTAAAATGAGCCGCCCTGAGCGACCGGTGATCTTGTTTGTGTTCGCCAATCCTCGCCGGGATTTGGCCTTGAATCGCGAGACGAGCGGAATTCGTGCTGCTTTGCGATCTCGTCGCGACATTGAGTTAATTGTGCTGGACCATCCGGCACTGGCTGAGATCGAGGATACGTTTCAAAACCGACGCAATCAGATTGTCGCCTTTCATTACAGCGGTCATGCCAACGGTTTTCAGCAGATGTTGGAATGTGAAATGGGCTCTGAACAGCGGATTCACGTATCCGGATTCGCCGAGTTTTTGGCGAGTCAAAAAAGCCTGCAGTTTATATTCCTGAACGGTTGCTCAACCGACGGGCAAGTGGATGAGTTTTTTGCGGCGGGGGTGCCCTGCGTGCTGGCGACGACGACCGAGGTCGATGATGAAGTGGCGACGAGGTTTTCGATTCGATTTTATACGGGATTGGGGACGGGTGCCGACTTGCAAACCGCTTACGAGGAGGCCGTAGGTTCGATCAAATCACAAACGACCGGGTTGCCAAAATTATCAGCCCCGGCAAATCGCGGCATTCGCGTCGGCAATCGGAGCAGTCCACCGGCACCAAAATTTCCTTGGCAAATTCATGCTCAGAACGATCAAGCGTTAACGTGGTCGCTGGACGATGAGACGAGTCGCCGTCGCCCCAGTCGCGAGCCCGTCAATCAGGCTTCTCAAACTCAATTGCAACGACTATTGAACCTCGTTGAACAGCACTGGGTCGAGGGAGTATTGGAACGCAACAGCGCATCGAATCTACTCGCCCTCGAAAAAATGGCGCGGCCCGATTTTGTCAACGATCCGTTCGAGGGTTTGGTCGAATACGCTTCACAAGATCGTGAAGCGGTGGGGGCAGATCAATCGATAACGGACATTTTCCATCGCGTTCATAAACGTTTGTTGTTGTTGGGCCAGCCTGGATCGGGCAAAACCACAACTCTATTGCAACTCACACGAGAACTGGTTGACCAAGCCCAACGAGATCCTACGCTACCGGTTCCGGTCGTTCTGTCGCTGTCCCGATGGTCCGATCCAACACAATCATTTCACGATTGGTTGCAGGCGCAGTTGAGTGATTTGTACGCTATGCCTCGGCGATTGACAGCCGCTTGGATCGATCGACAGGAATTGATTTTACTGCTCGACGGTTTGGACGAGATTGAGGCTCGGCACCGCGATCCGTGTGTATTGGCGATGAATCGTTTTCTGGATCAAACCGGCGTTGCAGGAATGGTCGTGGTTTCGCGCGTCGATGAGTACGCTGCTCTGACGCAGCGACTGCGAGTTGCCGGGGCGTTGCATTTACAGCCGCTGAGCGAGGGTCAGATCCGTGAGTTTGTGTCTGCCGGAGGTGAGCGGCTTAACCCGCTGCGGACGATGTTGAAGCACAATGAATCGCTGCGATCATTGGCCCAATCACCGCTGTTACTCAATATCATGAGTCAAGTTTATGACGATCCAGATGTTGCTCATCAGAGCGACACGCGCTCGACTCCGCAGTCGCAAACCAACGACTTGTTCCATCGGTTCATCGATCGCATGTTTCAACGGCGCGGGCGAGGTCAGCCGAAATTCGACCGCCAGACAACCGAATCTGGACTCGCCTATTTGGGCCATCAAATGCAATCCAGCGGCTCGTCCCTGTTCCTGTTGGAGCGGATGCAGCCATCGTGGTTGTCGCGCGGCCAGTTGTTCGTCTATTTTCTGACGATCAGTGCGGTGCTGGCCTGGTTCATAGGCGGAACCTTGGCGATTTTCTGGTGCAGTGCGGCGCAAATCAGTGCTGATACTGCATCAGCGATCCGTCACGGTTTATGGTGGTGGCCGACAGCCATTTGTTTCGTGTGGTTTTTGATGGCATGTGGTTTAGACCGATTCCTACCGAACGGATCAGCGCACGGAGATGGGAGTCGCTGGAAAATCGTGTTGCAAGGGACTGTCAAAGCGTGTGTTTACATGGCGATGTGGCTTGTGTTGATGTGCATACAGCAGTTGTTGGCTCCCGAGGCCGCTGATGCCCAATGGATGCAGTTAGTGCTGACCGGTGCCGTCGGCAGCTTGATTCTTGCGGCGGCGGGGTGGCAGCATCGAACGATGTTGGAAATTCAACCGGCGGAGGCAATTTCGTTTTGCTGGAAACGCGCCGGGGCAGCCGCACCGGTCGGCCTCGTGGCAGGTGTCGTGGTGTGGTTTCTGTTTCGAATGGTTTGGACAGAAGAACCCCAGATATCCATTATCTTGTGGAATACCGGGCACAGCCAAGGGTTTTTGTACATGCTGATTTGTTTGGCGGTTATCGGAGCAATGGCCGGAGCGATTGTTGCCGGTGTGCGGCGGTCGGTACTGACGGTTCGGATACGACCGAATCAAGGAATGATAAACTCACGCCGCAACGCTTGGCGAATTGGACTCGGATCGGGTGCCGTCATGACCGCGACGATGTTAACTCTCATGTTGCTGCAAGACCTGCGCGGCACCGAACGGACGATTGGGCAATTGATCCTGTTTTCTCTCGGTATCGGCTGGGCGGTCGCTGCCTGTACGTCGTGTTTGTTTGGCGGATTTGATTATCTGAAACATCAGACTTTGAAATGGATTGTGACGGCCACTGGTCAATTGCCTAAACCGCTAGGGGCTTTTCTCGACTATGCCTGCGAGTTGAGTTTTTTGAAACCCGTTGGCGGCGGCTATCTGTTCTTGCACCGATTGCTGCAAAATCATTTCGCCGAGCGCGCAAACAACTGTCAAAACAACGGACTCGATTCGCGGCCGAAATGACTTAAATCGAGAATCGTAAGATTTCGATTGCAATGGCGTGCTGGGGTGCAAAGCGAACCTCTGCTGCCCGGACTAAGACCCGGTTAGGCAATATCTTCCGGTGTTGATTGGGCTGCGCCTGAACCAGCGACGGAACAAAACGTTGTTATCCTCGATCCTGGAGGATCACGAGGTGGCAACGGTGGCTGGCAGCCCGTAGGTTGTGATTGGCACACCTGTGGGCGGCTTAACAAATTCCATTGGATTCCATCCCATTCCCATACACAACCCGAAACTACTGGCATGATGTTTCCCCAATTCATTAAAGTGGTTGCGGGTCGCGTTTATTGGCACAGCGCTCCCCGCTTTCAAATCAAAACTCACACATCTTCAATTCGATCCTATACCAACTCTCGCTCCCGAAAACTCAGTCGTTCTGAACGATTCGAAACGAGCTATAGGGGTTGGCTGAATGACCTGTCAACGGTTGACCGCGTTGACACGCGATATCCTTGCTGCCCGTAAACACCGAACCGCCTTTCACCACTCCAGATGTTTGACCATCGTCGGAGATTTCGATTGTGATCTCGTCGGCATTGCCATGCATATCAAACAAACCGATCCGGTTTGGTTTGAGCCGACCTACCGCTCGAGTGGAATAGTCTTCGCCAATACTTTCACGATACCACGCATAAGCAGCCAATACAACCCGTTCATCGGACCGTCCGCAATTCCAACTTTGAGCCGTCTCTGCTTGGCACGCGAACTCCCATTCGGCCTCGGTGGGCAGACGAAATCCCCGTTTGAGATGCCAGTTCTCAACGAGTCTCATGGGTGGGCCGATTTTTGAATTGGCATCGTAGGGTATCGTCGGATCCTGTTCAAAGCACAGCTCTTCTTCGGGCAATTTGTGCTGCCTCGACAACCAATTACAAAACGCCGCCGCGCTGTTCCAGCTAATTCCATTCGCGGGATGCCGACTGGTGATCGGCGATTTCGCATACTGGGCATCAAAACCAAGGCTGGCATAGCCAGGGTCGTACTGTTGATAAAGTTCTACTGGGATTTCGGTAGTTGAAATCCAATACGGACGTGTCAAATCCACATTTCGCCCGTGGCTCATAACCAGCCGCCCTGGAGGATTGATTCGTACTAGATCCAATCGCATCTTATCGCCCGGCAGAGGTCGCCAAGCGGCATCGGGAACCATTTCAACCGTGGCCGAGATTGGCTTGTTCGCCACTCGCAGCAGCCACTCGGCCGAGCTGCGAACAAAACTGTCTTTGCTTTGACGGTAGGACGCATCGGCAAATTCAAACAACCGCTGTGGCAACCGGGCATGGTCCCGATAAGCCCCCAGACACAACAGCAATGCGGCGATGATTTGAGGTTCGCTCGTTTTTTCGAGTTGGGCTACGAGCAATTCCGGTTCGATTTGAAACTCAGCAAACGACTCGATCATGTAACTTCGCCGTGTCAAGTTTTCGTTGGAACGCAGGAAATTCCACAAGCGTGGGTCGTCCTCACCCAGTCCAATCATCGCCACAGCCAGCCTCGCTTGTTTGCGCGAGCGATGGATGAACTCGCCAGTTTCCAGATCGTCTCGCGGTGGGTTATGGTCGAGTGCCCGCCACAAATGCTGGCGTCCTTTGTTGTTGCCCGCCAGCAAAATCGCGCAGACGCCCATCTGTTTTTCGGGAGACTGCTCTGAATCCTCAATCGACTGCGCGAGCGTGGGAAGCAGCACATCGCCCATCGGTTTCAGCAATTCTGCCCAAGCCGAAACCTCGAACGCATTGAGTTGCATTAAATCCATCGCCACACGACCGCCGTGGGTCTGCCACAACTCAGCGGTCGGGTCCCACTGTGCCAGGGCAGCGGCCAATGCCACGCGTTGTCGGGACAACAAATCAGGACTAAGGATTTTTTCTGCCACTCCGTTGGCCAAGGGTTGGTTCGAGTCTCGCGTGGACTCCGTAATTGCTTTGATTTCGGCAGGGGTGCAGTCAGGTATTTGACTCAAAATCGAGATCGCGTTTTCCCGGCCAAATCGCCACCGCGCCAACTCCAGATGCAACAGTTGCCGTCGATCAAAAACGCGATCACCGACAGCCAGCGCTTCGATTCGTCGTTCCGCAGCCGGAATGAAGGCCATTTCCTGGATAATTTCCGGGGCGGCAGACGTTTCCGCTTGCAATAATCGAGTGACCAAGAAATCGACATGGCGCGAGGCGTTGAATGCCACGACTGCCCAAGCCAGCAAAGCGACAACGCCAACCACAACCAACAGTCGTGACCCAAAATATCGGGTGGCCGACTGCATCATCCGAACTTGCACAGGCGTCCATCGTGAGGCCGAGGTGAACAGACGAATGTTCAGATACTCGACCCCGCTTGGCAATTGCCGATTTTCCGGACTCAACCCCCATGACTCGCTCCGTTCGTCCAAACAAAGCTCGGCACGTCCGCGTCGCGTCGAACGTTTTTTCTGCGTCACCCAATCTCGCAATGACCCAACCAAAAAATCATGCGAGAGTTGATAATGAGTTGTTTGATTGACCCCGGAACGTGTACTCTCGTTGTTCACCGTTCCGCCCACAGGTGTAATCAATCGCAGTTCATTGTCGAGCACTTTGAGCAGTTCGTTGAATTCCAACGGACGATTGTTCATTTCACACGCATCGCGCAATTCATCGACAAGCACCATGCGGCCACGAATTTGTTGACCAGCCGGTGGAACCAACGCCTCCAACAACAATCGAGCCTCGCGCTGCAATGCCCGGTGCCGCGGGTTGGCATGTGCGGCGTCAAAAGTGTTTTCCAGGAATTTATAGCCAACTCCCTGAGCACCACCCATACGGCTCAATTCCGTGGGCGTCCACGGTCGGCCCCGAAACATCTCTGCAAAAATCGCCAAGCGAATACTCACGACCCGATCGTGTTCGGCCAATCCCTCGATCGCCTCTTGAATAAATCGACGTTGCACTTTGGTCATTTGGCTGACATCGCGCGGCAATGCCCCAAAACTGCAACCGAACTCATACAGCACCTTGCGGGCATGTGCGGTGTCGAACAAGTCGATCAATTTAGCATTGCGTCCCAGTTGCAGTTCAATTTCGATTTCGTGCATCAATCGACTGGTCGCTAGCCAAAAATCGTCGCGAACCATCAACAACGATTGGATTCGTTCGCCATCACAGTGCCTCAAGACACGTATCAACTCTTCTTGTTTGCTGAACACCCGGTCGTTCAACCATTGCTCGAATTGGTCGAACACCAGCAACAGCTTTTTGCCGTAGGGCAACAGATTGCCATCGCGAATTTGTTCCAACAATCGGGATAAAGTCGTGTCACGGGAAATGTTGGGCAGATTTTTCCGCAGTCCTCGCAGCAATCGTGTTTCCGTCTCATCGTGGGTCGATTCGATGTAAACGGTCACGACGTCGTCTGGTAGGCGGGGCAGCAATGCCGCTTTGACAAACGATGACTTGCCGGAGCCGCTGGGCCCAAAAATCAACCCGACTGCATTCGTTGCCGGATCACTATCGCAAACCCAATTCCGCCAAAAACGCACCGATTCCGGTAACCCCTGGCGATCACGAGCACCGGGTACGAGGTGCAAGAAAAACTCGGCATCGTGTGCCGTATAAGACTGCAAACCGCGCGGGATAACCTGGGTCTCGTTAGCCTCGACAATCTCGAGATCGATTTCGGCGGGCTTCTCGCTGTCGGCAAACTCACGGGTGGACACCAACGACGGTCCAGAATCGGCCGATTCGCCCAGCGATGACCAATGGTCCAAGTCCTCAAACAATTCGTTGGCCGTTCGATAGCGGTCCAAAACCGATTTCGATAAACACTTCAGACAGATTCGCTCCAGCTCACGAGGAATGGTCGGCACAATCGTTCGCAGTGGTCGCGGCTCGGAATACCGAATCTGATCGAAAATCTCGTCTAACGTTGCACAACGAAATGGCGATGTTCCTGTCAACATTTCATACATCACGACGCCCAGACTCCAGACGTCGGCACGACCGTCAACGCGATGCGACTCGCCCATCACGATTTCGGGTGGCATGTATCTGGGCGTGCCCGCGCGCGAGCCGGCAGCAAGTCGATTCGTGGCTGCATGAACCGCCAAACCGAAATCGGTAATATAGGGATTGCCGGATTTGTCGAGCAAGATGTTGGCTGGTTTTATGTCGCAATGTACAAACCCGCGCGAATGGGCAAATGCTAATGCATCAGCAATCTTGCAGCAAATCTCGACCGTGCGAGCAAACGTCAGTTGGCCCGCCCGCAGATGCTGTTTTAAATCGCCGTCATCGACATACTGTTGAACGATGCACAGCCATTGATCGGATTGCAAGACATCATGAACCGTGACAATGCCTGGATGTTGTAGCTGGGCCACGGTCCGGGCTTCCCGCACGAATGCCGAAGCGTGGGCCTCGGTCCGAAAAACAGCTTTGAGTGCAAACTTCAGAGCCACGTGCCGTTCGAGTGTCAGGTCGCGAGCCAAACAAACCACGCCAAATCCGCCAGCTCCCAGTTCCGTCACCACTTCGTAGCGACCAAGCTTGCGGGGATAGTCAGCGACCACCGACGGCTCTGCAATGGATTCGCCGTCGGACGATTTGTCAACTTGAAACGCGAGTTCAATGACCGTGGCAAATTCTGGAAACCGATTCCGGTAGTCGCGGGGAGACAGTTTTTCACCAATTGCCAGTCGCAATTTGACATCCAAGATGATCAAAACTGCGATGGCATCCTGCCGAGCTTCAACCGGTACTCGACCGGCGAAATCCAGAATTTCGGGATTGAGATTGTTCTCCCAAGCACGTTCGTATTCGCGACAAATTTCCGCAATCTGTTCGCGATCTTTCGAAGAATCGTTGGAATCGTGTTTTTCGCTGTTTAAGCCCATGGCAACAGTTTACTAAAAACACGGGTAATGGGGAGCGGTTGGCGCTTGCAAAATTCTGAACAATAGCAGGCCAAAGATTACGAACATCAGTACCCAGCCGCCTGTCGCCAGCCAGATTCCAGGCGTAGGCTGCGAGATGGCGGGACGAACCAACCCTAAGCGGATGCCGGTAAGTTGTCCCAACGAGTTGCGGAACCATATACAAGCGACAGGTAACTACAACTGGCCCAACACTCGAATTAACATCGCGGGGTTTCCGGTCGAGATCAAAGTAACGAGAAGAATAATCGCCACGCAATCCCAACCAGTCGCTTCGATCAAATCAATTCCGCGACGTTGTTTAAACGGTTTGATTGAGCGAGAGAAATCGTAATGGCTTGGGCCAGTTCATCGGTGATGAGATGGCCGTTTCGATGTAGGACGACAGACGCCAATTGACCGGGAACCAACCAGACGCTGCTACAACTGGGGCACTTGAGAATCGGTATTCCAGAATCGTTCGCGTAAATGGTCTGTGCAACTTTATTTTGACACTGAGAGAACTGAGAGAAACGGGACATGAGAGAAACGGGGACTGGGACTGAAGCTGGGGACTGAAACGGGGACTGGTCCCGTCTCCAGTTCTTGACGGGCACGTTAAAGCTGGACCGTTCCCCGTTTCGTGTTCTGTCACCGTTTCGCGTTCGGACCTATCCCCATTACGTGCTCAAACCATCTACAGTTGATTCAAAAGCATCAATAGAGTACCGCAATGGGAATTTGGGGACCTTCAGATTAATAAAGACAACCTCAAATTGCTTGTCGAGCTTCTGCGGCCCCGGAAAAGCCACCCCAGTCGGCAGTGATTTTGTAAATCTTGAGATCTTTTTCCTCATCGGCCGCTTTGGCGGCGTGTCCGGCGGCCCAAAAGTGTGGCTTAGGATCCCAACCTGTAAATATTTTAATAGACTGGGTTAATTCTCTCTTTCGCTTCGCCGAGCAGAATTTCGAGTTCCAGGCGGTTCATCCAAGTGTAGATCGGATGGGCCGGGCGGCTGAGTCGCAAGAGTGTATTTTGTGTATCAACCCATTTTTCGACGATGGCCAAATGCTGCATCGCCGTCTCTCGCTCGCTCAGCGATTCGTGAACCAGCGCGAGCAGGAGATGATCGAACACCATGACTGCTGATGTGCGATCGCTCAGAGCGCGGTCGAGCAGTTCAGCGGCCTCTTTGAATTTTCCGGCCCGGTAGTAAATGGCTCCTGCCGTATTGAGCATGTCCGCCGTGGGATTCTCGGAAATCATCTTCTCCACCCAGGGCAACAGATGGTCCATTTCCTGCTCGCGGTCTAAGGCGATTGGCCAAATCCGTTCATTGATCTGCTGCGCGGTATGTTCGGCAGTCAGGCTCGCCTGCAACCGCTCGCAGACGTCGCGAAATTGGTCGTGGTCCTGAGCCAGTAAGGATAGAAGTGCCAGATGCGAGTTGTTGGCCAAGGTGCGCCGTTCGACCGGAATGCCCTGAAGCAAGCGGCGGGCCTTGTCATACTCACCGATCTCTGCCAAAGCATCAGCCGTTTGCGAAATCGGAAGTGTTGCTTCATCGTCCAGTCGCGCTAGGGCTTCGAAATGAAACACCACCGCGCCGGGACGTCGGCCACTTCGCGCTCGCCCCAATTGATCGCGGTGCCATTGAATTCGACGCCCGTCAACGTGAAACAACTCGTTGAAACTGGCCGCAGGATCATCATCGCGTTGCCAACTCGCGATCAGTGTTCGATTGGCCATTACGATTCGGTCAAAGCTGGGGCTGATGGCCAGACTGCAAACATCTGTCGTCGGTCCATCCAGGCTCATCACTTGTTGGCCAGACTTCAAATCCCAAATTCGAATCGAAGTGTCGGTACTCGCCGTTAACAAGCGAGTGCTGTCTGGGCTGAATTGCAAGGCCTCGATCGGGAGAGTATGCGCCTGAATGGTCACAGCCGGAACAAGGCTATATCCATCCGGCTTTCGCTCGAGCGTGCATAACATCAATTTTCCGGATCCAAATCCAATCGCGGCCCAACGGTCGTCGGGACTCAGGGCTAACATGCGAAGCTCGTCGTCAGCATAGAGAGCGGGAATCGTTTCTCCCGTTTGGTCACCGTCCAGGCACAACGTTTCGACAGTGCCGTCCACGTGTGCCAACAACAGATGGTTTGATTGATGAAATCCCTGCATCACGTCAAGCACATTAGCGTCCGGTAGGCGTTTTTCCAAAACGAGCTGGCCATTGTCGAATCGCCAAACTCGCAGAAGTCCGTTCTCTTCTAATGCAGCCACCAGGGGCGATTGACCGATGAAGGCAACATGTTTAATCGGATTTTCAAATGGCCCCCAGGAGTGCAACTCATTCCCGGTGGTTGCATCGACCAAACGGACCAATCCATCGCGACCACCGCTCAGTAAACGACTGCGCGTAGAATCCAGCTTCATATCTGTCAACCAGTCGGTATGCCCTTCGATGTAACCTGTGATCCGTCTTTGGTCGGCATCCCAGATTCGAATCGTCTTGCCGTCAAAGCGAACCCCTGGCCGGTCAATATTAAAGGCCATCCCCAGCACGACCCGGTTTTCGTCCAGGAATTGGGCACCGATCATGTGAGCTCCCTCAAGTCGCCGAGAAAAATTTTGACTCTCGCTGGTCAAGTCCCAGACTTTGACATTGCCATCGGACCCACAGGTCGCCATCAACATGCCCGTCTCGTCAAAATCAACATCCCGCGTCACACCATTGTGGCCATGCAACTCGCGTTTAATTTGGCCAGACATCGGATCAATGGCGCGAATGCTGTTGAACTGCGAGGTCACGATGAGCGATTGTCCGTCAGGCGTATATCGCAATGCTCCCAACACGGTCGTAAAACCGTGGCGGGCGATTTCCAGCGGCTCCTCTCCATCCAGCCGAAATACACGGACCGTCCCCGCAAAAGCTCCTGTTGCCAGCTCTCGCCCGTCCGCTGACCACGTCACCCGCCGCGTATCACCCAATCCTGAGATCGAGTGTTGCAGCGTGCCATCGATAGCATGAATCTTGACGGTCCCATCGCGGCTGCAACTGGCAATCTCCTGGCTGTCTGATCGCCAAGCTAGATCGAGAGTGATCTGCGAATGGGCTGCGACGGACACTTCGATCTGCCTGGTTGCCACGTTCCACAGATGAACCCTTCCAAATCCGTCGCCGATGGCCAGCCATTTTCCATCGGGGCTAAAACTGGTTGAGAAAGCGTTCCAATCCGTGTTTTCCACGATCAGGCTGCCATCGATCAACGAATAAACGCGAACTCCTCCATACGGCATGACTCCCTGCCAGCGCACGGTGGACGCCGCTAACATGCTACCGTCGGGGCTGAATGACAGATCAATGATCGAGCCGGTTTGTTCGCCCAGGGTCCAAACCAAACTGCCGTCGGCGACATTCCAGACCTTGATCAAGTCAGGATAGTTTTCGCCCCAGCGTGCCGTGCCCCCCGCAACCAACCGCCCATCACGGGTCATGGCCGTGCAGCAGACAAAAATCTTCAGGTCATTGAAATTGCGATACTCGGGGCGACAGACCCGTTTCAGATAGTCCCACTCCCAATTCCGGTATTCTGGCAATGTTCCGTCCAAAAGCCTGAGCGCTCGATCTGTGTTGTTAGACAAGAACTCATGGTGAGCCAGCGACACATCGCGAGCGTACAAAGTCGATTCAGCGCGTTGCCGAGCCGCTTGTTCCTCGGCGCGCGCGGTGTCGGCGGCGATCGTCTCGCGTTCGGCCACTCGCCGGTTGTTTTCAGCTCGAAGCCATTGCCAACTCACGCCGATAGCACCGAGCATCAGAGCAACCACAAACGCAGCCGCTGCTGGATGGCGTCGAGACCATTTTACCAACCGTTCCAAAAACCCGGCGGGACGAGCTTTGATCGGACGACCGGACAAATACCGCTGCAAATCGTCGGCCAAATCGCCAGCCGAGCGGTAACGCCGAGCCGGGTCTTTGTGGAGGCATTTTAGGCAGATCAACTCCAAATCTGGCGGCACATGCGGTTGAAAACTGCGAATCGATGCCGGTTCGTCTTGTTTGACTCGTTCGAGAGTTTCCAGTGGCGTCGCGGCCAAAAACGGAGGTCGGCCCACGAGCATGTCGTACAGCACAGCACCGAGCGAGTAGATATCGGCCGCCGGACCCGCCGCAGCACCGCCATGAGTCGCTTGCTCAGGAGCCATGTAACTGGGTGTTCCCAAGGCGGCTCCAGGCAACGTCCCTTGCGCATCGCCCAAAGAGTATTCATGCATGCGTTTCGCTAAGCCAAAGTCCGTCAACTTGGGCTCGTATTTCCCCATGCGCAATTGCCCGTCCGTGGAGAGGGTGGGGACATCCAGGGCAACCGCTTCATCACGTTGGCTGGGAACAAGCAGGATGTTGGCCGGTTTCAAATCGCGATGCACCACGCCTTGTTCGTGAGCGTATTCAATCGCGCGAGCCAAACTATACGTGAGCCGAGCAGCTGCTTCGGGTGGCAATGGATGTGCCCGAATCACGGCAGCCAGACTGCCGCCCGCGACGTACTCCATCGAGAAATAGGGAATGTCGTCGCTGATGCCCGCTCCGTAGATTTGCACGATATTGGAATGTTGCAACGAGGCGATGGTATCGACCTCGGCGCGGAACCGGCGCAGAACGTCGTCGCTAGGCGATTCGAGTTGATGGATGGTTTTGAGAGCAACGATCCGATCCAAGCCAATTTGTCGAGCCCGATAAACGACACCCATCCCGCCACGACCAATTTGTTCCAGGATTTCGTATTCGCCCAATCGATTGTCAGACGGGTCGGTCGGAGACTTGCTCCAGTCTTTAAAAGCGTTCGATCGCGAGCCAGTATCGCCATCTGGCGGGATGGTGGCAACACTTAGATAGTCGTGAACTTGAAATAACTCTTCGAGGTCATCACGCCACTGGGGAAATCGTTGAATCCATTGCTCCACGGGAATCTCGCGGCCTTGTTCTTGCAGCAGCACATGTTCCGTATAGACCAATTCCAACATGGCTTCTTTGTCGGCCAAAACGTCGGGAAAGTCCGCCGCGATTTGTTCGCTGGACTCCATAGCACCGCGTTTCACCCGATTTTCTAGCTCTTGTAAAGCTCGATTTATCGTATCCTGGTCTGCTCGATGAGCTGCCGATCCATCCCGGTTCGTTGCCGACTGGCCGTTGAGCGATGACGGATAGGTCACAGGAATTTCTCGCTAGAAAAATATTAAAACACTATGTACTAAGCTAAGAGCCAATCCCAAAAGGGGTCAGACCCTCTCCGGCGATGAAACAAAAAACGTAAATTCTGGCCTAGCCTCCAAAGGGTCTGACCCCTTTTGGGATTGGCTCTAACTATTATTGTAACTCACCATTCACAATGCCATAATAGAGTCCAATTGTTACATTAATTCGGTACGAATTGGCGAAAAAGTCGACCGCGACTTTGGGGGAATGATTGAATACGGCCTCGACAGAACCTGAACTGCCCGTTGATGGTGAGTTTGCCCGGCTTATGGAGCGAGCCAATCGCGGCGAAGTCGAGGCCCAAGCTCGAATTTGCGAGCATTACGAGCCGAAAGTGCGGATCATCGCCCGCGTCATGCTCGGCCCTGCCTTGCGTTCGCATTTTGATTCGATGGATTTGGTTCAATCGGTACATCGCAGCCTTCTAGTCGGTTTACGCGATCAGAAATTCGATATTTCCACGCCGCAAAAACTAATTGCTTTGGCCAGCACGATTGTCCGCCGAAAAGTGGCCCGCAAATGGCGGCGAACGCGCAAGCAACAAGTTTTGACTGACTTGGACGCCGTTGGCGAATTGGCCCAAACGCTGAGCGAACTGTCGAGCCCCGACGCCAACCCAGCCCAAGTAGCCGAGTTTAACGACCAGATCTCGGCCTTATGTGATCAAATGGGAGAAATCGAGCGGCGCATGTTAGCATTACGCCTCGACGGTTTCACGTGGGACGAAGTCGGCGCGCAACTCGGCCTCCACCCCGTAGCCGCCCGAGTCCGCTGGTCCCGCCTAAAACAACGCCTCCAAGACTCCGGCATCGCAGCGGATTGGATTTAGGAGTCGACGACAGGGTTACTTTCTTTTTTGCCTTTTTGTAACGTCTCAGTCGTCTACTGGCATGGTGTTGGGAAAGGGTTCGTTTAACGAAGCAAAATATTCACATACAGGAATTGTTAGCTCATTTTAACGAAGGAGTTCCGAATTGAACGATGGCCTACCGAAACCGCTGCGTTTTTCCAACCTGGATGACGTAACCGAGAGACTCGATCTGTTGTTGCGAATGGGTTATACAAAGACTGGCCAATGGAATCTGGCGCAGATTTGCGAACACCTGAACGATTGGTTCAGATATATGATTGATGGTTACCCGCGATTCAAGTTTCCTCTGAGTTGGATCGCTTGGTCCATACGAGTTACACTTGGTCGATCAATGCTGCAAAAGATTCTGCGCAACGGCCAAATGCAGCGCAGCGGTGCTACGGTTCCCGAAACCGTTCATCGGGCTGAGGGACTTTCCGATGCCGATAGCGTCAACCGTTTGAAGGAAACGATTCAACGATTCCGTCAGCACAAAGGTCCTTATTGCGATTCGCCCATTTTCGGCAAATTGCCGGCGGACAACGGAATGAAATTGCAGTTGATTCATTGCGCTCATCACTTGGGCTTTTTGATACCCAAGGGCGATAGCAAATCATGTTAGATCAGAAAACGGGAACTCTGCTGCAAATGCCTCCACAACGTCTCTAAGGCGTAGTCTTCACAAACCGAGATCGCTAGAACATTTTGGGCTATGGAGGTAAGAAGATAGAGGTAAGAAAATAATTCGAAGACATCTTCCTACCTCCATTCTCTTACCGTCTAAAATTTGGGTGAGGAAATTGGTAATTGGTAAAAGGTTCAGAGTTGTCGCCTTCTTTCAATCGCTATCGTGGACCTCCGGTATTTTTGATCCTTTTGGAAAATTTTTCCTTTTCATTGTAACTTTCCTGGTGCTTGCTGGCATGGTGTTTGGACAGGGTTAGCGTTTCGCGAGCCTACGCCGACAGTTTTTACGCGAATTAAGCAAGGTCACTACGATGAATCGATTTTTCCACACAGCACTTTTGCTGACGCTATTGTCTGCGGGCACATCGAGTGCCCAAACCACTTATCATTGGCTCAATACATCGGGCGGCAGCTACCATACGGCCGGAAACTGGACGCCTGCCGGTGGTCCGCCGTTGGTCAACGATACGGCCCGATTCTCGTTGAGTCAGACATACAATGTGACGTTCACCAACGTTGGCACTCAGTCCCGACAATTCGAGGTGCGCGGGGGCAATGTGACGTTTCAATACTTTGGAGCGACGGCACAACACTTCTGGCATGGCAGTGGGACGAATATCGTCGGTCCGCAGGCCGGAGATTCGGCCACCAGTGCGACGCTCAATCTGACCAGCATGTTCAACAACCCGATGATGGGCCATCACCTGATCGTCGGCAATACGGCTGGCAAGACGGGGACAATGAATATTCACGGCAACGGCTGGTGGAAAGGTTATTCGTCATCGGATGTTACGGTCGGCTCGGCCGGAACCGGGAATCTGAACGTCACCACCGTAGGGATACTGCAAAAGTCCATCCTGGAAGCCAACAACATTACCTTCGGCGGTGGAGGTACTGGAAACGGCACGGTGTCCGGGTTAAATGCTTCGATGACCGCTAACAACGTACTCTCCGTCGGAAGCGCCCCCGATGGGTTGGGCACACTGACCATTTCAAATCAAGGCAAGGTCAACGTGGCCGACTCGTTGTTTGTGGGAGCCAACAGTTTCAATGACAACAAAGTTACGGTATCGGGCAGCGGGTCGGAATTGGTTCTGGGCAACGATACGATGCAGATCGGCTTCGGCGGAAAGGGAACGCTGCGAGTTGAAAACGGCGGCAAGGTCACCAACAGCAATGGCAGTTCGATGTCGATCGGCAGCCCCGCTGGCAGCCAAGGTCTTTTGCAGGTTACCGGTGCCAATTCGCACTTTTTGTCGACCGGCACGCAAGCGATCTCCGTTGGAAGTAGTGGTAGTGGCCAAGTGTCGGTTACTAATGGCGGCTTGTTGGAAGTTGCTAACATGCGACTGGGCCAGCAAGCCAGTGGCTCAGGAAGTTTGGTCGTCGACGGCAACGGTTCGCTCGTTAACCTGCACGGTAGCGACTCAAACTTTATTGGGCAGTCGGGCACTGGGCAATTGACGGTTAGCAATGGTGCGGTTCTGTCCAGCAGTGGCGGTTTGTTTGCTGGCACGAACAATGTGGGGACTATTGATGTAACTTCCGGCGGCAAAATCTATGCGGAATCGGGCCGGGTTGGAGTTGGTTCCGTTGCTGGTTCAAAGGCGACGATCGATGGCAGTGGTTCATTATGGTCAATGACCGGCGGAGTTGACGTGGGTTGGTCGTCGACGGCTGAAATGTTTGTCACCAACGGCGGCCAAGTCATTACGAATGGTGGTCGCTTAGGCGTTTCCAACGAGGGGCACGGAATCGCCAATCTGCAAGGAGCCGGTACTCATTGGAACACTTCTGGCCCGGGTGAATTTGTGCTGGGCCAATCGGGACAAGGCACCCTTTCGATTTCTCAGGGTGCTCTGATGAGCAGCCGAGGCGTCACATTCGGTTCTGAAGCGGATGGAAATGGTGCAGCCTTAGTTACCGGTGCCGGTTCGCAGTGGTCAGTAAGTGATGGAATGGCGCTCGGCTACAGCGGTCACGGGAATTTGAATCTGACCAACAGTGGAAAATTGGCGATGGGTAACAACGCTTGGTTGCGTTTGGGGCATCAAGCGAACGCCACCGGCAATCTCAATATCAGCGGCAATGGCAGCCAAGTCACACTTGGTAGCGGAGGATTGCTCACGGTTGGACTTTTGGGATCGGGTAATGTCTCAGTCACGGGCGGTGGCAAGATTGAAGGCGGAACTGGAACCATTGCCTCCGGACTTGGTTCCAGTGGCTCTGTCTTGGTCCGCAATGCCAACACGCAGTGGAACATGGCCGACAATTTAACAGTTGGTCTGGGCGGGCAAGGAAACTTGACGATCGACAATGGCGGCAGCGTGACGGCAGCTCAGGTCTTCGTCGGGCAGAACGGTGGCAGCGTCGGTGAGATTCGTTTGGCAGGTGTCAATTCGTCGTTGACGACCACTGGCAATATTACCTGGGGAGGTAGCAGTCTAGCTGATGGCGGTAGTGGTCTACTCGCGATTGGTTCCGGTAGCACCGTCAATGTTGGCAACCAGTTATCTTTGTGGTCACAAGGACGATTGGAATTGGACGGCGGTCGATTGGTTTTGACTGGTTTGAATAATCAAGGCGGCCAATTCGATTGGCAACGTGGAACGGTCGAGTTCCGCAACAATACGGTTCTGAACGACGGTCTCCTGGACACCATCTTGGGCACTAGCCACACGCTGAGCAACTTTCAAACGCTTACGACGGGTGCCACGGGCGGCTTGGTTGTTGCTCCAGGGCATTTCACGGTGGATGGCGGCAAGGTGACCGGCAACAACTTTACCAATATCGGCACCACGGCGGTTGTACGCGGCTCGATGCAGATGAACGGCAACTTTTTGAATGATATTGCTGGCACGTTCGTGGTTGGTGGTACAGGACAAGTATCCTTCCAAGGGACCGCACAGAACAACGGTATGTTTATTCTCGACGGAGCCGCAGCAAAAAGCTCTGGCGGAACCTTTACCAACAACGGCACCGTCACCGGCAAAGGGCGATTGGACCACCAGTTCCTCAACAACGGCGTCGTGGCAGTCGATGCAGGCAACCTGATGACGGTTACTGGCGGTATTAATCACGGCCACATCCAAATCGCTGGTGGACGACTGAATGTTACTGGGCAAATCATCAACGAACCGACTGGACTGATTACTGGCCACGGTGTTTTAGGAACATCGACCTCATCGCCCGGCGGAATTGGACTCTTTAACAACGGTATCATCGCCGTCAGCGGCAACAATTTTGACATACACGGCGATGTCCGTAACACCAGTTCGGGTCGCATCATCACCAGCGGCAATGCCATCACCACTTTCTGGGACGACGTCGAACACAACGGAGCCGAGATTCGCACTTCGCAGGGAAGCAGCACCGTATTCTACGGTTCAGTCACAGGTGCTGCGCCTTTCACAGGTCTTGGTTCAGTATTTTTCGAGGGCGACCTCAAACCAGGCAACAGCCCTGCCAACGTGCTGTTCGAAGGTGATCTATATTTCGGCAACACGGCGACGCTGACGATGGAACTGGGCGGACTGTTTGCAGGAGCAGACTACGACCGGCTGAGCGTATTTGGCGATATCTACTTGAACGGCGAATTGTACGTGGACCTGATCAACGGTTTTAAGCCCAAGTTTGGGGACGAGTTCTTGTTGATCGACAATCGAGGACTTAACTCGATTTTTGGCCAGTTCACTGGTCTCGATCACGGCTCGATTTTCAACAGTTCGGGTCAGCAGTTCCTCGTCAGCTACCAGGCCGGCAGCAGCGGTCGCGGCTTCGCACTCACGGCAGTGCCAGAACCGTCGACAGGCTTGCTGGTACTCGTGGTCGCTTGTATTGCAGCCCTGTATGGCCGACAGTCACGACCGCACGTTGTTTGTCAGGAATGATCGTGTAATATTTCATGAGTCAATCCGGCCGAGAAAAATGGTTGTCCGAAAAATTCAAGCCGGCAGAATCTGGTCCAGGGAAACGCCGTGAATATCCGCGTTACGTTTACGGACTTGCATGGCTTTACTATCTGTCGCTCGTTCTCGGTCCGTGTGGTTTTTTCGTTTGCCTTGTGGCTGCGTGGGTTGTTTGGTATTTGCAACGTCCTCTCGTTGACCTGAAAGTCATCGGCTGGTTTGTCGCCGCCTTGTTGTGTCCCGCGCTGGCAGCCGTTTTCCGCTGGTTGTTTGTTCGATGGGGCCGCTGGCGTTGGCCAATGGTTGATTCTTGATTAAAGCATGTCGTCGAAAGATGCGCGATCAAACCGCATTGAACGGGTTGTGTTTCTGGGAAAATTATGCGCGCCCAGAGTCACTTTTTTATGAGTCGATTCAGCCGGAGATCATCGAGCAGAACCTTGAACTCGTTGGGCAGAGAGTCGGCGTGCAGGGTGATCTGGCCCTGTTCAACTGCTGTGACCAGACTCTGGACGGCTGCATCGTACAATCGTTGGTAATGTTCCGGTGAAAGTGAAGACGTTGTTCTGCCCAAATCGTCAACCGAAATGTTCGCTTGCGCATCTCGTTTGTTCGACTTGCCTCCAAACAAAAACAAACAAAAAAACAAAAACAAAATACAGTCCAGATCATGCCTGTCCTTTTTTTTCTTTTTTCTCTTTTTCTCCCAAACTGGCGATCGTTTGCAAAACATTCAATCAGTTCATCATTGCCTTCCAAACCCATCGCGGACCCAAACCCGATGTGGATGAACTCAAAAGCTTGTTAGCACAAACCCGCCGTCTTGTTGGAATAAAAGTGTTGGTTGCAGATGCAGGATATGATTCAGAACCCAACCACGAATTTGTGAGACAAGTCATCGGTGCAAGAACGGTCATTCCCGCGAAGCATGGCAGTCCGACCGACAAACCGGCGCGAGGCAAATACAGGAGGCTCATGCAGACTCGATTCGACCAACATACCTACAGGCATCGAGCCCAAGTTGAAACTACGGTCTCGATGATCAAACGTCGCCAAGGCAATCATATCCTAGGAAAAACCTACTGGTCACAAACACGTGAACTGCGACTCATGGTTCTCACGCACAACATCATGATCCTTTGGTGCGGTATACTTTTCTACAGAGCCGGACCTGTCCCCGTTTCCCCCGGCGCAGAATCCGAACAAAAAATTGGAACGAAGCGGCGGTTCAGGCGTTTCCTAAATTTTGGGTTGCTTGGCCACCGATGAGCCAACATTGTCGTTAACGTTCACAAGAAAGATAGGACACATGAGAATCCAAAACCTTCCAAGGCCAACTCGATTCATGTTTTGGTGCACAGCACCGTTCTTCATCGTGACGCTTGCGCTACTTCCGTTATTTTCGAACCCTGTTGGCTTGATTGGTTGGTTAGTAATTGGAGCATTTGAAGCGCTCTGTATATTTGCACTTTTTGGTCTATACGATTCTCGTCGTTTCAATTGGTGTTGGCGAATTGTTGGTGGGATTGTCTTTGTCGCATACGTTGCTTATTTGGCCTCAATGATCGTGTCAGGCCAATGGATCGACGGACGGCGATCGTCGGCCACGGCGTTCAACGCATTATTCGGACTTTACTTTTTCGGCTATCCAGGTTTTATGTACGCTGCGTTTGGTCGGTTTACTTGGGTAGCGGCATCGGAGGCAGACGATTGCAATGACAATTGCGTCGGTACTACAATGTTAGATCGTGAATCAGACAACCGGTAACAAAGCGACAACCCAATTCGCCGATCAGCGGCGAACTTGAATCGTAGTTTTTGGGCGGCCACTTGATGATGGTTGCGGCAATTTGGTGTGAGGAACGAAACGAGGACATGTCCCGTTTATCGGAGAACGAAACGGTGACAGACGAACTGGAGACGGGACCTGTCCCCGTTTCTCTCTTTATATGTGCGGAACAGATGTGCTTCAGACCCGCGGCAAAACGATACTTGATTCGACGGCAAAAGCGTTAAATAAATTTCATGAACTATATTTACATAGACGACATTGGGACCGTTTACTCGAACGCAAGAAACACTACGAAGGGATTCCCGGGGATCATCATGGCCAAATACTCCGGAATGCGAATTATTTGGATATGGATGGACGAATTCTCGGCAACCTCTTGGATTGGATACAAACAATGAATTTAATATCATTTCCAACAAATCATCGCTTAACTCCGATAAACCCACGATACCCAAGTTGCGAACGAGTCTGCGCCGAACTAGTTGTTTATCCCCATGAATTTACCGCGGCGGATGTCTCAAAAATCTTGGAGTGCATGCCAACAGATGCTGTGAACAAAGGTGATCTACGACAAACTTCCGGTAAGGTATATCCTCGTACTGTTTGGTCCCTTAGCTCCGAGAATATGCTTGATTCAAAAGACCTTAGGGATCACATCGATCTATTGTTAGCGAGGATCGAATTCACAAGTGCAAAGATACAAAGTTTGTCGAGAGACAATGAACTTCGACTTGCGGTTAAATGTATTTGGTGGTCGAAGTCCGGAACAGGCGGTCCTACACTATGGCCCGAGCAGATGCAAATGCTTGCAAATTTGGGGATAGAGTGCACGTTTGACATTTGCTTTTTCGGTGACGACGAATCCTAAGTTCGAGTTTTTCATTTTTTTGAGGCTAAATTGGTATAGGCAAAAGAGCGGCCCGGCGCGCAAAAGAGAGGACGAGAGAGGAGAGAGAGAGAAGAGAGAAAAGGACAGGCATTATTTATATCTTGCTCGACCGTTTCAGCATCTCCGGCTCAAGCAGCAGTTTCCAGGCAAATCAAAGTGGGCAGCGACGGTCTTAATTTTGGTCAATAGGGTGATTCAAAACATTTTGAAACTCCTTTCAGGTTTGTTCAGGGATGGTGGATTTTTTGAGGCATGGCTCTGGTGTTCAATGGATGTCTTTCTCTGTAGTCAACGACGGCGTTTTGTGTATGCTGAGTCTGATCGGTGAAGCGGAGGCAGGCTCTGTGGGGACATTGGTTGTGCCCGCTGCAAGATCGCAGCAGAAAGGGGAGCGAGTGTTAGGGAATGTTGGCTGGTCTGTCGCTGGGGCATTACCTAGAGTAGGTGGACTGGACGGCTCGGCTGTGGCGTGAAGGCAAGGCTCGATTGTCGGCGAACGTGACGGGGGGCATGACGCGGATCGGTACAAGTGCCGAGTGTTGGGAAGCACGGATGAAGAAGTTGCTGGGCAAGCCCCGACTTTTCGGGAGCTATTTCTCGACCAGTGATACGCGGTTGAAGGAGATCACCTCTCGCCGAAGTGTTCATCACGTGGACAACGCCGTCGGGCGTCTGTCGATGGGCTTGAGGACCGTTTGGCAGGCCTTGAGATAGCTTTCCGATGGCGGCCTTGTTGGAGTACAAGAATCAGCTCGCTTACACCAGCCTAAAGGCTGTATTCCAACGTCTCAATCATCCACTGCTGACTCAAAGGCGTTGATGAAGTGCCGGAGCGGATTTTTGGGTGCATCAAGATCAATCGCGACCACATCAAATCGCTTGTGAGCGTTTCGCAGTCCGTGAAATGCCACGTATTCGGCGGCTGTTTTAGAGATTTTTAGTTCCTTTTCATCGTCGACCGCTTCGGCGGCATGGCCAGCAATCGAGGTCATGCGGGCCTTCACCTCAACGAACACGACGGTTTTCCCATCCACCGCGATAAGGTCAATTTCACCATGATGCCCGTGATAATTCCGCCCAACGATAAAATACCCAAGGCGTAACAAATGCCGCTCGGCCATGCGTTCGCCACGTTGGCCAAAGTTTTTTGGCGGATTCAATCGGTCGAACAACCGACAGAAAAGCGGGTTTAGCCAAAGGGTGAAAAAGAGTTTTCGCCAATTCGCCATTTTTTACCGAAGGATGTCTCCTCGTCAGATTACGGTTCTTGGCGGCTTCATCAAGCGACCTAACCGTCTGATTCCGACTGAGTGGGTGGAGTTTGGTCGTCTGTCGAATTTTCAGTTGATGGGGTTTCTGGAGCTGAGTTCCCCAAGGCATCCTCGCCAGTTGTCTCGTCATCTAAATCCGGAAAGCTCAAATCTGGCCGCGATGGCAAATTCGATCCGGGAGCAATCCCGACCGTTTTGAATTCGTCGTAAATCTTGCGGACTTGAGCATCGGCCAATCGCTCCAGGGCTCTGCGGCCTTGTTTTGCAAAAGCTGATTTTGGAAAACGCTCGTTAAGTTTCGTGTAATATTTTTTCGCATCGTCGAATTCCCCTAAGCTTTCGCAAGTGTAGGCCAACAGATAGATTGCTCGCATCTCAATTTGAGGTTCAGGAGCTTTTTTGGATTCGACGACCGTGAGTAACGAGTCTTTGGCTTTCTTAAGGTCCTTAACTGCCGCGTTGTAGTCGCGGATCATGTTTTGCAAACCAATTCGCAAAAAATTGTCCCCGGCAAACAACATCGCCGCATGACTGACGGGCGAATCCGGGGCTTCATCCTGAATCATCTGCAAACCGCTGGCGTTTTGCATTTGAGTCATGTTGTAAATGGCTGAATGAAATTGACGCCATTGACCTGCCGCCAATTGTTTTTGCAGTTGGAAATAGTAGGACAAGCCCACACTTAAGGCCGCGAGCCCCAGGATCGCAATCAAAATCGTCCGCATGTGCGGGCCTAAGAAACCCAGGTTCTTTTTGGACCACTCGACAAGTTCGTTTTTTTCAAGTTCGTGGGTTCGCTGATTCATTACAGTTTGCGTGAATTTTTTTGGATTAAGTTAGATTTTGTCCGAGTCGAATCGGATCGATTGGAAACCTGTCAATTAGAGCGCAATGAAATTTCACACTCTGTTTGAGTAGGGAACTTTTCAGATTGTAATAAAATTTCCAGAATGATGGCAGCCCAGATTCGGGCGGATTTAGGCCTTAATGGCTGACTTAAGAGGTTGCGAAGTCAATCCTCGATACCCCGATCGCACTGGAATTCGGCCATTTTTTACAGATTTGGCAGTAAGGGGGCTTTCCCCCCTTTTTCATCGCTCTTTTGGCGATACGATGAAGCCTCGTTAATACAAATCTTCGTCAGTGATTTTCGGCAACCTTTGCCGTATCTTCAAACGCCATGGCCGGTCTCAATCCTCCGCAACGCATTGCCGTAAACCACCGCAACGGGCCACTGCTGGTTTTAGCGGGAGCGGGTACCGGAAAAACCCGGGTCATTACCTACCGGATTGCCAAATTGATTTCGACTGGAGTCCCGCCTGATCGAATATTGGGCGTTACGTTTACGAACAAGGCCGCTCAAGAAATGCAGGAACGTCTGCATAAACTGTTGGGAAAACGCAAACCTAAAGGCCCGAAACCGCAACTTTCCACTTTCCATTCCCTCTGTGTCCGTATTCTCCGCAGGCATAGCACAAAACTTGGCTACCCCGAGAAGTTCGCCATTTACGCAGGCGGCGATCAAGAGAGTCTGGCTCGGACAGTCTTGAGAGAAATCCGCGTCCCCGAAACGACGCTAGCCCCGAAGCAGATGTTGTACTTTATCAGCAACTGGAAAAACCGAGGCCTCAACTACCAACAAGCCCAACAGGACGCGGACACAGACGCAGCCACACTAGCGGCCATCGGATTCCGACGTTACCAGACCGCCTTAAAACGGCTTGGAGCAGTCGATTTCGATGATCTTCTGCTTCTGACCGGACAACTTTTCAAAAAATTTCCCGACGCTCGCCTGGAAGAGGCCAATCGCTTCGAGCAAATCTTGATCGACGAGTACCAAGACACTAACCGCACTCAGTACGACATCGTACGCGCTCTAGCTGCTGAGCATCGCAACTTGTGCGTCGTCGGCGATGATGATCAGTCTATTTACGGTTGGCGAGGGGCCGAAGTCGAACATATTTTAAATTTCAAACGTGATTGGCCCGACGCCGAGACCGTTCGTCTGGTTGACAATTATCGCTCGACCCAAGCGATACTTGAGGTCGCCAATCGCTTGATCGAACACAACAAACTTCGGCATGGCAAGGTGCTTCGGTCCGACCGTCAAGGAGGACCGCCGCCAACTTTTGTCCAATATCCTGATGAAGTCAAGGAAGCCGAGGGAGTTGTCTCGGCCATTCAGGCGCGCATTCATCATGAACATCGCCAACCACGCGACTTTGCCGTTCTGTTTCGCACCAATGAGCAAACTCGTGTTTTTGAGACGGCGTTTCGCAAAGCCAAGCTTCCTTATGTGCTGATCGGCGGGATGTCATTCTTCGACCGCAAAGAAGTCCAAGACATCCTCTGCTACTTTCGACTCTTGAACGATAATCCCGATGACCCTTCCGTCTTGAGAATTCTAAATCGGCCCCCACGCGGTGTGGGGAAGAAGGCTGTCGAGTTGTTGCTCGATGCCAGCCTCAAAAGCCATCAGCCGGTTTGGGACGTCGTGAGCCAACCGGACCTCCGGCCGGCCGAACTGGGTGGGGCAGCCGAACGTGGGCTCGATACGCTCTTGGAATCGGTCGCAGAAGCCAAAGTCGCTTTGAGCCAGTCTCGCACTCTTGTTCAGCCGATCCTCGACTACATCGAAAAGATCGACTACCAATCGGAAATCGACAGGCTCTACACCGAAGCCGAAGAACGCGACTCCCGTTGGAATGTGGTGCAACAAGTGTTCGATGCACTGGGGAATTTCGAAAGGGATAATAAAAATCCAACCCTCGGCGAATTCTTGGACGAGCTCTTGTTAGGGGACCGCCAAGTCGACGACGAGAAGGACAAGCAACTTCGGCAAAACGCGGTTTTTCTAATGACGATTCACGCTTCTAAGGGGCTTGAATTCCCAGAGGTATTTCTGGTCGGCATGGAAGAGGGAATCCTGCCCCATCATCGCAGCGTTGGCGAAGACGAACGCATGATCGACGAGGAACGACGTCTATGCTACGTGGCCGTCACACGGGCTCAAGACACCCTGACGATGAGCATGTCGCTGACGAGAATGAAGTGGGGCAAGGCTCGTCAACGGTTCCCCAGTCGCTTTGTTTACGAGCTTCTGGGCAAAACTGAGCACCCCAACTACGAGAAATCTTGCCAAGTTGGGGCTGAATAGGCAAAGGCGAACGCCAAGAAAATCGCAAGAAATTCGAATGATCTACTTTCCAAAGCTCAATTTCAAACAAATTTCAGCGGTCTCGCAATTTCAGAACAGCCGGTAAAAATAAATCGCCCGAATTCTGTATCCGGAATACTAGCTCGCGAGTCGCCTGTATTTCGAGCACAATTGAATGGGCCGCTTTTGCCGCAGAAAGGTTGAATACGATGAATGCTTCGGCACCTCAAGGGACAGGAGCGTCGGGAGTTCTAACGGGGAGTTTCATGAAAGCGAGTGGACTCCAAGGGTCGCTCGTCGCTCTAGTCGTGGCAAACTTGCTCCCACTCTTCATGGCACTCTTATTCGGCTGGAGTCTCATCAACGTCGTCATCTTTTACTGGTGGGAGAACGTCGTCGTCGGGTTCTGGACGATTGGCAGGATTTCCTTGGTCGGTAGTGACCACTCGGCAATGGCATCCCGTTTGGGGATTCCGGTTCACTACGAGGGGGCTTTGCAAACTAATCCTGGCAGCGAACTGAAAAAAATGAAATGGTTCGTGCTCCCATTTTTTATGATGCACTATTCATTTTTTTGTTTTGTGCATGGAGTGATTCTGGTCGGGATTTTTGCAGGCTCCTCCCCAAGCGGCGAAATCGTTGATTGGGACCCATTTTCCGCACCGAGTTGGCCTGGACCATTATTTATTTTCCCATTGATGGGTTCTTTCGCTTCGCACATGTTTGGGCTTCTTTCAACGGGCGGGATTCTAAGCCTCGGAGCTTTGATCGCCAGTCACGGGCTGTCTTTTTTCCAAAACTATATAGGACAGGGCGAATATCGCCGCTCGGTTGCGATCTTCGAAATGTTCCGGCCCTACGGACGAATCATGATCTTACACTTGGGCATCCTCATCGGCGGCGCTTTGGTGATGACCTTGGGTTCGCCGATCTACCTGGTATTGCTCTTGATCATTTTAAAAACCGCCGCCGACATAGTTATCCATGTGGTGTTTCAGAAAATCGCCCATCCCCAACATCCTGGCTGACGGGGCAAACACCAATTCGAGCGTTGGACTTTTCGGTTTTCAATTTCTGAAAGAATTCCAAACCTACATCACTGAGAAATGAAGTTTTCAATGTCTACCTTCGAAATACAGTTGGCGTTTTGAACATGAAAAGCCTCGAATTTTTGTTCTTGAACTCGCCAAAAAGCGAATACTAACTCGCGCGTCGAATCCATTCGTGGGCCAAATCGGTTAGCTCTTTTTGTGCCCTTCCATTACCTGAACCGTTCGCATCTGCTGATCCGTTTTGATGTTTGCTCGAATGGGGAGCGAAGTACTCGGCCTCGATTTTCTGAATGGCCGCTTGCAGTTCCGAACGATTTCGATCCGAAAGCCGGCTCGATTCGTTTAATCTTTCCAACAACCCCAATACGGTGAATGCATTGATTTCACGGGGCAGTTCGATTGATGACTTATCCTTGCGTCGCGGACTGCGCAAGTAAATCGCTCCACCAATCGTTGCCAAGACGACAAATCCCAAGCCTAACCCAGAAATCAATAACCACTTGAACCAATCAACCCGCACCAATGACCGACTTAAAGGTACAATCGCCTGACTGGTTACCAAATCGGCATCATCGTAACGCTGCAGTTTCACCGCAACGCCATCGACTCGTGGGTCGAGAAATCTAAATTCAGTCAAACCTTCACCTGGTTTCACCGCCAGTTCAATCATCCAACTCCGATCCGACAATATGGTAATTGCGTCAGATTCACGATCGAATTCTGTAGGCATGACTCCCTGATCATCCATGCGGACGACTTCCAATTCGTGGTAATCCAATTTCAATAACTCATCCAGCTCAGGAATGAGTCCTTCACCAGTTGCCTGGACCTCCAACGCCAACTTTCCGTCCTCAATCATTCGATCGTCGAGTGTTTGAGTGATCGTCACGTTCTGATAAGGCCGCAGTAGAGGTTTGCCAGGCGCGGCATCCAGCGGAACGGCCGGTGATTCGATTGGCAGAACCACATATCCGGAAGTATCCATAAAATCCAAATTCAACTGGAGTGGCGGCAGCCGGTCGATCTGCGGTCCTTTGGCCTTAAGCAGCAAATAACAATATGGCGTCTGTCGCCAGCCGTGCTGCCGGGTCGGTCGCGACTTCATGTTTTTGGGGTTTTCAAAAGTGACGGAGATGACCTCAAATTGTTCGCCGAGACTTTTGACCACTCCCTTTTCGAATTTGTCCCGATACTCTTCGACCGGTCGGCCGTAGTTGTAGTAATACGGGGACGGATTCTGGTTTTGGGCATACTTTTCAAATCCCCCCGACTCGCGTTCCATCTCAGTAGTATGTACGAGCTTTACCATAACCCCGAAGGGACTCGCGTGTCCGACGACATCGCTGCCATCGATCTCGGCGACCAGCTTGATTTCTTCAACCACATCGTTGTAGTACGCAAACGTTTTCCGGGCTTCTCTGGCGCGCGGATGATCGCCGACAATTTCAAAACCTGATTTTAGGTATCGGTGCTTCACCGCCGGAGCAACACTGTTCATCCGAGAAAAAAGGCTGTCGGCAAAACGTCCTAAATGGGCATCGGCTGTTTCACCAGGAAGGCTATTGATACTTTCCAGGATCAAGGGGAGTTGCTTCTCGTCAGGTATGGTTTCGTGTGACACCTGCCCCAGATCGGTCGAACCGAGTGCGGCGTAGAACCAATAGTCAAACGGATCGGTCGTCTGTTGTTTGACATCAAGTCCGATGACGACATCGCGGTAGGCTTTGGCCGCTTGTTGGAACTTATCGAATGCCAGATTTCTTCGCTGAGTAAATTCAGAAGTAGGGAAAATAGACTGCGAATAGGCATTTTCGTCGAACATCAAGGTTGCTTCAGCCAACTTCAGCCGCCAATCGTCCGGGTGTTTTTCTCTGGCATCGGCAACGATACGCATCGCGACTTGGTAACCTTGAATCACTTCTTGCTGCACGTCTTTTTCGCGACGGCGGGTTTGAAAAGCTTCTTGGACGCGCACTTGGCGCCAAACGCTGGCCAGATTCCCGCGCATCGTATCCGCAAGGCTGGCGACCGTTTCAGGTTTGAGTGAATGGATTTCCCCGAACACGTTGACGAACGCTTCGACCTTGAAGACCTCGGCACTACTGTGGCAGGTCGTAAAAGCAGCGGCCAACAATGTTTCGTCTATTTGGCCAATCGGTAACTGTCGAATTCGTTTAACCCATTGCGCTAAGTTTTCCAAATTGCGTTGCTGGCGCGACCGCGACAGCGGGATCGCTTCGGCTTGTCGGTTGTATCCGTAGATATACATGTAGGGATTGAAGTGTCGTCTTTCCTGATTTGGGTCATTATTGCTCGTCCAGGTCTTGATAAATTCGTGGACGAGAACTAACGCCTGATCAGGCTGATGTGGAGCAAGTTGCTCGATGTGCGGGAAGGCCTTTTCCTCTTCGTTCGCCTTCAGGTAAAGTCGTGCGATCAACATGGCCATTCGGGGTCTCAACTGATCGTCAATCAGTGAAAGCCACGCCTCGCTTGGTTGAGAATCCAGCATATCGGTTACCGGAATCGGTCGTGCCCCTGGCGTTTGATACCGTGAGAAGCGAGGATCGTCTTCGTCGTAATAAAAATAGTTACCATAGCGATCCCAATTCATTCTCGTACCGCCCATCTGGCCACGTGTTAGGTAGACAGTCAGTTCCGCTTCGCGCAGCCAGTGTTCAGCCAGTCGAGTCAATGTCGCGCGCCATTGACTGGCCCGCTCACCGGCGACGTCAACTAACGTCTCAGCGGCCTTATTTTGTAAAGTCAACAACTGCTTACGTGACTCGGCATCGCTTGCTTTCGGCACAAACTGTGACGCGGCGGCACCACCGATTTGAGACAATATCTCAACCCCTTGTTCCCAATTCTCGGTGAAGCTTTCCTGTAACCAACGCTGTCCCAGGTCTTCGTCAATCAGCAAAGACAGTTCCACCGTGCGTTGCAAAGCTTCTTTACGCTGTTCCGCCTTTAGGTCTTCCGCACGAAGCAAAGCTTGATGGACCTCCCAGGAGTGCTGCAACCAGAGAGGTTTGGGATCCTCGGCTTGTTTCGCGTCGAAATATCGAGCCAGCAATCGCAGTTCGAAGGAATCGGTTACCGGTTCATCCGCAGTCCATTCGGGCAGAAACCTGGCCGCGACATCGGGCACCGCGCATGCCAAAAATAATTTTGCGGCCATGCGTTTTGCTTGTTGGTCTGAGCCTCCTAGCCGTTTTGTGCCTTGTTCCATGCGATTCGCCAATTCATCAAACTGATAGCCTTGGTCGCGAGAGAGTCCCAGCAATTGGGCCAGCATTTCGATTTGATCCTCCGTCAATTCAGCAGGAGCGGCGTCGGCCAAACCGAGAAAATCGTCCGGGCTAAATGCCGGCATGGGATGAACTATCTTGGGAAGCGCCGCAATCTGCTCGTTTTGCTCTGGATTCGCTGGCGTTAATAGTCCCCTGAGTAAGTGTTTATAAACTTTGGTCCCGTTGTCTTTTGGCAGTCCCGACAAATACTCGCCGATCTCGTTCCATTTTCCTAATGTTACCCAACGACCAAACTTAGCGACTTCTTCATCAATCTCCTTTTTCAATTGATCATTCTCAAGTTTTTGAGCGACTTTTTCGGCAGTTTCCTCAGCATTTGCTTTGGAATCGTCATTAGCTGCGGCTTCCGCTTGTCCTGAAGTGTCACTCGGTTTATCGCTTGCTGAACGTTCGTTATCATTGCGGCTTTCGTCGCCTTCTTTTTCTTTCAATGCACTCTTCGGGGGCACCAACTCATCTGCCCAAGCCTTCATCGTCGCTTGTGGCGACCGATCGAAAGCGAGTTGCAGCAACGAACTCAATCGGAAGGCGTCAGGATCAAAACTGTCCGCTTGATTGTCATTTGACGACGGCATTTTGGCTAAATTCTTGGCGTCGTCATCAGGGTCGTTTGCCGCAACCAAATTTTTGTCCGTATTTTGAGGATCGCCGGTTTCAAATTTTTCTACCGGCCTAACACGAATTGCTGCGGGAGTTGATTGACCAAATACAGATTCGCTTGTAAAAGCCGCAAGTGAACTTAAACAGGCGATGCACAATAATCGGCGACCCCAATTCAAGGTACAGAAACACTTCTGACGCTGGCAGATTGCTTTCATGGAAAACTCCAAATAAAGTCTAACTAAGAGCCGGAACCATCATCCGGTTTTTGGAAGCCGCCCGCTTGCCCCGACTTCTGATTGCTGGGACGCTTACCCTTACCTCGACATTTTCCGCTGCAGCATCCGGAGCATTGACACGGAAGAGGCAGGGCTTGCAGCTCGCTCAGGTCCATACGTGCGAGACGAATCGTCGCTTCCAAATCTTCACGGCGTTTTTCGATGATCGACGCATCGCCAGCCAACTCCGCTTGCTCCATCAGTAAGCGGTAGTTTTGTCGCGCTGCTTCGACTTCGGGCTCCCACTCTTCACGCCCCAATCCCTCCAATCGCATGAGCCACGTCAGATAATATTGCGATGAAGCCAGGGCCAATCTGGTTTCCCGCGCCAAGGTCTTAAGCTCAGCGGAATTATTCTTCTGGGAACGATCGCCCTGCGTGCTCGTAGACTGCAGCGAATCTGCGACGATCTCATCGAGCAAACTTTCCAGGGCAAGACGAGCCTCTGGAAGTTGTGCGGCCATCATTTGCGCTTTGGCTTTCTCTAGCCGAATGTGCCGCTCGGAATTGGGTTGGTCTTTCGGAAGCGAATCCAATGCCTGGTCGAATCGGTCGATGGCATCTAACCATCGTTCATGCTGGACATCCGTACGAGCTTGGCTGAGCGCAGCCCTGACGAAATCTTGTTTTTCTAACTCGCGCCCTGGGCCGAGATGAAAGATAATACCAGCCAAACCGATGAACAACCATGTCGAAATCAAAAATATTTTCATCTCATACTCCAATTGTAAAGCTGTTGACTCGCCACGACTCGTTTAGGCCGCGACTTTAGTTTTCGCACTGACTCCTGTCGGTGAGACCTTTCGGCCTGGCGCCCAACTCGTTCCCTTATAGTGTAACAAAATCGGCAGCAAAGCCAAAATGATTCCGCCGAGAAAGCTGGCTGCCAAGGCTAACTCGCGACGCCCCCACCGCCACCATTGCGATTTGTCGTTCTCTCCGGAAAATCCTATGATTGTGCTGGTTGGGATGTGTTTCGTGTTGGCATCGTGATAGACGCCGCGAATCCGATTGGCCACTTGTCGAAGGTTCGAAACATCCTGTCTCGATTGATGACCATCGATAAACTTGCCGGTTTGAGCATCGCCGACCCCAACAACCAGCATGCTATTAACTGAGTTCGGCATACGAGGCATTCCAGTTGGCGGAACCGTCACGCCATCCGTTATCACCACAACTGTCGTGCTTTTGGGACGCCAATTCTTAGCAGTCGTTGCAGCTAATTGAAGACCAGAAAATAAATCCGTTTTCCCTGACCGAAAACCGCTGTAGATTGGAAGTTCAGCCACAATGTGCCGCACGATTTCGGGATCTCTCGATTCAGCCAACAAGGGTTTGGCACCGGTGTAAAATGCAATCAAGCTGACTTGGTATTCACGCATTGGTAGACGACTGAACAGGCTGGTCAACACATCGGCAGCCCGCTCTCGTCGGCTAATGTTTTTTTCCGGCCCCGCATCTTCCAAGTACATGCTGGGAGAAACATCGACGACGAGCAACAAATGCTTCATCTCCGATCGGTCAAGTATCGGTGCAGAGTGGACTTTCGGATCCATTAGCAGCAGTGCGGTCAATCCCCAGGCGGCGAGTACGCAGGCGACGATCCGCATCAGCGGAGAACAGCGAGCCCATGCCGTCGCACGCTGCTGCGGACCAAAAGCCAATCGAGCCAAACGACGACACCTCCGCCAATGCAGCAACTCGGCCAACACCATTGCTACTAAAACTCCCAACGCGACCCATTCTGCTACCATGGCGTGAACCTCAATCCAAACGACGATAGAATGAACATCGTAAGAGCACTGAGCCCGGCAATACAGAAAGGCCAAAACCAATCGACCACATCGGCGATTGTCCGTTCCATCTTCACAACTTTCATTGCATCAATGCGGTCGAAGACTTGTTTCAAGCCCGCCCGGTCACCAGCCGAAAACGAAGCCCCTCCGGTTATTGTGCAAATCGACGCCGTTTCGGCCGGCATCACGCCATCACCGATAAAAACCCCATAAACGACGATGCCGTCGGCGCGCAGTTCGCGGGCGATCACCTCATCTTGTCCGTCGTCGAGGTCAAAACTGTCGCCATCAGAAATTAACAGGATCATCCGGTCCCCTTCTTCACGCGCGATCAAGTGCTGACGAGACCGTCGCAATGCCAAACCGATCATGGTTCCGCCGCCGATTGATCTCGACATGTTTCTTGGATGAATAAAGGGTGCCGCACACTTGAACGCTGAAGGATCTTGAGTTAATGGAATCCAACCGACTGCCTTTTCGGCAAATAATGTCAATCCAAACGCATCCCCCTCGCGCTGATCGACGAAATCAGAAATGGCCACAATCGCGGCGTCAAACCGCGTCCCATCACCGAACTTAGCCAGCATACTCCCTGACAAATCGAGGCAGAACTCGATGTTGGTCAACGCCCGTTTTTCTTGCGGTACACTTAATTGCCGAGGGCCTGCCGCCAGCAAGATGGCCGCCGCAAGAACAATCGCCGGCATCGTCTGCATTAAATTGATCGAGCCACCCCAAAATCGCCCCGCCCTCATTCGCCCGCCATCTTGAGGAATGACAACCCGCCGCCCGTGACGGCGCCAAATCCAAATGGCGATTGCCAACGGGACGAAAAGTCCGAGCAGACCTGGCCAAAAACTAAAAGTCATCGCTTACGTTTTCATTTCTAGGTTTTCATACGGTTTAAGTAACTCACCAATATCTGGCGACTCATTCTTGTGCGGATTGTGCAGCCAATTTTCGACTTGCCGCATCAGCGGACCGGCTCGATCATGAGTCCGCAAGCGGCTGACAACCGTCATGGGATCAAGGTGATGCCAACCTAAGTCTCGTCTCCAATACTCAATCATAAAACGTTCGAGCTCTGCCAATTGGTGCGAATCGAGATCGCCCTTGGCGGCCGCCTCAAGTCGAGGTCGAAGCAAATCCGCCAAAGTCGGAGGCTTAACGTCCAATTCCTCCCCGACTGCAACCCGCTTCGGACGATACACGATCAAAAAAATCAGCACCAAAACCCAAACGATCGCTCCCAACAGAAACCAGAAGCGATACCCACCGACCGACAACCAGCTCGGCTGCAACGGATTCGGAATTATTTGCCCTGGCGGCAGGACCGATTTCACCTCGACGGGAATGGATGGAAGATCGTCGGTCGAACCGCCATCCACACGCATCAAGTAATCCTTGAGATCAAAATTACCTGGTTCGAGCGCCATGAATTCCAAGTCATAACGAAAGTCGGTTCCATGTGGCCAAACCTGACTGATTCGCATTACGATTGGCAACGAACGATCAGCAATCGGTCGAACTTGCAATTCGCCGCCCGGTAAAACGAACTGGTTTAAACGTTGTAAAACGCCGACGTAACTCGTCAGAGTATTTGTCTCTTTTCTTCCATCATCTTGAGCGGCCGCACCGAAACCCGACAAGAAAATTACCAGGATCGATACGCATCGAATGCAATGTGATACCGGCACAGCATAAGCAGCCAAATTTTTCGACCGTTCGGCGTCGCCTCTTTCGCATCTCAGGCTGTTTCTGCCCATCGTCATCGCGCACCTCGATGCAAAATTCCCCGCGAGCGTAGAAATAATCTGAGTCGATCCAAGTAAGGGCGATCGGTATCGATCAGCAAGTGATCGACCTTGCCGCGTCGTAGTTCTGTAGTCAAAGTTTCCTGGTCAATGCCTAAATTGCGGCCGCGCGTTACAAAGGCTCGGCCCGACTCGGCCTCCTGGCCGCGAATCCAGCCAACGCCGCGCAATCCCCGTTCGCAAGGATCGCGCAACTGCAATGCGACGCAATCATGTTGTTGGGCGATCTGCTTAAGGGTTTGAATCGCCGGTTCTTCATGCAAATCAGACAACACGATCAACAACGAGCGTTCATGCAACATGGCTACCAATTCAACAAGCCGCCGACTCAACATCGTTCGCTCATCAACACGATAGCGACGGAGTTGATGCAGCCATTGCAGAATGCGATCGCGCGAAAGGCTGGGCTGGTAACGAATCTCGCGCTCGCCGACACCAATCAATGCCACCGGGCTGACCCGATCCAGACATGCAAACGCCAGCCCCCCCGCCAATTGCGTGCCGATCGAAAATTTGCTGCTAGGAATCGACGTCAATGTCATCGAAGCCGACGTATCGACGAGCAGGTAGACAGGAATCCGTTTCGGAGATTCATATTCCTTGACGAAGATTTTGTTGGACCGTGCCGTCACGCGCCAGTCAATCGATTTCACTGGATCGCCCGGTTCGTAAGGACGCGACTGGGCGTACTCGATTCCACTCCCCACAAAACGAGACCGGTCGGTCCCATAATTGAGGCTGTCGGCCAGTCGTTTAATCACCAATATAAATTGGCGCGAGTCTAGCGGATCAGTCGTATCGAGTTGCAGTTCCATGACCAAATCGTATCGGTTAAATTGTCTTGACTAGATCGTTCCTGGAGTCATCCCCATTTCACCTAGGATATCGAGCAGTACATCTTTGCCGGTCAAACCATCGGCTAGAGCCTCGTAGCTCAAGCGAATCCGGTGCAACACGACGTCTTCAGCCAGACTATATAAATCTTCCGGGATCACAAAATCTCGCCCTCGAATCAACGCTCGGGCGCGCGACGCCTTGACCAACGAAATACCGGCTCGCGGACTGGCACCGATTTCCAATCGCGGATGGACGCGCGTGCGGTTGATCAACTCCACCACATGGTTCATAAAAACATCGCTGACGTAAATTTCGCTTGAGACTTGCATCGCCGTGATCAAATCATCCGGAGTGCCCACCGGCTCTTGTTCTAAAACGTCAAATTCAGTACGGGCGATAGCTCCCTGGTCTTCACGCCGAATCCCCAGTGCGGCATTGCGCCTGAGAATCTCCGCTTCTTCGGTAGGAGTCGGATAGCTAAGCCGATGGCACAGCATGAACCTGTCAAGCTGTGCTTCCGGCAATTCGAACGTTCCGCTTTGTTCGATCGGATTCTGCGTCGCAATTACCAGAAACGGTGCCGGGAGTTTGAACGTCGTGTTGCCGATGGTGACCCGACGCTCCTGCATCGCTTCCAACAGAGCACCCTGAACCTTGGGAGCCGCACGATTGATTTCATCCGCCAGCAGTAGATTGGTAAATACTGGCCCTTTGTGGATTCGAAACTCGTTGGTTCGTTGGTCTAAGATTTCCGAGCCGATAATGTCGGACGGAAGCAAGTCGATAGTGAACTGCACACGCGAAAATTTTAGGTCAACGGACTTCGACAATGCCGACACCAGCAATGTCTTGGCGAGGCCGGGTACGCCTTGCAGCAACAGATGTCCGCCAGTAAACAGCGCTACCAGGATTCGCTCGACCACATCATCTTGGCCGACGACCACCGTCGCGATTCGCTCACGAATTCGCGTGACAAATTCGGTCACACGCTCAAACTCATTTGATTGGCTGGAAACGTCTGCGGCTGGAAACTCACTTGTAGACATGCTGCCTCAACTCGAAATGCAATGAACCTCACAGGCGGTGACTCCGCTTCCCTATGATCCTAAGTATGCTCAAAGTACAAATCAATACGGTATTTTCAAAAATCCCAAAGAATGACTATTCTTCTCATTTACACTCTCTGGCATCGTCACGCTAGAATGTTCAACCGGATGCCAAAGTTCCGGTCGTTGTACGCTGTAAAAAAACGGACATTTACGACATTAAAAAGTGCTTCTTTTCCTTGAAAGTTTGTACTGTTTTAATCGTTAATGTGTTTTTTAAAAATTGCATTTTGTAATACTTACACGAAAGAAAGTATTAAGAGCCTATAGCAAAAGGGGTCAGACCCGAATGGCACTGTCGGGTTTTAAGTTGTCTTATGTACACGTTTTTCGCAATTCATTGCGCAATACCTGCCTGTGTTTCTGCATAAGTTTATAGCCGTGTCGCCTTCGTTTCAATACACGTGGCTCTAGCCTGCCTGGGCGATTGGCGACCTCGCAGGCCGCGATCTGTTTGAGCATCAGCCTCAAGTAGCCATCGAGTCGCGCAGGATCAATGATCGCGAGAGACAATTGCATCCACGATGCCAGCACGTATTGGCAGGTGCTGGTAAAACTTATTTGGCGCGGCTGTTTGTGGTGGAGCAGAGCAGCTCCAGCAGCAGTTGTGCGAATGAGGTTGTAGCCGAGAATCGTCGTCCAGACTTCTCGATAGATCATTTCAGGTTTTTTGCAGCGAACATGAGCCAGATTCAGATTGGACTTGATGCTACGGATGTCCAATTCCGAATTCCAGCGAAATCCATACAATTCGGCAATGTCTTCGACGGTATGCTGCTCGGGATTCGTCAGTGTTGTGATGATTTCGATGGTTTGTGTACGACGACCAGGCTCGACAATCTGAAAACGCAACTCGCGCAAAGTCAGTGTTTCCGGAATCATTGCATACGTTGCCTCGTCCATCCAACTGGGCTTTTCTGGTCGAGTCCACACGATGAGGTGGTCGTTCTTGCCGAGTCTCTTGCCACGTCGGAAATCGGTCTTATGACGCCGGTGATGCTTGCGGGCACAGGTCTGGATTCCTTGACAATGCAGCAACGCGATCATCATAAACGAACAATAGTACCGGTCCATCACGGCAATATCTCCTTCTGCAAACGAATCAAGAATCTTCCTCAGTAAGGCAGATTCGCCTGTTTCTTTGCCTTGGTACGGCCCGAATTCCATGTCCATTACTGTGGCAGTTGCCAATGAGATAATGGCTACGGCGCGAGCAATGGGCAAACCGACTCCGGGTGTTTGTGATTTTGGATGGGGGTACATGGCTTGGTTCTCCGGTGTATCAGGCATCGTGAAGGTAAAGCCATCGACGAGTTTGGCGTGATGGACTCCTTTCCACAGCCAAGACGGCTCAGCCGCTTGTTCCAGCTCTTCGGCTATTTCGCCGCTGAGGTCACGTAATGCCGCGCCTGATAGTTTAGCGCGAGCTTTGCAGTAATCGCCGGTGTCTTCCGTCGGTACGTCTAGCCCTTGTAGCTCACAGTAGCTGACGACGCGTGCCACCGCTGATTGGCACGAAGCCTCCTTGCCATCTCTTAGGACTTGCGAGAGAAAGGCCCAAACCACAATGGCTGTCGAGTAAATGCCATGCAGGCCAAACAACGCTCTGTGTTTTCGGAAGACTCGTTCGATACGCTCAGCCGAGAGAATCTCGGCAAAGGGTAGGCCCTTACCCGATAGAAATACATCCACAACTTTTTGATAATTGCGACTGTCCTGAGGCGGAAATTTTGGTATATCTCCAGACATGAAAAACCCTCCTTGGCTTTTTCACTGCCCAGTGAACCAAGGAGGGCTTCATTTTAATACCAAGGTCGGCTCAATTTCGCAAGATCGCCTTGGCTGGAGCAGATTTTAAAAAATTGTCCGCTTCAGTCCTAGATCAATCTGCGCGCATTCATCAACCCGACAGTGCCATTCGGGTCAGACCCTTTCCGGCCATGAAACAAAAATTGTAAATTCTAGCCTAGCCTCCAAAGGGTCTGAGCCTCCAAAGGGTCTGACCCCTTTTGGGACGGGCTCTAAAATTGGAAAGGGGTACGGAATGAGGATTTTTCTAATTTGTCTTTTTCGTTTGGCAATTTCAGTTTTCGTTGGACTTTGGGGAATATATGTTTTGGCTCAAGAGGTCGAATCGGCTTCATCAAAGAATCTCCGCGTGATGACTTGGAATATTTGGCATGGAGGGCGTGAGGATGGCGAGGATGTGGGGCCGCAACGAGTGGTTGAAGTTATTCGCGATTCGCAAGCGGACATTGTCGCCCTACAAGAGACTTATGGCTCGGGTGAATGGATCGCTGAGCAACTTGGGTTTCATTTTCATCCGCGTGGGACCAATGTTTCAATCTTAAGTCGATTTCCAATCGTCGAAGATTTGTCAGTTCACCAAGAATTCAAAAACGTCGGGGCCATCGTCGAGTTGCCAAGTGGTCGGCGGATCGCTTGCTATTCGATTTGGCTCCCATACGGCAAGGAGATTTGGGAGCCAGGCACTCGCGACAATCAAGATTTGCCCGGCCTACTGACCGCCTGTCAACCTTCGGCGGACGATTTAGATTCAATGCTCACGCAAATCGTCGAACGTCTTAGCGATTCGAGTTATGCAAAAATTCCGTTGATCATCGCTGGAGATTTCAATGCGATGTCCCATCTTGATTACAGCGAAATCGGTTTCGACCAGTACGGAGTTGTTGTTGATTGGCAGACGACAAAAGTTCTGTTGGACCAGGGGTTTCGCGACTCCTATCGGGAAATGAATCCAACTCCTGACAGAATGCGAGACCGCACCTGGACCCCAAGATTTCCGGAACAAGAACAAGACCGGATCGACTACATCTTTTATCAAGGCGATTTACTTGCACTCAATAGTCGCACAATCGACACTCATCCTGTCCAATTCCCATCAGATCACGCGGCGGTATTGACCACGTTCACAATGCGAGAAAGCGCAGAAAGAAGTGTTGACGATTTTGCTTTTGAAGGAAAGTTGGTCAGCTACAACATTCGGCATGGTCGCGGCATGGACAACGAAGTTGATTTGACAAGAATCGCCGAGGTCATTCGGAAGTCGTCGCCCGATTTCGTCGCCTTGCAAGAAGTGGATGATGGAGTCCGAAGAAGCGGTACGGTTAACCAAACTCGAGAGCTGTCTCGACTGTTGGGGATGCACCCCGCCTTCGGCAAATTCATGAACCACGATGGAGGGCGTTACGGAATGGCAATTCTTAGTAAGCACCCGTTGATTCGGATCGAGTCGGTCGTGCTTCCCCAGGGTGGTGAGCCCAGGATTGCCTTGGCGGTCGAAGTTTTGTTGCCAAACAACGAACGGTTGACGGTGGTCAATGTGCACTTCGATTGGCTCAAGAATGACAAAGACAGGTTTGCTCAGGCCGAAAAACTGGGGACCTACCTCAAAGAACTGAAAACTCCGTACCTTTTGGTTGGTGATTTCAATGATCGGCCTGGCTCACGAACCCTCGATTTATTCTCTCAAGGAACTGTTGAAGCGTTCAAGCCTCGCGATCAACGAGCAACATTTCCTGCCGACGCTCCAACCGTGGAAATCGATTTCATTTTTGGTGGCCCCAATAATCGCTGGAGTTTTTCCGAGACGGAAGTGATCGATGAACAAGTCGCTTCGGATCACCGGCCCGTTCGCACGACGTTTCAATTGAAGAAGGCTGATTGACGAACCTCAAGCAATTCTTTGTCTGAGCCGCGTCTCTTTGTCTGAGCCGCGTCGAAACCGATGGTCAAGAAACGCGGTTTCAATCCTTAACGGGTACCCATGGCAAATCGGTATTGTGCGAGGGCAATAAAGAACTCGATTTCAGCATCAATCACCAGCAGTTCTGCATTGGCCTCGGCTTCTTCGTAGATATTCAGCACAATCAAGTCGATGTCTCCGGAAGAAAAGGCGTTTTTCGCAATATCCAGAGCTTGCAAAGCCAATTCTAGATTTTCTCGTGAACGCGCTAAACGTTCTCGCGCGTTGAGCATTGCTGAATAACTGTCTTGCAGAGCGACTTGGATTTTGTTGGTCAGCAGCTCGCGCTTCAGTTGCACTTGGCGAAGTTTCGCCTCGCTGGCAGAAAGCCGTCCCAATCCAAACCGCCGTTGCAGAGGGAGTTCAGCCATGATACCGACTTCCACTTCCAAGGGGGACTTGTCACCTGTCGGCGAAACACTTGAACCCATGTCTTGGGAAGTCTCGGCAAAAGCATCCACGCGAGCGAGAACCATGTTTCGGGCGGCAGCGATGTCGATCTCAGCTTTGTTAATTTCAAAATCTAACTGTCGAATCTCAGGATGGATATCGATCGCTAGGGAGAGGTCATCTTGTAATTGTTCTTTGTCAATCACAAGCAGATCGGGAAAACCTGGCACAAATTCAATTCCGGGCACAAGCATTTGCCCCGTGCTGTCGCGGAGGAAGAAGGACAATTTAAGAGACACTTCTTCGAATTTTCGTTGGGCTTCAACTAATTTTGCTTGCCGTTGAGCAATCAAGCGATCATTGTCGATATTGGCCAACCGCGGTAGGTCGCCACGCTGTACCCGTTGATCAATTGCCCTCGCCCGGTCAATCGCCAAACCCAACAGGCGTTGGTGAGTATCCAAGGCATTTCCGACACCCACCCATATCCAGTAAACGGCTGAGGCATCCCGAATCAAGCTGATTTCTTGGTTGCGAATCAAGGGATCGGTGGCTTGAAGGTCTTGTTCGGCACGGTACACCGCCGCCCGACGTGCATCTATCAAGCGATTCTGTCTAAGAGGAGTAATTGCTCCGAACGCGACTTCCCCCCCGCGATTCGTTTCACGCTCCTTGTACCAAGGCTGAAAATCTCCCGCACCGATGCGATAGCCGCCATAGAACGTCGAACCATTTGTGGCAACATTTTGAGAAAAACCAAGTGACTGACGATAGTTTTCGTAGTAACCAATCGGTTGGTTGATGGTCTGACCGCGTAAGTTCAAGTCAAAAGCGCCCATCGCGGCCGTCAAGTTCCCGCTCGCGACGTTTTGCTCGAGCATCGCAATTTGGAGATCAGGAAAGATCGCGAGTACAGAGTCGGTCACGTCATTAATATCTAGCTTCGCAACCGGATTCTCCGAGTCATTTTTGCTTGAGGCTGTTGCGTTTTCAGGCCGATCCAAGCTGGGAAATAATTCTTCGCTTGCTTCAAATTCCTCGGGTGAAATTGCTTCGGAGGCATCGAGTTGGCGAGGAGTCGCAACAAGCATATCCGAGCTTAGAGGGACAACCAAAGCAGGCATAGATGTGTCCACCGTCCGGCCGGGCCAAGGAGGGACCCAATCCCAAGAACGCCAGCCGCCGCTTTGACAACCTGTCGTGGTGAACAGAATCCCAACGATCAGGAAAAGTCCCTTGCCCAGCAGGCGTAGAACGGTAGTGAAATGCTCTCGACGAAAAAACGCAGTCCTTGCGAGACCGGTTGAACACTCGCAGGTGAAGGATTTTTTTAGTTGGATCAGTTTGTCATCCATGACGATCCGAATTTAATTGACCTTTACTGGAGGAGCGGAAGCTTTGAGTTTTTTCGGATCTGCATCGGGACGTGCCGGAGGGAATCCATTCGTCAAACGCCAAAGTTCATAACCCAGCGTGACTTGTTGCAACATGACCCAACCGTTAGCGCGGACCCCCTGTCTAAGGTAATGGGGAGGCGGCCACTCACTGTCGTTTTCAGGAACGACCTGGATGCGAAATTTGCCTTCGCCATCATCGGAGTCGTCGATCGCAATCACTTTGCCGCCAAAAGTGCCTACCGCGACTGATGGCCATCCGGAAAATTGCACAGCAGGCCAGCCCTCAAACTGAAGTCGCACATGATCGTTAGGCTGGATTAAGGGGATATCCAAACCGGTCACCCATAATTCAACCGCCAAGTCAGTAGTCTCTGGCACAATGGTGAACAAGGAATCCCCTTTTTTTACGGTTTGCCCGCGCTCAAAAAGAGGCAAGCGAAACACACTTCCATCGCGAGGGGCCGTTATTTTCAGTTGCTGTAGTTCTTGCAATTTGATCTCAAGGTCTCGAATATCCTTGCGAACCGACGCCGCCTCGCTAACAGCCTCCTGTTGGTAGGCTCGGGCTACATCGACTTTTGTTTGGAACTCACGCCGCTTTTGCTCGAGTTCTTGTTCTTTAGATTTAACTTCATACTCCGCCGATGAAACATCTTCTCTTGCAGACTCTAAGTCCGCTTGAGCTACATCCACGTTTCGTTTCAGTTCCTCGACCTCGCGTTCGGCACGAAAACCACCCTTTTCCAGGCTTTGAAAACGATCATAGTTTAGATTTGCCTGATGTAGTTTGGCTTCGTAGCCAGGAATCAACTTTTTCTTTGCGCTCAGTTTGGCGTTTGCTGAACTGACCATTTCCCTCGCTGCCTGGACTGCATAATCGCGCGCTGCCTCAAAATCAATCGCGTTTTGGCCGTAGACGCTTTCTTTGATGGCAATTGCACCCAGCTTGGCCTCATACTCTCTCACTTGCGATTTAATTTGATTCTGCAAGTCAGCCGCGATAGGGACGAGTTCCAAGATAACGTCCCCCTGTTTAACTTTGTCTCCTTCTCGAAGACCCGCCATAATTTCAAAAACAATTCCATCAACGGGAGATATCACCGTTTGCTGGCGTTCTTGAGGAGTATAGGCAATCACTTTTCCTGTTCCTCGCGAGGTCTGTTGCCACGGCAACAACAACATCCCAATCGCCCACAACCCCAAGGCCGCCAACAAAATCCTCGCAAACTTCCTGATCCGTTGACTGGAACGGACCAGGTCCATCGCGGGGAGCGGGATGTGTCGAATTTGTTCTAAGGAAATTGTGCTTCTCATCTTACTTTCGTCACCATCGTTAAAATTTTGAAATCCATTCGCGGGAGGACTATTCAATCACCAACTCAACCCGGATTGCCGCCTTCCCCTAAATTGACATGCGAATCGCAGAGGTCAACGAAATCAGGGCGACAACTAACGACCAATAGCGAGGTTCCACGGTTCGTCGCGAGATACTCTAAGATCTCTCGCGCCTCTGACTTTGAGAAACTGTCGAGAATCCGATCAATCAGCAAAAGACGTGGGCGACTAGCGCAGGCCCTGGCCAGCGCGACCCGTTTAGCTTGACTGGGCGTTAGGGGAAACCCAGAGGATGACAGCCGAGTGCTTAGCCCCTCAGGCAATTCATTTACAAAATTCATGAGTCCCAAGTCTTTGGCTGCTCGTCTGACGTCCAACATACTTACAGATGGTCGATGCAAATGAATGTTTTCCTCTAAAGTTCCCTCAAAAATCTCACCCTCGCGTGCCACTCCAATTAGAGAACGCAACGAGTCGAGGCGAAACTCTCGCATCTCGACTTCATCAATCTTGATGACCCCAGAACTCGCCGACCTGAGCCCCAAGCATAGGTCGCCAAGGTAATGAATTCCAGTCGGACCATCACCAATCATTACAAGCGATTCGCCAGCCGAAAGTTTAAAATTAAGATTTTTCAAAACTGCATGACCAGCGATCTTGAGCGACACATTTTCGAATTCAAGTGAAACAGGTTGATCAGCAGGAAGGTCTAACAGTTTGTCATGCTCTTCAATAGGCAAGTCCAACAAAACGCCAACTTTGTCAGTTGCGGCCATCAAGTCGTAAAAACTCTCAAGCTGAATTCCAACTTTAGTGAATGATCGCAGAATCAACAGGACAATCAGTTCGGCAGCAATTAATTGCCCCAAGCTTAACTCTTCCGCAATCACCAGCCAGCCACCCAACCCCAGGAGTGCCGTCATTGCAAACGAGTATATTGCCAGAGAAAATATGACTTGTCTCAAGTAAATCTTGAAATGAGCCTTTCGGGCACGAATATAATCGACAGCCAAATGGTCAGCGCGTTCGACGGCGAACTCGAGTCCGTCATTGAGTTTAAATGCAGTCGTGCATCGACCTAATTCTTGGAGCCAAGCAAGCATCTCGTATTTCTGGAACGACTCGTTTATGGCCGAAGAAACACCGCCTCGCCCCAATGCGAATAGCGTGAAGGCAATTAATAAAAGCAGCAGGATGTCAAAACCCAACAAAAATGGGTGATAGAAGGCCAGTACCAACATTCCAATCAACCCTTGCACGACCAATCCAGAACCGTCAAGCAAGAGCTTGGCCAATGCTTTTTGGATGGTCATTATGTCTAGAAATCGATTGGTCAACTCTGAAAGTCGATGTTGATCAACAGAGTCTTGGCAAACTCGCGGAAGTCGGTACGCCAAATCGTCCACCAAACGCACGAATAGACGACGCTGCAAAATTTCCATCACGTAAATCTGCAAGGCGGTAATCGCAGATGAAAATGACAAAAACACCAAAACCATCAAAGAAAGTATGATGACTGGTTGAATGAACTGCCCGAAGGCAACCGTGTTCACCAAGGCTTCCGTGGCAATCGGAGTTGTCAATGTTAACAAGCCGACCACGAAAGCGAAGATCAAAATAGTTAGAATGTCGGAACGCTCGGGCCGCAAAATCTTTAAAATGCGACGCAACGGGGGAGGTCCGTGACCGTGATGGCCTCCGTGATGACCTCCATGATGATCAGCCGAATGCCCTCCGCTTGAATGATCGTCCGAGAGTTTGGTATTTGAATCTCCCATCAGAACCGGATAACAAACCAGCCAGCATGTGGTTGCTAAGGCAGGCGAAATTCCCAAGATGTTGTTCAACTTGTTTAAGCTGACCCATCGTGACTTACCGCTTCGCATGTCGGCCAATTGAACTCGCTGGCCCTTTATGCGATTGATAACCCACCAAACTTGATTATTTGGTTCTTCACCAGCGAGATGGGCAACAGGAAACCCGTTCTGGACCATCGGCAGAATGTCGGCAAAAGTTGTTTCAACGCGACGAATTCTGACCTCTAAAGACTCCGCGCACGAAGCCACGGTATCCAACCAATCTTCATGAGGCTTGGTCGATTCGTTGCGGTGGGATTCAAAGAGAATTTTCCGCGCCTTTTGACGATCAAACGGTTGATCGATTTGCAAAGCAAACAGTTCCAATAATCGTATGGACTGGATGAGGATTTCTGGCTCTGATTCCATGCTCTACGATCGTTGTTTATGGTCTTAGCGCCTAACCCAAAAGGGGTCAGACCCTAAGGAAGCTAAGCGAAATTTAACGTTGTTTTGCTGCCTAGCCGGAGAGGGTCTGACCCCTTTGGGGATAGGCTCTTAGTATTCCAAGATTCTGTTTAAATATTTCGACGAATTTTGGCAGGATAAATAGCTGAATCGTCAACTGCGAAGAACCATTGACACTCAGACTTAAACCGTTGTTTTGGGCACTCAAATAACATGGCCCCCTTCGAATTCTTCGATGATTTGATCGACTTGGTTCAGCTCAAAACATTTGGTTACGTTTTCCCAAAAAACGCAAGAAAAATGCCAAAAACCATGCGTGCTGCCGGGCCCTTCTGAAATGGCCATTGGAACCGGAAAAATCATTATAAGCGGGCCAAGCAAACGTCTGTTTTGGTGATGGGCTCGAACGGTGAGCTCGCAAGTGGAACCCGCAGTTACTTACGCTACACGCCGAAATTCAGGCCAAATCAAACCGCCTAGTTATGCGCCGCGTTTGAACTATCAAGAGAATTGGAGGAGGCATCTTGATCGTTCGGCTTCCCGTTTCCATTTGCAGCTTTCATCGCATGAACGCTGGGTCCAATCAAGGATTCGATTTCATGCCGATCAAGCTCTTCGCGTTCAACGAGAGCGCGGGTGATGCGGTCAAGTTCTCCACGCTTCTGCTGAAGCAACTCGATCGCAGACTTGGCCGCCGAACTGAGAATTTTGGCGACTTCATCGTCGATGATCTCCATCGTATGTTCGCTAAATTGGCGACTTTGGTGGATCTCACGTCCCAAAAAGGGATCTTCGTCAGTAATTTTGTAGCTGACAGGCCCCAAGCGTTCGCTCATGCCCCATTGAGTCACCATCCGACGTGCCATGGATGTGGCTCGCTCCAAGTCATTTTCAGCCCCGACAGTGAATTCGTCGTAAATAATTTTTTCTGCGGCTCGTCCCGCGAGAAGCACGACGAGAATATCGCGAATTTCATGTTCAGAAATGTTTAATCGGTCCTCCTCTGGCACCATTTGTGTCACACCCAGCGCTCGCCCACGTGGTATGACGGTGACTTTGTGAACTGGAGTTGCATTTTTTAAGTACCATGCAGCGAGAGTATGGCCCGCCTCGTGGTAAGCGGTCCGTTCTTTTTCGCGTTCGCTAAGTACGTCTTCGCGTCTGGCACCCATTAGAACTTTGTCATGCGCGTAATAAAAATCTGACATTTCGACACGATTTTTATTTTGACGAGCTGCCCACAGGGCAGCTTCATTGACGAGGTTTTGAATATCGGCCCCGGTCATTCCGGCGGTTGCCTGAGCCAAAATTTCTAAGTCCACATCGGAACCCAAGGGGACATCGCGGACGTGAACTTTGAAAATTTCCAAACGCCCTTGTCGAGTCGGGCGACTGACGGTCACGTGCCGATCGAATCGTCCGGGACGCAACAGCGCCGGATCGAGCACATCCGGACGGTTGGTTGCAGCCAAAACAATGACGGCATCCTGTTTGTCGAAACCATCCATTTCGCCCAAGATTTGATTCAACGTTTGTTCGCGCTCGTCATGGCCACCTCCAAGCCCCGCTCCACGCTGCCGTCCTACGGCATCGATTTCATCGATAAAGATGATCGAAGCTCCCTGCGCCTTGGCGGTTTGAAACAAATCTCGAACGCGGCTGGCTCCAACGCCAACAAACATCTGAATAAACTCAGAGCCGTTGACGCTAAAAAACGGAACATTGGCCTCTCCGGCCACCGCCCGAGCGAGCAACGTTTTCCCAGTTCCCGGCGGTCCAACAAGCAGGACTCCTTTAGGAACACGCCCGCCAAGTTTGCGAAATTTTTCAGGCTCTTTCAAAAAGTCCACAATCTCTTGCAGGTCCGCTTTGACGCCTTCCAAACCCGCCACATCCTTGAATGAAATGCGGCGACTGTTCGGTTCGTATCGTTTTGCTGGACTTCTTGAAAACGACGACAAAAATCCTCCCCCCCCCATCATTTGGTTTTGAGAACGTCGGAGAGACAAAAACATCATGATCGTGAGGCCGATCAGAAGGAACATAAAAAACGCGGTGTAGTAATTGACTAAATTGGAGGGTTGCCGCTGATCAAATTGACTGACCCGTTCGCGAATGCGAGCTGCTAACTCGGCGCGTCCCTCCGAAGTCTCCGGCAAAACAAATCGGAATTTCTGTTTGAGTTTTTCGTCAGGGCCAGGCATCTTCAGAACCCCATCCGGTTGACGCTTCGGTTCTGGAGGGGGGGCGTAACTAAAAATCCCCTCTGCGTATTCGCCGCCAATGAAAACAACCGCTTCGATTGGCGAGCCCGCAAGTTTGCCTTCGCGCATCAAGGGCTTGCCGTCAAAGTCCTTACCATCGAGCAACCGATTAAAATACCCCAACGAGACTTGGCTGTAGTCGGATTGAAACATACTGAATGTGGCCAACAGCAATATCACTCCGGCCAAAAACAGCAGAATCCAAAAATTCATGCCTCGCGGTTGGGGACGACGGTCCTGATCTGGTTGTGTTCCGTCGGGTTTTGGTTCTTCCATTGATCTCTCGAAGCAGGATTTCCGCAGAGCGGTGAATTTATTGATTTCTAAAAGGGGTAGCCCTCGGTGCGAACTCCATCAAAAAGTTGCACGAGGCTCATGAATTTGAATACCGTTCTAGCAGGCCGCTAGAAAACGCCAAATTGTACAAAAAACAGAGCGACTTGACGAGTTCACCGGGCAATTCTCTTCCATTTTCATCCTGAAAAGGGGGCAACGACATTTTACCTAAATGTCGCCATCGTGGTTTCCGGCAACAATCGAACGGAAGGGCTCAGTTGCCGCCTGTTGCAAATGATCTCGCACGGTTTCTTGCGAAAGATTTCGAATTTCGGCGATTTCATCCAACAAATACCCTTCGGCGAACAATCGGCATGTCCAATATGCCGCCGAACGCGGCCCCCATAGGCTATCAACGCCGTCTTGAGGGTCAAATTTATCGGTTGCGGAAACTGTTTCCTGCTCACGACCTTCCCAATCGGAAGGTGAGTCGGCGACATCACCATCTTTGCGAAAACTCAAATCGCCTGAACTTGATGGAATGGAACCGGAATCGCTGGTGACTAAAGTTTCGGAACTTGCCGAGGTTGCACCAAAAGTCGAATGGGCCTGCGGAATGACCTCCGGTTTTGTTTCGGGTTCCCCCTTTGATTTATTACCGGACACCTTGGGCTGACGATTCCGAAAGACCGCCTGTAATCGCTGGGACAACACTGCTCCAAATACAGTTTGCCAGTCCATCGGCAAATTTCCTGTCAACGTTTGTTGTCCACGTTCTGTAATCTGGATCGTTGGCCGGAATCGGGTCTCTTCTACTTGCTGGATCATTCCCACTCCGATCAATCGGTCGATCAACGAGTCAATTTCAGATTGTTTGAGCGGTTTTAACATCCCGAAGGTGCTTAGCTTGTGGAGTCCCGTTGATTTCACGGCCTTTGTATCCGAGCCAAACAACATCTTTCCGATCAGCTTTTTTCCGTACCTCCCCCGCGACCTGATGACTCCGCTCAGGGCGACTTGTACCGCGTAAAGCAGCGGTGCCTGCCGAAGATCACGCTCGTCGGACGTCAACGTCTCGGAAACGTCTGAGTCCCCCTTTTCAGGTGCCGATGCGTTCGAATCATCGAGTTGCGGCCATGGGGCACCACATCGGTCACATCGTTGACAACTCTGCCGATTCGGATCACCGAAATATTCCAAAATTTCCAACTGGCGGCAACGATGCGTCGTGGCGTAAGAAATCATCCGGTCAAGCCTGGCGAACTCGGCCTTTTTCCGACGTTCCAATTCGGCAAAGTCGATCTGAATTTGCGAGAACTGCAATTCGCGGTTTTTCAAATGAATAGCACGACCACGAAATGGAGGGACGTAGTCGATGAGTTTGTGCTCAACGAGATTTCGAATGCCCCGCGCGATCGCTTCCCAAGTCATCTCCAAGGAATCGGCCAGAGCCTTGGGGCTAAATAACACCCGCTCTCCTCGCAACGGCCCGACGATTCGTTCGAGTCCGCGAAGCACAGCACGCTGAGACTTTTTATCGCGTGGCAGCAACTCAACCAAGGTCGGCAAATCTGAATCAATGCGCACGGCCGCCATATTTTGCGTGCTGTCAAGTCGCTCAATTGCTCCCGCTTTTTCCAGCAGCCGCTCGCAATTGGCCACCCCCTCAGTTCCAATCGACAAACGCAATTGGTCCTTAAGCTCCTGCAAAGTGATTTCGATGGGGTCTCGTTCGAAAGACTGTAAGTGCTCGTAAACTTGCTGAACCATCTCCCGCGATGGGTAGGAGTTTTCGATGAAGAACTCTTGAATAAAACGATCTTGGAACGAGTAAAGGAGCAGACAGACCGATTGTTTGCCGTCTCGCCCTGCTCGTCCCGCTTCTTGATAGTACGCCTCCAAACTACCGGGAATGTTGTAGTGCAAAACGAACCTTAAATCTGGCTTGTCGATTCCCATTCCAAACGCATTTGTCGCGACCACGATCGGCGTTTTGCCGGTCATAAAGTTCTCTTGGACGCGGTGTCTTTCGGCGTGAGCCATCCCAGCGTGATAGAATTCTGGGGCTTTTTTTAGTTCTTTCGTCAACAATTCAACCAAGTGCTCGCAGGACTTGCGAGTCGACGCATAGATAATGCCTGCCCCGGGTTTTCCCTTCAAAAATTCAATGACTCGGCGGTCTTTTTCAGAATTCGCTTTGGGTGCCTCAACACGAAAACTCAAATTTGATCGCGCGAACCCTGTGATAAAGACGGCTGGATCGCGAAGTTCCAGAACTTGCTGGATGTCCGCGCGAACCGTCTCCGTTGCCGTCGCCGTGAGGCCGATCGTTTGCGGATTTCCGATCCTTTGGCGAAACCGCCCCAACCTCGCGTAATCTGGTCGAAAGTCGTGCCCCCACTGACTGATGCAATGAGCCTCATCAATCGCCAGCAGTCCCACTTCGATCCGCGATACCGCACGCAAAAAGGCGGCATGACGAAGACGCTCAGGAGCGATGTAGACGAGCTTGAATTCTCCCGCCATCATTCGCCCCATGCGGTCTTGTTGCTCGCCAGGAGAAAGAGAACTGTTAATGAAGGTCGCCGAGATGCCTCGCTGAGTGAGCGTATCGACTTGATCTTTCATTAGCGCGATCAACGGCGAGACCACGAGCGTAACCCCGGCTCGGGCTAAAGCAGGGAGCTGGTAACAAAGGCTTTTCCCGCCCCCTGTGGGCATAATACACAAGGTGTCTCGATTGGCCAGCACAGCCTCGATGACCTCGCGTTGCCCAGGACGAAATGACGAGAGGCCAAACGGTCCGAGCCACTTTTCTAACAAGGCTTAGTTGCCTCCTTTGCCGGCACCCTGGCCACCTCCCTGTGCATCCGCAGGGTTGGGCGCTGCGGGAGGTGCCGGATTCGCTCGTGGATCGCGAAACAGACCTTGCCAAATCAAATTAAGGTTTCCCGATTGCTCGACTGCGTTTTGAATCCCTTGCTGATTAAACTGCACACTGTACACGGCCAACATTCCAGAAGTTCCGTCCGCGACGTAGCATAGATTTTCGCCTAATCGAAGTGGCCCTGTTCGCCCAGCGACATTCCCAAAAAACAGACCGGTCACCATTACCAAATCCAAATTGCCTTGTGCTGCGGTTGGAAAAGCCTGCCGCAAATCTGCTCGAAAAGTTCCCACCGGTTGCCGACGAAGGCGAGCGTCCATAACAAAACACGTCAAGCTTAAAGTGTTGTGATCCAAGACGTAGACAGCCTCAACCTCATCAGAGAGTCGGCCAGTCGCCAATGAAACCGCTTGTCCAGCCGACGCAGAATCAGCCTTCAAAATCGTCGGCGGTAGAAATTGGCTGTCAGTATCGTTGCGAGAGGAGGCCGCCCCGAACTTCATGGCCGCCGCTCCGGCGACGAATGCTGCGATAGTCGCAAGGCAGCACACCACTACAGTACTATTGATCCCCCAACGAGAATTTTCAATTCGATTCACGACTGCACCTCCAGGGTGTTAAATTTTGTTAGAATGTTGAGCGATACTTGATGGCCCATCGCACGGTTTCGTAGATGAGCCTCAATTTTATACCGCCGATCCTAATTTTGGCAACACAATCCGACCGCAACAATCGTCCGAAGTACGTCACCAACATCTTTTCAAGGGGCTGTCCCATGCGGGAAAAATCATTTTTAGTTCGATTTGTCCTATGTCTCAGTTTAGCATTGGCTGGAATGTTGCCCCAAAACGGCTTCGCTCAAGTCGAAACGGACGCTAGGCCCGCAACTCCGGCAAAAATTCGCGTCTTAATCGTTGATGGCCAAAACAATCATGCGATCTGGCCTAAGACGACGGAAATGATGCGAAGTTATCTGCTGGAGTCGGAGCGATTCCAAGTAGATGTCGCTCGCACCGAACCGAAGGGGCCCGACCCCAATTTTGCTCCAGACTTTTCAAAATACGACGTGGTTCTTTCGAACTACAACGGCGAGGCCTGGCCTGAAGCAACACGAAATGCCTTCGAAGAATTCGTGAAAAAGGGGGGCGGCTTCGTTGTGATTCACGCCGCCAACAATGCCTTTCCTGAATGGCGTGAATACAATCGGATGATTGGGCTCGGCGGCTGGGGCGGACGTTCAGAAAAAGATGGCCCCTATGTTTACTACGACGAACAAAAACGATTGCAACGCGACGAGGCAAAGGGATCCGGCGGAAGTCACGGTCCTCAACATGAATTCATCGTCCAAACCCGCAACTCAGAACACCCAATCATGGCTGGACTTCCGGAACGCTGGCTTCACACCCAAGACGAACTCTACGACCGTCTGCGCGGACCCGGTGAAAACTTGGAGGTTTTGGCAACGTCCTTTGCTGCTCCAGATCAAGGAGGCACCGGTCGCCACGAGCCGATGGTCATGGTGGTCAACTACGAGCAAGGCCGAATTTTTCACACGACCCTTGGTCATGCCGATTATTCTCAAGAATGCGTCGGCTTTATAACCCTTCTCCTCCGAGGGACCGAATGGGCTGCTACCGGCAAAGTGACAATTCCCATCCCGCCCGATTTCCCAAATTCAGAAAGAGCTTCTCGGCGTCCCCCAAAAGTTAGTTCGAATGTCAAACGAATTTTCCTGGGCAATACCATCAACCCAACTCAATTCGAAAATATTATCTTTGCGGGCGCAATCGACCCCAACGATGCCGAACTATTTCGACAAACCGGAATTCGCACGATCATTTCCTTGTGCAAGCAGGCGGAGAACGATTGGGATGAATCCGAATGGGCTCAGCGCGAGGGATTCTCGCTACACCAACTCCCCTGTGGCTTTCCAATAGATTTGCCGGCCGAGCAGTTGGAACAGATTAGCGAGATACTGTCTAAGGCAAGTCCAGACCACCAAATTCTCTTCCATTGCGGTCAAGGGGGGCGAGTAGGGGCCTGTTGGGCAATCCTCCGCACCCTTCATCAAGGCGCCCCGTTAGACGAAGCTCTGCGAGAGGCCGCCGCAATCGGCCTTCGTACGGAACCAATGATCAAGTCGGTTCGCGAACGGATTCTCAAGGAACAACAATAACCTTTCCCGAGAGAGCTTACAAAACTCAATGCACCGCAGTCGTCCGAAACGAATTCTCGGTACGAAGGTTGTTTAACGCATTTCGAAAAAAACGGTAACCGTTTACGGAGTGAACCGCCACGTCGCTTTTCACTCCGTGAAAAGGCGGACGCACCGAGGGAGCACGCCTCGGCAAACCGCTTGAAATAGGTGATTCGACATAGCGGGAATTGGTTATGTCTCTACGACGATCTCGTGAACGGCTGCAAAAAATGCGGGTGGGCATGCGTTATTCATATTGATGCAAAACTTCATAAGTCTTGACGGCGTTGAGCCCCTTTCCATAGCCAATCTAAAATTTGCCGCGATATGTTTCGGCGGGGTACTTCTGGCGGTTCTTTTCCATTTTGGCCAAGAAAGCCTGGGTCAAATCGATTCCCAATTCATTTGCAAGCGCCATTAAATAGCAGAATATATCTGACATCTCTTCGCCAATCGCAGCAACCTCACCATCGCTCAATGCACCTCGGCGACTGGCCTCGGAATCGATCCATTGAAAATGCTCCATGAGTTCGGCGGCTTCAATCGCCAACGCCATCGAGATGTTCTTCGGCGCGTGAAACTGTTGCCATTCCCGCTCATCAACGAAGCCCCGCACGATCTGTCGTAGTTCAGCAAGGCGTGTTGTTTCGTCGTTCATCGTTCACCAAATAAAAAATTACGCTGCCACGAGTTGAACCTGATTTCGAGCAATCCTAAGCTCACTCCTTCACCGCCAACAAAACATCGTAACATTTTTACCCGTCTTGAGGGCGTGTCCAGCAAGTCGATACGCGAACGGTCGTCATGCTCGCCTTTTCGCGCGTTAAAAACCTACGTGGCCGTTCACTCCGTCAACATGCTACGTCGCCGTTCACTCCGTGAACGAGCGAACGACAATTTTACGGTTTAATCGCAACTTCACAATGAACAGCATCGGCTAGTGATTTGGTCCACCGAGTGAGATCGAATTGAGCACCTCACAACTTGCAGAACATAATCCGATTGGGTTCGGCAAAAAGTTAGTGGCAATGTGCGTCGCGACAATCTGGATTGGAATGGAGGATAAACGAGTATTGAGAAGAAATAGCCCATTTCCAAACGCTGTTGATCAGTGAGACATCTCCTTTTTACTGCTCAGAATTTTGCACTTGATCAAAAAAAGCGAACGCATCATCGAGCGCCGCTTGGACAATCACCATATGTTCGACTCCGTCGTATTCTTCGTACTTGGCCGCCTTTGCTCCGGCATCACGCAGACTCTCGTAAAATGCCTTGGCACCACCCCGACCGAAGTCGAGCGAACCGGCTGCGACGAACCAGGGGACATCCTTGATCGTCGCGGGAGTGCGAATTGGACGGCCACCCCCGATCGCGCTGGCGGCTTTGGGGAGCCCCGGATGCAAAGTGACTTGGCGAATCACTTGTGCCGCCCCCATCGAATGCCCAAGCAAGTAGACTTGCGAACGATCAATTTCGAACAACCCCTCCAAAAGGTCGAGCATTTCGGCACAATCCAAACTTAATCCCCCAAGTCCCTGACGTGGCGCAACGACCAGCCATCCCCGCTCGATACCCAACTCAACCGCTCGCCCTGAACCGTAGGTTTCGAAAAACATATTTTCACTTCCGCCAGCACCGTGCATTAAAAACAAGACGGGGAGTGGCCCGCTGACTTCCTTCGGAGCGCGGAATCTAACGGCAACTTGCCGACGTTTTTCGGCCAACACCATCCAATGATCGCCAACCCTTGCCGTCGTAGCAAGAATTCGTTCCGGCGACTCGGCTGTTGCTAGTTCCTCGGTTTCCTTGAGCAGCATGTCAAAGGGAAAATCTGTTTCCTGAACGGAATCCCCTTTGGCTCGGTTCATAAGATTGATTCGATCTCGCGCCGTCGCGTAAACTGAATCACTCAATCGCTCCCGCACTTCGGCCACCTTTTGCTCCAAACTTACCAAACGACCGTCCAGATCGTCGATAATAGACAGGCTGCTGGTGAGCAGCTTCCATTCTAGGCCCTCAAAGTTTACGGTAGCGGTCACCGCATAATCGCCGCTGGCCACTTCCGCCAACGACCAACGAATTCCGGCAACGGCATTTTGCCATGTCTCCGTGACTTGGCAAACGCTCCCGCCAGCCGAGTTCTTCAACTCAAATCGGACTTGTGCGTCATTGGGGACTTCGCCGGCGTTTTTATAATATGGGACCAAAGAGATATCGATCTGCGACTCTCCGACGCCAACCACCATTTTCGAGAGCCGAATTCGGTAGGGAATGATGGCTCGCTGCCAATCGGTAAGCGAAGGATTCTCGGCGACGAGCCAAGCTTCGTCGAGTTTCGCCGTTGCCGCTTGCAGCCGCATTCCGAAAAAGCTATTGACCGCATCGATCATCGGCTTCGCAGATTCGCGGCGTTTGTCTTCGGTGGCCGACTGCCAAGCGTCCTCGAAGCGACGTAGGCGTTTCCCAAGTTCATAGCGTTCCACTTGTGCCGTCACAATGACGGGGACTAGCCAGGCGACAGCCAAGGTCACGATCAGAACAAAATTTCGCTTCATCACGGTCCCAAAGCCTTTCTTGTGCGAGAACAAAACATTCAGAATCAGTTGCCGTCAAAAACGGAGGGGAGTACCGCAGTAACGGTTTTAAAATTAACTTTTTTGGAACCGAATAGCGACACTTCGAAGGAAAAAATTGAGGCGGCATAGGAGCAAACAACATTTATTTGCTAAGAAATTCACCGGGTGCTTAGTGACTTTGGTGGCCGACCGGGAAGAAGAAATCAGAGAGCGGGTGAAGGGATTCGAACCCTCGACATGCAGCTTGGGAAGCTACCACTCTACCAACTGAGTTACACCCGCATAAAACCGCTGAACGCCGGGGCGACCCCGCAACGTCAGGATTCAGAAGTCAAATTGTAACAAGTCTTGGCCATTTGTCACCCCACGAGGCAATCGTCAACTGACTTTCAATAATCAATTTTCGCCGCAAATCCATCGCCATCCAAAAAAAAACTTCGTACGTTTCCCCAACCACCCATCAAATCAAACGTAACATCTATCACCAAAAAACAATCGCACCATCATCTCAAGCAAGAGCCCAACGCCGTCACGTAGTCAGCGCGATGAATTGATAAAACATGCCATCCAAAAGAAATCGGCCCAAGCAATTCGCTTCATTCAAAACCCTGCTCACGACATCAACCGATCCGCTGGGCTAATCACCGCAAGACTAGGCCGATTGAGCACGTGGGTGTAAATCATCGTCGTCGCTACATCGGCATGGCCCAGCAACTCTTGGACCGTCCGAATATCGGCCCCTTGCTGCAAAAGATGAGTCGCAAAGCTGTGCCGCAACGTATGAGGCGTCACCTTCTTTAAGACTCCCGCTCGTTTGACCGCATTTCGCAACGATTGCGTGAACACCGATTCGTATTGATGATGTCGCCGCATCTCCCCGGAGATTGGGTCTTGCGAAATTCGCACGGCGGGGAATACATACTGCCATACGAATTCAGTTTCCGCCTTAGGGTACTTTTTCGCCAAGGCAAATGGCAAATAAACACGCCCACCACCCGCCGCCAAATCTTGTTCGTGTAACAATCTCGTCGCCTCAAGCTGACGCTGCAAATCAGCGACGATCAATTCAGGCAACACCGTCACCCGATCCTTGGCCCCCTTTTCGTCGCGCACCGTGAGTTGCCGCGCGGAAAAATCGACATCCTTGACTCGCAATCGCAAGCCCTCATAATGCCGCAACCCTGCGCCGTACAGCAATCGGCCAAACAACAGATCGCGTCCACCGAGGAAGCTGAAGACTTGATTGATTTCTTCGATCGTGAGCACCACCGGCACTCGCTCGGACCGTTTCGCACGTTCCGCTTCGAGAAACTCGATCTTCCGTTTGAGCACATCCCTGAATAGAAACAGCAAAGAACTAAACGCTTGATTTTGGGTACTTGCTGAGACATGACCGTTGACAGCCAAATCGCTCAGGAACTCACGCACCTCGAACTCGGAAGCCTCATCAGCGTTTTTCGGTTTGACAAATTCGAGGAACCTTTCGATCCAACCGATATAGGCCTGTTCCGTACGGCGCGCGTAGTGGCGAACGCGAAGTAACTTCCGTGTCTCCTGGATCACGGGAATTTCCGTCGGATCAATCTTGCCAACATCACCGTCTTCGAGGAGGTAAACGGCATCGAAATCTGAATCTGTATTTGGATGATCTCCCCGTTTTTCGTTCGCTCTTTTTTCTAGGAGTTCATCGCGGCTGATCGCTTCCAGCTTTTCGATAATCGGTTGAAAATCGACTGTTGGCAGTTTGAGGACGAGTCGTTGGTACAATTCGATCGCGCGGGCTGCCTGTAACCGCTGCCAAGCGGGCTCCCTTGCCGCCAACATTGAGCGTAAGAAACGGATGAGGTTCTCGGTGGAGCAATCGAGAACCTGTTGAGCCCCTTGTCGGTTAAAAGTCGCGAATTTGGTCAAGATTTTGGGGAACCACTCCCGGTCCGCCTTGGAAAGATTCTGGTTTTGGATGAGTTTTGCAAATTCAACGATCATTTTGTTTCCCCTGCCGACTTTCCTGCCTTTTTGTCATGCCCATCGCTGCTAGCGCGTCAATACGGGATTATCCGCGCTAGCCGAGCTTTTTCCCGAAACCAACTTGTTGACTGAGTTTTAAAATTTATCTACACTCTAGCCAAGGGGTTAGCCGTGTTTTATCAACTTATCACGCGCTAGCCGATGATAATAACAAGTTATGCCCTTAACCCTGAATTGGAGATTGATTTCTAATGCCTGAAATCCGAGATGAATTTCTAGCTATTATTCGATCTGGTTTGACAATAAACGCCATTCGTGACCCTAATCCAGATACCCGATATGTTCTTATGCACTTCTTGGGCGAGTATTTCAATGCTCAAAACATCCCCGAAGATCAATGCCCCGCTGAATTATGCCCCCAAGAATTGGCGGCTCAAATTCTGCTACGAGAAAAACCAGACGAATACCCTGAATGGGCAAAATCTCGTCGGGGTTAATTTTGTTCTGGGCACGGAACAACTCTGCCGTCTTTATAACCATAGAGGTCGAGATGCTCCCACGCACTTTGGATGCTGCTAAATTTTTTTACAACATATCTTCCTCTGTGATCTTTATGAATGGCGTATGCCTTCAAATCTTCCGGCTTGTCCACTCCGTAATACCACAATGGATATCCATCCACTGCTGTCTGTCCTATCTGACCCATAACTTACCTCAATTCGCCCAAAATAGGGCATAACAAACGGATGCACCGAAGTCGCCGACTTGCATCCTTCTGATTGAAAATCACTCGCGGCGACTCGGTGATCCTTATCGTTATCCGAAATACCCTATGGCACTACCTGACGCATACACACTGAAGATCGGCGGTATTCCGGCATACTTCGACGCGATGCTCGACGCGCAACCCCCAGAGCGATTCTCGGCGAAGTTCCTCGAACAACTCGGATTCGATAGCGCTAACGATCGCCTCTTCGTTGGAATTTTGAAAGAGCTTGGGTTTCTTGACGCTGACGGAGCGCCGACTGAACGATATTTCTCGTTCTTGGATCGCTCTCGCTCGAAGCAGATCGTTGCGGATGGAATCCGCGACGCATACGCTGATTTGTTTGCGGTAAACACAAAAGCTAACGAACTATCGGTTGCCGACGTGAAGAATAAGCTTCGCACTTTGTACGCGGGTAAAAAGACGGACCTTGTAATTTCCAATATCAGTAAGACGTTCAGCGCGCTTTGCGAATACGCTGATTTCTCGTCTCCTTCTATTTCTACTCCCAAACGCGAAATACCAGATAAGTCCATTGGTGACGAAACCGGCAAAAAGGACCTGCCACCCAAGAAGTTCCAACACAATGAAGGCTTCGATCGGCTATCGGTCCGCGCACTTGAGTATCACATCAACATTGTCCTGCCGGAGACGCGAGATCAAGCAGTCTTTGATGCCATCTTCAAGAGCCTACGAGAGCACCTCGGATGATCGACGATCAACTATACAGCTTTGTATACAAGGGAATTCTGACGGACGAATCGCTTGATGGTTGCGGTCGCAAGTCCAAATCTCACTTTGGCACCGAGGATTCATTGCGGCTTGAGCGATCACTTTCCTACGATTTATTGGACAATGATCGACTATCAACTGCGAAACGAATGTCCTACGTTTACACTGCAATCCATGCGTTTGAAAACATGGTGCGATCACTCGTGACCAAGGCGATGACAGAAGCCTTTCCAAATGACTGGTGGTCAAAGGTGCCTGAGAGAATTCAAAAGATGGCAAAATCTCGGATGGAAGAGGACGCGAAATTTCGTTGGCACGGGGCTCGAGGAACTGACCCAATCAACTACTGTGACTTCGGGGACTTATCATCCATCATCGTGACCAATTGGTCGGTCTTCGAAGACGTCGTTGGAAATATGGAGTGGGCAAAGGGTGTATTAAATACTCTTGAAAAGTCCCGAAACATTATCATGCATAGCGGCACGCTAGCCAACGAGGACATTGAACGAATTGGAATGAATATCCGAGACTGGATTCGACAGACCGGATAACAAAGCGATGCAGACGGAGCGAAAATGGCGTTCCGATTTTTCTCCCAATATCACGATCACACGCGCCATTTTCGCCCGCTGATCGCCAGCGTTATCCCATATCTGCTACTTGAGTTACCAACGAGATTTTGACAATGGCGAAAAAACGTGCGATTCAAAATGAACCTAAGCCTAAGAGGAAAATTGCCTCCGAAGATCTGCCACGCAAGACATTAGAGGATGCACTCAGAGTCGCACAGGTTATAAAAAACGACTACGCTGGTTCCCTTGCAACTTGGGATGACATTGCAAAATCTCTTGGGTTCTCTCCAACTAATCCTAACAACCAATATTTCCTTTGGGCCGCAACCTCTTATGGGATCATTGAGAAGACGGACAACTCACAGTTTCGACTTACCGAGATTGGTCGGAAGATTCTTGCACCTACATTTGATAATGAAGACAGAGAAGGAAAAATACTCGCGATTGGCAAGCCCGCTATACTTGCTCGTTTCTATTCGGACTATGCAAGCTCACAACTACCATCTGGCGAGATCTTTCGGAACGTTCTTGAGCAGAAATACTCTATCCCAAACGCACGACTAGACGAATGCATTCAACTTATACTTCAAAACGCCAAATTTGCAGGTCTGCTCGAAGACTTGCCGGATGGCAAATTTCGCTTGCGATCTGGTAACGCTGCCGTTGGAATTGGAACTGCAGAATTGCCACCGGGCGAACAGAAGGACGAACCAACCAGGGTGAGCGCACTATTTAGCGAAATTGGGGTATTCAGGCAAGTCGAAAAAATGGTATTTGTTTCCTATTTGGAGATGCCATTATGCCGAAACTTGAGATTGCTCGTCACTTTGAATCGATCACTGATCCTCGAATCGAAACATCCAATCGCCGTCATCTTTTGATAGATATTTTGGTCTTGGGTGTTTGTGCGATGCTATCGGGAGCCGAAGGCTGGAAAGACATGCATAACTATGGTGTAGCCCGTAAGCACTTATTCAAGAAGTTTCTCAAGCTGAAGAGTGGAGTCCCTTCTGACGACACGTTTCGCCGCGTATTTTCAGCGATCAAGCCCGAACAATTGACCGCTTGCTTTTTGTCTTGGGTGCGGGCAATTGCACCAGAAACTGAACATTCGATCATCAACATTGATGGTAAAACAGCACGTCGTTCGCACGACCACAAAAACGGGGTCAAAGCCCTACACATGGTCACCGCCTGGGCAGCGGAGAATCAAATGGTGCTTGGGCAAGAAGCAGTCGACGAGAAGAGTAATGAGATCACGGCGATTCCGAAGTTGTTGTCATTGCTCGAATTGGAAGGGGCCATTGTGACGATTGACGCGATGGGTTGTCAGCGAGAAATCGCATCCCAGATTGTTTCAGAGGGGGGCGACTATATTTTGGGACTCAAAGGGAATCAGGGGACTTTAGAAGCCGACGTTAGCGACTTGGCAGAAGAGATTCTCGGCACGATGGAAGGTGTTCAATGCCTCGAAAAAACAGAGACCGGTCATGGGCGAGTCGAGCATCGAACCTGGTACCAGTTCCCAGTTTCGAAGGAATTGCAGCAAAAGCATCAGTGGCCAGGCTTGAAGACCATTGGCGTGGCGGTCAACAATGTGACTCGTGATGGAAAAGAATCCTACGAAGTACGATACTATTTGCTGAGCTTTTCCATGGACATCGACAAATTCGCCAAAGGCTGCCGAGCCCACTGGAGTATTGAAAACTCGCTACACTGGCGTCTGGATGTGATTTTCAATGAAGACCAATGTCGAATCAACGGAACAGGCGCTATCAACTCCTCTTCAATGCGGCGTATGGCTTTGACTCTTCTGAAAAACTATAAAGGTGACAAGGAAAGCGTACGAACTCGAAGACTAAGATGTGCTTGGGATGAACACTACCTCTTCAAAGTTCTCGGTATTTCCATGGAAAAATAGTGCGCTCACCCTGACGAACCAACGGCTCCTCTGATGGGCGATGACTCGACTGATTACGCCAAATCGTGTTTTATCATTACGCCCATCGGCGACGAAGGATCTGATGAACGAAAACACGCTGATACAATGTTGAAACACCTGATTGAACCCGTCTTGAAAGAGCATGGGCTAAACCCCATTCGCGCTGACAAGATCTCAAAGCCTGGGCATATAACTAAACAGGTCGTTGAACATATCGCGTACTGCAACCTTTGCATCACGGATATGTCTTTCAAGAATCAAAATGCTCACTATGAACTCGGTGTGCGACATGCGTTCAAGCTTCCGTCAATTCAATTGATTCGCAAGGGCGACAAAATTCCGTTTGACGTTCAGCAAGGGCGCACGATAATCATCGACACGTCCGACCCGTACACAATCATGGACCGAATGGAAGCTGCGAGGGCTGAGCTTCGCGAGCATGTTAAAGCTCTCCTTTCTGGAAACAAGAACCAGGAAGAGAGCCCAATTACAATGTATCTCCCGAAACTAGTCGTAAAGATGGGATAACCAAGCGGTGAACCCAAGTCGCCAATAGCGTCGTTCATTACATCAACATCAAACGCGCCGACTGGGTTACCGCGGACGTTCGGCCAACTGAGGAAAATCAATGCCTGATCCTTGTGATCCCATTCGCGCGGAAGTCGCCGAACTTGATCGGCAACTCTCGGTAACCAGTCCGCTTATCGTCCCGCAGGCCGAGCCCGACGAAGACGGCCCTCGTCGCGGACCTCGCCCACGCCCATCGCCGCCCCGACCCAATCCGGAGTACACGAGGCTGGCGGCCGAATTGCGTGCGGCCCAAGCTCGACTGGACGCCTGCGTGGCCGGCCAGATTCCAGTTCCGCCGCCTGTGGTCGATCCGGTGCCAGTCGCGACAGGCGGACCGTGCGATGCCCTGTACGAGGAGGCCAATCGGCTTCGGAAACAGTACGCCGACTTGACCACTGTTGACCGGAGGCAGCCGGAGCCGGGCGAACCCCGTGGACCGACGCCTCGGCCTGGCCCACCGCCAAGTAGATCGCGGCCCGAGATCGCGCGACTGCGGGCAGAACTGAACGCGGCCGAGGAGAGATTGGAGGCATGCGTCGCTGCGAATACCCCGCCGGCCGTCCTCACTACGTTCAAGCAGGAGCCGATCCTCACCCCTGCCGGGGTTGCCCTGGGGGGAAGGGTTCGCGCGACCTTTTGGGCCGATGGGCGCACGGAGTTCCGGTTCGACGTACACGACAGCGGGGCCATCGGGTACACATTCCTGGTCACGGCCCGGTTTGTCACCTGCGGCGGGGTCCACTTTGTGGCCCGATTCGCGGGCGACGTGGAGGGCACGTTAGACGACCTTTGGCCGATCGACGGCGGTCCCCGGCGGGACGCCAGCCGGATCGAGACGGGCACTTTCCCGACCGCGGTCATCCCATGGGACGACCTAGTGAATGGCCGGCTCTGGTTGACCCTGGCCTACGAGAATGACGGAATACTCGGCAGCGCGGTCGGGGTCGTGCAGGACGTAGCCAGGGTGGTGGCAGACGTGGCGGCCGGAACCACCGGGCTGGCCGTCGGAACGATGTTCTGGGTCGGGTCCGGGCTGGGTCAGTTTCTGTCCGACTTGGGGTTGGCGGACCAGGCCCGCGTCGTGGCCGGATACGTGCTGCTGGCCACCGGTTCCGGGCTTGTGCTGGCCACGGTAGGCGGGGTGGCGGTCGGGGCTGTGGTGGATGGCATGATCGACGACAGGCCAATCTCCACGGAGGAGTACGACACGGCCAACGCCAGGGTGTTCGCCGGCAGCCTGCCGCCGGCTGACAAAATCCGAATCACCAACTTGACTGGCATCGGTGGGCGGGCGTTCGTCACCCCATTCGCGGACAGCAACATCTACGTCAACCTGGGCTCGGTCGCGCCGATAGTCTGGTCTGGCACCTTGGCGTACTCCGCGTTACCGGACGACGAAGCCCGCAAGCGGGCGTTCGCCGCCGAGGTCACGTTCATTCACGAGTTGACCCATGTCTGGCAGGTGCACCATCGGTCGTTCTTGCCCGGAACGGTGTGCGCAGGGTTCGTCAACCAAGTCCGCAACGAGACGGGAGGGAGCGTGTACGGCTACGGCCCGCCCGGCCCGCTGTGGTCAGAGTTCAACCTAGAGGCGCAGGCGTCCATAGTGGCCCACTGGTACGCTGGCACGCCGGTGCCAACGGTGCCCGAGGCGAATCGTCCACGTATGAGCGAGGCCGACCCGTACTTCGTGTACATCCGGGACAACATCCGGGCGAGGCGCACGTAATGTGCGAAGCGACGGCCCGCAACCACCGGCTCAGCCACTCTGAGCCGGCTCCGATTCGGGCGGAATTATGGTAGTGCCCAAGCAGGCCGAACAAGGCGGTCAACCCGAGCGGCGGATCGGGCGGACTCTGAAATCAAAGGTTCTTGGCCGCCGCCGGGTTACCGCGATCAACTGCGACTCGGACAAGATCCACTGTCGACTTGTTGTGCCCCATTGGACGAAGCGTGGGGCGGCTGGTAAAATGAAGCAAGGAGTACACTCTATGTCATTTGCCACCGAACCCGCAAAAGCCGCTGCAAAGGCGGTTCTGGATTCTCTTCCCGACGATGCTACCTGGGAAGACGTCCAATATCACCTTTATGTACGGCAGCAAATCGCGGCCGGCTTGGAGGACGAAGCTGCTGGGCGACTCATCGATACTGACGAGATGCGCCGACGCCTTATGGACCACAAGGCTCAACGCGGTCGAGGGACAACTTGAGAATTCGCTGGACGGAACGCGCTTCCAAGGATGCTCTTGGAATATTCGACTATATTGCCGATCAATCGCTTACGTACGCTGAATCGGTTTATGAACGGATACTCGCACGACCTTTTCAGCTTGAGCGTTTTCCGGAATCTGGATCGATAGTTCCAGAATACAGTCGCCCCGATATTCGAGAACTGTTCATCTACTCGTTTCGAATTATCTACCGCGTGGAGAACCACGAGATCCGGATACTCACTGTGATTCACGGGAGCCGCCAGTCCCTGCCAAAACACGAAGAGCTCGGATAACATCTCTATGGCCCTTGAAGTCAAGTAGTGCATACTTTTTTCGGCGGAACAAGTGGCAGATTTTTTCCTTGTGGGGAATGAGAGTCTCCATATCCTCCGCAGGCCCTCCGGGGCGGGGCGTTCTGAC